>NZ_BAAGDR010000001.1:5016521-10033043 GCF_054660435.1 Streptomyces sp. YKOK-I1
CGGCGGGGCTGGACAGCAGCAGGCGCTCGGCGGTGGTGTCGTCCAGGTAGCCGTCGAGGGAGACGGCGGCGGACAGCAGGACGTACGGGTACGGCATCGGCGCGGCTCCCCGGGTCTTGGTTCAAGTTTGAAACAAACCTACACTGGAGGCATGACGACCCGCTGGCTCACCCCCGAGGAGCAACGCGCCTGGCGCGCGTACGTCGCCGGCTACCTCCTCCTGGAGGACGCCATCGACCGGCAGCTCCAGCAGGAGGCCGGCATGCCCCATCTGTACTACTCCATCCTCGCGAACCTGTCCGAGTCCCCCGAGCGTCGGCTGCGGATGACCGATCTCGCGGAGTCGCTGAAGATCACGCGCAGCCGGCTGACGTACGCGGTGACGCGCCTCGAGAAGGACGGGCTGCTGCGGCGCGAGGACTGCCGCTGGGACAAACGCGGCAGTGTCGCGGTGCTGACGGAGGAGGGCATGGCGGCCCTGGAACGGCTGGCCCCCGGCCATGTGGAGACGGTCCGCGCCGGCCTCTTCGACCGGCTCACCCCCGAGCAGGTCCGCCAGCTGGAGGAGATCTTCACGCAGGTGGTCGGCGGATTCCAGGACGACGACGAGGCGCTGCCGGAAGAACTGCCGTGGCGGCGGCGTTCATCCGGATGTTCCGGCAGCTCGTGAAGCGCCCGTGAATCGCTCGTGAACCGGGCCACAATCCAGTTGCTTCAAATTTAAAACATGGGGTAGGGTCTCATCCGGCACACTGCTTCAAATCTGAAGCAGCAGCCGTACCGACCGCACTCGCCCCGGGAGACCCGCATGCCCGACACCCCCGCCGCCACCCAGCGCGCCCGCGTCCGGGTTCCGCTGCGCTTCCAGGACGGCTACTCCGTCGACGCCGAGCTGGTCACCTTCCACGGCCTGGCCGACGGGCAGGAGCATGTCGCCGTGGTGCTCGGCGAGCCCGCGCCCGGCACCGTCCCGCTGGTCCGGCTGCACTCCGAGTGCCTCACCGGGGACGTCTTCGGCTCGGCCCGCTGCGACTGCGGCCCGCAGCTGCGCGAGGCCGTCGAGCGCATAGCCGAGACCGGCGGCATCCTGCTCTACCTGCGCCAGGAGGGCCGCGGCATCGGCCTCTACAACAAGCTCGACGCGTACGCCCTCCAGGACCAGGGCCTGGACACCTACGAGGCGAACGCCGCCCTCGGACTGCCCGAGGACGGCCGTGACTACACCGCCGCCGCCCAGATGCTGCGCGCCCTCGGCGTCACCAGCCTGGACCTGCTGTCCAACAACCCCGACAAGGCCGACCAGCTGCGGGCGCTCGGCATCGACGTCCACGACCGGGTGCCGACCGGTGTGTTCACCACCCCGCACAACGTCCGCTACCTGCGCGCGAAGGTTCTGCAGACCCAGCACACGCTGCCGCTGGCCCAGCTCAGCGCCGGCTGAACGGACCGTCCAGGGCGGCCCACTGGAGCAGCATGATGGTCTTCGCGTCGGCGATCGCCCCCGAGCGGATCATGCCGAGGGCCTCCCCGAACGGCAGCTCCACGACGGCGATGTCCTCGCCCTCGGCCGCCACACCCGCCGTGTCGGCGCCGGGGGCCGAGCCGTCGTAGGGGGCGGCGAAGAAGCCCAGGCGCTCGGTGACCGAACCGGGGCTCATGAACGCGTCGAACACGTGCTCCACCTCATGGACGGTACGTCCCGTCTCCTCGACGGCCTCACGACGGATCGCCGCCTTCGGGTCGTCGCCGTCCAGCAGCCCCGCCGCCGTCTCCAGGAGCATGCCGTCGGGGTGGCCGTTGACATAGGCGGGCAGCCGGAACTGACGGGTCAGCAGGACCGTTTCCCGTACGGGGTCGTAGAGCAGGATCGTCGCGCCGTCGCCCCGGTCGTAGGTCTCCCGCCGCTCGCGGCTCCAGTGGCCGTCGTGGTGCCGGTAGTCGAAGGTGGTGCGGCGCAGGACCGCCCAGTCGCAGGCGAGGACCTCGACGTCGAGGATGCGGACACGCGGGTTCCCGGTGAGGTCACGGCCGTGCAGGTGCAGGCCGGTGCGACCGCGGGGGTCGGGGGTGTCGATGCCGGCGGTCATGGAGGCTCCTCGGGTCGCGGCGGGCTTCGCTCGGATGTTCCATGATCCCAAGGCCCCGGAGCGGGGCAGCGATCACCGGCCGGGCGGGCGGTCATACGGCGTCGGCGGCAGCGTCCTGCTCTCTCGACGGTGGGGGTGAAAAGCCGGCCGGCGGCAGGACGAGCACGGGGACGGTCCAGCGGGTGCCGGGCACGACGGCGGCATCGCGTGCGAGGCCCCGCCGGGGCGCTGCGCACCACGCTGTGGAGGACCGAGATCTCCAACGGGGCGGCCTTCGTGGGACAGCGCCCGGTCTCCGGGGACACCCGTGCCCTGCGCGCCGAGGAAGAGGCGGTGCCACCGGGTCCCGGGCAGGTTCGCTATGGGGCGCGGTCCACGTCAGGACGGCTTCTGCCACACCGTCCGCTCGGGCGCTCGCGCGCCGGACAGCAGATTCTGGAAACCCGTGCGCACCCCCCTTGCCAAATGGTCAAGAAGTGTTGACCATTGTGGACATGCCAACCGACGACCTCCCCGAGACGTTTCACGTCACCACTGACGACCAGCTGCGTGCCGTTTCCAATCTCACGCGTCACCGGATCATGGCCGTGCTCCGCTTCGAGCCCTCGACGATCACGCAGATCGCCGAGCGGGTCGGCCTTGCCAAGGGGAGTTCCAGCTACCACGTACGGCTGCTGGAACGGGCCGGCCTGGTGAAGGTGGTGCGGACGCGGAAGGTTCGAGGGGTCACCGAGCGGTACTACGCCATGGCCGCGCGGGCGATCGTGCTGCCGGATCCGGGCGAGGGAGGCCCGGATGTGCTGATGCGGCATGCGGTGGCGGACCTGGAGGCAGCGCCGGCGGATGGTGAGCGGCACGTGCGGATGGCGCATCTGCGGCTCACCGAGGAACAGTTCGCGGAGCTGGGGGCGCGGCTTGAGGCATTGGCGGACGAGTACCGGGAGCTGTCCGATCCGTCGCTGCCGGACGCGTCACTCGTCTTCGCACTGTTCCACCCGGCATCGGGCCACCGGACCGAAGGGGACGCCAAGTGACCTCAGACATCCGGAAGTTGCCGACCGGGTTCGGACGGCTGTGGACCGCGCAGACGATCTCCTCGCTCGGTGACGGGGTGACGCATGCCGCGCTGCCGCTGCTCGCGTTGACGTTGACGCGGGACCCGATGGCGCTCGCCGTCGTCACGGCCGTCGGAACGCTGCCGTGGCTGCTCTTCGGGGTGCTCGGCGGTGCGCTGGTGGACCGTTGGGACCGTCGCCGCACGATGTGGGTCACGGACGCGGCCCGTGCGGCGCTGCTGGCGATACCGACGGCAGCGGCCGTCCTCGACGTGCTGAGCATTCCCCTGCTCGCGGCCGTCGCCTTCCTCCTCGGCCTCGGCGGACTCTTCTTCGACACGGCCGCCACGGCCTATCTGCCGGATCTGCTCGGCCGCGACCCCGCGCTCCTGGAGCGCGCCAACTCCCGCCTGCGCGGCACCCAGACCGCCGCGTCCGGGTTCGCCGGGCCGCCCGCGGGCAGTGCCCTGCTCACACTCGGGCGGGCGGTTCCGCTGCTCGCCGACGCGGTCTCATTCGCCCTGTCCGCACTGCTCGTACGGTCGCTGCCTGCCGCACCCCGGCCCGTGCCGCAGGCCCGTGAGTCGCTGCTGCGGCAGGCACGGGCCGGCGCCTCGTACGTCTTCCGGGACCAGGTGCTGCTCGGGCTCGCGCTGCGTCCGGCGGTCGGGAACATCGCCTTCATCGCCGTGGAGACCGTACTCGCCCTCTTCGCGCACGAGCGTCTCGGCATCGACACCTACGGCTTCGGCCTGCTCCTCACGGCGGAGGCCACCGGCGGCCTGCTCGGCGCGGGCATCGCCTCCTCCCTCGGCCGGCGACTCGGCACCGGCACCGCGCTGACCTGCACAGCCGCCATTGAGGGGCTTGCCGTCCTGGGCCTCGCCGCCGCCCCGAACCCGTACGTCGCCGGCCTCGCGCTCGCGGTCTGCGGGGCCGCCATGGGCGCCACGATGGTGCTCGGGCCATCCCTCCGGCAGGCGATCGTCCCCGCCCAGCTGATGGGCCGGGTCGCCTCCACCTCCCGAATGCTCGCCATGTGTGCCGCCCCGTTCGGCGCCTTCCTCGGCGGCTGGCTGGCTTCCGCCTACGACATCCGCACCCCGCTCTACGCCGCCGCCGGCATCCTCCTGGCGATGACGGCCATCACGGCATCCATGACCGGCAACCGCCGGGTCGAGGCGGCGCTGCGCGCCGTCGCCACGGCAGATGGGCCAGATCACCCGGAATCCCGGGATCCCTTTGTAGAACGTGCCTCTTAGGGCTCCCCGGCCTGCCGAAAGTGCTGGCCAACAGCCTGGCCATGCTGCAAGGGTTTGCGGATGTCGTCGGCGAACTGAACGCGGAGGGAACCTTGTTGGCGGATCTGCCCGTGCTCGTCGCGTTGCCGGTGACTGCGGTCCAGGCCACCGGCGGCCACTTGACGGCGCCCGCCCGGCCCTGCCCCGGCTGACGTCACCCGCGAGATCACCACCGCCCTCGGCTCCGCTTGAGGGCGGAGACGTCCGAGCCATTCCTCGTCCTACCGAAGGGACAGCCATGAGCTCCACGAACGCGTCCACCGCCGTATGGACCGGCATGGTGCAGGTCGACGACACCGCGTTGGCGGTCACCGACACCGGCGGCGACGGTACCCCGGTCATCTACTGCAACGGCCAGTTCGCCACCCAGGAGTACTGGCGGGGAGTTGTCGCCGCACTCGGTCCCGGCTTCCGGCACATCACCTTCGACGAGAGAGCCCGCGGGAAGTCGAAGACGTCGAGCGACTATTCCTTCGAAGCCGCTGTCCGCGACGTCGACGTCGTGCTGGACGCTCGGGGTGTCGACCGGGCGGTGGTGGTGGGCTGGTCATACGGGGCCTTCGTCGCGGCCCACTGGGCCAGCCGCAGTCCCGCCCGCGCCATGGGGGCGGTTCTGGTCGACGGCGCGCAGCCGTATGACTGGCTGGACGAGGCCATGGAGCAGCGCATCCGCAAGCTCTTCAAGCGACTGAGATGGATCACGCCGCTGCTGCGCCCGTTCGGCCTGGCCCCGCGCATGAGCGCCGCGCAGCAGGCCGAAAGCAACATCGAGATGGGCGTCATCGCCCGCGAACGCGAGCTGGGGCCGGTGCTGGACAACATCACCGTGCCGACCCGGTACGTGCTGGCTTCCGGGGCGTCGTTCGGCAGCAAGGGCGACGAGCAGGAACGTATCCGCGCCAGCCTCGGCGCGGTGGTCGAGCGTAACCCGAACATCGAGATCAGCGCCAAGGTCGCCAGCAACCACGGCGCCATCCTCAAGAAAGACGCCGCGGCCGTCGCTGCGGCCACGCGCGAGGTGGCCGAAATCAACCGGCCGTCAGGCTGACCGCACTGCCGACCCGAGCACCGGCTCGACGCCGACCGGACCACTCGGCCACGCACCCCAGAGCGGTCGGCAACGGGTCTCAAGGACCGTGAGCCGACCGTTCGGTGAGGGGATGGCGGAGCGCCGGCCCTCGGCTCCCGGTTCTCCGTGCCGTCGGCGGCCACAGGTCACGCGATCTGTGCGGCGCAGTCGACACGTTCGGATGCGCCGCCGCCCACCTCCTGGAAGCGGTTCGGGTTCTGTCGGATCCATCCACACCGTTGACAGCACTCTTACTTGATCGAGGTCTTTCGAATGATCGACACAGTCATCGTCGGTGCCGGCCCGACCGGTCTCATGCTGGCCGCCGAGTTGCGCCTGTCCGGCGTACGGCCGCTGGTGCTGGAGCGACTGCCACAGCGTCGCGACGCCCCGAAGGCAGGTGGTCTGGGCGGGCAGATCCTGGAGCTGCTGCGCTTTCGGGGCTTACTGGAACGGTTCGAGGCGGCCTGCACCGGGCCCGCTCCGGCTCCCCGGTTCCCGTTCGGCGGAGTGCATCTGGACCTCACCCAGCTGGCAGATCCCCCGCTGCACGCCCTGCCGCTCCCGCAACAGCAACTGGAGCGGCTGCTGGACGAACGCGCCGGCGAACTCGGTGTCGACATCCGCCGCGGACACGAGGTGACCGGACTCAGCCAGGACGAGAACGCGGTCACCGTGGACGTACGGGGCCCGGACGGCTCCTACCAGGTGACCGCCCGCTACCTCGTGGCATGCGACGGCGCCCGCAGCCGGGTCCGGGACTGGGCCGGCATCGGCTTTCCCGGCACCACCTACCCGGAGGTCAACCGGCTGGCCCAGGTCACCCTGCCGGACGCGGTGACCGTGCGCGACAACGGCGATCTCGATGTCCCCGGCTTCGGCAGGATCCGCTCGGGCTTCACCCGCACCGACCAGGGCCTCCTCGGAGTCGGCTCCTCGCCCGCCTCCCGGGCCGTCTCCCTGTACACCGTCGAGGACGAGACGGTCGAATACGACGACGACGTCCCGATGACCGTGGCCGAACTGCAGGACAGCATCCGCCGGGTGATCCGCGTGGATCTGCCCGTGGCCGAGGCGACGCGGCTGTCCCGGTTCACCTTCAAAGCCCGCCGGGCCGAACGCCATCGTCAGGGGCGGGTCCTGCTGGCGGGCGACGCGGCGCACCTTTTCCCCGCCACCGGAGTGGCACTCAACGCCGGCATGCTGGACGCGGTGAACCTCGCGTGGAAGCTGGCCGGAGACCTGCACGGCTGGGCGCCGGCAGACCTGCTGGACACTTACGAGAGCGAACGCCGTCTGGCCGCCGACCGCACCATGTTGCACACGCGAGCCCAGGTGGCCCTGCGCCGCGGGCACGACACGGCCGCCGAGGCACTGCGGGAAGTCTTCCAGGAACTGCTCACCGACGAACAACCGTTGCGCCGTATGGGAGCCATCGTCGCCGGAACCGACATCCGCTACCCGATGCCCGGTTCCCCCCACCCATGGGCCGGCACCTTCGCACCCGACCTCACTCTGAACACCGACCAGGGCATCACCAGCGTCGCCGAACTCATGCACGGCGCACGGCCGGTACTCCTCGACCTCGCCGACCGGCCGGACCTGCGGGAGACGGCCCGAGGCTGGCAGGACCGCATCGACGTCCACTGCGCCAAGACCGATCAACGGCCGGCCGACGCCCTCCTGATCCGCCCCGACGGCCACATCACCTGGGCCGCCACCATCGACGAACCCGCCGACACCGCCACCCTCGCGCTACGAAGCGCGCTCTCCGGCTGGTTCGGCACACCCCGGACACAGACAGACCCAGCCACCGACCGGCCATCCTGACCGCGAGGGCAACGGTCTCCTCGAACGTGCAGGGGTGACGCGTTACGGGTGGCAGGGCGCTGCTCGGTGTCGGCGTGCGTGTCACCTCGTACGCCGACACCGGGACGGGGAAGTCGCACTCCGCGGAGGGGCCGGCTCACCCTTGCCAGGCTCCGCCGGGGGTTCCGCCGCCCCGCGTGAAGGCCGCCCGTCTCGCCGACGTACCCAGCCCTGTGCGGCACTCAGCTCACTGGTCGACCCGTAGCAGGCTCAGCCCTCCCGGGATGACGTAGTCACCCGTCTCTGCCGGTCATGGTCTGCGACTGCGGATAGCGCGCCTTCAACGTCGGGCGCACAGGCTCCATGACCCGTGGCCATCCGGCGCCCTCGGCGAGCCGACGCAGCGCGTTCAGTAATCCCCGGCAAGGCCGCGTCCCTTGAGCGACGGCGTGACGATCGCCCCACAGATCACCAGAGTGTCGGGGTCGACGCCCTGCTCTCGGCCCTCGACGGCGCGGATGATGGCCTGGGTGTAGCCGGTAGGGAGCGTTTCGGTCCGCCCGTCCCACCGGGTCGGTATGCCCCAGCCGGACGCGACCGGCTGTGATGAACTCCGGGAAACCCTCACTGAAGAGCTCGCGCAACTGCGCATCAGGCCACGTACGTGCATCTGTTCGCTCAACGATCAGTGTCACGGGCCCGCGGGGTTCGCTCTTCAAGTGGCCCGCCCGAAGAAGCCCTTCCTGTACGTCGTGTGCGCCTGCGGCATCGTCGGCGATGTCGGCACAGACCGGCTGCCCGATCCGCTCGGCCTGGCGCACGCCCGGCGAAGCCCGACCGCTCCCGCCCGCGGACGCCATCGCCGTCGTCCCGGCAACCTTCAACACGGTCGACAAGTGGGCCGCAGGCACCTCCGACACCCTCGCCCTGGGCATCCTGCGAGGCATACGGCACGGACATCCCCACCGGACCACTCACGCAAGCCCCCGAAACCGAAGCAGCGCCCGACCCGACCGAAGTCGACCCAGGCGCTGCACCGCAGGTCAGAAGGGGTAACCCCTCCCCCGCATCCGTAGGCCCTGTGGGACTCGAACCCACAACCAATGGATTAAAAGTCTGATGAGTGCCCAACGCGCGTCGTACCGCGCTGTATCGGGCCGTGCCGCCAATCGCCATAACGCCCTGATCAGACACCCGCTGCCGATGATCCTCAGCAACCTCTCACCGTGCCTCGTACCGCCTCGTACCGCGTTGCAACGTGGCTTTCGGGCCAGCACGGGGCCAGCAAGAAGGGCCCCCGACCCGCAGGTCAGAGGCCCTTCATCTGTCCCTCAAGTCTACGCCGGGGACTCCCCGTTGTCAGCGCTGGCCCGTACCGTGGAGGAGTCCATTTCAGCGTCTGCAACTGGCTGCGACGCGCCCGGCCCCTGCTGCGGGACAGCGACCGAAGCAGGGGCCTGCTGCTGCCCACGGCGAGCGCGGGGCACCACGGCGGCCGCCTTCTCGGTCAACTCGTCCTCGTACTCCTCGAACAGCTCCATGTATGTGTCCGACGTCAGCGTGATGGTGCTGTGCCGCAGCTTCACCTTCGCGTCGTGCAGCTCACCGCCGCCCGCCTTCACCAGCGCCGCAGCTCCGTGCCGGAGGTCGCGCAGGTTGATGGGCGGCAGGCCGGCCGCATCCGCGATCCGGCGGAACGTCTTCGAGACGACGTCCGGGTGGAGCCACGCGCCGTCCTCAGCTGTGAACATCTTCCCCGTGTCGAGCCAGTCGGCTACGTTCTCGCCCGCGGCCCGCCGCTCGGCGGCCCGTGCGTTCCACGCTTTGCGCTCCTGCTGCTGTCGTTCGCGGTGTTCGAGCAGCACGCGCACCGTCTCCTGGTCGATCTTCACGACGCCCACGGATCCGTCGGTCTTCGGCTCGGTTTCAATGGGCGTCCAGCCGTCGACCACGATCTCGGCGGAGACGCGGATCTCCTTGCGCGCCGGGGAGAAGTCGTCCCATCCCTGGCCGACGCCCTCACCGCGGCGCAGGCCGTGGTGGGCGATCAGGTGGAAGAGGGGGTACAGCGGGTCGCCCTCGGCAGCGTCGAGGAACTGGCCGAGGAGCGCGGGTGTCCAGACCATGACCGGGCCGGGCTTCTGGCCCGTCTCCCGCCAGCGCGCAATACGCTCGTCGGTCCACAGCAGGCCCTTCGGGCGGGCACCGGCCGCCAGCTCGACGTGCTGTGCCGCGTTGAAGGTGATGAGCTGCGCGCCGATGGCCTTGTTCAGCGCCATGCGCAGTGTCCGGCGGATCGCCTGCTTGGTGGCAGGCCCCGTCACCTTCCGGAAGGGCGGCATCGCGGCGAGCTTCTCGCGCTCGGCCGCCAGCTGCGCCCGCTCGGCTGCCTTCGGTGCGCCCGGCTTGCCTCTCTTGCAGCGGGCGACCTGCTCACGGCGTGCCTGGTTCTCGGCGCGGACGACGTCGTTGCGGTCGTTGATCGCGTTGAACATGTCCTGGACGTGGCCGACTCCGAGTCGGTCCAAGCGCAGGTGGCCGAGTGCAGGCTTCAGGTGTACGCGGATGTGAGACTCGTAGCCGTGGTTCGTGGTGGCGCGGGTTGCCTTGTTGGCCATGACGTGGTCGAGCCACTGGGCGACGGTCATCGTGCCGTCGAGGGGAACGCCGACCCCGAGTCGACGCTGCACCTCGGAAGTCTCTGGGATGTCTGCGCGGCGCCGGGCGATGTCGGCGAGTAGATCGCCCACGCGTCGCTGTTCGTCGGGGTCATCACCGGGGAGGTCGAGGATGGCCTGTAGGCGGGAGAGATCGCCCTGGGCCTCCGTGACGCTGCCGTACCCGGTGCGCCTGAACGTCCGGCGCGTCCCCTCGGCATCCGGCGGGAGCTCTTGCCGGATCGCAGGGGCGCCATGGTTCTTGCGCTTCAACTTGGGGCACGTCTGCCCCAACAGCTTGCCGTCGGGACCGCGGCACTCGCAGCGGCGGCGGATGCTGCCTGCGCGGCGGGCTGACGGCATCTGGCTACTCCTCTCGAGCCAGGTCGGGCGGCTTCTGCTGCTCAGTCTGGCCCAGATGAGCCAGGCCGACTCCGAGAACAAACTCTGCGGTCGCGTTCAGAGCATCGACGAGTTCCTCGGCGGTTGCCGTCGGCCGGACCGCGAACGCGAGGCCCTGGCTGTTTTTGATCGGTACGATCACCTCCCCCGACGGCACCCTGTCGTCGAAGAAGTACCAGGCTCGCGAAGCCTGTGGTGACACCATGCAGCCTCCCCCATCTCCCGCAAGCGCGTTCGATACGTGGCTTAGACCAGCGCTCTTTTGGCCTCAGAGCGTCTGGACATGATCGCACCACGGGCCACAGATATCCACTGTCCGCTCGTAGATGTCACCGTGAGTGATGCAAAGGGGAACGCATGAGTTAGTCAGCATCACCCAAACGCGGTGGAACCAGTGAGTCAATCAGGCTAAGCAGGCGCTCGCGCTGGTCAGGCGGCAGTGAGTCGAGCTTTCGAACATAAGCGACCGCTTCCCCCGTTCCTGACCGAAGCGGGTCCACGCCATGGAACTGCGCGCCGGCCGCATCCTGGAGCCGTTCGACTGGCAGCCGGTAGGCAGCAGCTAGCGCCGCCAGCTCTTCGTACACCGGAGGGGTGACCTTTTCGGCCCGTTCCAGCCGGTTGATCCTCCCCCGGGTCACCCGGACGCCACTGACCGGATCAAGAGCCTTGGGCGCGATGGTGTCGAGGGACTCACCCAGCTCCGCCCGGCGCTCCCGGAGCAGGTCGCTCATGTGCGTGCGCCGTTCAGGGCTAGGAGTCGTGTCACGTGGGGGTTCATCCGTAGCCGCCATGGGGCTCATCCTGCCACTCCTGCGCTCTCTGTGACTGAGGGACCGTTCAGGGTTCGTTGACGTCTTCCCGACGTACGGGCAGGTCAGACGCGCCGTTCATTCTGCACGCTGAATGAATTGTTCAACACACCGGGTCGACCCGCTAGGTAGCGAAGAGTCATTGGCCGATTACCGACGCGCGCCCCCGGTCATTCAACGAGCTGGACAAACCGTTCAACCCATGGAATGCTCACAGCCTCCCCATTCAACTCGTTGAATGATCTGTACTACGAGGTGAACGTGAGTAACGAGACCAGCCCGCCCACCATGTACGCGGTCCACAGCAGCGACCGACTGAAGACGCTCATGGAGCGCACCGGCGACGGAGAGCAGATCTCCAGCCGCGAACTCGCCGCCAAGGCCGGCGTCGCCCACGGGACCATCGGCGGCCTGATGTCGGGCGCGCAGCGCATCGTCCCGGAGGACAAGGCCCAGGCCATCGCCGACGCCCTCGGCGTCAAGCTGCTGGTCCTCTTCGTCGAGATGGTGCGCGACGGCCGCGTCTTCATCCCCGCCCAGGCCGCCGTATGAGCACCGCCACCGCACTCACCCCGGACGAGGTCCGCGCCCTGCCCGCGATGCTCAGCGCCAAGCAGGCGTTCGCCGCGCTCGCGCTTGGCGAAACGCTCGGCTACCAGCTGATCGATGACGGGGACTTCCCCATCGAGGTGCTCCGGTTCGGCCGCGTCTACCGATTCCGCAAGGCCGACGTGATGACCGTCCTCGGCCTCTCCGAGACCGCTGCTGCCGAGGTCCAGTCGGCAGCAGCCACCCATGACGACGGCGCCCCCGGGGTCCAGCCGAAGGCGCCGTCCGAGCAGTCCGCACCCACCCGCGCCAGCAAGTAGAGAACGGGGTCCGCTCATGCCTGAGCTTCCCACGGCCGCCGAGCCGTCCACCACGCCCGAGGTAGCCCGCGTGCTCGCCGAGATCGAGGCCGCCAAGCTGGGCGCCAGCGACGACGTCGCTGACTGTCTCACCACCATCGGCGACCTGATCAGGACCACCGGCACACCGAAGGCCCTCGACTGGGTGAAGGACTTCCTCATCCGCGAGGAGCTGCGGGTGTTCGCCGAGCGGCACCGCGTCACGCTGCACGAGTCGCGGGCCACCAACGAGGAGCAGCTGGACCGGGCTGTCGTCATCTGGACCGTCGGCGGCGACGGGATGGCCATCATCCCTGCCGGACAGGCTCCGGCCGCCACGCTCCTTCACCTGCGCGAGGAAGTCGCGCAGCGCGACGAGGACCTGAAGCGGGCCATCGACTTCCAGGCGTCCGTCGCGGCCGGGCACGTCGAGAGCCTGGCCGACTGGGACGCGCGCACCGCCCAGGCGGGTCAGTGACGGCGACCAGCGCGCGGGCCCGGGACACCCCGGGCCGGGCGCCTGCCCGTCCGCAGATCGAGGGCCTGCTGGTCATCGACGCGAAGAACACCCGCGCTCACTACGAGTGCTACCGCCTTGGGTGCCCCAAGCCCCGCGAGGTCCCGATCCAGCCGTCCGCCATCAGGGCGTTCATCGGCGGGATCAAGGCCCGGCACCTGCGCCAGTACCACGGGGAGAACCGTTGACCGACTCACAGACCCCAGACCTCCGGGCGGCTGCCCGCGAGCTGCACGACGCTGGCCTGTGCGTCCTGCCCATCAAGGCCGACGGCAGCAAGGCGCCGGACGTCCGCAGCTGGACCCCGTACAAGCTCGACCGCTCGACCCCCGCCGAACACGACCAGTGGTTCGGCGGCGACCGACCCCACGGCATCGCAATCGTCTACGGCTCCGTGTCCGGGGCGGTGGAGATGCTGGAGTTCGAGGGCTTGGCCGTCCGCGAGGGCATGCTGAACGCCGCAACCGAGATCATGGAGGCGTCCGGCCTCGGCGAGCCGTGGGCGGCCGTACTCAGCGGCTGGGCCACCGAGTCACCGTCCGGTGGCAGGCACTACCGCGTCCGCGTCGAAGGCGCCGACGTGCCGGGCAACACCAAGTTGGCCAGTCGCCTCGCTCGCGAGGACGAGTACACCGCCGAGGAGCGGCAGCGTCTCCGGGAGAAGCCGGGCGCGCGCATCGTCCGCGTCCTGATCGAGACCCGGGGCGAGGGCGGGTACGGCCTGGTGGAGCCGTCCGGCGGCACGGTGCACGCCTCTGGCCGGCCGTATGTCCGGCTGGAGGGCGGCCCGGCCACCATCCCCGTCCTGGACGCGGACACCATGGCCGCGATTCGCGATGTCTGCCGCATGCTGGACCAGCTGCCCCGGCCAGAGGCTCCGAAGTCCACTGCACCTCGCCCCGCACCGCCCCGGCCGGACGGAAGCCTGCGGCCGGGCGACGACTTCGAGGCCCGCGCCACCTGGGCGGACATCCTCCAGGGAATCTTCCGCCCCCTCACCACCCGCGGCAGCGAGACCTACTGGGGCTGGGCCGACGGCGTCGGCGGGGTGAAGGCCACCACGGGCAAGGACGAGCACGACAGGCTCTTTGTCTTCGCGACCGGATCGGACTTCGCCCCCGAGGTGCCGTACAGCAAGTTCGGCGCGTACGCCGTACTCCAGCACAACGGCGACCACAAGGCCGCTGCGAAGGAGCTGGCCCGCCAGGGCTACGGAAGCCGGCACCTCGCTGCGGTCGGGCCCCGCCCTGCCGCTGCTCCCCCGGCGCCCGAGCCCTCCGTGGACGAGCAACAGGACGCTCCCCCCGCAGCCGCCGAGGACGAGCGCGACCCCGAAGGGTTCGACTACGCCGAGGCGTTCGACCTCCCGGCCACCGTGCGCACGCCCTACGACTACCGGGTCACTGGCCGGGGTGTCGAGGTGCTCAGCACCAGCGGCGAGAACTGGATCAGGGTGACGTTCGCCCCGCTGGTCGTCACCGCCACCTTCGAGGACCCCGAGGGAGACCAGTACGTCGAGCTGTCGTGGATCGACCGCAGCCTGGGCAGGCCGCGCCGGATCTCCCGGATCGTCTCCCGCGAGACGGCGAAGCGCGGGCGCAAGCTGATCGAGACTCTCGGCAGCGCAGGCCTGCCCGCGGTCGAGGGCGACGCACGCGCCGTCGAGAAGTGGCTGGCCGAGTTCGAGGCACGCAACGTCGGCCGCATCCCCTCCGAGCAGCTGGCCCGCTGGCTCGGTTGGCAGGACGACGGCACGTTCGTCTCCTCGCCCGAGGACGGCATCAAGGTCGACGTCCCGTTCGAGGAGCAGCGTGGCCCGGCCCGCGCGCACGCCAGGAAAGGCACGCTCGACGGCTGGCGGGACACCGTCGCCCAGCTCGCCGCCTACCCGGTGCCGCGCGTCGCCATCGCGGCCGCGCTGGCCGCGCCCCTGCTCAAGCCGCTCGGCCTGAACAGCTTCACGTTGGATATCTCCAGCCGCTCCACGAAGGGCAAGACGACCGCGCTCCAGTGCGCGCTCAGCGTGTGGGCCGACCCGTCAGAGCACGCCTCCGCGATGAGCAACTGGAGGACCACGCTCTACGCGATCGAGAAGCGGCTGAACCTGGTGCGCGGCATCGTCACGATCTTCGACGAGACGATGGCCGTCACGGACGACACCCTCATCGACGAGGTGCTTTACCAGCTCCCGATGAACCACGGGAAGGCCCGGTCCGGCGGGGCGTTCGGCAACATGCTGCCCTGGGAGACCATCCTCCTGTCCTCCGGCGAACGTCCCGCTCTCTCCTTCACGACCAGCCAGGGCGCTGCGGCCCGCATCCTCGGTACGACGATCGCCCCATTCGGCGACGGCGGCGGCCCTACGGCGGCGGCGGCCCGGGAGGGCGTGCTCGCCAACCACGGTCACGCCGGTCCCGAGTTCATCCGCTACATCCTCAGCGGCCTCGCCCAGCCGAACGGCCGGGAGAAGCTGAAGGAGCATCACCGCACGCTGGTGGACGAGTTCCGCGGCGGCGGAGACATGACGAACCGGCGCGCGCCGATGGTCGCGGTCCTGGTCCTCGCCGAGACCCTGGCCTGCCGTACCGGGCTGCTGCCGTACGAGCCGCTGCCGCACGATGTGTGGCGGGGCCTGTTCACCGCTCACAACCCGACCGACAACCGGCCTGAGATGGCGCTGGACGTCCTCCGGGAGTACGTGGCCGGCCACGCACACGAGCTGTACAGCGCCGCCCGGGCCGCCATCAACGAGCGGCCGCCGTACTCCGGTTGGATCGGCGCCCTGTCGGGTGACGGCAGCACGCGGAAGGTCGCCCTGCTGCCGGAACGGGTCCGCAAGATCCTCGCCGAGGCTGGCTACTCCCTCGACGCCGTCGTGGGCAGCTGGGTCGACGCCGGATACCTCGAGACCCTCAAGAGCCAGCGACCGCCGCACCTGGTGCCCAAGCGGTTCGACGGCGCCCGGGCGAAGTGCCTCGTTTTCACCCCCGAGGGCATCGGCTTCGGCGATGACGAGGCAGCGGCATGAAGGCCGTGATGCGGGTGGTACGCACGATGTGCGTACCACCCGGCCGCCCCGCTTTCCGCAGGTCAGAGGCGTACACGGGCCCCATTCAGGGGCGGTACGCAGTCGCCCGGAAATGGCACCCCTCGGGCATGGGCGCGTGTGCGCGTGCGTGCGTGCGGGTGCGCACACGTGGACCCCTGTCTGTTTCTGCGTACCTGCGTACCACTCCCTCTAGAGAGAGACATAAGAGCAGCTCACAGGCACTTTCGCCCCGGTACGCAGCCGGTACGCAGCCGGTACGCAGCGCGTACCGCCCCTTCCCCCACTCCATCGAATCGAGGTGACCCATGTCTTTCACCCCCCGCCCCTATCAGGTCGACGCCATCGAGGCGCTCCGCCAGGGCTGGACCACGGGCCGGAACCGCCTCGCCGTCGTCCTCCCCACCGGCGCCGGCAAGACCGTGGTGTTCTCCCACCTGGCCCACCAGATGCTCGACAGCCTCAACGGCCGCCGCGCGCTCGTCATCGCCCACCGCGAGGAACTCATCGAGCAGGCCGCCGCCAAGCTCCTCGCCGTCGACCCGATGCTGCGCGTCGGCATCGTCAAGGCGGCCCGCGACGACCACCACGACGCCGACGTGATCGTGGCCAGCGTCCAGACCCTGGCCGTGAAGAAGCGCCGCGAGGCCATCCGCGACATCGGCCTGATCATCGTGGACGAGTGCCACCACGCGGCCGCCCGCACCTACATGGAGGTGCTCCAGCACTTCGGCGCCTGGGACGGCGTGCCCACGGCAGGCTTCACCGCGACCATGACCCGCACCGACGGCGGCCTGGCCGAGGTCTGGGAGGACGTCGTCTTCCGCCTCGACATCCTCGACATGATCAGCGACGGCTACCTGTGCGACGTCCGCGGCAAGGCCATCACCGTCGACACCCTCGACCTCAACAAGGTGAAGACCAGGGGCGGCGACCTCGTCGAGGGCCAGCTGGGCCAGGCGCTGGAGGACTCCGGGGCGCTGGACGCCATTGCCAAGGCCTACCTGGAGCACGCGGCCGACCGGCCGGGCGTCGTCTTCACGCCGACCGTCGCGACCGCCCAGGCCGCCGCCGCCTCGCTGCGCGCGGTCGGGATCAGCGCGGCCCCGGTCTGGGGTGACATGGGCCGCGACGAGCGCCGCGCCACGCTGGCCCAGTACGTGGCCGGTGAGGTCCAGGTGCTGACCAACTGCATGGTCCTCACCGAGGGGTTCGACGCGCCGCACACCAGCTGCATCGTGGTCGCCCGTCCGACCAAGTCGCCCGGCCTGTATGTGCAGATGGTCGGCCGCGGCCTGCGCCCGGCTCCCGGGAAGACGGACGCGCTGCTGCTCGACGTCATGGGGTCTGCGACCCGCCACAAGCTCGCCAGCATGGTCGACCTCACCGAGCGGGATATCGGCGAGCAGGAGAGCGGCAAGAGCCTGCGGGAGACCGCCGAGGAGCACGTGGCCGCCGAGAAGCGCCGGGTCCTGGCCGCGCAGATCCAGGCCGAGGAGATCAACCTGTTCGGCGGATCGTCCATCTGCTGGCTGCGGACCCCGGCCGGCACCTGGTTCATCCGGGTGTCCAACACGATGACGCTCTTCCTCCAGCGCGACCCCGGGACCCGGCTGTACCGGATGCGCCGCTGGACGGCGGAGGACGGAGTGCGGCCGCCGCGCGAGGACACGGCCCGCCCGCTGGGTGAGGCCCTGGCCTGGCTGGAGCAGCAGGCCCGTGTGCTGGCGCCGGGTGCGTTTGTCGACCGCCGGGCCCGCTGGCGGGCGGGCAAGCCCAGCCCGAAGCAGATGGGGCTGTGCCGCCGCCGGGGCATCGCCGTGCCCCGGCAGGCTTCGGCCGGCGAGGTCGCCGACCTGATCGACACCGAGCACGTGACGTCGGTCCTCGACGTCCTGCTGACTCCTGCTGCCTGACGGCCCGGGCCTGTCGGAATCAGGCCCGGACCTCCACCCATCACACCACGGAGGACCAGATGCCAGCTTTCCGCTACGACTGCGGGTTCAGCGTCACCGACTTGTTCTGCGGTCTCGGCGGCGCCAGCCAGGGGCTAATCGAAGCCGGGTTCTGGCTGCGCCTCGGCATGAACCACGACCCCATCCAGGTCGCCGCCCACCGTGCGAACCACCCGGATGCTGAGCACCTGTGCGAGGACATCAACGCCTTCGACAAGCGCAGCCTGCCCCGCACCCGCATCCTGTGGGGCTCCCCGATCTGCACCGAGATCAGCCCCGCCGGCGGCCGGAAGCGGACCCGCGGGCAGATCGCGCTACTCGATCAGGACGGCCAGCCGATCGAGGGCGACCCGCAGCCTGAGTTCCAACGCACCCGCGCGACCGCGCTGGACATCATCGCGGCCACCGAGGTGCACCGGTACGACGTCGTCCTGTGCGAGAACGTCCCGGAGTTCTTCCTCGACTGGGAGCTGTTCGACTGGTGGCTCGGCGGCTTCCGCATCCTCGGCTACAACCACCAGATCGTCTGTGCCAGCAGCGCGCACCTCGGGGACGGTGACAACGACCTGGCGCCGCAGCACCGCAACCGCGGGTACGTCGTGTTCACCCGCGAGGGCATCCCGCTCCCCAACCTTGAGGTACGCCCCGCCGCCGACTGCCCGACGTGCGGGCCGGTCCGGGCCATGCAGGTCTGGCGTAACCCCCGCCGCCGCAAGATGGGCAGCTGGGGCGTGCAGTACGACTACCGCTGCCCGACCCGGGCCTGCGGTCTGATCCTGGACCCGACGACCCGGCCGATCGGCGACGTCATCGACTGGTCGGCCCCTGGCCGCCGGATCGGCGACGGCCGCCCGGACCGGAAGAAGTTCACCCCGTACGCCGTGTCGACGCGCGAGCGGGTCGCCGCTGGCCTTGCCCGGTTCGGGCACGAACCGCACGTCACCATGCTGCGCCGCAACACCACCGCGGTCAGCGTCAGCGGACCGGTACCCGCGGTCTCGGCGCAGGGCAAGCACCACGCACTGATCGTCCCCAACGGTCGCAAGGGTGCCGTCCGCACGACGGACGAGCCGCTGACGACGGTGGCCTGCAAGCCGCACCACAGCCTGGTCCGCCCGGCACCGGAAGTCGACGACTGCACGCTGCGGATGCTGTCACCGCGCGAGCTGGCCTCGGCGCAGCGCTTTCCCGCGGATTACATCCTCCCGGACGCCAGCCAAGAGGCGCAGATCCTCGGCATCGGCAATGCCGTGTCGGTGAACGCCGCGCGCTGGCTTGGCGAGCGCGTTCTCGCCGTCCTGGCCTGACAGCAGACCGGCCGCCCCGCAGTCGAGTTGCGGGGCGGCCTCCCACCCATCACACCACGGAGGACCTCATGGCTGACTTCACGTCCGAGACCGTCACGCGCACGATCCGCCGCTGGGTCGTCCCCGCCGCCGAACCCTGGGGCGCGGCGGCTGCCGAGATCGGCAAGGCGTGGGCGGCCGCTGAGCGGGCGTACCGGGAGCACTTCGAGATCCCCGACGAGCGCCCGCTGCACGACGACGCGCTGCGCTTTCACGTCCGGGACGAGGAGATCGTCATCGAGTTCGCGACCGAGGCGAGGAACTCGTGATGGCCCGCCCGCGCTGCGCCAGTGGCCACTTCATCCCCGCCACCGCCCAGCCCGGCGGCCCCTGCCACTGCGCCCCTTCCCCACGCCGACGCGCCCGCGTGCGCGACCACAGAGATCTGTGGGGCCAGGGCCGCCGCATCAACCACCGCCGCATGACCACCGTCCAACTCGCCGGGAGCTACCTGTGACCCTCACCGACCGAGTCCTGCGCTGGCTCTACCTCGCCGCCGGCGCCTTCACCGCCCACTGCGCCAGCATCAGCGCCGAGGCCGGCGACCTCCGGTACGCCCTCGGCCTCGGCATCGTCACCGTGCTGTTCGTCGCCGCGGAGGTCCGCGAGTACCTCGCCGCTGACGGGCGCCGGGCCGCCAAGGTGCGGGCCGAGCGCGTCGCCCGGCTCCGGGACCGGGCCGAGCAGGACCGCATCCGCCAGGCCGCCGACGCCCTCGGACACACCTGCTGCGAAGTGTGGTGGACGTCCTGCGGCACCCGCCACACCCGCACCTGCAAGAACCAGCGGAGGCCCGTATGACCGCGAAGCGCCACACCGCCGACAGCATCACCGACGACGCCCTGGACGAGCTGTACGCCAACGCGTCGAAGGGCTGGCGCCGCGGCGACGAGTGGAAGGAACGGGCGGTCGCCGCCGCGGCCGCCGTCGCCCGCCTCACCGCCTGGTGCGACGAGCTCGACGCCCTCGCCCGGCGGAACGCCAAGGACCAGACGATCGTGCACCCCGTGGCCGCCAACATCCGCGCCAAGCTCGCCGCCCCCGAGGAGACCAGCACACCGTGAACGACTGCGGACTGTGCGAGCAGCAGCTGGGGCACGGCCACCTGTGCCCTGGCTGCACCCTCGCCACCCTCAACCGCCTCGAACGCATGCCGAAGCTGTGGGCAGACCTCGCCGAGTTCCTCGCGCCTGGCAGCGGCGCCCCGCAGTACGGGCGCGTCCGGCCCGTCGAGGCTCCGCTGCCCGTCGTCGAGGACGTCCTCAGCCTCCGGGCCCAAGGCGGCATCCTCGGCGTCCTGGAGGACTGGTACAGCGCCATGCGCCTCGACCGCGGCTGGGCCCGCCCGCTCCGGCGCCGGCCGAAGGGCGACGGCGTCGGGGCCCGGGTCGAGGCCGCCGCCCAGGCGCTCGTGCTGAACCTGGAGTGGATGGCCGAGTACTGGCCGACCGCCGGTCAGTTCGCCCTGGAGATGCGGCAGCTGGAGGCCGAGGTGCTGTCCATCGTCGACCCCCGGGACCCGGACACCGTGGGCCGCCGCTACGGGTACTGCGTCGCCCTCAACCAGGGCGGCGAGGTGTGCGGGGCAGTGCTGCGGATGTACCCGGGTGAGACGGCGATGACGTGCCGCTGGTGCCAGTACGTCTACCAGCCGGCCGACTTCCTTCGGCTGCTCGCGCTCCAGCCCGACACGGGCGCGGAACCCGCCGAACCCGTTGCCTAGAACCCTAGGGTTCGGGTAGTCTGATCTGCGTGCCAACCACCAATTGGCGCGAACGAGTTGATGCCGAGGACCGAGAACAGACACGACTGCTGGCCCTGATCTCAGCCAGCGCCGGACGAAGAGCGGCAGCGCTCGAAGACGGCGTACGCGAGTTGGGGAGCAAGAGCGCGGTCGCTGCGGTCCTCGGTGTCAGCCCGAGCGCAGTCCGAAGATCCATCCGCGAGCACGGGACCGGGACCCTACCCCCGACCGGCAGCTCCCCGACCACAACCGAATAGGCCCGGAAAGCGGGCAGTCCCCAGCTAAGCCGACCCTACCGGCCGCCGGGGACCACCACCTGATCACGAGAGAGATGGACCCTCCTCATGACCCAGCGGAACCTTATCGCCCCCGACCAGGGGGCCGCCGCGCGCGTCGCTACGCTGCACCAGCTCGCCCGCGAGGACTACGCGAAGGGCCAGCGCGAGCGCGCGGAGCACGTGGCCCTGAGCGCCACCCGCCTCGCCGACCCGTCGCTCACCAGCCCGTCGGAGCCGAGCGACCTCGAGGTTGCCATCCGCGTCGGCCAGCAGCTGCTCGACAGCAACCAGATCCTCTCCGTCCGCGAGGCCCTCCGCCTGCTCCTGCGCGCCCTCGGCGCCGAGCCCGCGGCCAAGCCGACCCCGACACCGCCCCTCAGGCGGTGCCCGGCCGCCCACCGCGACGACCCCACCCCGTGCGCTGGCCCGGTCGCCGTCATGGTCCTCGACGCGGGCAACGCAGGCGCCCGCAGTTGCGAGCACCACGGTGCCCGGCTCCTCGCCAGCCTCAACGGGGGCCGCGTCTACGCCCTCCCCGACGCCCCCGACGGCGCCGCCATCCGCGTCTTCAAGGCCGCCGCCACCACCCGCCCCTACGCCTGGGTCGAGCGGGGTGAGGGCCAGTGACGTCCTACACGCCGCTTCACAGCGCCGACGAAGAGCCCCCGTTCCCGGCCTCCCTCGACGGCGAGCTGAAGCTCACCCGCCAGTACCTCGACCAGGTCGCCGCCTCCAACATCCACGACCACACCGCGATGGTGAAAGCCGCGGTTGGCCTCAACTACCGGCTGCGCGCTCTCGCCGCCGCCCTGGACGCCGAGCGGGGTGGCAAGCGGTGACCACCCGCGAACTCACCAACGGGCAGGCCGTCGTCCTCGGCGCGGCCGCGCTCGCCACGACCGTCATCGGCGGCATCGGCGCCGCAGGCACCTACAGCAACGCCGTCACCGAGTTCCACCGGCAGGCCACCGCCGCTGGCGTCGTCGCCGCGGGCGAGGGCCTCACCCTGATCCTCGCGCTCACCATGCTTGGCCTCACCATGCTCAACCAGGCCGCCCCGGCCTGGGTGCGCATCGGCCTGTGGCTGGCCCCGGTCGGTGCCAGTCTCACCGGCCTGGCCATCGCCGACAGCCCCCGCGAGCGTGTCGTCTACGCCGTCACCCCGCTCGCCATGTCCGGCGCCGCCGAAGGCCTCGGCCTGATCGCGCGCCGCGTCGTCATCTACCGCACCGGCCGCGACGCCGAAGCCGACCGCCGCAACGCCTCCGTCGTCCAGCGGCTCGCGTACCAGCAGGCGCTCGCCGCCGGGCACCCCGACGAAGAAGTCCAGCAGGCCGCGACCCGGAAGGCCTGGAAGCTCGCTGGCCACGTCGGTGTCGGCGACCCCCAGCTCGGCGAGGACCTCGTCGACGTGTCCCGCGCCAAGCTGACCGCAGGCGCCGGCCACGCCCTCGACCGCATGCTCGCGCTCCCCGCAACGACCCCCAGACCCGTTGCGCCCGCCCGCCGGACCGCGTCCGCGACCGAGGTCCTGCGTGCCAACTTCGCCACCATGGACCCCTCCGACGCCATCCGCTTCGCCGCCCAAGGCCGCCCTGATGCGGACGCCGTCGAGCTGGCCGACATCCTCGGCACCTACGGCCTCGCCGTCGACCCTGTCGCGGTCGCTCTGGTCCTCGGCCAGCAGCCCTCCGAGTACACCGTCGACAGACCTGATGCAGGTGTTGCGCCGCAGTTCAGAGAGCTGCCCGCACTCAACTTGCAGGGCGCTGTCGAAGAGGCCGCAACCGCCCTGGGGCCGGACGCAGTCGCCCGCGATATCGCCGGGCACCTGGAGCGCACCCGGCGCCTGATCGTCCCCGAGAACCACATCCGGGCCGCTCTCTCCCGCGCCGCCGCGAAGAAGTCCGAGCCGGAAGAGCCGGCCAAGCCGATGGAGGGCGGATACGCATGATGCGCATCATCTTCGGGGCCATCCTCGGCGTCCTCGTCGCCTACCCGACGCTGTTCGTCTTCCTCCTGTCCGTCGTCGCCGCGCTCATCTCGCAGCCCGTCATGCTCGCGTTCGCCGCCGGCGTCCTGCTGTGGCCGCGCATCAGCCGCCGTATCAGGGGGTGGGCGCAGTGAGCGACCCGCTCGCCAAGGCCGAGGCCGCCGCCGTGGAGGCCGCCGAGAACACGGACGTCGTCCGGATCGTGGCCGCCGTCCTCGCCGCCCAGCAGATCGCCCAGCAGCAGGCCCCGGCCCCCGCGCCCGCCCCGGCCTCGCCGTTCGACGCCCGCAAGTGGCTGACCATCGGCGGCCTCGGCATCGCGGGCGGCCTGGTCGCCTCCCTGTTCGCCGTCGCCGTAGCGATCGGCGCCGTGTCCGTGGCGATCCTCGCCCTGGTCCTGCGCGCCATGTGGCGCGACTTCCAGAAGGGCCGCTGACCTGCCCTTCCGTCCTCCGCCAGGCGTTTCATCTGAAACACCTGCGGGGGTGCGGTGGGGCCGGACAGTCCGACCCCAGACCGAGAGGAGCCCACCGTGGCGAACGACTTCATCGAGGCCAAGGCCGCCCAGGCGCTGGCCGCCATGGCCGCCGGAGACCCGCAGGGCGTCGGCCACGCCCTCGCCGAGGCCATCAGCGAGAACGACGCCCCGTTCGAGCAGACCGTCCAGGCCATGACCGACGCCGTCAACCGCCAGAAGGGCAAGTGACCATGCCCAAGCGCGACATCACCTGGGACGACCTCAACGGCGCCGAGAAGCGGGCCGTCCTACGCGCTGACCTGCGCGGCAGCTGGCAGATGCTCCGCGGCGCCAGCGGCACCCCGCGCGTCGACAAGCGCGTCGAGGCCATCTACGACAAGGCGCGCAAGCGCATCGCCGACGGCAAGTAGCTCCACCCCGGGGACGACCACGGCTTGGCGGTCAGGCCGTCCCCGGGCCCGGAACGCCCATCAGAACGACCGGAGAGATCAGCATGACGGACAACGTCGTACAGCTCCACAAGACCCCGCCGACCATCGACACCGACACCCTCACCGAGACCATCATCGACGTCGTCGCCAACGCCGAACCCCGGCCCGTCGACCCGCCCACCCCGGCCTCGGAGCCCGGCACCTGGATCGCTGAAGCGCAGGCCTACCTCGCCGACGCCCCGCCCGTCGTACCCCCGGCCCTGCGCCGCTGGGACGCCTTCACCAACGCCGTCCGCTGGACCGCGTCGTACTACGCGCACGTCACCGGCTTCCACACCCTCCGCGCGCCCGTCTACCTCGCCCGCCTGCTGCTCCGCTCTCCGCGCGGCACCGGCCGGCTGATCGTCCGCTGGGGTAAGTGGGTCGCCGACACCGAGGCACGCCCCGTCGAGGCCAAGGCCGCCGCGTCCGCGGACGTCGAAGCGTGGCTCGCCCTCTCGCGCGAGCACTCCCGCCGTGTCCGCCCCCGCCGCGTCGCCTCCCTCGCCGTCGCCACCACCACGGGCATCACCAGCCTGATCAGCGTCTTCCTCGTGCCCGGCTGGAGCCTCACCGCCGCTGTCGGCGCCGCCGCCCTCACGGGCCTGGCTGGGAAGAAGCACGGACGGCCGCTGATCACCCGGTACGTGGCCACCAACGTGATGCGCCGCCTCGACTCCACCGAGGTGTTCGACGCGCTCGCCGCCATCGGCATCGAGGGCAAGAAGGGCCGCAAGGGCGTGGAGTTCGCCTCCGAGGTCATGCGCGACGGCCCCGGCTGGCGCGCCGAGGTCGACCTGCCTCCGGGCATCGAGGCCACCGCCGTCCTGGAGAAGCGTGCCGCGCTCGCCGCCGCCATGCGACGGCCCATCAGCACGGTGTGGCCGGAGGCCGACCGCACCGCCCACCCCGGCCGGCTCGTCCTGTGGGTCGCTCAGCGCGACCCCGCCAAGGCCGGCCGCAAGCTGTGGCCGCTCATGAAGGACGGCCAGGCCGACGTCTACGAGCCCCTGCCGTTCGGGTTCGACCCGCGGGGCAACCTTGTCGAGATCACCCTCATGTACTCGAACCTGCTGGTCGGGGGCATCCCCGGCTCCGGCAAGACGTCGTGCGCGCTCGCCATCGTCCTCGGTGTCGCCCTCGACCCGACCGCCGAACTGTGGATCTACGAGCTGAAGGGGTCCGGGGACCTCGACTCGGTCAAGCCCATCTGCCACCGGTACGTGTCCGGCGACGAGGACGAGGACCTGGAGGCCGCCCTCGGCGGCATGCGGTCCGGGATCGCCGAGTACCAACGCCGTGCCGCGTTCGTGCGCTCCCTGCCCGCCTCCGAGGTCCCCGAGGGCCGCAAGGTCACCCGCGCGCTCGCCGAGAAGTACCCCGAGCAGGACCTGGGCCCGCGCGTCATCGTCATCGACGAGGTGCAGGAGCTGTTCACCCACGCCGAGTACAAGGAGGAGGCCGCCGCCCTGGCCACCCGCCTGATCAAGAAGGCCCGGGCCTACGGCATCATCCTCATCCTGCTCACCCAGAACCCCGACGCCCCGTCCCTGCCCACCTCCGTCTCCTCCTCGGTCGGCACCCGCCTGTGCCTCGCCGTCATGGACTGGCGGGCCAACAACAACGTCCTGGGTACCGGCGCCTACGACCGCGGCATGCGCGCCACCGACATCAGCGTCGACGAGCAGGGAACCGGCATCCTCGCCCGCGGCCGCGAAGGCATCACCGTCCGCGCCGCGTTCATCAAGCAGACCGAGGCCGAGGACATCGCCGCCCGCGCGCTCGCCCTGCGCACCGCCGCCGGCACCCTGTCCGGGCAGTCCGTCGGCGCGTCCGTCGAGGAGCAGGACGTCGAGACGGTCGTCGACCACCTGCGCGCCATCTGGCCCGACGGCGTGGAGTCGGTGCACTCCCACCGCCTCGTCGAGGCCCTCGCCGCCTACCGGGCCGACCTGTACAAGCCGTGGACCGAGATGGACGCCGCCGGATCCTCCACCGCGCTGAGTGCTGCCCTGAAGCCCTTCAAGGTGTCCACCCGGCAGCTCACCATCCGGGAGTGCTGCGGGGGCGCCAAGGGGCTCCGCTGGGCCGACATTCCGGCCGCCGAGGACGGCGAGTAGAGGCCATCAGACCGGTTTCGGATCAAGCCGATGGTTTCACCTTGATCCGAAACCGGTTTCGCCCCCGATATCGGCCCCCACCTGCACAGTTTCGGGTTTCGGGGCTAGCCGCGAGGGGCCGTATCCGCCCCGGAACCAGCCCCGCAGAGTGGGCCGCCGGGCGACACCGTTGCCGCATCATGGAGGCATGGAGTCGCAGATCCTTCGCCCCGGCTACCTCACCGCCCACCAGACCGCCCGCACCCTCGGCGTCGACCTCGCCACCGTCCGCCAACTCGTCCACCGCGGCCAGCTGAAGCGCGCTGGCGGCAGCGCCCGCCAACCCTGGTACGCCGTCGCCGAGGTCACCGCCTACGCCGCGAAGCGCGCCGCCGTCAAGGTCGCTTGACCTGCTGGTCAGCACGGTGTCACGATCTCCGTGTACAGCCATGCCCGCATACGGGCACCACAGACACACGACGAAGCCCCTCGGTGACCTGAACCCGAGGGGCTTTGTCGTGCAAGCACGGCGGCGCGGAAGACGGGTTGCACCGTCCGCGTGCAGGAAGGGCGCCTGCCCGCGCCGCCGCCCCCACGTCACAACACGGACACACCGTCACCTGCAGCACTCCGCGTCGCGCATGATGCACCCTCAGTCACACGGACCCAAGGGGGACCATGCGCACCCGCATCATGGCGGCCGCCATCACCGCCGCGCTCACCATCGCCCTCGCCGGATGCAGCAGCGACAAAGGCGAAGCCGCAGACGTCACCACGCCGAAGGCCCCGGCAACCCACACGCCCGACCCCGGCTACAGCGAGGCCATGAAGGCCGCCGGCATCCCGCCCGAGCCCACCGGCGCCAAGCGCACCGCGCTCCTCAGCGCCCTCGCCAGAGTGAACCCGGACATCGTCAACTACGAGGGCAAGGCCATCGACGCCGCCCGCAACCAGTGCTCGTCCATCAACCGCGGTGCCCTGCGCCTGGACCAGTCCGCAGCAACCCGCTTCACCTACAAGGACGTCACGACCACCGAGGCCCAGGGCAAGCAGATCAACCAGGCCCTGAAGGACAGCGGCTTCTGCAAGGTCTGACCCGCGACGCCCACTGGCCCGGCCGCGCCCCGCGAGGCCGGGCCGCGCCACGTCCAGGAGGTGAGCGTGGCCACCGACCGCGGCGAACTCACCAGCTACGCCTACCGCCAGCTGCGCGCCCGCATCCTGCGCGAGTCCGACGTCTGCATCGTCTGCGGCCACGGCGCATCCGACGCCGTCGACCACATCCACGCCGCCAGCAAGGGCGGCGCCCGCCTCGACCCCGACAACCTCGCCCCCATCCACGGCGTGAACGGCTGCCCCACCTGCCTCCGCAAGTGCAACTCGGAGAAGGGCGACCGGCCGCTCGCCGACGTCGTGCAGCTGCACACCTCGGTCGACTGGTTCGCCGGACCGTAGAGAGGAGAGCACGTGGCCATCACTCGCGAGCAGGCCGAGGCCATCGAGGAAGCGCAGCGCCGCGCGCAAGGACTGGGCTGGGCGACAGGCCACCGGCTCACCATCCACAACCAGATCGAGTCCAGGCCAGGGCCCGTCCAGGACGACGGCACCTCATGGCTGGAGAACCGTTCGGTCGGCATGGTGCACCTGCTGTGCAACTGCGGCTACAGCTCAGGGTGGATCCCTCGCGACCAGATGCCCGGCCCCGACCAGCTGAAGGCAGAGCACGGCGTGCCCTTCGAGGCCCTCATCATCTGGTGAAGGCAGGCAAGGCAAACGTGCAGGTCAAAGTCGTGATTCCGAGATGATCGATCCGATCGAGCTGGGATCTCCCAAGATTTTTTAGAAATCGGACATATCGCAACCCCGCGCCCAGCTTTTATTTTTCTCCCCCCGGGCCGATGACCCTGGATGATCATGGAAGGGGGCGTCATGGGCCCCGTCGAGGAGGCCGTGCGCAGCGACGTCGAGCAGCTCGGCGACCTGGCCGGCGTCGAGCCGTCGCTGTCCGAGCTGGCGTTCACGCTGGCCCGCTCGATCGACACCGTGGCGAGCGGCGAGTGCCAGACCTGCGGGGAGGCGGTGACCGACGCCGGCGACAAACTGCTGCCCCAGTTGACCCGCGAGCTCCGGCAGACGCTCGCCACGCTGCTGGAGGGGCGGGCCGCTGACGATGACGACGACCTCGGAGACCTGGGCTCCCCCGACTGAGTTCGCCGAGGACCTCTACGAGCGGTACGGACTGACCTGCCCTCCCCGGTGGGGGACCCCCCGGCATCCGGACCGGCCGTCGCTCGGGCCGAAGCTGTGGAAGGTCATGACCAAGCTCGGCGCCCCGCCGATGCCCTGGCAGCGCTACGTCAGTGACGTGGCCCTGGAGCTGGACCCGGACACCGGCCGGTTCGCGCACCGGGAGGTCGGTCTCTCCGTCTCCCGGCAGCAGGGCAAGACCGAGCTGACCCTGGGCGCCCAGGTCCACCGTGCGATGGCGTGGCCGCGGCAGAACATCGTCTACGCGGCGCAGACCCGGGGCATGGCGAGGCAGCGCTGGGAAGACGAGTTCTGGGAGAAGATCAGCGGCTCCGACCTGGCCCGGTACGCGCGCATCCGGAAGAGCAACGGCAACGAGGCGATCCTCTTCCCCGGCAAGCGCTCGCGCATGGGCATCACCGCGAACACGGAGAAGGCCGGCCACGGGCCGCCGCTCGACCTGGGCTTCATCGACGAGGCGTTCGCGCACGAGGACGACCGCCTTGAGCAGGCGTTCTCTCCGGCGATGCTGACCCGGGCCATGGCACAGCTGTGGTGGGCGTCCGCCGGCGGGACGACCAAGAGCGTGTGGCTGAACAAGAAGCGCGAGAACGGCCGGGCTCTGATCGAGGCGCTGTTCGCGGCGCTCGCCGAGGACCCGTTCGCGGCCCGGCCGCGCTCGGCGTACTTCGAGTGGTACGCGCCGGAGGACATGGACCGGTCGGACCCGGCGACGTGGCGGGCGACGCTGCCCGCGCTGGGGTACACGGTGACCGAGGAGATCATCGCCGCCGAGCTGGAGAAGATGGACCCGGCCGAGTTCGACCGGGCCTACCTCAACCGGACGCGGAAGCCGACCCCTCCGTCCGACCCGAACGTGCCGAAGGCGAAGTGGCCCGGCCTGGTCGATGCAGCCAGCAAGGCGAACACCGACGTGGCTCTGGCCATCGACGTGTCGCAGGACCGCAAGCACGCGGCGATTGGAGCGGCCTGCCGGCTGCCGGACGGCAAGGTGCACCTTGAGGTCGTCGCGCACCGCGCCGGTACCGACTGGCTCGTCCCGGCCGCCGTGCGGCTGGCCGCGCTGTGGAAGCCGGTGGCCGTGGCGGTCGCCGCCGGGTCACCGGCCGCCTCGCTCATCGACGACCTGGTGGCCGCGGGCATCGACGTGCCGAAGGACAAGGCGGAGCCGGAGCGCGGGGACCTGGCCGTGATGCGGTCGGGCGACATCACCGAGGCCTGCGGGCAGCTGGCCGACGCCATGAACCAGGGCACCGTCAAGCACATCGACCAGGTGCCGCTCACCGCCGCGGTGAACGGGGCGAGGACCCGGCGGCAAGGGGACGCCTGGACGCTGGACCGGACGAACAGCCTGGTCGACATCAGCCCGCTCGCCGCCACGACCTTCGCCCGGTGGGCGCTGGTCATCCGGGGCCCGCACGTGCTGGACGACTACGACCCACTCGACTCGATCTACTGAAGGAGGGGCGTAGTGCGCGAGCGGATGACGACAGCTCTCGACACCGTCGGCCTGCTGCTCGTCGCGGCCGGCGCGGGCGCCGGGGTGTACCGGTGGCTGGGGTGGGCGGCGCTCGCCGTCAGCGGTGTGGTGGTCCTCTCCGGTTCCTGGCTCGCTGCCGGGGCCGGCCGGACGAAGGGCGGTAGGACGTGAGCCTGTTCCGCCGCCGCGACTTCGCGGGCCAGACCGCCGACCAGCTGATCCCGCCACGGCCCGGCTCGTCGGGCGGGGCCGTGGCCATCACGAACGACACAGCCCTCCGGCACAGCGCGGTGTGGGCGTGCCTGCGGCTGCGGGCGAACCTCATCTCGACGATGCCGGTGGACCTCTACCGCAAGGTCGACGGGATCCAGGTCGAGGTGCCCAAGCCAGCCGTCCTCGTCACCCCGGGCGGCGACGAGGTCGAGATGCCGGAGTGGATGTACTCCAGCCAGTTCGACCTCGACCGGGCCGGGAACACGGTCGGCCTGATCACCGCGCGGGACGGGCTGAACCTCCCGGCCCGTATCGAGCTGGTGCCTATCGGCGACGTCACGGTGCGGATGCGCAAGGGCCAGAAGAAGTACCGGATCGCGGGCACCGAGTACGACCCGAGCGAGGTGTGGCACGAGAAGCAGTACACGGTGCCCGGCCTGCCCGTGGGGCTGTCGCCGGTGGCGTACGCGGCATGGTCCATCAGCGAGTACCTGTCCATCCAGCAGTTCGCCATGGACTGGTTCCGCAACGGGGCCGTGCCCTCGGCGCATCTGAAGAACACCGCCAAGACGATCACCCAGGATGTGGCCGACGCGACCAAGCTCCGCTTCAAGGCCGCCGTCCAGGGCCGGGACCTGTTCGTCACCGGCAACGACTGGGACTACGAGATGATCCAGGCCGAGCAGGCGGGAGCCGACTGGATCGCCGCGAAGCAGTTCGGCATCGGGGACATCGCCCGGTTCTTCGACTGCCCGTCCGACCTGATCGACGCCTCGGTGTCGGGCAGCTCGGTGACCTACGCCAACATGACCCAGCGCAACCTTCAGTTCCTGGTCATGTCCCTCGGCCCCGCCGTGTCCCGCCGTGAGAACGCGCTGAGTCGCCTGTCGTCGCGGCCGCGGTTCGTGAAGCTCAACCGCAACGCGCTGCTGGCGATGGACCCGCAGGCCCAGGCCAGCGTCCTCAAGACGCGCATCGACTCCCGGACGCTGACGCCGTCCGAGGCCCGCGCCTTCTACGACCAGCCGCCGCTGACCGAGGAACAGAAGGCGGAGTTCGACCGGCTCTTCGGCAAGGGCGCCCAGGCGCAGCCCACCACCGCGACCCCGACTGGAGGCACCCCCTCATGACCGACATGGCGACCCTGCGGCAGCAGGCTGCCCAGGCCCGCGCCGGCGCGGCGGGCTCGACGGCGATGGCCGTCCCCCGGGACCGGCCCGAGTCACCCGAGCTGCGGTTCACCTCGCAGCTGCGGGCGAAGAAGATCGTGCGGGACGACATGGAGTGGTACCAGGTCGAGGGCTACGCGAGCGCCTTCGAGCAGGGCTACGAGATGTACGACTTCTACGGCCCGTACACCGAAATCGTCTCCCTGGGCGCGGCCGATGGCACTCTCGCCGCCGACCCCGAGGTCGTGTTCCGCTTCAACCACGCGGGCACGCCGATGGCCTCGACGCGCAACGGCCGGCTGACGCTGTGGGCGGACGAGCAGGGGCTGGGGCAGCGCGCGCTGCTGAACCCCAAGCGGGCCGATGTGCAGCTGCTCGTCCAGGCCATCGAGGATGCGGACGTGCGCGAGCAGTCGTTCATGTTCCGCATCACCTCGGGCCAGTGGTCCCCGGACTACACCGAGTACCGCATCAATAGCTTCGACCTGGAGCGCGGCGACGTCGGCCCCGTCACCTACGGCGCCAACCCGCACACCAGCATCGCCGCCCGCTCCGGCGAATTCCTCGACCTCATCCCCAACCTGCCGCCGCTGCTGGCCCGCGAGGCATACAGCCGCCTGGCCCAGCGATCCGACCTCACCATCCCCGCCGCCGTGCCCGTGCCGCAGATGCCGGCACCCGCACGTGCCGCGGCCCCGGCCGCCAGCGGGCGGTCGATCTCCATGCTCCGCACTCAGCTGCTCGTCGACTGCGACGAGGACTGAGCACACCAGACACAGCGCGCTGTCCGGGCAGACGCCCCCGGAAGCTCACCGCCCTGTGCCGCCCGGCAGATGACCCGGGTGGGCCGTGGCCCCGCTGTTGCTGCACCCACCCCTGCCCCATCTGCACGGAGGGAACTTCCCCATGCCCGGAACCATCGACGACCTGATCGCCTCGATCGAGGTCGAGCTGGAGGCCGCCCAGAAGCGGCTGAAGAAGTGCGGCGCCGAGGTCCAGCTGATCCTGGACAAGGCGCAGCAGGACGGCCGCTCCAACCTCTCCGCCGAGGAGGACGAGCGCGTCGCCGAGCTGTTCGCCGCGCGCGACCAGGCGAAGAACGACATCGCCGGCATCGAGAACAAGCTGGCCACCACGCAGCGACTCAAGACCGAGGAGCAGGAGCGGGAGGCGAAGCAGCGGGAGGTCCGGGCGACCGAGACCCGCAAGCCTTCGTACGACCAGGTCGCCCGCGTCGGCCAGGAGGAGCGGACCTACCGCAAGGACCAGGACCCGCTCGGCAAGGGCTTCCTGATGGACGTCTCCCGGCAGTTCCTGTTCCAGGACGTTGAGGCCTCACACCGGCTCGCCCAGCACATGCGTGAGGAGCGCGTCGAGCGGGCCGAGTACATGCAGCGTGCCGTCGGCACGGGCGCGTTCGCAGGCCTGACGGTGCCGCAGTACCTGACGGACCTGTACGCCCCGGCCACGGCGGCGCTGCGCCCGTTCGCGGACGTCTGCAACCGGCACCCGCTGCCGGAGGCGGGCATGTCCGTGAACATCTCCCGCGTCACCACGGCGTCCAGCGCCGCGGTGCAGGCGTCGGAGAACACCGCGGTGTCCGAGACGAACATGGACGACACGCTGCTCACAGTGAACGTGCAGACCGCGGCGGGCCAGCAGACCGTGTCCCGGCAGGCGATCGACCGCGGCACGGGCATCGAGGACGTCACGATGCAGGACCTGTTCAACCGGGTCGCCACCGTGCTCGACTCCACGCTGCTCAACCAGGCCACCAACGGTCTGACGAACGTGGCGAACGCCAATGCCTACACCGACGGCACCCCGACGGGCGCCGAGCTGTACCCGAAGATCCTCGGGGCGGCCGCGGGCGTCGAGGCGGCGCTGCTGGCGATGGGCCGCCCGAGCCACGCCGTGATGCACTCCCGGCGCTGGTACTGGCTGTCGTCCCAGATGTCCTCGACGTGGCCCCTGATCAACTGGTCGGGCCTGCCGGTGCAGGCGGGCGGCACGGCCAACCCGAACAGCTCCTACGCCTCCGGCCCGCGCGGTGTCCTGCCCTGCGGCCTGGAGGTCGTCGTCGACAACAACATCGCGACGAACCTCGGCGCGGGCACCAACGAGGACGAGATCTACGTGGTGCCGTCCTCGGAGTGCCACCTGTGGGAGGACCCGAACGCGCCGCTGTTCATCCGTGCCGAGCAGCCGGCCGCCGCCTCGCTGGGCGTCCTGCTGGTGGCGTACTCGTACTTCGCGTACACCTTCGGCCGCTACACCAACGGCACGCAGAAGGTCGGCGGCACGGGCCTGGTCACCCCGGCGTTCTGACCGTCCCTGACCGCGCGGCCCGGCCGACTCCCCGGGCCGCGCGGTCCACCACGGCACACGGGACGGGAGCCCCACACGATGTCCACTCTCCAGGCGCTCGGCGGCGACCGGCTGCCGAACTCTGTACGGCTGTCGTCGGCGCAGGCCGGGGACGGCGTCTCGACGAACGTCCTCGATCGCGGGGCGGCCGTCGAGCGGCCCGCGCTGCTGGCCATCACCACGGCGGTTGGTGCGACGCCGACATGCACGTACGCGATCGAGGGCAGCGCGGATGGCACCAACTGGTTTGCCGTCTCCTACGCAGCCCCGGCCACGCCCGACACCGGGGCGGTCGCCACGTTCGCCATCACCACGGCGGGCACCACGCTGAAGATCCTGCGGCCGGACCAGCCGTGGCGGTTCCTGCGGCTGACGTACTCCGCCAACACCAACGTCACGAACACCGCTGACGTGACCGTCTTCTGAGGAGGCCCCATGGCCAGCATCGACAACATGCTCGCCGCGCTCAAGCGGGAGCGCGCCGGATACGAGAGCCGCGGCCTGGACGACCGCGTCGCGCAGGTCGACGAGCAGATCGCCCTGCTGCGCGGCGACGACGAGCAGGACGGGCCGCAAGGCCGTACGGCTGCGCCGCAGCAGACCGCCGCCCAGGGCAAGCCCCCGGCGAAGAAGACTGCCGCGAAGAAGACCGCGGCCCCGGCCTCGCCCGAGCCGCCGTCCGCGCCGCCGACGGAGTGACGCCCGGTGGCCAACGAGTACGTCACCCTGTACGAGCTGAGGCGCCAGTTCGGCCTTGAGCCGGACGACGAGAGCCGGGACGCCGAGCTGGACCGGGTCCGCGCTTCGGCGTCCCGCAGCATCGACAAGGCCACCGGCCGCCGATTCTGGCTCGACGAGGCGCCCGTGCAGCGGACGTTCCGGCTGGCCGGGCGTGTGGTGTGCGAGGACGACGGAGACCTGCTGCTGGTCGACGACATCGGCGACGCCACTGGCCTGGTGGTGGAGACCGGAAGCGGCTCATCCTGGACGGCCATCACCGGATACGAGACCCAGCCGGACAACGCCCTCGCCGACGGCCGCCCCATCACCGGACTGCTGCGCTCCGGCAGCTGGGGGAGCACCACCACACGCGTGCGGGTCACCGCCCGCTTCGGCTGGCCCGCCGTGCCCGAGGACATCCACGAGGCCGCGCTGATCCAGGCGTCCCGCCTGTATAAGCGCAAGGACAGCCCGGAGGGGATCATCGGCTCGGCCGAGTGGGGCGTGCGCAACCTCTCCCGCCGCGACCCGGACGTGTGGGCGTTGATCGAACCGTTCATCCTGCCGGGCTTCGGATAGGGAGCAGCATGCAGATCTCCGCCGTGCGCGACGCGCTCGCCGACGCGGCCCGCGCGGTCGTCCTCCCGGACGGCCTGCCCAAGCTCACCGCGACCGGATACGTCCCGGACGCCGTGATCGCCCCGCACTTCTTCGTCGCCGAGTACGAGCAGGACTTCGACAAGGCCATGCGCCGGAGCCTGGACGAACTCGTCTTCACGACCCGCATCCTGGTCGGCCGCGCCGACGACAAGGCCGGACAGCAGCTGCTCGACCTGATGCTGTCCGGCTCCGGCCCGGCCTCGCTGAAGCAGACCATCGAGGCCGCGCGCGGGGAGCCCGGCGAGTACGCCCTGGGCGGCCTGGCCCACGACCTGCACGTGATGCGCGTGCAGGGCTACCGCTGGTACGACCACGCCGGCACCACCTACGTCGGCGCCGAACTGATGATCAAAGTCATCGGAGAAGGGAGCTGACATGCGCATCCGCATGCTGGTCCAGATGCCCGACGGGGCCACCCGCGACGGCGAGCCCTGGCCCGCCAAGGGAGAGGCGGCCGAGCTGCCGACGGCGGCCGCCGCGCACCTGGTCGCCTCCGGCGTCGCCGAGGAGGTCACCGACGAGGACGACGGCCAGGCCCCGGCCGAGCCGCGCACCCGCCGCCGCAAGTCGGCCGAGACCGAGGGCGAGGCGACGTGAGCAAGACCGTCCTGCTGAACGTCCGTACGTTCGCCGCCGGCGTCGACCTTACCGGCGCCTCGAACAAGATCGAGCTGTCCTCGGAGGTCGAGGACAAGGACTCGACGAACTACGCGTCCGGCGGATGGAAGGAGGTCCTCGGCGGCCTGGGCTCGGCGGAGCTGTCGGGCGAAGGACAGTGGGAGGCGGCCGACCCGTCCAAGGTCGACGACGCGTCATGGGCGCACATCGGCACCGTCATCCCCTGGTCCGTCAGCGCGAACAACGCCGCGAACGTGGGCGACCTGGCCTACCTGATGTCGGCGCTGCGCTCGGACTACGCCCTGTTCGACGCGGTCGGCGAGGTCGCCCCTTGGTCCGGCACGGCGAAGTCCGCCTCGCCTCTGGTGCGCGGGCAGTTCGCCCACCCGCCCGGTACCGCCCGCACCGCGACTGGTACCGGCACGGGCCTCCAGCTCGGCGCCGTCCCGTCCGGCAAGAAGCTGCACGCCGCGCTGCACGTCCTGTCCGTGGCCGGCACCAGCACGCCCACCATCACCGCGCGCGTCGAGTCCTCGGTGGACAACACCTTCGCCAGCCCGACGACTCGGCTCACCTTCGCCGCGGCGACGGCAGTCGGCGGGCAGATCCTGCGCACGAACGGGACCGCGATCACGGACACGTGGTGGCGGATCGCCTGGACGATCAGCGGCACCACGCCGTCGTTCCTGTTCGTCGGCTCGCTCGGCATCGGCGCGTAGCCACCCTCGTAACCCACTCCACCCCGGCCCGCACCGGGGCCGTAGTCACGCCCTGGAAGGGGGCCCGTCATGGCCAAGATGGTTCTGCTCGCCCAGTACCTGTCGATCAACGGCACGGTCCTGAGCTCCAACACGAAGAAGGCCGAGCTGTCGGTCGAGGTCGAGGACAAGGACGTCACGACCTACAGCTCCGCCGGATGGAAGGAAGTCCTCGGCGGACTCAAGAGCGCCGAGCTCGCGGTCGAGTTCCTCCAGGACTTCGCCGCCGCACAGCTCGACTCGATCATGTGGCCCCTGCTCGGGACGGTCGTGGCGTTCGAGGTGCGCGCCGACCAGGCCGCGGTCGGCACGTCCAACCCGAAATACACCGGGTCGATCCTGATCAAGGCGTGGAACCCCATCGAGGGCAGCGTGGGCGACGAGGCCACGGTGGGCGTGTCCTTCCCGACGTCGGGCGCCGTCACCCGCGCCACGGCCTGATGGCTGGCGGCGGCCCGCCGTTCTCCCTCGGCGTCGAAACGCACGAGGGCCTGGTCGCCCTCACCCGGGCGATCCGCGCCGAGGAGGACGGCAAGGCCCTGCGCAAGGAGCTCGCGGCGAACATGCGCGAGGCGCTCAAGCCGGGGGCCGCCGAGGCCAAGAGCAGCATCATGGCGATGTCCTCGGCGGGCCTGCCCACCGCGCCCGCCCTGCGCTCCAGCGTCGCCCGGAAGATCAGGCCAGAGGTCAAGCTCGGCGGGCGCTGGTCCGGCGCCCGGGTGAAGGCCTTCAAGACGAAGAACGTCCGCAACTTCCCCAACGCCCCACGCCGGCTGAACCGGGCGCGCGGTTGGAGGCACCCGGTGTTCGGCAACCGCGAGGTGTGGGTGCAGCAGCACGGCAAGGTCGACTGGTTCGACCGCAGCTTCCAGGGGCGTGAGGGCACGTACAAGGCCGCCGTCGAGGCGGCGATGGAGAACATGGCCCGGCGCATCGCCGCCCGGGCGGGATAGGAGCACGGTGTACCTGGTTTACAGCCCCGAGGGGCAGGCCGAGCCGACGCGCTGGAAGTACAACCCCCGCAAGATCATGTCGGCGGAACGGGAGTGGATCGAGCGGCGCACCGAACGCAACTGGTCCGACTTCACCAAGGACGTCGTCCAGGGCAACAGCCTGTGCCGGCGCGCGCTGCTGTTCGTCTTCCTCAAGCGGGACCACCCCACCGTTAAGTGGGACGACGTCGACTTCGCGTGGGACGAACTGAAGCTGGAGTACACCAAGGCCGAGCTGATCGAGATCCGCGCCACAGTCGCCGACTCGGCCACCGGCGAGGAGCGCGAGACGGTCCTGGCCAAGCTCGACGGCGAGATCGCCGAAGCCTACGAGGACCCCGAGGACGAGGGAAAAGCCCAGCTGCCCGTCGCCGACTGACGCGGCTGGGCGACGCCGCCCACCTGCTCGGCATGCGGCCACGGGACTGGGACGAATGCACGGTCGAGGAGACAGACCTGCTCCTCGACTGGCTCGACGCCTACGAGAAAGCACAGCGCGAGGCCGCTGAAGAACTGAACAGGGGCCGCTGAGCCCCCTACTCGCAGGGGGTGCTCGGCGTGAGCGATACGTCGCTGGTGTTCAACCTGGTCAGCCGCGACAACACCGAGCAGGGGCTGTCCTCCGCCCGGGAACGGTTCGACACGGCGGCCGCCGGCATCGGGGCGAGCGTCGCGGCGGCCCTCGGCGTCGGCGTCGCGGCGAGCCTGGACATGTCGGCGGCCAACGCCAAGCTCCAGGCCCAGCTCGGCGTGGGACCGCAGGAAGCGGCCGAGCTGGCGAAGGTGTCCGCCAGCGTCTACTCCAACGCCTGGGGCGACAGCGTCGAGACCGTGAACACGGCGATCCGGGGCGTCTACCAGAACATCGGCGACGTCTCGCAGGCCGAGGGCGGCCTCGAAGGGGTCACCACCAAGGCCATGGCGCTGGCCGACACCTTCGACCAGGAGGTCGGCCCGGTCACCGCAGCCGTCGGGCAGCTCATGCACACCGGACTCGCCTCCAGCGCCGAGGAAGCCTTCGACATCATCAGCCAGGGTTTCCAGACCTCGGCGAACAAGGCAGACGACTTCCTCGACACGCTCAACGAGTATTCGGTGCAGTTCGCCCGGGTCGGCCTCGACGGGCAGACTGCCGTCGGCCTGATCGACCAGGCCATCGACGCCGGCGCCCGCGACTCCGACCAGGTCGCCGACGCCCTCGGCCAGTTCGGCGAGCTCGCCATCGGCCAGAGCCAGGGCGTGAAGGACGCCTTCAAGTCCATCGGCGTGGACTCCGACATGGTCGCCGCCAAGCTGAAGAAGGGCGGCGCCGACGGCAAGGCGGCCCTGCAACTCACCCTCGACGCGCTGCGCGGCACGAAGGACGAGACGGTACGCCTCAACGCGGCCACCGCCCTGTTCGGTGACCCCGGCACCGTCATGGGCGACGCCCTGTTCGCCCTCAACCCGGCCTCCGCCGCCGCGGCTTCGGGCATGGACAAGGCGGGCGGTTCGACCGACAAGCTCGTCAAGACCATGGGCGGCAGCGCCGCCTCCGCGCTGGAGACCTTCAAGCGCAAGGCGATGATGCAGCTCACCGAGGTCACCGGCGGGTTCGTCCAGTTCGCCATGGACAACCAGGCCGTCTTCGAGCCGCTCGCCTACACCTTCGCGGGCCTGGCCGCCACGGTCCTCGTGGTCAAGGCCGCGATGACGACCTACGCCGCCGTGTCCACGGTGGTCACGGCCGCGCACACCGTGATGGCGTCCTCGACCTGGACGGTCATCGCCGGGTGGGTCCGGATGAACGCGGTCGGCCTGGCCGCCTACGTCCGTATCGGCGCCGGGGCGGTCGCCTCAGCCGCGACGACGGCGGCCGCGTGGACCGGCTCCGCGCTGCTGTCGATGGGCACCTGGGTGCTGGCCGTCCTGCGCGCCGGCGCGACCGCTGCTGTGCAGTTCGCGCTGATGGCCGCACGGGCCATCATCTGGGCGACGACCATGGCCGCTCAGTGGCTGATCGCGATGGGCCCCATCGGCTGGATCACCGCCGCCGTGATCGCGATCGTGGCCCTGATCGTCGCGAACTGGGACACGATCAAGAAGGCCACGCTCGCCGCCTGGAACTGGGTGGTGGCCAAGCTGGTGTGGGCCAAGGACTTCATGGTCAAGGCGTTCCTGAACTGGACGCTCATCGGCCTGATCATCAAGCACTGGAACTCGATCAAGTCGGCGACCATCAGCCGTGCCATGGCCATGGTGGCGTGGGTGCGAGGTCTGCCCAGCCGGATCTCCGCCGCGATGGGCAACCTCGGCAGCCTGCTGGTGTCCAAGGGCAAAGCAGTCGTCCAGGGCCTGTGGTCCGGGATCGTCAGCATGGGCGGATGGATCAAGTCCAAGCTGCTCGGCTGGGCCAAGTCGATGATTCCGGGCCCGATCGCCAAGGCCCTCGGCATCAACTCGCCGTCCAAGGTCACAGCCGCGCAGGGCCGGTGGATCGCCCGGGGTCTGATCGACGGCCTGACCGGCTCGTCGAAGCAGGTGAAGGCCGCCTCGACCAAGCTCGCCGACATCGTCCGCGACAGCCTGGCCACCGGGGGAAAGCGGTCCAAGGCACTGTCCAAGATCAGCACCGGGACCAGTTCCCTGGTGAAGCTGGCCAACCACGAGGCCGCCCTGGCCACCCGGCTGAAGACCGCGTCGAAGGGCCTGGCCGACCTGATCAAGCAGCGGGACAAGCTCGCCGCCGACGTGAAGAAGGGCGTCCTGGACGCCGCGAACATCACGTCGAACACGGACGGGGCGACCACCGCGCGCGGCATCCTGGAGGGCCTGAACCAGAAGCTCCTCGCCGCCCAGACGTTCGCCTCGAACCTGAGCAAGCTGCGCGCCAAGGGCGTCAGGAGCGACCTCATCGCGCAGATCGCGCAGGCCGGGGTCGAGGGCGGCAGCGCCGCAGCTATCGCGCTCGCCCAGGCCGACAAGGGCACCATCGCCCAGATCAACTCCAGCCAGTCCAAGCTCGTCACCGCCGCCGGGCAGGCCGGGAGCGTGGCGGGCAACGCCATGTACGGGGCCGGGCTTGACGCCGCGAACGGCCTGATCAAGGGCCTGCGCGCCAAGGAGAAGGCGATCGAGCAGCAGATGCTGCGCATCGCCAAGGGCATGTCGGCCGCCGTGAAGAAGGCCCTCGGCATCCGCTCCCCTTCGCGCCTGTTCGCCGACGAGGTCGGCGCGTTCATCCCGCCCGGCGTGGTGGCCGGCATCCAGCGGACCCAGCCCCAGCTGGACACCGCGCTGCGCACGCTCGTGCAGCCCGGGCTGGCTGCACCGCAACGGCCGCTCACCGCGACGGGCATGGCGCCGATGGTCGGCGCCCAGGCTGCCGCTCCCGGCCGCCTGATCATCGACGTGCGCGGCGCCGACGAGGAATGGAAGCGGCTGTTCCGAAAGATGGTCCGGATCGACGGGCGGGGCTCCGCCCAGACCCTGCTCGGTAACGGCTGACCCAGAGAGGAGACACCCGGTGGCGTTCCCCCAGACCCCGCTCGACATCAAGGCCGAGCTGCGCATCGACGGGACATGGACGGACGTCACCGCCGACGTCTACACCCGCGACATCATGACCATCACCCGCGGGCAGCCCGACGAGGGCAGCCGCTCGGACCCGGGCAAGTGCACCCTCACCTTCAACAACGGCGCCTCCAAGGCGGCGCCCGGGATCTCCGGCCGGTACAGCGAGGGCAACCCGCTGTCCGACCTGTACGGGAAGATCGGCCGCAACACCCTGGTGCGGGTGCACGTGCCGAAGTCGACCGCGCACCTGGAGCTCGACGGCGACACGACCGGCTACGTCTCCACCCCGCACGCCGCCGCCCTCAACATCACCGGCGACATCGACGTGCGGGTCGAGTTCGACGCCGACATGACCGACACCGCCCGCAACCAGAACCTCATCGGCAAGTGGTCGACGACCAACACCGAGCGGGCCTGGTCCATCCGCTGGTACGTCGGACGGCTGGTGTTCGGCTGGCGCGACGCGTCGGCCGCCTCGGTGGAGGCCTCGATCAGCGCGGCCCTGTACGGCGGGGCCGCGCTGCGCGTGACCCTCGACGTCGACGACGGCGCCGGCGGCCTGGCCGTGCGCTTCTACCAGGCCGACTCCATCAGCGGCCCGTGGACCCAGATCGGCAACACCGTCACCGGCGGCTTCACCACCGCGATCCAGTCGACCACCACCAGCGACCTGCGGATCGGCCCGACCGACGCGACGACCACACCGCCGCGCGTGCCGTTCATCGGGACCGCGACCCGGGCGCAGGTGCGGTCCGGGATCGACGGGACCCTCGTCGCCGACCTCGACACCCGGGCGCTGGCCGACGGCGCCACCGGCACCACGGACAGCACGGGCCGGGTGTGGACGGTCAACGGCACGGCCAAGGTCCGCAAGCGGGCGGACCGGTTCGTCGGAGAGATCTCCTCCTGGCCGCCCCGGTGGGACGTCTCCGGCAAGGACCGGTGGGTGCCCGTCGAGGCGGCCGGGATCCTGCGCCGCTACGGCCGCCCGAACTCCCCGCTCGGCTCGACGCTGCGGCGCCGGATCCCGTCCGGGACTCCGGACGCGTACTGGCCGATGGAGGAGGGATCCGGGGCGACCCAGGCCTACAGCCCCATGGCCAGCGTCCGCGCGGCCGCCGTCAGCGGCATGTCGTTCGCGGGCATCGACACCCTGCCCGGCTCGTCCGCACTGCCCACCCTCGGCGCGGCCGCCACCCTCCAGGCCACCGTCCCGGCGGGCAGCGCCACCGGATGGCATGCCGAGTTCGTCTACTTCCTGGAGACGCTGCCCTCCACCCAGCAGCAGATCGCCCGCGTCAAGGTCTCCGGCGCGGGCATGGCGGCCGCCGTCGTCCTGGCCGGCACCGCCGGGATCCGCGTCGAGGTCCGCGACGCCGACGAGAACGTCACCGCGTTCTTCAACTTCAACGACGCCGACGCCCTGGCCGCGTTCACCGGGACCTGGAACCGCCTGCAGATCTACACCTCCGTCAACGGCGCCGACACCTACGTCCACGCCGGCTGGCGCAAGGTCGTCGAGAACGAATACTGGGTGGTGCGCACCATCTACACCGGCGTCCCCGGCCGGGCCGTCCAGGTCATCGGGTCCTGGGGCTCGGCCTATCAGGGCATGGGCGTCGGACACCTCGCCGTGTGGAACGGTGTCGCGGCCTCGCTCACCACGCCGTACCGGTCCTCGGTCACCACCTACGAGAGCGCGGACGACGGCTTCCAGCGGGAGTACGCCGGCGAGCGCGTCTACCGCCTGGGCAGCGAGGAGAACCTGCCCTTCTCCATCCGGGGCGTGGTCACCGACCAGCAGCGCCTGGGAGCACAGCGGCCCGGCCCGCTGCTCAACCTCCTCGAGGACGCCGCCGCCTCCGACATCGGCATCCTCATGGAGCACCGCACCCGGCCCGCGCTGCGGCTGCGGGGACGGGCCACCCTCTACAGCCAGACCCCGGCCCTGACCCTCAACTACGCCGCCAACCGCGAGGTCGCCCCGCCGCTGGAGCCCGCCACCGACGACGCCGAGATCACCAACGACGTCACCGTGGAACGCGCCGATGGCTCCTCCGGGCGCGCGGTCCTCTCCACCGGGACCCTGTCGGTGCAGAACCCGCCCAGCGGGGTGGGCCTGTACGAGTCCAGCGTCACCCGCTCGCTGGGCGACGACAGCCAGGCCCAGCCGCTCGCCGAGTGGCTGCTGCACCTGGGCACCATGGGCGGCTGGCCGACCCCGCGCTACCCGGTCGTGCACGTCGACCTCGCCGCCGCCCCGCACCTCATCGACGCCGTCCTCGCCGTCGACCAGGGCGACATGCTCCGCATCACCAACCCGCCCCGCGACGTCCCCCCGGGGAACATCGACCTGATCGTCCGCGGCTACAGCGAGAGCTTCGATCAGTACGCGTGGGACGTGTACTTCAACTGCGTCCCGGCCGTGCCGTGGCGGGTGGCCGCGGCCGCGCTCGTCGAGGACTTCGAGGACACGACCTACGTGGTCACCGCCGCCAACGGCGGCGCCGTCCCCTGGGCGCGCTCGCAGCTGCACTTCAACACCGGCGCCTGGTCCCTGCGGTCCGGGGCGATCACCAACAACCAGACCAGCGACTGGATCGTCAACGTCCCGCCCGGGGCGACCGAGATGCGGTTCTGGTACTGGACGTCTTCCGAGGCGGCCGGCTCCGGGTTCCTCGGCGACCGGCTCATCGTCCTGGCCGACGCGACCACCGTCCTCACCGCCCAGGGCACCACCGGGTGGACCCAGTTCATCACCGACGTCACCGGCAAGACCACGATCACTTTCCGCTACGCCAAGGACAACTCGGCGTCCAGCGGCGAGGACGCTGTCCACATCGACGACCTGTCCTTCGAGGGCGAGTCCCCGGTGCGGGTCGACACCGACGGCAGCCAGCTCGCCGCCGGCGCCACGTCGACGGCGACGAGCCTGTCCGTCGCCGTCACCGCCGGGAACCTGTGGGCCACGTCCGCCGCGTACCCGACCGAGTTCCCCTTCAACGTCCTGATCGGCGGCGAGGAGATGCGCGTGGACGCGATCACCGGGGCCAGCAGCCCGCAGACCTGGACGGTCGTGCGGTCCGTCAACGGCATCGTCAAGGCCCAGACCGCCAACACCGTCGTGCGCCTGGCCGAGAACCCCATCGGCGCCCTGTAGGAGGCAGCATGTCGCAGTACCCCGCCATCCCCGCAGGCGTCCGGCTCACCACCCTGCTCCTGTCGAGCATGCTGCCCCAGTTCATCCGCAAGCAGGGCGACACCAACCGCAACACCACGACCACCGTGACCGCGGACCCGGACCTCCAGATCGCGCTGGAGGCCAACGCCACCTACCGGGTGCGGATGCTAATCCACTACAGCGCGGGCAGCGCGGGCGGCTTCAAAACGCAGTGGTCCGTCCCCTCCGGCGCGACCGGACTGCGGTCCTGCTGGGGCGTCGGCACCTCGCCCACCTCGACGACCGACCCGCAGGGCGACGGCCGGTGGGGCATCCACGGGTTCACCACCGACACCAGCTACGGCACCCGCAACTCCACGAACCAGGTCCTGGCCGTCGAGGAGGGCGACATCACCACCACCAACGCCGGGACCCTCGCCCTGATGTGGGCCCAGACCGCCTCATCCGCCACCGACACCCGCGTCGCCGGCCGCTCGTACCTCGAGGTCCGCCGACTCGCCTAGGAGAGACCGTGCCCGAACTGCCCTACCCCTACTACCAGGTACAGGCCGACGGCCCCGACGAGACCGGCCTGCACCTCACCGTCAAGGTCGAGACCGGCGCCGGCGGTGCGCTCCCCAACATCAGCGAGGAGCAGCTGATCGCGCACCTGAAGGAGTACCTCGCAGGCGCGGACGGCAAGGTCGCCGTCCGCGCCTCCGCCTACGCCATACAGGTCACCGAGGACCTCTGACCGTTCCTGCCCCGCCCGCCCCGTGCCGCTGGCCGGGGCTTTCTTCATGCCTGGAGGCCACGTGCCGGGGCAGGACTGCCGCTGCGTGATCTGCGGCTGCTGTCGCCACGACCACGGCGGCTGGAACCACGAATGGAAGCCGAAGGAGATCACAATGCCCGTGCGCGCGAAGTTCCGCTGCCTCTTCGAGACCCACAAGAAGTGGGGGCCCGAGGACTCGCAGGTCCACCGCTCCTACGAATTCGCGGCCGTGTACGACCCGGCCGTCCCCGAGGACCAGCGCTACGCGAAGGCCTCGCCGACGGGCAGCCTCACGATCCAGGTGGACAACCCGGCCGTCACCTTCGAGCCGGGCAAGCAGTACTACCTGGACTTCACCCCGGTCGACGACGCGAACGGGGGCACCCAGTGAAGCTCGTCACCCGCGCCCAGCTCGGCTGGCCCGCCTCCGCCGCACCGATACAGACGTCCACCCTGGGCGTGAAGGTCCACTACGAGGGGACGCCGGTGAGCACCAAGCTGCTCACCGACCACGACGCCTGCATCGCCGAGTGGCGGGCCATCCGCGCCAGCCACCTCGCGAACACCAAGGAGAACTACTCCGACGTCGCGTACAACTACGCGGCCTGCCCGCACGGCTACCTCCTCGAGGGCCGCGGCATCGGCAAGCGCACCGGCGCCAACGGCAACCAGGACCTCAACCGCGCGCACTACGCCATCGTCGGCCTAGTCGGCGACGAGGGCCTGACCGAGCCCACGGACGCCATGCTCGGCGCGATCCGCGACGGCATCGAGCTGCTGCGCGAGCACGGTGCCGGGAACGAGGTCAAGGGCCACCGTGACGGCTACGCCACCTCGTGCCCGGGCGGTCCGCTGTACGCGTGGGTGCAGAAGGGCGCGCCCCGCCCGGGCGGCACGGTGGTCGAGACGCCGGCGCACCAGCCGTTCCCGGGCGCCGCGTGGTTCAGGAAGACCCCGCGCTCGGCGATCGTCACCGCGATGGGTAAGCGGCTGGTCGCGGTCGGCTGCTCGGCGTACGAGGACGGCCCTGGCCCGCAGTGGACCGAGGCCGACCGGAAGTCCTACGCGAAGTGGCAGCGGAAGCTCGGCTACACCGGCGCGGCCGCCGACGGCTGGCCGGGCGCGAAGTCCTGGGCGGCCCTGAAGGTCCCCCACGTCTGAGAGGCTCCCGTGACCGCGATCGACTATGACCTGGAGTTCCTGGAGGACGGCCGCACCATCGAACTGATCTCCATCGGCATGGTGTGCGACGACGGACGTGAGTACTACGCCGTCAACAGTGACATGCCAGTCGACAGGATCCTGAACCATCAGTGGCTGAAGGCCAACGTGTGGCCTCACCTGCCGCTTCGCGGCTACAAGCCGCCGCCGCAGATCAACGCACTCCAGCAGAGCGACGGCGCGCTGGACACGACGGACACGCGCGTGAAGCCGAAGTGGGTCATCGCCAACGAGGTCCGCGCCTTCCTCCAGGCCACACCGGACGTGGAGCTATGGGCGAACTACGGGGCCTACGACCACGTCGCCCTCGCTCAGCTCTGGGGCCCCATGGTCCGCCTCCCCGAGGGCGTCCCGATGTTCACCAACGACATCCAGCAGGAAGCCCGGCGACATGGCCTCCGCTGGGACGACCTGCCCGAGCAAGAGGACGGCGAGCACAACGCGCTCGCCGACGCTCGCCACAACCAGCTCGTCCGGCGATGGCTCGCCGGACAGGAAGCGAGACCATCATGAGCGACTCCGCCAAGCGCACCCTGCGCACCGTCCTCCAGACCGCGCTCGGCATCGCGGTCGTCCTGCCCGCGGTCGTCGGCGCCTCCGGCATCCCGGCCGCGCTGCCCTGGGTGGCCGGCGCCCTCGCTGTCGCGGGCGGCTTCGCCCGCGTCATGGCCGTCCCCGGCGTCCAGGCCCTCCTCCCGAACTGGCTGCGCACCGACGACCAGGCGGGTGGATGACCGAGGGAGCGACCGGCGTGGGATCGGTCGACGTAGCTGTCGCCTGGTCGGTGGCGATCGTGGCGATCGCCGGGCTTCTCGCTCTGGTGTGGCGGGTCCTGCGGGCCGTACTGCGGATCGCCGACCGGTTCGACGACGCGTGGGAGGACTGGTCGGGCGCCGAGGCCCGGCCCGGTGTCCCCGGCCGCCCAGGTGTGATGACCCGGCTCGGCCAGCACGACGAGCAACTGGAAGACCACGAGAAGCGGATCACCCGGGTCGAGACCCGAGCCGAAGGCGGCCCAGCCTGAACACCGCGGCCCCGCCCTCCCCATGTGGGAGGGCGGGGCCGCTTTCGTCATGTCCGAGGGCCCCGCACAAAAAGGGTCTCGCCCCCTACCCTGGCAGTGCGACCTGTTCAGAGTGGAGGGCGAGACCGTGCCATCTGATGCTACCCCGGACCCGTACGCCGAAGACGTGGCCTTCGGCCAGCGCATGCAGATCCTCCGTCAGCGCCGCGGCATGAGCCGCCCCGTCCTCGCTGGCTTCCTCGGCAAGTCCCCCTCGTGGGTGAAGCAGGTCGAGGGCGGCCAGATCCAGGTACCCAAGTTGCCCACCATCCTCCGCATCGCGGAGATCCTCCGCGTCCGCGACCTCGCCGACCTCACCGGCGACCAGTCCACCCACGTCGACCTCTTCATCGGGCCCGGCCACCCGCGCCTCGCCGCCGTGAAGGCCGCCATCGACGCCTTCCCGCTCTCCACCGACCGCCAGGCCCCGTCCGCGCAGCACCTGCGGCTCCGCCTGGACCGCGCGTGGGCGGCCCGGCACTCGGCGCCCAACCACCGGGAAGTCATCGGCGCCCTGCTTCCGGACCTGATCCGTGACGCGCAGCTCGCCGTGCGCCAGGCCGACGACGGGCGCACCCGGCGCGCGGCCCAGGCCGTCCTGTCCGAGGTGTACTCGCTGGCCCAGTTCTTCGTCGCCTACCAGCCGGACAGCGCCCTGCTGTGGCGGGTCGCCGAGCGCGGCATGGTCGCCGCCCAGGACTCCGAGGACCCGCACGCGATCGGCGTCGCCGCGTGGCTGACGACCCAGGCCCACCGCGACAGCGGGCCCAAGCACTTCGACGCCGCCGACTCGGTGACGCTGGAGGCGCTGCGCTACCTCGAACCGCAGCTGGCGGATGCGGAGGGCAAGGTGCTGGCGATCGCCGGGGCCCTCCAGTTCGAGGCCGGGTACACGGCCGCGCGCCGGGGCGAGACCGGCACGGCATGGGGGTGGTGGGACAAGGCCAGCAGGACCGCCACGAAGCTGCCTGCCGACTTCTACCACCCCGTCACCAGCTTCAGCCGCGCCATCATGGGCGCGCACGCGGTCACCGTCGCCGTCGAGCTCCACCAGGGCGGCGAGTCCGTACGCCAGGCCGCGCGCACCGACGAGACGGTCATCAAGTCCCGGCCGCGGCGGGCCCGGCACCGGATCGAGGAGGCCCGCGCTTACCAGCTGGACGGGCAGCCGGACGTCGCCCTGGCCACCCTGGACCGCGCGTTCGAGGCAGCCCCGGAAACGATCCGGTACAACGGCTACGCCCGGCGGATCGTGCTGGAGGAGTCGGAATCCAAGCAGCCGGACCGGCGCCGGCGCGCGTCGGACCTGGCAGTGAAGTTGGGCCTGCTGGCGGCCTGAGCGATGGGGCAGGATTCCTGCCCCATCCTTCGTTCCACAGCCCCTACGGTCACGTTGTGAGACGGATCACCGTGACCGTGGAGGCGTGAGATGGCACCCGACCCCGCCGTGAGCAGCGGCAAGCCCACGTATGAGGCGCTCGCTCTGCTGCCCCTCCCCGAGTCTCTGTCGGCCCCTCAGCGCGAGGGCTACGTCTGCGTCTGGGGCGGCGAGGCGCTCTCCACGAGTATGGCGGTCGATCTCGGCTCCAGGATGGTCGGCGACACCCGGGTGTTCCCGCGGGCCTGCCGCACGTGCGTCGGCCGTGCCGCCATGAGCGCCCTCTTCGACCACGCCTCCGGGCCGGACGCCTGCCCCGAGTGCAAGAGCACCCCGGACTGCGACACCGGCCGCGCACTGAACCGGCTGATCCGGGGGTACCTGCGATGACCACGATGAGCAGCGCGTACCGCCTACAGATGCCGCCTACGCCGCCGAAGCCTGTACCGGGGTGCGTCATCTGCGCGAACCTGGCGAGGAAGCGAGCCGAGGCCACCGCCGTCGGCGACTACTCGCGGGCATCCGACTGCAACGTCCGCATGCGCGGCCACACGCACCGCACTGCTCCGATACCCCACTGACCGGCCCGGCCTGCGCGTCCCCTGCGCGCGGCCCGGCCTCGGCCGCTGCGCCCCCGGGGAAAGGGGCCAGGCGGCCACTGGGCCCGCCGTCACGCGTTCCCCCCGAGCGCCGGCGGCGGGCCCTCTCGCCAGACCAGGTCCGACACCGTCACGCCGAGGGCGGCTGCGATGCGGATGAGTGTGTCCGTGGTGGGTGACTGCTGCCCCAGCTCGATGCGCACGACGCCAGCCCGGTCCAGGCCTGCGCGGAGAGCCACCTGTTCCTGCGTCAGGCCCGCCTGGACCCGAGACGTACGGATCGCGCGGCCGAGCACCGTCCGCTCAGCGAGGACCCAGGGCGGTTGTGGTGAGGCAGCTGGCACCCGGCTCACGCTCACAGCCTGTGATCATGTTGTCTGTAGCGGTAGCCCTACATTGAGGAGCGCTCCGGGAGAGGGGCGTCACAGACCCGCCGAGGCGTTGGGCGACGGCCCAGGAGAGGCGCCGAGGCGGGAGCCGGGCGGTCACCCCCGTGGGTGGCCGCCCGCGCTCATTCCCGTTGTCCTCTCGGGCCAGCGACGGGCCAGCCCGCGATCATGGAGGGGGCCCAAAACGGACGCGCCCCCAGCTCGAAGTACCTCTGAGCTGGGGGCGGTTCTGTAGGCCCTGTGGGACTCGAACCCACAACCAATGGATTAAAAGTCCACTGCTCTGCCAATTGAGCTAAGGGCCCAGGCGATGTTGCCTCCACGAGCATAGCCGGACCCGGCCGTGTCTCCGATCGGGTATCGGGGACACGGCCGCGCCGCGGGCCGGGAACCGGTGAGGATCAGCCGGTCAGGGGGTCTTTCCGGCCCGGGCCGCCTCGCGCGCGGCGGTCCGTTCATGGTCGGGGTTGAGGAACCAGGTGCGGGCCGAGGCCAGCCACCACCCGCCCGCGAAACCGAGGACGACCAGGACGGCGACCGGGGCGTAGTTGAAGTTCTCCCAGGTGACCGGGGCGACCTGCGGCAGCATGAACAGCACGGTGATCACCGCGACCCACCCCACCGACACCACGCCGATCGCCTGCGACCAGCGGCCCAGATGCCATGGACCCCGCTCGAAGGCCGCGCCCTTGCGGACCCTCAGCAGCGTCGGGATGACGTAGGCGATGTACAGGCCGATCACCGCGATGGAGGTGACCGCCGCGTAGGCCGTGACGTTGATCAGGTACGGCAGGCCGAGGACCAGCGCGCCGCCCGCCGCCAGCCAGACCGCCGCCACCGGGGTCCGGGTGCGCGGGCTGACCGTGTGCCAGACGTGCGACCAGGGCAGCGCGCCGTCCCTCGAAAAGGCGTAGATCATGCGGCTGTTGGCGGTCACGGAGGCCATTCCGCAGAAGAGCTGGGCGCCGATCACCACCAGGAGCAGCAGCTTGCCCGCCGTGGCGCCGAGCGCGTCGAGGAGGATCTGGGCGGGCGGTGCGCCGGTCGGGGAGTCGAGGGCGCCGTCGTAGGACTGGATGGCGAAGGTGAAGCCGAGCAGCAGGACGAAGCCGGCGATCCAGGAGGTCCAGATCGACTGGACGATGCCCTTGGGGCCCGCCGTGGCGGCGTCGTGCGTCTCCTCGGTCATATGGGCGGAGGCGTCGTAGCCGGTGAAGGTGTACTGGGCCATCAGGAGGCCCAGCAGCACCACGTAGACGCCGCTGCCCCAGCCCGTGTTGTTGACGAACTCGCCGAACACGAAGGACGCGGACTGGTGGTGGTCCGGTACGAAGGCCAGGGCGCCCACGATCACGGCGACGCCGAGTACGTGCCACCACACGCTGACGCTGTTCAGCAGCGCGACGATCCGCACGCCGAAGGTGTTCAGCAGACCGTGCAGCAGGAGGATCCCGGCGAACAGCAGGACCGTGCGGCCCGGCGTCACCTCGAAGCCGAACTCGAGGTTGAGGTACGCCCCGAGGAAGGACGCCGCGCCGAAGTCGATGCCCGCGGTCACCGCGACCTGGCCCAGCACGTTGAACCAGCCCGTGAACCAGGCCCACGCGGCCGCCGTGCGCGGCGGGGCGAGGCGGTGGGCCCAGAAGTACAGGCCCGCGGAGGTGGGGTACGCCGAACAGATCTCGGCCATCGACAGACCCACGAAGAGGGTCATGAGGCCCACGGCCACCCAGCCCCAGGTGATCACCGCGGGGCCGCCGGTGTTCATCCCGAAGAGGTAGAGGGTCAGACAGCCGGAGAGGACCGAGATGATCGTGAAGGAGACCGCGTAGTTGGAGAACGCCGACATACGGCGGGCGAGAACCTGCGTGTAACCGAGCTGGGCCAGCCGCTCCTCGTCCGAGAGGCCGCTCCCTGTGCCTTCATCTGTCATGCCCCCAGCAATGCCCGCACGGAGGCCGTGACACACGTCACAACCTGGCCGAAAAGTGCGGTCGGTGGCCGGGATGCCGAAAGGGCCCGTACGACGGGGAGTCGTACGGGCCCTTCGGTCAGCCGGTCACCGGCCGGTGTCAGCCGTTGCGCTTCCAGCGCGGCTTGTCGTCACGGCGGCCGAAGGAGCCGCCGCCGAAGGAGCCGCTGCCGCGGTGGTCACCGCGGTGGTCGTCACGGCGGCCGAACGGGCGGTCGTGGCCGCCGGAGCGGAAGCCCGGGCGGTCGTCGCGGCGGTCACGGTTGAACGGGCGGTCGCTGCCACGGTGACCGGCACGGTCGTCACGGCGGAAGCCGCCACGGTCGTCGCGGCGCTCGAAGGAACGGCCGCCGCGGTCGTCACGGTCGCGGTTGTCGCGGTTGTCGCGGTTGTCGCGGTTGAAGCCGCCACCACGGTTGTCGCGGTTGTCCCGGTCGTCACGGCGGAAGCCGCCACGGTCGTCACGGCGCTCGAAGGAACGGCCGCCCCGGTCGTCACGGTTGTCGCGGTTGAAGCCACGGTTGTCGCGGTCGCGGTTGAAGCCACGGTCGCCACGGTTGTCGCGGTCGTCACGGCGGACGCCACCGCGGTCGTCACGACGCTCGAAGGAACGACCGCCACGGTCGTCACGGCGCTCGAAGGAACGGCCACCCCGGTCGTCACGGTTGTCGCGGTTGAAGCCACCGCGGTCGTCACGACGCTCGAAGGTACGACCGCCACGGTCGTCACGGCGCTCGAAGGAACGGCCGCCCCGGTCGTCACGGCGCTCACGGCGCTCGTACGACGGCGTGGACGGCGTGCGCTCCTCGCGCGCGACCCGGTCGATGTCACGCGCGGCCGGCTGCTCGGGGACGGAGGCCGCCTCGACCGCCGCCTGCACCTCGGCCTCGGCCTGCTCCTGCGCCTCGGCCACCGCCGCCTCGGGGTCCTCGCCGCGCTCACGGGCGACGCGGGCGACCAGGCGGTCCGCCTCCTCGCGCAGCTCGCTCGCACGGCGCTGCGCACGCTCCAGCTGCTTGGTGAGGTGGGCGACCTCGCGCTCGGCCTGCTGGGCCGCGTTGCCCGCGGACTCCGCCTGGACCTCGGTCATCGAGCGGGCGCCGGTGATCTCGGCGACCTCCGGGTCGAAGGCGGCGCCGCCCTGGATGATGTGGCGCGCGGCGTCGACGCCCGCGTCCTCCATCAGCCGGAAGATCTGCCGGCGCTGGTGCGGCAGGGAGAGGGAGACGACCGTGCCCGTGCGCCCGGCGCGCGCCGTACGGCCGGCCCGGTGCAGGTAGTCCTTGTGGTCGCCGGCCGGGTCGACGTTGAGGACCAGGTCGATGCCGTCGACGTGGATGCCGCGGGCGGCGACGTCGGTCGCGACCAGGACGTTGACGTAGCCGTCCTTGAAGTCGGCGAGGGTCCGGGTCCGCGCGCCCTGCGTCATGCCGCCGTGCAGCGCGTCCGCCTTCACGCCCGCCTCGCGCAGCTGCTCGGCGACGCGGTCGGCGCCCAGCTGGGTGCGGACGAAGATGATGGTGCGGCCCTTGCGGGAGGCGATCGCGGCGGTGACCGGCGCCTTGTCCTTGGGCTTCACGATCAGGATGTGGTGGGACATGGTCGTGACGGCGCCCTGGGCGGCGTCGACCTCGTGGCTGACCGGCTTGTTCAGGTAGCGGTCGACGAGGGTCTTGATCTCGTTCTCCATGGTCGCGGAGAAGAGCATGCGCTGGCCGCCGGCCGGCACCTGGTCGAGCAGCTCCGTCACCTCGGGCAGGAAGCCCAGGTCGGACATCTGGTCGGCCTCGTCGAGAACGGCGATCTGCACGTCCTCCAGGGAGCAGGCGCCGCGGTTGATGATGTCGCGCAGTCGGCCCGGGGTGGCGACGAGGATGTCGACGCCGCGCTCGAGGGCGTAGATCTGGTTGCCCATCGACGTACCGCCGCAGACGACCTTCATCTTCAGGCCGAGGACGTCGCCGTACGGCTGGAGCGCGTCGGCGACCTGCATCGCCAGCTCACGGGTGGGGGTGAGGATGACGGCGCGGGGCTTGTGCTTCTGGGTGTGACCGCCGGCCAGCGTGGCCAGGGTCGGCAGACCGAAGGAGAGGGTCTTGCCGGAGCCGGTGCGGCCACGGCCGAGGATGTCCTTGCCGACCAGGGCGTCCGGGATGGTCGCGGCCTGGATCGGGAAGGGGACCGTCACACCGTTCTGCGCGAGCTTGCGCACGACGCCCTCGGGCAGGCCCAGGTCGGCGAAGGTGATCTCGGGGGTCTCGTCGGCCTCGTCGGCCTCGTCGGCCACCTCGACGATGTCGACGATCTCGTCGTCGACATCGTCGAACTCGACGTCACCGATGTTCTCGAGCGCCTCGTTCTCGACGGCCTGGGAGGCCTCGGCGGCCTGGGTGTCCTCGGGCAGGACAGCGTGATCGGTACTGGAAATGGACATGCGTAAGCGAAACCTTCCGGAGTCTCGTCGGCACGCGCCCGTCAACTCCGTGTTCGCATTACGACCGCCTCAATGCGGTCCGCCACGGCAAGGGAGAGTACGCGCCACACGGCGCGCTCTGCGGTGGCGCCGGGCAAATGGGATCAAACGATCTACCACCATACGCACCCTGCCCCACCGAAGGCAAATCAAGCCCCCGGAACACCGGGGAGACCCTCATCACGTCCCCCGGCGGCCCGGGGCGGTGCCCCGGGCGCGGCCGGGGGCTACACCGGCGCCCCCGCCTCCGGTGCCGGCTCCCGCTGGATCAGCTGGGCGGCCGCTCCGCCACCGGTCTCCTCGTGCGCGGAGGACGAGGGTTCCGCGACCGTCGGGTCCGGCGCCGGGGACGGCGGCTCGGGGGAGGGCGCCGGCGGCTCCGGGGCGGCCGAGCCGGGCGCCGTCGGCTGCTCGTCCGTCGGCGCCGGCTCGCCCGGCTGCACCGTCCGCCCCGGCATGGCCGGTCCCGCCGACGCCGACGCGCTTGCACCGGCGGACGGCGAGGCGGTCGCGGAGGCGGAGGCGCTCGCCCCGTGTTCGCCCCGGCCCTTCCCGTGCCCGTGCTTGCCGTCCCCGCCGGCGGCGCCCAGGTAACCGCCGCCCACCCCCGCCGGACCCCCGTCGCGCTCCGCACCGCCGTTCCGCCCCGCCGAGTGCGACGGCTTGACCGGGCCCTCGGCGTCGTTGCCCACGCTCATGCAGCCTGCGGCGGCGGTCACGGCCAGGACGGTGGCGGCCAGACGAACGGGTACGTACTTGGGGCGCACGGGGCCACCTCCGGTGCAGGCGCAAAATGAGTCACCTCACCAACTCCCGCCGCCCGCAGGAGGACACGCGCCCCGTTCACGAAGGGCGCCGGCCGCGGCCGTCAGCCGTAGCCGAGGGCGTGCAGCCGTGCGTCGTCGATGCCGAAGTGGTGGGCGATCTCGTGCACCACCGTCACCTCGGTCTCCGCGACGACCTCCTCCCGGGTCGCGCACATCCGCAGCGTCGGACCCCGGTAGATCGTGATCCGGTCGGGCAGCACCCCCGCGTACCACTCCCCGCGATCCGTCAGCGGGGTCCCCTCGTACAACCCGAGCAGCTCGGGATCGTCCGCCGGCGGCTCGTCCTCGACGAACACCGCGACGTTGTCCATCAGCCGCGTCAACTCCGGCGGAATCCGGTCCAGCGCCTCGGCGACCAGTTCCTCGAACTCCTCGCGCGTCATCTCCAGCACAGCCCCATTGTCGGGTACGCCCCCCTGGCGGGAGGAGAACCCGACCGCATACCCGGACGCACACCCGGGCATACGGCACCAATGGCTCGCGTCCGTGTCCGTGTCCCCCGTACGCCTCCCGCCCCGTCCGCCCCCGCCCTCGAACTCGCGCCCCGCCCGCGCCCCTGGTCCCGCGTCCTCGGTCTGGTCGCGGTCGTCCTGCTGGGCGCCTGGCTGGGCCTGCTGGTCGTCGGGAACGTACGCGTACCGGTCGGCCCCATGAACACGACGATGACCCTGCGCCCCTCCCTCACCGGCGGCACCAAGATCAACGTCTCTCCGCTGGGCGCCCTCACGCTGGACAGCCACACCGCCCCGGTCCGCCTCGACGTCAACGTCGACCAGCTCGACCCCGCCCGCTCGCAAGCCCTCGTCGACCACCCCGAGCGGCTCTCCGGCCTCCAGGACGAGGTCGCCCACGACGTCGAGCACGGCACCCTCGACCTCGCCGTACGCTCCTGCGCCGCCGTCGTCATCGGCGCCACCGCCCTCGGGCTCGTCGTCTACCGCCGCCCGCGCCGCGCCCTCGCCGCCGGCGGCCTCGCCCTGGCTCTCCTCACCACCTGCGGCGCCACCGCGTACGCCACCTGGAACCCCAAGTCGGTCCTCGAACCCCGCTTCTCCGGCCTGCTCTCCTCCGCGCCCTCGCTCGTCGGCAACGCCCGCAGCATCGTCACCGAGTTCGACGTCTACCAGCAGGAGCTGGCCCGCCTGGTGACGAACGTGACCAAGCTCTACGACGTCACCTCGACGCTTCCGGCCTACCAGCCCGACCCCACCACGGTCCGCGTCCTGCACGTCTCCGACATCCATCTCAACCCCGCGAGCTGGAAGATCATCGCCTCGCTGGTGGAGCAGTACAAGGTGAACGTGATCGTCGACTCCGGCGACACCATGGACCACGGCACCTCCGCCGAGAACGGCTTCCTCGACCCCGTCGCCGACCTGGGCGCGCCGTACGTCTGGGTGCGCGGCAACCACGACTCCCGCGTCACCCAGAGCTACCTGGACCGCATCAGGAACGTGCACGTCCTCGACGACGGCCGCGCCGAGACCATCGCCGGGCTGCGCTTCGCGGGGATGGGCGACCCCCAGTTCACCCCCGACCGCTCCTCGGTGCCGGGCGCCGGGGCGTCCCAGGAGGAGGCGGGCGACCGCCTGGCGCGGGCGCTGCGCGCCGAGACGGTCGCCGGCACCCCGGTCGACGTGGCCGTCGTCCACGAGCCCTCCGCCGCCCGCCGCACCGACGGCACGGTCCCGCTGGTTCTCTCCGGCCACCTCCACCACGAGCAGACGGAGGTCATGGAGAACGGCACCCGGCTGCGCGTGGAGGGCTCGACGGGCGGCAGCGGCCTGCGGGCCGTCGAGGGCGAGTACCCCGACCCCATCGAGGCGTCGATCCTCTACTTCGACCGCGACACCAAGCGCCTCCAGGCCTGGGACGAGATCAAACTGGGCGGCCTGGGCCTGACGACGGCAGAAGTCAGCCGCCACCTCCCCAAGGAGAACCAGCCCGGCGCCTCCCCCACCCCGCCCTCGTCCCCGCCCCCTTCCAGCCCCTCCCCGTAAACCGTTTTGGCGATCCCTCCCGCCATCCCATATGCTTCTCACGTCCCCGACGCGCTGAGAAGCGCGCAGGCGGGCCGATAGCCCTCATCGTCTAGCGGCCTAGGACGCCGCCCTTTCAAGGCGGTAGCACGGGTTCGAATCCCGTTGGGGGCACGCAACACCGTGTGCGACACTGTCGTACACAACAGCTTGGTCCTGTGGAGCAGTTTGGAGTGCTCGCCACCCTGTCAAGGTGGAGGCCGCGGGTTCAAATCCCGTCAGGACCGCTGAGGTTTCACGTGAAACCTCGTGGCTGGGTAGCTCAGTTGGTACGAGCGATCGCCTGAAAAGCGATAGGTCGCCGGTTCGACCCCGGCCCCAGCCACAACCGCTGAACAGTGGAAAGAACCCTCGTCGGGATCCTCGACGGGGGTTCTTTCGTTGCCGGGCAAACCCCTTCTCCCTATCCGGTACGTTCGTGGCCGTCGGCGTGTCATGGAGGGGGCGGGGAGCGCGTGAGCGGGAGTGTCGCACTGGAGAAGGACCGGGCGCGGTACGGACTGATGGCGGTGATCGTCAGCAATCTCGCGGTCGCCGGAATCGCCGTCTTCGGGGTCTGGCGGCTGGACGGGGACCGCTCGGTGATCATCGGGGTGCTCACCGCCGCCTTCACGGCCGTGAGCAGCACGACCACCGCGTACCTGGGCATCAAGGCCGTGTCCAACACGGCGAAGTCCATCGCCCTCGCGGAACCCCAGCGCCGCGCCGAGGCCGCGGCCCTCGCCGCCGCAGCAGCAGCAGCGGCCCCGGCGACACCGCCGGCCTCCCCCGCCGAACCGGCTCCCGTCCCGCCCCCGGCGCCGCGCAGCCCCTGACCCGTGGGGGCGCCGCGTCCCCTCGGGCAAAAGGGTTCGCCACGTATTTGGCCGGGATGAGATCCTGGACCGCGTATGTCTACGCATCCCGCCCCCGCCCTCGGCGCCCTCGCCCCCCGCCTGGCCGAGCTGTCCCTGCGCGACGCGCACCGGCTCGGGCGCCGGCTCGAAGGCGCGCGCAAGATCCGCAAGCCGGAGGCCCGTGCCGCCGTCCTCGCCGAGATCGAGGCCGAGGTCGCACAGGTCGAGGAGCGGATGTCCCTCCGGCGCGACCGCGTCCCGGCCGTCACGTATCCCGAACAGCTCCCGGTCAGCCAGAAGAAGGACGAGATCGCGGCCGCCATCCGTGATCACCAGGTCGTCATCGTCGCCGGTGAGACCGGGTCCGGAAAGACGACCCAGATCCCGAAGATCTGCCTGGAGCTGGGGCGGGGGGTGCGCGGGATGATCGGGCACACCCAGCCCCGTCGTATCGCCGCCCGCACCGTCGCCGAGCGCGTCGCCGAGGAGCTGCGGACGCCGCTCGGTGAGGCCGTCGGCTGGAAGGTCCGCTTCACCGACCAGGTGAACCCGGACGCCACCTTCGTGAAGCTGATGACGGACGGCATCCTGCTCGCCGAGATCCAGACGGACCGCGAGCTGCGCGCCTACGACACGATCATCATCGACGAGGCCCACGAGCGGTCCCTGAACATCGACTTCCTGCTGGGGTACCTGGCGCAGCTGCTGCCGCGGCGGCCCGATCTGAAGGTCGTCATCACCTCGGCGACCATCGACCCGGAGCGCTTCTCCCGGCACTTCGGCGACGCCCCGATCGTCGAGGTCAGCGGACGGACGTATCCGGTCGAGGTGCGCTACCGGCCCCTTTTGGAGGAGGAGTCCGAGGACGCCGACCGGGACCAGATCACCGCGATCTGCGACGCCGTGGAGGAACTCCAGGCCGAAGGCCGGGGCGACATCCTCGTCTTCCTCTCCGGGGAGCGCGAGATCCGGGACACGGCGGACGCCCTGGAGAAGAAGCAGTACCGGTTCACCGAGGTGCTGCCGCTGTACGCCCGCCTCTCGCACGCCGAGCAGCACCGCGTCTTCCAGCCGCACACCGGCCGCAGGATCGTTCTGGCGACCAACGTCGCCGAGACCTCCCTCACCGTCCCGGGCATCAAGTACGTCATCGATCCCGGCTTCGCCCGGATCAGCCGCTACAGCCACCGCACCAAGGTGCAGCGCCTGCCCATCGAGCCGATCAGCCAGGCCAGCGCCAACCAGCGCAAGGGCCGCTGCGGACGCACCAGCGACGGCATCTGCGTCCGCCTCTACACCGAGGACGACTTCCACGCCCGCCCGGAGTTCACGGACGCCGAGATCCTCCGGACGAACCTCGCCTCCGTCATCCTCCAGATGACCGCGGCCGGCCTCGGCGACATCGAGAAGTTCCCCTTCATCGACCCGCCGGACCACCGCAACATCCGTGACGGTGTCCAGCTGCTCCAGGAGCTGAACGCGCTCGACCCGGCCCAGAAGGACCCGCGCAACCGGCTGACGCAGACCGGCCGGAAGCTGGCCCAGCTCCCCGTCGACCCGCGCCTGGCCCGGATGGTCCTGGAGGCCGAGAAGAACGGCTGTGTCCGCGAGGTCATGGTGATAGCCGCCGCGCTGTCCATCCAGGACCCGCGCGAGCGCCCGGCCGACAAGCAGACCCAGGCCGACCAGCAGCACGCCCGCTTCAAGGACGAGACCAGCGACTTCCTGGCATACCTCAATCTGTGGCGGTACGTCCGTGAGCAGCAGCGCGAGCGCGGCTCGTCGTCCTTCCGCCGGATGTGCAAGCAGGAGTACCTGAACTTCCTGCGCATCCGCGAGTGGCAGGACATCTATACACAGCTGCGAACGGTCGCCAAGCAGATGGGCATCCCGCTCAACGAGCAGGACGCCTCGGGCGACAGCATCCATGTCTCCCTCCTCGCGGGCCTCCTCTCCCACATCGGGATGAAGGACGTGAAGGACGGCGCCAAGAACGAGTACCTGGGCGCGCGCAGCGCCAAGTTCGCGATCTTCCCCGGTTCGGCGCTGTTCAAGAAGACACCCCGGTTCGTGATGTCGGCCGAGCTGGTCGAGACGTCCCGGCTCTGGGCACGGGTCAACGCCAGGATCGAGCCGGAGTGGGTCGAGCCGATCGCCGGGCACCTCCTGAAGCGGACGTACAGCGAGCCGCACTGGGAGAAGGACATGGCGGCCGTGATGGCGTTCGAGAAGGTCACGCTGTACGGCGTACCGATCATCGCCCAGCGGAAGGTCAACTACGGCCGGATCGACCCGGAGACGAGCCGCGAGCTTTTCATCCGCAACGCGCTCGTCGAGGGCGACTGGCGGACGCACCACAAGTTCTTCACCGACAACCGCAGGCTCCTCAGCGAGGTCGCGGAGCTGGAGAACCGGGCCCGGCGCCGCGACATCGTCGTCGACGACGAGACGCTGTTCGACTTCTACGACCAGCGGGTGCCCGAGCATGTGGTGTCCGGGGCCCACTTCGACTCCTGGTGGAAGCGCAAGCGGCACGAACAGCCCGACTTCCTGGACTTCGAGCGGGAGATGCTCATCCGGGAGTCGGCGGAGGCGGTCACCAAGGCCGACTATCCCGACTCCTGGCACCAGGGGCAGCTGAAGTTCCGGGTGACGTACCAGTTCGAGCCCGGCGCCGACGCGGACGGTGTGACGGTCCACATCCCGCTCCAGGTCCTCAACCAGGTCACGGACGACGGTTTCGACTGGCAGATCCCGGGACTGCGGGCGGAGGTCGTCACCGAACTGATCCGCTCCCTGCCCAAGCCGGTCCGCCGCAACTACGTGCCGGCGCCGAACTTCGCCCAGCGCTTCCTGGACCAGGCGGTCCCCCTCCAGGAGCCGCTCACCACCGCCATGGCCCGCGATCTCAAGCGGATGGTCGGCGTCCCCTTCGAGGCGGAGGACTTCGACTGGTCGAAGCTCCCCGACCATCTGAAGATCACCTTCCGGATCGTCGACGAGCGGCGGCGCAAGCTGGCGGAGGACAAGGATCTGGAGGCGCTGAAGCTGCGGCTGAAGCCGAAGGCGCGCCAGGCCATCTCCCAGGCGGCCGCCGCCACCGCCGTACGGCAGGGCGGTGAGTCGCTGGAGCGCAAGGGGCTGACGGACTGGTCGATCGGCTCCCTGACGCGGGTGTTCGAGACCCGCCGGGCGGGCCAGCCGGTGAAGGCGTACCCGGCCCTCGTCGACGACGGCGACACCGTCTCCGTCCGCCTCTTCGACACGGAGGCGGAGCAGGCGGAGGCGATGTGGAAGGGCACCCGACGGCTCATTCTGCGCAACATCCCGGTCAACCCTGCGAAGTTCGCGTCCGAAAAGCTCACGAACGCTCAGAAGCTCGCGCTGTCGGCCAATCCGCACGGTTCGATCCAGGCCCTGTTCGACGACTGCGCGATGGCGGCGGCGGACAAGCTGATCGCCGACCTCGGAGGGCCGGCGTGGGACGAGGAGTCGTACCGGAAGCTGTACGACAAGGTGCGCGCGGAGATCGTCGACACGACCGTGCGGACCGTCGGGCAGGTGCAGCAGGTGCTGGCGGCCTGGCAGGCCTGTGAGCGGCGGCTGAAGGGCGTGCGCAGCCCCGCGCTGCTCGCGAACCTGACGGACGTGCGCAAGCAGTTGGACGCCCTGGTGAAGCCCGGCTTCGTGACCTGGGCGGGGCTGCGCCGGCTCCCGGACCTCATGCGCTACCTGGTGGCCGCCGACCGGCGCCTTCAGCAGATGCCGACGGGGGTCCAGCGGGACACCACGCGCATGGAGAAGGTCCACGAGATGCAGGACGAGTTCGCCTGGCTCCTGGAGCAGCTGCCCCAGGGCCGGCCCGTGCCGTCCTCGGTCCTGGAGATCCGCTGGATGATCGAGGAGCTCCGGGTCAGCTATTTCGCCCATGCGCTGGGCACGGCGTACCCGGTCTCGGACAAGCGGATCGTGAAGGCGATCGACGCGGCCGCTCCGTGACGGACTGTTCACAGAGGGTGAGTTCGACCAGTGGGCTCACCCTCCTGTACAGTCCTTCTCGCAGCACAGCGCAGCACAAAGTGCCGCAAAGCCTGGTCCTGTGGAGCAGTTTGGAGTGCTCGCCACCCTGTCAAGGTGGAGGCCGCGGGTTCAAATCCCGTCAGGACCGCAGCAGAGGAAGCCCGGATCTTCGGATCCGGGCTTCTTCGCGTGTCCGGGTTACGCCCTCCCCGGGGCCGCATACCCGGTGGCTCCCTTGACGGCGTCACATTCGCTCGGTACCCCAGAACTCAGGGCACGTTCCCCGTGTGACCCTCCTGGAGGTGGCGTATGGCGGCATCGGCTAGGCACGAGACGCGGGCGTTGCTCCGCGCGCATCTGTCGGCCGCGTCGTCGTACGGGCATCTGACCCGCCACTGTCCGATCTGCCACCGCTTACTGCGGCTGGCCATGGACGGCGCTCCACCGGGCGCACAGGACCCCGCAGAGGCCCTGGAGGGCGCCCTGGAGGACGGAAGCTCCTCGACCGCGTGATCAACGTCGGTACCGCCGCGGGTAGTTGCCGCCCCTCCACTAGCGCAGGGGAACGCGCGGCAACAAGGCCACTGGCATGTGACAGGCATCACGGAATAAGTTTTGGAACCGGGCGTTCCCACCCGTCTCCTACAACTGGTCAATTTAATATGTGCAATTGCACCACTGGGGAGGAAGCCCCCGGGACACCCGCGGACCCCTGCGTCAGACGCTTCCAGGAACCCACGCACACCCTCCCCAGAGTCCGACAGGCTCGCTCACAGACCGACCTGATCCGACTACGCAGACGTCTCCGAGCGGCCTCAAGCGCACAAAAAAGATCGCGCTGGACCCGGCGGAGTCCAGCGCGATCGACGACGTTCCCGATGGGCGAGGGACCTGTTGGGGCAGGACCCACGTCGCTTGGAGCTAGGTTTCGGGCGTCCGTACAGGTTGGGGGACCTGACGTTTTGCCCGGTTATTCAGTTGTTCAGGCCTCGCTGCGCTGCTGCGGAATACCCGCCAGCAGGGCGCGGACCTCGGCCTCGCGGTAACGGCGGTGTCCGCCGAGCGTACGGATCGACGTGAGCTTGCCGGCCTTCGCCCACCGCGTGACCGTCTTCGGGTCCACGCGGAACATGGTGGCGACCTCAGCCGGGGTCAGCAGCGGCTCAGCATCAGGGGTGCGAGCGGTCATGAGCGGCCTCCTCGGGAGAACCGAACCTTCTCGGTTCTTTCCTCTAAATTCTGCACCTTGACCCGCGTTGCCCGAAATGGCGGACGCGAGTCGAGTCGGTTATAGGACGAACGGCTTGTCCTCGGCACTACAACTACACCATCTGTCCAGCCGCGTCGGCCAAACCGATGGAATTGCCCCCCAGGTGTTCATCGGCGACGGAAGCCGATGGACCATGCCATAGCGGACAGTCACGCCCCTGTGACGATCAGTCACAGGGGCGCTCAGGAGTCACCAGACCCCCCAAAGCGTGTAATGCCGAGATTCCCCCCACCATGGAGCATAAGTAGGCGGATGGAGCCCTCCCCGGACTCCTTGTCCTATTTTGGCACGAGGAGGGGCAAGCTACGCAAGGGCCGTGTACGTGCGGTCCGTCACCCTTGCGACATAAGCCCGGATCGGGGACCTACGCCCCGTCAGTTCCGTGAAGTGCGGTCGACCGTACGCCGTTCGACCCGTTTCGGCCGTGACGTAGGTCACTTTGTGAAAGCGCTGTCGCCTCTGTCACATCGTCAGATCACAGCATGCCGGATCAGACGCCCGTACGACGGGGTCCCCTAATTGGCGGAACGGCGGTCCCGGACCGCCCGCCACCGCTCGACGAGCCGCCCGTACGCCTGGCCGGCCGCCGCCCCGTCGCCCACCCGCAGCGCCTCGATGCCCTCGGCGACGTCCGCCGCCGAGTGGTCGCCCTCCAGATGCCCGGCCGCAAGCGTGTGCACCAGACCGCCGTAATCCAGTTCCACCAGCGAACGCGGATGGAACTCCTCCAGCCAGCGGCCCACGTCCAGCAGACCGTCGATGAGCGGTCCCTCGTCCAGGGACTCCTTGAGGGTGCGCAGCCCCCGGGCCGTCCGCCGCCGCGCCTGGACCATCGGTGTGCGGTACCGCAGCACGGGCGCGGACTCCCCCGTCCCCTTCTCGTACACCCGCTCCTCGTCGGAGAAGAGCACGAACCAGTCCAGCGGCACCTGCCAGGTCGCCGTGCGGATCCAGGGACGCGCGTCGGGATTGTCCTCCCGCCAGCGCTCGTAGTCCTTCGCCGCCTGGGCCCGTACGACCTCCGGAAGCACCGCCTCCAGAACCGTCCGGGGCAGTTCGTCGCCCAGCTCGGTCAGGGCCTGCCAGCCGCGCAGCCGGGTACGCCACGGGCAGATGTGCAGCACGCCGTCCATCTCGGCGACGAACGCCTCCCCGCTCTCGTGCACCGGCACAGCCACCGGCGGAGTGGGCAGCAGATCGGCCAGCGAGCGGCGCAGCTCGTCCTGGTAGGAGGGGCGGTCGGGGCGGCGGGCGTAGCGCGTCCAGTGGGTGCGCTCGGGCTCGGGGAAGGCGGCCAGCGGCTCGTACACGCGCAGGTAGGTCGCATAGGGGACGATCACCGAGGACACCTTGGGCACGCCTGCTCCCTCCCCCGCCACCCGGCCGGGAAACCTGATCGGCCCGCGCGCGGGGACACGGGAAACGCCTGCGCATCGTCGCACGGGCGTACTCCGGGAGGAGGTCATCCGCCATCCGGAAGGAGGTGATCCGTACCGGTGCGCGGTCGGCGGGCCGTGCAGGCTCTACGCTCGTCCCACAGGCCCCGCCACCCCTTGGGCGCCTGCGTCCCGCCCGCCGCCAGTTACCCAGGAGTCACCACCGTGACCGACGTAGACAACGGCGTCCTGCACACCCTGTTCCACTCGGAGCAGACGGGTCACGAGCAAGTCGTGCTCTGCCAGGACCGCAAGAGCGGCCTCAAGGCCGTCATCGCCCTCCACTCCACCGCGCTGGGCCCCGCGCTCGGCGGAACCCGGTTCTACCCCTACGCGACCGAGGCGGAGGCCGTCGCCGACGCGCTGAACCTCGCGCGCGGGATGTCGTACAAGAACGCCCTGGCCGGTCTGGACCACGGCGGCGGGAAGGCCGTGATCATCGGCAACCCCGACACGATCAAGAGCGAACAGCTCCTGCTCGCCTACGGCCGTTTCGTGGCCTCCCTCGGAGGCCGGTACGTGACGGCCTGCGATGTCGGCACCTATGTCGCCGACATGGACGTCGTGGCCCGTGAGTGCCGCTGGACCACCGGCCGCTCACCGGAGAACGGGGGCGCGGGCGACTCCTCCGTGCTGACCGCCTTCGGTGTCTACCAGGGCATGCGGGCCTCGGCCCAGCACACCTGGGGCGACCCCTCGCTGCGCGGCCGCCGAGTCGGCGTCGCCGGCGTCGGCAAGGTCGGCCACCACCTGGTGGAGCATCTGCGCGCGGAGGGCGCCGAGGTCGTCGTCACCGATGTGCGCGAGGACGCCGTACGCCGCATCCTCGACCGGCATCCCGAGGGCGTGACCGCCGTCGCCGACACCGAGGCGCTGATCAGCGCCGAGGGCCTCGACATCTACGCCCCCTGCGCGCTCGGCGGCGCGCTGAACGACACGTCGGTCCCCGTGCTCACCGCGCGGATCGTCTGCGGCGCGGCCAACAACCAGCTGGCCCACCCGGGCGTCGAGAAGGACCTCGCCGACCGCGGGATCCTCTACGCGCCGGACTACGTGGTCAACGCCGGCGGGGTCATCCAGGTCGCCGACGAACTGCACGGGTTCGACTTCGAGCGGTGCAGGGCGAAGGCGTCGAAGATCTTCGACACCACGCTCGCGATCTTCGCACGTGCGAAGGAGGACGGGATTCCGCCGGCCGCGGCGGCGGACCGGATCGCCGAGCAGCGGATGCACGAGGCGGCCCAGAAGCGCGGATGGTGAGGTTCCGGTAACGGGTCCGCCGGAGGCGCCCCGAGGGTTTGGTCGGTACCGCCGGGTGGAAAGTTAGAGAGAACTCTCACTCTTCCCGGCGGGTCGGCCGCCGATAAGTGGTTAAAATCGCCACTGACCAGCGAGGACGGGGCGTCTCACAGGTCCTGCGCACACGCGCGTGCTACGGGCGACGTACCGTACGGGCGTGGGCTCAGGTACCGTGGGAGCCCTACGACGGGCTCTCCGAGGAGAGACCGTTCTGGATCATGAACGCGTGTCAACCTGGGGCCAGCGAGCCCCGTCGTTGAGGGGGTCGAGCCATGGGGCGCGGCCGGGCCAAGGCCAAGCAAGCGAAGGTCGCCCGCCAGCTGAAGTACAACAGCGGCGGGACGGATCTCTCACGCCTGGCCGAAGAGCTGGGCGCATCGCCATCGAACATGCCGCCGAATGGCGAACCGTTCGAGGACGATGACGATGAGGAAGACGACGACCCGTACGCACGGTACGCCGATCTGTACGGGGACGACGAGGACGACGAGGACGACGATTCGTCCCACCAACATCGTCGCGGCGCTTGACCTCGCTGTGAGCATCCACCCGGTCGGTGACTTCGGTCACCGACCGGCTCTTGTGCTGTGCCCGGGACCCCGCACCTGTCGTGCACGGGGTCCCCGCAGCCGCTCTCAGGCGTAGTCGCCGACCAGTTCCGCACCGGTGGTGTGCTCGCCGCGCTCGGTGATCTCGCCGGCGACCCATGCCTCGACACCGCGGTCGGCGAGGGTGGCCAGGGCCACGTCCGCCGACTCCTGGGGCACGATCGCGATCATGCCGACGCCCATGTTCAGGGTCTTCTCCAGCTCCAGGCGCTCGACCGAGCCGGTCCTGCCGACGAGGTCGAAGATCGGGGCCGGGGTCCAGGTGGAGCGGTCGACCGTCGCGTGCAGTCCGTCGGGGATGACGCGGGCCAGGTTGGCCGCGAGTCCGCCGCCGGTGATGTGCGAGAAGGCGTGCACGTCCGTCGTGCGGGTCAGGGCCAGGCAGTCCAGCGAGTAGATCTTGGTGGGCTCCAGGAGCTCCTCGCCGAGGGTGCGGCCCAGGTCGTCGATCCGTGCGTCGAGAGCGAGGCCCGCCTGGTTCAGCAGGACGTGCCGGACCAGCGAGTACCCGTTCGAGTGAAGGCCGGAGGCCGCCATGGCGATCACGGTGTCACCCGTGCGGATACGATCCGCGCCGAGCAGCCGGTCGGCCTCCACGACGCCCGTTCCGGCCCCGGCGACGTCGAAGTCGTCCGGACCGAGCAGCCCCGGGTGTTCGGCCGTCTCACCGCCGACCAGGGCGCAGCCGGCCAGCACACAGCCCTCGGCGATGCCCTTGACGATGGCGGCGACCCGCTCGGGGTGGACCTTGCCGACACAGATGTAGTCGGTCATGAACAGCGGCTCGGCACCGCACACCACGATGTCGTCCATGACCATGGCGACCAGGTCGTGGCCGATCGTGTCGTAGACGCCGAGCTGGCGGGCGATGTCGACCTTCGTGCCGACGCCGTCCGTGGCGGAGGCGAGCAGCGGACGCTCGTAGCGCTTGAGGGCGGAGGCGTCGAAGAGGCCGGCGAAACCGCCGAGGCCGCCGAGGACCTCGGGGCGCTGCGTCTTCTTCACCCACTCCTTCATCAGCTCGACGGCGCGGTCGCCCGCTTCGATGTCGACGCCGGCAGCCGCGTAGGAAGCACCGGGAACAGCAGTCTCAGACATTGCCTGGGATCTTTCGGGTTGGTTTCTACGGGGCTTACGGGCGACGGATGGCGTCGGCCGCGGCCGTGGCTGCCGGACCGGCCGCCAGCTCGGTCTCCAGCAGCTGCTTGCCGAGCAGCTCGGGGTCCGGGAGCTCCATCGGGTACTCGCCGTCGAAGCAGGCGCGGCAGAGGTTCGGCTTGGCGATGGTGGTCGCCTCGATCATGCCGTCGATGGAGATGTACGCCAGGGAGTCGGCGCCGAGCGAGGTGCCGATCTCGTCGATGGTCATGCCGTTGGCGATCAGCTCCGCGCGTGTGGCGAAGTCGATGCCGAAGAAGCAGGGCCACTTCACGGGCGGGGAGGAGATCCGGATGTGGACCTCGGCGGCGCCGGCCTCGCGCAGCATCCGCACCAGCGCGCGCTGGGTGTTGCCGCGCACGATCGAGTCGTCGACGACGACCAGGCGCTTGCCCTTGATGACGTCCTTGAGCGGGTTCAGCTTCAGGCGGATGCCGAGCTGGCGGATCGTCTGCGAGGGCTGGATGAAGGTCCGGCCGACGTAGGCGTTCTTGACCAGGCCGCTGCCGAAGGGGATGCCCGAGGCCTCCGCGTAGCCGATGGCGGCGGGGGTGCCGGACTCCGGGGTCGCTATGACCAGATCGGCCTCGGCGGGGGCCTCCTTGGCGAGCTTGCGGCCCATCTCCACACGGGACGCGTACACGTTCCGGCCGGCGATGTCGGTGTCGGGGCGGGCGAGGTACACATACTCGAAGACACAGCCCTTGGGCTTCGCTTCCGCGAATCGAGAGGTGCGCAGGCCGTTCTCGTCGATGGCGACGAACTCGCCGGGCTCGATCTCGCGGACGAAGCTGGCGCCGCAGATGTCGAGGGCGGCGGACTCGGAGGCGACGACCCAGCCGCGCTCGAGGCGGCCGAGGACCAGCGGGCGGATGCCCTGGGGGTCACGGCCGGCGTAGAGGGTGTGCTCGTCCATGAAGACGAGACTGAAGGCGCCCTTGACCTGCGGAAGGACCTGATGGGCCGCCTCCTCGATGGTCAGCGGTTTGCCCTCCGCGTCGACCTGGGCCGCGAGCAGAGCGGTGAGCAGGTCGGTGTCGTTGGTCGCCGCGACGCGCGGGGTGCGGCCTTCCTGCTTGGGCAGGTCGGCGACCATCTCGGCGAGCTGGGCGGTGTTGACGAGGTTGCCGTTGTGGCCGAGCGCGATCGAGCCGTGCGCGGTGGCGCGGAACGTCGGCTGGGCGTTTTCCCACACGGAGGCACCGGTGGTCGAGTAGCGGGCGTGTCCGACCGCGATGTGACCCTGGAGCGAACCGAGCGAGGTCTCGTCGAAGACCTGGGAGACGAGGCCCATGTCCTTGAAGACGAGGATCTGGGAGCCGTTGCTGACCGCGATACCCGCGGATTCCTGGCCCCGATGCTGGAGGGCGTAGAGCCCGAAGTACGTGAGCTTTGCGACCTCTTCGCCTGGAGCCCAGACACCGAAGACGCCACAAGCGTCCTGGGGGCCCTTCTCGCCGGGAAGCAGATCGTGATTGAGTCGACCGTCACCACGTGGCACGCCACCGAGTGTAGGCGAGATCGACCACTGGTCCGAATTGGCGATACCTGCCGGTAACTGGATCTTCGTTGGTCCGATCCATCGATGATCGACTTGTTTACGCAGGTCAGACACGCTATACGGCCATCATGTGACAGCCTGTGACGCAACCCGGACGGGCCCGTGCGGTCGCGTTCCGTATGCACGAGTGAGGTGTCGCACACCATTCTGCGTGGGCCGGGTCAGGACATCAGCGGCAGGAGCGCTCCCAGATCGGCCCGCTCGCCGCTCGCGCTCACCTTCGCCGCGTCCATCACCTCGGCCCAGGTCTGCCGTCCGGTCGCCAGCCTGACCCAGGTCAGGGGGTCGGTCTCGACGACGTTCGGCGGGGTGCCACGGGTGTGCCGCGGGCCCTCGACGCACTGCACGACGGCGTACGGCGGGACGCGCACCTCCGTCGCGCCCCCGGGCGCCTTGACGGCGAGCGCGTCCGCGAGGAGCCGGGTGGTGGCGGCGAGGGCCTGACGGTCCAGGGGGACGGCGAGGCCCGGCACGGCGGCGTTGAGGTCGTCCGTGTGGACGACCAGCTCGACGGCGCGGGTGACGAGGTAGTCGGCGAGCGGCAGCGCACCCGCGTTGGTCTGGAGCAGCCGGGTCCCGGGGTGGGTGTCGAGCTGCTCGACGAGGTCGCGCTCCACGGCGGCGAGGTAGCCGTCGAGGTCGGGGTGTTCCCCGGTGAGCCGCCGGGTGAAGTCATCGATGGCCGCGGAACTGGCGGAGGTCGCGAACGGCCAGTCGAGCAGCACGGCGTCCTGCTTCGGCGGCTCCGGCAGGGCGAGCGCGCGCCCGATGGCGGTGAGGGCCATCCCGATGTGCGCCACCAGCTCCCGCACCCGCCACTCACCGAGCCGCGTCGGCGACGCGAGCTGCTCGGGCGTAAGCCCGGCGACACCCTCCCGCACCTTCCCGAACTGCACGAGCACCGCCGCCCGGGTCTTGACGGGGTCGTAGGTCCGAGTGCGCTTCTTGGCCGCAGGCATGGCGGTGAGCCTAGCCGTCGGTGAACGGATGCCCGGCGGGATCAGGGCTTGCGGGCGAAGTCGCGCAGGCCGCCCTCGCGGCCCTCGCCGCGGCCTTCTCCGCCGCGCTGCTGCTGGTCACCGAATGGGGCGGCAAGCAGTACGCGTGGTCCTCACCGCGGATCGTCGCGCTGACCCTGGCCGCACTGGCCGCCCTCGGCCTGTTCCTGCGGCGCCGGGTCACCGCCGCCGAGCCGATCCTGCCGCTGTCGCTGTTCCGGGTGCCGGAGCTGCGCCTGGGCTTCGCGATCCAGGGGCTGCTGGGCGCTGCCATGGTGGGCGCGATGTACTACGTGATGGTGTATCTGCAGGTGGCGCGGGGCGTCGCCAGCTCCTCGGCGGGGCTGTACCTCATCCCCATGGCGATCGGCATGACGGCGGTCGGGGTCGTCTCCGCCAAGCTCGCCGAGCGGGGGCTGCCCGAGCGGACCTTCGCCATCGCGGGCTCGGCGATCGCCACCACGGCGTTCCTGCTGCTGTCCGCCCTCGGCGCCCACACCGGCCTGTGGCTGCTGCGCGCCGAACTCCTGCTGGTCGGCATGGCCTTCGGACTGCTCCTCGGCCAGCTCATCGAGCTCGTCCAGGAAGCGGCCCCGCGCCACCAGCTCGGCGTCGCGACCACCGCCGTCCGCTTCTTCCAGACCCTGGGGACAGCCCTCGGCGCGGCCCTCTTCGCCACGCTCATATCCCGGCTGTACGACGGTCCCGGCCCCCTCGCCTCCCTGTCGGGCGCGGCTCGCTCGGCGGGCATCGCGTCGTACGTCTCCGCAATGGACTCGGTGTTCCTGTGCGGGGCGGCCGTCATGGCCCTGTGCCTGGTCCTCGCCCTGCGGCTGCCCCGGCCCCGCCCTGCCGGGGGCTCCCCGGAGCCGGCACGGGAACCCGTGGCGGTGTAGCGCCGGGCGGTGGGACACCGCGCCGCGACGGAACGCGGACACGGGGAAGGCCCCGACCGTCTCGGCGATCGGGGCCCTCACCGTCGTACGCGGACCGCACCCTCGTGCGGCCCCCGCCGGTTCGCCTATGCGAGCAGCGCCGGGATGGTCGCCTCGTGCGCCGTGCGCAGCTCCTCCAGGGAGAGCGCGAACTCGCCCTGGACGTCGACCGTGTCGCCGTCGACGACACCGATGCGGGTGACCGGAAGGCCCCGGGCGCCGCACATGTCGTTGAAGCGGACCTCCTCCGAGCGCGGGACCGCGACCACGGCGCGGCCGGCCGACTCGGAGAACAGGAAGGTGAAGGCGTCGAGCCCGTCCGGTACGACCAGACGCGCGCCCTTGCCGCCGAGCAGCGCCGACTCCACGACCGCCTGGACCAGACCGCCGTCGGACAGGTCGTGCGCGGAGTCGATCATCCCGTCGCGGCTGGCGGAGATCAGGATCTCGGCCAGCAGGCGCTCGCGCTCCAGGTCGACCTTCGGGGGCAGACCGCCGAGGTGGTCGTGGACGACCTGGGACCAGGCCGAGCCGCCGAACTCCTCACGGGTGTCGCCGAGGAGGTAGAGCAGCTGGCCCTCCTCCTGGAAGGCGACCGGGGTGCGGCGGGCGACGTCGTCGATGACGCCGAGGACCGCGACCACCGGGGTCGGGTGGATGGCGGCCTCGCCCGTCTGGTTGTAGAGGGAGACATTGCCGCCGGTCACCGGGGTGCCGAGCTGCAGACAGGCGTCCGCCAGACCGCGGACGGCCTCCGCGAACTGCCACATGACGGCCGGGTCCTCGGGCGAGCCGAAGTTCAGGCAGTCGGAGACGGCGAGCGGCTTGGCGCCGGTGGTGGCGACATTGCGGTACGCCTCGGCGAGCGCGAGCTGGGCGCCGTGGTACGGGTCGAGCTTGGCGTACCGGCCGTTGCCGTCGGTCGCGATGGCGACGCCGAGACCGGACTCCTCGTCGATCCGGATCATGCCGGAGTCCTCGGGCTGGGCGAGGACGGTGTTGCCCTGCACGAAGTGGTCGTACTGCGAGGTGATCCACTTCTTGGAGGCCTGGTTGGGCGAGGCGACGAGCCTGCGGACCTGGTCCTTCAGCTCCTCGCCGGTCTGCGGCCGGGGCAGCTTGTTCGCGTCGTCGGCCTGGAGGGCGTCCTGCCAGTCCGGGCGGGCGTACGGGCGCTCGTAGACCGGGCCGTCGTGGGCGACCGTGCGCGGGTCGACGTCGACGATCTTGCCACCGTGCCAGAAGATCTCGAGGCGGTCGCCGTCGGTCACCTCACCGATGACGGTGGCGATGACGTCCCACTTGTCGCAGATCTCGAGGAACCGGTCGACCTTCTCCGGTTCGACGACGGCGCACATGCGTTCCTGCGACTCGCTCATGAGGATTTCCTCGGGCGAGAGGGTCGAGTCGCGCAGCGGGACGTCGTCGAGGGTGACGCGCATACCGCCGGAGCCGTTGGAGGCGAGCTCGCTGGTGGCGCAGGACAGACCGGCGGCGCCGAGGTCCTGGATGCCGACGACGAGCTTCTCCTGGAAGGCCTCCAGGGTGCACTCGATGAGGAGCTTCTCCTGGAAGGGGTCGCCGACCTGGACGGCGGGGCGCTTCGACGGCTTGGCGTCGTCGAAGGTCTCGGAGGCGAGGATCGACGCGCCGCCGATGCCGTCGCCGCCGGTGCGGGCGCCGTACAGGATGACCTTGTTGCCGGCGCCGGAGGCCTTCGCGAGGTGGATGTCCTCGTGCCGCATGACACCGATGGCACCGGCGTTGACCAGCGGGTTGCCCTGGTAGCAGGAGTCGAAGACGACCTCGCCGCCGATGTTCGGCAGGCCCAGGCAGTTGCCGTAGCCGCCGATGCCGGCGACGACGCCCGGCAGGACGCGCTTGGTGTCGGGGTGGTCGGCGGCGCCGAAGCGCAGCGGGTCGACGACCGCGACCGGGCGGGCGCCCATGGCGATGATGTCGCGGACGATGCCGCCGACACCGGTGGCCGCGCCCTGGTAGGGCTCGACGTACGACGGGTGGTTGTGCGACTCGACCTTGAAGGTGACCGCGTAGCCCTGGCCGACGTCGACCACACCCGCGTTCTCGCCGATGCCGACGAGGAGCGCGTCGGACTGCGGGGCCTTCTCGCCGAACTGGCGCAGGTGCACCTTCGACGACTTGTAGGAGCAGTGCTCGGACCACATGACGGAGTACATGGCGAGCTCGGCGCCGGTGGGGCGGCGGCCGAGGATCTCCACCACCCGCTCGTACTCGTCCTTCTTCAGACCGAGTTCGGCCCAGGGCAGCTCGACGTCGGGGGTCGCGGCCGCGTGCTCGACCGTGTCCAGAGGCGTCCGGCTCATGCGTTGACCAGCTTCTTGAGGATCGAGGTGAAGAACGGGAGACCGTCGGTGCGGCCGGACCCGATGAGGGGCTCGACGGCGTGCTCCGGGTGCGGCATGAGGCCTACGACGTTGCCGGCCTCGTTGGTGATGCCGGCGATGTCGTTGAGCGAGCCGTTCGGGTTGAAGTCCAGGTACCGGAAGACGACCCGGCCCTCCGCCTCCAGCTTGTCGAGCGTGTACGCGTCGGCGACGTACCGGCCGTCCATGTTCTTCAGCGGGATGTGGATCTCCTGGCCGGCCGTGTAGTCGGCGGTCCAGGCGGTGTCCGCGTTCTCCACCCGCAGCTTCTGGTCGCGGCAGATGAAGTGGAGGTGGTCGTTGCCGAGCATCCCGCCGGGCAGCAGATGGGCCTCGGTGAGGATCTGGAAGCCGTTGCAGATGCCGAGGACCGGCAGGCCGGCCTTCGCCTGTTCGATGACGGTCTCCATCACCGGCGAGAAGCGGGAGATGGCACCGGCGCGCAGATAGTCGCCGTACGAGAAACCGCCGGGCAGGACGACCGCGTCGACCTGGTGGAGGTTCTTGTCCTTGTGCCAGAGGGCGACCGGTTCCGCGCCCGCGAGGCGGATCGCACGCTGGGTGTCCCGGTCGTCGAGGCTGCCCGGGAAAGTGACGACGCCAATACGAGCGGTCACTTCGCGGCCTCCGCGACTTCCTCCACCTTGACGGTGAAGTCCTCGATCACGGTGTTGGCGAGGAAGGATTCCGCAAGATCGTGGATCCGGGTGAGGGCGGCCTCGTCGACCGGCCCGTCAACTTCCAGTTCGAATCGCTTTCCCTGACGTACGTCGGAGATGCCTTCGAAACCCAGGCGCGGCAGTGCGCGCTGCACCGCCTGGCCCTGGGGGTCGAGGATCTCCGGCTTGAGCATGACGTCGACTACGACGCGTGCCACTGGCACTCCCGGTGGTGTGGTGCTGAGCAGGTTCCTGCGGTGTCTCCGACAGGTGCCTTCAGACTACCCGTACAAAATTTCTACGCGAGTAGAGTTGTAGGAATCTACGTGAGCGTCATCACGATCAGGTATCGGACCAGTGCCTCCGCGAAAAGTTCAGGGAAAGATCCGGGGTGCACCCGTGTTCCCTATTGCGCTGGGACACGCGGACAGATTTAGTCGGGCTTCACATTCGATTGCCGGGCACTGTACAAATGAATTGGCAATAGCCGATACTTTGCCCCATAACTGGCGGACAGTCGACATCTCCGTGGCGTCTTGGCACGTCATCGCAGAGCTGTCGCACGAAGGGACCGATATTCGTGGCGCAGAAGGTCGTGGTCACTCTCTTTGACGACATCGACGGCTCGGAAGCGGCGGAAACGATCGCCTTCGGACTCGACGGCAAGTCGTACGAGATCGACCTGAATGAAGCCAATGCCAAGAAACTGCGTAAGGCGCTCGCGCCCTACGTGGAGGCCGGCCGCAAGCGGTCGAAGTCCGGCAAGGCGTACAAGCAGACGGAGGTCGCGCCCGACCCGGCGGCCGTGCGCGCCTGGGCCCAGGCCAACAAGATGGAGGTGCCCGCCCGCGGCCGCATCCCCAAGAAGGTCTACGAGGCGTTCGCCGAGGCGCAGTAGCCCGGCGGCCGTTCGAGCCGCTCCCGCGGTGGTCCCCGGGGCCGTCAGCACGGCCCGGGGACAACCGACTTGCGTTACCCCCCACATGGTCGGCTAATGTCTGGAGCACGCCGCCGGGCGGGGCCGAAAAGCCCAGCTCACGGAGGCCACGCGGGTGTAGTTCAGTAGTAGAACATCCCCCTTCCAGGGGGAAGGCGCAGTGTGCGATCCCTGTCACCCGCTCTGCATCACCGTCCTGACCACGGTCGTGGATCAGGTAGGCTGGTGCTCGCGCCGATCGGTGAGAGCCGGTCGGAGGCAATGCGGACGTAGCTCAGTTGGTAGAGCGCAACCTTGCCAAGGTTGAGGTCGCGAGTTCGAGCCTCGTCGTCCGCTCGGGAATGAGACCCCGGTCCATCGGACCGGGGTCTTTTCGTGTGTTCCCCTTCGTGTTCCCGTTCGGGCGCCGCAGTCACCTGACATTTGTCATACGGAGTGATGACACCTCGCACTGCTGTCGGCCGCTGTCCGACGGGAGCCTTGAGGCATGGACACGAATGAACACGTGATTGAGGTCACCGGCCTCCGGCGTGTGTACGGGGGCGGGTTCGAGGCGGTCCGTGGAATCTCCTTCCACGTCGACCGCGGTGAGATCTTCGCACTGCTCGGCACCAACGGCGCCGGCAAGACATCGACTGTCGAACTGCTGGAGGGCCTCGCGCGCCCGGACGCCGGACACCTCCGTGTCCTCGGCCACGACCCGTACACCGAGCGGGCCGCGGTCCGGCCGCGCACCGGCGTGATGCTGCAGGAGGGCGGCTTCTCCTCCGAGCTGACCGTCGCGGAGACCGCGCGGATGTGGGGCGGCTGTGTGAGCGGCGCCCGGCCCGTCGGGGAGGCGCTGACCCTGGTCGGACTCGCCGGCCGGGCGGACGTACGGGTCAAGCAGCTCTCCGGCGGTGAGCGGCGCCGCCTCGACCTGGCGCTGGCCCTGCTCGGCGACCCCGAGGTGCTGTTCCTCGACGAGCCGACGACCGGTCTGGACGCCGAGGGCCGCCGCGGCACCTGGGACCTGGTCCGCGCCCTGCGCGCCTCCGGTACGACAGTGCTGCTGACCACGCACTACCTGGAGGAGGCCGAGCAGCTCGCCGACCGGCTGGCCATCCTGCACCAGGGGCGCATAGCCGCCTCCGGGACACCCGCCGAGGTGACCGCGGCCCAGCCGTCCCGGATCGCCTTCGAGCTGCCCGAGGGGTACTTCGTCGGCGATCTGCCTCCACTCGGCGAACTGGGCGTGTGCGATCACGAGGTCGAGGGACGCGTGGTCCGGCTGCGGACCCGGGAGTTGCAGCGGACGGCCACGGCACTGCTGGTGTGGGCCGAGCGGGCGCGGGTCGAGCTGCGGGGGCTGGATGTGCGGTCGGCCTCGCTGGAGGAGGCGTTCCTGGGCATCGCCCGGGAGGCGTCGGAGCGTACGAAGGCCGAGGGGGCTGTGGCATGAGCGGGAACACGGTGAACGGCGGGACGGGTGAGAACACGATCGTGGGTGGCGCGAGCGGCAGCACGGCGGCCCAGAGCGCGGTCAAGGGTGGGGTGACGACCCCGGCGAGCCGGATGGCGGCCCTCGCGCGGGCCGAACTGACCCTGCTGGGGCGCAGCAGAAGCACACTGCTCTCGGCGGTGCTGATGCCGCTCGCGCTCCCGTTCAGCTTCGGGCCCCTGATCGACGACATGCACGTGGAGGACGTCGGTCTGACGATCGGTCTGGTGCTGCTGCCGGCGGCGATCGGCTTCTCCCTGCTGTTCGGGGTGTACTCGGCGCTGACCGCCATCTACACCGTCCGGCGCGAGGAACTGGTCCTGAAGCGACTGCGCACCGGGGAGCTGCGGGACACCGAGGTCCTGGGCGGGACCGCGCTGCCGGTCCTGGTCACGGGGCTGGTGCAGTCCCTGGTGCTGGTGGCGGCCTCCACCGTCGTGCTGGACATACCCGCGCCCAAGGCCCCCCATCTCGCCGTCCTGGGGCTCCTGTTGGGTCTGGCCCTCTGCGCGGCCCTGGGGGCGCTCACGGGGGCCCTGACCCGGACCGTGGAGAGCGCCCAGGTCACCCCCCTGCCGTTCGTGCTGGTCTCGATGATGGGCTCCGGGGTGACCGTCCCCCTGGAGATGCTGCCCGACAGGGTCGCCTCGGTCTGCGAACGGCTGCCGCTGTCCCCCGCGATCACTCTGATACGCGGCGGCTGGACCGGCGACCTCTCCGCCTACGAGGCGCTGGGGGCGATATCCACAGGCCTGGCCTGGACCGTGCTGGCGGTGTTTGCTGTACGGCGGTGGTTCCGGTGGGAACCGCGGCGCTGAGACGGGGGACGAGGGGAAGACATGCGCGGGCCGGGGGGCTGGTGGCGGGGGAAGAGCACACCGGCGAAGTTCGAGACGTACACACGGTGGTCGTTCCACTTCTTCGGGGTGAGCGAGATCCTCGGGGTCGGTCTGCCGGCCGTCGGTTCCCTGGGGCCCGGACTCGGCAGCGCGCTGCTGGCCCTGGTCACCGTGCACGCCGCGCTCTGCATGCTCACGGTGTCACGGGGGCTGGACTGGACGCGCGGCCGGCGCCCCCAGCCCGTGCGGCTGCTGTGGACGCTCGCCTCGCTCACCGCCGCCATAGCGGTGGTGGCCATCCTGATCGCCCAACGGGGTCCCGACCGCGAGAGCGTGGACGCGACCGCGGGTGCCGTCTTCGGGGTCGTACTGGTCATAGGGGTGGGGGTCCTCACCCTCGGCGTGCGGGACCGGCGGCAGGTGTACGCGATAGTGACCGGCTTCTCGCTCGGCGCGGGAGCCGTCTGCTTCCCGCTGAACGTGCCGCCGCCCGACGCCGTCCTCAGCATGGTGGGCGTCTTCCTCGGCTCCGGGCTGCTCGCCTTCACCGCGCTCTTCTCCGTCTGGCTGCTCGACGCCGTCTACCAGCTCGACGAGGCCCGCGAGACCAGGGCCCGGCTCGCCGTCGCCGAGGAGCGGCTGCGCTTCGGGCGGGATCTGCATGACGTGATGGGGCGCAATCTGGCGGTGATAGCGCTGAAGGCAGAGCTGGCGGTGCAGCTGGCCCGGCGGGGGCGGCCTGAGGCGGTGGAGCAGATGATCGAGGTGCAGCGGATAGCGCAGGACTCGCAGCGGGAGGTGCGGGAGGTCGTACGGGGCTACCGGGAGGCCGATCTCGCAGTGGAACTGGCGGGTGCGCAGGGGGTGTTGACGGCCGCCGGCATCGACTGCGAGGTGCGCGGGAAGGCGGACGGGCTGCCCGGCGAGGTGCAGTCGGCACTCGGCTGGGTGGTGCGGGAGACGACGACGAACGTGCTGCGGCACGGGGACGCGCGGCGGTGCTCGGTGGGGCTCCGGATCGCGGAGAGGTGTGTGGTGCTGACCGTGGAGAACGACGGGGCCGAGGCCGCGCACGACGAGGCCGGCGGTGGCGGATCGGGGCTCGCCGGGCTGCGGGAGCGGCTGCGGCAGGTCGAGGGGACGCTGGCGGCCGGTTTCGCCGGGCCCGGGGTGTTCCGGGTGGTGGCCGAGGTGCCTCTGGACAGAACGAGCAGGGTGAAGGAGGTCACTTCATGACGGTGCGTGTGCTGCTCGCCGACGACGAGCATCTGATCCGGGGTGCGCTGGCCGCGCTGCTCTCCCTGGAGGACGATCTGCTGATCGTCGCGGAGGCGGCCACCGGACCGGAGGCCCTGGCGATGGCGCGGGCGCATGCACCGGATGTGGCCGTGCTGGATCTGCAGATGCCGGGCGCGGACGGTGTGAAGGTCGCCACATCGCTGCGGACCGAACTGCCCGGCTGCCGGGTGCTGATCGTGACCAGCCATGGCCGGCCGGGGCATCTGAAGCGGGCGCTCGCGGCGGGGGTACGGGGTTTCGTCCCGAAGACGGTGAGCGCTCAGCGGCTCGCGGAGATCATCCGGACCGTGCACTCCGGAAACCGTTACGTCGATCCGGAGTTGGCCGCCGATGCCATAGCGGCCGGGGATTCGCCGCTGACCTCGCGCGAGGCCGAGGTGCTCGAACTCGCCGCCGAGGGGGCGCCCGTCACGGAGATCGCCGAGCGGGCCGGGCTGTCGCAGGGGACCGTGCGGAACTATCTCTCGTCGGCCGTGTCCAAACTGGGGGCGGAGAACCGGCACGCGGCGGTGCGTCTCGCTCGGGAGCGGGGTTGGGTATAGTTGGCCTCGCGCCACGGCGCAGTGCGGACGTAGCTCAGTTGGTAGAGCGCAACCTTGCCAAGGTTGAGGTCGCGAGTTCGAGCCTCGTCGTCCGCTCCAGTGAAACCCCGGTCCGGTGGGCCGGGGTTTTTTGCATGTGGGTTCTCGCTTGCGCCGGGGGAAGCGGTCCGGGTGGGCCCCCGCAGGTCACGGGGGCCGTCCCGGTCAGGACCAGGTCAGACCCGTCAGACGCTCGTAGGCCTCGATGTACTTGGCGCGGGTCGCGTCGACGATCTGGCGGGGCAGCGGCGGCGGGGGCTGCTCGCTCTTGCGGTCCCAGCCGGACTCGGGGGAGGTGAGCCAGTCACGGACGAACTGCTTGTCGTACGACGGCTGGGCACGGCCCGGCTGCCACTGGTCGGCCGGCCAGAAGCGGGAGGAGTCCGGGGTGAGGACCTCGTCGGCGATGACGAGGGTGTCGCCGTCGAAGCCGAACTCGAACTTGGTGTCGGCGAGGAGGATGCCGCGGTCGCGGGCGATGTCGCGGGCGCGGCCGTAGACGGCGAGGGTGGCCTGGCGGAGCTGGGCGGCGGTGTCGGCGCCGACCTGACGGGCGACCTCCTCGTAGGAGACGTTCTCGTCGTGCTCGCCGACGGCGGCCTTGGTGGCCGGGGTGAAGATCGGGGCGGGCAGTTCGCTGCCGTCGACCAGGCCCTCGGGGAGGGCGAGGCCGCAGACCGTGCGTGACTCGACGTACTCGACGAGGCCGGAGCCGGTGAGATAGCCGCGGGCCACGCACTCGACCGGGAGCATCCGCAGGGACTTGCAGATCAGGGTACGGCCGGCCCAGTCGGCGGGGGCGCCGGGGGGCAGTTCGGTGCTAAGGACGTGGTTGGGAACCAGGTCGGCGAGCTGGTCGAACCACCACAGGGAGAGCTGGGTCAGGACGCGTCCCTTGTCGGGGATCTCGGTCGGCAGCACCCAGTCGTAGGCGGACATACGGTCGCTGGCGACCATCACGAGGTCGCCCGCCTCGTTCTGGTACAGCTCGCGCACCTTGCCGGTGTGCAGATGCACCAGGCCCGGCACCTGGAGGGGCTCGGGCTTTTCTACGAATCCGGACACGGTTCCTCCCCGTGGTTCTGTCCTAGGCCTTGATTGTCCCGTACGTCGGGATGGATCAAGGACGGAGGGTCCGTCGCCCCGGTGGGGAGGTGTCAGTCGCGCTTGCAGATGCGGTCGAGGAGGTTGGCGGTGGCGCGCTGGATCCGGGGGTCGACATGGCCGGGGCGATCGAGTGCGGGGGACCAGGCGAAGGTGCCGGAGGCGAAGACGAGGGCGCCCGAGGGGGCGCGGTACAGGGAGGTCTCCTGGTGGCGCAGGACGCCTTCTGGGTCGGTGTACGGGGAGTGGGCGAGGAGGATGCGGTCCTCGTGGGGCGGGAGCGGGGTGCGCGGGAAGTAGCGGTCGGCCTCGCCCGCGACCAGGCCCTCGATGCCCTCGCCCTCCTCGGTTCCGGTGGCCTCCCAGAGCCAGTGGTCGGCGTTGCGCACGATCAGTGGATGCGGCTCGGGGACGCGGCCGGCGTACTGGATGCCGACCAGCTGCTGCTCGGCGCGGTCGATCTCCCGCCAGAGGACGGACTTGCCGGGGCCCCGGCGTTTGCGGCAGCTGAGCAGCCGGGCGGGGACTCCGGACGGGGACGGGCCCAGCTCCACCTGCCAGTACAGGCTGTTGGCGGAGAGGAAGACCAGGGAGGTGCCGCTGTCGCGGGCGAGTTCGACCGTGCGGCGCATGTTCGCCGACCAGTACTCGTCGTGGCCGGGGAAGACCAGGCCCCGGTAGCGGGTGGGGTCGACCTGGCCGGAGTGCAGATCGCGGGCGTCGGCGTAGGCGAGGTCGTAGCCGTAGCGCTCGGCCCAGCGGATGACGTCGTAGGCATGGCCGACGTGCAGGGGCAGGCCCGCGCCCGCGTACGGCCGGTCGAAGGAGACCGTGGTCGCGGCGTCGGCCTCGCCGAGGAGCCGGCCGTTCCCGTCCCAGGCGTGGTAGAAACTGGCGCCGGTCCGGCCGTCCTCGGGGTAGAGGTTGTAGGCCTGCCAGGTGACGTCCGGCAGGAGCAGCAGCAGATCGGCGGGGTGCTGGTCGCGGACCGTGAAGGGGATGTGGGAGCGGTAGCCGTCGGCTGTGGTGAGGACGGCGACGTACGCCCCGACGCTCCAGTACGAGGGGATCTGGAGCCGCCAGGAGAGCCACCAGTGGTGGCAGGAGACCGTGCGGTCGGCGGTCAGCGGCGGGGGCTGGACGATGCCGGCCAGACGCGGGCTGGTGGTGATCTTGGCGGCGCCGGCCCCGTCGTAGTGCCCGATGCGGTAGATGTCGACGCTGAACTCCTGGGGCGGGTCGACCGTGATGTGGAAGTCGACGGCCTCGCCGGGGGCGACCGGGCCGGTGGAGGTGAAGCCCTTGATCTGGCGGCGGACGTCGTCGGCGGAGCGGGGGACGCCGGACGCGGACGCCGGGCCGGGCGCGGTGCGGGGACCCGGGACCTTGGGGCCGCCCTCACCGCCCGGCGCGCCCTGCCTGCCCTGCCTGCCCTGCCTGCGCGCGGGGGCCGGGTCGACGTACCAGGGAACGACCTGGCCCGTGTCGTCGAAGTACGTCTCGCTGCCGCGCAGCCAGGGGACGGGTCCCTGGCCGAAGGGATCCGTCACGGCGTGGGCCAGTGCTCCCGACTCCCAGCGGCGGATGTGCTCCGGTCCCGGTGCCATGGCGCTCCCCTCCCTGGTGCCCCGTGATCGTCCGGCGGTGCGGTCGCTTCGCGCTGTACGCCGACTGACCGGCCGGCAGGTCGGCTGTCCTATGTCGCACGCCCATGCCATGGGCGCGATCGGTCCCAGCACATCACATAACGCGCGCAGACAGTCACTATTCGTTGCGAATTGGCCGAAAGTGGAACCAGGGGGTCCGTTCCGGGCGGGCAGGGTGGGGCTGGGTGCGGTCAGGGGTGGCCGTGCGGGTGGGGAGGTCAGCCGAGGCGTACCGGCTTCTCGGGGCGTATGCCCAGCTCCACCAGCCAGGCGCGCAGGGGAGTCGCGTCACCGTCCTCCACCAGACTGAGAACGCGGGGGGTGAGGTCGGCCACCCGCTCGCCGTCGACGAGGAGGGTGGGGCCGTCGAGCCAGTCGAGGCCGGGGGTCGCCCCGACGGTGTCCATCGCGGCGCAGCACACCATCGCCGTGACGTGGTCGGCGAGCAGTTCGCGGTCGGTGCGTGGGGGCTGCAGCGGGAAGAGCGGAAGCGCGCCGTCCTCCCAGAGGGGTCCGTCGGGGCCGCCCTGGCCACCGCTGGGCGCCGGAGGCTTCGCCGCCGTCGCCGTCGCCTCCTCCCGCGCCACCTCCGAACCGAGCCGCGCGGCGAGCGCCGAGCAGCGGGGGCTGGGGGCGGGGAGACCGTCCCCGTCGTCGTCCTCGTCGCCCCCGATCCCGGGATCGGCCCCGATCCCGAGTTCGGCGGCCCCGATCCCGAGTTCGCCCCCGATGCCTGCGCCGTCGTCGGGTCGGGTGGGGGGTGCTGTTTCCGTGGGGGCCGGTTCGGCACCCGCCGTGGAGGCGGTGGTGGGAGGTGTCGGGTCGGCGGAGGTCACTGGGGCCGCCGGGTCCGTGGAGGCCACTGCGGCTGTCGGATCCACGGAGGTCGTCGGGGCCGTCGGGGCCGTGGAAGTCACTGACGCCGCCGGATCGGCGGAGGTCACTGGCGCTGTCGGGTCCGCGGAGGTCACTGACGCCGTCGGATCCGCGGAGGTCGTGCGGGCCGTGGGGTCTTCCTTGTGTCCGGTCGGCGGGGGATCGCCTCGGTCCGGCGTGGTGTCCTCGATCGGCAGGGATTCCGTGGTCGACGACCGGTCAGGCCGAGCGATCGTCTTCGGGGCGCCAGGGTGGGTGGGGCTCGTGGGGAGCGGCGGCAGGTCGGGGTCGTCGGCCGTCAGGTGGTCCAGGACGCGGGCCAGGGTGGGGCCGGACGGGTGGTGGGACCCGTGGTCGGAGGTGGGGCGGACGCCGAGGGAGTCGAGGACGCGGTGGAGGCGGGCCGCGTCGGTGCGCCACTTGCGGTCGACGACCTCCTCCGGGTACTCCTGCCAGTCCACCGGGGACCAGTCCGGGCCGCATTCCGCGGGCCCGCCGTGGAAGAGGCGGGCGGCGAGCAGGGAGGCCGCCTCGTCCACCGCGCCAGGCTCTTCGAGCAGGTCGCAGGCGGGGCGCTCACCGAGGCGTGAGGCGAACCCCTCGGCCAGGCGGTCCCGGCGGGAGAGCTCGGTCAGCGCGGCCACGACACCGGCGTCCAGCCGGGAGGGCCAGCGGCCCATCCGCCAGGCCGGCAGCGCGACCCGGGTCAGCAGCCGGTCCCAGCCCGCGTACGCGAGGCCCACCTGCTCCTGGGCGACGATCCGCAGCCCGTAGTCCACCGCCTGGGCGCGCTCGGCGGCCGCGGCGGCCACCCCCCGCTCCATCTCGGCGGCGTGCACCTGGCAGCTGCGCAGCATCAGCCGGCTGACCCAGCCGATGCCGGAGCAGACCAGACGGGCGGCCGGACAGCGCCCTCGGTCGGCGGAGACGGCCACCGCGGCGTCCAGTCCGCGCACGAAGCGCCGGGCCGCGGCTATGTCGGGGTGCGCCGAAGGGCCCGTACCGGCGACGACCGGCGCGAGGACGGCGCGCAGTTCACCGACGCGCATCCACCACAGGAAGGGGGAGCCGATGACGAGGACCGGCGCCGTCGCCGTACGACGGGGCAGGTGGTGGCGGCTCGGGCCCGCACCGGCTATCTCGTCGCCGCGCCGGGGCGCGGGCGGGCCGTGGGCCGGGTGCGTGCGGTCCTCCAGCCAGCTGTCGCAGTCCGGGGTGAGCGCTATGGCGGAGGGCGCGGGGACGTCGAGGCGGTCGGCGAGGTCGCGCACCAGCCGGTACAGATCGGGCGCCGCCTTCTCGGCGACGGCGACCGTGGGGCTGACGGCGGGCCGGGCACGGGCGACGACCAGGCCCACGACCCCGGCGGCGAGCAGGACGACCAGCGCGACCACGCCCACCACCCAGCGGGCGCCGTCCCAGCCCGGGCCCACGAGGTGTCCCGTGGAACCCCCGGCGAAGAGGATCACGGCGGCGGCCGCGGGCAGCAGCGCGACGGCGAGCGCCCGGCTGCGGACCCGCAGCACGGCCAGCGCCCGGGCCCGCGCACTCTGCGCGCCCGTCTCCACTCCCATACCGGTCACGACCGGAACTCACCCCCTCACCGTCTCGCGGTCCTGGCTCGCCTGCTCCTGCTCATTCCCCCACTGTGACACCCGCCACTGACATCGCAATGCCGGTGGGCCAAGTGCCGGAATGCTTGCGCCGCACCCTAGTTGGCGCTCCGGCGTCCGTCAGCCGGATAGCGCAGCGCTCACTCGATGGAATGGCTTTGGGGAAAGGTGCAGGACGGTGGACGGCGATCAGGCCCCGGGTCCCGGAGGAGTCCACGAGGGATTCCCCAGGGGCCCGGGGCCTGGGTGGTGCGGTGGGAATGCGGCGCGTTCGCCGGCGTGTTACGCGCCCGCCGCCGCCTTCGCCGCGATGTCCGTACGGTGCTGGGAACCGTCGAGGCCGATACGCGTGACGGCCTGGTAGGCCCGGTCGCGGGCCTCGGTGAGGTCCGTGCCGGTCGCGGTGACGGACAGCACGCGGCCACCGGCGCTGACGACCGTCTCGCCGTCCTTCCTCGTCCCGGCGTGCAGGACGTACGCGTGCGGGGCGTCCTCGGCGGCCACCGTGTCGAGGCCGGTGATGGCGTCGCCGGTGCGCGGGGTGCCGGGGTAGTTGTGCGAGGCGATGACGACGGTGACGGCCGCGTCCTCGCTCCAGCGCAGACGCTCCAGGTCGGCGAGGGTGCCGGTCGCGGCCGCGAGCAGCACGCCGACGAGCGGGGTCCGCAGCCGGGCCAGGACGACCTGGGTCTCCGGGTCGCCGAAGCGGGCGTTGAACTCGATGACACGGACCCCGCGCGAGGTGATCGCGAGGCCGGCGTAGAGCAGCCCGGAGAACGGGGTGCCGCGGCGGCGCATCTCGTCGACGGTCGGCTGCAGGACGGTCTCCAGGACCTCCTCGACCAGCTTCGGGTCGGCCCACGGCAGCGGCGAGTACGCGCCCATGCCGCCGGTGTTCGGGCCCTCGTCGCCGTCGAGCGCGCGCTTGAAGTCCTGGGCGGGCTGGAGCGGGAGGACCGTCTCGCCGTCGGTGATCGCGAAGAGGGAGACCTCCGGGCCGTCGAGGAACTCCTCGATGACCACACGGTCGCAGGCCGCGGCGTGCGCCTTGGCCGCCTCGAGGTCCTCGGTGACGACGACGCCCTTGCCGGCCGCGAGACCGTCGTCCTTCACGACGTACGGCGCGCCGAACGCGTCGAGGGCCTCGGCGACCTCCTCGGCGGTCGTACAGACGTACGAGCGGGCGGTCGGGACGCCGGCCCCGGCCATGACCTCCTTGGCGAAGGCCTTCGACCCCTCCAGCTGGGCGGCTTCCCCGGACGGTCCGAAGACCGGGATCCCCGCCTCCCGTACGGCGTCGGCGACCCCGGCCACGAGCGGCGCCTCCGGGCCTACGACGACCAGCTCGGCGCCGAGCTCCCGCGCCAGCGCGGCCACGGCGCCGCCGTCCAGGGCGTCGACCTGGTGCAGCTCGGCGACCTCGGCGATGCCGGCGTTGCCGGGCGCGCAGTGCAGCGCGGTGACGGCGGGGTCGAGGGACAGGGAGCGGCACAGGGCGTGTTCGCGGGCGCCGTTACCGATGACGAGGACGTTCACAGGGGTCAGCCTAACGGGAGGGGCGGGCGCCCTTGTGCGGGAGGCCGAGGGGCGGGGGGCCGGGAGTTCGTAGGTTTCGACGAAAGGAGGCCGTGTGCGGTGGTGAGCGTCCTGCCGGAGCCGTGGTGAGCGTCCTGCCGGACGGTGACGCGGCCGACGCCCGGTGCGGGCCCGCCTACTCGTTGGTGTACTCCTCCACCACCGTCGCGCCCAGTTCGCGCACGATCAGTTCATGGCCGGAGAGGGCCGACTCGTTGAGGTCGGGGTCGTCGTCCTCGGGGATGTCGTCCTCGGGGGCCACCGGTTCCGGGGCCGGGGGCCGGGGCGGGGCCGGGGCGGGCGCCGCGGGGGCGGGCTGGGACGGGGGTGCGGAGGGGGACGGGGCCTGGGGCGTCGGGCCGGCGGACGCCGGGGGCGGGGCGGACGGGGCACCGCCGCCGTAACCACCGCCGTAACCACCGCCGGGGCTGCCGTACCCGCCGGGTGCGCCCGCGCCGCCGGTGCCGCCACCGCCGTATCCGCCGGTCGGCGCGGGGGCCGAACCGCCGGACGGATCGATGACCGCCTCGATCTTCCACTGGACGTTGAACTGCTCGCCGAGGGCCTGGCGCAGCACGTCCTCGCTGCCGCTGCTCGCGAAGTTGTCCCGGGCACCGGCGTTGACGAAGCCGAGCTGGAGGGTGGTGCCGTCGAAGCCGGCGATGTGCGCGTTCTGGCTGAGGAGGATCCAGGTGAAGCGGCGGCGGTTCTTGACCGCCTCCAGGATGTTGGGCCAGAGCGTGCGGGGGTCGAGGCCACCGGCGGGGGGTGCGTACGCGGCGGGGGAGGCCCCGGAGGCGGGCGGGGCCGCGGGAGCCTGGGCGGGGGAAGGGGCGGACGCCGCCGGAGGACGTACCGCTCCGCCGCCCGCGGGGGCGGCCGTCGGCCAGCCGCCCGGCCGGCGTCCACTGCCGGCGGCGGTGGCGGTGGGCCAGGCGCCGGGGGCAGGGGCGGGGGCGGTAGGGGGCTGGGCGGGCCCGGCGTCGGCGGGGGCCGGCACGGGGGCTGCGGAGGGGGGCGCCACGGCCGGGGCGGGGGCGGCGGCCGGAGGCATGGCGGGGGGCTGGGCCGGAGGCTGAGCAGGCGGCTGCCCCTGGAACTGGGCCGTGGGCTGACCGGCGTAAGGGGAGGCCGCGGCAGCCGCACCACCGGCGCCGACACCGGCCCCGGCACCCACTCCGCTTCCCTCAGCCGCACCCGCTCCCGCACCACCCCGCACCGCCGCCCGGGCTGCGGCCGCTCCGCCTCCCGGGGGGATGGGGGTACCGCCGGGCGCGGCCGGGCCGGCATGGGCCTCGGGCCCGGGTACGTACCCCATGGCGGGCATGCCCTGGACGCCGCCGGCGGCGAAGTTCACACCGCGCTCGATGCGATCGAGGCGGGCCATGACGGAGCGCTCGTCGCCATAGGCGGCGGGAAGCAGCACGCGGGCACAGATCAGCTCGAGCTGGAGGCGGGGCGAGGTGGCGCCGCGCATCTCGGTGAGGCCCTCGTTGACGAGGTCGGCGGCGCGGCTCAGCTCGGCCGCGCCGAAGACGCCGGCCTGGGCCTGCATCCGCTCGATGACGTCGGCCGGGGCGTCGAAGAGCCCCTTCTCGGCGGCGTCCGGGACGGCGGCGAGGATGACGAGGTCGCGCAGCCGCTCCAGCAGGTCGGCGACGAACCGCCGCGGGTCGTTGCCCCCCTCGATGATCCGGTCCACGACCTCGAAGGCGGCGGCGCCGTCACCGGTGGCGAAGGCCTCGACGACGGAGTCGAGGAGGGAGCCGTCCGTGTAGCCGAGGAGGGAGGTGGCCATGGCGTACGTCACACCGGCGTCGGTCGCGCCCGCGAGCAGCTGGTCCATGACGGACATCGAGTCACGCACGGAACCGGCACCCGCGCGCACCACGAGCGGCAGCACGCCGTCCTCGACCGGGATGGCCTCCTGCTGGCACACCTGGCCGAGGTAGTCCCGCAGCGTCCCGGGAGGCACGAGCCGGAAGGGGTAGTGGTGCGTCCGCGACCGGATCGTCCCGATGACCTTCTCGGGCTCGGTGGTGGCGAAGATGAACTTCAGATGCTCCGGGGGCTCCTCGACGACCTTGAGGAGCGCGTTGAAACCGGCCGACGTGACCATGTGGGCCTCGTCGATGATGTAGATCTTGTAGCGGCTGCGGGCGGGCCCGAAGAAGGCCTTCTCGCGCAGGTCACGGGCGTCGTCCACACCACCGTGCGAAGCGGCGTCGATCTCGATGACGTCGATCGAACCCGGGCCGTTGCGTGCCAGGTCGCGGCAGGAGTCGCACTCTCCGCAGGGGGTCGGCGTGGGGCCCTTCTCGCAGTTCAGGCAGCGGGCCAGGATGCGCGCGCTGGTGGTCTTGCCGCAGCCGCGCGGACCGCTGAACAGGTACGCGTGATTGACCCGGTTGTTCCGCAGCGCCTGCTGCAGCGGGTCGGTGACATGCTCCTGCCCGATGACCTCGGCGAACGACTCCGGGCGATAGCGGCGGTACAGCGCGAGAGACGACACGCCTACGAGGTTATAGGCGCCCACCGACAACCGGCCCCGCGCGCCCAACGCAAGCGCCCCCCACGCACCCGCCAGAGCCGACCTACCCTTGCTGCCTTCCGGCCCTGGGGGAGTTCAGTCAGATAGCGCCGCGTGAGGGGCTGCCCAAACAGTACCCGATGCCGACGGCCGGGAACGAGTTCGCAAGCACTCCTCTCGGTCATGTAATGTTCCCAGCGGAGGATTCGCCTAGAGGCCTAGGGCGCACGCTTGGAAAGCGTGTTGGGGGCAACCCCTCACGAGTTCGAATCTCGTATCCTCCGCCAGTGCCTCACCGGGCACGATGTCGAAGGGCCCCACCGCAAGGTGGGGCCCTTCGACGTTGTCCTCAGACCTCGTTGTCCTGGTTTTTGTCCACAGCGGGTGTCTCCGGGGCTTCCGAGGTCCCCCAGATGGCATCGGCGATCTTCCGGGCGACGTCCTTCAGCATGGCGTCCGGCACATGCAGGTACCTCGCCCGCATGCTGTCGGAAGTGCCCGGCTCCCACCCCATGATCTGGTCGATGACGCGCGCCGGGACACCGAGCAGCATGAGCACGGTGGCGGCCGTGTGCCGGGCATCGTGCAGCCGGCCGTTCCGAACCCCCGCGTCTTCCAGCAGCCGCTTCCAGTCGTGGTAGTCCGTGTTCGGGCTCAGTGGGCCACCCAACCGCTTGGTGAACACGTAGTCCGACTCGATCCACAGGTCCCCGGCGGTCTTGCGCTCGCGCGCCTGTGCCTCCGCGTGCGAGCGGAGCATGGCGACCAGCGGGCCCGGCAAGGGGACCGCGCGGCGGCCGGCGCGGGACTTGGTGTTCTTGGTCTCGCGCCGGACCTGTTCCTTGTCCGGGCAGTACCCCGCCGCCGCCCGGCCGCACGGTGAGGACTCCGGGCACCCGTGCTTGTACCGGGGGCGCAGACGGTTGCGGCGCAGCTTGAGGTACTCGTTGTCCAGGTCGACGTCAGACCAGCGCAGCCCGAGTGTCTCGCCCTGCCGCAGACCGAGGGCAAGGGCAAGCATCCATCGGGCGCTGTTCCGGCGCTTGTTGGCTTCCATCAGCAGCCGCTGAACCTCGTCTACGGAGTAGGGCTCAACCTCTGATTCGTCCTCTTCCATCCGTGGTGGTTTCGCCAGTGCGGCAGCGTTCTTGGCTGCGTGGCCGCGCCGTACCGCCTCACCGAGCGCGGTCCGGGCGGTGCGGTGCGCCTGGTGAGCAGTGCCAGCCTTGCGGGCCCCGTTCTTCTGCATCCGGCGGTACAGGCTTTCCAGGTGCTCGGGCTCCAAGCGGTCAAGCCGGTGTTTGCCGACTCCGGGCACGAGGTGGACGCGAACCGCCACCTCGTAGCCGTCGTAGGTGTTCTCGCTGACGGTCGGCTTGGCGATGTTCTCGACCCAATGCAACAGCCACTTCTCGACCGTCCACGGCTTGCCGGGCTGTTGCGCTGAACCCTGGTCGCGCTGCTTCTCCAGCTTCCTGACCTCGTCGACCAGCTCTTTGCGCGTCGGGCGCGTCAAGTGTCGGCGGTACGGCGTGCCGTCGTCCTTGTAGCCCATGGGTACCCGGGCGTGCCAACGTTCGTCTTTCCCGTAGTAGATGGCGGATTCGCCATTCGCGCGGCGGGTGCGCTTCTTCTCTTCTGCCACAGGCAGACTCCTGTTTCGCGGTGACGGAATGGGGCCGGGGCCGCGGGCTGCCCTGTCCGGCAGCGCCGCCGCCCCGGGCGGGGTCAAGCGGCTCGTTTCGCCGCGCGCCGGCGGGCGAGGTACGCGGCGGGTGCGTCCGCCGGGACGCGGCGGAGACGGCCGATGTCGATGGACTCCAGCTCTCCGGAGCGGATGAGCCGGTAGCAGACGGTTCGACCGATCTGAAGACGGCGGGCGGCCTCTTCGACGGTCAGCAGCACGAGGGTGGAGTCAACGACTTCGGCGAGGTTGGCCGTGGCCATGCGTGTGGTGCTCCTTCGGCTGAGGAGAGGGAGCGGGGGCCGTCGCCCCCCTCTGGGAAGTCCGCTACTTCCGCTACCGCCGCTACCGCGCAGGTCAGGGGCCTGTTCGAGGTAGCGGGAAGGGGTAGCGGTAGCGGATGGGTAGCGGCCGGGTAGCGGCAAGTTCCGACGCTTGCCGCTACCTCATAACTGCTGGTCAGGCAGCGTTTTCCATGCCGGGTAGCGGAGGTAGCGGACTTTCCGGGGGAGGGGGGCAGTAGCGTGCCCACGCGTCCCAGAGATCGGCGGCGTAGTAGCCCTTGAGGACGCTGCCGGCGGCCTTGATGTTGCGGGAGGCGATGGGCTCGTTGTCGGCCGTCATGTACTCGGCGAGCATCTTGGACAGGCGCCGGTTGTCCAGCGGCTTGCCGTTGAGGTCGGCCCATGGGGCGTCGTCCATGGCGTTGAGCCGGTCCAGGATGGCGACGGTGGGCAGGCGGTCGATGCCGAGCATGACGTGGTCGCGCAGGTCGGTCAGCAGCCGCACGCCCATGCTGCCTTTGTCGTTGGCCCGGGAGGCTTTGACGAGGGTCAGGCAGGCTTCGCGGGCCCGGTCGGGCCAGTCACCGCCGGCCGCGTCGGCGATGGCCAACAGTGGTTCCCACACGTCCGCCGGTCGGTCGGCGACTCCGTCCGGCATGTCCGGCCACGCGCCCATGACGAACCCCCGGGCCTGTTCCGCCCACGTGGCGAGCCGGTCACGGAGCTTGTGCCCCTCCGCCTCATGGATGCGGGCCCGGAAGGGCTCCACCTTCTCGTTCCTGGCCCGGCGGCGCATGCGGATGATGACGGAGCGGGTCAGGATCGTGTCGGGCAGCGAACCGAGACCGGCGACCGCGACCGCGCAGTACGAGGGGAACGCCTGAACGGTCTGGTTGCCGCCGTCGCCGATGCACCGGTACGTGACCCCGGTACGGCGGTGGCCGGCGTTGAGGAACCCGCGCAACTCCTCGTTGTCCCCTGCCTTCGGGCCGAAGACGGTATCGATCTCGTCGAACAGGATCGTCGGCTTTCCGCCGGGCCCGGAGACAGACCGGAACAGGGCGGCGGCGGACGCGTTGACGGCCGTCATGGGCTGCGGCACGAGGGTTTCCACGATCTCCAGCGCCCTGGTCTTACCCGACCCCGGTTCGGGGGACAGGAAGGCGATGCGCGGGGTGGAGTCGAAGCAGTCGAGCAGGTGAGCGTGCGCGTCCCACAGGGCGACCGCGACGAACGCGGCTTCGGTGGGGAAGACATTGAAGCGGCGGTGGAAGGCTTCCACCTCGTCGAGCAGGGCGGCGCCGTCGATGGCGGGCTCGGTCATGCGGCGGTCCTCCGTTCGGGGAGCGTGGCGGGGGTGCCGGTGCAGAAGTGCTTGTGGGCCGCGTAGTCGGCGACCAGGTCGGCCACGGCCTGTTGGCCGGTGGCGGTGTCGGTGTGGCCGCAGGGGCAGGCGTAGGCGGCGGTGGGGGTGTCGCCGTAGCGCTTGGACCAGCGGGCGCCGTCGTAGGGGTGGCGGTAGATCGGCGGGGCGTAGATGCGGATGCCGGGCCGGTCCGGCGTGGGGTCCCCGAGGTCGCGGCCCGCCGCGCCGGCAGGGAACCGGTCCGGGCGTTGAAGAGCTGAAACGACGCCCTTGCGGGCGGCGACCTTCGGCCCGCCCACGGCCGCCGGGGGCGGGGCCGGTTCGGCGGGGCGCGGCCGGTCGGGGGTGAGTGCGAGGCTTTTACCTGCGGGGCGGGGCCGGGGGGCGGTCATGCCGTCGCCCGTGGCCAGGCGGTGCGGATGGAGTAGTCCAGGGCCTTGCGGATCGTGGCGCGGCACTCGGCCGGCGGCAGTCCCGCAGACTCGCCCCCGCAGGTAAAAGCCGCTTCGACGGTGGCGCGGTCGAGGTCTCCCCAGGCCACGAACCGGCCTACCGCCCGTACGGCGCGCAAGAGTTCGGCCTGACGTCCGCCCTCGGCGGTGGTGGCCACGGCCGCGACCTCGCGTTGCAGGACGGCGGTGGCGTACCGGTCGGTGTCGCGGGTGGGCATGGGCAGGATCGGGGCCGCGGCGGGCCTCTGAGGGGCCGTCAGAGCCTTTTGGAGCCATTCAGGCAGGTTTGTAACCGGCGCGTCGTCCAGGACCGCGTACGGGCCTTGTGGCGTCACGCTGCCCGGGGCGACGACCTGACCGCCCCATGCACGGGTGTCCACCTTCGGGGTGAGGGTGCCGGTGGTGTTGCTGAACCGGACACCGGGCGGGGCGGTGAAGTACAGGTGTTCACCACCGCTGGGGGTCCGGATACGGCGGGTGGCAGGGGCGGTCTGCCCGGCGCGCTCGCAGAGCGCTTGGAAGTTGGCCGCGCCGTCAGGCGTGCCCTTTTCGTCTTTGGACTTGAGCGTGTCCAGGTCGACGACCAGCAGACCGGCGGGGCCGGTGGCAATGCCGACGTTGAACGGGCCGGTGGCCCAGCAGCGTTCGATGCGGGCGGGGTCGGTGGTGGAGCGCTGCTCGAACGTGCGGTGTCCGTCGATGCAGTCACCGGTGCCCGGGCAGCGCCGTTCCCCGTGCAGGGCGGGGACTTTGCTGCGCGGGCGGAGCGGGATGACGGGCCATCCGCGTTCGGCGGCGGTGAGGGCGGCGTTCATGAGGTGCTGGTTCATGCGGCGCTCCGGTCGGTCAGGAGCATCTGCCCGTGCGTGGGGATGGCGTTGATGACGCGCTGACGCCACATGAGGGCGTAGTCGATGCAGTTGGCACAGTTCTTGTGCGTGTGGCCGGGCAGCGGGGGCCGGCGGCGGGCGTGGGCGCTCCAAGCGGCGGAGTCGGCGGAGGCCAGCAGATGACCGACGCGTTCCAGACCGAGAATCTTGAAGCCGAAGCCGTGCAGCTTGAAGCCATGCGCGGCCATGGCGGTGACGATCGCGGCGCCCTCACGGGTGGACTGCAACCGGCAGACCGACCCCAGACCCACGACCGGTTCGGCTCGCAGGTCGACACCCGCCTTCTCGTACAGTTCCACGCACCGCTCGTACTCGGGGATGCTGCGGCCCTGGAGAACGGGAGCGATGCGTAGATCCGGGGCGAGAGAGCGCAGTTCGAGGAAGTTGGCCACCGTGAGCCGTTGGTGTTCCGCGACGCTCAGGTGGGTGCCGACGAACACGTTCTTCCCGACCTGGCCGCCATGGATGATGAGGTCTTCACACATCCAGTCCTGTTGCGCGGCCCAGTCGTAGGGGCCCACGCACTCCCAGATGCGGCGCAGGTCGTTCACGTACTGGCGCGGGGTGCGTGTCCAGCGGCCGTTGCGCTGGAGTTCCGAGAATCCGCCGGAGTCGACCGCATACGGACCGCGGGCGGGGTAGAGCTTGGCAGCGCTCGCGAAGTGCTCGGACTTCAGGAACAGCGGCACGTCGGTGAGCTTGATCCAGTGCCGTTTGTGGGTGGTCAGGTAGAACCGCATCGGGGGCGCGGCGGGAGCTCCCGACTCAGGGGCACGATTGGCCGGCGGTAAGGCTCGCCGGAAGGCGGCGGGTTGGGTCATGCTGGGAGACCTCCAACAGGTCTGTAGTGGGCTGGTTGGCAAGGGCGACCCCGGTTCTTTGGCGAGATGCGGGGGTCGCCCTTGGCGTAGCTAGTTGTTCCTGGCCCAGTACACGTACTGGCGGCGGACGTAGGCGCGCGGGTCGCCGGTGACGTCCGCGCCGTCCAGCTCGATCAGGAAGTGCGCCAGCTCCATGGCGTGCTCGTCGCGCAGGCGGCCGTCAGGCGGGAGGTGGGCGGACCTGCGGTCGACGACGGCGGCGCGGCGCAGCCACCACTCACGGTTGCGCCTGCCGGCGTGCGCCTCGCTCAAGAGCCAGTCGAACTCTTCACGGGCGTCGGGGGCGTCGGCGTACGCCTCTGAGGCGCTGGGCCAGTCCTCCGAGGGCGCGGTGTCGGCGGCCTGGTGGTTGGCGCGGACGTAGAGACGGTGCCGCTTGCGGTCGCGGGTGGGGTACACGGTCACGGTGCCGGTCGTGAAGGTGCGGTCCAGCCCGGCAACGATGGTGTCGGTGTCGGCGGGGTCGCAGATGACGCGGATCTCGAACACGCGGGGCTCCCTGTCAGCCGTTGAAGTGGTTGCGCTTGAAGACGGCCTTGCGGATGTGGAACGTGTTGCCGCCGCTCGTCTCGCGGTGGCCGAAGACCTGGACGGCGATCCATCCGCCGAAGACGACTGCGGCGAGCGTGATGAGCTGGGTGATCAGTGCGGTCAGGGCCGCGATGAACGTGGTCAGCAGCAGCAGACCGCCGCACACGGCGAGGAAGCCGACACCCCCGAGGGCGACGTTCACCGCCGCGCGGGAGACGGCCGGCTTGGCGGCGACCGGTTCGGGCTGCGCGGTGGGGATGGCGTAGCCGGTGACGACACGGCCGTCCGGGAGGACGACGCTCGCGACCGCCGGCACGGCGTGCGGCTGGACGGGAACGAGCGGCGCCGCGTACGGCGCGGCGGGGGTGATGGGGGTGGGGTGGTGGACTTCCGGGGCCCGTACGGCGGGCGCGCGGTCGGCGTGCTCGGGGTACATGCGGAATCCCTTCCGGTCGCGGTTCAGGGAGGCGGAACCACCCCCTTGGGGGTGGCGTGTGGAGGGGGTTTCGGGGGCGCTGACCTGCGGACCTCCCTGACTCCCTGACTGATCATTCGCGCAGGTCAGGGCCAGGGAGGCGGGCCAGGGAGGGGTTCAGGGAGTTCTCCCTGTCTCCCTGGCCCGGGGAGGGGTCGCCTCCCTCTACTCGGAGGCGGAAGCGGAACCGTCGCCGTCGCGGTTGGCGAGCGCGCGCAGGACGCGGTCACGGGCGACGACCATGCGGCCATCGGACTTGTAGGGCTCCGCCCCGTGGGCGTCCAGGACGCGCTTGAGGTCGCCGTTCGTCCAAGTGCCGTAGGCGTCCTCGTTCAGGGCGGCGAGCCGCTTGAGGACGTCGGTGGTCGGCATGCGCGCCGCGTCGCCGAGAGCAGTGGCGATGTCGGCGAGCGGGTCACGCTCCTCGCCCCGCTCGATCGCGTGCAGGGTGGTGACTCCGTCCCGCAGGGCCTTGGCCCGGTCGGCGATCACGTGCGCGTCGTCGGTGCTGATGTAGTGCGTGCGGACCGTGATGGACGCCTGTCCGGCCGGGATCTCGATGCCGTCGGACGCGACCACGACCGTGCCCTTGTCCAGCCCCGGGCGCAGCAGGTTCGGCGCGGCCCCGCCGTCGACGGCCTTGTCCCCGAGCGCCATCCGTGCCTGAGACTCGGTGCCCAGGGCGAGCGAGGCACGTGTGTGTGCGCCCTCCCGCACGAGCTTGGGGAGGTTCTGGTCGGTGGGGTCCTGCGTGCCCTGCCACATCAGCACGTTGACCGCGCGGCCCTGGTTGTGAATCTTGCGGACGGCGGTGAAGTACCGGGACTTGGCCTTGGACCCGCCATACGGGCGCTTCTCGTCGTCCACGGCCGGGCACATGAACGCCACCTGCGCTTCGTCGACCAGCACGATCAGCGGCGGGAAGACGGTTCCGGGCGGGGCCTGGAGACGGCGGTTCATCTCGTCGACCGCACCCTCAACCATCTCGGTCACCTCGATCACGTGCTCATCCGTCGGGCCCTGGATGAGCACGGTGGCCAGGCCGTCGAACATGGCCCAGTCGCCGGCGCCCTTGAGGTCACCCATCAGGAACTGCACCGACCTGTCCAGCGCCAGCCACAGCGCGAGCGCCCGCAGCGCGGCGGTCTTGCCCTGGTTGGACAGACCCGTGATCAGGAAGTGCCGCTGATACAGGCTGATGGCGGCGGCATCCCCGCGCAGGTCCTGCCCCCACGGGGCGCGGCCCTTGGTGTAGTCGCCGGTCAGCGTTTCGTCGGTGACCAGCGGAGACGGGCCGATCGGCTCGTCCAGTGCCCCGGAGTCGGCGACCCACAGCCGCACCGTGCGTGCGGCCTGCGGGATGGTAATGAACACCTCGTGTTCGTGCCTGCTCAGGTTCTCGGCGAGCTTGCGGCGGCGCTGCTGGATCTCGTTCGTCGACACCCCCGACGGGAGGGTGACGTCGACTTCCACCCCGCATCCGGCGATCACGATCGGGGAGAGCATGGACGCGCCGGCGTCGCCCATGTCCTTGATGGCGTTGCGCATGGCCGGGATGCCGAGGTCGCGCAGGGCCTTGACCACGATGGACGGGGTGATCGGCTCGCTCTCACCGTTGCGGACGTGCGCGGGCATGACCCATGCGGGCGCTGCCTGCTGCTTGCTGCCCACGGCCCACAGTGCGAGCAGGGCGAGGAACGGGCCCAGGGTGACCAGCGGGCCCCACACCACCTGAATGATCGTGATCATCAGGCGGATGAACTCGATGACCGCCATGACCGGGGTGATGACGTCGGTGACGTCCTTGTTCGCGATGGCCAGGACGACACCGAGGGCGACCAGGGAGCCTATGCCCATGCCCGTGCCGACCAGGGCGCCCTTGGCCGCGTCCACCGGGGAGTGGAGCAGGTCCATACGGCGGCGGTGGCGTGCCTCGCGGAAGCGCTGCCCGCGCTCCTCCCACTCCATCGCGGCCTCGTAGTTCCCCGCGGCTTCGGCGGCGCGCAGGCCGCGTTCGTAGCGGGCGGGGGTGCGGGCGTCCCAGGCGCGGCGGGCCACGATCCGCGCCCCGCCGGCCACGTAGAGGGTGTGCCGGACGGCCGCGCGGGCGGCGGTCCTCGTGTGCTCGTGCGTGGCCGCGTGCTTCACCGCGCGCCCGGAGCGCACCCACAGCGGGACCGGGGCGGGCGGGGCGGGGTCGGGCACCACGGTCAGCGTGGTCACGGCGGCCGGGTCGGTGTTCTTGTGCAGGTGGACGACGGTGTCACCCATGACGGGAGCACTCCTGACTGCCCCGGGTCGGGGCGAGAAGTTGAGGGCCCCGCCCGGTAGCCGGGACGGGGCGGGGGGTGGTTCAGCGCGCGCGGCGGGCGCGGTTCTCGATCTCGCTGAGCTGGGACGGCTCGGTGCGGGGGCCGTCCAGCCAGCAGAAGGGGCGGATACCGGCGGCCGCCTTGAACACGCGGATGGCGGTACCGGGCGCGGCGTGCGGCAGGCCGTAGACGCGCCCGCCGTCGAGGGAGGCGAGCAGGCGCGCGCCGTGATGTTCGCAGCCGTCCGCGCCCGCGTTGAAGCGGTCCAGCACGGTCACCACGACCTCACCCACGCACGGCGTGGGGTCCTCCGGGTGCGTGGCCGGGCAACGGCCGTGCGCGGGGCGGGTGTTCACCACCACCCGGACGCCTTCTTGGCGGCCTTGGCGGCGGCGTACTCGCGCACGATCCGCTGACGCTCGATGTGCAGCGCGGTGATCTCGGCCGTCAGCCGGGTGATGGCCTGCTCCGAGACGGACTCCAGCCGGTTCTCCTGCCGGGTGGCGCTCTTGCCGCGCAGGACCCGGTACGAACCGCCGGCGAGCGCCCCGAGGACGGCGCGGCGCTCCGAGCTGTTCAGGGGCCACATCTCGCCCCGCCGGACGGCTTCCAGCTTGCGGTTCGTCTTGCTGATCTCGCGGTCGATGCTGCGGGTGTCGGGCTTGCCCATGGCTTGGGACTCCTCAGACGTCGAAGAAGGGGAAGGGTGCAGGCGGGGCCGTGGGGCGGGTCGGGTCGCAGGGCTCGCACGTGCCGATGGACGGGCGGATCACGTAACCGACGTCGCGACGGCAGGCGGGGCAGATGCGGCGGGGGCGCATCATCGCTTCGTGCGCCCGCCACCGGCCCGGCGTCATCGGGCGCACCGGTTTCGCGCGGTCGATGCGGTAGAGGCAGGAATGGGCGATGCCGCGCGGGTAGCGCCACATCAGTTGCGCCACCGGGTCCTGACCACCCGGGCGCAGGCCACGGGCCCGCAGTTGGCGGCGGGTGGCCAGACCCTCGGGGGCCATGCGTAGCGGGTAGGTGGGGATGCCGTACTTCTCGCCGTCCGGATCCCAGAACCGCACGCTCACGCGGCGGCCGCGCCGGCGTCGCCACCGTTCTCGGCGCGCTCAGCGAGCAGGGTGTCACGCAGCATCCGGGCGTTCGCCGGCGACGTGTGCACCTCCCGGCGGATCCCCTCGGCGGTGATCTGTGCATCGGTCCAGCCGACCGTGACCGACCGTGCCTCGGCGAGCAACTGATCCGGAGTGCGCTTCGGCCGGCTCGACCGGGCGACCTCCGGAAGCCGGCCGGTGGCCCGGCGCGGCTTGCCCGACTCCGCCGGCACCGACCGCACGGCGGGAGCCTCGATCGATGCCGGGAGCTCCCGTACGGGCTTGAGCGGCAGAGTCGACTTGCCCAGGTCGACCGCGACCGGATCCGGCACGCTCAACCGGGTCAGCTTGACCGAGGGTGCCGGGGTCGATTCGAGCAGGTCAGGTGTAGACCGAATCCTCTCGGTCTCAGTGGATTCCTCCGCATTCGTGCCTACGGCCGGAATCGGGGCGGGGCGGTGGTGCAGCACCTTCGCGACCAGATCGGATCCGAAGTAGATCGACCCGACCGGGAGCGAGGTGGCGAGTAGTACGAGAGCCCAGTTCGCCGGATCCCACTGCGCCAACCGTCCCCAGTCGACCTCACGGCCGTGCAGCTCGGGGACCAGCCCGTGAACGTAGTTCAGGACCAGCGAAGCGAGCGTGTAGGTGCCCAGCACCCGCAGCGCGAACTTGCGGTCGTCGTCGACCAGCACGAGGGCGGCGACCAGGGCCAGCGCCATCAATCCGTCGACGACGAACGGGTACAGCGTTGCGGCGGTTGCATCCGCCCCGATCGCGCCGGCGATGTCCCGCAGCGCGTTCCACGAGACGCGAAACGCCATCCCGACCACACCGACCAGCGCCAGCACCAAGGCGGCGCGGCCCTTGCGGCCCAGGTTCATGCCGCGCCGCCCGCCGTGCTCGCGCCGGCCGTGCGGTTGGCCAGGTCCCGGCGGGCGGTCAGCACCTTGTTGCGGGCCCTGCGGATCCGGCGGGCGTCCACCTCGTTCGCGGGGCGGTCCATGGCCTTGATCTGCGCGTCCAACAGGTCGACCTCCGCCAGGATCACGGGGGACTCCAGCTCGATCGCGTCCAGCTCCGCAGTCGTCGGCTCGGTCCACTCGGCGAACGCCGTAACAGCATCCTGAACAGTGACGATGTGCTTCATTGGGTCGTGTTCCTCTCACAGGGTTGAACGGCCCGTCAGCGGCCCCGGGTCTGGACACCCGGGGCCGCGCGCCGTTGGAGACCATGGCTTCCGGCTCCCTGCCACCCCGCCCGTACGGCCGGCGCAGGAAGCGCGGTCGGACGGGCGGGGGAGGCAACCGGCCGCAGCGCTAGCCGCTGCGATGCCAGGAAGGGGCGGACCGGTTCGGCCGTGAACGCGTGCGCTCCGCTCACTGGCTCGGGTGTCGCACTGGCGCCGTCGGCCGATCCATCACGGCGGCGCCCAAAGGGTTCGTCGAAGCATCGGAACTCCCAGGTCGAAGGGGTAGGAAACAAACACTGCAAGGGGGACCTTGTCCCCACACGCCGGCCGTTGCTCGCGGTCGCCGGGCCACCTCGCCAGTACGGGCCGAAACCCTGTTCTGCCTGGCCTTTAGCGGGATTGCAGCGTCCCCGCCCCATGCATTCGTGCAGGTCAAACAGTCGTGACAGCACTTCCCTGACTTGCCTAGGGGGGCTTGCCGTCTCGCTTGATAGGTACGGTAGGCAAACTCAGAGCTGCGCGCAACCCCCTCTCGCGATAGAGTTCGATAGCCCCCCTAGGCAACGATCGGAGAGCCGTGCAGAACGACATGGAGAAGGTCTCTGGGATCACCGATCCCGTTGACCGCGCCAAAGCCGCAATCGACCTGATGGCGCGGTACCAGAGCCACGTGAACGAGCTGTCGCGCGTCCGCCGGGAAGCGATCGAAGAGGCCCAGGCGGCGGGCATGACGCAAGCGGAGATTGCGAAGCGACTCGGGGTCAGTCGGGGGCGCGTAGGTCAGCTCGCGTCCGCTGGCCCGCCGCCAGAGCGCGCCTTCTTCGGCACGGACCTGGTCACGGTGTCGCTCGGTGGCAAGTACGAAGCGGGCAAGGCGGCTGACCAGAACCCCAGCGAGGTAGTCACCCGCGAAGACCTGAACAACTTCGAGAGCCTTCGAAAGTTGCTGGGGGGCATGAAGCTAGACACTCAGTACGAGGTGATTCCGCCCACCGGGATCGTGAACCTCAACCGGGACAACCACGTCGTGATCTGCGGCCCCCGTCTCTCCCCGATCGTGGCGCAGGTACTCGAAGGTGACGACAACCTTCGGTTTGCCAAGGACCACGCGTGGCACCTGGTCGACCAGGTGGCCGGGGCGGAGTTCCGGTCACCGCAGGATGAAGAAGGGTCGGCCGGTGACGTCGGGTACCTGGGACGGCTCCCCCGCCTGGACGGAAAGGGCACGTTCCTCTACATCGCGGGTATCCACGCGATCGGAGCGAACGGAGTCGTTCACTTCCTCGAAAACAACCTTGCAGAGCTGTACCGCGAGGTTCGCACGCGGCGCTTCTCCACCCTCATTTCGTGCCGTTACGACCCGAAGACGCTCGAAGTGCTGGAGAGTCGACGCGTCACCCCGCTGTACCGACACGAAGGCTGAGCATGCGCGTCGCCATCGACACCCAACCTGGTGGAGCCGCCCCCAACGAAGATTGGGTGGCCGGCACACCGTCTCTCGCCGTCGTGTTGGACGGGCTCAGCACGGCGGGCCTGGACACCGGATGCCGCCACGGCGTGCCCTGGTACGTGGCCCACCTGGGCAGTCAGCTTGTGGGCGCACTGGCAGACCCGGACACGTCACTCACAGCCGGTCTGGCGGGAGCTCTCGAACGGGTGGCGGCGCTGCACCCTGAATGCGACCTCGGCAATCCCGGAACGCCCTCTGCGACGGTGGCGATCCTCCGGGAGCGACAGGGGTTCCTTGACCACCTGGTCTTGGCGGACTCGCCCATCGTGCTCGAAGAGGCCGACGGCTTCACCGTCCACACCGACCTGCGGGTAGATGGCGTTCTTCCCGAGTTGCGGGCGGAAGTCGAGCAGTACGAGACCCACACCCCGGAGCATCAGGAAGCACTCCGGCGGCTCGTCACCGAGCAGCGCCAGACCCGCAACACGCCCTCCGGATACTGGGTCGCTGCCTCCGACACAGAGGCCGCCGCTCACGCCCTGGTCGGCACCGCCCCCACCGAGGACGTACGGGCCGCCGCCGTGCTCTCCGACGGCGCATCGCGGCTGGTCACCGAGTACGGCATGGCCACCTGGTCAGAAGTCTTCACGGCGCTCCGTACCGGCGGCCCACAAGAGCTGATCGCCACCGTGCGAAAGGTCGAAGCCACCGACCCCACAGGGCGACGGTGGCCGCGCTACAAGTCCGGCGACGATGCCGCCGTGGCCTTCTGTCAGTGGTGATCGCTGCTGGTCAGTGACCACGCTCGTTGTCCTGGTCTTTGTCCAGTGCGCTCACGGCCGCCACCGTTCACCGCAGTACACACACCCGCTCTGACCTGCCGCGCGAACCCCCATGAACGCCCCCGGATGATCGCGCGGACAGTTGGAAAGCGTGTTGGGGGCAACCCCTCACGAGTTCGAATCTCGTATCCTCCGCAGCCGCCCGACCAGGCGAAACGAAGAGCCGAGCCACGAATGTGGCTCGGCTCTTCGGTGTGGACCGGTCGCATTTTTGGTTGCATTTCAGGATGACATTCGGGACATCACGGCGAACGGCCAGCCGCACGCTTCCACATTTGTGCCGGCGGCTGCTGCCCCCGGCCACCGCGACGGCACGGATCGGCGCCGACCTCGCCGCCGTCGTCACCGGCACACCGTCCGCGCGGCCGGCCTCGCTCCTGGACTCCGTCGCCGACCGGGAAACCGGCGGTGCAGCATCCGTGTGGCGGTTCAACGCCAGCAGCATCCGCCGGGCCGTTGACGCCGGCCACACCCCTACCGGCATCACCGCCGACCTGGCCGCTGTCGCTGCCGGGCCCCTGCCGCAGCCGCTGTCGTAGCTGATCGCCGACACCGCACGTGGCCACGGGCGTGTGCGCATCGCCCCCGCCGCCTGTGTCCTCCACGGCGACGAGCCCGCGCTCCTGGTGGAACTCGCTGCCCACCGCAAGCTCGCCAAGCTCGGGCTACGACAGCTGGAGCCGACGGTGCCGGTCGGCCGCAGCCCGCTCGACACGACCGTCGCCGCGTTGCGGGCCGAGGGATACGCCCCCGTCGCCGAGACTGCCGAGGGCACGGTACGGATCGGGGGAACCCGGCCTCAGCGGGCCGCCGCCGCTGTGCCGGATCCGCGCCGCAACGGGGCGAGGGGCAGTGGCCGGATCGCCGCCACAGGCGTGGCGCGGGCGGCCACCGCAGTCGACCCGGACATCGTGGCGGCCCAGCTGCTGAAGGCCCCGCCGGCGCTTCCCGAACCCGCGCCGTTCGCCGGAGGACCAGCCTTCGCCACGGACACCGAGGAGATCGTCGCAGGGTGGGCGAAGCGGCTGCCGTACAGCGACGTCCGTCAGCTCGCCCATGCCATCGACACCGGTGAACCCCTCACCGTCGAGTACGTCGCCACATCGGGGAACCGGACGGTGCGCACCCTCAGCCGCCTCATGCTCGACCCGCCCTGCCTCGAAGCCTGGTGCCACCTTCGGGACGCCGAGCGCGTTTTCACCCTCTCCCGCAGGGAATTTAGTATCGCCAGAGATAGTATCTACATCGATACTGTCTCTGGTGGGAGGCTGCCATGCGTCGTTTCATCGGGCGGGATCGCGAACTGAGCGTGCTCGGCAACGCCTTGCAGGCGGTTCACGATGCCGTGGGGTCGGCGAAACCCGGGCAGTGCATTCTCATGCGGGGAAGGCGGCGGGTCGGCAAGTCCAGCCTCGTCGAGGAATTCCTCCGGCGTACCGAGACGCCGCACCTCTTCTTCACCGCGGCGGGCGGCACCGCAGAGGACGAACTGGCTGAGCTGCTCGACGCCGTCGCCAGATCCACCCTGCCGGAGCGGGGACTGTTCTCGGAAGAGACCCCGGGGCAGTGGAACGCGGCGTTCAGGCTGCTCGCGGAGATCCTTCCCGACGACAGCCCGAGCGTGGTCGTCATCGACGAGGTTCCCTATCTCATGGACCGCATCGACGCCTTCGAGGGCATGCTCCAGCGGGCATGGGACCGGCTGCTCAGCCGTAAGCCGGTACTTCTCCTCCTGGTCGGATCCGATCTGTCGATGATGGAGGCGCTGAACAGCTACGACCGTCCCTTTCACCAACGGGGCCGGGAAATGATCGTGGGGCCCCTGAACCCGGCCGACATCGGCGAGATGCTCGGCCTGTCGGCGGCAGCCGCGTTCGATGCTGCTCTGGTCACTGGAGGACTCCCCCTGATCTGCGCCGAGTGGCAGGCCGGAGCAGACGTCTGGGAGTTCCTCCGCGACTCTCTGAACAACCCGATCTCGGCCCTGCTGGTCTCCGCCGAGCGCTCACTGGCCGCGGAGTTTCCACCGCAGGCGATGAGCAGGGAGGTACTGCGGGCCATCGGATCCGGGGAGCGAACCTTCACCAACATCGCTCGCGCGGCCGGCGGCATCGCCCACACCACTCTCACCCGAGCCACCGACGTCCTGACCGAGAAGAGGGTCGTGGCCGCCGAGCTGCCGCTCTCACTGAGGCCGTCGAAGGAACGCCGCTACCGAGTGGCCGACCCCTACCTCCGGTTCTGGCTCGCGTTTCTGGACCCGCACATGGCGGAGATCGAACGAATGCGGGGAGATCTCACCCTGGGCCGGATCAAGGAACAGTGGACGAGCTGGCGGGGCCGCGCGATCGAACCCCTCGTCCGGGAATCCCTCACCCGCCTCCTGCCGGACGGGCTCCTGCCCGCAGCCCCGGCGATCGGCGGGTACTGGACTCGCAGCAACGACGTCGAAATCGACTTGGTGGGCGCCGACCGGCAGCCGGTGGCCAAGCAGTTGCTCTTCCTCGGCTCGGTCAAGTGGTTGGAGAACTCCGCGTTCGACAGCCACGACCTGGCCGCACTGCAGAAGCACCGGGCGGCGATCACCACCGAGCCGGTACCGCTCGTGGCGGTCTCCCGAAACGGGACCAGCTGTTCCGGGCTCCAGGCGGCGTACGCACCCGAAGAACTGCTCAGCGCCTGGCGCAGGGTGTGAGCAGGGGGCCGGTTCTCCCAGTGGTTGCGGTTCTGGTTGCCTTCGCCTCCGTCCGGTGCGGTCCGGACTGAGCCAGATCGATTGCTCCGTCGCAGGTCAGGACGGATCCGTGCGTCCACGAAGCCCCGAACGAACATGTGGAGAGCCTGTTGGGGGCAACCCCTCACGAGTTCGAGTCTCGTATCCTCCGCCAGCCCAAAGGGCCGGACCACAAAAGTGGCCCGGCCCTTTGGCATTCACGGTGATGTGGAGCGAGGTCGCGGCGACACGGCGGCGGGTGCCGGCCGCGGAGCGCAGGGAGCTGCTTCTCGGCACCGCCCTCACCCTGGCGCGGCAGGACGGCGCCGGGTCGCTGACGCTCGCCAAGGTGGCGGACGCGTGCGGGGTCAGCAAGCCGATCGCCTACCAGCACTTCGGTTCCCTGCCCGGGCTGCTGCACGCGATGGCGCGGCGGGTCGGCGCCGAGTACGAGGAGACGGCTCGGACGGCCGCCGCTTCCGCAAGGGCCTGCGGGTCATGGGCGGCCCGCATCTCACTCGGGGCGAGAAGGCCCTGGCCCAGTATGTGGCCGTACCCGAGGAGTACCTCGCCGAACTGCCCGAGCCGCTCGACCTCACCCGGGCGGCGGCCCTGCCGATCGGCGCGGAGACCGCGTTGACGAGCCTCGACAAGGCCGCCGTACGCGACGGGGACCGGGTGCTGGTCGTCGGCGCGAGCGGCGGTGTGGGCGTGTACGCCGTCCAGATCGCCGCGGCGCTCGGCGCCACCGTCACCGCACTCGGCGGACGGAACTCCGCGGCCCGGCTGACCGAGCTGGGCGCCACGGCCGCCCACTCCTGCCGCGACACCTCCTTCGACGACCTGCCCGGCGCCTTCGACGCCGTCCTCGACTTCTCCGGAACGCTGCGCTTCGGCCGGGTGCGCAGGAGGCTGTCCCGGCGGGGAGCCTTCGTCAACGTCAACCCCCAGAAGGACGTCACCGGCATGATCGCCGCCCGCCTCGGCCGGCGGACGGCCCCCTTCGTCTATGTCCCGCACTCCTCGGCACCGATACAGAGCCGCGTCCTGGACCTGGTCGCCCAGGGTCGGATCACGCCCGTGGTCGAGGCGTCCTACGACATCACCGACCACCGCACCGCCTTCGGTGACCTCCTCCACCACGCACGGTTCGGGAAGATCGTCATCACCTTCGGCGGCACGGGCGGCCCCGAGGAGACCGGCCGCCGCTGACCGCGCGGCAGGGGCAGGGGCAGGGAAGCGACCGGGACAGGCCGGCACGGCTCCCTAGCGGTTTCGGCCACCCGTCGGGAAGGCCAGGAGGGCCAGGGACAGGGCGAGGACGGCCAGGCCGGTCCAGGAGACGGCCGGGAGACGCTCGCCGAGGACCGTGACGCTCAGGACGGCGGCCACCGCGGGCTCGGCCAGGGTCAGGGACGTGGCCGCCGACGCGGACGTACGGCGCAGTCCGTGGCCGAAGAGACGGTAGGCCAGGCAGACGGTGAACAGGGCCAGGTAGCCCGCCACCGCCGCGCCGCGCGTCGTGGTGATCCACCGCATGTCCACGGACGCCAGGAGCGGCAGGACCAGCAGCCCGGCCGCGCCGAACAGCACGCCCATCACCGCGTCGGAGGAGTGCCCGCGGGTGATCAGGGTGCCGCCGATCAGCGAGTAGACGGCGTACGACAGTCCGCCGCACGCGGCGAGGGCCACCCCGGTCAGGTCCATCGGCGTGGCGGCGCCGGTGAGTTCGGGGCCGAGCACCAGCAGGGCACAGCCGAGCACGGCGGCAGCGGTGGCGGCGGTCCAGCGCGGGGTCGGGCGGGACCGTCCGGTGAGCCAGGACAGCAGCCCGGTGAAGACCGGCGCGCTGCCGAGCGCGATCACGGTGGCGACGGCCACCCCGGTCCGGGCCACCGCCGGGTAGAAGGTGACCGGGTATCCGGCCACCGCCAGGGCGCCCAGGACGAGCAGCCACCGCTCGCCCCGCGTACAGGCGGCCGGCAGGGAACCGGCGCCCCGGGAGAGCAGGAACAGCAGGATGCCGCCGAGGGCGAGACCGGCGGAGCCGATGGCCGCCGCGGGCGCGCCGGCGGGCGCCAGGGAACCGGCGGTTCCGGTCGTGCCCCACAGCACGGCCGCGAGCAGGATGGGTGCGGGGCCGCCGAGGAGGGCGCTACGAGAGGGGCGCGGGCCGGCGTCGGACGGGCGCGCGGGAGTCAGGGGGGTGGTGCGGTTCGGCACAGTCGTGAACTTCCGTCGTCGAATGCGTCAGGGACTGGATCCGCGTCGGGCGCACGACGACCACCCCTGGCCGAGCTCGGCTCGGTGGGGCGGCGGAGAGCGGAACGGCCCGGTCGGGCCTCAGGTGTCCGCCGGTCTCCGCCGGTCTCCGCCGGTCTCCGCCGGTCTCCGCAGGTGTTCGCAGGTGTTCGCAGAGGCCTGCTGGTGGTCGGCGCCCGTCAGGCGCAGAGGGGCGGCAGAACGACGTGCCAGTAGGTGTTCACGCGGCCGATGGTACCCGGGCCACCCGGCGGGCCACCGTGGCACACCCTGCCCGCGCCCCTGGCGCCGGCCGGCACCGCCGTCACCGCCCTCACCGGCCTCACCGCCCTCACCGCTCCACCGGCGCCGTCGTCCCGCGCGTCACCAGACGGGGCTCGACGACGTCCTCCCCGGTCGTGGTGGCGCCCCCCTCCAGACGCGCGGTGACCTGGGTGACCGCGAGCCGGGCCATCCGGGGGATGTCCTGGGCGACGGTGGTGAGGTCGACGTGGGGCAGACGGGCCAGACGGCTGTCGTCGAAGCCGACGACCGAGAGCGCGCCGGGGACGGCGACGCCGGCGCGGAAGAAGGTGCTGAGCGCGCCCGAGGCGCACGCGTCGTTGAAGGCCAGGACGGCGCTGGGCCGGGGGCCGGTGGCGAGGAGGGCGGTCGCCGCGGCGGCGCCGTCCTCCGCGGCGAGCCCGCCGGGCAGGACGCGGATGTGCTCGGCCAGGCCGTGGCGGTTCATGGCGGTGCGGTAGCCGCGGCGCCGTTCGGCCGCGCCGGGTGCCCGGCCGCCGTCGAGGTGGACGATGTCGCGGTGACCGAGGGCGACCAGGTGGTCGACGGCCTGGCGAGCGCCCTCGTCGTCGGCCGTGCGCACGACGTGGACGCCCGGGACCGCCGGGCGCAGTCGTCGGGCCACGGAGACCAGCGGCAGGAGCGCGGCGAGTTCGGCGAGCCGTGCGGCGGGGGCCCGGGAACCCAGCAGGATGAGCGCCTCGCAGCGGTCGCCGAGGAGCGACTCGACGGCCTGGCGCTCGCTGCGGCTCGCGGCGACGGGGCTGAGGGCGATCTGGTAGCCGGCCGACTCGGCGGCGGCGTAGAGGTGTTCGACCAGGTCGGTGTGGAACGGCTCCTGGATCTCGAACTGCACGCCGATCAGATGGGTGCGGTTGCTGCGCAGCAGCCGGGCCCGGGAGTCGGGGCGGTAGCCGATCGCGCGGGCGGCCTCGAGGACGCGTTCGCGCGTGGCCGGGCTCGCGCCCTTGGCGCCGCGCATGACGATGGACACCAGCGCCGTGGACACGCCGGCGCGGGCGGCGACGTCGGCGAGTGTCGGCCGACGGCCGTCGGGGCCTTTGGGGGTCGGTGGCACGGCGGCCCTCCCTGGTCCAACTGGTCGAGTACGCGGTCGGTGTGCACGGTCGGCGTGTGCGGTCGGCGTGTGCGGTCGGTGTGTGCGGTCGGCGTGTGTGTGCAGTCCGCCGACGATCGTAGACGAGGGCGAACACTCAGGTCAGATGCACTGCAACGTTCTAGAGCGGATGTCTTGACATAGCCGCCCTGGGCTGGCGTACTAACCGCAGCTTCTAGAACGTTCTAGTCTATGAGAGGGGCGAACGACGATGTTCACGCTGGCGGTCTGCGCCGAGATGGTCTTCCGGGACCTGCCCGTCGACGAGCGGGCCCGACGGATCCACGACGAGGGTTTCCAGGTCGAGATCTGGGACTGGACCCGGCACGACCTCGACGCCCTGGCCCGCACCCCGGCCGAGTTCTCCTCGATGACCGGCTACATCCGGGGCAGCCTCACGGACCCCGAGGGCGCGGCCGAACTGCTGCGCACCGCGAAGGAGTCCATCGAGGCCGCCGAGCAGCTCGGCTGCCCCCGCCTCAATCTGCACGGCACCGGGCTGGACGGCGAGGGCCTGCCGGTGGTGCCGGTGAAGGACGAGCCCACCGAGGAGATGTGGGCCGCCGCCCGCGACACCCTGGGCCGTATCGCCGAGTCGGGTGAACGCGCCGGTGTGGTATTCACCCTCGAGAACCTCAACACGGCCGTCGATCACCCCGGGGTGCCGTTCGCGAGGGCGGCCGACACGCTGGCCCTGGTCGCCGCGGTGGACCGGCCGGGGCTGCGCATGAACCTGGACCTCTACCACGCGCAGATCGGCGAGGGGAATCTGATCGAGCTGGTCCGCCGGGCCCACGGCCTGGGGCTGATCGGCGAGATCCAGGTGGCCGATGTGCCGGGCCGCTGCGAACCGGGCACCGGTGAGATCAACTATCCGGCCGTCGCCCGCGCCCTCGCCGACCTCGGTTACGACGGCACGGTCGCGATGGAGGCCTGGGCCGCGCAGGACAGCGAGGCCGCCCTGCACCGCTTCCGCACGGCGTTCACCGTCTGACCGAAACACCGGGCGCCTCCCCCCGAGGGAAGCAGCCCACCTCGTACACCTCCCGCTCGTACACCTCCCACCCTCGGAGGCCACCCACCTCGTACGCCTCCCGCCCTCGGAGGCCACCCGCTCGTACGCCTCCCGCGTCGAGGGCCGCCCCTCCCCCAGGCCCTCACCTCGCGGGCTTCTCACTGCCTGGGCCTCCCATCTCTTGGGCGCCCTCGCAGGTTTCTTACTCCTGGGCGCCCATCTCATAGGCCTCCCCCCTCCTCCCCCTGGCCTCACACGCCCCGCACCCCTCTCCCGGCGCCCCGCAGCCCCTTCCCAGCACCCTCGCACCCCTCTCCCAAGCCCTCCCCCCTCCCCCGCAATTCCCCAAGCCCCCGTACACCCGGAGAACCCTCATGACCAGCTCCCCGCCCCTGGCCGTGGGCCTGATCGGCACCGGCCGGATGGGCTCCTTCCATGCCGAGACGCTTGCCCGGCGGCTGCCCGGTGTGCGGCTCGCCGCCCTCGCCGACCCCGCCCCGGGTGCCGCACGGCGGCTCGGTGAGCGGCTCGGCTGCTCCACCGCCCACACCGACGTCGGCGAACTGCTCGCGGACCCGAAGATCGACGCCGTCGTGATCGCCACCCCGGCCCGCACCCACGCCGACCTGGTCGAGGCGGCCGCCCGGGCGGGCAAGGCGGTGTACTGCGAGAAGCCCATGGCGACCACCCTCGCCGACGCCGACCGGGCGATCGGCGCCGCCGAAAAGGCGGGCGTACCGCTCCAGGTGGGCTTCAACCGCCGCTACGACACCGGCTTCCGGGCCGCCCACGACCGGATCGCGGCCGGCGGCATCGGCACCCCGCAGCTGCTGCGCTCGCTCACCCGCGACCCCGCGCTGGCCGATCCGTCGCCGATCCCGCCGTGGACGGTCTTCCTGGAGACCCTCATCCACGACTTCGACACCCTGCGCTTCCTCAACCCCGGCGCCGAACCCGTCGAGGTCTTCGCGATGGCCGACGCCCTGATCCGCCCCGACTTCAAGGACCGGGGGCTGCTCGACACCGCGGTGGTCACCCTCCGCTTCGACAACGGCGCCCTGGCCACCGCCGAGGCCAGCTTCCAGGCGGTCTACGGCTACGACGTCCGCGGCGAGGTCTTCGGCTCGGACGGCATGCTCACCCTGGGCGACATCCGCCGCGCCCACCTCACCGCCTACGGCCCCGACGGCATCACCGCCGACTGCACCCGGTACGACCAGGACCTCTTCCACGGCGCCTACGTCGCCGAACTCGCCGACTTCACCGACGCCGTCCGCACCGGACGGACCCCCCGCGTCACCGGCCACGACGCGCGCGCCGCCCTGACCGTCGCGCTCGCCGCCATCGGATCCGTCACCTCCGGCGGCCCCGTGCGCATCGCCGGCCTCTAGTCCACCACGTCCACCACGTCCATCAGGTCCATCAGGTCCATCAGGTCCATCAGGTCACCAGCTCCACGGGGGCCCGCAAGCCGACGAGCCGCGCACAAGGACGTGCGCGGCTCGTCAGGGGCTGAGGGGCTTGTGCCTTCGGTTCAGCGGACGATCTGTACGTCCTTCACCACGCTCACCTGGTCGATGTCCGTGGCCCGGATCGTCGTCTTCATCTCCCAGGTGCCCTCGATGGGCAGACTGACCTTGCTGGAGGCCCAGTAGCCGCCCTTGTCGACCAGCTTGGCGTCGAGCGGGCCGATGTCCTGGCTGGGCAGGGTGAAGGAGATCCGCAGCTCGGGGACGGTGACGAAACCGCCGTCGGGGCCGTAGACCACGGCCTGGAGGGTGTTGTCGCCGACCGTGCCGGGGTCGAGGGTGACCTGCACCTTGCCCCGCAGTCCGGGCTTGCCGAGGTCGAAGGGGACGATCGTCACGGAGGCGACCGGCAGCCCGGCGGACTGCTGGGTCGTCGCCGCCTCGGCCGCCGCCCGGCCCGGCAGGGTGCCGGTCAGGATCGTCGTCAGGACGAGGACGACGACGGAGACGGCGACCTCCAGCAGGACCGACCGGCGCAGCGCACGGCTGTGCGCGGACTCGGCCGGGGTGAGACGCGGCCCGGTGGACGACGGACGGTCCGGAGACGGGGTGGCGTCCTCCGCGGCGGGCGCCGAGGGGGTGGGAGCGCCGTCGGCCGGCTTCGCGGGCTGCTCCCCCGCCGGCCCTTCGGCGGCCTCCTCGTGTGCCGACGTCCCGCCCACGGTCGCCTTCTGCAGAACCCTGGCCTCCACCGTCACCGCCTTCTCCACCTTCACCGCCTTCACCGCCTTCTTTACCTCCGCCGACTTCTCCGCCGACTTCTCCGCCGACTTCTCCGCCTGCGCGTTCGCCCGCGCGTTCGCCTGGTCCGTCCTGCCTCTCGCCACGTTCGCCTGGCTGGTCACCGTCGCCCGCGACCACGCCCCCGCCGCCAGCAGCACCGTGACCGCGACCAGCTTGGCGAGGAGGACCCTGCCGTACGTCGTGTCCGTCAGCGCCGACAGCGAGCCGAGGCCGCGCCAGGACTGGTAGACGCCCGTCACCACGAGGACGGTCACCGAGATCCCGGCCAGCCGGGAGAAACGGGTGACCACGCGCGAGGGGACCGAGGCGCGGGGCAGCAGGGTGAGCAGGGCGACCAGACCGCCGAGCCAGACCGCCATGGCGAGCAGGTGCAGCACCGAGGAGGTCATCGCCAGCGGGACCTGGATGCCGGCCGAGGCGTGTTCGGCGCCCGCCCAGGTCAGCGCGAGGCCCACCGCGAGGGCGGAGCCCAGCACGAGGGCCGCCTTCGACGGCTCGGGGCGGCTCCGCTGCCGTAGGAGCAGGGCCACCGCCGCCGCGAGCAGCAGCAGGCGCGCCGCCAGGGCGAGGCCCGGGCGGCCTTCCAGGGTGCGGAGCAGTCCGGAGGGGTCGAGCGCGCCGGCCGGGCCGGTGCCGGCCTCGTAGGGGGCGCGGAGGAAGAACAGGAACACCGTCGAACCGGCCAGCGTCCAGCCGCCGATCAGCAGCGGCCGGCGCAGCGGGCGGGTGTCCGGCGGGCGGCAGACGGCGACGAAGGCCGCCGTGCCGACGAGCAGGGCCGCCGCGATGTACGCGAGGTAGCGGCCGATGTTGTAGAGGCCGTCGGTCGCCGGGTCCTCGGTGGCGTCGGACGGCAGGACGGCCAGGGTCGGGGATGCCTTGCCCACGGAGAAGGTGAAGGCGCCCGACACCGGGTGGCTGTCGGCCGAGACCACCCGCCAGGCCACCGTGAAGGTGCCGGTGCCGAGCTTCTTCGGCAGCTTCACCCGCACACTGTCCGAGCGGCCCGCCACATGGCCCGAGCCGCCCAGCTTCACCCGCTGGTTCTCGGGGTCGAGGAGGCGGAAGGAGTCGTCGAGGAGGCCGACCGACTCGGTGAAGGTCAGGGTGATGCTTCGGGGGCTGTTCTTGACGACACTTCCGTCGACGGGGTCGGTGGAGCGGAGGGCCGCGTGCGCCGAGGCCGGTCCCCCGCCGAGGAGGAGCAGGACCAGCACGGTGCCCAGCAGCACCAGCCCTTGAAGTCGCCTTCGTCCACTGCCGTGTCGTCCGCCATCGCGCCCTTCGCTCACGTCACCGCTCCGAACCACCCGGACTGCCCGGGACTCGAGTCTCGTGTGCTCGGGGATACGTACGGATGGACACGGCATCCTTCTCACCCGCTCGGCCCCCTACCAGGTCGGCCGGGCCGACACCCCGCCGTCCACCACCAGGTCGTGGCCGGTGATCCAGGCCGCCAGCCGTGAGGCCAGGAAAACACACGCGTCGCCGACGTCCTCGGGCCGGCCCAGCCGGTCGACCGCGACTGCCTCCCGCCACCGCCGCACCCCCTCCGGCCAGGCCTCGGCGAGCCCCTCGCGGTCGATCAGACCGGGCGAGACCGTGTTGACGCGGATGCCGTGCGGGCCGTACTCCAGGGCCGCCGCGCGCGCGTGCATCACGACGGCGGCCTTGGCGGCGGCGTAGTGGGCGTGGCCCGGGGCGGGCAGCCGGGCCTCCACCGAGGCGATGTGCGTGACGCTGCCGCCGCCCCGCTCGCCCATGACCTCGGCGGCCGCCTGGGTGACGGCGAACACGCTGGTCAGGTTGGTGTCGACGACCGCCCGCCAGTCCGCCGCCGGCATCCCGGGCAGCGCCCGGACCGGCTGGACGCCCGCGTTGTTCACCAGCGCGTCGAGCCGTCCCCCGCCCCACGCGGCGGCCCGCGCCACCAGTTCGCGGCACTCGTCCTCGACGGTGAGGTCGGCACCGGGCAGTACGACGGCCCGCTCGCCGCTCGCCTCGATCTCCTCGGCGAGCGCGCGGGCCGCCCCGGTGCTCGTACGGCAGTGCAGGGCCACCGCGGCGCCCTCCTGCGCGAACCGGCGCGCGATACCGGCGCCGATCCCGCCGCCCGCCCCCGTGATCAGGGCCACCCGGCCCGTCAGCAACGTCATGGACGGCACAGTCCCGCGATCAGCGCGGACCGGTCCGGATGACGCGCCGTCAGGTCGGCCGCGTCGCCGTGCTCGTAGTCCTCGTAGGTGAAGCCGGGGGCCATGGTGCAGCCGAAGAAGGTCCAGGCGCCCCCGGTCCGCGCCCCCATCCAGGTGCGGGCGGGGACCGTGAGCTGAAGGTGCTGCCCGCCGAGCACGTCCGGCCCGAGCACCGCCGTACGGGAGCTGCCGTCGGGGGCGAGGAGCAGCAGCTCCAGCGGGTCGCCGAGGTAGTGGTGCCAGACCTCGTCGGTGGGCAGGCGGTGCAGGGCCGAGAAGTCGCCCGCGGTGAGCAGCGCGACGATCGCGGACCCGGCCGGGCGTCCGTCGGGCGCCTCGGGTCCCGCCCAGGTGCGGCGGAACAGGCCGCCCTCGCGGGGTATCGGTTCGAGTCGGTAGTGGGCGACGAGGTCTTCCGGGGTCAGCGGGGCTCTCATCCCGGAAGGGTAAGGGGACTGAGGGAAGTGACTACGGGAACAGCACCTCGCGGCGCAGGAACGCCAGTTGGGCCTTCTTCTCCGGCAGGTACACGTCCGGCAGGTCGATCTCGGGCAGGGTGACCGGCGGCCCGGCCTCGAAGCCCTGCCGCAGGAAGCGGGCGAGGGCCTTCTCGTTACGGACGTCCGGGTCCACCACGACCCGCCGCCGGCCGAGGCCGAGCAGCACGTACGCGGCGAAGGCCCGCATCAGCGCCGCCGACCAGCCGGGCCGCGCGCCCCGCTCACGCGCGGGCGCGAGGAGCACATGGACGCCGATGTCGCCGGGCTCCACCTCGTAGACCTCGCCGACCCGGTCCTCGGCGGGCTCGTACGTCTGGAGCAGGCCGACCGGGGTGCCGTCGAGTTCGACGAGGAAGGCGTGGTGGGTGTCGAGGCCGGCCATGTGGGTGTAGATCTCGGCGACCTGGTCCCGGGTCAGACCGTTCATGCCCCAGAAAACGGCCCGTTCCTCGCGCACCCAGCCGTGCACGACGTCCGCGTCGCGCTCGGCGTCGAGGGGACGGATGCCGACGGTGCCGAACCCTTCGGCGTGCTCCGTGTGGACGTAGTGGACGGGGACGTGCCGGTCGTGCTGGTCAGACATCGCTCTCCTTCGTCAGCTGTGCCCAGTCGGTGACGACCGGGGCCAGCTCGCCCCTGAGCCACAGGGGCAGCTGGTCGTGGTGGTGGCGGCTGTCCGGGTGGCCGCAGGCGCCGAGCGGGACCACCCACAGGCTGTCCTCGCGGCGGGCCAGGTCCCACACGTAACGGGCGGCCGGGCCGCGCGCGGCGAGGTCGGTCCAGCCGGGCACGGCCGTGGTGCACAGCACGCAGTCGTGGTCGCCCGAGAGGGCCGGTGCCTCGTACGACGGGTCGGGCAGGGCCCGCCAGGGGGCCAGGCGGTGGGTGTCGCCCCAGCGGGCGGGCGGCTGTACGGCGATCTCCTCGACGGCCTCGCGGACCAGCCGGGGCCGGTCCACGCCGTACAGCTCCTCCGCGCGCAGGAGGTGTTCGAGGGCGAAGCCGACCCGGGGCAGCAGGGCCAGCCAGGGGAGGAGGACCTCGGGGTAGGCGGGCGGGGCGGTCAGGGCGGCGAAGGCCGGGTGGGCGGCGAGCCGGCGGACCACGGCGCCGCGCAGGGCCGCGTACCGGGCCGCGTCCTCGCTGTCGGCGTCCATGCGGCGGTTCCAGCGCAGGAGGCGGGCGCGCAGTTCGGCGGCGGGGCCGGTGAGGCCGTCGAGGGCGGCGAGCTGGTCGAGGAGCGGTCCGGCGGAGCCGAGGTGGGTGTCCGTGTGGAGGGCGGCCATGTCGGAGGCGGTCCAGGTGTCCTTCCCGTCCTTCCCGTCCCTCTCGCCTCTCTGGTCCTGCCCGTCCATCCCGTCCTTCCCGTCCTTCCCGTCCTTCCCGTCCCTCTCGCCCCGCTGGTCCCGCCCGTCCTTCCCCTCCAGCAGGGCGCGGATGCGGTCGGCGCGGTGGGGCGGGGCGAACTCGACGCCCAGGGGGGCGGCCGGGCCGCGCTGGTTGGCCATGACCGCGACGCCGTCGGTGAGGCCGGCGCGGGGCGTCTCGTGCCAGCCGGTCCACTCGTGGCCGGGCTCCCAGGCGGGGACCAGCCGGATGCCGTTGGCCGCGGCGCGCACCGGGACCCGGCCGGCGACCCGGTGCAGCAGTCCGCCCTCGGTGTCGGCGGCCTGGACGACGTTGACCGGCTCGGCCCAGAGATCGAGGGCGGCGTCCACGTCGGCGACCCGGCGGGCCCGCAGCAGGGGGAGGAGGGCGCTGAAGCCGAGGTCCTCGGTGACGCGGGGCGGGTAGCGGAGGGCGAGGGCCAGGGGTACGTCAGGCGTGGGGGTGTCAGGGTCACGATCGAACCCGGGAAACGTTTCTGCCGGACTGTTCGTCACCCCGCTCTCCAGCCCCTCCGGTCCCCCGGCGATCACCGGCCCCCGGTCGGTCTCGATCACCTCCACCTCGACGGGCTCCTCCCCGGCCACCGCGACGGTCTCGGTGTGCCGGGCGGCGCGGCGCCAGACGCCGTCCGGGCCGAGGGCCTCGACACCGGCGCCGGTGCGGCGCAGCCGTTCGCGGTAGAGGTCCTGGTAGTCGGCCATGGCGTTGGTGATGGCCCAGGCGACCGGGCCGGTGTGGCCGAAGTGGGCGATGCCGGGGACGCCGGGCACGGCGAGGCCGACGACGTCGAACTCGTCGCAGGCGAGCCGGATCTGCTGGTAGACCCCGGGATCCTCGATGAACCGGTGCGGGTCTCCGGCGATGACCGCCTGCCCGGTGACGGTCCGTGCGCCGCTCACCAGCCAGCCGTTGCTGCCGGAGGTGCCGGGGCCGTCGGTGGCGAACAGTCCGACCGCGTCGGGCCCGAGGTGCCGTACCGCCTCCTCGCGCCACAGCTTGGCGGGGAACCCGGCGAACAGGAGGTGGACGGAGAGCCAGACCGCGAGCGGGGTCCAGGGCTCCCAGCGGCCGGGGGCGAGCCCCACCCGGGTGAACTCGGGGGCCGCGTGCGCACCCGGCGTGGACCCGGAGGTCTCGTGGAGCCCTTCGTTCACGCCGTCGACGTACGCCCGTACCCACGCGGCGGTCTCCGGGTCCTGGTGCTCCAGCCGGTCGAAGCAGCGGCGGGCGGTGTCGGCGAGGCGGGCCCGGCGGACGAGGACGTCCCAGGCCACGGCCTCCGGGCCGAGGAAGGCGGCGGAGGTGCCCTGGGCGCGGTGCCGTTCGACCTCCAGCTGCCAGGCCCGGTCGCGGGCCGTGACCAGGCCCTGGGTACGGGCGAGTGCCCGGGCGTCCGCCGCGCGCAGATGCGGGACGCCCCACGCGTCTCTGTGGATCTCGGTCGTCACCCTGTGGCCCTTCCGTCCCTCTGTCCCTTCCATCGCGGGACGTGCTTTAGGTTAGCCTTACCTAATCAATCGATGCAGGAATCGTACGCGAGGGGTGAAGAGGCCATGGCGCAGGGGCGGGGCTGGGAGGGCGCGGTCCTCCGGCTGATGCGGGCGAAGGACTTCACCCTGACCGTGACCGGCGCGCAGGACGTCACTCCGCGCTTCCGCCGGGTGCACCTCACCGACGGCGGCCTGCTCGCCGCGACCGGGGTGCACCCGACCATGTGGGTGCGGCTGTGGTTCGGCAACGCGGGCGGGCCGCACCAGCGGGCGTACACCCTGGTCGACCCCGATCCCGCGGCCGGCACCTTCTCGCTGGAGTTCGCCGTGCACGAGGGCGCGGCGAGCGACTGGGCGCGGGCGGCACGGCCCGGCGACACCGTGGAGGCGACCGTCCAGGGCACCGCCTTCGGCATCCCCGCCCCCGCCCCGGACCGCGTCCTCGCGATCGGCGACCCCGCCTCCCTGCCCGCGATCAACTCCCTGCTGGCCGCGCTGGACCCGGCCCCGGCGACCGTCTGGTTCGAGGGCTCCGACGGCGCGGGCGACGGCCTCCCCTTCCGCACCGACCCCGCCCGGCACGAACTGCGGCACGTCCCGCGCGCGGAGCTGGTCGAACGGGTCCGCGCCGAGCTGCCCGCCCTGCTCACGGCCACCGCGCACCCGTACGTCTGGATCGCCTGCGACACCCGCACCACCCGCACCCTCTCCGCATACGTCCGCAAGGACCTCGGCGTCCCCAAGGAACGGGTGCACGCCCTGGGGTACTGGCGGGCGGACTGAGCGGAACGGGCGAACGGGTACCGGCGCGCGGGGCGGGGGCCGGTCGGGGATCATCGACGCATGGACGTCACCCTTCACCTCGCCCAGGACCCCGAGGCCGACGAGCTGCTCGGCCGTTCCCCGCTGGCCGCGCTGGTCGGGATGCTGCTGGACCAGCAGGTCCCGATGGAGTGGGCGTTCAAGGGCCCCCGCACGATCGCCGACCGCCTCGGCGCCGAGGACCTCGACGCGCACGACATCGCCGCCCAGGACCCGGAGGCCTTCGCCGCGCTGCTCTCCGAGAAGCCGGCCGTGCACCGCTACCCGGGCTCCATGGCCAAGCGCATCCAGCAGCTGTGCCAGTACCTCGTCGAGCACTACGACGGTGACCCCGAGGCCCTCTGGAAGGACGCCGACACCGGCAGGGAGCTGCTGAAGCGGCTGGAGGCGCTGCCCGGCTTCGGCAAGCAGAAGGCCCAGATCTTCCTGGCCCTGCTCGGCAAACAGCTCGGTGTGCAGCCGGAGGGCTGGCGGGAGGCCGCGGGGTCGTACGGCGAGGCGAAGTCCTTCCGGTCCGTCGCCGACATCACCGGCCCGGAGTCGCTGACCAAGGTGCGGGCGCACAAGCAGGAGATGAAAGCGGCGGCGAAGGCCGCGAAGAAGTAGGGGCGCCGCTCGGGGGCGCGCAGGGCCGGAAAGGCGCCGTCCGCCGAACGGGTGCATCCGGCCTCCACCGTGCTGAACCGCGGGCGTGTCGTGGGCAGATGACCCTCCATGAGCACCGCAGCACGCCTCCCCCGCAGCCGCACCCGGCTGCGGGTGATCGTACTGCTGTTCGCCCTGCTCGGCCTCCTCGGCCTGCTCGCCCCGGGTGTACCCGCCGAGCTCCCCGCCTCGCCCGTCGTCGCCGGTGAGACCGTCGAGTACGACGCCGTGGACACCGCCGTCCGGCCCACCCCCGGTGACCGGCGCGCCGCCGCACCCCTGCGCCCGGCGCCCCGTCCGGCCCCGGCGCCGGGCGCACCGGCCCCGCGGCCGCGGCCCGCCCCGCCCGGGACGCCGTACGCCCCCCACACCCTGCGCACCGTGGTCCTGCGCTGCTGACCGACGCCCGCACCAGGTCCGTCAGCACGACGCAAGGAGCACAGCCATGCCCACCGACCCCTACGCCGTCCTGCGCGCCCTGCTGCGCGCGGAGGCCGCCCGCAGCACCGCGCCGAAGCCGCAGGTGAAGAAAGCCGAGCAGGAGCCTCCCGCGGTGGAACGGGAGCGCTGACCGGCCGGCGGAGGCGGGCCACCGCCTCCGCCGGACCGTGCCGAAGAGGGAGCGGGTGATCTCGCGACCCACCCGGGTGCCGATGGACCGCCCGGGCGCGGTCGCGCTTCGCGTCCCGCCGATCCTCTGTCCACAGCCTGTGCATACCGCTCGCGCGGCGGGGACTCCCGCACCGCCCGGTCCGGGACGGTCCCGTCCACTCCTCCAGGCCGTAGGCGGAGTCCGGGAACCGTGACCACCTGGTGGACCAGGCCGCCCGCGTCGGCACCCTCCACCGACAGACCCCTCGCTCCCGTTTTGACCCCGTTCGTCACGGCTTTTCCGGCGTCGCACTCGGCCGCCATGGCTGCGCCCGGAAGGTCTGGGCCGGTAGGCTTTCCGTGTGATCTTCAAGCGCATCGGAAACGGCCGGCCGTACCCCGACCACGGCCGGGAAAGCACCCGGCAGTGGGCGGACGTCGCGCCGCGCCCGGTCCGCCTCGATCAGCTGGTGACCACCAAGCAGCAGCTCGACCTGGAAACCCTGCTCGCCGAGGACTCGACCTTCTACGGCGACCTCTTCGCCCACGTGGTGAAGTGGCAGGGCGACCTCTACCTGGAGGACGGGCTGCACCGCGCGGTGCGGGCGGCGCTCCAGCAGCGTCAGGTGCTGCACGCGCGCGTCCTCGAGCTGGACTGAGCCGCTCCGCCGTGAGCGGGATTGGCCCTTTCGGGTTCTTTCCGCCGCCCTTGAGCGATGTCGGATGATCGTTTATTAGTCACGGCCGCCCGGGCGCACTACGCTGCGCCCATGAGCATGCTGACTCCCCCCGGCATGGGCGGCAAGTACCGGATCACGGGGGACAAGTACCCCCGCATGCGCCGTCGTCGGCGGCGCGGCAGGCTGGTCGTCGTGGTCGTCGCCTGCGGTGCCGCGCTGGGCGTGGCCGGCTGGGGCACCCTGCAGCTCATCGATGTCTTCACCGGGGGCGGAGGGACCGCCTCCGCGGCCGGTTCCAAGGCTTCCTGCACGGTGAAGTCGGCCAAGGCGAGCCCATCGGCCTCCGCCTCCCCGGCCGCGCTGCCCAAGCCCGCGCAGATCACGGTGAACGTCCTCAACGCCACCACCCGCAGCGGGCTCGCCAGGACCACCGCCGACGCGCTGGAGAAGCGCGGCTTCAAGATCGGCGAGGTGGGCAACGCGCCCAAGGAGTACGACAAGAAGGTCACCGGCGCGGCCCTGCTGCTCGGGCCGACCGCCTCCCTGAACACCTCGCTGTCCGTGCTGTCCACGCAGGTCGACGGCGCCGAGCGGCGGGCCGACGCGGCGCGCAAGGGGGCGGAGGTCGATCTGATCATCGGCGACCGGTTCCAGGCGCTGAGCACCGAGGCGGAGGCGGCGAAGGCGCTGAACGCGCTGGTGTCGCCGCAGCCCACGGCGACGACGAAGAAGGCCTGCTAGGCACTTCAGGGCCGTTTGTCCGGTGCGGCGGGCCGGTCGTGGCTGGTCGCGCCCGCACGGCGGAGCCGCATATCGGAACGGCCCCGCGCCCTTGGGCGTAGCGGGCCCTCGGCCTCGCCACGCCCCCCTTTGCTCGGCTTCTACTCCGCCGCGCCGTACAGGCGGTCGCCCGCGTCGCCCAGGCCAGGGACGATGTAGCCGTGGTCGTTGAGGTGGTCGTCGACGGCCGCGGTGACGACCGTCACCGGGGTGCCCGCGAGTTCGCGCTCCATGAGTTCGACGCCCTCGGGGGCGGCCAGCAGGACCACCGCGGTCACGTCGTCGGCGCCGCGCCGGATCAGCTCGCGGATCGCGGCGACCAGGGTGCCGCCGGTCGCCAGCATCGGGTCGAGGACGTACACCTGGCGGCCGGAGAGGTCCTCCGGCATGCGCGTGGCGTACGTGGACGCCTCCAGCGTCTCCTCGTTGCGGATCATGCCCAGGAAGCCCACCTCGGCGGTCGGCAGCAGACGGACCATGCCGTCCAGCATGCCGAGGCCCGCCCGCAGGATCGGGACGACCAGCGGACGCGGGTGGGAGAGCTTCACCCCGGTGGTCTCGGCGACCGGCGTGACGATGTCGACCTGCTCGGTGCGCACGTCACGCGTGGCCTCGTAGGCGAGCAGGGTGACCAGTTCGTCGGCCAGGCGGCGGAAGGTCGCGGAGTCCGTGCGCCGGTCGCGCAGCGTGGTGAGCTTGTGAGCGACCAGGGGGTGGTCGACGACGTGGAGACGCATGTCCACAACAGTAACCGGGCGGGACCGGCCGGGCTCCCCCGCACTCGGTGGCGGGCTTGGGCCGTTCGCCTGCATCAAACCGCCCGGGCGGGGGAAAGTGGTGGAGACGGACCCGGGGTGGTGAAGCCTATGCCTGACCTGCCGAAGCGCGACGCGCCGGAGCCGACCGAGCGCTCGGGCGTGCCGCGGGAGACCGACGCCGAGCGCCGCCGGCGCCGCGACCGCTTCCTGCGCGAACTCACCGAGGCCCGCGAACTGCGTGACCGGGTCCAGCCCCGACGCGCCAGAAGCGCCCGTCTGCGTCATGCGATGCGCATGCGCACATTCCGCTGGTAGCCGAACGATCCCCTCCTGCGCGTACGGCACTTGGGACGTTCGGGGAAGATCGCCACCGTCACGGGTGGCACCGGGGGGTGGACGTGCGTGGACGCACGGGAAAGCCGCGTACGATCCGCAGTGGCCGCAACGAGTGTGCTGGTGAGTTGCCGCGGACGTAGTCATGGACGTGCGATCAAAACCACCGGACACAGGGAGCCGAAGACGTCCCCTGAACGCCTTGTTTCTGCCACGATTCCGAGTGGGTGGGGCTCGGAGCACAGCTCTCTCCGCCCGTAACCTCCGCCGGGGGGACCCCCAACCGGCACGCCTATGACCAGTGGGAGAGTCACGGTGTACTTCGCCGCACTGCTCGCGCGCACCGAAGACGGGTGGGAAGCGAGCGACACAGAGCTCGACGATGTGGAGACCCTGTCGGATCTCGCCGACCTGGCCCGGGAAGCCACTGCCGACGAGGACACGGTGCTCGTGCTCATCGAGCAGGAGGACTCGTGGTTCGGTGTCGTCCGCATCGATGGCGAGGAAGACCCTCGCATCTACGTCTCCGACGCCGCTGCCGCCGCCCGCAGCTCGTACGGCGAGCTGCTGCTCACCGACGAACTGCTCGGAAGGGAGCCGGGTGACGACGACGACCTGGACGCCCTCGACCTCGACGGCACCGAGGACGGAGAGGACGAGGACGACGACGAGGGCGGCGCCTCCGGTTCCGCCGAGGCCGTGCCGCACGGCCCGGTCGGCGACGCCGGGATCCTCGACGACCTGGGTGTCAGCGAGAAGGAGCTGAAGTCGCTGTCCGAGGACGCGCTCAGCGAGATCGCCGACGCCCTGGGCGCCTCGGAGGTCCTGGAGACCGTCCGCTGACCGCAGCCGAGGCGCCGCCGGACCCGGTACGCGATCCCTGGCGGGCCGCCATGCGGCTCGCCCTGGACGAGGCCCGGCTGGCCGTCCGGGGCGGGGACGTCCCGGTCGGCGCCGTGGTGCTGGCTCCGGACGGCACGACGGTCCTCGCGGCCGGCCACAACGAACGCGAGGCCGACGGCGATCCCACGGCCCACGCGGAGGTGCTCGCCCTCCGGCGGGCGGCCGCGCGGCTCGGGGAGTGGCGGCTGACCGGCTGCACGCTGGTCGTCACGCTGGAGCCCTGCACGATGTGCGCGGGCGCGCTCGTGCAGTCCCGGGTGGACCGGGTCGTCTACGGCGCCCGCGACGACAAGGCGGGCGCGGCCGGCTCCCTGTGGGACGTCGTCCGCGACCGGCGGCTCAACCACCGGCCCGAGGTCGTCGAGGGCGTCCTCTCCGACGAGTGCGCGGGACTCCTCACGGAGTTCTTCCGCACCCGCTGACGCGTCGCTGTCGACCTCCTCGAATACCGATTTCAAACCACGCCCCCGGGTGCTGTAAGGTCTCCCTCGGTAGCGTGTCCGAGCGGCCGAAGGAGCTCGCCTCGAAAGCGAGTGTGGCGCAAGTCACCGAGGGTTCAAATCCCTCCGCTACCGCGCTTGAGCGAAGGGCTCGATCTTCTTAGATCGAGCCCTTCGCCGTGTCCGCTATCGGCTTCTTGCCGAAGTAGGTCCAGGCGAGGGCGGCGACGACCGAGCCGTGGAACAGGATGAGCAGCCACAGCAGCTTGGGCAGGAACCGCACGCGCTCCATGGGGGTGCGGATGCAGTCGATCAGCGCCCACAGCGTGATGGCGGCGACCAGGACGATCAGGACGAGGACCGGCAGGTCCATCAGCTGCAGCATGTGTCTTCTCCCTTGCTGGGGCAGTGGCTCGGTTCTGCCTTCACCCCCTCATCGGACGAGGCCTTCCGATCGGTTCACGGATGCGCGAAAAAATTTCACGGGCACGCCGCACCCGCTCAAAAGCGGTGCGTAAATCGCACTTACGGTTACACTCGCGGCCGTCAACAGGGGCCCCAGCGGCCACGACAGGGGAGGCCAGGTGGCGGTGAACGCCAAGAAGATCGCCGTCTACATACTCGTGGTCTTCGCGCTGTACGTGATCATCACGGACCCGTCCCGGGCGGCGGACTACGTCCAGATAGGCTTCGAGGGCATATCGGACGCCGCCAAGGCCATCGGCGACTTCTTCACCTGGCTCGCCAACGGGGCCCACTAGCCGCCGGGCCCAGCAGCACGCATCGGGAGTGCCCATGATCCGCCACCTGGTCCTGTTCAAGCTGAACGAGGGCGTCGAGCGCGACGACCCCCGCGTGGTCGAGGGCGAGGCGGCCTTCCGGACACTCGGCGGGCAGATCGAGGACCTGGCCTTCTGGGAACTGGGCTGGAACATCAGCGAGCGCCCCATCGCCTACGACTTCGCGATCAACTCGGCGGTCGAGGACGCCGACGCCCTGAAGCGGTACCTCGAGCACCCGGCGCACCAGGCGGGCGTCGCCCTGTGGCGGGAGTTCGCCACCTGGGTGGTCGCCGACTACACGTTCTGAGCCGCACCCGCAGAGCCGGAGAGCCCTCCGCCGGACGGCGGGGGGCTCTCGCGCGCCCTATGCCCCAACTTCTCCCTCAACACGGTGTTATGGGGTGCTTGCACACAGTGCACATGTCTTGTGATGCTATGACCGCTTTTGACGGATGAGTGGATCGATGTTGTTGACCTGACGAAGAGGTGGCGTTGACCGTGTCGGCCAGTACTGCGCCCCCTCAGGAAGAGACCCAGGAAGAGGCCCAGGAAGAGGCACCCGCCCCGGGCCCCGAGCGGCGCCGCGGCGCCGACACCCGGGCGCTCACCCAGGTGCTCTTCGCGGAGCTCAAGGAGCTCCAGCCGGGCTCCCCGGAGCACAACCGGGTCCGCGGGGCGCTCATCGAGGCCAACCTCCCGCTCGTGCGCTACGCGGCCGCCCGGTTCCGCTCCCGCAACGAGCCGATGGAGGACGTGGTCCAGGTCGGCACCATCGGACTGATCAACGCCATCGACCGCTTCGACCCGGACCGGGGCGTGCAGTTCCCGACCTTCGCCATGCCGACCGTCGTCGGCGAGATCAAGCGCTACTTCCGGGACAACGTCCGTACGGTCCACGTACCGCGCCGGCTGCACGAGCTGTGGGTGCAGGTGAACAGCGCGACCGAGGACCTGACCACCGCCTTCGGCCGCACCCCGACCACCGCCGAGATCGCCGAGCGGCTGCGCATCGGCGAGGACGAGGTCCTGTCCTGCATCGAGGCGGGGCGGTCGTACCACGCGACCTCCCTGGAGGCCGCCCAGGAAGGCGACGGACTGCCGGGCCTGCTGGACCGCCTCGGTTACGAGGACCCGGCCCTGGACGGCGTCGAACACCGCGACCTCGTCCGCCATCTCCTCGTCCAACTCCCGGAACGCGAACAGAGAATCCTTCTGCTGCGCTATTACAGCAATCTCACGCAGTCTCAGATCAGCGCGGAACTCGGCGTCTCACAGATGCACGTTTCCCGGCTACTCGCGCGTAGCTTCCAGCGACTGCGTTCCGCGAACCGTATCGAGGCCTAGCGAAACGTGGGGACGCGGGAGCACGGCCGTATGCACAGGCGCACAGGTGGGGCGCACGCATAGGGCGCACGGCTCTGGTTACGTCATCCGATGGGTGTTCGCATGCAGGAGCGAGAAGTCACCGGTGAGAGCGAATCCCTCACTGAGGCACTTCCCGACATATCTGCGCTGAAAAACCGTCACACCCCCTGTTTCCAGGGCTGATTCGTCACTGTGATGTCGACATGTCACTACAGCGTGTTGCCGACATGTGACATTCTCCTGGAAGCGCGTTTGCCAGGGCTTCGGCTCCGGTATTCAGGTGAAGGCTGACGTTCTCCACTGGCGGAGAACGAACGCCGCGACCGTCCCGCGACCCAAAGGGGGTGGCATGTCCGCAGACCAGGGCAGCTCGAAGGTGCTCACGCTCACGAAGAGCGAGACCGAGCCCGTCGCGCCCGTCGAGCCCGATGTGCTCGACGACGTCACGGCCCTCGAGGCCGCCGCGCCGGCTCCGGCCCTCCCGTCCTCCGGTGCCATCGACACCCGCACCCTGTCCCGCTCCCTGTTCCTGCGACTGGCCGCACTCGACGAGAACAGCCCCGAACGGGTCTACGTCCGGGACACCCTCATCGAGCTCAACCTCCCGCTCGTCCGCTACGCCGCCGCCCGCTTCCGCTCGCGCAACGAGCCGATGGAGGACATCGTCCAGGTCGGCACGATCGGCCTGATCAAGGCCATCGACCGCTTCGACTGCGAACGCGGCGTGGAGTTCCCGACGTTCGCGATGCCGACGGTCGTGGGCGAGATCAAGCGGTTCTTCCGCGACACCTCGTGGTCCGTCCGCGTCCCGCGCCGGCTCCAGGAGCTGCGCCTGGCCCTCACCAAGGCCAGCGACGAGCTCTCCCAGAAGCTGGACCGCTCGCCGACGGTCGCCGAACTCGCCGCGGTCCTCGGCGTCTCCGAGGAGGACGTGGTCGACGGCCTCGCCGTCGGCAACGCGTACACGGCCTCCTCGCTGGACTCCCCGGCCCCCGAGGACGACGGCGGCGAGGGCTCCCTGGCCGACCGCCTCGGTTACGAGGACACGGCCCTGGAGGGCGTGGAGTACCGGGAGTCGCTCAAGCCCCTGCTCGCCAAGCTCCCGCCGCGCGAGCGGCGCATCATCATGCTGCGCTTCTTCGCCAACATGACGCAGTCCCAGATCGGCGAGGAGGTCGGCATCTCGCAGATGCACGTCTCCCGCCTCCTGACCCGCACCCTGGCCCAGCTCCGCGAGGGCCTGATCTCGGACTGAGGGTTCCTCACCGAGGGTTCCTTACTGACGCATCGTCAGCCACACTGTCGCGATGCGCGCGACACCGGAAGGAACGTCGGAACGGTCACGCGGCCGTCGGCGCGCCCTGTGGGGCCTGTCGGCGGCCGTCGCCGTCGTGGCGGGAGCGGCGGGCGCCCTCGGGGCGTACGGCGGTGGCGGGCACGGGCGGGATTACGTCGCGATCGGCGTCCCGGGCGGGAGCCCTCCGCCGGCGGGACCCACGGGAGGCGTACGACTGGTGCCGCTGGACGAGCCGGCGGACATCGGCCCGCCCGCGTCGGAAACGGCGAGAACTCCGGGCGTCCCCGGGACATCGGCGGCCGATCCGCCCACGACGGTGGCCGACTCGCCGGTGCAGAGCACGGATACGAGCACGGATACGAGCACGGGCTCCGGCGCGGGCAGGCCGTCGCGGCAGACGCCGTCCCCCTCGCCCACGCCCACCGGCACGCCCGCCCCCGCCGCCCTTCTCACGAGCGACCCCGTCCGCACCCCCACCGAGCGCCGCTGGTGCGAGGACGTGACGCTGACCTTCCGCAACACGGGTGGCGCGCCGGTGCGTTCGGGCGCGGTCACCTTCGGGACGCACGTCATCGACGCCCTCGGCATCGACTGGTCCACCGTCGAGTCGACGGTGGAGCTCCCCGCGCCCCTCGCCCCCGGTGCACGGAAGGAGCGGACCTGGACGGTGTGCGTCGAGGCCTGGAGGGTGCCGCTGGGGATGCGGGTCGAGACGCGGGACGTGTCCGTGCGGTGGGAGTAGCCGGGGGAACAGCGGGGGAGTAGCGGTGGGATCAGGGGCGGTGGTTACTTCAGCGCCAGCCAGGCGACCGCCGCCACGATCGCCACGGCGGCGACGATGCCGATGATCAGACCGATGCGGGGGCCGGCCGGCGCGGGCGCCTGACGGGAGGTGGCCTGGGGGCCGCCCTCGTCGACGAACGCGCGGAACATCTGGGTGCTGCCGGCGGGGTCGTGGTTGCCCTGCGGGCCCTGGGTGTTAGCCATGGCCAGAGACCCTAGCGAAAACGGCGGCGACGGCCCAAGCGGGGGTCCCGCAACGGCGCCCGCCAGGGCGGCCTGCGGCGCTCTACAAGGTGCCCGCCTCCGGCCAGTTCGACCAGTGGGTGTTGGGCGGCAGGGTCGGACGGTAACGGGCCGGGTCCCCCGACTCCAGTACCTCCGCGAGCAGGCGGAACGTCTCGTGGCCGCCGGGCGGGGTGTCCCAGTGGTCGTCGGGGTGGTTCCACTCCTCCAGCCTCAGCAGGAGCGGCAGGTCGGCGGGTATCTCCTCGCGCAGCTCCGCCCCGTCGGCCAGCAGCAGCTCCCGGTGGGCGGGGACCAGCTCGCGGAAGACCTCCTCCAGCGGTGTCCCCGCCCCGGCGGTCACCGTCAGCGGGGTGCCGTTCACCACGAGGGGGACCTCGCCGACGTACTCCTCGGTGCCCTCGGGGTCGATCTCGTCCATGTTGTCCACCCGGTCGAGGAAGGCGCCGTAGCCGGGCCCGGAGCCGGTGAGGCAGTTGCCGTAGCGGTAGAGGACGCAGGACAGGCTCGCCTCGCGCGGGTTGTAGCCGAGGATCTCCACGACCATGGCCCAGCGCGCCGTGTCACCGAAGAGGTGGAGGCGGACGTCGGCCGGGTGGACGTAGCCGTTGTTCAGGTCGGGGAACGTCCCGTTGCCCGCGTGCTGGTCGAACTGTCCGAGGATCGACGAGGTCGTGATCATGCGCCCACCCTAGGGCGGACCCCTGACAATCCCGACGTCACCCCACCCACCTGCACATTTACCCCAGCAATACGTGCCTTTGCCAAGTTTTTGCGGCACCCCACCCCGTTTTATTTGCCTGCAGCAACCAATCACTCTTATGGTTGCCCTAAGCAACAAACAAGGAGGGCTGATGGCCGCGCGGACGCAGTACGAGGAACTTGCGCGTCAGCTCAGTGCCTTCGGAGTCGTGAAGCGGGACCTCGGGCGGATCATGCCGGCCGACTGCTCCCCCGGCTCCGCCGCCGTGCTGACCCTCCTCGGCCGCCACGGGGAGATGCGCATGAGCAATCTCTCCGAGCTGCTCGCCGTCGACATGTCGGTGACCAGCCGCCATGTCGCGCACCTCGCCGAGCGGGGCTGGATCGACCGGTCCCCGGACCCGGCGGACAAGCGCTCCCGCATCCTGCGGCTCACCCCCGAGGGCCGGACGGTGCTCGCCGAGCTCTACCGGCGCAGCGTCGGCCTGCTGGCGGAGCGCCTGAGCGACTGGAGCGACGACGAGATCGGCCAGCTCATCCGGCTGATGAGCCGGCTGCGCGCCGACTTCGGCGACTGCCGGGGCACCGCGTACCGGCCGACGGCACCGGCCGCGCGTCCCGCGCGACCCTCGCCTCCCCTGTTGCACGAGACCACCCGTACACCCGCGTAGAGCCGGTGTCATCTCCCCGGTCGGATCAGCGCGCGTGCCAGGCGGCGGGCGCCCGGCCGGGGAGATGACACCGGCTCAGAGAAAAGGAAGTCCATGGCAACGACCACACCGGCCGGTGTGCGGGCCCCCGGCAAGCACGGGGGTGGGCCTGGCGCCCACGCCCCGATGACGCACCGGCAGATCATGGAGGCCCTCTCCGGCCTTCTGCTCGGCATGTTCGTGGCGATCCTGTCGTCCACGATCGTCTCCAACGCCCTCCCGGAGATCATCGGCGACCTCGGCGGCGGCCAGTCCGCCTACACCTGGGTGGTGACCGCCACCCTGCTGGCGATGACCGCGACCACCCCGCTGTGGGGCAAGCTCGCCGACCTCTACGACAAGAAGGCGCTCGTCCAGATCGCGCTGGTGATCTACGTCCTCGGATCGGCGGCCGCCGGGCTCTCGCAGAACCCCGGCATGCTGATCGCCTGCCGTGTCGTGCAGGGCGTCGGCGTCGGCGGTCTCTCCGCCCTCGCGCAGATCGTGATGGCCGCGATGATCTCGCCGCGGGAGCGCGGCCGTTACTCCGGCTACCTCGGCGCCACCTTCGCCGTCGCCACCGTCGGCGGCCCGCTGCTCGGCGGTGTCATCACCGACACCTCCTGGCTGGGCTGGCGCTGGTGCTTCTACGTCGGCGTCCCCTTCGCCGTGATCGCGCTGATCGTGCTGCAGAAGACCCTGCACCTGCCGGTCGTGAAGCGGGACGTGAAGGTCGACTGGGCCGGCGCGTTCTTCATCTCCGCCGCCGTCTCCCTGCTGCTCGTCTGGGTCACCTTCGCGGGTGACAAGTACGACTGGCTGTCCTGGCAGACGTACACGATGGTCGCCGGGTCGGTCCTGCTCGGGCTGGTCTTCGTGTTCGTCGAGTCCAGGGCGAGCGAGCCGATCATCCCGCTGCGGCTGTTCCGCAACCGGACCATCACCCTCTCCTCCATCGCCTCGATGTTCGTGGGCGTGGCGATGTTCTCCGGCACGGTGTTCTTCGCCCAGTACTTCCAGCTCGCCCGCGACGAGTCCCCGACCATGTCCGGGGTGCTGACCATCCCGATGATCGGCGGTCTGTTCGTCTCCTCCACCGTCTCCGGGCAGTTCATCACGCGCACCGGCAAGTGGAAGGCCTGGCTGGTCAGCGGTGGTGTGCTCATCACGGCGGGCCTCGGTCTGCTGGGCACCATCCGCTACGACACGGACTACTGGAAGACCGCGGTCTTCATGGCGCTGCTGGGTCTCGGCGTCGGCATGATGATGCAGAACCTGGTGCTGTCCACGCAGAACCAGGTGGAGCCGAAGGACCTCGGCTCGGCCAGCTCGACCGTCACCTTCTTCCGTTCCCTCGGCGGTGCGATGGGCGTCTCGGCGCTCGGTGCCGTCATGGCGAACCGCATCACCGACTACGCCAAGGACGGCATCGCCGGTCTCGGCCCGAAGTACGCGGCCCTCGCGTCCGGTTCCAGCTCCTCCGGCACGATCCCGGACATGGACAAGCTGCCCGCGCCGCTGCGCACGGTCATGGAGGACGCGTACGGCCACGGCATCGCGGACGTCTTCCTGATCGCCTCGGCGCTGGCCCTGCTCGCCTTCCTGATCACGCTGTTCATCAAGGAGGTCCCGCTGCGGACCAAGGGCGCGCTGGCCCACGCCGCGGAGGCGGACGCCGGGGTGCAGACCCCGGCCGAGGCCGCCGACGCGCCCGTCACCGACGCGCCCGTCCAGGAGCACGGTGCCGCGGCCGTCCCGGTCAGCGGTTTCGTCCGGGGCGCCGAGAGCGCGCCAGTCCCGCAGGCCGCCGTCACGCTGATCTCCCTGGCCGGACGCCGGCTGGGCCGGTCGGTCGCACAGGCCGACGGCGGCTACGCGCTGGACGCGCCCGGGACGGGGTCGTACGTCCTGATCGCCTCGGCGGACGGGTTCCAGCCGCAGGCCTCCACGATCGTCGTGAACGGCGAGCCGCTCGCGTACGACATCCTGCTGAGCGGGACCAGCGGCCTCACCGGCGTCGTCCGGGCCGCCGGGTCGGACGAGGGAGTCAAGGACGCGACGGTCGTCCTCACCGATGTGCGCGGCGAGCTGCTGGCCACCGCGGCCACCGGTGACCAGGGCGAGTTCGCCGTCACCGAGCCGGTGCCGGGCGGGGTGACCCTCGCGGTGAACGCCACGGGCTTCCGGCCGCGCGCCCTGCCCGTCGAGATCGGCGGGACCGGGGTGACCCGGGTGGAGGTCGCGCTCGACGCGGGCGCGCGGCTGCGGGGTGTCGTCCGGGCGCCGCACGGGCCGCTGGCCGACGCGCGGGTGACGCTCGTCGACACGGCGGGCAACGTCCTGGGCTCGGCCACGACCGGCGCGGACGGGGCGTACGCCTTCGCGGACCTGGACGGCGGCGAGTACACGGTCATCGCGACCGGCTATCCGCCGGTGGCCAGCGCGCTGACGGTGGCCGGGGCCGACGTGGACGGCCATGACATCGAACTCGCCCACCCGGGCGAGTGACCGACCGGCAAACGCTCCGGCCCGGTGCGGGGTTCACCCCCGCACCGGGCCGGTTCCCGTCGAGGAGCAGGGCCGAGGCGGACGACGAGGGCCTCGTACGCGACACGTCGGGGCTCGCGCCGGGGCCGTACACCGTGATCGTCACGGCCGTCGGGTACGGACGGTGTGACCCTGGCCCGGGTGTGCGGGGCCGGTTCGCGGAGTTCTCGGGGCCCGTCGACCTGGACCTCGCCCGCCTCGGCACCGGCGCCGATCCCTCGGGCGGCCAGGTCGTCCAGGTGGGCATCGCCGCGATCGGTACGACGCCGAGGGTGGAGCCGGAGGTCCAGGCGGTGCAGGGCGGGTCGCCGCCCGGAGCGTAGGACCGGCAGGGTCACCTACGGAGGCTCCGCGTCCGCCTAGGCTGACGGCATGGCACCGAACATCGCGACCAACACCGCCGTCTCGCTCGACGAGCTGCTGGAGTTCGTACGACCCCGTCACCGCGCGATCCTGCTGACCCGGCGGGGTGACGGCGGGCCCCAGGGGTCGCCGCTGACCTGCGGCGTCGACGACTCGGGGCGGATCGTGGTCTCCACCTACCCCGAGCGGGCCAAGACGCGCAACGCCAAGCGGGACGAGCGGGTGAGCCTGCTCGTGCTGAGCGACGACTGGGACGGGCCGTGGGTGCAGATCGACGGGACGGCCGAGGTGCTCGACGTGCCGGAGTCCGTCGAGCCGCTGGTGGAGTACTTCCGGAACATCGCGGGGGAGCATCCCGACTGGGAGGAGTACCGGGCGGCGATGGTGCGGCAGGGGAAGTCGATCATCCGGGTCACTCCGGTGCGGTGGGGGCCGGTCGCGACCGGCGGCTTTCCTGCGCGGCTCGCTCCGCGGGGGTGAGCGCCTGCTGACACGGGGCGCCCTGTCGTCTTGCGGGTGCGGGTCGTCCGTGGCTGATCGCGCCCACGCGGCGGAGCCGCATATCGACACAGCCCCGCGCCCCTAACCGCCCGCGCCCCTAACGGCCCTCGCCCCTGGCTGCCATCGCTTCGATGCCTGCGATCAACAGGTCCAGGGCGTACGCGAAGTCCCGCTCCCACATCTCCTCGACCGTGTCGCCTCCGCGGGCCGCCATGATGTCCTCGCTCTCCTTGACGACGTCGGCGGCCTGGGGGGCCTGGGTGACCGTGGTGAGGGCCTGGCGGAAGTAGGCGTCGGGGGTCAGGCCCACGGCCGCGGAGCGGGCGATGAAATGGCCCTCGATCGTGCCGAAGCCGTACACGAACTGGAAGACGGAGGACGTGGCCGCCGCCAGCCCGTGGGTGGGCAGGCCGGTGCGGCGGACGATCTGCTGGACGGCGCGGGAGAACGCGAGGTTGTTCGGTCCGATGTTGAGGAACGTGCCCGCCAGCGGGGACACCCAGGGGTGGCGGACCAGCAGGGCGCGGTAGGAGCGGGCCAGGGCGCGCAGCTGGTCGCGCCAGTCCTCGTCCTTCTTCGACGGGTCGGGCAGCTCCATGCCCTCGAAGGTCGCGTCCAGGGCCAGTTCGAGCAGGTCGTCCTTGGTGTCGACGTACCAGTACACGGACATCGCCGTCACGTTCAGCTCGGCCGCCAGCCGCCGCATGGAGAACTTGGCGAGGCCCTCCGCGTCCAGCAGCCGTACGGTGACCTCGGTGATCCGGGTCCGGTCGAGCCCGGAGGGCTGGCCGCCGCCCCGGCCGCGCCGCCGTGCCTTGCCCTCCAGCCACACGCTGTGGTGCGGGGCGTCCTTGGCGGTCTCGGCCATGGCAGGGCACCTTCCTCTTCGTCCGGTACGGGGAACTGTGTTCCGGTACTGGGGAAGATGCTAGGCCCGCCCGCGGCGGCCGGTGTTCAGCGCAGGGTGAGCGGGGTCTCGGAGTCGACCCGGGTCAGTTTCTCCGGGTTGCGGACGTAGTAGAGGCCCGTGATGCGGTCGTCCTCGAAGCGGATCGCGACGACACCGTCCAGCTCGCCGTCCACGCGCAGGGCGAGCGCCGGGCCGCCGTTGACCATGGTGAACTCGCTGGTGAGCGTCGCCGCGTGGCGGCGGCTGGTGCCGAGGATGAAGCGGGCCACCTTGTCGGCGCCGCTGATCGGGCGGGGCGCGGCCTGCCGGAGCCCGCCGCCGTCGCTCAGCATGACGACCTCGGGGGCGAGCACGTCGAGGAAGCCCTGGAGGTCCCCGGTGGTGAGCGCGTGCTGGAAGGACTCCAGGGCGGCCCGGGTCCTGCGCTCGGAGACCGCCTCGCGCGGGCGGCGGGCGTCGACGTGCCGGCGGGCGCGGTGCGCGATCTGGCGGACGGCGGCGGGGCTCTTGTCGACGGCGGCGGCGATCTCGTCGTAGCCGACGTCGAAGACCTCGCGCAGCACGAAGACGGCCCGCTCGGTCGGCGACAGCGTCTCCAGGACGAGCATCAGCGCCATCGACACGCTCTCGGCGAGTTCGACGTCCTGGGCCACGTCGGGGGTGGTGAGCAGCGGCTCGGGCAGCCAGGGGCCGACGTACGCCTCCTTGCGGCGGGTCAGGGTGCGCAGTCGGTTGAGGGCCTGCCGGGTGGTGATCCGGACGAGGTACGCGCGCCGGTCGCGCACCTCGTCCAGGTCGGTGTCGACCCAGCGCAGCCAGGTCTCCTGCAGCACGTCCTCGGCGTCGGCCGCCGAGCCGAGCATCTCGTAGGCGACGGTGAAGAGCAGATTGCGGTGGGCGACGAAGGCCTCGGTCGCCGGGTCGGCGGTGTGATCGTCCATGTCCGGGTCCTCCCCCGTCCGGGTGTGGCTCAGACCGCGTGTTCGGTGGTGGCCGGGGTCCCGGTGGTGGCCGGGGTCCCGGCGTGCTCGCTGCGGAGCCGCAGCTGCTCCTGGCGCCGCCTGCCTTCCTTGAACATCTTGTGCAGACGGAACGAGCCGGGCCCCCGGGCCTCGTCCGCCAGCTGCTTGACGGTGCCCTTGCAGATGAGCTCCTTGACCTTGGCGCCGGACCGGCCGCCGAGGTGGATCCCCTTCGCGGCGTCCTCCTTGTCGGCGAACTGGAAGATCCCGAAGCGTCGGCCCAGGCTGATGCACTGGCCGGCGAAGCCGATGGTGAGGGTCGCGGGACGCTCGCCGTCGATCCGGCTGAGGACCGTGTCGGCGGCGTGGGCGCCCAGCGGGCCCGCGGCCTGGCAGCTCATCCGCAGCGGCAGGTCCGAGGGGGCCGCGGAGTCCCCGGCCGCGACGATGTGCGCGTCGTCGACGCTGGTCAGCGTCTCGTCGGTGAGCAGCCGGCCGAGGGCGTCGGTGCTCAGGCCGCTGCGCACGGCCAGGTCGGGCACCCCGAAGCCGGCGGTCCAGACGGTCACCTCGCTCGGCAGCTCCCGGCCGTCGGCGAGCCGTACGGCGTCACGGGTCACGGCCGTCACCTGGGTGCCGGGGCCGTCCAGGACGGTCACCCCGAGCGCGGCCAGCCGCCCGGCGACCGAGCGCCGGCCCCGCGGGTGGAGGTACGGGCCGAGGACCCCGCCGCAGACCAGGGTCACCGTGCGGCCCTGCTCGGCCAGCTCGGCGGCGGTCTCGATCCCGGTCGGACCGGCTCCGACGACGGTCAGCGGTGCCCGCGCGGACGCGGCCTCGACGACCGGCCGCAGTCGCCGCGCGTCCTCCAGGGTGGCGATCGGATGGGCGAACTCGGCCGCTCCGGGCACGCGCGGGTCGGCGCTGCCGCTGCCCACCGCGTAGACCAGGTGGTCGTAGCGGACGGTGCCGCCGTGCTCCAGCGTCAGGGCGCGGGCGGCCGCGTCGATCCGGGTCACGGTGTCGACGACCAGCCGGACGCGCTCGCCGAGGATCTCCGTGTAGTCGGTGAGGGCGGTATGGGTCCCGGCCACGAGCTGGTGCAGCCGGATCCGCTGCACGAAGGACGGGCGCGGGTTGATCAGCGTGACGTTCACGTCGTCGCGGCTCGTCAGGCGGTTGGCGGCCATGACGCCGGCGTAGCCCCCGCCGATCACGACGACTTCGGTGTTCTCGCTCACGGTGTCTCCTCCGGTTCCAGGGGGTTCGGCCACAGGACACCGGGGGCCCGCTCCGCGTGACAGCATGTGACGCAGCTCACAGTGGCTCACACGAGAGCGGGCCGTTTCTCCTTGTCCGCCCTGCGCAGCAGTCCCGCCGCCACCAGCCCTCCGCCCAGCACGGCGACCGCCCCCACCAGCAGGCCCGCGCCGAGCCCGTCCGACAGCGACGCGCCCGAGGCCAGGGAGGCGCTGAGCACGGCGCCCAGGACGGCGACGCCGAGCCCGTTGCCGAACTCCGCCAGCGTGCCGTTGACGCCCGCGCCCACGCCGGCCTTCTCCGGCGGTATCGCGCTCATGACCGCGTGGGCCATCGCCGGGTTGGCCACCGCGCAGCCGACGCCGATCAGCACCAGACCGGCCGCGACACCGCCGTATCCCTCGCCGCTGAACGCGATCGAGACGAGCCCGCCCGCCATCAGCACCATGCCGGCCAGCGCCGACAGCGGGGCCCCGAGCCGCGCGGTCGCCCTCGCCGCCAGCCCGCTGAAGTTCAGGACGACGACGGTCAGCGCCAGCGGCGCGGTGCGCAGGCCCGCCTCCAGGGGGCCGTATCCGAGGACGGACTGGAGGTGCTGGGTGAGCAGGAAGAGCGCGCCGCCCATGCCGAAGGCGATCAGGACGGCCCCGCCGACCGCGCCGGTGAACCGGCGGTCGCGGAAGAACTCCAGGTCGAGCATGGGGTACGGGATCCGGCTCTCCCAGCGGGCGAACAGGGTGAGGACGACGGCGGCGACCGCCGCGCTCACCAGCACCCGGGCCGAGGTCCAGCCGTGGGTGGGGCCGGAGATGATCGCGAAGACCAGCGCGGCCATGCCGATCGTGGACAGGAGCGCGCCGAGCAGGTCGGGGCGGTCCCCCTGGCCCGGGGGTCCGGGGGTTGTCCCCCGGGAGGACTCGGCCTTGGACTCGGGGACCAGGGCGAGGACGGCGACGAGCGCGAGCGCCGCGACCGGCAGGTTGACCAGGAAGATCGCGCCCCACCGGAAGTGGTCGAGCATGAAACCGCCGACGAGCGGGCCGGTGGCGAACCCGAGCGCGTTCACCGCGGCCCAGATCCCGATCGCCCTGGGCTGCTCCGCGGGCGCGAAGATCTGCATCGCCACGGCGAGGGTGGTGGTGAGCAGCAGCGCGCCGCCCACGCCCATGCCGGCCCGGGCGGCGATCAGCTGGCCGGAGGTGGTGGCGAACCCGGCCACCGCCGAGCCGGCGCCGAACAGCGCGAGGCCCGTGGCCAGCATCTTCCTGCGGCCGTACCGGTCGGCGGCGCTGCCTGCGGTGAGCAGCAGACCCGACTGGACGAGCGAGTACGCGTTGATCATCCACTGGATGTCGGCGGTGCGCGCGTCCAGCTCCCGGGTGAGGGAGGGGATCGCGACGTTCAGGATCGTGTTGTCGAGCAGCACGGTGAGCTGCGCGAGACAGATGACGGCGAGGATCAGCCAGCGTCGGGGGTGAGACATGCCGTACACCGTAGAAGGTTTCCCATACGGCGTATAGCGAATAAGCGAGGAGAGGGCGGTGGCCCGTGAGCCACCGCCCTCTCCTCGTATGCCGCCGACTCAGCTGTCGGAGCTGCTCGCCTTCTGCGTCAGGTCGTAGAAGGTGGACGAACCCACCGTCACCTTCTTGAAGTTGGCCTCGACCCAGGAGGTGATCTGCGAGGACGTGCCGCTGCTGCTGCCGCCCATGCCACCGCCGGTGCCGCTGGAGATGAAGTAGTGGATCTTGCCGTCCGCGACGTACTGCTTGAACTGCGCCAGCGTCGGGGACGGGTCGGTGCCGTTGAAGCCGCCGATCGCCATGACCGCGTCGCCGGTCGCGAGCTGGTAGCTGGCGGCGTTCTGGGCGCCGATCGCCGCCGCGGCCCAGGTGTACTTGCCGGAGTCCGCCTCCAGCAGCTTCTTGGCCTCGTCTGTGACGCTCGCGCCGTTCAGCAGGCCGCCGACGCCACCGCCGCCGCCCATGCCGCCGCCGTCACCGGTCTGGCCGCCGGGACCGCCCTGCTGCTGGTTCTGCTGGCCCTGGCTGTTGCCGTTGCCGTTCTGCTGGTTCTGGGTGGAGCCGTTGCCGTTCTGCTGGCCCGGCATGCCGCCGCCCATCCCGCCGCCGGGGAAGCCCTGGCCGTTCTGGGTGGTGCCGTTGCCCTGCTGGTTCTGGGTGTTGCCGTTGCCGTTCTGCTGGTTCTGGCCCTGCTGGCCGCCCATGCCGCCGCCGTTGCCGCCGCCGAAGCCGCCCCGGCCGCCGCCACCGCCCGGACCGCCGCCCATCATGGACGCGCCCGAGGGGCCCGCCGTGACGATGGAGCCGGTGTGGCCCGTCTGGAGGGTGCTGATCGTGTACGCGGTCGGGCCGGCCAGCGAGGCGACCAGGCCGACGGAGGCCGCCGCGAGGGCGAGCTGACGGTTGATCCGGCCCGCGAAGACCAGGCCCAGCGCGGCGGCGAGGCCGCCGATCAGGACCAGCCACTTCAGCCAGGGCAGGTAGTCCGAGGTGCGGTTGAGCAGGACGTACGACCAGGAGGCCGCCGCCACGACCGAGGCCGCGAGGGTGATCGAGGCCCACAGCTCGGCGCGCTTCTCCCACAGGAGACCCGCGCCCATGCCGATCACGGCCGCCATGTAGGGGGCGAGGGCGACGGTGTAGTACTGGTGGAAGATGCCCGCCATGTAGCTGAAGACCACCATGGTGATCAGCAGCGAGCCGCCCCAGACGAGGAACAGACCGCGGGTGGCCGAGGTGCGCCTGAGCTTGCGGGTGGCCACCAGACCGGCGACCAGCAGGATCAGCGAGGCCGGCAGCAGCCAGGAGATCTGGCCGCCGATCTCGGAGTTGAACATCCGGTCCCAGCCGGTCTCGCCCCACTGGCCGGTGTTGCCGCCGCCCCCGCCGACGCTGCCGGTCTCCTCGCCGTTGAGGCGGCCGAGACCGTTGTAGCCGAAGGTCAGCTCCAGGAAGGAGTTGTTCTGCGAGCCGCCGATGTACGGGCGGGAGGAGGCCGGCCACAGCTCGACGATCGCGACCCACCAGCCGCCGGACGCGATCAGCGCACCGGTGGCCAGGGCCAGCTGGCCGAACCGCTTCTTCACGCTCACCGGCGCGCAGACCGCGTAGACGATCGCGAGCGGCGGGAGGATCAGGAACGCCTGGAGCGTCTTGGCGAGGAACGCGAAACCGATCGCGACCCCGGCCCACACCAGCCACTTCGTCCGGCCGTCCTCGACGGCACGGGCCACGAAGTAGCAGGCCACGGCCATCAGCAGGGCCAGCATCGCGTCCGGGTTGTTGAACCGGAACATCAGCGCGGCGACGGGGGTGAGCGCGAGCACGGCGCCCGCGATCAGACCGGCCGCGGCGCTGAACCGGCGGCGCACCGAGGCGTAGACGACGGCGACCGTGCCGACGCCCATCAGCACCTCGGGGGCGAGGATCGCCCAGGAGTTCAGACCGAAGAGCCTGACCGACAGGGCCATCGGCCACAGCGAGGCCGGGGGCTTGTCGACGGTGATGGCGTTGCCCGCGTCCAGCGAGCCGAAGAAGAAGGCCTTCCAGGACTGGCTGCCCGCCTGGACGGCCGCCGAGTAGAAGGAGTTGGCGTACCCGGAGGCGCTCAGGTTGTACAGGTAGAGGAGCAGGGTGGCGAGGAGGAGACCGAGGAAGGCCGGGCGGGCCCAGCGGGGGTCCTCGGGGCGGCCGCGCCAGAGTCTGCGGAGGAAGGGCTGCTTCGGCTCACCCGACTCGGGGGCCGGGACGGCCGGCGTCTGCGGGGGCGCCGTCGGCGCCGGGCCCCAGGTGGCCGTCGGTTGGTCGAGATGGGTGGTCATCGGGGGTCCCCCGGGTCGGTGTCGTGAGGGCGCACCGGCTGCAGTCGCATGGTGGCGTCCCTCCAGGTGCCGTCCGCGGCTTCACCGGCGCGGAACTGGGTGGTCTCTTGGGTGGCGGTGGTGTTCCGGTACGGCGAGGCGTACGCCGGCGCGGTCGGACGGGCCGGGTGCTGCGGCCCGTACGACGGTGCGGCCGGGTACGACGACGCGTACGGCGCCGGCCGATCCGGGAGGTGGGAGGCGACCACGGTCGACGCCGGGGCGTCGTCCTCGTTGTCCTCCCGCCGGTCCGAGAACACCCACGCGCGGAAGAGCAGGAAGCGGAGCACCGTCGCCGCCAGGTTGGCGGCGATGAGCACCGCGAGTTCGGTGGCGTGCGCGGGCTGGGTCGTCGCCGCGTTCAGGGCGACGAGCGAGCCGCTGGTCAGCGCCAGGCCGATGCCGAAGACGACCAGGCCCTGCGCCTGGTGCTTGACGGCCCCGCCGCGGCCGCGGACCCCGAAGGTCAGTCGGCGGTTGGCGGCGGTGTTGGCGATCGCGGACACCAGCAGGGCGAGTGCGTTGGCGAACTGCGAGCCCGTGAACTGGCGGAAGCCGCTGTAGAGCAGCAGGTAGAACAGCGTGGACAGACCGCCCACCACACAGAAGCCGACGAGCTGGCGGGCCAGCCCCTTGGGCACGTCCTGGATCTCGCGGTCGCGCGGGTCGTCGCCGAAGGGGCGGGCGAGCCGGTCGAGCGAGAGGGAGCCGGTGGCCAGGGCCTTGCCCACGCGCCACACGCCCTTGAGGTCGTCGGTGGCGGTCTTGACGATGTGCACGGTGGAGTCCGGGTCGTCGACCCAGTCGACGGGCACCTCGTGGATCCTGAGGCCGGCCCGCTCGGCGAGGACCAGCATCTCCGTGTCGAAGAACCAGCCGGTGTCCTCCACCAGGGGGAGCAGCACCTGCGCGACATCACGGCGGATCGCCTTGAAGCCGCACTGGGCGTCCGAGAAACGGGCCTGGAGCGAGCCACGCAGGATCAGGTTGTAGGCGCGGCTGATGAACTCCCTCTTCGGGCCGCGCACCACGCGCGAGCTGCGGGAGAGCCGGGAGCCGATCGCCAGGTCGGAGTGACCGGAGATCAGCGGGGCCACCAGCGGCAGCAGCGCGTTGAGGTCGGTGGACAGGTCCACGTCCATGTAGGCGAGGATCGGGGCGTCCGAGGCCGACCAGACGGTCCGCAGCGCACGGCCGCGGCCCTTCTGCTCGAGCCGGAAGTTCCTGACCTCCGGGATCCGCGTCTCCAGCCGGCGCGCCACCTCGGGGGTGGTGTCGGTCGACGCGTTGTCCGCGATCGTGATGCGGAACGTGTACGGGAACGTACGCGTCAGGTGGTCGTGCAGTCTCTCGACGCACGGCTGGAGGTCCTTCTCCTCGTTGTAGACGGGGATCACTACGTCCAGGACAGGCGTACCGGCTGTGGCGGCCGGGAGGTGCTCCCGCGCCGGCAGGGTGCCGGGAGAAGAGTCGGTTCGCATGTCAACGACTTTCGTCAAGCGCCCTGTTGCACCCATGTGGTGGCACTGTGCTCGACCTGTGAGTCCAGTTGCCAGTTCGTTTCGGGAGCGGGCTGGGGCACGGCGGGGGCAAGAGCGGGCAAATGCACCGTAAAGATGGTCTGCCCGGGCACGCTGTCCACCGTCACGGCACCGCCGTGCGCGGTCGCCACGGCCTGCACGATGGCGAGACCGAGGCCGGTGGAGCCGGTGGAGCGGGAGCGCGCCGAGTCGCCGCGGGCGAACCGCTCGAAGACGTGCGGGAGCAGATCGGGCGGAATGCCCTGCCCGTTGTCCTGGACGTCGACACACAGCCAGGGCCCGCGCCGCTGCACCCGTGCGGTGACGGTCGTCCCGGGCGGGGTGTGGGTACGGGCGTTGGCCAGCAGGTTCACGAGGACCTGCTGGAGACGGGCCGAGTCGGCGGAGACCAGCGCGGGCTCGTCGGGCAGTTCGAGCCGCCAGACATGGTCGCGGCCGGCCGCGCGGGCGTCGCTGATCGTGTCGATGACCAGCGGTACGAGGTCGGTGTGCTCGAACTGGAGCGGGCGCCCGGCGTCGAGCCGCGCGAGCAGCAGCAGATCCTCGACGAGGAGGGTCATCCGCCCGGCCTCGGACTCGATGCGGCCGAGGGCGTGCTTGGTGTCGGGGCCGACCTCTTCGCGTCCGCGGCGGGTCAGCTCGGCGTATCCGCGGATGGACGCGAGCGGCGTCCTCAGCTCATGGCTAGCGTCCGCGACGAACTGGCGGACCCGCATCTCGCTCTCCTGGCGGGCGTGCAGGGCGCCGTGGACGTGGTTCAGCATCCGGTTCAGCGCGGCGCCGACCTGGCCGACCTCGGTGTGCGGATCCGTCTCCGACTCGGGCACCCGCTCACTGAGGTTGACCTCACCGGTGTGCAGGGGCAGCTCGGAGACGCGGGTCGCGGTGGCGGCCACCTTGCGGAGGGGGCGGGTGGCGACGTTGACCATGACGGTCCCGGCGAGCCCGGCGGCGACGAGACCGGCGACGGTGAGGCTGATCTCTACGATGATCAGGGTGTTGATGGTGCCGTCCACGTCGGAGGTGGGGATGCCGACGTAAAAGTTGCCGTTCTTGCCGGTGACGTACTGGACCATGTAGGTACCGAGACCCGGAATCTCGATGGTGTGGAAACTCCGGTCTTGCGACACCGAGCCGAGCGCCTTCATCTGGGACTCGTTGAGGTCCACCGGGTCCGTCCGCATGACGCCGGCGGCGTCGTTCTTCTTGGCGGCGACCTTGGCGCTGGTGATCGAGCCGCCCTCCACCTTGGCCGCGACCGTCTTCTGCGGACCCGGGCCCTGGACGACCTCGTCCAGTGTGGTCGTCTCCTGGGGTGCGTTGCCGCTGGTGGTGCCGTTACCGGTCTTGGCGCCGCCCTTGTCTCCGAAACCTCCGGCCGGCCCGCCCGAGGCGCGCATGGCGGACTCCTTGAGGGAGCCTTCCAGCTGGCCGTACAGATGGTCCCGCAGGACCAGCGTGGTGACCGTCCCGATCACCGCGCACACCACGGCGATCAGCGTCACGGACACGACGACGAGCCGGGTCCGCAGGGTGCGCGGCTTCCCCGCTCGTCGCTTCTGCGGACGCGGCCGTCGTCGCCCGCTCATGACGCGGCGGGCTTGATCAGGTAACCGGCCCCACGCCGGGTGTGGATCATCGGCTCCCGGCCGGCGTCTATCTTGCGGCGCAGGTAGGAGATGTACAGCTCGACCACGTTGGCCTGGCCGCCGAAGTCGTAGGACCACACCCGGTCCAGGATCTGCGCCTTGCTCAGCACGCGCCGCGGGTTGCGCATCAGGAAGCGCAGCAGCTCGAACTCGGTGGCGGTGAGGTGGATGTTCTCCCCGGCCCGCGAGACCTCGTGGCTGTCCTCGTCGAGGGTGAGGTCACCGACGACGAGCACGGAGTCGGAGCGCCGGTCGGCGGCACCGGAACGCCGGATGAGCCCCCGCAGCCGGGCCACGACCTCTTCGAGGCTGAACGGCTTGGTGACGTAGTCGTCGCCACCGGCGGTCAGACCGGCGATACGGTCCTCGACGGCGTCCTTGGCGGTGAGGAACAGGACGGGGACGTCCGGCAGCTCACGGCGCAGCCTGCCCAGGACGGTCAGCCCGTCCATGTCGGGCAGCATCATGTCGAGGACGACGGCGTCGGGACGGAACTCCCGGGCGGTCTGGATGGCACCGGTGCCGTCACCCGCGCTCCGGATCTGCCATCCCTCGTAGCGCAGGGCCATGGACAGCAGTTCGGTGATCGACAGCTCGTCGTCCACCACAAGCACTCGGACGGGGCTCCCGTCCGGCCTCAGCAGTTCGGTGCGCCCCTGGGGCGAGGTCGTGGTCATGGGGAACACCATGTCGCTGTCCTCTGAGAGCACTCTTTCCAGAACCTGTGATTTCCCTAAGAAACTCACAGGAGCCTCTCAGGCAATGCCTGGCAACCCCTGACGCCGAGTTGATCTCGGGCGGCTCCGGCCCAGCTCACCGACCGTCGTCCCCGATCAGCCGGGTGCGGGCCGCTCGAACCCGTGGCTGTGCTCCACCTGGGCAACGCGCAGGCCGGACCGCTCGGTTCCGGCCGCCTCCTTCAGAAAAGGCCGTCCTGTGCGTGCCCTTCCTCCCTGAACTCCCGCAGCGGAAGACGTAGGTGCGGCCCTTCCTCGGGACCGGCCGGAACCAGCTCCCACCCCCTCATCAACCGGGTGTCCAGCACGATCACCCCCTCCCCGCCCGCCACATGAAGATCGGGCCCCGCCACGGCCACCAGCTCCCCGCTCACCACACCCCCCGCGACCAGCCCCGTCACCTCGCCCCGGGCCGTGGGTGCCGCATCGAGGCCGAACACCCGCAGATGGTCGACGCCTTCGAAGGGCGCCCGGACCAACGACTCCGGCCACTGGGCCAGTTCCACGGCCCGCCCGTGCAACTCCCTGATCTCACCGACCCGCTCCTCCTCGTCTTCCGGCAGACCGGCCCGCACCGCCCGCTTCTCGGCGTACGGAATCCGGTCCGGCACCCGCAGCGCGGCCCGCAGCAGCTCCTCGGTCCGCCGGGCGGCCATCAGCGGCCCGCTGCCCAGCCAGCTGAAGCAGACCGCCCCCTGCTCCAGCAGCCGCGCCGGCCCCCGCTCGACCGCCGTGATCCCGACCTTGACCAACCCCGGCCCGAACCACGCCAGATACACCCGGTACGGCCGCGGATCGTCGGCGATCCCGTCCGCGGCGACGGAGTGCGCCCGGTCCAGCCGCGCGCACTCCTCGCACCGCGCCCCCGTGCTCCTCCCCGACACCGCCGCCCGCACCGGGCACGCATGTCCCCGAGCCCCGACACACTCCCGTACGCCCCCTTCCGCGACCGCGAAGGCCACCCGCTTCCCCCGGGACAGCGGGCTGCGCCGGCCCCCGTCCCACAGCAGCACGGGACCCTCAGTCGCCCACCGCAGCCCCGCGCACTTCCATCCCTGTGCCATCGCCCACCACGCTAGCCCCCACCTCTGACAACACGCCCCGACCTGCGGCTTTCCGCCCGGCGGCTTTCCGCCCGGCGAGCAGGCATCCGACGCACTCCGGATGACCGTCCCGGGCCGAGGTGTCCCGCACGCGCATCCCCCACTCCGCCCGGGGCCGTACCCCCGGCGGCTTCCCCCACCCGGTCAGGTGCAGCGCCCAGGTGACCAGCGCGCCCAGCACCACCACGGCGCCCCCGCCGATCAGCAGGGCGGGGGATACGGCGCACACTCCGACCCCCATCACCGTCGTCCCGGCGGTCGCGATCGCGACGCCGGTCCAGCCGGCGACCGTGTGCCCCTCGTCGTACAGATGACCCGCCACGCCATTCCCTCACCATCTAAGAGGTTTATGAACTGAACCTCTTACAAGGTAAGAGAAACCGAAAGCAGATAACAAGGACCCAGCACGAACCCTCCGAGAGGAACCCCGCCCGCGATGACAGCCCAGCCACCCCGCCCCCGCCCCGCGGCGACCCCCGCCCAGGCGATCTCGGCCATGGACGACCTCATCGCGGCGAGCATGATCGGCCAGCAGGAGATGGCCCAGCGCCTCGGCCTGAACGTCACCGACCTGACCTGCTTCGCCTATGTCCTCCAGGCGGGCGAGAACCTGCTGACGGCGGGCGAGTTGGCGACCCGCGTGCACGTCACCACCGGCGCGGTCACCGGCATCCTGAACCGGCTGGAACGCGCCGGTTACGTCACCCGGCGCCCCGACCCCCAGGACCGCCGCAGGGTCCGGGTGGCCGCCGTACCCTCCGCCGTGGCCCGGGCGTACGCGCTCTACCAGCCGTACTACGACCGCCTGAACGAGCTCTTCGCGGACTACTCCCCGGAGGAGACCGCGGTGCTGGCGGACTGGTTCACCCGGGCGACGGCCCTGGCGAACGCGTACCGCGAGGAGCGCCGCGCCGACGAGGGCGGGGAGCCCGTCACGGGGTGAAGGAGACGACCGAGGTGTAGTCGGAACCGACGTGGAACTCCACCCTCTGGGTCCGGCTCGGTGAGCCGATGCCCCCCAGCGGCAGGGTCCAGGTCCGGGTGGAGCCGCTGACCGACATCGAAGGGCTGGTGCCCAGCTCGCTCCAGCTCCACTCCGTCGAACGGCTCCGGTAGAGACCACCGTTCTCGATCATGTAATCGGCGCCGAGGGCGGACGGCGACGGATAGGGGAGCTGATAGCCGGTCGAGGTGTCGCCGTCGGTGTCGATGAAGACGTGGTAGAAGCGGTCCGAGGCGTGGAAGGCCGCCCGGAAGGTGACGGTTCCGGAGGACACACAGACGGAGTAGTCGGTGATGGGGCCGGAGCCCGCGCCGGAGACACAGGAACTGCCGCCGCTGTCACCGCTGCCCGAACCGCTGCCCGAGCCGCTGCCCGAGCCGGTGCCGGTCTGCTTGGTGGCGGCCCCGGAACCGGCGGCCGGCTCGTCCTGGGCGTCCGCGCCGGACGACGTACCGGCGGTGGCGGACTCCGTGGCCGACGACGCCTCCGGCGAGGCGCTCTCACGGTCGGCCGACGGCGATGCGGAGACGGACGCGGACGCCGAGGCCGACGCGGGCACGCTGGGCGGCGGGCCGTACGTGCCGCCCCCCTGGGTGTGATCGAGCCCGGCCCCCGGTACGGCCGCCGAGGACCGGCCGTCACCGCCGCCGCGGACGATGAACACACCGGCGATCAGCGCGGCGACGACGACTCCGACGCCGGCGAACCACACGGCCCGCGGCGACCGCCGCCGGACGACCGGCTCCGCGGCCCCTACGGGGGAACCGGTCTCGGCGCGTTCGTCACCCGCCCCACCGCCCACCCGACGTCGACGGACACGGGGACGGTCGCCTCCGGCCGAACCGGCCACCGCCTCCCGCTCCCCGAGTTCCGCGACGAACGACTCGGCCGCCGAGGACATCACCGCGGGCGAACCGTCCGCCTCCGGCTCACCCTCTGCCGTATCCCGGGAGTCCTCCTCGGAACCGTCCCCGGTCCCCGGCCTGGCGCCCCGGGCGGACGCCGCGGCGATCGCCGACGGTCCCTTGGACCGGCGCGGCAGCGGACCCGTCACTGTGGGGGCGTCCTTCCACGAGAGCTACGCCGAAACCCGTCGGGCGGCAACAGGCCGCCGATCGTAACGGAGTTCGAACGCATCCAACCCGACGATTGTTGTCGCCGGATTGCTTCGCCACGGACGCCCGGGTTCGAGTCCCCTCGACGCCTCGATACCTCACTCCGCGGGGATACCCTCCGGCCATGCCGTCCCCCGATATCCCCTTGGTCGCCGCCGACTTCACTCTCCCGTCCCCACCCGCCACGCACAGCTTCCGCCTGGAGCCCCTCGGCCCCCGGCACAACGCCGCCGACCACGCCGCCTGGACCTCCAGCATCGCCCACATCCGCGCCACCCCCGGTTTCGCCGGCCGCGCCTGGCCGCCCCTCGCGGGCATGACCCCGGAGGCCAACCTCGAGGACCTGCGCCGCCACGCACAGGACTTCGCCCACCGCACCGGTTTCACGTACACGGTCCTGTCCGTCCCGGAGGGGGACGTGATCGGCTGCGTCTACATCTACCCGTCCCGCGACGACCCGTCCCGCAAGGACCCGTCCCTCCCCGAGGTCCGCTCCTGGGTCCGGGCCGACCACGCCGCGCTCGACCCCGTACTCCACCGGGCCGTCTCGGCCTGGCTCCGCGACGACTGGCCGTTCGACGAGGTGATCTACGCGGCCAGGTAAGGGCACGCCGGTACCCTCCGGCGCATGACGGTCTATCTGCTGTGGCACGTGGGACACCAGAACGAAGCCGGTGCCGACGGCACCACCGTGCACGTCGAGGACGGGACGGTGTACATCGACGAACAGGACGGCGACGACCCCAAACTCCTCGGTGTCTACTCCACCCTCGACAAGGCGGAGGACCGCATCCACCGGGCCCGCCTCCTGCCCGGCTTCTCCGCCGAACCGGACTGCTTCGTCGTGGAGGAACACACCCTCGACGAGGACGACTGGCCCGAGGGCTTCGTACGCGCCCACCCGGAGCCCCCGGCCTGACGTGACCTCACCTGAGCATCGCGCGCGGTGTCGAGTCGCCCGTTCGGCCCACGAAGCGAGAGGCCGTGCCGGGCGTCTCCGCCGTCACCGGTCTTCCGGCTGTGACCATGAAACGTCCGTGGAACCGACACGCTGTGGGTGATGTGGGTGAACTGGTTGACCTCGCTGCCGGCGGCGGTGCTGGTCGTGGGCGGGCTCTTCCTGGCCCTCCTGCTCACGGCCGTGGCGCGGCTCGGCGTACGGGCGCTGGTACCGGCCGGGGAACAGGACCAGGTCACGAGGATCGCCACGCCTCTGATGCCGTCCCTGGGCGCCGCCTTCGCGATCTTCGCGGCCCTCTCCCTGGCCAGCGAGGCCGGCTACGTGCGCGCGGCGGAGGCGCTGGTGAGCGACGAGGCGGCCGCGGCCTCCCGCCTGGCATGGGCGGCGACCAGCCCCCGGGTCCGGTCGGAGCCGATCCACACGGCGCTGCTGGACTACCTGCGGACCACACGTGCGCAGGAGTGGAAGGGTGCGGCAGCGGCGTCCGGCGACGACCCGGCCACCGCCCGCGCGATCGCCCGGCTGGAGCGGACGGTGCGGGCCGAGGCCGCCCGGCCCGAGGTGGGCACCACGACGGGCACGGAGCTGGTGCTGTCCCTGGACGGCGTCACCAGCGGCCGTCGCGCCCGCGTCGCCGCCGCCTCGCGCGACGTACCCGTGCTCTACGTCGTCACGCTCGCGGTCAGTGGACTCGCCCTGATCGTGAACTCCGGCGCACTGGTCTTCCGCACCGGCCTGCGCACGTCGCTGCTCGTCGTAGGCGTGTCGAGCGTGGTCGGGCTGAGCCTGGCACTGCTGTTCGCACTCAGCGCGTCCTGGAGCGGACCGTTCGTCGTCAGCGGGCATCCGCTCGACGCCGTCGTCGTGGACCTGAGGTCCGGCTTCTTCGAAAACGGGCCATAGCCGGCAGCAACAACTCCATTTTCCCCGACACCAGTTGCTCCTGTCACCGGACGGTGACGGCCTCGTCCTGGATCGACGACCGACGCATCCGACCGGACCCTGATCCCCCTCTCCACAGTCGAACAGGCACTGAGGCACCGCACACACCGCACACACCGCAGAGCCGCTCAATCGACCGCTCGACCACTCGTTCTACTACTCGGGGGACTTGACCCATGATCCGCAACCGTCGCAAGGCTCTGCTCGTTTCCGCCGCCCTCCTCGGCAGCACCTTGCTGATGACGGCGTGCAACCAGGGCACCGACGCCGCCGAAGGCTCCTCCGGTACGGCCGACACGACCGCGGTGGCGGACAAGTCCGACGCCAAGGGCGTCAGCGGCACCTTCGTCGGCGGAACGGTGACGTACCTCGCGTCGGGCAAGTACATCGTCAGCGTGTCCGGCAAGTCCGATCAGCAGTTCTGGATCGGCGACAACACCGAGATCCACGGCGCGGGCACCATCTGCGGGGACGCCTCCTCGAAGGTCGACGCCCCGTGCGAGGAGTCCGACCTGGAGACCGCGACCAAGGGCGGACGCTCCGTCAACGCCGATGTGGTGCTGAAGGACGGCGTGGCGACGGAGATCACGGAGCGCCGCGCCACCGCGTCCGCCTCCGGCACCGGAAGCACGTCCGGCACCGGAAGCGCCTCCGACTCCGGCTCCGGCTCCGACCCGGGTGAGACCGTCGTGGAGGGCCTCGACAAGGGCAAGGGCGTCAACGGCACCTGGTACGGCATCGTGCGGTACATGGCCCCCGGCAAGTACCTGGTCGACGGCCCCGCGGCCCAGGGCTCCGGCGGCGAGCAGCAGTCCTTCTACCTCTCCGAGGACACCGTGATCCTGGGCGGCGGCCAGATCTGCGGCACGGCCGGTTCGAAGGTGGACGCCCCGTGCGAGGAGTCCGACCTGGAGAAGGCCGCCAAGGAGGGCGTGGAGGCCAGGGTCGAGATCAAGAACGGCATCGCCACCCAGATCACCGACGGCGCACTCCTCTGATCAACAGCCGCACGCTCGGACGCGGTGAAACCGTTGCGCCTGGTGCGGCGTCTTGATGGACAAGAACGGCAGAACGTATCAGAGAGGACGGTTCGACATGGCACACCGAACCCGCTCCCTGTCCCGCGGTGTCGCTCTGTGCATGGCCGCTGCGGCAGTGACCCTGCTGACGAGCTGCACGCCGAACAGCGGCATTGCCCACAGCAGCCCTCCACACACCACCACAGGCTCTTCGGCAAGGACCGGCGCCTGTCGCTCCTTGCCCGCATCACCCGCCGTCAAGGCGAGCGTCACAACCGCCTACGGCAACCAGGCCGAACCGCGCCTCAGCCACCTCGCCCCGGTCGAGGGCTCCTTCTACTACGGCAGTTGTGACGGGACCCTCTACGCCGGAACGCGCTTCCGGCCCACCGCCGACAGCACGATGGCGGAGCAGGTCGCCCTCCAGGACGACGGAGCCGCGATGAAGTACTTCACCGACCGCCCCGGCGCCGGCTGGACCTACCTGGCCGACGCCGGCTTCCCCGCCGCTCCCCAGGGCTGCGCCGCCATCCCCCAGATCCCGGCCCGCCTCGCCACCCTGTGGAACGGCTGCCGGTCCCCGTCAGAACAACAGTGACCAAACACAAGAGGCCCCGGATCTCTCCGGGGCCTCTCACCTGTGTGCACTCGGCAGGATTCGAACCTGCAACCTTCTGATCCGTAGTCAGATGCTCTATCCGTTAAGCTACGAGTGCTTGTTATTCGGTTTTTCTTGTCTTCGATCCTTGCCCTTCCGGGCCGCTCTCGGCGACAGGAAGAACATTACATGACTGCCGCCGACATGTGAAATCCGTTTGCCATACCCCTTGTGACCTGCGGAAACGCCTTCAGGGGGCGATCAAGAGGGTGTCGGGGTACGACGAAGCCCCGGGCCGTGAACGGACCGAGGCTTCGGGAGATCTGGCGGAGGCGGAGGGATTTGAACCCTCGATGGGCTTTAAGGCCCAAACCGCATTAGCAGTGCGGCGCCATAGACCGGACTAGGCGACGCCTCCAGCACAACCCCTCGCGTGGGTGCGAGTGGTGCGTGCAGATGATGACACAGTCGAGCGTGCTGTCACCAATCGACGTCCACGGTACTAGGCAGTCGGGTCACAGGGCAAAGGTGTTCCCCAGGCGCAACGTCCGGCGTGGCGCCGCGTTGGTCCGGGCATGTCGCAGGTCACCCCCCTCTCGCTCAGCAGCAGCCCGCCCCGGCGGCGCCGCAGCACCCTCGCCCTGTCCCTGGCCGGCGCCCTCGCCCTCGGCGCCCTCCTGCCTTCTCCCGCCTTCGCCGGCGCCGTCCTCGCGCCCCCGCCCGTCCGGGAGGAGGACCGGGCCGACCAGGATCACCTCGTCGTCACCGTCCGGCACGCGGGCGGGCGGGTCGACGGGGTGTTCGAGGTGTGGTGCCGGCCCGCGGGCGGCCGTCACCCGGACGTGTCGGGCGCCTGCCGGACCGTGGACCGCGGCACCCGCTGGGGGCGGGACCCCTTCGCCCCGGTGCCGAGCGGTTCGCTGTGCACCATGCGGTACGGCGGACCGGCCACCGCCCATGTCACCGGCCGCTGGGCCGGGCGCCCCGTCGAAGCGACGTACGACCGCCGCGACGGGTGCGAGATCGAGCGGTGGAACCGGATGGTGCCCCTGCTGCCCGCGCTGCCCGGCCACCGGCCCGCCGGCCTCAGGCCGCCCCAAGGGCGGTAGCCCGGATTCCGTTCCGTGGCTGCCGTCCCGGGGCGGCAGCCCGCGCACAGCGTCCCCACGGCGTGTTCACCCGTCCCGTAAATCTCCCGCGAAGGTCATAGGACGGTCACACGTTCTGCGTCACTTCGTCGTGCGAGCTCCCTCTCATCCGGGGCCTGAGACGGGAACCCAGCCCTTAGACTCCCTCGCGTGACACGCTGCGGGCCGGTTGGCAAGATGGCCCGAGCGGTCGGCAAGGTGCGGTAACAGGGAGGAAGCGACTCGTGAGCAGCAGGCCATCCCGAGGCGCTGCTCGCCTCGCAGCCATACTCGACGCGCTGCCCGATGCGTTGTTGCTGGTCAACGCCAACGGGACCGTCGTCAACGCGAACACCATCGCGCTCGAGGCCTTCGAGACGCCCGGTACGGCTCTGGTGGGGCGGGGGCTGCTCGATCTGCTTCCGCAGTTCGACTCCAAGCTCATCCCCGGTTCCATGCGGCGGCCCGACCACATGGACCCGCGCGGGCGGACCAAGCCGACCCGGATGGTCGCCCGGCGGACCGACGGCTCGGAGTTCCCCGTCGAGGTCACCAGCGCCAATCTGGAGAACGGCCAGCAGGCCTACGACGGCTACGGCTACAGCGGCGACGAGCTGCTGATGCTCGTCGTACGGGATCTGACCGGCACCGTGGACACCGAGGCCGAGCTGGCCCGGTCGCAGCGGCAGACCGAGATGATCCTGCGGGCCGCCTCCGAAGGTGTCGTGGGGACCGACACCGACGGGCGGATCGTGCTCGTCAACCCGGCCGCCGCGCAGATCCTCGGCTACCGGGCCAGCGATCTCGGCGGCAAGGAGCTGCACACCCTCATCGTGCACTCGCGCGCCGACGGCTCGCCCTTCCCGTACGACGAGTCGCCGCTCGCCGACACCCTGCGCTCCGGGCGCAAGCACCGGGTGCGCGGGCAGGTGCTGTGGTCCAAGGGCGGGGAGAAGGTCTCGGTCGACCTGACCACCGCACCCGTGCGCGACGGGGACCAGCTCGTCGGCGCCGTGATGACGTTCACCGACCGGCGCTCGTACGACGATCTCGTCGCGGAGAAGGAGGGCGTCGAGAAGCGGCACGAGGACGAGCTGGAGCGGCTCTCCGAGGAGCACGCCTCCGACCTCACCGCGCTCCGCCAGCAGCACGTCACCGAGCTGGAGGAGCTGCGCGAGGAGCACACGGAGGAGGTCGCCGCCGCCGAGGAGCGCTACGCGGCCCTCGGCGAGCGGGAGAAGGACCGCTACGACGCCCTCGCCGGGCGGTACGACCAGCTGCTCACCCTCCTCGCGACCTCCCTGCGCGGCCCCCTCGACGAGCTGCGCCGCGAGCTGGCCGCGCTCGCCGCGGACGACGCCGGTCAGCTGTGGCCCGAGGCCAACCAGGTGCTCCATCACCTGTCGGCGGGCTATTCGAGGATCACCACCCTCATCGACAACGTCCTCGGCTACCAGCAGCTCGACGCGGGCGGCGCGGAGATCGTCCGTACGAACGTGATGCTCGACGCCGTGGTCGCCGCGGGCGTCGACGGGGCCGTCGAGCTCATCGGGCCCGGCCGGGTGCAGTTCGCCGTGCACGCGCCGCCCATCGAGGCCGAGGTCGACGCACGGCTGCTCGCGACCGCGCTCGCGCATCTCGTCGCCGATGTCGCGGGGGTCGACGCCACCGGCAACGCGCCCGTCTCGGCGGGCGGTTACATGGACAACACGGTCGTCGTCGCGGCCGCCCAGCGGGGCGAGGTCGTACGGATCGAGGTGCGCGGACCGTACAGCGGGGGCGACCCGGTGCACGAGCCGATCGTGCGCGGGATCGTGCGCGCCCACGGGGGCGTGCTCCAGACGCACGAGGTGCCGGGCATGAGCGGCAGTGCGTACGTCCTCGAGGTCCCCCTCGGGGGTGGAGCGGGCGCGGTCGCCCCTCCGGCGCCCGCCGCGCTGCCCGCCGCCCTGCCCCCGGCGCAGAGCGCCCCGGGCGAGGGCGAGCCGCCCGCCGAGCAGGCTCCCGGCCGCCGCCGGGCCCGCCGGTCCTCCGTGGACGCCTTCCTGGAGGGCGAGGTTCCGGGTGCGGCCGAGGGCGCCGAGGCGGAGAGCGCGCCGCCCACCGGACGCCGGCGCCGGCGTGGCCCGGCCGCCGACGAGACGCCCGGCGAGCTGCCGGAGGGGGCCGAGGAGGCCCCCGGCGGTTCCGGGCGACGCCGCGGCCGTCGCGCCGAGAACGGCGCGGTGGTCGAGCCGGCCGGTGCGGGCGTGGCCGAGGGCGCGGTCGTGACCGCCGCCGAGAGCGCGGCCGGTACGGCCGCGGCGGGTACGGGACTGGGCGGCACCGTTCCGCCGCAGGGTGTCCCCGCGCCGCCCGGCGGACGCCGGGCCCTGGCCGCCGACGAAGGACCGCAGAACGCCCTGCCCCCCGCCCTGCCCGCGGTCGCCGGTGCTCCCGTGCCTGCCGGGTCCGCGGTGCCTGCCGTGCCTGCCGGGTCCGGCGAGGACGGCGAGCCGACCGGGCGTCGGAGGCGTGCCCTCGCCGCCGCGTCCGAGCGTGCCGCCGCGCAGGAGGCGGGGCCGCGCACGGTGTTCGCCCTGCCGCCCGCCGAGGCGGACCGAACGGCCGACGGTCCGGGCGGGCCCGGCCAGATGCCCGGTCAGGTGCCCGGTCAGGTGCTTGGGCAGATGCAGGGCGCCGGGCAGGTTCCGGCCGCGGTCCCGGTCCCTGTACCGGTTCCCGTGCCCGGTCAGGCTCCGGTGGCCCAGATTCCGGCCCAGGGCTCGTCCGAGGACGCGCTCATCGACCACGGCCGCCATGACGCCGCGGCTCAGGACCAGACCGACGACCACACCCCGCCCCAGCCGCACCCCACGAACGCGCCCACCGGCCGCCGACGGCGCGCGGTGGGCCAGCCCGCGGAGCTGGGTGCCGTCCCCGTCGCGCCCATGGGCACGGTGGCGCCCGGAGGCGTCCCGAACCAGGCCATGGCGCCTGCGCAGGCGCAGGCACTGGGTCCGGAGGCCGTCGGCCAGCCGGTGCCCGCCGCCGGCATGCCGGTCCCCCCTGCCGGCCAGCCCCTCCCCGCCCAGGCGCTGCCCGGTCAGCCGGCCCTGCCTCAGCCCGTCCCCGGTCCGGCCGTGCCGCCCCAGGCGGCCACGGCCCCGGCGCAGGGCAGGCCGCTCCCGGCCGAGTCCGCGCCCGGTGCCGCCCAGAGGACTCCCGCCGTACCCGGCGTACCCGGCGGACCGGTCCCCGCCCAGACCCCCGCCCCGCCGACCGCCACCCCCAGCACGGGCACGCCCCTCCCGCCCGAGGCCCCGGTGCCCCCGGCCGCCCCCGTGGCGCAGCCGCTGCCCGCCGAGGCGGCGGCGCTGCCGATGGACCCGAACTCCACGCAGGGCCGGGCGATCAGTGTGCGGACGCTGGGGCAGGGTGTCCCCTTCACCCGGCAGGCCGCCCAGGTCCAGCAGGCGCAGCCCGCCGCGCAGGCCACGGCCACCCCCGCCCCGCACGCGCCGGGCGGTTCCGGGCGTCGCCGCAAGCTGGGCACCCCGCCGGACCCGGCGTCCCGCCCGGAGCAGACGGCGCGTCCGCATCCGCCGGCCGAGCAGCCCGTCGCCGGCCAGGCCCCCCTGCCCGCGCACCCCTCGCTCGCGGGGCAGCCGCTGCCCCAGCCCTCCCTGGCCGGTCAGTCACGGCTCGTTCCCGGGGCGACCGACGGGGCCGGACGGTCGTACGCCATAGGGGCACCGGACGAGAACGCCGCCGAGGGCCCCGAGCCGCTGGACGGTCCCGGTGGGGCCGTCGAGGTGGCGGATCCGCCGCGGCCGATGCCGATGGACGACGAGCTGCCGCCGGAGCCGCTGGACAACCCGCGCCGGCTGCTGGTGTGGCCCGCGCCGGACGTCTCCACGCAGCAGGCGCTCAGCGACCGCGGCTACCGGCCGGTCATCGTGCACTCGCGCGAGGAGGTCGACGCGCAGATCGCCGCGTTCCCGGCGGCGCTGTTCGTGGACCCGCTGACCGGGCCGATCACCCGTACCGCGTTGCAGTCGCTGCGCCAGGCGGCGGTGGCAGCGGAGGTCCCGGTGCTGGTCACGGCCGGTCTCGGGCAGGCGACGCGGGAGGCGGCGTACGGCGCCGATCCCGCCGTACTGCTGAAGGCGCTGGCGCCCCGGGACAGTGAGCAGCACCCGCCGCGCGTGCTGCTCATCGAGGAGCACGCGGAGATCGCGCTGGCCCTGACAGCGACGCTGGAGCGGCGCGGGATGCAGGTGGCGCGGGCGGCCAGTGACGCGGATGCCGTGACGCTCGCCGGGCAGCTGCGGCCGAACCTGGTGGTGATGGACCTGATGCAGGTGCACCCCCGGCAGGCCGGATCCGCCGGGATCATCGACTGGCTGCGGGTGAACGGCCAGCTCAACCGCACCCCGCTGGTCGTCTACACCGCAGCCGTGGACCAGGCGGACCGGCCCCGGCTGGCGTCGGGGGAGACGGTGCTGTTCCTGGCGGAGCGCTCGACGAGTCCCGAGGTCCAGATCAGGATCGTGGACCTGCTGGCCCGCATCGGCACCAACTAGGAGCCCTCCCGGGCCCCGCCGTCCGCATCAGCCCCGGCAACGGCCACCGCGCCAGCCACCGCAACGGCCTCTGCCCCGGCTGCCGCAAGGGCCTCTGCCCCGGCCGTCCTGCTGCCCGGTGCCGCCCGGCACCGGGCAAAGCCGGACGGGGGCCCGGCCCAGGCGGACAAGACCCGGGGCCTGGATTGCCGAGCGGTCCTGACCGTAGACACCCCACCCGACAGTCCACGACCGCACACCACCCCGCCGCCGGACAGTCCACGGCCGCGCCCGCCCTCACCCCAGCAGAGAGTCCACAGCCACGCCCCCACCCCGCCCGACGCCCTACGGCCGAGCCACCAGCCTGCGGGCCGCCTCCCGTACCGAGGCGCGCAGGCGTTCGCGGTCGTCCGGGTCGGCGCCGACCACGATGCGGCTCATCTGGGGGACGACGGCGGTCCAGTTGGCCAGGGCGATGAGCAGGAAGAGCAGATCACGGGCCGGGATCGCGTCGCTGACGACTCCGCGCTCCTGGCCCTCCCGGATGGCGGCGATCTTGTCGCGGTAGTGCTCGCGGCGCTCGGCCTCGTCGGGCAGCTCGGTGGTGCCGTACTCGAGTCCCTCCCAGAAGAGCAGGCGCAGCACCTCGGGGTGGGCGACGTGGTAGTCCATGATGCGGTCGATCCAGCCCTCGATGTCGTCCGCGTCGACCGGGACGGCGATCGCGAGGTCGAGCATGGCCTTCTCCAGGACCCGGGTGAACAGCTCGGCCTTGTTGCCGAAGTAGGCGTAGATGAGCTGCTTGTTCGCCTTGGCCGCGGCGGCGATGCGGTCGATGCGGGCGCCGGCGACGCCGTAGCGGGCGAACTCGGCGACGGCGGCGTCGAAGATCCGGCCCTTGGTGGCCTCGGGGTCGCGGGTGGTTGCCATGGGGGCATGGTAGCGGCGGACCGGCAGTAACCAACTAGTTGGTTGACGGGGAATCCCGCACCACCCCAGACTGTTGCACCCCACGATCCAACCAACTGGTTGGTTATCTCCTCTCCAAGGAGCGCCTCAGCCATGCCGTCCGCAGTCACCGTCCCGCAGCGCGTCCGGCGGCCCGCCGCCCCGCGCCGCCGGGGGGACCTCCTCCTCGCCCTCATCGCACTCTGCACGGCCGTCACCGCCGCCAACATCTATGTCGCGGCCCCGCTGCTCCCCCTCATCGCCCACGACTTCGGCTCCACACCGTCCGCCGTGGCCTGGATCGCCTCCGTCGCGCAGTTCGGCTACGCGGCAGGCCTGCTCTTCTTCGCCCCGCTCGGCGACCGCGTGAACCGGCGCCGCCTGGTCGCCGTCCTCTCCCTGGTCACCACGGCCGCGCTGACCGCCGGCGCCGCCGCGGGCGGCACGACCGCGCTCGCCGCCGCCGTCCTGGTCGCCTCCGCCGCGACGGTCGTCCCGCAGCTCCTGGTGCCCCTGGTCGCCGAACGCGCCCCCGCCCACCACCGCGCACGGCATGTCGCGGCCGTCATCGCGGGCCTGTTCACCGGGATCGTCGCGGCCCGGGTCCTCGGCGGACTCGCTGGTCAGGCCTTCGGCTGGCGGGCGGTGTTCCTGGGCGCGGCCGGACTCACCGCCGCCCTCGGCCTGCTGACCGCCGCCGCCCTGCCGGCCGAACGCCGCCGTCCCCGCGAGGGCGGTCTGCTCACCGGCCTGCGCACCATGCCCGCTCTGGTCCGCCGCTCCCCCGACCTGTGGCGGGCCTGCGTACGGCAGGCCGGCATGTACGGCGCGTGGAGCGCCCTGTGGACCTCGCTGGCCCTGCTGCTGACGGGTGAGCCGTACGGGCTGTCGACGGCCACGGCGGGTCTGTTCGGGCTCTTCGGGCTGGCGGCGAGCGTGGTGGCGCCGCTGGCGGGCGGTCTGGTCGACCGCTTCGGCGCCGCCAAGGTCGTCCGCACCGCCTATGCCCTGGCCGCCGTCTCCGTCCCGCTCTTCTGGCTGGGCGGACGGCTGCTCCCGGCGCTCTTCGTGGCCGCCGTCGCGATCCACGCGGCCCTGGTGGCCTCCCATGTCGCCAACCAGACCCTCGCCCTGACCACCACCTCGGCCCCGGCCACCGCCAACAGCGCCTATGTCGTCGCGGGCTTCGCGGGCGGCGCCACCGCCTCGGCCCTGGCGGGCCTCGCCTTCACCCACTTCGGCTGGGGCGGCGTGGTCACGGTGGCGGGGGTGTGGCTGACGCTGGGGTGGAGCACGACGGCGGTACGACGGTGACGGCACCGTGGCCGACAGGGCGCACGCCGGGCAGGTGCCGCGAGGTGACCTGCCCGGCGTGCGCCTCCACCGTACTCAGAGGCGCACTCGGAGCCGCCCTGGGAGCCGCCGGCGGAGCCGCGCTCAGAGCTGTGTGACGTCCAGCGCGCCCTCGGCGTACTGGCGCCGCAGCACCTTCTTGTCGAACTTGCCCACGCTCGTCTTCGGGACCGCCTCGACGATCGTCCAGCGCTCCGGAAGCTGCCACTTGGCGATCTTCCCCTCCTCGGCGAGGAAGGCGCGCAGGGTCTCGAAGTCGGCCCCGGCACCCTCCTTGAGGACGACGGTGGCCAGCGGGCGCTCGCCCCAGCGGTCGTCGGGGACGGCGACGACGGCCGCCTCGGCGACGGCCGGGTGGGCCATCAGGGCGTTCTCCAGCTCCACCGAGGAGATCCACTCGCCGCCGGACTTGATGACGTCCTTGGCGCGGTCGGTGAGGGTGAGGAAGCCGTCGGGGCTGATGGTGCCGACGTCACCCGTCTTCAGCCAGCCGTCCTCGCTGAACTTGTCAGCGGGGCGCAGGGCCTCGCCGCCGGGGCCGTTGTAGTAGGCGCCCGCGATCCAGGGGCCGCGCACCTCCAGCTCGCCGGCGGACTCGCCGTCCCAGGGCAGGCGCTCGCCGCCGGGGCCGCTGAGGCGGGCCTCGACGCCGGCCGGGAAGCGGCCCTGGGTGAGGCGGTAGGCGAACTCCTCGGGCAGGCCGACGACATGGGCCGGCGGGCGGGCGATGGTGCCCAGCGGGGAGGTCTCCGTCATGCCCCAGGCGTGGCAGACGCGCATGCCGAGGTCGTCGAAGGCCGACATCAGGGCGGGCGGACAGGCCGAGCCGCCGATGGTCACCTGGGTGAGGGAGGTGACGTCCCGCGGCTTGACGGTGAGCTCGGCCAGCAGGCCCTGCCAGATGGTGGGGACGGCGGCGGCGTGGGTCGGCTTCTCGCTCTCGATCATCTCGGCGAGCGGGCCGGGCTGCAGGAAGCGGTCCGGCATCAGCATGTTGACGCCGGTCATGAACGTGGCGTGCGGCAGGCCCCAGGCGTTGACGTGGAACTGGGGGACCACGACGAGCGAGGTGTCCTGGTCGGTCAGGCCCATCGACTCGGCCATGTTGACCTGCATGGAGTGCAGGTAGATCGAACGGTGGCTGTAGACCACGCCCTTGGGGTCGCCGGTGGTGCCGGAGGTGTAGCACATGGAGGCGGCGGTGCGCTCGTCCAGCTCGGGCCAGTCGTACGCGGTGGGCTTCTCGGCGATGAGGTCCTCGTACTCGTGGACCCGGGCGTGGGCGCCCGCGAGGAGGGAGCGGTCGCCGGGACCGGAGACGACGATGTGCTCGACCGTCGGCAGGTGCGGGAGCAGCGGGGCCAGCAGGGGGAGCAGCGAGCCGTTGGCGATGACGACCTTGTCGGCCGCGTGGTTGACGATCCAGGCGAGCTGCTCAGCCGGGAGGCGCAGATTGAGGGTGTGCAGGACCGCGCCCATGGAGGGGATCGCGAAGTACGCCTCGACGTGCTCGCCGTTGTTCCACATGAGGGTCGCGACCCGGTCGTCGCCCTCGACGCCGAGGTCCTCGCGCAGGGCGTGGGCCAGCTGGGCGGAGCGGGCACCGATCTCGGCGAAGGTGCGGCGCTGCGGGGCACCCTCGCCCGTCCAGGTGGTCACCCGTGATGATCCGTGGATCGTCGCCCCGTGGGTCAGGATCCTCGAGATCAGCAGCGGTACGTCCTGCATGGTGCTCAGCACGGCGTCCTCCCAGGGCGGCGACATTGCCTACGCGGTGGTAACGGTTGCGCTGATTCTGCGCACATACCGCGCGGTATGTCACTAGGTAGCGATGATCGATCACCTCACTTAAAGCCCCGGTAAAATCACCACGTCGGCACGCTACCGGACAAACACCAGCTCAGGGTCCTCGCGGAGCTTGCCGAGCGCCCGGGACACCGCTGATTTCACCGTGCCCACCGAGACCCCGAGGACCTCGGCCGTCTGGACCTCGCTGAGGTCCTCGTAGTACCTCAGCACGACCATCGCCCGCTGCCGGTCCGGCAGCTTCATGATCGCCCGCCACATCGCGTCGTGCAGCGCCTGCCGCTCGGCCTGGTCCTCCTCGCCGGCCGTGGGCTCCGGCTCGGGCAGCTCGTCACAGACGTACTCGTCGACCTTGCGCTTGCGCCACTGCGAGGTACGGGTGTTCAGCAGGGCGCGGCGGACATAGCCGTCGATCGCCCGGTGGTCCTCGATCCGCTCCCACGCGACATACGTCTTGGCGAGCGCGGTCTGGAGCAGGTCCTCGGCGTCGTTCGGGTTGGCCGTGAGCGACCGGGCGGTGCGCAGCAGCACCGGCTGGCGGGCTCTGACGTACGACGCGAAGGACGGGTACGGAGACGGCCGCCTCTGGCCGTGGGAGGCGCTGGTGCAGACGGGTGTGGTCATGGCTCCACGCTAGGAGTGAGACCGTGTGGTCCGGATCGCCCGCAGGTGCCGAAGACGGGTCCGCCTCAGGTTGTAGGGGTGGTGCCCGCTCCACCTCCTGTAGGTGGAGCGGATCACGCCGAGTACTACGGGTCGACCCCTGAGACGTACCGCCCGGGTTCAGCCGTCGGCCGTCAGGACCAGGCCGGACGTGGGCACTCCCGTCCCGGCCGTCACCAGGGTCCGGACCGCGCCCGGCACCTGGTTGACGGAGGTCCCGCGCAGCTGCCGTACCGCTTCCGCCACCCCGTTCATCCCGTGGAGGTACGCCTCCCCGAGCTGGCCCCCATGGGTGTTGAGCGGCAGACGGTCCTCCGCGACGAAGGCGGCCGCCTCGCCCGGCGCGCAGAAGCCGAACTCCTCCAGCTGCATCAGCACGAACGGGGTGAAGTGGTCGTAGACGACGGCCACGTCGACGTCGGCGGGCGCGAGCCCCGAGGTGCGCCAGAGCTGACGGGCCACCACGGCCATCTCCGGCAGGCCGGTCAGGTCGTCGCGGTAGAAGCTGGTCATCTGTTCCTGGGCCCGTCCGGCGCCCTGCGCGGCCGCCGCGATCACGGCGGGCGGCCGCGGCAGGTCACGGGCCCGCTCCAGCGAGGTGACGACCAGGGCCTGCCCGCCGTCCGTCTCCTGGCAGCAGTCCAGCAGCCGGAGCGGCTCGGCGATCCAGCGGGAGGCGGCGTGCTCGGCGAGGGTGATCGGGCGGCCGTGGAAGTACGCCGCCGGATTCGCCGCCGCGTGCCGGCGGGCCGTGACGGCGACCGGCCCGAAGGCCTCCTCCGCGCTCAGCCCGTAGGTGTGCAGATACCGCTGGGCCGCCATCGCCACCCAGGAGGCCGGGGTGAGCAGCCCGAACGGCATCACCCAGCCCAGCGCCGTCCCCTCCGCCGTGGGCTCCCGGTGCCGTACGCCCGAGCCGAAGCGCCGGCCCGAGCGCTCGTTGAAGGCGCGGTAGCAGACCACCACCTCGGCCACGCCCGCCGCGATCGCGAGCGCCGCCTGCTGGACGGTCGCACAGGCCGCCCCGCCGCCGTAGTGCACCCGGGAGAAGAACGACAGCTCGCCCATCCCGCAGGCCTGCGCCACGGTGATCTCCGGACTGGTGTCCATCGTGAACGTCACCAGACCGTCCACGTCGGCCGCCGTCAGCCCCGCGTCGTCGAGCGCCGCCCGCACCGCCTCCGCCGCCAGCCGGAGTTCGCTGCGCCCCGAGTCCTTGGAGAACTCGGTGGCCCCGATGCCGACGACGGCGGCCCGGCCGCCCAGCCCGTCACGCGCGCGTACGCTCATCGCGGGTCGTCCTCCCGGAGGGTGACCGTCACGCTTCCGATGCCGTGCCCCGCGCCCGCCGCGCCCGGCACCGCGCAGGTCACCGTGCCGGTGACATGCCGTCCGACGCCGTTGTCGCCGGTGATCCGCACCACGACCGTGTCGTCCGCGCGGACCTCCTCCACCGTGCCGCGCAGCACCAGCGTGTCCCCCGGGTGGTTGGGCGCCCCGAGCCGAATCGCGACCTTGTGGATCCGGGCCTGCGGTCCGAAGGTGTCGGTGACATAGCGGCCGACCAGGCCGTTGGTGGTGAGGATGTTCATGAAGATGTCCGGGGAGCCCTTCGCGCGGGCGGCCTCGGGGTCGTGGTGCACGTCCTGGTAGTCGCGCGAGGCGAGCGCCCCGGCGACGATCAGCGTCCGGGTGATCCCGATCTCCAGCGGGGGCAGCGCGTCACCGGCGTTCACACCGTCACCTCCCGGAACACGGGCAGCGTCAGCTCGTCGTCGTAGCGCCGGAACTCCAGCCGTACCGGCATCCCGATCCGCACCTTGTCGTACGGCGTCCCGACCACGCCGCTCACGATCCGCACCCCCTCGGCGAGTTCGACCAGGACGACCGCGTACGGCGGCTCGAAGGCCGGGAACGGCGGGTGGTGCAGGACGACGTACGAGAACACGGTCCCCTCGCCGGACGCCGCCACCGTGTCCCACTCCGGGCAGCCGCAGCTCTGGCAGCCGGGCAGCCACGGGAAGCGGAGGGCCGCGCAGGCCGCGCAGCGCTGGAGGAGGAGGCGATGCTCGCGCACGCCCTCCCAGAAGCCGGCGTTGTCGCGGTTGACGACGGGCCGGGGCCGGCGCTCGGACGGGGCCGCTCTCCGGCGGGCCGGGGCGTACTTGAGGACGCGGAAGCGGTGGGTGCCGACGAGGTCGGGGCCGACCCTGACGTCCGTCCGGGTCGTGACGAAGTGGCCGGTGCCCAGCTTGGTGGTCTTCCGCTCCGACACCGACTCGATCACCGTGTCGAAGGCGACCTCGTCGCCGGGGCGCAGCGGCCGGAGGTACTCCTGCTCGCAGTCGGTGGCCACGACCGCCGTGCAGCCCGCCTCGTCGAGTACGGCGAGCAGCTCCTCGTAGGCCGGGGCGCGGCCCCCGTGGCCAGCGAGGCCGCCCATGATCCAGGCCTGGAGCATGGTGGGCGGGGCGATCGCGTCGGGCCCGGTGTACGCGGGGTTCCCGTCGCCCATGGCCTCGCACCAGTGGCGGATCATGGGCGCGTTGACGGGGTCCCGACCGGTGCCGGCGACGGCGGCGGGCCGGCCCTCGTAGGCCTTCAGACGTGCGTGCAGCCCGTCGTCGTCCACGGTCGCCGCTCCCTCCGGGAAGTCACCGCTCGGGCAGGTTGCGGTTTCTGACTGTCCGTCAGATACGGAGTGGTGTCAAGGTCACGGGAGGGCCGTCGAGGTGGCGTGAAAGCGCCTGCGCGACGGCCGCGCGGACACGGCGGCGCGGCAGTCGCGCGGACACGGCGGCGCGGCGGCGCCGAAGCACCGCCGCGCAGTCGCTGTCACACCCCCACGGAGCACGCTCCGGCGGGGACTGGGGCCGGTGCCCCCGGCCCCCGCCGGCTCACCGGCTCACCGGAAGAGCGGGGCGAAGGAGACCGCGGTGTTGCTGTTGCCCTGGTTGAGGGCCGTGTAGGCGGCCCCGTTGACCTGCCCGGTATTGCTCTGGTTCGCGGCGCCCGAGCCGACGGCGTTCTGCTGGGTGGTCGAGGCGTTGCCGTTGTTGTCGCGTCCGACACCGCTGCCCACGATGCTCGCGACACCGGCGTTCGATCCGTCGTCCGCGAAACCGCCGTTGTCCGCCACCGCGACGCCGGTGAAGAGCGCGGCGGCCAGCGGAAGGGCGGAGACGGCGGCGATGACGCGGGCGGTACGGATGCTTGCCATGTTGGTCCTCCAGAACCATCGGTCTATGCGGTACGAAGCCCTGAACTGCGGCTTCCACCAGGTCGGTTGGCCGACCGGCCCGGCGCGGTGACGACGTCGCGAGACCAGAGTTGCCCACCTGATCACCGCCGAACCACCCCGGAAGACCTGATTCGCACGCAAGCGTGATGACAAGTCGATAAACCCCTGGACGCACCTTTCCTGCCCTGGACGCCACAACCACCGACGAGTCGGACACCCGCCACGCAGGCCCCCCAAGGGGCGAAGCGTTCCGCCGGATTTCCGCTTCCGCACGTCGGCCCTGCCGCCGCCCGGCGCGTCGCGACATCCTCCCCCTTCCCTTTGTCGAACACCAGTACGACACTGAGTGCATGGCCATCACCGACCGGCAGGCCGCCACCCTGGCCCTCGCCCACGCCCTGTCGGCCGCCGAGCGCGGCCTGGCCGTCATCCCCCTGTCCCGGACCAAACTCCCGGCCCTGCGCTCACCCCACCGCGCCGAAGACCCTCCGTGCCACGGCTCCTGCGGACGCTTCGGCCACGGGGTGTACGACGCCTCGACCGACCCGGCCCGCATCCGCGCGCTGTTCGCCGCCGCCCCCTGGGCCACCGGTTACGGCATCGCGTGCGGCCTGCCCCCGCACCATCTGATCGGCGTCGACCTGGACACCAAGTCCGGCACGGACGCCCCGGGCGCCCTGCGCGAACTGGGCCTGCGCCATCTGTTCGTCATCCCGCCGACGGTCGTGGTCGTCACCCCCTCGGGCGGGCGGCACCTCTGGCTCACCGGCCCGCCGGACGTCGTGATCCCCAACTCGGCCGGCCGCCTGGCCCCCGGCATCGACATCCGGGGCGCCGGGGGATACCTGGTCGGCCCCGGCTCGCGCACGGCGCACGGGGTGTACGGCACGGCCCCGGGCACGGGCCACCTCGTACCGGCGCCCTGCCCGCGGGCCCTGCTGAGGCTGCTGGCGCCGGGGGTGCGGCGGGGGCGGGGGGTGTCCCCGGCCGGGGCCGAGGGGGTGGCCTCGGCCGGGGCGGACGGCGCGCACGGCCGCGGGCTGGTCCAGTTCGTCCTGGCCGCGCACGAGGGCCAGCGCAACACCCGGCTGTTCTGGGCGGCCTGCCGGGCCTACGAGAACGGCGTCGGCGAGGCGCTCGCCGACGCGCTGGTCGCGGCCGCGGTCCGCACGGGGCTGACGGAACGCGAGGCCCGCTCCACGGTCGCATCGGCGGCGCGGATGTCCCGCCCTACGGCGTGAAGACCTGCTCCAGCCGGTGGACGGCCCCGTCGTCGCCGGTCTCGTACCGGAACACCAGTCCGGAGTCGGGATGCGCGTCGACCCAGTCGATCAGCTCCTGCACGCCGATGCGCCGGTTCTCGGTGCTGTCGGTGATCGGCGTGACGGCGGTGACGTACGCGGCCTGGTCGAGGGCCCAGCGGCTGTCCTCGCCGGAGACGACGAACGGGGCGCCGTCGGTGTCCTTGTCCGGGCATCCCCAGGCCCCGTGCTGGATCACCAGGTTCACCTTGCCGGTGTCAGAGGGGAGTTCCTCGATCCGGAACAGGGCGAACTCGTCGGGGTCGTAGTCGTCGGGGGTGGGGGGCTCGTCGACGCAGGAGGCGGCGGATCCGGCGGGCGGGGCGGGGGTGACGGGGGTGGTCGTGGTCGCGGAGGAGGGCTTGGCCTTGGAGATACCGGCGGAGGCACCGGTCGACGTACCGCCGGAGGTACCGGTCGTCGTCGTCCCGGTGGACGTGCCGGTGGGCGCCTCCGTGGCGACGGGCTCCGCGGTCGCCCCGGCGCTCGCCGCCGTACCGGCGCTCGCGGCGGAGCCGCCCTTCCCACAGCCGGTGAGTACGGCGGTCAGCGTGGCGGCGGCCATGAGCGCGCCGACGACGGGTCTGAGCCGGTTGACCTTCATCTGGGACGTCCCCCCTGTGCACGGGCGGCCCAGTCGGCCGCACCCCGAGCCGGGACGCTAACAACGTCCCTGGTCAGAGGGGGAGACCAGCAAGCCCTTGCGTCACACGGTCGGGACACAGCTGTCACGGGGCGGGGACGGGTGTGACGGGACGCATGCGGAGGGGGCGCCCCCGCGGAGGCGCCCCCTTGAGGCGGGCGTCAGTCGGGCAGCCGGTCGAGCACCCACTCGCCGAGCCCGGGCGTCATGAGGGAGTGCGGGTCGTTGTTCTCGGAGAGCAGGAAGTCGTCGAGATCGGACTCGTCCGGGGGCAGCTCGTCGATGGTGACGTACAGGTCGTCCTGCCGGTCGAGGTCGCGGATGGAGACCGCGCTGACGGACGGCACGAAGCACACGGACCGGTGCACGAGGTCGGCGGTCTCGCCGACCTCCGCGAGCTTGTCGCCGACGAGGCCGAACGCCTCCAGGGTGCCGCCCGGCGCCCCGTCCAGCTCGGGGAAGCCGCGGGTGGCGATGGGGTGCGGTCCGCCGAGGATGCCGTTGAGCACGGCCACCTCGGCCGGATCGCCCTGCGACTGCGCGAGGAAGTACGTCCCGTCGAAGAGGGGACCGGAGCAGCTCAGCGTCTTCGCGCCGGCCCGGACGCCGTTGCCCCGGCCGTCGCCGCGGCCGTTGGAGACGCCGAGCAGACGCGGGATACGGGGCCATGAGCCGACCCGCTCGAGCTGCTCGAGGAACTCCCTCCGCAGCGGGCTCTGCTGCGGGGTGCCGTCCAGGCCGTCCAGATACCGCCAGAGCATCTGCTGCGAGGCCGGACTGCCGATCTGCCGCAGGTAGGTGTCGTCGACGTCGGCGAGGTAGTGCGCGAACGCCTGGAGCCCGATGGGGACCCATCCGCCCCGGTGCGGGGTGTCGAAGGAGAGGTAGACGCCGACACGGTGGTCCATGCGCTGCGTTTCCATCTTCGCCAGCGCGTAGCGGGTGACCATGCCGCCCATGCCGAATCCGCCGACGAGCAGCCGCGTGTCGCCGAGCTGCTGGGCGACGGTCCGCATGAGGGCGGCGGTCGCCGTCTCGGCGTTGCGCAGGATCGACTCGCTGCGCTCGTCAAACCCGAGGAGGATCAGCGTGCGCCCCCGGGCCCGGAGGCGGCTGACGAACGGGAACTTCTCGTTCTCCAGCCCGTTCCAGAGCCGGTCGAAGTCGGTCGGCCCGAGATTGAACCCGTCGGCGAGGATGACGGGACGGATCACACCCTGGTGCCCCTGCCCGTAGTACACCCGGGCACTGCCGCCCGGAAGCTGCCACTCCTCGTCGGCCTTGGGCGCCGGCGGAAGGTCCGCCCCGCCCATCGGGGTGACGAGTCCGAGCGCCCCGGCGACCTTTCTGGCTTTCTCGGCCTTGCTGTCGGCCACAACCGTCCCTTTCCACGCTGCTGACAACGGCTCAGGGACATGGTTGGCATATGAATACACCCTTACACGCCCATTGAAATCATTTCACCGCTTCAGACCGATAGATCACTTTTCCTCACGCGGGCGGGATGGTGGCGATGCCGCCCTCCTCCTCGGGGGTGAGAGGGGGGCGCCGTTTCGTTCCGCCGCGCCACCACAGGAGACGGCCGTAGGTGAAGAAGACGACGAGGGCGGCGCCGACGACGCAGTAGACGCTCAGGACGATCAGCGGCTGGGTGATGGCGTGGCCGTCGAAGTAGAGGGTGTTGCGGACCAGAACCGTGCCGTTCCACGGGGGCAGGCCGGGGCCGAGGTCCTGCCAGAAAGCCGGCAGGTAGGCGGTGCCGTTGACACCGCCGGTGGAGGGGTTGCCGAAGAAGACGACGATGACGACGGTGAGCAGGGTGCCGATCGGGCCGAGCAGGCTCTGCAGGGTGGCGGCCAGCAGCGCCACGGCGAGGCACATCAGGGCGAACTCGCCCCACAGGGGCCAGAAGTTGCTGCCGACGTCCGGGTAGGCGTTGAGGATCGGCCCGATGACCACGTCGAAGACGAGGGCGGCGACGATCGCGTAGGCGACGAGGCTGAGGACGCGACGGCGGGCCGCGGCGGTGCCGGTGCGTTGCAGGGCGAGGGTGGAGCCGAGATAGCCGGCCACGAGCAGCACGAACACCGCGATGCCGGGGACCACGCCGAGCGGGTCCTCCTTGGGCAGTCTGTTGGTCACCTTGAGGGCGATACGCGTGCCCTGGGCCTTGGCGGCCTGCTCGTAGTAGGCGGGAAGCTGGCCGGGAGCGACCAGACTCGCGGCTTCGGCCACCACGACGGTGTTGCTCTGCGGCACGAAGCCGCCGTAGATCTCGGTGCGTCCGGCCGCCTCCTCCAGGGCCGACTGGTCCTTGTACTGGTGGATCTTCAGAGAGACCTTCTCCTGGACGGCCGTGGTCAGCGGCGAACTGCCGGTCACGCCCCAGGGGAGGTCACGGGCGACCACGCCGTGCTGCGCCGACACATACGTCGTGACCATGATCGTGGTCATGACGAGGGCGATCAGCAGGCCGGTGATCAGCGCCCGCCAGGACGGCGGCTTCGGCCCTTCGTCCCGCCGGTCGTCCGCGGCACCGCCGCTCGGGTCCTCGTTCGGGCCGGAGCCCTCTGGCCTGTCGCTCATGGCATTCCCCGGTCACTCGGCACATGGGGCACCCGACCCGGTGCACCGCGACGACCCTGCCAGAGCGCATCGCGCAGATCGTTCACTTATCCACACGTTTCCTGCTGATTACCCCCGACAGCCGACCGGCAGCGGCGGCGGCCGGTCTCCTGAAGCGTGATCGTCAGGGGCCGTTCTCGGGCCGGTGAGAGGGCTGTTTGCGCACAGCGCGCCAACGCGACCGCGTCTGTTCGACGATGCTGTCCCATTGGCGGCGGACCTCGTCCGGGGAAGGGCGCCGGCCCTGGCGGATCCGGATGAGTTCGTCCCGCACTTCCCGCCCCAGCGCCGCCGACGCGACGACGACGAGCATGGCGCCGAAGAGGGCCGACGCCATCCCGAAGACCGCTCCGGCCGGGCCGTAGCGCGCGGTGTAGGAATTGAACAGGCGCGGCAGGTAGACGGCCGCGACCACCGAATAGACCGCGGTGAGAACGGCCGCAGAGACCGCGAACGGAAACAGGACCGCCCCCGCAAGCCGCTTCGCGGAGAGGATCCGGCCACTCCAGGTGAGGAAGACCGCGGTCACCGGCACCTCGCACACCGCGGCCGCCAGCCCCAGGCGTCCCCCGTCCAGGGCCACGTAGAGCCACCCGATCACCGCGCTGTAGATGCTGAGCGCGCAGATCCACCACAGACCGTTGCGTGTGTTGCGTACGCCGAGCGGCCTCAGTTCCCAGGTCTGCTCGAACAGCCGCTGCACGGTCCGGGAGAAGCTGAGCACCGAGATCGCCAGGAACACGGTGCCGAAGACGCCGACGCCGGCACCCGTGGATTCGGCGGAGAACACCGCCCGGACGGCCTCGGCGCCCTCGCCGGTGAGCCTGTAGCGGTTGATGATCCGGTCTGCGGCTTCGCCGCCGAAGAGGGCACCGATCAGCACGGAGAGCGGAATCAGCGCGGCCAACGCACCGGAGGCCAGAGCCATCGCACGATCGAAGCCCGCGATCTTCTGGAACCGGTTGACGACCCGCAACACGAACGCGGGCCGCAGCCAGAACGTCAGCGTTCTGATGAGCCGCTCGCGGTTGATTCCCGCCGTCCTCTCCTCCGCCGATCAGGGGTCCTATGGGGCGAAGCGAGCCTAAGGGAGGTCGATCCACGAAGTGGAGGACGACACCCGGAGTCCGAGCCGGCCTCTCCTGGAACCGGAGCGAGAGGACCGACGAGACGCCGACGCGGACGCCCCGAGGAGGACCTCCCAGCGGTCGACGAGACGGCCCACCAAGTGGTCCAGGAGGCCAACGGCCAAGGACGCGGCTGTGCGCCGGTGCGCACAGGAGGTACGCCCCGCAATACGCCGACCCCTGACCAAATAACCTGGTCAGGGGCCGTTCGCACTGCTCACCACGCGGAGACGGTGGGATTTGAACCCACGGTGACATCGCTGCCACGAGCTACAGCCGGGCGATCGGTTGCCCGGTGAACCCTCGTTGGTGAAGACGTAGGGCGTCGCCAAGATGACCGCCAACCAGGCGCTGAAGATCCTCGTGAGTGAGGGCCTGGCGGTCGCGCGGCCCGGATCGGGAACGTACGTCCGCGAGTTCAGGCCGATCCGCCGAGTGGCCAACGACCGCCTCTCCAAGACCCGCCGAGACGCAGGGCAGTCCATCTGGTCAGCCGATGTCGCCCAACGCCCCCTGGTCACCGACGTCCAGGTCTACGAAGCCGAGGTCCCGCGCCAGATCGGACGGCTGCTGAACCTTGACCCCGGCGCGGCCGTCATCGTGCGGAGCCGGAAGTTCGTGGTCGAGGACCGCCCGGTGCAGATCGCGACGTTGTACCTCCCGGCGGACCTGGTCCGACCCAGATGCTCTTGGAAGCCGGTTCGTACGTCCTGGAATACCGCCTGAGCAGCTGAGCTGTTACAGGAATCCCTACCTCATTCAAGCACCCGTCGTCGCTCCGCTCCTCCGGGCGGGAGCCAGGCATACGGGCATGAGGTCAGAACAAGCCTCCGGCGGGGGATCGGCCGACGCCGGGATCAAGGGGGCGCCGTGCCCGAGTGCGGGTTCGTCGGAGCGTGCGAGGGAAGCTCCCATCTCGTTTGCCGTCGACCCAGGCAGAGCCGAGCAGACGCGGCCCCTGGCGTCCAGGTCGTTCGTACATGGGAGCTGGGGTGCGTAGCGGGTTACGGAGTGCCGACGCAGACCTGTCTCGCTGTGGATCAACAGCCGTGCAAGTACCTTTGACCACCGGCCGAGGGAGAAGCGTGAAGTACGCAGTTGTGGAGAAGCAGGGGCAAGGCACCTACTGGCATGACCCCAGCCCCTATATCGCCAAGCTGTCCGAGATCCTTCCGGCGCTGCCGCCCGGGGCACGAGCCTTTGCTTCGCATCCCGAACACTACGACTTCTCGGCGCCACGCTGCGTGAAGGATCTCAGACCCCAAGAGCTGCCTTCAGCTGCTGATGGCCAGGGTCAGTACGAGCTTCGATTCACCTGGTCGGGGGGCGAGAGCGACGTGCTCACCATCCGCTACAGGGGCGTCAGCAGCGTTCAAATCACGTCTGACGACGGCGGTCCTGTCGAGTTGTCGGACTACAACAGCGTCCGCCTGGACGAAGTCCTTCCGCACGAGGCCGGATGCAGCCATGAGCTAAGGCTGACGACCGGAACCGTGCGGATCGAGTGCGCGGACCTCACAGCGAGCTGGGCGCCGATCAGCAGCTAACGAGGCGTGCCCCTTCCGCGCCCGATCAAGCGGGCAATGTCGGGGAACAACGGTTACTCACAGGCAGAGACCACAGGAACGGCCCCCGACCGATTCACCTGGTCAGAGGCCGTTCACGTGCGGAGACGGTGGGATTTGAACCCACGGTGACATCGCTGCCACGACGGTTTTCAAGACCGTTCCCTTAGGCCGCTCGGGCACGTCTCCCCGCGTCGCGCTTGATCGGCGGCGCGGGGACAAGGGTAACGGGTGAACACGCGCGCGTGTGGGTCAGTGGGTGCTGATCCGGGGAGGTACGCGCGCGTGGGCTCAGTTGTCGCCCTTGCGGGAGCCGAGGGTGAGTTCGACGGTGTGGGTCTTGCCGTCGCGCTCGTAGGTGATCGTGACCTGGTCGCCGGGCTGGTGGGTCCAGATCTCGCCGATGAGGGTCGGGCCGGAGTCGATCACCGTGTCGTCGAGCTTGGTGATGACGTCGCCCGGCTTGAGGCCGGCCTTGTCGGCGGGGCCGCCCGACTCCACGGCGGAGGCGCCGCCCGAGCCCTGGTCGGTGATCTTCGCGCCGCTGCCCGAGTCCTCCAGGGAGACGGACGCGCCGATCTTCGCGTACACCGGCTCACCGGTCTTGATCAGCTGCTGGGCGACGTACTTGGCCTGGTTGATCGGGATGGCGAAGCCGAGGCCGATCGAGCCGGACTGGGAGGTGCCGCCCAGGCCGCCGCTTCCGGTGGACTGGATCGCGGAGTTGATCCCGATGACATTGCCCTGGGCGTCCAGGAGCGGGCCGCCGGAGTTGCCCGGGTTGATCGACGCGTCGGTCTGCAGGGCGCTCATGTAGGAGGAGCTGCTGCCGCTGCCGTCCGAGGAGGCAACCGGGCGGTTCTTCGCGCTGATGATGCCCGTCGTGACCGTGTTGGAAAGGCCGAAGGGGGCGCCGATGGCGATCGTCGAGTCGCCGACCGCGACCTTGTCGGAGTCGCCGAGGGTGAGCGGCTTGAGGTCCGACGGGGCGTTCTTCAGCTTGATGACGGCGACGTCGTAGCCCTGGGCGTGGCCGACGACCTCGGCGTCGTACTTCTTGCCGTTCGGGAAGGTGGCCGTCACCTTGCCGCCGTCCACTGCGTCGGCGACGACGTGGTTGTTGGTGACGATGTGGCCCTGGGTGTCGAAGACGAATCCGGTGCCGGTGCCGCCCTCGCCGTTGCTGGACTCGGCCTCGATGGTGACCGTGGAGGGCAGGGCCGCCTCGGCCACCGCGGCGACCGAGCCGGCCGCGCGCTTCACGTCGCCGCCGCTGGTGGAGGCGGAGACCGTGGTCGAGCCGGTGTTGTCGTCGTTCTTGGCGAGGGTGTAGCCGAGTCCGCCGCCCAGGCCGCCCGCGACCAGCGCGGCGACGAGCACGGCGGCGACGAGTCCGCCCCGGCCGCTGCGCGGCTTGGGCGCGGGCTGCTGGTAGGAGGCGCCCCAGGCGAGGCCGTCGGCGCCGCCCGCGCCACCGGCGCCGCCCACTCCGGCGGCATTGGCGTCGCCGTACGCGTGCGTGCCAGCGCCGACGCCTGCCTCGGCGTAGAGCGGGGTGGTGGGCGGGTTCTGCCAGCCGTCCGCCGCGGCGGCAGGGGCCGGAGCGGTGGGTGCGGCCTGAGGCGCGGTCGGCGGGGGCCAGTTGCCCTCGGCCGCGGCCGGCACCGGCTGCGGGGCGGCGGGCGGCGGCCAGTCACCCACGGGAGCCGGCGGGGTCTGCGGGAGGGGCGCGGTGGCGCCGGAGTCCGACGCGGGTGCCTGAGGGGCGGCGGCGGCCGAGGAGGTCTCCACCGGCACGGGGGGTGCGGACGGCGCCGGGGGGACCGGGGTGCCCTCGTTCGTGCCCTCGTTCTCGGTGCTCACAGCTCTTCTCCTCGATCCACGGCTGTTGTCGTCGGTCGCACTAGGTCTCGCCCGTTCACGCTTGTCGTCGACCCGGCGCGGGGGTGGCTGTGCGTTGCGCTTGTGTACTGCTCAGCTTTTCCCACGGGCCGTCAGAGCACCATAAGCGCTGGCTGTGGGTCTTCGGGCAATCTTTATAAGGGACTTTTAGTGCACTAAGTGCGCATCTTCGAAACATCTCAGACTGTTCTCAGATGCTCGCGGTGGCACCATGACGCGGTGACCCACGCACGGCAGCACCACATTCAAGTCGTCGCCCACCGCGGAGCCTCCGAGGAGGCCCCCGAGCACACCCTGGCCGCGTACAAGAAGGCGATCGAGGACGGTGCGGACGCCCTCGAGTGCGATGTACGGCTGACCGCGGACGGACATCTCGTCTGCGTGCACGACCGACGCGTCAACCGTACGTCCAACGGCCGCGGCGCCGTCTCCGCCCTGGAGCTCGCCGATCTCGCGGCGCTGGACTTCGGCTCCTGGAAGACCAAGGAAGCGCGCGAGGCCTGGCACGCGCGCGTGGAGGACCCGGACTGGGAGGTCCGGCCGGAGGACCGCGAGGAGACCTCCGTCCTGACCCTGGAGCGGCTGCTGGAGCTGGTCTCCGACTCCGGCCGCCGGGTCGAGCTGGCCATCGAGACCAAGCATCCGACGCGCTGGGCCGGCCAGGTCGAGGAACGGCTGCTGGTCCTGCTGAAGCGGTTCGGCCTGGACGCGCCGGAGTCGGCGGCCGAGTCGCCGGTGCGGGTCATGAGCTTCTCGGCGCGTTCGCTGCACCGCGTACGCGCGGTGTCGCCGACACTGCCGACTGTCTATCTGTCGCAGTTCGTCTCCCCCCGGCTGCGCGACGGGCGGCTGCCGTCGGGAGTGGGGATCGCGGGCCCGTCGATCCGGATCGTGCGCAACCACCCGGTGTACGTCGAGCGCCTGAAGCAGTCCGGTCATCAGGTGCACGTCTGGACCGTGAACGAGCCGGAGGACGTCGACCTCTGCGTCGAGCTGGGCATAGACGCGATCATCACCAACCGCCCACGCGCGGTGCTCGACCGGCTGGGCCGCTGACCGCACGCACGCGGCCGGCCACCGTCCCGCTCCGACACCCCACAGGTCACTCACACCTCACAGATACCTCACGCCCCCTTGACCCCGCGCCAACCCTCCCTCATCCTCCAAATCGGCCACTCCGTCGAAATTCAGCCAAGCGCTTACGGGGAGTGCTCCGGCGCGTTCGCTCCGTATTCGATCGTTGCGAATGCGTCTGAGGACGTGGATTGGCCGGTTTCCGGTACAGGCCAATGGGGCATCCACACCGTGGCGTGGGGCGAAGGAGGTCTCGGGGGTGGCGTTGGTGGTGGCACAGGAGGTGCCCACGTCGTCGAGCATGGCCGTACCCCATGGCCCTGCGGGCGTGGGGGAGGCGCGACACCGCATGCGCGACCAGCTGCGCAGGGGCGGGGTGTCGGAGGCGGTCATCGATGATGCCGTACTGATCCTTTCCGAACTTTTGAGCAATGCGTGCAAACACGGCCGGCCCCTGGGTGACGCCCTGGCGGGGGACGGCGACGTGCGGGCCGCGTGGCGGGTCGACACCGGCGGCCGGCTGCTCGTCGAGGTGACCGACGGCGGCGGCCCGACCCGGCCCTCGCCGGCCACCCCCTCCGTCACCGCGCACGGCGGCCGGGGGCTGAACATCATCACGGCGCTGTCCGACGACTGGGGGGTACGGGACTCCGCCCGCGGCGAGGTGACCGTCTGGGTCCTCGTCCACGCGGACGTCCACGACCCCGACGCCGGCTGCCGCCGCGACGACTTCGCCTCCCGGGTCGCCGCGCCCTCGGTGTCGTCGATGCCGGGACTGGACTTCGCCGACGCGTTCGACGACCTGGACTGACCCCGGCCGACCACCGGCGACCGGCGACCGGCCGACCATGGACGGCCAACAACCGATCACCGACGGCCGACACCCACCGGTCCGGACCCGACCGGTCGCGACCTGGCGGCCGGCCTGGGCCGGACCACCGTCGACCGACCAGGACCACCGTCGAACGCCCTGGGCCGTACCGGACCGCCTGCGGACGACCGGGGACGACCGCGGACGCCACCGCCCGGTCCCGGTCCGCCACCGCCCGGTCCCGGTCCGCCACCGCCCGGTCCCGGTCCGCTACGGCCCGGACCGGGACCGTTCCCAACCCGCTCCGGGCGTTCCCAACCCGCTCCGGCCGGCCCGGACCGGCCCCGACCCAGCCTGATCCCACCCGATCCCACCCGATCCACCGCGATCCACCCCGATCCGCTCCAGTCAGCCCCACTCCGCTCCAGTCAGCCCCAGTCGACCCCGGTCCGCCCCGGTCGCCCCCCTGAAGCACCAACCCGTTGTCCACAACCGCCACGTTGTCCACAGGTTCCCGTGGTCTCGGGTGCGAACGGCTAGGCTCCGCCCGTACCAGACGAGCCGTACCCGGGAGACACCCAGTGGCCAAGAAGCGACCCCAGACGAAGGCCGGCCGGCCGCAGCTCACGGACGGGGAGATCCCGGTCGTCGGCGCCCGGGAGCCCTGCCCGTGCGGCAGCGGCCGCCGTTACAAGGCCTGCCACGGCCGGGCCGCCGCGCACGCCGTGACCGAGCTGGTGCAGCGCCCCTTCGAGGGGCTGCCGGGCGAGTGCGACTGGGTGGCCCTGCGCGAGCTGGTCCCGGCTGCCACGGTCGAGCTGACGCTGAAGGACGGGCTGCCCGAGGGCGTCCCCTCCGTCACGCTCGCCACGGTCCTGCCGATGGCGTGGCCGGCGCTGCGCCGCGACGACGGCTCGGTGCTGCTCGGCCTGCAGAACGACACGCCGTCCGGTGACATCAGCCGCGACCTGGCGGACACCCTCCAGCGGGCCCTCGAGGCACAGCCGGGTACTCCGGTGCAGGCCCGCCGTGCCCCGGCGGACGGCCCTCGGATGCAGGATCTGCTCGACGCCGAAGGCGTGTTCGAGCCAGTTGTGCACGACGGTTTCGAGTTCTGGGTGCCGGACCCGGAGAACGCCGCCCCGGACGTCGCCGCCTCCCTGGAGCGGGCCAACGCGGCGGCGATCCCGACCGTGAAGCTGACCGGTGTGGACTCCGCCTACTGGTGCGAGACGCCGGACAAGAACCACCTGCGGTGGGTCATGCCGCACCCGGAGGAGCGGCTTCTGGACGCTCTCGCGCGGTTGCACGCGGCGGGCCGTTCCAGCCTCGGTGAGGGGACGCGTCTGGTGGGCTCCTTCCGGGCGCACGGCTTGACCGTGCCGGTCTGGGACCTGCCGAGCGGGGTCTCGGCGGACGACGTCGAGAAGCCGGCCGCCGAGTTCGCCGAGCGGCTCGCGGCGGCCCTGGCCTCGGAGGCACCGCTGACCCCCGAGGAGCGCCGGGCACGCGGCGGGCTCACCAACCGCCAGGTGACGCTGAGCTGATGCACGGCCCCGGACCGGGCCCCGGCTGACCGGTCGGTCAGCCGGGCCGGACGGACGGAAGGCGTGACTCCGCTCACAACTCCCGTACGCACAAGGTGAGTCGGCGCCAGAAATCGCCGATCAGCACATGTCCGAAAGCCCGATGAAAACCAGAGATCGAATTTGCTTGGAGCCGATCTCTTGTTACCGTTCCAATAGCCCGGTTGCTGGTGCATCCCCCGTCGCCAGCAACCGGGTCTTTGCATGCCCGGGTCTGCCCGGTCGGTCCGGGCAGACCCGGACCCGTCCGTCAACTGCCTTCGGCGCCCGGGGAGTTGCTGCCGGAGCGCAAGAGCAGCGGCCCTTCGCCCGCCTCCCCCGCGAACGCCGAGAACTCGGCGACGGCGGTGTACGCGTCCAGGGTGCCCCGCGTCCGTTCGCGGGGCGTCTCACAGGTCTCCGGCTCGTCCTCGGCGGCCACGGCACAGTGCATCCGCACCGTGCGTCCCTCGGGCGCCATGAGGCTCAGGGCGGCGTCCAGGGCGCGTCCCGTGGCGTTGCGGTAGTAGGTGCGGGCCCAGGTGTCCTCGCCCTGGGTCAGCACACAGGTCTGCGCCTCGACGCCCTCGGGCGAGGTCAGTCCGGGACCGCAGCGGACGGCGGTCGCGAGACCGAGGCCGAGCAGCAGCGGGGACGAGCCGGCGGCGGGTGCCGGGGACGGGGCCGGGAAGGCAGAGAGCGCCTTCGGGTCCGTACCCCCGTCCGAGGACGAACCCGAGGACGAACCCGAGGACGAACCCGAAGCCGCACCCGAAGCCGCACCCGAAGACCGGTCCGGAGACAGATCCGAAGACTCGTCCGAGGACATCAGGGAGCGCACCGCGGAGCGGCCTTCGTCTCCGACCTGCCCCGCGGAAGCCATGGCCAAGGGCAGTGCGAGCGCGCAGGCCACGGCTCCGCCGAGGGCGAGGAGACGAAGGTTCATAGGGGGAAGATAGGGCGCGCGACCAGGCCTCCCGGGTCGGCGCGCGCCCGACACCCCTACATCTCGGGCGCGTTCACACCCGTACGAGTGAGGGCGTCGACGACGGCGTCCACCACGGCCTCGACGTCGGGCACCCAGGGCGAGGCCGAGCCGGGCAGCGGAGCGCGTTCCCAGCGGATGTCGCCGCGGCCGGTCTCGGAGGGGGGCAGGGCGAGGTAGCCGCCCTCGCTGTGGAAGCGCAGGGAGCCGGGGACGAAGTCCTTGGCGTACAGCAGTTCGCCCAGCTGCTCCATGGAGTAGGGGCGGACGAGGATCGCCCACCGGGTGGGCGAGGCGACGACCGGGCCGAGCCGCATGCCCTGCCGGTCCAGCGCCACGAGCGCGCGGGACGCGGCGAGCGCGGGCAGGCTGACCGCGCAGGGGGCCTGGCCCCCGGTGGCGAGGATGATCGGCGCCGCCGGCCGGTTGCTCCACCACCAGCGCACCATGCGGGCGTCGGTGGTGGCCGCGAGCAGGCCGGGGTCGAAGGGGTGCGCGCCGGGCAGCACGCACTCCGGGTCGGGACAGCCGCACCGCGAGGTGCTGCGCTGGTCCGCCGTCACGCCGGGCAGGACGGGCCACTGCCATTCCGTCGCGAAGGTCAGGGCCGAGTCGATCGGCTCAGGCCCCTTGTCACCGGACTGGGACAGAAGCCTGCGTCGCTTTCCGAGGATCTCGCGCATGAGCGCTCGTTCCTTTCCGTTGCACCGCTGGCAACACCGTGGGCCACATCACACCATGTGTCGATCAGTTCACTGGGCGTACCTGTTGGCGCATCACACCCTTGTCCTCGACAAGGGGAACCCCTGGGGCTGAGCTCCGGCCGCTTCCGCGGCCGCTCCGCCGACTTGCGTCCATCAAAACGCTGGGCGTGGCGTGGGGTGGCGAAGTCTGGCGTTTTGCCGCTCGCCGTATTTCTCTCGGCCTCCGCCACGGGAGGATGGGGCACGGTCGTCGGTGGCTATGACGCCCGGTTCGGCCACCAGGTTCCGGGTGGCTCCCGACGACCCCTGGTCCTTACCGAGTACGTACCCATCACGACCGTTGTGACGCTCCGTGGAGCAAGGCCAGTCGACCGCAAACAACCGTAACCCGAGTCAGTTTTAAGCCATTTTCGCTATTCGACAAGAGGGCGGGAAGAGTAGCGTCCGATTCCCCCCAAAGGCCTCATGGACACCACTAATCCCAGCAGGACAATGCTGGACATCCCCTTACGAGTGCGTGTACATGTGGAGACACCGCCAGCGGCGCAGATTGACATGGGGGTTTGCGATGCTTTTGAGCAATACGCTCCGGTCCGAGAGCCGGATGCCATGAACGCCCCTCACGCTCCGAAAGTGGCTGGAATCGATTCAACGGTTCCCTCGCCAGCACACACTGTCGCGCCCGCGCCCGCCTCCCCGGAAACCCCGTCGGCCGCCGCGGCCCCCTCCGACCCGGGCACCCTGCTCACGGACCGCCTAGCCGGCTGGGTCTCGGACCTCACGACCCTGCACGAACTGACCGAACGTCTGGCCCGCACGGATGCACTGAGCGAGGCACTCACCGAACTGCTGCGCGCCGGAGCCGCCCTCGTGGGCGCCCGGCGCGGTCTCGTCGTCCTGGAACCGGCCAGCGGCCTCGGCCCCGACACCACCATCGGCCTCGGACTCGGCCGCGCGGACCTCGGTCACATCGAGACCGTGCCGCGCAGCGCCATCTCCTACGGCCGGATCCTCGACGGCCTGCCCGGCGCCGACGGCGAGATCGCCGAACCCGACCTGCTCGCCGAGGACGGCCTCGACCCCCGCCACCGCGAGGTGGCCGCCCGCCTCGGCTACGCCGCCAGCTACGCCCTGCCGCTGGTCGCCGAAGGCCCCGAGGGCCGGGTCGGTGCCGCCGTCTGGCTCTACGACGAGCCCGCCGAGCCGGGCGAGCGCCAGCGCCATCTGATCGGTCTGTACGTCCGCACCGCCGCCGAGCACCTCGCCCGCCTCGTCGAGGTCGAGCGCACGCGCGCGTCCCTGGCCACGATGGCCGAGGAACTGCTGCCGTCCCGGCTGCCGAGGGTGCCCGGCGTCCAGCTCGCCGCTCGCCGCAGCAGCGGCCCGCGCGGCGGCGGCGACTGGTACGACGCGCTGCCGCTGCCGGACGCGGCCCTCGGCCTCGCCGTCGGGTCGGTCACCGGCTCCGGGCCGAGCGCGGTCGCCGCGATGGGCCGGCTGCGGGCCTCCCTGCGGGCGTACGCCGTGATGGAGGGCGAGGACCCGGTCGCCGTCCTGTCCGACCTGGAGCTGCTGCTGCGCCTCACCGAGCCGGCCCGCTCCGCGACCGCCCTGTTCGCCTACTGCGAACCCGCCCTGCGCAAGATCACCCTGGCCGGGGCCGGGCACTGCCCGCCGCTGCTGGTGGGTGAGCACCGCACCGAGTTCGTGGAGACCTCCGTCTCCGCTCCGCTCGGCATGCTGACCTGCTGGGAGGCGCCGAGCGTCGAGCTGGATCCGGAGCCCGGCGAGACGGTCCTGCTCTACACCGACGGGCTGCTGCACCGCACCGGCGACCCCGTCGACCGTGCCTTCGCCCGGCTGCACGCGGCCGCCTCCGGAGTGCCGAAGGCCCTGCGGGGCGACCCCGGCGCGGTCGCCGACCATGTGCTGCGCACGATACTGCCGGACGGGGCGGCCGAGCGGGACAGCGAGGAGGACGTGGTGCTGCTGGCGGCGCGCTTCGAGTAAGGGGGCGGTATCAGGTCTCTCCCCTGCGGGTCCCCTTACGCACGACCGTACGATGGACGGGGTCCAGTGCCGTATCGAGGAGGATGACCGTGGCAGAGGAACTCGCGGAGACCCCGGAGACTGCCGAAGAGGAGCCCATCAAGCAGCGCAAGAACGGCCTGTACCCGGGCGTGTCCGACGAGCTCGCCGAGAACATGAAGTCCGGCTGGGCCGACACCGAGCTGCACGACCTGGAGCCGATCGCCCAGGCCGCCGAGACCGCCGCCCGCCGCGCCGCGCTCTCCGCGCGCTTCCCGGGCGAGCGCCTGGTGATCCCCGCGGGCCATCTCAAGACCCGGTCCAACGACACGGAGTACCCCTTCCGTGCCTCCGTCGAGTACGCGTACCTGACCGGCAACCAGACCGAGGACGGCGTCCTGGTCCTGGAGCCCAGGGGCGAGGGCCACGAGGCGACGATCCACCTGCTGCCGCGCTCCGACCGCGAGAACGGCGAGTTCTGGCTCTCCGGCCAGGGCGAGCTGTGGGTCGGCCGCCGGCACTCCCTGAGCGAGGCGCAGAAGCGTTACGGCATCCCGGCCGCCGATGTGCGCGAGCTCGCCGGCGTCCTGCGCGAGGCCACCGGCCCGGTGCGGGTCGTCCGCGGGTACGACGCCGGCATCGAGGCCGCCCTGACCGACAAGGTCACCGGGGAGCGCGACGAGGAGCTGCGGGTCTTCCTCTCCGAGGCACGGCTGGTCAAGGACGCGTTCGAGGTCGGCGAGCTGCAGAAGGCCGTCGACTCGACGGTCCGCGGCTTCGAGGACGTCGTACGGGTCCTGGACAAGGCCGAGGCGACCAGCGAGCGGTACATCGAGGGAACGTTCTTCCTCCGCGCGCGTGTGGAGGGCAACGACATCGGCTACGGCACGATCGCCGCGGCCGGCGCGCACGCCTGCACGCTGCACTGGGTGCGCAACGACGGACCCGTGCGCTCGGGCGATCTGCTCCTGCTGGACGCGGGCGTCGAGACGCACACGTACTACACCGCGGACGTCACGCGCACGCTGCCGGTCGACGGCCGGTTCACCGGGATCCAGAAGAAGATCTACGACGCGGTGTACGACGCCCAGGAGGCCGGGATCGCGGCGGTCGTGCCGGGGGCGAAGTACCGCGACTTCCATGACGCGGCGCAGCGGGTGCTCACCGAGCGGCTCGTCGAGTGGGGCCTCGTCGAGGGGCCGGTGGAGCGGGTGCTGGAGCTGGGTCTTCAGCGCCGGTGGACGCTGCACGGCACCGGGCACATGCTCGGCATGGATGTCCACGACTGCGCCGCCGCGCGCGTGGAGTCGTACGTCGACGGGACGCTGGAGCCGGGAATGGTGCTGACCGTCGAGCCCGGGCTGTACTTCCAGGCCGACGATCTGACCGTGCCGGAGGAGTACCGGGGGATCGGGGTGCGGATCGAGGACGACATCCTCGTGACGGAGGACGGTCAGCGGAATCTGTCGGAGGGGTTGCCGCGGCGGTCCGACGAGGTCGAGAGCTGGATGGCCTCGCTGAAGGGCTGACGTCGGATTGACGGCCGGGTACCGGTGGTGCCCGGCCATCGCCCCTCAGGGGGTTGCGGCCACGTCCGGCAGGGAGTCCACGAAGAGGGCGCCCGCCAGGAGGCCCGCGCTTCCCCGGGGGCTCCAGCCCCGCTCGTGGAGGTCCGCGTCGAAGGCGGACAGGGCCTCACGGCCCCCGTCCGTGTGGGCGCCGCCCGCCTCCAGGACTCCGCGGGCGCCCGCCTGGACGTGGCGCAGGCCCAGGGGGCCGGCCGTGTACAGGAGTTCGGAGTCCTGGAGGGTGGACATCACGGTGAGCAGGGCGTCCAGCCGTGCCTCGGCCTCGCCCGCGCCGGCGGAGCGTGCCGTGGCCAGGGCGTCCAGTGCCCGCCGTACATGAGGGAACCCGGCGCGTGCCTCGCCCCGGGCGCCCGCCGCGCCGTACTTCGCCGAGACCGTCGAACCGCGTGACGGCCGCCGTGGTGCGCCCCGGTCGGGGTGCGCGGCGATCCGCTTGGCGGCCTGGGCGACCTCGGCACCCCGCGCGCGGGGGTGGAGGGCGGCCGCGGCGACCAGCAGTCCCAGCGTCCACAGGGCTCCCCGGTGTCCGCCTCCGGCCAGGCCCACCGAGTGTTCGGTGCACCTCCCGATGGCGCCGAGCTCCGCACGGAGCCTGGGTGTGGGTTCGCCGGTACGGCGGGCGGCGGCAGCCATCGCCGCAAGGCCTGGTGCGAGTGCCTTGGCCGACCAGCGCAGCCCGCAGTGGTCCCTGCGGGTGACACGGGCGTCCAGGTCACGGGGGTCGGGCAGGCCGGGCTTGGGAGCCAGGGCCAGCTGACCGGTCAGCGCGGCCACGGCGGCCTGCGCGAGCACGTCGTCCTCACGGCTGGTCATGACCCCGCCTTACGAGGACGTGGTGGCGGAGTCGGTGGGCGCGTCGCTCGGCGGGGCACCCGTCGGGGCGCCGCTCGGCGGGGTGCCGCCGTCGCCACCGCCGCTGCCGCTGCCCGCGCCGGTGCTCTCCGCGTCCGGGTCGACACCGAGGGTCAGGAAGCCCTTGTAGCCCTTGGAGGGGTCCTTCTTGTGGACGGCCTTCAGGGTCAGCAGACCGCTGGAGGCGCCGCCGCCGTCGTACACCATGTCGTTGTCGAGGGTGGTGTAGCTGCCGGAGTGCTTGGAGTACGGCTCGAGGGTGAAGATCTCCTCGGCGATGGCGTCGTCGAAGAAGAACTGGCCGGTGTAGTTGACCTTGCCGCCCTCGTAGGTGCCGTCCTCCTTCTCGCCACCGGTGTGCACCTTGACGTGGATGTGGCAGGTGCGGGGCGTGTACCAGCCGGGGAAGATCGTCTCGAACTTGACGACCCCGTTGGCGTTGGCGATCTGGTAACCGCGCAGGTAGGTGCTGTCGTTGGCGGTGGAGCCGTCCTCGCTCTCGGCGGGCGCGGAGCCGCCGGGGTTGGCGGTGGTGTAGCCGGAGTAGTAGCCCCAGGCGTCGCAGTGCCAGATCTCGACCGCGGCGCCCTTGACCGGGGTGCAGCCGTCGGTGGCGTCGACGACCGTGAGCCGCAGGGTCAGCGGCACTCCGCTCTTGCCCTCGGTGATGTCCTTGCGCACCAAGGCACCGTCGAGGTAGTAGGGCCCTTCCGTGACGCTGCTCATCAGCGTCATGCACTCACTGCTGGTCGAGGTGGCGTCCGCGGTCGCCTCGGTGTCCGTGGTGGTGTCGGCGAACGCCGCCTGGTAGCCCGCGACGGCGAGTCCGCCGGCCGCGACCGTGCCACCCGTCACCACGAGAGCGCGGCGCCGGGTGATGCTGGTGTCTTTGTGGTTTCCCGTCATGAACAGGAAATTAGGAACGCAGTCCATCAGCGGGCTGGAAGAACGCTGAGAGGAACCTGTGAGTGCTGAGGAACCTGAAGCTCCGTGCCGCTCAGCCGACCTGAGGAGGCGTCATACGGCCATGAGCGGGGCGTCCTTGCGCCACTTCAGGATCTTGTCGAAGCTGACCACCGCTCCGCCGCGCCCCGGGGTGTTGCCGATGTGCACATGGTCGGCGAGCTCCTGGATGAGGAAGAGGCCTCTGCCCTGTTCGGCGTCCGTGCTCGTGCGCACCGGCGCGGGCGCGGGGCGCTCCGCGGTGAAGCCGGGGCCGGAGTCGGCCACCTCGATCCGGCACTTCTCGCCGTCGAGATACGCGGTGACCCGGTACGCCTCCGAAGGACCGCCGCGCGCGTACTCCCCGCCGTGCTCCACGGCGTTGGCGCAGGCCTCGCTCAGCGCGACCGAGAGGTCGTAGCTCACGTCGGGATCGACTCCCGCCGTCTCCATCGTCCCGAGCAGCAGACGGCGGGCGAGCGGAACACTCGCGGCTTCGCGCCGCAGATGGAGTGACCACCAGATGCTCATGCTCCAGCCTCCTGGCCGCGGCTCGACATACCGATACGTATTGCCGCCCGGACGCCGGTGTAAGCGCGAATTCCGCGTGATGCCGCCCATATGGGGGATGCACGGATGACAAGAATCGGTGTATGTGGTGCTCAGGAGGTGTCCGTCGTACATGGACCTGCCGTAGGGAGGCCGTAAGGCCAGTGCGATGATGAGGCCGCCATGACTGCCCCCCACGAGGTCCGCCTGCTGCGGGCCGCGGTCTTCACCGCGGTCTGTGTCGTGCTGGCCGCGGCCGGGCACACCATGGCCTCCTGCGCCACCGTTCCGCTGTGGACGCTCGGCGCGGGTTTCCTCGGCGCCCTGGCCGTCGTGGTGCCGCTCGCCGGGCGTGAGCGCTCACTGCCGGGCATGGTGGCGCTGCTCACGGTCGGACAGACCGTGCTGCACACCCTGTTCGGGCTCGGGCAGCACACCGCCACCACGACCACCGGCGCGATGTCGGCGTCCGACGCCGCGCTCGTCGCGCGGGCGGCCCGGCTGGTGTGCGGGGCGACGGCGGCGGCGATCAGCCCCGCCCAGGCCCAGAAGATCCTCGTCGACGCACGGCTCTACAGCCCCACCGACGGCACGGACATGACGGGCATGAGCGGGATGGGGTCCATGACCCACCCGGCGGACGCCCTGTCCACGGCCGGTCCGGCCATGTCCCTGCTGCCGTCGCTGCCCATGGTGCTCGGGCATCTCCTCGCGGCCCTCGCCACGGGCTGGCTGCTGCGGCGCGGCGACTGCGCCCTGCGGCGGCTGATCGAGCTGTCGGCGCACGGAGTCGCCGAGGGAGCGCTCGTACGGTCCCTGCGCGGGGCGCTCGCGCTGGTGCGTGCCCTGCTCGCGGGAGTGCCGGCCACGCCGGGAACGGGGCCGCTTCTCCCGCGCACCGCCCTTCTCGCACCCCCGCAGCCCCGTACCACCGCACTCCAGCACACGGTGATCAGGCGTGGCCCGCCGGCCGGGGCCGGCCTCGTCCTCGCTGCCTGACGCGACACGACCAGCACTCCGTGGGAGGGGTGGCCGCTGTCGTGCGGCACGCGTGCGTGCGCGCTCCCGCCGGTGTCGTCCGGCCCGTCGCGTACGCCTCCCCCGTCCCACCCTGTCGTCAGACCTCACCCGGAGTGGAGTGCTCCTCGCCATGCAGGCCTCTCGTATCGCCGCCGCCGCTGCCGTCGCCGGTTCCACCGTCCTCCTGCTGTCCTCGCCCGCGTTCGCGCACGTCAGCGTGCAGCCGGACGGCACGGCCGCGAAGGGCGGCTACGCCCTGGTCAACTTCCGTGTTCCCAACGAGCGCGACGACGCCTCGACCACCAAGCTCGAGGTGAGCTTCCCGACCGACCACCCGCTGGCCTCCGTGATGCCGGAGAAGATCGCCGGCTGGAAGGCCGTCGTCACCAAGACCAAGCTCGCCAAGCCGCTCGAGGTGCACGGCCAGAAGATCAACGAGGCGGTCTCCAAGGTCACCTGGACCGCCGACGGCAAGGGCATCGAGCCCGGCTACATCCAGCGGTTCCCGGTCTCCATGGGCGCCCTGCCCGAGGACACGGACGAACTGGTCTTCAAGGCGATCCAGACCTACTCCGGCGGCGAGGTCGTGCGCTGGATCGAGGTCCAGGAGGACGGCGCGGAGGAGCCGGAGAACCCGGCGCCCGTGCTCGCCCTGTCCGCCGCCACCGAGGACCACCATGGCGGCGCGGCCACCGCCGAGGACGCCTCCGACGAGTCGGACGAGTCGGACGACGCCAAGGCCGCCTCCGTGACCGCCGAGGCCGCCGCCGACTCCTCCGGCGGCAGCGACACCACCGCCCGGGTCCTCGGCGTGGTCGGCATCGTCGTCGGCGCCGCCGGGGTGGCCTACGGCGTGCTCGCCGGCCGCCGCCGTACGACGTCCGACGCCTGACCGCCCACCCGCCTCCGCGTACCGCCGTACTGCCGTACACGCCGGGCCCGTGCAGCCGCACGGGCACACGGGCCCGGTGCGTACCGGAGTTCCTACATCTGGGACATTTCTCTATGCGCAAGAAGACGTTCGCCGCGGCCGCGCTGCTCGCCGCCGCCACCCTCACCCTCTCCGCCTGCGGCAGCGGCGACAGCGCCGACACCTCCGTCGCCGCCGTCGCCGGGGACAGCGGCAAGCAGCAGGCCGCGACCGTGCTCGACCAGCCCTTCACCAAGCCCGACCTGGTCCTCACCGACACCCAGGGCACGTCGTACGACCTCCGCAAGGAGACCGCGGGCCACCCCACGCTGATCTACTTCGGCTACACCAACTGCCCGGACGTCTGCCCGCTGACGATGAGCAACATCGCCGTCGCCAAGAAGCAGCTGTCCCGGGCCGACCAGGACGAGCTGCGCGTGGTGTTCGTCACCACCGACCCGGACCGGGACACCCCGGCCGCGCTCGGCAAGTGGCTCAAGGGCATCGATCCGCAGGTCGTGGGTCTCACCGGCAAGTTCGCCACCATCCAGGCCGCCGCCCGCACCGTCGGCATCTCCGTCGAGCCGCCGCACAAGGACAAGAACGGCAAGATGGTCTCCACCCACGGCACCCAGGTCATCGCCTTCTCCCCGAAGACGAACGGCGGCTATCTGCTGTACGGCGAGGACGCCACGGTCGACGACTACACCAAGGACCTGCCCAAGATCATGAAGGGGCAGAACCCGTGAGGCGCCCCGCGGCGGGCGCCGCGGCGGTGATCGCCGGAGCGTTCCTGCTCGCGGGCTGCGGCTCCGACGGCACGGCCGAACTCTCCGTCGAGTCCGCCTACATACCGCAGCCCGTCTCCGACACCATGGCCGCCGGTTTCCTCACGGTCGTCAACAAGGGCGGCGCGAAGGACGAACTGACCTCCGTCACCAGTGCCGTCGCCGGCAGCGTCACCCTCCACGAGACCGTCGGGTCCTCGATGGAGGAGGTCACCTCGCTGGCGGTGCCCGCGCACGGTCAACTCGTGTTCAAGAGCGGCGGAAACCATCTGATGTTCGAGAAGCTGAAGCGCAAGCCGGTGCAGGGCGAGACGGTCGACGTCGAACTGCACTTCGCCGGGTCCGGCCCGCTGAAGGTCGAGATCCCGGTGGAGTCGGCCGTGTACAGCCCCAAGACCGGCCACTGAGGGAAGGACCACCGTGAGGCAGACCATCGCCCCCCGCGTCCGGATGATCGTGCTGCTGTTCCTGGCGGTCACCGGCGCGCTTCTCGCCGGCGCCGGACCGGCCGCCGCGCATGCCGCGCTGACGGGCAGCGACCCCGCGCAGGGAGTGGTGGTCGACAAGGCACCCACGCAGGTGACGCTGACCTTCTCCGAGACCGTCTCCCTGAACGACGACTCGCTGCGCGTCCTCGACCCCAAGGGCACCCGGGTCGACGAGGGCGAAGCGTCCAACACCAGCGGCACCTCGTACGCCGTCCAGCTGCACTCGGGGCTGCCCGACGGCACGTACACCGTGACCTACCAGGTGGTGTCCGCCGACAGCCATCCCGTCGCCGGCGCCTACACCTTCTCCATCGGCTCGCCCTCGAAGACCAGCGTCTCGGTCTCCGACCAGACGGCCGGTGGCGGGGTCGTCGGCTGGCTCTACGGCTTCGGGCGGTACATGTCGTACGCCGGCTTCATCGTGATGGTCGGCGGCGCCGCCTTCGTCCTGGCCTGCTGGCAGCGCGGCAGCGGGGTACGGGCGCTGCAGCGACTGGTGGTCTCCGGCTGGCTCACGATGACCGCGGCCACGCTGTTCCTGCTGCTCCTGCGCGGTTCCTACACCAGCTCAGGCAAGGTCGGTGACATCTTCGACCTGGAGCTGCTCGGTCAGGTCCTGCAGACCAAGACGGGCGCGGCGCTCGTCTCCCGGCTGCTGCTGCTCGCCGCGGCGGCGCTGTTCGTCGCCGTCCTGTTCGGCGCGTACGACAAGCGCGAGGAAGAGGAGAAGCGGGACCTCACCTTCGGGCTCGCGGTCGGCGGGACGGTCGTGGCCGCCGGGCTCGCGGCGAGCTGGGCCATGGCCGAACACGCCTCGACCGGGCTGCAGCCGGGCATCGCGATGCCGGTCGACATCCTGCACCTGGTGGCCGTCGCCACCTGGCTGGGCGGGCTCGCCGCGCTACTCGTCGCCCTCTACCGGGCGCCCGCGGACCGGCCCGTCGAGGCCGCGGCGGTCCACCGCTTCTCCCAGGTCGCCTTCGGCAGCGTCATCGCCCTGGTCGGGACCGGCGTCTACCAGTCCTGGCGCCAGCTCGGCTCCTGGTCGGCGTTCACCGAGACCCGGTACGGCCAACTGCTCCTGGTGAAGATCGGCCTGGTGGCCCTGCTCGTCGGCATCGCCTGGATCTCCCGGCGGTGGACGGCCCGGCTGGCGGACGCGGCGGCGGCAGGGGACACGGAGACCACAGGAGAGGCCGGGGAGGAGCAGCCGGAGAAGGAGCACGCGACCGCTCCCGCGCGGGCCGGTGAGTCCCAGAGCGCCGGCGAGTCCAAGAACGCCGGGAGCGCGAAGGGGGGCGGCGATGCCGGTGATGCGCGGCGGGCCGCGCAGCTCGCGCGGCAGCAGGCCGCCGTGGACACCGCCCGGCAGAAGCGGCTGCGGGACGGCGACCCCCACCGCCTCGGGCTGCGCCGCTCGGTGCTCGCCGAGGCCGGTGTCGCCGTCGTGCTCCTCGCCGTCACCACCGCGTTGACCTCGACCGAGCCGGGCCGCACGGAGCTGGAGGCCGCCAAGGCGGGCTCGTCGTCCACGTCCTCTTCTTCCGCGTCCTCGGATTCCTCGGACTCCACCTCCGGTGCCCTGACGCTGGACATGTCCTTCGACACCGGCGGCGCCGACGGCAAGGGGGTCGTCAGCGTGGACATCGACCCCGCCCGGGCCGGCGCCAACGAGATGCACGTCTATGTGACCCGGCCCAACGGACGCGGCTTCGACGTCCCCGAGGTCAAGGTCGCCTTCACCCTCGAAGCCAAGAACATCGGGCCGCTGCCCGTCACCCCCGACCACATCACCACCGGACACTGGGCGGCGAATGGGGTGCAGATCCCCATGGCCGGCGAATGGAAGATCGCCGTGACCGTGCGGACCTCCGACATCGACCAGGTGACCGTCTCCAAGAACGCGCAGATCGGCTGAACCGCACCATGCCTGACCAGTCCACCACCGAAGTTCATGAGCCGGCGGCCCCCTCCTCTGAGGAGGGCGCGGCGCGGCTGACCCGGCGCACACTGCTCGGCACCGCCGGTGCCACCGGGCTGGTGCTCGGGGCGGCGGGCGCGACCGCCGGTTACGCGGCGGCGCCCGCCCGGGCGACCCCACTGTCCTCGGTCGGCGCGGGGCAGGCGCCGTTTCACGTGAAACACCAGCCCGGCATCACCCAGGGCCTCCAGGCGCGGGGGCATCTGGTGGCCTTCGACCTGGCGGCAGGTGCGGGCCGCAAGGAGGCCGCCGCGCTGCTGCGCCGCTGGTCGGAGACGGCCCGTCTGCTGATGGCGGGCGAGGCGGCCCCGAACGACGACACGGACATCGCCCGGGACGCGGGGCCGTCCTCGCTGACGGTCACCTTCGGTTTCGGCAACAGCTTCTTCGCCCGTACCGGTCTGGAGAAGCAGCGCCCGGTCGCCCTGGACCCGCTGCCCGACTTCTCCTCCGACCACCTCGACAAGACCCGCAGCAACGGTGACCTCTGGGTGCAGATCGGCGCCGACGACGCCCTGGTCGCCTTCCACGCCCTGCGCGCGATCCAGAAGGACGCGGGCAGCGCGGCGAAGGTCCGCTGGCAGATGAACGGCTTCAACCGCTCCCCTGGTGCCACCGCCCACCCCATGACCGCCCGCAATCTGATGGGCCAGATGGACGGCACCCGCAATCCCAAGCCGACCGAGTCCGACTTCGACGAGCGCATCTTCGTCCCCGCGAAGAGCGCCAAGGACCCCGTCTGGATGGCGAACGGCTCCTACGCCGTCGTACGCCGTATCCGCATGCTCCTCGACGACTGGGAGAAGCTGTCGCTCACGGCGCAGGAGCAGGTGATCGGGCGGCGCAAGTCCGACGGGGCGCCGCTGACCGGGGGCGGCGAGACGACCGCGATGGACCTGGAGAAGACCGACGCGAACGGCGATCTGGTCGTCCCGCTCAACGCGCACGCCCGGATCACCCGGCCCGACCAGAACGGCGGCGCGGCCATGCTGCGGCGGCCCTTCTCCTTCCACGACGGCATCGACCCGGACGGCACCCCCGACGCGGGGCTGCTCTTCGTCTGCTGGCAGGCGGACCCGCTGCGCGGTTTCGTCACCGTCCAGCGCAAGCTGGACCGCGGGGACGCCCTGTCGAAGTACATCCGCCATGAGTCGAGCGGTCTCTTCGCGGTGCCGGGTGGAGCGGCGGCCGGGGGATATGTGGGGCAGGCGTTGCTGGAGGGATGAGACGGGGCGTGTGGGGCGGGCTGTTTCTCCGGTCCGGTCCAAGGGGTGCGCCCGGGGTTACGCGGATTCATTCGTCGGAGGGGTGCTCGTGAGACAGCGGCCCGTGGTTCCGCTACGGCCATTAGGGTGAGGTCATGCCAGCGAGCTATGCGTATCTCGGCCCCGAGGGGACCTTCACGGAGGTCGCCCTGCGCACGCTTCCGGAGACCGCCACCCGGCAGCTGATCCCCTATGTGTCGGTGCAGTCCGCGCTCGACGCGGTGCGCGGGGGCGAGGCCGAGGCCGCTTTCGTGCCGATCGAGAACTCCGTCGAGGGCGGGATCACCACGACCCTGGACGAGCTGGTCGCGGGCGAGCCGCTGATGATCTACCGCGAGGTGCTGCTGTCGATCACCTTCGCGCTGCTGGTGCGGCCCGGCACCACGCTGGCGGACATCAAGACGGTCTCCGCGCACCCGGCCGCCCAGCCGCAGGTGCGCAACTGGCTGAAGGCGAACCTCCCCGAAGCGGTCTGGGAGTCGGCCGCCTCGAACGCGGACGCCGCCCGGCTGGTCCAGGAGGGCCGCTACGACGCCGCCTTCGCGGGCGAGTTCGCGGCCTCCCGGTACGGCCTCGCCGCCCTGGAGACCGGGATCCACGACGCCGAGAACGCCCAGACCCGGTTCGTGCTCGTCGGCCGGCCCGCCCGGCCCGCGGCACCGACGGGCGCGGACAAGACGTCGATCGTGCTGTGGCAGCGCGACGACCATCCCGGTGGGCTGCGTGATCTGCTGGGCGAGTTCGCCACCCGCGGCATCAACCTGATGGTGCTGCAGTCCCGGCCCACGGGCGCGGGCATCGGCAACTACTGCTTCTGCATCGACGCCGAGGGGCACATCACCGACCGCCGGGTGGCGGACGCGCTGATGGGGCTGAAGCGGATCTGCCGCGATGTGCGTTTCCTCGGCTCGTACCCGCGCGCGGACGCGACCGCGGCGGACGTGCCCGCTCCGCTGACCGGGACCTCGGACAGCGCGTTCGTGGCGGCGGCCGACTGGGTCGCGCGCTGCCAGGACGGCCGGTTCTAGAACCGGTGCCGGGCGACTCGGTCCGGTCCTACCTACACATCTTCGTTATCCACAGAAGTTATCCACAGGTGGGCTTCTCGACCTGGGGACAAGTCGACAACGAAGCGCCATCCAGTCGACAAATCGCCCTGGAGGGCGCAAGCGGGCCCACAGCCCTGCGCATCACCCTTCGTCCACCCGTTTCCTTCGATCAATCCTTTGGGACGACTCATTTCCACTCGAAAGTGGGGGTGGCGGGCGTCAGGGACGGGAATTCCCCGTGTCGCCGAGGCGGCTCGGAATGATCCATTCCAATGTCCACAGACTTTTCGCACACCCTGTGGATAACTCACTCGGGGTGTGGATCCCTGTGGACAACCCCGCCTCCAAGTCCCGTCCCGCGCAAGGAAATCGAGTCAATGCGACGCCCGTCACATGACCCGTCCCAGGGAGTGAGACACTTTTCCTTGACACGTTCGGCAATTACCCCATAACGGAACGTAAGCCATGATTCCGAACATCCGGTGCGTGATTCGGAAGAGTGAGTCGTGAGCCGCAACCACGCACCGGTAGCCTTGACCGCGTGATTGACCTTCGCCTGCTCCGTGAGGACCCCGACCGTGTGCGCGCGTCCCAGCGCGCCCGTGGAGAGGACGTCGCGCTCGTCGACGCTCTCCTGTCCGCCGACGAGCGGCGCAGGTCGTCCGGCGTCCGCTTCGACGAACTGCGCAACGAACAGAAGTCGCTCGGCAAGCTGATCCCCAAGGCCGCCGCCGAGGAGAAGGCCGAGTTGCTGAAGCAGGCGAGCCAGCTCGCCGCCGACGTCAAGACGGCCGACGCCGAGCGCGACGCGGCCGACGCCGAGACCCAGGAGCTGCTGCTCCGGCTCGGCAACCTCGTCCACCCCGGTGTGCCCGTCGGCGGCGAGGAGGACTTCGTCACCCTCGAGACGCACGGCACGATCCGTGACTTCGGCGCCGAGGGCTTCGAGCCCAAGGACCATCTGGAGCTCGGCCAGCTGCTCGGCGCGATCGACGTCGAGCGCGGCGCGAAGGTCTCCGGCTCCCGCTTCTACTTCCTGACCGGCGTGGGCGCGCTGCTGGAGCTGGCCCTGGTCAACGCGGCGATCGCGCAGGCCACGGCGGCCGGCTTCACGCCGATGCTGACCCCGGCCCTGGTCCGCCCCCAGTCGATGGCGGGCACCGGCTTCCTCGGCCAGGCGGCCCAGGACGTCTACCACCTCGACAAGGACGACCTCTATCTGGTCGGCACCTCCGAGGTCCCGCTCGCCGCGTACCACATGGACGAGATCATCGACGCCGAGCGCCTTCCGCTGCGCTACGCGGGCTTCTCGCCCTGCTTCCGCCGCGAGGCCGGTTCGCACGGCAAGGACACCAAGGGCATCTTCCGCGTCCACCAGTTCGACAAGGTCGAGATGTTCTCCTACGTCCACCCCGACGACTCGGAGGCCGAGCACCAGCGTCTGCTGGAGTGGGAGAAGCAGTGGCTGACCTCGCTGGAGCTGCCGTTCCGGGTGATCGACGTCGCCACCGGTGACCTCGGCTCCTCGGCGGCCCGCAAGTTCGACTGCGAGGCGTGGATCCCGACCCAGGGCAAGTACCGCGAGCTGACCTCGACCTCGGACTGCACCGAGTTCCAGTCCCGCCGGCTGTCGATCCGGGTCCGCGAGGGCAAGCAGGTCCGCCCGCTGGCCACGCTCAACGGCACCCTGTGCGCCGTCCCGCGCACGATCGTCGCGATCCTGGAGAACCACCAGCAGGCCGACGGTTCGGTGCGGGTGCCCGAGGTGCTGCGCCCCTACCTCGGCGGCCGTGAGGTCCTGGAGCCGACCGCCAAGTGAGCACCGCGTCTCCCTCCGGCGGGTTCCCCTACCGGCTGATCGCTACCGACCTCGACGGCACGCTCCTGCGCTCCGACGAGTCGGTCTCGCGGCGCACTCGTGACGCGCTCGCCGCCGCCACCGCGGCGGGCGCGGCGCACATCGTGGTCACCGGCCGCGGGGTCCCCTGGACCCGGCACATCCTCGACGACCTCGGCTACCAGGGCCTCGCGGTCTGCGGCCAGGGCGCACAGGTGTACGACGCCGGCGAGCACCGTCTGCTGACCTCGGTGACCCTGGACCGGCAGCTCGCCGGGGTGGCGCTGGCGAAGATCGAGGCGGAGACCGGACCGCTGCACCTGGCGGCGAGCCGGGACGGGCTGGACGGCGATGTGCTGGTCGGGCCGGGGTACTCGGTCACCGGCAGGCTGCCCTCGACGCCGTTCACCGACGCGTCGGATCTGTGGGCCGCCCCGCTGAGCAAGATCTACATACAGCATCCGACCCTCACGGACGACGAGCTGGCCGAAGCCGCCCGCCGGGCCGCGGGGGGTTTCGTGACCGTCGCGATGGCCGGTGAGGGCATCGTGGAGCTGCTGCCGCTGGGGCTGTCCAAGGCGACGGGGCTCTCGCTGGCGGCTCGCCGTCTGGGCGTGAAGGCCGCCGGGACCATCGCCTTCGGCGACATGCCCAACGACCTTCCCATGTTCGCGTGGGCCGCGCGGGGGGTGGCCATGGCCAACGCCCATGAGGAACTGAAGGCCGTCGCCGACGAGGTGACGTCCTCGAACGAGGAGGACGGGGTCGCGGTGGTGGTGGAGCGTCTGCTGGGCTGAGGCTGTGGGGCGTGGCGGCCACAGTTGTCACTTCTTGCGGAGGATGCACGGATCGAACGTGCGCGGGGTGTGACCCCCGACCACGGTTTAGCAAACCGGTGCCTTGCCACTCGGCCAATCCTCCGGGTGGGCGGCCCACGCGAGAGCGACATCGCGTGCTCGAAGCGGCCGCCCCGGGCAGCTCCCCGTGCGACCGGGGCTTCTCGGAGGGGTAACTACTCCGGAGCCCGCCGCCGGCTGCCCTGTCGGGAGCTGGACGTACTGCCGTGCATGGACATCGCCCCGCTCCTCTCCCAGCTCGTGGTGGACGACAACCACTCTGCCCGGTGCGCGAGTTGGGCGCCACTGAATAAAACAGGTGTGCTATCGGCGGCGCCACCTGCGACGGCGTGCCTTGCTGAAGAACCATCCGGCGGGCGGCTCGTCGGAGCGCCACGGCTGCGGCTCGGGCTCCTGGGCCCGCCAGCGTGCGGCGAGCATCCGGGCCCGGGCGGACGGCTCGGACGTCTCGGCGGCCCGGACGAAGTCCTCGTCCAGGACCAGGTCGTCCCAGATCTCGTCACCGGATTCCTCGCGACCGCCGCGTTGTGACGTCCTGTCTGCCATCCCGGCCTCCTGCCCTCCTGATGGGCCGCAATCCTTCGGCCCAGTGTGCCCGGGAGGAGGTGAAGCCACCGTCAAGAGCGACGGCGGCCGCACCCCCGCCCCTGCTACTCCTCGCCCGCCAGGGTCAGTGCCCGCAGCTTCTGTCCCGCGTACCAGGTGGCCAGGACGGTCACCGCGACCAGCAACACGGTCGCCGTCGTCAGTCCGACGTCCGAGGTGACCAGGTCCCCGCCGGCCACCTTGTGGGCGACGGCCAGCGACCACTGCTGGACGCTGAGGGTGCGCGCGCCCGGCACCAGGGAGCCGAACAGGGCCTCCCAGACCAGGGCGTAGACGAGCCCGAAGACCACGGCGTGCCGGGACACCGTGCCCAGCAGCAGGAAGAGTGCCGCGTAGGCGATGGAGGAGACCAGGGCCGCGACCGTGTAGGCCACGGCGATCTGCTGGCCGTTGCCGTTGAGGATGAACCCGGCGATCAGCGTGGGCAGGGCCGAGAACACCATCGTCACCGCGATCGCCACGATCAGCTTGGTGAAGATGATCGTCGGTCGCTTGATCGGCTTGGACAGCAGGTACACCACCGAGCCGTCGTCGATCTCCGGGCCGATCGCGCCGGTGCCGGCGATGACACCGATGATCGGCACCATCGTGGCCAGCCCGAGCCCGCCCAGCAGGTCGGCGGCCGTCTGGTCGTCGGCGCCGGTCAGGGCCCGTACGACCAGGGAGATCACGATCAGCAGCAGGGGCAGGGCGCCCAGGATGAGGGCCCGACGGCGGCCGAGCAGGGCCCGGTAGGTGAGCCGGGCGACTGTGGGGTCGTACATCTTCGGCCTCCTACGCCGCGACCAGGTACGAGAAGACGGACTCGAGGGACTCGTCGGACGGCGAGACCGCCAGCAGCCGGATGCCGTGGTCCCTGGCGACCCTCGGCAGCAGTGCGGTGAAGCGGCCGAAGTCGACGGCCTGGATGCGCAGGGCGCCCTCGGCCAGGTCCACCTCGATGCCGGAGGTCGACGAGTCGGCGATCAGTGCGGCCGCGAGGGCGCGGTCGTCGCTGGAGCGCACCAGATAGCGGTGCGGTCGGTCGGTCATCAGACGGCGGATCCTGCGGAAGTCGCCGCTGGCCGCGTGCCGTCCGGCGACGACGACCTCGATGTGCCGGGCGAGCTGCTCGACCTCTTCGAGGATGTGGGAGGAGAACAGCACGGTGCGGCCCTCGTCCCCCATGCGCCGCAGCAGGTCCATGAGCTGCATGCGCTGGCGCGGGTCCATGCCGTTGAAGGGCTCGTCCAGCAGGAGCAGTGAGGGGTCGTGGACGAGGGCGCTCGCCATCTTCACGCGCTGGCGCATGCCCTTGGAGTAGGTCGAGATCTTGCGGTCCTGGGCGTACTCCATCTCCACCGTGGCCAGGGCCCGCTGGGCCGCCTTGTCGCCGAGGCCGTGCAGTTCGGCGTTGGCGACGACGAACTCGCGGCCGGTGAGGAAGTCGTACATCGCCTCGCGCTCGGGGACGATGCCGATGTGCTTGTAGATGGCCTCGTTGCGCCAGACCTGCTGTCCGTCGAGGGTGACGGTGCCGGTGGAGGGGGCGAGGAAGCCGCCCATCATGTTGATCAGGGTGGACTTCCCGGCGCCGTTGGGGCCGAGCAGGCCGGTGACTCCGGGGCCGATGGTCATGGTGATGTCGTTGACGGCGACCACGTTGCCGAACCAGCGGGAGACATGGTCGATGTGGAGCGTGGTCACAGGCCCACCTTCCGGTAGCGGCGCATCAGGAGGCCGTAGCAGGCGGCGATCAGACCGAGGGTGACGGCGAGGAAGACCACGCCCTCGCCGGTGCTCGGGCCCATGGCGCCGGGGTAGGCCGAGCCGGCGCCGAGGAACGCGGACTGGACGCCGTCGATCAGCGTGACCGGGGAGAACAGTCCGATCCAGGCGATGGCGCCGGTGCTGTCCTGGGCGTCGGCGATGGCCTGGAGCGTGGAGACGGCGCCGTAGGAGATGGTCAGGACGGCGATGACGGCCGCGATGCCGAAGCCGCGGCGGGGGGTCACCGAGGCGATGACCAGGCCGATGCCGGCGAAGAGCAGGGAGAGCAGGGCCACGGAGACGAGTCCTTGGGCGAATCCCTTGCTCTGGTCGGCGAAGTCGAGCTTGGCCAGCAGCGCGCCGACGTAGAGCACGAGAAGGGGGGCGGCGGTGAGGACGAACAGCGCCGAGGCCAGGGCCGCGTACTTGGCGCGTACGTAGTCCGCGGTCTCGATGGGCCGGGAGAAGTACAGCGGGACGGTCTTGAAGCGCAGGTCGCGGGAGACGGACTGGGGTGCCTGCGAGGCGACGTACAGGCTGATGACGGCCTGCATGATGATCGCGTAGCGGGTGTAGTCGACGGGGAGTTCCTTGGCCTTCGTGGCGACCGCGACGGCGACCATGATGGCCGCGGGCACGCACATCACCACGAACAGCAGCATGGGCAGCACCTTGGACTTCACCGAGCGGCCGAGGCCGTAGGCGCCGCGCAGGGACTGCGAGTAGAGGGAGCGGCGGGCGTAGGCGCGGCCGAGGCGGGGGCCGTCGTAGCTGCGGTAGCCGATGTTGTGGATACGGGTCTGGTCCCCCGTGGGGGTGGTGACGGGCTGGTCAACCGCCATGGCCGACGGCCTCCTTCCTGGTCGTGTCTCCGTCCGTCGGGCCGCCGTCCCTCGTCGCGTTGTCCGCGTCGGTGAAGACCTCGGAGATGTGGTGCCGGCGCTGTTCCATCCGGACCAGGCCGAGTCCGAGGTCGGCGACCACGTCACGGACGAGGTCGTAGGTCTCCTCGCCCTGGGCGGTCAGCAGCAGGATGTGGCCGGCGCCGGGCAGGCCCGCGCCGGATTCCACGATCTCCACCCCGCGCGCGTGGAGCGCCTCGCGGACCGCGCGGGTGCCGTCCGGGTGGGCGTCGGTGTCGGTGACCTCGATCGCGAGGGTGGTGGTGGTCTGGGTGAAGTCGGTGGTGGAGCTGGAGCGCAGGAGCTTGCCGCCGTCGACGACCACGACGTGGTCGCAGGTGCGCTCCAGTTCGCCGAGGAGGTGGGAGGTGACGAGGACCGAGATGCCGAAGTCGGTGTGGATGCGGCGGATGAGGCCGAGCATCTCGTCGCGGCCGACCGGGTCGAGGCCGTTGGTCGGCTCGTCGAGGAAGACCAGCTGCGGGTCGTGTACCAGGGCCTGCGCCAGTTTGACGCGCTGTTTCATGCCCGTGGAGTAGCCGCCGATGGGGCGGTAGCGCTCCTCGTACAGCCCGACGTGGCGCAGGGTGTCCGCGGTGCGCTCGCGGGCGGCGGTGGGCGGCAGGCCGGACATGCGGGCCATGTGCACGACGAACTCGGTGGCCGAGACGTCGGGCGGCAGGCAGTCGTGCTCCGGCATGTAGCCGACCCGCTCGCGGATGGTGGCGCCCTGGGTGGCCACGTCGAGGCCGAGCACTTGGGCGCGGCCCTCGGTGGCGGGTGAGAGACCCAGCAGGATCTTGATGAGCGTGGACTTGCCGGCGCCGTTGGCTCCGACGAGTCCGGTCACACCGGGTCCGATGTCCACGGACAGCCGGTCGAGCGCGGTCACCCGGGGGAACCGCTTGCTCAGGCTTTCGGTCGCGATCACAGTCACAGCTCCGAATGTAGTGACGCACGCCACGGACATCGTCAGACCTCAGAGCCGTCTTCGCCTCAGACCTCAGATGTACGGGCCCGTAGGGGACGCCCTGCTTCAGAGTTACGGGGCAACCTATTGACGATTTATCTAACAACTGCCAGATTCGGCGTGGTCAAGTTACGGACACGTACCGCAGTCGGCGCGGACCGGTGGGACGAGGTGGCATGACGACGGCAGTGACGGGCGGACTCCCCGCCGAGCTGCGGGGGTTCAGACAGGTGCAGCGGCTCGCCTACGCGTGCGCGGAGGCGGTGGCGGCCCGGCTGGAGCCGGGGATCACGGAGCGCGAGGCGGCGCGGATGCAGCGGGAGTGGCTGCGCGAGCGGGGGGTGCGCGACTGGTTCCATCTGCCGTTCGCCTGGTTCGGGGACCGCACGGCCTTCGCGGGCTTCCGGATCCCGCTCCAGTTCTTCCCCACGGGCCGCCGGCTGGAGCCCGGGATGCCGTTCATCCTCGACCTGGCCCCCGTGTTTCAGGGGTATACGGCGGACATCGGCTACTCGGGCGCGCTCGGCGCCCACCCGGTGCAGGAGCGGCTCCTGGCCGATCTGGAGGCGCACCGGGAGCTGATCCTGCGTGAGGTGCGCGAGCGGCGGTCGCTGCGCGAGATCTACGCCGACGTCGACCGCCTCATGGTCCGCCAGGGGTACGCCAACCGGCATCGCGCGTACCCCTTCGGGGTGATCGCCCACAAGGTGGACCGGGTGCGCGAGCACCGTTTCCCGCCCCGGCTGTTCGGGTTCGGTACCCAGGCCCTGAGGGGGCTGGCGGCGGACGCGCTGCACGGGCACCGCGAGGGCTGGTCGCCCCTGTGGTCGCCGTACCGTTTCTCCGACCATCCGCCGCGGCCCGGGCTGTGGGCGGTGGAACCCCATCTCGGGTTCCGGGGCACGGGCGCCAAGTTCGAGGAGATCCTCGTGGTCACCGACTCCGCGGATCCCGAGGAGGGGGCCTTCTGGCTGGACGACGACGTGCCGCACGTGCGGCGCTGGGCGGAAGCGAAGACGGCGGGGAAGGCGGAGGGGAAGTGACGGTGCTCCAGGGCGCGCGCGAGCGGTGGGTGCGGACCGGCGGGACAGAGCTGTGCGTGGCCGAGCTGGGGGACCCCGGGCGGCCGGTGGTCGTGCTGGTGCACGGCTACCCGGACAGCAAGGAGGTGTGGTCCGAGGTCGCGGTCCGGCTGGCCGGCCGGTTCCATGTGGTGCTGTACGACGTCCGGGGCCACGGCCGTTCCAGCGCGCCGCGGCCGCTGCGGGGCGGGTTCACCCTGGAGAAGCTGACGGACGACTTCCTGGCGGTCGTGGACGCGGTCAGTCCGGACCGGCCGGTGCACCTGGTGGGGCACGACTGGGGTTCGGTGCAGTCCTGGGAGTTCGTGACCGTCGAGCGCACCAAGGGCCGGATCGCGTCGTTCACCTCGATGTCCGGGCCGTCCCTCGACCATTTCGGGCACTGGATCAACAAGCGCCTCAGCAGGCCCACTCCGCGCCGGGTCGGTCAACTCCTCGGCCAGGGCGCCAAGTCCTGGTACGTGTATCTGCTGCACACGCCCGCCCTGCCCGAACTCGCCTGGCGTGGACCGCTCGGCAGGCGCTGGCCCGCGATCCTGCGCCGGGTGGAGAACGTGCCGGGCGACGGCTATCCGACCTCGTCGCTGCCCTCGGACGCGGCCAACGGCGCCTGGCTGTACCGGGACAACGTACGGAGCCGGCTGAGGCGTCCGCGCCCCGACGCGCACGCGCACGTGCCCGTGCAGCTCATCACGCCGCTGGGCGACAAGTTCCTGTCGGAGCGGCTCTACGACGAACTGGAGCAGTGGGCTCCGCGGTTGACCCGGCGCACGCTTCCCGCGAAGCACTGGGTCCCGCGCACGCGCCCCGACCGGGTCGCCTCCTGGATCACGGAGTTCGTCGCGTCCGTCGAGGCCACGGGCGAACCGGAGCCGCAGGCCACCGGGCGCCATGCCGAGCGTTTCGGCGGGCAGTTGGTGCTGGTGACGGGCGCGGGCAGCGGCATCGGTCGGGCCACGGCGTTCGCGTTCGCGGAGGCCGGGGCACGGGTGATCGCAGTCGACCGGGACCCGGAGAGCGCGGTCCGCACCGCCGGCATGGCACGGCTGATCGGCGCTCCCGAGGCCTGGGCGGAGACCGTGGACGTCTCCGACGAACGGGAGATGGAGAAGCTCGCGGCCAAGGTGCACGCCGAGTACGGGGTGTTGGACGTGCTGGTGAACAACGCGGGGGTGGGGCTCTCGGGTTCGTTCTTCGACACCACCTCCGAGGACTGGCGCCGGGTGCTGGACGTCAACCTGTGGGGGGTCATCCACGGGTGTCGGCTCTTCGGCGGGCGGATGGCCGAGCGCGGTCAGGGCGGGCACATCGTCAACACCGCGTCCGCCGCCGCCTTTCAGCCGTCCAGAGCGCTGCCCGCCTACAGCACGTCCAAGGCCGCCGTGCTGATGCTGAGCGCCTGCCTGCGCGCCGAACTGGCCGGTCAGGGCATCGGTGTTACGGCGATCTGTCCCGGACTGGTGAACACCGGCATCACGGCCACGGCCACCTTCGTGGGCGTCGACGCGGAGGAGGAGAAGCGCCGCCAGAAACGGGCCACGCGCGCGTACGGGCTGCGCAACTACCCGCCGGAGAAGGTCGCGGACGCGATCCTGCGCGCCGTGGCGCGCAACGAGGCCGTGGTCCCGGTGACGCCGGAGGCGCGCGGGGCGCATGTTCTGTCGCGCTTCGCACCCAGGGTGTTGAGGGCGCTCGCCCGAGTGCGGCCGCCGGTGTGAGGCGACTTGGGCCGCCCTTCTCCACATCAGCTGTCCTCAGGGGCAGTTGGCGAAAGCTCCTGTGAGGACGGCCAGTTGTCCACAGAAACTCCAACTCGCCTGTGGATAACTACTGTTGGTTGTGGATCAAACCTCGGGCCTAAAAGAAAGTGCGTGATCCACGTCTCTCCCGTCATTGTGGAGGGATGGACGAAAGACGCACCGTGAAGGTGTCGAAGTACCTCTCCAAACATCTGCGCCACCAGCCCGAGCGCATCGGCCTCACCCTCGACGAGGCCGGCTGGGTCGAGATCGACGAGCTGATCGCGGCCTGCGCCGCGCACGGCTTCCGCTTCACCCGGGACGAGCTGGACCTTGTCGTCGACACCAACGACAAGAAGCGCTTCGCGATCGAGGGCAGCCGGATCCGCGCCAGCCAGGGCCACAGCATCGACGTGGAGCTCGGACTGCCCCCGGCGACCCCACCGCCGTACCTCTACCACGGGACCGTGGCCCGCTCCCTGGACGCGATCCGGGCCGAGGGACTGCGGCCGATGAACCGGCACGATGTGCATCTCTCCGCCGATCGTGAGACCGCGACCCGGGTCGGAGCCCGCCGGGGCCGCCCCGTCGTCCTGTCCGTGGACGCCGGAGCCATGCACCGCGACGGCCATGTGTTCCACCTCAGCGCGAACGGGGTGTGGCTGACGAAGGCCGTCCCGCCACGGTATCTGCGGTTCCCCGAGAAGCACTGACCCTGGATGATCGATGGTATGGACCATCTCCCCAGCACCGAAGCTGCTGTGACCGCCCTCCGGGTGATCGCCGAGGAGTACGCCCTCGACATCGAGGTCACCCATGACATCGGCGCCGACCAGACCTCCCGCCGCACCGCCGCGGGCTTCGGCGTCACCACCGACCCGGACGGCTCGCTGCCCCATGAGGCCTACGTCGAGCTGGGCGGTCGGCCCAGCGTGAGCGTGCAGCTCTACCCGGACGGCGACGCCCTGATCACCGTCGACGGCCTGGCCTGCCCCGACGTCGACCGCGACGACGTGCCCGCCTTCCTCCGCGCCCTCTACGAGGGCCACGCCTGGGTGAAGACCCGCCGTTTCCCGCCGGGCGCCTCGCTCATGGTGCCGCTGCCGGGTGACCGGGTGCACAAGGAGTTCATCTCCTTCGCCCTCAGTCCGTGGCTGTCCGGTCGCGTACGGTGACTGTTTCACGTGAAACACCGGCGTCCGCATACGCTCGATGACATGAGTCTGCGCCTGAGCACCGTGATCCTCCCGTACCGCCGCTGGAACGAAGGGGGCCGTTCGGCGTGGACGCGCGCCGAGCAGCTCGGTTTCCACACGGCCTACACCTACGACCATCTGTCCTGGCGCAGCTTCCGTGACGGCCCCTGGTTCGGCGCGGTCCCCACGCTCACCGCCGCCGCCGCCGTGACCGACCGGCTGCGGCTGGGCACCCTGGTGACCTCGCCCAACTTCCGGCATCCGGTGACCCTCGCCAAGGACCTGATCTCCCTCGACGACATCTCCGGCGGCCGGGTGACCCTCGGCATCGGCGCGGGCGGCACCGGCTTCGACGCCACCGCTCTCGGCCAGGAGCCGTGGACCCCGCGCGAGCGGGCCGACCGGTTCGCCGAGTTCGTGCCGCTGCTCGACCGGCTGCTCACCGAGGACTCCGTGTCCCACGAGGGCGCCTTCTACTCGGCGCACGAGGCACGCAACATCCCCGGCTGTGTCCAGCGTCCCCGGCTGCCCTTCGCGGTGGCGGCGACCGGACCGCGCGGACTGCGGCTCGCGGCCCGGCACGGTCAGGCGTGGGTGACCACCGGCGACCCCAAGCTGTATGAGAACGGCACCCCTGAGCAGTCGGTTCAGGCCATTCGCGCTCAGGTCGGGAAACTGGCCGAGGTATGCGCCGCCGAAGGCCGGGACGTGAACGGGCTGGAGAAGATCCTGCTCACCGGGTTCACCCCGGACCGCGGCCGCCCGCTGGAATCCCTGGACGCCTTCGTCGACTTCGCGGGACGGCACCAGGAGCTCGGCTTCACCGAGCTGGTGCTCCACTGGCCCATCCCGGACTCCGACTTCGCCTCGGACGAGAAGGTCTTCGAGCAGATCGCCATGGAGGCGCCGGCCCAACTCGGCTGACGCCGACGGCCGGTCGCCGACCGCGAGGACCGGCCGCCTGAGCCCTTCCTGTGTCTCATGTGTGCGAGCTCTCGCACGGCCGTGCGGGCATATGCGCGAGAATGGCCGGGTGACCTCAGCGACTCGACAGCCCGAGACCCCGGCCCCCGCCCTCCCGCCGCGGCTGATCGCCACCGATCTCGACGGCACGCTGCTGCGCGACGACAAGTCGGTGTCCCCGCGCACGGTCGACGCCCTCGCCGCCGCCGAGGAAGCGGGCATCGAGGTCTTCTTCGTCACCGGCCGCCCCGCCCGCTGGATGGACGTCGTCAGCGAGCACGTCCACGGCCACGGCCTCGCGATCTGCGGGAACGGCGCCGCCGTGGTCGATCTGCACGGCGGCCCCGGCACCCACCGGTTCGTGAAGGTGCGCGAGCTGGAGCGGAACAACGCGCTGGACGCCGTACGGCTGCTGCGCGACGCGGCGCCCGGCACGATGTACGCGATCGAGCAGACGTACGGCTTCCACCAGGAGCCGGAGTACCCGAAGATGCACATGGAGGTCCCGGACCGTCTCGCGCCCGCCGAGGAGCTGCTGGCGCCGGACGGCCTCGCCGCCGCTGAGCCGGTGCTGAAGATCCTCGCGTTCCACCCCACGCTCGACCCGGACGCCTTCCTCACCCTGGCCCGCCTCGCCATCGGCGACCGCGCCAACGTCACCCGGTCCAGCCCCAGCGCCCTGCTGGAGATCAGCGGCCCGGACGTCTCCAAGGCCAGCACGCTCGCCCTGTGCTGTGCCGAGCGCGGGATCTCGCACGAGGAGGTCGTCGCGTTCGGGGACATGCCCAACGACGTCGAGATGCTGACCTGGGCGGGCCGCTCGTACGCCATGGGCAACGCGCACCCGGACGTGATCGCCGCCGCCTCCGGGCAGACGGTCGCCAACAACGAGGACGGGGTCGCCGTGGTCATCGAGCGGCTGATCGCCGAGCGGCGGTAGGCGGCCCACGTCCTCCTAGGCGACCGGCACACCGCGTTCCGCCAGCCACGGCACCGGGTCGACCGACGAGCCCAGCTCGGGCGTGACCCGTACCTCGAAGTGCAGATGCGGTCCGGTGGAGTTGCCGGAGGTGCCGGACTGGCCGATCCACTGCCCGGCCGTCACCCGGTCCCCCTGGTCCACCGTCACGGCGGCGAGATGGGCGTACTGGGTGCAGTAGCCGTCGGCATGCCGGATCACCACCTGGATGCCGAACGCACCCCCGCACGCCACCCGCACCACGCGCCCCGCGCCGACCGCCCGCACCGGCGTCCCGATCGGCACCGCGAAGTCCTGACCGGTGTGCCGGTTCACCCAGCGGTCACCGCCGCTGCCGAAGCCCGCCGACAGGGTGTACGTCTCCACCGGGGTGACCCACGCGCCCATGACCCGCGCGGGCGGCTGGTCGAGCCGTACGGCACCACGGCACGCGCCCGCGGCCACCGAGGCGTCCGCCTGCCCCTGCAGCTCCCACCGCGCCTGCTCCAGCTTGTCCTCGATGCCCTGCTTCAGGCCGGCGAGCTCGACCCGTCTGCGCTCGACCTCCTGCCAGACCGCGACGGCCCGCGCCTCGTCGGCGGCCAGCCGGGTCTCGGCCCGGCGGCTCTTCTCCAGCGCGTTGTCAACGGCCAGATTCGCCTGGGAGAACAGGTGCTGACCGCGCATCAGCCGCTCCGGGTCGGCCGCCAGCAGCATCTGCGCGACGACCGGGAGCCCGCCCCCGTCGCGGTACTGGGCGCGCGCGATACGGCCCAGATCCTCGCGCAGCACCGCGGTCTCCCGCCGTTCCCGGCCGAGGAGTTCCTCCAGCCGCCGGACCTCGGCCTGCTTCGCGTCCGCCGCGCGCCGCCCCGTCTCGTACCGCCGGGTGGCCGCGGCCGCGTCCTCGTACAGCCGCGCCACCCGCGTACTGAGTCCGGAGTCCGCGCCGGCCCCGTCGCCGGGCTCCCCGTCGGCGGCCATGGGGCGGGCCGCGAGCAGGGCCGCCCCGCAGAGCAGGACCACGACGAGCCGGGAACGACGGCGAAGTGAGCGCATGTCAGCGATCGTGACCCGGCCGGCGGCCCCGGTCCTGTCGGAGGCGTACGCCCGGGGGACACCTCACCCCCGATGGCTCAACCCTACGGCTGCGCGGCCACGAGCAGGTCCGCCGCCGCCTCCCGCTCGACCATCGCGCGCAACGGTCCCTCCACGGCCGCCAGTTCCGCGTACGTGCCGCGCTGGACGATCCGGCCCGCGTCGAGGACGACCACCTCGTCCACCGCCCCGAGACCGGCCAGCCGGTGGGTGATGAGCAGGGTGGTACGGCCCTCGGTCGCGGCGAGCAGATCCGCGGTGAGCGCGTCGGCGGTCGGCAGGTCGAGGTGCTCGGCGGGCTCGTCGAGCACCAGCACCGGGAAGTCGGCGAGCAGCGCCCGGGCCAGCGCCAGACGCTGCCGCTGACCGCCGGAGAGCCGGGCCCCGTGCTCGCCGACGAGGGTGTCGAGCCCGTCGGGCAGTCCGTCCGCCCACTCCAGCAGCCGGGCCCGCGCCAGCGCGTCCCGCAGTTCTTCCTCGCTCGCGCCCTTCCGCGCCAGCAGCAGGTTCTCGCGCACCGAGCTGTCGAAGAGATGCGCGTCCTGGGCGCACAGCCCGACCAGACGGCGTACGTCGTCGCCGTCCAGGGCGGCGGCGTCCACCCCGCCGAGGGTGTACGAGGAGCCCGCACCGGCGTCCAGGAAGCGCAGCAGCACCTGGGCGAGAGTCGTCTTGCCGGAGCCGGAGGGGCCCACCACGGCGATCCGGTGCCCCTGTCCCAGCGTGAGGTCGACCCCGGCGAGCGCGTCCCGGTCCTGCCCGGCGTGCCGGGCGGTCAGCCCCCGGACGGTGAGCGGGAACGGCGTCGTGGGCGCCTGCCGGGGCCGCTCCGGCTCGCGCACCGGGTCGGGGGAGTCCAGCACCTCGTACACCCGCTCGGCGCTCCTGCGGACCCGCTGGCGGTACTGCACGGCGAGCGGCAGCCCCAGGACGGCCTCGAAGGCGGCCAGCGGGGTCAGCACCACCACCGCCATGGTCACGCCGTCCAGCCGCCCGGCGGCGACCGCCTGGGCGCCCACGAGCGCCGCCGCGGCCACGGTCAGTCCGGAGACGAGCGCGGTCAGGCCGTCGCCCAGGGCGGTGGCCGTGGCGGCCCGCGAGGCGATCCGGGTGAGCACACCGTCGGCGGCCCGCACCTCGGCCCGGCGGGCGGGCAGGGCGCCCGCGACGGTCAGTTCGGCGGTGCCGGTGAGCAGGTCGGCGGTACGGGTGGCGAGCACGCCCCGGGCGGGGGCCAGCCGGCGTTCGGCCCGGCGGGCCACCGCGCCGGTGATCAGCGGGACGCCCACCCCGGCCGCGAGCAGCCCGGCGGCGAGCACCGCGCCCGCCTCCGGCAGCAGCCATGCCGTGAACGCCACCGACCCGGCCGACACGACGGCGGCGGCAGCGGCAGGCAGCAGCCAGCGCAGCCAGTAGTCCTGGAGGGCGTCCACGTCTGCGACCAGCCGGGTCAGCAGGTCGCCCCGCCGGGTCGTGCGCAGCCCGGCGGGCGCCAGCCGCTCCAGGCGGCGGAACACCGCGACCCGGGTGTCGGCGAGCATCCGCAGCACGGCGTCGTGCGACACCAGCCGCTCCGCGTACCGGAACACCGCCCGGCCGATGCCGAAGGCGCGGGTCGCCGTCACCGCCACCATCAGATAGAGCACCGGCGGCTGCTGTGAGGCCCGCGAGATGAGCCACCCGGACGTGGCCATCAGCCCGACGGCGCTGCCGAGCGCCAGAGCACCCAGCAGCAGCGCGAGGGCGAGCCGGCCGCGGCGGGCGCCCGCCATGCCCCGGATCCGGGCGAGCACGCTGTGCTGGGAGGCGGCGGGAGGGGTCTCGGCGGCGGCCGGGGTGCCGGAGGCCGGCGCCTCCGGCGGGGCGGGGGCCGCCGTGACGGCTGCCGCGGACCGGCGGGGGCCGGGGTCGGCCGGCTCCGCCAGCCGGACGATCCGGTCCGCCACGCCCAGCAGCGCAGGCCGGTGCACCACCAGGAGGACCGTCCGGCCGGCCGCCAGCCGCCGTACGGCCGTCACGATCTCCGCCTCCGTCGCGCCGTCGAGCGCCGCCGTCGGCTCGTCGAGCAGCAGGACGGGACGGTCGGCGAGGAAGGCACGGGCCAGGGCGAGTCGCTGGCGCTGACCCGCGGACAGGCCGCTGCCGTCCTCGCCCAGGACGGTGTCCGGACCCTCGGGCAGCGCGGTCACGAAGTCCAGCGCCCCCGCGTCCGCCAGCGCCCGCCGTACGGCCGCCTCGTCGGCGTCGGGACGCGCCAGCCGTACGTTCTCCGCGATCGTCCCGGCGTACAGGTGGGGGCGCTGCGGTACCCACGCGATCCGTGACCGCCACTGCTCCGGGTCGAGGTCGGCGAGATCGACTCCCCCGATCCGCACCCGGCCTCCGGTGGGCCGTACGAAGCCCAGCAGGGTGTGCAGCAGGGTCGACTTGCCCGCGCCGCTCGGGCCGACCAGCGCGACGGTCTCCCCCGGTGCGACGGTGAACGACACCTCGGAGAGGGCGTCGGCCGCGCGGCCCGGGTAGCGGACGGTCACGTTCTCGAAGGCCAGCGGGCCCTGAGGGACCTCGGTCGTGCCGGGGGCCGGGACCGGCGTCTCCAGCACGGCGAAGATCTCCTCGGCGGCCGCGAGCCCCTCGGCGGCCGCGTGGTACTGCGCGCCGACCTGCCGCAGCGGCAGATACGCCTCGGGCGCGAGGATCAGGATGACCAGGCCGATGTACAGGTCCATCTCGCCGTGCACGAGCCGCATGCCGATCGTCACGGCGACCAGGGCCACCGAGAGGGTCGCCAGCAGCTCCAGCGCGAAGGACGAGATGAAGGCGATCCGCAGGGTCCGCATGGTCGCCCGGCGGTACTCGCCGGTGATCCGCCGGATGGACTCGGCCTGTGCCTTGGCCCGCCCGAACACCTTCAGCGTCGGCAGCCCCGCGACCACGTCCAGGAAGTGCCCGGACAGCCGGGACAGCAGCCGCCACTGACGGTCCATCCGGGACTGGGTGGCCCAGCCGATCAGCACCATGAAGACCGGGATCAGCGGAAGGGTGCCGACGACGATGGCCGCCGACACCCAGTCCTCGGTGACGATCCGCGCCAGCACCGCGACCGGCACGACCACCGCGAGCCCCAGCTGGGGGAGGTAGCGCGCGAAGTAGTCGTCGAGGGCGTCGACCCCCCGGGTGGCCAGGGCGACCAGGGAGCCGGTGCGCTGTCCGTCCAGCCAGCCGGGACCGAGCGCGGTGGCCCGCTCCAGGAGCCGCCCCCGCAGCTCCGACTTCACCGCCGCGCTCGCCCGGTGGGCGGCGAGTTCGGTGAGCCAGGAGACCAGGGCACGGCCGGCCGCGACCGCCGCCAGCAGCAGCAGGGGGGTGCGCAGTACGGAGACGCCCAGCCCGTGCTGGAACGCACCGACCACCACCTCGGCGATGAGCATCGCCTGGGCGATGACCAGGAGCGCTCCTGCGGCGCCCAGGCCGATCACGGCCATCAGGAAGAACCGGGTGGCCCGGGCGTGACGGAGGAGACGCGGATCGATCGGTTTCACGTGAAACACACCTCAGTGGGCGACATCGGCGGCGATGTGCTGGGTACCGATCCGCTTGCGGAAGACCCAGTAGGTCCAGCTCTGGTAGAGCAGGACGAGCGGGGTGGCGACCCCCGCGCACCAGGTCATGATCTTCAGGGTGTACGGGCTGGACGAGGCGTTGGTGACCGTGAGGCTCCAGTCCTCGTTCAGGCTGGACGGCATGACGTTCGGGAAGAGCGTCAGGAAGAGCATGGCCACGGCGGCCACGATGGTGACGCCGGAGAAGGCGAACGACCAGCCCTCGCGCCCGGCCTGGTTGGCCACGAGCGCGGCGACCAGGGCGGCGACCGCGACGACCAGCGCGACCAGGCTCTTGGCGTCACCGCTGTCGACCTGGGTCCACAGCAGGAAGACCAGCGCGACCACGGCCGTGACGAGACCGACGTACAGCGCCAGCTTCCGGGCCCGCTCCCGGATCTCGCCGACGGTCTTGAGGGCGGTGAAGACCGCCCCGTGAAAGGTGAACAGCGTCAGGGTCACCAGACCGCCGAGGAGCGCGTACGGGTTGAGCAGGTCCCCGAAGGTCCCGACGTACTCGAAGTGCCGGTCGATCTTCACGCCGTGCACGATGTTGCCGAAGGCCACACCCCACAGGAACGCCGGGAGCAGCGAGGTCCAGAAGATCGCGGTCTCCCAGTTGCGCTGCCAGTTCTCCTCCGGCCGCTTCGCCCGGTACTCGAAGGCGACGCCCCGGACGATCAGGCAGACCAGGATGAGCAGCAGGGGCAGGTAGAAGCCGGAGAAGAGCGTGGCGTACCACTCGGGGAAGGCGGCGAAGGTGGCGCCGCCGGCCGTGAGCAGCCATACCTCGTTGCCGTCCCAGACGGGGCCGATGGTGTTGATCAGCACCCGCTTCTCGGGCCGGTCGCGGGCCAGCAGCTTGGTGAGGATCCCGACTCCGAAGTCGAAGCCCTCCAGGAAGAAGTAGCCGGTCCACAGGACGGCGATCAGGACGAACCAGACGTCGTGCAGTTCCATGACTGTGCAGCTCCCTCGGCCTAGTAGGAGAAGGCCATCGGCTTGTCGGCGTCACGGGAGTCGCCGCCGATCTTCGTGGGCGGGTTCAGGTCGGCCTCGGTGAGCTCGGGCGGACCGGCCTTCACGTACTTCAGCAGCAGCTTGACCTCGACGACGGCGAGGACGGCGTACAGGGCCGTGAAGACGATCATCGAGGTGAGGACCTCGGCCTGGGAGACTCCGGGGGAGACCGCGTCGCGGGTCTGCAGGACGCCGTAGACGACCCAGGGCTGGCGGCCCATCTCGGTGAAGATCCAGCCCCAGGAATTGGCGATCAGCGGGAAGCCGAGGGTCCAGATCGCGACCAGCCAGTACAGCTTGGCGATCCTGGGGCTGAGGGCCTTGTTCCGGAAGAGGACGAGGTGGGGCACCTCGTCGTCACCGACCCGCAGGTGCTGCGGCAGCAGGAACTTCTTGCGGGTGAGCCAGAGTCCGGCGAGACCGATGGTGAACGACGCCATGCCGAAGCCGATCATCCAGCGGAAACCCCAGTAGGCGACGGGGATGTTGGGCCGGTAGTCACCGGGCCCGTACTTCTCCTGCTCGGCCTTGTTGACGTCGTTGATGCCGGGGACGCGCGAGGTGAAGTCGTCGTTCGCGAGGAAGGAGAGCAGGCCGGGGATCTCTATGGCGACCTTGTTGTGCCCCTTCTCGACATCGCCGTAGGCGAAGACCGAGAACGGCGCGGGCGCCTCACCGTCCCACAGCGCCTCCGCGGCGGCCATCTTCATCGGCTGCTGCTTGAACATCACCTTGCCGAGGACATCGCCGCTGACCGCGGTGAGCAGTCCGGCGATGACGACGGTGACCAGGCCCAGCCGCAGCGAGGTCTTCATCACGGTGACGTGCTTCTTGCGGAAGAGGTGGAAGGCGGCGATGCCGACCATGAAGGCGCCACCGGTCAGGAAGGCCGCCGACAGGGTGTGGAAGACCTGGCTGAGCGCGGTGTTCTGGGTCAGCACGGCCCAGAAGTCGGTCAGCTCGGCACGGCCCTTCGCCTTGTTGATCCGGTAGCCGACCGGGTGCTGCATCCAGGAGTTGGCCGCGAGGATGAAGTAGGCCGACAGGATCGTGCCGATCGAGACCATCCAGATGCAGGCCAGGTGGATCTTCTTCGGCAGCTTGTCCCAACCGAAGATCCACAGCCCGATGAAGGTGGACTCGAAGAAGAAGGCGATCAGGGCCTCGAAGGCCAGCGGGGCGCCGAAGACATCGCCGACGAACCGCGAGTAGTCGGACCAGTTCATGCCGAACTGGAACTCCTGCACGATGCCGGTGACGACACCCATCGCGATGTTGATCAGGAAGAGTTTGCCCCAGAACTTGGTCGCCCTGAGGTACTTCTCCTTCTCCGTGCGCACCCAGGCGGTCTGGAGCCCCGCGGTGAGCGCCGCGAGGGAGATGGTCAGGGGCACGAACAGGAAGTGATAGACGGTCGTGATGCCGAACTGCCAGCGCGCCAGGGTCTCCGGCGCCAAAGCCAGGTCCACGTCGCCGCTCCTTACCTCACAGGCTTGTGGAACATGCGCTCAGCGAGCGCTTGTGAAAGCGTTCACATTCACAAGCAATTATGACGCATAGCCGTTCGACACCACAGAGGCGGGGGGTCCCCTTGCGCACCCAGGGGGTCCCGCCGGTGTGGACCACTCGGCCCATGGCCGAAAACGAGCGCCTCGGTTCCACGTGAAACCGAGGCGCCTTGTGGACTACAGCCCCTTGCGGAAGCCCTCCGCCGCCTTCAGGAAGATGTCGTTCGCCTCGGGCTCGCCAACCGTCACCCGGACACCCTCTCCGGGGAACGGCCGGACCACGACCCCGTGCTGCTCACAGTCCGCCGCGAACGCCGCCGTGCGCTCCCCCAGCCGCAGCCACACGAAGTTGGCCTGGCTCTCGGGCACCGTCCAGCCCTGGGCGCGCAGCCCGTCGACCACCCGGGCGCGCTCGCCCACCAGCGAGCCGACCCGGCCGAACAGCTCGTCCTCGGCGCGCAGCGAGGCGACCGCCGCCTCCTGCGCCAGCTGGCTCACCCCGAACGGCACCGCCGTCTTGCGCAGCGCCTCCGCCACCGGCTCGTGCGCGATCGCGAAGCCCACCCGCAGACCGGCGAGACCGTAGGCCTTCGAGAACGTCCGCAGGACGCAGACGTTCGGCCGGTTCCGGTACAGCTCGACGCCGTCCGGCACCGCGGGGTCGCGGATGAACTCCCGGTAGGCCTCGTCGAGGACGACCAGCACATCGCCCGGCACCCGGTCGAGGAACCGTTCCAGCTCGGCCCGGCGGACGACCGTGCCGGTGGGGTTGTTGGGGTTGCAGACGAAGATCAGCCGGGTCCGCCCGGTGATCGCGTCGGCCATCGCGTCCAGGTCGTGCACATCCCCGTCGGTGAGCGGCACCTGCACCGCGGTCGCCCCGCTGATCCGGGTGATGATCGGGTACGCCTCGAAGGAGCGCCAGGCGTAGATCACCTCGTCGCCGGGGCCCGCCGTCGACTGCACCAGCTGCTGGGCGACGCCGACCGAGCCGGTGCCGGTGGCGATGTGGGAGGCGGGCACGCCGAAGCAGCCGGAGATCTCCTCCACCAGGGCCGTGCACGCCAGGTCCGGGTAGCGGTTGAAGTTGGCGGCGGCGGCCGTCACGGCCTCCATCACCCCGGGCAGCGGCGGGTAGGGGTTCTCGTTGGAGGACAGCTTGTAGGCCACGGGACCGCCGGCCGCGGCGGGCTTGCCCGGCTTGTAGGTGGGAATCCCCTCCAGCTCGGCACGCAGCTTGGGGCTCGTCTCGCTCACCGCAGTCCTCCTCGTGACCACCACCGGCTCCCGGCTTCAATACTGCACACCTTATGAGGATTCAGTGCGCGTGCGTACAGGTGCGCAGGGATCTCCGCGACCTCTGCGGACGAAGCCGTACGAAGGCGTACACGCCAGGGGGCGCGCCATACATATATCTATGCGCCGGTGGCTCACGCCGTGGCGCGCATCCCTCGTGCAGGTGAGTTGAGACCTCTTCGAAACATCGGTGCGTTGGCAGGCTCATCCGTGCCAACACGTCACGTCTTGGGATGCGAACGCCCAACTGACTTGTTTTCTAAGGCATTTGATAGCTGAAGACCTTGCAGAAACGTGCCTGTCAACGCGTGCATATGCGTCCGCCCTACCCCACCGGATGAGCCCTACTATCGGCTCGCCATGACAGCAGCAGGGAAGCACCAGGTGAGCCGCGCGGAAACCTCACGCCGAGGCAACCGGCCGGGCCGAGCGGGCATCAGGGACGTGGCCGCCGCCGCCGGAGTGTCCATCACGACCGTCTCCGACGCCCTCAACGGCAAGGGCAGGCTCCCCGACGCCACCCGACGCCATGTCCGCGAGGTCGCCGACCGACTGGGCTACCGCCCCTCGGCCGCGGCCCGAACCCTCCGTACCGGCAAGTCGGGCCTCATCGGTCTGACCGTGACGACGTACGGGGATGAACCTTTCACCTTCACCGAGTTCGCGTACTTCGCGGAGATGGCGCGCGCCGCCACCTCGGCCGCGCTCGCCCGCGGCTACGCGCTCGTCATCCTCCCCGCGACCTCGCGCCACGACGTGTGGTCGAACGTCGCCCTGGACGGCACGGTCGTCATCGACCCGTCCGACCAGGATCCGGTGGTCAGCGAGCTCGTGCGCCAGGGTTTACCGGTGGTCTCCGACGGCCGCCCGGTCGGCTCGCTGCCGGTGACCGCCTGGGTCGACAACGACCACGAGGCCGCCGTGCTCGACATCCTCGACCACCTGGCCGACGCCGGCGCCCGCCGCATCGGCCTGCTGACGGGGACCACGACGGACACGTACACGCGTCTGTCCACCACGGCGTATCTGCGGTGGTGCGAGCGGGTCGGGCAGGATCCGGTGTACGAGGCCTACCCCGCCCACGACCCGTGCGCCGGCGCCGTCGCCGCCGACCGGCTGCTCGCCCGCCCCGACCGCCCCGATGCGGTCTACGGGCTGTTCGACCCCAACGGCACCGATCTGCTCGCCGCCGCCCGCCGCTACGGGCTGCGGGTGCCGGAGGACCTGCTGCTGGTGTGCTGCAGCGAGTCCACGGTGTACGCCAGCACCGAGCCGCCCATCACCACGCTCTCGCTGAAGCCCCGCCGCATCGGCACGGCGGTGGTCCAGCTCCTCATCGACGCGATCGAGGGCGTGGACGCGGACTCACCGGTCGAACAGGTGATACCGACCGAACTGATCATCCGTACCTCTTCCCAGCGACGTCCGCCCCGGACGACGGTCAGTCCGCCTCGGACGCCGGAGAAGGGGTAGCGGTCGGCCGACGTCCGGCGGAGCGCGGTGGACGTCGGCCAAAGGCCCCGGCGCGGGGCCGGAGGCGGCGCTGAGGGGATGGTGGTGGTACGGCGGGGGCGTACCCGTCGTACCCCCTCCTGGGTGGCACAGCCGTCGGCGCCCTCGGCGTGCCTCCGGTCGGTCCTGTCCGTACGGTCGGGCCGTCCGACCCTCCCGGGTCGCCCCGGGAAACCGGTCCTGCGCCCCCTCGGCGGGGCCCGGCGCGTATGAGTGCGGTGTGCGCCGGGTGTGTACCGGCTGCAGAAGCCCGGCCCAATCGGGGCGAAAGCGGCGATGAACTGGACCCTTGCTCCGATTCACCACCCCTGGGTCATCACACGGCTCGATCCGCATTCCTATGATGGGCGCACGGCACCGCGGGCGGCTTCGACCAAGCAGCCCGCAGGGTGCAGCTGCGGCGCGATGGTGGAGGGGTCTGATGACTCAGGGGGCCGGTCAGGGACCGGAGGCGGAGCGGACGGCGACGTTGCGCGACTTCCGGGTGCCCGCTTACGTGCACGAGACCGGACCGTACGACCAGAGCGCACATCCGGGCAACGTCGCGCCGCCCTTGGAGGACGCCGTGGAGCATCCCGAGGGCTACACGCCCACCCAGCGCGACCTGCCGGTCATCAAGCGCGGCGACACCCTCCAGGTGCCCGTGGACCCGGCGCCCGCGCCCGTACCGCAGCCCTCGGCCGGCCCGGGGCCCCTGTTCGTCGTCGGCGACGTGCACGGCTACCTCGACGAGCTGCTGGCCGCGCTCCGGGAGAAGGGCCTGATCGACACGGCCGGCAACTGGTGCGCGGGCACCGCCCGGCTGTGGTTCCTCGGCGACTTCACCGACCGCGGCCCGGACGGCATCGGTGTCATCGACCTCGTCATGCGGCTGTCCGCCGAGGCCGCGGCCGCCGGCGGCTACTGCAAGGCCCTCATGGGCAATCACGAGCTGCTCCTGCTCGGCGCCAAGCGGTTCGGCGACACCCCCGTCAACTCCGGTGCGGGCACCGCCACCTTCCAGGCGGCCTGGCTGCTCAACGGCGGCCAGAAGAACGACATGGACCGCCTCCAGGACCACCATCTGCAGTGGATGGCCCGGCTCGACGCCGTCGAGGAGGTCGACGGCCATCTCCTCGTCCACTCCGACACCACCGCCTATCTCGACTACGGCGACTCGATCGAGGCGGTCAACGACACCGTCCGCGAGACGATCACCCGCAACGACGCGGACGAGGTGTGGGACCTCTTCCGTAAGTTCACCAAGCGCTTCTCCTTCCGGGACGAAGGTGGAGCCGACGCCGTCCGTTCCCTGCTCGATACGTACGGCGGTACCCGGATCGTTCACGGACACAGCCCGATCCCTTATCTGCTGGGCGAAGTCGGCTCCGAGGAGGACGAGGACGGCGACGGCCCGCACGTCGAGGGACCGCACGTCTACGCGGACGGACTGGCCATCGCGATGGACGGCGGCGTGACGATGGCCGGAAAGCTGCTGGTCCAGCAACTGCCGCTGGACGACTGAACGTTCGGGGGCGGATGGCCAAGCGCTCGCTCGGCGGGCCCGCCCCCTCGCGAAGCGGTCGGCGACGGTGCAGGTCGGCGGCCAATTTCGGCAAACCCCCTGTCACCGCGGGCCGTCGCCGCTCTACCATCGGCTTATCCGTAGCAGGCTCCCCTCCGTTTCTGCCCGACGGCTCGTTGGCATGCGAGCCCCAAGCCCTACGGAGCATCGGGGGATGCACATGAACAGCGTTCCGCAGCACCTGCACAGTGAGGACCGCCAGGAGTACGAGCGGGTCCTCGACGAGGCGCTGCGCTCCGCACCACACCACCCGGAACCGGCCGCTGTGGGACAGCGGCTCAATCCCGAACAGCTGCGCACCATGGCGCTCAACGCCTCCGCGCTCATCACGGCGGCCGCGGCGACCGAGTACCAGCACTACATAAAGGTCCGCGAGGAACTGCGTCACCCGGCGCCGTCCACCCCTTCGTCCCCGCATGAATCCGGTTCGGGGGAGCCGGGCGCGGGCGCGGTGGGGCTCGCGACCACCATGGGCGACGCGGCGCAGGTCGCCGAGACCGCCGGAGCGGGCGCCGTGGCCGTCGCCGCCGTCCTCACCCCGGTCCTCGCCGGCACCGCCGCGTTGATCTTCCTGCTGGTCGGCTACCTCCTGCGGGCGGTCGACCCCGACCGGACGGCCGCCCACGCCATGCTCAACGTCGGATGGGCGTTCGGAGCGATCGCCGCCCTGGCGATCCTGGTCGCCACCGTGGGGCTGCTGCTCACCGCCCTGCGCAACCGTCCTTCCCTCGAGGCGGGACCGTACGGCGAACTGAACGACGAGGTCGAGCGGGCGAAGGACGCCTGGCGGGAGGCTCTGCTGGAGCGGGGCATCCTGCCGTTCCTGCGGGAGGCCCTCGCCAGCCCGGGCACGACGCTCCTGTCCCCCGAGCCGGCCCCGCCCGCCCCCACCGGCCGCCTGCCGAAGATCGGGTACGACCGTCCGGGCTTCACCAGCCCCGACGACGGCCCCGCGGCGGGCCCGCGCCCGAGCTTCACCAGCCCGGACTACACGAGCCCGGACTTCGGCGGCCCCGAGCACCAGCCGGAATAACCAGTCGGCTTGCGCCCCCGCATACCTGGGGCCGGGGAGCGCAAGCCGATCGGTGGGATGACGTGGTGGCAGGTGTCCTACGGCCGCTCAGAGGATGCCGGCGTGTCCGGCCGCCGTGATCCAGGACGGGAACTCCGACAGCAGCCGGTCGTAGAGTTCCTGATCCGGTACGGCACTGATGTCGTCCACGGCGAAGAAGCCGACGTTGTCGACGCGTCGGCCGGGGAGGGTGTCGAACCGCTCCAGGACGCCGTAGTTGGACCGGCCGAGCCCCACGAACTGCCAGAAGACCGGCTCCTCGACCGCCGCGCGCAGCTCCTGCTCGATCGCCGCATCGCGGTAGACCCCTCCGTCGGAGAAGAACAGCACGAGCGTGGGCAGGGGCGTGGGGTTCTCCCGCACATACGCCCTGACCTCGGCGATCGCCTTCTGCTCCTCGTTCTGGATGCCGACCGTCCGCATGTCCACCTGGCCGGGCTCCAGCCCCTTGCGGGGCTTCTTGCCGCGGCGGAACAGGCTGATCTCGCCCACCCGGACGTGCAGCCGCAGCCACTCGGGGAGTTCGGCCAGCCGGAGATCGGGGAGCCGGGCGGGATTGCTGGCGAACGTCCAGGCCTGCATCTCGCCGTCGTCGTCGAGCTGCGCCGCCACCGCGGCCATGCGCTCCACGACGTCCGCCACCACTCCGCGCGAGTAGTGGAACGCCATGGATCCCGAGGCGTCCAGCACCAGCAGGATCCGCGCCCGGACCCCGGCGGCCCCCCGCTTGCTCAGGCTGACGGCGACCTGCTCCTTGCGGAGGGACAGCCGCTTGCGCATGTCGACGGGGAGCTGGTCCTCGCCTTTGATCAGGCGGGGGGTGGCGGGTGTTGGGGTGGTGGTTGGGGTGGGCGAGGTGACGGGGACGGGGGAGGTGGGTGAGGTGGGCGGTGGCTCCTCGTCGACCGTGATGCCGAAGTCGGTGGCGAGTCCGGCGAGTCCGGAGGCGTATCCCTGACCGATGGCGCGGAACTTCCAGCGCCCCTCGCGCAGATACAGCTCGCCGCAGAGGAACGCGGTCTCCGTCTCGGCTTGCATCTCGAAGCGCGCCAGTTCGGACCGTCCGTCCGGGCCGAGCAGCCGTAGCGTGAGCCCGGCCACCTGCCCGAAGGTGCCGCCGTCGGCGGATGCCCCGAGCACCACCCGCGTGACGGCGCTCTCCAGCGCGCCGAGGTCCACCTGGACCGTGTCGGTCAGGACCCCGTCGGCCCGCTGTTTGCCGAGGTGGATGACGGCGCCGGACGCGTGGCGCGGCTGGTTGTAGAAGACGAAGTCACCGTCGTCCCGCACGCGTCCGACGCCGGTCAGCAGCAGTGCGGAGGCGTCGATGTCCGGCCCTCCGGCCCCCTCGGACCAGCTGAGCTCCGCCCGGACGGCGGAGGAGTCGACCGGCACGTTCGCGCCCTTGCTCATGGATCGCGCGTTCATGGACTCAGTCAAGCACCTGGGACGCCGTCCACGACGCCCGTCTTGATGGCGGCTCCCCGGCGGCGGATCGTGGGAGGGGACGACGACGCCCCCTCACCGGCCCCCGAGGAAGCCCCCATGCCTCCCCTGCCTCCCGCTCCCCTTCTGCGTGTGAAGGCCTTCGACCACCTGGTCCTCAATGTCGCCGATGTCGAGCGATCCCTGGACTTCTACACCGGGCTCCTCGGCCTGGAACCGGTCCGCGTGGCCGAATGGCGGGCCGGCGAGGTCCCCTTCCCCTCGGTGCGGATCACCCCCGACACCATCGTCGACCTGCTCGACCGCCCCCGCGGGGAGGCGAACGTCGACCACATCTGTCTCACCGTCGACCCCCTGGACTGGGACGAGCTCATCGCGTCCGGAACCTTCACGGTCCTCGAAGGCCCCGCACCACGCTTCGGCGCCCGCGGCACCGGCACGTCGGTCTACATCGCGGATCCGGACGGCAACACGGTGGAACTCCGCTGGTACCCGCAGGACGCCCCGGCCTGACGAGCGAGCCGGAAGGCCCCGGGCCGACCCCTCCGGCTCCGCCCGCCGCGGGGATCTCAGTCCGCGATCGGGAGATACACCCTGTTCCCGCCGGCCGCGAACTCCTTCGCCTTCAGAGCCATGCCTTCTTCGACCTCCTGCCGACTTCCCCCATGGGTGCGGCGGATGTCCTGAGAGATCTTCATCGAGCAGAACTTCGGCCCGCACATCGAGCAGAAGTGGGCCGTCTTGGCCGGCTCGGCCGGGAGGGTCTCGTCGTGGAAGTCACGGGCCGTGTCCGGGTCGAGGGCCAGGTTGAACTGGTCCTCCCAGCGGAACTCGAAGCGGGCGTCGGACAGTGCGTCGTCCCACGCCTGGGCGCCGGGGTGGCCCTTGGCGAGGTCGGCCGCGTGGGCGGCGATCTTGTAGGTGATGACACCGGTCTTGACGTCGTCGCGGTTGGGCAGGCCCAGATGTTCCTTGGGCGTCACGTAGCAGAGCATGGCCGTGCCCCACCAGGCGATCATCGCGGCGCCGATACCGGAGGTGATGTGGTCGTACGCCGGAGCGACGTCCGTCGTCAGCGGGCCGAGCGTATAGAACGGAGCTTCATCGCAGATCTCCTGCTGAAGGTCGATGTTCTCCTTGATCTTGTGCATCGGGACATGTCCCGGGCCCTCGATCATGGTCTGTACGTGGAAACGCTTGGCGATCGTGTTGAGTTCCCCGAGCGTGCGCAACTCCGCGAACTGCGCCTCGTCGTTGGCGTCCGCGATCGAGCCGGGCCGCAGCCCGTCGCCCAGTGAGTACGTGACGTCGTAGGCGGCGAGGATCTCGCAGAGTTCCTCGAAGTTCTCGTACAGGAACGACTCCTTGTGGTGCGCCAGGCACCAGGCCGCCATGATCGAGCCGCCGCGCGAGACGATGCCGGTCTTGCGGTTCGCGGTGAGCGGGACGTACGCGAGACGCACGCCCGCGTGGACCGTCATGTAGTCCACGCCCTGCTCGGCCTGCTCGACGACGGTGTCCTTGTAGATCTCCCAGGTCAGTTCCTCGGCCCTGCCGTCGACCTTCTCCAGCGCTTGGTACAGCGGCACCGTGCCGATGGGGACGGGGGAGTTGCGCAGCACCCACTCTCGGGTGGTGTGGATGTTGCGGCCGGTGGAGAGGTCCATGACCGTGTCGGCGCCCCAGCGGGTCGCCCAGGTCATCTTCTCGACCTCCTCCTCGATGGAGGACGTCACCGCCGAGTTGCCGATGTTGGCGTTGACCTTCACCAGGAACCTCTTGCCGATGATCATCGGCTCGATCTCCGGGTGGTTGACGTTGGCCGGCAGCACCGCGCGCCCTGCCGCGATCTCCTCGCGCACGACCTCCGGAGAAACGTTCTCCCTGAGAGCCACGAACTCCATCTCGGGCGTGATCTCGCCCCTGCGGGCGTACGCGAGCTGGGTGACCGCCCTGCCGTCCCGGCTCCGGCGCGGCAGCCGCGGACGGCCGGGGAACACCGCGTCGAGATTGCGCAGTCCACCGCGCGGCGCGGTGTGCTTGATGCCGTCGTCCTCGGGCCGGACCGGCCGGCCCGGGTACTCCTCCGTGTCCCCGCGGGCGATGATCCAGTTCTCCCGCAGCGGCGCCAGGCCCCTGCGTACGTCGGTGTCGGCGAGCGGATCGGTGTACGGCCCGGAGGTGTCGTACAGCGTGACCGACTGCCCGTTGGTGAGGTGCACCTGGCGGACCGGCACACGCAGGTCGGGGCGAGCGCCCTCGATGTACCCCTTGTGCCAGCCGATGGACGTCCCGCTCTTCTCGCTGGTCGCCACGGCCGCGTCCGTGTCGGCCGCGTTCTGCGTGAAGGCAGGCGTGCGTGCGTCCTTGTTGGTCATGAGACCTACTCCCTACGCCGGCATTACCCGGTAACAGGTTCGGCGGTCGACGCAGCGGCTACCGTCTGCCGACGTTTCATGTGAAACATCACTCGCTCTGGTGACGTTCCACGTGAAACATCGCGAAGACGGAGGTCAGCGCCCTCTCAGCCCGGTGCTCCGAGCTCCCGCGTGTGCAAAGGTGGCTCCACGCTAGCGGCATGTGTGGCGCGGTGAACAGTGGGCCACCGCCGTTCTTGCGATGATCGGGCGGTGACCACGACACACCAGCCCCCGTATCCGCCCGGCGAGCCGCCTCGCAGGCCCGGCGCCGGTGGCGGCCCTGGTCCCACACCTGCCAACGCTCCGCAGGGCGGACCCACCGCCCAAGGGCGCCAGGACGAACGCGACTTCGGCTTCGGCGGTGGTTTCGACCGCGGTCATGAGGCCGGGCCCGGTTACGGGCAGCACCCGGGACCCCGTCCGGGAGGCGACGGCACTCCCGGACGCCACGGGCCGGGTCACCATGAGCCCGGTCACCATGAGCCCAGTCACCATGAGCCCCAGCACTCCAGAAACGGACACCCCGGGCACTCCGAGCGTCCTGAACACTCCGGGCACGGGCACGGGCACGGGCACGGGCATGGGCACAGCCACAGCCACGGTCCGGCCGCCCCGGTCTCCAAGCATCTGCGCAAGGTCATCGGAGCCGTCCTCATCCCCTTCGCCGCGGCGGTGCTGGTCGGACTGGTGGTGCTGTGGCCCGGCGGTGCACCGGCGCACGAGCGCACCGGCGTCGGCTTCGACCGGCAGACGCAGCACGCCACGGTGACCAAGGTCGTCAAGGTGAGCTGCCAGTCGGTGAACGCCTCCGGTGGCACCCCGATCGGCGGCACCTCCACCACCGAGGGCTCCTCCGCCGAGCAGAAGGCGAACGGCACCTGCAAGAAGGCCACGATCCGCGTGGACACCGGCGACGACAAGGGCCGTACGTTCACCGAGATCGTCCAGCCGGACCAGTCGCGGCAGTTGGAACAGGGCGAACAGGTCGTGGTCGCCTACGAGCCCTCGGCGCCGAAGGACCTGCAGTACTCGGTCACCGATGTGAACCGCCGGATCCCGATGACGGTCCTGGCCGTGATCTTCGCGGTCGCCGTCGTGGTCGTCGGGCGGCTGCGGGGTGTCATGGCGCTGGTGGCGCTCGCCGCGAGCTTCCTGATCCTGAACTTCTTCATCCTGCCCGCGATCCTTCAGGGCTCGAACCCCCTGCTGGTGGCCGTGGTGGGGTCCAGCGCCATCATGCTGATCGCCCTGTATCTGTGTCATGGGCTGTCGGCCCGTACGTCCGTCGCCGTGCTCGGCACCCTCATCTCGCTGATGCTGATCGGCGTCCTCGGCTCCTGGTTCGTCGACTGGGCCGCGCTCACCGGCAACACCGACGACAACACCGGCCTGATCCACGGTCTGTACCCGTCGATCGACATGAGCGGTCTGCTGCTCGCCGGCATCATCATCGGCTCGCTCGGTGTCCTCGACGACGTGACGGTCACCCAGACGTCCGCGGTCTGGGAGCTGCACGAGGCGAACCCGGCGATGGGCTGGCGCGGGCTGTACCGGGCCGGCATCCGGATCGGCCGTGACCACATCGCGTCCGTGGTGAACACGCTCGTCCTCGCCTACGCCGGTGCCGCCCTGCCGTTGCTGCTGCTCTTCTCGATCGCGCAGAGCAGCGTCGGCACGGTCGCCAACAGCGAGCTGGTCGCCGAGGAGATCGTGCGCACGCTCGTGGGCTCCATCGGTCTGGTGGCCTCGGTACCGGTCACCACGGCCCTCGCGGCCCTGGTGGTCGCCGCCGACCGCCCCGAACCGGGTATGGCGGCCGCGTCCGCACCGGTGCCGGAGACGGCCCCGGCGGGCGCGCCGACGGCAGGACCCGGACAGCCTCGTGGCGGCCGGGGGAGACGGCGCAAGCACTGACGACAGGAGGGCGGGGCCCCGGAAGAGGCGCCCCGCCCTCTGAAGAAGCGTTCCTGCGTGGCCCCACCCCCCTGGCGAAGCGTTACGCCTGCGCCGGCCGTCGGAGGAGTCAGCCGGTGCTCTGCTCCTCCGCGAGGATCCGGTCCAGCGCCTCGTCGAGATGGGTGTCGAAGTCGGCCAGCGCCCCCTCCTGGCCCAGCGGGACCAGCTTGTCGGTGCGGTCCAGGAAGGCCACCAGAGGTGCCGCCGAAGACCGGAACAGCGCCTGGTCGGCGCCCACCTGCAGCCGGATCAGGACCTCGCCGAGCACATCGGGGTCCACCGGCGAGACCCGGACGTCCCCCTCGCCGCACGGCCTGCCCACCCCGTCGATGAGCAGCTCGCGCCCGAACGCCCAGGTCACCGGAGCGTCACCGGGAAGGTGGAAGGTGAGCCGTACGGCATAGGGATCGCGCGACTCATAGCCCAGTTCCACCGGGATGCGGAACGAGAGTTCCTCGGACACGAGGAAGCTCATCATGACTTCTGCCTGAACTGCCTGTACGGACTCGCGCATCGCGTTACCCCGTCATTTGCCGTCGAATGGCCGGTAATCAACCCCTGACACTGCACCGCATCTTGCTGAACGTACACAACAGATCACAAGGAGTGAGTTTTCACATACTGATAGAGATCGCGATTGACCCCAACTTGCTCCCGATCTCACTCTGCAACTGCCGCGCCGCCGGGAGCAGCCGATCGGCCTGCCGGGCGGGCAGGGAGATGGCCATCGTCGCCGCCGTGGCGCCCACGGTGATCGGGACCGCGGCACACACCGTGCCCAATGCGTATTCCTGCCTCTCCACGACCGGTTCCATGCGTCGGGTCCGCTCCAGGCGCCTGAGCAGGGTGTGGTCGTCACGCACCGTGTACGGGGTGATCGACTGCACGGGGTGGCGGTCCAGGTGATCACGGCGGGCGATCTCGTCCATCTGGGACAGCAGACACTGGCCGATGGCGTGCGCATGCGCGGTCTCACGGAAGTCGGCCCACTCCTGCACCGCCGGATTGCCGGGGGTGTCGGAGACACACATGATCTCGATCTCGCCGTCGCGGTACCGGGCGTAGTACACGGGGACACCGATCGAATCACGCCACTGGGCGAGGGTGTCGGCGACCGTGCTGCGACGTTTCTGCGCCGCTCCGCTGCTGGCCAGCCGCTCCGCGGCCTCGCCGAGGAAGAACAGCCCCTTGTCCCGGCGCAGATAACCCTCGTACACCAGGGTGCGCAGCAGGTGGTAGGCCGTGGGGAGCGCGAGGCCGGTCTCCCGGGCCAGTTGCTTGGCCGGAGCACCGCACTGGTGCTCGGCGACGGACTCCAGCAGTCGCATCGCGCGCTGTACGGAGCCGATCAGCGTCATGGCGGGGTTCGGCTCCGTCGCCGTGGGACGGGGCTGCTCGGGGAGTCCCGTGCCCGGAGGGCGCTGGAGCGGGGGCGCGGCGGGACGCGGGGCGGGTGGTGCGTGTGGTTCCGGGGAGGCGGTGTCGACCAGGGCCAAGGGGTCACTCCCGAAGCGCGAGGGGGCGGCCCGTGCGGGGAGACACGGGAGGGGGGTGTACGCCGCTCGCGGGGGTCTTCCCCGCGTCGAGTTCCGGACTTTAACCGCCCGCCGACGCCCGGGAACCGGCCCCGCCCGAAACTTCCCCCAGCCGAGGGAACAGGTGAATCCTGTTACCGCTCAGCGGTCTCCCGCGCCGCTCACCAGTCGCCTCGCGAGGAGGAACCCGCCATGAACTTCCGTACGACGTAGACCAGTCCGCCGACCAGGGCCACGAAGATCAGCACCTTGAACAGGAGCCAGACCAGGAAGCCCACGACGCTGGCTATCAGGCCGCCGAAGACGACCAGGGCGATGACCGGCACCGCCACCCACTTCACCCACCACGGCAGTCCCGCGAAGATCTCTCGCATCGCCTTCGTCCTTGTCCTCGTCCTGGTCCGGCCCGAACTCCTGTGAGTCCGGATGCTTCCGGTGTCCTGTCGTCGATGCTAGGTCCGCGAGGGGGGCCGGCGGGGGCCCGGCGCCCCTTGTCCTCCCCTGATCGATCCCCTAGGGAACCCGGAGACCCGGGTCAGGCCTCGGGCGGAGAGAACACCACCAGGACCCGCAGGTCCTCGCTGATGTGGTGGAACCTGTGGGCCACCCCGGCCGGGACGTACACCACACTGCCGCGCGCGACCTGGGTGGTCTCCAGCCCGACGGTGATCGAGGCGCGGCCGCTGACGACGAAGTACACCTCGTCCTGGTTGTGCGGGTTCTGTGGATCGTGTTCCCCGGCATTGAGCGCGTACAGGCCCACGGACATGTTCCGCTCCCGCAGGAACTGCAGGTAGGCCCCGTCGTTGGAGGCTCGCTCCGCCTCCAGTTCGTCCAACCGGAATGCCTTCATCGTGTTCGTCCGCCCTCGCCCGGTGCCCGTTGCCGATCTCTCTGCCACGATCAGACACATGAAGAATTTCGTAGTCAAGACGATCGCCAACGCGGGTGCCCTGGCGGTCGCCGTCTGGGCGCTGTCCGGCATAACCCTGTCCGGTGACAACAAGGGCAAGGAGATCTTCACCCTCCTGCTCGTCGCCCTGCTCTTCGGCCTGGTGAACTTCCTGGTCAAGCCGATCGTGAAGGTGCTGACCTTCCCGCTGTTCATCCTGACCCTCGGTCTGATCACCTTGGTCGTCAACGCCCTGATGCTGCTGCTGACCTCGTCGCTGGCCGACGTGTTCGATCTGAGCTTCCACGTCGACGGCTTCTGGACCGCGGTCGGCGGCGGCCTGATCGTCTCCGTCGTCTCCTGGGCGCTCAACGTCGTCCTGCCCGACGGGGACTGAGCACGCGATGACGTACCGCGTCTGTTTCGTCTGCACCGGCAACATCTGCCGCTCGCCGATGGCCGAATCGGTCTTCCGCGCGCGGGTGGAGGAAGCCGGTCTCGACGGGCTGGTCGAGGTCGACAGCGCCGGCACGGGCGACTGGCACGAGGGCGAGGGCGCCGACCCGCGCACCCTCGCCGTCCTGGAGCAGCACGGCTACGCCCTCGATCACACGGCCCGGACGTTCCGGCCGTCCTGGTTCGCCCGCCTCGACCTCGTGCTCGCCCTGGACGCCGGACACCTCAAGACCCTGCGCCGGCTGGCGCCCACCGCGCAGGACGCCGGCAAGGTGCGTCTGCTGCGGTCCTACGACCCCGCCGCCGACGACCTCGACGTGCCCGACCCCTACTACGGCGGCCTGGACGGCTTCGAGGAGTGCCTCGGGATGGTCGAGGCGGCGGCCGACGGCCTGCTGGCCGCCGTACGCGAGGATCTGGAAGGACGGCAGGCATGAGCGGCTCCGCCACCCCCGAGGGCCTCCCCGGGGACGCCGGGGAGGGCACGCGCGCGGTCCGGGCCGGGCTGCCCGAGGCGGTGAAGTACGAACCGACCCTGCCGGGGCCGGTGTTCGCCGCGCACTACCACCTGCCGGGGGAGCCGACGGGGCCGTACACCTACGGCCGCGACGAGAACCCCACCTGGACCCGGCTGGAGCGGGCGATCGGCGGCCTGGAGGCACCGGGGCGGGACGACGTCGAGACGCTCGCCTTCGCCTCCGGGATGGCCGCGGTCTCGGCGCTGCTCTTCTCTCAGCTGCGCTCGGGCGACACGGTCGTCCTGCCCAGCGACGGCTACCAGGCGCTGCCCCTGGTGCGCGCCCAGTTGGAGGCGTACGGCATCGGGGTGCGGACCGCCCCGACCGGCGGCGACGCCCAGCTCGGCGCCCTCGACGGCGCCCGGCTGCTGTGGATCGAGTCGCCGTCGAACCCCGGCCTCGACGTGTGCGACATCCGGCGGCTCGTCGAGGCGGCACACGCGCGTGGCGCCCTCGTGGCCGTCGACAACACGCTCGCGACCCCGCTGGGACAGCGCCCGCTGGAGCTCGGCGCCGACTTCGCCGTGGCCAGCGGCACCAAACAGCTCACGGGGCACGGGGACATCCTCCTCGGATACGTCACCGGGCGGGCCGGCGAGGCGATGACCGTCGTACGGCGCTGGCGGAAGATCGTCGGGGCGGTCCCCGGGCCCATGGAGGCCTGGCTGGCCCACCGCTCGATCGCCACGCTCCAGCTGCGCGTCGACCGGCAGGCCGCCAGTGCGCTCGCCGTCGCCGAGGCGCTGCGGGACAGGCCGGAGGTGACCGGGCTGCGCTATCCCGGTCTGCGCGACGACCCGGCCCACGAGGTGGCCGCCCGGCAGATGCGGCGCTTCGGGTGCGTGGTGTCGTTCACGCTGCCCACGCGTGCGCGTGCCGAGCGTTTCCTGGAGGCGCTGCGGCTCGTGGACGACGCGACCAGCTTCGGCGGGGTGCGCTCCACCGCCGAGCGGCGTGGGCGCTGGGGCGGCGACGCGGTGCCGGAGGGCTTCGTGCGGCTGTCGGTCGGCGCCGAGGACCCCGAGGACCTGGTGGCGGATGTGCTGCGTGCGCTGGGGGAGTCGGCGTCATGACCGGTTTACGGACGCCCTCGTGGTGTCCCTCCGTACGACGGACGGTCCGAGCCTCCCCCCTCGTGGCTCGGACCGTCCTCGGTTCTGCGCGCGAAGAACCGCGCCCACAAGGCTAGTTGACTCTGTGTCAGTGTCCAATCACAGTAGCGACAGGGGCCTATCGACATATTTATCGTTGGATCCTGCCCCCGAGCCGGGACGAAGGCGGGGAGAGGCAGGAGGACACACCGTGGATCTGGCCTTGCTGCGCACCTTCGTGACCGTGCACCGGGCCGGCTCCTTCACCCGCGCCGCGGCCCTGCTGGGCCTGTCCCAGCCGGCCGTCACCTCGCAGATCCGCACACTGGAACGGCAGCTGGGCCGCCCCCTGTTCCTGCGCCAGGCGCGGGGCGTCACACCGACGACCATCGGGGACGAGCTCGCCCACAAGGCCGCCCCGCATCTCGACGCCCTGGTGGAGATCACCGGGACCGGGCTGGACGACGAGTCCTCACGGCGGTCCCTGCACCTCGCCGGGCCCCCGGAGTTCACCGCCGAACGGGCTCTGCCGGCCCTCACCGGGCTGACCGGCGACGACGGCCGGCAGCTTGCCCTGCGGGTCTCCTTCGGCACCGCCGAGGAGGTCCTGGAGGGACTGGCGGCCGGCCACACCGACCTCGCCATCAGCACGGCACGGCCACGCGGCACCCTGCTCACGGCCACCCCGCTGTGCGACGAGGAGCACGTCCTGATCGCCGCCCCGCAGTGGGCGGACCGGATCGACACGGGGAGGCTGCGCCGCAAGGGTGCTTCCGCACTGGAGAATCTCCCGGTCGTCGAGGTGCACGAGTCACTGCCGCTCGTCTCCCGCTACTGGGCCTCCGTCTTCGACTCCCGCCCCGCCGCCTCCGGCACCGTGATCGTCCCCGATCTGCGCGCCGTGCTCGCCTGCGCCGTCGCGGGCGCCGGGCTCGCGGTGCTGCCCCGCTATCTGTGCGAGGCCGCCCTGGAGCGCGGGGACGTCGTCGCCCCGCACGAGCCGGCGGTGCCGCCGCTGCGCACCTATGTGCTCGCGGTGCGGACCGGAACCCTGACGATGCCGCATGTCGCGCGGGCCCACGAATGGCTGCTGGGGGCGGCTGCCGAGTGGTGCTGAGCCGGCGCCGGGAGGACTTTCCGGATCCGTCACCGGGTGCGCTCCCCCGGTGACGTTTCGCGATGTTTCACGTGGAACATGCGGGGCCACATTTCTCCCATGACCGTCCGACCTGTGGTCAAGCGCACCGCCCGCGCCGTTCTGCTCGACGGCGACGACCTCATCCTCATCAAGCGCACCAAGCCCGGTGTCGACCCGTACTGGGTCACGCCCGGCGGCGGCGTCGAACCGGATGACGCGACCGTCGTGGACGCCCTGCACCGTGAGGTGCACGAGGAGCTCGGCGCGAAGATCACCGATGTGGTCCCCTGCTTCGTCGACACCGTCGAGCACATCGGCGAGGACGGCGGCGCGACCGGCGTCAAAGTGCAGCACTTCTTCGTCTGCCGTCTGGAGTCCATGGACCCCTCGCTGCGGCACGGACCCGAGATCGACGAGCCCGCCGGGGAGTACGAGATCGTCTGGGTGCCGTTCACCCGGGTGGGTATCGCGTCCGTCCATCTCGTGCCGCTGTCGCTGCGCCACTACCTCGACGGCAACATCGAGGGCGTACGGGCCATGCACGCCCCCGATCTCGGATGAGCCCGTAGGCCGCCTCCGGCGTCAGCTGCCGGAGGCGACGAGCTCCTCGACCGAGTCGTGCCGTATGCGCTCCACGGGGAAGCCGACACCGCGCAGGGCGTCCACTCCGCTGCGGATCATGCCGGGCGGACCGGAGACATAGGCGTCGTACGCGGTCCAGGGCCCGAAGGTCCGTATGGCATCGGGGAGCTGGAGCAGCCCGTCCCGGTCGACCACCGGGTGCACCTCCAGCCATGGGTGCGCCTGCTGGAGCCGGAGCATCGTGTCGATGTCGTACAGGTCGTGGTTGCTGCGGGCGCCGTAGAACACCTCGACCGGGCGGCGCGCGCCGTGCTCCGCCACGTCCTCGACCAGCGCCTTGATGGGGGCGATGCCGGTGCCGCCGCCCAGACAGAGCAGACCGCTGTCCCGGGTGTGGTCGACGGTCATCGAGCCGGCCGGTGGTCCGAGCCGTACGACGTCGCCGGGGCGGGCTCGGTGCACCAGGGCGTTGGAGACCCAGCCGGCCGGAATGGCCTTCACATGGAAGGTCAGAAGCCCGTCGGACCGGGGCGCCGACGCGAACGAATAGTGCCGCCAGATCCGCGGCCACCACGGTGTCTCGAGGCTCGCGTACTGCCCGGCCCGGAAGGGGTAGGGCTGGTCGGGGCGGAGGGTGAGCACGGCGACCTCGGGCGTTCTGAGGTCGTGGGAGACGACCTCCGCCTGCCACCAGGGCGGAGCGCGCAGCTCGTCGACGGCAGCCGCGTCGATCATGACCTGCGAGATGGTCGTGTACGCCCGGACCCAGGCGGCTTCGGTGTCGGCGTCCCAGACGGCGTCGGCGTACTTGTTGAGCGCGCCGATGAGGCACTCTCCGACGGCCGGGTAGTGCTCGGCCCGGGTGCCGTACTTGCGGTGGCCGCGGCCGAGGTTCTGGAGGTACTCGACGAGGACCGGGGTGTTGTCGATGTGCTCGGCGGCGGTCAGCAGGGCCTTGAGCAGCCGGTCGCGCTGGGCGTCCATCGCGGGCGGGAAGAGCGGGCGCAGTCCGGGGTGGCGGACGAACAGCAGGGCGTAGAAGTACGAGGTGACCTTGTCGGCCACCGGGCCCACCTCGGCCATGGTCCGGCGGATGAGGACGGCGTCCGGAGAGGCCTCCTGGGCGGGGGCGGGACGCTGGGTGGGCACCACGGGTCCGGCGGGCGGGGAGGGCCGTGCCGCTTCGGCGGGCGGAGAGGGCTGCGCCACCGAGGGCTCGAGGGCTTCTGCGGGCCCGGACACGTGGGGGGCGGCCGATGCGGCCCGCTGCGGGGGAGCCTCGGCCAGCGTGCCCGCTCGCGCAGGGACGGGCTGCTGGGCCTGGAGGGGCTGCTGGGCCTGGACGGGGATGCGGGGATCGGCGGGAGGCTGCGGTTCCTGCGGCGCAGGGGCTTGTCCGAGGGTGGTCCCGCCTGAGGCCGCCGGTGGGGCCGCCATCGGCGTCACAGGGGCGCCTGACGGGCCGTAGGGGCTCTGTGACCCCTGTTCCGGCTGCCGCACCCCGTCCGCCTCCCCGCGTTCTCCTGCGACCGCAGGAGCGCTCCGGGGCAAGTCGCCGTCGGTCTGACGGGGGCCGGGGTCGGACGGGGGCGTGCCACGGCCCACCGGGCGGAGCGCGGCCAGGCGGCGGCCGTCCGACGCTCCCTGCTCACCTCCGGCCGTCGGCTCCGGCTGTTTGCGCGGCGAGAACCATCCGTCCCCGCCGCCGGACGTGCCGTTGTCGGCCGACTTGGTGGTCGGAGCGTCCATGGTCTGCCTCGCCTCGAACATCTTTCGGTCGGTCTGCGCACTTCCTGGCCCGGAAGGCCCTGCTTCCCCCGCAGACGGCTTGCTTTTCCGTTCGGTTGCGCACGCCCGTTCGGAAGGTGTGCGCAGAGCCCCGCGCGCCTGACTCCGCAAGCGAACCGGAGTCGACCATACCGGCCACGGTGGGCCACACAAGTCCCCCCTTCCCTCCCCTGGAAAACGGCCGGGGAGTGAACCGTCGATTCCCTCAACTACCGGGCTTGACGCACCAATTCATAGGCATCCCACAGATCCTTCCCTGCGTAGGAATGCGTCGCGAGGCCCGCCAGACGGTGGTCCGCATTGACCGCCACGGAGACCGGCACGGCTTTGAACAGGTCTTTGTCGGAACCCGAGTCGCCATACGCGACACAGTCCTCCCGCGTCACTCCGAACTCCGCACACAGCCGATCGGCGATCACCACCTTCGCCGCGGCGCTGAGAACTCCCGCCGGATCCACCGGCTCGGTGAAAGGGAGGGCGGGAAAACGGGATCCATGGGCCGCGTGGGCGCCCCAGCCCGTGAGTTTTTCCACAAAGAAGGAGGGGGAGAGCGACACGACGGCGCAGTACTCCCCTCGGCTGCCGATCTCCGCCCAGACCTCACGGATGCGCGCCAGCCAGGGAGCGCCCTCGAACGCCGCCGTCACATGCTCCTCGGTGAGGCTCGCCCACAGGGCGTGCGCCTGGCGCGCGTACTCCGGCGGCTGGATCCGTCCCTCGGCCGCGGCGCGGTCCAGCGCCACCGCCTCGGCCTCCAGACCGAGTTGGCGCGAGATCTCCCGGGGCGCGGAGGTGCCGTGGAGCAGGGTGCCGTCGAGGTCGAAGAGATGCAGTCTCGCCATGGGCCGAGGCTAACCGGGACAGACGGCCGCTGTTTCACGTGAAACAGCGGTGGCCAAAAGCGCGTGCGTCCCAGGGGAAACAGGTGGACGTCAGGGGCGCCCGTCGGACAGCCTGGCCCGCGTGCCGACTCCTTCCCTCGCCGCTCTGCCCATCCGCCGTCTGACGCACCGCGACCTCACCGCCTGCGCCGACTTGTCCGAGGACCGGGGGTGGCCGCGCGAGGAGCACAAGTGGGGCCTCCTCCTCTCCGCCGGAAAGGGCTACGGCATCGACGACCCCGCCGGAGGCCTGGTCACCGCCTGCGTCGTCACCTCGTACGGCTCCCCCGACCGTCCCACGCTCGGGGCCATCGGCATGGTGCTGGTCGCCGAGCGGCATGCGCGGCAGGGCGTCGGCCGCCGGCTGATGCGGCACGTCGTCGCCGCGACGGGCCCGGTCCCGCTGACGCTGCACGCCACCCCGAACGGCCGTCCGCTGTACGAGGAGCTCGGCTTCAAGACCACGGCCCGGGCGGAGATGGTGTGCGGGCGCTTCACCCCGGACGGCCCGCCGTCGGACGTCGTCACTCGCGCGGCCACGGCCGAGGACCTGTCCGCGATCCTCCGGCTCGACGAGGAGGTGTTCGGTGCTGATCGCACACATGTCATCACGCGGCTGCCCGCCTTCGCCGACCAGCTGCGGGTCGCCGAGGACGGCGGCCGGATCGTCGGCTACGCGGCCGCCTGGCCGAACATGGCCACCCATGTGGCGGGTCCGCTGATCGCCCGGGACACGGAGACCGCCAAGGCTCTGCTGGCCTCCCTCGCGGCCCACACCGACCGGCCGCTGCGCACGGACATCGACGTACGGCACGAGGAACTGCTGGCGTGGGTGAAGGCCCGGGGTCTGGAGTCCGTCGCCTTCAACGCGGTGATGACGCATGGCATCGCGGAACTGCCCGGGGACTGGAGCCGACGGTTCGCACCGCTGACCGTGGCGGCCGGCTGAGACACGGCACTACGTCAGGCCAGTGCCTCCACGGCGGCCGCGGCGAAGGCGTGGTCCTGCTCGGGGGCGCCGCCGCCGACTCCGATCGCGCCGACGAGACGGCCGTCGCGGTGGACCGGAATCCCGCCCGCGATGAACAGCAGCGGGCGGTCGAGCGCGGTGGGCAGGGTGTGGAAGGGGCCTCCGGGCCGCACGGCGTCCACGAGGCCGGCGGTGGGGGCGTCGAGCTGGAGAGCGGTATAGGCCTTGCGCGTGCTCGTCTCACCCGAGATGAGCACGGCCCGGTCGTCCCGCCGGAAGGCCAGCAGATGGCCGCCGGCGTCCAGGACGGTGACGCTGACCGTGGCTCCGGCCGCCTCGGCGGCGCGGCGAGCGGCCGTGACCAGGGCCTCGGCGTCGTCGATGGTCAGAGGTGCGGCGGCGGTGGTGGTGTTCATACGGGGTCCTTGCTGTGGGTGTTGGTGCTGTGGGAGTCGGCGGGGGCTGACGTGCGGGCTTGGCGGGTTCAGAGGTGGGCGGCCGCCCGCTGGGCGGCGGCGCCGGCGACGACCTTGCCGGGGACACCGGCACGGCGTTCCAGGGCCGACGAGACGACGGCGAGGACCAGGGCTCCGGCGGCCAGGGCGGCGCCGACCCAGTTCGGGGCGGTGTAACCGAGACCTGCGGCGATGACGAGGCCGCCGAGCCAGGCGGACAGCGCGTTGCCGAGGTTGAAGGCGCCGATGTTCACGGCCGAGGCGAGCGTCGGGGCGCCGTGCGCCTGGTCGAGGACGCGCTTCTGCAGCGGCGGCACGGTGGCGAAGCCCAGGGCGCCGATCAGGACGACCGTGAGGGCCGCGAGGGCCTTGTGGTGGGCGGTGACGGTGAAGAGGGCCAGGACGACCGCCAGGGCGCCCAGGGAGACGTACAGCATCGGCATCAGGGCGCGGTCGGCGTACCGGCCGCCGACGAGGTTGCCGGCGACCATGCCGAGCCCGAAGAGGACCAGCAGCCAGGTGACGGAGCCGTCGGCGAAGCCGGTGACATGGGTCGCCATCGGCGCGATGTAGGTGATGGCCGCGAAGACGCCGCCGAAGCCGAGGACGGTCATCGCCATGGCGAGCAGCACCTGGGTGTTCTTGAAGGCGGCCAGTTCGTGCCGCAGGCGCACGCCCCGTACCCGAGGCATCTCGGGCACCAGCCGGGCGATGCCGGCCAGGCCGACCACGCCGAGGGCGGCGACGATCCCGAAGGTGACCCGCCAGCCGATGTGCTGTCCGACGAGGGTGCCCAGCGGGACGCCGACCACGTTGGCGACGGTCAGACCGGTGAACATCATGGCGATGGCGCCGGCCTTCCTGTCCGGGGCGACCAGATCGGCTGCGACGACCGAGCCGATGCCGAAGAAGGCGCCGTGGGCGAGCGAGGCGACCACCCGGCCGATCAGCATCACGGAGAAGGCCGGGGCGACGGCGGAGAGCAGGTTGCCGACGATGAACAGGCCCATCAGCAGCATCAGCATCCGCTTGCGGGGGACCCTCGTGCCGAGGACGGTCATCAGCGGGGCGCCGAACATGACGCCGAGCGCGTAGCCGGTCACCAGGAAGCCGGCCGTGGGGATGGAGACCCCGAAGTCGGCCGCGACCTCGGGCAGCAAGCCCATGATCACGAACTCGGTGGTGCCGATTCCGAAGGCCCCGATCGCGAGGGCCAGAAGCGCGAGAGGCATGGGGGTGGACCTTCCCAGACGATTGCAGGTGCGCTTTGCGTGCGCTCACAATAGTTGCAGGCGCGGGCTATATGCAACCGCCGACTATCGCGGCGCTGTTCTATCCTGGTCCCAGCCGCTCCGGGACCGAGGAGAACGCCCATGACCGCGACGGACCCCGCGCTCACCGCCCTTGCCCAGGGCTGGTGCGCCCTCTCCCTGCTGCACGGCAGGATCGAGGCCCACATCGAGCGCGCCCTGCAGCACGGACACGACCTGAGCGTGCGCGAGTACTCCCTGCTCGACGTGCTCAGCCGGCAGCACGAGGGCGAAGGGGGTCATCTCCAGATGAAGCAGGTCGCCGACGCGGTCGTCCTCAGCCAGAGCGCCACCACCCGGCTGGTCACCCGGCTCGAGGACCGCGGCCTCCTGGAGCGCTATCTGTGCCCCACCGACCGTCGGGGCATCTACACCAACGTCACCGGGGCAGGCCTCGCCCTGCTCGCCGAGGCCCGGCCGACCAATGACACCGCCCTGCGCGAGGCCCTCGACCAAGCCGCCGAGAACCCCGAACTGGCACCGCTGGTACGCGTCGTGGAGACACTGAAGGCGCCGGCCGTCGCGTAGAGCGCGCCCACCCCGGCTGCGTAGGGTGCGGCCATGGGAGATCTCGACATCCGAGCCGCCGTCGCCGAGGACATCCCCGCGATTGTCGCCCTGCTCGCGGACGACCCGCTGGGCGCACAGCGGGAGTCACCTGACGACCTCACGCCGTACCGGAGCGCGCTGGAGCGGCTCACCGCCGACCCGAACCAGCGGCTGGTCGTCGCCGTACGCGAGGGGCGCGTCGTCGGCACCCTCCAGCTGACGGTCATCCCCGGCCTGTCCCGTCGCGGTGCGACCAGATCGGTCATCGAGGGTGTACGCGTGCACGCCGACGAACGCGGCGGCGGTCTGGGCACGCAGTTCATCGAGTGGGCGATCGAGGAATCCCGCCGGGAGAACTGCCAGTTGGTGCAGCTCACCTCCGACGTCACCCGCACCGACGCCCATCGCTTCTACGAACGGCTGGGGTTCGTGGCCTCGCACGTGGGCTTCAAGTTGCAGCTCTGAAGAACCTGAAGGGGGCCATGTTTCACGTGAAACATGGCCCCCTTCTCCAGGGGAACGGTCAGCCGATCCCCCGCCACCCCTCCGGGTCCACCCCACCGGGCACGGCGGCACCCTCCTCGTACGGCCGGCGGGTGAACACGAACGACCCGAGGTCCAGGTGGTCCACGGTCCCGTCCGGCCGCCGTACGGCCCGCAGAACCTCTCCGGCGAAGTAGCCCTCCAGACCCGTCCAGGTGCCGTCCCCGTTGGCCCGGAACCGTGATCGGCGCCCACCGCCCGACAGCGGGCCCAGGGAGACCAGACCGTCGGCCGTCACCCGCAGGACGCTCGGACTGGTCCCCCAGTACCACGGGCCCGCCAGCTCCAGCACGGACGGGTCGACCTCCCGCAGCGGCCGCCACGGCTGCGGGATGCGCGGTTCGGCCTCCGCCACGAGCCGGACGAGATCGGCGCCCACCTGACCCAGCAGCGGGCCGGACGTGCAGTTGGCGAGGACCACGGCCGCGACATCGTCCGCCACGGCGACCGTGAGGCTGGCCAGGAAGCCCGGGACCGAACCGGAGTGGCCCACGAGCACCCGTCCGTCCCGGTGCTGGATCTGCATCCCGAGCCCGTAGGTGGCTCCGTCGGCGAGATCGGCGACCTCGGCCGGTGTCGCGGGCGTCCCCATCTCCCGCAGGGTCCCCTCGCTCAGCACCCGCTCGTCGCCGCGCATCAGGAAGGCGGCGAACCGCGCGAGGTCCCCGCTGGTGGACCAGAGCTGGCCGGCCGGGGCCATCGGCCCGTACTCCTCGATGGGTTCGGGCTGCATCGCGTCGGCCCAAGGATGCACCGCCCAGCCGCCCGCGGCAGGAGCCTGCGGTCGGACGCTCGTACGGTCAAGGCCCAGGGGTTCGAGCACTTCACGCCGGAGTACGTCCTCCCAGGCCGCTCCGCGCAGCTTCTCCACGAGGGCGCCCAGCACGGCGTACCCGGGATTCGAGTAGTGGTGGCGGCGGCCCGCCGGATGCAGGGCCGTCCCCTCGCCCAGGACGTCGGCGAGCTCCGGCCGCAGCGATCCCGGTGTGCGCTCCCACCACGGTCCGGGTGTCTCGGCCGCCAGCCCGCCCGTGTGGGCGAGCAGATGGGCGATGGTCAGCTCCCCCGCCCCGGTGCCGGGCAGATGCTTCTCCAGCGGGTCCTCGAGGTCGAGCGCTCCCTCGTCGCGCAGTCGCAGCACGAGGACGGCGGTGAAGGTCTTGGTGATCGAGCCGATCCGGTACTGCACGTTCTCGTCCGGAGCGTGCCCGTCGACCGAGGTCCGCGCCCCGTGCCAGACGGCCCGTCCGTCCCGGACGACCGCGGCGACGAGCGACGGGGCGCGACCGTCGGCCTGGGCCACGGCGATCCGGTGCAGCAGCGCACGCCGGGTACCGGGAAGCAGCTCTTCCTGAGGTGTGGTCATGGGCCCAGTCCACCCGCCCGCGATCCCGGCGTCGAGTTCATTTCACCCGGACTCATGTCACCCGGGGCCGGATCAGGTCTGTGCCATGTCCACGAAGCGGGAGTAGTGGCCCTGGAAGGCCACGGTGATGGTGGCCGTCGGGCCGTTACGGTGCTTGCCCACGATGATGTCCGCTTCGCCGGCGCGCGGGGACTCCTTCTCGTAGGCGTCCTCGCGGTGCAGCAGGATCACCATGTCGGCGTCCTGCTCGATGGACCCGGACTCACGCAGGTCGGAGACCATCGGCTTCTTGTCCGTGCGCTGTTCGGGGCCACGGTTGAGCTGGGAGAGCGCGATCACCGGGACCTCCAGCTCCTTCGCCAGGAGCTTGAGGTTACGGGACATGTCGGAGACCTCCTGCTGACGGCTCTCGGAGCGCTTGCCGCCGGACTGCATCAGCTGGAGGTAGTCGATGATGACGAGCCTGATGTCGTTGCGCTGCTTGAGCCGACGGCACTTCGCGCGGATCTCCATCATCGACAGGTTCGGGGAGTCGTCGATGAACAGCGGCGCGGACGACACCTCGGGCATCCGGCGGGCCAGCCGGGTCCAGTCCTCGTCCGTCATGGTGCCGGAGCGCATGTGGTGCAGGGCGACCCGGGCCTCGGCGGACAGCAGACGCATCGCGATCTCGTTGCGGCCCATTTCGAGGGAGAAGATGACGCTGGGCAGGTTGTTCTTGATCGACGCGGCCCGCGCGAAGTCCAGCGCGAGCGTCGACTTGCCCATCGCGGGACGGGCGGCGATGACGATCATCTGGCCCGGATGCAGCCCGTTGGTGAGCGAGTCGAGGTCCGTGAAGCCGGTGGGCACACCGGTCATCTCGCCGCTGCGTGAGCCGATCGCCTCGATCTCGTCGAGCGCGCCCTCCATGATGTCGCCGAGCGGGAGGTAGTCCTCGCTGGTGCGCTGCTCGGTGACCGCGTAGATCTCGGCCTGGGCGCGGTTGACGATCTCGTCCACGTCGTCGTCGCCCGCGTATCCCATCTGGGTGATGCGGGTGCCGGCCTCGACCAGGCGGCGCAGCACCGCCCGCTCGTGCACGATCTCGGCGTAGTACTCGGCGTTGGCCGCCGTCGGCACTGTCTGCACAAGGGTGTGCAGATACGATGCGCCGCCGACCTTGTTGATCTCGCCGCGCTTGGTGAGTTCGGCGGCGATCGTGATGGGGTCGGCCGGCTCGCCCTTGGCGTAGACGTCGAGGATCGCCTGGTAGATCGTCTCGTGCGCGGGCTTGTAGAAGTCATGGCCCTTGAGGACCTCGACGACGTCGGCGATGGCGTCCTTGGACAGCAGCATGCCGCCGAGGACGGACTGCTCGGCGTCGAGGTCCTGCGGCGGGACGCGCTCGAAGGTGGAGCCGCCCTCCCACTCACCGCTGTCCCGGCCCCGCTCGTGCTGCTCGTCACGGCCTCGGCCGCCGTCCCCGCCGCGGCGACGGGCGGGAGGCAGACGATCACTGGGTCCGCTCTCGGCCCACGGGTCGTCCAAGGGCTCGGAAATGCTCACCGAGCCACCTCCTCCCGTCCGCCGAGCGGACCTCGCCGTGACCTCAGTTCTACGGCACGGCACTGACAACTGAGAGGCCCAACTCCGGTTCAGGCGCGTCGGTTTTGTGACGGTTCCGGCGGCCGGTGGACGGAGCGGGCGCCGGACCACGGTAGGCCCGCGGGCACCGTCAGCCAATCTGGTTATCCACAGGCCATGTGGACGACGGCCCGGATGCTGTGGACAACTCCGCAAAACCTGTGCACGACCCGGTGGACAGCCCTGTGAACAAGCCCTCTTCTTTTCCCGTCGGCAGCCCCTGACCTGCACCTTTCCGATCCACTGGCTGTGCAGAAGAAAAACTTCCCCCATCAGCGCAAGATCGCTTCGAGCAAGGGGGGAAGCGACACGCAACGCAACAAGAGGTAAGGGTCACATCGCCATTGCATCTCTTACCTGTGGACGATTAGATTGATGCCCATGACACAGGCTCCCGCGCCCCCCAGGGCCATCCGGCGACAGCACGATCGGGAGATCGTCGCGCTGGCCGTCCCGGCCTTCGTCGCGCTCGTCGCCGAGCCCCTTTTCGTCCTGGCCGACAGTGCGATCGTCGGTCACCTCGGCACCGCCCAGCTCGCCGGACTGGGTATCGCCTCCGCGCTCCTGACAACGGCCGTCAGCGTCTTCGTCTTCCTCGCCTACGCCACCACGGCCGCCGTCGCCCGCCGCGTGGGAGCCGGTGACCTCACCTCGGCGATCCGGCAGGGCATGGACGGCATCTGGCTGGCGCTGCTGCTCGGCGCCGTCGTGGTCGCCGCCGTCCTGCCCACGGCCCCGGCGCTCGTGGAACTCTTCGGGGCCTCGGACACCGCCGCCCCCTACGCGACCACCTATCTGCGGATCTCGGTGGCCGGCATACCGGCCATGCTCGTCGTGCTGGCCGCGACCGGAGTGCTGCGCGGACTCCAGGACACGAAGACCCCCCTGTATGTGGCGGTCGCGGGCTTCGTCGCCAACGCCGCCCTCAACGCCGGCCTGGTCTATGGCGCCGGGCTCGGGATCGCGGGCTCCGCGTGGGGGACGGTCATCGCCCAGTGCGGCATGGCCGCGGCCTATCTGGCCGTGGTGATCCGGGGAGCCCGCCGCCACGGTGCCTCGCTGCAGCCCGACGCCGCCGGCATCAGGACGTCCGCCCAGGCCGGCGTCCCGCTGCTGGTCCGTACGCTCTCCCTGCGGGCGATCCTGATGATCGCCACCGCCGTGGCAGCCCGTCTGGGCGATGCGGACATCGCGGCGCACCAGATCGCGCTGTCCTTGTGGAGCCTGCTCGCCTTTGCCCTCGACGCCATCGCGATCGCCGGGCAGGCCATCATCGGCCGCTATCTCGGTGCGGGGGACGCCCAGGGAGCCCGGGACGCCTGCCGCCGCATGGTGCAGTGGGGCATCGCCGTCGGCCTGCTGCTCGGGCTGCTGGTCATCCTGGCCCGGCCCGTCTTTCTGCCGCTGTTCACCAGTGACTCCGGGGTGAAGGATGCCGCGCTGCCCGCTCTGCTCGTGGTGGCGCTGTCCCAGCCGATCAGCGGCATCGTCTTCGTCCTGGACGGCGTACTGATGGGCGCGGGGGACGGGCCGTATCTGGCCTGGGCGATGGTGCTCACCCTCGCCGTCTTCACACCCGTAGCCCTGCTCGTCCCCGTCCTCGGCGGCGGTCTCACCGCGCTGTGGGGCGCTCTGACGCTGATGATGACGGTGCGGATGGTGACGCTCTGGCTGCGGGCCCGCTCCGGCCGCTGGCTCGTCACGGGCGCGACCCGCTGACTGTTTCACGTGAAACCGGCGTTTCACGTGAAACATCGAGAACGGGAACGGGAAGAACGCGAACGCTGAGAAGGGGCCGCACCCTGGTGGGTGCGGCCCCTTCTCAGCGATTCAGCGGAGGCTGTTCAGCCGAAGCTGTTCACGCCGGACGCGCGATCAGGCCGCGACGACCTCGATGTTGACCTTGGCGGCAACCTCGGGGTGCAGACGCACGGACGTCTCGTGGGCGCCCAGGGTCTTGATCGGCGTGCCGAGCTCGATGCGGCGCTTGTCGACCTCGGGACCACCGGCAGCCTTGATCGCCGAGGCGATGTCGGCCGGGGTGACGGAACCGAAGAGACGGCCGGCGTCGCCCGAGCGGACGGCCAGGCGGACCTTGACGCCCTCGAGCTGGGCCTTCACCTGGTTGGCCTGCTCGATGGTCTGGATCTCGTGGATCTTGCGAGCACGACGGATCTGCTCGACGTCCTTCTCGCCACCCTTGGTCCAGCGGATCGCGAACTTCCGCGGGATCAGGTAGTTACGGGCGTACCCGTCCTTGACGTCGACGACCTCGCCGGCGGCACCGAGGCCGGAGACCTCGTGGGTGAGGATGATCTTCATGTGTCGGTCACCCTTCCCTTAGCGCGCGGTGGACGTGTAGGGCAGCAGCGCCATCTCACGGCTGTTCTTGACGGCCGTGGCGACGTCACGCTGGTGCTGCGTGCAGTTGCCGGTCACGCGGCGGGCACGGATCTTGCCGCGGTCGGAAATGAACTTCCGCAGCATGTTCGTGTCCTTGTAGTCCACGTACGTGACCTTGTCCTTGCAGAAAGCGCAGACCTTCTTCTTCGGCTTGCGCACAGGCGGCTTCGCCATGGTGTTTCTCCTGTGTGATCAAGAAGTGGGGATGCGAGCCCTAGAAGGGGGGCTCGTCCGAGTAGCCGCCGCCGCTGCCGCCGCCGGAGTTTCCACCCCAGCCACCGCCGCTGCCGCCCTGGTTGCCACCGGCGGGAGCACCGGTCGCCCACGGGTCGTCGGCCGGCGCGCCGCCCTGCTGACCGCCGCCGGAGCCGCCGCCCCAGCTGCCGCCACCCTGGCCGCCACCGCCGCCGTAACCGCCCTGGCCACCGCGTCCGCCGCCACCGCCGCCGCCACCACTGGTCTTGGTGACCTTGGCCGTGGCGTTGCGCAGGCTGGGGCCGACTTCCTCGACGTCCAGCTCGAAGACCGTGCGCTTGACACCCTCACGGTCCTCGTAGGACCGCTGCTTCAGCCGGCCCTGCACGACGACGCGCATGCCTCGCTGGAGCGACTCGGCGACGTTCTCCGCCGCCTGACGCCAGACCGAGCAGGTCAGGAACAGGCTCTCGCCGTCCTTCCACTCGTTCGTCTGGCGGTCGAAGGTGCGGGGGGTGGACGCGACACGGAACTTCGCGACCGCCGCACCCGAGGGGGTGAAGCGCAGCTCGGGGTCATCGACAAGGTTGCCGATGACCGTGATGACGGTCTCGCCTGCCATGGGGGAACCTCTCGGCGGGTTTGCTGCTGCTGGCTGCTTGTGCTGCTACTCAGAATCCCGAGATCGGCTGAGCGGGAGAGCTCAGTGGGTCTCGGGACGGAGGACCTTGGTCCGGAGGACCGACTCGTTCAGGTTCAGCTGGCGGTCGAGCTCCTTGACGACCGCAGGCTCGGCCTGCAGGTCGATGACCGAGTAGATGCCCTCGGGCTTCTTCTTGATCTCGTACGAGAGACGACGACGGCCCCAGGTGTCGACCTTCTCGACCTTGCCGTTGCCCTCACGGACGACGGAGAGGAAGTTCTCGATCAGGGGGGCGACAGCGCGCTCCTCCAGATCGGGGTCGAGGATGACCATCACCTCGTAGTGACGCATGTGGAACCCACCTCCTTCGGACTCAGCGGCCACGGTCGTTCCGTGGCAGGAGGGTTGTGATGCGTACGCAACGGTATCGGCCGCCACTGACAATCGGGGGTCGGATGCCGACGTCCCCGCTCTGATCTGGGCGGAGTCCCTGGCTGTGCCTGGGCAGACACCGGTGCAGACGGTACAGACTACCTGCACACCTGCTTCCGGTTGAAATCCGGTCCCGAGGGCAGCCAATCTGTACACATCGGGTGTGTATGGCGCTACAGTGCGCCGTCTTCCGCAGGAGGTGCCCCATGGCACAGGCATTGCGACCCAACACCGGAGTCGGATCTCTCTTCGCCACCGATGGAAAGCCCCATCCCGTCCAGGACACCCTCATGGCGGTGACCCTGGTGCTGGGAGTCGTGTCCTTCGTCACCGCGCAGTTCGACAACCTCCATCTGCTCAGCTCATGGACCGGTCTGGTGGGGATCCTGACCGGCGCGTACGGCCAGTGGATCTCCGAGACCACCCGCCAGCGCTTCGGTCTGATCCTGGGTCTCGGCGCCTCCGGCGTCGGCTTCTTCCTCGGTATGGCGCACGGCGGCCTCTTCGGCAGCCTGTGGTGACCTGACCCGGCCGGCGCACCACCGCAACCACCGCACCACGCACACCGTCCGCGCCGCGGGACTCGTAGGACACCTACGAACCCTGACGTAACGCCCCGGCCCTCCAACTGGCCGGGGCGAAGGTGCCGTACGCCCAGTCGGGGCCCGCGCACGGCGCAGTAGGCTTCGGCGAGAGCCGGAGCCCCTGTACCCATGGGGACACACCAGCCCGAGGAGCGCCCCGAATGAGCCTGACCCTGAGGACGATCAGCCGCGAGCAGCATCTGGCGTACATCCAGAGCCTGCCGTCGGCGAGCCACATGCAGGTGCCGGCCTGGGCCGACGTCAAGGCGGAGTGGCGGTCGGAGAACCTCGGCTGGTTCGACGAGCGGACCGGCGAACTGGTCGGCGCGGGTCTCGTCCTCTACCGGCAGCTGCCGAAGATCAAGCGCTACCTCGCCTATCTGCCCGAGGGCCCGGTCATCAACTGGTACGCGCCGAATCTGACCGAGTGGCTGGAGCCGATGCTCGCGCACCTCAAGCAGCAGGGCGCGTTCTCGGTGAAGATGGGCCCGCCGGTGATCATCCGGCGCTGGGAGGCCACCTCCATCAAGGCGGGCATCCAGAACCCGGACGTGAAGCGGCTGCGCGACATCGAGGCGGACTTCATCGAGCCGCGCGCCTTCGAGGTGGCCGACAAGCTGCGCCGGATGGGCTGGCAGCAGGGCGAGGACGGCGGCGCGGGCTTCGGCGACGTCCAGCCGCGCTACGTCTACCAGGTGCCGCTGGCGAACCGCTCCCTCGAAGAGGTCCACAAGAACTTCAACCAGCTGTGGCGCCGCAACATCAAGAAGGCCGAGAAGGCCGGCGTCGAGGTCGTCCAGGGCGGCTACCACGACCTCGAGGAATGGCAGCGGCTGTACGAGATCACGGCCGTGCGCGACCACTTCCGGCCGCGCCCGCTGTCGTACTTCCAGCGCATGTGGACGGCCCTCAACAGCGAGGACCCCAACCGCATGCGGCTGTACTTCGCCCGCCACGACGGGGTGAACCTGTCGGCGGCGACGATGCTGATCGTCGGCGGCCACGTCTGGTACTCCTACGGCGCCTCCGACAACATCGGCCGTGAGTTCCGCCCGTCCAACGCCATGCAGTGGCGGATGCTGCGCGACGCCTACGCGCTCGGCGCCACCGTCTACGACCTGCGCGGCATCTCCGACTCGCTGGACGAGACCGACCACCTCTTCGGACTGATCCAGTTCAAGGTCGGCACGGGCGGCCAGGCGGCCGAGTACCTCGGCGAGTGGGACTTCCCGCTGAACAAGCTGCTCCACAAGGCGCTCGACATCTACATGTCACGCCGCTGACGTCACACCCCACCTCTTCCCAGCCACGAGAAAGGTCCCAGGTCCGGCCATGGCGCTCACGCTCTACGTCGACACCGCGCGCTGGCGGGCGCACCACAAGCACGTGCAGGAGCAGTTCCCGGGGCTCGTCCCGGTCTGCAAGGGCAACGGCTACGGCTTCGGACACGAGCGGCTGGCGGAGGAGGCGACCCGGCTGGGCTCGGACATCCTCGCGGTCGGCACGACGTACGAGGCCGCGCGCATCAAGGACTTCTTCAGCGGCGACCTGCTGGTGCTGACGCCGTACCGGCGCGGCGAGGAGCCCGTTCCGCTGCCCGACCGGGTGGTGCGCTCGGTGTCGTCGGTGGACGGTGTGTACGGCCTCGTGGGCGCGCGGGTGGTCATCGAGGTGATGTCGTCGATGAAGCGGCACGGCATCAGCGAGCAGGACCTGTCGCAGCTGCACTCCGCGATCGAGAACGTCCGGCTGGAGGGTTTCGCCATCCATCTCCCGCTGGACCGCACCGACGGCTCCGACGCCGTCGAGGAGGTCATCGGCTGGATGGACCGGCTGCGCGCGGCCCGGCTGCCGCTGCACACCATGTTCGTCAGCCACCTCAAGGCCGATGAGCTGATCCGGTTGCAGCAGCAGTTCCCGCAGACCCGGTTCCGCGCCCGGATCGGCACCCGGCTGTGGCTGGGGGACCACGACGCCACCGAGTACCGCGGGGCGGTCCTGGACGTCACCCGCGTCGCCAAGGGCGACCGCTTCGGTTACCGCCAGCAGAAGGCGGCCTCGGACGGCTTCCTGGTGGTCGTGGCGGGCGGTACCTCGCACGGGGTGGGCCTGGAGGCCCCCAAGGCCCTGCACGGCGTCATGCCGCGCGCCAAGGGCGTCGCCCGGGCCGGCCTCGCCACGGTCAACCGCAACCTCTCCCCGTTCGTCTGGGGCGGCAAGCAGCGCTGGTTCGCCGAGCCGCCGCACATGCAGGTGTCGATCCTCTTCGTCCCCTCGGACGCCCCGGAGCCCACCGTCGGCGACGAGCTGGTGGCCCATCTGCGCCACACCACGACCCAGTTCGACCGGCTGGTGGACCGCTGAGCGGACCAGCACACCGAAGAGGCCGTACACGATGTCCCGTGTACGGCCTCTTTCATGCTGGTGGGACGCCCCTGTTCGCTCAGGGCGAACCGTCGGTGGTGCCCTGCCTGCCCCACTCCACCTCGTGCTGGGTGCCCCAGTCCAGCTGCGGCCCCTCGGCGTGGGAGGCGTGCCGGGGCGGATGCGCCGCGGCGCCGAGGACGAAGACGTCCTCCGCCCCGTCGAGCACCCCGCCCGAGGGGTCGTCGTCGCCGTTCTGGCGCACCACGTCCCGCTCCGGCATCAGGATGTCGCGCACGACCACGGCGCACAGGTAGAGCGTCCCCAGCAGATGCACCCCGATGGCCCAGTGGTAGCCGTCGGTCGGCAGTCCCTTGTGGGCATCTCCGCTGGTCGTGTAGGCGAGGTAGAACCAGATGCCCAGGAAGTACGCGACCTCGCACGCCTGCCAGATCAGGAAGTCCCGCCACTTCGGCCGGGCCAGCACGGCCAGCGGCACCAGCCACAGGACGTACTGCGGCGAGTAGACCTTGTTGGTGACGATGAAGGCCGCCACCACCAGGAAGGCGAGCTGGGCGAACCGGGGGCGGCGCGGCGCGGTCAGCGTCAGCCAGGCGATGCCGGCGAAGCACACGACCACCAGGAGGGTGGCGAGGGTGTTCACGCTGTCGGTGGCGAGGGGGTCGCTGGAGTTCTGCGCCAGGATCAGCCAGAAGGATCCGAAGTCGACGCCGCGCTCCTGGCTGAAGCGGTAGAACTTCGACCAGCCCTCGAAGGCGAAGAGCATCACCGGCAGATTGACCACCAGCCAGGCGACGGCCGCGCCGCCGAAGGCCTTGCCGTAGTCCCGCCACTTCCCCGCGCGCCAGCAGAGCACGAACAGGGGTCCGAGGAGGAACACGGGATAGAGCTTGGCGGCCGTGGCGAGCCCCAGGAGGACACCGAAGGCGAGCGAGCGGCCCCGCGACCACATCATCATCGCCGCGGCCGTCAGGGCGACGGCCAGCAGGTCCCAGTTGATGGTGGCGGTCAGTGCGAAGGCGGGCGCCAGGGCCACCAGCAGGCCGTCCCAGGGGCGCCGGGCGTGCGTACGGCTCACACAGACGGCGATGACGGCCGCGCAGGCCATCAGCATCCCCGCGTTGACCATCCAGTACCACTGCTCCTGGTGCTGGATGCTGCCGCTGCCCGGCGTCAGCCAGGCGGCGACCTCCATGAACACACCGGTCAGCACCGGGTATTCGAGGTAGTCCATGTCGCCGGGGAGCTTGTCGAAGTACGGCACCAGCCCATCGGCGAAGCCACGCCCCTGGTAGAGGTGCGGGATGTCCGAGTAGCAGGCGTGGGTGTACTGCGTGCCGGCGCCGAAGAACCAGCCCCCGTCGTAGCAGGGCATCTTCTGGACCAGGCCCAGGGCGAACATCCCGATCGCCATGAGCGCGACGACCCGTACGGGCGTCCACCAGGACATCCCGATCAGGGCTCGCTGTCCTAGGGGGCCGCCGATCAGCTCACTGCCGGCCGAGGCCACCTTGTCGTTCCTGGTCGGCTGCACCGGCTCCGGCTCGGCCACGCGCGCGGGCGTCGATTCTGCACTGGGCATGGGGCACATCCTGCCGTACCGAGTTAGGAAAAAGCCGAGAGCCGCCCCACCAGGTTCGGTGGGGCGGCTCTCGTTTCACGTGGAACATCCACATGTTTCACGTGAAACACCCGTGCCGGGCAATCGGACGGCTATCCGTCCGATCCTCCGAAGAGGCCTCCGTTCTGGTTGCCTCTGGTGCTGTCCGTCTCGGTGGCGGTCGGTGTCGCTGAGGAGTCCCCGTCCGAGCCACCGTTGGAGTTGCCGTTGCTCGTGCCCGCGGTGTTGCACTCGAAGAAGTTGCCACAGGTCTCCGTCGCCGTGGGCGAAGGCTGGATCTGTGTCTCCGTGGCGGTCGGGGTCGGGGACGGCTCCGCCTCCTCGGTCTCGGTGGCCGTGGGGGTCGGCGTCGCCGACGGTTCCGCGTTGACGACCTCACCGATGGGCTCGGGCTCCGGGAAGTCCTTCACCGGCGTGCCCTCCAGCGCGGCCGCCATGTAGTCGTGCCAGATCTGCGCCGGGAACGAGGCACCGTGGATCTTCTTCTGGCCACCCGTCCCGAACATCTCCAGGAACGTGCGGTTCTTGTTCTTCTCGTCGTCGTCGAGCCGGAACATGCTGATCGCGGTCGACAGCTGCGGCGTGTAGCCCACGAACCAGGCCGACTTGTTGCCGTCGGTGGTACCGGTCTTGCCGGCCACCTCACGGCCGGGCAGCTGGGCGTTGGTGCCGGTGCCCCGCTCGACCACGGTCTTCAGGACGTCCGTGACGTTGTCGGCGACCTTCGAGGTGAAGGCCTGGTTCGACACGACCTTGTGCGTGAAGATCTGGCCTTCCTCGCTGGTGACCTTCTCCACGGAGTACGGGTCGCGCTGCTTGCCGCTCGCGGCGAAGGTGGCGTAGGAGCCCGCCATCCGGATCGCGCTCGGGTCGGAGATACCGATCGAGAACGAGGGGAAGGTGGTGCCGGCGAGGCTGCTCTCCCGCAGGCCCGCGCTGACGGCGGAGTCCTTGACCTTGTCCAGACCGACATCCATGCCGAGCTGAACGAAGGCGGAGTTCACCGACTCGCGCATGGCCTCGCGCAGGTCGATCTTGAAGTCGGGCGCGGTGCCGTACGACTCGTTGCCGTCATTGGTCTGGAGCCACTCCTCGCCCTTCTCGTTCTTCCAGACCGTGCGGTTGTAGTCCTCGATCTTCAGCTTGTTCTTGCCGCTGAACAGACTCTCCGGGGAGACGATGGTGCGCTCGTCCTGCGCCTGCGACGAGCCCAGGTCGGGGTCGCGCACGCCCCAGGTCATCGCGGCCGCCAGCACGAACGGCTTGAAGGTCGAACCGACCTGGGCACCGGTTTCGTCGGCGTTGTCGGTGAAGTGCTTGGTGGCGTCCTCACCGCCGTAGATGGCCCGGATGGCGCCGGTGTCCGGCTCCACGGACGCCCCGCCGAACTGGACGTGGGTGTCGGTGTCCGGGCGTTCCTTCGGCTTGATGTTGGCCTTCTGGACCTTGGTCACCGCGTCCTCGAGCTCCTGGACCTTCTTCTTGTCGAAAGTCGTGTAGATCGAGTAGCCGCCCTGCTGGAGCAGGTTCTGCGTGATCCCGGTCTCCTTGCTGTGGGTGACCAGGTAGCCGTTGGCGAGGTCGACGAGATAGCCGATCTGACCGCTGAGCTGGGTGTTCGACCGCGGGTTCTTCACCGCGGGGAGCTTGGTGTACTTGGCGCGGACCGAGGCGTCGAGGTGGCCGTACTCGACCATCTTGTCCAGGGTGTCCTGCATCTGGAGCGTGGCCCGCCGGGTGTTCTTCAAGGGCGTGGCGCCGACGGGGTCGATCGAGGTCGCGCCCGCCGGGTCGTAGTACGTGGCGCCCTTGAGCATGGCGGCCAGGAAGGCGCACTCGCCCGGGTTGAGCTTGATCGCGTCCTTGTTGAAGTAGGCGCGGGCGGCGGCCTGGATCCCGTACGCGTTGCGTCCGTAGTACGCGGAGTTCAGGTAGCCGGCCATGATCGTGTCCTTGTCGACCTCGGCGCCCACCTTTATCGACACGAAGATCTCCTTGAACTTGCGGGAGATCGTCTGCGACTGGTCGTTCAGCATCGCGTTCTTGACGTACTGCTGGGTGATGGTCGAACCACCCTGCGTCTGGCCGCCCCGGGCCATGTTGAACAGGGCCCGGGCGATGCCCTTGGGGTCGATGCCGCTGTCGTCGTAGAAGGTCTTGTTCTCCTGCGAGATCACCGCGTAGCGCATTTCCTGCGGGATCTGGGAGAGCGAGATGTTCTGACGGTTCGTCTCACCACCGGTGGCCACCATCTGGGAGCCGTCTTTCCAGTAGTAGACGTTGTTCTGGGCCGTCGCGGTCTTGGCGACGTCGGGCACGCCCACCATGGCGTAGCCGATGCCGGCCACGGCCACCATGCCGCCGACGAAGCCGATGAACAGACCGGCGACGAGCTTCCAGGACGGAATCCAGCGCTGCCAGCCGTACCTGTCGGCGCGCGGATAGTCGATCAGGCGCTTTCTGCCGGGCGCCGAGCGCCCTCTGCCCCGGCCGGGCCCGTGCGGGCCGCCGAAGTGGTCTCCCGCGGGCTCGGCCCCTCTGCGCCGGCCGCCGGGCGGTCGCTGGGCGGCGCGCCGGGCGTCGGCGCGGCTGCCGTACGACTGCTCCGGACTTCCCGACACCTGGCCGAACCCATAGTCGGAAGGAGATCCGGAGGCGCCTCGCGGTGCGCGGCGGCCGGAGGACGGCCCGGACTGGCCACGTCGGGCCGCGGCACGTCCGCCTCCCTGCGGCTGCGGCGGTTTGCGACGGTGCTCGCTCATCGAACGATTACTCCTAGGGCAGGCGCATCCGTGCGCGCCTGAAAAGGGCGGCTGGTTTCCTGTCCCCCCGAAGTACGGATGCGGTCGGCTGCGCATTCACCCGTACGGCACCGGGGGCCTCGACGCCCCCCGGCGTCCCTCGGGTCCCGGTGGTCTGCATGGCGCACAGACTACGCACCGTCAAAACCCACCCAGCCCCAAGGTTCGCCCCATTCCGGACAAGTCAGCTGCGAAGAAACGGTGATGTGATCCCGTTCACCACCGTCCCTCTTGTCGCATCCGGAAGGCCGTTCTATCGTCGTGATGTATCGAGTCGATACATCAGAGCGAGATAAGCGCGCTGCGGACGAGAGGAGGCGACAGTGAGCCGACGTTCCGGCATCCTCGAGTTCGCCGTGCTCGGCCTGCTCCGCGAATCCCCGATGCACGGCTATGAGCTGCGCAAACGACTCAATACGTCACTGGGCGTGTTCCGTGCCTTCAGCTACGGGACGCTGTACCCCTGCCTCAAGACGCTGGTCGCCAACGGCTGGTTGATCGAGGAACCGGGGAACACCCCCGAGGACGCCCTCGCCGCGCCCCTCGCGGGGCGTCGCGCCAAGATCGTCTACCGGTTGACGGCGGAAGGTAAGGAACACTTCGAGGACCTGCTCTCGCAGACGGGCCCCGACGCCTACGAGGACGAGCACTTCGCCGCCCGTTTCGCCTTCTTCGGGCAGACGTCGCGCGATGTACGCATGCGCGTCCTGGAGGGCCGCCGCAGCCGGCTGGAGGAGCGTCTGGAGAAGATGCGCGCCTCGCTGGCACGCACCCGGGAGCGCCTCGACGACTACACGCTTGAGCTCCAGCGCCACGGGATGGAGTCCGTGGAGCGCGAAGTGCGCTGGCTGAACGAGCTCATCGAGAGCGAGCGGGCCGGACGGGACCTGAAGGGTTCCGCCTCCGGGGAGTCCGCTCAGCAGAACACCACTGGAGCGCCGGGCGTCCTGCCCCGTCCCGGGGACACCCCCGGGACGGATACGTCCGGCGACACCACCCCGTGAGCGCCCAGCCAGGGCCTCACTCGTACACACAGGGAGCAACCGGAATGGGTTCGGTTCGCGTAGCCATCGTCGGTGTGGGCAACTGCGCCGCATCGCTGGTGCAGGGCGTCGAGTACTACAAGGACGCCGACCCGGCGTCCAAGGTCCCGGGCCTGATGCACGTCCAGTTCGGCGACTACCACGTCCGTGACGTCGAGTTCGTCGCCGCGTTCGACGTGGACGCCAAGAAGGTCGGTCTGGACCTCTCGGACGCGATCGGGGCGTCCGAGAACAACACCATCAAGATCTGCGACGTGCCCAGCACCGGTGTCACCGTGCAGCGCGGCCACACCCTCGACGGTCTCGGCAAGTACTACCGCCTGACCATCGAGGAGTCCGAGGCCGAGCCGGTCGACATCGTCCAGATCCTCAAGGACCGGCAGGTCGACGTCCTCGTCTGCTACCTGCCGGTCGGCTCCGAGGACGCGGCGAAGTTCTACGCCCAGTGCGCCATCGACGCCAAGGTCGCCTTCGTGAACGCCCTCCCGGTCTTCATCGCCGGCACCAAGGAGTGGGCGGACAAGTTCACCGCGGCGGGCGTGCCGATCGTCGGTGACGACATCAAGTCCCAGGTCGGCGCCACCATCACGCACCGCGTCATGGCGAAGCTGTTCGAGGACCGCGGTGTCGTCCTGGAGCGCACCATGCAGCTGAACGTCGGCGGCAACATGGACTTCAAGAACATGCTCGAGCGCGACCGCCTGGAGTCCAAGAAGATCTCCAAGACCCAGGCCGTCACCTCCCAGATCCCCGACCGGGAGCTCGGCGAGAAGAACGTCCACATCGGCCCGTCCGACTACGTGGCGTGGCTCGACGACCGCAAGTGGGCCTACGTCCGTCTCGAGGGCCGCGCCTTCGGTGACGTCCCGCTGAACCTGGAGTACAAGCTCGAGGTCTGGGACTCCCCGAACTCCGCGGGTGTCATCATCGACGCCCTGCGCGCCGCGAAGATCGCCAAGGACCGCGGCATCGGCGGCCCGATCCTGTCGGCCTCCAGCTACTTCATGAAGTCCCCGCCGGTCCAGTACTTCGACGACGAGGCCCGCGAGAACGTCGAGAAGTTCATCCGCGGCGAGGTCGAGCGCTAGCTCGTACCTCACCGAAATTCGCTCCTGCCAGGGCTGAGAGGGTCCCCGGGTCGTATGACCCGGGGACCTTCCCCGTATGTGAGGCTGGGCCCCATGGCCGTCGTCCGTGATCTGCGCGTCCTGCTGCGCCTCGGCGCCTTCCGGCGCCTGCTCGCCGTACGACTGCTGTCCCAGTGCGCCGACGGCGTCTACCAGGTCGCGCTCGCCACCTACGTCGTCTTCTCCCCCGAGAAGCAGACCTCGGCCGCGGCGATCGCCTCCGCGATGGCGGTCCTGCTGCTGCCCTACTCCCTCGTCGGCCCCTTCGCCGGCGTCCTGCTGGACCGCTGGCGACGCCGCCAGATCCTGCTCTACGGCAATCTGCTGCGCGCCCTGCTGGCCTCGGCGACGGCCGTCCTGATGCTCAGCCACGTCCCCGACTGGCTCTTCTACGTCTCCGCGCTGTGCGTCACCGCCGTCAACCGGTTCGTCCTCGCGGGCCTCTCGGCCGCCCTGCCGCGCGTGGTCGACGCCGAGCGCCTCGTCATCGCGAACTCCCTCTCCCCGACCGCCGGCACCCTGGCCGCGGTCGCGGGCGGCGGTCTCGCCTTCGTCGTACGCCTGGCGATCGCGGACACCGATGCCGCGGTGGTCCTGCTCGGCAGCGCGCTGTACCTGTGCTCGGCGCTGATGTCCCTGACCATGGCCGTGGATCTGCTCGGGCCCGAACGCGACCTGGTTCCGGCCGGATGGGCGAGCGCCGTCAGAGGGACGGCCCGCGGACTCGCCTCCGGGGTACGCCATCTGACGGAGCCGAAGCGCAGGGAGGCCGCCTGGGCGCTCGGTTCGATCACCCTGATGCGGTTCTGCTACGGCGCCCTGACGGTCATGGTGCTGATGCTGTGCCGGTACGCCTGGTCCACCGACACCGACCAGGGGCTGGCGCTGCTCGGTGTGGCCGTGGCCATCTCCGGCGTCGGCTTCTTCGTCGCGGCCGTGCTGACCCCGACGGCCGCCGGACGGCTGGGCCCCGGCCGCTGGATCATGGTCTGTTCGGCGGCGGCCGCCGTACTGGAGCCCGCCCTGATGCTCCCCTTCACCCAAGCCACCACGTTCGTCGCGGCGTTCGTCCTCGGACTGGTCACGCAGGGCGCGAAGATCGCCACCGACACGATCGTCCAGTCGTCCGTGGCGGACGGCTTCCGCGGCCGGATCTTCTCCCTCTACGACGTCCTGTTCAACGTCGCCTTCGTCGGCGCCGCCGGAGTGGCCGCCCTGATGCTGCCGCCTGACGGCCGCTCAGCCCCCTTGGTGGTAACGGTCGCCGTTATCTACGGGGTAATTGCTGTGGCTATGGCCCGCTTTGAGCGCCAGTAAGTGTCACATCAAAGACACAGAGTTCCCCTGTGGTCGGGCACTGTCAGTGGTGGCCGGTACTTTACGTGGGTCTTATTTCGCGCCATGCGCACGCATGTTCCTGCGCACCCACGTTCTAGGGGGACCCCAGCATGACCACTCCGCCGCCTCCGCAGGGCCAGAACCCGTACGCCCAGCCCACCGCGCCCACGGGGCAGCAGCCGTACGCCCCGTTCCCGAACCAGGGCGGTGCTCCGGTTCCCCCGCCGCCCGCGCCGGCCGGCAAGCGCATGGGCAAGAAGGCGATACGCATCATCGGTGCGATCGTCGTCGCCGTCATCATCGGCATCCTCAAGTTCGGCGCGGGCTGGTTCCTGACGCGCGACGACGCGGAGACGACCTCGGTCGGCGCCTGCATGCACAACGAGGGCACGGACTCCAACGCGGACCTCAACGAGGTCGACTGCTCCGACAGCAAGGCCCAGTACAAGGTCGTCGAGAAGTTCGACGGCTCCAGCGACGACAGCAAGTGCGAGGCCGTCACCGACGCGACGATCTCCTACGTCCAGTACGGCGGCGGCCACGACGTGGTCCTCTGCCTGAAGGAAGTCAAGTAGCAGCACGCCTGCCACGGCTGAGGGCCGGTGTTTCACGTGAAACACCAACGGGGCGATGTTTCACGTGAAACATCGCCCCGTTTCCTTGCCTCAGCTCTGCTCGGCCCACCATTCCTTGAGCGCCGCCACCGCCGCGTCGTACTCCATCGGCCCGTTCTCCAGGCGCAGCTCCAGCAGGAACTTGTACGCCTGCCCGATGACCGGGCCGGGGCCGACACCGAGGATCTCCATGATCTGGTTGCCGTCCAGATCGGGGCGGATCGCGTCGAGCTCCTCCTGCTCCTGGAGCTGGGCGATGCGCTCCTCCAGGCCGTCGTAGGCCCGGGAGAGCGCGGTGGCCCTGCGCTTGTTGCGGGTCGTGCAGTCCGACCGGGTCAGCTTGTGCAGGCGGTCGAGCAGCGGACCCGCGTCCCTGACGTACCGGCGGACGGCGGAGTCGGTCCATTCGCCGGTGCCGTACCCGTGGAAGCGCAGGTGCAGCTCCACCAGCCGGGAGACGTCCTTCACCAGGTCGTTGGAGTACTTGAGCGCGGTCATGCGCTTCTTGGTCATCTTCGCCCCGACCATCTCGTGGTGGTGGAACGAGACCCGGCCGTCCTTCTCGAACCGCCGGGTGCGCGGCTTGCCGATGTCATGCAGCAGTGCGGCGAGCCTCAGGGTGAGGTCGGGCCCGGTCTCCTCCAGCGCGATCGCCTGCTCCAGAACGATCAGCGTGTGGTCGTAGACGTCCTTGTGCCGGTGGTGCTCGTCGCGCTCCAGCCGCAGGGCGGGCAGCTCCGGCAGGACACGGCCGGCGAGGCCGGTGTCGACCAGCAGACTCAGGCCCTTGCGCGGATGCGCGGAGAGGATCAGCTTGTTCAGCTCGTCCCGCACCCGCTCCGCGGAGACGATGCCGAGGCGCTCGGACATCTCCTTCATCGCCGTGACGACCTCGGGGGCGACCTCGAAGTCGAGCTGCGCGGCGAACCGGGCGGCACGCATCATCCGCAGTGGGTCGTCCGAGAAGGACTCCTCCGGTGTGCCCGGGGTACGCAGCACCCGGGCCGCGAGGTCGGCACGACCGTTGTGCGGGTCGATGAACTCCTTCTGCGGGAGCGCCACGGCCATCGCGTTCACGGTGAAGTCACGCCGGACGAGATCCTGCTCGATGGAGTCGCCGTACGACACCTCGGGCTTGCGCGAGGTGCGGTCGTACGCCTCGGAGCGGTACGTCGTCACCTCGATCTGGTAGCCGTCCTTCTGTGCTCCCACGGTGCCGAAGGCGATCCCGACCTCCCACACCGCGTCCGCCCACGGCCGCACGATCTTCAGGACGTCCTCGGGACGGGCGTCCGTGGTGAAGTCGAGGTCGTTGCCGAGCCGGCCGAGCAGCGCGTCCCGGACCGAGCCGCCGACCAGGGCGAGGGAGAACCCGGCCTCCTGGAAACGGCGGGCGAGGTCGTCGGCGACAGGCGCGACCCGCAGCAGCTCGCTCACGGCGCTGTGCTGCGCCTGGCTCAGGGCGCTGGGGGTGTCTTCGTTGGCGTTCGGCACAACAGGAAAGGGTACGTGGCCGGGCGGACGCGGGGCGCCCCGATTACGGCCGGGGAACACATCGCCCCATAGCTCCGGAAGGACGTCCTCAGGCCTTTTTCGCCGACACTCCCCTCCATACGCGACGATAGAGGACAGGACGCGGACCCCACCTGATCTTGTGGACCGGTCCGCGGCACTTCACCTCCGCGCACATCGTTACCATGCGTGGACGCACATTCCGACGACCACTGACGACGACGAGAGACGGGCGAACGCGTGGCCGAGGCGGCAGACTTCCCGGGGACGAGTCCCTCACCTGCCCGCCGCTGGCTGCGGCGCACCGGAGCACTGCTCGCCGGGGCGCCCCTGCTGGCCGGGCTGCTCCAGCTGCCCGCACTCCCCGCCCACGCCGACGCCCCGGCAGGCGCCAAGGAAGCCTCCGACAAGGGCTCGGTCTCCGTGGCCGTCGACTCCCTCAGCCCTGCCGTCCCCACCGACGGCGACACGGTGACCGTCTCCGGCACGGTGACCAACAAGGGCAAGCAGGCCGTCACCGAGGCGCACGTCGGCCTGCGGGTGGGTTCCGCCCTCACCACCCGCTCGGCGATCGACGACGCCGCCGACGGCGCCGAGGACCTCTCCGCCGGCTACGGCTCCGAGGTGGGCGGCAAGTACGTCGCGAAGTTCGCCAAGCTCACGCCCGGGGTCGCCGAGCACTTCAGCATCTCCGTACCGGTCGACGAGCTGGACCTCGGCGGCGACGGCGTCTACCCGCTCGGGGTCTCCCTCTCGGGCGAGACGTCCACGCAGCAGTGGGAGCAGGTGCTGGGCATCCAGCGGACCTTCCTGCCCTGGCAGCCCGACGGCGCGGACACGGCGACGAAGACGACGGTCCTCTGGCCGCTGGTGTCCACCGTCCACATGACGGCCGAGACCGGCTCGAACGCGAGCCAGACGCCCGTCTTCCTCAACGACGACCTCGCCGACGAGATCGCCCCCGGCGGCCGCCTGGACCAGCTGCTGAGCCTCGGCAAGGACCTGGACGTCACCTGGGTGATCGACCCGGACCTGCTGGCCTCCGTGGACGCGATGACCGGCAGTTACCGGGTTCGCGCCGACGGTGACACCACCACGGCCGGCACCCATCAGGCGCTCGCCAAGAAGTGGCTGGCCGACCTCCAGGACGCGGTGGCCGACAAGGAGATCGTCGCCCTGCCGTTCGCCGATCCCGACCTGGCCTCCCTGGCCCACGACGGCACCGGGGTCACCGGCTCGCTGAGCCAGTTCAAGGCGGCCACCGATGTCGCCGCGACCACGGTGGAGACGATCCTCCACGTGACGCCGAGCACCGACTTCGCCTGGCCGGTGGACGGAGCCGTCGACCCCTCGATCGTGAAGGTCGCCACCTCCGCGGGCGCCGACAAGGTGATCGCGCGCAGCGACAGCCTGGCGGAGACCGGCAGCCTGTCCTACACCCCCTCCGCGGCCCGGCCCATCGGCGGCGGCACCACGGCGGTGGTGGCGGACGCCCGGCTCTCCAAGACCTTCCAGGGCGACCTGACGAACGCCTCCGCGTCCACGCTCGCGGTGCAGGAGTTCCTCGCCCAGAGCCTGGCCCTGAACCTCCAGACGCACAAGCAGCGCAGCATCGTCGTCGCCCCGCAGCGCACGCCGACCGCCGGCCAGGCCCAGGCGATGGCGGCGGCCGTCACGGCCCTCCAGGACTCGGGCTGGTCGCAGTCCCAGGACCTCACCGCGGCCGCCAAGGCCAAGCCCGACGGCGGCGCCACCACCAAGGTGCCCTCGCGGTCCTCCTACCCCTCCGCGCTGCGCAAGCAGGAGCTGCCGAGGTCGGCCTTCGAGCAGATCGCGGCCACCCAGGACACGCTCGACAACTTCAAGGTGATCCTCGCCGACAAGTCCCGGGTGGTGACCCCGTTCGGGAGGGCCACGAACCGGGAGATGTCCACCTCGTGGCGAGGTCGCTCGACCGCGGCCGGCACCTTCCGCCAGGGCGTGCAGAGCTATCTCGACACCCTCACCGACCAGGTCAAGCTGATCGACAAGTCGGAGACCAAGCTCTCCGGGCGCAGCGCCACGATCCCCGTGACGGTGCAGAACAACCTGGTCCAGGGCGTCCACCACCTGGTCCTGCGGCTCTCCTCGTCGAACAACACCCGCCTGGAGATCGACGGCCACGACTACGCCGAGCAGCGCATCGAGATCTCCGGCGGGCACAGCACGACGGTGAAGTTCACCACGACCGCCAACGTGAACGGCCAGACCACGGTGATCGCCCAGCTGTACACCGAGGACGGCCAGGTCTACGGTGCGCCGGTGACCTTCGACGTGAAGGTCACCGAGATCACGGCCACGGTGATGCTGGTCATCGGCGGCGGTGTGCTGCTGCTCGTACTGGCCGGCTTCCGGATGTACACCCAGCGCAAGCGGGCCGCGGCCCGTGAGGCGCAGGAGGCGGAAGCCGAGGGCGACACCGAGGACGCCGAGGACGCCGAATCCTCCGAGGACGCCGAGGACGAGTCCGGGGAAGAATCCGGGGAAGAGTCGGCCGCCCAGTCGGGGGCAGACGACCCGGAGCAGCCGAGTGACGGGACAGCGGACACCGCAGCGGAAAGCACGGCCCCCTCGGGGACGGGTGAGAGAGTGGACCGTTGAGGATGTCGTGGCCGGTGGGCCCGGGACGATGAGGTGGGGTAGTCATGAACGCGCCGTACGAGGGTGACCGCGGCCAGGCCGCGGGCAGCTCGGGTCACCCCGAGGGCCCGCCGCCCGAGCACGGCCAGGTGCCGCCGCAGCACCCCGCGGACATGTACCTCCAGGACGCCTACGACCAGGACCCCTACGGGTCCCAGGACCTCACCGCGCAGGACCCGGTCACCGAGGCGCTCTACGACCGTGCCGCCCACCCGCCGCCGCCCCCGGGCACGTACGCGCCGCAGCAGCCGCTCTACGGCCGCCCGACGCCGTCGCCGTACGCGCCCGACCCGCAGGTGTGGGCCCGGCCCCCGGCGCCCGAGCCGGAGGGGCCCACCCAGTACCTGCCCTACGGCGACGACCCGCGCACGACCGAGTTCGTCGGCGTGGACGACCTGGTGTCGCACTCCGGTGAGGAGCAGCACCAGCCCGACGCCTTCGCGCACCTCTTCAAGGACCAGCAGCAGGGCGGCGCCCGCCCGCCGGCCGAGTCCCCCGCGGTGCCCGGCCCGGCGCCGGCCCCCGGCGGCCAGGGGCCCGTGCCGCGCCACCAGGCTCCGGCTCCGGTGCCGCCCGTGGACGACCGCACCATGAACCTCGGCAGCGCGGCCGCCGTGGCCGAGGCGCCGGCTCCCGAGCCGACGGCCGCTCCGGCCGCGAAGAAGGGCGGCAAGGCGGCCGGCCTGCTGAAGTCCAGCGCCGTGATGGCGGCGGGCACGATGGTCTCCCGCCTCACCGGCTTCGTCCGCTCCGCGCTGATCGTCTCCGCGCTCGGCGTCGGCCTGCTCGGCGACACCTTCCAGGTCGCCTACCAGCTGCCGACGATGATCTACATCCTGACCGTCGGCGGTGGTCTCAACTCCGTCTTCGTGCCCCAGCTCGTGCGGGCCATGAAGGAGGACGAGGACGGCGGCGAGGCCTACGCCAACCGGCTCCTGACGCTGGTGATGGTGGCGCTCGGCGTGCTGACCGTCGCCGCGGTCGCCGGCGCCCCCCTGCTGATCCGGGCGCTGTCCGACCCGGTCGCCAGCGACCCGGCGGCCAACGAGGTCGGCATCACCTTCGTCCGCTACTTCCTGCCCTCGATCTTCTTCATGGGCGTCCATGTCGTGATGGGTCAGATCCTCAACGCGCGCGGCAAGTTCGGCGCGATGATGTGGACCCCGGTCCTGAACAACATCGTCATCATCGTGACGCTGGGCATGTTCATCTGGGTCTACGGCACCGCCGCCGACTCCGGCATGAAGGTGACGTCCATCCCGCCCGAGGGCCAGCGGCTCCTGGGCATCGGCGTCCTGCTGGGCCTGGTGGTGCAGGCGCTCGCGATGATCCCCTATCTGCGGGAGACCGGCTTCCGGCTGCGGCTGCGCTTCGACTGGCGGGGCCACGGCCTCGGCAAGGCCGTGACGCTCGCCAAGTGGACCTTCCTGTTCGTCCTCGCCAACCAGGCGGGCGCGATCGTCGTCTCCCAGCTGTCGACCGCGGCCGGCAAGGCCTCGCCCGTCGACGGCACCGGCTTCGCCGCCTACGCCAACGCGCAGCTGATCTGGGGCCTGCCCCAGGCCATCATCACCGTCTCGCTGATGGCGGCCCTGCTGCCGCGGATCTCCCGCTCGGCGGCCGAGGGCGACGGCGGCGCGGTCCGCGACGACATCTCGCAGGGTCTGCGCACGACGGCCGTCGCGATCGTGCCGATCTCCTTCGGCTTCCTCGCCCTCGGCATCCCGATGTGCACCCTGATCTTCGGCTCCTCCGGCACCAGCGAGGCCACCAACATGGGCTTCATGCTGATGGCCTTCGGCCTCGGCCTGATCCCCTACTCGGTGCAGTACGTCGTCCTGCGCGCCTTCTACGCGTACGAAGACACCCGCACCCCCTTCTACAACACCGTCATCGTGGCCGCGGTCAACGCGACCGCCTCGGCGGTCTGTTACTTCGTCCTCCCGGCCCGCTGGGCCGTGGCGGGCATGGCCGCCGCCTACGGACTGGCCTACGCGATCGGCGTCGGTGTCGCCTGGAACCGGCTGCGCAAGCGGCTCGGCGGCGACCTCGACGGCTCCCACGTCCTGCGCACGTACGCCCGGCTGTGCATCGCCTCCGTACCGGCGGCGCTGATCAGCGGCGCGGCCTGCTACGGCATCGCCCGGACCCTGGGTCAGGGCGTCATGGGCTCCTTCGCCGCCCTGCTGGTCGGCGGAGCCCTGTTGCTCGGCATCTTCTTCGTCGCCGCCCGGCGCATGCGCATCGAGGAGCTCAACTCCCTCGTCGGCATGGTCCGCGGGCGCCTGGGGCGCTGAGCGAGGGGGAGTCGCACAACCATCGTTAGCCGCCGTGTGTCGTGCATAGCGGCGGACTGTGGGCACAATTGGATCCGGCGTCGGACGGCGCGCACGAGGTCGGCGGCGCGCATGGGATGGGGAGGCAGGAACGACGGTGGCGGAACGGAGCACGGCTGCCGTCGACGTGGCAGACAACAGCGGCGATGAGCCGCTGACCGCGCAGGCGGACCAGTCCACGGCCGACGGGGTGGCCAAGAACCGGGAGCGGGACACGGACAGCGACGAGGCACAGGGGAGTGGCGGGATCGAGCATCCCGGCAGGACCTCACCGCCTGAACTGCACAGCGGACACAAACTCGCCAGGCGGTACCGCCTCGAGGAGTGCGTCACCCGTCTGGACGGTTTCAGCAGTTGGCGTGCGGTCGACGAGAAACTTCGCCGTGCCGTGGGGGTCCACATCCTGCCCGCGGACCACGCCCGCGCCCGCTCGGTGCTGGCCGCGGCCCGCTCGGCGGCGCTGCTCGGCGACCCACGCTTCGTGCAGGTCCTGGACGCCGTCGAGGAGAACGACCTCGTCTATGTCGTCCACGAATGGCTGCCCGATGCCACCGAGCTGACCACGCTGCTGGCGTCCGGCCCGCTGGAACCGCACGACGCGTACCAGATGGTCAGTCAGCTCTCGTCGGCGATGGCCGCGGCGCACCGTGAGGGGCTGGCGCATCTGCGCCTGAACCCCAGCGCGGTCCTGCGCACCTCCACCGGCCAGTGGCGGATCCGGGGGCTCGCGGTCAACGCCGCGCTGCGCGGCATCACCTCGGAGACCCCGCAGCGCACCGACACGGAGGCGATCGGCGCCCTGCTGTACGCGGCGCTCACCCAGCGCTGGCCGTACGAGAACGACGCCCACGGCCTGTCCGGGCTGCCCAAGGACATCGGTCTGATCGCACCGGACCAGGTCCGTGCCGGCGTCCACCGGGGTCTGTCCGAGCTGGCCATGCGCGCGCTCGCCAACGACGGGGCGACCGCGTCCCGGCACGAGGCCGCGTGCACCACTCCGGAGGAACTGGTGAAGGCGATCGGGGAGATGCCCCGGATCCGCCCGCCGGAGCCGGCGTTCACCGCGCCGCCGGAGTACCAGCGCACGACGTACCAGCAGGGCTCCTACGGCCGCCCCGCGCCCCACCCGGGTGCCACGCAGCCGGTCCCGGCTCCGCCGCCCCCGCTGCAGAGCCGCACCGGCCGGGCCCTGAAGTGGGCGGTCTCCGCGCTGCTCATCGCCGCCCTCGGCCTGGGCAGCTGGCAGCTCGCGGACGCCCTGATGGACCAGGACAAGTCCGACGACACCAACAAGACGCAGACGACGGACGACGGCGACAAGAGCAGCACCTCGCCGAAGCCGGTCACCACGCTGAAGATCCAGGGCGCAGCCGAGTACTACCCCGACGGCAGTGCCCAGCACCCCGGCGACGTGAAGCTGACCTACGACAACGACAGCTCCACGTACTGGCGGTCCAAGTCCTTCAACGGCGGCCCCGTGCTCGCCCCGTACAAGCAGGGCGTGGGCATCGTCTACGACCTGGGTTCCGAGCAGAGTCTGTCGGCCGCTTCGATAGGGCTGCACTATGGCGGGAACTACACGGCCGCGACGCTGTACGCGGCGGACTCCCTCTCGTCGTCGGCGTCCCTCAGCTCCATGACGAAGATCGCTGACGCCAGGACCACGGGCAAGGAGTTGCAGATCTCCGCCAAGACGCCGGTGAAGACACGGTACGTTCTCGTATGGATCACGGCGGCCCCGTACTCGGGGTCGGACGACTACAGCGGGGCCGGCTACAAGCAGGCCATCACCGATGTGAAGTTCACGGGCTGATGACGCACCGGAGGGAGAGGGGGTCCCATGACGCAGGGCGGCGGCTACGACGCGGCCGGCGATCAGGACCTCCTCGCCCGGCATGTGGACGGCGACCCCGACGCCTTCGGTGAGCTCGTACGGCGGCACCGTGACCGGCTCTGGGCGGTCGCCCTGCGGACGCTCGGCGACCGTGAGGAGGCCGCCGACGCCGTCCAGGACGCCCTGGTGTCGGCGTACCGGGCCGCCCACACCTTCCGTGGCCAGTCCGCCGTCACGACCTGGCTGCACCGCATCACCGTGAACGCCTGTCTGGACCGGGCCCGCAAGGCGGCCTCCCGCAAGACCTCGCCGGTCGACGACACCGAGCGCCTGGAGCAGCTGCTCGAACCCCATGAGTCCGCCGCCGCCCCCGCGGAGCGCAATGACGTCCACCGTCAGCTCCTCGAAGCGCTCGGCACCCTTCCCGCCGACCAGCGGGCGGCCCTCGTCCTCGTGGACATGCAGGGCTACCCGGTCGCCGAGGCCGCCCGCATCCTCGAGGTGCCGACGGGGACGGTGAAGAGCCGCTGTGCCCGGGGCAGAGCCCGGCTGCTGCCGCTGCTGACCCATCTGAGGCCGGAAAACACCGGAGACGACGAGGAAAGCGGCAGGGGGCGGAACCGGGCGCAGGGGACAACCGTCCCACCCGCAGCGGACCCTTCTGAGGAGGGATCGTCCAACGCCGGGTCAGGCGATTCAGCAGCGGTGAAGGGCGGAGGTGGGCGAACGTGACATCGACGACGGACACGGCCGGGCACCCGGACGTCACGGAGATCTCCGACCTCGCCGAGGGGCTGCTCGCCCCTTCCCGGAGCGCCGATGTACGCCGGCATCTCGACGGCTGTGCACTCTGCGCCGACGTCCACACCTCGCTCGAGGAGATCCGCGGCCTGCTGGGCGACCTCCCCGAGCCGCCCCGCATGCCGGAGGACATCGCCCGGCGCATTGATGCGGCACTCGCCGCCGAAGCGGTCACCTCCACGACGACCGACACAGCCGACACAGGCGACGCGGCCGACACGGGCGCCAAGGCACCCCATGTTTCACGTGAAACACCGGCCGCCGCGGACCGGCCCTCCGGTCATGCCCGCACCGCCACCACCGGCCCGGGCCGCAAGAGCGGCAAGCGGGGCGGACGCCGCAGGGTCGCCGTGCTGGGCGCCGTACTCGGTGCCGCCGCCCTGGGGCTCGGTGGCGTTCTGGTCTCCTCGCTGACCGGCGGCAGCGGGCCGGGCACCGCGGCGCACGGGCAGTCCACCGCCGCCGACACCTTCGCCCAGGGCTCCCTGGAGCAGAAGGTCACGGATCTCCTCGGCAGGGCCCAGGGGTCCAAGGCTCCGAACAGTCTGGGCATCGAAGGCACCACCGGCAGCCCCCGGCCCAGGGTCTACACAGAGCCCACCGTCCCCCTCTGCGTCCAGAAGGGCATCGGCCGCAGCGACACGGCACTCGCCACCGAGGAAGGCGTCTACAAGGGAACGGACGCGCTTCTCGTCGTGCTGCCCGACACCTCCGACAGCACCAAGGTCGACGCCTACGTCATGGACAGCACCTGTGTCACGGATTCCTCGTCCGGCCCGGCCAAGATCCTTCTGAAGGCTTCTTACATCCGTCGCTGACGGCCCACCTGCGACTCCGTCCCCGGCGGTTCTCCCCAGGGGATCCTCTCTCCGTGTGCCCGGACACAGTGGGAATGCGCGCCCCTTAGGATCCGTTGGGTGGGGTGAGAGTTCAGAGCAGCTCCCACCGGTCGAACGACGCAGACCAGAGACGAGGAACAAAGCCGTGAGCGACGTCCGTAACGTGATCATCATCGGCTCCGGGCCCGCCGGCTACACCGCCGCGCTCTACACCGCGCGCGCGTCGCTGAAGCCGCTGGTCTTCGAAGGCGCCGTCACAGCGGGCGGCGCCCTGATGAACACCACCGAGGTGGAGAACTTCCCCGGCTTCCAGGACGGCATCATGGGCCCCGAGCTCATGGACAACATGCGCGCCCAGGCCGAGCGCTTCGGTGCCGAGCTCATCGCGGACGACATCGTCTCCGTCGACCTCACCGGTGAGATCAAGACCGTCACGGACACGGCCGGCACGGTCCACCGCGCCAAGGCCGTCATCGTCACCACCGGCTCCCAGCACCGCAAGCTCGGCCTGCCGAACGAGGATGCCCTCTCCGGCCGCGGTGTCTCCTGGTGTGCCACGTGTGACGGCTTCTTCTTCAAGGACCAGGACATCGCCGTGATCGGCGGCGGCGACACCGCGATGGAGGAGGCCACCTTCCTCTCCCGCTTCGCCAAGTCCGTCACCATCGTCCACCGCCGGGACACCCTGCGCGCCTCCAAGGCGATGCAGGAGCGCGCCTTCGCCGACCCGAAGATCAAGTTCGTCTGGGACAGCGAGGTCGCCGAGATCCAGGGCGACCCGAAGCTGGCCGGGCTGAAGCTGCGCAACCTCAAGACCGGCGAACTCTCCGACCTCGCGGTCACCGGTCTGTTCATCGCCATCGGCCACGACCCGCGCACCGAGCTCTTCAAGGGCCAGCTCGACCTGGACGAGGAGGGCTACCTGAAGGTGGCCGCGCCCTCGACCCGGACGAACCTGACCGGTGTCTTCGCGGCCGGTGACGTGGTGGACCACACCTACCGCCAGGCGATCACCGCGGCCGGAACCGGCTGCTCCTCCGCTCTCGACGCCGAGCGCTTCCTCGCCGCCCTCGCGGACGAGGAGCAGGCCGAGCCCGAGAAGACCGCTGTCTGACCCCCCTCTCCCGCCCCACCGCACAAGGAATGAAGGAGCCCCCTGTGGCCGGCACCCTGAAGAATGTGACCGACGCCGACTTCGATGAGGTCGTCCTCAAGAGCGACAAGCCCGTTCTGGTGGACTTCTGGGCCGAGTGGTGCGGCCCGTGCCGCCAGATCGCTCCGTCCCTCGAGGCCATCGCCGCCGAGCACGGCGACAAGATCGAGATCGTCAAGCTCAACATCGACGAGAACCCGAACACGGCCGCGAAGTACGGCGTCATGTCGATCCCGACGCTGAACGTCTACCAGGACGGCGAGGTCGCCAAGACCATCGTCGGCGCCAAGCCGAAGGCCGCGCTCGTCCGCGACCTGGAGACCTTCATCTCCGAGTGACGCACTGTTTCACGTGAAACAGAGAGGGGCCGGTCCGTGAGGACCGGCCCCTTCGTCATCACTGCAGAATCACTACAGCGGTCGCAGCGCCGGCTCCTTCTGTACGGCTCCCAGCAACCGGTCCAGGGCCATCTCCACGTCTTCCTTCCAGGAGAGCGTGGTCCGCAGCTCCAGCCGCAGCCGAGGGTGGCTGGGATGCGGCCGTACCGTCTTGAAGCCCACGGCCAGGAGATGATCGGCGGGGAGCAGACAGCCCGGTTCCTTCCAGCGGGCGTCGCCGAACGCCTCGATCGCCTTGAAGCCACGCCGCAGCAGATCCTTCGCGACCGTCTGCACCATCACCCGGCCGAGCCCCTGTCCCTGGTACCCCGGCATGATGAACGAGGTCATCAGCTGCACGGCGTCCGGCGCCACAGGGCTGGTGGGAAAAGCCGTCGAGCGGGGCACATAGGCGGGCGGAGCGTAGAGCACGAACCCCACGGGACGGTCGTCGACGTACACCACCCGGCCGCATGATCCCCAGTCCAGCAGGACGGCGGAGATCCAGGACTCCTTCTCCAGAGCGGCCCTGCCCGCCTTCAGCGCGGCCGCGCCCCTGACGGGATCCAGTTCCCAGAAGACACACGAGCGACAGCGCTTGGGAAGGTCCTGAAGGTTGTCCAGCGTGAGCGGTACGAGCCGACGCCCCATGAAGGCTGTTCCTCGCTTCCTTCGCCCGCGGCATCGCGAGCGGCTGTCAGAGCGCTGCGTTCCCTGAGCAGACTGCCGACGAATCCGCCGACCGCCCCCAGCCCCAGCCCCGCGCTCACCAGTCCGGTCCGGCTCATCGTTCGCATGACCCTCGCCTCCCACTTCGAGGTGCTGCCTGGTGGATGCGCCATACCCCCTCGCATCGTATCCACGATGCGATTCCCGTCGATACCGACTGAACGCAAAGAGCGAGCCGTGTTCCGGACACACCGGACACGGCTCGCTCAGACGCTCATGGGTCGGCCCGGTGACGGGGTCTCAGAACCGACCCATGACTCACTCGTCCGCTTCCTCCGAGTCGCTCTCCTCTTCGAGCCCCTTCTGCAGGGCGAAGCCCTCACCCGGGGCCAGCGTGCCGAGGATGCGCTCCAGATCCTCCACCGAGGCGAACTCGACGGTGATCTTGCCCTTCTTCTGCCCCAGATCGACCTTCACCCGGGTCTCGAAGCGGTCCGAGAGCCGGGTGGCCAGCTCGGACAGCGCCGGGGAGACCAGAGCGCCGGCACGTGGCTTCCGGGCGCGCTGAGCCGTCTGCGGCCGGGAGCCCATGAGCGTCACGATCTCTTCGACGTTCCGCACCGAGAGCCCCTCGGCCACGATCCGGTGAGCCAGCCGCTCCTGCTCCTCCGCGTCCTCCACGGAGAGCAGCGCACGCGCGTGACCGGCGGAGAGCACACCCGCCGCCACCCGGTTCTGCACCGCCGGCGAAAGCTTCAGCAGACGCAGTGTGTTGGAGACCTGCGGACGAGACCGGCCGATCCGGTCCGCGAGCTGGTCGTGCGTGCAGTTGAAGTCCTTCAGCAACTGGTCGTAGGCGGCCGCCTCTTCCAGCGGGTTCAGCTGCGCCCGGTGAAGGTTCTCCAGGAGCGCGTCCAGAAGAAGCTTCTCGTCGTCCGTGGCCCGCACGATCGCCGGGATCGCCTCCAGCCCCGCCTCACGGCAGGCCCGCCAGCGGCGCTCACCCATGATGAGCTCATAGCGCCCGGGACCCAGCTGCCGTACGACGACTGGCTGGAGGAGTCCGACCTCCTTGATGGAGATGACGAGTTCTTCCAAGGCGTACTCGTCGAAGACCACACGCGGCTGCTGCGGGTTCGGCGTGATCGCATCGAGGGGGATCTCCGCGAAGTACGCCCCGATGGGCGGCCCGGGCGTCTCCACGACGTCAAAGACCGACGGCTCCTCTGTTTCACGTGAAACAGCGGGCAGTGTGGCCACCTTCGCCGCGGCCACCCCACGCTCGTTCAGACCCGGGACAGCCGCCGGGGCCGTCGAGCCGGCCACTGCGGTCTGTGCCGGCGTCTTCTCCGTGGGGGCGGCAGGGATCAGTGCGGCGAGACCACGGCCCAACCCCCTCCGTCGCTCATTCACTGGATCCCCTCCACCATGCTCGGACTGTTCTGAGCGCCGATATGGGCGTGGGTGGCGTCATAGCTGATGCCCACCCCCCTCAGCGCGATCTCTCGGGCCGCCTCAAGATAGGAGAGGGCGCCGCTCGATCCTGGATCGTAGGTCAGCACCGTCTGCCCATAGCTCGGTGCCTCGGAGATACGGACCGAGCGAGGAATGCTCGTCCGCAGCACCTCGTCACCGAAGTGGGTGCGCACCTCTTCGGCGACCTGGGACGCCAGGCGCGTCCGGCCGTCGTACATGGTGAGCAGGATGGTCGACACATGCAGGGCGGGGTTGAGGTGCCCCCGCACCAGATCGACGTTGCGCAGCAGCTGGCCCAGCCCTTCCAATGCGTAGTACTCGCACTGGATCGGGATCAGGACCTCTGCGCCCGCCACCATCGCGTTGACCGTCAGCAGGCCGAGCGACGGCGGGCAGTCGATGAGGACGTAGTCCAGCGGCTGCTCATAGGCCTGGATGGCGCGCTGCAGTCGGCTCTCTCGTGCCACCAGCGACACCAGCTCGATCTCCGCACCGGCGAGATCGATCGTGGCGGGGGCACAGAAGAGGCCTTCGACATCGGGTACCGGCTGGACGACTTCCGCGAGCGGGCGGCTCTCGACCAACACGTCATAGATGGACGGGACCTCGGCGTGATGGTCGATCCCCAGAGCCGTGGACGCATTGCCCTGCGGGTCGAGGTCGACGACCAGGACACGGCCACCGTGCAGAGCCAGAGAGGCGGCAAGGTTCACCGTCGTGGTGGTCTTGCCGACCCCGCCCTTCTGGTTGGCGACCACGATGATCCGGGTCTGCTCCGGACGTGGCAGACCCTCGCCGGCGCGGCCCAGTGCTTCCACCGCCAGTTGGGCGGCACGACCGATCGGAGTGTCGTCCATCGGGGGCGGTGTTTCACGTGAAACATCCTCCCCCAAGGACTCGGTACGGGGACCGGGGACCGGATCGGCCATCGGTCCCGCGATGTTGGCGTCGGACCGCAAGGATTCACTCTCCTCGACTTCAAGCTCGCAATGAACAGAGCCTGCCATGCCTTCGGGGTCGCGAACCAGTGAGGCCTGTTGTTCTGTGGAGAAATCCACCTCTGTGGACAACTCCACCCCCGCATCGAGTGAACCGAGGGGCTTTCGTTTGCGGGGTTCGGCCGCGGCGCGACCGCGGCCGATGATGCCGTGCAGCAGGGAGCGACGTTTCACGTGAAACACGATGCACAGCGCCTACGCCCGAACGGACGCGACACTCCGTCCAACGTAGGTGGGGCAGCTTGTGTGGAGTACGTTCAGCGTCGGCGGCGGGCCCGTCCCGTCCGGGCGGCCTTCGCCCGTTTGGCCGCGAACCGCACACCACCGGGGCTCTCCCCGACCTCGACCCGCACCACCGTGGAGAGCGGATCGACGACGTCCTCGCCCACCTGGAGGATCGAGGTACCGACCGCGCCCAACTTGCTCAGGGCGGTGGCCGCGCTCTTCAGCTCCTCCTCGGCGGTGTCGCCCTTGAGGGCGAGCATCTCACCGTAGGGGCGCAACAGCGGGATGCCCCAGGTGGCCAGGCGGTCGAGGGGCGCCACGGCGCGGGCGGTCACCACATGGACGGGAGGAAGGGTACCCATGACCTCCTCCGCACGGCCACGGACCACGGTGACATGGTCCAGGCCGAGGAGTTCGACCACCTCGGTGAGGAAGTTCGTACGCCGCAGCAGCGGCTCCAGAAGAGTGATCTTCAGATCCTCGCGCACCAGCGCCAGGGGGATGCCGGGCAGCCCGGCGCCCGAGCCCACATCGCACACGGTCACACCCTCGGGCACGACCTCGGAGAGCACCGCGCAGTTGAGGATGTGCCGCTCCCACAGGCGTGGCACCTCTCGTGGGCCGATGAGACCGCGCTGCACACCTGCCTCGGCCAGGAGCTCGGCGTACCGGACCGCATCCGCGAAGCGATCACCGAATACCTCGCGTGCCACCTCGGGCGCAGGGGGGAGCTCCGCTGCCTCCGTCACGGGGACCGTCCTTCCGTACCGCTTCGGCGCGTGCAGCGCCGACCACCAGACAACCAGGCTGACAAAGACCGGCCCCGCCTGCGCTACAGACGGGGCCGGGGGTGACGTACGTAACGAATCTAGTCGGGGAGCACGACGACGAAGCGCTGCGGCTCCTCGCCCTCGGACTCGCTGCGCAGGCCCGCGGCCTTGACCGCGTCATGGACGACCTTGCGCTCGAAGGGCGTCATCGGCTTCAGCTTCACGGGCTCGCCGCTGTTCTTGGCGTCGGCCGCGGCCTTGGCGCCCAGCTCGGAGAGCTCCGCACGCTTCTTGGCCCGGTAGCCGGCGATGTCCAGCATCAGCCGGCTACGGTCCCCGGTCTCCCGGTGCACGGCCAGGCGCGTCAGCTCCTGCAGCGCCTCCAGCACCTCGCCGTCCCGGCCGACCAGCTTCTGCAGATCACGGGTGCCGGAGTCGCTGATGATCGACACCGCGGCACGGTCGGCCTCGACGTCCATGTCGATGTCGCCGTCGAGATCGGCGATGTCCAGCAGACCCTCGAGGTAGTCCGCCGCGATCTCGCCCTCCTGCTCCAGGCGGGTCAGGGTGTCTGCACCCTCGGCAGCGGAGGTGGTGCCTTCCGTCACGGGATGGGCTCCTTCTTACTTCTTGGACGGGGACTTGGGGCGCTGCGGGCCGCCCTTGCGCTGACCGGACTGGGCCTTGCTGCGACCGCCGCCGGTACCGGCCTGGGGGGCGGACTGCCGGGCGGCGCCGGAGGGCTTGGCGTCCTCGGGCTCGTCGGACTTGCTCAGCGAGGTCGTCTCACCGGCCGCCTTCGGGCCGCCGGTCTGGCGCTGGGACTTGGACTGCCGCTTGGGCTGCTGGCGCTTGGCGGCGGCCGTGGACGTGGTGGTGGTGCCGTCCTCGGCGGTCTCCACGACGGTCTGGCCGTCGCCCTTCACCACGCTGCCGTCGGCCTGGGCCGCGAGGCCCGCCTTGGTCAGACCGTTGATGAACTTGCGCTCGGCCTCGTTACGGTCGCGGCCCTTGGCGACGATCGCCTTGATGATCGTCTTCTCGCTGCGGCGGCGCGTCTTGCCGGCGTGCGTCACGTGCTTGTACAGCCGCTCCAGGTACGCGGCCTGGGCCTTGGAACCCGGGGTCGGGTTGTTGTGGATCACGTACATCTGCTGGCCCATGGTCCACACGTTGGTGGTCAGCCAGTAGACGAGGACACCGACGGGGAAGTTGATGCCGAAGACGGCGAACATGACGGGGAAGACGTACATCAGCATCTTCTGCTGCTGCATGAACGGCGTCTTCACCGAGGTGTCGACGTTCTTCGTCATCAGCTGGCGCTGGGTGAAGAACTGCGAGGCCGACATCAGGACGATCATGATCGCGGTGACGACCCGGACGTCCGTGAGCGAGGCACCGAGGGCCGCGGCCTCCGAGGCGCTGTCGGTGAACTTCGCGGCCAGGGGAGCACCGAAGATGTGCGCCTTCTGCGCGCTCTCCAGCAGGCTCTGGTTGATCACACCGATGGTGTCACCGTTGGCGATGCCGTTGAGCACGTGGTAGAGGGCGAAGAAGAACGGGGACTGCGCCAGGATGGGAAGGCACGAGGAGAGCGGGTTGGTGCCCGTCTCCTTGTACAGCTTCATCATCTCTTCGGACTGACGCTGTTTGTCGTTCTTGTAGCGCTCCTGGATCTTCTTCATCTCGGGCTGGAGCGTCTGCATCGCCCGGGTCGCCTTGATCTGCTTCACGAAGAGCGGGATCAGGCAGATGCGGATCAAAATCACCAGAGACACGATCGACAGGCCCCAGGCCCATCCGGTGTCAGGGCCGAAGATCTTGCCGTACACCGTGTGGAACTGGACGATGACCCAGGAAACGGGTGTCGTGATGAAGCTGAAGAGGCTGGCAATCGTGTCCACTAATCATGCTCCTTGGGCATGGGACGGGGTCTCTGCGGCCGGGCTCGGGGAATCGTTCTCCCCGGTGGCCGTTTCGGCGGCGGAGGTCCCGCCCCTGCGTGCACGCCAGGCGTCCCGCAGCATTTCGTGCCACCGCGGGCGCTTCCGCGGCGGGACATGGTCCACACCCCCCAGCGACCACGGGTTGCACCGCAGGATGCGCCAGGCGGTGAGTGCCGTTCCCTTGATCGCGCCGTGCCGGTCGATCGCCGTGTATCCGTAGTGGGAGCACGACGGGTAGTACTTGCACACCGGCCCGAGCAGTGGACTGATCGTCCACTGATAGAGCTTGATCAGGGCCAGCAACGGGTACTTCATCGCGCGCCCCCTCCCAGCAGCCGTTGAAGGGCGGCATCAAGGTCTTGGGCCAGCTGTGCGTGGTCGGCGTCGCCCGCACCGGGCAGCGCCCGTACCACTACCAGGCTACCGGGGGGCAACAGAACGACTCGGTCGCGCATCAGATGACGCAGTCTGCGCTTGACCTTGTTGCGTACGACCGACCCGCCCACGGCCTTGCTGACGACGAAACCCGCACGCGTCGGGGGAGCGCTCTCCCCAGGCGCGTGCGGGTCCGTGGCACCGCTACGAAGGTGGACGACAAGGGTCGGGCGTCCGGCCCGACGGCCCCGTCGTACCGCGGTCGCGAAGTCCTCGCGCCGCCTCAGCCGGTTCTCGGTGGGCAGCACGACGGCATGACCTGACCGGGATCAGGCGGACAGGCGGGCGCGACCCTTGCTGCGGCGGGACGCGAGGATCGCGCGGCCGGCACGGGTGCGCATACGCAGGCGGAAGCCGTGGGTCTTGGCGCGACGACGGTTGTTCGGCTGGAAGGTGCGCTTGCTCACTCGGGGGCTCCAGAAATCAATCGGTGGTGGCGGGTGCCGTCCTGGCTGTCACCGTGCGCCCACGAGTAGCTCTCGTTACGCCCGAGTGCACCGCTTCCCGATCACCTGACGCGATCTGTGCCCATCGGAGGCAGGCGGCAGCAGCCATCGACAACTCGACCTGGTTACGGTACGCGCGGCTGCGCCATCCGGTCAAACCAGGGGTCACAGGGAGACACTATCCACAGCCTGGGGACAACAACTTGAACCGCAGCCGCCGCCCTGACTACCGTGGCTGGACTCCGATTCGTTCCTTTGACCCCCGGTTCCCGACCCGTCCCGCAACCACACGTGCGTGGGACCCCCCACGAGAGAGCGTGCCCTGTGGCTGACGTACCTGCCGATCTTGCCGCAGTGTGGCCACGCGTACTGGAGCAGCTCCTCGGTGAGGGCCGCGGCCAGGGTGTCGAGGCGAAGGACGAGCACTGGATCAGGCGCTGCCAGCCGCTGGCGCTGGTCGCCGACACGGCCCTGCTCGCCGTGCCGAACGAGTTCGCCAAGGGCGTACTCGAGGGCCGGCTGGCCCCGGTCGTCAGCGAGACGCTGAGCCGTGAGTGCGGCCGCCCGATCCGGATCGCGATCACCGTGGACGACTCCGTCGGCGAGCCCCCGGCCCCGCCGGCGCCCCCGGTCCAGCAGCAGCCGAAGCCGCGCTACGAGGAGCCCGAGCTCCCGTCCGGCCCGTACGACAGCCCGTACGACGAGCCCAAGGGCCGCTACGACAGCACGTACGACAATTCCTATGACAGCCCGTACGACGGGAGCTACGGCCGGCACCGCGCCGAGCAGCTCCCCGGTCCCTCCGGCGAGGGCCCGCGCGGGGAGCAGCTGCCGACCGCACGGCCCGCCTACCCCTCGGAGTACCAGCGTCCGGAGCCCGGCGCCTGGCCGCGGCCCCAGCAGGACGACTACGGCTGGCAGCAGCAGCGGCTCGGCTTCCCGGAGCGGGACCCCTACGCCTCGCCGTCCCAGGACCCCTACGGGTCGCCGTCCCCGGCGCCGTACTCCCAGGACTCCTACGGCCAGCCGCCGCAGGACTACCGGCCGCAGTCGATGGAGCGGCCGCCGTACGACCCGGCCCCCTACGAGCCCAAGCGGCCCGAGTACGACCAGCGGGACGCGGGCCGGCGCGAGCTGCCCGAGCCCCCGGCCGGTTCCGGGCCGCCGCAGCGGCCCGGCGCGCCGGGGGTGCCCGGGGCGCCGGCCGCGCCGTCGCCGTCGGCGGGCGGGCCCGGTGAGCCGACCGCCCGGCTGAACCCGAAGTACCTCTTCGACACGTTCGTCATCGGCGCGTCCAACCGTTTCGCGCACGCGGCCGCGGTCGCCGTCGCCGAGGCGCCCGCGAAGGCGTACAACCCGCTCTTCATCTACGGCGAGTCGGGGCTCGGCAAGACGCACCTGCTGCACGCGATCGGACACTACGCGCGGAGCCTGTACCCCGGCACGCGCGTGCGGTACGTGAGCTCGGAGGAGTTCACCAACGAGTTCATCAACTCCATCCGCGACGGCAAGGGCGACAGTTTCCGCAAGCGGTACCGCGAGATGGACATCCTGCTCGTCGACGACATCCAGTTCCTCGCGGACAAGGAGTCGACGCAGGAGGAGTTCTTCCACACCTTCAACACGCTCCACAACGCCAACAAGCAGATCGTGTTGTCCAGCGACCGGCCGCCCAAGCAGCTGGTGACGCTGGAGGACCGGCTGCGGAACCGTTTCGAGTGGGGTCTGATCACCGACGTGCAGCCGCCCGAGCTGGAGACGCGGATCGCGATCCTGCGCAAGAAGGCGGTGCAGGAGCAGCTCAACGCCCCGCCGGAGGTGCTGGAGTTCATCGCCTCGCGGATCTCGCGCAACATCCGTGAGCTGGAGGGCGCGCTGATCCGGGTGACCGCGTTCGCCTCGCTCAACCGGCAGCCGGTGGACCTGGGGCTGACGGAGATCGTCCTGAAGGACCTGATCCCCGGCGGCGAGGACTCGGCGCCCGAGATCACCTCCACGGCCATCATGAGCGCCACCGCGGACTACTTCGGGCTCACGGTCGAGGACCTGTGCGGGACCTCGCGCGGGCGGGCGCTGGTGACGGCCCGGCAGATCGCCATGTATCTGTGCCGCGAGCTGACGGACCTCTCGCTGCCGAAGATCGGGGCGCTGTTCGGCGGCCGCGACCACACCACGGTGATGCACGCCGACCGCAAGATCCGCAATCTCATGGCCGAGCGGCGCTCCATCTACAACCAGGTGACCGAGCTGACCAACCGCATCAAGGCCGGCTGACCGCCGTACGACGCCGCACAGGGCGCCTCGGGAGCCGCTCCCGAGGCGCTTCTCGCATGTCCGGGGGAGCCATGACGCGTCCCTGGGGGAGCCGTGACGCGTTCCCGGAGGGGCCGGGGGACATCCGTGCGTCCCGGCGGTCCGTCATCCGCTGTTCGATTCCCGGCCGGGTTACGGCCACTCTCCACAGATTCGGTGACTTTTTTCCGTCCACACCCTGGGGACCCGGAAGTTGTCCAGACTGTATCCACAGGCGAGCCTGTGGGAGGAGCATCGAGCCAGGTCAACAGGTTGTGGATTCGTGGACGAAGGACATCCACAGGCTGTGGACAAAAAAATGATCCACAGGCTGTGCACGAAGTTGTCCACCGGCAACCCACAGGCTGCGGGCGGTTGTCCCCAGCGATCAGCGGTTTCTCCACATGTCTGTCCACTGTTCGGCAAGCTGACGCGCCTCCTCACCGGGGCGAGTGAAAGGCGTCACACGAAGTTGCCGGGTTGGCCTGTGGGAAAGGTGGGTAAAGCTGGGGACGGCGCTGGGGACAACTCGCCTCTCCCTGTGCACGGAGTGTGCAGAACTTTCCGTTCTCCACAGACGGGCCCGGTTGTCCACCGCCTCCGCCCACAGGGCCAGTGGATAAAAAATCGCCTCTGAGCTGCGAAAACAGGGTTATCCACGGTATCCACAGGCCCTACTACTACTGACAACTAGAGAGAGCTCGGAATCCGTTTCGAAGTGGGTCCTGTGCACAACTCGCTCTCCGGCGTCCGGCTGCCCCTCGTCACGACTTGACCCCGAGAGGCACCTACTGTCAGTGCGGTGCGTCAGACTGGACCCCGGTGGTTCTTCCCTTCGCCGGGGCCGATCACACCGACACCAGACGACGAAGCCAGGCAGGCCGAGAAGCGCCGGCAACAGCAGGAGGCGGCAAGAGTGAAGATCCGGGTGGAACGCGACGTACTCGCGGAGGCAGTGGCCTGGGCGGCGCGCAGTCTCCCGGCCCGCCCGCCGGCGCCTGTCCTCGCGGGCCTGCTGCTGAAGGCCGAGGACGGCGCCCTGAGCCTCTCCAGCTTCGACTACGAGGTCTCGGCGCGCGTGTCCGTGGAGGCCGAGGTCGAGGAGGAGGGCACGGTCCTCGTCTCCGGCCGTCTGCTCGCGGACATCTGCCGCGCGCTGCCCAACCGGCCGGTGGAGATCTCCACAGACGGTGTACGGGCGACCGTGGTCTGCGGCTCCTCGCGGTTCACCCTCCACACCCTGCCCGTGGAGGAGTACCCGTCGCTGCCCCAGATGCCGAACGCGACGGGCACCGTCCCCGGCGAGGTCTTCGCCTCCGCCGCCGCCCAGGTGGCCATCGCCGCCGGGCGGGACGACACGCTCCCCGTCCTCACCGGTGTGCGCATCGAGATCGAGGGCGACACCGTCACCCTCGCCTCCACCGACCGCTACCGCTTCGCGGTCCGTGAGTTCCTGTGGAAGCCGGAGAACCCGGACGCCTCCGCGGTCGCCCTGGTGCCCGCCAAGACGCTCCTGGACACCGCCAAGGCCCTCACGAGCGGCGACAGCGTCATCCTGGCGCTCTCCGGCTCGGGCTCGGGCGAGGGGCTGATCGGTTTCGAGGGTGCGGGCCGCCGCACCACCACCCGTCTCCTCGAGGGCGACCTGCCGAAGTACCGCACGCTGTTCCCGACCGAGTTCAACTCCGTCGCCGTGATCGAGACCGCCCCCTTCGTGGAGGCCGTCAAGCGCGTGGCCCTGGTCGCCGAGCGCAACACCCCGGTGCGGCTCAGTTTCGAGCAGGGCGTGCTCATCCTGGAGGCAGGCTCCAGCGACGACGCACAGGCTGTGGAAAGGGTCGACGCCCAGCTGGAGGGCGACGACATCTCGATCGCCTTCAACCCGACCTTCCTGCTGGACGGCCTGAGCGCGATCGACTCCCCTGTCGCCCAGCTGTCCTTCACGACGTCCACCAAGCCCGCGCTGCTCAGCGGCAAGCCGGCGCTGGACGCCGAGGCGGACGACGCCTACAAGTACCTGATCATGCCGGTGCGGCTGAGCGGCTGAGCTGCCTGACGTTGTCCACAGGCCGTGGAGAACCGACTCCCGGCCTGTGGGCGAATCCGCAGGTGAGCCCGCGTCTGTGGGTCGACGTCTGAGCGCGTATGCCCACAGGTGTGCGTGACCGTCCGGGTTTAGGCTCGGACATGGGTACGAAGGTGCCCCACACGCCACACAGCGACCTAAGGAACAACTGATGGAGCTCGGTCTCGTCGGCCTCGGCAAGATGGGCGGCAACATGCGCGAGCGGATCCGCCGCGCGGGCCACACCGTCGTCGGATACGACCGCAACCCGGACCTCGCCGACGTCCACAGCCTCGAAGAACTTGTGGGCAAGCTCAAGGGCCCGCGCGTGGTGTGGGTGATGGTCCCGGCCGGTGCCGCCACCCAGTCGACGATCGACGAGCTGGCCGAACTGCTGGAGCCCGGCGACGTCGTGGTGGACGGCGGCAACTCCCGCTGGACGGACGACGAGAAGCACGCCGGGGAGCTGGCCGCCAAGGGCATCGGCTTCGTCGACTGCGGTGTCTCCGGCGGCGTCTGGGGCCTGGAGAACGGCTATGCGCTGATGTACGGCGGCGACGCGGAGAACGTCGCCAAGGTGCGGCCGGTGTTCGACGCGCTCAAGCCCGAGGGCGACTTCGGTTCGGTGCACGCCGGCAAGGTCGGCGCCGGCCACTTCGCCAAGATGGTCCACAACGGCATCGAGTACGCGATGATGCAGGCCTACGCCGAGGGCTGGGAGCTGCTGGAGAAGGTCGACTCCGTCACGGACGTGCGCGAGGTCTTCCGCTCCTGGCAGGAGGGCACCGTCATCCGGTCCTGGCTGCTCGACCTCGCGGTCAACGCCCTCGACGAGGACGAGCACCTCGACAAGCTCAAGGGCTTCGCCCAGGACTCCGGCGAAGGCCGCTGGACCGTCGAGGCCGCCATCGACAACGCCGTGCCGCTGCCCGCGATCACGGCCTCGCTGTTCGCGCGGTTCTCCTCCCGCCAGGAGGACTCCCCGCAGATGAAGATGATCGCGGCGCTGCGCAACCAGTTCGGCGGCCACGCGGTCGAGACGAAGTAGGACCCGAGAACCCTGGGGGAGGTCGGCGAACGACCATGCACGTCACGCATCTGTCGCTGGCCGACTTCCGTTCGTATGCCCGGGCCGAGGTCCCGCTCGACCCGGGCGTCACCGCCTTCGTCGGCCCCAACGGCCAGGGCAAGACCAACCTCGTCGAGGCCGTGGGCTATCTCGCCACCCTCGGCAGCCACCGGGTCGCCTCCGACGCGCCCCTGGTCCGCATGGGCGCCGACCGCGCGATCATCCGGGCGCAGGTACGGCAGGGCGAGCGGCAGCAGCTCGTCGAGCTGGAGCTGAACCCGGGCAAGTCCAACCGCGCCCGCATCAACCGGTCCTCGCAGGTCAGACCCCGGGACGTGCTGGGCATCGTACGGACCGTGCTGTTCGCGCCCGAGGACCTCGCGCTGGTCAAGGGGGATCCCGGGGAGCGGCGGCGGTTCCTGGACGAGCTGATCACCGCGCGGTCGCCGCGGATGGCGGGGGTGCGCGCGGACTACGAGCGCGTCCTCAAGCAGCGCAACACCCTGCTGAAGTCGGCTGCGCTCGCGCGGCGGCACGGCGGGCGGTCCATGGACCTGTCGACGCTCGACGTCTGGGACCAGCATCTCGCGCGTGCGGGGGCCGAGTTGCTGGCCCGGCGGCTCGACCTGGTCGCGGCGATCCAGCCGCTGGCCGACAAGGCGTACGAGCAGCTGGCGCCCGGCGGGGGGCCGCTGGCCCTCGAGTACCGGCCGTCGGCGCCCGGCGAGGCGCACACGCGCGAGGACCTCTGCACCCAGCTGATGGCGGCGCTCGCGGACGCCCGCAAGCAGGAGATCGAGCGGGGCGTCACCCTCGTGGGCCCGCACCGCGACGATCTGCTGCTCAAGCTCGGTCAGCTGCCGGCCAAGGGGTACGCCTCGCACGGCGAGTCCTGGTCGTACGCGATCGCGCTGCGGCTGGCCTCCTACGACCTGCTGCGGGCCGAGGGCAACGAGCCGGTGCTGGTGCTCGACGACGTCTTCGCCGAGCTGGACGCGCGCCGCCGGGAGCGGCTGGCCGAGCTGGTCGCGCCGGGGGAACAGGTGCTGGTGACCGCGGCGGTCGACGACGACGTACCGCATGTCCTGAGCGGGGCGCGGTACGCCGTGGCGGACGGGACGGTGGAACGCGTATGACCGAGCAGGAGCCCCGCAGGACCCCCGAGCCCTCCGGCGTCGACCTCGCGCGCGTGGCGCTGAGGGCGGCGCGCGAACAGGCACGCGCGCGTGGCGACGCCGCGCAGCAGAAGAAGCAGGCGCGGCGCGGGGGCGGTCTGCGCTCCGGCGCGCGGGCGGACGGGCGCGACCCGATGGCGCTCGGCGCGGCGATCAACCGGCTGCTGAACGAGCGCGGCTGGGAGGCGCCGGCCGCGGTGGGCGGGGTGATGGGGCGCTGGCCGGAGATCGTCGGCGAGGACGTGGCCAAGCACTGTGTGCCCGAGCGGTACGACGAGGACGAGCGGGTCCTGGTCGTGCGCTGCGACTCCACGGCCTGGGCGACGAATCTGCGGCTGCTGGCCCCGACCCTGGTCGCCCGGCTCAACGAGGACCTCGGGCACGGCCGGGTCAGACAGATCAAGGTGCAGGGTCCCGGCGGCCCCGTGCGCCGGTACGGCCCGCTGCGCGCCCCCGGATCCACCGGTCCCGGCGATACCTACGGGTGATCTGCGTCACGTAGAGACGGCCGGGGTGGCACGCGCGTACCGCCCCGGCCGTCTTTTCGTGTGTCCGGCACGGGGTCCGCGGGTGAGGTGCGGTTCTTCGCCCACAGCCTGTGGACGGCGCCGGAACGGCCCGCACGCGGGGGCGATTTCCCATGATTTCCGACCTGACCCGTCGGTAGCCAAGGGTTGACACCCGGAAGCGCTGAGTGCCTCCGTGAGCCCCTTGAAGCCCCCTTCCGTATATCGGGACCCGTCGGAGACCGGTTGAGGGCGGCACATCCGGACTCAGGTACCGGCAAACCCCCATCACTGTCAGTGCTACCGGTAGACTGGAAGCCAATCCCGCCCCGAACGTGGGGACCGCCCGGGACAAGCTGAGCAACGCTGATCAAGGCTTACCAACGCAACATGCCGCAGCCGCCCCGGCAACCTGCCGAGGAGCCTGGCTCGTGCTGTGCCAGAAAGGGCGCTTCGTGGCCGATTCCGGCAACCCCAACGAGAACAACCCGTCCACCGGCGCCGGCGTGAACGGCGAGGTCACCGCCTCGTACGACGCCAGCGCCATCACCGTCCTCGAGGGCCTGGACGCGGTCCGCAAGCGCCCCGGTATGTACATCGGCTCCACGGGCGAGCGCGGCCTCCACCACCTGGTGTACGAGGTCGTGGACAACTCCGTCGACGAGGCGCTGGCCGGTCACGCCGACACGATCGACGTGACGATCCTGGCCGACGGCGGGATCCGCGTCATCGACAACGGCCGTGGCATCCCGGTCGGCATCGTGCCCTCCGAGGGCAAGCCGGCCGTCGAGGTCGTGCTGACCGTGCTGCACGCGGGCGGCAAGTTCGGCGGCGGCGGCTACGCGGTCTCCGGCGGTCTGCACGGCGTCGGCGTCTCCGTCGTGAACGCCCTGTCGTCGAAGGTCGCCGTCGAGGTGAGGACCGACGGCCACCGCTGGACGCAGGACTACAAGATGGGCGTCCCCACGGCGCCCCTCGCCCAGCACGAGGCCATCACGGAGACCGGCACCTCGGTCACCTTCTGGGCCGACCCGGACATCTTCGAGACCACCGAGTACTCGTTCGAGACGCTCTCCCGGCGCTTCCAGGAGATGGCGTTCCTCAACAAGGGTTTGACGATCAAACTCGCGGACGAGCGCGAGTCGGCGAAGGCCGTGACCGGTGCGGACGAGGCGGGCGCCGACGAGAAGTCCGAGGTCAAGAGCGTCACGTACCACTACGAGGGCGGCATCGTCGACTTCGTGAAGTACCTCAACTCCCGCAAGGGAGACCTGGTGCACCCGACGGTGATCGACCTCGAGGCCGAGGACAAGGAGCGCGCCCTCTCCCTCGAGGTCGCGATGCAGTGGAACAGCGGTTACAGCGAGGGCGTCTACTCCTTCGCCAACATCATCCACACGCACGAGGGCGGCACCCACGAGGAGGGCTTCCGCGCGGCCCTGACCAACCTGGTCAACAAGTACGCGCGCGACAAGAAGCTGCTCCGCGAGAAGGACGACAACCTCACGGGCGACGACATCCGCGAGGGTCTGACCGCGATCATCTCGGTCAAGCTGAGCGAGCCGCAGTTCGAGGGCCAGACCAAGACCAAGCTGGGCAACACCGAGGCCAAGACCTTCGTCCAGAAGGCGGTCTACGAGCACCTCCAGGACTGGCTGGACCGCAACCCGGTCGAGGCGGCGGACATCGTCCGCAAGGGCATCCAGGCGGCCACCGCGCGCGTGGCGGCCCGCAAGGCCCGCGACCTGACCCGGCGCAAGGGCCTGCTGGAGAGCGCCTCGCTCCCGGGCAAGCTCTCCGACTGCCAGTCGAACGACCCCACCAAGTGCGAGATCTTCATCGTCGAGGGTGACTCCGCCGGCGGCTCGGCCAAGTCCGGCCGCAACCCGCAGTACCAGGCGATCCTCCCGATCCGCGGCAAGATCCTCAACGTCGAGAAGGCCAGGATCGACAAGATCCTGCAGAACCAGGAGATCCAGGCGCTGATCTCCGCCTTCGGCACCGGTGTGCACGAGGACTTCGACATCGAGAAGCTGCGCTATCACAAGATCATCCTGATGGCGGACGCCGACGTCGACGGCCAGCACATCAGCACCCTGCTGCTGACCTTCCTGTTCCGCTTCATGCGGCCGCTGGTCGAGGCCGGACACGTGTACCTCTCCCGTCCGCCGCTCTACAAGATCAAGTGGGGCCGGGACGACATCGAGTACGCGTACTCCGACCGCGAGCGCGACGCGCTGATCGAGATGGGCCGCCAGCGCGGCAAGCGCGTGCGCGAGGACTCGATCCAGCGCTTCAAGGGCCTCGGCGAGATGAACGCCGAGGAGCTGCGCGTCACCACGATGGACCAGGAGCACCGCGTCCTCGGCCAGGTCACCCTCGACGACGCCGCCCAGGCCGACGACCTGTTCTCGGTCCTCATGGGCGAGGACGTCGAAGCCCGCCGCGCCTTCATCCAGCGCAACGCCAAGGACGTCCGCTTCCTCGACATCTGAGTCGGTCTCAGCTGACCGGGCCAGAAAGGATCATCACCAGCAATGACCGACGAGAACACTCCCGTCACCCCTGAAGAGGGCGGCGACATCGCCATGCGCATCGAGCCCGTCGGGCTCGAGACGGAGATGCAGCGCTCGTACCTCGACTACGCGATGTCCGTCATCGTGTCCCGCGCGCTGCCCGACGTCCGCGACGGCCTCAAGCCCGTCCACCGCCGGGTGCTCTACGCCATGTACGACGGCGGCTACCGCCCCGAGCGCGGCTTCTACAAGTGCGCCCGCGTGGTCGGCGACGTCATGGGCAACTACCACCCCCACGGCGACAGTTCGATCTACGACGCGCTGGTCCGCCTCGCCCAGCCGTGGTCGATGCGCATGCCGCTCGTCGACTCCAACGGCAACTTCGGCTCCCCGGGCAACGACCCGGCGGCCGCCATGCGCTACACCGAGTGCAAGATGGCGCCGCTGTCGATGGAGATGGTCCGTGACATCGACGAGGAGACCGTCGACTTCACGGACAACTACGACGGCCGCTCCCAGGAGCCGACCGTCCTGCCGGCCCGCTTCCCGAACCTGCTGATCAACGGCTCGGCCGGTATCGCGGTCGGCATGGCGACCAACATCCCGTCGCACAACCTGCGCGAGGTCGCGTCCGGCGCCCAGTGGTACCTGGAGAACCCGGACGCCTCCCACGAGGAGCTCCTGGACGCGCTGATCGAGCGCATCAAGGGCCCCGACTTCCCGACCGGCGCCCTGGTCGTCGGCCGCAAGGGCATCGAGGAGGCGTACCGCACGGGCCGCGGCTCGATCACCATGCGGGCAGTCGTCGAGGTCGAGGAGATCCAGAACCGCCAGTGCCTGGTGGTCACCGAGCTGCCCTACCAGGTCAACCCGGACAACCTCGCGCAGAAGATCGCCGACCTCGTCAAGGACGGCAAGATCGGCGGCATTGCGGACGTCCGCGACGAGACGTCGTCCCGCACGGGCCAGCGTCTCGTGATCGTGCTGAAGCGCGACGCGGTCGCCAAGGTCGTCCTGAACAACCTCTACAAGCACACGGACCTGCAGACGAACTTCGGCGCCAACATGCTGGCCCTGGTCGACGGCGTCCCGCGCACGCTGTCCCTGGACGCGTTCATCCGCCACTGGGTGACGCACCAGATCGAGGTCATCGTCCGCCGTACGCGCTTCCGGCTGCGCAAGGCGGAGGAGCGCGCGCACATCCTGCGCGGCCTGCTGAAGGCCCTGGACGCCATCGACGACGTCATCGCGCTGATCCGGCGCAGTGAGACCGTCGAGGTCGCGCGCACGGGCCTGATGGACCTCCTGGAGATCGACGAGATCCAGGCGAACGCGATCCTCGAGATGCAGCTGCGGCGCCTCGCCGCCCTGGAGCGCCAGAAGATCGTCCAGGAGCACGACGAACTCCAGGCGAAGATCAACGAGTACAACCAGATCCTCGCCTCGCCGGTCCGCCAGCGCGGCATCGTCAGCGCCGAACTGACCGCGATCGTCGAGAAGTTCGGCGACGACCGCAAGACCATGCTGGTGCCCTACGACGGTGACATGTCCATCGAGGACCTGATCGCCGAGGAGGACATCGTCGTCACGGTCTCGCGCGGCGGCTACGTCAAGCGCACCAAGACCGTCGACTACCGCGCCCAGAAGCGCGGCGGCAAGGGCGTGCGCGGCACGAAGCTGAAGGAAGACGACATCGTCGACCACTTCTTCGTCTCCACCACGCACCACTGGCTGCTGTTCTTCACCAACAAGGGCCGGGTGTACCGGGCCAAGGCGTACGAACTCCCCGACGCCGGACGTGACGCGCGTGGACAGCACGTCGCGAACCTGCTGGCCTTCCAGCCGGACGAGGCGATCGCCGAGATCCTCGCCATCCGCGACTACGAGGCGGCGCCGTACCTGGTGCTGGCCACCAAGGGCGGCTTGGTCAAGAAGACGCCGCTGAAGGATTACGATTCGCCCCGTTCCGGCGGTGTCATCGCGATCAACCTCCGTGAGACGGAGGACGGTTCCGACGACGAACTGATCGGTGCCGAACTCGTCTCGGCGGACGACGATCTGCTGCTGATCAGCAAGAAGGCACAGTCGATCCGCTTCACGGCAACAGACGAAACGCTCCGCCCCATGGGCCGCGCCACCTCGGGTGTCAAGGGCATGAGCTTCCGTGAGGGCGACGAGCTGCTCTCGATGAATGTTGTTCGACCCGGTACGTTCGTGTTCACTGCCACAGACGGCGGGTACGCGAAGCGGACCGGCGTCGACGACTACCGCGTCCAGGGCCGCGGCGGCCTCGGTATCAAGGCCGCCAAGATCGTGGAGGACCGCGGTTCGCTCGTCGGCGCGCTGGTGGTCGAGGAGACGGACGAGATCCTCGCCATCACGTTGTCGGGCGGTGTGATTCGTACGCGAGTCAACGAGGTCAGGGAGACGGGCCGTGACACCATGGGCGTCCAACTGATCAACCTGGGCAAGCGCGATGCCGTGGTCGGTATCGCGCGCAACGCCGAGGCGGGGCGCGAGGCGGAGGAGGTCGACGGCGACGTGGCCGTGGACGAGACCGCCGAGGGAGCCGCGAGCAGCGGCACGGACGAGGGTGAGGCGCCCTCGGCCGAGTAGGCACGAGGAGTGAGTCATCGTGAGCGGAGCCACGGGCGCCGGTACGTCTGCCGGCACGGACAAGAACGGCGGCGGCCGTGGCTCCGCCGCGCCGGAGGGGGACGCGCGCACGACCGGCGCGCGGGGCGCGGAGGGACGTGAGCAGGACACGCACACGACCCAGCTGAAGGCGATCAAGCCGGCGGCCGCCGACGCGCCCTCCTCCTCGCCCGAGACGCAAGGATCCAAGGGATCCCAGGGGGGAACCGTGACGGACACCCGCGGTCCGCAGGCCCAGCAGCCGGCCTCGCCGCTGCCCGGCGACCGGCAGGCCCAGCAGCCCGCCGCGGCGCCGTACCACCCGCCGCAGGCCTACCCGACCCAGGCGACGCCGCCGGGCACGGTACGGCGGCCGCGCACCGGCGCCGGCGCGCGGACCGTGCCGCGGGTGCGCAAGGCGCGGCTGCGGGTGGCCAAGGTCGACCCGTGGTCGGTGATGAAGGTCAGCTTCCTGCTGTCGATCGCGCTGGGCATCTGCACGATCGTCGCGGCGGCGGTGCTGTGGATGGTCATGGACGCGATGGGCGTCTTCTCGACGGTCGGCGGCACCATCTCCGAGGCCACCGGCTCCAACGAGTCCAACGGCTTCGACCTGCAGTCCTTCCTGTCCCTCCCCCACGTCCTGATGTTCACGACGATCATCGCGGTCATCGATGTCGTCCTGGCGACGGCCCTGGCGACCCTCGGCGCGTTCATCTACAACATCTCCGCCGGTTTCGTCGGCGGAGTGGAGCTGACGCTCGCCGAGGACGAGTGAACTCCCGCTGAACCTGTCGTGGGCGGTCCCCCGACAACCGATTTTGGGACTGCCCACGTCGTGCGCTAATCTTCAGGAGTCAGCGCGCGGGACACACACCGCAGAGCGCGGCGGGGCTATAGCTCAGTTGGTTAGAGCGCATCCCTGATAAGGATGAGGCCACAGGTTCAAATCCTGTTAGCCCCACAGTGGAAAAGACCCCCGGTTCGGATGAACCGGGGGTCTTTCGCGTGTGCGAGTGCGTGTGTGCGCACGGTGCGGTGCGATGTGGGTGGCAAAAGGCCCGGTCGCTGGCGACGGGGGATGCACCAGCGACCGGGCTTGGGCCAAGGCTAACAAGGGTGGTTGATCAACGGGAGGCGACTGGTCGGGCGGAGTGGGGAGTTGTGATCGGGATCACTTCCGGGGCGGGTCGGGGCACGGAGGATCGTACGAGAGGCGCGGGAGGTACTCGTGCCACTTCTCGGCGGTGAGGACGCCCCGGGTGGTGGCGCAGATGTGGGCGATGGCGCGGTCGACGTCGAGGTTCCAGAGGCGGACCGTGTCGGCGCCGCTGGAGACGCCCAGCATCCGGCTGTTGGGGCTGAAGGAGAGGAAGTTGCCGGTCTTGGCGTTGGGGCTCATCGACTGGCCGATGGGGGAGGCGTCGGAGGGGGTGCGGACGTTCCAGAGGCGGACCGTGTTGTCGTTGCCGCCGGAGGCGAGCGTGCCGCCGTCCTGGCTGAACGTCAGGGAGACCACCGCCTCGGTGTGCCCGGTGAGGGGGGAGCCCAGGCCGCCCGCCCGGGAGAGGTCCGTGAGGTCCCAGAGGCGGACCGTGTCGTCGTCGCTGCCGGAGGCCAGGGTGGTGCCGTCCGGGCTGTAGGCGAGCGCGTTGACCGGACCGGAGTGGCCCTTGAGGGGTGCGCCGACGCCCGTCACCCGGCTCGGGTCCGTCACGTCCCACAGACGGATCGTGGCGTCCGCGCTGCCGGAGGCCAGGGTCTTGCCGTCCGGGCTGAACGCGAGCGCGTTGACATAGCCGCGGTGGCCGGTGAGCGGGGAGCCCAGGGCGGTGACATGGGCGGGGTCGGTCACGTTCCAGAGCTGGATGGTGCGGTCGTCGTAGCCGGTCGCCAGGGTCTTGCCGTCGGGGCTGTACGCGAGCGCGTCCGGGCCGGTGAAGCGGGTGCGCAGGGTGATCGGGGCGCCGTGCGAGACGGGGTGGGACGGATCGGTGACGTCGTAGAGGTGGACCGCCTGGTTGTCGGTCAGTACGGCGAGGGTGTGGCCGTCGGGGGAGAAGGCCAGGGAGCGGTAGCCGCCGTCCGCGGCCATGAACGGCCTGCCGAGCGGTTCCGGACGGTCGGGGCGCGCCACGTTCCACAGCCGGATGCGTCCGTCGCGGGCCGCCGTGCCGAGCACCCGCCCGTCCGGGCGGAAGGCGCCGGTGCGGCCGATCATGTCCGCGGTGGGGACCGACCACAGCCGGATCTTGTTGTCTCCGCTGCCGGTGGCGAGGGTGGTGCCGTCGGGGCTGAAGCCCAGCGCGTACATCTCACCGCTGCTGCCCGCGAGGGGCTCGCCGACCTGGGAGGGGTACGCCGGGTCGCTGACGTTCCAGAGGATGGCCGTGCTGTCCGCGCTCGCGCCGGCGAGCAGCGAGCCGTCCGGGGAGAAGGACACCGACCAGACCGGGCCGGTGTGGCCGGTGAGCGGGGCGCCGAGGGCGCTCGGGTGCGCGGGGTCCGACACCTTCCACAGACGTACGGTGTCGTCCGAGCCGCCGGAGGCGAGGGTCCGGCCGTCCGGGCTGAACGCCAGGGAGTGGACCGTGCCGTCGTGGCCGGTCAGCGGCTCGCCCAGCGGGCGCGGCCGGACCGGGTCGGCGGTGTTCCACAGCCGTACGGCGTTGTCGTCCCCGCCGGTCGCGAGGGTGCGGCCGTCGGGGCTGAACGCCACGGAGCGCACCGCGGCGCGGTGGCCGGTCAGGGTGGCGAGGGCCTTCGGCGCGGCCGGGTCGGCCACGTTCCACAGGCGCACCCTGCTGTCCTCGTTGGCGGAGACGAGCGTACGGCCGTCGGGGCTGAAGGCGACCAGGTAGACCGTGCCGCCGTGCGCCTGGAGGGGCTTGCCCAGGGGGCGGGGAGCGGTGGGCTTGCGGACGTCCCAGAGACGGACCGTGCCGTCGTCGCCGGCGCTGGCGAGGGTGTGGCCGTCGGGGCTGAAGACCGCGCTGCTCACCCAGCTGGTGTGGCCCTTGAGCGGCTTGCCCAGGGGCTTGGGGTGGGCGGGGTCGGCCAGGTTCCACAGCCGGACCGTGCGGTCGTAGCTGGCGGTGGCGAGGAGCTTGCCGTCGGGGCTGAAGGAGGTGAGGTAGACGGCGCCGGTGTGGCCGAGGAGCGGGGTGGCCAGGGGCGCGTTGACGATCGAGATCAGCCGGTTGCGGGCGCCCTCGTCGTCCGGCCGCAGCCGGTGGGCGACCAGGTCGAGCTGGGCGGACAGCGACGGGTCGGTGTACTGCACCCGGTCGGCCTCGGCGACCACCTGTTCGAACACGGCGTCGTTGCGCTGCTGCCAGGCGACGACCGCCGCGCCGACGGCGAGCAGGGACAGCACCACCAGGGCGGAGACGGCGGCGCGGCTGATCCAGACGGTGCGCCGGCGCAGCCGCACCGAGGCGGCCAGGAAGTCCATCGCGCTGCGGGTGAGGAAGGTGTCGCCGGCGGACCGCGCCCAGGCGTGCGCCTGTTCGAGCCGTGAGCCCCGGTAGAGCAGCGAGGAGTCGCGGTGCGAGCCCTCCCAGGCCCGGCCGTCCTCCTCCAGGCGCTGGCGCAGCAGATGGTCGCTGCGGTCCTCGTCGATCCACTCGCGCAGCCGCGGCCACGCGGTCAGCAGGGCCTCGTGGGTGATCTCCACGGACTCCGCGTCCAGCGTCACCAGTCGGGCGCGCACCAGCGCCTCCAGGGACTCCTCGGTCGCGCCGGGGTCGGTGGACTCCTGGGCCAGCTGACGGCGGGTGCCGCGCCGACGGGTGGCCTGGGTGTCCTCGCCGAGCCGGACCAGCCGGAGCAGCAGCAGCCGCGCGGCCGTGCGGGCGGCCGGGTCGAGGCCGGACCAGGCCCGTTCGGCGGTCGCGGCGACCGCACCCTGGATACCGCCGGCGGCGCGGTAGCCGGCGAGGGTCAGCCGGCCGGCCTTGCGGCGCTGCCAGGTGGCGAGCAGGGCGTGCGAGAGCAGTGGCAGCACCCCGGCGTCGTGGGCGCCGCGCGGACCGTCGGCGCTGACCTCGCGGACGATGAGCTCCGCGAGGCCCGGTTCGAGCTCCAGGCCCACGGCCTTCGCGGGCCCGGTGACCGCCTCGCGCAGCTCGGCCGTGGTGAGCGGGCCGAGGACCATGTGCCGGTGCTGGAGGGCGTCGGCGAGTTCGGGGTGGGCGAGGCACTGTTCGTAGAAGTCGGCGCGGATGCCGAGCACGACCAGCACCGGGGCCCGCTCCCCCGCGCCCGGTGTGGCCGCGGCGTGCAGCAGCTGGACGAAGAGGCGCCGGCTCGCGTCGTCGGAACAGAGGGTGAAGACCTCCTCGAACTGGTCCACGACGACGACCGCCCGGCCGCTCCCGGGTGCCGCGCGGCGCGCCCAGACGGTCACAGCCTCCCGCACGGAGCGCGCGAACCGCAGCGGAACGGGGTCGGAGAGCTCATGGGCGCCCTCGACGAGGGGCGCGAGCTCGGGGATGCGCGCGGTCAACTCGGCGAGGGGATCGGCACCGGGGACCAGATGCAGGACGTCTTCCCGCGGTACGTCTCCCTGCGGTGTGTCTCCGTGCGGTGCGTTCGGCTGGGGTGTGTTCGGCTGCGGTGTGTTCCCCTCCGGTACGTCCGACTCCTCGTCGCCTTCCCTGAGCGCGCCCTTGCGCAGGGCGGGCACCAGTCCCGCGCTGAGCAGGGAGGACTTCCCCGCGCCCGAGGCGCCGACCAGCATCACCGGTCCGCCCGTGCGCCGGGCCGCCCGCAGCTGGGCGACGAGGGCCTCGGTGCTGCGCTCCCGGCCGAAGAACCAGCGGGCGTCCTGCTGACGGTAGGAGGCCAGGCCCCGGTAGGGGCAGACGCTCCCCGGAACGCCGGACTCACCCGAGCCCGAGCCCGAGCCCGGTCCCCTGCCCGAGCCCGGTCCCCTGCCCGAGCCCGGTCCCCTGCCCGGACCTGATCCCGTGCCCGTCCCGGAGCCGTGGCCGTGGCCCGAGGCGCCCCGCTCCCCCTCCGGCTCCTCGGCGGACGCGGTGCCCTCTCCGGCCACGACCGGGTCGGCCAGTGCGCGCTCCCACAGCCGCTGCCACTGGGGCAGGTCGTAGAGGCCGGGGGAGACGGGGGCGGGCCGGGCGCGGCGCGCGTCGGGTATCAGGACGTGGAGGACGGCGGCGAGCGCGGCGAAGTGGGCGGGGACGTTGCGGGCCCGGCGCCAGTCGCTGATCCGCTGGGCCGACACCCGCACCGGGCGCCCGCGCTCGTCGACCCGGTGCTGCCGCGCCACCGCCTCGGACACGCGTTTGAGGGGCGGGTTGCCGGCCTCCTTGTAGAGCAGCGCGAGGCGTTCCGCGAAGGCTGTGCGCGCCCCTGAGTCGGAACTCAAGGCCTCCACCCCTTTACTTCCCCCGCACCTGGAATCCGGACCGGAAAACTCACTTTATACGGCTGACCTGCGGCGACGAGGGGGGCCCGTGGTCGGCACCCTCCTCGCCACGGGCCGCGGCTGGCAGGATCCGAAGGGCAACCGGACGTCACCCGCACCGTTCGGCAGCGGTCCGCACGTGGGGAGGGACCGGTGCCGAACGGCGCGGTGCGCGCGATGGCGTGTGCAGTGCGCACCGGTCACTTTCCGCTCCTCGGTTCCCGAACCGGGTTGAGTTACCCCGGGCCCGCGGCCCCCACGCATTGATCCACTTCCCGGGCCGGTTCCCGATCACCTTTGGCCGAGACCCGGGCCCCGCTGTCCGGATACCGTCCCCGACCCCCTCGCCTGAATGCTTGATTCGCGCCTGGTGAGAATGTAGTTTTCAAAAAACGAGAGTGCGGATCCAGCAGGGCGTGCGGGAGGCACTGACATGCAACGGGACGATCTGATCCTGATCAGCGTGGACGACCACATCATCGAGCCGCCGGACATCTTCGTGAACCACCTGCCGAAGCGGTACCTGGACGACGCGCCGAAGCTCGTCCACCGCGAGGACGGCAGCGATGTGTGGCAGTTCCGCGACAACACCGTGGGCAACGCCGCGCTCAACGCGGTCGCCGGGCGGCCCAAGGAGGAGTACGGCCTCGACCCGCAGGGCATGGACGAGATCCGGCCCGGCTGCTACGACGTCCATGAGCGGGTCAAGGACATGAACGCGGGCGGTGTCCTCGCCCAGATGAACTTCCCCTCCTTCCCCGGCTTCTCGGCGCGGATGTTCGCCACCGAGGACTCCGACTTCTCCCTCGCCCTCGTGCGCGCCTACAACGACTGGCACATCGACGAGTGGTGCGGGGCGTACCCCGGCCGGTTCATCCCCATGGCCCTGCCCGCCATCTGGAGCGCCGAGCTCACGGCGGCCGAGATACGGCGGGTCGCGGCCAAGGGCTGTCACTCGATGACCTTCCCCGAGAACCCGGCCGCCCTCGGTTACCCGAGCTTCCACGACCCGTACTGGAACCCGGTGTGGCAGGCCGCCTGCGACACGAACACCGTGCTGTCGGTGCACATCGGCTCCTCCGGCCGGCTCGCCATCCCCGCCGTCGACTCACCGCCGGACGTGATGATCACGCTCCAGCCGATCAACCTCGTCCAGGCCGCCGCCGACCTCCTCTGGTCCCGGGTCCTCAAGGAGTTCCCCGCCCTGCGGATCGCGCTGTCCGAGGGCGGCACCGGCTGGATCCCCTACTTCCTGGAGCGCGTCGACCGCACCTTCGAGATGCACGCGACCTGGACCCTCCAGGACTTCGGCGGCAAGCTCCCCTCCGAGGTGTTCCGCGAGCACTTCCTGACCTGCTTCATCACCGACCGGCTGGGCATCAGGCTGCGGCACGACATCGGCATCGACAACATCTGCTGGGAGGGGGACTACCCGCACAGCGACTCGCTGTGGCCGGACGCCCCCGAGCAGCTCCACCAGGTGTTGCGGGAGTGCGCCGTACCGGACGCGGACATCGCGAAGATGACCCACGAGAACGCGATGCGCTGGTACTCCTTCGACCCCTTCGCCCACATCCCGCGTGAGCGGGCCACGGTCGGCGCGCTGCGCAGCGCCGCGGCCGGCCATGACGTGACTGTCCGCTCGCGCAGCCGGCAGCTGACCGAGCCGGTGGACAAGCTGGAGGCGTTCCGGGCGCGGGCCCGGGCGGCGATCGCGGCGGCGCAGTAGGGAGGCCCGAGAGCCCTACTCGGTCCTCGTCAGGCCTGGATAGCTGACGGTCCGTCAGTTATGGTCGCCCCGCCGTGCCGATACGGCGATACGGAAGGGGTGAGCGCCATGGAGACCCGACAGGCCCGACAAGGCAGTCCCCAAAGCCCGCAGCCGCCGGGGGACCCGCGCTGGGTCGCGATGTTCCACGACCCGTCCTCGGATTCCTGGCGGCCCGCCGCCGAATCTCCCGACCGCACCCCCGTGCTGTACGCGATGGGTGAGATGACGCAGGTCAAACGGGCCCGGGGGGACGCGGTGACGGTCGCCCTGTGGGGTCCGAAGGACGGCGGGTGGCACCTGTTCGACCCGGCGGGCGCCCCGGCGGGCGTCCCGGTTCCCGCTGCGGCGCCCGCGGGAGGAGGCACGGCCGCCGAGAACGCGGAGGAGGCGGAGGAGGCGGAGGGCCTGGAGGAGACGGAGGGCCCGGTCGCGGCCGAGGGTCCGGTGGCCGCCTCTCCCACCAAGCTCGCCGAGCGCATGGAGGACCGCCGGCACCAGGTGCTCATGGCCGGGCTGAGCAAGGCGGGCCTCTACGACCTCACCCCGGACGACGTCACGGCCGTACGGGCCCTGGTCGACGGGGCCGACGAGAGCACGCTGCGCCGGGTGGCCCACTGGCTGGCCGCCGCCGGTCAGGCCGGGTAGGTCCAGCCCAAGGAGGCCAGTGCCCGTGCCCTGGCCTCCGCGACCGCCATCCGGGCCGCCCGCTCGGCGGGGTCGACATGCGAGGCCTGGCCTGTGGCCTGACCTGCCCATTTGCGGTAGAAGAGCCCCGCTTGCGGGGTGAACCAGCCACGGCTCACCGCGTTCAGCGCGAGCAGCAGACCGGTGTCCTCGGAGGCGGGCAGCGCCATCCAGCCGCCGAGCGCGGCCAGCAGGTCCCGTCGGACGAACAGGGAGGCCGGGTGCACCTGGGCGCGGTGGTCGTGCGCCGCCCAGTGGTCGAGCACGGCGCCGCGTTCGAGGGGCCCGCCCGCGGGATCGCCGGGAAAACCGACCGTGGAGCCGTCGGGGAGCAGGTCCAGCACCCGCGAGGTCGCCCAGCCGAGCCCGGGATCGCCCTCCAGTGCGGCCAGGTCCCGGGCGAGCGCACCGGGGGTGAGCAGGTCGTCGGCGTCCAGGACCTTCACGTACGACCCGTCGCCGGCCGCCAGCGCGATCGTGCGGGCGACTCCGGGGCCGCCGGGGCGCCCCTGCCGGAAGGTCACTCGGGGGTCCTGGGGGACGTACGGGCGGACCTGGTCCGTCGTACCGTCCTCCTGGATCACCCAGTGCCACTCCCAGTCGTCGGGCAGTCTCTGTTCACGCAGCGACTTCCAGGCCTCGGGCAGATACCGGGCCGAGGGCGCGTGGACGGCGGTGAGGACGACTATGCGCCGGATTCGTTCATGGTCCTGGGGCACGGCCTCAGGGTAGCCGTGTGATGTGTACATGCGGCGAAGACCCGGTCGCTTCGGAGCCGCCGGGCCTGCATCGTGCGGTCTGTACGCAAGTCGCCGTCACGTCGAACGTCGGTGGTGCTGCTGGGTATTGCTCAGTACTGCTCAGTACGGCTCCGTACTGCTGGGTACGGTTCGGTACCGCTCTCCGCGTCTCAGCGCTGGACCGGGATCGACGGCTCGGCCGCCTCCGCGAGGTCGAGGTCGCGGTCGCGGTCGCAGTCCGCGTCCCGCTCGGCCGCGTCCGGGTCGTCGAGGGAGCTGTGGCGGCAGCTGGGGGACTTGCCGTGGGCTTCGGCGAGGATGCGCTGCTTCATGGTGGGCGGCAGGGAGCGGGTCTGGAACCAGTCCCAGGCGGAGGCGCTCGACGGGGTCGTGACCGGGCCGCTCGGGCGCTCACCGGCGGCGCTCACGGAGCCGACGCCCCGACCGCCGACACCCTCTTCGGAGGCGAACCCGCCGGAGGAACGCTCCTCGGACCGGAACTCGCCGTGCACACGCTCGCCGGAGGGGACCCCGCCGCCGATGCCCGCACCGCGGGGGCTCGACGCCTCGGGGCTCGCGGCGCGGACGCTCGTACCGTTGCCGCTCGTACCGTTGCCGCTCGTACCGCGGGTGCTCTCGCCGCCGGAGTGCGAGCTTGCGGCACTCGGGCCGCCGGGGCTCGATCCTCCGGGGCTCGATCCGCCCGCGCTCTCGGTGCGCGGGCTCTCGCCGCCGCCGGCCTTCTCGGCGTCGGTGTGCGTCGGTCCCGTCTGTGCCGTCGCGGTCGCGGCGGTCGAAGCGACGAAGCCGAGCGCCGTGCACAGCGCGAGGAACGCGGTGACGATGGCGGTCCACAGCTTCATGACCCGGTTCACGGTCATGCCCCTCACCTTCAGGTTGGGCGATTTGCGTACTTTGGTCATCATGTGTATGGCGAGGGGGAACCGGGGGACCGACGCACACGACGAGGCGATGTTCCGATGAACACCACTCGTATGGACGCACCGGGGGAAACGAGTCACAGGGCGGCCGAAGAAGGGAGTTGGGACGCCGACTCAGGTCACCGATCGATATCGGTCGGTGTGTATAGTCGGGCGCCAGAGGTCCCCTACGTCAAGGAAAGACGAGGTCGCGCGGTGAAGAAGCTGCTCCTGGTCGCACTGGCCGCCATCGGCGGTCTCCTCGTGTACCGGCAGATCCAGGCGGATCGCGCCGAGCAGGACCTGTGGACGGAGGCCACCGACTCCGTGCCCACGGGTTCGTGAGCACCGACACCAGAGACTGAGATCGAGATCAGACCCCGGCCGCCGAAGCGGTCGGGGTTTTGTGTTGCCGCCCCTGGTGTGCCGCCCCTGGTGTGCGGCACCCGGTGCGCGGCCTCCGGTTGCGGAGGTTCCGGTTTGCGGATAGAGGCGGGCGTTCCGGACGCTCGTGGGGAATGCCGGGGCGGGGGCCGGGGCGGCGGGGCAGGATGGGCCCCGTTCGGACCAAGGCGAGGGGGCGGGTTCTGATGGCCCGGCGTACGGGGGGTACGGGACGCGCGGCGGTGGCGCTGCGCGCCGTGGTCCTGGGGGTGCTGCTCGGGTGGACGGTCCCGGCGCCGCCCGCCGTCGCCGCGCCGGACGTCCCGTCGTACGCCTTCGCCGACGACGTCCGCGAGGCCCGTGCCGCGACCGGCGCCGCCCAGGCCGCACGGCTGGAGCCCGGGGCGACGTACCGGAGCACCCTCGAAGGCGGCAGCAAGGCGTACTACCGCCTTGAACTGGACGACGCCTCCACCACGTACGTCGCCGTCACCGCGGTCCCCCGCCTCGGCAGCACCCCCGCCGTCGGCGACGGCATCACGGTCTCCGTGCAGGACGCCGACAGCGGAAGCTGTTCCTTCGAGTCGGCGACGATCGGCGCCGCGCGCAGCCCGCAGCCCGTCACGGCCTGGGGCGCGCGGGAGATCCGGTCCGGCAAGGGGCTGTGCCAGGAGGCGGGCACCTACTACGTGGTCGTCGAGCGGTCGGACACGGGCACCGGGGAGACCGCCGGCGACCCCTGGAAGCTGGAACTCGCGCCCGTCACCGAGCCCCCGCTCGCCGGGACCGGCGACACGAGCACACCCCGGGCCTGGGACTCCGCGACCCCCGCACCGCCGTCCGGGGAGCCGGTCGCGCGGCCCGGCGGCGCCGGCTTCACCGCGGCCACGGCCGTCGGGCAGGGCGTCTGGCGCGACGAGGTGGTCCCGGGCGAGACCGTCTTCTACCGGGTGCCCGTCGACTGGGGACAGCAGCTGTACGCCGAGGCGGACCTGGCCGGCGGCACGCCGAGCAGCGCCTCGGGGACCGGGGCCGGAGCCGGGACCGGATACGCGGTCGACGCGCTGGAGCTGACCCTCTACAACCCGGTGCGCGCCAAGGTGGTGGCCCGGGGCACCGGCTACGGCGGCACCCAGAAGTCGGCCGCTCTGGACCCCGTCCCACCCGTGCGGTACGCCAACCGGTACGCGCCCACCGACCCGCAGAACAGCCTGCGGTTCGCCGGCTCGTACTACCTCGTCGTCCATCTCTCCACACAGGTCGCCGAGCAGTTCGGCGACGGCCCCTACGAGGTGACCCTGCGGGTCCGTCTCGGGGGTACCCCGGAATCCGGGCCGGGGTACCTGGGCCGGCCCGTGCCCGGCGGGGTCTTCGGCACCGACACGGGGACGGGGTCGTCCGGGGGATCCACGGGAGCGGGGGACGACCCCGTGATGCGGGCGGTGGCGGCGGCCGGCCTCGGCACGGGCAGCGCGCTGCTGCTCTTCCTCGGCGGCTGGACCCTGATCGCCCGCCGCCGGGCCTCCGCTCAGATCCGCGTCAGCGCCCAGAACCCGACGGCGTAACAGGCCAGCGCGAGCAGCAGCAACGGCACCGTGACCCTGACCGGCGGCCCCGGCCGCCGCTGCCGCACGGCCCGGTGCCCCCGCGGCCGCGGGGCCGCCGCCACCGGGGCCTGCGCGGTGTAGGAGGCGGTGGCGGTGGCGGCACGCGGGCCGTGGGAGGCCATCAGGGCGAAGGTGGGGTCGTAGAGGGCGGGGGGCGGCGTCGTCGCAGGGGTGGGCGTGGGCGTGGGCGTGGGCGTGGGCGTGGGCGTGGTGGTGACCGTCGGCAGCGGGGGCGGGAGGTGGAAACTGCCGGTGTCCGACATGGACGGGGTGGGGGTGGGTGTCGGGGTCGGTGTGGGGGTCGGTGTCGGGGTGGCCGTCGGGGGGTGTGCGGGCGGCTGTGGGGGGACGGGGCCGGAGGGGGAGGGCGTCGGCGTGGACGCCGTGTGAGGGGACGTTTCGCCTGGACCCTTCGGACGGGTCGGTGCGGGTGGTCCCACCGGGCCGGGGGGCGTGACGGGCCGCGCGGGCAGGGAATCCGTGCCCGGACGCGCCTGGCCGGGGGGAGTGGTCGGCCGGGCGGGCAGGAGGCGCTCACCGGTGGATCCCATGTGGCTGGTCGGTCCCGTGTGGCCGGTGGGTCCCGTCCCCGTGGAGGGAGGCTTCTTCGGGAGCGGTGTCAGGGGCCCCTCTGGGCCGAACCCCTGGGGAAGGGGCCCGAGTTGGTCGAATATCTCGATGAGTTCGTCGTCGGGGCCGGGCTCCGGCAGGAGTTCCGCGGTCGCCGCCAGCGCCTTGCGCGCCCCCGTGGCCGTACGGAAGCGGGCCTGCGGATCGGGTTGCAGCAGCATGGCGACGACCTGCCAGAGCGGATCCGGGATTCCCTTGGGAGCACCCGGAGTTCCGTGCTCGGCGAAGTACTGCACGAGCGCCTTGGCGTCCGGCTTGGCGCCTTCGAGGAGGTACAACGCGACGAGTCCCACGGCGAACAGGTCGGCGGGGAAGTCGGGCTCGGCGCCCAGCATCTGCTCGGGGGCGAGGTAACCGGGCGTCCCCACCACGAGGTTGGTCTCGGTCAGGCGCGGTTCGCCGAGCCGCATCGCGATGCCGAAGTCGGACAGCCTGAGCCGGGGGCGGGCGGTGCCGGTGGCCTCGAGGAGCACGTTCGCCGGTTTGATGTCACGGTGGACCACGCCCTCCGCGTGCACGGCGGCGAGCCCGGACAGGAGCTGGTCGAGCAGGCCGCAGACGAACGCGGGCGGCAGCGGACCGTAGTCGTTGACGAGGTGGACCAGCGAACCGCCGGCCACCAGGTCCATGGTGAACAGCACCTTGTCGTCGTCGGCGGCCCAGCTGGCGGGCGCGAGCACATGCGGGTGGTCGATCCGCAGTCCCTGTTCGCGGACGAATCGCAGCAGGGAGTGGGCGTCCCGCTGCTGGAGCACCTTCGCGGCCACGTACCGGCGGCGGCGGTGGTCCCAGGCGCGCCACACCGCGCCGACCCCTCCGCGCCCGATCGGGTCGGCCAGTTCGTACCGTCCGGCGAAGACCTCACCCATGGCAGTGCGTCGCTCCTCCCCCTCGGCTGTCCCCCTGCTACCCCCTCGCTACCCCCGTGGCGAGCGATGGACCCCCGTGTCCCCGCGGTCCTGTGGGAAGGTCTTCCCGGCCCCTCGGGTATGTCCCCCGTGCCCCCGTATGTATCCCCCGAGTACCCCGTACTCGTCCCCCATGTACCCCGTACTGGTTCCCGGTCCACCCTGTACCGGTTCCCGACGGGAACCCCGTCCGGTTCCCCGTCCCCCGCGTACTCGTCCCCCGCGTACTCGTCCCCCGTGTACTCGTCCCCCGTGTACCCGTACCGGTGCCCCGTGCACCCGTAGTGGTCTCCCCGAGTACCCCATGGCCGTCCCCCGACGGCCGGGCGCGTGCGTCCGGTGCCGAACCCCCTTCAGCGACCGGTCGGACGGCTCAGCTCTGGTGGGACTGGTAGTGCGTGACGGCGTCCGAGGTACGGCCTGCCCCGTACACCCGGAGGAACTCCGCCAGTTCCGGGTGGCTCGGGGCGAGCGTGTCGGCGGCGTCGATGATGTCGCCGGCGGCGGCCACCGAGCGCAGCAGCGACTGGATCTCCCGGACCACGCGCTTCACCGTGGGAGCCCCCGAACTGCTCGTCGTGGTGGTGGTGTTGCTGAGCACGGAGCCCCCCTGCGACCGCTTGATCTCGTCCATCCGCTCGGTCGCCTCGGCGGCGCTGACGCTGCCGTCCGCGACCTGTCCGGCCAGCTCCTGGAGCAGCTGCACGCGCTGCACCACGGCCGGGTTGCCGATCTTCGCCCGCTGACCGCTCATCAGCTGGGACAGCATCGGGGCCGACAGCCCCAGCACCCCCGCGAGACGAGCCTGGTTGAGGCCAAGATCGTCGATGAGCTTACGGAAGAGCGCCCCCAGTGGCTCCCCGTACCAGTTCCGCTGAAGTTCCCGCGCTCTCGCGGTCGCTTCCTGTTGTGCGGCGTCCATTGCGTCTCCCCATCGCTTCCCCAGAACATCCACGGTTCGCTGTAGCGAACCACGTCGAGCATCTTACGGAGAGTGGTCATTCACGGGGACCCCCCATCTTTTTGCGAGATACCCCCGGTGACCCGGTACTCTGGTCTGCGGCGGCCGTCGGGACGAGTTCCCGGCCGGACGTCCCTTCCGGGGCCTTAGCTCAGTTGGTAGAGCGCTGTCTTTGCATGGCAGATGTCAGGGGTTCGACTCCCCTAGGCTCCACACCCCGAAAAGCCCCTCTGATCTGCGGAAACGCAGAGCAGAGGGGCTTTTCTCGGATGGTCTCGCGGGGCGTCGGCGGGGCGGCGGGCGGCCCCGCCCGACCGGTCGGACGGACGCGTCCCCCTGTCCGGAAGGACACGAGGGGCGGCGAACTCCGGTCGGGCCGGGTCCCGTTCGGGCGGGCGTCGGCCGCGGTCGTCGTCCGGTCGCCGGCCGGGCCTCAGCCGCGGTCGTCGTCGCGGTGCGCCGCCTCCTCCTCGGCCTGCTTGGCCTGTACCTCCGGGTCCAGGACGGCACCGCTGCCGTCCACCGAGGTCAGACCGCCGGAGGCGGGGACCTCCGTGGGGGCGGGCGGTTCGACCAGCCAGTCGGGGTTGGCCTGCTTGTCCCACCACTTCCAGGCCGCGAAGGCACCGCCGGCGACCACCCCGCACACCAGGAGGATCCGGGCCGCCTTGCCGGCCTTGGCGCGCCGCCGGTGCCTGCGCACCAGCCGCTCGATCTCCCGGGGCGTCACCTGGCCGCGCAGCGCGGCCACCGCGGCGATGCCCCGGGCAGTGGCCTCGTCCTTCATGGGCCCGGCCGCGGCGACCGCCTGTTCGATCCTCGGCCGGGAGTACTCGGCGGCCTGCCGGGAGTACTCGGCGGCCTGCCGGGCGGCGATCCGGGTCCGGACGGCCGCCTCGTGCGCGGCCTGGTCGACCTTCGGCGGTACATGCGTCCGGGCCAGTTCCAGCCGGGGCGCGACATGGGTGTCGTACTGGGTGCGGGCCTGCTCGGCGGCCAGGGACACCCTGGGCGCGAGTCGTTCCCGGGCCTCCTGCGCGTACTGCGCGGCCCTTTCCTTGGCCGTGTCGGCGTAGGGCGCCACCACTTCCGCGGCGTGCAGCACGCTGTCCTTCGCCGAGCCGGTCGCGGCGCGCACGCTGTCGATGCGGGTCACGGGTTTCCTCCTCCTCGGTGGCGTACGGTATTTCGACTTTCCACCCTTTTACGGATCATGCCTGCCGGTGTCCGTCACGGCACGTGCGGAGGGGCATCCGGGTGCCGGACGGGTGCGACAGGGGGCCGGGCGAGTGCCATAGGGGATGAATAAGGGCAACGGGACCTTGTCGTCGACAATGCCACGGATCGGCGCCGCCCGCTCCCGTCCGTGCGAGGATCGGGGGATCACACGAGCACAACGGAAGGCAGGATCGTGGCAGAGCAGCTCTACGCCACCCTGAGGACCAGCAGGGGCGACATCGAGATCCGGCTCTTCCGGGACTTCGCCCCGAAGACGGTCGCGAACTTCGTCGAGCTCGCCACCGGCGAGCGCGAGTGGGTCCACCCCGCGACCGGCGAGCGCTCCACGGCTCCGCTGTACGACGGCACGGTCTTCCACCGGGTGATGAGCGGGTTCATGATCCAGGGCGGTGACCCGCTGGGCAACGGCACCGGCGACCCCGGCTACCAGTTCCCCGACGAGTTCCACCCCGAGCTGCGCTTCGACCGCCCGTATCTGCTGGCCATGGCCAACGCGGGTCCGGGCACCAACGGCTCCCAGTTCTTCATCACCGTGGCCCCGACGGCCTGGCTCAACCGCAAGCACACCATCTTCGGGGAGGTCGTCGACAAGGCCGGCCAGAAGGTCGTGGACGACATCGCGGCCACCGAGACCAACCCGCGCACCCACCGCCCGCTGCGGGACGTCGTCATCGAGTCGGTCGTCGTCGAGACGCGGTAGAACCCGTCCGCGCGCCGTCCGTGGCGGGAACAGGAACCATTTGCCCCGCTCGTCCGTAAGGATGAGCAGGGCGGATCCCGTACGCCCGCCCCGCCCGACGACGAACTGGGGGAGCTCATGGACCAGGCGCCAGGCAGCCGGCCGGACGGCACCCACAGCGGGCTGCCCTCCTGCTACCGGCATCCGGGCCGCGAGACCGGCGTGCGCTGCACCCGCTGCGAGCGGCCGATCTGCCCGGAGTGCATGGTCAGCGCCTCGGTCGGCTTCCAGTGCCCCACCTGCGTCCGGGAAGGATCGGGCACGGGGCATCCGCCGGCGGCCTCCCAGCCGCGCACCCTCGCCGGGGGCGCCCTCAAGGACGATCCCCGCCTGGTCACCAAGATCCTGATCGGCCTGTGCGTGGCCGTCTATCTGGTCCAGATGGCCGTCGGCGACCGCTTCACCAACAGCTTCGAGCTGCTGGGCCGGGCGTACGTGCCGGTCCTCGGCGGTGTCGAGGGCATCGCGGAGGGGCAGTGGTACCGGCTGCTGACGCCGATGTTCCTGCACGGCGGGGTCGTCCACATCCTGTTCAACATGATGAGCCTCTGGTGGCTCGGCGGCCCGCTGGAACAGGCGCTCGGCCGGGCCCGCTATCTGGCGCTCTACTTCGTCTCCGGTCTGGCGGGCAGCGCGCTGACGTATCTGATCGCCGAACCCAACCAGCCGTCCCTCGGCGCCTCGGGCGCGATCTTCGGGCTCTTCGGCGCCACGGCCGTGCTGATGCGCCGGATGCGCTATGACATGCGGCCGATCATCGCCCTGCTGGTGATCAACCTGATCTTCACCTTCGGGTGGAGCAACATCGCCTGGGAGGCCCACATCGGTGGTCTCGTGGCGGGCGTGGTCATCGGATACGGCATGGTCCACGCCCCGCGTGAACGCCGGGCCCTGGTGCAGTACGGGACCTGTGCGGTGGTGCTGGCCGCGGTGGTCGTGTTGACCCTCCTGAGGACCGCCCAGCTCACTTGAGCGCCCTGTTGTCCACAGCGCGTGGCGAATCTTGTGCACAACGTGCGGGAACGGCGACGCCCCCTGCTGGTGACCAGTGTTCTTGCAGGTCAGGCAGGGGGCGAACGAGCTTTCGAGGGCTGGTGACTGCCGGTAGTTACGTCATACCGGCGTCAACCTCCAGTGAGTTATCCACAGATCGTCGTTTCTTTTCCCCACTCTGTGGACAGAAGGCTCAGGCCTGTGGATAACTCAGCGAACAGCCCTGGGGAGAGCTGCGGCCGGGACCGCTACTTCCACTGGGTGGAGACGCCGAAACCGGCCGCGATGAACCCGAAGCCCACCACGATGTTCCAGTTGTTCAGGCTGTCGATCGGAAGCGTGCCGTCCGTCACATAGAAGACGACGATCCAGGCCAGCCCGATCAGGAACATGGCCAGCATCACCGGGGCGACCCAGGCGCGGTTGGTCAGCTTGATCGCCGTCGCCTGCTTCGCCGGCGGCGGCGTGTAATCGGCCTTCTTGCGGATACGTGACTTCGGCACGAGGGTCTCTCCTGTCGATGCGCTGCGTGGCCGCGCAGGTGCTGGTCGGGCTCGGAGGCTGCGTACTAGGGGACTGAGGGGCTCCCCCGGGCGTCCGTTAGCGTAGTGCTTCTACGGCGCCGAAGGAGATAAGGGTACGTTGAGCAATTCTGCCGACTCCCCCCGGACGGGTTCAACGCCCCGCCACCGTCCCGTGCGGATGCTCACGGCGGGCGTCTTCGCCCTCGCCGGACTCCTCTTCGTCACCAGCTTCCAGACGGCCAAGGGGACGAACATCCGTACGGACGCCTCCCTGCTGAAACTCTCCGACCTGATCCAGGAGCACAGCCGCAAGAACGGCGAGCTGGACGAGTCCAACGGGGCCCTGCGCGCGCAGGTGGAGTCCCTGGCCGAGGCCGACGACGGCAGCACCAGCGCCGAGGACGAGAAGCTCGCGGGCCTGGAGAAGAACGCCGGCACCCAGAAGCTCAAGGGCAAGGCGATCACGGTCACCCTCAACGACGCCCCGCCCGACGCCACCGCCAAGCTCCCCGGCTACCCCGCGCCCCAGCCCGACTACCTGGTCATCCACCAACAGGACCTCCAGGCCGTGGTCAACGCCCTGTGGAAGGGCGGCGCCGACGGCATCAAGGTCATGGACCAGCGGCTGATCTCCACCAGCGCCGTGCGCTGCGTCGGCAACACCCTGATCCTCCAGGGCCGGGTCTACTCACCGCCGTACAAGATCCAGGCGGTCGGCGACCCCGGGAAGCTCCAGAAGGCGCTCGCGGACTCGCCCGCGATCCAGAACTACATGGTCTACGTCAATGTCTACGGCCTCGGCTGGAAAGTCACCGAGGACGGGACGGTGACTCTGCCGGGCTACTCGGGCACAGTGGATCTGCACTACGCGAAGCCTGTGGAGTAGCAACCGGCGGGAGCGCCTGTGTCGTTACGGGTGATCGTCAGGACGTTCAGCGAGCTGTGCATCACCGTCGGCGCCGTCATCGTGCTCTTCGTCGCCTATGTGCTCTTCTGGACCGGCGTGCGGGCCGACCGGGCCATGGGCGACCAGATCGACGACCTGCACCAGCAGTGGGCGACCCGGCAGCCGGCCCCGCGGGTGAGCACCCCCGCGCCGCCGGCGCCGTACCGGAACGGCCGGCCCTTCGCGGTGATGTACATCCCGCGTCTCGGTTTCACGTGGAACAAGCCGGTCCTCGAAGGCACCGGGACCGGCACCCTGAAGAAGGGGCTGGGCCACTACGCGGGCACGGCCCGGCTCGGACAGCCCGGGAACTTCTCCGTCGCAGGTCACCGGCGTACCTACGGCGACCCCTTCAAGGACTTCCCGAAGCTCCGGCGCGGGGACGCGGTGGTGCTCACCGACGGCACGACCTGGTTCACGTATCGGATCGACAAAGGCCCCTACAAAACCGTGCCCTCCGATGTCGAGGTGATCGACGCTTTGCCACGTAAGTCGGGGTACACGCGTCCGGGCCGGTATCTGACGCTGACCACGTGCGATCCGGAATGGGGGCACAGTCATCGGCTGATCGTCTGGGCGCATCTCGACTCCACACAGCCTGTGGAGGCAGGAGAACCCAAGGCCCTGCGCCGTTAGTCTGGTGGCGTACGGCGTGAGTCAGGTGCCGTGGTGCGACGGAAGGGACGGCATGTACGGCTGGATCTGGCGGCATCTGCCGGGAAACGCGTGGGTGAAGGCGCTGATCTCGATCGTGCTGGTCCTCGCTGTCGTCTATGCCCTGTTCCAGTACGTATTTCCGTGGGCCGAACCGCTGCTTCCCTTCAACGATGTGACGGTGGACAACCAGTGAGCGCGCGCATTCTCGTCGTCGACAACTACGACAGCTTCGTCTTCAACCTCGTCCAGTACCTCTACCAACTGGGCGCCGAGTGCGAGGTCCTGCGCAACGACGAGGTCTCCACCTCCCACGCCCAGGACGGCTTCGACGGCGTCCTGCTGTCCCCCGGACCCGGCACGCCCGAGGAGGCCGGCGTCTGCATCGAGATGGTCCGCCACTGCGCGGCCACCGGAGTCCCCGTCTTCGGGGTCTGCCTGGGCATGCAGTCGATGCAGGTGGCGTACGGCGGTGTCGTGGACCGCGCGCCCGAGCTGCTGCACGGAAAGACCTCGCTGGTGGAACACGAGGGCAAGGGCGTCTTCAGCGGACTGCCCACCCCCTTCACCGCGACCCGCTACCACTCCCTCGCCGCCGAGCCGGCCACCGTCCCGGCCGAGCTGGAGGTCACCGCCCGCACCCACGACGGGATCGTCATGGGCCTGCGCCACCGGGAACTGCCCGTCGAGGGCGTGCAGTTCCACCCGGAGTCGGTGCTGACCGAGCACGGCCACCTGATGCTGGCCAACTGGCTGGTGGAGTGCGGCGACCAGGGCGCGGTGGCGAGGTCGGCGGGGCTCGCCCCGGTGGTGGGCAGGGCCACGGCGTGACCGCGCTGCGCCCCGAGCGCGAGGACTCGTACGGCACCGCGCCGTACGAGTCCTTCGGTGTGGATGCGTATGCGGGGGAGCGGCCGCCGAGCGCCGAGCCGTACGTCGGCGATCCGCGCCCCGGCACCGGGCGGCGGCGGAAAGCGGCTCCGGATGCCGGGCCGAGGAGTGTCGAGCCGGGTGGCGGCGCGGCGGGTGGCGGCGCGGCGAGGGGCGCGGAGGCGTTCACACAGCAGCTTCCGCCCATCGACGAGGAGACGGTGGCGCTGCGGATACCGGAGCCACCGCCGGCCGGGGCCGACCCGTTCGGGGACGCCACATCGGTCTCTGGCGCCACAGAGGCCTCTCCTGCCCCTGGAACCCCCGCCGGGGGCCGAGCGGCCCGCAGAAAGGCCGCCAAGGGCCGTCACGGCCGCCATGGCGGCTCCGCCGCGGGTTCCCTCGACGTGGACGACCCGGCGATCGCGCCCTCGCAGGACGAGCGGCCGCTGTCCCGGGTGGAGGCCCGGCGGCAGGCCAAGGCGCGCAAGCCCAGCGCCGCGGTGGTCGCCAGCCGGGCGGTCGGCGAGGTGTTCATCACCACGGGCGTGCTGATGCTGCTCTTCGTCAGCTACCAGCTCTGGTGGACGAACGTGCGGGCGCACGCCCAGGCCAGCAAGGAGGCGGACAGCCTCCAGGACGACTGGGCGAACGGCAAGCGCAACCCGGGCACCTTCTCCCCCGGGCAGGGTTTCGCGATCCTGCACATCCCCAAGCTGGACGTGGTCGTGCCGATCGCGGAGGGCGTCAGCAACAAGAAGGTGCTCGACAAGGGCATGGTCGGGCACTACGGCGAGGACGCGCTGAAGACGGCCATGCCCGAGGACAAGACCGGCAACTTCGGGCTCGCGGGGCACCGCAACACGCACGGCGAACCGTTCCGGTACATCAACCGGCTCAGCGCGGGCGACGACATCGTCGTGGAGACCCAGGACGAGTACTTCGTCTACAAGATGACGTCCTCGCTGCCGGTCACCTCGCCCAGCAACACCAGTGTCCTCGACGCCGTACCGCCGCAGTCCGGATTCACCGGTCCGGGCCGGTACATCACCCTCACCACCTGTACGCCGGAGTTCACCAGCAAGTACCGGTTGATCGTCTGGGGCAAGATGGTCGAGGAACGGCCGCGCAGCAAGGGCAAGCCGGATGCGCTAGTCGAGTAGGGGCAGATGAACGTGGCAGCGACCACCGGCGACACCGAGCAGGTACGGGATCCTCAGGCGGACTCGTCGGCGGGGCCGCCGCGGCGGGGGCGGATCGCCCTCGCCGTCAGCGTCTTCGGCGAACTCCTCATCACGGCGGGCCTGGTCCTCGGCCTGTTCGTCGTCTACTCCCTGTGGTGGACGAACGTCGTCGCCGACCGGCACGCCGACAAACAGGCCGACAAGGTGCGGGACAACTGGGCCCAGCAGGACACCGGGCCGGGCGCGCTCGACACGAAGGACGGCATCGGCTTCCTGCACGTGCCCGCCATGAGGAACGGCGAGGTCCTGGTCGAGAAGGGCACCTCGACGGACATCCTCAACGAGGGCGTGGCCGGCTACTACACCGACCCCGTCAAGGCCGCGCTCCCCAGCAGCGGCAAGGAGGGCAACTTCACCCTCGCCGCGCACCGGGACGGCCACGGCGCGAAGTTCCACAACATCGACAAGCTCAGGAAGGGCGACCCGATCGTCTTCGAGACGCGGGACGACTGGTACGTCTACAAGGTCTACGCGATCCTCCCCGAGACCTCGAAGTACAACGTCGAGGTCCTCGGCCGGATCCCCGAGGAGTCCGGCAAGAAGAAGGCCGGCCACTACATCACCCTGACCACCTGCACCCCGGTCTACACCTCGCGCTACCGCTATGTGGTGTGGGGCGAACTGGAGCGGGTCCAGAAGGTCGACGCGAAACGCACTCCCCCGAAGGAACTGCGCTGACCGGGCGCCTTCCAGGAGCCCAGTCGCCGGCATGACGTGGCGCTGGTGATGGAGGGGTTGCGCCGACCCGGTCGATGCACGACGAAACAGCCGTGAGTGACATGTTCAGGGGCCCAGCACTCGGACGAGTACCGGGCCCCTCTCGCTTGCCTCACTGGCTCAGCGGCTAACCACCGTTGCCCCCGTTGAGGAAGCCGCCGTTGCCGCCGTTGTTGTTCCCGGTGTTTATGGCGACCAGGTTGACCGTCGTGCCGCGGTTGACCGTGCTGCCGGGGCTCGGGTCGGAGCTGATGACCTGGGCGTCGTCGTCCTGGGAGCCGGAGATGTTGCCGACGTTCAGACCCGCGTCCTGCAGCGCCTGCTTGGCGTCCTTCAGGGTCTTGCCCTGGAGGTCGGACGGCACCTGGGTCTGGCTGCTCTTGCCGACCTGGATGGTGACCGTCGAGCCCTTGTCGACCTGGGAGCCGATGGACGGGCTGGTCGAGATGACCTTGCCGACCTGGTTCTGGTCCTGGGTGTCGACCTCGACGCAGTTGCCGGTCAGGTTGTTGGCCTGCATCTGGGCCTTGGCGGCTTCACAGGTCTGACCGGAGACGTCGGGGACCGTGGACTTCTCTGCGGCCTTGGCGACCTCCAGGGTCACGGTCGAGCCCTTTTCCAGCTCGGTGCCCGGATCGGGGTCCTGGCTGAGGACGGTGCCCGCATCCTGGGTGGACTCCGTCTGCTTCGTCTTGACCTCGAAGCCCTTGTCCTCGAGTTGGCTCGTCGCCGTGTCGACGTCCTTGTTGATCACGTTCGGCACCGCCACCTTCGGCGCGCCGGTCGAGACCACCAGGTTGACCGTGGTGTTCTTCTTGACCTCGGTCTTGGGATCGGGGTCCTGGTCGCAGACCTGGCCTGCGGGCTGGTTCTCGCAGGGCTTCTTGGTGACCGTGCCGACCTTGAGGTCGACATTGGTCAACTGTTGTCTGGCATTGGCCTCGGTCTGGCTGATCAGGCTGGGTACGGCCACCGTCTCGTCGCTGGCGTTCTTGCTGCTGAAGACGTACTTCCCGATCAGGATTGCCCCGACCAGCACCAGGACCGCGGCCACCACCAGCAGGATCGTCGAGGTGTTCGACTTCTTCTGGCGGCGGCGGTCCGGGCGGTCGTCGTAGACGCCGAAGCCGTAGCCCCCGTCGTCCGGGTTCATCGGCGGCAGCATCGAGGTGGCGCCGCCGTCGGCGGAGCGCAGGGCCGTGGTGGCCTGGTCGTCGCCGTAGCCGTAGCCGACGGAGCCCATCGCCGCCGTGGCCGCGACCGGCTGGCCGTCGAGGCAGGCCTCGATGTCCGCGCGCATCTCGTCGGCCGACTGGTAGCGGTAGTTCGGGTCCTTGACCAGCGCCTTCAGGACGATCGCGTCCATCTCGGGGGTGATCTCGGGGTCGAACACCGACGGGGGCTGCGGCTCCTCCCGTACGTGCTGGTAGGCCACCGCCACCGGGGAGTCCCCGACGAAGGGCGGGCGGACCGTCAGCAGCTCGTAGAGGAGACAACCCGTCGAGTACAGGTCCGAGCGCGCGTCGACCTGCTCGCCCTTCGCCTGCTCCGGCGAGAGGTACTGGGCGGTGCCGATCACGGCCGCGGTCTGGGTCATCGTCATCCCGGAGTCGCCCATCGCACGGGCGATGCCGAAGTCCATGACCTTGACCTGGCCGTTGCGCGTCAGCATGACGTTCGCCGGCTTGATGTCCCGGTGCACGATGCCGCTTCGGTGCGCGTACTCCAGGCCCTGGAGGATGCCGATCGTCATCTCCAGCGTCCGCTCCGGCAGCAGCTTGCGGCCGGAGTGGAGCAGCTCACGGAGCGTGGAGCCCTCGACGTACTCCATGACGATGTACGGGATCGAGACCCCGTCGATGTAGTCCTCGCCGGTGTCGTAGACCGCGACGATCGCAGGGTGGTTGAGCGAGGCGGCCGACTGGGCCTCCCGGCGGAACCGGGCCTGGAAGGAAGGGTCGCGCGCGAGGTCCACGCGCAGCGTCTTCACCGCCACGGCGCGGCCGAGGCGGGTGTCGTGCGCGAAATAGACCTCCGCCATGCCACCACGACCGAGCACATGGCCCAGCTCGTACCGGCCGCCGAGGCGACGCGGCTCTTCCATAGCTACCTACCAGCCCTCTCCGTCGGTCCCGACCGGCACACGTGTGCGGTCGAAGGCTGCCGTCCGGGCATACCGTACCCGGACGGCGGTCTGTGACCTGGCCAAGCCCGTCACCCGATGCAGGACCGGTATCGCAACGTGCACCGATGTGCAGGCAACGTGATGGGGGTCACTTCTTGCTGTCGATGACTGCCTTCATCACGCTCCTCGCGATCGGGGCGGCGAGACCACCGCCCGTGATGTCGTCACGGTTGGCGGCGCCGTCCTCGACGACCACCGCGACGGCCACCGGCGCGCTGCCGTCGGACAGCTTGGCGTACGAGATGAACCAGGCGTACGGCTTCTCGCTGTTCTTGAGGCCGTGCTGGGCGGTACCGGTCTTGCCGCCCACGGTGACGCCGTCGATCTTCGCGGCCGTACCGGTGCCCTCCTTGACGACCGTCTCCATCATGTCCTGGAGCTTCTGGGCGGTTTCCGCCGAGACGGCCTGGGACAGCTCCTGGGGCTCGGTGGTCTCCAGGGTGTCCAGGTTCGGGGCCTTGAGCTCGTCGACCATGTACGGCTTCATCAGCTTGCCGTCGTTGGCGACCGCCGAGGCGACCATGGCCATCTGCAGCGGGGTGGCCCGCATGGAGCCCTGGCCGATGCCGTCGAGCGCGTTCTGCGGACGGTTGTCCTTGGGGTAGACGCTCTCCGCGGCACGCACCGGGGTGTCCAGCTCCGCCTCGTTGAAGCCGAACTTCTCCGCCTGCTCGATCATCTTCTCGTTGCCGACGTTGTCGGCCATCTTCGCGAAGACGGTGTTGCAGGAGACCCGGAGCGCCTCGCGCAGGGTGGCGTTCTCGCAGACTCCGTGCTCGTTGGTGAGGTCGGTGCTGGACTGCGGCAGCCTGAACGGGTCGGGGGTCTTGGTCGCGTCGTCGATGCCCGACACCACGCCGTTCTCCAACGCGGCCGCGCCGGTGACCACCTTGAAGGTGGAGCCCGCCGGGTAGGTCTCGCGCAGTGCGCGGTTGAGCATCGGGTCGTCGGGGTCGTTCTTCTTCTGGACCGCCTCCCAGGCCTCCTGGTCCTTGTTGGAGGACCCGGCGAACTTCGAGGGGTCGTACGACGGCGTGGAGACCAGGGCCAGGATCTTGCCGGTGGACGGGTCGATCGCGGCGACGGCGCCCTTCTTGCTGCCGAGGCCGTTGTAGGCGGCCTTCTGGGCGGCGGCGTTGAGGGTGGTGACGACGCTGCCGCCCTCCTTCTCCTTGCCCGTGATCATGTCCAGGGTGTTGCGGAAGAAGAGCCGGTCGTCGTTGCCGGAGAGGATGCCGTCCTCGAGCTTCTCCAGCTGGTTGGCGCCGAAGGCCTGCGAGGAGTAGCCGGTGACCGGCGCCCACATGGCGCCGTCCTTCCAGGTGCGCTTGTACTTGTAGTCGCCGGTGGTCTCGACGGAGCCGGTGATGGCCTTGCCGTCGACGATGATGTCTCCGCGCGGCGTGGAGTAGCGCGTGATGTTGACGCGGCGGTTCTTGGTGTCGCTCGCGAGACTGTCCGCCTTGACGTACTGCAGGTAGTTGTCCCGCAGCAGCAGGGTCAGCACGAGCAGGCCGCAGAAGATCGCGATCCGACGCAGGGGCTTGTTCATGACGGGCGGACCACCTGGGTCATCTCGGCGTCGGGGTTGGAGGCGGGGGCCGGGGCCGGGCGTCGCGCGGTGTCGCTGATCCGGATCAGGATGCCGATCAGCGCCCAGTTGGCGATGACGGACGAACCGCCGTACGCCAGGAAGGGCATCGTCATACCGGTGAGCGGGATGAGGCCCATCACACCGCCGGCGACGACGAACACCTGGAGCGCGAAGGCGCCGGAGAGGCCGATGGCGAGCAGCTTGCCGAACGGGTCGCGGGCGGCGAGGGCGGTGCGCACACCGCGCTCCACGATCAGGCCGTACAGCAGGAGCAGCGCCATGATGCCGGCGAGCCCGAGCTCCTCGCCGAACGTGGCGAGGATGAAGTCGGAGTTGGCGGCGAACTTGATCAGCTCGGAGTGGCCCTGGCCCCAGCCGGTGCCGAGGGTGCCGCCGGAGCCGAACGCCCACAGGGCCTGCATGGCCTGCTCGGAGTGGCCGATGACGCCCTCCTGGGAGAGCTTGTACTCGCCCATCGGGTCGAGCCAGGCCTGGACACGCTGCTGGACGTGGCTCTCGAACTGGGCCACGCCGACCGCGCCGACGGCGGACATCAGCAGACCGAAGACGATCCAGCTGGTCCGCTCGGTGGCGACGTACAGCATGATGACGAACATTCCGAAGAACAGCAGCGAGGTGCCGAGGTCCGTCTCGAAGACCAGGATCAGGATCGAGATCAGCCAGACCACGATGATCGGGCCGAGGTCGCGGCCGCGCGGCAGGTACAGGCCGAGGACGCGGCGGCTGGCGAGGGCGAGCGCGTCGCGCTTCACCATCAGATAGCCGGCGAAGAAGATCGCGAGCACGATCTTCGCGAACTCACCCGGCTGGATGGAGAAACCGGCGACGGAGATCCAGATCTTGGCGCCGTAGATGTTCTGGCCGAGGCCGGGGACGAGGGGGAGCAGCAGCAGGAAGACCGCGCCGACCATGGAGATGTAGGTGTAGCGCTGCAGGACGCGGTGGTCCTTGAGGAAGATCAGCACCACGATGAAGAGCGCGATGCCCATCGCCGTGTACATCAGCTGCCGGGGTGCGGCCGTGCCCGCCTGCTTGATCTGCTGGAGCAGCTTCGACTGGTCCAGTCTCCAGATGGCGACGAGCCCGAGGCCGTTCAGCAGGGTGGCCAGCGGCAGCAGCAGCGGGTCGGCGTACGGCGCGAACTTGCGTACGACGAGATGGGCGACGCCGGCCAGCAGGCCGAGGCCCAGGCCGTAGGCCAGCAGGCCGGACGGCACCTGGTCGTTGATCGCGAGGCCCACGTTGGCGTAGGCGAAGACCGGGATCACGACGGCGAACACCAGCAGCGCGAGCTCGGTGTTGCGCCGGCTCGGGGTGCCGATCGAGCCGATCGTGGACGTGTGATGCGTCGGCGAATTAGTAGTACTGCTCATGATGTGACAGGGCCTCTCACGGCTTGCCTACTGCTCACCGCACCGCGAGACGACCTTCTGCTCTTCCTCCGAGAGAGTGGGGCCGGGGCTGGGAGTGGCGGTCGCGGACGGGGACGGGGACGACGAACCCGAGGGCTTGCTCGGGTTCGGGGTCGGGCTCGGTGAAGCCTTGGACGTGAGGGACACGGGGGTGGTTCCCGTGCCGCCGCCGGCCTGGCCGGAGCCGGTCTTCGAACTGGCCGTGGTCTTGGCCGCGTCGGCCTGCGTCTGCTTCTGGCACGCGGACGCCTGGACCGACAGTTCCTCGATCTTCTTCTGGGCGCTGCTCAGGCTGCCCTCGGGGATCGTGGCCTGGACCTGCTTCTGCTGGTACTCCGGGAGGTACTTGAGTTCGATCTCGGGGTGGTCCTTCTCCACCTTCGAGAGCGAGACCCAGGCCAGGTCCTGGCTGATGCCCCGGTACAGCGCGAGGTGCTCGCCGTTGGTGCCGACGTAGTACTGCGTCTGCGTCCAGCGCCAGCCGCCGTAGAGACCGCCGCCGATCACGGCGAGGGTGAGGACGCTGTAGAAGGATCTCTTCAGCCACCTGCGGCCCTTGCGCGGCTTGACGAAGTCGTCGTCGGTGTACTCCCCGAAGCCGCCCGTGTCGATGAAGCCGGTGATGTCGCCGCCGGAGCCGGGCGGGCCGAACTCGCCGCCCCCGCCGCCCGCGTGGCGCCTGCGGCCGAGGTTCGAGGCACGGCCGGCCGGGGTCTGCATGATGCCGTTGTCGTGCAGCTGGTGCTGGGTCTCGGCGACCGCGCCGACCACGACGGGGGTGTCGGAGAGCTGTCCGGCGAGGGTGTCGCCGGTGTCCAGGTCGAGGACGTCGGCGACGATGACGGTGATGTTGTCGGGGCCGCCGCCGCGCAGTGCGAGCTGGATCAGCTCCCCCACGGTCTCCTGCGGGCCCTGGTAGCTGGCGAGGGTGTCCTCGAGGGTCTGGTGGGAGACCACCCCGGACAGTCCGTCGGAGCAGATCAGATAGCGGTCGCCGGCCCGGACCTCACGGATCGACAGATCGGGCTCGACGTGCTCGCCGCTGCCGAGCGCCCGCATCAGCAGGGAGCGCTGGGGGTGGGTGGTGGCCTCTTCCTCGGTGATGCGGCCCTCGTCGACCAGCCGCTGCACCCAGGTGTGGTCCTGGGTGATCTGGGTCAGTACGCCGTCCCGGAGCAGGTAGGCGCGCGAGTCGCCGACGTGCACCAGACCGAGGCGCTGGCCCGTCCACAGCAGGGCGGTCAGGGTGGTCCCCATGCCTTCGAGCTGGGGGTCCTCCTCGACCAGGGAGCGCAGCTGGTCGTTGGCGCGCTGGACGTAGGTGCCGAGCGAGGTGAGGACGTCGGAGCCGGGCACGTCGTCGTCGAGGGCGACGATGGTGGAGATGGCCTCGGAGGAGGCGACCTCACCGGCGGCGGCGCCGCCCATGCCGTCGGCGATGGCGAGCAGGCGGGGACCGGCGTACCCCGAGTCCTCGTTGCCCTCGCGGATCATGCCCTTGTGCGATCCGGCGGCGAAACGCAGTGACAGACTCATGCCCACCTCGCCCGTCGGCCCCGGGTACAGCCGGTCGTGTCGAGCCACACTGCCCACCCTCCGGTCGGGAGCGCGCCCGGGACCGGGGTGCCGGCCGCCCTGGCGTGCTCGCTCCGCTCGCGCTCAGTCATGATGTAGCACTACTTCCGCAGCTCGATGACGGTCTTGCCGATACGGATCGGCGCGCCCAGCGGGATCGGCGTGGGGGTCGTCAACCGCGTTCGGTCGAGGTACGTGCCATTGGTGGAGCCCAGGTCCTCGACGATCCACTGGCCGTCGCGGTCCGGGTAGATCCTGGCATGACGGCTGGAGGCGTAGTCGTCGTCCAGCACGATCGTGCTGTCGTGCGCGCGGCCCAGGGTGATGGTCTGGCCCTGCAACGCGACGGTCGTGCCGGTGAGGATGCCTTCGGACACGACGAGTTTGGTCGGGGCGTTACGGCCCCTGCGGCCGCCGGAGGCGGCGGGCTGCTGGCGCTGCTGCGGGGGCGCCTGCTGGCGCTGTGCCTGCTGCGGTCGTCCCGCTTCCCGTCGCGAGCCGCGCTGAGTGACGCGCGTACCGAACAGGTCGCTGCGGATGACCTGTACGGCCACGATCACGAACAGCCACAGTACGGCCAGGAAACCCAGCCGCATGACCGTGAGGGTCAGCTCTGACATTGCCCCCGCTTCACCCTTCGGCTTGCCTATAGATAACGGTGGTGCTGCCCACGACGATCCGCGAGCCGTCGCGGAGCGTAGCGCGGGTGGTGTGTTGCCCGTCCACCACGATGCCGTTGGTGGAGCCGAGATCCTGGATCGTCGAGGGCGAACCGGTCCGGATCTCGCAGTGCCGGCGGGACACGCCGGGGTCGTCGATCCGCACGTCGGCCTCGGTGGAGCGGCCCAGGACGAGAGTGCCGCGGGAGATCTGGTGGCGGGTGCCGTTGATCTCGACCCAGTGGCGGGTGCGCGAGCCGGGCGCGGGGGCGCCGGCGAGGCCGCCGCCTCCGGCGCCGGGGCGCTGGGCACCGCCGGCGGGCGGGTAGCCGTAGCCTCCGGCGCCCGGCGGGGGCGCGGACGGCATGGGGGGAGCGGCGGTGCCTCCGGCGGGCGGGTAGCCGTAGCCGCCGGGCCGCTGGGCCGCGCCGCCGCCGGGTGCGCCCGCGGCGGCCTGGCTGCTGGAGGAGGCGAGCGTACGGCTGCGCACCCGGTACAGACCGGTGTCGAGGTCGTCCGCCTTCTCCAGGTTGACCTTGATCGGTCCCATGAAGGTGTAGCGCTGCTGCTTGGCGTAGTCGCGCACCATGCCGGCGAGCTCGTCGCCGAGCTGGCCGGAGTAGGGGCTGAGGCGCTCGTGGTCCGGCGCGCTCAGCTCCACGATGAAGTCGTTGGGGACGACGGTCCGGTCGCGGTTCCAGATCGTCGCGTTGTTGTCGCACTCGCGCTGGAGCGCTCCGGCGATCTCCACGGGCTGGACCTCGGACTTGAAGACCTTGGCGAAGGTGCCGTTGACCAGACCCTCGAGACGCTGCTCGAACTTCTTCAGGACTCCCATGGGGCACCTCCTCCGTCGTGACCTGCGTCCCGTGTCCTGCTGCCTACCTGGTACTGCTTACTGATCGTATCCACGCGCCGGTGAATCGGCTGGTTCCCCCTGTCGGCCCCGTCGGCGGGTGTCGACGCCCTCGTCCTCACCTGTCTCCGTACCTGCTTCCGTACCTGTTTTCTGCCCAGGATCGTAGAGGCGGCCGAGGACCAGTGTCCCGCACCCGACTGTGGACCTCGTCCGGCTCCCGGGGAGACGGACGCCATAGGTACGAGGTTGATACGTGAACCAGTCACCGCCGAGACGTACGAGGTTGCCGTCGGTCTCTCAGGGGTCCTGTGCCCCGGATAAGGGATGTGAACGCACCCTGGTCACCGTGCTAGTGTTCTGCATGTCGGAAGGGGCCGGGACGAAAAGCCCGAAGCCGGAGGACACACCCAATGCGCGGGTGGCGGAATAGGCAGACGCGCTGGATTCAGGTTCCAGTGCCCGCAAGGGCGTGGGGGTTCAACTCCCCCCTCGCGCACCAGACGGAAGCCCCCAGGTCTCGGACCTGGGGGCTTCCGCGTGTTCGGATCCGCTCACCGTGTGTGAGGAACGTCTCAGGCTGTCGGCCTCTGTGGTTTCACGTGAAACAGGGCTGCCGTGATGCAGGCCACGGGCTGTACGGTCGGCTCGAATTGATCGACGTGTACGGATATGGCGTGTACGGATATGCGGGGGAGGCGGTCACCGTGACCGAGGCCGAGGCGGGGGCAGTTGCGGGCGAGGCGCGCAGACTGCCTCACGTGCGGGGATTCGCCGGGCGGTTCACGGCGGAGGCGGAGGCCGGGACAGGGCCCGTCGCGGAGGCCATGGCAGCCCGCACGCCGAAGGAGCGGGGCAAGGCGCTGCGGGACGCGGTGGCGCGGTCCTCGCACGCCCTGCTCGACCTGGACGCCTCCCGCCCGGACGCGGTGACGGCGGTCGAGGAGTCCAACCAGGGCCGTATCGCGGAGCTGACGCCGATACGGGTCGGACGGATGGCGGCCACCCCGTTCGCGTTCCTGCGCGGTGCGGCCGGTCTCATGGCCCATGACCTCGCCCGCACCCCGATGACCCGGATCGGCGCCCAGATCTGCGGTGACGCCCACGCGGCCAACTTCGGTCTGTACGGGGACGCCCGCGGCGGTCTCGTCATCGACCTCAACGACTTCGACGAGACCGTCCACGGCCCCTGGGAGTGGGACCTCAAGCGGCTCGCCGCCTCCCTGGTGCTGGCGGGGCGGGAGGCCGGCGCCGACGAGGACACCTGCCGCCAGGCCGCCCACGGCGCGGCCGGCTCCTACCGCCGCACCATGCGACTGCTGGCCCGGCTGCCCGTGCTGGACGCGTGGAACGCGATCGCCGACGAGGAGCTGGTCTCCCACACCGACGCCCACGACCTGGTGGGCACGTTGGAGCGGGTCTCGGAGAAGGCGCGGGCCAACACCAGCGGCCGGTTCGCGGCGAAGTCGACCACCCGCACCGAGGACGGCGGCCGCCGCTTCGTCGACGCCCCGCCGGTGCTGCGCCGGATCCCGGACGAGGAGGCCGCGGCGGTGGCCCTCTCCCTGGAGCCGTACCTGGCCACCCTCTCCGAGGACCGCCACCCGCTGCTGTCCCGGCACGCGGTCCACGACGTCGCCTTCCGGGTCGTCGGCACGGGCAGTGTCGGCACCCGCTCGTACGTCGTCCTGCTCCTGGACCACCGGGGCGAGCCGCTGATCCTCCAGGTGAAGGAGGCACGCGCGTCGGCCCTGGTGCCGCATCTGCGGACGGCCGGCTTCGAGACGCCGGACGAGGGCCACGAGGGCCGCCGGGTGGTCCTGGGCCAGAAGCGGATGCAGGTCGTCAGCGACATCCTGCTGGGCTGGACGACCGTCGAGGGCCGTCCCTTCCAGGTACGGCAGTTCCGCAACCGCAAGGGCAGTGTCGATCCGGCCGCGCTCGCCGCCGACCAGGTCGACGACTACGGCCGGATGACCGGCGCCCTGCTGGCCCGCGCCCACTCCCACAGCGCCGACCCGCGGCTGATCGCCGGCTACTGCGGCAAGAACGAGGAACTCGACGAGGCGATCGCCGCCTTCGCCGTCGCCTACGCCGACCGCACCGAGGCCGACCACGGCGATCTGGTGACGGCGGTACGGGCGGGGCGGATCGCGGCGGAGACGGGGATCTGAGAAGGGGGTCCGGGACGGCCCGTCCGCCGACCCCGTCGTAGCCGGTCGGGGGCGGTGAGTCGCCTCGGGTCGGGCGCGCTTGGCCTACGCTGGTCGGGTGACGACCCCCGAAGCTGAGCAGCCGCGGCCCGAGGAGCGGCTGGAGCAGGCCGTGCGGGCCGCCGAACAGGCGTTGATCGAGTTCGAGATCGCGGTGGAGACCTTCCGCGTCGAGGTCGAGAACTTCTCGCGGCTCCACCACCAGAAACTCGGCCCCATGTACACCCGGCTCGACGAGCTGGACGCACAGATCGCCGAGGCGAGGGCGGCCCGCACCGGCGACCCCGAGGACCTGCGCCAGGCACAGGAGGCGCGGGCCCGGGTGCTGCCGATGCCGGGGGTCGAGGAGCTGTTCCACGGCTGGATGGACGGCGAAGGGCTCTTCCCCGAGGCCGTGGCGATGCTCACGGAACAGCCGGTGCGGCCCCCGGAGCGGGTGCGGCCCAGCGAGGAGGCCCGCAAGCTGTACCGCGAGCTGGCCCGCAAGGCCCACCCCGACCTGGCTCAGCAGGACGAGGAGCGGGCCCGGCGCGAGGAGTTCATCACCCGCGTCAACGCCGCCTACGCCCGCGGGGACGAGGCCGCGCTGCGCGAGCTGGCCGAGGAGTGGGCCGCCGGTCCGCCGCCCGCCGAGCGCCGCCCGACGCCCAGCGAGGAGCTCTACGCCCGGCTGGAGTGGCTCGCCGAGCGCAAGGAGCTGCTCACACTGGTCGCCCGCAACCTGGAGGACAGCGCCATCGGCTCCATGCTGAAGATGGCCCCGGACGACCCCGACCGCCTGCTCGACGAGATCGCCGAGCAGCTGCTCGCGGACGTCGCCAAGAAGGAGGCGGAGCTCGCCGAGCTCGTGGGGTAGCCCGTCCCTTCACGTCGGGTAGCGTCGGGGGCATGAGTTTTGGAGCTGGGGTGCCCACGGTCGAGGTCGGCGAGGTCGGGGAGAGCGACTTCCTGCTGGACGTCCGTGAGGACGACGAGTGGCAGGCGGGTCACGCCGAAGGCGCGCTGCACATTCCCATCAGCGAGTTCGTCGCCCGCTACGGCGAGCTGACCGAGGCGGCCCCGCAGGACGGACGCGTCCATGTGATCTGCCGCTCCGGCGGCCGCTCGGCCCAGGTCACGATGTACCTCGTCCAGCAGGGCATCGACGCGGTGAACGTCGACGGCGGCATGCAGTTCTGGCAGGCCCTGGGCCGTTCCGTGGTGACGGACGGGGGACAGCCGGGGGCCGTTCTCTGACCTGACGGTCAGCCGGTGCCATCAGCCGACGAGCGGATGGGCGGCCAGCAGGTCGCCCAAGGCCTCCTCGTGCGCCGCCGCCGGTCCGAGCGACAGCTCCAGATGCTTCGCCCAGGCGTGGTAGCGGTGCAGCGGGTAGTCGACGTCGGCACCGAACCCGCCGTGCAGATGCTGTGCCGTCTGCACGATCCGCCGTACCCCTTCCGAGGCCCAGATCTTGGCCACGGCCACATCGCCGGAGGCCGGCAGCGCGCCAGGGGCCCCGGAGGCGATCCGCCAGGCGGCCTGCCAGAGGGTGACCTCCATGGCACGCAGATCGATGTAGCGGTCGGCGGCCTGCACGGCGACGGCCTGGAAGGTGGCGATCGGGTGCCCGAACTGCTCGCGCTTGCTCGCGTAGTCACCGGTCATCGCGAGGACCCGGTCCCCCAGGCCGAGCGCCAGCGCACAGGTTCCGGTGGCCAGCAGCTGCCGCAGCCACTCCCCGGCGCCCTCGGCGGTGAGGACGTACCGGGCCGGGATCCGCGTCGACTCCAGCCGCAGTTCGCCGAGCCGCTCCCCGGTGGTGGCGATCTGCTCGGCGAGGACGACCCCCTCCTGCGCCCGGGCGACCACGGCGAGAACGTCACGGTCGTCGCCGGTGCGCGCCGGTACGAGGACGTAGTCGGCGTCATGGGCCCAGGGCACCGCCGTCTGCACCCCGTCCAGGATCCAGTCGCCGCCGCCCTCGCCGCGCCCGGCGCTCTCACCGTCGTGCCGGGCGGTCACCGCGAGTTCGGCCGCGTCGTGGCCCGTACGGCCGTGTGAGGCGACCGTCAGCACGGTCTCGCCCCGCCCGGCCCCCGCGAGCAGCTCGGCCCGCAACTCCGGCCCGCCGTAGGCCTGTACGGCCGCCGCGGCGGCGGTGTTCTCCAGCAGCGGCACCCGCGCCAGCACCTTCCCGGCCTCCCGCAGCACCAGACACAGCGCCACGGCGTCCAGTCCGGCCCCGCCGTACTCCTCGTCGAGCAGCAGGCTCAGCAGGTCCGCCGAGGCGAGCCGGTCCCACAGCGCCCGGTCGAAGCCGTCGGCCACCGGGCGGCCCTGGGTGAGCGCGGGGCTCGGCACGGCGTCGGGCGCGACCCCGGCGAAGACCCCGCGGGCCGCCTCGGCCGCCGCCTGCTGCTCCTCGCTGAAGGTGAAGTCCACGGCCTGTCCTCTCCGAGGGGTCGGCTGATCCGGCGGAACTCCGATGGCTGCGCCCAGATCTGACGGTCCGTCAAGATAGAACAGGTTCTAGAAGAAGGGAACGCCCGCGGCGGGTCCGCGGCGGGTCCGCGGCGGGGCCCCTCACCTCACCGGTCGAAGTCCACCTCCACCGCCTCCGTCACCGGATGCGACTGGCAGGCCAGCACATACCCGGCCTCCGTCTCCTCCGGCTCCAGCGCGAAGTTGCGGTCCATGCGCACCTCGCCGGAGACCAGGAAGGCCCGGCAGGTGCCGCACACCCCGCCCTTGCAGGCGTAGGGCGCGTCGGGCCGGTTGCGCAGCACCGTGTCCAGCACCGACTCCCCGTCCCGCACGGGCCAGCTGCCGCCCCGGCCGTCGAGCCGGGCCGTGACCGTGGCGTGCGCGGGCGCCGACGCCAGGGCGGGGGGCGCCGCCTCGTCCACGTGGAAGATCTCCTCGTGGATCCGGGCGCGGGTCACCCCCAGCTCGCGCAGCGTCCGCTCGGCGCCCTGCACCAGCCCGAACGGCCCGCACAGGAACCAGCCCGCCACCTCCGCCACGGGCAGCAGCGCCGGCAGCAGTCCGGCCAGCCGCTCCCGGTCCAGCCGTCCCGACGGCAGCCCCGCCTGCTGCTCCTCCCGCGAGAGCACGGTGACCAGCTGCAGCCGGTCGGGATGGCGGTCCTTGAGGTCGGCGACCTCCTCCAGGAACATCGTCGACGCGGCCGTACGGTCGCCGCGGATCAGACAGAACCGGGCGCCGGGTTCCCGGGCCAGCAGGGTCGAGACGATCGACAGCACCGGGGTGATGCCGCTGCCGCCGACGATCGCCGCGTAGAGGCCGGGCGCCGGGTCGAGCGTGAAGCGGCCCGCCGGGGTCATCACCTCCAGCTCGTCCCCGACGCCGATCTCCTTCAGCGCGTACGTCGAGAAGGCGCCGCCCTCCACCAGGCGCACGCCCACCCGCAGGGTGCGCGGTCCCTCACCGGCCGGGTCGGGGGCGGCCGAGCAGATCGAGTACGTCCGCCGGATCTCGGTGCCGTCGGCCGTGCGCCGCAGCGCGAGATGCTGGCCGGCCGCGTGCCGGTACTCCTCGCGCAGGGCCTCGGGGACGGCGAGGGTGAGGGCGACGGAGTCGTCGGTGAGCCGGTCCACCGCGGCCACCGGGAGCGCGTGGAAACGGGCCGTCACGGCTCGGGCCATCACAGCTCCTTGAAGTGGTCGAAGGGTTCACGGCAGGCCAGACAGCGGCGCAGCGCCTTGCAGGCGGTGGAGGAGAACCGGCTGAGCAGCTCGGTGTCGGCGGAGCCGCAGTGCGGACAGCGCACCGGGTCCTCGTCGAGCGTTCTGGTGGGGCCCAGGGCGAGCGCGACCGGGCCGGTCTCCCGTGTGGTCCGGGGCGGCGCTATGCCGAACTCCCGCAGCTTGCGCCGGCCTTCGTCGGTGATGTCGTCCGTCGACCAGGCCGGGGCCAGCACGGTGCGCACGGTGACGTCCTGGACGCCGCGCTCCTGCAGCACCTGGCGGATGTCCGCGGCCATCGTCTCGATCGCCGGGCAGCCGGTGTACGTCGGGGTCAGCTCGACCTCGACCGCGCCGGCCTCCTGGACGTGCACACCCCGCACCACGCCCAGCTCGCTCAGTGTCAGCACCGGCAGCTCCGGGTCGGGCACCGAACCGGCCAGCGCGAGCAGCTCCGCCTCCAGGACGGTGGCCGTCACCATGACGCCCCCGGGTGGCTGCGGTGCAGATGCTGCATCTCGGCGAGCATCCGGCCGAACGGCTCGGTGTGCAGGCCCTGCCGGCCCGCGCCGGCCGTCCAGGCGCCGGACTGCGCTCCTTCGGGAACCGTGAGCCCGGCCCGCCGCAGCACCGCGCCGACCGCCTCCAGCCAGCCCGCCCGCAGCGCTGCGGGGTCCGTGCCGAGCCCCTCCACGGGCTGGAACATCTCGCCGGTGAACCGCCACAGCGCGGTGCACGCCGTGCGCATCCGCTCATGGCTGAGGTCGGTGCCGTCGCCGAGCCGCAGGGTCCACTGCTCGGCGTGGTCGCGGTGGTAGGCGGTCTCCTTGACGGCCTTGCCGGCGAGCGCGGCGAACGGACCGTCACCGGCGGCCAGTTCGGCGTACAGCAGGTGCTGGTACGTCGAGAAGTACAGCTGGCGGGCGATGGTGTGGGCGAAGTCGCCGTTCGGCTGCTCGACGAGCTGGAGGTTGCGGAAGGCGCGCTCCTCCCGCAGATAGGCGAGTTCGTCCTCGTCACCGGCCATCGACAGCAGAACGCGGGCCTGGCCCAGCAGATCGAGGGCGATGTTGGCGAGGGCGACCTCCTCCTCCAGCACGGGCGCGTGGCCCATCCACTCGCCGAGGCGGTGGGAGAGCACCAGGGCGTCGTCGCCGAGGGCGAGGGCGGCGGTCACCGGGACGGTCGCGGTCACAGGTGCTGCACCCCTTCCGGGATCTCGTAGAAGGTCGGATGCCGGTAGGGCTTGTCGGCGGACGGTTCGAAGAACGGGTCCTTCTCGTCCGGCGAGGAGGCGGTGACGGCCGAGGACGGCACGACCCAGATGGAGACGCCCTCGCCGCGCCGGGTGTACAGATCGCGGGCGTTGCGCAGGGCGAACTCCGCGTCCGGTGCGTGCAGGCTGCCGGCGTGGGTGTGGGAGAGGCCGCGCCGGGAGCGCACGAAGACCTCCCACAGCGGCCAGTCGGTGTGCGTCATTCCTGTCCCACTTCCTTCTCTGTCCTTCCGCCGGTGTGCGCGGCCGCCGCGCCGCTGTGCCGGGCCGCGTGGGCCGCGGCGGCCTCCCTGACCCAGGCGCCCTCGTCATGGGCCCGCCTGCGCTGGGTGATCCGCTGTTCGTTGCAGGGCCCGTTGCCCTTGATGACCTCCTTGAACTCCGTCCAGTCGATCGGGCCGAAGTCGTGGTGTCCCCGCTCCTCGTTCCACCGCAGGTCCGGGTCGGGCAGGGTGAGGCCGAGGGACTGCGCCTGCGGGACGCAGATGTCGACGAAGCGCTGGCGCAGCTCGTCGTTGGAGTGCCGCTTGATCTTCCAGACCGTGGACTGCGCGGAGTGCGCGGACTCGTCGTCGGGCGGGCCGAACATCATCAGCGACGGCCACCACCAGCGGTCCACCGCGTCCTGCGCCATCGCGTGCTGCCCGGGGGTGCCGCGGCTCAGGGCCAGCAGCAGTTCGTACCCCTGGCGCTGGTGGAAGGACTCCTCCTTGCAGATGCGGACCATCGCACGGGCGTACGGCCCGTAGGAGCAGCGGCACAGGGGGACCTGGTTGGTGATCGCGGCGCCGTCCACGAGCCAGCCGATCGCGCCGACGTCCGCCCAGGTCAGCGTGGGGTAGTTGAAGATCGAGGAGTACTTCTGGCGGCCGGAGTGGAGCTTGTCGAGAAGCTCGTCGCGGCCGACGCCGAGCGTCTCGGCGGCGCTGTAGAGGTAGAGCCCGTGGCCCGCCTCGTCCTGGACCTTGGCCATCAGGATCGCCTTGCGGCGCAGGGAGGGCGCACGTGTGATCCAGTTGGCCTCGGGCTGCATGCCGATGATCTCGGAGTGGGCGTGCTGGGCGATCTGCCGCACCAGCGTCGCGCGGTAGGCGTCGGGCATCCAGTCGCGGGGCTCGATGCGTTCGTCGGCGGCGACGGCGGCGTCGAAGGCGTGCTGGTACGCCTCGTCGTCGGCCGTGCGGGGCGCGGTAGCTGTCGCCATGAGGTCCCCCTCTGTCTTCCCGTGTCTTCCAGGCTGTCCTCCGGGCCGTCTGCCCGAATCGCTCCCGACCGATCGTTCGGTCTGTGCCATTCCATGGTGGGGCGGCCGTCGTAAGGTGTCAACCGCTGTGGATAACCTGCGGGCGGGGAGGGGCTGCGCCGAACGGGTGGGGCTGAGTACCGTTCGCGATTGCGCGACGCAGCAGGCACGGGAAGTCGACCGGGATCGGGGAACGGGGCGGAATGGACGCGTACGACAAAGGGCCTGACGCCGCACGGGGTCCGGGCTCGGCGGAGGAACCGGAGGCAGGGCCTCCGCCGGCGGCCGTCACGCCCCTCGGCACCCCGCCCCCGCAGGCCCCGCCCCCGGACGGCCCGCCCCCGGACGACCCGCCGCCGCCCGAGTCCCGTACCGGTGTGGCCGCGCTCTCGCCCCGCTACCAGATAGGCGCCGCGCTGGCGCTCGCCGTCGTCGCCGTCGCCGTCTGTGTGCACCTGGGCATGGTGTTCCTGCACGTCGCGCCGTCGAACACGGTGACGAAGACGCACGGCAAGGCGATAGACGAATGGGTCTACCCGGAGTTCGAACAGAACTGGAAGCTGTTCGCGCCGAACCCGCTCCAGCAGAACATCGCGGTCCAGGTCCGCGCCGAGATCCGCACCGACGACGGCCGCTCGCGCACCACCGGCTGGTACGACCTGTCCGCGCAGGACGGCCGGGACATCGACCGCAACATCGTGCCGAGCCACACCCAGCAGAACGAACTGCGCCGCGCCTGGGACTTCTTCACCGCCACCCACGGCTCCGACAACCGCCCCGTCGGACTGCGCGGCGACCTCTCCGAGACCTATCTGCGCCGGATCGTCGAGCTGCGCCTGGAGCGCGGCGGAGCCATGGAGGCGGACGGCGCGGACGGCGCGCTCCAGCGGGTCCAGGTCCGCTCCCGGACCGTCAACGTGACCCCGCCGAAGTGGAGCACGGAGAAGGTGTCGTCCACGCCGGCGTACCGGGTGCTGCCCTGGTGGACGGTACCGGCCGCCGAGGCCCGGGGAGGTGTGTCGTGAACCGCTTCACCCTGACGGTGTCCGCCGCCATCGCGCGCGTGACCGAGTCCGCGCACGGCCCGTACCAGAGCGCCGTGATCCGGATCGGCTTCAGCGCGACCTGGCTGATGTTCCTGCTGCGCGAGCTGCCCCACCGCGCGGAGCTCTACGGTCCCGACGGCCCCTGGAGCTGGATCCTGGCCCGCCAGCTGATCGACACCAACGGCGCGTTCACGGCGCTGATGTGGTCGGACGGACGGGTCTGGTTCGAGCTCGTGTACGCCGTCGCCGTCCTCGCGAGCGCCCTGCTCCTGGTGGGGTGGCGTACCCGGACGATGTCGGTGCTGTTCATGGTCGGCGTGCTCTCGCTGCAGAACCGCAGCGTCTTCATGGGCGACGGCGGCGACAACGTCCTGCACCTGATGTCGATCTACCTGGTGTTCACCCGCTGCGGCCGGGTGTGGTCGCTGGACTCGCGCCGGGCGCGCCGCACCGAGGCGGCACGCGCGCGGGGCGAGCGGGTCACCGACCGGGTGGGGCCCGCCCTGTGGCTCGTCCTCGGCGCCCTGCTGACCACCGTGACGGCCACGGGCGGCTTCCACAGCCAGTGGACGATTCCCGCGCTCCTGTGGGCGGCCTGGGCCGCGCAGGCCCTGTGGTGGCTCGTCGGGCGCCGCACCGGATCGGCGGAGCCCAGGATCCTGCTCGACGTGATCGGCAACATCCTGCACAACGGCGCCCTGGTCGTGATCATGGCCGAGGCGTGTCTGATCTACGCGACGGCCGGCTGGTACAAGATCCAGGGCTCGCGCTGGCAGGACGGCACCGCCGTCTACTACCCCCTGCACCTGGACTACTTCTCGCCCTGGCCCGCGCTCGGCGGCCTGCTGTCGAGCAGCGGCACGATGGTGATGCTGGTGACGTACGGCACGGTCGTCGTCCAGGTCGCCTTCCCGTTCACGCTGTTCAACCGACGGGTGAAGAACGTGCTGCTGGCGGTGATGATGACCGAGCACGCCGCGATCGCCGTGATCCTCGGCCTGCCGTTCTTCTCGCTGGCGATGATCGCGGCGGACGCGGTCTTCCTGCCGACGCCCTTCCTGCGCCGGCTCGGCGCCTGGGCGCTGCGCGCACGGGAGCTGGTGTTCTCGCGCGACGGCCGTGCCCCGGTGCCGCGCCAGCGCACCCCGGAGCACTCCGAGGCCCCCCACGTGGGCTCCCCCACGTAGGCGCCCCACGTAGGCTCCCGACATGACCGACCCCGTCAGCACCTGGCACCGTCTGGCCGACTCGCACGTCCTGCTGGACGGCTTCCACGCCCTCAAGCACGCCGTGCGCTTCGGGGCGGGGGTGCCGGTCGCGGTCACCGCCGACCGGCCGGCAGCGCTCGCCCTGGCCGACGAGCTCGCCCCGGACGTACGGGGCACCCTGGACGCCCTGCTGACGGAGGTCCCGGAGAGCACATACGCCGCGCTGGTGCCGCGCCCGCATCCCACGGCCGTGGCCGCCCTGGCCGTACGGCCCGCCCGCGCGGCCCAGCTGGCGAGGCTCGCGCTGCTGCCGCGCACCGCGCCCGTCGTGGTCCTCGACCACCCGCGCAACCTGGGCAACGCGGGGGCGGTGATCCGGCTGGCCGCCGGTTTCGGGGCGACCGGCGTGGTCACCACCGGCACGCTCGACCCCTGGCACCCGACCGTCGTGCGGGGTGGGGCGGGGCTGCACTTCGCGACCGCCGTGGAGCGGCTGGTCGTCGGCGAACTGCCTGCGGGGCCGGTGTTCGCCCTCGATCCGGAGGGCGACGACCTACGGGGCGTCAAGCTCCCCGACGACGCCCTCCTGGCCTTCGGCTCGGAACGCACCGGGCTGTCCGCCGACCTGCGCGCCCGCGCCGACCACCTGCTGTCCCTGCCGATGCGCCCCCAGGTCTCCAGCTACAACCTGGCGACGAGCGTGGCGATGACGCTGTACCACTGGAGCTGTGGCGGGACGAGCGCCCCGTAGGGCCTCGTCCCGACCTCTCAGGCGTCCCGACGCACCTCGACCACCCGGAACCGGTTCGCCACGAACGCCCCGTCGCACAGGGCGGAGTTGGCCGCCGGGTTGCCGCCCGACCCGTGGAAGTCGGAGAACGCGGCCGTCTGGTTGACGTACACCCCACCGGTGAGGTTGAGCGACAGCTGCGCCGCCTCCGCCAGGCAGACCTCCTCGACGTCCCGCTCGAACGCCGGGTCGGTCGTGTACGCCCCGACCGTCATCGCCCCCTTCTCCCGCACCGTCCGCCGCAGCAGCGCCAGCGCGTCCGCGGCGGAGTCGACGGCGACGGCGAAGGAGACCGGCCCGAAGCACTCGCCCATGTAGGCGGCCTCGTCGTCCGCCCCCTCCCAGTACTTCCGCGCCCCGTCCAGCTTCACGATCACCGGTGTGCGCACGACCGCGTCCGGGAACTCCGGGTGGGCCACCTCGCGGGAGGCGAGGGCGACCTCGCCGAGGCCGGCGGCGGCCTCCAGCCGGGCCTTGACGTCCGGGTTGACGATGGCGCCGAGCAGCGCGTTCGCGCGCGCGTCGTCGCCGAGCAGGCCGTCGACGGAGCGGGCGAGGTCGGCGACCACCTCGTCGTAGGTCTTGGGGCCCTCGTCGGTGCGGATGCCGTCCCGGGGGATCAGCAGGTTCTGCGGGGTGGTGCACATCTGGCCGCTGTACAGGGACAGCGAGAACGCCAGGTTGGCGAGCATGCCCTTGTAGTCGGCGGCGGACTCCACGACGACCGTGTTGACGCCGGCCTTCTCGGTGTAGACCTGCGCCTGCCGGGCGTTGGCCTCCAGCCAGTCGCCGAAGGAGGTCGAACCCGTGTAGTCGATGATCCTGATCTCGGGGCGGGTGGCGAGCTCCTTGGCGATGCCCTCGCCCGGGCGCTCGGCGGCCAGGGCGACCAGGTTCGGGTCGAAGCCGGCCGCGGCGAGCACCTCGCGGGCGACGCCCACGGTCAGCGCCAGCGGCAGCACCGCGCGCGGGTGGGGCTTGACCAGGACCGCGTTGCCGGTGGCCAGGGAGGCGAACAGGCCCGGGTAGCCGTTCCACGTGGGGAAGGTGTTGCAGCCGATGAGCAGGGCGATGCCGCGCGGGACGGGCGTGAAGGTCTTGGTCATCGCGAGCGGGTCGCGCTTGCCCTGGGGCTTGCTCCACTCCGCCGTGCCGGGCGTGCGGACCTGTTCGGCGTACGCGTAGGCCACGGCCTCCAGGCCGCGGTCCTGCGCGTGCGGGCCGCCCGCCTGGAACGCCATCATGAACGCCTGGCCGGAGGTGTGCATGACCGCGTGCGCGAACTCGTGCGTCCGGTCGGCGATCCGCTTGAGGATCTCCAGGCAGACCACCGCGCGGACCTCCGCGCCCGCCTCGCGCCAGGCGCGCTGTCCGGCCGTCATGGCGGGCAGCAGCACGTCCACGTCCGCGTGCGGGTAGGTCACGCCCAGGGCGATGCCGTAGGGGGAGATCTCCTCGCCCACCCAGTCGTCGGTGCCGGGCTGGCCGAGGTCGAGACGGGTGTTCAGGAGGGCGTCGAAGGCGGCCTTTCCGGCGGCCGCGTCCAGGCTGCCGTTCTCCCCGTAGGCCTTGGGGTGCTCCGGGTGGGGGGACCAGTACGCGCGGGTGCGGATCGCTTCCAGGGCCTGGTCGAGGGTGGGCCGGTGCTGGGCGATCAGATCGTGCGCGGTCGGTTCGGCGGCGGCCATGCGGGACCAACTCCTCGTCTTGAGAACTCTCCGTCGAGCTCGTGACCTGGCGGAAACCTGGGCAGGAGCTGCCAGTCAGGGCTAGAGTAACCGAACGATCGGTCGGGACAAGGGGGCCTGCCGCATCTGTGGAAAACCCCGTGCGGGAGGATCGCGCACATGACAGCACTCGACCTCAGCAGCCCCGTGGCCGTCGTCGGCACCGGCACCATGGGCCAGGGCATCGCCCAGGTCGCGTTGGTCGCCGGCCACCCCGTACGGCTGTACGACGCCGTCCCCGGCCGGGCCCGGGAGGCGGCCGCCACGATCGGCGCCCGCCTCGACCGGCTCGTGTCGAAGAACCGTCTCGCCGCCTCCGACCGGGACATCGCCCGCGCCCGTCTGACGGCCGCGGAGAGCCTCGCCGACCTCGCCGACTGCGGACTGGTCGTGGAGGCCGTCCTGGAGCGACTGGAGGTCAAGCAGGAGCTCCTGCGCCAGTTGGAGGACGTGGTCGGCGAGGACTGTCTGCTCGCCACCAACACGTCCTCCCTGTCGGTGACGGCCATCGGCGGCGCCCTGCGCAACCCGGGCCGTTTCGTGGGCCTGCACTTCTTCAACCCGGCGCCGCTGCTGCCGCTGGTCGAGGTCGTCTCCGGGTACGCCACCGACGTCACGTCGGCCACGCGCGCGTACGAGACCGCGCGCTCCTGGGGCAAGACCCCGGTCGCCTGCGCCGACACCCCCGGCTTCATCGTCAACCGCATCGCGCGGCCCTTCTACGCCGAGGCGTTCGCGGTCTACGAGGCGCAGGGCGCCGACCCGGCCACCATCGACGCGGTGCTGCGGGAGTCCGGCGGGTTCCGGATGGGCGCCTTCGAGCTGACCGACCTGATCGGGCAGGACGTCAACGAGTCCGTCACGCACTCGGTGTGGCAGTCCTTCTTCCAGGACGTGCGCTTCACCCCCTCGCTCGCCCAGCGCCGCCTCGTCGAGTCCGGCCGCCTCGGCCGCAAGACCGGCCACGGCTGGTTCGACTACCGCGACGACGGCGCGGCGGCGGAGAGCGCCGAGCCGCACACCGCCGAGAAGCACCAGGCGCCCGCCTACGTCCTCGCCGAGGGCGACCTGGGCCCCGCCGCCGAGGTGCTCGCGCTGATCCGCGAGGCGGGCATCCAGGTCCGTGCGGACGAGGAGGACCACGGCACCCGGCTGGTGCTGCCCGGCGGCGGCCAGCTCGCCCTCGCCGACGGCCAGACCTCCGTGGAGTTCCGCGACGTCGTCTACTTCGACCTCGCCCTCGACTACCGCAAGGCCACCCGGATCGCCCTGTCCGCCTCCCAGGACACCTCGCCGCAGACCCTGTCCGAGGCGATCGGCCTGTTCCAGGCGCTCGGCAAGGACGTCAGCGTCATCGGCGACGTCCCCGGAATGATCGTCGCGCGGACGGTCGCCCGGATCGTCGACCTCGCGCACGACGCCGTCGCCAAGGGCGTCGCCACCGAGGAGGACGTCGACACCGCGATGCGGCTCGGCGTGAACTACCCCCTCGGCCCCTTCGAGTGGAGCCGGCGCCTCGGCCGCATGTGGGCCTTCTCCCTCCTGGACGACCTGCACGACCGCGACCCCTCGGGCCGCTACGCGCCGTCCCTCGCCCTGTACCGGCACTCCTTCGCCACCGAGAAGCGGGAGGGCGGCGCCTCATGACCACCGCCAAGCGCGACACGTACACCCCGGAGACCCTGCTCTCCGTCGCCGTCCAGGTGTTCAACGAGCGCGGCTACGACGGCACGTCCATGGAGCACCTCTCCCGGGCGGCCGGCATCTCCAAGTCGTCGATCTACCACCATGTGGCCGGCAAGGAGGAACTGCTGCGCCGGGCCGTCAGCCGTGCCCTGGACGGTCTGTTCGGGATCCTCGAGGAGGAGCACGCGTGCGTGGGGCGCTCGGTGGAGCGCCTGGAGTACGTCGTACGGCGCATGGTCGAGGTCCTCATCGGTGAGCTGCCGTACGTCACGCTGCTGCTGCGCGTGCGCGGCAACACCGACACCGAGCGGTGGGCCCTGGAGCGGCGGCGCGACTTCGACCACCGGGTCGCCGACCTGCTGAAGGCGGCCGCCGCCGACGGGGACGTGCGCGGCGACGTGGAGGTGCGGCTCGCCACCCGGCTGGTCTTCGGGATGATCAACTCGATCGTCGAGTGGTACCGGCCCGGCGGCCGGGGGATGGCCGAGGGCGACGTGGCCGACGCGGTGGTGCGCATGGTCTTCGCCGGTCTGCGCACCGAGCACTAGCTAGCTCTGCGGTTCCAGGTCCTCCTCCTCGAACACCAGCAGCGTGCGGGTGCTGAGCACCTCGGGGATGGCCTGGAGCCGGGTCAGCACCACCTCGCGCAGCGCCCTGTTGTCGGGTGTGTGCACCAGCAGAAGGACGTCGAAGTCGCCCCCGACGAGGGCGATGTGGGAGGCGCCGGGCAGCTGGCGGAGCTGCTCGCGCACGGTCCGCCAGGTGTTCTGCACGATCTTCAGGGTGATGTACGCGCTCGTCCCCTGACCCGCGCGCTCATGGTTGACCCGGGCGCCGAACCCCCGGATGACACCGTCCTCGACGAGCCGGTTGATCCGCGCGTAGGCGTTGGCCCGCGAGACGTGCACCCGTTCGGCGACCGACCGTATCGAGGCCCGGCCGTCCGCCTGGAGCATCTGGAGGATGTCCCGGTCGATGGCGTCGAGCGGCCGGGCCGGGGGCGGCTCCTGCGCGCTCTCCCCGCTCTCCGGGTACTCGGCCATTTGTTCACGCGCCATGTCCCCCCGCCTCTCCGCCATGGACGACCTGCATCCATCTCAGGTTGTGGAGAACCGTTTGTCCACAGCCTGAGGGTGCCTGTAGCCAAAATGTGCCGACGACCGAACAATCGGTAGGTGAGGCGGGTCACAAGCCGACCCGCCTCCCTGAGCCGCTCCCACGAGGAGGTGCCGTCATGACGGTCATGGAGCAGCGGGGCGCGTACCGGCCGACCCCGCCGCCCGCCTGGCAGCCCCGCACCGACCCCGCGCCGCTGCTGCCCGACGCGGAGCCCTACCGCGTTCTCGGCACCGAGCGGGCCGCGAAGGCCGATCCGGAGCTGCTGCGGCGGCTGTACACCCAACTGGTGCTCGGCCGCCGCTACAACGCGCAGGCCACCGCCCTCACCAAGCAGGGACGGCTCGCGGTCTACCCGTCCAGCACCGGCCAGGAGGCCTGCGAGGTGGCCGCCGCGCTGGCTCTGGAGGACCGCGACTGGCTGTTCCCCAGCTACCGCGACACCCTCGCGGTCGTCGCCCGCGGGGTCGACCCGGTCGACGCGCTCACCCTGCTGCGCGGCGACTGGCACACCGGCTACGACCCGTACGAGCACCGGGTGGCCCCCCTGTGCACCCCGCTCGCCACCCAGCTCCCGCACGCCGTGGGCCTCGCGCACGCCGCCCGCCTCAAGGGCGACGACGTGGTGGCGCTCGCCCTGGTCGGCGACGGCGGCACCAGCGAGGGCGACTTCCACGAGGCGCTGAACTTCGCCGCCGTCTGGCAGGCCCCGGTCGTCTTCCTCGTCCAGAACAACGGCTTCGCGATCTCCGTACCGCTCGCCAAGCAGACCGCCGCCCCCTCCCTCGCCCACAAGGCCGTCGGCTACGGCATGCCGGGCCGCCTGGTCGACGGCAACGACGCCGCCGCCGTGCACGAGGTCCTCGCCGACGCCGTGCGCCGTGCGCGCGAGGGCGGCGGCCCCACCCTCGTCGAGGCCGTCACGTACCGCATCGACGCCCACACCAACGCCGACGACGCCACCCGCTACCGGGGCGACGCCGAGGTCGAGACCTGGCGCGAGCACGACCCGATCCGGCTGCTGGACCACGAGCTCACCACGCGCGGACTGCTCGACGACGACGCCCGGCAGAGCGCGCGGGACGCCGCCGAGACGATGGCCGCCGACCTGCGCGCCCGGATGAACCAGGACCCGGCCCTGGACCCGATGGACCTCTTCGCCCACGTGTACGCCGAGGCCACCCCGCAGCTGCGCGAACAGCGCGCCCTGCTGGAGGCCGAACTCGCGGCGGAGCAGGAAGGCGCCCACCGATGACCACCGTCGCCCTCAAGCCCGCCACCATGGCGCAGGCCCTCACGCGCGCGCTGCGCGACGCGATGGCCGCCGACCCGGCCGTGCACGTACTGGGCGAGGACGTGGGCACCCTCGGCGGTGTCTTCCGGGTCACCGACGGGCTCGCGAAGGAGTTCGGCGAGGACCGCTGCACCGACACCCCGCTCGCCGAGGCCGGCATCCTCGGCACCGCCGTCGGCATGGCCATGTACGGACTGCGCCCGGTCGTGGAGATGCAGTTCGACGCCTTCGCCTACCCTGCGTTCGAACAGCTCATCAGCCATGTCGCCCGGATGCGCAACCGCACCCGCGGCCGGATGCCGCTGCCGATCACGATCCGCGTCCCCTACGGCGGCGGCATCGGCGGCGTCGAGCACCACAGTGACTCCTCCGAGGCCTACTACCTGGCGACCCCGGGGCTCCACGTCGTCACGCCCGCCACGGTCGCCGACGCCTACGGCCTGCTGCGCGCCGCCATCGCCTCCGACGACCCGGTCGTCGTCCTCGAACCCAAGCGGCTCTACTGGTCCAAGGACACCTGGAACCCCGAGGACCCGCAGCCGGTCGACCCGATCGGACGCGCCGTCGTGCGCCGCTCCGGCAGCAGCGCGACCCTGATCACCTACGGCCCCTCGGTGCCCGTCTGCCTCGAAGCCGCCGAGGCGGCCCGCGCCGAGGGCTGGGACCTCGAGGTCGTCGATCTGCGCTCCCTGGTGCCCTTCGACGACGAGACGGTCGCCGCGTCGGTGCGCCGCACCGGGCGCGCGGTCGTCGTCCACGAGTCGGGCTCCTTCGGCGGCCCCGGCGGGGAGATCGCGGCCCGGGTCACGGAGCGCTGCTTCCACCACCTGGAGGCGCCGGTGCTCCGGGTCGCCGGCTTCGACATCCCGTATCCGCCGCCGATGCTGGAGCGCCACCACCTGCCCGGCGTCGACCGCATCCTGGACGCCGTGGCACGGCTGCAGTGGGAGGCCGGGAACTGATGGCACAGGTGCTGGAGTTCAAGCTGCCCGACCTCGGTGAGGGACTCACCGAGGCGGAGATCGTGCGCTGGCTCGTCCAGGTCGGCGACGTCGTCGCCGTGGACCAGCCGGTCGTCGAGGTCGAGACGGCCAAGGCGATGGTCGAGGTGCCCTGCCCCTACGGCGGGGTGGTCACCGCCCGCTTCGGCGAGGAGGGCACCGAACTGCCCGTCGGCGCCCCGCTGATCACGGTCGCGGTCGGCGCCCCGGCCTCCGGCGGCCCGGCCGAGGGCTCGGGAAACGTGCTGGTCGGGTACGGCACCTCGGAGGCACCCGCGCGGCGCAGGCGGGTACGGCCGGCACAGTCCCCGCACGCCGCGCAGCCGACCTCCGTCGCATCCGCCGAGGCCACGCCCGCCGCCCCGGCCACGGAGCCCGGGGGGCCGGTCGCCGTGATCTCCCCCCTGGTGCGGCGCCTGGCCCGGGAAGGCGGGCTGGATCTGCGGGAGCTGAAGGGCTCGGGCCGTGACGGGCTCATCCTGCGCGCGGACGTGGAGAACGCCCTGCGGGCGGCGGTGGCCGCGCCCGAACCCGCCCTCGAACCCTCGCCCGCCCCCGCGCCCTCCACCCTCACCGGCGGGCATCGCATCCCCCTCAAGGGCGTCCGGGGCGCCGTCGCCGACAAGCTCTCCCGCAGCCGTCGCGAGATCCCCGACGCGACCTGCTGGGTGGACGCCGACGCGACCGGGCTGATGCGAGCCCGCGCAGCGATGAACGCCGCCGGCGGCCCGAAGATCTCCCTCCTCGCGCTGCTGGCCCGTATCTGCACCGCCGCCCTGGCCCGGTTCCCGGAGCTGAACTCCACCGTCGACCTCGAGGCGCGGGAGATCGTCCGGTTCGACCAGGTGCACCTGGGCTTCGCCGCGCAGACCGAGCGGGGGCTGGTCGTGCCCGTCGTCCGCGACGCCCACGCCCGGGACGCCGAGGGGCTCACCGCGGAGTTCGCCCGGCTCACCGACGTGGCCCGGGACGGCCGGCTCACCCCCGCCGACCTGACCGGCGGGACCTTCACACTGAACAACTACGGGGTGTTCGGCGTCGACGGCTCCACGCCGATCATCAACCACCCCGAGGCGGCCATGCTGGGCGTCGGCCGGATCGTGCCCAAGCCGTGGGTGCACGAGGGCGAGCTGGCCGTGCGTCAGGTGGTGCAGCTCTCCCTCACCTTCGACCACCGGGTCTGCGACGGCGGCACCGCCGGAGGCTTCCTGCGGTACGTGGCGGACTGCGTGGAACAGCCCGCGGTGCTGCTGCGCACCCTGTGATCACGCGGCTCCCCGCGTTCCCTGTGATCGAGGAGGCCCTCATACTCAGGGGGTGACCTCGTTCGAACCCCCCGGCACCCCCGGAGGCCGTCCACCGGGGCCGGCCGCCGCGTACGACGCCGTCGTGCTCGCGGGCGGCGGCGCCCGGCGTCTCGGCGGCGCCGACAAGCCGGGGGTGCGCGTGGGCGGCCGGGCGCTGCTGGACCGGGTGCTCGCCGCCTGCGCCGACGCCCGCACCAGCGTCGTGGTCGCCGATCCCCGGCCCACCGCCCGGCCCGTGCGCTGGGCGCGCGAGGAGCCGCCGGGCGGGGGTCCTCTGGCCGCGCTCGACGCCGGACTGCGCCGCACCACGGCCGACGACGTCCTCGTCCTCTCCGCCGATCTGCCCTTCCTCGCGGCCGGCACCGTACGGCGGCTGCTGGCCGCCCTGCGCGCGGGCACCGCGGAGGGCGCGCTGCTCACCGACGCCGACGGCCGCGACCAGCCGCTCGTCGCCGTGTACCGGACCGCCGCCCTGCGGCGTGAACTGGCGCCGCTCGGCGCCGCCCCCGGCGGCCTCACGGGGCTGCCCCTGCGCCGGCTGACCGCCGGACTCGACCTCATCCGCGTCCCCGACCCCGTCGCGTCCTTCGACTGCGACACCTGGGACGACATCGCCACCGCCCGGGCCCGCATCAGGGAGCATGACCACGTGTTGGACGAATGGATTTCCGCAGTCAAGGACGAGCTGGGCATCGACCTGGAGGTCGACACCGGTGTGCTCCTCGATCTCGCCCGGGACGCCGCCCACGGCGTGGCCCGGCCCGCCGCGCCGCTGACCACCTTCCTGGTCGGGTACGCCGCCGCGCAGGCCCAGGGAGGCCCCGAGGCCGTCGCCGAGGCCTCCCGCAAGGCAGCCGCCCTGGCGCTGCGCTGGGCGAAGGAGGCGGAGGAGGCGAAGGCGGCCGGTCCCGACGGCTCCGCCGCCGCCCGGCCCGGCGACACGGCACCGGACGCCGGATGACCCGCCGCGGCATCCGTGAGGGCCGGGACACCCAGGCCCCCGATGCCGAGGGCTTCGACGTCGAGGAGGTGCTCGCCCTCGTGAACGACGGCAAGGGCCCCACGCACGGCCCCCCCACCCCGGATGCCGCCCACCGGGCGCCCTCCGCGGCTCCTCCGGCCGACCGTCACGGCCACCGGCACCACGCCACCGCCTGGCCCGAGGCCCGCGCCGTCGCCGCCCGTGCGGCCCGGTCCCAGGCCGTGCGCCGCGACCCCGTCTCCGTGACCCTCGGCGACGCCCTCGGGCTGGTCCTGGCCGGCCCGCTGACCGCCCTCACCGACCTGCCCTCCTTCGACACCTCCGCGATGGACGGCTGGGCCGTGGCGGGCCCTGGCCCCTGGCGGGTCCGGGACGCGGGCGTGCTGGCGGGCAGCACCGCGCCCGAACCCCTCGCCGACGGCGAGGCCGTCCGGATCGCCACCGGCGCCCGGATCCCCCCGGACACCACGGCGGTCCTGCGCAGCGAGCACGGCCGCACCGACGCCCAGGGCCGGCTGCACCCGACCCGGGACATGAGCCACGGCCAGGACATCCGGCCCCGCGGGCAGGAGTGCCGCAGCGGCGATCAGCTGCTGCCCGCCGGTGCGGTGGTGACCCCGGCCGTCCTCGGCCTCGCCGCGGCCGCCGGGTACGACACCCTGTCCGCCGTGCCGCGGCCCCGGGCCGAGGTCCTCGTGCTGGGCGACGAACTGCTCACCGAGGGCCGCCCGCACGACGGACTCATCCGGGACGCGCTCGGCCCCATGCTGCCGCCGTGGCTGCGGGCCCTGGGCGCCGAGGTCGTCGCCGTGCGGCGGATCGGCGACGACGAGAAGGCCCTGCACAAGGCCGTCAGCAGGTCCTCCGCCGACCTGATCCTCACCACCGGCGGCACCGCCTCCGGCCCGGTCGACCACGTCCATCCCGTCCTGCGCCGCATCGGCGCCGAACTCCTCGTGGACGGCGTCCAGGTGCGCCCCGGACACCCCATGCTGCTGGCCCGCACCCAGGACGAGCAGCACCTGGTCGGTCTGCCGGGCAACCCCCTCGCGGCCGTCTCCGGGCTGCTCACGCTCGCCGAGCCTCTGCTGCGCACCCTGTCCGCCCGTCCGGCCCCGGAGCGGTACGCGCTGCCCCTGCGGGACGAGGTGCACGGGCATCCCCAGGACACCCGGCTCGTTCCGGTGGTGATGCGCGGCGACCATGTCGTCCCGCTGCACTACAACGGTCCGGCGATGCTCCGGGGCGTCGCGGCGGCCGACGCGCTGGCCGTCGTACCGCCCGGGGGAGCGCGGGCGGGTCAGCGGACGGAGCTCCTCGACCTGCCCTGGGCGGCGGCCGGGGTCGCGGCCTGTTTCACGTGAAACAGGCCCGCCGGTTTCACGTGAAACAAACCGGGTGTTTCACGTGAAACACCCGCATGGCGGCCCCGTCACACCTGTTCGGGCGCCGGAACGGCCCGGCGGACCGTGATCACCCGGTCCCCCTGCTGGAGCTGGGTGAGCCGGGGGTCGGCGTAGTCGAGCAGCTGCCGGCCCCGTACGACGGCCACGACCAGGTCCACGGAGCTGCGCGGCGACTGCCCTTCCTCGCCTTCGGTGACCGGGCGTTCGAAGAGGGACAGCCCGCTGCCGAGGGTCATCAGGTCTTCCAGGGTCTTCGCCACGGTCGGGCTGACCATCGAGACGCCGAGCAGCCGTCCCGCGGACGAGGAGCTGGTGACCACGGTGTTCGCGCCGGACTGCCGGAGCAGGGGCACGTTCTCGTCCTCCCGGGCCGCCACCACGATCGTGGCGCGCCGGTTGAGCTGCCGGGCCGTCAGCGTGACCAGGGCGGCCGTGTCGTCGCGTTGCGGGGCGACGATCACCCGGGAGGCATGCTGCACCTCCGCCCGTCGCAGCACCTCGCTGCGGGTGGCGTCCCCGGTGATGGCCACCAGCCCGTCGTCGCCGGCCGCTTCGGTGGCCTTGCGCTGGGTGTCCACGACCACGATCCGCTCCTTGGCGATGCCCTGCCCGACGAGTGTCTGCACCGCGTGCCGGCCCTTCGTGCCGTATCCGACGACCACGACATGGTCCCGGGTGCGCATCCGCCAGCGGTGGATGCGGACCTGTTGCCGGGTGCGCTCGGTGAGCACCTCCAGGGTGGTGCCGACCAGGATGATCAGGAACAGCACGCGCAGCGGGGTGATGACGAGGATGTTGACCAGCCGGGCGGTGTCGCTCACAGGGGTGATGTCGCCGTAGCCGGTGGTGGAGAGGGTGACCGTGGCGTAGTAGGCGGAGTCGAGGAGGTCCACGGACCCGTCGGAGTTGTCGTTGTAGCCCTCGTGGTCGGCGTAGACGATCAGGGTGGTCAGGGCCAGCACCAGCAGGCCCATCGCGAGGCGGCGCAGCACCTGCTGGAGCGGGGGTGCGCCGACGTTCACCGGCATGGTGATGGAGCGCCCCGCCTCGGCGTCGTCCCGGGCCTCGCGGCGGGAGCGGTACCAGAGGGACCTGACGAGAGAGAGCCGCACCGGCCCGGTGGGCTGTCGTTCCTGGTCCTTCATCGCGTGCCCCCTGTGGCCGTGATCCGATCGATGGGCACCATGGTTCCCGGCGGGTTCCCACCCGTCATGAAGCAACACGGTCCCAGGGCCCGTGTCCGTTCCCGCACCGGAGGTCCCCTTGCGCGACCACATTGTCGTCGTCGGCTTCGGTACGAAGGGCAGGTCCGCGATCCGGACGGCCTGTGCCTCGGGGCTGCGCAAGGACCAGGTCGTGGTGATCGACCCCAGCTCCAAGGCGATCGACGCGGCGACCGCCGAGGGCTACGAGGGCGTGGTCGGGGACGCCACTCGCAGTGATGTGCTGCGGCGGGCGGAGGTGCAGCGGGCCGGGAAGATCGTCATCGCCACCCAGCGCGACGACACGGCCGTCCTGGTGGCGCTGACGGCCCGCCAGCTCAACCCGGCCGCGAAGATCGTGGCCGCGGCGCGCGAGGAGGAGAACGCGCCGCTGCTGAAACAGTCCGGCGCCGATGAGGTCATCACCAGCGCCGGGGCGGCAGGACGGCTGCTGGGGCTCAGTGTGCTCAGCCCGTCGGCCGGTCTGGTGATGGAGGACCTGATACAGCAGGGCAGTGGGCTGGACCTCGTCGAGCGGACCGTGACCAAGGCGGAGGCGGGCCGCGGTCCGCGCGAGACGGACGACCTGGTGGTCAGTGTCGTCCGCGGCCACCGGGTGCTCGCCTACGACGATCCCGCCGTGGGCGTCCTGGAGCTGACGGACCGGCTGATCACGATCGTGCGCGTCGACTGAGCGGCCGCGCACCGGCCCTGCGTCCCCTGCGGTTGCACAGCCGCATGGTGATCGGCCCGAAGACGAGCACGAACAGCCCGGCCCACCCCAGCGACCAGGCGATCTCGGCGACCGGCCGGTCCCCGGCCATCAGACCCCGTACCGCCGACGACAGAGGGGTGACCGGGCTGTTGTCGACGAAGGCCTGGGGGCGGCGAGACGCCCGTGTACATCGTGATCATCACGACCGGCATCACCAGGATGCCCGGCAGCAGGCCGAACCCATCGGTGATCGCACGCCGATTTCCCGGGGGATGCCGTGCCGGGGGCGCGGGGTAGCGTCGCCTTCATGCATGCGATCACGATTCCCGAACCTGGTGGTCCCGAGGCGCTGGTGTGGGACGAGGTCCCCGATCCCGTGCCCGCCGAGGGCGAGGTCCTGGTCGAGGTGGTGGCCGGCGCCGTCAACCGCGCCGACATCCTGCAACGGCAGGGCTTCTACGACCCGCCGCCCGGCGCCTCCCGTTACCCCGGCCTGGAGTGCTCCGGCCGGATCGCCGCACTCGGCCCCGGAGTCTCCGGCTGGTCCGTCGGCGACGAGGTGTGCGCGCTGCTCTCGGGCGGCGGATACGCCGAGAAGGCCGCCGTCCCGGCCGGGCAGCTGCTGCCCGTGCCCGAGGGCCTCGACCTCCGGCAGGCCGCCGCGCTCCCCGAGGTGACCTGCACGGTCTGGTCGAACGTGTTCATGGTGGCCCAGCTGCGCCCCGGCGAGACCCTGCTCGTGCACGGCGGCTCCAGCGGCATCGGCACCATGGCGATCCAGCTGGCCAAGGCCGTCGGCGCCAGGGTCGCGGTGACCGCCGGCACCAAGGAGAAGCTGGAGCGCTGCGCCGAGCTGGGCGCGGACATCCTGATCGACTACCGCGAGCAGGACTTCGTCGCCGAGCTGAAGGCGGCCACCGGCGGTGCGGGCGCCGATGTGATCCTCGACAACATGGGGGCGACGTACCTGGACCGCAATGTCCGCAGCCTCGCCGTCAACGGCCGGCTCGCGATCATCGGCATGCAGGGCGGCATCAAGGCCGAGCTGAACATCGCGGCGCTCCTGACCAAGCGCGCCGCGATCAGCGCGACCTCGCTGCGGGCCCGTCCGCTCGCGGAGAAGACGGCCATCGTCGCCGCCGTGCGCGAACACGTCTGGCCCCTCCTCGAGGCGGGCCACGTCCGTCCCGTCGTCGACCGGGAGATCCCGATGAGCGACGCGGCCGCGGCGCACCGGGTCGTCGAGGAGAGCGGCCACGTGGGCAAGGTGCTGCTGGTCGTGCCGTAGCGGGCCCGCTCAGGAGCGCCGCAGCCGGAGTGCGGCGAGGCCGAGGCCCAGCCCGAGCCCGATGAGGACCAGTCCGCTGCCCAGCGGCAGGATCCGCAGCACGGGCCCCTCGGCCCGCTCCCCCGCCGCGGCGGCCGGACCTGCTCCGTCCTGCGGCGCGGAGGCCTCCGGCGCCACGGCGGCCTCCGGCGGGGACTCGGCTCCGGCGTCGGCGTCCGGGTCGCCTTCGGGCCGGTCCTGCGGGTCGCCGACGTCCTCGGAGGCGCCGGTGTCGCCCGAGCCGGTGTCGGCGGAGCCCTCGGTGGCACCGGTGCCGTCCGTCCCGTCCTCGCCGTCACCGGCCTCCTGGCCCGTACCGTCCTCGTCCTGCGCGGCGCCCTTCTCCTCGTCCGGCCGCCCGGGCCGCGCCCGCCCCTCACCGGCCCGGCTCCCGGCCCGGTCGGGTTCGGGGGAGGTGGAAGCGGAGGAGGAGGGGACCGCCACCGCGCTCCTGCGGTGCGCCGAGTGCGCCGAGCCCTTGTCGTCCGTCGCACCCTCGCGGTACCCGCCGCCGCGCCGGTCGCCCGTCGGAACACCGTCGTACGACGTGTCGCTCTCGTACGACGAGACGCTCCCGTACGTCGATACGGCCTCGTACGTCGATACGGCCTCGTACGTCGATACGGCTCCGTACGACGATACGGCTCCATACGACAGCACCAGCATCCCCACCGCGCACAACCCCCGCCGCAATCGAGTCACGCCCCCCAGACTCACACTCCCGCCAAAGCGCCGCATACCGGACTACACCGAACGCGTGCCGTGTGGAAACGGTGGATCTTCCTTCATGGGGGGGCACCACGGTGATGAGGTGGAGGGGTGCGAGAGAATGGCGGCATGGAGATGCCGAGGAACGAAAGGTCGCCGGAGACCGCCCAGAAGATCCTGGTCGTGGGCCAGGACGGTATGGCACTCGGTGGCGTCGACGCCGACGAGGACTCCCGTGAGATCCCGGTGACGGAGCAGGTCGAGCAGCCGGCGAAGGTCATGCGGATCGGCAGCATGATCAAGCAGTTGCTGGAGGAGGTGCGCGCGGCTCCCCTGGACGAGGCGAGCCGGGCCCGGCTGAAGGAGATCCACTCCAGTTCGGTGAAGGAACTCGAGGACGGCCTGGCGCCGGAACTGGTCGAGGAGCTGGAGCGGCTGTCCCTGCCGTTCAACGAGGACTCCACCCCCAGCGACGCGGAACTGCGGATCGCGCAGGCCCAGTTGGTGGGCTGGCTGGAGGGGCTCTTCCACGGCATCCAGACCACGCTGTTCGCCCAGCAGATGGCCGCACGGGCGCAGTTGGAGCAGATGCGCCGGGCGCTGCCGCCGGGCGTGGGCGGTCACGAGGGGGTCGACGACCCCCGCGCGGGCGGCCGCACGGGCGGGCCGTACCTCTAGGCACAACCTCAGACACTCGTAGACGACAACAGGGCCCGGCGTGCACGCCGGGCCCTTTCCTCTGCCGTCGGCCCGTCAGGAAGCCGGATTGCCCGTCGACACGCTCAGCTCGATCTCCGGCACGTCCGAGGGGTCGACGTCCGTCCCGGCGGACGGGAACTGGTCCATCACCGCGCCGTCGCCGTAGGTGTTCTCGTCCACGTACTTGATCTTCATCTTCCAGCCGGCCGCCTGGAAGCAGGCCTTGACCGACTGGATGTACTTGAACTTGAAGTTCGGCACCCGGACCTTGTCGGGGTCGTTGTACGACTCCTCCGGTTCGGAGCACTCGGTCGACTCGATCGTCTTGGCCGTGTCGGGGCCGCGGTAGCCCGCCGCCTTCGTCGCCGAGGGCGAGGCGCTGGTGCCGCCGCTGCCGCCCTCGTCGTCACCGCCGCCGTCGACGGCGAGGCTCAGCAGGAACGCGCCCACCGTCACCACCGCGACCAGGACCGAACCGATCACCACCGGCTTGCCGCCCTTGCCGCCGCCCGGGGGCACCGGGGCCGGGGCCTGCGGCGAGAGGTTGTACGCCGGGGGCGTGGGCGGCCCCTGCTGGTGGCCGTAGGCCGGGGCGGGCGTCTGGTAGCCCGGCTGCTGCGGGTAGCCGTAGGAGGCGTTCGGCGGGGTCGGGGCGCCGTACGGGTTCGGGGTCGGCGCAGGCTGGTACGGCGTCTGCACGCTGCCCAGCGGCGGCTGCGGCGTGTTCTGGCCGACCGGCGGGAACACCGCGGAGCCCACGCCGGAGCCGCTCTGCGCCGGGGTGCCCGGGACGATGCTCGGCGGGGCCGGCTGGAGGGAGGCGGCGATACGCAGGCACTCGTCGCGCATGGCGACGGCGCTCGGGAAGCGGTCGTTCGGGTTCTTCTTCAGCGCGCGGGCGACCAGCGCGTCCACCGCCGGCGGCAGCGCCCGGTTGATCGAGGAGGGCGCCACCGGCTCCTCCTGCACATGCGCGTACGCGATCGCCAGCGGCGAGTCCGCGTCGAACGGCAGTCGCCCGGTGACCAGTTGGAACAGCATGATGCCGACCGAGTACAGGTCGGAGCGGGCGTCCACGCCCCGGCCCAGGGCCTGTTCGGGCGAGAGGTACTGCGGGGTGCCGACGACCATGCCGGTCTGCGTCATCGACGTCACACCGGACTGCATCGCGCGGGCGATGCCGAAGTCCATCACCTTGACGACGCCCCGCTTGGTCATCATCACGTTGCCCGGCTTGATGTCGCGGTGCACCAGCCCCATCTCGTGGCTGATCTCCAGCGCCGCCAGCACATCCGCGGTGATCTTCAGCGCCTTGTCGGCGGGCATCGCGCCCTGCTGCCGTACGTCCTCGTCGAGCACGGAGCCGAGCGGGCGGCCCTCGACGTACTCCATGACGATGTACGGCGTCGTCAGGCCGCCCATCTCGTCCTCGCCGGTGTCGAACACCGAGACGATGTTGGTGTGCGTGAGCTTGGCCACTGCCTGGGCCTCGCGGCGGAAACGCTCACGGAAGGCCTGTTCACGGCCGAGTTCGGTGTGGAGCGTCTTGACCGCGACCTGGCGGTCGAGGACCGAGTCGTAGGCGAGGTGCACCGAGGCCATGCCGCCCTGGCCGAGCAGATCGCGCAGCTGATACCGGCCATTGGCCAGCGCCCGCCCCGCGTGCGCGCCCTGGGCGCCGTCCTGGCTCATGTTCCGCGTCCCCCGTAGGCCCTCGAGGCGCCGTCGTCCGCCGCCGGGCGTCTCTCTGCCGTTGACTGCCATTGATCGAAAGTGCTATTCCCGGCCAAGTCTGCCGCAGGGCACTGACACGTCAAGCTCGGTGCCCGTTCCGTGACCCTACGAGAAAGAAGCGTCGCGGAAGCGTTACAGGTGACTTGCGGCCGGTACACAGAATTTGCACGCCGGCCGGTGGTACGGGTTTGATGACCGGTCCCTCCCGGACCGGCGGAGGAGCCCGGCAGGGGCTCATCCAGGACCGGAGGCTTGCGGGAAGGCTGTAGCGTGGCCGACGGAGACCGTAACAACACCGCGCGCACCGCGGGCAGAAACGACGGCGAGGACTGATGGCACAGCAGCAGCCCCAGGGCCCGTCCGACCCCGAGGCGACTGGCGGCGGTATGTCAGACGCGCCGGAGAACTGGGGCAACGGCGGGCTGGTCGGCGACGGCCGGTACCGGCTGACCCGCAGGCTCGGTCGGGGCGGCATGGCCGAGGTGTTCGCGGCCGAGGACGTACGACTCGGCCGCACCGTCGCGGTCAAACTGCTGCGGGCCGACCTCGCCGAGGACCCCACCTCCAAGGCCCGCTTCACACGCGAGGCCCAGTCGGTGGCCGGCCTCAACCACCACGCGATCGTCGCCGTGTACGACTCCGGCGAGGACTTCGTGGGCGGCCAGAGCGTGCCGTACATCGTCATGGAGATCGTCGAGGGGCGCACCATCCGCGACCTCCTCCTCAACGCCGAGGCGCCCGGGCCCGAACAGGCCCTGATCATCGTCTCCGGTGTGCTGGAGGCGCTCGCCTACTCGCACCAGCACGGCATCGTGCACCGCGACATCAAGCCCGCGAACGTGATCATCACGCACAACGGCGCCGTCAAGGTGATGGACTTCGGCATCGCGCGCGCCCTGCACGGCGCGTCCACGACGATGACGCAGACCGGCATGGTCATGGGCACCCCGCAGTACCTCTCCCCGGAGCAGGCGCTCGGCAAGGCCGTCGACTACCGCTCCGACCTGTACGCGACGGGCTGCCTTCTGTACGAACTGCTCGCGCTGCGCCCGCCGTTCATCGGCGAGACCCCGCTGTCGGTGGTCTACCAGCATGTGCAGGACATCCCGATGCCGCCGTCGCAGAGCTCCGAGGGCGAGTGCCCGCCGGAGCTCGACGGACTGGTCATGCGGTCCCTCGCCAAGGAGCCCGACGACCGGTTCCAGACGGCCGAGGAGATGCGCGGACTCGTCCAGTACGCGCTGCAGATGCTGTACGACCAGGGCGGCCACACCGGCACCTGGAACACCGGCCCGGTCGCGATGCACGACGGCCGGGGCGCCGCCGCGAGCCCCTACGCGGGCACCACGATGATGCCCCAGCACGACGGCGGCATGACCTCGCAGATCCCGCAGCCGATCCTGCCCACGGGCTACGGCAACGGCGACGACGGCGGCTTCGAGGGGCACGGGAACCGGGGCAGTGGCCGCGGCAAGCTGTGGATCCTGGCCGTCCTCGCGGTGATCGCCATCGCGGCCGGTGTGGCGCTCGCGCTGAACACCAAGACCACGGGCAGCGGGGACGCCGGGACCACCGAGTCACCGAGCGCCAGCCAGTCCCAGAGCGCCGAGGCCAGCGAGTCGCCGACCGACGAGGAGTCCGAGGAGCAGTCGGACGACTCCTCCGACGACAGCACCGGCTCGGACTCCGGTTCGAACTACACCCCGTCGTACACGCCCTCCTACACCCCGTCGTACACGCCCTCCGAGACGGCCAGCAGCGAGCCGACCGACACGGAGACCGACCCGGGGACCTCCGAGGAGCCGACCGGCTCGGAGACCGGCAGCACCGACAGCGGTGGCACCGGTGACGGCGGCGCCGACGCCGGCGGTACCGACGCGGGCTCCACACAGGGCTCGGCCCAGGGCAACACCAGCCTCGGCGCCGTCGGCGGCTGACCGGCCGGCCCCGCGTTTTTCAGCCACGCGCGCGTGAAGCCCTTTCCGGGGCGGCACGCGCGCGTGGTGCATTCGGGGGACTCTTCCCGTGACCTGGGTCACCGGGATAACGTGCCCTTGTTCCGGCCCCCTGCAAGGCTGTGACCAGGAAGAGTTCCCGATTTTGCGAATTTACTTGGAAATCCAAGCAAAAACGCAGGTCAGGAGGGGTTTCACAGAAATGTGGACTACTGGGTAACGTGCCTGTTGCAGGGCGCTCGCCGGGGCACCTGTCACATCTGTGCCCGTTTTGCCGCACCCACCCTGTGCGGATGCGAAGGCGCAGGTGAGCCGCACTGGCAACCCGGCGAACCCGGGTAGCCGGACCGACGGAGGAGCACACGTGACCGTGGAGAGCACTGCCGCGCGCAAACCGCGACGCAGCGCCGGAACCAAGAGCACGGCCGGCAAGCGCACGACCGCAAGGAACGCGCCAGGCACCGACCCCGAGCTCGTACAGCTGCTGACGCCCGAGGGCGAGCGCGTCAAGAACGCCGAGTACGACAAGTACGTCGTCGGCGTCACCCCCGAAGAGCTCCGCGGCCTGTACCGCGACATGGTGCTCACCCGCCGCTTCGACGCCGAGGCCACCTCCCTCCAGCGCCAGGGCGAGCTGGGCCTGTGGGCCTCGCTGCTCGGCCAGGAGGCCGCCCAGATCGGCTCCGGCCGGGCGCTGCGCGACGACGACTACGTCTTCCCGACCTACCGGGAGCACGGCGTCGCCTGGTGCCGCGGGGTCGATCCGACCAACCTGCTCGGCATGTTCCGCGGGGTGAACAACGGCGGCTGGGACCCGGGCGGCAACAACTTCCACCTCTACACGATCGTCATCGGCTCCCAGACGCTGCACGCGACCGGGTACGCGATGGGCATCACCAAGGACGGCGCGGACAGCGCGGTGATCGCCTACTTCGGCGACGGCGCGTCCAGCCAGGGCGACGTGGCGGAGTCCTTCACCTTCTCCGCCGTCTACAACGCGCCGGTGGTGTTCTTCTGCCAGAACAACCAGTGGGCGATCTCCGAGCCGACCGAGAAGCAGACCCGCGTCCCCCTCTACCAGCGCGCCCAGGGCTTCGGCTTCCCCGGCGTCCGCGTCGACGGCAACGACGTGCTGGCCTGCCTCGCGGTCACCCGCTGGGCCCTGGAGCGGGCCCGCAACGGCGAGGGCCCCACCCTCGTCGAGGCGTACACCTACCGCATGGGCGCCCACACCACCTCCGACGACCCGACGAAGTACCGGGCCGACGAGGAGCGTGAGGCTTGGGAGGCGAAGGACCCGATCCTGCGCCTGCGCCGCCACCTGGAGACCTCAAACCACACGGACGAGGGATTCTTCGCGGAACTCGAGGCCGAGAGCGAGGCGTTGGGCAGGCGAGTGCGTGAAGCGGTCCGTGCCATGCCGGACCCGGACCACTTCGCCATCTTCGAGAACGTGTACGCGGACGGGCACGCGCTCGTCGACGAGGAGCGGGCCCAGTTCGCCGCCTACCAGGCGTCGTTCGCGGACGAGGGGGGTAACTGAGATGGCTGAGACGGCGACATCCAAGAACATGGCCCTGGCCAAGGCGATCAACGAATCGCTGCGGCGCGCCCTGGAGACCGACCCGAAGGTCCTCGTCATGGGCGAGGACGTCGGCAAGCTCGGCGGTGTCTTCCGGGTCACGGACGGCCTGCAGAAGGACTTCGGCGAGAGCCGCGTCATCGACACCCCGCTCGCCGAGTCCGGCATCGTCGGCACGGCCATCGGCCTGGCGCTGCGCGGCTACCGCCCCGTGGTGGAGATCCAGTTCGACGGCTTCGTCTTCCCCGCCTACGACCAGATCGTCACCCAGCTCGCCAAGATGCACGCCCGTTCGCTGGGCAAGGTCAAGATGCCGGTCGTCGTCCGCATCCCCTACGGCGGCGGCATCGGCGCGGTCGAGCACCACTCCGAGTCCCCGGAGTCGCTGTTCGCGCACGTGGCCGGCCTGAAGGTGGTCTCCCCCTCCAACGCCTCCGACGCGTACTGGATGATGCAGCAGGCCATCCAGAGCGACGACCCGGTGATCTTCTTCGAGCCCAAGCGGCGTTACTGGGACAAGGGAGAGGTCAACACCGAGGCCATCCCCGGCCCGCTGCACAGGGCCCAGGTGGTCCGTGAGGGCACCGACCTGACCCTGGCCGCCTACGGCCCGATGGTGAAGACCTGCCTGGAGGTCGCCGCCGCGGCCGCCGAGGAGGGCAAGAACCTCGAGGTCCTGGACCTGCGCTCGGTCTCCCCGCTCGACTTCGACTCCATCCGGGCCTCGGTCGAGAAGACCCGCCGCCTGGTCGTCGTCCACGAGGCGCCGGTGTTCTTCGGCTCCGGCGCGGAGATCGCCGCCCGGATCACCGAGCGCTGCTTCTACCACCTGGAGGCCCCGGTGCTCCGGGTCGGCGGCTACCACGCCCCGTACCCGCCGGCCCGTCTGGAGGAGGAGTACCTGCCGGGCCTGGACCGGGTGCTCGACGCCGTCGACCGTGCCCTGGCGTACTGAGGAGAGGGTCGTGACGACGATGACGGAAGCGTCCGTACGCGAGTTCAAGATGCCGGACGTGGGCGAGGGCCTCACCGAGGCCGAGATCCTCAAGTGGTACGTCCAGCCCGGTGACACGGTCACCGACGGCCAGGTGGTGTGCGAGGTCGAGACGGCCAAGGCCGCCGTCGAACTGCCCATCCCCTACGACGGTGTGGTCCGCGCGCTCCACTTCCCCGAGGGCACCACGGTGGACGTGGGCATGTCGATCATTGCGGTGGACGTGGCGGGCGGCGCGGCACCGGCTCCCGCCGAGGCACCGGCGCAGGCTCCCGCTCCGGCCCCCGAGGAGAAGAAGCCGGAGGGCTCCGGCCGCCAGCCGGTGCTCGTCGGGTACGGGGTGGCCGCCTCCTCCACCAAGCGCCGCCCCCGCAAGACCACCGTGATCCCGGCCCAGGAGCCCGCCGCGGCGGCCGCGCAGCCCGAGCTGAACGGACATGGCGGCACCCCGGCCGTGAAGGAGCGCCCGCTGGCCAAGCCGCCGGTGCGCAAGCTCGCCAAGGACCTGGGCGTGGACCTCACCGCGGTGGTCCCGACCGGCCCCGACGGCATCATCACGCGGGAGGACGTGCACGCGGCGGCGGCCCCCCAGACCACGGCCCCCCAGACGATGGCCCCGCTGACCACGGCCCCGGCAGCCCCGGCCGAGGCACCCGCGCCGGTCGGCCCGGTCGCCCCGCCCGCGCCGGCGCCCGTCGCGTCGTACGACTCGGCGCGTGAGACCCGTATCCCGGTCAAGGGTGTCCGCAAGGCGACCGCGGCGGCGATGGTCGGCTCGGCGTTCACCGCGCCGCATGTCACCGAGTTCATCACGGTCGACGTCACGCGCACGCTCAAGCTGGTCGAGGAGCTCAAGCGGGACCCCGACAAGTACGGGATGCAGGGGCTGCGGGTCAACCCGCTGCTGCTGATCGCCAAGGCCCTGCTGGTCGCGATCCGGCGCCACCCGGAGATCAACGCCTCCTGGGACGAGGCGGCGCAGGAGATCGTGGTCAAGCACTACGTCAACCTGGGCATCGCGGCGGCCACCCCGCGCGGTCTGCTCGTGCCGAACATCAAGGACGCGCACGCCAAGACGCTGCCGCAGCTGGCGGAGTCCCTGAGCGAGCTGGTCTCCACCGCGCGGGAGGGCAGGACGTCCCCGGCCGCCATGCAGGGCGGCACCGTGACGATCACCAACGTCGGCGTCTTCGGCGTCGACACCGGCACGCCGATCCTCAACCCCGGTGAGTCGGCGATCCTCGCGGTCGGCGCGATCAAGCTCCAGCCGTGGGTCCACAAGGGCAAGGTGAAGCCCCGCCAGGTGACCACCCTGGCGCTGTCCTTCGACCACCGCCTGGTCGACGGGGAGCTGGGCTCCAAGGTGCTGGCCGATGTGGCGGCGATCCTGGAGCAGCCGAAGCGCCTGATCACCTGGTCCTGAGCCGGAACCGGAGCGGTACCGCCCAGGCCAGGTCCTAGCCCCGGTACCCCTCCGGCTCCTGCTGGAGCCAGTGGCCGCCGATCACCCAGCCGAGGAACAGACGGCCGGTGCCGTCGTCCGCGTGGCCGCCCTCGGTGACCTGGCGCAGTCCGGTCAGGGCCGGGGCGAGCCGGGCGCCGACCCGGCCGGGGTGGCGGGCGGCCTCCTCGGTCAGCCGGGCGAGGACCGCGGCCCGTTCCCGCGCGGTGCACAGGGACAGCTGGAAGACCATCTGCCGCCAGGCGTAGGCCGCGTCCTTGATCGTGGCCAGCGGGAACGCCTGGCCGTGCGCCCGCGCGGTCAGCCGGCACACGGTGACGAAGCTGCGGCGCGCCAGGTCCGCCCAGCCCGGGGCCGGGGCGATGCCGACCCGGTGGACCAGGGTGGCCAGGTTGTGCGTGGTGAGGATCTGCGCCTGCTCGATCACCTTGCCGTTCCCGGCCACCGACCAGCCGGAGGACCGGGACCGGCTGCCCGCCGAGAAGGCCTCCGCCCGCTCCAGGCACAGCTTCCCGAACCCCGGCGAGGTCCGCGGCCGGTCCTTGCGGGTCAAGGCCTCGGCGGCCTCCACGATCGCCAGGTCACGGACGGCCGCGTAGTCGATGCGGTAGTAGCGCTCGTAGAGCGAACCGCCGCCGAGCAGCTCCGCCGCCACCCGCGCCGAGGCGAGGAACTTCGGGCTGAACGCGCCCGTGAAGATGTCGTTGGCCAGCTCCTCCACCAGGGGTGCGCCGAGGTCGGCCTGACGGGCGAGCACGGACAGCTCGCGGACCAGCGGGTTCGGCAGGATCGTCGCGGGGAACGCCTGCACGGCCAGCTCGCCCAGCCGCCGCAGCGCGACCGCCGCCACACGGTCGGCCCCGCCCTCGGTGCGCTGTCCGGCCACGGCCCGCACCCACGGCAGCTCCTCGATCCGCACCTGCTGCTGGAGGTTCAGCAACAGCAGCGAGCGGCGGCCGGCGAACGCGCGGTGGTTCGCGACGGCGAGCGTGCGCAGGGCGCCCTCCGGGTAGGCCCGGGCGGCGGTGACGGCGACGAGCTGCGGGACGATCTCCGCGAGCACCTCCGCCGAGGGCACCAGACCGCGCTCCACCAGCGTCTCCGGGGCAGCGCTCAGCGCGCCCTCGACGGGCCGGCGGACCCCGGCCGGGACCACCGCGCCCAGCGGCAGCCCGGTCTCGCGCGCCTCGGCCTCCGTCACGGGGACGAGCAGCGGCTCCGGGTCGGCCACGCCCCCCGTCTGCTCCAGTCCGGACAGCCGGCGCAGCACCAGCTGGGCCAGCGCGTGGTGGGAGGGCAGCGCCGCCTGCGCGGCCTGTTCCCGGCGCAGCGCCGTGTGCGGAGCGGAACCGGGCAGTCCGCGCCGCCGCACCATCGCCGGGACGGCGTGCCGCAGCAGCCCGAGCCGACGCGGGTCCGGGCCCCGCCCGCGGACGGTCATCTCCAGGGCGCCCCGCAGGATCGTCAGGTTCTGCCGGGGATCGAGGTGCTTGGTGCAGTGCGTGTGCCGGCGCGCCAGCTCGTCGTAGCGGCTCAGCAGGGCGGAGCCCCGCTCGTACCAGCCGGCGTGGGCGGCCCGTGCCGGGATCTGGACGGTGCCCTCGTCGTCGGTGGTCTCCAGCCAGTGCGTGAGGAGTTCGTCGGCGAACGGCTGCCACACGGTGAGGGCCTCCCGCTGGGTCTCCACGGCCGCGCTGGGCCGGCGCCGCGCCAGGCTCTCCCCGGCGTCGGCGACGGTCTGCCGGTGCACGGCGTCGGCCCCGGCCACGGGCCGGCCGGCCGGTCGCGGGGTGAACCGCAGCCGCCCGGCGAACGGGGCGAGTTCGGCGACGAGAGCGGCCGCGGCACCGGTCCGCCCGGTGCGGGCCAGCCAGGCCACGGTGAGCAGGGCGGCCTCCTCCGGCACGGTCACCTCGTAGCGTCCGCTGTCCAGGAGGTCGTAGAGCCGGCCCAGGCCGTCCGCGGAGAGCCAGTACACGAACAGGGCCTGCCGCTCGTGCGGGACCCCGGCGCGGCGCGCCGCTTCCTTCTCGTACTCCGTCAGGGGGCCGGCGGCGCAGGCCTCTCCGGTGGCGAAGCCGCCGCGCAGCACCTCGGGGGTCACCCAGGCGGGGAGCCCCGCGACGGGCGTGCGAGAGCCGATCGTGAGGACGCCCTCCGCCATGCCGGCGAGGACGGACCGCCAGGAGCGGCCCCGCCGCGCGGCGCGGCGCCGGGTGCCGGGGTCGTCATGGGTGAGCGCGGTGCTGAGCGCCCTGGCCAACTGCCCGGAGGCGTAGCCCGGGTCGGCCTGTGCGAGGTGCTGCTGGTCAGCGTCGCTGTTCATAAGCCGACGTGGCGGGTGCCGCCCCCGCTCCCTCCGGGTCTCAAGCCCGGCGCTCTGCTGATGAGCTACACGTCGATCGGCCGACGTGGCGGGTTCCGCCCCCGCGCCCTCCGGGTTCGCAGCCCGGCGCTCTGGCTGACTGAGCTACACGTCGACGACACCGACGCTAAGGGCCGAACGGGCGTGCGGACAACCGGGTTTCCCGGTCACCCGCGCGCCCGTGCCCTCGGTCATCCGACGCCCTGCGCCGGTACGTGCACGGTCTCCACCCGGCTCGCCACCAGCCGCTCGCGTTCCCGGCGGGCCGCCCGCTTGCGCAGCCGCAGGATCTGGCTGACGCCGAGGGCCTGGAGGACGAACACCGAGGAGAAGGCGATCGTGTAGTCGTCGCCGGTCGCGTCCAGCAGCACGCCGATCGCGAACAGGGTCGTCATGGAGGCGGTGAAACCACCCATGTTGGTGATGCCGGAGGCGGTGCCCTGACGCTCGGGCGGGTTCGCGGGGCGGGCGAAGTCGAAGCCCAGCATCGAGGCGGGGCCGCAGGCGCCGAGGACCGCGCAGAGGACGACGAGGAGCCACATCGGCGCGTGCTGGGCGGGGTAGAGCAGGGTCACCGCCCAGACGAGGGCGGTCGCGCCCACCGTGCCCAGCGCCAGCGGGAGCCGGGCGCCGTGGTGCCGGGCGACGATCTGGCCGTAGACCAGGCCCACGACCATGTTGCACAGGACGACCAGCGTCAGCAGTTCGCCCGCCGTCGCCCGGGACAGGCCCTGGGCCTGCACGAGGAACGGCAGGCCCCACAGCAGCAGGAACACCATCGCCGGGAACTGGGTGGTGAAGTGCACCCACAGGCCGAGCCGGGTCCCCGGCTCCCGCCAGGACGCGGCGATCTGCCGGCGGACGTACGTGGCGCCGTGGTGCGGGAAGGGCTCCGGCTCGTGGCCCTCGGGGTGGTCCTTGAGGAAGAGGACCAGCAGGACCAGGACGACCACGCCCGCGAGGGCGCTGCCCGCGAAGGCCGCCGTCCAGCCGACCCCGTGCAGCAGCCGGGCCAGCAGCAGGGTGGAGACCAGGTTGCCCGCCATGCCGGCGAGACCGGCGAACTGCGCGACCAGGGGGCCCCGCCGGGCCGGGAACCAGCGGGTGCCGAGGCGCAGCACGCTGATGAAGGTCATCGCGTCCCCGCAGCCGAGCAGCGCGCGCGAGGCGAGCGCCATGCCGTACGACGGGGAGAACGCGAAGCCGAGCTGGCCCGCGGTGAACAGCACGACGCCGATCGTCAGCACCCGCTTGGTGCCGAGCCGGTCCACCAGCAGCCCGACGGGTATCTGCATGCCCGCGTAGACCAGGAGCTGGAGGATCGAGAAGGTCGACAGGGCCGAGGCGTTCACATGGAAGCGGTCGGCCGCGTCGAGGCCGGCGACCCCCAGCGAGGTACGGAAGATGACGGCGACGAAGTAGACCGAGACGCCGATCCCCCAGACGGCCATCGCACGCCGTCCGCCGGGGGGATCACCCGGAAGGGTGGAGTGGGATCCACCGCGGGTGACGCTCATCGGACCTCGCCCCGGGCCAGATGGGAGAACCAGCCGACGTGCCGGTGGACGATGTCCACGGCCGCGTCGGCGTCGCCCGCGCGCAGTGCCCGGAGGATCTCCTCGTGCTCCGTCAGCGTCTTCGCGATGCGGTCGGGGTGGGAGTGCAGGACGGCGACGCCCATCCGCAGCTGGCGGTCGCGGAGCTGGTCGTAGAGGCGGGAGAGGATCTCGTTGCCCCCGCTGCGGACGATCTCCGCGTGGAAGCAGCGGTCCGTGACCGCGGCCGCCGCGAGGTCGCCCGCGGCGGCCTGTGCCTTCTGCTGCGCGAGCAGCTCCTCCAGGCGCTCGAGGAGGCCGGGGGGCGCGGGGACCGCCTTGCGCGCCGCGTGCTCCTCGACCAGCAGCCGGGTCTCCACGACGTCCGCGATCTCCTGTGCGGAGACCGGCAGGACCAGGGCGCCCTTCTTCGGGTACAGCCTGATCAGGCCCTCGACCTCCAGGCGGAGCAGCGCCTCGCGCACGGGGGTCCGGGAGACCCCGACGGCTTCGGCCAGCTCGCCCTCGGTGAGGAGGGTGCCGCCCTCGTAACGGCGGTCCAGCACACCCTGCTTGACGTGGGCGTAGACCCGCTCGGCGGCGGGCGGCTGCTTGAGGGAGAGGGACGGGGAGTCGGGGGTGGAGGTGGGGCGGGGCGGAGCGGACGACGGCATGCCCACAGGATAGATACAACATGGGCGCAATGGGGGGAGCGTCCAGCATCCGAAACCCCGGTCGCCCGCAGGGTGTTCGCGCTGGGGGTAATCAGAAATTCGTCCCAGCGGGCGCACAACCTTCTGTGCTACCTGTGTGTCACACACGTGCGGCCCCACCAACTTTCCCCATGCCAACCCGGCCGCACTTCAGGGGCATTCAACATAATCGGGGTATTTCAGTTGATAACCGCCACCAAGGGCATCCGCGTTCGAGCCGCCGCCGTCGTCGCCACGGCCAGTGCAGTGCTCGCCGGAGGAGTCCTCACCGCGGCTCCCGCGCAGGCTGTCACGACGCCCACCATCACCGCCAAGGGCGGGTTCCTGATGAACAGCGCGACCGGCAAGACGCTCTTCAGCAAGGCCGGCACCACCAAGACGATGATCGCGTCCACCACGAAGATCATGGCCGCGAAGGTCGTGCTCTCGCAGTCGAACCTGAACCTGGACGCCAAGGTCACCATCAAGAAGGCGTACAGCGACTACATCGTGTCGAGGGGCGCCTCGTCGGCCCGGCTGATCGTCGGTGACAAGGTCACCGTGCGTCAGCTGCTGTACGGGATGATGCTCCCGTCCGGCTGCGACGCGGCCATGGCCCTCGCCGACAAGTTCGGTTCCGGCTCGACCGTCTCGGCCCGCACCAAGAACTTCATCGCCAAGATGAACACCATGGCCAAGAGCCTGGGCATGACGAACACCAAGTACGACTCGTTCGACGGCAACAGCAACGGCGCCAACGGCTCGTCGCCGAAGGACCTGTCGATCCTCGCCCGGAACGTGATGAAGAACTCCACGTTCAAGACGGTCGTGAAGACCAAGTCCTACACGGCGAAGACGATCACCAAGACCGGCTCCGTCCGCACCATGGGCGCCTGGACCAACACCAACACGCTGCTCGGCTGGAACGGCACGATCGGCGTGAAGACCGGTTCCGGTACCGACTCCAAGTACTGCCTCGTCTTCGCCGCCACGCTCAACGGCGAGTCGGTGGTGGGCGCCGTCCTCACCGCTCCCGACGCCGCGAGCCGCACCGCCGACGTCAAGAAGCTGATCAACTACGGCTACGCCAAGATCAGCTGACGCGGATCACCGCACCGAACGCGCCGGGCCCGCCGTGATCCACACGGCGGGCCCGGCGCGTTCCCGCCCTCAGCCGAGCTCGTACTCGAACCACACCCGGTGCGTCCCGTCGGCCTCCACGGTCAGCCCGCCCGTGCCGGTGATCCCGGTCAGCGCGCCGGTGCCGCTGGACGGGACGACGGTGAAGAACTCCGCGCTGCGGTCACTGCCGGTGGTGGTCGCCGAGTGCACGAAGTTGAACGCGCCCTCCCGGCCGTGCAGCGCGCCCTCGAAGGACTCCATGGCCACATAGGTGCCGACCCCGGTGGCCTGGTCGTACGCGGCCGTGAACAGGGTCGCCGACCGTCCGGTGACCTCCCCCTCGTACCGCTTCTCCATGGTCGCGACGCCGACCGGCAGGGCCGTTTCCACCGCCGGTTCGGGCTTCAGTCCGGCCGGGACGAACGCGTGCACGCTGAAGGTTCCGCTGGCTCTCATACGTCGACCGTACCGAGCGCCACCGACAGCGGCGGGGAACGACCGGCGGACCGGTGGCTACCTCGTCACCGCGAAGTTCCGCAGGATCGCCGCCGTCAGCCGGGGCTCGCCCTCCGCCTTCACCCGGTCCGCGACCGCCTCCGCCGTCACCCGGCCGCAGGCCAGCCGGACGTACGTCTCCCAGTCGAGGGCGAAGGAGGCGGCGGGGCCCAGCGCCGGGGCGGTCTCCAGGGTGCCGCGGCCCTGGATGTCGACCCGGATCGTGCGCAAAAACTCGATCGGCCCGTGCACATCGAAGACGACCGCCGAACTGCGCGGCGCGTCGGCGCGGTCGGCGACGACGGCCGGCAGCTCGCCGAGGAGAACGTCCCGGGCGATGTGGGCGCCGGGGGAGTCCAGGTTGCCGGGGCGGCCGAGCGCGGCGCGCAGATCCTGCTCGTGCACCCACACGTTGAACGCGTGGCCGCGCATGGACTCCTCCAGCGTCAGCTCCGCGCCGAGGGGTCCGCGCACGATCGTGCCCGGCTGGCGCGACTCGTTGCGCAGCTGGCGGTTGCGCCGGATGATCATCAGCTCCAGCTCGGAGGTCATCTCGGGCGCGGTGTGGTGCCGGCGGACGTCGACCTGTCCCTCCATGTACCGCTGGATGTCGGTGGTGACGTGGAAAAGGTCCCGGGGCAGTGAGTGGATCGGGCGGGGATCGCCGTACATCTCACTGTCCAGGCCGATCACGTGCGAGACCACATCGCGGACCGACCAGCCGGGGCACGGGGTCCGCCAGTTCCACTCGCCCTCGACGAGCGGCTGCACCAACTCGGATATCGCTTCGATGGAGTGGGTCCAGGCGTCGGCGTAGGGCTGGAGGGTGGGATGCAGACTCACGGAACGGGACCCCTCGGCGGTCGGTGCACGGGCAGATGGTGGCGGCGGGTGGCGGCGTTGCCAACGGGAGGCGGAGACGGTCGGCGGCTGTCGGCGGGTGTCGTGAAACGCTAAGTTACGCTGCTGTGAGGCACCCCGGCAGTGCTTTCGTGTGACGATCGTAGGCCCGTGTGGACTACTCGAATGCCAGGACGGTGGTACTGTGCGCGCCTCTCTGATCCAGATCGCCGTAGACGAGGGCGAATCGGTCGAATCGCGGCGGGCGCGGGTCGCCTCCCTCGTACGGGAGCAGGCCGGTGTCGCGGACCTCGTGGTGCTGCCGGAGCTGTGGACGACCGGCGCGTTCGCCTACGAGGCCTTCGCCGACGAGGCGGAGCCGCTGGAGGGGCCGACCTACGAGGTGATGGCCAAGGCCGCGAGCGACGCGGGCGTGTGGCTGCACGCGGGCTCGATCCCCGAGCGTGACCCCGAGGGCCCCCTTTACAACACGTCTCTCGTCTTCTCCCCCTCCGGTGAGTTGGCCGCCGCCTACCGCAAGATCCACCGCTTCGGCTTCGACAAGGGCGAGGCCGTGCTGATGGGCGCGGGCCGGGAGCTGGTGACGGTCCGTCTCCCGGACACGACCGTCGGTCTGGCCACCTGCTACGACCTCCGCTTCCCCGAACTCTTCCGCGGTCTCGTCGACGCCGGCGCCGAGACCCTCGTCCTCTCGGCGGGCTGGCCGGAGCGCCGCCGGGCGCACTGGACGCTGCTGGCCCAGGCGCGGGCGGTCGAGAACCAGGCGTTCGTGCTCGCGTGTGGAACGGCCGGGACGCACGCCGGAGTTCCCCAGGCGGGTCACTCGATCGTGGTGGATCCGTGGGGCGAGGTGCTGGGCGAGGCAGGCCCCGGCGAGGAGGTCCTCACCGTCGCCCTCGATCCGGCGAAGGTCGCCACGACCCGGGAACAGTTCCCGGCGCTGAAGGACCGGGTACTGGGGCTTGCCCGCCCCGGGCACCGCGACCCGCATCAGCCCCGGTAGCGGGGCGCGGGCGGGAAGAAGTCGCCGTACACGCCCAGCCACTTCTTGTGCAGGGCCAGGAGTGTTCCCGAGGCGCGCAGCCGGGCCAGCACACCGTTGACGAAGCGGACCAGCTCGGGAGCGTTCCGCGCCACGGCGATGCCGTGCGGTTCATAGGTGAACCGAGGCCCGGTGATACGGGTGGTGGGGTCCTGGGCGCGCAGTCCGGCGAGGACGTTGTCGGTGGTCGACACGGCGGCCACCTCGCCCAGCTGGAGCAGGACGAGGCAGTCGGTCCAGTCGGCGACCGTCACCGGTGTCACCTTCGGGCGGGCCCGGCGCAGCGCGTCCAGCGAGGTGGTGCCGTCGGCCGTGCACACCCGCTGTCCGGCGAGGTCCGCGAGCTTCTTCGCACCGGAGGCCTTGGGCACGAGGACCCGCTGGCCGGAGTCCAGGTAGTCGCTGCTGAACAGGACGTGTTCCATGCGCTCGCAGGTGATCGTCATCGAATGGGCGACGAGGTCGACCTCGCCCTGCTCCAGCACCTCGATGCGCCGCCGCGACGGCACGGTCCTGAACTGCACCCGGTCCGGCCGCCCGAACAGGGCCGTGGAGATCTCCCGCACCAGATCGATGTCCAGCCCGTCCAGCCGTCCGGTGGTGGGATCGCGGTAACCGAAGAGGTACGTGTTCTGGTCCACGCCCACGACGAGCCGCCCCCGCTCGACGATCCGTTCCATCGCCGACCCGTCCGGCATCCGGCCGCCCGGCGCGGGCATGGGGTCCGGTGGCTTCAGCGAGTGCAGGGGGTCGCAGTCGGCCGCGTCGGCGCGCACCGGCGCGGTCCGAGCCGGTGGCGACGACGCCGTCGACCGGGCTCCAGCACGCGGCGCCCCGTCCGTGGAGGAGGCGGTCAGCCCCACCGTGGCCGCCAGCGCCAGGACCGCCCCGAGAGCGCGCCGACGTAACGCACCCCGCCCCGCTGCCCGCCCGCCGTCCCCCACGCGTGCCCCCCCGCCGCCGTGATACCGCGTCCGGCTCGTACGTCCGTTCATCGGTACGTCCGTTCAAGGGTGGGCCCGCAGCGGCTCCACCGCCACCCCGCCGCAGGGCTTCAGTCCCCGTCCCGCTCCTTCTCCGCCAGATGGATCACGCACACCGTCACCGCGATCAACAGCGCCGGATCCGCGTCCTCCCGTACGACGTCCACGCCGTACGTCTCCCGCACGTGCAGCCACCGCCGGGAGATGACGGCGAGCAGCTCGCCGTCGTACTCGACCGCGAACTCCCGGTCGAGGATCTTCCCGCTGACGTCCAGCACGGTCCGGCCGTCCGCCAGCGCCACCCGGTAGTGGTTGCGCAGCAGCGACAGCCGTTTGCGCCGCACGGTGGCCAGCGGCTCGCCGTCCCGCTCGATCACCATCGTGTCCCGCAGGGCGAACATCTTCTGGTGGATGTCGATCAGGACCCGCCCCTGTGTGTCCTTCAGCTCGAAGGTGTCCCGCAGCCGGATCGCCTTGCCGTCGACGAGGTACACCCTCTCGCCCCGGTCGTCCTCGATCCAGTAGTCGTCACCGAGGGCCAGGAGCCGGTCGCGTACGAGGAATCTCATGCCGGTACTGCTTCCCCGCCTGAGAAGATCTTTCCCGGAGGGGGCGGGAAATGGTGACACGGTTGACTCGACTGCGCGTGCTGATGGGAGTGTCCGCGCTGCTGGCCGGGGTGTCCGGGTGCTCCGGGCCCGGGGCGTGCGCGGGAGTCGGCGTGGTGTCCCAGGTCGGGGTGTTCTTCGTGGCGGAGGGATACGGAGATCTGGCCGGCGCCTCGTACGAGTTGTGCACGCGGGGCGAGTGCGTGAAGGGCCGGCTGCAGCAGGAGGGCATCTCGAAAATGAACCTCCTGCTGCCGGACGACGTCGACCCCGACACCGCCCCGGTCCGCTTCAAGGTCACCCGCGAGGGTGCTCGCACCCCCTTCATAGACGAGTCCGTCGAGGTGAGGCTCCTCCACCAGTCCGACGGTTGCGGCGGCGGGGGATACAGCCGGGGCCTCGCGTACACCAAGGAGAGCGGCTTGATGAAGAGCGCCCCGAAGTCCGTGTTCGCGGCGTGGATCAAGCAGCACGAGGAACAGGCCACGGCGCTTCCCACGGGGGCGACTACGACCCCGTCCGCCCGCCCGCCGGCCCGAACCGCCGCCGGTACGCCGACGGGCTGAGCCCCGTCTCGCGGCGCACGCGTGCGCGTAGGTTGGCGGCCGTCCCCAGGCCGCTCCTGGCCGCGACCACGTCCAGCCGTTCCTCCCCCCGCTCGATCAGCCGGCAGGCGAGCGCCACCCGCTCCCCGGTCAGCCAGGCCAGCGGGGTCGTGCCGAGCTGGGCACGGAAGCGCCGGTGGAGCGTGGCGGGGGAGACGGCCGCGCGGGCCGCCAGGTCCACCACCGTCAGCGTCTCCCCCAGCCGCTCCTGCGCCCAGGCCAGCAGGGGCCCCAGCGACTCGTCGGGCACGTCCGGCAGCGGGCGCTCCACGAACTGCCGCTGGCCACCGTCCCGGTGAGCGGCGAACACCAGCCGCCGGGACACGGCATTGGCGACCTCGGCGCCGTGGTCGCGCCGGACGACGTACAGCCCGAGGTCGAGGGCGGCGGCGCTGCCCGCGGCGGTCAGGATGTCGCCCTCGTCGACGAAGAGGACGTCGGGCTCCAGCCGTACGCGCGGATGCAGCGCGCGGAAGGCCTCCGCCCACATCCAGTGGGTGGTCGCCCGGCGGCCGTCCAGCAGTCCGGCCTCGGCGAGTGCGAAGCTGCCGGTGCACAGGCTCAGGACACGTGCCCCGCGCGCGTGGGCGCGACGGACGGCGTCGAGGACGTCGTCCCCGCGCGGTACGACATTGTCGGGCCGCCCCGGTACGACGAGGGTGTCCGCGCCGTCGACGGCCTCCAGCCCCGGCACCCCGCTCAGCCGGAAGAACCCGTGGTTCATCCGCACCTCACGCGCGGGTGCGCACAGCGTCACCTCGTACAGTGGTCCCGGCAGCCCGAGTTCGGGGCGGGGCAGCCCGAACAGCTCGGTGGCGACTCCGACTTCGAAGGGATTGGTCCCTTCGTCGACGATCACCACGACGTGATGCGGCTGTTGCGAGGATCCTTGCGGCATGTGCGATTCCTAGCACTCGTCCACGGCCGCCGCCAGGGACGACGATGACCGCCATGACCACCGAACCCGTCTCCCTGGCCACCGCCCTCGCGTCCTTCTCCGAGCGCTGGAGCCCCCGTATCGTCACGACCGTCAACGACTACGACATCCGCGTGGCCAAGGTCGAGGGCGAGCACCTCTGGCACGTCCACGACCACACCGACGAGTTCTTCCTGGTCCTGTCGGGCGAACTCCACATCGGACTGCGCGAGGCGGCCGGCGAGCGGACGGTCGTCCTCCCGAAGGGTTCCGTCCTCACGGTCCCGCGCGGCGTCGAGCACAAGCCCTACGCCCCCGTCCCCACCGAGATCCTCGTCCTCGAACCCACCGGCACCTCCACGGTCGGCGACCGTCACGAGGAGATCCCGTCCCACGTGGACGCGACGACGGGCCACGCGCTGGCCTGAGCCGCCGTCGGTTCGGTGCGGCGAACCCGTGAGGGAGAGCAGTCGGCGGGTTGGTCTGGACGCCGTGCGGAGTTTCTACGGGTCCTGCAGCCACTCGGTGTACCAGGTGCGAAAACCGGGGCTCACCGGGACGAAGCCGCCCCAGTCCGGGTCGATCTGCCAGACCTCGCCCTTTCGCAGGCCGTTCAGGACCAGCCTGACGTAGATGCCGCAGCCCTCTTCGGCCAGCATGAGCGTGCCGCGGGTCAGCTCACAGGCAGATGGGCCGATCCGGCCGGGCAAGGGATCGGTGAGGGGAAACGGCTCGGCGAGTCGGCCCGGGAGCCGGTCTTCCTGCCACTCGCCGTCCACAGCCCACTCCTCGCTGATCTCCGGGCGGGGAACCGTCAACGGCATCAACCCGTGGCCGGGACCGGCGGGTCCGTTGCCTACCTCCGTGACGAAGGACCGGTACTCCGTCGGCAGATCGATGCCATGGGCTGCCTCGAATGCCCTGATCTCCACCTCCGGCAGCGCCGGCGCCAGCTCGTACCGGTGTGTATCCGCGCCGAAGCGCGACCGCTCCGGGTCCCGTGCCGCCATCTCCCGTATCCGAGCGCGTACGCCACCCTCGTCCCAGCTCTCCACCCGACGACCGTAGCAACGACGTCGGCGCCCGGTCCGCCACACCTTCGCGCCAGGCGACTACCGGTGGGGGGGCCTTCAGGCGGAGGGGCCGGGGGCGGGCGCGTTCCTCACTGCCGTGAGCAGGGCGTTGAGGGCGGTCGGGGAGGGCGTAAGGAGCGTGGCCGGGGTGTCGCTCTCGCGGAGGTGGAGGGTGGCGGGGGTGGGGGCGGCTATCTCCAGGCAGTCGGTGTCGGGGTCGCCTCCAGAGAACGATGACTTCTGCCAGTGGAGTGCTTCAGACACGGGAATCCTTCAAAGTTCATTGGCGATACGGCGGATGAGGCCGAGGGAAGCATCCTGCGGGAGCGCTGCCTTGTCGATGGTCTCGCTCCGGGTGCGGTAGCGGTTCAGCCGTGCTGCGGCGTCGATGAACTCGGCGCCATGTGGCGTGTCGATCTGCACGGTGTCCAGCTGGGGCACGACTCCGCCAACGTACTGCATGGGAAAACCGGCCCCTGCGAACCCGTCGGACTCGAACGGGATGACGCGAATGGCGATCGTCTCCCTGGCTGTCGCCTGAAGAAGGTGGTCGAGCTGGGCGCGGGCGACCTTGGAGCCACCTACGCGCATGCGCAGCGCGGCCTCGTGAATGATCACGTCGTACGGCGTCCCCAACGCGATGACCTGCTGGCGGCGCATCCGGAACGAGACGCGCCTCTCGCGGTCCTCCTCCGGGAGGTTCGGTTCCACGAAGAGCGAGGCCGCGCGTACGTGGTCCTCGGTCTGGAGAACTCCCGGGATGTGCACGACCTGGAACGTGTGGACATACGACGCGTGGTGCTCCAACTCGGCAAGGTCGAGTGCCGCAGCGGGCAACACCGCCCGGTAGTCCTCCCACCAGCCCTTGTCGCGCTCGTTGGCCATGTCGGCCAACGCATCCACGAGCTGGGGGTCGTCGCAGGAATAGTGCTCGGCGAGCCTGCGCAGCCGTTCCTCGCTGACACCGTGTTTCCCTGACTCGATGTTGCTGATCTGGGCCTGACTCGTGCCCAGCCAGGCGGCGACGTCACGGGACACCAGGCCCGCCGCCTCGCGCAGCCTGCGCAACTCCGTGCCGAGGCGTACCTGGCGGGCAGTGGGGATGACCCTCGGCGGCATGACGTCTCCTCAGTTCCACCGACTCGGTTGCGGCGTTGCAAATATACCGAGTACCTTCATGTCGTACTCACGGAGAGTGTCCGACTGGTCACTTATCCGCAACTCCTCAATGCCTAAAGCCCGTTGGAAGCGCCACCCTGGCCATCGACGCCGGGGCGCCGGACAGCAACGCGGCCACCCCCTCGCCCGCCCCGGAGTTGATGCCCCATGCCCTCGTACACCCTCACCTGCCCACCCCTCGACACCTCGCCCCACATCGCCCGCGACTTCGTCGCCACCGTCCTGCGCGCCCTGGAGCTGGACCGCGCCCTGGTGGACGACGCGATCCTCTGTACCTCCGAACTCGTCACCAATGCCTGTACGCATGCCAAAGGCGACGGCACCGTGCTGTGGCTGGCGGTGGAGGAGAGGCGGCTGCGGGTGGCGGTGTACGACGGGGACGAGAACCCGCCGGTGATAAGAGAACAGATGCCTGAGATGTGGGAGCAGGGCGGCGGCCGGGGTCTGTATCTCGTGGACGCCCTCACCGAGGGCCGCTGGGGACACGGACCGCACCCGGAGGGCAAGGCGGTCTGGTTCGACCTGCCGGTACGGCGTATGGCGGCGGCGCCATGACGGACCACCAGCCGCAGCTGCCGCTCACCCCGCAGCAGCGGCTCGAAACGGCCGCCGTGATCCTCGGTCTCGCCCGCCCGATGCTCGACGACGGTGCCCACTCCGCCCCCGAACATCTCCGCTGGCTCGCCGGCCGCCTGGCCGAGTCCCTGACGGACGTCCTCGCCATCGCCGCAGCACACCTTCGTGGAGCATCTGGCGACGTGACTGTCGGCGCCAGGTGGCACCCTGGAGATCATGAGTGACTCCTCTCCCCGCCGTGTCCGTGTCCGTGCCCCCGAGCTGATCGGCAAGGGTGGCTGGCTCAACACGGGCGGAGCGCAGTACACCCTCGCCGACCTGCGAGGACGCGTTGTCATTCTCGATTTCTGGACCTTTTGCTGCATCAACTGCCTGCACGTCCTGGACGAGCTCCGTGAGCTGGAGGAGAAGCACCGGGACACCCTCGTCGTCATCGGGGTGCACTCGCCGAAGTTCGTGCACGAGGCCGAGCATCAGGCGGTCGTGGACGCGGTGGAGCGGTACGGGGTCGGGCATCCCGTGCTGGACGATCCGGAGCTCGCGACCTGGAAGCAGTACGCCGTCCGTGCCTGGCCGACGCTGGTCGTGATCGACCCGGAGGGGTACGTCGTCGCCCAGCACGCCGGGGAGGGGCATGTGCACGCCATCGAGCGGCTGGTGGCGGAGCTGGAGGACGAGCACGGGGCGAAGGGGACGCTGCGGCGCGGCGACGGGCCGTACGTGGCGCCGGAGCCGGAGCCGACGGCCCTGCGCTTCCCGGGGAAGGCGCTGGTGCTGCCCGGCGGGACCTTCCTGGTCAGTGACACCACCCGGCATCAGCTGGTGGAGCTGGAGGCCGACGGGGAGAGCGTCGTGCGGCGGATCGGCTCCGGGGTGCGCGGCTTCGCCGACGGTACGGCGGACACGGCGGCCTTCAACGAGCCTCAGGGGCTCGCGCTGCTCGACGAGTCGGCCGTGGTCGTCGCCGACACCGTCAATCACGCGCTCCGGCGACTCGATCTCGCCTCGGGGCACGTGACGACCCTCGCGGGGACCGGCAGGCAGTGGATGCAGGGCGACCCCACCTCGGGCCCCGGCCCGGAGGTCGACCTCTCGTCCCCCTGGGACGTGGCGCTGTTCGGCGGCAGGGTGTGGATCGCCATGGCCGGTGTCCACCAGTTGTGGGCCTACGACCCTGCCGAAGGGACGGTGGCCGTCGCCGCCGGTACCACCAACGAGGGCCTTGTCGACGGGCCGGGTGCCGAGGCGTGGTTCGCGCAGCCGTCGGGTCTTGCCGCGACCCCCGACCGGCTCTGGCTCGCCGACTCCGAGACGTCCGCGCTGCGGTGGGTGGACCGGGAGGGGGTCGTGCGCACCGCCGTCGGCACGGGGCTGTTCGACTTCGGGCACCGGGACGGGGCGGCCGGTCAGGCGCTGCTCCAGCATCCGCTCGGGGTCACCGTGCTGCCCGACGGGTCCGTCGCCGTCAGTGACACCTACAACCACGCGCTGCGCCGCTACGACCCCGCGACCGGCGAGGTCAGCACCCTCGCCACCGATCTGCGGGAACCGAGCGACGCCGTGCTCGTCGGGGACGACATCGTGGTCGTGGAGTCCGCCCGGCACCGGCTGACCCGGCTGCGGCTGCCGGAGGAGGCGGTACGGGTGGAGTCCGTGGCGCATCGCACGCGGCGGGCGGCGACGGAGGTGGCGCCGGGGAAGCTCAGGCTGGAGGTGATCTTCCAGGCTCCGGCCGGGCAGAAGCTGGACACGCGGTACGGGCCGTCGACCCGGCTGCTGGTCTCCGCCACCCCGCCCGAGCTGCTGCTGAAGGGCGAGGGAGCGGGTACGGACCTCTCGCGCACGCTGGAGCTCGATGCGGCGGTCACGGAAGGGGTGCTGCACGTCTCCGCGATGGCGGCGAGCTGTGACGACGACCCCGCGAACCCGTACCCCGCCTGCCATGTGCACCAGCAGGACTGGGGCGTTCCGGTCCGCCTCACCGAAGGCGCGGCGGACCGGCTGCCGTTGGTCCTGGCCGGGATGGACCCCGACCAGTAGCTTGGCCCGCCGTCAGCCGCGGCGCGAGCGCGGGGCCAGCTTGAACAGGGCGACGCCCGCGGCGACCAGGGTGGTGGCGGTGACGACCAGCGCCATGCTGTTCATCCACAGACCGGTGGCGGCCAGGGTGGCGCCGCCGGCGCCCGTGGTTCCGGCGCCGATCACTCTTCCGTACATCGTGCTTCTCCTAGAGAGTTCCAAGGGGGAGGGGGGTGGGTTCAGGAGGCCCGGGGGGCCTACGTCGCCACCCACTTCTCCTCGCTGCGGCGCACCAGCCCCCACAGCGAGGTGAAGTAGACGGCGTGCTGGAAGAGGTCGTAGAGCATCTCCGGGACCATCAGCGCGGCGACCAGGACGGCCTTCGGGCCCGCGCGGCGGACGGAGACGGTCTTCTCGACCACGAAGATCAGGCCGATCGCCGTCCAGAACGGCGAGAGGCCGGGCCAGCCGTACAGCGTGGTGAAGGTGGCCATGTAGGTGAGGTAGATCAGGAAGGACAGCGCGCCGAAGCCCATCAGGAACTGCTGCATGAAGTAGCGGGCGGTGACCTTGGTCCAGCCGTAGTCGCGCAGGTTCTCCAGGGCGCCGCGCTGCCAGCGCAGCCGCTGGTGCCAGAGCTTGCCGAGGGAGGGCATGACCTCGGTGACGACCGCGCAGCCGGCCGGGGACATGGCCCGGTAGCCGAGGGTCTTCACCGCCTTGGTCATCTCGTCGTCCTCGGTGAGCGAGGCGAGGCTGTAGTAGCTGGTGCCGCCGCCGATGACCCCGGCGCGGCGGGCGGCGCGCACCTCGCGCAGGACGCGGGCGCGGAACATGGTGCCGGTGCCGGTGAGGACCTGGGCCTTGCCGCCGGTGCGTTCCAGTTCCCAGGCGTAGCGGTGGAACTCCATGCGCTGGAGCAGTCCGAGGAAGCCGCCGCCCTCCTCGCCGTAGAAGACCCCGCCGACGGCGCCGACCTTGCGGTTGAAGGTGCCGAGCGCGGTCTCGGCGAACCAGGGGTCGAGGACGGTGTCGGCGTCCTGGACGAGGAGCAGGTCGCGGTCGTCGAGGTGGGGCAGCATCCAGGCGATGGCCTGGTTGAGGGCGCCGGCCTTCTTGTGGGTGTTGCCCTGGGTGTGGAAGACCTGGGCGCCGTGGGCGACGGCGATCTCGGCGGTGTCGTCGGTGCAGTTGTCGCAGACCACGACGACGAGGTCGGGCCGCCGGGTCTGGTCGCGCAGGCCGTCGACGGCGGCGCCGATGCGGTCCGCCTCGTTGTGCGCCGGGATCAGGACGGCGAGCCGGGGGCGCTCGGCCGGTTCCTCGGGGGCCGCGTGCGCACGGCGCGTCGCGTGGCGACGCGTGTCCTGCGCTCGCGGACCGCTCGGTGGCGCGAGGTCGAGCACGCCGGGACCCCCAGGTGTGAAGTTGCGGGCCCCCCGGCCCCTCTTTCCCCAGAAGTCTTCACGTAATTACTACAACCCGACAAGTTGTCCCGAGTAACGGACTGCTCACGGTTGTCTGTTTTTCCCTGTGAATCCCGTTGGTGATGAGGTGTCAGAAAAGAACTAGCCCTCCAGGAAAGCCACCAGCGCGTTCGCCAGCAGATACGGGTCGGCGTCGCCGCACAGTTCGCGGGCGCTGTGCATGGACAGGATCGCCACACCGATGTCGACGGTCCGGATCCCGTGCCGGGCCGCGGTGATGGGGCCGATGGTCGTGCCGCAGGGCATGGAGTTGTTGGAGACGAACGACTGGAACGGCACGCCCGCCTTCTCGCAGGCGGCGGCGAAGACGGCGCGGCCGGTGCCGTCGGTGGCGTAGCGGTTGTTGACGTTGACCTTGAGGATGGGGCCGCCGTTGACGCGCGGGTGGTGCGTCGGGTCGTGCCGCTCCGCGTAGTTGGGGTGGACCGCGTGGCCGGTGTCGGAGGACAGGCACACCGTGCCCGCGAAGGCCCTCGCCCGGTCCTCGTACGATCCGCCGCGCGCCAGGACGGAACGTTCCAGCACGGTGCCGAGCAGCGGGCCGTCGGCGCCCGTGTCGGACTGCGAGCCGTTCTCCTCGTGGTCGAAGGCGGCGAGCACCGGGACGTACGGCAGCTCGGCGCCGCTCGTCGCGACGGCCGCCAGGGCCGCCGTGCCGGCGTGCACGGACAGCAGGTTGTCCATCCGCGGGCCGGCCACCAGCTCCTGGTCGCGGCCCAGGTAGGCGGGCGGCTCCACGGAGTGGGTCATCAGGTCCCAGCCGGTGACCTCGCCCGCGGGGATCCCGGCCTCCTCCTCCAGGAAGGCGATGAGGTCGCCGTCGCGCACCTCGTGCCCGAGGCCCCAGACCGGCTGGAGGTGGCGCTGCTTGTCGAGCTTGAGTCCGTCGCTGTTGACCGCGCGGTCGAGGTGGATGGCGAGCTGGGGGACCCGCAGCAGGGGGCGGCCCACGTTCACCAGGCGGGTCGAGCCGTCCCGCAGGGTGAGCCGGCCCGCGATGCCGAGGTCGCGGTCGAGCCAGGAGTTGAGCAGCGGCCCGCCGTAGATCTCCACGGCGATCTGGCGCCAGCCGTGCGCGCCGGTGTCGGGCAGCGGCTTGACGCGCAGGTTCGGGGAGTCGGTGTGGGCGCCGACGATCCGGAACGGGGTGTGCGGCGCGGCGCCCTCGGGGACGTACCAGGCCACGATCGCGCCACCGCGCAGCACGTACTTGCCGCCGCTGGTCCCGTCCCAGGCGTCCGTCTCGACGACCTGCCGGAAGCCTGCCTTCTCCAGCCGCGCCGCCGCGTTCGCGACGGCGTGGTACGGCGACGGGCTCACCGTGAGGAAGGACATCAGGTCGTCGGTGTGGCCGCGGTCGAAGCGGGGGGGTTCGCTCATGGGGTTCACCTTAACGACGTACGAGGGCCCGTTCCCGGTCGTGGGAACGGGCCCTCGTGAGGACGGTGTGGAGGGCGGCCCCGCCCGGCGGCTCCTGTCGGGGAGCTGGGGACCGGGTGGGGGACCGGGGCCGCATTTCTAGCATGCCGCGCCGGTCCCCGGGCCGGGACGGTCCGCAACCCTCGGGCCGGGGACGGCCCGGAACGTCAGAAAGCGGCCTCGTCCAGCTCCATCAGGTCCAGCTCGACACCCTCGGCGATCTTGCGGGCCAGGGTGACGCCGGGCAGGACGTTGGCCGCGAAGAACTTCGCCGCCGCGATCTTGCCGGTGTAGAACGCCTTGTCCTTCGCCGACGCCGTCTCCAGCTTCTCGGCGGCGATCGCGGCGCCCTTGAGCAGCAGGTAGCCGACGACCACGTCACCGGAGGCGAGCAGCAGACGGGTGGTGTTCAGGCCCACCTTGTAGATGTTCTTGACGTCCTGCTCGGTGGCCGCGAGGTCGGTCAGCATCAGGCCGACGATGGCCTCCAGCTCGACGGCGGCCTTGGCGAGGTGCTCACGGGCACCGGCCAGCTCCTCGCCGCCCGTGCCGAGCGCCAGGAACTTCTTGATGTCCTCGGCGAGGGAGTTCAGCGCGGCGCCCTGGTTGCGGACGATCTTCCGGAAGAAGTAGTCCTGGCCCTGGATCGCGGTGGTGCCCTCGTACAGGGTGTCGATCTTGGCGTCGCGGATGTACTGCTCGATCGGGTACTCCTGGAGGAACCCGGAGCCGCCGAACGTCTGGAGCGACTGGGCGAGCTGCTCGTAGCCCTTCTCCGAGCCGTAGCCCTTGACGATGGGCAGGAGCAGGTCGTTCAGCGCGTGCTCGGTCTTGGCGTCCTCGCCCGCGGCCTCCTTGACGGCGATCGCGTCCTGCACCGACGCCGTGTACAGCACGAGGGCGCGCATGCCCTCGGCGTACGCCTTCTGCGTGATCAGCGAGCGGCGCACGTCGGGGTGGTGGGTGATGGTGACCTTGGGCGCGGACTTGTCCATGAAGTTCGCGAGGTCGGGGCCCTGGACGCGCTCCCTGGCGTACTCCAGCGCGTTGAGGTAGCCGGTCGACAGGGTCGAGATGGCCTTCGTGCCGACCATCATCCGGGCGAACTCGATGATCCGGAACATCTGGCGGATGCCGTCGTGCTTGTCGCCGATCAGCCAGCCCTTGGCGGGGTGGCGGTCGCCGAAGGTCATCTCGCAGGTGTTGGAGGCCTTCAGGCCCATCTTGTGCTCGACGTTGGTGGCGTAGACGCCGTTGCGCTCGCCCAGCTCGCCGGTCTCGACGTCGAAGAGGTACTTCGGGACGAGGAAGAGGGAGAGCCCCTTGGTGCCGGCTCCGGCGCCCTCGGGACGGGCGAGGACGTAGTGGAGGATGTTCTCCTCCATGTCGTGCTCACCGGACGTGATGAAGCGCTTGACACCCTCGATGTGCCAGGAGCCGTCCTCCTGCTGCACGGCCTTGGTGCGCCCGGCGCCCACGTCCGAGCCCGCGTCGGGCTCGGTGAGCACCATGGTGGAGCCCCAGGTCCGCTCCACGGCGATCTTGGCGATCTTCTTCTGCTCGTCGTTGCCCTCGTCGTGGAGGATGCCGGCGAACGCCGGGCCGGAGGAGTACATCCACACGGCCGGGTTCGAGCCGAGGATCAGCTCCGCGTACGACCAGATCAGCGACGGCGGAGCGGTGGTGCCGCCGATCGCCTCGGGCAGGCCCAGGCGCCAGTACTCCGACTCCATGAAGGCCTTGTACGACTTCTTGAAGGACGGCGTGACCGGCGCGGTGTTGGTCTCCGGGTCGAAGACCGGGGGGTTGCGGTCGGCGTCGGCGAAGGACTCGGCCAGCTCGTTCTCGGCGAGGCGGGTGAGCTCCTCGAGGATGCTCTTCGCGGTCTCGGTGTCCATCTCCTCGAACGGGCCGGTGCCGTACAGCTTGTCGCGTCCCAGTACTTCGAAGAGGTTGAACTCGATGTCGCGGAGATTCGACTTGTAGTGCCCCATGGCGACGGCTCCGTAGAGAGATCGGCGAGGCACTTGATCCTCGCGCCAGTTCACTTACCAACTAGTAGCACCGATGATGCTACCCGTCGGTAATAAGCCGCAACCCCGATCCGGTCATCTGTGACGGTTCACACCGGCGCCTCACACCGCGATCGTGAGCGTCGCGGTGTACCCCTTGTCCACGCTGCCCTCCAGGGCCGCCAGTTGCTGGTCGTACCCGTCGCTGAAGATGTTGTCCGTGTCCAGGGACAGCTGGCTCAGGTTGGTCACGCTCTTGCTGTAGCCGTCGGTCGCGTACACCGTGTCGCAGACGTCCTTCGGCAGGGCGAGCTGCGAGGTGTTCGTGATGGAGGTGGCCGCGGTGGCGTCCTCCAGGCTGCCGTAGACCTCGAAGTGAATGTGCGGCCAGCGGCCGGAGTAGCAGGCCGGGAAGATGCTCTCGAAGGTGACCTGCCCCTTGTCGTCGGTCTCCTGCACGCCCCGCAGGTAGTTCTCCTCGGTGACGCCGTCCGAGTACAGGGAGTAGTTGCCGTCCCGGTCGCAGTGCCAGAGGTAGACGGCCGCACCCTCCTTGGGCGTGCCGCAGCCGGACGCGGCGTCCACGACCGTGAGGGTGACCGTCAGCGGGACGCCCTCGGCGGTGCCGCCCGCGGAGTCGCCGAAGCTGGAGGTGATGTCGCTGCGCACGACACCGCTCTCCTTGAGGACGTTCACCCCGTTCGAGCCGTCGCCGGGGTAGGGGCCGGCGGTCTCGTTCGGGATGGTCGCGCACTCGCCTGCGGAGGAGGTCGTTCCGCTTCCGGACGAGGAGGAGCCGGAGGAGGCCGTTCCGGACGCGGTGTCCGAGTCGTTCCCGGCGCATCCCACCAGCGGAACCAGCCCTGCGCCCGCGAGCAGCCGGATCATCCTGCGGCGGGCCAGGACGGGAAGGTCGTAGGAGAGCCCTCTGTCGTGCTCGTGGTCTTCGTGGTCTTCGTGGTGGTCGTGCGCCATGGTCTGCCCCTTGCCTCCGGAGAGTCCGGACTTTGCCGTTCCGTGGTGCTTTCTTTGATGTGGGGACGGTATGGGCACTCGCTGTGCGATTCCAGGGCCGAACCTGTGGAGTTCCCGTGTTCTGTGCGAGGTCCCGTACCGTCCCACCGGCCGTGCGGTCTCGGTACGCTTGCGCCCATGTACGGCTACGAGCAGAACATGGGCGCCCAGCAGCAGTACGCCCCGCCGCAGCAGCCGATGGCGGGCGGCTACGGGCAGCAGCCGCCCCTGTACCCCGAGCCGTCCCCGCCCTCCCTCGCGGACGCGGTCCGTGCCTTCACCACGGGCCAGATGGCGGCGGAGGACTTCCAGCAGGTCTTCGCGACCTCCAAGGTCTACTGCCCGCGCGGCGACAACCCCGGCTTCCTCGCGCTGCACAACACCCAGCAGCCGGTGATCCCGATGTTCACCTCGCTGAAGGAGCTGCGCCGGTACGCGGGCAAGGAGTCCAAGTACTTCGTCATCACCGGCGCCGAGGTCATCGACCTCCTCCCCACCGGCTACGGCTTCGTCGTGGACATGGAGGGCGAGCACCGGATGGTGTTCGACGCGAAGGCGGTCGAGCAGATGGTGGAGTTCGCGATGCGCAGGATGTACGGCTGAGCCGTCCCCGCCGGCCGGGCCCTCGTGGGAAAACCCGCTCCCTGTTTGTCACAGCCATGCCATAGGGTGCCCTGAGGCAGCCGCGCCCCGCGCGCAACCGCTCTCCGCGGTCGCGTCCGGGTGCCGCGCGGCGCTCTCATCTACCCGGCGAACCCGGGTTTCCACTGGGGGTTCATCACTGTGCGCATGCGCAGCACTTCGGTCGCGACGGCGCTCGCGGTCCTGTTCAGCTCGGCGGCGCTGAGCGTCGTGGCGGCGGGGACCGCCTCGGCCGCCGAGACCACCGTCGCCCGCGCCGGCGGCCTCGTCGTGGACGGCGCGCTCCAGCGCGTGTTCGTCGGCGACGCGGCGGACGGCCGGATCCTCGCCGCCGACTACAGCGGCACCCTCGTCGACCTGAACGTCGGCTTCGGCAGCGTCAGCGACCTGGCCCTGTCGGACGACGGCACCACCCTGTACGCGGCCCTGCCCAACACGCACCAGATCCTCGCCCTGGACCCGGCCACGCTGGACGTCAGGACGACGTACACGATCCCGACCACCGCCGGCCCGCGCCACCTGGCCTTCGCCGGGGGCAAGGTCTGGTTCTCGTACGGCGACCAGTGGGACGGCGACCTCGGCTCCGTCGACCCGGCGGTGGACCCGGCGAGCGGGACCGACCCGGTGGCGATGACCCAGATCCCGGCCGAGGGAACGGGGTCCGGGATGTGGGGGCAGGCCCTGCTGGACACCGACCCGTCGCGGCCGGGCCTGCTGGCCGTCGGCGAGACCGGGGACTCCACGGGCACCGAGGCCGTCCTCGACGTGTCGAGCGGCACCGCCGAGGTGGTCGCCTGGCACGACACCTCGTACGCCCTGAACGACGGTGTCCGGGACATCGACCTGGTCGCGGGCGCCGACCAGGTGCTCGTCAACGGCTCCGACCGGCACGCCTACGCGAACGGCACCCTCACCAAGGACGGCGCCTACCCCGAGGCGTGGGGCGGCGACGCCGGGCCGAACGGGCTGGTCGCCCAGTACGCCCCCGGCAAGGTCACGGTCTACCGGCCGAACGCCACCCAGCCCCTGCGCACGTACACCGTCGGTTCCTCCTCCGACTACACCGCCGCCGCGGATGTGCGCTGGGCGCCGGACTCCTCGCGGATCTTCGCGCTCGCACCGGCCGGCGGCGGCACCTACACGCTCAAGGCCCTCTCCCAGCCGACGCTGAACGTCCCCACCCTCACGGTCAGCGCCCCGAGCTCGGCGACCCGCGCCAAGAAGCTCACCGTCACCGGCAGGATCTCGGCGACGGTCCCGCTGCCCACGGGCGTCAAGCTCTCCGTCACCCGCACCGACCTCGACAGCCCCAGCGGCAAGGCGCTCGCCGCCGTCACGGTCAAGGCGGACGGCACGTACTCCTTCACGGACACCCCGCCGGCCGGCGGCACGGTCACCTACAAGGTGACCTACGCGGGCGACGCCGAGCACACCGCGGTCTCCGCCTCCGACAAGGTCGCCGTCTCCCGCGTCGCGACGAGCCTGAGCCTGAACAACAACGGCAAGCTGTACAACTACGGCGCCGACGTGAAGTTCACGGCGCACCTGGGCTCGACCTACAACAACCGCACGGTCGAGATCTGGGCCGACCCCTTCGGCAGTGACAAGCCGAAGAAGCTGATCAAGAAGGGGAAGGTCAACTCCAGCGGCAACATCGCCGCCTGGGTCGACATGACCCGGGACACGACCGTCACCGCGGTCTTCGCGGGCGACTCCCGCTACAAGCCGAAGACCGTGAAGGTCACGGCCTACGCGCGGGTCAAGGTCTCCACCGCCGTCTCCAAGCACTACCGGACGGCGAAGATCGGCTCGACGTCGTACTACTGGTTCCACAAGAACACCGACCCGCTGCTCACCACGACGATGACCTACTACCCGGGCCGTCAGCAGCGCTTCGACCTCCAGGTCTACTACCAGGGTTCGTGGTACTCCACGGACTCGGAGTGGTTCCCCATCGGCGCGAACGGGAAGTCGGCCGTCAGCCTCGGGGCGCCCGGTGAGTCGGGCATCCGGGCCCGGATGCGCTCGGTGTACGTCAACGGCTCGTCCGGCGACAACGTGAACTCGACGACGTACGGCGCCTGGAAGTACCTGTACTTCAGCAACTGATCCCTCGTCCGAGGGACGGCACGGCCCGGAGGGAATGTCCTCCGGGCTTTCGTCGTTGGGGCTGGCAGAAAGTTCAATGCTCAACTAAACTGGGCCGCACATCGCCCAAGGAGGTAGGGACCATGCCTGCAGTGACCGTCGAGAACCCGCTGACGCTGCCGCGTGTCGCCGCGTCGGCCGAGGCCGTGGCGCGTCCCGTGCTGGGTGTCACGACCGCGCCGAGCGGCTTCGAGGGCGAGGGCTTCCCGGTGCGCCGGGCGTTCGCGGGGATCCACTACCGCCACCTCGACCCGTTCATCATGATGGACCAGATGGGCGAGGTGGACTACGCGCCGGGCGAGCCCAAGGGCACCCCCTGGCACCCGCACCGCGGCTTCGAGACCGTCACCTACATCATCGACGGCATCTTCGACCACCAGGACAGCCAGGGCGGCGGCGGCACCATCACCAACGGCGACACCCAGTGGATGACGGCCGGCTCGGGCCTCCTCCACATCGAGGCGCCGCCGGAGCACCTCGTCATGTCCGGCGGGCTCTTCCACGGCCTCCAGCTGTGGGTGAACCTCCCGGCCAAGGACAAGATGATGGCGCCGCGCTACCAGGACATCCGCGGCGGCAACGTCCAGCTGCTGACCACCCCCGACGGCGGCGCGCTGCTGCGTGTCATCGCCGGCGAGCTGGACGGTCACGCGGGCCCCGGCATCACGCACACCCCCATCACGATGATCCACGCGACGCTCGCGCCCGGCGCGGAGCTGACCCTCCCCTGGCGGGAGGACTTCAACGGCCTGGCGTACGTCCTGGCGGGCAAGGGCACGGTCGGCGCCGAACGCCGTCCGATCCACCTGGGCCAGACCGCGGTCTTCGGGGCCGGTGGTTCGCTGACCGTCCGCGCGGACGAGAAGCAGGACTCGCACACGCCGGACATGGAGGTCGTGCTGCTGGGCGGACAGCCGATCCGTGAGCCCATGGCCCACTACGGTCCGTTCGTCATGAACACCAAGGCCGAACTGCAGCAGGCGTTCGAGGACTTCCAGAAGGGCCGCCTGGGGACCGTCCCGGCGGTGCACGGGATGACGGAGGCGGGGCCTGAGGAGGCCTGAGGCACGGAGGTACGGAGGTACGGCGGAGCGGTCTCGCGTGCGCGGGGCCGCTCCGCCGTATCCGGTCGTGCTCACTCCTTCCCGACGCCGACGAGGAAGAAGTCCCGGACGTCCCCGGCGAGCAGTTCCGGCACCTCCATCGCGGCGAAGTGGCCGCCGCGCTCGAACTCCGACCAGTGCCTGATGTCGTACAGCCGCTCGGCCAGCGGTCGTACCGACTGGGTGATGTCGTGCGCGAACACCGCGACCCCGACCGGCGCCGGGCAGGGCACGCTCCGCCCGCGGGGAGCGTCGTGGTGCAGCCGTGCCGAGGAAGCCGCGGTGGCGGTCAGCCAGTACAGCGAGATGTCGGTGAGCATCCGGTCGACGCCGACCGGCGTGCGCGGGTCGGTCCACTGCGCGAAGCGTTCGGCGATCCAGGCCAGCTGGCCGACCGGCGAGTCGGTCAGCGCGTATCCGATGGTCTGCGGGGTGAGGGCCTGGAGGGCCTGGTACGGCGGACGGTTCGCCATCAGCTGTCTGATCCTGTCCAGCCGGGCCTCGTCCTTCTCGGACAGCTCGACGCGGGCCTCCGGGTCCGGCCGGGTCGGCAGGTAGTTGACGTGCACCCCGACGACCTGCTCGGGTGCCACGGCGCCGAGGGCCGTCGATATGCCGGCGCCGAAGTCGCCGCCCTGGGCGCCGTACCGGTCGTAGCCGAGGCGGCGCATCAGCTCGGCCCAGGCCCGCGCGATCCGGAAGGCGTCCCAGCCGCGCTCGTGGGTCGGCCCCGAGAAGCCGTATCCCGGGATCGACGGGATCACCAGGTGGAAGTCGCGCGAGAGCGGCTCGATCACGTCGAGGAACTCCAGGAACGACCCCGGCCAGCCGTGCGTGAGGATCAGCGCGAGCGCGTCCGGCCTCGGGGACCGGACATGGACGAAGTGGATGTTCTGGCCGTCGATCCCGGTGGTGAAGTGCGGAAGTTCGTTGAGCTCGGCCTCGTGCTTCCGCCAGTCGTAGCCGGTGCGCCAGTACTCGGCCAGCTCCTTCAGCCGCGCGAGCGGGAAGCCGTAGTCCCACCCGGCGTCGGCGACCTCGTTGGGCCAGCGGGTGCGGGCGAGGCGGTCGGCCAGGTCGTCGAGGTCGGCCTGGGGGATGTCGATGCGGAACGGCTCGATCAGGGTCTCGGACATGGTCTTCCCCTCGGATCGTTAGTGACATAAACGTTAGTGTCACTAGCGAAGGTAGACTGTTAGTGGCACTAACACAAGAGGTGGAGGAACCCGATGAGCGCGACCCCCGAACACACCCCGGCCCGGCTGCGCGCCATCCCCAGCCGGCTGCTCGCCGGGGCCGCGGCCGTCGGCGACCGGCTCGTCGGGGAGCGCCTGGCCGCCGAGGGCGCCCACAAGTGGCACTTCGCCGTGCTGGTCGCGCTCGCCGAGGGCGGTGCGGCCAGTCAGGCGGACCTCAGCCGCCGCACCGGCGTCTACCGCAGCGACATGGTCGCCGTCCTCAACGCGCTCGCCGACGCCGCGTGCGTGAGCCGTGAGCCCGACCCCGCCGACCGCCGCCGCAACGTCATCACCCTCACCCCCGCGGGCCACCGCCGCCTGGAGCGCCTCGACCGGCTCATCGCCGACGCCCAGCGCGAACTCCTCGCCCCCCTCACCCCCGCCGAGCAGGACGAACTCACCCGCCTGCTCACGCTCCTGAACGAACAGCACCGCCCCCTGCACGACGCGCGGTAGCCGTACCGGGGGCGAGGGGGAAAAGTCGGTGGCGGGCCGGGCCCGAAGATGCTCCTCTCTACGGTGTGCGGAGCGAGGGGGCGCCATGGAAGGCATGCGTACGGACCTGATGACCAGGAGCCTGGAGGGGCTGGTCCTGGGGGACGCGTTCGGGGACGGCTGGTTCCTGCGGGCGGAGGAGGACGCGGAAGGGCTGTGGGCGGCGCGGGAACTCCGGCCCGGCCCCTGGCTGTGGACGGACGACTCGGCGATGGCGCTGGTGCTGTGCGCGCATCTGGAGGAGCACGGGGAGGTCCGGGAGGACGACCTGGCCCGGGAGTTCGCCGCCGCGTACGCACGCGACCCGGACCGCGGCTACGGCCCGTCGATGCACGGGGTGCTGCGCCGCATCGGGGAGGGTGAGCACTGGCGTGAGGTGACGACGGGCGCCTTCGGCGGGCAGGGCTCGCACGGGAACGGCGCGGCGATGCGGGTGGCTCCGCTGGGGGCGTGGTTCTACGACAGGCCGGCGCTCGCGGCCAGGCTGGCCTTTCTGTCGGCGCTGACCACACACGCCCACCGCGAGGCCACGGCCGGGGCGGTCGCGGTGGCGGTCGCCGCGTCACTGGCGGCGGCCTCGGCGGAGAGGGAGGCGCCGCCTCGGGGGGACTTCCTGCGCAACGTCGCCTGGTACGTGCCGAACAGCGAGGTCCGCTCGCGCCTGTGGCGTGCCGCGGACTTCCCTTCGCGCACGTCGGTACGCCACGCGGCGTCGGTCCTGGGCACGGGCACCCAGCTCTCGGCCCAGGACACGGTCCCGTTCGCCCTCTGGTCGGCGGCCGGCCACCTGGACGACCTGACGGAGGCGCTGTGGCAGACGGTCGGGGGGTGGGGGGACCGGGACACGACCTGTGCGATAGCGGGGGGCGTCGTCGCGGCCCGCACGGGGACGGGGGGCGTTCCGGCGGCTTGGCGGGAGGCGTGCGAGGAGATTCCGCCGTGGGGCGCTGTCAGGGGCGGTCGGGGCGGAGATGGGTGAGGAGGGCGGCTAGGGCGGTGGGGGTGAGGGGGAGTGTTCGGGTGGGGGTGTCGCTCTCGCGGAGGAGGAGGGCGGCGTCGGTGGCGGCGAGTTCGACGCACTCGTTGCCGTCGGCACCGCCGGAGTACGTGGACTTCTGCCACTGGATCACGGCTTACATCTCCTTCGCCAGACGATGGATGAAGTCCCGCGACCGAGCAGCATCGAGGGACGCCGACTCCACCTTACGGAAGAGTGTTCGCATGGCGTGGAGTTGAGCGGCGGCGTCCAGGAACGCCGATCCATAGGGGGTGTCCCGCTGCACTGTGTCCAGAGCGGGCACGCGCCCGCCCGCGTAGACCAGTGATGAACTCGCGCCGCCGAACCCGTCGATGTCGAAGGGGACGACCTGGACCGAGATGTTCGGGCGTTCCGACTGGCTGAGCAGTCGCTCGAGTTGGGCGCGGGCGACCCGGCGGTCTGCCACGCGCGTACGCAGCACGGACTCGTGCAGGATCACCGTGTACGGAAGCGCGTTCCCCCGGGACAGGACCTGCTGGCGGCGCATGCGGTAGGCGACCCGAAGCTCCTGCTCATCCGCCGGGAGCTCGGGTACCCAGTACCGGAACACGGCTCGTGCGTAGTCCTCGGTCTGAAGAAGTCCTGGTACGTGGGCGGTCGCGATCACGCGAAGTGAGTGGGCGTGGTGCTCCAGCTCCGCCAGATCGAGGAACGTCGGGCTGAGGGTCTCCCGGTATTCCTCCCACCACCCTTGCGTTCGGTCTGTCGCCATCTCCACGAGTGCGTCGATCAACTCCTTTTCCGTACAGGCATACTGAGCGGCCATCCTCCGTACGCGCGCCTCGCTGACCCCCGCGACGCCCGACTCGATCTGGCTCATGGTCACGGCCACTGCGCCCAGCAGACCGGCGGCCTGACGTGCGGTCATGCCCGCCGCCTCGCGTAGTCGGCGCAGCTCCCGGCCCAACCGCTGCTGTCTGGCCGTCGGTTGTTTCCGTGGCACCTGAACCTCCGCGCTCACCACATTGGGTGATCAGAGTACGACAACCAGTTGCGCGACACTAACCTTAGTCTCTACCGTCGGTGATGCGACGCACACCCTGCGAAACCGGAAACCGGAAGCGCACCGCCCTGTCATGCCAAGACGGCGGCGACGGAGCCACCGGCCCACTCCCCTCCACCTGCCAGGAGTCACCCATGCCCGAACCCGAAGAAGGTCCCGCCGTCTGGGAGTACATCCTCTACATCCCCAACGACCCCCGAGCCGTCCGCATCTGCCGTCAGACCCTCCGCGCCGTCCTCGCAGCCCATGGCTTCCCGCATCTCACCGAGGCCGCCGAGCTGCTGGCCGCCGAGCTGATCACCAACGCGGTGCGGCACACCAAGGGCCCCGCCGCCATAAAACTCCGCGCGGAACACCGCACCCTCCGCATCGGCGTCTGGGACAACGACCCCGCCCCGCCCCGCCTGTCCCGCGACACCTCGTGGGACGCGGAGACCGGCCGTGGGCTGGCGCTCGTACGGGACTGTTCGGACCGTTGGGGCTGGGTCCCTCGGCCCGATCACAAGAACATCGTCGGCGCCGGCAAATACATCTGGTGCGACCTGGTCAGCGTCGTGGCGTGAACGTTCCTTCGCTCCTCGAAAGAGTGAACGCCCCGAGTTCGCCGGACAATCGACTCCTTGATCGTTCTAGGTTGCGCACATGGTCACACCCACCCACGAGGCCTCCCATCGGCTTTTCCAGGAACATCCAGAGGCCCTCACACCCGTCTTCGAGTCGCTGGGAATTCCGCCGCCGTCGAAGGCGGACTTCGGCACTGTCTCGCCGGACGCCACAGAGATCCGACCGCTGGAGCGCCGGGTCGACACTGTGCTCAAGTTCGAGCCTGAGATGGGCGAGAGCTTCCTGATCGCCATCGAAGCACAGACCAAGAAGCACCCGGAGAAGGCGAAAAGCTGGGCCTACTACGTCGCTTATCTGCGTGCGAAGTACGACATGCCGGTGCTGCTGGTGGCGGTATGCAAGGACCGCCCGACCGCGATCTGGGCGGCGGGGCCCTTCGAGTGCGCCGTGGGGCCGTGGACGACGCAGGTGACGAGGCCATTCGTCCTGGGGCCGACCACGGTCCCCGAAGTCACCGATGAATCAATGGTCACGCGGAACCCGGCGTCAGCGGCTCTGTCGGCCATCGTTCATAGCGAGAATCTCCGAGCACCCGCCATACTCGAAACGGTGGCCCGCGGCTTCCTGGCCTTCGACCCGCTCACTACGAGGCACTGGGTCGAGGTCGTGGAGATCGGCCTGGAGAGCACTCCGATCAGAAAGGCATGGAAAGCACTGATGAAGAGCCTCGTCACCCACTACCCGGGCCACAGGACGATGTTCGAGGAGACGTATCTGGAAGGGGAGGCGAAGGGCAAGGTCGAAGATCGCGCGTCGCTCGTTCTCCGTCTCCTGGAGAAGCGCGGCATCGATGTCCCCGAGGACATCCGCGAGCGCATCACCTCCTGCGACGACCTCGACACCCTCACCCTCTGGTTCGACCGTTCCCTGACGGCCACGGCAGCAGGAGACCTGTTCGTCGAGCCGTCCGAGGACGAGACGAGCACATGAACACGGACCCGGATTCGGATGTCTCGGTGCCGGACGAGGGGCACTGGTACATCACCACCCGCACCGGCCTGAAGACCCTTGCCCCATGGCGGGCATCGCCCCTCCGGCTCTAGCGAGACGTAGTCGCGAAGGCAGGCGCAGGGAAAGGGGCCGTGTCCAGGCCCAACCCCGCGCGGGCCACCCGCAGGTGGGCGAGGCCCTCCCCCGCCAGTCGCGTGACCTCCGCGTACTCCGTCGCCGTATGGGCCGTGGCCAGAAGGGATCGGGCCTCGCGCTGGCATTCCGCCGCTCGCGTCAGGGCGTGGTCCGTGTCGGCGGCGGCCGTCGACCAGGCGCGGGCGTTCGGGGGGACCAGGCCGCCCGTCAGGCGGACGAGGGCGTGGTTGGCCTCGGCCTCCGCGTCGAGGTCGGACGCGGGACGGGTCCGCTGGGCCCGGCGCTGGGCCACGACTCCTGCCGTGGCGCCGACGATCAGCAACACCGAAAGCGCAATCGCGAAAACCATGGCCCGTTCCTCCCTTGTCCGCCGACCCTCGTCGGCTCCCTCCTCCTCCATGAGAAGACAAGGCGCTGTGATCACCCCCCGGGATTCCTGTGTGACACCGGTGAGGTTTCCAAGGGGGTGGACAAGAGGGGCGGAACAAGGGAAGGAGCAGGCCGGGCGGACAGTGCGTCAGGTCGCCGACGGGGAAGCGGAGGCGCTCGGCTCGGGCGGGGTGCCCTGGCCGTCCTGGGTGGTGGCGGGGTCGACGCCCACGGTCAGCGTCGCCCGTACGCCTCTGGAGATGTCCCGCTTGTCGTAGCGGAGCTTGAGCAGGCCGCCCGTCGCGCCGCTCTGGTCGTAGATCGTGTCCTCGGTCAGCAGGGTGCGCTCCGCTGTGTTCGAGGTGTACGGCTCCACGCTCTCCGTGGCCACGACCGACTCCTCGTCGAAGAAGAACTGGCCGGTGTGGCAGGTGTGGCCGCCCTCGTAGCCGGCGTCGGTCCACTCGCCGTCCACGTGCACCTTGGTGTGAATGTGGACGCAGCGGCCCCGGTACCAGCCCGGGAAGACCGTCTTGAAGGAGACATGGCCGTGGCGGTCCGTGCGCCAGGTGCCGCGGAGGTAGCGGGTGTCGTCGGTCGGTTCCTGGTGGCCGCCACCGCCGCCACCGGGAGGCGGGCCCGTCGGGGCGTCGGTCGGGGCGTCGGTCGGGGGTTCGCCCGTCGGGGCCGGGCCGCCGCCCCCGCCGCCGCCGTTGCCCATGTCCTCGTAGCCCGAGTAGACACCCGCCGCGTCGCAGTGCCAGATGTCGACGGCCGCGTTGCGGAGGGGCCGGCAGGTCTCGGAGTCGATCACCTTCAGGCTGAGGAGGAGGGGGATGCCCTCGCGGTCCTCCGTGACGTCCCGGCGGATCTTGTCGGCGTCGATGTAGTAGGGGCCCTCGACCGTCTCCGAGGTGAGGACATAGCAGTCCTCGGGCCGCTCATGGGGGCCGGGTGTCCGCTCGCCGGCCGCCGCGTCGACCGCGAGTGCGCCACCGCCGAGTCCCGCCACGGCGAGCGCGCCCGCGCCCACCGCGACGACCCGACGGCGCGTCAGATCGGTTGTCTCCGCGGGCAGTTGGGGTTCCTGTGAGTATCCCGTCATGGACATGCAAAGTAGGCAGGAACCCTGTCAGCGAGCTGAGAAAACGGCCCCCTTTCGCATCCTGCGCGAAAGGGGGCCGGAAATCGACCTACGGACGATCAGCGGTCAGCTCGTGCCGTCGTTGGTCTCGTCGGGAGCGACGCCCATGGTGATGGACGCGGTCACGCCCTTGGCGATGTTGTTCTTGTTGTACTTCAGCTTGAGCAGGCCGCCCGTGGTGCCGCTCTGGTCGTAGATGGTGTCCTCGGTGAGCAGGGTGCGGGTCGTGGTGCTCGTCGAGTACGGGTCGACCTCCTCCGTGAGGAGCACGGCCTCCTCCTCGAAGAAGAACTGGCCGGTGTGGCAGGTGTGGCCGCCCTCGTAGCCGGCGTCGGTCCACTCGCCGTCCACGTGCACCTTGGTGTGGATGTGGACGCAGCGGCCCTGGTACCAGCCGGGGAAGATCGTCGTGAAGGTGACACAGCCCTTCTTGTCGGTCTTCCAGGTGCCGCGCAGATAGCGGGTGTCGCTGGTGGGCTCCTCGTGGCCGCCACCGCCGCCGGTGCCGCCGGACGGGGGCTCGCCGGTGGGCTCACCGGACGGGGGCTCGCCGGTGGGCGTGTCCGTGGGGGCGTCCGTGGGGGCCGTACCGCCACCCTGGGAGAAGGACTCGTAACCCGAGTAGAGGCCGAGCGCGTCGCAGTGCCAGACGTCCACGGCCGCGCCCACGACCGGCTTGCAGGTCTCGGAGTCGATCACCTTGAGCTTGAGGGTCAGCGGGATGCCCTCCTTGTCCTCGGTGATGTCCTGGCGGAGCTTGTCCGCGTCGATGTAGTACGGCCCCTCGGTGGTCTCCGAGGTGAGCTTGTAACAGACCTCGGCCGTGCTCGACGCGGACGCGGAGGCGGTGTCCGTCGCGTCCGAGGCCTCGTCGGCGGAGGCGGTCATGGCCAGCGCGCCGGCCGCGCCGACACCGACAACGGCCGCGCCGCCCGCGACGACGACCTTGCGGCGCGTCATGTTCCGCTTGTGCGCGGGGCCTTCGGGTTTGATCTCTTCGGTGTTTCCCGTCATGCCTCGGACGCTAAGTAAGAAGGCTGTCCTGATCATGGGTGAAGACTGTGGGTTCCTGAGAAACCTGAGGCCTTCGGCCACCGAAACGGAAAAGGGGCGGGAAACCGACCCCGGTCTCCCGCCCCTTTCACAGAAACCTACTTCGGCTGCGGCTTGCGCACCGTCAGGTGCAGCTCCCTCAGCCGGGCCTCCTCCAGCTCCGTCGGCGCGCCCATCATCAGGTCCTGGGCGTTGCCGTTGAGCGGGAACGCGATCGTCTCGCGGATGTTCGGCTCGTCCGCGAGGAGCATGACGATACGGTCCACGCCGGGCGCGATGCCGCCGTGCGGCGGGGCGCCGAAGCGGAACGCGCGCAGCATGCCCGCGAACTTCTCCTCGACCGTCTCCCGGTCGTAGCCGGCGATCTCGAACGCCTTCAGCATGATCTCCGGCTCGTGGTTCCGGATCGCGCCGGAGGACAGCTCGACGCCGTTGCAGACGATGTCGTACTGCCAGCCCAGGATGTCCAGCGGGTCCTGGGTCTGCAGCGCCTCCAGGCCGCCCTGCGGCATGGAGAACGGGTTGTGCGAGAAGTCGATCGCGCCGGTGTCCTCGTCCTTCTCGTACATCGGGAAGTCGACGATCCAGCAGAAGCGGAAGACGCCCTCCTCGAAGTGGCCGGCCCGCTTGGCGGCCTCGACGCGCACCGCGCCCATGATCTTCGAGACCTCGTCGAACTCGCCCGCGCCGAAGAAGATCGCGTGGCCGGGGGCCAGCGAGAGCCGCTTGGTCAGCTCCGCCACGTTCTCCTCGGTGAGGAACTTGGCGATCGGGCCGGACAGCGTGCCGTCCTCGGCCACCCGCACCCACGCCAGACCCTTCGCGCCCAGCGTGACGGCGAAGTCGCCGAGCTGGTCGAAGAACTTCCGGGGCTGGGCGGAGACGTCCGGCACCGGCAGGGCGCGCACGTGCTTGCCCGCGAAGGCCTTGAACTCCGAGCCCTCGAAGACATCGGTGATGTCCACCAGCTCCAGCTGGGCCCGCAGGTCCGGCTTGTCGGAGCCGTACTTCAGCATCGCCTCGCGGAACGGGATGCGCGGGAAGGGGGACGTGACGTGCCGGCCGCCGCCGAACTCCTCGAACAGCTCGGTCATGAGCTGCTCGATCGGCTGGAAGACGTCCTCCTGCTCGACGAAGCTCATCTCGACGTCGAGCTGGTAGAACTCGCCCGGCGAACGGTCCGCACGCGCGTCCTCGTCACGGAAGCAGGGCGCGATCTGGAAGTAGCGGTCGAAGCCGGAGATCATCAGCAGCTGCTTGAACTGCTGCGGCGCCTGCGGGAGGGCGTAGAACTTGCCCGGGTTCAGCCGGGAGGGGACCACGAAGTCACGGGCGCCCTCGGGGGAGGTCGCCGACAGGATCGGGGTCGCCATCTCGTTGAAGCCCAGCGCCGTCATCTTGTGCCGGATCGCCGAGATGACCGCCGTACGCAGCATGATGTTGCGGTGCATGCGCTCGCGGCGCAGGTCCAGGAAGCGGTACTCCAGACGCCGCTCCTCGTTGACCCCGTCCTCGGTGTTGATCGTGAAGGGCAGCGGCTGGGCGGCGCCGAGCAGCTCGACCTCGCCGACCTCGACCTCGATCTCACCCGTGGGGAGGTCCGCGTTCACGTTCTCCGTGCCGCGCGAGACGACCTTGCCGTCGACGCGGACCGTCGACTCCTTGCTGACCTTGTCCAGGGCCTCGTACGCGGGCGTGCCCGGCCGCGCCACCAGCTGCGTGATGCCGTAGTGGTCGCGCAGATCGATGAAGAGGATGCCGCCCAGGTCGCGCCGATTGTGCAGCCAGCCACTCAGCCGGACGTCGGTGCCGACGTCAGAGGAGCGGAGCTCGCCGCAGGTGTGGGACCTGTACCGATGCATCGTCGTTCATCCAGCCTTCGTGGATAGGGGGCACGTTTCACGTGAAACAAACCCCAGGGTACCGGGCAGCCCAAGATCGCCTCCCCTCAATAGCGCCGGTGATGATCATCACCGGTTGCGATCCGCTCATCAATGGCACTCATCAGTGGCACCTTTCGGCGCCGTCTTCTTAGAGTGGGGCAATGCGCGCTGGCGAGTCCCTGCCCGCCGTGGGAGAGGTCCTCGCCTCCCTCGCGACCGGCCTGTGGCACTGGAGCACGGCCACCGGGCAGGTCACGGTCGACGCCGAGGCCGCCCGGCTGCTCGGGCTGCCCGCCGAGGGGACGGTCCTCAGCGAGGCCCAGACCCGGGCCCGGCTGCACCCCGTCGACTGGAACGAGATCACCGGAGTGGTCCAGCTCGCCGTCGCCGAGGGCACCCTCGCCGAGGTGCGGATCCGGATCATGGACGAGCAGGGGCGGATCATCCGGGTGGTCCGCAGCCGCTCCAAGCCCTCCTTCGACCCCGAGAAACGGGCGTACGAGCTGATCGGCACCCTCCAGGAGGTCACCGAGCCCCGCCCCGGCACCCCCGCCGGGCGCACCGCCGTCACCGGTGACTGGCGGCGCTCACGGGAGGCGTTCCTGCTGGACGCGGGCCGGGCGCTGGCGGAGGCGCGGTCCACGGAGGAGGTGCTGCGGGTGGCGGCGGGCCTGGCGATGCCGGGGTTCTCGCCGGACGGGCTCGCCGTCTTCGGGGTCGACGGCGACCGGCTGACGATCATCGGCCACCACGGGCAGCAGCCCGGCGACGAGGAACCCTTCACCCATATGCCCGTGGAGACGGACTACCCGGCCGCCGAGGTCGTCCGCACCGGCCGTGCCGTGTACCTCTCCTCACCCGGGCAGTACAAGGAGCGCTACCCCCTCACCTGGCCGATGGCCGCGCACTTCGGCCGGGAGTCCTGGGCGTTCGTGCCCCTGACGGTGGCCGGGCGGACGATGGGCGCCTGGATGGCCGCCTTCACCCACCCGGTGGTCTTCACCCCGGACGAGCGGTCCGTCCTCACCACCGTCGCCCGGATGCTCGCCCAGGCCCTCACCCGCGCGGGCGCCGCCGAGACCCAGCGGGAGCTGACCGACGGCCTCCAGCGCTCGATGCTGCCCACGCTCGGCCCCGAGATACCCGGCATGACCCTGGCCGCCCGCTACATACCGACCGGCGGCGGGCTTCAGGTCGGCGGCGACTGGTACGACATGATCCCGCTGCCCAGCGGCCGGTTCGCGCTGGTCATCGGGGACGTCCAGGGTCATGACGTGCGCGCCGCCGGGCTCATGGGCCAGCTGCGGATCGCCCTGCGCGCCTACGCCGCCGAGGGCCACCGCCCGGACGCCGTGCTCTCCCGGGCCTCCGGCTTCCTGCACGGCATCAACCAGGCCGGCGACGACACCGACCTGCGGTTCGCGACCTGCCTCTACATCGAGGTCGACCCGGTGACCGGGGTGCTGGAGACGGCCCGGGCCGGGCATCTCGACCCGGCCGTGCGGATGGCCGACGGCACGGTCATGGTCCGCGCCACGGCCGGCGGTCTCCCCCTCGGTATCGACCCCGCCGCCGACTACCCCACCACCCGGCTCGCGCTGGAGCCCGGTGAGTCGCTGATGCTGTGCACCGACGGGCTGCTGGAGACGGGCGGTCACGACCTCGACACCGGCTGGAGCCGGGTCCGCGCGATCCTGGAGGGCCACGAGGGCGACCTGGAGGAACTGGCCGACGCCCTCGTCCAGGCCGTGCACGGCCCGTCCTCGCACCACACCCCCGGCCCGCTCGCCGACCGCCGCGGCGACGACATCGCCGTCCTGCTCCTGTGCCGCCACGGCGCGGCAGGCTGCGGCCCGGCCGCCGCCGCCCCCGTGCGCACCCCGGTCCGCCGCACCATGCTGACCGTCGCCCAGGCCGAACCCGAGCGTGTCGCGGTGGGCCGCCAGCAACTGCGCGAACTGCTCCACGACTGGCCGAGCACCGACCAGGTCGACTCCGCCGTGCTCCTGCTGTCGGAGAGCCTCACCAACGTCCTCGTCCACACGGACGCCGACGCGCTCCTGGTCGCCGAGGTCACCGGCGCCCCCGGTGAGCGCCGGATCCGGATCGAGGTCACCGACAGCAGCGACGACCTCCCGCACCGCCGCCGCCCCGGCGAACTCGCCTCCTCCGGCCGGGGCCTGGTCCTCGTCGAACTCCTCGCGGACGCCTGGGGGGTGGCCCCGCGCGGCGAGGGCAAGACGATCTGGTTCGAGCTCTACGAGGCCGACGGCGCGGGCGGCTCCGACGGCCCCGGAGCGCCGTAACGCGTCCGCAGCTCGCTGAGCACCCCGAAGCCCGCCGCGGTCAGCGGCACCGCGAGCAGCATGCCGAGGACGCCGGCCACGGAGGCGCCGGCGGTGATGGCGAGCATGACGGCGGCGGGATGCATCTGCACGGTGCGGCTCTGGATGGCGGGCTGCAGGACATGGCCCTCCAGGACCTGTACGGCGAGGACGACGCCCAGCGCCCACAGCGCGACGACGAACCCCCGGTCGGCGAGCGCGACGAGGACGGCGACCGCGCCCGAGATGAAGGCGCCCAGGTAGGGGATGTACGCGCCGACGAAGACGAGGGCGCCCAGGCCCGGGGCGCCCGGGACGTCGAGGACGAGCAGACCGACGGTGATGCACAGGGCGTCGATGAGGGCGATGAGCGTGGTCCCCCGCATGAAGCCCTCCACGGCCGCGAAGGCCCGCCGGCTCATCGCCTCCAGGGTGTCCCCGGTGCCGCCCGGCGCCACCGAGCGCAGGGCGCCGGCGGCGCGGTCGGAGTCCCGCAGGAAGAAGAACACCAGCAGCAGCGCGAGAACGGCCATGGCGATCGTCTCGCCGACCACGCTGACCCCGCTGATCACATTGGAGGCGGCGGTCCCGCCGAACTTCGTCAGCAGGTCCCCGGAGTTGGAGGCGAGGTCGTCCAGCGAGGTCCCGGCCGCCCCGAAGTGCTCGGCGACACTCCTCGCCGCGTCCTTCAGGGAGGCGACGATCTGGTCCCCGGTGTCGATCAGCGCGGCGACCACCACGTACACCGCGCCGCCGACGACCGCGACGACGGCCACACAGGTCAGCGCCGCCGCCATCGACCGCGGCATCCGCGCCTTCACCAGCCGCTTGTACAGGGGCCGCAGCAGCGCGGTCCCGAGCAGGGCGAGCAGCACCGGCGTGACGGCCGTACGGAACGTCGCGCACAGCCGGATCCCGACGTACGCCACGCCCGCGACGAGCAGGATCACCGCACACCAGGCGGCGAGCCGGCGGACGGGCACGGGGAGCAACTGCACACGTCCAGCGGAGCACGGTCCGGCCGGGTTGTCCTGCGCGGACCACCCGGCCGGGTGACATACCGTCAGCGTCAGGACAGCGCCTTGTACCCGCCCCAGCCCGAGCCGACCAGCGCCCGCGCCCCGAACGAGCCCTTGCCGTCGCCGTACTGCCGGTACAGCTTCCCGGCGGTGTCGCGGGCGACGAGGTCGGGGCGGCCGTCGTGGTTGAGGTCGCCGACCCCGACGACGGCGTTGTAGGCGGCGCCCCAGTTCGCGAACAGTTTCACGCGGGCGGAGAAGGTGCCCTTGCCCGTGCCGGAGTACCGGTAGAGGTTGTTGGCCTTGTCCTGGGCGATCAGGTCCCCGACGCCGTCGCCGTCGAGGTCTCCGGCGCCCGCGATCCGCTTGTACGTCTTCAGGTTGTCGTACAGCTTGATCCGCGAGGACAGCTTGCCGGTGCTGGTGCCCTTGAACAGGTACACCGTGCCGGTGGAGGCGGCACGGGCGACCAGGTCGGGGCGGCTGTCACCGGTGACGTCACCGGGCGAGGTGAGGACGTCGTACTGGTTCCAGCCGCTGGCGGCCAGGGTGGTGTACTTCGTGGACGGCTTGACCGCCGAGTAGCAGCCCGGCTTGTACAGGCGCAGGGCGCCGCTGCTCAGCCGGACCAGGACATCGTTGCAGCGGTCGCCGCTGAGGTCGCCGACAGGGACGGCGGTGATGGTCTTGGGCCAGCCGGTGCCGGTGACCTTCTCCGAGAACTTTCCGCCGCCCGTGCCCTGGTGGAGGGTGAGCGCACCCGAGGTGCTCAGGGTGAGCAGGTCCCCGATGCCGTCGGGACCGTCGATGCTGCCGTAGTCGTGGCGTACCGGAAGGCCCTTGTCGATGTAACGGGTGCCGCTGCTCACCGTGACGGGCGTGGAGCTGCCCAGGCCGGTCGCCCGCAGGGTCCACTGGTACCGGCCGTTGGGGAAGCGGACGCCCGCCGAGGTCAGGCCGTTCCACCGGGCGTCCAGGGAAACGGTGGCGGCGCCGCCCGTGAGCGTGCGGGTGGCCTTGCCGGACGGGCCGCTCTGCACCGAGGCGAAGGTCAGCGACCAGGAGGTGACCGGGCGGGACAGCAGCCAGGTGGCGGTCCAGTAGTCGGCCGAGCCCAGGGTGGCCGTGTAGTCGTCGATCTCCGTCTTGAAGGCGGTCGGCGCGGACGGCGTGACGCCGGTCGTGGCGACACGCGTGCGCTCGTAGCCGTCGAACCAGGCGACCAGGCCCGTGTACTCGTCGACGGTCCAGCGCCAGCGGCGGTCGGTGTCCTGACCGGTGTCCGGGACGCCGGAGGCCAGGGTGCGGGTGGTGCCGGAGGCGGCCTCGGTGAGGACCAGTTCGTCGGTGGCGTGGTCGTGGCGGACGGTGAAGCCGTCGCCCAGCAGGACATCGCCCGGGGTGACCGCGACCGAGGTGCCCGCCTTGGTGTCGTAGACGCCCGCCGAGGCCGTGCCGCAGGCCCAGTAGAGCCAGCGGCCCGCCGCCTGGAGCTCGGTCGGGACACAGCCGGCGCCGGGGATCGTGACCGTGGTGAGGGTCTTGTCCTCGGTGAGGCTGTAGGACGTGACCTGGCCGGCGGTGGTGCCCGCGCTCCAGAGGGTGGAGCCGTTCAGGGCGGCGGCGCGGCCGCTGCGCTTCAGCTTCTGTCCCTGGCTGATCTCCCACACGTACTGCGTGGGCGAGGTGCCGCCCGACTGGTAGACCACGTAGTCGTCGGAGACGTCGACGATCGTGCCGCCGGAGGTGCCGAACTCGATCGGGTTGTAGGAGCCCGTGACCTTGATCCGGTCGAGCTTCTGGTCCGTCTCACCGGTGTAGGTGGTGAGGTAGACGTCGTCCGGACCGTAGCCCATGTTTCCCCAGAGCGGGGCGCAGGAGACGCCGGTGTACGGGCAGACGGCGTTGACCACGGCGCTGTCGGTGGCGGCGGAGGACTCCAGGAGGGCGCCGCCGTCGGTGGTGAGGGTGCGGACGGAGCTGTCGTTGTCGCTCTCCACCACCCGCAGGCTGCCCCGGCTGAGGGCGATGCCTTTCTTGGCGTTCTCCACCGCCGGGACCCGCGCCACCTTCGTCAGCGCGGGCGTGCCGTCCTCGCCCGCCGTGACGCGCTGGAGCCACCAGTCGTCGGCGCCGGTGCCGCCGCTGACCAGCGCGTCGTCGCCGGGCGCGGGCAGCGCGTAGGCGCCGGAGGACTCCAGCAGCGTCTGTGCGGTGTCGTCGCCGAGGGACACGGCCGTCAGCGTGCCGCTCGCGGCGAGCGGCAGCAGCAGACGGTCGCCGACGAGGAGGGGGGCGTCCTTGAGATCGCCGAGGGACGACAGGTCGTAGACCTGCTCCTCACCGGCCGGATCGGTGCGGGACTTCAGATGCAGATTGCCGCTGTCGGGGTAGTACCAGCCGAACCGGTCCTCGCCCAGGACGGTGTAGGCGTCGTAGGGGATGTCCGTGAAAGCCGGCGTGGAGACGGCCGTCGCGATGTCGACGTAGGAGAGCGAGGTGCTCCCCTCCACCAGGACGCCCCGGGAGTCGGCGGCGGCCACCGTGTTGTCCGCGAGGGTGGTCGTGCCGTCGCCGGTGATCGTCCGCTCCCGCCGCTCCCCGCCCGGGAAGTCGATCAGCGTACGGCCCGTCACGACCGTCTCGCCCGCCAGCGCCCGGTAGTAGTACGACGACGTGACCGTGGACGTCGTCCGCGTCGCCGGGTCCCACAGGGTGACCGACTTCGAGGACAGCGCCGTCGGCAGGGCGACCAGGTCGCCGTCGGAGCCGTACCAGGCCGTGCGGCAGGTGCTGGTGACGGTGGCGCAGGGCGAGCCGGGTGTGTAGACGCCGTCCCCGGTCGACACGGTGACCGTGGCGCCGGTGGTGAGGTCGGTCCACAGCAGGCCGTCGACGCCGCTCTGGCGGTGCAGATAGCCCGACTCCCCGACGACCAGCGGCCGCTCGGTGCGCGGTTCGGCGGTCGCCGGGTCGGTGAGGGTGATCTCGGTGGTGCCACCGGACCCCGTCGCTCCGGCGGTGCCGCCCCCGACGGTGGTGACGACGGTCGCGACGGCGACCGCGAGTGCGGAGACGGCGGCGGTCACGCCCCCCGTTCTCCGGGCGTGCTTGCCCACGTGCTGGTCCTCCCCACGAGGGCCCCCTGCCCCCGCCCAAGTGAGCGGACTTTAGCAGGGCTTTTCCCGTGCTTTGTTGGCAGGTTCCCCGTTGTTTCCCGGCACTTCTCAAAGTCGCTTAAGGAAGCGCCAAGACAGCTCACAGCCGACTGACCGATCGTCGGGGCATGAGCACCCAACTCATGGACACCCAGCCGCTCCTCGTCGTCACGGATCTGGCCGCGATCGCCGTTCTGGCCTTCGCCGTGTACTTCCCGCGCCATCACCGGCGGGACCTGGTCACCGCGTTCCTCGGGATCAACGTCGGCGTGCTGGCCGTCGCGATGACGCTGAGTCAGGCCGCCGTCGGGATCGGCCTCGGGATGGGCCTGTTCGGGGTGCTGTCGATCATCCGGCTGCGGTCGTACGAGATCGCCCAGCACGAGATCGCCTACTACTTCGCGGCCCTCGCGATCGGTCTGCTCAACGGCATCCCCGAGGAGACGTCCGGCCTGCCGGTCGCGCTGACGGTCCTGCTCGTCGGCACGCTCTACGTCGCCGACCACCCCCGCCTGTTCGCCCGCCACCGCACCCGCAGTCTGCGGCTGGACTCCGCGTACACCGACGAGGCCGCCCTGCGCGCCCAGCTGGAGGTGCTGCTCGGCGGGCGGGTGGTGAACCTGTCGGTCAAGGGGGTCGACCTCGTCAACGACACCACCCAGGTCGAGGTCCGGTACGTCGTCGACGCCGACGTCGAGGCGCGGGCGCCGCGCGGCAGGATCCCCGCATGAGGGCCCTCGACTCCCTCGGCGCGGCCGTCGGCACCCTGCGCCCGGTCGGCCTCGACGAACTCGTGGCCCGCGCCGAGCTGTTGACCAGGGTGGACCGCAAGTACGTCCTGCCGGCCGCCGATCTGCCCGTCCTGCTGGCCGGGCTCGGCGGCCTGGGCACGGACGTCCGGGTCCTGGAGATCGACGGCGGACGGGACTTCGGCTACCGCTCGCTCTACCACGACACCCCGCGCCTGGACGCCTACCTGGGCGCCGCCCGGTCCCGCCGGCGCCGCTTCAAGCTCCGCGTCCGCAGCTATCTCGACTCCGGCCTGGACTTCCTGGAGGTCAAGACGCGGGGCCCGCGCGGCACCACCGTCAAACAGCGGATCCCGTACGACGGTGACGACCGCGCGCTCGACCCGGTCGGCCGCGCCTTCGTCGACGCCGTCCTCACCGGCGCCCGTATCGACCCGCGCGCCCTGCGCTTCCGGCCCGCGCTGACGACGACGTACCGCCGCACGACCCTGCTGCTGCCCGGCGACGGAAGCCGGATGACGGTCGACACCGGGCTGGTCTGGGCGCTGCCCGACGGGTCACGGGTGCTGGCCGCCGGGGACCGGGCCGTCGTCGAGACCAAGGCCGGACGGGCCGGCTGCGGCGCCGACCGGCTGCTGTGGTCGCTCGGCCACCGGCCCTGCACGGTCTCCAAGTACGGCACCGGCCTCGCCGCCCTGCGCCCCGAACTCCCCGCCCACCGCTGGCTGCCGGTCCTGCGCCGGCACTTCCCCACCGCACTCGACGGGAGCCCCGCATGAGCATCGCCACCTCGGTACGGCGCAGGCTGGCCGCCGCCCTCGCCTGTGTCGCCCTGGCCGCGGCCGCCCTGACCGGCTGTTCCTCGGAGAGCACCGAGGAGTCGGCCGGCGGCACGGAGTCGGCCTCCGCCGGTGCCGCCGTGGAGGGCGCGCAGAGCGCCGCCACGGTCCTCGCCGCCGACAAGAAGGCGCATGACGCCGACCTCTCCGAGGACACCTCCGACGCCGTGGACATCGCGCTCGACGGGGACTCCGCCACCGTGACGGGCGAGGGGGCGACGGTGAGCGGGGCGACCGTGACCATCACCGGCGCCGGCACCTACCGCATCGCCGGCACCCTCACCGACGGGCGGATCGTCGTGGACGCGCCCGACGCGACCGTACGGCTCGTGCTGGACGGGGCGAGGATCTCCAGCTCCACCGGGGCGGCCCTCGCGGCCACCGAGGCGGACGCCCTGGTCGTCGTCCTCGCCGACGGCAGCACGAACACCCTCTCCGACGCGAAGTCCTACGCCGAGGGGGCGGAGGCGGACGCGGCCCTGTTCAGCGCCGGTGACCTGACCGTCGGCGGCGGGGGCACGCTCACGGTGAAGGGGAACGGCAACGACGGCATCGTGAGCAAGGACGGCCTGGTCCTCGCCTCCGGGACGATCCGCGTCACCGCCGCCGACGACGGGGTGCGCGGCAAGGACTACCTGGTCGTCGAGGACGGCGAACTCACCGTCGAGGCCGGCGGCGACGGCCTGACCTCCGACAACGAGGACGACGAGGACTCCGGGTACGTGTCCCTGGCGGGCGGCGCGATCGACGTCACCGCGCAGGGCGACGGGGTCTGTGCCGCCACCGATCTCGTCGTCACCGGCGGCCGGCTGACCGTCGGCAGCGGCGGCGGAAGCGGCGGGCAGCCCGCCGACGACACCTCCGCGAAGGGACTGAAGGCCGGCGTCATCGGCGTCCTGGAGGGCGGCACGCTCGCCGTCGACTCCGCCGACGACGCGGTGCACAGCGACGGCGCGGTCCACTTCGCCGGGGCCACCGTGACCGCCGCGAGCGGGGACGACGGGGTGCACGCGGAGGGCGACCTCGTCATCGACGACGGCACGGTGAAGGTCACCCGGGCGCAGGAGGGCCTGGAGGGCAAGGACATCGTCGTGGCGGGCGGCTCGGTGTCGATCGTGGCGAGCGACGACGGCATCAACGCCAGCGGCAGCGACGGGAGTTCCGAAGGAGGCCGGGGCGGCGGGCCCGGCGGCGGGGAGTCGGTCGGCGACTACAAGGTGACCGTCTCCGGCGGCACCCTCGTCGTCGACTCCGAGGGCGACGGCCTCGACTCCAACGGCACGGCCGAGATCACCGGCGGCACGATCGTCGTCAACGGCCCCCAGCAGGGCGGCAACGGCGCCCTCGACGTCAACGGCACCTTCACCGTCAGCGGCGGCACGCTCCTCGCGGCGGGCAGCGCGGGCATGGCCGTCGCCCCCGACGAGGACTCCGGCCAGGGCTGGCTGTCGGCCACCCTCGACTCCTCCGTCGCGGCGGGCACGACCCTGCACGTCGTGGACGCCGACGGCGGGATCGTCGCCACCTACGTCACCGCCAAGCAGATCCAGAACGTCGTCTACTCGTCGTCCGCGATCACCACCGGCGAGACCTACCGGATCTACGCGGGCGGCTCCACCGCCGCCACCGACGGCACGGGCGGCCTCTACAGCCGGGCGGGCACCCTCGGCTCGGCCGAGGAGATCGCCACGGTCACGGCCGGGGACGCACCCGAGGGCGGCGGGTTCGGCGGGGGCGGCGGGCCGGGCGGGGGCCGCCGCTGATCCGGCGGTCCCCAGGGGCGGAGAAAAATCTTTTCGACCGGCGGCAACTCTTCACGGAGCGGCGACCACTGACAGGGCGTAACCCCGCTCCTCCCCGTAAGGAACCCCCGTGGCAGCTGCTTCCCACCGCCGGTCCCTCCGCGCCCGTCGCACCCTCGTCATCTCCGCCGCCGTCGTCGCGGCCGGTGTCGGTGCCGGTGCGATCGTGATGAGCGCGAACGCCGGGACCGTGGACCTGTACCACCAGACGCTCGCCGCGAAGGACGGCTGGGCCTCCTCCGGCACGGGCACCACCGGTGGCACCAAGGCCGACGCCGCGCACACCTTCACCGTCTCCACCCGCGCCCAGCTGGTGAAGGCGCTGGGCTCCGCGACCGACACCACCCCCCGGATCGTCAAGATCAAGGGCACCATCGACGCCAACACCGACGACTCGGGCAAGAAGCTGACCTGCGCCGACTACGCCTCGGGCACCGGCTACTCGCTCTCCGCGTACCTGAAGGCCTACGACCCCGCCACCTACGGCCGGTCCAAGCTTCCCTCCGGCACGCAGGAGAAGGCCCGCGCGGCCGCCCAGACCAAGCAGGCGAAGAACATCGTCTTCAAGGTGCCCGCCAACACCACGATCGTGGGCGTGCCGGGCACCAACGCCGGCCTCACCGGCGGCATGCTCCAGATCCAGAACGTCGACAACGTCATCGTCCGCAACCTGGCCTTCTCCGCCACCGAGGACTGCTTCCCGCAGTGGGACCCGACCGACGGCGACGACGGCAACTGGAACTCCAACTACGACTCGGTGACCCTGCGCGGCGCCACCCATGTCTGGGCCGACCACAACAGCTTCACCGACGCGGCGCACTTCGACAGCGCCAACCCCAAGTACTACGGCCGCGAGTACCAGATCCACGACGGCGCCCTCGACATCACCAAGAGCTCCGACCTGGTGACCGTCTCGCGCAACCAGTTCACCAACCACGACAAGACCATGCTGATCGGCAGCAGCGACAGCGAGCCGAGCGGCAAGCTGCGGGTCTCCATCCACCACAACGTGTGGAAGGGCATCGTCCAGCGCGCCCCGCTGGCCCGCGTCGGCCAGGTGCACATCTACAACAACCTCTACGACGTCACGCCGCTCAACGGCTACGCGGTGCAGTACAGCATCAACTCGCGCGCCAAGGCCCAGGTCGTCGCCGAGAACAACTACTGGAAGGTCCCGTCGTCCGTGAAGGCCGCCAAGCTCCTCAGCGGCGACGGCACCGGCTCGATCAAGGGCTCCGGCAACCTCGTCAACGGCACGACGACCGACCTCGTCGCCGCCTACAACGCCGCGTCCTCCAAGGACCTGAAGACGACGGTCAACTGGACCCCGGCCCTCACCGCCGGCCTGGAGTCCTCCGCGAAGGACCTCCCGACCTCCCTGGCGACCACGACGGGCGCGGGCGTCCTGAAGTAGCCCACAAGACCCGCGAGGGCCGGGAACCACGAGCCCCCGGCCCTCGCGTTCCCGTCCCGTCGCGCCGGCGACTTCGCCATGAAGGGTGTGCCATGTGCACACCCTTCGTCGGTTTCCATGCGATGTCGTCCGGTTCTCAACACCTCACTGAACAAAGGCTTCTTCGCCCTCTATGATGCTCTTCCGATGAGCGCCACGGGGGCATCATGACAGCGCATTCATCCGTACCCAACAGCACGGCTGACGAGCGCGAACTCGTCCTGGAAGCCGTACTGGGGCCGGCCAGCGAGGCGTACTACGCCGAGCGTGTGCGATCGGGGAGTGGCGCCAGAGTCAGGGCACAGGCGGCCCAGTCCACTGTCACGCTGTTCGCGAGCGGCATTGTGGCGGCGCTGACGTTCACCCAGCTCGCCGACCGTCCGTTGAGTACGCGCTGGGCAAGCGTCGCAGCGGTGGCCCTGTGGCTGCTCGCTGCCGTCCTCTATCTCCGGGCGGTGGCGCAGCCGGTGGGCGCTCTGGCCGGACCGAGCCACGCCCAGGATCGACTGGACCTGCTCAACGCCGTCCTGAAGAGGGCCGACGACGAAGCCGCCCAGGTCGACAAACGCCAGAAACTCGCGAACTGGGTGGTCATGGGGGCGCTGGTCGCCAGCGTGATCACGGTTGCTCTCGCTGCCATCGGCGGTCCGAAGGAGGAGAAGGCTTCTGGCTCCGTTCTTGTCTCGCCCTCCTTCGCGGCGAGCGCCCGGACGTTGTGCGCCATGAAGAACGAGCGCATCACCGGCCAGATCGACAAGGCCTCTCTCGGCACCCCGTTCGTGAGCATCACGGTCGCCTCCAAGGAGTGCGGCGGGGCGAAGAAGGAAACCGAGCTGGTGATACCCAAGGCCGCTATTCAAGCAATCGTCATGGAAGGGGAATGATCACCAACATGAGCGCGGCGTTTCATCTCTTGTGCTTCACACCCCTTGTCCAACGGGAGGCCGCGCTGGAGAGCGTGCGGTCGGTGCATGCCAAGGGTGATCGAATAGACGGCATCCTCATCCTGGGTTCCGGTGCCGACCCACTACGCCAGATGACCCCGGCCGAGACCGACGACTTCCTCGACACAGTGATGCTGGAGTGCCTGGAGACCGGTGCGGACCGGCTGCCGCCGGTCGTGACCGTGCCGGGACAGCACGACGTCAGCCCGCTCGGACCTGGCCAAGGCATGCTTGCCAAGGCACTCACCCGCTACTGGAACGACACCGAGCGTGGGTTGTGGCGTGGTGACGAGGACGACATCGTCGAAGCCATCCGAGACGCTTCCTTAGGGGACTTCGTCGCATGGACCGAGGCCCACGCGAACTTCCCCGAGTGGCGACCGGGCGTCCTGCCGGGCGAAGGATCCGTAAGACTCACGACGGGCACGGGCACACTGGGCATCGTCGTCGCCAACACGGTCTTCCGCATGGCAGTACCCGACGCCACCACAGACCTGGCCACCTGCACGACGGCACAGCTGGACAGCGCGGTCGGCGAAAGCTGCCTTCAGTGGGTCGATGCCAACGATCTGACCCTTGTGGCCGCGGGGCACTCCGCAGGCGTCCCAGCCGCTCTCACGCCCGCGTTGCCGCGCACGTTGCTGCTCTCCTCCGACGGCGAATCCGCCCGCGCCGGGGCGGCTGCCCGGTGGCTGGTGTCTCCTCGCGGTGCAACGCGCCAGCACCGCCTTCTGCGTATCGACATCGTCGATGCCAGAGCGCCCAAGATCCGTGACCTTGCGGCACCTCCTGCCGAGCAGCCGATCCCCCTGCCGAACCCACGACGCTCCGGAGGCCGTGCCCCACTGCCGCGCCAGGCGACTTCGGAGGCGTACGACGCAGCGGCCACCCTGGAGAACTTCTACCAACAGATCGGCACAGGACGAATGATCCTCGTCGCCGTCTCGGGTGTGCATGGCGAGCACGGGCTTACCGACGTCGACTCACTCACCAGGCAGCTGACCGAGGCGGTCTACGGGGAGGTGCCCGACCCCGCGCCCACCACGCCGGAGATCTGGGGGACCGCCCTCAGCGAACTGGGTGGCCGTACGGTCGATCAGTACATCGCCGAACTGCGCGGCTCGGACCAGGAGTCCATGACGGCCGCGCGCCGCGTGCTGCAAGCCCCTTGGTGGCGCATCTACGACTTCACCGCGACCGACATCTTCGCGTCGGTTCTCGAGTTCGACCCGAGAGCCGCGGAGACCAACGTCTTCGTCAACGCCCTCCAGCGTAAACCCGAGGCCGGCAAGGCCACGGTCGAAGTGGTCGCCATGCACGGCAGTCCCGCCACTCCCGAAGGCCTCGACTTCGGTGTTCCAGCCGATGACGATCTCTCGCCACGCGCACTGTGGTTTCGCAGGCTGAAAGCGGAACTGCTGACCCACCCGGCGGTCTTCATAGCCTCCTCCCCCAGCAGCCGCTCGCTGTGGAACGCACTCGCCCTGGCACAGCCACAGACCGAGGCGGAGCGGTTTCCTCGCTTTCTCATCACCGGGCCGGGGACCGCGGCGGACCGAGCCCGTATACGACAAGCCGGACTCACCCACATCCAGGCTCTCCCGCACGAGTTCGCGGTGCAGCGACTGCGGCCGGGACTGGAGATTCTCCAACAGGGCAAGAGGCGGCTCGCGGACGTTCGAGTCGGTGCACGACGGGGTTCGGGAATCAAACTAGTCTCCTCCCTGGTCGACAACGCGCCCACGGGCAGCGTCGAGTTCCTCAAGGGCCAGGATCCGACATGGGGTGACGTCAAGGACGGCTTGGCCGTCAAGCTCTCCATCATCGACCGCATCCGCGCCAGTGCTCTGCCCGCGGAGGACGGACGGCACAGGATCGTCCTGGTGGAAGGACGGGCAGGCTCCGGCAAGACGACCGCCCTCATGCAGTATGCCTATGAGCTCCATCAGACGGGGCGGACGGTTGCCTGGATCGACCGCGAGGCGACTGATCCACTACCGAACCTGAAGGCCCAGGCTCGCGGCATGTCGGCGGATGCGATCTTCGTGGACGACGTCGACATCTTCGGAAGCCTGGGTGCGTCCCTGCTCAGGGAGCTCAGCAACGGTGGCAGGGCGCTGGTCGTCGCGGCGATCCGTACGACCCGTTCCGACGAGCTGGATGTCACCTTCCAGTCAAGGCGGGTGTCGGCCGACGAGCCGCTCAAGGACGAAGACCTGGGACACATCGTCGACGTGCTGCACACTCATGGTCTGCCCGGATACTCAAGCGGCACAGGCTCAGGCCGGAGAAGATCGACAAACTGCGGGAACTGTGTGACCGGAGCCTGCTCGTGGCGATGATCCAGGTGGTGACGGGCAAGCGATTCGAGGAGAAAGTCGCCAGCGAATACCACGAACTGAATCCCGAACAGGTCGCGGTGTACGCGACCGTCTGTGTCTTCGAATCCGCCATCGTCTTCAAGAAACGTGGCATCGAGCAAGAGGACCTGCTGCAGATAGTCTCCGGGCGGGCAGCGCCCAAGCCGTCCTTGAACAGGGCGATCAACCAGCTGGTGGACAGGCGGTTTCTCACTCTGGCTCCGGACGGGACCGTCCGCTGTCGGCAACGGACCATCGCGGACACGGTGGTCGAGACCGTCCTCAAGAAGAACCCCGGCCAGCTGGCCGGCGTCATCGAGTATCTGCTGAGGTTCTACGCCCAGTACGCGTCCGACATCCGGGACAACGACGACCCGTATCGCAGGATCATGATCCGGCTGCTCAACCATTCCCTCATGGTGTCGCTTCGGCTCAACCCCAGGCAGGTGAGGGACATCTACAGCACTGTGCACGAACTGTTGCGGGACAACTTTCACTACTGGCTGCAGCGCGGAGAGTACGAACTCGAACGGGGTGACCTCGGCATAGCCGAGAATCATCTGGAGACCGCGCAGGGGTGCGAGGGCGGAGGCACGGACCACTTCGTCCTCACGGCGTGGAGCGCGATACGACTGCGAAGGTCCACGGAGAGTCCGGCCGACGGGAATCTGCGCGACCGTGCCTTCGAGGCACTCGGGGTGCTGGAGGACGTGACACGGCGCCATGGCGGAGCCTCCCCGCACTCGTTCTCCGTGGTCGCGCGACGGGGGACCGAGTGGGTCGGCTCCTGTGAGGGCTCGTTGTCTGCGGGGCAGGTCGACGACACGCTCCGCCGGATCCTCGCCGTGGTCGAGACGGGGCGGCGGTTCTGCAAGGACAATCACGAATTCATGCGCATCGCCGATGAGTTCGAACCGAAGCTGCATCGGCTTCTGGAGCGCAACAAGGGAATCCCGTTGTAGCGGACGGTGGCGCGCCTCGGACCGGCCGGAGGCACGCCACAGCCCGACAGGCCGGGCGCGCCGTAGCGCCCGCTGTTACTGTCCTTCGCCGCCGAAGCGCTCCTTGTAGGCCGCCAGGTCGTCGTCCGTGAGCTTGGCGAAGAGGACCGGGGGGACCGTGAAGGGGGTGCCGGCGGGGACGGCGGCGAGGGCGCGGGCCTCGTCGGGGGTGACCCAGGTCGCGGTGTCGTCCGTCAGGGCGAAGGCCTCGCGCATGGTCTTCGCCGTCGCCGGGATGAAGGGCTCCGAGACGACCGCGTAGAGGTGGATCAGGTTCATGGCCGTGCGCAGGGTCAGGGCCGCGCCCTCCTGGTCGGTCTTGATCTCCAGCCAGGGGGCCTTCTCCTCCAGGTAGGAGTTGCCCGCGGACCACAGGGCGCGCAGCGCGGCGGCCGCCTTGCGGAACTGGAGGGCCTCCAGCTGGGTCTCGTACTCGGCGAGCAGCTCGGCGATCTGCTCGCCCAGCCGGGTCTCCGCCTCGCCGGGCGCGCTGCCCGCCGGTACCTCCTCGCCGAAGCGCTTCTTGGAGAAGGACAGGACGCGGTTGACGAAGTTGCCCAGGGTGTCGGCGAGGTCCTTGTTGACCGTGGCCGTGAAGTGCTCCCAGGTGAACGACGAGTCGTCCGACTCGGGCGCGTTGGCGATGAGGAAGTAGCGCCAGTAGTCGGCCGGGAGGATGTCCAGGGCCTGGTCGGTGAAGACGCCCCGCTTCTGGCTCGTGGAGAACTTCCCGCCGTAGTACGTCAGCCAGTTGAAGGCCTTGACGTAGTCGACCTTCTTCCACGGCTCGCGCACGCCCAGCTCGGTGGCCGGGAACATCACGGTGTGGAAGGGGACGTTGTCCTTGGCCATGAACTCGGTGTAGCGGACGCTCGCGTCCGCCTCGTACCACCAGGACTTCCAGTCCCGGTTCTCCGGGTCCAGGTCGGCCCACTCCTTCGTCGCGCCGATGTACTCGATCGGCGCGTCGAACCAGACGTAGAAGACCTTGCCCTCGGCGGCCAGCTCGGGCCAGGTGTCGGCCGGGACCGGGACGCCCCAGTCCAGGTCACGGGTGATGGCGCGGTCGTGCAGGCCCTCGGTCAGCCACTTGCGGGCGATGGAGGAGGCCAGCTGCGGCCAGTCGCCCTCGTGGCGGGAGACCCACGCCTCGACCTCGTGCTGGAGCTTGGACTGGAGCAGGAAGAGGTGCTTGGTCTCGCGGACCTCGAGGTCCGTGGAGCCGGAGATCGCCGAGCGCGGGTTGATCAGGTCGGTGGGGTCGAGCACCCGGGTGCAGTTCTCGCACTGGTCGCCGCGGGCCTTGTCGTAGCCGCAGTGGGGGCAGGTGCCCTCGACATAGCGGTCCGGGAGGAAACGGCCGTCGGCGGGGCTGTAGACCTGGCGGATCGCCCGCTCCTCGATGAAGCCGTTCTCGTTGAGGCGGCGGGCGAAGTGCTGGGTGATCTCGACGTTCTGCGGGCTGGAGCTGCGGCCGAAGTAGTCGAACGCGAGCGCGAAGCCGTCGTAGACCGCCTTCTGCGCGTCGTGCGCCGTGGCGCAGAACTCGGCGACCGGGATGCCCTGCTCCTTCGCGGCCAGCTCGGCGGGGGTGCCGTGCTCGTCCGTGGCGCAGATGTACAGGACGTCGTGGCCGCGCTGGCGGAGGTACCGGGAGTACACGTCCGCCGGGAGCATGGACCCCACCATGTTGCCCAGGTGCTTGATTCCGTTGATGTACGGAAGGGCGCTGGTGATGAGGTGTCGAGCCATCGGGGGCTGCTCCCAGGTCGGTCTGCTGCTGGTGCGAACCTTGAAATCGTATCCGACATGTGTATGCCGCCCGCTTCCCGTTTTACGGGGTGAGAAGCGGGCGGCATACGCGGCTGGGCGGTGTTACGGGCGCCAGTCGATGAGGACGCCGTCGTAGAGCTCCGCGTCGGTGAGCTCCAGGGGGGTCGGGCCCGCGTGGAAGAAGGCCGTGTTGTCGGTCTTCAGTTTGCGGAGGTAGTCGAAGGCCTTGTTGTCGTGGTCACCGAAGGCGACGAAGGAGAAGAACACGGAGGGGTGGCTCTTCGCGGCGTCGGTGAGGGACTGGGTGGCCGGGGTCTTCGCGTCCGGGGCGCCGTCGGTCTGGAAGACGACCAGGGCGGGGGTGCCGGGGGTGGCCTTCTCGTCGTAGTGGGCGAGTACGGCGGCCACCGCGGCGTGGTAGCTGGTACGGCCCATGCGGCCGAGGCCCGCGTGCGCCTCGTCCACGGCGTTCTCCGGGGAGGCGGGGGTGAGGTCGGTGGTGCCGTCGACTTCGGTGGAGAAGAAGACGACGTGGACCGAGGGGGCCTCGGGGGTGAGGTGGGCGGCGAGCGCGAGCGTCTGGTCGGCGAGCGCCGCGGCCGAGCCGTCCTTGTAGTACGGGCGCATGCTCGCGGAACGGTCGAGAACGAGGTACACACTCGCCCGGGCGGTGGTGAGCCCGGCCTTCGCGAGCGCGAGAGCGGCGGCGTCGTGCGCGAGGGGCTCACCGGCGGGGGTGACTACGGCGGGCTCGGCGTCGGCGTCGATGGCGGCCGGCTCGGCATCGGCGGCGACCGGCTCGGGCTGTGCCTCCGGCTCCGCCGGGACAGCCTCGGCCTGGGGCTCCTCGGCGGTGGCCGCCTCGGGCTCCGGTGCCTCTTCCGGGGCCTCCTCGGTCACCGCAGAGGCTTCGGCGTCCGCCGACTCCACGGCCGCTTCGGCCTCGGGCTCGTCCTCAGCGGACGGCTCGGCTGCACCCGCAGCCTCAACGGCGGGCTCGGCTTCTGCCGCCGGCTCTGCCGAGGCTACGGCCGTCGGCTCTGCCGCGGTCCCAGCGGCAGCCTCAGCCTCGGCCTCCGCCGCAGGCTCAGCCTGCGGGTCCGCCTCGGCCGTCGGCTCCGCCGCGGACCCAGCGACAACCTCGACCTCCGCGTCCGCCTCAGCCTCGGGCTCCGCGTCCGCCTCGGGCTCCGCCTTGGCGTCAGCGGTCGCCTCAACCTCAGCTGGCTCTGCCGAGGCTTCGGCTGTCGGCTCGGCCGCGGTCTCAGCGGCAGCCTCCGCCTCAGCCTCAGCGGTCGCTTCAGCGTCAGCCTCAGTCTCGGCCTCCGCCTCCGCAGCCCCCGCTTCCGCCGCAGCCTCAACGGCGGGCTTGGCTTCCGTGGCCGGCTCTGCCGAGGCTTCGGCCGTCGGCTCCGCCGCGGCCTCAGCGGCAGCCTCAGGCTCCGCCTCCGCCTCAGCCACTGCCTCGGGCTCAGCCTCCGTCTCGGCCTCAGCCTCCGCGTCCGCGTCCGCCTCAGCCTCGGGCTCCGTCTCGGCCTCAGCGGTCGCCTCAGCGTCAACCTCCGGTTCGGCCTCCGCCTCCGCAGCCGCCGCTTCCTGCGCAGCTTCAACGGCGGGCTCGGCCTCCGTGGTCGGCTCTGCCGAGGCTTCGGCCGTCGGCTCCGCCGCGGCCTCAGCGGCAGCCTCAGGCTCCGCCACCGCCTCGGTCACCGCCTCGGCCTCCGCCTCGGTCACCGCCTCAGCCACCGCCTCGGCCTCAGCGGTCGCCTCAGCGTCAGCCTCCGGTTCGGCCTCCGCCTCCGCAGCCCCCGCTTCCTTCGCAGCCGATGTCTTCTCGTCCGGCTTCTCGTCCGCCTTCTCCGCAGCCTCAGCGGGAGACTCCGCCTCCTCCGCGGAGCGGGCCGGCTTCGGGACCGATACGTTGTCGAAGGCCGCCGAGACCAGTTCGTGTTCCGAGTCCGTTGCCGCGCGGGGCTCGGGGATCACGGCGGTCGGCGCCGTCGTGGGCGCCGGTTCGCTGTTCTGCCCCTCCTCTCGCGAAGAAGCCGGTCCCTGCGAGGGAACCTGTTCCGCACCCTCCGCCTCGGCGGTGCGCTCCTTGCGTGAGCGGCCGAATGCGTTCCGAAGGCGAGTGAGAATGCCCATGCGCGCAACCCTTCGCGTGAGTTGAAGCCCGTCAATCCCTGGCCAGGACGGACACGTAAGGTTAGCGGCCCGAAGTGGCGATCTTGGGCAGGGGTGAGTGAGGGGAAGCGGGGTGTGTCAACACCGCCTCCCGGCCATCCCCCGGCCCACACCGCGGCCCGCCTCAACTTCCCTGTGGCCACCGGGCATTCACTCCCCGTTCACCCCGCCGCCGCGCCTGCGCACGGACGTCCCCCTACCGTCACGCTCACACCAAGGGAACGCAAGGGGAGAGTAAAGGTGCGCAAGCTGCTGCCGTTGATCGGAACGCCGTCCCAGTCCCACCCCGGCGGACGTTCCGCCATGACCTGTCGTTTCCGGTGTGGTGACGCCTGTTTCCACGAGGTGCCCAACACCAGCGGCAACGAGTACGTCGGTGATGTCATCGCCCGCGTCCTGAGCCGCCGCGGCATGATGCGCGCCGCCGCCGTCGTGACCGTCGCCGCCACGGCGGGCACCGTCGGCGTCCTGCCGGCCGCGGCCACCGTACCCGCGCAGGCGGAGCGGAAGAAACCGGCCACGGGCGCCCGGGGCCTGCGCTTCACCCCCGTGCCGCCGAACACCGCCGACGCCGTCACCGTCCCGGACGGCTACCGGCAGAACGTCGTCGTCCGCTGGGGCGAGCCCATCCTGCGCGGGGCGCCCGCCTTCGACCCGGAGAACCAGACCGCGGCGGCGCAGGCCGGCCAGTTCGGCTACAACAACGACTTCCTCGCGCTGCTGCCCCTCCCGGGCGAGCACCGCCGCCGGCTCCTCGTCGCGAACCACGAGTACACGGACGAGGTGCTCATGTTCCGCGGCTACGACGCCGCCAACCCGACCCGGCAGCAGGTGGAGGTCGCCTGGGCCGCGCACGGCCTCGCCGCCGTCGTCGTGGAGGAGGACCGCAGGACCGGCGCGCTGACCGCCGTACCCCGGCATCCCCTCAACCGGCGCGTCACGGCCACGACCGAGTTCCGGCTCACCGGGCCCGCCGCCGGGTCCGACCTGCTGAAGACGTCCGTCGACCCCACCGGCACCAAGGTCCTCGGCACCCTCAACAACTGCTCCGGCGGCACCACCCCGTGGGGCACGACCCTGCACGGCGAGGAGAACTTCAACCAGTACTTCGCCAACAGCGGCCGGGCCACCGACAAGCGGTACGGCATCGGCACCGGGGCGACCGAGCGCAAGTGGGAGAGGTTCGACAAGCGGTTCGACGTCGCCCAGGAGCCGAACGAGGTGCACCGGTTCGGGTACGTCGTCGAGTTCGACCCGTACGACCCGACCTCCACGCCGCGCAAGCGCACCGCCCTCGGACGGTTCAAGCACGAGGCCGCGACCGTGCGGCTGACCGAGGACGGGCGGCCGGTCGTCTACTCCGGTGACGACGAGCGCTTCGACTACTTCTACAAGTTCGTCGGCAGCAAGCGCATGAAGCAGGGGTCGGGCCGGGCCGTGCGCGAGCACAACCTGTCGCTGCTCGACGAAGGCACGCTGTACGTCGCCAAGCTCACCGGCGACTCCCCGGCCATCGAGATCGACGGCACGGGCAGGCTGCCGGCCGACGGCGAGTTCGACGGCAGCGGCGAGTGGATCCCGCTGGCCACCGCCACCGCGAAGGGCGCCGTCTCGCACGTCGAGGGGATGAGCGCCGAGGAGGTCTTCGTCTTCACGCGGCTCGCGGGCGACAAGGCCGGCGCGACGAAGATGGACCGGCCCGAGGACATCCAGCCCTCGCCGGTCTCCGGCAAGGTGTACGTCGCGCTCACCAACAACTCCAACCGCGGGGTCGGCGCGAACGCCAAGGCCGACGAGGCCAACCCGCGCAACGCCAACAAGCACGGGCACATCCTGGAGCTGACCGAGCGCCGCAACCGGCCGGAGAGCACCTCTTTCGCCTGGTCGCTGTTCCTGGTCGCGGGCGACCCGGACGACCCGGCCACCTACTTCGCCGGGTTCCCCAAGGACGACGTCAGCCCGATCTCCTGCCCGGACAACGTGGCCTTCGACCCGCACGGCAACCTGTGGATCTCCACCGACGGCAACCAGCTCGGCTCCCACGACGGCCTCTTCGGCGTGGCCACGCGCGGTGCGCGGCGCGGTGAGCTGAAGCAGTTCCTGACGGTGCCGACCGGTGCGGAGACCTGCGGTCCCGTCATCCAGGACCGGCGCGTCCTGGTCGCCGTACAGCACCCGGGGGAGGTCGACGGGGCGTCCGTCGAGAAGCCGGCCAGCACCTGGCCCGACGGGCCCGGCAGGATCGTCCGTCCGGCGGTCGTGGCGGTGTGGCGCGCCGACGGCTGCGACATCGGCGCCTGATCAGCCCGACGGTGAGGTGATGGCCCTCGCCGCGGCCACCTCCTGGCGCAGGGGTTCCAGGACGCTGCCCGCCGGGCCCGCCAGGTCCGTGCGGACGGGGTAGAGGACCTCGGTGTCGCGCAGGCCCTCGGCGAGCTCCCGCAGCTGGAGCGTGACCTGGGCGAGTTCCGGCCCCGACGGCGGTTCGGCTCCGTGCTTCACACGGACCCGGGCCGCCGTCGTCGCGTCCACGATCCGTTCCACCGCGACGACCAGCGGCCACCAGGCGGCGGCCCGGCTGCCGGTCGGGGGCGGCTCGGTCAGGGCCCGCTGGAATTCCGTACGGACCACGGACAGATCCCGGTACAGCCGGCGGCGCATCCGGGCGCGGGCCGCCGGGTCGACGTCCGGTCCGAAGGCCGCGTCGACATAGCGGGCGGTGTCCGCGACCGCGTCGGCCAGTTTGTCCCCGACGCGGGTGTGCCAGCTCTCCGGCCAGAGCAGATAGCCGGCCACGAGCGCGATGCCGCAGCCGATGAGGGAGTCGACGAGACGGGGCAGCAGCAGGCCGGTGCCCTGGTGGTTGAGGATGTCCGACAGGAGCAGGATCACCGGGGTGATCGCCGCCGTCTGGTAGCCGTAGCCGCGCGGGGTGAGGGCCGGGATGAGGGGGGCCAGGACCAGCATCACCGGTACGTCCCACCAGCCGCGCGGCACCTGCGAGAGCACCGCCGCCGCGACCACCAGGCCGGCGACCGTGCCGAGCGCGCGCAGCAGGGCCCGGGAGAACACCGAGCCGAAGTCGGGCTTGAGGACGAAGGTGATGGTCAGGGCCACCCAGTAGGAGCGGGCGACCGGGACGGTCGACACCAGCACCTGGGCGAGGCCGATGCACAGCGCGAGCCGCAGCCCGTACCGCCAGGAGGCGGCGGACAGGGCCACGTTGCGGGCGGCCCGCGCGGCGCGGGTGCCGAGCCGGGCCGGGCGGCCGAGCCGGTCGTCCTCGGGGCCGCGGGGGTCGAGGTCGGGCGCGGTCACCACCGCGGCGGCGTGCCGCAGGGCGTGGTCCACCGCCCGTCCGGTCTCCGAGCCGGGGGCGGGCAGGGCGAGGGCCAGGGGGCCGGTGAAGCCGGTTTCGATCGCCCGTGCCAGATGGTGCACGGCCTCCGGGACCTCCGGCGGCAGCGGCCGGCCCTGCAGATGGGCCGCGGGGGCCGCCTCCACCACCGGGGTGATGGCGTTCAACTGGGCGAGCAGCCGCGCCAGTTCGGGGCTGCGACCGTGGTGGCGGGCACGCCGGGCGAGGACGAGGTCGTACGACTGGTTCAGCGACTGGGTGACGGTGTGGCGGGCGTCCTCGTACGCGCCCGGGACCTCGCTGCCGCAGGCGGCCAGCAGATCGGCGACGGTGCGGTAGGTGGCCGCGACGGCGGTGCGTTCCGGCACCCCGGAGCGCAGCGGCCAGGCCAGCAGCGCGAGGAGGAGGACGAGCAGCCCGCCGCCGCTCATCAGCAGCGGCGGCAGCCACCACGGGCCGGGCATCGGCAGTCCCGCGCCGACGACACAGTTGAGGAGCAGCAGCAGCCCGGACACGGACGCCACCGCGCCGATCGTCGAGATCATGCCGGAGACCAGCGCCACGCCGGTGACGGTGACGACCGCGAGCCAGCCCTGGCCGTACACGGCCGAACCGATCGTGATGCCGACGGCCCCGAACAACTGCGGGATCGCGATGTTGAGGATCCGCATGCGGTAGGCGTCGGCGGTGTCGCCGATGACGCCCGACAGGGCGCCCATGGAGACGAGCGCCCCGTAGGCGGGCTGTCCGACGGCCATGCCGATGACCAGGGGGAGCGTCATCGCGACGGCGGCGCGGGCGACGGCGGGCCGGTTGACGGGGGCCTGCTGGGGCCGAAGGTTCCGCACCAGCCAGTCGGGAGGCGTGAGGCCGATGGGGAACTCGCGGGACATGACCTCATTATGGGCACCCGGCGACGGAGCCGGTCAGGGCTGGTGCGGGGGAGAGACGCACGACTTGAGCACCGGGTGGTCGAGGCCCTCGCCGTCGTTCACGGGGGCGATCACCTCACGCTAACCGGGCGGCAGCGGCCCCCGCCAAGGGATTAGGCGCCGTCGACCCGTGCCAGGAAGTCCGCCAGGGCGGCGTTGAACTCCTCCGGGCGCTCCAGGTTCGGCAGGTGGGCCGCGCCCTCGATCACCGTCAGGACGGAGTCGGGGAGGGCCGAGTGCAGGGCCTGCGCGTCGGCGACCGGTGTGTAGGTGTCGTCGGCGCCGACCAGGACCAGGGCGGGGACGTCGGCGCGGGCCAGCCGGGGCCGGTAGTCGGGGCGTTCGGCCCGCCCGCGCAGGGCGGCCGCCGCGCCCTCCGGTGAGGTGGACGTCATCATGCGGTGGACGTGGGCCTTGACGGCGGGGGCGGCGTACGGGGCGACCATCTTCTCCAGGACCTCGTCGGCGTACCCGCGCATCCCCTCCGCCAGCAGCCGGTCGGCCATCTCGCCCCGGGCGATCCGGCCCGCCGGGGTCTCGGGCGCCGCGAAGGTGTCGGCGAGGACCAGGCCCCGGACGCGGTGGGGAAACCGCCAGAGGAGGTCCATCGCGATCTGGCCGCCCATCGACAGGCCCGCCAGGACGAACTCGTCCACCTTCAGCTCCTCCAGGAGGGACGCGATGTCCTGGGTGTGGTCGGAGAGCAGGGTGACGCCGGGGACGACCGGGGAGGCCCCGTAGCCGCGCAGATCGGGGGCGATCACCCGGCGCCCGGCGGAGAACGCTTCGATCTGCGGGGCCCACATCGTGCGGTCGAAGGGATGGCCGTGCACGAGGACAAGGGGGAGCCGCGGGGAATGCGCGTCGCCTTTGTCCTCGTATGCGAGGAAGGGGGTCATGTCAGCGACCCTAGGGGCGGCCGAATCCTCGGTGCAATAAGATCTTTGCCTTCGGTGCAATCCCAAGGGGGCGGGAAACGTGGGGGACTTCCGGGACATCGCGGACCGGATCGCCGGTGACATCGCCTCCGGGCGGCTGCGGCCCGGCCAACGGCTGCCCCCGCAGCGGTGGTTCGCGCGCCGGCACCGCATCGCGCCGTCCACGGCCGGGCGGGTCTACGGCGAACTCGTGCGGCGCGGGCTGGTCGTGGGCGAGGTCGGCCGGGGGACCTTCGTACGGGCCGCGCCCGAGGGGGAGCGGGGCCGGGCCCTCACCGAACCCCGCGTCTCCGCCCCGCCGGTGAACCTGGAGCTCAACTACCCCGTCACGGCGGCCCAGTCCGAACTGCTCGCCCCCGCGCTCGCCCCGCTCCTGCGGCCCGACGTGCTGACGGAGGCCTCGCGGGCGGTCGCCGCCACCGGAACCGCCGCCGCCCGCGCGGCCGCCGCCCGGCTGCTCGCGCTGCCCGGCTGGCGGCCCGGACCCGACCGCTTCCTGTTCACCGGCAACGCCCGCCAGGCCATCGCCGCCGCGTTCGCCTCCCTCGTCCGGCCCGGTGGCCGGGTCGGGGTGGAGGAGCTGACATATCCCCTGGTCAAGGAGATCGCCGGGCGGCTCGGGGTGGTGCTGGTGCCGCTGGACGGGGACGACGAGGGCGGCGTACGGCCCGACGCGCTCCGGGCCGCCCACCGCGCCGCCCCGCTCTCCGCGCTCTACCTCCAGCCGACCCTGCACAACCCGACCTCCGTGACGACCACGGACCGGCGGATGCGGGAACTCGCCCGTGTCACGGCCGACTTGGGGATACCGGTCGTCGAGGACCGGATCTGGTCCTTCCTCCACCCCGACGCCGTCCCGTTCGCCGTCCATGCCCCTGCCCACACCCATGTCGTCGACGGGTTGTCCAAGCGGGTCGCGCCGGGGCTCACCGTCGGCCTGCTCGTCGTACCGCAGGCGCGGGTGGAGGCCGTGGGGGCGGCGGTGCGCTCCGGTGGGTGGAGCGCGGGGCGGTTCGCGGTGGAGGCGGCCGTGCGGTGGGTGGAGGAGGGGGTCGTGGAGCGGCTCGTCGAGGACAAGCGGGCGGACGCGGCACGGCGGCAGGCGCTGCTCGCCGAGGCGCTCGGCGGGTTCCGGGTCAGGACCGATCCGCGCGCCTATTTCGCGTGGTGGGAGCTGCCCGCGCGGTGGCGGGCGGACACCTTCACGGCCGCCGCGGCCGCGCACGGCATCGCCGTCACCCCGGGCACCGCCTTCGCCGTCGACCCGCGCCGCACCCCGGACGCGGTCAGGCTCGGGCTCGCGTCGGCTCCGGAGGCGGAGCTGCGGCGGGCGCTGCGGACGCTCGCCGCAGTCGCAGCAGCCGGGCCGCCCGCAGATACCCGGTGAGCCAGGTCGCCCCGGCCACCGTCAGCCCCACCGCGAGCAGCAGCCAGGCGGCGCTGCGCAGGGTGGTCGTCAGGGCGTCGTAGACCGCGGCGGCGGCCGGGCGGTGGGCCGCGTCGGGCAGATCGGCGAGGGTGAGGCGGCGGCCGATCGCGACGGCGAGGCCGAGGAACGCGCCGCCGAGGGCGGTACCGAGGGCCGTCGCGGTGATCGCGCGGCGTCGGCAGGCGGCGACGGCGATCCCGCCCGTGGCGAGGACGACCGCCGCGAACGGCAGCCAGAAACCGGCGACATCAAGCACGTGGTAGCCCTTCCGGAGGGTGGCCAGATCGTCGGGCGGGAGCAGCGCCACCCGGGTGTGCTCGATCGGGATGCGCTCCGCGAACGGCACGTGGTCGAGGGTCATCTGGTGTTTGAGCGGGGTGGTGACCGCCGCCAGGTCCACCGTGACCGGGGCGTCGTCGGGGCCGGGGCGGTCGTCGGTGAGCGCTCGCATCACGGCCGTGTGCGCGGCCTCGTTGCCCGCGTCCCACGCGGTGCGGTAGGCGTGGGTCGCGGTGAAGGAGCGCACCGCGTCACGCAGGAACAGCGGGCTCATCCCCGACTCGCGCGCCACCCCGTCGCCCACCGTGTCCGCGACGGCGTCCCGGACGGCGGGGTCGGAGGCCAGCGGCGCCATCGCGGTGACATAGCTGCGGGTGTCGGTGAGGCCGTACGCCGCCCAGGCCGCGAGCGTGCCGAGCGGCACGAGCAGGCAGGACAGCGCGATCAGGACGGCCGAGAGGGCGGTCCGCAGGCTTCGGGACACCCCTCCAGGCAACGGGCCGGACGCGGCCGCCGCCAGCGGGCCTGAGCCGTACGGGTGCCCCTGGGGCTGCCGGGTTTCCCGGGGCCGGTGGGGCCTCCGGTGGAGGGTTCACCCGAACGGGTGTTTCCTGGTTCTGGGGAGAAGGAGGCCGATCATGCGCACCACTCCGGCCCTGCGGACTCTGGCCGCGGCCCTGCTCACCGGTGGCACCCTCGCCGCGACCGCGGCGGGCACCTCGGCGGCAGCCCCGCCGACCAGCGGCGGCGACGGACCCCTCGTGGGCACCGTCGTCTCCCGCACCGACCTGAACGTGCGACAGCAGCCCACCACCCACTCCGCCGTCGTCGCCTCGCTCGCGCCCGGCACGCACGACCTCGTCCAGTGCCGGGTCCGGGGACAGCGCGTCCACGGCAACCCCTACTGGTACTGGCTCTACGACACCCAGGGCTGGGCCAGCGCCGCCTTCGTGGACGTCCGCGGCGGACGGGTACCGGACTGCGCCGACCCGTGCCCGCAGTGGAAGAACGGGGACTGGACCAACTGGAACGACCCGTTCACCAACAGCTCGTTCAGCGTCTCGGGCTCGGGCTCGTTCAGCTTCTCGGGCTCCTGGAGCTTCAGCGCCTCCGGGACATCAGGGACCTCGTCGGGTGACTGGGAGTGGATCCCGGTCGACCGGTGAGTGGAGGGATGAGGGAACACATGGGCCCCGGCGCGAACCGCCGGGGCCCATGTGCGTCGGGCTATCGGATACGGCGTCCCGCCGCGTCCTCGTGCGTGTAGTAGCGGTAGAACAGCACGGCGAACGTGACCGAGCCGATCACCAGCCCCATCCACACGGAACGCAGGACGCTCGTGCCGGTGTTCGCGTACAGGAAGCCGAACGCACAGCCCGCGAACACCGCCCACAGCACGGCGTGCAGTTCGCGCATCATGTGCGGGGCCAGGGCCGCCACGCCCATCCACAGGCCCGCGAACACGATCGTGCTCACGAAGCCGAGCAGGACGTTCCAGCCGGTGATGGGGCCACCGGAACGGTTGTTGGCCGCCACCCAGTAGCCGTAGACGAGTCCCATGCCCACCGGGACCGCCCACCGCGCGATCCGGTGGGTCCGTGCGCTGAAGATGTCCGGTGTCCGGGCCGGTCCTGCCGGGGTCCGCACCGCGGGTGCCGCATGAGCCATGAGAGCGCTCCTCTCTCTCCTCGCCCCCGCCTTCCAGGGCACACCTGGGCGCGGGCGGTGGCAAGTCGGGTGCGGATGCGGGTTGTGCCGCGGCGTGTTTCGCTGACCCCATGGAGCGGGACACCCGCCCCGCGCAGGCCCGGCGCCGGGACGTCCTGCAACGTCATCAGCTGCTGCAGGTCCGGGGCCGCAGTGTCACCTGGCTGGTGCCGCTGGTGGTGCTGGTCGCCATCAGCTTCGCCGACTACAACTCCACCGGCGAGTTCCGGATCGTGTCGTGGTGCGTGTTCGTCTCCGCGATCGCCGCCGCGCTGTGCGGGGTGTGGACGACGGCCCTGTTCGCGGTCCTCTCCCTCATCGTCTACGTCACCAGCGACGCCGCCTGGCCCATCGAGTACCGGGAGGGACCGGCCGACTTCGTGCTCGTCCTGGTCGGCGGGGTGCTGTCGGTGCTCGCTTCCTCGGTCCGGGTGCGGGTGGAGCGCCGGATGCTGCACATGATGGACATCGCGGAGACCACCCGGCGTACCGTGCTGCGCCCGCTGCCACCGGTCTTCGGCGGCCTCGACCACGCCGCCGTGTACCTCGCCGCCGACGCCGACGCCCGCGTGGGCGGCGACTTCTACGACATCCAGCCCGGCCCGCACGGCACCCGCGTGCTCCTCGGGGACGTCCAGGGCAAGGGGCTCGGCGCGGTGGAGGCGGCGGCCGCGCTGCTGGGCACCTTCCGCGAGGCGGCGTACCACGAGCCGGACCTGGCGGTGGTCGCCGCCCGGCTGGAGACCCGGATGCGGCGGCACCGGCTGCACACCGTGGCGCTCGGCCGAGACGACGGCGACCGGTTCGCCACGGCCGTCCTCATCGGGTTCCCCGCACGGGCGGAGGGGGTGGTCGAGGTCGTCGGCTTCGGCCATGAGCCGCCGCTGGTGGTGAGCGCGGCGGGGGTACGGCCGCTGCCGTGCGGGGAGGGGCTGCCGCTGGGGCTCGGGGACCTCACCGCGCCCGGTACGGGCCTGCCCGGGGGGCTCGCGGACCTCGCGGCGGCGGGCGCCGCCGCGCTCGGGCTGTGGGACATCGCCGTGACCGCTGCCGGGTCGCCGGTGCTGCGGGCGCCGGTCGCCGCCGAGGAGACGCTGCTGCTGGTCACGGACGGGGTGACGGAGGCGCGGGACGCGGCCGGGGAGTTCTATCCGCTGGCCGAGGAGGTGAGCGGGGCGCTTCTGCGCGATCCGCGGACGGCCCTGCCCGAACAGCTCGTGACCTTCGTCCGCGAGGGGACCCTGCGGCACTGCCGGGGACGGCTCGCGGACGACACGACGATTTTCGCGGTACGGCGGACGGCGGACGACACGCGGTGAGGCAGACCTTTGCAGCAGCAGCGGTTACGGTGCTGAGGTACTGATCGACAGGGGGAGGGACCATGCCCGGAACCGTGCTGCTGCTGGCGGCGTCGCCCGTGGGCAAGGGGTGTCTGGTGGACGCGGCGTCCGTCCTCCCCGTGCTCGCGGCCGTACCGCCGGCCGTGCTGGCCGGCACCGACACGGCCAACGTCGTCGAGCTGGCCGATCCGCTGGAGCCGCAGGCCGTGCTGACCCGGCTGCGGGCCGCCGCGGCGGCGGCCGGACCGCTGACCGTGTTCGTCACCGGGCAGCTCCAGCTCGACCGGCGCCAGCATCTGCCGCATCTCGCGCTCGCCCGGACGACGCCGTCCACCGTGCGCTACACCGGGTTCCCCTGGCACTGGTTCCGGGAGGAGCTGCGGCTGCGGGCGCCCGGCACGACGACCGTGATGGTCGATCTGCACGCCGACGCGGAGGCGTGGGGATGGCTGCGCGGGCATGCGCTGGACTGCGGGCCGACGGTCGCGGTGTACGGGAGGGTGGCGCCGCCGCCGGGGCGGCGGACGGTGGCCGCGCCGACGTACATGAAGGCGGTCGCGACGATCCTGCGCAGCGGGGGCCGTCCGGCGGTGGAGCAGTTGCATCAGTCGGCGTTGGGGAGGATCGCGGGGGAGGGGGAGGGGGAGGTGGGGGACTTGGTGCTGGGTGCCGCGGCACTCGTTTCTCAAGCTCCCCCGGAGAGGGGGCCCCGGGCTGAGCTGGTGGGTGACCCTCACGCCGCTATCTCGAGTGCCGTCCAGGCCGGGCGGCATGCCGATGCCGACGCGCTCGCCGCCCGCTGGCAGGAGGCGGCCGCCGCCGCGCACGGTGCGGGGTCCGAGGAGGCGTTGCACTGGGCCGAGGTGCGGGCCGATCTCGCGATGTTCGCGGGGGACGCCGAGCGCAGCTGCCGTACCTGGATGGCGGTCGCCGCCGCCCGGCTGGCCGCCGGGCAGACGGTCGACGCGCCCGCGGTCGAGGCGGCCGTGGACCGGGCGCACCACCAGTGGGGCCGGATAGCGGACACGGCACGCGCCCGCGATCTCGGCCCCGCCCTGGCGGACCTGCGCGCCCGCGTCCCGGGCCGCCGCGAGGGCGCCCTGGACCATGTCCAGCGTCAGCTGCGGCAGCTGGAGGTCAGCTCCACGCGTTGAAACAGGGTGTGCGCGGGAGCGGGCAAGGCCATCGGCATCGTCACCAGATGCGCTAGCGGTCCCCGGGCTGTTCCTGGGCCGTCGGCGGGGTCGGGGTCGCCCGGGCCGGGACGGCGTTGGCCGCGGTGATCAGGGTGGCGGCGGCCAGGACGGCGGCGGCGAGGGCCCTGGCGTAACGGTGTCCGTGGTGGGGGGATGTGGGTCCGGGCACGGCAACCTCACAACATCGGCGGACGACGGCTCATGACACTCATGTATTAAGCATGCTTAATTCGCCGTTTAACCTAGGGGCTGCGACACTCCAACGGCAAGAGGCTCAGGCGTAGTTGGGGGTAAACAGGACGTGGGCGAACGGGACGAACCGGAGGTCATCGGGCGGCGCGTGCAGCGGTTGCGCGTCGAACGCGGACTGACGCAAAGGCAGTTGGCGGAGCCGACGTACACACCCGCCTATGTGTCCACGCTGGAGGCCGGCCGGGTGCGGCCCTCCGACGAGGCGCTGCGGCACATCGCCGAGCGGCTCGGCGTGGACTTCCAGGAGCTGGCGACCGGGCGCTCCGCCCGCCTCGTCACCGATCTGCGGCTGCGTCTCACCGAGGCCCATCGGGCCCTCGCCACCGGCGCGGCGCAGGAGGCCGCCGCCCAGTACGCCGTCCTGCTCACCGAGGCCGAGGAGCACGGGCTCGCCGAGGAGCAGTCCGGCGCGCTGCTCGGACTCGGCGAGTGCGAGATCTCCACCGGCGACCTGGAGAAGGCCCGCCAGTACTTCGAGCGCGCCGAGGAATGCCTCGCCGACGCCCCGCTGCCGGTCCGCGTCCCCGCCCTGCGCGGACGCGCCGTCTCCCACTACCTCGCCGGTGAACTCCGTTACGCCGTCTACCTGCTGGAGTCCACCCTCGACGAGCTCAACCGGGGCGGACTGCACGATCCCGACGCGCTGCTGCTCCTCTACGCCTCCGTCATCGGCCCCTACATGGACATGGGCGCGCAGGCCCGCGCCGCCCAGGCCGCCGAGTTCGCCCTCGCGCTCGCGCCGCAGGTCGCCGACCCCGCGCTGGTCGCCCGGATGCACCGCTCGGTCGCCCGCACCCTCCTCGCCGAGGGCCGGCTCGCCGAGGCCGACGCCTCCCTCGCCAAGGCCGCCGAGCTCTACCGTCAGCTCCAGCTGCGCACCGAACTCGCCAACTGCCACTGGATGCGCGGATACGTCTACGCCCAGAACGGCGAACTGGAGCGCGCGGAGGAGGAGTTGAAGCAGGCGCAGGACATGCTCGCCGCCCAGGGCGCCGCCCTCTACGGCAGCCAGGTCGCCGTCGAGCTGGCCGACGTGCTGCACCGCCGGGGCCGCTCGCAGGAGGCCTCGGCCCTGCTCCACGACGTCCTCGGCGACCTCTCCTCCGAGCGCGGAGCCGTCCACTCGGCCGCCGCGCACCGTCTGCTCGGCATCATCGCCGAGGACGCCCGCGACACCGAGGCGGCGGAGGAGCACTACGTCCGGGCGCTGAGCCTGCTGGAGCGGGCGGGCGCCGCCGGTGACCTCGCCGATCTGTGCCGTCTGCTGGGGGATCTGCTGCGGCGCACGGGCCGGGTGGAGGCCGCCCTGGACGCGTACCGCACCGGCCTCGGCCACCGCACGGCCCCCGGCACCACCACCCTGGGCCCGGCCCCGGCCCAGCCCCCGCTGTAGCCGGGCCGCTCAGCCGGTGGGCGGCCGCCCGCCGAACTGCCAGTGGTGGACCTCGACGTCCGCGTACCGGCCCGCGTCCAGGACGGCGCGTGCCGTGTCCGCGTCCGGCGCCCGGACCAGTGCCGCCGTCCCCAGCCGGACGGTCCCGTCGTCGGACAGCAGCGGTCCGTAGGCGATCAGCTCGTCCCGGCACGGCGGCACGGTGTCATCGGCGGCCGCCCCGTCCGAGCCCAGGCCGAGCACCAGGAACCGGTCGCCACCGGTCCGCCCCCCGGGGAACTCCCACATCGTGCGCCCCAGCAGGTTCCGCCACCGCCGCAGCAGGACGTCCCGGTACACACCGGCCTGGTAGCCGGGCTCGTCGAAGGCGAACGCGCGGGCGGCCGCCGGGGTGTACAGGTCGACGATGTGCACACTGCCGGTGGGCACCCCGTCGGTGCCGGACATCGTCGGGCCCCGGGCGATCATCTCCGACGCGTACTTGTCCATGTACGACCAGTGCTGTTCGAGCAGCTCCTCGCGCAGGGGCAGCGAGCCGGGCCGGTCGCGGTGGTGACAGAAGAACTCCATGCCCGACAGTCTTTCGGGCCCGGCGGCGCCCAGTACACCGGAATTTCCCGGCCCGTCCGGAATCACAGGTTCCACCGAGGCGGGGCCCGGGTCCGGCACAGAACGCGTCGTTAGCGTCCGCCGGGTGTTGAGTCAGCGGGCGGTCGGCGACGGGGTGCGGGTCGTCGTGCGGGCGTTCGTGTACGCCGGGGTCGGCGGTGCCGCCGTCGTCGCCGTGGCGACCGTCGCCGCCGTGCTCGGGCCCACGCTCGCGCTCGATCTGTACACCCCGCCCGTGGCCGCCTGGTGGACCGTGTTCACCGCCGTCGCCGTCCAGGGGGTGCCGTTCCTGCTGCTCGGCACCGTCGTCTCCGCCGCGATCGGGGCCTTCGTGCCCGAGCGCGCCCTGAAACGCCTCCTCCCCCGCAACCCCGCCCTCGCCGTCCCCGTGGCCGGTGTCGCCGGCGCCGTGCTGCCGGGCTGCGAATGCGCCTCCGTCCCCGTGGCCGGGAGCCTGATGCGGCGCGGGGTCGCCCCTGCCGCCGCCCTCGCCTTCCTGCTCTCCGCCCCCGCGATCAACCCCGTCGTGCTCGTCGCCACCTCCCTCGCCTTCCCGGGGCAGCCCGCGATGGTCCTCGCCCGGCTGCTCGCCTCCCTCGGCACCGCCGTCGTCATGGGCTGGCTGTGGGCGCGGTTCGGGAAGGAGGAGTGGCTGCGACCGCCGGGACGCCCGGCGCCCCACGCCGGCGGGCCCCGTGCCTTCCTCCTCGGCCTCCGGCACGACTTCCTGCACGCCGGCGGCTTCCTCGTGCTGGGCGCCGCCGCCGCGGCCACCTTCAACATCGCCGTCCCCCGGTCCGTCCTCGACGTCTTCACCGGGTCCGGCTGGATCGCCGTGCCGCTGCTGGCCCTGCTCGCCGTCGTGCTGTGCGTGTGCAGCGAGGCCGACGCCTTCGTCGCCGCCTCCCTCAGCGCCTTCCCGGCCACCGCCCGGCTGGCGTTCATGGTGGTCGGCCCGATGGTGGACCTGAAGCTGCTCGCCCTCCAGGCCGGCACGTTCGGCCGCTCCTTCGCCGTCCGGTTCGCCTCCGCCACCTGGCTGGTGGCCGTCACGGCCAGTGTCCTGGTGGGGTGGTGGCTGCTGTGAGGCGTCATGGACCGACGGTCCTCCTCCTGCTCACCGGCGCGGCAGTCCTGCGCATCACCCTCTTCGGCGACCTCTATCTGCGCTATGTGCAGGCGGGCCTCAGGCCCTACCTGATCGTCTCGGGGGTCACGCTGGTGCTGCTGGGCCTGGTGACGGCCGTACTCCGCGACGAGCATGAACATGACGACGACAAGGACAAGGACAAGGACGAGGTCGAGGTCGAGGTCGAGGTCGAGGTCGACGTCGAGGAGGGGCACGGACATCGGCACGGGCCCCGCACCGCCTGGCTCCTCGTCCTTCCCGCCCTCGCCCTGCTCCTCTTCCCGCCCCCGGCCCTCGGCTCCTACAGCGCCGACCGCGAGGCCGCCCAGCGGGCCGCGCAGGGGGTCGGGACCTTTCCCGCGCTTCCGGACGGGGATCCCCTCAGCCTCACCGTCGCCGAGTTCAGCTCCCGCGCGATCTACGACAGCGGACGCTCCCTGAAGGGCCGTACCGTCCGGCTGACCGGCTTCGTCACCCGTGGCGACGACGGCGCCTGGTACGTCACCCGGCTCCTCGTCACCTGCTGCGCCGCCGACGCCACCACCGGCAAGGTCGAGATCCGGGGCGCCGACGACGACGCCCCGCCCACCGACACCTGGGTCACCGTCATCGGCACCTGGCACCCCAAGGGCACGCTGGGCTCCGACGCGGCCTGGCCGCCGGTGCTCGACGCGGCGGGCACGACCCGGGTGAAGCAGCCCGCGGATCCGTACGAGAAGCCGTAGAAGAGAAGCCGTGGAGGGGGGTCTGGCCGTGAGTCGTGGGTACCCGGCGGGCATGGGGAGCCGACCGACCGGCCCCTCGCCCGGAGGTGGTCGCTGTGTCCGACCGGGAGCGGGAGCGGATCGCGGCGGTCCTGGCCGACGCGGTACGCGGCGCCGCGCCGGGCGAAGTGCCCGAGCGGCTGTGCGCCGTGGCGGTGCGGCTGCTGCCGGTGAGCGGGGCGAGCGTGGCGCTGTGCGGCGAGGGGATCCCCGTGCCGCTGAGCGCGAGCAGCGCCCGGGCCGCGGAGCTGATGGAGATGCAGGCCACCCTGGGGGACGGCCCCTGTCTGTGGGCGGCCGAGACCGGTGCGCCCGTGTACGCCTCCGATCTGCGGGGCGGCCGGGACGCCGTGCGCTGGCCGGTCTTCGCCCAGCAGGCCGCGGCCGCCGGGGTGCGCGCGGTGTACGCGCTGCCGCTCGGCGACCGCACGGCCTGCCTGGGCACCCTCGACCTCTACCGTGACGTACCCGGTGAACTGGCCGGGGAGGAGGTGCGTACGGCACAGCTCGTGGCGGACGTGCTGACGGCGGCCCTGACGGCCCTGCCGCTCGGGGAGGACGACGGTCTGCGCCCGCCCGGCGAGGAGCCCTGGCTGAGTGCCCTCGCCACCGACCACGACGTCGTCCACCAGGCCGTCGGGATGGTCATGGCCCAGCTCGGCGTCGACGCGGACGACGCGCTGGCCCGCCTGCGGGCGCACGCCTTCGCACACGGCCGCACGGTCCTCGACGAGGGCCGTGCGGTGGTCGACCGCCGCACCCGCTTCGACGACCGCGACTGAGCCACGAGCCGGGACGTCGCCGCACCGGGGTGGGGAGGCCGACTGCGCCCGCGGGTCGGAGGCCGGTCGTGCCACCGGCTGGGACGTCGGTCGTGCCGTTGGTCGTGCAGCCGGTTGTGTCGCCGGTCGGGACTGCGCTGTGCCGTCGGTTGTGTCGCCGGTCGGGATCGCGCTGTGCCACCAGCCGTGCCGTCGGTCGTGTCGCCAGTGGGGACCGCGCTGTGTCGTCGGTCGGGGACGCGATGTCGGGGTCGGCGTGTGTCAGACCTGGGCGCGGCCCTGCTTGCGTACGTCCGCCAGTCGTCGTACGCCGAGCTGTACCGCCGCCTGGGTCGCCTCGTTCGGTACGTCGCCCAGGCCGCCGTTGGTCAGGGCGAACCCGTCCTCGCCCGCCCGGACGGCGGCCACGTCCAGCGCGAGGGCGGTCGGCTCACCGTCGGCGTTGTCCTCGGCGGTTCCCCAGAGGGTCAGCGTCACCCGCAGTCCCTGCCTGGCGTCCCCCACCTCCGGCAGCGGCAGGTCGGTCACCTGGACGTCCTCCACCGTGTCCTTCCCCGCCGTGGCCGTGAACCGGGCGCACTTCTGCGGCAGTTCCCTGAGCCAGGCCAGCGTCCGGTCCATGTCCGCCGTGCTCCGCCCGGTGAGCTGGTAGCGCAACTGGGCGGCGGCATCGGGGTCGTCGAGCCCGACGACCGCGCGGGCGGGGGCGCCGAACAGCTCGTCGGTGTAGAGGGCGTCGAGGAGCTTCTGGCACTCGGCGACCGGTGTGCTCGCCTTCAGCAGCCCGTCCCGCCAGGTCGCCGCGCCCCCGGTCGGGAGCCAGGGCCCGCCGAGGTCCTCGGCGGTGATGAGGGCCGCCTGCGCCTGGCTGTCACTGAGGACGCGCGGGGCGGCCGACGCGGCGGGCTTGCTGGTGGAGGCCTGGACGGTCGGTTCGGCGGGGGCGGCCGTCGGCGGGTGCTCCAGGCCGAGGGCGGCGCACCCGGTGACGGTCGTGAGCAGCAGCGAGGAGGCGAGGAGCGCGCGGCGTTTCATATGGGGGTGCCTCCTGACGTGGGGATACGTGCCTCCTCCCACGGCAGCACCGCCGGTGCGGACCGACCAGCGCGGCGGGCCGTACGGGTTACGGGCGTTGCTGCGCGCGGTGGAAAACCGGCCGCCGGAAAACCGTTCGTCGCCGAGGGGACCCCGTCGCTAGGGTCGCCGTATGCAGCGCGCCCAGCCGTCCCGCACGACGACGCCGGACACCGTCCCGGCGCGCTGATCCGATGCATGGATGACCGAAGCCCCGGGGCGAGCGCTCCGGGGCTTCGTCGTGTCCCGGTCCGCCCCGCCCCCCTCACCAGGGAGACCCGGATGCCCGACCACCGCCGCCTCGGCCGCGAACTCGACCTCTTCGACACCGACCCCCTGATGGGCGCGGGCCTGCCGTACTGGCTGCCGGACGGCGCGATCGTGCGGCACGCCCTGGAGGAGTACGTCCGGGAGGCGGAGCGCGCGGCCGGCTACCGGCACGTGTACTCGCCGGTGCTCGGCAAACGCGAGCTGTACGAGATCTCGGGCCACTGGGACCACTACGGCGAGGACATGTTCCCGCCCATGGACCTCGGCGCGGAACAGATGCTGCTGCGCCCCAGCCTCTGCCCCCACCACGCCCTGATCTACCGCTCCCGCTCCCACAGCTACCGTGAACTTCCGCTCCGCATCGCCGAGTTGGGCGGCATGTACCGCTCCGAGCTGTCGGGGGTGCTGGGCGGTCTCACCCGGGTGCGGGCCATCCAGCTCAACGACGCGCACATCTTCTGCACCCCGGAGCAGGCCGTGGACGAGGCCCGCGCGGCCCTCGGGCTGATCGGGCGGGCCTACGCCGACCTCGGTATCAGCGCCTCCCGGTACCGGCTCTCCCTGCCGGGCGCGGGCGGCAAGTACGTGGCCGACCCCGGGCTGTGGACCCGCGCGACCGCTCTGCTGCGGGAGGTGCTGGACGGTTCGGGGACCGCGTACGAGGAGGCCGAGGGCGAGGCGGCCTTCTACGGTCCGAAGATCGACGTGCAGATCGCGGACCGCGCGGGCCGGGAGGCGACCCTGTCCACCGTGCAGATCGACTTCCACCAGCCCGCCCGCTTCGCTCTGCACTACACCGGCGCCGACGGGGCGAAGCACCGGCCGGTGATGGTGCACCGCAGCGTGATCGGCAGCGTGGAGCGGGCGGTGGCGCAGCTGATCGAGGAGCACGGCGGGGCCTTCCCGGCCTGGCTGGCGCCGCTCCAGCTGGCCGTGCTGCCGGTGTCGGAGGCGCAGCAGGGGGCCGCGGCCGAGCTGGTGCGGCGGGCGTCGGCGGCGGGGCTGCGCGCGGACGCGGTCTGCGAGGGCACTCTGGGGGCGCGGATCCGGGCGGCGCGGCGGGTGCCGTACCTCGCGGTGATCGGGGAGCGGGAGGCGAGCGGCGGGCTGGCCGCCGTACGGCTGCGGGACGGCCGCCGCCCTGGCGCGCTGCCCGTGGCCGAGCTGGTCCGGCGGATCGGGGAGCGGGTGGCGGCGCGGGGAGGGGAGCTGTGGGACTGAGCAGGTACCGGGCGGGTCCGCATAGGGTCGGCGGTGACCGAGTTGGTTCGGAAGGATCCGAAGGAGTCGCCGGATGACCGATCGCGATCAGCAGCCCCTCCCCGTGATCATCGACTGCGACACGGGGGTCGACGACGCCCTCGCCCTGCTGTTCGCCGTACGGCATCCGGGGCTGGACCTGCGGGCGGTGACCTGTGTCGCCGGGAACACGGATGTCGACGGCGTGGTCCGCAACACCCTGACGGTGCTGGACGTGGCGGGCGCCGGGGACGTCCCGGTGGCCCGGGGCGCCGAGCGGCCGCTGATCGAGCCCGCCCGCTCCGCGACCGTGCACGGCAAGGACGGCATGGGCGACATCGCCGGCCTGCCCGCCCCGGCCCGCCGGCCCGTCGACGTGGACGCGGTGACCCTGCTGCGCCGCGAGATCCTCGCCTCGCCCCGCCCGGTCACGCTGATCCCCACCGCGCCCCTGACGAACATCGCGCTGCTGCTGCGCACCCACCCCGAGGCGACCCGGAACCTGGAGCGGATCGTGTTCATGGGCGGCGCGGTCGCCGCCGGGAACGCCACCCCGGTCGCGGAGTTCAACGTGTGGCACGACCCGGAGGCGGCCGCGATCCTGCTGACGGCCGGGGTCCCGATCACGATGTACGGGCTCGATGTGTTCCAGCGGGTGGTGGTCCCGGGGGAGGACGTACGGCGGCTGCGCGCGAGCGCGGAACCGGGCACGCGCCTCGCCGGCGACCTGCTCGCCCACCGCCCCTCCGCGCCGGAGGCCGACGCCGACGAGTCGGCCGGGGGCCTCGGTGACGCGGGCGCGGTCTGCGCCGTGGCGGACCCGGCCGGTCTCACCACCCGCCCGCTCCCCGTGGAGGTCTCCCTCGCCCCGGGCCCGACCCGCGGCCAGACGATCGTCGACCGCCGCCCCCGCCACGGCGAGTCCGAGACCCACCACGGCGTACGGGAACAGGCCCTGGTGGATGTGGGGTTGGACGTGGACGTCGAGCGGTACACACGGCTGTATCTGGAGACCGTGGAGCGGGACTTTCGCACTGCGCTTTAGGCGCGGGCGAGGGCGGCGAGGTCGGGGAGCAGCGCCGCCAGTTCCTCCAGCAGGGTCCCCATGTCCACCACGTCGGGCATGGGGTAGAGGAAGCACACCCCGTCCTCGCGGACCGAGACCGCCGGTGCGGCGAACCGCACCAGGCGCTGCGGCAGATCAGAACCGTAGAACCGCTGGACCGTCCCTTCGTAGTCCGTGCTCATCGGCTGGTACGGCAGATCCTTGGCGAAGGAGAGCGCGATTTCGGCCGCGCTCCAGTGGCGCTCCAGACGCAGATCCGGTCCGCCGCTCCCGTCGAAGTACACGATCAGCCAGTGCCGCATGTCCCTGCGCCCGACCGGTTCCCAGCGCCTGGCGACGGTGACTTCGTGGGAGCCGAGCGGGCCGGTCGCCCCGCTGCCGGGGACTGTCCGCAACAGCCAGGGGAAGTGGCCCGCGAACATGGCCCACTGCTCTCCGTCCGGGCCCCGCTCGACCCGGCTCCAGCCGGGACGGCCGGCCAGCACACGCATCGCACGATCCGCCTTGTTCGCCCGGCGCGCGGTGCGGACCGCGAGGGTCCCGCCGATGACGAACGGCGCCAGGAGGATGACCGACCACATGATCCAGGGAAACATCGGAACATCCTCGCCCGGGCGGTCGCGGCGGCACATCGGGGAAACCACGTAGAACGCCACGCAGACGCACGTCCGCCCCGGCTCCTTGAAGGTGCCGGGGCGGACGTACCGGAGAAGCCGGAGAGAGCCGGCGTCAGGCGCGGGTCGCCTTGCGGCGGCGGGTGGCCACCACGATCGCGGCGCCGCCGGCCAGGAGCGCGGCGGCTCCGCCCGCGACGAGCGGGGTGTTGCTGCTGGCGCCGGTCTCGGCGAGGTCGCCGCCACCACCGGTGCTGCCGCCCGTGGCCGGGGTGCTGCTCGACTCGGAGGCGGACGGGGTCGGCGTGGCCGACTCGGTCGACGTGGACTCCGAGGCGGAGGGCGAGGGCGACGCGCTCTCGGACGACTCGTCCGAGGGGGTCGACTCGGACGCCGACGGCGACGGCGAGGAGTCGCCGCCTCCGGCCGGGGCCGACGGGGAGGACGGGGGCTGCTCGGTGGTCGTGCAGTCCTTCGTGCCGCCGTTCCAGGCCGCGATCAGCTTGTCCTTGATGACCGGGCGGTCCGGGCCCTTGGGCAGGTTGCCGTGCTCGAAGCCGTCCTGCGCGTCGAGCTTGCCGTCGAACTTCACCGCGCCGCGGTAGAGGTCGATCTGGGCGTAGCAGCCCGCGTCGGGGACGGCGATGTCGAGGGTGTCGGTCTGGCCGGGCTTGACCGTCACGGTGTCGAAGTCGACGAAGACCTGCTCACCGGAGGTGCCGAAGGTGGCGCCGTGGGCGAGGTAGGAGGCCAGGGAGGCGGTGCAGGTGCTCGCGTCGCCCGCCGTGCGGACGGAGATGTGGACCTTGCCGTCCTGGGTCGGCTTGAGGTTCTGGTCGTCGACGCGCACCGAGTCGAAGAAGTTCTTGCCGTCGAGCGAGAACTGGCAGCGGTCGGTCCCCGTCTCGGTGCCCGCGCCGGTGCCGGGCTGGTAGTGCCCGCCGGACTTCCAGCCGTCGCCGCCGGGGCCGGAGGTGGCGAAGGCGCCGGAGGCGGCGGCCACGGAGGCGGCGCAGAGGGTGAGCGTGGCGGCGCCCGTCCCCAGCAGGCGGCGCACGGTGACACGTCTCGCTATGGACATGTGTATCCATTTCTTGGCGAATGCCAGGGCTGATTGGTCAGATCAGGAGAAACACGGGGCCCTCGGGTCACAGGCGCCACAGTGTCCGCCCATCGTCGTTCGCCTGCCAGATGGCTGTCAACCTGGGATAAACCCTGGGCAGTTCAAGTTTCCATCACGACTTCATCACGTGTGGAACGTTCCCCTCCGAACCGCCCGGCGGCACGGGGCCGAACCCCCTGCCGCCGGACACCACGGTGTGGCCTGCCTAGCCTCCCGTGCCCGCGTTCGCGGCGGCGCCGGCGGTGGAGTTGGCCGCGCCGCCCGCGATGCCGTCGATGTCCACCGGGGTGGACGTGGCGTTCGGCGGCGGGGTGAGGACGACCTGGGGCGCGCCCGCGGCCGGGGCGGGCGGGGTCAGGTCCGTCTTGGGCAGCTTGGGCGCGGTGGTCTGCTGGAAGATCGTCGAGTCGAAGTCGACCAGACCGGTCTTCTCCATCACCGTGATGTGGTCCAGGACGGTGTCGTTGGCCTGGTCGGCCAGGGCGCGCACCAGGGAGTTCTTCGTCGTCGACCGGATCTTCGCCACGGTGTTGAAGATGGAACCGTGCGTCATGCGCAGGATGTTGGCGAAGTCGGTGTCGAACTGCGCACCGGACTCACCCTTCAGCTGCGTCACGAAGCCCTCCTGCTGGGGGCTCGCCACGTTGGGGATCGTGATGTTCAGCATCGGCGCGATCTTGCGGCAGGTGGTGTCGAGGGCGGCGTGGCCGTCGACGAGGTGCTCACTCGCGGTGAGTACGGCCTTGCTCGTCCCCTTCTGCAGACCGATCTGGCCCAGCGGGTACTCCCACAGACCGGCGGCCCGTACCTTCACCACGAAGTCACGGTCGCCCTCGGTCAGCGGGCCCCACTGGGTGTTCGCGATGACTCTGTCGGTGGATGTCGACACCGTGTCCAGCCCCAGCATCGAGGGGTAGGCCAGGGCGCCGAGAGTCAGTGTCAGGGCGCCACCCACGAAGAGAGTTCCCATCGCGTTCCGCGAGAGTTGCACCGTTCCTCCTGCCCGGTCGGGGGTCCGCCGACGGTAGGACTCCGGCGGGGGGTCGGACGCACTGGAGTACGCACGAAGAGCCGCCGCGACTCTATGGGGTTCGTAAAATCTTTGCGGCTGTATGAGTTCCCATCAAAAACTGACGTCTGAACTGGGTCTTCGCGAGGGGGAGTCGATGCGAGCGAACGTCGTCGGGATCACGTACTACCCGGTGAAAGGGTGCGCGGGGGTCGAGCTCACCAGGGCCGTGGTGACCCCCGAGGGACTGCTCGGCGACCGTGCCTGGGCGGTCGTGGACGACCGGGGCGACCCGCGCTGGCAGGGCGCGGACCCCCGGCTCGCGGTGATCGCCCCAAAGGTGCGGGACGGCGGGCTGACGCTCCGGGCGCCGGACACCGAGCCGCTCACGGTGACGGGTCCCGGCCCCGAGGCGGACGCCTGGCTGACCCGGTTCCTGGGCCGCCCGAGCCGGCTGGTCCGCGCCCGCGCCGGGAACGACTCCCGGCTGCACGTCCTCTCCCGCGCCAGCCTCGACGCCCTCAACCGGCGCATCGCCGCCCGTGGCGCCGCCCCGCTGCCCGTGACCCGGTTCCGCCCCAACCTCGTCGTCGACGGCTGGACCACCCCCCACACCGAGGACGACACCCCCGGTCTCGCCGTGGCCGGCACCGAACTGGCCTTCACCGAACTCACGGTCCGCTGCGCCGTCACCCTGGTCGACCAGTCCACCGGCCGCCGCGCGGGCCCCGAGCCGCTGCGCACCCTCGCCGACTACCGCCGGGCGGACGGCGGCGGGGTCGTCTTCGGCGCGTACTTCGCGGTACGGCGCCCGGGCCGGGTGGCCCTCGGCGACGAGGTGACACCGACCGCCTGAGCACACCACCCCTGCACCCGTACGGCCCTCCCCACCCGCCCTCCGCACCGCCCACCGGTTCGAATGGACACATGACCCCCGACGACCACGAGCCACAGAACCGCGCCGGACCGGAGAACCGGGACAGGCGGGAGAACCGGGCGCCGGAGCCCCGTGAGCGGGGAGGCCGTGAGGTGGGGTCCCGTGAGCCGGAGTCCCGCGCACCGGAGTCCCGTGGGCCGGGGAATCGCGCGCCCGCTCCCTTCTCCACGGACGTGTACGCCGAGCGTCTGCGGCGGGCCGCAGGGGAGGCCGCCGCCGCCCGGCTCACCGGGGTGCTCGTGACGCCCGGGCCCGATCTGGGACGGCTGTGCGGGCACCGGCCGGGCACCGCCCCGGACCGGCTCACGCTGCTCGTGCTCACCCCGGAGGCCGAGCCCCGTCTGCTGCTCCCGGCCCGGGACCTCGCGGACGCCTCCGCGGGCCCCGCCCCCGGCACCGTCCGGCTCACCGCCTGGGCCGACGGCCAGGACCCGTACGCCGCCGCGGCCGGACGGCTCCTCCCGCACGGCCACTACGGCATCAGCGACGCCACCTGGTCCGTCCACCTCCTCGGCCTGGAGGAGGCCCTGCCCCTGACCACCTACCGGCCGCTGTCCACCGCCCTCCCCCTGCTCCGCGCGGTCAAGGACGAGCAGGAGACGGCCCGTCTCGCCGCCGCGGCCACCGCCGCGGACGCCGCGTACGAGGCCGTTCTCGCCCTGCGGTTCGGCGGCCGCCGTGAGTCCGAGCTGGCCGCCGACCTCGCGGGCCTCCTGCGCGCCCACGGCCACGACCGCGTCGACCGGGCCCGGGTCGCCGCCGCGGGCCATGGCGCGGACCCGGACCACCGGCCCGGCGACCACCGGATCGAACCCGGCGACACGGTCGTCCTGGACCTCGGCGGCCGCCGCGACGGCTACGCCTCCGCCCTCACCCGCACGGTCCACGTGGGACCACCGCCGGACCGGCTGCGCAGACTGCACGAGATCGTCCGCACGGCCCGGGAGGCGGCCCTGGCGGCGATGCTCCCCGGGGTGCCGTGTGCGGAGCCCGACCGGGCGGCCCGCGCGGTGCTCGCCGACGCCGGGCACGGTGGCGACGCCCTCCCGGCCACCGGTCACGGCCTCGGCGTCACCCCGTACGAGCCGCCGTATCTCGCCCCGGGCGGCGCCGCGCTGCTCACGCCCGGCATGTGCGTCCAGGTCGCGGCGGGTGTCCTGCTGCCGGGCCGGCTCGGGGTGCGGCTCGGGGACACCGTGGTGTGCACGGCGGCGGGCGTCCGCCGGCTGGCCGGCGCCGACCCCGCCCTCGCGGAGGTCGTCTGACGCCCGCACCGCACCGGCCGGCTCACGCCATCCAGAAGAACACCGCCGTCATCCGCTTCTCCTCCAGCGTCGTACCGCAGTAACCGGTCGCGCTGTGCACGAGGTTGGCGTGGTAGAGCAGCAGCCGGCCCGCGCGGTGCGGGACCCGTACGTCCTCCTCGAAGGCGTCCGGGGCGACGAACCGGGTGCCGAGGGCCTCGACGAGGTTGTGGTGCGGGGCCTGGACGACATTGCCGCCGAGCCGGCCGCCCGGCAGCGACTGCCGGTAGAAGCTGGTCCCGCAGTCCTTGGGCACGCCCGGGTTGAGGTACAGCACGGCCGCGTACCGGCACAGCGCGCGCGAGTCGGAGTGCGGCCGGGGGGTGCTCTCGCCCTCGCCGACGACCTGGACGCAGTTGTGGTTGAGGGTGCCGCCCCCGGGCGCCTGCTGCACCCACAGCCGCCGCGCCCCGGTGGCCTTGCGCACCTGCTGCTCCACCCGGGCGAGTTCGGCGGGCTCCAGACCGGGCATGGTCCGCAGCCCCGGCCAGCTCTCGGAGGTGTACGGGTGTCCTTTGACCCAGTCGTCCCTGGCCAGACACCGCTCGCGGATCGCGGCGATGCCGTCCTCGGGGAGGACGTCGTCCAGGACCCAGTAGTCACGGCCCCGGGTGGGCTTGCGGTAGGGCAGGACGGGGAGGGCGACGGCCCGCCGCGGCTGTGGCATGGACATGAAGCGAATCTAGGCCGGGGCTCCGTCAGTTCTCGCCCGCGATCTGCCCCGGACTGTGCAGAGAACCGGTCAACGGGTCGTCAATCCCGGTCAAGAGATCGTCTGGCGGGGCCGGTCACTCACTGGCCCGCGGGGAGCGGGACGACCTTCCCGTTCTCGTCGACGGTGTGGGTGGTCCAGTACTCGTCCCACTTGTCGCCGACGTACTCCGGGACCTTGCCCTCCGGGTAGCGGACCCAGCCCTCCGGCGGCTCCTGGCCGTCCTTCACGCACAGGCCGCCGCTGCTGTTGACGGCGAGGGCCGGATACTCGCCGTCGCTGCACTGCGCGTCCTGGAACGAGAGCGAGCACGCGGACAGCAGCCCGGCGGCGGTGGCGCAGGCCAGCGCCAGACCCACCAGGGACAGCGGCGACCTACGGCGGACTCGGCTGCTCTTCTGCACGGCTGATCCCTCTCGACGCGCGCCGACCCCTCGTCGGCGTGTGCCCTCAGCCTGCTGGACCCCGGACGCAGGCTCCTGAGTACGCGTACTCAACAGCCGGGGGGCGCCCTACTCGATCCCTGTCCGATCCGTCCGCCTCAGAACCCCTCCCCCAGTACCCGTTCCACCAGCCGGAGTTGGGCGTCGGTCAGCCCGGGGTCGGTGAACTCCACCGGCGGCTGGTCGTCCACGGTCAGCGTGTAGTGGCAGGCGTCGGGCACACCGGGCCCGGACGGGGACGGCCCGCCCGCCGCGGCGAGGACCTCGTACGCGAGCCCTTCGAGCGCGGCCCCGTCGGGCCGGGCGGCGGTGTCCGCCTCGGCCCGGCGGGGCACACCGAGCAGTCCCCCGCTCCTGATCAGCCGGATGTGCATGGCGCCGCCGGTTCAGTGGACGCTCAGACCGACGTCGGACCAGGCCTTGACCACGGACTCCAGCTCCAGCCGGGTGCCGTAGAGCCGCTCGGCCGTGTCCTTCGTCGCCTGCGCGAACTCCTGGAAGTCGCAGTTCTCGGAGAGACCCCCGGAGGTGAGCGTCTCGTACCAGATGCGTCCCGCCCGCTCCCAGGCGTGGCCGCCGATGGCGATCGCGGTCAGATAGAAGGCGTGGTTCGGGATGCCGGAGTTGATGTGCACCCCGCCGTTGTCGGCGTCGCCCTCGACGTAGTGGGTCATATGGCTGGGCTGCGGATCCTTGCCGCCCAGCAGCGGGTCGTCGAAGCCGGTCCCCGGCTCCTTCATCGACCGCAGTGCCTGCCCCCGTATCTGCGGGGTGAACAGACCCGCGCCGATCAGCCAGTCGGCCTGGTCGGCGGTCTGGTGCCGGTCGTACTGCTTGACCAGGGAGCCGAAGACGTCCGAGACCGACTCGTTGAGTGCGCCGGACTGGTCCTGGTAGATGAGACCGGCGGTGTACTGCGTGACGCCGTGGGTGAGTTCGTGGCCGATGATGTCGACCGAGATGGTGAAGTCGTTGAACACGACGGCGTCTCCGTCGCCGAAGACCATCCGCTCGCCGTCCCAGAAAGCGTTGTTGAAACGGCGACGGTAGTGGGCCGTCGCGTCCAGCGGCAGATTGGCGTCGTCGATCGAGTACCGGCGGTAGGCCTCCTTGTAGAGCGTGAAGGTCGTACCGAGGCTCTCGTACGCGCGGTTGACCGTGCCGTCCAGGGACGGGTCGCCGCCCTCCCGGCGGACCAGGTCGCCGGGGAGCGCGAGGGTGTGGTGGGTGTCGTACAGCGTCCGGTCCAGGACGAACTCGGTGGGCGTGGCGGGGGAGACCAGACTGGGCGTCGCGATCCGGTTCTGCCGGAAGTCGGCTTCGACGGCCAGCGTGTTCTGCGCGGCCTCCCGGACGTGCGCGTTGTCGGCCTCGGTGAGCTTCTCGAGGACGAACGGCGGCAGGATGCCGCAGACGGGGCGCGTGGGGCGCATGGGGGGTCCCTCCTTGGAAGAGGGCTTGGACAACGGGGTGATGGGCCACGAGTCCCCGGCGCGGGGACCCGGAGCCGGGGCCGCGTGACTCACGCGGGCCGAACGAGTCCCATGCCTCTCATTCTGCGCCCGGGGGCGGTCTCCCGCACGCCGGACGGGTGACGGCGCCTCAGATCTGCGGGTGTGGGCCGCCTCAGTACCGCACCGCCCGTGCCACCTCCGCCTTCACCGTGCCGGACAGGTCGCGGTTGCTGCGGGCCGTCCCCGTGCCGGTCTTCCCGGCGGCCACGTCGGAGACGGTGACCACGACCGTGTCGAGGCGGTTGCCGTCGCTGTCGGTGAAGTCGACCTGGACGGCGAAGGACTTGGTGGAGTCGGCGGTGTTGGTGACGGTGACGTCGACCGTGGCGCGGCCCTGGTCGGTGCCGGGTGTGCCGAGCTTCGCGTCGGACTTCACGTCGACGCCGTTCTTGATCTCTTCCAGTTCCTTGTTCGCCTCGGCCGTGGCCGACGCGAACGCCGACGCCGCCTCGGAGGCCAGGGAGGACGCGGCCGCCGTGGCCTCGGCGCCCAGCGACTCCGCCGCGGAGGCGGCGATGCTGGCGGCCTTGCTGGCGGCCGACGACACCGACGAGGGGGTGTTGTCGTCGGAGCAGCCGGTCAGGCCGGCGGCGCAGCAGATGGCCGCCGCCGTCAGCAGCACGCCCTTGGTGCGCGGCATCTCGCCTCCAGGTGTGTCCGAGCAGGGTCTCCTTCCAGTGAAGGGGCGGCCGGTGCGCCGCGCATGCCGGGTCACCCGGACGGATGGCGCGGGAGCACCGGGCAGGGCGCCCGGGTCAGCGTCCCGCCTTCTTGTACCGGCGCATCAGCTCCACGATCCGCGCCTGCTCGGCGCCCGCGTTCAGCGCTGTCAGCAGGTCGTCCGGGCACAGCTCGTAGAAGTCGCCCCAGTGGCCCCGGCGCCGGTTGTCCCAGATGCGGTAGCCCCCCGGAACGCCCCGGGCGACATAGCGCCGTCTGCTCAATCCCTCTCCCCTCCCCCGTGCGCGGTATCCGCAGTGTCCTTCACGCCCTTCATCCCTCGCGCGGATTTTCGAGGCCCGTCGCCCTCCCCGGTGACACCTACGCACCCTTCACGCTCGGCGATCATGTGCTTACGCTGTGATGGTTGATGGGTGGATCGGTGGAGAGCGTGTGCGGGAGTGGCATGGGATTCGGCTTCGGTCAGCGGCGCGGCGGGCAACTCCCCGTGGAGATCACCAGTTTCGTGGGCAGGGCCGAGGAACTCGCCCTGATCAAGGACGCGGTGGGGCGCTTCCGGCTCGTCACCCTGGTCGGCCCGGGGGGTGTCGGCAAGAGCCGTACGGCGCTCCGGGCGGCCGGGGTCTCGGCGGCGCGGTTCGCGGACGGCGTCTGGCTGGTGGAGCTGTCCGCGCTGCACGACCCGGAGCTGGTGCCGGCCACCCTCGCCGGGGTGCTGGAGCTGCCCGAGCAGCCGGGGATGACCCCGCTGGACGCGGTGGTGGAGCATCTGCGGGAGCGGCGGATGCTGCTGGTGCTGGACACCTGTGAGCATCTGGTCGACGCCTGCGCGATGCTCTGCGACATCCTGCTGCGGGAGGCGCCGGGGCTGACGGTGCTGGCCACCAGCCGTCAGCCGCTCGACGTGCCCGGCGAGCACTGCGTCCCGATCGCCCCGCTGAGCAGGCAGGACGCGCTGGAGCTGTTTCTGCTGCGGGCCGGTGCCGTCACCACCCTGGGCGAGGACGACCGGCCTCGCACCCTCGCGCTCGTCGACCGCCTCGACGGTATGCCGCTCGCCCTGGAACTGGCGGCCGTACGGCTGCGCGCGGTGCCGCTCGGCGAGCTGGTGGCGCGGCTGGGCCGGCGGTTCGAGGTGCTGACCGGGGGCCGCCGTACCGCGCTGACCCGGCACCAGACCCTGCGGACGGCCATCGACTGGTCCTACGACCTGTGCACCCCGCAGGAGCGGCTGCTGTGGGCGCGGCTGTCGGTGTTCGCGGGCTCCTTCGAGCTGTCGGCGGCCGAAGCGGTGTGCGGGGGCAGGGAGTTACCGCGGGCGGAGGTGGTGGGCGCGCTGATCGGGCTGGTCGACAAGTCCGTGGTGCAGCGCATCGGGGAGGACGGCGGGCGCTACCGGCTGCTGGACACCATCCGGGAGTACGGTGCCGGGCGCCCGGCCGGGGCGGAGGGCGCCGCCGACGCCGTACGGGAGCGGCACTTCGCCCATTACGAGCGGCTGGTGGCGCGGTTCTGGGACGAGTTCCTCAGCCCGGCGCAGGTCGCGCTGCACCGGGCGGTGCGGGAGGAGATCGCCGATGTGCGGGCCGCCCTGGAGTACGGGTGCGCGCAGCCGGGGCGGGCGGTTCGGGCGCTGTGGCTGGCGACGCGGCTCGGGCCGTACTGGCGGGCGGCGGGCACCCTGTCGGAGGGCCGGCACTGGATCGACAAGGCGCTGGAGCCGGTCACGGAGGACTGTCCGGAGCGGGCCTGGGCGCTGCTGATGACCGGGATCTTCGGGGTGTGGACGGCGGATCTGGAGACGGCGCTGGAGCGCTTCCCGCAGGCGCACGAGGTGGCGCGCCGGGTGGGGGAGTCGCGGGTGGAGCTGTCGGCGCAGGCGTACCTCGGGGCGATGACGGCCTTCGGCGGGGCGGTGGAGCAGGGGCTCGCCGAGGTGGAGTCGGCCCGGCTGCGGATCGTGGCCTCCGGGGACCGGCTGGGCATCGGGGTCGTGCACTACGAGGCGGCCCTGCTGCGGGCCGTGTTCGGGGACCCGGCGGGCGCGCTGGAGCTGTGTGCGACGGGCCTCGCCCATCTGGAGGAGTGGGGTGAGCGGCAGCTGTACGCGTCGACCGTGACGACGAAGGGCGTCATCCACATGCTGGCCGGTGAGGACGCCGAGGGGGAGGCGTGTCTGCGGCGGGGCCTGGAGGCGGTGAGCGAGATCGGGGAGGTGCTGGTGGCGGCGCTGGCCGTGCTGGGCCTGGCCTGGCACGCGGCCCGGGGCGGCCGGCACGTCCGGGCCTGCTGGCTGCTCGGGTACGCGGAGAACGCGCGCCGGCTGAGCGGGGACCCGGTGGCGCTGCTGCCCCGGCTGGTCGAGGAGCAGGAGGAGGTGCAGCGGGCGGTGCGGGAGGCGCTCGGCCCGGAGGCGTTCGAGCGGTGGCGGGAGACGGGGGCGCGGATGTCGGGGCAGGAGGTGCTGGAGGCGGTCCGCGCGGACGCGGAGGTTCCGGAAGGCCCTTCGGCCCCGGTACGGCCCCCCGCTCCCCGCAACCCCGTTCGCCCGGCCGACTCCCTCACCCGCCGCGAGCGGGAGGTCGCCGCGCTGGTCGCCCGCGGGCTCTCCAACCGGGAGATCGCCGAGCGCCTCGTCATCTCCAAGCGCACGGTGGACGCCCATGTCGAACACATCCTCGCCAAGCTGGGCATCACCTCCCGCACCGAGATCCCGGCGACGGTGACGGGGCCGTAGGCGTACGTAGGTAGAACGGCGGCGGTCTCCTGTGGGGTAGGTGTACCGATCTTCCGCGCACCGGTGTGCGGGGAGCGCGGTGGGCGCGGCAGCCTGGTGGTGCCGCCCGGGGCCGGGACGGGCCGGGGGCCGACAGGCCGAACCCTCGGTCGGCGCTGTCATGGCAGGCGTCCGGCACCGGACCCGCCCCCGGCGGTACGCGGGGCTGCCCCTGGTCGGCGGGGCAGCCCCCACCAGATGTGGTGCGCGTCACATCGGGGGCTGTCACGTCCGGCCCCGCCCCCTTGTCCCCTGGATGCCCCCCCGCAGACAGTGGCCACAGGGAGTGGTCACGATGAACACCCGGCACCGCGTCGTCGTCCTCGGCGCCGGCTGCACCAGACCGCCACCGCCCTCGATCCCGGGGCGCGGACGGTGACCCTCGACTCGGGGACGACCCGGACAGGCTCAGCGGGCTGCGAGAGCCGCCAGCGGGTCCCCGGTGAGCCGGCAGATCCGCCACTCGTCGAGGAACTCCACCCCGAGCGAGCTGTAGAAGTCGACGGTCGGCTCGTTCCAGGCCAGCACCCACCACTCGAAGCGCTCCCAGCCCTCGCGGACACAGGTCGCCGCGAGGGCGGCGAGCAGGGCGATGCCATGACCGGCGCCCCGCGCGTGCGGACGGACGTACAGGTCCTCCAGGTGCAGGGCCCGGGTGCCGGTCCAGGTCGAGAACCGGGGGAACCACAGGGCGAAGCCCACGGCCGCGCCGGTGTCGTCGTCCTCGGCGATCAGGACGTGCGCGGCGGGCCGTTCCCCGAACAGGGCCTCCCGGAGCTGCTCCTCGGTGGCGCGGGCCTCGTGCTCGGCCTTCTCGTAGGCGGCGAGTTCGCGGATCAGGGCGCGGATCTCGGGGACGTCGTCGGCGGTGGCGGCTCGGATCATGCGCGGAGCATGGGCCAGGGGCGCGGCCGCTGTCCACGGCGTTTCACCCGCCGAGCCGGACGTCCTTCTTCCGCAGCCAGGGCAGGGGCGGTACCGACGAGCCGAGGTACGGCGTCATCCGCACCTCGAAGTGCAGATGCGGGCCGGTGACGTTGCCGGTGGCGCCGGAGAGGCCGAGCCGGGTGCCGGGGAAGACGCGGTCGCCGCGGCGGACGTCGATCCGGGAGAGGTGCGCGTACTGGGTGAAGAAGCCGCCGGGGTGCCGGACGACGACCTGGTTGCCGAAGCCGTCGCCGCAGGTGGTGGCCTGGACCGTGCCCGGCCCGACGGAGTACACGGGGGTGTCGGTGGGGACCGCGAAGTCCTGTCCGGTGTGGCGGTGGGCCCAACGGTCGCCCTTGGCCGCGTACCCGGCCGAGAGCCAGTAGCCGCGGGTCGGCGCGGTCCAGGGGCCCCCGGTGCGGTGGTGGGGCTCCCGGCCGCGCCGGGCGACGGGGCAGTGGCCGGCGCGGCCGGAGGGGTCCACGGCGACCGGGTCACCGCTGCCTCTGCTGTCCTGGGGGCCGCTTCCGGCGCCGGACGGTACGGCGGTGAGCAGGACCAGGAGGGCCGACAGTCCGGCGGTCGCCGTAGCGAGGGAGTGTGCTCGTCGCATTGTGTGATCATCGAACCGACGAGGGGTGAGGGGCGGGGCACGCCACCCGACACCCGCCGGTTTTCCGTAGGATTTCAGCCGGACGGCTCCGCCAGCAGCCTGCGGTACACCTGCGACGACCTCGGATTCGCCGGGCACTGCCACACACCGTGCGGACAGTAGTCGCTGATCGTCTGGTACAGCGGCCGCTGCCGGGCGAACCAGGTGAGCATGGAGCGGACGTACGCCGGGTTGTCGCCGTTGCGGAACAGCCCCCACTCCGGGTACGAGAATTCCTTGTGGTGCGCCCGCGCGAACCGCACGTGCTCGGCGAGGCCGTACGGCTCATGGACCTGTTCGTCGAAGGACATGCCGCGCGGCTGGTCGTAGGCGTCCATGCCGATCACGTCGACGTACCGGTCGCCCGGGTAGCAGGCCGGCCACGGGATGGCGTCCCGCCCGCGGTTCGGCGCGAACTCGAACCGGAACCGCTGCCCCGGCACCGACCGCATGGTCTCCACGATCCGCACCCAGAACGCCTTCCAGGCCTCGGGATCGGGCCCGCAGCGGTGGGTGTAGGTGATCCCGTTCATCTCCCAGCCCACCACCAGCACGGTGTCCGGGATGCCGAGCGAGACCAGCCGGCGGGCCAGCGTGCGGAAGTGCCCGTCGTACGCGCCGTCCGCCCCGTTGCGCAGCAGCCTGCGCACCCTGCGGTCGGACAGATGCGCCTCCGCGCGGTCCAGCATCGGCACGTTCAGCACGAACAGCCGGTCCGCGCGGGCCCGGCGCCACTGCGCCCAGTGGTGGAGATCGCCGGGCTCCCCCTCGATATGGCCCCAGTGGTCCCCCGCCAGATAGGCGTGCCCGACCCGGGGCGTGGCCGGCCCCAGCCAGCCGTCCAGCTCGGAGACCCGCCGCACGCCGTCCGAGCCGTAGCCGACGTAGGCACCGAAGGGCGAGGGCGGCGGCCCGCCGGCCGTCTTCCCGTCGGGCACCCCCGCCGCCCACTCCCCGTCGCGGACGCACGCGGGCCCGGCGAGCAGGACGAGGACGACCAGAAGGAGCGTCAGGAAGGGACGGGTGCGGGTGACGGGGCGACGGCGAGGAAAGCTGCGGATCACTGACGGGGGCACCGGTTCAGGATGACCGCCCACCCCCCACCGGCAACCCGGATTCACTCGCGAACCACCCGTACCGGGGACGAGGTTCCCGCACCAGGAAGACATCCACGGAGTCCTCCCGCTCGAACACGAAACCGTGCCGCTCGTACAGCCGCCGGGCGGCACTGCCCCTCAGGACGTCCAGCCGCACCCGCCGCCCGTCGCGGTCGGCGTCCCGAAGCAGCCGCTCCAGCAGCGCGGTCCCGATGCCCCGCCCCTGCACCCGCGGGTCGAGATAGAAGTGCTCCAGCCAGTCCGCGTCCTCGGCCGGCCGCAGCGCCACACACCCCACCACCGTGCCGTCCGCCTCCTCCACGACCAGCGTGTGCCCGGGCGCCCAGGCGTCCCGCAGCCGCTGCCGCACCCGGTGCTCGTCGTACCGCCCGAGCCGCTCCAGATCCCCGCGCATCGCCACCGCCCGCACCTCGGCGACGGCCTCCAGATCCGCCGCGGTCGCCTGCCGCGTCCGCCACTCAGTCATGCGGCGATGCTACGAGCCGGCGGTCGGCAACCCATGGGCCGGTCGGCGGCAACGGACCAGTGAACGGCCAGTACGCGCATCCGTTCCCCCCACAAGGAGCCAACCATGCGCAGAAACCGCAGGCACCGCACGCGCCCCAGGCACCTGGCACGACTGTTCACCGTCCTCGCGGCCCTCGCCGCCCTCCTCCACGCGACCGGCGTCGCGGCGCCGCGCGCCGAGGCCGCCGACGAGTGGAACCCGCCCGCCACCCTCGTCCAGCCCCTGAACGAGGTCTGGAACCACGTCTCCACCACCTACCCCGACCTCTACGGCTTCCGCAACTACGGCTGGGACCAGGTCATGGCCAACCGCGGCAGCATCAACTACTGCGTCCGCTGGGAGTCCGACGCCCCCGTCAGCACCGCCCTGCGCGACCGGATCCACACGGCGCTGAAGAAGCAGTTCGCGAAGTGGATGGCGGCCCAGACGGAGAACGGCCGGGCCTACGACAACTGGCCCTACACCACGGTCCCGGTGAACATCGTCGGCTGGGCGGTCAAGAACCGCTCCACCCTCCAGTGGACCGACACCTCCGTCGACGTCTACACCAACGTCCTCGACTCGGCCGGCGCCCCGCAGTGCGCCCCCGACTGCGGCCGCTTCTTCCACCAGGACGCCGACTACTCCCGCTGCCCCGGCGGCACCGCCCGCCACTACGACCAGTCCCTCTGGCTCACCAAGGGCTTCCAGGGCGGCGCCGGCGGCGACTGGGGCCAGCGCGTCGGCCAGGAGTACTTCGTGGGCGCTCTCGACCAGGAGAACATCCACATCTACCTGCACGAGGTCGGCCACACCTTCGGCCTCGACGACTTCTACGACTGGACCCCCACGGGCCAGTGCTGCTTCCTCATGAACGCCGGCACCGCCACCCAGATCACCGACTTCGACCAGTGGATGCTCCGGGACTTCTGGCGCCACCTGAAGAGCCGCTACGGCCTCTGAGCGACCCGGCGCCTCGTGATGTCCCGTCAGCGATTCCTTCGTCGATTCCTCGCCAACAGGCAACCCTGACCCGCCCTTTACCTCTCTCACAGGGTGTCCACAGTCCTCGGCCCGTGGGTGCGTGGGGTGTGCCCGTGAGTGTCCGGGCCGGGGGTGTGGGCTGGCCTGTCCGATGCCATGGACCGTGGCACTCGCAGACGAGGAACCGATGACCAGATCGCAACACCGCAAGGGCCTCAAGCGCGGCGCGTTCGCCGCGGGGGCCGCGCTCACCGTCGTCGCCGTCGCCGGGGCCGCCCCCGGCGCCGGTGCGGCGCCGCAGAGCACCGCAGGGAAGCCGAAGCTGAAGCTGATCGCCGCGTCGAACGCGGTGACGCTCGACCGGTACGAGTGGGACGAGGGCTTCCAGCTCGACTTCGACCTCGGCACCTATCTGACCGTCGACAACGCGCCGCTGGAGTTCAAGACCACGCGCAAGTCGTACAAGGACCCGGTGGTCGTGCAGCAGATCCTGCGCAACGGCTCGAAGGTGACGACGAAGAAGCTGCCCGCCGGGCTCGTCAAGGACTTCAAGGGGCTGCCGGACTTCCTGGAGATCTCCGTGAAGAACAGCGCCGGGACGGAGGTGAAGAAGATCAAGAGCACCTTCTGTCCGAACAACGCCTCCGGACGGCTGCGTCCCGACGCGCCCGCCACCTCGCACTATCCGGAGAGCTGCCCGACCAACCCGTTCACGCTGGGTTCGGTGTGGGGTGTGGAGAAGGGCTGGGCGGCCAACACCACCACCCAGGACTACGACCACCCGGTGGACCTGGCGCCCGGTGAGTACACGGCCAAGGTGTCGATCGCGAAGAAGTACCGGGATCTCTTCGGCATCCCCAACGACGCGCCGACCATCAAGGTGACCGTCCGGCAGGTCAGCGACGGGGGCGGGGAAGGCGGCGGGGCCGGGCTGACCCGCGGGTCCATGTCGCACGACATGGCGGGCATGGACCACAGCGGCATGGCCGGGACGGACATGTCCGGTGCCGGGCACCACTACGGGCCGCGCGGCGCCGACGCGCCCGTGCCCTCCGCGCTCTCGCACGCCCTCGAGGACCGCGGTCTCGCCCACCACCTCGGCGACGGCTCCGGTCACACCGACGGCTCGCGCATCGCGCCCGCGCTCAAGGCCAACAGCAAGCGGCCGAGCGGACGTGCGGCGGTGCCCGCGAACGCGCCCAAGCCGGACCTGCGGTCGCTGCCCGCCTGGGACATCGCGATCACCGACGGCGAGGACGGCGACGCCGCCGGCCGCGACTACCTCGCCTTCAGCGCCAACGTCTGGAACGCCGGCCCCGCGCCGCTCGTCGTGGACGGCTTCCGCAAGCCGGGCGCCGACCTGATGGACTCGTACCAGTACTACTACGACGCCAAGGGCAAGCAGATCGGCTACAGCCCCGCCGGCACCATGGAGTGGGACCCGCGGATCGGCCACGAGCACTGGCACTTCACCGACTTCGCCAGCTACCACCTGCTCTCCGCCGACAAGACCGACATCGTCAAGAGCGGCAAGGAGGCCTTCTGCCTCGCCAACACCGACGCCGTCGACTACACGGTGAAGAACGCCAACTGGCACCCGTACAACACCGATCTGTCCACCGCCTGCGGCCAGAAGAGCTCCATCTCCGTCCGCGAGGTCCTCGACGTCGGCTCCGGTGACACCTACACCCAGTACCGTCCGGGCCAGTCCTTCGACATCACGGACCTGGCCAACGGGACGTACTACATCCAGGTGGTCGCCAACCCGGCCAAGCGCCTGAAGGAGACCAACGTCAACAACAACATCTCCTACCGCAAGGTCGTCCTGGGCGGCACGCCCGGTCACCGCACGGTGAAGGTCCCGCCGTACGACCTCATCAACGCACCCTGACACCTTGGGAGTTGGCGGCGGACATGTCAGGATGAGTGTTGTCATGAGTGCCTCGTCCGGACCGTCCGCCGCCGGCCCCTACGACCGGCCGCCCTACCGCGTCCGCACCGACCCGGCCCGCACCGACGGGCCGGGCGAGTGGGCGTTCGACGTGCTGCTGCCGTGGCGGTTGGCCCGGCGGATCTACGGCCCGTTCCGCGTCCTGAAGTTCAGCACGGCCGACCTGGTCGGGCTGGGCGTACCCGGCGGCGCGGTGGCGTCCACCGTCGCCGAGCAGGCCGTCGACCCGCTCATCGAACGGCTGCTGCTGCCCCGCGCGCTGCTCGGGCTCGGTGTCCTCATGGTCGTGGCGGGCCTGTTCACCGGTGAGGGCCTGCGCGGCCCGTTCGAACAGGGCTTCAGCGACGCGCTGCTGATGCTGGCCACGGGCCCGGTCGCGCTGCTCCTGGCCTGCGCCCCACTGGTCGTCCTGGCCCGCCACGGCGCCCGGCTCACGGTGCTCCGCCTGTGCCTGCGCCCCCTCCTGACCGCGCTCCTGACGACCGCGTTCTGCGCCCTGTTCGTGTACTACGCCGTCCACCACAACGACTACGCCGGGTTCGAGACCCTCCCCCAGCTGCTGTTGGGGCTGCTCCTCGTCCCCTGGCTCACGGCCTTCTTCGGCTCCGCCCTCTTCCTCATCCACCGCAACGCCTTCGGCGTCGGCGGTCACCCCCTGGTCCGTCCCCTGGCGAGCGTCCCGCTGGCCTGGCTGACCGCGTTCGCCCACTTCCTCTTCATCGACTACGTCGAGGCCTACCCCGGCTCCCACCCCCTCCCCTCCTACTGGGTGGCCCTCTTCGCGGGCCCGGCGGGCGTGACCGTCACGGCCGTCGTCGAGGTCGTCCTGCTGCGCCGCCGCCACGGTGTCGGCTTCCGCGGCCCGCTGCCCGGCTGGCGTCCCCCGCCGCCCCCGCCGCCCCGGCTCACCGCGGTGCCCCGCGCCCTGGCCGCGCGGGTCCGCGCCGACCTGGCCCGGGGTGCGGCCCCCTACTGGCCGCACTGGACCGACCGCAACGGTGTCGTCTGGGTCGCCACCCCCGTTCTCCACCGCCGTGAACAGGTGATGTGGCCGTACGTGCCCGCCTTCACGGACGTGGCCCGCCCCGCTCTCCGCTCGGACGTCGAGCGCGTCGCGGGCCCCCTCCAGCCCAGGTGACGCAGGTCACATCTGGATCGGTCACACTCGTCCGGGCCGTTCCGTCAGAGAGGTGTAACCAGCCGAGAGCAAGCCCACGAGGGAGATCACCATGGACGCGCGCCTCAACCTCTTCGCCAACCCGGTCGCCGGCAAGTTCACCCGGTACATCAACTCGGCCGGCAAGGTGATCGCCGACTCCACCCTGCCGGCGGCGACCCAGGAGCTGGTGAAGCTCCGCGCCAGCCAGATCAACGGCTGCGGCTTCTGCACCGACATGCACAGCAAGGACGCCGCCCACGCCGGGGAGACCGCCCAGCGCCTGTACCTGGTCGCTGCCTGGCGGGAGGCCAAGGTCTTCACCGAGGCCGAGCGGGCCGCCCTGGAGCTGACCGAGCAGGGCACCCGGATCGCCGACGCGGCGGGCGGTGTCACGGACGCGGCCTGGGAGAACGCGGCCAAGCACTACGACGAGGACCAGCTCGCCGCCCTGGTCTCCCTCATCGCCCTGATCAACGCCTACAACCGCCTCAACGTCGTCGTCCAGCAGCCGGCGGGCGACTACCGGCCGGGCATGTTCGGCTGACGGTCCCGGCTCCGTCAGTAGGCCCTGGCCGAGCAGTAGTTCTTCAGGGTCTTCCCTTTGAACCGGGCGACCTCGACCGAGAACCCGACGATCTGCGCGAGACTGGTGGCGGAGCTCTCCCAGACCGTGGCGGTGTCGTTTCCGCCGTACCAGTGGTGCCACGGCCAGTAGGTGGTCTCACCCGAGGCGTGCGCGGTGACGAGGCGGATGGCCACGTGCCATTTGTCCGCCTTGGTGTCGGCGACGGCCATGCTGACATAGGGAATCGTCTTGTCGTTGTACTCCCACCCGCTGGTGTAGAGACTTCCCGTGGCGCCCGTGGTGCTGCACGACGCGGCGTAGGAGGCGGCACTGGCCGGAGACGTCCCGACCGCCAGGAACAAGCCGGCGGTCAGGGCGAGCAGTCCGGTCCTGGAGCTCTTCTTCATCTGTCTTCTGTCTTCCCAGTCCTCGGTTCGGAGCGCGGGCGGTCCGTTGCGGCAGGCCGTCCGAGCGGCGGCCGGGCCCAGTCTCCCGAGCCGCCTCGGACTGAGGGAGGGGTCCAGTGGGCCCCTGGTTCATGTCCTTCCGTGGTGCCTGCGACGGTGCGCGGGCTCTCGACCCCGGGCTCGGCGGGGCAACCCTCCGGCGCTTCCGTTCGTCTCCTGAGACGTCTGTGCTCGTCGGACGTATTCCTACCTGCGTGTAGTGTTCCGGCGTTCGGCGGTGACCACGCCGGCAACCTGAGCACGGTGTACGGGGTGGAACAGCCGATGCGGAGGGACGGGCGCCGATGAGCGGAACGAGAAGGCGTGGACACGCTCCGACGGGATCGGCCGGCCTGGGCGGCAGAGGCGGTGGCGGCCGTACGAGGCTGACCCGGCGCGGCCGGATCGTCGCCTGGGGCGGCGGGGTGACCGCCATGGTCGTCCTCGCGGTCGGCGGCGTCGGCGCCTGGATCTACCAGGACCTCAACAACAACATCGGACGGGCCGACGTCGACGAGAAGCTCGGCGGGGACCGGCCCGAGAACCTCAGCCCGGGCTCGAAGAACATCCTGCTCGTGGGGTCCGACAGCCGGGACGGCGCCAACGCCAAGTACGGCAAGGACCTGACCACCATGCAGTCGGACACGCTGATGGTGCTGCACATCCCCGCCGACCGCGAGTGGGCGTCGGTGGTCTCCTTCCCGCGGGACTCCTGGGTGGAGATACCTTCCTGCGAGAAGGGCGACGGGGGTACGTCGTCCCCCCACCACTTCAAGATCAACGAGGCGTTCGCGATCGGCGGCAGCGGCGGCGAGGTCGCCGGGGCCGCCGCGTGCAGCATCAAGACCATCGAGGCCAACACCGGTCTGCGCATCGACCACTTCATGTCGATCGACTTCTCCGGCTTCAAGGGCATGGTCGACGCGCTGGAGGGCATCGAGGTCTGTCCCGAGGCGGCCATCCACGACGAGAAGGCCCATCTGGACCTGGAGGCGGGCTGCCAGACGATCAAGGGCGAGAAGGCCCTCGGTTACGTCCGCACCCGCTACAGCGTGGGCGACGGCTCCGACATCGGCCGTATCGGCCGCCAGCAGGAGTTCATGGACGCCATGGCGAAGAAGGCCAAGTCCAAGCTCACGGACGCCGACGCGATGTACGGCTTCCTCCAGTCCGTCACCAAGTCCCTCACCGCCGACACCGATCTGGCCGGCATCGAGCCGCTGTACGGGCTGGCGAACGAGCTGAAGGGCATCGACAGCGACCGGCTGAGCTTCGTCACCGTGCCCAACTACGGGCGGGAGGCCGACCAGCCCACCGACAAGGCGAACGTCGTCTGGCAGTACCCGCAGGCCGCCGATCTGTTCACCTCCCTGGCCCAGGACAAGGAGGTCACCAAGGCGCAGGTGGAGGCCGCGAAGAAGGACGTGGTGTACGCGTCCTCGGTGAAGTTCCAGGTCCTCAACGGCACCGGCATCGGCGGCCGGGCGGCGGCCGTGGCCGAGCGGCTCACCGAGGCCGGCTACAGCCTCGCGAGCACCGGCAACGCGCCGTCGACGGTCACCACGACCACCGTCACCTACCCGGCGGGACTGGAGCGTCAGGCCGCCGCGCTCGCCTCGCGGATCCCGAACGCCCGTGCGGTGCAGGACACCTCGGCGACGGCCGGCGTGGTCACGGTCGTCGTAGGACCGGAACTGAAGGTGGAGGACGTCGCCTGAGTGCTCGGTCGGCTGATCATCGGTGGTCACAGGAACCCCTGAGATGGGGTAAAGTTGATCTCGAGCCGGTCACCGGGAAATAAAAACGGTGAACGACCTCTGCGTTGGTGGTCCAAGGAAAGACGCCCCGCTTCCTGCGGGGAAATGCAGGTGCAAGGCCTGCCCGGCGCTCCGACGACGAGTCCCATCCCGTGTCACACGGGGTGGGACTCGTTCGTTTTCTCCCTGGAGGGCGGCGGTGCGGCGGCCTGCTTATTGCTTGAGTTAGGCAATTATCTGTACTCTGGGGTAATGCCGATACCGCTACCGCAGCCCTCCTCCGACGTGATCGCGATCGAACAGTCCCTGACCCGCATCACCTACCTGGCCGGCCGCGCCCGCCAGCACGAGCGGTTGATGGCCCTCGCCGGATTCCCCCTCGACCGGGCCGCCGTGGCGATCCTGCGCCACCTCGCCGAGGACGAGATGCTGCGCCCCGGCGTCCTCGCCGTCCGCCTGTCCGTGGAGGCCTCCCACGTCACCCGGCAGCTCCGTCAGCTGGAGAAGGCCGGTCACGTCACCCGGGTCCCCGACCCGGAGGACCGCCGCGCCCAGCTCATCCGCCTCACCGACAGCGGCCGCACCGCCGTCCGGCGCATCCGCGCCGCGGGCCTGCGCGGCATGGAGGCGGCCCTCGCCGACTGGGAGCCGGCGGACCTGCACCGGCTGGCCTCGCTCTTCGAACGGTTGGTGAGCGACTTCGTGACGCACGCGGAGGCGGCGGTGGAGGGGTCCTGAGGACCTGAGGACCTGTGGGCGCCGGGGGCCGGGGGCCGTGGTCCGGCCGGGGTCACTCCCCGGCGAGGAAGGAGGCCAGGCCGTCGAGGAAACGGTCCACCTCCTCGACGGTGTTGTAGGGCGCCAGGCCGACCCGAAGGGCCGGGTCCTGGAGCTTCAGGGCGGTGAAGGGCTCGTACGCGTAGAAGGAGCCGGCCGGGGCGAGGACGCCCCGCTCCGCCAGGTGCACCTGGGCCTCGCGGGCGTCGCGGCCTTCGAGGGTCATCAGGAGTGTCGGGGTGCGGTCGGCCGCGACCGAGTGCACGGTGACGGCGTCGCCCAGGGCGCGCAGCCCCTCCTCCAGCCGGGTGCGCAGCACCCCCTCGTGCGCGTGCAGGGCGTCCAGCGAGTGCGTGAGCCGCTCCCGGCGCGTGCTGCCCGGCCCCGGGTCGAGCGCGGCGAGGAAGTCCACCGCGGCGGTGGCGCCCGCCAGGATCTCGTAGGGCAGGGTGCCGAACTCGAAGCGCTCCGGGACGGTGTCGGGGGAGGGCAGGAGCTTGTCCGGGCGCAGGGACGCGAGCAGGTCGGGGTCTCCCCCGAGCACCCCGCAGTGCGGTCCGAGAAACTTGTACGGCGAGCAGACGAACAGGTCGGCGCCGAGCGCGGGGACGTCCACCAGGTGGTGCGCGGCGTAGTGCACGCCGTCCACGTACACCAGGGCGCCGGCCTCGTGCGCCAGATCGGCGATCCTGCGGACGGGGGGCTTGGTGCCCAGCACGTTCGAGGCCGCCGTGACCGCGACCAGCCGCGTCCGCGAGGACAGCGCCCGCTCGAACGAGCCGAGGTCCAGCTCCGCCGTCCCGGCGTCGACCTCGATCCAGCGGACGGTGACCCCGGCGCGCTCGGCGGCCTGGACCCACGGGCGGACGTTGCAGTCGTGGTCCAGCCGGCTGAGGACGATCTCGTCACCGGCCCGCCAGTCCTTGGCCAGGTGGCGGGAGAAGTCGTAGGTGAGCTGGGTGGCGCTGCGCCCGTGCACGACACCGCCCGCGGGTACGCCGAGCAGGTCGGCGTAGGCGGCGCGGAACTCCGTGACGGCGCGCTCGGCGTTCAGCTCGGACGGGCTCACGGTGCCGCGGTTGGAGAGGGGGCCGGTCAGGGTCGCGGCGATGGCGTCGGCGACGGGGCGGGGCGTCTGGGTGCCGCCGGGACCGTCGAAGAAGGCGAGGCCCCCGTCGAGGGAGGGGAAGTGGGCCCGGAGGGCGGTCAGGTCGATGGCCATGGCCTCGGCTTTCGGAGAGTTCCAGTTCTTCCGGCGGGCTTTCCCGACTCTGACACCTGATCCTGGAACACGTAAAGCGAGGGATCGAGAAGGGAAAGTTCACGGTTCATGAAGTCCATGAGGTCCCAGCCGGATCTGAAGCTCCTGGCCACCTTCCTGGCCGTGGTGGACCGCGGTTCCATGGCCGAGGCCGCGGCGGCCCTCGGGTACGTCCCCTCCGCGGTGTCCCAGCACATCGCCGCGCTGGAACGGGACCTGGGTGTGGAGCTGCTGGTCCGTCGTCCGGGCAGCCGGCTGATCCTGACGGCGGCCGGACGCTCGCTGGCACAGGCGGCGCGGAGCCTGTTCGAGGCGACCGCACGCTTCCAGGACGCCGCCGCCCGGATCGCGGACGGCGACATCGCCGAACTCCGCGTAGGCGCCTACCCCAGCGCGATGAGCCACCTTCTCCCCGGCGTCCTGGCGGCGCTCCACCCCCGCCGCCGGGGCGCCCGGATCCGTCTCGTCATCGTGGAGACCCACGAGGGACTCCCGCGGGTCACCTCGGGAGACCTCGACCTGCTCATCGCCTACCGCTACCTCCCCGAGGATCCGCCGACCCCGTCCGCCGACTGGAACGTCACCTCCCTCGGCCACGAGCCCCTGGTCCTCGTCGCGGGCCCGCACCCGGACGCCCGCCCCTGGCAACTGGCGGACTGCCTGACCATGGAATGGACCTCGGGCCACGCCCGCAGCCCCGACCGGCGTCTGCTGCACCGCTGGGCCGGTGAGCTGGGGATCTCCCCCGAGGTGACCCTGGAGACCGAGGACCTGCACAGCATGCTGGCCATGATCGGCGCGGGCCTGGCGGTGGGCCTGATCCCGGCGACGCTCCTCGGCGGGGACGCCGACCGCCCCCACGTGGAACGGGTCGCCCTCCCACCCGGGGCCACCCCCCTCCACCGCGAGATCCTGGCCGTGAGCCGACCGGGCGTCCGGCATCCGGTGGCCGAGGAGTTGCTGGCGCTGCTGGCGGAGGCTCTGCGCGACGCGCAGGCATAGGCGGGCTTCAGTCCTCGGTGGGCTGCCGGAGCATGGCCAGGGTCAGTACGGTGCCGCCGATGCCCCAGCCGCCGTCGGTGACCTCCTCGACCAGGACCATGGTGTTGGCCCGGGCGCGCTCGCCGTAGATCTCGACGTACAGCTCGGTGGTCCGGGTGACGAGGGTCTCCTTCTGCTTCTCGTCGAGGGTTCCGACGGGGACCTTGAAGTTCGCGAACGGCATGGTGGTTCTCCTTCTTCCTGGCACTCTCGTGGCTCCAGCGTGGTGCGGTGCGCCCGCCCCGGCCAGGGCTGTCCCCACCCTGGGGTTGGCGGCCCCTGGTTCGCGTCCGCCGGTGCCGCGACGATGGAGGCGTGAACCACTCCGAACTTGCCGCGTACCTCAAGTCCCGGCGCGATCGGATCCGCCCGCCGGACGTCGGACTGCCCACCGGTCCACGGCGCCGGGTGCCCGGGCTGCGACGCGAGGAGGTCGCCCAGCTGGCCGGGCTGTCGGCGGACTACTACACCGAGCTGGAACGGGGACGCGGCGCCCGGCCCTCGGCCCAGGTGCTGGCCGCGCTGGCCCGGGCGCTCCGGCTGAACGGCGACGAACGCGACCATCTGTTCCACCTCGCCGACCGGCCGGTCCTCCCGGGAGCGCACGGTCCCACCGCGCATGTCCAGCCCGGCCTGCTCGGCCTCCTGGACCAGCTCACCGCCACACCCGCCCAGGTCATCACGGACCTGCACGAGACCCTCGTACAGAATCCGCTGGCCGCCGCACTCGTCGGCCGGGCCCCGGCACCGCGCGGTCCCGAGGCGAGCCTCGTCCACCGATGGTTCACCGATCCGTCGTCCCGGAGCCTGTATCCGCCCGAGGACCACCCCCACCACTCCCGGGTCTTCGTCGCCGACCTCCAGGCGGTCGCGGCCCGGCGCGGCGGCGACCCCGAGGTGCGCCGGATGGTGGCTGTACTGCGCCGACTCAGCCGGGAGTTCGCCACGCTCTGGGACACCCACGACGTCGCCCTCCGCCGCACCGACCACAAACGCATCGTCCATTCGGCCCTGGGCGTCATCGAGTTGGACTGCCACAGCCTGTTCAGTGAGGACGGCCGCCAGCGCCTGCTGTGGTTCAGCGCCCCACCCGGCACGGAGGGCGCGGCCCAGCTGAGCCTGCTCTCGGTGATCGGCACGCAGGACATGGTTGAACCAGGTCCACGGGTGAACGTCCGGTCGCCGGAGAGGCGTTGAACGCGTCCGCTGCTCCGGTGGCCGGTCGTAGCTGTCCAGGGTGGCCTTCGTCGTCGAGGTGTCAGGTGTCCATGAGCCGCAGTTCCCAAGGACCGGTGTTGACGGCGAAAGTCCTTTCGTCCGGCGATGACAGGGACGGTCATGGGGACTTGGCGGTCACCCCGTGACCGGGACCAGGGGGCGGTACCGGACCGGGGTCGGTGTGCGCGTGGTTTCGGGGGTCGTGAAGACCAGCAGGCGCAGGATCAGGAAGCGGCCTGTGCCCGCCAGGGCGGAAGCGCTCAGGTAGACGAGCTGTTCCGTCAGCAGGCCGGGGGACGGCGTGAGCGCGTGCAGGGTGAGGACCGCGATGCTCGTGGCCGCGTAGGCCGCCGCCGCCGAGCCCGCCGACTGCCAGTGGCGGCGCCAGCCCGCGCGGCGGCCGGTGCGGAAGGTGTAGCGGGCGTGCAGTTCGGTGCACAGGAGGGTCGAGGCGATCGTGATCAGGGCGTTCGCCAGGGTCCACGGCATCGACTCCGCCAGCAGGGGGACCGCGAGGCTGCACAGGACTCCGGTGCCGCCGCCGAAGGCGACGAAGCGGATGAAGGAGGCGAACACGGGGGGTCCTTCCGCAGCGGGCGGCGCTTCCATTGCTTAACTCAGGCAACTATAAATCTATTGCTTGAGTTACGCAAGGAATTGCGGGGTGAGAGAAAGGCCGGTCGCGGTGTCCTTCCGCGGCCGGCCCCTTCCCTGCTCGCCTACGACCCGTTCGCGCTCGACGGGCCGAAGAACTCGATCTCCGCCATCGCCACCTGCTTGCTCGCCGACGCCCCGTACGCCGACTCGATCGTGAAGCGGACCTTGGTGACCTCGCCGACCCGGAAGGCGCGGCGCTGGCCGCCCGCCTGCTGGTCGAGGACCAGTTCACGGGTGGCCGTGGTGCCGTCCTTCAGGGTGATCGTCGCCTTCACGCGGTGCGGCAGGGCCGACTCGGTGAGCTGCTCGGCCCGCGTCGAGGTGCCCGGCGTGATGACCAGGTCGAGCAGCCGCGTCGGCTCGTTGAAGCGGGCCTCGATCCACTCGCCCTCGCCCGACTGCGAGACACCCGGACCCCACCAGGTGTTGTTGATCTTGTCGAAGGCCAGGTCGGGCTTGTGCCCGGGGTAGGAGCGGGACGCCGCGTACGTGTCCGGCGACACCGCGGCCCGCTTCGCGAAGTGGTCCTTGGTGGCCTGGATCGCGTCCGGCGCCTTCACCCCGGCGGCGATCAGCAGGGTGAGCACGACCGCGGCCATCACCCAGGTGAGGATCCGGTCGAACGTCCGGCGCAGACGGGGGCGGTCCCCCGCCCACGGCGTCTCGCCGCCCCGCCCGAACAGCCGCCGCCACCACGGCAGCCGGATCGAGGAGCGGTCCTCCAGGGTCATGGGCATCGCGCAGCGCGAGCAGTAGTGCCGGTCGGGCCGGTTCGGCGTGGCGCACCAGGGGCAGGCGATGCCGTTCAGCTCACCCTGCACCGGACCGGGGGCGCGGACCTGCGGCCGGTCCGCCACCGGGACGCCCGGCAGCACCGGCGCCACGGACGGGGGTGCGGGCGCGGGCTCCTCCGGATCGGCGACGGGGACCAGCAGGGAACGGGCCCGGGCCGCCATCGTGTCGCCCAGGGCCGGGGTGGGGGTGGGGGTGGGGGTCGTGGGCGCCGTTCCGCCGGCGCCGGCGTCAGCGGCGGCGGGGGTGGTGTCCGTCGTCGGGGGGAGGGGTGGGAGGGGGGTCTCGGTCGTGTCCTCGTCGTCCTCGTCGTCCCCGTTGTCGGCCCTGTCGTCGTCCTCGTCGTGGGCCGGGGTGTCGGCCGTGCGGGGCTCGCGGGACCGGTCGTCGGCCGCCGGGCGGGCCGGGGAACGGTCCTCGTCCTCGTCGTCGTGGTCGTCCTCGTCGCGGGTGCGGGTCGAGGACGACGGTGCCGCCGCCGTCGTACCGGAGGAGGACGCGGAGGAGGACGCGGAGGACGACGCGCCGCCCGCCGTCCCGGCCCTCGCCGGGGCCCGGTCGCGGTCGCGGTCCGTCCAGCTGAGGACGGCCCCGCACGCGTCGCAGAAGGACTGGCCGGGTTCCGCCCGGGTGCCGCACTCGGCGCAGTTCTGGGTGGTCATCGTCTCTTCGGGGTCCTTTCGGCGACGGTCACCTTGACCGTGTAGGGCATGTGGGCGGGGCGGGCGGCGGCCACGAGGGCGTCCAGGCGGTGTTCGTCCGCCGGGCCGGGGTCGGGCAGACGGACGGTGACGTGGAGGTGGGGGCGGGCGTCGCCGGGGAACGGGCCGAGGGGGCGGGCGCTCCACGCCGAGCCGCCGCTCTCCTCGATCTCCGGCTCCACCCCGAACGCCAGCCGCACGGCCTCGGCCAGCCCCCGGCGGGTGCCGCGCACCCGGTGCAGATACGCGGCCGCGGCGACGGCGGCCCGCAGCCTCGGCTCCGGTTCCGTACCGTCGGTCTCCGCGCCGACCCAGCCGGCCAGCCAGCGGGTGAAGTCGACCGGGGCGAGCGCCGGGTCGAAGTAGGCGGGCAGACAGTCCAGGACGTTGAGGATGGGCGCCATGACGTCGTCCAGCCCGCCCACGAAACGCTGCGCGAGATCGTCGTCCGCGAACACGGCGGGCAGCATCGCCCCGATCGGCGCGGAGGACCCGAGCCCGTCGACGGAACCTCTCACCGGCCACTTCCTTCCCAGGGGACTGCAACACCCTCGAGGGCCCTCACGCCCCGTCCCCGATCACGCGCACCCGATGGTCGTACGAGAAGACGAGCGCCGGCGCCGCCAGATCGATGCGGTCGGTCGCGTCGCCGCGCTTGCCGGTCAGCGGGTCCGCGGGGTGCAGGGTGACCTGGTCGACCAGCTCCACCCCCGGCACCCGCTGGAGCACCGCGAACACCTCACCGGACTGCACCGGACGTCCGAACGGCCAGCCCTTGCCGTCCGCGCCGCCGGTCAGCGGGTCGAGGTGCCGGTAGAGGGCGTCGTGGGCCTGGCGGCGCACCCGGTCGGTGTCGACGCCGCGGAAGGCGTGCACCGTGGCGACCACCGTGATGCCCTGGTAGTACGGCGGGCCGACCGCCAACCGGGTCCCGATCAGGCGGCGTTCGTCCAGGTGCCGCATGATCCGGTCCAACATGGCGTCGCCGGGGACCAGTTGCTCGAAGCGGAGGCGGCCGCCGGGGTCGGGGACGGCCTGGGGGACGACCAGGACCCGTACCGCGTAGGAGCCGTGCTCGTCGGGCTCGCCCTCCAGGCAGGTGATGCGGGCGGTCTCCGGGGCGGCGCGGCGGGCGAGTTCCTCGTAGTCCCGCAGGGTCACGGCCCGTTCCTGGGCGCGCAGGGTGATCGGCGCGCGGAGTTTCGCCTCCTCGACCGTCTCGCCGTCGACGCCGCCGCGCGCCGCCTCCCGGTTGACGACCTCGGAGACGTACGGCACGGAGGTGCGCAGCACCCGCACCGCGCCCCGGGCCACGTTGCCGGACCGGCCGCCGCCGGTGCGGTAGCGGCGGGCCCGGACGAAGGCGCCCTTGGGGGCCACCGCGCCGTACTGGCGCAGGGCGCCGTCGGGTTCGCGGACGGACGGGCCGAAGGCGATCTCGCCGGTGGCGGCGTCGAGGGTGATGTGGCGGTCCTCCGCGCGGGAGGCGGCGAAGTGGGGGACGACCTGCCAGTCCACCCAGCCCTCGTGCTCGGCGGTCTGGAGCAGCACCGGCGGGGTGTCGCCGACGACGGGCGCGTGGGCGAGCCGCAGCCGCTGGCCGGGCAGGCCCGTCGACTCGCCGAGGTTCTCGTCGAGGACGGTCTCGGCGTGGACGGCGGGGGCCGTGCCGCCGACCGTGAAGGCCTCGGCGGAGCGGACCGTCGGGGAGGTGGTGTAGAAGGGCTGGCCGACCAGGGGTTCGGTGACGCGGCAGCGCAGCCAGCCCGCCTCCTGCCCGCCGGAGCGGGACAGGACGTGGCCGCCGGGGATGTGCAGGACGACCTCGCCGGGGCGGTTGAGGCCGCCGGTGCCGTCGCGGTCGACCTCGCAGGGCTGCCAGCCGTCCTCCGTCCACGCCTCCCAGACCAGCGGGGGCTGACGGGGGTCGACGCCGACGCCGTCGACGCGGCTGTCGAGTTCCAGGGCGACCGCGCAGTGCGGGACGGCGGCGCTCAGCCCGAGGAGCATGCAGTCGCCGGGGCGCGGGGCCTCGGCGAAGCACATCACGTCCTTGCCCTCGGTGAGGTCGGTGGTGAGGTCGGTGACCGGCTGGCCCTGCCGCTGTACGACCAGATGCGACAACTCGCTCGGTACGACGGTGAGTTCGCGTTCCGTGGCGAAGACGACCGCCTCCTCGCTCTCCGTGCGGACCGTCGCCACCTCGGTGCCGGTCGGCAGCAGCACCGGCTCCTCCTGGGGCGCCGACAACCAGAAGGTGACCTCGGTGCGGGCCGCGGACGGCGGGAAGAGCCGGATGCCGACCAGGTCCAGGAAGGCGAGATGGTTCTTGTCGGGGACCCGGTTGAGGCGGTACACGATCTGGTCGGCCATGTGCGCGACCGTCTCGACGAGCGTGACGCCCGGGTCGGAGACGTTGTGGTCGGTCCACTCCGGCGCACGCTGCTGGATGTAGCGCTTGGCGTCGTCGACGAACTGCTGGAAGCGGCGGTCGTCCAGGTTGGGGGAGGGCAGGGCCATCAGCGGTCGCTTTCGGAAGCCGTACCGGAGGAGCCGGGCAGACCCGGCTCTTCGTGGGACGGAATGACGTAGAAGGGGAAGACGAGACTGCGCGGGTTGTTGGTCCCGCGGATGGAGTAGCGGACGTCGATCCAGAGCACGCCCTGCTCGGCGCCGGCCGTCACCTCGACGTCGTTGACCTCGATGCGCGGCTCCCAGCGGTCCAGACTGGTGTACACCTCGTGCTGGATACGGCCCGCGGTCGCCTCGTTGACCGGGGCGAACACCAGGTCGTGGATGGCGCAGCCGAACTCCGGGCGCATGGGGCGCTCGCCCGGCGCGGTGGCCAGGATCAGCCGGATCGCCTCCTCGATCTCGCGCTCGCCGCTGACCATGGCGATGCCTCCGGTGGGGCCGATCCGCAGCGGGAACGCCCAGCCCGACCCGACGAATTGTTCGGCCATCAGAGGGCCACCCTTCTCCTGCTTCTTCTGCTCCTGGGGCCGGATCTCATGGGATCGGATACGGCTTGTTGTTGACCATCACGACGCCCTGGAGCAGCAGGGTCGCGGCCCGGATGCCCACGTTGGCGGTGGCGTTGACCTGCACGGTGCCGCCCGCGGTGACCGTGGCGGCGCCGCCCGCCTTCAGGCTGAGCGCGCCCAGCGCGTCCACGGACACAACACTGGTCAGCGACTTGAGGTTGACCGCCCCGGTGCCGCGGATGTCGAGCAGCCCGCCGCTCTTGATGGTGAGTTTGCGGCCCGCGCTCAGGGTGAGATCGGTGCCGGCCTCGACGGACACCGACCGGGTGCCCGTGATCTTGACGGTGCCCTTGCTGTCGACGGTGATCTCGGTCTGCGTACGGTCCAGGTTGATGACGAGCTTGTCGTCCCCGGAGGTGACCCGCACGCCCTGCTTGCGGCCGCCGGTCTTCTGGCTGAGCAGGTCGACGCGGTTGCCGTCGCGGTCGGAGAGGGTGTGCCGGGCGGCGCGCCGCCGGGCCCCGTCGTGCAGCGGCACGTCCTTCACCGGCGTCGGCTTGTCCTTGCCGTTGTAGAGACCGCCGAGGACGTACGGATGGTCGAGGGCGCCCCGGTCGAAGGCGACCAGCACCTCGTCGCCCACGTCGAGCGGGAAGATCGACCCGCCGTCCTTGCCGCCCCACTGCACGACCCGCGTCCAGTCGGAGATGTACACGTCGTCGAGCCAGGGGAACTGGAGCTTCACCCGGCCCTGCTTCAACGGGTCCTGTACGTCCGTCACCAGCGCGTTCGTCGTCCCGGGGAGGTGGAGCCCGTTGTGCGAGCCGGCGCCCCCGCCGCCGGAGGCGAGCCCGTACAGGGACCGCCACTGGCGCCCGCTGACCGTCACCCACGCCTCGTAGTGCTTGCCGTCGCCGAAGACGTGCCGTACCGAGGTGGCGGTGTACTTGCCCTCGAAGGGCGCGCCGACGTCGGCGAGGGTGACGGGCAGGCCCGGCCGCAGCTTCGGGGTGCCGCGCGCGATGACCTCCAGCTCGGCGAAGGACCCGGTGACGTCGTCGGCGAGGGCCTCGGCGGCGAACTTCACCTCCGACTGCCGGTCGTACGGCGTCTGCGCGTCGACCAGCTTCGCCGGCTTGAACTTGGCGGCCGCCTCGCCCGGTGTCGTCCCGATGCTGATGCCGGGGTTGGTGGTGGCGGGCGCGGTCGCGGTGAGCTTCTTCTTCGTCGTCACGTCCCAGCCGCGCGCCTCGACGGTGGCGACCTGCTCGGCGGTGGTGACGGCGGCCCGCAGCCGCAGGATGTCCGTACCGGCTTCGAGCACGTACGGGCTCTTCTCACCCGGCGTCGAGGTCGGCGGCGCCCCGGAGGCGGGGTCCGGCTTGACGAACTGGAACTTCCCCTTGGAGTCGACCGACATCACCATCTCGTTCTCGTCGGCGAGACGGGCGAGGAAGTCCCAGTCGGTGACATTGGCCTGGCTGATGAACTCGTAGACCGTCTTCGTCGACTGGATCCTCCCCACGGACACCCCGGCCTGCGCGGCGAGCTTGCGGGCGATGTCGGAGGCGCTCTGGTTGCGGTACGCGGCGATCCGGCGCTGGCGCATCAGGCGGTGGCCGGCGTCGTACCCCCGGATGACGGTGAAGGACCCGGTGCCGTCGTAGTCGGCCTCGAGGCCGCACACCTCTCCCGTGAACAGCGGATCCCCCGCGCCCTGCCCGTCGGCGATCGGCGTCAGCACCACCGGCGTCCCGAACTTGACGCCCAGCTTGCCGAGGACGAGCCGGTAGGGGTCGCGGAACGTCAGCCGGAAGGAGGCGGGCACCCCGAGCCCCTGGTCCACCCAGCCCTCCACCAGCAGCGGCGCGAAGTCGGGCGGCAGCGGACTGCCGCCCAGGGTGACCTTGATGATGTTGGAGAACGCGGTCGCCACCATCAGGAACGCACCTCCCCGGCGGACGGCAGGATCAGCTCGATGCCGGTGGGCAGCCGGGTCGGGTCGTCGATGCCGTTGGCCTCGGCGATGTCCCGCCAGGCGGCCGTGTCGCCGTACTCCCGCCAGGCCAGCGACTGGAGCGAGTCACCGGCCACCACCCGGTGCACCCGCTGCGCGGTCAGCGCGCCCGAGGTCGGGTTCTGCCCCTTGGTCTTGCTGGGGATCTCGTGCAGCCGCACCTGACAGATGGCGCGGATCGGCACACCGGTCGTGCCGAACAGGGTGTAGGAGACGTCGACGCTGCTGACGTACGCCGTGAAGTGGACCGTCGAGAACGACCCCCACTGGAACACCACCCACGGCGGGGACGGCTGGTTCGCGGCGATGCTGCCGGTGGTGACCTCGCAGCAGTCGAACAGCGACTCCACCTTCTGCATCACGGTGTTGCTGTCCGGCTGGTCGGAGGAGTCCAGGAAGATCTCCACGCTCATCTCGCGCGGCTCCGGCCCCATGAACTCCGGCTTGGATCCGTCCCGGACGGCCGCCGTCGGCGTCACCTTCCACAACGCCCGGCGCGCCACCTGCAACTGGGCCGGGTTGAACTCGAACTCGAAGGACTTGCGCAGCCCGCCCGGTGTGGTGCTGGTGCCGACCGGCGGTTCGTGGATCGAGAGGGTCGCGCGGACCAGGCTCTTGCCCGCCCCGCTCTTGCTGCCCTTGGCCATGTTCGTGTGTCCTCTTCCCGGCTTCTCGGCCTAGTCGGTGAAGCCGTGGTGCGTGATCTCCAGAACCTCCGTGGCGACGCCCGGGCTCTCGGGGTTCAGGGAGGGGCCCTGCCAGCTGACCGGCAGCACGTCGATGAGCCCCCACCGGGCCACCTCGGAGCCGTCCGCCCGCAGCGCCGCGATCTGCGCGGTCGGGCGGGTCACCCCGGTCGTGACCGAGGAGATCCACTTGGCCACCTTGGTGGTGTCCGGGGTGAGGGGGCGGGTGAGGCGGATGTTGGAGAACGTGACGCGGGAGGGGAGCGCCCAGACGAAGCCGTTGTTCCCGCCCTCCTGGCGGTGCTCGATCTCCACCTGGGAGGACAGGCCCTCGCACCCGTTGAAGTAACCGAGGCTCTCGCCGTCGATGGTCAGGGTGAAGAAGATGGTGGAGCCCGGGTCGAGATCGCGGGACATCGAGGGTCAGGCCTTTCGTGGGGCGCGGGTCGGGTGCCGGTCAGTGGCGGGGGTCGCGGAGTCTGCCGATGCGTTCGCGGTCCAGGCGGAGTTCGGTGCGCAGGAGGCGGGTGATACGGCCGGTGAGGCGGTGGGTCAACTCGTCGAGCTGGAAGTCGGTGAGGGAACGCGGGTCGAAGGCGGCGGGTGGAGCGGCGGCACTGTTCCGGGTCTCCGCGGGCTCGGGGGCGGGGGGCGCTTTCGGAGGGGTCCGGGGTGCGATCGGGGGGGTGGGGGGTGCGAGGCGCTGGATGGCGGGGGTGGAGGCGGGGGTGCCGGGGAGCGCGGGGGTGAGGTGCGGGGCGGTGGCGCGCTGGACGGTGGGAGTGGGCGCGGTGGGGGTGGCGGCGGCGGGTGCCTGGAGGGGCGGCGTGGTGAAGGTGACGGGGCGCGGCTGGACCACGGGGACGGGGTCCGTGCCGGGGGTGGGGCGGCGCAGAGGGACGGGGGCGGTGCGGGCGCGGCGCTGGACGGGGGGTGTGAGGGGGGCGGTCAGTGGTGGCTGGGGGGCGGGGGCGGGTGCGGGGGAAGTGGCTGCGGTGGCCGGGGGCGGGGCAGGGGAAGTGGCTGCGGTGGCCGGGGGCGGGGTGGGGGCGAAGGCGCGCTGGATCGCCTCCGGGACGGGGGTCGTGGGGGCGGTGGCCGGTGGCCGGGTGGGGGTCGTGGGGGGTGTGGCCGGTGGCCGGGTGGTGGTGGGGGTCAGGGCTCGCTGGATCGCCTCCGGGACAGGGGTGGTTCGGGTCGGGGTGGTGGGGGGTGCGACCGGCGGCCGGGTGGTGGGGGCCAGGGCTTGCTGGATCGCCTCGGGGACAGGGGTGGTTCGGGTCGGGGTGGTGGGGGGTGTGGCCGGTGGCCGGGTGGTGGCGGGGGCCAGGGCTCGCTGGATCGCCTCAGGGACAGGGGTGGTCGGCGGGGGAGCCGTGGCGGGTGCCGGAGCGGGGGTGGCCGGGCGGGCGGGCAGCGGGGCGCCGAGCGCGGAGGGCTTGGCGGCGGCGCGCTGTACGGCCGTGGGCGCGGGGGTGCCGGGGGTGGTGTGCGGCTGCACGGGGCGTGAACCGGCCGACGGGCGCAGGGAGTTGGTGGACGGTGGCAGAGGGGCGCCGAGGCCGGTGCGCGGGCGGGGGGTGGTGGCGGTCGGCGGGGGTGTGCCGGGCCGGGCGGTGGCGCGCTGTACGGGGTGGCCGACGGGGTTCGTGGTGCCGGGGTTCGAGCTGCCGGGCTCGTTCCGCGGGGGGTGCACGGGGGCCGCGGCCCGCTGGGGTGCGGGTGTCTCGGCCGGGGCGGCGGCAGGGGGCGCGGCGTGCGCTGCCGGCGGTGCAGGGGCGGGGGCCGGTGCGGTCATGGCTCGCTGGACGGGGTGCGGGGTGCCCTGTGCCGGGGTGGGGGCCGGTCGGCCGGTACGGCCGGTGGATGCCGGACGACCGGTTTCCGCTGCGGGGGTACGGCCTTCCTGGCGCCGGAGGGCGGGCGCGGGTACGTCGGTGACCGGGGCCGGGGGAACGGCCCGCTGGACGGACGGCTCGGGGACCGGCGTGGGTGCGGGGCCGGAGAGCTGCGGGGTGACGGCGGTCGTGGGCGCGCTCGGGGCCGTCCGGGAGGTTTCGGGCGCGGCCGCGCGCTGGAGGGGGACGTCGGATGCGGGCGTGGGGGTGAGGGGGGTCGGGGGAGCCGGTGAAGGCGTGCGCGGGGCCGAGGGGTTGGCCGGAGGCGGGACGGTGGGGGGTGTGGCCGTGAGGGGGTTCTGCGGTGCCGGTGAGGGCGCGCGCTGGACCGAGGGGTTGGCCGGAGACGCGGCGGTGGGAGGTGTGGGGGCGAGGGGGGCCCGCGGTGCCGGTGAAGCTGCGCGCTGGATCGGGGGGTTGGCCGGGGGCCGGGTGGCTGGGGGCCGCGAAGGGCCTTGCTGGACCGCGGAGTTGACCGAAGGCGGTGTGGAGGGCGCCGTGGAGGGCGCCGTGGAGGAGGACTGGGGTGCCGGCGCGGTCGCCCCGCCTCCGGCCGGGCGCGGGGAGGTCGAGGGTACGGCCGGTTGAACCTCCGGCGCGGGGGCGTCCTGGGGCGCGCGCGCAACCGCCCGCTGGACGGGGAGGCCGGCCGCAGGCGGGGCGACCGGGCCGGGTGTCTGACCTTGTACGGGGTGCCCGTCGGCTGTCCCCGCCGGGGGAACCGGGGCCGGTGCCGCCGAGGGGCGCGGGCCCGGGGCGGGTTCCTTGGCGGCCGCCGGACGGTCGCCCTCGGTGTCCTTGCTCCGGGGTGCGGCAGGCGCGGACGGGAGACGGGCGGGCAGCGTACGCCGCTGCACCGGGGCCGGGGCCGACCTGGTCAGGGGGACGGCGGGCGCCGCCGGACGCGCCGCCGCCGGGGACACCCGGATGCCCCGCGCCGGGGTGGCCGACGGCGGGGTCGCGGGGCGCACGGGGTGCCGTTGCACGACCGGGACGGGGGCAGGGGAAACCGAGGAGGACGACGGTGGGACGCCGGGACGGTTCGGGGGCACGGGCGCGGTCGACGACCCGGTCGGGGCCGACGGTGCGGCGCCGGGGAGGGCCGGGCGGGCCGAGGCGGCCGACGGGACCGGGCCGGACGGGGACGGCACGGCCACCGGAGCGACCGGCGAGGATCCCGACGGGGCCGCCGAGGCCCGCTGAACCACCGGCACGGCACCGGGGCCGCTCGGATGCGTGGGTACGGGCGACGACTGGCCCGGGAGGACAGGTCCCGCACCGGAACCGGGACCGGGCAGCGCGGACCGGACACCGGGGAGGACCGATGCGGCGCGCTGGATCGCCGGTCCCGGAGCCGGGAGTGTCCCTCCGGCCACTGGCCGTGCGGGTACCGCACGGGGACGTACCGCCGAAGCCCCTGACGGAGCGGCACCGTTCCCCGGACGCGCGGCCGGGAGCCCCGGCAGCGCGGAAGCGGCCCGGCTCGGCGCAGGCAGCCCCGACGCCACCCCGGGCACGGCTCGCTGTACGACGGGAACGGCCCGCTGAACGCCCGGTACGCCCCCGGGAAGTCCGGGAAGTCCGGGAAGTCCGGGTAGCCCGGGCACACTCCCCGGCAGCGGTGCCGTCTGCACCGGAACCGAACCCGCAACCGGACCCGAACCCGTGACCGGACCCGACGGAGTGGAAGGCGCAGCCGTCGAAGCAGACCGAGGCGCCCCCGCCCCGTTGCTCAGCAACCCGCCCGGGCTCCCGTCCAGGACCGTGAGGGGGCGTACGCCGGTGAAGGCCGGGTTCTGCCAGGTGGCCAGCCGCCCGCCGAACCCGGGGTCGGCGACCCCCGCCGTACCGGACGCCACCGCCCGCTGGATCGGAGGCAGCCGGGTCCAGGACGCCGCCACCACGGGCCCGGCGCCCGCAGCGGACGTCCCGCCACTCACCGTCCCGCCGCTCTCCGTCCCGGAACTCACCGCTCCCGGAGCCGCGGCCGCCACCGGCGACTCCGCGGCCCGTCGCCCACCGCCCCGGAATCGATCCAGAAGACCCACCGGTCAGCCCTCCGTTCCGCCCCGGGTGACCAGGGTGCCGATGTGGTCCGTCCAGCGGCGGCGGTCGTGGTGTTCCAGGTCCAGGATGTCGTCCAGGGACCAGTGGAAGTGGTAGGCGACGTACGCGATCTCCTCGTGCAGCCGGTCGGTCGCGTACGTCACGATTCCCCCAGGCGGCTCCCGCCCAGTTCCACCTCGAAGGGCTCCGCGCAGTGCGGGCACTCCACGGACGCGCGGGTGTGGCCCTCGGCGTTGATCTGGCGGTAGAAGTCCTGGAGGAAGGCGAGGTCGGAGGCGAACATGTTCTCCACCACGCCGTCGTGGACGAGGGGGAGCGTGCCGAGGCGGGTGATGACCCGGCCCAGGAGCACCACCGACAGATACGCCGGGTTCTCCTGGACGCGGATGTCCCGCAACGGCACCAGCTCGTCCCGTGCCGTCGACAGCCGCATCACACCGTCGCGGTGGACGGTGCCCGCCTCGTCGACGTACCCGCGCGGCAGCTCGAAGGCGAACTCCGTCTGCAGGGTCTGCCGTTGCACCGGGGCCGGCGCGGGCGCCGAGGGCGGGAGCGGGGCGGCCTCCTGAGAGGGCTGCTCCACCTCCGCCTGCGGCGCCCGCACAGCCGTACGCCGCATTACTCGATGACCAGTTCTTCGAACGTGATCGTCACGGTCTCGGTCAGCGCCGACGCCTCGCCCGCCTTCACGGTGCTGGTGTCGATCTTGCTGCACCAGGCGTTGCGCATGTTGTACCGCTTGACCGGGTTGTTCATGTAGTCCATCACCATGATCGTGGCGTTCTTGCGGGCGGAGCCCATCGAGCCGTTGATCGACTCGGTGATCCACTGGTTGAACGCCGCGGACTGGGTCATACCGCGCACGACGGTGCAGGTGCCCGCCTTCTTCACGCCCGGCAGCTTCTTGGTGACCGGCTTGCCCTGCGCGGAGACCTGCTGGTACTCGATGACGTCCTGTTCGATGCTGAGGCCGCTGACCTCGGCGAGGTACTCGACCATCACGCCGTCGATCTGGAGCCCGAAATTGTGCGAAGTAAGGGCGTCACCCGGCTGGAGGCTCATCTGGGTTTCCTTCTAGGGGAGTTGACTGCGGTGCGGTGGACGGCGAGGGGTGTCTACTCCTCCAGCTCCCCGTTGCCGCTGGAGAACTGCGCCAGCCGGAAGATCACGAACTCGGCCGGCTTGACCGGCGCGATACCGATCTCGCACACCACCCGGCCGACGTCGACCGACTCCGGCGGGTTGGTCTCCTCGTCGCACTTGACGTAGTACGCGTCCTCGGGCTTGGCGCCGAACAGGGCGCCGCTGCGCCACTCGTTGACCAGGAACGCCGAGACGTTGCGCCGGATCCGGGCCCACAGGGCGTGGTCGTTCGGCTCGAACACCACCCACTGGGTGCCGATCAGGATCGACTCCTCCAGGTAGTTGAAGTACCGGCGGACGTTGAGGTAGCGCCAGGCCGGGTCGGAGGACAGGGTGCGGGCGCCCCAGATGCGGATGCCCCGGCCGGGGAACGCGCGGATGCAGTTCACACCGATGGGGTTGAGGAGGTCCTGCTCACCCCGGGTGATCTGGATCTCCAGGTCCACCGCGCCGCGCACGACCTCGTTGGCGGGGGCCTTGTGCACACCGCGCTCGAAGTCGTTGCGGGCCCACACGCCGGCGACGTGGCCGCTCGGCGGGATCAGCCGGGACTGGCCGGAGGCCGGGTCGAAGGACTTGATCCAGGGGTAGTACAGGGCGGCGTACTTGGAGTCGTAGCCGGCCGTCTCCTGGCGCCAGACGCGGATCTGGCGGGCGTTGAGGCCCGGCGGCGGGTCGATGATCGCGACGCGGTCGCCCATCAGCTCGCAGTGCGCGATCAGACCGAGCTGGACGGCCTTGACCTGCTCCAGGTCGATCGCGCCGCGCTGGTAGGCGGCCATCAGGTCGGGCACCGCGACCATGGAGATCTCGTCGACGGCCTCCAGGCCGCCGAAGCCGGTGCGGTCGGCGCTGTCGCCGAGGTACTGGGCGGGGCCGACGGTCACGGTGTCGTCGGCGGCCGGGACGGCGGGCGCGGCGGCGGAGGCCGACGGCAGCGCGACGGTCTGGTTGTCCGGGCGGGCGAGCTGCGCGGCGGGCGCGGCCTCGGCCACGGCGATGAACCGGGACCGCTCCTTGACCTGGGTGACGACGTAGGCGCGGTTGCCCTTCTTGGCGCTGACGTCGAAGGTCTCGACCGGCTGGTCGCCGTCCTTGACGATCAGCTTGAACCGCTCGGCGGGGCCCTCGCCCTCCGCGTCCGCGACCTCGACGCTCAGGTTGCCCGGCGCCGTCGCGGTCACGGAGAAGGTGCCGAGCTGCTTCGGCTCACCGGCGGGCAGCGCGGCCGGGGCGGCCGAACCGGTCACCGCGGAGGGGGACTTGCTGTCGCCCGCCGCGCCCGCCGCGGAACCGCCGACGCGGACGACGTACGCCGCCGAACCGCCGTTGTTGAAGAAGCCGTAGACGGAGTGCGCCAGGTAGTACCCGTCGGTGAAGTCACCGAACGCCGCGACGTACTGGGTCCAGTTGGTCACCAGGGTCGGCTCGTTGAGCGGGCCGGTCGGGGCGAGCCCGACGAAGGCCGCCACCGAGGTGCCCACCCCCTCGATCGGGCGGGAGCCGCTGGCCACCTCCTCGACGTATACGCCGGGCGACAGGTAGGACGGCATGCTGTGCTCTCCTCGGGGTACGCGTCAGGACGTTCCCACCGTCACGCGCGAAGCGCGTCGCCCGAAACGGCCTTCGGTGCAGGTCCCGGGGCACAGTCGGTGCCCGGTCGGGCAATCGGGGCCCGGGGGGCGGCGGCCCGCGGGGCGGGGGTGAGGGGCTCCGGCGGAACTCCCGCCGGGCCTCGTGGCCGGACCTGGGGGCCTGTCCGGCCGGGAGGGCACCCGGTGCGGTCCTGCCGGGCAGCCGCTCTGCCCCATGGCCTCTGACCCCGGTCGACGGCCACACCGTAGCGTCGGTGCGTGAGCCTGTGGACCTCTCTCGAACCCGCCTCCGTCACCGTCGACCCCGGCAGCCGGGCGACCGTACGGCTGCGGGTGCGCAACACCGGTGATGTCGTCGACGAGTACCGTTTCGAGCCCGTCGGGGATGTCGCGCCCTGGACGACGGTGGAGCCGCAGACGCTGCGGCTGTACCCGGGGACGACCGGCACGGTGGAGCTGAGCTTCGCCCCGCCCCGCACCTCGGACGCGACGGCGGGGCCCAACCCGTACGCCGTGCGGATCACGCCGACCGAGCACCCGGACGCGGTGACCGTGCCGGAGGGGAATCTGACGATCACCGCCTTCACGGAGGTGCGGGCCGAGCTGGTGCCGCCGACCGTGAAGGGACGGCTCAAGGGCCGGCCGCGGCTCGCGATCGACAACCTCGGCAACACCAAGGTGACCGCCTCCCTCAGCGGCGGCGACAACGGCGACCGGCTCCAGTACGAACTCCAGCCCGCCAATGTGCAGATCGAGCCCGGCCGGGCCGTGTTCGTGGACACCACGCTGCGGCCCCGGCAGATCATCTGGTTCGGCTCCAAGGAGGAACAGCCCTACCGGCTGGCCGTACGGCGGTCGGGGGCGCAGCCGCTGGAGGTCGACGGTACGTTCGTGCAGCGCGGGTTCCTGCCGCGCTGGCTGGCGACCGCGCTGAGCGTCACGATGGCGCTGGCGATCGCGTTCGTGATGATCTGGCTGGCGTACAAGCCGCAGGTGCGGTCCCTCGCGACGGAGAAGCTCGCGGAGGCCGGCGCCACCGCGCTGCCCAGCCCCTCGGCGCCCATCGAGAGCGCGCCGCCCGCCGCCGCGACCAGCGCGGCCGCGGCGCCGGAGGTCCCCGCGGACACCGGCGGCGCCGCGACGGCCGGGACCGGCAGCGGAAGCGGCTCGGGCAGCGGCAGTGGCAGCGGGAGCGGCGGGGGTTCGTCGAGCACGACCGTCAAGCCGAAGAAGCAGACCGCCGCGGACGCGGTGCAGGCACTGGCGGCGCGCAGCGACGGCCGGCACATCTGCTACCGCGCCTATGTCGCCGACCGCGGCTGGCAGGACCCGGTGTGCGACGGCGCGATCGCCGGTACGACCGGCAAGGGCCTGCCCATCAAGGAGCTGAACATCGCCACGGTGGGCACCAAGGGCGTCAACGGCAACGGCGCCCATGTGACCGAGGGCTGGCTGACCGGCTCCAAGTGGTCGAGCGCGGCCGACGGCGCCGACATGTACATCGGCAGCCTCAAGGAGGCGGTCTCGCCCCTCCAGGGCTTCACCATCGGGTTGGGCGACGGCAGCTCGGTCTGCCAGAACGCGCACATCAAGGACAAGGGCTGGCGCGGCGTGGGCTGCTCGGACCCCAACGCGAAGGACAAGTGGATCTACGGCGGCAGCCCCATGGACTGGAAACTCCAGCTGGAGGCGGTCCGCTTCACCCTGTGAGGCCGCCGCACCGGCGCCTCATCGTCCAGGAATCGTCGAAAGGGCCCGTGAGGTGACTCTGTGGACTTCTCTAGAACCGGCGGCCGCGACCGTCGACCCCGGCAGCAGTACGACCGTACGGCTGCGGGTGCGCAACACCGGTGATGTCGTCGACGAGTACCGTTTCGAGCCCGTCGGGGACGTCGCGCCCTGGACCACGGTGGAGCCGCAGACGCTGCGGCTGTATCCGGGGACGACGGGGACGGTCGAGCTGACCTTCGCCCCGCCGCGCAGCCCGGACGCGGTCGCGGGGCCGAATCCGTACGCCGTGCGGATCACGCCGACCGAGCATCCGGACGCGACGACGGTGCCGGAGGGGAATCTGACGATCACCCCGTTCACGGAGGTGCGGGCCGAGCTGGTGCCGCCGACCGTGAAGGGGCGGTTCCGGGGCCGGCCGCGGCTGGCGATCGACAACCTCGGCAACAGCAGGGTCACCGCGTCCGTCGCGGGGGCGGACACCGGTGACAACCTGGCGTACGAGTTCCGGCCGGGCAATGTGCAGATCGAGCCGGGGCGCGCCGTGTTCGTGGACACCACGCTGCGGCCCCGGCAGATCATCTGGTTCGGGTCCAAGGAGCAGCGGCCGTACGCGCTGAGCGTGCAGCGTTCGGGGGCGGCGCCGCTCTCGGTGGACGGTACGTTCGTGCAGCGCGGGTTCCTGCCGCGCTGGCTGGCGACGACGCTGAGCATCGCGATGGCACTGACGATCGCGTTCGTGATGATCTGGCTGGCGTACAAGCCGCAGGTGCGGTCCCTCGCCTCGGAGAAGATGGTCGAGGTCAACGGCTCCGCGCTGCCGAGCCCCTCGGTGGCGGCGCCGTCCGCGCCGAAGACCGACTCCTCCGCGCAGGCGCCCGCGGACCAGCCGGCCGCGTCCGCCCCGGCGCAGAACAGCGACAGCGGCGGCTCGGGCTCCGGTTCCGGGTCGGGGTCCGGCGGCGGGTCGGGCGGCTCGTCGGGGTCGAGCGGTGGCGGGGGCGGTTCCGACGACTCGGACGACCAGACCGAGGTGGCCGGGCAGCTGATCATCGGGAAGGGCTCCAACCGGTGCGTCGACGTCACCGACGCGCAGAACGGCAAGGGCAAGGACGGCACCCCGCTCCAGATCTGGGACTGCGCGGGTTCCGCCAACCAGAAGTGGGACTTCCGCAGCGACGGTACGGTCCGCGCGCTCGGTCTGTGCATGGACGTCGCCTGGGGGTCGAAGGACGACGGCGCGGTCATCCAGCTCGCGAACTGCAGCGGCAACCCCGCCCAGCAGTTCGTGCTGAGCGACGCCGGTGACCTGGTCAACCCGCAGTCGGACAAATGCGTGGACGTCAAGGACAACGGGACCGGCAACGGGGCGAAGCTCCAGCAGTGGACCTGCTCGGGGACGCCCAACCAGAAGTGGCGCGTGGAGTGAGCGGGTGGGCGGGGCTCACCAGTTGGCCTCGCCCGGTACCAGGCGGCCCGCCTTGCGGTACTCGCGGCGGGCCCCCTCCAGCAGGTCGCCGTCGCCCACCGGCTCGCCCCGTCCGGCGGCCAGGTAGGCGGCGGTGACGACCGCGCTGCGGATCGATCCGCCCGCCAGCTCGAACTCCCCGGCCAGCGGGGTCGGGTCGACTCCCTCGGCGCAGGGCACATGGACGAGTCCGTGCCGCCACAGGGCGAGCCGCTGCTCCCGGTCCGGGAACGGGAAGTCGATCACCAGGTCGAGCCGGCGGGTGAACGCCTCGTCGATGTTGGCGCGCAGGTTGGTGGTGAGCAGCGCGATCCCGTCGAAGGACTCCAGGCGCTGGAGCAGATAGGCGCTCTCCATGTTGGCGTACCGGTCGTGGGAGTCCTTCACCTCGGAGCGCTTGCCGAAGACGGCGTCGGCCTCGTCGAAGAGCAGGACGGCGTCGGTGCGGTCCGCCTCGGTGAAGATGCGCTCCAGGTTCTTCTCGGTCTCGCCGACGTACTTGTCGACGACCGAGGACAGCTGGACGACGTACAGGTCGAGGCCGAGTTCGGCGGCGACGACCTCGGCGGACAGGGTCTTGCCGGTCCCGGACTCGCCCGCGAACAGTCCGAGTACGCCCCTTCCCCGTCCGCCGCCCGCGCTGAGCCGCCAGTCGCCGAGGACGCGGTCGCGGTGGCGGGCGCGCAGGGCGAGTTCATGGAGCTGGGTGAGGGGGCGGTCGGGAAGGACGAGGTCGGTCCAGCCGACGTCGGGGCGGATGCGGCGGGCGTGCTTCTCCAGTCCGGACGCGGACTGCTGGCGGGCGGCGAGCCGGATGTGGCCGGGGGCGAGGGGGACGCCCTCGAAGGCGGCGAGGGCTTGTGCGGCCCGCGCGGCCCGTGCGACCCGGTCGCCGCCGAGGCGGTAGGGGGCCACGGCGGCGGCGAGATCGAAGCCGGGTCGGTCGGGGGCGGGCCCGGCGGGGGCCGGTTCCCGCCGGGGTACGCCGAGTTCCGTCTCCCAGAGTTCCGTGCCGCCCGCGCTGCGGCGGGGGGCGTCCAGGACCAGGGGGTCGGTGGGGGACCAGTGGGGGTCGTAGGGGCGGGGGTCCGTGAGGAGGACCGTCACGTCCGGTGCGGCGGCCAACGCGGCCACCAGTGGGGCCGGTTGTGCGGGGAGACCGGTCACCACGACCACCCGTCCGGTCAGCCGGGCCTCGCGCAGGAGGGCGGGGAGCTGGTCGGTGGGGCCGGTGAAGCGCAGGGCGTCGGCGCCGGCCGTGTGCAGGGCGGTGGCGAGCGCGGCCAGGCCGTCGCCCTCGCGGTGTTCGCGGAGGTAGGCGGTGAGGGGGCCGTGCCGGAGCCGGTCGGCGAGCCGGTCGGCGAGGCGGGCGGCGAAGGGGGCGGTGGGGTGGCTGGTCGGGGGGTGTGGCAGCGGGTGCAGGTGGCCGTGCAGGGACGCGTCGGGGGTCGGGTCGCCGAGGAGATGCGCGAGGACCCGGTCCGGGACGCGCAACGAGCGGGAAAGGAAGGGGCGTTCGGGTTCCTCGACCTCCAGCAGGCCCAGTGCGGACAGGGGGGCCGAGGCGTGGAAGCGGGCCCGGGCCGACGCGAGGTGGGGAGGCGCCCCGCACAGCTCCAGCGCGAGCCCGACGGTCGCCCGGCGCCTGCTGACGTCGTCGTTGAGGTAGCCGTACAGCGGCTCGAACGTCCGGTCCAGATCGGGCGCGAGGGCGACGAGGAGTACGGCGAGATCGAGCGCGGTGAGGGGGAGGCGGGCGGCGAGGGCGGTGAGGCGGTCGGCGGGCGCGTCCGCGGGCGGATCCGCCGGGGGGACCGGCCCACGGCCCAGCAGGTGCCGTACCGCCTCCTCGGAGAGGTACAGCCCGCGCAGCGGGTCGTCGGCCGTGGGATCCCCGACGGCCCGCCGGTCCACCAGCCCGGCCACCCGCTCGCGCAGGGCACCGAGGCGGGCGAGCAGGGCGGCGGAGTGGTCTGTGCTGTCCGTCGGGTACGCGGCGAGGGCCGTCGTGGCGGTCATCGGCCGTTCTTCTTCGCGGCGGCGCCGGTCTCCCGGGCCTCGCGGGCCGCCTCCAGGTGGTGGGGGCGGTGGGCGCGGCCCTCGTCCTGCGGGGGGTCGCCTTCGAGGCCGGCGACGCGGACGAGGGCGCCCTCGGTGACCGGCGGGCCCGCGTCGTACTCGGGGTAGGCCGGGAAGGGGGCCGTCACCACCAGGTCCAGGGAGGGCTTGAGCTCGCCGCCGAGGGCGGACCAGATCTCGGCGAGGGAACGGGTCTCGGTCTGGACGCCGGCCACGTTCACATGGACCGCGAGCCCCAAGGTGCCCAGGGCGCCGGGGAGTTCGTCGGCGGCCAGGATCTCGCGCGGGATGAGGTTGGCCAACACGGCGGAAAGCAGCCGGTGTTCGTCCTGTGGAGTTTTCGTCCAGGCGGTCACGAGGTAGGAAAGTCTGAACCAGCGCGGCGGCTGACGCCGTTTCACCACGACGTCCCGCTCGTCACGCACCGCGACCTGTCCGCGCTGGCGGCGGGCCACGTCCTCCCGGATGTCGTACAGATAGGCGTTGACGACAGGGGAGTTGCGCCGGGCCGCCCAGTCACGGGTGGGTGCCTCGAAGGAGACGTCGATGCCGGAGCCGGTCAGCGCGCCCCCGCCGAGCAGGCCCTTGAGGACCTCGTCGACCTCGTGGATCACCCTCGCGCTCCTCCGTCACCCGTACCGCGGAACCCCCTTGGAACCCCTTTGACCGATCGTGCCCGTGACCGGCCGGGTTCCGCAGGCGCGCCGGGGTCGGCGGCCGGGCACGACACGCTGCCCGCGTGTTCTCCTTCGAGTGCCCGTTCGGTCAGATGTAGCCTTCCCGGAGGGCATATGCCACCGCATGCGCCCGGTTCCGCAGATGCAGGCGCGTCGTGAGTCCGTGCATCACGTTCTTGACGGTTCGTTCGGAGTAGGACAGCTTGCTGGCGATCTCTCCGGTGTCGAGGCCCTCGGCGACCAGCCGCAGGACGTCCACCTCCCGTGGCGCGAGCCCCAACGAGGGCGCGCCCGGGCGCCCTGCCGCGCCCCGGTGCAGCGTGCCGACCTGGCTGATCAGTCTGCCCAGCAGATCGGAGGGCAGGTCGCCGTCGCCGCGCGCGGCCGCGAGGACCGCCTGCACCAGCCGGTGCGCGGTGGCCTCCCGGCGCCAGACGATCGCCCCGACCCCGCACTCGATGACATCGAGCAGCTCGGTCTCGCGGATCGCGCCCACCACGAGCACCACCCGGGTGCCCTCGGTCCGGGTGATCCTGCGCAGCCGGGCCAGCGCGGTGTCGTCGAGGGTGTCCTCGACGAGCAGCGCGACCGTGCCGGGTGTGGGCGTGGGCTCCTCGCGGACCTCGATCTCCGGCCGGCCGCGCAGCTGGCTCGCGGCGCCCTCCCGGGAGATGGGGTCGGGGGCGAGGACGGCGACGGGCAGGCGCCGCCTGACGTTCGGCGTGCCGGTGTCCGGTGTCCGGGTGTCCGGTGTCCGGGCGTCGGAGGTCCGAGTGTCGGAGGTCCGAAGGGCGGACGTCCGGGCGTCTGCTGTCCGGGGTGAGCTGAGCAACCTGTCCCCCATGGTGACGGGACCGCGGCCGGCGGGAACCGGTGGCGGCTGGGTCCGGTCAACACTTCTGTGGTTCCCGGGGCGGGCGCAATCGTGGACCACCACGAGCCGCACCACGAGAGCAACGGGTAAGCAACCACAAGGTGCGAACATCACTGCAGGTCAACGGGGGTTCGATGGTCGTGCGGGAGGCGTGTCGTGAGCCTCGCCACAACGGCCGTACGACGTCGTGCGGAACCGAGCCCGGCAGACGGACCGCGTCTGCGGGGCGTACCGACTGGCAGGAGACAGGGATGAGCGGACCCTTGCGGGAACGCGGCGACGCGCACGCGCTGCTCGTGGCCGAGGTCGAGCGGGCCCGGGCCGGCGCGGGCCGGCTGGTCCTGCTGCGCGGGGCCACCGGCACCGGCCGCTCCGCGCTGCTGGAGGCCGCGGTGGCGCATGCGGCGGGGCGTGGGCTGCGGGTGCTGCGGGCCCGCTGCTCGCCCGGGGACACCGCCGTCCCGTTCTCCTGCGTCCTCCATCTCCTGGGCCCCGTACCGGAGTTCGCGGACGAGGAGGTGGGGCCCGGGGAGGACGACCGGGGGAGCGCGGCGCGGCTGTGGCGGCTGCTGCGGTCGTACGCGGCCGAGGGCCCGGTGATGGTGGCGGTGGACGACGTCGACCTCGCCGACGACGCCTCGCGCCGCTGGCTGATGGAGGCGGCGCGGCGCGTCGACCGATTACCGCTGCTGCTCGTGGCCACCGAGCGCAGCCAGTACGACATCGATCCCCCGCCGACAGGTATCACGCACGCCCTCACCCCCTCCCTGGTCCGTACCCACACCCTCGCCCCGCTCTCCGACGGTATGTCGGCGGAGCTGGTCCGTGCTGCCTTCCCGCAGGCCTCGCCGCGGTGGACGGCGGACTGCGTCGACGCCGCCGCGGGCAGTCCGCTGCTGCTGCACGCGCTCCTCGACGACCTCGCGGGCGCCCCCTCGTCCACCTCCGTGCCGCACACCTGCGCCGCGCTGTACCCCGGTTCCTACCCGGCTGCCGTGTCCTGGTGGCTGGAGAGCGCCGGGGAGGCGACGGCCGAGGTGGCCCGCACCCTGGCGGCCCTGGAACAGACGGAGGACGACGCAGCGGCCCACCGGGAGCGTGCCGATTCCCGCCTCCCGTCACCGGACGGCTCCGCGAAGCCCCGCCCCGCCGCCGACCCGAGCGGACGGGGCTGGCCTGCCGAGCCTCGTTCGGCCGTTGACCTGAGCGGACCGGGGTGGCCTGCCGAGCCTCGTTCGGCCGTTGACCTGAGCGGACCGGGGTGGCCTGCCGAGCCTCGTTCGGCCGCCGACCCGAGCCGCCCGGGGTGGCCTGCCGAGCATGGGCTGACCGCTGACCTGAGCGGACCGGCATGGCCGACCGAGCCCCGCCCGGCCGCCGACCTGAGCGGACCGGGCTGGCCTGCCGAGCATGGGCTGACCGCTGACCCGAGTCGGTCGGGGTGGCCCTCGGGATCTCGTCCGGCGGCTGATCCGAGTCGGTCGGGCCAGCCCGCCGTGCACGGTCCGACCGCCGCCGATCCGAGCCGGCCGGGCCGGCCCGCCGTGCACGGTCCGACCGGTGAGCCGGGCCGGACGGGACGGCCGGCCGCGTATGGTCCCACCGGTGAACCGGGACGGACGGGATGGTCTTCCGAGGGCGGGCCGACCGCTGATCCGGGTCGGCCGGGGTGGTCCGCCGGGGCGCGGCCGGGTGCCGGTCTGCGGGTTCCGGGGGACGGGTTCGGAGGGGGTGGCGGTGATCCGCGTTCGGGCTCGCTGCGCCAGGAGACCGCCGCGCTGCTCGCCGATGTCTGTGCCGCCGATCCCGCGCGGGTCTCCGGCTGGCTCACCGCGATGACCCGGCTGGGCCTGCTGCGGCCGGGCGCCGACGGGCGTCCCCGGTACGCGCACCCCCTGCTGCGGGACGCCGTCCTCGCCGGCTGGCCCGCGGGGCGCCGGCAGGACGCGCACCGCGCGATCGCCCAGGCCATGCTGCGCCGCGGCGACGGCGTGGAGAGCGTGGCCCGGCAACTGCTGGACAGCGCGCGGGTCGGTGAGCCCTGGGCGCTGCGCGTGCTGCGCGACGCGGTCACGATCGCCGTCCGCGCCGGCCGCACGGACGACGCCGTCGGCTATCTGCGCCGCGCCCTCGCCGAGCCGCTCCCCGACGACCTGCGGCAGCGGCTGCTGACCGAACTGGGCTCCCTGGAGTACGCCTCCGCGGACGCACCGGTCGGCATCCCCCGGCTGGTCGAGGCCCTGGACCTGCCGGCCGAGCCCCGTGACCGGGTCCGTACGGCGGTCGCGCTGGGCACGGCGCTCGCGGGCCGGGGGGAGGTCCGTACGGCGGTGGAGGTGCTGCGCCGCACCGAGGCGCTGCTCCCCGGTCACCCCGAGCTCACCCGCACCCTGCAGACCGCGTCCGCGCTCCTCTCCGACCAGGACCAGACGGTCCGCCAGGACGCCTACCGCTGGCTGGCCGAGACCGCGGAACGCTCCCCGGAGCTGGTCGGCGCCTCCGGCCAGGCCCTCCTGGTGCGGTACGCGGCGACCGCCGGGGACATCGGGGCGCGCGAGGCGATGCGCCGGGTGCGCACCCTGCTGGAGGAGCCCGCCGACCCGCTCGCCGAGCCCTTCCTGCTGGGCACGGCGGCGGCGGTGGCCCAGTGGGCCGACGAACTCGACGAGGCGCAACGCCTGGTGGAACGCGGCCTGGCCTCCCAGCGGCCCTCCCTGCTCCACCCCATGGAGCAGGCGCTGCTGGACACCCGCTGCGACATCGCGGCGGCCCGCGGCGACTACCGCACCGTCCTCGCCGGTCATCCGCAGACGGCCCGCGGCCGCCGCCGCGGCATTCCCGGCAACGCGGACGCGCACGCCCTGACGGCGCTGGTGGAGACGGGTCGTACGGCCGAGGCGCGCGCCCTCGCGGACACCTTCGACCTGCGGGACGCCCCCGACTCCTGGGAACTCAACCGCTTCCTCTACGCGCGGGGCGTCCTCCGCTTCACCGAGAACGATGTCGCGGGCGCCCTGCACGACTTCCTGGAGTGCGGCCGCCGGCAGTCCGCCCGCGCCGTCCTCAGCCCGGTCGTCACGCCGTGGCGTACGGCGGCCGCGGAGTGCCGGCTCGCCCTGGGCAACCCCCGGGAGGCGCTGGCCCTCGCGGAGGAGGAACTCCGGCTGGCCCGGCTGTGGAACACCCCGCGCACGGTGGGGCGGGCGTTGCGCGTGCTCAGCCGGGCGACCCGGGGGCGGCGCGGTCTGGAACTCGGCGACGAGGCGGTCGCCGTCCTGCGGGACTCGCCCGCCGAGGCCGAACTGATCGCCTCCCTGCTCGCCCAGGGCTTCCAGCTCAACGACTCCGGCGAACGCGCCCGGGGCCGCGACCATCTCCGCGAGGCCGCCGAACGCGCCGAACGTCTGGGCAGCGCCCGGCTCCTGGCCCACGCCAACCAGGCCCTGCGCACGGCGGGCGCCCGCCGTACCACCCCGGCGCACACCGGCTCCGGCTCTCTCACGGGCAGCGAGCGCCGTATCGCCGAACTCGCGGTGCAGGGCCGTACCAACATGGAGATAGCCGCGCTCCTGCACGTGGCCCGCCGTACCGTGGAGACCCATCTCACCAGCGCCTACCGCAAGTTGGGCATCCGCAGGAGAGGTGAACTGCGGGCGGCGCTGGAGCGGTGACCGCACGACCGAACACGGACCTGGAGTGGACGACGTGGACGACGTGGACGACGTGGACACAGTGGTGGAGTGGGTGGACGCCCGTGAGCGGCTGCCGCGGTCCGGGACGCCGGTGGCGGCCGCGACGACGGGCCGCTACCCGGACGGGGAGGAGTTCTGGCTGGTGCTGCCCATGTACTTCACCACCCTCCACCTAGCCGAGGACGGCACCGAGCACCACGACTGCTTCGTCGACTCCGACCGGGTCGTCCGCCTCCCCCGGGGCGGCCGCCCCTGCGCCGAGCCCGTCACCCACTGGGCGGCCCTGCCGACGCTGCCGGGCACGGCCGTGCACCAGGTCCTGGGGGACGCCGTGGGACCCGCCCTGCGGCAGGCGGACGCCCGGGACTAGGAGGCGTCGGCGGCCGGGTCCAGGAGCACCGGGGCGCCGGCGAGGACTCCGCCGTCGAGGACGAACTCGCTGCCCGTGGCGAAGGTGGCCTCGGTGATGATGAACAGGACCGTGCGGGCGACCTCCTCGGGCGTGCCGAAGCGGGGGATGGGCTGACCCGCGACGAACCGGTCGTCGAAGCCCGCCGTCATCGCCGTACGGATGGCGCCGGGATGGACGGAGCAGACGCGGACGCCGTCCCCGGCCAGTTCCAGCGCGGCCGTCTTGGTCAGTCCGCGCACGCCCCATTTGCTCGCCACGTACGCGCCGACGCCGGCGTATCCGGTCAGCCCCGCCAGGGAGGACATGTTCACGATCACCCCGCCGCCGGCCCGGCGCAGCGAGGGCGCCGCCGTGCGCATGCCGAGCCAGGTGCCCTGGAGGTTGACGTCGAGGACCCGGCGGAACTGCAGCAGGCTCTCCTCCTCCAGGGTGCCCCATCCGGCGATCCCCGCGTTGTTCACCAGCACCGACACCGGTCCCGCGTGCTGCTCGGCCTTGGACACCGCCTTCTGCCAGCCCCGCTCGTCGCTGACGTCGAGGTGGAGGAAGCGGGCCGGGGCGCCGAGTTCCTCCGCGAGGGCGGTGCCCTCGGAGTCGAGGATGTCGGCGATCATCACCGCGGCCCCCTCGGCCGCGAGGAGGCGTACCACCGCGGCGCCGATCCCCCGCGCCCCACCGGTGACGATCGCCACCCGCTCGTCGAGTCGACCCATCGTGACCTCCGTGACCTCCTGAGACGACGACCACCAGGCCCAGCATCGGCCGCGAAGGGGCGGGACCGCAGTTCCGGCTGACCCGGACGGGGCACGGGGCCGTTGCCGGGGGGCTCAGGTGCGGGCGGTGACCAGCAGGGCGAACGCGGCGATGATGACGGCGACGCGGACGTAGTGGTAGCGGTCCCAGCGCCTCATCTGCTCCTTCCAGTCGGCGGGCCGGTTCTCGGGGGTCCACGTCTTGCCCCGGTTGTTGATCGGGACGAGCAGCAGGATCGACATGATCACGCTGAGGATCAGCAGCGCGGCGGCGACGACGACGAGGCCGGCGCCGTCGTGGTGCCATCCGGCGACGGCCCAGACCGCGGCGAGGACCAGCGAGCCGATGTACCAGAACGGCATCACGGCGCCGAGCATCCGGCCCCCGTGGGCGCGGCCGAGCTGGCCGCTGTCCTCGGGCAGGGCGTCGAAGATCGGGTTGATGACGAACGCGACGGCGAACTCCACCCCCACCATCAGGCCGACGACCACGGTGGTGACGATCTCAAGTGCGGTGAGCATGATGGTCCTCCCGTTTTCTAGCGGTGCTAGGTGATGAGGCAACGCTAGACCTGCTGTCGCTCGATTGTCTAGCGGTGCTAGAATCGGGGGCATGTCGGTACAGGAACGCAAGGAGCGCGAGCGGGCGGGCCGCGAGCGTCTCATCGTGGCGACGGCCCGCGAACTCGCCGAGCAGCAGGGCTGGGACGCGGTCACCACGCGCCGGCTCGCCGAGCGCATCGAGTACAGCCAGCCCGTCCTCTACAGCCACTTCCGGGGCAAGCGCGAGATCATCGGCGCCGTCGCCCTCGAAGGCGCCACCGAGATGGCCGCGGCACTGCGGGCCGCGACCTCCGCCGCGGACGGCCCGCGCGCCCGGGTCACCGCCCTCGCCCGCGCCTACCTCGACTTCGCCGAGCGCAACCCGGCGGTCTACGACGCGATGTTCCAGCTCGACGGCGGCCTGGCGTTCGCGCGGGAGGACACCCCGGAGCCCCTGAAGGACGCCTTCGCCGCCCTGCTGGAGACCCTCGGGGAGGTGGCCGGGGAGGGCGTCCACCCGGGAGTGTTCACCGAGGTGTTCTGGGCGGCCCTGCACGGGCTGGCGACCCTCACCCGGGCGGGACGGCAGCCGCCCGCGCACGCCGAGCGGAGGGTGGCGCTGCTGGTGGACCGGCTCGCCGTCCTCTGACCGGAGGGTTCCTCGCCTACGTCGGCCGGCGCGTCACGCGGTGGCGGAGGTACACGACTCCCGAGCCGAAGGTGCGGGTCTCGGCGAGTTCGAGGTCCACGCGGCGCTCGTGGCGGGGGAAGAACGGGATGCCGCCGCCGACCAGTACCGGGTAGACGATGGTCCGGTACTCGTCGATCAGGCCCGCCTCGGCCGCCTCGGCGGCGAGCGTCGCGCCGCCGATGGCGATGTCGCCCGGCTCCGGCTCGGCCCGCAACCGTTCGATCTCCTCGATCAGGCCGCCGGAGGCCAGGCGGGCATGGCCCTGCACCGAGGAGAGCGTGGTCGAGAAGACCACCTTGGGGAGCGGATTCCAGAGGGCGGCCCACTCGAGTTCGGAGTCGTCGAGTGCGCGGTCCTGGTCGGCGGTCTCCCAGTACAGCATCGTCTCGTACAGCCGTCGTCCCAGCAGGTGGACGCCGACCTCTCGGATCTCGTCGATCCAGAAGCGGAAGACGTCCTTATCGGGTTCCGACCAGTTGAAGCTGCCGTCCGGCCCGACGATGTAGCCGTCGAGTGAGACGTTCATCGAATAGGTCACGCTGCGCATCGGATGTCCTCCTCGGTGCGGGGTTCGACAGTAGGACCGCCGGACGCCGCAGGACTCATCGCGGCTCGCGGGATCCCGAGCGGAGGGCCTCCTCGATCAGGTCGGCCGCCGCTCCCGCCCCGCCCGCCGCGGCGAGTGCGGTGCGCAGGGAGTGGAGGCCCTCGCGGATCTCCGCCGACCCGGTCACCTCCGTCACCGCCGCGCGCAGCGCCTCCGGTGTCACCTGTTCGCGCGGGAGGTGGACACCCAGACGGAGATCCTCGATCTGGGCCGTGTTCACGCGCTGTTCCGCCATCTGGGGGACCGCGACCATCGGGACGCCGTGGGCCACCGCCTCCATCGTGCCGCCCATGCCGGCGTGCGTGATGAAGGCCTCCGCGTGGGAGAGGACCGACAGCTGGGGGACGTGGGCGTGGATCTCGATGTTCGAGGGGACCGGGCCGAGGTCGGACGCGTCGACCTCGAAGCCCACCGGCATCACCACATGGTGCTCGGTGTCCGCGAACGCCTCGACGCAGGCGCGGTAGAAGTCGGGGCGGCGGGTGAACTGGGAGCCCAGGGAGATCAGCAGGACCCGGGCGCCGGGGCGCGGGGGCTGCCAGGTGCCCTGGTGGGAGCGGTCGCCGAGCAGGGGGCCGGTGTAGGCGACGCGGCCGGCCGTGACCGTGTCCGGGCGGCGCTGGAAGGCGCGCGGGAGGGCGGCGATCGCGTACGCGGGGGACGCGAACGCGTGGAGGCGGGCGGGGTCCAGGCCCCGGGAGGTGAAGGCGGCGGCGAGGTCCGGGAAGCCGGGGAGGGCGGGGATCTCGGGGATGCCGTCGAAGAGTTCCGGGATGACACCGTCGTAGGAGAGGTGGGTGGGGGAGAAGAGGACCGTCGGGAGCTGCCACTGGGCGCCGAGGACCAGGCCCGCGAAGCCGTAGACGTCGTAGAGGATCAGGTCGGGACGGTCGGCGGAGTAGGCGCGGGTGAGGGCGGGGAGGGCGCCCAGGGAGACGTGGACGGCGCGGGCGAAGCCCTCGGAGAGACGCTCGGGGGGCTGCGAACCGTCTCCCGCGTCGACCGGGTAGAGGACGGGTTCCGCGCCGGCCGCCTTCACATGGTGGACGAAGTGCTCGCTGATCGCGTACGTCACCCGATGGCCCCGGCGGACCAGCTCCTCGACGACCGCGAGGGTCGGGTTGACGTGCCCGAGCATCGGCAGGTTGACGACGGCGATGTGAGCGGGGCGGGTTCCGGGCACGGGCGTGGTCCTGTCCTGTCGGCGGGCGGTGCGCGGTTCTGCCCAACGAACCCGCGCCGCCGTCCGTGACCCCTCCCCCGTGCAGGATCATCCGATCGGGGAGCGGGGGTGGTGGGAGGTTGACGGCGTGACCGGGGGTGGCGTCGGTCCGTTGGGGTACCACGACCCGACTTCCACGACAGGAGCAGCCCCATGCCCCGATCGATGCCTCTGCCCTTCATGGAGGAGGGCATGGCCCGCTGGCCGTTCGGCCCGCCCAACGCCGGGGTCTGTCTGGACTTCACCGGCACCGCGCCGACGACGGCCGAGCTGCGGGCGCTCGTCGCCGAGCGGTGGGCCGGCCTGCCCCGGCTGGGCTGGCGTCTGCTTCCCGGGCCGCGTCGGCACTGCTGGGTGACGGGGGACGGCGGTGACCCCGGCGGGCAGGTGGCCCGGGAGGACGTCACCCTGCGGGAGGCGGTGGCGGACTGGTTCCACACGCCCTTCGCGGAGGGGCGGCCGCCGTGGAAGCTGCACGTCCTGCGCGGGGCGGCCGACGGGGAGTTCGCGCTGCTGTTCCGGATGCACCACAGCCTGCTCGACGGGCGCTCCCTCACCACCCTGCTGCGGGCCCTCCTCGACGGTGCCCCGCCGGTGGACGCCCCCGCCGCCCGTGCCGAGCCGCGCACCCATCGGCGTACGGCCGTCGGCGGGCCGGGGTTGCTGACGGCGGGGCTGGCGGTGCCGCTGCCGGGCAAGGGCGAGCGGCGGCCCGCGTTCACCGTGGTGCGGCTGTCCGCCGAGCTGCTGCGCGGGGCGCGCGGGGCGGTGCCGGGGCGGGGGGCCACCACCAACGAGGTGTTCCTGGCGGCCGCCTCGGGGGTGCTGCGGTCCTGTCTGCTCGGGTCCGCGGGGGTCCCGGACCCGGCCGGGCGGGTCTGGCTGTCGGTGCCCGTCGACCAACGGCCGCCCGGACACGGGGACTTCCTCGGCAACGCCTTCGGCAATGTGCGGGTGCCCGCGCCGGTGGGCCTGGCCGATCCGGCGGCCCGGCTCGCCGCCTGCGCCGGGCTGCTGACGACCGTGGTCCGTCCACGCCGTACGGCGGAACGGCTGCTCGAAGGGGTCGCCGGGGCGTTCCCCGGGGCGGGGCAGGCGCTGGCCCGGGGCCGGCTCTTCGCACCCGAGTACGCCCCCGCGGCCTGCTCCTACGTCCATCTGCGCGAGTGCGGCCGCACCCTCGCCGGGCGGCCCCTGCGGCGGGTCACCGCCGTCCCCATGGTGCCCCCGGACGACACGGTCACCTTCACCCTCGGCGGCTGCGCCCGCGGCCACACCGTCGGTGTCGCCACCAACTCGGGCGCCGAGGACGCGGAACTCCTCGCGGAGTCGTTCCTCCACGAGCTGGGGCTGCTGGGGCGGAGGTGATGTGGCCGCAGGCCGGCGACTGCGTCAAGGTCAAGGACCCCAAGGGTTCCTCTTGCTACCTTCCTTGCCCATGAGCGACAGCGTGTACGTCGGCAACGCGTCGTCCAGCACGGAGTCGGTGGCTTCGTCGGCCGACTACGTGGACGTCCGCTGACCGTTCCGCACCGTTTCGGGCCCCGGCTCCACAGCCGGGGCCCGACGCGTTGTCCGGGGGCGTCCCGTGCGGGACGGCGGTGGCCGCCGTCGGGTGGGATCAGCTGCCGCCGGCTTCCCGCGCCACGCGCTCGAGCCTGCGCCGGTGGCTTTCCCACCCCTGCTGATCCTGCGGGGGCAGGTTGTCGTTGCCCCGCAGGAACCCGACACTCCCGTCGATGAGCTCGCGCACGATGTCGGCGTGCCCGGCGTGCCGCTGCACGTCGGAGATCACGTGCACCAGGACGCGGTGCAGGGTCACCTCCCGCCCGTCCTCCCCCCACCACGGGACCTGACCGGTCGCGTCCAGGCCCAGCGCCGCGATCGTGGCGTCGGAGTGTTCCCACACCCGGTGGTACAGCCCGACGATCTCCTCGATCGACTCGTCCGCGGTGGCCCACATGTCCGCGTTGGGTTCCGCGTCCTCCCCGCACCACGGGGGCGGGGGCTCCTTGCCGAAGAACGGCCGCCCGAACACGTCGCCGAAGTAGGCCAGTTCCACCCCGGCGACATGCTTGACCAGCCCCAGCAGGTTCGTCCCGGTGGGGGTGAGCGGGCGTCGGACGTCGTACTCCGGGAGCCCGTCGAGTTTCCACAGCAGGGTGTCCCGCGCGCCCTGGAGGTACCGCTGAAGGTCCGCTTTCATGGTCGGTTCGGTCATGCGTGCAGTCTTCCTCAAGGAATCTCCGCAGAACTCCTGTTGCACTCCTGTCCGATGAACGTCGACGACATCGTCGGAGAGACGTCGGACCACGCCACCGCGACGCCCGGTCCGGTCAGCTGAGGCAGACCAGCCCCAGCAGACAGACCTCCGACGGCGAGGTCGACGCCGACGTGTCCGTGTCGTCCGTCGTGGGGGATGTCGTGGTGGATGTCGTGGGGGACGTCGACGACTGCTGGTCGGTCGTGCCGGTCGTGCCGGTGGGGGTGGTGACCGTGCCGTCGTAGGACGAGGTGGTGGTCTGCCGCGGGGCCGTGGCCGACGGTGCCGTCGTGTCGGTCTCCGGGGACGCGGCGGCGTCCGGGCGGATGTCCATGGGCGCGTCCTGCCCGTGTGCCCGGCCGGTGGACCGCGACGGGGCGGTGGCGGAGGACGGGGACCGGTGCGTGTCGGAGCCGGTCGTCGTCGGGCGGGTGTACTCCGACGCCGGTTCCTCCCGGCCCGGGCCGGCGGGGTTCTCCGGTGCCGACGCCGCCTGGGCCCGTTCGCCGCCCTGCCGGTCCAGTGCGACGGCGCTCAGCCCGCCGCCGACCAGGGCGACGGCCGTGGCGACGACGGCGCGACGCTGGTTCTTCTTCCAGCGGGCCAGCTGCCGCCGCCGCGCCGCCCGCCCCAGCGGCGCGGACTGCGCGGGCACCACGGGGGCCACGGGCGCCACAGGCGGCACGGCCGGCACGCTTTCGGGGGTGGGTGACGGGGCGGCGGGCCGGGCCGCCACGGTGCGACCGCCCGAGGTGACCGGAGCTATGTCCGGGGCGTAGGCGCCGCATCCGGGGCACACCAGGGCGCCGTTGAGATGCCGGCGGCACGTGGAGCAGTAGTCCATTGCGGTCTTCCTGGGGCGGGGGGTCCGTGGCGGGCAACGCTAACGACCCGGGTGAGGGACTGTGTGCAGTCTGTGTGAGGCTCCTGCGCGAATCCCTTTGAGGGATCTCCATGCGTGCATGTACATGAACGGAAATCAGGTATGCGTCCGTACATCTCTCTTGACGTGTCCAGGCTAGCCCCCTAACTTCCGGGAGAAAGCGCTTTCCAGTTCGGCCGACCCGCACTCGTCCCGTTCCTGGAGATGAACCCATGCAGCTGAGATCCGTCATCGCGTGCACCGGCCTGCTGGCGGGCGCGCTCGTCGCGCTCGCCGGCCCCACCCCGGCCCAGGCCGCGACCGTCCGCTACGAGGCCGAGACCTCCCCGGCGGTCTGCACCGGCACCATCGACTCCGACTGGACCGGCTACTCCGGCAGCGGATTCTGCAACGGCACCAACTCCACCGGCGGATACGCCCAGTTCACCGTGAACGCGGCCACCGCCGGCACGGCCACCCTGAACGTCCGCTTCGCCAACGGCACCACCACCGCCCGCCCGGCCTCCCTCGTCGTCAACGGTACGACCGTGCAGACGCCGTCCTTCGAGGCCACCGGCGCCTGGTCCACCTGGGTCACCAAGACGCTCACCGTGACCCTCGCCGCGGGCAGCAACACCATCCGTCTCAACCCCACCACCGCGGACGGCCTGCCCAACGTCGACTACGTCGAGGCGACGACGACCGACAGCACCACACCCCCCGCCACCGGCGCGATCTACGTCTCGCCCAGCGGCACCGACAGCGCGGCCGGCACCTCCTCCGCGCCGACCACCCTCACCTCGGCGATCAGCCGGGTCACCGCGGGCGGCACGATCTACCTGCGCGGAGGGACGTACGCCTACTCCTCCACGGTGACCATCCCGCAGACGAACAACGGGACGTCGGCCGCCCGGACCACCCTGTCCGCCTACCCCGGCGAGACCCCGGTGCTCAACTTCTCGGCGCAGAGCGAGAGTTCCTCCAACCGCGGGCTCCAGCTCTTCGGCTCGTACTGGAAGGTGTACGGCGTCGTCGTCGAACGCGCCGGTGACAACGGCATCTACGTCGGCGGCAGCCACAACGTCATCGAGCGCACGGTCACCCGCTACAACCGCGACACCGGGCTCCAGCTCGGCCGGATCGCCTCCTCGACCGCCAGCGCCGACTGGCCCTCGGACAACCTGATCCTGAGCGCCGAGTCGCACGACAACGCGGACTCCGACGGCGAGGACGCCGACGGCTTCGCCGCGAAGCTCACCACCGGCACCGGGAACGTCTTCCGGTACGCCGTCTCCCACAACAACATCGACGACGGCTGGGACCTCTACACCAAGACGGACACGGGCGCGATCGGGCCGGTGACCATCGAGGACTCCCTGTCCTACAACAACGGCACCCTCTCCGACGGGACCGTGAACGCCAACGGCGACCGCAACGGCTACAAGCTCGGCGGCGACGACATCGCCGTCAACCACGTCGTCCGGCGCAGCATCGCCTACCACAACGGCAAGCACGGCTTCACGTACAACAGCAACCCGGGCTCCATGGCGGTGTCGAACAACCTCAGCATCGACAACGCCCAGCGCAACTACTCCTGGGACGCCGGTACGTCGGTCTTCCGCTCCAACACCTCCTGCCGCTACAACGTCAGCGGCTCCAACGACAAGACCGTCGGCGACGCCGACAGCACCAACCAGTTCTGGACCGGAACGAACGGCTCCCGCTGCGCCTCCTCCTACGGCGGCGCCCTGGCCTGGTCCTTCGCCTCGGACGGCAAGCTGGTCGTGACCCTGGGCGGCACCCAGGTCACCCTGTAGCCGCCCCGGACGACGGGAGGACCCGGGCCGGAGATCCGGCCCGGGCCTTTCGCGCGGGGGCCCCGGCACCGATCCTGGTCGCATGGGATTCGCCGTCTTCATGACCCTGCCCGGGCTCGTCATCCTGCTGACGCTGGTGGCCTTCGTGGATCAGCTGCTGCTGCGGGCCGGGCGGGCCGGGCTGCTGCCCTGGCGCAACAGCGTCCGGCAGGGGCAGATCTCCGCGACCGGCTTCGAGCAGCTGCACGCCAGTTTCTCGCCGGGCAAGCAGAACGAGCTCAAGGAGCGGCAGTCGGCTCTGGTGCTGCGGGACGACGAGGAGGACGGGGCTCCGCCGCGCCGGACGACGGTGGATCTGGACGGGGGTGTGGTGGTCGTACGGATGCCGGAGGCGTAGCGGTTTCGGAGGGGTAGAACTGGGCGTACCAGCGGCGCAGGTGCCGTATGCCCTGTTCGTGGGGGAGCAGGACCGGGCGGGGCTGGTGGATCTTGTGGTCCCAGATGTGGACCTCCTCGCGGACCTCGTCCAGCGCCTCCGCGCGGAAGACGAGCTTGAGGGCGGGGGTCAGGAACCGGGCGCGGGCGGGTTTGCGCAGGTAGTAGAGCATCCGGAGTTCGCTGGTGTGCTCGTCCACGGGGGTGCTGAGGGCCACGGCGGTCACGGAGAGGACGGGGCCGTGGGTGCGGACGACCATCACGCCGGGGCCGTACATGAACGCGTCGAAGGTGTTGTCGATGTCCCAGCCGAGGACCCGCCGCCGGATCCGGCCGCGCACCTCGGCGAAGGGGCCGTCCACCTGCCAGTCCTGGACCGGGGGTTCGGCCTGGCCATGGATGAAGTGGAAGTGCGACTCGTCGACGATGTTCTCGCGCATCTCCTGGATGTGGACCCGGGCCCGGCAGGTGTCGTCGACGGGGGAGGCGAAGTCGCGGGAGGTGGTCTCCGGGATCTCGGGGACCTCCCAGGACGGGTCGTCCGGGCCGACGTGCACGAGGACGAGTCCGCTGTGCTCGCGCACCGGGAGGCCGCCGAGGGAGACCTTGGGGGTGCGGACCGCGAACGGCGCCTCGACGCACCGCCCGTCGGTCCCGAACCGCCAGCCGTGGAAGGGGCACTCGACCGTGCCGTCGACGACCTTCCCGCCGGCGCCCAGGTGGGCGCCGTAGTGGGGACAGTGGGCGTCCCGCACGGCCGCCCGCCCGTCGGCCCCCCGGAAGGCGATCAGCGCCCGGCCGAAGTAGTGCAGGCTGACGACCTTGCCCGGCTTCAGCTCGTGGCTGCGCAGCACGGCGTACCAGCCGTACGGCACGGCCGGCATGGGGTACTCGTCGGCGCGGGGGTCGCGGGGGAGGGCGGCGAGGGGGTCGGTGGCCCCGCGCCGCCCTCTGGACTTGTCATGACTCCGGCGGAGTAATTCCATACGGTGATGTTAGGGGTTCTGGTGCGAGTCCTGAGTGGTGGTGTTGGTGGTTCCCCGGCTGTGGAAGGTGTTGTTCGTGCTGTTGTTGTAGGTGGGGAGGATGCGGCTGAGGTTGAGGTCGATGGGCAGGACCGAGCCGTTTCCGGTGCCGCCTCCGCCGCAGTCGCCGCCGGTGATGGGGGTCGGATCGCTCGCCCTGGCACTGAGGCCGCCTCCTGCCTGTTCGACGACGGTGGCGGTGTTGGTGACGGCGCAGGGAGCGTCCTCGGCCACGTCGACGACGATCGTCACCGTGTAGAGGGAATCGGGAGGCAGGTCGGTGTTGCAGGTGACGACGGTGAGCGTGGCGTCCACGGCACAGGAGCCGAAGTCCCCGTCGGCGTTGAACGTGGCGACCGTGAGGCCCTGAGGCAGCGCGTCGGTCATCACCGTCGGGCCGATGGCCTCGGTCTCGTCGGTATTGCTGACCGTGATCAGGTAGGTTCCCTGCCCGCCTCGGGCGAAGTCCCCCGTGTGGGTCTTGGAGATGTTCAGGTTGCCCTGGGCGTACGCGGGCGTGGCCCCGACGGCGAGGGGCAGGGCGACGCTCAGCGTCAGAACGGTGGCGGCGGCGGACACGCGCCGTCTCAAGGTGTGGGGGGACAAGGCCATGGTCGGGTCTCTCCTGTCGAACGACGGGTCACCTGCACCGACAAGAACGGCCGCCAGGAGGAGTGGATGAGGGGTGACGCGGCGATTTCACCCGATCGCCGGAGAGGGCCCGGGGGCCCGCGACGAAGCGGTGGCTGACGTCCTCAGAGGAACCTGCGCAGGAGGCGGGACTTCGTGGGGGTGTACGGCGGGTAGACCGCGCGCAGGGGGTCCAGCAGCAGGGGCTTGTCCAGGACGGCCTTGGTGTGGCTGAAGGTGTCGATCGAGTGCGCCCCGTGGTAGCGGCCGAGGCCGCTCTCGCCGACGCCGCCGAAGGGCAGGCCGGGCACGGTGAGGTGGGCGTTCGGGATGCCGAAGGCGAGGGCGCCGGAGGAGGTCTCGGTGGCGAGCCGGTGCTTGGCGTGCCGGGAGGCGGTGAAGCCGTACAGGGCGAGGGGCTTGTCCCGGGCGGTGATGAACGCGATCGCCGCGTCGAGGTCGGGGACGCGGACGATCGGCAGGAGGGGGCCGAAGATCTCCTCGCGCATCACGGGCGCGTCGGGGGAGACGTCCGCGAGGACGGTGGGGGCGAGGTAGCGGGTCGTACGGTCGTGCGTGCCGCCGGTGACCAGACGGGCGCCGCCGTCCAGCAGGGTCAGGAGGCGGTCGAAGTGGCGGTCGCTGACGATCCGGCCGTAGTCGGCGCTCTCGGCCGGGTCGGTGCCGTACATCTCCTGGATCGCGGCGGTGAGGTGCCGTTCCAGGGCGGGGGCCGTGTCGCCGATCGCGAGGACGTAGTCGGGGGCGGTGCAGGACTGGCCGGCGTTCATGAACTTGCCCCAGGCGATGCGGCGGGCGGCGGCCCTGAGGTCGGCGCCCGGCTCGACCACCACGGGGGACTTGCCGCCGAGTTCCAGGGTGACCGGGGTGAGACGGCGGGCCGCGGCGGCCATGACGATCCGGCCGACGGCGCCGTTGCCGGTGTAGAAGATGTGGTCGAACGGCTGCTCCAGCAGGTCCGTCGTCTCCGGCACCCCGCCCTCGACGACCGCCACGGCCTCCGGGTCCAGGGCCCTGGGCAGCAGATCGGCGAGCAGCGCGGAGGTCGCCGGGGCGAGTTCGCTGGGCTTGATCACCGCGCAGTTGCCCGCGGCGAGGGCGCCGACGAGGGGCGCGAGCGCCAGCATCACGGGGTAGTTCCAGGGGCTGATGATCAGGACCGTGCCCAGCGGCTCCCGTACGGTCCGGGCGCGGGCCGGGGCGAGGGAGACGGGGACCGGGACCCGGCGGGGGCGCAGCCAGCGCCGCAGGTGGCGCAGGGTGTGGTCGATCTCGTTGACGACGAACCCGGTCTCGGTGAGATGGGCCTCCGTGCCGTTCTTGCCGAGGTCGGTGTGGAGGGCGGCGGCGAAGTCGGCCTGGTGGGTGGTCAGGAGGTCGCGCAGGGAGCGCAGTTGGGCCTTGCGCCAGGCGAGGGGGCGGGTGCGGCCGGTAGTGAAGGCGGTGCGCAGACGGGCGACGGCCGGGGTGGTCGTGGTGGTGGGGCCGGCCGTGGTGGTCGCGGCGGTCGCGGCGGCCGTGGTGGTCGTGCGGGGCGTGGTCGTCATGGCGGGCACGATATACGAAACGAAAGTCTTTCGTTTCGTATTGCTTATACTGAGGGCATGCCCATCGCCCCCGCGCCCAGTCCCGCCCCGCTCACCCGCCTCGCCGAGCAGCTCGGCGCGTCCCCCGACCGGCCCGAGAGCGACCTGCTCGCGCCGGGCGGCTCCTGGAACCTCTCCCAGACGCTCCAGCACTGCGCCCAGACCGTCGGCTACTCGGTGACCGGCTACCCCCGGCTGAAGCCGGCCCTCTTCCGGGCCACCGCCGGGACCCTCGCCAAGCACCTCTTCCTGCGCCGGGGAGCCACCCGGCACTCCCTCGACGCGGAACTCGACGGCGCCCCGCCCCTCGACCCCGCGCTCCCCGTCGCCGAGGCGGCGGCCCGGCTCACGGACGCGGTGGCCCTCTTCACCGCCCACACCGGGCCGCACCCGCCGCACCCCGCGTACGGCCGCTGCACCCACGTCCAGTACGAGCGGCTGCACGCCATGCACCTGGCCGAGCACCTGCCGGGGCTCGCCGATGCCTGAGGGCCCGCGTGCGGAGGCGGGCGGCGGAGGCCCGCCCCGGCGCGGCCGGCCCCGGGACGCCGGGCGGGACCGCGCCCTGCTGGAGGCCACGCTCGCCGTGCTGGCCGAGAGCGGGTACGGCGGGCTGACCACCGGCGCGGTGGCGGCCCGGGCCGGGGTCTCCACCGCGACCCTCTACCGCCGCTGGTCCTCCAAGGAGGACCTGGTGATCGCGGCCGCCACCACCCGTGCCGAGGACCTGGTGAAACAGCCCGACACCGGCGGCCTCGAAGGGGACCTGCGGGCCCTGCTGCGGGACAAGGCCGCGAGCCTGACCGGGGAGAGCGGCCGGCTGATGCGCGCCCTCATCGGCGAGGCCGCCCACAACGACGCCCTCGCCGAGGCCCTCGCGACCAGCTTCCTGGTGCCCGTGCGGCGCCGCGTCCAGGAGGCGGTGGGCCGGGCGGCGGCCCGGGGGGAGATCCCGCCGGTCGACGACCTGGAGATGCTCGGCGACCTGGTCGTGGGGCCGATGCTGAGCCACTTCCTGATCACGCCCCGGCTGCCCGAACGGGTGGACGCGCAGGCGGCGCGGGCCGGTGCCGACCGGCTGCTCCCGTTCCTCCTGCGGGCCCTCGGCGCCGGGACGCCGGGCCGCCCCGCACCGGCCTAGACTCGAAGAGGACGGCAGGCGTGGGGGCGGACGAGCACCCCAGGAGGACGTCATGGTGCGGCGGCAGACCCGGCTGGCCGGGGAGAGCGAGGAGTACCTCGCCGCCCGCGAGGAGCTGCGCCTGGCCGAGATCGGGCTGATGCGCCACCGCGAGGAGGTCGCGGCCCGCCGGCGGGCGCTGCCGCCGGGGCCGCCCGTCGGGGACTACGTCTTCCTGGAGGGCCCCGCCGACCTCGACGCCGGTGACACCCCGGTCCACGAGGTCGCCCTCGGCGAGCTGTTCACCGCCCCGGACCGGCCGCTGATCGTCTATCACTTCATGTACGGCAAACGGCAGACGGACGCCTGCCCGATGTGCACCCTCTGGATCGACGGCTTCAGCAACATCGCCCACCACGTCACCCGGAACGCCGACCTCGCCGTGGTCGCCGCCGCCGACCCGCCCACCCTGCGCGCCCACGCCCGGGCCCGCCGCTGGCCCCGGCTGCGGCTGCTGAGCTGCGGCGACAGCACCTTCAAGTACGACCTCGGCAGCGAGGACGAGGACGGCGGCCAGGACTCCACCGTCTCCGTCTTCACCCGCGACCCCGACGGCACGGTCCGCCACTTCTACTCCGCGCACCCCCGCATGGCCGACGACATCGCCGAACGCGGCATCGACCTGCTCGCCCCCGTCTGGCACCTCCTCGACCTCACCCCGGGCGGCCGGGGCGACTGGTATCCGAGCCTCGACTACGGATGACTCGTCCAACGTCCGAGGAAGGCGCTCCCCCAGGTGAGAGCACGTCAGTCCGGGAGCAGGGCCAGCGCCTCCACCTCGAGGAGCAGTTCGGGCCGGAACAGGGCCGCCACCTGGACGGCGGTGCTGGCGGGCGGGCGCTCGACGTCGATGTGGCGGTCGCGGGCCTCGCGCACGGCGGGCAGATGGGCGACGTCGGTGACGTAGAAGGTGAACTTCACGACGCTCTCGAAGCCGGTGCCCGCCGCGGCCAGGCAGCGGCGGAGGTTCTCGAAGACCTGGTGGGCCTGCGCGGCGGGGTCGCCCTCGCCGACCACCTTGCCGTCGGCGTCGACGGCGATCTGCCCGGAGACCGCCACCAGCCGCCCGGTCCCCATGACCACGTGGGTGTAGCCGGTGCCCGGGGCGACACCCTCCGGGGCGGCGAGGTGGGTGAGGTGCGGTGCGCTGTGTGTGGGTGCCATGGCGCGCATTCTGCACGCCGGTCCTGGCGGGCGCAGGTGGATTACGCGGTGGGCCCCAGGGTGGAGACGAACTTGCCCAGCCGGGCGAGCCCCTCCCGCAGTTCACCGGCCGACGCCGCGTACGACAGGCGGACATGGGTCTCGGCCGTGCCCATGCCGAAGTCCCGGCCCGGGGTGAGCGCCACATGGGCCTCGCTCAGGGCACGGGCGCAGAAGTCCCAGGAGGTCAGGCCGGTGGCGGCGACGTCGAAGTAGGCGTAGAACGCGCCGTCGGGCGGGACGGGGACGGGCAGGCCGATGCGCTCCAGGCCGTCCAGGACGAGCACGCGGCGCTCGGCGAACTCCACCCGGCGGGCCTCCGCCACGGCCAGGGACTCGGGGGTGAAGCAGGCCAGGGCGGCGTGCTGGGCCGGGGCGGAGGCGCACAGGAAGTAGTTCTGGGCGAGGCGCTCCAGCGCGGGCACGAGGGCCTCGGGCACGACGCACCAGCCGAGCCGCCAGCCGGTCATGCCGAAGTACTTCGAGAAGCTGTTGATCACGACCGCGTCGGGGTCGTGCGCGAGGGCGGTGCCCGGCGGGCGGCCGAGGCCGTCGGGGTCGCCGAGGTCGAGGTAGATCTCGTCGACCAGCCGCCACGCCCCGCGCTCCCGGGCGAGGGCGCACAGGGCCCGGAGCTCGTCCGCGGGGACGGAGGTGCCCGTGGGGTTGGAGGGGGTGGCGATCATGACGCCGCGGGTGCCGTCCGTCCAGTGCGACCGTACCGACGCCGTGTCCAGCTGGAAGCGGGAGGCCGGGGTGGTCGGGACGAGGGTGACGCGGGCGCCGAAGCTCTCCATGATCTGCCGGTTGCACGGGTAGGACGGATCCGCGATCAGCACCTCGTCACCGGGGTCGACGAGGGCGGCGGTGGCCAGTACCAGCGCGGCGGAGGCGCCCGCGGTCACCGCGACCCGGGCCGGATCGACCTCGACGCCGTGCCGGTCGGCGTAGAAGCCGGCGATCGCATGCCGGAGCGCGGGCAGCCCGAGGGCCGCCGTGTACGCCATGGGCCGGCCGTCCATGGCGTTGCGCATGGCCTCCAGGACGGCGGGCGGCGCGCCGAAGTCGGGCTCGCCCAGGCTGAGTTTGACGACATGGTGGCCGGCCGCCTCCAGTTCGGCGGCCTGCTTGCCGAACTCCATGGCGTAGAAGGGGGCGATGGCCCGGGCGCGCTGCGAGATCCTCATGCCGTCGATTTTCCGGCACGCGGGCGCCGGGGGAGCGGGTCAGCCGAAGCGGCCCGCCACGTAGTCCGCCGTCCGCTGGTCCTGCGGGGAGCCGAAGATGTCCTCGGTGGGGCCCGCCTCCACGATCCCGCCGGGGGTGCCCTGCTCGGCGAGGAAGAAGGCGCACTGCTGGGAGACGCGGTTGGCCTGCTGCATGTTGTGGGTGACGATCACGACGGTGACCTGCCCGGCCAGCTCCTGGACGGTCTCCTCCACCCGGCGGGTGGAGGTGGGGTCGAGGGCGGAGCACGGTTCGTCCATGAGCAGCACCCGGGGGCGTACGGCCAGGGCCCGCGCGATGCACAGCCGCTGCTGCTGGCCTCCGGAGAGCGCGCCGCCGGGCTGCCGCAGCCGGTCGCGGACCTCCTTCCACAGCCCGGCCCGGGTCAGGGACTCCTCGACCAGGACGTCCTTCTCGCGGCGGTTCGCCCGGGTGCCCGTCAGGCGCAGGCCCGCGACCACGTTGTCGTAGATCGACATGGCGGGGAACGGGTTCGGCTTCTGGAAGACCATGCCGATCCTGCGGCGGGCGTCCGTCAGCCGCCAGGAGGGGTCGTAGATGTCCTCGCCCTCGAACAGCACCTCGCCGCCGAAGCGGGCGGCCGGGATCATCTCGTGCATCCGGTTCAGGGTGCGCAGGAAGGTCGACTTGCCGCAGCCGGAGGGGCCGATGAGGGCGGTCACCCGGCCGGCGGGCATGGTCAGCGACACGCGGCTGAGCACCTGGTGGGTGCCGAACCAGGCCGAGACGGCGCGGGCGTCGAGGGTGGCGGGGGCGGCGGGCGCGGCGGTCGGTCCCACCCGGGGGAGGACGACCGTGTCGGTCAGGGGCGCGACCGCTTCGGTCGCTTCGGTCACTTCGGTCATGGCTGACACCTCACAGCAGGTTGGGCAGGAGCTCGGTGGTGCGGGTGGCGACCTGGAGGCCGAGGACCGCGACGACCGGGGCGAACACGATCCAGGTCTGGTGGCGGCCCCACCGGTGCCAGGCCCAGACCGCGGCCACCGCGGCGAGCAGCAGCGCCTGGAGCCACATCACCAGCGGCCACGGCACCCCGTCGGGCCGGGCCAGCGGCTCCTCGGACTCGGGGAGCGTGCCGGAGCGGATCACCGCGGCCGGGGTCGGGAAGGGCGTGGACATCAGATCGGCGTCCACGCGCAGCACCCCGGACGGTACGAAACGGGAGCCGGTGGCGGTGACCAGGACCAGCCGCCCCTTGCCGGAGGCGAGCGGTGCGGGTGCCGGGTCACCGGCCCGTCGTACGCCGCTGACCTGGTACGTCGCCTTGCCCTGGCCGGTGGTCACACGGAACGTGTCGCCCGCCGCGAGGGAGGAGAGCCCGCTGAAGGGGCCGCCGTAGGCGGCGGCGCGGCCCATCAGGACGCTGGTGCCGGCCTGGCCGGGCATCGGCGTGTCACGGCGGTGGCCGGGGCCGTCGGTGAGGACGGAGGAGTCGGTGCCCTCCAGGACGACCTGGGTCATCCCCAGGCTGGGGACGTCGATGAGCGCGACCGGGGTGCCGGGGGCGAGCAGTCGGCCGTCCTGGTCGGTCTGCGCGACCGGGGCGGTGCCGAGGGCGAGTTGATTGCGCAGCTCGTCGAAGGCCGCGTGCTGTGCGGAGTGTTCCTGTGCGCCGCTGATCACCAGCAGCTGTGCGGTGATGCCGAGCAGCAGGGCGGCCAGGCCGAGCAGGCCGCCGCGGGCGAGATGACGGACGGCGGTGACGCTGCGGACGCCGGGGGGCGTCAAGGGTACGGCGACCGTCACGGCGGCCCGCCTCCTTCACGACATGGGTACGGACAGGGGCCGGTCGGCCGGGGAGACACTCCCTCAGTGGTCTCCCCGGCCGCCGGGATCAGGGGAGCTCAGGTGGACCTGATGACGAAGTTCGCGCCGTTCCTGGCGTTCACCGTCGAGGAGCCCAGGTAGCTCGCGTGCAGGGTGTGGCGGCCCCTGGCCAGCTTGGGCAGGGTGACGGTGACCTTGCCGCCGCTCAGGGTGCCGGTGGCGATGATCTTGGTGCCCTCGTAGATCCGGACGGTGCCGGTGGGCGTGGTGCCGGTCGCGGTGACCTTGACGGTGACCTTGGCGCGGGCGGTGTGGGCCACGGAGGCCGGGGCGGTGGTCGCGACCGACGGCGTCGCCTTGGTGATCTTCAGGGAGACCTTGGCCGAGGACGTGTTCAGCTGGGTGCTGCCGCCGTAGGACACGGTCAGGCTGTGCGTGCCGACCTTGAGGTGGTTCGACAGGCCGAGGGTGACCTTGCCGCCGCTGAGGGTGCCGGTGCCGAGGGTGGTGGAGCCCTCCTTCACGGTCACCTTGCCGGTCGGGGCGACCGAGTGCGAGCCGGTGACGGTGACCGCGACCTTCGGGGTCCTGCCGTACGCGGTGGTCGCGGCGGTCGCCTTGACGGTGCTGGCGTACTTGACCGCGCCGGTCCAGGTGGCCTCCGTGCCGTTGCCGACGACGGTGGCGGCGGCGACGGTGGCGGTGTACGTGCCGGTGGCCAGACCGGTGAAGGAGTACGAGGTGGTGCTCGCCGGCACGTCCTTCGTGGCGACGACGCCGCCGTCCGCGTCCTTCAGGGTGACGCGGTAGTCGGTGACGGGCTGCGCGGGCGCCGGGCTGGGCGCGGTCCAGGTCAGCTTGACGCTCGCGTCGCCCACGGTGGACTTCAGGACGGGCGCGCCGGGCGTGGTCAGGCCCGCGATCTCCAGTCCGCCGACCTTGGCGTGCTTGGCCAGGTTGATCGAGCCGTTGTACGACTCGTTCAGGAAGCCGAAGGCCGCGATGACCTTCTCGGCGTTGTCGGAGGCGAGGGCCGCCTCGTGGTCGCCGCTGGTGACGAAGACGTCGTAGAGGTCCTTGTCGAAGAAGACGCTGCTCGTGTCGACCGCGCGGCTCGGGACGACGTTGTAGACGTCGCGGCCGAAGGTGGAGTTCTCGAAGTAGCCGGCGACCGGGGCCAGCTTGCCGTTGACCGTGCTGACCGGGGTGGTGGCGCCGGAGTCGCCCGGCAGCGTGATGCTGGCCAGGTGGCCGCCCGCGGTGATCGCGGTGGAGCTGTAGTCGGGGGCGACGCCGTTGGCCTGGGCGATCCAGCTGGCCACGGAGAACGGGACGAGCGTGCCGTCCTCGGTGAGGGCCGCGTTGGCCTGGTTCTCCTGGACGGTCGGCAGGCTGGTGTCGACCGTGTTCTCGTTCAGGCCGATCGCGCCGAGGAAGAACTTGCGGGTGCCGGAGCCGCTCTGCGGCAGGACCGGGTGCAGGGTCTGGCCGCCCAGTGTGCGCACGCCGCCCGCCATGTAGATGTCGTGCAGCTGCGAGACCGACAGCGAGTCCAGGCCGGTGCCGCGGACCGCGACGCCGACCGCGTCCCGGGCGAACGGGATGTAGGTGAGGGCGTTGCCGGAGAAGCTCGGGCCGCCGGAGGAGCGGGCGAAGTCGACCTGGCCGCCGACGGCGACACCGTCGTTGTTGGGGAACTTGTCGCCGGTGAGGGACATGCTGAGCGCCGCGCGGCCCGGGCCGGAGCCGTTCGGGCGGGTGAACGACGGGCCGCCGGAGCGGGTCTGGATCGTGGACGAGCCGATCGCGTCGTAGGAGGCGATGCCCGCGCCGGTCGCCGACTTCACGGCGGTGCCGGAGTAGTCCTTGCCGCCCACGGTGTCGCCGGCGAGGGCGTTGAGCACGTCCTGCGTGGTGTCGGAGCCCACGCCGACCAGCTGGCGGAAGGTCCCGGCGGGGGTGGGGTCGGCGTACGCCGGGCTCGCGAGAGCCACACCGCCGGCCACCACTGCGGCGGCGACGAGCGCGGCCGTGGAGCGCGTTCTGCGCATGGAGAGTCTCCGTGACTGTGCGAAAGGGGTGGATCGATCTGGCAGGGTGGTGCGGGCCGTCCGCCCCGACTGTCCTTCGGGGCGGGCGGCCGTCTGAGGGAGTGCCGCCCGAGGCGGGGGCGCTCAGGGCCGCAGGAGTCTCCGCAGCCGTTCGGGCAGGGCGCTCTCCGGTACGACCGTCACCGTGCGGCCGCCGGGGAGCGGCAGCCTGAGCGGCAGGCGCAGCCGGCCGCCGCCCGCGAAGGGCGCGCCCACCCCGGCCGCGGCGCCGAGCGCGGCCCCGAGGGGGACGGCGTAGCGCAGCGGGTTCGCGGGGTCGGCGGGCGTGGCGCCGGCGGCGGTGGTCTGTACGGCCTTGCCGCCGTCGTAGGAGGCGGCGCTGCTCGGCGTGGCGCTCGCGCTCGCGCCGGTGCCGCCGGTGGTGCCTGCGCCCGCCGTGCCGCCGGAGAGGTCACCGGTGCCGCCCGTGGTGGTGGAGCCGCCGGTGCCGCCGCCCGGGGCCGATCCGTCGCCGCTCCCGGTGGAGGTGGCCTGGTAGTGCAGGAGCGTGTCGGCGGCCTCGGTGGTCCGGGTGCGCAGCGTCTTCGACAGCGGGGCGTATCCGGCGGGGAGCAGGCCCGGGTCGGCGCCCGTGGTCTGCCCGGTGCCCGCCGCGTACCGCAGCAGGGTCGCGTAGTCCTTGCGGGCGGCCGCGTCGAGCTTCGCGGGGCGTACGGCCGCGTAGACCAGCTGGGTGAGCGGGTAGGCGCCCTTCGCGGTGGCCTTGGCGGGGCTGATCTCGGGGGCGCCCTTGCCGGTGGCGCTCGCCGCGGCGGCGGTCAGGGAGACGCCGCTGGGGGCGACGTACGTGCCGGCGGCGTTGAGCAGCTTCGCGGTCGTCAGTCCGTAGCGGGCGGCGGAGGCCGCGTCCGTGATGGTGATCATGAAGCGGGAGCCGACGGTCTGCGGGCCGGGGTTCTTGTAGGCGGGCGGGCTGGCCAGCGGGTCCCAGGTCGCCTTCCACAGGCTGTCGGTGCGCAGGGTGTGCAGGGCGCCGGCGTGCATGTCCGCCACGTACGGGTGGAAGTCGATCATGCACTGCTTCTCGGTGGCGCCGGTGCCCGGCGGGATCGTGCACCACGGGTCGCTCTTGGGGTAGGTGTCGGTGTTCGCCGGGTCGAAGGCGAAACCGGTGGGGTTGAGGTCCGTGTTGGTGCTGAAGTACGGGTTGACCCGCATGCCCCAGTCGTCGGACACCCCCGCGAGGAAGCCGCGGGCGTCCTTGTCGGCGACGATCCACCGCCACACGGCGCGGGCCGAGTCGGAGTGGCCGAGCGAGGTCAGCAGATCCGTGTCGGTGGCCGGGGTCTCGGCGACCGACAGCTCCGCGAACTCGGGGTTGAGCGCGATGAACTCGGGGTCGCTCGCGAGGCCGGCCGGGTTGCCCTTCGCCCAGCCGTAGCCCTGGGCCGCGGTGGTGCCGACGACCGCTCCCCAGGGGGAGTTGCGGTAGGACTCGGTGAGCAGCTTGGCCACCAGCCGGGGGTTGAGCCGGATCGACTCGACCCTGGTCCCGGCGAGTCTCTGGGTGGACTCGGGGGCGGTGGCCTTGGGTCTGCGTTCGACGGTGAAGCCGATGACGGTGCCGGAGAGCGCGGCCGGCGCGTAGACGGTGGTGTCGTCCGGGGCGCTGGTGCCCGCGTCGGCGCCCAGCGCGCGGGTGGTGAAGGCGAGTCCGGAGGAGCCGTCGTTGCCGAGGCGGGCGCGGGTGTCGGACTCGCCGAGCTCGGTGTAGCCGTAGACCTTGCCGGTGGCGCACAGCGCGGTCTGCCAGCTGGTCATGGCGTCGGCGGCCAGCTCGCTGCCGGTGGTGGGCCGTTCGTCGGAGCCGAGGGCGCAGTTGGTGCCGACCGGGTTGAAGCGCAGCGGGATCGCGACGCGGTTCCTCCAGTTGGTGGAGGAGACCGGGGAGCCCGCGTTGACCTGGCTGTGGTCCGCGTACGGCTTGCCGTCGAGGTCGAGGTGGCCCTGCGGGACGATGACCAGCCAGCAACTGCGCGGCCTGGACACGCCGTCGGTCTTCACGGGGATGCCGCAGCCGAGGTGCGGGGCCTCGTTGGCGGTCTGCACCTCGAAGAACTCCTTGCCGGTGCCGTCGGCGCCGGTGCGGGCGAAGTCGATCTCGTTGGTGGTGTTGCGGTTGAAGTACGGGTTGTTCTGGGTGTTGGAGGTGACGGTGGCGCCGCTGACCGGCTTGAACGGCACCTCTCCCGGGGCGTTGGGGTTGGTCGCGCCGTAGCGGTCGTCCTGGCCGTAGTTGGTGGGGTCGGCGCTGTAGAAGGCCCGGCGGGTGTCGTCGTAGTCGTTGCCGGGCCAGCTGCCCCGGTCGGTGGTCGGGGAGGCGCCGTACTGGCACTGGGTGCGCGAGGGGCCCGGGTTGGCGGGGACCGTGCCGTCGTCGTCGCCCCAGCACTGCATGATCTGCACGAAGTCCGTGTCGAACAGGGTGCCCGCGAAGGTGCTCGGGGTGCCGCCGGTCCAGGAGACGGTGACGGCCTGGCTGGTGAGGTCGGCGGTCTGGGAGACCGTGAACCTCATGTCCTGGAACTCGCCGCGCCCGGGGACGGTGACGGCGGAGGAGGCGGAGGAGGCCGCCGTCGCGGGCGGGGCGGCCTGGGCGACCGCGAGCCCGGCGAGGGCGCCCACGGCGGCCCCGGCGACGAGACGGACCAGGATCCGGCGTACGGCCTTCATCGCGTCCCCCCGTTCGCGGAGTTGCCGCCGCGCAGCAGCCGGGAGACCAGCGAGGGCAGCAGGATCAGGGCGAGGACCAGGAACGCGGCGAGCAGCATCAGCGTCTGGGCGGAGGTCCAGCCGGTGTGCCCGGCGATCGCGACGGGCTGGGCGAGGGCGACCGTGCCGTCGGCGGTGGTGGCCGTACCACCGCCGGAACCGCTCGCCGTGCCGCCGCCGGGGCTCAGGGTCTGGCCGGTGTCGGGGTCGACGGAGGGCTGCCCGGCGGAGCCGGACGCGCCGGTGCCGCCGCCGCTGCCCGTGCCGCCCGACGTACCCGCGCCGCCGGTGGAGCCGCCGGACGTCCCGCCCGAACCGCCGTTCGCGCCGGTCGACTTGGCGCCGCCGCTGCCGGTGGTGCAGGGCGCGGCGCCCTTCTTGTCGCAGTCCTTCGGGTAGGGCGCGGTCTCGGCCAGCTTGTTGCGGCCGTTGGTGGTGAAGGTCGGGTTGTTGCAGTTGCGGATGTTGATGCTCTGCGCCTGCACTCCGGGGATCCGGCGGATCTGGTCGAAGCCCGCCCGCACCAGGTTGATCGGCAGCGGCGAGTAGCCGAGGTCGGGCGCCTGCTGCTGGCCCTGGCACATGAAGTAGTAGGAGAACGCGCCGAGCGTCTTGCCCTTGGCCTTGGTGAAGGTGCCCTGCACCTTCAGCGGCAGGATCATGTACGAGTAGCTGGACAGCGGGTAGTTGCGCCGGTCGCTGTCGTTGTAGACGCCGTTCAGCTGCTGGGTGAGGTAGTCGGCGGAGTTCCTGTCCGTGTTGATCTGCGCCTTGAGCAGCGAGACGGCCACGTTCTGCGGGGTGGGCTCGGTGTAGTAGCCGGCGTGGTTGAGGACCTTGGCGACCGGATAGTGCGCGTTGAGGGCGTAGGAGTAGTTGACGTAACCGATCGCGCCCTCGCCGTAGTTCTGGGCGACGTACCCGGCGACACCGAGGTCGCCGGACTGGGCGATCATCCCCGAGACCGTCGGGTAGTACGAGGTCTGCCCGCACGCCCCCGAGCGGCCGACCCGGGCGCAGTACGCCTGCCACAGCGCCTTGTGCTGGTTGGCCATCCACATCGTGAACTGGGCGGTCGAGCCGGAGCCGTCGGAGCGGACCACGGGCACGATCGGGCGGTGCGGGAGCTGGAGCCCGGGGTTGTCCGCCTTGATCACCGGGTCGTCCCAGGTCTTCACGGCCCCCGTGAAGATCTTCGTGACGACGTCGCCGGAGAGGCGGAGGTTGGTGACCCGCTTGCCGTTGACCGTCAGGTGGTACATGAAGACGGTGCCGCCGGCGACGATCGGCATGTAGGCGTACGAGCCCTGCGCGGGGCGTTCGGCCGCGCTGCCGTCGGTGGGGTTGGTCTGGAACGGGATGTCGGAGACGGCGAAGTCGACGGTGCCGGAGAGGAACTGGCGGCGGCCGTCCGAGGAACCGGTGCCGGCGTAGCTGATGCGCATGCCGTACTGGTTGACGGCCCTGCGCCATTCGTCCACCGCGTTCTCGGCCCAGGTGGAGCCGGCGCCGGCGATCGGCGTGTAGGTGTCGGCCTGGGCGGGGGTGGCCGTGGTGAGGATGCCTATCAGGGCGGCCAGGATGCCCAGTCGTCTGAGGGCGTTGATCATCGGGGGTGGTCTCCGTTGTCGGGTGCGGGTGCGTGGGGGCTGGTCGCGCAGTTCCCCGCGCCCCTTAGGGAGTTGGTCTGGGCGTATCTTTCGGTGTCCCGGAGGGAAGCTCTCGCCGTTCTGCGGGCCTGTCGCTTGGTCTGGTGGCCCGGGCCCCGCCCGCCGATCACCCGGGCGATCGCGAAGAGGATCAGGACGATGGCCATCAGGACCGCCGCCGAGCCGAAGCCGCGGGCGATCATCGTGGGTTCGGGGGACTTGACGAAGTTGAAGACGGCCAGCGGGAGGGAGACCATCGGGCCGCTCGTCGGGTCGGCGTTCAGGGCCGCCGTGAAGCCCGCCGTCAGCAGGACGGGGGAGGTCTCGCCGATGCCGCGCGCGGTGCCGAGGATGACCGCCGTGGCGAGGCCCGAGCGGGCCGTCGGCAGGACGACGTGCCAGACCGTGCGCCAGCGGGGGGCGCCGAGGGCCTCGGCCGCCTCCGTGAGGGTGCCGGGCACCAGGCGCAGGACCACGTCCGAGGCGCGGATCACGATCGGCAGCATCATCACGCTGATCGCGAAGCCCGCCGCCAGACCCGACTTCTGCATGCCGAGGCCGAGGATCCAGACGGCGTACACCATGAGACCGGCGACGATCGAGGGCAGCGCGGTCATCGCCTCGACGATGGTGCGCACGAACCGGGAGAAGCGGCCCGGGAGCTGGTTGAGGTACACCGCGCAGGCCAGGCCCAGCGGGACCGTGATGGTGAGCGCGATGGCGATCATGATCAGGGTGCCGAGCATCGCGTGGGCGATACCGCCGTGGGACAGCGGGTCGAGCGGGCCGGCCGCCTGCATGTCCTGGGTGAAGAAGTTGCCGTGCGGGAGCGCCTCGCGGCCCCGCCAGGCGGTGAAGCCGACGACCAGGACGAGGGCGCTGAAGAGGAGTCCGGCCGCGGTCCACAGGACCACCGTCATCACGCGGTCGCGGACCGCCTGGCCGTCCTCCTCCAGGGCGGTGAGGACGGCGTAGACGGCGAGGAAGGCCGCGTACGCGGTGACGGTGAAGCCCAGGCTGCCGGAGAACGGGGCGATCTCGCCGAACAGCAGGACGGCGACGCACAGACCGGAGGCCGCGGCGCCGGAGAGGGAGAGGACACCGGAGCGGGTCAGGGCGCCGATGCGGCGCGGTACGTCCGGGAGCGCGGGGACCGGGGTGGTGGCCTCGGTGGCTTCGGCGGCCTCGGCCGGCTGGGCGGGGGCGTGCTCTACGACGGTCATCTCAGGCCTCGCTCTGTGCGCCGGACCGGGAGCGGGCCACGATGGAGGAGGCGGTGAAGTTGACCGCCAGGGTGAGCAGGAACAGCGCGAGGCCCGCCGCCATCAGCGCCGACATGCCGAAGGTGGAGGCGTCGCCGTAGTGCAGGGCGATGAGGGAGGAGACCGAGTTCGAGCCGGTCTGCAGGATGTGCGGCTGGATGGTGAAGACCGGCGAGATGATCAGGTAGACGGCGATGGTCTCGCCGAGCGCCCGGCCGAGGCCGAGCATCGTGCCGCCGATGATGCCGCCCTTGCCGTACGGCAGGACGACCGCGCGGATCATGCCCCAGCGGGTGGCGCCGAGCGCGTACGCGCCCTCCCGTTCACCCGCGGGCGCCTGGGCGAACACCTCCCGCATCACCGAGCACTGGATCGGCGCGACCATCAGCGCGACGACGATCCCGGCGACGAACGTGGAGGCGGTGTAGACGCTGTCGGAGGCGAGCGGCTCACCGGGCCGGGTGCCGTCGACGGCGAACAGCGGGAGCCGGCCGAACCAGGTCGACAGCCAGCGCGACAGACCGATCACGTGCTGCTGGAGGAAGAACAGCCCCCACAGGCCGTAGACCACCGAGGGGACGGCGGCCATCAGGTCGACCAGGGTGACGAGGGTGCGGCGCAGGCCGCGCGGGGCGACGTCGGAGATGAACAGCGCGGTCCCGACGGCCAGCGGCACGGAGATCGTCACCGCGACGAGGGCGATCAGCAGGGTGCCGGTGAGCACGGCCGCGATCCCGAAGTTGTGGACGTCCGGCTGCCAGGCGGCGGTGGTGAGGAAGCCGAACCCCCGGGCGCGCAGCGCCTGACCGGCCCTCAGCAGCAGGAACAGGCCCACGGCCGCCATGATGGCGAGGACGGTGACGCCGGTGGCCGTCAGCTGGTACCGGAAGACCCGGTCCCCGAGGCCCCGGGCCGTGTGCAGCCGTCGAGGAACGGGTCTGTCGGGCTCCGGCGCGCCGGAAACCTCCACTGCGGACGCCACTGCGGTCCCCCTAAAGGAAACGGTGTTCTCCCCATACGGCTTCGTGTTCGAGGCGCGCGGGGAGAGTCAATGGCCGGTTCCTTTCCCCTCAACCCGCCGGATGTGGACATGATGTGAACCGTTCATGTCGTTTTCGTGGGCGGGCTGTGGGGCCGTGTCGGTCCCTGCGGGTGCCGTAGGACGGAGGACGGACCGTCGGTCAGAGCGGCTGGGCCGGCCAGTCCAGGAGGCGGGCGCCGATGACGGCGGTCTGCAGGGTGTAGCGGTGCGCGGGGTCGGCGGGGTCGACGCCGGTGAGCTGGTGGATGCGTTCCAGCCGGTAGGTCAGGGCGCGCACGCTCAGCGACAGCCGGCGGGCGGCCTGGGCCGCGACGCACCCCGAATCGAAGTAGGCGGTGAGCGTGGCCAGTTGAGGTCCGGCGCCGCCGCGGGCGGTGGTCAGCGGGCCGAGCACCGCCTGGACCAGGTCGGCCATCGCCTGCCGGTCGCGGGTCAGGACCGGGTAGACGAGCAGGTCGGCGGCGCGCAGCACCGGGTCGGGCAGGTCCAGCCGCCGGGCGAGTTCGAGGGAGTTGAGCGCCTCCTCGAAGGACTGGACGACCCCGCCGGGGCCCGGCTGCGGGCGGCCGATCGCCACCCGGCCGCCGTCGGTCGCGGCCCGCGCCTGCCCGGCGAAGGCGGGCAGGATCTCGTCCCGGTGGCCGGGGGCGACGCACACCAGCAGTCCGTCCTTGGTGGTCAGCAGCACCTCGCGGTCGCCGAACCGGGCGAGCAGCGCGCGCTCCACCGCGCGGGGCACCGGGTCGCCCTCGTCGTAGGCGGTGGGGCCCTGGGCGACGGCGACGGCGTGGGTGTGCGACAGGCGCAGGCCGAAGCGTTCGGCGCGCTGTGCGAGGCGGCCCAGGTCGCTGCGGCCGTAGAGCAGATCGTCGATGAACTCCCGGCGGGCCGCCTCCTCCCGCCGTACGGCGAGCCGCCCGGCCCGCTCGTACCCCTCGGCCAGCGCGTCTATCACCTGTTGTACGGCGGCCAGGGTGCTGTCGGTGGAGCCGGGCCGGACCGAGCGGGCGGCGGTCAGATGGGCGCTCACCAGGGCGCGCAGACCGTGACCGGCGTCGGCGGCCCGTTCGCCGAGGGCGCGCCGTGACTCCAGCTCCGCCCGGGTCAGCCGGCGGCCGGTGGCCGTGACCTCCGTCAGCAGCCAGGTGTAGCCGTCCAGGTACTGCTCGGGAATCTCCCCCGCCACCACGCCCCCCGCGTTCGTGTTCCGGCAACGGACCGGCGGTCAGGATTGCCCGGTCCACGCAGTGCGCGGCGCTGTTCGATTGTGGAGGATCGTCCGGCCGGCACCAAGCCAATCAATCATGGGGGAACGACAATGAGAGCCACCCGAGCGGTGCTCGCCCTTGCCGTGGGCGCGCTGGCCCCGGCCCTGCTGCTCGCCTCGCCGTCCTTCGCGGCGACCGCCTCGGCCACGGCGGCCGTTTCGGTTGCCGCCGAGGACGAGTCGCCGTACGACTCGATGACGGAGGAGGAGCTGCGGATCGCGGTCGCGCGGATCCTCGCCGACGAGAGCGCGGGCACGGCGGTGCGCAGGGAGGCCCAGGAGGCGCTCGACGGCACCGCCGACGATCTGCGCGCCTTCCTGAAGACGGGCCTCGCGCTCGCCCAGGACGAAGACAACAAGGTGGCGATCGCGCGGATCCTGGCCGACCCGGGCAGTGGGAAGGCCGTCCGGCGGGAGGCCGGGAAGGCCCTCGACGGCACGGCCGAGGACCGGGCGGCCTTCCTCGCCACCGGCTACCGGCTGGCCCAGGACGAGGACGACAAGGTGGCGATCGCGCGGATCCTGGCCGACCCGGGCAGTGGGAAGGCCGTCCGGCGGGAGGCCGGGAAGGCCCTGGACGGCACGGCCGAGGACCGGGCGGCCTTCCTCACCACCGGCTACCGGCTCGCCCAGGCCGAGGACGACCGGGTCGCCGTCGCGAGGATCCTCGCGCGGACCGACATCAGCGACGCCCTGCGCGCGGCGGCCCAGGCGGCCCTGGACGGCACCCCGGAGGACCTGCGGTACTTCCTGGAGGTCGGCCAGTACGAGGTCTAGCCCGGCCGGCTAGCCCTGCTGCTGGGTGATGTTGACCAGCCAGGTGATGCCGAAGCGGTCCGTGCACATGCCGAAGACATCGCCCCACATCTGCTTGTCCAGCGGGACGGACACCTCGGCCCCGGCGGACAGCTTCTCCCAGTAGCCGCGCAGTTCGGCGTCGTCGTCGCCGCTCACGCTCACGGAGACGTTGCCGCTGGGGCTGTAGTCCATCCCCGGCGGGGTGTCGGCTCCCATGAGGGTGAAGCCGTTCGGGGCCTCCAGCATGCCGTGCATGATCTGGTCCGCCTGCGGGGTGCCCGCCTGGCCGAACTCGCCGAAGGTGCTCAGCGCGAGCGTGCCGCCGAAGACGTCCTTGTAGTGCTCCAGCGCCGCCCGGGCGTCGCCGTTGAAGCTGAGGTAGGGGTTGAGTCGCGAGGCCATCGCAACCTCCTGGGGAGCGAGAGAGTGACAGAGGTGATCAAACGGGACAAATGGTCACCGGGCGGAGCCTAGCGCTCCGCGAGGGTGTCGGCGACGAGGGCGTTGGCGTGGCCGTGTCCCAGTCCGTGCTCGGACTTCAGCCAGTTCACGAGCTCCATGTGCCGGGTCGGCGGCGAGGAGCGGATCAGGTCCTTCCACTCCGCGATCGGCCGGCCGTACTTCTTCTCGATGGAGGGGAAGTAGGAAGCGGGGCCCTTGGCTGAGGCGGCGGTCATGGTGGCGCTCCCGTCGGGGGTCGGTGGTGTCATGAGTGGGGACCCGGGCGCGAGGGCGGAGTCATCGGAACCGGCGATGTGATCTGTGTCACACTCGCGTGTGCGGCGGTCGGCCCCGATGCGGCAGGCTGGGGTCCGTGAGCAACTCCAGTGACCCCCTTTTCGTCAAGATCTGCGGTCTGAGCACCGAGCGGGACGTCGACACGGCCGTCGAGGCGGGCGCCGACGCCATCGGGTTCGTGTTCTCCGCCAGCCCCCGCCGGATCGACCCCGCCACGGCCGCCCGGCTCGCCCGGCGGGTGCCCGCGCACGTCCTGACCGTCGGCGTGTTCCGCGCCGAACCCCTCGACGACGTACGGTCCGTGGCCGTCGAGTCCGGCATCCGGGCCGTCCAGCTGCACGGCCCGGAGGACCGGGGCTACTACGACGCACTCGCCGCGGGCGGCTGGACGCTGATCCGGGCGGCCGCCTTCGGCGACTCCGTGCCGCGCTGCGGGGAACTGGGCGAGGACATGCTGCTGCTCGACGCCCCGGTGCCGGGGTCCGGCGTCGCCTGGGACTGGTCCCGCCGGACCCCGGCCGGCTCCGGGGAGAAGTGGCTGCTCGCCGGCGGGCTCACCCCGGACAACGTCCGGGACGCCGTCGCCGCCACCCGCCCCTGGGGCGTCGACGTCTCCAGCGGGGTGGAGAGCAGCCGGGGCGTCAAGGACCCCGCCCTCATCACCGCGTTCGTGAAGGCGGCCCGCGGCGGCTGAGGGCGGGAGTCCCGGAAGCGCGGGAGTCCCGGGAAGCGGCTAGCCGAGGGCGCGGGCGGCCACGTCCGGGAGGTCGCTCGTCATGCCGTCCGCTCCCCAACCGGCGACCGTCCGCGCCGCCGACGCGGTGTTGATCACCCAGGGGATGGTCTCCAGCGGCTTGCCGTGCGCGCCCTTGAGCGCGTGCACGGCGGCCACGAAGTCGCCCGAGACCTGGCGGTAGTCGGGGTTGACCTGGTCGGCGTAGGTCGCGTAACCGCGCAGGGCCGCGGCCGACGGGCGGGCGCCGACCAGCACGGACGTCTTCAGCTCCGGGCGTTTGCGGTGGATCGTCTGTACGGCGTTCGTACCGAAGCTCATGACGATCAGCCGGTGGTCGACATGGTCTCCGTCCAGCCAGCCCTTGCGGGCGAGCACATCGAGGATGTCGCCCTCGATGCCCGGATGCAGGTCCGGCTGCTTGATCTCCAGCAGCAGGCTCTGGCCGTTGCGGTCCAGCCGGTCGAGGGTCCGGGCCAGGGTCGGGACACGGGTGCCCGCGAACCGGGCCCCCATCCAACTGCCCGCGTCCAGCAGGGCCAGTTCGGCCGCGGTGAAGTCGCTGACGGGGCGGTCCGCGCGGGACGGGAACACCGACTCGACGTTCGTCGTCCGCCTGAGGTCCCGGTCGTGCAGCAGGACCAGCTCACCGTCCCTGGTGCGCTGCACATCGGTCTCCACCCAGTCGATGCCGAGCGCGTCGGCCTTGTCGAAGGACGGCAGGGTGTTCTCGGGCGCGTAGCCGGCGGCGCCGCGATGGCCGCTGATCCGCGGACGGTTCCCGTCGGCGGCGGCCGTGGCGGCCGTGGCGGTCGGGACGGCCGCGGGGACGAGCAGGAGGGCGGCGGTGCTCAGGGCGACGGAGGTCGCGGCTGCGGTGCGTGAGCGCATGAGGGTTCCTTTCGCCGGCCCCGGTGGGGGACGGCAGGCAGTGGGGGGTGGGACCGACTCGGACGGCCTCGACGGACACGCGTCGGCGCCCGGAGAAGGAAAAGGGGGAGAGGGTACGAAGGGGAGGGGAGGTGAGGCGGTGGGGACGGTGAGCCCCCGCCCGGTCACCGCGGACGGATGCCCGGCCCCGGGTCCCTTCGCGTCCGAGTCTGGTCGTGCCGCGAGCCGGGCGCCGATTCTTGCTGGTCCGATCGAGGCGCAACGGCCGTAAGGTGGAGGCATGGCAGCAACCGAGACGGCGCCCTGGGACCGGCTGCGGCTCGCCGGCGGGGACGCGATGTGCCCGCAGCGCGGCGCCCTGGAGCACCTCACCAGCCGCTGGGGCACCCTCGTCCTGATCGCGCTGCTCGACCGCCCGTACCGCTTCAGCGAACTGCGCCGGGAGATCGGCAGGGTCAGCGAGAAGATGCTGACCCAGACCCTCCAGACCCTGGAACGCGACGGCATGGTCCACCGCGACGCCAAGCCCGTGATCCCGCCCCGCGTCGACTACTCCCTCACCGACCTCGGCCGCGAGGCCGCCGAACAGGTCCGCGCCCTCGCGCGCTGGACGGACCTGCGGATGGCGGCCATCGAGAAGGCCCGCGAGGAGTACGACGCGGCGAAGGCCTGAGGCCGACGGAAGCGGCCGGTCAGGTTTGGAGAAGCGCCCCGCGCCGGGCCGCGGCTAGCGTGAAGGCCATGGACATCACCATTCACACGACCTTCCTCCCGCACGACGACCCGGACGCGTCCCTGGCGTTCTACCGCGACGTCCTCGGCTTCGAGGTCCGCACCGACGTGGGACAGGGCAGGATGCGCTGGATCACGGTCGGCCCGGCCGGGCAGCCCGGAACCTCCATCCTGCTGGCCCCGCCCGCCGCCGACCCCGGCGTCACCGAGGCCGAGCGCCGCACCATCGCCGAGATGATGGCCAAGGGCACCTACGGCTGGATCCTGCTGGCCACCCCGGACCTCGACGGCACCTTCGAGAAGGTCACCGCCGGGGGCGCCGAGGTCGTCCAGGAGCCGACCGAGCAGCCGTACGGAATCCGCGACTGCGCCTTCCGCGACCCCGCGGGCAATCTGATCCGCATCCAGGAACTCCGCTGAGCCGCACCCGGGGAAGGGGGGTACCGCCATGTGTCACCCGGGATGGCGGCACGCGCTGCTCGCGGCGCGGCGCCTGAACGATCTCGCGCGGCTGCGGCGGGTACGGGACCGGATCGACCGGGAGTACGCGCGACCGCTGGACGTCCTCGCGCTCGCCGTCGCCGTGGACCTGCCGGCCGGGCTGCTCAGCCGCGAGTTCACGCTCGCCTACGGCGCGTCACCGTACGCCTACCTGCTGGAACGCCGGGCCGAGCGCGCGAGGGCCGCGGGGCTGTTCCGCGCGCGGGGGTGAGAAGCCGGTGCCCGCGGACGGGGAAGAGGGTCACGAGCGGGCGGTGGTGGGCTCCCCGGCCGGGCGGATCGTGGGACGGGCCGAGGTCCGCCCGTCCGACGCGAACGCGGAGCCCGGCAGGGCGAGGGAGCTGAGCAGCCGGGCGACGGCCGGGACGCGGGCCGCGCGGTACAGGACCACACAGCCGAGGTATCCGCCCAGCGTGTTGACGAGCAGGTCGGTGGTGTCCGTCAGCCGGGCGTTGTTGACGACGACGTACATCAGGAGCTGGGTCAGCTCGATCGCGAGGCTCACCGCGGCGGTGACGGCGGTGACCCGCCCCTTGGCGCCGATCCGGGCGGTCATCAGCGGGAGCAGCACACCGAGCGGCATCATGAGGACCACGTTGGCGACGATGCTGGGGTCGGGGCTGGGCACCGGGATCCAGTTGATCTGGTTGGTCCAGGGCATCAGGTTGGCGTACTCGCCGTAGGTCACGACGAGCGGGAAGAGCGTGAGGGCGAGGACGCCGGCGGCGTACCCGGCGGCCAGCATCCGGGTCACCGCGTGCCGTCCGGTCCAGCCGGCCCGGCCCCGGCGGGCGCGCACGGCCACCAGCAGGCCGAACGCGGCCAGCAGAGGCCCCAGCACGGCCGTGGCGCCGATCTCGAAGTGGACGTTGCCCATGGTGAACTCCTCGGCGGGGACGGGTGGTCGCCGGTGACGTCCGGCGGTGGTGCCCACTCTCGTCCGGTGCGTCGGGGCGACGGATCTTGCGAAAGTCCGGTCTTCCGCGGAGCGCTACGACTTTCGGCCGACCCCCCTTTCGGCCGACCCCCCGGCTACGCTCCCGGCATGAAGTCCTGGCGATGGTCCCCGCCCTTGCCCCGGCAGGTGGCGTGGGTGCGGGTGGTGGTGTGGCCCGTGGTCCTGGTGTTGCTGCTCGGCCTGGGCGCCTTCGACTACGCGATCGGCGCGTTCGGCCGGCTCAGCGACGCCTTCGACCGGCCCGACGCCAGTACGACCGGCCCGCTGGTGATGATCTCCGAGCTGCTGTCCTGCGCCGCCCTGTTGCTCTGGCCGCGTCTCGGCGCCCGCGGGCTGCCGCTCGTGACCGGTGCCGCTGCGGCGCTGTCGCTCGCCGCCACGGCCGCCGTACAGGTCGTCGCGGGGCTCGACCAGGGTCTGGACGACTACACGCCCGTGGAGTCGGTGGTCGGATTCGCCGAACCGGCCGCGCTGCTGGGGCTGTTGACGCTGACCTCCTGGCGCGGCACCCCGAGGCGGGCGGCGCTCGCCGCACCGCTGTGCATGGCGGCGATCGTGCTGCGCCCGCTGGCCGCCGAGGTCGATCTGGGCAGTGTGGTCCTGGCGTTCTTCTTGATGCTGGCCGCGACGGCCGCCCTGGCGGTCGGGCTGACCGTACGGCTGGTCGTCGCGGACCGGCGGCGCCGGGAGACCGCCGTACGGCTGGAGCAGCGCGCGGAGTTCGCCCGGGACCTGCACGACTTCGTCGCCCACCATGTGACCGGCATCGTCATCCAGGCCCAGGGCGCCCGCTCCGTCGCCGCCCGCCGGCCCGATCTGGTGCCGCCCGCGCTGGAACGGATCGAGCACGCGGGCGCGGAGGCGCTGAAGTCGATGCGGGCGATGGTCGGGATGCTGCGCGAGGGGGATCCGCAGGAGGCGCGGGGGCGGGACGTGGCGCTGGCCCCGCTCGCCGGGATGGCCGAAGTGCGGGTCCTGGTCGAGGAGTTCGCGCCGGTCGGCGGCGGCCGGGCGGTGCTGCGGACCGAGGGGGAGTTCGAGGGGCTGCCGGTGGAGGTGGTGACCACCGTGCACCGGGTGGTGATGGAGGCGCTGACCAACATCCGCAAGCACGCCCGTGACGTCACCGAGGTGGAGGTCCATCTGGTCCGGTCCGGGCCGCGGGTCACCGTGACGGTGAGCGACGACGGGCGCCCGCGCGGCGGCCACCAGGCCCTTCAGGCGCTGGGCGGTGGTTTCGGGCTGAAGGGGCTGGCCGAGCGGGTGGGCATGGTCGGCGGCCGGGTGCAGGCCGGTCCCGCGCCGGGCGGGGGCTGGCGGATCGAGGCGACGCTGCCGGTGGGCACGGTCGATCGGGACGGTCCGGCCGGGGCCGGGGGCCGCTTCGTGGGGAGCGCCGCGTGACGGGCCGTACGCCGATCCGGGTGCTGATCGCCGATGACCAGGCCATGGTCCGCACCGGCTTCGAGATGATCCTGGCCGCCGAGGACGACATCGAGGTCGTCGGGCAGGCGGCGGACGGCCTCCAGGCGGTGGAACTCGCCGAACGGCTCCGGCCCGACGTGGTGCTGATGGACATCCGGATGCCCCGGCTGGACGGTCTGGAGGCCCTGCGCCGGCTCACCCGGCCCGGAGTGGTCGATCCGCCCAGGGTCGTGGTGGCCACGACCTTCGACGACGACGAGTACGTGCACCGCGCCCTCGGCGACGGCGCCTGCGGTTTTCTGCTCAAGGACTCCGGCCCCGCCCTGCTGGTCGAGGCGATCCGGGCCGCCGCCTCCGGGGAGGCCCTGGTCAGCCCGTCGATCACGCTGCGGCTGCTGCGGGGCCGGCCGCCGCGGGGCGTCCCGGCCCCGGATACGGGGCTGTCCGCCCGGGAGACGGACGTCGTACGGCTGGTCGCGACCGGTCTCACCAACGCGGAGATCGCCGCCGAACTGTGCATCTCCGTGGGCACGGTGAAGACCCACCTGGGCAAGGTCCAGGGCAAGCTCTCCGCCCGCAACCGGGTGGAGATCGCCGCGTGGGCGTGGCGGTCGGGGGTCGTGACGGAGTGACGGGCGGCCCGCGTCCTCAGCTCGTGGGCGGGGCCGGGGGCTGGTGCGGCGGCTGGTGCGGCGGCTGGTGCGGGGGCGGCGGGGGCTGCTGGGCGGGCGGGTAGGACTGGGCCGGCGGGTACGGCGGCTGCGGGGCCTGCGGGTACGTCTGTGGGTACGCCTGCGGGAGCGGCCCGGTCGGCCAGGGCTGCGGAGGCGGGACGGCGCCGTGGACCGCGGGGCGCCGGGTGTTGAGCACGCCGAGCACGGCCGCGACGAGCCCCAGCGCACAGGCGACGGCCAGCAGGTAGAAGCCGGGACCGAAGGTCGTGGTCCGGCTGTCCGAGTCCCACTGGGTGTCACCGGCCACCGAGGTCAGCGCCGTCAGCGTCGTACCGAACAGCAGCACCGCGCCGGTGACACCGAGCACGCGGGCCAGGGGCTGGCGGCCGCCGGAGCCGGTGAACAGCTGGACGGCCGCGACCACGGCGAGCAGGCAGCCGACGAGCAGGGGGATCCCGTCGAAGCGGGTGACCGACTCCGGGTCGTCCCCCGGGTAGGAGGTGGTGTACGACCACGCCTTCGCGACGGTCCTGAAGACCGTGCCGTCGCTCGTCGAGCTGAAGGTCTGCCGCGAGGTGTCCAGCGTGGTGAACGAACCGGCGAGGGTGAGGGCCGCGCCGACGAGCAGCAGCCCGCCCACGACCCGGTCGGAGGCCGCGCCCGGGTCCGTGGGCGGGCCGGGCGGTCTGCCGTAGGGGACGGGCGGGGGCACCTGGGGGCCGGGTTGCGTCGGTTGCGTCATCTACCGATGGTAGGGAGCGGAGTCGGCGATGATAAGACCAACAGCAGCTGTTTCCAAGGGAGTTCAGCGCTGAGTCGGGGGTGCCATCGGCCCCGCCGCGCGCAGGTGCCGGGCCAGCCGTGCCGGGTCGGCGCCGTCGCGGGCGGCCAGCTCCCGGGCGAACGCGGCGTGCCGGATCTGCCGGGAGGACGGGGTCTGCGTGCTCAGGACGACGTCGCGGGGCAGCTCGGGCAGCCGGTAGCGGCCGGTGCCGCCCGCGCCGGGCTCGCCGTCCCAGACCAGGATCCGGGCGGTGACGGCCGCGTCGATCAGCGGCAGCAGCTGGTCGGGGGCCAGCCCCTGGACGTCGGCGAGGAGACCGAGGTCCAGCCATTCGCCGTCGGCGGCGGCGTAGGTGAGCATGGTCCGCGCCGGGTCGGGCAGGTCGACCAGGCGTGCGTGGAGGAGGTTGCGGACGGCGGCCGGCACCTGCGCCTCCGGGCCGGTGCGCCGCCCGGGCGGCAGCCCCATCAGCTCGGCCAGCGCGAACGGGTGGCCCTCGCAGCGCCGGTGCAGCGCCGCCGCCTCCTCGGGGCCGGCCTCCTCGCCGCACGCCGCCAGCAGGTCGGCCACGTCCTCGGCGGTCAGCGGATCCAGGGTCAGCCAGGTCGCGCCGATCAGGGCCAGGTCGGCGAGGAGCATGCTGGACACCGCGGCGTCGGGGTTGCGCAGGGTGCACACGAACACCACCGGCGCCTCCCGCAGCACCTTCGCGAGCCGCCGCAGCAGCCGGTGGAAGCCCTGCGGAGCCTCGTCGAGGTCGTCCACCACGACCAGCGTGGGTCCCTGGGTCAGCTCGTCGACGACCGTGGCGAGCGGGTCCTTCTGCGCCGCCTCGTCCTCCGCGGAGTCCTTGCCGTCCTGCCGCAGCGCGTCCAGCAGCTGGACGGTGGGGCAGGTCTGGGAGATCCCGCGGTTCCCGCTGAGGGCCTGGCCGGCCCGGGTGCGGGCCACGGTGAACCCGGTCGAGACGGCCCAGGCGGACAGCTCGTCCGTCAGCCGGGTCTTGCCGGAGCCCTGCTCCCCGGTGATCACGGCCCAGCGGGGCCGGCCCGCGATCGCGGCCGACAGCAGCGAGGCCAGCTGCTTCTGCTCCTCCTGCCGGCCCACGAACGGGGTGGCCGCGGGGGCGGCGGGTTCCGGGGGGACGCACGCGGAGGTGAAGTCGCGCACCGGGGAGAGCGGGGCGGCGGAGGGGGCCGTGACCGGTTCGGCCGGCTGCTGGGTGCCGAGGACGACGACGTCGTGCCGCAGGATCGCGGTGTGCAGGTCCCTGAGCTGGGGGCTGGGGTCCAGGCCGAGTTCCGTGGCGAGCATGTCGCGGAACCGCTCGTACTGGCGCAGCGCCTCCACCGGCCGGCCGGCCGCGTACAGGGCGCGCATCAGCAGCGCCCAGGACGTCTCTCGCAGCGGGGCCTTGAGGACGAGGCCCTGCGCGACGCCGATCGCCGGTTCCGTCTCGCCCTGCTGGACGAGGATCGCGGCCTGGAGTTCCCTGGCGTCGTGCAGGGCGCCGTCGAGCCGGGTGCGCTCACGTATCGCGAAGGCGTGCTCGGTGGCCTCGGCCAGCGCCTCGCCGCGCCACAGTCCGAGCGCGGCGTCGATCTCCTGCCGGGCGGCGGGCAGCTGGCGGTTCCTCAGGGCCTCGCGGGCCCGGCTCACGGACTCCTCGAAGACGGCGGTGTCCCGGGCCCCGGCCGGTGTCTTCAGCGCGTACCCGGCGGGGCCGCTGACCAGCACGGTGGAGCGGCCCTGGCGGACCGGGTCGAGGACCGCGCGCAGCCTGCTGATGTGCGCGCGGACGGAGGAGGCGGCGCCCGTCGGCCGGTCCGTCGGCCACAGATCGCGGCAGAGGGTGTCCTGCGAGACGGGCCGGCCGTCCTCCAGGAGGAGTCGGACGAGCAGCAGCCGGCGCTGCCGGGGGCCCAGATCGAGGGAAACGTTGCCTTTGAGCACCTCGACGGGACCGAGCACGCCGAACCGCAGCTCCTGTCGTGAGTTCACCGGGTGGGCCCTCCTGGGCGGCGCTGGAAGTGAAGGGGCCTCGCCGAACACGGCATCGGGGCATGCAGGGTACGCGATGGAGTCAACCAATGGCTCGTTGCTCGGCTGTTGTCCGTCTGTTGTCACGGGTGGCATCGGACGGCGGTCTCCTGCTAGGGAATGGCCCTGTTGTTCTGCTGCGCATTTGCTGCACAGGAGAAATTGTCGGATGCCGGGAGCGCCGGGACATCGACTCGGAATCGGATCTCTCCGCGGGCGGTCTGCAACCGGAGATAGAGGCCGTGACTACGACCGAGGTTGTAGTCGGCGGGCGGACAATCCCTGTGCAACAAGCTGGAGTTGATGGGTTTGTCGACGCCTGTACGATCCTCATTCCCCCCTCACGGACACGAACTCCCGATCCAGAAGGAACCCATGCGTAAATTGACGTCCGCCGTCGCCGGCGCGGTGATGACTTTCGCCGGAATGGCCGGGATGACGAGCACGCCGGCCCAGGCGGCGACGGGCCTGGAATACGTGGCCCTGGGCGACTCGTACGCCTCCGGAGTCGGTGCGGACTACTACGACAGCGCCAGCGGCGACTGCAAGCGCAGCAGCCTGAACTACCCGGCCCTGTGGGCCGCCGCGCACGGCGACTACACGCTGAAGGACGTCTCCTGCAGCGGTGCGAAGATCGCGGACGTGCGGGACAAGCAGCTGTCCGCGCTGAGCGCCGACACCGATCTCGTCACGCTCACGGTGGGCGGCAACGACGCCCAGTTCTCCTCCGTGGTCCAGGGCTGCCTCACCCAGAGCGACAGCTACTGCGACACGGCGACGCTGTACATGTCGTCCTACGCCAAGGGCCAGCTGGTGACGTCGCTCGCCGGGCTGTACAAGGACATCAAGACCAAGGCGCCGAACGCCCGGGTCATCGTGCTGGGCTATCCGCAGGCGGTCTCCCCGACCGGCACCTGCCCCCTGATCGACCTCAGCTCCGCCAAGCGCACCGCCATGAACGGCCTGGCCGACGCGCTGGCCGAGGGCACCAGGGCCGCGGCGGCCAAGGAGCCGGTCGAGTTCATCGACGTGCGGGACACGTTCAAGGGCCACGGCGCGTGCGGCTCCGACCCGTGGATCAACAACCTGAACGCCGGGACCGCGGTCTTCCACCCCACCCTGATGGGCTACCTCGCGGGCTACGACGCGCGGCTCAGCGAGGCCACGGGCGGCTGAGCCCGGACCGGACCCGAGACCGGACCGGGAACGGACGAACCCCCGGGTCACCTCCCCGGGGGTTCGTCCGTCCGTTCGTCCTGGCGTCAGGCCGAGAACAGCAGCTTCCAGGTCAGCGGGCCGGGGGTGCCGTCGGCGTCGCCGCGCAGTTCCTTGCGGGACTTCTGGAAGTCCCGGACGTTCAGCCGGTCCGCCTCGCTCCAGCTCCTGCCGGGGCCGACCTTGTAGTGGTCGCCGAAGCCGCGCTTGACGAGCTGCTTGCCGAGCTGGAGGACGTACGCGTTCGTCGCCCCGGCGGCGAAGTACTTGCGCCCCGGGAACGCCGGGACCTTCGGCTTGGCGGGGGTGGTGGTCTGCGGGGTGTCGTCGTCGCCCACGTCCAGATCGGCCTTCGCGTACTTCAGGATCCTCGCGAAGTCGATCGCGCCGGGGTCGCCGTGGACGTTCTCCGGCACGTGCATGTGCCCGCAGACCCCCTTGAAGGCCGTCCACTGGGTGCCCGTCATCCGCTGGCCGCCGCCGTCGCCGTACGACGTCGGATACGCGGGCCAGGTCTTCGGGCCGGACAGCGGGACCCCGTGCTCCTCGTGCATCCAGGCGAGGAAGCGGGCGACGCCCTGGAGCGCCCAGTCGGGGGCGTCCGGCCAGTAGACGTGCGCGTGGCCCGCGGCCTGCCACTTCGCGTGGGTCTTCGGGTCGCAGGTGCCGGTCAGCTCGACCTGGCAGACGTTCAGGGTGTTCGTCTCGACGCCGCCGCGCAGGTTCACCAGGGCCCGGGAGGAGGTCTCGATGTCGAAGTGCTGGTACCACTTCAGCTTCTTGGCGGCGAGGTCCGGGACCGCCGTCAGGTTCGGCGCGACGGAGCCCCCGTCGTAGCCCGGCAGGGTGTAGCCCTCCGTGGTGTGCAGGACGACCACGTCGACCTGCAGGGCGTCGCCGCCGAAGTCGTCCTGGTACCAGTTCGCCCGGCTCGCGCCGGGGTAACGCTGAGGGCCCGTCTTGGTGCTCATCACAGACTCCTGGGTGAGTGCGTCCTCGCTCGGCGCCGGAAGGCGGGTCGAGTCGGGGCAAGCAGTCAACCAACGGGCCGTTGCACAGGTGTTGTCGTGTGTTGCCGCCCGATTGTCCTCAGCCGGCCGCGGCGACCGAGGGGGCCGCGGACCGGCGTTCGTTGCGCCAGGACGCCGCCAGGGCGACCAGCGCGCCACCCGCCGCGTAGGCGCCGAGCACCCACAGGGCCGCCGTGGTGGCGTGCCCCGAGAAGTACACCGTGTTGCGGACCAGGGTGGTGCCGGCGCCCGGCGGCAGGGCCTGCCCGATCGCGCTCCAGAACGCCGGCAGCAGCGGCGCCGGGTACACACCGCCGGAGCTCGGGTTGCCGAGGACCACGAAGAGCAGGATGACCACGCCGGTGCCGAGGAGCCCCAGCAGGGTCTGGAGCGCGAGCGCGGTCGCCGCGGAGGCGAGGACCACCAGGGTGCCGATGGCGCTCAGCGCCCAGAAGTGCCCGCCGAGGGCGTCGAACACCGGGCCCACGACCACCGCTCCGGCGATCCCGGACACGGCCGCGTACAGCACGAGGACCGCGAGGCGGATCAGGGTGCGGTGCCGGTTGGCGGGCCGGGAGCCGGCCGACATCCCCATGATCGTCGCGGTGAGATAGCCGCCGATCACCCAGCCCAGCACGAGATAGAACGAGGTCATGCCGCGCCCGTCGCCGGAGTGCGGGGCGCGGATGTCCGTGACGGTGATCTGGCGCTTCTGCGCCGCCTCTATCCTCTGGGCGATCTGAGCGGCGGTCTGCGACACCGAGGGCCCGCCCGCCGAGGCGACCAGCAGGGTGTCCTTCGTGCCGGTCGCGTCGAAGAGGAACGCGGCGTCCGCCTCCCGGGTCAGCACCCGGCTCCGGGCGGCCGCGGCGCTCGGCGCGGCGGTGGCCTCGACCGGTTCGCCGTCCAGCGCGTTGAGCTGCGCGACGATCTTCGCGGACGCCTGCTGCGGGGCGGCGACCGCGACCGGTATGCGGTGCGGTGTGGGGGAGTGGAAGGCCCCGACGTACGACACGACGAAGGCGAGCTGGACGAGCAGTCCGCCGAGCACGAGCCCGAAGGCCCGCAGGGTGACGGCGTCCTTGAACTCGGCCGCGAGGCCACGGGACTTGGCGGGGGAGGGGGTGGCTGAGGGCTCATTCACGGCCGCATGATCGCACAACCGGGTGAACCTGCCATTCCGTTTGACGGGCGGCTACTGTCCTGTGCGGCGGACGCGATCACCGGCTATGAGGAGCGATCTCACGTGGAGACGGAAGTGGATCTGGACCGCGCCCTGGACGTCGCGAACGAGCTGGCGGCCTGGGCCTCGGAGACGATCCGGGGCGCCCGCACCACCGCCGTACGGCAGAAGGCGAGCCCGGCGGACATCGTCACCGACACCGACGAGGCCGTGGAGCGGCACGTCCGCAGGGTGCTCGGCGAGGCCTTTCCCACCCATGGCGTCGTCGGCGAGGAGTACGGCACCACGCAGGGCGCCCGCTCCGCGCCGACCTGGGTGGTCGACCCGGTCGACGGTACGTCCAACTTCGCGCACGGCATCGGCTGGTGCTCCTTCTCCCTGGGGCTGGCCGCTCCCGACGGCACGCCGCTGCTCGGCGTGGTCGCGGACCCCTGGCGCGGGGAGACCTTCACCGCGATCCGCGGCGGCGGCGCCCACCTCAACGGCGTCCCGGTCCACGCGGCCGACCACACCACCCTCACCGGCCACCTCTTCCTCACCGAGTGGGCGGCCCACGCCCACTGGCCCGGCCTGGACACCCTCCTTGCCGAACTCTCCGCCCGCCACTGCACGGTCCGCGTGATGGGCTCCACGGCCCTGTCCCTGGTCCAGGTCGCGGCGGGCCGTGCGACGGCGGCGGCGATCGGCGAGTTCCACCACGTCGACGGCCTCCCGGCCCTCCTGATCGCCCAGGAGTCCGGCGCCATCGCCCTCCCCACCCTCCCGCCCTACGACGAGCCCCTCCTCCTGACGACCCCGGGCACAGCCGAGGAGGCGGCGGGACTGTGGCGGGGGGCGGGGGTGGGGGCGGGGGTGCGTCGGCCGGGTTGATCGGCTCTGGGAAAGCAAGGAGAGACAGCCGACCGGCCAGGCGGCGAGATGCGCATGCAGGCATGCGGGCATGCGGCTAGGTAATCGGGGGCAGCCCGCGAGCCGCTGTGTCCGGCATGGGGCGGCCCACCTGTGGCGCGTCCGGCGTGCGACTGCGGTGGCTCCGCTCCTGGGCCGGGTGGCGCGCGTCGGCTTGTGGCCCCGTGGCCCCCGGCTCAGCGCGTCGGCGCGGCCCGCGAGCCCTCGTGTCCGGTGAGCCCTTGTGTCCGGCATGGGGCGGCCCACCTGTGGCGTGTCCGGTGTGCGACTGCGGTGGCTCCGCTCCTGGGCCGGGTGGCGCGCGTCGGCTTGTGCCCCCCGGCCGGACTCCGCGTCGGCCTGTGCCCTGTGGCCCCCGGCTCAGCGCGTCGGCGCGGCCCGCGAGCCCTTGTGTCCGGTATGGGGCGGCCCACCTGTGGCGTGTCCGGCGTGCGACTGCGGTGGCTCCGCTCCTGGGCCGGGTGGCGCGCGTCGGCCTGTGGCCCCGTGGCCCCCGGCTCAGCGCGTCGGCGCGGCCCGCGAGCCGCTGTGTCCGGCCTTCGGCCCATGAGCACCGGGGCCGGTGCCCTAGGCCCCCGGGGCCCGGAAGGCGACCTGGCGGCGGGTGGCCTCGTCGATCTCCTCCGTGGTGAGGAGGGGAGTGGCGCGGGTCTGGAGGCCGCCGCTGGCCTTGACCGCGAGGGCGACCGCGGCCATGTCGACCCGGTCGGGGAACTCCACGATCAGGATGGCGTCCATCTCCCCGAAGGCGTAGTAGATGGCCTCGACCGAGCCGCCGAGGCCGCCCACGACCTGCTCGACGGCGGCCCGCCGCCCGCTCGCCCCTTCCCTGAGCAGCCCTTTGGCGCCCTCTTGTGTATAGGTCGCCTGGATGAGGAACTTCGGCATCGGGACGCTCCCTGACCCTCGCTTGTCCGGTACGGGTACGCACACTGCCCTTCCCCCCGGCACCCGGCCCGCCCTCCGCCCGGCACCGGATTCACCCGGTAGCAGCCACGCCCGCCCCGCAGCATCGACGCACCCCGTGTCATCCTTCCTTCGTCCCTGTGTCGGAACCCCGGCACCCTGTTCGACATCAAGCAGGTGGACAGGGCACGGCGCACGGACGACACAGGGGCAACGCGGTGAACAGGTGGATCAGGGGGGCGGCACTGGTCTGCGCTCTTCTCGCGACGGGTGCCACGACGGGATGCGGGACCGAGTCCCGGGCGGACACCCGGGCGGACAGCCGGGAGGCCACCCCCTCCGCTTCTCCCTCCGTCTCTTCCTCCGCCGGGCACTCGAAGCCGTCCCGTGACGACGGGCGTGACGCGCGGGCGGCCGTCGAGGCCGCCTACCGCAAGTGGGGTCTCGCGCCGCTCGCCGCCCCGCCGGCCCCGCCCGCCGTCAAGCCGGTGCGGCTCCGGGCCGACGGCGGCCGGGTGCCGGTGATCAGCGAGATACCCACCCGGGAGAAGATCGTCTTCCTCACCTTCGACGACGGGGCGGAGAAGGACCCGGAGTTCGTGACGATGATGCGGGAGCTGAAGGTCCCCTTCACGATGTTCCTGACGGACGCCGCCATCCGCGCCGACTACGGCTACTTCAAGCGGCTCCAGGCCCTCGGCAACGGCGTCCAGAACCACACGCTGACCCATCCCGACCTGCGCACCCTCGGCGCGTCCGCCCAGCGGCAGGAGATCTGCGGCCAGCAGACCAGGCTGAAGGACGAGTACGGCACCACGCCGCGGCTGCTGCGTCCGCCCTACGGCAACTGGAACGAGGACACCCGCGCCGCAGCCGCCTCCTGCGGCCTCGAGGCGATCGTCCTGTGGCGCGAGTCCATGCAGATCAAGAACATGCAGTACCAGTCGCCCACCAGGAAGCTCCACCCCGGCGACATCATCCTGGCCCACTTCCGCGGCCCCTCCGAGCTCAAGGGCACGACGATCACCGAGATGACGGCGAACCTCCTCCGCCACATCCAGGAACAGGGCTTCACGGTCGCCGCCCTGGAGGACTACCTCTAGATCTCGTGTACTGGTACCGCCTGCGCATCCGTACGGCCGCCGAACCGTGGGCAGGGTGGCAGGGGCTCGGCGGCCCCGAGTTCGAACGGGTCCCGGACGCGGCCCTGCGCGACTCGACCCTGGAGGCCTGGGCCACCGCCTTCCTCCAGCAGGCCCGCGCCGAACTCGACGACCTCCGCGGTGACCTCCGGATCGAGTGCTACGACGAACCGGCCCCGGCCCCCGCCACCACACCCGTCCTCACCGCCCAGGTACCCCTCCCCTAGACCGCTCCACCGCCGAGTGGCCGAATGTACCGGCATCCAAGCGCACTTCCGGTTTGTCCTACAGGGCAAGCCGCTTGCCCGAAAGGGAAGTTCACCGCGCCTGGAGGATCCGATGCACCGTCGCCTCGTCATCTCGGCCGTCACCGTCGCCCTGTGCGGCACCACACTGGCCGGCACCGCCACGTCCGCCTCCGCCACGGCCGCCGCCGTCGACTGCCGCAGGGTGAAGTGCGTGGCGCTCACCTTCGACGACGGACCGGTCGCCGACACCCAGCGGCTGCTGCGGATCCTGAAGGAGCGGAACGTCCAGGTGACCTTCTACCTGGTCGGCAAGAACGTACAGCGGTACCCGTCCACGGCGCGCACCGCGGCGGCGGCCGGTCACCAGATAGGCAACCACAGCTGGGACCACGCCGACCTGACCAGACTGAGCAGCGCGGCCGTCAAGTCGAACATCTCCCGCGCCGACACCGCGATCAAGCAGGCGACCGGCAAGAAGCCCACCACTTTCCGCGCCCCCTACGGCGCCCACAACGCCACCGTCCGCGCCGCCGCCGCCCGGCCGCTGGTGCACTGGAGCGTCGACACCCTCGACTGGAAGTACCGCGACACCGCGCGGCTCATCAGGGTCGTCAAGGCGGACACCCGGCCCGGGGACATCGTCCTCATGCACGACATCCACAAGACGACCGTCGACGCGGTGCCCGGCATCATCAACGGCCTCAAGGCCCGCGGCTTCCACTTCGTGACCGTGGATCAGCTCTTCGCCCCGAACACGCTGCCCTCCGGCAAGGTCACGTACCACAACCGCGCCGCCTACCGGCCGTGAGCCGCGGCCCCCGTCCGGAACGGCCTGCCGTGGTCGTCGAAGCGCAGGGTGCCCCGCGACGACGTGGGACCGACTGCTTCCGGCCTTGAATCGTCCCCGCCCCCGCCGGGGTCCTCCCGGCGGCGGTTCAGGAGGCGGTTCAGGCGGGCTGCCAGAGCTCGATCCGGCGCCCCTCGGGGTCGGTCACCCAGCCGAACCGCCCGACCCCCTCCATGTCCTGCGTCTCCTCGGCCACGTCCGCCCCCTTGGCGCGCAACTGCGCGAGCATCGCGTCCAGGTCGCGGACCCGGAAGTTGAGCATGGTCTGCTGGGCCCGGTCCCCGAAGTAGTCGGTCCCGGCCTCGAACGCCGCGAACACCGTCGGCCCGGCCTGCTGGCTCCACACACCGTTGTCATCGGCGTCCAGCCCCAGGCAGTCGCGGTACCAGGCGCTCAGACCCAGCGGATCCGCGGCCCGTACGAAATACCCACCGATTCCCAGCACACGTTCCATGGCGCCATCCTGCCAGCGCCGTGGCCCCGGGGGGTTCAGGGCGCGCAGCCCCTGACCGCCCAGGCCCGGGCGGTCAGGGGGATGGATCCGTCCGTGGTGCGGGGGAGGGTCGCGACGAGTGCGGCGCGCAGTTCTTCCCGGTGGTCGGGGGGGAAGGGCGGCGACGTAACCCGGGGCGGGGCCCTGGTCCGAGAGGAACGGGTCCCACAGGTCCGGGACGTCGGTGAACACGGTGGGGACCGTGACCGGGAGGACGGAGACGCCGGTGAGGCCGGCGTCCGCCCACACCGCTCGCAGGGGGTCCGGCCGGCAGACGGGGAATCTGCGTCCCTCGTCCAGCGGGGCGGCGGAGGGGTCCAGCGCGACGGCCGTGTCCCAGAAGAGGCGGAGGAGGTCCATGCCCTCGGCGTAGTCCCACACATAGGCCGCGACCGGGCCGCCCGGCCGGACGGCGCGGGCCATCTCGGCCACGGCCCCGGCCGGGTCGGGCAGGAAGTTCAGGGCCAGACCGCTGACGGCCGCGTCACCGCACGCGTCGCGTACGGGCAGGGCCATCGCGTCGCCCACCAGGAAGGCCGCCGGGGACGGGACTCCGGCCGCGGCGGTGTTCACGAACGCCGCCGACCGGTCGACGCCGAGCACCAGGCGGGGCCGGCACAGAGCGCTCACCACCGCCGACAGCACACCGGTGCCGCATCCCACATCGAGCCACCGCAGTCCGTCCGGGCGGTCGAGCCACGCCACGAACTCCTTCGCGACGGCCCGGCTCCAGCGCCCCATGTACCGCTCGTACGCGGCTCCGTACGACCACACCGATTTCCCTACGGAAGATACTTTCGCGAACTTCTATTGTAGACCCCGGGTCGTACCGCTTTCGGGGCACGCGGATACCCGAACAACCGGCATCTCACTCTCCGACGTCCTCGTTAGACGGTTGTGACACACACTGAAATGCCTACAGTCGGAAACCGCCGCTCGATCATCATGTTTCCTGTGACATCCGATGAAGGGGATGTATTTCTCGATGATTGTTCGGACCTGCTCGCCGATTTTCTGAGAAGTATGAGTCACATCGAGAGCGAGTATCTGCGGGCGATGGCCGGACTGTAGGACCTGTGTGATGGATGGCTTTTACAACGAAGAGATGTCCTACGACCCGTCGTTCACCACGCTCGAGATGCAGTGGGATCCGGCCGAGGAGCTGGCCCAGCTGCTGTCCGGGGGGTCCGCGGCCGGGGCGATCCCCGATCCGAGGCCCCCGCTCAGGCCGCCCGGCCGGGCGGGGCACCGGAAGATGCGGCGGCACCTCCAGGCCGAGACCGCGCGGCTGCCGGAGAACCGGCGCAACGCGCATGTCACGATCCTGATCGCGATGATCTCGGTCTGCGCGGTCTGCATGCTGGGCTGGTCGTTCACCTATTCCTATGCCCAGCTCCGCGGCACCGCGTCCTCCGTGCTTCCGGAAAGGCTGGCGCAATGGTGGCCGCTCACAGTGTACGGGCCGTGGTTGGTGGCCGCCCTGTCCGTACTCCGGGCCACGGTCCAGGGGCGGAGCGCACGGGGTTCCTGGTGCGTTCTGCTGGGCGCCTCGGCCATGGCGGTCAGTCTCTGCATCAGCCATGCCTCGCATTCCCTGCTCTCGCTGGTCATCTACGGAATTCCGCCGATCACCGCGCTGGTGTGTTTCTGGGAGATCGTCGGCCAGGTCTCACCCAAGACGGCCAAACCCCGCCACGCCGCCGACGAACGCCCGCGCTGGGCGGCGGGCGGGGCGAACATCGCCTGACGGCATGGATGCAAAGGCTGCTACATTCGCCCTCGTGTCGAGTGAGTCGGCCGGCGGGCGGTCCGCCCCGGCCCGGCAGACGGGGCCGCTCTACGCGGCCGGGTTCACCACCGCCTTCGGTGCGCACGGCATCGCCGCCAGCCTCGGCGGCCACACCGACGACGCGGTCACCTCCCTGCTGGTGCTCGGCGGGCTGCTCGCCCTCTACGACGGTGCCGAGGTCGTCCTCAAGCCGCTGTTCGGCAGTCTCGCCGACCGGGTCGGCGCCCGCCCCGTGCTGCTCGGCGGGCTCGTGGCCTTCGCCGGCGCGTCCGCGCTGTACGTCGTCGCCGACAGCCCCGGCTGGCTGTGGGCCGCCCGCCTCGGCCAGGGAGCCGCGGCCTCCGCCTTCTCGCCGTCCGCCTCCGCCCTGGTCTCCCGGCTGAACCCGGCGGCGAAACAGGGGCGGGCCTTCGGCAGCTACGGCTTCTGCAAGTCCCTCGGCTACACCCTCGGTCCGCTGCTCGGCGGCGTCCTGGTATGGGCCGGCGGGCTGCGCCTGCTGTTCGCCGTCCTCGCGGTGCTGGGCGCGGCGGTCGCCGTCTGGGCCGGGCTCGCCGTTCCCGTCGTGCCGCCGCTGCCCAGGGCCCGGCAGACCGTCCTCGACCTGGCCCGCCGGCTGGCCGACCCCGTCTTCCTCGCCCCGACGGCCGCGCTCGCCGCGGCCACCGCGGCGCTCTCGGTCGGCGTCGGGTTCCTGCCGGTCTCGGGCCGCGCCGCCGGACTCGGCACCGTGGCCACCGGGGCGGCGGTGTCGGTGCTCGCCGGCTGCGCGGCCGTGGTCCAGCCGCGTGCCGGACGTGCTCTGGACGAAGGCCGCCTCACCACCCGGACCGGCCTCGCCGCGGGGCTGTCGCTCACCGCCGCGGGTCTGGCCTGCGCGATGCTGCCGGGGCTGACCGGCATCCTCCTCGCAGCCGTGCTGATCGGCGCCGGCACCGGACTGATCACCCCGCTCGGCTTCGCCGCCCTGGCCGCCGGCACGCCGACGGAGCGACTGGGGCAGACCATGGGTGCGGCCGAACTGGGCCGTGAACTGGGCGACGCGGGCGGTCCCTTGCTCGTCGCCGCCGTCGCCTCGCTCACCACGCTCACCTATGGCTTCGGGGCGCTCGCCGTGCTGACCGGGGCCGCCGCGACGGCCGCGGTCGTCCATCGCCGCCCGCCACCGTCCCCGTCCCGACCGAAGACCGAGGGGTGACACGGAGGGACCGGCCGGCCCCCGGTCCCTACCGGTCCGTCGGGAAGAAGCCGTTCGAGTACATCATGTCGCAGGGGCCGGTGGCGGCCTCCAATTGGCGTAAGGAAATGTTCAGCGCGTGCAGAAGGGCGAGCGTCTGGCGGAAATTCCCCGGCCAGCGGTTCGCGGCCTCGGCCTTCCGGTACACGGCGGCATCCATGTGGATGGTCCGCGTCAGCCGCGGCACGCTGAATTGCCGGACCAGCCGGTGTTCGGCCAGTGTGCGCGGTTCCCCAATGCCCATCAGTTCACTGGTCCGGCACCACAACACGTTCGCCAGGGCGAACAGTTGACTTTCGGTCGGGACATGCGCACCGCTCTCCCAGGCGATGACCAGTTCGGCATCGACGGGGGCGTCGAACACTTTCATCTCCCGCGCCACGTCTTGCGGTGACATACCCAGACGCAGGCGGGCAGAGAGGGAGTTGGCTGCGCGAAACGACGGTCTGTCCATGCCTCGGTGCTTCCGTGAGGTGCGGGCCTGCGCCGAGACTAGGGCCCAACTCCCAAGTAACCAGCGTGACTTGGGGAAGCTCTGCGCGCTCGGCCCCTCGTGGGCTGCCCTTTCGAGCACCCTCCCGGCCCGGCGGCCAGGCGCTCCGCGGGACCGGTGAAAAAGTCCTTCCGGCACACCCAACCGCCGCGGGGAATTCCCCCTCTACAGAGGCGAAGGCGCGCACTGACCTCGCGCGCCGATTCGTATCCGAGGGGAATCCGAGACTTCATGAAGAACAAGCTGACCGCCGTGGCCCTTGCGGCGATCGTCGTCGCCGGTACCGCAGCCGCCGCCATTCCGGCCTCGGCCGCCGCCGCAAAGGCCGCGCCGACCCGCTGCCACACCGCCGACCTGAAGGCCGGTTTCGCGCTGGGGGACGACGCGAAGCCGGAAATGGGGCAGACCAAGAAGCAGACGCAGGCGTACATCTGGTTCACCAACAAGAGCAAGCGCACCTGCACCCTGTCCGGCTTCGCCGGGGTCGACATGGTCGGCGCCCAGAAGACCGACGGCACCTGGTCCCTGGCCCGCTCCTCCAAGGCGTCCGAGAAGATGGTCCTGGAGCAGGGCGACACGGTGGACTTCAGCATCGCGCTGCTCCCGGTGGCCGCCTCCACCCCGAAGGCGCAGAAGTTCGTCCCGGCGAAGTTCCTGGTCACCCCGCCGAACGAGACGGCGCACTTCACCCTGACCTGGCCCTTCGGCGGCCAGATCCTCAAGCAGGACGCCGCCACCCACCCGGGCACCTACGTCAACCCGATCGGCCGGTAACCGCCCGGACGACCCCGGCGTCGTGTGTCTCCCCGATCTCCCCGATCTTCCTGACCTGCCCGATCTGCCATGTCCGTGACATGACTAGGATGGGCCGACTTCGGGGGCTGAGGGGGAAAACGATGAGGGTACGACGGAGATCGCTGGCGTTCGCCGGGGTGGCCGCGCTGGCTCCGCTGCTCGTCTCCGCGGCTTCCGCGCAGGCGGCGGCGGGCTCGCTGACGGTCACCACGCTGGGGCGGCACGGCGGGAAGGTCTCGACGACCGTCACCGTCGTCGCCGTACCGTCCGGGCAGACGTACAGCGTCAAGTCCGGCAAGCGGATCAGCCTGCCGGCGGGGCGCTACATCGCGATGACCGACATCTACGAGAGCGCCGCGGACGGTACGGGCACCGACACCCTCGGCGCGAAGGTCGTCAAGGTGTCGGGCGGCACGTCGGTGACGCTCGACGCGCGCAAGGGCAAGGCCGTGAAGGTGTCGCTCGACACGCCCGCCGACGTGACCGGCCCCGCGCGGATCAGCGCGCAGGTGTGCTCCGCCGCCGGCGACATGCCCTCCGCCTACAGCGTGAGCGGCTGGAACGACGCGGGGTCCCTCTACGCGATCCCGAACTCCTCCAAGCTGCTGCAGTTCGGGTACCTGGCGCAGTGGTCCGGCAACGACAGCTACGCCGTCGTGAAGAACACCACGGGCATCCCGGCGGCGCCCGGTGGGTCGTACAAGCGGTCGGGCCTGGCGACGATGCGCTTCTCGGTGCGCGGCGGTACGCAGATGGCCCGCCAGGTCGGCACCGCGCTCCAGGCCCGGCCGAAGACCGACGACTGCACGACCGACCTGTGGGCCGGGGTCCACGACGACACCGCGCCGTACACCGCCACCGCCCATGTGACCCCCGGGACCTGGCAGCCGCGCGACGACATCTACGCGAGCAACGGCGACAACGTCGGCGGGGGTTTCCCGAAGGCCAGGACGCTGAAGGCGGGACAGACCGCCACCCAGTACTACGGCCGGGCCGTGTGGGGTCCGATCCACCATCTGCCGAAGGTGTGGCAGAAGTCCGTCTACTTCGCTCCGGACGCCCTGATCGGCGACCCCGACGTCGGCGACACCGGGAGCGACCCGACGAAGGAGACGGTGGTCCTCTCCAAGGGGGGCACCACCGTCAAGAAGAAGACGCTGACCAACTGGGCCAACTCGGACTCCACGTTCTCCGCCCGCATCCGCTCGGCCGGCTGGTACCGCCTGACCGTCGACGCCCGCCGTTACCGTCCGGGCATCACCTTCCCCGCCGGGATGCTGTCGTCGCGCGTCACCCTCGACTGGCGCTTCAAGGCCGACCCCGCCAAGGCGGCGGTCGCGTCCGTCTTCCTGACCCGCTTCCTGCCCACCGGGCTGAACAGCGACAACCAGGCCGCGCCGAACAGCACCACGACGGTCGCCGTGAGCGCCCTGCGCAGCTCCCAGGACCCCGACACGAAGTTCACCAAGGTGACCGCCAAGTCCGTCCGGGTCTGGTCCTCCGCCGACGGCGGCAAGACCTGGAAGGCGGCGACGGTCACGCACTCCGGCTCCACCTGGCGGGCGTCCGTCCACAACCCGGCCTCCGGCGCGGTCGCCCTGCGCTCCGAGGTGACCGACTCCGCCGGGGGCCGCTCGGTGGAGACGGTGTACCGGGCGTACGCCATCGGCTGAGCCGCGTGGATCCGGCATGCAGGACGCCGGTGCGGCCCGGCTTCAGCAGCGACGGTCACCCGGCCGTTCAGTAGCCGTAGCGGTCCTTGAGGTGGCGCCAGAAGTCACGCAGCATCCACTTGTCGAAGGGGGTGATCTCGGTGGCGCTGCCTGCGTTCATGATGAAGCTGGAGACACCGGTCGGCGTCCAGTCGTAGAAGTCGTCCAGACCGAAGGTGTGGCCGACCTCGTGCAGGTAGATGTGGATGTCCTCCTGGTCGAGGGCGTTCACGAAGTACTCCTGGCCGACGCGCTGGCCCCAGTCGCCGCCTGCGCCACCCTGCATGCCCTTGGTGAGCCAGAGGGACTCGTCGTAGTGCTCGGTCTCCTTGCCGGGGCACTGGGAGTAGTCGGCGTCCTGGTGGAAGAAGCGGCCGCAGTCGGGTGCGCACTGCGGGGCGCCCTCGCTGTCGAGTACGCCGGTGTACACCTTCACCGCATCATCCGACCACTGGAGCGTGGAGCGGTTCCTGACGGCCCAGCCGACGACGTTGATCTTCACGTCGGTGTAGGGGAAGGCGTTGTAGCCTTCGCCGTTCTCCAGCAGGGCGTGGATCCATTTGTTGTACTGCGTCTGGAGCGCGGCGTGGATCCTGTCACGGGTGGTGGCGGTCACCGGGTTGTCGGAGTCCCAGCGCACGCAGTAGTTGATCGTGCCCTTGTTGGCGACGACCTGGTCCCAGCCGTAGTTCCTGAAGCCGTACAGGTCGGAGTACGTCGACTCCACGTGGTTCCAGACCTCGTCGAGTGGCTTCACCAGGCCGGAGGGCGGGTTCCACTCGTCGGCGGCGGCCTTGGGGGTGGCGGAGACGGTGGGGGTGGCGGCGGCGGAGGGCGAGGCAGTGGTGGCGGTCGGTGTGGGGGACGCCGACTCGCTGAACGTGGGCGTCACGTCGGCGGACGCCGTGGGTGTGGCCGTCGAGCCGACGACGTCGCACGTCCTGCCGTTCAGCTTGAACGACTTGGGCGCGGGGTTGGAGCCCGAGAAGGACGCCAGGAAGCCGGTGGAGATCACACCGCCCGCCGCCAGTCCGCGGTTCGAGGCGGTGCTGGTGACGGTCACCTTCTTCCCCGACTGCTTCCACTTGCCTTCCCAGCCGCGCGAGACCTTCTGCCCCGCGGCGAAGCCGAAGGTCAGCTTCCAACTGCTGAGTGCCGTACTCCTGTTGTTGGTGACGGCGACCACGCCCTGAAAACCGTCACCCCACTGGGAGACGACCTTGTAGGACACGCTGCACGGGGCGGCGGACGCGCCGTTGGCCAGGATGGGCACCGCCGCCACACCCCCTGCCACCAGGACACCGGCGACGGCGGCGGGAACAGGTCTCAGGAAGCGTCTGCGCAGACGGTGACCGGCGAGGGGGCGTGAACTCATGCGGGACTCCAGGGGTGCTGTGCGTGCTGGAACTTCCCCTTGGTCGCCGCCTGCCGCCGCAAGGTTGCCGTCAGCGGTCCGAAAAAACGCGGTGGTCGGCTCGCTGCCACGGTCAGCGGCAGCGAGCCGGCACTCACCTCACCACGAGGGCGTCAGCCGACGGTCCACTTCTGGCTCGCCGCACCCGTGCCCGTGAGCTGGACGACCGCCGCTCCGGTCGTCGTCGCATTGCTCAGCACACCGATGTTCAGCCCGCTGTTGACGTTCACCAGCATGTAGACGCTGCCGGTGTAACTGCCGACCAGGTCGAAGAAGAACTGCTGGTTGGTGCCGCCGTTGCAGGTCCACTGGATGAGCTGGCGGTTCTCGGCGGTCGACTTGCTGGGGACGTCCAGGCACAGCCCGCTGTTGACGTTCTTCAGCGTGTAGATGTTGTCCGAGACCTTGGTGAGGGTCCACCGCTGGTCCGCCCCGCCCGTGCCGGTCGCCTGGATGACGGTGGCGTTGGTGGCGGTGGAGGCGCCGGTGACGTCGAGCAGCATGGAGCTGCCCGAGTTCGTCAGGGTGTGGGCCGCCGCACTCGGCACGCCGCTGTTCGGCGTCCAGGTGCCCGCCTGGACATCCAGTGACCAGGCCGGGTACTGGCCGAGGTTCACCGTCGTGCCCCTGATGGTCAGCGGCAGCCAGATGAGCTGGGACGCGCCGAGGTCGGAGGCGTTCCAGCGGTCACCGGCGTAGATGTACGTCGTACCGGAGGTGCCGGCCACCGTGATGATGTTGGCGGTCTGGCTGCCGTACGTCTTGGTGCCCGGGGCCGCGAAGTTCCTCATCGCCGACCATGTGCCGCCGACCGAGGTGGCGGTGGAGTAGACGTTGTCGTTCAGGCTCCAGCCGGTCAGGTGCGAGGCCAGCAGGTAGTAGATCCCGTTGGCCTTGATCATCGCGGGTGACTCGAAGCTGTTGGCGCCGCCGCCGCTGCCCAGGATGGCGACCGTGCTCAGCGGGGTGAGGTAGTCGCTGGAGAGCAGGTCGATGCGCAGGCCGTTGTTGCGGTCCTCCGACATCAGGTAGGCGGTGCCGTCGGTGTCCTGGAACAGGCCGATGTCACGGCTCAGTTGGCCCAGCGGGCGGGAGCTCCCCCGATAGTCGTAGGCGCCGCAGGGCGTGCTGCTGGTCGCGACACCGACCTTGGCCTCGGAGTAGGTGAGGCTGTCGATGTGCACGTACATCACGTACTTCTGGGTGGTCGCGTTGTAGATCACCTTCGGCCGCTCGACCACCCGGGACGGGCCGAGGTCACCGCTGCTCTGGAGGGACAGCGCGTCGCCCCGGTACGTCCAGTTCGCCAGGTCGGTCGAGCTGTAGCAGGAGATGGCCTGGAAGGACGTGTTGGACGAGGTGGTGCCCGTCTTGTTCTCGCCGAAGCCGTACCAGGTGTCACCGACCTTGATGATGCCCATGCCATGGAGCTGCAGGGTGTTGCCGCTGGTGTCGGTCCGTGCCGCGCCGGTCGTGAAGGTCACGGTGGTGGCGGCCTGGGCTGCCGAGGCGGGCATCAGGAGCGCGGCGACACCTGCCAACAGGGTCAGCAGCAGGGCGGCGGCGGTGCGCCATGGGCTGTGGCCGTGGCGGTGATTCTGGTCGGCGGACGTTCCTTGGGGCATGCTTCTTCACCTCTTCTTCGAGGTCCCGGGCCCGCGTCTGTCCGGAGGCGGGCACAGCGGTGCCGCTTGTGCTTCGGAGACGGGGAGGGCCTGGTACGGAGGAACCTGGTACGGCGGGGCCGTGTGGGGCGGCGCCGGGTCCGTGACCGGCTGACGGGAGGACGTACATATCCGCTGTATGGCGGGTTAATGACAACTGTCGAGACAAGCCCTGTCAAGACATCGGCGTTGGTTTCTGTTTCTTTTTGACTGATCCCGTCGGATGGATGGGTCGAAGAACCACGTCGTCGGTGATCGGCGACGCCCCTTCGTGCCCTCGATGGAGGAATGCTCCTCCTATCCGCCTATTTGTCTCACTCTGGCTCCTTCCTTGCGACGAAACGTTTCCTCACACCTGTTGACCAGTCGGAAGGTCGGCGCGTAGAACAGCCCCTGCGAGTCGACGACGGTTCGGTACTGGTGGATTTTGTTCGAGAAGTGGCGTCTCGCGCAGCAGGCCGTTGTAGCGCCCAGGAGAGGTGTGCACGCCATGGAAACTTCCGCATCCGGGAACCTGCCCGACCGTCCGCCCACGACCGAGCGGCCCGGGGGGCTGTCCCGACGAGGGCTCCTCAAGGGGGCGGCGGTCACCGCAGGGGGTGTGGTCATCGGCCTCGGTTACGTGTCCGTGGCGGAGGCGGCGGACTCGTCGATCACGGCGACCTCGCCGGACGGCACGAACAGGATCACGCTGTCCCTGGTCGGCGGGGTGCTCCAGTGGTCGGTGAAGCGCGGCGGCACGACCGTCCTCAACCCCTCGGCACTGGGCCTGGTGCTGAGCGACGGCACCGAACTGGGCACGCGCACCGTGTCGGTGACCAACTACCAGCACTGGACCAAGGACAGTACCTGGACCCCGGTCTTCGGTCGCAACGCGACGATCCGGGACCACTACCAGGAGATGCGCTGGAACCTGCGGGACGGCACCAGCGGTGTCGGCTTCTCCGTCCAACTGCGTGCCTACGACACGGGTGTCGCGCTGCGCTGTGTCCTGCTCGACAAGGGCAGCTCCACCATCTCCGACGAGCTGACGACCTGGGCCTTCCCCGACAACACGACGGTCTACAGCGCCCGGGACGAGGGCGCCTACACCCCGGTCGCGCCGGACGCCATCCCGTACAGCGGCACCTCCAGCACCGACAACGGCAACCTCAGCGACCTGCCGCTGCTGGTCACCCTGGACAGCGGCCTGTGTGCCACCGTCTGCGAATCCTCCCGGGTGGACTACCCGCGGTCGATGGTCAGCTCCGTCACCGGCGCCGGCAACACGCTCAAGACGTACCTGATGAAGAAGTCCGCCCGTTCCGCGGGCACCACACAGAACACCACGACCGTCACCACGCCGTTCGCCACGCCGTGGCGTGTCCTGGTGCTCGGTGACGAGGCCGGCGACCTGATCGACAACGCCGAGCTCGTGCTCAACCTCGCCCCGGCCTGCGCCCTGCCGGACACCTCCTGGATCAAGCCGGGCAAGGTGTTCCGCTGCGAGCTGACGACCGCTGCCGGGACCCAGGGCGTGGACTTCGCCGCCGCCCGCAACCTGGACTACATCGAGTACGACGCCGGTTGGTACGGCCCGGAGTTCACCACCACCGACGCGACCGCCGCGATATCCGCCATCGACCTGCCCGCAGTGATCGACTACGCCACCTCCAAGGGCATAGGGGTCTTCCTCTACGTCAACCGGATCGCCGCGACGGACCCGGACACCCTGTTCGCCCTGTACAAGAGCTGGGGCGTGGCCGGTATCAAGCTCGGTTTCATCAACGACGGCACCCAGGCCATGACCAACCAGATCATCGCCTGGGCCAAGGCCGCCGCCACGTACGAGCTGCTGATCGACATGCACGACGACGTCCGGTCGTGGGGCTACGAGCGCACCTACCCCAACTGGATCAGCCTGGAGGGCGTCCGGGGCAACGAACAGTTCCCGACCGCCACCAACAACGTTCTCCTGCCCTTCGCCCGCAACGTCGGCGGCCCCATGGACTACACCATCTGCTACGGCCAGTCCCGCGACCAGACCACCAACACCCACCAGATGGCGATGGCCGCCGTCTACTACCAGCCGCTGAACTTCCTCTACTGGTACTCCAAGCCCTCCGCGTACGCCACCGCCGCCAACTGGCCGGGCCTCGCCTGGTTCGATGCCATCCCCACCACCTGGGACGAGAGCACCACGGTCGTGGCCTCCCTCGGCGAGTACGTCGCCGTGGCCCGCCGCAGCGGCAGCACCTGGTTCCTCGGCGTGATGAACAACGAGGAGGCGCGCACCGTGCCGGTCCCGCTGGGCTTCCTCGACAGCGGCACGTCCTACACGGCCACGATCTACGCCGACGGCACGGCCGGCAGCGCTCCGCACGGGACCCCCACGGTCGTCAGCACCCGGACGGTCACCTCCGCCGGCACTCTCGACGTGGCCATGACCAGCGCGGGCGGGCAGGCGATGATCCTCACACCGGCGAGCTGACTCGAAGGAACTGGTCCACTCGGCCAGGTCGGCGCGATTCAGCGGGCGCCGCGTGTCGGAGGTGCCGCGGCCCGGCTCGACCAGCCGCAGCAACAACTGGCGGGCGGCGCGCACCTGCTACGCGGCCGGGGCGAGCACCCGGCCCGTCCGCCGTCATCGGCCGGAGCAGCAGCCCGGTACCGGACAGCGCGTCGGTCAGGGTGAAGATCTCCTCGAACGGGTCGACCACCACCCAGCTCTCCGGCTCGGCCTCGGCGGGTGCCGGCAGGTGTCCGTACGTCTGCGCGGGCCGTGCGCCCGGGGTGAGCACCCGCAGCACCGCGGGGTGGCTCCGGAGGGCGATCTCCTCGCGCGCCGCTTCGGCGGCCTCCGCCTCCGCGGCCTGCGACACCAAGCCGTCCGGCATCGGCTTCAACGCCTGGAGCTGACGCCCCGCACCGCCGCCCCCGGCGGGGACACCCCCCATCCCGCCGGTGGCTGGTGGTGCAGGGACCCCTTACGCCCAGCAGCCGTTGACCGTGGCGGCGAGGCCGTCGAGGGCGTCCTTGATGTCGGACGGGCCCGCCGTGGAGTCGTTCTCGATGAAGGAGAAGACCTTCCAGCGGCCGTCCTGTGCCTTGGTCAGACCGCTGAGGGCGATGGCGCCGGTGAGGGTGCCGGTCTTGGCCTTGACCTTGCCGACGGCGCAGCTGGAGTCGGCGGTGTCGAAGCGCCCCCACTCCGGGCCCAGCGTGGCACCGGCCTCACCGGAGACGGGCAGCCCGTCGATGACGTACTTCAGCGTCTGGGCGTGCCGGGGGTCGGCGGCCAGGTCGAGGATGTCGGCGATGGTCCGCGCCGGGATCCGGGTCGCGCGCGACAGGCCGCTGCCGTCGTACACCGCGAAGTTGTCGAGTGAGATGCCGTACCGGGTGAGAACGTCGCGGACGACGGCGGTGCCGTCCTCGAAGGTGGCGGAGCGGCCGGCGCCGATCGCGGTGAGGCGTAGCAGGGACTCGGCGATGTCGTTGTCGCTGACCTTGAGCATCTGCTTGACGATCGTGGACAGCTTGTCGGAGGTGTGCGTGGCGACGGGTACGTCCCCCTTGCCGACGACCCCGCGCGTGACCTCGCCCTCGACGGTGACACCGTGCTCGGCAAGAAGCCCGGCGAAGACGCCGCCGGCGTCGAGGGAGGTGTCCTCGACGTTGTGGGAGTCGACGACCAGGGCGCGTACGGGGGCGATGGAGTCGGGGTAGTAGCCGGTGTTCCAGCCGGTGGCGAGGGTCGGCTCGGGGAAGAGGCTGTCGTCGATGCGGACCTTCACCGAGGTGAGCCCGGCATTCCCGAGTCCGGCGACGGCGGTCTTGGCGAGCGCGTCGAGGTCGTCGGTCGTCAGGGTGCGGTCGCCGCCGCCGACGAGGGTGAGCGTGCCGTCGCCGTACACGACCCGGGTGGTGAGCCGGTGGCTCGGGCCGAGCACCGTCAACGCGGCGGTGGAGGTGGCGAGTTTCGTGTTGGAGGCGGGCATCAGCGCGGTGTCCGCGTGGTGGCCCCAGACCACCTTGTCGGACTTGGCGTCGATGACGACACCGCTGAGGTTGCTGCCGAGCCGGGTGTCCTGGCTGCGGGTGTTCAGGTTGTCCGCGATCTTCTGCTCGGCGGCGTCGAGTGCGGTGGCACCGGCCTTGGCGGTGGCCTTGTCGGCGGCGAAGGCGGACGGACCGGCCAGGACCGCCCCGGCGACGGGGGCGGTCACCGCGAGCACGGCCGCCCGGCGCAGCACCGGGTTCGGCGTGCGGGCCTTGCGGTGGCGGCCACTGCTGCGGACTGCGGAGGGGAGATGCATGGGGGGCCTCGATATGCGTTTCGTGAGTGGGGTGACGTGGGCGATGAGGGGCGCCAGAAATTTTGAAAGTTAAAGTAACAGGATGATCTTTGCTGCTGATGGATTTCCGGTGAAGAACTGGCGCGGTCGGTCTGCCGTACGGCCGGCGCCAGTTGGCGCCCTTCGGTCTACTTTCGGTAGTACGCGTCGTAGATCGAGATCATCGATGTGTTGCCTTTCTTGTCGGTGACCTTGGCGCGCAGGGAGACGGACTTCCCCTTCGCCGGGTTCCTCACGGTGACCTTGCCGTGGGCGACCGTGACCTTCTTCCAGGTGCGGCCGTGGTCGTACGACGCCCACACCTTCAGCGACCTGAGGCTGCGGCCCGTGGCAGGTCCCTCGACGGTGACCGGGAAGGTGGCGGCCTTGCCCGTCACCCGGCCGTCCAGGCCGGTGGCCGGGCTGAAGCGGACCGAGGAGGCCGGGAGCCGGACGCCGTCCGCGCCGGTCTTCTTCGAGCGGAACGTCCAGGTGGCGTCGGTGCGGGTGGAGACGGCCGACAGCCGGGCGCTGCGTCGGACCGAGGTGGTCAGCCTGTAGGCGGCCTCGCCCGCCGGGACCCTGAACGTGGTACCGGTGACGAGCGGGGCGCGGCGGGTGGCGAGCTTCCTGCCGTCGCGGTAGATCGTCGTCGTCGCGGAGGTGATGTCCGACTCGCCGTCGTGGCCCGCGCTGTCGGTGAACGGGGGCAGCACGCCCGAGATCGTGTTCCCGTCACGGCGGACACCGCCGTCGGTGCCGGACGGCACCCGCGGTCCGAACACCGCGGTGTTGAAGCGGATCGGGTAGGTACGGCCCGCCCTGGGCGTCAGATAGTCGGGGACCGAGGAGCTCACCTCGGCGACCGGGTTGCCGTCCTCGTCCTTCTTCCCGGAGTACTGGTAGAAGTCGGGCCGCCACTGGGCGCCGCCGACGGCCGACACGTGGTACGTGCGGGTGCCGGGCAGCTTCTGCGGGACCTCGGCGGCGAAGCCGGACCGGTAGCCGTAGCCGTCGGGCACGATGGCGGTGAGCGCGACCCCGCCGGACTTCCCCGGCACCGAGGAGCCCATGCCGATCTTCAGCGTGGCGAACTCGGCCGCGGTGTAGTGGTGGACGTACGCGCCCTTGATCTTCTTCACCGGGGCGGCGGCCACGATGTCGTACTCCGTGTTCCCGCCCGTGGTCCACTGCCCGGACCAGTTCTGGGACAGGTTGTCGACCTTCGGGCCGATGTGCGCGAGCCGGATGTCGGAGAAGGAGCGCACGATGACGCCGTTGCCGTTCTGACCGCTCGGCCCCGCGTAGTACTTGTACGACACCCACGCGTTGAGCTGCCTGGCCTTGGGGTCGGGCACCGTGATGTCGGGTGACTTCGCCTTGTTCAGGTCCAGCGTGACGGTCATGTCCTTGGTGACGCTCAGCCGGGGCGCGATCAGCCAGTCCATGCCGCCCTCGTAGGTCTCCAGGTCCTTCGAGCTGACCGACTCCAGCATGTACGAGCCCGGCGCCACCCGGAGGGTGACGGTGTCGCCGGTGTGCTCGGGGGTGAGGGTCGCGCTCTGCTCAGGGCTGTCGATCGACGTCAGGGAGGCGATGTGCTTGGGGCTCTCCCCGGCGCGGTTCACGTACTTGAGGGTCAGGTCGTAGTGCTCGGTCTCCCGGATGACGCCCAGCGGTGTGGTGACGCTCCGGCCGTCGCCCGTGGCCGTCACCCGAGCCGACCAGCCACCGTCGAGCGTGCCGCCCGGCCGGGTGTTCACCGTGACGTCGACCGACGCGCTGCCGCCGGCCGGCACGGTCACCTCGTCCGCGCCGAGGGAGAGGAAGCCCACCGGGGCCGCCTTGCCCTCGGGGTCGCGGGCGGCGCCGGTGAGGCTCAGCGTGATGTCCTTCGCCCCGCTGTTGCGGTACGTCAGCTTCCGGGTGACCGGGGTGTCGTCGGTGTGCGGCCACTGCTGGAGAGGGAGGTCCAGCGCGGCCGGTTCGGCGACCACCGTCTGCGCGGCGGCCCGGTCGACGCGGATCTGGCCCGCGCCGCCCTGGAACGCCGTGTACGAGCCGGCCTGCGCGGAGGAGATGAGCGCGGTCTTCAGCTCGGTGAACGTCCAGTCGGGGTGCTGCTGCTTGAGCAGGGCGGCGGCGCCCGCGACATGCGGGGTCGCCATCGACGTACCCGAGATCGTCACATATCCGGCGGGCTTCTCGCCGACCTCCCTGGCGATGAGGCTGCCCTTGGCCGAGGCGGCGGTGATCTGCACGCCCGGTGCGGTGACGTCCGGCTTGAGCGTGCCGTCGACGGTCGGGCCCCGGCTGGAGAAGGAGGCCAGTCCGCCCTTGCCGTCGACCGCGCCGACGGTCAGCGCGTCGGCCGCGCTGCCCGGGGAGTCCACGGTCCGCGCGCCGCCCTCGCCCTCGTTGCCGGCGGCGACGGCGAAGAGAACGCCCTTTTCCTCGGAGAGCTTGTTCACCTCGGCCTCCAGCGGGTCCACACCGGGGGTGTCCTCGCCGCCCAGGCTGAGGTTGACGATGTCGGCGCCCTGCTCGGCGGCCCACTCCATCCCCGCGATGATCGAGGAGTCGTCGCCCCCGCCCTCGTCGTCCAGCACCTTGACGTTGAGCAGCTTCGCGCCCGGCGCGACCCCCTGGTACCTCCCCTGGGACTTGGCGCCCGTCCCGGCCACGATCGACGCGACATGCGTGCCGTGCCCGACGCGGTCGCCGGTGTCCTTGGACGTGGTGAAGTTCCTGGCCGCGATCACCTGGTCCTTCAGGTCCGGGTGGGTCGTGTCGATGCCCGTGTCGAGCACGGCGACCTTCACCCCCTTGCCGTCCAGGCCCTTCGCGTGCGCGGCCGGGGCGCCGATCTGCGGCACCGACCTGTCGAGGGCGGCCTCGCGGATGCCGTCCAGCCAGACATGGGAAACGCCGGGGGCGAGGGTGTCGCCCCGGGTGACCGCGCCCCCGTTGGTGACGGCGTCCCACAGCTCGGGCGTTTCCTGCCGGGGAGTCCGGACGGCGTCCGCGTTGAGGGTGCGGAAGGCCGAACGCAGCGTTCCGGTGTCCCGGACGTCGGCCCTGGCCGTCCTCGCCGTGCCCTGATAGCCGACGATGACCTTCAGACCGTTCTTCAGGCTCCCGCGGTCGGCCACCTTCCGCAGCTCGCCGACGTCGAACAGCCGCCGGTCCAGCCTGCCGTTCGCCACCAGCCGGGCCGCGTCCATCGGCACGACCAGGGTGTGACCGCCGACGGTACGCACCTGCACGGGCACCCGCTCGCGTCCTTTGGCCCGCTCCACGCCCACGACCTGGTTCCCACTGCCGAGGACCACACGGTCGCCGGTGATGAGGGTGACACGGCGGGAGCCGCCGCCCGCCGGGTTCCCGGCGGTGCCTTCGACGGTCGTACCGGCCGGGTCCGCCTGGGCTGCGGCGGTCGGGCCCGCGACGGTCATACCGGTGGTGAGTGCCGCGGTCGCGGCCACGGCCGCGACCGCGGCACTTCTCACGCGCTTACGCAACGATCCCCCTCTTGGTGTGTGTCGAGCGATCTGCTGGGATGTGCTGGGGCGGCGGTGATCCGTTGGGTTCTCCGGGTCCTCCGGGGCCGCTGGGATCCGCCGTCGACACCGAGGCTGGCAACCGGAACGTTGATGCACAGCCCCCTCCATCAGGCGAAACAATTCGGAACCCGTCGCACCGGACCGGCCTCGGCCCGGGTGAGTGGTCCGCAGGAAGAGGCTGGCCCGTGGGACGTCCCGAGAGACCGCTCGACCCGGAGTCCGGGCCCGTGCAGCAACTCGCGCACGGACTCCGCGAACTGCGCCGCGCCGCGGGCAGCCCGTCGTACCAGGCCATGGCCGGGACGGCCGGCTGCTCCGCGACGACGCTGTCCCGGGCCGCGGGCGGCGGGCGGCTGCCCTCGCTCGACGTCCTGCGCGGGTACGTACGGGCCTGCGGCGGCGACATCGAGGAATGGGAGACGCGCTGGAAGGAGGCCGAGGCCGCCGGCACGGCCGCGGTACCGGAGGCGACCGGGGACGCCACGAGCGCGCCGTACCGGGGGCTCGCCCGATTCGAACCCGCCGACCGGCAGCTGTTCTTCGGCCGCGACCGGGTGACGGAGGAGCTGAGCGGGCTGGTACGCGACCACCGGCTGGCGGTGCTGTTCGGGGCGTCGGGAAGCGGGAAGTCGTCGCTGCTGCGGGCGGGGCTGATCCCCGTACTGCAGGAGAGAGCCGGGCGTCACGACGGCGACGGCGGGCGGCCGACGGCGCTGCGGATCCTCACGCCGGGGGCGCGGCCCGCCGCCACCTACGGTCATCTGCTGGCGCCCGCCGAGGGGGAGCCGGAGAGCTGGGTGGTGGTCGACCAGTTCGAGGAGGCGTTCACGCTCTGCCAGGACCAGGCCGAGCGTGCCCGGTTCATCGACCTGCTGCTGGCGGCGCGGGACCCGGGCAGCCGACTCCGCGTACTGATCGCCGTACGCGCGGACTTCTACCCTCGCTGCCTGGAACACCGGGGCCTCGCGGACGCGCTGCGCGGCGCCGCGCTCGCCCTCGGCCCGATGACGGCCGACGAGCTGCGCGAGGCCGTCGTCAAGCCGGCCGCGACCGCCGGTCTGCTGGTGGAGCGGGAGCTGACCGCCCGCCTCGTCGACGAGATCCTCGACGAACCGGGCGCGCTGCCGATGCTCTCCCACGTCCTGCTGGAGACCTGGCGGCGCCGCCGCGGCCGCATGCTGGGTCTGGCCGCGTACGAGGCGGCCGGCGGGGTGCGCGGCGCGATCGCGGCGACCGCCGAGGAGGTCTACGGCACGCTCGATCCCGAGGAGAGGGCCGCCGCACGCCGGCTGCTGCTGCGGATGGTGGAGCCCGGGGGAGAACCCGCCGGCCCCCATGGCCAGGAGCTCGGCGGAACCACCGCCGACACCCGGCGCCCGCTGAGCGGCACCGAGCTCGACGAGTGGGCCGACCCCGTGGTGCCCGGCGTCGTCGAACAGCTGGCCGGGGCGCGCCTGTTCACCGTCGACGAGGACGGCGTCCAGCTCACCCACGAGGCTCTGATCAGCTGCTGGCCGCGGCTGGCCGGGTGGCTGGAGGAGGACCGGGAGCACCTGCGTCAGCACCGGCGGCTGGCGGAGGCGGCCCGCGCCTGGCTGGAGGCCGACCGGGACCCCGGCACCCTGTGGCGCGGCACCCGGCTCGACCTCGCGCGCGAGGCGTTCGCGCACGACACCGCGCTCACCGCGGCCGAGCGGGACTTCCTCGCCGCCGCCCTGGAGGCACGCGACGCGGAACACCGTACGGCCGCCCGGGCCGCGCGCCGCTCCCGGCTGCTGCTCACCATGCTGTCCGCCGTCGTCGCGGTGGCCTTGGCCGTCGGCATGGTCGCGGTGACGCAGGCCCGCGCGGGCGAACGCCAGCGCACCGAGGCCGCCGCCCGCCGGGCCGCCGCCGTCGCCGACTCCCTCCGTACGACCGAACCGCGCACCGCGATGCAGCTGAGCGCCGCCGCCTGGCGGCTGGCCGGGCTGCCCGAGTCGCGCCGCGCCCTGCTCGGCGCCCTCGCCCAACCCCAACTGGACACCTTCACCGACCCCGAGCCGGGCAGCGCGTCGACGGACTACGTCGTCGACGCGGGCCGGTCCCTGCTCGGCGTCGACGGCCCGACCTGGCGTACCTGGGACGTGGCCACGCACCGCCGCACCGCCTCCGGAACCCTGCCGGCCGGCGCCCAGGTGTTCGCCGCCGGCCCCGACGCCCACACGCTCGTGCTCGCCGTGGACGACGGCATCCGGCTGTGGGACACCACCCGGGACCGCTGGGTGGGGGAGTCCCGTCCGCGGCCCCGCCGAAGCACGTATCTCGCCCTCGGCGGCAGCGGACACAGCTATGTGGTGGGCGACGTCCGGGCCGACGGGGCCGACGGGGTCGACGGGCGGGTGCAGCTTCGTTCCGTCGCCGACGGGCGACTGCTGTTCGGGACGGACGTATCCGTCGGGGCGAAGGTGGTTGCGAGCCCCGACGACCGGTACGTGGCCGTCTGCCCCGCCGGGAAGGCGCCGAGGCTCTGGGACACACGAGGCAGCCGTGAGATCGCCGGAGCCTGGCAGAACGCCGACGCGCTGTGCGCAGACGGCGTACGGCTGGTGTTCGGCGGCGGCGCCCGGGGCGCCGCCCAGCGGTTCGCCGCCGTCGACGCGAACGGCGTGACCGCCTGGGACACCGGGACGCGGCGCGAGGTCGCCACCGTCTCCGACCCGGAGGTCACCTCCGCCGTGTTCAGCGCGGACGGGGCGTTCCTGGCGACGGCCAACGGCACGGAGATCAAGGTCTGGCGGCTGTCGTCCCCCGACGCCCCGGTGTTCCGCCACCCCCTCGATGAACAGCAGGCCTACGGCACCCTCGCCTGGAACCCGGCCCACACCACCCTGCGCTACCTGGACGTCAACACCGTCCACTCCTTCGACACGACGACCGCCACCACCTCGGCGTGGCGCCACGGGGCCCTGGCCGGCACCCTGCTCGCTCCGGACGGCGCCACGGTGGCCACCGCCCGGCTCACCGGCGACGGCTATCGCTTCGAGCTGCGGGGGACCGCCGAGGACCGCGGCAGCGGTGGTGGGGACGACACCGCCGGCATGGGAACACGGGCCCTCCCCGCCGTGCCGCTGCCCGGCCCCGCCGACCCCGAACGGCCCGTCGTGGCGCGGGAGACGGCACCGCTGATGGCGCTCAGCCCGGACGGCGAGATGTTCGCGTACGGCGTCTCGGCCCTCGGGCAGAACCCCGCCGAACAGCGGATCACCGTCTGGGACGTGGCCCACGGCCGGGTCCTGGCCACCCTGCGCACGGCGCCGGAGCAGCCGTCCGCCGACAGCGTGCTCTCGATCGCGCTCGGCCCCGGCGGCCGCACCCTGTACGCGGCCCGCCCGGCCGCCGGGGGTGGTGCGGTGGACGAGGTGTGGGACGTGACCCGGGGCCGCCGGTCGGGTGTGGTGGCGAAGTCGGCGGGCTCCCTGCTCGCGGTCCGCCCCGACGGCCGACTGCTCGCCGGCGAGAACCGTGCCGTCCGCCTCCCCTCCGGCCGTCCCACGGAACTGGGCCCGACCCCGGACGACGGGATCACCGCGCTCGCCTTCACCGCCGACGGCACCCGCCTCGCCGCAGGCGACGTCGCGCGCCGCGTCACCCTCTGGGACGGCGACCTGAGCGACCACGCGGACATCCTGCGCGACGCCTTCCCCGACTCCCCGGCCAACAGCCCGGAGGAGATCAGCTCCGTCGCGCTGAGCCCCGACGGCCGCACCCTCGCCGTCGGCGGCGACGAGGGCACGCTCCAACTCTGGGACACGGACACCCACCAACCCCTGGGCGGCCCCCTGCCCACCCCCGGCGAGGCGATCACCTCCCTCGCCGTCGCCCCCGACGGCCGCACCCTGTACGCGAGCGGCGCCCACGTCCCCGTCCAGCGGTACGACCTCGACCCCGCCCACGCGCTGCGACGCGTCTGCGCCCGCGCGGGAGACCAGGGCCTGACCCGGACCAGTTGGAGGACGTACCTGCCGGACGCGACGTACCGGAAGGTGTGCGACGCGCACTAGCCGGGGCCGGTGCCGGGGCCTGGGCCTCGTCTGGCGTTTGTGGTGCGTGTGTGGTGCGGCGTCCGCGTCCCCGACTGACGCCGCTGGTCCGTCGGCATCGCCGCTCAGTGTTGTGTCCAGCGTTCCCGAGAGGGCGTAGACCGGTGACCAGACAGCTCGGTCGCGCACGATCCCCCCACTGAGGTGGTTCCGGGAGGTGCCGAACAGGGCCGATCACCGGCGTTCATGCGCGGCGGACCCAACGAGGGCACATGACGGAGCTGTGCGGCAGGATGCGTGCACGAGCGTGGGAGGGGATCGGTCGTGGGCATCGGTTACAAGACGTCCTGGCTGGCGGTGCCCGGCGTGGACAGTGGGGAAGTCGCCGACGCGCTCGGGTTGCTCGGGCGAGTGACCATGGACTGGGACGCGGGGACGGAAGCGGCGTACCGGCGGGGTGTGTTCGTGGCCTCGCCCGTGGACGGCTGGACGCTCGCTCACGGCCGGATCCACCTCGGCATCGGCCTCGACAACGGCCTCGACGGCGACGGTCCCGCCCTCCTGTCCTGGCTTGGGTCACTTGGTCTGCGCCTGGGCGACCTCCAGTATTTCTGCACCGATCGCATCGGCGAGTACCACGCGTGGGCGAGGGTGGAGGCCGGCCGGGTTGTCCGGGCCTACTGCTACAACGGCGTAGGCGGTGACGTGCCCCTGCGGCTCGGTGAGCCCACCGAGATCGAGCGCCGGCTCGGTGTCGGGCACAGGTGGCTGGAGGAAGGCTGGGAGAACTGGAGCGAGTCCGACTGGGATGACTGGCATGACGCCATGCCGCGTGAGAGGCACGTCATGGCCATCGCCCGGCACTGGGGAATCTGCCCTCTCGACATCCCGGATGCGTCCCCGGCGGGCGACGGCATCTACGGCTTTCCACCCGGAGCGGAGTGATCGCGGCAGGCGCCGAGATGAGCGGCCCGGGGAGGAGGGCACTCTGCGTTCGGGAAGCTGCGGTCATGTGCGGCCGGATGGGGTGATGACCTGGGCAAACGGTTCGGCTGCAAGTTTCACGGTCGCGTCCGCTTTCACCGTGACTCCCCGCTGGTCCCCGCTCGATCTAATGCGCTTGTGGTGTGGCCCGTCCGGTCTCGTCAGTACATCACCGCAACCATTGCCCTGCCGGTGAACGCTCGTGCCCGTTGTATGTCCTACCCAGATGCGCTGCACGTCGGCTGGTCACAGCAGCGAGGTTAACGCTTGCATTAACATGAGGGTCGTGGCTCAATGGTAAGTGGTCCTTGTCGGGGAGGTCGCGGCGTGGTTCGAGGCCCTGGCCGAAGACGACTGGGACAGCGCTGAACAGGTAGAAGACGCCATCGACATGCTGGCGGCCACAGGGCCGACGCTCGGCCGTCCGCTGGTCGACCGGATCAAGGGTGCCGAGAACCATCACCTGAAGGAGCTGAGGCCTGGATCATCCGGAAGCAGCGAGATCCGGATCCTCTTCGCCTTCGATCCGGTGCGCCGGGCAGTGCTCCTGGTGGCTGGCGACAAGGCCGGAAACTGGCAGCGCTGGTACGACATCAACATCCCGATCGCCGAGCAGAGGTACCAGGCCCATCTGGCTGATCTTGAAACCAGGGAGTACGAATGAGCACTGTCGGCTGGGAGGAGACCAAGCGCAAGGCGCGCGAGCGGCGTGAGGCCGCTGGGCTGCCGGTGCGGTCGGTTCAGGAAAAGCAGGCGGCCATGAACAGGCTGACCGCGGAAGTGCGCGCTCACAAGCTCGCGGAGGTCCGGCGTGAGCAGGCGCTGACTCAGCGCCAAGTGGCCGCATCGATGGGAGTCTCAGCACCTCGGGTCTCCGCGATCGAGCACGGTGAGCTGGATCGTGCGGAAGTCGCGACCCTCCGGGCCTACGTGGAAGCGCTCGGCGGTCGCCTGCGCGTAGTCGCAGACTTCGGGGATGCGGAGTACACCGTCGCCTGAGACGCTTGCCGCCAGCCAGCCGCCAAAGCTCTCGGCAGCCAACAAGGCCCAGGTCTGTGACCTGGGCCTTGTCCATGGAGCGGGTGACGAGAATCGAACTCGCGCTCTCAGCTGGGGAAGCTTGGGTCCTCTACGGGTGCTTGTCGGGCTGACCTGCGGTGCAGCGATGTTGGCGCCTGGTGGGCTGTCGACTGGTTTCCCGGTATTCCCCGTAGTTCTCCGCAGGATCTGGCACGCGAGTGGCACGCGCTCCTCTGGGGCGCGCTTGGACGCGGCAGGGTGCCGTCCGGCGGTTGTGCCGGACGGCACCCTGATCCGTTGTCAGACGGTGTAGATCTGCCAGGCGATCACACCGATCGATCCCTCGGTACCGTCGACATCGATGCGGACTGCCTTGTCCGCGGTGATTCGTTGCTGGACCACCGATCGGTCGCACGGCACGGTGGCCTTCTTGCCCGCGCTCGTTGGTGAGAAGGTCAGTTGTGCGCTGCCGGTGCCGACGCAGACGAGGCTGAGCTTGTAGGCCTTCCCGCTCGTCAGTTCTGGCTCGGTGTGGATGCCGTCGCCCACGCGTTCCGCGCCGGCCTCGACCAGGGTTCCCCCTTGAACAGCGGCTAGGGCGGCCTGGGCCTGCTTCGTGAGCTGCTTCTCGGATGTCTCGGCCGCTGTCTGTGTCGAACTCGGCGTGGTCGACGGCGAGGAATCAGCACCCTTGCCCTCGTCGTTGGCGGAGCCCGAGCATCCGGTGATCATCAAGACCGACAGCAGGATGGTGCCTGCGGCGAATCGCTTCGTCCGTGGGCTCGAGTGCGTCATGTCGCGGTTTCCCAGTACTTCCAGCCGGTCTCGGAGGTGGGCAGCGTCGCGGTGCCGTGGCCGATCTCGACCCCGTCACAACCGTCGCCGGTGGAACGGTATTTCTTCCAGGTCACCTTGTAGCCCCATGCACCGTACTGCAGGTGCCCGTACTTGTTCCGGGAGATGTTGCGTGTGTAGGTGTGCCCTGTCGCGATCGAGACGCTTCCGGAGACCTTGTAGGTGATGGACGACTTGGCCGCCGCGATGACCAGGTTGGCCTCCGCGGTCACCGTGCCGCTGATTTCAGCCGTGATGGTCCCGGTCTTGGTCACGCTGACGGTCATGGACCCGCCCGGACCGTCCTTGTACTTGGTTCCGTTCCACCAGGACGGGATGTGGTAGGCCTTCTTCGACGTGATGCTGATCCACGTCGAGGGGCCGTCACAGCGTGCCGGCAGCTTGGTGCCCGTCGGCTGTTCGGCCTCGTCCTCCCACCCTTGCCGATCGTTGATGTCCGTCGTCTGGTCAGCCGCTACGGCCGTCTCATCGGTCGGCACCTCAGCAGCAGCGGCAGTACCCACAGTCCCGAAGCAGATAAGCAGTGCAGCAGTGGCAGCGCTGGTCGAGGCGCGCCGAGAGCTGATGCCCATGTATCACCTTTCCGGTGGACCGCCCCCGTGGCGATCAAGCACTCGAACAGTATGTTCGAGGCATGTACGCGACAAGCATTCGCCGGATGTTCTGAGTGAAACTTGAGCATGCGGTAGCCGACCCGTGCTTTCTGCCGGCGGGAATTCGGCGCCAGTCCCGTGAGCCGTGTGCAGGGGGCGGGAGGCCATGGGACGGGGACCTCTTCGTCCCGAAGCAACTTAAACAAGGGTGGCGCCTTGGGCTGGGGTGGCTCTCAGCTGCGCTGATGGTCCGCAGACGTTCGTGGTTGTTCGCTGGTGTTTGTGGGCGTTGTCACGCAGTTAAACACTCGCTGCTGCGGCACGTCAGCCGCGTTCTCCGCGACTTGGCCAGGGCTTCCATCGGGAGATTGGCCCGTAGGCCAGCCTAATCAGACAAAGTCGGCATGCTCATCGTGGACCATGCTCTCGTTGACCCGCGCCTGGTGAAGCGCGCACGGGTCGTCCAACGTTCGCAGCAACAAGCATCGGCTTCAGTGACGCCGATGAAGCGCCGGACCGAGACGGATGCATGCTGTGTTGGCGCTCGCTGGCCCTTGCTATGTATTCACCCAAAATCGTTGTTTTGCCGCGCTAGTCAGATATGAATGTCGTCGCAGCTCTACCCTTTCGAAACGTGACTACGACAATGCGGGGTGTCGATCAAGGGGCGCTCACGGCCAGCACATTCACGACCGTCTTCGTGCTGGTCATGGATCCCGGAGAGTATGACCTGCTGAACGGACTCGTAGGCGTTGTCTGCGTGCTCGTCCTGCTGGCCTACTATCGACCGCTTCCCTCAGAGACGAGGTTCGACGCACGGACCAGTGCCTGGGCGTTCGGTGCAGTCGCTGGCCTCCAGGTGGCGAGCGCCTGTTCGTGGGTGATTCAGCTGTTCGTCAACTTGGCCGTTGAGGATCTTGTTGAACTGGATGGGCAGTGCCGGGACAAGAGTCAGTGCCTAGGTGACGCAGCCGATCCATATGTTGTGTTCTCTTGGGCCGTAGCCGCCGTGTTGTTGGGTAAGGCGCACTACAAGCGATTCCCGTACGCCTCGCCTCCTGCATAGCCAAGGCGGGTATGGTCGTGCTGCTGTCTGGGTGGTTCGGTAGGCCGCCGACCATTGATTGAGGGCGGCAGCCGTAACGGAGGCTTTTAGGACTTGCCGCATCCTTATCAGGTCGATCACGGGGCGTTGGCAACGAGGGGCAGTGCCTCGTCGGCCTTGGTCGACTGTCCGCAGCGAACCGTCTGAGATCGCCACTGTTCGTGCGTGTTGGTGTCAGCCGCTGGGCTCAGCGTCGCCCTGCCCACTTGACAGGTCACTCGCTAGCGAACCCGGCTTGTTGCGTTGTCGCGGTAGGACCTTGTGCAGTTGATCCATCGGATCAAGCGCGTACCCCCGCCGACGGCGGATGCAGCGACGTCGAGTCTCGCGCACATCGTCGATGCTTATGAATGAATCCTCCCTCTGCCCCGCCTTCAAGTAGTCGCCCATCCTGACGTACTGGTCTTCCAAGGCTTGAGCCCGAGCGGGAGTGGGCCACGCACCGAAACGCTTCTGTACCGCCGTCCTGCCGACACCGAAGTGTTGCGTGATCCTTCCCCAGGAGAACCGCTGCGTGCGAGCTTCGGCTACGACATCGGCAGCAACCCGCTGAACTCGTCCTCGGCGCCACGCTGTCCGGCAAGTCCATGTATCTGCGACATGTCATCTCCGGCCTCGCGGCACAACCCGTCGCCCTGGTCGGAATCGACTGCAAGCGCGGTGTCGAGCTGGCGCCGTTCGCCTCACGGCTCTCCGCGCTGGCGACCGACCCCGGTGAAGCGGCTGAGCTGCTGCCGGTGCTGGTCAAGGAAATGGAGGACCGATACGACCTGATCAAGGCCCGGCAGGGCATCGCCCCCGGCATCCCGGACGAGGAGATCACCTCAGATGTCTGGGGCCTGCCTGAGGGCGAACGCCCGGCTCCCATCGTGCTGTTCGTCGACGAAGTGGCGGAACTCTTCCTCGTCGCCACCCGCAAGGACGAGGAACGGCGGGACGAGATGGTCACTCACCTCATCCGGCTCGCCCAGCTCGGCCGTGCGGCCGGCATCTACCTGGAGGTGTGCGGGCAGCGCTTCGGCGCCGAACTCGGTAAGGGCGCCACCATGCTCCGGGCTCAGTTGACCGGCCGCGTGTGCCACCGGGTCAACGATGAAGCCTCCGCCAAGATGGCGCTCGGCGACATCGCGCCCGAAGCGGTCTACGCGGCCTGCTCCATCGCCCCTGAGCTGCCCGGCCTCGCCGTCGTCGGCGACACCTCCGGTGGCTGGTCCCGCATCCGCACCCCTTACCTGTCCCTCGCCGATGCTGCGGCCGTCTGCCTCGACTCGGCTCACTTCGCCCCGGACGTTCCGGCGCGGCCCGATGCGCCCCGAGGAGTTGGCCGACCTGCGCCGTCGGGACGTCGACCCCAACAAGATGGTGATCCGCGTCCGCGTCGCCGAACCGGAGCGGACCAACGGCAAACGCGCTCCCGGCGAGACCAAGTCGGGTGCCGGTGTCCGGGCCGTCGTCCTCTCCGCCTTCCTCCACAAAGAGGTGAGGCAGCACCTCGCCTGGTTCGCCGAGAAGGGGGCTGACGGCCTGGTCTTCGTCGGTGAGAAGGGTGTGCCCTTCCGGCGTACCTCCTTCGGCCGCAAGTGGCGGCGCGCCCGGACCGTCGCCGGTCTCCCGGACGGCTTCCGCTTCTACGACCTTCGTCGCACCGGACACACGCTCTCGACCCGTTCGGGTGCGACCCTCAAGGACACGATGGTCCGCGCCGGCCAGTCCTCCGAGAAAGCCGCGCTGATCTATCAGCACTCCGACGAGGAGCGGCAGCGAGAGGTGGCCTCCGGCCTCGACGACCTGGTCCGCGCCGAGAGTGCGAAGCACCAAAGCGGGGAGAAGGGCAGACAGGTCGGCGACGCTGCAGATGGCACGCGAGGATGAGCCCATGGACGACCTTCTGAAGTTCCTTCGTGCGCGCAACGAGGAGGACAACCACGCTTATGCCTATGCGGCTCACACCTTCGGTGGCGAGGCCCTCCTCGACAGTCATCTGCCGATGCTCGACCTGGTCGACATGCTGGCACGGAACTTCAAGGTGATGGATCCCACGGACTCGCGCATTGCGGGTCTTGGGTACGCGCTTCGCGTCCTTGCGCAGTCGTACGCCGAGCATCCCGAGTACCGCGAGGCGTGGCGACCCTAGGGGGCAGCGAGGAGAAGGCAGCGGGCCCTTATGGTGCGAATGTGGTGCGCGCCCTGCCAACTGGTCTAGACAACAAACAACCCCCGGGTCCAAGACCTGGGGGTTCATGTTGGAGCGGGTGACGAGAATCGAACTCGCGCTCTCAGCTTGGGAAGCTGATGTTCTACCATTAAACTACACCCGCGTAAGACGCCGGCCGAGCCGGTGTCCGATTGCCTCGTCACTCTACAACATCCCGGGCCCCCGGCGCTGAAGCCGTGGGGTCCGTGTGTGTTTCGTGGGGTGGGATCCGGCTGCGAGGGGCCGGAGTTGGGGCGTACGGTGGGGGTGCCGAAGAGGGGTCGGGCGGGGTCGGAGTGCCGCCTGGAGGGTCTTCCCGTTCGTCCCGTAATGTGGCTTTCGTTGTCCGGCGAGCAGCAGCCGGACGCGGTTCTTTGGGGAAGGGACTCTAGGACTTGATGGAGCGCACCGTCGTCCGTTGTGCCGATGGGCACGTGTTCAGCACCGCTTCGTTCCCGATGCAGCAGGCCGAGCGGCTCGGCCCCGGACGGCTCGTCCGGTGTCCCCGGTGCGCGCGGCTCCGCAGTGCCGTGCCGGTGACGCTCGAGAGGCGGTAGGGGCCGTACAGCGGTAGCAGTCGCGTCAGCGGGCGGGCGCGCGGAGTCGTCCTGATTACAGGGGCTCCGCGCGTCTTGCGTATCCTCGGGGCGTGCTTCTCTCAGACAAGGACATCCGGGCCGAGATCGACGCCGGGCGGGTGCGGATCGATCCGTATGACGAATCCATGGTGCAGCCGTCGAGCATCGACGTGCGGCTGGACCGCTTTTTCCGGGTGTTCGAGAACCACCGGTACCCCCATATCGATCCGTCGGTCGAGCAGGCGGATCTGACCCGGCTGGTCGAGCCGGAGGGGGACGAGCCGTTCATTCTGCACCCCGGTGAGTTCGTGCTCGCGTCGACGTACGAGGTCATCACCCTGCCCGATGATCTTGCGTCGCGGCTGGAGGGGAAGTCCTCCCTCGGGCGGCTGGGACTGGTCACGCACTCCACCGCCGGTTTCATCGACCCCGGCTTCTCCGGACATGTCACCCTCGAGCTGTCCAACCTCGCCACGCTCCCCATCAAGCTCTGGCCCGGTATGAAGATCGGACAGCTCTGTATGTTCCGGCTCAGCTCGCCGGCCGAGCACCCCTACGGCAGTGAGCAGTACGGCTCCCGGTACCAGGGGCAGCGCGGGCCCACCGCCTCGCGGTCCTTCCTCAACTTCCACCGCACCCAGGTCTGAGGAGGGGGGAGGAAGGGGTGAGTGAGCGGTGAGTGAGCGGTGAGTGACGTGGTGGTTCGGGAGAATCTCAGTTATGAGCAGTTCGGCGTCGCCGTCCGTGAGCTCGCACAGGCCGTCGCCGACGACGGGTACGTGCCCGATGTCGTCCTCAGCATCGCCCGCGGGGGTGTCTTCGTCGCCGGAGGGCTCGCCTATGCCCTCGACTGCAAGAACCTTCACCTGGTGAATGTGGAGCTTTGGGCTGGCTGCTTAGCATGCAGTGTCTGACCTTGGCAAATGGGCAGATGAGAGGCCCCGTAGTTCTAGTTTGATCTTACTGTTCGTTTGCGTTTATTGTCGCTGATCATGGCCTGTGTGCTGAGCTGGTGCTGACTGCTCAGCGCCCGCTCAGCTGGCGCCTGAACGTGGTTGCGGTCGTGTCTGGCCCGCGTCGTTTGGTCACCCGTAAGCGTGCGCTGGCGCTGGGCAGCGGTGGCTGTGTGCGTGCATGGTGCACCGCGGTCGGTCGGTCAGTCGGCCTGGCCGCCTTGCAAGCGGGCCGTTTCCTGGCGGCATGGACTTGCAAACGGTGAGACCAGTGCTGGGAAGGCGACCGTTTGGGTACTGCGGCCTGATATCGCCCTGGTTACCCTTCAGTCACGTTGTGCCGGGAGGGACTATGTTCCTACGTTCGGCGAGTGGATAGGCGAGAGGGTGATTGCTGGCTAGAGTCGTCTCGTTACGACTGGTTGTGGGGACGCCAAAAGCGCTTTCGGCTGCCAACGTCCGGGGGAGGGCCAGCAGTGCAGCACATGAGTCATCGCTTCACTGGTCTTGTTGCTGCCTGGGCTGAGATGCAACGGCAGCAGGCAGCGGAAGCCGGACAACCGAGGCATCAAGCAAGGGCCCGCCAACGGCCAGCTGCCCGAGGTTCTCGGCACACACAGCAGCCGGACTGTCAGTCGCAGGGCCCAGGCTCAGGCGCGAATGCTCTTCGAGCCGGATTGGCCGCCTCCCAGGCCCTTACTCGCTTTCGCCGGCCAATGAGGCGATCTCCTCGGAAGAATCCAAGAAAGCTGTAACCCGCCCCTTTGCTCGCATCCCGCAACGCGTCATTGAGCGAATATAACGTGAAACTTCCTTTGGATCATTCAGAACATAAGTCAGCCTCTCGGGAGTTCAAATGACCCAACTGCAGAGCTTCAGTGTTTTCAACCTTCTCGGGCAGTTCAATCATCACGTCTCCTTTAACGACGATGCGGACTTCGTAATTGTTCACGGCCCTAATGGTGTCGGGAAGACAAGGATGCTTGAACTCCTGTCTGCAGTTCTGAAATTCGACCTTGTTTCCATGTCGACAGCAAACTTCGGCCGCATCTCGCTTGCCTTCACTGCCGGAGAGCGTCTTACGGTAACCAACAATGCACAAAGAGTGGCGCGAGACTCGGAAAGGAGGAGGTTCCTCGACCTCTCGTTCAATCTGACCAGGAAAAAGAACCCAACAAGCATGCACGGCAGAATCTCAATTCCGCGCGAGGATCTGCCATATAGTGTATGGAGAGAGATTCAGGCCGAACTGGCCCAAGCATTTGAAACAGATGCTTCACCTTCAGCGAAACTGCAAGCTCTTGAGCATACTGGGCAAGCGTACTCTCCCACGACAAGGCGATTGCGTGGAGTGGGAGCGGTCGGGTTTGTTGAGCTTCATGATTTCGATCGAGGAATCGCCGAGTTCCTGGACGGATTCAGTGCGCACATGGTTGAAACTCAGCGCCTACTAATTCTAGATACAGGAGGGGAGTCGCGAATGCGTCAACCTGACGCTGCCCCTCAGCGGATGAAGGTCTCCGAGTGCGCCAGGGATCTTAAGCATCGACTTGCTACAGCCCTAACCGAAAATTCAAGAAGATCGCAGGAATTGGACAAGAGCTTTCCTGGGCGAGTCCTTGATGAGATGGCCGATGAACCTGTTCCGGAGGAATTGAGGATCCGGGAGGAGTATGCCGAACAAAGCACGCTGAGAAATAGGTTGGCAGCCATTGCACTGCTCGACGAGTCAATGGATGTACTTCTTCCGGGAGGTGAACTTCTTGACTGGCAACGCAAGGTACTGTGGACTTACCTTCAAGACAGTCAACGGAAACTGGCGACCTTTCAAGACCTTCTGAATAGAGTCGAACTTTTCAAGAGCATCATCAAAAGCAGGTTTCTCTTTAAGCGGATGGTGATTGATCGGCAGACGGGGTTCCGATTCGAGAGCGAGGATGGCCATCATCACATTGCTCCCTCTCAGCTCTCTTCGGGAGAGCAACATGAAATCGTCCTGGCGTACGATCTCTTGTTCAGGGTCCATCCCGGCTCTCTGGTTCTGATTGACGAACCAGAAATTTCGCTCCACGTTGCCTGGCAGCAGGAATTTATGGCGGATATTCAACGAATCGCCAAGCTCTCCAATTTTCGCTTTATTGTGGCCACGCACTCTCCTCAGATCATCAACGAGTGGTGGGCGCAAACGATCGGATTGAAGGCTTCTTCCAACGGAGAGGCCCGCCCGTGAGAGACGTCCTGTCGCCGACTGTAACTAAGAACACCATTGGAATGCTTCGGAATTACGACGAGAAGATTGCGATCCTTGTTGTTGAGGGTGACAGTGACGTAGTAACTCTTTCTCGATGTGTCGACCGCGACGGGTGCAAGATCGTAGTCGCCTCAAATAAGACTGAGGCAATTGAGGCGCTGGAATTCTCGGATGCGCAAGGTTTTGACGGAGTCCTCGCTATCGTTGATGCCGACCTCGTCGATATCGCGGAAGTGAAATCAGGCAGCCCTAACGTTTTCTATACCGATCTCTATGATCTTGATGCGATGGTGTTTGCGGCTCAGGGGGTCGTAGAGCGCTGCATAGAAGCTCTATGTGATTACGCTAAAGTGCATAGCGACGGACCAGGGGGCCCCAGTCTTACGGAAGTCAGGGGTCGAACGGTGGAAATGGCTTCCATTGTGGGCTGGCTGCGAGTTTATTCAATGCAGGGGAATCATCAGATCCCGCTAGGCGGCTTCCCATTTGAGGCTGTTTTTAACTCCAGAACCTTCAGCATTGAGATGGAGGTGCTCCAGAAGATCCTGATCAGGAAGGCCCAGGGGGATCCTGTAGATGAAGACAAAGTTGCCGCGTGGATCGCGAAAATCCCAACCGAAACGCTGCCTGCGCTTCGCGTATCTCAGGGTCATGATCTATTCAGAAGCCTCGCGTTTGTCGTGAAGCACACATGGGACGTCGCGGTTAAGGCAGAGCTGTGGGAAAGGATAGCTAGATCCCACTGGAACCTTGACCACCTAAAAGACGGTGACCTGTATCGTGAAGTTGTTGCATGGGGTGAGCGAAACGGGTTTCATGTATGGATCGCTGCGGGGTCACCGGCTAATTAAAATCCCATGGGTGGGCAAGGGGGGAGGATTGCGTAAAGGGTGGGGGCTAAATCCTTTTCTGACACTTCAGATTCAGAAGGGGAGCTCTGGTTTTTTTGTGCCCCTCTTAATGGACATGACCCGCTCGTGAAAGTCGCGCGTGAGAGGCTCGCGCGGGTATCGGGCGCGCAGTTCCTTGTCCAACTCGTCGGCGACTAAAAGAAGGGACGGGAGCGACTTTCGGTCGGCTTCGAGTGCCGTGGTGCCCATGCCGATGGCTTCTTCGATGTCGCCGGTGCGGGCGGCGGCGACTCCGAGGGTGAGGCGGGCCTCTGCTGCGCGCATGGGGGAGATTTCGGTGCCGTCGGGGCCGGTGCTGATGCGGATGACTGAGCGGGCGTGGGCGGCGGCGCGTTCGTCGTCTCCGAGGAGACGGTAGGCGTCCATCTCGTAGAAGTCCCACTTGTCGGGGTCGATGATGAAGTGGTGTTCCGGGTGGTCCGGGCGGGGGAGGCGGTCCAGGCGGGCGCGGCCGGCGTCGAGGGAGTCCCGGACTAGGCGGCTGTCTCCCATGCGGGCGGCGGCTCGTGCCTTGTGTGCGTAGAGCTGTACGCCCACGGAGTGGGTCTGGTCGGCAACGTGGCCGGCCTCGACTGCTTCGAGCATGTCTTGCCAACGGCTCTGGGTGAGGGCGAACCACGCTTCGATCTCCCACGCCCACGCCATGATTTCGCCGTGTCCGGCCTCCTGGCCGATGCGGAGTGCGGCGGCTTTGCTGAGGTTCGCGGCCTCGCGCTGGCCCCTGTCGTACTGGACGCATGCGTTCAGCAGGAACAGCCATCCGGTGTCGACGAGTAGTTCCCGGTGCTGGCGGAGCGTCATCCGGCCTTCGAGTTGCTTGGTGACGTACTGGAGGCCGTTGCGGGTGCGCTCGTGGAGATAGTCAGCATCGGCGTACGGGTACGCGCGTGCCAACTGGTCAATGCCCTGTTCGATCGACTCCAGGGCGGCGCTGTTGATGTTGGACATCTCCGTGCGCCGAAGCATCTCGGCGATGTCCCAGAGGCCGGCTCCGCCCTGGGCAATCAAGGTGCTCGGGTCGTCGGTCTTGGATGTCGTCGCCGCCTGCCGTTCCAACTCCCACGGGCGGGGCGCGAGTCCAGCGAGATGGCCAGGGATACGCAGGCCGTCGACGACTTCGAGGATCTTGAAGTGCTGAGTGATCCGTGGGCGGACGCCCTTGCCGTCGGTCTCCGGGCGGGCCATCTTGCCGATGTGTTCGCGCTTGTAGCCGACGGCCTCGGAGATCTTGGCGTAGCTGATGTGGCCGTGGAGCTTGGCGAGTCTGAAGACTTCGCCGAAGTCGTGGTTGGCGATTGCTGACCGCACGTCCGCGCGTTCGAGCACGTGCGGTGGCAGAGCTGCCGGTGTGGGTGCTGCCTCGGTCATCTCACTTCCCCATCGTGATTGACCTGACGCTCTTCGTCAGATCGGCTCTCTCGATCTGCACTCACGTCCTGATTCCGAGTGTACCGGTGAGGGGGGTCCCCAAGAGGGGGGAGCGGCGGGTGGGTTGAAGGGTGCACCCTCGTCACCCTGCCGGGAGGTCCTCGGTAGACGTGACCTGAGACGGGGCCCGTTCATGGACGCAAGAAGAGCGCGATCACATGCGCACTTAGCGAATGAACTGGATGCGCACGCCCACTGGTTCGTCGCGCCGGATCCCTCGTCCGGTGGGCACTACATGACGCTGACCCTCTTCGCCGACTGCGGCAATGCGGCACGCGTCGCGCGTGACCAGACGGCCGAGTTCCTCCGGGGCGTGGGTGCCGACGCGGTGGTGGACGACGCGCGGCTGATCGTTTCAGAGCTGGTCGGGAACGTGGTGAACCACGTGGTGCCGGAACGCTCCCTGACACGCCCCAACGGTTCCCGTCGTGTCGACGTGCACTTCAAGGTGTGGCCCAAGTGGCTGTTCATCGGGGTCGCGGATGAAGACTCGTCGCCGCCGCTGCTGCCGCTCGGTGACACGTTCTGGCCCGGCCTGATGGAAGAGCTGTCTGAGGCGGTCCTGCCCGACAGCGGCCGGGGACTGCTCATCGTCCAGCGCTTGGCGGCGGCGGTCTGGTGGACGCCGGAAGACCGGGGCGGCAAGACCGTGTGGTGCCGCCTCGACCTCGACGGCCGAACTCGGGGCCTGCCGTCTTGATGATCTCCGGCTGTCGTTGCGCGGTTCGCTCTCTCTGGAGCGCGCGGCGGCCGGGTGCCGGAAGGTAACTCATCCGGCAACGGGGCGTGGCTCCTGGGACGGTTTGCTGAGATCCCCACTCAGCACCCAGGGGCCACGCTTCACAACCGAAGACCGAGACCGGGCCACCCCATCAGCCCTGGAAAGCGAAGGGTGGCCCGGTTGGGGAACGCGAAGATCCCCGGTGCCTGATGGTACCGGGGTCTTCGTGCTGCGTATCTGCCCTGGGCCAAACAGAGTTGACGATCCGTTATCTAGATCAGGGCAGAGGTGGGACACGTGAGCGGCTCCGGTGAACGCTGGCTGGGTGACGGGCCGGACGACATGACGGGTGTGGGATCCGGTCTGTGGGTGCGTGGCGTCGATTACATGGCGGGCTGGCGTGTAGCGCGCGAGGCCGCCGAGCAACTGAACTTTGCGCTCCTCTTAGCAGAGTTCGAGCCGTCCGAGTTACGAGCCGTCGCTGCGACGAACGACGACGGGCGCGGGGTGGTGCGCCTGGTGGGCCTGCCCGGTGCGGCCATCCGGCTCGCGGGGCTCCTGGAGCGGCTCGCCGATGGTGACGGTGGTGCGCGATGAGGGGTGTTTCCGCGGGTGAGCGGTGCACGTGGGCACGTCGACGGCCGCAGAGACTTTGGGCGGGAGCTGCCATGGGGCGAGTGAACAGGGGGCCTTACGCTCGCCCGGCGAATCGGGCAGGTACTGGACCTGCCCGCTGGTGTGCCCGATTGGCCCCCTGTTCTTCGAGGCTCGCCCCATGGCGGCTGCCTAAAGTCTCGGAGACCGGCGACCCCCAGCCACCCACGCCCCGGCCCTCGGCGGCCCATCGTCGCTTCGCCTCCTCGGGCGTGCTGTCGTGTGGGGCGTCCGGCGCTCGGCCGGGACCGGCGGTCACGCCGCACGCCCGGCCGGGGCGGCCGGGCGTCCCGGCGCGCCGCAGGCGCGCCCTTGAGGAAGTGAAGGCTGTTTCGACCGATCCGGCTCGCAGCTCAGGGGCGGGTGCGTCGCGCGGGCTGTTTGTCGGCGGTGATCCGGTAGGTGAGTTCGGCGCGGTCGGCTCCGATGCGGAGTTCTTCGAGGATCAGGGGCCGGTCGTCGGTGTCGTGGGTGACGCGGGAGAGGTGCAGGATCGGTGTCGCGTCGGGGAGCTGGAGCGTGGTGCGCTCGTCGGGCAGCGGCATGCGGGCGCGTACGGTCTCGGACCAGGTGAGCTTGTGTCCGTCCTCGGTGAGCTGCCGGTAGAACGCTGCCGGGCGTTTGCACGGCTCCTCGGCCAGCATCGGAACCGCTTCGGCCACGGCGAACGGGATGAGCGTGCGGTGCATGGCGCGTGTGCCCGTGCTGGGGTCGAAGAGCAAGCGGTCACAGCCGTACAGGGCCTCTTCCTCGCCGAGTTCAAGGAGTCGGCCGGTGGCCTTGGTGGTGTGAGTCCGGTAGGCGCTGGCCTCCTCGGTCTCCTGCCAGACATCGCCGTTGGGCATGACGAACCTGCCGTCGGCGGTGCGGCTGATGCGACGCTCGATCGTCAACGACGGCTGTCCGTCGGAGCGCACGAAGCTGCCCTTACCGTGGCGGACGTCGATCAGCCCTTCCGCGCGCAGTGCCGCGATGGCGTTGCGGACGGTCGGGCGGGACACGGCGTAGCGGGCCATGAGCTGAGCTTCGGACGGCAACAGGGAGTCGGGGGCGAACTCGCCCGACAGGATCGCTTCGCGGATGGCTGCGGCCACCTGCTGGTAGAGGGCTCCGGGGCGCTGGATCTCCGACATCTGGGCATCTCCGACGGGTCAAGGTCGTAGGAACGTCGCACGCGCGACATCACTCGTCAGCATAAGTACTTGCGTACTCGCCGTACAGCGCTCCACACTCTTCACTCGTAAGGACAAGTGACGTCAGGAGAAGTCTGGCGTCGTGATTGGCCAGGGAGGCCGAAGATCATGCAGTCCATTCCCGTGGACACGGCGCGGCTGGGCGTACTGCGGTGCGCCATCGCTCCGGAAGTGAAGATCAGCAACTCCGAGACACAGGAGGTGAAGAAGGACCGGGACGGCAACCCGGTCTTCACGGTGGCGGTCACCGTGCGGCAGGACCGGCGGCGGATCTCCGTGATCGAGATCGCCGTGAGCGGTGAGCCGACCGGGATCGAGGAAGGGCAGATCGTCAAGGTCACCGGGCTGGTGGCGTTCATGTGGTCGATGGGTGACCGGCACGGCGTCAGCTTCCGGGCCGATGCGATCACGCCCGTACACGGCACCCCGGCTGTGCAGCGCAAGGGTGGTGAGGCGTGATGGAGCCGTACATCATCGCCCTCGCCCTGGCGGTACTCGCTTGGGTGCTCGTGGTCGGGGACCTGGTGCGCCGGCGCCGTCCGGTCTGGCACTGGTACCTCGTCGGCTACCCGCTGACCGCGTGGCGGGTGGTGTCCACCTGGCGGCGAGTCGCTGTGCTCAACGACCTGGCGGTGTCCCGGCTTCCGGCCCGGACCCTCGTCGGTCACCTGCTGGTCAAGGGTGACCCGGTGCGGCCGGTGGCTCCGCGCTGCTCCTTCCCGCACGTCACCCCGATGGGGCTGAGCGTGCTGGTGCGGCTGCACGCGGGGCAGACTCCGGCGACGTACTTGAAGGCGGCGGATGCGTTCGTGCACGCGTGGAAGGTGCACGCGGTGCGGGTCACCTCGCCGGAACGCGGCCTTGTGCTGCTGACCGCGATGGCGAGTGATCCGCTGGAGCGGCCGGGCTTAGCCACGGCTCCGGCTGAACTCCTCTCTGCGCTGATCGGGGCGTTGGAGACGGGCGGGGCGTGGGTGATGAACCTGCGGCTGGTGCCGCACTGGCTGATCGCCGGGGCTACCCGCTCGGGCAAGTCCACCCTGCTGGCCCGGCTCATCACCCAACTCGCCACACAGCGCGTCGCCCTGGTCGGCATCGACTGCAAGGGCGGCATGGAACTCGGCCTGTTCACCGCACGACTCAGCGCCCTGGCCACCTGCCGTCGTGAAGCGGTGGCCGTGCTCTCGGCCCTGGTAGTCGACATGCAGGACCGGATGAGCGCGTGCCGGTCGGCCGGGGTCCGCTCCATCTGGGAGCTCCCGGACAAGCTCCGCCCGGTCCCGGTCGTCGTCCTGGTCGACGAGATCGCGGAGCTCTACCTGTCCGACGGCACTCGCGAGAGCAAGGCGGAGGCCGAACAGTGCTCCACGCTGCTGCTGCGGCTGGCCCAACTCGGCGCCGCACTCGGCATCCACCTGGTCGTGGCCGGCCAACGTGTCGGCTCCGACCTCGGATCCGGTGTGACCGCACTGCGGGCCCAGCTCGGCGGTCGGATCTGCCACCGGGTCAACGACCCCGGCACGGCTGAGATGACCCTCGGTGACCTCAACAAGGACGCCGTGGCGGTCGCTCAAGCCATCACGGCGGAGGAACGCGGTGTGGCCGTGTGTACCGGCCCGGAGGGCGGCTGGAGCCGTGCCCGCTCCCATCTCACCCCGACGGATGAGGCCGTGGCCACGGCCCGGAAGTACGGCGCGATGACCCCGGATCTGCCCCTCGTCACCCGCGCGCTGACGGCGCTGGAAGGAGAGTCCAAGTGATCAGCGAAGGTACGGCGTTCACGTTCGCGGTGATCTTCGGGATCATCACCGTCCTCCTCGTCCGTTCCCGCGACGTCCGGGCCTGGGAAGCGGTCTGTGTCGGGCTCTTCGGCGTTTACCTCGGTCAGACCCCGGTGGTCTTCACCATCCACGGGCTCGTGACCTGGTTCATCAGCGGCTTCTCCCACACCTGAGCAGAGAGGACACCCAGCCATGCCTATGCCTCGCGTGAGGTGCCCGTACTGCAAGGGGGACGGTGCCCGCAGGACCTGGAGCGGACGCTTCCGGCGCTGCCGCGTCTGCCGCGGCACCGGCACCATCCGCTGAACCACCACGACACCGACCACCCAAGGGAGCGATCCCATGACCGACTCCGCGCCACCAACCCTCGCCCCTGCCGCTACGGCGGCCCACCCCGGAAGGTCACCACCATCACCCCGGACTTCACCCCGGCTGACCGGCGCGCCGCCCTCGACCGCGCGGCGCGCCTGCGTCAGCTCCCCGAAACAGACCGCGACGCAATCCGCCTCGCTCAAGACCCCAAGTTCCCCCGCTGGCTGGAGCAGATCACCGCCACCGGCGGATGCGCTCACCCCGTCCACCTCTCCGGCTCCACCACCATCCTGGACGGCACAACTGGCGAGATCCTCCGCCACTACGACACCCGCAACGAACCCGGCGAACGCCTCCTCGTCCGCTGCCGCAACCGCCGCGCAACCATCTGCCCGGCCTGCTCCCGCCTCCACGCAGGAGACACCTATCATCTCGTCCGGGCCGGTCTCCTCGGAGGCAAGAACGTTCCCCCGGCCGTCCGTTACCGGCCTCGGCTGTTCGTCACGCTCACTGCCCCTTCTTTCGGCCCGGTCCACCGGGCTGGGGAACAATGTCGACCCCGCCGAGATCGCCGCACCTGTGAACATGGGCGCCCCCTTGGCTGCGGCAGCGTCCACGCCTCGGATGCCCCGGTCGTCGGCCAACCGCTCTGCCCCGGTTGCTACGACTACACAGCGCACGTCCTTTGGCACGCGCACGCCTCCAAGCTGTGGGACCGCTTCGTGATCGACGTGAGGCGGCGCCTGGCCTCCTCCGTCGGCCTCGTACAGTCCCGCTTTGCCGAGCATGCCCGGCTGTCCTTCGCTCGCGTTGCCGAGTACCAGAAGCGGGCGGCCGTCCATGTCCATGCCGTCGTACGCCTCGACGGGCCGAACGGATCCGACGACGAACCCCCGGCGTGGGGCACTGTGCAGCTCCTCATTGATGCCGTACGCAAGTCGGCCCGGCGGGTCCTGGTCTGCTCTCCCTACAGCCCGGCCGTGGGTGAGCGGGTCTTGCGCTGGGGTGAGCAGATCGACGCTCGGCCACTGCGCACCGACGGTGACGGCCCCGATGACGACGCTGTGGCCGCGTACGTCGCCAAGTACGTGACCAAGGGAGCGAGCGAAACCGGCGCCGGCCTCGACTCCCCACTCACCACCTGGGCCGATATCGAGTCGGCGCCCGTCAGTACCCACGTCCGCGCCCTCATGCGCGCCTGCTGGCGCCTCGGCGGCCTCCCCGAGTACGAACCCCTCCGCCTCCGCCCCTGGACCCACACCCTGGGCTACCGGGGCCACATCCTCACCAAATCCCGCGCCTACTCCACCACCTACGCCGTACTGCGCGCCGAGCGCGCCCACCACATGGGCCACGACGACACCCGCGACGCGAGCACGGAACGCCACTGGCGCTATGTCGGCTCTGGCCACACCCCCGGCGCGGCCCTCATCGCGGCTGGAGTCGCCGAAGACCTGGCCCTCAACCGGGAAGCCGTCCGAGACGAGTGCAAGGGGGCTGAGCGCGCATGAGAGGGGGCTCAAACCGGCTTCTGACACCTGCTCAGACTGCCGAGTTTCTGGCCGTGTCCCTGCACACGCTCTACGGCAACTGGAGGGCGTGGGGGCTGACCGGCTACCGCGTCGGCAAGCATCTCCGCTTCCGAGAAAGGGACTTGGAATCCTGGTTAAGCAGACACGTCGTTAATAAGCACGTATAGAATATTGGTGCTGAGTAGATCGAGCGAAGGGGGACCCTGTCATGGGTTCGATCATCAAGCGGTGTGACTGTCCCGTCACGGCATGGGACCGGTGCCCGCATCCCTGGGTGACCCGCTGGCGCGAGCCTGGTGGCCGTTCGGGGCGGCAGCGAGAGAAATCCTTCGAGTCGGGCGCGACCGGCAAGAAGTTAGCTGCCAAGTGGGAGCGCAAGGTCGAACGCGACAAGGACACCGGGTCGTACATCGACCCTGAACAGTCCAAGCGGACATTCGCCGACGTCTGGGACGAGTGGCTGAACGCGGGGTCGGACGAAGATCAGTTGGCCGTGTCGTCGCGTGCGCAGTACGTGAGCATCTACAAGAACCACTACGCCGAGTTCTTCGGTCCGCGCCCCATCGCCTCCATTACTGCCAGTGATATCACCAAGTGGGAGACGCTCCAGAAAGAGAAGGGGTACAAGCCGTACGGCGTTCACACGCGCAAGGTCGTCCTTGCCTCGCTCTTCAAGTACGCCTGGACGGCTGAGATCATCCCGCGCAATCCGTGCAAGAAGGCGGAAGCGCGCAAGCGCAAGGGATCGGCTTACCGGCCGATCGATCCGGCCGAAGTACCGACGACCGGTGAGGTTGAGGCGATCTTCGACGAGATCAAGCCCTACTACCGCTCGGTGGTCTGGAGCATGGCCGGGTGCGGTCTCCGTGTCGGTGAGGCGCTGGCACTGTGTGAGCAGAAGTGGGAGCAGAACACCGGGTTCGTGAAGATCAATGCCCAGCTCTCCAGCTTCGGCGCGAACGAGGGCGCGGGCCGCGGAACGGCGATTCGGGATGAGGTGAAGTGGTCCCGGACTGGCCGTAAGGTTCCGGTCCCGGAGATCACTGACGAAGCGTGGCGCGCTCACATCGCCACGTATGGCACCTGGGGCGACGAAGGATGGTTCTACGAGTCCGAGACGTACGCCAACCGCTTCCCGTCGCGGACGACCTTCGCCGACCGGTGGAACAAGGCGACTGAGGATGCGGGGCTGAAGCATCGGGGCCTCACTCCCAAGTCTCTCCGGCACTACTTCGCCTCGGTGGCGATCGCGGCCGGCGTCCCGCTTCCGGAGTTGGCCGTGTGGATGGGGCACGCCAGTAGCAAGACAACCGAACAGGTGTACATCCACCTCCTCCCGGGCGCCGAAGAGCGGATCAAGGGTGCTGTGGCGCGGGCCGTCGCCCGTGATCTGTCCGAGTCGCTGAGTCGGATCCGCTCGGCGTAGGGCGTGCTGACTCAGCATGACGTGCTGAGCTGGTGCTGAGTTGAGGCGCAATTGTCGGGCATATTGCCTGGTGATTGCGCCTCTGAACTTTAATGTGGAGTTCTACACAGGCGTGGGCCAGACGCTCGACATGCCCGTCATGCTGGCGCCGGTTCCCAACGCGATCGACTTCACCGACAAGAAGGTGCTGATCGCCGACGACGTCGCCGACACCGGGAAGACGCTGAAGCTCGTCCATGACTTCTGCCTCGACCATGTCGCCGAGGTCCGTTCCGCCGTCATCTACGAGAAGTCGCACTCGCTGGTGAAGTGCGAGTACGTCTGGAAGCGCACCGACGACTGGATCAACTTCCCGTGGAGTGTCCTGCCGGCGGTACGTAAGGCGGGGGAGCCGGTCACCCCGTCCACCGAGGCCCTCTGACCTGCCCCGACTCGCAACAGGCCCCTTCGGCTCTCCTGCCGCCGGGGGTGGGGGCGGGCCGGGCGGGTATCTCGCCCGAGCGGTCCTCAACCCTGCCGTTCTGGTCGAGGAGCTCGACGGGCCTGTCGGTGTGTTCGCCCACGTGTCACCGCTGGAACGCCGCGTCCTGCGCTTGCCCGACGACCAGCCGTGAACACGGTGCCGGAGCGCTCCAGCCGACGGCGACGTCCATCCCCTGCACCAGGACCAGGCCCATCAGGACCAGGCCCACCAGGAACACGTCTACCAGGACCAGGCCATCTGGTCCGCCGGCACCAGCCACTGACCCGGCAGCCGGTCCGCCCGCCACGCGGCGAGCACCGCGGCCCGCGTCTCCTCGACCGACTCGACATCGAGGCCGACGCCGACGCCGACGACACGCTCCTGCTCGGCTTCCTTGTCCTCCGTCACGTCCCGCTCCCTCCCTCTCGACCCGTCCAGACGCGAGGCAGCCGTTCCGGTTCACGCGCCGTGCTCTCGTCCAGCCATGAACACGTGTCCGTGCCGCCGCCACCCCACGCCGGTTCCTGCGGGAACAACTCCCGCATCAGGACCAGCGGACCGAGGCCCCCAACCGTCACCCGCGGCACCGTCAAGTCCCTCCCCCCGGCCCGCCGCCACATACGCCAATGGCCGGCCCTCACGCCCTGAGCGGGTGTGGAAGGACCGGCCACGGGTACCGGAGAGACGGTGGGAGAGTCAGAACGTGCCCAGCTTCACGATCGACAGCAGCGCGATCAGCTGGATCGCCGACGCGCCCAGCGCCTTCGGCCACGGCAGGTCGTGCGACTTGCTCACCATCATGGTCAGCAGCGCGCCCGCCGCGATCCAGGTCACCCACCCCAGGAGCTGTACGAACGCCGCGTCGCCGCCCGCGAACATCGCGACCAGCAGCCGCGGCGCGTCGGTCAGCGACATGATCAGCATCGACAGTCCGACCGTCGGCTGCCACGCGCCGTTCCCGCCGAGCTGACGGGCCAGGGTGTGCGTGACGGCGCCCAGCACGAAGGAGCTGATCACCAGCGCGACGGCCGTCGTCAGGACGATCGGGATCGCGTTGGAGATGGTGGCCTTTATGGCGTCTTCACGGGTGTCGTCGAACCCGAAGACCGCCAGCAGGCCGTAGAGGAAGGTCACGATCAGGGCGGGGCCCCACATCGTGTAGTCGCGCATCCGCAGGAAGGTCTGGTTGGGGGACAGGACGATCCCGCGCAACAGGTCCTTCCAGGGCAGCCGGGGCCCGACCGGCCCGGCGGGCGCGGCCGCGGGCGCACCCGCGTGGTACGTGTCGCCCTGGCTGTACTGCTGGTGGTCGTCGACCGAGAACGCCTGGGTGTGCCCCGGGTTGTTCGCCGCGTACGGGTCGTGCGGGGCGCCGCCGCCGAAGTACTCCGGCTCGTCGCTCCCGCCGCCGTTCCCGCCGCCGTTCCCACCGCTGTTGCCGTGCGGCGGCCACTGACCGCTGCCGCCCCCGCCGTACGGCGGCTGCTGTCCGCCGCGGAACTGCGGCGGGTACGGCTGCTGCGCCGGCGGCGCGTAGCCGTACGACGGCCCCGCGGGGCCCTGTTGGCCCTGCGGCGCCTGCTGCCCGTACGGAGGGTGTTGCGGTCGCGCTTGGGGGGCGCGGTTGTCCCGGCCGCCACGTCCGATCCTGAATCCAGCCACGTCATCGAACGTACCTGGTCCGGCCGACAGACGTGCCGGAGCCGGCCTCCGGGACCCCCCTTTGCGGCCGAGCTGTGACATCCCCTAAGGGATGTCATGGTGCTGTGTCAGTGGTTCGTCAGGGGCGACCGGGCAACCCCGGGTGGGATACGGGAGTCCGGCCGGGGCGCCCCGGCCGGACACGGCGTCAGTCCGCCAGCGCCGCACCGAAGTACGGCAGGCTGCCCAGGCCCAGCCCCGCCGCGGTCAGGGTGGTGGAGCCGGTGCCGGTCGGGCCCGACGAGGTGCCGGGGAGCAGATGGAGGAGGCCCACCTCCGGTGAGGAGGCGACGAGCTCGGCGCGGCCATCACGGTCGTAGTCGCGCAGCAGCACCGACGCGCCGAACCAGGTGTCGCCCTGGTCGAAGGGGCCCTCGACGCCGGGCGTCGTGTAGTCGTACTGGCGGGAGCCCGTGCCCGTGAGGCCCGAGGCGCCGCCGCGCAGCACGGTGACGGCGCCGGAGCTCGACGGGCGGGTGCCGAGGACCTCCAGGGGCACGCCCACGGCCAGGTCCGGGTAGCCGTCGCCGTTGACGTCGCCGGCCGAGACGTCGTAACCGAAGTAGTCGTTCGCCTCGCGGGTGCCGGGGACGCCCGAGGTGTTCTGGCTGAGCGACTTCACGGTCGAGGAGAAGCCCGTGGAGGTGCCCTTCAGGACGTGGACGGCGCCGCCCGTGCCCGAGCGGGAGACACCGACGGCCAGGTCGCCGTAGCCGTTCTTGTCGAAGTCGGCGATCGTGGCGCTCGAACCGACCAGTTCGGTGGAGGCGGGCAGGGAGACCTTCTTCGGCGGGCGGACCGGGCCGCTCGCCGAGCCCTTGTAGAACCAGACGCGGTTGCCGCGGGTGGCGGCGTCGCGGCCGATCACCGCGAAGTCGGCCGTGCCGTCCTTGGTGACCTTGCCGGAGACCACCAGCGAGGCGTCCATGTCCTCGCCGTCGACCGGGTCCAGGTTGGTGGCCGTACCGCGTGCGCCGGACTTGGTGAACGGGCCGCGCTGGTACCAGATCGCGTCGCCGTCCACCGAGACGACGTCCGGTCTGCCGTCGGCGTTGAAGTCGCCCACGGCGAGATCGGCGGCGAAGTTGCAGGTACGGCAGCTCGTGCCCGGGCTCGTGTACTGGCTTCCGCCGCTCATGCCCGCCCGGGAGCCCCACAGGACGGTGAAGCTGCCGGTCCGGGTGCCGACGTGCTCGCCGAGGGCGGTGACCACGATGTCGGCGTAGCCGTCGGTGTTCAGGTCGGCGGTGGTGATCTTCGAGCCGAAACGGTCGTTCGTCTCCGCGCCGCCCGCGACGTTCGGGCTGTTCTGGGTGATCACGGTCCGCCGGGCCGGGTCCAGGCCGTCCGCGGTGCCCCAGACGACCAGGACCGCGCCCGCCTGCCTCTTGCCGGCCACGGTCGCGAGGCTGTCGCCGAGGGCCAGGTCACGGTAGCCGTCGCCGTTGAAGTCGTCCGCGTACTTCGCGGCCGCCGCCCCGGCCGGGGCGGGCAGGGCCAGCGGGGTGAGACCGCCCGCGAGGAGGGCGGCGGCCAGGAGGCTCGTGCGCGTGCGCAAGGACATGGGGCGCAAGGACATGGGACGCAGGGACATGGGGCGCAGGGACATGGGGTGGGTCCGTTCGGGAGAGGAACAGAGACGGTGGCGCCGGGTCAGTCGACGAGGTTCGAGCCGAAGTCCGGCAGCACGGTCGCGCCGGTCGCCGTCGGGCCCGTGTTCGTGCCGGGCAGGAGTACGCCGCCCTCGTACGAGCCGATCGCCAGGTCCGCCCTGCCGTCCCGGTTCAGGTCGCGCAGCCGGACGGCGTAGCCGAAGGAGGCGAGGGCGGTGGCGGGGCCCTGGACGGTCTGCGGGATCCAGGAGGAGCGGGCGCCCGAGAGGCCGCCGGGGCCGCCGCGGAAGAAGGTCACCCCGCCCTGGTCGTTCCGTCCGCCGGCGCCGTTCTCGCCGGGGACGCCGACCGCGAGGTCGGCGTAGCCGTCGCCGTTGGCGTCGGCCGCCGACAGGCTCTGGCCGAAGACGTCGCCGGTCGCGGCGGTGCCGGGGACGCCGGTGGTGTTCTGGGTGTACGTCGCCGAGCCGCTCGGTCCGGCGGAGGTGCCGCGCCACACCGTGACCGCGCCCTTGTCGCCGTTCAGACCCGGCAGGCCGATGGCGATGTCGCCGTAGCCGTTCTTGTCGAAGTCGCCGATGACGGCTTCCGGGTCGAGGCCCTTGTTCGCGTCGCCGAGGGTCTTGGCGGGGCCCGAGGAGAGACCGGAGGCGGTGCCCTTGAGGAACCAGGCACGCTCCTTGATCCTGCTGCCGTAGAACTGCACGCCGAGGACCACCAGGTCGGTCCTGCCGTCGCCGTTGACCTTGCCCGCGGCGAGCGCGGCCGAGTTCCAGTCGGGCTTGTCGATCTTGCTGAAGGCGCCGGTGCGGCCGGCCTTGGTGAACGGGCCGCGGTACAGCCAGGCCTCGCTGCCGCCGATGACGGCCAGGTCGGGCGAGCCGTCGCCGGTGAAGTCACCGACGGCCAGGTCGGAGCCGAAGTACGAGCCGGCGCCGCTCCTCGGCGCGAGGTCGGTGCCGCCGGACAGGCCGGTGCGCGAGCCCCAGACGACGGTGACCGTGCCGCGGTAGGAGCTGCTGCTGCCCACCTGCTCGAAGGGGTTGCCGACGACGAGATCGGCGTACCCGTCCTTGTTGAGGTCACCGCTCGCCAGCGAGGCGCCCCACTGGTCGTCGTCCTCGCCCGTGCCCGGCACCCCGGCGCTGTCCTGGTGGACCAGTCGGCTGTGGGAGGTGTCCAGGCCGTGTGCGGTGCCGTACACGACCCTGACGGCGCCGCCCCAGTAGTCCTCCTCGCCCTCCCCGCGGGAGCCCGAGAACGCGTTGGCATACGCCAGATCCCGGTATCCGTCGCCGTTGAAGTCGTCGTAGTGCTTGGCGACGGCCGCCGAGGCGGGCGCGCTCAGCGCCAGCGGGGCGAGGCCGGCCGCGAGCAGGGCGGTGGTGAGGGCGGCCGGGGTGCTTCTGCGCAACGGGTTCTCCTGGGGGAGGCGGCTGTCGACGGCGGTCGACGAACAGGAGACCCGCTCCAACAGGTAAGGGTTGTACGGGAGTTCGGTAAATCTCCGTGGAGGCAACGGCGGTGGGAACGGCGGTGGGAACGGCGGTGCCCCCAGGTCCGGGAAGGACCTGGGGGCACCGGACGCGTCGGCCGCCGTGGCCGCCGTGGTTACTTCACCGGCTCCGGCTCCGGCTCGCTCTCCGTCTCCGCCGGGTCCTCCGGGTCGACCGGCGTCTTCACCGACTCCAGGAGGAGCTGGGCGACGTCCACGACCGTGATGGACTCCTTGGCCTTGCCTTCGTTCTTCTTGCCGTTCACGGAGTCCGTGAGCATGACGAGGCAGAAGGGGCAGGCGGTGGAGACGATGTCGGGGTTCAGCGACAGGGCTTCGTCGACGCGCTCGTTGTTGATGCGCTTGCCGATCCGCTCCTCCATCCACATCCGGGCGCCGCCGGCGCCGCAGCAGAAGCCGCGCTCCTTGTGGCGGTGCATCTCCTGCTGGCGCAGGCCGGGGACGGCGGTCATGATCTCGCGCGGGGGCGTGTAGATCTTGTTGTGGCGGCCCAGGTAGCAGGGGTCGTGGTAGGTGATGATGCCCTCGACCGGGGTCACCGGGATCAGCCTGCCCTCGTCGACGAGGTGCTGGAGCAGCTGGGTGTGGTGGATGACCTCGTAGTCGCCGCCGAGCTGCGGGTACTCGTTGCCGATGGTGTTGAGGCAGTGCGGGCAGGTGGCGACGATCTTCTTGGCCGACTTCGGCTTGGCGGACTCGGCGGTCACCTTGCCGTCGTCGTCCGTCTCCTCGCCGAACGCCATGTTCAGCGCCATGACGTTCTCCATGCCGAGCTCCTGGAAGAGGGGCTCGTTGCCGAGGCGGCGGGCGGAGTCGCCGGTGCACTTCTCGTCGCCGCCCATGATCGCGAACTTGACGCCCGCGATGTGCAGCAGCTCGGCGAAGGCCTTGGTGGTCTTCTTGGCGCGGTCCTCCAGGGCGCCGGCGCAGCCGACCCAGTAGAGGTACTCGACCTCGGAGAGGTCCTCGATGTCCTGGCCGACGACCGGCACCTCGAAGTCGACTTCCTTCGTCCACTCCAGGCGCTGCTTCTTGGCCAGGCCCCAGGGGTTGCCCTTCTTCTCCAGGTTCTTGAGCATCGTGCCCGCCTCGGAGGGGAAGCTGGACTCGATCATGACCTGGTAGCGGCGCATGTCGACGATGTGGTCGACGTGCTCGATGTCCACGGGGCACTGCTCGACGCACGCGCCGCAGGTGGTGCAGGACCACAGGACGTCGGGGTCGATGACGCCGTTCTCCTCGGCGGTGCCGATCAGCGGCCGCTCGGCCTCGGCGAGGGCCGCCGCGGGGACGTCCTTCAGCTGCTCCTCGGACCCCTTCTCCTCGCCCTCCATGGTCTTGCCGCCGCCCGCGAGCAGGTAGGGCGCCTTGGCGTGGGCGTGGTCCCGCAGGGACATGATCAGCAGCTTGGGGGAGAGCGGCTTGCCGGTGTTCCACGCGGGGCACTGCGACTGGCAGCGGCCGCACTCGGTGCAGGTGGAGAAGTCGAGCAGGCCCTTCCAGGAGAACTGCTCGACCTGGGAGACGCCGAAGACGTCGTCGTCACCGGGGTCGGTGAAGTCGATCGGCTTGCCGCCGGAGGTCATCGGCTGCAGGCCGCCGAGGGCCGTCCGGCCGGTCGCCTCGCGCTTGAACCAGATGTTCGGGAAGGCCAGGAAGCGGTGCCAGGCCACGCCCATGTTGGTGTTGAGGGAGACCACGATCATCCACACGAAGGACGTGCCGATCTTGATCGTCGCGACCAGGTAGACCAGGTTCTGGAGGGCGGTGACGCTCAGCCCCTTGAAGGCCAGGACCAGCGGGTACGAGGCGAAGTACGCGGCCTCGTAGTGCTCCACGTGGTGGATCGCGCCCTCGAGACCGCGCAGGGTGTAGATCGCGAGGCCGATGGTGAGGATGACGTACTCGACGAAGTACGCCTGGCCGGACTTGGAGCCCGCGAAGCGGGACTTGCGGCCCGGGCGCGAGGGCAGGTTCAGCAGCCGGATCACGATCAGGACGGCGATGCCGAGGATCGTCATCACGCCGATGAACTCGATGTAGAGCTCGAACGGCAGGAAGCCGCCGATGACCGGCAGCGTCCAGTCGGCCTGGAAGAGCTGGCCGAAGGCCTGCGCCAGGGTCGGCGGCAGCGTCAGGAAGCCGATGGCCACGAACCAGTGGGCGAAGCCCACGATGCCCCAGCGGTTCATCCGCGTGTGGCCGAGGAACTCCTTCACGAGCGTCACACTGCGCGCGTAGGGGTTGTCGGTACGGGAGCCGGCCGGAACCGGCTGGCCCAGTTTGAAGTACCGGACGAACTGACCGATGGCGCGTGCGAGCAGCGCGACGCCGACCACGGTCAGGACCAGCGACACGATGATCGCGGCGAGTTGCATGAGGGGGCTCCCCGGGCCTGCGAGGGTTGAAGAATTGCTAGGCGGTTACTAAGCGGTAACTTATGCAGTCCGTCTGAGACTACCCCCATACTGCGCTGCACTGTAGCGGGCGGTGAGGTGATCTGGATCGCTGAGGGTCGCCTCAGAGTCCGACCGTGTTATTCGTACCAAATTGGTACATTAGTTACTAACTTATATGCGTGCTCTACGGGATCGCCGCCGCCGCCACCGCCCTTCTGCTCTCCGCCGTCCTCGCCGGACTGCTGCGCGTGCCCGCCCTGCGTCTCGGGCTGGTCGAGCGGCGGCAGCGACAGCGGCGGGTTCCGCTGTCCGGCGGCCTCGCCGTCGTCCTCACCACCTGCCTCGTCGCGCTCGCCGGGGACCGCTGGGGGTACGCCCCGCTCGGCGACGGCGTCGGGGCGCTGCTCCCGGCCGCGGCCGCCCTGGCCGGACTGGGGCTGATCGCGGACGTGTGGCGGCTCAAGGCCCGTCTCCTCGTGCTCGGTACGGCGGTGGCGGCCGCCTTCGTCGTGCCCTACGGCGACACCGGCCCCTGGGCGGGGGCGCTCGCCGTCGCCTGGATCACCTTCGTGGCGCTCGCCTTCCGGTCCCTCGACCACGCGGACGGGGTGGCGGGCACGGTCGGGGTCGTCACCGCCTTCGGCGCGGCCGCGTGCGCCGCGCTGGAGGTGCTGGACGGGGTGGCCGTCCTGCTGAGCGTCCTCGCCGCCGCGCTCACCGGCTTCCTGATGCACAACTGGCCCCCCGCGCGCGTGGCGCTCGGCGCCTGCGGCTCGCTGTTCGCCGGCTTCCTGCTCGCCGCGGGTGCGGTCACCGTGCGCGCGGGCGGCGGCGCGGCCGAGGGGGCGGGGGTGCTGTTCGCCCTCACGGCGGTCGCCGCGGCCGACGCCGTCCTGGTCGCGGTGGCCCGGCGGCTGGCCGGGCGGCCCCTGCTGCGCGGCGGCCCCGACCATCTCGCGCACCGGCTGCGCCGGCTCGGGCTCACCCCGCAGGGGGCGGTCGTGCTGCTCGGCGCGGCGGCCTTCGCGGGGGTGCTCGTCGGGACGCTCGTGCACACCGGCTGGGCGGGGCCGCGGGCGGTGTGGTGGGTGGCGGGCGGCGCCCTGGCCGTCGTCCTCGGGCTGCTGCGGGTCCCGGTGTACGGGCCGCCCCGCGCGCGGGGGAGCGCCTACGACGCCTCACGCGCGCGTGGCGCACGGCGTGACCCCCGGATGTCCCGGATGTACGGCCCCCGGCGTCAATCCGAGTCCCTTCCCGTACGCCCTGGATCGAGTGAACGCCAGGTCGGCCGGGATGCGTCCGCGCAGGTCAACGGCTTCTTGCGTGTAAGGAACGGATAAGAGTTGAGCGGGTGTGGCTCAGGTCTGTTGACCGAGCGGTGAGGGTCGTGCACACTTGAGTCCGTTCCACTCAAGTCAGCTGGAGGAAGATCACCATGGCACGTGCGGTCGGCATCGACCTGGGCACGACTAACTCCGTCGTCAGCGTTCTTGAAGGCGGCGAGCCCACCGTCATCACCAACGCCGAGGGTGCCCGGACCACGCCGTCCGTCGTCGCCTTCGCCAAGAACGGCGAGGTCCTCGTCGGCGAGGTCGCCAAGCGCCAGGCGGTCACGAACGTGGACCGCACCATCCGCTCGGTCAAGCGCCACATGGGCACCGACTGGAAGATCGAGCTGGACGGCAAGCCGTTCAACCCGCAGCAGATCTCCGCGTTCATCCTGCAGAAGCTGAAGCGCGACGCCGAGGCCTACCTGGGCGAGAAGGTGACCGACGCGGTCATCACCGTCCCGGCGTACTTCAACGACTCCGAGCGCCAGGCCACCAAGGAGGCCGGTGAGATCGCGGGCCTCAACGTCCTGCGCATCGTCAACGAGCCCACCGCGGCCGCGCTCGCCTACGGCCTCGACAAGGACGAGCAGATCATCCTCGTCTTCGACCTCGGTGGCGGCACCTTCGACGTGTCCCTCCTGGAGATCGGCGACGGCGTCGTCGAGGTGAAGGCCACCAACGGCGACAACCACCTCGGTGGTGACGACTGGGACCAGCGCGTCGTCGACTACCTGGTCAAGCAGTTCGCGGCCGGCCACGGCGTGGACCTCGGCAAGGACAAGATGGCGCTCCAGCGTCTGCGTGAGGCCGCCGAGAAGGCGAAGATCGAGCTGTCCTCCTCCACCGAGACCTCGATCAACCTGCCGTACATCACGGCGTCCGCCGAGGGCCCGCTGCACCTGGACGAGAAGCTCACCCGCGCCCAGTTCCAGCAGCTCACCGCGGACCTGCTCGAGCGCTGCAAGACCCCGTTCCACAACGTCATCAAGGACGCCGGCATCTCGCTGTCCGAGATCGACCACGTCGTCCTCGTCGGCGGCTCGACCCGTATGCCCGCCGTCGCCGAGCTCGTCAAGGAGCTGACCGGCGGTCAGGACGCCAACAAGGGCGTGAACCCGGACGAGGTCGTCGCCATCGGTGCCGCGCTCCAGGCCGGTGTCCTCAAGGGCGAGGTCAAGGACGTCCTGCTGCTCGACGTGACCCCGCTGTCCCTCGGCATCGAGACCAAGGGAGGGATCATGACCAAGCTCATCGAGCGCAACACCACGATCCCGACCAAGCGGTCCGAGATCTTCACCACGGCCGAGGACAACCAGCCGTCCGTGCAGATCCAGGTCTACCAGGGCGAGCGCGAGATCGCGGCCTACAACAAGAAGCTCGGCATGTTCGAGCTGACCGGTCTGCCGCCGGCCCCGCGTGGCGTCCCGCAGATCGAGGTCGCCTTCGACATCGACGCCAACGGCATCATGCACGTGACCGCCAAGGACCTGGGCACGGGCAAGGAGCAGAAGATGACCGTCACCGGCGGCTCCTCGCTGCCGAAGGACGAGGTCGACCGCATGCGCCAGGAGGCCGAGCAGTACGCGGACGAGGACCACCGCCGCCGCGAGGCCGCCGAGGCCCGCAACCAGGGCGAGCAGCTCGTCTACCAGACCGAGAAGTTCCTCAAGGACAACGAGGACAAGGTCCCCGGCGAGATCAAGACCGAGGTCGAGGCGTCCCTCGCCGAGCTGAAGGAGAAGCTCAAGGGCGAGGACACCGCCGAGATCCGTACCGCCACCGAGAAGGTCGCGGCCGTCTCGCAGAAGCTCGGCCAGGCCATGTACGCCGACGCCCAGGACGCCCAGGCCACCGCCACCGCCGGTGGCGCCGGCGAGGCCAAGGCCGACGACGACGTCGTGGACGCCGAGATCGTGGACGACGAGCGCAAGGACGGTGCCGCGTGACGGAGGAGACCCCGGGCTTCGAGGAGAAGCCCGACGTCCCCTCCGGCGCCACCTCCGACGACGCCGAGCCGAAGGCCGCCGCCTCCGAGGAGGGGGCGGCCCCGGCCGGGGACGCGAACCAGACTGCCGGGCTGGTGGCCCAGCTGGACCAGGTGCGCACCGCGCTCGGCGAGCGCACCGCGGACCTCCAGCGGCTCCAGGCCGAGTACCAGAACTACCGCCGCCGGGTCGAGCGCGACCGGATCGCGGTCAAGGAGATCGCCATCGCGAACCTCCTGACCGAGCTCCTGCCCGTGCTCGACGACATCGGCCGCGCGCGGGAACACGGCGAGTTCGTCGGCGGCTTCAAGTCGGTCGGCGAGTCGCTGGAGACCGTCGCGGCGAAGATGGGCCTGCAGCAGTTCGGCAAGGAGGGCGAGCCCTTCGACCCGACGATCCACGAGGCCCTGATGCACTCGTACGCGCCGGATGTCACCGAGACGACGTGCGTGGCGATTCTGCAGCCCGGGTATCGGATCGGCGAGCGCACCATCCGCCCCGCGCGGGTGGCCGTCGCCGAGCCCCAGCCCGGCGCCCAGGCGGTCAAGGCCGAGTCCTCGGACGCGGCCACCGCCGAGGCGGCGGACGAGAAGGACAACGGCCCTGAGGAGGGCTGACGTAGACAGCCAGCGGATCACCGGAGAGGGGGCGCGTCGAGGATGAGCACCAAGGACTTCATCGAGAAGGACTTCTACAAGGTCCTCGGCGTCCCCAAGGACGCCACCGAGGCCGAGATCAAGAAGGCGTACCGGAAGCTCGCCCGCGAGTTCCACCCGGACGCCAACAAGGGCAACGCCAAGGCGGAGGAGCGCTTCAAGGAGATCTCCGAGGCGAACGACGTCCTCGGCGACCCCAAGAAGCGCAAGGAGTACGACGAGGCGCGCGCCCTGTTCGGCAACGGCGGCTTCCGCCCCGGGCCGGGCGCCGGCGGCAACTTCAACTTCGACCTGGGCGACCTCTTCGGAGGCGGCGCCCAGGGCGGGGGCTCCGGCGGCTTCGGCGGCGGCATCGGGGACGTCTTCGGGGGCCTGTTCAACCGGGGCGGGGGCGGTACGACCCGCACCCAGCCCCGGCGCGGGCAGGACATCGACACCGAGGTCACCCTGACCTTCACGGAGGCCATCGAGGGCGCGACGGTTCCGCTGCGCATGTCCTCGCAGTCCCCGTGCAAGGCCTGCTCCGGCACCGGCGACAAGAACGGCACACCGCGCGTGTGCCCGACCTGCGTCGGCACCGGCCAGGTGGCGCGGGGCTCCGGCGGCGGGTTCTCCCTCACCGACCCCTGCCCGGACTGCAAGGGGCGCGGCCTGATCGCCGAGCACCCCTGTCTGGAGTGCAAGGGCAGCGGCCGCGCCAAGTCGTCCAGGACCATGCAGGTCCGCATCCCGGCCGGGGTCACGGACAACCAGCGCATCCGGCTGCGCGGCAAGGGCGCGCCGGGCGAGCGGGGCGGTCCGGCCGGCGACCTCTACGTCGTCGTCCATGTCGGTACCCACCCCGTGTTCGGCCGCAAGGACGACAACCTGACGGTGACGGTGCCGGTGACGTTCGCCGAGGCGGCCCTGGGCGGGGAGATCAAGGTCCCCACCCTCGGCGGCCCGTCCCTGACCCTGAAGCTGCCGCCCGGCACCCCCAACGGCCGCACCATGCGGGCGCGGGGCAAGGGCGCGGTCCGCAAGGACGGCACCCGCGGTGATCTGCTGGTCACCGTCGAGGTGAGTGTGCCCAAGGACCTGCCGGGGAAGGCTCGTGAGGCGCTGGAGGCGTATCGCGAGGCGACCGCGGAAGAGGATCCGCGGGCGGAGCTGTTCGAGGCCGCGAAGGGAGCCTGACAGAGATGGACGGCCGTCGACGAAACCCGTATGAACTGACCGAGGAGACCCCGGTCTACGTCATCTCGGTGGCGGCCCAGCTCTCCGGCCTGCACCCGCAGACACTGCGCCAGTACGACCGGCTGGGCCTGGTCTCCCCCGACCGCACCGCCGGCCGGGGCCGCCGCTACTCGGCCCGCGACATCGAACTGCTGCGCACCGTCCAGCAGTTGTCGCAGGACGAGGGCATCAACCTGGCCGGCATCAAGCGGATCATCGAGCTGGAGAACCAGGTCGCCGCCCTCCAGTCCCGGGTCGCGGAACTCCAGGACGCCCTGGAGGGCGCGGCGGCGGCGATGCAGCAGCGCGAGGCAGCGGTCCACGCCTCCTACCGCCGGGACCTGGTCCCGTACCAGGAGGTCCAGCAGACCAGCGCGCTGGTGGTCTGGCGCCCGAAGAAGCCGAAGGACTGACCGGCGTCCCACGCGTGAGGGGCCCGGAGGATCACCTGATCCTCCGGGCCCTTCGGCGTGCCGTGGGCCCTACGGCGCGGTGACCGTCCAGTCGGACGCCGGGGCCGACTCCGTGCCGTCCGCGGAGAGCGCGGTGACCCAGTAGAAGGACGCGGTTCCGCGCGGGGCGCCGGTGTCGACGTACTCCGAGGCGCCGCCGGGGAGTTCGGCGATCAGCTCGTAGCCGGAGGTCTGCGGGTTCCAGCGCAGGACGTGGTAGCCGCCCGCCTGGTCCGGGTCGGACGCGTCGAGGCCGTGCCAGGTCAGCCGGTTGCCCTCGTCGCCCTCGCCGGCCTCCGCGCCGAGGGTCAGCGGCGACCCCTCGGGGGTGGCCACGGTCGGTGTCATGTCGAACTCGGTGGCCGTCACGATCTGCGCCTCGCCGGTCCAGGCGAACGACGAGTTCCCGGCGTCGTCGAGGGCGTCGACGATGAAGCAGGACTCCTCGCCGTCGGGGAGGGTGGTGTACGCGTACGAGGTGGTGTCGGCGGACACGGAGTAGCCGGGGTAGAGGGAGCACACCTGCTCGTCCTCGTCGCCCCAGAGCTCGCCCCGGCGGACCGTGTAACTCTCCAGGTCCGGCGTCGGGTTGGCGTCCCAGTGCACCTCGAAGCCGTACGTGGTCGGAGTGACCGTCACTCCGGTGACGGCGGACGGCGGGGTGACGTCCCGGAGCGTGCCGACCACGCCGGTGGACTGCGCGGACTCGTTGCCCGCCGTGTCCAGCGCGGTGACCCGGTAGTAGTGGCTGGTGCCCTCCACGGCGGTGGAGTCCAGGTAGGAGGTCTGGCCGCCGGTACCGATGAGGGTGTAGGTGCCGCTCATGCTCGACGCCCGGTACACGCGGTACGACGCCGCCCCCGCGACCTCGCCCCAGGAGACCCGGAGCCCCTCCGGTTCGCTGGAGGTGGGGCGCAGGACGGGTGCGGCGGGAGCGGTCCGGTCGGCCGTGGTGACGGTCTTCGGGGCCGTGCCCGCCGACTCGTTGCCCGCCGTGTCGTAGGCACGCAGCTCGTAGACGTAGGCCGCGCCGGTCACCGGGAGCGTGGTGTCGGTGTACGTGGTGGCGGCGGTCGAGGCCAGCCGGGTCCAGGTGGAGCCGTCGGCGGGGCGCCGGTAGACCCGGTGGCCGGCGAGGTCCATCTCCTTGTTCTTCGTCCAGCCCAGCTTCGCCCGGCCGGTCGCGCCGTCGTAGGCGACCGCGAGGCCCGTCGGGGTGAGCGGGGCGACCTTGTCGACCGCCGCCGAGGTGCGGGGCGTGTAGGCGAACTTGACGTTCGCGCCGCCGGTCCAGTTCACGTAGTCCACGCGGACGGTGTGCCTGCCCTTGGGGACCGTGAGGTTCAGGCTCTTCGTCACCGTCGTGGAGACGTTCTTCCAGACGTCGACCTTGCGGACGCCGTCGACATAGACGCGGACGCCGTCCTGGGCCGACACCGAGAAGGTGAAGGGGCCCCCGGAGCCGAAGTCGCGGGTCACCGTCCAGCGCACGCCGAAGTTGTTCGTGGGAAGGCCGGAGGCGGGGGCCCTCGTGCCCCAGTTCTCGCTGACCGCCGCGTCGCAGTCGGTCTTCTTCGCGGTGCCCGAAAAGGTGGTGTTCGCGAAGAATTGACGCTTGTACACCGGGGAGGTGCAGCTCGTCGTGGCCGAAGCGGGCGGGGCGGCGAGGGCGGTGAGGAGACCACCGGTCGTGGTGAGCACCACGGCCGTCGCGAGTCTGGCTGGCTTCATTCGATCCTCTGGTCGGGAAGGGCAGACGGGTACGGGAAACCGCCTGTCGTGATCACGACTCGCGAGAACTGGCCTTGGTTGTACGGCCCTTTGCCTGTGCGTGGAGCCCGCTTGGGGAGAGGGTGTAAAGAGAGGTCCGTACCCTCTTCGCTTCGTCTCCATGCGTCTTCACCCGCTGAGCGGAGGGTGATGTTGTTACTTCGTTAAGTGGTTCAACTTGACTCCGGAGGCCGCCGCCGCGTTGGCTTTTGGGACAACTGGGTCAACGTGTAGCGCCCAGGCACCGGAACGCACCTGAAGTGAGCCCCTCCATGCGTCGTATCGCCATAGCTGTGGTCGCCTCCACGATGTCCCTCTCGCTCGCGGGATGCGGGATGCTGGGGGCCTCGGAGGACAGCAGCTCAGCGACACCGACCCGGACGAACGACATCACCGTCGGCGTGCTGATGCCGGAGACGACGAACACCCGGTACGCGGAGTTCGACTACCCGATCATCAAGCAGAAGATCGCGGCCCTCACCAGCAACAAGGGCAAGACCCAGTACGCCAACGCGGCGTCCAGCGTCAAGAAGCAGAACGCCCAGATGCAGAAGATGATCGACGACAAGGTCGACTGCATCCTGCTCGACGCCGTCGACTCCCACAAGATCGCGCCCATGGTGAAGAAGGCCAAGGAGGCGAACATCCCGGTCATCGCCTACGACCGGCTCGCCGAGGGACCCATCGACGCGTACGTCTCCTTCGACAACGAACTCGTCGGCGAGGTGCAGGGCCGCGCCATCACCGAGGCGCTCGGCTCGGCCGACACCTCCGACCAGATCGTCATGATCAACGGCTCGCCCACCGACCCGAACGCCGCCCAGTTCAAGGAAGGGGCGATGAACGAGCTCAACGGCCGGGTGACCATCGCCGCGACCTACGACACCGACGGCTGGAAGCCCCCCATCGCGCAGGCCAACATGACCAAGGCGATCGAGAAGATCGGCAAGGACAACATCGCGGCCGTCTACTCCGCCAACGACGCCATGGCCGGCGGCATCATCAAGGCCCTGGAGGCCGCGGGCGTCAGCGGCAGCAACCTGCCCCCCATCACCGGCCAGGACGCCGAGCTGCCGGCCGTGCAGCGGATCATCAGCGGCGAGCAGTACATGACCGTCTACAAGCCGTACGCCGGTGAGGCGGAGGCCGCGGCCGAGGCGGCCGTCGCCAAGGTCCAGGGCCGTGAGCTCCAGTTCGAGGCGCTCACCCGCGACAAGGTCGACAGCCCCACCAACAAGTCCATCCCGGCCAAGCTGGTCACCGTGGTCGCGCTCACCAAGAGCAACATCAAGTCGACCGTCATCGCGGACGGCATCTACAAGGTCTCCGACATCTGCACCGAGAAGTACAAGGCCGCCTGCGCCGCCATCAACCTGAAGTAGCCCGCCGGGACGCGCCCCGGCGGGCGCCCCCCGCAGGGGGACCCCGCCGTGGGCCCGTCACGCCACCCGGGTGAACTCCACCGTGACCTCCGGCGGGCCGCCGGCCACACCCCGGTAGATCCCCTTGTGCGGGGTGACGTCGTCGTAGTCGCGGCCCCGGCCGACCACCACGTGGGACTCGTCGGCGCGGGCCCGGTTGGTCGGGTCGTAGCCGTACCAGTCGCCCGCCCAGTACTCGATCCAGGCATGGCTCTGCCCGGCCACCGGGCGGTGCAGCTCCGCCTCCCGCTCGGGGTGGAGATAGCCGGAGACGTACCGGGCGGGCAGTCCGAGGCCGCGCAGCAGCGCGATCGACACATGCGCGAGGTCCTGGCAGACGCCCGCGCCCTGCTCCCAGGCCTCCGCCGCCGAGGTGTTCACCCCCGTGGTGCCGGGGAGGTACGCGACCCGGTCGGCGACCAGGCCGGAGACGGCCACCGCCGTGGCGTGGGGGTCCAGGCCCGCCGCAGCCCTGCGCGCCTTCTTCACCAGCTTCGGCGGGACCGTCGTACGGACCGTCGGGGCGGCGAACTCCAGCAGCCGGGAGCCAGCGACCCGGTCCGCGATCTCCGGCCAGCCGAGGGCCGGGGGCAGCTCGTCCGGCGGGGCCGTCTCGACCAGGCTGGAGGCCGTGATCGTGAGATCGGCGTGCGGGTCCATCAGCTCGAAGGCGGTGACCTGCGTACCCCAGTAGTCCCAGTACGACCAGGTGGAGGCCGCCGGACGGATGGTCACCCGGGAATCCAGCGTGGTCTGTCCGGGCAGGGTCAGGGGGGTCATCCGGACCTCGTTGTGCGAGGAGACCGCGGCCTGCGCGTAGGAGACACGGGTCGTGTGCTGGATGCGGAGCCTGCGGGTCATCGCGCTCACGCTCCTTCCTGGGCCCACACCACGGGCCCCTGATACGGGAAGAACCGCTCGGCGACCGCCTCCGCCGAGGCCATGCAGGCGGTCTGGAGATCCCGCAGGAGCAGCGGCAGCTGGTCCTCCAGGCCCTCGGTGTCGAGGTACTCCAGGCGGGTGCGCAGCCCGCCGATGGGGCGGCGGGCCGGATCCTGGCGGGGCCGGCCGAGCGCCGACAGGCACTCCTCCGCCGTGGTCAGCGCGTGCAGCGCCGAGCGCGGGAAGTCCCGGTCCAGCAGCAGGAACTCCGCCACGCGCGCGGTGTCCCCGAAACCGCCGCGGACCCGCGCGAACGCCTCGTCGGCGCCGGACGCGCTCAGCAGCGTCGGCCAGTCCGGCGCGTGCGCGGCGTCCAGGACGCGCACCGACAGCAGTCGTACGGTCATGTCCACCCGCTCCAGACTCCGGCCGAGGACGACGAACCGCCAGGAGTCGTCCCGGCTCATCGTGGAGTCGGCCAGGCCGAAGAAGAGCGCGGCGCGGCTGCGGACCAGTTCCAGATAGCCGTACGGGCCCGTGCGGCGGGCGGCGCGGCGCTGGTCGGCGAGGGCGTGCCAGGTGGCGTTCAGGCACTCCCACATGGCCGAGGACACAGCCTCGCGGGCACTGCGGGCGTTGAGCCGGGCGGCGCCCAGGGCGCCTTCGATGGAGCCGGTCGAGCGGGCGTCGAACGCGAGCTGGTCGAGGACCTGCTGCATGTCGACCGGTGCGCGGCCCGCGTCCATGCCGAGGATCGCGTACAGCGACCGGCAGGCCAGGTCCTCGTCGCGCCAGGGGTCCTCCAGCATGCGGTGGAGGTAGGCGTCGAGGATGCGCGCGGTGGCGTCGGCCCGTTCGACGTAGCGGCCGGTCCAGGTCAGTGCCTCCGCGATGCGGGAGAGGATCACGTCGTTCACTGCTGCTGCGCCCCTTCCGGTACGAGGGTGGGGGTTCCGTCGGGGCCGAGCTGGCGGGGGACCACGGACGGGAGCGTGCCGTCCTCGGCGTCGCGGGAGGGGCCCTCGACGGGGCCCTCGGCGAGCACCCAGGTGTCCTTGGAGCCGCCGCCCTGGCTGGAGTTGACGATCAGGTTGCCCTCCTGGAGGGCGACCCGGGTCAGCCCGCCGGGCAGGACCCAGACCTCGTCGCCGTCGTTGACGGCGAACGGGCGCAGGTCGATGTGGCGGGGGGCCATGCGTTCGCCCGCGAGGGTGGGGGAGGTGGACAGGGCGACGGGCCGCTGGGCGATGAAGCCGCGCGGGTCGGCGGCAACGGCCTTCCGTGTCCTCTCCAGGGTCTTCGCGTCGGCCTTCGGGCCGATGACGATGCCCTGGCCGCCGGCGCCGTCGACCGGTTTGACGACGAGCTGGTCGATCTGGTCGAGGACGGCCTCCAGCTGGCCGGGTTCGTCGGGCCGGTACGACTCGACGTTGGGGAGAATCGGTTCCTCGCCGAGGTAGTACCGGATCAGGTCCGGGACGTAGGTGTAGAGCAGCTTGTCGTCGGCGACGCCGTTGCCGACCGCGTTGGCGAGGGTGACGTTCCCGGCCGTGGCCGCGCTCAGGATGCCCGGGCAGCCGATCACCGAGTCGGGGCGGAAGTGGAGCGGGTCGAGGAAGTCGTCGTCGAGCCGCCGGTAGACGACGTGGACGGGCACCTCGCCCCGGGTGGTGCGCATCCACACCCGGTTGTTGCGGCAGACCAGGTCGTGCCCCTCCACCAGCTGCACGCCCATCAGCCGCGCCAGCAGCGCGTGTTCGAAGTAGGCGGCGTTGCTGGGGCCCGGGGTGAGGACCACGACCCGGGGGTCGGCGGTCCGCTCGGGCGCGGCGGCCCGCAGCGCGGCCAGCAGCCGTGCCGGGTAGCCGTCGACGGGCACGACGTGCTGTCCGTCGAAGAGCGAGGGGAACACCCGGGTCATCGCCCGCCGGTTCTCGATGACGTACGACACCCCGCTGGGCACCCGTACGTTGTCCTCGAGGACCCGGAAGTCCCCGGCCTCGTCGCGCACCAGGTCGATGCCCGCGACATGGATGCGGACCCCGTTCGGGGGCTCCACCCCGTGGGCCGCGCGGTGGAAGTGCGGGGAGGTCAGCAGCAGACGCCAGGGGACGACTCCGTCCTCGAAGGCCCGGCAGGGCCCGTAGGCGTCGGCGAGGTAGGCCTCCAGGGCCCTGACCCGCTGCCCGACCCCGCGTTGTATGAAATCCCATTCGAGGGCGTCGAGGATCCTCGGCACCAGGTCCAGCGGCCAGGGCCGCTCCTCGCCCGCGAAGGCGTAGGTCACGCCCCGATCGGTGAACGAACGGGCCATCTGGTCTGCCCGGAAGCGCAGTTCACCTGGTTCGATCGGCTGGAGCGCCGCCAGTACCGGCTCGTAGGCGGTCCTGACCTCACCCGGCCGTTCGAACATCTCGTCCCACGCGTCGGCCAACGCGTACGCGTCAAATATGTCCGCCATGGCCCGACGTTAAGTGGGGGACGTAACAGGGCGATCACCCCGTGGTTTCCGGGAACGCACGCCTCCGCTGGGCGACGGGGCCCAGGGGTTCCCCGGGTCCGGCCGGGCTCCCCCGTCGTCCGGCCGGACCGACCCGGGTGGGAAGCACCCGGGGGGAAGTGGAATCAACGATGCCCGCCTCTTCCGGCCCGCGCCACCATCAGCTTGTTGCAGTGCGAGGGGCGGAGGCCGGGAGAAACCCGGTTATATGAGGGGTTTTCCGCTGCCGTGGCCGGGGGAGCCGTGTTGCGGAGCCGGTCCGCGCCGCGCATAGTGGCGTCCCGGAAGGCGCGTCAGAGAGGTGTCAGGCGGGGGTGGGATGGGCGATGGCCGGGCACGGGACGGAGGAGCATCCTCACGGTGCTGACCGACTGTGCGAGGCCGGGGATCGCGTGTATTCCCGGGCCGTACGGCGCGGACGCGTGCCGCGCTGCGACGCCGAGCAGGTTCCCTGTCTGCTGGAGCTGGCCCTGCTGCACCCCGATCCCGACGACATGGAGTGGCTGGTGCCGACCTCCCCGCAGGAGGTCATGACCCGGCTGCTGCGCGGGCTGCACGACGAGGTGAGCGCCAGTCAGCGGCGGATGGGTTCGGCCGTCGCCGCCTTCGAGTGGTACTCCGGTCTCGGGGGCCCCACGCCGGGCGCGCGGGCCCAGGAGGGCGCGGCGATCCGGGTCCTGGACGGCCCCTCGCGGATCCAGGCGGCGCTGGACCAGGCGACCGAGGCGTGCACGACCGAGGTGCTGACGGTGCAGCCGGGCGGCATCCGGCGCGAGCACGAACTGTCGGAGGGCCTGCACCGGGCGCTGGAGCTGCGCGGCCGGGGCGTGCGGATGCGCGATCTGTACAACCATGTGGCCCGGCACGGCCAGGGCCTGCTGAACTACCTGGAGCTGATGGGCGACGCGGTGGAGGCCCGGACCCTGGACGAGGTCGTCGACCGGCTGATCCTCTTCGACCGCAAGGTGGCCTTCATCCCGGCGAACGCCGACCGCACGATGGCGCTGGAGCTGCGCCACCCGGCCCTGGTGGCCTATCTGGTGACGGTCTTCGAGCGGCTGTGGCGGCTGGCGATCCCGCTGGGCGCCCAGCTTCCGGAGACCCGGGTCGAGGGCGTCTCGCACCGTGAGCAGTCCATCGCCGCGCTGCTGGCGGAGGGACACCAGGACGCGGTGATCGCCGAGCGCCTCGGGATCAGCGTCCGTACCTGCCGGGCCCATATCGCCCGGCTCTCGGAGACCCTGGGCGCGGCGAGCCGGACCCAGCTGGGGGTGCGGATCGCGCAGGTGGGACTGGACGGGCCGGTGGAGGGGAGCGGGGACGGCGCTGTGGTGGCGGGCGATGTGGCGGGCGCGTCGCCCGGCGCGGTGCAGGGCATGGTGGTGGACGGGGCGGGCCCGGACAGGCTGTCCGGCGCTCCTGCGGACGGGGTGCCGGGGCAGGTCTCCGGGCCGGGTCCGGGGGCGGGTCCGGGGCCCGGGGCCGGGGTCACCGAGGTGTTTCCGGATGCGCTTCCTGGTCGAGGATCCCCGACCGGGCGATGAGGTAGCCGAGCTGGGCGCGGCTCTCGCTGCCGAGGCCGGCGGCGAGTTTGGCGATGTGGACGCGGGCGGTGCGGATGTTCATGCCGAGGCGTGCGGCGATCACGGAGTCGGTGTGGCCCTCGACGAGGAGGGTGGCGATGGCCCGCTGACGGGGGGTCACCCCGTTGAGCGAGGGGCGTTGCACGGCCTGGGGGTACATCGGGGTGGCCAGCCGCCAGAGGCGGTCGAACGCGGTGGCCAGGAAGGCGATCAGGGCGGGCTGGCGGACTTCCAGGGCGAGGGTGCCGTCCTCGTTGGCGGGGAGGAAGGCCACGGTGCGGTCGACGACGAGCAGGCGGTCGGTGACCTCGTCGAGGCCGCGGGCCTCGGCGTCGCCGCTGAGCAGCTCGTAGTGGCCGATGATGACGTGGATGTGCCGGGTGGTGTGCTGGTAGAGGGTGCGGATCCGGCAGCCGCGGTCGAGCACGGCCTGGTCGCGCCGGCGGGCGATCTCCATGGCGGCGGCGGCCCGTTCGGTGTCGAGGCCGGTCCGCGGCTGGATGCACAGCAGTTCCTCGCGCATCTCGTCCATGGCCTCGCTGATGGCCTGGTTGATCTGCTCGTTGCCGCTGAGGACGCGCAGGGAGGCGGACTCCGCGGGGGCGGTGTGGCTGCCGGTGAGGCGCATGAGGGGTTCGAAGAGCGTGGCGAGCCGCTCCTCGTGGCGCCGTTCCTCGGCGATCCGGGCGGCGGAGGCGTTCAGCCGGCGGTGCAGGGCGACGGCGGGGGCGACGGGCTCCAGCCGGCGCAGATCGTCGACGGCCGGGTGGAGGAGGCCCAGGTCGAGCAGACAGGGGGCGGTCTCGGCGTCGCCTGCGGTGAGGTGGCCCTCGCGCAGGGCTCGTTCGTAGAGGCGGCTGCCCTGGGCACAGAGTTCTGCCACGCCGTGGTGGGGGTGCGGCGGCGCGTTCACGTCGGGTCTCTTTCCTGGTCGAGGATTCCTGAGCGTGCGATGAGGTAGCCGAGCTGGGCGCGGCTCTCGCTGCCGAGGCCGGCGGCGAGTTTGGCGATGTGGACGCGGGCGGTGCGGACGTTCATGCCGAGGCGGTCGGCGATCACGGTGTCGGTGTGGCCCTCGACGAGGAGGGTGGCGATGGCTCGCTGGCGGGGGGTGACACCGTTCAGGGTGGGCTGCCGCACGGCCTCGGGGTACATGGGGGTGGCCAGCTTCCACAGGTGTTCGAACGTGGCGGCGAAGTACCGGATGAGAGTGGGGTGGCGTACTTCGAGGGCGAGGGTGCGGTCCTTGTTGGCCGGGACGAAGGCGACGGTGCGGTCGAGCAGGATGAGCCGGTCGGTGACCTCGTCGAGGGTGCGGGCCTCGACGTCGCCGTGGATCTGCTCGTAGCGTGCCGCGACGGCCAGGGCGTGCCGCACGGTGTGCTGGTAGAGCGTGCGGATCCGGCCGCCGCGGTCCAGGAAGGCCTGGTCGCGTGCCATGGGCAGGAGGTGCACGGCGGGCGCCGTGTGGGTGTGGGCGGTGTGCGGCTGGATGCACCACATGTCCCGGCGGGCCTCGTCCATGGCGGAGGTGATGGCATCGTTGATGCGGTCATGACCACTCAGGACGCTGACGGGGGGTGCCTCCGGTCCGGCGGCGGGGCCCCGGGCGAGCCGCAACAGCGGTTCGAACGTCTCCACCAGCCGTGCCGTGTGCCGCCGTTCGTCCGCGACGCGGTCCGCGAGGGGCCGCAGCGCGCGGTGCAGGGCGAGGGCGGGCGGTACGGGTTCCAGCAGGCCGGGGTCGTCCCGGCCCGGCCGCAGCAGCCCCGCGGCGAGCAGACAGGGGGTGTCCTCGGCCTCGGGCCGGGTCACCCGGCGCTCGCGCAGGGCGCGGGCGTAGAGGCCCAGTCCCGGCTCGCACACCTCCTCGGCGTGGTGGTGCGCCTCGCTCGTCATCCGCGCCCTCTTCGGAAGCTCGTCACCTCACTCGTCCCGGTCCAGGATCCCCGACTGCGCGATCAGATAGCCGAGCTGGGCCCGGCTGCCGCTGCCCAGGGCGGTGGCGAGTTTGGCGATGTGGGCGCGGCAGGTGCGGACGTTCATCCCCAGCCGGCGGGCGATGGCCTCGTCGACATGGCCCTCGACGAGGAGTTTGGCGATGGAGTGCTGGATGTCGGTGAGGCCGTCGGGGGCGGTCTCGTACGGCGCTCCGGCGCTCAGCGGGACGGCCCGGTTCCACATGAACTCGAACACCTTGATGAGGTAGCGGACCAGCCCGGCGTGGCGGATCTCCAGGGCGACCTGGCGGTCGTCGCGGATCGGGATGAACGCCACCGTCTCGTCGCAGATGATCAGCCGCTCGACGAGTTCGTCGATGGTGCGGTACTCCGCCTTGCCGTCGGCGAACTGGTCCACCCAGGCGAGCCGTTCCGGGCTGTACCGGGCCGTGTGCTGGTAGAGGGTCCGGATCCGCACGCCGCGTTCGATCAGCGGCTTGTCGCGCTCCAGCGCCTCGATGAGCCGGCGTTCGGGGTGCCGGTGGCTCGGCTGGATCGAGAGCACCTCGTTGCGGCACTGCGAGGCGGCCAGGTCCAGGGCCCCGTTGATGTGGTCGAGGCCTTCGAGCAGGGTGATCGAGGGGGTGGAGGTCGTCGGCGGGGCGCTGAGCGTCATGAACGGCTCGAACGCCTCGGCCAGCTCGACGGAGAGCCGTCTGCGCTCGGTGATCTCGCGTTCGAGGGGGTTGAGCCGCTGGGCCAGGGCGACCGAGGGGGGAACCGGACGCAGCCAGTTCGCGTCATCGGCGTCGGGGTACAGCAGTGCGAGCTCCATCAGGCAAGGGGCGGGCTCCACGTCCACGCGGGCGATGCGTCCGGTGCGAAGTGCGTCCGCGTATAGGCGGCTTCCTTCCTCGCACAGGTCGGTCATGGCGTGGGGATGTGTCCCTTTTATTCGATTCGTTGCCAAATCTCCACCCCCCAGGGTCCTGAACATGCAGGAACATGATGCACCGATCGTGTGGCCATGACGTGCCCGAATGAGCCATCGTCTTACTCGTCGGGGGAAAGGGGAACTTCAAGTGAGGACGAAGCCGAATATGCGGAACAAAATGCTTCGCTCAGTACTTGTCGCCGCCTTCTCCGCCGTTCTGGCCTTCGGAGCGCTGTCCGGCCTGTCCGGCGGGACCAGCGAGCCGCAGCGCGACACGGCATGGTCGGCCGCGGCCAGTGGCGACGAGGATGCTTCTGTCTACCCGGCAGACACCGCGTGGAGCTGACGTGAGTACACCACCCGACGACCGTTCCTTCCGACGCGAGATGGCTACCGCCTACCGCTCCGGCTGGCACTTCATCGACCTGGTCACCGCCATCCCCCACAGTGGTGACTCGTTGATGGTGACCGTGTTCGGAGAACCGGTGGTCGTCACGCGGGACGAGGAGGACGACGTCCGGGCCTATCGGTGCCTGCGGCGGCCCCGGGGGGCGCCGCAGCCCGTACGGTGCGCGATCCGGTACGGAATGATCTTCGTGAACCTGGATCGGCGTGACCACCAGTTGTCGGAACCGGCTCCCCAGGCCGCTCCGCACACCATCTCAGCCACCCCCCGCAGTGCCTGACGCGATTCCCCCGTCGTAACAGATCGCCTCAGGTGCTTCCCCCCGCAGCGGCGTCACCGTGACCTGAACACGGTGACGCCGCTGCAGTTTTGTGGGGACATTTCCCCGTATCGGTGCGTTTCGGAACCCCTGTGCCGTGGCCGGAAAACGCCGCATGGCACGGCAGCCGGGTTTGGATCAGCCCCGGCCCGTCGTTCCGCCGTTCCTGTCCTTTCCGTACACGGGCGAAGCCTTGCCCGAACATTGAGCGGAATAGACTCAACTTTGTGTACGCTGGCACAGTCAGACAAGGGAGACGGCTGACGCAAGGAGGAGACAGCGAACGTGGACGCCGAGCTGACCAACCGGAGCCGGGACGCGATCAACGCGGCCGGCAACCGTGCCGTGTCGGGGGGACACCCCGACCTCACCCCTGCCCACCTGCTGCTCGCGCTGCTCCAGGGGCAGGACAACGAGAACATCGTCGATCTTCTCGCCGCCGTCGGCGCCGACCAGGCCGCCATCCGCGCGGGAGCCGAGCATGTGCTCGCCGGTCTGCCCAGCGTGACCGGCTCCACCGTGGCGCCCCCGCAGCCCAACCGTGAGCTGCTCGCCGTGATCGCCGACGCCCAGGCGCGGGCGAAGGAGCTGGGTGACGAGTTCCTCTCCACCGAGCACCTGCTGATCGGCACCGCCGCCAAGGGCGGCCAGGCCGCCGACGTGCTCGGCCGGCACGGCGCCGGCCCGGACCGGCTCCAGGACGCCTTCAAGAAGGCCCGCGGCGGCCGCCGGGTCACCACCGCCGACCCCGAGGGCCAGTACAAGGCCCTGGAGAAGTTCGGCACCGACTTCACCGCCGCCGCCCGCGACGGCAAGCTCGACCCGGTCATCGGCCGGGACCAGGAGATCCGCCGCGTCGTCCAGGTCCTCTCCCGCCGCACCAAGAACAACCCCGTCCTCATCGGCGAGCCCGGCGTCGGCAAGACCGCCGTCGTCGAGGGCCTCGCCCAGCGCATCGTCAAGGGCGACGTCCCGGAGTCCCTGAAGGACAAGCGGCTCGTCTCCCTCGACCTCGGCGCCATGGTCGCCGGCGCCAAGTACCGGGGCGAGTTCGAGGAGCGCCTGAAGACCGTCCTCGCCGAGATCAAGGAGAGCGACGGCCAGGTCATCACCTTCATCGACGAGCTGCACACGGTCGTCGGCGCGGGCGCCGGCGGCGACTCCGCGATGGACGCCGGCAACATGCTCAAGCCGATGCTCGCCCGCGGTGAGCTGCGCATGGTCGGCGCGACCACGCTCGACGAGTACCGCGAGCGGATCGAGAAGGACCCCGCCCTGGAGCGGCGCTTCCAGCAGGTGCTGGTGGCGGAGCCGACCGTCGAGGACACCATCGCGATCCTGCGCGGACTCAAGGGCCGCTACGAGGCGCACCACAAGGTCCAGATCGCCGACAGCGCGCTGGTCGCGGCCGCGACCCTCTCCGACCGGTACATCACCTCCCGCTTCCTGCCCGACAAGGCCATCGACCTCGTCGACGAGGCCGCCTCCCGCCTCCGGATGGAGATCGACTCCTCGCCCGTCGAGATCGACGAGCTCCAGCGGTCCGTGGACCGGCTGAAGATGGAGGAGCTGGCCATCGGCAAGGAGACCGACGCCGCCTCCCGCGAACGCCTGGAGAAGCTGCGCCGCGACCTCGCCGACAAGGAGGAGGAGCTGCGCGGGCTCACCGCCCGCTGGGAGAAGGAGAAGCAGTCCCTGAACCGGGTCGGCGAGCTGAAGGAGAAGCTCGACGAACTGCGCGGCCAGGCCGAGCGCGCCCAGCGCGAGGCCGACTTCGACACCGCCGGCAAGCTGCTGTACGGCGAGATCCCGGCCCTGGAGCGTGACCTGGAGGCCGCCACCGAGGCCGAGGAGGAGGCTGCCAAGGGCACCATGGTCAAGGAGGAGGTCGGCTCCGACGACATCGCCGACGTCGTCGCCGCCTGGACCGGCATCCCGGCGGGCCGCCTCCTGGAGGGCGAGACGCAGAAGCTGCTCCGCATGGAGGCCGAGCTGGGCCGCCGGCTGATCGGCCAGTCGGAAGCCGTCCAGGCCGTCTCGGACGCCGTACGGCGCTCCCGCGCGGGCATCGCCGACCCCGACCGCCCGACCGGCTCCTTCCTCTTCCTCGGCCCCACCGGCGTCGGCAAGACCGAGCTGGCCAAGGCCCTCGCCGACTTCCTCTTCGACGACGAGCGGGCCATGATCCGCATCGACATGTCGGAGTACGGCGAGAAGCACAGCGTCGCCCGGCTCGTCGGCGCGCCCCCCGGCTACGTCGGCTACGAGGAGGGCGGCCAGCTCACGGAGGCGGTCCGCCGCCGCCCGTACAGCGTGGTCCTCCTGGACGAGGTGGAGAAGGCCCACCCCGAGGTCTTCGACGTCCTGCTCCAGGTCCTCGACGACGGCCGCCTCACCGACGGCCAGGGCCGCACGGTCGACTTCCGCAACGCGATCCTCGTCCTGACCTCGAACCTGGGCAGCCAGTACCTGGTCGACCCGGTCTCCACGGAGGCGGAGAAGAAGGAGCAGGTCCTGGAGGTGGTCCGGGCGTCCTTCAAGCCGGAGTTCCTCAACCGCCTCGACGACCTGGTCGTCTTCTCGGCCCTGTCCAAGGACGAGCTGGGCCGGATCGCCCGCCTCCAGATCGACCGCCTCGCCCGCCGCCTCGCCGACCGCCGCCTCTCCCTGGAGGTCACCGACGCGGCCCTCGCCTGGCTCGCCGAGGAGGGCAACGACCCCGCCTACGGCGCCCGCCCGCTGCGCCGCCTGGTCCAGACGGCCATCGGCGACCGCCTCGCCCGGGAGATCCTCTCCGGCGAGGTCAAGGACGGCGACACGGTCCGCGTGGACACCTTCGGCGAGGGCCTGATCGTCGGCCCGAAGCCCACGAAGACCCTGTGACCACGCCGAGTCACCGCAGAGCGCGCCGGCCCCTGTTCCCCGGGGGCCGGCGCGCGCCGCTCGCACGCTCTCAGCGGAATTGCGCCAACCGGAGGTGAACCCTGGGGGGCGGGGCTTGCCACCCCCCTCCCCGGATGGGGGAGGATGGCGGGATCCGTACGAAGGGAAATTTCGGTGAGCATCGACCCGTCCTCGATTCCGAACTTCGGGGGCCAGCAGCCCGAGCCGCAGCCCCAGGGACCGGCGGGCCCCGTAGTCCCGGATCAGGACCTCGTGAAGCAGCTCCTCGACCAGATGGAGCTGAAGTACGTCGTCGACGACGAGGGTGACCTCGCGGCGCCGTGGGAGGAGTTCCGTACGTACTTCATGTTCCGCGGCGAGGGTGACCAGGCGGTCTACTCGGTGCGGACGTTCTACGACCGGCCCCACCAGATCGACGACAAGCAGCCCCTGCTGGAGGCGATCGACGACTGGAACCGGCGCACCCTGTGGCCCAAGGTCTACACGCACACCCACGACGACGGCACCGTCCGCCTCATCGGCGAGGCGCAGCTGCTGATCGGCGCCGGGGTGAACATCGAGCTGTTCGTCTCCTCCACGGTGAGCTGGGTGCGCGCGGCCATCGAGTTCGACAAGTGGCTGGTGGAGCAGCTGGGCCTGGAGAAGGACGTCGACGGCACGGACGGCGAGCCCGAGGAGGGCGACGCGTAGGTCCCCCCGACCGGCCCGTCCGTCCCGGCGGGGCACCGTCCACAGCCTGTGGACGGTGCCCCGCCTGCCGTTTTCGGCCCGCGAGATCGCGCTTGGCTCATGCCGGGTGGCCGAACCACAGGCCGGCGGCTCGCTCGAACGCTTCGGGGGCAGGGGTGTGGTCGCCTGCCCAGGCGACGACGCCGTCGGGGCGGATCAGCACGGCGCCCGATCCGAGGTCGTTCCGCGCCGCCCCGGCCGCATACCGTATCCGGCTTCCCCAGCCCTTGGCCGCACCGTACAGGCGGCGGCCGGCGCTGAAGTCGAGCGCGACGCCCCGGCCGTCCTGCGTCAGGTCGGCGAGACGGGTGCCGTCCTCGAGACGGAACTCCGGGGCGGTGCGGCCGACCAGCGGGTGCTCGCCGCCGAGGTCGAGGCGGTGGGCTGTGCCCGAGGTCTTCTCGAACACGTAGGTCGTCCCGTCCCGGGTCCCGAGCAGGTCACGCAGCACTCCCTGGACCGCCCGGGCATGCGGGTCCGGCCGCATGGCCGCCACCTGGGCGCGCGACCAGTCGAGCACCCCGGCGCCGATGGGGTGGCGCTCGCCGGTGTAGGTGTCGAGCAGTCCGTCCGGCGCGTGCCCGCGTACGGTCGCCGCGAGTTTCCAGCCCAGGTTCACGGCGTCGCCGAGGCCGAGGTTGAGTCCCTGCCCGCCGAGGGGGGAGTGGATGTGGGCGGCGTCGCCCGCGAGCAGTACGCGCCCCCGCCGGTACGCCGTCGTCTGCATCGCCCGGTCGGTGAAGGTCGAGGCGAGACGGACGCCGTTCAGTGTCACGTCGGTGCCGGACACGCGGCGCAGCACCGCCTGGAGATGGTCGCGGGTCGGCTGCCGCGAGCGGTCGTACGCGCCGCCGTCGAAGTCCGTCATGCCGATGTACTCCTTCGCGGGTGTCCGGAGGTACATGCCGGTCGGGGTCAGGTTGAACCCGGGGCGCAGTTTCTCGGGGTCGGCGATGTCGGCGAGGACGGCGTAGCCGGTGAACTGCGGATCGGTGCCGACGAAGTCGAAGCCCGCGAGCCCGCGTACCGTGCTGCGTCCTCCGTCGCAGCCGACGAGCCAGCGAGCCGCGTACTCCTGCCCGCCGGCTCGCGCGACCACGCTCTCGTCGTCCTGTGTGACGGCCGAGACCGTGACGCCGCGCCGGATCTCCACGCCGAACTTGAGAGCCCGCTCGGCCAGCACCGTCTCGACCGCTTCCATGCTTGTCATCAGGCCGTCCGCCGGGCTGGGAAGCCGGAACGGCAGGGCGGCGACGTCGACCTTGGCGGGATCGAGCATCATGCCGGCGAAGTGGCCCACAGTGCGCGGGGGTGACGGCTCGTCCGGGTCGGGGTGCGAGCCGGGGTCGTCGTGGATGCCCGAGGCGGTCAGCAGCGGGTGCAGCATCCCGCGGCGGTGGAACGCCTCGGCCGAAGAGGCGGACAGGCCCCGCATCCCGAGCGGGGCCGCCTTCCACGGGGAGCGGGGCTCCGGGTCCCGCTCGAGCACCAGAACGGAGCAGCCCGCGAGGCCGAGTTCGCAGGCCAGGAACAGGCCGACCGGGCCGGCGCCCACGATCACCACGTCATGCATGAGTACTCCTCTTACCGATTTCTGAAGGGTTGCGAGGACCCGACGGCGGCGGCGCGGGGTCCTGGTGTTCGCGCCGGCGCGGTCGCTCGGCTCAGGCCGCCGCGTTCGGCGGGTGAATCTCCTGGACGAACTCGCCGGAGGTTTCCTCGAAGATCAAGTCTTTCGTGGCCACGTATTCCGCCATGTAATCGCGCTGACCGTGGGCCATGACGGCCTCGACGCTCACCCAGTGTTCAAGGAGGGTGAAGGAGTGCGGGTCGTCCCGATCCCAGAGGATGCGGAACTCCAGGCAGTCCGGGTTGGCACGGATCGGTCCGACGATTTTCTTCAGCGCCTGCTCGGCTGCCTCGATCTTGTCCCGCCGGGCCCGGAGCCGGACCAGGAAGACCACGGGCCCCGGGTGGTCCTTCCGCTTGCGGTCGACGGCCTCGTCCGGGTCAGGGACGGCGGAGAGGGCATCGGACATGGGTTTCCCGCTTTCGTCGGCTTGGCATGGACAGCTGCTTGACGTCCGTCGGCGACGTCACGCCGCCGGACTCCTGGCGGCTTCGGCGTCGAGTGCCGCATGCAGCCGGAACCGGCCCGGCACCAGTTCGCCGGCTGCGCGGGCCTGCTCCAGTGCCGCCGACCACCACGCCAGATCGTCGAGTACGACGTCGAGTCCCGCCTTCGTCAGGAGGCTCGTGGGCCGGTCGGCGTCATCGAACGCGTCGTTGACGAACGGGATCACGACCGTGTTGCGAAGCGGCACGGCCTCCGCCTCCACCATGATCTGGGCGAGGTGCTCGATCGCCCGTGTCCCGCCGCCGATACCGGCGCTGTAGCCGACGGCGGCGACCGGCTTGTTGCGGAACGCGTGGGACAGCCAGACCGAGTCGATGGCGTTCTTCAGGACGCCCGGGATGCTGTGGTTGTACTCGCCCGTCACGACGATGTAGGCGTCCGCGTCCTTGATCTTCCGGTTCCACGCCTTCACGAGCGGCTCGGAGTACGTCGGGTCGTTGATGTCTCCGATGGTGCCGAAGTGCTCGGCGAAGAACGGGAGGGGCCAGTCCCGTAGGTCCAGCACCTCGACATCGAAGTTCTCGTGGGCGGCGGCGACGGAGGCCACCCAGGGCGCCACCTTGTCCGCGGCCCTGGTCGGGCGACTGGTCCCCAGGATGATCTTGAGCTTGGGCATGCGCACCTCCGCGTTGCGATCAACTGATCGTCAACGTAGCGCAAATCATTGCAGAGGACCAACCATTATTGAGTGGCAAACCTTTACATCGGGGATACGCTTGCGGAATGGAAAGTACGCGGGCGACCTCCGAGCGCCAGTCCATGCCGCTGATCGTCCACCTCGCGCGCGTGGGGCGACGCACCGTGGACGCGTCGATCGGGCCCGGCGACCTGCGCCACCGGCAGGTCGTCGCGCTCAACCTGCTGAGCGAGCGCGGGTCCGTGAGTCAGCAGGCGCTCGGAGAGATGCTCGGCCTGGATCCGAGCAACGTCGTCGGACTCCTCAATGAACTGGAGGAGCGCGGGCTGACCGTCCGCCGTCGCGACCCGGCCGACCGCCGGCGGCACATCGTCGAACTCTCCCAGGACGGCGAGACGGCACTGGAGGCGGCTCAGGCGCGACTGGCGAAAGTCGAGGACGTGATCCTCCACGCGCTCAGCCCCGCGGAACGCGCGACCCTGTACGAACTGCTGGTGCGCGCCGTCGGCGCAGACCGCCCCGGGGACGACGGGAGGGGTCCCCACCCCGCGCCGCCGTCTCGATGCGACTGAGCGCGTGATGGCGTCCATCCGTGATGTTGGGGCCCACCTGGCCGAGGTCGTGGAGCGGGCAGACCGGGACGACGTGCCTACCGTGATCACCCGGCGCGGCAAGCAGGTCGCCGCGGTGGTGTCCATCGAGGTGCTGCGCAAGTACCAGGAGTGGGAAGAGCGCGAGATCAACCGGATCATCGACGAGCGCATGACCAACCCGGCACCCGGCATCCCGATCGAGGACGTCATGAGGGAGACGCTGGCGCGCAGTGAGTGAGTACCGCACCGTCTTCCGGGCCGAGGCTCAGGCCGAACTCCGCATGGTCCCGCGAGCCATGGCCCTCCGCATTCTGGCCAAGCTGACTGAGCTGGAGAGCGACCCGACGGGGTTCAACTCCACGGCCCTCGTCTCCCAGCCCGACCGGCGCCGCCTGCGGGTGGGCGACTACCGCGTGATCTACACCCTCGACAACGGCGAGCTGGTGGTGTGGGTCGTACAGGCCGGGCATCGCTCCACCGTCTGCGACACCTGAGCCGGCACCTGCGCCGCGGACGACGCGGGTGCCACGGTTTCGGGTTGGGGTCCACTGAGGAGCCCAGACCGTACGGCTGTTACGCGGCGAGCGACTTCAGCCGGGTCACCGCCTCCTCCAGCACCCCCACCTGCTTGCAGAACGCGAACCGCACGAACGGGGCGCCCGCCTCGCTGTGGTCGTAGAAGACCGCGTTCGGGATGGCGACCACGCCCGCGCGTTCCGGCAGCGCCCGGCAGAACGCGAAGCCGTCGGACTCGCCGAGGGGCCGGATGTCGGTGGTGATGAAATACGTGCCCGCCGTCCGGAACACCTCGAAGCCCGCGTCCGTCAGCCCCGTCGCCAGCAGATCGCGCTTGGCCAGCATGTCCGCGCGGAAGGCGTCGAAGTAGGCGTCGGGGAGGGCGAGGGCCTCGGCGACCGCGTACTGGAACGGGCCGGACGACACATACGTCAGGAACTGCTTCGCCGAGCGCACCGCCGTGACCAGGCCGGGCGCCGCCGTGACCCAGCCGACCTTCCAGCCGGTGAAGGAGAAGGTCTTGCCGGCCGAGCCGATCGTCACCGTGCGCTCGCGCATGCCGGGCAGGGTGGCCAGCGGGATGTGCTCCGCCCCGTCGAACACCAGGTGCTCGTACACCTCGTCCGTGACGACCAGCAGGTCCCGCTCCACCGCCAGCGCGGCGATCGCGGTCAGCTCCTCGCGGGTGAGGACCGTGCCGGTCGGGTTGTGCGGGGTGTTGATCAGCAGCAGCCGGGTGCGGTCCGTGACCGCGTCGCGCAGCTCGTCCAGGTCCAGACGGAACCGGGCCCGCTCGGGGTCCGGGCGCAGGGTGACCGGTACCCGCGAGGCGCCCGCCATGGCGATGCAGGCGGCGTAGGAGTCGTAGTACGGCTCCAGGGCCACCACCTCGTCGCCCGGCTCCAGCAGGGCCAGCAGGGTGGCCGCGATGGCCTCCGTGGCGCCCGCGGTGACCAGGACCTCGGTGTCGGGGTCGTAGGACAGTCCGTAGCGGCGGGCCTGGTGGGCGACGATCGCCGTGCGCAGCTCGGGGACGCCCGGGCCCGGCGGGTACTGGTTGCCGCGCCCGTCCCGCAGCGCCCGCACCGCCGCCTCACGGACCTCCTCGGGGCCGTCCTGGTCGGGGAAGCCCTGCCCGAGGTTGATGGACCCGGTCGCCACCGCCAGGGCGGACATCTCGGCGAAGATCGTCGTCCCGAACTCGGCGAGACGGCGGTTGAGGAAGGGGCGTGAGCTGGAGGTCATGCCGGTCATCCTGCGCCGAAGCTCTGGAGTTCCTCAAGTGCGCTTTGGCGGGTGAGACGGGCGGGCATCCCCCGTTCACGCAAGCGCTCGGGCGCTGCGCGAGGCGCCCACGGGGGGCCGCTTCGGGGGATTCGGAAGGAGGGTGACGCCATGATCGTGGGCATCATCCTGGCGGTGATCGCCGTGCTCTTCGTGACGGTGCTCGTCGTCAACGCGCGCCGCAGGAGCCTCAGGCACGCCTACGGCCGTCCGGTGAGGTCGTACGGCGGCTCGGCGAGTCGCGGCCACTCCGGCAGCAGGTCCGCCACCGGCTCGGGCAGCGGCGCCGACACGGCCGCCGCGAGCTGGTGGGTGTTCGGAAGCGACAGCGGCTCGTCGTCCGGCGGCCACTCGGGCCACCACGGCCACTCGGGTGACTCCGGCGGCCACTCGGGCCACTCCTGCGGCGGCGGTTCGTCGTGCGGCGGCGGTTCGTCGTCCTGCGGCGGGGGCGGCGGCGGGTGCGGCGGAGGAGGCGGCGGATGCGGTGGAGGCAGCTGACACGGGGCAGCTGAGCTCCCCGAGGGGGAGCCGCATCCGGACCGCGGGGTCCGCCCCTGACCAGGGCGCCCCGCGGTCGCACCATGTTTTCGGGGTTTTCGGGCACGCTGTGGTTGAACAATTGAGCTGTGGAGCCCCCTGAGGGATGGAAACCCCACGAAGTTGGGTAAAAACGCTGTGGCGTCGCCACCGTTCATGATTCCCTCTAAATCACCAACGCAGCCCCCCGGACCCCTACGGACGTCCCGTGAGGACGTCGTTCCCGGTCCGGCCGGGGCCGGGGTGCGTGACCCACGCCCTCCCTCCTTGCGTCTTCGCGGAGCCGATCCATGCTCACGACCCTGAACACCTCCTACACCGACACGCGCGCGGCCGATCTCGCCTGGGCCCTGGGGCGTGAACCGCTGCCCGCCCTCGCCACGCTCGACCTCGAACTGTCCGGCGCCAAACTCCAGTTGAGACTGCTGGGCGCCTCGCACCAGGTGCTGCTGGAGGAGGAGCAGGGCTGTTGTTCGGAAACGGTGGCCTGCATCCCCGGCAGCAGCACCCCGCTCCCCCTGGGCGTGGCCAAACGCGTGGGCGACTGGGAGTACGAATTCGCCGCCCGCGTCGAGGTGCTGACGCCCGGTCGGTTCGCCGGCCGGGCGCAGGAACTCCTCGCCCTGGTCGCCGACCACCCCAACGGCCTGGCCGGTGTCTTCCCGGGCAGCCCGCACGCCTTCACCGCACTCCTCGCCCAGCGGCACGAGGGCCACGTCCAGTGGCGCACCTGGCACGCGTACCCGCAGGACGGGGAGCTGGTGGCGACGAGAACGCGGGTCGGGGTGCGGACGGGCGCGGGCCGGGACAGCCCGTCGGGGAGCCTGAGGAGCCCGGCCGGAACGTGAGGTTTGCGGCCCAACTTCCACACGTGTGGGTGACGTTGCGTCCCCGGCCCGTGACGTAACGTCGCACCGTGATCGAACCGCACGCACCGGCCCCGCCCGGCGCCCCACCGCCCTGGCGCGGCCCCGCGCGGCTGCCCGTCCGGCCGGACGTCGGGCGGTTCCTGGTCCTCGCGTGCGTGTTCGTCTGCGCGGCCTGCGGTCTCGTCTACGAGCTGGAACTGGTCGCCCTCGCCTCCTACCTGATGGGCGACTCGGTCACCCAGGCCTCCGTGGTGCTGTCCGTGATGGTCTTCGCGATGGGCATCGGCTCCCTCGCCGCCAAACGGCTGCGCCGGTTCGCCGCGGCCGGGTTCGGCGCCCTGGAGGTGGCCCTCGCGCTGGTCGGCGGATGCAGCGCGATGGTGCTGTACGCGGTGTTCGCCTGGACGGGCGACTGGGGCGGTCTGTGGGCCGACGGCCCACGCATCCTGCTGGTCGCCTTCTCCCTCGCCATCGGCCTGCTCATCGGCGCCGAGGTCCCCCTCCTCATGGAGCTCATCCAGCGCGTCCGCCGCCAGGACGCGGGCGGCGCCGTCGCCGACCTGTTCGCCGCGGACTACGTCGGCGGGCTCGTCGGCGGCCTCGCCTTCCCCTTCCTGCTGCTGCCGTTCTGCGGCCAGCTGACCAGCTCCCTGCTGACCGGCGCGGTCAACGTCGTCGCCGGGGGCGCCCTCGTCCTCGGACTGTTCCACCGCGACCTCGGCCGCCGCGCCCGCTGGCTGCTGCCGGTCGCCGGCGTCACCGTGATCGCCGTCCTCGGCTCCGCCGCCGTCCTCGTCGACGACTTCGAGCGGGCCGCGCGCCAGGCGGTCTACGGCGGCGACGTACGGGTCGCCCTGCGGACCGGCGTCCAGGAGGTCGTCCTGACCGGCGGCCGCCACGGCCGCCCCCTCGACCTCTACCTCGACGGCCGGCTCCGGGTCGGCGGCGACGAGCGCCGCTACCACGAGGCCCTCGTCCACCCCGCGATGCACGGCCGGCACGCGCGCGTGCTCGTCCTCGGCGGCGGAGACGGCCTGGCCGCCCGCGAGGCCCTCACCGTCCCCGGCGTGCACCGCGTCGACGTCGTCGAACTCGACGCCGACCTGATCCGCCTCGCCCGCACCGACCCCGCGCTGACCCGCCTCAACGCCCATGTCTACGCCGACCCCCGCGTCCGGGTCCGCACGGCCGACGCCTTCCACTGGCTGCGCGGGGCGCCCCCGGCGGCGTACGACGTCGTGCTCGCGGACCTGCCCGACCCCGATGTCACGGCGAGCGGCAAGCTGTACTCCCAGGAGTTCTACGGCCTCGCCCGGCGCGCCCTGGCCCCCGGCGGGCGGCTCGCCGTGCACGCCGGGCCGGTCACCGGCCGGCACCGGGCCTTCTGGACGGTGGAGGCGACCCTGCGCGCGGCCGGACTGCACACCGTCGCCTACCGCGTGGACGTCCGCGCCCCCGGCCGGCACGAGCGCGCCCCCGCCGACTGGGGCTTCCTCCTGGCCGACCCCGGCGCCCGCCCCGCCCTGCGACTCGACCCCGGCGAGCGGCTGCGCACCCTCACCCAGGCGGGCCTCCTGGCGGACGCGCGGGCGGCGTGGCGGACGCGGGTGGCCGGGGTGCCGCCGTCGACGCTGGTCCACCCGCGGTACTGACGGCACTCACGGCCAATCGCTGTTTCGCCGGGTGCGCGCGGGCGACCGCTGGGTAGGCTCCGGCCCTATGGAGCAAGAGGTGTTCGTTCCCGTTCCCGCCGAGCGGCTGAGGGCGGCGCTCGCCGACCCCGCCCGGGTGGCCCGCGCGGTGCCAGGCCTCCAGCAGGACGCCGGTGCCGTGCCCGTCGCCGGCCGGCTGAAGGTCCGGATCGGCGGCCACACCATCACCTACCGGGGGACCGTACGGCTCTCCGCGCGCGAGGACGGGACGTACGCCGCGGAGGGCGACGCCACCGAGGCCCGCGGCGCCGGCACGGTGAAACTCACGCTCCTGCTCCGACTCGAGGAGACCGACAAGGGCACGACCCTCCACTTCGAGACCACGGCAACAGCGACCGGCCGCGCCACGGAACTCCCCGAGGACCAAGTACGGGCCGCGGTCACCCGCCTGCTGAACCGCTTCGCGGAGAACTTGGGGTCGGACGCGGCCGAAACACCCACAGAGGAGAAGCCGGAGAGGCACCCCGCACCGAAACAGCCGACAGAGCCGGTGGGGCTGGAGGGGCTGGAAGAGTCCGAGCAGCTGGAAGGGGCCGAGGAGCCCGAAGAGCCCGCCGGGCCCACCGTGTCTGCTGAGGGGGCGGCGCCGACCGTGTTCGAGAGCGAGGGCCCAGACAAGCCCGTCGATGCCGCTGAGCCCGGCGATGCTGCCGAGCCCGGCGGTGCCGCTGAGCCCGGCGGTGCTGCCGAGCCTGGCGACTTCGCTGAGCCCGTCGAGCCCGCCGGACCCGTCGATGCCGCCGAGCCCGGCGATGCCGCCGAGCCCCGTGACTCCGCCGAGCCCGGCGACTCCGTTGAGCCCGTCGAGCCCGCCGGACCCGGCGATGGCGCCGAGCCTGGCGATGCCGCTGTGCCCGGCGATGCCGCCGAGCCCCGTGACTCCGGTGAGCCCGTCGATGCCGCTGAGCCCGGCGACTCCGTTGAGCCCGTCGAGCCCGCCGGACCCGGCGATGCCGCCGAGCCCCGTGACTCCGGTGAGCCCGGCGACTCCGCCGAGCCTGGCGACTCCGCCGAGCCTCGTGACTCCGGTGAACCCCGTGACTCCGCCGACCCCCTCGACTCCGTGGAGGCCGTTCAGCCTCCCGCCGAGGCTGCTCATGCGCGGCGGACGATGATCGGGCGGAGTGCCGAGGAGGTCGATCACGCGCCGCCGCGGGGGCGGTACGCGCCGGTGCCCGCGCCGCAGACGGTCGCCCCGAACAGCACGCTGCGCTGGGCCGCCCCCGCCGCCGCGCTGGTCGTGGCGTCGGCGATCGTCGTGGGGCGGGCGCTGCGCCGCCGCCGGTAGCCGTGCGGAACGGTCTCCTGATCGGCCCAGTAGGGTCGTCCCGTGAGTGACGAAGAGATCACGCTGACCGCGGGCGACGCGGAGGTGACCGTGCAGCCGGGCAATGGCGGCCGGGTCGGTGGACTGCGCGTCGACGGGCGTCAGCTGCTGCGGCAGGGGGAGCGGTTCGGGTGCTTCCCCATGGTCCCCTGGTGCGGGCGGATCCGCGACGGCCGGTTCCTCGACGGCGCCACCGTCCGCCAGATGCCGCTGAACGCCCCGCCGCACGCCATCCACGGCACCGCCCGCGACGGCGCCTGGAAGGTCGCGCGCGTGACGGCCGACGAGACCGTCCTGACGTACGACCTGGTGGAGCCCTGGCCCCACCCCGGCCGGATCACCCAGATCGTCCGGCTGACCGAGGACTCCCTGACGCTCACCATGGGCGTGGAGACGCACGGCTCGTCCTTCCCGGCGCAGATCGGCTGGCACCCCTGGTTCAACCGCACCCTGGGCGGCCCGGACGTCGAGGTCGCCTTCGAGCCCGCCTGGCAGGAGGAGCGCGGCGAGGACCACCTGCCGACCGGCAACCGCGTCGAGCCGAGGCCCGGCCCCTGGGACGACTGCTTCGGGATGCCCGGCGGCGTCGACGTCACCCTGACCTGGCCGGGGCAGCTCGCGGTGCGGGTGACCAGCCCGGAGAAGTGGGTCGTCGTCTACGACGAGCAGGACGCGGCCGTGTGCGTGGAACCGCAGACCGGCCCGCCGAACGGGCTGAACAGCCTCCCGCGGCTGGTCACGCCCCTGGAGCCGCTGGAGGCCACGACCACCTGGTCCTGGACCCGCCTCTAAGCTGTTCGGCATGACGGACGTGGATGCACGCGGCGCGCTGCTGCAACAGATCAAGGACAAGGCCGTGGTGCACGGCAAGGTGACCCTGTCGTCGGGTCTGGAGGCGGACTACTACGTCGACCTCCGCCGTGTCACCCTGGACGGCGAGGCCGCCCCGCTGGTCGGGCAGGTGCTGCTCGACCTCACGGACGGCCTGGAGTTCGACGCCGTCGGCGGGCTCACCATGGGCGCCGACCCGGTCGCCGCGAGCATGCTGCACGCGGCCGCCGCGCGGGGCCGCAGGCTCGACGCCTTCGTCGTACGGAAGGCGGCGAAGGCCCACGGCCTCCAGCGGCGCGTCGAGGGCCCCGAGATCAAGGGCCGCCGGGTCCTGGTCGTCGAGGACACCTCCACCACCGGCGGCTCCCCGCTCGCGGCCGTGGAGGCCGTGCGCGAGGCGGGCGCCGAGGTCGTCGCCGTCGCCACGATCGTGGACCGCGCGACCGGCGCCGACGAGAAGATCCGCGAGGGCGCGGGCGTGCCGTATCTGTTCGCCTTCTCGAAGGATGAACTGGGTCTGGACTGACCAGCCCTTTTGACCTGGACTTGCCCAGGATGCGGACCGGGCGTGGACCAGGCATGGACCATCCGCGCATCTCTGGAAAGATGGGGACGACGATGACGTCGCACCCAAGGTCTAGGTCAGGGCCGTAGCACTACGCGTACGCGTGTACGCACATCGCCAACCCGCAGATACCAAGGAGCGGACAGATGCCCATCGCAACCCCCGAGGTCTACAACGAGATGCTCGACCGGGCGAAGGCAGGCAAGTTCGCCTACCCGGCCATCAACGTCACCTCGACCCAGACCCTGCACGCGGCGCTGCGCGGCTTCGCCGAGGCGGAGAGCGACGGCATCGTCCAGATCTCCACGGGTGGCGCCGAGTTCCTGGGCGGCCAGTACAGCAAGGAGATGGTGACGGGCTCCGTCGCCCTCGCCGAGTTCGCGCACATCGTGGCCGAGAAGTACCCGGTCACCGTGGCCCTGCACACCGACCACTGCCCGAAGGACAAGCTCGACGGGTACGTACGTCCGCTGCTCGCGGTCTCCGAGGAGCGCGTGAAGGCCGGCCGCAACCCGCTGTTCCAGTCGCACATGTGGGACGGCTCGGCCGAGACCCTCGCCGACAACCTCGCGATCGCGCAGGAGCTGCTGGCCCGCGCCGCCGCCGCGAAGATCATCCTCGAGGTGGAGATCACCCCGACCGGCGGCGAGGAGGACGGCGTCTCCCACGAGATCAACGACTCGCTGTACACCACGGTCGAGGACGCGATCCGCACGGTCGAGGCGCTGGGCCTGGGCGAGAAGGGCCGCTACCTGCTGGCGGCCTCCTTCGGCAACGTCCACGGCGTGTACAAGCCGGGCAACGTCGTCCTCCGTCCCGAGCTGCTGAAGGAGCTGAACGACGGCGTCGCCGCCAAGTTCGGCAAGCAGTCCCCGTTCGACTTCGTCTTCCACGGCGGCTCCGGCTCCACCGAGCAGGAGATCGCGACCGCGCTGGAGAACGGCGTCATCAAGATGAACCTCGACACGGACACCCAGTACGCCTTCACGCGTCCGGTGGCCGCCCACATGTTCAAGAACTACGACGGCGTCCTCAAGGTCGACGGCGAGGTCGGCTCCAAGTCGACCTACGACCCGCGCACCTGGGGCAAGCTGGCCGAGGCGAGCATGGCCGCGCGGGTCGTCGAGGCCACGCAGAACCTGCGCTCGGCGGGTCAGAAGATCAAGTAGGCGTCCTTCGCAGGTCGTTTCACGGTGAGCCCGGTGCTTCGGCACCGGGCTCGCGGTATACCTGGGGGCATGCCCGAAGTCCGGATGGCGTCCCCGCAGGGCAAGTGGATCCTGTTCACCACGGTCCTCGGCTCCAGCATGGCCCTGCTGGACTCGACCGTCGTCAATGTGGCCCTGCCCCGGATCGGGGAGGACCTGGACGCCGACCTCGCCGCGCTCCAGTGGACCGTCAACGCGTACATGCTGACGCTGGCCGGTCTGATCCTGCTGGGCGGCTCCCTGGGGGACCGCTACGGGCGCCGGAAGGTGTTCGTCGTCGGGGTGGTGTGGTTCGCCACCGCCTCGCTGCTGTGCGGGCTCGCGCCGAGCGCGGGCGTGCTGATCGCCGCGCGGGCGTTGCAGGGGGTCGGCGGCGCGCTCCTCACGCCGGGCTCCCTGGCGCTGATCCAGGCGTCCTTCCACCCCGACGACCGGGGGCGGGCCGTGGGCCTGTGGTCGGGGTTCGGGGGCATCGGGGCGGCCGTGGGGCCCTTCCTGGGCGGCTGGCTGGTGGACGGGCCGGGCTGGCGGTGGGTGTTCCTGCTCAACGTGCCGCTGGCCCTGGTGTGCGTGCCGGTGGCGCTGCGGCACGTACCCGAGTCGAGTGCGGGAGGGCAGGCGCAGGGCCGCTTCGACGTCCTGGGGGCCGTCCTGGGCGCGCTGGCCCTCGGGCTGGTGACCTACGCGCTCATCGAGGCGGGCGAGGGGTCCTGGGCCGTCGTCCTCACCGCGGTGGCCGGGGTGGCCGCCGGGGTGGCGTTCGTCCGCGTCGAGCGGAGTCGGCCCGATCCGATGATGCCGCTCGGTATCTTCGCCTCCCGCCAGTTCACCGCCGTCAACCTGGTCACCCTGTGTGTGTACGCGGCGCTCGGCGGCTACTTCTTCCTCTCCGTGGTGCAGTTCCAGGTCGTCGCCGGGTACTCCGCGCTCGGCGCCGGTACGGCGTTGCTGCCGGCGACCGCGCTCATGCTGCTGTTCTCGGCGAGGTCCGGCGAACTGGCCAACCGCATCGGCCCGCGCATCCCCCTCACGGTCGGCCCGCTGGTGTGCGCCACGGGCATGCTGCTGATACTGCGGGTCGGGGCGGACGCCTCCTACCCCGCAGACGTGCTGCCCGCCGTGCTGGTGGTCGGCCTCGGCCTGGTCACCCTGGTCGCCCCGCTGACCGCGACCGTCCTGGCCTCGGTGGACGTCAGCCGGGCCGGTCTGGCCAGCGGGATCAACAACGCGGCGGCCCGTGCGGCGGGGCTCGTCTCCGTGGCCGCGCTGCCGTTGCTGACCGGGATGGGCCCGGACGCGTACCGCTCGCCGGACGCCTTCGACGACGCGTTCCGGCGGGCGATGGTGTGGTGCGCCGGGGCGCTGGTGGTGGGCGCCGTGATCGCCTTCACGACGGTACGGCGGCCCGCACCGGACTGCACCCGGCCGGAGTGCCTCACCCACGGCAGCGTGACGGCCCCGCCCCTGGAGGGCCGACGAGCACGGCGGCGGCTCGGCTAGGGCCCGTCGTTCGGATCAGGCCGCAGGAGAGTGACGGTGCCTTCGGGCCGACCCCGCGTCTGCGGCGTGATCCGAACGGCAGGTCCTGGGTCCACACTGGACCCATGTCGATTCACGAAAACCTCCTCGGAGGCCCGCCCCCGACCCATCTCCCCGACGACCCGGAGCCCCGCGACCTCCTGGCGAACGGCACGGCGCCCGCAGACGTCGCCGCGAAGTACCCGACGTCCTCGCTGGCCTGGGCCAGCCTCGCGGACGACGCCTTCGAGCGGGGCTCGGTGGTGGAGTCGTACGCGTACGCCCGTACGGGGTACCACCGTGGTCTGGACGCCCTGCGCCGCAGCGGCTGGAAGGGCCACGGCCCGGTCCCCTGGGAGCACGAGCCGAACCGCGGCTTCCTGCGCGCCCTGCACGCCCTCGCCCGCGCCGCGCAAGCGATCGGCGAGAAGGAGGAGTACGAGCGCTGCTCGCAGTTCCTGCAGGACTCCTCCCCGACGGCGGCCCAGACCCTGGGATAGCGCCGTTTTCTGATGCGGGGGCCCGTCCGTGATGCGGGCGGGCCTTGCGGGATCCGCTCCCGATGCGCAAGATGCGGGTGGGGACCGGGGCCCCCGTGTCGGAATCGGCAGGGGCGGACCGCTACCCGGAGTACAGCAGGAGACAGCGATGTCCCATGAGGCTCACGAAACTCAGGAGCCCGAGACCCCGCATCTCGACTTCGACGGCACCACGCCGTACGAGGACTACGTCAGGGCAGACGTTCTCACCCACCTCCAGCACACCCTCTCCGACGATCCCGGAGAGATGGTCTTCCTGGTCACGACCCAGGTCATGGAGCTGTGGTTCACGGTCATCGTCCACGAGTGGGAGACGGCGGCCGGCGCGCTGCGCGCGGACGACGTGCAGGTCGCGATCGACGCGCTGAAGCGTTCCGTACGGGAGCTGGAGGCGCTGAACGCCTCCTGGCGGCCGCTCGCCCAGCTCACCCCCGCCCAGTTCAACTCCTACCGGGGCGCCCTCGGCGAGGGCTCCGGTTTCCAGTCGGCGATGTACCGGCGGATGGAGTTCCTGCTCGCCGAGAAGTCCGCGTCCATGCTGGTCCCGCACCGCGGCGCGCCCCGTGTCCACGCCGAGCTGGAGAAGGCGCTGCACGAGCCCAGCCTCTACGACGAGGTGCTGCGGCTGCTGGCCCGCCGGGGCCACCCGGTCCCGGACGCCGTCCTGACGCGGGACGTCTCGCAGCGCTACGAGCCCTCCGAAGACGTCGAGGCCGTGTGGACCGCTCTGTACGCCGGTGACGGTTCCGACGAACTCGCCCGTCTAGGCGAGGCGTTGACGGATGTCGCCGAGCTGGTGTGGCGCTGGCGCAACGACCATCTGGTCGCCACCCGGCGCGCGATGGGCGCCAAGGCGGGCACCGGCGGCTCGGCCGGTGTGGCCTGGCTGGAGAAGCGCGCCCAGAAGAACGTCTTCCCGGAGCTGTGGACGGCGAGGTCGTATGTCTGACCTCACCGTCAAGGCACGGGAGCTGGACTCCGGTGACCAACTCGCCGACAAGCGAGCCGAGTTCGTCCTCGACGACGCCGTCTACCTCGACGGCAACTCGCTGGGCGCGCTGCCCGCCGCCGTCCCCGGACGCGTCGCGGACGTGGTCCGCCGGCAGTGGGGCGAGCTGCGCATCCGCTCGTGGGACGAGAGCGGCTGGTGGACCGCGCCCGAGCGGATCGGCGACCGGATCGCCCCGCTGGTGGGCGCCGCGGCCGGGCAGATCGTGGTCGGCGACTCGACCAGCGTCAACGTCTTCAAGGCGCTGGTGGGCGCGGTGCGTATCGCGGGGGAGGGGCGCGACGAGATCCTCGTCGACGCGACCACCTTCCCCACGGACGGCTACCTCGCCGAGTCGGCGGCCCGGATGACCGGCCGGATCCTGCGTCCGGTCCTCCCGGCGCAGGTGCCGGACGCGCTGTCGGAGCGTACGGCGGCCGTCCTGCTCAACCACGTCGACTACCGCACCGGCCGGCTGCACGACCTGCCCTCGCTCACCGCCGCCGTGCGCGCGGCGGGCGCGGTCTCCGTCTGGGACCTGTGCCACAGCGCGGGCGCCCTGCCGGTCGGTCTGGACGAGCACGGCGTGGACCTCGCGGTCGGCTGCACCTACAAGTACCTGAACGGCGGCCCCGGTTCACCGGCGTACCTGTATGTGCGCGGCGGACTCCAGGACCGCTTCGACTCCCCGCTGCCCGGCTGGAACTCGCATGCCGAGCCGTTCGGGATGCGGGGCGACTACGAGCCGGCCGAGGGCGCGGTGCGCGGCCGGGTCGGCACCCCGGACATCCTGTCCATGCTCGCCTTGGAGGCGGCACTCGACGTCTGGGAGGGCGTCTCGATCGAGGCGGTCCGGGCCAAGTCCCTTTCCCTGACCGACTTCTTCCTGGAGTGCGTCGCGGAGTACGTCCCCGAGGGGCGCGTCGAGTCGCTGACTCCGGCGCGTCACGAGGAGCGCGGGAGCCAGGTGGCGCTGCGCTGCTCGGACGCCGGCGAGGTCATGCGGCAGCTGGTCGAACGCGGGGTCGTCGGTGACTTCCGCCGCCCTGACGTGCTGCGATTCGGTTTCACCCCGCTGTACGTCGGCTTCGCGGACGTCGAGCGGGCGGCCTTGGTGCTGGGGGAGATCCTGGGCTGACGGTCCTCGAACCCATGTGCCGACCACCGGTGTGCTGAGTGAAGCCGGTGGTCGGCTGCGTATGGGGGTGGGGTGCGCGACGGGTACGGAGGTGGGGCGGGGCGGTGCGTACAGAACCGTTTACCCTCACCGAGCGTGACATCCGCGTGTCCGCGCACGTCACGGGCCTGATACCGTCCCCGCCAACGGCCGAAATTCTCACCTGGTCCGCCACCCCGTACCGTCCAAAACCGTTTCGTCGCTGAGAGGTTGGAGCATGCCGGACGACGTCGTCGCTGCCCGGGCCGTTGCCGAGGAGAAGTCGGCCTTCTCGCACCCGCCCGTCGACCCCGACGCCACCGCCGCCTACGGCGACCACCCCGACCAGGTGATCGACTTCTACGCCCCGAAGACACCGGCCGGTCCGGGCGGCTCCGTGCCCCTGGTCGTGGTGCTGCACGGGGGTGCGTGGCGGGCGCCGTACGACCGGCGGCACATCACGCCGTTCGCCGACTATCTGGCGCACCGCGGGTTCGCCGTGGCCAACGTGGAGTACCGGCGGGGCGCGGAGGGCGCGGCCGGGCGCGGCACGCCCCCGGTCGCGGGGCGCTGGCCCGACACCTTCGACGACGTCGCCGCGGCCCTCGACGCGCTGCCCGCGCTCGCCCGGCAGGCGCTGCCGCAGGCCGACGCCCGCCGGACCGTGCTCACCGGCCACTCCGCGGGCGGCCACCTCGCGTTGTGGGCGGCGGCCCGGCACGTCCTGCCCGCCGACGCCGCCTGGCGCACGGCCGGGTCCACCGCGCTGCGGGGGGTCGTCGCGCTCGCCCCGATCGCGGACTTCACGGTCGCGGAGAAACTGGACGTGTGTGGGGGTGCCGCCCGGCAACTCCTGGGCGGCGAGGAGCTGTTCACCGAACGCCGGCCGTACGCCGACCCGGCGCTCCTGCTGCCGACCGGTATCGCGACGACCCTCGTCCAGGGCCGCACGGACCTGGTCGTGCCCCAGCCGGTCGCCGAGGCGTACGCGGACGCGGCGGCCAAGGCGGGCGAGGTGGTGGGGCTGACCCTGCTGGAGGACGTGGGCCACTTCCCGCTGATCGATCCGGTGGCGGACGCCTGCGCGGTGGTGGCGGAGGAGATCGCCCAGCTGGCGTGGTGAGCCGCCCCGGGAGGGCGTGCCTGTCGTACCCGTAGTACCTGAGAGCTACGCCGCGGGACAGCTCCTCAGCGGGACGCGGACGACGCGCCGCGATCCGTAACTTCCAAGCCTGGCAGGCCCGATGACGGGCGAACCGGCGCGGAGGGGCGGGCATCGGGCATGCGCGGGTGGGGGCGACGGAACACGGACGGTGCGGGGCGGGGCCGTGCGGAGCAGGCCGGGCGGGACCAGGAAGCGGTAGGCGGGCAGGGGCCTGACGAGGGTGTCGGGCGCGTCCGCGAGGAGGTGGTCGGGCGGGGCCGCGCAGCGGGCGCGGGGCGCGACCGTGAAGTGAGGGGCGCGCGGGGGCGGCGTCGGCTGAGGGTGCTGCCGGCCGTGCTGGTCACCGCCGCCGTGGTCGTGCCGCTCACCGCGGCGGCCCGGCCCGCCGTCCCCGCGCCCGCTCCCGCGCACCTCGCCCCGCTGACGGCGGCGACGCTCGACGAGGCCTACGCCGCGAACCGGGCCAACGCCGCCCTGGCGTCCCGGACGGCCGCGGCCCACGGCGACAGCCACCGCGCGGCGGCCGACCGGGAGATGGCCGCCCCCTCGCGCAAGCTGCTCGCCTTCGACGGCCGGGGCGAGGGCCGGGCCACGGAGGTGTTCGGGGATCTCGCCCACGCCGACCGGGTCGCGGTCCTCGTCCCGGGCTCCGACACCTCGCTGGACACCTACGGCCGCTTCCGCGCGGGCGCCTCGGCCCTGCACGAGCGGCTCTCCCACGAGCCCGGCGGCAGCCGTACGGCGGTGGTGGCCTGGCTCGGCTACACCACCCCGGCCACGGTCGGCACGACGGTGCTCACCCCGACCCGCGCCGAGGAAGCCGCCCCGCGGCTCGGGGAGTTCCTGCGCGAGTTGCGCGCCGTCACCGGCCCGGGCGCCCAGGTCTCCCTCCTGTGCCACTCGTACGGCTCGGTCGTGTGCGGCCGCTCCGCCGCCCACCTGGACGTGGACGACATCGTCCTGCTCGGCAGCCCCGGCACCGGCGCGGACACCGCGGCCGGCCTCCACACCCGGGCGCGCGTCTGGGCGGCCCGGGGCGCCGACGACTGGGTGGCGCACGTGCCCCACGTCAGGGCCGACCTGTTCGGCACGACGGTCGGCTTCGGCACCGACCCGGTCTCCCCGGCCTTCGGCGCCCGGGTGTTCCGCGCCGGCGACGGCGGCCACAGCGACTACTTCTCCCCGGGCTCGGCCTGTCTGGCCAACCTCGCCCGGATCGTGCTCGGCGAGACGACGGAGGTGACCCGTGTCTGACATCCGCGCGACCTCGGGCGTACGGCGCGCCGCTGCCCGGATCCATGACGGCACACCCCCGCACCGCGACCGTGCCGTGGACGCCCTGCGGGCCCTGGCCATCCTCGGGGTGGTCCTCGGCCACTGGCTGGTGACCGCCCTCGTCGCCGACGGCGACACCCTGCGCGCGGCGAGCCCGCTCGGCACCATGCCCTGGCTGGCGCCCGTCTCCTGGGCGTTCCAGACGCTCGCGGTGTTCTTCATGGTGGGCGGCCATGTCGCGACCCGGGGCCTCGCCTCGGCCCGCGCCCGCGGCACGGCGTACGGCACCTGGCTGCGGGCGCGGCTGTCCCGGCTGTTCCTGCCGGTCACGGCGGTGCTGGCGGTGTGGGCGGTGACCACGGCGGGCCTGCTGCTGGGCGGCGCCTCCTTCGTCACCGTGCACACCGTGGTGAAGCTGGCGCTGTCCCCGCTGTGGTTCCTGCTGGTGTTCGCCGCGCTCACGGCCGCGACCCCGCTGCTGACCCGGCTCAGTCCGCTGTGGCCGCTGGCGGTCGTCCTCCACGTGGACCTGGTGCGGTTCGGCCTGGGCGGCCCGGCCTGGCTCGGCTGGGTGAACCTGGCGGCCGGCTGGCTGGTGCCGTACACCCTCGGCGCGGCCTGGTCCCGGGGCGAGCTGGAGCGCCCGCGCGCGGGCTGGACCCTGCTCCTCGGGGGTGCCGCGGCGACGGCGGTCCTGGTGGCCTTCGCGGGCTACCCGGCGTCGATGGTGGGGGTGCCCGGCGCGGCGGTCTCCAACCTCGACCCGCCGACCCTGGCCGCCGTCACCTTCGGCCTCGCCCAGTGCGGACTGGCCCTGCTGCTGCGCGAGCGGCTGCGCCGCGCCCTGCGGCGGCCGGTGGCCTGGGCGGCGGTGGCACTGGTCAACCTCTCCGCGATGACGGTGTTCCTGTGGCACCAGACGGCGATGATGGCGACCACCGCGACGGCCCTCCCGGCCGGCCGCCTCCCCGGTCTGCACACCCGGCCCGACGGGCTGGAGTGGGTCGCGGACCGGCTGCTGTGGCTGCCGGTGTTCGCCCTGGTGCTGGGGGTGTGCTGGGCGGCGTTCCACGGCTTCGAGTCCGCCACGGCCCGCCGCGGGGGCGGGCGGACGCGTGTGGTGCGGGCCGGAGGGCCGCCGGAGGCTTCGGGCCTGCGCGAGGCCCATCGTGTCTAGGGTGGTGCGGACGAACGGGGTGGAGAGGGTGCTGACCGGGGTGCAGAACTGGGCGGTCCGCGGTGCGCGGACGCTGCGCGACGACCTGTGGACGGCCAGAGCGGACCCGCTCCCGCCCTCCGTCTGGCTGCGCTGGCTGCCGCACGGCCTGGTCTGCCTGGTCGCGTTCGGCACCACGGTCGCCAACTTCGACCAGATGATCGACGGCTACCAGCTCGGTGTGCAGTACGGCACGGTGTGCGCGCTGCTGCAGGGAGCGGCGGTGGTGCTGGCGCTGTGGCGGCCGGTACCGGCGTGGTGGCTGTCCCTGACGGTCACGGTGGTGGCCGCGGTGGGCGCCCGGAGCGTGATGCTCGCCGACCTCAACCCCCGCGCAGCTCAATGGCCGTTGGGTGAGCCCCTTCCCGACTCGGCGCCGGATCTCCCCAGCTGGCCCTGGGGCCCGCCCGGGCTGATCGCGCACTGCCTGGTGCTGTTGCTGCTCGCGCTGCGGCTGCCCACCCGGATCGCCGTCGAGGTGCTGGCCCTGACGGCACTCGCCACCTACCTGGTCCAAGGGGTGCTGGGCGGCGTGAGCTACACACCGACCGGGGTGCTCGCGGTGATCCTGTTCGCCGCCGTCGTCCTCGTCGGCACCGCCCTGCGCGGCCGCCGGGTGGCCCGCACCCAGCTCGTCGAGCAGGCCGGCATCACCGCCGAGGAACGCGCCCGCCGCACCCTCCTGGAGGAGCGCAACCGCATCGCGCGCGAGCTGCACGACGTGGTCGCCCACCACATGTCGGTCATCTCCATCCAGGCCCAGGTCGCCCCTCACCTGGTGGAGAACCCCTCCGAGGAACTCAGGGAGAACCTCGCCGGCATCCGGCAGAACGCGCTGGAGGCGCTCACCGAACTGCGCCGGGTGCTCGGCGTGCTGCGCTCGGAGAACCCCGAGGACCCCTACGGCCTCGGCGCGGCCGGCACCGGCAGCGCCCCGGACACCCCGCAGCCCACGCTCGACCGTCTCGACGCCCTCCTGGAGAACACCCGGGCGGCCGGGCTGGACGTCGCCGCCACCGTCAAGGGTGAGCCGCCCGCCTACTCGCCGGGCGTGCAGCTGTCGGCGTACCGGATAGTCCAGGAGGCGCTGAGCAACGCCCTGCGGCATGCGCCGGGTTCCCAGGTCCTGGTCCGGGTCGTCCACCAGTCCCGGGGCCTGTCCCTGGAGGTCATCAACGGCCGCCCGAGCGGTCCCGTCCGGCCCTCGCCGGGCGCGGGGCACGGCCTGCTCGGCATGCGGGAGCGGGCGGCGATGCTCGGCGGCCATGTCGTGGCCCACCCGACCCTGCACGGCGGGTTCTCCGTCCTGGCGTTCCTCCCGAGGGACGGCGTCGCCCTCTCCGACCCCGACCCCGGGACCCCGGAGGACCTGGAACTCGTCTTCCCGGACGACCCGCCCCCAGCAGAGAAGGAGGAACGATGACGAGCGGTGACACCATCCGTGTACTGATCGCCGACGACCAGCAGATGGTGCGGCAGGGCTTCACCGTGCTGCTCAACGCCCACCCCGGCATCGAGGTGATCGGGCAGGCGGTGAACGGCCTGGACGCCATCGCCCTGGTCGCCGAACTCCTCCCGGACGTCGTCCTGATGGACATCCGGATGCCGGGGCTCGGCGGCGTCGACGCCACCCGCCACATCACCCTCGCGCACCCCGCCGTCAAGGTGCTGGTGCTCACCACCTTCGACCTCGACGAGTACGTGTACGAGGCCCTGTCCGCCGGGGCGTCCGGCTTCCTGCTGAAGGACGCCTCGGCGGACCAGCTCGCGGAGGCCGTCCGGGTCGTGGCGGCCGGCGACGCCCTGCTCGCCCCCGGCATCACCCGCAAGCTGATCGCCGAGTTCTCCCGGCTGAACAGCACCCCGCGCCCTCCGCAGAAGGAGCGCGTCGGCGATCTCACCGAGCGCGAGACGGAGGTGCTCGCCCTGATCGCGCAGGGCCTGTCCAACGCGGAGATCGCACGGGAACTCGTCGTCGCCGAGCAGACCGTGAAGACGCACGTGGGCCGCATCCTGGTCAAACTGGGCCTGCGGGACCGCACCCAGGCGGCGGTGTTCGCGTACGAGTCGGGGCTGGTCCGGCCCTCCGGGTACTGACCCGTAGTACTTGAGGGGGATCCGCCGGAACCCCTCTCCATGGTGACGACCGCGACCCCCTTGCCCGCCTACCGTTTTGACCGTGACCGAGACGACGCAGACCCATCTGCCGCCCCAGGACGACCCGTACGGCGCCTATCAGCCGAAGAGCCCGGAGGTCCGGGCGGCCATGGACGCTCTGCGTGGGATGAAGAAGGACCTGTTCGACGACGCGCTGGCCTACCGCCCGCTGCCCCCGAAGGAGCCCACGGGCCGCTTCACGAAGGGGCTGCGGGGCCGCAGACGGGAGTACGCGACCTACTCGCGGCACATCCTGGTCGGGGCGGCCGGCGCGGTGGCGGTGCTGGCCTCCGTGATGCCCGCCGGAGGCGACTCGGTGTCCGTGCTGAGCGGACTGCTGGTCCTGGTGCCGGTGCTGCTGACGCTGGTCCGGCCGGCCGCCGCGTTCTGGGCGTCGCTCGCCTCGACCACGGCGGTCGCCCTGCTCGGCGAGACCTACGGCAACTGGCCCTGGCTGCCGCCCAGTTTCATCTCCCACCTGGGCGTGCTCACGGTGGTGGCGATCCGTACCCGCCCGCGCACGGCCGCCTGGATGTGGGTGTTCACGGCCGCCTACGGCTTCATCGCCGAGACCGTCTTCGGCTGGAGCCACTACGCCACGAACGTCGGGCCCATGATGGTCACCTCCGCGCTGGTCCTGCTCGGCGTCACGGTCCGGCACATACGCCGGCAGGCCGAGCAGGAGGTGACGGCCCAGCAGACCGTGACCGCCCACGAGCGCTCCCGGCGCACCCTCCTGGAGGAGCGCACGACGATCGCCCGCGAGCTGCACGACGTGGTCGCCCACCACATGTCGGTGGTCGCCATCCAGGCGGAGGCCGCCCCCTACCGGGTGGAGAACCCGCCGGAGGAGCTGGAGAAGGCCTTCGTCACGATCCGGGAGAACGCGGTGGCGGCCCTCACCGAGCTGCGCCGGGTGCTGGGCGTGGTCCGCGCCGAGGACTACGAGGCGCCGGACGCCCCCCAGCCCACCCTCGCCGACCTGGACGCGCTCCTCGCCAATGTGCGGGAGACCGGCCTGGACGTCGAGAAGGTGGTCACGGGCGCGGCCCGGGAACTCCCGCAGGGCGTCGAGCTGTCGGCGTACCGCATCGCCCAGGAGGCCCTGAGCAACACCCTGCGGCACGCCCCCGGGGCGAGCGCCCGGGTGGAGATCGGCTATGTGCTCGGCGGGCTGGGGCTGCGCGTGGTCAACGACCCGCCGCCCAACCCCGCGCTGGTGAAGCCCTCGCCCGGCGCCGGGCACGGCATCACGGGGATGCGTGAGCGGGTGAGCATGCTGAACGGCGAGATGACCGCGGAGCCCACCCCGGCCGGGGGCTACGAGGTGACGGTGTTCCTGCCCGTACCGGCCGCGAGCGAGAGTGGCGCATGACGATCAGGGTTCTGATAGCCGACGACCAGATGATGGTGCGCGAGGGCTTCTCGGTCCTGCTGAACGCGATGCCGGACATCGAGGTCGTCGGCGAGGCGGTCAACGGCCGTGAGGCGGTGGACCGGGTCCGTGAGCTGTCCCCCGACGTGGTCCTGATGGACATCCGGATGCCCGAGCTGAACGGCATCGACGCGACCCGGGAGATCGTGGCGGCGGACGAGGCGGCGAAGGTCCTGGTGCTGACCACCTTCGACCTCGACGAGTACGTGTACCAGGCGCTGCGCGCGGGGGCCTCCGGCTTCCTCCTCAAGGACGCCTCGGCCCGCCAGCTCGCGGACGGGGTCCGGGTGGTGGCGGCCGGCGAGGCGCTGCTCGCCCCCTCCGTCACCAGGCGTCTGATCACCGAGTTCTCGAAGCTGTCGACCAGCCTCGTGCTGCCCCGCGGCGCCCAGGCCGCCTACGGTGATCTGACCGAGCGGGAGACGGAGGTCCTGGTGCTGATCGCGCAGGGCCTGTCCAACGTCGAGATAGCGGGCCGGCTGGTGGTCGCCGAGTCCACCATCAAGACCCATGTGAGCCGGATCCTGGTCAAGCTGGGGCTGCGGGACCGGACCCAGGCGGCGGTGTTCGCGTACGAGGCGAGACTGGTGACACCGGGCTGACCCGGGTCCGCTGGCTACCATGACCCCGGTTTCCGGTGCTCGACCGACCGACCGAGAGCGAGAGAAGGGCAACGCATGTCCGGCGCTTCCGAGACGCGTGGCGGCGCGGTGCGGGTACTGATCGTCGACGACGAGCCCGAGCTCACCGAGCTGCTGTCCGCGGCCGTGACCGAGGCGGGCTGGCGGCCCTTCGCGGCGGGCGACGGACGTGGCGCGCTGCGGCTGGCACGGGACTGCGCCCCGCACGTCGTCGTCCTGGACGGGATGCTGCCGGACCTGGACGGGATCCAGGTGCTGCGCCGGCTCAGGAGCGAGAACCCGCGGCTTCCGGTGCTGATGCTCACCGCCCGCGACGCACTGGAGCACCGGCTGGACGGACTGTCGTCCGGCGCGGACGACTACATCACCAAGCCGTTCTCGCTGGAGGAGGTCATGCTGCGGGTGCGCGGGCTGCTGCGCCGGGCCGGGCTGCCCGAGGAGGCGGCCGACGGGTCGGTGCGGACCCTGGGGGACCTCGTGCTGGCCGAGCGGACCCGGGAGGTGCAGCGCGGCGGGACGCCGATCGCGCTGACGACCAAGGAGTTCGACCTGCTGCGGTTCCTCATGAGCCATCCGCACCAGGTGCTGAGCAAGGCGCAGATCCTGGACCATGTGTGGAACGCGTCGTTCGACGGCGAGGGGAACCTGGTCGAGGTCTACATCCACGGCCTGCGGGCGAAGATCGACAAGGGGCGGGTCCCGATGATCCGCACGGTCCGCGGGGTCGGGTACGCGATCCGGGCCGCGGACGACGGGGCATGAGGTTCTTCCGGCGCGGGGCGGGCTCCGGGGCCCGTCCGGGGTGGCGTTCGCTGAGGGTCCGGCTGGTGCTGTTCGTGTCCGTGACGCTGGCGGTGGTGTGCGCGGCGATGGCGCTCACCACGGTGTACGTGCAGCGCGTGTATCTGCTGGGGGACCTGGACCAGCGGGTCACGAACGCGGCGGAGCGCAGCCAGGGCGGCTTGCAGCGCCGGACCGGAGGGGCGACGGACCTGGGGTTCCTCAACGAACGCGGGCAGCCCACCGGCACCCTGGCGGCGCGGTTCGCCGACGGGAAGGTCAACGCCGCCGAGGTGGTGACCGAGGACGGCCGTCAGCAGGTGCTCGGCGCCGCCCAGCGGGCCGCGCTGAACGGGATCACCCCCGACGGTTCGCTGCACACCCGCACGGTCCCCGGCCTGGGCACCTACCGGGTGACCGCGATCGGCGGCGACGGGGTCCCCGTGCTGGCCGGGCTCCCGATGGACGGGATCCAGCAGGTGATCGACCGGCTGATGGTGCTCGAGTCGGTGATCACGGGGGTCGGTCTGACGGCCGCGGCCTGCGCCTGCGCGGTGGTCATCCGGCGCCAGCTGCGTCCGCTCGGCCGGGTCGCGGCCACCGCCGCCGAGGTGGCCCGGGTGCCGCTGAACCGCGGGGAGGTCACGGACCTGGCCCGGGTCGCCGCCCGGGACACCGACCCCGGCACCGAGGCCGGCCAGGTGGGCGCCGTGCTCAACCGGCTGATCGACCATGTCGAGGCCTCGCTGGCCGAACGCCAGGCCACCGAGCAGCGGATGCGCCGGTTCCTCACCGACGCCAGCCATGAACTGCGCACCCCGCTCGCCTCGATCGCGGGCTACGCCGAGTTCATGAACGGCGGCAGCACGACCATCGAGCCGGAGCTCGCCTGGCACCGGGTCTCGGCGCAGTCGGCGCGGATGACCGACCTCGTCGAGGATCTGCTGCTGCTCGCCCGGCTCGACGAGGGGCGGCCCCTGCGGCGGGCCGAGGTGAACATCGCGACGCTGGTGGCCGAGGCGGTGTGGGACGCGCAGGCCGCGGGCGGCGACCACGACTGGCAGCTCGCGCTGCGCCTGGACACCCCGGTGACGGTCGTCGCCGACCCGTCCCGGCTGCACCAGGTGATCGCCAACCTGCTGGCCAACGCCCGGATCCACACACCGGCGGGGACGAGGATCACGGTGATCGTGGAGGCGACGGAGACGGGGGAGGCCGAGGGGCCGCACTGTGTCATCCGCGTCCGGGACGACGGCCCCGGCATCCCGCCCGAGCTGCTCCCCACCGTCTTCGAGCGCTTCACCCGCGCCGACGCCTCGCGCTCCCGGGCGGCCGGTGCGCAGGGCGGTTCCGGGCTGGGTCTGGCCATCGCCGCGGCGATCACCGAGGCGCACGGCGGCCGGGTCGAGGTGGTGAGCGAGCCGGGGTGCACGGAGTTCTCGGTGACGCTCCCGCTCGGAGCCTGAGGGAGCCTGAGGGTGTCTGAAGGAGTCTAAGGACTCTCACAGAACCCCAGGTCAGAGCCTGTCCCGCGGCCTCCCGCGGGTCCCTTTCGGCGGGCTTGTCCCCGGTGCTTAAGGCCTGCCTAAGTTGGCTGCTCCAGAGTCTTCGGCAGGCGGCCGGTCCAGTGGGGGCGGGCATATGAACAAGGGGATCAGGGACGATGACCGAGCTCGACACCGGTGAGCCGACGGCCCGCGAGCCGCAGTCCGAAACCGGCGGCCGTGCTCACGCGAGCCGCCGCAACTTCATGCGCAAGGTGTTCTTCGCGTCCGGCGCCACGGCCGTCGCGACCATGGCCGGCGCGGGCGCCTGGGCGGCGATGGCGGACGACGCGACGCCGACCGCCGACGCCTCCGCCGCCCCGAGCGGAGCGCCCAGCGGCGGCCCGGGCGGCGGTACCGGCGGTCCGGGCAACATGTCGATCACCGAGGAGTTCTTCGGTCTGACCACCGACGGGAACCGGATCGACGACCTGTTCACGATCCACTCCACCAAGGTGGCCACCGCCCCGGTGATCTCCGCGGCGAACGCCTTCCTGGCCGGTCTCACCGACACCCAGAAGACCTCGACGCAGTTCACGGTGCACTCCACCGAGTGGCGGCTGTGGAGCAACGTCGACTCCTACGAGCGCCAGGGCGTCTCCCTCGCCGATCTGAGCGACGACCAGAAGGCCCTGGGCACGGCCCTGCTGAAGGCCGCCCTGAGCGCGGACGGCCTGGAGACGACGGAGAAGATCCGGAAGATCAACCAGGCGGCCGGCGAGGCGATCGGCAACACGAACTCCTTCAACGAGGACGCCTACTACTGGACCGTGATGGGCACCCCCTCGGACAGCGAGCCCTGGGGCTTCCAGTTCGACGGCCACCACCTGGTGATCAACTACTTCGTGCTCGGCGACCAGGTCGTCATGAGCCCCTGCTTCTGGGGCTCGGAGCCGACCTCGATGGAGATCGACGGCGAGACGGTGACGGTGTGCCACGAGGAGGTCGTCGCCGGCCTCGCGTTCATCAACTCCCTCACCACCGCCCAGCAGGCCGTGGCGATCGAGTCGACGACCAAGTCCAACGAGTCGATGAAGGCGGGGGCGTTCTCCGACAACACCGTCCAGGCGTACACCGGCATCCGGGGCAACGCCCTGACCGCCGCCCAGAAGAAGAAGCTCCTCGGGATCGCCGAGGCGTTCGTGGGCCGCGCCAAGGCCGACGCCGCGAAGGTGCGCATGGCGGAGATCCGGGGGCACCTCGACGACACCTATGTCACCTGGGCCGGCGGCACCGGCGACGACGACGCCTTCTACGTGCGCGTCCACAGCCCGGTCGTCTGGATCGAGGTCGACTGCCAGGCCCCCGGCCCGCTGGCCGGCGCGTACGGCGCGACCCAGGGCAGCGGCGCCACCCAGAAGCACGTCCACTCGATCATCCGTACCCCCAACGGCAACGACTACGGGAGGGAGCTCCTCAGGCAGCACTACCTGACGTCGCCGCACCACCGGTGACCTCTCCCGCGTGACCACCGGGCCGGATCCCCCCGTCATTCCGGCCCGGTTCCACGCATGGTCCGGACGCCCGCCGCTGGGTAGGTTGTGCGCCATGACCGAGGGCGGGGAAGAGCGGGCGCGGCAGTGGTGCGGGTGCGCGTGGCCGCGGACGGACGTACCGCCGCCGGCCGGGACCCGGATCCACACCGAACAGCAGGACACCTCGGCGCCGGGCTGGCTGCGACTGCTCGACCTGGTCGAGGAGGCGGCCGCCGACGGGCGCGAGGAGTTCGCACCGCTGCGCGGACTCCCCTTCGAGCACCGGCAGCAGATCGTCACCCTCCCGCCGACCATCGCCCAGCTCACGGCCGTACGGCATCTGATGCTCTACGGCAGCAACCTCGTCCGGATCCCGCCGGAGATCGGCGCCATGGAGAGCCTGGAGGAGTTCACCCCGTACACCTCCTACCGGCTGCACTGGTTCCCGTACGAACTGACCCGCTGCCGGAAGCTGCGCGCCAGCACGGTCAGCACACGCGCGCTGTACGGCAACTTCAAGAACCGCATGCCGTTCCCCGCCCTGCACACACCGGCCCTGCCGGCCCAGGCGTGCGGTGTCTGCGCCGGCCCGCTGCCCCCGACGGGCCACGAACAGGTCTGGATCTCCCTCGGCGTCGCCACGGACGTCCTGCCCCTCCTGGTCGACGCCTGTTCCCGGGCCTGCCTGGACGCCCTGCCCACCCCCGCGGCCCACCACGTCCCCACGCCCCACCGCGGTGGCCCGTCGGTGGCCCAGCCACCCGCCCGCTGACCTCACATCGGCAGGGACAGCAGCCGCACGGACCCGGACGGCCAGGTCGCGTCCTCGACCAGCGGGGTCCACATCGTGCGCAACGGCATGTCGACGGCACCTCCCGGCTGCTCGACCCGCGTCCCACCGGCCGACACCCGCCAGCCGAGACGCTCGTAGACGGGGACGAGGCTCGGCCGGCAGAAGAGCAGCCCGAACTCCGCGCCGGTGCCGCGGGCGTGCTCCGTCGCGGCCGTCACCACCAGCCGGGCCAGCCCCTGTCCCCGGACCTCGGGCGCCACGACGACACCACCGAGGCCGGCCACCCGGACCGGGGCACCGCCCCCGGCCGACACCGACGTCTCCACCAGCCCGGCGTGCGCCACGAGCCGGCCGTCGTGCCGCACCCCGAAGTGCACGTCCTTGTCCCGCCACGTCAGACCCGTCGCCCCGGTCCCGAACGGGTCGGCGACACCCCCGGTGATCTCGTCCCGGTCCGCCGGGGTGTAGCGGGCGAGCCGGACGACGGACATCGGCATGGTGGTCACTTCGGTCACTTCCTCTCGGTCGACTGACCACCGCCTCCCCACCCCGGCCGCGCGGCAACCCCTGGTCAGCGGGTCGATCAGCGGTTAGCGTCCGTGCATGGCAGCAGCTGACGACCTTCGTTTCGACCCGTGGGACCCGGCGTTCCTCGCCGACCCCTACCCCGCCTACGCCGAGCTGCGGGAGCGGGGGCGGGTGATCCACTACGCGCCGACCGACCAGTGGCTCGTCCCGCATCACGCGGACGTGTCGGCGCTGCTGCGGGACCGGCGGCTGGGGCGGACGTATCAGCACCGGTTCACCCACGAGGACTTCGGGCGGACGGCACCCCCGGCCGAGCACGAGCCGTTCCACACGCTGAACGACCACGGGATGCTGGACCTGGAACCGCCGGACCACACCAGGATCCGGCGGCTGGTGTCGAAGGCGTTCACCCCGCGCACGGTCGAGCAGCTCAAGCCGTACGTCACCCGGCTCGCGGGGGAGCTGGTGGACCGGCTGGTGGAGTCGGGCGGGGGCGATCTGCTGAGCGAGGTCGCCGAACCGCTGCCCGTGGCCGTGATCGCCGAGATGCTCGGGATACCGGAGGCCGACCGTGCGCCGCTGCGGCCCTGGTCGGCGGACATCTGCGGGATGTACGAGCTGAACCCGTCCGAGGACACCGCCGCGCGGGCGGTACGGGCCTCCGTCGAGTTCTCCGCCTATCTGCGTGAGCTGATCGCGGCCCGCCGCAAGGAACCGGGCGACGACCTCATCTCCGGGCTGATCGCCGCGCACGACGAGGGCGACCGGCTCACCGAGCAGGAGATGATCTCCACCGCGGTGCTGCTGCTCAACGCCGGGCACGAGGCGACCGTGAACGCCACGGTCAACGGCTGGTCGGCTCTCTTCCGCAACCCCGGGCAGCTCGCCGCGCTCCGCGCCGACCACACGCTCGTCCCCGCCGCCGTCGAGGAGCTCATGCGGTACGACACCCCGCTCCAGCTCTTCGAGCGGTGGGTGCTGGACGACATCGAGGTCGACGGGACGACGATCCCCCGGGGCGCCGAGGTCGCCCTGCTCTTCGGCTCCGCCAACCACGACCCGGCGGTGTTCGCGCACCCCGAGCGGCTGGACCTCACCCGGGCGGAGAACCCGCACATCTCGTTCTCCGCCGGCATCCACTACTGCATCGGCGCGCCGCTGGCCCGGATCGAACTGGCCGCCTCGATGACGGCCCTGCTGGAGAAGGCCCCGACGCTGGCGCTCGCGGAGGAGCCGAAGCGCAAGCCGAACTTCGTGATCCGGGGCCTGGAAGGACTGAGCGTCACCTTGTGATCCGCCTCAACGGCGCCCGGTGAGGCGGCTGACCACCGCCCACAGGACCAGTCCCGCCGCCGTTCCGGCCAGCAGCGCGAGCGGCAGTTCCAGGTAGAGGACGCTCAGGTCGGGGGCCTGCTCGAAGCGCCAGAGCCGGGAGCGGACGTCGACCGACCACACCGCGAGACCCGCCCCCGCCCCGAGGACCGCACTCAGACATCCGACGGCCGCCTGCACCCGCTGCCCCATACCCACAGGGGACGCCCGCGGGCCGCCGCTGGTTTCCCGGGCCGATACCGGGTCCACGGACTCTCCGCAACACCACCGACCTCCCGACCCCCGCCGACCTCCGGCTTCCTGGACACTTCCGGCCGCCGACCGCCCGCTTCCCGGCCGTCGCCGGTCTCCCGGGTCGGTGCCGGGTTCGCGGAGGTTCCGGGACACCACCGACCTCCCGACCCCCACCGACCTCCCGACCCCCGCCGACCTCCCGGCGCCCGCCGCCGACCTCCGGCTTCCCGGACACGTCCGGTCTCCCGGCCGCCGCCGACCGCTAGCCTCCCGGCCGCCGCCGCCGCCGACCGCCCGCCTCCCGGCCGCTTCCCGGCGCCCGCCTCCCGACCGCCCGCCTCCCGGTCGGCGCCGGGATCCCCTGCTGATGGGGGTTTCCGGGGCCCGGGCTCAGGTGGTCAGGTCCCGGTGCCGTAGTCCTGCCAGCCCCCCGGCCACCAGTACCCCCGACAGGGTCGCCAGTAGTCCCAGCGGGGCCCAGTGCATCTCGCCGCCCGGCAGCTTGGGCAGGTGGCCGAAGGGGGAGAGGTCCAGGACGAGCTGCGGGGCGTCCAGGGCCGGGCCGATCCAGCCGATGAGCAGGACCGCGCCCGCCACGCCCCACGCGGCCGGCGCCAGCCGGGGTGCCGTGCCGTACAGCAGGACCGCGAGCCCGCCGACCACCCACACCGCCGGGAGCTGAACCAGGCACGCGGCCAGGATGGGGCCCGCCTCCTTGCCGTACCCCACGACGAAACCGAGCCCGGCGAGCAGCATGATCAGGGCGGCGCCGCCGAAGGCGATCAGCAGATGGCCGCCGGCCCAGCGCAGCCGGCCCACCGCGTTCGCGAGGACCGGTTCCGCCCGGCCGGAGGTCTCCTCACCGTGCAGCCGCAGCACCGAGGCGACCACGTACAGGGAGGCGATCAGACCCAGCATGCCGACCATCGCCGCGAGGAAGGCGTCGGTCAGTCCCGACTGGCCGCCCATCCGTTCGAAGATCTCGCGCGCCTTGACGTTGTCGGCGACGAGGTCGGCCGCGCCGTCCGTCAGCCCGCCGTAGACGACTCCGGCGAGGAAGAAGCCGACGCTCCAGCCCAGCACCCCGCCCCGCTGGAGCCGCAGGGCCAGTGCGCCCGCCGACGCCAGCCGGCCGGTGGCGGGTCCCGGGCGGGTCGGCAGGAAGCTCATGCCGACGTCCCGGCGCCCCGCCAGCCAGTAGGCCACGGCCGCCTGGACCGCCACCGCGCCCGCGAACAGGCCCAGCACCCACCACCGTTCGTCCGCGAACGCCCGCAGGTTCTCCAGCCAGCCCAGCGGGGACACCCAGGTCAGCACCGAAGACCCGTCGTCGGTGGCCGAGTCGCCCGCCGCCCGCAGGACGAAGGCCGCGCCCAGCACCGCCGCCGTCAGGCCCCGGGCCAGCCGCGCGCTCTCGGTGAGCTGCGCGACGATCGCCGCCATGGTGGCGAACACCATCCCGACCCCGGCCAGCCCGAGGCCGAACGCGACCGCGCCCGCCGCCCCCTGCCCGGCCAGGCCCGCCGTCACCAGCAGCCCGAGGACCGCGCTCGCGATCCCCGCCGCGAGCAGCGCCGCCGTCAGCGAGGCACGTCGGCCGACCGCGCCGGACGCGATCAGCTCCTGCCGCCCGCTCTCCTCCTCGTCCCGGGTGTGCCGTACGACGATCAGCAGGGCGGTGACGGCGGCGAGTCCCCCCGCGAAGACACCGACCCGCCAGGCGGTGAGCGCGCCGAGGGAGTCGTCGAAGACCGGCCCGAGCAGCGCACGGAAGGAGGAGTTGGTGGACATCTGACGGAGCAGGTCGGCGCGTTCGGCGGGGGTGCTGTACAGGCCCTTCAGGGTGGTCGGCATCGACAGGACCGTCAGGGAGTTCACGGCCACCCAGACGGGGATCAGCACCCGGTCGCGGCGGAGCGCGAAGCGCGTCAGCGTGCCGGTGCCCGCGAGGGCCGTCATCGGGCCTCCTCCTGGACCTCGTCCTGGACCTCTTCCCGGTCCTCCTCCTGGACCTCTTCCCGGTCCTCGTCCTGAGCCTCTTCCTGGTAGTGGCTCAGGAAGAGTTCCTCGAGGGTCGGCGGGGTCGAGGTCAGCGACCGTACCCCCGAGTCCGTCAACGACCGCAGGACGGCGTCGAGTTTGTCGGTGTCGACCTGGAGGCGGACCCTCCTGCCCCGGACGTCGAGGTCGTGGACGCCGGGCAGGGCGGCCAACCCGTTGGGCGGGCCCGCGAGTTCGGCCGTGACGCTGGTCCGGGTCAGATGGCGCAGGTCGGCGAGCGAACCGCTCTCCACCGTGCGGCCCTTGCGGATGATGCTGACCCGGTCGCACAACTCCTCGACCTCGCTGAGGATGTGGGACGACAGCAGGACCGTACGGCCCCGGTCCCGCTCCTCCTCCACACAGCGCTGGAAGACCTCCTCCATCAGCGGGTCCAGGCCCGAGGTCGGCTCGTCCAGGATGAGCAGGTCGACGTCCGAGGCGAACGCGGCGACCAGGGCGACCTTCTGCCGGTTGCCCTTGGAGTAGGTCCGGCCCTTCTTGGTGGGGTCCAGCTCGAAGCGGTCGATCAGGCCGGCGCGACGGGCGGGGTCCAGGCCGCCGCGCAGCCGGCCGTAGAGGTCGATGACCTCGCCGCCGGAGAGGTTGCGCCAGAGGGTGACGTCCCCGGGGACGTACGCGATCCTGCGGTGCACCTCGACGGCGTCCGACCACGGGTCGCGGCCGAGGATCCGCGCGGCGCCGGAGTCGGCGCGCAGCAGGCCGAGCAGGACGCGGATGGCGGTGGACTTGCCGGCCCCGTTCGGGCCGAGGAAGCCGTGCACCTCGCCCCGCTCGACCTCCAGGTCGAGGCCGTCGAGCGCGTGGGTGCGGCCGAAGGACTTGTGGAGTCCGGACACCGTGATGGCCTTCGTCATGCCTCCGAACGTACGCTTCTTTCAGAAATTTGTGAAGTTAAGGAAGAGAGTGAAGCGACGTTAGGATGACGGCATGAGCGAGAACGGACGGGACGCGGAGGCCGTGTCGAGGTTCGTCGAGTCCTTCGCGGCGCAGCTCGTGGAGGCGGGTGTGCCGCGCATGCCGGCCCGGATCTTCTCCGCGCTGCTCGCCTCCGACACCGGGGTGCTGACCTCGGCCGAGCTGAGCGAGCTGCTGCGGATCAGCCCCGCCGCCGTCTCCGGCGCGGTGCGCTACCTGGCGCAGGTGCACCTTGTCTCCCGCGAGCGCGAGCCCGGTTCCCGGCGGGAGCGGTACCGCGTGCACAGTGACCAGTGGTACGAGGCGCTCACCAATCGTGAGGCGATCCTCAAGCGCTGGGAGGAGGCGCTGAGGGCCGGGATCGCCAGCCTCGGAGCCGACACCCCGGCGGGGAGTCGGCTGGCCGAGACGCTGGCGTTCTTCGAGTTCGTGGAGCGGGACGTCGCCGAGATGATGGAGCGCTGGCGCGTCCACCGCGAACGGACCTTCGGACACTGACCGGGGTCAGCGCTCCCTGGTCTCCTCCAGGACCGTCCGGCCCAGCAGCAGATAGCGCTCGGGGGAGCGCCGCTTGAGGTACTGCGCGTAGCCGATGCCCGCCACCGCGATCAGGGCGACCAGCCACGGGGTCGCCTTCAGCACCAGCGAACCCGACTCCGTGCCGGCCGCGACGCCCATGTTGGACACCAGCAGCGCCACCACCGCGAGCATGGCGACCCCGCCGGTCAGCGGGGCGGCGAAGGTCCGGAACCAGTGCCGGCTCTCGGGGTGGTGCGAGCGGAAGTACGCCAGCACGGCGAACGAGCACACCGCCTGCACGACCAGGATCGCCATGGTGCCGAGGATCGCGAGCAGGACGTACGTCCCGGTGTACGGGTCCTTGCCGGCGGCCCAGAACGCGCCGATCAGGACCGCCGAGACGATCGTCTGGACGAGGCCCGCGATGTGCGGGGAGCCGTGCCGGGCGTGGGTGCGGCCGACGGTGCGCTGGAGGGACGGCAGGACGCCTTCCCGGCCGAGGGCGTACATGTAGCGGGCGGCGCAGTTGTGGAAGGCCATGCCGCAGGCCAGCGAGCCCGTGATCATCAGCCACTGCATGACGACGACCGCCCAGTGGCCGACGTACTGCTCGGTGGGGGTGAAGAACAGGGCCAGCGGGTCGTCGGTGGCGACCTTCACGGCCTGCGACTCGCCCGTGCCGGTGATCGCCATCCAGGAGACGAAGACGTAGAAGACGCCGACGCCGAGCACGGAGATCATCGTCGCCTTGGGGATGATCCTCTTCGGGTTGCGGGACTCCTCGCCGTACATCGCCGTCGACTCGAAGCCGACCCACGACCAGAAGGCGAAGAACAGTCCGAGGCCGGCCGAGGTGCCCTTGAAGGCGTTCACCGGGTTGACCGGGTCGAGGCTGAAGCCGTCGGGGCCGCCGCCGTGCAGGGCGACCGAGACCGCCATCGCGGCGAGGATCGTCACCTCGGTGGCCAGCAGCACGACCAGCAGCTTCTCGGCGACCGAGACGCCGAACCAGGTGCCGGTCGCGTTGATGGCGAGCATCAGGACCGCGAACGCCCACCACGGGATGTGCAGCCCCGTCTGGTCCTTCAGGGTCGTGGTGGCGAAGGTCGAGAAGATGCCGATCAGCGCGGGCTCGAACACGACGTACGCGAAGGTCGCGAGCAGCCCGGAGGCCAGGCCGACCGTGCGGCCGAGGCCGTAGGAGATGAAGCCGTAGAAGGCGCCCGTGGAGGTGATGTGCTTCGCCATCGAGGTGAAGCCGACGGAAAAGATCGCCAGGACGACCATTGCGACGAGATAGCTCGCCGGGGCGCCGATGCCGTTCCCGGCGGACACCATGAAGGGCACGTTGCCCGTCATCGCGGTGATCGGCGCGGCCGTCGCGACGGCCATGAAGACCACGCCCAGCAGGCCCACGGCGTTGGGTTTGAGCCGGTGAACTGCGCCTACGTCACTCGTCTGGGTCGCCGGGGCGATGCCCTCGTCCACTGCCATCGGGTGGCCCCTCTCCTTATGCCGTCCATAGGTGTGCTGGACCGGAACTCTTCAGTCCGAATGAGTCGATCAGGGGGGTCGGGGCGTTAAATGTTTGTCAACCAGACCTTTAGAACCGTTGGAAATCTGAGGGAAACACCGGGCTCACACCGGGCTCGTACGGTCGCGCCATGAGCGTCTACACGACCGTCCTCGGCGGCGAGCGGCACCGCTTCGGCTCCCTCGCCCGCCTCCTCGCCGCGGCGAGCCCCGAACGCTCCGGCGACCGTCTGGCCGGCCTCGCGGCCCGTACCGCCAGGGAGCGGGTCGCGGCGCGCTGGGCCCTCGCGGACGTCCCCCTGACCGACTTCCTCACCGAGCCCCTCATCCCGTACGAGGACGACGACGTCACCCGGCTCATCCTCGACACCCACCAGCGGGCCGCCTTCGCGCCGGTCGCCTCGATGACCGTCGGGGAACTGCGGGAATGGCTGCTGTCCGAGGCCGCGGACACGGCCGCGCTGACCGCGCTCGCGCCGGGCCTGACCCCGGAGATGGCCGCCGCGGTGTCGAAGCTGATGGGGAACGCGGACCTGGTCGCGGTCGCGCGGAAGGTGCGGGTGGTGACCGCCTTCCGCTCCACGATCGGGCTGCCGGGCCGTCTCGCGACCCGCCTCCAGCCCAACCACCCGACGGACGACCCCGCGGGCGTCGCGGCCGCCCTCCTGGACGGTCTGCTGCTGGGCTCCGGCGACGCGGTGATCGGCATCAACCCGGCGACCGACAGCCCGAAGGCCGTACGCGACCTGCTGGAGCTGCTCGACGGGGTGATCGGCCGCTACTCCATCCCCACCCAGTCCTGCGTCCTGAGCCATGTCACGACGACCGTCGGCCTGATGGAGCGCGGGGCGCCCGTCGACCTCGTCTTCCAGTCCATCGCGGGCACCCAGGCCGCCAACGCCTCCTTCGGCGTCACCCTCGGCCTGCTCGACGAGGCGTACGAGGCCGCCCTCGCCCTGGACCGGGGGACCGTCGGACGCAACGTCATGTACTTCGAGACCGGCCAGGGCAGCGCCCTGTCGGCCGGCGCGCACCACGGGGTCGACCAGCAGACGGCCGAGGCACGGGCGTACGCGGTCGCCCGCCGCTACGACCCGCTCCTGGTGAACACGGTCGTCGGCTTCATCGGCCCCGAGTACCTCTACGACGGCCGGCAGATCCTCCGCGCCGCCCTGGAGGACCACTTCTGCGGCAAGCTCCTCGGCCTGCCCATGGGCCTGGACATCTGCTACACCAACCACGCCGACGCGGACGACGACGACATCGCCACCATGCTCACGATGCTCGGCGTGGCCGGGGCGTCCTTCGTGATCTGCACCCCGGGCGGCGACGACATCATGCTCAACTACCAGTCGGCCTCGTACCACGACGCGCTCTATCTGCGGGAGGTGCTGGGGCTGCGCCCGGCGCCGGAGTTCGAGGCATGGCTGGACTCGATCGGGCTGCTGGACGACCGCGGTGGCATCCGCGAGATCTCCGGTACGGCCCACCCCTTGACGGCGATCGGACGGGAGCTCGCGGCATGACGGACGTATCCCTGGTCAACGGTGAACTGTGGCCCGCCCTGCGCCGCCGCACCCAGGCCCGTATCGGCCTCGGCCGGGCCGGCGCCGCGCTGCCCACCCGGCACCGGCTGGAACTCCAGGCCGCGCACGCCGCCGCCCGGGACGCGGTGCACTCGCCGTTCGTCCCGGACACGGTGGCCGCAGCGCTGCCGGGCCTTGCGACGGTACGGGTCCGCAGCGCCGCCCCCGACCGGCTCACCTACCTCCAGCGCCCCGACCTGGGCCGCCGGCTGGAGCCCGTGGACCGGGCGCATCTCCCGGTCGGCGACTGGGACGTCGTCTTCGTCGTCGCGGACGGGCTCTCCAGCCGGGCGGTGCACGAGCACGCGGCGGCGCTGGTGCGGGCGACGGTGGAGCGCCTGCCCGGCTGGAACCTGGCCCCCGTCGTCCTCGCCGAACAGGCCCGCGTGGCCCTCGGCGACGACGTGGCGACGGCGATGGGCGCGACGGCGGTGGTCGTCCTGATCGGCGAACGCCCCGGCATGTCGGCGGCGGACTCCCTGGGCGCGTACCTCACGTACCGCCCGGTGCCGGGTACGACCACCGACGCCGACCGCAACTGCCTGTCCAACATCCGGCCGCCGCTGGGCCTGTCGTATGAGCTGGCGGCGGGGAAGCTGGCGGGGTTGCTGGGGAGGGCCCGGGAGCTGGGGATCTCCGGGGTGGCGCTGAAGGACGAGACCGACTCCGCGGACATGGCGGAGGCGCTGCACTGAGCCGGGACAGCGTCATACGCAGCAACCGGACACCACAAAAGGGCGAACCCTCTCGCGTGACGGAACCTTTCGGTCCGGCCGAGGAACGTTCTTCGGCATGCGAGACATCTTCACGATCCGGCGCCGGTTCGGCGCAGCCGTCGCCGCGTTCGTCGCGGCCGCCACGGTGGGAGGCGGTGCCGTCCTCCCCGCCGAAGCGGCTCCGGCCGCCGTGGGAAAGGTTCTGCGAGAGAACTCACCCACCGGCATCGACAACAGTTACCTCGTCGTCCTGAAGCAGTCGGTCCGGTTCAGGGCGGCCTCTCCGAAGGGCACCCAGCTGGCCGCCAAGTACGGCGCCAGGGTGGACAAGGCCTACGGCTCGGCGGTGAACGGCTATGCCGTCAGTGTCAGCGCGGCCGGGGCAAGGAGCTTCGCGGAGGACCCGTCCGTCGCGTTCGTCGAGAAGAACCAGAGACTCGCCCTCGACGCGACCCAGGCCGACCCGCCCTGGGGACTGGACCGCATCGACCAGGCAGCGCTTCCGCTCAGCAGGACCTACACCTACCCGGACACGGCGGGCAAGGGCGCCACGGTGTACGTCATCGACACCGGGGTGCGCATCACGCACCAGCAGATCGCCGGGCGCGCCGTCTACGGCTACGACGCGGTCGACGGCGACGGCATTGCCGCCGACGGCCACGGCCACGGCACCCATGTGGCCACGACGATCGCCGGCACCACGTACGGAGCGGCCAAGGCCACCAAGATCGTGGCGGTGCGCGTGCTCGGCAACGACGGTTCCGGTACGACGTCCGGAGTCATCGCCGGCGTGGACTGGGTCACCGCGCACCGTGTCCGCCCCGCGGTCGCCAACATGTCGCTCGGCGGCGGCGCCAGCACCGCGCTGGACACCGCGGTGAACAACTCCATCGCCTCCGGTGTCACGTACACCGTCGCCGCCGGCAACTCGAACACGAACGCCGGCGGGAGCTCACCCGCCCGCGTGAGCGCCGCGATCACCGTCGGCGCCACCACCAACACCGACTACCGGGCCAGCTACTCCAACTACGGGCCGGTCCTGGACCTGTTCGCCCCCGGATCGTCGATCACGGCCGGCTGGTACACCAGCGACACCGCCACAGCCACCCTGTCCGGCACCTCGATGGCCGCTCCGCATGTCGCCGGCGCCGCGGCCGTCTACCTCACCGCCCACCCCACCGCCGGCCCGGCGGACGTCCGGAACGCCCTCGTCGCCGGAGCGACCAACGGCGTCCTGCACAGCGTCGGCCTCGGCTCACCCAACAGGCTCCTCAGAGTCGTGCCCTGACCGGTCGCCCTGACCCAAGGACGCGGGCCCGGCCCGGGGTCTCCCGCCCCGGGCCGGGCCCGGCGGTGCGCCAGGACGTCGTCGACCCCCTGTGCGGCCCCTACCCCCGCCCCACCGGCAGCACCAGCCCCAGCTCCCCCTCCCGCACCGTCCACGTCCGCCTGCGCACCGGCCCCAGCACGCCCGCGTCCGCCCGGTAGCGGAAGTCCGCGCCCGAGACGGTCACCGTGCGCCCCCTGGCCTCCAGCGGCGCCGCCTCCGCGCCCACCGACAGGGGCCGGACCACCACCTCCGCCTCCCCGGACGCCCCCGGGGTCACCGACACCGCCTCCACCGGCTGGTCGAGGTCGACCAGGGTCACCCCGTCCACCTCGACCCGCAGCCGGGCCGGGCCCGGCGGGACAGGGGCGGAGACGGGGCGCGGGGGACGCGAGGGGACGAGGGTGCGGACGAGGGACTGGAGCCAGGGCCGCCCGCCGGCCGCCGCCGTCTCCTCCTGCGTCGCGAGCTGCTGGAGCGGCGGGATCCGCAGCGCCCCCAGCACCACCCCGTCGCTGTCGTCCACCAGCAGGTCCAGCCGCCGCTCGGCGCCGTCGAGGACGGCCCGCGCCGCCGCGACGGCCCCCGTGGGGATCCCCAGGGCGTGCGCCACACCCAGCACGGTGCCCACCGGCACCATCGACAGCACACATCCGGCCAGCTCCCGCTGCCGGTGCAGCAGCGACACCGTCCGGGTCAGGGTGCGGTCGTCACCGATCACGACCGGCCGCCGCGAACCCCGCCGGGCCAGCACCCGGGCGAACTCCTCCGGGCTCTCCGGAAGACACACCTTCGTACTCGCCGCACCCGCGCTGAGCACGTCTTTCGCGATCCGTACGGACTCCCCGTCGGCCCTCCGGGCAATCGGATCGATGATCACCAGCAGCTGGTCCGGCGTCGCGAAAGTCGCCACCTCGGTCCTGCCTCGCTTCCTCGGGTAGCATCTTTGTGCAAGAGCCCCTTGCGCTATTGCGCCAGGGGCTTCGTCTATTCCGGGGCATCCGGGTCCGACGGTGTGCGACCAACGACGGTCGCGGAACTGCGGCCAACGACGGTCGCGGTGCACGCGGTGGTGGAAAAAGCCTCCGCGTACGCCCCTGACCTTGGACATGCCCCACCCGGAAGGGGTGTACGCGCGTGCCCGCACTTGTGCTGCTCGGTGCTCAGTGGGGTGACGAAGGCAAGGGAAAGGCCACCGATCTACTCGGCGGCTCGGTGGACTACGTAGTGCGCTACCAGGGCGGCAACAACGCCGGCCACACGGTCGTCGTCGGTGACCAGAAGTACGCACTCCACCTCCTCCCTTCCGGAATCCTGTCGCCCGGCTGTACGCCGGTCATCGGTAACGGCGTCGTCGTCGACCCGTCGGTCCTGCTCTCCGAGCTGAGCGGTCTGAACGAGCGAGGCGTGGATACGTCGAAGCTCCTGATCAGCGGCAACGCGCACATCATCACCCCGTACAACGTCACTGTCGACAAGGTGACGGAACGCTTCCTCGGAAAGCGCAAGATCGGCACGACCGGGCGCGGGATCGGTCCGACATATGCGGACAAGATCAACCGCGTGGGCATCCGGGTCCAGGACCTCTACGACGAGTCGATCCTCACCCAGAAGGTGGAGGCTGCGCTCGACGCCAAGAACCAGCTCCTCACCAAGCTGTACAACCGCCGCGCGATCGCCGTCGACCAGGTCGTCGAGGAACTGCTGGGCTACGCGGAGAAGCTCGCCCCGTACGTCACCGACACGGTCCTGGTGCTGAACCAGGCCCTGGAGGAGAACAAGGTCGTCCTGTTCGAGGGCGGCCAGGGCACCCTCCTCGACATCGACCACGGCACGTACCCCTTCGTCACCTCCTCCAACCCGACCGCGGGCGGCGCCTGCACCGGCTCCGGCGTGGGCCCGACGAAGATCAGCCGGGTCATCGGCATCCTCAAGGCGTACACGACCCGCGTCGGCTCGGGCCCGTTCCCGACCGAGCTGTTCGACGAGGACGGCGAGGCGCTGCGCCGGATCGGCGGCGAGCGGGGCGTCACCACCGGCCGTGACCGGCGCTGCGGCTGGTTCGACGCGGTCATCGCCCGCTACGCGACCCGCGTGAACGGCCTGACCGACTTCTTCCTCACCAAGCTCGACGTCCTGACCGGCTGGGAGCAGATCCCGGTCTGCGTGGCGTACGAGATCGACGGCAGGCGCGTCGAGGAACTCCCGTACTCCCAGACGGACTTCCACCACGCGAAGCCCGTCTACGAGAGCCTCCCCGGCTGGTCCGAGGACATCACCAAGGCGAAGTCGTTCTCCGACCTCCCGAAGAACGCGCAGAACTACGTGAAGGCCCTGGAGGAGATGTCCGGCGCCCCGATCTCCGCGATCGGCGTGGGCCCGGGCCGCGACGAGACGATCGAGATCAACTCGTTCCTGTAAGTCGCCCCACCGCACGGTGACTTGGGCCGGTCTTGGACATCCTTGACCGGCCCGTGGGCTGTTCGGAGTTACGCCCGTAACTGGCGGAAGGCAAGCATCTACGCGGGTAGTTGTCTCTGCTTCCTCCCCCGTTCCAGGAGCCCCGAATGCCCGTCAGCCCCGTATCTCCCATGAACCGCCGTGAGTTCGTCCAGAAGTCGGCCGTGACCGGTGCGGCGGTGGCCGTCGCGGGAACGGCCGGCACCGACACCGCCGAGGCCGCCGAGCGCAGGCGTCCGAAGCCGCCGAAGGCCCCCCGCACCTGGACCTTCTCCATCCTCGGCACGACCGACCTGCACAGTCACGTCTTCGACTGGGACTACTACAAGGACGCCGCCTACAGCGACGGCAAGGGCAACTCCGTCGGTGTCGCCCGGGTCGCCACGCTCGTCAAGCAGCAGCGGGAGGCGAAGGGCGAGGACCATGTCCTCCTCGTCGACGCCGGCGACATCATCCAGGGCACGTCACTGGCGTACTACTTCGCGCGCGTCGACCCCATCACGGACGGCGCCAGGCACCCCATGGCCGTCGCCATGAACCATATGCGCTACGACGCCGCCGCCCTCGGCAACCACGAGTTCAACTACGGCATCGACGTGCTGCGCAAGTTCGAGAAGCAGTGCCGCTTCCCGCTGCTCGGCGCGAACGCGCTGGACGCGAAGACCCTGCGGCCGGCGTTCCCGCCGTACACCGTCAAGAAGATCCGTGTCCCGGGCGCGCCCGACATCAAGGTCGGCATCCTCGGCCTCACCAACCCCGGCATCGCGATCTGGGACAAGGACAACGTCAGCGGCAGGATGGTCTTCCCCGGGCTGGTCGAGCAGGCGAAGAAGTACGTGCCGAGACTGCGGGCGCTGGGCTGTGACGTGGTCTTCCTGACCGACCACTCCGGCCTGGACGGCTCCTCGTCGTACGGCGACGCGCTCCCGTACGTGGAGAACGCCTCCAACCTCGTCGCCGAACAGGTCCCCGGCATCGACGCGATCCTCGTCGGCCACACCCATGTCGAGGTCCCCTCGTACACCGTGAAGAACGCGGAGACGGGGGAGGAGGTGCTGCTGTCCGAGCCGTACTGCTGGGGCTACCGGCTCAGCGTCTTCGACTTCGAGGTCGAGCTGGAGCACGGCCGCTGGAAGGTCGTCAGCAAGACCGCGCAGACCCTCAACCCGAACACCGTCGACGAGGACCCGGAGATCAGGAAGCTCCTGGAGGCCGACCACGAGCTGGTCGTGAAGTACGTCAACACCGCCGTCGGCACCTGCACCGCCGACCTCTCGGCGGCGGAGTCCTGCTGGAAGGACGTCCCGATCATGGACTTCATCCACGAGGTGCAGATGCAGACGGTGAAGGCGGGTCTGTCGACGGCGGACGCGGCGCTGCCGCTCATCTCGGTCGCCGCGCCCTTCTCCCGCACGGCGGACATCCCGGCCGGGGACGTCACCATCAAGGACATCGCCGGGCTCTACATCTACGACAACACGCTCTACGGCAAGAAGCTCACCGGCGCCCAGCTCAGGGACTACCTGGAGTACGCGGCGAAGTACTACCACCAGGTCCCGGCGGGCACCGCCGTGGACACCGCCACCCTCACCAACGCGAACAACTTCTGGGACTACATGTACGACACCGCGGCGGGCGTCGACTACGAGATCGACATCGCCGCGGCCGAGGGCTCCCGGATCAGGAACCTGACCTATGCCGGCGCCGCGGTCACGGACGACCAGGTCTTCGTCGTCGCGGTCAACAACTACCGGGCCAACGGCGGCTCCGGCTACCCGCACATCGCCTCCGCCGCCATCGCCTACAGCTCGACCAACGAGATCCGCCAGCTGATGATCGACTACGTCACGGCCAAGGGCACCCTGGACCCGGCGGACTTCGCCGTCACCAACTGGAGGCTGACCCAGGGCGGCACACCGGTGTTCTAGCCGGCGGTCACGGGGCGGGTCCGGGTGAGTCCCTGGTACGCGGCGCCGAGCAGGGCCGCCTGGACCACCGCCCCGACCGGCACCCCGATCAGCGCGAACTGGCTGGGCACCACCAGGAACAGCAGCGAGGTCGGGGCCGTGGCGAAGAACAGCCACACCCCGGCGAAACTGGCGTCCGCGTGCGAGAGGAACAGCGTGTCCACCGCGATCCACGCCGCGAGCGCACCCACGAGGAGCAGATAGCCGAGGGCGGCCGGGGTGCGCAGGGCGGAGAGGAGCGAGCGGTAGCCCTTCATGGGGGTGCCTCCTGGAGATCGGGTGCCTCTGTGTGATCTCCAGATTGCCGCTCACCGGTCAACGACCGCCTGAGTAGCGCTACTTATCTCAGGGTCGCGTATACCTACGCGTTGCCCCATTGTTGTCGACAGATTGTCGATCATTGCTGCAACCAGCCGGTCAACTCCACCGTATTAGAGGGCAGCCCGTCATGTTGACGGGGTTAAGTGTCGACAGTGCAGCACGGAGGAACCACGCATGACGGACATGAGACGGCGGCATCGCCGACGGGCGGGACTGCTGGGGCTGGTCCTGTCCCTGGGGCTCGCGACGGGGTGCGCGAACCTCGGGGGGAGCCCCGGCGCGGACCCCTCGCCCGTGGACGAGGGGGCCAAGGAGTCCCTCTCCTCGGCCGTCACCGCCGCCTCGGTGGCCGGTCTCGAGTACGTCGCGATGGGCAGCTCCTTCGCCGCCGGTCCGAGCATCCCGACGGTGAAGGAGGGCAGTGTCGCCGCCGCGTGCATGCGGTCGAACAACAACTACGCGAGCATCGTGGCCCGTGACACGGGCGCCAAGCTGACCGACGTCACCTGCTCCGGCGCCACCACCGCCAACATCCTCGCCGCCAGCCAGGCCGGACAGCCGCCCCAGATCAACGCCGTGAAGAGCACGACCCGGCTGGTCACGGTCACCATCGGCGGCAACGACGTCAACTACCTGGGCAGCGTGGTCTCGTACTCCTGCCAGAACAAGGGCGAGGCCAACTGCGGGACCGTCAGCACGTCGGCGATCGACACGGCCCTCGGCGCGGTGAGCGGGCGGATCCAGAACGTCGTGAAGGCCGTCCACAAGATCTCCCCGCAGGCGCGGGTGCTCCTCGTCAACTACCTGTCCGTCCTGCCCGACGGCGCCGCCTGCACCGGCGTCCCGCTCACCGCGAGCCAGCTCGCCTACGAGCGCACCGTCGCCTCCCGGCTGGCCGACGCGACCGCCGCCGCGGCGACCGTCACCGGGGCGACCCTGGTCAATGTCGCCGCCGCGAGCAAGGGCCATGACGCGTGCGGGTCCACCCCGTGGGTGGAGAAGTACAAGCCCGCCTCCGGCCGGGCCACGTACCACCCCAACGAGGCCGGCATGAAGGCGGTGGCGTCCCTGGTGAAGTACATGATCGGCACCTCCGCGCCGCTCCCCGCCGGCTGGACGCGGTGCGCCAGCGAGGGCGGCACCTGCTCCTTCACCGGCACCCGCGCGGTCGCCTTCGGCTCCGGGGCGTACGCCTACAAGACGGCGACCGGCAGCACCCCCTGCACCAGCGCCTCCTTCGGCGGCGACCCGGCCGCCGACACCATCAAGACCTGCTACGTCGCCCTCGCGGGCGGCCCCTACGGGTACACCAAGTGCGCGGCCGAGGGCGGCACCTGCAAGGTCCCCGGCTACAACCGTGACGTCGTCTTCGGCACCAACGGCAACTTCAAGCACCTCGTCACCAGCGGCAGCGTCGCCTGCACCAGCGCCAAGTTCGGCGGCGACCCGGCGGCCAATGTCGTCAAGTCCTGCTACATCGCGCCCAACGGCGCCCCGGCCGGCTGGACCAAGTGCGCGGCCGAGGGCGGCACCTGCGCGGCCGTCGCCGGCCAGCCGGTGATGTACGGCGCGTACGGCGCCTTCAACACCGCGGTCGCCGCAGGCAACACCGCCTGCACGACCGCCTCCTTCGGCGGCGACCCGCTCAGCAACGAGACCAAGTCCTGCTACACGGCCCCCGCCGCCCCGGCCGGCTACAAGGCGACCGCCTGCGCCACCCAGGGCGGCACCTGCGCCTTCACCGGCAAGCGGACCGTCGCCTACGGCGCGCGGGGCCGGTACGTCTACAAGACCCTCTCCGGCGGCACCACCTGCAAGGCGGCGGTGTTCGGCGTCGACCCGCTCTACGGCGTGGTCAAGAGCTGTTACCTCACTTACTGAGCGCGGTACTCGTCCACGAAGGCGGCCCAGGACTCGGCGGAGACGCGGAGGACCGGGCCGCCGGGGTTCTTGGAGTCACGGATGTGGGTGACTTCGGGGGAGGGGGCGACTTCGAGGCACTGACCGCCGCTGTCGTTGCTGTAGCTCGACTTGAACCATCGCAAGGTGCTGGTCATGTCTGCTCTTCTCCCGCCAACTTCCGGATGAGGCTCAGTGAGTCGTCCGGGCTCAAAGCCTGTGATCGGATCTTCGCATACCGGTGTGTGAGGCCAGCGACCTTTACGGGATCGCTGACCAGCACACTCTCGTCCTCGATCTCCATGTAGACCACGTGGTGGTGCTCCTTGGTCACCACCAGGACCATGTCGCCCCGGGTGCCCGCGTGGCTTCCCCGCAGCCCTCGATCCAGCGGCATCACCTGGAGGCTCACGTTGTCCCGTTCGGCGTCCTCGGCGAGCGACCGCAGTTGGCCGCGCAGTACGTCCCAGCCCCCGATAGGCCGTTGCAGCGCCGACTCGTCCAGGATCAGTTCGATCATCGGCTGCGGGTCCGCACGGTCGAAGAGCGTCCGGCGAGCGATTCGGGCCTCGACCAGCTCCTCCACCTTCGACTCGGGCAGTTTGGGGAAGCCTCCGCCGATCAACGCCCGTGCGTACTCGGGCGTCTGGAACAGACCATCCACCACGAAGGTCTGGTACGACGACAACGTCACCGCCTCCGCCTCCATCAGCGCGAAGTTCTTGAACTGCGACGGGTACTTGTCCAGCAGGACGTACTTGCGGGCCTTCTCGAAGACCCCGAGTCCGCCCCCGATCGTCTCTTCCAGCTTGACGAGCATCTTGTCGCTCGCGGGCTGCGCGCAAGTCTCCATCGCGCTGATCGCCGAACCGGTGTATCCGATCCGGTTCCCCAACTCCTCCTGACTCAGCTCCTGTTGCTCGCGCAGAGCCTTCGCCAGCGCAGCGACAAGCTGTGCCGTGCCGCCCGCTTCCATCTTGTTCTCTGCCCGCGCCATTGCGGTCACCCCCGAACTCAACCGAACTCAACCGGTCATCACGCCTCAGCCTCGACTCCCAACCGTTGTGCATGGTCGACTCTGAGTTATGGAAGACGGTAGGTCGGACTCCGGAAACTGGCCCCGTGAATACGCAAAGTGACCTGGACTGGCTGCCCGAAACCGGCGTTCAAGTGCGCAAGGCGGGTGTGCGGTTCGACGCCGTACGGCTGGACGGCGAGTGGGGCCGGGAGGTGGCCGACCGGCTGGCGCGGATGACCGGGGGTGACCCGGGACCGGTGATCGAGACGGCGAGCGGGCGCCGGTGCGTGTACTTCCTGGTCCCGCCGGGCAGCACGGCCCACCTGGCCTGGCCCCCGGACGTCACCCGTCTGACCAGCGGCCCGGACAAGGAGTGGTTCATCCCGGTCCCGGCCCTGGACGACATGACTTGGCCGTTCTCCTGGCGCTACCGCCCCACGGCCCCGGACCGCTTCGTCCACACGCTGCTGCTCCGCACCGCACTTCACTCCGGCGAGTGAAAAGCGAGAACTCCCGCCCAGGAAAACCCACTTCCGGCTTGCGTTCGTCGCTCTGCGTGCCCATAGAGTCACGCCAACAGAAACACCCCCGCGGTGCGCCAACACCCGGGGGCTCGACAACAGGAGCGCCAGCTCCAACAGGAAAAGCGGAGCTCCCAATGCGCATTCATCGTACGACGCCCACCCGCGCCTTTTCCGTCTTCTCGAACGCTCTCCTCCGCGACCGGAGCCTCTCCTGGTGCGCGGTAGGCGTACTGACGTACCTCCTCAGCCTCCCGAACGGCGCCCGCGCCACGATCCGAACCCTCGCCGAGCAGCGCAAGGAGGGACGGGCGCGGATCGCATCCGCCCTGCATGAGCTGGAGGAATCCCGGTATCTGCGACGGGTGGTGCGACAGGATCCGCAGACGCGTCAGTTCTCCACGGTGTACGAGGTTTTCGATACTCCGTACGAGGACGAACCCCCGGCGGGTGAACCCGAAATGGTCCAGGACCGGGCCTCCGGCGAGTCGGGAGGCGCGACCGAGGGCGCTACCCCTTACGGGGAAATCACGGTGGAACAAGAACCTCCCTCCCCGCCGTCCGAGCCGGATCCGGAGCGGGAGGGGTCGGAGGGGCCGGAGCCGAGCGAGCGCACCGTGGCCGCCGCTCGTTTCCTCGGCTCCCTCGGCCGGACGCACCCCGGGCTCACCCTCGGTGCCGCCGAGGCGCTTCGGCTCGCGCCGCTCGTGGAGGCGTGGTGGGACGCGGGGGCGAACAGCGCCCAGGTGCGAGCCGCGTTGACCGATGGGCTCCCCACCCCGGTCCACTCCCCGCGGGCCCTCATCGAGGACCGCCTGCGCCGCAAGCGCCCGGCTCCGCCGTCGCCGACCCCCGCGACGACCGTCGAGATCGCGCTGCGCAAGCCCGGCGCGGAGGCGTTCCGCGACGCGGCTCGCAGGGGTGGGGCGACGGTCCGCGCGCTGCTGCGTGGACAGCCCGCGCTCGCGTAGCCGCACACAGACTCCCGGCCGGCAGTCGCCCGTCGGGTCACTCAACCGAAAGCAACGCGATGACCGCGTTGCTCGAAAGGCCGGAGGCGACGGTATACCGGCGGTATACTTGCGTCATGGCTGACACCACCGTCAAGGTCGACCCCGCTGTCCGTGACCGTCTCATGGTGCTCGCCCGCGAGCGTGGGATGACCATGCGCGATCTGATCGCGGAACTGGCCGGGGCCACGCCCACGCAGGAGGAGCTGCGCAAGCGGTACGAGGAGACCAAGGCGTACTGCGAGACGCACTTCGGCGTGACGCTCACGGACGAGGACCACGACCGGGCCGAGAAGGTCTGGCAGGACCTGGAGGCCGGTCGGCCGGTGGACAGTCTGTGAGCGGGGCAAGGGCCGGATCGACCGGTGTCGTCTTCGACGAGTCGGCCCTGCTGGCGCTCGGCTCGGGGAATTCGCTGGCCTCGCAGTTCGTGGCGAACACCGAGCACGGGCCCACCCGGCACGTCTATGTGCCCGCGCTCTGTCTGGCCGCCGCCGACGGCATGCGCAAGGGACTCGCGGAACACGTCGGCGCGCTGCCCGCCGTCGAGATCGTCGAGCTGGACTTCGCCGGTGCCTCCACCGTGGGCGCGCTGCTGCGTGACGGAGTGGAGTGGCGGCTCGGCCACGCGATCCATCTGTCGCGGCCGACGGTCGACTGGCCGGACGGGCGGCATGTGGTGACCGTGGATCCGGACGCGTACGCGGACATGCCCCTCGTGCGGACGATCAGGTTGCCGCACCAGAGGTGAACCGAGGGGCGTCCCCAGCCAGGGGCGCCCCCCTCCGCCCGGGCATATCCTGAAATGGCCACCCGCGCGCGTCCACCCCGGAACCAGAAGAAGGTGACCGCGATGCGCATGATGCTGAAGGCGTCCATGGACACGGAGAAGGCGAACGAGCTGATCCGGAACGGGACCCTCGGGAAGTTGATCGAGGAGTCCATGGAGCAGATCAAGCCGGAGGCGGCCTACTTCACCGCGGACGGCGGCCGACGTACCGCCTATCTGTTCTTCGACCTGGCGGACCCCTCCGACCTGCCCAGGATCAGCGAGCCGTTCTTCCTGGAACTCGGTGCGGAACTCACCTATACCCCCGCGATGAACAAGGACGACGTCCGGACAGGGCTCGCGAAGCTGGGTCACTGACCGTCAGCTGAACACGATCATCGACCCCTGCGCCAGACTCCGGGTCGCCGCCGCGTGCAGCCCCAGCCAGACGTGCCGCTCGCGGGCGAAGGGGCTGGGATCGTACGGCGCGGGCACTGCCGGTTCCTCCAACTCGGTGGGCGCGGTGGGTGCCTGGGGCGGTGACGGCGGGTTCCCCGGGTCGATGCCGATCGACGGGGCGACGAACTCCAGCTCCCGGAGAAGGGACTGGGCGGACCCCAGGGGGCCGCCTCCGGCGAGGAGGTCGTCGTTCGACAGCGGGTGCGGGAAGTCGACCGGGACGTACGCGCCCGCGTGGTCGTAGTGCCAGACCAGATGGGACTGCTGGGCGGTGGACTCGAACATCTCCAGGAGCTGTTCGTAGTCGCCGCCCAGTTCGTCGACCGGGGTCACCGGCAGCCCGCACACCTGGAGCAGATAGGCGCGGCGCAGGAAGTGCAGCGCGTCGTAGTCGAAGCCGGCCACCGGGGCGACCTCCCCGGACAGCCCCGGCATGTACTGGAACACCGGCACCGGCGGCAGCCCCGCCTCCGCCAGCACCTTGTTGTACTGCGCGAGTTCGTCGGCGAACGGGTTGTCGGGGGTGTGGCACAACACGTCGACGAGCGGTACCAGCCACAGGTCACAGGCCAAAGAAGGCTCCTCCAGTCGTCAGTCGTGCAGATCCCATACCCACACTCCGTCCACCCGCCTACCGGGTCGGCCCAACAACTTGTCCACGGTCTCACGCAGGACGCCCGCATGGTGCTGCGGGGCCAGCACGAGTGCGCCCGCCCGCCAGTACGCCAGGTCCTGCGCCGCCGCCTCCCGGGCCGCCGTGTCGATCACCGGGACGATCCCCGTGAACTGGGCCTCCTGGAGCAGACTCGCCGTGAAGCGGAGCGGGACGCCGTACACACCGGTGCGGTCGCCGTCGCCGTACGGCCCGTTGAAGTAGCCGCCCGGCATCCGGAAACCGAGCCCGGTGGCGGTCTGCCAGTGCAGGGCCTCGGCGGCGCCGGGCTCGGCGAGCGGCACGGGGACGAGCGTCTCGCCGTCGCGGACGTACGACTTCCAGGTCCCGTCCGTGAAGAAGGCCGGTACCTCGGCGCGCGGCTCCGAGCGCAGCGGGGCGGGGACGAGGGGGAGCAGGGCCAGGGCCACGGCGGCCAGTCCGGCCCCGCGCAGCACCGGCCGGGTTCCCTTCAGCTCCGTGATCGCGAGCGCGATCAGCATGCCCAGCGCCGGGCCGCAGATCATCGCCACCCGGCTCTCGATCACCGACTCGAAGAGGGGGAGCCCGTCGAGGAGGGCCCAGGGTCCCGGCGGGCCCATCGACAGGACGGCCGCCCCCAGGACCGTCGCCGCCAGGGCCCGGACGACCGGGCGCCGCCGCCACAGCAGCACGGTGATCGCCAGGGCCAGCAGGGCGAGCGGCCAGCCGTAGAAGGCGTTCTGCTCAGTGGCGTTGAGGGAGAGCGCCTTCGCGGTCCCGGCGTCGCCCGCGAGCAGGGAGCGTTCGGCGAAGGTCAGCAGGGCGCGCAGGGAGTTGGCGGTGCCGGGGGCCGTGCCGTGGTCGATGCCGTCGTAGGACTGCGGGCCGGAGAACTGCCAGGCCAGCGGGTAGACGAGGAGGGGGAGTGCGACGGCGGCGGCGATCGCCAGGCCGCGCAGCAGGGGGCGTACGGCCGCCGCCGCCTCCTTCGGGCGTACGGCCGGGTAGCCGAGCGCGAACAGGAACATGCCGATCGCCGCGAGCAGCAGCGCCTCCTCGCCCAGGAGGCACTGGTACGCCGCCATCAGACCGAGGGTCACGGCGTCCCGGCCGACCCGGGTGCCCGTGCACAGCCGCAGGGCGCGCTCGACGATCAGCGGGATCATGAAGAGGACGACGAAGTTGGGGTGTGCGTTGGCGTGGCTGACGAAGGGCGGCGCGAACGCGGCCAGGGCGGCTCCGGCGAAGGCGGCGCCCCGGTGCGGGGTGAGGCGCCGCGCGATCAGCCGGTACCAGGCGGCGGCGGTCGCGGCCAGGCCCAGCGTCATCACCAGGCTGAGGGTGACCGCCGGGCCGAGCAGGAGCGTCACGGGGGTCAGCGGCACGGAGAGACCCGGCATGGCGGTGTTGGCCATCAGGTTGACCCCGTCGGGGTAGCCCTGGAGGTCGCTGAAGAGCGGGTTGCGCAGATGGCTGACGTTGTCCGCCGTCACCGCGAAGAACCACTCCCACTGGTTCTGGTCCTGGAGCGAGTCCGTGAGATAGCGGTGCGCCGGGTCGAGGACGCGGCCCGAGTAGAGCGTGAGGGAGAAGGCGAGGAAGAGCAGGACCGCCAGGAGGTCGGCCCGGCGCAGGCGGGCCAGGTCGCGCAGGAAGCGGAGGTAGTCCGGCGGGCGGACCTTCGAGCCGGGCCGGTGCGACCAGTGCACCGGCACCTCGGCGACCGGCCAGTCGGAGCGCTGGAAGTGCCGCAGCACCTCCACGTCGATCGCCCAGCCGTCCACCCGTGAGGCGGCGAACGCGGCGCGTGCCTTGTCGCCGTCGAACAGCTTGAACCCGCACTGGGTGTCCCGGATGCCGCGCACGGCGGTGGCCCGTATGAGCCGGTTGCCGGCCTTGCCGAGAAGTTCGCGGGCCCGGTGCTGGCGGTCGCCCAGGGTGGCGCCCGGCACGGCGCGGGAGCCCACGGCGGCCGCATGGCCCTCGGTGAGCGCCTGCTCCAGCCGCGCCAGCTCGGCCACGGGGGTGGCGAGATCGGCGTCCGTGACGAGGACCCGGCGGCCCCGGCTGGCGGCCACCCCGAGCCGCAGCGCGTGCCCCTTGCCCCGGCCCTCACCGGTGACGGCCCGCACCCGCGGATCCCGGCGGGCGGCGACCAGGTCGCCGGTGGCGTCCGTGGACCCGTCGTCGACGACGACGATCTCCCAGGCGCCCGGCGACTGTTCGAGATGGTCCACCAGGGCGTCGAGGGTGGGCCCGAGCCGCCGCTCCTCGTCCCGGGCCGGGACGACCACGGACAGCGCGACGGTCGCTACGGTCTCCCGGTCGGTGGCGGTCGCCGTCATCCCTCGACCGGCCCCTCGACCGGCCCCTCGGCCAGCCGCTCGACCAGGGCGACGGAGTCGGCGTTGTACTCGGCGAGCATCCGGCGGGCCGTGGCGGTGTCGCGCCGGTACAGGGCGTCGACGAGATCTGTATGGCCTGACCACAGATGCCCGCGCAGATCGGTCATCCGCCGCAGGTGCTGGACCGCGCACACCCAGCTCTGCACCCGCAGCCGGTGCAGGAAGTCGGCGAGGTAGGGGTTGCCGAAGAAGTCGCTGAGCTCACGCCAGAAGCGCAGGTCGTAGCCGATGAGGACGGTGAGGTCACCAGCGGCGGCGGCCCGCTGGGCCTCCTCGCCGCGCCGGCGCACCCCGTTGATCGCGGCGGCGACCCGTTCCGGCGAGCCCGACTCACGGACGGACTGCCGGCCCTCCTCCAGCCGCAGGAACATGCCCTCGATGATCAGCGAGCGCGCCTCGATCATGCCCCGGTAGTCCTCCACGGAGTACTCGTGGACCCGGAACCCCCGGTGCTGGTCGGCCTCCAGCAGCCCCTGCGCGGAGAGATCCACCAGCGCCTCGCGGACCGGGGTCGCCGAGACGCCGTACTGCTCGGCGATCTCCTTGACCGTGAACTCCTGCCCGGCCGGCAGCCGCCCCGCCAGCACCTCGTCGCGGAGCGCGTCGGCGATCTGCTGCCGCAGGGTGCTGCGCGTCACGGCGCCGTTGCCGCTGCTGCCGGGCATCTTCGGGGCGTCTCCCTCGGGGCGTAGGGACGGAAAGGGGCGTGCTCGTCGATATGTACGAGCACGCCACCTTACGCGTTCGAAGATTTCAAGCCCCTACACGCGTAGCGTGCGTCCGCTGTCCCCGTCCTGTGCCTACCCGGTGTACTCGTCGGCGACCGAAAGGGCCTGGTCAAGGGCCGCGAGGCCCTCCTTCAGCTCGGATTCGGAGGCATTCAGCGGGGGCACGAAATGCGTCCGGTTCATGTTCACGAAAGGCCACACCCCGGCCTGCTTCGCGGCCGCGCCGAAGGCCGCCATCGCCGCGTTCGCCTCCCCGGCGGCGTTGTAGGGGACGAGCGGTTCCCGGGTCTCGCGGTCCTTCACCAGCTCCAGGGCCCAGAACATGCCCACCCCCCGTACCTCGCCGACACTGGGGTGCCGCTCGGCGAGCGCCCGCAGCCCCGGCCCGACGACGGACGCGCCCAGGTCGCGCGCGTTCTCCACGATCCCCTCCTCCGCCATCACCTCGAGGGTGGCGACGGCGGCGGCACAGGCCAGCGGGTGCCCGGAGTACGTCAGCCCGCCCGGGTACGCCCGCCGGGCGAACGTCTCCGCGATCGCGCCGGAGATCGCGACCCCGCCGAGCGGCACATAGCCGCTGTTCACGCCCTTGGCGAAGGTCATCAGGTCGGGGACGACCCCGAACAGGTCGGCGGCGAACCACTCACCGGTGCGTCCGAACCCGGCCATGACCTCGTCCAGGACGAGGACGATCCCGTACGTGTCGCAGATCTCCCGGACCCCGGCGAGATAGCCCGGCGGCGGCACCATGATCCCGGCGGTGCCGGGGACGGTCTCCAGGATGATCGCGGCGATGGTCGCGGGCCCCTCGAAGGCGATCGTCGTCTCCAGGTGCTCCAGCGCCCGCGCGCACTCCTGCTCCTCGGTCTCGGCGTAGAAGCGGGAGCGGTAGAGGAAGGGCGCCCAGAAGTGCACCACTCCGGCGGAGGCGCTGTCGGAGGCCCAGCGGCGCGGGTCGCCGGTGACGTTGATCGCCTGCTGGGTGCCGCCGTGGTAGGAGCGGTAGGCGGAGAGGACCTTCGGGCGGCCGGTGTGCAGCCGGGCCATGCGCAGGGCGTGCTCGACGGCGTCCGCGCCGCCGTTGGTGAAGAAGATCTTGTCCAGGTCGCCGGGGGTGCGCTCGGCGATCAGCCGGGCGGCCTCGGAACGGGCCTCGACGGCGAAGGCGGGCGCGAAGGTGGTCATCCGCGCGGCCTGCTCCTGGATCGCGGCGACGACCTTCGGGTGCTGGTAGCCGATGTTGGCGTAGACGAGCCCGCTGGTGAGGTCGAGGTACCGCTTGCCGTCGTAGTCCCAGAAGTACGACCCCTCCGCGCCGGCCACGGCGAGCGGGTCGATGAGCTCCTGCGCTGACCAGGAGTGGAAGACATGCGCACGGTCCACGGCCTTCACGGCGGCGCCCGCCCGGGGGTCGGTCTGAGGGGTCATGGCCGGTGAGCGTAGGAGGGGGGTGCCGCGTGGCGGTACCGGCGTTTTGTTCCGTCGGCGGGGGGATTCCGCGACAGGTTGTCGGGAGTCGGGGAGGCATCTCCCCCTGTTTGACAGCTTGCTGTCCAAATGACAGCCTGTTGTCATGACTCTTCTGCCCGTCCATCTCGCCGTGTACGACACGCTCGCCGACTGGGAGACCGGGTTCGCCACCGCCCACCTCGCCCGGGGCGGGTATCCGGTCCGCACCGTCGGCGCGACCGGCGCCGATCCGGTGGTCAGCATCGGGGGGCTGCGCGTCCTGCCCGACCTCGCCCTGGACGCCGTACGGCCCGAGGACAGCAGTCTGCTGATCCTGCCGGGCGCCGACCTCTGGGACACGTCCGACGACCTCGCGCCCTTCGCCCGCAAGGCCCGCGAGTTCCTCGCCGCCGGTACGCCCGTCGCCGCCATCTGCGGGGCCACCGCCGGACTCGCCCGCGAGGGCCTGCTCGACGACCGCGACCACACGAGCGCGGTCTCCTTCTATCTGGCCGCGACGGGCTACGGCGGAGGCGAGCGGTACGTCGACGCCGACGCCGTGACCGACGGCGCCCTGATCACCGCCGGACCGACCGAGCCCGTCGCCTTCGCCCGGGAGATCCTCCGTCTCCTCGGGGTGTACGAGGGGGAGGTGCTGGACGCCTGGTACCGGCTGTTCCACGACTCCGACGCCGCGGCCTACGCCGTGCTGGAGAAGGCGACGGCCAGGCGGTGAGCCGGCCGCGCCAGGAGCTGCTCAGCCGCAGCGCCCTCGGGGTGTTCCGGCTGAACGGGCAGTTCCTCGCGGTCGCCGAGGAACTCGCCCGGCCCGCCGGGATCAGCGCCGCCTGGTGGCAGGTGCTGGGGGCGGTACTGGGGGAGCCGCTGCCGGTGTCGGGCATCGCGCGGGTCATGGGCATCACGCGGCAGAGCGTGCAGCGCATCGCCGATCTGCTGGTCGGCAAGGGGCTGGCCGAGTACCGGCCCAATCCGGCGCACCGCCGCGCCAAGCTGCTCGCCCCCACCCCTGAGGGGCGCGCGGCGATCGCCCGTATCGACCCCGGGCACGCGGCCTTCGCCGACCGGCTGGTGGCGGCCTACGGGGAGACGGAGCTGGCGGAGGCGGTCGCGGTGCTGGAACGGCTGAGCGAGGTGCTGGACAGCCTGGAACCCCCCGTTACGGAACCGTAGACATCGCGCCACGCGACTCCCCGAACGGCCGGTTTATTCTCGGCTCGACCACACATGGGGAGGAAAGGCGGCGCTGCGATGGAGAAGCTGGGCCCCGAGGACCCGCAGCGTATCGGCGGCTACCGGCTGCTCGCACGGCTGGGCGCGGGCGGCATGGGGCAGGTCTACCTGGCCCGTTCCGACCGCGGGCGGACCGTCGCGGTGAAGCTGGTCAAGCCGGAGCTCGCCGCCCGCGAGGAGTTCCGGGCCCGGTTCCGGCAGGAGGTGCGCAACGCGCAGCGGGTCGGCGGCTTCTGGACCGCGCCCGTCCTCGACGCCGACACCGAGGCCGCCGTGCCCTGGGTCGCCACCGGCTATGTCGCCGGCCCCACCCTCCAGCAGGTCGTCGGCCACGACCACGGCCCGCTCCCCGAGCGCTCGGTGCGCATCCTCGCCGCCGGTCTCGCCCACGCGCTCACCAACATCCACGCCGCCGGGATCGTCCACCGCGACCTCAAGCCGTCCAACGTCATGGTCACCATCGAGGGCCCCCGCGTGATCGACTTCGGTGTCGCACGGGCCCTGGAGTCGGTGAGCGACAGCGGTCTCACCCGCACCGGCGCGGTCGTCGGCTCACCCGGTTTCATGGCCCCCGAGCAGGTGCGCGGCGAGCCGATCACCCCCGCCAGCGACGTCTTCTGCCTCGGCTCCGTCCTCGCCTACGCGGCCACCGGCGTCCTCCCCTTCGGCGGCGCCGAGGGCGGGGCGCACGCCCTGATGTTCCGCATCGCCGAGGAGGAACCCGACCTCGATGGCGTCCCCGAGGGCGTCGCCGACCTGGTCCGCGCCTGTCTGCGCAAGGACCCCGCCGCCCGCCCCTCGCTGCCCTGGATCCTGGAGCGCACCGGCACCGGGCACACCCTCGTCGACGGCCACTCCCGCGACCCCTGGCTGCCGAGCGCGCTGGTCGCCCAGCTCGGGCAGCACGCCGTACGGCTGCTGGAGACGGAGGACCCGGAGGGCGCCCCGGAGCACAGCGGCCGACAGGGCTACGCCGACGGGTCCGCGACGCCGGGCGCCCTGCCGCAAACCAGGGGCGCGGGCGGCGGCACCCCGGCGCCCCCCGCCCCGGCCGCCGTACCGCACCCGGCGTACGGCCACACCCAGCAGCACCCGCAGTCCGGTTACGGCCCCGCCGGGCAGGCGCCGCAGAACCCGTACACGGGTCAGGCCCCGGGCTACGGGAACACCGGCTACGGGAACACCGGCTACGGGAACACCGGGTACGGGAACACCGGCTATGGGAACGCCGACTACGGCAACACCGGTTACGGCACCTCGCCGTACGGGGGGCCGACCCCGCCTTCCTCCTATGGGCCGTCCCACGGCCCCGCCCACGAGCCCGCCCACGACGACGAGCCGGAGCCCTCGCGGCGCAAGGGACGCACGACCGTGCTGCTGGTGGCGGTCGCGCTGGTCGTCGCGCTCGCGGCCGGCGGGTCGGTGTACGGGCTGCTGGGCGGTGACGACTCCGCGGACGGGAAGGCGGGCCCGTCGCCGAGCCGTACGGCGGCCACCGGGTCGTCCGACCCCACCCCCTCGGGGAGCGCGTCCTCGTCCTCCCCGTCGCCGTCCGTCTCCGCGACGGGCGGCGGAGCGGTCCCGGCCGGTTACCTCGGCACCTGGACCACCACGATCGACAACGAGACCGGCAAGAACACCCGGCAGCTCACCATCAAGCAGGGCAAGGTCGGCGACGCCGTGCTCTCGCTCGTCGCCGACGGGGACGCCTACCACTGCGAGTTCACCGCCGAGCTGACCGAACGTCCCACCGGGAAGGGCCCGTTGGAGATCGGCCCGTCCACCGTCACCTCGGGGAAGCCCCGTTCCTCCTGCACCGCGGGCGCCGCCACCGAGGTCACCCTGCTCGCCGACGGCAGGCTGCAACGCGTCAACGCCGACACCGGGGAGAAGCTGACGTACAGCCGTCGGTGAACGTCCGGCGAACGTCCGCCGACCTGACCGGAATCCGCCCTCGGGCAGCCGTACGGTGAACTCACGAGCGACTGGCGGGAGTTGCGGGGGCACCCACAGTGGACTGGCTGAACGCGGAGAACGTCGTCGCCATCGGGACGGCGGTGCTCGGCATCGTCGCGTCCGGCGTCATGGTCTGGTACGAGCGCCGGGTACCGCGCCGCAAGAGGATCGGCTACCGGGTGCAGATGGACAACCCGATCGGCGACGACGTCCGATCCGGCCGCGCCAACCGCCGCCTCGGGCTGTTCGACGAGACCCCCGACATGGCCGACGCCACCCTCGTCCTGCTCCGCATCGAGAACGACGGCTCCCAGGGCATCGCCCGGGACGACTACACCGGGCCCGAACGCCACGGCCTCACCGCCGTCTTCACCGGCCGCACCATCCGCGGGGTGTCGGTCACCCAGCCGACCGACACCGACCACCTCATGGACCACTTCACCGCGGACCGCGGCTTCGGCTACGACGGCAACACCCTGCGCATCCCGCGCGTCCCGCTCAACCGCGGCGACCACTTCAAGCTGCTCGTGCTGCTCTCGGGCGGCGACGTCGGCCACGGCATCCGGCTCTACGGCGGGCTGCGCGACGGCGAGGTGCACCCCAACCGCAGCGCCACCCCGGACGACACCCCGCCGCTGTTCAGCCGCGCCGCCCGGCTGATTTCCCTCATGCTCACGCTGTCCGTGGTGACCCTCGCGACGATCGTCGTCGTCCGCGACGACAGCCCGCCCCCGATCGGCTGCGAGCGCGGCACGCTCACCGTGACCGGCTCGACCGCGTTCGCCCCCGTGGTCCGGGAGGTGGCCCGCGCCTACGCGGAGGACTGCGAGGGCGCCGCCGTCACGGTCGACGCGCACGGCTCCACGGCGGGCATCCGGGAGCTGACGGCCGAGGGCGCCGGGGCGAAGAAGGGCTCCCCGCCGCTGATCGCCCTCTCCGACGGCCCCAAACCGGCCGGCCTGGAGGAACTGCGCGAGAACCGGGTCGCCGTGTCGGTCTTCGCCCTCGTCGTCCACGACGGCATCCGGCTGAAGAACCTCTCCACGACCGCCGTACGCCGCCTCTACCGGGGCGAGATCACCAACTGGACGCAGCTCGGCGGCCCCGACCTCCCGGTCGTCCTCGTCAGCCGGGACGCCAACTCCGGGACCCGGCAGGTGTTCCAGCGGCGGGTGCTGGGGCGGGGCGAGATCGAGAACTCCTCCGCCGACTGCGCGCACAAGGACTATCCGTCGTCCCCCGTCGTGCGCTGCGAACTCGACTCCACCGAGCAGGTGCTGAGCACGGTGGCCGCCACGCCGGGCGCCGTCGGCTACAGCGAGCTCAACCTCGCCGACCGCGCGAAGGGGCTGCACCCCCTCGACCTCGACGGGGAGCCGCCCTCCGTGGACGCGATCGAACACGGCAGCAGCGACTACCCGTACCGCGAGATCGAATACGCCTACACCTACGGCCGCCCCCCGGCCGACTCCCTCGCCTCCAGCTTCCTCACCTATCTGACCCGGGGAAACGGCCAGGACGTCATCCGCACCCACGGCCACCTGCCGTGCTGGTCCCCGGAGGGCCTGAAGCTCTGTGCCGGCCAGGGGTAGCCGCAGGCCGTCACCGCGGCTCCGGCGGGCGCTGGCGAGGCATGTTCGGACGGGAGTTCGCCCCCGGGGGCATCGGAAAACGCGGTGTCCCCGAGTCCTGCCGCCCCCCGGACACCGCCGCCGACTGGATCCCCAGCGGCGCGGACCCGGTACGGAACTCCACCATCCAGTCCGCCGTCTCCGCCCGCACCAGCTCCATCACGTCCTCGGAGAACCGCCGCAGCACCGCCAGACACCGCTCCGCGGCCTCGCTCGCCGTCCCCTCCGCGGGACCCAGCACCTCCCGCACACTCTCGCTCGCCCAGTCGAACTGGAGCAGCTGAAGGCGCCGCTGCACCGCCTGCGCCGTCGCCACATCCCTTATCCACCCGGACGTCACCCCGAAGAACCGGTCCACCGCCACACAGGACACCGCGAGCAGCAGGGCCAGATAGCCCCACGGCGCCACCCCGCCGATCACCCCGGTGAGATCGAGCAGCGGCAGCCCCGCCCCGGCGACCGCCCCCGTCGCCGCCCCGCCGCGCAGCACCCGCGCCCCCCGCCGCTTCCACACCCGGTCCGTGAGGTACCAGGCCGCCGTCTGGAGCGCCCCCCGCTCCACCCACCGGTACAGCTCCTCCAGCCGCTCCGCCGGTTCGCCCCAGTCCCCGAGCGGAAACGCCCGCCCGGTCAGATCGCCCGGCCGCAGCCCGGCCGCACCCTCGCCCCACCCGTCCTGAGGCGGACCCTCGGGCTGCATCTCCGGCTGACCCACGGCACTCCCTTATGACTCAGTGACTCCGCGTAACGTCTGATGCTGATGTGCCGGACCCTTCCTACCTCCCAATGGGTGGCGAAGGGGACGCTTTGGTCGCTTTTCCGCCCGGAAGTGGGCCTTGATCAGGTATAGGCCGCTCCGCAGACTCACTCGAAAGAGTGGCGGGGCGATGCGCTCATCGAGCACGTAGGCTCGTGCCAGACAGGAAAACGCAGACAGGAGCTGATCGTGATTCCCGGTGGTGGCCAGCCCAATATGCAGCAGCTGCTCCAGCAGGCCCAGAAGATGCAGCAGGACCTGGCCCGTGCGCAGGAGGAGCTCGCGAGCACCGAGGTCGACGGGCAGGCGGGCGGCGGTCTGGTGAGGGCGACGGTGACGGGCTCCGGCGAGCTGCGCGCGCTGAAGATCGATCCCAAGGCCGTGGACCCCGAGACTGCATCCGTTGAAGAGACGTGCGAGACCCTCGCCGATCTGATCGTCGCGGCCGTGCAGGCGGCCAACCAGAACGCGCAGACGCTCCAGCAGCAGAAGCTCGGCCCGCTGGCCCAGGGCCTCGGCGGCGGCAGCGGCATTCCCGGCCTGCCTTTCTAAGACGGGCCCCGGCCAACTACCGTACGTACTGCAAGGAACCCAGGAAGGACGGCAGTCCGTTGTACGAAGGCGTGGTCCAGGACCTCATCGACGAGCTGGGGCGGCTGCCCGGCGTCGGTCCCAAGAGCGCGCAGCGGATCGCCTTCCACATCCTCCAGGCGGAACCGACGGACGTACGGCGCCTCGCGCAGGCCCTGATGGAGGTCAAGGCGAAGGTCCGCTTCTGCGCGACCTGCGGGAACGTGGCGCAGGAGGAACTGTGCGGCATCTGCCGCGATCCTCGCCGCGACGCATCCGTCATCTGTGTCGTGGAGGAACCCAAGGATGTGGTGGCGATCGAGCGGACCCGTGAGTTCCGCGGCCGGTACCACGTCCTGGGCGGAGCGATCAGCCCGATCGAGGGCGTCGGCCCCGACGACCTGCGCATCAGGGAGCTGCTGGCCCGTCTCGCGGACGGCACGGTCACGGAGCTGATCCTCGCGACCGACCCCAACCTGGAGGGCGAGGCCACGGCCACGTACCTCGCCCGCATGATCAAGCCCATGGGCCTGAAGGTCACCCGCCTGGCCAGCGGCCTCCCGGTGGGTGGCGACCTGGAATACGCGGACGAGGTCACCCTCGGCCGCGCCTTCGAGGGGAGACGACTCCTAGATGTCTGACGCCACGCTGCACGCGACCGACCAGAATCCGGACGACTTCGCGGTCCAGATCGCGGACCAGGTGGAGAGCTTCCTGGTGGCCGTCACGGAGGTGGCCAAGGGCGACGAGCCGGGCTCAGCCGTCCCCTTCCTCCTCCTGGAGGTCTCCCAGCTGCTCCTCGCGGGCGGCCGCCTCGGCGCGCACGAGGACATCGTCCCCGACGAGCGCTACGAGCCCGACACGGGCCCGGACGCCGACGTGGACGAACTCCGCGAGAACCTCGCCCGCCTTCTCGACCCGATCGACGTCTACTCCGAGGTCTTCGACCCCTACGAGCCCCGCAAGGCGCCCGTCCCGGCCCGGATCTCCGACGACCTCGCCGATGTCATCACCGATCTGCGCCACGGCATGGCCCACTACCGGGCCGGCCGCACCACCGAGGCCCTGTGGTGGTGGCAGTTCTCCTACTTCTCCAACTGGGGCTCCACCGCGTCGGCCACGCTGCGCGCCCTGCACTCCGTGCTCGCCCACATCCGCCTGGACCAGCCCCTCGAGGAGCTCGACGGCCTGGACACCGACCAGGGCATGGGGGACGACACCCTGGAGTTCGAGGCGGGCAAGGTGATGGAGGTCGAGATCGCCGACCAGCTCGGCGTGAGCCGCCCGGCCGGCTGAGCGAGGTGTAGCCGGCTACACCATCGGTTGGGGAGTGCGCCCCCTGCTTTGCGCAGGTCAGAGGCGGGATCGTTGTTTCTGCAAGCAGAAGCCTGCAAGCAGAAGCCAACGGTCACCGAATCTCCAAGGACTCCTGTCATGAAGTCGCTCCTGTCCTCCCGTCCCGTCCTGTGGTTCCTCTTCCTCTTCAACCTCGCCGTCGCCGCCGTCGCACCCTTCGTGGTGGACGGGTCGCAGGGTGTGCTGACCGCGGTGGGGATGGGGGTCGTGTCGCTGGGGGCCGGTGTCAGCCTGCTGCGCGGCAAGGGGGCCACCGGCTGAGAATTGGGGGCGCCCTGGACGTCCCCTGTACGACCGCTGCACGGGCCCTAACCGGCCGGACGCGAGTCTTGAGTCATCCCAACAGGCACCATCCGCACAGGAGTTGCGATGACTCGCAAGACCCGCATACGCGCCGCCCTCGTCACCGCCACCGCCCTCGTCACCGCCGCCACGGTGACGGCGGGCGTCAGTGCGGCCGGCCCCGAGAAGGCCCACCAGGCCCACAAGCCGAGCAAGAAGCGGATCGCGGCCCTCTTCGACGGCTGGAACGCCGCACTGCAGACGGGCGACCCGGAGAAGGTCGCGGACCGCTACGCCAAGGACGCAGTCCTGCTGCCCACCCTCTCCAACAAGGTCCGCACGGACCGCGCCGGCATCGTCGACTACATGGAGCACTTCCTCCAGAACAAGCCGGTCGGCAAGAAGATCGAGACGCACATCAACGTCCTGGACACCAACTCCGCCCTCGACTCCGGTGTCTACGAGTTCACGCTCACCGACCCGGCGACCGGCAAGAAGCGTGCCGTGGAGGCCCGTTACACCTACGAGTACGAGAAGCGCGGCGGGAAGTGGCTGATCGTCAACCACCACTCCTCCGCGATGCCCGAGGGCTGATCGGTCAGCCCGTCCGCGGTGCGGCCCGCAGCGTGATCCGCACGCACAGGCCCCCGCCCGGCGCGTCCGTCAGGGCCACCGTCCCGCCGTCGTCCGTCACCAGCTGTTTGACGACGGCGAGGCCGAGGCCGGAACCGGAGCGCCCGGTCAGGCCCTGACCGCGCCAGAAGCGGTCGAAGGCGCGGGACTTCTCCGCGTCCGACATGCCCGGTCCCCCGTCCGCGACGGAGAGGACCACCTCCCGCGCACCGGAGCCCGTCTCCAGCCGTACGGTGATCGTCCCGCCGTCCGGCGAGACCTCCAGCGCGTTCGAGAGCACGTTGTCCAGCACCTGGTCCAGATGACCGGGGCTGGCCAGCACAGACGGCCGGTCGTCGACACCACTCCCCCTGAGCGCGATGGTGACTCCGCGCTCGTCGGCGGCCGGTCTCCACACCGTCAGGCGTTCCGCCACGATGTCCGCGAGGGGCAGCGGCTCCGCGGCCGTGACCTTCGCCTCGGCCCGCGCCAGCACCAGCAGGCCGTTCACCAGCCGGCTCATCCGGACCACCTCGGCCGTCGCCTGCTCCACGTCCTCCCGTACGAACTCGTCGTCCACCCCGTCCGCGATGTTGTCCAGCGACAGCCGCAGGGCGGTGAGCGGGGTGCGGAGCTGGTGGGAGGCGTCCGCGACGAAGATGCGCTGCGAGGCGACCAGGGTGTCCAGACGCTCGGCGCCCTGGTTGAGGGTGCGGGCGAGGGTCTGGGTCTCGGGCGGGCCCGTCACGGGGGAGCGCGCGGTGAGGTCGCCGTCGCTGAACTTGCTGGCCATGGTGTTGAGTTCGCGCAGCGGAGCCGTGATGCGGCGGGCCGCGAAGGCGCCGATCGCGGCGGCTGCCGCGATGACCAGTACCGCGAGGGCGGCCCGGAAACCCCAGATGTTCCACAGCCGCTTGGTCATGTTCGCGGTCGAGTACACGATCCGTACGGCGGCGTCCTGGCCCTCGACGGGGACGGTGACCGTCAGCTGCTTGCCCCAGACGAACCTCGAACCCCAGTCGGTCGTCGAGGTGTTGTCCCGCACGGCCCGGGTCAGCGCCGCGTCCTGGGCCGGAGCCTTCAGCCGGGGGTCACAGGCCGCCGTGGGGGTCGCCTGGACGTCGCCGTAGGCCGTGGCCACCTCGTGCAGGGCCTGGCAGGAGCTGCTGGTGCCGTTGCCCAGCAGCAGCGCCATGGTGTTCGCCTCGCGCAGGACGGACTGCTCGGTGTCGTCCCGGAGCTGCTCGGTGAGCGTGAACGCCACCGGCACGGTGAACAGCAGGATCGCGACGGCCACCAACAGGATGTAGCTGCGGATCAGTTGGCGGTTCATGAGGGGGAGATCTCCAGGCGGAAGCCGACCCCCCGCACGGCCTCGATGGTGATCACGCCGGCGAGCTTGCGGCGCAGGGCCGCCACATGCACGTCCAGTGTCTTGGTCGGGCCGAACCAGTTCGCGTCCCAGACCGCTTCCATGATCTGCTCGCGCGACATCAGCGCGCCCGGCTCCTCGGTGAGGAAGGCCAGCAGGTCGTACTCCTTGGGGGCCAGGGCCACCTCCGCGCCGTCCAGGTGGACGCGTGCGGCCTTGCGGTCCACGGTCAGGCGCGTGCCGTAGCGGTCGGGGCCGGCGTCGGCCGGTGTGTGGGGCCGTACCCGCCGCATCACGGCCCGTATCCGCGCGATGACCTCCCGGACCCCGAAGGGTTTGGAGACGTAGTCGTCCGCGCCCAGCTCCAGGCCGACCACCCGGTCCGTCTCGTCGCTGCGGGCGCTGATCACGATGATCGGCACGTTCCCGCGCTCGCGCAGCGCCTTGCAGACGTCGAGGCCGTCGGTGTCGGGCAGCCCCAGGTCCAGCAGGACGACGTCGTAGGGATCGCGGTGGGCCAGGGCGGCGGCGCCCGTGGTGACCCAGTCGACCTCGAAGCCGTAGCGCCTCAGTCCGCGTCGCAGCGACTCGGCGACCGGCTCGTCGTCTTCCACCAGGAGTACGTGCACGCGACGCAGATTAGTCCTTGAAACTTAATTCACAGCCATCACTTGCGTATCAGTGGGCAGGAACCTCCCGAGCGGGTCGCCCGGCCACCGCCGGACATCTCACCATGCGGTACTCCAGAGGTGGATTTCGGGCGCTCGTTAGACTGAGCCGACAAAGACGAACTGAGCGAGGAGCGCACGTGGGCCTTGTCGTGCAGAAGTACGGAGGCTCCTCCGTAGCCGATGCCGAGGGCATCAAGCGCGTCGCCAAGCGGATCGTGGAAGCGAAGAAGAACGGCCACCAGGTGGTCGTCGTCGTTTCCGCGATGGGCGACACGACGGACGAGCTGATCGATCTCGCCGAGCAGGTGTCACCGATGCCTGCCGGGCGTGAGTTCGACATGCTGCTGACCGCCGGAGAGCGGATCTCCATGGCCCTGCTGGCGATGGCGATCAAAAACCTGGGGCACGAGGCCCAGAGCTTCACCGGCAGCCAGGCAGGCGTCATCACCGACTCGGTCCACAACAAAGCCCGGATCATCGACGTCACGCCGGGCCGCATCCGGGAGTCCCTCGACAAGGGCAACATCGCCATCGTCGCCGGGTTCCAGGGTGTCAGCCAGGACAAGAAGGACATCACGACCCTGGGTCGCGGTGGCTCCGACACGACCGCCGTCGCCCTCGCCGCCGCGCTCGACGCCGAGGTCTGCGAGATCTACACCGACGTCGACGGTGTGTTCACCGCGGACCCGCGGGTGGTGAAGAAGGCCCGGAAGATCGACTGGATCGCCTTCGAGGACATGCTGGAGCTCGCGGCCTCCGGCTCCAAGGTGCTGCTCCACCGCTGTGTGGAGTACGCCCGCCGTTACAACATCCCGATCCATGTGCGGTCCAGCTTCAGCGGACTTCAGGGCACCTGGGTCAGCAGTGAGCCGATTGGGGACCGCAAGGTGGAGCAGGCCATCATCTCCGGTGTCGCGCACGACACCTCCGAGGCCAAGATCACGGTCGTCGGTGTGCCGGACAAGCCGGGCGAGGCCGCCGCGATCTTCCGGACGATCTCGAACGCCGAGATCAACATCGACATGATCGTGCAGAACGTGTCCGCCGCCTCCACCGGGCTGACCGACATCTCCTTCACGCTCCCCAAGGCGGAGGGCCGCAAGGCCATCGACGCGCTGGAGCGGAACAAGGAGGGCATCGGCTTCGACTCGCTGCGCTATGACGACCAGATCGGCAAGATCTCGCTGGTCGGCGCGGGCATGAAGACCAACCCCGGGGTCACCGCGGACTTCTTCACCGCCCTGTCCGACGCGGGGGTGAACATCGAGCTCATCTCGACCTCCGAGATCCGGATCTCGGTCGTCACCCGCGCCGACGACGTCAACGAGGCCGTGCGCGCCGTGCACACCGCCTTCGGGCTGGACTCCGACAGCGACGAGGCCGTCGTCTACGGAGGCACCGGGCGCTGATGCCCCCCACCAGCCGGCCGACGCTCGCGGTCGTGGGGGCGACCGGAGCCGTCGGCGCCGTCATGCTCCAGATCCTGTCCCAGCGGGCGGACATCTGGGGCGAGATCCGACTCGTCGCCTCACCGCGCTCGGCCGGCCGCAAGCTGGCCGTGCGCGGCGAGCAGGTCGAGGTCACGGCCCTGTCGGAGGAGGCCTTCGACGGGGTCGACCTCGCCCTGTTCGACGTGCCGGACGAGGTCGCCGCGCGGTGGGCGCCGATCGCCGCGGCCAAGGGCGTGGTCGTCGTGGACAACTCGGGCGCCTTCCGGATGGACCCGGACGTGCCCCTGGTCGTCCCCGAGGTCAATCCGCACGCCGTGCACATCCGGCCGCGCGGGATCGTCGCCAACCCCAACTGCACCACCCTGTCGATGATCGTCGCCCTGGGCGCGCTGCACGCCGCGTACGGTCTGCGCGAGCTGGTGGTCTCCTCGTACCAGGCGGTCAGCGGGGCCGGGCGGGCCGGGGTGGAGACGCTCCGGCAGCAGATCGCGCTGGTCGCCGGGACCGAGCTGGGCACCTGCCCCGGTGACGTACGGCGGGCCGTCGGCGAGAACACCGGGCCGTTCTCGGAGCCGGTCGCCCTGAACGTCGTACCGTGGGCCGGGACGCCGCGCGAGGACGGCTGGTCGTCGGAGGAGATGAAGGTGCGGGACGAGTCCCGCAAGATCCTCGGACTGCCGAGGCTGCCGGTGGCCGTGACCTGTGTCCGGGTGCCGGTCGTCACCACGCACTCCCTCACCGTGCACGCCCGCTTCCAGGACACGGTCACCGTGGACGGCGCCCGCGAGATCATCGCCACCGCGCCCGGGGTCGTCCTGTTCGACAACCCGGAGGCGGGGGAGTACCCCACGCCCGCCGATGTCGTCGGCACCGACCCGACCTGGGTGGGCCGGGTCCGGCGGGCCCTGGACGACCCGACCGCCCTGGAACTGTTCGTCTGCGGGGACAATCTGCGCAAAGGGGCCGCCCTGAACGCCGCGCAGATCGCCGAGCTGGTGGCGGCCGAGCGGAACTGACCCGCCAGTCAGGAACGGGCGGTAAAAGTCCTGGCCAGCGGCATGGCAAAGTGTGAGCCGGTCGATGGTTCAGGCCACTTGTCTCGGACAGCGTTGTCGTCTGAAGATTGCCGGAGACTTCCTCCCCGTTCTGTGCAACCGCGCGCAGGGCGGGGAGCGTCTTTGCGGTCCCGGCGTGGGGACGCCGTGATCCGGGCGTGGGGACGCCCGTTCATATGGGATACAAGGGAAGAGCGGGACACATGAGACGGGTAGGCGTGGCCTCGTCCGACGGAAAAGTGACGCCCGGCACGTACAACCTCCACGGGGGGACGTGTGTCCAACTGGCGTGGCAGAGGTACTCGAACTCCCCCTGGCTCGCGCCGTCCTCCGACCCCGGGTCGCCGGGGCGCCCGGCGGCATGCCGGTGATCGCGCCCATGCCCGCAGCGCGGCCCACCCGCATCCCCAGCCAGCGTGACGGCGCCGAGCAGCCCGCCGCCGCCGAGAACGCCGTGGCCGCCGGTACCACCGTCGACCACCTCACCGAGACCTACCGGGCCCACTACCGCTCGCTGCTCGGTCTCGCCGCCCTCCTCCTCGACGACACCGCCTCCTGCGAGGACGTCGTCCAGGAGGCCTTCATCCGGGTCCACTCCGCGCGCAAACGGGTCCGCGACCCGGAGAAGACCCTCGCCTATCTCCGCCAGACGGTCGTCAACCTCTCCCGTTCCGCCCTGCGCCGCCGCATCCTCGGACTGAAGCTGCTGTCCAAGCCGATGCCGGACATGGCCAGCGCGGAGGAGGGCGCCTACGACCAGCTGGAGCGCGACTCCCTCATCAAGGCCATGAAGGGCCTCCAGCGCCGCCAGCGCGAGGTCCTCGTCCTGCGCTACTTCGCCGACATGACCGAGGCCCAGGTCGCCGAGACCCTCGGCATCTCCCTCGGCTCGGTCAAGGCGTACGGCTCCCGCGGCATAGCCGCCCTGCGCATCGCGATGGAGGCGGCGGCGTGAACGACGAGGCCGAGGGCCGCGACTCGCACGAGCGCCACGAGCCGTACGCATGGCACGAGCCGATGCGGCCGGAGACCGACGAACCGAAGCACTCGCACGCTGGGAACGAAACCGTGAACCACCACCTCGACGACCAGGGCCCGGACGGGCTCGACTCGGACGAGCTGGCACTGCGCCGGATGCTGCACCAGGCGGTCCAGGAGATGGAACCGCGCGACGGGACGCTGAACCACCTGCGCCGCGCCGTTCCCGCCCGCCGGGCCCGCAAGCGGCAGGCGGCCGTGGGCATGGCGGCCGCCGCGCTCTTCGTCGGCACGGCCGTCCCCGCCGTCCTGCACGTCTCCGCCGCGGGCGGTTCCGACGCCAACCCCGCCATCGCCGGGCAGGCCTCCCAGGCCCAGGGCGGCACCAGCCAGGGCAAGGGGCCCGACGGGAGCACCGGCGGCAAGGTCGGCGACTCCGCCGGCAAGACCGACGAACAGGGCAGGAGCGGCAGCACCGGCTCCGGCGAGAGCAAGGGCACGGCCAGTACCGGTGCCTCCAGCGGCAGCGAGGCCTCCGCCTCCACCGCCCAGGCCGCCCCCGCCTGCACCGCCTCCCAGCTCGGCTCCGCCTCCGCGAACGTCGCGGGCGCCGACTCCGCCGGGATCGTCTACGGCACCTTCCGCGTCGCCAACGTCTCCGGTACGGCCTGTACCGTCGCCGGCGCCGTCACCCTCACCCCGGCCGCCCAGGGCGCGGCCGACGCCACGAAGATCACCGTGGTGCAGCACGCCTCCGGCGACGCGGCGGCCGGCCTGCCCGACCCCTCCCTCTACGTCACCCAGTACGCCCTCGCGCCGGGGTCCGCGTACGAGGTGAGGTTCGCCTGGCAGCCGACCGAGACCTGTCCCACCACGAGCACCACCGGCGGCGGCACCGGCGGCGAGTCCTCGCCCTCCCCGACGCCGACCGAGCAGTCCGGCACCACCGGGGACACCTCCACGGGCACCACCACCCAGCTCCTCACCGAGGACGGCACCGCCGACGGCAGTGTGCTCGTGACCTACACCGCGGACGACGGGTCCACGACGGTCTCGGCGACCGTGTCGAACGCCTGTGCGGGCACGATCTACCGGACGGGCGTGCTGGCGTCCTCCTGAGCCGTCGCGCCGGCCGTCGCGACCGCGGTCTCCTCGGGAGCGATCCCGAGGGCCGCGTCCCGCGCGAACTCCACCTCGCGGCGCAGCAGCCGGAACCACATGAACACCACGAACCCGGCGAAGACGAACCACTCGCCGGTGTAGCCCAGGTTCTGGAACGCCTTCAGGTCAAGGCCGGTGTTCGGGGCCGCGCTCACCGGCACCGTCCTCATCCCGCCGTCGGCGGTGTCGAGGGTGACCCAGGCGTCGTAGACGTCGTACGGCACCAGGTTGACCAGGGACGCCGCGCTGATCGCGGCGGTCTGCCCGGACGGCAGGCCGCCCCGGGCACTCACGCCGTTGTCGCCCGGCTGCTCGGAGGCCTGCAGGGAGCCGGTCACGGTGACCTCGCCGGAGGGCGGCGCGGGGGCCTTCGCGGCGTCCGCCGTGCCCGGCAGCCAGCCGCGGACGACGGGCAGGGCCTCGCCGCCGTCGGTGCGCAGCAGCGTCAGCACGTAGTAGCCGCTCTTCCCGTCCAGCTCCCGGCCGGGGACCAGCAGCTGCTTGCCGTACCGGCCGGTGGCGGTGACCTGCTTGCCGACGGTCGCCTTGTCCACGGGCAGCAGCTCGGCGAGCGGCCGGGCGGCCTCCTCGCGGTCGGTCTCGGCCTGCGCCTTCGCCGTCCGGTGGTCGTCGACCCGCGCCTCGAACCGGCTCAGCTGCCAGGACCCCATGAACACGCAGAAGGGGATGGCCAGCAGCACGAAGACGTTGATCCCCCACCAGCGGGGCGTCAGCAGGAACCGGTACACGCCACCACGGTACGTGGCACGGCCCCGGCGCCCGGGCGCGGGGTGGGCCGCACTGGTTGCAGTCACCACCGACACTGGGCTGACCTGCACGGATGTAAAGGTTATCCACAGGCCGTGCTCAGCGGAGGTCGTTTGTCACCGAAGGCGGGCAGTATGGGTCCATGACTGAGAGCTACGGGTCCGCCGCGCCGGGGCGGTACGAGGAGATGCCGGACTGGGAGAAGCGCTTCAGGGCGCCCAGGGTGTCGTTGCCGGACTGGGCGGAGGACACGCCTGACCGTTCCCTGTTCGTCTCCAATGCGACGGGTACGTATGAGCTGTACGCCTGGGACCGGGCCACCGGCGAGCAGCGGCAGGTGACGAAACGGGCGAACGGCACGACGGACGGCGTGCTCTCCCCGGACGGCGCGTGGATCTGGTGGTTCGACGACAAGGACGGCGACGAGTTCGGCGTCTGGCGCCGCCAGCCCTTCGAGGGCGGCGAGGACGAGCTGGCCACGCCGGGCCTCGACCCCTCGTACCCGGCGGGCCTCGCGCTCGGCCGCGACGGGCGGACGGCGGTGGTGGGCCGTTCGACCGACGAGGAGGGGACGACGATCCATGTGGCGCGGGTCGGCGAGGCGCCCTTCGAGCTGTACCGGCACCGGGAGTCGGCGGGCGTCGGGGACCTCTCCCACGACGGCACGCTGATCGCGATCGAGCACACCGAGCACGGCGACGCGATGCACTCCGCGCTGCGGGTGCTGCGCCCCGACGGCACGAGGGTCGCCGAGCTGGACGACACCGACGGCGGCACCCGGGAGCTGGGCCTGGAGGTCCTGGGCTTCGCCCCGGTGGACGGCGACACCCGGCTGCTGATCGGGCACCAGCGGCGCGGTCGCTGGGAGCCGCTGGTCTGGGACGTGGCCACGGGCGGGGAGACCGACCTGGCGCTGGACCTGCCGGGCGACGTCAGCGCCGAGTGGTACCCGGACGGCTCCGGGCTGCTCATCGCCCACAGCTTCGAGGCGCGCAGCGAGCTGTTCCGGTACGACCTGGCGGGCGGCGCGCTGGAGCGGGTGCCGACCCCGCGCGGCACGGTCTCCGGGGCGACGGCCCGGCCGGACGGCAGCGTGGAGTACCTGTGGTCCTCGGCCGCCGAGCCGCCGGTGGTCCGCTCGACGTCCGGACAGGTCGTCCTGGACCCGCCCGGGATGAAGTCCCCGGGTTCGGTCGCCGTGGAGGACGTGTGGGTGGAGGGCCCCGGCGGCCGGATCCACGCACTGGTCCAGAAGCCGGCCGGGGCCACCGGACCGCTGCCGACCGTCTTCGACATCCACGGCGGTCCGACCTGGCACGACAGCGACGCCTTCGCGGCGGCCCCGGCGGCCTGGGTGGACCACGGGTACGCGGTGATCCGCGTCAACTACCGCGGTTCGACGGGGTACGGGCGGGAGTGGACGGACGCGCTGAAGGTGCGGGTCGGTCTGATCGAGCTGGAGGACATCGAGGCGGTACGGCAGTGGGCGGTGGGCTCGGGACTCGCCGACCCCGCCCGGCTGGTCCTCACCGGCGGCTCCTGGGGCGGCTACCTCACCCTCCTCGGCCTCGGCGTCCAGCCGCAGGCGTGGACGGTCGGGATCGCCGCGGTGCCGGTCGCGGACTACGTCACGGCGTACCACGACGAGATGGAAGCGCTGAAGGCGATGGACCGCACGCTGCTCGGGGGCACCCCGGAGGAGGTCCCCGACCGTTTCGAGGCCTCGTCCCCCTTGACGTACGTCGACGACGTCAAGGCACCGGTGTACATCTCTGCGGGGGTCAACGACCCGCGCTGCCCGATCCGCCAGATCGACAACTACGTGAAGCGGCTGGAGGCCCGCGGGGCGGTGCACGAGGTGTACCGGTACGACGCCGGGCATGGATCGCTGGTCGTGGACGAGCGGATCAAGCAGGTTCGGCTGGAACTGGAGTTCGCGGAGAGGTACGTGAAGTAGGGGCCGCCGGTGGTCGGGTGCGGGGTGCGTGGGGGCTGGTCGTGCCCGCACGGCGGAGCCGTATGGTGTTACAGCCCCGCGCCCCTTCAAACCCGTTGGGCTACAGCCCTGTTGTCCGGCGCCGCCGCCCCAGCAGCTCCGCCAACCCCCTTCGCGTCGCCGCCAGGACCACACGGTCCTCGTTCCGCAGGACATAGGTGTCGGGCAGGTCCCAGACCAGCCCGTCTCCGCCCTCGCCCGTGTCCAGCGCCAGGACGCGCCACATGCCCGCCCGGAAGGCCTCCCCGACCGTGCGGCCCGCCAGCTGGGCGCACTCGCCGACTCCCAGCGCGGCGAACAGCAGCACCCGGCGCTCCACGGGGATCGCCCCCAGGATCTGGCGTCCCATCATCGCCCCGGCGAACGACGGCGCCGACAGGTGCGACACGCTCCGGCTCCGGGTCAGCGCCTGGGGATGCGCGGCCCGCAGGGTGCGGTACACGGCGGTCGCGAAGTCGTCGTCGTACAGCCGCAGCACCACCCGCAGATCGGGCCGGAGCGTCCGGGCGTACAGCGCGGCCTCCAGGTTCGTCGTGTCGGAACTGGTCACCGAGAGCAGGGCGTGCGCCCGGTGGATCTTCGCCGCCTCCAGCACCCCCTCCTGGGTGACGTCCCCCAGCACGACCGGCACCCGCAGCCGCCGCGCCACCGCGAGCCCGCGTGCCTCGGGCCCCGCCTCCACGCACACCACGGGGATGTTCAGCTCCCGTAGCCGCACCAGCACCCGGGTGCCGATCTTCCCCAGGCCGAGCAGCACGACATGGCCGCCCATCCCGCGCGGCGGCCGCCGCAGCGACCCGGCGCCCCGGAACGTCCCGAGCGCCTCCAGCACCGCCGCAAGGAGCACCGGCAGCAGCAGCAACCCCACCAGCCCGGACAGCAGTTGCAGCACCTGACGGGCCGTACTCGCCCCGATCGCCGGGTCGTTGATCGCGAACAGGTCCAGCAGGGTCAGATACAGCGCGCCCAGCGGATGGATCCGGGTCACCACCCACAGCGCCACCGCCAGCGCGAACACACACCCCACGAGGCCGGCCAGCGCCAGCCGCAGCCGCCGGGAGAAGAGGATGCCGATCGGGACCATCGCCCCGAGACTCCGGCTCGTCTGGGGGGCGGGGCGGCTCGCGTACGTCACCTGCTCCAGCTCCACCGACCCGCGCCGCCCGGCCGCCTCCCCTACCGCCCGCGCGTCCGGCAGCAGCAGCGGCCCCTGCTCCCCGGTGCTCTCCGAACCGTCCGCGAAGGCGGGGTCGGCGTTCGCGGACAGCAGCGCGAGGGTGGGGCGGCCGCTCGCGGGCTCGCCCGGCGTGCGCTCGACGGCGCGCAGCAGCAGTCCGTCCGTCTGGACGACCTTGGTGGTGCCGGCGACGGCGGACGCGGCCAGCGCGGGCGCGGCGGTGTCGGCGTCGGACAGCACGGTGGTGGAGGCGTCGCTCCCGGCCGCCGGACCGCCACCCGCGGCCAACGCGGCGGCCTGGTCGAGGAGTTCCTCGATGTGCAGGCCGAGCCGGCGGTTGTACAGGCGCAGGACGAGCCGCAGATGGGGGTGGAGACGGCGGGCGGTGAGGGCCGCGCGGATGTTGGTCTCGTCGTCCTCGTACACGAGGGCCAGCGCGGCGGCCCGCTCCACGCCCGCCTCGGCGAGCACCGCCTCGGTGGGCTCGACGGCCTCCAACGTCCGCTGTCCGCCCACGGGTTCACCGGCGGCGGGGGCCGTGCCGTTGCCGGCGGCCCGGCTGACCGCCGCGCTCACCACCCGGTCGAGCAGCGCCGCCGACACCGCGCGGGCCCGCCCGACGACCGGCGGCCGCACCAAGCGTTCGGCGGGCGGTACGACGAGCGTGACCTGCTCCTCGTAGACCTCTCGGAGTTCGGCGGCGAGCCGGTGCGCGAGCCCGTCGTCGCCGCACACCACCATGTGTGCGCCGGTGTCACCCGTCGCCCTGCCCTGATTCGGAACGCTCCCCACGAGGGAGAAGACTGCCTCACCGGGACGGGAGGTTCCATGGGACGGGCCCCCAGTGTGAACACCGGGCACCCCGTTGCCGTAGAAGGTCGTAGAAAAGGGGCGGTAATGCGAGAAACAGGCGGAGGTGCCGGATCCGTGGCCATCACCAAAGCGGCCCCGCAGGACGAGGGAACGCGCCGGGAGACGTCCTCCGCGCCCTCCGAGGAGCCCCGGCGGCTGACCTCCCCCCTCGCGCTGACCCTGCTCCTGCTTCTGCTGGTGCTGCTGCAGAGTCCGATCCGCCGGGCCCTGTCCGCGCCGGTGATGCAGAGCTGGACGACGGTGTTCGTGGCGGTCGTGATCCAGGCCCTGCCGTTCCTGGTGCTGGGGGTGCTGCTGTCGGCGGCGATCGCGGTGTACGTCCCGCCGTCGTTCTTCGCCCGTGCGCTGCCCTCCCGTCCCGCGCTGGCCGTGCCGGTCGCCGGGATGGCGGGGGCCATCCTGCCGGGCTGCGAGTGCGCCTCGGTGCCGGTCGCGGGGGCGCTGGTCCGCCGGGGGGTGACCCCGGCCGCCGCCCTCGCCTTTCTCCTCTCCGCCCCGGCCATCAACCCGATCGTGCTGACCGCGACGGCCGTGGCCTTCCCCCGGAACCCCGAGATGGTGCTGGCCCGTTTCGCCGCGAGCCTGCTGGTGGCGTGTGCGATGGGCTGGCTGTGGCAGCGGGTGGGCCGCACGGACTGGATGCGGCCCCCGGCGCACGCGCATCACGAGGGGCAGACGAAGGGCGCCGCGTTCTGGGACTCGGTGCGGCACGACGTGATGCACGCGGGCGGCTTCCTGGTGGTGGGCGCGATGGCGGCGGCCACACTGAAGGCGGTCGCGCCGGAGAGCTGGCTGCGGACGGCGGCCGGCAATCCGGTCGTCGCGGTCCTGGCCCTCGCCCTGCTCGCGGTGATCCTGTCCATCTGCTCGGAGGCGGACGCCTTCGTGGCCGCGTCCCTCACCCAGTTCTCCCTGACGGCCCGGCTCGCGTTCCTGGTCGTCGGCCCGATGATCGACCTCAAGCTGTTCGCGATGCAGGCGGGCACCTTCGGCCGTTCCTTCGCCTTCCGCTTCGCCCCCATGACCTTCGTCCTGGCCATCGCCTCGGCCGTACTGACAGGAGCGGTCCTGCTGTGAACCGACAGTCCCAGGCCGCCGTCCTGTTCCTCCTCGGCGCGGCCCTCCTGCACGCCGGCACCACCGATCTCTACCTCCGCTACGTCAAGGCGGGCCTGCAGCCGCTGCTGCTCGCCTCCGGCGCGGTCCTGATCGTCGCGGCGCTGGCGACGGCCTGGTACGAGTGGCGCAGGGGGAAGGTGGAGACGGGGGAGAAGGGGGCGAAGGGGGAGCAGGGGGAGAGCGAGGAACACCATCGGCACGACCCGCACCCCGAACCCCGTATCTCCTGGCTTCTCGTCCTGCCCCTTCTCGCCCTGATCCTGGTCGCGCCGCCGGCCCTGGGCTCCTACAGCGCGACCCGCACCGGTACGGCCCTCCAGGAACCCCTCGCCTACCCGGCCCTCCCGGCCACCGACCCATTGCCCCTCGGCCTCGTCGACTACGCGGGCCGCGCGGTGTACGACCACGGCCGCACCCTCGAAGGCCGCACCGTCCGGCTCACCGGATTCATCGCCCTCGACCACGACGGCACCCCCTACCTGGTCCGCATGGCCCTCAACTGCTGCGCCGCGGACGCCCAGCCCGTCAAGGTCGCCCTGACCGGCGCCATCCCCCCGGTCCTGCAGCCCGACACCTGGCTCACCGTCACCGGCACCTACACCCCCCGCCGGACCCGGGACCCCGTCAACAACGGCCCCATCCCCTACCTGAAGATCACCGCGGCAGCACCGACCCCGGAGCCCCGGGACCCGTACGACGAGTCGTACAACAACTGACGACAACTGACGGAGCGCTTCACGAGGCGCCCATCAGGGCCATGACGGCGGAGACGACCGGAGTGCCCACGGCGCCGAGGACGGCGGCGATCCCGGCGATCCGCTCCAGGACCTTCCGGAACCCCTCGCCGGACGGGTTGGCGCCGATCTCCCGTACGGCCGCGTCGACTTCGGCGCGACGGCCGGCGTCCAGGTGGTGCCGCAGGGCCTGGAGCTCGGTGAGCAGGGTGTCCAGGGCCGCCGCGCGCGCGTCCGGTCCCGCACCCATGTGCTTGCCGCCGGTCACGATGTCCCCGGAGCCGCTGTGGACGACCTTGCCGAGGTTGCCGGAGCCGTACTGCCGGATGTGGTCGCCGCTCATCGCGACCCCACGATGTTCCCGGAACCGCTGTGCTGGTTCTTGCCGACGTTGTTGTCGCCGTACTGGTTGATGATGTCGCCGTGCACGGCGTGCTGCACGTTGTAGGTGATCTGCGCGATGTCCGGGTGGCCGATCGCCTTGGTGATCTCGCCGACCAGGTAGGTGATCTCGCTCCGGTCCGTGGACCACACGGCGTCGCGCTGGGTGCCGGAGGTGTTGAGGACCAGGCCGTACAGGGTCGGCTTGTTGAGGACCTTGACGAGCTGCCAGACCAGGAGACCCTGCACGGCGAGCCAGATGATCAGGCCGTAGGTGCCCGCACCGGCCCCGATGAGTCCGCCGACGAAGAAGCAGATGAGGGAGCGCTGGATGAACCTCTTCCAGGCCGCCCGCCGGTTCACCTCCAGCACCCGTTGGCCGACATGGGAGATGTTGCGCAGGGGGTAGGCCTCTCCCTCCACCCACAGCACGCCTTCGTTGACCCGTACTTGAACCACAGTCGGCCTCCTCTGTTCGGTGATGGCGGCGACTGGATGGACAGTAGGGGCGGAGGCAACCGGGCTACGGTATTTGCCAGTTATTCGCCCGAACTGATTATTTCGGGCGGAAAGCGGGACAGGGCGCGGGACAGAACTGACTCAACCGGCCGAAGGGGAGGCGCCGTTCAGGCCGTTCGCACTGGAGTCCTCGACCGTGCCGCCGAGTTCCTCGCGGAGCTTCTCCATCTCCGAGCGCGGGTCGGCCGAGAGCACCCAGCGGTTGCCGACCAGGTACACACCGCCGTACATCTGCGCCGTGTCGAGCCAGCCGCGCTGGCCCTCGGCGGTGTCGAAGGTCAGCAGGACGAACTCGGCGTCCGCCGACTCGCACGTGCCCTGGCGGAAGTCGAGGGTCTTGCCCGCCTCCTCGGGCGCCGTCGTACAGCCGACGGCCTTGCCCAGCGCCTCCAGGGTCATCGGACGGGCGGTCGGCGCGGCGCTCTTCGAGGCGGCCGTGCGCTCCTCGCCCCCGTCCCCCGAGCCGCCGGCGCACCCGGTGAGCAGCAGCGCCGCGGTGAGCGCGCACACCGGAACACCGAGGAGACGACGGACGTGACGGTGCATCGGGACTCCGTACGCGACTGGGGGATCGGATCGGTCCCTCAGGAGTACGAACACCGCTCTTCGGCCGTTCAGCCGACCTCCCGCTGTTGACCTCTGTCCGTATGAGGAAGCTAAAGTACTAGCCAACTAGCTAAATGGACTAAGTGGATGGAGGAACCGAATGATCGAGTTCCACCTCGACGGCCAGTCCGGTCTCTCGCCCTACCAGCAGCTCGTCCAGCAGGTGCGGCACGCCCTGCGGCTGGGCCTGCTGAAGGAGGGCGACCGGCTGCCGACGGTCAAGGAAGTGGCCCGGCAGATGGCGGTGAACCCCAACACCGTGCTGAAGGCGTACCGGGAGCTGGAGCACGAGGGGCTGGTGGCCGCCCGGCCGGGCGTGGGCACGTTCGTGACCCGCACCCTGGCCGGCGCCTCGCTCGCCGCGCACGGCCCGCTCCGTCAGGAACTGCGCCGCTGGCTGACCAAGGCCCGGCTGGCCGGACTCGACGAGGAGTCCATCGAGGCCCTGTTCATGAGCACGTTCCGTGACAACGCGGGGGAGGGAGTCGCGTGAAGGCCATGGAAGGCGCGGCCGGGGTGGGGCACGGCTCGGGTGCCGACACCGTCCTGCGGGCCCGGGGACTGGGCAGGAGATACCGGCGGCGCTGGGCGCTGCGCGACTGCGACCTGGAGGTGCCGGTCGGACGCGTCGTCGGCCTGGTCGGTCCCAACGGGGCGGGAAAGTCGACCCTGTTGAACCTCGCCACGGGCATGCTGACGCCGACCGAAGGCAGCATCGAGGTGTGCGGCGGCCGCCCCGCCGACGGCCCTGTCCAACTGGCGAAGGTCGGGTTCGTCGCGCAGGACGCCCCGGTGTACGCCGGGCTGAGCGTGGCCGACCACCTGCTCCTCGGGGCCCGCCTCAACCCGGGCTGGGACGAACGGCTCGCCCACGAGCGCATCCAACGGCTCGGCCTCGACCCCGGGCAGAAGGCCGGCCGGCTCTCCGGCGGCCAGCGCGCCCAGCTCGCGCTCACCCTGGGCATCGCCAAGCGGCCCGAACTCCTCGTCCTCGACGAACCGGTCGCCGCCCTCGATCCGCTGGCGCGGCGGGAGTTCATGCAGGACCTGATGGAGGCGGTCGCCGACCAGGGGATGAGCGTCCTGCTCTCCTCGCACCTGGTCTCCGACATCGAGCGGGCCTGCGACCACGTGATCGTCCTGGTCGACTCCCGGGTGCAGGTGGCCGGCGACCTCGACGAACTGCTCGCCGGCCACCGCCGGCTCACCGGCCCGCGCCGCGACCCGGCCACCCTTCCGTCGGACGTCCATGTCATCACCGCCAGCCACACAGAACGCCAGACCACCCTCGTCGTCCGTGCCGACGGACCGCTTCACGACCCTTCGTGGACGGTCTCGCCGCTGGGCTTGGAGGACATCGTCCTCGCCTACATGGCCCGTCCCGGCTCCCCGGTCCGTGACACCCGCCCCACCCTGGAGGTCCTGCGATGATCTGGCTGTCCTGGCGTCAACTGCGGCTGCAGGCAGCGGTCCTGGGTGCCGTGGTGGCCCTGCTCGCCACGGTCCTGCTCTTCACCGCCCCCTATGTCTCCGGTCTGGACGGCACCGAGGGGCTGACCGACCGGACCAACTCCACCGAGCAGACGCTGTACTACGGCGGACTGGTGACCGTGTTCGCCCTCCCCGCCCTCGTCGGCATGTTCTGGGGCGCCCCGCTGATCGCCCGCGAACTGGAGAGCGGCACCCATCGGCTGGCCTGGAACCAGTCCGTGACCCGCGGCCGCTGGCTGCTGACCAGGCTCTCCCTCAGCGCCCTGGTCGCCATGTCCGCCACGGGGGTCGCGTCCCTCGCGGTGAGCTGGTGGTCCGGCCCGATCGACCGGTCAGCGGCGGCGGGCGGCAGCGAGGGGACCGATCCGTTCCTTCCCCGGCTGCACCCCCTGGTCTTCGCCGCCCGCGGGATCGTCCCGGTCGGCTGTGCCCTCTTCGCGTTCGTCCTCGGCGCCGCCCTCGGTGTGATGATCCGCCGCACCCTGCCGGCCATGGCCGCCGCCCTCGGGGTGTACGTGGGCGTCCAGCTCGCCGTGCCCTTCTGGATCCGCCCGCACCTGGCCCCCGCCGAGCGGGCGACCGTGCCGATCGACGGACGGATGCAGGACCTGATGTCCCTCGGTGACGACGGTCTGTCCTTCGCCCTGGACCGGCCGGGCGCCTGGATCACCGGCCAGGAGACCCTGGACGCGGCCGGGCACCCGGTGACCACCCTGCCGTCGTCCGTCACCTCGTGCCGCCCGCCGACTTCTCTGCAGGACTGCCTCGGCACCATGCTCGATCTGCACTACCGGCAGAGCATCACCTACCAGCCCGCCGGCCACTTCTGGCGCCTGCAGTGGGCCGAGACCGGGCTCTACCTCGCCCTGGCCCTCGCGCTGGCGGCGCTGTGCGTCCACTGGGTGCGGCGCAGACCGAGGTGAGCCCCCGCGCCGGGACGCTACGTCGCGGTTACGTCTCCCTCAAAGCCTGGTGTCCGTGCGGTGAGCGCCCCATGATGGGCGCATGACGACGGCCTGGCATGCCCTGGCACAGCTGGCGAGTTGGCCGGACCTCTCGGAGGTCCGGTCCAGTTGCGGTACCGGCCGGGCACTCGGCTCGGCCGACGGCGAGATCGCCCACTTCCACACCGAGCGCAGCGTCGATCTGCACCTCACGGCCCGGGCGATCCGCCACTACGAGCGTGATCTGCGGCGGTCGACCGCGATCCGGCTGGTCCCGGGCTCGCACTGGGTGACCGTCCGGCTGGAGTGCGAGGCGGACGTGAGCCTGCTGATGACCCTGATGAGCGCCGCCCTGCGGGCCCATCAGGAACGGCCGGACACCCTCGCCGCCTCCGCCGCCCGCTGCAACGACCGGCTGGAGACGGCACTGGCCCACCGCGAGTGCCTGTAGAGGAGTGCCGGCAGGGGATCAGTCCTCTTCCTCGTCGCCCTCGAAGAAGTCCCCGACCTCGTCGACGACCTCGGCCGCCACCAGACCGCCGACCACACCGACGGCGAGCCCCGCCGCGCCCGCCGCGACGGCGGTCCCGACACCGGGGCCGGAGGAGCGGTGCCCGTCGCCCTGCCCGTCGTGCCCGTGCCCGCCGTAGGGGTGCGGGTCGTGGGAGGGGGCGTACGAGGTGCCGTACGAGCCGTACGACGCCCGGTGCTCGGCCAACTGCCGGATCCAGCCGTCGACTTCGGTGTTCCAGTCCCGCATGTCGTGATGTCCGACGGTGAACCGGGTGAGCACGTCCCGGCCCTCGGAGAGGAACCCGCCCCGCTTGTCGGCCTCCAGGACGATCTCCAGGCCGCCGGGGTGCGCGAGGAAGGTCAGCTCGATCTCGTCGAACTGCTGGGCGTACTGCGGGGCCGGGGTCAGCTCGATCTCCTGGTAGAACGGGAGCTGCTGGCCGGTGCCGCCGATCCGGCCGTACTCCAGATCCGCCGACCTGAAGCCGAAGCCGAGCTGCCCGAGCGCCTCCAGGATGTGCTCCTGAGCCGCCAGGGGAGCGACGGTGAGCCGGTCGAGGTCGCCCTTGTCCCTGGCGCCGGCCACCGACAGCTCGGTGCGCACCCCGAGGACGATGCCGAGCGCCTGCCCGTACAGCTCGGTGATGGGCGTCTCCCACGGCAGGGTCAGCCCGAACGGCACACTGCGGTGCTCGCCCTCGCCGAGCCGGAAGCCGCCGCCGACCGTGACCCGCTCGAAGACGACGGTCCCCTCGCTCTCGCCGTCCGCGTGCTCGGCCTCGACCCGGGCCACCAGCTCCAGGGTGATGTGCTCGATGTCGTGGTCGGCGTTGCCGCCCCGGAGGTGGACCTGCCCGGTGAGCGTCCCGCCGGGCCGGACCGGAGCGGGATCGAGGACTGTGTCGACCGTGGGGCCACCCACGCCGAGCGAGCCGAGCAGTCGTTTGAACACCATCGTGGCGTCCACTCCTTCACGTACCGTGTGCTTCTACAGCAGAGTAGAAGCAGCATAGGCCGGGCGGCGGCGGTGGGGGCGGCGGTGGTCACCCGTCCGGCGGGATCGACCGAAAATCGCCGCCGCCGCGCCGCGCCACCGGGGCCTCACGCCCGCCCGTGGGTCTCCGCCGAGCGGCGGGTCAGGGCGTCGAGCATCACCGCCGTGTAGAGCACCCCACCCGTGATCATGAACTGGACCGGTGAGCCGACCCCCAGCAGTGCCATGCCCGAGGCGATCGACTGGATGATCAGCACCCCCAGCAGCGCGGACCAGGTCGACCCCCGTCCGCCGAACAGGCTCGTGCCCCCGATGACGGCGGCGGCGATGGCGTTGATCAGCAGCATCCCGGAGCCCGGCACCTGGCTCGCCGAGGTCAGCCGCGAGGCGATGAACAGGCCGCCGAGCGCCGCCAGGGTCCCCGACACCATGAACACCGCGATCCGCACCCGTGTCGCGTCCACCCCGGCCCGGCGCGCCGCCTCCACCCCGCCGCCGAGCGCCATGATCTGCCGGCCGTACGGGGTGCGGCGCAGGAAGAGGTCCGAGACCACGACCACCGCGAGGAAGACCAGCAGCGCCAGCGGCAGGCCCTCGAACCGGTTCAGCACATGGACGGAGGTGAAGGTCACCGCCGCGAGCAGGACCGTACGGATCCAGATGTCGGCCGCCGGGCGGTACGGCATCCCGGCGGCGCCCCGGCGTCTGCGGTCGCGCAGGCAGGAGGCGAGGTACCCGGCCGTGGCGAGCGCCGCCAGGCCGTAGCCGACGGCGGCGGCGCTGAAGTAGCGGCTGGTCAGCTGGGCCACCAGCCCCTCGTCGCTGAAGCTGATGGAGGTCTCCGTGCCCAGCAGGTAGAGCATCAGGCCGTTCCAGGCCAGCAGGCCCGCGAGGGTGACGACGAACGCCGGTACGCCGATCCGGGCGAAGGAGACCCCCTGAAGCCCTCCGGCCGCCGCGCCGCAGGCCAGCGCGATGAGCACGGCGAGCCACTCCGGCATGCCGAGGTTCACGTTGAGCGCCGCGAACACGGCCCCGGCCAGGCCCGCGAGCGAGCCCACCGACAGATCGATCTCGCCGATCAGCAGCACGAAGACGATGCCGACGGCGACCATGCCGGTGCCGACGATGTCCACGCTGAGGATGGACAGATTGCGCGGCGAGAGGAAGTTGTGGTTGAGCGACTGGAAGACGGCCCAGGTCACGGCGAGGGCGAGCAGGACGGGCACAGGGCCGAGATCGCGTTCGCGCAGCCGGTGGCGTACGGAGTGCGCGTACGACGTGAGATGGGCGCCGTACCGGCCGTAGCGGCCGCGTCGCCGGACCGGGACGTCCGGGCCGTCCGGGCCGCCGTCGGGGGCGCCGCCGTTCGGTGGGCTGCCGTCGCCTCCCGGGGTGGGCTCCCTCACGGCCAGGCCTCCTCGGGGCGGGTCGGGCGGTGCGCGGAGGCGTTGTCGGCCGCGCCGGTGATGGAGGAGATGATCTGCTCCTGGGAGGCGGTGTCCACGTCGAAGAAGCCGTTGTTGCGGCCGAGGCGCAGGACGGCGACCCGGTCCGCGACGGCCTTGATGTCCCCCAGGTTGTGGCTGATCAGCAGGACCCCGAGGCCGCGGTCGCGCAGTTCCTCTATGAGGTCGAGGAGCTGGCCGGTCTGCTCCATGCCCAGGGAGGCGGTGGGCTCGTCGAGCAGCAGCAGCCTGGGCGTGCCGAGGAGCGAGCGGGTGATCGCGACGACCTGCCGCTGGCCGCCCGACAGCGCGGCGACCGGTACCCGTACGTCGGGGATGCGGATGGACAGGGTGCGCAGCAGGTCGCGGGTGCGGCGCTCCATCTCCACCTCGTCCAGGACGCCTAGCCGGTGGATCTCGCGGCCGAGGAAGAGATTGGCCACGACATCGAGGTTGTCGCACATCGCGAGGTCCTGGTACACGGTCGCGATGCCGAGGAGCCGGGCGTCCTGGGGACGTCTGATCGCGATGGCGCTGCCCTGCCACTCGATCACGCCCCGGTCGGCGGGACCGGCCCCCGAGATCACCTTGACCAGGGTGGACTTCCCGGCGGCGTTGTCGCCCATCAGAGCGACCACCTCCCCGGCCCCGATCTCCAGCTCGACGTCCACCAGCGCCTGGACGGCGGCGAACCGCTTCGAGACACCGCGCAACGCCAGCAGCGGCTGAACCGGCACTGCCCACCTCCTTCCCCGGGCTCATCCGGTGAGCCCCGCCTTGGCGCAGGCGGCCCGGAGCTCAGGGGTACAGATCTGATCGACGGTGTACAAACCATCCTTTATCAGAGTGTCCTTGATGGTGCCGACGGTCACCGACACGGACGGCAGCAGGACCGCGGGGACGTTCTTCGTGGTGGCGTTGTCCACGGTGGAGGTGGCGATGGACCCGACCGGCTCGCCGCGCCCCAGGGCCACGGCCATCCGTGCGGCGGCGTCGGCCGCGGTCCTGTACGGCTTGTACACGGTCATGTACTGGTCGCCCTTGACGATGCGCCGTACGGCCACGAGGTCGGCGTCCTGCCCGGTGACCGGCGGCAGCGGTCGGACCTCGGTGGCGTTGAGGGCGGAGATCACGGCGCCGGCGAGACTGTCGTTGGCGGCCAGGACGCCGTCGATGCGGTCGGCGCCCAGGGCGGCGATGGCGCCGCGCATGTTGACGAAGGCGTTCTCCGGGCGCCAGCCGACGGTGTCGTACGACTTCCCGATCTTCACCTTGCCCTTGAGGACCGAGAGGGCGCCCTGCTTGAACCACGCGGCGTTCGGGTCGGTCGTGGCGCCGTTCATCATGACGATCTGCCCGCCGTCCGCCTTCGCGCCCATCGCCTTCAGCAGCCCCTCGCCCTGGAGCCTGCCGACCTCGGCGCCGTCGAAGGTGACGTAACCGGAGATCGGTCCCTGCGCGAGCCGGTCGTAGGCGACCACCGGGATGCCGGCCCGCTCCGCTGCCACGACCGACGGCCGCAGCAGCTCGGGGTCGACGGCGGCCACGATCAGCACGTCCACCCCCCGGGTGATCATGGCCTCGAGCTGCTCCCGCTGGACCGCCGGGTCGGGCGTGGCGGCGACCTGGACCGCCGGGCAGGACGGACACAGCTCCTTGACCCCCTTCTCGATCAGGGGCCGGTCGAACTGGCCGAAGCGGGAGGCCCCGCCGCCCGGGAGCAGCAGGCCGATGGTGGGGTCGCCGTCCTTGCCGTCCCCGCCACCGCCTCCGCCGCAGGCCCCGACGAGGGCCAGGGTGGCCGCGACGGCGACAGCCAGGGAGGCGCGCCCCATCAGCCGCCACCCCGGCTTCCTCGAGCGCTGCCCGAATTCCTGTGGATTGCCCTTAATGGGTGCATGCTGCCCAGCGTAGCCAAGCTGCCGGTTTCGCGTTCAACAGCGCGGGCGGACCCGGAGGCCCCCGACTCGATCCGTGGACAGAGTCCGTGGACGGAATCCGTGGACGAATCCGTGGCCAGAGTCCGTGGACAGAATCCGTGGACAGATCGAATTCATGGCGCGGATGTGTTCGCACTCTCGCGCGGGAGCGTTCCTGCTGTAAGGCTCGGACGCGTGACGTACGTAGTGACCGTGGAGACCTGCATCCCGGAGGGCACTCCGGAGATGGACCCGCTTCAGCGCGCCGGCGCGGTGGCGCTCATCGAGGACGGATTCGACTCCGTACGGGCCGTCGAAGGGCCCGACGGACTGGAGGTGGACATCCTCGACACCATCGTGGCCGTCCACCCCGGCGGAGCCCTGCTGAAGGTCGTCGTGGACGCCCCGGCCCTGGAGTTCGCCGAGGACTCGGTACGGGTGCTCGTCGACGAACTCCTGGAGCGCACCGAGCTGCTGGCCGACTGGGAGATCGAGCGCTGCGAGGTCGAGCTCCACCAGGACCTCGCCCTGGCCAGCCTCGAAGCCGCCGACGGCCCCGACGCACCGCCCGACGACCCCGTCGCCCGCAAGGCCCGCCACGCCGAGGCCCCGGCGGACCGCGCCGGCGGCACGGCCCTCGACGCCGCGCGCAGATCCGCGACCATGCGCCACCGGATGCTGGAGCTGGCCGACGAACTGCGCTCCCTGCCCCCCGCCAGGTTCGGCGTCCTGGACGACGAGGAGGGGCTCGCCGTCCCGCCGGAGAGCGCCAGGCTCGCCGCCGGCGCCCTCGTCCACGCCACCGACGTCCTGGTGGACGAACTCTTCGAGGACGTCCAGGTCCTGACCCAGGAGGACGCCACCGTCGCGGAGTGCGAGGGCCCCCTGTGGCACCTCGAACGGCTCCCCGACCGCTACGCACTCCAGTACGACGCCCCGTTCGCCCGTCGCTTCCTGGTCACCGTCATCGCCCTGACCACCCGCTTCACCGACGGCAGCTTCCAGCGCCTCGGCTGTGTCGCCGAGGAACTCGCCCTGCGTCTGCTGCTGAGCCAGACGACCATGCTCCTGGAGCTGCACGACCTCCTCGACGAGGACGTCTCGGCCGCCCTCGACGCGCTCACCGACCATCTCTACGAGGACATGGACCACGAGTACCTGTACGACGACGACCAGGACGAACCTGGCGAACAGGGTGCCTCGGATGCCCCGCTCGGTGCCGCCCCCGTGCCCTTCGACGCGTGGTTCACCCCGTTCCACCGCGGCAGGTACATCCACCCCTCGGCGGCCGACGAACCCGACGCGGCCGCCCGCTGAGAAGAAGGCCGAGGACTCCGACGGGTGAACCCTCCGACCGCGCCGGCACAGCTGTGCGAGCCCTGTAAGGACGTCCCCGACCGGCGTGGCGCGGAGGATCGGAGCCGCTCCTGGTGAAGCGGCGGACGCTCACCGGACTCCTTCCGCTCCCGGCCGTTCCCCCGTCTTGGCTACGATCTGCGCGATGAGCGAGTGCGGGGAGGGCCCCCGGGGCGCGGTGGGACACGCGGCCCCGGTTCTCGTGCTGCGCTGGGCGATGCTGCTCGCCGTACTGCTGTGGGCGCTTCCCGTGTGCGCCCACGGCGCCCCGGAGCCGTTCGCCGCTCCGGTGGCGGCGGCCGTGTCGGCGGGGGCCGTGGACGAGGGCGCGCGGCCGGCCGCCGCGCCCGTGTGTCCCGACGAGGAGCACCGGCCGGGCGGCACGCACTGCCGTCCCGTGAGCGGGGCGGTCGCGGGCACCGCAGGACCGGTGGCGGTGCCGTTCCGCCCGGTGGGCGAGGCGATCGCCCCGCTCAGGGCCCCGCACTCCCCGTCCTCCCGCGGAGCCCCGGGCCCGCCCGCCCGCGCCCCCGACATCCATCAGCTGCAGGTGCAGCGGACCTAGGAACAGCACCCGCACGGCCGGTGATCCGCCGTGCCGCCGTTCCTTCCTGCCCCGCGCTCGCGGCGCAGGTCCGCACCCACCGCAGAAGGACATGTCATGGGGTCTTCCCGAGCCAAGGAAGAGCGCGCCGCCCGCCGCGCGAAGATAGAGGAGATGCGCAGGGCCGAGGCGGCCCGCGAGCGCCGTAACCGGATCATCACCTGGACCCTCAGCGGCGTCGTCCTGGCCGCGGCCGCCGGCGGCGGCTGGTACCTCGTCCAGGACGCCCGCGAGAAGCGGGACGCCAAGGCCGCCGCGGTCGCCGCGCCCGTGAAGGGCGTCAAGACCTTGAAGGACCTGACCCAGAACCACGTCAGCACCCCGGTCGACTACAAGACGTCCCCCGGCGTCGGCGGTGACCACAACCCGGTCTGGATGAACTGCGACGGCGACGTCTACACCGAGGAGATCGACGAGACCAACGCCGTCCACTCCCTCGAACACGGCGCGGTCTGGATCACGTACAACGACCAGGCGGCCGACGCCGACGTCAGCACCCTCCAGGACCGGGTGGAGCGGACGCCGTACACGCTGATGAGCCCCTACGCCGACCAGACCTCCCCGATCACCCTGTCCGCCTGGGGCAGCCAGCTGGGCGTCGAGACGGCCTCGGACCCACGGGTGCGGCAGTTCCTCGACAAGTACGTCCAGGGCGAGCAGACCCCGGAGCCGGGCGCCGCCTGTACGGGCGGCAAGTCCGCGTGAGCCACGGCCCCGCCCGCCACCGCGCCCCGGTGCCGGCGGGCGGGGCACACGGGATACCCCGACGGCGACTTCGTGCACACGTACGGTCGAAGGCCGTCAAGGTCGCCCGCGCCCACGCCGCGAAGCACCCCCATCCCGCCCGGCCTGTCCTCGACCCTGATCACCGACGAGGGCCGGCAGCGGACCGACCTCCAAACGACGCTGCGCGAGGCACTGCGGCCGCGCCGACGCACGGGAGGGGGAGGCCGCTTACCGCGGCCTCCCTCTGCCCCACTCACAAGAGGGCTCGCCCACAGCCTCGGCTAGGCCGCCGTGGTCCCCAGGGCGCGCACCCGCACACCACCCGAGGCAGGCCCTTCCACCTCCTCGGTCAGGAAGGACTCGTCTTCCCCGAAGTCCGGGGCCTGGAAGGGGTTCGTCGCGGGAGGCGGCGATGCCGCAGCGCTCGAGCGGGGTTGCCCTTCCAGGGCGGAGAACAGCGACGTCGAATCGATGAGAGGACTCCCTTGCGTGACAGGTCCCTGACGAGACCTGGCGTGCCATGAACCGGGCACAGCGGTTTTGCGGGTACTACGGGTACTGCGGGTACTACGGGTACTAGGAGTGCCGCAGGCTCTGCGGTTTCTCCGCTTCTACAGCTTGGTCATCTTGGCGTACGGGCTCAAGATCCGCATTTGCGCCGAGCCGAAATCCACGAGCGCTGCGATTCCTTCCTCTATGCCGATCACTCGGCCGAGGCCGTACATGTCGTGTGTGACCTGGTCGCCCACGGCGAAGTGCTTGGGAGCGGGCGCGACCGGGGCCTTGAAGGGACTGGTGGGCAGGTGACGCTTCGATGCAGCAGGCTTTGTCATTGCCCCCAGTATGCGCCTGCCCCGCCCCCGCAGACCGTGGCCGTCTACACCCACTCCGCCCACCAGATCTCCGCCCACCAGGGACCACCCGGCACCACTACCGGACGACACCGCCACTGACCTGCGCTTTGCCTTCCCGCATCGAGGACGGAGAGCCTTCCGGGAGCGGCACACCGATCGCCCCGGACTTTCTGCAACATTCCCTACCGCCACCAGGCCCAGCACACCGAGCCGACACCCGTGGGAGAGTCCGCCCATGGACGACTACGAGCAGGCCGTGCCACAGATCAAGGAACACCTGGCGGTGTACGAGCGGGTCCTGGAGCGCGTCAGGGCACGCCACGCCGGGGACGCAGCGGCGCAGGTCCGGAAGGCGCTGGTGGCGGCCTTCGAACAGGAGGGCTTGACGGTCTGGCCGGAGGTGGTGGACGACGCGGCCCTGCGGATCAGCGGACGGGACCGCTGCTGACGCCGCCTCGCAGTCCCCACTCGTCAAGACCGGAGTAGATCAACACGGTACGAGCCGCGGGAAAGGACAGGCACTCGGCCTCCCCCGAGTAGACCGCCACCAACGAGTCGGTCCCCCGCCACCAGCCGTCCGCCATCCCCTCGACCTCTCGCACCGGCTCGTAGGTGTCCAGCGCGATGCCGTCGACATCGTTCCCGGTGACCCTGGTGATCTGCTTCGCCCACAGGGACGCGTGGTGGGCCAGAGCGACCGACTCCACCCATCCTTCGACGGTCGCATGAAGAGGTGTCCACCGATCGGAGTGGATGCCGAACTCGCCGTTCGGCCCGATCGTGAACGAGTAGGGGACGGCGGTCCGTTGATCTCCCGCCTCGAACGACCACCCCTCGGAGGGTGAGCCCTCAGGGGCATCGGGGTGAAAGTACCTGGGACCTCCGCCGTACTGCGGTGCGGGCGGCAAGGCCAGGCCGCCCCAGCGCCGCTGGTAGGCGGACATCCGGTCGATCACGGCCGCCGGTATGTCCCGCTCGAGCCACCACTGCCTGTGCTCCTCGATCGACTTGGTGTCGATCTTGACGCCGTGGGCGCTGACAAAGGATCGGGCTCTTCGCGTCAGCCCGTCGGGAACATCGACATCGGGGTACGGTCTCACCGACCGGACGGTACCCGGCACGACCGTGCCGGACACCGGGAAACCCACAACCGGTTCTCCGGCCAGGGGACGGCGGGGTGCTCACCTGCTGCGACAGTCCGCGGACGTGCGCCGTTGTCCGCCGTCGTACGTCGGGGCCGGCGCTCTTGCCGAGGGTGTCGGCGTCGGCCTTGACCACGTAGACCTCCCACGGCTCCTTGCCGGGGCCGTGGACCCACACCTTGTCCTGGAGGGCGTAGCAGCAGGAGGTGTCGTTCTCCTCGAAGGTGGTCGGCTCGCTCAGTTTCCGGCGTGCTGTTCTCGCGCTTTGCGACGCTTCGGACGGGGGCGGACGCGATCGAGGGCCGTGCCGACAAGCGTCATCCCGGCGATGATCAACATCACGAGGGAGAGGACGCGGTACATGCCGGTTCCATGGAGCGACTCCCCGGCGGCCCAGAGCAGACTGATACAGAACATGGTCAGTCCAGCGATTCTCCGAATACGTGGAGTCATCACGTTTGCCCCCGGATCCGATGCGCTGTCAGTAGGCGTTTCAGGAGTGTGCCATGACGGAGCGGACCGGGCTGCGAGCCGCTCGACGCGCACCATGGCACGGTGGTCGCTGTACTCCCCTGCCATACAGCGACCCCGGCTCCGTCGTCAGCGGCTGCTCGTGGTGCCGATGTCGGAGATGCGGTTGTACCGCTCCACCAGCACGAAGAGCTTGACCTTCCGCGTCGTCCCTCCGCTGCCGAAGGTCAGGGTGACGATGACCTCATGGGCGTGACCCATGGCTCCGTTGTCGGTCAGCGTCCACTTCGCCGGGACGTTCTGGGCACGCAGGACGCCGTCCGCCCCGTTCCTCCTCTCCCAGGCCGCCAGCCGCACGGCGAAGTCGGGCGTCAGGTAGTGCTTGCGGAGCGCCGTGGCCAGCGTGGCGTCCGGGTCCGTGTAGTCGCCCTTCGCGTCGATGTACGCGCCGTAGAAGTCGGCGACCCTGGTCACCGCCTGGCCGTGCGTGCCGCTGACCGACTGCGATGCGGCGTTGGACGCCTTTGCGGCGGCATGGACGGACGCCTGTGCCGGCACCTGTGTCGAGACCCCGAGCCCGACAGCCAGAACGAGGCCGGCGGCTACGGCCGCGCGGCGGCCCGGACGACGGTGTGTGGGGTACTTCCTGTTCATGTGCGTCTTCCTTTTCTGGTCCATACGTGGTTGCTCTCGGCCCGGTGTCTTCGCCCCGGGACCGTCGTGTGGCTGTCGCCTTCTCCGGACGGCGTCCGCCTCCCCGGAGTCATGAACATCTGCTGCTGGAACCCGTGAACAAGGCCACGCGGAGGCCATTTCGGCCGCGCCGGGATGCCGAAGGCACTCACCCGCACGGAACAACTCCCCTCGCCCTGCTGCGGCTCGGGGCGCGATCGATGACACCAAGTCCTGCTGAATCGCGCCGAATGACCCTGTCGGTCGTCGGTCGGCCGCCCTCCCCACCCCCGTGACGGAGGGCGGCCCGGTCGTGCGGTCGGTGGAGCCTGTTCGCGGCTGTGACGGCCGTCTTCCTGAAGGCCTTCACCGGCGCATCCCCGAAGCCGCCCGACGGGTGTCAAGGACGCCCCGGGCGATCACCGTGCGCAGGCCGCCGCCGAGAGGAAGCCGGCGCCCTGGCCGCGACGTCCGCCGGTGTGGCGGGCGTCGCGCCGAGGGCGCGCCCCTGACGGCGAGTGCGAGGCGCGGGCCTGCTCGGATGCGTTCGGGCATGGGTGTCCCCCGTGGATGAGTGCATGGGTGTCATGTGTCGCCCGTCGCCGACTGGTCGGTCCGGCCCTGGTCGGTGCGACACCAAGAGCATCAGCCGCCATGGCGGCCCAGCGCAACGCCGGACGCTCGTCCGGCGAGGGTGGAACCATCCCACCCCACCTGACGTGCAGGTACATGGACCGCCTGAGATACGGGGACACGGGGGAGGACGGGGAACGGTGTCGACCGAGGACGACGTCGAGCAGTTCGCGGCGCTGCTGCGCCGGCTGAAGAACCGCACGGACAGGAGCTACGGCTCCCTGGCCCGCCGTCTCAACATGAACACCTCCACGCTGCACCGCTACTGCGCGGGCGAGGCGGTCCCGCAGGACTACGCCCCGGTGGAGCGTTTGGCCGCCTTCTGCGGGGCGACACCGGAGGAACGCCTCGCACTGCACCGCCTGTGGCTGCTCGCGGTGACGGCACGACAGCGGCCGAGGGCGGGTGCGGGGGCGGCGGAGCCGACCAAGGCCGAGGGAGCGCCGGAGCCGACAGGGGCCGAGCGGGCTTCGGATCCGGACAGCCGGACGGCGGGGCGCGCGGGTGGCGGCACGCGCGGTGCGGGGAGCGGCACGGACGGCATCGGCGGTGACGGGAGCGGCACGAACGGTTCACCACCGCGACCCGACACGGACGCACCCGACACGGACACACCCGACGCCGGGCCGCCCGCTCCCGACGCTCCCGGACCGGGCAGTCCCGAGTCGTCGGCTCCGTGGGATGCGGCCCCCTCGACCGGACGGCCCTGGTACCGCCGTCGCCGCACCGTCGCCGCCGCGGCGACCGCGCTGCTGGTGACGCTGGGCAGTGTGTCGGCGCTGTCGGCCGACCGGTCTCACGACAACTCCGCCAAGGCCCACGGTCAGTCCCGTACGACAGGAACCGGTACCTCACACCACCCCTCGGCCACTGCGAACAGCACCTCCCCCAGCCGTTCGTCGGCCTCGCCCTCCGCGGGAGTACGCGCTCCGGGGAGCCGCGAGTCGAAGGGCGGACCGTCGGCGGACGCGCAGGGCGACGCCCCCGTGCCGACCGGTGTGCCGCTCGCCTGGACCGCCGACTCGCAGATCTGGGACGGCGGTTGCGGCCACGACTACGTCATCGGGAAGAAGCCGACCCAGGTGCCCCCGCCGCCGGTACAGCAGGACGCCGAGGTGTGGGCGGCGACGCAGCAGGCGGTGCCCGGGCGGCAGACGATGGTGCAGATCTCGGTGCAGGGCAAGTCGTCCACGGCCGTGGTCCTGGAGGCCCTCCGGGTCCGCGTCGTCAGCCGCGGCGCCCCGGTCACCGGCAACGCGTACGCCATGGGCCAGGGCTGCGGCAGCGACCTGCCGCCCCGTAACTTCTCCGTGAACCTGGACGTCAACCGCCCGATCGCCCACGCGCGCCCCGGCAACGACAGCGGGAAGCCCTTCCCCGCGGTGCAGTTCCCCTACCGCGTCTCCGCCGAGGACCCGGAGGTGCTGCAGGTCACCGCGACGACCGAGGCCTACGACTGCAGCTGGTACCTGGAACTCGACTGGTCCTCCCAGGGCCGCACCGGCACGGTCCGTATCGACGACCACGGCCGCCCGTTCCGTACCAGCGGCATCAAGGGCCTGCCCCACTACTGGTACGGCACGAACGCCGACAACGTCCGTCAGTGGGTACTCGCCGACTCTTGAGGGAACGTCGGGGCCGCTCGCGCCACGTTCGTGATGCGACCGCTCCCCGTCGCCCAGGCCCAACAGGATTCGCCTGTCCCAGGACGGCGTCTCAGGCAGTGCCTGTTCGCGCAGCTCAGGGTGGGTGGGATGGTTGCGTCGTCGCGGGTTGGGCGGTGCTGGTTGCGGTGGGTCCTCGGTGTCTTCGAAGCTGTGGGTGTCGCACCGGCCAGGGGGATTTGAGGCCCCGGTAGCAGCCTGGTGACGACTCCCGCCCTGTGCCTGCGTACCGGGCATCCGTGTGCCCGGGCGCCCGACGCGCGGCGTTCGGCCGTCGTCGGGATCCTGCGGCGCCGACCGCCCCGCGACCTCGGGCGCGGGGAGCCGGCGCGGGCCGGGAGCGACGTCCTACGGACCACTTACCAAGAAGGAAGACACGACATGAGCAGGAACACCCACGCACGTCGTCGTCCCGGCCGCCGTGCGGCCGTCGCCGCCGGTCTCGTCCTGGCCCTCGGGCTCGGTGCGTCGACGCAGATGGCGGCACAGGCCGCCGTCCCCGGCACGGCATCCGCGAAGGCGTCCGCAGCGGTGCGGTCGGTCAGTGGCTTCAACGGTGACCCGGTGACGCAGGTCGCCGACTTCTACGGCGCGTACGTCGACGCGAAGGACGACGCCACGGGCCCGGACACCGCGCTGGTCAAGGCGCTGCGCGCGCACTACCTGACGCCCGCTTTCGCCAAGCGGCTGGCGGCCTGGGAGAAGAAGAACAAGGCGGACGGTGTCCTGCGTGCCCGGAACGTCCCGGTGCAGTGGACGGTGAGCGAAGGCGGCAACGGTCTCGAGGTCGTCGTCACCCTGACCTTCGGCGGCGGGGAGTCGCCGACGGTGAGGACCCACCTCGTCGTGGAGCTGGAGCCGGTGTTCGGCGACGTCACCGACATCCGCACCACGGGCACCTCCCCTGCCAGGGCATCCGCGAAGGCGTCCGCAGCGGTGCGGTCGGTCAGTGGCTTCAACGGTGACCCGGTGACGCAGGTCGCCGACTTCTACGGCGCGTACGTCGACGCGAAGGACGACGCCACGGGCCCGGACACCGCGCTGGTCAAGGCGCTGCGCGCGCACTACCTGACGCCCGCTCTCGCCAAGCGGCTGGCGGCCTGGGAGAAGAAGAACAAGGCGGACGGTGTCCTGCGTGCCCAGAACGTCCCGGTGGACTGGACGGTGAGCGAAGGCGGCAACAGCCGTGAGATCGTCGTCACCCACGCCTACGGCGGCGGGGAGTCGCCGACGGTGAGGACCCACCTCGTCGTGGAGCTGGAGCCGGTGTTCGGCGACGTCACCGACATCCGCACCACGAGCGCCCGCTGACCATGCGGCCGCTCCGCCTGCTCCGCTTCCGGCTTCAGCCGGGGGCGGGACCGGCAGTCGGCCGGATACCGGCGAGGCCACCGCCGACAGCGCCGGATCGGCACGGACGGCGGACAACGGTGATGTCTGCGCGGGGGATTTGAAGCCGTTGCTTCGTCAGTCGCCGGTTTCCGCCATGTTGGCGGCGGGGACCCGGACCCAGCGGCCGGGGTGGTAGGAGACGCGGTCGTACCGGTAGCTCGCCAGTCCTTTGGTGCTGGTGGTGCGGAAGGGGCGGCCGTGGTCGTCGATGCGGACCGTGCCGGTGCGGCCTTGCGAGGACCAGTCGAGGTCGAGGTACCAGTCGCAGGTGCAGGACTCGTTGAGCGTGGAGACCACCAGGACTTCGGGCTCCTGCAGGGACACCCGGTAGGGGAAGTTGATCGCGGGGATCGGCGTGCCCACCCCGTTGTCGCCGGGAACCGAACGGGCCAGGGGCTGGTCCTCGTCGAGGTTCACGGAGAAGAAGCGGGGGATGACGGCGGCGCCGCAGCCGGGGCTCAAGGAGTAGACCATGCCCCGGCCTGCGGCGGGGGTGACGCGGTTGACCACGCGCACGTGCAGGGCCTCCAGGACGACGGCGGCGGAGCCGCGTCCCTGCACCGTGATCTGCACGTCGGTGGGGCCCCCGTGCACCGCCTGCTGGGAGGCGGCCCACGCTGCGATGTCCTCCGGGTGGGGTGGCGGCGGGACCTGCCGCGGTGGCTTGGCGACGACGTACTCTTCGCCGCAACCGTTGAGTCCGAGTGTGTGGGAGTTGGCGGTCCAGGTGAGAGGGGCCACCGGTGGGGCCGTACCGGCGCTTGCCTGGTTCGGTTCGGGGCTGCCGTTGTGTGTGGCCGAGCCGGAGGGGGGTGCAGCGGCGGAAGAGGTGAGGCCGAGGAGCGCGACGACGAGCGAGGCGGACAGCGCCATCGACCGTACGGGGCGTCGTCTGGGGCGCCCGCTGTGGAGCCGCGGCCGGGGCGGTGAGGTGGGCTCGGGGCGCTGGTTGGCTGATGAGACGGGCCTGGGCGCCTCGACGACCGGGCTGCTGCCGCTCGCGGGGGCGATCGGTGTGCTCGTGGAGGTGTGGGACGCCGGTGCCCGCCGGGCATCGGACGGGCGTGGTCGTTGCCGCGCGGCGGCGGCCACGATCCACCGGCGGTGCAGCTCCGTGCGTTCCTCGGGGGAGGCACCGCAGAGTGCGGCGAACCGCTCGACTCCAGCGAAGTCCTGCGGGACTGCTTCTCCGGAGCAGTAGCGGTGCAGGGTGGAGGCGTGCACGTTCAGTTGACGGGCCAGTGCCGCGTAACTGCGGTCGGTGCGCTCCTTCAGACGCCTCAGCAGTAACGCGAACTCCGCTATATCGTCGTGGGTCGAATCCATGTGGTCCGTACTCGTATCCGTTTGTCGGCTCGTGCGGGCCTGCCCCGATGGGGCACGGTATCCCAGGCGCGCCCCGGCAGGCTCGCGCCTGCGAGGTCCTCGGACTCGCCCGGAAGCCGACGGACTTCGAGACGGGTGAACCGTGTTTGCCTGGTCCTCACCACCAGGTACGGGACACCCACCGAGCCGGGGAACCTCACCCGCACGTTCGCCCTGCGCGCCCGCTGCGCCGGCCTTCCCCGGATCTCCCCGGGGCTTCGCACCTGCAACGTCCTGGCCACGCACCAACGCCAGAGGGCCCTTACCTACCCGGTAAGGGCCCTCTGATCTGCTACTCAGCTGTCGGGGTGGCGGGATGTGAACCCACGACCTCTTCGTCCCGAACTCTCGGCTGGGGGGTCATTGAGGTCTGGTGGGCTGGTCAGTCGGCCATCGATGGATGTTGGCGGTCAGCTGAGGCCACGGTGGTTGCTGTACTTCGCTGCTGTACTGCAGTGCTCACAGCAGCCGCTCCGCCTGGTCGTACTCGGATGCTCGGAAGGTGGGCCAGTAGGTGATGTGAGGCTGGGCCCGGTCGATCATCGCCCGCAGCACCTCCCCGTGCAGGATGCGCACGCCTACCTCCGCACCTTCGAGGCCGGCAAGGTTGTCGATCACATAGACGTAGTAGTGCTCGGGGTCTGCCTTGGCAGCCTCGACCTGCCGGTGTTCCAGCGGCAGCGCTTCACTACGCGCCGAGCGACTGAATGCCTTCACCTCGATCATGCGAGGCAGACTCTCGACGTCGTACGGGAGGCCTGATGTGCGAACGTCCTTGGGATTGCGGCCGGCGGCCTGCTCCAAGGCCATCACACGCGTGATCGCGGCCTGTTCCGTCTCCTTGTTCCCCACGACATCCCCCTCGTTCGTTGACCAACGGTGCCGTGAAGAGCCGCAGCCTGGGAAGCTGCGATCATTTGCGGCTGGTTTGCAGGCTGACCTGGGCGAACGGCCGGATTGCAGCTTGCCGGGGCTGGTCTGCATTCACCGTGATTCCCCGCTGTGCCCCGCCTGCACTGGTGCGGTTGTGGTGCGCCGGTATCCCAGCACAATGGACCAGGGGTCGCCCGGACGCTTAGCCGATGAGCTGGCGGATCGCCGCCACGACGTTGAACACCGCTGGCAGGACGAAGATGCCCCCGACGCCGATCCACACGCACCCGGCGGTTCGGTGGCCGCGGCTTGGCGGCGGCGGTTGGATCAGTCGATCGCCTGCTCTCATCGTCTCGTTGGGAGCGACCAGGCTGCGCCCGGTGCGGCGTTGCCTCCGCCCCAGCCATATGAAGACGACCGCTGCCATCGCCGTGAAGGCAGCCAGCTGGAGGTGCTCACTCGGTGAATCGGCGCCAGCAAGCGTCACGGCTATGTACAACACAAGACTTCTCCCCCCAGAGGATCACAGTGGGTGGATCACCTCATGACGGTTCAACCATGTCAAGCAGGTTGGGTGCTGGTACGTCGCCCTCCACACGCCTTCCAACTGTGGTGGTGGCCCTGGGGGCCTCGGACGGGGCTGTTCACCTGCGTTCACAGGCGGTCGGTCGTCTGGGCTGCTACCGCCTCCGGTCCCGTCTGAACGGCCGCGTACGCCGCTGAATGAGACGGAAATTGAGACGGACGGCGGGGCCGGGCTCGCTAGCATCTTCGCTGTTGAAGGGGGAGCCATGGCGTTGGTCCGCAAGCGATCACGGCTGATCGTCGTTGACGGCACGGCCTACCGCTGGCGACTGCGAGGCAGACCGACCTACTTCCAGGGCTTGGCCTGGTCGCCGTGCACGTTCGCGGTCGAGCATGCGGATACCCCGGGCACGACGCTCGTGGTCACCACTGACCAGCCGCATCCGAGCAACTGGATCGGTCGCGATGCCGACGGCTCCGGGGGCCGCGTTCCACCTCGACCAGTCCGCTGGCTTCAAGCCGTCGCACTGAACAGCCGGGGAATCGTCGGTGTTTTCCCCCGATCGACGAGGGTCGGCCACGGTTGGCGGGTGCGCCGAGTGACGCAAAACAACTGTGCTGCTCGCGGGCGCGGGTGAGCGTACCGTCGTTTTGATATCACGGGGGAGGTGGCTGGTGTTGTACGCACACGAAGTCGTCCTGAACGAACTTGCGCAGGGGCTCAGACCGATGGCCGAGGGTGTCGCGTGGTTTGAGGGCCTCTCGGAGGATGACCAACGCAAGGTCCTGCATGCACTGGTGCTGTTCTGCGGGCAAGCCCGCGCCTGCGAGGACGACGTGCCGGAGAGCATTGCGCGTTCTGGCATTCGTCCCACTCACACGCCGGCGGTGATGCTCACGAAGTGGCGCTTCGGGATGGAAGCACTCCCGGTCTATGAACTCGCCAAGTCCTTCCGCCTGCTCGTCGCTCTCTTCAGCATTGCGGATACCCGCAGGCGGATGCTGCATTGCGCAGATGGGTGCGGTCATGAGTGGCACAACCTGTCGGATCCGCGGCGGGATGCAACCTAGGTGTCTTCTTGCCCCGGGTCTTGCAGAGGATCTTGTTGACCTGCGTTTCCCCTGCTCAGGGGCGGCGGGCTCGTGCGCCTAGTGATCGTCGGTGGTCGTCATTGGCCACTGTTGAGCGGCCTTGGACGGCCCAGAGACGGCCCAGTGCGGAGGCGGCCCGCGGCTGCGCGGTGATGCACCCCTCTTCCATGTCCCACCACTCCTTGGCTATGCCGTGGTTGAGCAACGGGTTCGTCTGCGCCTCAGCCGACGACAGTCAGCCACGATGGCGGGCACGCTGACCGACCCCGCACTTGCGTGCCCCACCGGTCCCGGCAATGTAGCGGCTACATCGTCGACCAGAGCAAGCTATGGCGACTGGTGTTAACCCAGCCTTTGGCGCCCAGAACGGTAACGCGACCACGCACATTTCACTGGACGAGTTGCAGCGGATCATGGCGATCGGTGATCCGTACCTGCTCCTGCGTGAGGTCACGGCCCGGTTGGCCGACGCGCAGCAGGAGGTGACCGAACTCGCCCGGCTCCGCCGTCGCGTGGTCCAGGACCTGCACGCGCAAGGGTTGTCGTACGCGCAGATCACTGAAAAGGCCGGCCTGAGCCGCGGGCGGATTCATCAGATCCGCCACACTGGCCCAGCTCCCGAGGGAGCCTTCCTCGGGTCGGGCGAGAAGAAACGCCCGGTCGTCGCCATGGCCGACATGAACTCCGGGAAGCGGCTCGAGGAGCTGGCCAAGTCGTACGGGCTCGACGTCAGCTCCGGTCGCGGGCCGGGGATGTCTCAGGACATGAGCGACCTCTACGCCCAGGATCCGGTACTGAGCTGGGAGCATCCGGAAGGCGAACCCTGGGCGCTGGTGGACGGGCGTACCGGTGCGGCGCATCGCGCGGGGCGGGACACCGATCCGTCTCGCTGGTACGACGTCGGGTACCTCGGCCGGCTCCCCCGGCCGGACGGAAACGGCTCTGTGCTCGCCATCGCCGGAATCCACACTGAAGGTTCCCTGGGCGTGGTCCACCTGCTCACCTCCGACCTCAACACGATCTGGGGCCAGGTGGGGGAGCGTCGTTTCTCCACGCTCGTGGGTGTCGAGTTCGACCCGGAGACTGACGAACCTGCGACCGGTGCGGCCGTTCCGCTGGACGGTGCCGGCGTGGCCGGGGCGGAGACCGGGTGCGTGCACGGCATCGCTTGGCTCTCGGCCACGCTGGGCGGGTTGCTGCTGGGCAGCATCACGGCGCAACCCGCACGGCCGCTCGTCGACTGCCTGGCCGACTCGATCCGCGGAGTCCGGTCGTTGCACGAGGACACGTGCGACCTGACCCGTCGGGCCAGTCCGACCAGTACGGTCGTCGCCGTGCGCGCTGCTGCCGGGGTGCTGGAGTACCGCGCCCTCGGAGATTCGACGCTCCTCCTCGCCGATACGGAGGGGAAGGCGTCCGTCGTCACGGACCAGCGCTTGGACGACGTCGGCCAGCGGCTGCGCGGGCCGGTCGACGCGCTTCCCACCGGCTCACCTGAACATGCTGCTGCCCTCGCCGAGTACCGAGACGCCCTGACAGGGCTGCGCAACCGGCCGGGCGGCTTCTGAGCCCGGTGCTGGCGGTGCCCCCTGCACGTTGACGGCGAGACGGTGTACGTCGACGAGCAGGACGGCGACGACGTCAAGTTGCTCGGCGTCTACTCCACGCCTGGCAAGGCGGAGGAACGTATGCGCAGGGCACGGCTCCTGTCCGGCTTTTCCGATGAGCCGGACTGCCTTGTCGTAGAGGAACACGCAATTGATGAGGACCAATGGGCTGAAGGGTTCGTGCGCGTCCGACCGGAGTCATAGCCATACCGCACCTACGCCGGCGGTTGAGTCGGCGATCAGCACTTGTCGTCGACGAGCTCGTCAAAGGCGTTCCGGTTCATAGCCCGCTCGTGGGCCCAGACTTGGCCGGGGCCCAGCGAGGCGAGATCGTCCGCGGTGAAATAGACGTGACCGTCGTAGGGGTCCCAGCCGCGGGGTCCTGTGAACGTCAGGGCGTAGGTGCGGCCGGGCAGCAGTGCCTGCGGCCCTGTGGTTTCCACCTGCCAGGTGGGCGGTGGGGAGAAGAGCGGGAACGATGTGCTGCCGCGAACAGGCACCCGCGCCATCCAGCCGCTGTCCTCGACGCCGCTTCCCATCGTGCTGGAAGGGGTGGCGGAGGGCTCGTCATCTCCGATGCCGGCATCGTCGTACTCGTGCTCGCCCCAACTGTGAAGCGTCACGTCCGAGGCCTGGTCTCCCGCGCACAGCCGCACCTCTGCGACCGGTTTTCCGTCCGTGCCCGTCCATACCGCGACGAGTGGCAGATCCGCCGGACTGCAACCACTCAGCAGCCCGAGCCCCACCACCATGCACATCGCGCCGACCGCATGTCTCATCCCACACCCCCGGGTCGTGCAGTGTAGAGCCCGACGGGTCTGTTGTAGATAGTCATATCTGGCCGACGCGGCCGCTGTTCACCGTGTTCTGTACACCGCGACCAGTCTTCACGGGGCAACCCGTAGCGGGGCGAGGCTGCGCCCCAGTTGGCACTGGCGAGAGCTCCAGCAGGCGCGCCCGAGTCACCCGTATGCCCCCTAGACGGTTAAGGCGGGCGACCTCCGCCGCATCCTCCCGACCTGGGTGGACGACTACGTGAACCGCTGCGCCGACGAATCCGAGAGGTGGTCCGCGTGAGCGGCAAGCGAGGCAACGGCGAAGGCTCCATCTACCCGTACCGCAACGGCTATGCGGCCTACGTGTGGGTCACGACTCCGGAAGGCAACCGCAAGCGGAAGTACGTCTACGGGCAGACGCGTACAGAGGTCCACGAGAAGTGGCTCAAGCTCCACAGCGAAGCCAAGAAGGGGCCGGTCGCCACCAACACCTCGGTCCTGGCACAGTACTTGGCCTACTGGCTCAAGGAAGTCGTGGAACCCAACCTCCGGCCGCTGACCGCTGCCACCTACGAGACGACGGTTCGGCTCCACATCGTGCCCTTCCTCGGCTCCAAGCGGCTGGACCGGCTGACCGTTCAGGACATGCGAGGCTGGCTCAACAAGCTCGCCGGCGCCTGCCAGTGCTGCGCCCAGGGCAAGGACGCCAAGCGTCCCGAGGAACGTCAGCGTTGCTGCGCCAAGGGAAAGTGGTGCCGACGGACGCTCTCGAAGCGCTCGGTCAATGACGCCCGGACCACACCTTCCTGGAGAACGCTCAGATCTGGCGGGACAACCTCTACGGCGCGTACGTCCTCATCCTCGTCCTGGGCCTGCGCAAGGGAGAGGTGCTCGGCCTCACCTGGTCGGACGTGAACCTGGACACGGGGGAGCTGCACATCCGCCTCCGACAGAAGGAGCAGCAAGCCGCGAAGGAGCGGGCCAAGGATCTCTGGACGGAATCGGACCTGGTCTTCACCACTCGTTACGGCACCCCGGTCGAGCCGAGGAACTTCAACCGCGAGTTCAACCGGCGCAGCGACCGGGCCGACGTCCGCCGCATCCGCGTCCATGACACCCGCCACACCTGCGCGTCGCTCCTGGCCGCCCTCGACGTCCACCCCCGGATCGCGATGCAGATCCTTCGCCACTCGGAGATCGCGGTGACCATGGAGGTCTACACACACGTGCCCTCCGCCGAGACCCGCAGGGCGCTCCGCAAGCTCGGCAAAGCGCTGGGCGGCGGCAGCAAGCAGAAGAAGGAAAAGAAGGGGAAGCGCAAGCAGCAAAAGGGAGCGGAAGAGCTGTCGGGCAAAGGCGGCCAGCAAGAGTCATAGCGGTTGCTGTACTCCGCTGCCGTACGCACGACAGAGGCCCATTCACGATCACGTGAATGGGCCTCTGACCTGTGTCGGGGTGGCGGGATTTGAACCCACGACCTCTTCGTCCCGAACGAAGCGCGCTGCCAAGCTGCGCTACACCCCGATGTCGCTGCTTGTCCTGCTTGTCGCGGCGACGTCGTTTACTTTAGCCCACTGGTGGCTGGAGACGAAATCCGGTTTTGGCGCGGTGGCGGATCGGGTTGGGGCGGACGTGGTCGAGGGCTACGAGGAGGACGGCGAGGGCGTAGAAGGAGAGGCCGAGGAGGAGGGCGTTGGCCAGGGTGTGCTTGAAACCGCGGGCCTCGGCGTCGAGGAACGGGTAGAGGTGGCGGCCCGGGGTGGTGGGGGTGATCAGTTGGGCGCGGAGGAGGAGGAAGAGCAGGTAGGCCGTGGGGTAGAGCATCCAGGTCGCCGCCCGGCGCAGGCGCATGCGGCCCGGTGGGGTCAGGAGCAGCCAGTCGAGGAGGGCGGCCACGGGGGTGACCGTGTGGAGGAGGTGGCCGGTCAGTGCGGCCCAGACGGTCGGGGTGGTCGCGGGGTCCGTCGCCAGGAAATGGGGGGCCGGATCCGGCAGGAGCAGGTGGTACACCAGGCCCGTGATCGTGATGTAGAGCAGCGTGGCGCCGGTCAGGGCGGAGGGGAGAGGGGCCCGGGCCGACCAGGCGCGGCGGGCCGAGAGGAGGGTGACCAGGGCCAGCAGCGCGTTGCTCTGGAGGGAGAAGTGGCTCAGGGTGCGCAGGGGGGCGTCCGTGATCAGGAGCGCGAGGGTCACGCCGGCGGCTGCCGTGCCGGCCAGCAGCAGGCGCAGTACGGCGGCCAGGGGGCGGTGTACGGGGGGCACCACCGCGGAGGCGGGGACGAAGGAGGGCAGGAGCGCGTGGGTCCGTGGAATCGCGGGCAGCTCCGGGATGTCCCGGGGTATCGGCGCGGTCATGCCCCCAAATTAGGCAAATGGGGGAAAAGGGGCGATGCGGGTGGGCCGGACGGGGGATGTCAACGTTCGGATTTCCCGGCCCGCTCCAGCTCTCACATCCCCGGCCCCCTCCCCGGCCTTTCTTCAGTCCTTTGCCACCAGCGTCAGCAGCGTCACTTCCGGCGGGCAGGCGAACCGCACCGGTGTGTAGCGGCTCGTGCCGCAGCCCGCCGAGACGTGCAGGTAGGACGTACGGCCCTCCGCCGTGTGCGTCGACAGGCCCTTCACCCGGTCCGTGTCGAGATCACAGTTGGTGACGAGGGCGCCGTAGAAGGGGATGCAGACCTGGCCGCCGTGCGTGTGGCCGGCCAGGACCAGGGGGTAGTCGTCCGCCGTGTACGCGTCGAGGACGCGGAGATACGGCGCGTGCACCACGCCCATCGAGAAGTCCGCGGAGGCCGAGGGGCCGCCGGACACCTGGGCGTACCGGTCCCGCTTGATGTGCGGGTCGTCCACGCCGGTCAGCTCGATCGACATGCCGTCGATCTTCAGGACGCCCCGCGTGTTCGTCAGGTTGAGCCAGCCCGCCCCGTCGAAACCGTCCCGCAGGTCCTCCCACGGGTTGTGGACGACGCCGACGGCGGGCGGATTGCCGTTCAGGCCGTGGCGGCCCTGGACCTTCTCCAGGAGGTAGCGGGCCGGGTTGCGCAGGGTGGGGCCGTAGTAGTCGTTCGAGCCGAAGACGTACGCACCCGGGAAATCCATCAGGGGGCCGAGGGCGTCCAGCGTCTCCGGCACGCCCTCCGGGTCGGAGAGGTTGTCGCCCGTGTTGATCACGAAGTCGGGGCGCAGACCGGCCAGCGAGCGCAGCCAGCGCTGCTTCTTGCGCTGGCCGCCGACCATGTGGATGTCGGAGACCTGCAGTACGCGCAGGGGGCGCATTCCGGCAGGGAGGACGGGGACCGTCACCCGTCGGAGGCGGAAGGAGCGGGCTTCGAAACCCGCCGAGTACACCAGACCGGCGGCGCCAGCCGCCGCGATGGACAGAGGTACTGCGTATCGCGCGCGCATGCCTCCATCGTGTCAGACCCGTTGGGCCCGGCTGACACCCCGTCTGCCCTCACCCCTGAAATGAGCGGGCGTCGGGGCTGCCGCACCTGCGACAATCACACCCATGACCACGCTCAAGTCGAAGCTGCAGGAAGACCTCAACGCCGCGATCAAGGAGCGCGACGAGCTGCGCTCCTCGACGCTCCGGCTGACGCTCGCCGCGATCACCAAGGAGGAGGTCGCGGGCAAGGAGAAGCGCGAGCTCTCCGACGACGAGGTGCAGAAGGTGATCACCCGGGAGGCGAAGAAGCGCCGGGAGGCCGCCGACGCCTTCGCGCAGGGTGGTCGCCCCGAGTCCGCCGAGCGGGAGAAGGCGGAGGGCGTGGTGCTCGCCGCGTACCTGCCGAAGCAGCTCAGCGACGAGGAGCTGAACGACATCGTCGTCCAGGCCGTCGAGGAGGCGAAGGCGGCGGGCGCCGAGGGGCCGCGGGCCATGGGTGCCGTCATGAAGATCGTGAACCCGAAGGTGGCGGGACTGGCGGAGGGCGGGCGCGTCGCCGCGGCGGTCAAGAAGCTGCTCGCCGGCTGAACCCGGCCCCGCCCCCCAAGAAAAAGCCGGCCTCGGGGCGCCGTACACGCGAAACGGCCCCTGCTTCTCGTACCGCACGCACTGCTCCGTGCGCTGTACGAGGAGCAGGGGCCGTCCCTTTGCCGCCTACTGCCTGCCGCCTGTCGCCTACCGCCTGTCCGCGTCGGCGTGCTGCTCAGCCCCGTCCGCCCCCGTTGCCGTTCCCGTTGCCATTGCCCTGGAACAGGTTGCCGAAGTCGGTCGAGGTGTCGCCGGTCGAGGACGAGCCGCCGTCGGTCGAGGTGCTGCCGTCGGACGTGCCGCCGTCGAAGAGGCCGCCGATGAAGCCGTTGTCGCCGCCGTTGTTCCCGTTGTTGTTGTCATCGTCGTTGTCGTCGTCTCCCTTGTCCTGGTTGTTGCGCGGGATGGAGACGAGGTTGAAGTCCGGGGCGTCCTTGCCCTCCAGCGCGCCGTTCATGGCGTCGCGCCAGATCGGGCCGGGGGTGTCGCCGCCGTAGACCTGGGAGTGGTAGACACCGCCGATGTAGATGTTGGTCATCTGCACCTTCTGGGTGGCGCTGCCGACCCAGACGGCGCCCGAGAGGTTCGGGGTGTAGCCGACGAACCAGGCGTTCTTGCGGGAGTCCGTGGTACCGGTCTTACCGGCGTTGGCGCGGCCGGAGAGGCCGGCCTGCTGGCCCGTACCGGAGTCGATCACACCGCTGAGCAGGGTGTTGATGGTGTCCGCGGTCTTCTCGCTCATCGCCCGCGAGCAGGTCGACTTCGGGACCTCCAGCGACTTCTTCTTGCCGCCCGAGGTCTGGGTGATCGACTCGATGGCGATCGGGGTGCAGTACATGCCCCGGCTGGCGAAGGCCGCGTACGCGCTCGCCATGGTGAGCGGGGAGAGACCGGTCGAACCGAGGGTCATCGAGGAGGGCACCTCGGGGACCTTGTCGCCGTTGCCCTGGACCACGCCGAGCGCGTCGGTCATCTTCACCACGGGGCACATGCCGATGTCGGCGAGCATCTGCACGAAGTAGGTGTTGACCGACTTCGCCATGGCGGTCTGCAGGTCGTACGGGCCCTTCTCGGACTCGCTCTCGTTCTCCAGCTTGTAGTTGCCGTCGTTGCGCCAGGACTTGCCGCTGCACGTCTGGACGGTCTCCGGGTACGACATCTCGTACGGCGCCGAGTACGTCTGGTTGGCCGGGCGGCCCTCCTCGATCGCGGCCGCGGCCACGAACGGCTTGAAGGTCGAACCGGTCGGGAAGCCGAAGTTCGAGCCGCCCATGGAGGCGTTGACCGAGTAGTTGTACTCGGTCTCGTTCTTGCCGTAGCCGTACGGCTTGGACTGGCCCATGCCGAGGATCTTGCCGGTGCCGGGCTCGACGAGCGTGGCGGCGGCGGCGACCTTGTCCGACTTGTAGACGTGCTTCTTCAGGCTGGCCCGGACGGATTCCTGGGCCTGCGGCTGGAGGGTCGTCCGGATGGTCAGACCGCCCTGGTTCCAGAGCTTGGCCCGCGCCTCCTTCGTCTTGCCGAAGACCGGGTCGCTGAGGAAGACCCGCTCGACGTACTTGCAGAAGAAGCTGGCGCCCTGGACGGCGGTGATGCAGCCGTTCTTCGGCTGGGTGACCTTCAGACCCAGCGGGGCCTTCTGCGCCTTCGCGGCCTCGGCCTCCGAGATGTCGCCGACCTCGGCCATGCGCTGGAGCACGGTGTTACGGCGCTTGGTGGCCTCGGTCGCGTCGTTGACCGGGTCGTAGCGGCTCGGGGACTGCACGATGCCGGCCAGCAGGGCCGCCTGCGGGAGGGTGAGGTTCTTGGCGTGCGTGGAGAAGTAGCGCTGGGAGGCCGCCTCTACGCCGTACGCCTGCTCACCGAAGAACGTGATGTTCAGGTAGTTCTCGAGGATCTTCTTCTTGCCGAGCTCCTCCTCGACCTGGATCGCGTACTTCAGCTCCTTGATCTTGCGGCCGATGGTCTGCTGGGTGGCCTGCGCGACCTTCGTCGGGTCGTCACCGGCCTCCTCCACGAAGACGTTCTTCACGTACTGCTGGGTGAGCGTCGAGGCGCCCTGCGAGACGCCGCTGCTCTGCACGTTCTTGTTGAGGGCGCGCAGGACGCCCTTCAGGTCGATCGCGCCGTGCTGGTAGAAGCGCGAGTCCTCGATCGCGACGATCGCCTTCTGCATGTACGGCGAGATGTTCTTGAGGTCGACCACCGTGCGGTCACGGGAGTAGACCGTGGCGATCTGACCGCCCTCGGCGTCGAGGATCGTGGTGCGCTGGCTCAGCGGCGGTGTCTTCAGATTGGCCGGGAGTTCGTCGAACGACTCGACCGACCCCTTGGCGGCCAGCCCCAGGGCGCCGAACGCGGGCAGCGCGATGCCCGCCAGCACGGCTCCGGAGAGGACACTGACACCGAGGAACTTGGCGGCCTGCTGCGTGGCGGACAGGCCACCGCCCGAGCGCTTGTTTGGCATGAGGGCAGCCTACGTTCTCATTCGCCGGACACGCGTATAGGCCTTGGCCTAAGCTGCTCCCAACTGTCACAGCAGTAGGGCCACGTATCAATACGTCCGGCGACCCCGAATCGTTCCGGAGGTTCCCCAACTTTTTTGGTGGGGGCGTGCCCGAATCCGCCTTGTGTGTCATCCGGCGTCCGTTGTGACCCAAGTGAACTGTCCCCTTTGCGGGGAAGGTCATGTATGTCGCAGGCTCACTCCCCCGGGTGATCTGCCGCTTACCCATAGTCCGTTCGGGCCATTCAAGATTGGGCCCGAAGGGGGTGTTGCGCTGTCCCCACCTTCCGTAACGTCCTCAACTGGCGGCGGTGAATATGCCGCTGCCGCCGTGGGGGAGCCTCGATTCGGGAGAGGACGGCGCCGGTATGGGCTGGGTTACCGACTGGAGTGCGCAGGCTGCCTGCCGCACTACCGATCCGGATGAACTGTTCGTTCAGGGAGCAGCGCAGAACAGGGCCAAGGCGGTGTGCACCGGATGCCCGGTACGCACCGAATGTCTGGCTGACGCGCTCGACAACCGCGTCGAGTTCGGCGTGTGGGGAGGCATGACGGAGCGCGAGCGCCGCGCTCTGCTGCGCAGGCGGCCGACCGTCACCTCGTGGCGCCGGCTGCTGGAGACGGCGCGCTCGGAGTACGAGCGCGGCTCGGGCATCGTGTCGCTCGACGACGACGAGATGTACGAGAACTACGCGGCGGTGAGCTGAGCGGCGGTGAGCTGAGAAGAGACCTTGCGCTTCCGCACAGGGCATCTTCCTGTTCCGCACAGGGGACCTTCCGGTTCGGCGTCGGCGGTCTCGGGCAGCGTCAGTCGTCGGTGGTCCCGGGAAGCTCCGGCCGATTGGCCGCGAGCCGGCTGCCGATGTCCCGCAGTCCCGCGAGGTCGTGCACGTCACCGGGCAGCGCCGCCACTTCGGCCACCGCCACCTCCGGATGGAGGGCGGTGAAGCGATCACGGGTGCGCTGCTCACGGGAGAGCAGATGCATACGCTCGGCGTGCAGCCTCAGCAGGCCTGCGGTCAGCTGATCGGCGCTGGGGGAGCCGGACCCCGGATCGGTTGCGGGTGGTTCTGAACTGCCGTGCGTGTCGGGAGAGTTACGAAGTCCAGCTTTCCCGCCGTCCTGATCCACAATGCGGGGCTCTTCAAGATTTTCCGCTGCGGGGGAATCGGAAGCAGGAGAATCGGAAGCAGGAGAATCGGACGCGGGGGAATCCGGAGCGGCGGCGGTACGCCCGTCGTCGCTCGTGTCGGCCTCGGCGTTGCTGTCGGCTTCGACGTTCGTGTCGGCGTCGGTGTCGGCCAGATCGAGATTCTCCGCTGCGGCGAGTGCCCGCTCGGCGGACAGCTGCGCCGCACCGCTGCCATGGACCCGGTTGAGCACCAGACCGGCCAGCGGCATGCTCTCGGCGGCCAGCCGCTCCACGAAGTACGCGGCCTCCCGCAGCGCGTCCCGCTCGGGGGCCGCCACCACGAGGAACGCCGTCCCCGGCGCCTGGAGCAGTTTGTAGGTGGCGTCCGCGCGCGTGCGGAACCCGCCGAACATCGAGTCCATCGCCGCCACGAACGTCTGCACGTCCTTCAGCAACTGCCCGCCCAGCAGCTTGCCGAGCGCGCCGGTCATCATCGACATCCCGACGTTCAGGAACTTCATCCCCGCGCGGCCGCCGACCTTCGCGGGCGCGAGCAGGACCCGGATCAGCTTGCCGTCCAGGAACGAACCCAGCCGCTTCGGCGCGTCCAGGAAGTCCAGCGCGGAGCGGGACGGGGGAGTGTCGACCACGATCAGGTCCCACTCGTCCCGGGCGCGCAACTGGCCCAGCTTCTCCATCGCCATGTACTCCTGCGTCCCGGCGAAACCGGCGGAGAGCGACTGGTAGAAGGGGTTCGACAGGATCGCGGACGCCCGCTCCGGATCCGCGTGCGCCTCGACGATCTCGTCGAACGTGCGCTTCATGTCGAGCATCATCGCGTGCAACTCGCCGTCACCCTCGACGCCCTTGACCCGGCGCGGGGTGTTGTCCAGCGAGTCGATGCCCATCGACTGGGCGAGCCGGCGCGCCGGGTCGATGGTGAGCACCACCACCTTCCGGCCCCGCTCGGCCGCCCTGAGGCCCAGCGCCGCCGCCGTCGTCGTCTTGCCGACCCCGCCGGAACCGCAGCACACCACGATCCGGGTCGCCGGATCGTCGAGCAGCGGGTCGAGATCGAGCACACGCGTGGGGGAGAGCCGGTGCTGCGCCTGGCCCTGGTCCCGACTCATACCGTCCCCCTCATACGATCTGCTGCTTGCGCAGCTCGGTGGCGAGGTCGTACAGGCCCGCCAGATCCATTCCCTCGGCGAGCAGCGGCAGTTCGTGCAGCGGCAGGCCCAGCTCGCCCAGGACCGCCCGCTGCTCCTGCTCCAGCGCGTGCCGCTCGGCGTACTCCTCGGCCTGCTGCAGGAGCGGGTCCACCAGCCGCTCGGCGTGCCCGCCGCGCCGCGCCCCGCCCAGCCCGGCCGCGGACAACGACCGCGCAATGGACGAACGTGTCACGGTTCGTACGAGTTCCAGCCCGTCCACGTCCAGCACCTCGGGCCGCACCATGTTGACGATGACCCGGCCCACCGGCAGCTTCGCCGCCCGCAGCTCGGCGATGCCGTCCGCGGTCTCCTGGACCGGCATCTCCTCGAGCAGCGCCACCAGGTGCACGGCCGTCTCCGGCGACTTCAGCACCCTCATCACGGCCTGCGCCTGATTGTGTATCGGGCCGATCTTGGCCAGCCCCGCCACCTCGTCGTTGACGTTCAGGAAGCGGGTGACGCGACCGGTCGGCGGGGCGTCCATGACGACGTAGTCGTACACGAAACGCCCGCTCTTGTCCTTGCGCCGGACCGCCTCGCACGCCTTGCCGGTGAGGAGGACGTCCCTCAGGCCGGGTGCGACGGTGGTGGCGAAGTCGATCGCGCCCAGCTTCTTCAGGGCCCGTCCGGCGCTCCCCAGCTTGTAGAACATCTGGAGGTAGTCCAGAAGGGCCAGTTCGGGATCGATGGCGAGCGCGTACACCTCACCACCGCCCGGCGCGACGGCGATCTTGCGTTCCTCATAGGGCAACGCCTCTGTCTCGAAGAGCTGCGCGATGCCCTGCCGGCCCTCCACCTCGACGAGAAGCGTCCGCTTCCCTGCCGTGGCGAGGGCCAGCGCGAGGGCGGCGGCGACCGTCGTCTTTCCGGTCCCGCCCTTGCCGCTGACGACCTGGAGCCTGCTCACGTCTTCGAGCGTAACCAGTCCATGCCCGAGGCAATCGGGAGGCTGTGGACAACAGGGGGCGGTATCGGCCACATGGCCTGTGGACAACCGGGCCGGAACCGGCCGCCCGGCCTGTACGGGAGCCCCCGCTCGACAGCGGATACAGTCGCCCCATGACCAAGTGGGAATACGCAACCGTGCCGCTGCTCGTCCATGCCACGAAGCAGATTCTGGACACCTGGGGCGAGGACGGCTGGGAGCTCGTCCAGGTCGTGCCCGGGCCGAACAACCCCGAGCAGCTCGTGGCCTACCTGAAGCGGGCCAAGGCGTGAGCGGCGTCGAGGCGAAGCTCGCCGAGCTGGGCCTGACCCTGCCGGCCGTGGTGCCGCCGCTCGCGGCCTACCAGCCCGCCGTGCAGTCCGGGCCGTATGTGTTCACCTCAGGTCAGCTGCCCATGGTGGACGGCAAGCTGCCCGTCACCGGCAAGGTCGGCGCCGAGGTCACCCCCGAGGAGGCCAAGGAGCTGGCCCGTACCTGCGCCCTGAACGCCCTGGCCGCCGTGAAGTCGGTCGCCGGTGATCTGGACCGCGTCGCGCGCGTGGTGAAGGTCGTCGGCTTCGTCGCCTCGGCCTCGGACTTCACCGGCCAGCCCGCCGTCGTCAACGGCGCGAGCGAGCTGCTCGGCGCGGTCCTCGGCGACAAGGGCGTGCACGCGCGCAGCGCGGTCGGCGTCGCGGTGCTCCCGCTGGACGCCCCCGTCGAGGTCGAGATCCAGGTCGAGCTGGTCCCGTAAGGGGCGCCGCGGGGGTGCCCTGACCTCGGGCACCTCTCGAACATTCGCTCACCAGGGGATAGCCTCGCGCCCATGGCGAATGGGCAGTGGTTCCCCTCGGACTGGCCGGAACGCATCCGCGCTCTCGCGGACGGGACACTCACGCCCGTCACGCCCCGGCGCGCGGCCACCGTCATGCTCGTGAAGGACGGGCCGGCCGGGACGTTCGTCCACATGCTGCGCAGACGCGCCTCCATGGCCTTCGCCGGAGGCGCGTACGCGTATCCGGGCGGCGGAGTCGACCCGCGCGACGACGAGCGCCTGGTGCGCTGGGCGGGCCCCACGCGCGCGTGGTGGGCGCAGCGGCTCGGCGTCGAGGAGGCGGTGGCCCAGGCGATCGTCTGCGCGGCCGTACGGGAGACGTACGAGGAGGCGGGCGTCCTGCTCGCGGGCCCGGACCCCGACGCGGTCGTCGGTGACACGACCGGCCCCGACTGGGAGGCGGACCGCGCGGCCGTGGCCGCCCGTGAGCTGTCCTTCGCCGAGTTCCTCGACCGCCGCGGGCTGGTCCTGCGCTCCGACCTGCTCGGCGCCTGGACGCGCTGGATCACCCCCGAGTTCGAGTCCCGCCGCTATGACACCTGGTTCTTCGTGGCCGCGCTCCCCGAGGGGCAGCGCACCCGCAACGCCTCCACGGAGGCGGACCGCACGGTGTGGATCCGCCCGCAGGAGGCGGCGGACGGCTACGACAAGGGCGAGCTGACGATGATGCCGCCCACGATCGCGACCCTGCGCCAGCTGACCCCGTACGCCACCGCCGCCGAGGCCCTCGCCGCGGCCCCCGGCCGCGATCTGACCGCCGTCCTGGCCGAGGCCCGGCTCACCGACGACGAGATCGTCCTGACCTGGCCGGGCCACGGCGAGTTCACCAAGCACATCCCGATCCCCGCCGGTGGAGGCCCCGCATGACCGACGCAGCAGCCCTCCCCGGCCAGCCCCGCGGCGGCGTCCTGACCGGACCGGCCACCGCGCGCGCGGTCAACGTCCTCGCGCCGAACGCCTCCGCGATGACCCTGGACGGCACCAACACCTGGATCGTCTCCGAGCCCGGTTCCGAGCTGGCGGTCGTGATCGACCCGGGCCCGCTGGACGACGGCCATCTGCGGGCGGTCGTCGACACCGCCGAGCGGGCCGGCAAGAGGGTCGCCCTGACCCTGCTGACCCACGGCCACCCCGACCACGCCGAGGGCGCCGTCCGCTTCGCCGAACTGACCGGTACGCGCGTGCGTGCCCTGGACCCGGCGCTGCGGCTGGGCGACGAGGGACTGGCCGCCGGTGACGTGATCACGCTGGGCGGCCTGGAGCTGCGGGTCGTGCCGACGCCCGGCCACACCGCCGACTCGCTGTGCTTCCACCTCCCGGCCGACGGGGCCGTCCTGACCGGCGACACCATCCTGGGGCGCGGCACCACCGTCGTGGCGCACCCGGACGGGCGGCTGGGCGACTATCTGGACTCCCTGCGGCGCCTGAGGTCCCTCACGGTCGACGACGGCGTCCACACGGTCCTCCCGGGCCACGGCCCCGTCCTGGAGGACGCCCAGGGCGCCGTGGAGTTCTATCTCGCCCACCGCGCCCACCGCCTCGCCCAGGTCGAGACGGCCGTCGAGGACGGCTTGCGCGCCGCCTCCGAGGTCGTCGCCCATGTGTACGCCGACGTCGACCGCTCCTTGTGGCCGGCGGCGGAACTCTCCGTACGGGCGCAGATCGAGTACCTGGAGGACCACGGGCTGATCTAGGCGCCGTCGGTCTGGGCGCCGTCCTCCGGCCGGGGAGCCTTGATGCCGTGCACGCGCGCGTACTCGTCCGCGAGCCAGGGCCCGAGGTCGTCCACGAACGATGTGAGAACGGCCGCGTCGCCCGTCGGCTCGTAGCCCAGTACCGCCGCCCTACGCACCTGGTCGGCCCGCTCGGGGTAGTAGTCCGCGAACGCCTCGGCCATCTCGTGCAGATCGCTGGTCCAGCCGTTCCAGCGGGGCATGACCAGGGTGAACGCGGTGCGCACGAGGTGGCGGGACATGTACCGGACGTGGGGTCTGAGGGCCTCCTCCGTACCGGCCGTCTCCGCGATGCGGGTCCGCCAGCGCGGCAGCAGCAGGGCGAGCTCGCCGTTCGTCTCGCGCGCGAGGAGCGAGTCGGGGCGGTAGCGGGGCAGCTCCTCGGCGAGGTCCTCGCCGAGGAGCGGGGTGCACAGACAGGCGACGAAGAACCCCAGGTCGTACCGCTCCAGGTCGCTCAGCACGCGCGTGCGGCTCGACAGCAGCACTCCGCCGCCGTCGATCTGCGGGAACCCCCGGTCGAGGGCGTCGAGCAGGGCCCGAGCGTCGGCCCGGTCCGCCTCGGTCGGCTCGTCGTGCAGGACGGCCAGCAGGTCCAGATCGCTGCGCCCCACGCGCGCGGTGCCGCGCGGGATCGACCCGTAGAGGTACGCGCTGTGCAGCCGGGCCCCGTACAGCTCCAGGATCCCGTCCCGGGCGGCCGCGACGACGGGCCGGAAGGCGCCCGGCACGCGCGCGAGGGAGCCTTCGCGGACGAGGTGGCCCTGGGCGTCCAGCCCTCGCGGGGGAACCGTTTCAGCCATGGGGCCACTGTGCCAGGGGTGCGGGGGCGGCAGCCCCGGTGGCCCTGGTGCCGTCGTTACCGCGACCGCTTGGCGAGCCGCTCCACGTCCAGCAGGATGACCGCCCGCGCCTCCAGGCGCAGCCACCCGCGCTGGGCGAAGTCGGCGAGCGCCTTGTTGACCGTCTCGCGCGAGGCGCCGACGAGCTGGGCCAGCTCCTCCTGCGTGAGGTCGTGGACGACGTGGATGCCCTCCTCGGACTGCACGCCGAAGCGGCGGGAGAGGTCCAGCAGTGCCCGCGCCACGCGGCCGGGGACGTCCGAGAAGACCAGGTCGGACATGGCGTCGTTGGTCTTGCGCAGGCGCCGGGCGACGGCGCGCAGGAGTGCGGCGGCCACCTCGGGGCGGGCGTTCAGCCAGGGCTGGAGGTCGCCGTGGCCGAGGCCGAGCAGCTTGACCTCGGTGAGGGCCGTCGCCGTCGCCGTACGCGGGCCCGGGTCGAAGAGTGACAGCTCGCCGATCAGCTCGCCGGGGCCCACCACGGCCAGCATGTTCTCGCGGCCGTCGGGGGACGTGCGGTGGAGCTTGACCTTGCCCTCGGTGACGACGTAGAGCCGGTCGCCCGGGTCGCCCTCGTGGAACAGGGAGTCGCCACGGGCGAGGGTCACCTCACTCATGGAGGCGCGCAGCTCCGCGGCCTGCTCGTCGTCGAGTGCCGCGAAGAGCGGGTTGCGCCGCAGAACGTCGTCCACGAGTTCTCTCCTTGTCGCCTGCTCAGGGGATCTTGTCCCCCGCTTACCAGGGGACCTGGTTCCCCATTTTGCCGGACGGTCCAAACAGTGTGATCTGTCACAAGGATGCCGCACACATGTCCCGAGGTAAGCGGCAGGGGTCCAATTGGGGGCCGATCTTCGGGGTCCGGGGCGGATGTCGGTGCCGGGCTTTAGGCTGGCCGGGTGTCCAAATCGCCGGTGAGAGCACAGGCCAAGGGGGCTGGGCGGGTGGTTGTACGTCGGGATTCCGCTGTGGGCGAACAAGAGTCCGGTGAGGGTAAGAAAACGGAAAAAGTGACGACAAAAGCCACTGCTGGCAAATCGGCGGGAAAGCCCGAGTCACGGACCGCGCTCGTCCGCCGGGCCCGCCGTATCAACCGCGAACTCGCCGAGGTCTACCCCTACGCCCACCCCGAGCTGGACTTCGAGAACCCCTTCCAGCTGCTGGTCGCCACGGTCCTGTCCGCCCAGACAACCGATCTCAGGGTCAACCAGACGACTCCCGGCCTCTTCGCCAAGTACCCCACCCCCGAGGACCTGGCCGCGGCCAACCCGGAGGAGGTCGAGGAGATCCTCCGCCCCTGCGGGTTCTTCCGGGCCAAGACCCGGTCGGTCATAGGGCTCTCCAAGGGCCTGGTGGAGCGGTTCGACGGCGAGGTCCCCGGCCGTCTGGAGGACCTGGTCACCCTGCCCGGCGTCGGCCGCAAGACCGCCTTCGTGGTCCTCGGCAACGCCTTCGGGCGCCCCGGCATCACCGTGGACACCCATTTCCAGCGGCTCGTACGGCGCTGGCGGTGGACCGAGGAGACCGACCCCGACAAGATCGAGGCGGCGATCGGCGCGCTCTTCCCCAAGGGCGACTGGACGGACCTCTCCCATCACGTCATCTGGCACGGCCGCCGCATCTGTCACGCGCGCAAGCCGGCCTGCGGGGCCTGCCCCATCGCCCCGCTCTGCCCGGCGTACGGCGAGGGCGAGACGGACCCCGAGAAGGCGAAGAAGCTCCTGAAGTACGAGAAGGGCGGCTTCCCCGGCCAGCGGCTGAACCCGCCGCAGGCCTATCTCGACGCGGGCGGGCGGCCGGCCCCGCCGCTGGGGGCCGGATGACCGGGACGACGACGGAGGCAGGACCGGCGGCCGACGGGGCGCGGCCGACGGAACGATCTACGGGTCCTCACGCGTTGGACCCGGCGGAACGGGGGGTGGTGCGGCGATGACACGGGTGAGCGACACGGGGACCGCCGACGAGACGGCGAACGACGCGACAGGGGACACACCGGACGCAGCGGGTGCGGTGGACGCCGGGGCCGGGGGTGCGGCGGGTCCCGGGGCCGGAGATGTGGCGAGGGCCGGGTCCGGTGGTCCGGCGGGTGCCGGGGCCGAGCGTGCGGCGGGTGCAGCGTCCGGGGGCGCGGCGAGGGTCTGGTCCGGTGGTCCGGCGGGCGGCGGGTCCGAGGGTGTGGCGGGTGCCGGCGCCAGGGGTGCGGCGGGTGCAGCGTCCGGGGGTGCGGCGAGGGCCGGGTCCGGTGGTCCGGCGGGTGCCGGGTCTGAGGGTGTGGCGAGGGTCTGGTCCGGTGGTCCGGCGGGCGGCGGATCTGAGGGTGTGGCGGGTGCCGGCGCCAGGGGTGCGGCGGGTGCCGGGTCTGAGGGTGTGGCGAGGGTCCGGTCCGGTGGTCCGGCGGGTGGTGTCCGGCCCGGAGGCGCGGCGGGGGCCGGAGAGGGCGGTCCGGGTGGCGTCCGGGGTGGCGCGGTGCCGGTCCGCAAGCACGGTCTGCCCGGCTGGCTCGACCCGGTCGTGCGGGTCGTGGAGACGGTCCGGCCGCGCCAGCTCAGCCGCTTCCTGCCGCCGCAGGACGGCGCGGGACGCCAGTCCGCGGTCCTCGTGCTGTTCGGAGAGGGTGAGCAGGGCCCCGAGCTGCTGCTGATGGAGCGGGCCGGCTCCCTGCGCTCGCACGCGGGACAGCCCTCCTTCCCCGGCGGCGCCCTCGATCCGGAGGACGGCGATCCGCAGGGCGACGGACCCCTGCGGGCCGCGTTGCGCGAGGCCGAGGAGGAGACCGGACTCGACCCCTCCGGCGTCCAGCTCTTCGGCGTCCTGCCCAAGCTGTACATCCCGGTCAGCAGTTTCGTCGTGACGCCCGTCCTGGGCTGGTGGCGCGAGCCGAGCCCGGTGGGAGTCGTCGACCCGGCGGAGACGGCCCGCGTCTTCACGGTCCCCGTGGCCGATCTCACGGATCCGGCCAACCGGGCCACCACCGTCCATCCCAGCGGCCACCGAGGTCCGGCATTCCTGGTCGAATCGGCCCTCGTCTGGGGCTTCACGGCCGGCATCATCGACCGCCTGCTGCACTTCGCGGGCTGGGAGCGCCCCTGGGACCGGGACAAGCAGGTCCCGCTCGACTGGCGGTCATGACAGGGTGAACCCCGTGAACGTGCTGGACATCTTGTTGCTGGTCGCGGCCGTCTGGTTCGCGGTGGTCGGCTTCCGCCAGGGCTTCGTCGTCGGCATCCTGTCGGTGATCGGCTTCCTGGGCGGCGGCCTGGTCGCCGTCTACCTGCTGCCGCTCATCTGGGACTGGCTCACCGACAACGCCGAGGTCAGCACCACGGCCGCCGTCGTCGCCGTGGTCGTCGTGATCGTCTGCGCCTCGGTCGGACAGGCCCTGACCACCCATCTCGGCAACAAACTGCGCCGGTACATCACCTGGTCCCCGGCCCGCGCCCTGGACGCCACCGGCGGCGCCCTGGTGAACGTCGTCGCCATGCTGCTGGTGGCCTGGCTGATCGGCTCCGCCCTGGCCGGCACCACCCTGCCGACCCTCGGCAAGGAGGTCCGCAACTCCACCGTGCTCCAGGGGGTGTCCCGGGCGTTGCCCGACCAGGCGGACACCTGGTTCGCCGACTTCTCCTCCGTCCTCGCGCAGAACGGCTTCCCCCAGGTCTTCAGCCCGTTCGCCAACGAGCCGATCACCGACGTCCAGCCGCCCGACCCGGCCCTCGCCGGCAGCCCCGTCGCCACGCGCGCGCAGCGCTCCATCGTCAAGGTGATGGGCACCGCCGAGAGTTGCGGCAAGGTCCTGGAGGGCACCGGCTTCGTCTTCGGCGAGCGCCGCGTCATGACCAACGCGCATGTCGTGGGCGGCGTCGACGAACCGACCGTGCAGATCGGCGGCGAGGGCCGCAAGTACGACGCGACGGTCGTCCTGTACGACTGGAAGCGCGACATCGCCGTGCTCGACGTACCGGACCTCGACGCGCCCGTGCTGAAGTTCACCACCGGCGTCGCGTCCACCGGTGCCGACGCGATCGTCGCCGGGTTCCCGGAGAACGGGTCGTACGACGTCCGTGCCGCGCGCGTGCGCGGGCGCATCACGGCCAACGGCCCGGACATCTACCACCGCGGCACCGTGCGCCGTGATGTGTACTCGCTCTACACGACCGTCCGTCAGGGCAACTCCGGCGGCCCGCTGCTCACCCCCGACGGGCGGGTGTACGGCGTGGTGTTCGCGAAGTCGCTCGACGACGCCTCCACCGGGTACGCGCTCACCGCGGAAGAGATCCAGCAGGACATCACCGACGGACGTACCGCGGGACAGCAGGTGGACAGCGACCGCTGCGCCCTCTAGGAGCGGGGCGCGGCGGTCGGCCGGTCGAGACGGTCGGGGGGCGTCAGCCTCGAGGGTGACGCAGGCGTACCGAGACCCAGCGGGCCCGGCGGCGCAGGATGCGCGGAATGCCCACCCGGAGGTCGGAGCCCGTCAGTTGCGGGTCGGCACCTCGTTGGTGGGAGCTCAGGCCAGCGGCCGAGCGGCGGTTGCGTGCTGCGTCACTGTAGTCGTGCGTCCAGCCCATACCCCGACGTCTGCCCCCGCCCCAAGGTCGATAACCGCCCCGAGGCCCGCCAATTGGCCTATGCGCCGGGCAATTGGCCGCTTGTCGTACAGGTGTTTTCCCGCGGGCGTCCCGCGGGCGTCCCGCGGGCGTCCCGCAGGCATCCTGCGGGCATCCCACGGCGGACACCGGGCGCGACAGCTCGGTCACCGATCCGGTTCGGGATCCTTCAGCCAATTGACCAGTTCTGTGGAGAAAGCGACCGGATCCTCCTCGTGGGGGAAGTGGCCCAGCCCGTCGAAGAGCCGCCAGCGGTAGGGCGCCTCCACGTACTCGCCGGAGCCGGCCGCGCTGCGCGTGCGCATCACTGGGTCGAGCGACCCGTGCAAGTGGAGCGTGGGGACGCGCACGGGCCGCTTCATGCGCCGGTAGAACTGGACGCCGTCCGGTCGCGCCATCGAGCGCACCAGCCACCGGTACGGCTCGACCGAGCAGTGCGCGGTGGAGGGGATGCACATCGCGCGCCGGTACGTCTCCAGCACCGCGTCCTCCGGCGGCCGCGGCCCGGACCACTCCCGGATCAGCCGGGCCACCAGTTCCCCGTCGTCGGCGGTGAGCTGCCGCTCGGGGATCCACGGCCGCTGGAACCCCCAGATGTGGGAGCTCGCGGCGGACTGCCGGACGTCGGCCAGCATTGCCGAGCGCCAGCGCCGTGGGTGCGGCATCGAGGCCACCGCGAGCCGCCGGACCAGCTTGGGGCGCATCACGGCGGCCGTCCACGCCAGATAGCCGCCCAGGTCGTGGCCGACGAGCGCGGCGTCCGGCTCGCCGAGTGAGCGGATCACGCCGGTGATGTCGAGGGCGAGGTTGGCCGGGTCGTAGCCCCGGGGCGTACGGTCGCTGCCGCCCACGCCCCGCAGATCCATGGCGACGGCCCGGAAGCCGGCGTCGGCGAGCGCGCCGAGCTGATGCCGCCAGGTCCACCAGAACTGCGGGAAACCGTGGACCAGCATGACCAGCGGTCCGTCACCGGCCTCCGCGATGTGGAAGCGGGCGCCGTTCGCGGCCACCTCACGATGGGTCACCTTGGTGCCGTCGGCGTATTCCGGCCGTACGACCGAGGTGGGCTGCGCCGAAGGGGTGGCGGGGTCCGTCATGACGTCGAGCGTGCCACAGCCTCGATGGCCACCGGACCCCGGTCCTCGGGCAGCTCCGGCCTCGGGTGCGGTTTGGCGTTCTGCAGGACGCCCGCGCTCTCCTTCATCGACGCGGCCACCTTCTGCGGGCCCTGGCTCTTCTTGGCCTTCTTCGCGAACACCACGCCGATCAGCACCAGGACGAGCGCGACGAGCACGTTCGCCGCGAAGGACAGCAGGAAGCAGATCGCGAGGTTCCAGTCGCTCCAGGTCCGGATGCCGTACGCCAGCGCGAAGTTCAGCATCGGCAGGGAGAACACCAGGACCGCGCCGGCCACGGTGAACGCCCCGCCGCTCGCCGCGCCGCGCTTCACGTCGTGCCTCAGCTGCGCCTTCGCCAGCGCGATCTCGTCGTGCACCAGCGCCGACATCTCGGTCGTCGCCGAGGCGAACAGCTGGCCGATGCTGGCTTCGGCGCCGACCGGGCTGCCGTCGGGTGCGCTCATCGCGGTCTCCCTCTTCTGCTGCTCTGTGCTGCTGGTCCGTCTGACTTCTTTTGTACCGTCCCGTCAGATCATGCCGGACCGCCGCCGTCCTCGCCCGCCCCGCCCGGTACTTCGGCCGCCATCCGGTGCGCGGGATCCGTCCCCGCGTCCGTTTCCAGGGCTGTTCCCGAGCCCGTCCCCGCGTCCGTCCCGGCGTCTGTTTCCGCGGCTGTCCCGGCGGCCCCCGTGCGGGCGATCTCCGCGGCGATACGGCGGTGCTCGGCGGCCTTGCGCTCATGGATCCCGGCCATCCGCAGGTGGTACGCCGGGTCGTCCTGCTCGTAGACGTCCGGGATGCCGTCGCTGTCCTCGTCGCGCTCCTCGGTCTCCTGGATCCGGCGGTAGCGGGCGTTGCGCAGCTTCAGCAGGACGGTCGCGCAGGTCGCCGCGATGAGTGAGCCCATCAGGACGGCGGCCTTGACCTCGTCGGTGAGGGTCGGGTCGCCCGCGAAGGCCAGTTCGCCGATGAGCAGCGAGACGGTGAAGCCGATGCCGGCGAGCGAGGCGACGGCGAGGACGTCCGCCCAGGCCAGGTCCTCGCTGAGGGAGGCCCGGGTGAAGCGGGCGGTCAGCCAGGTGCCGCCGAAGATGCCGACCGTCTTGCCGACGACGAGTCCGAGGACGACCCCGAGGGTCTCCGGCCGGGTGAACACCTCGCCGAGCGCCCCGCCCGAGATCGTCACACCCGCGCTGAACAGCGCGAACAGTGGCACGGCGAGACCCGCGGAGAGCGGACGCACCAGGTGCTCGATGTGCTCGCCGGGGGAGTGCTCCTCGCCCTCGCGGGTGCTGCAGCGCAGCATCAGGCCCATGGCGACACCGGCGATGGTCGCGTGGACGCCGCTGTTGTACATCAGCGCCCAGATCACCAGCGCGAGCGGCACGTACACGTACCAGCCGCGTACGCCCCTGCGCAGCAGCACCCAGAACACGGCGAGGCCGGCGACGGCGCCGCCCAGCGCGGCGAAGTGGATCGTGTCGGTGAAGAAGACCGCGATGATCAGGATCGCGAACAGGTCGTCGACGACGGCGAGGGTGAGCAGGAAGGCGCGCAGCGCGCTCGGCAGCGATGTCCCGATGACGGCGAGCACGGCGAGCGCGAAGGCGATGTCGGTGGCGGTGGGCACCGCCCAGCCGCCCGTGTCGCCGCCTCCGGTGAGGTTGGTGAGGGTGTAGACGAGCGCCGGTACGGCCATGCCGCACAGCGCGGCCGCGACGGGCAGCGCGGCGGCCCGGGGATCCCTCAGCTCCCCGGCCACCAGCTCGCGCTTGAGTTCGATGCCGGCGACGAAGAAGAAGACCGCGAGGAGGCCGTCGGCGGCCCAGTGCTCGACCGACAGGTGCAGTCCGAGGGCTTCGGGGCCGAGGTGGTAGTGGCTGACGGTCTCGTAGCTGTTGTGCAGCGCGGGGACGTTCGCCCAGAGCAGTGCGGTCACCGCGGCGAGGAGCAGCAGGACACCGCCGACGGTCTCGGTCCGCAGCGCGTCCGTGACGTACGTCCGCTCGGGGAGGGAGAGCCGTCCGAAGAGTCGGCGGGCGGTGCTGCGGGGCGCGGACACGGTGGGGACCTCCGGTCGGTGGGCATGGCGGAACGCATGCCGACCAGACTTCCCGGCGCACCTTTTTGATTATTTTACCCAAGGTGCGCCCGGTGCGGTCGGGGCCTGTGGTCAGGTGATCCCCACGATAGGTGCGAAACGGGCACCCGGCGCGGTCCTTCGCGTCGCCGGATGCCCGTCCCGGGGTGCTCGGCCCGGGGCTGTGCCCGGGCCGTGCTCAGTCCTCGCTCGGCGCCGCCGGGAGCTTCGCCTGGATGAGGTCCATGACCGTGGAGTCGGTCAGGGTGGTCACGTCGCCGAGTTCCCGCTTCTCGGCGATGTCCCGCAGCAGCCGGCGCATGATCTTGCCGGAGCGGGTCTTGGGCAGCTCGGTCACCGGGTGGATCTGCTTGGGCTTGGCGATCGGGCCGAGCGTCGCGCCGACGTGGTTGCGCAGCTCGGCGACCAGGTCCTCGGACTCGGCGGCGGTGCCGCGCAGGATGACGAACGCGACGATCGCCTGTCCGGTCGTCTCGTCGGCCGCGCCGACCACGGCCGCCTCGGCGACCGACGGGTGCGACACGAGCGCCGACTCGACCTCGGTGGTCGAGATGTTGTGCCCGGAGACGAGCATGACGTCGTCCACCCGGCCCAGCAGCCAGATGTCCCCGTCGTCGTCCTTCTTGGCGCCGTCGCCCGCGAAGTACTTGCCCTCGAACCGCGACCAGTACGTGTCGAGGAAGCGCTGGTCGTCGCCCCAGATGGTGCGGAGCATCGACGGCCACGGCTCGGTCAGGACCAGATAGCCACCGCCGCCGTTCGGCACCTCGTTCGCCTCGTCGTCGACGACGGTCGCACCGATGCCGGGCAGCGGGCGCTGGGCGGAGCCCGGCTTGGTCTCGGTGACGCCCGGCAGCGGCGAGATCATCATCGCGCCGGTCTCGGTCTGCCACCAGGTGTCCACGACGGGGGTCAGGTCGGCGCCGATGTGCTTGCGGTACCAGACCCAGGCCTCGGGGTTGATGGGCTCACCGACCGAACCGAGGACACGGAGCGAGGACAGGTCGAACTTCGCGGGGATGTCGTCGCCCCACTTCATGAACGTACGGATCGCCGTCGGGGCGGTGTACAGGATCGTCACCCCGTACTTCTGCACGATCTCCCAGAAGCGCCCCTGGTGCGGGGTGTCCGGCGTGCCCTCGTACATCACCTGCGTCGCGCCGTTCGCCAGTGGCCCGTAGACGATGTACGAGTGCCCGGTGACCCAGCCGACGTCGGCGGTGCACCAGTACACATCGGTCTCCGGCTTGAGGTCGAAGACCGCGTGGTGCGTGTAAGCAGCCTGCGTGAGGTAGCCGCCGGAGGTGTGCAGGATGCCCTTCGGCTTACCCGTCGTGCCGGACGTGTAGAGGATGAACAGCGGCTGCTCGGCGCCGAAGGCCTCGGGGGTGTGCTCGGCGGACTGGCGCTCGACGATCTCGTCCCACCACACGTCCCGGCTGTCGTCCCAGGCGACCTCCTGGCCGGTACGGCGCACCACCAGCACATGCTCGACGTTGCCGGCCTTGCGGATCGCGTCGTCGACGGCCGGCTTGAGCGCGGACGGCTTGCCGCGCCGGTACCCGCCGTCGGCCGTGATGACGACCTTGGCGTCGGCGTCCTGGATCCGGGTCGCCAGCGCGTCCGCGCTGAAGCCGCCGAAGACGACGGAGTGCGCGGCGCCGATCCGGGCGCAGGCCAGCATCGCGACCGCCGTCTCCGGGATCATCGGCATGTAGACCGCGACCCGGTCGCCCTTCTGGACGCCCAGCTCCAGCAGCGCGTTGGCCGCCTTCGACACCTCGTCCTTGAGCTCGGCGTAGGTGAGCGCCCGGCTGTCGCCCGGCTCCCCCTCGAAGTGGATCGCGACCCGGTCGCCGTGCCCGGCCTCCACATGGCGGTCGACGCAGTTGTACGCGACGTTGAGTTCGCCGTCCTCGAACCACTTCGCGAACGGCGGGTTCGACCAGTCCAGCGTCTTCGTCGGCTCCTTGGCCCAGGTCAGCCGACGGGCCTGCTCGGCCCAGAAGCCGAGCCTGTCAGCCTTGGCCTGTTCGTACGCCTCCGCCGTGACGTTGGCGTTCGCGGCCAGGTCGGCGGGCGGCGCGAACCTGCGCTCTTCCTTGAGCAGGTTGGCCAGGCTTTCGTTGCTCACGACATCTCCCTCTCGAAGGGTGTCCGTTGTGTCCCAGGCCACAGCTCATCAGAACCCGGGCCCCGGTGACAAGGGCCGACGGAAAATTGGTTTAGACCTATCCTGATGAGGTCGTGGCCTGGTCCTGGGCCCTGGGGCCTGGTCCTGGTGCGGGCCGGGTCATCCGTACCCACGGACGGGGGCCGGACGAGGTTCAGCCGGTGTAACGCCTTTCACACTCGATGGCCCACATGATCGAACAGCTCGCTGCCGTCGTTCCCGGTGAGCAGATACGTCTGTGCCTCGCCCACGTGGAAGTACAGCCCGTGCAGCTCTAGCGCCCCGGCCCGCAGGGCGCGTGCCACCGACTCGTGGGCCCGCAGATGATCCAGCTGCTGGACCACGTTCGTCAGACAGAGCTGCTCGACCGCGTCCGCCGGTGACCGCCCGGCCAGCCGGGCCCAGGGCCGGCCGTCGTCGGCCATCCGCTCCAGACTCGGCAGCCCGTGCCGCAGCCACCGCTTCAACGGCGTCTGCTCCCCGCCGGGTTCGGAGCCGAGCAGCGCCTGCATGGCCCCGCATCCGGAGTGCCCGCACACCGTGATGGAACGGACCTTCAGCACGTCCACCGCGTACTCGATGGCGGCCCCCACCGAGTCGTCCCCGCTCTCCTCATCCGGCGGTGGCACCAGGTTGCCCACGTTGCGCACCACGAACAGGTCGCCCGGACCACTGGAGGTGATCATCGAGGTGACCAGCCGCGAGTCCGCACACGTGAGGAACAGCTGCGTCGGCTGCTGCCCCTCCCGGGCCAGCCGCGCCAACTCCCCGCGCACCAGGGGAGCGGTGTTCCGCTGGAAGGCGCTGATACCGCGGACCAGGGGGTGACTGCCGTCGGCCCCTGCTCCTGTGAGTCCGGCGGTGTCGCTCGCTTTGTTCGGCTTGTTCGGCTTGTTCGGCTTGTTCGGCTTGTTCGGCTTGTTCGGTCTATTCGGCTGGTTCGGCGCATGCGGCTCGTGGGGATTGTCCGGCGTGGTCGGCGCTCCGGGTTTGCTCGGCTGGTTCGGGGACTCGTAACCGGAACCCGTGGCGTGTGCGGAGCGCGGGAGTTCGCACTGGTGATTGCGCCAAGGGGTCCAGGGCCGGCAGCGGCAGTCGGCCCCGGCGCCGGTGGGGGCCGCGGCCGTGGTCGCCGTGCCGAGTCTGCGGCCGGTCAGCTCCACGGTGCCGCCCTGGGCGGTGTGGGTCTTCTGCCAGTCCTGGAGGGCCTCGTACGCCGCGTGGTCCATGAAGGAGCCGTCCAACTCGACCACGACGGGCGTGCCGTGGGGTACGAGGTGCAGGGCCCGGCTCAGCCGTGGCACCGCGAGGAACGTCAACTGGCCGCGCACATGGACGTGATGGACTCCCTCCTGCTCGTGGTGGGTGATGCGGGTGTGGGCGAGGCGGTTGAGGGCGACGGCGACGGCGACCGCGATCCCCAGCGTCACGCCCTGGAGGACGCCGAGGAACACCACGCCGAGGGTGGTGACGGCGTACACCAGCACCTCCCGGTGGCGGGTCACCGTACGAATGTGGTGCAGGGACACCATCTGGATGCCGACGGCCATCACCAGGGCGGCGAGCGAGGCGAGCGGGATGAGCTCCAGGACCGGGACCATCAGCAGTGCGGCGATCACTACGAGAACGCCGTGCAGCATCGTGGAGTTCCGGCTCACGGCACCTGATTGGACATTCGCCGAACTGCGCACGGCCACCCCCGCGACGGGCAGTCCGCCGAGCGCGCCGGAGACGATGTTGGCGGCTCCCTGACCGAGCAGCTCACGGTCGAGGTCGGAGCGCCCGACACGCGGGGCGCGGCCCATGGGCGAGGAGATGAGGTCGGCGCGGGAGGAGATGAGCTTGTCGACGGCGACCGCGCCGAGCAGCGACTGCACGCTGCACACCAGGGTGATGGTGAGGACGGCCGCCGCGACGCCGAGCGCCGGACCTTCGGGGAGCCCGGCCAGGGCATGGCTGCGCCAGGAGGGGAGGTCGACCTTGGGCAGGGTGAGGCCGGCGAGGGACGCCGCGGCGGTGGCCCCGGCGACGGCGACGAGTGCGGCGGGCACCTTGTGCAGCAGCCGGCCCGCCCGGCCGGGGATTCGTGGCCAGAGCAGCAGCAGGCTGAGGGTCAGGGTGCTCACGGCGACCGCTGCGGGCTGGAGCCCGGCCAGCTGGGCGGGCAGGGCACGGAGGTTGGCGAGGACGGAGCTCTGCGGGGTGCCGCCGAGGACGATGTGCAGCTGGGCGACGGCGATGGTGACGCCGATGCCGGCGAGCATGCCGTGCACGATGGCGGGGCTGACGGCGAGCGCGGTGCGTGCCACGCGCAGACAGCCGAGGCCCAGTTGGGTGAGTCCGGCGAGGACGGTGACGGCACAGGTCGTCCGCCAGCCGTAGCGCTGGATGAGGTCGGCCGTGACCACGGTGAGCCCGGCGGCGGGGCCGCTGACCTGGAGCGGGGAGCCGCCGACGCAGCCGGCGACGATCCCGCCGACGGCGGCGGCGACGAGGCCGGCCTGGAGGGGCGCTCCGGTGGCCAGGGCGATGCCCAGGGACAGGGGAAGGGCGATCAGGAAGACCGCGATCGAGGCGGACACGTCGGCGCCCGCGAGCCGGAAGCGGCGGCGCGGGCCCGACGGGGGGCTGTGGGGCGGATGGGCGCGCCGGGCGCGCGTCGAGTCGGACGTACGAGTGGGGACGCAGGCGGACATGTTCCCGTCTCCTCCGGGGCAGCGCGGTCGCGGAACTGGTGGTCCCCCGCCGATGGCGGGGTGGTCGCGGCCGTGGGTCACGGCGTACTGCGGCGGGATGAAAAATCAACGCTCGGTAAAACGATCGTAATGCAGAGTAAAGGTCAGGCATGGATTTATGTGGCAAATAGGGCAATGAATCACTCTCTTGGATGAAGTGAGCATTTCATCGGCTTGTCGTATTAATTCCTTCTCGGCCCCGTGCGACCTTGACCGCGCTGCCGGCTCGCCCCGGTACGCACCGACAGAACGCCCTCGTCGGCGTGGGCCGAGAGAAGGAAGAAGGTGGGCGGAACATGACCGCCACCCAGAGAATCGCCGCGGCCGTCGTGGTCGCCGCGACGGCCGCCGCATCACTCGCCGGTTGTGCGACGGGAACCGACGCCTCCAAGACGGGAACGCAGACCCCGCGCAAGGGTGCCCCGGCGCCCAAGCACGTCGTCCGGCTGATCGGCGACGGCTCCACCGCGTACACCGGACCGCAGCCGCACCTGCCCCGACCGCAACGTCTGAAGCCCGGTCAGAAGCCCCCGCAGTTCGTGGTGTTCTCCTGGGACGGGGCCGGAGAGGACAGCCAGAAGCTGTTCTCTCACTTCCGCAAGGTGTCCAAGGCCAACCACGCGACCATGACGTACTTCCTCAGCGGCGTGTACATGCTGCCGGAGGAGAAGGCCGACCTGTACCGGCCCCCGCAGCACTCGCCGGGCCGCTCCGACATCGGCTTCAACGACGAGCAGGGCATCGCCGACACCGTGCGGCAGCTCCGGCTGGCGTGGCTGGAGGGCAACGAGATCGGCACCCACTTCAACGGCCACTTCTGCGGCAGGAACGGCGGGGTCGGCGAGTGGTCCCCGGCCGAGTGGCGCGACGAGATCGTCCAGGCCAAGCAGTTCGTGAAGACCTGGAAGACCAACACCGGCATGACGAAGGCCGCCCCGCTGCCCTTCGACTACGACAAGGAGCTGATCGGCGCTCGCACCCCCTGCCTGGAGGGGCAGAAGAACTTCGTGCGGGCGGCGAGCCGGATGGGTTTCCGCTATGACACCAGCGGCGTCAACCAGCAGGTCTGGCCTCGCAAACGGATGGGTCTGTGGGACCTGTCGATGCAGCTCGTGCCGTTCCCGGGACACACCTACGAGCAGCTCACCATGGACTACAACTTCATGGTCAACCAGTCCGGCACCAAGACCCAGGGCGACCCTGCCAAGCGCGCGTTCTGGGGCGAGCAGATGCGGGACGGCCTGCTCCGGGGCTTCCACCGCGCCTACAACGGCAACCGCGCTCCGCTGATCATCGGCAACCACTTCGAGTCCTGGAACGGCGGAACGTACATGCGCGCCGTCGACGAGGTCGTCGAGACCGTCTGCAACCAGGCCGACGTGCGCTGTGTGTCCTTCCGGCAGCTGGCCGACTGGCTGGACGCCCAGGACCCGGAGACCCTGAGCAAGCTGCGCTCGCTGGACGTCGGCGAGCCCCCGAAGGAGGGCTGGGCGTCCTTCCTGTCCGACGGGCCCGCTCCGGCCCCCAAGGGCGTACCGGGCGCTCCGACGGCCCGGCGGTAGCCGCCGTCCGGGTGTTCTAGACGGCGGCGGCCACGCCCTCGCCGAGGACGAAGTCGGGGTCGACCTGGGCGGCCAGGTCGGCCCCGGTGCGTTCGTTGCCCCAGGACTGGGCGTTCTTCAGGTGGAAGTGCACCATCTGGCGTGTGTAGCGGTCCTGGTCGCGCCGCTCGTGGGCGGTGTCGACGGTCGTCCGCAGCAGACGCAGGGCGTCGCGGTCGGTCGCGTCCAGGAGGTCGAACCGGGGCGGCCGGCCCTTCTCCATGGCGCGCACCCAGTCCGAGTGCCCGACCGTGACGAGCAGGTCGTCACCGACTTCGGCGCGGAGGAAGTCGAGGTCGTCCTGCCCTTGCACCTTGTTGCCGACGACCTTCAGCTCGACGCCGAAGTCGCGGGCGTACTCCTTGTACTGACGGTAGACGGAGACCCCCTTCCGGGTCGGCTCGGCGACGAGGAACGTGACGTCGAAGCGGGTGAACAGGCCGGAGGCGAAGGAGTCCGAGCCCGCCGTCATGTCGACCACGACGTATTCGTCGCGGCCGTCCACCAGGTGGTTCAGACACAGCTCCACCGCTCCCGTCTTGGAGTGGTAGCAGGCGACCCCCAGGTCGGCGTCCGTGAAGGGGCCGGTGACCATCAAACGGACGGCGCCGCCGTCGAGTTCCACCGGCCGGGCGCAGGCGTCGTAGACCGGGTTGTCCTCGCGCACCCGCAGCAGCCGGGAGCCCCGGCCGGGCGGGGTCGTCTTGATCATCGACTCTGCGGAGGCGATGCGCGGATTGGAGCCGCGCAGATAATCCTTGATCAACGGCAGGTGCTCGCCCAGTGCGGGCAGGGCGGCGGCCTCGCTCTCGTCGAGGCCGAGGGCGGGTCCCAGATGCTGGTTGATGTCCGCGTCCATGGCGAGCACGGGAGCGCCGAGGGTGGCGAGATGGCGGATGAACAGGGACGACAGTGTGGTCTTGCCGCTGCCGCCCTTCCCGACGAAAGCAATTTTCATGTTCACCAAGAGTAGTGCGACGATAGCTGTGCGTGGCAGCGGTGCGTGAAGAAGACCACTCCTTCGAGGGGTGTGGCCCCGGGGTGCGTAATGTCGTACTCATGAGTACGACAGGCGCGTCCGCCGATCCGCTCGCGGCCCTGGGCTCGTTGCCCGGTGTGGCCGAGTCCGTGGAGTCCGTGCGCAAGGCCGTGGACCGGGTCTACGGACACCGGGTCATGCGGCGCCGCAGCAACGCGATCACCTCCGAGGCCGCCCTGCGCGGCGCCCGCGGCTCGGCGGCGCTCTCCGGCGCGGACTGGGCCCTGGAGGAGGTGCGCCGGCGCAGCGACTTCGGCGTCGACGACGAGGCACGGGTGATGGGTGCCGCCCTGCGGCTGACCGCCGAGGCGGGGCAGCTGCTGTCCATCTGGCGGCAGTCGCCGCTGCGCGTCCTCGCGCGGCTGCATCTGGTGGCCGCGGCGGGCGGCGGCGACGAGATCGGACGGCCGCGGCAGGCCGGGGAGCCGGTCGACGAGCCGCTCGTCGAACTGCCGCTGCCCGGAGCCGGTGAAGTGGCCGGCCGACTGGACGGGCTCTCCGAGCTGATCATCGCGGGGAGTTCGGCGCCCGCCCTGGTGACGGCGGCCGTGGTGCACGGCGAGCTGCTCGCCCTGCGCCCCTTCACCTCGCGCAACGGCCTGGTCGCGCGCGCCGCCGAGCGCATCGTGCTGATCGGCAGCGGTCTCGACCCCAAGTCGGTCTGTCCGGCCGAGGTGGGCCATGCGGAACTGGGCCGCGCGGCCTATCTGGCGGCGCTGGACGGCTATGTGTCCGGCACTCCGGAGGGCATGGCGGCCTGGATCACGCACTGCGGCAGGGCGGTGGAGCTGGGCGCCCGTGAGTCGACGGCGGTGTGCGAGGCGTTGCAGCGCGGCGCGGCGTAGAGGCCGGGGAAAGTCCCGGGGAAAGGGTTGCGGCGGTACGAGAATTCGTACCGCCGCTGGCATGTTCACCGGGTTACCAAGCGTCCTCGATATGGTGCCCATCAGGCCGGGATCTTTGCCCGTGACCTGGTGCGGCTGGCCCGTAATCGACGGGTCGACGTCGCGTGGGTGCTCGGTGTTCATGCATCGGTCCGTGGGGCCAAATGCGTTATTAAGGTGATCCTTTCGGATGTCCTTGGTCTCGCGGGCCGTTGAGTCCTTTCTACTCCAGGACCAGGGCAAGCGGAACCCCCGCCGCCAGTTCTTTACTTTTGCGGCCAAACAGGTTTGAAACGGTCTTCGCAGCTCAGGCGGTCGCCGCCCGGCGCCGGCTCGCGTACCAGACCAGGCCCGCCGTCGCCGCCGCCGCGCCTATGGCGGCCGCCGCCACGAGTGCCGGGCGCGGCGGCACGGAGAACGACGGGATCCGCTGCTTGAGCCGTACGGGCCGGTGGAAGTCGAGAATCGGCCACCCGCGCGCGACGGCCTCGCGCCGCAGGGCCCGGTCCGGGTTCACGGCGTGCGGGCGGCCCACCGCCTGCAGCATCGGCAGATCGGTCACCGAGTCGCTGTACGCGAAACAGCGCTCCAGGTCGTACCCCTCCGACACGGCCAGCTCCTTGATCGCCTCCGCCTTCGTCGGGCCGTAGGCGTAGTACTCCACCTCGCCGGTGTAGCACCCGTCCTCGCCGACCACCATCCGGGTGGCCACCACACGGTCCGCGCCCAGCAGTTCGCCGATCGGCTCGACGACCTCCGCACCCGACGTGGACACGATCACGACATCGCGGCCGGCCGTGTGGTGTTCCTCGATCAGGGAGGCCGCCTCGTCGTAGATGAGCGGGTCGATCAGGTCGTGCAGGGTCTCGGCGACGATCTCCTTCACCTGCTGCACGTTCCAGCCGCGCACCATCCCGGACAGGTACTTCCGGGTCCGCTCCATCTGGTCGTGGTCCATACCGCCCACGAGGAAGACGAACTGGGCATATGCGGTGCGCAAGGCGGCCCTGCGGTTGATCAGACCGCCTTGGTAGAAGGACTTGCTGAAGGTGAGCGTGCTCGACTTCGCAATGACCGTCTTGTCCAGGTCAAAGAAGGCCGCTGTGCGGGGCAAGGAGTGGTTTTCCACAACCAAGAGCATAGGGGCAGCCCATTCGGCGTAAGGTGGGCGCGTGGGTTTGCCTGAGAGGGCTCTCGGGTACACCATGGAAGTCACGGATCGTTCGCGACCGTGCTAACGCGGTCCGGCTCCTCCCCCCCCCGAGTCGGCCGTGGAGACGACCCCCGCTCTCCCCCCCGGCGGGGGTCGTCGCATGTCCGGGTGCGTTTTTCCCTTCTTCGCGCGGTGCGGCCGCGTCTGCGAGGCGGCTCAGGCCGCCTCATCGGCGTGTCCGTGATCCGTCACGTTGGGTAGCGATCGGACTGCTCTGCGGGAGTCGCACAGGGGGCGGGTGGCCATCACCGGTATGGGTGACGGCGATATTCACAACCGGCCACTCGTCCACAGATTTTCACCAAGATCCACAAGATTTCTGGGTTCGTCGCACCGTGATTCCGACGCGTCCGCTCGGGCCGGGAGTTCATGGCCGGTTCCGTTTGCCGGGTGCGTGCGGCCGGTTTTCCGTCGGCCGTTCTCGCGGAGGCCGGTTGTCCGGTTCTTCGCACGCTGGGGAATCGCGAGGCCGCAGGGACTGCGCGACCTACGACAAAGGGGGACGAAATCATGGCCGGAGCCGTCACGCACGACCCGCCGCCCGCCGCTTCCCACCGGCAGGGCAAACCGCTGATCGTCACGGAGGACGCCGACCTCCTCGACGACCTGCTGCGCCTGTGCGCCGCCGCCGGAGCCACCCCCGAGGTGCATCCCTCGGTGCCGGAGCGCCGCGGCAGCTGGGAGACCGCACCGCTCGTCCTCGTCGGCGACGACGCCGCCCGCCGGGCGCGCGGAGCCACTCGCCGACGCGGAGTGGTCCTCGTCGGACGCGATCAGGACGACTCCGGCGTCTGGCAGCGCGCCGTGGAGATCGGCGCCGACCACGTCCTGATGCTCCCCGACGGCGAACAGTGGCTGGTGGACCGCATCGCCGACGTCGCCGAGGGCGTCGGACGGCCCGCGCTCACCGTCGGCGTCATCGGCGGCCGCGGAGGCGCCGGAGCGTCCACGCTCGCGTGCGCCCTCGCCGTCACCTCCGCGCGCGAAGGCCTGCGCACCCTCCTCGTGGACGCGGATCCGCTCGGCGGCGGACTCGACGTACTGCTCGGCGGGGAGACGACCCAAGGACTGCGCTGGCCCGCCTTCGCCGCCTCACGCGGGCGGGTCGGCGGCGGCGCCCTGGAGGAGTCCCTGCCCGAACTGCACGCGCTGCGCGTGCTCAGCTGGGACCGCGGCGACTGTGTCGCCGTCCCGCCGCAGGCCGTCCGCGCGGTCCTCGCCGCCGCCCGCCGCCGGGGCGGCACGGTCGTCGTGGACCTGCCGCGCCGCATCGACGACGGGGTCGCCGAGGCCCTCGCCCAGGTCGACATCGGACTCCTCGTGGTCCCCGCCGAACTGCGCGCCGTCGCGGCCGCCGGCCGGGTGGCCGCCGCGGCCGGGATGGTCCTGCGCGACCTCAGGGTGGCGGTACGGGGCCCGTACGCACCCGGCCTCGACGACCGCGAGGTGGCCACGCTGCTCCGGCTGCCCCTGGTCGGCGAGGTGCCCGTGGAGCACGCGCTGCTCCGCCCCGACGGAGGCAAGGCGCCGCCGGGCGCCGCCGCGCGCGGGCCCCTCGCCCGCTTCTGCAAGCAGTTCTGGGAGCGGGCGCTCATCGAGGCGGGTGGCGCGTGAGCACGGCACGGGTGACCACGGCACGCATGAGCATGGGACCGGCGCTGGAAGGCGGGCTCCTGGACGGCGTACGGCAGTGGCTCGCCGCGAGCGGGGCCGAGCCGACGCCCGCGCGCGTGGCCCAGGCTCTGCGGGAACAGGGGCGGGTGCTCGGGGACGCCGAGGTGCTCGGGGCCGCCGAGCAACTGCGCTCCGAGCTGATCGGCAGCGGGCCCCTGGAGCCGCTGCTCGCCGACCCCTCGGTGACCGACGTCCTGGTGTCGGCCCCGGACCGGGTCTGGGTCGACCGCGGTGGCGGCCTGGAGCTGACCGCCGTCTCCTTCCCCGACGCCGCGGCCGTACGACGCCTTGCGCAGCGCCTGGCCGCAGTGGCCGGACGGCGCCTGGACGACGCCCGCCCCTGGGCCGACGCCCGCCTGCCCGACGGGACCCGGCTGCACGCCGTGCTGCCCCCGGTGGCCGTCGGCTGCGCCTGTCTGTCGCTGCGCGTGGTACGGCCGCGGGCGTTCACGCTCGATGAACTCGTGGCCGCGGGCACCGTGCCGCCGGGCGGCGACCGGGTGCTGCGGGCCCTGCTCGGAGCACGGCTGTCCTTCCTGGTCAGCGGCGGCACCGGCAGCGGCAAGACGACCCTGCTGAGCGCACTGCTCGGCCTGGTCGGACCCGGGGAGCGGATCGTGCTCGCCGAGGACTCCGCGGAGCTGCGACCGGACCATCCCCACGTGGTCCGCCTGGAGACCAGACCCGCCAACCAGGAGGGCGCCGGGCTCGTCACGCTCGAGGACCTGGTGCGGCAGGCCCTGCGGATGCGTCCGGACCGGCTGGTCGTGGGTGAGGTGCGCGGACCGGAGGTGGTCCATCTGCTGGCCGCGCTCAACACCGGCCACGAGGGCGGCTGCGGGACCGTCCACGCCAACGCCGCGGCGGACGTCCCCGCCCGGCTGGAGGCGCTCGGCACGGCGGCCGGACTCGACCGGGCGGCACTGCACAGCCAGGTGGCGGCCGCGCTCTCGGTGGTCCTGCACCTCGTCCGTGACCCGGCCGGACGGCGCCGGATCGCGGAGGTGCACGTGCTGGAGCGGGACCCGACGGGGCTGGTGCGGACGGTGCCGGCACTGCGCTGGCAGCCGGACGCGTTCGCGTACGAGCGGGGGTGGGGGCGGCTGAGGGAGCTGCTGAGCGGCGAGGAGAGCGGGCGCGGCGACGGAAGCGGCGCGGGTGAGAACGGTGGGGCGGGCGGTGGAAGCCGGGCGGGTGGCCTGGTGGATGACCTGGTGGGTGAAGGGAGTGGGGTGAGCGATGTACGTGATGGGTGAGGTGTCGACTGCGGCGGCCGTCGCCTGTGCCGGGGCTGCGGCGTGGCTGCTGGGCGGTCCGTACTCCGGGGGCCGGCGGGCGCAGTTGCTGCTCGCCGGAGGCGGTGTGGTCGGCAGCGGACCACCGGCCTGGCGGGACCTGACCCGCGGTCTGAGCGGACTGCGCGGGCTGCGCGCGCGATGGCGGCCCGAGGGGTGGGCGCCGGTCGTCGGGGCGGTCCTGGCGGTGCTGGGAGCCTCGCCGCTTCCGGTCGTCGTAGGGGCCGCGCTGGTCCCCTTGCTGCGCCGGGCGCGGCGCGCCGCAGAGGCCCGCCGGGCCGGGGAGCACAGGGCGGACGCCGTGATCGCGCTCTGCGCGGCGCTCACCGGGGAGGTGCGGGCCGGGCGGCAGCCAGGGGAGGCGTTGCAGCGGGCCGCGCGGGACTCCGGCGGGCTGGGCGAGGCGCGGGCGGCGGTGCTGGCGGCGGCGCGGTTCGGCGGCGATGTGCCCCGGGCGCTCGCGGTCGCCGCACGGCGGCCCGGGGCCGGCGGACTGCTGGGGCTGGCGGCGTGCTGGCGGGTGGCCGTGGACCAGGGAGCGGGCCTCGCGGCCGGACTCGACCGCCTGGAGGGGGCGTTGCGCGCCGAGCGCGACCAACGGGCAGACCTGCGGGCGCAGTTGTCGGGACCACGCGCCACCGCTGTGATGCTGGCCTGCCTGCCCGCCCTGGGGCTCCTCCTGGGCGCGGCGCTCGGCGCCGACCCGTTGCGGGTGCTGTTCCACAGCCTGGCCGGGCTGGGCTGCCTGCTCGCCGGGGGACTGCTGGAGGGCGCGGGGGTGTGGTGGGTGCGGTGGATCGTGCGGAACGCGGAGAGGGCGTGAAGGGGCGTGCGGGCGAACGAGTGGCGGATGACGAGGAGGGAGGCGCCATGAGCGCGGAAGTTGTCCACAGGCTGGGGGTGGCCGTGGGGATCGTGACGGCCCTCGGGTGGCCGGTGTGCTGGCTGCAGCGGGTGCGGCGCGCCCGCGGGGCCCGGGGGAGGGCGGCGGAGCTGCTGGGGCGGGAGCGGGCACCGGACGTCCCGCGGGCGGGGATGCGGGACGCCGTGGGGGCCTGGCTGCCGGTGATGGCGGTGGCGGCCGCCGGATGGGTGCTGATCGGCGGCGTCGTGGGGGCCGTGGCCGGGGTGGCCGGCGCGGCCGGGCTGTGGCGGTGGCGCGGTCGGCAGCGGGCGTCGGGAGCCGCTGGCGAGGCCGACACGCGGATCGCCGCCGGGCAACTCCCCCTCGCCGCCGATCTGCTGGCCGCCTGCATCGCGGCGGGCGCCGCCCCGGTGATCGCCGCGCAGGCCGTGGGCGAGGCCCTCGGCGGGCCGGTGGGGGAAGCGCTGGCGCGCGGTGCCGCCGAGGTACGGCTGGGCGGTGCACCGGCCACCGCATGGCGGCGGTTGGCCGGTGCACCGGGTGCGGCGGCCCTGGCGCGGCTGTTGGAACGGGCCGACGTGACGGGGATTCCGGCAGCGGGCCCCGTGGCCCGGCTCGCCGGGGACGCCCGGGCCGAGTGGACCCGGGCCGCGACGGGCAGGGCCCGACGCGCCGGCGTCCTGGTCGCCGCGCCGGTGGGGCTCTGCTTCCTGCCCGCCTTCGTCGCGGTCGGTGTCGTACCGGTCGTGATCGGGCTCGCGGGCGGGGTGATGGGAGGAGGCGGCGGATGACGAGGTGCTGAACCGGCGCCGAGGGCGCCGAGCGGGACACGACGGATCGAACGGTCGATCGACCATGCAGAGGCCGACTGGGCCGAACCTTACGGGGGTTGAGATGTACAAGGCGGTACGGGCGCGACTGCGTGCCCTGGTGTGCGGGATGCGGGGCGCCCGCAAGGACGCCGGAATGGTGACGTCGGAGTACGCGATGGGGATCGTGGCGGCGGTGGGCTTCGCCGTGCTCCTCTACCAGGTGGTGACGAGTGACACCGTCGGCGCGCTGCTCCAGGACATCGTGAGGCGGGCGCTCAGTGGGGGCATGTGAGCGGCGGCGGCTCGGTGGGGACCGGGGTTTCGTGACGGCGGAGTCGGCCGTGGTGCTGCCGGTGCTGGTGGTGTTCGCGATGGCGCTGGTGTGGGGGTTGCTCGTGATGGCGGCCCGGATCCAGTGCGTGGACGCGGCCAGGACCGGCGCCCGCGCGGCGGCCCGGCAGGACCCCACCGGGACGGTCGTCGAACTGGCCCGTGCGGCGGCACCGCGCGGGGCGCGGGTGACGGTCGGCAGAGAGGGCGACCAGGTGCGCGTGGTGGTCGTGGCGAGTCCGCCGCTGCTGAGGGGGCTGCCCTTCGAGGTACGGGAGGAGGCGGTGGCGGCGTCCGAGGAGAGCGTGGGAGCCGGGCCGGACGGCGGGGCCGGGCTGGACGGTGGAGCCGGGCCGGATGGTGGGGGTGGGCCGTGAAGGTGGCTGGTGCCGTCGGGGCGTGGCTGCGGGGGCGGGGCGACCGGGGGTCGGCCACCGTCTGGAGTCTCGGGGCGATCGCGGTGCTGTGCGTGGTCTTCGGTGCCGTGCTGGCCCTGGGGCAGGCCGTCGTGGTCCGCCACCGGGCCGCCGGGGGCGCGGACCTCGCGGCGCTCGCGGCGGCGGACCACTGGACGGACGGCGAGGAGCGGGCCTGCGTCCGGGCGGGCCGGGTCGCGGAGGCACAAGGCGTACGGCTGGTGCGCTGCACCGTCGCCGGGGAGATCTCGGACGTGACCGCGGCGGCGGGCCGGGGACCCTTCACGGCCGAGGTCAGGGCACGTGCGGGCCCTCCGGGGCCGGTATCGCCCCTCCCGGGCCCGCATCCGGCACCCGAGACGCAGGGTCCTGAGGGTCGGGTCCCTGAGGCCCGGGCTCCTGAGGGGCGGATCCCCGTGGCGCAGGCTTCTGGGGCGCGGGTCCCCGAGGCGCGGGTTCCCGAAGCGTGGGGGTCGGCTCCTCGTGGTCCTCGGGGGCCTCGTGGGCCGGTCCCGGGGTCGTCTCCTCCGGTGCCTCTCGGAGCAGTTCCGTGAGGAGCCGTACCGCCCCCCTCTTGTGCAGCGGCTCGTTGCCGTTGCCGCACTTGGGGGACTGGATGCAGGACGGGCAGCCGGCGTCGCACTCGCAGGAGGCGATGGCCTCCCGGGTGGCGGTGAGCCATGCGCGGGCGGTGTGGAAGGCGCGCTCCGCGAAGCCCGCGCCGCCGGGATGGCCGTCGTAGACGAAGACCGTCGGCAGGAGCGTGTCGGGGTGCAGCGGCACCGACACGCCGCCGATGTCCCAGCGGTCGCAGGTCGCGAAGAGCGGGAGGAGGCCGATGGAGGCGTGTTCGGCGGCGTGCAGGGCGCCGCCGAGGATCTCGGGGTTGATGCGGGCGGCGTCGAGCTGGTCCTCGGTGACCGTCCACCACACCGCGCGGGTGCGCAGCGTACGAGGAGGGAGGTCGAGCTTCGACTCGCCCAGGACTTCACCGGTGATGACCCGTCGGCGCAGGAAGGAGACGACCTGGTTGGTGACTTCGACGGAGCCGTAGCACAACCGGCCCTGGCCCCAGGGGATTTCGGTGTCGGTCTCCAGGACGGCGATGGCGGTGGTGTCGCGGGCGACGGTCGTGTAGGGCGGCGCGGCCTCCTCGACCAGGGCGACCGAGTCGTCCAGGTCCAGGGAGCGGACGAGGTACGTACGGCCCTGGTGGAGGTGGACGGCGCCCTCGTGGACGGTGGTGTGGGCGGCGCCCGCGTCGACCGTGCCGAGCAGCCGGCCCGTGCCCTCCTCGACGATCTGCACCGGCCGGCCGCCCTCCCCGCGGATGTCGGTGAGGTCGGCGGCGCGCTCCCGGCGCGTCCAGTGCCAGGCCCTCGTGCGGCGGCGCAGCAGCTTGGCGGCCTCCAGCTGGGGCAGCAGGGTCTCGGTCTCCGGGCCGAACAGCGTCAGGTCCTCCTCCGTCAGCGGGAGTTCCGCGGCGGCGGCGCACAGGTGCGGGGCGAGGACGTAGGGGTTGTCGGGGTCGAGGACCGTCGATTCCACCGGACGGTCGAACAGGGCCTCCGGGTGGTGGACGAGGAAGGTGTCCAGCGGGTCGTCACGGGCGACCAGCACCGCCAGCGCGCCCTGCCCGGACCGCCCGGCGCGGCCCGCCTGCTGCCACAGGGAGGCGCGGGTGCCCGGATAGCCGGCGATCAGGACGGCGTCGAGGCCGGAGACGTCGATGCCGAGTTCGAGGGCCGTGGTGGCGGCGAGGCCGAGGAGCTCGCCGGAGTGCAGGGCCTGTTCGAGGGCGCGGCGCTCCTCGGGCAGATAGCCGCCCCGGTACGCCGCGACACGCCGGGCCAGCGAGCGGTCGACCTCGGCGAGCCGTTCCTGGGCGATCACCGAGATCAGCTCGGCGCCGCGCCGGGAGCGGACGAAGGCGACCGTGCGCACGCCCTGGACGGCGAGGTCGGTGAGGAGGTCGGCGGTCTCGGCGGTGGCGGTACGCCGGACGGGTGCGCCCTTCTCGCCCTGGAGCTCGGTGAGCGGCGGCTCCCAGAGGGCGAACACCAGTTCACCTCGGGGTGAGGCGTCGTCGGCGACCTCCACCACCGGCAGGCCGGTGAGACGGCCGGCGGCGACCGCGGGCTCGGCGGCGGTCGCGGAGGCCAGCAGGAAGACCGGGGAGGAGCCGTAGCGGGCGCACAGGCGGCGCAGGCGGCGCAGCACCTGGGCGACATGGGAGCCGAAGACGCCGCGGTAGGTGTGGCACTCGTCGACGACGACGTACTTCAGCGACTTCAGGAAGGAGGACCAGCGGGGGTGGGACGGGAGGATCCCGCGGTGCAGCATGTCGGGGTTGGTGAGGACGTAGTTGGCGTACTGGCGCACCCATTCGCGTTCCTCGAACGGCGTGTCGCCGTCGTACACGGCCGGACGCACCGCGTTGCCGAGCGGGTGTGAGAGTTCTTTCACAGAGCGGCGCTGGTCGGCGGCGAGGGCCTTGGTGGGGGCGAGGTACAGGGCGGTCGCGCCGCGTCCGTTCGGAGCCTCGGAACCGTCCAGAAGAGTGGACAGCACGGGCACGAGATAGGCCAGGGACTTGCCGGAGGCGGTGCCCGTGGCGACGACCACCGAGTCGCCGTCCAGGGCGTGCTCGGCGGCGCGTGCCTGGTGGGCCCAGGGGTGATCGATTCCGCAGGTCTGGACCGCCGCGATCACTTCCGGGCGAATCCGGTCAGGCCAGACGGCATGGCGGCCCTCGCGCGGGGGCAAGTGCTCCGTATGAGTGATGCGCGAAGCCCGGCTCGGGCCCGGGGCGAGCCGGTCCAGGAGCGCGCCCGGCGACAGGCGGGGCGCGGTCTGTGCCGAGGATCGATCGGATCGGTGATTCTTGGCCATCGGCACCGAGTGTGTCACTGGCGTGACGGACAATGGAGCCAAGGCGTCGTGCACGCCTGCCGGTAAGTGATTGAATGCCATCGCGGCTGGCGAACCGTCCAGGGGGCTCTGCCGAGGTGTCCCGAGGGGCGACCGCTCGATAGCAAGGTGCTGGAGGATCCGTGGACCTGTCCCTGTCGACCGAGACCGTCGGCGATCGCACGATCGTCAAGGTCGGTGGCGAAATCGACGTATATACCGCGCCCAAGCTGCGCGAGCAGTTGGTCGAGCTGGTGAACGACGGGAATTTCCACCTCGTCGTGGACATGGAGGGTGTCGACTTCCTCGACTCCACCGGGCTCGGCGTACTGGTCGGCGGCCTGAAGCGTGTGCGTGCCCACGAGGGCTCGCTGCGCCTGGTCTGCAACCAGGAGCGCATTCTGAAGATCTTCCGCATCACCGGCCTGACCAAGGTGTTCCCGATTCACACCTCGGTCGAGGACGCGGTCCAAGCCACCGACTGACCCCGTCCGTCCGGGTCCGGTGACCCGGACGGCCCAGTTGTACTCCGGGGGACCGGGCTTTCGGCAGCCCGGCCCCCCGACAGCACGCCCGAGTTCCGAGGGGGACGCATGGCCACCGTTGAACTCCGCTTCAGCGCGCTGCCCGAGCACGTCAGGACCGCCCGACTGGTGGCGGCAGCGGTGGCGCGCAGGGCCGGAGTGGACGAGGCCGTCCTCGACGAGGTGAGACTCGCCGTCGGCGAGGCCTGCACCCGCGCCGTCGGCCTTCACCAGAGTGGCGGTATCACCGCCCCCGTGAGGGTGGCGTTGATCGAGGAGGAGAAGCAGTTCTCCATCGAGGTCGGCGACGAGGCGCCGCGCGCCGCCCCCGGAGACCGGATTCCCGGCTCCGCCGCGGACGACGCGGACGCCGAGGAGGACGAGATGGGCCTCGCGGTCATCAGCGGCCTCGTCGACGACGTGGAGGTCACCGCCGGTGAGAACGGCGGCCTGATCCGTATGACCTGGCCGAGGACACCGGCCGCGGCGACCGTCGGCTGAGCCGCTCCCGCCGTATTCGTACCCGAAGGGCCCCACTCCGGTGGGGCCCTTCGGCATGCGCCCACCCGGGTCCTCGTGCTTACAGTTGTCCCAGCCGTTCCGGGAAGTGAATCTTGAGCCGAGGAATCACTTCCTGGATTTCGTGAATCAAATCACGATCAATGGCTCCGTTCGATGATCTTTCAACGATCTTTCAGTGATCGGAGAATGCGCCGAAGGCATTACTGGACGTGTAGGCGAATTCTGTTTACCGCACACTGTTTTGATCAGGTTCCGGTACCTACAATCCGTCCACAATCTTGAGCTCAGCCCAAGCGTCAAGGAGGACGAATGGCGGGGCTTTCTACCCCTCATCGGTTGGACCATCCGACAACCTTCGCGGCCGCAGTGCTGACCGACGGCAACCGTCTCCTCGTCGTGGTCATCGGGCTCGTCGCCCTGGCCGCGCTCGTGGTCGCGGGTGTCCTGCTGCGCCAGGTGCTCGCGGCCGGCGAGGGCACCGACAGCATGAAGAAGATCGCGGCAGCGGTCCAGGAAGGCGCCAACGCGTATCTGGCCCGACAGTTGCGCACCCTCGGCGTATTCGCCGTCGTGGTGTTCTTCCTGTTGATGTTGCTGCCCGCGGACGACTGGAATCAGCGCGCCGGGCGATCATTGTTCTTCTTGATCGGCGCCGCCTTCTCGGCGGCCACCGGTTATATCGGCATGTGGCTCGCGGTGCGCAGCAATGTGCGGGTCGCCGCGGCGGCCCGGGAAGCCACCCCGGGGCCCGGTGAACCGGAAAAGGATCTCACCGCCGTCTCCCACAAGGCGATGAAGATCGCATTTCGCACGGGCGGCGTCGTCGGCATGTTCACGGTGGGGCTCGGGCTGTTCGGCGCCTCCTGCGTGGTGCTGGTCTACGCGGCCGACGCGCCCAAGGTGCTGGAGGGCTTCGGCCTCGGCGCGGCGCTCATCGCGATGTTCATGAGGGTCGGCGGCGGCATCTTCACCAAGGCCGCCGACGTCGGCGCCGACCTGGTCGGCAAGGTCGAACAGGGCATTCCGGAGGACGATCCGCGCAATGCCGCGACCATCGCCGACAACGTGGGCGACAACGTCGGCGACTGCGCGGGCATGGCCGCCGACCTGTTCGAGTCGTACGCCGTGACGCTGGTCGCCGCGCTGATCCTCGGCAAGGCGGCCTTCGGCGACTTCGGGCTGGCGTTCCCGCTGCTCGTGCCCGCGATCGGTGTGCTCACGGCCATGGTCGGCATCTTCGCCGTCGCCCCGCGCCGCACCGACCGCAGCGGTATGTCCGCGATCAACCGGGGCTTCTTCGTCTCCGCGGTGATCTCGCTCGTGCTGGTGGCCGTCGCCGTGTACGTCTATCTGCCCGGCACGTACGCCGACCTCGACGGGGTCACCGACCAGGCGATCATCGGCAAGGACGGTGACCCGCGCGTCCTCGCCCTCGTCGCGGTGGCGATCGGCATCCTCCTGGCCGCCGTCATCCAGCAACTGACCGGCTACTTCACCGAGACCACCCGCCGCCCGGTCCGGGACATCGGCAAGACGTCCCTGACGGGCCCCGCCACGGTCGTCCTCGCCGGCATCTCCGTCGGTCTGGAATCGGCCGTCTACACCGCCCTGCTGATCGGCCTCGGCGTGTACGGGGCGTTCCTGCTCGGCGGTACGTCGATCATGCTGGCGCTGTTCGCGGTCGCGCTGGCCGGCACCGGCCTGCTCACCACGGTCGGCGTGATCGTGGCCATGGACACCTTCGGGCCGGTCTCCGACAACGCCCAGGGCATCGCCGAGATGTCGGGCGACGTCGAGGGCGCCGGCGCGCAGGTGCTCACCAACCTCGACGCGGTCGGCAACACCACCAAGGCCATCACCAAGGGCATCGCCATCGCCACCGCCGTCCTCGCGGCGTCGGCGCTCTTCGGGTCGTACCGTGACGCGATCACGACCGGCGCGAACGACGTCGGGGAGAAACTCTCCGGGCCCGGCGCGCCGATGAACCTGATGATGGACATCTCGCAGCCCAACAACCTGGTCGGCCTCATCGCGGGCGCGGCGGTCGTCTTCCTCTTCTCGGGGCTGGCGATCAACGCGGTCTCGCGATCGGCGGGGTCGGTGGTGTTCGAGGTGCGGCGGCAGTTCCGCGAGCACCCCGGGATCATGGACCACACCGAGACACCGGAGTACGGCAAGGTCGTCGACATCTGCACCCGGGACGCCCTGCGCGAGCTGGCCACGCCCGGACTGCTCGCCGTGCTGGCACCGATCTTCATCGGGTTCACGCTCGGCGTGGGCGCGCTCGGCGCGTACCTCGCGGGCGCGATCGGCGCGGGCACCCTGATGGCGGTCTTCCTCGCCAACTCCGGCGGCGCGTGGGACAACGCCAAGAAGCTCGTCGAGGACGGCCATCACGGCGGCAAGGGCAGCGAGGCCCATGCGGCCACGGTGATCGGCGACACCGTCGGCGACCCCTTCAAGGACACCGCCGGGCCCGCGATCAACCCGCTGCTCAAGGTCATGAACCTGGTCGCCCTGCTGATCGCGCCGGCCGTGATCAAGTTCAGCTACGGCGACGACAAGAACATCGGCGTACGGATCATGATCGCGGTCCTCGCGCTCGCGGTGATCGTCGGCGCGGTGTACGTCTCCAAGCGGCGCGGCATCGCCGTGGGGGACGAGGAGAACGCCGACCGGTCGTCCAAGTCGGCCGATCCCGCGGTGGTTTCGTAGACCGGCCGTCGGGGTCCTGTTCAAGGAGCGGGCGGGCAGCGCGTGTTGACGCGCCGCCCGCCCGCTGTGCTGTGCGTGTGCCGGGGCCGTGAGCCTTCTCTCTCCTGGTGCAAATGGCTTCAAAACACCATGGAGTGGATATTCGACCTGGGGTAGTCGACCGGTGGGCGTGTATGTTCCGGGGCCGAGGGCCATGGAAGGGACCAAACCGGTGAACAAGAAGCTCGCGGCCGCACTGTCCGGCGGTGCGGTACTGGTACTGGCGCTGTCCGGATGCAGCAGCGACGAAGGCAACAAGGAGCTCGACGCCTGGGCCAAGAGCGTCTGCGACGCGCTGCCGGCGCAGGACGCCAAGGTCGACGCCGCCAACGCCGCGATCAAGCAGGCCGCCACGGACAACAACGCCCCGGCGAACGTCCAGAAGACCGACTCGCAGGCGTTCCAGGACATGTCCGACGCGTACGCGGCGCTCGCCCAGGCCGTCCAGAAGGCCGGCACTCCGCCCGGGGTCGAGGGGGGCGCGAAGAAGCAGAAGGACGCCGTCGCGGCGCTCAACACGCTCTCCACCTCCTACGCCGACCTGAAGAAGTCGGTCGACGCGCTGGACACCAAGGACCAGGCCAAGTTCGCCGACGGCCTCGCGGACATCGCCACCCAGCTCGGCACCCTCAGCCAGACCGGCAACACCGCGCTGAAGAACCTGGAACAGGGCGACGTCAAGGACGCCATGGCCAAGCAGGACAGCTGCAAGAAGGTCGCGGCATCCGCGTCGGCCCGCGCGGCGACGAGCTGAGGCTCGCGCGGGACGAGCTGAGGCGCGCGCGACGACGAGCTGATCCGCGCGCGACGACGAGCTGATCCGCGCAGAGGGACGACTCAGGCGCACGCCGTGCCGGCCGAGGCGCCCGGAGGCGAGTCCGTGCTCGCGCCGTGACGGGCTGACGGGCGTCGCGGGGATGTCCGAGGCTCGCGGGACGATCGATCCGGGCTTGCGTGGCGACGGCCGAGGCTCGTGCGACGACACGTCCAGGTTCGCGCGGTGATTCCGGGGGCCGGTGGCTGAACCGGACGGGGACAACGAGTGGGGGAGCGGGGACAATGGGGGCGTGAGTGACGCCACCCTGTCCCCCCTGCCCTCCGCCGACCGTCCCGACGTGGCCGCACGACTGCGGGAGGCCCTGCTCGCGGCCTCCTTCACCGCCGACGGCCTGCTCGATCTGCTCGGCGCCCCCGCGTACGCCGCCCTGGCGCGCAGCGAGACCGTGCCCGCCCTCCGGGCCACCCGCGGGGACACGCCACTGGAGACGCTCGTCCGTCTCTTCCTGCTCCAGCAGCCCGTGCCGCACGCACGCGTGGAGGAATTCCTCCCGGTGCACGCGTGCGTGGAGAGCGGCTGGCTGACCCGGGTCGGCGCCGACGAGGTCGCCGCGACCGTGGACGTGCGCCCGTACGGCGGCCCGGACGGCGAGGACTGGTTCATCGTCTCCGACCTGGGCTGCGCGGTCGGCGGCGCCGGCGGCATCGGCAGCCGCGACGAGGGAGTCGTCCTCGGTGTCGGCGGCGCCTCGACGACCCTCGCCGGCATCACCGTCCGTACGCCCGTGTCGTCGGCCCTCGACCTCGGCACCGGCTCCGGCATCCAGGCGCTGCACGCCGCCCGGCACGCCACGCGCGTGACGGCGACCGACCTCAACCCGCGCGCCCTGCACATCACCGCGCTCACCCTGGCCCTGTCCGGCGCTCCGGCCGCCGATCTGCGCGAGGGCTCCCTCTTCGAGCCGCTCCGCCACGACGAGCGGTACGACCTCGTCGTGTCCAACCCCCCGTTCGTGATCTCGCCGGGCGCCCGGCTGACGTACCGGGACGGCGGGATGGGCGGGGACGATCTGTGCCGCTCGCTCGTTCAGGGAGCGGGGGAACGGCTGACCGAGGGCGGGTTCGCGCAGTTCCTCGCCAACTGGCAGCACGTGGAGGGGGAGGACTGGCAGGACCGGCTCAGGTCGTGGGTGCCGCGCGGGTGCGACGCCTGGATCGTCCAGCGCGAGGTCCAGGACGTCACGCAGTACGCCGAGCTGTGGCTCAGGGACGCCGGCGAGCACCGGGGTGACCCGGCCGAGTACCAGGCGCGGTACGACGCCTGGCTGGACGAGTTCGAGGCGCGCAAGGTGAAGGCCGTCGGCTTCGGCTGGATCACCCTGCGCAGGACCGCGGCGGCGGAGCCCGTCATCACCGTCGAGGAGTGGCCGCACCCGGTCGAACAGCCGCTCGGCGACACGGTCCGCGCGCACTTCGAACGGCTCGACTACCTGCGGGCGCACGACGACGCGGCCCTGCTCGCCGGGCACTTCAGGCTGGTCGGCGAGATCGTCCAGGAGCAGGTCGGCATGCCCGGCGCCGAGGACCCGGAGCACGTCGTGCTGCGCCAGCACCGCGGGATGCGCCGCGCCACGAAGGTGGACACGGTCGGCGCGGGCTTCGCGGGCGTGTGCGACGGCTCGCTGAGCGCGGGCCGCATCCTGGACGCCATCGCCCAACTGGTCGGCGAGGACCCGGTGTCCCTGCGCGACCGCACCCCCGCCCAGATCCGCCTACTGGTGGAACAGGGCTTCCTGGAACCGGCACGGTGAACCCACCCGCCACCTGCCCAGCACCGGGACCCGCCGCCCACCCCCCCACCGGGCCCCGCACCGGCACCCGCCTAGCACCGCCGCCCGCCGACCGCCTCGCACCGGCACCCCGCCTAGCGCCGGCACCCCGCCGACCGCCCAGCACCACCGCCCGTCGACCGCCCCGCCCCAGGACCCGTCGCTCGCCCCGCCCCAGGAGGGGAAACCGGCCAACATCCTCGGTGGCGGGCGTCGGCCGGGCAGTCGTGCTCGGCAAAAAGAGTGACAAGAACATGCCCGTGCCGGTTCCGGTGTGAGGCCCGTCGCAGTCCGGGGCGCCTTCCCCGGGGCGGGGGAGAGACAGTCGGGACGGCTGGCCGGGTGCCCGGCGGCGGCCCGTCGCCCCCGTCCGGAGGTCTGTCGTTCACCTCGGGTTCGTCCCGGCGCCGCCCGCGCGTGTCAGTCTCCCCAGGGCGATGCACGCGCGGGTGGGAGAAAAGGGGCGGGGCGATCATGGAGAGCGGGCCGGCGATCTTCGCGGGGATGGTGTTCGCCCTGTTCGGAGGCGCACTGTTGGTGTGGACCGCGGTCCGGGTACGGCATCGCGAGCCCGTGGCCCAGGGTGTGAGCCCCGTCGCATCGGCGACCCTCGCGACCCTCGCCGCGCTCGTCGCGCTGGCCGTCGGAACGTGGTGCTTCACCCGCCTCTGATTCCCGCTCCCTCCCTCACCGGAACCGACGCCGAGAATCCTGCCCCGACCCCCGTTTGACCCGCGTGAGCAGGGTCACGCAGGTAAAGGAGAGGACGGGTTCCGCTCCGGCGGAAAAGGACCGGTCGGCACTCCGGGCGGCAGGAATGGCGGTAGTCGGGTTACCGTTCGAGTGGCCGTTGTGGGCTTTTCCCGTTTGACACGGGGGCGGGATGTACCGTCACACTCCGCAGCGTCACCATGACCCGACCCCGGGAGCAAGGCCTGGGGAGGCCCCAAACCCGTCGACCGGAGAGAAGAGCGAAGTTGTCCCCGACCAGCGAGACCGCGAAGGGCGGCCGCCGACTCGTCATCGTCGAGTCGCCTGCCAAGGCGAAGACGATCAAGGGTTACCTCGGCCCCGGTTACATCGTCGAGGCCAGCGTCGGGCACATCCGCGACCTTCCGAACGGCGCCGCGGAGGTGCCGGAGTCGTACACCGGTGAGGTCCGCCGCCTCGGCGTGGACGTCGAGCACGACTTCCAGCCCATCTATGTGGTCAACGCCGACAAGCGGGCCCAGGTCAAGAAGCTCAAGGACCTGCTCAAGGAGTCCGACGAGCTCTTCCTCGCCACCGATGAGGACCGGGAGGGCGAGGCGATCGCCTGGCACCTCCAGGAGGTCCTCAAGCCGAAGATCCCCGTCAAGCGGATGGTCTTCCACGAGATCACCAAGGACGCGATCCGGGCCGCCGTCGCCAACCCGCGCCAGCTCAACCAGAAGCTCGTCGACGCCCAGGAGACCCGCCGCATCCTCGACCGCCTCTACGGCTACGAGGTCTCGCCGGTCCTGTGGAAGAAGGTCATGCCGCGGCTGTCGGCCGGCCGGGTCCAGTCCGTCGCGACCCGGCTCGTCGTGCAGCGGGAGCGCGAGCGCATCGCGTTCCGCTCCGCCGAGTACTGGGACCTGACGGGCACCTTCGGCACCGGCCGCGCGGGGGACCCGTCCGACCCGTCGTCGCTGGTCGCCCGGCTGCAGACCGTCGACGGCCGGCGTGTCGCGCAGGGCCGTGACTTCGACTCCCTCGGCCGGATCAAGGGCGAGAACACCCTCCACCTCGACGAGGCGAACGCCCGCGCGCTCGCCGCCGCCCTGGAGAACACCCGGTTCTCGGTCCGGTCCGTCGAGTCCAAGCCGTACCGCCGCTCGCCGTACGCCCCGTTCCGTACGACGACGCTCCAGCAGGAGGCCAGCCGCAAGCTCGGCTTCGGCGCCAAGGCCACCATGCAGGTCGCGCAGAAGCTGTACGAGAACGGCTACATCACGTACATGCGTACGGACTCCACGACGCTGAGCGACACCGCCGTGGCGGCCGCCCGCGCCCAGGTCACGCAGCTGTACGGCGCCGACTACCTGCCGGCCCAGCCGCGCACGTACGCCGGGAAGGTCAAGAACGCCCAGGAGGCGCACGAGGCGATCCGCCCCTCGGGTGATCGTTTCCGCACCCCCGCCGAGACCGGTCTGACCGGCGACCAGTTCAAGCTCTACGAGCTGATCTGGAAGCGGACCGTCGCCTCCCAGATGAAGGACGCGACCGGCAACAGCGTGACGGTGCGGATCGGCGGCACCGCCGCCGACGGCCGGGACGTCGAGTTCAGCGCCTCCGGCAAGACGATCACGTTCCACGGCTTCCTGAAGGCCTACGTCGAGGGCGCCGACGACCCGAACGCCGAGCTGGACGACCGTGAGCGCCGCCTGCCGCAGGTGAACGAGGGCGACCCGCTCGGCGCCGAGGAGATCACGGTCGACGGGCACGCCACCAAGCCCCCGGCCCGCTACACCGAGGCCAGCCTGGTCAAGGAGCTCGAAGAGCGCGAGATCGGCCGTCCGTCGACGTACGCCTCGATCATCGGCACGATCCTCGACCGCGGCTATGTGTTCAAGAAGGGCACGGCGCTCGTGCCGTCCTTCCTGTCCTTCGCCGTGGTCAACCTCCTGGAGAAGCACTTCGGGCGGCTCGTCGACTACGACTTCACCGCCAAGATGGAGGACGACCTCGACCGCATCGCGCGCGGTGAGGCGCAGTCCGTGCCGTGGCTGAAGCGGTTCTACTTCGGCGAGGGCACCGCGGACGGCGGCGCCGCCGACGCGGGCAACGGCGACGGGGACCACCTCGGCGGCCTCAAGGAGCTGGTGACCGACCTGGGCGCGATCGACGCGCGCGAGGTGTCGTCGTTCCCGGTGGGCAACGGCATCGTGCTGCGGGTCGGCCGCTTCGGGCCGTACATCGAGCGCGGCGAGAAGGACAGCGAGGGCCACCAGCGCGCCGACATCCCCGAGGACCTCGCGCCCGACGAGCTCTCCGTCGAGCTGGCCGAGGAACTGCTCGCCAAGCCGAGCGGCGACTTCGAGCTGGGCACCGACCCCGCCACCGGCCACGAGATCGTCGCCAAGGCAGGCCGCTACGGCCCGTACGTCACCGAGGTGCTCCCCGAGGGCACCCCGAAGACCGGCAAGAACGCCGTCAAGCCGCGTACGGCCTCGCTGTTCAAGACGATGTCCCTGGACACGGTCACCCTCGAGGACGCCCTCAAGCTGATGTCCCTGCCCCGGGTCGTCGGCGCGGACGCCGAGGGCCAGGAGATCACCGCGCAGAACGGCCGCTACGGGCCGTACCTGAAGAAGGGCACGGACTCGCGGTCGCTGCAGACCGAGGACCAGCTCTTCACGATCACCCTCGAAGAGGCGCTGGCGATCTACGCCCAGCCCAAGCAGCGCGGCCGGGCCGCCGCCAAGCCGCCGCTGAAGGAGCTCGGCGAGGACCCGGTCAGCAAGAAGCCCGTCGTCATCAAGGACGGCCGCTTCGGGGCGTACGTCACCGACGGGGAGACCAACGCGACCCTGCGCTCCGGCGACAGCGTCGAGGAGATCACCCCGGAGCGCGGCTTCGAGCTGCTCGCCGAGAAGAGGGCGAAGGCGCCCGCCAAGAAGACGGCGAAGAAGGCGCCCGCGAAGAAGACCACGACCGCGGCCAAGAAGGCGGCTCCGGCGAAGAAGACGGCCGCGTCGGCCGCCAAGAAGACCGCAGCGAAGAAGACCACGACGACGGCCGCCGCGAAGAAGACGGCTGCGAAGAGGACGACGGCCACGCGGACGACGACGGAGGACTGAACCGGCTGACGGGCCGTCCGCTCCAGCAGGTCCGGTTCGGCCACGGTTTCCGCACAGTGGCTTCACGAAGTGAACGCCCCGGCATCACTTTGGTGTCGGGGCGGTCGTACACCAGGCCGGACGCCCCTGGCTGTCAGTCGCTGCCGATAGGCTGAAAGCATGACGCGAGCCGAGCAGCCAACGGCCCTCCCCCCGGCACCGGACGACGCCCTGGTGGCGGACTCCCGCGAGCGCGCCGTGCGCGCCCTGTTGCGCGAGCCCCAGCTGAAGCGGCTGTGGAGCGCGCAGTTGGTGGGCGGTGTCGCCGACGCGCTCGCACTCCTGGTGTTCGTCCTCCTCGTCCTCCAGGCGGCCATCGCCGAGGGCTCGTTCGGGGGCGGCTACCGGGGTGTGGCGTTCGCGGTGGCGACCGTGTTCGCGGTGCGCATTCTGGCCACCCTGCTCTTCGGCGCCGTCCTGCTGGGCCCGCTGACCTCGCTCACCTCACCCGAGGGCCCGCTCGACCGCCGCTGGACCATGGTCGGCGCGGACGGGCTGCGCGCCGTGCTGCTGCTCGTCGCGCCGCTGTGGATCGACTGGACGCCGGACGACGCGCTGGCCTTCCTGCTCGTCAGCGCCTTCGTCACCGGTGTCGCCGAGCGCTTCTGGACGGTCGCCCGGGAGAGCGCGGCCCCCGCCCTGCTGCCCGCCCCGCCGCTCGAGGGCGCGACGGTACGGCCGCTGCCGGACCACCTGGACGCCCTGCGCCGGCTGTCGCTGCGCACGGGCTTCCTGGCGATCCCGCTGGGCGCCGCCACCCTGGTCGTGGCCGCATTGTTCAACAATCTTCTGGGCGTCGGGATCGAGTGGTTCGCCCAGCACCAGGCGGCCCTCGCCTCCTATGTCGCCGGGGGGCTCTTCGCCGGGTCCCTGTCGGTCGTGGTCTTCCTGGAACTGCCCGCGGTGCGCACCCCCCGCGCGCGGTCCCCGCTGGAGGGGCTGCGTCGGCCGAAGACGGCGGCGGGCGTCGACAAGGGCCGCACGGGCGCGATCCCGCTGCTGGTCCTCGCCTGCGCGGCCGTCGCCGGTGCCGTCGCCGCCGCCGCGGCCGTCGCGGTGCTGCACGCCAAGGACCTGGGCGGCGGCCCCGTGCTCTACGGCCTGCTGGTGCTCGCCCTCACCGGCGGAGTCGCGCTCGGCATCCGTACGGCGCCCAAGGTGCTGGTGGCGCTGTCGCGGCGCCGGCTGCTCGCGCTGGCGATCGCCGTCACCGGCGTGGCCCTGCTGGCCGCCGGGCTCGTCCCCGACGTCACCAGTGTGCTGCTGATCACCGGGCTGGCCGGAGTCTCCGCGGGCGTCGCGGCGAACACCGGGCACGCGCTGCTCGACCAGGAGACCGAGGACAGCCGCCGTACCCGCACGACGGAGCATCTGCACGCGGTGGTGCGGGTCTGCGTGGCCCTCGCCGCCGTGGGCGCCCCGCTGCTCGCGGCGCTGATCGGACCGCACCGGCTGGAGAACGGCCGGTTCGTGTTCGCGCACGGCGGCGCCGCGTTCACCCTGATGCTGGTCGGCGCCCTGCTGCTGCCCATCGCCGTACTGGTGCTGGCCAAGGTCGACGACCGTTCCGGCGTCCCGCTCCGCCTCGACCTGCGGGACGCGCTGCTCGGCGGCGACGACCCGGCCGAGGCCCCCGCCGCGAACGGCTTCTTCATCGCCCTGGAGGGCGGCGACGGCGCAGGCAAGTCCACCCAGGCCGAGGCGCTCGCCGACTGGATCAGGGCCAAGGGCCACGAGGTCGTCCTCACCCGCGAGCCGGGCGCCACGCCCGTCGGCAAGCGGCTGCGCTCGATCCTCCTCGACGTGTCCAGCGCCGGCCTGTCGCACCGCGCGGAGGCCCTGCTGTACGCGGCGGACCGCGCGGAGCACGTCGACACCGTCGTGCGGCCCGCGCTGGAGCGCGGCGCCGTCGTGATCAGCGACCGGTACATCGACTCGTCCGTCGCCTACCAGGGCGCCGGCCGCGATCTGTCCCCGACCGAGATCGCCCGTATCTCACGCTGGGCGACCAACGGCCTGGTGCCGCATCTGACGGTGCTGCTGGACGTCTCCCCGGAGGCCGCCCGCGAGCGCTTCACGGAGGCACCGGACCGGCTGGAGTCGGAGCCCGCCGAGTTCCACACGCGCGTGCGCTCCGGCTTCCTCACCCTGGCCGCCGCCGACCCCGGCCGCTACCTGGTGGTCGACGCGGGCCAGGAGCCCGAGGCCGTCACCACCGTCGTACGCCACCGGCTCGACCGGATGCTGCCGCTGTCCGAGGCCGAGATCAAGGCCCAGGAGGAGGCGCGGAAGAAGGCCGAGGAGGAGGCCCGCCGCAAGGCCGAGGAGGAGGCCGCCCGCAAGGCCGAGGAGGAGCGCCTGGAGCGGGAGCGCCAAGAGCAGCTCGCCAAGCTGCGCGCCGAGGAGGAGGAGCGCAAGCGGCGCGAGCTGGAGGAGGCGCAGCGCCGTGAGGCCGAGCGTCAGGCCGAGGAGGCCCGGCTGCGCGCCGAGGAGGCACAAAGGCGTGCGGAGGAGGAGCGGCAGCGTCTCCTCGCCGAGGAGAAGGCCCGCGCCGAGGCCGAGGCCCGCCGCAAGGTGGAGGAGGAGCGGCGCAGGGCCGAGGAGGAGCGGCAGCGCAAGCTGGCCGAGGAGGAGGCCCGGCGACGCGCCGAGGCCGAGGCGGTCCGCCAGGAGGAGCAGCGCAAGGCCGAGGCGGCGCGGCTGGAGAAGCAGCGCAAGGCGGAGGAGGCGCTGCTGCGGGCCGAGGAGGCGCGGCGCGCGGCGGAGCAGGCCGCGGCGGCGGCCCAGGTCGGCCCCCGTTCCAAGCCGCCGACCGCCCCGTCGGCCGTCCCGGAGGCGGTGACCGTGCCCACGCCGGTGGTCACGCCGAACGCCTCGGGCGGGCCGGTGGAGGAGACGAAGGTCCCGCCCCGGGTGCCGATGGGCAAGAAGGCGGACATGAGCAAGCGGCCCGACATGAGCAAGCGGCCGGACATGAGCAAGCGGCCGGACATGAGCAAGCGGCCGGTCGCGGACAAGAGGCCGATGGAGGACACCACTCCGCTGCCCCGGATCCGCATGGACAAGGACCCGGAGCCCGCGCGGCCGGCCGGGACCCCCTCCGACGCCGAGGTGACGGCCGAGCTGCCCCAACCGACGGCGCCGGCCGCCGGCGCGGCCGACGAGACGGCCGTACTGCCTCCCGTACGACAGGACGCTCCCGGTGCCGCGGACGAGACCGCGGTGCTGCCGCCGGTGCGCGATGACCGGGGCGCGGTGGACGAGACGGCCGTACTGCCTCCGGTACGGCAGGACGCGCTCGCGGACCGTATGCCGTCCGGGTTCTTCCGGGACGAGCGGGAGGGCGCCGCGCCCGACGGCTCCGAGGGCCGCACGCGCGAGCTGCCCCAGGTCGACGAGGCGGGCGCGCCCCGGCAGCGGCCCCGGCCGGACTGGGCCGAGGAGACCCCGCTGGACGACCTGCCGTCCCTCGCGGACGAGCTGCTGGGTCCGCACCGCGACGACGACGGGTTCGACGAGGACCGGGACGGCGGCCGGGGACGCGGCCGGCGGCGCTGAGCAGGACGGGTGCCCGAGCAGTCGGTGCCCGAGCGGGTCGGGTGCTCGAGCGGGTCGGGTGCCTGAGCGCCACGGGGGTCATCCAGCCGTTTCGGCCGGTGGCCCCCGTTGTCGGTGGGGGCCCGCACAATGGAGACCGGCAGCGGACGTGACGGAAGGGCGGCGTGACCCATGAGCGTGTGGGACGACCTCGTCGGGCAGGAGAAGGTGAGCGAGCAGCTGACCGCTGCCGCCCGGGACGCCGACGCGCTCGTGACCGCGGCCGTCTCCCAGACCCCGCCGCCCGAGGCCTCGAAGATGACCCACGCCTGGCTGTTCACGGGCCCACCGGGGGCCGGCCGGACCCAGGTGGCGCGGGCGTTCGCCGCGGCGTTGCAGTGCGTGAGCCCCGACCGCGCGCTGGGCGGCGCCCCCGGCTGCGGCTTCTGCGACGGCTGTCACACGGCGCTGATCGGCACCCACGCCGACGTCACCACCGTCGCCGCCGTCGGCACCCAGATCCTCGCCGAGGACATGCGGGACACGGTCCGCAAGTCGTACACCTCACCGGCCACCGGCCGCTGGCAGGTCATCCTCGTCGAGGACGCCGAGCGGCTCAACGAGAAGTCCGCGAACGCCGTCCTCAAGGCGGTCGAGGAGCCCGCTCCCCGGACGGTGTGGCTGCTGTGCGCGCCCTCCCTGGAGGACGTGCTGCCCACCATCCGCTCCCGCTGCCGGCACCTGAACCTGCGGACGCCGTCCGTCGACGCCGTCGCCGACATGCTCGTCCGGCGCGAGGGCATCGAGCCGGGGGTGGCCGCGGCGGCCGCCCGCGCCACCCAGGGGCATGTGGACCGGGCCCGCCGGCTGGCCACCGACCCGGCCGCCCGGGAGCGCCGCGCGTCGGTGCTGAAGCTGCCGCTGCGGATCGAGGACGTCGGGGGCTGTCTGAAGGCCGCCCAGGAACTGGTGGACGCGGCGGCGGAGGACGCCAAGGTGCTCGCCGAGGAGCGGGACGGCAAGGAGACCGAGGAGCTGAAGGCGGCGCTGGGCGCGGCCCAGGGCGGCCGGATGCCGCGCGGTACGGCGGGCGTGATGAAGGACCTGGAGGACAAGCAGAAGCGCCGGCGCACCCGGACCCAGCGCGACAGCCTCGACGTCGCGCTGACCGACCTCACCGCCTTCTACCGGGACGTCCTCGCGCTCCAGCTGGGCTCCCGTATCGCGATCGCCAACGCGGACGCCGAGGACACCCTGGAGCGGCTCGCCCGTGGCACCACCCCCGAGTCCACCCTGCGCCGGATCGAGGCCATCGGTGCGTGCAGAGAGGCACTCGACCGCAATGTGGCGCCGTTGCTGGCGGTGGAGGCGATGACGATGGCGCTGAGAGCGGGCTGACCGGGGCGGCGCCGGGGCGCGGCCGAGATGGGGCCGCGGCGCGGGTGAACGTCGGCCGGGGGTTGACGGTGTCGCTCGTCCGTGGCGGTTAGCGCACGGAAAGCACTCGCGCAGTAGCGCAGAGTTAGGCTCACTGGATGCACCTCAGGAGCTGTCCCCGCAGGCCCCGCAGGCCAGGTATGCCCCGCAGGACCCGCACCGGCATCGCCCTCCGCGCCCTGTCCGCCCTCCCCCTCGCCGCACTGCTCGCCGTCTCCGCCTGTTCCTCCGGAGGCTCGACGGCCACCGCAGGCTCCGCGGCGCGGGCGGAACTGGCGGCGCTGCCGAAGGCGACACCGTCGGCGCTGGAGCCGTACTACGGGCAGAAGCTGTCCTGGCGGTCCTGCGGCGCCCCCGGCTTCCAGTGCGCCACGATGAGGGTGCCGCTGGACTACGCCCACCCGGGCGCGGGGGACATCCGGCTCGCCGTGTCCCGCACCAAGGCGACGGACCCCGCCGAGCGGCTGGGATCGCTCCTGGTCAACCCGGGCGGGCCGGGCGGCGCGGCCGTCGGCTACCTCCAGTCGTACGCCGGTGTCGGCTACCCGGCCTCGGTCCGCGCCCGGTACGACCTGGTCGCCGTCGACCCCCGGGGCGTGGCCCGCAGCGAGCCCGTGGAGTGCCTCGACGGGCGCCCGATGGACACGTACACCCAGACCGACACGACCCCCGACGACCGGCGTGAGACGGACGGGCTGGTCGAGGCGTACCGGGGGTTCGCCGAGGCCTGCGGCGCACACGCGGCGCGGCTGCTCCGCCATGTCTCCACCGTCGAGGCGGCCCGGGACATGGACATCGCGCGGGCGGTGCTGGGGGACCGGCGGCTGACGTATGTGGGGGCGTCGTACGGGACGTTCCTCGGGGCGACGTACGCGGGGCTGTTCCCCGACCGGGTGGGGCGGCTGGTCCTGGACGGCGCGCTGGACCCGTCGCTGTCCGCCCGCGAGCTGAACCTGGAACAGACGGCGGGCTTCGAGACGGCCTTCCGGTCCTTCGCGAAGGACTGCGCACGGCGGGCGGACTGCCCCCTCGGCGACAAGGGGAGCGGGATCGGGCCGCGCCTGAAGGCGTTCTTCGGCGCGCTGGACCGGCGCCCCCTGCCCACCGGCGACCCCGACGGCCGCAGGCTCGGCGAGGCGCTCGCCACCACCGGGGTGATCGCGGCGATGTACGACGAGAGCAGCTGGGAGCAGCTGCGCGCCGCGCTGACCGCGGCGATTGAGGACCGGGACGGGGCCGGGCTGCTCGCCCTGTCCGACAGCTACTACCAGCGCGACCCCGACGGCCGGTACTCGAACCTGATGTCCGCCAACGCGGCCGTGAACTGCCTCGACCTCCCGGCCGCCTTCGCCACACCCGAGCAGGTGGAGCGGGCCCTGCCGGCCTTCGAGAAGGCCTCGCCGGTCTTCGGCGAGGGCCTCGCCTGGGCCTCCCTGAACTGCGGGTACTGGCCGGTGAAGCCCACGGGCCGGCCGCACCGCATCACCGCGAAGGGCGCCGCCCCGATCGTCGTCGTCGGCACCACCCGCGACCCCGCCACCCCCTACCGCTGGGCCGAGTCCCTGGCCCGCCAGCTCTCCTCCGCCCGCCTGCTCACCTACGTCGGCGACGGCCACACGGCCTATGGCCGCGGCAGCGCCTGCATCGACTCCACGATCGACGCCTACCTCCTCCACGGAACGCCCCCAGCACGGGGAAAGCGCTGCTCATAGCCCCACCCCGACCCCCGGAACGACCCCCTCCGGGGGTGGTGCGGAGCACCCCCGGAAACTGTGTAGACTTACCGACGTTGCCGATCGCACCATAGTGCGGACGGCGCGCCGCCTTAGCTCAGATGGCCAGAGCAACGCACTCGTAATGCGTAGGTCTCGGGTTCGAATCCCGAAGGCGGCTCTGTGGTGAACCCCAGGTCATTCCTTTGACCTGGGGTTTCTTGTTTCTGGTTACCTTGGAATTCGGGCCAATTGGGCACGTGGGGTCTGTGCATCGCGATGCGTAGGTCTGAGGTTTGCATTCGGTGGCGGTTTTGCTCTACAGGGCTGTGAGCTGGTCTTTTGTCTCTCGCGGTCACTTCTCTTCGGGCCAGCCGGATTGGCGTGGTGGCCGTGTGATGGCCGAGCGTGCAGACCTGCTCCCGGCCAACCGCGAGATTGGCAGTCCATGGGGGGAGCCATGGTTCGTGGCATCCCGACAATCGCGCGTCCAACTGCGTCCATGTTCGGGAGGTCGCCGGGCCTGGCAGGTTGTCGCCCGCTGGGCTGGGTCCCGTCCGCGCTGCTCGTCGCGATCGTTCTGTGCCGGTGTAATCGCGTCTGTGAGCGGCTGCGTGCGGAAGGGGCCGTCGAAGCGGACCTGGGCGGCATCCCGAGTCTTGGTGCCGCCCGGCCTGACAGCGTCGGCGTACCGATCTTGCGGTGTCTCTCCAGAGTTTGACGGCTGCAGCGATTGAGGTCATGCGGTCTGGGCTGACGCGGGGCAGGCGGAAGATACGTCAGGGATTTCAGCTGTGGTACCCCGTCTTCGATGGGGTGTCCGGGCCTGGAACGGCTCGTGCGCTGATGCGGAGACCGTTCGCCGCTTCGAGGGCCGTTGCGCCCGATGGCCACCCGCGGGCCGGCCACAAGTTCTACGTGCTGGGCCGCGGGTGGACACTGGTCTCCGACCTGCGCGTCGGCGACCCGCTGCGCACCCCGGATTGCTCCGTCAAGGAGTTGACGGCCGTCAGGGACCGTTCGGGCCTGGCTCCGAGCACGGTCTACGACCTTACCGTCGACGACCTGCACACGTTCTTCGTGCGCACCTCGGGTGAGCAGTCCCAGGATCTCCTTGTCCATAAGTGCCTGGACCTAATACTCCAGCTGTAGATCTTGATCTTCATGTCTGGGATGCAGCTTGTCGCCGATAGTGGCTGGCTCGTGATCGCGCCTGGTGGCGGCGTCGCCAGGCGGACCAACGGAGTCGGTAGGCTGGGCCGTGATCGGGCCGGACGGCGACGGTGATGAACAGGCGCTGGATCTCGTTGCAGGTCTGAGGTTCCCCCGCTGTGCGAGAGGTGCTGACTAGCTGGTCAGGGCGGGGTGACGTGGTTTCAGGTTCACTTGTTCGGTCGCTGCCTGGTCGGCGTAGTGTTTCTCCTCGTACTCGATGGGGCTGAGGTAGCCGAGCCGTTTCTGGATGCGGCGGGGGTTGTAGAAGCCGTCGATGTACTCGAAGAGCGCGAGGTTCGCTTCGGCCCTGGTGGTGAAGACGCGTCCGCGGATGCATTCGGTCTTGACCAGCATCCACAGGTTCTCCGCCAGGGCATTGTCGAACGAGTCGCCGACCGAGCCCATGGACGCCTGGATACCGGCCCTGACCAGGCGTGTTGTGAGCTTCACGGACGTGTATTGACAGCCGTGGTCCGCGTGGTGAACGAGCTCGCCGGGCGTGACTTCGCGGCTGGCCAGGGCGTATTCCAGCGAAGTGAGGACCAGGTCCGCGTCGGCGCGGGCGGAGGTTTCCCAGGCCACGACCCGGCGCGAGAACGCGTCACGGATCGCGGACAGCCACAGCGGGCCCTCCAGCGTCGTGACCATGGTCAGGTCGGTGACCCACAGCCGGTTCGGCCCGTTCGCGGTGAAGTCGCGTTGCACCAGGTCAGGGGCAAGATCGGTGTCCGGGTAACGGCAAGTGAAGCCCTTGCCACGGCGGGGGCTGATCCCGGCCAGGCCGGCCTGGCGCATGAGCCGCTCCACGCGCTTGCGACCGACGCGGACGCCCTCACGCTTGAGGACGGCGTGCACGCGGGGTGAGCCGTAGATCCCGCCGGACTCGTCGTGGACCTGCCGGATCCTCCCCGTCAGCTCGGCGTCCCGGCGGTGCCGCTCGCACGGCTCGGTCTCGGCCCGGCGCCACCGGTAATAGGTGGAGGAGGGGATGGAAAGCTCCCGGAGAACAGGCTCGACCCCCAGATGCGGGTGCTCGTCGACGAGCGCCGTCACCTGGGCCGGGTCGGGTCGAGCTGGGCCGCGAAAAAAGCCGAGGCCGTCCGCAGGACCTCATTCGCACGCTTGAGCTGGGCATTCTCCTTGCGCAGGGCGGCAAGCTCCTCACGCTCGGCGGTGGTGAGCATGTCACCTCGATCGCCGGTATCGGCCTCGGCCTGGCGAATCCAGTTGCGCAGGGCCTCGTGGTGCACGCCGAGTTCCTCGGCCATGCGGCGGATCACGGGCTTCGGCTCGGAAGCGCGGTACATCCGCACCGCACGCTCACGCAACTCCAGCGGGTACTTCCTCGGGGCAGGCATCGTCAGAGCTCCTCTCGCGAGCCCCATCTGACCTGCTGTCAGCTCTCCCCGCATCTCGGGGGAACCTCAGTCAGCGGGATCAGGCCGTCCGGTGTGGGCTGGTGCGTGTGTTCGTCCGCGCGGACGACGGCGAGGAAGGCATGGGCCAGCATCGCGAGGGTGACCCAGCGGGCCCAGGAGGGGTAGCGGCGGACCTGGTGCTCCCGGTGGGCACTTCGGTCGAGCAGGCTACCGCGAGGACGTAGCCGATGCCGCGCTTCTCCAGCGCCGTCCGCAGTTTCGGGTTGCCGCCGTAGACCTCGTCCCCGGTGACCCAGCCCACGTGGTGTCCGGCGTCCAGGAACCGTTCGATCATCATTCTGGCCAGTTCCGGCTTGGTCGCGAACGCGGTGTCCTCGCCAAGCCCCGCGGCCTGGCAGCGGTCCGGATCGCAGGTCCAGGAGCGCGGGATGTACAGCTCCCGGTCCACCGCTGCGTGCCCGCGCATCCCGGCGTAGACGAGGTAGACGGCGACCTGGGAATTTTCGATCCGGCCGGCGGTGCCGGTGTACTGGCGTTGGACGCCGACGGTGTGGGTGCCCTTCTTCACGTCGCCGGTCTCGTCGACGACCAGTACCGCGGCCTCGTCGTGGAGGTGCTCGACGACGTATTCGCGCACGTCGTCGCGGACGGCGTCGGCGTCCCAGGAGGCCCGGCACAGCAGGTGCTGCATGCCGTGCGGGGTCGATTCCCCGGCCCACTCCGCGATCGTCCAGCAGTTCTTGCGCGGCAGGTCCGACAGCAGGCCCAGCACCAACCGTCCCGCTCGCAGCCGGGGCTCAACGCGGGCGAACCGGCCCGCAATCCGGCCCATGGCCACTTTGAACGCCTCCCGCCAACGGGTGGGATCTACGCTGTGGCCTGCGGCCACCGTCTCTTCGTCAGTCCACACAACTCACGATGATCAACGGTGGCCGCACCCCTGCGGTGTTGCCTGTCAGTCCCGGACGAGACAGAACGGGTGACCTGCGGGATCCGCGAAGATGCGCCAACTCCGCTTTCCATCGCCCTCATCGAGCAGTGCGGCGCCCATATTGAGTACGTCCTCCTGAGCTTGGTCCAGGTCCGTGACCCCCATGTCGAGGTGGAACTGCTGGGGCCGAGCGGGATCCGGCCACCGTGGTGGCTGATGGTCTTCCACGCGCTGGAAGGCCAGCACGAGCCCACCCTCGGTGTGGAGCGTTGCCCACCTGTCGCCGAGTGACCACCGCGGATCCGGCTGGTTCACCACGCCGCCGAGAAGCGACTGGTAGAACCGCGACAGCTCAACGACATCGGCACAGTCCAGCACCACACACTGCAGCTTGGCGATCATGCAGGGCAGCGTAGAGCAGCACCGCGCACCAGGCTCAGGCGAGCCTGATCAAGATCTACAGCTGGAGTACTAAGGGACCACCTGTTGGGTGCGCGACGGTGTCGCCTTTGGGGCACTGGCCCCAACCTGGGGCCGTCACAAGGAAATAACAATCCTCGAGACAGTAACTTCACAGACTCGGTGGGGTGTTTGGCATACCTTGTGACGTTGTCTCGCTATGTCTGACAGGGGTGGCATCGGTCAGTCATAGAGTTCGCAGTTCTTAGAGTGCCGACTTCCGGTCAGGTCAAGGAGCAGGAACATTACTTGCGCGTTTCTTCCATTCATTCACCTCTACCAGGAATTCCCTCCACAGCTTCTTGACCTTTGATTACGGCGCTTGTGACGCAGTGGGTGTCGCGAGATGATCACAGGAGTTGTGATGAGACTCAAGGGGAAAAGAGTCTTCCCGGCTTCCAGGGGGCGGGCGAGATCCTCGTGCGCTGCGCTGAAGCGGACGGCGTTGGCGGTCGCGGCGGTCCTGGCGGCGGAGACGGCGCTGGTGTCGCTGGAGACGGGGGCGGCGTTCGCGGCCGACTCGGGCACGACCGAGGTGACGTTGACGTCTGACGACGCGAAGTCAGCTGTGTCGTCAGCGGATTCGATGGCGGCAGCGCTGTTGATGGCCCGTCTGCAGGACCGCAAGATCGAGGTGTTGTCGGAGCGTTCGGCCACGTCGACGACCTATGCGCTGCCGTCCGGGGAGTTGCAGACGTCGACGTATGCGGGGCCGGTCCGGCAGAAAGTGGACGGCAGTTGGAAGGACATCGACACCTCGCTGTCGGATACGGGTGCGTCGCTGGAGCCGGATGTGGCGGCGGCGGACATCGCGGTCTCGGACGGCGGTGACACCGCGCTGGTGTCGGTCGACAAGGGGAGCAAGTCGTTCGGCCTGGGGTGGGAGTCCAAGCTGCCGACGCCGACGGTGAAGGACGACACCGCCTCCTACGACCTGGGCGACGGTCAGACCCTGACGGTCACGGCACTTGCTCAGGGGTTCAGTCAGAACGTGGTTTTGGATTCCGCGCCCGAGGGGGGCCTGGAGTACCGCATCCCGTTGACACTGGGCGGACTTGAGCTGTCGATCGCCGACTCCGGGCATCTGCTGCTGAAGGACGCCGACGGCAAGCTGGTCGCCGAGGCGCCCGCGCCGATGATGTGGGACTCATCCACCGACGACGCCTCCGGTGAGTCGAAGTACCAGGCATCCGTCACGACCAGGGTGGAGACGGCCGACGACGGCTCGCAGACCCTGGTGCTGACCCCGGACGCGGACTACTTCACGCAGGATCTGACCTATCCGGTCACCATCGACCCGACCACCACCCTGGCCGTGACCACGGACACGTGGCTGGCCACCAACTACACCGACTCGCAGGTCTCCTCGACCGAGCTGAAGTCGGGTACGTACGACGCCGGGTCGACGGTCGCGCGGTCGTATCTGAAGTTTGATGTGTCGGCGTTCAAGGGCAAGCACATCACCGACACCAACCTGGCGCTGTACTCGTACTACTCATCCTCCTGTACGGAGGGTTCGGGCACGGTGGTGCGCCGGGTGACCGAGTCCTGGGACTCCTCCTCGGTCACCTGGTCGACCAAGCCGGCAGGTACCACGACCGGTCAGGTGATCAATACCGCGGCGAAGGGGTACAGCGATTCGTGTCCGGCGGGCACGATGAATTTCGACATCGACGACATCACTCAGGCGTGGGCGGACGGGACGTCCAATTACGGTCTGCTGGTCCGCGGTGTGACGGAGACAGACTCCTCCACCTGGCGCCGCTTCCGGTCGGCGAACTACGTCTCGGGTGACGGTTCGACCGAGCCGCATCTGACAGTGACGTACAACTCCTACCCATTGGCGCCGAGTTCGCCGGCGATCTCGCCGTCGCAGGTCAACGCCTACAACGGCAAGCGGTACGTCACCTCGCTGACCCCGACGCTGTCGGCGAAGGTGACCGACCCGGACGGCTCCAGCAGCAAGGGCCAGTTCGAGATCACCGCCGATCCGGACTACGCGGACACCACGTACTCCTACACGGGCACGTCCTCGTCGGCGTCCTCCGGCTCGACGGCCAAGCTGACCGTCCCGTCCGCCTCCGCCCTCCCGGCCGGTGTGCATCTGCGCTATCGGGTGCGGGCGTACGACGGCACGGACTACGGATCCTGGTCGGGCTACACGACGTTCGTGATGAACACCGGTCTGCCCGCCGCTCCGACGGTCACCTGTGACACGTACCAGGAGAACGGCTGGACCGCCAAGGCCGACGACGCCGTCGCCTGCACCATCGACACCAGCTCCAGCGACGGTGCCGGCTACTACTGGGGGCTGGACAACAGCAGCCTGCCGAACAAGAAGCTGGACACCACCAACGGCACCGGCGGCGACTCGGCCACCGTGTCGATCAATCCGGCGAACGGCTGGCACACGCTGTACGCTCGCACGGTCGACTCCGGTGGCAACCTGTCGTCGGCCACGACGAAGTACGCGTTCGGTGTGGGTGAGGACGGCGCCGCGATCCTGTCTCCGGAGGACGGCGACGACACGGCCCGCCGTCTGACCCTGTCGGCGAAGGGCCTGGCCTCCTACACCGGGGTGACCTGGCAGTACCGCCGCGGTGAGACCGACTCCTGGCACACCGTCCCGGTCGGTGACGTCAACGCCTCCGGCGACGCCGTCTCCGCGTGGCCAGTCTCCGTCACCGACGGCACCGCCACCAAGCTCATGTGGAACACGGTCAGCACGCTCGCCGAGGACGGCGTGATCGAACTGCGTGCCGCGTTCACCGACGGCACGACCACTGGGCACTCCCAGACCGTCGAGGTCACCCTGGACCGAGACGCGGGCACCGCCCCGACTGCCGCGGTCGGCCCCGGTGAGGTCAACCAGCTCACCGGCGATTACACGCTGGAGGCCACGGACGCGAACGCGTTCTCGGCCAGCGTGGAGCGCACGTACTCATCGCGCGCCAACGACACCGACACCGAGGGCCAGGTGGAGATCTTCGGCCCCGGCTGGACCTCCTCGATTACCGCTGAGGCGAGCGACTACACCCAGATCCGCAAGACCTCCGACACCTCGGTGGAACTGCTCTCCGGCGACGGCAGCGCGACCGCGTTCACCCTCAACTCGGACGGCAGCTGGGCAGCGGAGACCGGCGCCGAGTACCTGACCCTGACCGGCACACTGTCGGGTACGAAGTTCACGCTCACCGACACCGACGCCGGCAACACCGTGTTCGCCAAGGCGGCGACCGCGGCGACCACCTGGACGCTGTCCTCGTCGGCGACCGCGGTGGACGACACCACGGTCTCCACCGTCTCGGAGACCGTCACCTCCGGCAGCGAGACCCTGGCCCGCCCGAAGTACGTGATCTCGCCGACCGGCGCGGTGACCGCGTCCACCTGCCAGACCGAGCCCACCACCAAGGGCTGCCGCGTCCTGGAATTCGTCTACGCATCCTCGACGACGGCGACCGACTCCTCGCTGGGTGACTACGCGGGCCAGGTCAAGGCGATCAAGCTGTGGGCCACCACCCCGGGTGCCTCCACCGCCACCGCCGAGACCCTCGCGTCGTACGCGTACGGCTCCTCCGGCAAGCTCCGCCAGGTCTGGGACCCGCGGATCAGCCCGGCACTGAAGACGGAGTACACCTACGACTCCGACGGCCGCGTCGACACCCTCACCCAGCCCGGCCAGCTGCCCTGGAACTTCACGTACGGCAAGGCCGGCTCGGCCCTGACCGCGGGCTCCGGCATGCTGCTCAGCGCGAGCCGCGCGGCCCTCGTGGAGGGGTCCGACAGCACCACATCGGGCACTGCCGTCACCACCGTCGTCTACGACGTGCCGCTTTCCGGTGATACCGCCCCGTACCAGATGGACACCGACACGGTCGCCGGCTGGGCGCAGGACGAGGCGCCGACCGACGCCACCGCCGTCTTCCCGGCGGACTTCGTCCCCGCCTCCAGCACGGGCAGTGAGCTGACGTCTTCCGCCTACGACCGCGCCACCATCACCTACATCGACGCCAACGGTGAGGAGACCAACACCGCCACGCCCGGCGGCTCGATCACCACTACCGAGTACGACGTCTACGGCAACACAGTCGCCGAACTGACGGCGGCCAACCGCGAGCTGGCACTGGACGGCTCCGCCGAAGACCTGGCCTCGCTCGGTCTGAGCGGCCTGTCGACGGCTGACCGTGCCCAGTTGCTGGCTACCGTCTCGCAGTACTCGGCGGACGGGCAGCGTTTGACCGACGAGTACGGTCCACTGTACGAGGTCACCCTGACTGAGGAACTCACCGGCTCCACCACCGAGTCCACCCTGGCCGCAGGCACAGTGATCCCGGCCCGCGCCCACACCGCGTACACCTACGACGAGAACAAGCCGGACACGGCCGCGGTTTCCGGGCTGGTCACCTCCGTCGTGATGGGAGCCGCCATCTCGGGCTACGCCACCGACGCCGACACCCAGCAGTCGACGGCCACCTATGACTGGTCGACCGGTCAGCAGAAGTCCACGACCGGTGGAGAGACCAGCAACGCCGTCACCACCTACGACGCCGGACGGGTGGCCACCACCCGCACCGCCGGATCGTCCGGCTCGGACGCGGGCACCCTGGCGTACACGTACTACGACGCGGACGCATCTGGTACTTGCGCATCCGCCGAGTGGGACGGTCTGCTCTGCAAGACCGTGCCTGCGGCTGCCGTCACCGGCGGAGGTGACAACCCGACGGAGGCGGTGACCACCGTCTACACCTACAACCGCTGGGGCCGGCTTGCGACCAAGGCCGAGACCGCCAACGACGTGACCCGCACGACTACCACCACAGTCGACGCGGCCGGCCGTGCGACCAGGACGACGGTCACGGGCGGCACCGGCGAGGAAACCCCGGCGACCACGTACACGTACGACGAGTCCAACGGTCAGATCGCCACCCAGACGTCGAACGGCCAGACCATCGCGAACGGTTACGACGACCTTGGCCGTCAGACGTCCTACGCCGACGGTGCGGGCAACAGCGCCACCACGACGTACGACGTCCTGGACCGTCCGGTGAAGGCAACCGACTCCGCCCCGTCCACCGTCACCTACGCCTACGGCACCGCCGGTGACTTGAAGACCCTCACCGACTCGGTCGCGGGCACCTTCACCGGCATCTACAACGCCGACGGCAGGCTCATTACCGAGACCCTGCCTGGCGACTACACCCTCACCCTCACCACAGACCCGGTCGGCCAGCAGACCGGACGAGAGTACGTAGCGTCGGACGGCACGACGGTCGCCTCTGATACCGCCGGTTACACGGTTACCGGACTCCAGTCCGGTCACACCCAGACCGACGGTTCCACGACGGCAACCTCCTATGCCTACGACACCGCAGGTCGCCTCACTCAGGCAGCCGACACCACCGCCACCGGCTGCACCACCCGCGCCTACACCTTCGACGCGAACAGCAACCGCACGGCGCTGGCCACGACGTCGGACGACTGCGACACCAGCACTTCCGACACCGCCACGGCCACCACGTCGTACACGTACGACTCCGCTGACCGCCTGGTCAACTCCGGCTACGCGTACGACGCTTTCGGCCGCACCACCACCAGCAGTGACACGACCCTGTCGTACTACTCCAACGACCTGGTCGCGACCGAGACCCTTGGCACCAGCCGCAATACCTGGACCCTCGACGCAGCAGGACGCCTCGCCGTCCAGACCGCCCAGAGCCAGGGCACTGACGGCACCTGGACCACATCGAGCACCACGACCAGTCACTACGGTGGAAACGGTGACAGCCCGACCTGGACCGCGACCGGCAGCACCGTCAGCCGCATCGTCAGGGACCTGACCGGCGGCCTGGCTGCCATCACCTCGGCGTCCGGCAGCACGGTCCTGCAACTTGCCAACGTTCACGGTGACGTCACGGTTCAGCAGCCACTGGACACCACCGTGGCCAGCGTCGTCCAGCACTATGACGAGTACGGCAGTGCCCTGGACGAGACCGCGGCCACGACGTATGGCTGGCTCGGAACACATCAGCGTTCCTCGGACATGCTCAGTGGCTACATCCTCATGGGCGTCCGGGTGTACGACGCTGGGACCGGACGGTTCCTGCAGACCGATCCGGTATATGGGGGCAATTCCAACGTGTACGTCTATCCGGCGAACCCAATCAGCCGGTACGACCTCGACGGCCGCAAGGCCATCAAGAAGTACAACAAAACGGGGATTTCGTGCGGTTGGTACAGCTGCACGCTGAAATTGAAGCGGCGTCACGCAGGCATGCTGCAGGACATCCTGACAGGAAACTCTCCCACGGTTGGAGGTGCAACTGTCTTCCTGGAAAGGGTGACGAAGGCCAGCTGGAGTGCATCGGCCTACATGGCTGTCGCAGTTGCCGCGCTCTGGTATACCCTGGGGTGGTACATCGGCTTTCTGCTGAAATGGTGGCCGCGTCGCGGAATCAAGATCGTTCACACCTATTCAAGTGTCATGTGGGCCTGGCACCAGTAGAGGCTGGAGATAGATGAACCACGTGAGATCACTTCTTTCAACCCGGCCTGGGCGGCTTTCGCTGGCCCTCTTCCTGGCTGGAGTGGCCATTTCGATCTGGGGTACAGTCCGCATGGTTAACACCTGGACGCCGGATTCCCACCAGGGCACTTACATGATGTACGCGGGTGCGGCCGTCATACTGTTCGGAGTTCCCTTCGTTGGGGCCCACCATCGACGACTCGAATCGCGTCAGCGTGAAACCGGCGAGAAGGACTGCTGAGGGGCAAGTGGTCAGCTCATTCCATTGAGCGCCAGCTCGTGATGGATTCCGGCCGTTGGTGTGATCCTCTCTTTGGTCACGCCGACGGCCGGTCGCGTGGGTCACGAAACTTCGAGGTGAGAAGGTGACGGGGGGCGGCGGGAACTGAGTGGCCCTGTAGGTGCCGACACTTCCGTTTTGTGCCGCGAGGTCCAGTCAGGGCGGTTAAGGACGCGGCCGTCCGCGATCACAAAGTACGGCGACACCTTCTCGCCCCTGCCGGCGCAAAGCCTTTGCATTCATTGCGGAAATGGAGGCGTGCCGAGCGGCGACGCGGGCTGATGACGGGTGTGAGCTGGTCGGTGACATGCCCTTTGGTGATGCACTGCGACGCGCGATCACCCGGACCCGCCTGGATTTCGAGCGGAGCCAACCACGGGGTGGCAGACGATCGCCGACACGATTCTCGCCGTCTGTGGGAAGACGACAACCCTGGTGCCTCGGCTCTTTGCCATCCGAGATGTCCTTCCCGGTGGCCAGCCGGTGGCCGGACGCCTTTGGACGGTGCGGCACGAGGCGCCATGATTGCTCATGGCCTCGTCATGCTGGCTGATTGCCGAGCGCGGTCGGGGGCTCGCGCGGCGTCATGCGTGAGCGGGTGTGCCCGCGATCTGCACGCGTCAGGCTTTGATGACCGCGACGGCGGGTCCACAGAGCAGACTGATGTCCTCAGGGTCGGAGGTGAGGACGGTGACTGGTCTTGGCGCCGAGCGTGCAACGGCCGCGAGGACGGCGTCGATGGCGTACTTGTGGCCGCTGAGGCGGTGGTCGCGCAAGAGTGCTGCCGCTTGGTCGGTGACGCTCTTGGTGACGTCGTGGGCGTCGATCCGGGAGAGCACCCACCGGATGCGGGCGGGGTGGATGTGCTCGTAGTCCGCCTCGAGCGTGGTCATGGCGGTCGCGGCCACGCGGATGCCTTCTTCCGAGGCTGCTTGGACGAGACCTAGGACGGTGCGGTCCTTGAGGTAGAGCTTGGACAGGCACTCGCTGTCGAGGAGGAGCGTGCCGGGCATCAGGCTGCGGCACCGCTCGAGTCGCGCTGATCATGGCGCAGTACGGCGCGTGCCGCTTCGATCTCTTCCCGGGGCAGCGGGTCGTTGTCGGTCTCGAAGTCGGCGACGATCTCACGAAGCTTGTCCATGGCCACACGCTGCTCGAGGGCCTCGGCCACGTAGGCGGAGAAGCCGCCTGGGCCTACATGGGTACGTGCCAGCCCACACGGGCACAGTGGCCTTCTGGGCCCGAACGCGGTATCCGCGCACTCAGCTGTGCACAAGCCCGTGCAGCTGGCTGCGGGGTCCCGCGCTTCCCCGTCCACGCTTCCCGTGGGCGGCCCGCCCACCCCTTCGGGGGTGCTGGAATGGCAAGGCGCGGCGACCGAGACGGCGCCGGTGACGACTGGCGGCTCACCATCGCGATTACGGACTCGCCGATGCCGGTGGCCGAGCACTGCGACACCGGCACGGCTGCGCGTCCAGCTGTGCATCCTCCTGAGGGTGGGGCATGGGGGGCGGCATGGGGGGGCGGTTCGGACAGGAGATTCGGGTCGTCCGCAGACCGGCGGTTCGGAGGTGGCGTAGAAAGGCGTTTCTGCAAAATCGCGGCGGATTCTCGCCGAACTGGTCAGGCCGAGGGCCCGTGGACGGCGTGAGCCCCCGGGGGACAGGAGGGTGTCCCGCCGGGGGCGGCTCGGTTGCCGGGCTTCCGGTCAGCGGGTCACTTGACGCCGATCTGGATCATCAGGCGCAGGATGCTCGCGATCGCCTGGAGCGTGTCGAAGTGGTAGCGGCCGATGTTGGGCGTGGGCGCGGTGTGCGGGTTGTTCATCCGGTTCTGGAGGTTGTTGCCGATCGTCTGCCAGTTGTGGATCAGGCCGTCGTCATCGGCGTCGAACTGGTATCCGGTGCTCGATCCCATGTTCGCCTGGATCCGGTCGGAGATCGCGTTGAAGCGGGCACCCTCGGCGATGGCCTCGACGTAGAACATCAGCGCGCCGGCGCGCTGGGCACCCGTTGAGTTCGCGCCGGCCAGGATCCCCTGGTTGTACGCCATCCAGGTGTAGGAGAACCGGGGGCTGCGCGGGGTCTGGTGTGCGTAGCTCGCCATGGAGGCGTAGCTGCCGCCGAACGGCAGCCGCAGGGCGCGGGGCGGGTTGGCGGACGTGCCCGCACCGGGCCAGTGGCTCAGTGTCGCGTCGCTGAAGTAGTAGTACGTCCTGGTCCCCGGGACGTAGTAGCCCTGGACGTACAGGTCGTGGGCGCGGAGCAGGATGCGGATCTGCGGGTGCTCGTTGCTGGTGATGTTGACGGTGAAGTAGTTGTTGATCTCGTCGTTGCTGATCTGCTGCTTTTCACTGCCGGTGTGCTCGGTGGGGACCGTGTACCACGTGCTCGACGACCTGCTGCCGTAGGCGACGCCCAGCTCGGCGCTGGCCCGGACCTCGTCGATCATGCTCCGGTACGCGGACTTGCCGCCGTTGAGGTTCCAGTGGACGTCGTCGTTCTGGTCGATGGCGTGGGCCCTGGTGGCGCCGAAGGGGGCGAGCAGGGTGAGGATCAGGGCGATCAGGGCGGTGCCGGTGATGGCCAGCGGGGTGCGGACGCGGCCGGTCCGGGGCCGGTCGGAGAGCAAGAGGTCACTCACGATGGTGCTCCAGTCGTTCAGGGTGTTCGGTGAGCCACGACCGACGTTCGCAACCGGCGGATTGATTGGCACCCCACTCTCATCAGGGCAATCAATCCTTTTCCGGCGGACCATGTCACCCATCCGTCACCTGACGTCCATCCCGTCGTTTCCGCCCGACCCTTAAGGTCTTCGCTCCTGATGTCGCTTCCGCGGCGTATACGGAGGTACGAGAGCATGGGGCGTCCTGAGCGACCGGTGGACCCGCAGACCGGTCCCGTGCAGCGGCTCGCGCACGACCTGCGTCAACTGCGCATGGCGGCCGGCGGCCCCTCGTACCGCGAGATGGCGAAGACCGCGGGCTTCTCCGCGACCACCCTGTCGCAGGCCGCCGCCGGAGAGCGCTTGCCGTCCCTCGCCGTGGTGCGGGGGTACGTGCACGCGTGCGGGGCGGACCCCGAGGAGTGGGAGCCGCGCTGGAAGGAGGCCGAGGCCGAGGTCGGCGCCCGCCCGGACGACGAGGACGTGCCGTCGCCGTACCGCGGCCTGGCCCGCTTCGAACCGGCCGACCGGGAGCTGTTCTTCGGCCGCGACCGGCTCGCCGACGACCTGTGCGCCCTGGTCTCCGAGCACCGGTTCGCGGTGCTGTTCGGCGCCTCCGGCAGCGGCAAGTCCTCCCTGCTGCGAGCCGGCCTGATCCCGCGCCTCCAGCACGAGATCGGGGCCCGGGGCCGCCCCGCGGTGCTGCGGGTGCTCACCCCCGGCGACAAGCCCGCTCAGACCTACGGGCATCTCCTCGCGCCCGCCGAGGGCGAGCCGGAGAGCTGGGTGGTGGTCGACCAGTTCGAGGAGGTCTTCACCCTGTGCCGGGACCGCGCCGAGCGCACCCGCTTCCTCGACCTGCTGCTCACCGCCCGCGCCCCGGCCGGCCGGCTGCGCGTGCTGGTCTCCGTACGCGCCGACTTCTTCCCGCGCTGCGCCGAGCACCGCGACCTCGCCGACGCGCTGCGCGGGGCCGGGCTGCTGGTCGGTCCGATGACCGCCGACGAGCTGCGGGAGGCGGTGATCAAGCCGGCGCAGGCCGTCGGCCACCTCGTCGAGCGGGAGCTGACCGCGCGGATCGTCGAGGAGGTCCTGGACCAGCCCGGCGGACTGCCGATGCTCTCGCACGCCCTGCAGGAGACCTGGCGCCGGCGCAGGGGCCGGATGCTGACGTTGGCCGCGTACGAGGCGGCCGGCGGGGTGCGCGGGGCGATCGCGGCGAGCGCCGAGGAGGTGTACGGGGAACTGACCACGTCCCGCCGCCGGGCCGCCCGGCAACTGCTGCTGCGGATGATCGAGCCCGGCCGCGGCACCCCCGACACCCGAAGACCGCTCGGCCGCGCCGAACTCGACGAGTGGGCCGATCCGGACGTCCCGGCGGTGGTGGAGGGCCTGGCCCGGGCCCGGCTGCTGACCGCCGACGAGGACGGCGTCCACCTCGCCCACGAGGCGCTGATCACCTGCTGGCCCCGGCTGCAGGACTGGATCGAGCAGGACCGCGAACGGCTGCGCGCCCACCGCGCGCTGACCGAGGCCGCCCGTACCTGGCTGGAGCACGACCGCGACTCCGGCGTCCTGTACCGGGGAGTGCGCCTGGAGCGCGCCGAGGAGCATTTCCCGGACCACGAGCACGACCGCGCGCTGACCGCGACCGAGCGGGCCTTCCTGGTCGCGTCCCTCGAAGCCCGCGAGGCCGAGCGGCAGATCGCGGCCCGCCACACGCGCCGGGCCCGGACCGCGCTCGGCGTGTTGTCCGCCGTCCTCGTCGTGGCCCTGGTGGCCGGCCTGGCCGCCTGGACGCAGAGCCGCGACAACCGTCGTCGCTCCACCGAGGACGCGGCCCGCCGGATCGCCTCCGTCGCCGCCGGCCTGCGCAGCACCGACCCGCGCACCGCCCAGCTGCTGGGCGTCGCCGCCTGGCGGGTGGCGCATCTCCCGGAGAGCCGCGCCGCCCTGCTCGGCTCGCTCGGCCAGACCGAACGGGACATCTTCAGCGACCCGGCCCTGGACGAGGGCACCACCCGCTTCCTCACCCACCAGGGCCGTACGCTGCTCAGCGTCGCGGGCGGCGCCTGGCGCACCTGGGACACGGTGACCCACCGGCGCACCGGCACCGGGCGGCTGCCGGCCGGCGGCAGCGTGGAGTCGGCCAGCCCCGACGGACGGCTGCTGTCGGTCCGTTCCCCGGACGGCGTACGGCTGTGGGACACGGCCGCGGGGCGCTGGCGCGGCCGGAAGCTGGCGGCGACCGCGTCCGTGGAGTTCTCCGGCGGCGCCTACCTGGTGAGCGACACCGACACCCCCGAGGTGCAGGTCCGCTCGACGGCGGACGACCGCACGCTGTTCAGCACCGAGGCGAACGACTCGGCCGTGGTGGCGGTCGGCCCCGACGGCTCGGTGGTCGCGGCCTGCCCGAACGGCGGCGGTCCCCTCCAGGTACGGGACCTGCGCACCGGCCGTACCCTGTCGGGCCGCTGGCAGCACACGGGCGAGGTCTGCGGCCTCGAGCGCTCGCTGCTCGTGCTCGGCGGCCGGGGTCAGCTCGCCGCGCTCACCCCGACCGGTGTCCTCGTCTGGGACGTCCGCACCGGCCGGCAGCTCGCCGACCTGAAGGACACGGGTGTCTCGTACGTCTCCTTCAGCGGGGACGGCCGGTTCGTGGCGACCGCCGACGCCCGCGAGATCAGACTCTGGCGCCCGGGCCTGGACGCCCCCGTCCTGCGGCACGACCTCAACAACCAGCACCTGTACGGCGGTCTGCTCTGGGACGGCTCCCACCCCGTGCTGCGCTACCTGGAGGGCGGCACCGTGCACACCCTGGACGTCTCCTCGGCGACCACCTCCGCCTGGCAGGACACCCCCGTCGACCGGGTGCTGCTCAGCCCCGACGGCCGTACCCTGGCCACCGCCCGCCGCATGGGCGACCACTACCGCGTCGACCTGCGCGACCCGTCCACCGGCCGCGTGCTGCGCACCCTCCCCGCCCCGCGCCTGCCCGTCTCCACCGACCCGTCCTACCCGGTCTACGGGCCCGACACCTCCGCCCTGCTGTCCTTCTCCCCCGACGGCAGGACCCTCGCGTACGGCGTCTCGGCGCCCAGCAGCGACACGAACCGCCAGCCCCTCACGCTCTGGGACCTCCCCGGCGGCCGGACCCGCACCACCCTCGACCTGGCCGGCCACGGCTCCACCGGCGCCGTCGTCACGGTCGCCCTGGGCCCGGGCGCCCGTACCCTCTTCGTCACCCGCGCCCTCCTCTCCGGCAACGCGGCCGGCGGCACCGGCACCCTGAGCAACGAGGTCTGGAACACGGCGGAGGACCGCAGAACAGGCCTGCTCCCCGCCTTCTCCAGCAGCCATCTGGCGGCTTCGCCCGACGGCCGTGTGCTGGCCGGCGACAACCGGGTCGCCGCCCTGCCGGCGGACCGGGTCAAGGCCCGGGACCTGGTCCAGGGCGACGGGATCGGCGCCCTCGCGTTCGCGGCGGACGGCTCGCTGTTCGCCGCCGGCGACCAGACCGGCCGGGTCGCCCTCTGGGACGGCCGCCTGCGCGAACGCGTCGGCATCCTGCGCAACGTCTTCTCCGCTCTGCCCGACGACATCGGCGACGCCGTCTTCGGCGACACCTCGGAGGCGGTCACCGCTCTCGCCGTCAGCCCCGACGGGAAGACCCTCGCGGTGGGCGGCGAGGCGGGCAGCCTCCAGCTCTGGGACATCCCCACCCAGCAGCCTCTCGGCGACCCCCTCACCACCTCCGGCGAACAGATCGACACCCTGGCCTTCAGCCCCGACGGCGGCACGGTGTACGGGGGCAGCGACCACGTCCCCCTGCGGCACTACACCGTCGACCCCGCGAAGGCGATCGAGACGGTGTGCGCGCGGACGGACGACGGCGAGCTGCCCCGGGCGCAGTGGCGGACGTACGTGCCGGGGGTGCCGTACCGGAAGGTCTGCTGAGGGCCCCGGCCGGGCCGGTCGCGGCGGGCACGGGATTGATTTCCCTGATGGAACGGGTGTCGGATCAACTTCCGGCTGCCGAGCATGGGCCGTGTCACCGCACCCGAACCGACGGGAGACGATCTCATGCAGCTCAAGCTCGGCCGCCGCAGGCCGGCCGCTCTGACCCCCGCTCTCGCCCTCGCCCTCCTGCTGATCCCCTTCTCCGCCGGGACCGCGAGCGCCAACACCAGCCCCGGCTGGGGCGACGACAAGCCGGACGTGATCTGGGACTGCAACCACGGCAAGACGGACCTGTGCCAGTACCACGAGGTCAACGCGTGGACCTCGCTCGCCAAGCGGCGCCAGGTCTCCAACGTGATCAGCAACTGCTCCAGCAACCGGGACGTGACCCTCACCCGGACCGACTCCAACACCACGAGCACCGGGTACTCCTTCGAGCGGTCGACGTCCGTCGAGGTGTCCGTCGGCTTCAGCGACAAGCTGGAGGAGGGGGTGAAGGCCAGTTCCTCGCAGACCGAGACCTGGACCGTCGGCAGCTCCCACACCGCGACGGAGACCCACACCTCCGTCGTCCCGGCCGGCCAGCGCGGCGCCTGGTGGTTCGCCCCGTACGTCCGCCACTCCCAGGGCTGGCTGGAGGTCCACTACGGCAAGCGCAAGCACGGCCACTACTTCTGGTACTACCCCGGCAAGGGCAGCACGGGCGTCCAAGTGGACACCCCCGTCTACCTGAAGAGCAACGGCGAGCTGAAGGGCAACTTCTACTGGGCGACCTGGAACTGCTGACCGGCGGGCCGGGTCCGGGACTCCCGGACCCGGCTCACGCGGCAGGTGGAGCAGGTTCCGGTCCACTGCGTCTTCGGCGGCTCCGGAGGAACCCAGGTCAGATACTGCGCTGACCTGGGTTTTTTTGCGTCCTGTGATCGAACACGGCCCCGGTGAACCGGGCGCTGGCACGTGCTTACGTGTGATGGCAGTTGACACTCAACTCTGGCACCTGCAAGTATTTGTTTGCAGATAGAGGAGGGGCATGGAGCTTTCCGAAGTGACGGGTGATCGGCTGGTGCAGATCCTGGCCACGCTCGCCAACCCGCACCGGATGCGCATCGTGGCCGCCCTCGCGGGTGGTCGGGACTACGTGAGCCGGTTGGCCCGCGAACTGGGGATCAGCCGCGCGCTGCTCCAGGTTCATCTGCGCAAGCTGGAGGCGGCCGGGCTGGTCACCTCGACGCTTGTGCTGTCCGAGGACGGCAAGGCGATGAAGTACTACGACATCGAGCCGTTCTCACTGCTACTCACGCCGGAGGCCGTCGCCGCGGCCACGCGTTCTCTCACCGCCGACCGAAGTCAAGGAGACTCTGAATGAGCACCACGCAGCTGGCCGCAGACGACGGAATGATCTGGTCCTTCGGATCGATGGGCTTCATCCTCGTGTGCGCGATCCTGGTCATCTGGCCGACGATCGCGGTGTGGCGGGCCAAGTCGACGATGTCCCGCGAGAGCGACTACAAGCAGATCGCGGAGAAGGCCGTGACGGCCCAGCAGGACATGGAGCGCGAGCTGATCGAGGTGCGTCTGCAGCTCAACGACATGAGCGACCGCGTGAAGTCCGTCGAGCGGGTCCTCAAGGACGTCGAGTAGTCGGGGCGGTCCAGCCCTCAGCCCCTCACCCCCATCAGCTGGAAGGACACTGCCATGCTCGGGAACGTCGCGATCCGCAGGACGCCGACGGCCGCAGGGGCGGCCGCTCCCGCCCCGCTCCCGGCGAGAGGGGCCGCGCGCCCGGCTGCCGGAACGGCCTTCGTGCTGGCCAACAGCGGAATGAAGGTCCGGCTGGTGCCGGACGCGGCACGGCCCGGCGAGGTGTCGCTCGCGCTGGTGGCCGACGACGGCATCATGGCCCTGACCTCGGCCCGCGGTGACTCCCGCCCCGTCATCGCGGGCGCGGTGCACGGGCGGCGCGCGGGACGCCCCTGGTCGCTCGCGTGGGGGCGGCTGCGCCCCGGCGGGATCAGCGTCTGCGCCGAGTTCGTCGGCGAGTCGCGCGGCCGTGCCCCTCGTACGATTTCGGCCACTCTGCTGGCGGAGGGCTTCTGGATCGCCGAGACCGCGGGCGACTATCGCGGGGTCACCATCACCACCGCGGACAGCCGGCTCCACAGCGAGCTCTGGCCCGTACCCCGGGTGCGCCCGGCTCTGTGACCCTCCGGGGACACCCCGCGCCGGAATGGCATCGTCCTGTCATTGCAGGAGGCTGACACGTCGATCCAGTGACAGTTCCGCGCCAGGACGGCAGGATTCTGACCGGGAGAACTTGATGGTTAGCGAGTGGATCTGATCGTTTCCGGCGCTTTCTGAATGGAGCCGACCTGTATCCGGGTCCCCGGCACATCCTGTTCACCTTGCAGCAGGTGAGGTTCTGGGGGGAGATCCAATGGCAGAAGGCGCGGTGGATCCATCGTTCGCCGTCATCTCCGGCGCGCAGGTGCACGACGCACTGCACGGCCAGGAGAAGAAGATCGTCGCACTCGTCGACGAGACGTACCGGCTGCACGGTTCCGGGGGGACCGTCAATCCGCCGTCCTACTTCCTGAGATTCCCGGACCGTCCGACCTCGCGGATCATCGCCCTCCCGGGTTCCGTCGGAGGGCGACGGCGGCTGGACGGCATGAAGTGGATCTCCAGCTTTCCCGGGAACGTGGACCGGGGCCTGCCCCGCGCCTCCGCGGTGCTCGTCCTCAACGATCCCGACACCGGCTACCCGTTCGCCTGTCTGGAAAGCTCCATCATCAGCGCCACCCGCACCGCCGCCTCCGCGGCGCTCGCGGCCGACGCCCTCACCCGTGACCGTGCCCGCCCGCGCAGCGTCGGCTTCATCGGCACGGGACTGATCGCGCGCTACATCCACACCTACCTCGCCGCCACCGGCTGGTCCTTCGACGAGACCGCCGTGCACGACCTGTCCGCCGAGTCCGCCGCGGGCTTCCGCGGATACCTCGAACAGGCCGGCTCCACCGGCCGAATCACCGTGCACGACCGGGCCGAGGACCTGATCCGCTCCTGCGACCTGGTGGTGTTCGCCACCGTCGCGGCCGCCCCGCACATCACCGAACCCGCGTGGTTCGCCCACCGCCCGCTCGTACTCCATGTGTCCCTGCGCGATCTGTCGCCGCAGATCATCCTCGGCGCCGTCAACGTCGTCGACGACATCGAGCACTGTCTCAAGGCGGACACCTCACCCCACCTGGCCGAACAGCTCGTAGGCCACCGGGACTTCGTCCACGCCACGCTTCCCGACGTCCTCGCGGGACGAGCCGCCCTGCCGGCCGACCGGCCGCTCGTCTTCTCGCCCTTCGGACTCGGGATCCTCGATCTCGCCGTCGGCGGACACGTCTACGAGGAGATCCGCGACCGCGGCGAACTCCGCCTCGTCGACGGCTTCTTCCACGAACTCGATCGCTACGCGCGCAGCTGAGCGGATCCTCCGCTCGCTCCACCGCGCCCGCGACACGATCCGCGCCCGGCCACCCGCCGTGGCGCCTGTTCCCGGCCGGCGCACAAGGCGGACACCACCGCCTGCCGTCGACGGCCCCAGGAAGGGCCGCCAGGGGCACCGTCCCCGCCGAGCGGTTGTTCCCCGGGCCGGTCCACCACACAGCCGCAGCAGCCGTGGAGTGCTCCTAGCGGGGAGACGCTCCTCGTCCGCTCATGCATGCAGAGGGACACCATGAGATTCCAGGTTCTTGGCCCGGTCGAAGCGTGGACGCACCCCCACGGGAAGGTCGCCCTCAGCGGATCCAAGCTGAGAACCGCCCTTGCGGCGCTGGTCCTCGCCCGCGGCAGAGTCGTGCCCGACTCGCACCTCTCCTCCCTGCTGTGGGGCGAGGCCCCGCCCGCGACCTCCGCCGCACAGATACAGACGTACATGTCACGGCTGCGGCAACTGCTCGACGACCACGCCGAGGTGGTGCGACAACGCCCCGGCTATCTGTTGCGTGTACCCGACGACGCCGGCGGACAAGGACCGCTCGACACCGATCTCGCCGAGTTCGAACAGGTCGCCGGTCTGGGCCGCGACGCGCTGGCGGCCGGCGACTCCGCACGCGCGGCCCGCTTACTGCGCCAGGCGCTCGCGGTGTGGCGGGGGCCGGTGCTGGGCGGAGTGACCGACTTCCTCGCCGAGGCCGAGCGCGGCCGTCTGGAGGAGATGCGTCTGGCCGTGCTGGAACGGCGCATCGAGGCCGACTTCGCACTCGGACGGCATGTCGAACTCGTCTCCGAACTGATCGGCCTGACCGCCGCGTACCCGCTGCGCGAGCAGTTGTGCGGTCAGCTCATGAAGGCCCTGTACCGCTGCGGACGGCAGGCGGACGCCCTGACGGTGTACCAGGACTGCCGGCGGACCCTGGCCGACGAACTCGGCATCGACCCCACTCCGTCGCTCCAGCGGCTGTACCAGTCGATCCTGACCGCCGCTCCCGTGCTGGCGACGCCGACGCCCGACGGGAGCCGAGAGCGCGGCCCCGCACCGGCGCCCGCACCCCCTGCCGAACTCCCACCCTCGCTCCCGGACTTCACCGGCCGCGAGCAGGAGCTCATACGGCTGCGGACCCAGCTGACCGCCACCCGCGCCGGAGTCGGCAGCGCGACCGTCGGCGCTGTCGTCGGTATGCCGGGGGTCGGCAAGACCGCCCTCGTGCTGCGGGTGGCGCACCACCTGGTGGAGGAGTACCCCGACGGGCAGCTCTGGGTGGACCTGGGCGGCAGCACGTCCTCCCCGCTCGACCCGTCCGACGCCCTGGCGGACCTGCTGCGGGCGCTGGGGACCGACGGCCGGGAGATGCCCGCCGGGCTCGCCGAGCGCACCCGGCTGTACCGCAGCACGCTCGCCGAACGCCGCTGTCTGATCGTGCTGGACGACGCCGTGGACGCCTGGCAGGTGCGGCCCCTGCTGCCGGCCGCTCCCGGCTGCGGGGTGCTGGTCACCGGCCGGGCCCAACTGGCCGCGCTGGAAGGCGTCCGCCCGATCGTGCTGGGCACCTTCAGCCGCGAGGAGTCCATGGCGCTGCTGGGCAGCACCGCGGGGGAGGAACGGTTCGCCGCCGATCCGCAGGCCGCGGAGGACCTCGCCGAGGCGTGCGGCGGACTGCCCCTGGCCGTGCGGATCGCGGGGTCGAAGCTGGCCGCCCGGCCGTACTGGACACCGCGTGACCTGGCCGACCGGATCGTTCACCCGCGGCGCGGGCTCGACGAGTTGAGCGTGGGCGACCTGAGGGTGCGCGACACCCTGGAGGCGGCCTACCGGCGGCTGGGCGAGCCCGCCCAGCGGGCCCTGCGGCTGCTGGCCCGGCCCGACGTCCCGGCGTTCACCGCGCGCACGGTGTCGCTCCTGCTCGACCTGCCTCTGGAGGCGGCCCGGGACCTGATGGAACTGCTGGTCGACGACCATCTGCTGCAGCCCGTCGAAGGGGAGCACGGCGGTTACCGCATGCACCCCCTCGTCCGGGCCTTCGGCCTGGAGCGGGCGGCCCCGTGCGAGACGGTCCCGCAGCAGCGCACCGTCCTCGACCGGGCCACGCCCGACCGGACCGGCCGGCCGCAACCGAGGCTGGTCAGGGACCGCGAGCGTGACGAAGTGGCCTGACGGACACTTCGTCACGGGGCGGGTGCGGCGGGGGCGTCAGGAGGTGACGGTGACGGTCCCGCCGCCGGATTTGGCGGTCACCTTGTGCGAGGAGGCGGGGTCCGTTTTGACGGTCACCTTCTCGTCGCCGCCCTGGGCGTCCGCGTCCACGGCATAGGAGCCGCTCGGCAGCTTCAGCGTGAGGTCTCCGCCGTCGGTGCCGGCGTCCACGGCATCGGGGGCGGTGGCGAAGGCGGCGTCCACATCACCGCCGGAGGTGCGGATCTCCGCGGTCGTGGACGCCAGCTTCTCCCCGCTCGCCGAACCTCCGTCGGTGGCGACGGTCAGCTCTCCCGACACGGCGCTGACCTCGACGTCGCCGCCCTGCGAAGCGAGGGAGAGGGCCAGCTCACGCGGCACCTCGATGCGGTACGACACCTCGCAGGGCGAGGAGCCGGAGGAGCAGTCGGCCGTCGTCAGGGAGAGCGTGGAGCCGCTGACCGTGTGCTTCGTCTCCGGCTTGCCGTCGGAGTAACGGAACGTCTCCGTGACCTCCACGGTGGTGCGGTCGCTCGCGACCACCTCGATGAGACCGCCCCTGCTCTGCACCTTCAGCGCCGAGACGGACTCGCTCACCGTATAGGAGTTGGTGTCCGAGGTGACGTCGTCGGACGAGCAGCCGGAGAGCAGCGCCATGAGCGTCAGCGCCGCAGCAGCGGGAGCCTTGGATTTCACGGAGGGTCTTCCTTTGCCTTGAGTGACACGGCACGCGAACGGTCCCGTCCGCTCTGTCGACAAGTCTGCTTACCCTTCGGGGGGCTGTCAGGCCACCGCGATGGCAGGAGCCTGCGGTGGCAGCTAGTTGCCGCCCCGAGCGCCACAACCACCCCGCGCCGACAGTGCCCCGTGTGCCATGGTGAAGCCGCGCCCCGGCTGACGCCAGAGCGTGTCCCTCGGACCGGCCCGACGCCACGGTACGTCGCCCAGCCGGCCCCCGCGGCCCGGTGCGGGCCGAAGGACACATCCCAGGGGCCTCGCGTCCGCCGTCCGGCCGCGACGACATCTCCCGGACCCCGGCCCGTCGCCGGTGGGCGCGGACCGACAGAGAGCCGAAGACGAGAACATGGCCGATCGCGGTGGTGAACTCCCCGTACGGCACCGGGCGATGCCCCTGCCATGGGGCCGCGATAGGTGCGGCATAGAAGCGCGCCGCAGGCTGTTCGCGGTCAGCCGGTGCCCTGCGGCGGTTTCCGACGGGTCCCGGGACAACACGATTCAGCAGCGGAGGGCAGCCGACATGGGCCGTCCCGTGCTCAACGGAATTCTGGCGGCCATTGGGGACACCCCGTTGGTGGAGCTGGGAAAAGTCAACCCTGGTCTGGGCTCCAGGGTCTTCGCCAAGATGGAGAGGTTCAACCCCGGAGGAAGCGTCAAGGACCGGTCAGCCCTGGGCATGCTGCTGAGCAGGATCCGGGACGGTGCGCTCGTCCCCGGCCGCTCGGTGGTGGTCGAGTCGAGTTCCGGCAACCTCGCCGTCGGTATCGCCCAGATCTGCCGGTACTACGGACTCGACTTCATCTGCGTCGTCGACGCCAAGACCACACAACAGAACCTGGCACTCCTACGGGCCTACGGTGCCAGACCCGAGGTGGTCACCAGCCCCGACCCGAAGACGGGCGAGTACCTGGGCGCACGGCTCGCACGGGTGCGCGAACTCGTGGCGACCGTGCCCGGGGCCTACTGGCCCAACCAGTACTCCAACCTCCTCAACCCGCAGGCCCACCGGGACACCATGCGCGAGATCGTGGAGGCGCTGGACGGGCGGGTGGACTATCTGTTCGCCGCCGTCAGCACCTTCGGCACCCTGCGCGGCTGCTCGGAGTACCTGCGTGACCAAGGGCTCGACACCACCGTGGTGGCGGTCGACGCGGTGGGCAGCAGGATCTTCGGCCAACAGGGGGCGCCCCGGCTCATCCCCGGGCACGGAGCGTCCGTACCCCCGGCGCTCCTGGACCCCGACGCCGCCGACCACGTGGTCCATGTGTCGGACATCGACTGCGTCGTGGCCTGCCGGCGGCTGGTGCTGACCGAGGCGATCCTCGCCGGAGGATCGTCCGGCGCGACCCTGGCGGCCCTGCACAAGTTCGCCGACCGCATCACTCCCGGCTCCCACTGCGTCCTGATCTTCCCGGACGGCGGCGACAGATACCTGGACACGATCTACTCCGACCGCTGGGTCAATTCGTCTTTCGGTGAGATCTCCCACCTGTGGAAGCAGCCGCGGGGCAGCCACGGCTGACCCCGCCCGATCCACCACGGTCCGTCGGCCCCTCACACCGTCGGCGGACCCACAGGCGTGTCGCGCAGGCCCGCGCGGTACTTGAAGGAACGAACAAGAAGGAGAGCCGCTCGTGTCCTCCCAAGGTGAGCCGGCTGCCCACACCGACCCGATTCCGTCAGGACGGGGACAACCCCTGCTCGAAAGGGTGGCCACCTGGTCGGCACGCCGCCGCAAGACCGCCCTGTTCGGCTGGCTGCTCTTCGTCGTGCTCACCTTCGCGGTGGGCGCGGCCGTCGGCGGCAAGGGACCGCAGAACCATGACCCGGGCGAGTCGGGCCGGGCCCAGACCATGATCGAGGAGGCGGGTGACGACACCCGGCCGCCGAGCGAGAACATCCTGGTCCAGGCCGACGCCGACTCCCCCGGCTTCGGCAGCGACACCGCACTGCAGAAGGCCGTCCAGGACGTCGGCACGATGCTGCGCGGCCTGACCGGCAAGGTGTCGGACGTCACGGTGCCCACCCCCGCCGAACCCGGCGGCCTGGTCTCCACCGACGGCCGTTCCGTGCTCGTCACGTTCTCCCTCGACGGGTCCGGCCACGGCTGGGACACCGCGGCCGAGGTGGTGGAACTGACGCAGAAGAAGGTCGCCGAACTCGCCGACCAGCACGAGGACATGACGATCGTGCAGGCCGGTGACGCGAGTGTCGACCTCGCCGTCGACCGGGCCACCAGCGAGGACTTCGCCACGGCGGAGCTGACGTCGATCCCGCTGACGCTCGTCATCCTCCTCGCGGTCTTCGGCGCGCTCATCGCGGCGGGCATCCCCCTGCTGCTGGCGGTGACCGCCGTCCTCGCCGCGATGGGCCTGCTCACCCTGGCCGCCAACTGGCTCCCCGTCAGCGACACGGCCTCCTCGGTCGTGCTCCTCGTGGGCATGGCCGTCGGCGTCGACTACACCCTGTTCTACCTGCGCAGGGAACGCGAGGAACGGCTCGCGGGCCGGGACACGGCCGAGGCGCTGCGGATCACCGCGGCCACCTCCGGGCGCGCGGTCGTCGTCTCCGGACTCACCGTCGCGATCTCCATGGCCGGACTGTTCCTCACCGGCATCGACACCTTCACCGGCATGGCCGTCGGCACCATCGCCGTCGTGCTGCTCGCTGTCGTGGGCTCCCTGACCGCCCTGCCCGCCGTGCTGTCCATGCTCGGCGCGAAGGTGGACCGCGGACGCATCCCCTGGCTGGGCCGGCGGCGTGCCGAGGCGCGCAGCTCACGGGTCTGGACGGCGGTCGTCGCCCAGGTCGTGCGGCGCCCGCTGATCTGGGGCGCGGCCGCGGTCGCCGCCCTCGTGCTGGCCGCGCTCCCCGCCGCGGGCATCCGGTTGGCCGACCCCGGACTGCAGGACCGGTTCCCCGACACCGTGCCGGAGATCTCCCACCTGATCGCCATCCAGGAGGCCTTCCCCGGCAGCCCGGCCCCCGCCCAGGTGGTCGTGACCGGATCCGCTCTCGACACCGACGCCTTCGACACGGCGCTCACCGCGCTGCGCGAGCAGGTCGCCGACAGCGGGGGCGCGCTGCGCGAACCCGTCAAGGCCGCGAAGATCGGCGACGGCGACACCGCAGTCGTCACCGTCCCGCTGGCCGGCAGCGGCAACGACGCGGCGTCGCGGAAGGCGCTGAAGGTGCTGCGCGAGACGGCCCTGCCCCGCAGCCTCGGCGAGGTCGACGGTCTGCGCTACGCGGTCACCGGCCAGACCGCCGGCCCCGCCGACATGGCGGCCGCGCTGGACAGCCGTACGCCGGTCGTCTTCGCCTTCGTCCTGGTCTTCGCGTTCCTGCTGCTCGTCTCGGCGTTCCGGTCCCTGGCGATCCCGCTGGTGTCCATCGCGCTGAACGTGCTGTCCATCGGAGCGGCGTACGGAGTCGTCACGCTGATCTTCCAGGACGGCCACCTCAGCGGGCTGCTGGGCTTCCAGTCCTACGGCGGGATCATCAGCTGGCTCCCGCTGTTCATGTTCGTGATCCTCTTCGGGCTCTCGATGGATTACCACGTCTTCATCATCAGCAGGATCCGGGAACTGCGGATGGGCGGCGCCGACACCAACACCGCCGTGACCCGCGGCATCGGCGGCAGCGCGGGTGTGGTGACCAGCGCGGCCGTCGTCATGATCGCGGTGTTCTCGATCTTCGCGACGCTGTCCATGCTCGACTACAAGATGCTCGGCATCGGTATGGCGGCGGCGATCCTCGTGGACGCCACGCTGGTGCGCGGTGTCCTGCTGCCGGCGGCGCTGGCCCTTCTCGGGGAGCGCAGCTGGACGCTTCCCCGGGCGCTGGCCTGGATCCCGGCGGTGGCGGCGGAGGCCGCACCGCAGGCGCCGGCGAAGCCTGAGCCGACGCACGAGGGCGACGAGCGGACGCCGGCGGACGAGGACCGGGACAAGGGCCAAAACACGGACGAGGGCCAAAGCAAGGACGAGGACCGGGACAAGGACGAGGACCGGGACAAGGACGTCGAACGAGTCTGATTCCCGCCCCGCGTCGCACCGTCCCTCCGCGTCGCGTCTTCCCCGCGGCCCGGCCGTCCCGTCACCCACGGGGCGGCCGGGCCGCGGCCGTCCCGTCCTCGCGCCCTGTCCGGCTGTCTCGATAGCTCCGGTAGAGCCGGAGTATGGGAGCCCCCGGAAAGGTGGGCAGCACGATGCCCGCAGCCTGACGGAGCGACCGCGGGCCAGGGCATCCGCTGCCGCGTCATCGGCGGGCAGCGCCGACACACCACCCCGACGAGGAGTCCTGTGATGGCCGACGAGCGTGCCGACGACCGCATCTACCACGTGGTCCTGAACGACGAGGAGCAGTACTCGATCTGGGCGGCCGACCGCGACCTGCCCGCCGGCTGGCGCGCGGAGGGCACCACGGGCAGCCGTGAGGAGTGCCTCGCCCGCATCGGCGAGGTGTGGACCGACATGCGCCCGCTGAGCCTGCGGCGCCGCATGGAGCAGCAGGCGAGCGCCTGACCTTCCCCCTCCGGGCCCGTCGGCGGCCGGCCGTCGGCGAGCCGCGCGCGGTCGCGCCGCACCCCATCCACCGCTGACCATCCAGGAGCACCCATGAAGTCCGAGTCGGCACGGAACGGCTCGCTCGACGAGACCATCACCGTCCAGGAACTCGTCGCGATCCAGGCGGCTCGGACGCCGAACGGGACCGCGGTCAGCCACGGAACCCAGTCCCTCACCTACGGGGAACTGGACGCGCGCGCCAACCGGCTCGCCCACCTCCTCCGCGACCTCGGCGTCACCCCGGACACACGGGTCGCCGTCTGCCTGGAGCGCGGCCTCGACCTGGTGACCGCCTTCCTGGGCGTATGGCGGGCCGGCGCCGCCTACGCACCGCTGGACCCGGCGCAACCCGCCGCCCGGCTGGTGGGCCTGCTGGCGGACCTGGGGGCCGACCTGGTCCTGACCGACGAGGCGACGGCACCCCTCGCAGCCCGGGCCGGTGTACGCCCGCTGGTGCCGGCCGCCGCCGACACCGCCGGTCTGCTGGCGGTCCGGCCCGCCGACCCGCCGGCCGTCGACATCCACCCGGCCCAGGCCGCCTACACCCTCCACACCTCCGGCTCGACCGGGCGGCCCAAGGGCGTCGTCGTCACCCACGAGGGCATCGCCAACCGCGTCCGCTGGGCGGTCGAAGCCCACGGGCTCGACGCCCGGGACCGGATCCTGCAGAAGACGGCCGTCACCTTCGACGCCTCCTGCTGGGAGATCTTCGCCCCGCTCGTCAGCGGCGGCACGGTGGTCCTCGCCCCCGCCGGGGCCGAACGCGACCCGGCCGCCCTGGTGCGGGCCGTCGCCGAGAACGGGGTGACGGTCCTGCAGGCGGTTCCCTCGGTCCTCCGGGCACTCGCCGAGGAACCCGGCTGGGCGGACTGCACCTCCCTCCGGCTGCTGTTCTCGGCCGGCGAACCCCTCCACGCCGACCTGGCCCAGCGCCTCCTGGCCGGTCTCCCGGGCCTGACGATCTGGAACACCTACGGTCCCACCGAGTGCTCCATCGACGTCACCGCCCACCGCTTCGACCCCTCCCAGGCGACCGGCCCCGTGCCCATCGGCCGGCCCATCCCGGGCATGCGGGTGCTGGTCCTCGACGCCGCCGGCGCCCCGGCCGCGATCGGCGCACCCGGTGAACTCCACGTCGGCGGCGTCGGCGTGGCCCGCGGCTACCTGGGTCTGCCGGACCTCACCGCCGACCGTTTCGTGCCCGACCCCTACGGCAGGACCGGCGGCGCCCGGCTCTACCGCACCGGTGACCGGGTCCGCTGGAACCCCAACGGTCACCTGGAGTACCTGGGCCGGTTCGACGACCAGACCAAGGTGAACGGCGTCCGTATCGAACCCGGCGAGATCGAGGCCGCCCTCGCCGCCCACCCCGGCGTGCGCGGCGCCGTCGTCGTCCCGGTGAAGACCGAGGACGGCACCACTCGCCTCGCCGCCCATCTGCTGCTGAGCCGGCCCGAGACCCTCGCCGACGTACGGGACTTCCTGCGCGGCCGGCTGCCCGACAGCCACATCCCGTCGGCCTTCCTGGACGCGGGGGAGTTCCCGCTGACCGCCCACGGCAAGGTCGACCGCGTCGCGCTGGCCGAGCGCGGCCTGGACGCCGGTCAGACGCACATCCCGCCGCGCACCGAGGCGGAGAAGCTCGTCGCCGGGGTGTGGCGGCAGCTGCTGAAGGCCGAGAACGTCGGTGTCCACGACGACTTCTTCCAGCTCGGCGGCTCCTCCCTGCAACTCACCCGGCTCGCCAACCACCTGCGCGCCGCCGCCAAGCAGGACATCCCGCTCCGCGGACTGCTGACCGCGACCACCATCGAGACGCAGGCCCTGCTGATCGCCCCCGCCGCCGACGAGACCGCGCAGCAGACGGACTCCCTCGACGCCGTCGTCCCCGTACCGCGCGGCGGCAGCCTGCCCGTCTCCTCGGGCCAGCGCCGGCTGTGGGCCCTGGACCGGATGAACCCCCGGAGCGCCGAGTGGGTGGCGGGTGTCTTCCTGCCGGTCCCGGCCGAGGCGGACACCGGCACGGTCCGCCGGGTGCTCGACGCCCTCGTCGCCCGGCACGAGTCCCTGCGCACCCGGTACGTCACCGAGGACGGTGAACCCCGCCAGCTCGTCGACGCACCCGCACCCGTGGAGCTCGGCGAGACCGAGACCTCCCGGGAAGGCCTCGCCGAACTGCTCGGCACCCTCCTCGGCCACGGCTTCGACCTCGAACGCGGCCCCCTGCTGCGGGCCACCGTGGTGCGCACCCTCGACGACGACCGACGCGTCCTGGTGCTGGCCGTCCACCACATCACCAGCGACGGCTGGTCCACGCAGGTCCTCCAGCGCGACTTCCACGAACTGATCTCCGCGGCCCTCGACGACCGCACCCCGGTGCTGCCGTCCCTGGGCGTGCAGTACGCCGACTACGCGAGCTGGCAGCAGGCCCGGCTCGGCGAGGACGTGCTGGAGCGCGAACTCGCCCACTGGCGCGCCGTCCTGGCGGACAGCACCCCGGTGGCCCTGCCCACCGACCGGCCGCGCCCCCCGGCGCGGGACGGCCGCGGCTCCGTCGCCGCCTTCACCGTCCCCGCCGCCGTGGCCGAGGCCCTCACCGACCTCGGCCGCAGCCGCGGCGCCACGCCCTTCATGACCTTGCTGACCGCCTACGCCACCCTGCTGGCCCGGCACACCGCACAGTGGGACCTCCCGGTCGGCACTCCCGTGGCCGGCCGCGACCGCCCCGAACTCGAGGACGTCGTCGGCTTCTTCCTCAACAACGTGGTGCTGCGCTGCACACTCGACGCCGATCTCACCTTCGTCGAGGCTCTCGACCGGGTACGCGGTGTCTGCCGGGACGCCTTCGCCCACCAGGACCTGCCCTTCGACCGTCTGGTCGAGGACCTGGCGCCCGAGCGCGACCTGTCCCGCACCCCGCTCTACCAGCTCGCCTTCGACCTGCACGACCAGGAGTTCACCGGTCGTGCGAGCAGTCTGGAGGACACCGGCACCCTCGTCGAGTCCTGGCGACTGGCCCACACCGACCTCACGCTGCTGATGCGCCCGGCCGCCGACGGCACCCTGCAGGGCGCCTTCGAGTACGCCACCGCCCTGTTCGAGCCCGCCACCATGAAGCGCCTGGCGGCCCAGTTCGAACAGCTGCTGGCCGCGGTCGCGGCGGAGCCCGGCAGCCGGCTCGGCGACCTGCCCGTCCTGCCGGAGAACGAGGCGGGGATGGTCGCGGAATGGTCGGTGGGTGTGGGTCCGGTGGTGGAGCGGCCGGTGGTGGAGGTGTTCGAGGAGCGGGTGGTGCTGGCGCCGGATGCGGTGGCGGTGGTGTGTGGTGGTGTGTCGTTGTCGTATGCGGAGCTGGATGCGGAGGCGAACCGGCTGGCGTGTCATCTGCGGGAGTCGGGGGTGGGTCCGGAGTCCGTGGTGGGGGTGTTGCTGGAGCGGGGTGTCGGGTTGATGGTGGGGCTGCTGGCGGTGTGGAAGGCCGGTGGTGGGTATGTGCCGTTGGATCCGGGGTTGCCGGGGCGGCGGGTGGCGGGGATGCTCGCCGATGCCGGTTGCCGTGTGCTGGTGACGCGTGGTGGTGGGCCCGAGGGGTTCGCGGGGACGGTCGTGGACGTGGACGCGGATGCGGGGGTGATCGCGTCGCGGTCGGCGGAGCGTACGGGTGTGCGGGTGGATCCGGACGGGGTGGCGTATGTGGTGTTCACCTCGGGTTCCACGGGGCGGCCGAAGGGGGTGATGGTCTCGCACCGGGGCCTGGGCAACCATGTGGGCTGGGCGGCACGCGAACTCGCCGCCCGGGGCACTGGCGGTGGTGCGGTGTTCTCGTCGGTGGCGTTCGATCTGGTGGTGCCGAATGTGTGGGCGCCGTTGTGTGTGGGGCAGCGGGTGGCGTTGTTCGACGCGGAGGGTGGTCTGGATGCTCTGGGTGGCTGGCTGGTGGAGCAGGGGCCGTTCAGTTTCCTGAAGTTGACGCCGGGTCATCTGGAGGTGTTGTCGCATCAGGTGTCGCCGGAGGAGGCGGCCGGGCTTGCGGGTGTGGTGGTGGTGGCGGGTGAGGCGTTGCCGGGTGGGCTGGCCGCACGCTGGGCGGGCTTGCTCGGTGAGGGCCGTCTGATCAACGAGTACGGGCCCACGGAAGCCTCCGTCGGCACCACCGTCCACCCGGTGCCGCTCTCCACCGACCCGGACTCGGTTGTGCCGATCGGTCGTGCGTTGCCGGGGATGCGGGTGTATGTGCTGGACGGGGGGTTGCGGCCGGTTCCGGTGGGTGCGCTGGGTGAGTTGTATGTGGGTGGGGTGGGGGTGGCTCGTGGGTATGCGGGTCGGCCCGGGCTGACGGCGGAGCGGTTTGTGCCGGATCCGTTCGGTGGTGCGGGTGGGCGGTTGTACCGGACGGGTGATGTGGTGCGGTGGGGTGTGGGGGGTGCGGTGGAGTTCCTGGGGCGTGCGGATGATCAGGTGAAGATCCGTGGGTACCGGGTGGAGCCGGCCGAGGTGGGTGCGGTGCTGGCGGGGTGTCCGCTGGTGCGGGATGCGGTGGTGGTGGCGCGGGCGGACGGCGGGGAGACGCGTCTGGTCGGGTATGTGGTCGCGTCGGGTGTGCCTGGTTCGGTGTCGGGGGAGCGGTTGGCGGCGTATCTGGGGGAGGTGTTGCCGGAGTACATGGTGCCGTCGGTGTTCGTGGAGCTGGAGGAGATCCCGCTCAACGCGAACGGCAAGACCGACCGCGGGGCGCTGCCCGTGCCGGAGGCCACGGCGGGCGATTCCGCGCACGTCGCCCCCCGCGACGAGGTGGAGGAGCGTATCGCCGAGCTGTGGCAGGACGTCCTCGGCCCGGTCGGGTTCGGCGTCCACGACAGCTTCTTCAAGGTCGGCGGCAACTCCATCCTCGCCATCCGCCTGATCGCCGCGCTGCGCGCCGAGTACGAGATCGACCTTCCGGTCCGCGTCCTCTTCGAGGGACCGACCGTCGCCGCTCTGGCCGAGGCCGTCGAGGCCTGCATCAGAGCCGAAATCGACATGATGTCCGACCTAGACGTGGCGGACTCGATGCTGCCGAAGGAGCAGAACCGATGAGCAACGGGGTCCCCGAGTCCCACGTTCCGTCCACCGCCACGTCCGCCCGTGACGAACTGGTGCGGCGACGGCTGGCCGGCCGGCGAACGGGCGGCGGCCGTGCCGCGATACCGCGCGCCGACCGCACCGCCCCGCTGCCGCTGACGTCCGGGCAGCAGCAGATGTGGTTCCTGCAGCGGCTCGACCCGGACAGCACCGAGTATCTGATCCCGCTGGTGGTCAGATTGCGGGGCGCCCTGGACACCGAGGCGCTCGAGCGTGCCCTGGGCGAGATCACCGCCCGCCACGAGATCCTGCGCACCCGCTACGCGATGACCGACGACGGACGCCCCGTGCAGCTCGTCGACGCGCCCGACGGACCCGCGACCGCCCTGCCCGCGGAGCAGGTGCCCGGCGCATCCGCCGCCGAACGCGAGCGGAACCTCGCCGAACTGGTCGCGGCAGGCACCGCGGCCCCGTTCGACCTGGAGACCGAATGGCCGCTGCGCACCCGGCTGTTCCGCATCACCGAGGACGACCATGTCCTGAGCCTGGTCTTCCACCACATCGCCTGCGATGCCTGGTCCACCCGTATCCTCCTGACCGAAGTCAGCGCCCTGTACGGCGCGTTCGTCGACGGACGGCCGTCTCCGCTGCAGCCGCTCGCGCTGCAGTACGGCGACTACGCGGCCTGGCAGCGCGAGCAGCTCTCCGGAGAGCCGCTGCGGCGTCAGCTCGCCCACTGGCGGGAGGCCCTGGCGGACGCCGCCCCCACCGAACTGCCCACCGACCGGCCGCGCCCCGCCGTGCGGGACCACACCGGCGCCGAGGTGCTGTTCGACTTCCCCGAGGGGCTGTCGGAATCGGTGCGCGCGCTCGCCGCCGCCCATGACACGACCCCGTTCACGGTGATGATGGCCGCGTTCTGGGCGGTCGTGGCCCGCAGCACGGGACAGAGCGACATCTCCGTCGGCACCGTCGTCTCCGGACGGGCCCGGCCGGAGCTCCAGTCGCTGATCGGATACGGCATCAACAGCCTTGTCCTGCGCGGGCGGTGGGACGAGAACACCGACCCCGCCTTCGCGGACCTGCTCGACCGCACCCGCGCCACGGTGCTGGACGCCTTCGACCACCAGGATGTGCCGTTCGCCCGGCTCGTGGACGAACTCCAGCCCGAACGCGACCTCTCCCGCACCCCGCTGTACCAGATCGCGTTCACCATGCACGAGTCCCGGCTGGACGCCGTGGACCTGCCGGGTCTGAGCGTCGAACCCTTCTCCGGCGGCGCGCCCGTAGCCAAGTGCGACCTGACCCTCCAGGTCGAGGAGGCCACCGACGGCTCCTTCCACGGACGCGTCGAGTACGCCGCCGCCCTCTTCGATCCCGCGACCGCGCAGCGCACGGCCCGGCACTTCCTCGAGTTCCTCACCAGCGCCACGGCCGACCCGGCCGCCCGTATCTCCCGCCTGCGCATGCTGGACAGCGCCGAGCACGCCATCGTCACCGGGGCCCTCGACGGCCACGTCCCGTCCACCGGGGTGGAGCGGTGTGCGCACGAGGTGTTCGAGGAGCAGGTGCGGCGGACGCCGGACGCGGTGGCGGTGGTCGCGGGCGGGGTGTCGCTGACGTATGCGCAGCTGGACGCGGAGGCGAACCGTCTTGCGCATCATCTGCGGGAGCTGGGTGTGGGCCCGGAGTCGTTGGTGGGGGTGTGTCTGGAGCGGGGGCCGGAGCTGGTGCCGGCGTTGTTGGGTGTGCTGAAGGCGGGTGCGGGTTATCTGCCGCTGGACCCGGCGAATCCGGCGGACCGGTTCGGGTTCGTGCTGGCGGACGCGGGTGCGCGGGTCGTGGTGACCTCCGGTGCTCTGGTGCCGGTGCTGGACGGTGTGTTCGACGGTGAGCTGGTCGTGCTGGACCGGGACGCGGAGGTCATCGCGTCGCGGCCGGGGACGGCTCCCGTGGTGTCGGCGGTGCCGGACAACGTGGTGTACGTCATCTACACGTCGGGTTCGACGGGCCGCCCGAAGGGTGTGGCGCTGGCCCACACGCAGGTGGTGCGACTGCTGGAGACGGCCCAGGCCCACTACGGGTTCGGTGCGGACGACGTGTGGTCGATGTTCCACTCGTACGCGTTCGACGTGTCCGTGTTCGAGATGTGGGGTGCGCTGTTCCACGGCGGCACCCTGGTGGTGGTGCCGCGTGAGGTGACGCGTTCACCCGAGGAGTTCCTGGACCTGCTCGTGCAGGAGCGGGTGTCGGTGCTGTCGCAGACGCCGACGGCGTTCCGGTCGCTGGTCGCGGCGGCGGGCCAGGACGATCCGCGGATCGGCCGGCTCTCCCTGCGTGCGGTGATCTTCGCGGGCGAGAAGCTCGAGGTGGGCGAGTTGCGGCCGTGGACGGACCGGCTGGGTCTGGAGCGGCCGTGGCTGGTCAACATGTACGGCATCACCGAGACGACCGTCCACACCACCTTCTACCGGGTCGGCGAGGAGGACTTCGAGCCTTCGGCGGCCAACCGGGTGGGATACCCCCTCAGCGACCTCACCGTGCATCTGCTGGACCGGTTCGGGGAGTTGGTGCCGGTCGGTGTGCCGGGTGAGATGTACGTGGGGGGTCCTGGTGTGGCCCGTGGGTATCTGAACCGTCCGGAGCTGACCGCGGAACGCTTCGTGCCCGACCCGTTCGGTCCGGCCGGTGCCCGGCTGTACCGCAGTGGTGACCTGGCGCGGCGTCGGCCGGACGGCGGCCTGGAGTTCCTGGGGCGTGCCGACGACCAGGTGAAGGTGCGTGGGTACCGGATCGAGCCGGGCGAGATCAGTGCCCGGCTGTCCGCCCACGACGCGGTGCGTGAGGCCGTGGTGGTGGTGCGCGACGAGCGGCTGGTCGCCTACCTCGTCACCGACGGCGAACTCCCGTCGACGTCCGAGCTGCGGGCGTTCGTGGCGCGGGAGTTGCCGGAGTACATGGTTCCGGCCGCCTTCGTGGCGGTGGAGCGGATTCCGCTGACGGTCAACGGGAAGCTGGATCGGCGGGCTCTGCCGGCGCCGGACTCTGCCGCGGTGGAGAGCGGGAGCCGGTTCGTGGCGGCGCGTACTCCCACCGAGGAGCGCGTGGTGGCGGTGTGGCGGGAGTCGTTGGGGGTGGAGCGGGTCGGGGTCGAGGACGGGTTCTTCGAGCTCGGCGGCGACTCCATCAGGGCCGTCGCCCTGGTGGGGGCGTTGCGGGCGGCCGGGTTCGATGTGGCGGTGCGGGATGTGTTCGAGCACCGTACGGTGGCGGGGCTGGCGCGGCTGATCACGGGGCGGCCCGCCGTGGTGGACGCGGACCGGTGGGTCGAGCCGTTCGCGCTGGTGGGTGCGGAGGACCGGGCGAGGCTGCCCGAGGGACTCGTGGACGCCTATCCGCTCTCGCAGATCCAGCTGGGCATGGTCGTCGAGATGCTCGTCGACGACAGCCGCAACAACTACCACAACGTCAGTACGTTCCGGATCCTGGACGACAAGCCGTTCTCGTTCGAGGCGCTCGAAGCCGCCGGCCGTGTCGTGGTCGAGCGCCACGAGGCGCTGCGTACGTCGATCGACCTCAACGCCTACACGATCCCGCTCCAGCTGGTGCACGCCACCGCTCAGCTCCCGCTCGGCATGCAGGACCTGCGGGGCAGGGGCGAGGCCGAGGTGGAGCAGGAGCTCCGCGCCTTCACCGTGCGCGAGCGTGCCGACCTCTTCGACCTCGGTACACCGTCCCTGATGCGCTTCTTCGCGCACGTCACAGACGGCGACTGCTGGTGGATCTCGGTCACCGAGTGCCATCCGGTGCTGGAGGGGTGGAGCCACCACTCCCTGCTGATGGAGCTGCTCGACCTCTACCGCCGGCTGCGGGACGGACAGGAGCCGGAGCCGTACGACGCCCCGGGTGTGCGGTTCGCCGACTTCGTGGCCGGTGAGCTCACCTCGCTGGCCTCCGCCGAGGACCGCGCCTACTGGCACGGCATCGTCGAGCGCCACGCCCCCTTCTCCCTGCCCGAGGGCTGGGGCGGGGAGCAGGACGGTCCGCGCGAGCTCTACCAGGCCTGGACGTCGTGGGAGGACCTGGAGCGGGACCTGCGCAAGCTGGCCACGTCCGCCAAGGCCTCGCTGAAGAGCGTGCTGCTGGCGGCGCACCTGAAGGTGATGAGCCAGCTCACCGACGAGGAGGCCTTCTACACCGGCGTCGTCTGCGACGCCCGCCCCGAGGTGCTCGGCGCCGACCGCGTGCTCGGCATGTACCTCAACACCCTGCCGTTCGCGGTGGACCGCACCGCGCGGACCTGGCGCGAGCTGGTCCAGCAGGTGTTCGCCCGGGAGGTCGAGCTCTGGCCGCACCGCCGGTTCCCCATGCCGGAGATCCAGCGGGACGCCGGAGGCGGCCGACGGCTCCTGGACGTCATGTTCAACTACCAGGACTTCCGGCAGATGGACGCCACCGTCGTCGACGATCGGGCGGGCCTCGACGACAGCCCGACCGAGTTCCCGCTGACGGTCTCCTCGCGCGCCGGTCACATCATCATCACCGCCGATCCCCGCGTCCTCGGCCGCGCCCACGGCGACCGGCTGATCGGCATGTACCGCGCGGTGCTGGAGTCGATGGCGGCCGGTGCCGACGGCGACGCGCGTGCCGTGTACCTGCCGGCGGCCGACCTGGACGTCCTGGCCTCCACCGCCCTCCCCGCCGCTCCGTCCGCTCCGGTGGAGCGGTGTGTGCACGAGATCTTCGAGGAGCGGGCGGCGCTGACGCCGGATGCGGTGGCGGTGGTGTTCGGTGAGGTGTCGCTGACGTATGCCCAGGTGGACGCGGAGGCGAACCGTCTTGCGCATCATCTGCGGGAGCTGGGTGTGGGTCCGGAGTCGTTGGTGGGGGTGTGTCTGGAGCGGGGGCCGGAGCTGGTGCCGGCGTTGTTGGGTGTGCTGAAGGCGGGTGCGGGTTATCTGCCGCTGGACCCGGCGAATCCGGCGGACCGGTTCGGGTTCGTGCTGGCGGACGCGGGTGCGCGGGTCGTGGTGACCTCCGGTGCTCTGGTGCCGGTGCTGGACGGTGTGTTCGACGGTGAGCTGGTCGTGCTGGACCGGGACGCGGAGGTCATCGCGTCGCGGCCGGGGACGGCTCCCGTGGTGTCGGCGGTGCCGGACAACGTGGTGTACGTGATCTACACGTCGGGTTCGACGGGCCGCCCGAAGGGTGTGGCGCTGGCCCACACGCAGGTGGTGCGACTGCTGGAGACGGCCCAGGCCCACTACGGGTTCGGCGCGGACGACGTGTGGACGCTGTTCCATTCGTACGCGTTCGACTTCTCGGTGTGGGAGATCTTCGGTGCGCTCCTCCACGGCGGCCGCCTGGTGATCGTCCCCGAGATGACCGCGCGGGAACCGGGCCTCTTCCACGAACTCCTCGTACGCGAGGGGGTCACGGTCCTCAACCAGACCCCGTCGGCGTTCAACCAGCTCATCGAGGAGAACGCCAGGCGCGACGACGAGGCCGACGGCCTCGCCCTGCGCACGGTCGTCTTCGGCGGCGAGGCCCTGGACTACCGGCCCCTGCAGAAGTGGGCGGCGCGGCACGGGCTGGAGCGGCCTCGGCTGGTGAACATGTACGGCATCACCGAGACGACCGTGCATGTGACGTACTCCCCGGTCACCGAGGAGGACGTGGCCGCCGGGGGTTCGGCGAGCCCGATCGGACGCCCGCTCGACGACCTCACCGTGCATCTGCTGGACCGGTTCGGGGAGTTGGTGCCGGTCGGTGTGCCGGGTGAGATGTACGTGGGGGGTCCTGGTGTGGCCCGTGGGTATCTGAACCGTCCGGAGCTGACCGCGGAACGCTTCGTGCCCGACCCGTTCGGTCCGGCCGGTGCCCGGCTGTACCGCAGTGGTGACCTGGCGCGGCGTCGGCCGGACGGCGGCCTGGAGTTCCTGGGGCGTGCCGACGACCAGGTGAAGGTGCGTGGGTACCGGATCGAGCCGGGCGAGATCAGTGCCCGGCTGTCCGCCCACGACGCGGTGCGTGAGGCCGTGGTGGTGGTGCGCGACGAGCGGCTGGTCGCGTATCTGGTCGCCGAGGGCGAGCTGCCGTCGTCGTCGGAGCTGCGGGCGTTCGTGGCGCGGGAGTTGCCGGAGTACATGGTTCCGGCGGCCTTCGTCGCCGTGGAGCGGATACCGCTGACGGTCAACGGCAAGCTCGACCGCCGTGCCCTGCCCGTCCCTGGCGAGGGCGCGCTCGCGGAGTCGGTGTTCGTCGCCCCGCGGACGACGACCGAGGAGCGGATCGCCGCCGTCTGGCAGAACGTGCTGAACGCGGAGCGGGTCGGCGTCGAGGACGGGTTCTTCGAGCTCGGCGGCGACTCCATCAGGGCCGTCGCCCTGGTGGGCGCGATGCGGGCGGCCGGGTTCGACGTCGCCGTACGGGACGTCTTCGAGCACCGGACCATCGCCGGGCTCGCCCAGCTGATCACCGGTCTGCCCGCCCCCGAGCCGCAGCAGCTGTCCGTCGATCCGTTCGCGCTGATCGGCGCGGACGACCGGGCCCGGCTGCCCGAGGACGCGGCCGACGCCTACCCGCTGTCCCAGGTCCAGCTCGGCATGATCGCCGAGCAGCTCGCCGACGACCGGCGGAACAACTACCACAACGCCGGCCTCTTCCGGATCCGCGACGGCCGTCCGTTCGATGCCGCCGCCCTGCACGAGGCCGTGCGGACCGTCGTCGAGCGGCACGAGGCCCTGCGCACCTCCGTCCACCTGGACGGATACACGGTGCCCCTCCAGATCGTGCACCGGTCCGCCGAGGCTCCCGTGACCGTGCGGGACCTGCGCACGGTGACCGACCCCGACACGCGGAACACCATGCTCCGGGACTTCGTCGCGGCGGAACGCGCCGCCGCGTTCGACCTCTCGGCGGCCCCGCTGCTGCGGGTCTCCGCCCACCTGGAGAGCGACGAGGCGTGGTGGCTCGGGCTCACCGAGTCGCACGTCGTCCTCGAAGGCTGGAGCGTGAACTCGCTCAGCAGCGAACTGCTGGCGCTCTACGGCGAACTGCGCGACGCCCGCCGCCCGGAGCCCCACCGGACACCGCCGGTACGGTTCGCCGACGCCATCGCCGCCGAACTGCGCGCCCTCGCGTCCGAGGAGGACCGCGCGTACTGGCGGGACGTCGTCACCGCGCACGCCAAGTTCGTGCTGCCGCCGGGCTGGCACGCAGACCTCGACGTCCCCGCCGAGCCGGTCGGCGCCGCCTTCCGCCTGGGCGACCTGGAGCCGGGGCTGCGTGCGCTCGCCTCCGTCTCCCAGACCTCGCTGAAGAGCGTGCTGCTGGCGGCCCACCTGAAGGTGATGAGCCAGCTCACCGACGAGGACGCCTTCCACACCGGCGTCGTCTACCACACCCGGCCGGAGGCGCCGGGCGCCGACCGTGTCCTGGGCATGCACCTCAACACCCTGCCCTTCGCCGCGGACCGCACGGCGCGGACCTGGCGCGAGCTGGTCGGCCAGGTGTTCTCGCGCGAGGTCGCCAACTGGTCGTACCGCCACTTCCCGATGCCCGCCATCCAGCGGCAGAACGGATCCGGCGAGCGTCTTGTCGACGTCTTCTTCAACTACCTCGACTTCCACCAGGTGGACGGCGAACTGGTCGACGAGGGCGCGGAGCTGAGTGAGAACCCCAACGAGTTCGCCCTCGCCGTGACGGCGATCAACGGTCTGCTCGGCATCCGTGGGGACTCCCATGTCATCAGCCGCGCCAACGTCGAGCGGCTGGCCGGGATGTACCGCGCGGTGCTGGAGTCGATGGCCGCCGACCCGGACGGCGACGCGCGTGCCGTGTACCTGCCGGCGGCCGACCTGGACGTCCTGGCCTCCACCGCCCTCCCTGCCGCTCCGTCCGCTCCGGTGGAGCGGTGTGTGCACGAGATCTTCGAGGAGCGGGCGGCGCTGACGCCGGACGCGGTGGCGGTGGTGTTCGGTGAGGTGTCGCTGACGTATGCCCAGGTGGACGCGGAGGCGAACCGTCTTGCGCATCATCTGCGGGAGCTGGGTGTGGGCCCGGAGTCGTTGGTGGGGGTGTGTCTGGAGCGGGGGCCGGAGCTGGTGCCGGCGTTGTTGGGTGTGCTGAAGGCGGGTGCGGGTTATCTGCCGCTGGACCCGGCGAACCCGGCCGAGCGTCTGGGGTTCGTGCTGGCGGACGCGGGGGCGCGGGCCGTGGTGACGTCCGGTGGGCCGGCTGCGGTCCTGGCGGGCGTGTACGACGGTGAGCTGGTCGTGCTGGACCGGGACGCGGAGGTCATCGCGTCGCGCCCGGAGACCGCGCCGGCGGTTCTCACCGCGCCGGACAACATCGTCTACGTGATCTACACGTCGGGTTCGACGGGCCGTCCGAAGGGCGTGACACTCGCCCACGCGCAGGTGGTGCGGCTGCTGGAGACGATGCAGGAGCACTACGGCTTCGACGAGCACGACGTGTGGGCGCTGTTCCACTCGTACGCGTTCGACGTGTCGGTGTTCGAGATCTGGGGCGCGCTGCTGCACGGCGGCACGCTCGTGGTGGTGCCGCGCGAGGTGACACGCGCGCCCGAGGAGTTCCTGGACCTGCTCGTGCAGGAGCGGGTGTCGGTGCTGGCGCAGACGCCCACCGCCTTCCGTTCCCTGGTCGCGACGGCGACCGCGCCCGGCGAGAAGCGCGTCGGGCAGCTGTCGCTGCGGGCCGTCGTGCTGGCCGGCGAGAAGCTGGAATCGGCCGATGTACGTCCCTGGGGCGAGCGTCTGGGTCTGGAGCGGACCGCGCTGGTCAACATGTACGGGCCGACGGAGACGACGGTCTACTGCACCTACCACCGGCTCACCCCGCGCGATGTCGCGCCGGGAGCCGTGGCCCCGATCGGCCACCCGCTCGGCGACACCACGATCCATCTGCTCGACGCCGAGGGCGCGTTGGTGCCGGTCGGTGTTCCGGGTGAACTGCATGTCGGGGGTCCTGGTGTGGCCCGTGGGTATCTGAACCGTCCGGAGCTGACCGCGGAACGCTTCGTGCCCGACCCGTTCGGTCCGGCCGGTGCCCGGCTGTACCGCACCGGGGACCTCGCGCGGCGCCGCTCGGACGGCAGCCTGGAGTTCGCCGGCCGTATCGACGACCAGGTCAAGGTCCACGGCTACCGGATCGAGCCCGGTGAGATCAGCGCCCGGCTGTCCGCCCACGACGCGGTGCGTGAGGCCGTGGTGGTGGTGCGGGACGAGCGGCTGGTCGCGTATCTGGTCGCCGAGGGCGAGCTGCCGCCGTCGTCGGAGCTGCGGGCGTTCGTGGCGCGGGAGTTGCCGGAGTACATGGTTCCGGCGGCTTTCGTGGCGGTGGAGCGGATTCCGCTGACGGTCAACGGGAAGCTGGATCGGCGTGCTCTGCCGGCGCCGGACTCTGCCGTGGTGGAGAGCGGGAGCCGGTTCGTGGCGGCGCGTACTCCCACCGAGGAGCGTGTGGTGGCGGTGTGGCGGGAGTCGTTGGGGGTGGAGCGGGTCGGGGTCGAGGACGGGTTCTTCGAGCTCGGCGGCGACTCCATCAGGGCCGTCGCCCTGGTGGGGGCGTTGCGGGCGGCCGGGTTCGATGTGGCGGTGCGGGATGTGTTCGAGCACCGTACGGTGGCGGGGCTGGCGCGGCTGATCACGGGGCGGCCCGCCGTGGTGGACGCGGACCGGTGGGTCGAGCCGTTCGCGCTGGTGGGTGCGGAGGACCGGGCGAGGCTGCCCGAGGGGCTCGTGGACGCCTATCCGCTCTCGCAGGTCCAGCTCGGGATGGTCGTCGAGATGCTCGTCGACGACAGCCGTAACAGCTATCACAACGTCAGCGGCTTCCGGATCCATGACGAGCGGCCCTTCGACGCGGACGCCCTGCGGGAAGCCCTGCGGACCGTGGCCGCACGCCACGACATCCTGCGGACCTCGTTCACCATGCACGCCTGCTCGGTACCGATGCAGCTGGTGCACGCCGAGGCCGAGATCCCGCTGACCGTGCACGACCTGCGGGAGCTGGACGAGGAGGCGCGGGGGCGGGCCCTTCGCGACTTCGTCGCCGCCGAGCGGGAGGCGGTCCTCGACCTCGCGGCCGCGCCGCTGCTGCGGGCCGCCGCGCACGTGGCGGACGACACCGGCTGGCGGCTGACCTTCACCCAGCCCCACGCCATCACCGAGGGCTGGAGCCAGCACTTCCTGCTGACGGAGGTGATCTCCTGCTACCGCAGGCTGCGGGACGGACAGGAGCCGGAGCCGTACGACGCCCCGGGTGTGCGGTTCGCCGACTTCGTGGCCGGTGAGCTCACCTCGCTGGCCTCCGCCGAGGACCGCGCCTACTGGCACGGCATCGTCGAGGAGTACACGCCCCTCTCCCTGCCGGCCGCTTCGACCGCCGCCGACGAACCGGGCGAGGACTACACGGTCGTCGTCCCGCTGCGGGACCTCGAGGCGCCGCTGCGGGCCTTCGCCACCCGGTCGAAGGTGTCGCTGAAGAGCGTGCTGCTGGCGGCGCACCTGAAGGTGATGAGCCAGCTCACCGACGAGGACGCCTTCCACACCGGCCTGGTCTGCGACGCCCGCCCCGAGGCGCTGGGCGCCGACCGGGTGCCGGGCATGTACCTCAACACCCTGCCGTTCGCGGTGGACCGCGGCGCGCGGACCTGGCGCGAGCTGGTCCAGCGGGTCTTCGCCCGCGAGGTCGAGCTGTGGCCGCACCGGCGGTACCCGCTGCCGGAGATCCAGCGGCAGGCCGGCACCGGCCGACGGCTGCTGGAGACCATGTTCAACTACCTGGACTTCACGGGGGCCGTCGACACCGCCGTCGTCGACACCGACGCGGGGCTCGGCGCCGGGGCGATGGAGTTCGCGCTCGCCGTGACCACGGCCGCCGAGGGCCTCGTCCTGAAGACCGGGACGGCGCACTTCGACCGGGCCGACGGTGAGCGGCTCGCCGCCATGTACCGGGCGGTGCTGGAGTCGATGGCGGCGGACGACGAGGGCGACGCGACCGTACCGCTGCTGCCCGCCGGGGAGCGGGAACTGATCCTGGGCACCTGGAACGCCACCGGTGCCGAGCACGTCGACGCCTGTCTGCACGAACTGTTCGAGCGGCAGGCGGCGGCCACCCCCGACGCGGTGGCCGTGGTGTGCGAGGACGAGGAGGTCGGCTACGCCGAGCTCAACGCCCGCGCCAACCGGCTCGCCCACCACCTCCGGGCGGTCGGTGTGGCCCCGGGCACCCTCGTCGGGGTCTCCGTCGAGCGCTCCGTCGACCTCGTCGCCACCGTCCTCGCGGTGTTCAAGTCCGGCGGTGTGTATGTGCCGCTGGACCCGGAGTACCCGGCCGAGCGGCTCTCCCACATGATCCGGGACGCGAAGATCGCCGTCCTGGTCACCCGGCGGGAGCTGCTGCCGCTGGTCGAGGGCAGCGGTGCGGCCGAGGTCCTGCTGGACGACGCCGACCGCTGGAGCGGTCAGGGCACGGACGACCCGGAGCCGGTCACCGGACCGGACGACGCCGCCTACCTCATCTACACCTCCGGATCGACGGGCCGGCCCAAGGGCGTGCTGTGCGACCACCGGGGCCTGGTCAACCGGCTCGACTGGACGCAGCGCACCTATCTGCGCCTGACCTCCGACGACGTGGTGCTGCTGAAGATCCCGATCGGCTTCGACCCGTCGCTGGCCGAGATCTTCGGCCCGCTGATGGCGGGTGCGCGCATCGCCGTGGCCCGGCCCGGCGGCCACCGCGACCCCGCCTACCTGCGGGCGGCGATCGCCCGGTACGGCGTCACCAACCTGCACTTCGTGCCGTCGATGCTGGCCGCCGTCCTGGCCTCGGACGACCTGTCCGAACTGCGGTCCCTGAGGATCGTCGTCTCCGGCGGCGAGGACCTCTCCGTGGCGCTCGCCCGGGAGTTCACCACCCGGCTGCCGTGGGCCGAGCTGCACAACCAGTACGGGCCGTGCGAGGCCGCGGTCGACGTGTCGGCCTGGCACTGCGCGCCCGAACGGCTGGCGGGGCTGCAACGGGTGCCGCTGGGCGCGCCCATGCAGAACGTCACGATCCATGTCCTCGACGCCGGGATGCACCCGGTGCCGGTCGGCGCTCCCGGCGAGCTGTACATCGGCGGCGTCGCCCTCGCCTTCGGCTATCTGAACCGGCCGGACCTGACGGCGCGGGCCTTCGTGCCCGATCCGTTCGGCCCGACGGGCGCCCGGCTCTACCGGACCGGCGACCGGGCCCGCTGGCGCGCCGACGGCACCGTCGAGTTCCTGGGCCGCACCGACGACCAGGTGAAGATCCGTGGCGCGCGCGTCGAACCGGGCGAGACCGAGGCGGCGCTGGCCGCGCTGCCCGGAGTCTCGAACGCGGCCGTCGTGGTCCGTGCGGACACCGCGGGACTGCCCCGGCTGGTCGCCTACGTCGTCCCCGTCCCGGGCCAGTCGGCCGACCCGGCCGAGCTGCGCTCGCGGCTCGCCCACGAACTGCCCGAGGCGCTGATGCCGACGGCGTTCGTGCAGCTGGACGCCATGCCGCTGGGCGCCAACGGCAAGGCGGACCGGCGGGCCCTGCCCGCCCCGGGCCTGGACGCCTTCGCCGCGGGCGAGTACGTCGCGCCGCGCTCCTGGCTGGAGGCCCGGATCGCCGCGGTGTGGAGCGAGGTCCTCGACCTCGAGCGGGTCGGTGTCGAGGACGGGTTCTTCGAGCTGGGCGGCGACTCCATCCGCGCCGTGGCGCTGGCGGGCGCCCTGCGTGCCGCCGGTTTCGAGACCGGCGTCCAGGAGGTCTTCGAGCACCGGACGGTCGCGCGGCTGGCCGCTCTGCTGGCCGGTCGTACCCCCGCCGTGGCGGGGACGGCGGCCGAGGACGGCGTACGGCCGTTCGCCCTGCTGCCGGAACCGGACCGGGCCAGGCTGCCCGGGACGGCCGTGGACGCCTACCCGCTGACGCAGGCACAGCTCGGCATGGCCGCCGAACTGCTCTCCGGCGACGGCCGGAACAACTACCACAACGTGACGATGGTCCGGGTCCGGGACACGGGCCCGTTCTCCGAGCGGGCGCTGCGCGAGGCGGTGGCGCTGCTGGTCGAGCGGCACGAGGTGCTGCGCACCTCGGTGCACCTGTCGGGCTGGTCGGTACCCCTGCAGATCGTCCACGCGACGGCCGAGGTGCCCGTGTCCTGCACCGACCTGCGCGGCACCACCGACCGCGCGGCCGGCGAGCGGGAACTGCGCGCGTACGCGGCCCGGGAGCGGGCCGAGCTGTTCGAGCTGACGCGGGCGCCGCTGCTGCGGATCTCCGCGCACCTGGAGAGCGACGACGCGTGGTGGCTGACGCTCACCCAGTCGCACGTGATCCTGGAGGGCTGGAGCCACCACACCCTCCAGACGGAGCTGCTCGACTGCTACCGGGTGCTCAGGGACGGCGGCGTACCGGAGCCCCACCAGGCGCCCGCCGTGCGCTTCGCGGACTGCGTCGCCGGTGAGCTGGAAGCACTGGCCTCGGCCGAGGACCGCGCCCACTGGGCGCGGGTCGCCCAGGAGCACCGGCCGCTCACCCTGCCGGACGACTGGGCCGACGGCTCCGGACGGCCGCTGGAGGTGTACAGCGTCCGCGTCCCCGTCGAGGACCTCGCGGACCGGCTGCGCTCCCTCGCCGCCGAGATCCACGTCCCCGTCAAGAGCGTGCTGCTGGCGGCGCACCTGAAGGTGATGAGCCAGCTGACGGACGAGGACGCCTTCCACACCGGCGTCGTCTTCCACACCCGGCCGGAGGCGCCGGGCGCCGACCGTGTGCTGGGCATGCACCTCAACACCCTGCCGTTCGGCTTCACCCGCGGCGCCCGCACCTGGCGGGAGGCGGTGCGCCAGGTCCTGGACACCGAGCTGGCCGCGTGGCGGCACCGCCGTTACCCGATGCCGGAGATCCAGCGGCAGTGGGGCGGCGGCCGCATGGTCGACGTGTACTTCAACTACGTCGACTTCCACCAGGTGGACACGGACGTCGTGGAGACCGGCACCGGTATCAGCGACGCGCCCAACGAGTTCGAGCTGTCGGTGCACGGCCACGGCACGCACCACCTCACGCTCGCCACCCACAGCCATGCCGTCAGCCGTGCCAACGGCGAGCGGCTGGCCGGGATGTACCGCGCGGTGCTGGAGTCGATGGCCGCCGACCCGGACGGCGACGCCCGGGCCGTGTACCTGCCGGCGGGCGAACGGGAGGCACTGCTCGGCGCGGTGTCCTCCGTACGGACCGCTCCGGTGGAGCGGTGTGTGCACGAGATCTTCGAGGAGCGGGCGGCGCTGACGCCGGACGCGGTCGCGGTGGTCGCGGGCGGGGTGTCGCTGACGTATGCGCAGCTGGACGCGGAGGCGAACCGTCTTGCGCACCACTTGCGGGAGCTGGGCGTGGGCCCGGAGTCGTTGGTGGGGGTGTCTCTGGAGCGGGGGCGGGAGCTGGTGCCGGCGTTGCTGGGTGTGCTGAAGGCGGGTGCGGGTTATCTGCCGCTGGACCCGGCGAACCCGGCCGAGCGTCTGGGGTTCGTGCTGGCGGACGCGGGGGCGCGGGCCGTGGTGACGTCCGGTGGGCCGGCTGCGGTCCTGGCGGGCGTGTACGACGGTGAGCTGGTCGTGCTGGACCGGGACGCGGAGGTCATCGCGTCGCGCCCGGGGACCGCGCCGGCGGTTCTCACCGCGCCGGACAACATCGTCTACGTGATCTACACGTCGGGTTCGACGGGCCGTCCGAAGGGCGTGACACTCGCCCACGCGCAGGTGGTGCGGCTGCTGGAGACGATGCAGGAGCACTACGGCTTCGACGAGCACGACGTGTGGGCGCTGTTCCACTCGTACGCCTTCGACGTGTCGGTGTTCGAGATCTGGGGCGCGCTGCTGCACGGCGGCACGCTCGTGGTGGTGCCGCGCGAGGTGACACGCGCGCCGGAGGAGTTCCTGGACCTGCTGATCGAGCACGAGGTCACCGTGCTCGCGCAGACGCCCACCGCCTTCCGTTCCCTGGTCGCGACCGTGACCGCGCCCGGCGACAGGCGCATCAAGCAGCTGTCGCTGCGGGCCGTCGTGCTGGCCGGCGAGAAGCTGGAAGTGGCCGACGTACGCCCCTGGGTCGAACGCCTCGGCCTCGGCCGGACCGCGCTGGTCAACATGTACGGGCCGACGGAGACGACGGTCTACTGCACCTACCACCGGCTCACCCCGCGCGATGTCGCGCCGGGAGCCGTGGCCCCGATCGGCCGCCCGCTCAGCGACACCACGATCCACCTGCTGGACTCGTTCGGTGAACTCGTCCCCATGGGGACGGTGGGCGAGCTCCACGTCGGCGGCCCGGCCGTCGCCCGCGGCTATCTCAACCGGCCCGAACTGACCGCCGAACGCTTCGTACCGGACCCGTTCGGTCCGGCCGGCTCCCGGTTGTACCGCACCGGGGACCTTGCGCGGCGCCGCCCGGACGGCAGCCTGGAGTTCGCCGGCCGTATCGACGACCAGGTCAAGGTCCACGGCTACCGGATCGAGCCGGGCGAGATCAGCGCCCGGCTGTCCGCCCACGACGCGATCCGCGAGACCGTGGTGGTCGTCCGCGACGAGCGGCTGGTCGCCTACCTCGTCACCGACGGCGAACTCCCGTCGACGTCCGAACTGCGGGCGTTCGTGGCACGGGAACTGCCGGAGTACATGGTCCCGGCCGCCTTTGTGGCGGTGGAGCGGATCCCGCTGACGGTCAACGGCAAGCTCGACCACCGTGCCCTGCCGGACCCCGGCACCTCCTCGTCGGCGCGCACCGGGCGCGACCACGTCGCCCCCCGCACCCCGCTGGAGGAGCGGGTCGCCGCGATCTGGCAGGAGACGCTGGGCGTCGAGCGGGTCGGCGTCGACGACGGCTTCTACGAGCTGGGCGGCGACTCCATCCGCGCGGTGATGCTCGTAGGCGCCCTGCGCGAGGCCGGATACGCCGTGACCGTCCGCGAGACGCTCCAGGCGCAGACGCTCGGCACGCTGTGCGAGCGGCTCTCCGGACGCACCACCGACGGCGGTGCGACGACGCCGGCGGTCGCACCGTTCGCGCTGATCGGCGACGCTGACCGCACCCTGCTGCCCGAGGGCCTCTCCGACGCCTACCCGATGCTGCAGAACCAGATCGGCATGCTCGTCGAGATGCTCGGCGCCGGCGACCGGCTCAACTACCACCTCGTGACCTCCCTGCGGGTACGGGACGGCCGCCCGGTGGTGACCGGGGCCATGCGGTCCGCGGTCGCCGAACTGCTGCGCCGCCACGACGTGCTGCGCACCTCCCTGGAGCTCGACCGCTACTCGGTGCCGCTGCAACTGGTGCACGCCGAAGTGCCCGCGCCCGTCCGCTTCTTCGACCTCGGCGGCCTCACCGAGGCCGAACAGGACGACGCGCTGCGCCGGTTCGTGGAGCGCGAGAACACGACCGCGTTCGACCACGCCGCCGCACCCCTGGTGCGCATCGCGGTCCACCAGTGCGGCGACGGCAGCTGGCAGTTCACCATCGCGCAGTCCCATGTGATCCTCGAGGGCTGGAGTTTCAGCGCCCTGCTGACCGAACTCCTCGACATCTACCGCGCGTACGCCGACGGCCGGGATCCGGACGAACAGCAGACCCCGTCGATCCGCTTCGCCGACACGGTCGCCGCCGAGCTGTCCGCGCTGGCCTCGGACGGACACCGCGCCTACTGGCGGGACATCCTCGCCGGCCGCGAGAAGTTCACCGTGCCCGAGGGCTGGGGGGACCGCGCCGACGCGGCGGCGGGCACCGCCGAGAAGTACAAGCTGGAGGTGGCCTTCGACGACCTCACCGACCGGCTCCAGCTGCTCGCGACGGCGGCGAAGGTGTCGCTGAAGAGCGTGCTGCACACCGCCCATCTGAAGGTCCTCTCCCAGCTCACCCGCGAGGAGGAGTTCTTCACCGGCCTCGTCGCGCATGTGCGGCCCGAGGCCGTGGGCGCCGAACGGGTCTACGGCATGTACCTCAACATCCTCCCCTTCGCCGTCGACCGCACCGCCCGGACCTGGCGGGAGCTGGTGCAGAAGGTCTTCGAGCAGGAACTCGGCATGTGGGAGCACCGCAACTTCCCGATGCCCGCCATCCAGCAGGAGTTCGGCGGCGGCAGCCGGATCATCGACGTGTACTTCAGCTACCAGGACTTCAGCGGCAGCGACACCAGCATGATCGATGCCGGCGCCAGTACCGGGAACAGCACCAACGAGTTCGGCTTCTCGGTGTCGACCGCGCCCGGCCGCATCAACCTGCGGGCCGACTCGCGCACCCTCGGCCGCGCCGACGCCGCCCGCCTGGCCGGGATGTACCGCGCGGTCCTCGAGGCCATGGCGGCCGACCCGGACGGCGACGCCCGGCTCGTCCATCTGCCCGAGGGCGAGGCGGACACCGTGGCCGAGTGGTCGGTGGGTGTGGGTCCGGTGGTGGAGCGGCCGGTGGTGGAGGTGTTCGAGGAGCGGGTGGTGCTGGCGCCGGATGCGGTGGCGGTGGTGTGTGGTGGTGTGTCGTTGTCGTATGCGGAGCTGGATGCGGAGGCGAACCGGCTGGCGTGTCATCTGCGGGAGCTGGGGGTGGGTCCGGAGTCCGTGGTGGGGGTGTTGCTGGAGCGGGGTGTCGGGTTGATGGTGGGGCTGCTGGCGGTGTGGAAGGCCGGTGGTGGGTATGTGCCGTTGGATCCGGGGTTGCCGGGGCGGCGGGTGGCGGGGATGCTCGCCGATGCCGGTTGCCGTGTGCTGGTGACGCGTGGTGGTGGGCCCGAGGGGTTCGCGGGGACGGTCGTGGACGTGGACGCGGATGCGGGGGTGATCGCGTCGCGGTCGGCGGAGCGTACGGGTGTGCGGGTGGATCCGGACGGGGTGGCGTATGTGGTGTTCACCTCGGGTTCCACGGGCCGGCCGAAGGGGGTGATGGTCTCGCACCGGGGCCTGGGCAACCATGTGGGCTGGGCGGCACGCGAACTCGCCGCCCGGGGCACTGGCGGTGGTGCGGTGTTCTCGTCGGTGGCGTTCGATCTGGTGGTGCCGAATGTGTGGGCGCCGTTGTGTGTGGGGCAGCGGGTGGCGTTGTTCGACGCGGAGGGTGGTCTGGATGCGCTGGGTGGCTGGCTGGTGGAGCAGGGGCCGTTCAGTTTCCTGAAGTTGACGCCGGGGCATCTGGAGGTGTTGTCGCATCAGGTGTCGCCGGAGGAGGCGGCCGGGCTTGCGGGTGTGGTGGTGGTGGCGGGTGAGGCGTTGCCGGGTGGGCTGGCCGCGCGTTGGGCGGGCTGGCTCGGTGAGGGCCGTCTGATCAACGAGTACGGGCCCACGGAAGCCTCCGTCGGCACCACCGTCCACCCGGTGCCGCTCTCCACCGACCCGGACTCGGTTGTGCCGATCGGTCGTGCGTTGCCGGGGATGCGGGTGTATGTGCTGGACGGGGGGTTGCGGCCGGTTCCGGTGGGTGCGCTGGGTGAGTTGTATGTGGGTGGGGTGGGGGTGGCTCGTGGGTATGCGGGTCGGCCCGGGCTGACGGCGGAGCGGTTTGTGCCGGATCCGTTCGGTGGTGCGGGTGGGCGGTTGTACCGGACGGGTGATGTGGTGCGGTGGGGTGTGGGTGGTGCGGTGGAGTTCCTGGGGCGTGCGGATGATCAGGTGAAGATCCGTGGGTACCGGGTGGAGCCGGCCGAGGTGGGTGCGGTGCTGGCGGGGTGTCCGCTGGTGCGGGATGCGGTGGTGGTGGCGCGGGCGGACGGCGGGGAGACGCGTCTGGTCGGGTATGTCGTCGCGTCGGGTGTGCCTGGTTCGGTGTCGGGGGAGCGGTTGGCGGCGTATCTGGGGGAGGTGTTGCCGGAGTACATGGTGCCGTCGGTGTTCGTGGAGCTGGAGGAGATCCCGCTCAACGCGAACGGCAAGACCGACCGCGGGGCACTGCCCGTGCCGGAGGCCACGGCGGGCGATTCCGCGCACATCGCCCCGCGCACGCCCACCGAGCGCAGGCTCGCGGAGATCTGGGGCGAGGTCCTCGGCAAGGAGGGGATCGGCGCCTCGGACAGCTTCTTCGAGCTGGGCGGGCACTCGATCCTCGTCATCCAGGTGATCGCGGCCGCCCGCCAGCAGGACCTGCCGCTCTCCCTGTTCATGCAGTACCAGGCCCGGGACCTGGCCGAGCTGGCCGCCATGGTCGACGAGGCCGTCGCCGAGACCCGGGCCCAGGAGGCGGCCGCGGAACAGCACACTGCCCCGGCGGCCGCGGGGTCCACGCTGTCGGCCCTGCCCGCCCGGCTCGCCGAGCACCGGGTGCCCGGCGCCGTGGTCGCCGTCGTCGAGGGCGGCGAGGTGGTGGCCGTGGAAGCCTTCGGCACCCGGTCCGCCGACGGCCCCGAACCGGTCACCCAGGAGACGCTCTTCCACGTCGGCTCACTGAGCAAGCACATCACCGCGCTCGGTGTCCTCAAGCTCGTGGACGAGGGGCTCCTGGAGCTGGACGCGGACGTCAACCGGTACCTCACCGGCTGGCGGGTGCCCGGCGACGCGGACGCCGTGCCGGTGACCGCGCGGCATCTGCTGGGCCACCTCTCGGGACTCACACCGACCCCGGGCAAGGGCTTCGCACGCGACACCCGCACGGTGCCGTCGCTGCTCGACCTGCTGCACGGCCGGGCCCCCGCGACCACCCCGCCCGTCGGCCGCGAGACCGTGCCCGGCAAGGAGTTCCGCAAGGCGAACGTCCACTACTCGGTGCTCCAGCAGCTCATGTGCGACCTCACCGGCCGGCCCTTCGCCGAGCTGATGACGGAGCTCGTCCTCGAGCCGCTGGGCATGCGGGCGACCAGCTTCGACCAGGCGTTCCCGGAACGGTCCGGACGTCCGGTCGCCCTCGGCCACGACGAGCGGGGGCGGCCGGTCGACGGCGGCTGGCTGGTCCGCGCCGACCAGGCCGCGGCCGGTCTGTGGACCACCGCCGCCGACCTGGCCAGGGCCGCGCTGGAGATCCGGCGCTCCGCCCTGGGCCGCCCGCTCGGCCTGCTGTCGCAGCCGACGGCCCGGCTGATGCTCGCGCCCAGCAGCGACAGCTTCTACGGACTGGGCACGGTCGTGGACACCACCCACGACGAGGTGGAGTTCGGTCACGCCGGTTCGCCGGTCGGCTACCAGGCCGTGTCCCTCTGCGGCCTCCAGCGCGGCAACGGCTTCGTGGTCCTGACCAACGGCGAGGCCGGCAAGCACCTCGTGGCCGATGTCGCCGAGGCGCTGGGACACGGCGGACGGCGATCCCCTCTGGGACCGGTCGGACAGGCCTGACCCCTCCCGGTGCCGGCGGACACCCCCTCCGTCCGCCGGCACCGTCCGCCGGGGCGCTGTCCACCGACATCCCGCCCGGTATTCGTACACACGCACGAGACACCCTCTGGAGCGCTCCGTGACCGCACGGCATCTGATATCCCTCGACGACCTCACCGACGCCGACCTGCGCCACCTCGTGGACCGGGGCGCCGCGTTCTCGCAGGGCACCGCCCGGCCCGGCGGAGTCCTCGACGGAACCATCGCCGGCATCTACTTCCGCCGTACCTCGACCCGGACCCGTACGGCCTTCTCGGCGGGCGCTCTGCGGCTCGGGGCGCGGATCATCGCGTACGGGGGAGGCGACCTCCAGACCAACACCGGTGAGACCAGCGAGGACACGGGGCAGGTGTTCTCCCGGATGCTCGACGTCCTCGTCGCCCGCACGGCCGACGACCCGGCGGAGATGCGCGGCTGGGCCGCCCAGCACCGGATGTCGGTGATCAACGCCATGAGCTCCGACGAACACCCCACCCAGGGCCTGACCGACCTGAGCACCCTGATGTGCCGGTTCGGCCGGATCGAGGGACTGCGGCTGCTCTACGTGGGAGAGGGCAACAACACCGCCGCCGCGCTCGCCCTCGGCCTGTCCCGCTTCGCCGGCACCGCACTGGACCTGCGCACCCCGCCCGGCTACGGGCTGGCCCCCGACATCCTCGCGCGCGCCCTGGCCCATGCCGAACGCTCCGGAGCCACCGTGACCGAGCGTCACACCATGGACGAGCTCCCCAAGGACGTCGACGTCGTCTACACCACGCGCTGGCAGACCACCGGCACGAGCAAGCCCGACGCGGACTGGCGGGAGCGGTTCGCCCCGTTCCAGGTGACCCGGGACCTGTGGACGCACAGCCCCGACGCGCTGTTCATGCACGACCTGCCCGCCCACCGCGGCGAGGAGGTCACCGCCGAGGTGCTCGACGGGCCGGCCAGCATCGCCTTCGACCAGGCCGAGAACAAGATGCACAGCGCCATGGCGGTCCTCGAGTGGTGCCGCGGCGGGAACGCCGGCGCTCCCGCATGAGCCTGACCGAGGAGTCCCGCGACGGGGGCGCCGGACCCGGCGCCGACCCGCCCCCGCTGCGCAGGAACCGGGACTTCCTGCTGCTGTGGACCGGCGCGGGGATCTCCCTGCTCGGCACCCGCGCGAGCACCGTCGCCTACCCCCTGCTGATGGTCTGGTACGGCGGCTCGCCGACCGGCGCCGGACTCGTGGGCTTCGCCGCGCTGCTGCCCCAGCTCCTCCTGCAGCTTCCGGCCGGGGCGCTGGTGGACCGCTGGGACCGGCGCCGGCTGATGATCCTGTGCGATGTCGCCGGCCTCACCGCCATGGGCAGCGTCGCCGCCGCGCTGGTCACCGGCCGGCTCTGGCTGCCGCACCTCATGCTGGCCGCGTTCGTGGAGGGCGCGGCGGCGATCTTCTACCGGCTCGCCGAGCGGGCCGCCGTACGCAACGTCGTCCACCCCGACCACCTGTCCGTGGCGCTCACCCGCAACGAGGCCCGCGGCCAGGGCGCCGGGCTGCTCGGCCAGCTCTCCGGCAGCTCGCTGTACGCCCTGGCCAAATGGGTGCCCTTCCTGTTCACGGCGGTGACGCACCTGGTCGCCCTGGTCACCCTGGTGATGATCCGCAAGGAGTTCCAGGGGGAACGCCCCGACCGGCCCGGCGACCTGCGCCGCGAGATCGGCGAGGGGCTCACCTGGGTGTGGCGGCACCGGTTCATGCGGGCCGCCGTGGGACTGATCGCCGGCAGCAACATCCTCTTCCAGGTCCTGTCCCTGGCCCTGGTGCTGATCGTCAAGGAGAGCGGCGGCTCCCCGGCCACCATCGGCCTGATCGGCGTGGTGTCCGGCCTCGGCGGTATCGCCGGCGCGTTCACCGGGGCGTGGTGGCTCAAGCGCCTGTCACCCGGCACCCTGGTCACCGGGACGCTGGCCGTGTGGGCCCTGCTGATGCTGCCCGTCGGCCTGGTCACCGGGGTGCCGGTCATCGGCGCCCTGTTCGCCGGGATGTCCTTCGCCGGAGCGCTGCTCAACGTGGCGGCGGGCGTGTACCAGGTGCAGATCACCCCGGACGCCATGCAAGGCCGGGTGACGAGCGTCTTCGCGCTCATCGGGTCGGGCATGAACTCCGCCGGCGCGCTCGCCGGAGGCCTGCTGCTCGCCGCGTTCGGTACGACCCCGACCGTGCTCGGGGTCGCGGCGGCGATGGCCGTCATGGCGGTGACCGCCGTCCTCAGCCCGGTCATCAGGAACGCCGGCCGGGAACCCGAGGCCGCCGGACCGCGCACCGGAGAAATGACCGAAGAAATATAGGCCGCCCCGACACAGTGGAGGACGGGCGGGGATCGCCCTGTCCGACCCGCTGCCCGATTCCCCGCCCCTCCCATCGTCTTCCAGGAAGGCACGCCACCGACGATGTCCGCCCACCGCACAGCCCCGGCGCCGCGGCCGCTGCCGCTCCTGGTCGAGGCCGCCCCCGAGGACCGGGATGTCATCCGACGGATCAAGACGGACCGAGAACAGCTGCGCGCGTCCCTCAGGACACACGGCGCACTGCTGCTGCGCGGGTTCGACGTCGGCGGCGTCGACGGCTTCGACCAGGTGGTGCGAGAGCTCTCCGGCGAGCCGCTGACCTACTCCGAGCGGTCCTCCCCCCGCAGCACGATCAAGGGGAACGTCTACACCTCCACCGACTACCCGCCCGAGGAGGAGATCTTCGTCCACAACGAGAACTCCTACCAGGCGAGTTGGCCCCGGACGCTGTACTTCTACTGCGACCGGCCGCCGGCGACACAGGGCGCCACCCCGCTCACCGACATCCGGCAGGTGCACGCCTCCCTCGACCCGGACGTCCGCGAGGAGTTCGCCCGGCGCGGCTGGATGGTCGTACGCAACTTCCACGACCGCTTCGGCGTGGCCTGGCGGGAACTGTTCAACACCGACGAGCGGGCCGAGGTGGAGGCCTACTGCCGCGCCAAGGACATCGAGTTCGAGTGGCTCGGCGCCGACGGACTGCGCACCACGGCCCGCCGCAAGGCGGTCCACACCCACCCCGACACCGGCGAGACGGTGTGGTTCAACCACATCGTCTTCTTCCACCACACCACGCTGCCCGCCGAGGTCCGCGAGGGCCTGCTCGGCCTGTTCGGCGAGGAAGGGCTGCCCACCAACACGTACTACGGCGACGGCGGCCGTATCCCCGACGAGGTCACCGACCATCTGCGGGCCTGCTACCGGGCCGCCACCGTCCGCTTCGACTGGCAGCAGGACGACGTGCTCGTCGTCGACAACATGCTCGCGGCGCACGGCCGGGAGCCCTTCACCGGAGCACGCCGTATCGCCGTCGCCATGGCCGAGGCGTACACGCCGGGCGAACGGACCGCCCCGTGACCCTCCACCACACGGCACCCGTGGACGCCTGGCTGCGCCGGTACGACCCACGCCCCCGGGCCCGGCTGCGGCTGATCTGCTTCCCGCACGCCGGCGGCAGCGCGAGCGCCTTCCGGGACTGGCCGGAGCTGCTGCCCCCCGACATCGAGCTGATCGCCGTGCAGTACCCCGGCCGCCAGGACCGCTACGCCGAACCGCTCGTCGGGGACTTCCCCACCCTGGTCTCGGAAGCGGCCCGGGCGGTGCTCCCCTGCCTCGACCGGCCGGTGGCGCTCTTCGGCCACAGCCTCGGCGCGACCGTCGCCTACGAGGTCGCCCGCGCCCTGCGGGCCTACGGCGCCCCCACGCCCGGCCGGCTGATCGTCTCCGCCCGCAAGGCACCCTCCGCGCCCCGCGCGGACACCGTCCGCTTCGCCACCGAGGAGGACGTCATGCGGTACATCCGCGACCTGGGCGGATCCGGCGCCACCCTGCTGGAGGACGAGGACCTCTTCCAGCTCGTCCTGCCCATGCTGCGCAACGACTTCGGCCTCGTCGCCTCCTACCGGCATGTGCCCGGCGCCCCGCTCGGCTGCCCCGTCACCGCCGTCGTCGGCGACGAGGACACCTCGGTGAGCGAGGACGAGGCCCGGCAGTGGGCCCGTCACACCACGGGACCCTTCGACCTCCATGTCCTCCCCGGCGGCCACTTCTACACCGAGACGGCGACCAGCCGGCTGGTGACCCTGCTGGCCGACACGCTGAGCGACGTCACGAAGAGGATGTGACCACGCCATGAGCACCCACCCGTTCGACGACCCCGCCGCCGTGTACCACGTGCTGGTCAACGACGAGGGCCAGCACTCGCTGTGGCCCGCCTTCGCGGACGTGCCGGCCGGCTGGACCGTCGCCCTGCGCGAGGCCGGGCGCGAGGCGTGCCTCGAGCACGTCAACACCCACTGGACGGACATGCGGCCCAGGACCCTGCGCGACCGGACGGCGTGACCGCCCCGCACCCCTTGTCCCTCCCGCACCTCTTCTCCCTCTGCGCCCACGCGCACCCTTTACCGGTACCCGGAACCCTGGTGGTGGAACAGCCGTGCCCAAGCCCGAAGCAGCAGGAATCGTGAGCCTCCCTCTGTCGGCGGCACAGGCGGGCGTCTGGGCGGCGCATCAGATCGACCCGACCGGCGCCCGCTACAACATCGCGGAGTACATCACCCTCCACGGGGCCGTCCGCCCCGACTGGCTGGAGGCCGCCTGGCACCAGCTCCTCAGCGACGCCGAGACGCTCCGGGTGCGGGCCGTCGTCAAGGAGGACGGCGAACTGCGCCAGCAGGTCCTGCCCGAGCTGCGCCCCGCGCTGCCCGTCGTCGACCTCACCGGCGAGGCCGACCCCGAGGCCGCCGCCCGGGAGTGGATGCACCGGGACCTGCACCGCCCCGTCGATCTGGCCGAGGGCGGCCTGATCACGTTCGCCCTGCTCAAGGTGGCCGAGGAACGGTTCCACTTCTACGAGAGGGTCCACCACGTCCTGATCGACGGCTCCGGCGGCCCGCTGATCACCGGCCGGATGGCCGAGGTCTACACGGCCCTGGCCCGCGGCGAGGAATGCCCTCCGAGCACGTTCGCGCCGCTGTCCACACTGCTGGAGGAGGACGCCGCCTACCGCCGGTCGCCCGACTTCGAGGCCGACCGCGGCCATTGGTCCGAGCTCCTCGCGGACGCCCCGGAGCCGCCGCGCCTCGCCGAGCCCGCGCCGCCCGGCGACCCGTCCCTGTTCCTGCGCCGGACCAGCCACCTGCCCGCCACCGAGCTCGACCGGATGCGGGTCGTGGCGCGCGCGCTGCGCACCCGCTGGCCCGTGGTGACCATCACCGCCGCGGCCGCCTACCTGGCCCGCACCACCGGGCACCGCGACATCGTCCTCGGTCTTCCGGTCACCGCCCGGACCACGCCGGCGGACCGCCGCACCCCCGTCCTGCGGGCCAACGTCGTACCGGTGCGGGTGCGCATCGCGCCCGAGGACACCCTCGCCGGGCTCGTCCCCCAGGTCACCCGCGCCATGCGCGGCGCCCTGAAGCACCAGCGGTACCGCTACGAGGACATGCGGCGCGACCTCGGCCTCCTGGGCGACGACCGGCCCCTGGTCGGCCCGGTCGTCAACATCATGGACTTCGACTACGACCTGGAGTTCGGCGGGATCCGCGCCAGCGCCCACAACCTGTCACTCGGCCCGATCGACGAACTGTCCATCGCGGCCTACCACCGGGCGGACGGACAGGGCCTGCGGTGCGACTTCGACGCCAACCCCGCCCTCTACACCGCCGACCGCCTCGCCGACCACCAGGACCGCTACCTGCGCTTCCTCACGGGCCTGGTGGCGGACCCGGAACGGCCCACCGGCGAGGTGGACGTCCTGTCGCCCGAGGAGCGGGAGCAGCTGCTGGAGGAGGCGAACCCGCCCCGGCGGGAGGTTCCCTGCGGCCCGCTCGGCGACCTGTTCGCCGCCCGCGCCGCGGCCACCCCCGAGGCGCTCGCCGTCGTCGGCGACGGTGTGGCACTGACCTACGCCGAACTGGACGCCCGCGCGAACCGGCTGGCCCACCGCCTGGCGCGGCTCGGGGTGACGACGGAGACGCCGGTGGCGCTGCTGCTGGAGCGGTCCGCGGACGCCGTCGCGGCGACCCTGGCCGTGGTGCGCGCGGGCGGCGTCTATGTCCCGCTGCACACCGGCTTCCCGGCGGAGAGGCTGGCCTGGGTGCTGCGCGACGTAGGCGCGACCCTGCTCCTCACCGACCGCGAGGTGCCCGACCTCGGCGTCCGCACGGTCCCCCTCGACGCGGCCGTCTGGTCCGGCGAGGGCAACCCCGGGGCACCGGACACGACCACGCGCCCCGACCACCTGGCCTACGTGATGTACACCTCCGGCTCGACGGGCGTGCCGAAGGGGGTCGCGATCCGGCACCGGGACGTCGCCGGGTTCGCGGCCGACCACCGCTGGCGGTCCGGCGCGCACGAGCGGATCCTGCTGCACGCCCCGCAGTCCTTCGACGCCTCCACGTACGAGCTGTGGGTTCCGCTGCTCAACGGCGGCCGGGTGGTGGTGGCCCCGCCGGGCCAGGTCGACGGCGCCGTCCTCGCCCGTATGGTCGCCGAACACGGCGTCACCGCCGCGTTCCTGACGTCCGCCCTGTTCAACCTCGTCGCCGACGAGCACCCGAAGGCCTTCGCCGGCATGCGCACGGTGTGGACCGGCGGCGACGCCGCTTCCGCCGCGGCCATGGGCCGCGTCCTGGAGGCCTGCCCCGGCATCACCGTCGGCAACGGCTACGGCCCGACGGAGACCACCACCTTCGCCGTGACCGACCTCGTCCGCACGCCCGAGGACATCGGCACCGTCCCGCCCATCGGCCTCCCCCTGGACAACATGGGGGCGTACGTCCTGGACGCCGGCCTCCGGCTGGTGCCGCCCGGCACGGTGGGTGAGCTCTACGTCTCCGGCTCGGGCCTGGCCCGCGGCTACGTCGGCCGCCCCGACCTGACCGCGGAACGCTTCGTGGCCTGCCCGTACGGCGAGCCGGGCGAGCGCATGTACCGCACCGGCGACCTGGTCCGCCGGCGCCGGGACGGCCGGCTCGAGTTCGTCGGCCGCGCCGACCTCCAGGTCAAGATCCGCGGCTTCCGTATCGAACTGGGCGAGATCGAGGCGGTCCTGGCCGGCCACCCCTCGGTCGCGCAGGTGGTCGTGGTCGCCCGCGAGGACCGTCCCGGCGACAAGCGGCTCGTCGCCTACGTGGTGCCGGAAGGGGAGAGCGCGGATCCGTCGGAGTTGAGGGTGTTCGTGGGTGGGGTGTTGCCGGAGTACATGGTGCCGGTGGCGTTTGTGGTGGTGGAGCGGCTGCCGTTGACGGTGAATGGGAAGGTGGATCGGGGTGCGTTGCCGGCGCCGGAGTTTGTGACGGGTGTGGGGTGTGGGCCGCGGTCGGGTGTGGAGGAGGTGTTGTGCGGTCTGTTTGCTGAGGTGCTGGGTGTGGAGCGGGTGGGGGTGGGTGATTCGTTTTTCGATTGTGGTGGGGACAGCATCATGGCGATTCAGTTGGTGTCGCGTGCGCGTCGGGCGGGGTGGGTGTTTTCGGCGCGTGAGGTGTTTCAGTTTCCGTCGGTGGAGCGGTTGGCGCGGGTGGTTGTTCCGGTGGGGGATGTGGGTGTGGTGGGGGAGGTGTCGGGTGCTGGTGTGGGGGTGGTGCCGTTGACGCCGGTGATGGGGTGGTTGCGGGGGTTGGGGGGTCCGGTGGGTGGTTTTCATCAGCATGTGGTGGTGCGGTTGCCGGGGGGTGTGGGGCGGTCGGGGTTGGTGTCGGCGGTGCAGGCGGTGGTGGACCGGCATGACATGGTGCGGTCGCGGTTGGTGCGTGAGGGTGGGCAGTGGCGGTTGGAGGTGGCGGAGCCGGGGACGGTCGACGCCGACCGCCTCCTGGAACGGGTCGAACTGGGCGCCCACGACGAGGAGTCCGTCCTCAGGGCGGTGACGGAACAGCGCGCGAGGGCCCAGGAACTCCTCGACCCGGATGCCGGAACCATGCTGCGTGCGGTGTGGCTCGACGAGGGCTGGCTGCTGCTGGTCGCGCACCATCTGGTGGTGGACGGGGTGTCGTGGCGGATCATCCTGGAGGATCTGCGGGCTGCGTGGGAGGGCCGGGAGCCGGAGCCGGTGGTGTCGTCGTTCCGGGGCTGGTCGCGGCGGCTGCGTGAGCAGGCCGCGGACGGGACCTACGCCGGGCAGCTCGACCTGTGGCGCGAGGTGATCGGCGACCGGCCCGGACCACCGCTCGGCGCACGGCCGTTGGACGCCGCCCTGGACACCACGGCGACCCGGCGCGAGCTGTCCCTCACCCTGCCGGTGGGGGTGACGGAGGCGTTGCTGACGCGGGTTCCGTCGGTGTTTCACGGTGGGGTGAACGATGTGTTGTTGGCGGGGTTGGCGTTGGCGGTGGGGGAGTGGTGCCGGCGTCGGGGGCGTGTGGTGGGTGGTGGGGTGCTGGTGGATGTGGAGGGGCATGGGCGGGTGGAGGTGCCGGGGGTGGATGTGTCGCGGACGGTGGGGTGGTTCACGTCGATTCATCCGGTGCGGCTGGATGCGGGTGAGGTGGTGTGGGGGCAGGTCCGTGCGGGTGGTGCGGTGGTGGGTCGTGTGGTGAAGGGGGTGAAGGAGCAGGTGCGGGCGGTTCCGGATGACGGGATCGGGTTCGGGGTGCTGCGGTATCTGGATCCGGTGGCGGGTGCGGAGCTGGCGGGGGGTGGCCGGGCGGAGCTGGGGTTCAACTATCTGGGGCGGTTCACCGGTGGTGGTGGTGCGTGGGAGCTGAGTTCGCGGGCCGGGATGGTCGGTGGTGGTGCGGATGCGGGGCTGGCGTTGGCGCATGCGGTGGAGGTGAACGCGGTCACGTATGACGGGGTGGAGGGTCCGGGGCTGCATGCGGGCTGGGCCTGGGCGGACGGTGTGCTGTCGGAGGGTGAGGTGCGGGAGCTGGCGGAGCTGTGGTTCGAGGCCCTGGAGGGTCTGGCCGTGCACGCGAGTGCTCCGGACGCCGGCGGGCTGACCCCCTCCGACCTCGACCTCGTCCAGCTCAGCCAGGCGGAGATCGAAGCACTCGAGGGCTTCGAGGACGACGACTACGACCTTGACTGGGAGTTCTCAAAGTGAGCACGTCGCGTATCGAAGACATCCTGCCCCTTCAGCCGCTTCAGGAGGGTTTCCTGTTCCATTCGCTGATGGCGGACGGGGCGGTGGATGTGTACACGGCGCAGTTGCGTTTCGATTTCGCCGGTGAGGTGGATGCGGGGGCGTTGCGCCGGGCGGGGGAGAGTCTGCTGGCGCGGCACGCGAATCTGCGGGCGGGTTTCCGGCACGAGGGGCTGAGCCGGCCCGTGCAGGTGATCCGTCGCCGGGTGCGGCTTCCGTGGGCGGAGGTGGATCTCACTGATGTGGCCGGTGCGGAGGAGCGGGCGGGGGAGCTGGCGGCGCGGGACCGGTTGCGTCCGTTCGATCTGGCGCGTCCTCCGCTGCTGCGGCTGACGCTGCTGCGGCTGGGGGAGCGGCGGTGGCGGCTGCTGTTGACGGGGCATCACATCCTGTGGGACGGCTGGTCGGTTCCGGTGCTGGTGGAGGAGTTGTTCCGGTTGTACGCGGCCGGGGGTGAGGGCGCGGACCTGCCGCCGGTGACTCCGTACCGGGAGTATCTGTCGTGGCTGGCGGGGCAGGACCGGGAAGCGGCCGGGGAGGCGTGGTCGTCGGCGCTGGCCGGGCTGACCGAACCCACCCTCGTCGCCCCCGACACCACCCACAGCTCGACCGCGCTCCAGGCGTACGTGTCCACCGACGTCCCGCACGAGCTGATCGAGCGGGTCACCGCGCTGGCCCGCCGTCACGGGGTCACGCTGAACACGGTGGTGCAGGGGGTGTGGGGGCTGGTGCTGGCACGGCAGACCGGGCGGGAGGACGTCGTGTTCGGTGCGACGGTCTCGGGCCGGCCGCCGGAGCTGGACGGGGTCGAGCGGATGCTGGGCCTGTTCATCAACACACTGCCGGTCCGGGTGCGGCTGCGGCCGGAGGAGACGCTGATCGGGCTGCTGACCCGGCTCCAGCAGGAGCAGGCCCGGCTGATCCCGCACCACCACCTCGGCCTCCCCGACATCCAGCAGAAAACCGGACTCGGCACCCTCTTTGACACCAGCATGGTCGTCGAGAACTACCCGCTGGACCCGTCCGTCCTCGCCACCGTCCTGGGCGACCTCGACCTCGTCGGCATCGACTTCGACGACGCCACCCACTACCCCCTCAGCGTCACCGCCCTCCCCGTCCCGGGCGCCGGCCTCACCCTCAAGGTCAGCTACCGCCCCGACGTCTACGCCCGGGACGAGGCCCGGCGCATCAGCGACCGTCTGCTGCACGTCCTGCGGACCCTCGTCGAGGACCCGCGGCGCCCGGTCGGCACGCTGGACGTCCTGCCGCCCTCGGAACGGGAGTTCCTGTTGTCGGTGGCGGGTCCGGCGATGGCCTCCGCTCCGGTGGAGCGGTGTGTGCACGAGATCTTCGAGGAGCGGGCGGCGCTGACGCCGGACGCGGTCGCGGTGGTGTTCGGTGAGGTGTCGCTGACGTATGCCCAGGTGGACGCGGAGGCGAACCGTCTTGCGCACCACTTGCGGTCGTCGGGTGTGGGTCCGGAGTCGCTGGTGGGGGTGTGTCTGGAGCGTGGGCCGGAGCTGGTGCCCACGCTGCTGGGTGTGCTGAAGGCGGGTGGGGGTTATCTGCCGTTGGATCCGGCGTCTCCGGCGGAGCGGTGGGGGTTCGTGCTGGCGGATGCGGGTGCGCGGGTCGTGGTGACGTCCGGTGCGCTGGTGCCCGCGGTGGAGGCGGTGTACGGCGGTGCGGTGGTGGCGGTCGACCGGGATGCGGAGGTGGTGGCGGGGTGGCCGTCGACGGCTCCGGTGTCGGGGGTGACGCCCGGGAACACGGTGTATGTGATCTATACGTCGGGTTCGACGGGGCGGCCCAAGGGTGTGGTGCTGGGGCATGCTCAGGTGGTGCGTCTGTTCGAGACGGCGCAGGCCGATTTCGGTTTCGGTGCGGACGACGTGTGGACGCTGTTCCATTCGTACGCGTTCGACTTCTCGGTGTGGGAGATCTTCGGGGCGCTGCTCCACGGCGGCCGCCTGGTCGTCGTACCGGAGGCCACGGTCCGTGACACCCCCGTCTTCCACGACCTGCTGGTCCGCGAGGGCGTGACCGTCCTCAACCAGACACCGGCCGCCTTCAACCAGCTCATCGAGGAGAACCGGGGCCGCGGCGAGGAAGCCGGCCGTCTCGCCCTGCGCACGGTCGTCTTCGGCGGCGCCGCCCTGGACTACGGGGCGCTGCAGACCTGGGTGGCGCGGCACGGGCTGGAGCGGCCTCGGCTGGTGAACATGTACGGCATCACCGAGACGACCGTGCATGTGACGTACTCCCCGGTCACCGAGGAGGACGTGGCCGCCGGGGGTTCGGCGAGCCCGATCGGACGCCCCCTCGACGACCTCACCGTCCATCTGCTCGACGGCAACGGCGCGCTGGTGCCGGTCGGTGTGCCGGGCGAGATCCACGTGGGGGGTCCTGGTGTGGCCCGTGGGTATCTGAACCGTCCGGAGCTGACCGCGGAACGCTTCGTGCCCGACCCGTTCGGTCCGGCCGGTGCCCGGCTGTACCGCAGTGGTGACCTGGCGCGGCGCCGGCCGGACGGCGGCCTGGAGTTCCTGGGGCGCATCGACGACCAGGTGAAGGTGCGCGGCTACCGGATCGAGCCGGGCGAGATCAGTGCCCGGCTGGTGGCGCACGAGGCGGTCCGTGAGGCCGTGGTGGTCGTCCGCGACGAACGGCTGGTCGCCTACGTCGTCCTCGACGACGAGGCCGTCGATCCGTCGGAGTTGAGGGTGTTCGTGGGTGGGGTGTTGCCGGAGTACATGGTGCCGGTGGCGTTTGTGGTGGTGGAGCGGCTGCCGTTGACGGTGAATGGGAAGGTGGATCGGGGTGCGTTGCCGGCGCCGGAGTTTGTGACGGGTGTGGGGTGTGGGCCGCGGTCGGGTGTGGAGGAGGTGTTGTGCGGTCTGTTTGCTGAGGTGCTGGGTGTGGAGCGGGTGGGGGTGGGTGATTCGTTTTTCGATTGTGGTGGGGACAGCATCATGGCGATTCAGTTGGTGTCGCGTGCGCGTCGGGCGGGGTGGGTGTTTTCGGCGCGTGAGGTGTTTCAGTTTCCGTCGGTGGAGCGGTTGGCGCGGGTGGTTGTTCCGGTGGGGGATGTGGGTGTGGTGGGGGAGGTGTCGGGTGCTGGTGTGGGGGTGGTGCCGTTGACGCCGGTGATGGGGTGGTTGCGGGGGTTGGGGGGTCCGGTGGGTGGTTTTCATCAGCATGTGGTGGTGCGGTTGCCGGGGGGTGTGGGGCGGTCGGGGTTGGTGTCGGCGGTGCAGGCGGTGGTGGACCGGCATGACATGGTGCGGTCGCGGTTGGTGCGTGAGGGTGGGCAGTGGCGGTTGGAGGTGGCGGAGCCGGGGACGGTCGACGCCGACGGCCTCCTGGAACACGTCGGGGCCTCCCATGCGGACGAGGACGCCCTGGCCCGCGCCATCGACGAGCGGGCGGAGGCCGAGCGCCGGCGCCTCGACCCGGACGCGGGAGTCGTCTTCCGCGCGGTGTGGTTCGAGGAGGGCTGGCTGCTGCTGGTCGCGCACCATCTGGTGGTGGACGGGGTGTCGTGGCGGATCATCCTGGAGGATCTGCGGGCTGCATGGGAGGGCCGGGAGCCGGAGCCGGTGGTGTCGTCGTTCCGGGGCTGGTCGCGGCGGTTGCGTGAGCAGGCCGCGGACGGGACCTACGCCGGGCAGCTCGACCTGTGGCGCGGCATCGTGGGAGAACCCCGTCTCCAGCTGGGGACGAGGGAGCTGAGCGCGCAGGACACGGTGGCCACCCGCCGGGTTCTGGAACTGTCCCTGCCGGTGGGGGTGACGGAGGCGTTGCTGACGCGGGTTCCGTCGGTGTTTCACGGTGGGGTGAACGATGTGTTGTTGGCGGGGTTGGCGTTGGCGGTGGGGGAGTGGTGCCGGCGTCGGGGGCGTGTGGTGGGTGGTGGGGTGCTGGTGGATGTGGAGGGGCATGGGCGGGTGGAGGTGCCGGGGGTGGATGTGTCGCGGACGGTGGGGTGGTTCACGTCGATTCATCCGGTGCGGCTGGATGCGGGTGAGGTGGTGTGGGGGCAGGTCCGTGCGGGTGGTGCGGTGGTGGGTCGTGTGGTGAAGGGGGTGAAGGAGCAGGTGCGGGCGGTTCCGGATGACGGGATCGGGTTCGGGGTGCTGCGGTATCTGGATCCGGTGGCGGGTGCGGAGCTGGCGGGGGGTGGCCGGGCGGAGCTGGGGTTCAACTATCTGGGGCGGTTCACCGGTGGTGGTGGTGCGTGGGAGCTGAGTTCGCGGGCCGGGATGGTCGGTGGTGGTGCGGATGCGGGGCTGGCGTTGGCGCATGCGGTGGAGGTGAACGCGGTCACGTATGACGGGGTGGAGGGTCCGGGGCTGCATGCGGGCTGGGCCTGGGCGGACGGTGTGCTGTCGGAGGGTGAGGTGCGGGAGCTGGCGGAGCTGTGGTTCGAGGCCCTGGAGGGTCTGGCCGTGCACGCGAGTGCTCCGGACGCCGGCGGGCTGACCCCCTCCGACCTCGACCTCGTCCAGCTCGGCCAGGCGGAGATCGACGTCCTGGAGGACGGCGAGGCACAGGTGGAGGACATCCTTCCGCTTCAGCCGCTTCAGGAGGGTTTCCTGTTCCATTCGCTGATGGCGGACGGGGCGGTGGATGTGTACACGGCGCAGTTGCGTTTCGATTTCGCCGGTGAGGTGGATGCGGGGGCGTTGCGCCGGGCGGGGGAGAGTCTGCTGGCGCGGCACGCGAATCTGCGGGCGGGTTTCCGGCACGAGGGGCTGAGCCGGCCCGTGCAGGTCGTCCACCGCCACGTCCCGCTTCCGTGGGCGGAGGTGGACCTCAGTGACGTGGCCGGTGCGGAGGAGCGGGCGGGGGAGCTGGCGGCGCGGGACCGGTTGCGTCCGTTCGATCTGGCGCGTCCTCCGCTGCTGCGGCTGACGCTGCTGCGGCTGGGGGAGCGGCGGTGGCGGCTGCTGTTGACGGGGCATCACATCCTGTGGGACGGCTGGTCGGTTCCGGTGCTGGTGGAGGAGTTGTTCCGGTTGTACGCGGCCGGGGGTGAGGGCGCGGACCTGCCGCCGGTGACTCCGTACCGGGAGTATCTGTCGTGGCTGGCGGGGCAGGACCGGGAGGCGGCCGGGGAGGCGTGGTCGTCGGCGCTGGCCGGGCTGACCGAACCCACCCTCGTCGCCCCCGACCTGCCCCACGGCCGAAGCCCCGTCCAGGACATGATCCGTACCGAGATGCCCAAGGACCTGGTCGAGTCCCTGGCCGCCACCGGACGTCGTCACGGGGTCACGCTGAACACGGTGGTGCAGGGGGTGTGGGGGCTGGTGCTGGCGCGGCGGACCGGGCGGGAGGACGTCGTGTTCGGTGCGACGGTCTCGGGCCGGCCGCCGGAGCTGGACGGGGTCGAGCGGATGCTGGGCCTGTTCATCAACACGCTGCCGGTCCGGGTGCGGCTGCGGCCGGAGGAGACGCTGATCGGGCTGCTGACCCGGCTCCAGCAGGAGCAGGCCCGGCTGATCCCGCACCACCACCTCGGTCTCTCCGACATCCAGCAGAAGACCGGGCTCGGCACCCTTTTCGACACGACCACCGTGCTGACCAACTATCCGCTGGACCCGTCGGTCCTGGACACCGTCCTCGGCGATCTGCGTCTGCTGGAGCTCGACAACGAGGACGCCACCCACTATCCGCTGCGGATGGCGGTCGTCCCGGACGGGACCGGGCTGGGGCTGAGGCTGGGCTACCTGCCGGAGTTGTACTCGCGTGACGAGGCCCGGCAGATGCTCGACCGCGTCCTTTCCCTGATGGAGCTCCTGGCGGAGGATCCCGAGCGCCCGGTGGGCGGCATCGACCTGATGACCGAGGAGGAGCGCCACCAACTCCTCGTGGAGTGGGGTGGTTACTGATTCCGATGTGGCACTTTGCTGCAACCGACAGAAGCGGACATGGGTTCTACTGGCGGCCCGTCAGACCCCGTTGAAAGAATCATTACATCGGGATGAGCCGATATTCGAATTCTGAAAGGTGTGTTGTGAAGGGCCTGGGACGACTGAAGTTCGCTCTGCTGGTTCCGCTTGCCGCCCTACTGACCGCGGTGGCCGCATCTCCCATGGCGGGGGTTCCCGCCGGTCAGGTGGCCGTGTATGTCGAGGCGGAGACACCGCCTTCCACCGCCCTCGCGGACAACACCTGGGGGCCGTGAGCCGGGAGGGCGGCATGGCGGGCCGTCAGCTGGGCAGCCATCCCCGCGCGACGGCCAGTACACCGGCCTGGAAGCGGCTGCCCGCGTTGAGGCGGGTCATCAGGGCGGCGGTCATACGGCGGACGGTGCGTACGGAGACGGCCAGCTTGCGGGCGATCATCTCGTCCGTGAGCCCTCGTGCGAGGAGCTCCAGCACCGCCCGCTCCTGGGCGATGAGCCCGTGCGCGTCGGGCGTGCGGTCCGCGCCGAGCGGGGCGGCCTGTTCCCAGGTCCGCTCGAAGAGCGCGTGCAGGGCGTGCACCACGCCCGGGTCCTCCAGGGTGATCGCGGCGGCGTCCGCGGCCTGTGGATCGACGGGCACGATGGCCAGCGAACCGTCGTAGATGAGCAGTCGGGTCGGCAGGTGCGGCACCGTCCGTACCTGGCCTCCCTGCCGGGTGAGCCACTGTGCGTAGGCGGTGGTGGCACCGTCGTTGCGGACGCTGTCCAGATACACGTAGCGCACCTTCACCCCCCGGCCGAGGACCTCGGAGTCGAGGGGTTTGGCCGCGTCCAGACTCTCCGCCGGCTGGCCCCCGCCGGTGGCGAAGACGGCGACCTCGGAGGTGCAGGTGTGGGCCATGTTCTCGATGAGGGAGCGGATCGCCTCCATGCCCTCCACACGACGGGCCCGGTGGTAGTCGGCGGGATCGGACTCGGTGTATTCGGCGAGCAGCCGGAAAACGGCGTGACGGCTGGTCGCGATTTCCTTCTGGCGCCGCATCAGTTCCTCCTCCTGCCGGTCCAGGAACGCGATGAGGTTGCGCTTTATCCGGGCGATCCGGTGTTTGGAGGGAGAATTTTCGGGGCCCAGTGAAGAGATGTGAATGAGTTTGTTGAAAGAGGCTGTCACTCGTTCGGGAGGCCAGTTCAGGAATTCGGAAAGGCCGGCCACGGTCAAGTTCGGTTTTTCGAGGAGCGCCCGGTACAGGGCTTCCTCGTCGTGGCCCATTTCCAGGCTGTCGATCATGATGGTCCCCCGTGTTCGTGGCTCCGCCCGTGCAACCGCATCACGGGGCGAAGCCTCTTCGCGCCCCCGGTGAAAGCGGGGCCGAATGAAGATTGTTTAACTATCTTCTAATTGATCGCCTCGTGCGGTCTGTCCTCCCCCGCCTCGGGCAGCGGCACCCAGCCCCGGGCCGCCGCCAGGGCGCCGGCCTGGAACCGGCTGCGGGCGCCGAGGCGGTTCATCAGGCCCGACGTGAGGCGCCGCCCGGTGCGCACGGACACCCCGAGCCGGCGGGCGATCACCTCGTCGGTGTTGCCCGCGCAGAGCAGTTCGAGCAGGGTGCGCTCCTGCTCCGTGAGCGCTTCCGCGTCGTCGCTCGACGCCGAGCCCAGCGGAGCGGCGTGCGCCCACACCTGGTCGAAGAGGGTGAGCAGGGCGGTGACCGCACCCGTCCCCTGGATGGCCAGCGCCTCCGCGTCCGGCTGTGCGGGGTCGGTGGGCACGATGGCCGAATAGCGGTCGAAGATGATGACCTGCGGCGGCAGATGCCGCGCCGTCCGCACCTGCCCGCCCCGGGCCGTCAGCCGGTCGGCGTACCGGACGGTCGGGGCGTCGGAACGCATCCGGTCGGGGTAGACGCGGCGTACGTCGACACCGCGCGACAGCATCGCCGAGTCGAGCCGCTCGGCGGCTTCCAGACGCTCCGCCGACTGTGTGTCGCCGACCTCCAGGGCCGCGATCTCCACCTCGCAGGCCGCCGCGAACCGGTCGATCCGGTCCCTCACCGCCTCCTGGCCCGGCAGCCGCACGACATCGGGGCGGTCCTCGGGGGCGTTGTACGCCGCGATCACCTGGGTGACCGCCGTGCTGCTGGCCGCCACCCTCCTGCGGTGGTCCAGGAGCGCGGCCTCCTCGTCGAGGAGCAGTGAGGCCAGGGCCAGCTCGGGCCGGACGAGGACCGGCCGGCCGGGGGCGTCCCGGGGGAGCCGGACGAGCGAGCGCCGGGCGAGACGGTCGATGGCGGCCGCGACTCTTCCGGTCGGCCACCCGAGATGTGCGGCGAGTTCGGTCGCGCTCATGCGAGGGTTCGTCAGCATGGCCCGGTACGCGGACTCCTCGTCCGGGTGCAGGCCAAGACTGTTGGTGAACACCGACGTCTCCAAACCGGCCGTGCGTGGGGGGCCTGTTTGCTCAAGGAACTGGTGGGGGGCCGAACGACGGAGGGGCCTCAGAAGTACGTACCCATGTCCTGATCCCCCCTCGAGTCAACCGCAGACGTTCCCTGGATTGTAAAACAACCGGTCTGATCGCGTGAGGTTGAATTTCACAACTTCCGTATTCCATAGAATTCGTGATTACATGAAATAAATCGCTTATCTCGGTATGTTTTGCAAAGCCCCGTTCCGGGCCCGCCGTATCAGCCGCAGGCCGGTACGCACCAGCTCAGATCGGCACCGACGGCGGCGGCCGCCCGGCCGAGCGCGGTCGGCGGCACCGGGGCGTCGGTGTGGAAACCGGCGAGTGCGGTGGCCCCGGAGGCGTCCCGGGAGACCTGCATGGCCGCGATGTCGGCGCCCTCCGCCGCGAACTCGCCCCCGATGAGCCCCACCGCGCCCGGCCGGTCCGGGTAGCGCAGAAAGGCGAGATGGCCCGAGAGCGGAAGATCCAGCTCATGGCCGAGCACCTCGACCAGCCTCCCCCGCAGACGGGGCCCGGCCAGGGTGCCCGTGACCGTGACGACCCGGCCGTCGGGGAAGATCCCGCGCAGCGCGACCGCCGACCGCTGCCCGCCGGCGCTCTCCCCGGTCGTCGGCCCGGTCGTCGGCCCGCAGGTCAGCCCGGAGGTCAGCCCGCGCTCCCGGGCGACCAGCGGAGCGTTCACATGGCTGACCGCGCCCGTGGCCCTGTGGTCCAGCACCCCCTTGAGGGCGCCGAGTTCCAGGACCCCCGCCGGCTCCCCGGCGAGCCCGCCGAGCAGCCGGACCTCCAGCCGGGCCGGGACCCCGCCCGCGGCCCGGGTGAAGACCTGGCCGAGCCGCTCCGCGAGCGGCAGCCACGGGCGCACCGCCTCGGAGACCGGCCCGCCCCGCACATTGACGGCGTCCGGCACGGCGTCACCCGCGAGCGCCAGCCGCACCGAGCGCGCGGCGGCGACACCCGCCTTCTCCTGGGCCTCGTCGGTGGAGGCGCCCAGATGGGGAGTCACCACGACGCTGTCGAGGCCGAACAGGGGCGAGTCCGTGCACGGTTCGCTTTCGAACACGTCGAGCCCGGCACCCGCGACGCGGCCCTCCTTGAGCGCCGCGTACAGCTCGTTCTCGTCGACGATGCCGCCCCGCGCCGCATTCACGATACGGACCGTCGGCTTCACCTTGCGCAGCGCCTCGAAGCCGATCAGACCCGTGGTCTCCCGGGTGCGCGGCAGATGAACGGTGAGGAAGTCGGCCCGCGCGAGCAACGCGTCGAGGCTCAGCAGCCGTACCCCGGCCGCCGCCGCGTGGCCGGCGCTCACATACGGGTCGTAGCCCACCACCTCCATGCCGAAGGCGGCCATGCGGTGGGCGACCAGGCTGCCGATGCGGCCGAGACCGACGACCCCGAGGACCTTTCCGCTCAGCTCCGTCCCGGTCCAGCGGGCGCGCTGCCACGAGCCGGCCTTCAGTGCCGCGTCGGCCTGCGGGATGGTGCGGGCGACGGCGAGCAGCAGGCCGCAGGCGAGTTCCGCGGCGCTGGCGATGTTGGAGGTCGGGGCGTTGGCGACCAGGACGCCGGCCTCGGTGGCGGCCGTGACGTCGACGTTGTCCAGGCCCACCCCGGCCCGCGCGATGATCTTCAGCCGGGGAGCGGCGCCGAGCGCCTCCCGGTCCATCAGGGTGGCGCTGCGCACCAGGACGGCGTCGGCGTCGGCGAGGGCCGGCAGCAGGGCGGCGCGGTCGGTGCCGTCGACACGGCGGACCTCCACGTCCGGGCCGAGCGCGTCGACGGTGGCGGGGGAGAGCTCTTCGGCGAGCAGGACGACGGGGGGTCGGGGCACGGTGGGGCCTCTCTGCGAGGGCCGGGCGGCCCGCCCGGCCGGAGTCGGTGACAGCTGTGCGGCAGGTGCCGGAACGCGGAAGGGCCAGGACCGGAGGAGGAATGGACCGGTCCTGGCCTGCTTGGGGGTTCCCGGGGCGTCAGTCCGACATCGCGACCAGGATCCGCCGCGGTCCGGTGAACGGGCGTCGGCCATGGCCGACCAGCACGTTGTCGATGAGCAGCAGATCGCCCTCGTGCCAGTCCACGTCCACCGCGTGCTCCAGCCCCCGGTCACGCACCTGGAGCACATACGAGTCCGGGATGGGACTGCCGTCGGCGAAGGTCACCGACTGCGGGAGTTCGTCCGCCGGCATGATCTGCGCCAGCGCCTTCGCCGTCTCGTCGCCGAGCGAGGCCGGATGCCACTGGTCGGACTGGTTGAACCAGACCTCCGCACCCGTCCCGGGGTGGCGGACGGTGGCATGACGCACCTGGCTGACCCGCAGACTTCCGCCCGGTCCCCAGTCCCACTCCGCCTCCGCCCCCTTGAGGAAGGCGTCGACCTCGTCGCGGTCCTGCGTCTCGAAGGTGTCCTGCCAGCTCTTGCCGAGCCCCCGGCCGCCGTGCAGGTTCTGCGTGTAGCGCACCCCGCCCCGGAAGGCCTCGCGGACCTCGTCGTCCAGCGACTCCAGCCACAGCGCGGCGTCCACGACCGGCGTCGCACCCAGCGTCGTGGGCGCGACCGCACAGTAGAAGGCGAGCCGGGTGGGCCAGGCGTGGGCGTACGACATCTCGTTGTGCATCGAGATGGTGTACTCCTGCGGGTACTCCGTGGAGGTGTAGACGTTCGAACCCACCTTGGTGCGCGGCGAGTTGCCGTGCACATAGGCGAGCCGACGCGGCAGCAGACGGTCCAGCACGGGATCCAGCCCGTCACCCGGCACCTGGAACCCGCGGAAGACGACCGCCTTCTCGCGGACCAGCAGCGCGTCCAGGTCGACGGAGTCCAGATACTCGATCAGTGCCCCGGGGGTGGCCTCGGCGCCGATGTCTCCCGGCGTGACCTCCAACGGCGCCCAGCCGTTCCGGTCGCTCATGGATGGTTCCTCTCGTACGGTGCGATACGGATCAGCTGGTCGACGCGGCGAGCCGGGACAGATAGGCGGTGTAGCCGAACAGGACGTTGCCCTCGTCGGAGACGGCGTACAGCGAACCGTCCGCCGTCGTGGCCAGCTCGTCGACCGCCGTGCCCTTGGTCAGCGTGCTGTCCGTCTGCCAGGCGCTGCCGTTCCAGCGGACCAGCTTGGGCGAGGTGCTCAGACCGGCGTAGAGCTGGCCGCCGTAGTACGCGAACGAGGGCCACGACGCCGGGGTGTCCCGGCGGCTCCAGGCCGTGCCGTCCCAGTGGCTCACCTTGCTGCCGGCCGCGACCCAGGCGTCGTTCGGCCCGTTGCTGATGACCTCGCGCAGGATGTAGTTCTCGCCGGACACCTCGGGGATGGACACCTCGGTCCAGCTCGTGCCGTCGTAGTGCATGACGAGGCCCTGGTAGTGGCCGTCCGCCGTGCCGCCCTTGTTGCGGAAGCCGACCGCCCAGATGTCGGTGTCCGAGTTCACGTCGAGGGTCTCGAACTCGCCGTCGATCCCGGTGAACTTGGTGGTGGTCCAGGCACTGCCGTTCCAGTGGGTCACCATCGGGTACCAGGCGCTGCCCTCACCCCGGTAGTTGCCCACCGCCCACACACTGGTGCGGCTGACCGCCTGGGCGTCGAGGACCTCGGCGTTCTTCGGCTCCGGGTTGAGGTTCGAGGTCCAGCTGGTGCCGTCGTAGTGGTTGAAGCGGTAGCTGCCGGTCGTCGCGTATCTGCTGCCGAAGACCCACAGGTCGTCGGTCGCGGTGCCGGCCAGCACCCCGACCTCGGCGTCGGCGGCCGGCGTCAGCTGCTTCCAGGTGGTTCCGCTCTTCTGCCACAGCTTCGGCGAGGACGTGCACTCGTCGAAGCACAGGGCCGTCGACTTCGCGAAGGCGTTCTGGCCGTCGAGGGGCAGGACCGAGATGTCGGCGTTCGTGGTGGGGACGGTCTGCGTCTCCCAGGCCGGCGTGGCCGCGCTCGCGGGCGACGCGACCAGGGCGACACTCGCGGCGGCGACCGCGACCAGAACGGTGACCGCGCGCTTGTCGCGGGAAGTGCTCCAGGTCATGGTGCTTCCTTGTCGGTTCCGAAGGGATGGGTACGGCCGTGACCGGACGGCGTCACGGCAGGAAGCCCTCCACCCGCACCCCGAGCCCCTGGGCCCGGGCGGCGGAGAGGACGTCGACCGCCAGGGCGATGTCCAGGACACCCAGCCCGAACGGCGCGTAGACGACCGCGCGGCCCGGCTCCGGGGTGAACACGCCGTCGGAGCCCTCGTCGAGGAGCAGCCGGCCGATCGTCGGGTCGATGAAGTCACGGTGGCCGGCCGCCTGCACGGCCAGATCCAGCGAGGTGCGCTCGCGCAGCGCGTGGTCGACGTCGTCGACGATGTTGTGCGCGTCGGTCAGCGACTCCGGCAACAGGTCCCGCAGGGAGATGTGCAACACCACCGTGCCCGGGGCCGCCGCCTTCAGGTCCAGGTGCGGCTCGATCGCCGACGTGGCGATCGAGACCAGGCCGTGCGCCGCCAGCGCCTGCTCCGCGCTGTCCAGCGTGACCACCTCGGCGCCGGGCAGCACGGTGGCCGCCCGGGCCGCGAACCCGGCCGCCCGGTCGGCCGAACTGTCGTACAGAGACAGCGTCTTCAGCCCCGGTACGGCCGCCCCGACATGACGCAGGATCTCCAGGTTGATCACACCGCAGCCGATCAGCGCGATGCCGTCCGGGCGCCGGCCGCGGGTCAGCAGCTCGGCGGCGAGCGCGGCGCTGGCGGCGGTGCGGGTGGCCGAGATCAGCGACCCCTCGACCAGCGCCTCGGGCCGTCCGGTCTCCAGGGAGTTGAGGATGATCGCCGCGCTGGCCCGTTCGACGCCCCGCTCGATGTTGGCCGGGAACGACGAGATCCACTTCATCCCCGCGGCCGGCCGCTCCCCGCCCCGGTAGGCCGGCAGACCGATGATGCGGTTGCGGGGCTGTCCGGGAAACCGCAGGAACGTGGAGTGCGGCACCGCCGTGTCACCCTGCGCGTGCAGGCGGTAGGCGTCGGCGACGGCCTGGATGTTGTCGAGTTCACGGCCGTCGAGGATCTGCGCGACGTCGGAGTGCCGCAGGATGAGCATGACGGGATTCAGTCCTTCCACAGGTGCGCGACGGCCCGGGACCACAGCCGGCGCCGGCGCGTCGGAACGGATCGTGTCGAGGTCGAGAGCGCGGTCACCTCCCGCGCATCGATCCTGCTGGGAGCCCCTATCAGGGGCCTATACCGCCGGTATGCCGTCGCTCGCGGACCCGGCCGGATCCGGGACGGGGCCGCCCGACGCCGGATGCGCGGCGGCCCGTACGGCGGGCACCGCGGCCGCCGCCAGAGCGGTCACCGCCATCAGCCCGGCGACCGCGAGCACCGTCCAGCGGCTGCCCCAGCCGTCCAGCATCATCCCGCCCGCCAGCGCCCCGACCGCGGCGGCGCCGTACGCCAGCATGCCCACCGCACCGGCGGACCGGCCCAGCAGCGCGTCGGGGGTGATGCGGATCTGGTAGACGGCGGCGACCACATTGAAGACGCCGCTGACATAACTCATCGCCACGAACACCGGAGCCATCAGCAGCGGGTGACGGACCACCGCCACCAGCGGAACCAGCGCCGCCCACAGCCCGAGCCCACCGATCAGCACGGTCCGCAGATACAGCCGGGGAACCCACCACTGGGCACTGAGCGCCCCCAGCATCCCGCCGAGCCCGCCGGCCGCCGTCACGACCCCGACCGCCACCGCCGACCGGCCGTCCTCCTTCACCAGCGCGAACGGCACGACCAGCACCAGCACCTGGAAGAGGACGTTCGTCGCGGCCACCAGACAGACCGCCGCCCGCAGGAACCGCTGCCCCAGCAGCCACTCCACCGCCTCGCGCATCTCCCCCACGAGCGACCCCGTCCGGCGCTCCCGCCGGTCCTGGAACTCCCGGCGGATCAGCAGCAGGCCGAGCAGCGACAGCAGCTGCCCGAGAGCCGCGAAGGCGAACGGCAGCCAACGCGTCAGGGCGAACAGGGCGGTCCCCAGCGGCCCGCCGATCAGCCCCGCCGCCCGGGCACGGGTCTCGTTGCGCGCGAGGGCCGCCCCCAGCTGGTGCGAGGCCACCACATGGCGCACCGCACCCTGCTCCGCCAACTGGTGGACCAGCCCCAGGCTGGTCTCCACCACCGCCACCGCCATCAGATGCGGCAACCAGAACCGCCCGGCCGCGGCCGCGCAGGCCACACTCAGCAGGGCCAGCACCCGGCCCACCTCGCAGCCCACCATCAGCCGCTTGCGGTCCCAGCGGTCGACCAGCGCCCCGGCCGGCAGCTGCACCACCAGGTTCGGCAGCAGCGCGGCGAACGCCACCAGTCCGGCGGCCCGCCCCGACCCGGTCGCCCACAGCGCCAGCAGCGCGTACCCGGCGGTGGCGGCCCGGGAACCCAGCACGGAGAGCCCGCTGCCCGTCCACAGCAGCCAGAAGTCCCGGTTACGGCCGAGCGGCGGCGTACGGTCCACCGCGTCCCGGTCGGCGACGGCACTCATCGCGCACCCGCGATCCGGCGCAGCACACCGCCGAGGATCCGGCCGATGGCGGCCACCGGAGCGGCCTCCATCATGTCGGCATGGCTGGACTCGATGCCGTACTCCTCGATCCGCCCCCCGGAGTACGGCTCCCAGGCCGTGACGTCCGGGCTGCCCTCGGGCCGCTCCAGCAGGGCCGTGAAGTACACCAGCCCCACGTCCAGGGGCTCGGGCCGGTACTCCCGCAGGATCAGACTGGCGTTCACCGAGGTGTCCCACATCGCGTTGACCTGCTCCCGGGACATCCCCTTCATCAGGGCGAGCTCCTTGCGCCGGGTGTGTCCGTACGCGGAGTCGTCGCCGTCGTCCTCCACGATGTCCGCCGGGTCCACGTCGAAGCCCGCGACCACCTTGTACAGCCGCTTGCGCTCCACCGACGGCGTGGGCCTGTCCATCAGATCGCTGGGGCAGGAGTCGAGCAGCGCGACGAGCGCGACCGGCTCACCGAGCCGGCGCAGCCGTACCGCGACCGCGTGCGCCACGTTCCCGCCCACCGACCAGCCCAACAGCTGGTACGGGCCGTGCGGCTGCACCCGGCGGATCTGCTCGACGTAGTCGTCGGCCATCTCCTCGATCGTCCGCGGCCGCCGCCCCTCGCCGACGATGCCCCGGGCCTGCAGCCCGTACACCGGCGTCGTCTCGCCGAGATACGGCACCAGCCTGGCGTAGCACCAGCTGAGACCGCCCACCGGGTGCACACAGAACAGGGGAGTCCCGCTGCCCTGCGGCCGGATCGGCAGCACCACGTCGAACGACGATTCGTCCCCGCCGTCCCGCTCCACGAGCGCGGCCAACGAGGCCACCGTCGGCGCCTGGAAGAGGCTGCGCAGATGCAGCTCCACCCCCAGCACCGCCCGCACCCGGCTCACCAGCCGGGCCGCCAGCAGCGAATGCCCGCCCAGACCGAAGAAGTTGTCCTCCGCCGAGACCCGGTCCAGACCCAGCACCTCACCGAAGAGCTCGGCCAGCGCCTTCTCCGCCGGAGTGGCCGGTTCCCGGCCCGCGCCGTACGCGCTCTCCGGCATCGGCAGCGCCTTGCGGTCCAGCTTCCCGTTCGGGCTGAGCGGCAGCGCGTCCAGCACCACGAACGCCCCCGGCACCAGGGGCCGGGGCAGCCGCTCCGTCAGGGCCCGCCGCAGCGTCTCCGCCGTCGGCTCCGCCCCGGGCTCGGGCACCACGTACCCGGTCAGCAACTGCCGGCCCGGCAGGTCCTCGCGCACCACGACACCTGCCTGCGCGACCCCGGGCACGGCCGCCAGAACGGCCTGGATCTCGCCCAGCTCGACCCGGACACCGTGCAGCTTGACCTGGTCGTCGGCGCGGCCGTGGAACTCCAGCGTGCCGTCGGCCCGCCACCGCGCCAGATCACCGGTCCGGTACATCCGCGCGCCCGGCCGCACCCCGTACGGGTCCGCCACGAACCGCTCGGCGGTCAGCCCCGGACGGTTCACATACCCGTCCGCCAGATCGTCACCGGCGAGATACAGCTCACCGACCGACCCCGCGGGCACGGGCCGCAGCCACGCGTCGAGCACATAGCAGCGGGCGCCCGCGATCGGCCGCCCGATCGGCAGCCGGGTGCCCTCCCGGGCGTCCTCCTCCGTCACCGGATGGAAGGTCGCGGTCATCGTCGACTCGGTGGGCCCGTACTGGTTCACCAGCCGCCAGTCCCTCCCGATCGCCGCGGCCCGCCGTACGTGGGCGGCCGTCAGCGCCTCACCGCTGACCAGCCCCATCCGCAGCCACGGCGACGGCTCGGCGTCCGCGTCCCGGGCCGCGTCGGCGAGCGCGTTCAGCATGGTCGGCACCAGGGCCGGCAGCACGGTCACCCGGTGCCGCGTCAGCAGGTCCAGCAGCGCCGCCGGATCCTTCGCCTCCTCCGGCCGGGCCATGACGAGCCGCGCCCCGGACGTCAACGGTCCGAAGACGTCCCGCACGGACGGGTCGAAGGAGACCGAGGCGAGGTTCAGCACCGTGTCACCGGCCCCGAACCCGGTGAGTTCCCGCAGGTAGGCGAGGTAGTTCACGACCGCGTCATGGCGGACGACGACCCCCTTGGGACGCCCCGTCGACCCCGAGGTGTAGATCACGTACGCCGGCATCCGGGCCAGGTCCGCCAGGTCTGCCGCGGCGTCCGGGTCGGTCGCGGGCCACTCGCCCGGCTCCCGCACCGCCTCGGGACCGTCCAGGACGGCGACCGACTCGACGTCCGCCAGCATGAACGCGATCCGCTCCGCCGGGTAGTCGGGGTCGACCGGCAGATAGGCGGCCCCCGACTTCAGCACACCGAGCAGGGCCACCACCAGCTCCACCGAGCGCGGCAGCGACACGGCGACGACCGTGCCCGTCCCCGCTCCGTCCGCGATCAGCCGGTGCGCGAGCCGGTTGGCCCGGGCGTTGAGCTCGGCGTAGGTGAGCTGCTCGTCGCCGTGGACCAGGGCGACCCGGTCGGGCGTGGCGGCGGCCTGCGCCGCGAAGAGACCGTGCACGGTGCCGGGAGCCGTACCGGCCGGGGTGCCGTTCCACTCCTCCAGGAGCTGGTGGTGCTCCTCGGGGGTGAGGAGCTCGTGCCGGGACAACGGTTCGTCGGGCCGCTCGACGACGGCTTCGAGGAACCGTACGAGCCGTCGGCCGAGCAGATCGACCGTGTCCTGGTCGAACAGATCGGTCGCGTACTCGATCGCACCGCGCAGCCCGCCGTCCGCCGCGTCCCGCACGGTGAAGGACAGATCGAACTTCGCCTGCCCGGTGCCCAGTTCGATCTCACTCACCGTGATGCCGCCCGCCAGGTCGAGGACGGCCTCGGTGTTGTTCTGGAAGTTGAGGGCGACCTGGAAGAGGGGGTGGCGCGACAGGGAGCGTTCGGGGTTCAGGACTTCCACGAGGCGTTCGAAGGGGATGTCCTGGTGGGCGTAGGCGTGGAGGTCGGTTTCGCGGGTGCGGTGGAGGAGGGTGCGGAAGGTGGGGTCGCCGGTGGTGTCGGTGCGTAGGACGAGGGTGTTGACGAAGAAGCCGACGAGGTCGTCGAGGGCTTCGTCGGTGCGTCCGGCGATGGGGGCGCCGATGGGGATGTCGTGTCCGGCGCCGAGTCGGGTGAGGAGTGCGGCGAGGGCGGCCTGGACGACCATGAACAGACTCGCGCCCGACTCACGGGCGAGCGCCTGGAGCCTGCCCAGCAGTTCCGCGTCGACGTCCCAGTACGAGAAGCCGCCCCGATGGCCGGCCACGGCGGGCCGTGGCCGGTCCGCGGGGAGGACGAGCTCGCCGGGGAGACCGGCGAGCTGGGCCTGCCAGTAGCCCAGTTGGCGTGCGGCCTGGCTGTCGGGACGGCGCTCGTCGCCGAGGAGCCGGTGCTGCCAGAGGGTGTAGTCGGTGTACTGGACGGGGAGCGGCTGCCAGTCGGGCGCGGCCCCTGCGGCCCGGGCGCGGTAGGCGGTGGACAGGTCCCGGGCGAGGGGTGCGAAGGACCAGCCGTCGCCGGCGATGTGGTGCAGGACCAGCAGCAGTACGTGGTCGTCCTCGGCGAGCTTGAACAGGGTGGCCATGAACGGGAGCTGACGGCCCAGATCGAAGGACGTCCGGGATACGGCGTCCACCAGCAGCTCGTGAAGATCCGCCGCCGCGACCGAACGCTCCCTCATCCCGATCCCGGCCTCCTCGGTGGACACCACCTTCTGGGTGGGTTCGCCGTCGTGTTCTTCGAAGAGGGTGTGGAGGGTGTCGTGGCGTTGGACGACGTCGGTGAGGGCGGTGTGGAGTGCGGTGGTGTCGAGTGGGCCGTGGAGGTGGACGGCGAGGGGCATGTGGTAGGTGGGGCTGCCGTGGTCCATTTTGTCGAGGAACCAGAGGCGGCGTTGGGCGTGGGAGAGGGGGGTGTGGTCGGGTCGGGGGTGGTGGGGGGTGAGGGGTGGTCGGTGTTCGTCGTGGTGGTGGGTGAGGTGGTGGGTGAGTTGGGCGACGGTGGGGGCTTCGAAGAGGGTGCGCAGGGGGAGTTCGGTGCCGAGGGTGGTGCGGATGCGGCTGGTGAGGCGGGTGGCGAGGAGGGAGTGCCCACCGAGAGCGAAGAAGTCGTCGTCGAGGCCCACGGGGGTGCCGATGCCCAGCACTTCGGCGAAGAGAGCGCAGAGCACCTCTTCTTGAGCGGTGCGAGGGCGACGCGAGCTGGAGCCGACGGCGACTTCGGGAACCGGGAGCGCACGTCGGTCGAGTTTGCCGTTGGGGGTGAGGGGGAGGGCGTCGAGTTTGATGTAGGTGGTGGGGATCATGTGGTCGGGGAGGTGGTGGCGGAGGGTGGTGAAGTCGGGGGTGGTGAAGTCGGGGATGGGGGTGTCGGGGGTGGTGACGTAGTAGGCGGTGAGGCGGTCGTTGTGGATGTGTACGGCGGCTTGGGTGATGGTGGGGAGGCTGGCGAGGGTGGTCTGGATTTCGCCGAGTTCGACGCGTTGTCCGCGGATTTTGATCTGGTCGTCGGTGCGGCCGAGGTAGTGGAGGTGGCCGTTGGGGGTCCAGGCGGCGGTGTCTCCGGTGCGGTAGATGCGTTCGCCGGGGGTGCCGTGGGGGTTGGGGATGAATTGCTGTGCTGTGAGGTCGGGTCGGTTGAGGTAGCCGCGGGCGAGTTGGGTGCCGGCGAGGTAGAGGTCGCCGGGGGTGCCGATGGGGACGGGGTTGAGGTTGGTGTCGAGGACGTAGAGGCGGGTGTTCCAGACGGGGGTGCCGATGGTGATGTCGGTGTCGGGGTGGCAGGGGGTGTGGGTGACGTCGATGGAGGCTTCGGTGGGGCCGTAGAGGTTGTGCAGTTCGGTGTGGGGGAGGGTGCGGAAGAAGGTGTCGCGGGTCTCGGGGGGCAGGGCTTCGCCGGAGCAGATGACGCGGCGTAGCGAACCGCACGTGTCGGTGTGTGCTTCGCCGAGGAAGACCTGGAGCATCGAGGGCACGAAGTGCGCTGTGGTGATGCTCTGCTGGGTGATCAGCCGGGTCAGGTAGGTGGGGTCTTTGTGGCCGTCGGGTTCGGCGATGACCATGGTGGCGCCTTGGAGGAGGGGCCAGAAGAGTTCCCAGACGGAGACGTCGAAGCCGATGGGTGTCTTGTGGAGGATGCGGTCGGTGGGGGTGAGTCGGTACTGGTGCTGCATCCAGTGCAGGCGGTTGACGACACCGCGGTGGGGGATGGTGACGCCCTTGGGGCGGCCGGTGGAGCCTGAGGTGTAGATGACGTAGGCGGGGCAGTCGGGGTCGACGGTGATGGTCGGGTTGTGTGTGGGCTGCCCGGTGGTCAGGCCGGTGAGGGTGGTGTCGTCGATCTGGAGTGCGGCGTGGGAGTTGTCGAGCATGTACTGGCGTCGTTCGGCGGGGTAGCCGAGGTCGATGGGGAGGTAGGCGGCACCGGTCTTGAGGACGCCGAGGAGCGCGGCGACCAGCTCGGTGGAGCGGGGCAGGGCGACGGCGACGATTGATTCCGGTCCTACGCCGTGGGCGGTCAGCCCGTGGGCGATCTGGTTGGCGAGGGTGTTCAGCTCGCCGTAGGAGACCTGTTCCTCGCGGAAGGCGAGAGCGCAGGCATCCGGGGTCGCGGTCGCCTGCTCCTCGAAGAGCTGGTGCAGGGTGCCGGGACCGGTGAGCTCGACGGCAGTGTCGTTCCATTCCACCAGGACACGCCGTCGCTCCGCCTCATTGAGGACGTCCAGATCCTGAAGGAGGGTGCCCGACTCGCTTTCGAGCGCCGCGACCAGACGCTCGGCTGTGACGCTCACTCGCTCGCACATGGCGTGTGGGTCGATGGGGGTGGCTGTCTGGGCGGTGATGGCGAAGGCGTCGCCGGTGTCGTCGATCGAGATGGTGATCGGGTAGTTGGTGCGCTCGTGGGCGAGGAGTACCTCGATGCCCTCCAGTGCCTCAACTGTTCCGGATTCACTCAGATTTGAGCTGTGGCGGTAGTTGAGGAGGGAGGTGAACAGGGGGGTGGGGGCGGTGATGCCGCTGTGTTGTTGGGCGAGGGAGAGGGGGGCGTGTTCGTGGGTGAGGAGATTGGCGAGTTGGTCGCGCATGGTGGTGATGGCTTGGGTGAGGGTGGGGGAGGTGTCGCGTGTGCGGACGGGGAGGGTGTTGATGAAGAGGCCGGGTATGCGGTCTGCTCCGGTTCCGGCGTTCATGCGGCCGAAGAGCACGGTGCCGAAGACGGTGTCGTGGCGGCCGGATGTTGCGGCGGTGACGCGGCTCCAGATGACGTGGAAGAGGGTGGCGGGGCTGACGCCGTGGTGGTGGGCCTGTTCGCGCAGGCGGCGGGAGAGGGTGGTGTTGAGTGGCAGGGTTGCCTCGGTGATGTGGGAGGCGTTGCCGTGGGTTTCGAGGATTCCGTAGGGGGCGGTGGGTTCGGTGACGTCGCCGAGGAGGGCGGTGAAGTAGGCCTGGTGTTCTTCTTGGGGTGTGCCCAGGCGGGCCTGGGCGACGACGTCGCGGAAGGGCAGGGGGGTGGGGAGTTCGTGTTCCCGGGCGTCGAGGATCGAGCGGACTTCGTCGAGCACGACACTGAGCGCGGTGTGGTCCTGCACCAGATGGTGGACCTGGAGCACGGCGTGCACCTGGCGCTTCTCGTCCGGCTCGGTGACGTGCAGGTGGAGCAGGGGTGCCGCACGTAGGTCCATGACCGGCGGGCAGGCTGCCAGCAGTTCTTCCGCCAGGTCGCCCTGTTCCGGGTGGATGGTCGTGACGGGGATGTCGGCATGGCGCAGTACGACCTGGACGGGTTCCTCAAGCCCTTCCCAGACGATGGCGGTGCGCAGGATGTCGTGCCGGTCGACGACCTTCTGCAGTGCCGTGCGGAAGCGGTCGAAGCGGTCAGGGGAGTCGAAGCGCAGTACTGCCGGCAGTACGTAGACATCGTTCTGCCCTGCGGTCATGAGGTGGTGGAAGAGGATGCCTTCCTGCAGGGGTGCCAGGGGGTAGATGTCGGCGATGTTGGGTGCTCCGCCGGGGATCTGGGCGACGACGGCTGCCACTTGCCGGGTGTTGAGGGTGGTCAGGGGGAGCATGTCGGGGGTGATGGTCTGTGCGTCGGCGGGGATGAGATTGGGCGGGACTGTCACCTGGGCGCGGCCGGTGGCTGTGGCCAGGCCGGCCACGGTCGGGGTCGTGAACAGGGTGCGGACGTCGATGGAGACGCCGCGTTCACGCAGGCGTTCCACCAGGGAGACGGCGAGGAGGGAGTGGCCGCCGAGTTCGAAGAAGTCGTCGTCCAGCCCGACCTGGGGCACGCCCAGGGTCTCGGCGAAGACCGTGCACAGGATCTCTTCCCGCACCGTCGACGGCCCGCGACCCGAACCACCCGCCACGACATCGGGAACCGGGAGGGCGCGTCGGTCGAGTTTGCCGTTCGCGGTGAGCGGGAGGGCGCCCAGGGTGACGACGGCCGACGGCACCATGTGCTCCGGCAGCAGCCTTCTGACCGCCTCCCGCAGCGCGGCCCCCTCGATCTCGGTGGCTTCGGACGCGGGCACCACGTACGCGGTCAGGCGCTGGTCGCCCGGTGTGTCCTCCCGGACGACGACTGCAGCCTGTGCGATCCCGCGGCAGCTCAGGAGCGCGGCCTCGATCTCGCCGAGTTCGACGCGTTGTCCGCGGATTTTGATCTGGTCGTCGGTGCGGCCGAGGTAGTGGAGGTGGCCGTTGGGGGTCCAGGCGGCGATGTCTCCGGTGCGGTACATACGCTCGCCGGGAATGCCGAATGGGCAGGGGATGAACTGCTGTGCTGTGAGGTCGGGTCGGTTGAGGTAGCCGCGGGCGAGTTGGGTGCCGGCGAGGTAGAGGTCGCCGGGGGTGCCGATGGGGACGGGGTTGAGGTTGGTGTCGAGGACGTAGAGGCGGGTGTTCCAGACGGGGGTGCCGATGGTGATGTCGGTGTGGGGGTGGCAGGGGGTGTGGGTGACGTCGATGGAGGCTTCGGTGGGGCCGTAGAGGTTGTGGAGTTCGGTGTGGGGGAGGGTGCGGAAGAAGGTGTCGCGGGTCTCGGGGGGCAGGGCTTCGCCGGAGCAGATGACGCGGCGTAGCGAACCGCATGTGCCGGTGCCGGTGTCGGTGAGGAAGACCTGGAGCATCGACGGGACGAAGTGGGCGGTGGTGATGTGTTCGTGGTCGATGAGCCGGGTCAGGTAGGTGGGGTCTTTGTGGCCTTCGGGTTCGGCGATGACCATGGTGGCGCCTTGGAGGAGGGGCCAGAAGAGTTCCCAGACGGAGACGTCGAAGCCGATGGGTGTCTTGTGGAGGATGCGGTCGGTGGGGGTGAGCCGGTACTGGTGCTGCATCCAGTGCAGGCGGTTGACGACACCGCGGTGGGGGATGGTGACGCCCTTGGGGCGGCCGGTGGAGCCTGAGGTGTAGATGACGTAGGCGGGGCAGTCGGGGTCGACGGTGATGGTCGGGTTGTGTGTGGGCTGCCCGGTGGTCAGGCCGGTGAGGGTGGTGTCGTCGATCTGGAGTGCGGCGTGGGAGTTGTCGAGCATGTACTGGCGTCGTTCGGCGGGGTAGCCGAGGTCGATGGGGAGGTAGGCGGCACCGGCCTTGAGGACGCCGAGGAGCGCGGCGACCAGCTCGGTGGAGCGCGGCAGGGCCACGGCCGCCACCGATTCCGGTCCCACACCCTGGGCGGTCAGCCCGTGGGCGACCTGGTTGGCGAGGGTGTTCAGCTCGCCGTAGGAGACCTGTTCCTCGCGGAAGGCGAGAGCGCAGGCATCCGGGGTCGCGGCCGCCTGCTCCTCGAAGAGCTGGTGCAGGGTGCCGGGACCGGTGAGCTCGACGGCCGTGTCGTTCCACTCCACCAGCAGCTGATGCCGTTCCTCGGAACTGAGGAGTTCGTATTCCGCCGTCCGGCGGTTCGGGTCGGCGGCGATGCCCTCCAGGAGCCGTACGAACCGCTCCGCCATGCCCTGAACGGTCGCCTCGTCGAAAAGATCGGTGGCGAAGGCCACGGTTCCGTGCAGTTCTCCGGTGGCCGCCGTGACCACGTTGAACATGAGGTCGAACTTGGCCGCGTCGACCGTGACCGTCTCGGTGCTCACCTCGAGCCCGGGCAGCCCGAAGGCGGAAGCCGCAAGGTCGTCCTCGAAGTTCAGCATCACCTGGAAGAGGGGGTGTCGTCCGGCCGAACGCGCCGGATTGAGCTTCTCCACGAGGCGTTCGAAGGGGATGTCCTGGTGGGCGTAGGCGTGGAGGTCGGTTTCGCGGGTGCGGTGGAGGAGGGTGCGGAAGGTGGGGTCGCCGGTGGTGTCGGTGCGTAGGACGAGGGTGTTGACGAAGAAGCCGACGAGGTCGTCGAGGGCTTCGTCGGTGCGTCCGGCGATGGGAGCGCCGATGGGGATGTCGTGTCCGGCGCCGAGTCGGGTGAGGAGTGCGGCGAGGGCGGCCTGGACGACCATGAACAGACTCGCGCCCGACTCACGGGCCAACTGCTCGAGGTCGTTCCGCGTGGATGCCGTGAGCCTCCAGGCCACGCTGTGACCTCGGTTGCTCGGCTGCCGAGGACGCGACCTGTCGTACGGCAGGGCCATCTCGTCCGGCAGATCCGCCAGCTGCTCCGTCCAGAACCGGATTTGGCGTGCGGCCTGGCTGTCGGGACGGCGCTCGTCGCCGAGGAGCCGGTGCTGCCAGAGGGTGTAGTCGGTGTACTGGACGGGGAGTGGCTGCCAGTCGGGCGCGGCCCCTTCGGTCCGGGCGCGGTAGGCGGTGGAGAGGTCGCGGGCGAGGGGTGCGAAGGACCAGCCGTCGCCGGCGATGTGGTGCAGGACCACGAGCAGTACGTGCTCGTCCTCGGCGAGCTTGAACAGGGTTGTCCGTAGCGGGGGTTCGGCAGCCAGGTCGAACGGCTGGGTCGCGGCGGACTTCAGCAACGCGGGCAACTCTGCGCCGGACGCGTTCACTTGCTCCAGCACCGGCTGGGCCGAGGGCCCGTGCAGCACCTTCTGGGTGGGTTCGCCGTCGTGTTCTTCGAAGAGGGTGTGGAGGGTGTCGTGGCGTTGGACGACGTCGGTGAGGGCGGTGTGGAGTGCGGTGGTGTCGAGTGGGCCGTGGAGGTGGACGGCGAGGGGCATGTGGTAGGTGGGGCTGCCGTGGTCCATTTTGTCGAGGAACCAGAGGCGGCGTTGGGCGTGGGAGAGGGGGGTGTGGTCGGGTCGGGGGTGGTGGGGGGTGAGGGGTGGTCGGTGTTCGTCGTGGTGGTGGGTGAGGTGGTGGGTGAGTTGGGCGACGGTGGGGGCTTCGAAGAGGGTGCGCAGGGGGAGTTCGGTGCCGAGGGTGGTGCGGATGCGGCTGGTGAGGCGGGTGGCGAGGAGGGAGTGCCCACCGAGAGCGAAGAAGTCGTCGTCGATGCCGAGAGGGGCGTCGACGCCGAGTACCTCGGCGAACAGCCCGCACAAGATCTCTTCGCGGGGGTTGCGCGCTGCGCGCAGCGTCCCGGAGCGCTGGGACACGGCAGGGGTCGGCAGGGCGCGTCGGTCGAGTTTGCCGTTGGGGGTGAGGGGGAGGGTGTCGAGTTTGATGTAGGTGGTGGGGATCATGTGGTCGGGGAGGTGGTGGCGGAGGGTGGTGAAGTCGGGGGTGGGGGTGTCGGGGGTGGTGACGTAGTAGGCGGTGAGGCGGTCGTTGTGGATGTGTACGGCGGCTTGGGCGATGGTGGGGAGGCTGGCGAGGGTGGTCTGGATTTCGCCGAGTTCGACGCGTTGTCCGCGGATTTTGATCTGGTCGTCGGTGCGGCCGAGGTAGTGGAGGTGGCCGTTGGGGGTCCAGGCGGCGGTGTCTCCGGTGCGGTACATGCGCTCGCCGGGGGTGCCGTGGGGGTTGGGGAGGAAGGCGGTGGCGGTGAGGTCGGGTCGGTTGAGGTAGCCGCGGGCGAGTTGGGTGCCGGCGAGGTAGAGGTCGCCGGGGGTGCCGATGGGGACGGGGTTGAGGTTGGTGTCGAGGACGTAGACGCGGGTGTTCCAGACGGGGGTGCCGATGGTGATGTCGGTGTCGGGGTGGCAGGGGGTGTGGGTGACGTCGATGGAGGCTTCGGTGGGGCCGTAGAGGTTGTGGAGCTCGACGTCCGGGAGGGTGCGGAAGAAGGTGTCGCGGGTCTCGGGGGGCAGGGCTTCGCCGGAGCAGATGACGCGCCGCAGTGAGTCGTATGTGCCGGTGTGTGCTTCGCCGAGGAAGACCTGGAGCATCGAGGGCACGAAGTGCGCTGTGGTGATGCTCTGCTGGGTGATGAGCCGGGTCAGGTAGGTGGGGTCTTTGTGGCCGTCGGGTTCGGCGATGACCATGGTGGCGCCTTGGAGGAGGGGCCAGAAGAGTTCCCAGACGGAGACGTCGAAGCCGATGGGTGTCTTGTGGAGGATGCGGTCGGTGGGGGTGAGTCGGTACTGGTGCTGCATCCAGTGCAGGCGGTTGACGATGCCGGTGTGGGGGATGGTGACGCCCTTGGGGCGGCCGGTGGAGCCTGAGGTGTAGATGACGTAGGCGGGGCAGTCGGGGTCGACGGTGATGGTCGGGTTGTGTGTGGGCTGCCCGGTGGTCAGGCCGGTGAGGGTGGTGTCGTCGATCTGGAGTGCGGCGTGGGAGTTGTCGAGCATGTACTGGCGTCGTTCGGCGGGGTAGCCGAGGTCGATGGGGAGGTAGGCGGCACCGGTCTTGAGGACGCCGAGGAGCGCGGCGACCAGCTCGGTGGAGCGCGGCAGGGCCACGGCCACCACCGATTCCGGTCCCACACCCTGGGCGGTCAGCCCGTGCGCGACCTGGTTGGCGAGGGCGTTGAGCTCGCCGTAGGAGACCTGCTCCTCGCCGAACACGAGAGCGCACGCATCCGGGGTCGCGGCCGCCTGCTCCTCGAAGAGCTGGTGCAGGGTGCCGGGACCGGTGAGCTCGACGGCCGTGTCGTTCCACTCCACCAGCAGCTGCTCGCGCTCGCCCGGCAGCATGACGGACAGGCCGGAGATCTCGGCCTCGGGGTCGGTCGCGAAGGTGTCGAGGAACGTGGTGAACCGGCGCAGGTGCCCCGCGAGTTCCGCCTCGGAGTAGCGGGCCGGGTTCGCCGCGAGCTGGAGCTGAAGACCGCCCTCGCCGGGTACGAGGTAGGCCGCGAACTCGACGTCCTCGATCGGGCCGGAGGTGAGCCGGTGGGCGATGCCCGGGCTGCCCGCGAAGGAGACGTTCAGGTCGAAGCCCAGGATGTTGACGACAGGCCCGAACTGGCGGCCTGTCCGGGGCGCCCCCGTCTCGCCGGAGCCGTGGGCGTCGCGCCGGTCGCGCAGGTCGCGCAGGATCTCCTCGTACCGGTACTGCTGGTGCCGCAGCGTCTGGCGGGTCTCATCGAGGGCGCGGCGGATGAGGGCGCGGACGGTCGTGCCCGCGTCGGCCTTGACGCGTACGGGGACGATGTTGGCCGTCATGCCGGGGGTCTGCTTCGCGACGGCGGTGGCGCGGTTGGCGACGGGCAGGCTGAGGAGGATGTCGTCCTGACCGGTGACGCGGTGCAGATAGGCGGCGATGGCGGCGATGAGCCCGGTGGACCAGTTGGTCCGAGCGAGGCGGGCGGTCGCGGCGAGCCGGTCCAGGGTGTCCTGCGGGATGCGGCCCGCGGCGCGTACGAGGTCGCCGTCCGCCGTCCGCCCGCCGCGTTCGCCGAGGCTGAGGGTGGCGGGTTCGGGCAGGTCCGTGAGCCGCTCGGCCCAGTGGGCACGGTCGGCGGCGTACCGCTCGGACGCGTGGTAGTCCGCCTCGGCGGTGTGCAGTTCGGCGAGCCCGGGCAGGGTGCCCTCGGCGGGATCGCGGCCTTCGCGCAGGGCCGTGTAGATCTCGGCGGTCCGGCGCAGCACGAGAACGCCGCTGTGTCCGTCGAGAACGAGGTGATGGGCCCGCTGGTAGAAGAAGTGCCGGTCGGGCGAGACGGTGATCAGCGCGAAGGAGAAGAGCGGGTCGCGGGCGATGTCCGTCGTCCGCGCGAGGTCGGTGCGCATCCAGGCGCGGGCCGCGGCCTCGTCCGCCGCTTCGACGACAGGCAGGGTCCAGTCGTCGTCCGGTGCTCCGATCTCCTGACAGGGCGCGCTGCCGTCCGTCCCCGGCGTGAACCGCAGCCGCAGTGCCTCGGTCTCGGCCACGGCCTGACGGGCGGCCGTACGGAAGTCGGGGATGTGTAAGGGGCCACGTATGTCGGTGTAGAGGCCCACGGAGTACTGCTGCTCGGCGGTGCCCAGTTCGAGGCTGAACCAGATTCCGGACTGGCCCGCGAGGAGCGGGAGCGGGCGTGCCGGGTGAGCCGGGTTCGGTACGGAGGCAGAGCTGTGACTGGGCATGGGCATGGGCAGGGGACTCCATCCGGGAAGCAGTGTGCGGGTGGTGTGACGGTCAGGGCGTTTTCGCGCCGACGGGCCGGAACCGCGCCGACGGGCGGGGACCGTGCCGGGCGGGGCCTTGGACGGGGCGGCGACCCGGGACCGGCGCGACGGTGATGGGCGCGGGCGTGCGGGGATCCATTGCGGACCGACCCGCCTGCCGTACGGCCACGGCGGACGCCGCGTCGCGGGTACGGGCCGGGCACCGGAGCAGGGCGGCCCTGGCCGTCACCCGAGGGCGGTGGCGATGCCGTAGTCCGTCATGGCGGGGCAGCGACGCACGGATCCTCCAAGGGGCGGGCCATCGGGTCGGCGATCATCACCAAGATCCGCGACCGACCTATAGTTCACCTCTAGCGCGGTGCGCCTCGGGGCCACAAAGACCTGTCCCGCGCGGATGTCCGGCCACTGGTGAGAAGGCTCGGGCGCCGCACATCGGGAATCAGGTGACCGGCGGTGCGTCCGGCCGGTCGGCGGTCTCCACGGGGGCCAGTGTCCGGCGGTACCAGCTCTCGTATGGGGCGAACCGTTCGCCGAAGGACCCCGGTGTGTGGTCGAGGTCGGCCCACAGGGGCGCGCCGTCGAACCAGTGGTCGGTGACCAGCATGTCCAGGTCGTGCCGCGGGACTCCGCGCTCGCGGCACCAGGCGTGGGCCTCGTCCAGGGTGAGGTCGCGGTGTGGTCGGGGGACGGAGGCGAGGTCGGCGACCGCGCTCAGGACCGTGTGCCAGGGCACGGGCTCGGGGTGACAGGCGTGGTAGACGGGCGCGGTGAGCCGTTCGGCGGGGGCCAGCGCGGCGGCGACCAGGGCGTGGGCCAGATCCTCGGCGGCGATCAGGGAGACCCGGGCGCGCCAGCCCTCCACCGTGCCGGGCAGGCCGCGCAGCAGCCGGGCCAGCGCGGGGACCACCCGGGTGTCGCCCTCGCCGTACACGAGGTGGGGACGTACGACCGTGCCGCCGGCGGCCAGGACGGCGTCCTCGCCGGCCGCCCGGGTCCGTGAGGTGGCCGAGACCGGCGCGCGGTCCAGGTCCTGCGGCCGGGCCCGGCGGAAGGTGCCGCGCCCGTACACGGCGGCGGTGCTGAGGTGGACGACGCGGCCGACGCCGGCCCGGCGGGCCTCGGCCACGAGCGCCGCCGTACCGCGGGCGTTGACCGCCTCGCACCGTGCGTCCGGGCCGCCGATCTGCGAGGCGCAGTGCAGCAGGGCGTCGGCGCCGTCGCACAGGCCGCGCAGGGAGGCCGGGTCGGTCAGGTCGGCGGGGACGACCGTCGTGCCCGGCGCGCCTGCCCGCACCTCGGTGTGATGGGTCGTCAGCCTCAGGGTGAGGCCCCGGCGTTCGGCCTCGCGGACCACATGCCGGCCGATGAAGCCGGCGGCTCCGGTGATCACCACGGTGGGCATGGTCCGGTTCGTCACGGGGACACCTTGCTCGAAGAAAGGGCGGCTGAAACAGCAGGAGCGCGGCTCCCGTTCGCAGGAATCGGAACGGAAGCCGCGCTCTGCCGTGTCGCGCCGGGCCGGAGCCCGGTGTCAGCCCAGTCGCTGCACCGTGTCCCAGCCGCTCGACCTCAGTGTGGTCGACGTGCCGAGGCTGGTGGCGCCGCCCTGGTAGAGGAGCAGGGCGCCGGCCGCGTTGGTCGTCCAGATGTCCGGCAGACCGTCGCCGGTGACGTCCGGCGTGCCGTAGATCAGCGGGAAGGCCGCGTACGTGTAGCTGGTGGCGGCGTAGGTGTCGTCGCCGTCCAGGCTCGCCGCGGACGTGCCCAGGCTGGTGAGGACCGTGCCCACCCCGTCAGCGTCGAGGATGCCCTTGCGCAGGATGAGGTTGCCGGACGCGGTGCGGAAGGTCATGTCGGCCGCGCCGTCACCGTTGTAGTCGGCGATCGCCACGAAGTCCCGCTCGGTGGCGCCCCACGCGGAGGACGTCATCTTCGTCGCCTCGCTGAAGGTGCCGCCGCTGTAGCCGGTGAACACCCACAGTTCGGCCCCGTTGGTGCCGCCGGCCACGAACAGTTCCGGCTGCCCGTCGCCGGTGATGTCGCCCGCCGACTTGATCTCCGAGAAGGTGGAGGGGGCGGGGGCGTTGGCGGGCAGGCGGATCTCGACGCGCTTGCTGACGTCGATCGCGCCGTAGCCGTCGCCCGGGTAGAGGAACAGCCGGCCCTCGGGGGTGCGCACCACCCAGTCGGTGACGCCGTCGCCGGGGGCGAAGTCGCCGTTGTGGGTGACCAGGGCGTAGGTGCCGGTGCCGTCCCAGATGTGCGGGGCGGTGCCGCCGTCCTTGATCAGGGTGCCCTTGTCGTGGGTGCCGAAGGCGCTGGACACCCAGGTGCCGTCCTGCGACACCGAGTCGATCCAGAGGTTTCCGGCGGCGGTGACATGGGCGAAGTCGGCGTCGCCGTCCCCGTTCAGGTCGCCGGGGCCGTCGGCGGTCGAGCGGGGCTGGACGTAGAAGAAGTACTTGCGGGCGTTGGGTGAGATGTTGCCCGCCGAGTCCACGGACTTGACGTACAGGGTGTTGGGTCCGGCTGCCGGTGGCTTGATGCCGGTGATGGTGGCCGTCTTGACGGCCGTGGTGCAGGACTTGGTGAGACCGCCCGAGGTGCCCTGGGCGCCGCCCGAGCAGGCGTAGCCCGCGTAGCTGGTGGAGTTGATGGACCAGACGAACTTCACGATGTCGGTCTCGGAGGTCGAGCCGACCGCGAAGGTGAAGCTGCCGGTGTTGCCGAAGGGCTTGACCGACCACACGTCGGGCTCGCTGTCCCCGTCGTCGTCGCCCGGGAACTCGGTCGAGACCACCGGGGCGGGGGAGTCGGGCAGATCGGTGTCGTAGGTGAACCGGCACACGCCGTCGCCGCCGGTGGGCGCCCAGCCGCTGCTGACCTTCGCGTCCCAGGCGCGCACCCGCCAGGAGTAGGTGACGCCGGTGGTCAGGGAGGACTTGATGGAGACCCCGCCGACCTCGCCGTCGTCCACGGCCTTGGTGAAGGTCTTCGTCGTGGTGTCGGCCTTGCCCGTCTGCCAGAGCTGGAACTCCAGCTTGGCCAGGTCGCTGTCCGGGTCGGTCGCCTTGCCGCTGATGGTGATGGTGTCCGCCTTGCCGACCTTGATGTACGGGGAGGCGGAGGTGTCGCAGGAGCCGGGGCTCATGGTCACCGACGTCGGCGTGTTCGGCTTCCGGTTGTACGTGATGGACAGCGACGGGGAGCCGTCGCCCTCGGCCTTGAACTTCTTCCAGGAGTAGGTGTCCGTCTCCAGGCTGCTGGAGGAACCCGTCGGCGCGGAGGACGAGGTGGAGGCCACCAGGCCCAGGTTGAAGCTGGTCACCCCGTCGTCGGCGGCGTCCTGGGCCAGCGAGGTGACCGTGAAGTTGACGTACGCGTCCGGGCAGGAGCTGTTGGACTTCCAGCCGTAGGCGAACGACTTCGAGGTGATCTTCCGTTTCCAGGACGGCTGGCGGTTCCAGGTGGTCTTGGAGGTGAAGTCACCCGTGCCCCAGAGCTGGACCGTGCGCTTGCTGCACGACCAGGAGTGGGTCTCCAGGACCTTCAGGGTGGCGCTGGAGACGTCCGCGCCCTTGATGGAGTTCTTCAGCTTCATCCGGAAGAACGAGCGGGCCGTGCCCCAGGTCTCCCGCTCGAAGCCGACGCGGGCTTCCTTGGTGTCCTCGTTGTAGTTCGCGCCGTCGTAGAAACTGGAGCTCGGGTACCGCTTGTAGACCGTGGTCCAGTTGGCGCGGATGCCGGTGGTGGAGGGGTCGAGGAACAGCGGGTAGGTGAGGTCCTCGGTGTCCTCGAGATAGCTGCTCGGCGGGGTGATCGTCAGCACGTCGTCGCCGAACGCGGCGCCGGCCGTGGTGGCGTGGGCGCCCTCGCCGGGGCCGTTCACGGCGGGCAGGGCGAGCGTGTCGGAGGCGGACGCGCGGATGCCGTCGTAGGCGACGGGGTCGGCGTTGCTCTTCGTGTCGTCCGGGTTCTCGTTCGGGACCTCGTCCGCCGGGACGTCGTCGGGGTTCTCGCGTGCGGGCGCCTCTTCGACGACCTCGGGGTCCTCGTTGGTGCCGGTCGCGGTCTCCGGGTCGGCGGACGCGCCGTCCGTGTCGTGCGTGCCCGCCGAGTCCCACAGGAACGGCGTGGGGGAGACGGCGATCTCGTTGCCGTCGCCGTCCTTCGCCATCAGCACGTCGGTGCCGGGGTCGAGGGTGAAGGAGAGGGTGGCGGAGGTGACGCGGTAGCGCGGCGGGTCGGCGGCCAGCTTCTCGGCGGCCTCCGGCGTGTGGACGACCAGGACGTGGGTGAAGCCGGTGTCGCGCGCGGACAGCATCAGGTCCACGCCGGGCAGGACGTTCTCGTACAGCGCGCGGTTGTCCTCGACGACCGGCTCGGGCAGTTCGCCCGGCCAGGCGAAGGCGATCTCGTGGCCCTCGGCGGTCATCGTCAGCAGCGGGGTCCAGGAGCTGGAATCGGCCACCGGGCGGATTCCGCTTCCGGTCCGGAAAACGGCCGACTGAGCGGTCGTACCGGAGGAATGGGCTGCCGCTTTGCCGGCGCCACCGCTTCCGCTTCCGCCGGGCGAGAAGGTCACCGGATAAGGGCTGTTGACGGTGCGCCAGCCCTTTTCGCCCTTGCGCAGATCGGTGTCGACCGGAGCCCATTCACCCTGGGCGTTCTTGGCCCGCAGGGGTGCGACGGAAGCCGTGTAGGTGAAGGTTCCGTCGGGGTTGGCGTAGGTGGTCGAGAACTCGTCGGTGAGTGTGGCGACTTCGACCTTCTTGCCGCTCTTGCGGGCCCGTTGCTGGGCCTCGTCCTCGTCGACCGGCTGCGCGGCCCGCTTGGTCCTGGCGTCGGTGACGGTGTCGCCGTCGTCGCGCAGCGCGAGCAGCGCGCCGCCGCCGGCCAGCACGGCCAGCGCCACGGCCGTGGCCAGGGCACGCCGAACGCGCCGTCTGCCAGGGGGACTTGGTTCCATGGCGGGGTCGAGGTCGCTCAAGGGGCCCTTCTCCACAACAGGCTGGACCGCGGTGCGGCGGGCGCCGCCGCGGCATGGCGCTCGACGCGCCGGATTGGGCGGTTGGAGTATGAACAGCTCCTCCCGGCCAGATCAACACCCTTTGGCAGGCCTGCAGTTTGCAATCGCCGCGCAAAGACGCCTGGAGCGTTTCTTTGCTATTTTTTGTCTGATTTTGATCAGTGACATAGCTAACACAGATTCAGGGAACCTTGACGCAGATCTTCACGATGTCTTTATTTTCGTGCTCGGTCGGTAAGTCAATGCTCACCAAGTGCCATCGCTTTGAGCATTTTTGATGGTGTGTCGGTTTGTGACGGGGGAAGGTCAACTTGGCCGTGCATACGGTGCTGTCCTGGTGCGGCAGGGGTTCGCTGGCGAGATCGCCGCGTGAGCGTCTGGTTCGTCGCAGAACGCGGCTCGGTGTCGTCGCCGGACTGGTTCTCGCCCTCAACGTCACCCTGCTGCCGAGCGCTGTGGCGTTCGGCCCCAGCGACCCCCGTACGGCTGTCGAGCTGGAGGACCTCCAGGAGACGGACGCCGTCCCGGTCGACGAGACGCTGACCGACAACCTCGAGGAACTCTCCGGCTCCGCCGCGACCGACCCCGCGCAGGCGTACACGCCCGCCGCGGTCGCCGAGGTGCCCGCCGCCTCCGGCACCAAGGCCGTCGACACGGTGACCGCGGGCGGCACGACCGAGGTCGCGAAGTCGGCCGACGGCACGATGTCGATCGGTGTCGGCGCCCCCGACGGCGCCACCTCCGCCGAGGCCGACGCCCTCGAAGGCCAGTGGAGCGTCGCCGCCGCACCCGAGGCCGACGCAGTCGCGAGCGGCGCGCAGGGTTTCCTGCTCGCGGTGGACGCGCCGGACACGGCCACGGGTGACGCGGTGGTCTCCATCGACGCGACCAAGCTGGCCGAGACCTACAGCGCCCAGTGGCTGGACCGGTTGTCCTTCACGCTGATGCCGGCGTGCTACGCGACGACGCCGGAGGACGAGGCGTGCTCGACCGGTATCCCGGTGACCACCGAGGTCGAGCGCACCGGCGACACCGCCACGGTGGCCCTGGACGCCGGTGACTCCTCGGGCTCGGAGGCGGACACCGGTGAGGACGGCGCCTCCGACGAGGTCAGCGGGTCCACCGACACCACGGTCGAGGTCCCCGAGACCCTGGTCAACGTCATCCTGGACACGGCCGACCTGGCGTCGGTCTCCGGCACCACGTCCACCGCGAACAGCGCGGTGAGCACCGGCTCCGGCAGCGTCGACTCGGCCGTCTGGCACGAGGACGCGGCCAGTGCCGTCCGGCAGATCGCGGACTCCTCCGGCGGCGGTCTGCTCGTGGGCAGTTCCTACGGCGCGGGCGCGGGCGGTGACTTCTCGGCGAGCCCGATCGTCTCGGCCGGTTCCTGGACGGCGGGCGGCTCCTCCGGCGCGTTCAGCTACTCGTACACGATGGCCGCCCCGCAGGTCCCGGCGGGCCCGGCGCCGAACGTCACGCTCAGCTACAACTCGCAGACCTCGGACGGCCGTACGTCCTCCACGAACAACCAGGTCTCCTGGGTCGGTGAGGGCTGGGACTACAACCCGGGCTCGATCACCCGCACGTTCGTGGGCTGCGCCGCCGACACCGCCGACGCCAACAACGCCAAGCACTTCACCGGGGATCAGTGCTGGGGCTCGTACAACGCGGTCCTGTCGCTGAACGGGACGACCATCGAGCTGGTGCGTGACGACACCACCAAGGAGTGGAAGGGCGCGCGCGGCGAGAACATGCGCGTCGAGCTGCTGACCGCGGCCGACTACAAGGCCCTCACCGGCATCGACGGTTCCAACAACGGTGACAACAACGGTGAGTTCTGGCGGGTCACCACCGACGACGGCACCCAGTACTACTTCGGACTGAACCGGCTGCCGGGCTGGACCTCGGGCAAGCCCGAGACCAACTCCGTGCTGAACGTGCCGGTCGCGGGCAACCACTCCGAGGACCCCTGCTACGCGACGAAGTTCGAGGACTCCTTCTGCGACCAGGGCTGGCGCTTCCAGCTCGACTACGTCGTCGACGGCACCGGCAACGCGATGTCGCTGTGGTGGGAGAAGGAGAAGAACGCCTACGCGCGCAACATGAAGGAGGCCAAGGCGGTCTCCTACGACCGTGCCGGCTACCTCTCCCACATCGACTACGGACAGCGCGCCACCACGCTCTTCTCCACCGAGCCGCTCGGCCGGGTGAAGTTCAACGCCCGCGAGCGCTGCTTCGACGACCCCGCCCTGAACGTGGCGTGCTCGAACACCAACTTCGACTCCAAGCAGTCCGACCAGACCCGCCCCTGGTTCGACACCCCCGCCGACCTCGCCTGCACGAGCGGCAAGAAGTGCACCACGTACGCCCCCACCTTCTGGTCCCGCAAGCGCCTCGCCTCCGTCGACGCCTGCACCCAGCGCGAGCAGGGCGTGACACTGACCGAGTACACCTCGGACGCCGACGGCAACGAGACCGGCCAGCGCAACGCCTGCGGCCTCGACGGCGACTCGGCGACCACGACCTCGCTGTCCAAGGTCGACTCCTGGGGCCTGAAGCAGTCCTTCCCCTGGAACCTGACCGGTGAGTACACCGCGCTGTGGCTGGAGTCCATCAGCCGCACGGGCTACGCCGTCGACGGCTCCACCGACCGCCTCAACCCGGTCTCCTTCGGCCACAACGAGAACCCGCTGCCCAACCGGGTCAAGAACGGCTCCTCCGACACCAACCCGTTGTTCGCGCGGCTGCGCATCCAGGACGTCGTCTCCGAGTACGGCGGCCGCACCCACGTCGACTACAAGGCGCCCGAGGGCAAGTGCCTCACCGGCGCCGACCGCCCCACGATCGACAGGAACCACTCCCTGTGCTACCCGGCGTACTGGCACGCCGACGGTGAGCTGGAGGACAAGCGGATCTCCTGGTTCCACAAGTATGTCGTCAGCAAGATCACCGAGTTCCCGCGTCTCGCCGACGCACAGGACATCGTGACGACGTACACGTACGACACCGACAGCGACGCCGTCGACGGCGCGCTGTGGGCCAAGAGCCAGTCCGAGTTCTCCCGCCCGAAGAAGCGCACCTGGGACGACTTCCGCGGCTACCCGGTCGTCACCACGACCACCGGCACCACGGACGCGGTCGGCGGCAGCGTCGCCTCCAAGTCGGTCACCCGCTACTTCCGCGGCATGAACGACGACGTCCTGGCCGACGACACCCCGGAGAAGTCCTCCGACGACGTCAAGCGTTCCGTTGTGATGACCGACATCACCGGTGCGACCCTGGCGACCGACCGCAAGGCCTACGCCGGCATGGTCGCGGAGTCGCTGACCTACCCCGACACCTCCGCCGACACCGCCACCGGCTGGGTCGCCCGCACGATCAACATCCCGGACGCCCCGGTCCGCCTGGCCACCCGCAACCGCACCGACGGCCCCGACGTGACCTCCGAGCGGGTGACGCTCGGCAAGACCTCGACCATCTCCAAGGCCTCGGGCCAGGCCGCGGACAAGCTGACCCTGCACACCATCACGTCCGAGACCGAGTACGACCCCACATACGGTCTGCCCACGAAGGTCAAGGACTACGGCGACACCGCCGTCTCCGGCGACGAGTCGTGCACCGCGACCTCGTACGTGCACAACACCTCCGGCACGAACTACCTGATCGGCCTGGTCGCCCAGACCGTCACCACGACCGGCACCAGCACCTGCTCCACCGACCTGTCCAGCTCCACCGCCGCCACGCTGGTCAGCGGCTCGCGGATGTTCTACGACGGCGCGACCTCGTCCACCGCCACGCCCTCCAAGGGCCTGGTCACCCGGACGGAGGCGCCGACCGGCGCGGGCACGGGCTGGGAGACGACGAACCCCGAGTCGCGCACCGAGTACGACTCCACGGGCCGGGTCACGAAGGTCACCGACCCGACCGGCGTGTACAACACGACGACGTACTCGCCGTCGAGCGGGCAGGTCTACAAGATCGAGACGGTCACCGGCAACAAGGTCGTCGACGGCGCCGTGGTCGCGGGCTTCACCGACACCACGACGCTGGAGCCCGGCCGCGGCACCACGATCACGTCGACCGACGCCAACGGCCGCAGCGAGACGTACGAGTACGACCCGCTGGGCCGCGCCGTCGCCGCCTGGGACGCCACCCAGACCGTCACCGACGACCCGACGGTCAAGTACACGTACAACATCGACCCGAAGCAGCCGGTGTCGGTGGTGACAGAGTCCCTCTCCGACAATCCCAGCACTGCTGCGGGCGACGGAAAGTACGAGAAGTCCACCGCGATCTACGACGGTCTGGGCCGCGAACGTCAGACCCAGACCCCGGCGGTCGACGGCGGCCGTCTGATCACCGACACCCTGCACAACAGCGCCGGCCAGGTCCGCTACACCCGCAACGCGTACTACATGGAGGGCGACCCGGGCACCGAGCTGGTCGTCCCGGCCTCGGAGTCGCTGGTCCCCAACGCGACGGCGTACACGTACGACGGTCTGGGCCGGGTGCTGACGGTCACGCCGGTGCACTCCTCGTACCCGCAGACGGGTGAGTCGTTCACCAACGCGGGCAAGACGGTGACCACCACCGACCGCCGCACCCGCTACGAGTACGCCCTGGACTACACGGTCGTGCGCCAGCCGAAGGGCACCCCGGCGTCCCGGGTGTGGACGGACGCGCTGGGCCGCACGACCCGCCAGGACACCTTCTCCGACACCTCGCTGTCCGAGGCCGACGCGATCAGCACGACGTACGACTACGACCTGCGCGGCGACATGGTGACGTCCACCGATGACGTCGGCAACACGCGGACGTGGAAGTACGACGCGCTGGGCCGGGTGACGGACACCACCGACCCGGACACGGGCGCCACGCACACCGACTACGACGCGTACGGCCGGGTGGACAAGGCGACGGACGCGCGCGGTCAGACGGTCGCGTACTCCTACGAGCGTCTGAACCGTGTGGAGCAGGTCAAGGTCACCCCGAAGGGCGCCACGACCTCCACCCTCGCCCAGACGTACGCCTACGACGGTGCGACCGGCGGCAAGGGGCAGCTCGCCTCGGCGACCCGCTACACCGACGGCAAGGCGTACACGACGACGATCGGCGGCTACACGGCCGACTACCAGCCGACCGACATGACGACGGCGCTGCCGCCGGGGTCCACCGCGGGCCTGACGGCCGACGGCTTCGCCACCCAGTACAAGTACAGCTACAAGTACAACGCCGACGGCCAGCTGGAGACGTACACGACCCCGGCGGCCGGCGGCCTGGACGCCGAGGACGTGATCACCCGCTACAACAAGGCGGGCCTGCCGACCTCGGTGTCGGGCAAGGACTGGTACACCTCCGAGGCCTCCTACTCCCCCTACGGGCAGGTGCTGCGCTCCACCATCGGCGAGCAGGGCCACCGCCTGTGGCAGGAGAACACCTTCAACGAGTCCACCGGTGAGCTGCTCACCAGCAGGCTCGTCCGGGAGAGCGCCACCGACACGACCGTCGTCCCCGGCAGCGAGGTCAGCAAGCGCTCCTACTCCTACGACCCGTCGGGCAACGTCCTCTCCGTCGCGGACCGGATGGGCACGACGACGGACCAGCAGTGCTTCAAGTACGACACGCTGGGTCAGCTGAAGGAGGCGTGGACGACGCCGGGCGGCGGCGCCTGCGTGGCCTCCGGCAAGACCACGGCCGAGCCGGTCTACTCCGACAACACGGTCAACGTCTCCTCCAACAACGACGGTTACTGGCAGTCCTACGACTACGACGTCCTGGGAAACCGCACCACGAAGACCGTCTACAAGGCCGACCCGACCTTCACCTCCGGCACCCGGGTCACCACCGGTGACGTCGTCACCTCCTACAAGTACGGCACCAGCGACACCGCCAAGAACGACCAGCCCCACACACTGACCTCGTCCACCGCGGCCTCGACGACGGCGGCGGGCGCGGCGGTGACCACCCGCTCCGCGCAGACCTACGACGCCGCGGGTGAGATGGAGACCCGCTCCACCGGCGGCGACACCGCGCAGACGATGACCTGGACGTGGGACGGCAAGGTCGAGTCGGTCACCGGGTTCGGCACGGACGGCTCCGGCGCCTGGATCGGTGTCGGCGACCAGTGCATGGATCTCGCCGGCGGCACCACCGTGGTCGGCACCGCCATCCAGGTCTACGTCTGCAACGGCAACAAGTCGCAGCAGTTCCGCCTCAAGGCCACCGACACCAACAGTGACGGCACGGTCGAGGACGCCACGATCGGCCAGCTCATGGTCGGCGGGCGCTGCGTCCAGCCCAACGGCACGGCGGCCGGCGCGGCGGCCCTGATCCAGGCCTGTGACAACGCGGTCGCGGCGCAGCGCTGGCAGACCCTGAGCACCGGTCAGATCAAGCACGTCTCGACCGGCCTGTGCCTGGCGGCCTCCGCGTCGACGGTCGGCACCGACCTCACCCTGGCGGCCTGCAACTCCACGGTGGCGGGCCAGCTGTGGAAGCCCGCGTCGAAGACGACGTACGTCTACGACGCGATGGGCAACCGCCTGCTGGAGCGCACCAGCGCGGGCGCGGTGCTGAACCTGCCCGACACCAAGGTCTCCCTGACCACGGCGGGCAAGGTCGTCTACGTCGAGCGGACCTACGCCGGCGTCGGCGGCCCGTCGGTGACCCGCTTCCGCGAAGGCGTCAACTCCACGGCCGGTGTCAGCGAGCACGTCTACGCCCAGGCCAGCGACCTCAACGGCACCCCGCTCGCGGAGGTCCGCCTCGACGGCGGCATGCAGGTCCGCGCCCAGAAGAAGGACCCCTGGGGCGAGGACCGGGCGATCAGCATGCCCATGCGCACCAAGACCGCCTTCCACACGGGTGACGACGACGTCGAAACGGGCCTGGTCCACATGGGCGCCCGCGAGTACGACCCCGGAACGGGCCGCTTCATCACCGCCGACCCCGTCCTGGACGAGAGCGACCCGCTCCAGGCGAACGGCTACTCCTACGCCAACAACAACCCGGTCACCCACTCCGACCCGTCCGGTCTCACGTCCTCCGCTTCCAGCTTCGACGCCTCGATCGCGGCGCTGGACGCGAAGATCGCCGAGTACCAGAAGACCCTGAACCGCTCCATCGGCGACGTGATCCTCGCGACCGGCTGGGCCGTCTTCAAGGAGTTCATCGGCTGGAACGACGTCGTCGGCTGCTTCACCCAGGGCGACCTGTGGGCCTGCGGCAGCCTGTTGATGGACGCCATCCCGTGGACCAGCGTCTTCTCCAAGGGCAAGAAGATGTGGCGCGCCTTCAAGGGCACCATGAGCGCGGTCAAGGCGTTCAAGGCGGCCAAGCGCGTGGCCGAGATCGGCATGAAGGCGGCGAAGGCGGCCAAGGCGGCGCTGATCAAGGCGAAGAAGGCGGCGGAAGCGGCTGCGGCGGAAGCCAAACGAAAGGCACGCGAAGCCGCGAAACGCGCCGCGGAGGCGGTGAAGAAGAAGGCGCATACGGGCTCGAAGGGCGCCAAGGGCAACCCGGTCCAGGTCAAGGCCCGTGCGCAGGCCCAGCACAAGGGATCCGCAGGCGGCGGCAAGGCCGAGAACAAGTCCGGCGGCTCACGCAACGGATCCGGCAAGGAGGACTCGGGCGGCGGGGGCGGCGCTAGTTGCCCGATCAACAACAGCTTCACTCCCGACACCAAGGTCCTGATGGCCGACGGCTCCACCAAGGCCATCAAGGACGTCAAGGCGGGCGACAAGGTCCTGGCGACCGACCCGGAAACGGGCGAGACCACGGTGGAGACGGTCACCGCAGAGATCAAGGGCAAGGGCGTCAAGCACCTGGTCAAGGTCACCGTCGACACGGACGGCAGGAATGGCTCGAAAACCGCCCAGGTCACCGCGACTGACGGCCACCCCTTCTGGGTCCCGGAGCTCGGTGAGTGGATCGACGCGACCGACCTCAAGGCGGGCGAATGGCTGCGCACCAGCGCCGGCACTCTGGTCCAGATCACGGCGGTCGAGCGGTGGACGGCGCTCGACGCGACGGTCCACAACCTCACCGTCAGCATGCTGCACACGTACTACGTGCTGGCGGGAGCATCTCCGGTCCTCGTCCACAACTGCGGTGACGCCGAAAGTACGGCGAACTGGGTCGAGGAAGGCGGCGATCTGAGCCAGCAGAGGTACGGCATGCCGAGTAACGCCTACGAGTTCCAGTCGGGGACCTCGGGAGCACGTTCCGCGGTTGGTAGCAGAAGAGCCCTCGCGCCGCAGTTGGAGATGCCGGCTGCGGACGGCTCGGTCGTCACTGCCAAGTTCGACGGCGTTGACGGAATTGAGATCATCGATCGCAAGACCAACCCGCGATTCACGGAAAAAGCGGTTGACCTGGCGCGGCGGCAGGCTGCGACAGCCGCCTATCATGGCCTAACGCCTGTCTACGAGGTGCCGAACGCGACGGCGCTCGCTGCGATGAACAGGTTTATGCAGTACGCCAAGGTGAGCACCATCGTCGTCAGGATTGGGCAGTGATATGAACCCGGAACCCCTGGTCAGGGCCATGCTGGTGGCCATGATGCTGCTTGAGGAGTGCGGGCCCGACGAGGTGGATCCCGATACTGCGGTGCGCGGTCTGGAGCACATGGGGTACGAGCTCCTTCAGTACACCGACAGCGAACGCGAAGAGTTCAGGGAGCTACTCGAGCGGATGGCTTCGTCCGAAGGCGACGCACACATGGCGGAATTCATCCGTGGGGTTCCCTTTGCGGTGGGATTGACCGAGGAGCAGTGAGCCCCGTACCTGCCTCAGGTCTCGGCCTGGGGCGCGGTGCGTCAGGGGGGCGGACTGTTGCCGGAGGTTGACGCGCATACGCGTGCCGTGAAGAAGGCTCCGGCAGTCTCCAGGGGTGCGGTAGGTGTGCTCAGTGGACGACCTCGCGGCGATTGAAAGGTGGACCACGAGGGTGCCCCGGAGGCGCAAAGGGTGATTGATCTTGATCCCCCTCGGGGGATGGGTGACCTGGTGATCGGTATGCCCATCGAGGATGCTGAGCGAATCCTGCGCGAGATCCCGGAATTCGTGCCGGCGGCCCCGGGGGAGGTCAGGAACAAAGGTTTCGCGCATTACGACTCGGGGTTGTCGATCTCTTTGGATTTCGACTCTCGCGGGGTGGTGCGAGCAATCGAGCTGTTCAAGCCCGAAGAGGATGTTCAGGTCATATTCCGCGAATTGTCCTTGTTCGAAGAGCCTGCCGATGTCGTGATTTCGCGACTCTCTGAAATGGTCCGGATCGAGATCGAAGGCGAGGGACTGAACGTTGTGGCTCCCGACGTCTTCATCGGGCTCTGGAGGAGCGTGACTCCCGAAGATTCTGGTGGCGAAGAGGGCCGTTACTTCGAGTCGGTCCTGATCGCTGCCCCTGGCTACGGGGCATAGGAAGTTCGGCTCACGCCTTATCCGTTCAAGATCTCGTGGCAGCCATGAGCGAAGCTGCGGAACGGCGCAGATGGGACATCAGATCGGTGTTCCCGAACCACGATGCTGTCGTGATTCAGACTGCCGGGAAATTTGTCGGTCGGGCGCGCGGCCACGGAAGATCAGTTTCGGGTGGGCGGCAGTATCCCGGAAAGCGACTGGGAGATTGGCGCGAACGGACGATCTCGGCGCGAACTGCACGCGGGATGGAGGGGCTGCCGGTCGGACCGGCAGCCTACCTAGGGACATACGAGGACGGGATCATCAGCCGCTGGCTGCTCATCGTCGTCACCCAGAGCAGGGCCACGGCCCGCTGGGCGGCCGAGCCCATCCACCTCGGCGTGCACGGCATGCCCTCGCTGACGGTCCGGCCGTTCGTCCTCGGGCCGGAGAACGTGCCGCTGATCGCGACCGAGCGGGAGGCCAGACAGGATCCACCCCTTGCGGTGCTCTCGGCCATGACACACGGCCGCGGCCGGCAGGCCCCGGCGATACTGGAACCGCTGGAAGCCGCCCTGCGGACCCTGGACCGCGAGACCGCCGTGGTGCTCGCGCAGTTCGTCGACTCGTGCGCGGACGCCCAGGCCCGGCAGATGTGGAGGGACATGATGACGGCGATGCAGTACTTCTGGCGGCACCCGTGGGCTGAGGAAGGCCGGGAAGAGGGCCGGGAAGAGGGCCGGGAGGAAGGCCGGGTCCAGGATCGGGCCGAGATGGTCCTGAACATCCTGCGCTGGCGCGGCATCGACATCCCCGACTCCGTGCGCGAGCGCGTCGAGGCCTGCACCGGCCTCGACCAGCTCACCACCTGGTCCCAGCGCGCCGTCCACGCCACCACCGCCGACGACCTCTTCGCCGCCGTCGAGTAGACACACTCCCGACCGCGGGCCCGGCTCCCCCGGACGCCGGGCCCCCGCGCCGCACACACCACCGGCCAATTCCCACCCGCCCCATTGACGCGCGTCACAGCCGCCCCCTACCTTCCCTCGTCGAAGCGCTTCGACGTCATGCATCAAAACGGCTCGACGACCTCGTCGAACGCCGCGTGACGGCTGTTCCTGCCCGAAGAACCATCCCGAACTCCCCCGGAGACACAGGATGTCGGCGGCAGGAAGGCGTGCGGTGGCGAGTGCGGCGGCGGCCCTGGCGGGTGCCCTGCTGCTGGCCTCCTGCGGCGGCACGGACGACAGCGGCAGCTCCGATCCCCAGACCCTGCGACTGTGGCACTACGAAGGCCCGACCAGCGCGATGGGCGTCGCCTGGGCGGAGGCGATCAAGGAGTTCGAGGCTCAGCACCCCGGTGTGAAGGTGAAGTTCGAGGAGAAGAGCTTTCCCGTCCGGACGGCGAGACCGTCTTCCACGGTCACGGCCCGTTCGACGGCGCCAATGGCACGATCACGGTTCCTGAAGGCACGTCTATCGCCTTCTACGGGGAGCACGCAACGACAATCTCTCGGGAGATGGGAATGAGGATTTCGGGCCGGGCAGCCCCCAGATGGAACCGCTTGAGGTGTTCGGCCCCGGCGACGTCATCCCGAACTACACGCTGGCACCGCTCGGCAGGGGCTTCACCTTCTGAGGCGGAGCGACTGTCGTGGAGGAGCGGACGCTGCTGAGTGATCTGCTGGAGTCCGGCATGGGCAGGGTGCACCGGGCCGCCTGCCGGAGCCTCAGACGATAGGGCTCTGGGGTCAGGAATAGGATCACAGCACTGATCTGCGGGTCTCGGGGGTGCCGCTTCGGTGGCACCCCCCCGGGTGTGATGACGAGGAGTGTCCGTGGAGTACCTCGATCTGTCTCCGTATGAGTACGCCCGCTTTCCTCTCCCCCTTCGCTGCATCGGATGGCTTGGGCGGGAGCATGGGGTACAGGGCGGTGCAGAGCATCCCCTGTCCATCGCTGAACTCACCCGGCTGAAGGCGGCGTCACAACGCTTGGGAAGTGTGACGCTCGGTGTGCACGAATGCGACTTCTGCCCGGAGGAATCGGCGTTTGAGGGAAACGGGGAATTCAGGTACTACCTGCGGAACGGCGAGACCTACTCCGCGCCAATGATGATGCTGCATTACATCGAAGTGCACGATTACCGGCCGCCTCTGGTCTTTCGGGAAGGGCTGGCAAAGACCCGCGACCTACCGTGGGACGGCCGGGCGCAGCGGCTTTCGGATCTCCTGCGGGACGAGTCAGAGGACTTCGACTCCCGGTGCGAAGCAGTGATCGACCTTGCGAACTGGCCGGACGCCCGCGCGCTCAGCGCCCTCGAACAGGCTGCCGCGGACGAGGAGTTGGCCGACATCGTGGGCGAGCAGATTCGCCTTTCCCGCGAGTTGGTACTCGGACGACTGAAGCCATGACGGGGGCAGAACCGAGCAGGTGGAATGCTCTGACGAAGTCACACCCCTCCTCACCGACTGGCTCGCCACCCCGCCCGCCTGACGCCCGCGCTCAACCGGATGCTGCCTGAAGGGGCAGTATGACGATCGCGTAGGCCAGGGCCGCGAACGGCACGGCCGCCGCCAGGGTGAGGGCGCGCTCCCGGTGTGTGCGGGCCATGAGCAGGGGGACCAGGGCGAACACGGAAGGCCGGGAAGAGGGACGAGAAGAGGGGCGGGAGGAGGGCCGGGAGGAAGGCCGGGAGGAAGGCCGGATCCAGGAGCGGGCCGAGATGGTCCTGAACATCCGGCGCCGGCGCGGCATCGACGTCCCCGACCAGGTACGCGCCCGCGTCGAGGCCTGTACCGACCTCGACCAGCTCACCACCTGGTCCCAGCGCGCCGTGCACGCCACCACCGCCGACGACCTCTTCGCCGCCGGAGAAGACGACCAGGGCCTGTCCGGCTGATCGCATCACCGACACGGGCGGTTCCAGCGGTATCTACGGCCTCGCTCTCGGCAAACGCGCGCTCACCCGGAGACCGGAGCCCCACCCCCCGTCGCCGCCCCACCGCCCAGGTCGTCCGACCGCAGCAACCGCAGGAACGCCTTCACCCCCGCGATGATCTCCTGATTGTCGGTCAGTCGGTTCACCGTGGACTCGAATTCACGCCCCAGCGCCGCCATCCGACGGTCCGTGCCCTCGGCACGCTCGTGCGTGCTCAGGGCCAGCGCGTCCATGGTGCGCCGCAGTTCCGCGAGGGCCTTGTACTGTTCCTCCGCCTTCTCCTCCAGAACCCGCGTCCCCGCCTCGGCGCGGTCCAGTCGGGCCCGCAGCTCCACGACGTCGTCCCGCGGGTACTTCACCTCCTTCAGGAGGGTGCCCAGGCGGCGCCGGAGCTGGGCGAAGTAGGCGCCGGCCGGGCGGAAGAAGGTGCTCAGGAGGAAGAACGCGGCGAACCAGTAGCCCGTGAACTCACCCGTAGCCCAGGTGACCGCCACCACGACCGCAGCCGTCACGACGTGACCCGCGACCGCCGCCCGGAGCATCGCGCGGGCGATCCGCGCGGCCTCGGCGTCCCTGGCCTCGGAGATCTCCATCCCCTTCTCCCGGCTCACCGTGATCTCGGCGAGCACGGCATGTGCCCGGAAGTACAGGTTCCAGGGCACGGTGAGCAGCAGCATCAGCCACAGCAGGCTCAGTACGCCCGCCCCGACGGCGAACACCACCGTCGGCGGCGCTCCCGCCACGTACGCGAAGACCAGCGCCGCAGCCGCCGCCACGACGGCCGCCACCGCCCCCAGGAATCTACCCATGCCCCCGCCTCCCACCGGTCCATCAGCACGTTCATCGTCCCCGCGCCGGTGGCGCTTGGCATGAGTAGGCGTACTCAGGCCGCTCGTCCGGGGCGGCGTTACGGTGGGATCGTGAGCGGCTACTCCGGCACCCCCCTCGCCAGGAAGCTCGGTGTCAAGCCGGGACACCGGCTCAGGTTCCTGCACGCGCCGACCGGGTGGGCCGTGCCCGACCTCCCCGACGCCGTCGACCTCGCCCCCGGCGGGCCCCTCGACGCCGATCTCACCGTCGCCTTCTACCACTCGTACGCCGAGCTCGCCGCCGAATCCCCGACCCTGGTGCACGACCTCGCCGACCACGCCATGCTCTGGATCGCCTGGCCCAGGAAAGCCGCCGGCCACACCAGTGACATCACCGAGAACGGCCTCCGCGACCTCTTCCTCCCCCGCGGTGTCGTCGATGTGAAGGTCGCGGCGCTGGGGGAGGACTGGTCGGGGCTGAAGTTCGTCCGACGGCGGGAAAATCGTCGTAAACTGGACGCAAAGTGAACCGGTGTTCGGGCAACCTCCGTATCTGAGGCAACATCTTGGTGAATGACGGGCGTCGCGCGACGGGAGCGCGGGAGAGTGCCGTCGTCGGCCGGACGGAGTGAAGAGGTTGAGCGACGTGGTGGAGCCGAGGATCGCCGTTGCCGTGGTGACCATGGGCAACCGGCCCGCCGAGGTCGACGCCCTGCTGGAGTCCGTCGCCAAGCAGGACCTGGCGCCCGCCCGGATCGTCGTCGTCGGCAACGGCTGCCGGCTTCCCGAGTTCGCCGAACGCCTCGCCCTGCCCGGCGAGGTCACCACCATCGACCTCGACGAGAACCTCGGCTGCCCCGGCGGCCGCAACGTCGGACTCGAGCGGCTGCGCCAGTTCGGCGACATCGACGTCGTCGTGGAGCTCGACGACGACGGGCTGCTCGTCGACGCCGATGTGCTGCGCGGCGTACGCGATCACTATGTCGCCGACCCCCGCCTCGGCATCGTCGGCTTCCGCATCGCCGACGAGAACGGCGAGACCCAGCGACGGCATGTGCCGAGGCCCGGCGCCTCCGACCCCATGGAGGGCGGGTACGTCACCGGCTTCCTCGGCGGCGGCCACGCGCTCAGCATGGCCATGCTCGACGAGACCGGCGACTGGCCCGCCGAGTTCTTCTTCGCGCACGAGGAGACCGACCTCGCCTGGCGCGCCACCGACGCCGGCTGGAAGATCCTCTACGCGCCCGAACTGCTGCTCCAGCACCCCAAGACCTCACCCGCCCGGCACGCGATCTACTACCGCGTCACCGCCCGCAACCGCGTCTGGCTGGTCCGCCGGAACCTTCCGCTCCCGCTCATCCCCGTCCACCTGGGTGTCTGGATCGCCGTCACCCTGCTGCGCACCCGCTCGATCGGCGGGCTCAAGGCCTGGTTCGGCGGGTTCGCGGAAGGCGTGCGCAAGTCGGCCGGGCCCCGGCGGCCCATGCGGTGGCGCACGGTCTGGCGGCTCACCCGCCTCGGCCGACCGCCCGTCATCTGAGCCCATGCCATCCGAGTCCACGCCATCTGAGCCCACGTCATCTGAACGCGCGTAGAAACAGGGCGCGGGCCCCGGTCGTTCACCTCCGCCGACCGGGCCCGACGCGCCCCCGGATCCGGCCGCGGCGGCGACACTCCCCCGAGTACCGCGTTCACACGCGCGCACCGTCGGGCCGGCTCCTGTTGTGATCACATCAGGTGGCACCAACGGATCGCTAACATATTGCCAACGGGTGTCCATGTCGTCGCTGGTCAGACGGTCTGACGCGAGTGTTTGCACATGGACGGAAAGGCGATGGGGGACGTGTTGCGGCAGGACGGGCTGCGGTTCGGACTGCTGGGTGCGCCGGTCCTCTTCTTCCCGGGCGCGTCCCACGGAAACGCCGACGGAGCGCCCCACGAACACCGGACCATCCGCAGCGCCAAACTCCGCACCCTCCTCGCCGCCCTCCTCCTCGACGCGAACCGGATCGTGCCCGTCGAGTCGCTCAAGGAGGCCCTGTGGGGCGGCGCGCCCCCGGCCTCCGCGCACGCCTCCCTGCACAACCACGTCACCCGGCTGCGTCGGCTCCTCGACGACCCGCAGCGGCTGCGCGCCGTGCCGCCCGGCTACCAACTCCGCGTCGAACAGGACGAACTCGACATCCATGTCTTCGAGCGGCACCTCGCCACCGCACGCGGGGCGCACGCCGCCCGTAACTGGGAGCGCGTCATCGCCGAGTGCGCCGCCGCGCTCGCGCTGTGGCGCGGCACCCCGTTCAGCGGCCTCCCCGCCGACCTCGGCGGCTATGCCCTTGTACGACGCCTGCGGGAGGCCCGGCTGCTTCTGCTGGAGTGGCGCTACGACGCCGAACTCGCCCTCGGTGAGCGCGGAACGGGCGGAGGAGCGGCGGCGCACGGGACGACCCGGGTGGCTCGGATCGTGCCGGAACTGACGGCGCTGGCCGCCGAGCATCCACTGCGGGAGGCGTACCACCGCCAGCTGATGCTGGCCCTGCACCGCACCGGCCGCCAGGCCGAGGCGCTCGCCGTCCACCGTGATCTGCGCACCCGCCTCGTGGAGGAACTCGGCGCCGAACCCGGCCCGGCGGTCCGCGAGGCCCATGGGGAGGTGCTGCGCGGGGTACTGGAGGCGGAAGCCGACGGGCAGCACAGGGGGGCGTCCCGTGGGGAGGCCCGGAGGGACATCCACGGGGAATCCCGGAGCGAGGTCCACGGGGAGGTCCGGAGCCAGGTCCACAGGGAGGTCCGGAGCGAGGTCCACGGGGAAGCCCCGAGGAGCGTCGAGCCCGGCGACGCCCACACGCCCACGCCCGACGCCCCCGATGCCCCCGACGCCCCCGTCACCCCGCCACCCCCCGACCCGGCCCAACTACCCCCACCCCCGGCCCACTTCACCGGCCGTGACCGCACCCTCCGCGATCTCACCGACCTCCTCGCGGCCCCCTCGTCGGACGGCCGCCCCGCCCTCGCCGTCATCACCGGCATGGCCGGCGTCGGCAAGAGCGCCCTCGCCCTCCACCTGGCCCATGCCATGCGGGAACGTTTCCCCGACGGCCAGCTCTACTTCAACCTGCACGGCGCGACCCCCGGCATGACCCCGCTCCCCGCGCCGCAGGCGCTCGCCGCGCTCCTCCGCGACCTCGGCACCGAGCCCCGCCGTATCCCCGAACACCCGGACGCGGCGGCCGCGTTGCTGCGGACCCTCCTCGCGCCCACCCGCACTCTCCTCGTCCTGGACGACGCCGCCTCCGCCGCCCAGATCCGCCCGCTCCTGCCGGCCGGACCCGGCTGCGCGGTGCTCGTCACCAGCCGTTCCCCGCTCACCGCCCTGGACGGCGCCCACCGCTTCCCGCTCGCGCCGCTGTCCGCCGAGGACAGTGCGGCCCTGCTGCGCGCGCTCTCCGGCCGGGGCGACACGGACGACGGCGACGGGCTCGACGCACACCACCCCCTCGTCGACCTCACCGGCCGCCTCCCGCTGGCCCTCCGGATCGTCGCCGCCCGTCTCGCCGCCCGCCGGGCCCTCACCCCGGACGCGCTCGCCCGACAGCTGACCGCGACTCAGGGAAGGCTGCACCATCTGGAGTACGACGACCTGAGCGTCCGCCGCTCCCTCGCCGTCGCCCATGACGCGCTCGCCGCGTCCGACCGAGAGGCCGACCGGGACGCCGCCCTCGCCCTGCGCAGTGTCGGCGCCCTCGACCTGCCGTCGTACGGCGCCCCCCTGCTCGCCCGCCTCAACGGCACCGACGAGCGCCGCGCGGAGACCGCCCTGGACCGCCTCGTCGACGTGGCCCTCCTGGAGGAGACCAGCTACGGCCGCTACACCCCCCACGACCTCGTACGCCACTTCGCCCGCGAACTCACGACCCAGACCACCACCCCGACGACCACGACCACCCCGCCGACCGCCACGCCGCCGCCGACCGCCGACTCGCCGACAACCACCGGCCTGCCGACCACGACCGGCTTGCCGACCACGACCGGCCCAACAGCCCCCGCCAACCCACCAGCCACTCCCGCCGCGGAAGCCATCCCCACCCCGGCAGTCACCTCCACCGTCCCCGCAGTCACCCCCACCCCGACAACCGACCCCACCCCGACCCCCACCCCCCGCACAACCGCCCTGCACTGGTACGCCGCCGTGGCCGAGCGTGCGCTCGAGGCCGTGCTCGAACCGGGGCTCGACCAGGACGACCGGCGCCGCCCCACCGCCGCGCAGCCGGCGGCACACGCGGCGTACGTCGGGGGCGTACCGGTCTTCCCGGGGCCCGAGGCGGCCTTCGTCTGGGCGGACACGGAGCTGGAGAACATCGTCGCCCTGGTCGAGCCGGCCTCGGCCGAGGGCGGCGCCGGGGACGTCGAGGCGGCCCTCGTCTCCACCCTCCTGCGGCTCCTCTTCCCCTGCCTCCAGCGCCGGGGGCGGGTCGCCGAGATGGAGGTGCTCGGGCGGGTCGCGCTGCGCACGGCCCGGCGGCTCGGGGACGCGACGGCGGAGGCGTACGCCCTCGGCGACCTCGCCGGTCTGCACTTCCTGACCGGCCGGCTCCAGGACGCGCTCGCCCTCAACGGCCGTGCCCTGACCATCTGGCGGCGGCTCGACCGGCTGTCCTGGATCCGCCGCTGCCTGAACAACCGGGGGCTGCTGTTGGAGAGCCTCGGCCGGTACGAGGAGTCCGGCGACGCCCTGCGCGAGAGTCTCGGGTACTCGCGCCAGTTGAACGACCCGCACGGCGAGGCCGTCACCCACAGCCACCTCGGCAACCTGTACGAGCACACCGACCCGCGCGCCGCCATCGAGCAGCACCGCCTCTCGCTGGCCCTCGGCGACCGGATCGGCGCCGTGATCGTGCAGCACTCGGCGCACTGCAACATCGGCTACGCCCATCTCACCCTCGGCGAACCGGCCGCCGCCCTGCCGCACTTCGAGGAGAGTCTGCGCATCCTCGGCGGCCACAGCGACTGGCACGGCGAGTCGCAGACCCGGCTGGGGCTGGTCCGCGCGCTGCGGCTGCTGGGCCGGACCGGCCGAGCCGCGGGGGAGTGCGCCGAACTGCTGCGCCGCGCCGACGTCCGCGCCGACCGCTACACCGGCGGCCTCGCCCGGCACCAGCAGGGTCTGCTGCTGCACGAGCAGGGGCGCACGGACGAGGCGCGCGCACAGTGGCGGACGGCCCTGGAGGCACTGGACGGGACGGACGAGACCGCCGTCGTGGCCGAGATCGAGGGACTGCTCGGCCGGCCCGGGTGATCACTTCGCGTCGGCATAGCACTCCACCACCGTCGTCGTGAACGGAAACCGCACCGGCGTCTCCCCGAACGTCAGCCGCCCCGCGAGGCCGGCCGCCTCGCGGATCGCGGCGACGACCGCCTCCGCCTCCTCCTCGGGACAGTGCACGATCACCTCGTCGTGCTGGAAGAACACCAGCTCGGCCGCCATGTCCGCGCAGGTCCGGCGCAGCGCGGCGAGCAGCAGCAGCGCCCAGTCGGCGGCGCTGCCCTGGACGACGAAGTTGCGGGCGAAGCGGCCACGCGCGCGTGCGTCGGAGGAGGCGTACCCCGGCACCCACGGTCGGCCCTCCTCCGGTTCCGCGCCCTCGGCCGGGGTGACGGGGTCGACCGGGATGCCGGCCTCGTCCGTGCCCGTCTCGCCCGCGCCGGCCGCCGGTGGGCAGGTCCGGCCCAGCCAGGTCCGCACGAGCCGGCCCTCCTCGCCCGCCTTGGCCGCCTCGTCGACGTAGGCCACCGCGCGTGGGAAGCGGCGGCGGAGCGCGGCGAGGTTCTTCAGGCCGTCGCCGGAGGTCTGGCCGTAGACCGCGCCGAGCACGGCGAGCTTCGCCTGGTCGCGGTCGCCGGAGAAGGCGCGGTCGGAGACGGACTGGTAGAGGTCGCTCTCCTGGCCGGCGACCTCCATCAGACCGGGGTCGCGGGAGATCGCGGCGAGGACCCGGGGCTCCATCTGGTCGGCGTCGGCGACGACCAGTCGCCAGCCGGGGTCGGCGACCACGGCCCGCCGGATGACCTTGGGGATCTGCAGGGCGCCCCCGCCGTTGGTGACCCAGCGGCCGGTGACCGTGCCGTGCGCCAGGAACTCGGGGCGGAAGCGTCCCTCGCGCACCCAGTCGTGCAGCCAGGACCAGCCGTGGGCGACCCAGATGCGGTACAGCTTCTTGTACTCGATGAGCGGTTTCACCGCCGGATGGTCGAGGGACTGCAACTCCCAGCGGCGGGTCGACCTCACCCGGATCCCGGCCTGTCCGAACGCCTTGATCACATCGGCGGGCAGATCGGGGCGGACCCGGCGGCCGAACGCGGTGGACACCTCGCCGGCCAGTTCGGCCAGCCGACGGGGCTCGCCACCGCCCGCGTACCGCTCGCCGAGCAGGTCGTGCAGCACCGCGCGGTGCACCTCGGCGCTCCACGGCAGGCCCGCGCGGTTCATCTCGGCGGCGACCAGCATGCCCGCCGACTCGGCCGCCGTCAGCAGCCGCATCCGGTCGGGGTGTTCCGCGCGGGTGTGCCGCCGCTGCTGCTCGGCGTAGACCTCGGCGAGGTCGGCCAGCGGCAGGGGGGCGGCCTGGACGGACCGCGGTTCGAACAGCGAGGACTGGGCCTGGGCGCCGGGCGCGGCGGAGCGCTGCGGCGGGTCCGGCGGTACGGGACCGCCGCGCAGCCGCGCCAGGGCGGCGGTGGCCGAGCGGGGTTCGCCGTACCGCCCCTCGTGGCCGAGGAGGAGGGTCTCGGCGTCCTCGACGTCGTAGCACCGCTCGACGCGCACCCCCGTGGCGAGCAGGCGCGGGTACACCTCGGCCGTGGAACGCCAGACCCAGCGGGTGACGCCGGGCCGCTCGCGGACGGCCCGCGCGAGATCCGCCTCCCGCAGCACCGGCCCGGCGGGCAGCCCGTCCGGGCCGAGGGGGGCGAGTTCCACGCCACCGTCCTCGGCCGGGGCGAGAGCCCACCGCTCGGTCGTCATACGGCGAGTGTCGCAGCAGGCTCTGACAACGCTCTCGCGCCGGCCCCGCGCCGTCCCCTCAGTCCTGGTCCGGCAGACCCACCGTGAGCTTGGTCAGGGCCTGGGCGATCCACCCTTCGACGGCGGGCTTGCCGATGCCGAGGTCCGACAGGACGCCCGTGCCGTTCTCGAACTCCAGCAGCGCCAGCAGGATGTGCTCGGTGCCGACGTAGTTGTGGCCGAGGCGGAGCGCCTCGCGGAAGGTGAGCTCCAGGACCTTCTTGGCGTCGGAGCCGTAGGGGAGCAGCTCCGGGATCTCCTCGGCGGCGGGCGGCAGCGCGGCGCCCGCGGTCTGGCGGACGGTGTCCAGGAGGACCCCCTGCGCGGTGATCGCCTTGGCGGCCAGCCCCTCCGGTTCGGCCAGTAGCCCGAGCACCAGGTGCTCCGGGCGGCCCTCGGTGTTGCGGGCGGCGACGGCCTCGTTGTGGGCGGCCATCACGACGTTGCGGGCCCGCGGGGTGTAGCGGCTGAAACCCTGGCTGGGATCGAGATCGGCCGACTCCTTGGGCACGAACCGCTTCTGGGCCGCCTGCCGGGTGACCCCCATGCTCCTGCCGATGTCCGTCCAGGAGGCGCCCGAGCGGCGCGCCTGGTCGACGAAGTGCCCGATCAGATGGTCGGCCACCTCGCCGAGGTGATCGGCGGCGATCACCGCGTCCTCGAGCTGGTCGAGGGGTTCGGGGTGGACCTTCTTGATGGCCGCGATGAGTTCGTCGAGCCGTACGGATGACGTGATGATGGGGTTCGTCGTCATGTGTCAACCGTAAGTTGACAGGCGTCGGGTGTCAACCTCGGGTTGTCAGTGGGTGGGGGTGTGTCCGTCCTCCTCGCGCGCGTGACACGATCGACGGGTGAGCAGCACCGTCGACACAGCCTTCCGCGCCGCCCTCTACGACACCGTGGACACCGCCCTCGACACCGGCGCCTCCCTCCTCGCCGCCGACCCCGCCGCGGACGCCGAACTCGACCGGCGCGGCAGGGAGTTCGTGGCGGCGGCCTGGCAGCGCGGCTGGCAGCCGGCCGATCTCGTCCGGTTCGTGCGGCGGGAGCTGGAGGACGTCCACGTGCGCGTGCTGGCCGCGCTCATCCGGGCCCAGGCACCGGACGACAAGGCGCGCGGCCCCCGCTGGACCGCCCAGCTCACCGAGCTGCCCGCCGAGGCCCCGGCCCGCACGGACCGCTTCTCGTACGCCACCACGGTCCTGGAGCTCTACCGCCTCCTGCTGCGCCTGCCCTCCCTCGAACCCCTCCAGGAGCCCCGGCCGGGGCCGGGCCGGCGCTCCGACTCCCGCATGCTCACCCGGATCCGCGCGCTGCTCGCCAAGGCGGAGGCCACCGGCTATCCGGAGGAGGCGGAGGCGCTCACCGCGAAGGCGCAGGAGCTGATGGCCCGGCACAGCGTCGACGAGGCGCTGCTCGACGCCGGAGCCCCCGACCCGGACGCGCCCGCCGCCTGCCGGATCGGGGTCGAGCCGCCGTACGAGCAGGCCAAGGCGATGCTGCTGGACGCGGTCGCGTCCGCCAACCACTGCCGGGCCGTCTGGAACGAACCGTTCTGCTTCTCCACGGTCGTCGGCTTCGAGGCCGATCTCGTGGCGGTGGAGCTGCTCCACACCTCGCTGCTGGTGCAGGCGCAGTCGGCGATGGTGAAGGCGGAGGCCGCGCAGCGGGCCGGCGGACGCAAGCGGACCAAGACCTTCCGGCAGTCCTTCCTCGCCGCGTACGCCCATCGCGTGGGGGCGCGGCTCGCCGAGGTCGCGGCCGCCACCGAGAGCGCGGCGGGCAGGGATCTGCTCCCGGTCCTCGCCACCCGGGAGGTCGCCGTCACGGCCGCCGCCGACCGGATGTTCCCGGACACGGTCACCACGCGGCTGCGCGGCGTCACCGACGAGGCGGGCTGGACCGAGGGAGCCGAGGCCGCCGACCGGGCGCAGGTCGCCGCCCGGCCGCGGCTCCCGTGAGACGGGTCAGTCGCCGGCCTGCGTGAAGGCGCCCACCGAGGCGTCCGGTGCGCCCGCGCTCTTCAGCGAGACGTCGCCGTAGGACCAGGGGAAGCTCTCGGTCCTGTCGGAGCCCGGCAGGCTGAACTCCGCCGTCTTCACGGCGAGGCTCTGGTCGCCGCTCTCGCCGCGCACGTAGGTGATCGTGAAGGTGACCGTGCCCTGTTCCGGGACGGTCACCTCCTGCTTCTGGGCGGCCGGGTCCTGCGGCACGCTCGCGGGGTCGCCGCCGGTGGAGAGGCCGACGGTGGGGAAGCCGTCCAGGGTGCACTCGGCGCCCTTGTTGGTGAGGGTGACGGTGACGTTGCCGGTGTCCCCGGCGGCGGGGGCGGCGTCGACCGGGCCGACCTCCTGGCCCAGGCCGTCGAAGGAACAGGCGGAACCGGCGGCCGTGCCGGCGGACGCGGAGGCCTTGCTCCCGCTCTCGTCCGAGCCGCTGTCGTCACCGCCGGAACAAGCGGTGAGCAGCAGGGCCGCGGCGAGGGCGGTGACGGTGATCGGAACGGCGCGCATGAGGGGTCCCCTGAGGTGTGTGGCGGTGCTGGAAGGATCATCACGTACGCGCACGGCACCTCGCCGCGCGCCCCCACCCCCACCCGCGCCCGCGCTCAGGAGCCGGTCCCGGCCGTCGGCAGCCCCGAGGGCAGCTTGCCGTCCTCCGCCTTGGTGAACGTCTCCTTGCCCGCCGCGCCCGACCAGGTCACCTTCATGGTGTCGCCGTCGACCGAGTCGACCATGCCGGTCGTACGGTCCTTGGAGCCGGTGGGGCACTTGAGGTAGATCATCTTCATGCCCGCCGACGCGCTGGCGGTCCCGCTGCACACGGTGCCGCCGGTGGCGAACAGGGCGGCCTGCTTCCCGGTGACGATCAGCGCGACGGAGTCGCCGTCCGCCGTGGTCAGCCAGTTGCCCTCGAGCTCGTTCGACGCGGCCTCGGTGGCGCCGTCCGAGGCGTCGGCGGTCCCGCCGGTGCCGGCGGTCGCCGTGGCGGCGTTCGCGGACGGGATCGCCGAGGATCCGTCGTCGTCGGACCCGCCGCCGCACCCGGTCAGCGCGAGCGCGCCCGCCAGCGCCGCCACGGCCGCGACGGCCCGACGGGACATGCCGCGCGAGTAGATCGCCGAAGTCACTGCAAGCTCCCAAGCTGTAGCCGGACGGACCGGACGGGAAGGACCGCAGCAAGCTACCAGCAGGCCCCACCGAAACCCTGGGCGCGACCTGTGACCTCCAAGCCCCCACCTGTGACCAGAGAAACGAACAGCGCACCCACGGCCGCCCCCCGGCGGACCCGGGCCGGGAAGGGCTGGGGCTTACGTCGGGACGGGCTGGGGGCTGGTGGCGGAGTTGGCGGGGGATCTACGGCGACACGAGCAGGAGGGTCACGGCGGAACGGGCGGGGCTTGCGGCGGAATGGGCCGGGGACTTACGGCGGAACGGGCGGGGGCCTGCGGCGGAATGGGCCGGGGACTTACGGCGGAACGGGCGGGGGCCTGCGGCGGAACGGGCCGGGGACTTACGGCGGAACGGGCGGGGGCCTGCGGCGGAATGGGCCGGGGACTTACGGCGGAACGGGCGGGGCCTACGGCGGAACGGGCCGGGGACTTACGGCGGAACCGGCGGGGCCTGCCGCCGAACGGGCCGGGGACTTACGGCGGAACGGGCGGGGGCCTGCGGCGGAATGGGCCGGGGACTTACGGCGGAACGGGCGGGGCCTACGGCGGAACGGGCCGGGGACTTACGGCGGAACCGGCGGGGCCTGCCGCCGAACGGGCCGGGGACTTACGGCGGAACGGGCGGGGCCTGCCGCCGAACGGGCCAGGGCCCAGGGGGAAGGGCGGGCAGGGACGTCCTGCGGAACCCGCCGCGGCCCCCCCGGCCGGGCCGCGCGCCCCCGCGCGCGGACCCCGCCGCCGCCCCACGACCGTGCGGACCGCGTACCCCCGGCACCGCCCCGCCCCGCCCCCACCACACAGCCTCCGCCCCCGCCCCCGCCCCCACCACACAGCCTCCGCCCCCGCCCCCGCCCTGCCAGGAAGCCTTCCGCCCCCGCCTACCAGGAAGCCTTCCGCACCCCCGGCAGATGCCCCGCGTGCGCCTGCTCTCTCAGGCCCAGCCGGGACAGTCCGAACGCCCGGAGGTACCCGCGCGGCCGCCCGTCCACCTGGTCCCGGTTGCGCACGCGCGTGGCGCTCGCGTCCCTGGGCTGCCGGCCCAGTTCCCGCCGGGCGGCCAGCCGCTCGGCCTCCGTCGAGGAGGGCCGCCGCAGGATCTCCTTCAGCTCGGCCCGCCGCTCGGCGTAGCGCGCGACCGTCTCCCGCCGCTGCCCGTTCTTCGCGATCTTGCTCTTCTTCGCCATCGGACCTCGCCCCTTCAGACCCGGATGCCGCGGGCGCGGATCCGCGCCACCGCCGCCTCGACGCCGATCGCGTCGACCGTCTTGATCCCCCGCGCGCTCAGCCGCAGCCGCACCTGCCGCCCCTCGCCGGGCAGCCAGTACCGCTTGGACTGGACGTTCGGGTCGAAACGGCGGGACGTCCGCCGGTGGGAGTGCGAGATCCGGTTGCCGAACCCGGGCTGCGCCCCGGTCAGCATGCAGTGCGCGGACATGGGTGACGCACCTCTCTCTGCCAGCTATCGCTAATGGATGTCATTTTCAGTAACATAGCAGCATGGCACGCAACGAACTCCGCCCGGTCGTCAAGCTCCGGTCCACGGCGGGGACCGGCTTCACGTACGTCACCCGCAAGAACCGCCGCAACGACCCGGACCGTATGACCCTCAGGAAGTACGACCCGGTCGCCGGCCGCCACGTCGACTTCCGAGAGGAGCGCTGACCATGCGCGAGTCGATCCACCCCGCGTACGGCCCGGTCGTCTTCCGTGACCGTGCCGCGGACTACACCTTCCTCACCCGTTCCACCCTGTCGGCGACGGCCGGCGGCAGGACGATCGAGTGGGAGGACGGCCGCACCTACCCGGTCGTCGACGTCGAGATCTCGAACGTCAGCCACCCCTTCTACACCGGCACCGCCCGCGTCCTGGACACCGCCGGCCGCGTCGAGCGCTTCGAGCGCCGGTACGGGAAGCGGGGCGGTTCGTGAGCCTGTCCGTCGTGATCGTCGGCGGGCTGCACGCCGACGCCCGCCGGGCGACGGTGGCGCGCCTGCTCGCCGACGTCCCGGACGGCGTCGTACTCCACCACGACCTGTCGACGGCCGCCACCGGCACGGTCGTACGGACCGTCCGCGACGCCGGCGGAGTCCGCTCCGCCGGCGAGACGCCCCTGATCGACGACTGCGCCTGCTGCGCGCTGCGCGAGGACCTGGTCCCCGAGCTGCGCCGGCTGGCGCGGGACGGCACCACCCGGCTCGCGATCGTCGAGCTGTGGGACTCCGTGGAGCCCAAGGCCATGACCGAGGTGGTCGTGGCCGGCGGCCTCACCGTCACCGGAGTGATCACCGCCGTCGACCCCGCGCTGCTGCTGCCGTACCTCGGCAACGGCGACGACCTCGCCGACGTGGGCCTGGCCGCGGCCGCCACCGACCGGCGGACCGTCGCCGACACCTTCGCCCGGCAGCTGGAGTACGCCCCCGTGCTGGCCGTCGTCGACTCCCCGGAGGCCGACGACGAGGACCGGGAGCTGCTCGCCCAGCTGCATCCGACCGCCCGCCGGATTCCCGTCCCGGGCGGCCACCCCGGGGATCCGGCGGGCCCCGGGGGTGCGGGGGGCAGGAGGGGCGCGCAGGAGGAGGCGGCCGGTGCATCCGCACATGCATATGCATCCGGCACTTCTCCTCGCCCCTCCGTGCTGGCGGCGGCCGCCCTCGCCGGTTTCGACGTCGAGGCGGCCTCCGCCGCACAGCACCCCGCCTGCGCGCTGCTCCCCGCCGAGGCCGACGCGCACGGTGTCGCCACCTTCGTATGGCACCGGAACCGCCCCTTCCACCCGGAGCGGCTGTACGCCGCGCTGGAGGACCTGACCTGTGCCGCCGCCCGCAGCCGGGGCCGGTTCTGGCTCGCCGACAAGCCCGACGTGCTGCTGCACTGGGACGCGGCGGGCGGCGCCCTGTGCGTGGAGTCGGCCGGCCCGTGGCTCGCGGCGCTCCCGGACGCGGCCTGGGAGCTGGTCCCGCCGGTGCGGCGGGCCGCCGCCGCGCTGGACTGGCACCCCGAGCACGGCGACTGCTGCCAGCACCTGGTCTTCACGTCCCCCGGCCTCGACCGCGACGGGCTCGAACGGCTGCTGGAGGCCTGTCTGCTCACCGACGCCGAGTACGCCGGCGGCCGCGACGCCTGGAAGCGGCTGCCGCCCGCCTTCGACACCCTCCTGGAGGTCTGACCCCGTGCCCCGCAAGGCCGACCGCAAGCCCGCCGGGCCCCGCCCCAACCCCCTCGACCGGGCGGGTGTCGTCCACATCGACCACAAGGACACCGACCTGCTGCGGATGTTCCTGTCCGACCGGGGCAGGATCCGCAGCCGACGGGTCACCCGGGTCTCCGCCCAGCAGCAGCGACTGCTGGCCCGCGCGATCAAGAACGCCTGCGAGATGGCCCTGCTGCCGTACGGCGGCCGCTGAGCCTGAGACGCTCGCAGCCGTACGAGGGAAACCGGTCGACCCGTCCAGACCGGCTGGACATCGTCCCTCCCACGCCTCGGCCGGACGGCCGAGGCGGCCGGCTCCTCCGGTCCGGCCGGATTCGCCCCCGTGTACGACCATCAGGGTCGTGCACGGGGGCGAGCGCTTTCCGCGTCCACTCCGCCCCCGGCAAGGCCATATCCGGATCCTCCGGGCGGGGCCCGCGGAACCCCCACGTCCGGAGGAACGTCCACCGGATGGACCGGAGTCCTCGCGTCCGCCTTCCAGGACCGCACGAAACGGAGGAAAACGGCGCTGGTCAGGGGTGCCGGTGGAACATGACGGGCGTGCCGAGCGTCTGTTCCTAGTGCGCGAGTGGTTCGATCCGGGACTACTTCCCGGCCGGGTAAAGCGCGCGTCAAAGCTGTAACCGCGCCACCACCCCGCGTGCACGTGCATCTGCTCATGCAACTGCACATGAACGGGGTTATGATCCGGGACAGTTGACCACGGCACCAATGGCCACACGAGCCAGTGCACCACCAGGGAGCGACCTGTGGACCACCACGTTGACGGGGGGCACGACGTGTACAACGGCATGACGGCCACACAGCTGTACGGGGTTGCCTGGCAGAAGAGCCGGCACAGCAACTCGCAGGGATCCTGCGTGGAGTTCGCGCGACTGCCCGGCGGAGACGTGGCCGTGCGCAACTCGCGCTTCCCGGACGGCCCCGCGCTCGTCTACACGCGGGCCGAGATCGAGGCGATGCTGCTGGGCATCAAGGACGGCGAGTTCGACCACCTCATCGCGAGCTGACGCCCCGGCCGCTCACGCCGTAGCGGCGGTCAAACTCGTCAAACCCGCATCAATGGGTTCACAACGCGCGTAGAACCGCGGCGCCGAAGTGCGCCGCGGTGCGTCATTCGGTGGGGGTGTGCAGCCGGAACAGCGCCCAGACCACCTTGCCGCCGAGGCTGCCCGACAGCGGGTGCCAGCCCCAGCCGTCGGCGAAGGAGTCGACGAGGAACAGGCCGCGGCCCGACTCCGCCGAGAAGTCCTCGCTCTCCTGGGGCAGCGGGCTGTCGTGACTGGGGTCGCGCACCGCGCACACCAGCCGCTCGGTCCACCGCATCAGATGCAGCCGCACCGACGGGCTCTGGTCCGCCGGCAGCGGGGCCGCCTCGGGCAGTCCGTGCCGCAGCGCGTTGGTCACCAGCTCCGAGACGACCAGACAGATGTCGTCGAAGCGGTCGCCCACGTCCCACTGGCCCAGGGTTCTTCTGGTGAACTGGCGGGCCTCGCGCACCGCTTCGAAGCGGGCGGGCAGTGCGCAGGACGCGGCGTTGGACACGGCCGCGGGATCAAGCGGCGGAAGGCCCTGCCGTAACGGCTCGAGCATGGTCGATCCATTCGTCCCCATGCGAGGCACTCCCGGGATTCGCGGTCGTTGCGATGCAGCGGTGGCGCGAGACCATGGTTTCCGATGCGCACGGCGGATGCAAGGGCAGATGCACGTGCACGTGACCGAAATGGACCCGCCCGTACCGCTTCTTGGCCATTTTTTCCGCCATCTTCTCGTCGTCCGGGGCCCGTTCCCTTGCTTTCTCCTCACTCTTCCCTTGCGTAGCTCTGTGCGTATCCTTTGGCTTCTTTCCATCTCTGTAATCGGACGAGTACTGCTCGAAGTGTTTTAGTGGCAGACTGCGGGCGCAGAGGACCGTTGGGGAGGCTGGCGAACGTGAGCGCGGGAGAGCCCGGATCGGTGGTGCGGCGGATGCTGCTCGGCTCGCAACTACGGCGACTGCGTGAGGCACGCGGGATCACGCGGGAGGCGGCGGGCTACCACATCCGGGCGTCGGAATCGAAGATCAGCCGGATGGAACTCGGCCGGGTGAGCTTCAAGACCCGCGACGTCGAGGACCTGCTGACGCTGTACGGCATCACCGACGACATGGAGCGCCAGGCCCTGGTCGGACTCGCCCGCGAGGCCAATGTGGCGGGCTGGTGGCACAGTTACTCGGACGTCCTGCCCAACTGGTTCCCCACCTACGTCGGCCTGGAGGGCGCGGCCTCGCTGATCCGCGTCTACGAGGTGCAGTTCGTGCACGGTCTGCTCCAGACCGAGGCCTACGCCCACGCGGTCGTCTCCCGCGGTATGAAGGGCGCGAGCGCCGCCGACATCGACCGGCGCGTGGCGCTGCGCCTGGAGCGGCAGAAGTACCTGGTCGCCGAGAACGCCCCCGACTTCCACATCGTCCTCGACGAGGCCGCCCTGCGCCGGCCCTACGGCGACCGCGAGGTGATGCGCGGTCAGCTCCAGCATCTGATCGAGATCTCCGAGCGGCCCAACGTACGGCTCCAGATCATGCCGTTCAGCTTCGGCGGGCACTCCGGCGAGTCCGGCTCCTTCACCATCCTCGGCTTCCCGGAGTCGGACCTGAAGGAGGTCGTCTACCTGGAGCAGCTCACCAGCGCCCTCTATCTCGACAAGCAGGAGGACGTCGCCCAGTACGAGCACGCGCTGAAGGAGCTCCAGCAGGACAGCCCCGGACCCGACGAGAGCCGGGACCTGCTGCGTGGCCTGATCCAGCTGTCGTAGGACCGGTGCCTGAGGGTTTCCCCTCGAGAAGCCGGGGAACGTCCCAACCCCTTTGAAACACACGTACGATGACGTGTGATCAGATCGTGACGTCGATCGCAGCAGGGGATTGAGGGATCACATGTCGTCCTACTTCACGGACCTGGCGCAGCAGTACATCGACGGTAAGTGGCGTCCAGGGACGGGGTCCTGGGACATCATCGACTTCAACCCCTACGACGGCGAGAAGCTCGCCTCGATCACCATCGCCACCGTCGACGAGGTCGACGAGGCCTACCGCGCCGCCGCCCGCGCCCAGAAGGAGTGGGCCGAGACCAACGCCTACGCCCGCCGCGCGATATTCGAGAAGGCGCTGCGGCTGGTCGAGGAGCGCGAGCAGGAGATCGCGGACGTCATCATCGCCGAGCTGGGCGGCACCCGACTGAAGGCCGCCTTCGAACTCCACCTCGTCAAGGAGTTCCTGCGGGAATCGGTCAGTCTGGCGCTGCGCCCGGAGGGCAAGATCATCCCGTCGCCGGTCGACGGCAAGGAGAACCGCCTCTACCGGGTGCCGGTCGGCGTCGTGGGCGTCATCAGCCCCTTCAACTTCCCGTTCCTGCTGTCCGTGAAGTCGGTCGCCCCGGCCCTGGCGGTCGGCAACGCCGTGGTGCTCAAGCCGCACCAGAACACCCCGATCGTCGGCGGCACCCTGGTCGCCAAGCTGTTCGAGGACGCCGGGCTGCCCGCCGGTCTGCTGAACGTCGTCGTCACCGACATCGCCGAGATCGGCGACGCGTTCATCGAGCACCCGATCCCGCGCGTGATCTCCTTCACCGGCTCCGACAAGGTCGGCCGCCACGTGGCCACCGTCTGCGCCGCGCACTTCAAGCGCTCCGTCCTCGAACTGGGCGGCAACAGCGCGATCGTGGTCCTCGACGACGCGGACGTCGACTACGCCGTCGACGCGGCGGTCTTCAGCCGCTACGTCCACCAGGGCCAGGTCTGCATGGCCGCCAACCGTGTCCTGGTCGACCGTTCCCTCGCCGACGAGTTCACCGAGAAGTTCGTCGCCAAGGTGCGCGGCCTCAAGGCCGGCGACCCGCGCGACCCGGAGACCGTCATCGGCCCGGTGATCAACTCCCAGCAGGCGGAGTCGCTCACCTCGGTCGTCGAGCAGGCGCTCGCCGAGGGCGCGACGGCGCTGCTGCACGGCACGACCGAGGGCAACCTCGTCCAGCCGTCCGTCCTGACCGGCATCCCCGCCGGTTCCGCCCTGCTGCAGCAGGAGGTCTTCGGCCCCGTCGCCTTCCTCGTCCCCTTCGACGGCGAGGAGGAGGCGCTGCGCCTGGTCAACGACACCCCGTACGGCCTCAGCGGCGCGGTCCACACCGGGAACGTCGAGCGGGGCGTCGCCTTCGCCAAGCAGGTCGACAGCGGCATGTTCCATGTGAACGACGGCACCGTCCACGACGAGCCGATCGTGCCCTTCGGCGGTGAGAAGAGCTCCGGCGTCGGCCGCCTCAACGGCGAGACGACCCTGGAGGCCTTCACCACCACCAAGTGGATCTCGGTGCAGCACGGCCGCAGCCGCTTCCCCTTCTGAGCCGGACGCCGGTCCGAGCCGAGTGCCGGTCCCTGGGCCCCGGGTCATAACCTGGGGCCCATGTCAGCGATCCGTCTTCTCGTGCTGGGCGCGGTGCGCCTGCACGGGCGGGCCCACGGCTACCAGGTCCGCGGCGACTTGGAGTACTGGGGTGCCCACGAGTGGTCCAACGCCAAGCCGGGCTCGATCTACCACGCCCTGCGGCAACTGGCGAAACAGGGGCTGCTGCACGAGCACGAGACGGCCCCCTCCACGGCCGGCGGCCCGCCCCGCACCGAGTACGAGATCACCGAGGCGGGCACCGAGGAGTACTTCCGTCTGCTGCGCGAGGCGCTGACCTCCTACGACCAGAAGACCGACGTCAAGTCGGCGGCCATCGGCTTCGTCGTCGACCTGCCCCGCGCCGAGGCCGTGACCCTCCTCAAGGAGCGGATCCGCCGCATCGAACGGTGGCGCTCCGCGGTCGTCGAGCACTACGACCCCGCGGGCGGCCCCCAGCAGCTCGGCCACATCGGCGAGATCATGAACCTCTGGGTCCACACGGCCGACGCGGAGGCCGAGTGGACCCACGGCCTGATCGACCGCATCGAGACCGGCGCCTACACCTTCGCGGGCGAGGGCGTACCGGACACGCCCTAGTGGTGGAAGCTGGTCGCCGCGGTCTTGTCGCGGTCCAGCGGGCCCGACTGGCGGCGCAGCTCCGGCAGCAGCCGGGTGAGGTCCTCCACGAACAGGTCCGCGAGGTCCTCCGAGAAGCCGTTGCGGCACACCACCCGCAGCACGGACAGGTCCTCCCGGTTCGGCGGGAAGGTGTACGCCGGGAGCAGCCAGCCGCTCTCCCGCATCCGCCGCGACACGTCGAACACGTCGTACGACGTGATGTCCGGCGCGGTCGTGAAGGCGAAGACGGGCAGCTCGTCGCCCCGGGTGAGCAGCCGGAAGTCGCCGAGGGCCTCCACCTTGTCGGCGATGCCCCGGGCCACGTCCCGGGTGGTCTGCTGCACGGTCCTGAAGCCTTCGCGGCCGAGCCGCACCAGCGTGTAGTACTGGGCGACCACCTGGGCGCCGGGCCGGGAGAAGTTCAGCGCGAACGTCGGCATGTCGCCGCCCAGGTAGTTGACCCGGAACACCAGTTCCTCGGGCAGCGCCTCCTTGTCGCGCCACAGCGCCCAGCCGACCCCGGGGTACACCAGCCCGTACTTGTGTCCGGAGGTGTTGATCGACGCCACGCGCGGGAGGCGGAAGTCCCACACGAGGTCCTCGTCGAGGAAGGGCGCGACCATCGCGCCGGACGCGCCGTCCACATGCACCGGGACGTCGAGGCCGGTGCGCTCCTGGAGGGCGTCCAGGGCCGCGCACAGCTCGGCGATGGGCTCGTAGGACCCGTCGAAGGTGGAGCCCAGGATGCCGACGACCCCGATGGTGTTCTCGTCGCAGCGGTCGGCGGCGGCCTGTGGGTCGAGGTGGTAGCGCTCGCCCTCCATGGGGATCAGCCGGGGCTCGACCTCCCAGAAGTTGCAGAACTTCTCCCAGCACACCTGGACGTTGACACCCATCACCAGGTTCGGCCGGGCCCCGGAGTCCGGATGGCGCTTGCTCCAGCGGCGCTTGAGCGCCATCCCGGCCAGCATGCACGCCTCGCTGGACCCGGTCGTCGAACAGCCCACGGCCGCGGACGGGTCCGGCGCGTTCCACAGGTCGGCGAGCATCGCCACACAGCGCCGCTCCAGCTCGGCGGTGCGCGGGTACTCGTCCTTGTCGATCATGTTCTTGTCGCGGCACTCCGCCATCAGCACCCCGGCCTGCGGCTCCATCCAGGTGGTGACGAAGGTCGCCAGGTTGAGCCGGGAGTTGCCGTCCAGCATCAGCTCGTCGTGGACCAGCTGGTACGCCGCCATCGGCGCCAGGGGGTTGTCGGGCAGCCGGTGCTTGGGCGGGGCCTCGGTCATACCGCTGACCGGATTGGCCTCGCCGTAGAAGGGGTTCAGGGACAGCGGGCGCTCGTCGGGCTTCTCGGGACCTTTGTGCAACGCCATGGGGGCCTCCTGAAAGGTCGAACGGGTGGCGGCGGACCGGAGTTCCGTCAGCACCGGACGGCGGCGCCTGGGCGGGGCCTCGGCGGCCCGGGGCGAGCCACGGGCCCACGGGCCCACGGGCCCACGGGCCCACAATAAGCGGACGAAACGGACGTGACATCCGGACGGGTGACAGTCTGTGACGGGACGCCCGCCCGGCCCCCGTGCCCCGGGCTTGCACCTCACGCCACGTGAGGACCCACCGTGGACCCCGTACGGACGCACACGGAAGGAGCGGAGGACGTGAGCTACTCCGTAGGACAGGTCGCCGGATTCGCCGGCGTCACGGTGCGCACCCTGCACCACTACGACGAGATCGGCCTGCTCGTGCCGGGCGACCGCAGCCACGCGGGCCACCGGCGCTACGACGACAGCGACCTCGACCGGCTCCAGCAGATCCTGTTCTACCGCGAACTCGGCTTCCCGCTCGAAGAGGTCGCCGCCCTGCTCGACGACCCGGCCGCGGACCCGCGCGCGCATCTGCGCCGGCAGCACGCCCTGCTGACCGCCCGGATCGAGAAGCTCCAGAAGATGGCGGCGGCCGTCGAACACGCCATGGAGGCACGCACAATGGGCATCAACCTGACACCCGAGGAGAAGTTCGAGGTCTTCGGCGACAAGGACCCCGAGCAGTACGCCGAGGAGGCGGAGGCCCGCTGGGGCGGCACCGAGACCTACGCCGAGTCCCGGCGCCGCGCCGCCCGCTACACCAAGGACGACTGGAAACGCATCCAGGCCGAGGTCGACGCCTGGAACGAGCGGTACGCCGCCCTGATGGCCGCCGGGGAGCCGCCCACCGGGGAGGCGGCCATGGACCTGGCCGAGGAGCACCGGCGCCACATCGGCACCTGGTACTTCGACTGCCCGTACGCGATGCACCGCGGCCTGGGGGAGATGTACGTCTCCGACGAGCGCTTCAAGGCGTTCTACGACTCCCTGCGGCCCGGTCTCGCCGAGCACCTGGAGGAGGCCATCCGGGCGAACGCGGACCGAGGGGGCCCGAACGGCTGACGCCCGCCCCGGCCCGGGGCTCAGTCCCGGGCCAGGACCACCGCGGTCCCGTACGCGCACACCTCGGTGCCCACGTCCGCCGCCTCGGTCACGTCGAAGCGGAACATCAGCACGGCGTTGGCGCCCCGCGCGCGTGCCTGCTCGACGAGCCGCTCCATGGCCTGGTTGCGGGTCTGCACCAGGGTCTTGGTCAGCCCCTTGAGCTCACCGCCGATCATCGACTTCAGGCCGGCGCCGATCTGGCTGCCGAGGTGCCGTGAGCGCACGGTCAGGCCGAAGACCTCGCCGAGGACCTCCTGCACCCGGAACCCGGGCACATCGTTGGTGGTGACGACCAGTACGTCCGGCTCGGGCCCCTGGCCGCCGCCGAAATCATCGATGCCCATGTTCACAGCTTTGACCGGGGAGGGGCACAGTGCATCCTGGGAGAAGCCCTGGGAACCTGGTCCTGTGGCGCTGCGTTGATAGTTTGGGGCGGTCCCGCCGCCGCACCGACCGCCCTCACCCCTCAGGAGCCCGGAACCGTGACGACCCTTGCCCTCGGACCGAGCTGGCTGGACCCCAACACCCTGCTCGACAACTTCGGCATCTGGGGTCTGCTGCTCATCGTCTTCGCGGAGTCCGGTCTGCTCATCGGGTTCTTCCTGCCGGGTGACTCGCTGCTGTTCACGGCCGGCCTGCTGATCACCTCGAACCAGCTGGACTTCCCGCTGTGGGCCGCGATCGCGCTGATCTGCGTCGCCGCGATCCTGGGCGACCAGGCGGGCTACATGTTCGGCAAGAAGGTGGGCCCTTCCCTCTTCAGCCGCCCGGACTCCCGTCTGTTCAAGCAGGAGAACGTCACCAAGGCGCACGAGTTCTTCGAGAAGCACGGCCCGAAGTCCCTGATCCTGGCCCGTTTCGTGCCCATCGTGCGGACGTTCACGCCGATCATCGCCGGCGTCAGCGGCATGAAGTACCGCTCGTTCCTGGTCTTCAACATCATCGGCGGCGTCCTGTGGGGCGCGGGCGTGACCCTCCTCGGCTCCTGGCTCGGCAACATCGAGTTCGTCAAGAAGAACATCGAGGCGATGCTCATCCTGATCGTCCTCCTCTCGGTGATCCCGATCGCCATCGAGTTCCTGAGGGCCCGCTCCCAGGCCAAGAAGAACCCGCCCCAGCCGGCCGCGCCGCAGCAGCAGTACCCGGTCATGGACGACGCGACGACCCAGCTCCGCCGCATCGACCCCCAGCCGCCCCAGCAGAACGACTACTACGCCCAGCCCCAGCCGTACGGCAACGACTACTACGGCGGCCAGCAGCAGCCGTACCAGCAGCAGTACCCGCACAACCAGAACCAGGGCTACTGACAGCGCCCCGAAAGGGGCGCGGGGCTGTATCGATATGCGGCTCCGCCGCGTGGGCGCGACAAGCCACACCACACCCGCACCCGCACACGTGCCGGACGCACCGAGTGAGGAGGCCCCGGCACTAGAACCCCCGCGTCCGCTTGGCGGCCCGGCGCTTCTCGGCGGAGCCGATCCGCAGGAACAGCCGGGACACCTCCGCACCCAGGTTCACCCCGATGGCGATCGCCATGGCCAGCGCCGCCGCCTTGGTCAGGGAGGCGAGCCCCGTGTCCACCTCGTTCTGCGCGATCGCCAGCAGCCCGAAGTAGACGGCCGACCCCGGCAGCAGGGGCCCGATCGCCGCGGTGGTGTACGGCAGCGCGGAGGCGAACCGGTACCGCGCGAGAAGCTGCCCGAACAGGCCGACCACGCCCGCCGCGACGGCTGTGGAGGCCACGGGCGAGATCTCGCCGGTGGAGTGCATGGCGCCGTACACACACCAGGCCACGCCCCCGTTCAGGGTGACGGCCAGCACGGTGGATCGTTCCTGCTGGAGCAGGACGGCGAAGGTGAGCGAGAGCAGCATCGAGGAGCCGATCTGCCACAGCGGCCGGTCGCTGCCGCCCAGGACCGCGTCCGGGTTGAGCCGGGCGCCGAGCTGGACGCCGACGTAGAGCATCACCAGCACCCCGACGACGATGCCCACGAACAGGTACATGACCTCCAGCAGGCGGGCCGCGGCGGTGATGTAGAAGCCGGTCAGCCCGTCCTGGACGCCCGCCACCAGCGCCCGCCCCGGCAGCAGCGCGAACAGCCCGCCGGTGATGACCGCGGACGCCTTCACGTCGACGTGTGTCAGCGTCAGCACGATGCCCATCGCGACCGACGGCATCGCGGCGACCAGGAACTGGTAGAACTCCGGCAGCCCGCGCCCCGCGCACAGCCAGGCCAGCCGGTCGCCGAGCATCGCGCCCAGCAGCGCCGCCACGAACACCACGGCGTCACCGCCGACCAGCACCGAGGCCGCCCCCGCGAGCAGCCCGCTCGCCCCGGTCAGCACCCAGGTCGGATACGGGTGCCGGTTGCGCCGGATCGCCGCGAGCCGCCGGTAGGCCTCCTCCAGCGAGACATGGGTCTCCGGGTCGCTCAGATCGTCCACGAGCCGGAACACGGCCGCCAGCCGGGTGTAGTCGGTACCCCGGCGGCGCACCGTCCGGGACGCCGTGACCGGGTCCTCCACCAGCGAGGGCTGGTACGAGATCGACAGCAGCGTGAAGGTGACCGTCGGCTCGCAGCGGTCCAGGCCGTAGGAGCGGCACACCGCGAACATCGCGGCCTCCACGTCCTCCGCGCCCTCCCCGCCCGCCAGCAGCAGCTCGCCGATGCGCAGCGTCAGGTCGAGCACGCGCGGGACGGCCGGACCGCCCTCCTCCGCCTTCCCGACCGGCTCCGGCGCGGGCCGCTCCGTCACCGGCATCCGCAGCATCGTGCGCATCCGGTCCTGCCAGGGCACGTCCTTGGTCAGGCTCACCACCGGCACCCCGCCGGGGGGCGTGAACGCGGGCGGAGCGCTGCGCGCGCTGTACGTGCTCGGCCGGCTGAACGCCGAGCCCTCCGCCTCCGGGGCGGGCGGCACCTCCACCCCTTCCGGGACAGCGAACTCGGAGGTCACCTCGGGGTCGTAGGACCCCCTCGCCTCGTCCGACTGCGGCTTGCGGTCCTCCGCCTCCGTCACTGCGAAACGCTCCCTGAACGACGCCTTCCGTGTGCCTCAGTATGGGCACGAGTACGCGCACGGACATACGAAAGGGCCGCACACATGCGCGTGCGGCCCCTCGATGGCGGGGTCAGTGACCGCCCTGGTCCTTGAAGCGCTTGTACGACCGCTCGATCTCGGCCTCGGCGTCGGTACGGCCGACCCAGTCGGCGCCCTCGACGGACTTGCCGGGCTCCAGGTCCTTGTAGACCTCGAAGAAGTGCTGGATCTCCAGGCGGTCGAACTCCGACACGTGGTGGATGTCGCGCAGGTGCTCCACGCGCGGGTCCGTCGCCGGGACGCACAGCAGCTTGTCGTCGCCGCCGGCCTCGTCCGTCATGCGGAACATGCCGATCGCGCGGCAGCGGATCAGACAGCCCGGGAAGGTGGGCTCGTCCAGGATGACGAGCGCGTCCAGCGGGTCGCCGTCCTCGCCGAGGGTGTTCTCGACGAAGCCGTAGTCGGTCGGGTAGGCGGTCGAGGTGAAGAGTCGACGGTCCAGGCGGATCCGACCCGTCTCGTGGTCCACCTCGTACTTGTTGCGCGAACCCTTCGGGATCTCGATCGTGACGTCGAACTCCACCGGTGGCTCCTCCATGATCAGCACATAGTTCTGGTGATTAAGTGTCCCTCACGCCGGTGTGTGATCGCGAAAGGGGCTGGTGGTCGTGCCGGAGCTGAGGCCTTGGCGAGCCGCGAGACCGCATGTGGTGCGGATCACGGACGCCGTACGACCGCGTCTGGCACGTGCCGCAGGGATCGTACGACCCTCTCTCGCGCGCGTTGCGGGGGCCGCCACGTCGCAGGTCGCACGGCTGACGCGGCTGGCCGGTCCACAGCTCGCGCGGATCACGAAGGCCGGTCCGCACGCCGGTTCCTGGCGGTACACCGCGGGTGCGGCGACCGCCGGTCTGGCGCTGGCCGCGGGCGTGGTGACCGCCGCCGGCCCCTGGGACGGCACCGGTCAGCGTACGGCCGAGCGGGACCGGGCAGCCGCCCTGGCACCCACGGGTGGCGCAGATCACGGCCGCAAGGACGATTCGTCCGGTACGTCCACCGCCGCCGCCGGGGCGCCCAAGCCCGCCCCCAGCGCCGCCGCCGTCCTCACCGGCCTCGGAGGCGCCGCAGGCACCGTGAAGTCCGCCCCGGACGCCCTGCCCACCACCACCGGCCTCAAGGCCGTCCTGGACCGCCTGCTCGCCGACCCGGCCCTCGGCGCCCGGCACACCGCCGCCGTCGTCGACGTGGCCACCGGCAAGCGCCTGTACGGCTCCGGGGCCGACACGGCGCTCACCCCGGCCTCCACCACCAAGATCGCCACCGCCGTCGCCGCGCTCTCCGCGATGGGCCCCGACCACCGCCTCACCACCCGCACCGCCCTCGAACCCGACACCAGGGAACTCGTCCTGGTCGGCGGCGGCGACCCCACCCTCACCGCCCGCGAGGACGCCCAGGGCTGGGCCAGTCTGCGCACCCTCGCCACGGCCACCGCCAAGTCCCTCAAGGCGCGCGGCATCACCCGGGTGACCCTCTCGTACGACACGACCCTCTTCGCCGGAACGCAGATTCACCCCATCGGGGTCAACCCCAACCTCGCGCCCGTCACCGCGCTGAGCGCCGACGAGGGCCGCACCGACGACTCCACCAGCGGACCCGTGACCCGGGTGAGCGACCCGGCCGCCGACGCCACCCGCAAGTTCGCCGCGTTCCTGGCCGCCGCCGGCGTCAAGTCCTCGGCCCCCGGCCCCTCGAAGGCCACCACGCGCGCGCAGACACTCGCCACCGTCTCCTCACCCCCGCTGTCCACGGTGATCGAACGCATGCTCACCAACAGCGACAACGACATCGCCGAGGCCCTCGCCCGCCAGACCGCCGTCGCGACCGGCGTCCGCGCCGACTTCGCCGGCGGCGGCAAGGCCGTCCGCGCCCGGCTCGACCAGCTCGGCCTGCCCGTCACCGGAGCCGTCTTCAAGGACGGCAGCGGGCTCGACCGCGCGGACCGCCTCACCGCGAACCTGCTCACCGCCCTCCTCGCCAAGGCCGGGGACCCCGCCCTCCCCGCCCTGCGCCCCGTCCTCACCGGGCTGCCCGTCGCGGGCTTCACCGGCACCCTCAGCACCCGCTACGCCGACGGCGCCGCCGGTGTCGTACGGGCCAAGACCGGCACCCTGACCGGCGTGAACACCCTCGCCGGCACGGTCGTCGACCAGGACGGCCGCCTCCTCGCCTTCGCCCTGCTCACCTCCGACACCACCGACCCGACAGCGGCCCAGACCGCCCTCGACAAGGCCGCGACGGCCCTCGCGGGCTGCGGCTGCCGATGAGAGCCGCCCGACCCTGACGTATCCCTGATCCACCCCTCGCGGCCTGCCCCAACCGGGACCGAGCACGTACGGTTGACGCATGACGAGCATCGGTGGTGCTGCTTCTGCTGGGATGGTCGACTGGAATCTCGCGGTCGCGACCGCGACCCGGCTCGTACGGCCGGGCCCCGAGGTCAGCCGGGACGAGGCCCGGACCGTCGTCGCGGAACTGCGCCGGCACGCCAAGGCCTCGGAGCACCACGTCCGCGGCTTCACCCGCATGGGCACCGAGGACACCCACGACACGCCGATCCTCGTCGTCGACCGCCCCGGCTGGGTCCGGGCCAACGTCGCCGGGTTCCGCGAGATCCTCAAGCCCCTCCTGGACAAGATGCAGGAGCGCCGCGGCGGCACCACGGGCGGCGCGGTCCTGGGCGCCGTAGGCGGCAAGGTCACCGGCGTCGAACTCGGCATGCTGCTCTCGTTCCTCGCCTCCCGCGTCCTCGGCCAGTACGAGACCTTCGCCCCCGCCACCCGCGAACTCCCCGCCGGCGCCAAGAACGGCGGCCGCCTGCTGCTCGTCGCGCCCAACATCGTCCACGTCGAGCGCGAACTCGACGTCGCCCCGCACGACTTCCGCCTCTGGGTCTGTCTGCACGAGGAGACGCACCGCACCCAGTTCTCCGCCGTGCCCTGGCTGCGCGACCACCTGGAGGGCGAGATCCAGTCGTTCCTCGGGGAGACCGACGTCGACCCCATGACCTTCCTCGAGCGCTTCCGCGAGGCCGCCCAGTCCCTCGCCGGCGGCCGCCCCGAGGGCGAGGAGGACGACGGCGGCCGCTCCCTCGTCGAACTCGTGCAGACCCCGGCCCAGCGGGAGATCCTCGCCCGCCTCACCGCCGTGATGTCGCTCCTGGAGGGCCACGCCGACTTCGTCATGGACGGCGTCGGCCCCGATGTCGTGCCGACCGTCTCCGAGATCCGCGAGAAGTTCCAGCAGCGCCGCGCCAAGGGCGCCTCCCGCCTCGACATCGCCCTGCGCAAACTGCTCGGCCTGGACGCCAAGCTCCGCCAGTACAAGGACGGCGAACGCTTCGTGCGGTCCGTCGTCGACCAGGTCGGCATGGACGGCTTCAACCGCGTGTGGACCTCCCCCAACACGCTCCCCACCAAGGCCGAGATCGCCAAACCCGCGGACTGGGTGGCGCGGGTGCACCGCAAGGCCGATTCATGACCCCGTACCGCGCGCCCCGGCGGAACACCGTGGACCGGACGCGGCCCATGGCAGGCAAACGCCCCTTCAATCACCCGTCCGAGGGACCGTGAGCCCACGACAGGCGTGCGATGCTCGGTGAGCGGCCCGGTTCTGTCACCATCTACACACTCTGAGTGACCGACCTCGGGCTCACCCCCCGAACTCATCTTGAAGGGAACCGGACATGGGTCCCCATCCAGCGGTCGCGGCGATACGCCTGGCGGTCCGCCGCGTCCTCCACGACATCCTCAACGACCACCGGCCCGCCGGCCCGGCCACCGGCGCCCTCGTACCGGCGCCGTACACCCGCCCGACCGCGCCCCTCGTCCTCGTGGCGTGCTCCGGCGGCGCCGACTCCATGGCGCTCGCCTCCGCACTCGCCTTCGAGGCCCCCCGGCTCGGCATCCGCGCCGGCGGCGTCACCGTCGACCACGGCCTCCAGCACGGCTCCGACCTGCGTGCCGCGGAAGTCGTCCTGCGCCTGCGCGAACTCGGCCTCGACCCCGTCGAGTCCACCGCCGTGACCGTCGGCCGCGACGGCGGACCCGAGGCCGCGGCCCGCGACGCCCGCTACGCCGCCCTCGACGCCGCCAGCGAACGCCACGGGGCCGCAGCGGTCCTCCTCGGCCACACCCGCGACGACCAGGCCGAGACGGTCCTCCTCGGACTCGCCCGCGGCTCCGGCATCCGCTCCCTGTCCGGAATGGCCGCGGTCTCGGGGGCCGACGGCCGTTACCGCCGCCCCTTCCTCGAACTCGACCGGCAGACCGCCCGCAAGGCGTGCATGGTCCAGTCCCTGCCCGTCTGGGACGACCCCCACAACGCCGACCCGGCCTACACCCGCTCCCGGCTGCGCCACGAGGGTCTGCCCGCCCTGGAGAAGGCCCTCGGCAAGGGCGTCGTCGAGGCACTCGCCCGGACGGCCCAGCTCTCCCGCGACGACGCCGACGCCCTCGACGGCTGGGCCCGCCGCGCCGAGGACTCCGTACGGGACGCGGCCGGCCTCCTGGAGTGCGCCAAGCTCTACGCCCTGCCGCCCGCCGTCCGCCGCCGCATCCTGCGCCGCGCCGCCATCGAGGCGGGCGCGCCGGCCGGTTCCCTCTTCGCGCGGCACATCGAGGAGGTCGACCGGCTGATCACCGGCTGGCGCGGCCAGGGAGCCATCAATCTCCCGGGCAAGGTCGTGGCCCAGCGGCAGGGTGGCAGACTGGTGATTCGGCAAGGCTGATTCCCGATCCTCCGCACGGAGGGTCCGGGCCGGCCGGTGGGACGACCGAAAGTGATGCGGGTGGACGCGAAAGACATGGGTGCCGACCTCCAGCAGGTGCTCATCACCAAGGAAGAGATCGACGCGAAGCTGGCCGAGCTGGCCGCGAAGATCGACGCGGAGTACGAGGGCAAGGACCTGCTGATCGTCGGCGTGCTCAAGGGCGCGGTGATGGTGATGGCCGACCTCGCGCGGGCGCTGTCCACCCCCGTCACCATGGACTGGATGGCCGTGTCGTCGTACGGCGCGGGCACCCAGTCCTCCGGTGTGGTGCGGATCCTCAAGGACCTCGACACCGACATCAAGGGCAAGCACGTCCTGATCGTCGAGGACATCATCGACTCCGGGCTGACCCTGTCCTGGCTGATCAACAACCTCGGCTCGCGCGAGCCCGAGACCCTGAAGATCTGCACCCTGCTGCGCAAGCCGGACGCGGCGAAGGTCGCCATCGAGGTCGAGTGGGTCGGCTTCGACATCCCCAACGAGTTCGTCGTCGGCTACGGCCTCGACTACGCCGAGAAGTACCGCAACCTCCCGTTCGTCGGTACGCTCGCGCCCCACGTCTACGGCGGCTGAACCCACCCGGTCACAGACCCGTAGGACGTACGGGAACCCCGGCGGCCCTCGCGCCGTTGGAGCATGCAGACGGGTTCGCCAGCCGGACCGTGCGGCTTCCCGCGACAAAGCTGGGGTACCGTCAGAAGAACTGTCTTATCAAACTCACTATGGCAGGAGGGACGGGGCGACACCGCTCCGTATGGATGGACGTGAAGCGATACTTCCGTGGGCCGGTCATGTGGATCGTGCTGGCCGTCCTTGCCGTGGTCGTGTTGATGCAGGTCGTCGGCTCGTCCGGCGGCTACAAGACGGTGGACACCGGCCAAGTCGTGGCGGCGATCAACGAGAACAAGGTCGAATCGGCCAAGCTCACCACCGGTGACGAGCAGACCATCAAGGTCACGCTCAAAGACGGCGTGAAGGTCAAGGGCAGCTCGAAGATCCAGGCGAGCTACATCGGCGACCAGGGCGTGACCATTGCCAACACGCTGCAGACCAAGTACCAGGACAAGCAGATCCCGGACGGCTACACGGTCTCTCCGACGAAGCAGAACGCCTTCGTCGGGATCCTGCTGTCCCTGCTCCCCTTCGTCCTCATCGTGGTCGTCTTCCTGTTCCTGATGAACCAGATGCAGGGCGGCGGCTCCCGCGTCATGAACTTCGGCAAGTCCAAGGCGAAGCTCATCACCAAGGACACGCCGAAGACGACGTTCGCCGACGTGGCCGGCTCGGACGAGGCCGTCGAGGAACTCCACGAGATCAAGGAGTTCCTCCAGGAGCCCGCCAAGTTCCAGGCCGTCGGCGCCAAGATCCCCAAGGGTGTGCTGCTGTACGGCCCGCCCGGCACCGGCAAGACCCTGCTCGCGCGCGCCGTCGCCGGCGAGGCGGGCGTCCCCTTCTACTCGATCTCCGGTTCCGACTTCGTCGAGATGTTCGTCGGTGTCGGTGCCTCCCGTGTCCGTGACCTCTTCGAGCAGGCCAAGGCGAACGCCCCGGCGATCGTCTTCGTCGACGAGATCGACGCGGTCGGCCGCCACCGCGGCGCCGGCCTCGGCGGTGGTCACGACGAGCGAGAGCAGACCCTGAACCAGCTCCTCGTCGAGATGGACGGCTTCGACGTCAAGGGCGGTGTGATCCTCATCGCCGCGACGAACCGGCCCGACATCCTCGACCCGGCGCTGCTGCGCCCCGGCCGCTTCGACCGCCAGATCGCGGTCGACCGTCCGGACATGCAGGGCCGACTGGAGATCCTCAAGGTCCACCAGAAGGGCAAGCCGGTCGCGCCCGACGTCGATCTGGCCGCCGTCGCCCGCCGGACCCCCGGCTTCACGGGCGCCGACCTGTCGAACGTGCTGAACGAAGCGGCGCTCCTCACCGCGCGCAGCGACAAGAAGCTGATCGACAACCAGATGCTGGACGAGGCGATCGACCGTGTGGTCGCGGGCCCGCAGAAGCGGACCCGGATCATGTCGGACAAGGAGAAGAAGATCACCGCGTACCACGAGGGCGGTCACGCCCTGGTCGCGGCGGCCTCCCCGAACTCCGACCCGGTCCACAAGATCACGATCCTGAGCCGCGGCCGTGCGCTGGGCTACACGATGGTGCTCCCGGACGAGGACAAGTACTCCACCACGCGCAACGAGATGCTGGACCAGCTGGCCTACATGCTGGGCGGCCGCGCGGCGGAGGAGCTCGTGTTCCACGACCCGACCACGGGCGCGGCGAACGACATCGAGAAGGCCACCGCCACCGCCCGCGCGATGGTCACCCAGTACGGCATGACCGAGCGCCTGGGTGCCATCAAGTTCGGCGGCGACAACACCGAGCCGTTCCTCGGCCGTGAGATGGCTCACCAGCGCGACTACTCGGAAGAGGTCGCCGCCCTGGTGGACGAGGAAGTCAAGAAGCTCATCGAGAACGCGCACAACGAGGCCTGGGAGATCCTGGTCGAGAACCGCGACGTCCTCGACAACCTGGTCCTTCAGCTGCTGGAGAAGGAGACGCTGGGCAAGGAGGAGATCGCCGAGATCTTCTCCGCCATCGTCAAGCGCCCGGCGCGCCCCGCCTGGACCGGTTCCTCGCGGCGCACTCCGTCCACCCGTCCGCCGGTGCTCTCCCCCAAGGAGCTGGCACTGACGAACGGCGCCAACGGTGCGACGCCCGCGATCTCCACCGCGAAGTCGACCGCGGCGGAGTCCGCCCCGGTGACCGAGCCCGCCCCGGAGGACCGCCCCGAGAGCTGACCCGGCTCCCGGAGCCGCCACCAGGCCCGGAATGGATGCCGCGCCCCCCAGGTTCTAGCCTGGGGGGCGCGGCATTCCCATATGGCCGAATCCATACGGTGTTGTAGGACATCCAGGAACATCGAACATCTAGGGAACATCGAACATCTAGGAACGAGGCAGCACATGACCGACCCCGTGACGCTGGACGGCGAGGGCTCCATCGGCGAGTTCGACGAGAAGCGCGCCGAGAACGCCGTACGCGAACTCCTGATCGCGGTCGGCGAGGACCCGGACCGTGAGGGTCTGAAGGAGACACCGGCGCGGGTGGCGCGGGCGTACCGGGAGATATTCGCGGGGCTGTGGCAGAAGCCCCGGGACGTGCTGACGACGACGTTCGACCTGGGGCACGACGAGATGGTCCTGGTCAAGGACATCGAGGTGTTCTCGACCTGTGAGCACCATCTCGTGCCGTTCCGGGGTGTCGCCCATGTCGGCTACATCCCGTCCACCTCGGGGAAGATCACCGGGCTGTCCAAGCTGGCCCGGCTCGTGGATGTCTTCGCCCGACGTCCCCAGGTGCAGGAACGTCTCACCACGCAGATCGCGGACTCGCTGATGGAGATCCTGGAGCCGCGCGGGGTCATCGTGGTCGTCGAGTGCGAGCACATGTGCATGTCCATGCGGGGCATCCGCAAGCCCGGAGCCAAGACCATCACCTCTGCGGTGCGCGGTCAGCTGCGGGACATGGCGACGCGCAACGAGGCGATGAGCCTGATCATGGCGCACTGAGGCGCGCCCGGCTCGTCGGACCGGTCGTCAGGCCGGGGAAGCGGCTCCCTTGTCGTGGTCGTCGTCCTCCGGGAGCTTGCAGACGTGCTCCAGGAAGAGGGCGGCCGCTATGACGGCGATGCCGGCCAGGACCGAGAAGCCGGCGTAGATGGCCTGGTCGCGGCGGGCGGGGATGTCGAGGGACTCCAGGAGGAAGACCCCGGTGCCGCCGTACATACCGGAGACGAGGGCGGCGACCAGGGCGCTGGCCTGGCCGAAGACGACCGCGCGGGCCGCCATGAGCGGGTCGACGCCCTTGGCCTCGGGGCGCCGCTCGCGCTGGGCCTTGAGCCGGGCGCGCAGCGAGAGCGCCGTGGACAGCAGGACCACGGCGATCAGGGCGAGGACGATGGGGGCGGCCAGGGGGACGCTGGGCAGGGTCCCGATCGAGTTCCAGAGACGGGCGCCCGCCCAGGACAGAACGCCGGCCACGACGAACACGCCGGCCAGCACCCTGATGTGCAGCTCTCTCACGGTGTCCCTTCAGCTCCCCCGGGTTCCGCGGGTCCTTCCGCGGACGAGTGTCGTGGTGGTCGTCTTGACCTTAACGACTACTCGGGCAGCTGGAGTTCCAGGTCCTTGCGAGCGGTGACGCCCTCGCGCGTGACCGCGTCGAGAAGCACGGCGACGGCGCCGTGGCCGGGAAGCTCGGCCGCGGGGTCCACGTCGTGCCAGGGGGCGAGGACGAAGGCGCGTTCGTGGGCGCGCGGGTGCGGCAGGGTGAGCCGCGGGTCGTCGTCCACGACATCGGCGTACGCCACGATGTCGACGTCGAGGGTGCGCGCGCCCCAGCGCTCGTCCCGGACGCGGTGGAAGGCCTCCTCGACCGCGTGGGCCCGCTCCAGGAGCGAGGACGGGGGCAGGGTCGTCTTCAGCAGGACGACCGCGTTGAAGTACGAGGGCTGGCTGCCGGGCTCGACGCCCCACGGCTCCGTCTCGTACACCGGGGAGACGGCCTTGACGCGGACGCCCGGGGTGTCCTCCAGGGCGTCCACGGCCCCCTGGAGGGTCTCCAGGCGGTTGCCGAGGTTGGCGCCGAGGGAGAGCACCGCGCGTTTGGGGTTGTGCAGGGTGGTGTCGGCGGCGTCCACCTGCTGGACGACGGAGGCGGGCACCGGCTGAACGGTCGGGTCGCTGTGACCCTCGGTGAAGGACGCGGTCATACTCGGCTCCGGGTGATGGTGACGGTCACGTCGTCGAAGGGGACCGTGATCGGGGCGTTCGGCTTGTGGACCACGACCTCGACCTCTTGTACCCCTTCGTGCCGCAGACAGGCCTGGGCGATGCGCTCGGCGAGCGTCTCGATGAGGTTGACCGGTTCGCCCTCGACGACGGCCACGACCTCCTCCGCCACGATGCCGTAGTGCACGGTCTTCGCCAGGTCGTCGTCGGCGGCGGCCGGCCGGGTGTCCAGGCCCAGGACGAGGTCCACCACGAAGGTCTGCCCCTCCCTGCGTTCCTCGGGGAACACACCGTGGTACCCGCGGGCCTTCAGGCCGCGCAGCGCGACACGATCCACGCGAATCACTCCTGCAATCGTCGGTTGCCTCGAACGAATCTACCTGCGCGCACCGACAGGGCCGGGCGGCGGGCGCGCGGGGACGGCGGTCCGCGGCGCACTCTTCACCCGGTGTTTCCCTTGGTGAACCCGGCGGCTCGGGGGTCGGGCGCCGCCCCTGCCCACGGGTTCGTGATTCCAGCCACTTCCCGGATCAGGAGATCTGTCAGGAGGGGCTGTCGTCGTCCTCGTCGGTGTCCGGCTCGTCGTCGTTCTCGGCGAGGACCGGGGAGGCGTGGTGCGACCAGAGCTTCCAGCCGTCGGGGGTGCGGCGGAACACGTTGGTGGCGACCACGAGCTGGCCCACGAGCGGCCCGAGCTCCTCGCCCGCGCGGGGCGCGGGGCCACCGCTGAGGATGTTCTCCGTGCAGGTCACCAGGGCGGTGTCGCCGGTGACCGAGACATGCACATCGGTGAGGAAGAACTGGATGTAGTCGGTGTTCGCCATGATCAGGGCGTACGAGCGCAGGACCTCGCCGCGCCCGGTCAGCACCGGCCAGCCGGGGTGCACACAGGAGACCACCCCGGTGTCCGCGGGGTCGTGGTACTCCTCGTCGACGCCCAGGTCGGACGGGGTGAGCCAGAGCGAGGACACCCCTTCGAAGTCACCCTGTTCCAGTGCCTCGTAGAAGGCGGTGTTGGCGGCCTCGACCTGCTCGACATCGGTGTGGGGGGCGGTCACCGCGCTCCTTCCACGGCGCGTGCGACCCGTACCGCGTCGGCGGTCGCGCGCACCTGGTGCACGCGCACCGCCCACGCGCCGGTGTGCGCGGCGATCGCGGACACGGCGGCGGTGGCCGCGTCGCGCTCGCGCGCGGGCGGCGGCGCGCTCTCGGGGCCGGCCAGGACGCGGCCGAGGAAGCGCTTTCGGGAGGCGGCGACGAGCAGCGGGTGGCCCAGCGTGTGCAGCCGGTCGAGGTGGGCCAGCAGGGTGAGGTCGTGGTCGGCCTCCTTGGAGAAGCCGAGGCCGGGGTCGACGACGATGCGGTCGGGGGAGACGCCGCCGGCGAGAACGGCCTCCACGCGCGCGTGCAGCTCGTCGACGACTTCGGTGACGACGTCGTCGTAGGAGCCCTGGACGTTGCCGCCCTCCAGGAACCCGCGCCAGTGCATGACGACGAAGGGGGCGCCGGCCTCCGCGACGGCCGGGATCATCGCGGGGTCGGCGAGGCCGCCGCTGACGTCGTTGACGAGGACGGCGCCGGCGGCGAGGGCCTGGGCGGCGACGGAGGCGCGCATGGTGTCGACGGAGACGACGGCGCCCTCGGAGGCGAGGCCCCGGACGACGGGGATGACACGGCGCAGTTCCTCGGCCTCGTCGACCCGGGTCGCGCCGGGGCGGGTGGACTCGCCGCCGACGTCGACGAGGTCGGCGCCCTCGGCGACGAGCTGGAGGCCGTGCTTGACGGCGGCCGTCGTGTCGAACCAGCGGCCGCCGTCGGAGAAGGAGTCGGGCGTCACGTTGACGACGCCCATGACCGCGCAGCGGTCCCAGTCCGGAAGGCCGGCGACCTGCCCGCGTCCGCTCTGCTTGCTCATACGTTCAGCCTAGGCCCCGCGGGGCGCCGGGAGGCCGGGAGGCCCGGGCGCGGGCCCCAGGGCTGGGAGAGGGGCGGGGCCTGCGCCCGGGCCGGTCCGGGTGGGGACGGGGCCCGGTGGGTCGGTCGCCGGTTCAGGCGGCCCGGACATCCTGTCTCTCGGTGATTCCGTGGGCGCACGCGCCAGCCGGCCGGGTGCGGCGGCGCAGGAAGCGGGGCAGCGGCAGGGCCAGGTTCACGAAGCCCTCGGCCTGCATGGCGGCGAAGCCGATGCGCGGGAGGTCGCCCGAGGCGCGGTACACCACGAAGCGGGGCTCCCAGCGTGGCTGGAACTTGGCGTTGAACTTGTACAGGGACTCGATCTGGAACCAGCGGGAGAGGAAGACCAGCAGCCCGCGCCAGGCGCGCAGCACCGGCCCCGCGCCGATCTTCTCGCCGCGGGCCAGTGCCGAGCGGAACATCGCGAAGTTGAGCGACACGCGCGTGACGCCGAATTTCGGGGCGGCCTGGAGCGCGGCGACGATGAGGAGTTCGTTCATGCCGGGGTCGGCCGAGCGGTCGCGGCGCATCAGGTCCAGGGAGGCGCCGTCGGTGCCCCAGGGAACGAAGTGCAGGATCGCCTTCAGGTCGCCGTAGGGGCCGGGCGTCTCGTCGGCCTTGTGGGCGGTGGCGATGAGGCAGTCGCCGTCGGAGGGGTCGCCGACGCGGCCCAGCGCCATCGAGAAGCCGCGCTCGGTGTCGGTGCCGCGCCAGTCCTCCGCGGCCAGCCTGATCCGCTCCAGCTCGGCCTCGCCGAGGTCACGGACACGACGTACGCGGGTTTCGTAACCGGCGCGCTCGATGCGCTTGACCATCTGCCGGACGTTGCGCATCGCGCGGCCGGCGAGCGAGAAATCCGCCACGTCGACCACCGCCTCGTCGCCCAGTTCGAGGGCGTCGAGGCCGGTCTCACGGGTCCACACCTCGCCGCCGGTCTCCGAGCAGCCCATGACGGCGGGCGTCCAGGAGTGCGCCTTGGCCTCGTCCATGAAGCGCTCGATGGCGCCGGGCCAGGCCTCGACGTCGCCGATGGGGTCGCCGCTGGCGAGCATCACGCCGGAGACGACGCGGTAGGTGACGGCGGCCTTGCCGCTGGGGGAGAAGACCACGGCCTTGTCGCGGCGCAGGGCGAAGTGGCCGAGGGAGTCGCGGCGGCCGTGCTTGTCCAGCAGGGCGCGCAGCCTGGCCTCGTCCTCGCCGGTCAGACGGGCGGCCGGGTGCTCGGGCCGGAAGGCGAGGTAGATCGTGGTGACGGCGGTGATCCAGCCGAGGGCGCCGAGCGAGAAGGCGACGGTCCAGGAGGTGCTGCCCTGGTAGTCGACCGGGCCCTCGAAGCCGAGGAGGCCGTACAGGACGTGGGTAATGCGATCGGCCAGGCTCGGGTCGCCGATCATGCGCCGCGGGTGGACGCTGACGATGACCAGTCCGAGGACGAGGGAACCGGCGCCCATGAGGACGAAGTTGGCGAGCGCGCGCCACCGGCTGCGCGGGTCCGGCAGGGCCCTGAACTGGTCCCGGTGGACGATCAGCGGGATCAGCAGCGCGAGCGAGATGAGCGCGCCGATGATCGAGTGCCGGTACACGAACTGGGCGACCGCGCCTGCCGGGAGCAGCGCCACGGCGGCCCGCCAGGCACGCCGCTTGCTGCGCTTGAGGCCGTGGGCGAGCAGGAGCAGCAGTACGCCGGCGCTGAGCGAGAGCGCCGCCGCGAACGGGCCGAACGAGCCGGGCAGCACCTCGGCGAGCGTGTGCATACGGCTCTGCCGGAACCGCGGGAAGATGCCCGCCGCGACGTCCAGCAGTCCCACGAGGGCACAGGCTCTGCCGACGAGGGCGGGTACGGACTCGGGGCGCGGGCCACGCATCAGCGGCCGCACCCGGCTTGATCGGTTCGGAACCCCGTCCGACATTTCCCCATCTTCCCTGACAGACATCGCATCCCGTAGTTCCGCGAGAGACCTTGGATCCGGGCCCGATTCGGGCATCCGGCGACATTGCGCCCTCTAGGACGGTGTCTCGGGGAGAGAGGTTCACTCCCCTCTTCAAAGCCGCTGAAAAGGCCAAGGAAAGTCCGGGACAAGCCCTCGCGAAGGAGTCGGGGGGAACGGATGCGCGCCCGGGCCAGGAGCAGGCAGGAAACCGTTGTATGGGTCTCACGAGCAACACAGTGCTGCTGTTGTCAGTCCTGTTCGCCTTAATGCTGTTCGCCGGCACGGTATGGCTGTGGCCGCGACTGGCGCGGCGTTCCTGGCGGGCCGTCAGCGGGCGCGTCGGTCTGCTGCTCTGCACCCAGGTGGCCCTCTTCGTGTCCGTGGGCCTGTCCGCCAATCAGGCCTTCGGTTTCTACGCCAGCTGGGCGGACCTGTTCGGCCGGGAGACGGAGCCGGGTGTGGTCGTCGACCACACGAACGGCGCCCCGGCCGGGCCGCTGCGGGTCGTGGACAGTCGGCGGGTGGAGGGCGGCGGCGGGCGGCCGGACTTCGGCGGGCAGATCCAGAAGGTGGTGCTGGCGGGCCGTACGACGCACATCAGTACGCCCGCCTATGTGTATCTGCCGCCGGAGTACTTCGCCGCGAGGAACCGCACGCGTACGTTCCCCGTGGCCGTCGTCCTCACGGGCTACCCGGGTACGGCCGAGGCGCTCGTCGACAAGCTGCACTACCCGCGCACCGCGCGGCAGCTCGCCGGGGACGGGCGGATGCAGCCGATGATCCTGGTGATGCTGCGGCCCACGGTGGCTCCGCCGCGGGACACGGAGTGCGTGGACATCCCGGGCGGGCCGCAGACGGAGTCGTTCTTCGCCAAGGACCTGCCGGAAGCCGTCGGGGCCCACTACCGGGTGGGCAAGGAGCCGTCGAGCTGGGGGATCATCGGGGACTCCACCGGCGGTTACTGCGCCCTGAAGCTCGCGATGCACCATCCGGAGGCGTACGCGGCGGGCGTGGGGCTGTCGGCGTACTACAAGGCGCCGACGGATCCGACCACCGGGGACCTGTTCCACGGCGACGAGACCCTGCGCAAGGAGGCCGATCTGCGCTGGTTTCTGAAGAATCGTTCCGCTCCGGACACCTCGCTGCTCGTCACCAGCAGCAAGTCGGGAGAGTCCAACTACAAGGCCACGCTGGACTTCATAGATCTGGCGAAGGCCACGGACCGGACCCGGATCTCCTCGATCATTCTCGAAAGCGGCGGGCACAACTTCAACACCTGGCGCCGTGAGATCCCGCCCGCCCTGGAGTGGATCAGCGGCCGGCTGAGTAATTGATCTTGATTTCCGTCGCCTTCCGTGGACTGTGAAGGCTTCGGTATGGCTGTGTTTTTACGGGGCGGGGCGCCAACATTCGCCTACGCGCGGTAAGTTTCTGGCCATGCCACGTGGACGTCACCGCCATTCCCCGCCACTGCACAGGCTGTTGCCTCCCTCGGCGATCGCAGGCGTCTCGCTCATCTGTGCCTTCGGTCCCTGGGTGTTCTCGGATCCCGCCGTGCTGCGCATCGTCGCCGCCGTCGCCGCGGCCACCGCGATCGTGGGCGCCGCGGTCCTGCGCCGCTGGGACACGTACGCCGGCAAACAGGTCGCCGACCTCACGCGCGCGCGGGCGAGCGACGAGTGGCGCTTCGAGGAACGCGTCGCCGAGCTGGAGACCGACCTCGACGAGTCGCGGGAGCTGCGCGGCAAGCTGGAGAAGCGGCTGCGGGCCAAGCGCACCGAACTGGCCGGCCTGCGCAACGAGCACGCCGCCCTGCTGCGCCGTTACGCCACGGCGGAGACCGAGCGGGCCAGCGCCCTGGAGGGCCGCCGGCTGCTCGAGATAGAGAACACGGCGGAGCCGGAGCCGCACGCGCTGCCTCCCGCGCGCGGGGCGGAGCCGGAGTCGGACGAGCAGGAGACCGCGGCCTCCGAGACGGTCGTCTCCGAGACGCCCGAGGCCGAGGAGACCGCCGGGACCGCCGACGAGGCGACCAAGACCCCGGCGGCCTTCTCCCCGGAGGGTTCGCAGCTGTACGCGCGGGCGCGGTCGGCACTGGCGAAGCTCGACCCGGACGCGGCTGTGGCCGAGGCCGCCGACGACTCCGGCGCACAGGAGCCCGAGAAGGTCGCGTCCGGCAAGGCCGGTGGCGAGGACTCCGCCCAGGAGGACGAGGCCGAGGGGCAGCCCGAGGCGGCCGACGAGCACACGCGCGCGGTCGCCCCCCACACGGCCGACGGGACCGACGAGGGCCGCGCCACGGACGGACCCGCTCCGGAACCGACCCGGACGGACACGGCCGCGGCCGCCCCTGAGCGCACTGCTGCCACGTCGGCCGCCTCTGAGGAGGCCGCCGCGGCGCAGTCCGCCTCCGAGCGTGTCGCCGCCGCCGCGGCGGCCGCCGCTGAGCGCCCCGCTGCGGCTCCGGCAGCCTCCGAGCGTGCTGCCTCCCCGGCGGCTCGTGCCGAGCGTGCCGCCTCTGGGCCGGCCGTCGCTGAGCGCGCCGTCTCCGGGGCCGAGTCCGTGGCCGCGACCGTAGGCGCCGAGCGTGTCGGCTCGGCGACCGGCGGCTCCGGAACCGGCGCCGCCCCGGCGACCGCCGTTGCGGTGGCCGCTGCTCCCACCGCCCCTGCCGCTCCCACCGCCCCCGCTGTTCCGGCCGGGTCCGCGGCGCTCGTCCCGCGGCCCGCCGCGCCGGTGGTGCGGCCGTCCGGCCACTTCACCGTGCCGACCGCCGTGGCCGTCGTCCCCGCCGCGCAGCCGGTACGGCGTCCCGCGGTGCAGGGCGGGTTCGACTTCTTCGGTACGAAGAGCGCGACGCCGCACGCCCTGGAGTCGGTGCAGAACGAGGACCTCGCCGACGTCGTCGGCCAGGAGGCGCTCGCGCTGCACAAGGCCGAGGCCGAGGCGGAGTTCAAGCCGGCCGGCGAGGAGGCCCGCGGTGTCGGCCAGGTGATCGACCTGACCGCGCACGACGAGACCGAGGTGATCGACCTCCAGGGCCTGCGCAGCGCGGTGTCCTGACCCGCCGTCACCCGTCGTCGTCCCTGGCGCCCTCAAGGGCCGTGCGGTCACCGCACGGCCCTTCGGCTTGTGAGCGTCACACCATCCAGCGGTCGGGCCGGGCGTCCCGGCGGCCGGTGCGGGACCGCTCGGCCTGGGCGCGGAGCAGCTCCGCGGCCTCCTGAGCGTCCCTCAGACGGGCGGTGACGGTCTTGTCGGCCCCCGTGTCCACATGGACCGCGGCGAGCCGCCACAGCCGCTGCCAGGGGCCCTGCGTCAGCCGTACGCTCTGGACCTTGGCGTGGGGAACGAGGGCGAGGCTGCGGTGCAGCAGTCCGTGCCGGGTGGCGAACACGGCGTCCGTGACGGCGATGCCGTACCCCCGCCACCACAGCGGCACGCACCGTCCGGCCCGGCGCGGCGGGCGCGACAGCGAGTCGGCCGTCGGCACGGTCACCCCGGGCAGCACGCGCGCGACGACGGCCTCCGCGACCGCGCGCGGGGCGACCGGCACGAGCACGGAGTTGGCCGACCCCGCCACGTCCAGCTCGACGCGCACCCGGTCGCGGCGCCGCCACAGCAGCGGCTGCACGATCCGCACGGTCTGCACCCGCCCCGGCGGCACCGTCTCGTGCGTCCGGTCCAGCAGGCCGCGGTCGATGCGCAGGCCGTCCGGGGACTCGGCGACCGTCCAGTCGTACTCGCCGACGAACCGTCCGGCGCTGCGCGCGCCCGCCGCGCCGAGCAGCGGCAGGCCGGTCGCGAGTACCGTCACCACGCTGTGGGTGAGCAGCCACAGGACGGGCGGGACGACCAGGGCGGCGGCGACCGCGCCCCAGGCCGAACCGGTCAGCACCAGCGCGATCAGCAGCTCGCGCGCGGGGACGCGCAGCAGCTCGCGCGCCGGCGCCTCGCCGACCTCGCGCGCCGTCTCGGGGGCGAAACCCGCCGCCCGCGCGAGCAGTTCGGCCCTGAGCGCGCGTGCCTCGCCCTCGCCGAGGAAGGCGAGTTCGTCCTTCTTCTCGGCGCCCACGACATCGAGCCGCAGTTTCGCCACGCCCGCCACCCGGGCGAGCAGCGGCTGGGTCACGTCGATCGCCTGGATGCGCTCCAGACGGATGTGCGCGGTGCGCCGGAACACCAGGCCGGTGCGGATGCGCAGTTCGCCGTCGGTCACCGCGAAGTGGGTGAACCACCAGCTCAGGAAGCCGTACGCGGCGGACGCCGGGACCAGGACGGCGAGCGCGATCAGCAGGGTCGTCGTGGTCAGCCGGGTCAGCTGCTCCTGTGCCTGGTTGGGGTCGTGCACCGCCCAGCCGACGAGCACCGCGACCGGGGCCCAGGCGCGCCGGAACGGGGTGACGGGGTGCAGCCGGCGTTCGGCGACGGCCGGCCGCACCGCCGCCGCGGGGACGTCGTCCTCGACGCCCTGGGCGGTCACAGGCCCGCCGATCGGGCCTCGCCGAGCTCGGTGAGCCGGTCGCGCAGCCGCTCCGCCTCGGCCGGGTCGAGACCCGGGATCGTCGCGTCGGTGGCGGCGGCCGCGGTGTGGAGCTGGACGCTGGCGAGCCCGAAGTGCCGTTCGACGGGCCCGGAGGTCACCTCGACCAGCTGCATGCGGCCGTACGGCACGACGGTCTCCTCGCGCCACAGCACGCCCCGGCTGATCAGCAGGTCGTCGGCGCGCTCGGCGTACCGCCAGGAGCGCCAGTTGCGCCCGAGGAGCACCCAGCCCCAGCCCGTCCCGGCCAGGGGCAGCAGCGCGAGGGCGGCCCACGCGGGGCCGACGCACAGGCCGAGCACCAGCCCGGCGGCGACGGCCGCGAGCCCGGACCACACCACCAGCAGCAGCCGTCGCATCCGCAGCAGCCCCGGCGGCAGCCCGGTCCACACCGGACCGGCCCCGCCGGTCCCCGCTGCGGCCTCGGTCGTCCTGGCGCCCCCCGGGCTCCCCGTTTCCATACCGCCAGCGTACGTAGGGGAGACTGGATGCCATGACTCCTACGACGGAGACCACGGTCGGGATCGGCGGCGCGGCGGAGAGCACCGACATGGTGCTCAACATCGGCCCCCAGCATCCCTCCACGCACGGCGTGCTGCGGCTGAAGCTGGTGCTGGACGGCGAGCGCATCCGGCACGCCGAGCCGGTGATCGGCTATATGCACCGCGGCGCGGAGAAGCTGTTCGAGGCGCGCGACTACCGGCAGATCGTCATGCTGGCCAACCGTCACGACTGGCTGTCGGCCTTCTCCAACGAGCTGGGCGTGGTCCTCGCGGTGGAGCGGATGCTCGGCATGGAGGTCCCCGAGCGCGCGGTCTGGACGCGCACGCTGCTCGCGGAGCTGAACCGGGTGCTGAACCACCTGATGTTCCTGGGGTCGTACCCGCTGGAGCTGGGCGGCATCACGCCGGTCTTCTACGCGTTCCGCGAGCGCGAGGTGCTCCAGAACGTGATGGAGGAGGTCTCCGGCGGGCGGATGCACTACATGTTCAACCGGGTCGGCGGCCTCAAGGAGGACCTGCCGGCCGGCTGGGCGTCCCGCGCGCGTGGTGCCGTCGCCGCCGTCCGCTCGCGCATGGACGTCTTCGACGACCTCGTCCTCGGCAACGAGATCTTCCGGGGGCGCACCCGCGCGGTGGGCGTCCTCTCGGCCGAGGCCGTGCACGCGTACGGGGTGAGCGGGCCGATCGCGCGCGCCTCGGGCGTCGACTTCGACCTGCGCCGCGACGAGCCCTATCTCGCGTACGGGGAGCTCCAGGACGTCCTGGAGGTGGTGACCCGCGAGGAGGGCGACTGTCTCGCCCGCTTCGAGTGCCTGCTCGCGCAGACCCACAACGCGCTCGACCTCGCGGACGCCTGCCTGGACCGGCTGGCCGAGCTGCCGCCCGGCCCGATCAACCAGCGGCTGCCCAAGGTCCTCAAGGCGCCGGAGGGGCACACGTACGCGTGGACCGAGAACCCCCTCGGCATCAACGGCTACTACCTCGTCAGCAAGGGCGAGAAGACGCCGTACCGCCTGAAGCTGCGCTCGGCCTCCTACAACAACATCCAGGCCCTCACCGAGCTGCTGCCGGGCACCCTGGTCGCGGACATGGTGGCCATCCTGGGGTCGATGTTCTTCGTGGTCGGGGACATCGACAAGTAGGGCCCGGCGCCCGGCTCACCACAGGGGGTCCGCGATGCCGGCCGGCTGGAGCAGCCAGCCGAAGTCGCCGAGTCCGCCCGCCGCGGTGAGCTCGGCGGCCTCCCCGGCGCCCGCGAGGGCGCGGACGTAGGCGGCGGGGTCGGTGGAGGCCAGCGCGAGCGGGGGGCGTGCGCCGGTGACGCCCAGGGCGTGCAGGGCAGCGCGCTGGGTGAGCAGCCGCGGGCTCGGCGGGTCGTACGCCGTCCCCCGCGCCGTCGCCCGCGCCCCGGCCTCCGCGCACGCGTCCAGTGCGACATGGGCCGTGATGTCGCACGTCCCGTCCGGTACGGGGGCCGTCCCGCGGCCCTCCCGGAAACCGGTGAGCGTGCCGAACGGAGGGCGCTCGGCCGCCGTGTGGGCGTAGTCCACGGCCACCGCGAGCCCGCGCGCGACGGACTGGACGGCGGACGCCCAGGCCGTGTCCCGGGGCAGCCCGATCTCCGCGCGCAGCCCCGGCTCGTCCGGCAGCGGCCACCAGCGCGCCAGCCACTGTGCCTGCGCACCGGACACCGGCTCCCCGAGCCGCTCGGTGCCGTCCGGCCGTACGAGGACCAGCCGGGGCACGCCGACGGGGTCGACCTCCGCCACCTCCAGCGGCACGTTGTCGAGCCATTCGTTGGCGAACAGCAGCCCGGTGATCCCGGGCGGGGGCGCGGGGAGCCACTCGATCCGGGGATCCAGTCCGTGCGGGCGGTCGGCGAGCTCGACGGCGTACGCGCGCGTGCGGGCAGCCACCTCGGCGGGCAGCGCGGCGAGCAGCCCGGTGACGAGTTCGCCCCGGCCCGCGGCCATGTCGACGAAGTCCAGCCGCTCGGGCCGCCCCAGCGCCTCGTCGACCCGGCACAGCAGCCGGGCGGCGGCCCCGGCGAACAGGGGCGAGGCGTGCACGGACGTCCGGAAGTGGCCTGCGGGGCCCTCCTGCCGCAGATAGAAACCGCCCGGCCCGTAGAGGGCGGACCGGGTCGCGGCCCGCCATCCGCGCCAGCCGCCCGGGGCGCTCACTTCGTGCGTCATCCGGTCAGACTAGGCGTACAGGTGATCACAGCCTCCACCTTGCGGAGTATGCGCGCCGGGACCGGATCGGCCCTTCGGCTGACCCCCGCACACACGGCGCTTCCCTACGCTGGGTTACGTGCAGCGCCTTTATGACTTCCTCCGCAGACACCCGACCGGGGTGGACGGCTTCTGGGCCGTCGTCCTGTTCGGGATCACCGCGGCCGCCGGAACCGCGGGCCAGGACCGCGGCGGCACCGACTCCGCGGCGATGCTCGTGCCGGTCGTCTTCCTCCTGTGCCTGGTCATCGCGCTGCGCCGGCTCATGCCCGAGAAGATGCTGGTGCTGGCCGCCGCGCTCGGCGTGGCCCAGCTCGTGCTGAACGTCGGGGTCACGGCCGCCGACTTCGCCCTGCTGGTGATCGTCTACACGGTCGCCGCCACCGGCGCCCGCTGGGCCTCCCGGCTCGCGCTGGTCATGGCTCTGAGCGCGGCCACGCTGGCGCAGGTGCGCTGGCCGCACGAGCACGCGAGCGTGCCGGGCCAGTTCGCGGTCATCGTCTTCCAGACCGTGCCGTTCGCCCTCGCCTGGGTGCTCGGCGACTCGATACGCACCCGGCGCGCGTACTTCGCGCAGCTGGAGGAGCGCAACGCCCGGCTGGAGAAGGAGCGCGAGGCGCAGGCCAAGGTCGCGGTCGCCGCCGAGCGCGCCCGGATCGCCCGGGAGCTGCACGACGTCGTCGCGCACAACGTCTCGGTGATGGTGGTGCAGGCCGACGGTGCCGCGTACGTGCTCGATGCCGCGCCCGACCAGGCGAAGAAGGCCCTGGAGACGATCTCCTCCACCGGCCGGCAGGCCCTCGCGGAGATGCGCCGGCTGCTGGGCGTGCTCCGCACCGGCGAGCACCAGGAGGTCGGGGAGTACGTTCCGCAGCCGGACGTGGAGCAGATCGAGGACCTCGTCCAGCAGTGCCGCGGCTCGGGGCTTCCCGTCGACTTCAAGATCGAGGGCACCCCGCGGCCGCTGCCCAGCGGCGTCGAGCTCACCGCGTACCGGATCGTGCAGGAGGCGCTGACGAACACGCGCAAGCACGGCGGGCCCAACGCGGGGGCGAGCGTGCGGCTGGTCTACTTCGACGACGGTCTCGGGCTGCTCGTCGAGGACGACGGCAAGGGCGCCCCGCACGAGCTGTACGAGGAGGGCGGCGCCGACGGCCAGGGCCACGGTCTGATCGGCATGCGGGAGCGGGTCGGCATGGTCGGCGGCACGCTGGACGCGGGCCCGCGCCCGGGCGGAGGATTCCGCATCAGCGTCCTGCTCCCGCTCAAACCGGCGCATTGACGCCGACGCACGCCCTCCGTTGACACCTGTCACGCCCCCGGCACCTGTCACGCTACCCCCGCACAGAGACCCGACCCACGGAAGAGGACCCGATGACGATCCGCGTGATGCTCGTCGACGACCAGGTGCTGCTGCGCACCGGGTTCCGGATGGTGCTCGCCGCCCAGCCGGACATGGAGGTCGTGGCGGAGGCGGGCGACGGCGTCGAGGCCCTTCAGGTGGTGCGCTCCACGGACGTGGACGTCGTCCTGATGGACGTCCGTATGCCGAAGCTGGACGGGGTCGAGGCCACCCGGCGGATCTGCGCGGAGCCCGAGCCGCCGAAGGTGCTGATCCTGACCACCTTCGACCTGGACGAGTACGCGTTCTCCGGGCTGAAGGCGGGCGCTTCCGGCTTCATGCTGAAGGACGTGCCGCCGGGGGAGCTGCTCGCCGCGATCCGCTCCGTGCACAGCGGTGACGCCGTGGTCGCGCCCTCGACCACGCGCCGGCTCCTCGACCGGTTCGCGCCGATGCTGCCCAGTGCCGGCAAGGAGCCCCGGCACCAAGGGCTGGAGCGGCTCACCGACCGTGAGCGCGAGGTGATGGTGCTGGTCGCGCAGGGGCTGTCCAACGGGGAGATCGCCGCCCGGCTCGTGCTGTCCGAGGCGACCGTGAAGACCCATGTCGGCCGGATCCTGACCAAGCTGGGCCTGCGCGACCGGGTGCAGGTGGTGGTGCTGGCCTACGAGACGGGGCTGGTGCGGGCCGGCGGACACGGCTGACCCGGGCGGGGGCCGCCGGGGTCGCCGGTCAGCGCAGGAGACCCTCCAGGAAGTCGCTGCCCAGCCGGGCCACCACCGTCACGTCCAGCTGGTGCAGGACGTACCGGCCGCGGCGGCGGGTCGTGATGAGGGAGGCCTTCTTGAGGACGCCGAGGTGACGGGATATCTCGGGGGCCGTCATGCTCAGGGACTGGGCGATCTCGCTGGTGGTGTAGGCGCTGCGGGCCAGCAGCCGGCAGATCCGCATCCGGACGGGGTGGGAGAGCGCGGTGATGCGCAGCGTGAGCTGTTCGACCGAGGGCGGCGAGGCCGGCTCGGGGGAGCCGACCGGGTAGTGCAGGACCGGCTGCCAGCCGTACCGGTGCAGGACCATCAGGTGCGGCCAGCCCAGGCTGGTCGGGATGAGCAGGAGCCCGCCGTCCGCCGTGGCGGTGCGGCCGTGGGCCATCTTGTCCACGGAGATCAGCGCGCCGCCCTCGTCCAGTGACACGGCGGAGGAGACGGAGGTGAGCGCCTCCGCCAGGCCCTTGCGGCGCAGCAGGTCCGTCTTGCGGCGGGCGTCGGCGGCGAGCGGGAGGCTCACCCGGGCCCAGACGTCGGCGAAGAACGCCTCGTCGCAGTCCCGGAGGAACTGCCGCAGCCAGGCGCGCACCCCGGGCGGGTCGTCGAGCAGCCGCCGGGTGAAGTGCACCTGTTGCGGCCCGCGCGAGGCGGCCAGGTCCAGGACGCGGCGCTGCTGGGCGGGGTCGGCGAGGACGTCGAGGTCCGGTGCGTCGTACTCCGGGGTGCACATGAACTCCGTCGCGGCGTTCACGAACTGCTCGTCCGTGAGTTTGTCGAGGAGGTCCAGTTCCTCGGTGAGGGTGGCACCGGGCAGGGCGTCGCGGCCCGGGAGGCCGGCGTACGGCAGGAAGAGGTCGGAGAACGTCGTCCGCCACAGGAAGTCGGCCTCGCACATCCGGTCGGCGAGATACGGGTCCAGACGGGCGGTGACCCCGGTGACCCAGCCCTGGAGGCCGGGGTGGTGTCCGGGCTCGGAGAGCGCGTGCAGGGCCATGCCGAGTTCGGCCAGGGGCGAGGGCACGACGGTGACCCGCTCCGGCCGCAGCCCCGTGATGTCGATGCGGACGCTCATGCCTTCATGGTGCACCCCGCCACTGACAACCCGGCTCCCGACGGACGGCAGCCGTCCGTCGGGAGGGATGCGCCGGTACGGACGGGGGCGGTCTCAGTTCACGCCGTCCAGCCTCGCCCGCTGCTCCGCCGTCAGGTCCAGGTCGACCGCCGCCAGACTGTCGTTCAGTTGTTCGATCGAGGAGGCGCCGACCAGCGGCAGGATCGGGATGTCGCCGCCGAGCAGCCAGGACAGGACGACCTGGTTGACGCTCGCGCCGGTCTCCTCCGCCACCTCGCGCACCGCCTGGAGGCGGGGCTGGGTGCCCGCGTGCGCGAAGCCCGGGCCGAGCGGCTTGTCGTCGCGGACGTACGCCCCCGACAGCAGCGGGGAGTAGGCGACCTGGGTGAGGGACGGGTGGGCGCGGACGTAGCTGAGCAGGTCGGCGCTGACCAGGCCCTGGTTGCCGTCGGGCGAGCGCAGACTGGGGATGTCGGCGCGCTGGCGGAGGTAGCTGTGGTGGTGCTGGAGGACCTCGTAGCCGGGCAGACCGGCCGCCCTGGCGAGATTGCGGGCGGCCTCGATCCGCCAGGCCCAGTGGTTGCTCGCGCCGAGCAGGCCGGCGACACCGTCGGCGACGACCTCGCCGAACCCCTGGACGGTCTCCTCCAGGGGCGTCGTCTCGTCCATGATGTGCGCGTACAGCAGATGGATGCGCTCGATGCCGAGCCGCTCCCTGCTGCGCTCGGCGGATTCCCGGATGGTCTTGGCCGAGAGCCCCTCGACGTCGAGGCTGAAACCGGTCGACGCGGCGTTCGGGCGGGCGCCGAGTTTGGTGGCGAAGGTGATCTCGTCCCCGATGCCCCGGCTGCGGATCCAGCGGCCGAGCAGCTCCTCGCTCTCGCCGCCCTGGGTGCCGTGGACCCAGAAGGCATAGTTGTCGGACGTGTCGACGAAGGTGCCGCCGGCCTCGACGAATCGGTCGAGAAGGGCGAAGGAGGTCGCTTCGTCGGTCACCGTCCCGAAGAGCATGGAGCCGAGGCTGAGGACACTCACCTCACGGCGGGTGGCCGGGTCGCTGCCGATGACGCGGTATCTCATGAGAGTCCTCTTCGGGGATTCCGGGAAATCGGTTACGGATTTAATGATTCCGGCGCGCTGGACATCACGTCGGCGATGTTCTGTGCGACGGCGTCGATATGCGGAACCAGAAAGAAATGGCCGCCCCCGAACGTGCGGAGGGTGAACTCGCCGGTCGTGTGGCCGGCCCAGGCCCGGGCCATGGCGGCGTCCACGCGCGGGTCCTCGTCGCCGATGAACGCGGTGACGGGGCAGTCGAGCGGGGGCGCGCCCCGGTAGCGGTACGTCTCGGTGGCGCGGTAGTCGCCGCGCACCGCGGGCAGGATCACCGCGAGCAGCTCGGGACTGTCCAGCATCCGGGGGTCCGTGCCGCCGAGCCGCTTCATGTCGGCGATCAGCTCCTCGTCGCTCGCCCGGCGCGCCGGGCCAGGCGTGGGCACCGAGGGCGCGCGCCGCCCCGACACGAACAGGGCGCGCGGACGGGCCCCGGCCGTGTGCAGCCGGGCGCCCACCTCGAACGCGAGCGTGGCGCCCATGCTGTGCCCGAACAGGGCGTACGGCTCCTCGGCCCACTCGGTGAGCTCGGCGGCGACGGTGTCGGCCAGCTCGTGCAGATCCTCGACACAGGGCTCGTCGAACCGCTCCTGGCGGCCCGGATACTGCACGACCAGCACCTCGGCCCGGGGCGCGAGCCGCGCCGAGAACGGGTGGAAGAAGGCGGCGTTGCCCCCGGCGTGCGGGAACACGAACAGCCGCACGGCACCCGGCGCGGCGGCATGGAAACTCCGCAGCCACGGAGTCTCGGGCGCCTTCACGCCCGCCTCGCGTCATGGACTTTCAAAGGGGCGTCCTTTCGTCCGGCGGGGAGGCCGTCGGTCAACGTACACGACACCTGTCGGGCGAAGATCATCGGGCCTATTCAGCGGTGAATTGGTTTGTGGCCACCCCTTTGTTTCGTGCGCCTTTCCCGCCGCCGGTTGTCCGTGGCCCAGGTGGCCCGCGGCTCCGGTTTCGCGGCGGCCACCCGGCCGGTGTGTGACGCTGGTCTCGCCGGGGCCCCGAGGGAGATCCGGGAATCCGTCCCCGGGCGTCCCGTCGGTCCCGGCGGCGTGCTCTTCGAGCGTGGCGGAAACGCCCTGTTCGCCGTCCGTGCCGACACCGCCCCGCCGGCCCGCGGAGCGGCCGCCGTACTGCTGCGCGCCCTCCCCGGGACGCCCGCGGTCCAGGCCCTCACCGGCGGACGCCGAAGCCTTGGCGCGAGACGGGCACGCCGCCCCGAACCCCAATCGCGTTAACATGACGAGAAATCGTCCGGTACCCCGCGCGGACTGGAACGGGAAGGCCGCCCTCGCGTGAGTGCATTTCAACAACCAGACCCCAGGGACCGCCCCGCGCGGCTCGCCGTCGGCGTCGTCGGCGCCGGCCGCGTGGGACCCGTCCTGGCCGCGTCCCTCCAGCTCGCCGGACACCGCCCGGTGGCCGTCTCCGGAGTCTCCGACGCCTCCCGGCGCCGGGCCGCGCTGCTGCTGCCCGACGTGCCGCTGATGCCGCCCGCCGAGGTCCTCCACCACGCCGACCTGGTGCTGCTCACCGTCCCCGACGACACCCTGCCCGGTCTGGTGCAGGGCCTCGCCGAGACCGGCGCCGTACGGCCCGGGCAGCTCCTGGTGCACACCTCCGGCCGCTACGGCGCGAAGGTCCTCGAACCCGCCCTGCGCGCGGGCGCGCTGCCCCTGGCCCTGCATCCGGCGATGACGTTCACCGGCACGCCCGTGGACGTCCAGCGCCTCGCCGGCTGCTCCTTCGGCGTCACCGCCCCCGACGAGCTGCGGCTGGCCGCCGAGGCCCTCGTCATCGAGATGGGCGGCGAACCCGAGTGGATCGCCGAGGAGAACCGCCCGCTCTACCACGCGGCCCTCGCCCTCGGCGCCAACCACCTGGTCACCCTCGTCGCCCAGTCCATGGAGCTGCTGCGCGCGGCGGGCGTCGAGGCCCCCGACCGGATGCTCGGCCCGCTGCTCGGCGCCGCCCTCGACAACGCGCTGCGCTCCGGCGACGCCGCGCTCACCGGCCCCGTCGCCCGCGGTGACGCCGGCACGGTCGCCGCGCACGTCGCCGAGCTGCGCCGGCACGCCCCGCAGACCGTCGCCGGGTATCTGGCGATGGCCCGGGCGACCGCCGACCGCGCGCTCGCCCACGGACTGCTCAAGCCGGAACTGGCCGAGGACCTCCTCGGCGTCCTCGCGGGCCGGGCCGACGGCGCCCCGGGTACCCCTGGCATGCCGGGCACCGAAGGAGACGCCGGATGACCCCCACCCTCCTGCGCACCGCCGCCGAACTGCACGCACGCGTGCGCACCGGCCGCCGGGCCGTCGTCATGACGATGGGCGCCCTGCACGAGGGCCACGCCACCCTGATCCGCACCGCCCGCGAACTCGCCGGGCCGGACGGCGAGGTCGTCGTCACCGTCTTCGTCAACCCGCTCCAGTTCGGCAAGGGCGAGGACCTCGACCGCTATCCGCGCACCCTGGACGCCGACCTCAAGATCGCCGAGGAGGCGGGCGCGGACGCCGTGTTCGCCCCGGCCGTGGACGAGGTCTACCCCGGCGGCGAACCCCAGGTCCGGATCAGCGCCGGCCCGATGGGGGAGCGGCTGGAGGGCGCCTCGCGCCCCGGCCACTTCGACGGTGTGCTCACCGTCGTCGCCAAGCTGCTCCACCTCACCCGGCCCGACGTGGCGCTCTACGGCCAGAAGGACGCCCAGCAGCTCGCCCTGATCCGCCGGATGGTCCGCGACCTGGACTTCGGCATCGAGATCGTCGGCGTCCCCACCGTCCGCGAGGACGACGGGCTCGCCCTGTCCAGCCGCAACCGCTACCTCTCCGCGCCGCAGCGGCGCACCGCGCTCGCCCTGTCGGCGGCGCTGTTCGCCGGCCGCGACCGGCACGCCGCCCAGGAGGCGCTGCGGGCACGCGCGCGTGAGGTGCCCGCCACGCACGCGCGTGCCGAGGCGCTCAGCGCGCTCGGGGAGTCCCGCGCGGCGGCCGACGCGCACGCCGTCGCCCAGGCCGCCCCCGGCGGCGCGGGCGCCGTCCTGGCCGCCGCCCGGCTCGTCCTCGACGAGGCGGCCCGGCTCGACCCCCCGCTGGAACTGGACTACCTCGCCCTCGTCGACCCGTCCGACTTCACGGAGATCGGCGACCGCGAGGACGGCTTCACCGGCGAGGCCGTGCTGGCCGTCGCCGCCCGGGTCGGGACGACCCGGCTGATCGACAACCTCCCCCTCACCTTCGGAACCTTCGGAGCCGCCTCGTGACCAGCACAGGCATACGACTGCACGCGCCCGCCCCGGGATGGTCGATCTCCGCCGACGTCGTGGTCGTCGGCTCCGGCGTGGCCGGGCTCACCGCGGCCCTGCGCTGCGAGGCCGCCGGCCTGAACACCGTCGTCGTCACCAAGGCCCGGCTCGACGACGGCTCCACCCGCTGGGCGCAGGGCGGCATCGCCGCGGCCCTCGGCGAGGGCGACACCCCCGAGCAGCACCTGGACGACACCCTGGTCGCGGGCGTCGGCCTGTGCGACGAGGACGCCGTCCGGATCCTCGTCACCGAGGGCCCGGACGCCGTACGGCGGCTGATCGAGACCGGCGCCCACTTCGACGAGTCCGCCGAGGGCGATCTGGAACTCACCCGCGAGGGCGGCCACCACCGGCGCCGGATCGCCCACGCGGGCGGCGACGCGACCGGCGCGGAGATCTCCCGCGCGCTCGTCGAGGCCGCCCGCGCGCGCGGCGTGCGGACCATCGAGAACGCGCTCGTCCTGGACCTGCTCACCGACGCCGGCGGCCGGACCGCGGGCGTCAGCCTGCACGTCATGGGCGAGGGCCAGCACGACGGCGTGGGCGCCGTGCACGCCCCCGCGGTCGTCCTCGCCACCGGCGGCATGGGCCAGGTCTTCTCCGCCACCACCAACCCGTCCGTGTCGACGGGCGACGGCGTGGCGCTCGCGCTGCGGGCCGGCGCGGAGGTCAGCGACCTGGAGTTCGTGCAGTTCCACCCGACCGTGCTGTTCCTCGGCCCGGACGCCGAGGGCCAGCAGCCGCTGGTCTCCGAGGCCGTACGCGGCGAGGGCGCCCACCTGGTCGACGCGGACGGCGTGCGCTTCATGCTCGGCCGGCACGAACTCGCCGAACTGGCGCCCCGGGACATCGTCGCCAAGGGCATCATGCGCCGGATGCAGGAGCAGGACGCCGAGCACATGTTCCTCGACGCCCGCCACTTCGGCGCCGAGATGTGGGAGCACCGCTTCCCCACGATCCTCGCCGCCTGCCGCGCCCACGGCATCGACCCCGTCCACGAGCCCATCCCGATAGCCCCGGCGGCCCACTACGCCTCCGGCGGGGTGCGCACCGACTCCCGGGGCCGGACGACCGTCCCGGGCCTGTACGCGTGCGGCGAGGTCGCCTGCACCGGCGTGCACGGCGCGAACCGGCTCGCCTCCAACTCCCTCCTGGAGGGGCTGGTCTACGCCGAGCGGATCGCCGCCGACATCGCCGACAGCCACGCCGACGACGGGCTGCACGCGCGTGTGCCCGCCCCGGTGGAGCACCCGGAGCGGCCCGCGCACCCGCTGCTCGGCGCCGAGGCCCGGTTCGCGATCCAGCGGATCATGACCGAGGGCGCCGGGGTGCTGCGCTCCGCCGAGTCCCTGGCCAAGGCCGCCGACCAGCTCCAGCGCCTGCACGCCGAGGCCCGCGACGCCCTGGACGAGAACGGCAAGACCGCCGAGCCCGGCGTCGACACCTGGGAGTCCACCAACCTCCTGTGCGTGGCCCGCGTCCTGGTCGCCGCCGCCGCGCTGCGCGAGGAGACGCGCGGCTGCCACTGGCGCGAGGACCACGCCGACCGCGACGACGCGGCATGGCGCCGCCACATCGTCGTACGGCTGAATCCGGACCGGTCCCTCGCCGTACACACCACCGATACCGCAGACTTCCCCCCGACCCGGCAGCACCAGCAGGAGCAGTGACACACGTGAGCACCGACGACCTCCCCCTCGCCCCGACCGGCGGCTGCGGCGACGGCTGCGCCTGCGGCGCAGAGGGCGACCTCGGCGACGAGGAATACCTGGAGTGCGGTCTCGACCCCGCGCTCGCCCAGCTCCTGGCCGAGGCCGGGCTCGACCCGGTCGAGGTCGAGGACATCGCCAACGTCGCCATCCAGGAGGACCTGGCGCACGGCGTGGACGTGACGACGGTCGCGACCATCCCCGAGGAGGCGGTGGCCACGGCCGACTTCACCGCGCGCGAGGCGGGCGTGGTCGCCGGCCTGCGGGTCGCCGAGGCGGTCGTCTCGGTGGTGTGCACCGACGAGTTCGAGGTCGAGCGGCACGTCGAGGACGGCGACCGCGTGGAGGCGGGCCAGAAGCTGCTGTCGGTGACGACCCGCACCCGCGACCTGCTGACCGCCGAGCGCAGCGCGCTGAACCTGCTGTGCCGGCTGTCCGGCATCGCGACCGCCACGCGCGCGTGGGCGGACACCCTGGACGGCACGAAGGCACGCGTGCGGGACACCCGCAAGACGACGCCGGGCCTGCGCTCCCTGGAGAAGTTCGCGGTCCGCGCGGGCGGCGGCGTCAACCACCGCATGTCGCTGTCGGACGCGGCCCTCGTCAAGGACAACCACGTCGTCGCGGCGGGCGGCGTCGCCCAGGCGTTCACGGCCGTCCGGGAGACCTTCCCGGACGTGCCGATCGAGGTCGAGGTCGACACCCTGCACCAGCTCCGCGAGGTCGTGGACGCGGGCGCCGACCTGATCCTGCTGGACAACTTCACCCCGGGCGAGTGCGCCGAGGCGGTGGGCATCGTCGGCGGACGGGCCCTGCTGGAGGCCTCGGGCCGGCTGACCCTGGAGAACGCCAAGGCCTACGCCGACACCGGCGTCGACTTCCTGGCCGTCGGCGCCCTCACCCACTCCTCGCCGATCCTGGACATCGGCCTGGATCTGCGGGACGCGGAGTAGGGAGCGGGTACCGGTCATGCTGCTGACGATCGACGTGGGGAACACGCACACGGTGCTCGGCCTGTTCGACGGTGAGGAGATCGTCGAGCACTGGCGGATCTCGACCGACGCGCGCCGTACGGCCGACGAGCTGGCGGTCCTGCTGCAGGGTCTGATGGGCATGCACCCGCTGCTCGGCGTGGAACTGGGCGACGGCATCGACGGCATCGCGATCTGCGCCACCGTCCCCTCGGTGCTGCACGAACTGCGCGAGGTGACCCGCCGCTACTACGGCGACGTCCCCGCGGTCCTCGTCGAACCGGGCGTCAAGACCGGGGTGCCGATCCTCTTCGACAACCCCAAGGAGGTCGGCGCCGACCGCATCATCAACGCGGTCGCCGCGAACGAGCTCTACGGCGGCCCGGCGATCGTCGTCGACTTCGGCACCGCGACGACGTTCGACGCGGTCAGCGCGCGCGGCGAGTACGTGGGCGGGGTGATCGCCCCGGGCATCGAGATCTCGGTGGAGGCGCTGGGCGTCAGGGCGGCCATGCTCCGCAAGATCGAGGTGGCCCGCCCGCGCAGCGTGATCGGCAAGAACACGGTCGAGGCGATGCAGTCCGGCATCGTCTACGGCTTCGCGGGCCAGGTCGACGGCGTGGTCACCCGGATGGCCCGGGAGCTGGCGGAGGACCCCGACGACGTCACCGTGATCGCCACGGGCGGCCTCGCGCCCATGGTCCTCGGCGAGTCGTCGGTGATCGACGAGCACGAACCCTGGCTGACGCTGATCGGGCTGCGGCTGGTGTACGAACGGAACGTCTCCCGCATGTGACCGGCAGGGGGCGGATTCATGGGCGCCACACCCGCGCCACACCCGCCCCCTATGTCGAATTTGTCCGATTAGCGCGTATCGTCGGCGCATGCCCACGCCATACGGATCCCGCGGCGGCATGGCGTTCGGCGCGGAGGAGCTGCGTGTGCTCCGCCGCGCCCTCGCCCTCGCCCTCCACCCCGGCCCCGCAAGCGACGAGGATGTCCAGGACTGCCATCGCCTAGCCGAGTCCCTCGACGAGGCGCTGTGCGAGGCCGCCCGGTTGCGGGCCTTCCTGGTGGCCGACCTCGGCCGCTACCGCGCCGCCCTGCCCGGCGCCGCCGCCGGCTATCTCACGCTCCTGGAGGAGGTCCTGGCCACGGGGCACCGGCCGGGCCCCGAGGATCTCGCCGCGCTGCGCACCCTGCGCGGCGATCCGGCCGCCGCCGCCCTCCTGGCCCGCTGCCAGGTCCTCGCCGAACAGGACGTACGGGCCCGTCTGGCGCGTCGTACGCCCCGCCAGGCCTCCCCGGCCGTCCCGCTGGTCCCGGCGTCCCGTACGCGCCTTCTCGCCCTTCCCGGGGGCCGTTCCGCCGAGGCCGACCGCCTCCCGGCGGCCGCCGACGACGACGATCCGCGCGAGGAACCCCGCAAGAAGCCCGCCGAGCGGCCCGCCGCGCCCGCCCCCGGCCCCGTGAAGCGGCCCGCCCCCGAGCCCGCCCCCGAGCCCGCCCGCCGCCCCGTCCCCACCCCGGGCGAGGTGTTCCCGCGGCGCAGGCCCACCCCTCCGCCGCCGCCCGCCGAGCCGGAGCAGCGGAGCCTGGCCGTGGGCTGAGACGCGCCGGTCCGACCCCGGCCCGATGTCCCGTTCCTCCGTGGCTACCCTGGATCCATGGACTATGTCTCCGCGCTGGTGCCCCCCGTCGTCATGGCCGTGTTCTTCATCGGTGTGATCAGGGTGATCGTGAAGAGCCAGGGAGGCGCCAACAAGGCCAAGGAGGACGCGGCCGTCGACGCCGCCCTCACGCGCACGCAGGGCGCCGGCCAGGCCCCCGCCGGCACCGACGCCTGACCCCGCCTCGCCCCGGCGCACGGCTCCTCCCGGAGTCGTGCGCCCTTTTTGTGCCTGTTCGGCAGTGAAAGCGCACGTCCGGCACGCGATTGCCGAGATCTCCCACTATTGTGCTGAGAGTGCCTCGCCCATTGGGAGAACTCGAAGACGCGGTCATGACGCGGGTGTGGAAGTGGAACCGCCCGGTGACCGTTCGGGAAGTCCTGGAAGACCTTCAGCGGGAACGGTCCATCGCCTACACCACGGTGATGACCGTTTTGGACAATCTCCATCAGAAGGGCTGGGTGCGCCGCGAGGCCGAAGGCCGGGCCTATCGATATGAGGCGGTCTCCACCCGCGCCGCCTACGCCGCCGCCCTCATGAACGACGCCTGGGCGCAGAGCGACAACCCCGCCGCCGCCCTCGTCGCCTTCTTCGGGATGATGAGCGACGAACAGCGACAGGCGCTGCGCGACGCCGTACGCATCGTCCAAGGTCCGGAAACATCCGAAGCCGCATCTGCCGGCACTGCGGGCACTGCCGGGGAGAACCCCGCCGCGGCATCCGGAGGCAGCGGGCGATAGCGTCCGCACATGTCCGCAGAGAGCCCCGTCGGCGAGAACCCCGAGAACCCCGAAGTCAGCGCTAAAGCCATCACCGTCCGGCGCGCCCGGACCGCCGATGTCCCCGCGGTGCGCCGCCTCCTTGACGCGTACGTCCGCGGCGGCATCCTGCTCGACAAAGCGACGGTGACCCTTTACGAGGACATCCAGGAGTTCTGGGTCGCCGAACGCGACGACAACGCCGAGGTCGTGGGCTGCGGCGCGCTGCACGTGATGTGGGAAGACCTCGCTGAAGTGCGCACTCTCGCCGTGAAGCCCGGCCTGAAGGGTTCCGGTGTGGGCCACCAGTTGTTGGAGAAGTTGCTGCACACCGCGCGCTGGCTCGGGGTTCGTCGCGTTTTCTGCCTGACCTTCGAAGTGGACTTCTTCGGCAAGCACGGCTTCGTGGAGATCGGTGAGACGCCGGTCGACACCGATGTCTACGCGGAGCTGATGCGTTCCTATGACGAGGGCGTAGCGGAGTTCCTCGGACTCGAACGAGTGAAACCGAACACCTTGGGCAACAGCCGGATGCTTCTGCATCTGTGATCGTGCCCCCTCATTCCGGCGGACCTGCCTTGACCGGTGCCCTATGTCCGAAACGCGCACGTTTCCGGGCGAGGGGCGGGCTGTCGGCCTCTCCCAGGGGTTTGTGTTTTTCCGGCAAAAGCGGTTTGCTTTCCGACGTACTGCAGTACTGCATATAACAGGGCGCGGCTAAACGGCGGACGCCGCGGACCCCCGTCCCTCACGTTATCGATGAAAGGAAATCCGGTGGCACAGAAGGTTCAGGTCCTTCTTGTCGACGACCTCGACGGCGGCGAGGCTGACGAGACCGTGACGTTCGCGCTGGACGGCAAGACCTACGAGATCGACCTCACGACCGCCAATGCGGACAAGCTGCGCGGGCTTCTCGAGGCCTATGTGAAGGGTGGCCGTCGTACCGGAGGCCGTGCCGCGGGCGGGCGTGGAAAGGCGCGTGCCGCTTCCGGCAGCAGCCAGGACACCGCTCAGATCCGCGCGTGGGCGAAGGAGAACGGTTTCGAGGTCAACGACCGTGGCCGCGTTCCGGCGACCATTCGCGAGGCTTACGAGAAGGCCAACGGCTGAGCGGCGAGCCGACGCAGCCGGACACGGTGACAGTGCGCTGCCAGCGTGTCCACCAACCGCACCAGATCGGGGGCGTCCTTCACGCCCCCCGACGCCGACACCGTCGGCAGCGAGGCCTCGACCTCGCACCCCGCCACGGGGGGCCGCAGCCATACGGCGGCCCCCTGCACCGGCGTTACCGGCGTACGGCGCCGGCAGCCCGGGACGAGCCCCGGCGGCATCGGCGCTTCCATGAGGGAGCCCTCGCCGAGCGCCGTCAGATCCAGCGGCAGCCCGCCCCACTCCAGCCACTGGAGGATCCCCGGCAGCTCCTCGGCGCTCCCGGCGGCCACCAGGAGCCGCATCCGGCAGCCCGTGCCGCTCCCCTCCCCGCCGGTCGCGCCCGTAGAGGCGGTCCTGCCGGTCCTGCCGATCGCGTCCGTCCCGCCGGTCGCCTCCGTCCTGCCGGTCCGGCCCGTACCGCCGTGCACGGCCACCGGGAAGTCCGGTGCCCGGCGCCCCAGCGCCGCGCGGCCCGCCTCCGCGGGGACCTCCAGGACGTCGAAGCGGTCGCCCACCGAAAGTCGTACCGGCTCCCCGGGCACGGTCGCCCACCCCAGTTCGTTCTCGTACCAGCCGCGGACCGGCCCGTCCGGGCGGCGGGGGAGAGGGATGGAGCGGACCATGCCGAGCAGAACCATCGGAAGAGCCCCGGAGTTACGCTGGGTTCCGTCGCGGTCGCGCACAGTGGCGAACGGCGGTGCGCGCAAGGGGCTCGGGAGGCGCAAGGTTGTTCGCCCGTAGCGGAGGGAAAGGGTGCGCACGGCATGGACTGTCCGTCCCGGCGGGTAAGACTTCCCTAGTGGGAGGGGGCGACACGCAGGAAAGGACGTCTCACGTTCGCCATCGGCGTACTGATGGTGAGGGTAACTGCCTGGCCTGCGGGAACATCGTCTCGCACCATCGGGTTGGAGCATATGTCGGCGTTCGGGGTCAGGAGGCCATCGACGGTGTCGGCAGTTGGAATGAGCGGTCCCTGCTTGCGGGACTAAGCTGCGGTAGGACAGGGAGGGGAAGTTCCCCCCACTGCCTGACCGCTCTGAGGAGCGATTAACGATGTTCGAGAGGTTCACCGACCGCGCGCGGCGGGTTGTCGTCCTGGCTCAGGAAGAAGCCCGGATGCTCAACCACAACTACATCGGCACCGAGCACATCCTCCTGGGCCTGATCCACGAGGGTGAGGGTGTCGCCGCCAAGGCCCTTGAGAGCCTCGGGATTTCGCTCGAGGCGGTCCGCCAGCAGGTGGAGGAGATCATCGGCCAGGGCCAGCAGGCCCCGTCCGGGCACATCCCCTTCACCCCCCGTGCCAAGAAGGTCCTGGAGCTGTCGCTCCGCGAGGCCCTTCAGTTGGGCCACAACTACATCGGCACGGAGCACATCCTGCTCGGCCTGATCCGCGAGGGCGAGGGCGTCGCCGCCCAGGTCCTCGTCAAGCTGGGCGCAGATCTCAACCGGGTGCGGCAGCAGGTCATCCAGCTGCTCTCCGGCTACCAGGGCAAGGAGACCGCCACCGCCGGCGGGCCTGCCGAGGGCACCCCCTCGACGTCCCTGGTCCTCGACCAGTTCGGCCGGAACCTCACCCAGGCCGCTCGTGAGTCCAAGCTCGACCCGGTCATCGGGCGCGAGAAGGAGATCGAGCGGGTCATGCAGGTGCTGTCCCGCCGTACCAAGAACAACCCGGTCCTGATCGGTGAGCCCGGCGTCGGCAAGACCGCCGTCGTCGAGGGCCTCGCCCAGGCCATCGTCAAGGGCGAGGTGCCCGAGACCCTCAAGGACAAGCACCTCTACACCCTCGACCTCGGCGCGCTGGTCGCCGGCTCCCGCTACCGCGGTGACTTCGAGGAGCGCCTGAAGAAGGTGCTCAAGGAGATCCGCACCCGCGGCGACATCATCCTGTTCATCGACGAGCTCCACACGCTGGTCGGTGCGGGTGCCGCCGAGGGCGCCATCGACGCGGCCTCCATCCTGAAGCCGATGCTGGCCCGCGGTGAGCTCCAGACCATCGGCGCCACCACGCTCGACGAGTACCGCAAGCACCTGGAGAAGGACGCGGCCCTCGAGCGCCGCTTCCAGCCCATCCAGGTCGCCGAGCCGTCGCTGCCGCACACCATCGAGATCCTCAAGGGTCTGCGTGACCGGTACGAGGCGCACCACCGCGTCTCCATCACCGACGAGGCGCTGGTCCAGGCCGCCACCCTGGCCGACCGGTACATCTCGGACCGCTTCCTGCCGGACAAGGCGATCGACCTGATCGACGAGGCCGGTTCCCGGATGCGCATCCGCCGGATGACCGCTCCGCCGGACCTGCGCGAGTTCGACGAGAAGATCGCCGGCGTCCGCCGCGACAAGGAGTCCGCGATCGACTCGCAGGACTTCGAGAAGGCCGCCTCCCTGCGCGACAAGGAGAAGCAGCTCCTCGCCGCCAAGGCGAAGCGCGAGAAGGAGTGGAAGGCCGGCGACATGGACGTCGTCGCCGAGGTCGACGGCGAGCTGATCGCCGAGGTCCTCGCCACGGCCACCGGCATCCCGGTCTTCAAGCTCACGGAGGAGGAGTCGTCCCGCTTGCTGCGCATGGAGGACGAGCTCCACAAGCGGGTCATCGGCCAGGTCGACGCCGTCAAGGCGCTGTCCAAGGCGATCCGCCGTACCCGCGCCGGTCTGAAGGACCCGAAGCGTCCGGGTGGCTCGTTCATCTTCGCCGGCCCGTCCGGTGTCGGTAAGACCGAGCTGTCCAAGGCGCTCGCCGAGTTTCTCTTCGGCGACGAGGACGCGCTGATCTCCCTCGACATGTCGGAGTTCAGCGAGAAGCACACGGTCTCGCGGCTCTTCGGCTCCCCGCCCGGATACGTGGGCTACGAGGAGGGCGGCCAGCTCACCGAGAAGGTCCGCCGCAAGCCGTTCTCCGTCGTCCTCTTCGACGAGGTGGAGAAGGCCCACCCGGACATCTTCAACTCGCTGCTGCAGATCCTGGAGGACGGTCGCCTGACCGACTCCCAGGGCCGGGTCGTGGACTTCAAGAACACGGTCATCATCATGACGACCAACCTCGGCACCCGGGACATCTCCAAGGGCTTCAACCTGGGCTTCGCGGCCTCGGGCGACTCGAAGAGCAACTACGAGCGCATGAAGAACAAGGTGTCGGACGAGCTCAAGCAGCACTTCCGCCCCGAGTTCCTCAACCGTGTCGACGACGTGGTCGTCTTCCCGCAGCTCACGCAGGAGGACATCCTGCGGATCGTCGACCTGATGATCGGCAAGGTGGACGAGCGCCTGAAGGACCGGGACATGGGCATCGAGCTCTCCCAGTCCGCCAAGGAGCTGCTGTCCAAGAAGGGCTACGACCCGGTGCTGGGCGCGCGTCCGCTGCGTCGCACGATCCAGCGCGAGATCGAGGACACGCTCTCCGAGAAGATCCTCTTCGGCGAGCTGCGTCCCGGTCACATCGTGGTCGTGGACACCGAGGGCGAGGGTGACACCAAGACCTTCACCTTCCGCGGTGAGGAGAAGTCGGCCCTGCCCGACGTCCCGCCGATCGAGCAGGCGGCCGGCGGCGCCGGTCCGAACCTGAGCAAGGACGCGTAGGCGCCGCGCTCGGTCTGAGAGCACAAAGGGGCTGCCCCGGGACTCACGTCCCGGGGCAGCCCCTTTTTCACGGTGCCTTCCGTCAGGAGAGCTGTCCGTCGTAGTCCGGCAGCTTGTACGTCTTCTCGGCGTGGCCGCCCGACAGGTCGGTGGCGCTGTTGCCGATGTTCGCGATGATCGTGTAGCCCTTGTTCTCGATGTCGACGCGCTGGGCGGTCTTGTAGGCGGCGACGTCCTTGAAGAGGTCGAGCAGGCCGCGGACGTAGAGCCCGGAGACCTTGTAGCCGACGTACTTGAGGTTGTAGTCGGTGAAGGAGTAGATGATGTCCGGGCGGGCGGTGACGAAGAACAGCGCGACGCCGTGGTCCTGGGCGTACTTGGCGACGTCGAGGACCGGCTTGTTGGCCGGCTGCGGGTAGCTGAAGCCGAAGTCGGTCTCCAGGGTCGTGTTGTCGATGTCGAAGACGATCGCCTGCTTCTCGCCGGTCTTGGCGGCGGCGATGCGCTGCTTCAGATAGGGCAGGGCCTCGTTCATCACCGACTGGCAGTCGGCCTGCCAGGTGGCGTAGTCGACGTCCTCCGCGGCGGCGGTGGCGACGGTGGAGGTGCTGGTGGCCGTAGCGGCCTGGGCGCCCGCCGGGACGGCCATGGCGGTGACGGCGGCCGTTGCCACGGCCGTCATGGCTATGCGGCGCTTCCAGGTGCCTGTGGTCATGTGAGGTCCTCTCGCGTCCTGGCCTGCCTGTGTCGTGGGCATGCTGCGCTGTGGGGATGGCCTGAGGGGAACCAGCGGGTTACCGGGGGAAACCTGCGGGTTACTGGACGGTAAGGGGCGGTGAGACTCCGCTCACAGACCCGTGCACAGTTCGTGACGCGGGTCACAAGTCCCCCATGCGGCAGGGGAGTAGCCCCCGTCACATCCCGAAGTCCCTTTTGATGGGCGGCCGGTGACAAGCGGCACAGGTCATCGGTGGGCTACTAGCGTGGATAGTGGCAGCGCAAAATCTGGCAAAAAGGACATAGCGTTCGGAGCCCCCGGAGGCTGTGCGGCCTCCGGCATGGATCGCCGTCAAATGGGGCGTCCCGGGTCATCTGTCAAGAAGGTGGAAATTCTGGGGTGAAGTACTAGCTTCCGTCGTACGTCACACGTTTGGGGGTCCATCGCCCTCGGGGTTACCAAGGGATGGCCCACCCGGCAGGCGTTCCTGCGCCGGGTGGTCTTCCTGTCCCCGAACCCACGAGGTCTTCATGTTCCAGCGCGTCACGTCCCGTTCTTCCCGTACGTCCCTGCTCCGCACCCGCGTGGCCGTCGGGGCCGCCGCCCTGGGTGCCACGGCCGTGCTGGGAACCGGGGTGGCGTCCGCCGCCGTACCCGCCGCCAAGACGGCCGTCTCCGCCAACGCCTGGGTCAAGCCGGTGGCGCACTACACCAAGTCCGCGACCTTCCACCAGGCCGGTGCCATGTGGCAGTCCACCCACAGCGGCCAGGACTTCGCCGTGCCGAGCGGCACCAAGGTCGTCGCCGCCCACGGCGGCACCGTGGTCAAGGCCGGCGGCAACGGCGCCGGTGACGGTCCGGCCTACGGCAACGCCATCGTCATCAAGCACGCCAACGGGACCTACTCGCAGTACGCCCACCTGTCGCACATCGACGTCAAGGTCGGCCAGATAGTCAAGACCGGCCAGCGCATCGCCCTGTCCGGCAACACCGGCAACTCCAGCGGTCCCCACCTGCACTTCGAGATCCGCAAGACCGCCAACTACGGCTCGGCGATCGACCCGGTCGCCTTCCTGCGCGCCCATGGGCTGACCGTCTGACGGTGACGGGTGATCAGGCGCCCTGATGCGCCTGGGTCACGAGATCGACGGCGACCTCGAGGACGGCTGCGCGCTTGTCCTCCGGGTCGCCTTCGAGGTCCTGGAGGAAGAACATCCCGGCGTGCAGCGTGAAGATCGCGCTCACACAGCGGACCTGGTCGGTGAGCGGGGCGTCCGGGTCGATGATGATGTCCCGCAGCCCGCGCATCCGGTCCTTGAACGAGTCGCCGATCTGCAACTCCCGTACCGTCGCCTGGTTCTCCTGCATGAAGCGGAAGAGCGGGGTCGCCTCGGCCAGGGCGCGGCTGTAGCGCCGTACGAGTTCCTGCTTGGTCTCCAGGGTGTGCGGCTGGCTCGCGCCCCACTCGATCAGGTCTTCGATCGGTTTCGTCAGATCCGTGAAGATGCTGACGATGATCTCTTCCTTGGTCTTGAAGTGGTAGTACAGGGCCGCCTTCGTCACCTCCAGCCGCTCCGCGATCTCGCGGAGGGAGGTCTTCTCGTAGCCCTGCTCGGCGAAGAGTTCGAGCGCGACGTCCTGGATGCGCTGGCGGGTGTTGCCGCGGCGCTGCTGCTTGGTGCCGTCCATGGTGCCGTCCATCCTCGTACTCCTCGTGCTCCCACGGAAACTTACTTGACGACCGGCTAGTGACAGGTCTACTTTCCTCAGTGTAGTGAACTAGCCGGGCGGCAAGTAAGTGGGCGGCCCGAGGCAGTGCCCAGGGGAGTGGAATCAATGGCGGACACCCAGACGGTCGAGACCGAACCGGAGAAACAACCGAAGAGTGTGCGGGTCGTCCTGCTCGCACTGATGATCACGATGATGCTCGCGATGCTCGACAACATGATCGTGGGCACCGCGATGCCGACGATCGTCGGCGAACTCGGAGGGCTGGAGCACCTCTCCTGGGTCGTGACCGCCTACACCCTCGCGACTGCCGCGGCCACCCCGATCTGGGGCAAGCTCGGTGACATGTACGGGCGCAAGGGCGCCTTCATGACCTCGATCGTGATCTTCCTGATCGGCTCCGCGCTCAGCGGCATGGCCCAGAACATGGGCGAGCTCATCGGCTTCCGCGCCGTGCAGGGCCTCGGCGCCGGTGGTCTGATGGTCGGCGTCATGGCGATCATCGGCGACCTGATCCCGCCGCGAGAGCGCGGCAAGTACCAGGGCATGATGGCCGGCGTCATGGCGCTCGCGATGATCGGCGGTCCGCTCGTCGGCGGCACGATCACCGACAACTGGGGCTGGCGCTGGTCCTTCTACATCAACCTGCCGCTCGGCGTGATCGCCCTGGCCGCGATCAGCGCCGTCCTGCACCTGCCGAAGAAGCGGGCCAAGGCGGGCATCGACTACCTCGGTGTCGTGCTGCTGACCGTGGGCATCACCTCGATCGTCCTCGTCACCACCTGGGGCGGCACGGAGTACGCCTGGACCTCCGCGCGGATCATGGAACTGATCGGGATCGGCGTCGCCTCCCTCATCGGGTTCGTGTTCTGGCAGACCCGGGCCGCCGAGCCGATCGTGCCGCTGCACATCTTCCGCAGCCGCAACTTCACCCTGATGTCCGTCATCGGCTTCATCACCGGCTTCGTGATGTTCGGCGCCACCCTCTTCCTGCCGCTCTACCAGCAGTCGGTGCAGGGCGCCTCCGCCACCAACTCCGGTCTGCTGCTCCTGCCGATGCTCGGCGCGATGCTGGTGACCTCCATGGTCGCGGGCCGCATCACCACCAGCACCGGCAAGTACAAGGTCTTCCCCGTCGTCGGCAGTGTCCTGATGGCCGTCGGCCTCTACCTGCTGTCCACGATGGACACCGGCACCTCCCGCTTCACCTCCGGCGTCTTCATGGCCGTCGTCGGTCTGGGCATGGGCTGTCTGATGCAGATCACCATGCTGGTCGCGCAGAACAGCGTGGAGATGAAGGACATGGGCGTCGCCTCGTCCTCCACCACCCTGTTCCGTACGCTCGGCTCGTCCTTCGGTGTCGCGATCATGGGCGCGCTGTTCAACCACCGCGTCCAGGACGTCATGGCCGAGCGGGCCGGCGCCCTCGGCTCGAAGATCACCGAGCAGTCCGCGCAGCTGGACGCCGCCAGCCTGGCCAAGCTGCCGGCCGCGGCCCGCGAGGCCTACCAGCATGCGGTGTCCGCGGGTACCCACTCGGCGTTCCTGCTGGGCGCGATCGTCGCGGTGGCCGCGCTGCTCGCCGCCGTGTTCGTCAAGGAGGTTCCGCTCAAGGGGGCAGGACCGCAGAAGGCGGACGAGGAGCCGGCAGCCGTCACCCCGCCGGTCGTCGAGGCCGTCTGACCACCGTTCCACCGAAGGCCCCCGGGAGTCCGCCCCGGGGGCCTTCGCCATACCCCCACCCCCGGCCCGCCCGAACCACCGCCCGAGCGGCCAGCCGAGCGGCCAGGCGGACGGCGGCTTCGCCGGACGACAGCTTGGCCGCTTGGCCGCTTGGCCGCTTTGCTGGTCCGGCGGGCTGCTGGACTGCTGGGGCGCCGGGCGCCGGGCGCCGGGCCCCGGGGCGCTGGCCGCCGCGCCGCCAAGCCGCTGGATCGCCGGAGCGTCAGGCTGCGGGGTCGCCGGGGCGCTGGGTCGCTGGACTGCCGGGGCTGGGCCGCTGGACTGCCGGTCGGTCGGGCCGCCGGGGGTGCCAAGCCGCTGGAGCGCCGGGCCGCTGGGGTGCCGGAGCGTCAGGCCGCCGGGGCACCGGGTCGCTGGACTGCCGGGGCTGGGCCGCCGGGCCGCCGGGCGGTCGGGTTGCCAAGCTGTTGGTGCACCGAGCCGCTCGTCCGGCGGGTCGCCAGGCCGCTGGGTCGCTGGGCCGCCGGGCGGTCGGGTGGCTGGAATGCCAAGCAAGCCAGAAGGCTGGCGCCGGTCTCGACACCTTCGCCCAGCGCCGGCCCGAGGCCGCCGCACAGGGGCTGAGGGTGTTCGAGGTCGACCGGCCAGGCCCCCAGGCCTGGAAGCGCCGACGCCTCCTGGACCTCGGCCTCGGTGTCCCCGACTGGCTGCGGCTGGTGCCGGTCGACCTCGAGGGCGACTGGTGGGGTTCGCTGCTCACGGCCGGACTCGACCCCGCGCGGCCTGCCGGCGTGGCCTCCACCGGCGTCACCATGTACCTCACCGCCGAAGCCGTCGAGGCGACCTTCCGCCATGTCGCCGGCCTCGCCCCGGGGTCGACCTTCGTCACGAGCTTCCTGCGGCCCCTGGAGGACGTCGTACCGGAGGAGCAGGAACAGCTCCGGATCGCGATGAACGGCGCCCGCGCGGCCGGGACCCCGTTCCTCAGCTTCTACACCCCACCGCGGATCCTCGCCCTGGCCCACGAGACCGGCTTCCATGAGGCCCGCCATGTCTCGGCGGCGGACCTGGAACAGCGGTACTTCGCGGGCCGGACGGACGGGCTGCGACCGTCGAGGGGCGAGGAGCTGCTGGTCGCCGTCGTCCGAGGGGCTACCAGCAGCTCCTCCGATGACGGCCTCCGATGACCGCATCCGACGGCGACCACCGCCGTGGCCCGCCACGCCGTCATCACCGCCCGCTACGGCATCATCGGGTAGCTTCCCGTGTTCGTCGGCGCGTGCTCGGGCAGCCACAGGACCGCCACCGCGCCCTCGGCCGGTATGTGCTCCGGCGCCCCGGCGGGGCGGACATTGCGGAAGGTGAGACGGGCGCCCAGGACCCGGGCCTGGCCCGCCGCGATGGTCAGGCCGAGGCCGTGGCCCTGCCCGGCCCGGTCGGCGCTGCCGGTGCGGAACCGGCTCGGGCCCTCGGCCAGCAGGTCCTCGGGGAACCCGGGGCCGTGGTCGCGGACCCGGATCACCCGGCCCTCGACGGTGACCTGGATCGGCGGCTTGCCGTGCCGGGCGGCGTTGGCGAGGAGGTTGAAGAGGACCCGCTCCAGACGGCGGGGGTCGGTCGTGACCATCGACTCATGGACGACCCGCACCTCGACCGCCGGGTCCTTGGCCGCCACCCGCCGTGCGACGAACTCGCCCAGCAGGAGGTCCTGCAACTCCGCCCGCTCCGAGGCGCTGTCCAGGCGGGCCACCTCCAGGACGTCCTCCACGAGCGTGCGCATGGCCTTCGCCCGGTCCAGGACCAGCTCGGTGGGCCGGCCGGGCGGCAGCAGCTCCGCCGCGGTCAGCAGACCGGTGACCGGGGTGCGCAGTTCGTGCGCGATGTCGGCGGTGACCCGCCGCTCGGCCTCCAGGCGCTGCTGGAGCGCGTCGGCCATGGCGTCCACCGCGCTCGCCAGGTCGTCGGTCTCGTCCCGGACGACCCCGCCGATCGCGTCCCGCACCCGGACGTCGGACTCGCCCTTGGCGACCTGGTGGGCCGCGGCCGCCGCCTTGCGCAGCCGGCGCGAGAGCTGTCCGCCGATGAGCACCCCGAGCGCGCTGCCGCCGAACACGACCGCGATCGAGCCGATCACCAGTGCCTGGTCGAGGTCGTTGAGGATGTCGGTGCTCCGGTCGGTGAAACCGGTGTGCAGGGACATCACCCGCCCGTCCTTGAGCGGTACGGCCGCCCAGATGTCCGGCGTGCCCCCCGCACGGTCGGACACGTAGGTCACCCGGCGGCCCTGGGAGACCTTCTCCCGCACCTCCGACGGCAGCCGGGAGTCGTCGATCTTGATCTGGGGGAAGTTCGGGCGCCCGGTCATCTCGAAGTTGCGCTGGGCGATCTGGATGCGCTCGTCCGCGAGGTCGCGCGCGTTGTCCAGCATCGAGACCCGGGCCGCGTTGTGCACGACGAGACTGAGCGCGATCGCCACCAGCGCGCCGACCAGCGCGATCGCCGCGCTCAGCTTCCACCGCAGACCGGTACGGATGCCCGCGCCCTGTGCGCGGCCCGGAACCAGGTGCCGGATCATCCCCCTCACCCCCCGCCCGCTCAGGCCTTCAACTTGTAGCCGAAGCCGCGGACCGTCTCGATACGGTCCTGGCCGATCTTCGTCCGCAGCCGCTGCACATGGACGTCCACGACGCGGGTGTCACCGCCCCAGCCGTAGTCCCAGACGCGCTCCAGGAGCTTGTCCCGCGACAGGACCGTGCCCGGCGCGGAGGAGAACTCCAGCAGCAGCCGCATCTCGGTCGGCGTCAGGGCCACCGGCCGGCCGGCCCTGCGCACCTCCATGCCCTCGGTGTCGACCTCCAGGTCGCCGAAGGTCAGCACACCGCCCGCGGGCGCGGTGTCGTCGGTCCGGTCCCCGCCGCCCGCGTGCCCGAAGCGGCGCAGCACCGCGCGGATCCGGGCGACCAGGACGGCGCCGTCGAACGGCTTGGTCACATAGTCGTCGGCGCCGGCCTCCAGGCCCAGGACGACGTCGATGGAGTCGGCGCGCGCCGACAGCATGATCACGGGCACGGTGGACTCGTCCCGGATGCGTCGGCAGAGGCTGACCCCGTCCAGGCCGGGCACCATGACGTCCAGCAGGGCGATGTCGGGGCGGTCGGCCCGGAACGCGTCCAGGCCGGAGAGACCGTCGGGCATCGCGGTGACCACGAAGCCGTCCCGCTCCAGGGCGAGCTGGGTGGCCTCGCGGATGACGTCGTCGTCCTCGACGAACAGGACGTGGGTCTGGTCTGCCATCCCGGTGCTCTCAGTCCTCGTGTTCGGTGGTGCGTCGTCGGTGGTGCGTCGGTGATGCGTGTCTTCGGGCGCCGTACACATGCCCGGGTGCCCCTTGAAGGGGACGCCGGAGGCTTCCGCCGCGTTCACTCCCGGTGCGCCCACTCATTGATCGGATCGGGCGGCCCGATCGGTTCACGCCTTCCGGAGATTTTTCCAGCCCGCCCGAAGTCCGAGGTCAGCCGGTCCCGGGCACCGGCGTCGGGTCCCCGTCCCCGTCCACGATGCTGCTGTACTCGTTGTGGATGGTGAACTCCTTGACGAAGTGATCCGCGCTGGTCCAGCGGTAGGTGATCACGTTCTCACCGGACGGGCTGGAGACGGAGTCGCCCTTCGCGTACACCTGCTTGGTCACCACCAGGTCGCCGCGGTCTATCTCGGCGTAGACCGGGGGCTCCTCGGTCTTGAAGACGTTCTCGTACCGGCCGTCCTTCTCCCGGTACACGTACGAGCCGACACCGACCGCGTCGCCGCAGGTCAGCACGTTCACCACGATGTCCGTGACGGGACCGCCGGTCAGATCGCCGTAGGAGACGTCGACCGGGTACTCGTCGCCGACGCACGGCTTCAGCTCGCCCTTGACCTCCGCCGAGACCTCGGGGTCGGCCTTGACGAGCTGGACCGCGTCCACCCGGGAGGGGGTGCGGGTGGGCGCGGCCGAGGGAGTCGCCGTCGCGGCGCCGGGCACCGCGTCCGCGTGCGCGGGGCCCTCGTCACGGGTGCCGGTTCCGCCGGTGGCGCACGCGGACACGAAAAGGGCGAGGGCGGCGAGCACGGTCACCGCCGTGATCGCCGCCTGGAAGGTGCCTCGGGCCGCTGTGGGCCCTGCCTGGGCCGGTGTCGGCCCGGCCTCGGTCAGGCCGCCGCGCAACGCTCCCGCTCCTCACGCTCCAGCGCGCGTGCGTCCAGATCGCGGGCCTCCAGCTCCTCGCGGAGCCGGGCGAGCGCCCGGTGCAGCGTGCTCTTGACCGTTCCCGCGGACATGCCGAGGGCGGCGGCCGTCTCCTCCGTGGACATCTGCTCCCAGTGTCGCAGCACGACGACGCTTCGCTGCTTCGGAGCGAGCACCTTCATCGCGTCCATCAGCAGGGCGCGGTCCGCGTGCTGTTCGGTGGAGTCGTCGATGCAGGCGTCCGGGAGCTGCTCGGTGGGGACTTCCTCCAGCTTGCGGGCCCGCCACCACTCGGTGCGGGTGTTGATCATGACCCGGCGCAGATAGGCGTCCGCGAGCCGCTTGTCCGCGATGCCGTCCCAGCGGCCGTACGTCCGCGCCAGCGCGGTCTGCAGCAGGTCCTGTGCGTCGACCGGGTCCGGGACCAGCCGGCGGGCGCTGCGCAGCAGCGCGTCCTGCCGGGTGCGGACGTACTCCTCGAACTCGAGCACCTCGCCCTGCGCCATGGTCAACCCCTCCGTCTACCCCGTTTGCGGCGCGCGGTCGTCCGCCGGATCTCCGCGTGGTCTGTCGCCGTCGTGCCCTCGGTGGGCACGCAACTGAAGCTACGGAGCTGTTGTCACGGGGCTGTGCGGAGCAGCCTGCGGCCAGCGCGCGGCTGTCCGTCGGTTGTGTAACGGAACGGGGTTCTGGGTAAAGAGGCAGCCCGAAGAGTAGGCGTATGTACTGATTTATTCGGCCGTCGAAGGTGACAGACGCCGGGCGGGGGCCGTGACGAAGCCCGTTGTCTGTGACATGACCGTGCGTCAGGTGAGCGGCAGACGGTACAGACCGTCCGGCAGCGGCTCCACCAGTCCGTCCGCCACGAGCCCGTCCAGGGCCCGCGCGCGCTGCACCGGCTCGTGCCACACCCGGTCCAGCGCCGCCTGCGGCACGGGCGCGTGCGCCTCCCGCAGCACGGCGAGCAGCTTGCCGCGCACCTGCCGGTCGGTACCGGCGTACGTCTGTCCGCGGCGCGGCGGGCCCTCGTGCTCCGGCTTGCCCGCGAGCCGCCACGCGCACTGCGCGGCGATCGGGCAGCGCACACAGGTCTCGTTCTTCGCCGTGCACACCAGGGCGCCCAGCTCCATGGAGGCCGCGGCCCAGCGGGCGGCGGTCCGCTCGTCCTCGGGCAGCAGGGCCCGGGCCAGCTTGCGCTCGGCGGCCGTGGTGGCGTTCGGCGGGTAGCGCACGCCCGTGACGGCCCGGGCGAAGACCCGGCGGACGTTGGTGTCCAGCACGGCGTGCCGCTGCCCGTACGCGAACGAGGCGACCGCGGCGGCCGTGTACTCGCCGATGCCGGGCAGCGCGAGCAACTGCGCGTGGTCCGCCGGTACGTCGCCCCCGTGCCGTTCCGTTATGGCCACCGCCGCGCCGTGCAGCCGCAGGGCGCGGCGCGGGTAGCCGAGCCGTCCCCACGCGCGTACGGCCTCGCCGGGGGCCTCCGCGGCCAGGTCGGCGGGGCGCGGCCAGCGGGCGAGCCACTGCTCGTAGACCGGCAGGACGCGGCTGACCGGCGTCTGCTGGAGCATGAACTCGCTGACCATCACACCCCAGGCACCGGCCTCGGGGTGCCGCCAGGGCAGGTCGCGGGCGTTGTCCTCGAACCAGTCGATGACGGGGGCGTGCAGGTCCGCGCCGGCGGCGGCGTCGGCGGGGCTGCGGTGCGGGGGCTTCGTGGGCGCAGTCATGACCCTTCCGATCCTGCCATGGGCGATGGGGCACGCGTGCGTACCGCCACTCGTCCGGGTGGCCGGCCGGGAGCGTGGCCCCGCGCCGCGCGCCCCGGTCGTGGCCAGAGGTGCAAGCGGCGCCCCCGCAAAGCGCCGGGGGTCTGCGCGCAGGGTGAAGTCGGGGGCAAGGATGCGGAGTCCGGGATGATGATCCGGAAAAGTTGTACTCCGGGCGGCGGGTAGGGCCGGTTAACGCGGCGATCTCTCGTACAGTTTGCGCCGTGGGATCTCTGCGCAATCCGATCGGGCCGCTTCCCTCCTCCATCTACTGGCGCCGGAGGGTCGTACTGCTGTCCGTGATCGCCCTGTTGGCGCTGGTCGTCACCTGGGTCGTCACCTCCGACGGCGGTGGCGGCTCCCACGACGCGAAGGGGTCCGGCGGAAAGAATCCCGCGTCCTCGATCACGCCGGGGCCGTCCGGCTCGGGGCCCGCGATCAGCCAGGCGCCGGGCGGGCGCGACGAGTCGAGCGAGGGCGCCACCGAGGGCTCGGACTCCGGCTCCGGGTCCGGCTCGGACACCGGTTCGGGCGGCGACGGCTCCGGGTCCGACGGTTCGGGGTCCGACGGCTCCGGCTCGGACACGGGCGGCGGCACGGACGACGGGGCCAACGGCAGCGGTTCGAGCGCGACCCTCCCGGCCGGTACGACCCTGCCCAACTGCACCGCCAGCGTGGTCAAGTTGACCCTGCGCAGCGTCCGGAACTCCTACTCGCCCGATGAGACGCCCACGTTCCAGCTCGTCGCGAAGAACTCCTCCGGCAGCGACTGCAAGGTCGACCTCGGGCCGAAGACGGCGGTACTGACGATCACGCAGGCGGGGAGCGCGGACGACTACTGGTCGTCGGCCGACTGCCCGAAGGCCTCCGGGAGTCTGCTGTACCGCGTGCCGGCCGGCGGGACCTTCACCTACACCCTGAAGTGGGACCGCAAGCCGAGTGCCGCCGAGTGCGCGACGCCTCCGGCGGGCACGGCCGGGGCGGGGACGTATCTGGTGGAGGCGAAGGCTCCGGGGTTCACCACGGCACAGACGTCGTTCGTGCTGGCGGCCGACTAGGACCTCGGACCGTCAGACGTAGCGCTCCAGGATCGACGACTCCGCCAGCCTCGACAGGCCCTCGCGGACGCTGCGGGCCCGGGCCTCGCCCACACCGTCGACCGTCTGGAGGTCGTCGACGCTCGCGGCGAGGAGTTTCTGCAGACCGCCGAAGTGCTCCACCAGGCGGTCGATGATGGCGCCGGGCAGCCGGGGCACCTTGGCGAGGAGGCGGAAACCGCGCGGGGAGACCGCGGAGTCCAGTGCCTCGGGAGAGCCCGTGTAGCCCAACGCGCGGGCCACCGTGGACAGTTCGAGCAGCTCGGCGTGGGTGAGGGCGTCCAGCTCGGACAGCGCCTCGTCTACCGTGCGGGAGCGCTTGGCGGTGGGCTCGGGGACGTAGTCCCGGACCACCAGCTCGCGCTCCGGCTCCACGCCCGCGATCAGCTCGTCGAGCTGGAGCGCCAGCAGACGGCCGTCGGTGCCCAGTTCGACCACGTACTCGGCGATCTCGGTGGCGATACGGCGCACCATCTCCAGGCGCTGGGCCACCGCGGAGACGTCCCGGACCGTCACCAGGTCCTCGATCTCCAGCGCCGACAGCGTGCCCGCGACCTCGTCGAGCCGCAGCTTGTAGCGCTCCAGGGTGGCGAGGGCCTGGTTGGCGCGGGACAGGATCGCGGCCGAGTCCTCCAGCACACGGCGCTGGCCGTCGACGTACAGGGCGATCAGCCGCATCGACTGGGAGACCGAGACGACCGGGAAGCCGACCTGCTTGGAGACGCGGTCCGCCGTGCGGTGCCGGGTGCCCGTCTCCTCCGTGGGGATCGTCGGGTCCGGGACCAGCTGGACGCCGGCCCGCAGGATCTTCGACAGGTCGGAGGAGACCACGATGCCGCCGTCGAGCTTGCACAGCTCCCGCAGCCGGGTGGCGCTGAACTCGACGTCCAGGACGAACCCGCCCGTGGACATCGTCTCGACGGTCTTGTCGGAGCCGAGCACGATGAGCCCGCCGGTGTTGCCGCGGAGCACCCGCTCGAGCCCGTCGCGCAGGGCGGTGCCCGGAGCCACCGCGCTCAGTGCGGCGCGCATCAGGCTCTCGGTACGGGAACTCCCACCGGACTTTCCGGGAGCTGCCGCCCGGTCGTTGGCTGCCACTGCACTCCTCCGGTCGCAGGTTCTTCAGGCGCTCCCGTGCGCGCACTCGGTTCGTACGGACGGGCGAGACCAGGGCAAAGTCTACCGGCGCTCCTCCGCCTCCCGTGGGGCCTCTCGGCGACGGGACCTCGGCAGGACCCGCAGCGCGTCCCCCATGTCGGCGACCTCGAGCACCTTCATCCCGGGCGGGACCTTGCCGGGATCGCCCGGCACGAGCGCGTGCGTGAAGCCCAGCCGGTGGGCCTCGCTCAGTCTGCGCTGGACGCCCGTGACCCGTCTGACCTCGCCCGCGAGACCGACCTCGCCGATCGCGACCAGGTTCTTCGGCAGGGGGGTGTCGCTCGCCGCGGAGGCCAGGGCCAGCGCGATCGCCAGGTCAGCCGCGGGCTCGGAGAGCTTCACCCCGCCGACCGTCGCCGAGTAGATGTCCCGCTTGCCGAGCGCGCTGATCCGGCCGCGCTGCTCCAGCACCGCCAGCATCATCGAGACCCGGGAGGTCTCCAGGCCCGAGGTGGTGCGCCGGGGCGAGGGGATCTGGGAGTCGACGGTGAGCGCCTGGACCTCGGCGACCAGCGGGCGGCGGCCCTCCAGGGTGACGGTCAGACAGGTACCGGGGACCGGTTCGTCACGTCTGGTCAGGAAAAGTCCACTGGGGTCGGCGAGACCGGTGATGCCCTCGTCGTGCAGTTCGAAGCAGCCGACCTCGTCCGTCGCGCCGTACCGGTTCTTCACGCCGCGCACCAGGCGCAGGCGCGCGTGCCGGTCGCCCTCGAAGTGCAGGACGACGTCCACCAGGTGCTCCAGCAGACGGGGGCCCGCGATCGCGCCGTCCTTCGTGACATGGCCCACCAGCAGCGTGGACATGCCGCGTTCCTTCGAGGCGCGGATCAGGGCGCCGGCGACCTCGCGCACCTGTGCCATGCCGCCCGGCGCCCCGTCGATCTCGGGGGAGGCGACCGTCTGCACCGAGTCGAGGATCAGCAGCGACGGCTTGACCGCGTCCAAGTGGCCGAGGACGGCGGCCAGATCGGTCTCGGCCGCCAGATACAGATGGTCGTCGATGGCCTTGATCCGGTCCGCGCGCAGCCGGACCTGGCTCGCGGACTCCTCGCCCGTCACATACAGGGTGCGGTGTTCGTCACTCGCCGACTTGGCCGCCACGTCCAGCAGCAGGGTCGACTTGCCGACGCCGGGCTCGCCCGCCAGCAGCACCACCGCGCCGGGCACCAGACCGCCGCCGAGCACCCGGTCCAGCTCGGGCACACCGGTCGTACGGGCGGTGGCCTGCCGGCCGTCGACCTGGCCGATGGGCACGGCGGAGGTGGTGACCCGCCCCGGTGCCGTCGTACGGACCGCGGGCGTGCCGTACTCCTCGATCGTGCCCCAGGCCTGACACTCGGGGCAGCGGCCGAGCCACTTGGCCGTCTGCCAGCCGCATTCGGTGCAGCGGTAGGACGGGCGGTCCTTGGTGGTCTTCGTACGGGCAGCCATGGGGAAACCGTAACCGCCGCCACCGACAGCCGGACCGGCCTGTGGACAACCGGCCGGCTCCCACAGGGGACACCTGTGGAGAATCCGGACACCCCCTGTGATCCGGCCACGCCCCCTCACGAACGAGCCACGGAACCCCCCATTCCTGTCCCCTTATGAGGGATCGTTTCACCCGTACGGATTAAAAGGACTCAAGGGACAAGAAGAGCCCGTTCCGCGCCGCCTACGGTCCACGGGTGATGAGCAGCAGCCCCGAGATCTCGACCCGCACGACCGGCGCACACCGGGCGCACCGGGAGGCGCGCGATCGCGCCGCGGGGCGCACGCTCGCGCAGCGTCCGCCCGCCCGCTACGAGCCGTATCTGGACGGACTGTTCACCTACTGTCTGTCCGCGCTGTGCGACCACGACGCGGCCACCGCCGCCCTCGGGGACGTCCTCGCGCTCGCCGAGCGGCGCGGGCAGCGCATCCCGGAGGCCGGGGAGCGCCGGGCCTGGCTCTACGCACTGGCCCGCTGGGCCTGTCTGCGCAAGCTGGCCGAGGCCAGACAGAAGCGCCAGAGCGCGCATGCGGCCGGGCGCACCGCGGCCCACCGCCCGCCCGGCGCGCACTCCGGCGCACAGACCGGCGCCCCGTCCGGCACCCCCGGCCCGGACAGCCCGGCCGCACCCGACGGCCTCCAGGAGGAGCGCCGCCGCGAACTCGCCCTGCTGGCCTGGCCGGAGGCGGCCGGCACCACCCCCGAGCAGCGCGAGGCGCTCGAACTCGCGGTACGCCACCACCTCGCCGCCCACGAGGTCGCCGCCGTCCTCGGCATGGACCACGCCGCCGCCCGCGAGCTGCTCGCCTCGGCCGCCTGCGAGGTCGAGCGCACCCGCGCGGCCCTCGCCGTGGTGGAGACCGGCGGCTGCCCCGGAGTGGCCCGCCTCACCGGCGAGCACCAGCTCGTCCTCAGCGCCGCCCTGCGCCGCGAGCTCGTCCGGCACGTCGACGACTGCCCCCGCTGCCGCCGGGCCGCCGAGCGCGCCGTCCCCGGCCGCTGGCCCGGCGCCGGGGTCACCCCCGCCGAGCTGCCCGTCCTGGAGGCGCCCCGCCCGGCCCTGCGCGTCGCCATGGCGCACCTGCCCCGCGCGCGGGGTGCCGCCGCGCCCCGGTTCGACCGGCGCGGCTTCCCGATGGACCCCAAGGACCGCGCCGCCCGCCGCGACCGGCTCCGCGCGCGTGCCGTCACGACCACCGTGGTCGCCACCGTCGTCGCGGCCCCCGTGCTCGCCCTGTGGGCGGCCTACCGCAGCGCCCCCGCCGGGGACGCCGACGGCCGCCCGGCCAGCGCCGGCGAGGCGCACGGCCCCGGCAGCCCGGACGGCGAGGGCACGAGCGGCTACGAGAACGCGGGGAACGCCAGGACCAGGCCCGGCACCGGCTTCGGCAAGGGCCCCAAGCCGGATGTGTCCGTGGAGGTCGTCAGCGTCGCCGGGATCGGCGCGAGCGACGCGAAGCGGCTGACCGTGAGCGCCGTCACCAGCGGCGACACCACGCTGATCACCCTCACCGCCGCCCGGGACGCCGACGGCCCCGTCCGCTGGTCCGCCGCCACCGGGGCCGCCTGGATCTACCTCAGCCGCGCCAACGGCACCCTGTACCCCAGCGAGTCGGTGACGATCAAGGCGTACGTCGACCCCCTGCGTGAACCCTCCGGGCACTGGCACGCGCGCGTGGCGATCGCCCCGGCGGGCGCCGTGGTCACCATCGAGGGCTACGGCACCGCGTCCGGCCCCGCCCCCGGCACCGGCGAGGGAACCCGCCCGGGCACCCCGGCCCCGCCGACCTCCCGCCCGGACCCGGATCCTCCCGTTCCGCCGGTTGTGGACCCCACCCCGAGCACGCCCCCGCCCTCCACCGATCCGCAGCCCACCCCCAGCGACTCCCCGACCGCCCCCGGGGGCTCGACCCCGCCACCGGCCGACGGCGGCACCACCGGCCCCGCCACCCCCTAGGGGTGTCGGCCGGACGTCAGTCGACGGGATCCGCCGGATGCGGTGCCAGCAGCGGAAGCCGCGAGGCCAGACGCTCCTCGCACAGCTCGACGAGACGGTCGTAGCCGGCCTTGCCCATCAGCTCGGTCAGCTCCGCCCGGTACGACACGTACACCGGGTCGCCCGCGCCGTGCGCCGAGGTCGCCGACGTGCACCACCAGTGCAGGTCGTGACCGCCCGGACCCCAGCCGCGGCGGTCGTACTCGCCGATCGACACCTGGAGCACGCGCGTGTCGTCCGGCCGGTCGATCCAGTCGTACGTCCGCCGCACCGGAAGCTGCCAGCAGACGTCCGGCTTGGTCTCCAGGGGCTCGCGGCCCTCCTTGAGCGCCAGGATGTGCAGCGAGCAGCCCGCGCCACCGGCGAAGCCCGGACGGTTCTGGAAGATGCAGGAGCCCTGGTAGGGGCGGGTCTGGCGGTCCCCGTCCTCGTCCTCGGCCACCCAGCCGTTCAGCAGCCCCTCGGCGTGGTGCTGCCAGATGTCGGGGGTGAGCCGCGCCACATGAGAGGCGACCCGCCGCTCGTCGTCCTCGTCGGAGAAGTGGGCGCCCAGCGTGCAGCACCCGTCGTCCGCGCGGCCGGCCTGGATGCCCTGGCAGCCACTGCCGAAGACGCAGTTCCAGCGAGAGGTCAGCCATGTCAGATCACACCGGAAGACCTGCTCGTCGTCCGCCGGATCCGGGAACTCCACCCACGCACGCGCGAAGTCGAGCCCCTTCTCGTCCGACGCCGCCGTCACCGGGTTCGCCCGCGAAGGACCGCCGGTTGTTTTGTCGGTCTTCGCCTTTTTCGTCTTTGGCACCCGTCCAGGGTAAGTCGCCGAAGGCTGCTTCGGGGACGGCCCATGGCCTCACTGGCAGTAGCGTTCCCTTCATGAGACTCGGTGTCCTCGACGTGGGATCGAACACGGTGCATCTGCTGGTGGTGGATGCACACCCCGGCGCGCGCCCGCTGCCCGCGCACTCGCACAAGGCCGAACTGCGCCTCGCCCAACTGCTCGACGGGGACGGCGCCATCGGCCCCGACGGCGTCGACAAACTGATCACGGTCGTCCATGAGGCGCTCCAGGCCGCCGAGGACAAGGGCGTCGAGGACCTCCTGCCGTTCGCGACCTCCGCCGTGCGCGAGGCCACCAACGCCGACGACGTCCTCGCGCGCGTGCAGGCCGAGACCGGCGTCGAGCTCCAGGTCCTCACCGGCTCCGAGGAGGCCCGGCTGACCTTCCTCGCCGCCCGCCGCTGGTTCGGCTGGTCGGCCGGCAAGCTGCTCGTCCTGGACATCGGCGGCGGCTCCCTGGAGATCGCCTACGGCATCGACGAGGAGCCCGACGCGGCCGCCTCCCTGCCGCTCGGCGCGGGCCGCCTCACCGCGGGCTGGCTGCCCGGCGACCCGCCCGCCCCCGAGGACATAAGGACCCTGCGCCGCCACGTCCGGGCACAGATCGCCCGGACGGTCGGCGAGTTCAGCCGCTTCGGCGCCCCCGACCACGTCGTCGCCACCTCCAAGACGTTCCGGCAGCTCGCCCGCATCGCCGGAGCCGCCCGCTCCACCGAGGGCCTCTACGTGCAGCGCGAACTCAAGCGCGAGTCCCTGGAGGCCTGGGTGCCCCGCCTGGCCGGCATGACCTACGCCCAGCGCGCGGAACTCCCCGGCGTCTCCGAGGGCCGCGCCAACCAGCTCCTGGCCGGCGCCCTGGTCGCCGAGGGCACGATGGACCTGTTCGGCGTGGAGACGGTGGAGCTCTGCCCCTGGGCCCTGCGGGAGGGAGTGATCCTGCGGCGCCTGGACCACATGGGATCGGAACGGCCGGCCTAGGCCCTGTCGTCACATTCCCGCCTGCCCCGCCCTTCGGGCGACGGCGGGAATCTGACGACAGGGCCTAGGGGCGCGGGGCGCTGTCCGATATGCGGCTCCGTCGCGGGGCGCGAACCACCACGACGGCGCCGCACCCGCCTATGGCGAACACCACAACGGCGATTGGGCGCCCGGCACTCAGCCAACCGCACCCCGTAACCTGTCCCCCATGGCAGAGCCAGTCGTACGGATCCCGGACGCGAAGGTCGCCCTGTCGACGGCGTCCGTGTACCCGGAGCCGACGGCGACGGCCTTCGAGATCGCCGCGCGCCTCGGATACGACGGCGTCGAGGTCATGGTGTGGAACGACCCCGTCAGCCAGGACATCGAGGCGCTGCGCAGGCTCAGCGACTACCACGGCGTCCCCATCCTCGCCGTGCACGCCCCGTGCCTGCTCATCACCCAGCGGGTCTGGTCCACCGACCCCTGGGTGAAGCTCCAGCGGGCCCGCGCCGCCGCCGAGAAGCTCGGCGCGACCACCGTCGTCGTGCACCCGCCCTTCCGCTGGCAGCGGCAGTACGCGCGGGACTTCGTCCAGGGCATCTGGCGGATGGCGCACGAGACGGATGTGCGCTTCGCCGTCGAGAACATGTACCCCTGGCGCTACCGCGACCGCGAGATGCTCGCGTACGCCCCCGACTGGGACGTCACCAAGGACGACTACCGGCACTTCACGATCGACCTCAGCCACGCCTCCACCGCCCGCACGGACGCCCTCCAGATGGTCGACCGCATGGGCGACCGCCTCGGCCACGTCCACCTCGCCGACGGGAACGGCTCGGCCAAGGACGAGCACCTGGTCCCCGGCCGCGGCGGCCAGCCCTGCGCCGAGCTGCTGGAGCGGCTCGCGCTGAGCGGCTTCGACGGCCATGTCGTCATCGAGGTCAACACCCGGCGTGCCATGTCCGGCGCCGAACGTGAGGCCGACCTCGCGGAGGCCCTGGCGTTCACCCGGCTGCACCTGGCGTCGGCGGCAAAGGTGCCCCGCCCGTGAGCGAGCCGGACGGGACCTCCCGGCGCCGCGGCCGACCCCCTCGTACGGCGGCGTCCGGCACCGGCGGGACCGCCCGCAGACGCGGCCGGCCCCCGCGTACCGAGGCGGCCGACACGCGCGACCGCATCCTGGCCGCCGCGCGGGAGGAGTTCTCCGAGCGGGGGTACGAGAAGACGTCCGTGCGCGGGATCGCCAAGGCGGCCGGGGTGGACTCCGCGCTCGTGCACCACTACTTCGGCACCAAGGAGCAGATCTTCGAGGCGGCGATCGAGGTCGCCTTCGCACCCGCGTTCGAGGCGCCCCTGGCGATCGTCGAAGGGCCGCTGGACGGCGTGGGGGAGCGGATGGCCCGGTTCGTTCTCGGCGTCTGGGAGAACCCCGCCACGCGCGCGCCCCTCCTCGCCATCGTGCGCTCGGCCGTCAACAACGACACCGCGGCCGCCGTCTTCCGCCGGCTGGTCGCCTCCCAGGTACTGCGCCGGGTCGCCGCCCAGGTCGACCTGCCGGACGCCGAACTGCGCGCCGAGCTGGCGGCCGCGCAGCTCGTCGGCTGCGCGATGCTGCGGTATGTGATCAAGGTGGAGCCGCTGGCCTCGGCGGACGTCGAACTGATCATCGCGCGGGTGGCGCCGGTCGTACAGGGACACCTCACCGCACCCTGACACCGAGACGAGCATCCCGCATTCCGGACACCTCGTCCCGCACCCTGGATGACCGGCGTACGCTCATTAGCAGCCCTATCTGTCAGATAGCAGCCCTATCAGTCTCAAGGAGCGAGCGACGATGCCCGAGCTGAGGTCCCGCACAGTCACCCACGGCCGCAACATGGCGGGCGCCCGCGCCCTTATGCGCGCCTCCGGTGTACCCGGTGCGGACATCGGCCGGAAGCCGATCATCGCGGTGGCCAACAGCTTCACCGAGTTCGTGCCCGGTCACACCCACCTCCAGCCGGTCGGCCGGATCGTCAGCGAGGCGATCACCGAGGCCGGCGGAATCCCCCGCGAGTTCAACACGATCGCCGTCGACGACGGCATCGCCATGGGCCACGGCGGCATGCTCTACAGCCTGCCCTCCCGCGACCTGATCGCCGACTCGGTCGAGTACATGGTCGAGGCCCACTGCGCCGACGCCCTGGTCTGCATCTCCAACTGCGACAAGATCACCCCGGGCATGCTCATGGCCGCCCTGCGGCTGAACATCCCGACGGTCTTCGTCTCCGGCGGCCCCATGGAGTCCGGCCGCGCCACCCTCGTCGACGGCACGGTCCGCACCCTCGACCTGGTCGACGCGATCTCCGACGCCGTGAACGACAAGATCTCGGACGAGGACATCCTCCGCATCGAGGAGAACGCCTGTCCGACCTGCGGCTCCTGTTCCGGCATGTTCACCGCCAACTCGATGAACTGCCTGACCGAGGCCATCGGCCTCTCCCTCCCCGGCAACGGCTCGGTCCTCGCCACCCACACCGCGCGCAAGCAGCTCTACGTCGACGCCGCGCGCACGGTCATGGACATCACCCGCCGCTACTACGAGCAGGACGACGAGACGGTCCTGCCGCTCAACGTCGCGACCTTCGCCGCGTTCGAGAACGCCATGGCGCTGGACATCGCGATGGGCGGCTCCACCAACACGATCCTGCACCTGCTGGCCGCCGCCCAGGAGGCGGGCGTCCCCTTCGGCCTGGAGCAGATCGACGCCGTCTCGCGCCGGGTGCCGTGCCTGGCGAAGGTCGCGCCCAACGTCGCCAAGAACCGCACGTACTACATGGAGGACGTGCACCGCGCCGGCGGCATCCCCGCCCTCCTCGGCGAACTGCACCGCGCGGGTCTGCTCAACGAGGACGTGCACGCCGTCCACAGCCCGTCCCTGGCGGACTGGATGAAGACCTGGGACGTGCGCGGCGGCTCCCCGTCCGCCGAGGCCGTGGAACTGTGGCACGCGGCGCCGGGATGTGTGAGGTCCGCCGAGGCATTCTCCCAGTCCGAGCGCTGGGAAGCCCTCGACGACGACGCCGAGGGCGGCTGCATCCGCTCCGCCGAGCACGCCTACTCCAAGGACGGCGGCCTCGCGGTCCTGCGCGGCAACCTCGCCGTCGACGGCTGTGTCGTCAAGACGGCCGGCGTCGACGAGTCGATCTGGACCTTCGAGGGCCCCGCGGTCGTCTGCGAGTCGCAGGAGGAGGCCGTCGAGAAGATCCTCAACAAGCAGGTCACCCACGGCGACGTCGTCGTCATCCGCTACGAGGGTCCCAAGGGCGGCCCCGGTATGCAGGAGATGCTCTACCCGACGTCCTTCCTCAAGGGCCGCGGCCTCGGCAAGACCTGCGCGCTGATCACCGACGGCCGCTTCTCCGGCGGCACCTCGGGCCTGTCCATCGGCCACGCGTCCCCCGAGGCGGCCTCCGGCGGCACCATCGCCCTCGTCCGGGACGGCGACCGCATCCGCATCGACATCCCGGGTCGCTCGATCGAGTTGCTCGTCGACGACGCGGAACTCACCCGCCGTGAGCAGGCGTTGAACGGGGTGTACGCCCCGTCCGGCCGGGAGCGCAAGGTCTCCGCCGCGCTGCGCGCCTACGCCGCGATGGCCACCAGCGCCGACAAGGGCGCCGTGCGGGACGTGTCCAAGCTGGGCTGACCGCCGACCGGTGATCCACAGCCTGTGGACGAAGGGGCCGCCTCATGAGGGGCGGCCCCTTCGTGTCGTTCCGACCGGCGCGACCTACCAGCCCGAGGGATCCCGCCCGTCCACCGCGAACACGCTCCCGTCGGGCGCGCCGGCGTAGACCCGGCCGTCGACCGGCAGCGGCGCCGGCAGCGAGGCCGCCACCCGGTCCGAGTTCTTGCCGAGCCGCGCCCGCGTCTGCCCGAGCAGCTTTCCGCTGCGGGCGTCCACGCCGAGGAGCCGTCCGTCCGCGCCGGTGACGTACACATGCCCGTCCCCGACGGCCGGCCGCGAGCCGCGGAACAGGCCCGTCTCCAGGCTCCACAGCCGCTTGCCCGCCGCCGTGTCGACGGCCTCCAGCGCCCCGGCGGTGGACATCAGGTAGACCACGTCGCCGTCCACGGCGGCCGCCGGGGCCTGCCGCGGCACGGGCAGCGCCACCCGGCGCGTCTTCCGGGTCTCCGGGTCGTAGCGCACCACGGCCTCGGTGTCCGAGGTCGTCCGGTCGTCGGAGAGGAAGAAGACGTCCCCGTCATGGCTGCCGACCCCCTCCAGCGAGCCCTCCAGCCGCGCGCTCCACCGCACCTGTCCCGAGTCCGGGTCCACCGCGGTGACCTCGGTCGTCCCCGTGTCGGAGACGTTCACCGCGTAGGCCAGCGGGTCGCCGGGGAAGGAGGAGAAGTACGGCACACCCCGGTCGGTGACCGCGTGCCGCCACTTCGTCCCGCCCGTGGCCGCGTCCACGGCGGTGACCGTCCCGTCGGCCCCGCTGAACAGGAGCGTGCCGCCCACCGCCCGCGACCCGGTGTGCTCGGGCATGTCCCGCCCCCAGCTCACCTTCCCCGTCGTCGGGGCGAGCGCCTCCAGCCGCGGGTCCGGGTCCGTCAGCGGCTGGACCAACTCCCCGGCCAGCACCGGCGGGCCGCTGCGCAGGGCGTCGGCGACGGAGTGCTTCCACAGCAGGGAGCCGTCGGCCGGGTCGAGCGCGAACACCACACCGGGCTGCCCGCACAGCAGTTCGCCGGCCCCGTACGAACACTGGGGCGTGCTCTGCGTCTTCGCCACCGAGGCGACGTCCCACGCGTCGAACGCGGCCGTCGTGGTCCGCGGACTCGACTCACCCGGCGCCGGTGTGTCGCCGAGCACCTGCACCGAGGCGAACACGCCACCGGCGAGCAGACCGAGCGCGCCGGCCGCGACGGCCGCCCGCCGCACCCTTCGACGGGGACCGGCGGACGTCCGTTCCGGCCGTTCAGCCTGTGCGGCCCGTTCAGCATGTGTAGCCCGCGCAGCCTGCGCAGCCCGTGCGGCTTGTCCAGTCTTTTCAGCCCGTACGTCCCGCCCGCCCCGCCCGTCGGCTGCGTCACCGGAAGCGCCACCCGGCGCACCGGCACCCGACCCCGCACCCTCCGCCCGCTGCTCCGGTATGAACGCCTGCGTGTCGTACGACGCCGCCACCGACCGCAGTTCCCGCATCAGCTCGTCCGGCGTCGGCCGGTCCTCGGGCTCCTTGGCGAGACAGCGCACCACCAGCGGCGCGAGATTCTCCGGTACGCCCGTCAGGTCCGGCTCGTCGTGCACGACCTGGTAGGCGACGACGTACGGACTGTCGGAGTCGAACGGCCCGCGCCCGGTCGCCGCGTGCACCATCACCGACCCCAGCGCGAAGATGTCCGCCGCCGGCCCGACCTCGCGCGGCCGCCGGAACTGCTCCGGCGCCATGAAGGGCGGAGTCCCGATCAACTTGCCGGTCTCGGTCCGCAGTTCGCTGTCTTTCGGCCGGGAGATCCCGAAGTCGATGACCTTCGGACCGTCCTCCGCGAGCAGGACGTTGCTCGGCTTGAGATCGCGGTGCACGACCCCCACCCGGTGGATGTCGCGCAGCGCCTCCGCGAGCCCGGCCATCAGCCGCCGCAACTCACCCGACGTCATGGGCCCGTTCCGCTTCACCTGTTCGGCGAGGGTCGAGCCGGGGATGAACAGGGTGGCCATCCAGGGCCGTTCGGCGTCCGGGTCGGCGTCCACCACCGGGGCGGTGAACGCACCGCTCACTTTCCGCGCGGCCGCGACCTCCTGCCGGAAACGCCCCCTGAACTCGGGATCGCGTGCGTAGTCGGCATGGACGACCTTCACCGCGACCTTCATCCCGGAGGTGCTGCGGGCCAGATGGACCACACCCATGCCGCCGGAACCCAGCCGTGACTCCAGGCGGTAGTGACCGGCGTACTCCGGAAGTTCCGCTTCCGCGCCCTGCCCGGTGTTGCGCTGTGGCGACATGGACCACCCCCGTGCTGTTCTCCGCGCGCGCGACGCACGGAGCCTAGTCGATGACTTCTACGGGACAGAGGCGGCTTGCTAGCCTCCGCGTACGAATCACGTACATGTGTTTCATGGCGTGTTTTAGGGGAATGAAGGTGACCCCATGGCAGTCATGGGGTCCAACGGGGGAGGTTTCGCATGTCTGTCGACCGTGTGGAAGAGGCCGAGAACACCGGCGAGTCGGAGGCCGTCGTCACGGCGGCCGCGGCGGCCGTCACCTACTACCCGATCGCCCCGGGCGTCCGGCTGAACGTCCGCAGCGGTCCCGGCACGGGCTACAGCGTGGTGCGCGTCCTGGCCGAGGGCTCCAAGGTGCCGATCTACTGCCAGACGCCCGGCACGACGGTGACCGGCCCGTACGGCACCTCGAACATCTGGGACAACATCGCCAGCGGGGAGTACGTCTCCGACTCCTACGTCCACACCGGCAGCGACGGCTACGTCGCCTCGCGCTGCTCCTGATTCCGAGGGATCCCGGGAGATCCTGAGGCATCCCGAGGCGACCCACCCGGGAGCTCTGCCGCCGACCGGAGCCATAATCGTCCCGTGAGCGACGAGAACGGCACCCCGGACACCCCGGCGGGCTCCCGGGACACCCGGGACGCCCACGGCACGCAGGACACGTCCGCCGACCGGCCGGTGGCCCCCGGCGGCCCCCGCCCCGAGGCCCTGCGCTTCTTCGGCACCACCTGGGTGGAGCACGACCGGGGCTACACCGTCCGCCGTCTCGCCGTGGCCGTCGGCGCACTCGCCGCCACCGTCGCCTCCTGTCTCGTCCTGCGCTTCGCCTACGAGGGCCTGGCGATCGCCGAGACCGGCAGCTTCGTCACCCTGCTCGTGGTGGTCATGTTCACCGTCTGCAGCGCGCTCGCCTTCCGCACCACCTGGGACGGCTTCGCCAAGCGCCCCGACCCCGACCGCCAGGCCTCCCTGCGGGGCCTGCTGGCCATCGGCTTCGTCGGCTCCCTCGCCGCCTACTTCTTCCGCGCCCTCATCGAGGCCCCCGGCGAGAGACTCCACCGCGAGGAGTACGAGACCGCGCTCAAGCAGCACGACAAGCGCGCCGAGCGCCGCACCGGCAACCCGTCGAAGAAGCGCCGCCGCCGCTGAACGTCCGACCGGCATCCGGCGTCCCCGTGCCAGGGACGCATCAGCCGCCCCCGTCACCGCTCAACCCCGCCCCGCGCCCTGGGTGGTCGGCGTCGTACGGAAACTCGATGCCGTCACCGTGGACGGGAAGCGCCACGACGTCCCCGAGGGCGGCGCGAGGGTCGGCAACGGCAACGGCACCCTGCCCGCCGCCGACCACGTCACCTTCCTCCTCCGCGCGCGGGAAACCGCCGCCTGATCGCCCGCCCCCGGTTCACCATGGACGTATGACGGCCTCCCCCGCATCCCGGACCCAGGCTCGCGCCCACTCCTTCAACGCCGCCGCGGCCCAGTACGCCGCGAACCGCCCCTCCTACCCGGCCGCCCTCCTCGACACGATCGAGACCCTCACCGGCCGCCCCCTGGCCGGCGCCCGGGTCGCGGACGTCGGCGCGGGCACCGGCATAGCCACCGCCCTGCTGCACGCCCGCGGCGCCGAGGTCGTCGCCGTCGAACCGGGGGAGGGCATGGCGGCGCAGTTCCGCCACGGCCTCCCCGGCGTCCCGGTCGTCCGCGGCGACGGCAACCACCTCCCCCTCGCCACCGCCTCCCTGGACCTGCTCACCTACGCCCAGTCCTGGCACTGGACCGACCCGGCCCTCGCGGTCCCGGAGGCGCTGCGCGTGCTGCGGCCGGGCGGCGCGCTGGCCCTGTGGTGGAACACCAGCGCGGTCGACGTGCCCTGGATCGAGGCCCAGGCCGTCCGCATGCAGCAACTCTTCGGCATGGACCACGTCGTGCAGAACAACGGAGACGGCAGCCCCGCCGCCCTGGCCGGCCCCACCGGCGGCCTCGACTTCACCCACCGCACGGTCCGCTGGAGCCGCCGCGTCCCCCTCGACCTCCATTTGGCCAACATCAGTAGCCACTCGCTCTTCCTGGTCCACGACGAGGAGAGCACCGCAGCCTTCCTCTCCGAGGAACACCGCCATCTCCTCGCCGCGTTCCCCGACGGGACGATCGAGGAGACGTACGACGTCGAACTCCTCCTCGCCACCACACCCCACGAGGCCTGAACCCCTTCAGGACGCCGGGCTCCCCGCCGCCACCTCATCCCCCTGACGCCCCGTCGCCCGCCGTTCCCGCGCGGTGGCCCAGCTCTCCAGGGCCGCCGCGCACGCGTGGTCCACATGCCGCAGCCCACCCAGGTCCAGCCGCACCTCCCGGTCGGCCGGCAGCGCGTCCAACGCGTCCAGCAGCTTCGGCAGCCGCAGGAACGTCGCGTGCCCCAGCACCCGCACCACGATCCCGGCCTCCCCCCGGTCCTCGGTCTCCACCTGCACATGGCTGATCTCCCACGCCGTCTTGGCGACGGCGAGCGCCAGCCCGACCAGCACCCCCTCGAACAGGTTCCCCACGACGATCGCCACCGCCGTCACCCCGAGCACGAGCAGCTCCCCCCGATGCCCGCCCCACAGCGCTCGCACCTCGCGCACCGGCACGAGCTTGCACCCGGCGTACACGAGCAGCGCGGCCGGCGCCGCCACCGGAATGACCCCCAGCACCCCGGGCACCACGGCCGTGAACAGCAGCAGCCACACCCCGTGCAGCACCCGCGACGCCTTGGTCCGCGCCCCGGCCTGCACGTTCGCCGCGCTCCGCACGATCACCGCCGTCATCGGCAGCGCGCCCAGCACCCCGCACACCGCGTTGCCCGCGCCCTGCGCCATCAGCTCCCGGTCGTAGTCCGTCCTCCTCCCGTCATGCAGCCGGTCCACCGCGGCCGCGCTGAACAGCGACTCCGCCGACGCGATCAGCGCGAACGCCACGACGGTCCCGATCACCCCCACCTCCGTCAGCCGCCCGAGATCCGCCGCCTGCGGCATCCGGACGACCTCCCACAGCCCCTGCACCCGGACCCGCCGCACCTCCAGGTCGAACCCCCAGGTCACCGCCGACGCCACCGCCACCGCCACCAACGGCGCCGGAACCAGCCGCGCGCCCCGCCGCCACCGCCTCCACAGCAGCAGTACGACCAGGGTGACAGCCCCCACCGACAACGCCACCGGATCCACCCGCCCCGGCAGCGCCACCAGCCCGGCGAGCTTCCCGGGGCCGCCCGGCGGAGCGGCCGCGTCCCCGAGGGCGTACACCTGCCCGGCGACCAGCACCAGCCCGATCCCGGCGAGCATCCCCTGCACGACGGCCACCGACACCGCCCGGAACCACCGCCCGAGGCGCAGCGCCCCGAGCGCGAGCTGCACCAGCCCCGAGGCGAGCACGATCGCCCCGAGCGACTCGAGCCCGTAGGCGCGGACGGCCTCGAAGACCAGCACGGTGAGCCCGGCCGCCGGCCCGCTCACCTGGAGGCTGCTGCCGGGCAGCAGCCCGGCGACCAGCCCGCCCACGATTCCGGTGACCAGCCCCAGCTCGGCGGGCACACCCGAGGCCATGGCCACCCCGACGCACAGCGGCAGGGCGACGAGGAAGACGACAAGAGAAGCGCACAGATCGGCCTGGGCGACCTCGCGCAGACGACGGGACAGCATGGACGGCACCTCCGGTAGGGAACGGGAGATGCGTGGGCGCGCCGCACCGGGGGAGGGCACGGCGTCATGAATTCCATTGTCGGTTAACGCGAGCGGCTGGGGCAGGGGTTCGTGCACGGGACGCGTGCGGGCCGAGGCACAGGAAGCGGACCGTCCGCTTCCAATCCCACCCACGCGCGCCTGCGCCGCCGTACGCACCCACCCGCCCCGGGCCGCCCACCCGCCCAAGCCGCTTGACGGCCCGCCGCCCCGCGAGGATTATTCATCACATGATGAATTCTGTGCCCGGGCCGCCCGGCCCACCCGACACCGGCCCCGCCATCACCGCCCACGACCTCACCGTCGCCCGCGGCCCCCGCACCGTCCTGCGCTCCCTCGGCTTCACCGTCCCGCGCGGCCGGATCACCGGCCTCCTCGGCCCCTCCGGCTGCGGCAAGTCCACCCTGATGCGCGCCGTCGTCGGCACCCAGGCCAAGGTCACCGGCACCCTCGACGTCCTCGGCCACCCCGCCGGCCACCCCGCGCTGCGCACCCGCATCGGCTACGTCACCCAGGCCCCCTCCGTCTACGACGACCTCACCGTCCGCCAGAACCTCGACTACTTCGCCGCGATCCTCGACCCCGGCCGCGCCGCCGCCGACCGCCGCCACGACCACGTCACCCGAGCCATCGCCGACGTCGACCTCACCACCCACGCCGACGCCCTCGCCGGCAACCTCTCCGGCGGTCAGCGCGGCCGCGTCTCCCTCGCCGTCGCCCTCCTCGGCACCCCCGAACTCCTCGTCCTCGACGAACCCACCGTCGGACTCGACCCCGTCCTCCGCCGCGACCTGTGGGCCCTCTTCCACCACATCGCCGACACCCGCGGCGCCACCCTCCTCATCTCCTCCCACGTCATGGACGAGGCCGAACGCTGCCACCGCCTGCTGCTGATGCGCACCGGCGAGATCCTCGCCGACGGCACCCCCGACTCCCTGCGCACCCGCACCGGCGCCGACACCGTCGAAGCCGCCTTCCTGCACCTGGTCGACCAGGCGGCCGACGCCGCCCGCGCCAAGGAGACCACCCGATGACCACCGCACCCGCCGCCCCCACCCGCGGCCTCAACGCCTCCCGCACCACCGCCACCGCCGCCCGCGTCCTGCGCCAGCTCCGCCACGACCCCCGCACGATCGCGCTGCTCCTCCTCATCCCCTGCCTGATGCTGGTCCTGCTGCGCTACGTCTTCGACGGCAGCCCGCGCACCTTCGACAGCATCGGCGCCTCCCTCCTCGGCATCTTCCCGCTCATCACGATGTTCCTCGTCACCTCCATCGCCACCCTGCGGGAACGCACCTCGGGCACCCTCGAACGCCTCCTCGCCATGCCCCTCGGCAAAGGCGACCTGATCGCCGGCTACGCCCTCGCCTTCGGCACCCTCGCGATCATCCAGTCCGCCCTCGCCACCGCCCTCGCCGTCTGGTTCCTCGACCTGGACGTCATCGGCTCCCCCTGGCTCCTCCTCCTCGTGGCCCTCCTGGACGCCCTCCTCGGCACCGCCCTCGGCCTCTTCGTCTCCGCCTTCGCCGCCTCCGAGTTCCAGGCCGTCCAGTTCATGCCGGCGGTGATCTTCCCCCAACTCCTCCTCTGCGGCCTCTTCGCGCCCCGCGACACCATGCACCCCGCCCTGGAAACCCTCTCCGACGTCCTCCCCATGTCCTACGCCGTCGACGGCATGAACGAGGTCCTCACCCACACCGACATGACGGCCACCTTCGTACGGGACACCCTGATCGTCGGCGGCTGCGCCCTCCTGGTCCTCATCCTCGGCGCGGCGACACTGCGACGCCGGACAGCCTGAGGGTGGCGGGGGCGAGAGACCGACGTCCGCCCACCGGACAAGCACCCCGCACCACCCCGGACCGGTGCGAGGATGAACCCGGACGACGCAACCCCCGGAGGGCCCCGCACCATGACCCAGAAAGTCGCAGTCCTCGGCACCGGAAAAATCGGCGAAGCCCTGCTCAGCGGAATGATCCGAGGCGGCTGGCCCCCGGCCGACCTCCTCGTCACCGCCCGCCGCCCCGAACGCGCCGAGGAACTCCGCACCCGCTACGGCGTCACCCCGGTCACCAACGCGGAAGCCGCCAAGACCGCCGACACCCTCATCCTCACGGTCAAGCCGCAGGACATGGGCACCCTCCTCGACGAACTCGCCGGCCAGGTCCCCGCCGACCGCCTGATCATCAGCGGCGCCGCCGGCATCCCGACCTCCTTCTTCGAGGAACGCCTCGCCCCCGGCACGCCCGTCGTCCGCGTCATGACGAACACCCCCGCCCTCGTCGACGAGGCCATGTCCGTCATCTCCGGCGGCAGCCACGCCACCGCCGACCACCTCGCCCACGCCGAGGAGATCTTCGGCTCCGTCGGCAAGACCCTCCGCGTCCCCGAGAACCAGCAGGACGCCTGCACCGCCCTCTCCGGCTCCGGCCCGGCCTACTTCTTCTACCTGGTCGAAGCCATGACCGACGCCGGCATCCTCCTCGGCCTGCCCCGCGACAAGGCCCACGACCTCATCGTCCAGTCCGCGATCGGCGCCGCGACCATGCTCCGCGACAGCGGCGAACACCCCGTCAAGCTCCGCGAGAACGTCACCTCCCCCGCCGGCACCACCATCAACGCCATCCGCGAACTGGAGAACCACGGCGTACGGGCCGCCCTCATCGCCGCCCTGGAGGCCGCCCGCGACCGCAGCCGCCAGCTGGCCTCCGGCAAGAAGGACTGACCCTCCCGCGACCGGGGGCGGTCACCGCGCCGCGTCCACCACCTCCCGGGTGGTCACCACCCGCGCGAACCCGCCCCCGTGCAGCGACACCGCCGACGCCTGCGCCAGCTCCTCCGCACTCCGCCGCCAGCCGAACGGCCCCTCCAGGTCGAACGTGTGCGTGGCGTCGTACGCCACCACCACGTCGTACCCGAGATTCCCGCCCATACGGGCCGTCGTCTCCACACACATGTTGGTCTGGATCCCGGCCAGCACGATCTGCGAGATCCCCGCGGCCCCGAGCCAGGCCCCCAGATCCGGCGTCCCGAGGAAAGCCGAGTTCACGGTCTTCGTGACGAACAGCTCGGCACCGGCACCCTTGCCCCTCCTCTCCTCCACGTACGACTTCAGCTCGTTCCCCTCGTACCCGAGCCGCAACGGCGACCCGGGCTTCACCGAGTCATGCCGCACGAACACCACCGGCCGCCCCGACGCCTGCCATACGTCGATCAGCGCGGCGATGTTGTCATCGGCCCCCGGGTTGTTCCGCGCCCCCCAGAAACCGGCCTCCTCGAAGCCCTTCTGCACGTCCACGACCACCAGTGCTGCGTTCTCCGCGATGTCCATGCCCACGATCCTGCCGCCGGCACCGGACCCGCCCCAGAGGCATGGAAGTCATCGATCGATGGTTTACTGCCAGCCATGGCCCCCGGCTCACCCACCCACCGCGTAGCCCTCGTCGCCTTCCCCGGTATCCGCGCCTTCGACGTCTCCGTCATCACCGAGGTCTGGGGCACCGACCGCACCGACCGCGGCGCCCCCGCCTTCGACCTGCGCCGCGTCGCCACCGACACCACCCCCGTCCCGATGCGCGGCGGACTCGCCCTGCACCCCGACCGCACCCTGGCCTGGCTCACCCGCGCCGACCTGATCCTCGTCCCCGGCCTCGACGACCACCTCACCCCCGCACCCACCCCCGTCCTCGACGCACTCCGCCGCGCCCACGCCCGCGGCACCACCCTCGCCGCACTCTGCGGCGGAGCCTTCACCCTCGCCCAGGCAGGCCTCCTCGACGGCCGCCGCGCGATCACCCACTGGAACCTCATCGACCTCCTCCGCAGCCACCACCCCCAGGTCAGCGTCGTCCCCGACGCCCTCTTCATCGAGGACGACAACATCTGGACCGCCGCGGGCACGGCAGCCGGCATCGACCTCTGCCTCCATCTGGTCCGCCGCTCCCACGGCGCGGAAGCCGCCGCCACCATCGCCCGCTCGATGGTCACCGCGCCCTTCCGCACCGGCTCCCAGGCCCAGTTCATCGAGCACCCGACGACGCCCGCCGACCGCGACGCCGACACCCTCGCCGCCGTACGCGAACACGCCCTGCGCCGACTGCACGAACCACTCACCGTCGCCGACCTGGCGGCTCACGCGGGTATGTCCCCCCGCAGCTTCGCCCGCCACTTCACCGCCGCCACCGGCACCACCCCCCTCAGCTGGCTCCTCGACCAGCGCATCGCGGCAGCCCAGAAACTCCTCGAACGCACCGACCTCCCCATGCCCGAGGTCGCCCGCCGCGCCGGCTTCGGCAGCGAGGTCACGATGCGCCAGCACTTCGCCTCGCGCCTCGCCACCAGCCCACGCGCCTACCGAGCCGCGTTCAGCACCCCACCCGACACGGGCTCCGCCTCAGCCACCGGCGGCAGCAACCCGATCGCGCGATAAGCGGCGTCCACTACCGGACGCGCCATCTCCCGCGCCTTGTTCGCCCCATCCCGGAGCACCCCCTCGACATAGCCGGGATCCGCACACAACTCCTGATGCCGGGCCCGCACCGGCCGCAACACCTCGACCACGGCCTCCGCCACAGCCGCTTTCAAAGCGCCGTACGACCGATGAACGGACGCCAGCTCGGCCGGGTTCCCGTCCGTACAGGCGGCCAGGATCTCCAGCAGATTCGCGACCCCAGGCCGTCCCTCCCGGTCGTACACGACCTCCCGCCCGCTGTCCGTGACGGCCCGCATGATCTTCTTCCGCACCACATCGGGTTCGTCGAGCAGATAGACGATCCCCGTCCCGGAGTCATCGCTCTTCCCCATCTTCGACCCCGGCTCCTGGAGGTTCATCACCCGCGCCGCCACCGCAGGCACCGTCGCCCTGGGCACCACGAACGTGTGCCCGTACCGCTGGTTGAACCGCACCGCCAGATCCCGCGCCAGCTCCACATGCTGCGCCTGGTCGTCCCCCACCGGCACCTCGTCGGTCCCGTACGCCAGGATGTCCGCCGCCATCAGCACCGGATACGTCAGCAGCGACAGCCGCACGCTCCCCCCGCGCTCCCGCTCCCGCGCGGCCTTCACCTTGTACTGGATCATCCGCCGCATCTCGCCGTCGGTGGCCACGCACTCCAGCAGATACGACAGCCGCGCGTGCTCGTCGACATGACTCTGTACGAAGAGCGTGCACAGCTCGGGATCCAGTCCCGCCGCCAGGAGCAGCGTCGCCGCCTGCCGACTCAGCCGGCGCACCCGCGCCGGATCGTGGTCCACGGTCAGCGCGTGCAGATCGACCACGCAGAACAACGCGTCCGAGCGGTACTGGTCGGCCTGGACCCACTGCCGCATGGCCCCCAGGTAGTTCCCCAGGGTCAGATGCCCGGTCGGCTTGATCCCGCTGAAGACCCTCGTCATCTCCACTCCTCCTACTGGACGTCTCCGGTCGGGGCCGCCGTCCCGGCCGGCCCGACCCTCGGAGTCCCGGAGGGGGATACGAGAAACGGCCGCCGAGGCGGCGGCCGTTGAACGCATACGTGAGCGCGGCCGCCGTCAGGCGGCCCACCAGAGCTGGGTGCACGTACGCGTGGTCATGACGTCCACAGTACGCCCCGAGGGTGCCCGTGGGACGTGGGTTGACACACCCAGGACCGATACGTAGTGTTCTCCGAGTTGTCCGACGTGAGCGCCGACTCCGGTCGGTCCCCGGACAGCCATTCCGCAAGTACCAACCACTTCTCGACGAGCAGTCGTGCTGTCTGCCGTCGCGTCATTGGCGTGCGTATTCGCGAAATGAGGAATCCGCGTTCGAAAGGACACGGGCCCCGATTGGCTTCGGGAGCCGGGAATCCGCTAAAGTCTCACTCGTCGGAACGGCCGAAGGGCCGGGAAGACAAACCCCGCTGACTGGGAATCAGACGCCGAAAGGATCTGATAGAGTCGGAACCGCCGGAAAGGGAAACGCGAGAGCGAAGACCTGGAAAGCACCGAGGAAATCGGATCGAGAAAAGATCTGATAGAGTCGGAAACGCAAGACCGAAGGGAAGCCCGGAGGAAAACCTGAGAGAGTCTCTCAGGCAAGTACAAAGGAAGCTTTCGTTCCTTGAGAACTCAACAGCGTGCCAAAAATCAACGCCAGATTAGTTGATACCCCGTCCCCGGCAGTGATAGCCGAGGATGAGGTTCCTTTGAAAAAACACAGCGAGGACGCTGTGAACAGTCGGATCATTCCTCCGACTGTTCCGCTCTCGTGATGTGTGCACCGGATTACCGGTAAACATTCACGGAGAGTTTGATCCTGGCTCAGGACGAACGCTGGCGGCGTGCTTAACACATGCAAGTCGAACGATGAAGCCCTTCGGGGTGGATTAGTGGCGAACGGGTGAGTAACACGTGGGCAATCTGCCCTTCACTCTGGGACAAGCCCTGGAAACGGGGTCTAATACCGGATATCACTCTCGCAGGCATCTGTGAGGGTCGAAAGCTCCGGCGGTGAAGGATGAGCCCGCGGCCTATCAGCTTGTTGGTGAGGTAATGGCTCACCAAGGCGACGACGGGTAGCCGGCCTGAGAGGGCGACCGGCCACACTGGGACTGAGACACGGCCCAGACTCCTACGGGAGGCAGCAGTGGGGAATATTGCACAATGGGCGAAAGCCTGATGCAGCGACGCCGCGTGAGGGATGACGGCCTTCGGGTTGTAAACCTCTTTCAGCAGGGAAGAAGCGAAAGTGACGGTACCTGCAGAAGAAGCGCCGGCTAACTACGTGCCAGCAGCCGCGGTAATACGTAGGGCGCAAGCGTTGTCCGGAATTATTGGGCGTAAAGAGCTCGTAGGCGGCTTGTCACGTCGGGTGTGAAAGCCCGGGGCTTAACCCCGGGTCTGCATTCGATACGGGCTAGCTAGAGTGTGGTAGGGGAGATCGGAATTCCTGGTGTAGCGGTGAAATGCGCAGATATCAGGAGGAACACCGGTGGCGAAGGCGGATCTCTGGGCCATTACTGACGCTGAGGAGCGAAAGCGTGGGGAGCGAACAGGATTAGATACCCTGGTAGTCCACGCCGTAAACGGTGGGAACTAGGTGTTGGCGACATTCCACGTCGTCGGTGCCGCAGCTAACGCATTAAGTTCCCCGCCTGGGGAGTACGGCCGCAAGGCTAAAACTCAAAGGAATTGACGGGGGCCCGCACAAGCAGCGGAGCATGTGGCTTAATTCGACGCAACGCGAAGAACCTTACCAAGGCTTGACATACACCGGAAACGGCCAGAGATGGTCGCCCCCTTGTGGTCGGTGTACAGGTGGTGCATGGCTGTCGTCAGCTCGTGTCGTGAGATGTTGGGTTAAGTCCCGCAACGAGCGCAACCCTTGTCCTGTGTTGCCAGCATGCCCTTCGGGGTGATGGGGACTCACAGGAGACCGCCGGGGTCAACTCGGAGGAAGGTGGGGACGACGTCAAGTCATCATGCCCCTTATGTCTTGGGCTGCACACGTGCTACAATGGCAGGTACAAAGAGCTGCGAAACCGTGAGGTGGAGCGAATCTCAAAAAGCCTGTCTCAGTTCGGATTGGGGTCTGCAACTCGACCCCATGAAGTCGGAGTTGCTAGTAATCGCAGATCAGCATTGCTGCGGTGAATACGTTCCCGGGCCTTGTACACACCGCCCGTCACGTCACGAAAGTCGGTAACACCCGAAGCCGGTGGCCCAACCCCTTGTGGGAGGGAGCTGTCGAAGGTGGGACTGGCGATTGGGACGAAGTCGTAACAAGGTAGCCGTACCGGAAGGTGCGGCTGGATCACCTCCTTTCTAAGGAGCACATAGCCAGCTTCGAGCGAATGTCTCGGAGTGGTTGCTCATGGGTGGAACGTTGATTATTCGGCACGGTCTGGATGTCTTCTGCTAGTACTGCTTCGGCGTGGAACGCAGGGAGGACGAAAGGACCGGGTCGGGCACGCTGTTGGGTGTCTGAGGGAATGAACCCTCGGATGCCGGCCCCAGTGAACTCTGACCGTGTGGTTGGGGGTGATGGGTGGCTGGTCGTTGTTTGAGAACTGCACAGTGGACGCGAGCATCTGTGGCCAAGTTTTTAAGGGCGCACGGTGGATGCCTTGGCACCAGGAACCGATGAAGGACGTGGGAGGCCACGATAGTCCCCGGGGAGTCGTCAACCAGGCTTTGATCCGGGGGTTTCCGAATGGGGAAACCCGGCAGTCGTCATGGGCTGTCACCCGCTGCTGAACACATAGGCAGTGTGGAGGGAACGCGGGGAAGTGAAACATCTCAGTACCCGCAGGAAGAGAAAACAACCGTGATTCCGGGAGTAGTGGCGAGCGAAACCGGATGAGGCCAAACCGTATGCGTGTGAGACCCGGCAGGGGTTGCGCATACGGGGTTGTGGGATTTCTCTTGATCAGTCTGCCGGCTGGTCGGCGAGTCAGAAACCGTATGGATAGGCGAAGGACATGCGAAAGGTCCGGCGTAGAGGGTAAGACCCCCGTAGTCGAAATCTGTACGGCTCGTTTGAGAAACACCCAAGTAGCACGGGGCCCGAGAAATCCCGTGTGAATCTGGCGGGACCACCCGCTAAGCCTAAATATTCCCTGGTGACCGATAGCGGATAGTACCGTGAGGGAATGGTGAAAAGTACCGCGGGAGCGGAGTGAAATAGTACCTGAAACCGTGTGCCTACAAGCCGTGGGAGCGTCGGGTAGGAACTTGTTCCTACCTCGTGACTGCGTGCCTTTTGAAGAATGAGCCTGCGAGTTTGCGGTGTGTTGCGAGGTTAACCCGGGTGGGGTAGCCGTAGCGAAAGCGAGTCCGAACAGGGCGTTTTAGTAGCACGCTCAAGACCCGAAGCGGAGTGATCTAGCCATGGGCAGGTTGAAGCGGAGGTAAGACTTCGTGGAGGACCGAACCCACCAGGGTTGAAAACCTGGGGGATGACCTGTGGTTAGGGGTGAAAGGCCAATCAAACTCCGTGATAGCTGGTTCTCCCCGAAATGCATTTAGGTGCAGCGTCGTGTGTTTCTTGCCGGAGGTAGAGCACTGGATAGGCGATGGGCCCTACCGGGTTACTGACCTTAGCCAAACTCCGAATGCCGGTAAGTGAGAGCACGGCAGTGAGACTGTGGGGGATAAGCTCCATGGTCGAGAGGGAAACAGCCCAGAGCATCGACTAAGGCCCCTAAGCGTACGCTAAGTGGGAAAGGATGTGGAGTCGCAGAGACAACCAGGAGGTTGGCTTAGAAGCAGCCACCCTTGAAAGAGTGCGTAATAGCTCACTGGTCTAGTGATTCCGCGCCGACAATGTAGCGGGGCTCAAGCGTACCGCCGAAGTCGTGTCATTGCAGCAATAAGCCCCAACGGGTGCTGTGATGGGTAGGGGAGCGTCGTGTGCCGGGTGAAGCAGCACCGGAAGGTAGTTGTGGACGGTTCACGAGTGAGAATGCAGGCATGAGTAGCGATTCACACGTGAGAAACGTGTGCGCCGATTGACTAAGGGTTCCTGGGTCAAGCTGATCTGCCCAGGGTAAGTCGGGACCTAAGGCGAGGCCGACAGGCGTAGTCGATGGATAACCGGTTGATATTCCGGTACCCGCTGTGAAGCGTCAAACATCGAACCAGGCGATGCTAAGTCCGTGAAGCCGCCCCGGAGCCTTCGGGCAAAGGGGAGTGGTGGAGCCGACGGACCAGACTTGCAGTAGGTGAGTGATGGGGTGACGCAGGAAGGTAGTCCAGCCCGGGCGGTGGTTGTCCCGGGGTAAGGGTGTAGGGCGAACGGTAGGCAAATCCGCCGTTCATACAGCCTGAGACCTGATGCCGAGCCGATTGTGGTGAAGTGGATGATCCTATGCTGTCGAGAAAAGCCTCTAGCGAGTTTCATGGCGGCCCGTACCCTAAACCGACTCAGGTGGTCAGGTAGAGAATACCGAGGCGTTCGGGTGAACTATGGTTAAGGAACTCGGCAAAATGCCCCCGTAACTTCGGGAGAAGGGGGGCCACGCCTGGTGAGGGGACTTGCTTCCCGAGCTGGGGGTGGCCGCAGAGACCAGCGAGAAGCGACTGTTTACTAAAAACACAGGTCCGTGCGAAGCCGTAAGGCGATGTATACGGACTGACGCCTGCCCGGTGCTGGAACGTTAAGGGGACCGGTTAGTCACATTTCGGTGTGGCGAAGCTGAGAACTTAAGCGCCAGTAAACGGCGGTGGTAACTATAACCATCCTAAGGTAGCGAAATTCCTTGTCGGGTAAGTTCCGACCTGCACGAATGGCGTAACGACTTCTCGACTGTCTCAACCATAGGCCCGGTGAAATTGCACTACGAGTAAAGATGCTCGTTTCGCGCAGCAGGACGGAAAGACCCCGGGACCTTTACTACAGTTTGATATTGGTGTTCGGTTCGGCTTGTGTAGGATAGGTGGGAGACTTTGAAGCGGCCACGCCAGTGGTTGTGGAGTCGTCGTTGAAATACCACTCTGGTCGTGCTGGATGTCTAACCTGGGTCCGTGATCCGGATCAGGGACAGTGTCTGATGGGTAGTTTAACTGGGGCGGTTGCCTCCTAAAGAGTAACGGAGGCGCCCAAAGGTTCCCTCAGCCTGGTTGGCAATCAGGTGTTGAGTGTAAGTGCACAAGGGAGCTTGACTGTGAGACCGACGGGTCGAGCAGGGACGAAAGTCGGGACTAGTGATCCGGCGGTGGCTTGTGGAAGCGCCGTCGCTCAACGGATAAAAGGTACCCCGGGGATAACAGGCTGATCTTCCCCAAGAGTCCATATCGACGGGATGGTTTGGCACCTCGATGTCGGCTCGTCGCATCCTGGGGCTGGAGTCGGTCCCAAGGGTTGGGCTGTTCGCCCATTAAAGCGGTACGCGAGCTGGGTTTAGAACGTCGTGAGACAGTTCGGTCCCTATCCGCTGCGCGCGCAGGAATATTGAGAAGGGCTGTCCCTAGTACGAGAGGACCGGGACGGACGAACCTCTGGTGTGCCAGTTGTTCTGCCAAGGGCATGGCTGGTTGGCTACGTTCGGGAGGGATAACCGCTGAAAGCATCTAAGCGGGAAGCCTGCTTCGAGATGAGTATTCCCACCCACTTGATGGGGTAAGGCTCCCAGTAGACGACTGGGTTGATAGGCCGGATCTGGAAGCACAGTAATGTGTGGAGGTGACCGGTACTAATAGGCCGAGGGCTTGTCCTCAGTTGCTCGCGTCCACTGTGTTGGTTCTGAAACCACGAACGGCCCCACGTTGCCACAGCGTGGTGCGGCTGAAACAGTTTCATAGTGTTTCGGTGGTCATAGCGTGAGGGAAACGCCCGGTTACATTCCGAACCCGGAAGCTAAGCCTCACAGCGCCGATGGTACTGCAGGGGGGACCCTGTGGGAGAGTAGGACACCGCCGAACAATCATTCCGGGAAACCCCCGCACCGTATGGTGCGGGGGTTTTCTGCGTTTAGGGTTTGTTCCATGCGCTACGACCTGGTGATCTTCGACAACGATGGCGTCCTGGTGGACAGCGAACCCATCTCCAACCGGCTGCTGGCCGCCTATCTCACCGAGCTCGGGTACCCCACCAGCTACGAGGACTCCATCCGGGACTACATGGGGTCGGCGATGCACCGGGTCCACGACCTGGTCGAGGCACGGACGGGTGAGCGGCTGCCGGCCGAGTTCGACGACGTCTTCCACCGGAGGGTGTTCGCGGCCTTCGAGCGGGAGTTGGAGGCCGTGGGCGGGGTCGTGGACGTCCTGGAGAAGCTGGCGGCGGACGAGGTGCCGTACTGCGTGGCGTCCTCCGGCAGTCATGAGCGGATCCGGGTGGGGCATCGGACGACCGGGCTGGACCGGTGGTTCGACGAGGGGCGGATCTTCAGCTCGCAGGACGTGGGCAAGGGGAAGCCGGCGCCTGATCTGTTCCTGTATGCCGCCGAGCGGATGGGGGTGGCTCCGGGGCGGTGCGTCGTCGTGGAGGACTCTCCGCTCGGGGTCCAGGCGGCGGTGGCGGCCGGGATGGACGTGCTCGGGTTCACCGCGATGACGTCGGCCGCGAAGCTCGCGGGTGCCACGCAACTCTTCTCCGGCATGGGGGAGTTGACCGGGCTGCTGGCCTGACATTTGTCATGCCGAGTTGCTTACGATCGTTTCTACTGGCGGACCCCTGCCTGCGGCGAAGCTGAGGGCATGACGAAGAAGACGAACGCCTTTGTGCCGCTCCTCATGGACGTGGCGGTGCCGATCGGGTCGTACTACCTGTTCAAGAACGCGTTCGGGATGAGTACGTTCGCGGCGCTCGCCTGGAGCAGCGTCGGGCCCGCGGTCCGGACGGTGTGGAGCGTCGTCAAGGAGCGCAGGGCCAACGGGCTCGCCGGGCTGATCCTGCTGGTGAACGTCGTCGGGCTGCTGCTCAGCTTCGTCGCCGGCGACCCGCGGCTGATGCTCGCCAAGGACGGCGCGCTCAGCAGCACGGTCGGCATCGGGATCCTCGTGTCCGTGTGGCTGGGGCGGCCGATGATGACCGCCGGGCTCAAGCCCTTCCTGGTGAAGGGGAAGACCGACCGTGAGGCCGCCTGGGAGCGGCTGCTGTCGGGCGGGTCGGAGCGCTCGGCGGCCTTCCTGCGGGCCGAGCGGGTCTACTCGGTGGTCTGGGGCGTCGTCCTGCTGGCGGAGTGCGTGGTGCGGGTCGTAGGGGCCTACACGGTGCCTGTGGACACGATGGTGTGGCTGGGGTCCGTGGTGATGGCCGTGGCGATCGGGACCGGGGTCGTGGTGAGCGGTGGGCTGGCGGCCGGGCCGATGGTGGGGATGATCGGTGCGGAGGCCGGTGCGGAGGCCGGTGCGGCCGGTGTTCTGGTCGGCGTGAAGTAAAGCTGAGGGAAATTCATCTTTGGCTGGATCTACCCACGAGTACGCCGGGGCCCTACGCTCGCCGCCATGACAGAAGTGCTGCGGCGCGGTAGGGCCTCTTTGGCGTTCAGCTTCTTTGCGCAGGGGGCCGCGTTCGCTCTGCTCGTGACCCGGATTCCGGCGATCCAGGACCGGTACGGCGTCTCGGACGGACAGCTGCCGATCTTCCTCGCCGCGGTGCCCGTGCTGGCCGGGGTCGGGAGCGTGACGACCGAGCAGCTGGTGAAGCGGGTGCCGGCCAGTCTGCTGTTGCGGTGGTCGCAGCCGGTGGTGCTGCTGGCGCTGGTCGGGGTGGGCGCCGGGGACGGGATGGCGGTGCTGGGGGTCGCCCTGGCCGTCTTCGGGCTCGCCGTGGGGGCGCTCGACGCCTCGATGAACATGCTCGGGGTGAGCCTCCAGCGGACGTACGGGCGCAGCATCATGCTGAGCTTCCATGCGGCGTACAGCCTTGGCGGGATCGTGGGGGCCTCGCTGGCGTGGGCGGGGGCGCACTGGCATCTCGCGCTGTGGCTGTCGTATCTGCCGGTCGTGGCGGTGCTGCTGCCGGCGGCGCTGGTGGCCAGTCGGTGGTACGTCGACGGGGGCCCCGAGGATGCCGGGAGCGGGGCCGGGGGCGTCGCGGAGGAGAAGGGGAGGGACGGTGGGGGTGTCGTCTTCAAGCTGTTGCTGCCCCTCTGCCTGGTGATGTCCTTCGCCTACATCGGGGACTCGACGGTTTCCAACTGGAGTGCGAAGTATCTGCAGGACGTGCTGGGGAGCTCCGAGCAGCTCGCGACCGTGCCGTACAACGTGTACATGGTGACCACGCTGATCGGGCGCACCATCGGGGACTTCGGGGTGCGGCGGTTCGGGGCGGCGGCCGTGGTACGGCTGGGCGCGCTGGTGGCGGCGGCCGGGTTCGCGGTGGTGGCGGTGGCGCCGGGGGCCTGGGTGGGGATGGGCGGCTTCACGTTGGTGGGGCTGGGGCTGTGTGTGCTGGTGCCGCAGACCTTCGCGGCGGCGGGGCGGTTGTTCCCCGGGGCGTCGGATGCGGCCATCGCCCGGCTGAACGTCTTCAACTACGTCGGGTTCCTGGTGGGGTCGCCGTTGGTGGGGGCGTTGGGGGACGCGTGGAGCTATCGGGGGGCGATGGTGGTCCCGATGGTGTTGGTGCTGGTGACGTTGGTGTACGCCAGGTCGTTCGTCGCTCAACCGGACCGATACGGTGGCGGGCATGAGCGGCCGCGCACAGCTGATGTGGGACGAGGCAGTAACGGGCTATGACTTCGGTCCGGACCATCCGATGGATCCGGTACGGCTGGAGCTGACCCGGAAGCTGGTGGGTGCCCTCGGGCTCGACCGGGAGATGCCGGTCGTGGGGGCGAAGCCGGCTGGGGAGTCGACGTTGCGGCTGGTGCACCGGGAGGACTACGTCGAGGCCGTGAAGGCGGCTTCGGCGGATCCCGGGGCCGCTGACCAGGGGTATGGGCTGGGGACGGTGGACGATCCGGCGTTCCCGGGGATGCATGAGGTGTCGTCGGTCATCGCCGGGTTGTCGGTGGGGGCGGCGGAGGCGGTGTGGCGGGGGGACGCGCTGCACGCGGTGAACTTCGCGGGTGGGTTGCATCATGCGATGCCGGGTGGTGCGTCGGGGTTCTGTATCTACAACGACGCGTCGCTGGCCATTGCGCGGTTGTTGGAGCTGGGGGCTGAGCGGGTCGCCTATGTCGATGTGGACGTGCATCACGGGGACGGGGTGCAGGCCGCGTTCTGGGAGGATCCGCGGGTGCTGACGATCTCGTTGCACGAGCATCCTCGGACGTTGTTTCCGCAGACCGGGTGGCCGGAGGAGACCGGGGCGGGGGCCGGGGCGGGGGCGGCGGTGAATGTGGCGTTGCCGGCGGGGACCGGGGATGCGGGGTGGTTGCGGGCGTTCCATGCGGTGGTGCCGGAGCTGATCGCTGATTTCCGGCCGGATGTGCTGGTGACTCAGCATGGGGCCGATACGCATTTCGAGGATCCGCTGGCGCATTTGGCGGTGTCGCTGGATGCGCAGCGGGCCGTGCAGGTGGCTTGTCATGAGTTGGCTCATGAGTACGCCGGGGGGAAGTGGGTCGCGTTGGGTGGGGGTGGTTACGCGGTGGTGGAGGTGGTGCCGCGGTCGTGGGCGCATCTGGTGGGGATCGTGGCGGGGAGGGAGGTGGCGCCGGAGACGGTGATTCCGGAGAGTTGGCGGGCGGAGGTGTTTGCTCGGACTCGGCAGTTGGCGCCGGTGCGGATGAGTGATGGGCGGTGGCCGGTGTCGTGGGGGGAGTGGGAGGCGGGGTACGACCCTGCGGATCGGTTGGATCAGGCGGTGTTGGCTACGCGGCGGGCTGTTTTTCCGTTGCGGGGGTTGTTGGCGTAGGGGTTTTGCCCACCCGCCCGCCCGACTCGGTTGGGTGAGAGGCGCCCGTCCCCGGGGCTCCGCCCCGGACCCCACCAAGCTTGCCCACCCGCCCACCCGACTCGGTTGGTCGGGAAGCGCCCGTCCCCGGGGCTCCGCCCCCGGCCCCGGGCGGGGACTGCGTCCCCTGCACCCCTGCGGGTCTGCCCACCCGCCCGCCCGACTCGGTTGGGTGAGTGGTGCCCGTCCCCGGGGCTCCGCCCCCGGCCCCGGGCGGGGACTGCGTCCCCTGCACCCCTGCGGGTCTGCCCACCCGCCCACCCGACTCGGTTGGTCGGGAAGCGCCCGTCCCCGGGGCTCCGCCCCCGGCCCCGGGCGGGGACTGCGTCCCCTGCACCCCTGCGGGTCTGCCCACCCGCCCGCCCGACTCGGTTGGGTGAGTGGTGCCCGTCCCCGGGGCTCCGCCCCCGGACCCCGGCGGGGACTGCGTCCCCTGCACCCCTCGCGGGGCTCCGCCCCTGCACCCCTCGTGGGGCTTCGCCCCTGCACCCCCCCGTGAGACTGAGTCCCCCGTGTTCATCGTGGGGCTTTGTCCCTGTGGCCCCGTGGGGCTTCGCCGCTGTCTTTCCGGTGTTGCAGCTCTTCTTACGCCAACCGGGCCCACTTTTCGGCATTCAGAGATTCGGGGAATTGGGGGGCAGGGAGCATCGGGAGGGTGTTCAGGGATGTGGGTGGGATTCGGGGTTATCTCGTGGGGGTGGGGCTCGCGGGGGTGGTGGGGACCGCTCGGGAGGTGAGTCTGCGGAGGTATCGGGGGTTCGCTGCCCGGGATCCGCGGGTGTTGATCGGGGTGTGTCCCGAAGGGGACTGGGGGGTGAGGGAGTTGGTCGCGTTGATGGCGGAGAAGTGTGGGGTTTCGGACGATCCGCTGTGTGTTTCAGGGCAGGATGTGATTGATCCCGAACGGACGGTTGCCGCGCTGGACGCCTTCGGGGAGCGGGTGGGGGCGGTTGCCCAGCGTGGTGGGAGCGTGCTTCTCGGGACCGGGCACCCGGACCGGCTGCTGGGGTTCTACGCCGGGCTTGCGGACGCCTTGTCGGCGGGGGGATGTACTGTCCTCACCCCCGCGCAGGGTCGCTGTGTCGACATAACGACCCGGTTCGGTCTACGTACCTGCAATCTTGACTACGTCGGAGGGGTCGGGGTCGTGCGGGAGTGCGGTGGTGAACGCGCCGGTTGTGCGACCCCCGTGCACAGCCATTCCCCGCTGCCGGTTCGGGTGGCCCTCGGGGCGGCCGCCGAGGAGGGCGGGAGGCTGCCGGATCTTGTGATCGGGGACCATGGCTGGGTCTGCGGTGCAGGTCAGCTGGGGGTTGAGGCCATCGGGCTGGCTGATACGGACGACCCGGCGCTGTTCGTGGGGGAGGCGGAGGGGGCCGTATCCGTCGTCGTTCCACTTGATGACGGTGCGCGGTCCGATTACTACCTGCCGCTGACCCGCTACGTACTCAATCGAGCGTGTCTGTCACAGTAGGCCTGCGATGGGTGCACCTCTTCCCCACTCGCATCACCCGCCCCTACATTGGGGAGTGAGCACGCAACGACGAAGAGTCACCGGAAGGGGAAGCCGGTGGCCGTCGAGTGCGGAAGGTTCAGGTGTGTCATGGCTGCAGCAGGCGAAAGGCCTCTGAACGAGGTTCAGTTCCTTACCGTGGCGGAAGTCGCCTCGGTGATGCGAGTGTCCAAGATGACCGTGTACCGGCTGGTGCACAGCGGTCATCTGCCCGCGATCCGGGTGGGGCGGTCCTTCCGCGTCCCCGAGCAAGCGGTCCACGAGTACCTCCGCGAGAGTTATGTGGGGGTGGAAACCGCCTGACGGAACCCCTCCGGAGCCCTCGATTACGACCTCGGCGCTCGGGCGGGTAGGCTGGCCCCTCGTAGGTCGTATGGGCCCATGGCGCCCAAACACCGAGTGATGAGAAGTGAGCGAGGGTAGTCGTGGGCTCTGTTATCAAGAAGCGGCGCAAGCGGATGGCCAAGAAGAAGCACCGCAAGCTGCTCAAGCGCACGCGCGTTCAGCGTCGTAACAAGAAGTAAGGTCCGTCCTTCACTTCTTCGCGAGGCGTGAGCCGCCGAAGCGCGGTGTGGCCCCCAGTCGGTTCTGCCGACGGGGGCCACACGCATGTCCGGGTGGTGTGCGGCGGGCTGAATGCCGTGCGCGTGTCTGGACGGGCGGGGTGTGAGAGCCTCGCTGATCAGGTCGTATGGCCGGTCCGTGTCGTCACTTCGTGCATCGGTCGGTCATCACAGCGCAACATCGACCCGATAGGTTGGCCCGCGCACGGGGAACGCGGCAGGGTACGAGCAGTGCATCAGTGCGGACGAGAGGAAGGCGCTGGTCTTGGGGAAGGTCGTGCTCGTGACCGGAGTGGCCCGCCAGCTGGGGGGCCGGTTCGTCCGACGGATTCAGCGTGACCCGGATGTCGAGCGGGTCGTCGGGGTGGACGCCGTGCGGCCGGAGCACCATCTGGGCGGTGCCGAGTTCGTGCAGGCCGACATCCGGCAGCCCACCATCGCGCGGGTGCTGGCCGAGACCGGCGCCGACACCGTCGTCCATCTCGATGTGACGGCGACCGCGCTGGGCAGTGGCAGCCGGACCACGGTCAAGGAGACCAACGTCATCGGGACCATGCAGCTGCTCGGCGCGTGTCAGAAGTCGCCCAGTGTGAAGCGGCTGGTGGTGAAGAGCAGTACCAATGTGTACGGGTCCGCGCCTCGGGATCCTGCTGTCTTCACCGAGACGACCTCCGCCAAGTCCTTGCCCAGCGGCGGGTTCGCCAAGGACACCGTCGAGGTCGAGGGGTATGTGCGCGGGTTCGCGCGGCGGCGGCCCGATGTGGCCGTGTGCGTGCTGCGGTTCGCGAACATTCTCGGGCCGACCGCCGAGACGCCGCTCGCCTCGTACTTCGCGCTGCCCGTGCTGCCGACCGTGTTCGGCTACGACCCGCGGCTGCAGTTCGTGCACGAGGACGATGTGATCGAGGTGCTGCGGATCGCCTCGCACGAGCCGGCGCGGGGCACGCTCAACAGCGGGACCTTCAACATCGCCGGGGACGGGGTGCTGCTGCTGTCGCAGTGCTCGCGGCGGCTCGGGCGGCCCACCGTGCCGCTGCTGCTGCCGGCCGTCACCTGGGCGGGGTCGCTGGTGCGGACGCTGGGGATGACGGACTTCTCGCCCGAGCAGATCCGGCTGCTGACCCATGGACGGGTCGTGTCGACCACGCAGATGCGCGAGACGCTCGGGTTCAGCCCGCGCTACACGACGGCGGAGACGTTCGCGGACTTCGCGCGCAGCCAGGGGCCCGGGCTGCTGCCGCCCGAGGCCGTCGCGCGGGCCGTCGAGCGGGTCGGTGCGCTGCCGCCGCTCGCCCGTGGCGGCCCCGGCCCCTCCGTGGTCCACCCCCCGACGCCGAGCGCCAACTGAGGAGCGCATCAACGATGGCGGACGCCAAGGTCATTCCGTTCGACGACGACCGGACCCGCGGGGGCGCTTCGGCGCGGCCGGCGCGGCGTCGGGGTGTGGGGAGCCGGCGCAAGAACGGCGAGCCCGCACCGGTCCGTGAGATTGCCGAGGCCGGTGAGATCGGCGAGGTCCAGCCCCTGCCCACCAGGGCTGTTGGGCAGGATGATGTTCCTGTGACGACGGATGCGCGGGACGAGGGGGGCCTGGAGCGGCGTATCGCGGGCGGGCTGTCCTTCCTGCGGCGGCGGCTCACGGGCGACTACGAGGTCGACGACTTCGGTTACGACGAGGAGCTCACCGACCAGGTCCTGATGTCGCTGCTGCGGCCGGTGTACGAGAAGTACTTCCGGGTCGAGGTCAAGGGCATCGAGAACATCCCGGCGGAGGGCGGGGCGCTGATCGTCGCCAACCACTCGGGGACGGTGCCGATGGACGGTCTGATGATGCAGGTCGCCGTCCATGACAAGCATCCGGCCGGCCGTCATCTGCGGCTGCTCGCCGCGGATCTGGTGTTCGTGCTGCCGGTCGTCAACGAGCTGGCGCGCAAGCTCGGGCACACGCTCGCCTGCGCGGAGGACGCGGAGCGGCTGCTCGGGGCGGGGGAGCTGGTCGGGGTGATGCCGGAGGGCTTCAAGGGCATCGGCAAGCCCTTCAGCGAGCGCTACAAGCTCCAGCGGTTCGGTCGGGGCGGCTTCGTCTCGACGGCGCTGCGACAGGGGGCGCCGATCATTCCCTGCTCGATCGTCGGGGCGGAGGAGATCTACCCGATGATCGGCAACGCGAAGACGCTGGCGCGGGTGCTGGGGTTCCCGTACTTCCCGCTGACGCCGACCTTCCCGTGGCTCGGTCCGCTGGGGGCGGTGCCGCTGCCGACGAAGTGGACGATCCAGTTCGGGGAGCCGATCCCGACGGATGGCTATCCGCCGGAGGCGGCGGAGGACCCGATGCTGATGTTCAACCTGACCGACCAGGTCCGCGAACAGATCCAGCACACGCTGTACAAGCTGCTGGTGCAGCGGCGGTCGGTGTTCTTCTGACGCCGGGTGGGGCCGGTGGGGCCGGTGGAGGGCGGTGGCCGTCGCCGGGTGCCGCCCACCGGTGTTCTTCTGGAAGCCTTTGGGTGTACGGCGGTGGGGGCGTCCCTCTTTGAGGGGCGCCCCCACCGGGGTGCTAGCTCGCGTCCTCGCTGTCGATGCCCAGGCCGGGGAGGAGGCCGGGGAGGAGGGGCGGGATGGTGACGTCGGGGGCGGTGGAGGGGGTGCTCGTCGACGGGGAGGTCGAGTTCGTGCCCTCCGGCTGGTCCAGGAGGCCGCCCGTGCTGCCGCCCAGGAGGCCGTCGTCGGTCGTGCCGGAGCCCGCCGACTTGCTGGGACCGCTGCCCGTGCCCGTGCCGCCGGTCTGGGCGGTGTCGCCGGTGCCGGGGCTCGTGGAGCGTCCGGTGCCGGTCGAGGTGTCGGCGGACGACGAGCCGGAGCCCTGTCCGCCGGTGCCGCCCTGGGCGGGGGAACGGGGGAACCGGGACTGCAGCGGGGCGACCTCTTCGTCTATGGCCTCGAAGACCGACGAGACCTGTTGGCTCACGTCGCCCAGCTGGACGGGCAGCTTCTCGCGCAGGGCGCCCCAGGCCTCGCGGTGGGAGCGGGAGAACGCGTCCAGGGCCTGGATGGGGGCCAGGGAGTCCGGGTCGCGCTCGAACGCCTCGTGGAGCAGCCGGTGGCCCTCGGAGGCGTCGTGCTGCATGCCGTTCAGCGCGCGGCGGATCTCGCCCAGTGATTCATGGTCGAGGTGGCCGCCGCGGCCGCGCTCCATGAGGCGGCGGGCCTCACTGAGCCGGGTGGAGGCCTGGTCGAGGTAGGTCCGGCCGCGCTCGTCGTCGCCGTCGGACAGGTAGGTGAGCTTGAAGTCCTCGATGCCGCGCTTGAGGCCGTAGAGCCCGTCACCGGGCAGGGCGTCGGAACTCGCGGCCGCCACCCCGCCGAAGGCCCCCGCGGCCACGCCCACGCTCAGGCCGCCCGCGGTGAGGCCCCTGGCGATCCGGCTGCGCGGCCGGAGCTTTCCCAGGGGGCTCGCCCGGTGCGCCCCGCCCTTGGCGCGGTGGGACCGTTGTCCGGGTACCGATCCGTCCCCTGCCTCGCCTCCTGCGGTGCCCGCTTGCAGCATGGCCTCCATCGCGGCGACCAACTGGGCCCGCTGGACGACCTTGACCTCGGGGTCGAGCTCCGGTTTGGGCAGCTCGGCGAGACTCGTCGCGAGGGCCAGGAGGCGGCCCCGCTCGGTCTGGTCCGCAGCGGCCGGCGCCGGCGGTGATCCTTCGGTCTGCTCGGCCGCCGTGCCCTGGTCGGACTGCTCCTCCAGAGCCTGGGCGAAGGCGTTCGCCCGCCGGTGCGCCGATACGTTCGCGATCACTGGCGGCACCTCCTCTCGTCATGACGGTCGACTCCCCGGGGATCTCGAGGGTTGCACGGCCCGTTCTGCTTTCCCTCGATCGAGTGATCGGGGTCGGCCGGGACGTGACCACAGGGAGCCTGTATCCCGCACAACGACTGGCGCGGCACTTGGGTTACGGACGGCGGATGATCGGATCGGGAAGACAACGGACTTTCACTGAACGTGAGTTGGGGATCGCCGACAGTGGGCGCACCGGGCCCGGCCGGGCTCAGCGGGCATCGTCCGGCAGGAGCCGGGCGAGGGTGCGGACGGCGCGGTACTGGAGGGTCTTGATGGCACCCTCGTTCTTGCCCATCACCCGAGCGGTCTCGGCGACGGACAGGCCCTGCAGGAAGCGGAGGGTGACGCATTCCTGTTGCTGGGGGTTGAGCCGGCGGACGGCGTCCAGCAGGGCGGCGTTGGAGAGGGACTCCAGGACGGAGTCCTCGGGGGAGCGCTCGACCTCGTTGGCGTCGAGCATCTCGCCGGTGGTCACCTCCAGCCGGAAGCGGCTGGACTTGAAGTGGTCGGCGACGAGGTTGCGGGCGATGGTCACGAGCCAGGCGCCGAAGTCACGGCCCTGCCAGGTGAAGGTGCCGATGCGGCGCAGGGCGCGCAGGAACGTCTCACTGGTGAGGTCCTCGGCGGTCGCCTTGCCGCCGACGCGGTAGTAGATGTAGCGGTAGACGGTGTCGCTGTACTGGTCGTACAGGCGCCCGAACGCGTCGGCCTCGCCGGCCTGGGCGCGTTCGACGAGGTCCATCATCCGGGCGCTGTCGCTGTCGGCCGCGGGACGGCGGGCCGAGGTGGTCGCGCCGTTGCCCGAGCGTCCTCTTCTGCCGACCGCGGCGCTGCTTTCCGCCAGCGCGTAGCAGGGGCCCGCTGGTCCCGCGGGGACCACGGTGGCGAGGGCGGGGACGCCGTACGCGGTGGGGACGCGCAGCGACTCTTTGATCGTGGCGACTGTTGCGCGCAGCGTAGCCAGGCCCGAGGCGTCAACCCCGACGTGTGGGTACACGGGACTCCCAGAGGCAGAGCTTCCATCACGTGCAGTGCGGGACCTTTCACCCGTCGTAGCGACAGGGGGGTACCGGTTTGCGTCTGAGGAGAATAACGCTTCGTGCAGGCGCTGCTACACCGAGTTGCTCAAAACTTCGATTACGTCGCTTCTGTGCCCGATTGGCATGCGATCAAGTTGCACGGGGTGAGCGATTGTTGATCGGAAAGGTTTGAGTTTCGGGTCGGTCGGGCGCGTGTTGTGGCTGTGCGCGGACAACGCGAATAGACGGCCGCACCGGGGGGTACGACCGTCTGTTCGGCGTGGATGCGTCGAGACTCAGCGGCGTCGCTTGTGCAGGGCGATCGCCGCCGCCGTGCCGCCCGCCACCGCTCCTACCCCCGCCGCCGCCGGGATGCCGACCTTCGCCGCCTTGCGGCCCGTGCGGTAGTCCCGCAGGCGCCAGTCGAGGCCCCGGGCGTGTTTGCGGAGTTTGGAGTCGGGGTTGATCGCGTAGGGGTGGCCGACGAGGGAGAGCATCGGGATGTCGTTGTGGGAGTCGCTGTAGGCGGCGCAGCGGGAGAGGTCGAGACCCTCCGCCGCGGCCAGGGCGCGGACCGCCTCCGCCTTGGCGGGGCCGTGCAGCGGCTCGCCGACGAGCTTGCCCGTGTAGACGCCGTCGACCGACTCGGCGACCGTGCCGAGGGCGCCGGTGAGGCCGAGGCGGCGGGCGATCACCGTGGCGATCTCCACCGGAGCGGCTGTGACCAACCACACCTTCTGACCGGCGTCCAGATGGGCCTGGGCGAGGGCCCGGGTGCCCGGCCAGATGCGCTCGGCCATGTACTCGTCGTAGATCTCCTCGCCGATCGACATCAGCTCGGCGACCCGGTGTCCCTTCACGATGGACAGCGCCGAGTCGCGGGCGTCCTGCATGTGTTCGGGGTCCTCGAGGCCGGCCATCCGGAACCACGCCTGCTGCCAGGCGAACCGGACCAGGTCGCTGGTCTCGAAGAATTTGCGTTTGTACAGGCCACGGCCGAAGTGGAACAGGGAGGCGCCCTGCATCACGGTGTTGTCCAGGTCGAAGAAGGCGGCGGCCAGCGCGTCGCCGTGGACCGGGAACTGCGGTTCGGCCCCTTCTTCTTCCGGGGCCTGGTGCTGTTCTTCCTGAGTGGACTTGCGGGCGGCCTCAGCCGAGGCCTCGCCAGCCAACACGCTCCGCGCCGTGGCGGAGCGCCTACGGGGGGTGAGCCATCCGAGAGCGGCCATGGCGTGAGCATAGCCAGTTTGTTCGGTGGTTCCGGAGCCACGAGGTTCGGAGGGTGTGAACTCTCCGCGACCGCACCGTTAAAGAGGTGAGAGGAACAGGCGCGAGAATGACCCGTATGAGTCCCCTCTTTCGACGGAAGGGGCCGGCCCCGCAGGACCGGCTCGTCACGCTCATCGGGAAGCCCGACTGCCATCTGTGCGAGGACGCGCAGGCCGTGGTCGAGAAGGTGTGCGGCGACCTCGGTGTGCCCTGGGAGCACCGGGACATCACCGAGGACAAGGCGCTGTACGACGCGTACTGGGAGCAGATCCCGGTGGTGCTCGTGGACGGCAGGCAGCACACCTTCTGGCGGGTGGACGAGACCCGGCTGCGCAAGGCGCTGGGCGACGAGGGGACGACCAGGAACTGACCGACCGGTACAAGAGGTGCCCGGTGTCGCTTAGGATCGATGGCGCTTTGGTCTCGGGGGCGGGATTCACGAGGAGTGTGTCTGTTTTGTCCCCGGGGATGCTCCTAGGGATGTCCCTGGGAACGACGCGCGTGACCCCGGTCACGTTGGCCGGGCAAAACGGACACCATCTTTGTGCACGCGTTCACAAAGACATAGCCTGCTGTCGACGGGGCGGTCTGGGTCCGTGTGACCGCCCGCAGCCCCGCTCTACCCGCAGGAGCACCGTGGCAACTGGCCGAACTCACCGACCGGCGACCCGTAGCCGAGGGATTCCCGAGGCCACCGTCGCCAGGCTTCCGCTGTACCTCCGCGCGCTGACCGCGCTGTCGGAGCGCTCGGTACCCACGGTCTCCTCCGAGGAACTGGCCGCGGCCGCGGGGGTCAACTCCGCCAAGCTGCGCAAGGACTTCTCCTACCTGGGTTCCTACGGAACGCGCGGTGTCGGCTACGACGTCGAGTATCTCGTCTACCAGATCTCCCGTGAGCTCGGGCTCACCCAGGACTGGCCGGTAGTGATCGTCGGCATCGGAAACCTGGGCGCCGCCCTCGCCAACTACGGCGGGTTCGCCTCCCGCGGCTTCCGGGTCGCCGCCCTCATCGACGCCGACCCCGCGATGGCCGGCAAGCCCGTCGCCGGCATCCCCGTGCAGCACACGGACGACCTGGAAAAGATCATCACCGACAACGGCGTGTCGATCGGTGTCATCGCCACGCCCGCCGGTGCCGCCCAGCCGGTCTGCGACCGGCTCGTGGCCGCCGGGGTCACCTCCATCCTGAACTTCGCGCCGACCGTCCTGTCCGTCCCGGACGGCGTCGACGTGCGCAAGGTCGACCTCTCCATCGAGCTGCAGATCCTCGCCTTCCACGAGCAGCGCAAGGCCGGCGAGGAGAGCGCCGCCCACGAGGGCGCCGCAGTGCCGGCCGTGGCGCACGAAGAGACCACCGACCAGGGGCCCGACGGGGACGTACCCGCCGTGATGCCGGCATGAGCCTCCTCGTCGTCGGACTGAGCCACCGCAGCGCACCCGTCAGCGTCCTGGAGCGGGCCTCCCTCTCCCCGGACGCCCAGTTCAAGCTGCTCCAGGACACGGTCGCCGCCGAACCGGCCGCCGAGGCCGCCGTCCTCGCGACCTGCAACCGCATCGAGCTCTACGCCGACGTGGACAAGTTCCACGCCGGTGTCGCCGAGCTGTCCACGCTGCTCGCCCAGCACAGCGGGGTGGGGCTGGAGGAGCTGACCCCCTACCTCTACGTCCACTACGAGGACCGGGCCGTCCACCATCTGTTCTCGGTGGCCTGCGGGCTGGACTCCATGGTCGTCGGCGAGGGACAGATCCTCGGCCAGCTCAAGGACTCCCTCGCCAGGGCGCAGGAGCTGCACACCGCCGGCCGGCTGATGAACGACCTGTTCCAGCAGGGACTCAGAGTCGGCAAGCGCGCCCACTCCGAGACCGGCATCGACCGCGCCGGACAGTCGCTGGTGACGTTCGGGCTGGAACAGCTCGCCGCCGGCGCCGAGGTGCGGGACTGGGCTCAGGGCAGAAGAGCGCTGGTCATCGGCGCGGGCTCGATGTCCTCGCTGGCCGCCGCGACCCTGGCGCGGGTGGGCGTCACCGAGGTCGTCGTCGCCAACCGCACCTTCGACCGCGCCGAACGCCTCGCCCGGATACTGGGCGAGGACGAGTACACGGACGTGGCGGCCCGCGCGGTCCCGATCGAATCGGTGCCGGCCGAGCTGACACGTGCCGACGTCGTCGTCTCCTGTACGGGCGCGACGGGACTCGTCCTCACGGCGGAGGCCATCGCGGCGGCCGTCGAGGGCCGCACCGGCGAGCCCGTCGTCTTCGACGAGGAGAACCCCTCCCTGCGGACGCTGCCGCCGACCTCCCTCGGCACCGACGAGGGCTGTCCGCTGGACCTGTCCGCCGTGCAGCAGCAGCCCGGGTTCTCCGTGATGGGCGAGGCCGCCGTGGCCGGCATGGACGCGGCGACCCTGGAGCAGCACGCGGCCTGGGTCGACAACGCGACCGTCGACCGCCGTACCGCCGGCCGCCGCGGCCCCGAGGCCGACGCCGAACTGATCACCGCGCTGGCCGCCACCGCCGCCAGCGTCGGCCGCATCCCCGAGCGCCGCAGGCCCGAGCCGGTCGCCACCCCCGTACGCCCCGCACCGGTGCTGTTCCTGCTCGACCTCGCGATGCCGCGGGACGTCGACGCCGCCGCGCACCGGCTGGCCGGGGTGCGACTCGTCGACATCGAGTCGCTCGCGGAGGCCTCCGCCGACGCACCCATGGCCGCCGACGTGGACCTGGTGCGGCGGATCGTCGCCGACGAGGTCACCGCGTTCGGCGCCGCCCAGCGCGCCGCGCACATCACGCCGACCGTGGTCGCGCTGCGGTCGATGGCCGCGGACGTCGTCGCGAACGAGATGGCCCGCCTCGAAGGGCGGCTGCCCGGCCTCGACGACAGGCACCGCGCCGAGATCACCCAGACCGTCAAGCGCGTCGTCGACAAGCTGCTGCACGCGCCGACCGTCAGGGTCAAGCAGCTCGCGGCCGAACCCGGCGGCGCCGGGTACGCGGACGCGCTGCGGACCCTGTTCGACCTCGACCAGGAGGCGGTGGCCGCCGTGTCCCGGGCCGAGGACAGCACCGAGAAGAACGCAGAGAACCGAGGGCCGGCATGAGCGGCATGAGTACGAGAGCACTGAGGCTCGGGACCAGACGGAGCAAGCTGGCCATGGCCCAGTCCGGGCAGGTCGCGGACGCCGTGCGCCGGGTCACCGGCCGGCCGGTCGAGCTCGTCGAGATCACCACCTACGGCGATGTCTCCCGCGAGCACCTCGCGCAGATCGGCGGCACCGGTGTGTTCGTCACGGCCCTGCGCGACGCGCTGCTCACGGGGGAGGTCGACTTCGCGGTTCACTCGCTGAAGGACCTGCCGACCACGCAGCCCGAGGACCTGGTCCTGGCCGCCGTACCGGTGCGCGAGGACCCCCGCGACGTGATCGTGGCCCGGGACGCGCTGAAGTTCACCGACCTGCCGCGCGGCTCGCGCATCGGCACGGGTTCGCCGCGCCGCATGGCGCAGCTGAACGCGTACGCCCGCGCCCACGGGCTGGACATCGAGACGGTCCCGATCCGCGGCAACGTCGACACGCGGATCGGATACGTCAAGGACGGCGAGCTGGACGCGGTGGTGCTGGCCGCGGCCGGCCTGAGCCGCATGGGCCGGATCGACGAGGTCACCGACTTCCTGTCGATAGACACCGTCCTGCCCGCCCCCGGCCAGGGAGCCCTGGCCATCGAATGTGCCGCGCACGACGCGGACCTGATCGCCGCGCTCGGCGCGCTCGACGACCCGTTCACCCGGGTCGCCGTGGCGGCCGAACGGTCACTGCTCGCCGCCCTGGAGGCCGGTTGCAGCGCCCCTGTGGGCGCGCTGGCCGACCTTCTGGCCGACGGGCAGATTGTCAAGGAAATGCGCCTGCGGGCCGTCGTCGGGACCACCGACGGCACCCGTACGGTGCAGCTGTCCACCACCGGTCCCGTGCCCGAGACGCACGACGGGGCAATGGCGCTCGGTCGCGAACTCGCCGCCGAGATGCTCGCCCAGGGCGCGGCCGGTCTGATGGGGGAGCGAGCACTGTGAGCCCCACCGCCCTTCCTGCCGCCGCCGTTCCTGAGCACGGGCACGTCACCTTTCTGGGTGCCGGACCCGGGGATCCGGGACTGCTGACTCTGCGCGCCGTGGAGGCGCTGGCGAACGCGGACGTCCTCGTCGCCGAGCACGAGGTGCTCGACGTCGTACGGACGCACGCGCGGCCCGGCGTGTCCGTCGTGAACGCGGAAACCGGTCCCTCTGCGGACCCGCTTCCGGGCACAGGCACGCCTCACCCCAAGCTCGTTGACGGCACGTCAACAAGCGTCGAGGTACCCGCTGTGCGGGATGCCTCACATCTTGTCATGGAGGCCGCGCGGGGCGGCAGGCGGGTCGTCCGTGCGGTGTCCGGGGACCCGGGACTGGATACGTACGCGGCCGAGGAAATGCTCGCCTGCGCCGCCGCCGGGGTGCCGTTCGAGGTGGTCCCGGGCGTGGCGGCGGCGGTCGGCGTGCCCGCGTACGCCGGGGTGCCGCTGCGGGACGCCCAGGGCGCCGACGTCCGGTTCGTGGACGCGCGCACGGCCTCCGACCGCTGCTGGACGGAGGTCGGCGCCTCCGACGGCACGGTGGTCGTCTCGACGACGCTGGACTCGGTGGCGGCCGCGGCGGGTGAGCTGGTGTCCGCCGGCCGCAAGCCCGACACCCCGCTGACGGTCACGGTCGCCGGTACGACGACCCGCCAGCGCACCTGGTCGGCGACGCTCGGCACGATCGCGCAGACGCTGAAGCAGGCGAAGGTGCTGCCCTCGCCGGACGGCGGCCGCCCGGTGATAGCCGTGGTCGGCGAGCGTTCCGCCCCCGCCCAGCGCGCACAGCTGGCCTGGTTCGAGTCCAAGCCGCTGTTCGGCTGGAAGGTCCTCGTGCCGCGCACGAAGGAGCAGGCGGCGTCGCTCTCCGACCAGTTGCGGTCCTACGGCGCGGTGCCGCACGAGGTCCCGACGATCGCCGTCGAGCCGCCGCGCACCCCGCAGCAGATGGAGCGGGCCGTCAAGGGCCTGGTCACCGGCCGCTACGAGTGGATCGCCTTCACCTCGGTCAACGCGGTCAAGGCCGTCCGGGAGAAGTTCGAGGAGTACGGCCTCGACGCCCGTGCCTTCGCGGGCATCAAGGTGGCCGCGGTGGGCGAGCAGACCGCGAAGGCGCTGATCGCCTTCGGCGTGAAGCCGGACCTGGTGCCGAGCGGTGAGCAGAGCGCCGCCGGTCTCCTGGAGGACTGGCCGCCCTACGACCCCGTCTTCGACCCGATCGACCGGGTCTTCCTGCCGCGCGCCGACATCGCCACGGAGACCCTGGTCGCCGGGCTGATCGAGCTGGGCTGGGAGGTCGACGACGTCACGGCGTACCGGACCGTGCGGGCCTCTCCGCCGCCGGCGGAGACCCGTGAGGCGATCAAGGGCGGCGGCTTCGACGCCGTGCTCTTCACCTCGTCCTCGACCGTACGGAACCTGGTGGGCATCGCCGGGAAGCCGCACAACGTCACGGTGATCGCCTGTATCGGTCCGGCGACGGCCAAGACGGCCGAGGAGCACGGCCTTCGGGTGGATGTCATGGCTCCCGAGCCGTCGGTGCACAAGCTCGCGGAGGCGCTGGCCGACTTCGGGCTGCGGCGGCGGACCGCGGCGCTGGAGGCCGGGGACCCGGTGACACGGCCGAGCGAGCGGCGTCCGGGCTCGCGCAGGCGCCGGGCGACGTAGTCGCCGTCGACAGCGGCCTGAGTTCACCCGAGCGCCCCGCCGTCCCCGTAGTGGGGACGGCGGGGCGCTCCGTGTTTCCGACTCGGTGATGGTGGAGAACGTCACACCGGGGACCGTGCCGGGTCCGACTCCGCGTCGGCAAAGGCAGGGCCCGGACGGGCGTAGCGTGGACGCATGACGACGTACGGATCCTTCCCCGGTTCGCGGCCGCGGCGGCTGCGGACCACCCCCGTCATGCGGCGCATGGTCGCCGAGACCCGGCTGCACCCGGCCGACTTCATCCTTCCCGCCTTCGTGCGGGAGGGCGTGAGCGAGCCGGTGCCGATCCAGGCCATGCCGGGCGTGGTGCAGCACACCCGGGACAGCCTGAAGAAGGCCGCGCTGGAGGCGGTGGAGGCCGGGGTCTCCGGGATCATGCTCTTCGGTGTGCCGGAGGAGTCGAAGAAGGACGCCCTGGGGACGCCGGGGACCGACCCGGACGGGATCCTCCAGGTCGCCCTGCGGGACGTGCGGGCCGAGGTCGGCGACGACCTGCTCGTGATGTCCGACCTGTGCCTGGACGAGACCACCGACCACGGACACTGCGGGGTGCTCGACGACCAGGGGCGCGTCGACAACGACGCCACCCTGGAGCGGTACGCGGAGATGGCCCAGGTGCAGGCCGACGCCGGGGCGCACGTGGTGGGGCCCAGCGGGATGATGGACGGCCAGATCGGGGTCGTCCGCGACGCGCTCGACCAGATCGGGCGGGAGGACGTCGCGATCCTCGCCTACACCGCCAAGTATTCGTCCGCGTTCTACGGGCCGTTCCGGGAGGCCGTCGGCTCGTCCCTGAAGGGCGACCGGAAGACCTACCAGCAGGACCCGGCGAACTTCCGTGAGTCGATGCGTGAGCTGGCGCTGGACCTGGAGGAGGGCGCCGACATGGTGATGGTCAAGCCGGCCGGCCCCTACCTCGACATCCTGGCGCGGGTCGCGGACGCGGTGGACGTGCCGGTGGCGGCCTATCAGATCTCCGGCGAGTACTCGATGATCGAGGCCGCCGCGGAGAAGGGGTGGGTCGACCGGGACCGGGCGATCTTCGAGACGCTCACGGGGATCAAGCGGGCGGGGGCGCGGAACATCCTCACCTACTGGGCCACCGAGGCGGCGTTGAAGCTTCGGTAGTGCCGGGGCAGGTTGTCGGGTCGGTGCGGCGCCGTCGTGGCTTGTCGCGCCCCGTGGCGGAGCCGCATATCGACAGGGCCCCGCGCCCCTGCGGTGCCGGACGGGCCCTCGTCTCGTAGGCCCTGGCCGTCGTTGCAGGCGGTCAGGGTCAGCGCGGCCGTCGCGGTGAGGGCGGCGGCGAGGAGACGGATACGGAGTTCAGGCATGGGGCAAGCCTGGGTCGTACGGCCTCCGGTCTTCCACACTTGCCGGGCAACTCGGGACGCCGATCCGGTCCCATAGCGGCTGACCTGCGGAAACGACGTCCCTTCGGGACGGGCTGTGGGACGCGGTCCGGATGCCGGAAAGTCGGGTGTAGGCGGCACATATCTCTCTAGGGTGCGGGCATGACTCTCGCACCCGCCCCACCACCGGCCCTCGCCGCCCGTGCCCGGTCGACCGGAGGCTCTCCCGTCCGGGACATCCTCGCCGTCACCGCCCGCCCCGAGATGATCAACTTCGCGGGCGGGCTGCCCGCCCCGGAACTCTTCGACCGGGAAGGCGTGGCCGAGGCGTTCCGGCACGTCCTGGAGGAGCTCCCCGCGCAGGCCCTCCAGTACGCCACCACCGAGGGCGAGCCCGCCCTGCGCGAGGCGCTCGCAGCCCGGACCTCGGCACGGGGCCTCGCGACCTCCGCCGACGACCTCCTCGTCACCACCGGCAGCCAGCAGGCCCTCTCCCTCCTCGCCACGGCCCTCCTCGACCCCGGCGACACGGTCCTCGTCGAGTCCCCCTGCTACCTCGCCGCCCTCCAGGTCTTCACCCTGGCCGGGGCCCGGATCGTCGCCGTGCCGGGGGACGCGGAGGGACCCGACCCCGAGGCCCTGGCCGCACTCGTGGCGCGGGAGCGGCCCAAACTGCTCTACACCGTCCCCACCTTCCAGAACCCCACCGGCCGCACCCTGCCCGCCGCCCGCCGTGCCGCGCTCGCCTCCGTCGCCGCCCGCCACGGCCTCTGGATCGTCGAGGACGACCCCTACGGCGAACTCCGCTACGACGGTGAGCGCGTCCCCTGGATCGCCGCCCACCCCGACGCCCTCGACCGCACGGTGCTGCTCGGCTCCTTCTCCAAGGTCATGGCGCCCGGCCTGCGGCTGGGCTGGCTGCGCGCCCCCGCCGGGCTGCGCCGGGCCTGTGTCGTCGCCAAGCAGGCGGCCGACCTGCACACCCCCACCGTCAACCAGCTCGCCGCGGCCCGCTATCTGGCCGTCAACGACCTCGACGCGCATGTGGCGAAGGTGGCCGGCGTCTATCGCGAGCGGCGCGACGCCATGCTGGCGGGACTGGGCGAGGCCCTGCCGGAGGGCTCGGTCTGGAACCGGCCCGAGGGCGGCATGTTCCTCTGGGCCCGGCTGCCGGAGCCGTACGACACCACCGCCCTGCTGCCGCAGGTGGTCGCGCACGACGTGGCGTACGTCCCCGGCGCCCCCTTCTACGCCGGCGAGCCCGACCGCTCCACCCTGCGCCTCTGCTTCGTGACCCAGACACCGGAGGAGATCGGGGAGGGGCTGCGCAGGCTGGGCAAGGGGCTCAGTCCCACCAGAAGTGCCAGACACGTTCGCCGATGAGCTTCTCGGCGTAGGAGTGCAGGGTGTCGTCCTGGCCCGGCAGGACGGCGTACGGGCAGAACGCGAAATGCTCGGCGGTGATCGCCTCGGCCTCGGCCGGGCTGGTGGGCGGGGCCGCGACCGAGAGGGACAGACGGTCGTAGCCGAGTGCGACGACGCGTATGCCGAAGCGGTCCTCCCAGGAGCGCAGGACGGCGCAGAGAGGCGCCACGTCCTCGTCGTAGTTCGCGGGGCCGGTCCAGCCGACGGCCGCCGGGATGTCCGCGCTGCGGCGGGCGGCCACCAGCGACAGGTGCGGCTCCTTGAACCAGGGGAGGCCTTCCGCCAGCGCGTCGGCGACCTCGGCGGCACGGGTGTCGGGATCGGCGGTGAGGGCGAGGGGCGCGGCGAGACCCGGCCACTCCCCGTCCTCCTCCGCCGCGACATCGGCCCAGTACGCGGCGAGCACCTCGTCGGCGTCGTGGTCCCCGGGGTAGGACATCTCCCCGGGCGCCAAATCCCATTCCCCCGGCCCGCCCTGGCCGGTTCCCAGGTCCACGAGGACGGGCAGCAGCCCCGCGCGCCCACCCGGCCGCCCCAGCGCCTTCCAGCTGCCGGGTGCCGCCTGCTGTTCGGCGTGCCACAACACGACCTCGCCCGTCGTCGCGTCGATCAGCCGCCCGGGTGGCAGTTGAAGCCCCAGGGAACGACCGCTCGGGTCGGAGGCCAGCTTGGGCAGCGGGTTGGGAAGAGTCGCCATGCCCGTGACTGTAAGGGCGGGCACTGACAACGGGGTTACTTGAGGGACGCGGTGAAAGCGGTCCAGGTGGTGGGGGTGAGCTGGAAGGTGCGGCCGTTGTCGGGGGTGTGCTTGGAGTCGCGGATGTGGATGGCGGAGGGGGTGAGGGCGACTTCCAGGCACTGGCCGCCTTCGCTGCCGCTGTAGCTCGACTTCCGCCACTCGAAGGCGACTTCGAGGCATTGGCCGCCCTCGTCGCCGCTGTAGCTCGACTTGAACCACTTCAGGGCTTCGGCGCTCATTGCTCTCCTAGCAGGCGGTCGAGCAGGCCCAGCGAATCCTGGGTGGTCAGGGCCTGTGTTCGCAGCATCGCATACTTGCGCGCCAGGATGGACACCTCATCTGCGTCGGAAACCCACTGGCTGCCGCGTTGACCCTCGGCGTAGGCGAGGTGATGGTGATCAGGGGTCTCCAGCAGGGTGAAGGGGCCATCGAGTCCTGCGTGGAAGGGACTGCTCATCGGCAGGAACTGCAAGGACACGCACGGCAGTTCAGCCAGCTCCCGCAGATACCGAAGCTGTCCCTGCCGGTCCCCGATCTCCATGTACAGCACCGGCTCCCACACCACGAAACTCAAGGTGGGCGGGTTCTTCCGGCGCAGGATCTCCTGGCGGTCCAGCCGGAGCGCCGTGTACGTCTCGATCTCGTCCTCGTCGTACGCCGGAACCCTGTTGCGCAGTACGGCCCGGACGTACGGCTCGTTCTGGAGGAGGCCCGGCAGGACCGCGTTGTCGTACCAGGACAGCGCGATCGCCTCCCGCTCATGCTCCATGTACAGCTCGGCCCACAGGGGGAACTGGTCGATCTCGGGGAGGTTGGCCACTCCGGTCGCCAGCATCCCCTTGGTGTCGAGGACTTCGTCCAGCAGCGCGGCCAGATCCGGCTTCAGGGCCCGTCTGCCCTGTTCGATCGAGGCGATGGTCTCCTCGTCCAGCCGGACGAGTTCGGCGAGGCCGCCCTGGGTGTGGCCCGCCTCGCGGCGGGCCGTGCCGAGCTGCTTGCCCAGCATCCTCATGGTCGAGTGGTTCTTCCTGCGCTGGCTCATGGTGCTGCCCATCCCCGTGTGCGACGGTGCCTGACCCGGGCGGGGCCCGTACAAAAATTCCGTACGACCTCACGCACTGATCAACGATAGTCACTCTCCGCGACTCTCGTCCCGTGAACGAGACGATCCAACTCCCGCCCCTGCGCGAGAGGTTCTTCCGCCGGGAACGGCGTTCCGTGCCCGCCGCGCGGCTCTTCGCGACGGAGACCCTCGCCGGGTGGGGGCTCGCCGGCACCGAGCGGGCCGACGACGTGCTGCTCTGTGTCAGCGAGCTGGTGACCAACGCCCTGCTGCACGGCGTACCGCCCGGCCGTCAGTTTCTGCTGTTCCTGCGGTACGACGGGCGGGCGATCCGTGTCGAGGTGCACGACAGCGGGCCCGGGGTGCCCCGGGTGGTCGAGCCGGAGGGTGAGGGCGGGCGGGGGCTGCTGCTGGTCGCCGCGCTGAGTGACGACTGGGGGGTTCGGGAACGCCCGCTCGGCAAGGTGGTGTGGTGCGAGTTCGGGTGACCGGCGGTCACCTCTGTCAGTCCACCCTCGCCTCGAAACACTCCTTCGCGCCGCCTCCCGAAGGCAGGAAGCAGGCCCGGACGACGGCTGCCGGGCGGGTCACCGTCATCAGGGTGTAGACGTAGGTGTCCGCCTGCGCCTGGTTCCGTACGCGGGCCGCGCGGCCCCGCACCTCGACCCGGTCGCCGATCCGCGCACCCCACATCCGGGCCCAGCTCGCCCCGCACACCCTGCCGTACCGCAGCTGCACCGACGCCCCCGTGGCGGTGACGTGCTCGGCCAGGGTCTCCGGCTCGGCCCCGCACTTCATGGCCACCGGGTCCGCACCCTCGCAGGAGGTGTCCCGGCAGTGCGGGCCGACGGCGGACGGGGAGAGGGACGGGGACGCCGACGGGCGTGCCGCCTCGCTGCGTTGCGGCAGCAGGAGGAGGGACACCGCGATCGCCCCGAACACCAGGGCGGACACCGTCGCGAGAACCGCCAGCGCTGTCGCGCCACGGTGGCCGGTGGGAGACGGCGTGGGGGCCGGGGGCGGTGGTGCCGGTGCGGGGGTCGCCGACGGGCCGTTCTGCGCCAGGTCCCGCAGCGCCAGATACCGGCCGTCGGGCTCACCGGCCAGCCGGCACAGCTCCCGCACGGCCGGGCGCGGGGGCAGGGTCCGGCCGTTGAGATAGCGCTCCCAGGACGACTTGCTGAACGTGGTCCGCGCCGCGAGCCCCGCCAGGCTCAGGCCCGTGCGCTCCTTCAACTCCCGGAGTCCGGCCGCCAGCCGGGCGCTCTCGGGCGACGGGGACGGCTCGGGTCCGCTCATCCGCGCAGGGCCTTCCAGGTGTGCGGCCCGACCATGCCGTCCACGTCCAGACCGGCCCGCTGCTGGAGCGCCTTCACCGCCCGCTGGGTCAGCGGACCGAACATCCCGTCGATGCCCCCGGGGGAGATGCCCGCCCGGCGCAGCAGACACTGCGCCTCGGCCACGTCGCGACCGGCGCTGCCGTAGGCGAGTTCGGCGTCCTTGGTACGGCTGATGCCCGCGAACCACTGTCCGTCGACCCGTTCGATACGGCAGCTGTACACCGGTGCCTGTGCGGAGGCGCCGGTGGTGGCGGAGGCGGCGGGAGAAGCGGCCGCCGGTTCATCGCGGTCGTCGTCGAACCGTACGACGGACGGCCGAGGACACGGCCAGCACCAGCGCGACCGCACCCGCGACGAGCGCGACCCGCAGCGAACGGCCGGGAGCGGGCGCGGCTTCCGGGGCGGGCGCGGGCTCGGGCTCGGGCCCGGGAGGCGCCTCCGTCGTCGAGGCCGTCCCGCGTCGCTCGCCCCACGCGTCCGTGGCGACCTCGTGCAGCGCCAGCAGCCGTACGGGATCCGTGCCCGCGAGCCGGGCCAGGCCCTCCACGGCCGCACGCGGCGGCAGCGAGCGGCCGACCAGATACCGCTCCCACGACTTCTCGCTGTACCCCGTCTTCACGGCGAGCTGCCGGGTGCTCAGCCCGGTGTGCTCCTTCAGCTGCCGAAGCCGGGACACCAACTGGTGTACGCGCGGATCGAGTTCGGCGGACAGCGCAGTGCGGCGCGCCATGTTCCCCCCAGATGCGGTCATGAACCGTGGTCAGCGGCCCCCCGCTCCGACGCATTCTGCATGAGCATGGCCACTCCTGCCACGGCCGTCCCGCCGCTCCGTCCCACGGGACGGTGTCGGTGCAGGTCAGAGGGGGTGACGTCCCGGGAGGCCGTCACTTCGCCGACAGCCGTGGCGGAGCCGGCCGGGCGGGCCGCACGGTGGTGGCGGCACCGGCCCGCCGGACGGACGGACCGGGTGCCGAACCACGAACCCGAAAGTGAAAGAGGAACGCATGCGACCGAACGTTCTGGCCCGGACCCTCGTCGGAATCACCGCCGTCGCCGGCCTCGCCGCCGGATCCCTCGCGACCGCGGGCACCAGCTTCGCCGCGCCGGTCTCGCAGCCGGCGGTGAGCGCGCAGGCCGCCACCCTGGCCTCCTACGAGAACTTCGGCCTCACCACCGCCGAGGCCAAGAACGTGCAGAACTTCCTGGCGGACTACTGGAGCTACACCGACGACATCGACGGCAAGCTCGGCACCAACAGCTGGAAGGCGTTCCAGCGCTGCCTGAAGAAGTACTGGGGCTACACCGGTGAGATCGACGGCGACCCCGGCACCAACACCATCAAGGCCCTCCAGCGCCTGCTGAAGGACGACTACGGCTACACCGGTGACATCGACGGCATCGCCGGTTCGGGCACCCGCGCCGCCTTCAAGCGCTTCGCCGCCTGACACCCGTCATACCCGTACAACGGCCTGTGTCCGGTCCCCCGGGGGAGGACCGGACACAGGCCGTCGCCGTCGTGGTGCGGACGCTCAGAGCTTCTCGGGCGTCCGGATGCCCAGCAGGGCCATGCCCTGGTGCAGCGTGCGGGCCGTCACGTCGCACAGGAGGAGGCGGTTCTCCGCCACCTCCTTCGGCGGCTGCGGCTTGATCACCGGACACTTGTCGTAGAACGACGTGAACAGCGACGCCAGCTGGTACAGATACGCCGCCACCTTGTGCGGGGCGTACTCCGCCGCCGCCTCGAAGACCGTGTCGCCGAACGCGTCCAGGTGCAGGCCCAGCGCCCGCTCCGCCGCGTGCAGCTCCAGCTCCGGGTGCGCGGCAGGCCGTACGTCTCCCGCCTTGCGGAGGATCGACTGGATACGGGCGTACGCGTACTGGAGGTAGACGGAGGTGTCGCCGTTCAGCGAGACCATCTGGTCCAGGTCGAACTTGTAGTCGCGGTTGGCCGACGTCGACAGGTCCGCGTACTTCACCGCGCCGATGCCGACCTGGGCGGCCCGCTCCTGGATCTCGTCCTCGGTGAGGTCCTGCGCCTTCTCCCGGACGACCTCGGCGGCCCGCTGCACCGCCTCGTCCAGCAGGTCCTCCAGCCGTACGGTCTCACCCTCACGCGTCTTGAACGGCTTGCCGTCCGCGCCCAGCACCGTGCCGTAGCCCATGTTGTGCGCGGTGACGTCGTCGGTGAGCCAGCCCGCCCGCCGTGCCGTCTCGAAGACCATCTTGAAGTGCAGCGACTGCCGCACGTCCACGACGTAGATCAGCGAGGTGGCGTGCAGGTCGGTGACCCGGTTGCGGATCGCGGTGAGGTCGGAGGCCGCGTAGCCGAAGCCGCCGTCGGCCTTCTGCACGATCAGCGGGACCGGCTGGTCGTCCTTGCCCCGGATGTCGTCGAAGAACACGACGAGGGCGCCCTCCGAGCGGACCGCGACACCCATCTCCTCCAGGAGGCGGGCGGTCTCGGGCATGCCGTCGTTGTACGCCGACTCGCCGACGATCTCGTCGTCGCGGATCTCCATGTCGAGCTTCTCGAAGACCGAGTAGAAGTAGACCTTCGACTCGTCCACGAACTGCTGCCACAGGTCGAGGGTCTCCTTGTCGCCGGACTGCAGGGCGACGACCCGCTTGCGGGCCCGCTCCTTGAACTCCTCGTCCGCGTCGAAGAACGCCCGGGACGCCTTGTACACCCGGTTCAGGTTCGACATGGCCTGCTCGCCGTCGACCTCCGACGCCGGGGCCAGCTCGCCGGGGTGCTCCAGCAGGTACTGGATGAGCATGCCGAACTGGGTGCCCCAGTCGCCGATGTGGTGCCGGCCGATCGTCCGCTCGCCGGTGAAGTCGAGCATGCCGCGCAGGGCGTCGCCGATCACCGCCGACCGCAGATGGCCGACGTGCATCTCCTTGGCCACGTTCGGCTGGGCGTAGTCGATGACCGTGATGCCCGGGTCCGCCTTGGCCGCCACGCCGAGCCGGTCGCCGTCCGCGTACCGCGCGGCCAGGTTCTCGGTGATCGCCCGGTCCGCGAGCGTGATGTTGAGGAAGCCCGGGCCGGAGACCTCGACGTCCTGGATCAGCTCCGCGCCGGTGGCGATGTGGGAGACGACCTGCGTCGCCAGCTCCCGCGGGTTCGCCTTCGCCTTCTTCGCGAGTGCCAGGATGCCGTTGGCCTGGAAGTCGGCCCGGTCGCTTCGGCGCAGCAGCGGGTCGACTCCGTCGGCTTCCGGGAGGGCGGATGCGAGGGCGTCGGCGAGGCGCTGGTTGACGAGATCCGTGAGCGACGTGACCGAGGTCATGGGGTGGGAGCCGTTCTCCTCGTGGGATTGATAGACGTGGCCAGTATCCCATGGGGGGTGAAGCGGTTTTTTGGCCGCGGGCCGGTGGGGGCTGGTCGCGCAGTTCCCCGCGCCCCTGGTGGCGGCTGCGCCGCCTAAACTAGGGGCGCGGCCGTTCGACCGTAGTGGCTGCCCCGGAGAAAGAAGGACGTGCCGATCGTGGCTCAGAGCACCGAGACCACCGACTGGGTCTCCCGTTTCGCGGACGAGGTCATCGAGGAGTCGGAGCGTCGGGCCCCCGGCGCGGCTACATCAGTCGCTACCGCTCCGGTTGTCGTCGTCGCCTCCGGGCTGTCCCCCTCGGGCCCCATCCACCTGGGCAACCTCCGCGAGGTCATGACCCCGCACCTGGTCGCCGACGAGATCCGGCGCCGCGGCCACCAGGTCCGCCACCTGATCTCCTGGGACGACTACGACCGCTACCGCAAGGTGCCGGCCGGCATCGCCGGGGTGGACGAGTCCTGGGCCGAGCACATCGGCAAGCCGCTGACCTCGGTGCCCGCGCCGGCCGGGTCGTCGTACCCGAACTGGGCCGAGCACTTCAAGGCCGCGATGGTCGACTCGCTGGCCGAGCTCGGCGTCGAGTTCGACGGGATCAGCCAGACCGCGCAGTACACGGCCGGCGTCTACCGGGACCAGGTCCTGCACGCCGTCGCGCACCGGGCCGGGATCGACGCGATCCTCGACCAGTACCGCACGAAGAAGGCGCCCGCCAAGCAGTCGCAGAAGCCGGTCGACGAGGCCGAGCTGGAGGCCGCCGAGGGCTCCGGCGCGGCGAGCGAGGACGACGGCAGCTCCGGCGCCGGGTCCGTCGGGTACTTCCCGTACAAGCCGTACTGCGGCAACTGCGAGAAGGACCTGACCACCGTCACCGCCTACGACGACGACTCCACCGAGTTGACCTACTCCTGCACCGCCTGCGGCTTCTCCGAGACCGTCCGGCTGAACGAGTTCAACCGCGGCAAGCTCGTCTGGAAGGTCGACTGGCCCATGCGCTGGGCCTACGAGGGCGTGGTCTTCGAGCCCTCCGGCGTCGACCACTCCTCGCCCGGCTCCTCCTTCCAGGTCGGTGGCCAGATCGTCGGTATCTTCGGCGGGAAGCAGCCGATCGGGCCGATGTACGCGTTCGTGGGCATCTCCGGGATGGCGAAGATGTCGTCGTCGCGCGGCGGTGTGCCCACGCCCGCCGACGCGTTGAAGATCATGGAGCCGCAGATCCTGCGCTGGCTCTACGCCCGCCGCCGCCCCAACCAGTCCTTCAAGATCGCCTTCGACCAGGAGATCCAGCGGCTCTACGACGAGTGGGACAAGCTCGACGCCAAGGTCGCCGACGGCTCCGCCCTGCCGGCGGACGTGGCCGCCCACTCCCGTGCGGTCGGGACCGCCGGCGGCGAGCTGCCGAGGACGGTGCGCGCGCTGCCGTACCGGACGCTCGCGTCCGTCGCGGACATCACCGCCGGACACGAGGACCAGGCGCTGCGGATCCTCAGCGAACTCGACCCCGCCGACCCGCTCACCGCCCTCGACGAGGCCCGCCCGCGCTACGACAAGGCCGAGGCCTGGATCAACACGCACGTCCCCGCCGACCAGCGGACCGTCGTACGCGAGCAGCCCGACGCCGAACTGCTGAAGTCCCTCGACGAGGCGTCCCAGCAGTCCCTGCGGCTGCTGCTCGACGGACTCGCCGAGCACTGGTCGCTCGACGGACTGACCCACCTCGTCTACGGCGTCCCGAAGGTCCAGGCCGGATTCCCGGCCGACGCCACGCCCAAGGAACTGCCGCCGGAGATCAAGACCGCCCAGCGGACGTTCTTCGCGCTGCTCTACCACCTGCTCGTCGGCCGCGACACCGGTCCGCGACTGCCCACGCTGCTGCTCGCGGTGGGGCAGGAGCGGGTGCGGGGCCTGCTCGGCGAGTGACGCCGTGAGGAAAGCGCCCGGTGCCTTGGGGCACCGGGCGCTTTCTCATGTGGTGTTGCGTTCCTATGCGATGTGCTCGTCCGCCATCTCCGCGTTGAGACGGTTGGAGAAGCGGTTCACCATGCGCTTGGCCTCGGCCTCGGGGATCGTGATGCCGTAGATCGCCTCGACGTCGACGATGAACCCCTTGGGGGTCGGCGCTCCGTTGCCGCCCTTGATCGACTCACGGAAGACCTGGTAGTACGCGTCCTCGTCCGGCTCGTAGCCGCCGCCCTCACCCAGTTCGCGGGTACGGCCCGGACCCACCGGGATGGGGAACGTGCCGGTCTCCTCCGGGGAGGGTTCCTGGCCGGGGGCCGGGGGCTCCTCCTCGTACTGCTCGCGGTACTCCGTGGCGTGCTGCTCCTGCTCGTACCACTGGGCGTACTGCTCCGAGGGGTCGTACGTGGGGTCGTAGCCGCCGTGGTACTCGACCTCTTGCGGGGGTGTCTGGAACCAGGGGCTCTGGTCGGGGGCGGGCACCGGCTCGGGTTCGTATGCCGGTTGCCCTGCGTACTGGTTGCCGCCGGGGTGTTCGCGCTGCCCGCTGAGGGGTGCCGCCGCGCCCACCCGTGCCGCCCCAGCGGCACGATTGCCCGCAGCTAGCGAGGGCATCTCGGCCGCCATCGGGAGTTCCTGGTGCTGGGGGGCGGGCGGGAGTACCGCTGGTTCTATCCCCGCCGCCGCGAGGCCTGCTGGGGCCGTTTCCGCCAGGGGGACGCCGTAGCGGGCCAGGCGCAGGGGCATCAGGGACTCCACCGGGGCCTTGCGGCGCCAGGCGCGGCCGAAGCGGGAGCGCAGGCGGGCCTGGTAGACGAGACGTTCCTGCTCCAGCTTGATCACCTGGTCGTAGGAGCGCAGCTCCCACAGCTTCATCCGGCGCCACAGGAGGAACGTGGGCACCGGCGAGAGCAGCCAGCGCGTGATGCGGACGCCCTCCATGTGCTTGTCCGCGGTGATGTCCGCGATCCGGCCGATCGCGTGCCGGGCGGCCTCGACGGAGACCACGAACAGGATCGGGATCACCGCGTGCATGCCCGTGCCCAGCGGGTCCGGCCAGGCGGCCGCGCCGTTGAAGGCGATCGTGGCCGCCGTCAGCAGCCACGCCGTCTGCCGCAGCAGCGGGAAGGGGATCCGGATCCAGGTCAGCAGCAGATCCAGGGCGAGCAGGACGCAGATACCCGCGTCGATGCCGATCGGGAACACGTACGAGAAGTTCCCGAATCCTTTTTGCAGGGCCAACTCGCGCACGGCCGCGTACGAGCCGGCGAAGCCGATGCCGGCGATGATCACGGCGCCGGTCACGACCACGCCTATGAGAACGCGGTGCATCCGAGTCAGCTGGATTGGCGCGGACACCTACTCCCCTCCCCTTGCGTGTTGTTGCGCGCAACAGGGTGGCACATGTGTACGGCGGACGCGTGTCCGGACCATCAGCTCTTTGTGGACGAAGCCTTGGCCGAAGACTTGGAGGAGGCCTTGGAGGCCGTCGCCTTCGGGGTGGCCGACGCGGACTTCGACGCCGACGCGGAGGACGACGGGCTCGTCGTCGCGGCCGAACCGCCGCCGCTGCCCTCGCCGTTGGCGGACTCGACCGCCGCCACGACCTCCTGGGCGGCCTTCTTCGCGGACGCCGTCAGGGTGTCGGCGCTGGGCGTCTTCTCGCCGGCCAGACCGGCGCCGTTGTAGTCGAGCGTGATGACGACGTTCTCGACCCGGGCGACGACCGTCTGCTGCTTGAAGGCGCCTTCCTTCTTCTTCAGGTCGTAGCGCACCACCGTCGCCTGGTCGCCCGTGCCGGTGACGGTCTCCGTCTTGGCGTTCTTGGCGTCCGCCACCGTCTGGGCGGCTTTGACCTGCTTCGCGTAGTACGTCTGCGCCTGTGACTCGGCGTCACCGGTCGTCGCGTCCGAATCGAACCGCAGCAGGGAGACATTGAGCCAGCGGAACTGAGAGCCCTTCACCCCGTTGTTGTCCAGGCTCGACCAGGAGCAGCTGGCGCGGGCGCCGGTGTCGGAGGAGTCGCCCTCCTTGCCGGAGGACGTGCCCTTCGGCACCAGCGCCGTCAGCGTCTTCTTCGACAGCACCTTGCAGGCGCTCGGCAGCGTCGCGTACGCGGCCGCCTCGACGGCGGGGGCGGAGCTCGCGGCGGTGTCGCCGGAGCCGCCCGTGCCCTGCGCGCCGTCCGCGGCGGAGGTGGCGCCGGCCGAGTCCGAGTCCGAGCCGGAGTCCGAGGAGCACGCCGCCGCGAACACCATCACCGGCACCGCGAGCGCGGCGGCCAGGACGCGGTTCAGGCCTCCCGTGCGGGTGGCGCGCTGGTCAAACTGGTCGTCTCGCTGGGCTCGTCGCTGCATGGTTCCTTCACTCATGACGCTCGTGGTTCCTGCGGTCGGATCGGGTCCGAGGGGCCACGGTACGCGGTGAGACAGCTGTGCGGTTCCGCTTCACCCGCTTTGCGGACCTGCCGGAGACGGACGCCGAAGGCCGTTATCCGGCCAGGGAGTCGGCGAGCTGTGAAGCCAGTTTCCGGGCCTTGTCCTGCATTTCCTTGCTGTCCGGGACGGTTCCGACCGTGGCCGGCTGCTCCTCGTACCCGATGGTCACGATGACGTTGGACGTGCGGAACGCCACAGTGACGGTGCGCTGTTTGACCGTGGAACCCGAGCTGCTGAGCACGTCGTCGACGAACGCCTCGTCACCGAGGTCGTCCAGCAGGCGGGGCTGGAGGTCGGTGGGCGTGGAGGAGGGGGAGGAGCTCGCCGAGCCGGAGCCGGAGCCGGAGGTCGAGGGGGACGGGGCGGCGGAAGCGGACGCACTGGAGGTGGGGGACGAGGTGGAGGAAGGGGACTCCGAGCCGGACTCGGAGGCCGTGGGCTCCGGGAGGTCGGCGGCGGTGACCTTCTTCGCGAACAACTCCTCGGCCTCGTCGTCGTCGCTGACGGAGTTGTCGTAGGAGACGACGCGCTCGAGGTCGACGAAGAGGTGGTCCGTGGCGTCCGCCGACTGCACCTTCCAGCGGCAGCCGACCTTGCGGTCGGTGTCGAACGTCAGCGTCGCCTCGCCCTCGTAGGCGGTCTCGCGCTGCTGTTCGTCGGTGATCTCCTTGATGCCGGGCAGCAGGGAGTCGAGCGTGGAGCGGCCGACGGCGCTGCAGGCCTCGGGGAGGGTCGTGTACTTGCCGGGCTGTGCGGCGGCCGAGGCGGTGCCGGCCTCGCCGGGGTTGGAGTCGTCCGTGGAACCGCCGTTGTCGGAACTGCCGGTGCAGCCGGCCAGCAGTGCCGCGAGGAGTGCGGCGATGCCGGATACGTAGGCCTTCCGGTGCACGGTCGGCTCCTCTCGACGGTTCGCGTGGTGATCGGGTGGCGATCTTGGTCCAGTGTCCCCGCTGCTTAATCGCTTGCCGGACGGGGGCGGCCCCAGCAGACAATGTGTATCGCACGCAACACCGTGGACGCCGGTCCGATGTCCTATTCGTTGATCTTGGCGCCGGTTTTGCGACTTGGGACTTCTGTTGTGTATCCGGGGGATTGGGGACGATATGTCGTACGTGGAGATGCCGGGCGCGAAGGTGCCGATCCGGATGTGGACCGACCCGGCGTCGGTGGAGGACGTGGCGCTCCAGCAGCTGCGCAACGTCGCCACCCTGCCGTGGATCAAGGGCCTGGCCGTGATGCCGGACGTCCACTACGGCAAGGGCGCGACGGTCGGCTCGGTCATCGCGATGCGGGGCGCGGTCTGCCCGGCGGCGGTGGGCGTGGACATCGGCTGCGGAATGTCCGCGGTGAAGACCTCCCTGACGGCGAACGACCTGCCGGGCGACCTGTCCCGACTGCGCTCGAAGATCGAGCAGGCGATTCCGGTGGGGCGGGGCATGCACGACGACCCCGTGGACCCGGGCGGGCTGCACGGGTTCGGGACCTCGGGGTGGGACGACTTCTGGGGGCGGTTCGACGGGGTGGCGGAGGCGGTGAGGTTCCGGCGGGAGCGGGCTTCGAAGCAGATGGGGACACTTGGGGCCGGCAACCACCACCTTGAGGCTTCGCTCGATACCGAGGGTTCGGTGTGGCTCACCCTGCACTCCGGTTCTCGAAACATCGGCAAGGAACTGGCCGAGTACCACATTGGCGTTGCCCAGAAGCTTCCGCACAACCAGGGCCTGGTCGACCGCGACCTCGCTGTCTTCGTCTCGGACACCCCGCAGATGGCGGCATACCGGAATGACCTCTACTGGGCGCAGGAGTACGCGAAGCACAACCGCTCGATCATGATGGCGCTCCTCAAGGACGTGATCCGCAAGGAGTTCAAGAAGGCGAAGCCGAGCTTCGAGATGGAGGTCAGCTGCCACCATAACTACGTTGCGGAGGAACGCTACGAGGGGATGGACTTGCTGGTCACCCGCAAGGGTGCGATCAGGGCGGGTGCTGGTGACCTCGGAATCATCCCGGGATCGATGGGCACGGCGACATACATCGTGAAGGGGCTCGGCAACGAGAAGGCGTTCAACTCGGCTTCGCACGGCGCGGGTCGGCGCATGAGTCGTAACGCGGCCAAGCGACGCTTCTCGACGAGGGATCTAGAGGAGCAGACGCGGGGCGTGGAGTGCCGTAAGGACTCCGGCGTCGTGGACGAGATTCCTGGCGCGTACAAGCCGATCGAGCAGGTTATGGATCAGCAGCGGGATCTGGTCGAGGTCGTGGCGAAGTTGAAGCAGTTCATCTGCGTGAAGGGCTGACGCGGGTGGCCCGGCCGGGACCGGGTCACCCGCCCCGAGTCATTGGCCGCTGGGCATCGGGACTTGGCCGCTGCGCAAGCGCCAGAGGCGCAGACTGCAGCTTTGGACGGTCCTGCCGAGCGCTTCGGCTGCTGCCGTCGGGTTGTTGTGCTGGAGCAAGATGCGGTCTTCGCTCTCGTTCCAGCGGCGTTTTGAGTAGGCGGCCCTCATGCCGCGGGGTCGTGTCCAGTCGGTGAGCGAGTCGGCGGCTGCGCGCTTGCGTTCCAGGGCCAGACAGCCTGGATAGTAGAGGTGAGCTGCCAGATTCTGGGCGGTCTCCATCATGTACAGGATGTTGTAGACGTCGTCACGAGCATTGCGCCTGATGATGCGCTCGGCGCCAGTGACTTCCTTGGCGTACTGACACAGATAGGTGCCGATGGCCGTGCTGGCCGTGGTGAGCGAAATGAAGGGGAAACCCTTGCTCGTGTAGCCCACCGAGCCGTCGGCGTCGATGATGCCTCGCAGGTAGTCGCGGTCCGAGAACTCACCGTGAGGCGGAGAGATCGTCTTCGACTTCCGGCCGTAGGGCAGACCGAGTTCGCTGATCTTGGTCCTGGCTTCGAGGGAATGGAGGCTCCAGATCGCAGAGTTGTGCACTTCGGCGAAGTTCGTTGACCTCGTGCGCTCGCTGATGGTGCTGTTGTATGGCGTCAGCTTCTGGAACTTGTGCAGCAGCTCGATGTCCCGCGCGTTGATTTCCACGGTCAACCGTCCCCGCTGCCTGGACTGTTGGGAGAGATGTCCATCCGCCTGCAGAAACCCGAACATGTACGCGTACTCAGGGACCGTCAGGTCCATGAATCGGTGGGCGTTAGGCTCGCAGTCAGCCATGAGGAAGTCCTACCTTCCTTGTTGGTCAGGCCTTCGCCGGGGATGCCGCCCCGGCGGGGGCCGTTTTCGTTGGCCTTCTCTTGCGAGGCTAGATCGCCAGTTCGCCAGCCGACCGGGTGATCGATGACGTTCACCCGTGTGGGTTCAGGAGAGTCGTTTCTCCAGGAGGGTCACCGCGTACGGGCTGCCCGTGCCGCCGTCCTTCGTTCGTTGTTCTCCCACCACCCGGTAGCCCGCCGACTCGTAGTAGTCCCGCAGGCGGGGGTTGGAGGTGAGGCAGTCCAGGCGGGCGTAGGGGCGGCCCGCTGCGGCTATGCGGGATTCGGCGTGGGTGAGGAGGGCGCGGCCCGTTGCGGGGGGTGCCGTGTAGGGGGTGGTCATCAGGCGGTGGATGTAGCCGGCGTCGGGTGGGCGGGGGCCCCAGGCCGCGGGGTCGTCCCACCAGAGTTCGTAGGCGCCGGTCGGGGAGCCTGCCGTGTGGGTCAGCCAGACCTCGCCGTCCGCCATGCGGTCACGGAAGTGGGCCTCGTCCTTCTCGCCGGGCTTCCACTGGTCGATGCCGTGGGCGAGTTGCCAGAGGGCGGCCGTGTCGCGGAGGCGGACCAGGAGGGGGGCGTCCGCCGGGGTCGCCCTGCGGTGGGCCGGTTCCGGCCAGGTGGTGGGGGGCTGTTCCAGGAGGTGGGTGCGCAGGGTTTCCGAGAGGGTTGTCGCGTTCAGGCCCAGGGCGGTCGTCACGTAGGACTCCACCGAGCCGTACCGCGCCCGCAGGGACTTCAGGAACAGGCGCATCGCCGACGCGGGGGCGCGGCCGAAGGCCGGCCAGGTGGGGGAGCGGCCCTCGTTGCGGGTGCGCCAGTCGGACAGCAGGGCCTCGGTGGCGAGTTCGGTCAGGGTGAAGTCGAAGACGATCGTCTCGTCGGGGACGCCCAGGAGGGCCAGGACCAGGGCCGCGAGCTGGCCCGTGCGGTCCTTGCCCGAGGCGCAGTGGAAGGTGAGGGGGGAGCGGGTTCGAGCGATCAGTTCCAGTGCCGTCGCCAGTTCCTTCGTGCCGTCCTCCGCCACCTCCAGGTAGCGCTCGGCGAGGTAGGGGCCCGGGTCCACGTCCTGGGTCTGTGCGGCCTGGTCGTAGGGGCGGTGCTCGATGCTGAGGTTGTGGTGGGTGAAGGAGGGGTCCGGGGGGATACGGCCCCGGGCGTCGGCCTCCCAGGGGTGGCGGAGGTCGATCACCGTGCCCACGGACAGGGACAGGAAGCGGTGCCAGTCGGGGGTGTCCCTCGTCAGCTTGCCCAGGGAGTCCGCGCGGTAGAGGCGGCCGGGGCGGACCCGGAGGCCGTCGGCGGTGCGATAGCCGCCCAGGTCGCGGAAGTTGTGCAGCTTGTCGAACGGGAGGTGTCTGTCCACGGAGCGACCCTATGCGGACGGTCCGGAACCGGGTGGGTGGGAACTGGTGTCTTAAGCTGGCCAGTTCGGGTCGTTGACACGGGGGTGTCGGATGCAGCGGATGCGTGGGTCGGTGGCGGTGGCGGGGCTTGTGGTTGTGGTGGGGGCTCTGCTCGCGGGGTGTTCGCAGGGGTACGAGGACGAGCGGGGGAAGGGGGACGCGCCCGTCGCCGGGAAGGCGGGGGACGACACCCCGGCCGAGGTGTTCAACATGCCGGACGGGTTCGGGAATCTCGCCACCAAGTGCGTGGGGCACGGGTTCCGGGCGTATGTGACGACGAACGCGACCGGCCCGTCCAATGTGCAGATCGTCGAGGACAAGACGTGCGGGGGCTGAGGGCCGCGGGGGTGGTGGCCGTGCTCGTGCTCGCGCTCGGCGGGTGTTCGCAGCAGTACTACGAGGAGCGGGGGAAGGCCGACGCCCCGGTGGCGGGGCGGGCGGGGGAGGACTCGGCGGCCGAGGTCTACAACTTCCCCGACGGGTTCGGGAACCTCGCCACCAAGTGCGTGGGGAAGGGCAAGCGGGCGTACGCGACCACGAAGTTCGTGCAGCAGGAGGACGAGGACGATGTGATCATCATCCCGGCCAATGCCGTGATCGTCGACGACCCGCGGTGTCAGGCGCCCTGAGCGGTCACTTCGCGTGCCGCACCGCGTAGATCATGACGAACGCCACGATGTGGATGCCGAAGAGGAAGTAGCCGAGCCACCACCACATCTGGCGTTCGTCGTGCGGCCCCTGCGGCTCCTGCGGGTCTTTGGACGTCATCACAGTTCCCGGTGGACCTTGGTGTTCGAGGCCTGGGCGCGGGGGCGCAGCACCAGGAGGTCGACGTTGACGTGGCTGGGCCGGGTCACCGTCCAGGCGATGGTGTCGGCGACGTCGTCGGCGGTGAGGGGGTCGGCGACGCCCTCGTAGACCTTGGCGGCCTTGTCCTCGTCGCCGCCGAAGCGGGTGAGGGCGAACTCGTCGGTCCTGACCATGCCGGGGGCGATCTCGATGACGCGGACCGGCCGGCCGACGATCTCCAGGCGGAGGGTCTCGGCGAGGACGTGGGCGCCGTGCTTGGCGGCGACATAGCCGGCGCCGCCCTCGTAGGTGCCGTGGCCGGCGGTGGAGGAGACGACGACGATCGTGCCGTCGCCGCTCGCGTCCAGCTTGGGCAGCAGGGCCTGGGTGAGGTTGAGGGTGCCGATGACGTTCGTCTCGTACATCGCGCGCCAGTCGGCCGGGTCGCCGGTGGCCACCGGGTCGGCGCCGAGCGCCCCGCCCGCGTTGTTGATCAGGACGCCGACGGTCGTGAAGGCGGTCGCGAACTCGTCGACGGCCGCGCGGTCCGTGACGTCCAGCGGGTACGCGGTCGCCGAGCCGCCTGCCGCGACGATCTCCTCGGCCAGCGCCTCGATGCGGTCCTTGCGGCGGGCGGTGAGGACGACGCGGTAGCCGGCGGCGGCGAGCCGGCGGGCCGTGGCGGCGCCGATTCCGCTGCTCGCACCGGTGACCACGGCGATGCGGGAGGCGGCGGACGGGGCGGCGGTGGCCATGGGACTGCTCCTCGGGCGTGGCGTGGCGGGCGCGGAAGAATGCCGGCCTCGAAAGGCTGTCCGGCCAGGATAGGTGGGAAAATCGAGACGGGTGATCCTCTGTCCGGGAGGTGGACCATGGGACAGGCGCGAGAGGTCATGGACCGGCTGACCGAAGCCCTCACCACGAAGGCGGACCCCAAGACCGTCGGCGAGCTGTACGCGCCCGACGCGGTCGCCGTCACCCCCGACGGCGGGGAGCTGCACGGGCGCGAGAACATCGTCGACTACTGGCGTCAGATGACCGAGATGATCACCGATGCCCGCTACGAGTCGGTGTACGCGTACGAGGTCGGCGACACCGCGATCGACGAGGGGTACTACCACGGCAGGAACACGGGGCCGATCCCGCTGCCGTCGGGGGAGTCGCTGCCGGCCACCGGTAAGGAGGTCAGGCTCCGCGGGGTCGATTTCGCGGAGGTGGCGGACGGCCGGATCGTCAGTTACCGGCTGTACTTCGACCAGATGGAGTTCCTGGAGCAGCTGGGCCTGCTGCCCGAGGATCTTCAGAAATAGAGGATCTTCAGAAAAAGGAGAAGAAACCGCTCAGTCGCCGCGCGGCGCCCACATGATCACGGACATGCCCGCGAGGCAGATCAGCGCGCCCGCGATGTCCCAGCGGTCGGGGCGGTAGCCGTCGGCGACCACGCCCCACAGGATCGAGCCGGCGACGAAGATCCCGCCGTACGCGGCGAGGATGCGGCCGAAGTGGGCGTCGGGCTGGAAGGTGGCGACGAAGCCGTAGGCGCCGAGGGCGAGGACTCCGCCGGTGGCCCAGAGCCAGCCGCGGTGTTCGCGCACGCCCTGCCAGACCAGCCAGGCGCCGCCGATCTCGAAGAGCGCGGCGAGGACGAAGAGGGCGGCGGAGCGGAGGATCGGCATGCCGCCCAGCCTCGCACGGGTGTCCGCGTCACCTGTTGGAGGGCGCCTCACCGCCCGCTCCCCGTGGGATACATCCCACCGGCAGCATCGGTAGGGACCGGCCGACGGAGGAGTGGTGGCATGCGCAGGATGCGGGGGTTCGCCGTGTGGGGGGCCATGGGGATGCTGGCGGTGGGCTCGCCCGCGGTGGCGGGGGACGCGGCCGAGGCCGATCTGTCGTACCACGGGTTCGCGGTCCTGCACGGCGGGCGGGTCGACGTACGGCTGACGCCGCGCAACCACGGTCCGGCGGACGTGGCCGACGCGACGGTCCGGCTGCGCTGGTCGGTGCCGCTGGCGCGGGCCCAGCGGCTGCCGGACGGGTGCGCGCGGACCGGGGAGCGGTCGGTGGTGTGCCGTACGGGCGCGCTGGCGGCGGACACCCTGGGGGAGCGGATCGAGCTGGGGGTACGGCTGCGGGGGCGGCCGGCGGAGGCGACGCTGGACGTCGACACGGTGTGGGCGGGCGGGGCGGTGGACCGCAACCGGACCAACGACCGGCAGCAGGTGCTGGTGCTGGACACCGGGGACGCCTACTACTTCTGAGGGCCGTGATGTCTCCGTGATGTCGCTGAGTACGATCTCGGCAGGCGGCGCTGACGAAGGGGTTGGGCGATGTCCGGGAACGTGCGGTCGGGTCTGCTGGACGAGCTGTCCGTGGTCTCCCGCCGGTACGTGGCGTCGTACGCCCTGTTCAACCAGGCACTGGCGGACCGGCTCGGGCTGCATCCGACGGATCTGCAGTGTCTGAACCTGCTGACTCTGGAGCCGGAACCGGTGACGGCGGGCCGGGTGGCCGAGCTGACCGGGCTGACCACGGGGTCGGCGACGCGGCTGGTGGACCGGCTGGAGCGGGCGGGTTACGTGGTCCGCGAGCGCGACGCGGTCGACCGGCGGCGGGTGCTGGTGGCGCCGGTGCCGGAGCGGATCGCGGAGTTCGGGCGGATGTGGGAGCGGCTGGGCGGGGACCGTACGCCCCTGTTCGCGGATCTGGCGGACGCGGAGCTGGCCGTGATCGTGCGGCACATGCGGCGGACGGTGGAGTTCCACGGGGAGCGGATCGCACGACTGCGGGAAGGCCGGGTGTAGGGGGACATGCGGGACATGGGCATACGGGGCTCCGGCATACCGGACTTCCGGGACTCCGAGACGCTGGAGTTCGGCGTGGCGCAGGCCCGCCGGCAGGTGCGGGCGGCCGAGGCGGTGGCCGTGCCGGGGCGGGGGCTGCCCCGGCACTGGCTTCTGCTGCTGCTGGGTGCGGCGGTGCTGCCGGGGGCGGTGCTGGTGGTCGTGGGGCGGTCGCTGGAGGAGCCGGCCGTGCAGGCGTGGCGGACGGTGTGTCTGGCGGTGACCGTGCAGGCGCTGCCGTTCCTGTTGCTGGGGACGGCGCTGTCCGGGGCGATCAACGCGTTCGTGCCGGCGAGTGTGTTCAGTCGGCTGCTGCCGAAGCGGCCCGCGCTGGCGGTGCCGGTGGCGGGGGCGGCGGGGGTGGTGCTGCCGGGGTGCGAGTGCGCCTCGGTGCCGGTGGCGAACAGTCTGATCGGGCGGGGGGTGACTCCGGCGGCGGCGTTCGCGTTCCTGCTGTCCGCGCCCGCGATCAACCCGGTGGTGCTGACGGCGACGGCGGTGGCGTTCCCGGGCAGTCCGGAGATGGTGCTGGCCCGGCTGCTGGCCTCACTGGTGACGGCGGCCGTGATGGGCTGGCTGTGGCTCTGGCTGGGGCGCGAGGAGTGGCTGCGGCCGGCCGTACGGCACACCGGGCACCGGGCGGGGCACAGCCGCTGGGAGGAGTTCCGGCAGGGTTTCCAGCACGACTTCCTGCACGCGGGGGGTTTCCTGGTGGTCGGGGCGATGGCGGCGGCGACGTTCAACGTGGCGGTGCCGCGGTCGGTGCTGGACGTGTTCTCGGGGTCGCCGTGGCTGTCGGTGCTGTTCCTGGCGGCGCTGGCGATCCTGCTGGCGGTGTGCAGTGAGGCGGACGCGTTCGTGGCGGCCTCGCTGAGCGGGTTCTCGCCGGTGGCGCGGCTGGCGTTCATGGTGGTCGGGCCGATGGTCGACCTGAAGCTGATCGCGTTGCAGGCGGGGACGTTCGGGCGGGCCTTCGCGGTCCGGTTCTCCTCGGCGACGGTGGTCGTCGCGGTGGTGTGCAGCGCGGTCGTGGGAGGGGTGCTGCTGTGAAGCGGTTCATGCGGGTGGCTTTGCTGGTGCTGAGCGGGCTGGGCCTGTTGCAGACGGCGCTGTTCACGGACGAGTACCTGCGGTTCGTGAAGCCGGGGATGCGGTGGCTGCTGGTCGTGTCGGGTGTGGTGCTGGTGGGGCTGGGGGTCCTGGAGGCGCTGTCCGCGCGCCGACGGGACGGACAGGGCGCGCGGGGCGAGGATCATGGTCACGGGCATGACCACTCCCGGGTCCCGCGCGTCGCCTGGCTGCTGTTCCTGCCGGTGCTGAGCCTGCTGTTCTACGCGCCGCCCGCGCTCGGCTCGTACACGGCCTCGCGGGAGCCGGCCAAGGTGGTCGCGGTGGAGGACGACGGGTTCGATCCGCTGCCGGCGACCTCGCCGCTGCCGATCACGCTGACCGAATTCACCCAGCGGGTGCAGCAGGACCGCAGCCGGGCGATCAAGGGGCGTGCGGTGCAGCTGACGGGGTTCGCCTCGCCGGCCGACGGGGGCGGCTGGTATCTGACGCGGATCCTCATCAGCTGCTGTGCGGCGGACGCCACCACGCTGAAGGTGCGGGTGTACGGCGGTACGACGCCGAAGGCGGACACCTGGGTGACGGTCACCGGCACCTGGCACCCGGGCGGCAGGCTGGGCACCTCGGCGGCGGCGGTGGCCCTGGACGCCACCGGTCTGAAGAAGGTGCGCAAGCCGTCGAACGCGTACATGGACGCGCTTCCGCTGGGCTGACGGCCGGCCTCCTTCGGGGCCGGGAATAGCCGGGGGCGGGGGACCGTTCTGAGGCTATAGTTGAACGGTCAACAACCTTGGAGGGTGAGCGACCATGCAGTTCGGGATCTTCACGGTGGGCGATGTGACGCCGGACCCGACGACCGGCCGTACGCCGAGCGAACGCGAGCGGATCAAGGCCATGGTCGCCATCGCGCTGAAGGCGGAGGAGGTCGGCCTCGACGTCTTCGCCACCGGCGAGCACCACAACCCGCCGTTCGTGCCCTCCTCGCCGACCACCATGCTCGGGTACGTCGCCGCGCAGACGGAGAAGCTGATCCTCTCCACCTCCACCACCCTCATCACCACCAACGACCCGGTGAAGATCGCCGAGGACTTCGCGATGCTCCAGCACCTGGCCGACGGCCGGGTGGACCTGATGATGGGCCGCGGCAACACCGGCCCGGTCTACCCCTGGTTCGGGCAGGACATCCGGCAGGGTGACGCCCGTGGCGTCGGCGACTACGCCTCGTTGTGAAATGGTGACGCGAGGTGATGATAGGCTGGCTTCGCTCCCCTGGGAGTGTCGCGGCAGGGCTTGCCGCAGGGGTGACATCGCGTCAGCGGTCGAGCGCCCGTGAACCTCGGCCTGCGGGCCGGAATCCTCTCGCTGCGGCGCGGGGAGGAGGCCAAAACAACATCTTCTGGCCCCGGCAAGGGGTACGCGCCCAAGGACCGGGCCGCTCGGACCGGCTCCCTTCAGCGCGCACGAAGACGGGCACGCCCGAGTCGGCACCGCTGGCACGGGCGTGCCCGCGTTCATGCGGAAGAACTCGCAGGACGCGGTGCGCGAGTTCCGGCCCTACTTCGACAACGCGCCGGTCTACGGCCACGGGCCGTCCCTGGAGGACTTCACCGAGCAGACCCCGCTGACCGTCGGCACCCCCGAGCAGGTCATCGAGAAGGCCCTCGCCTTCCGCGAGTACGCCGGCGACTACCAGCGCCAGCTGTTCCTGCTCGACCACGCCGGGCTGCCGCTGAAGACCGTCCTGGAGCAGCTGGACCTGCTCGGCGAGGAGGTCGTGCCGGTGCTGCGCAAGGAGTTCGCCACCGGGCGCCCGGCCGATGTGCCGGACGCGCCCACCCACCAGTCGCTGCTCGCGGCCGCACGGAAGGAGACCGTGGCATGAAGCTCGTCGTCGTCTCGGCGGGACTGAGCGTCCCCTCGTCGACCCGGCTGCTCGCCGACCGGCTCGCCGGGGCGGTCGCGGCGCGGACGCCCGTGGACATCGAGGTCGTGGAGCTGCGCGACCTCGCGGTGGAGATCGCGCACCACTTCACCAACGGCTTCCCCGGACGGAAGCTCGCCGCCGCCCTGGACGCGGTCGGGGCCGCCGACGGGCTGATCGTCGTCACGCCGGTGTTCTCCGCGTCGTACAGCGGACTGTTCAAGTCGTTCTTCGACGTGCTGGACCCGGACGCGCTGACCGGGAAGCCGGTGCTGATCGCGGCGACCGGCGGCTCCGCGCGGCACTCGCTGGTCCTGGAGCACGCCCTGCGGCCGCTCTTCGCCCACCTGCGGGCCGTCGTCGTCCCGACCGCCGTCTACGCCGCCTCCGAGGACTGGGGCGCCGAGGGGCTGCCGGAGCGGATCGAGCGGGCCGCGGGGGAGCTGGCGGCGCTGATGGGCGGGCTGTCGGCGGTGCGCGAGCGCGAACCGGTGAAGGACGCCTTCGACGTCGTACCGTTCGCCGAGCAGCTCGCGGCGCTGCGGCCCGCGGGGTGAGGTTGCCTCCGGCTGAGTGAGAGGGGAGTAAGAAGCCCCGCGGAAGGAAGATCATCAGGTCGTCCGACCCGGAAAGCTTGGCAGACTGGCTTCGTGCCTCCCACCCTGCTGCTCGCCGAAGACGACCGCGCCATCCGCCACGCCCTGGAACGCGCCCTGGCCCTGGAGGGGTACCAGGTCACCGCGGTCGCCGACGGTGTCGAGGCGCTGGCCCACGCCCACAAGTCGCCGCCGGACGTGCTCGTCCTCGACGTGATGATGCCCGGGATCGACGGACTCCAGGTCTGCCGGGTGCTGCGCGCCGAGGGCGACCGCACGCCGATCCTGATGCTGACCGCGCTGGTGGAGACCGCCGACCGGATCGCCGGGCTCGACGCGGGCGCCGACGACTACGTCGTCAAACCGTTCGACGTCGAGGAGGTCTTCGCCAGGCTGCGGGCCCTGCTGCGGCGCACCAACCCGGGCGGTGTCCCCGTACCGGCGGAGACCGCTGCAGCCGCCCCCCGGCAGACGCCCGAGCGGTACCTGGAGGCGGCCGGGCTGCGCATGGACCCGCAGGCACGGCGGGCCTGGCGGGGCGAGCGCGAGCTGGAGCTCACCCGCACCGAGTTCGAGCTGCTGGAACTCCTCGTGCGCAACGCCGGGATCGTCCTCGACCACTCCACGATCTACGACCGCATCTGGGGCTACGACTTCGGCCCCGGATCCAAGAACCTCGCCGTCTACGTCGGCTATCTCCGCCGCAAGCTCGACCACCCGGCAGCCTCCCCGCTGATCCACACCGTGCGCGGCGTCGGATACGTGCTCCGGGAGGACTGAGTGGGCCGGCTGCGGCGGCTGGTGGGTGGGCCGCGGCCCAAACTGGTGTCGTTGCGGACGACCCTCGCGGTGTCCTTCGCGGCGGTGACCGCCGCCGTGACCGTGCTGGTGGGCGTGTTGTCGTACTCGGCGGCGGCGCGGCTGGTGCGGGTCGACCAGGAGTCGGTGTTCGACGAGGTGGTGCAGGATCTGCGGGACGAGGTGCGCGGGCACGCCATGGCGCCCGAGGACTTCTTCTCCGCGGCGCCCGGGCACGACATCGTGCGGCCCGCGCGGACCAATGTGCAGGTGCTCGGCGCCGACGGGGCGGTCGTCGACAGCGGGAGCCCGCGGCTGCCCGTGGTGGCCGCCGACCGGAAGGTCGCGGCGGCCCCGGCGGCCGGGCGGATGGCCGAGCACAAGGACGTGGACGTCGGCAGCGACGTCTACCGGGTCGCGACCGTCGCGCTCGGCGGCGGGCGCGGCGCGGTGCAGGTGGCGCAGGAGTTCAGCGACACCGAGGACCTGCTGCGGGCGCTCCAGCAGCGCACCCTGATCCTGATGACCGCCGTCGTGCTGGCCGCGGGCCTGTTCGGCTGGTGGCTGGCCCGGCGCATCACCCACCGGCTGGTCATCCTCACCACCGCCGCCGAGGACGTCGCCCGGACCCGGCGGCTCGGGGTGCAGGTGCCGGTCACCGGCCATGACGAGGTGGGGCGGCTGGGCCGGGCCTTCGACCGGATGCTGGGCCGGCTCGCCCAGTCGGAGGAGGACCAGCGGCGGCTGGTGCAGGACGCGGGGCACGAGCTGCGCACCCCGCTGACCTCGCTGCGGACGAACATCTCGCTGCTCAGGCGGATCGACGAGCTGCCGCCCGCCATGCGCGAGGACCTGGTCGCCGACCTCACCCAGGAGGCCCGCGAGCTGACCGACCTGGTCAACGAGCTCGTCGATCTCGCCGCCGGCCAGGCCGACAACGAGCCCCCGCAGAAACTGGACCTCGCCGACATCGCCGAGGAGGTCGCGGTGCTCGCCCGGCGCCGCACCGGACGGGTGATCCAGGTCCGGGCGAGCGGCGACACCACGACCGACGGCCGGCCCGGCATGCTCCAGCGGGCGGTGTCCAACCTCGTGGAGAACGCCACCAAGTTCGACCGCGCGGGCGTGGCACCCGTCGAGATCTCCGTCATCGGGCCCGCCCGGCCCGGCGTCGTCCGCGTCGAGGTCCTCGACCGCGGCCCCGGCATCGCCGCCGAGGACCTGACCCGTGTCTTCGACCGCTTCTACCGCGCCGCCGACGCCCGCTCCCTGCCCGGATCCGGCCTCGGCCTGTCGATCGTGCGGGAGGTGGCCCTCTCCCACGGCGGCGCCCCGTTCGCCCACCGGCGGGCGGGCGGCGGCTCGGTGATCGGGTTCACGGTGGGCGGGGGGTTGTGACGGGCGCGGTCGGCGTACGACGCTCAGCCCGTCGGGGGTCGGCTGTGAGGAGGGGCGGACGGGTTGCTGAGTGACCGGGAGAAGACCGTGCTGGCGGCGGTCGACGAGGCGGACGCCGTACGGACGCTGCGGGAGCTGATCGCGGTCCCGAGCGTCACCGGGAGCGCCGCCGAGTCCGAGCTCCAGCACCTGCTGGCCGGGCGGCTGGAGCGGCTGGGGCTGGACGTCGACCTGTGGTCCATGGACCTGCCGGAGCTGTGCGCGCACCCGGACTTCCCCGGGATGGAGGTGCCGCGCGAGGAGGCCTGGGGGCTGGTCGGCCACACGGCCGCGGCGGGAGACGGGGACGGGCCGACGCTGATCCTCCAGGGGCATGTGGACGTCGTACCGCCCGGTGACCCGGCCGCCTGGGAGGGCGACCCGTTCGTGCCCCGGGTGACCGGTGACCGGGTGCACGGGCGCGGGGCGTGCGACATGAAGGCGGGGCTCGCGGCGCAGCTCGCTGCGCTGGCGGCGATCAGGGCGGCCGGGGTGCGGCTCGCCGGGCGGGTCGCCGTGCACTTCGTCGTCGGCGAGGAGGACGGCGGGATCGGCGCCTTCGGGACCCTGCGGCGCGGACACGGCGGGGACGCGTGCGTGATCGCCGAGCCGACCGGGGGGACCGTGATCACCGCGAACGCGGGCGCCCTGACCTTCCGGCTCACCGTGCCCGGCCGGGCCGCCCACGCCAGCTCGCGCGAGGCCGGGGTGAGCGCGATCGACGCCTATCTGCCGCTGCACGGGGCGCTCGCCCGGCTGGAGGCCGACCGCAACCGCGACCCCGATCCGCTGCTCGCCGAGTACCCGATCCCGTACGCCCTCTCCGTCGGCACCCTGCGCTCCGGCGACTGGGCGAGCAGCGTGCCCGACACGCTCGTCGCCGAGGGGCGGCTCGGGGTGCGGCTCGGGGAGGACCCGGCCCTCGCGCGGGCGGCGCTGGAGCGGTGCGTGGCCGAGGCGTGTGCCGGCGACCCCTGGCTGCGGGCGCATCCCGCGACCGTGACCTGGCCGGGCGGGCAGTTCGCGAGCGGGCGGCTGACGGCCGGGCACCCGCTGCGGGACACCGTCGCCGAGGCGCACGCCGACGCCACCGGCGCGGCCCGGCCCCGGGAGCGCGGGGCGACGTACGGCAGCGATCTGCGCCACTACACCGGCGCCGGGATCCCGACCCTCCAGTTCGGGCCGGGGGACATCGGCGTCGCGCACAGCGCCCGGGAGCATGTGTCCGTGCGGGAGGTGACCGACGCGGCGCGGACCTTCGCGCTGACCGTGCTGCGGACGGTGGGCGTGAGGTGAGGTGAGGGGCGGCGCGCCGCCGGGTGCGGGCCTTCGCGGACGCCTGCCGCTGCCGGCGCCGTACGCCTGAGCGTGCGATCGGGAACCCCGGGCGGCCGGTTTCCCTCCTCCGGGGTGTCGGTGGTGGATGAGCGCGAGCGCGCGGGTCTGCGTACCACCGCCCGAGGGGCCCTGTGCGGATGCGAGGATGAGGCGCCATGACTGCCGGGTGGTGTACGCGCACACTGCGTGCCGCGATGTTCGCGGCCGTCTGTGTGCTGCTCGCCGCCCTGGGCCACGTCCTGATGTCCGGGGACCACGTCCCCGCCTGGGCGCTGGCCGCCGGTGCGGCCGTGACCGGCGCGGTGGGCTGGGGCCTGGCGGGCCGGGAGCGGGGTCCGGTGCCGGTGGTCGCGGTCGTGGTGGCCGCGCAGACCCTCCTGCACCGGGCGTTCGAGTACGCCCAGACGGCGGGCACGCCCCCGGCCGCGACCGGTTCGGGCTCGATGTCCATGGACGACATGAACACCATGAACACCCTGGACGCCGCTGGCGGCATGGACATGGCGCACATGGCCGGCATGGGCCACCTGGCCCACACGAGTCACGCGGGGAGCGGTGGCCGGGGTCTGCTGGAGGGCCTCGTCGGCTCCTCCTCGTCCGGGATGTTCGCCGCCCACCTGCTGGCCGCGCTGCTGTGCGGGCTGTGGCTGGCCCACGGTGAGCGGGCCGCGTTCCGGGTGCTGAGGGCGGTGGCCGGCCGGCTCGCGGCGCCGCTGCGGCTGCTGCTCGCCCTGCCCCTCGCGCCCGAACGCCCGCGCCTTCGGCCGCGCCGCCGTCACAGCGAGCGGGCGCCGCGGCTTCTCCTCGTCCACGCGATCACGTCCCGGGGTCCGCCCGCGGGGGCCGCTGCCGTCTGACGGCAGCCGGTGACCCGGGCCGCCCCTGTGCGCCCCGGGCTTCGGCCGTACGTGCGCGCAGGCGCCGTGGGGCCGTCTCCCCGTATCCGGACCGGGGCCCAGGTCCCGGCATCCGGACGACCGAGAAGGACACCCTCAGGTGATCACCTCCGTCTCCCCGTCATGCGCAGAGTTCTGTCCCGAGTCCCGTTCCGGGGCGTCCCGTGACGACTCGATCACCGCGTGGGCGCTGGCCGCGCGCGGTGGCGACCCCGCCGCCGTCGAGCGGTTCGTGCGCGCGCTGCACCGCGACGTCCTGCGGTACGTCGCCCATCTGTGCGGCGATCCCCAGGCTGTGGACGACCTCGCCCAGGACACCTTCCTGCGGGCGCTCGGCAGTCTGCACCGGTTCGAGGGCCGTTCCTCGGCGCGCTCCTGGCTGCTGGCCATCGCCCGCCGGGCGGTGACCGACAGCTACCGGTACGCCTCCGCCCGGCCGCGCCCGGCCGACGTACCGGACTGGCAGCTCGCCGTGGAGTCGGCCCAGCCGCGCGGGCTGCCCGGGTTCGACGACGGGATCGTGCTGCTCGACCTGCTGGCCGCGCTGCCGGACGAGCGGCGGGAGGCGTTCGTCCTCACCCAGCTCCTCGGACTGCCGTACGCGGAGGCGGCCGAGGTCAGCGACTGCCCGGTGGGCACGGTCCGCTCCCGGGTGGCCCGGGCGCGGGCCTCGCTGGCCGACCTGCTGGACGAGGCGGAGGAGCGCACACCTGTGGCCGCCTGAGCGGGATACGCCTGAACGGTGACCCGAATGGGTAAGAGTGCCCAATAGTGCGACATATGTGCTGTGCCGTACGCCCCGAAGCACGTCACGCACGAGAGCGAGATGAGTCGCCATGGAGGCACTCACCGCGCGGGTCACCGTCGACAAGCACGCCACCGTGACCGGCTGGAACGAGGGTGCCGAGCGGCTGCTCGGGTACCGGGCGGAGGAGATCGTGGGCCGGCCGGCGGCCGCCCTGCTGGCCGAGGAGCCGGCCGCCCGCGACCTCCCGGCCCTCGCCGCACTGCCCCGCTGGCACGGCACCCTCACCCTCCGGGACCGGTCCGGCCGGCGGCTGAGGGCGAGGGTGCTGGCGCATCACCGCGCGGCGCCGGACGGCCCCCGTGACTGGCTGCTGGTCTCCGCGGTACCGGGGTCGTGGGAGCCGCGGGGCGGGTCCGAGGACGACACGCTGATGCGGCGGGGGCTGATGCAGTCCCCGTCCTGTGCGACCTCGGTGTACGACACCGACCTGCGCTACCGCCGCTCCAGCCGGGCCGCGCAGCACGCCCTCGGTCTCGGCGAGGAGGAGCTGCGCGGGCTGCGGATGACGGACGTGATCCCGACCGCGGTGTCGGAGCTGGTGGAGCGGCGGATGCGGCTCGCCCTGGAGACGGGCGAACCGCAGTACGTCGAGAACCACGCCCGCGCCCCCGGCGAGTCCCGTGAGCACGCCTGGTCGGTCCAGCTCTACCGGGTGGAGGACCCGGACGACGGCCGGGTGCTCGGGGTGGCCGCCACCGGGCACGACGTGACCGAGCAGTACTGGGCCCGCAAACGCCTCCAGCTGATCGCCGCGGCCAGTTCGCGGATCGGCAGCACCCTCGATGTGACGCGGACGGCGCAGGAGCTGGCCGACGTGGCGGTGCCGGACCTCGCCGACTTCCTCAGCGTGGATCTGCTGACCTCCTTCGAGGAAGGCGGGGAAGGCGAGGAGGGCGGGGAGGGCGGTGGCGAGGGCGCCGGGGCCGGTGACGGGGTGTCGCTGGCGCTGCGGCGGGTCGCCCACCAGTCCGTGCTGCCGGGAGTCCCCGAGGCGGTCCTCGCGCTGGGGGAGGTGGACGAGTACCCGGAGGGCTCGCCGCCGGTGGAGAGCCTGCGGTCGGGGCGCGGTCTGTACCGCCGGGTGTTCCCGGCCGCGCTGCCCGCCTGGGTCGCCGACGATCCGCTGCGCATCTCCCGGATCCGCGACTTCGGCTTCCACTCCGTGATGGCCGTACCCCTGGCGGCGCGCGGTACGACCCTCGGGGTGGTCGTCCTCGCCCGGCACCGGCGTCCCGACCCGTTCGAGGAGGACGACCTGGTGCTCGCCGAGGAGCTGGCCGCGCGGGCGGCGGTCTGCATCGACAACGCCCGCCGCTACACCCGTGCCCGGGGCACGGCGGTCACCCTCCAACGCAGTCTGCTGCCCCAGCGGCTGCCCGAGCAGTCGGCGGTGGAGGTCGCCTCCCGCTATCTGCCGGCCGGCGCCCGGGCCGGGGTGGGCGGCGACTGGTTCGACGTGATCCCGCTGTCCGGGGCGCGGGTGGCGCTGGTGGTGGGGGACGTGGTGGGCCACGGCATCCACGCCTCGGCGACCATGGGGCGGCTGCGGACGGCCGTACGGACCCTCGCCGACATCGATCTGCCGCCCGACGAACTCCTCACCCATCTCGACGACCTGGTGGCCCGGCTGGCCACCGACGCGGACGCCGCCGAGAACGGGGAGACCGCCGGGGACGTGGGCGCGACCTGCCTCTACGCCGTCTACGACCCCGTCTCCCGGCGCTGCGCGCTCGCCCGGGCCGGGCATCCGCCGCCCGCGCTGGTCAGCCCGGACGGCGGGGTGGAACTGCTCGACCTGCCCGCCGGGCCGCCGCTGGGGCTGGGCGGACTCCCCTTCGAGTCGGTCGAGTTCGAGCTGCCCGAGGGCAGTGTGCTCGCCCTCTACACCGACGGCCTGCTCGACTCCCGCACCCGCCGGGCCGGTCCGTCCGGCGAAGGCGAGGGCGACGGCGCGGGTGTGGGCGCAGACGGCGATGACGACGACGGCGTGTCCCGGCTGTGCCGGAGCCTCGCCCGGCCGGCCGCCTCGCTGGACGCCCTGTGCGACACGGTCCTCGGCGGGATGCTGCCGCAGCGGCCCGCCGACGACGTGGCACTGCTCGTCGCCCGCACCCGGGGCCTCGACGCCTCCCGGGTCGCGATCTGGGACGTGGAGCCGGACCCGGCGGCGGTCGCCGAGACCCGCAAGAACGTGATCGAGCGCCTGGAGGCCTGGGGGCTGACCGACGCGGCCTTCGTCACCGAGCTGATCGTCAGCGAGCTGGTCACCAACGCCATCCGGCACGCCGAACCGCCGGTCCAGCTCCGACTGATCCACGACCGGGCCCTGATCTGCGAGGTCTCCGACGCCAGCGGCACCGCCCCGCACATGCGGCGGGCCCGCACCTACGACGAGGGCGGCCGGGGCCTGCTGCTGGTCGCCCAGCTCACCGAACGCTGGGGCACCCGCCCCGGCACGAGGGGCGGCAAGACGATCTGGGCGGAACAGAACGTCCGGCAGTGAGGTGACCCGGGGGAGGCGACCCGGGGGAGGCGACCCGGGGATGCGACCCGGGGATGCGACCCGGGAATGCGACCCGGAGATGTGACCCCCCTCACAGCCATCCGGGCGACTTTGCATGGTCATGCGTCATCATGCATACTCTTCCTATGTCCAAGGTCCTCACCTCCCTTCCGGTCGGCGAGCGCGTCGGCATCGCCTTCTCCGGCGGACTCGACACGTCGGTCGCCGTCGCGTGGATGCGCGACAAGGGCGCCGTCCCCTGCACCTACACCGCCGACATCGGCCAGTACGACGAGCCCGACATCGCCTCGGTCCCCGGCCGCGCGCACACCTACGGCGCCGAGATCGCGCGTCTGGTCGACTGCCGCGCGGCGCTGGTCGAGGAGGGCCTGGCCGCGCTCGCCTGCGGCGCGTTCCACATCCGCTCCGGCGGGCGGGCGTACTTCAACACCACCCCGCTCGGCCGCGCGGTCACCGGCACCCTCCTGGTGCGCGCCATGCTCGAGGACGACGTCCAGATCTGGGGCGACGGCTCGACCTTCAAGGGCAACGACATCGAGCGGTTCTACCGCTACGGCCTGCTCGCCAACCCGCACCTGCGGATCTACAAGCCGTGGCTGGACGCCGACTTCGTGACGGAGCTCGGCGGCCGCAAGGAGATGTCCGAGTGGCTCCTCGCCCACGGACTGCCCTACCGGGACAGCACCGAGAAGGCGTACTCCACCGACGCCAACATCTGGGGCGCCACCCACGAGGCGAAGACGCTGGAGCACCTGGACACGGGGATCGAGACCGTCGACCCCATCATGGGCGTCCGGTTCTGGGACCCGTCGGTCGAGATCGCCCCCGAGGACGTCACGATCGGCTTCGACCAGGGCCGCCCGGTCACCGTCAACGGCAAGGAGTTCGCCTCCGCGGTCGACCTGGTGATGGAGGCCAACGCCATCGGCGGCCGGCACGGCCTCGGCATGTCCGACCAGATCGAGAACCGGATCATCGAGGCCAAGAGCCGCGGTATCTACGAGGCGCCCGGCATGGCCCTGCTGCACGCCGCGTACGAGCGCCTGGTCAACGCGATCCACAACGAGGACACCGTCGCCCAGTACCACAACGAGGGCCGGCGCCTCGGCCGGCTGATGTACGAGGGCCGCTGGCTGGACCCGCAGGCGCTGATGGTCCGCGAGTCGCTCCAGCGCTGGGTCGGCGCCGCCGTCACCGGCGAGGTCACCCTGCGGCTGCGGCGCGGCGAGGACTACTCGATCCTCGACACCACCGGCCCGGCCTTCAGCTACCACCCGGACAAGCTGTCCATGGAGCGCACCGAGGACTCCGCGTTCGGCCCGGTGGACCGGATCGGCCAGCTCACCATGCGCAACCTCGACATCGCCGACTCCCGCGCCAAGCTGGAGCAGTACGTCGGTCTCGGGCTGCTCGGCAGCACGGCCACCCCGGCGCTCGGCGCCGCCCAGGCCGCCGCGACCGGTCTGATCGGCACCCTCCCCGAGGGCGGCGCCGAGGCGATCGCCTCCCGCGGCGAGGTCTCCGAGGAGGACGCCCTCCTGGACCGCGCGGCGATGGAGTCCGGCACGGACTGACCCGCACCGCACGGAAGACGGCAGCCGGAAGGCAGCAACGGAAGGGCCGGCCGGGCGCACGACGCGCCCGGCCGGCCCTTCGCCGTTGACGCCCGGCGGGGTTCGGCCTGGCCCTTGGTGGTCGTGACCTGCCCGCCGCCCTCGATGTACGTCACGACACCGGACCGGCGGCGGTCGGCGCCCCGGCCCTCCGCCATGGCGACGCGAGGGACAGGGCCACCTGGCGCGGTGGAAGACGGAACCGCCCTGGGTGACGTACACCCGGGCGGTCGGTCCATGGGGCACCGGGGAGCACTCGGTGCACCGCGGTGGGAGCGGCGGCCTCAGCCGTCCTTGCGTGCCACGCCGCCGTAGAAGCCGATCGGGGGCAGGGCGGGGTCGACGGGCTCGGTGGGGCGCCAGTCCGGGACCAGGACCAGGCCCGGCTCGAGCAGGGTCCAGTCGCGGAAGAACTCCAGGACCCGGGCGTGCTTGCGGGGGTTCATGCTGGCGGTGGCGCTGTTGTAGACCTTTACCGCGTCCGTGCGGCCGCCCTCCTCGAAGAGGTCGACCGTGGCGTGGGAGAGGATCAGGTACGAGCCCGTCGGCAGCGCGTCGAGCAGGGTCGCGAGGATCGCGTCCGGGTCCTCCGCCTCCGTGACGAAGTGCAGGACCGCCACCAGCATGAGCGCCACGGGCCGGTCGAGGTCGACGACCTTGCGGACTTCGGGGTGGTCGAGGACGGCCCGGGGGTCGCGCAGGTCGCCGAGGACGACGGAGGTGTTCTCGTCGTCGTCGCCCAGCAGGCTCCGGGAGTGGGCGCCGACGATCGGGTCGTTGTCGACGTAGGCGATCCGGGTGCCGGGGGCGACGGCACGCGCGATCTGGTGCACGTTGGGCTCGGTCGGCAGACCGGTGCCGATGTCGAGGATCTGCCGGATGCCGCCCTCCTCGACCACGTGCCGCACGGCGCGCTGCATGAAACTCCGGTTGGCCCGCACGGCCGCCCGCACCTCGGGGGCCGCCTTGATGAACTGCTCCGCGGCCTCCTGGTCGACCTCGTAGTTGTCCTTCCCGCCGAGGAAGTAGTCGTACATCCGGGCCGGGTGGGGCTTGCTCGTGTCGATCTTGGGAGAGGGCATGCTGCCTGGCTCCGTCCGAAACCATGGTGAGTGACTGTCAGATCATCATTTTGACACGGGTGTTGAGGCGGGTGTTGAGGCGGGCGTTGAGGCGGGCGTTGAGGCGGCCGTCCTCCGATCGGCGAGCGGCCGCTCCAGCGGGTGGCGCTCCACTGGACGGCGGGGTCCGCGAGGGCACGGTCCGGCTTGACAGGTGTCAAGTAGTGTGGGGGCGAAGCCCGGGGAAGCCGGGCCCGGCAGTGAGGAAGGCGAACGGTGGCAGCACGAGCCGCATCCGTGCGGAGGCCGGGGCGCCCCGGCGCGGACACGCCCGCGGTGCCCGAGGAGGAGAGCATCCTCCAGCGCGGCCTGGAGGCCTTCGCGGAACTCGGCTACGACCATGCCTCCGCCCGTGAGCTGGCCCGCCGCCTCGGCGTCAGCCACAACTTCATCAACGACCGCTACGGCTCCAAGGCCGCGTTCTGGCGGGCGGTCGTCGACCGCGCCCTCGGCGCCCAGCTGGCCCGGATGCCCGAGGTGGAGACCGAGGCCGACGACGCGGAGCAGCTGCGGCGGATCATCACCGGCTTCTACCGCAGCGCGGTGGACACCCCGCTGGTCGGCCGGATCTTCGTGGAGGAGCTCGCCCGGGACACCGAGCGGCTGGACTACCTGTACGAGCGGTTCATCGCGCCCACCCTCCAGATCCTGACACCCAGCATCGAGCGGCTCGTCGCCGCCGGCCGGATGGCGCCCGTCCCGATGGACGTCCTCTTCTTCGCCGTCGTCCCGCCCGTCTCCGGAATGGTCGAGGTGCCCCTCGCCCGCCGACTGGGCCGTCCGGAACCCGCCTCGCCGCAGCAACTCCTGACCACGGCCGAGACCTTGGCGGACCTCGTGGTCAGCGGACTGCTGGCGCGCCGGGGGACGACGCCGCAGTCCCCGTAGCCGGGGCGGCCGTGGCGGGGCGGGCGTCGCCGTGGAAGACCTGGCGCGTGTGCCAGTCCCGATGCGCGGCGGCGACCGGACGCGCCCCCGGCCGCGGATCGAGGACCGGACGGCCCGCGAGGGCCGTCACCTGCGCGCGGGCGGTCTCGCCGTGGCCGACGAAACGCCGGGAGACGAGCACGCGGTGTCCGTCGCCGACGCCGAGGACGCCCTTGTCGAAGAGCCTGTGGTGCAGCGAGCACAGGCACAGCCCGTTGTCGACGTCGTCCGGTCCGCCGTAGGCCCACCAGCGCACATGCGCGGCCTCCAGCCCGACCGGCACCGCGCCGATCCTGCCGTCGTAACCGCAGAACGCGCACCGGTACTCGTACGCGGTCAGCACCAGCTCCCGCATCCGCCGGTCCCGCTGCTGCCGCCGCACCGTCGCGAACGGCCGGTCCTGCGCGGGCTCCGGCTCCAGCCCGACCGCCTCGCACAGCTCGCCGTGCAGGGAGGGCGGGAAGTGCTGTTCGAGGAGCGAGCGGACGAGCCTGCCGAGCAGCTCCGGCTCCCGTCGCAGCGCCGCCCTCAGCTCCGGCACGAGCCGCCCGGTCGCCCCGGACGCCCGCAGGTCCCGCACCCCGGTCCCGGGGCTGCCCGGCCCCCGGTCGGTGCGCACCTCCCACACCCCGTCACCGACCAGGTGGTGGAAGGGATACGCGGGCGTCGTCCGGTGCGGCGGCCCGTACTCGGCCAGCAGGCGCTGGAGATCCTCCTCCACCGCGCTGTACCGCAGCGCATCGTCCGCGTCCCGCTGGAACCTGCCGAGGGCGTAGAGCAGCAGCAGCGGTTTGTGGGGAGCGCGGGTGCCGCTCCTGGTCCACTGCCTCAGTCTCGCGGCGCGCTCGACCCAGTCCATGGCGGGGGATCGTAGCGCCGAGGCCGTGCCGCGCGTCCCGAGGGAATCGTTGAACCCGACGGGCGGGACGCTCGTCGTCAGCGCTGGTCCGACGGTTCGCTGAGTACCCGCCGTGCGATCCGCCGTACATCCCCGTGCAACGCCGTACAAGGAGGTACGCCCATGACCGTCCAGCACGCACCGGCCGAGGACCTGCGCCTGACCGCCGGGGTCCATGCCGCCGTCCTGGCGCGGGATCCCGCCCAGTCCGAGTTCCACCAGGCCGTACGCGAGGTGCTGGAGTCCCTGGAACCGGTCCTCGCCCGCCGGCCCGAGTACACCCGCCACCGGATCCTGGAGCGGCTGTGCGAGCCGGAGCGCCAGCTCGTCTTCCGTGTCCCGTGGGTGGACGACGAGGGCCGGATCCAGGTCAACCGGGGCTTCCGGGTGGAGTTCAACAGCGCCCTCGGCCCCTACAAGGGCGGTCTGCGCTTCCACCCGTCCGTGAACCTCGGGATCGTGAAGTTCCTCGGCTTCGAGCAGATCTTCAAGAACGCGCTGACCGGTCTGCCCATCGGCGGCGGCAAGGGCGGCGCCGACTTCGACCCCAAGGGCCGCTCCGACGGCGAGATCATGCGGTTCTGCCAGTCCTTCATGCTGGAGCTCCACCGCCACCTCGGCGAGCACACCGACGTGCCCGCCGGGGACATCGGGGTCGGGACGCGCGAGATCGGCTATCTCTTCGGCCAGTACAAGCGGATCACCAACCGCTACGAGTCCGGCGTGCTCACCGGCAAGGGCCTGAACTGGGGCGGCTCCCACGTCCGCACCGAGGCCACGGGGTACGGCACCGTCTACTTCGTCTCCGAGATGCTCGCCGCCCGCGGCCAGGACCTCGACGGCCGCCGGGTCGTCGTCTCCGGCTCCGGCAACGTCGCGATCTACGCGGCCCGCAAGGCGCGCGCACTCGGCGCGAAGGTCGTCGCCCTGTCCGACTCCGGCGGGTACGTGGTGGACGAGGAGGGCCTCGACCTCGATGTGATCAAGGACATCAAGGAGGTCCGCCGGGCCCGGATCAAGGAGTACGCCGAGGTCGTGCCGCGGGCCCGCTACATCGAGGGCGGTTCCGTCTGGGACGTGCCGTGCACGGTGGCGCTGCCCTGCGCCACCCAGAACGAGCTCGACGAGAGCGCGGCCCGCGCCCTGCTCGACGGCGGGGTCGTGGCGGTCGCCGAGGGCGCCAACATGCCCACCACCCCCGGCGCGGTACGGCTCTTCCAGGAGGCGGGCGTGGCCTTCGGCCCGGGCAAGGCCGTCAACGCCGGCGGGGTCGCCACCTCGGCCCTGGAGATGGCTCAGAACGCCGGACGCGACTCCTGGACCTTCGAGGACACCGACCGCCGCCTCGCGGCCATCATGGCCACCATCCACACCACCTGCCGGACGACCGCCGAGGAGTACGGCGCCCCCGGCAACTACGTCGTCGGCGCCAACATCGCGGGCTTCCTCAAGGTGGCCGACACCATGCTGGACCTCGGCGTGATCTGACCGGGCCCGGATCCCGGGCCGCCTCCTTCGGTCGCAGCCCGGTGCCCGGCCAGACGGCCACGGTCACGAGCGCCGTGGCGAGGAGGACGACGTCGAGCGTGGTCCGGCGGCCCTCGCCGGTCGGATGGACGGCGAGGGCACCGACCTGAAGGAGGACGAAGCCGAGGGCGGCAGGACCAGCCCCGTGTCGCCGAGTGTTCCGACCGTCCACTGGTCGAACGAGGTGACCTCGGTGGCGCTGCCCGCGTTCATGATGAGGTGACCTTGCAGGTCACGCTGCACGCGGACGACGCCCCGCTGGCCAGCATGGGCACCGCGGCGACACTCACCCCGCGACCAGGACACCGGCGACGGGGACGGGTCTCAGGAAGCGTCTGCGCAGACGACGGCTGCCGGCGGATCGCGAACCCATGGGTGACTCCTGCAAGGTGCTGTGAAAGGCGACTACCGCTGAGTCGCCGTCAGCCGCCGTGAGATTGCCGCGACTTTGCCCACTCCACGCAGAGTGATGTGCCTCACGCCGGAATTGTTCGCGATGACGCCGATTGGCCGATTGTCGATCGCGACAACTGGCCCTCTTCCGCGCATCAGCCGCAGCCGACGTCAATTCAGTCGATTGCCCGCGCCGGTGAGCGCGGACGCGGACCGGTCTCGGGTCGTGGCGAAGGCACCCGTGGGTGGTGGAGGCGTCGAAACCTTCACCAGACGGAGGCGTTCGGTGGTCAGAGGCCGGCGCGCCCGTGACGGAAGTATCCGCGGAAGGAGATGTCGGACCTCGGCACGCGGCGCTCGCCGACGAGGTGGCGGCGGATGCCGGTGGCCATCGAGGACTCGCCGGCTGTCCAGGCGTAGAAGGGGCCGTCGGAAAGCCGGGCCTGCTTCACGGCGTCCAGGGCGAGGGTGCCGGGTTTGGAGCCGGGGTCGACACGGGGCAGCCAGTGGATGCTGCTGCCCGGCGGCATCGTGATGTCGGTCCGGACGTCGTCGGGCGAGGGGACTTCCAGGAGCGCGGTGGCGGGCAGGTCCGCGGGAGACGTCTCCAGGATGGAGAGGATCGCAGGGAGGGCGCTCTCGTCTCCGGCGAGGAGTTGCCACGTGGCGCCGGCGGGAGGGGCGTAGCCGTGTCCCTCATCGAGGAAGGCCACCTTGGTGCCCGGCGCGGCGGTGAGCGCCCACCGGGTCCCCGGGGCCGCTGCCTGGCCGGACGCGTCGATCTCGTGGAGCGAGACCTCGATGTCGAACGCCGACTCCTCTGGCCTGAACCTGCGGATCGTGTATGTCCGTACCCGCGGGCGCCGTCTGGCGCTCTGCAGGGCGAGGTGGAGCATCCATCGCTCACTGCTGGGCAGGACCACGTCCGCGTCGTCGGCAGGGTCGGCGAAGAACAGGCGGCCTGCCTGGTCGAAGCCGGTCTGTCGCAGGTGCCGGACGTCGTCCCCGCCGAGTGTGACGGTCATGAAGTGCGGGCTGGTCCGCTCGCTGGCCTGGACGGTCAGTGACAGCATCCGCCGCTTGTCGGGGCGCTGGACGGGTGGCGTCATGACGGTCCACCTCCTTGCGGAGCAGTGCCGGTAGTGGGGCTCATGGCATCACTGTCCGGGTCGGCGCCCGCCCAAGACCACCGGTAAACTGACGCCAGATGCCGAAAAGCCGCCATTCTTCGCCGCCGCCATCCGCCGTGCACGTCACGCCGCTCCAGTGGGCCGGGTGGCTGCCCCACGGCTCCCTGCTCGACCCCCACTCGCACCCTGAGGGGCAGCTCGTCTATGCCGCTGCCGGAGCGCTGGCCACGACCACGGAGCGCGGAACATGGGTCGCGCCGGCCAGCCGCGTCACCTGGACGCCCCCGCACTTCGCGCACTCCCACCGCTTCTACGGGCGGACCGACGTACGCCTCTTGCGCGTTCCGCTCGATCTGTGCGCAGAACTCGTGGACCACCCCAGCGTCTTCGCGGTCAGCCCCCTGCTGCGCGAAGCGCTTCTCGCGCTCACCGACAGCCCGGAGCGCCGCCCAGGCGCTCACCGGCGGCTGCTCACCGTGATCGTGGACGAGCTCGTCGACGCCGCCGAGCAGTCCCTCCACCTGCCCGAGGCCAACGACGACCGGCTCCGCGCCGCCACCGCGCTCCTGCACGAGGACCCTGCCCAGCCCACGACCCTTGCCGAACTGGGCCGCCGGGTGGGGGCCAGCGAACGCACCCTGAGCCGCCTGTTCCGCACCGAGCTGGGCATGAGCTTCCACCGCTGGCGCACCACCCTGCGCATCCATCACGCGCTGGCTCGCCTCACCGACGGCATGTCGGTGATCGAGACCGCGGTGGCGTGCGGGTGGTCCAACCCCTCCAGCTTCATCGACGCCTTCACCGAAGTCGTCGGTCAGACACCTGGCCGCTACCAGGCCGGCCTGCGCCACCACCACACCTGACCGCCTGCTTCTGCGCAGCTCAGGCAGCCTGTACCGCCTCCCCCGCAGTTTGGCGGCCTTCCGGTATCTGCTGTCCGATTGCCGGTGGTGTGCACTGCGGGAGGCGGCAGAGGGTGGGGACCGGACGCCGCACCACCCGGGCGGCGCCGCCGGTGGCGGCCATGCCGCGAACCGGTCCACCGCCCCGAGCACGGAGGCTCGCGCACCCTATGACCACGACACACGACGACACGGCCGTCGTCATCATCGGAGCCGGCGTCGCCGGTCTGACCCTCGGCACCTTCCTGCTGCGCAACGGCATCGACTGCATCGTGCTGGAGAAGCACCCCCGTGCCTACGTCGAGCAGCGCCAGCGCGCCGGGACCATCGACACCTTCGGGGTGCGCCTGTTCCGCGCGTGGGGACTGGAGGAGGTCCTGGCGGGCGATCCGATCCCGCACAGCGAGGGCGGCTTCTCCTTTCACATCGACGGCCAGGCGATGCCGATCGACGTGGACGAGGACAACAACGAGAGCCTGTACTGCCCGCAGCAGGTCCTCGTGCGCAACCTCACCGAGGTCTACCTGCGCGAGGGTGGCGACCTGCGCTACGAGGCCGCCGACATCACGCTGGAGAACATCGCCGGGGACCACCCCGTGGTGCGCTACCGGGCCGCCGACGGCTCGGCCCAGGCCATCGGGTGCGACTTCATCGCCGGCTGCGACGGCTTCCACGGCGTGTCCCGCCGCAGCATCCCCGCCGCGGCCCTGACCGAGTACTCCCACGAGTACGGCTACTCCTGGCTCAGCGTCCTGGCCGCCACCCCGACCAGACCGCACGGCATGGCGATCCACGAGCGGGGCCTGGCCGGCATGATCCCCCGCGGACCTCGGGCCAGTCGCATCTACCTCCAGTGCGCGGTCGACGACACCCCCGAGCAGTGGCCGGACGAGCGCATCTGGAACGAGCTGGAAGCCCGCTTCGGCACCCCTCCCGCGCGCGGCGGGATCCTTTCCCAGCAGATCGTGCCGCTGCGCAGCGTGGTGTTCGACCCGATGAGCCACGGCAGGCTGTACCTCCTCGGCGACGCCGCCCACATCGTCCCGCCGATGAGTGCCAAGGGCATCCACCTCGCCCTGTACGACGCCGAGGTCTTCGCCCGAGCCGTGATCCGCCACGCCAAGGAAGGCGACTCCAGCCTCCTCGAGGGCTACTCGCGGACCTGCCTGCCGCACATCTGGAACTACCAGGCGTTCGCCACGTGGATCACCGACACCATGCACAACGCCGGTCTCACCCGCTTCGAAGGCGAGTTCAAGAAGCAGATCGCCCGCGCCGAACTGCAGCGCCAGTTCACCTCGGACGCGGCGAACAAGCTGTTCGGCGAACTCACCGCCGGAACCAACTAGCAGGTTCCGGGTGCGGTGCTCGGGCGACGGTCCGGAACCACATCGGTGAGCACCTCGGTCAATGCGAGCTGGGCTCTCCCGTCTTCGGCATCCTCGGCGCGGCCGTCGAAGACGGGCTGTTGCCGCGCCTGACGGCCCCTCCCCGCCACCGAAGAGGGCGAGGCCCGAAGACCCCGCCCGATCTGCAAGAAACCCCAGGTCACGGCCACACAAGGCAGTACGGCTGATGCCCCGCCTCATGCAACCGGTGCGAGAAGTCCTGCCACTCGTGCAGCAGCTGGTACACGTTGAACGCGTCCCGCGGGCCGCCGCGGTCCGGGACCGTGGACCAGATGAAGGCGGCCGCGCCCACCGCCTCCTCGCCGATGTCGCGGAGGGGGTCGACGACCGTCATGGGGAGCTTCACGACCGCGTAGTCGGGATGGAGGACGACCAGCTCGAGCGGGGGGACCTTGTGCAGGGGGACGCCCTCGATGCCCGTGAGGACCATCGCGGCCATCGTCTCCGGCTTGATCTTGGTGAACATGCCGTTCATGCCGAGCTCGTCGCCGCCGAGTTCCTCGGGGCGCATCGAGATCGGGACGCGGGCCGCCGTCGCGCCGTCCGGCGCGCCGAAGTACTTGTACGTCACCCCCACCCGACCACCATTCCTGCTCCCGGCTCCATTCGGTACACCCTGGTCCTCGCCCGGGCTCATGTCCTGGCCCTGACGTGCTTCGTCGCGTCCCTCGCCCGCTTCCTCCAGGTCGCGCCGGTGCCTTCCCCGCCGGGCACGTCGAGGACCCAGGTCGTCAGTCCCCTCGCCCAGTCCGCCACCGCGATGCATATCTCCACCCGACTGCTTTTCTAGGACGCGTGGCCCCGGCCGCGCAACCCGATCATCGTGTCAGTGACCTCCCCCACGGCCGCCCGCCGAAACGTGCGTTGAAACACCTGTCCGCAGGATCTTCGCAGCCCTCGACACACGGTCATGGTGAGCTACGTCTATCAGCCTCAGTCCGTCTCATATCAGGCTCAGTCCGTCTCAGTTTCTCAGATGACGGCCGGTGCGGGAGGGGTCGGTGCCTTCCTGCCCCGCGGTCCCGCACGCCCACTGGCCTACCCTGGGGAGTCACTGGCAACCGGAGTCCAGCAAGTCGGAGAAGGTCGGAGAAGCCGCAGGTCATGAGCGAACTGCCCTATTCATACGATGCGCCCGTCTCGCAGGCGCTGTTCGACCGAGCGGCCGCCGTCACCCCGGGCGGTGTGAACTCGCCGGTCCGCGCCTTCCGCGCCGTGGGCGGAACACCCCGTTTCATGGTGTCCGGCAGCGGTCCGTACCTCACCGACGCCGACGGCCGGGAGTACGTCGACCTGGTCTGCTCCTGGGGCCCCATGATCCTCGGGCACTCCCACCCCGAGGTGATCGCCGCCGTGCGGGAGGCCGTCTCGCGCGGCACCTCCTTCGGTACGCCCGGTGAGGGCGAGGTCGCCCTCGGCGAGGAGATGGTCGCCCGGATCGAGCCCCTGGAGCAGGTGCGGCTCGTCAGCAGCGGGACCGAGGCGACCATGTCCGCGATCCGTCTCGCCCGCGGGTTCACCCGGCGGACCAAGGTGATCAAGTTCGCCGGCTGCTACCACGGGCACGTCGACTCGCTGCTCGCCGCGGCGGGGAGCGGGGTCGCCACGTTCGCGCTGCCCGACACCCCCGGCGTCACCGGCGCCCAGGCCGGCGACACCATCGTGCTGCCGTACAACGACCTGGAGGCCGTGCAGGAGGCCTTCCACCGGCACCCCGGTGAGATCGCCTGTGTGATCACCGAGGCCTCCCCGGGCAACATGGGCGTCGTCCCGCCGCTGCCCGGCTTCAACCAGGGACTCAAGGACGCCTGCCGGGCCAACGGCGCGCTCTTCGTCTCCGACGAGGTGATGACCGGGTTCCGCACCAGCCGCGCCGGGTGGTTCGGGATCGACGGCGTACGGCCCGATCTCATGACCTTCGGCAAGGTCATGGGCGGAGGGTTCCCCGCCGCCGCCTTCGGGGGGCGCGCCGACGTGATGGCGCACCTGGCGCCCGCCGGGCCCGTCTACCAGGCCGGCACCCTGTCCGGGAACCCCGTCGCCACCGCCGCCGGCCTCGCCCAGCTCCGTCTCCTCGACGACGCGGCGTACGACAAGGTCAACGCCGCGTCCGGGCAGATCCAGGCGCTCGTCTCCGAGGCGCTGACCAAGGAGAGCGTCGCGCACACCCTGCAGAGCGCGTCCAACATGTTCTCCGTCTTCTTCACCGACCGGCCGGTGCGCACCTACGAGGACGCCAAGGCGCAGGAGTCCTTCCGGTTCACCGCCTTCTTCCACTCGCTGCTGGCGAACGGCGTCTATCTGCCGCCGTCGTCCTTCGAGTCCTGGTTCGTTTCCACGGCCCACGACGACCGGGCCATCCAGCGGATCGCCGACGCCCTTCCGGCGGCGGCCCGAGCGGCTGCGGAGGCCACAGCAGCATGACCACCCCCGACAACAGCCTCAACGGCAACAGCGACCTGACCGTCGTCCATCTGATGCGGCACGGCGAGGTCGACAACCCGGACGGGATCCTCTACGGACGTCTCGGCGGCTACCACCTCTCCGAGCTGGGCCGGCAGATGGCCGACCGGGTCGCCGAGCACCTCTCCTCCCGGGACATCCGGTACGTCGTCGCGTCCCCGCTGGAGCGGGCGCAGGAGACGGCGACCCCGATCGCCAAGGCGCACGGGCTCGACCTCGCCACCGACGGGCGGCTCATCGAGGCGGACAACGTCTTCCAGGGCAAGACCTTCGGGGTCGGCGACGGCGCGCTGAAGAACCCCGAGAACTGGAAGCACCTCGTCAACCCGTTCAAGCCGTCCTGGGGCGAGCCGTACGTCGACCAGGTCGTCCGGATGAAGGGCGCGCTGGACGCCGCGAAGGACGCGGCCCGCGGCCATGAGGCGGTACTGGTCAGCCATCAGCTGCCGATCTGGATCGTGCGGTCCTACGTCGAGCGGCGCCGGCTCTGGCACGACCCGCGCAAGCGGCAGTGCACGCTCGCCTCGCTGACGACCTTCACCTACCGGGGCGACCGGATCGTCTCGGTCGGCTACAGCGAGCCCGCCCTCGACCTCGTACCGGCCCATCTGCGGGCCGGTGCCAAGCCGGTGAAGGGCGCGGCGCCGGGGCAGGGCAAGGCCTTCGGCGCCTAGTGCCCCGGCACTAGAGCCCGGTGCGCGACGCATTCCGGCCACATCTGGGTGCTTCCTGAGCGTTCGCTGTTACCGAATCCGGACGTATGAGCGGAACCCGCTCGTTCGTCGTGTCCTCTGAAGGGGTGACCACCAGAGGACGCGACGAACGGGATTGCCATGCGCGCCATCACCCGAAGGGGAGCACTCGGACTCGGTGCCGGGGCCGCCGCCGCTGCCGGACTCGTCGGATGCGGCAGCCTGACCAGTACCGATCCCTCCCCCGCGGGCGGTTCCGGGAAGGGCGGCTCCGGCAAGAAGGGCTCGCCGAAGCCGACCGCCACCGCCAAGCCGATCGGCGACGGGTCCACCGCCTTCACCGGCAAGCAGCCCCACCAGCCCGTCAAGCCGGTGCCGCTGGAGCCCGGCCAGGAGCCGCCGCAGTTCGTCGTCTTCTCCTGGGACGGCGCCGGCGAGGTCGGCAACGGTCTCTTCCCGCGCTTCCTGGACCTCGCCAAGGAGCACGGCGCGGCCATGACCTTCTTCCTCTCCGGGCTGTACCTCCTGCCCGAGTCGAAGAAGCGGCTCTACGACCCGCCGAACAACCCCGTCGGCGCCTCCGACATCGGCTACCTCACCGACGAGCACGTCAAGATGACCCTCACCAACGTCCGCCGGGCATGGCTGGAGGGGCACGAGATAGGCACCCACTTCAACGGGCACTTCTGCGGCGGCTCCGGCTCGGTCGGCAACTGGACGCCCGCGCAGTGGCGCAGCGAGATAGACCAGGCGAAGAAGTTCGTGAAGGAGTGGCGGACCACCACCGGCTGGACCGATCTGGCCGCGCTGCCCTTCGACTACGACAAGGAGCTCGTCGGCGGCCGTACGCCCTGCCTCCTCGGCCAGGACAACCTGCTGCCCACCGCCAAGGCGCTCGGCTGGCGCTACGACGCCTCCTCGCCGGGCGGGCGCCAGGTGTGGCCGCAGAAGAGGCAGGGGCTCTGGGACCTGCCGTTGCAGCAGATACCCTTCCCCGGCCGCAGCTTCGAGGTCCTCTCGATGGACTACAACATGCTCGCCAACCAGTCGGTCAACTCCACCAACGCGCCCAGCTACAACTACCCGGGCTGGCGCAAGCAGTCCGCCCAGGCCTACATCCAGGGCTTCCGGCGGGCGTACGAGTCCAACCGCGCCCCCTTCTTCGTCGGCAACCACTTCGAGCACTGGAACGGCGGCATCTACATGGACGCCGTCGAGGAGGCGTTCAAGCACATCGCCGCCGAGAAGGAGAGCGGCGCAGACGTCCGGCTCGTCTCCTTCCGCCAGTTCGTGGACTGGATCGACGTACAGAAGCCGGAGGTGCTGGACAAGCTGCGCACCCTGGACGTCGGCCAGCAGCCGGCCGGGGGCTGGAAGGAGTTCATGAAGGACACCGCCGGTTCCACCGGCTCCACGAGCTCCCCCAGCCCCTCCGAATCCGCCGCCTGAAATGCGGTTTTCCGCCCGCAAGGGGGGTGCGCAAGATCCCCGGAACGGGCATGCGAAACTTTTCACATGAGTGCCACCCGCACGCTTTCGTCCCTCGCCGTCGCCGCTGCGGCGACCCTGCTGCTGTCCGCCTGCGCCGCCGGAGGGATCTCCGGCGGTGGCGGTGACACCAAATTCATCATGGGCAAGGACGGCATCTCCACCGTCGCCCAGGGCAAGCGCGACGCGGCCCCCGCACTCTCCGGCAAGACCATCGACGACCAGCAGCTCGCCCTCTCCTCGTACAAGGGCAAGGTCGTCGTCCTGAACGTGTGGGGATCCTGGTGCGCGCCCTGCCGTGCCGAGGCCCCCAACTTCCAGAAGGTCTCCGAGGACCTGGCCGCCCAGGGCGTGCAGTTCGTCGGCATCAACGTCGCCGACCCCAAGGTCCAGAGCGCCCGCGCCTTCGAGAAGGGCTTCGGGGTCACCTACCCCAGCCTGTACGACCCGAGCAGCAAGCTGATGCTCCGCTTCAAGAAGGGCACGCTCAACCCGCAGGCCATCCCCTCCACGCTGGTCATCGACCGTGAGGGGAAGATCGCCGCGCGGTCGCTGGCCGCGCTCAGCGAGGACAAGCTGCGCAAGATGATCGCCCCGGTCCTCGCGGAGAAGTGACGTGAGCGCGCTCACCACCCTCGCCGCGGCGGACGGCTACAACGGCACGGTCCTCAACGGCGCCCTGGTCCTCGCCCTGCCCATCGCCCTGCTCGGCGGGCTCGTCTCCTTCTTCTCGCCCTGCGTCCTGCCGCTCGTCCCCGGCTACCTCTCCTACGTCACCGGCGTGACCGGCACGGACCTGGCCGAGGCCCGGCGCGGGCGGATGGTCGCCGGCGCCTCCCTGTTCGTCCTCGGCTTCACCGCCGTGTTCGTCTCCAGCGGCGCCCTGTTCGGCTACTTCGGGCAGACCCTCCAGGAGAACCAGGGCGTCCTGTCCAAGGTGCTCGGCGTCCTCATGATCGTCATGGGCGTCTTCTTCATGGGCCTGATGCCCTGGATGACCGCACGCGAGTTCCGCTTCCACAAGAAGCCCGCCACCGGGCTCGTCGGCGCCCCGCTGCTCGGCGCGCTGTTCGGCATCGGCTGGACCCCGTGCATCGGCCCCACCCTCGCCTCCGTGATCGCCCTCTCCTCCCAGCAGGGGAGTGCGGGCCGCGGTGCCATACTGACCGTCGCCTACTGCCTCGGCCTCGGAGTGCCGTTCGTCCTGGCCGCGGTCGCCTTCCGCAAGGCGCTCGGTGCCTTCGGCTGGGTCAAGCGCCACTACGTCTGGGTGCTGCGGGCCGGCGGCATCATGATGATCGTGACCGGACTGCTGCTGCTGACCGGTGCGTGGGACCGCATCGTGCAGGACATGCAGTCCTGGTCCGCCGGCTTCACTGTGGGGATCTGATCCATGAGCAAGACCACGACAAGCGACGAGACGGCGGCCGCCCCCGAGGAGGGGGACCTCGGCGCGGCCGGCTCCCAGCTCTCCACCGCGCCCGCCGAGACCGCGGCGAACGTGCCCGGCCTCGGGGTCGTCGGCTGGGCCCGCTGGTTCTGGCGCCAGCTGACCTCCATGCGGGTCGCCCTGCTGCTTCTGCTGCTGGTGGCGCTGGGCGCGATCCCCGGCTCGCTGATCCCGCAGACCGGCCAGGACGCCACCAAGGTCGCCGACTTCGCGAAGGCCCACCCGACGCTCGCGCCGGTCTACGAGAAGCTGGGCCTGTTCCACGTCTACAGCTCGGTGTGGTTCTCGGCCGTCTACATCCTGCTGTTCGTCTCCCTCATCGGCTGTATCGTGCCCCGCACCTGGCAGTTCGCCGGCCAGCTGCGCAGCCGTCCGCCAGGTGCCCCCAAGCGGCTGACCCGGCTGCCGGCGTACACCACCTGGCGCACGGACGCCGAGCCGGAACAGGTCCGCGAGGCCGCCCTCGCCCTGCTGAAGAAGCGCCGCTTCCGCGCCCTCCTCGCCGGGGACGCCGTCTCCGCCGAGAAGGGCTACCTCCGTGAGGTCGGCAACCTCGCCTTCCATATCGCGCTCATCGTGATGCTGGTGGCCTTCGCCTGGGGCCAGCTGTTCAAGGCCGAGGGCAACAAGCTCCTCGTCGAGGGCAACGCCGGCTTCTCCAACACCCTCATCGCCTACGACGACTTCAAGTCCGGCAACCTCTTCGGGACCGACGACCTGAACCCGTTCAGCTTCACCCTGGACAAGTTCAAGGGGACGTACGAGAAGACCGGCCCCAACAAGGGCACCGCCCGCACCTTCCAGGCGGCGGTCACCTACAGCGTCGGCGCCTACGGCAAGGACAAGAAGGATGTCGTCAAGGTCAACCACCCGCTGGAGATCGACGACTCGAAGATCTACCTCACCGCCCATGGCTACGCCCCGGTGATCACGGTCCGCGACGGCAAGGGGAACGTCGTCTTCCATGACGCGGTGCCGCTGCTGCCGCTGGACTCCAACGTCACCTCCAGCGGTGTCGTCAAGGTCCTCGACGGCTACAAGAACGCCAAGGGCGTCACCGAGCAGCTGGGCATCTCGGCCTTCTTCCTGCCGACGTACACCGCCGGCAGCGAGACCGCCTCGACCTTCCCGGCGCTGGACAACCCGGTGCTGAACCTGGCGCCGTACCACGGCGACCTCGGGGTCGACTCGGGGATCCCGCAGAGCGTGTACCAGATGGACAAGACCCATATGAAGGAGTTCAAGGACTCCAAGGGCGCGCAGCTGCGGGAGAACCTCAAGCCGGGCGAGACCATGACCCTCCCGGACGGCGCGGGCTCGGTCACCTACGAGGGCACCAAGCAGTGGGCCAACTTCCAGATCACCCAGCAGCCCGGCAGCGGCTGGGCGCTGACCGGTGCGATCGCCGCGATCTTCGGCCTGGCCGCCTCCCTGTTCATCCAGCGCCGCCGGGTGTGGGTGCGCGCGGTCAAGGGCGCCGACGGCGTCACCGTCGTCGAGATGGCCGGCCTCGGCCGCAGCGAGTCCGCGAAGCTCCCCGAGGAACTCGGCGACCTCGCCGGCATCCTGTACGACCAGGCGCCGGGGGCGGAGCCGGACGGCGCGTCCGACTCCGACGCCGCAGCTGCCGAAGGGGCTGAGAATTGAATCCTCTCCCTCGCGGACCCAGGGAGATTCCTGGCTCACGCCGCCCGACGGGCCAGCGGCCCGCCAGGTCTTCCACGATCAACGCCAGCCGGGTTGAAACCAGCCCGGTAACACGGCTTCAAGCTTCCTGCCCGACCTCACCGCCCGACGCAATTCGCCGGGATATTCACCCGAAGGAGTGCTGAGGTGACTTTCGCCGCCGCAACCGAGCTGGCCGCCGCCACCAACGAACACCTCGCGAGTATCAGCAACACGCTGATCTACTCGGCGATGGCCGTCTACACCCTGGCCTTCTTCGCGTACATCGCGGAGTGGCTCTTCGGCAGCCGCAGCAAGGTCGGCCGGACCGCCGCCGCGCTCACCGCCACGGCGCAGGCCAAGGCGAAGGGCCCGGCCGTCACCGTCAAGAAGGACGGCGGCACCGCCGTGCTGGAGCGCCCGCAGGTCGTGGTGCGCTCGGCGGCCGGCGCGCGGGACCTGCCCGACGGGCCCGGCGCGCACGGCGGCGACGAGCAGGGCGACATGTACGGCCGGATCGCGATCTCCCTCACGGTGCTCGCGTTCCTGGTCGAGCTGGGCGGAGTGATCGCCCGCGCGGCCTCGGTGGAGCGGGCGCCGTGGGGCAACATGTACGAGTTCAACCTCACCTTCTCCACGGTGGCCGTCGGGGTGTACCTCGGTCTGCTGGCGCTGAAGAAGAACGTCCGCTGGCTCGGCCTGTTCCTGATCACCACGGTCCTGCTGGACCTCGGCCTCGCGGTCACCGTCCTGTACACGGCGAGCGACCAGCTGGTCCCGGCGCTGCACTCGTACTGGCTGTACATCCACGTCTCCACCGCGATCTTCTGCGGCGCGGTGTTCTACGTCGGCGCGGTCGCCACGATCCTCTACCTGTTCAAGGACGCCTACGAGAACAAGCTGGCGACCGGCGGCAAGCCCGGCGCGTTCGCCAACTCGGTCCTCGACCGGCTGCCCGCCGCCGCGTCCCTGGACAAGTTCGCCTACCGCGTCAACGCGGCCGTCTTCCCGCTGTGGACCTTCACGATCATCGCCGGCGCGATCTGGGCGGGCGACGCCTGGGGCCGCTACTGGGGCTGGGACCCCAAGGAGACCTGGTCCTTCATCACCTGGGTCGCCTACGCCTGCTACCTGCACGCCCGTGCCACGGCCGGCTGGAAGGGCCGCAAGGCCGCCTACCTGGCCATGATCGCCTTCGGCTGCTGGCTCTTCAACTACTACGGCGTCAACATCTTCGTGACCGGCAAGCACTCGTACGCCGGGGTCTGACGCCGTACCGAAGAGGCGTACCGAGAAGACGTACCGAGAAGGCCGGTTCCTGTGACGTGAGTCACGGGAACCGGCCTTCGTCGTGCGGACAGGAAGAGGGGCGTGGATACGAATCTGCGAAGACGCATCCGCGCGGGGGACCACGACGCCTTCGGTGAGCTCTTCGACGCCTGCGCCCGCTCCGTCTACCACCACGCCTACCGGCTCACGGGGGAGTGGACGGTCGCCGAGGAGGTCGTCTCACTGACCTTCCTGGACGCCTGGCGGCTGCGCGGGAAGCTCGACGAGGACGGCGGCTCCCTGCGCCCCTGGCTGCTGGGCATCGCCACCAACGTCACGCGCAACACCCGCCGCGCGAGCCGGAGACACGCGGCCGCCCTGGCCCGGCTCCCGCGCGACGAGGCCGTACGGGACTTCGCCGACGAGGTCGCGGGGCGCGTGGACGACGCGGCCCGGCTGGACCTCGTACGCACCGCCCTGACGCGACTGCGCCGGGCCGAGCGGGAGGTGCTGGCGCTGTGCGTGTGGTCGGGGCTGGACTACGGGGCCGCCGCGGAGGCGCTGGGGGTGCCGGTCGGGACGGTGCGGTCACGGCTCTCGCGGGCTCGCACCAAGCTCGCGGCCTTCACGAACGGCATGGAACTCCCGCACGCGAGCGGACAGAAGACAGGTGACCGCGGCGGCGCGGTCCGGCCCCTGAGGGAGGGACACCGATGAGCCACCTGCCCGAACAGGACCTTCCACCGGGCCGTCACCGACTCCTCAAGGAGCATCTGCTGACCGAGATCCGGCGTACCGAGCAGGCCCCGCGCCCCCGCCGGGCCTGGCTGCGGCCCGCTCTGGCCGCGGTCGCGGTCGCGACGGTCGCGGCCCTCACGATCGTCGTGCTGCCGCCGGGGGAGGGGGCACGGCACCCCGGTGCGGCGGTCGTGCTCGAGGACGACGGGCTCGGCGACGCGCGCGACGACCAGTACACGTACGTCGACTGGATGGTGTCGTGGGAGTCGACGGAGATCAAGGAGGACGGGACGTCCACGACGACGCTGCGGCCGTTGCACCGGCTGGAGGAGTGGGTGTCCGTGGACGGCACCCGCAAGGGGCTGATCGACGAGGCGGGGGGCGAGGGGAGACGGACCACCCAGCCGGACCGGGTCCCGGGCAAGAAGGACAAGACCCTGCCCGTCAACTACCGGTACCTGTCCACGCTGCCGACCGACACCGACGGGATGTACGCCTGGATGCGCAAGAAGGCGGTGGCGATGAACGGCGGTGGTTTTGAGGACGACCCCGACGAGCTGCTGTGGCTGGTGGCCGGCGATGTGTTCAAGACCGGACTGCTGCCGCCGAAGCAGAGCGCGGCGCTCTACCGGGCCCTGCTCAGGGTCCCCGGGGTGGTCGCCCTCCCGCGCTCTGTCGACGCCGTCGGGCGGGTCGGCAGGGCGCTCGGCCGCCTGGTCCCGAACTCGTCTCTGCGCCAGGAGGTGGTCTTCGACAGGAAGACGTATCAGTTCCTCGGTGAGCGCGACCTCTACACCGAGGACGAGGACACCTTCAAGAAGGGCACGGTCACCAGCCGCACGGCCGCACTGAAGGCCGCCGTCGTGGACAAGCGGGGCGAGCGGCCGTGACCATGCGAAACCGGCTCCCAAGGGTCACGCTGGAGTCATGCACCTGCTGGTACGGCTGCCCGTTCCCATGGAGACGGTCTGGCCCGCGGTGAGCACGCCGGACGGGCTCGCGGCGTGGTGGGTGGAGGCGGATCTGCTGGAACCCCGGCTCGGCGGCGCGGTCGTGCTGCGCGGGCTGGGGGAGGGCCGGGTCACCGCCTGGGACGTGGACCGGGTCGCCGAGTACACCTTCCCGGCGATCGGCCGCGTCCGCTTCCATCTGGAGCGGGACGGGGCCACGGCCTCGGTCCTGCGCTTCACGCACGAGTCCGAGGGCGGGGAGCCGCCGGACTCCGGGGCGGAGCCGGCCTGGCGGGGGCGATTCGAATACCTGAGCGAGTTGCTGGCCCTTTCGGAGCACGGGCACGGCCAGGACGGCCAGGACGGCTAGGACGGCGGGAGACACTCCTTCCCCGGCGGTTTCCCCTCCGGCCAGGCGATACGGACGAAGACCGAACCGCCGTCGGGGTGCAGTTCCACGATCGGCACGGCCTTGTCGTACGGGTTGCCGTGGACGTCCAGACAGATCCAGCCGCTCGCCCCGCTCACCCGCAGCGAGCCCTTGACCTGCGGCCACTGGAGGCCGACATCGGCGAGGGCCGGGACGCTCGCGCCGTCGGGGGTGGCCTCGCGGATGCCGTGGACGGCGAGGGTCATCGCGTCGTAGGCGATGATCAGCTGGCCGTCGGCGAGATCGACCGTCCCGATCGGGCCCACCGGGGCGTTGCCGGTGCGCGCGAGCAGATCGGTCAGCACCTTCAGGTCCGCCGCCGAACCGCCCGTCCCTGACTTGTCCAGCGCCCAGGCGTCACCATGGGCCAGGGCGGTGTAGCGCACCGAGAGACGATGGCGCAGGGCGCCGCGGTCCAGCTTCTTGTCGCCGGTCAGATACGAGCCCTCGTCCCCGGTCAGCACCGTGAAGCTCCGCTCCTGGCAGCCCCGGGTGCCGAGCGCGTTGATGAACTGCCGCAGCTGGGTGTGCCGGCCGGCGAACAGGATCGTGTCGGTGCGCGGCGAGGTGTCGCACATCAGGTGGGTGATCTGCCGGAACGTGTTCGCGGTCGTCCCCTCCCGGGTGCGGTCGGCGGGCGGGGTGAAGGGCTGCGGCTCGTAGGGCGAGCCCTTGATCAGCGCGGCGAACGACGTCTGGAGCGTCCGCGTGTACGGATCGCCCGGCTTGTCGTACACCAGCAGCGCCCGCTCCGCGTCCACCTTCGCGAACGCGGCCAGCGCACGGGCCTCGTCGGTGTTGGTGGGGGAGACCCGGGCCAGCCCGGGGAAGGGGTCCTTGCCGTGCTGCCCGTTGGCGAGGTCGTCGGCCGTGATGGAGGCGCCGACCACCGGGATGCCCCGCCGGGTCAGCTCCGCGACGGCCTTCTTGTTGTTGTCGGTGCTCTGGCCCACCCCGGCGACCGCGCGCAGCCGGTCGGGCCCCTTCGTCATCCGCTCCACCTGGTCGACCATCGTCTCCCAGTGCGCGCTGGTGGCCCCGGGGTTGGCCAGCACCAGCCGGATCGCCGGCGCCTGCCCGTTGGAGCTGTGGTTGGCCCGGTACTGGGCGAGGTAGGCGCCCTGCATCTCGTGCTGGATGTCGCTGAGCGTCGACGAGGTGGAGGCGGTGTACGGCAGCATCAGCGCGACCGTGACATAGGTGCCCTTCTTCAGCCGGTCGTTCTCGGCGTAGATCGCCCGGACGACGTCCCGCAGCCGGCGGTGCCCGAAGTCGTACGCCCCGGTCGCCACCCCCACGCATTCGTCGGCGCCGGGCGGCCGGGCCACCCCGGGCGCGCAGGAGCGGTCCTCGTGGGTCAGCGCCCGTACGCCGAAGACCAGGCCGGTGACCAGGGCGGCCGTGAGCAGCAGGGCCGTGTAGCGGTAGAGCCGGATCTCCCAGACGTCCCGCAGCCACCGCATGAGCGCGCTTCTGTCTCCCTCGGCCATCAGCCCTCCCCGTCGGTCCGCAGCGGCCGGCCCGCGAGGGCGTCCCGGGGCCAGGCCCGGGAGGCCGCGAACAGCAGTGCGCCCCCGGCGGGCCGCAGGTCGGACAGTTGCAGCAGTTCGAACTCCAGCCGCCCGCAGACCCGTGCGTCGGGCAGCACGAGTGGGTCGGTCACCTGCCACACCGCGTGCAGCAGCCGCCGTGTCCGCAGATGGAGGGAGGCGTCGACGCCCTCCGGGGGCTGCCCGTCCGCGTCGGTGCGGCCGAGCGCGATCGCCGTACGCAGGTCGCCGCGGCCGGCCGCGTCCCGGCCCTCGGCGTCGTGGGCGTGGAAGTAGGGCGCGGAGGCGAGGAAGCACAGGGTGTCCAGCCAGGCGCGGGTGTCCAGCACGGGGAACGTGTCGCGCAGATGGGCGACCGCGCCTGCGGTGTCGCCGAGGGCGAGTTCGTGGTGGAGCCGGTAGCGGGCGTGGGCCGGGGGCCCGTCCTCGCGGGTGTAGTGCCGGATCAGCGTCTCGTGGACCTCGCGCCACTTCGCGTGGTCGGCGCGGCGGTGGTGCAGCCGGAGCAGCAGCAGGGTGCGCACGAACGGGTCGCCGACGAACTGGCCCGACTCCGCCGCGAGCCCCTCCTCGGCCAGCCGCACCCGCAGGGACCGTACGCCCGAGGAGCCGAAGTCGTCGGGCAGCCGGGCCCGGGCGAGGGCCACGGCGGAGTCGTGGTCGTGCGCGGCCGCGAGGACCGTCAGCTCGTCGAGACGGTCCGCGGGGACCAGCCGCCGCAGCAGCTCGGCGTAGACCGGCCGGCCGTCGTCGGTCTGCTCCTCGGTGAGCTTCACCTTGGCGGTCAGCAGCCGCCCCAGGGACGCGGCCTCCCGCGGGTGCTGGCGCGCGGCGGTGGCGAGCAGCACGATCCCGAGCGGGTTGCCGCCGGTCAGCCGGTGCGTGGCGTGCGGGAACTGGGGCGGGAACCCGATGTCGTCGCAGATCGCGCCCACCATGTGCAGGGTGTCGTCCGGGGACAGCGGCGGCAGCGGCACCAGCAGGGCCCGCGAGGAGGGCGAGGACCCCGGCTCCCACTCCGTCGCGCGGGCCACCTCGGGCAGCTCGCGCCGTACGGCGTCCCGCAGCGCCGGATGGGCCGTGCCGCGTACGGTCGTCACGCACACCACCGGGTCCACCACCCCGTCCGCCCGGTCGCGCAGGACGGCGTCCAGCAGCCCGGGGCCGGGACCGCCGCGCGCGTTGTCGAGCAGGACGAGCGGGCGGCCGAGCCGCCGCAGATGCGAGCCGAGCCCCGCGTACGCCTCGGTGAGGTCGGCGAGCAGGGCCCGCACCAGCCAGCGCTCGGCGTGCTCGCGGGAGGTGCCGCCGGCCCGGAAGTTCCCGGCGAGCAGCAGCAGTCCGCGTTTCGCGTTGCCGCCCGCGTTGGGATAGGCGCGGTACCAGGTGGCCGGCTTGTGCTCCTTGTGCGAGGTGAAGCCCTCGGAGAGCGCCTCCAGGGTGGCCTCGACGGTCGCCGCGACGAACGGCCCGCCGCCGCCGGCCGCCGCGATCACCTTCGAGGCGACCTTCCCCGCCCAGCGCCCGGCGAGCGTGAAGTGCGACCGGCGCTCGTTCAGCAGCAGGATCCGGGTCAGCTCCCGGCGGATCCGGTCCGAGTCGCTGCGCCCGCTCCAGTCGCTCGCCCGCACCGCGACCAGGCCCGCCGTCAGCCGGGGGAAGGAGAGCTGTCCGGCCGCCTTCACCGGCTCGGTGAGCTGCTCGGCCACCACCAGCAGGGCCTGCCACACCGGCGACCAGGACTCGGGGCTCTCCTCGTGCGGCGGGCGCGCGAACTGTTCGTCCTCGCAGTCGATCAGCGCGAGCGGGGTGCGCTTGCGGGACTCGCCGCCCCGCAGCCGCTCGGTGTAGGCGTCCACCAGCTCGGCCAGCACCGCGCTCTTGCCGAGACCCCGCCCGCCGGCCAGGACCAGCAGCGGTGGCCCGGTGGGGTGTTCGGCCTTCTCGCCCTCATGGGCGTACGGACGGAGTCCGACGAGCCGGGGCACCAGCCCGGGCGGCTCCACGTCGAACAGCGCACCACGCCCGTACAACCGTCCGCGCACCGCACCTCTCCCCCCAAGGGCCCTGGCAGGCTTACGCGTTGTAACAACTTGCCCCCTAGCACGGGGTTGTAGTTAATGGTGCCCAGAGAGTGACGGGAATCACCGACAACTCGCTCAACTCATGGGGGACTTGATGACCACACCGGAACCGTCGGGACATTTCGACGTGCCACCCCCGCCCCCAGCGCCCCCGACACGCTTACCGGGCCTGGAACTGCGGGTCAGCAAGCGGCTGTTGTGGGTCGGCGGGGCCTGCTACCCGCTGGCGAACATCGCCCGGGTCTACACCCTGACGATCCATCCGCGGCGCAAGGAGGCCGTGCTGCGGTTCCTGCGGACCTTCCTGATCACCGGGGCCGTGGCCCTCACCCTCACCGTGCTCAGCGGCATCACCATGGTCGCCGACCAGGAAACCGGCAGCGGACTCATGACGTTCGTCTGGCTGGGCTCCGTCGGCGTGGTGGTGTACGCGCTGGTCGAGATGCTCCAGGTGCTCGGCGCGCAGTCGCACTACGTGATGGCGGTGGAGACCTCCGGCCCCTCCCAGGCCGTGGTCACCAGCCGGGACCCGCACTTCCTGAACCAGGTGGTCGGCCAGATCGCGCACGCGATCGAGCACCCCGACACCGAGTTCCAGGTGCGGGTGGAGAGCGTCACGATCAGCCCTCGGCACTACTACTTCGGCGACAACGTCAACATGTACGGCGGCAGCGGCAACGTGGGGATGGCAGGCGCATGAGCACGCACCACCATTACGGCGACAACGTGAACATGTACGGCGGCACCGGCAACACCGGCATGATCAAGAACCAGGGTGCCGCCGCCCCCGCCTCCCCCGAGCTGGAGGCGGCCGTACGGGAACTGCTGGCGCTGCTGCGGGAGGTGCGTCCGAGGATCCCGGCGGCCAGCGCCCAGGCCCTCGACGAGTCGCTGCCCGCCCTCACCGCCGACTCCGCCGCGCCCGCGCGGGAGCGCCACCGGGCCCTCCTCGCCGTCGCGGGCATCGCGGCCACGATCGGGGCGGTGGGGCAGCCGGTGCTCGAAGCGGTGAACCGGGTCCTGGCGCTGGTCGGCCCCTGAACGCCGGGCAGGGGGGCGCCGGCCGCCCCCCTGCCGTGTCCCCCGGCTCACCGCAGCCGGGACGACGACAGGATCGACAGCAGATGGGCCGGGACCATCAGCCAGGTGATGACGGCGATGGCGGCCAGCGCCCAGCGGGTCGGCCCGATGCCCCCGGTCGCCACGTCGGCGAACGCCACGACCAGAAGGACCAGCGAGGCCTCGATGCCGTTGGTCACCCGGTGGATCTTGAAGGCGGCGGCGAGCCGGCGGACCGAGGCGACGCCCTGCGAGCGGGGCGCGGACGCCTCGTCGTCGGCCACGGAGAGTCCCCGCCGGGCCCGGGCCACGTCCACCAGATCGGTGGAGGCCTTCAGCAGGACGACCCCGAGGGCGGTCGCGAGGCCCAGGGACACCCAGCCGTCGAAACCGTGCCAGTCGCCGGTCCCCGACCCGGCCGCGCGGAAACCGAAGCCGATCATCAGCGCCGCGTCGGCGAGGTACGCGCCGAGCCGGTCGACGTAGATGCCGGTCGCGCTGTTCTGCCCCTTCCAGCGGGCGACCTCGCCGTCCACACAGTCGAAGAGCAGGAACAGCTGCATGAGGAGGGCGGCGAGCACCGCCCCCGCCAGGCCCGGCACCAGCAGCGCGGCCCCCGAGAGGACCCCGCACACCACCATCGTCCAGGTCAGCTGGTCCGGGGTGACCCGGGTGCGCACCAGCTGACGGGTGAAGCGCAGCGATATGCGCCGCATGTAGAGGCGGCCTGCCCAGTGCTCGCCGTTACGGCTCGCCAACTTGGCCTGCGGCTGGCAGACCTCCCGCAGCTCCTCAAGCACCGGAGCAGCAACCATGACCCGTTCCTCCCACGCACCCAACTGGACGATTCCCGGCGCATTTTGACACGGTGAAGCACACCCGCCCACGTCAGGGAGGCCTGCCTTGTCCCTCGACTTCTACGTCACCCAGAGCGCGTTCTCCGACCCCGGCGACCTCGCCGACCGGTACGCGGAACTCCCCCGCGATCCCGCCCGGCTCGCCCGCATCGCCCGCGACCTGATGATCCACCGGCTGGAGGGCGACCTCTTCGGGCACACCCACCCGGTGGACCGTCTGCACCACGACGCCGAGTCCCGCTACATCGACGACGTCCTGCGGATCCTCGTGGAGCGCGACGCCGCCCCGCTGACCGAGCGGCGCGAGCCCGCCGACCGGTTCGTCGGCGTCTGCCGCGACTTCTCCCTGCTGCACTGTTCCTTCCTGCGCCATGCCGGCGTCCCGGCGCGCGTCCGCTCCGGCTTCGCCGACTACTTCGGGTCCGACGGCTTCCACGGCGACCATGTCGTCACCGAGTACTGGGACGAGGAACGGGGGGCCTGGCGGCTCGCCGACGCCCAGCTCGCGGGCGGCCCCTGGACGGTGGACTTCGACCCCATGGACGTGCCCCGCGACCGCTTCCTGGTCGCCGGCCGCGCCTGGCGGGCGATCCGCGCGGGCACGGCCGACCCCCGCTCCTTCGGGCTGCACCCGCCCGAGGAGGGGCCGCTGTGGGGCGAGCGGTTCGTGGCGGGCAACGTACGGCTGGACCTCGCGGCGCTCAACAAGGTGGAGACGCTGCTGTGGGACGTCTGGGGAGCGGACGAGGGCGACTTCGACCAGCCGCTGCCGGAAGCCGTCCACGCGCTCTACGACCGTGCCGCGCGCGTCACCGCCGACGAGGTGCCCTTCGACGCGGCACGCGCGCTGTTCGCCGAGGAGGACGGCCTGCGCACCCCCGCGTCGGTCCTGTGCCTGGCCCCCTACAACGGTCCGAGCCGCGTCACGCTGCGCTGAGCCCCGCCGCCCCCGGGGCCGCCGCCCGGGCCGTCCCCCGGACCACCCGGTGCGCACAGGCCGCCGTCAGCAGTTCCCCCAGCAGGTCCGGGTCGTCGATCTCCAGGCCGAGGAGTGACTCGATGCGCTCCAGGCGCTGGTAGAGGGACTGGCGGCCGATGTGCAGGAGGGCGGCCGTGCGGGTCGGCGAGCAGCCGTTGCGCAGATGCACCTCCAGGGTGCGGACCAGATCGCTCGGGTGCGCCGCCTCCCACTCCAGGAGCGGCCCGAGGGCGTGCCGGACCATCCCCGCGAGCCGCTCCCGGTTGGCGGGGACACCGCCCCGGGTCAGCTCCCGCTCCAGGGCGAAGGCCCGCGAGGACGTCACCAGCGGGCCCCCGGGCGCGGCGGGCTCGGCGGGCGGCACGGTCAGCGCCAGCTCCAGCGTCGTACGGGCCGCGCGCAGCGTCTCGCTCCAGTGCAGCCATCCGCCCCCGGCCGGCACCGCGTGCCCCACGGCGACCGTGAGCCCCGGCTCGGCCACCGCGCGGAACGCCTCCTGCACGGCCCGCACCGGATCCCCGGCCCGCTCGCCGGACAGCGCCAGCAGGGTGAGCACGTCCCCGGGGAACGCCGCCCGCAGCGCCCCCGCGCCCCCCAGCAGCCGTACGGCCCGGTCGACCGCCCCCGCCTCCCGGGCGCCGTGCACGGACACCCCGATCAGCCGCGCCCCCGGCCCCGGACGGAACCCGGCGAGCGCCGCCCGTGCCTCCACCTCCGGCTGGTTCAGCGCGGCCCGGTCGGCGAGGTCGGCCAGCAGGGCGGCCGGGTGGTCGTCACCCCGGGGCCGTACGACCGAGCGCCCCGACAGCCCCCGGGCCACGATCGCCCGGTTGGCGGCCTCGGTGATCCGTACGAACGGCACGACCCGGTGCAGCGCCAGCAGGGGCAGCTCCAGCCGGCGGGCCTCGTCGACCACCTCACCGGGCATGCACGGCAGGGACCGCCCCACCTCCACCGCGAGCCCGACGGCGCCCCGCGCGGCCAGCTCCCGCACATACCGGCGCCGTACCTCGTCCGCCGCGTCCGTCAGCCCGAACCCGTTGGTGAGCAGCAGCTCCCCGCCGTCGAGGAAGTTCGCCCCTTCGTACACCTCGCTCGAATGCACCCAGCGGACGGGCCGGTCGAGGCCCGCCGCGCCCGCGAGCAGTTCGGGCGCGCTGGCCCGCACCGGGTCGAGGGTCAGGACTTCACGGAGGGTGAGTGCGGGCACGGGAACCTCCAGGGTGCTGACAGAACGTCCGGCCACCGGCTGCCCGGAGAGTACTTTCCGCACGTTGCCCCGGTGTTTCGAGCACACCAGAGTGGAGCCATGAACCCTGTGGATCAGGTCCCCCTGGACCAGTCGACGGCCCGGGCCTGGCTGGCCACCGCCGTCGCCGAGGCCCGCACCGGGCTCACCGAGGGCGGCATCCCGATCGGCGCCGCGCTCTACGGCCCCGACGGCACCCTGCTCGGCCGCGGCCGCAACCGGCGCGTCCAGGACGACGACCCCTCGACGCACGCGGAGACGGCCGCCTTCCGCGCGGCGGGCCGGCAGCGGTCGTACCGCGGCACGACGATGGTCACGACCCTCTCGCCCTGCTGGTACTGCTCGGGCCTGGTCCGGCAGTTCGGCATCTCACGGGTCGTGGTCGGCGAGGCGGCGACCTTCCACGGCGGCCACGACTGGCTCGCCGAGCACGATGTGGAGATCGTGCTCCTCGACGACGCCGAGTGCGTCGCGATGATGCGCGACTTCATCGAGAAGAACCCGGCACTCTGGAACGAGGACATCGGTGTCTGATCCGCGTATTCCCACGGTCGACCTCACGCCCTGGCTCGAAGGGGACGCGGAGGCCCGCAGAGCCATCGCGCGCACCGTCGACGAGGCCCTCCGGACGGCCGGCTTCCTGCTGGTCACCGGGCACGGCGTGGACCCCGCCCTCCGCTCCCGCATCCGGCGGTCGGCCCGGGACTTCTTCACGCTCCCCGTGGACGTCAAGCAGGCGTACGCCGTGAAGGTCGGCGGCCGGGGCTGGCTGGGCCCGGGCGCGGAGGCGAACGCCTACTCGGAGGGGACCGAGACCCCGCCGGACCTCAAGGAGTCCCTGACCTTCGCCACGCACGAGCCGTTCGACGACCCGGTGATCAACGCGGAGTGGTACGCGCCGAACGTCTGGCCGGCGGAGGTGCCGGAGCTTCAGCCGCTCTGCGAGGAGTACCTGGCGCAGATGGCCGACCTGGAGAAGCAGCTGCTGTCCCTGCTGGGTGAGGCCCTCGGCCTCGAACCCGACTTCTTCTCCCGTCACATGGACCACCCCACCTACGGCTTCAACATCAACTGGTACCCGGGCACGGAGGTCATGGGCGAACCGGAGCCCGGCCAGTTCCGGATCGGCCCGCACACCGACTTCGGCACGGTGACGATCCTCGACCGGCAGGCCGGCAAGGGCGGACTCCAGGTCTGGACGGAGGAGGGCGGCTGGGAGGACGCGCCCTTCGACCCGGACGCCTTCACCATCAACATCGGCGACCTGATGGCCCGTTGGACGGGCGACCGCTGGCGCTCGGGCCGGCACCGCGTGCTCCCGCCCCCGGCCGACGCACCCGCCGAGGAGCTGATGTCCCTCGTCTACTTCGGCGAGTGCACGCCCGGCACGATCGTGGAGTCCGTACCGGCGCCGGTGGGGCGGGTGGCGTACGAGGCGGTCGACTCGCATGTGTATCTGCGGGGGAAGCTGGACTCGATCACGGTGGAGTGAACACCGCGTAGTCGACGACCGGTGCGGGGTCCACGCCTCTGCTATCGGCTCACGAGATGCACCCTCACCCCGTCCGGCCCGCGCGGGCGTACCGGGCCGCGAGGGTCGTGAACGCCGCGGTCAGTTCCGGCGGGCCGATGATGTCGATGTCGGTGTCGAAGTGGCCGAGGGCGGCCGCGAGGCCGGGCCAGGACCAGGAGCCGAGGGTGAGGCGGCAGCGGTCGGGGCCGAGTTCCTCGATGATGCCGTCCTGGGTGTGCGGCGCGACCTCGGCGGCGGGGAGGTGGAGGATGACCTCGCCCTGGCAGGGCCAGTCCGTGGTGGTGCCGTCGTTGCCGCGGAACCGGCTGGTGACGAAGGCGGCGACATCGCCGCCGGGGAGTTCGCGGGGGGTGAAGCGGGGGCCGGTGGGGGTGCGGGGGCGGATGCGGTCGACGCGGAAGGTGCGCCAGTCCTCGCGGATGAGGTCCCAGGCCACGAGGTACCAGTGGTGGCGCCGGGTGACCAGGTGGTGGGGGTGCACGCGGCGGGGGTCGGCGGGGGTCGGCGGGTAGTCGAAGCGGAGTTCCTCGCGGGCCCGGACGACGCGGCTCAGTTCCAGGAGGACCTCACGGTCGACCCCTGGGACGTCGCGGGGCGCGGGCGGCGGGACCGCCGTGATGTCCAGCAGGTCGATGCGGTGGCGCAGCCGGGGTGGCATCACCTGGCGGAGGGTGGCCAGGGCGCGCGTGGCGTCCTCGGCGACGGAGGTGAGGGTGGTGTCCGCGGCCGTGGTCCGGAGCGCGACGGCCAGGGCGATCGCCTGGCCGTCGTCGAACAGCAGGGGCGGCAACTGGGCGCCGGCCTCCAGACGGTAGCCGCCGGCCGGTCCTTTGACGGTCGTGATCCGGTAGCCCAGCTCGCGCAGCCGGTCGATGTCACGGCGCACGGTCCGCGCGGTGATGTCGAGGCGGTCGGCGAGATCCCCTCCCGACCAGTCGCGGTGCGTCTGGAGCAGCGAGAGCAGGGCGAGCAGCCGGGCGGAGGTCTTCTGCATGCGGTCGATTCTCCCGGCAGTAGCGGACACAGCCTGTCCGCTACCTCCGCCAGGGTGGGCTGCACCACCGAGGCGAGGAGCAGACCATGTCCGTCACGACCACCACCCACCTGAACTTCCGGGGCACCGCGCGCGAGGCGCTGGACTTCTACCGGTCCGTCTTCGGCGGACGTACGGTCGCCGTCACCTACAAGGACGCGGGCGCCGTGCGCGACGAGAGCGAGGCGGACTGGGTGATGTGGGGCGAGGTGGCCGGCGACAACGGCTTCCATGTGATGGCGTACGACGTGCCCTCGCAGCTGCCCTGGAACCAGGGCGAGAACCCGTTCTTCGTGTCCGTGCGTGGCGACGACGCCGAGGAGATCGGCGCCCTGTGGGGCAGGCTCGCCGAGGGCTCGACCGTCGTGCGCGCGCTGGAGCCCGCGCCGTGGGCGCCGCTGTACGGCATGCTCACCGACCGCTTCGGCGTCACCTGGGTCCTGGACGTCACCGCCCCGTACACCGGCTGAGCCCGCCGGACCCGGGAAGGCACGCCATGACCGCCGTCCTCGACCGCCGCGCCCTCAACCGGGCCACGCTCGCCCGCCAGCATCTGCTCGTCCGCGGCGACGGGTCGGTGCCCGAGGCGGTGGCCCGGCTGTGCGGCCTCCAGGCGCAGGAGCCGCAGGAACCGTTCATCGGACTGTGGTCCCGCCTCGCCGGCTTCGAGCCGGCCCGGCTGGACGACGCGCTGACCGGCCGTACGGTGGTGCGCACCCATCTGATGCGCCGTACCGTCCACCTGGTCACCGCCGACGACGCGCTCGCCTGGCGGGCCCGCCACGACGCCATGCTGCGGCAGCGGGTGCTGGGCACCTACCGGCGCGAACTGTCCGGCATCGATCCGGACGAGGTCGCCGAGGCCGGCCGCGCGGTCATGGCCGACGGGCGGCCGCGCACGATGAGCGAGCTGGTGCGGGCGGTCGAGGACCGCTGGCCCGGCCCGCCGCGCCGGGTCCTGGGCGAGCTGCTCGTCGCGGCCCTCGTCCCGATGGTCCAGCTTCCGCCCCGCGGGCTCTGGCAGCGGACGGCCGGTGTACGCAACCTGCCGCTGGCCACCTGGCTGGAACGGGACGTCGACCCCCTGCCCGCCGGGGACGGCGATCCCGTCGGCAGGCAGTTGCTGCTCCGCTATCTCGCCGCCCACGGGCCCGCCGCCGGCGCGGACCTGCGCGCCTGGTGCGGCCTCGCCGGGCTGCCCGCCGCCGTCAGGGCCGTCCGGGAGGAACTCGTCGTCTTCCGCGACGAACGCGGCCGCGAACTGCTCGATCTGCCCGACGCGCCCCGCCCCGACCCCGGCACCCCGGCTCCCGTCCGGTTCCTGCCCGCCTTCGACAACGCCGTCCTCGGCTACCACGACCGCAGCCGCATCATCGACGACGCCCACCTCGGTCTGTCCGTCGCGGGCCACCGCATGGTCCTGGTCGACGGACGCGTCACCGCCACCTGGACCGTGAAGGGTCATCAACTCCGGATCAGTCCGCTCCGCCCCCTGACCGCCCGGGAGGAGGAAGCCGTCCGCGCCGAGGCCGAGGACCTGGCCGTCTTCCTGGACCAGGACATCGAGCACGTCCGGCTCGGCACCGAGGACTGACGGTCACGCGCGCGTGTCCCGGACCCGCAGCAGCAGCTTCCCCGTGCTGGTGCGGGTGCCCATCAGGCGGTGGGCCTCCGCCGCCCGGTCCAGGGGGAACTCGGCGGTGACCGGGACGGTGACGGTGCCGTCGGTGACCTTGGCGAAGGCCCGCTCGGTGAGCGCGCGCAGGGTCGAGGGGGCCGTCTGGGACAGGGTGAGGATGGAGAAGCCGGCGACCGACAGGCCCGTCGGGTACAGCTCCGGCTGGCCCACGCTCCACGGTTCGGCCGAGCTCGCGTTGCCGAAGGAGACCAGTCGGCCGAAGACGGCCAGGGAGGCCAGGGAGGCCTTCAGGGTCTCACCGCCGACCGGGTCCAGGGCGAGGTCGACCCCGCGGTCACCGGTCGCCGCGCGCACCGCCTTCTCGAAGTCGCCGACGAACACGTCGTCGTAGCCGTGGCCGAGCGCGTACGCGGCCTTCTCCGACGACGACACCACGCCGTACACCGCGCCCGCGCCCGCCGCCTTCGCCAACTGGCCGATCACCGTGCCGACTCCGCCCGCCGCGCTCTGCACGAGGACGCTCTCGCCGGGCTGGAGCCGGCCCACCGCGTGGACCAGGGCGTACGCCGTCGGCACCACCGTCGGGATCGCCGCCGCCGTACGGAGGTCGACGCCCGAGGGCAGGGGGAAGACCAGTGCCGCCTCCGCCACGGCGACCTCGGCGTAGGCCCCGCCGCCGGTCAGGGCGGCCACCTCCTGGCCGACGGACAGACCGGTCACGCCCGCGCCGACCGCCCGGACCCGGCCGGAGACCTCCAGGCCGGGGCGGAAGGGCAGGGCCGGGACCCGGTAGCCCTCGGCGCGTGCCTTCAGGTCCGCGAAGTTCAGCCCGGCGTAGGCCACGTCGACGGTCACCTGACCGGGGCCGGGCTCCGGGGCGTCCACCTCCACGGCCCGCAGGACCTCCGGACCGCCGTACTCCTGGATCTCGACCGCGCGCATGGCACACCTCACCCCTGGGCTCGACAACTGTTCGACGGGAAGCGAACACTCGGGAGTGTATGGTTTTCATCGAACAGTCGGCAAGCCGCACCCCCGGGGAGAACCGCGTAGTGAGCGCCAGTCATCGGGTCGCCCCCGAGCACACCCACCCCGACGACGTCCCGGTCCCCACCGCCCTCGCCGCCCTCGCCGACCCCGTACGGATCACCCTGGTCCGGGAGCTGGCGGGCTCGCCCGAGTGGACGCGGTCCTGCGGGAGCTTCGACGTGCCGGTGGGCAAGGCCGCGCTCAGCCACCACTTCTCCGTCCTGCGCGGCGCGGGCCTCGTCGAACAGCGCGACGAGGGGCCCCGCCGGGTCAACCGGCTGCGGCGGGAGGAGTTCGACGCCCGCTTCCCGGGGCTGCTGGACCTCGTCCTCGGCGGGGACTAGGCGGGGGACTCGGGGAAGTATCCGTCCTGGCCCGGGCCCGACCCCACGAATCGGGGGCCGGGCCCGGGGCATCGGCTCAGTAGTCCCAGCCGGAGCAGATGTCGTCGTTGTCCTTGACCCACTCGCAGGTGCGGAGCTTGAAGATCGCGCTGCCGCTCCCGCTGGTGGCGGTCGTGTTGATGCCACTCTTGTTCCACAGGTGACGCTGGGTGGACTGGCTGGCCGCGCGGTAGTAGTCGACGTGGGAGTAGTTGTCCGAGTACTCCCTGATCGAGACGGTGCTGTTGTCGCCCTTGCTCCAGGCGTACGCCTCGGAGTTGGGTGACCACTTCGCCAGGGTCTGCGCACCGGCGGGAGAGGCTCCCAGGAGTGCGGCGGCGGCGATCGCCACGGCGGCGAGCTTGGCGGATGCGGGCATGTGTGTTCCCCTCTCGGCCCCGGGCGGGGCCATCTCGTGACATATGAGGCGGCCGGGGCTGGTGCGCCCTGGCGGCCGCGGGCCCCGGCTACTCGCCGTACGGCCGCCAGCGGGCGGCCTCGGCGGTGGCGGCGCGGGCGCCCCAGCCGTAGCTGACGACGGACAGCAGGGCCAGGCCCGCCGAGGTGCCGGTGAGCATCGCGCTGGACAGCGTGATTCCGCTCAGTGCGTCCTCCTGGGGGGCGGCCAGCCAGACGGCGGCCACACAGCCGATGGCGGTTGCGGCCAGCATGGGCGCCAGCAGGCCCCAGAAGGCGGTGGACCAGAAGACGGTACGGCGGCCCGTCAGCACGGTCAGCGGCGCGAGGACACGGCTGAAGCGGATGAACTCGCCCAGGTTCGCCAGGGCGACCGCGAGGGCCAGCAACAGGATGCCGGGCACGCCCAGGAAGATCACCCAACGTCCGTGCGCCGCCGAGAGGTTGGCGCCGAGCAGCCAGGTCTCGCCGAAGGTCCCGGCCGTGGCGGCGCCCAGCGGCAGGCGGGCGTTCAGGATCTCCTTGATGCGCTGCTCCGGCAGATCCCGGCCGTCGGCCGACACCAGCATCAGGGAGGCCGGTGCCGTGTCCTCGGTGAGCTTGGCGGGCAGCACATCGCCCCGGCGGACGTCGACGTGGGTGAGGACGGGGCCGATGCCGACCCACTGCAACACCGTACGGAGCCTCGTCCCGGCCCGGGCTACCGGCACCCGCCGGGTGGCGCCCGCGGCAGGGCAGGTCAGGTCCAGGGCCTTCAGCGCGGCGCAGTCGCCCTGGAGACGGGTGCCGGGCGGCCGGCTGCCGGTGAGGCTGCCGGTCTGGTAGACGGCGACCGGCTCGGCGGCCGAGGGCAGCGCGTCCAGGGTTTCCTCCGCCTCGGCCCGGGTGAGAGTGCCGGTCTCCAGTTCGAGGCTGAGCACGCTGGTGCCGATGAGCCGCTGGGTCGTGGCGGCGGCCGCCGCGGTCGACCCGTACTGAACGCTCTTGAGCTGTACCTGGCTCACCAGCACCATGGCGATGCCGATACCCGCCACCAGGCGTGCGGTGACGCCGGGGTGCGCGGCGATGTGCCGCCCCGCGACCAGCGCGCCGCCACTGCCCGTGCGGCGCGCCGAGCGGGCCAGGCCGCCTCCCACCGAGGCGGCGAGGACCGCCACCGCGCAGGGGAGGGTGGCCATGACGGTGGCCACACCGGTGGTGTAGAGGGTGGCACGCAGACTGGAGTACTCGGCGATGTCGAGCGTTCCCGGTATCCACACGGTGGCGAGGAGCAGCAGCGGGCAGGCGAACGCCGCCCAGCGGATCAGCGTGCCCTTGTGCGCCGCCAGCCGGGTGGAACGGGCCGAGGCCCGGCTTGCGGTGCGGTGCAGCAGACACACCAGGGTCAGGACGCCCACCGCCGAGGCCGCGCCGGCCAGGGCGAGCGCGAGCGCACGGGCCCGCAGGTCGGCCGCGGAGAGTTCGTAGCCGATCCAGGGCAGCCGGATGTCGCCGCCCGTCGCGACGGCGAACGCCGGAAGCACGCCCAGGACGGCACCGGTCAGCACCGGCAGCGCGGATTCGCCGAGGTTCAGCCAGACGCGGGTGCGCAGCCCGCCGCCGAGCGCGCTCACCAGCGCGGTACGGCGGTCGCGGCCCTGGGAGCCCATGCGGGCGGCCACGAACGCCAGCACCAGAGCGGGGACGAGGACCAGATAGAGCCCGGTCCGCAGGCGCTCGCGCGGCGCCACGAAGATCCAGTCGCCGGAGGCTCCGGGCGCGCTGGTCCCGAACCCGACCGCCTTCCTCGCTTGAGAGCTCGCGGTGAGCCGGTCGCCTTTGGGGTTGACGTAGGCGTAGCGCTCGCCCGGACTGGCCAGCCCCTCGTCGCCGATCGTGCCGACCGCGTCGCCGTATCGGTCCGGGTCCCCCGCCGTCCGCAGCGCTGTGCGCAGCGCGGGGGACAGGACGGCCTGGCCGGGATCGGGCCAGCGGTCGAGGCCGGGCGGCAGTGGGGCGTTCGCGGTCAGCGGGCGGATCCAGACCACGCTGTACTGGAGGCCGTCGAGGTCGTCGAAGCCGTCGACGGCCTCGGCCACGGCCGGCCGGTCCGGATGGGCGGCCTGGTACACGAGGCTGCGCTGGGCCGAACGGTGGTACATGCCGCTGTAGGCGGCGTCGACGGCGACCTCGGCCGTGAGTCCGACGGCCACGGCCAGGGTCGCGAGCAGCAGGGCCGCCGCCCGCACCCGGCCGCCGCCCGCGCGGCGCGCGGACGCCCAGCCCATACGCAGCAGCTGCCGCCGCAGCGACCTGCCCGCGCTCATCGGCTCACCGGTTTGGCCCCGACGAGCCGGGCGTCCTTCAACTCCAGGCAGCGGTCGGCCTGCTGGGCGACCGCGAGGTCGTGGGTGACCACCACCAGCGCGCAGCCACGCTGCCGCGGCACCGAGAACAGCAGCTCGGCCACCCCGTCGCGGGTGCGGTTGTCCAGGGCCCCGGTGGGCTCGTCGGCCAGCAGCAGCGCCGGCTCGTTGACCAGCGCGCGGGCGACCGCGGTGCGCTGACGTTCGCCGCCCGACAGCTGCCCGGTCGGCACCCCCTCGCGGGGCACGCCGAGTTCGTCGAGGACCGACTCCGCCCGCCGGTACGCCTCCCGGGTGCCGGTGCCGCCCAGAAGTGCCGCCAGCGCCACGTTCTCGACGGGCGTCAGTTCCGGGAGCAGCTCGCCGAACTGGAAGACCACACCGATGTTCCGGCTCCGGTGTTTTTCCAGGGCGCGGCGTCGCATGGGCACGATGTCGGCTCCCGCCACCTCCACCGCGCCCGTGGCAGGCCGGAGCAGCCCGAGCGCGCAGCCCAGCAGCGTGCTCTTGCCGCTGCCGCTGGGGCCGAGGATCGCCACGGACTGTCCGGCGTCCACCTCCAGATCGAGCCCGTCGAGGAGGACGCGGTCGCTGACGGCGTACCGCAGACCCCGTATCGAGAGGACCGGACGGCGGCCCTCCTGGGCACTCCGACTCATCATGCTGTTCCTCGTGTGGTGTTCCCGGCCGGTGTGTGCACGACGGCGCGACAGCGGCGGGTGTGCGGAAACGCCGAGTTTCCGCACACCCGCCGTGAAGTGACGCTCTGTCAGGTGTCCCAGCCGGAGCAGATGTCGTCGTCGTCCTCGACCCACTCGCAGACCCGGAGCTTGAAGATGTCGTGAATCCCCCAGTCATGCCCCTGGATTCAGCCATCGACAGGGGCGCGATCGGGCCTTTCGGCCCTGCCTGGCAAGCATGACATTGTCATGTTCATCCGGGCAACAGATCTTGACCAGTTGTGGAATATTGTGTGCGATCTTGGGTTTTTCTGTGAAGGCGGGGGAGGGGGGCTCAGGCCTTCGGGGCGGCGGTGAGCCGCCCCCGCAGCCCCGCGTACACCCCCGCCGCCACCACGAACCCCACCAGCGGCGTGATGTCCCCGAACGATGGCCAGTGCGCGGGGACGTATCCGACGTACTTCTCCTGGTTGGAGAAGAGCGGGACCGACACCGCCACGCCGATCAACAGGGCCGCGATTCCGGGGAGGTTGGTGAAGGAGCGGTCGGACAGGCGGGCCGAGAGTTCCTCGTCGGACGCCGTACGGCCGCGGAGCAGACGGTCCGTCAGGACGACCCCCAGCCACGGCGCCACCCAGTACGCGATGACCAGCAGGAACGCCTCGTACGCCGACCCCGCGTCCGACAGCGACGCCCACGCCGCCGCCGTACCGGCCACACCCGAGACCAGGACGAGCGTGCTGCGGCTCAGCCAGGCCGGGAGGTTCAGACCGAGGGCCGTGAGGGAGATCGCGCCGGAGTAGATGTTCAGGGCGTTCGCCGAGATCGCGCCCAGGATGATCGCCAGCAGGACCAGGTCGCCCAGCCAGCCCGGGAGATGGCCGGTGAAGGCCGCGGTCGGGGTGGCGTCCTGCGGGGCGGCGATGGTCGCCGAGGCCGCGCCGATGACCGAGACCACGGCCACCGAGAGGAACAGGCCGAGCGCCGGGTAGAGGGCGGTGCGGAGGCGGTCGGCCGTGCGGGGGAGGTAGCGGGAGTAGTCGGCGGCGTACGGGTTCCAGCCCGCCGCGTAGCCCCAGGCCGTGGCCGTCGCCAGCAGGAAGCCGCCGATGCCGCCGCCCGAGCCGCCCCCGCCGAGGTCCGCGTGACCGAACGTCCACACCCCGGCCAGCAGGAAGACCAGCGCCAGCAGCGGGAAGGCGTACTTCTCGAAGACGTGCACGAAGTTGTGGCCGAGGAAACCGATCAGGATCTCGGCCGCGACCACGAGCAGGAGGGAGGGCAGCGGGCGCAGGCCGGTGAGGGTGTTGAGGGCGAAGGCCGCGCTCACGCTGTTCACCGCGAACCAGCCGACGCCCGCGACCAGTCCGTTCGCGGCGGCCGGGAGGATGTTGCCCCGGAAGCCGAAGGACAGCCGGCCCATCACCATCTGCGGAACGCCGAAGCGGGGGCCGTCGAGGGACAGGACGCCCTGGGTGAGGGCGCCGAGCGCGGTGCCGAGGAGCAGGGCCGCGGTCGCCTCCCAGAAGCCCAGGCCGAAGAAGAGGACCGCGATCACGCCGATGTAGACCGTCGCGAACTCGATGTTCGGGGAGGCCCAGGTCCACAGCAGCTGGAGCGGGGAGCCGTGGCGCTCGGCGTCGGGGACGGGGTCCGAGCCCGCCGTCTCGACGGCGATGACCTTGTCACCGTAGGCGGGGGCGAGGGTGCCGGCGGAGTCGGCGGGAGCAGTCGTCATGCGAGGTAAGTGTCCGGTTCCCGCCCCTTGCGGCCCAGAGGCGCATTGTCCGCTTCGGGAGCCTCACCGGCGTACAACCTGTAGGGCTCCCGGCCCGGTACGGCCGCTCAGCCCTCCTTGGGCTCCTCGCCCGACTCGCGGCGCTTGAGCTCCTCCTCGCGCCGGCGCAGGTCGTCCTCCCAGTCCTTCAGGAGCTGCTCGTCGTTCCTGGCCTTCTCGTCCTTCAGGGACTTGAGGAACTCGGGGTTGTCGTCCGGCGCCACCCACTTCCCGCCCCCGGCGGCACCGCCGCCGGCCGGCCCGCCGCGCACCTTGCCCGCCACCAGCCAGGCCACCGGACCGACCAGCACCTCGCCGAAGAGCAGGATGATCAGCACCCACACCACCTTCGGCAGACCCCGGACCTCTTCCTCCGGGGTGTTCAGGCAGTCGATGAACGCATAGATCCACAGCGCCAGGACCAGCAGAAACGGCAGATACCTGAGCATGGTGGCGGGTTCTCCCAGAGGACGGCGACAGGGCGTGGGCCGCCCCGGTGACGGGGTCAGGGTAGCGGGTGGCCGATACTGGGACACATGGCTTACGACGATCTTCGTTCCCTGCTCAGGGCACTGGAGCGGGAGGGCGACCTCAAGCGCGTGAAGGCCGAGGTCGATCCGTATCTGGAGGTCGGGGAGATCGTCGACCGCGTCCAGAAGTCCGGCGGTCCCGCGCTTCTCTTCGAGAACGTGAAGGGCTCCTCGATGCCCCTCGCGATGAACGTCTTCGGCACCGACCGGCGGCTGCTGAAGGCGCTCGGGCTGAAGTCGTACGGCGAGATCAGCGAGAAGATCGGCGGACTGCTGCGGCCCGAGCTGCCGCACGGATTCGTCGGGGTGCGCGAGGCGTTCGGCAAGCTCGGCGCGATGACCCACGTACCGCCGAAGAAGGTGAAGTCCCAGGACGCCCCGGTGCAGGAGGTCGTCCTGCACGGCGACGACGTGGACCTGGAGCAGCTCCCGGCGCTCTTCACCTGGCCGCAGGACGGCGGCTCGTTCTTCAACCTCGGCCTCACCCACACCAAGGACCCCGAGTCGGGGATCCGCAACCTCGGGCTGTACCGGCTCCAGCGCCACGACAAGCGCACCATCGGCATGCACTGGCAGATCCACAAGGACAGCCGCAACCACTACCAGGTCGCCGCCCGGCGCGGGGAGCGGCTGCCGGTCGCGATCGCCTTCGGCTGCCCGCCCGCCGTGACGTACGCCTCCACCGCGCCGCTCCCCGGCGACATCGACGAGTACCTGTTCGCCGGGTTCCTCGCGGGCAAGCGGATCGAGATGGTCGACTGCAAGACGGTGCCGTTGCAGGTGCCGGCGCAGGCGGAGGTGGTGCTGGAGGGCTGGCTGGAGCCCGGCGAGATGCTCCCCGAGGGCCCCTTCGGCGACCACACCGGCTTCTACACCCCGCAGGAACCGTTCCCCGCGCTCACGATCGACTGCGTCACGATGCGCCGGCGCCCCCTGCTCCAGTCGATCGTGGTCGGCCGCCCGCCGACGGAGGACGGCCCGCTGGGCAAGGCGACCGAGCGGTTCTTCCTGCCGCTGCTGAAGATCATCGTCCCGGACATCGTGGACTACCACCTCCCCGAGGCGGGCGGCTTCCACAACTGCGCGATCGTGTCGATCGACAAGAAGTACCCCAAGCACGCGCAGAAGGTCATGCACGCGATCTGGGGCGCCCACATGATGTCCCTGACCAAGCTGATCGTGGTCGTCGACTCCGACTGCGACGTCCACGATCTGCACGAGGTCGCCTGGCGGGCCCTCGGCAACACGGACTACGCCCGTGACCTGAGCATCGTCGAAGGCCCTGTCGACCATCTCGACCACGCCTCCTACCAGCAGTTCTGGGGCGGCAAGGCGGGCATCGACGCGACGAAGAAATGGCCCGAGGAGGGCTACACGCGCGACGGGGGCTGGCCGGACATGGTCCTGCCGGACCCGGACACGGCGGAACGGGTGACGCGGCGTTGGAAGGAGTACGGACTGTGAGGGCCGGCGTGACGATGGTGCGGGGCAGCGCGGCGGCGGGGCTTCTCCGCCGCCGCGGAGGTGATCCGGTCGATAACCGCGGGACGGAGTACGGCCGGTGAGCGCCTCCGCCGCCGCCGCGGTGCCCCAGCCCGGCAGGACCCGCGCCTTCCTGCGGCTGGTGATGATCGAGCACTCGGTCTTCGCGCTGCCCTTCGCCTACATCGCCGCGCTGACGGCGATGTTCCAGCTCGACCGGAACATCCACTGGGGCCGGCTGCTCCTGGTGACGGTCTGCATGGTCGGCCTGCGCACCTTCGCCATGGCCGTCAACCGGATCATCGACCGCGAGATCGACGCCCGGAACCCGCGCACGGCCCACCGTGAGCTGGTCACCGGCGCGATGTCGGTGAAGCACGCCTGGACCGGCGCGCTGATCGCGGTGGCCGTGTTTTTGGGCTCGGCGGCGATGCTGAACCCGCTCTGCCTGGCCCTGGCGCCGGTCGCCGTGATCCCGATGGTGGTCTACCCCTACGGGAAACGCTTCACCAACTTCCCGCAGGCCATCCTGGGGCTCGCCCAGGCGATGGGGCCGGTCGGCGGCTGGCTGGCCGTCACCGGCGAGTGGTCCTGGGACGCGGTCGTCCTCGGTCTCGCCGTCGGCATCTGGATCGGCGGCTTCGACCTGATCTACGCCTGCCAGGACGTCGAGGCCGACCGTGAGATCGGCGTCATGTCGGTCCCGGCCCGCTTCGGCATCCCCGCGGCCATCCGGGGCGCCCGCGCCTGCCACGCCGTCACCACGGCCCTGTTCGTCTGGTACGCGCTCGCCACCGGCGCCGGTGCCTTCTTCTGGCTCGGACTGGTGATCGTCGCCGGCGCCTTCCTCTACGAGCACACCATCGTGCGCCCCCATGACCTGTCCCGTCTGAACAGGGCGTTCTTCTCGACGAACGGTTTCATCGGGATCAGCCTGTTCGTCTGTGCGCTCGCCGACCTCCTGGTGCGGGGGCTCACGGTGTAGTCCCGTCCTGAAGACCCTCCTGCCCACCGGTACGCTCAAGGTGTGAACGCAGGAGAAACGCAGCGCGTGCCTTGGATCGTGGGGGTGTCCGGGGCGTCCGGTACGCCGTATGCCGCCGCGGTGCTGCGGGCGCTGCTCGCCGGGGGCGAGAGCGTGGACCTGGTGGTCAGCCGGGCCTCGCGGCTCACCCTGCTCGACGAGACCCAGATCTCCTTCCGGGACGCGCACTGGCAGGACGACCTGCGGGAATGGCTCGGGCGGGGGGCCGACGGCAAGCCGGGCGCCTTCGACGCCGACGTCAGCGCGGTGCGGTACTGGGCGGCCGGGGACCTGGCCGCCGGGCCGTCCTCGGGGTCGTATCCCGCGAAAGGGATGATCATCGTCCCGGCCTCGACCGCCTGTGTCGCCGGGGTCGCGCTCGGGCTGTCCAAGGATCTGCTCCAGCGGACCGCCTCCGTCACGCTCAAGGAACGCCGGACGCTCGTCGTCGCCGTACGGGAGACCCCGCTGAACGGGCAGACCCTGCGCCATCTGGTGACCCTGGACGACCTGGGCGCCTCCGTGGTGCCGGCCTCGCCCGCCTTCTACGCGGGCGCCACCCACATCCAGGACCTGGTCGACTTCGTCGCCGGACGGGTGCTCGACGCGGCGGGGGTCGCGCACGGGCTCTACCGCCGCTGGGAGGGCGAACTGGGCGGCGGGTCCGGACCCCGGGACGCCTGAGCGTCATCCGAGTACGTCGCAGTACGTCGCAGTACGTCGCAGTACCTCTCATCTCTTCAGGAACTTCCTCTTCGGGAACTTTGATCGGAAGGCTTCGATTCGCATGGACGCGGTGGACAGGCAGCTCATCCAGGCCCTGCGGGAGAACGGCCGGGCCTCCTACGCGGAACTGGGGCGCCTCGTCGGTCTGTCGGGACCCAGCGTCACCGACCGCATCAACCGGCTGGAGGCGGCCGGTGTCATCACCGGCTATCGCGCCACGGTGAACGCCGCCCAGCTCGGCCTCGGCGTCACCGCCCTCATCGGCATCTCCCTCTCCGACGCCGCCGACCACGAGGACGTGGCGACCCGGCTGAAGGAGTTCGGCGAGATCGAGGACTGCTGGTTCATCGCCGGCGACGACTCGTTCATGCTCAAGGTGCGGGCGAACGACGTGGACGGGCTGGAGAAGATCATCCGGCGGCTGTCGGGGACCAAGGGGGTCTCCCGGACCCGTACCACCATCGTGCTCTCCACGAAGTGGGAGAACCGGGTCGGGGAGCTTCCCGAAGAGGTCTAGAGGTTTAGGCCCGTTTCAGGGCCGTTTTGGGGGTACCTCCCGCCCGAAGGGTGGGGGAGTACGGTTGTCGTCGAGTTGTCGTGGAAAGGTGTGTGGGCATGGACGTCGGGCTCAAGCGCGAGCTGGAGGAGAAGGTCAGGGCCGGTGAGCGGCTGACCCGTGAGGACGGTATCGCGCTGTACGAGTCGGACGACCTGGCGTGGCTCGGCGGCCTCGCCCACGAGGTGCGCACCCGCAAGAACGGCGACGTGGTGCACTTCAACGTCAACCGGCACCTCAACATGACCAACGTGTGCACCGCCTCCTGCGCCTACTGCTCCTTCCAGCGCAAGCCGGGCGAGAAGGACGCGTACACGATGCGCATCGAGGAGGCGGTGAAGCTCGCCAAGGCGATGGAGAGCGAGAACCTCACCGAGCTCCACATCGTCAACGGCCTGCACCCGAACCTGCCGTGGCGCTACTACCCGCGCTCGCTGCGGGAGCTGAAGGCGGCCCTGCCGAACGTGTCGTTGAAGGCCTTCACGGCCACCGAGATCCACCACTTCGAGACGATCAGCGGTCTGTCCGCCTCGGAGATCCTGGACGAACTGATCGACGCGGGCCTGGAGTCCCTCACCGGCGGCGGCGCGGAGATCTTCGACTGGGAGGTCCGGCAGCACATCGTGGACCACCGCACCCACTGGGAGGACTGGTCGCGGATCCACCGCCTGGCGCACGAGAAGGGCCTCAAGACCCCGTGCACCATGCTGTACGGCCACATCGAGGAGCCCCGCCACCGCGTGGACCACGTGCTGCGCCTGCGTGAGCTCCAGGACGAGACGAACGGCTTCCAGGTCTTCATCCCGCTGCGCTACCAGCACGACTTCGTGGACATGAAGGACGGCAAGGTCCGCAACCGCCTTCAGGCCCGCACCCAGATGGCGACCGGCGCGGAGGCCCTGAAGACCTTCGCGGTCTCCCGCCTCCTCTTCGACAACGTCCCGCACGTCAAGGTCTTCTGGGTCATGCACGGCGTCCAGACCGCGCAGCTCGCGCTCCAGCACGGCGCGGACGACATGGACGGCTCGGTCGTCGAGTACAAGATCACCCACGACGCCGACAACTACGGCACCCCCAACAAGCTGACCCGCGAGGACCTCCTCGACCTGATCCGCGACGCGGGCTTCCGTCCGGTGGAACGGAACACGCGCTACGAGATCATCCGCGAGTACGACGGCCCGGACCCCCTGCGCCGGGAGTCGCCGCAGCCGATGCGGGTCTGAGGCACCGAGACGGCGTTGAGGCGAGGGCAGGGTAATGGATACCCTGCCCTCATGCCCCTTACCTTCACCCTGGACCCGGCCGTCGACCCCGCCTTGCGCGACGGGGTGCTCGACCTGTGGACCGACGTCTCCAACGCGGGCGGGGCCGTCGGGTTCGTGCCGCCGGTGGGGCGTGAGGAGGTACGGCCGGAGCTGGTGAAGCACCTCGTGGCCATGGCCGAGGGGCGGCACCGGCTGCTCATCGGGCGCGACGGGACCGGCGAGGTGGCGGCGACCGCGTTCTTCGCCTTCAACACCCACCGGTTGATGACCCACTGGGTGTGGCTCTACACGGTGATGGTCCACCCCCGCCATCAGGGCCGGGGGCACGGCCGCGACCTGCTGGCGGCCGCCGCCGGCGTCGCGCGCGGCTTCGAGGGCATCGACGCCATCCGGCTCACCTGCCGGGGCGGACTCGGCCTGGAGCGGTTCTACGGCTCCTGCGGCTACAAGGAGGTCGGACGGGTCCCCGGCGCCATCCGCGTCGGCCCCGGCGACGACCGCGACGACATCACCCTGCTGCTGCCGCTCGGCTGACCGCGCCCGCACCCCCGTGCAAGATCGGGACCCCGGCGTGCTTCACTGGACGACGGCCCTTTTTGGAGAAGGAAGAGTGGATTGAGATGCTCCGCTACACGCTGATGCGCCTCGGCGTCTTCGCCGGCTGCCTCCTGGCCGTCTGGGGTCTGGTCTACGCCGGTGTCCTGCCGCGCGGTCTCGGCGACTCCAACGGCATGTGGATCGTCCTGCTCGCGCTGGTCGTCTCCGCCCCCATCAGCTTCGTCGTCCTGCGGGGGGAGCGCGACCGCGCCTCGGTGAGCGTCGTGCAGCGGGTGGACCGGATGAAGGCCAACCTGGAGGCCAACCGCTCCCAGGAGGACGAGGCGGTCGACGCGGCCGAGGCCCGGGCCCAGAGTCAGCCCTCCTGACGGAGTTCACTTCCGCCCGGTCCAACTAGGCTGGCCTCATGGGTGCCGTGAAGACCAAACGGATGCCACGCGCGGTCCGTGAGCAGCAGATGCTGGACGCCGCCGTGGAGATCTTCGGGCAGCGGGGGTACATGGCCGCGTCGATGGACGAGATCGCCGAACTGGCGGGCGTCTCCAAGCCGTTGGTGTACCTGTACCTGAACTCCAAGGAAGACCTCTTCACCGCCTGTATCCGCCGTGAGGCGAGGGCGCTGGTGGACGCGGTGCGCTCGGGCGTCCGTACCGACCTGCCGGCCGACCGCCGGCTCTGGGACGGGCTGCTGGCGTTCTTCGCGCACACCGCCGCCCATCCGCACGCCTGGTCCGTCGTGCACCTCCAGGCCCGCACCCACGGTGAGACCTTCGCCGCCGAGGCCGCCGCGATGCGCGAGGAGATCGTCGCCTTCGTCACCCATCTCATAGCCGTGGGCGCCCGCGAGGCGCACCGCGACCCCGATCTCCCCGAGCGGGAGGTCGCCGGGCTCGCCGAGGCGCTGGTCGGCGCGGCCGAGTCGCTCGCCGTCTGGGCCAACGCCACCGAGGGCGTCACGGCCCGGCAGGCGGCGGCGACCCTGATGAACTTCGCGTGGGCCGGGCTGGGCGACCTGACACAGGGCCGGTCCTGGTCCCCTCCCCCCGCCGCCGACGTATCCCCCGCATGACACTTGTCATGCGGGACGCAGGACTCCCGGCACTGGGCCGCCCCCACCCGCCGCTCCTACCGTTCTTCCCATGACGAAGCCCAGCGCGGACCAGACGCAGAAGACGGACATCAGGATCAGCCTGATCGGGGGTCACCGGCTCGACGGCGCCACCCTCCACGAGCGCACCCTCACCGTCTCCCTCGTCGGCGGAGCCGACGTCGACCTGACGGACGTGGAGATCCCGGACGGCGCCGAGCTGCGCATCACCAAGCTGAGCCTGATCGGCGGTGTCTCCCTCAAGGTCCGCTCCGACGTCCGGGTCGAGGTCCACGGCCTGCGCCTCGGCGGCGTCCGCGACACGGGCCCCACCGAGCCGAACGGCCCCACCGTCCGCGTCGAGGCCTGGGGCCTGCTCGGCGGAGTGACGATCCACCGCCCCTGAAGTTCCCCTGAGGGCCGGGTGAGGAGTTGCTCAGAACGTGAGCCGGTCCACCCGTCCGCTCACATGGAGCCGCGCCGCCGCCTCCCCCGTCCCGCGCAGCTCGAACCGTACGCCGTCCGAGCCGAACGCCACCGCCCCCGGCAGCAGCACCGGCGCCCGGAACTCCGCCCGGGTCCGTACGGCCGGCGGGGTGCCGTGGGCGGCGAGGCAGCGCGCCACGGTCCACATGCCGTGGGCGATGGCGCGGGGGAAGCCGAAGAGACGGGCGGTGAGCGGGTGGAGGTGGATGGGGTTGCGGTCGCCGGAGGCGGCCCCGTAGCGCCGGCCGACGTCGGCGGCCAGCCGCCACTCGTCGAGGAGGGGGAGGGGCGCGGCCTCCTGCTCCTCGGGCGCGGGCCTCGGCTCCCGCCCGGTGCGGTGCCGGGCCAGATAGGTGCTCGTCGACTCCCATACGACGGCGTCCGCCTCCCGCAGCCGCGTCACCACGAACGCCTCAGTGCCGCGTCGGTGCGGCGCCAACCGGTCGACGTGCACGGAGAGTTCGTACGTCCCGGCGGCGGCGAGCGGACGGTAGCGGGTGATGTCGATCGAGGTGTGGACGAGACCGAGCAGCGGGAGCGGGAAGTCCCGGCCGCTCATCAGGCTCATGGCCAGCGGGAAGCCCAGCACATGCGGATAGGTGAGCGGCAGGGCGTCCTCGCCGGTGGGGAAGCCGCACACCCGCTCATAGGAAGCCAGCCGGTCGAGGTCGACCCGCAGTCCGGGCAGGACCAGCCGGGCGCCGGTGAAGTCCACGCCGGGCCGCGGCCGTTTGAACGGTGAGCGCAGGGCCCCGCAGGCCAGCAGCGGGACGAGGGCGGGGGAGGAGGAGAGGGTGGTCGTGACCGCTGTCATCACGCCCCCAGCAGGCTCTGGCCGCACACCCGTACGACCTGTCCGTTGACCGCGCCGGAGGCCGGGTGCGCGAGCCAGGCGGTGGTCTCGGCGACGTCGGCGGGCAAGCCTCCTTGCGCGAGGGAGTTCATCCGGCGGCCCGCCTCCCGGATGAACAGCGGCACCGCGGCCGTCATCTTCGTCTCGATGAAGCCGGGCGCGACCGCGTTCACCGTCACCCCGTGCTCGGCGAGCGCGCGCGGGGCGAGGGCACGGACCAGCCCGGCCACGCCCGCCTTGCTCGCGCCGTAGTTCGTCTGCCCCGCGTTGCCCGCGAGCCCGGCGATGGAGGCGGTCGCCACGATCCGCCCGCCCGTGCGGAGGGTGCCCTTGGCGAGCAGCGCGTCCGTGGTGCGCAGCACGCTCGCGAGGTTGACGTCGAGGACCGAACTCCAGCGCTCGGCCGGCATGTTGACCAGTCGGCGGTCACGGGTGACGCCCGCGTTGTGGATCAGCAGGTCGAGTCCGCCCGGGAGTTCGGCGGCGATCCGTTCGCCCGCGTCCGCGGCCGTGATGTCGAGAGCGAGGGCTCGTCCGCCCAGCCGTTCGGCGACCCGTCGGGCGTCCGCCTCGGCCTGCGGGATGTCGAGGACGACGACCTCGGCGCCGTCCCGGGCGAGGGTCTCGGCGACGGCCTCGCCGATGCCGCGCGCGCCGCCGGTGACGAGGGCGGTGCGGCCGGCGAGGGGGCGGTCCGGGAAGTCGTGGGGGCGGTCCGAGCGGGCGTGGGCGGCCGGCTGTCCCGCGCCGACCCCGATGACCTGGCCGCTGACGTAGGCCGACTTGGGGGAGAGGAGGAAGCGCAGGGTGGACTCGGCGGCGGCCGCGTCGGTGAGCCGTAGGAGGTTCACGGTCCGGCCGCGGCCGATCTCCTTGCCGAGGGAGCGGGTGAATCCCTCCAGGGCCTGCTGCACGGCCGCCCGGTGGTGGTCGTCGTCGGCGTCGAGGGGGGAGCCGAGGACGACGATCCGGCCGCTCGGAGCGACCGAGCGGACCACCGGGTGCAGGGCCGCGTGCACCTCGGCGAGGGTGTCGACGTCCCGGACCCCGGTCGCGTCCAGGACGACGGCGGCGGGGTCGGCGGTGCCGAGGGGGAGACCGGTGCGGGCGAGCACCGGAGTGAGGTCGAGGGCGGACGATCCGGCCGTAAGGTGATGCAAAGTGCCTGTGAGGAACGGATGTTCGGGAGACCAGCGCCTGAGCGCCGCCGGCTGCGGCAGGCCGAGCCGTCGGGTGAGGAAGCGGCCGGGTGCGGTGGCGGTGAAACTCAGATAGCGGTCGGCCATGTTCGTCTCGTCTCCCACGGGCTCGGCTGACTGAAAAAGCTTCTTACTCCGGAGTAAGGTTACCCGGGGTAAGTCTAGGTCAAGGGTGAGGAGCAGGTCGAGATGAGTACCTCGGAGCCGTCGCGGGCGAGTACCCCGGAGCCGTCGAAGGTGACCTATCTGAGAGGCGCGCGGAAACCCGCCTTCGAACCCCCGCGCGCCCGCCGCGTCGCGGTGATCGGCGGCAGCCGGACCCCCTTCGCCCGCTCCGACGGCCCCTACGCCACCGCCTCCAACCAGGACATGCTCACGGCGGCGGTCAACGGCCTGGCCACCCGCTACGGGCTCGACGTGCCCGGGGTCGTCGGCGAGGTCGTCGCCGGCGCCGTCCTCAAGCACAGCCGCGACTTCAACCTCACCCGCGAGACCGTCCTCGGCTCCCGGCTCGACCCGCGCACCCCCGCCTACGACATCCAGCAGGCCTGCGGCACCGGCCTGCAGGCCGTCATCGCCGCCGCCAACAAGATCGCCCTCGGCCAGACCGAGTCGGCCGTCGCGGGCGGCGCCGACACCGCGAGCGACGCCCCGCTCGGCGTCAACGACTCACTGCGCCGCATCCTGCTCCAGGCCCGCCGCGCCAGGACGACGGCCGGCCGCCTCAAGGCCCTCGCCCGGATCCGCCCCTCCCATCTGGTCCCCGACATCCCGCGCAACGCCGAACCCCGCACCGGTCTGTCCATGGGCGAGCACGCGGCGGTCACCGCCCGCGCCTGGGGCGTCGAGCGCGAGGCCCAGGACGAACTGGCGGCGGCCAGCCACCAGCGACTGGCGGCCGCGTACGAACGCGGTTTCTTCTCCGACCTGGTCGTCCCCTTCCACGACCTGACCCGCGACCAGAACCTGCGCCCGGACTCCACCGTCGAGAAACTCGCCACGCTGAAGCCGGTGTTCGGCACCGACGGGCCGAACCCCACGATGACGGCGGGCAATTCGACTCCGCTCACCGACGGCGCGGCGGTCGTCCTGCTCGCCTCCGAGGAGTGGGCCGAGGTCCGGGGCCTGGAACCGCTCGCCTACCTCACCGTGTACGAGACGGCGGCCGTCGACTTCGTCCACGGCGATGTCGGCAAGGGCGAGGACGGGCTGCTGATGGCCCCCGCCTACGCCGTACCGCGCATGCTGGAGCGGGCCGGCCTCGGTATCGAGGACTTCGACCTGGTGGAGGTCCACGAGGCCTTCGCCTCCCAGGTGCTGGCCACGCTCGCCGCCTGGGAGAAGCAGGGCCTGGCCCCGGTGGACCGCGACAAGCTCAACGTCAACGGCTCCTCCCTCGCCACCGGCCACCCGTTCGCCGCCACCGGCGCCCGGATCGTCGCGACCCTGGCCAAGCTGCTCGCGGAACGAGGCGTTCCGGGGCGGGGGCTGATCTCGGTCTGCGCGGCCGGCGGCCAAGGCGTGACGGCGGTACTGGAACGCCCCTGACCCCCGCTGACCAGCGGTCAGGGCTGAACCGCGAGCGAACCTGAGCCCCTGTCACATAATCTCCGAGATTGCACAGCCCTGACCCCGGATCATCCCCGAACACCCACAAGCCCCCCACGCCCACGCCGTACGATCCCCTACCTAACCGTCGGTAACCTCTTTCTTCGGGGCCATCCCGGTGAACGCCTCCATACCCGAGGCACGTACGTCTTTGCAGCAAGCAGTTCTTTCGCGCTGCACGCCAAGGGAGCCGCCCGTGTCCACGCCCTACGCCACCTCGACCGACTTCGCCGACGCTCCTCCCGCCCTCGTGGAACCCGAGACGCGCCGGCTGGACGGTCATGTACGCGAGGCCGCCGTACCGGCGTTCGCTCAGCCGGTCACCCACGGCTCCCTCGCCGACCTGCCCTACGACAACGCCGCCGCCGCCCCGCAGGCGGTGGTCCTCAGCCGCAAGGAGCAGGACGCCACCTGGACCGACATCACGGCGGAGGACTTCGCCGCCCAGGTGCACGCCGTGGCCAAGGGGCTGATCGCGGAAGGGCTGATGCCGGGCGACCGGATCGCCATCATGGCCCGTACGACGTACGAGTGGACGCTCCTCGACTTCGCCGCCTGGGCGGCCGGTCTGGTCACCGTCCCCATCTACCCCACCTCCTCCGTCTTCCAGACCCGCTGGATCCTCCAGGACTCCGGCGCGGTCGCCCTGGTCACCGAGACCCTCGGCCAGGCCGCCGCCCTCGGCCCCGAGCGCGACCGGCTGCCCGACCTCCAGCACATGTGGGTGATGGAGAAGGGCCATGTCGACCGGCTGGGCGAGGCAGGCGTCCATGTCCCCGACGGCGAGGTCGCCGTCCGGCGCGGGGTGCTGGGCCCCGACACCCTCGCCACCCTCATCTACACCTCCGGCACCACCGGCCGCCCCAAGGGCTGCGCGCTCACCCACGGCAACTTCTTCGCCGAGGTCGACAACGCGATCGAACTCCTCTACCCGGTCTTCAAGTCGAAGGGCGACTCACGGGGCGAGGACCTCTCCGTCCTCCTCTTCCTCCCCATGTCCCATGTCTTCGGCCGGATGGTGGCGATCGCCTGCATCCGGGCCCGGGTCCGCCTCGGCCACGCCCCCAGCCTGAAGGCCGACGACCTCCTCCCGGACCTGGCCGCCTTCAGACCCACCTGTCTGCTCTCCATCCCCTACATGCTGGAGAAGGTCTTCAACACGGCCCGGGCGAAGGCCGAGGCGGGCGGCCGCCTCACCACCTTCGACCGGGCCGTCTCCGTCGCCCGCCGCTACGGCGAGGCCGTCGAGGCCCAGAAGACCGGCACCGGCTCCGGCCCCGGCGCCACCCTGCGCGCCGCCCGCACCTTCTACGACCCGCTGGTGTACCGCCGTATCCGCAACGCCATGGGCGGCCGGGTCCGCCACGCCATCTGCGGCGGCTCCCCCCTGGGCCGCCGCCTCTCCTCCTTCTACCTGGGCGCGGGGATCGAGATCTACGAGGGCTACGGCCTCACGGAGACGACCGGCGCCTCCACGGTCACCCCGCCCCTGAAACCCCGCCTGGGCACGGTCGGCTGGCCCCTGCCGGGCACGAAGATCCGGATCGCCGCCGACGGCGAGATCCTCATCGCCGGCGACCACGTCCTGCGCGGCTACTGGGACCCGGCGGCGGGCGGAGTCGTCCCCGCCGCCCCCGACGGCTGGCTGCCGACGGGCGACCTGGGCGAACTGGACGACGAGGGCTATCTGACCATCACCGGCCGCAAGAAGGAGATGATCATCACGGCGGGCGGCAAGAGCGTGGCCCCCGCCCCCCTGGAGAACTGGCTCCGCTCCCACCCCCTGATCTCCCAGGCCCTGGTCCTCGGCGACGCCCGCCCCTACGTCTCCGCCCTCCTCACCATCGACCCCGACGGCCTCACCCACTGGCGCAACATGAACGGCAAGCATCCGGTGCCGGTGGAACTGCTGCTCGGCGACGAGGAGTTGACCGCCGTCCTCCAGAGGGCGATCGACGAGGCCAACAAGCTGGTCTCCCGCCCGGAGTCCATCCGCCGCTTCACCGTCCTCCCGGTGGACTTCACCGAGACAGCCGGCCACCTCACCCCTTCCATGAAACTCCGCCGCGAGACGATCCTGCGCGACTTCTCGGAACAGGTGGAGGGGCTGTACACGCAGTAGGACGGTGGCGGACCCGGCCTAGGGGCGCTCGCCCGGCTTGTCCACGACTCCCCAGGCGTCGCGGACGGTGACCACATCGAGGGACCTGGGGGGCATCGACGGGCCGCTCTCCGTGGTGTTCCAGGCCGACGGGAGGTGTGCCTTCTCGCCCAGATAGGCGTAGGTCTCCGGGTCGAAGTACAGCTCCTGCTTGCCCTGATAGCCCGAGGGCACGGCCTTGACGTAGTTCACCGTCACCCCGATGGCGGGGCGCCCGATCGGGTCCTCGATGCCCTTCTCCACCTGGGCGCCGGGAATCCTCGCGAGGGCGCGGAAGAGCCCGGCCTGCGCGTTCGGCGGGATCAGCACCGACCCGTACAGGATGCTGATCTCCCGCCAGTCCCGTTGCGCCCGCGTCTCGCCCTCGAAGTCACCGAAGGCGCGCTCCTTGCGGATCGCCGCCATCATGCGGTCCGGATCGCTGGGGAGGGTGGCGAGGAAGCGGTAGAACGCGCGCTGCGAGCGGTCGTCGTAGCCGTTCTTCCTCCAGTCCGTCTCCTTCGGGGGACCGTACGAGACCTGGAGCTTGTCCGGGTCGAACGTCGACAGGTCGTCGGTGTGCGGGAGACCGGGCAGCCGGGCCTCGCCGAAGCCGTCCCAGCGGGTCCAGAGTTCCGTGGTCGAGCCGCCGGAACCGAGGGACGTCTCCTTCTTGTACACCCACTGCTTCGGCCCGGGTTCGGCGGCGCCGAGCCTCTGCACGGTCGCGGCGGCCAGTTCCAGGGTGTCGGCGGAGGCCCGCGCGGACAGCACCTGACGGCCCGGCGCGGGAGAGGCCGTGGCGGGGGCCTCGGCGGCGTCGTCGGGGAGGGTGGAGACGAGGGCGCCGGTGACGGCGAGCGCGCCGGCCGCGGCGGCGACCAGGAGGATTCGGCGCCGGGGCGCGGGCCTGGCCGGGGCCTGGGCCGGGCGGGCATCCTGCTGGAACGCCTCGCAGAGCAGTGCGCGCCCGGGTGCGAGACGGTCGCTGTCGGGGAGCGGGGCGTCGGCGCGCAGCGCACGGACGGCCGCGGCGGGCTCGTTCATCTCATTCATGCGAGGTCACCTTCCGGTGCGTGCGGTGCGAAGGGGACTGCCTGGTCGGTCGGTTCGGTGAAGGGGCTGAGCAGGTCCGTCGCCGAGCGCAGCTTTCTGCGGGCCCGGTTGAGCCGGGACCGCACGGTCCCCACCGGGATGTCCAGGGCCTCGGCGATCTCCTGGTACGTGAAGTCGGCCCACGCGAACAGCAGCAGCGTGTGCCGGTCCCCCTCGGAGAGCCTGGCCAACGCCTTCGCGAGCGGCCGGGAGACCGACTGCGCGGTGACCCGGTCGTCGGCGGAGTCGGTCCAGGACTCGGCGACCGGGTCGTGCCCGGTGCGGGCGAGCAGCCGCAGCGCCCTCACCTCCTCCCGCCGGTGCCGGCTGATCAGCTTCGCCGCGATGCCGTGCAGCCAGGGGCGGACACCGGCGCGCCCGCTGTCGTAGCGGGCCCGGATCCGGAAGGCCGTGAGGAAGGTCTCGGCGGTGACGTCGTCGGCGGCGTCCCGGCCGAGGCGCCGGGCGACATACCGGTGGATGGTGGGCGCGTGGCGGTCGAACAGCACCGCGAAACGCTCGGGTTCGTCGAGCGACGCCGCCATCAGCACGGCATCGGAGTCAGTCATGGACGGTCCATGGGTCGGAGGGCCAGAGGAAGTGCACAGAGTTCACTCAGCTCTTGTCCACGGACGCGGACCGGGTTCACGGGCGCCTGGTGCGGCCCGGGACGAGCACCTCCGCGAACCCCTCCACGAACGCGTTGAGGCGGTCGAGGAACGGCCCGCCGCGCGCCACCCGGAACCCGTGCCGCCGCCCGTGGAACGCGGCCCGTACGACATGGAAGTGCGCCCAGCGCCCGACCCGCTCCCGGTCCAGCCCGGCGGCCTCGGAGAAGACGTCCAGGACCCGGAACCCGGCCTTGCGCACCTCACCGGGATCGTCGAGGGAGATCAGCCGCAGCCCGAGCGCCTTGAGCAGCGTCCCCCCGTCGTACGCCGGATCCCCCGCCCACCCCTTCGGATCGACGGCGAGCCACGGCTCCCGCTCGGCCCGCAGGATGTTCCGCGCGTGCAGATCACCGTGCACGACGAGATCCGGCTGCTCCGGCCCGAGCTCCCGTACGGTGGCCAGCGCGGCGTCGACGGCCCGGTCGGAGACGGCGTGACGCAACTCGGCCCGGTCCCGCGCGAGTTCCTCACCCCACTCGACGGCCATGTCCCGCATCCGGGGCAGTCCGTCGGGCGCGTCCACGGCAAGCCGCCGACTGACCCGCCCCGCGACGAGGGCGACCTCGTCCGTGTCCTCCACCTCGGCGAGCGACTCCGCCCGAACCCGCTCCAGCAGCATCGCAAACCGCACGTCGTCCCGCGCGAACAGCCGCACGGCCCCCCGCCCACCCCAGGCGGCGAAGGCGTCGGGTTCGTGGACGTTGCCGGGATGCGGATACGACACCTTGATCACGGCGGGCCCGTGCGCAGCCGCCACGACGGGGACGACGATCCCGACCCCGCCGTGCAGGACGTCCCCATCGACGACGCATTCCCACCGCCCGACCAGTTCCCCGACAAGCGAAGGCAACTGCCCGATCCACCGGGCCCCTTCCTCCCTCTCCCGCTCGACGGTCTGACGGACGAACGTCTCCGGCACTTCGATCATGCGGCCCATTCTCACGACCACCGGACGCCGGGCGCACAGGTTCGTCGCGTATACCTCGGCCGCCGGACGGGCGCCGTGGAGGACGGGATGCGGAGGCATGTGACGTGAGAACGCGGAGGATCCCGCTGCGGGCCGTGCTGACCACGGTGCCGGGGCGAGTGGGCACCGGGTGCATCCTGACCGTCCCGGTCATCCTTTGCTGGTCGGTCGCGGTGTACTGGACCGGCTACGACGCGGATCCCGGCTGGGCGCGGTCGGTGCTGAAGTTCGCGGAGATGGCGGCCCTCACCCCGGGCTTCCTGGCGTTCTGGTTCGCCACTCGGCACCGCGAGGTGCTGGAGGGACACCCCCGCAGCAGACCGGAACCGGGCTGGGCCAGGACGGGCGCGTCCGTCTGCTTCTCGCTCTGCGCGCTGCTGTGGATCTCGTCGTGGGTATGGCTCCTGCTGGTCTGGGAACGGTCGGGCACCGGCCCGTACCGGCTGGCCGTGGCGGCCCTGTGCCTGTGCCTGACGGGAGCGGCCCTTCACCGACACGCCTCGACCAAGGGGGCACGGCCGATGTGAGGCGCCGGCCGCCGAGGGTGGCCGCGGCCTGATCGTCGTCACCGTCCTGGCCACCGTGTGGGCGGAAGTGACCATGCCCGGCCCCGCCGCCCAGGAGGACTGCCGGGCCGTGCCGGGTCCCGCCGATTACCGGTAGGCGGCCGAAGCGAGGAATTATGGGCTCCATGAGCGAGAACGTTTACTTCGACATCACCATCAACGACGAGCCCGCCGGGCGCATCGTCTTCAAGCTGTACGACGACGTCGTGCCCAAGACCGCCCGCAACTTCCGCGAGCTGGCCACCGGCCAGCACGGCTTCGGTTACGCCGGTTCGTCCTTCCACCGCGTCATCCCGGCCTTCATGCTCCAGGGCGGTGACTTCACAGCGGGCAACGGCACCGGCGGCAAGAGCATCTACGGCGAGAAGTTCGAGGACGAGAACTTCCAGCTCAAGCACACCAAGCCGGGTCTGCTGAGCATGGCCAACGCGGGCCGCAACACCAACGGCTCGCAGTTCTTCATCACCACCATCGTCACCTCCTGGCTGGACGGCAAGCACGTCGTCTTCGGCGAGGTCGTCGAGGGCATGGACGTCGTCAAGACGATCGAGGGCCTCGGCAGCGACTCCGGCCGCACCTCCGCCAAGATCACCATCTCGGCCTCCGGCACCGTCTGAGACGTACGCCACACCCGAGACGCCTGAGGCACGTGTGACGCCTGAGGCGCCTGTGACACCTGCTGTGAGCTGCGGCGGGCGGGTTCCCCTCACCGGGACCCGCCCGCCGCAGCCGTTTACGCCCGTTCCCCCCGTCACTGCTTTCTGTAACCGTTCGCGCGCACCCCGTTGACACCCCCCGCAACCGCTTCCTAGGGTCGCGCCAACATTTTTTCGATCAGGTGACGGTATTTCGAACATCTGGAAGGTGAGTCCCCCACGCCGCCGCTCCCTCGCCTGCATCTGATGCGCCGTCATCCTCTCAACGACGAGAAGAACAAGGAACGATCAGCATGCGTAACCGACGATCCGCTCTGGCCGCCCTCGCCGGAGCGGCCTCCGCCTTAACTCTGTCCGCCTGCGGGCAGCTGAGCGGGGACAGTTCCGGGAACGGTTCCACGGGCGGCACCATCGGCATCGCCATGCCGACCCGGACCTCCGAGCGCTGGCTCACCGAGGGCAAGAGCATGGTCAAGGACCTGACGCACCAGGGCTACCAGACCCAGCTGGTCTACGGCGACGACGACCCGGACAAGCAGGTCGCGCAGATCGCCGACCTCGTCAAGAAGGGCGTCGACGCGCTGATCATCGCGGCCATCGACAACAAGTCGCTGAACACCGTGCTCAAGCAGGCCGCTGCCGCGAACATCCCCGTGATCTCCTACGACCGGCTCATCCTGGGCACCGAGAACGTCGACTACTACGTGTCCTTCGACAACGAGCAGGTCGGCCGGCTCGAGGCCCGTTACATCATCGAGCAGCTCGGCCTGGAGGACGGCAAGGGGCCGTTCACCATCGAACTGTTCGCCGGCTCTCCGGACGACAACAACACCAAGTACTTCTTCGAAGGGGCGATGGCGCTGCTCCAGCCGTACCTGGACAGCAAGAAGCTGGTCGTCCGGTCCGGCCAGACCACGCTGGAGAAGGTCACCACCCTGCGCTGGGACGGGGCCACCGCGCAGAAGCGGCTGAGCGGCATCCTCTCCCAGTCCTATGTCGGCGGGCGGCTCGACGCGGTCCTGTCGCCGTACGACGGCATCTCCATCGGTGTCCTGACGGCGCTGAAGTCGTACGGCTACGGCACCGACAGCAAGCCGTACCCCATCGTCACCGGACAGGACGCCGAGCTCGCCTCGGTGAAGTCGATCATCAAGGGCGAGCAGTCGCAGACCGTCTACAAGGACGTGCGGCAGCTCGGCGAGGTCGCCTCCGACATGGTCGACTCGATCCTCAGCGGCAGGACGCCCCGGCTGAACAACAGAAGGGACTACAACAACGGCGTGAAGGCCGTGCCCGCCTATCTGCTCCAGCCCACCAGCGTGGACAAGTCCAACTACGAGTACGTCCTGGTCGCGGGCGGCTTCTACACCGCGGCCGAGCTCAAGTAGCCGTCGGCCGATCCGAAGCGGCCGTCAGCCGGCCTTGCGCAGGATCAGGAAGGCGTGCGGGGTCTTCTCGCCGAGGGCGGACTCCGGCTGCCGTACCGTGCACGACAGCGGGACGAAGCCGGCCGCCGTCAGCAGCTCGGTCATCGCCTCCGGGCGCCTGCGCAGGAAGGTCAGGGCCACCGGGTGGCCCCAGGGCTGATCGAAGTGCCGGGGCTCGTCGCCGACCTGGAAGCCGAGGAAGAGGGGGCTTCCGGGGGCGAGCACACGGTGGAACTCGGCGAAGAGGGCGGGCAGTTCGTCCCACGGGGTGTGGATGGAGGAGTAGAAGGAGACCACCCCGGCCAGCCGGCCGTCGGGCAGGTCCAGCTTCAGCATCGAGCCCTGCTCGAAGCGGATCCCCGGGTTCTCGCGCCGGGCGATCGCCAGCATCGACTCCGACAGGTCGAGGCCGAAGACGTCGAGGCCCTGGCGGGCGAGGAACGCCGTCGTCCGGCCGGGCCCGCAGCCCAGGTCCGCCACCCGTCCGCCGGGGGCGACGAGCTCGGTGTACGCCGTGAGCACGGCCCGCTCCAGCGGCCTCGGCCCCAGATCGTCGCTGTAGCGCTCGGCGTAGTCCTCGGCGATGGCGTCGTAGAAGGTGCGGGTGGCGGTGACGAACTCAGGGGTGGCGGGGGTGGCTGCGGTGGCTGTGGGGTCGATGGCGTCGGTCATGGCCGGGGACCCTAGCCAAGGCCACTGACAACGACGGCTGCCCGAGGATGCTTTCAGGCCACCCCCGCCGCCCGCAGCACCCCCGCCGTCACGGCCGCCCCGAGGACCACCACCGGGAAGGGCGCCCGGCGCCAGGCGAGCGCGGCCCCCACCAGTACCCCGGCGGGGCGGGCCCATCCGGCGAAACCGCCGCCCTCCGTCAGCGCGCCCGTGGCCAGCAGGGCGACCAGGAGCACGACGGCGCCCGCCGACAGCAGCTCCCGCACCCGGGCGGGCGGCTCGACCCGCCCGTGCAGCGCCGGTCCGACCAGCCGGAGGGCGTACGTGCCCACCGCCAGCGCCAGGATCGTCGCGACCGTCGCGTTCACCGGCGTACGCCGTCCGTACGGCCGTACGCCAGGAGGCCGGCGAGCGCGAGCAGCACCGGCACGCCGGCGGGGACGAACGCCGCGGCCGCCAGGGCGAGGAGCGCGCCGAGCGCCGCGGGGCGCCGCAGCCGGGTGTCGGCGCGCAGGGTCGGCAGGACCAGGGCGACGAGTACGGCGGGGAAGGCGGCGTCGAGGCCGTAGCGGGCCGGGTCGCCGAGCGCGGTCCCGGCGAGCGCGCCGGTGAGGACGCCCGCGTTCCACACGGCGAACAGGCCGGTGCCGAAGACCCAGAAGGCGGTGCGGCGGCGGGCGGGGTCCGGCTGGGCGAGGGCGAAGGCGACCGTCTCGTCGGTGACCAGATGGGCGCCGAGCAGCCGGGCGGCCCGGCCGGGGCCGAGGAGGTCGGCGACCGCGAGGCTGAATGCGGCCGTACGGGTGTTGAGGAGCAGTCCGGTGGCCGTGGCGGCGACCGGACCGCCCCCGGCGAGCAGGACGCCGACGGCGCTGAACTGGGCGGAGCCCGCGTACACCGTCAGGGACATCAGCACCGGTACCCAGACGGGCAGTCCGCCGGCCACCGAGAGTGCGCCGAAGGAGAGGCCGATCACCCCGCTCGCCACCCAGACGAGTGAGCTGTCGCGGACGAATGGCCGTATCCGGCCGGGTCCCGAGGGTGTTCGTTGTGGCGAACGCATGTTTTTTACAATGAACAGAAGTGCCCCTGTTCGTCAAGCCGAACGAACGACCCGATGGAGCGAACGGCATGCCCGAGACCCCCGCCCGACTGCCCCTGGACTGGATCGCCGCGTCCCTGAAGCGGGAACGCGCACGCGCCGGTCTGTCCCTCTCCGAGCTGGCCAAACGGGCCGGAATCGCCAAGTCCACGCTCTCCCAGCTGGAGGCGGCGAGCGGCAATCCGAGCATGGAGACGATCTGGGCGCTGGGCGTGGCGCTGGGGGTGCCGTTCAGCGCGCTGGTCGAGCCGCCGGTGCCGGCCGTCCGGGTGATCAGGGCGGGGGAGGGGCCGACGGTCGCCTCGGAGCAGGCGCCGTACGCGGCGACCCTGCTGTCGGCCAGCCCGCCGGGCGCTCGCCGGGACCTCTACCACCTGCGGGCCGAGCCGGGCGCCGCGCGGGTGTCGGAGCCGCACATCCTGGGCACGGTCGAGCATCTGATCGTGAGCACGGGGCGGGTGAAAGCGGGGCCCGCCGGGGAGCTTTTCGTGCTGGAGCCGGGCGATTATCTGACCTACCGCGGCGATGTCCCGCACGCGTACGAGGCGCTGGCGCCGGGGACGACCTTCGTGCTGGTGATGCAGCACGTGTGAGGGGGTCCCCCCGAGGAATTCACCGGAAATTCACCGGGGAAAGGCAGGAGCCCCGTGCCGGACGGCACGGGGCTCCTTGGGTACTGCTTTCAGATTGCGATCACAGGGGGGAGGATCGTCACACGGGGGTGACGTTCTCCGCCTGCGGACCCTTCGGGCCCTGCGTCACGTCGAAGGAGACCTGCTGGTTCTCCTCGAGGGAACGGAAACCCTGCGCGTTGATCGCGGAGTAGTGGACGAAGACGTCGGGGCCGCCGCCTTCCTGGGCGATGAAGCCAAAGCCCTTTTCGGCGTTGAACCACTTCACGGTTCCGGTAGCCATAAGCCCTCCTTGGGCCCAAAGGGTTGCCCTGCTCCAGAACCTGCAAGGTGAAAGCAGTGCCGCACAATGCATACGTCTGAAAATGTCAAGAGCCCGCGGTTACATGCTCCGCAGGCTCTGTACTGCAAGGGAAACCAAACTGCAACTTGCGGCGAGCCTAGCATGCGGGCAGCCGAAAGCAATAGGGGTCAAGATCACGTCACCCGGATGTTTGAACATCCGGTGAAGGGGTTGACCCGGGGGGTCGGAGTTCGAAGGGTACTCCACCGGGGCTAGTCTCGCGATGTGGACAATTCTCGCACCCGGCCGCGCGTAGGCCACATCCAGTTCCTGAACTGCCTGCCCCTGTACTGGGGCCTCGCGAGGACCGGCACGCTCCTCGACTTCGAGCTCACCAAGGACACCCCGGAGAAGCTCAGCGAGCAGCTGGTGCGGGGGGACCTCGACATCGGGCCCATCACGCTCGTCGAGTTCCTCCGGAACGCCGACGACCTGGTCGCCTTCCCCGACATCGCGGTCGGCTGCGACGGCCCGGTGATGTCCTGCGTGATCGTCTCGAAGGTCCCGCTGGACGAGCTGGACGGGGCGCGTGTCGCCCTCGGCTCCACCTCCCGCACCTCCGTGCGCCTGGCCCAGCTGCTGCTGGCGGACCGGTTCGGCGTACGGCCGGACTACTACACCTGCCCGCCCGACCTCAGCCTGATGATGCAGGAGGCGGAGGCGGCCGTACTGATCGGCGACGCGGCGCTGCGGGCCAACCTGCTCGACGGTCCGCGCTACGGCCTCCAGGTGCACGATCTCGGCACGCTCTGGAAGGAGTGGACCGGGCTGCCGTTCGTCTTCGCCGTCTGGGCGGCCCGCCGGGACTACCTCGAACGGCAGCCGGTGATCACCCGCGAGGTCCACCAGGCCTTCCTCGCCTCCCGCAACCTCTCCCTGGAGGAGGTCTCCAAGGTCGCCGAACAGGCGGCCCGCTGGGAGGCCTTCGACGAGCGGGTCCTGGAGCGCTACTTCACCACCCTCGACTTCCGCTTCGGCACCCCCCAGCTGAACGCGGTCGCCGAGTTCGCCCGCCGGGTGGGGCCGACCACCGGCTTCCCGGCCGACGTACGGGTGGAGCTGCTTCCCGCCTGAGCGGGCCGGACGGGATCGGCGGCGGGATCGGCATTGCGCCGGGCGTCGTCAGGGCACGACGATGAAGCGCTCGTACGACCGCATGCGCAGACGGGGGGAAGGGGAACGTCATGCAGCCGCTCGGAGCCGACGAACCCACAGCCGTCGGGCCCTACCGGCTGCTCGGCCGGCTCGGTTCCGGCGGGATGGGCCGGGTCTACCTCGGCCGCAGCGCCGGGGGCCGCACGGTCGCCGTGAAGATCGTGCATCCGCACCTCGCCCTCGACGACGAGTTCCGCACCCGCTTCCGGCGCGAGGTCGAGGCCGCCCGCCGGGTCGGCGGCGCCTGGACCGCGCCGGTGCTGGACGCCGACCCGGAGGCAGCCGTGCCCTGGGTCGCCACGGCCTACGCGGCCGGCCCCTCGCTCGCCGCGGCCGTCGCCGCCCACGGCCCGCTGCCCGAGCACACCGTACGGGCGCTCGGCGCGGGGCTCGCCGAGGCGCTGGCGGCGGTGCACGAGCTGGGGCTGGTGCACCGGGACGTCAAGCCCTCCAACCTGCTGCTCACCGTGGACGGGCCGCTGCTCATCGACTTCGGCATCGCCCGTGCGACCGACGGCACGGCCTCGCTCACCTCGACCGGCGTCTCCGTCGGCTCGCCCGGTTACATGTCCCCCGAGCAGATCCTCGGCCGGGGCGTGTCCGGCGCGGCCGACGTCTTCTCCTTCGGCGCGGTGCTGGCGTACGCCGCGACCGGTGAACCCCCCTTCCCCGGCGACTCCTCGGCCGCCCTGCTCTACCAGGTCGTCCACGAGGAACCCGTGCTCGGCGAGCTGGCGCCCGGGCTGCTGCGGGAGGTCGTCGAGGCCTGCCTCACCAAGGACCCCTCCGCCCGGCCCGCCCCCGGCGAACTGGCCCGGCGGCTCGCTCCCGAGGGCGCGGCGCGGCTGATGGCCGGCGGGTGGCTGCCGGGCGCGCTGGTGGAGCAGGTGGGGCGGAGCGCCGTACAGCTGCTGAACCTGGAGGCGGCCGAGGCGACGGACGCGCAGGAGGTGGCTTCGGGGCCGGTGGGGTTCAGCCGGGTGGCCGTGGCGGCCCAGCGGCCGGTGACCGCGGGGGAGTTCGGGCCACCGCCGGTGATGGACGCGGTCCCGGCGACACCGGTGGACGCGCCGGTGGCGAGGGAGACCGAGGACGGCGGGCGTCCGGCGAAGGTGTCCGTCACCGTGTCGGCCGCGGCGGCGCCGGGGGAGGGCGGGCGCGGACGGCGCCTGAGCTGCACCGTCGCCCTGGCGGTCGCGGGCGCGCTGGCGGCGGTGACGGTCGGCTCGGTGGTCGTGTTCGACCTGCTGCCGGGCGGCGACGGTGACGGTACGAACGCCGACGCCGGCAGCGGCGCGTACTCCTCGGCGCCCACGGACGCGTCGAGCGCGGAGCCCACGGCGGCGTCGAGTCCGGCGCCCACGGCCGCGTCGAGCCCGGCGGGGAGCGAGGCGCCCGGCGCCCTGCCGGCCCGGTACGCCGGCACCTGGGAGGGCGAGGGCACCGGCCTCGGCGGCACCCTCCCCATGGGCACCTTCCGGGTGACCCTGCGCCCGGCCGCGGTGGGCGCGAAGGTGGGCGAGCTGCGGCAGACCGACGTCCTCGGCGGCGTCTGCGTGGACGAGCTGACGCTGAAGCAGGTGACGGCGAAGGAGGTCGTCGCCGACTCGGTGGGCGCGAAGTCCAACCACTCCGGCTGCAACCCCGAGCCCCACACGATCCGCTTCACCCCGACCGGCGACGACCTCACCTACACCTCGGACAGCAGCGCGGAGGGCAATCCGACGGCCCGGCTGTCCAAGGTGGGGTAGGAGGCTGTCCATGACCACGCCTCCCGACACCCTCACCCTGGTCGCCGTCGCCGTCCTGTGGGGCGCGCTGGCGGGAGCGTTCCTGCCGCGGCCGGCGTACCGCCTCTCGGTGCCGGTCGAGCAGGCCGGCCAGGGGTGGCGGGACACCTGCCCGGCGGGACACCCGCTGCGCGGCTGGCTCGGTCGGGCGCGGTGCGGCGGCTGCGCCGCCCCCGCCGGCCCGTCCCGGGCCGACTCCCCGCGCCGTACGGCATCGGCATCGGCATCGACGGTGGCGTCCGGCCCCGGCGCGTCGCCGGACCCGGGCCGGCCCGCACCCACGCCCCCCACTCCGGCGTACGCCCCCGGCGCGCTCCTCCTGCCCACGGTCACCGCCGTCCTCTGCGCGGCTCTCGCCGCGGCCACCGGGACCCGCCCCGAACTCGCCGTCTGGCTGTTGCTGGCCCCGGCCGGGGTGCTCCTGGCGGTCGTCGACGTACGGGTCCAGCGCCTCCCCGACCCCCTCACCCTCCCCCTCGCGGGCACCGCCCTGGCCCTCCTCGGGGTGACCGCCCATCTCCCCGAACACGCCGGACGCTGGACGACGGCCCTCCTCGGCTCCCTCGCCCTCGCCGCAGGCCATCTCCTGCTGCATCTGCTCAACCCGGCCGGCCTGGCCTTCGGCGATGTGAAACTGGCCCTCGCGACCGGTGCCGTCCTCGGCTGGTACGGCTGGCCGACCCTCATGCTCGGCACCCTCGCCGCCTTCGTCCTCGGCGCCCTCTACGGCCTCACGCTCACCGTCGCCGGCCGCGCCACCCGCCGGACCACCGTCCCCTTCGGCCCCTTCATGCTCATGGGAGCCTTCACGGGGGTGCTGATCGGCGCGTACGCGGCCTGAGGAGAGCTGCGGGAAAACGCTGGCGTAGGCTGGTTCGGTCCGTCCTCACCCCTTGACGAAAGGGCCGCTTCCGGTGACCGAGAAGGCCGACCTCCAGTCCGTGCTCGACCGTGCCGCCGAGGGCGGGCGGATCACCCCGGAGGAGGCGCTCGTCCTCTACCGCGACGCGCCCCTGCACGCCCTGGGCGCCGCCGCCGACGCCGTACGCCGCCGCAAGTACGCCGGTACCGAGCACATCGCGACGTACATCATCGAGCGCAACATCAACTACACCAACGTGTGCGTCACGGCGTGCAAGTTCTGCGCCTTCTACGCGGCCCCCAAGGACACCGCCAAGGGCTGGACCCGCGACCTCGACGACATCCTGCGCCGCTGCGCCGAGACCGTCGAACTCGGCGGCACCCAGATCATGTTCCAGGGCGGCCACCACCCCGACTACGGCGTCGAGTACTACGAGAAGCACTTCTCCGCCATCAAGGAGGCCTACCCCCAGCTGGTGATCCACTCGCTGGGCGCCTCCGAGGTCGAGCACATGGCCCGGATCTCCCAGGTGAGCGTCGAGGAGGCCATCACCCGCATCCACGCGGCCGGTCTCGACTCCTTCGCCGGCGCGGGCGCGGAACTGCTCCCCGCACGCCCCCGCAAGGCCATCGCGCCCCTGAAGGAGTCCGGCGAGCGCTGGCTGGAGATCATGGAGACCGCGCACAGGCTGGGCGTCGAGTCGACGTCCACCATGCTCATGGGCACCGGCGAGACCAACGCCGAGCGCATCGAGCACCTGCGGATGATCCGTGACGTACAGGACCGCACGGGCGGCTTCCGCGCCTTCATCCCCTACACCTACCAGCCCGAGAACAACCACCTGAAGGGCCGCACCCAGGCGACGCTCTTCGAGTACCTGCGGATGATCGCCATCGCGCGCCTGTTCATGGACAACATCCAGCACATCCAGGGCTCCTGGCTCACCACCGGCAAGGAGGTCGGCCAGCTCTCCCTGCACTACGGCGCCGACGACCTCGGCTCGATCATGCTGGAGGAGAACGTCGTCTCCTCGGCGGGCGCCAGGCACCGCTCCAACCGGCTGGAGATCATCGACCTGATCCGCAAGGCGGGCCGGGTCCCCGCCCAGCGCGCGACCACCTACGAGCACCTCGTCGTCCACGACGACCCGGCGAACGACCCGGTGGACGAGCGCGTGATGTCCCACATCTCCTCGACGGCCATCGAAGGCGGCACGGCCCACCCCGAGTTGAAGCTGCTCGCTTCCAACTAGGTCCGTCTTGCTCACGATTCACGCCGCGCCCCTGCTCCTGCCGGTCGGCGCGGCACCCGTCCCGGACGGCGCCGTCGCCGTCGACGGCGGCCGGATCGCGGCCCTCGGACCGTACGACGAGGTCGCCGCCGCGGCCCCCGGCGCCCGCGTCCGCCGCTGGCCCGGCGTCCTCACCCCCGGACTGCGCCAGTGGCACAGCCTGTGGCTGCTGCGCCGCTGCTACCACCCCGACCCGCGCGAGTACGACGCACTCGGCGAACTCCCGCTGTGGGGCGAGCGGCTGGCCGCCCTGGAGCTGACCGAGACCCGCTGGTCGGGCAGCGTCCGCCGCGGCCTCCAGCGGATGCTGGGCCACGGCACCACGGCCCTGGCCGCCCCGGGCGCCCGCTTCACCGACCCCCTGGTGGCCCAGGCGGTGACCCGCTCCGGCCTGCGGGTCGTCCCGGTCACCGGCGCCCCCGGCCTGCTCCTGGGCGACCACCCCGACCTCGACCCCTTCGCCGAGGGCTACGACCTGGCGGGCACGGTCCACGGCCCCCTGGAGGTGGGCGCCCGGGCCGACCTGGCGGTCTTCGACGCGCAGGACGAGGCCGCCCTGACGGCGAAGGGCGCATCGAGCTGCGTGGCGACGGTGATCGAGGGCAGGCTGCTGTACCGGTCCAGGTAGCCGGCTTGTGCCTTTGGGGGGCGCCCCCACCCCCTACCCCGAGAACGCCTCCGCGAACGCCCCCGAACTCTGGTCCACCCCACTGCAATTGGTCAGCGCGTCATCCGTGTCCGTCCCGTCCTCGCACTGCTGGTCCCGGAACGTCGCCCACATCGACACCCACGCGATCCCCTTCTCCTCCGCGAACTCCCGCACCTGGGCCGCGTCGGACAGCGTGAACGTCTCGTTGTCCACGTCGTTCGTGCCGATCATCGACGTGAGCGCCATCCCCTTCCACGCGGTCTCGTCCGACGTCCCGAAGACGTCCCGCAACTGCTCCTGCGCCGCCTTCGCCGAGGTGATCGCGTACGCGCCCATGTCCCCGGTGTACGACTCGCCGTAGTTCATCGTCATCAGATTGACCGTGGAGACCTGTACGTCGTACTTGTTCGCGGACTCCAGCAGCGCGATCCCGTCGTCGTCCAGACCGGACGGCATCACCGGGAGCGTGAAGGAGACCTCCAGGTCGGACCGGTCCGCCTGGAGCAGCGCGATCGCCTTCGAACGCAGCGCGACCGAGGCGGAGTCGGTCAGCTCGTCGCCCTCGATGTCGAAGTCCGCCTGGGCGGAGCCGGCCGCGTCGAGGGCCTCGCCGTACGCCTCGGCCAGCGCCGACGCGCTGTCACAGGTCGACGCCAGCTCCTTGCCCGAGGCCCCGCCGAAGGAGACGCGGACCGTGGCGCCGGAATCGGTCAGCGCCGAGATACGAGAGGTGACCGCCGAGTCGTCGATGGCCTCCGTGCCGTTCCACTTCGCCGTACAGCTGCTGCCGTCGGAGATGACGAAGGCCAGGTTGTACGTCCCCGGCGAGCCCGCGGAGTCGTTGTCGGAGGCCTCCGACGCACTGACGTACGGCGCGTAGGACGTACCGGACGAAGCCTCCTCCGTGGCGCTCGCGGACGGGGAAGACGAGCTTCGATCGGGCGGCTCGGGTGCCGCGTCCGACGTGCCGTCGGACCCTGCGGAGCACCCCGCCGTGGCCAGGGCAAACAGGCAACTGAGCCCCGCCATCGGCTTCAGGAAACTCCTCATGTGACATGCACCCGCTCTCGTGATTTGCGTCTCAGGGGAAAATAGGAGTACGTATTCCAAAGGAAAATGTCTCACATGAGGCCGCACAAATTTAAGACAGTGAACGTACAGGGGCCTCACGGACACGGCACGGCAAAAACGGACAATCACCCCCGGAGGAGGGGCATTCAACCCTCCCTCATGGTCGGCCCTCCGCGCAGGATTTCTGTGAGACTCTCAGGAAAGAGACAGGTTAAGGGGTTTCTCATGGGTCTCTCACATGGATTTCCGGGTTCCCGGCACATAAAGACTCCCTAATATCCGGGGAATGCATTCCGAGTCTTCCGAGCCTGCCGTCGATAGTCATGACGCCGTTCGCGGTCGCCGTCGCAAACGCGGTGGCAACGCCGCCGACGGTCCCGTGTTCGTGGACAACTCCGGACGCAGGTCCAAGCTGCTGCGACGCATCGGCATCCTCCTGGGTGTCGGCTGCCTCGCCTACGCGACCGTCCTCGGCGCGGCCTTCATGGGCTGGGGCACCTCCCTGACCCCGTCCTCGCTGCTGCCGTTCGGCGGCAACGGCCAGAACCGGCAGGGCCCCTCCGGCGGCATCCGCCCCAACGGGGGCGTGGGCTACGAGGTGGGCGGTCCGGGCGGCACCGGCCGCTCCTCGCTGCCCACCGGCACCGCCTCCCCGTCCGCCTCCGCCTCCGCCAACTGACGGGACCGCCACCACTGCCATGACCACGACGACGACACCCTCCCGCGGGCGCCGCCGCGCCCCCACCCGTATGAAGCGGGCGGCGGGCAAGGCCTCGGCGCTGCAGAAACCGCGCGTCATCCTCGCCCTGCTGCTCCTGCTCGCGCTGACCAGCGTGATGCTGCTCGACGGATATCTGCGCGCCGAGGTCGGCGGCGACCAGCGGGTGCGCACCGGCGCCAGCGCCAGCAAGGTCCCGGACAAGGTCCTCGACGGCGGCCCGATCCTCACCTTCCGGGGCGGCCAGGCGACGACGGTGTCCGTCCCGGACAAGACGATCGCGCTCACCTTCGACGACGGCCCCAACCCGACCTGGACACCGAAGGTCCTGGAGATCCTCGAGGAGTACGACGTCCCCGGCACGTTCTTCGTCGTGGGCTCGATGGTCTCCCGCTACCCGGGCATCGTGAAGACGATGGTCGACCAGGGCAACGAGGTCGGCATCCACACCTTCACCCACGTCGACCTCTCCTACCAGAGCGACGCCCGCGTCGACCGCGAGATGCAGCAGACCCAGCTCGCGCTCGCGGGCGCGGCCGGCATCACCACCACGCTCTTCCGCGCCCCGTACTCCTCCGAGACGGACGCCATCGACAACTACAGCTGGCCCGTCTACAAGGAGCTCGGCGCGGACGGCTACACCAGCGTCTTCGTCGACACCGACAGCGACGACTGGAAGAAGCCCGGCGTTTCGAAGATCATCAAGTGGGCCACGCCCGACGACGACGAGGGCGCCTCGGTCCTCTTCCACGACGCGGGCGGCGAGCGGTCGCAGACCATCACGGCGCTGCCGAAGTACATCAAGAAGATGAAGGCGAAGGGCTACACCTTCACCACCATCAGCGGGGTGCTGGAGGACCAGAACGGCGCCGGCGCGACCGCGAGCGGCCAGAACACCGGCGGACAGCAGGCTTCCGGCTCCGGCGCGGGGGCCGCTGCGGGGCAGCAGAACGGTCAGCAGCCCGGTGGCGCGCCGAACGGCGAGGGCAACGGGTACGGGAACGCCGGCACGGGCAACGGGAACACCGGCACCGGCTCGGTGGCCGCCCGCAACCCCCTCCAGGCCGCCCACCGCGAGGCCACCGGTGTCACCCTCTACGAGGGCAAGGCCCTCATCGGAGCGGTCGCCCTCGCCGAGTGGACGGTCCCGGCGCTGTCGGTCGGGCTGATGGTGGTCGGCGTGGCCGTCATGGGCCGGTTCGGGATGATGCTCATCCTGGCCCGCCGCCACTACCGGCTGCGCAACAAGCGCCGCTTCAGCTGGGGGCCGACGATCACCCGGCCGGTCAGCGTGATCGTCCCGGCGTACAACGAGAAGGAGTGCATCGCCAACACCCTCCAGTCGCTGGCGCAGAGCACCCATCCGATCGAGATCATCGTGGTCGACGACGGCTCCACGGACGGCACGAGCGAGATCGCGCGGGACGCGGCCGCCTCGCTCGGCATGCGGAACGTCCGGGTCATCCGGCAGGAGAACGCGGGCAAGCCCGCCGCCCTCAACAACGGTGTCCGCAACGCCAGTTACGACATCGTCATCATGATGGACGGCGACACCGTCTTCGAGCCGGACGCCGTGCACCAGCTGGTGCAGCCGTTCGCGGACCCGAAGGTCGGCGCGGTCGCGGGCAACGCCAAGGTCGGCAACCGCAACACCGTCATCGGCGCCTGGCAGCACATCGAGTACGTGATGGGCTTCAACCTCGACCGCCGGATGTACGACCTGCTGCGCTGCATGCCGACCATCCCCGGCGCGATCGGCGCGTTCCGGCGCGATGCCGTGCTGGAGGTCGGCGGCATGAGCGAGGACACCCTCGCCGAGGACACCGACATCACCATCGCCATGCACCGCGCCGGCTGGCAGGTCGTCTACCAGGAGCACGCCAAGGCCTGGACCGAGGCGCCCGGCTCGCTCAAACAGCTCTGGTCGCAGCGCTACCGCTGGTCCTACGGCACCATGCAGGCGCTGTGGAAGCACCGCAAGTCGCTGACCGACAAGGGCCCCTCGGGCCGCTTCGGCCGCGTCGGCATGCCGCTGGTGGTCCTCTTCCAGATCGTCACGCCGGTGTTCGCCCCGCTGATCGACGTGTTCACCGTCTACTCGATGATCTTCGTCGACTTCCAGGCGGCCCTGCTGGCCTGGTTCGCGGTCCTCGGCATCCAGCTGGGCTGCGCGGCGTACGCCTTCCGCCTCGACCGGGAGAAGTACCGCTACCTGCTGATGATGCCGCTCCAGCAGCTGGCCTACCGCCAGATGATGTACCTCGTCCTCATCCACTCCTGCATCACCGCCCTCACCGGCGGCCGACTGCGCTGGCAGAAACTGAAGCGGACCGGCGAGGTCGGCACCCCGGCGGGGGTGAGCGGATGAGCTGGGAACAGCAGCAGGCGTACGGGTACGACCAGCAGCAGTACGGCTACGACCAGCAGCAGTACGGGTACGGCTACGGGCAGCAGCAGCCGCAGTACCCGTACGCCTATGAGGAGTACGGGCAGCAGCAGCCGCAGCCGCAGCAGCCGCCGTACCCCGAGTACGTGCCTGCGCCCGAGGCCACGGCCCCCCTACCGGTGGTGGAGCCGGATCCGGAGCCTGAACCGGTGGCACCGGGTGCCGATGCGACGGACGCCCAGGAGACCAAGTCCGCGGCCCCCACCCGGGACCGCTACTTCGACACCCTCAGGGCCCTGGCCCTGATCAGGGTCGTCACCTATCACACCTTCGGCTGGGCCTGGGCCGGCATGGTCTTCCCCTCGATGGGGATCATGTTCGGCCTGGCCGGCACCCTCATGGCCAAGTCCCTGGAGCGCCCGGCGGCGAAGGTGATCAAGAGCCGGCTCCGCCGGCTGCTGCCCCCCTTCTGGTTCTGGGGCGTCTTCGTCGTCCTGGCGATGCTGATCCACGACTGGATGCCGAACTGGGAGATCGTCTACTGGATCGTCCCGCTGGGCGACCCGCCGGGCAACGCCTGGGGCGAGCAGGCCTGGGAGATCCTCTGGTACCTGCGCACCTACCTCTGGTTCGTGCTGCTCTCCCCGCTGCTGCTGCGGGCCTTCCGGCTGGCGCCGCTCCCGGTCCTCGCGCTGTCCCTCGCGCCGATCCTCGTCCTGAACTTCGTGTGGTCCGGCCCCGACAACCGGCTGGGCAGCGCCCTGTGGGACCTGTCGACGTACCTCTTCTGCTGGATGCTCGGCTTCGCGCACCGCGACGGTGTGCTCCAGAAGCTGAAGCCGGCCCTCGTCGTCGTGCTCTCGCTCGCCGCGGTCGGCTTCGGCGGCTGGTACGCCTTCGCGCACCAGGCGGACTTCGGCACCTACGACCTGGACGAGAACCCCCTCGCGCAGGCCTTCTGGTCGGCGGGCTGCGTCCTGCTGCTGATGTGGGCGAAGTCGTACTTCGGCATCGACTTCGCGTGGCTGACCCGCTTCCGCCGCACGAACCGGATCGTCACCGTCTTCAACGCACGCGCGGTCACGATCTACCTCTGGCACGAGATCGCCCTGATCCTCGCCGTCCCGCTGATCGACCAGTTCTGGAACGTCCCGGCGTTCGAGAAGTACCTGCCGCTGGAGAGCCAGTGGTTCATGTTCGGCATCGGCTGGGTGCTGATCGCCCTCTTCGTCCTGCTGGCCGGGTGGGTGGAGGACGTGGCGGCGAAGAAGAAGCCGAGGCTGCTGCCCTGAGGGTGTCCTGCGGCCCGCCGGAGCCGTGCTGCAAGAATGGCGAGGTGACCCGCGCTTCCCTGAACAAGCAGCCCCACGAAGTCGCCTCGATGTTCGACCGCGTGGCGGAACGGTACGACCTGACCAACGACGTGCTGTCGCTCGGCCAGGACCGCAGATGGCGCAAGGAGGTCGCGAAGGCGGTCGACGCCCGCCCGGCGCAGAAGGTCCTGGACCTCGCCGCGGGCACGGCCACCTCCTCCCTGCCGTTCGCGGCGACGGGGGCGTACGTCGTCCCCTGCGACTTCTCCCTCGGCATGCTCCAGGTCGGCAAGAAGAAGCACACCTGGCTGCCGTTCACGGCCGGGGACGCGACCAGGCTGCCGTTCAAGGACGACACCTTCGACGCCGTCACCATCTCCTTCGGCCTGCGCAACGTGCAGGACACCGACGCGGCCCTGCGTGAGATGCACCGGGTGACCCGGCCCGGCGGACGGGTCGTGATCTGCGAGTTCTCGCACCCGACCTGGGCGCCCTTCCGCACCGTCTACACCGAGTACCTGATGCGCGCCCTGCCCCCGGTGGCCCGCGCGGTCTCCTCGAACCCGGACGCCTACGTCTATCTCGCCGAGTCCATCCGGGCCTGGCCCGACCAGCCCGCGCTCGCCGAGCTGCTGCGCAAGGCCGGCTGGTCCCGGGTGGCCTGGCGCAACCTCACGGGCGGCGTGGTGACCCTCCACCGGGGCTTCAAGCAGGCCTGAGCGCTCTCAGGACCGGGCCATCAGAGCGCGACGGGCTCGAAGGGGTCCCTGGGGCGGTCCAGTTCGCGCTCCAGACCGCCTCCGCCCGGTCTCGGCACGCGCGGCTCCCGTACGCCCGCGCCACCACCGCCCTCGCCCTCGGCGAAGTCGAACCACACGGTGACGACCGCCCCGCGCGGCACCTCCACCCCGGGCGGCGGGTACTGCCGTACGACGTAGTCGACGACGGCCCGGTGGAAGTCGGGCCGGTCCGGTGCGGCCAGCAGCACGCCTTGCGCCGTGGCCGTCTCGCGCGCGTCCACGGCCATCAGGCCGACGAACCGTGGCACACGCACTTCGGGTGTCTTGGGCGGTATGAGCACAGATGTCACCCCCAGCGATACTGGAAGGGTAACCGCACAGGTGTGCCGTCCGGAAGCGCTGAGTGTCCATCCGTGACTTCTCGCTACCCAGCGTCACCGGCGCCGGGGCGGCGGGGCGTCAGCGGGGCTGGAGGTCCAGCCGGTAGCAGTGCCCCTTCCGCTTCCCCTCCGGCGAGGTGAAGACCTCCGCGAGCCGCATCCCGAGGCGCTGGGTGACGGCGATCGAGCGGGCGTTCTGCGCGTCGACCATGGCCACCACCGTCGGCACGCCGGCCGCCCGCACCCGCTCCAGCGTCATCTGCGCGGCCGCCGTCACGTACCCCTGCCCCCAGTGCTCCCGCCCGAGCCGCCACCCGATCTCGATCTCGCCCCGGGGGCCCCAGTCCGCCGGCCACGGCTGCGCCCCCGTGAAGCCGATGACCCGGTCCTCGCGGTCCAGCATGGTCCACAGACAGAAGCCGTGCTCGGCGTCGTGCCGGCGCTGGCGGGCGGTGAGTTCCTCGTAGGCGGAGAGCTCGGCGGACCGGTGGCCCTGGAACTCCATGACGTCCGGATGATCGAAGATCCGGTGCCACGCGACCGCGTCCTCGTCCGTGGGGACACGCAGCCGTACTACGGGGAGAGCTCGGTTCACGGGGCAGCCCTTCAGCCGGGTGATCAATTCTGCTGAATAGACTGCCCATGTCCAGTGCCGGCCGGCACGCAGATTACGAACTTGGGGAGATCCCGCCGTGACCGAGCCCCACTCCGAGTCCGCCTCCGAGTCGCTCTCCGCGAACACCGCCGACGTCATCGTCGTCGGCGCGGGGCCGGCCGGCTCCACGACCGCGTACTACCTCGCCAAGGCCGGACTCGACGTACTCCTGCTGGAGAAGACCGAGTTCCCGCGCGAGAAGGTCTGCGGCGACGGTCTCACCCCGCGCGCCACCAAGCAGCTCGTGTCGATGGGCATCGACATCTCCGAGGAGGCCGGCTGGCTGCGCAACAAGGGCCTGCGCATCATCGGCGGCGGGGTGCGGCTCCAGCTCGACTGGCCGGATCTCGCCTCCTTCCCGGACTACGGACTCGTCCGCAAGCGCGACGACTTCGACGAGCAGCTCGCCCGCCAGGCCCAGAAGGCCGGGGCCCGGCTGTACGAGCGCTGCAACGTCGGCGCCCCGATCGTCGACGACCGCACCGGCCGGATCATCGGCGTGCACGCCAAGCTGGGCGAGGAGAAGCGCGAAGTCACCTTCCGCGCCCCGCTGGTGGTCGCCGCCGACGGCAACTCCACCCGGCTGTCGCTGGCGATGGGCCTGCACCGCCGCGAGGACCGCCCGATGGGCGTCGCGGTCCGCACCTACTTCACCTCCCCGCGCCACGACGACGACTACCTGGAGTCCTGGCTGGAGCTGTGGGACCGCCGCGGCCCCGGCGAGGACCGTCTCCTGCCCGGCTACGGCTGGATCTTCGGCATGGGCGACGGCACGTCGAACGTCGGTCTCGGCGTCCTGAACACCTCCGACTCCTTCAAGGAACTCGACTGGCGCGAGGTCCTCAAGGCCTGGTGCGCGTCGATGCCGCAGGACTGGGGCTACACCCCCGAAAACATGACCGGCCCGATCCGCGGCGCCGCCCTCCCCATGGCCTTCAACCGCAAGCCCCACTACACCAAGGGCCTGTTGCTCGTCGGCGACGCCGGCGGTCTGGTGAACCCCTTCAACGGGGAGGGCATCGCGTACGCCATGGAGTCCGGGCAGATCGCCGCCGAGGTCATCGTCCAGGCCCACGCCCGCGCCACCCCCGCCCAGCGCGAGCTCGCCCTGCGGCGGTACCCGCAGATCCTCGCCGACACCTACGGCGGCTACTACACGCTCGGCCGCGCCTTCGTGAAGCTCATCGGCAACCCGAAGGTCATGAAGATCGCCACGCAGCGCGGGCTGACCCACCCGATGCTGATGAAGTTCACGCTGAAGATGCTCGCCAACCTGACCGACCCCACGGGCGGCGACGCGATGGACCGCATCATCAACGGTCTGAGCAAGGTGGCCCCGAAGGCCTGACAGCTCCTACGGACGACGCGTAGGGCCGCAGCCCCCGAGCGGCTGCGGCCCTTACGTGTGTGTGGGTGCTGTGGTGGCGGGTCTCAGAGGACGCGCACCGCACCCGTCGCCGGGTATCCGGAGAGTTCCTGGATGACGACGCCCTTGGAGGGGTTCGCCGCGTCCAGGTACTGGCCGTTCCCGATGTAGACGCCCACGTGGTAGGCGGAACCCTTGGCGCCCCAGTAGAGGATGTCGCCGACCTGAAGGTTCGACAGGGAGACGTCGGTGCCGGACATCGACTGGTCCTGGGAGACGCGCGGCAGGTCGACGCCGACCTGCTTGAAGGCGGCCTGGACCAGGCCCGAGCAGTCCCACGCGTTGGGGCCGGTGCCGCCCAGGACGTAGGCGTCGCCCACCTGTGCCTTGAGGAAGGCGATGACCGTGGCCACACTGCCGCTGGCGGGCGCCGAGGCGGTCGTGGTGGACGTGGAGAGGGTGGAACGTCCCGCGGAGCGGGAGGCGGCCTCCGCGGCGGCCACACGGGCCTCCTCCGCCTTCTTCTTCGCCTCCGCCTTCTTGGCGGCGGCGAGGTCCTTCGCGGCCTCCTTGGCCGCGGCGGCGGCGGCCGCGTCGCGCTCGGCCTCGAGCTGGTAGTTCGCGGCGGCCTGCTGCGTCGCCTGGGCGGACTGCGCCACCTGGGCGGCCAGGTCGCCCGTGAACACGGGCAGTTCGAGCGTCTGGGTCACCGGCTCGGCGGCGCTGGCCGATCCGGCCGCCGTGGCGACCGCCAGCGTGCCGAGGACACCACTGGCGACTCCGGCCCGCATCGCGATGTTCGACGCGCTGCGGCGGGGCTTCCGGTGGCTGCGTATGTGAGCGGTGTGGGACATGAGTCCAACCGGTATCAGGGGCTCCTCCATACCTTCAAGAAACGTGTCCTGCGCCACATTTGTTCAACGCGAGCCCCAAATACCCTTCGCGCCACTCTTTATTGACGCCGTAACGGACATTGTGGACAAGGGTGTTCAGGCCTGTGATCATGGCCTTTCGCTGTTACGTCCGAATTGCCCTCGGCCTACCATCGGCGGGGATCGTTGGCCAAGCCCGGTTCTCATGGGCCTCTCATGGATGTGGCGGAGGTCACGGAACGGTCACCGGAATGACCGCGTCACGCGCGTAGATCACCTTCGTCCCGCTCGTGAACGCGTGCACGCGTCCACATCTCGCCCCGGGCCTCCCTCCGGGGTGTGAACGCGTCCCTCTATCAAGCCGGGATGTCCAACACCAATTTGCATGCAAGGGAAGCCTCTTGATATGGAGACGCCCCTCGCGGCCTGCGGTGACGAGCGCAAATGTCACTTCTTGTGATCACTCTGGCGCTTCCCGTACGAAGATCGCCGCCGATATGACTTCATGATCCTTCGTCAGGTGGTGGAGATCACAAAGCTTGTGCAATACCCCGTGTCGCAGATCACAGAGCGGCGGGCATAGGATGCGAGGCAGTTGGGCTTGTGACCTGCTTCACATGTTCGCGATCTTCGTTGGGACACGCGGGGTTCGTGGGATGCGTGGGGCGGATGTGAGCCCAGTGCCATCGCCAGCAGTCAGTGCCGACTGAGAGGAGCGAGGAGCGGTGAACGCCTATGCGCCCATCCTCGTACTGGGAGCCCTCGGGGCAGGCTTTGCGATCTTCTCCGTGGTCATGGCCACGCTGATCGGGCCGAAGCGGTACAACCGCGCCAAGCTCGAGGCCTACGAGTGCGGAATCGAGCCGACCCCCACGCCGGCCGGCGGCGGGCGCTTCCCCATCAAGTACTACCTGACGGCGATGCTCTTCATCGTCTTCGACATCGAGATCGTCTTCCTCTACCCCTGGGCCGTCACCTTCGACGCCCTGGGTGTCTTCGGGCTCGTGGAGATGCTGCTCTTCGTGCTCACCGTCTTCGTCGCCTACGCGTACGTCTGGCGGCGCGGCGGCCTGGAATGGGACTGAGGGGCCTTTAGCCATGGGACTCGAAGAAAAGCTGCCGAGCGGTTTTCTGCTGACCACCGTCGAACAGGCCGCGGGCTGGGTGCGCAAGGCATCCGTCTTCCCCGCCACCTTCGGCCTCGCCTGCTGTGCCATCGAGATGATGACCACCGGCGCGGGGCGCTACGACCTGGCCCGCTTCGGCATGGAGGTCTTCCGCGGCTCACCCCGCCAGGCGGACCTCATGATCGTCGCCGGCCGGGTGAGCCAGAAGATGGCGCCGGTGCTGCGACAGGTCTACGACCAGATGCCGAACCCGAAGTGGGTCATCTCCATGGGCGTGTGCGCGTCCTCGGGCGGCATGTTCAACAACTACGCGATCGTCCAGGGCGTCGACCACATCGTCCCCGTCGACATCTATCTCCCCGGCTGCCCGCCACGCCCCGAGATGCTGATGGACGCGATCCTCAAGCTCCATCACAAGATCCAGAACTCCAAGCTGGGCGTGAACGCGGAGGAAGCGGCCCGCGAGGCGGAGGAGGCGGCGCTCAAGGCCCTGCCCACGATCGAGATGAAGGGGCTGCTGCGGTGAGCGACGCGAACGGCACCGGCGGTGCGCCGAACGGCGTGAACCCCGAGAAGGACCTCTCCGCCTCCAACCTCCCCGGCCAGCGCGGCCAGGGCGGCGAGGAGATCCGCGTCCAGCGCGGAATGTTCGGCGCCAACAACGGCGGCGACACCTCCGGCTACGGCGGCCTGGTCCGCTCCGTCCGCCTGCCGGGCGCCGCCGCCCGGCCCTACGGCGGCTGGTTCGACGAGGTCGCCGACGAACTCGAGGGCGCCCTGGAGGAACAGGGACTGGTCCCCGAGAACGCGATCGAGAAGACGGTCGTCGACCGCGGCGAGCTCACCTTCCACATCGAGCGCGAACACCTGCTGCGCGTCGCCCGCACCCTGCGCGACGACCCGGCCCTGCGCTTCGAGCTCTGCACCGGGGTGAGCGGCGTCCACTACCCGAACGACAAGGGCCGCGAGCTGCACGCCGTCTACCACCTGCGCTCGATCACCCACAACCGGCTGATCCGCCTGGAGGTCAGCGCTCCCGACGCCGAGCCGCGCATCCCGTCCCTGGTCCCGGTCTATCCGACCAACGACTGGCACGAGCGCGAGACCTACGACTTCTTCGGGATCGTCTTCGACGGTCACCCGGCCCTGACGCGGATCATGATGCCGGACGACTGGCAGGGCCATCCGCAGCGCAAGGACTACCCCCTCGGCGGCATCCCCGTCGAGTACAAGGGCGCCCAGATCCCGGCTCCGGACCAGCGGAGGTCGTACTCGTGAGCACGTCACACGCTTCTCCCCGCGAGACCACCGAGGGCACCGTCTACACGGTCACCGGTGGCGACTGGGACGAGGTCGTCCAGTCCGCGGCCCGCGCCGACGACGAGCGCATCGTCGTCAACATGGGCCCCCAGCACCCCTCCACCCACGGAGTGCTCCGTCTGATCCTGGAGATCGAGGGCGAGACGGTCACCGAGGCCCGCTGCGGCATCGGCTACCTCCACACCGGCATCGAGAAGAACCTCGAGTACCGCACGTGGACCCAGGGCACCACGTTCGTGACGCGCATGGACTACCTGACGTCCTTCTTCAACGAGACCGCCTACTGTCTCGGCGTCGAGAAGCTCCTCGGCATCGAGGACCAGATCACCGAACGCGCCAAGATCATCCGGGTGCTCCTGATGGAGCTGAACCGGATGTCCTCCCACCTGGTGTGCATCGCCACCGGCGGCATGGAGCTCGGCGCCACCACGATCATGATCTACGGGTTCCGCGACCGGGAGATGATCCTCGACATCTACGAGCTCATCACCGGCCTCCGGATGAACCACGCGTACATCCGCCCCGGCGGACTCGCCCAGGACCTGCCGCCCGGCGCGGTGGACCAGATCCGCGAGTTCGTGAAGAAGATGAAGAAGAACCTCCCCGAGTACGACAAGCTCGCCACCGGGAACCCCATCTTCAAGGCCCGTATGCAGGACGTCGGCTACCTCGACCTGGCCGGCTGCATGGCCCTCGGCGCCACCGGCCCGATCCTGCGCTCCACCGGCCTGCCCCACGACCTGCGCAAGACCCAGCCGTACTGCGACTACGAGACGTACGACTTCGACGTCCCGACCGCGGACTCCTGCGACTCCTACGGCCGCTTCCTCATCCGCCTGGAGGAGATGCGCCAGTCGCTGAGGATCGTCGAGCAGTGCCTGGACCGGCTCCAGCCCGGCCCGGTCATGGTCGGCGACAAGAAGATCGCCTGGCCCGCCCAGCTCGCCCTGGGACCGGACGGCCTCGGTAACTCCCTCGACCACATCAAGAAGATCATGGGCACCTCCATGGAGGCCCTGATCCACCACTTCAAGCTGGTGACCGAGGGCTTCCGCGTCCCGCCCGGACAGGCGTACGCGGCGGTCGAGTCACCCAAGGGCGAACTCGGGGTGCACGTCGTCTCCGACGGAGGCACCCGCCCCTACCGGGTCCACTTCCGCGACCCGTCCTTCACCAATCTGCAGGCCATGGCGGCGATGTGCGAGGGCGGCCAGGTCGCCGACGTCATCGTCGCCGTCGCGTCCATCGACCCCGTGATGGGAGGCGTCGACCGGTGACCACCTCTTCTTCCGAGCGGGGCGTCAGCCTGGGCATGCCCGAACTGCCCGCGCCCGCCTACCCGGACGACGTCCGGGCCCGGCTGGAGGCGGACGCGCGCGAGATCGTCGCCCGCTACCCCGACTCCCGGTCCGCGCTCCTGCCGTTGCTGCATCTCGTGCAGTCGCAGGAGGGACACGTCACGCGTACCGGGATGCGGTTCTGCGCGGACGTCCTCGGCCTGACCACGGCCGAGGTCACCGCGGTCGCCACCTTCTACACCATGTACCGCCGCCGCGAGAGCGGCGACTACCAGGTGGGCGTGTGCACCAACACCCTCTGCGCGGTGATGGGCGGCGACGCGATCTTCGAGGCGCTCCAGGAGCACCTCGGCGTCGGCAACGGTGAGACCACCGGCGACGGAAAGATCACCCTGGAGCACATCGAGTGCAACGCGGCCTGCGACTTCGCGCCGGTCGTGATGGTCAACTGGGAGTTCTTCGACAACCAGACCGTGCAGAGCGCCAAGCGCCTGGTGGACGACCTGCGGGGCGGAGCCACCGTGTCGCCCACGCGCGGGGCGCCGCTGTGCACCTTCAAGGACACCGCGCGGATCCTGGCCGGCTTCCCCGACGAGCGGCCAGGGGCCGTCGAGGCGAGCGGCAGTGCGGGACCGGCGTCGCTGGTGGGCCTTCGCCTGGCAAGGGGAGAGGCCGCACCCGCACGCGTGGTCCATCCGCGCGACGAACCCGAGGACGCGCGCCCCACGGACACGGTCACCGAGGAGGGGGAGGGATGACCTTGGCACCCGAGCTGAAAGGCAGCAGCCCCGAGAAGCTGCTCGCACCCGTGCTGTCGGCCTTCTGGGACGAGGAGAGGTCCTGGTCACTGGACGTCTACGGAAGGCACGAGGGGTACGAGGGACTCCGCAAGGCGCTCGCCATGTCCCCCGACGAAGTGATCGCGTACGTCAAGGAATCCGGTCTGCGCGGCCGCGGCGGCGCGGGATTCCCGACGGGGATGAAATGGCAGTTCATTCCCCAGGGTGATGGAAAGCCGCACTATCTAGTTGTCAACGCCGACGAATCGGAGCCGGGTACCTGCAAGGACATCCCGCTCCTCTTCGCGAACCCGCATAGCCTCATCGAGGGCATGGTGATCGCGTGTTATGCCATTCGGTCTTCGCATGCCTTCATCTATCTGCGTGGTGAAGTCGTCCCCGTCCTGCGGCGGTTGCACGAGGCCGTGCGCGAGGCCTACGCGGCGGGTTACCTCGGCGAGAACATCCTGGGCAGCGGACTCGACCTCGACATCACCGTGCACGCCGGCGCCGGCGCGTACATCTGCGGTGAGGAGACCGCGCTGCTCGACTCGCTCGAAGGCCGCCGTGGTCAACCGCGGCTGCGTCCCCCTTTCCCTGCCGTCGCGGGCCTCTACGCGTGCCCGACTGTGGTGAACAACGTGGAGTCGATCGCGTCAGTTCCCGCGATCCTGAAAAACGGGAAAGAATGGTTCAGGTCGATGGGCAGCGAGAAGTCCCCGGGCTTCACGCTCTACTCGCTCAGCGGCCATGTCGCCCGCCCCGGCCAGTACGAGGCCCCGCTCGGCATCACCCTCCGTCAGCTCCTGGAGATGAGCGGCGGCATGCGACCGGGCCACCGCCTGAAGTTCTGGACGCCGGGCGGCTCCTCGACCCCGATGTTCACCGACGAGCACCTCGACGTCCCTCTGGACTACGAAGGAGTGGGTGCCGCGGGTTCCATGCTCGGCACGAAAGCACTCCAGTGCTTCGACGAGACGACGTGCGTGGTGCGCGCCGTCACCCGCTGGACCGAGTTCTACGCCCACGAGTCCTGCGGCAAGTGCACCCCCTGCCGCGAAGGCACGTACTGGCTCGTGCAGTTGCTCCGTGACATCGAGGCCGGCAAGGGCGCGCTCTCCGACCTCGACAAGCTCAACGACATCGCCGACAACATCAACGGCAAGTCGTTCTGCGCCCTCGGCGACGGCGCCGCCTCGCCGATCTTCTCCTCGCTCAAGTACTTCCGCGAGGAGTACGAGCAGCACATCACCGGCCGGGGCTGCCCCTTCGACCCGGCGAAGTCGACGGCCTGGGCCGACCGCCCGGAGGTGAACGCATGACCGTGACCACCAGCGCTCCCACGGGAGGGGGAGAGGCGGCGGTCCCGCCGGAGGATCTCGTCACGCTGACGATCGACGGAGCGGAGATCAGCGTGCCCAAGGGCACCCTGGTCATCCGGGCCGCCGAGGAACTCGGCATCGAGATCCCCCGCTTCTGCGACCACCCCCTCCTCGACCCGGCCGGCGCCTGCCGCCAGTGCATCGTCGAGGTCGAGGGCCAGCGCAAGCCGATGGCGTCCTGCACCATCACCTGCACGGACGGGATGGTGGTGAAGACCCACCTCACCTCGCCCGTGGCGGAGAAGGCGCAGCACGGCGTGATGGAGCTGCTCCTCATCAACCACCCGCTGGACTGCCCGGTCTGCGACAAGGGCGGCGAGTGCCCCCTGCAGAACCAGGCGATGTCCCACGGCCAGGCCGAGTCCCGGTTCGAGGGCCGCAAGCGGACGTACGAGAAGCCGGTCCCGATCTCGACCCAGGTGCTGCTCGACCGCGAGCGGTGCGTGCTGTGCGCCCGCTGCACCCGGTTCTCCAACCAGGTCGCGGGCGACCCGATGATCGAGCTGATCGAGCGGGGCGCGCTCCAGCAGGTCGGCACCGGCGAGGGCGACCCGTTCGAGTCGTACTTCTCCGGCAACACCATCCAGATCTGCCCGGTCGGCGCGCTGACCTCGGCGGCGTACCGATTCCGCTCCCGCCCCTTCGACCTGGTCTCCTCGCACTCGGTGTGCGAGCACTGCTCCGGCGGCTGCGCCACCCGCACCGACCACCGGCGCGGCAAGGTCATGCGGCGCCTCGCGGCCCCGGACCCCGAGGTCAACGAGGAGTGGATCTGCGACAAGGGGCGCTTCGGGTTCCGGTACGCGCAGCAGCGCGACCGCCTGGAGACGCCCCTGGTGCGCAACGCCGAGGGCGACCTGGAACCGGCGTCCTGGCCGGAGGCGCTCCAGATCGCCGCGCAGGGGCTGCTCGCCTCGCGCGGCAGGACCGGCGTCCTGACCGGCGGCCGGCTCACCGTCGAGGACGCGTACGCGTACAGCAAGTTCGCGCGCGTGGCGCTCGACACCAACGACATCGACTTCCGCGCGCGCGTGCACAGCGCCGAGGAGGCCGACTTCCTCGCGGCCCGGGTCGCCGGCCGTGGCCGTGACCTCGACGGTACGGGCGTCACGTACACCTCGCTGGAGAAGGCGCCCGCCGTCCTGCTGGTCGGCTTCGAGTCGGAGGAGGAGGCGCCCGGCGTCTTCCTGCGGCTGCGCAAGGCCTGGCGCAAGCACGGCCAGAAGGTGTTCTCGCTGGCCACGCACGCCACGCGCGGCCTGGAGAAGGCGGGCGGCACCCTGCTGCCGGCCGCTCCGGGCACCGAGACCGAGTGGCTGGACGCCCTGGCCGGCGGGGTCGGTCTGGACGAGGAGGGCGGCAGGGCCGCCGAGGCGCTCCGCGGCGAGGGCGCGGTGATCGTCGTGGGGGAGCGGCTGGCGAGTGTGGCCGGCGGTCTGACGGCCGCCGTACGCGCGGCCAACGCGACCGGGGCCTCGCTGGTGTGGATCCCGCGCAGGGCGGGGGAGCGGGGCGCGATCGAGGCGGGCGCGCTGCCCTCGCTGCTTCCGGGCGGTCGTCCGGCGACCGACCCGCGTGCGCGCGAGGAGGTCGCGGCGGCCTGGGGGCTTGCCGAACTCCCGCACCGGCACGGCCGGGACACCGGCCAGATCGTCGAGGACGCCGTGTCCGGCGCGCTGCAGGCGCTGCTCGTCGCGGGGGTGGAGGTCGCCGACCTGCCCGATCCGCCGCGCGCGCGTGAGGCGCTCGCCGAGGCCGGGTTCGTGGTGTCGCTGGAGCTGCGGCCCAGCGAGGTCACCCGGCTCGCGGACGTCGTGCTGCCGGTGGCCGCGGTTGCCGAGAAGCCGGGCGCGTTCCTCAACTGGGAGGGCCGGGTCCGCTTCTTCGAGGCCGCGCTCAAGCCCGACCAGATGACCCGGCGGTCGGCGCCGTCCGACGCGCGCGTGCTCCAGATGCTCGCCGACGCCATGGACGTCCATCTGGGCCTGCCGGACCTGCGCACCACGCGCGCGGAGCTGGACCGGCTCGGCGGCTGGGACGGGCCGCGCGCCACCGAACCCCTGGAGACCTCCGGCGTCCTGCCGAGGCCCGCCGCGGGCGAGGCCGTGCTCGCCGGACACCGGCTGCTGCTGGACCAGGGGCGGCTGCAGGACGGCGACGAGGCGCTCGCCGGCACGCGGCACGCGGCACGCGCACGCGTGTCGGCGGCGACCGCCGCCGAGGCCGGGGTGAAGGACGGCGACGTCCTCGCCGTGACCGGCCCGCAGGGTGTCGTCGAGCTGCCGCTCCAGGTCACCGAGATGCCCGACCGGGTGGTGTGGCTCCCGCTGAACTCCACGGGCGGCGGCGTCGCCTCCGACACCGGGGCCCGGCCCGGCTCCCTCGTCCGCATCGGTCCGGCGACGCCCGCCGCCGAGGCCCCCCAGGAGGTGGAGGCATGAGCCCGTACTTCGCCGCTGAAGACCTCTCGATGTTCGGCCGCGACCCCTGGTGGCTGGTCGTCGTCAAGGCGGTGTTCTGCTTCGCCTTCCTGATGGTGACGGTGCTGTTCTCCATCGTCTGGGAGCGCAAGGTCGTCGCCTGGATGCAGCTGCGCATCGGCCCCAACCGGCACGGCCCCTGGGGCATGCTCCAGTCGCTGGCCGACGGCATCAAGCTGATGCTGAAGGAAGACCTCATCGTCAAGCGCGCCGACAAGGTGGTCTACGTCCTCGCGCCGATCGTCGCGGCCATCCCGGCCTTCATGGCGATCGCGGTGATCCCCTTCGGCCCCGCCGACAACGAGATCTCGATCTTCGGCCAGCGCACCACGATGCAGCTCACCGACCTGCCGATCGCGATGCTGTACGTCCTCGCGGTCGCCTCGGTCGGCATCTACGGCATCGTCCTGGCGGGCTGGAGTTCCGGATCCACCTATCCGCTCCTGGGCGGCCTGCGTTCGTGCGCGCAGATGATCTCGTACGAGATCGCCATGGGCGCCGCGTTCGCCTCGGTGTTTCTCTACTCCGGGTCGATGTCGACGTCGACGATCGTGGAGCAGCAGACGGACCGCTGGTACATCATCCTGCTGCCCGTCTCGTTCATCCTCTACATCGTCACCATGGTCGGCGAGACGAACCGCGCCCCCTTCGACATGCCGGAGTCCGAGGGCGACCTGGTCGGCGGCTTCAACACCGAGTACTCGTCGATCAAGTTCGCGATGTTCATGCTCGCCGAGTACGTCAACATGGTGACCGTCTCGGCGGTGGCCACCACGCTCTTCCTGGGCGGCTGGCGGGCCCCCTGGCCGATCAGCGGCTTCTGGGAGGGCGCGAACCACGGCTGGTGGCCGATGCTCTGGTTCGTCGTCAAGGTCCAGCTGCTGCTGTTCTTCTTCATCTGGCTGCGCGGCACGCTCCCGCGCGTGCGCTACGACCAGCTGATGAAGCTCGGCTGGAAGGTCCTCATCCCGGTGTCGGTGACGTGGCTGATGCTCGTCGCGACCGTACGGACCCTGCGCAACGAGAACTACGACTTCGCCCAGATCGCCCTCTACGTCGGCGGCGGTGTCCTGGCCCTGCTGCTGCTCTCCTTCGTCGTGGACATGTTCCGCGGCGGCGCGAAGGCGGCCCAGGCTCCCGCCGAGCCCGCCGGCTTCGACCCGATGGCGGGCGGGTTCCCCGTACCGCCACTGCCCGGACAGGAGCTTCCCGCGGTGCCCAGGCGCCGTCCGCGCCGGGAGCGGGAGCTGATTGTCAGTGGTGGGTCGGACACTGTCAGTGACGGATCGCTGGATGGAAAGGAGGCGTCCGATGGCTGAGGAGCCGAAGGAGACCGGGCAGACCAATCCCGGCTTCCAGAACCCCGTGGCCGGCTTCGGCGTGACCTTCAAGGCCATGTTCAAGAAGCGGCTGACCGAGCAGTACCCGGAGCAGAAGAAGACCACCGCCCCGCGGTTCCACGGACGGCACCAGCTCAACCGCCATCCGGACGGCCTGGAGAAGTGCGTCGGCTGCGAGCTGTGCGCCTGGGCCTGCCCGGCCGACGCGATCTACGTCGAGGGCGCGGACAACACCGACGAGGAGCGCTACTCGCCGGGCGAGCGGTACGGGCGCGTGTACCAGATCAACTACGCCCGCTGCATCCTGTGCGGCCTGTGCATCGAGGCCTGCCCCACCCGCGCGCTCACGATGACGAACGAGTTCGAGCTCGCCGACTCCAGCCGCGCCAACCTGATCTACACCAAGGAGCAGCTGCTGGCCGGCCTCGAGGACGGCATGGTCGACTCCCCGCACGCGATCTACCCGGGGACCGACGAGCAGGACTACTACCGCGGCCTGGTGACCGAGGCCGCGCCCGGCACGGAGCGCCAGGTGGCCGTCTCCCAGGGCGAGCAGCCCTCCGCGGAGGAGGTGCAGGCATGAGCCAGCTCGCCGCCTACTCCACCTCCACCGGAGAGGCCTTCCAGTTCTGGGTCCTCGGCACCGTCGCGGTGATCGGCGCCCTGTGCACCGTCTTCATGAGGAGGGCCGTCCACAGCGCGCTCTGCCTCGCCGGCACCATGATCATCCTGGCGATCTTCTACCTCGCCAACGGCGCCTACTTCCTGGGCATCGTGCAGATCGTCGTCTACACCGGCGCGATCATGATGCTGTTCCTGTTCGTGGTGATGCTCGTCGGCGTCACCGCGGCGGACTCCCTGAAGGAGACCATCAAGGGCCAGCGCTGGCTGGCCCTGGTGTGCGGCCTCGGCTTCGGCGTCCTGCTGGTCGCCGGCATCGGCAACGCCTCCCTGACGGAGTTCGCCGGCCTCTCCCAGGCCAACGCGAACGGCAATGTGGAGGGCCTCGCCGCCCTCATCTTCACCAAGTACGTCTTCGCCTTCGAGATCACCGGCGCCCTGCTGATCACGGCAGCCGTCGGTGCCATGGTGCTCACCCACCGCGAGCGCACCGAGCGCGCGAAGACCCAGCGCGAGCTGGCCGAACAGCGCGTGCGCGAAGGCAAGCACGTCCCGCCGCTGCCCGCGCCCGGTGTGTACGCCCGGCACAACGCCGTGGACGTCGCGGGCCTGCTGCCCGACGGCACGCCGTCGGAGCTCACGGTCAGCAGCACCCTGCGTGAACGCGGCCAGATCCGTGATGTGTCCACCCAGGCGCTGAGCGACCTCAAGGCGCTGGAACAGCGCGCGGAGGACCGTCTGGAGCGCGGCGGGAGCGAGCCGCCGCACCGGGAGCACAACTCCCGGCGGACCGAGGAGGCGTCGAAGTGAACCCCGTCAACTACCTCTACCTCGCCGCTCTGTTGTTCACGATCGGCGCGACCGGCGTGCTGATCAGGCGCAACGCGATCGTCGTGTTCATGTGCATCGAGCTGATGCTCAACGCCTGCAACCTCGCGTTCGTCACCTTCTCCCGGATGCACGGCAACCTCGACGGCCAGATCATCGCCTTCTTCACGATGGTCGTCGCCGCAGCGGAGGTCGTGGTGGGACTCGCGATCATCGTGTCGCTGTTCCGTTCCCGCCACACGGCCTCGGTCGACGACGCCAGCCTGATGAAGCTGTAAGGGGTCGGAAGAATCGTGGAGAACCTGATCGCGCTGCTGATCGCGGCGCCCCTGCTCGGAGCGGCCGTCCTCCTGGTCGGCGGCCGCCGGCTCGACGCCGTCGGCCACTGGATCGGCACGCTCCTCGCGGCCGTCTCCTTCGTGTTCGGCCTCGTCCTCTTCGGCGACCTGCTCAGCAGGAGCGCCGACGACCGGACGCTCACCCAGCACCTGTTCACCTGGATCCCGGTCGAGGGCTTCCAGGCGGACGTCGCCTTCCGCCTCGACCAGCTGTCGATGACGTTCGTGCTGCTGATCACGGGCGTCGGCTCGCTGATCCACCTGTACTCGGTCGGGTACATGGAGCACGACGAGCGGCGCCGCCGCTTCTTCGGCTACCTCAACCTGTTCCTCGCGGCGATGCTGCTGCTCGTCCTCGCCGACAACTACCTGCTGCTGTACGTCGGCTGGGAGGGCGTCGGTCTCGCCTCCTACCTGCTCATCGGCTTCTGGCAGCACAAGCCCAGCGCGGCCACCGCGGCGAAGAAGGCCTTCCTGGTCAACCGCGTCGGCGACATGGGCCTGTCGATCGCCATCATGCTGATGTTCACCACCTTCGGCACCTTCGCCTTCGGCCCGCTGCTCGGCAGTGAGGGAGAGCCGGGGATCGCGGGCGACGCGAGCGAGGGCAGGCTGACCGCCATCGCCCTGATGCTGCTCCTCGCGGCCTGCGGCAAGTCGGCCCAGGTACCGCTGCAGTCCTGGCTCGGGGACGCCATGGAGGGCCCGACCCCGGTCTCCGCCCTCATCCACGCGGCGACGATGGTGACCGCGGGCGTCTATCTGATCGTCCGCTCCGCCGCCATCTTCAACGGCGCTCCCGACGCCCAGCTCGTCGTCACCGTCGTCGGAGCGGTCACGCTCCTGTTCGGTGCGATCGTCGGTTGCGCGAAGGACGACATCAAGAAGGCCCTGGCCGGCTCCACCATGTCGCAGATCGGCTACATGGTGCTGGCCGCCGGCCTCGGCCCGATCGGCTATGTCTTCGCGATCATGCACCTGGTGACGCACGGCTTCTTCAAGGCCGGGCTGTTCCTCGGCGCCGGCTCCGTGATGCACGGCATGAACGACGAGGTCGACATGCGCAGGTACGGCGGCCTGAGGAAGTACATGCCGGTCACCTTCATCACCTTCGGCCTCGGCTACCTCGCCATCATCGGCTTCCCGGGCCTGTCCGGCTTCTTCTCCAAGGACAAGATCATCGAGGCGGCCTTCGCCAAGGGCGGCACCGAGGGCTGGATCCTCGGCGGCTGCGCCCTGCTCGGCGCGGCCCTCACGGCGTTCTACATGACGCGCGTGATGCTGATGACGTTCTTCGGCGAGAAGCGCTGGCAGCCCGACGCGGACGGCCACGAGCCGCACCCGCACGAGTCGCCCAGGATCATGACGATCCCCATGATCGTCCTGGCCTTCGGATCGGTCTTCGCGGGCGGGTTCTTCAGCATCGGCGACCGCTTCCTGCACTGGCTCGAACCCGTCACCGGGCACAGCGAGGGCGACTCCCCGCTCAGCGCGGCGACGGTCACCGGCGCGACCATGGTCTGCCTGGTCATCGGCGTCGCCATCGCCTGGGCCCAGTACGGCCGCCGCCCGGTCCCGGCCGTCGCCCCGCGCGGGTCGCTGCTCACCCGGGCCGCCCGCCGCGACCTGCTGCAGGACGACTTCAACCACGTCGTCCTGGTCCGCGGCGGCGAGCACCTCACCCGCTCCCTGGTCTACGTCGACCACACCCTGGTCGACGGAGTCGTCAACGGCACGGCGGCCTCGGTCGGCGGCCTCTCCGGACGGCTGCGCCGGCTGCAGAACGGCTTCGCGCGGTCGTACGCGGTCTCGATGTTCGGCGGTGCGGCGCTCCTCGTCGCCGCGACCCTGCTGATGAGGGCGGTCTGATACCGATGTCCTTTCCTCTGCTGACAGCGACGGCCGCGCTCCCGGCGATCGGGGCGGTGGCCACGGCCGCCGTCCCGGCCGCCCGGCGCAACGCCGCCAAAACGCTGGCCCTGCTCGTCTCCCTCGGCACCCTCGCCCTGGCGATCGCCGTCCTGGTGCGCTTCGACCCGGACGGCAGCCGCTACCAGCTCACCGAGTCCCACGCCTGGATCGCGGACTTCGGGGTCCGCTACGAACTGGGCGTGGACGGCATCGCGGTCGTGCTCATCGCACTCACCGCCCTGCTGATCCCGTTCATCATCCTGGCGGGCTGGCACGACGCGGACCCGCTGGAGACCGGCAGCAAGCGCTGGCGGCCCACCCAGGGCTTCTTCGCCCTGATGCTGGCCGTCGAGGCGATGGTGATCCTCTCCTTCGAGGCCACCGACGTCTTCCTCTTCTACATCTTCTTCGAAGCCATGCTGATCCCGATGTACTTCCTCATCGGCGGCTTCGGCGACCGCGCCCATGAGCACGGCGAGCAGGCGGCGTCCACCCAACGGTCGTACGCGGCCGTGAAGTTCCTGCTCTACAACCTGGTCGGCGGTCTGATCATGCTGGCCGCGGTGATCGGGCTGTACGTGGTCGCCGGGAGCTTCTCGCTCACCGAGATCGTCGACGCCCGCGCGAGCGGCTCGCTGCACATGGCGACCAGCACCGAACGCTGGCTGTTCCTCGGCTTCTTCTTCGCCTTCGCGGTGAAGGCGCCCCTGTGGCCGCTGCACACCTGGCTGCCCAACGCCATGCAGGAGTCCACCGCCCCGGTCGCCGTCCTCATCACCGCGGTCGTCGACAAGGTGGGCACCTTCGCGATGCTCCGCTTCTGCCTCCAGCTCTTCCCGGAGGCCAGCAAGTGGGCGACGCCCGCCATCCTCGTCCTCGCGCTGATCAGCATCGTCTACGGCGCGCTGCTCGCCGTCGGCCAGCGTGACATCAAGCGGCTGGTGGCGTACGCGTCGATCTCGCACTTCGGCTTCATCATCATGGGCATCTTCGCGATGACCAGCCAGGGCCAGTCCGGCGCCACGCTCTACATGGTCAACCACGGCATCTCGACGGCCGCCCTGATGCTGGTCGCCGGCTTCCTGATCTCCCGGCGCGGCTCGCGGCTCATCGCGGACTACGGCGGGGTGCAGAAAGTCGCCCCGGTGCTCGCCGGCACCTTCCTGATCGGCGGTCTGGCGACACTGTCGCTGCCCGGGCTCGCACCGTTCGTGAGCGAGTTCCTGGTCCTCGTCGGCACGTTCTCGCGGTACCCGGCGATCGGCATCATCGCCACCTTCGGCATCGTGCTCGCCGCGCTGTACACCCTCGTCCTCTATCAGCGGACGATGACGGGCCCGGTGAAGGCCGAGGTCTCCGCGATGCCCGACCTCCGCGCGCGTGAGCTCGTGGTCGTCGCCCCGCTGATCGTGCTGCTGATCTTCCTGGGCGTCTATCCGAAGCCCCTCACGGACATCGTCAACCCGGCGGTCCAGCAGACACTCTCCGACGTACATCAGAAGGACCCCCGGCCCGAGGTGGAGGCGGCCAAGTGAGCGCATCAGCCGTCCACAGCCTGTGGACAACGGCGGCCGAGCCGATCGCCAAGATCGACGCGCCGAAGATCGAATACGGGCAATTGTCGCCCACCCTGATCGTCGTTGGCGCGGCGATCGTCGGGGTGCTCGTCGAGGCGTTCGTGCCGCGCAAGCACCGCTACTACGCACAGCTGTTCGTGTCCGTCGTGGCGCTGGCCGCCGCGTTCGCCGCGGTCGTCGCCCTCGCGGCCGACGGGTACGGCACGACGAAGGCGCGCATCGCCGCCATGGGCGCGATCGCGGTCGACGGACCGGCCCTCTTCCTCCAGGGCACGATCCTGCTGGCCGCCCTGGTCGGCCTGTTCACCTTCGCCGAACGCCGCCTCGACCCCGAGGCACACGGCAACCGGGTCGACTCCTTCGCCGCCCAGGCGGCCTCCGTGCCCGGCAGCGACAGCGAGAAAGCCGCGGTCAAGGCCGGTTTCACCACCACCGAGGTCTTCCCGCTGCTGCTCTTCGCGGTCGCCGGCATGCTGGTCTTCCCGTCGGCCAACGACCTGCTGACCCTCTTCATCGCCCTGGAAGTCTTCTCGCTGCCGCTCTACCTCCTGTGCGCCCTGGCCCGCCGCAAGCGGCTCATGTCCCAGGAGGCCGCGGTCAAGTACTTCCTGCTCGGCGCCTTCGCCTCCGCGTTCACCCTCTTCGGCATCGCCCTGCTCTACGGCTACGCCGGCTCGGTGTCGTACGGGACGATCTCCCAGGTCGTCGACGGCACCGTCAAGAACGTGAACCCGGCGCTCGCCGACACCATGGGCAACGACGCGCTGCTGCTCATCGGCACCGCGCTGATCGTCATGGGCCTGCTGTTCAAGGTCGGCGCCGTGCCGTTCCACATGTGGACGCCGGACGTCTACCAGGGCGCCCCCACCCCGGTCACCGGCTTCATGGCCGCGGCGACCAAGGTGGCGGCCTTCGGCGCGCTGCTGCGGATCCTGTACGTCGTGCTGCCCGGCCTGCGCTGGGACTGGCGGCCGGTCATGTGGGGCGTCGCGGTCATCACCATGCTGGGCGGCGCGATCGTCGCGATCACCCAGACCGACATCAAGCGGCTGCTGGCGTACTCGTCCATCGCGCACGCCGGATTCATCCTCGCGGGTGTCATCGCGACCACCCCCGACGGTGTCTCGTCCGTGCTGTTCTACCTCGCCGCGTACTCCTTCGTGACGATCGGCGCGTTCGCCGTGGTGACGCTGGTGCGCGACGCGGGCGGCGAGGCCACGCACCTGTCCAAGTGGGCGGGTCTGGGCCGGCGGTCGCCGCTGGTCGCGGCCGTGTTCGCGGTGTTCCTGCTGGCCTTCGCCGGTATCCCGCTGACCTCCGGGTTCGCCGGGAAGTTCGCCGTGTTCAAGGCGGCCGCCGAGGGCGGCGCCGGGCCGCTGGTCGTGGTCGGTGTGATCTCGTCGGCGATCGCCGCGTTCTTCTACATCCGGGTGATCGTGCTGATGTTCTTCAGCGAGCCGAAGCCCGAGGGCCCGACCGTCGCGGTCCCGTCGCCGCTGACGATGACGGCCATCGGCGTCGGTGTCGCGGTCACGCTGGTGCTCGGCGTGGCGCCGCAGTACTTCCTGGACCTGGCGAACCAGGCCTCGGTGTTCGTGCGCTGACCCTCGGGACGTGCGTGCGTACGGCGGGCCCGGCTCCCTCGGTTTCCGAGGGGCCGGGCCCGTCCGTGCGTTCGAGTGAGGCGCGGTGTGTGCAGAGTGACGTGATCGAGCCTGTGGATAACTCCGGCCGTGTCAGTCCGGACCCCTATCGTGGAGGCAGTGGTCGAGGGACGACGTACGGGGGACGAGACGATGGGCGGGACGGGCGGGATCGGCGAGATGACAGGGATCACCGGGACACCGGGGCGGACCGAGAGCGAGGCCCTGGCCGCGCTGCACCGGGTCTTCGGGTACGAGTCCTTCCGCGGCGAGCAGGAAGAGGTCATCGAGCATGTGGTGGCCGGCGGGGACGCGGTCGTCCTCATGCCGACGGGCGGCGGAAAGTCGCTCTGCTACCAGATTCCGGCCCTGGTCAGACCGGGCACGGGTGTGGTCGTGTCGCCGCTGATCGCCCTCATGCAGGACCAGGTGGACGCACTGCGCGCGCTCGGTGTGCGCGCCGGGTTCGTCAACTCCACGCAGGACTTCGACGAGCGGCGTGTGGTCGAGGCCGAGTTCCTCGCGGGCGAACTGGACCTGCTGTACCTGGCACCGGAGCGGCTGCGGCTGGACTCCACGCAGGACCTGCTCTCGCGCGGCAAGATCTCGGTCTTCGCGATCGACGAGGCGCACTGCGTGTCCCAGTGGGGCCACGACTTCCGCCCCGACTATCTGTCCCTCTCCCTGCTCGGCGAGCGCTGGCCGGACGTCCCGCGCATCGCGCTCACCGCGACGGCCACCCACGCGACGCACCAGGAGATCACCCAGCGGCTGAACATGCCGGGCGCCCGGCACTTCGTGGCGAGCTTCGACCGTCCCAACATCCAGTACCGGATCGTGCCCAAGGCCGACCCCAAGAAGCAGCTCCTGGGCTTCCTGCGCGAGGAGCACGCGGGTGACGCGGGCATCGTGTACTGCCTCTCGCGCAACTCCGTGGAGAAGACCGCCGAGTTCCTCTCGAAGAACGGCGTCGAGGCGGTCCCGTACCACGCGGGGCTGGACGCCGGCACCCGCGCCGCGCACCAGGCGCGGTTCCTGCGCGAGGAGGGCCTGGTCGTGTGCGCGACCATCGCCTTCGGCATGGGCATCGACAAGCCGGACGTCCGCTTCGTCGCCCACCTCGACCTGCCCAAGTCGATCGAGGGCTACTACCAGGAGACCGGCCGCGCGGGCCGTGACGGCCTCCCCTCGACGGCCTGGATGGCCTACGGCCTCAACGACGTCATCCAGCAGCGCAAGCTGATCCAGTCTGGCGAGGGCGACGAGGGGTTCCGCCGACGGGCCACCTCCCACCTTGACTCCATGCTGGCGCTGTGCGAGACCGCCCGGTGCCGTCGGGGCCAGCTCCTCGCCTACTTCGGGCAGGAGCCCGCGCCCGCGGGCTGCGGCAACTGCGACACCTGCGTCGCCCCGCCGGAGACCTGGGACGGCACGATCGCCGCCCAGAAGGTGCTGTCGACGGTGGTGCGGCTCCAGCGGGAGCGCGGGCAGAAGTTCGGTGCGGTGCAGATCGTCGACATCCTGCTGGGCAAGCGCACGGCCAAGGTCATCCAGTTCGACCACGACCAGCTGTCCGTGTTCGGCATCGGCGAGGATCTCGCCGAGGGCGAATGGCGAGGCGTCATCCGGCAGTTGCTGGCGCAGGGCCTCCTCTCGGTCGAGGGGGAGTACGGCACCCTGGTGCTGACCGAGTCCAGCGGTGAGGTCCTGCGGCGCGAGCGGGAGGTGCCGCTGCGCAAGGAGCCCAAGAAGCCGGCGACGGCGAAGGCGTCCGGGTCGTCGGCCTCGTCGTCCGGAGGGAAGGGCAAGGCCAAGGCAGCCGCGGCCGAGCTGCCCGAGCAGCTGCAACCCGCCTTCGAGGCATTGCGCGCCTGGCGTGCCGAACAGGCCCGCGAGCAGGGCGTCCCGGCGTATGTCATCTTCCACGACGCCACCCTCCGGGAGATCGTCACCGTGTGGCCGACGTCGGTGCGGGAGCTGGGCGGCATCAGCGGGGTCGGTGAGAAGAAGCTCGCGACGTACGGGGAAGGCGTCATCGGGGTGCTGGCGGAGCTGGGCGATGCGCCGGGCGCGTCCGCGGGGGACGACGAGGGCGGCGCGGCAGCTTCACGGTCCGGTTCCGGTGTCGGGACCGGTGTCGGGACCGGGGCCGACGACGACTGGCCCGAGATGGACATGGAGCCCGAGCCGGACGACTGGATATAGCCGCCGGGCCGACCCGGCCATCCCGCGTGCGCCCTCACAACGCCCGTCCCGCGTACGCCCTGACGTCCGCGTCCGAGTCGGCCGTGGCCGTGGCCAGGGCCGCGCGGGCGCCTCGGAGTGGCGGTGCCGGGTGAGGGCCAGGACGGCGGCCTTGCGCACGTCGGCGTTCGGGTCGGCAAGGGCCTTGGCGAGCGGGGGCACCGCGGCCTCCGGTCCGGCCGCGGACAGGGCCGTCGCGGCACCGGACCGCACCGCACCTGCCAGGCCGGGGCGGCCAGCGCGGCCACGGCGCGGGCGGTGAGCGGTGCCGGGCAGCCGACAGCGCCCAGCGTGCCGTAGGCGGCGCCGCGCACCAGGACGTCCGGGTCCCGGTGAGCCGGTCCAGGGTGGTGCCCAGCAGGCGGGAGGCGTCGTCGGCCGCCCGTGCCAAGGGCGCCACGGCATCGATGAGGGAGCGTGCCCGTCGGGCGGCGACGGTGGTCGCGCCTGGTCCGGCGTGGTCGCGGATGCGGTCGTGGGGCGGCATGGACGGACCGTGTCCATCCGGTATGGCGTGCTGACCTGGGGTTTCTTTGGATGGGCGGCAAGATCTGCCACTCCCGGGCCGGTGTCACGCCAGGGCGTTGAGGCCCGGTGCGAAGGCGATCAGCAGGGGGAGCAGAGGCACCAGCCCGGCCACCGCCGTCGTCAGCGCCCGGTGTCTGCGGCCCAGCCGGGGCGGCGGCTCCAGCAGACGGTCGACGCGCTCGCCGAGGAGACGGTGGCTGGAGGCGCAGGACAGGACGCCCCGGTGCTGGTTCAGCTCGATCAGTGCCAGGGCGGTGGTCAGGTGACCGCAGCGACGGGAGGCGGTGTCGTCGGCGGCGAGTTCGACCAGGCGATGGGTCTGGTCGCAGAAATGAGAGAAGAGCGGAATGCGGGGGAATCCGGTGGCCAGGGCGGTCGAGAGGTGCAGCAGCCAGTCGTGGTGGGCGCGGGCGTGGTCGCGCTCATGGGTCAGGACGGCGTCCAGCTGGTGGGAGGTGAGGCGGTGCAGGGCCCCGGTGGTGACGATCAGCTGGGGCGGGTTGCCGGGCATCCACCAGGCGTCGGGGTACTCGTCCTCCAGCACGAGCAGCGGGCCCCGGGCGGACGGCAGGCCCGCGGGCAGCTCGGGGGCGCGTTCCCGCAGATGGGCGCGGGCCTGGCCGCGGCGTCGGCGTGCCTCGACGAGCTCCCGGGCCAGCATCGCGGTGGTCCAGGCCGCCCCGCAGGCCAGCAGCACGGTGAGCGCGGCGGCCCAGGGCGGGGCGGCGGAGAGGTCGTACGCCTCGGTGACCGCGGGCGGCGCGGGCGCGAAGACCTGGGCGCGGACGGTGTGGAAGACGGCGGCGGCACCGAGCACCAGCGCCGTCAGGCAGCACAGCAGCACCGTGGCGACCAGGCACTGCCACACCCACAGCGCCACCACCGGCTCCCGCTCCGGCCACTTGGCCCGGGTCAGCGCACGCGGCACCGGTACGGCGGCCGTCACCGCGACGGCGCTCAGCAGGAGCAGGCAGACACTCATGCCATCGGTCATGCCAGGGGCTCCGGATCCTGGTCGGAGAGGACGGGCGGAGGACGCACAGGGTGCGGCGGGGCCGTGCTCCGGAAGCGGAGGTCCGGCCGGGGGTGCGACAGACGTGCGGCGGGAGCGGCACGAGCACCGCGCCCGCCGCCAGTATGACGGCGGCGACCGTCCGCGTCAGCCTGCTGGAAGCAGGCCGTCATCCCGCCACGATCCGCCCGCTCACCTCCCCGAGCGCCACCCGCAGGCCGCCGGGACCCGGGGCCCACGCCGACAGGGTCACCTCGTCGCCGTCCTCAAGGAAGGTGCGCTTGCCGTCGGGGAGTTCCAGGGCGTCGCGGCCGTTCCAGGTCAGCTCCAGCAGGGAGCCGCGCTGCTCCGGGTCCGGGCCGCTGACCGTGCCCGAGCCGTAGAGGTCGCCGGTGCGCAGGGAGGCGCCGTTCACGGTCATGTGGGCGAGCTGCTGGGCGCCGGTCCAATACATCGAGGCGAAGGGGGGCTCGGACACGACATGGCCGTTGATCGCGATCGAGATGCGCAGGTCGTAGCCGGCGGGTTCGGCGTCGGTGTCGTCCAGGTAGGGCAGCAGCGGGTGGGTGCGGCCGGGCGGCGCCACCCGGGCCTCCTCCAGCGCCTGGAGCGGGGTGATCCAGGCCGACACCGAGGTGGCGAAGGACTTGCCGAGGAAGGGGCCGAGGGGGACGTACTCCCAGGCCTGGACGTCCCGGGCGGACCAGTCGTTGAGCAGGCACAGACCGAACACATGGTCCCGGAAGGAACCCGCGGCCACCGGCGTCCCCATCGCCGACGGCACGCCCACCACGAAGCCGACCTCGGCCTCGATGTCGAGGCGGACGGACGGGCCGAACACCGGGGCGGGATCGGCCGGGCCCTTGCGCTGGCCCGACGGGCGGACGACGTCCGTCCCGGAGACGATCACCGTGCCGGAGCGCCCGTGGTAACCGATCGGCAGATGCTTCCAGTTCGGGGTGAGGGAGTCGGGTGCGTCGGGGCGGAAGATCCGGCCGACGTTCCGGGCGTGGTTCTCGGAGGCGTAGAAGTCGACGTAGTCCGCGACCTCGAACGGCAGATGCAGGGTCACCGAGGACAGGGGGTGCAGGTGCGCTTCGAGGGTGGCGCGGTGCGCGGGGTCGGTGACGGCCGCCGTGAGGGTGCGCCGGACCTCCGACCAGGTGGCGCGGCCCGCCGCCAGCAGGGGGTTGAGGGTCGGCCGGGCGAGCAGGGCGGCGTGCGGCGAGCCGAGCGCACGGGCCGCGGCGCCCGCGTCCAGGACATGGTCGCCGAACCGGACGCCGACGGTCCGCTCCGCCGGGGCGGGGAGCGAGAAGACGCCGTAGGGGAGGTTGTGCGGGCCGAAGGGGTCGCCCTCGGGGACGTCGAAGGGGGGCATCGGGTACTGCCTCTCTTTCGTGCTCACCGTGTCGTGCTCGCGTCCGCTCCGCGGGTGCGGGCGGCCGGGCCACACGTTACGTCGAGCCTCCGGCGAGCGGCACGGGTCGTTGCCCGGCGATGTGTCGGAAAGGCGTCCTTCGGACCCGTGGTCACCCGTGTTCACCCGCGATCGGTGAGTGATCGGTCAACAAAAGAAGGGGAGTTGACAGAAGGGGGCCGGACTCCGTCCTGGTCCGGTGCACGTCGAGTCCGGGGGGTGCGGGATCCGTATTCTCTGATCATGGCCGCACCCACCGCATATGCCGAGCGCACCACGTACTCCCTCGTCGCCACCGACCTGGACGGAACGCTGCTGCGCGGCGACGACACGTTCTCCGACCGGTCGCTGGACGCGCTCGCGCGGGTGACGGCGGCCGGCGCTCGCCATCTGGTGGTGACCGGCCGGCCCGCGCCCCGCGTACGACCGCTCCTGGACCGTCTGCACAGCAGAGGACTCGCGGTGTGCGGTCAGGGCGCGCAGCTGTACGACGCCGGCGGGAACCGTCTGCTGTGGTCGGTCACCCTGGACCGGGAACTCGCGGAGACCGCGCTCGGCAAGATCGAGGCCGAGGTCGGGCAGGTGTACGCGGCCGTCGACCAGGACGGCGTCGACGGGCTCACGCTGATCGAGCCGGGCTATCTGATGCCGCACCCGACCCTGCCCGCCCTGCGCGTGGAGCGCCGCGACGACCTGTGGTGCGAGCCGATCAGCAAGGTGCTGCTGCGCCATCCGACGCTCTCCGACGACGAACTGGCCTCCACGGCCCGCGCGGTGGTCGGCTCGCTCGCCACCGTCACCATGTCCGGGCCGGGCACGGTGGAGCTGCAGCCGTGCGGGATCACCAAGGCGACCGGGCTGGCCCTGGCCGCCGGGCATCTGGGGCTCAGGCCCGAGGACACCATCGCCTTCGGGGACATGCCCAACGACATCCCGATGTTCGACTGGGCCGCCCGCGGGGTCGCGATGGCCAACGCCCATCCGGAGCTGAAGGCGGTGGCCGACGAGGTGACGACGTCGAACGAGGACGACGGCGTGGCCGTCGTCCTCGAACGTCTCTACCGGTAGCCGGTGGCTGGTGGCTGGTGGCCGGTGGCTGGTGGCCGGTAGTCGCGGGTCGGCTCAGTACGCGCCGAACACGTTGTCGATCGAGCCGTACCGCGCGGCCGCGTAGTTGCAGGACGCGGTGATGTTCGCGACCGGGTCGTACGGGTCCCAGGACGTGCCGGAGACGTGGTACGCGTTGAAGGTCGGGTCGATGATCTGCAGCAGCCCCTTGGAGGGGGTGCCGGCGGCCGCGTTGGAGTCCCAGAGGTTGACGGCGGACGGGTTGCCCGAGGACTCCCGGATCACATTGCGGTAGATGCCGTTGTAGGTGCCGGGGATCCCGTGCTGCGCCATGACCTGGAGCGAGGCGCGGATCCAGCCGTCGAGGTTGTTGGCGTAGCCGAGGCTGGTGGCGGTGGCCACGGTCGGCGTGGCCGCGGAGGCGGTGGTCGCGCCGAGGATCGGCAGGGCGAGCACGGTGACGCCGGTGGCGGCGACGGCGAGCGTGCGGGCGAGACGGCGGGCGCGTCGGGGCTGAGCAGGCATGGCGAAGTTCCTCTCCGTCGCCTGCGAGGTGAGCTGTCGGGTTCGGGCGGGAGCTGCCCGGCCGTGCCCTCACGGACACGACTTCACCCCAAGCCGTATCGGTCTGTCCGGAGCATGCCCAAAGGCACGGCCCGGTTCGACCGGTGCGGCGACTTACCTGGTTCCCCCGCTCCTGCCGTGGTGTTCTCGGTGGGTGTCCGGGCGGCGGCAGGATTAGGCGTCCGCCCGACAGGCCGGGAACGTATGCGAGAGCACATGTCCGGAACAAGTGGCGAATTCATGGTTAACCCCTATTGACCTTGATCCGCGGTCTATGAGGTGCTTGATCCTTTGTGGCTGCAAAGCATCAACTCGCCCGTGCGGACCGAGGTGTCGGGGTGGAACGGAGGGGGGCCGGAAGGGGGGCGGTTCGGCTGGGCGAGTGAGGCAACTCACCGGAGTCCACAAGAGGGGTGAATCGGGCAATAAACCCAGATGGCGGCTTAAGGGGTGCCCCTTCTCATAGGGCCTGTCCGGGCTGTAACCGTGGGGGCTGGCGGTGATCGAAACCTGACCGGATACGCTGACTTGAGTGAGCGCAGAGACCTATCGACAAACCGCGTAGCCGCCGATAGACACCAGCAGACAGGAGACTCCTCGTGACCGTCGTCGAGCCGTTTGGGCTGAGCGTGCGGGACCAGGCTCTGGAAGCCGATGTCCAGGCCGGATTGGCGGCTGTCGAGGAAGGCTTGCTCGAGGCCACCAAGAGCGAGGTCCCGTTCATCACGGAGGCGGCCCAGCATCTGCTGCGGGCCGGCGGGAAGCGGTTCCGGCCGCTGCTCGTGATGCTCGCCGCGCGCTTCGGCGACCCGTACGCGCCGGGGGTCGTCCCCTCAGCGGTCGTCGTGGAGCTCACCCATCTGGCGACCCTGTACCACGACGACGTGATGGACGAGGCCGCGGTGCGGCGCGGTGTGCCCAGCGCGAACGCCCGCTGGGGCAACTCGCTCGCCGTCCTCACCGGCGACTTCCTCTTCGCGCGCGCCTCGCACATCCTGGCCGACCTCGGCCCGGAGGCGGTGCGGGTGCAGGCGGAGGCGTTCGAGCGGCTGGTCACCGGCCAGATCCTGGAGACCGCCGGCCCGGTCGACGGCCGCGACCCGGTCGACCACTACCTCGACGTCCTCGGCGGCAAGACCGGCTCCCTGGTGGCGGTGTCCTGCCGCTTCGGCGCGATGATGTCGGGCGCCGATGAGACGGTGGTGGACGTGCTCACCCAGTACGGGGAGCGGCTCGGGGTCGCCTTCCAGCTCGCCGACGACGTCCTGGACATCGCCTCCGACTCCCACGAGTCGGGCAAGACCCCGGGCACCGACCTGCGCGAGGGCGTCCCCACCCTGCCGGTGCTGCGGCTGCGCGAGCGGGCGGCCCAGCAGGCGCTGCCCGAGGACCTCGCGCTGTGCGAGCTCCTCGACTCCGACCTGAGTGACGACGCCAGGCTCGCCGAGGCGGTCGCGGCCCTGCGCGCCCACCCGGCGCTGGAGCAGGCCCGCCGCGACACCGTGCGCTACGCGGAGGAGGCCCGCGCCGCCCTGGCCCCCCTCACGGAGTGCGATGCGAAGGCGGCCCTCATGGCGCTCTGCGACGCCGTCGTCCACCGCGCCGGCTGACGCCCCCGGACATCCCCGAAAGCCCTGCGCGCTCGTCGTCCCCGACCCCTAAGGGGAGAAGGGCCCCGGCGTCCCTCGTGTCATACCCCAGGTGTACGCGGAGTTGAGTCCGTGGGGTGACGCCTCCTCATGTGGGATTTGGTCAGATGGGAACCACGGAGAACACCACTCCTCACCGATTCGGGTGAGAATGGCGGCACGGGGCGGGGACGCTCTCCGTGAGATGACCAGCCGCCGCCGACGACGGAGGTAAGGCACACATGGCACCGAACGCAACCGACGACAGCACGACCGCCGGGGAGACGGACGACCTGCGCGTCGGGCGGCGCAAGGCCGTGCGCTACGTCGTCCCGGTCACCGTGATCGGCGTCGCCGCGGCGACGATCGGCCTGGTCCCGGCGCTCGCCGACTCCGGCGACCCCGACCTGCCGAAGATCACCGCCCAGCAGCTCCTCGACAAGATCGCGGCCTCGGACGTGCAGCAGCTGTCCGGCACCGTGAAGATCACCACCGACCTCGGCCTGCCCGACCTCGGCGGCCTGGAGAGCGGTCTGCTCTCCGGCGTCGCGGGCAACGGCGGTGACGGATCGTCGGCCGACCCCTCGGCCAAGCTCACCGAACTCGCCTCCGGCACCCACACGCTGCGGGTGGCCTCCGACGGCCCCGACCGGCAGAAGCTCTCCCTGGTCGAGGACGCCGCCGAGTACAGCGTCATCCACAACGGCAAGGACGTGTGGGGCTACGACAGCGCCACCAACGAGGTCTACCACGCGACCACCGACGAGAGCGCCGGCAAGGGCGCCGAGGAAGCGGAGCCGCCGGCCACCCCCAAGGACCTCACCGAGGACGCCCTCAAGGCGGTCGACGACACCACCTCGGTCACCGTCGACGGCACGGTCCATGTCGCGGGCCGTGACGCCTACAAGCTGCTGATCAAGCCGAAGCAGTCCGGCTCCACGGTCGGCGCGATCAGTGTGGCGGTGGACGCGAAGACCGGGCTGCCGCTCAAGTTCACGCTGACCCCGTCGAGCGGCGGCGCCGCCGTCGTGGACGCCGGCTTCACCCAGGTCACCTTCGCCAAGCCCGCCGCCTCCACCTTCGACTTCACCCCGCCCAAGGGCGCCAAGGTCACCGAGGCCGACGAGGCGGCGAAGGACTCCGGCAAGCCGGGCGCGTCCGGCGAGGACCTGCCCGAGGACCTCCCCAAGGGCCTCGAAGGCCTCGGCGGAGCGGACGGCCGCACCGGCGCCGGCGAGGAGCCCGAGGGCTTCGACGTCCTCGGCAAGGGCTGGACCTCCGTCGCCGTCGTCGAGACCGGCGGCAAGGGCGTCCCCTCCGACTCCGAGCTCAACTCCGAACTCGGCTCCGACGCCGGCGGCGCCCTCAGCGGCTTCCTCGGCTCCTTCGGCGACAAGGTCAGCGGCAAGTTCGGCTCCGGCACCGTCTTCTCCACCCGGCTGATCAACGCCCTGGTCACGGACGACGGCAGGATCTACGTCGGCGCCGTCACCAAGGACGCCCTGGTGAAGGCGGCGGACTCCGCGAAGTAACGCGAAGCAGGAGGCCTCGGAGCCCGCAGACCCGGGGGAAGCGCACGAAGGGGGAGCCCATGGACGAAGGGGGAGCCCATGGATAGGGAAGGGAGAGCCCATGGATGACGAACCCGTCATCCACACCCACGCCCTCACCAAGCGCTACCACGGCGGCCAGCTCGCCGTGGACCGCCTCGACCTCACGGTCCCGGCGGGCAGCGTCTTCGGCTTCCTCGGTCCCAACGGCTCCGGCAAGACCACCACGATCCGCATGCTGATGGGCCTGATCGAACCCACGTCCGGCGCGGCGCGCGTCCTGGGGCGGCCCGTGCCCCGGGCCGCGCGCACCGTGCTGCCCCAGGTCGGCGCACTGATCGAGGGCCCCGCGCTGTACGGCTTCCTCTCGGGCCGGGACAACCTGCTGCGCTACGACGCCGCCGACCCGACCGCCGACCCCCGCACCCGGCGGACCCGTGCCGCCGCGGCGCTGGAGCGGGTCGGGCTGACGGCGGCGGCCGGGAAGAAGGCGAAGGCGTACTCGCTCGGCATGAAACAGCGGCTCGGCCTGGCCGCCGCCCTGCTCCAGCCGCGCCGGCTCCTCGTCCTCGACGAGCCGACCAACGGCCTCGACCCGCAGGGCATGCGGGAGATCCGTTCCCTGGTGCGGGAACTGGCCTCGGACGGCACGACCGTGTTCCTCTCCTCCCACCTCCTCGACGAGATCGAGCAGGTGTGCACCCATGTGGCGGTGATGGCACAGGGCCGGCTGATCACCCAGGGCCCGGTGGCCGAACTGGCGGCGGGTGCGCGCGGCCGGCTGGTGGTGATCACGCCCGACCCCGCGGAGGCGGCGCGGGTGCTGAAGGAGCAGGGCGCGGCGGACGTGACCGCCGAGGAGGACCGAGTCGCCGCCGAGCCCCCGGACCGCGATCTCGCCGAGGTCAACGCCGCGCTGGTGACGGCCGGTGTCCGGGTCCGCGGCTTCACCGTCGAACGTGCCTCCCTGGAGGACGCGTTCGTGGCACTCACGGGGGAGGGCTTCGATGTCGCGGGCTGAGCCGAGGGAGGCGGAACCGGCGGACAAGGAGAGCGCCGAAGGCCCGCGCGAGCCGGAGGCCGGCCCCGTCCGCCGCCCGAGCCCCTGGTGGTCGCTCGGTCTGCTCCGCAGCGAGCTGCTGATCACCTTCCGCCGCTGGCGCACCCTCGCGCTGCTCGGCGTCCTGGCGGCCGTACCGGTGCTGATCGGGATCGCCGTGAAGATGGAGACCGGTGACGGGTCCTCCGGCGGACCGGGGGGACCCGGCGGTGGCGGCGGGGGCGGCGGTCCGGCCTTCATCGCCCAGGTCACCAACAACGGTCTGTTCCTGGTGTTCACCGCGCTGGCCGCGACGCTGCCATTCTTCCTGCCGATGGCCATCGGCGTCATCGCGGGCGACGCGATCGCCGGCGAGTCGAACGCCGGGACCCTGCGCTACCTCCTCGTCGCCCCGGCCGGCCGCACCCGCCTGCTCCTCACCAAGTACGCGACCGTGCTGGCCTTCTGTCTGGTGGCCACCCTCGTGGTCGCGCTCTCGGCGCTGACGGTGGGCGCGCTGCTGTTCCCGCTGGGAGACGTCACCACCATCTCCGGTACGACGATCGGTTTCGCCGACGGACTGGGCCGGGCCCTGCTGATCGCCCTGGTCGTGGCCGCCTCGCTGACCGGCGTGGCCGCGCTCGGTTTGTTCGTCTCCACGCTGACCGGCAGCGGTATCGCCGCGATGGCGACCACCGTCGGTCTGCTGATCACGATCCAGATCCTGGACCAGATCCCCCAGCTCCACGCGATCCAGCCGTATCTCTTCTCCCACTACTGGCTGTCCTTCGCCGACCTGGTCCGCGACCCCGTCTACTGGGACGACCTGGTGAAGAACCTCGGCCTCCAGGGCCTGTACGTGGCGGTGTTCGGCTCGGCGGCCTGGGCCCGGTTCACCACGAAGGACGTCACGTCATAGGGCCACGGCAGAGCCCTCAGCGCGTCTGGTGAGGGAAGCGCGCGAGTGGGGCCCCGCCCCCGAAGAACGACTTCGCGCGCGCCAGCGCCCCGGTGTCGGCGAGCACGTCACCGGGCTTGCTGCCGTTGCCGAGCAGCACACCGCCGAACCGCATCCCCAGATACGCGGCGGAGTTGTTGAGCGTGCCGACCAGGGGATCGGCGACCGAGGCCTCCGTGTCGGCGAGCACGGTCACCCCCCAGAGCGTGCGCCCGGCCATGGTGGTCCCGAAGTCGACGCCGGGTGTGCGCAGCCAGCCCGACCAGTGGTCCAGATAGCGCTTGACCTGGGTGGACACCGAGTACCAGTACAGCGGCGAGGCGATCACGACATCCGTCGCGGCCAGGGTCGCGTCGAGCAGCGCCGCGAGGTTCCCCTCGGTCGGCCGGACGTGGTCGCTGTCGTGCCGCAGATCCTCGAAGTCGGGCAGCGGACGCTCGGCGAGGCTGAACCAGGTCTGCTCGACGGAGGGGTCGAGCTGCTCGGCGGCCCTGCGGGCCAGCGTCTCCGTGTTGCCGTCGGTACGGCTGCTGCCCAGGACGAAGAGAAAACGTCGGCCCATGACTCCCCCAGGTGATCGGCGTACGATAATAATCCGCGCCTGCATCATATGCGCATGCAAGTATCCTGCGGAAGAGCCCCGGCGCTCTCCGCCGCCCGGATCACCGCCAGCAGCGTCTCCTCCCGCCCCCGCGCGGCGACGAGCTGCACCCCCACCGGACAGCCGTCGGCCCCGATCCCCGCCGGAAGGCTGGCCGCAGGATGCCCACTCAGATTGAACGCCCAGGTCAGCGCGGTGGAGTACCGCTCACCCGGGCCTTCGTGACCATGCGCGGCGTTCGGTGTGGCCGGCGTCAGCAGCAGGTCGGCCCGGGCGAAGAGAGCGGCCAGCCGCCGATCGTTGACCTCCCGGATCCGCCCGGCCTCACCCGGGTCGCCGCCCCCCGCCCCGCGCAACGCGAGCCAGGCGGGCGCGGGATCCTCCAGCCGTACGGCCGACTCGCCCGGCAGCAGTCGTACGGCACCGGCGGCAGCGAGACGCCCGACGGCGGCCCGGGCGAGGGCCAGCGGCTCGGGGTCGGGGGAGGCGGAGGCGAACCCCAGATCGGGCGAGAACACGGCGGTGACCGGCGCGAGCCCGCCGGTGCCCTCGGACAGCGCGGCGGTGACCTGCGAGGACAGCGCCTCCTCGGCCGCCGCCCCCGTCATCGCCCGCCAGTACGCCACCGCGTCCGCCGCGCACCGCACCAGCACGCCCGGGGCCGCGAGACCCGTGGGGTCCGGGGACGGCAGCCGGCCGTTCGTCGTCTTCAGGCCGATCACCCCGCACCAGGCCGCCGGGATCCGCACCGAGCCCGCCCCGTCGCTGCCCGTCGCCAGCGGTACCAGCCCGGCCGCCACCGCCGCCGCCGACCCGGCGGAGGACCCGCCCGGCGTACGGTCCGCCCGCCAGGGGTTGACGGTACGGCCGTACGCGCCGACGCCCCAGGTCTGCCACGGCGTACCGGGACCGGGCACCGCCGTCGCCCCCACCGGCACACAGCCCGCGGCGAGCAACGGCCCCGCCGCCCGCAGCCCGTGCCGCCCTTTGACCCCGATCGGCACCCCGGCCAGCGGCAGCCGCTCACCAGCCGCCACCCGCGCGTCCACCGCGCGCGCCCGCTCGACGGCCGCCCCCTCCCACACCTCGGCGAAGGAACTCAATGAGGGGTCCACCCGGGCGATCCGTGCCAGCGCCTCCGTGACCGCGTCCACGGCCCGCAGCCGCCCGTCCCGTACGGCCGAGGCGATCCCGACCGCCGACGGCGCCCGGTGGGTCCCCCCGTTCAGCGCCTGACTCCCGTGAGCCGGGCCAGCGCCTCCGTCTCCCGGGGCGGCACGCCCCCCAGGTCACCGAGGCGCCACTCGGTCACCCACGGCACCCGGTGGACGTCGACGGCCGACTCGATGACCCGGATCCGCTGCGCCAGCGGCCGCGGCAGCCGCCCCGGCGCGTCCGCGACCAGCACCACCGCGTCCAGGTCGAGCCCCTGCGGGACCTCTCCGCGCCGGAAGACCTCCAGGGCGCGCAGGGCCGACTCCAGCCCGGTCGCGTGCGTCCGCGCCACGAGCAGGACGGACGGGGGATCACCGGGGGCGGGCCAGTCCCGTCCGCAGTCGTGGCCGCCGTAGACCGCCGCGAGCGTGGAGGCGCCGGCCCCGCCGTGCGCGGCCAGCCAGGAGAAGCGGCGGGGAGCGGCGGTTGAGTGGTACGGTCCCGGTGGCGGCTCCGGTACGGCAACCGGACCGCGCAGCCAGATCTCCGGCCCCGGCCGCTCCGCCGGTGCCTGAGTCGTCCCGGTCGTCCCCATGGCCGTACCCCCTCCTTCTGGTGGGCGCTCCCGGCAAGCCCGGCGTGGGTCCTTGGAACGAGGCTGTGACGTCGTGGTGACGCACCGGCCGGGAGCGAACAGAGAGACTCAACAGTACGTGCACGCGTACGCGCACCTGGACGACCCGGAGCGTGACGACGCATCCGAGTGAGGAACCGATGTCTCGACTCAGTCGTGAGAAGAAGCGGGAACAGAGCCGCGCCGGATGGTCCGCCGCCGTGGTCGCGCCGCTCGACGTCCACGTCCGCGCGGGCGGCCCGGCGACCATAGGGGGAGTGCCGGTCGCGGCGACCGACGGCGAGGAGATCCAGCACGCCGTCCTGGGCCAGCTGCACCGCATCGCCCTCGCCACCGGGCACCCCGTCCTCGCCACGGTTCACGACGAGCGCATCGGTTACGTCGTCCCCCTCCGCATCGAGACGGACGGCTCCAGCCACTTCACCGCGGAACCCCTGCGGGCCCCGGCGGTGTCCGCAGCCCAGCCGCCGTCCTCGCCCCCGGCGCCCCTCACCCCACCGACGACCCCGAACACCCCGACCGCCCAGACGGCCCCGCCCGCCCCGGCGACCCCAGGTGCTCCGACCGCTCCGACGGCCCCGGACGCCCCGATCGCTCCGACGACCCCGGACGCCCCGATCGCTCCGGCGGGCCCGGGCGCTCCGATCGCCTCGGCGCACTCGGCGCACTCGGCGCACTCGGCGACCACGGCGGCCCCGGTCGGCCCAATCGCCCCGGCCGCGCCCACGGTGGCGCTTCCGGTCCTGGGCGGTCCGACGGCTCTGGCGACCCCGGCTGCCCAGGCGACCCCGGCGACACCGGCGGCCCCGACCGCCCCGACGGCCCCGGCTGCTCCGGTCGCCCCGGTGATCGCGGGTGCGGAAGCTCGTGGGCTCGGTGACGAGGGAGTTCGGTCGGACAAGCCCACGCACGTTCTGCGGCAGGTGCAGGCGCCGGAAGAGCCGGAGGGGGGTGGCCCGGTCTTTCCCCCGGCGCAGGCCCCGGGCACGGTCGCGGCTCCCACGGGAGTCTTCGGTCCGCCCCCGGCCATGGACCTCCAGTCGGCCGGCGCGGTGCCCGCCTCGCCGGAGCACGCGCCGTCCCCTTTCCCGGAGCCCGGGGTGCCCGCCACCCCGGACCGCGCCTCGGAGCATGCCCCGCACCGCTTTCCGGAAGCCGCCTTCACCACCCCCGAGCCGGAGCTGAAGCCACTCCTCGCCTTCACCCCCGACCGCGAGTCGGCCGCCGTGCTCGACCCCGACCCCAAGCCGACCCCCGCCCGTGGCTTCGACGCCGTGGCGGAAGCGGTTCTCGGTGACGACCCCCGCACCCTCCCCGGCACCGACGGCGCCCCCGCGTTGCTCGGGGAGCCGATGGCGCAGATCAACGAGGCCGTGCGGGCGGGCCGTATCGACGTGGCCGCCGGGCTCGCCGAGCGGACCGTGCTGGAGGCCTCGGGAACGCTGGGACCGGAGCACCCCGAGGTGCTCCGGCTCCGTGAACTCAGCGCCTACATCGCCTACCTGGCGGGCGACCCGCTGCGTGCCTTCCATGTCTCCCTGGACCTGGCCCGGATCCGCCGCCGGGCCCGGGACGGCGAGGCCGCGTACGGCAACGTCCAGAGCGCGGCGGCGGCCTGGCGTGCCGTGCGCGACCCCTTGCAGGGCCTGAACCTGGGCACCGAACTCCTCGGCCTGTGGACGGAGCTGACGACCGAGGAGGGTCCGGCCGCCGAGGACGTCGAGCAGCTGGAGTCGGCCCGTGCCCGGATGCTCCGGCTGGCGGAACGCGCCCGCAGGTCCTGAGTACCGGGTCGGCAGGCCGGGCGGGTCAGGACGGGCGGGTCAGGACGACAAGGTCCACACCGCGTACGCGAGCGCGTCCGCGTTGCGGTTCAGCGCGGTGTCGTTGATGTTCGAAGTGGTGTCGCAGGAGGAGTGGTAGCAGCGGTCGAAGGCCTGCCCGGCCGTACCGCCCCACTTGGCCGCCTGCGCCGCCGTCTTGATGTAGTCGGCGCCGCTGAACAGCCCGCCCACCGGAACGCCCGCGTTCTTGAAGGGCGCGTGGTCGGAGCGGCCGTCGCCCTCGGTCTCGATCTCCGTCGCCACGCCGAGGCCGGCGAAGTAGTCCTTGAAGGTCTTCTCGATGGTCGGGTCGTCGTCGTAGACGAAGTAGCCGGGGTTCGGCGAGCCGACCATGTCGAAGTTGAGGTAGCCGCTGATACGGGCGCGGTTCGCGGAGGAGAGGTTGTTGACGTAGTACCGCGAGCCGACCATGCCCAGTTCCTCGGCGCCCCACCAGGCGAACCGCAGATGCCTGGTGGGCTGGTAGCCGGCCCGGGACACCGCGAGGGCGGTCTCCAGGACGGCCGCCGAACCGGAGCCGTTGTCGTTGATGCCCGCCCCCGCGGTGACGCTGTCGAGGTGGGAGCCGGCCATGACGACCTGGTCGGTGTTGCCGCCGGGCCAGTCGGCGACCAGGTTGTAGCCGGTGCGGCCGGAGGAGGTGAACTGCTGGATGACGGTGGTGTACCCGGCGGCGTCCAGCTTGGCCTTCACATAGTCGAGCGAGGCCTTGTAGCCGGCCCGGCCGTGGGCGCGGTTGCCGCCGTTGGCGGTGGCGATGGACTGCAGCTGCGTGAGGTGGGCCTTGACGTTCGCCACGGGGATGTCGGGGGCGGCGGCCAGGGGTGCGGGCGCCGCGTCGGCTATCGCTCCGCCAGTCAGGAGCATGACAATCGAGCAGGCGCAGGCGGCCGCCGTACGCCCGGGAACCGAGAGCTTCATGTGGGGGGCTCCGAATTCCGCGGGAATCACAGGGATTCCACAGTGGATGGGGTCACAGGATGGTGAACGCTCCACCAACGGCACGTCAAGAGCGCTATCAGGACATGAGGTTCACATTCCGGACGGACGTACTCACTGCACGCAGAACTCGTTCCCCTCCGGGTCGGCCATCACGGTCCACTCCCCGGACGGCTCCTTCACCTCGCGCAGCACACGCGCCCCCAGCGCCCGCAGCCGCTCCACCTCGTCGGCCCGACGCCCCGCACCGGGGTGCAGATCGAGATGCAGCCGGTTCTTCACCGTCTTCGCCTCCGGCACCCGCTGGAACAGCAGCCGCCGCCCCAGCCCGGTCCCGCTGTCCGCGTCGAAGGGGTCCTCCGGATGCCGTACGGCGATCAGGTCCCGGAAGGCCGGACGGCCATGGAACTCCACGGTCGCCGCCCCCGGCAGCGCACCGGCCGCCAGCAACCGCTCGACGAGCGCGCTGTTGTCCTCCACCGCGTAGTGCAGCGCCCCGGCCCAGAAATCGGCCTGGGCGTGCGGATCGGCGGCGTCGACGACGAGCTTCCAGTGGACGGGCGAGGGCGTCTCAGTCATGTGCCCCACTTAACCAGCCGCCACTGACACTCGGTCCGACCTTCAGGCCGAGTCCGGCATCACCAGCCCGTCCGGCGCTTGAGGCGAGGTTCCTTCAGGGCCGAACGGGGGCCTGGGGGCAGAGCCCCCAGTCACACGTCCACCGCGGCAGACGGCACCTGAGAAGCCGACGCCACCTCACCCAACCCCTTCGGCCGCCGCGCGGAGCGCCAAGCGTCGGCGGTCAGCAGCACCAGCGCCAGCCACACCAGCCCGAACCCGGCCCACCGCTCCGCCGGCATCTCCTCGCCGAAGTAGACGACCCCGAGCAGGAACTGGAACACCGGCGCCAGATACTGCAGCAGCCCCAGCGTGGACAGCGGCACCCGGATGGCGGCGGCCCCGAAGCACACCAGGGGCAGCGCGGTGACCACACCGGTCGAGGCCAGCAGGGCCGCGTGACCGGCGCCCTCGGAGGCGAACGTGGCGCCGCCGTGCGCCGACAGCCACAGCAGATAGCCCAGCGCGGGCAGGAACTGGATCGCGGTCTCCGCGGCCAGCGACTCCACCCCGCCGAGGTTGACCTTCTTCTTCACGAGGCCGTATGTGGCGAAGGAGAACGCCAGACACAGCGAGATCCACGGCGGACGGCCGTACCCGACGGTCAGCACGAGCACCGCGGCCAGACCGACGCCGACCGCCGCCCACTGCACCGGCCGCAGCCGCTCCTTCAGGATCAGCACGCCCATCGCGATGGTGACCAGCGGATTGATGAAGTACCCGAGGGAGGCCTCCACCACGTGCCCGGAGTTCACGGCCCAGATGTAGACACCCCAGTTCACCGTGATCACGGCCGCGGCGATCACCACCAGCCCGAGCCGGCGCGGCTGCCGCAGCAGCTCCCCGGCCCACGCCCAGCGCCGTACGACCAGCAGGGCCGCGGCCACGAAGGCGAGGGACCACACCATGCGGTGGGCGAGGATCTCCACCGCCCCGGCGGGCTTGAGCAGGGGCCAGAACAGGGGGACCAGCCCCCACATCCCGTACGCCGCGAAGCCGTTCAGCAGACCTATCCGGCCCTCACCCTTCGACGACCCGGCCACGGGCGCCCCTCCCTCTCGCTTCCTCGCGTGCCTTCACGCACGCGTGCTCGAAGGTAACGCCGAAGACCCCCGTCCGTCATGCCCGTATCGCCATACGGTCATGACAGGCGGGGGCGGGGAGGTCCGCAGGCCGTACGGGGGCGGGTCAGCCCTTGAGCGCGGCCGTGATCGCCTCGGCGAGCGGGGTGGTCGGGCGGCCCGCCAGACGCGAGAGGTCGCCGCTGTCGACCACCAGCTCGCCCTTCTCTATCGACGCGTCCACGCCGACCAGGATCGTGGCGAACTGCTCGGGCAGTCCGGCGCCGGTCAGGATGCCGACGAGCGCCTCGGCGGGCACCGCGTTGTAGACGATCTCCTTGCCGGTCTGCCGGCTCAGCTCGGCCGCGTACTCGGCGAAGCTCCACGCCTCGTCGCCGCCCAGCTCGTACGTCTTGTTCTCGTGACCCTCGCCGGTCAGCACGGCGACGGCGGCGGCCGCGTAGTCCGCGCGGGAGGCGGAGGACACCCGGCCCTCACCGGCGGACGCGACGACCGCGTTGTGCTCCAGGACCGGGGCGAGCTGCTCGGTGTAGTTCTCGTGGTACCAGCCGTTGCGCAGCAGCGCGTACGGCACGCCCGAGGAGGTCAGCGCCGCCTCGGTGGCGCGGTGGTCGTCGGCGAGCGCGGCGCTCAGCGTGCCCGGCGCGCTGGTGTACGCCAGCAGCGCGACCCCGGCGGCCTTCGCCCGGTCGATGACGACCTGGTGCTGTGCGGGGCGGCCCTTGTCGAACTCGTTGCCCGAGATCAGCAGCACCTTGTCGCCGGCCGCGAACAGGCCGTCGAAGGTCTCGGGGGTGTTGTAGTCGGCGATCACGAGCTTCACGCCGCGTGCGGCGAAGTCCGCGGCCTTGGCCTCGTCACGCACGACGGCTGTGATCTGCTCCGCCGGGACCTTCTCGAGCAGCTGCTCGACGACATGGCGGCCGAGCTTTCCGGTGGCTCCGGTGACGACGATGCTCATGGCTCAGAACTCCTAGGGGGGTAGCGGGTCTGCCACCCACCCTAGGGGGAGCGCTAACTAAGCGAAAGTACCCACTTCAAGGTAAGGTACTGATATCAAGGTAAGTGCCTCTGAGCTGCGGTGATCTTTCCTGGGGAGGCTCAGCCGACGACCGTCCAGGTGTCCCCGCCCGCCAGCAGCGCGGCCAGATCGCCCTTCCCGTGCTGCTCGACGGCCGTGTCGAGCTGGTCGGCCATCTGGGTGTCGTAGACCGGCCGCTCGACGGAGCGCAGGACACCGATCGGGGTGTTGTGCAGGGTGTCGGGGTCGGCGAGCCGGGAGAGCGCGAAGGCGGTGGTCGGGGACGCCGCGTGCGCGTCGTGGACCAGGATGTCCCCCTCGTTCTCCGCGGTCACGGCGACGACCCGCAGATCACCGGTCGCCGCGTCCCGGACGACGCCCTTGCCGCCCTCGGCCCCGAACCGGATCGGCTGCCCGTGCTCCAGCCGGATCACGGCCTCCTCGGCCTGCTGCTTGTCCTTGACCGCGTCGAAGGCGCCGTCGTTGAAGATGTTGCAGTTCTGGTAGATCTCGATCAGCGCCGTGCCCGGGTGCGCGGCGGCCTGCCGGAGCACCTCCGTCAGATGCTTGCGGTCGGAGTCGATGGTCCGGGCGACGAAGGAGGCCTCGGCGCCGAGGGCCAGGGAGACCGGGTTGAAGGGGGCGTCCAGCGACCCCATCGGCGTCGACTTGGTGATCTTGCCGACCTCGGAGGTGGGGGAGTACTGGCCCTTCGTGAGTCCGTAGATCCGGTTGTTGAAGAGGAGGATCTTGAGGTTGACGTTGCGGCGCAGGGCGTGGATGAGGTGGTTGCCGCCGATGGACAGCGCGTCCCCGTCACCCGTGACCACCCAGACGCTCAGGTCGCGGCGGCTGGTGGCGAGCCCGGTCGCGATCGCCGGGGCCCGGCCGTGGATCGAGTGCATGCCGTACGTGTTCATGTAGTACGGGAAGCGCGAGGAGCAGCCGATGCCGGAGACGAAGACGATGTTCTCCCTGGCCAGCCCCAGTTCCGGCATGAACCCCTGGACGGCGGCGAGGATCGCGTAGTCGCCGCAGCCCGGGCACCAGCGCACCTCCTGGTCCGACTTGAAGTCCTTCATGGACTGCCGGCCTTCGGCCTTGGGCACGAGGTGGAGTGGCTCAGTGGTCATGGATGGCCTCCTTGAGCGCCGTGGCGAGCTGCTCCGCCTTGAACGGCATGCCGTTCACCTGGTTGTAGGAGTGGGCGTCGACCAGATACCTCGCCCGGATGAGGGTGGCGAGCTGGCCGAGGTTCATCTCGGGGACGACGACCCGGTCGTAGGCCCTGAGTACCTCGCCCAGGTTGCGCGGGAAGGGGTTCAGATGCCGCAGATGGGCCTGCGCGACCGCTTCCCCGGCCGCCCGCAGCCGTCGTACGGCGGCCGTGATCGGCCCGTACGTCGACCCCCAGCCCAGCACCAGGGTTCCCGCCCCGTCCGGGTCGTCGACCCGCAGGTCGGGGACCTCGATACCGTCGATCTTGGCCTGGCGGGTGCGGACCATCAGGTCGTGGTTGGCCGGGTCGTAGGAGATGTTCCCGGTGCCGTCCTGCTTCTCGATGCCGCCGATGCGGTGTTCGAGGCCCGGGGTGCCCGGGATCGCCCACGGCCGGGCGAGGGTCTGCGGATCCCGCTTGTACGGCCAGAAGACCTCGGAGCCGTCGTCCAGGGTGTGGTTCGGCCCCGAGGCGAACTGCACCCGAAGATCGGGCAGCTCGTCCGGTTCGGGGATGCGCCAGGGCTCGGAGCCGTTGGCGAGATAGCCGTCGGACAGGAGGAAGACGGGGGTGCGGTACGTCAGGGCGATCCGCGCGGCCTCCAGGGCGGCGTCGAAGCAGTCGGCGGGCGTGCAGGGGGCGACGACCGGCACCGGGGCCTCGCCGTTGCGCCCGTACATCGCCTGGAGCAGGTCGGCCTGCTCGGTCTTGGTCGGCAGCCCCGTCGAGGGACCCCCGCGCTGGATGTCGACGACCAGCAGCGGCAGCTCCAGCGAGACCGCGAGCCCGATGGTCTCCGACTTCAGCGCCACACCCGGCCCGGACGTGGTGGTGACGGCGAGGGATCCCCCGAAGGCCGCCCCCAGCGCGGCACCGATGCCGGCGATCTCGTCCTCGGCCTGGAAGGTGCGCACACCGAAGTTCTTGTGCCGGCTCAGCTCGTGCAGGATGTCCGAGGCCGGGGTGATCGGGTACGACCCCAGGAACAGCGGCAGATCGGCCTGCCGGGAGGCGGTGACCAGCCCGTAGGCGAGGGCCAGGTTCCCGGAGATGTTCCGGTAGGTCCCGACGGGAAAGGCCTTCGCCGCCGGGGCGACCTCGTAGGAGACGGCGAAGTCCTCGGTCGTCTCGCCGAAGTTCCAGCCGGCCCGGAAGGCGGCGATATTGGCGGCCGCGATGTCCGGTTTCCTGGCGAACTTCGACTTGAGGAACTTCTCGGTGCCCTCGGTGGGCCGGTGGTACATCCACGACAGGAGGCCGAGCGCGAACATGTTCTTGCTGCGCTCGGCCTCCTTGCGGGTGAGGTCGAATTCCTTGAGGGCCTCGACGGTCAGCGTGGTCAGGGGGACCGGGTGGAGCTGGTAACCGTCGAGGGAACCGTCCTCCAGCGGCGAGGCCGCGTACCCCACCTTCTGCATGGCGCGTTTGGTGAACTCATCGGTGTTGACGATGATCTCCGCGCCGCGCGGCACGTCCCCGATGTTCGCCTTCAGGGCCGCCGGATTCATCGCGACCAGCACATTGGGCGCGTCGCCCGGGGTCAGGATGTCGTGGTCGGCGAAGTGCAGCTGGAACGAGGAGACGCCGGGGAGAGTGCCTGCGGGCGCGCGGATCTCGGCCGGGAAGTTCGGCAGGGTGGACAGATCGTTGCCGAACGAGGCCGTCTCGGAGGTGAAGCGGTCACCGGTGAGCTGCATACCGTCACCCGAGTCACCCGCGAACCTGATGATCACCCGGTCGAGACGGCGTACGTCCTTCGCCGTCCCGTCCGGTCTGCGCTGTTCTCCCACGACGGTCCCGTCGGCCTGCTCGGCCTGCCCGGTCTGTCCCGTTGCGCTGCTGACCCGACTGGTCACTGAACTGGACCTCCCTCGAGGTGGCTGTCCCGGAGGGGTCTTCGCGAAGGCCCTCCCTGGATCAACCCTACGTCTGTAAGGGTCGCCTTCCCTCGGCCGTTCGTATGACGGTCACTGCCCTGAGACGGCCCGGCACCCCGACTTGTCATGATTTCCCGCCCCACGGTGTCGCCCCGGAAGACGCACCGACCGAGTTCCCCGGTTCACGCGAGGAACGACGTCGAGCGCGGCTCTGATCACCTTCGAGTCATCGTCGAGCCACAGTCCCACTCGGTCATGAATTGAGATAGGTGAGAACTGCTAGAACCCGACGGTGATCCCCGTCACTGGGCGAGAGTCCGAGCTTCAGGAAGATATTGCTGACGTGCTTCTCGACGGCCCCGTCGCTGACGACCAGCTGACGCGCGATGGCGGAGTTGGTCCGCCCCTCGGCCATCAGCCCCAGCACCTCCCGCTCACGCGGAGTGAGACCCGCGAGCACATCCTGCTGACGACTGCGCCCCAGCAACTGCGCGACGACCTCCGGATCGAGCGCGGTCCCCCCGGACGCCACCCGCACCACGGCGTCCACGAACTCCCGCACCTCGGCGACCCGGTCCTTGAGCAGATATCCCACGCCGCGGCTGGAACCGGCCAGCAGTTCGGTGGCGTACCTCTCCTCCACATACTGTGACAGCACCAGCACCCCGAGCCCCGGATGCTCCTTGCGCAGCTGTACGGCGGCCCGCACCCCCTCGTCGGTGTGCGTGGGCGGCATCCGCACATCGGCCACGACGACGTCGGGCAGCGCACCCTCGTCGTGCAGCTCGGTGACCGTCTTGAGCAGCGCCTCGGCGTCCCCGACTCCGGCCACGACCTCATGCCCCCGGTCGGTGAGCAACCGGGTCAGCCCCTCCCGCAACAGCACCGAATCCTCGGCGATGACCACCCGCACCCTGTCCTCCACGCTCCCGGCCCCCCAGCCGTCCACCCGTCAAGTCGAACACCTCCAGCATTCCAGCAAAGAGGCGTCCCGCACCTGCCAATGGACCGACGGCGCGGGAGGACGGCGAGAAGGGGATGAGGGGCGGCGAGAAAAGGGTGGGCCGGGGGCCCTCACGGGGGCCTTCACCGTGCGGAGCCGGCCGGGTGTCGCGGAGAACGCTCACGTCCGCCAGGGCAGCTCAGCCACCACCCGGGTGGGCCCCCCGGCCGGCGAATCCACCACCAGTACGCCGTCCACCGCGTCCAACCGCTCCGCCAGCCCCGCCAACCCCGACCCCCCGGAGATCTGCGCACCGCCCACCCCGTCATCCACCACCTGCACCATCAACCGGTCCTCCACCCGCCAGACCTCCACCGAAGCCGACCCGGCCCCGCTGTGCTTGCTCACGTTCTGCAGCAGCTCCGACACGGTGAAGTAGGCGATGCCCTCGATCGCGGCCACCGGCCGGGCCGCCCCCAGATCCACCTCCACCCGCACCGGCACCGTGCACCGCGACGCCACCGCCGACAGCGCCGCGTCCAGCCCCCGGTCCGTCAGCACCGCCGGATGAATCCCGCGCGCCAGATCCCGCAGCTCCTGAAGCGCCGTCTTCACCTCACCGTGCGCCTCGTCCACCATCCGCGCCGCCGCCTGCGGATCCTCCTGGAGCTTCTCCTTCGCCAGCCCCAGATCCATCGCCAGCGCCACCAGCCGCGCCTGCGCCCCGTCGTGCAGATCGCGCTCGATCCGCCGCAGATCCGCCGCCGCCGTGTCCACCACGACCCCCCGGTCCGACTCCAGCTCCACCACCCGCGACGCCAGCCGCGACGGCCCGAGCAGCCCGTGCACCAGCAGCCGGTCCACCGTCGTCAGCGCCCGCACGATCCACGGCGTGGCCAGCGTGACCAGCAGCCCCACCGACGCCGTGACGGTGATCTCGAAGGGGTTGTCCAGATACACCTGGTGATGCTCGTCGCCGTACAGCTGGAGCCCGTCCTGCCCGCCGTACAGCGGGAACAGCCAGAACCACAGCGGATACGTCAGCATCGTCCAGCCGAACGCCCACACCGTGACCGTCACACAGAACGAGAACACCGCCCACGGGAACCGCACCAGCACGAACAGCGCGTGCCGCCACGAGCTCCCGCTCTTCAGCACCGCCCCCATCCACGCCATCGGCCCGTCCCGCCCGTCCCGCCCCCGCACCCGCAACGGCTCCGGATCCCGCACCTGAAGCCCCAGCAGTCCCCGCGCCCGCGCCCGCTCCAGCGCCCCGAAGCCCCGGCACGCCGCCAGCCCCGCGGCCAGCACCGGGATGCCGAGGAACGTCACCAGCAGCCCCGCCCCGACGGACAGCATGGTCACGGTGAAGACGAACAGCAGGACGCTCAGCGGAAAACCGAGCAGCACATAGGCCAGCTCCCGCCAGTGCCGCCCGCTGACCGGCTCGAGCAGCACGGCCGGCAGCCGACGCCGCCGCATCCCATGCCCCCCGTACGCCCCCTCGCGCCCGGCGCCGTACTCATCGCCGTACTCGTCACCGTACGACTCGTAAGGCTCGTACTGCCCATACCGCGTGGCCATCGGCGCCGTCCGTTCTGCTCGTCGCGGAGCTGCTGTCCCCTACCTCCACCCTCCTCGGCGCGGCCCTTGGGAGCCATGGAGTCCGTCGGTCTATGGAACGGGGGGTTTTCCCTACCCCTCCGGCCGCCGCTCCCGCCACGGCAGCTCCGCCGTCACCGTCGTCGGCCCGCCGGCTGGCGACTCCACCACGAACACCCCGTCCACGGCGTCCAGCCGCTCCGCGAGCCCCCGCATCCCCGTCCCCGCGTCGAGCCGCGCACCGCCCCGGCCGTCGTCCCCGACCTGGATGAGCAGCCGCTCGTCCGTCCGCCACACATCCACCGAAGCCGACCGGGCCCCGCTGTGCTTGCTGATGTTCTGCAGCAACTCCGAGACCGTGAAGTAGGCGATCCCCTCGATGGCCTGCGCCGGTCGGGACGCCAGATCGACGGTCACCTTCACCGGCACCGTGCACCGCGAGGCCACCGCCGACAGCGCCGCGTCCAGCCCCCGGTCCGTCAGTACGGCCGGATGGATGCCCCGCGCCAGATCCCGCAGCTCCTGCAGCGCGAGCTTCACCTCGCCGTGCGCCTCCTCGACCATCGCCGCGACCACGTCGTCGGCCCGCCCCTCCTGGAGCTTCTCCTTCGCCAGCCCCAGCCCCATCGCCAGATTGACCAGCCGCGCCTGCGCCCCGTCGTGCAGATCCCGCTCGATCCGCCGCAGATCCGCCGCCGCCGTGTCCACCACGACCCCCCGGTCCGACTCCAGCTCCGCGATCCGCCGCTCCAGCTCGTCGGACGGCGACAGCAGCGCCCGCACCATCGCCCGGTCCACATTGGTCAGCCCGCGCGCGAGGTAGGGGAGCACCGGCCACAGCACGAACAGGGCGGGCAGGACTACGGTGAAGGTGAGGATGCCCCAGGGCAGCCGGACGAAGTCGTAGAGCACCGTGCGCCAGGCCACCGGATCCTTCAGCGCCAGCCACATCCGTGCGAGCGGCCCGCCCGCCCTGCGCAACGGCAGCGGGCTCGGCTCGTCGACCCGCACCCCCAGCAGCAGCCGCGCCCGCGCCCGCTCGAACCGGCCCGCCAGCCGCGCCCCCGCCAGTCCGAGCGCCAGCAGCGGCAACCCGACCACGGTGAGGGTCAGCGAGGCGCCCGTGAACAACACCGTCATCACATAGACGAACCCGAACAACGACATCGGCAGGTTCGCCAGAAGATGCGCGATCTCCTTCCACGTCTGCATGTCGAGCGCGGGCTTCACCGGCGGCAGCTCGTCATCGGGCTGGTGGACGCCGGGCCGGCGGTCGCCAGGCTGGTGGTCGCCGAGCTGGTGGGAAGTGGTCATATGCGTTAGCGTGCCGCGCCGCGCGCCCCGGCGCCATGAGGTTCCCCGCCCCGGTCCCCTGGGGAAAACCCCCGTCCCACGGTCCAAGGCGTGACGGGCTGCTTACCGTCCCTTTATCAGGGCCTAGACTCCGTGCGTACAGATCGTCGAAGTGGCCCGAGTGGCCGAAGAAGCCGAAGAGGCTGAGGTCAGGGAGCGAGGGGACGGACGTGCGGGAACCGACCGTCGAGATCGCGGCGGACTACTTCCGGTCCTATTCGGTCGTCGGACTGCTCGCCGTGGTCGGCGTGCTGTTCGTGGCCGTCGCCTTCGGCGCCGGACGCCTGCTGCGCCCGGTGGTCCCGACCCCCGAGAAGCTCCTGACGTACGAGTGCGGCGTCGACCCCGTCGGCGAGGGCTGGGCCCACACCCAGGTCCGCTACTACGTCTACGCCTTCCTCTACGTCATCTTCGCCGTCGACTCGATCTTCCTGTTCCCCTGGGCGACGGTCTTCGCCGCCCCCGGCTACGGCGCCACGACCCTCGTGGAGATGTTCATCTTCCTCGGCTTCCTCGCCGTAGGCCTGCTGTACGCATACAAGAAGGGCGTCCTGACATGGACGTGACTCCGGAGCCCGTTCTGCTGCCCGAGCCGAAGCGCCTGGGCGCCCTCGCGCGCCTGGCCCCCGAGCCGATGAAGGTCGTCCTCAACTGGGGCCGCCGCTACTCGCTCTGGGTCTTCAACTTCGGCCTCGCCTGCTGCGCCATCGAGTTCATCGCCGCGTCGATGGCCCGCCACGACTTCATCCGCCTCGGCGTCATCCCCTTCGCCCCGGGGCCCCGCCAGGCCGACCTGATGGTCGTCTCCGGCACGGTCACCGACAAGATGGCCCCCGCGGTGAAGCGCCTGTACGAGCAGATGCCCGAGCCGAAGTACGTCATCTCCTTCGGCGCGTGCAGCAACTGCGGCGGCCCCTACTGGGACTCGTACTCCGTGACGAAGGGCGTCGACCAGATCATCCCCGTCGACGTCTACGTCCCCGGCTGCCCGCCCCGCCCCGAGGCCCTCCTCCAGGGCATCCTCAAGCTCCAGGAGAAGATCGCCCGGGAGTCCCTGCACGAGCGCTACGGCACCTCCCGTCCGTCCGCCGCCGCCCTCCAGAGCGGCCTCGTGAAGCCGCCCACCGCAGAGGGGAACGCGGGATGACCACCATCGGCTGGCTGCCCGCCCCCGTCGAGGACCTCTTCGGCCCGGACGCCACGGCCGAGGAGTCCTACGACGTCCTGACCGTCGACGTCCCGCCGGCCTCCTGGACCGCCGCCCTGCGCACCGCCCGCGACGACCTCTCCTGCACCTACTTCGACTGGCTGAGCGCCGTCGACGAACCGGGCACCGGCTTCCGCGTCGCCGCCCATGTCGTCGCCCTCGCCCCGGTCCGCCGCCTGCTCCTGCGCACGACCGTCCCGCACGAGGCCCCGGTCCTCGCCTCCGCCGTCGACGTCTACGCGGGCGCCGGCTGGCACGAGCGCGAGACCCGGGAGATGTTCGGCGTCGCCTTCGAGGGCCACCCCTTCCCGCACCACCTCCTCCTCCCCGAGAACTTCGAGGGCCACCCCCTCCGCAAGGACTTCGTCCTCGCGGCCCGCGTCGCCAAGGCCTGGCCCGGCGCCAAGGAACCGGGGGAGTCCGCGGCAGGTGCGGCGCACGGCGGCCCCAAGCGCCGCCAGATGCTGCCCCCCGGCGTCCCCGACCCGAACGACTGGGGCCCCCTCAAGGGCCAGCTCCCGCCCGCCCCGGCCCGCCCGGCCCGGGCGGCGGCCGGCCGCGCCGCAGGCGACCGCCCGACCCGTCCCGCCCCTGGCGAACGCCCGCCCCGCCGCACCCGCACCGCGGCCGAGGGCTCCGCCAGCCAGACGGCCCCGCAGGCACCCGCCACGGCAGCCGCCCCGGAAACCGGCACGCCCTCCGCGACGACGCCGCCTCCGTCCACGGCCCGCCGCACGAGAACCGCCGGCGCAGGCTCGGCCTCCCAGCGCACCGAGGCCACGAAGCCGGCCGAGGCCCCGAAGGCCACCGAGGAGCCCACCGGCCCGGCCACCACGGCCGGAGCGGCCCCTGAAGGAACGGCCGCTCCGGACGGCGCGGCCCCCGCACCGACCGCGAGCCCCGCCCGGCCCTCCCACAGCTCCGACGCCCCCTGGCACCACGCCCGCCCGGCCTTCGACGAGCAACAGCCGGAGCCGGAGCCGGAGCCGGAGCAGAGGCCGCAGCCGGAGCAGCAGCCGGAGCCGCAGCAGCCGGAGCCGGGGCAGGTGTCCGAGGAACGCGGTGCCGCCCCCGAAGACACCGACCCCGAATCCCCGTCAGGAGGCCCGCAGTGAACGACGCTCTCGACGTCACCCTGCGACTCCTGATCGTCTTCGTCGTCTTCCTCACCTTCCCCCTGATCGTCGGTCAGACCGAGCACAAGGTGATGGCCCATATGCAGGGCCGCCTCGGCCCGATGTACGCGGGCGGCTTCCACGGCTGGGCCCAGCTCATCGCGGACGGGGTGAAGTTCGCGCAGAAGGAGGACGTGGTCCCCGCGGGCGCGGACCGCCGTATCTTCCAGCTCGCCCCCGCCGTCGCCCTCCTGCCCTACCTCCTCGTCCTCCTCGCCATCCCGATCGGCCCCGGCGAGGGCGCCGTCGGCCAGGTCCTGGACGCGGGCGTGTTCTTCGTCCTCGCCGTGATGGGCGTCGGCGTGCTCGGCTCCCTCATGGCGGGCTGGGCCAGCGCCAACAAGTTCTCCCTCCTCGGCGGCCTGCGCACCGCCGCCCAGCTCCTCGCCTACGAACTCCCGATGCTGCTCACCGCCGCCTCGGTGGCGATGGCGGCCGGCACGGTCTCCCTGCCCGGCATCGTCGACGCCTTCGAGTGGTGGTGGCTGCCCTGGCAGATCGTCGGCGCGATCGTCTTCTTCGTCGCCGGCCTCGCCGAACTCCAGCGCCCTCCCTTCGACATGCCCGTCGCCGACTCCGAGATCATCTTCGGCGCGTACACCGAGTACACCGGTCTGCGGTTCGCCCTGTTCCTCCTCGCCGAGTACGCCGGGATCGTCGTCCTGTGCGGCCTGACCACCGTCCTCTTCCTGGGCGGCTGGCACGGCCCCTGGGGCGCCGACGGCCTCGGCTGGGTCTGGACCCTGCTGAAGACGGCCGTCCTCGCCTTCGTCGTCATCTGGCTGCGGGTCACCTATCCCCGGCTGCGCGAGGACCAGCTCCAGAAGCTGTCCTGGACCCTCCTCGTCCCCCTCTCCCTCGCCCAGATCGCCCTCACCGGCGTCGTCAAGGTGGTGATCTCCTAGTGGCCCCCATCCCTGGCTCCGGCCTCGCCAAGGGCCTGGCCGTCACCCTGCGCACGATGACGAGGAAGACCGTCACCGAGCAGTACCCGGACGCCCAGCCGGAGCTCCCGCCCCGCACCCGGGGCGTGATCGGTCTGTTCGAGGAGAACTGCACGGTCTGCATGCTCTGCGCCCGTGAGTGCCCCGACTGGTGCATCTACATCGACTCCCACAAGGAGACGGTCCCGCCCGCCGCCCCGGGCGGCCGCGAGCGCAGCCGCAACGTCCTCGACCGCTTCGCCATCGACTTCTCGCTGTGCATGTACTGCGGTATCTGCATCGAGGTCTGTCCTTTCGACGCCCTGTTCTGGTCCCCGGAGTTCGAGTACGCCGAGACCGACATCCGCGAACTCACCCACGAGCGGGACAAGCTCCGCGAGTGGATGTGGACGGTCCCGGCCCCGCCCGCCCTCGACCCCGCCGCCGAGGAGCCGAAGGAGATCGCCGCCGCCCGCAAGACGGCCGAGAAGCTGGCCGCCGCCCAGGCCCAGCCCACGGAGGCCACCGAGGCCACGGAGGCCACCGCGTCCGGCGAGCCCACCGAGCCCCAGGGAGGGGAGTCGTGACCCCCGCCTCCTCCGCCGCCACGGCCGCCCTGGCCGCGGCGCCGCACGGTTTCCTGTCCCCGACCGGTGTCGAGATCGCGTTCGTCCTCGTCGGCCTGGCCACCTTCGGTGCCGCCCTGGTCACCGTCACCACCCGGCAGCTGGTCCACGCCGCCCTGTGGCTGGTGGTCGCCCTCGGCGGCCTCGCCGTCGAGTACCTCCTGCTCACCGCGGAGTTCATCGCCTGGGTGCAGGTCCTCATCTATGTCGGTTCCGTCGTCGTCCTCCTTCTCTTCGGTCTGATGCTCACCAAGGCCCCCATCGGCCGCTCCCCGGACGCCGACTCCGGCAACCGCTGGGCCGCCCTGACGGTCGCCGTCGCCGCGGCCGCCGCGCTCGTCTGGGTGGTCGTCGACGCCTTCCGCACCACCTGGATCGACCTGGACGGCCCGGCCGCCGGCTCCACCGAGGTCACCGGCGCGAGCCTCTTCCAGAACTGGGTCCTTCCCTTCGAGGCCCTCTCCGTCCTCCTCCTCGCGGCCCTGGTCGGCGCGATCGTCCTGTCCCGCAAGGCGAGGACGGAGCCCGATGCGAGCTCTCCCCCCGTGAACGCCCGGGGTGTCACCAGGAGTTCCCCTCCGGCCACGGAAAGTGACGAAGAATTTTCCGGCTCCCCGGCCGCATCCGGCTCCCCGGCCGAACAGGAAGGCGCCCGCTGATGCACCTCGCCTACCCGGCCGTCCTCGCCGCGCTCCTCTTCTGCACCGGCCTGTACGGCGTCCTCGCCCGCCGGAACGCGATCCTGGTCCTGATGTCGGTCGAGCTGATGCTCAACGCCGTCAACCTCAACCTCGTCGCCTTCGACGTCTGGCTCAGCCGGGCCGCCGAGGAGACCCTGCACTCCGGACAGGCCCTGACCCTGTTCACCATCGCCATCGCCGCCGCCGAGATCGGCATCGGCCTGGCCATCGTCCTCGCCGTGTACCGGGCCCGCGGCACCTCGGACATCGACCGGCTCCGCGACACCGCCGAGGGCCACGAGAGCGACACCCCCGAGACCGGCACCGCCGGGACCGGGCCGGGCACCGAGAAGGCTGAGGCCACCGCGTGACCACGACCACCCTCGCCGTCCTCGTCCCCCTCCTGCCCTTCCTGGGCGCGGTCGCCGGACTGCTCCTCGGGCGCAACGCCCCCGGGTTCGTCCGCCCCCTCGCCGTCCTGCCGACCCTCACCGCCCTCGTCCTGGCCGTCGTCGTCGCCGTACGCCAGGGCGGCGACGCCGCCCTCACCGCGGCCACCGAACTCACCCCGACCGGCTCGGTCCCGATCGAGCTCTCCCTGTACATCGACGGCTTCGCCGCCCTGGTGGCCGTCCTGGTCGGCACCGTCGCCACCTGTGTGCAGATCTACTCCACCGGCTACCTCCGAGAGGACCCGCGCTACCCCTCGTACGCCGCGCTCGTCTCCTTGTTCACCTCCGCGATGTTCCTGGTCGTCTACACCGGCGACCTGATCGTGCTGCTGGTCGGCTGGGAAGTCATGGGCATCTGCTCCTACTTCCTCGTCGGCCACTACTGGGAGACCTCCGAGGCCCGCGCCGCCTCCCTCAAGGCCTTCCTGGTCACCAAGCTCGGCGACGTCCCGTTCCTCATCGGTCTGTTCGCCCTCGCCACCGACGCCGGCTCCTTCGAGATCACGAAGGTCCTCGACACCGTCGCCGACGGCGGCCTCGGCCACCCGACCGTCATCGCCCTGCTGCTCCTCGCGGGTGTGGCCGGCAAGTCGGCGCAGTTCCCGCTGCACACCTGGCTCCCCGACGCGATGGCCGGCCCCACCCCCGTCTCCGCGCTGATCCACGCCGCGACGATGGTCGCCGCCGGTGTCTACTTCATCGCCCGGCTCCTGCCGGTCTTCGAGGCCTCCCAGGCCGCGATGGTCGTCCTCGCCGTGATGGCCGCCGTCACCATGGTCGGCTCCGGCCTCGCGGCGCTCGCGCAGGACGACATCAAACGCGTCCTCGCCTACTCGACGATCGGCCAGCTCGGCTACATGACCGGCGCCCTCGCCGTCGGCGACCGCTCGGCCGCCGTCTTCCACCTCCTCTCGCACGGCGCGTTCAAGGCCCTGCTGTTCCTCGCGGCCGGCGTGATCATCCACGCCGCCGGCACCAACTCGCTCGCCGCCATGTCCCGGATGAGCCGGCTGCGCGAGCGCGTCCCGGACGCCTACTGGACGATGACCGTGGCGCTCCTCGCGCTCGCCGCGATCCCGCCGTTCAGCGGTTTCTTCTCCAAGGAGTCCGTCCTCGGCGCCGCCGAGCACGTCACCACCGGCCACACCGAGCACGCCCCCGGCGCCGCCGGCTGGCTCGTCCTGATCGCCGGACTGCTCACCGCCCTCCTCACCGCCGCCTACGCCACCCGGCTGTGGCTGCTCGCCTTCCACGGCCGGGGCGCCGAGGCCCCCGACCACGGTCGCCAGCCGCTGTCCATGACCGTCGTGCTCTGGGTGCTCGCCGTCCCGTCCCTCGGCCTCGGCGCGCTCGCCTACCGCACGCTCCCCGGCTGGTTCGACGGCAACGACCTCGCCCCGACCGTCACCACCTCCGTGCTCGGCACGGGCGTGGCCCTGGCCGGCGCGCTCATCGCGTACGCCGCCTGGCGCCACCTCAGGCCCCTGGCGGTCGTCGCCCCCCTGGGCGCGGTCGCCGCGCACCCCGAGGGCGACGCGGGCCGGGTCGAGGCCGAGGCCATCGCGACCCACGCCCCCGCCTACGGCGACCTGGCCTCCGCACCCGACCCGGCGGACCCCGGGCGGCTCCTGCTCGGCCCGCTGTACCGCCACGCGGCCGTCGGCTTCCACCTCGACGCCGTGTACTCGGCGCTGTTCGTCCGCCCCGTGCAGGGCGGCGCGAGCCTCGTCCGGTTCCTCGACCGCGAGGTCGTCGACACCTACGTACGCGGCGCGGGCGCCCTGCCCCGCTGGCTCGGCGCGGCCGTACGGCGCGCCCAGACCGGCAACGTCCAGACCTATGTGAGCGCGCTGCTCGCCGGCACCGTCGTCCTGGCGGTCGCCGTCCTCCTCGTCGCCTCGGGAGCGTGAGCAGGCGTGATCGATATCAACGAGTCCGTGATGCGGTTCCTTCTGGCGTTCGTCGTCGTCGGCCCGCTCCTCGGCGCGGCCGCCGCTCTGCTGCCCGCCCCGCCCGGACTGAAGGGGAAGTCACCCGAGCAGGCCGTGCTCCGGCACGGCGTCACGGTCACCGGCGTGATCCTCGTCGCCGCGATCGTCCTCGCGCTCGGCTTCGACCACGACCACCCGTCGAAGATGCAGGCGAGCACGGACATCAGCTGGATCCCCGCACTCGACGTGCGCATCCACCTCGGCATCGACGGCATCTCCCTCCCCCTCGTGGTCCTGACCGCGCTGCTGACCTTCCTCTGCGCGCTCTACTCGTACTTCAAGATGCCCTCGGGACCGACCCCGAAGGCCTTCGTCGCGCTGATGCTCGTCCTCGAGTCAGGCACCCTCGCGACCTTCGCCGTCCTCGACCTGCTGCTGTTCTTCCTCGCCTTCGAGACGGTCCTCATCCCGATGTACTTCCTCATCGCCCGCTGGGGCGGCGAGGGCCGGGGCCGGGCGGCGATGAAGTTCATCCTGTTCACCCTGCTCGGATCCGTGGTCATGCTGCTCGGCCTGCTCCTGATCGGCATCAAGGCGGGCACCTTCGACATGGTGGCACTCGCCACTGACAACGGCCGGTCGCTGAGCACAACCGTGCAGGTCATCGCGGTTCTGACGATCGGGATCGGGCTCGCCGTCAAGACCCCGATGTGGCCGCTGCACAGCTGGCTGCCCGACGCGCACACCGCCGCCCCGACGGTCGGCTCGGTCCTGCTGGCCGGTGTCCTGCTGAAAATGGGTACGTACGGGTTCGTCCGGATCCTCCTGCCGATCGCGCCCGACGGCTTCCACACCTTCGCGCCCTACCTCGCGGCCTTCGCCGTCGTCGGGATCGTCTACGGCTCCCTGGCCTGCCTCGCCCTCGCCAAACAGGGCGCCAAGGGCGACCTCAAGCGCCTCATCGCCTACTCCTCCGTCGGCCACATGGGCTTCGTCCTGCTCGGCATCGCCTCGACCACCCCGACCGGCGTGAACGGCGCCCTGTTCGCCAACATCGCCCACGGCCTCATCACCGGCCTGCTCTTCTTCCTGGTCGGCGCCCTGAAGGACCGCACCGGCACCACCGACCTGGACGCCCTCGCCGAACAGACCGGCGCCGCGCTCTACGGCAAGGCCCCCCGCCTCGGCGGACTGCTCGCCTTCGCCGCCGTCGCCTCCCTGGGCCTGCCCGGCCTCGCCGGGTTCTGGGGCGAGATGCTCGCCATGTTCGGCGCGTTCGACCCGGCGGCCGACCTCAGCCGCCCCGCCTTCCTCACCTTCACGGCGATCGCCGCGTTCGGCACCCTGCTCACGGCCGCCTACCTGCTCGTCGTGGTCCGCCGCGTCTGCATGGGCGCCCACCCGCAGGACGCGCCGCAGCTCGCCGACGTCCAGTCGTACGAGTTCGCGGCCTGGACCCCGCTCGTCGTCCTCACCGTCGTAGCCGGCCTGTGGCCGAAGGCCCTCCTCGGCCTGACCGACCCGGCCGTGCAGCAGCTCCTCGCAGGAGGCACCCGATGAGCTCCCCGGCCCAGCACCTCGCCCGGCCCCTGGCCGAGTCGCTGGTCCAGTCCGTCGACTGGCTCGCGATCGCCCCGCCCACCCTCGCGGCGGTCGTCGCCCTGGTCGTCCTGGTCGCCGACCTGTTCGTGGCCGACGCCCGCAAGCCGCTCCTCGGCTGGCTCTCCGTCGCCGGACTCGCCGCCTCCACGGCCCTCCTGCTGCCCCTCCTGGACGGCGACCGCGCCACGTTCTGCCTCACCGGTGACCCGAGCGCGTGCAGCTATGTCGCCGACCGCTTCACCCTCGTCATCCAGTTCCTGGTCCTCGGCGGAGCCCTGCTGGCCGCCCTCCTGTCGGTCACCGCCCTGAAGGACGCGCGCGGCAGGCTCCCCGAAGGGGAGTTCTGGTTCCTGCTGCTCTCCTCCGCCGCCGGCGCCGCCCTGCTGCCCGCCTCCCGCGACCTCGCCACCCTGGTGGTCGCCCTGGAGGTCGCCTCCCTGCCCGCGTTCGCCCTCGTCGGCATCCGGCAGGGCGACCGCAGGTCCGCGGAGGCGGCCCTGAAGTTCTTCCTGTCGTCGGTCACCGCGACCGCCGTCAGCCTGATGGGCATCAGCTTCCTCTACGCCACGACCGGCACCCTGTACCTCACCCAGATCGCCGAACGCATCCAGCACGTCGACGGCCAGCTCCACACCCTCGCCCAGACCGGCGTCGTCCTCACCCTGGTCGGCTTCGCCTTCAAGACGGCCGCCGTCCCCTTCCACTTCTGGGTCCCCGACACCTACATCGGCGCCCCCCTGCCGATCGCCGCCTATCTGTCCGTCGTCGGCAAGGCCGTCGGCTTCTCCGGCCTCATCCTCGTCACCGTCGTCGGCCTGCCCTCCTACGCCGACGTCTGGGGCCCCGCCCTGGCCGCGCTGGCCGCCCTCACCATGACCGTCGGCAACGTCGGCGCCCTGCGCCAGCAGGCCACGCGCGCGTACAGCGCCGTACGCCTGCTCGCCTGGTCCTCCGTGGGGCAGGCCGGCTACCTCCTCGTACCGATCGCCGCCGCCGCGTACACCGACGACGCCGGGCACGCCGTCGGCTCCACCGTCGCGTACGCCCTCATGTACGCCGCCGTGAACCTCGGCGCCTTCGCGGTGGCCGCCCTGGTGGGCCGTACGAGCCCGCAGAACCGCCTCACGGACTACCGGGGCCTGCACGCCCGCCACCCGCTCTCCGCGCTCCTCCTGGCCTTCTTCCTGCTGTGCCTGGCCGGACTGCCGCCGGGCGTCGTCGGGCTCTTCGCGAAGGTCACCGTCTTCTCGGCGGCCGTCGACGCGGGCCTGGGCTGGCTCGCGGTCGTCATGGCCGTCAACGTCGTGATCGCCCTGTACTACTACCTCCGGTGGACGGCCCTGCTGTTCCGCGCCCCCGAGGGCGAGACCGAGGCCGCAACCGGGGACGCGCCCGTCAGGCACAAGCACCCCGTGCCCGCCCCCCTCACCGTCGCGATCACCCTCACCGCCGCCCTCGGCATCGTCCTGTCCGGAGCGCCCCAGCTGATCCTGCGCTTCACCGACACCGCCCTCTTCTGAGCGCCCCACGCTCCCCGCGCGCCCGCGTACGCGCCCACCGACGCGCGTACGCCCCGCCGTCACCCCGACGGCCCACACCCCTGCCCGTACGCACAAGGGAACTCGTGACTCCCACCTGGCGTTGACCAGTACGGGAGGGTCCACTGGACGTGACACCACGACTCCAGTGGGCACCGGAGAGACGGAACACCAGCAAGCAAAGGGTTCCCCTGCTGCACGATTTGGAGGGCGTACCGTGCACCGCCGGCACAACGGGCTCAGGACGGCAGTACTCCTCGGGGGACTGTCCGCGCTCATCATCGTCATCGGCAGCTTCTTCGGCCGCGCGGGACTCGTCGTCGCGGTCGTGATCGCCCTCGGGACGAACGCGTACGCGTACTGGAACAGCGACAAGCTGGCGCTACGCGCGATGCGCGCCCGGCCGGTCAGCGAGTTCGAGGCACCCGCCCTGTACCGGATGGTCCGGGACCTCTCCACCCAGGCCCGCCAGCCCATGCCCCGGCTGTACATCTCCCCGACCGAGGCGCCCAACGCCTTCGCCACCGGCCGCAACCCGCGCAACGCCGCCGTGTGCTGCACCGAGGGCATCCTGCGCCTCCTCGACGAGCGGGAGCTGCGCGGGGTCATCGGCCACGAGCTCAGCCACGTCTACAACCGCGACATCCTCATCTCCTCGGTGGCCGGCGCCCTCGCCTCCGTGATCATGTTCCTGGTCAACTTCGCCTGGCTGATCCCGATCGGCCGCTCCGACGACGACGACGGCCCCGGCCTCCTGGGCCTGCTGCTGATCATGATCCTCGGCCCACTCGCGGCCAGCCTCATCCAACTCGCCATCAGCCGCTCCCGGGAGTACGAGGCCGACGCCTCCGGGGCCCAGCTCACCGGCGATCCGCTTGCCCTCGCCGGCGCCCTGCGCAAACTGGAGATGGGCACCAAACAGCTTCCACTGCCCCCCGAGCCCCGGATCGAGACCGCGAGCCACATGATGATCGCGAACCCGTTCCGACCGGGCCAGGGCCTCTCCAAGATGTTCTCGACCCACCCGCCGATGGCGGAACGCATCGCCCGGCTCGAGAAAATGGCAGGTCGCCACCAGTGAAGACCATCCTGAACGTCATCTGGCTCGTCCTGAGCGGGTTCTGGCTGTTCCTCGCCTACCTCCTCGCGGGCCTGCTGCTCTGCATCACGATCATCGGCATACCCTTCGGCATCGCCGCCTTCCGTATCGGCGTCTACGCGCTCTGGCCCTTCGGCTACACCACGGTCGAACGGCGGGACGCGGGCGCGCCCTCCTGTGTCGGCAACGTGCTCTGGCTGGTCCTCGCCGGCTGGTGGCTGGCCCTCGGGCACATCGCCACCGGGATCGCCCTGTGCATCACGATCATCGGCATTCCGTTCGGCATCGCGAACTTCAAGATGATCCCGATCTCGCTGTTCCCGCTGGGCCGCGAGATCGTGCCCACGGACCAGCCGTTCGCCGGACGCTGACGCACCACGGGGCGGCCGGGGAAGCATGTGGAGCGGCTCACCGGCCGCCGAGCCGCCGGCGCGCCCCGTACGCGAGCGCGCCCGCCGCCAGCACGGCCGCTCCCGTCACCACGGACGTCACCGGCAGGGCGAACGCCAGGGTCACACAGCCGAGAAACCCCAGCGCGGGAAGCGCCCGCGCGGTCGGGGAGCCGTCCAGGGTCCAGGCCGAGGCGTTGGCCACCGCGTAGTAGGCGAGCACACCGAAGGAGGAGAAACCGATCGCGCCCCGCACGTCCACCGTGGCGGCCAGCACCGCCACCACCGCGCCGACGGCCAGTTCGGCCCGGTGGGGCACCTGGAAGCGCGGGTGAACGGCCGCCAGCGCGCCCGGCAGATGGCGGTCGCGTGCCATCGCCAGGGTGGTGCGTGAGACGCCCAGGATGAGCGCGAGCAGGGAACCCAGCGCGGCCACGGCCGCCCCGGCCCGCACCACCGGCACCATGCCCGGCACGCCCGCCGCCCGCACCGCGTCGGCCAGCGGTGCCTCCGCCCGCCCGAGGGCTCCGGCGCCCAGCACGGACAGCACGGCCACGGCCACGCACGCGTAGACGACCAGGGTGATGCCCAGCGCGAGGGGGATCGCGCGGGGGATGGTGCGCGCCGGATCCCGTACCTCTTCGCCGAGGGTCGCGATGCGCGCGTACCCGGCGAACGCGAAGAACAGCAGACCGGCGGCCTGGAGCACACCGCCCAGGCCCCCCGAGGTGCCGACGTCCAGACGCCCGGCGTCCGACGCGCCGGAGCCCAGACACACCACGACCACGGCGGCGAGGACCGCGAGGACCACCGACACGATCGCCCGCGTCAGCCAGGCCGACTTCTGGACGCCGCCGTAGTTGACGGCGGTCAGGGCGACCACGGCCGCGACCGCCACCGCGTGCGCCTGCCCCGGCCAGACGTACGCCCCGACCGTCAGCGCCATCGCCGCACAGGAGGCCGTCTTCCCGACCACGAACGACCAGCCGGCCAGGTAGCCCCAGAACTCCCCGAGGCGTTCACGCCCGTACACATAGGTGCCGCCGGAGGCCGGGTACAGGGCGGCGAGGCGGGCCGACGACATGGCGTTGCAGTAGGCGACCAGGGCGGCGAGGGCGAGTCCGAGCAGCAGTCCGGAGCCCGCGGCGTGCGCGGCGGGGGCGAGGGCGGCGAAGACGCCGGCGCCGATCATCGAGCCGAGGCCGATGACGACGGCGTCGCCGACGCCCAGGGTCCGCCGCAGTGCGGCGGGGGATCCGGACGGTGTCATGGGCCGCACCCTACTGACCGGCGGAACCACCGGATGGCGTGGGGACGTCGTCCCCGACAACACGAGACGAACCCGAGTGAAACGCGACACGGTCACCGGAGCGAGCGAGATCACAGTGCCCGGACGGCACGGGCACGGCGCGGAGGGGCAGGTTCAGGACATGAGCATCATCAGCTGGATCATCCTGGGACTGCTGGCCGGAGTCATCGCCAAGGTCCTGCTGCCGGGACGGGACCCGGGCGGGTTCATCGGAACGACCTTCATCGGCATCGCGGGCGCGTTCATCGGCGGCTGGATATCGGCCCGCTGGCTGGACCGCCCGATCACCAAGGACTTCTACGACGGGGCCACCTGGATGGCGGCGATCGGCGGATCGCTCGTGCTGCTGATCGTCTACCGGCTGCTGTTCGGCAACTCGCGCGACTGAGCGGACACCTGCCGGCGGGGCCGGTGGGCGAGAAGGGCGGGCACCGCGGGGTGCCCGCCCTTCGTCGTCACCGGGAGCGGCCGACCGGCGGCCGGCTACCGGTAGTTCACGAACTGCAGGGCGAAGTCGAAGTCCTGACCCTTCAGCAGGGCGATGACGGCCTGGAGGTCGTCACGGCTCTTGGAGCTGACGCGCAGTTCGTCACCCTGCACCTGGGCCTTGATGCCCTTGGGGCCCTCGTCGCGGATCAGCTTCGCGACCTTCTTCGCGTTGTCCTGGGAGATGCCCTCCTTGATCTCCGCGAAGAGCTTGTACTCCTTGCCGGAGAGCTGGGGCTCGCCCGCGTCCAGCGCCTTCAGCGAGATCCCGCGCTTGATCAGCTTCGACTGGAAGACGTCGAGGACGGCGTTCACCCGGTCCTCGGAGTTCGCCTCCATGAGGATCTTCTCGCCGGACCAGGAGATGGAGGCGCCCACGCCCTTGAAGTCGTAGCGCTGCGAGATCTCCTTGGCGGCCTGGTTGAGGGCGTTGTCGACCTCCTGCCGCTCGACCTTCGAGACGATGTCGAAACTGGAGTCGGCCATGTCCTGTGGCTCCTTGTATCGGGGTGCGTGTGAGCTGCGGATCGGCGTACGTGGGGCGGCCGCCGAGCCCGGTGTGATCCCGGGCCGCATCCGGACAAGCCTAGCCACCCGCGGTCGTCCGGGTGGAGATCAATCGGGTGGCGAAGCACCCCTCGGTATCGGGTATTGTTTACGTCGTTGCCAGGGAGCACCGCCGAAAAGCGGTTCGAACGGCAGCAAAACCCGGCGGTGTGCCCGAGCGGCCAAAGGGAGCAGACTGTAAATCTGCCGGCTCAGCCTTCCCAGGTTCGAATCCTGGCGCCGCCACGCTGAGAACGAAGGGCCCGTCACTTGCCAATACGGCAGGTGACGGGCCCTTCGTCGTTGTCGCGGTGCGGGGGAGCGGCTGCTGTCCGTTCGAGGGACGGTGTGGGGCAAACGGGTCATGCGTGGGCCAACTGCCCTGCCCCGAGGGGAGATCTTCCTCAGGCATCCCTCGGACCCGGAGGTCCTGCATGGCTCGGCTCCTCATGGCGGGCGTCGTCTCGGCGGCGCTGTTCACGCTGGGAGCGCCGGTGACCGCCGCGGTCGCCGCCCCTCCCACCTGTTTCGGTATCCCGGCGACCCTCACCGGCGCGGGCACGCTCACCGGTACGCCGGGCAGCGACGTCATCGTCGGCTCCGCGGGCGCGGACGTCGTCGACGGGCGCGGGGGCAACGACGTCGTCTGCGGCCTCGGCGGTGACGACCGGCTGATCGGCGGGCTCGGCAACGACCGGGTCGACGGCGGTGAGGGCGACGACATCATCCGCGGGGACGTGTCGGTCGAGAGCGGGGACGCCCGGGGCGGTGGCAACGACGTCCTGTACGGCGGCGACGGCGACGACGACCTGGTCGGTGACGCGCAGAGCGGCAGCGGGAACGCCGAGGGCGGCGGCAACGACACCCTCCACGGCGGCGACGGCTCCGACTTCCTGGTCGGCGACTCCGAGACCGACACCGACGGCGACGCCCGGGGCGGCGGCGACGACCGGCTCTACGGCGACGACGGCGACGACGTCCACATGACCGGCGACAGCGTCGCCCTCGGCGGGGACGCCGAAGGAGGGGGCGACGACACCCTCTACGGCGGCGACGGCGACGACGGACTGCTCGGGGACTCGGCCGCCCCCTTCCAGGGCTCCGCGACCGGCGCCGGTGACGACGTGCTCCGCTCCGGACCGGGTGTCGCCGCCGAGAGCGTCGTCGGGGACAGCGAGGGCATCGACGCGGTCCACGGGAACGGCGGCGACGACCTCATCGATCTCGGCGCCGACGGCGGCCTCTTCGCCATCGGGGACCACAACATCGGTGACCCCCAGGGAGGTCGGGCGACCGGGGCCGGCAACGACCGGATCATCGGCGGCACGGCGGACGACCTGCTCTTCGGCGACAGCTCCGTCGGTGACGCCTCCCGCACCGTCGCGGGCAACGACGTGATCGACGGCCGCGGCGGGGACGACCAACTCTTCGGCGACAACGTGAACTTCGACGGGGACGCGACTGTCGGCACGGCGGGCGGCCGGGACGTGCTGCGTGGCGGCGCCGATGACGACGCCCTCTACGCGGGCCCCGCCGACGACTTCCTGGACGGCGGCGCGCAGACCGACTCCTGCGACGGTCAGGCCGGCGACGCCGACCACGCGGTGCGCTGCGAGACCGTTACCGACGTTCCCTGACCCCCGGGATCCCCGAGAACACCGAGAACACCGAGAACACCGAGAAAGGAGCCCGTGACCTGCGGTGACAGCAGGTCGCGGGCTCTGTGGCGTGGGTGCGGAGATGCGGCCTGTGGGGCTGGAGTGCACGGTGGTGCGGGGGATGTCTCATGTGGAGATGCTGACACCGGCCGCGACCTCGCCGTGGACGGGCAGTTCGGGCCCGTCACCCAGCGGGCGACGCTGCGCTTCCAGCGCTGCGCCGGCATCGGCGTGGACGGGGTCGTCGCGGCCCAGACCTGGTCGTTCCTCGTCTTCTGGGGCAACTCGACAGCGTTCGTCTGCTGACAGCGCAGGTCAGGCGCCCGGTGACTTCGCCGCGCGCTTCACCTCCGCCTCCACATCGCTGCGCGGTCTCTCCTCGTCCTTGGCGTACGCCGTCACCGCGGCCTGGACGTCACGGGCGAGGTCGCGCCAGGCCCGCCAGGCGGTCTCGTACGTGTCGGTCTGCGTCTCCGACCAGGGGGTCGCCGTCGGCGGGCCGTAGGCGTCCCGCAGTTCCTCGACCCGTGCGTGGGTCTCGTCGGCCAGGCGCTGCATCGCCACGAGTTCCTCGAAGGTATGTGCCATATGTCCGGATGCTAGGGACGTGTCGGCCGATCCGCGCGGTGAGCGGGGCGTGTGCCGCGACCGGGTACCCGGGTGGCCCACTGCGGCACACTTGCCCCATGTCCAGCGGATCCAGCCGTCGCAGAGTCTGTCCCGAGTGCCGTCGCGAGATCGCCGTCGTCGCCGGACGGTTCGCCCGGCACGACCCGCCGGGCGCCCGCGGGAACGGGGAGCTCGTCTCCTGCCCCGGCTCCCGCAGCAGGGCGCAACTGGGTGCCGTACAGCCGTCGTTGGACGGGTACGCCCTGCCCGAGTTCCCGGGGCAGCTCCCGCTCTTCTGACCGGCCTCAGTTCCCGGCCACCGACTTCACCGCCACCGACACCGGTGCCGAGCCGCCGATCAGCTCCAGGGTGAGGCCGGCCGTGGCCGGGGTGTCCACGAGCTCCGCCAGGACGGCCGCCACGTCGTCGCGCGGGACGGCGCCGCGGCCCGTGCGGGCCTCCAGCCGGACCAGCCCGGTGCCGGGATCGTCGGTGAGCAGCCCGGGGCGCAGGATCGTCCAGTCGAGCGAGTCCAGACCCCGTACGTACGCGTCCGCCTCGCCCTTGGCGCGCTGATACACGTCGAAGACCTCCTGGCCCGGGTGGTCCGGGTCCGCGCCCATTGACGACACGACCACGAAACGCCGTACGCCCGCCCGGACCGCCGCGTCCGCGAACAGCACCGCCGCGCCCTTGTCCACCGTGTCCTTGCGGGCCACCCCGCTGCCCGGCCCGGCGCCCGCCGCGAACACCGCCGCGTCCGCGCCCCGCAGCAGCTCGGCGACCTCCTCGACCGACGCCGACTCCAGGTCCCGTACGACCGGTTCGGCGCCCGCCGCCCGCAGATCCTCCGCCTGCTCCGCCTTGCGGACGATCCCCGCGACCTCGTCACCACGCCCGGCGAGCAACCGCTCCAGCCGCAGCGCGATCCGACCATGACCACCAGCGATGACAATGCGCATGTTTCCGACCGTACGCCGGGGCGTCCCCGTCCGCCGCGCCGTACCCGCGCGAACGCCCCGGCGGGCCTACGACGACTCCCCGCGCCCCTGCCGCGGCAGCCCCCGCTCCACCGGTGCCGCCGGTGCCGCCGGGGCCGCGGGCGCCGCCGAGTCGCCGTACTCCCGGACCGCGCTCGTCCGGGCCACCACCCGGCCGCGGTGGATCACGACACGGCTGTAGCCGAGGGAGAGCACGCCCGCCAGCCCGTCGCCGCGGACGGCCAGCAGATCGGCGGGGAATCCGGCCTCGACCCGGATCTCGGGCAGCCCCAGGGCCGCCCGCGCGGAGCCGCTCACGGCGTCGTAGGCCTCCTCGGGGCGCAGACCGTGCCGGGAGACGAGGAGGTAGGCCGCCTCCAGCGGGTCCCCGCGCCCGACCGGGTTGGACAGGTCGCGCAGGGCCCCGCTGCCGGCCGCCACCCGCACCCCGGCCGCGCGCAACAGCCGTACGGGCGCCGTGCCGTGGTGCTCCGAGGCGCCGCAGCCGCCCTGCGGCAGGCACACCACCGTCACCCCGGCGGCGGCCAGCCGGTCGGCGGTGCGGGCGGCCGCGCCGGGGGAGAGTCGTCCGAGGCCGCCGCACGGGGCGAGGGCGACCCCGGGGCGCAGCCCGCCGGCCATCGCGGCGAGCCGGGCGAGGCGGACCGGGTCGCCCGCGTCGGTGTGCAGATCGACCGGGCAGCCGTGCTCGGAGGCGACCTCCAGGACGGCTTCCACGTACCCGGTCGGATCGGGGTCGAGGTCGGGACAGCCGCCCACCACCGAGGCGCCCATCTTCAGCGCGTCCCGCAGCATCGCGAGGCCGTCCGCCCCGGCCACCCCGGTCAGCAGCCGGGGCATCGCCACCGTCGTCAGCTCGGCGAGCCCGCTCAGCGCACGCCCGGCCCGCAGGACGGCGGTCAGCGCGCCGAGGCCCTGGACGTCGCCCACCCGCACCTGGGCGCGCAGCGCGGTCGCGCCGTGCCCGAGCTGGAGCAGGGCGGCCTCGACGGCGCGCCGCTGCACGTCCTCGGGGCCGTACGGGACGGGCCCGTCCAGGTCGGCCGTCAGGGCCGTGTCGACGTGGGCGTGCGGCTCGGCGGGGGCCGGGAGCAGGAGGTGGCCGGAGAGGTCGACCCGCGCGGTGCCGGTGCCCGGGCCGGAGCGGGCCGGGCCCGGTGTGAGGCTGCCGGCCGTGCCGACCGCCTCGATCCGCCCGCGGACCAGTCGTACGTCCACCGTCCGGCCGTCCGTCAGCCGCGCCCCGCACAGCAGCAGCGCGCCTCCGTCCGGGGGGCCGGACGGGGAGGACGAGGGCGGGGGTGGCTCGGGCCGGCTGTCGGGCATCGCGCTCCAGAGGGCTCGGGGTCCGGCGGCTCGGGTCCCGGGGCTCGCGGTTGGTGGTTCGGGGTTCGGGGTTCGCGATTCGTGGTTCGTGGTTCGGGTTTCGTGCTTCACGGCGGGGGCGAGGGTGACCCGGGACCGCGCGGGGGACGCAAGGTCACGGAGAGTGAGTAGAGCCTAGGGCGGCGCTCCGGTGCGGTCGGGGAGGAGCGCAATAGTCGTACCGATGGGGTTGCGGTGGTCGCGGTGGCGCGCGGACGGTTCCGGGGAGGCGCGCGGGGCTGCCGGGACCGGTGGCGGGACCGGTGGCCGGACCGGTGGTGGGCCGTCCGGTGGGCGCGTCCGCGGGTCCCTCCGGAGGGCCGCGAAACGGATTTGGGTGAACGGCTGCGGACCGTGTAATGTCTTCATCGCTCGCCCCAATAGCTCAGTCGGCAGAGCGTCTCCATGGTAAGGAGAAGGTCTACGGTTCGATTCCGTATTGGGGCTCTGGTGTGAGAGGTTCCCGTCGCGAGGCGGGAACGGATCACATCAAAGCGGTGTAGCTCAGTCGGTAGAGCAAGCGGCTCATAATCGCTGTGTCACCGGTTCAAGTCCGGTCACCGCTACACGCAGTAGCCGATTGCGGGGTCGGTCCTTCGATCGGCTACTCTTTCTTGCGTTAAACCAATCCCATCCGTTCGTCAAGGAGCACTCACGTGGCTGCCACCGACGTCCGCCCGAAGATCACGCTGGCCTGCGTGGAGTGCAAGGAGCGGAACTACATCACCAAGAAGAACCGGCGTAACAACCCGGACCGACTGGAGATGAAGAAGCACTGCCCGCGTTGCAACGCGCACACCGCGCACCGCGAAACGCGATAAATCAGGCTCGTATGCGAGGCCGTCCCCGAGTGATCGGGGGCGGCCTCGCGTCGTTGAACGACCCGTACCCGTCAGTATCGGTCAGCACAGCAAGCAGGAGGTGCCGAGCCATGGCGCTCGACCAGTCCTTCGTCGGGCGGACCTACCCCGCCACCGACCCCTACGAGGTCGGCCGCGAGAAGATCCGTGAGTTCGCCGAGGCCGTGGGGGACACCAACCCGGTGTACACCGACCCGGAGGCCGCCAAGGCGCTCGGGTACGCCGATGTGATCGCCCCGCCCACCTTCGTGTTCTCCATCACCTTCAAGGCCGCGGGAGAGGTCGTCCGGGACCCCCGGCTCGGCCTGGACTACAGCCGCGTGGTGCACGGCGACCAGAAGTTCGCCTACAAGCGCCCCGTGCGGGCCGGCGACCGGCTCACGGTCACCTCCACCATCGAGGCGATCAAGTCCATGGCGGGCAACGAGATCGTGGACATCCGCGGCGAGGTGCACGACGAGGCGGGCGAGCACGTCGTGACCGCCTGGACCAAGCTGGTCGCGCGCGCGGCCGAGGAGGCGTGAGGGTGATGACGGCGAAGATCGCCTACGCGGACGTCGAGGTCGGCACCGAACTGCCGGCGCAGACCTTCACGGTGGACCGGGCCACGCTCGTGCAGTACGCGGGGGCCTCCGGGGACTTCAACCCCATCCACTGGAACGAGAAGTTCGCCAAGGAGGTGGGACTGCCGGACGTCATCGCGCACGGCATGTTCACCATGGCCGAGGCGATCCGGGTCGTGACGGACTGGGTCGGGGACCCGGGAGCGGTCGTCGACTACGGGGTGCGGTTCACCAAGCCGGTCGTCGTGCCCAACGACGAGCGGGGCGCGGTGATCGAGGTCGCCGGCAAGGTGGCGGCCAAGCTGGACGACCACACCGTGCGCGTCGATCTGCTGGTCACCAGCGCAGGGCAGAAGGTGCTGGGGATGTCCCGGGCGGTCGTACGGCTCGGATAGGGCCCGGAGGGGCGTCCACGGGGGTCTCGTAGGCTTGGGCGCGTGCTGGAAACTTACGACGCCCCGCTTGCCCCGCTGACCACCTTCCGGCTCGGAGGGCCCGCCGCCCGGCTGGTGACCGCGGCCACCGACGCCGAGGTGATCGACGTCGTGCGGGCCGCCGACGCCGCGGGTACGCCACTGCTGGTGATCGGCGGCGGGTCCAACCTCGTCATCGGGGACAAGGGCTTCGAGGGCACCGCCCTGCGCATCGCCACGCGCGGGTTCGAGCTCGTCGGCACCACGCTGGAGCTGGCCGCGGGCGAGGTGTGGACCGACGCCGTCGCCCGGACCGTCGAGGCCGGCCTGGCCGGGATCGAATGCCTCGCCGGGATCCCCGGCTCGGCGGGCGCCACCCCGATCCAGAACGTGGGGGCGTACGGCCAGGAGGTCTCCACCACCCTCACCGAGGTCGTCGCCTACGACCGCCGGGCCGGCGAGACGGTCACCCTCACCAACGAGGAGTGCGTCTTCGCCTACCGGCACAGCCGCTTCAAGAGCGACCCCGAGCGGTACGTCGTCCTGCGGGTCCGTTTCGTCCTGGAGGACGCGGACGGGCTGTCGGCGCCGATCAAGTACGCCGAGACCGCGCGGGCGCTGGGCGTCGGGGCCGGGGACCGGGTGCCGCTGGGGCGGGCCCGGGAGACCGTGCTGAAGCTGCGGGCCGGGAAGGGCATGGTGCTCGACGCCGAGGACCACGACACCTGGTCCGCCGGATCGTTCTTCACCAACCCGATCCTCACCGACGCCGACTTCGCCGTCTTCCACGCGCGCGTGAAGGAGCGGCTGGGCGAGGACGCGGAGCCGCCCGCCTACCCGGCGGGCCCCGGGCACACCAAGACCTCCGCCGCCTGGCTGATCGACAAGGCCGGCTTCACCAAGGGGTACGGCGAAGGGCCCGCCCGTATCTCCACCAAGCACACCCTCGCCCTCACCAACCGCGGCACCGCCACCACGGAGGACCTGCTGACGCTGGCCCGCGAGGTCGTGGCCGGGGTACGGGGGGCGTTCGGGATCACGCTCGTCAACGAACCGGTGATGGTCGGCGCGGAGCTGTAGGGCCCCGGTTCCCCGGCAGATGAGTCGGGGGCGGCCGCGGGCCTCGGGCCTCCCCCGATCCGTAGCCCGGGCCACCGCGGGCGCCCCCACCTCGATGGTGACCGCTTTCCTTACCACCCAGGGGGCTCAAGTGCGGTTGTTTCCCGGTCGGTTCGGCTGAAATACGGCCGAAAGCGCCGCGCGGGCGCACCGGCGCCGCCAGTATGTGGGGCGACGGGGATCCGGGGAGGCACGCGTGACGGTCGGCGGGACGCAGGGAAACACCGGAGCGGAAGAGGACGCGGGGGAGCGGCCCGGGCCGGGCAGCGCGGGGCCCGTGACCGACCGCCGGGCACTCCTCGACCAGGCGACCGCACTCAGCCGCCAGTGGGCCACCCTGGACCAGGCGACGAGAGAGCGCCGATCCGGGCAACGAGCCACGGGGGAGCCGGACACCGGGGCACCAGGCACCGGGGGGCGTGCTGTCGGGGAGCCTGGGACGGGGGCGCTAGGCACCGGGGGGCGGGGTGGCGGGGAGCGAGGCGCCGTAGCTGAAGAGGGCTTCGGCTCCTTATCCGGTCCGGGTGCCACCTCCACCCGCGGTGCCGCGCCCGGTCCTGGTGCCGAGTTGGACCCCGGTGCCGCGCCTGCCCCCGGGGTCACCGAGTGTGTTCTGCGGGAGCTTGTTCGGGCTGAGCGGGAGGTGGGGGAGGGGGAGCGGTGGGAGGTGCGTAGGGCCCGGGGGGTGTTGCTGGCCGTGCGGTGTCTTGCCGGGGGTGCGGTGGATCCCGAGGGGGAGCGGGGCGAGGCGATCGGGCTGCTGCGGGAGGCGCGGGCGGCGGTGCCCGTGACCGAGCGGGAGGTGCGGGCCCGGGAGAGCGTGGTCCGGTTGCTGATCCGGCTGCTGATGCCGAGGCTTCCGGAGCTGGAGGGCCGGGGCGAGCGGGACTTCACCGAGATGATGAAGGTCGGCGCCGCCTATCTGACGCCCGGCGGCCCGGGGGCCCTGGAGGACTTCGCCGAGGTGGCGGACCTGCTGGAGGAACTGGCCGAGACGGCCGATCCGGCCGACCGCCCGGACCTGGAACGCTGGATCGCCTCCCTGCGGACGCTCTCCGGCATGACGAACGACCGGGCCTCCCTCCTCGACGTGGCCGCCCGGGCCAACGCCCTGGGCACCATGCCGCCCCACCTCGGCCTCGCCATGAACGCGGTCACGGAACTGCTCAGGGCGATGCCCGACACGGCCCCGGAGACGGGGCAGGGTCCCGCCGGAGCCTTCCCGCCCGCGCCCGAGGAGCTCGCCCGCCTCATGCAGGAGTGGCTGCCCGCGATGGAGATGATGTCGCCGGGGCTGCTGAAGCCGGAGGAGTTCGAGCGCGCGGTCGAGGCGCTGCCGCTGGGCACCTGGCAGGAGCAGATGACCGCCGGTCTGGTCCGGATGGCACAGGGGATGCGCGAGGGCCGGGCGGAGCGGCTGGTCGAGGCGGGCGAACCGCTCCTGGAGGCCTCCCGCAGCCAGGACGCCCCCGCCGGACTGTCCCCGATCCTGCTGGCCGGACTGCTGTCGAGCGCCTCCATGCAGGGCGGCAACCTCCTCGACGCGGCGACCGCGCACCGGCTGCTCACCGACGCCTACGGCCGCCAGGGCACCGAAGGGGACGCGCTGCCGGGGCCCGCCGGCAAGGAACTCTCCACCACCGGCCGTGCCCTGCTGCTGCACCAGCGCATCGCCGCCGCGGCCGACGACGACCTCGACGAGCTGGACGACATCGCCGAGGTGCTGCTGGACCTGCGCCAGGACCTCGCCGACGACGACAGCGCGTCCTCCCTCGTCCTGTTCAACCTCGGCACCCTGCAACTGCGCCGGGCCATGGCGATCGGCACCGCGGGCGGCACGGTGGGCCCGCCGCTCAGACGGGCGCTGATGTATCTGCGCGAGGCGCAGGAGCACCCCGCGATGCCGATGGCGCTGCGCGGGATCATGCCCTCGATGGGCGCGATCACCAGCGCGCTGGAGCAGTACGTCGACCCCTCCTCCCGAGCCGTCCTGGAGGAGGTCGCACGGGCCCGCGCCGCGCTCGGCGGCCCCCAGGTCGTCGCCGACCAGGACATCCGGGCCCGGCTCGGCATCGCCCTCGCCCTCAACGTCCAGCACGAGCGCCATGGCGACCGGACCGCCCTCGACACCGCGCTCGGCGAACTGGAGACCGCGCGCGCCGAGATCGACGAGAACACCGGCTGCGGCACCGCGCAGGAGGTGTACAAGGAGCTGGCCGGGCTGTACCGGCGGCGCGCCGCGCCCGGGGACACGGCGCGGGCGCTGGAGGCGACCGAACGGCAGCTGGAGAAGGTCGCCGAGGACGTGCTGCTCCAGATCGGCGCCGAGCACGGGCTCGCCGCCGCCCGCGCGGCCGCCGACCGGGGGGTCGCGGCGGCGGGCTGGGCGGCGGAGACGGGCGACGCGGCCACCGCGCTGCGCGTCCTGGAGGCGGGCCGCGCGCTCGTGCTGCGGGCGGTCGCGGCCTCCACCGGCGTACCGGAGCAGCTGGAGGCGTACGGCGAGCACGCCCTGGCCGCCCAGTGGCGCGAGGCCGCCCGCGCGGGCGACGGCGCCGACAGCCTCCGGCGTACACCCTTCGGCGCACCCGGCGCACCCGGCGCACCCGGCGCACCCGGCGCACCCGGCGCACCCGGCGCACCCGGCGCACCCGGCGCACCCGGCGCCGCCGGTACTCCCAGCGCACCCGGTACTCCCAGCACTCCTGGCACCATCGGCACCGCGGACACCCTCATCCCCAGTACCCTGCGCCGCCGCGCGCTGGGCGCTCTGCGGGCCCGTGCCGCGGGGGGCGAGTCACCGGCGGGACCCGGCTGGCAGGAGGTGGCCGACGCCGCTCAGCGCGGCGGGGTGGACGCCGTCGTCCATCTGCTGGTGGGGCAGGGCGAGCGGCCGGGGTGGGCGCTGGTCGTACGGCCCGGTGCGGCGCCGCTGCCGCTGGAGCTGAGCGGGCTGGGACGGGCGCGGCGGGGACCGCTGGAGCGGTATCTGGACGCCGCGCGCGACCGGTCGGTGTTCACCGCGCCCGGGGTGCCGTACGGCGAGCCCGGCCGGGCGGAGGCGCTCGCCGCGTGGGAGGCGGCGCTGGAGGGGCTGTGCGACTGGGCGGGACCCGCCGTGATGGGGCCGGTCCTGGACGTCGTACGGCCCGGACGGCCCGCGCGGCCGGACGACCCGGTGCGGCTGGTGCTGCTGCCCGCCGGGAACCTCGGGTCCGTGCCCTGGCACGCGGCCCGGATCACGGCGGGGGAGAGCGGGGAACACGGTCGGCGGCCGGTGTACGCGCTCGATCTCGCGGTCCTCAGCCATGCCGCGTCCGGGGCCGAGTTCCTGCGGTCCGTCGGGAGGGCCCGGCTTCCCGTGGCCGACGCGCCCGTGCTCGTCGCGGATCCGCGCGCCTCACTGCCGTACGCCGAGCACGAGGTCGACGCCCTGCGGGAGTCCTTCTATCCGCACGCCCGCTGCTACGGCTACTTCGTGCGCAACGGGTGGGACCGCGACGGCACCCCCGAGGAGCTGCTGCCGCTGCTGCCCGGCGGGACGGCCGAGCGGCCCGCCACCCTGGTGGAGCTGAGCGTGCACGGCCGGGTCGGGGACCGGCCCACCGTGTCGCGGCTGCTGCTGCACCCGTCCCGGCCGAGCGCGGGCGACGGGGACGATCCGGGGGCGCTCACCGTACGGCAGCTGCTCGGGGCGCCCTCGGCGGACGGGCGGGCCGAGGCCGGGCCGCTGGTGGTGCTCAGCGCCTGCGAGACCGACCTCAGCGCCCGCGACCACGACGAGGCACTCACCCTCACCACCGCGTTCACCGCCCGGGGAGCCGCCGATGTGATCGGCTCCAAGTGGGGCCTGGACGACGCGAGTTCGGCCGTACTGATGTACGTCGTCCATCACCACCTCGCCCAGGGGGCGGACCCGGCGCAGGCGCTGCGGCTCACCCAGCAGTGGGCACTCGATCCCGCCCGCACCCCCGTTCCGGGGCTCCCCGGGCCGCTGGCCGCCCGGATCAGGGGCCGGGCCGCGCTGCCCGTGGCCGCCTGGGCCCCCTTCATCCACCAAGGCAATCCCGCACCGGCCACGACCGGGCCGACCCGGAGGGAACACGTTGGACACCGATGAGCTGCTGGCCCTGCTCGTCCGCCATCGCGAGGAACTCAGGCAGTGGCTGGACGACGAGCAGTACCAGCACTTCCTGGCCATGCTGGAACGGCTCCGCGAGGCCGGCGCGGACGCCGAGCGCGCCGCCATGGCCGTGATGGCGGTCATCCGCTCGCTGTGGCCGGTCCCCGACGAGGCCGGTGAACTCGCCCGGCTGCTGCACGTCTACGGCCGCGGCGCCTCCGCGACGGCCACCGTGCCGGAGGAGGACACGCTCCTCGCGGCACTGGAGGCGCTCTACGCGGCACCGGCGGCTCGGCCCGCGCCCGCGGAGCCCGAGGGGCCGTCCGTCGCCGACATCGTCGCCGCCGCCCGGCGCAGGCTGCTCGCCGCGCCCTCGCGGGAGGCCGCCCCGGCGCAGAGTCCGCCCGCCGATGTCATCGTGCTGGCCGATCCGCAGGCGGGGCGACGCAGTCCCGAGTTCCAGTTCGATCCGGAGACCGGGCGGCCTTGGGACGTCGTCGTCCGCATCAACCGCATCCTGCTCGCCGACCGCGATCCCTGGGGCGCCGCCGACTGGTGGCTGGGCGGCAACTCCTGGCTGGGCGGCCCGCCCGCCGCGCTGCTCGGGCAGGTGCCGGACGACCGGCTGGCCGACGCCGCGCTGGCCCTCGTCGAGGAGGGCGGCCGATGACCCGGCAGATCCCGCCCTCGGTCACGATGGCGCCCCTCACCACCGTGCTCCCCGCGGGCACCCGGCTGTGGCGCTGTCACCGCACCGACTACCCGGCGACCGGCTTCAAGGAGGCCGCGGCGCACACCCTGTTCGGCGGCAGCCGCTTCGACTGCACGGCCGAGGACCCCTACCCCTACCTCTACGCCACCCGGGAGCCGGCCACCGCGCTGGCCGAGGTGCTGCTGCGGTCCATGGACTTCGACCCGGTCCTCGGCGCGCGGCTGGTGCCCTGGGCGCAGGCCGCCCGGTACACGCTCGCCGAGCTCGTCACCACGGCCGAGCTGACCCTGGTGTCGCTGCGGGTGGAGGAGGACCTGGCGGCCGTCTGCCAGGACAGCTGGCTGCTGGACTCCGAGCCGGACGACTACCCGCGCACCCGCTTCTGGGCGCAGGAGCTGCGGCGGCAGGCGGAGAAGGCGCAGGGTCTGGTGTGGCAGTCCCGGCGGCACCGGCCGCGGGAGGCGCTGGTGCTGTTCGGGGACCGCTGCGGGGACGGCCCGTTCGCGGCCGAGCCGCTGGTCAGCCATGACCTGGGCACCTTCGACGGCGCCGACACGGCGAACCGGCTGCTCACCCCGCTGCGGGCCGCGATCGTGCCGCCGGCCCGCTGAGCGGCCCCTACGCGTCGGGCTCGACCAGCAGCACCGTGAAGGCGCAGTTGCGGCCGAGCCCGATGACGTCCCCGTCGCGCACGGGGGCACGGGTGCCCGGGGTGAGCCTCTCGTCGTTGACGTAGGTGCCGTTCAGCGTGCCGTGGGCGCACTCCGTCAGCCACATCGTGCCGTCGGGCGTCAGCTGGAGCTCCGCGTGGCGGCGGGAGACGCCCTTCCCTCGGTCGCCGGAGAGGGCGCCCGCCACGGCCGTCGCCCACACCGGATGCCGGCCGAGCCGCAGCGGGGGCCCTTCGCCGTGCCGCAGATCGATCGACGAGCCGGGGCCGAGCAGCCGCAGATACCGGGCCGACTCCTGGCACTCGGGGCAGGCGGACTCCCCGGCCGGCACGGCGGCGGCACAGGACCAGCAGGGGTGGGAGCGGGGCGGCCCTGGGGTGCGCGCCGCCGACGGTCCCCACGGGTCCGTCTCCGGGTCTGTCCCCTCGTCCGGCTCCCAGCCCGCCCCCGGGTCGGTCTCCCAGTAGGCCCCCGCGTTCGCCCGCGGGCCGGTCCTCGCGTTCGTCCCCGGGCGAGTCCCCCGATGGGTCTCGGGGTCCGTCCCCCGGTCCGTCCCCCAGCCCGTCCCCGCGTTCGTCTGCCGGTCCGTCCCCGGGTCCGTTCCCGGGTCCGTCTCCGGGTCCGTCCCCTCGTCCGGCTCCCAGCCCGCCGCCGCGTCGGTCTCCCAGTAGGCCCCCGCGTTCGCCCGCGGGCCGGTCCTCGCGTTCGTCCCCGGGTGGGTCTCCCGGTGGGTCTCCGGGGCCGTCTCCCGGTCCGTCCCACCGTTTGTCTCCCGATCGGTCTCCGGGGCCGTCCCCCAGCCCGTCCCCGGGGCCGTCCCCTCGTTTGGCTCCCGGGTCTCCGTCTCGTCTGGCTCCCGGGTCTTCGACCCGGTTGGTTCGGGGGAGTTCGGGAGTGGGACGTCGTCGTCGCCCTCGTCGCCGTAGTCCGGTAGGAGGTCGTCCTGGGCGAGGCTCTTGTCCACGTGCCGGCGCGGTCCCTCCGTCACCAGACCGGCGCCTTCCGCATCGAGACGTGCCCGTCGGCCGACGCGTCCACCGTCAGGTCGACCTCGCCGTCCGGGCGGCGGACGACCCGCGAGACGGTGACCAGCGAGCCGGGCTCCAGGGTGCCGAGGCGGAACACCTCGCGGGCGAGCGGGTTGATGAGATGGGTCTCCAGCTTCATGCCGATGCCCCGGCCGCCTTGGCGCAGGTCCTCGGTGCACAGGTCCGCCAGGACCTTCTCGGCCTCGGGCAGCACCCGCAGCCGCAGACCGCCCTGGCGTTCCATGTGGTCGACGATGTTGCGGAGCTGCCCGGCGAAGATGTTCCGGGCGACGGCCGCCTTGATGTACTGGAAGACGACGATGTTGCCGCCGAGCCGGTTCAGCAGCTCGGGCCGCTTCAGCGTGTGCTCGAAGTGGTGGCGGACGTTGCCGAGGATCCGCTGCTCGAACTCCGCGCGCTCCTGCGGGGTCTCGGGGATCCGCTCCCGGCCGGCGGAGGAGTCCAGCGGACGGCCGTCCTCGCCGGAGGGGCCGTGCACGCCCAGGTTGGACGTGAAGATCAGGACGCACTCGCTGAAGTACGTCGTCACGCCCTGGCCGTCCGTCAGCCGCCCGTCCTCCAGCACCTGGAGGAACTTGTCCAGAACGCCCTTGTCGGCCTTGTCGATCTCGTCGAACAGCACCACCCGGAACGGGTCCTCGCGCACCGCGCGGGTCAGCTCGCCGCCCGCCTCGTAGCCCACGTACCCGGGCGGCGCGCCGACCAGGCGGTCCGCAGAGTGGGGGGCGGAGAACTCGCTCATGTCGAAGCGCAGACAGGAGTCCTCCGAGCCGAACAGCGTGGTGGCGACCGCCTTCGCCAGCTCTGTCTTGCCGGTGCCGGTCGGCCCGGCGAAGAACAGCACCCCCCGGGGCCGGTGCACGGCCGGCGAGGAGGCCTGGGCGCCGGACAGGCCGAGCGCGGCCCGCTTGAGCACGTCCAGGGTCTGGGTCACCGCCTTCTCCTGGCCCTGCACCCGGCTACCGATGTACGTCTCGCCGTCCCGGATGCTGTCGGCGACCGCGCCGCCGGTCCACGGGTTGCGGCTGACGCCCAGTTCGTAGATCCGTACGGCCTGTTCCATCCGGTCGAAGCCGATCTTCGAGGCGCGGGCCAGCCGCATGCTCTCCCGCATCGCGCGCAGGGTCAGCCCGCTGGCCGCCCGCGCGAACCGCTCGACGTCCTCCTCGGTCGGATCCTCGCGCCGGTCCCGGTCCACCAGCGGGCCCACGTCCATCCGGGTGGCGGTGCCGGGTACGCCCGCCTGCCCGGCGAGCAGGGCGGCCATCCGGCGCCGCTGGCCGAGGTCGGGCGTCGGCACACCGATGCTGCGCACCCGTACGCCGCTGGTCACCAGCCAGGCCGGCAGGTCCCGTTCGCCGTCCGCCAGCCAGATCACCGGGTTGAACAGGGCACGGCCCGACTTCGCGCGGACGAACGGGCGCGCCTCCTCGGCGATCTTCAGACAGCGCAGGAAGAACGTGCGCTCCTCGTCGCTGAGCTGGTTGACCTGGGTAGGGATCCGGGAGGCGTAGTCGACGATCAGGGCGGCGTGCAGCGGCTGCTGGTAGTCCTCGTAGCGGGGGTCCTTCTGCGGCGGGCCGGGACGCTCGCCGACCCAGCCGTGCGCGAACGACTCCAGGACCCGGGCCACCTCGTCGGTGCCGGCGTCGTCCGGACGGCCCGGGACCCGGCGGGTGGCGCGCTCCAGCAGCGTGGTCGTCTCCGCCGCGACCGTGCTGTGCACGACCCGGAAGCCCGCCACCGGGTCGTACCGCAGCAGGCTCTTGTAGCCGGCCCGCTGGAGCGGTTCCCAGAGCATGTCCTCCAGGGACACCGCCCGGTAGACCCGCCGGCCGTCGGTCAGGTCGTCGGCGACCACGTAGTCGTCGCGGATGTTGCCGTGCAGGACGTACTGGGAGTGGACGCTGAGGGTGTGGACGAGTTCGGCGGCGAACGGCGGGTGGACCGTCCGGGCCACACGCGACTGCTCCGGGGGAGGGGTGCCGGTGGGGCTGGCGGGGCTGGTGGGGCTGGTCAAGGGGTCTCCACGGGTGCGGGAAGGGCGGGTGTCGTGGGGCGGGGTCAGCGGTGGTCGTCGTGGCGGCGCTGCCGGGGCTGCTGCCGCTGGGGCCGGCGGGCCGGGCGGGACCGGGCCGTGGCCGCGCCCCGGGCCGCCCGCGCGGCGGTCCCCTCGCGGAACGCGTCCGTGAGGCCCGGCGCGGGTTCGCCGGTGAGGACCTTGCTCTCGGTCCAGGTGAACTCCGCCCGGACGCCCTCCTCCTCGCTGAGCAGACCGAGCTCGTCGACGTAGGCGGCGCTCTCGGCACAGCGCCCGGCGTCCATGGCCTGCCAGCGGGCGACCGTGTGCGGGTCGGCCGCCTCGCGGGCGGTGAGCGCTCGGCGCATGGTGAAAACCCGGGCCTGCCCGGTCGCGGTGAGCCGGACCCGCAGCCAGTAGTGGCCGCCCCAGGCGGCCGGCGCGAAGTCCCAGTGCTCGGCGTCGGCCCGGGCGTGCACCGAACCGTCCCCCCACTGCTCGCTCGCCCGGCGCAGCGCCGCCACCAGATACGCCCGGTGCAGGGCGGCGGACCGGGCCGCGAGGGCCTGCTGGACGGTCCGCTCGTCCTCCTTCGAGGCCGGGACCCCGCTGCGCAGCACCCGCTCCAGGACGTCGATCGCGGCGGGTGACTCCGGCAGCGGGTCGACGCCCTCGGGCGCGGCGGCCCGCAGCACCTGCAGACGCAGCGCCGCGTCCTGGCGGGCGGTCTCGGCGCGCCCGGCCCGCTCGGACTCCTTGCGGGCGATGAGCGCGGCCTCGTCGAGGTAGCGCCGTACCGCCGTGGGCCGGCGTGCGACCGCCCGGCGGGCCTCCAGCAGACAGTCGTCGATCAGTTCCCGGCCCTCCGAGGTGAACGCCAGCGGCAGCCGGGCGAGCAGCTCGGCGCCCTCGCGCAGGACGTCCTCCTCGGTCAGCGCGGTCCTGTCGTCGGCACGGGGCCCGGGCGCCGGTCCGCCGGGCAGGTCAGCGCCCTCCGCGTACGCCTTGAGGGCGCTGTGGCGTTTGGCGCGCAGCCGGTCGTACCAGTCGGCGTGCTCCGGGTCCTCCCGGTGCTGGAAGGGCAGCCGGGCGGTGGCGCGGGCGGCCCGCTGGGCCTCGACCCGGCGCAGCGCCCGCTCGGTCGCGGCCAGCCGCTTCCACAGCATGTCGAGCGGGACGCCGACGGGCTGCACGGGCGCGGGCAGCGGCGGATCGCCGGGTCCGGCGGGGGCCAGGCCCAGCACGGTGATCCGGGCGTTGATCCCGGCCGCCGCCTCGGCCGCGCGCCGCCAGCACTCGCTGCCGTCCTCCAGCGACATCTGGCGCCTCGCCATGGCCTCCTGGTCCACGGCGACCTTGTTGTTGAACGCGGCCAGCGCCATGGTGCCGCGGAGCGCCAGCCGGGTGACGAGCAGCGCCCCGCTGAGGTCGGCGAGGCCGATCAGCGCGGGCACGATCATGTCGTGGAGCTGCTGGGCCGCCTCGTCCACGGCGTGGTCGACGGCGTGCCCGACGACATCGACATGGCCGGTCGCGGTGTGCGCGAGGTCGGAGACGCCGGTGTCCGGCAGATGCAGGCCGAGGTCGGGCTGGGCCATCGTCGGGTCGACCCCGGACGCCGAGACGTCCGGCATCACGGTGTACAGATCGGTACCGGCGTACGCACTGCTCACGCCATGCCTCCAGCACGGGAACCAGGGGTGGGGGACGGGGATGGGGTCGGGGGCTGGGTTGAGGGCTGGGTTGGGGGAGGGGCCTGGGTGCGGGAAGCGGCCGGGGACTGGGTTGAGGGAGGGGCCTGGGCGCCGGAAAGCGGCGGGGTCGAGGAAGGGGCCTCGGCGCGGGAAGCGGCCGGGCGCGGCGGCGCACCCGGGGTCGGGGACGGCGTCGACGGGGCCGGGGTCGCACCCGGGGGCGGCGGGGTCGGGGAGGTGGGTTCCGGGGGCCTGCGGGCGCCTGGCACGGTGCCGCGTGGACCGGCGGGGGGTGTGAGCGGGCCGCCGCTGCGGGCGTCCGCCTGGTAGTGGCGCCAGGCCCGGGCCCGCAGGACGGCCGAGACCAGCAGTGCCAGCACGGTCCCGGCCGGCCAGATCCACACCGCGAGGAAGAACGTCCCGGCGACCGTGCCCACCAGCGCGGCGGCGCCCACGGCCGCCCACAGGTAGCGCCTCAGGCCCCGCCGTCCGATCCGGCGGGTCAGCGGCAGCGCCCGGCGGGTCATCAGGCCCATCACCGAGAACCGGGGGTGGTACCAGGGGCCGACGTACCAGGCGGTCCAGCACTCGATGACCAGGAGCGCCGCCAGCGAGGGCACGCTCAGCAGCCAGGCGATCAGCACGGTGGACTGCGGCGCCCAGCCGTACACGTCGGCCAGGCCCACCAGGAAGGCGTGCGGGAAGAACAGCAGCAGCGCCCCGCCCGCGGCCCGGCCCAGCACCACCGGCAGCTCCAGCCGGCGCCGCACCAGCCGGGTGTGCTCCGCGCGCCGCCCGATGGCCGCGAGCTGCCGGCGCTCCTCCTGGGCCCGCCGGGTGTCCAGCGCCTGTGCCTCGGCGAGCGGCCGCAGCCGCAGGGCCAGCAGCAGCGGTACGGGTTCCACGGCCTCCTGAGCCAGCCGGGTGAACCAGGGCACCCGCGCGGGCAGGGCGCGCAGGGCGGTCCGCAGGTCGGAACGGAGCGCCAGGGTCACCGTGCGGGGGTCGGCGGCCAGCAGGAGCAGTTCGGCGGCGAGGACCGGGCCGTCGGCGGTCGCGGCGCGCAGGTCGTCCCGGTGGTCGCGCAGTTCGGGTATCTCCGACAGCCGGGAGGTGGCCCGCGTCCACTGGCCGTGGTGGTCCCGCCAGCGGTCGGCGACATACGTCAGTTCCTCGCCGCCGCGGCGCAGGGCCAGCCGGCGCAGCAGGTGCTGGCCGTGTGCGTACAGCTCGGTCATGACGGACACGCAGCCGCGGTCGCCGGCGGCGGCGCGCCGGGCGAAGGCCGTCAGATCGCCCATGCCCAGCGGGATGCCCCGGAGGCCGGGTTCCTGATGGGGCGCCATCCAGCCGATCAGATCGATCAGGGTCGCCGCGTCCGGTCCGCGCCGCGAGCCCCGCAGCCGGCCCAGCAGATCGTCGAGCGCCTCGGCCCGGCCCGTGTCCTGGTGCGGACGGAAGTGGGCGAGCCAGTCGGCCAGCTGCTCCCGCCCCCTGCTCCGGGACAGCCGGCGGATCATGGCGGGCCAGTCCGCGTCGAACACCTCGCCCAGCTCGGCGGTCGTGCCGAACGAGCGGCCCGCGTGCTCGAACAGGGGGGTCTCGGGGGCGGCGTCCTGCCTGCCGCCGGACCGGGACCGGGGCCCCTCGCGGGACACCCGGGGGGATTCGCGCCGGAGCCAGCGCCGTACCTCGTCCGCACCCCAGCGCCTTTCGTTGTCCCAGGTCAGCAGCCCTTCGCAGAGCAGCCGGACCCGGGGTGCGCGGATCCCGTCGAGGTCGATGTCACCGCGGTGGACGGCGTCCGCCACCGAGGCCGTCTCGTGGTGCGGGATGGGATGCCGGCCGAGCGCGGCCTCGGCCACGACCATCCCGAGCGCCCACCAGTCGTCCGCCGGCCGCATCATCCGCGTCGAGAGCTGCGCCTGCGGCGACGCGTACCTGTGGGTGCCGGCCCAGCCGCGGCGTGCGCGCGGGAAGGGCCCGGCGGCGGAGATGCCGAAGTCGATCAGGACCATGCTGCCGGCCAGGTCGTTCAGGTCGCCGCCGACGACCAGGTTGGACGGCTTGAGGTCGCCGTGCACCACCCCCGCCGTGTGCAGCGCGGTCAGCGCCCCGTGCAGCCGCGCCACGATCCGCTCGATCTCCGCCGCAGGCAGCGGGCCCGGGTGGTCGCGCAGCCGGGTCGCGAGATCCGTGGTGCCGTGCGAGGGCAGCACATGGAACGGCGCCCCCCGGTCGGCGCCCGCCTCCAGGACGTACGACAGTCCCTCGTGCAGCGGCCCCCGCGAGAGCACCGCGGTCACCTCGGGGTCCGGTACGGCGTCCGGGTGGTACCACTTGACGATCCGTTCGCCCCCGCCGTCCCGGCAGAGCACCCGGAACACGGCCGCCCGCAGCTCGGCGGAGCGTCCCTCCTCGGCGGCCCGGTGCACGGTCTGCTCCCCGCGCCGCGGCAGCTGCTCGCGCGACCGGAACCGGTCGGCCAGACAGGGCGGCAGCCCGATCGGGTCGCCCCGGGGGTCGGGCGCGGGTATGCCGCCGCCCTCCGGGAGCTCGACGAGCGTGGGCGGGGCCAGGTCGTCGTCACCGACAGGAAACGTCATGGAATTCACCTGCGCGCGGAAAGGACCCGGCGGTGGCCGGAGGCGGCGTACGGGAGGGTGTGTGAAGAAGCTGCGGAACGTTGTGCGGAACCCGGTGTGGAAACGGTGCGTGAATGTGTGCGGAATGGTGTGCCGGAAAGGGAATCCTGATGGACACGAGATACGGATCCGACGCGCCGCGCACCGAATTACGGGACCCGGGGACCGGCGCCCCGGCGCAGGAGGACACCTGGGCCGGAAGAGTAGCGAGACCGGGGTGCCGCGCACCGGGAAACGGGGAAATCCACCGACGGTACCGGGCGGATGCAGCGATCCGGAACGGACTGCCGGAAGCCGGGGCGGTCACGAGGGCCGCGCGGATATGTTGACCGCCATGAACCCTGATGGTCTGCCCGACCGTGCCGATCTGGTGCGGGAGTTGCGGCAGTTGCGCCGCGGGGGACTGCCCGCACTCCAGGCGCTGGTGCCCGAGGCGCTGCGCGCGGCCACCCTGCACGCCGGGTACGCCCGGGGCCCGGAGGACCTGGCCGACGGCGCGGAACGCCTTCTGCGCGCGGCGGCCGAGCGGCTCGGCACCGACGATCTGATAGGCCGCGCCGCCCAGTGCACCTTCGGTCTGCTGCCCGGCCGCCGCGGTGACCCGGCCGCGGACCGGCGCCGGGCGGCGGCCCTGGTCTACGGGGTGACCGGCGAGCGGTTCCGGCACAGCCAGGAGCGACAGGTCGTCGAGCAGCTCGCCGGGGCCGTGCTCGCCGAGGCCCGCGAACCCGGCGGGCGCCCGCCGCGGCCGGCCACGCCGGCTGGTGCCGGGGCCGCCCCGGCCGCCGCCGCTCGCATCGTCGTACCGCGCACCGGGCTGCCCGGCCGGGCCGGGTCCAGGCCGGTCACCGTGCATCTCGCGCCCATCGAACTGCTGCGGGACATCGACGTCCTGGTCTCCTCCGAGAACGTCCATCTGGAGATGTCGAAGTCGTTCCGGCCCACCGTCTCCGGGGCGCTGCGCCGGTCGGCCGTCGTGGGCTGCGCGGCGGACGGGCCGGTCGCCGACGTCCTCGCGGACGAGCTGGCCGCCTGGGTACGGGCCCGGCCGGGGGTGCTGCCGCTGCGGCCGGGCACGGTGGTGCCGACCGGTTCGGGCGCCCTCGCCGAGCGGGGGGTGCGGCGCGTCTACCACGCGGCCGTCGCGGTGCCGGACGGGCTGGCCTACCGCGTCGACCCGCAGCACATCGCCACCGCCGTCGCCGGCTGTTTCGCCCGGGCCCGCCAGGAGCGGACGGAGGCCGGGCTCGCGCTGCGCTCGATCTGCTTCCCGCTGCTGGGCGCGGGCCGGGGCGGTCTGGAGCGCGGGACCAGCGCGGAATGGCTGCGCTGGGCCATCGAGGACGCCCTCACCACCGACCCCGGCTGGTCCGTGCACGTCGTGACGCGCTACCCGGACGCGGCCCGCCTGTTCGGCGTGGAGGCGACGGAGAAAACGGAAGGGGGCTGAGAAGAGGTCGGACGCCCCGGTTCGAGGGGCGCCGGCAGGGGCGCATGCGACGCATTCGGGGGTACGTGAGGCTTGTAAGGGGGCGCGCGCGGCGCACTTCGGCGCACACCCCACGCGGCGCGTTCTCACGGCCGCCAGCTCGGGTCCGTCAGCCGCAGCCCACGCCCGGCCAGGCCCCGCTCCAGCCGCCGCAGCTCGCCGCGCGCCGGAACGCCGTACACGCGCGTGCCCGTCCCCGTGCCGTCCGCCCGCAGGCTCACCCGGGGCCCCGGCGGGTAGGCCCGGGCCAGATGGGGGCCGTAGCGGCGGACACCGAGGGGGGTGCGCGGGACGAGCCGCTGGTTGGCGGAGCCACGCCAGACCAGGTCCGTCGGCTCGGCGATCCGGAACCGGCCCGTCACGACCGCGTCCGCGCCCGCCAGCGCCTCCCACACCTCCCCCGGCACCTCGCCCGGCTCGTGACCTGTGTAGACGAGCAGGTCGGCGGTGCCTCCCGCGCGCTCGCGCAGCCGTCCGGCGCCCCGCAGCAGCGCGGCCAGCGCCACGGGCTGGGTGAGCGGCTCCCCACCGCTCACGGTCAGCCCCTCGGCCCCCCGCTCCAGGGCCGCCTCCCACAGGCGCAGCAGCTCACCGACGGTGGCGCCCCGGCCGCCCGCCGGATCCCAGGTGTGCCGGGACATACAGCCCGGACAGGCCAGCGCACAGCCCTGGAACCACAGGGCCAGCCGGCGGCCCGGACCGAGCGTCTCCACCGGGAAATACCCGTCGGCGACCCGCACCGCGATCTTCTCCGTCATTGATCCCCCCGCTACGGCATATGCCTGAAGCCGTATGCCGAAAACTCCACTCCCGCGGCGCCGCCCGTATTCGAAGATCTTTTCTCCGACTCCGGGCGCACCCCCGCCCAAGCGGAACGGAGCATATTCCGAGAGGCGCCGGAACGGCCCCGGTTTTCGGAAGTTTTCCAGCAACCCTCCGGTAACAGACCCGGTGCCCCGGTCGTTCGCCGGTCGATCTCCGGCTGATTTCCGGATGCGGGTAAATCCGGTGTCGTAAATCGCTCCCGCACGCCTTCGTTTATCCCCTAGGCTGCGCGCGAATCCCCGTGGGTGAACCGGGGAATCCGACGAGGGGGATGGAATGAGCGAGGTGAAGTCCGTCCCGGCGGACTACGGCCGCGCCCGCCTCACCACACGCACCCGCTGGCGGGCCACCCGCCGCGGGCGCCGGGACGGCAGGGCCGGCATAGGCACCGAGCATTACGCCCGGCAGCTGGAGCGCGGGACACGGATGGCACTGGACGACCTGATGGCCCGGTTCCTGAAGGACCGCGCGGCGGTCGTCGGCCGGGTGCACGAGGAGTCCGAGCGGGTCGTGACGGAGTACGACGCCCCGCGCGAGGACGGCCGGCGGCGCGAGGACGTCCCCGCGGCCCTGGCCCGCTTCGGCGGCTGGGTGGCGCAGTGGCGCACCGAGGTGACGGCCTGCCAGCAGCGCGGCCGGGCCCTGGCCGCCTGCGCCGACCAGGAACTGGCCCACTACGAGGCCGCGTACGCGCGCGCCGCCCGGCTGGAGGGGCTGCCGCCCGCCGGGAACCCCGGCACCGCGGCCCTCGACGGGCCGTGGACGGGGCCGCCCGACTGGCTGCTCGACGCCGTCGTGGTGAGCAGGGCGCTGCGGATTCTGGAGCAGAGGACCGGGCCGGCCGCCGCCGGGGCCGGTCGAGGAGAGCGGGGGAACAGATGAGAACGACCACCGACGGGGTGATCCGCCCGGCACGGATCGCCGCCGTACTGGGCGCGGCCGCGCTGCTGACGACGGCGTGCGGCCCGCTGGACGGGCCGCAGCGGCTCAAGGCCGACTGCGCGGTCGTCGTGGACGGCTCCGGATCCGGCGCCGACAGCGACGACGGCTTCCGGGCGAAGGAGAAACTGAAGACGACCCTGCCCCGCTTCCTCGACGACCACGGGTGCAAGTACCTCTCCTACGCGCCCATCACCTCCGCCTCGGAGGCCTCCTCCTGCCAGGTGCCGCGCATCGACATCGACCCCGACTCCGACAAGCGCTCCGAACGCGAGCCGCTGTGGACGCAGACCCGCGTCCTGGCCGAGGCCGGCGCCGAGAAGATGCTGGAGTGCGCCCGCGACCGCCAGCCCGGCTCCGACGTCCTCGGCGGGCTCACCCGGGCCGCCAACGTGCCCCGCGACGGCGACGGCACCTTCCAGGTCCTCGTGATCAGCGACTTCGAGCAGGCCGACCCCGGCTTCAAGCTCTCCAAGTACCAGCTGGCGACCCAGGCCGAGCGGGACACCGCCGTCGCCGCCATGGTCGACGGCCGCAATCTGCCCGACCTGCCCGACACCACCGTGTACCGGGTCGGTTTCGCCATGCGCGGCGGCAAGACCAGCCCCGAACACGTCGAACAGCTCGGCGCGTTCTGGAAGCAGCTGCTGGAGAAGGAGGTGAAGGTCGATGTCGACGACGGATACGGCGCCTGACGAGCCCCGCCGGCGGAGAATCCCCTTCCCCTTCCGCCGCTCCGAGGGCAGCGCCCCCGGCCTCGGCCGCACCGCCCCCGGAGCACCCCGCGGCCGGGTCCCGCTGTCCGAGACCCGTGAGGGCCGGCGCCTGCTGGACCAGGCCGAGAACGCCGGCCGCCGCGCCGCCACCGGCGGCACCCTCGACCCGTACGTCCTCGGCTCCGGGCGCCGACTGCCCTACTTCGGCCGGCTCCAGGGCATGCGCGACCACACCCGGGGCCGGGTGCTCGCCGAGCACCACGAGCGTGAGGAACGCGAGCTGCGCGCCTCCGCCGAGCTCTACGCCGACACCGCCGCCCGGGTCGCCGAGGCCCGCCGGGCCCGCGACAGCCAGGAGGAGGAGACCCGCCGCCGGCACGCGGCCGCCGCCCGGCTGGACCGCACGGCGACCCGGATCGCCGCCCGCGAGGACCGCCGCGACCGGCTGCTGCCCTGGATCGTGGCCCGCTCCGAGGGCCGCCGCCCGCACGGACCGGACCCGGACTCCCACCCCGAGCCCGGCACGGACGGCCCCGGCCACCCCGACCCCGCGTACCCGGCCGCCCCCGGCGAGGACGCCGGCCTGTACGCACCCGACGAACGGGACGGCGACCCCCTACGCAACCCGGCCCCCCGGGCCGCAGCCGCGGCCGAGGTGCCCTGGGAGGGACTGACCGAGACCTCGGCCATGGCCCGCTGGCCCCGGCGGTTCCTGACCCTGCTGCTGATCCTCGTCGAACTCCCCGTGTACCTCGGGGTGTTCCTGGCGATCCACGACGGCACACCGGAGGGCCGGGCCAGCGCGTTCCTGCTGACCGCGGCCGTCGGCGTCGCCATGACCCTCGGCCCCTTCCAGGCCGGCCGCCAGTGGCGCCGCCGGGGCGCGACCGCCGCCCTGTGGCTGGTCCTGCCGGTCGCGGCCGCGCTGGTCACCCTGTGGGGCTGGGCCGCCTGGTACCTGGGCGACCTGCGGGCCCGCATCGTCTTCCGGGACACCGACAGCCCCGCCCTCGCGGAGACCGCCCGGCAGCTCGGCGTCGACCTGCCGCCCGCGCCCACCCTGCTCGACCAGCTCCACCTGGACGAGCACACTGTCAGCGTCACCTTCATCGCCCTGCTGCTGCTCTCCGGCGGCATCGCCTTCCTGCTCGCCGTCTCCGAGGAGCACCCCTTCATCGCCGCCTACCGGCTGCACGGCGACCGGCTGGCGAAGGCCGAGGAGGAGCTGGCGCGGGCGGAGGCGGCGGTCGCCGCCGCCCAGCGCGAACAGGGCACCCTGGAGGAGCGGCGCACCGAACGCGCCCAGGCCCTCGCCGCCGAGCTCACGGCCGTGGACAACGTCTACGAGGCCGCGGCCCACGCCTACCTCGACGGCGTCCAGGCGGCCTCCCGGGACCCCGCGGTCACCGAGGGCGCGATGCGGCTGTCGACCCGCTACCCGCTCCTGCCGGAACTCCCGGTCCGGCGCTGAGCCCCGGCCGGCCTCCTGTGCGCACCCGCGCTCAGGAGGCCAGCCAGTCGTCCACCCCCGTCAGCAGCTTCGCCTTCACGCCCGCCGGGGCCGCCGAGCCCCGGACCGACTGCCGGGCCAGCTCCGCCAGCTCCTCGTCGGTGAAACCGTGGTGGTGCCGGGCGATCTCGTACTGCGCGGCCAGCCGCGCGCCGAACAGCAGCGGGTCGTCGGCGCCCAGCGCCATCGGCACCCCCGCCTCGAACAGCGTCCGCAGCGGTACGTCCTCGGGCTTCTCGTACACCCCCAGCGCCACGTTCGACGCCGGGCACACCTCGCAGGTCACGCCCCGCTCCGCGAGCCGCTTGAGCAGCCTCGGGTCCTCCGCCGCCCGGACGCCGTGCCCCACCCGGGTGGCGTGCAGATCGTCCAGGCAGTCCCGTACCGACGACGGACCGGTCAGCTCGCCGCCGTGCGGCGCAGACAGCAGTCCGCCGTCGCGCGCGATGGTGAAGGCCCGGTCGAAGTCGCGCGCCATGCCCCGCCGCTCGTCGTTCGACAGCCCGAAACCGACCACCCCCCGGTCCGCGTAGCGCACCGCCAGCCGGGCCAGCGTCCGGGCGTCCAGCGGATGCTTCATCCGGTTCGCCGCGACCAGCACCCGCATCCCGAGCCCGGTGTCCCGCGAGGCCGACTCCACCGCGTCCAGGATGATCTCCAGCGCCGGGATCAGCCCGCCCAGCCGCGGCGCGTACGAGGTCGGGTCGACCTGGATCTCCAGCCACCCGGAGCCGTCCCTGACGTCCTCCTCGGCCGCCTCCCGCACCAGGCGCTGTATGTCCTCGGGCCGGCGCAGACAGGACCGGGCCGCGTCGTACAGCCGCTGGAAACGGAACCAGCCCCGCTCGTCCGTGGCCCGCAGCCTCGGAGGCTCCCCGCTGGTCAGCGCCTCGGTCAGCGCCTCGGGCAGACGCACCCCGTACTTGTCGGCCAGCTCCAGCACGGTCGAGGGCCGCATCGAACCGGTGAAGTGCAGGTGCAGATGGGCCTTGGGCAGCTCAGAGACATCACGTACACGCTCCATCCGCCGATCCTGCCGTACGGCCGTGTCGTCCCGGTAGCCGATTGCCCGAACGTGGTCTTGCTCGCACACAACAACGAAGCCCGGCCCCGGATCCGGGACCAGGCTCCGTCGAAGCGGGACAGCCGTCAGTCCCGGGCCTCCGCCAGCAGCTTCTGGATGCGGCTCACGCCCTCGACGAGGTCCTCGTCGCCCAGCGCGTACGACAGCCGCAGATAGCCCGGCGTGCCGAAGGCCTCACCCGGGACGACCGCGACCTCGGCCTCGTCCAGGATGATCTCCGCCAGCTCGGTGCTGCTCTGCGGGCGCCTGCCGCGGATCTCCTTGCCGAGCAGCGCCTTCACCGACGGGTACGCGTAGAACGCGCCCTCGGGCTCCGGGCAGAGCACGCCGTCGATCTCGTTCAGCATCCGCACGATCGTCTTACGACGCCGGTCGAACGCCTCCTTCATCTTCTCCACCGCCGACAGGTCACCGGAGACGGCGGCGATCGCGGCGACCTGGGCCACATTCGAGACGTTGGAGGTGGCGTGGGACTGGAGGTTCGTCGCGGCCTTGACGACGTCCTTCGGGCCGATGATCCAGCCGACGCGCCAGCCGGTCATCGCGTACGTCTTCGCGACCCCGTTCACGACGACGCACTTGTCCCGCAGCTCGGGCAGGATCGCCGGCAGGGAGGTGAACACCGCGTCGCCGTAGACCAGGTGCTCGTAGATCTCGTCCGTCAGCACCCACAGGCCGTGCTCGACGGCCCAGCGGCCGATCGCCTCGGCCTCGGCGGCGCTGTACACCGCGCCGGTCGGGTTGGACGGGGAGACGAACAGCACGACCTTGGTCTTCTCGGTGCGCGCCGCCTCCAGCTGCTCGACCGAGACCCGGTAGCCGGTCGTCTCGTCGGCGACGACCTCCACCGGGACACCGCCGGCGAGACGGATCGACTCGGGGTACGTCGTCCAGTACGGCGCCGGGACGATGACCTCGTCGCCCGGGTCGAGGATCGCGGCGAAGGCGTTGTAGATCGCCTGCTTGCCGCCGTTGGTGACCAGGATCTGCGCGGCCTCGACCTCGTAGCCGGAGTCGCGCAGGGTCTTCGCGGCGATCGCGGCCTTCAGCTCGGGCAGGCCGCCGGCCGGCGTGTAGCGGTGGTACTTGGGGTCCTTGCAGGCCTCTACGGCCGCCTCGACGATGTAGTCCGGCGTCGGGAAGTCGGGCTCACCGGCGCCGAAGCCGATCACCGGACGCCCGGCGGCCTTCAGGGCCTTGGCCTTGGCGTCCACGGCGAGGGTGGCGGACTCGGAGATCGCGCCGACTCGGGCGGAGACCCGGCGCTCGGTGGGAGGGGTTGCAGCGCTCATACGGCCCATGGTTTCAGACCGGAAACCCGCCCGGCACACGGGTTTCACCCACTGGGCAACTGGCTGAACATCAGACTGATTTCGTCCAAGACCACTTTCCGTTCGACCTCACGCTCAGGACCACGTACACTCATCCGTCGTTGGCCTTCAACAGCCGTGCCTCAACCGGTGCACACCGAGCACCCGGTCGGATGCGGTACGTTGGGGGACACACAAAGGGTCGTAGCTCAATTGGTAGAGCACTGGTCTCCAAAACCAGCGGTTGGGGGTTCAAGTCCCTCCGGCCCTGCTACACACACCTTCGCCAGGATGTGTGCGCATGTACGTACAGCAATGCACCGCCGTGCGGCTCAGACCGGGCGCGGCACGGCCACGACCCGGGAACAGGTGAGGACGAATGGCGGATGCCGTGGGCTCCATCGACACGCCTGATGCCCAGGACGAGTTGCCTGAGGCCAAGAAGAAGGGGCGGAAGGGCGGAAAGCGCGCCAAGAAGGGCCCGCTGAAGCGCCTCGCACTCTTCTACCGCCAGATCGTGGCGGAACTCCGCAAGGTCGTCTGGCCCACTCGCGGACAGCTGACGACTTACACGACCGTGGTGATCGTGTTCGTCGTCGTCATGATCGGCCTGGTGACCGTGATTGACTATGGACTCAGCCACGCCGCCAAGTACGTCTTTGGCTGAGCCGAGAGCGAAGGGCGCCGAGGTATCCGGCGCCCCTTTCGCATGTTCCACCCCTATGTATCCAGGAAGAAGCAGCCACCGTGTCTGACCAGAACCTGAACGACGCCATCGAGCCCGACGAGGTCGACGACGAGCTCGACATCGTCGAGGGCGCGGACGAGGTGGACGAGTTCGAGGCTGCCGACGCCGAGGCGGGCGAGCCCGCGGAGGAAGCAGCGCTCCACGTCGAGGACGAGGACGCCGAGGACGAGGTCGAGGACGACTCCGAGGAGTCGGAGGACGTCGAGGACGAGCTCGAGGCCGAGGAAGAAGAGCCGGCCGAGCCCGTCGACCCCGTCGTCGCCCTGCGCGAGGAACTGCGCACCCTCCCCGGCGAGTGGTACGTGATCCACACCTACGCCGGCTACGAGAACCGCGTGAAGACCAACCTGGAGCAGCGCGCCGTCTCGCTGAACGTCGAGGACTACATCTTCCAGGCCGAGGTGCCGCAGGAAGAGGTCGTCCAGATCAAGAACGGCGACCGCAAGACGATCCGCCAGAACAAGCTCCCGGGTTACGTCCTGGTCCGCATGGACCTGACGAACGAGTCCTGGGGCGTCGTCCGCAACACCCCCGGTGTCACCGGCTTCGTGGGCAACGCCTACGACCCGTACCCGCTGACCCTGGACGAGATCGTCAAGATGCTCGCCCCGGAGGCCGAGGAGAAGGCCGCCCGCGAGGCCGCCGAGGCCGAGGGCAAGCCGGCTCCGCAGCGCAAGGTCGAGGTCCAGGTGCTGGACTTCGAGGTGGGCGACTCGGTCACCGTCACCGACGGTCCGTTCGCCACGCTGCAGGCCACGATCAACGAGATCAACGCCGACTCGAAGAAGGTCAAGGGTCTGGTGGAGATCTTCGGGCGCGAGACCCCGGTCGAGCTGTCGTTCGACCAGATCCAGAAGAACTAGCTTCTTCCGGAAAGAGCTTCCGACCAGGTCAGGCGGGCTGTCACAGCCTGCCTGACCTGCTCGGTTTTTGGCCGCGCATCTATACCCGTTATCGTTGTGCGGTATGCCTGCGTTCGGTTGGTTCCCTGGCGCGGGCATGGACCCGAATGAAAGGACCTGGAGAGTAATGCCTCCCAAGAAGAAGAAGGTCACGGGGCTCATCAAGCTCCAGATCAACGCCGGTGCGGCGAACCCGGCCCCGCCGGTCGGCCCCGCGCTCGGTCAGCACGGCGTCAACATCATGGAGTTCTGCAAGGCCTACAACGCGGCGACCGAGTCGCAGCGTGGCTGGGTCATCCCGGTGGAGATCACGGTCTACGAGGACCGCTCCTTCACCTTCGTGACCAAGACCCCGCCGGCCGCGAAGATGATCCTCAAGGCCGCCGGTGTGGAGAAGGGCTCGGGCGAGCCGCACAAGACCAAGGTCGCCAAGATCACCGAGGCGCAGGTCCGTGAGATCGCCACGACCAAGCTTCCCGACCTGAACGCCAACGACCTGGACGCCGCTGCGAAGATCATCGCCGGCACCGCCCGTTCCATGGGCATCACGGTCGAGGGCTGACCTTCACCACCCCGTACTTCAGCAGTAGTGGCAGGGCCTGCTCGGCCCGTACCACGACTCCTCAGACACATCAGGAGCAGTAGTGAGCAAGCGCAGCAAGTCTCTCCGCGCTGCGGACGCCAAGGTCGACCGGGAGAAGCTCTACGCCCCGCTCGAGGCCGTCCGTCTCGCCAAGGAGACCTCCACCTCCAAGTTCGACGGCACCGTCGAGGTCGCCTTCCGTCTGGGTGTCGACCCGCGCAAGGCCGACCAGATGGTCCGTGGCACCGTGAACCTGCCGCACGGCACCGGCAAGACCGCCCGGGTCCTGGTCTTCGCGACCGGTGACCGTGCTGCGGCCGCGGAGGCCGCGGGCGCCGACATCGTCGGCTCCGACGAACTGATCGACGAGGTCGCGAAGGGCCGTCTGGACTTCGACGCCGTCGTCGCCACCCCGGACCTCATGGGCAAGGTCGGCCGCCTCGGCCGCGTGCTCGGTCCCCGTGGTCTGATGCCGAACCCGAAGACCGGCACCGTCACCCCCGACGTGGTCAAGGCCGTCACCGAGATCAAGGGCGGCAAGATCGAGTTCCGCGTCGACAAGCACTCGAACCTGCACTTCATCATCGGCAAGACGTCCTTCGAGGACACCAAGCTGGTGGAGAACTACGCCGCGGCGCTCGAGGAGATCACCCGTCTCAAGCCGTCCGCCGCGAAGGGTCGCTACATCAAGAAGGCCGCGATCAGCACCACGATCGGCCCCGGCATCCAGGTCGACCCGAACCGCACCCGCAACCTCCTCGTCGAGGAGGACCCGGCCGCGGTCTGAACCTGACGGTTCCTTTTCGGTCGGCGACGAGCCCCGCAACCTTTCGAGGTGCGGGGCTCGTCCCCTTTGGGGCACAGAGGTTTTTTCGTACGGCTGTCAGTGCTGTGCGTTACCGTGCAATCACGGAACTCTCATGGGGGTGGGGCGGATGAAGCGCACATGTGTGCGGACGGCGGGGCTGTCCATCGCGGCGATGAGCCTGCTGGCCGGGGTGACGGCCTGCCAGGCCTCGGGGGACTCCGGGAGCTCGTCCGGCTCCTCCTCGGGCTCCTCTGGCTCCTCCGGCGGCTCGGAGGGCGCACGGTTCGACCCCATCGCCGCGCTGCGCACCGCCGAGAAGTCCACCGACGGCGCCGACTCCGCCAAGGTCGAGTCGACCACGACCATGGGCTCCGTGATGTCCATGACGGCCGACGGGTCCCTCGCCTGGGGCGACGGCCTCACCGGCACGCTCACCATCACGTACACGGGCGGCACCATGGCCGACACCATGCGCCAGATGGGCAGCGACTCGATGGAGGCCCGCTACCTCCCCGACGCCTACTACGCCCGGATGGGCGACACCTTCGCCGAGCAGTCCGGCGGCAAGCACTGGATCAAGTACGCCTACGACGACCTGGAGACCCTCGGCGGGAGCGGTGGGGCGTATCTGAAGGACCAGATGCAGAACACCACCCCGAACCAGTCGGTGAAGCTCCTGCTGGCCTCCGGGGACGTCCGCAAGGTCGGCGAGGAGAAGGTGCGCGGACAGCGGACCACGCACTACTCGGGGACGGTCGACGTGGCCGACCTCGCCGAGAAGAACTCCAGCCTCAGCCGGAGCCAGCTCGACGACCTGAAGAAGACCCTGGAGCAGGCCGGCGTCACCACCGAGACCGTCGACATCTGGGTGGACGACCAGGACCTGCTGGTCAAGAAGGTGGAGAAGGGCGAGACCACGGCGGGCGCCTACAGCCAGACCGCGTACTACAGCGACTACGGCACCGAGGTGGCGGTCGAGGAGCCCCCGGCGAGCGACACCGCCGACTTCACCGAGCTGGTGAAGCAGCAGTCGGGCGGCTGAGCCGGCGGCCCCCTACGGGCGGATTTGCTTGACAGCGTCCGTCTCCCGTACGCTCCTACCGAAGCCAAAGACCGCTGGTCGTTGCCGTGCTCTCGCGAGAGGGTCCGGCGGCCGAAGGATCCGCTTGATATGCGGACGACCCGCGCAGGTGACTGTGGAAGTGCTCCCGGGCCGAAACCGTCCTTCGACGGATCTCGTTCGGTCGAGCTACGCCCCGTGCGCCTGCGCCGGGGCGTTTCGTCTGTCCCAGCCCCTTCCGAGCGGTCCTCATCACCCGGAAGGAGGCCGACGCTCTATGGCAAGGCCCGACAAGGCTGCCGCGGTGGCCGAGCTCACGGAGCAGTTCCGTAGCTCGAACGCCGCCGTGCTGACCGAGTACCGGGGTCTCACCGTGGCGCAGCTCAAGACGCTGCGCCGTTCGCTCGGTGAGAACGCCCAGTACGCCGTGGTGAAGAACACGCTGACCAAGATTGCGGCCAACGAGGCCGGGATCACGACGCTCGACGACCTGTTCAACGGTCCGACGGCGGTCGCCTTCGTCACCGGTGACCCGGTGGAGTCGGCGAAGGGTCTTCGTGACTTCGCCAAGGACAACCCGAACCTCGTCATCAAGGGCGGTGTCCTTGACGGCAAGGCGCTGTCCGCCGACGAGATCAAGAAGCTTGCGGACCTCGAGTCCCGCGAGGTTCTGCTCGCCAAGCTGGCGGGCGCCATGAAGGGCAAGCAGACGCAGGCTGCTCAGGTCTTCCAGGCGCTCCCGTCGAAGTTCGTCCGCACCGCGGAGGCGCTTCGTGCCAAGCAGGCCGAGCAGGGCGGTGCCGAGTAATTCGGCTCGCGTAATGACCGCCGCCTCCAGGCAGTCCGCCTGGGGCAGGGGGTCGTAGCGGGCCGAACGTACGCCCGCCAGACATGTACATCCGGCACCAGCCGAAATTAGTGGAAGGAAAGCCATCATGGCTCTCACCCAGGACGAACTGCTCGCCGAGTTCGAGAACATGACCCTGATCCAGCTCTCCGAGTTCGTGAAGGCGTTCGAGGAGAAGTTCGACGTCACCGCCGCCGCCGCGGTCGCCGTCGCGGGCCCGGCCGGCCCGGCCGCCCCCGCCGAGGCCGTCGAGGAGCAGGACGAGTTCGACGTCGTCCTCACCGGCGCCGGCGAGAAGAAGATCCAGGTCATCAAGGTCGTGCGTGAGCTGACCTCGCTGGGCCTGAAGGAGGCCAAGGACCTCGTGGACGGCGCCCCGAAGCCCGTTCTCGAGAAGGTCACCAAGGAGGCCGCGGAGAAGGCCGCCGAGTCCCTCAAGGGCGCCGGCGCCTCCGTCGAGGTCAAGTAACACCCTCCGGGCCCACCAGGTCCGGAACCCGGGCTCAGCGAGCCTGTAACGCGCAAGCGCCGAAGAGCGATCATCCATCCGGGTGGTCGCTCTTCGGCGTTCCCGGAGCGCGGCCACGGTTGCCTTGCACCCGTGACGGCGGGGGGTATGGTGATCTTCGTCGTGTCTCCGGCGGCCCCGGGTTTACGCAGGGGGGCCTTGACGAACCGCACGCAGCGCGCAATTCTCAGGACGCGTCGTCACAAGGATCCGAATCCGAGGCATGGATCGACGGCGAAGAGGGCAGTATCAACGCGGTGAAGGCAGGATGTGGCGCAGGCGTTGAGGACAGCAAGGGTCTCTGAAAAACGGGACTGGACATCAGTGTGCCGAGTGGCTACACTGACCCTTTGCGCTGCCTGTTAGCTGTCCCCTGTCCGTCACCAGGGGTCTGCCCTCCCTTGACATCGACGACACGATCATCCCTGACCTGGGATTTTCTGTCTCCGTGTGCACGAGAGGGGCCGGTACGCGCGTAGTGAGTCCGAGCCCTCGGAAGGACCCCCTCTTGGCCGCCTCGCGCAACGCCTCGACCGCGAATACGAACAACGCCGCCAGCACCGCCCCGCTGCGCATCTCTTTTGCAAAGATCAAGGAGCCTCTCGAGGTTCCGAACCTGCTCGCGCTGCAGACCGAGAGCTTCGACTGGCTGCTCGGCAACACCGCTTGGCAGAGTCGGGTCGAGGAGGCTCTGGACAACGGTCAGGACGTCCCCACCAAGTCCGGCCTCGAGGAGATCTTCGAGGAGATCTCCCCGATCGAGGACTTCTCCGGGTCGATGTCGCTGACCTTCCGCGACCACCGTTTCGAGCCGCCGAAGAACAGCATCGACGAGTGCAAGGACCGCGACTTCACGTACGCGGCCCCGCTCTTCGTGACGGCCGAGTTCACCAACAACGAGACCGGCGAGATCAAGTCCCAGACGGTCTTCATGGGCGACTTCCCGCTCATGACGCACAAGGGCACCTTCGTCATCAACGGCACCGAGCGTGTCGTGGTGTCGCAGCTGGTCCGTTCGCCGGGTGTCTACTTCGACTCCTCGATCGACAAGACGTCCGACAAGGACATCTTCTCCGCCAAGATCATCCCCTCCCGGGGTGCCTGGCTGGAGATGGAGATCGACAAGCGCGACATGGTCGGCGTCCGCATCGACCGCAAGCGCAAGCAGTCCGTGACCGTCCTCCTGAAGGCGCTCGGCTGGACCACCGAGCAGATCCTCGAGGAGTTCGGCGAGTACGAGTCCATGCGCGCCACCCTGGAGAAGGACCACACCCAGGGCCAGGACGACGCGCTGCTCGACATCTACCGCAAGCTCCGTCCGGGCGAGCCCCCCACGCGTGAGGCCGCGCAGACGCTGCTCGAGAACCTCTACTTCAACCCCAAGCGCTACGACCTCGCCAAGGTCGGCCGCTACAAGGTCAACAAGAAGCTGGCCGCGGACGCGCCGCTGGACGCCGGTGTCCTGACCGTCGAGGACGTCATCGCGACGATCAAGTACCTGGTCAAGCTGCACGCCGGCGAGACCGAGACGGTCGGCGACAGCGGTCAGACGATCGTCGTCGAGACCGACGACATCGACCACTTCGGCAACCGTCGTCTGCGCAGCGTCGGCGAGCTCATCCAGAACCAGGTCCGTACGGGTCTGGCGCGTATGGAGCGCGTCGTGCGCGAGCGCATGACGACCCAGGACGTCGAGGCGATCACGCCGCAGACCCTGATCAACATCCGGCCGGTCGTCGCCTCCATCAAGGAGTTCTTCGGCACCAGCCAGCTGTCGCAGTTCATGGACCAGAACAACCCGCTGTCGGGTCTCACCCACAAGCGCCGTCTGTCGGCTCTTGGCCCGGGTGGTCTCTCCCGTGAGCGGGCCGGCTTCGAGGTCCGTGACGTGCACCCCTCGCACTACGGCCGTATGTGCCCGATCGAGACGCCCGAAGGCCCGAACATCGGTCTGATCGGCTCGCTCGCCTCCTACGGTCGCGTCAACGCGTTCGGTTTCGTCGAGACCCCGTACCGCAAGGTCGCCGGCGGCCAGGTCACCGACGAGGTCGACTACCTGACGGCCGACGAAGAGGACCGCTACGTCATCGCGCAGGCGAACGCCACGCTCAACGACGACATGCGCTTCACCGAGAACCGCGTCCTGGTCCGCCGCCGCGGCGGCGAGGTCGACTACGTCCCCGGTGACGACGTGGACTACATGGACGTCTCGCCGCGCCAGATGGTGTCGGTCGCGACCGCCATGATCCCGTTCCTCGAGCACGACGACGCCAACCGTGCCCTCATGGGCGCGAACATGATGCGCCAGGCCGTGCCGCTCATCAAGAGCGAGTCCCCGCTCGTCGGCACCGGCATGGAGTACCGCTCCGCCGTCGACGCCGGCGACGTGGTCAAGGCCGAGAAGGCGGGTGTGGTCCAGGAGGTCTCCGCGGACTACATCACCACCGCCAACGACGACGGCACCTACATCACCTACCGGCTGGCCAAGTTCGCCCGCTCCAACCAGGGCACCTCGGTCAACCAGAAGGTCATCGTCAACGAGGGCGACCGGATCATCGAGGGCCAGGTCCTCGCCGACGGTCCGGCCACCGAGAACGGCGAGATGGCGCTGGGCAAGAACCTGCTCGTGGCGTTCATGCCGTGGGAGGGTCACAACTACGAGGACGCGATCATCCTGTCGCAGCGCCTCGTGCAGGACGACGTCCTCTCCTCGATCCACATCGAGGAGCACGAGGTCGACGCCCGTGACACCAAGCTCGGCCCCGAGGAGATCACCCGGGACATCCCGAACGTCTCCGAGGAGGTCCTCGCCGACCTCGACGAGCGCGGCATCATCCGTATCGGTGCCGAGGTCGTCGCCGGTGACATCCTCGTCGGCAAGGTCACCCCGAAGGGCGAGACCGAGCTGACGCCCGAGGAGCGCCTGTTGCGCGCGATCTTCGGTGAGAAGGCCCGTGAGGTCCGTGACACCTCGCTGAAGGTCCCGCACGGCGAGATCGGCAAGGTCATCGGCGTCCGTGTCTTCGACCGCGAGGAGGGCGACGAGCTTCCCCCCGGTGTGAACCAGCTGGTGCGCGTGTACGTGGCGCAGAAGCGCAAGATCACCGACGGTGACAAGCTCGCCGGCCGTCACGGCAACAAGGGTGTCATCTCCAAGATCCTGCCCATCGAGGACATGCCGTTCCTCGAGGACGGGACCCCGGTCGACATCATCCTCAACCCGCTCGGTGTGCCGTCCCGAATGAACCCGGGACAGGTCCTGGAGATCCACCTCGGCTGGCTCGCCAGCCGCGGCTGGGACGTCTCCGGTCTCGCCGACGAGTGGGCGCAGCGACTGCAGGCCATCGGTGCCGACTCGGTCGCCCCGGGCACCAACGTCGCGACCCCGGTCTTCGACGGCGCCCGTGAGGACGAGCTGGCGGGTCTGCTCCAGCACACCATCCCCAACCGCGACGGCGAGCGCATGGTGCTCCCGTCCGGCAAGGCGCGGCTGTTCGACGGCCGTAGCGGTGAGCCGTTCCCGGACCCGATCTCGGTCGGCTACATGTACATCCTGAAGCTGCACCACCTGGTCGACGACAAGCTGCACGCCCGCTCGACCGGTCCGTACTCGATGATCACCCAGCAGCCGCTGGGTGGTAAGGCGCAGTTCGGTGGCCAGCGCTTCGGTGAGATGGAGGTGTGGGCCCTCGAGGCCTACGGCGCCGCGTACGCGCTCCAGGAACTGCTGACCATCAAGTCCGACGACGTCACCGGCCGCGTGAAGGTCTACGAGGCCATCGTCAAGGGCGAGAACATCCCCGAGCCCGGCATCCCCGAGTCCTTCAAGGTGCTCATCAAGGAGATGCAGTCGCTCTGCCTGAACGTGGAGGTGCTGTCCAGCGACGGTATGTCCATCGAGATGCGTGACACCGACGAGGACGTCTTCCGCGCGGCGGAGGAGCTCGGCATCGACCTGTCCCGGCGCGAGCCGAGCAGCGTCGAAGAGGTCTGACGGGAGTCCGGAGGCCTTCATCCAGAAGGCCTCCGGCCCCGGGACCCCCGTTTCAGACCCCAAGACTTACAACCCTGAGAGGGATTGACGCATAGTGCTCGACGTCAACTTCTTCGACGAGCTCCGGATCGGTCTGGCCACCGCTGACGACATCCGTCAGTGGAGCCACGGCGAGGTCAAGAAGCCCGAGACCATCAACTACCGCACCCTCAAGCCCGAAAAGGACGGACTCTTCTGCGAGAAGATCTTCGGTCCGACCCGGGACTGGGAGTGCTACTGCGGCAAGTACAAGCGCGTCCGCTTCAAGGGCATCATCTGTGAGCGCTGCGGCGTCGAGGTGACCCGCGCCAAGGTGCGCCGTGAGCGGATGGGCCACATCGAGCTGGCCGCGCCCGTCACGCACATCTGGTACTTCAAGGGTGTCCCGAGCCGGCTGGGCTACCTGCTCGACCTGGCTCCCAAGGACCTCGAGAAGGTCATCTACTTCGCGGCGTACATGATCACGTACGTCGACGAGGAGCGCCGTACCCGCGACCTGCCCTCCCTGGAGGCGCATGTCTCCGTGGAGCGCCAGCAGGTCGAGAACCGCCGGGACGCCGACCTGGAGGCCCGCGCCAAGAAGCTCGAGACCGACCTGTCCGAGCTGGAGGCCGAGGGCGCCAAGGCCGATGTGCGCCGCAAGGTGCGCGAAGGCGCCGAGCGCGAGATGAAGCAGCTGCGCGACCGCTCGCAGCGCGAGATCGACCGTCTCGACGAGGTGTGGACCCGCTTCAAGAACCTCAAGGTCCAGGACCTCGAGGGCGACGAGCTGCTCTACCGCGAGCTGCGCGACCGTTTCGGCACGTACTTCGACGGTTCGATGGGTGCCGCGGCGCTGCAGAAGCGCCTGGAGTCCTTCGACCTCGACGAGGAGGCCGAGAAGCTCCGCGAGATCATCCGGACCGGCAAGGGCCAGAAGAAGACCCGTGCGCTCAAGCGTCTGAAGGTCGTCTCCGCGTTCCTGCAGACCAGCAACAGCCCCAAGGGCATGGTGCTGGACTGCGTGCCGGTCATCCCGCCGGACCTGCGTCCGATGGTGCAGCTGGACGGTGGCCGCTTCGCGACCTCCGACCTGAACGACCTGTACCGCCGTGTGATCAACCGCAACAACCGTCTGAAGAGGCTCCTCGACCTCGGCGCACCCGAGATCATCGTCAACAACGAGAAGCGCATGCTTCAGGAGGCTGTTGACGCCCTCTTCGACAACGGTCGTCGCGGCCGCCCGGTGACGGGCCCCGGCAACCGCCCGCTGAAGTCCCTCAGCGACATGCTGAAGGGCAAGCAGGGCCGTTTCCGTCAGAACCTGCTCGGCAAGCGTGTCGACTACTCGGCGCGTTCCGTGATCGTCGTCGGTCCGCAGCTCAAGCTGCACCAGTGCGGTCTGCCGAAGGCGATGGCGCTGGAGCTCTTCAAGCCGTTCGTGATGAAGCGCCTGGTCGACCTGAACCACGCGCAGAACATCAAGAGCGCCAAGCGGATGGTCGAGCGCGGCCGCACCGTGGTGTACGACGTCCTCGAAGAGGTCATCGCCGAGCACCCGGTGCTGCTGAACCGTGCGCCCACCCTGCACCGCCTCGGCATCCAGGCCTTCGAGCCGCAGCTGGTCGAGGGCAAGGCCATCCAGATCCACCCGCTCGTCTGCACCGCGTTCAACGCGGACTTCGACGGTGACCAGATGGCCGTGCACCTGCCGCTGTCCGCGGAGGCGCAGGCCGAGGCCCGCATCCTGATGCTGTCCTCGAACAACATCCTCAAGCCCGCCGACGGCCGTCCGGTGACGATGCCGACCCAGGACATGGTCCTCGGTCTGTTCTTCCTCACCACTGACGGCGAGCTGCGCGACACCAAGGGCGAGGGCCGGTCCTTCGGCTCCACGGCCGAGGCGATCATGGCGTTCGACGCCGGTGAGCTGGCGCTGCAGTCGGCGATCGACATCCGCTTCCCGGTGGGCACCATCCCGCCGCGCGGCTGGACCCCGCCGGCGCAGGAGGAGGGCGAGCCCGAGTGGCAGCAGGGGGACACGTTCCGCCTGCGCACCACCCTGGGCCGTGCGCTCTTCAACGAGCTGCTGCCCGAGGACTACCCGTTCGTCGACTACTCGGTGGGCAAGAAGCAGCTCTCCGAGATCGTCAACGACCTGGCCGAGCGCTACCCCAAGGTCATCGTGGCGGCGACGCTCGACAACCTGAAGGCGGCCGGCTTCTACTGGGCGACCCGTTCCGGTGTCACCGTGGCCATCTCCGACGTCGTCGTTCCCGAGGCGAAGAAGGAGATCGTCCGCGGGTACGAGGCGCTGGACGAGAAGGTCCAGAAGCAGTACGAGCGCGGTCTGATCACCAAGGAAGAGCGCACGCAGGAGCTCATCGCGATCTGGACCAAGGCGACCAACGAGGTCGCCGAGGCGATGAACGAGAACTTCCCCAAGACGAACCCCATCTTCATGATGGTTGACTCGGGTGCCCGAGGAAACATGATGCAGATGCGGCAGATCGCCGGTATGCGTGGTCTGGTGTCGAACGCGAAGAACGAGACCATCCCGCGTCCGATCAAGGCCTCGTTCCGTGAGGGCCTCTCCGTGCTGGAGTACTTCATCTCCACGCACGGTGCCCGTAAGGGTCTGGCGGACACCGCCCTGCGTACCGCCGACTCGGGTTACCTCACCCGTCGTCTGGTGGACGTCTCGCAGGACGTCATCATCCGCGAGGAGGACTGCGGCACCGAGCGCGGCCTCAAGCTGGCGATCGCCGAGCGCGAGGACGGTGTCCTGCGCAAGACGGTCAACGTCGAGACGTCCGTGTACGCCCGCTGCCTCGCCGAGGACATCGTGGTCGACGGCAGGGTGCTGGCCCCGGCCGGTACCGACCTCGGCGACGTGCTCATCGACGAGCTGGTCCGGCACGGTGTGGAGACGGTCAAGACCCGCTCGGTCCTGACCTGCGAGTCCGCCGTCGGCACCTGCGCCATGTGCTACGGCCGCTCGCTGGCCACCGGCAAGCTGGTCGACATCGGTGAGGCGGTCGGCATCATCGCCGCCCAGTCCATCGGTGAGCCCGGTACCCAGCTGACGATGCGTACCTTCCACACCGGTGGTGTGGCCGGTGACGACATCACCCAGGGTCTGCCGCGTGTCGTCGAGCTCTTCGAGGCCCGTACCCCGAAGGGTGTCGCCCCGATCTCCGAGGCCCAGGGCCGCGTGCGGATCGAGGAGACCGAGAAGACCAAGAAGATCGTCATCACGCCGGACGACGGCAGCGACGAGATGGCCTACCCCATCTCCAAGCGCGCCCGTCTGATGGTCAGCGAGGGCGAGCACGTCGAGGTGGGCCAGAAGCTCACCGTGGGTGCCACCAACCCGCACGACGTGCTGCGCATCCTGGGTCAGCGTGCCGTCCAGGTCCACCTGGTCGGCGAGGTCCAGAAGGTGTACAACTCGCAGGGTGTGTCGATCCACGACAAGCACATCGAGATCATCATCCGGCAGATGCTCCGCCGCGTGACGATCATCGAGTCCGGCGACGCCGAGCTGCTGCCCGGTGAGCTGGTCGAGCGCTCGAAGTTCGAGACCGAGAACCGTCGTGTGGTCCAGGAGGGCGGTCACCCGGCCTCCGGTCGTCCGCAGCTGATGGGTATCACCAAGGCCTCGCTGGCGACGGAGTCCTGGCTGTCGGCCGCCTCCTTCCAGGAGACGACCCGAGTTCTGACGGACGCGGCGATCAACGCCAAGTCCGACAGCCTCATCGGCCTCAAGGAGAACGTCATCATCGGTAAGCTCATCCCGGCCGGTACGGGTCTGTCCCGCTACCGCAACATCCGGGTCGAGCCGACCGAGGAGGCGAAGGCCGCGATGTACTCGGCCGTCGGCTACGACGACATCGACTACTCGCCGTTCGGCACCGGCTCCGGCCAGGCCGTCCCGCTGGAGGACTACGACTACGGTCCGTACAACCAGTAAGAACGAGTAGAAGGGCGGTCACCCCGTTTCGCGCGGGGTGACCGCCCTTCGGCGTTTCTAGCGTGCGGTGAGCTCCACGACCGTCACCGCCACCGTGGCGATCGCGGCCAGCGCGCCGATGCTGGCGAGCGGCCAGCGCGAGCGCTCCAGGGCGTCCAGCCGCTGCTCGTGGTCGGCGAGCTGCTTGTCGGTCTGGTCGCTGCGCTGGACGAGGAGCGCGAGGGAGCCGTCGACCCGGGCGAACCCGGCTTCGACCGCGCCCCGCAGGCGTTCGAGCTCCACGGCGACGGAGGTGGGGTCGGAGAACGGATGGGGTTCGTTCACGCATCCCTCCGCTCGGTGTCCGTGCGCAGCCAGCCCGGCAGCAGGTTCTGTACGGCGGGCAGGGCCATGACCCGGGTGACGCCCGCGGCGACGGCCAGCGCGCCCGCCACCCAGGGCAGGGTGTCGGGGATACCGGCGGCGCCGACCACCGCCGGCAGCAGGACGCACAGGCCGGCGGCGGTCTGCAGTACGGTGCGGAGGGTCCGCTTGGCGGCCTCTGACATGGGGCGGCCTCGCTCTCAGACGTGGGGGACTTTCAGCGCCGCCCAGGAAGCGGCGCCCGGCCAGCCGTCGGCGGCGGAGCCGGTGTAGCCGAGCTTGCGCTGCCACTTGGCGTACGAGGCCCGGTCGGCCTCGGTCCACTGCGGGCCGGGGCCGCTCGCGTAGGCGGAGCAGCCGACGGCGACCAGTCGCCTGCCCATCGCGGTGACGATCGCCGACCTCGGGCTCCTGCGGAACCAGTCGGCGCCGGGGAAGGGCTGGTGGGCGGGGGTGGGTGAGCCGGCCGGGACCGGGTGTCCGAGCCGGGCGGCGACCCGGGAGCGGAAGTCCGCCATCGAGAAGCCGCGCGGATCGACCTTGGTGTTCGTCCACTCCTTGTGCCCGATCACCGAGCGCTCGCTCCAGCCGTGCGCCCGGCACAGCGCGGCGGCCGCCCGGACCATGGCCTCCAGCTGGACCTCGGGCCAGGGATCCCGGCCGTCGCCGAGGTTGACGCACTCGAAGCCGTAGAAGTGGACGTTGCCGTCGGTGTCGTTGCGGTGGGGTGCGGGCAGGGTGGCCCGTTCGGCGGCGACGGCCTTGAGGACGTCTCCGTCGCCGCTGCCGGCGTGGTTGGCGCGGCCGTTGCCGACGAGGTGGACGGTGCCGTCCTTGGCTATCACGCCGTGGCAGAGCGGGCCGGGCAGGGCGGTGTAGCCGTTGAAGCAGATCGCGACGGAGCCGGTGGTGCCGGAGGTGACGGTGTGATGGATGATCACGCCGTTGACCGGGCCCCAGCTGCCCTTGTGGTTGCGGTTGTGGGTGCGCCAGCCGGCGTGTTCGACGACGGTGACGCCCTCGGCGTCCAGAGCGGCGACGAGGGCGTCGGCGGAGAGAGGGTTGGCCATGGGTGGTGCCTCCCTGGGGAGCTTGCTTCGATGTGGGGCATATCGGGCCCGGGGGACAGGAAAAAACCCCGGCCGGTGGGGTGGCGCGGGGCATTGGACGGGGCTTGCGGGAGCGTCAGTCGGCCGGCGGCCAGGCGGCGCACAGGGCGGCGTAGTCGCTCACCTTGGCCCGGAAGTCGGCGAGGGCCGCGGCGATCGCCCGCTGGACGGCCGTACCGTCCGGGACGACCGGGCCGGAGCCGTCCGGCAGGACCGTGACCCGGCCGGAGCCGCGCAGGACCGCGCCGCCGGTGCCGCTCTCGGAGAACTCGGCGGTGACGCTGACGGGCGAGTAGGTGCCGGTGATCGAGTCGGGCCCGATCACCGAACTCAGGCTGGTGTCCGAGACGTTGACGTGCAGGGTGTGACCGGCCTCCGTGACGGTGGCCCGCCCGGCGTAGTCGATCGCGATGCCCCAGGGCAGGGCGGGGTCGATCTCCAAGGGTTCCTCCCTAGGGGGTGTCCGCCTAGCTCTGCCGGCCGTGCATCAGGACCGGGTTGGCGTAGACGGTGCCGGTGGTGGCGATGGCCTGGATCTCGACCTTGACCGTGGTGGCGTAGAGCGCGCCGAAGTCGCTGCCGAGCAGGGCCGTGTAGTCGAAGTCGTTGGGCGCGGTGACCGTGTCGCCCCACTGCACGCCGTTGACCAGCACCCGCACCTGTCCCGCGCCGCCGGAGCTGACGCGGGTGTTGAGCAGGAGCCGCATCTTCGGCTGCCAGACGGGGTTGTAGGAGACGGCGATCGTCGTCCAGGAGGTGGCGGCGCTCTGCGGCCAGCGCGTCTGGGTGGTGTCCTGCGGCGGCAGCATCGCCAGCCAGGGCCGGGCCAGCCCGCCGGTGTTGACGTCGTCGGAGATGATCTCCCGGCTGCCGTTGTCGTAGATCCGCAGCGGCTGGAGCGAGCCGGCGCCGCCGTCCCCGTTGAACAGGGTCAGCGCCTTGCTGCCGGTCTGGCGGTGGATCTCCAGGCCGTACTCCTCGCCCTGCCAGGAGCCGACCCGGAACATCGGCTCGGTGGTGCCCGGCCGCTGCACCAGCAGGGTGCCGCCGTCGCTGATCTTCAGGGTGCCGTCGCTGATCTCCACCTCGCCGCCGGTGATGGTGTTGAGCGCGGGCCGGGTGTTGACGGCGGTCGACAGCTGCTGGATCCGGCGTTCCATCTGGGTGAGCCGGTCGATGATGTCTTCGGGGAGCTGGGGCATCAGACCTCCTCCAGGTAGAGCTCAGCGGTGTCGGGACGGCCGCGCTGCCCCGGGCTGACCTTGACGCCGACGATCCGGTAGCGGGCGTCCAGGCCCTCGGTCCACCACTCGTCGTCGATCCGCAGCCGGACCGTACGGCCCAGCAGCGCGGGCGGCACCAGATCGTCGAGCCGGACGCTGATCTCGGGGATCACCACCGCCCCCACGCCCTCGGTGAGTTCGGCGTTGGCCAGCGACCGCAGCACCGGCACGCTCGCCACGTCGTTGTGGTCCGAGGTCAGGTCGATGCGCGGATAGCCGGCCGCGATCAGCTGCTCGCCGACGGGCACGGTGGCGTCCGCGTACAGCGGCCGGGACTCCACGGCCTGGCTGGTGTTGTCGGTGGCGCCGCGGGCCCGGGCGGTGGTGCCGCCGCGGGTGGCGTCGCGCGGGAAGACGTACGACAGGACTGTGCCGGGGCGGTCGATCACCAGGTCGGTGGTGCCGATGGCGATCCTCGGGCTGCCCAGCCGCAGCCGCCGGACCCGCTCGCCGCTGACCGGGTCGCGGTAGACGGCGATGTGGTGCTCGAAGCCGTTCTCCAGCGCGGCGAGCGCGTCCAGGGCCTCCAGATAGACCGTCTCGTCGCCGTTGCGGTACGCCACCGAGCGGGTCTGCGCGGAGGTCTCGGAGCCGTGGCCGACGCCGATGTCCCCGCCGGACGCGGACTGGAGGTGGTCCCACAGCGCGCGGGCGATCGCGAGCTGGTCCGTGTCCTGGAAGTCCAGGTCCTCGCGGATACGGCGGCGGCCGGCGTACGAGTCGAAGGTCGCGGCCTGGATGCCGAGGGTGAGCACGCCCCGGTCGTCGCTCTGGAGCGTGGACGTCCAGATGATGCCGCCCCACCACAGGTCGTCGCCGCGCTGGAGGTAGACCGAGGTCCGGCCCTCCTCGATCCGGCGGACCCGCGCGGCCATCGCCCGGTCGGGCACCGGGATCGTGCCCGACAGCGAGCCGGCCCTGCCGATGTAGTCGTCGACGGTGACGTCCCGCAGCGGCAGGATGTCGATGGTGCGGTCGGTGCGCAGGTCGCAGAAGATCGCCCGGTACGGGGTGGAGAGGGCCGTCATGAGGCGGCCTCGTAGGTCGCGGTGCCGACGACGGTGTGACCACTGGCCCAGGTCCAGGGGGTGAGGGAGTCCAGGCCGCCGCTCGTGGAGAAGGCCGTCGCGGTGGGCCTGCCCGAGGCGAGGATCAGCTCGAAGGCCGTGGTGGTGGAGAGGTAGAGCCGGGCCGTGGCACGGTTGGCGGCGTCGCCGGCGGCGAGCTCGGCGAAGCCGATCAGCGGGCGGGCCGCCGCGGCGGCGACCGGCAGGCTGAACCGCCAGTTGTCGCTGGTGGTGGCGCCGCTGCCGAAGCTGGTGGTGCTGCCGAAGGCGATCGAGAAGTTCAGGTGCACGGTCGTACCGAACTTCACGTACCGGCAGCTCACCGTGGCGTTGCCGAAGGCGGGGGTCGCCGCACCCGTGGTGGTCGTCCAGGCCGGGGTCCAGTTCTGCCAGGTCGGCAGCACCGGGTAGTCGGTCCAGGCCGTGCCGCTCCACCGCTGCAACTGCCCGCCCACGTCCCGGTACTGGCCCGGGTAGGAGCCGTTCGTGGTGTCCGTGCTCACCGGGAGGATCCCGCCGACCGAGACCGTGGCGGTACGGCGCCCGCCGAGCGCCGTGCTCCAGTCGATGGCCGCGGTGCCCGCGCTCGCGCCCTTGGGCACGGCCACCTCGTACAGCGGCAGCGACACCGCGGGCACCGCAGGGACGGCCGGGGTGGCGGCGGGGGTGCCCCGGACGACCTCCAGGGCGGCCTCGGTGCGGCCGGAGCCGTCGTACAGATCGTCGTAGATCCGCAGGACGACCAGGTCGATCCGGCCGTACTGGGCGTCGCCGTCGGCGAAGACCAGGTCGAGGTACTCGGTCAGCGCGACCGGGTAGGCGCCCTGGGAGCTGCTCCCCTGGATCACCGCCCGGCCGGGGCCGACGGTGGCGGTCATGGTGCCGGTGGTGCCGGTGAGGGTGAAGCCGGAGAGGCGGGAGACTCCGTCGGAGGAGCCCGGCAGGACGCCGGAGCGGGTGGTGACCGGCGAGGTCGGGGTGAGGGCGCCGAGCGAGACGAGTCGGGTGTCCTCGCGGGTCTGGCCGTCGGGGGAGAGCCAGCCGGTACGAAGGGGCATGGTCGGTTCCTTTCGGGGAGGCCGGTTCAGGCGAGCGGGTCCACCCGGAGCCAGAGGGTGTCGAACCAGCTGGTGACGCTCGCGCTGGACGAGCGGTGCATCGCGGTGACCGTGTAGACCGATCCGGCGGTGAGGGAGGTCAGGCGCAGCTGCGTCGACTGCGACTTGCTGATGGCGCCCGAGCCGGACGCGGCGCGCTCGTCGTCCGCCGCCCAGACCACGGTCGAGCCCAGCGTGACCTGCGGGGACATATGCGCCTGGACGGTCTCGCTGCCCGAGGTGGAGATCCGCGCGCCGAGGCTGATGATCACCCCGCCGGAGGGCGGCGCGGTGAAGGTGAGCGTGAGCGCCGAGAGGGCCGTGTCGAGCAGCGTGGCCGTGTAGGTCGTCGAGGTGGTGTACCCGGCGTCCAGCGAGGACGCGAAGGCGGGCCCCGGTACGGCGGGGAGCCAGGCGCTGCCGTTCCAGCGCTGGAGCTGGCCGAGGGAGGAGTCGCGGTACTGCCCGGCGTAGCCGCCGGTGGTCAGCACCCCGGCGGGGACGATCCCGCCGACGTTCCTCGGGTACGGCACCCAGGCCGTGGAACTCCAGCGCTGGAGGATGTCGCCGGTGTCCCGGTACTGGCCGGTGTGGCCGCCGGGCGCGGTGTCGTCGGTGCGGGTGGGCAGGATGCCGCCGATCGCGACGGTGGTCGGGCGCAGGTCGGTGCGCGCGGAGTCCCAGGCGATCCCGCCCTTGCCGGCGCTGACGCCCGCGTCCACGGCGACCGAGTACAGGGCCAGGGCGACATCGGGCGTGGCCGGCGGCACCGGGGTGGCGGCCGGGGTGCCCCGGACGATCTCGACGACGGCCTCGGTGCGGCCGGAGCCGTCGTACACGTTGTCGTAGACCCGCAGGACGACGAGGTCGATCCGGCCGTACTGGGCGTCGCCGTCCGCGAAGGTGAGCGGCAGGTACTCGGTGAGCGCGACCGGGTAGGCGCCCCGGGCGTCGGTGCTCTGGATCACGGCACGGCCGGGGCTGACGCTCGCGGTCATGGCGCCGGTGGTGCCGGTGACGGTGAAGCCGGAGACACGGTAGAGGCCGCCGGTGGAGCCCGGCAGGACGCCGGAGCGGGTGGCGACCGGGGAGGCGGGGGTGAGGGCGCCGAGCGAGATGAGGCGGGTGTCCTCGCGGGTCTGTCCGTCGGGGGAGAGCCATCCGGAACGGATCGGCATGGTGGACTCCTTCGTCGAGGCGTCGAGGCGTCGAGGGTGGGCTCAGGCGGCGGACTCGTAGTCGCCCCAGATCGACAGGACGTCGGTGGCCTGCCAGGTGTAGGGGACGGACTTGGTCCAGCTCGCGGCGGTCGTGCCGGAGGTGACGGTGAACCGGTTCACGACGCCGCCGCCCGCCGCCGACACCTGGGCGGCCCCCTGGAAGAACTTGAAGCCGTTGCTGCTGTAGCCCACGACGTTCAGCAGGATGTCGGTCATCCAGCCCGACGCCGGGAGGAACGGCAGTGAGAAGGACCAGGCGCCGGCGGTGTCCAGCGCGGAGAGATTGGTCGTCGAGCCGATCGCCAGCCGCAGCCGGACGTGGACCAGGTTGCCGAGCTTGACGTACCTGCCGTTGAGGCTGCCGTTGCCGACCACCGGCGCGGTGCCGGTGGACGAGTACCAGACCGGCGTGTAGTTCGTCCAGGAGGGGATCCGCTGGTACGACACCCAGGACGAGCCGTCCCAGCGCTGGAGGTTGCCGTCGGAGCCGTCCCGGTACTGGCCGGTGTAGCTCGCCGTGGTCACCGCCCCGGCCGGGGCGACACCGCCGAGGGCGAGCGGGTACGGCACCCAGGCGGAGCCGTCCCAGCGCTGGAGGGCGCCGCCGGAGTCGCGGTACTGGCCCGGATAGGCGCCGTTGCCGGTCTCGCCGACCACGGGCAGGATGCCGCCGGCCGCGACCGTGGGCGTGCGCAGGTCGGTGACGTCGGAGGAGCTCCAGTTGACGCCGCCGTTGCCCGCGCTGATCCCGGCGCGGACCCGGACCTGGTAGACCGGCAGACAGACGCCCGGCAGCGCGGGCACCGCCGGGGTGGCGGCGGGGGTGCCCCGGACGATCTCCACGGCGGCCTTGGTGAAGCCGGAGTCGTCGTACATGTCGTCGTAGATCCGCAGTACGACGACGTCGATCCGGGCGTACTGGGCGTCGCCGTCGGTGAAGGTGAGGGTCAGCGGCTCGGGCAGGGTGACCGGGTAGGCGCCCTGACCGCTGCCGCCCTGGACGACGGCCCGGCCCTCGTGGACGGTGGCGGTCATGGTGCCGGCGCCGCCCTCCATCCAGAAGCCCGACAGCCGGTACTGCCCGTCGTAGGAGCCCGGGAGGATGCCGGAGCGGACGTCCAGCGGGTTGGCCGGGGTGGTGGCGCCCAGCTGGGTGAGCCGGGTGTCCTCACGGGTCTGGCCGGTCTCGGCCAGCCATGAACTGCGCAGATTCATCTGCTGGTCTCCTGTACTGGTCGTGGGGTGCGGTCGCGGGAAGGGGGCGTCGGGGTCACCACTCCGCGGTGCGCCAGCGGACCGTGAGCTGGGCGCCGGCGCCGTGGGTGTCGGGGCGGAACGCCAGCTGGGCGCGGCCGGGCGAGAAGGCGAAGAGCTCCTCGGGGCTGCTGTCGGCGGCCGCGGTGTGCCGGCGGGACGCGGTGCCGTTGAGGGTGACCGTGCCGGCGGCGGTGTCGACGACCAGCTCGTCACCGGCGGCGAGGCCGATCTCGTAACGCAGCCGCAGCGCGGAGGTGCGGTCGGTGACGGTCGGGTTGGTGCAGGGGCCGGTGAACACCAGGACCGGGTGGGTGGGCGCGGAGCCGTCGTTGTCGGCGTTGACGTCGCCGGTGGAGGCGGCCTGGCCCCAGTACAGCGGCCAGGTCAGCGGCCAGGTCAGACCGCTCTCCGGCTGCGGGGCGCCGGTCAGCGCGGTCCGCTCGTCGACCGAGTAGCGGCGCGGGTCGGTGGCGTACCACTGCACGGACGCCCGGGAGACGCCCTGGGTGGTGTACGTCCGGTCGGCGGCCAGCACCCGCTGGCTGACCCGGGCCCGTACGGCCAGCGTCTCGCCGTGCAGCCGGACGGCGAGCCAGCGTTCCTCGTCGTCGAGCAGCAGTGCCTGGCGCAGGGCGCGGGTCACGGCGAGCGCGCTGTCGTCCTGCGGCGGTACGGTCCACACCGTGCCGCCGATCCGGCGCGGCTTGGCGTAGCGGGCGCCCGGCCAGGCGCCGTGCGCGGTGGGGTGGTCGGCGTCGGAGGCGTCGTACTCCGGAAGGTCCTCCCAGCCGCTGAGCCCGCCCCGGTCGATCTCGTACGGCGTCCCGGGGCCCAGCAGCAGTCCGGCCCACTGCATCTGCCCGTCGCGGGTGATGAGTGAGCCGGGTGGCACGTCGTCGGTGTATGCGGTGGTCGTGATCTCGGCCATGGGGGGCCGTCACCTCGCTCTTGTCGGGTGCGGGTGGGGTGATGCGGGTGGTCTGGGTGCTCTGGGCTTTGGGCTCTGGGTCGTCTGGGTCGTCTGGGTGGTGCGGGTCTGCGGGTGCGCGGGCGGTCTGGGCGGGTCCGGGCGTGCGGGCGGTCCAGGTGTCCGGGCGGGCAGGACGGTCCGGGCCCTGGGCCGCGACGCGGCGTGGATCCGGGGGCTCCCGGCCGGATGGCAGGGTGGTCCGCGTTTGGGGTGGGCGGGGGCTCCGTGCGTTCGGGCGGGCCGGGTGTGCGGGCGGTCTGGGGCGCTCCGGGTATGCGGGCGGGCCGGGGCCGGGGCCGGGGCCGGGGCCGGGGTGGGGGTCAGGGGCAGGTGGTGTGGGCCGTGGCCAGGAACAGGAGGTCCTCCGCCGTGCCGCGGGCTCCGGTGCCGGCGCTCTCGTGGAACTCCTCGACGCGGTGCGGGAGTCGGGAGGAGGGGGCGCGGTGGCGGCCCAGGTCCGTGAGCGGCAGCACCCGGCCGGCCGCGCGGGCGGCTCCGGGGACGGCGACCCCGCCCTGGGCGAGCATCGGGATCTTCGCCAGATGCACGCCGAACTTCTTGCCGAGGATGCTGAAGCTGAGGCTGTTGAGGCCGTCGATGATCCGGTTGGCGAAGGCGATGAGCCCCTGGACGGGCCCCTTCACCACCCCGGCGACGGTCTGCGCGCCGGTGGTGACGAACCGTCCGAGCGCGTCGAGGGCGCCGGCGGTGGCGTCCTTGACGCGGGTGAACATCGCGGGGATGTCCTTGCCGATCCAGTCCAGCACCGGCCGTACGCCGTCCTTGACGCCCTTCCAGACGGCCGCGGCCCGGCCGCTGAGCGCCTTGGTGTCCCCGCTCGCCAGTGAGCGGGCGACGGCGAAGGCGGTGCCGACGAGGGTGGTGAGGCCGGTGAGGACCGTGGTCACGAGGGCGAGGTAGCCGGTGACGTACGTGTTCACCGCGCTGCCGACGGCCTTCAGCACCGGGGCCAGCACCGCCAGACAGCCCTCGACGTACGTCAGGACGAGCGTCGCGAGCTGTTCCATCAGGCGCTGTCCGGTCTCGGAGTTCAGCGCCAGGTTCAGCAGCCAGCCGGCGACCGGGAGGAGGAGGCCGGTGACGAAGCCGATGGGGTTGGCGCGGGTGAGGGCGTTGACGACGAGCAGGACGCCGGAGCCGATGGTCATGAGGGTGCCGAAGGTGCCCATGAGGTCGCCGAGCACACCGGAGGCCGCGATCAGCGCGCCCACGACGGAGAAGACACCGCCGAGGGCGGTGCCGAGCCGGACGAGGGTGCGGGAGGCCGTCCGGCCGCCGGAGGCCGCCGCCCTGATCCCGGCCGCGGCGGTGCCCGCGGTCCGGCCCGTCGTGGTGACGGCGCGGGCGGCGGCCTCGCTGCTCTCCTTGGCGCGGCTCACGGCGGTGGCGCCCTGCGCGGCGGCCGTGCCGAGGCGGTCGGCGCCGGTGGCGGCGGCCTTGATCCGGTCCGTGAGGGTGCGCAGCGCGGTGCCGCCCTGCTCGACGCGGGACCGCAACACGGTGAGCGCCGGGGCGACCCCGGCCAGCGGGTCCGTCACCGCCGGGGTGCTCATCCGCGGGCCTTCGCCAGGAACATCAGCGCGTCGGCGGTGCGCTGCGGGGTGCTGGTCTCGGCGGCGTGGTAGTGCTCGATGTGCAGCGCCGCGCCGCCGGAGCCCGTTCCGGCTCCGGCGTAGGCCCTGCCGTTGGCGGCGGCCCGGCGCAGCAGCCGGTCGAGCTTGCTGAGCGGCAGGACGGCCTCCGCCTCACCGGCCTCGGCGAGGATCGCGGGGACGCCGCCGGAGCGGGGCAGGACGACACCGCCGGTGGCCAGCGTGGGGATCCTCGGCAGGCTGACGCCGAAGGACTTGCCGCCGACCAGGGGGACCCAGCCGGGGATGGAGACATGGATGCCGTTGAGGGCGCCGATGGCACGGTTGACGATGCCGATGACGGCGTTGATCGGGCCGCGTACGGCGTTCTTGATGCCGTCGAAGGCGCGGCTGGCGATGCCCTTGAGGCCGCCCCAGATGCTGGACAGCTTGTCCTTGACGGCCTTGAAGGCGTTGGGGATCGCGGACTTGACCCAGTTGACGACGGGGGAGACGACGTTCTTGATGCCCTTCCAGACGCTCGACACGACCGACTTGATCGCGTTGAGCGCGGTGGTGATGACCTTCTTCCAGATGCCCACATAGGTCTGGATGACGGTGGCGATCGCCTTGACGACCTTCGACACCGCGGTCTTGACGCCGTCCCAGACGGTCTTGATCAGCTTGCCCGCGTTCTTCATGATCGGCCCGATGGCCTTCATGACACTGCTGATCACGGACTTGATGACGGTGAACGCCGTCTGCAGCACCTTCTGCATGGTCTTGGAGTTGGCCGCCATGTCGACGACCTTCTCGATGAGCGGCTGCAACAGGCTCATGAGCATGCCGAAGAGGTTCCCCTTCATCGACTTGTTCATCTTGTCCTGGCCCTTGGCCGCCTTGCTCGCCCCGGACTCGTACCTCCCGAGACTCTTCCCGGCGGAGGAACCGGTCTTCCCGGCTTTGCCGATGGCCTTCTCGGCCTGCTCGGAGCCCGACTTGAGACCCTTCAGTTCCGTTTCGGCGCCCTGGGCGGTGCCCTTGAACTGCTTGAGCCGGCCTTCCGCGGCCTTCGCGCCGTCGCCGACGCTCTTCGCGGCACCGCCGGCCGAATTCGCCTGACTCTGGAAGTTCTTGAGTCCGGAGGCTGTTCTTTCGAGTGATCTGACGAGAGACATCCGGTTTCCGGTCCTTTCGCGATCGCGCTCAGGCGCCTGTGAGAGCTGTGCTCAGAGCGGTGACGGCGGCTCTCAGTTCCGCGACCTGTCTGCTGGTACCGCGCGCCGCCTGAGGGGTCAGCAGGTCACCCGACTTCGCGGCCTCCGCCACTGACTTACGGATCTTCGCGACGCCCTCATGGGCCTCTCTGGCCGTCGTCTCGACGTTGTCGACCCTGACCTTCAGCGCGTTTCCCTCCGACGCCTGATAGAAGGTCCTGTCGATGTATTCGCGCAGTTCCTTCTTCTCGTTTTCCTTGGCGTCGAACTTCTCGACCAGCTTGTCGGGCGCGATCTTGCGCCACCAGTTGTGGCCCTCTTTCGCCCAGGGGAAGGTGTAGAGCGTGTTGCCGAGCCAGCTGACGCCCTTTTCGTCCACCTTGAAGAGGGTGAAGTCGGCTTTGACGAGGGTGAGACCCACCGCCAGGCCGGCCAGGCCCACTTTCAGGTAGTCCACCGTGTGGTTGATCGCGGTGACCTTCATGACGAGGGTCTTCGCCTCGTCCTTGCGGAAATAGAGCTGCAGAGCGTCGCGTACGCCGGCGGGAATTCGCTCCGGATTCAAGGTGTGTTCGCCGGATCCGCCGGAGGGGACAGCCATGTGCACACCGCCTTTCTTGTGGGATGATTCGCTGGTGAATGGCGCTGTCGCGGTGGGCGTACCGCGCGGCCGTCTGCCCTTGCTGGCCGCGGAGGGTGCCCGCTTCGCGGTGCGGCTCGCGGAGGCCGAGTTCGGCGGGTCGGGCGCGGGCGTGTGGCTCTTCGGCCGTGACCCGGTGCGCATCCCTTCGCCGGGACCGGAGGGCCTCGCGCCCTGGGCCTCCGAGTGGCTCGACGAGGGCACCGCCGCGGAGAGGCTGCGAGGCGAGCCCAAGGACAACGCTCTGCGGCGCTTGAAACAGACGGATGCGCTCGGCGACGGGCTCGCGCTGCGGCTGGCTCCCGCCCTCGAAGCGGTCCTGGACGCCTCCGCGCATCTTCAAGGTCACACCGTGGCCGTCATCCTCCTGACGGAGGCGCCGGGTGACGACGCCGCGTTCATGGCGACGATGAGGCGAGCGGCACGGCTTCCCGTCTTCTGGGTGTTCATCGGTGCCGAGGCGTCCGTCGAACGCGTAGCCCCGCTGGGCGTGGTGGACGCGCTGGGGCGTGAACCGGGAGACCCGGACAACTGCGTCGTCCTCAAGGTCGGCAACTGGTCCTCGGCGACGCGGTGGCTGACGTCGCGACGGATCAGGAGAGCGGTCGGCCGCTGGCGGAGGGCGACCTCCACCGGCTGAGCGAGCCGCCGTGGGTCGGCCCGGCGCCGGCCCTGCTTCGCTAAGGGCGTCCCCGGCGCGTCCGGCGGGTCGCCGTCAGGGCGTCAGACCAGCCGGCCGCATAGGCGCGGGACTCGTGGGTGAGCAGTTCCTCGTACACCCGGTCCAGCAGGGCCTCGCGGTCCGAGGGCGGGGTGTGCAGGAGGTGGGCGAGGCGGGTGTAGGTGTCGATCGGCTGTTCGGTGGAGTCGCTCGGGCCAGTCGCCATGGTCGGTGCCTGCTTTCCGGTCTGTCCGCTGAACTGTACTGAGCTGTGTTCGAACTAGTGTACGAGTGCTGCCATGGTGTCGTTCCGTGTTTGACGCGAACGCTCCGTGAGAGCCCAAGGTTCGTGGAGTAGGATCCGGCCGTTCGTCCGTCCGTGAAAAAGGGAAGCGTGAACTACAGGGCCCTGTAAGCGAGTTGAGGGTTCGCCGAGCGCGGACGGGCAGGAGGCGAGATCAAGGCCGACGGGGTGGACGGGCACGAGGGCGCCACGGGGAACGGGCCGAACGACCAGCTGGTCGACTGGCTCGAACTGTCCCCTGATCTGCCGCATCTCATCGCCCGGGTCTCCGAGCTCGTCCTCAGCCTCGGGTACGACCCGGAGGACCTGGTCACCCTGCCCCGTGGCGAGCTGGACCGCCGTGAGCTGGCCGCGTACAGCGCCGGCTGGGCCGACATGGTCGCCGAACAGCTTCCCGCGATCCGTCGCGCGTACGAGGAACGCATCACGGTCGCCTACCTCCAGGGCCAGGAGGACGCCCGCACCGGCCGCCGCCCGCGCGTGTCCCGGCCGGCGGAGGAGGACGACGACGCCGGCGGTGAGGTCATCGCCCTGCCGTACGTCGAACTCCTGCGCCCGCCCGCCGAGGTGACCCGGGCGGAGGAGCGAGGGGAGCGGGAGCGGTCGGTGGCGGACGGGGGGCCGGTGTCGGTACCCGTACCCGTACCCGTACCGGTGCAGACGCCCCTGCCGACGGGGAGCTCCGGTCCGGTCGGGGGTGGTTCGGGCGGCTCGGGTGGCTCGGGTGCCGGCGAACCGCAGTCGGCCGCCGCCTCCGTGCCGGAGAAGCGGACCGTCCGGTCGGCCCGTCGGGCCGTGGTGCGGCGCAACGGGCGGCCCAGTGTGCCCCCGCTGCTCCGGTCCAAGGAGCGGCGTACCGATGCCGGGGAGCGGGCGCAGCAGGAGTCGGCGGCGTCCGAGGAGAGACCCCGGCTGTCGGACCGGGCCCGGGCGCTCGCCGATGGGTTGGAGGGGCGGGGGCAGGGACGCGGACAAGGGCGTCGGGGGGACGGGCGGGAGACGGAACCGCCGGGGTCGCCGGAGGCGCCGGAGTCCCGGTGACGGTCGTCAGTCAGGCGAAGAAGCGGGCGAGTTGGCCCGGGGAGGGGGGAGGGGGCGGTGCGCCCGGTTCCTCGGGAGGGCTGTTCCTCGGTTCCGTCCCTTCGGGATCCTCCGGTTCCGCCGTGTCGTTCGGTCGCGGCACCGGTACCGGTGGGTCCGGCTGGTCGCCCTCGTCCGAGTTGACCGACGCGAACATCCAGTTCGCCGCCGCCAGATGGTCCACGGCCGCGGCCAGCAGATGGTCCGTCACCGACCACTCGGCGGCGTCGCCGTGCAGTTCGCGGTTGAGGGCGCTGTCCCGCGGCAGATGCGCGACGAGCACCGCGAGCCGCCGCGCGGAGAGGCGGTCGCGGTGCCAGTCGAGCAGATCGATGCCGTAGTAGCGGAGCAGGTCCGCTTCGAGGGCCTCGGCGTGTTCGTCCACGAACCCGACGAGGCTCAGCCTTCCCCCAGACCGAGCCCGGTCTCCTTGCCGTAGGCCTCCAGGACGGCGGCGATGTCCTGCATGGTCACCTCGTGCCGCTCGAAACGGACGAACTGCTGCTCACCCATGAGCAGTGCGAGCAGCCCGTCCACGTCGTTGTCGTCGAGCTCCCGCAGCGCCTTCGCGGTGGCGCGGGTCAGCTCCGTGGGCAGGGTGAAACTCTCGCCGTCGAGCTCGAACGACCAGGTACGGCCGAGGGCTTCGAGGCGCTGGGCGCGGGCGGCGTTGACGTCGAAACGGGCCATGGTGAGGGGTGCCTCCTTGAGTGATGCCGTACGGGAGAGGTGCGGGGCTGTGGGTGGGGTGGGCGGTGTGCTCGCGCGCGCTCACCCCACCCGGTCGGTCAGGACGCGGCGTACGCGGTGTCCTTCATCACGAAGCTCGCCAGCGCCGAGCCGTCGGTCGCCGCCATCGCGGTGAAGGTGATGCCGAGCTGGGCCGGCGACTTGCGGGCCAGCTTGATGTCGTCCGCCGCCGTGACCTGGCCGCGCGGGATGCCGAAGCGGTACGTCACCGCGGTGCCGTCGCTCGCCCGGACATCGGTGAACTCCAGCCCGAGGGCGCGGACATCGGCGTACGGGCGGTCGGCGATGTCGTACTTGTAGACGCCGGTCGAGCCGGTCACGGCGTCGACCTGGCCGCCGCCCATGAAGAACGGCAGCGTGTCCTCGTTGAACTGCAGCAGCGAGAACTTCAGGGTCAGGTCGCGGTCCGAGTACACGAAGTGCACCGGGCTGACGGCCTGCCACACGTCGACCGGCTCCAGCTTGTCCTTCTTGCTGAAGGTGACGCCCTCGCCGTTGGTGAAGCCGAGGTTCTTCCAGCCGGTGGCCCAGTCGGTGGACGGGTCGGTGGAGAAGGTCGTCGGGACCTTGGTGTCGGCGGCGGCGACGTAGAGCCGGCCGACTCCGGCGATGCGGATCTCGGAGGAGTTGGTGCCTGCCATGAGTTGGGCTCCTTGATAGAGGGAGGGAGAAGACGGGCGGTTGGTGCGGTTGGTGCGGATGGTGCGGATGGTGCGGGGTGCCGTGCCCGGCGGTTCCGGGGACGGCGAAGGCCCCGCCGGTCGGGGAGGCGAGCGGCGGGGCCTTCGGTCTGTGGGGTGCGGGCGCGTCAGTAGACGTCCAGGTACACCTTGAGGACGGTCACGTACCGGTTGGCCGCGCGGTAGAGGTAGTCGGGCAGCCAGCGGGGGCCGTCCTGTTCCTCCACCTCGGTGATCAGGTTCGTGCCGTAGCGGTTGCCGGCCGCGGCCATCAGGGCGCGGCGGGCCGAGTTGGCCAGGACGTGGGCGGCCTGCTTGGTGGGGCCGTACACCTCCAGCTCGATCAGCGGCTGGTCGACGTGGCGCTCGCCGACCCAGGCGCCGCCGCGGCGGTTGACGAGTACGGCGGCGGCCGTGCCGTCGAAGTCCTCCGGCGGCTGGACGGTCACCAGCGCCGTGGAGAGCGCCGAGTCGGCCTCCAGGATGTCGACGACCAGGGCCTCGACGTCGGGGAAGGCGCTCGGTGGAGTGGGTGTGGTCATGCCGGGTCACCTCGCCGAAGCGGGAAGGGGAGGGAGGAGAAGGGGGTGCGGGGAGGGATGGGCGCAGCTCCGCCGCTGCACCAACTGTGACATACGATCGTGCGCGCACGCAACTAATACGGCGAAAGAATCGAACCCGGGGTGCGGAAGGGGCGGAAGTGCGAGGTGGGGGATGGGGTGTGGGGGCGGGTGAGGGGGGCGGGTGAGGGGGGCGGGTGAGGGGGGTGGGTGAGGGGGGTGGGTGAGGGGACTTGTGTGAGGGGACTTGTGTGCGGGGCGGGCACCCGTCGGCCCACGGGTGCTCGGGCGCGGGGGCGTCAGTCCGTGCCGGGGGGTGCCGCCGTGCCGGCGCCCGCCAGGACCCGGCCGGCCTTGTCCGCGCGCTCCGGCTCGTTCGGCAGGAACTGCTCCACCACCCGGACGAACATCTCCCGCCGCTCGGCCGGTACGCCGAGCAGGTCGGCGACCTCCTCCAGGGTGGGCCTGCGGCCGAAGTCCGGGTCGGGGGCGGGTGCGGGCGCGCGTCCGTGCGGGTCGGCCAGCTCCTCGGCGGTCAGCCGGCCCGAGCGGATGAGCATGTCGCGGACCGGGACGCCGAGCACCCGTGCGAGGCGGCGGGTGGTTTCGAGGTCCGGCATGCTCTGGCGTTGCAGCAGGCGGGTGACGGCGGCGCGGTGCACGCCGGCCTCGTCCGCGATCCGTGACTTCCCGCCGCCGCGCGGGCTGTCGATGTCGTAGCCGCGTTCGCGCATGAGGTCTTCGACCCACGCGGCGAACGCGTCCAGGTCCTGGGTGGTCATGTCTGCTCGCTTCCTTCGGGGGTGGCACGAGTTTAGCTTGCTTGCGCGCAAGGAATTACGTGCTCTCGCGCAAGTAGTGGGGAAAGTTTGTGTAGTTGATGGAGGTTCGGGTGAAGGTGAGGCGTCGGTAAATCATTGCGAGCGCGCGCGCAATCTGTGACTCTGGGGATTCACTTCGTACGGCTCGTTCACGAACCGACAGGGGGTTCCCTGCCCATGCCCGTAACCGGTTCCTGCTCACCACCGGATCAGCCGCGCCCGTCGCGTCCCTCGCGTCCCGCCGGCTGGCAGTCCGCGGCCGCCTGCGCCGGGCTGCCGCCCCGGGTCGTCTTCTCGAAGAGGCCGAAGGAGGCCGCCCCGGCGCTGCGGGCGTGCACGACGTGTCCCGTGCGGCGCGCCTGCGAGGAGACGGTGGCGCCCGCCGAGAACTGGTTCGACGGCGTCTGCGGCGGCCGCCTCTGGCGCTCCGGCCGCCCCGTCCCCGAGACCCGCCTCCACGGAGGCCCCCGTGCCTGACCGCCACCCGACCCCGACCGGGTCCGCCCACCCGGCCCCGGCGGCGTGCGCTGCGCGGGCCACAGAGCCCTCGGCCCGCCCCTCGCCGACATCGACCGACGGCCGGGCTGCGGCATCGGCTGCCCGCCCGACATCGGCATCGGCGGGAGCCACATCCCCGACCCCGACCTCCCCCGCCGGTCGTCCTGCGGAGCCGGTCGCCCGCCCGGCCTCGGTGCCGCGCGATGCTTGGGCGGCAGTGTCGTCGGCGCGCCCCGCGCAGCCCTCGACTTCTGCCGGGCGTCCTGCGGAGCCGGCCGCCCACCCGGCCCCGGTGCCGCGCGATGCTTGGGCGGCAGCCTCGTCGGCGCGCCCCGCGCAGCCCTCGAGTTCTGCCGGGGGGCGTCCTGCGGAGCCGGCTGCTCGCCCGGCCTCGGTGCCGCGCGATGCTCGTGCCGCAGCCTTGTCGGCGCGCGCTGCGCAGCCTTCGACTTCTGCCGGGGGGCGGTCTGTGGAGCCGCCCGCCCACCCGGCCCCGGTGCCGCGCGACGCTCGGGCCGCAGCCTCGTCGGCGCGCCCCGCGCAGCCCTCGACTTCTGCCGGGGGGCGTCCTGCGGAGCCGGCTGCTCGCCCGGCCCCGGTGCCGCGCGATGCTCGTGCCGGAGCCTTGTCGGCGCGCCCTGCGCAGCCCTCGACTTCTGCCGGGGGGCGGTCTGTGGAGCCGGCCGCCCGCCCGGCCCCGGTGCCGCGCTCCGCCTGGGCCGCAGCGTCGTCGGCCCATCCCGCACAGCCCCCGACCCCGCCCGAGGGTCGGCCCCTGACCCCGCCCACGCGCCCCGCCGTACCACCTGCTCGACCGACGGCCTTACCCCCGGCTCAGACCAGAACCTCGCAGCCAGCCCCGTCTCATGGCCGCCCCCCGGAACCGCCCCCTACTCACGCCCGTGCCCTGGAGCCCGCCCCCTCCCGTATCCCGGCCACCCAGCCCGCCCCCTCCCGCACCCCGGCCACCCAGCCCGCCCCCTCCACCCAACCCGCCCCCTCCCCTACCCCCTCCACCCCCCACCCCCCGACCCCTGCCCGGCGTCGCGGTCCCGATGGGGCCGGTGTCGGTTCTCAAGCCGCTCTCTGGATCGCCACCCTGCTTCAGCAGTTTCCGGAGTTGGCCAGGGAGCTGGTGCCCGGGCGGGCCGCGGTCGGCGGGCGGGGGCCGGTCGCGCCGCCGGCCGGTCTCGCCGAGCGGTTGCGGGAGGAGCGGGAGGACGCGTTGCTGCTGCAGCAGCGGCACGGGCTCGTTGCCCCCGGACACAGCGCCGCCCCGCTGCGCCTGCACATCTCGGACACCATCCGGGACCTCACCGACGGCGTCGTGGAACTGGAGGAGGCCGTACGGGACCGGCTCGGTCTGCCCCGCGCCCGCCGCGCCCCCGTGCCCGAGCGGCTGCGCCGGATCGCCGCGCTGCTCGACGCCGTCGAAGCCGACCCGGTGCTGGCCGCACACGTACGGGACGAGACCCGGCGGATGGCCCGGCGCTGCGCCCGTGCGCTCGGGGACACCGAGACCGTCGTACGGATCTCCGGCCGCTGCCCCTGGTGCGACTCGGTCTCCCTGCGCGCCTTCCCCGACCGCCACGCCGTCCTGTGCGTCAACCCCGCCTGCCGCTGCGCGGACCCCGACTGCGGCTGCCACGACGACCCGGCCTACCGGCACACCTGGGACGAGGGGGAGTGGGGGCGCGGATGAGCCGAGCCGGGGACCGGGCGGACCAGCGGCCGACCCTCATCCCGGGAGCGCTCGCCGCCCAGGAGGTCGGTGTCGCCCCCGCCACCATCCGCAAGTGGGTCCAGCTCGGCCGGCTGAAACCGGCCGGCAGGGCGGGGCGCGCGCAGCTCTTCCGCCTGGAGGACGTCTTCGCGGCCGAGCGTGCGGCGCGTGGGCAGAACCGTGACCCGAACCGTGACCCGAACCGTGACCCGCGCTGACCGGGGGAACCGTGGGCGGCCGGGACGCGTTGAGGGATGATGGAGGCATTCAGCCGTCCGGGGGGAGGTGCCCGTGTCGTATCCGTCGCCATGGCAGCCGCAGGGACAGGTGCCGAACGGCGCCGCGATGCTCGCGTCGCACGCCGACCGCGAGCGCGCGGTGGACGTGCTCAGGGCGGGCTTCGGCGAAGGCCGGCTCCAGCAGGACGAGTTCGAGAAGCGGGTGCAGCGCGCCTACCAGGCCCGCACCGTCGGCGAGCTGCAGCTCGTCATCTCCGACCTCCCGCAGGGACCGATGGCCGTCCCGCCGGTCCTCGCCGCGCCGACCGCCTTCGGCCCGCCCGTCCCGCGCACGTTCCTGCCCGCCCCGCCCCCGCCCACCAACGGCAAGGCGGTCGGCTCGATGGTCTGCGGTGTCCTCACCACCATGTCCATGGGGCTCACCGGCATCCCCGCGGTGATCCTCGGGCACAAGGCCCGCGCCGAGATGCGCCGTTCCGGCGAGGGCGGCGAGGGGTTCGCCCTGGCCGGCCTGATCCTGGGCTATCTGTCGGTGGCCGGCTGGGCGTTCTTCGTGATGATCTTCATGATGGCGGCCGTCTCGTCCCCCTGACGGGGACCACCACCCGCGCGTCCTACGGGATGCCCAGCTCGAAGATCACATAGTGGGCGTACCACCCGGACGCGAGCGACGCCGTCGTGAAGAACACCGCCAGGCTCGGCCACTTCAGCCGGCTCAGCGCCGCCGCCGGGGCCAGCAGCAGCGGGAACACGGGCAGCAGATACCTGCCCGTGTTGCCGAACATCTGCTGCGTGCCCAGGACCGTCACGATCGACGCCAGCGCATAGGCGACCAGTACCAGCGGCGGCCTCTTCCGCAGCATCAGCGCGATCAGGAAGGGCAGCGCCAGCACGATCTGGACGCAGAGCAGGTCGGGCACCGAGAAGGCGAACAGGTAGGCGTTGTGCCCGACCGCGGTGTTGCCGAGGACGTCCAGGGTGTACTTGCCGAAGTCGAAGTAGTGCGCCCACCCCTCGCGCTGGAGCGTGAAGTAGGCGGTCAGGTCGCCCATGCTCAGCCCGACCCAGGCGACATAGGTGAGCAGTCCGAGCGGCGCGGAGACCATCGCGTACACCGGACCGGCGATCCCCTGCTCGCGCCTGCTCTCCCGCCGGGCGAGCGTCACGATCGCGGCGAGGCCCACCGCCCCTATGAGCGCGGCGGAGGTCGGCCGGTTCAGTCCGGCGAGGAAGGCCAGCAGTCCGGCCGCCACCCACCGCCCCCGCATCACGCAGTAGCAGCACCAGGCCGCGATCGCGACGAACACCGACTCCGAGTAGACCGCCCACTCCACGCCCGCGCCCGGCACCACGGCCCACAGCCCGGCCGCGATCGTGCCCGCCCGCACCCCCGCGAGCGCCGCGACCACGGCGTAGATCCCGGCCGCGGCCACGAAGGACGCCACGACGGACACGAGGATCGCGGAGCCGTACAGACCGAGGCCCGTGATCTCCGAGACGCCCCTGATCAGACCGGGGTAGAGGGGGAAGAACGCCACCGAGTTCTGCTGGACGGTGAACAGCCCGCCCGGCGCGAGCGGTTGCAGCGGCCGGGGGTCGTACCCCTTCTCGGCGACCTGGAGGTACCACCAGCCGTCCCAGGTGGCCAGGACGTCCCACCAGTGGGTGCCGCCGCCGAAGCGCGGGTCCTTCTTCTGGTAGTCGCCGGCCCACTCCAGCAGCCACGCGAAGACGGTCAGGCCGACCAGCTTCGTGACGCCGTACAGAAGCAGCGGCAGGAGGTACGGTCGGAGACCGTCGGGCAGGGCGAGCCGGCGGCGCCCCGGTGGCCGCTCCCGCCCCTCGTCGGGCATGGCCGAGTCCGTCGCCGCGTCGCTGCGGGCCGTGCTCATGACTGGGGTCCCCCCTAGGACGATCGCGGGACGGCCGGGTCAAAGCCGTGGTCCGGACGACCGTGAAGCGTGGTCATAAGATCGCACCAGAGTCGCACATGTGCGTCACAGGTGAGGGAGAGGGCGCGTGACGGACGAGGCGGATTCCGTGAACGGTGTGACCGTGCTGTCGGTCGTCATACCCATGTACAACGAGGAAGAGGTCCTCCCGGCGCTGGTCAGCCGGTTGCGTCCGGTTCTCGCCGGTCTGGACGAGCCCTACGAGGTCGTCGCGGTCGACGACGGGTCCACCGACCGCACCGCCGAACTCCTCGCCGCCTTCCGCCTCGGCTGGCCCGAACTGCGGATCATCGGCCTGCGCCGCAACTCCGGCCACCAGGCCGCCCTCACCGCCGGACTGGACCGCGCCCTCGGCGCCTATGTCGTCAGCATCGACGCCGACCTCCAGGACCCGCCGGAGAAGATCCCCGAGATGCTCGCCCTGGCCCGGGACGAGGGACTCGACATCGTCTACGGCATCCGCGCCGACCGGGCCAGCGACACCGGCTTCAAGCGGTGGACCGCAGGGCTGTACTACCGGCTGGTGCGGCGGCTGGCCGGGCCGGCCGTGCCCTCCCAGGCCGGAGACTTCCGGCTGCTCGGCCGGCCCGCCGTGGACGCCCTCAAGTCGCTGCCTGACCAGCAGCGCGTCTACCGGCTCCTGGTGCCCTGGCTCGGCTTCCCCAGTGGACAGGTGACGTACGAGCGCGCCCCGCGCCCGGCCGGGCAGAGCAAATACCCGCTGGGCCGGATGATCCGGCTCGCCGTGGACAGCGTCACCGGGTTCTCCGCGGCCCCGCTGCGCATCGCCACCTGGCTCGGCGGCTTCGCCTTCCTGGTGTGCATGGGGCTGATGGCGTACACCCTGAGCGCCCACTTCCTCGACCACACGGTCCCCGGCTGGACCTCCCTGTTCACCGGCGTCCTGTTCATCGGCGCGGTCCAGCTGATCTGCGTGGGCCTGCTCGGCGAGTACGTGGGCCGCATCTATACGGCCGTACAGAACCGTCCGACGTATTTCGTCGGCAGCGACACGGCCGTGGACGGGAAGGCGAAGGGCGGGGAAACCCCCGTACCACAACAGCGATCGGGTTCGCGAACGTAACCGCCGTGTGTCGGGCGCACGGCTTCTGTTTTGACCGGAGTGATTGCGCTGGGTACGCTCAGACCTTGTGCCTGGGGTGTGCCCTGGCCCTCGTGCGTGCCGTCAGACCGCGCCGGGGCCGAGAGCGGCCACCGTAATCCGAGCTTTCCGCTGCCTCGCGGCGGAAGTCCGCGGGATTCGACACACCCGACCGCGTGGGTCGGAGAAGTTCCAGGTTAGCTGTACTCATCGGCACACAGAAACCGGAGAAGTAGTGCCTACGATCCAGCAGCTGGTCCGCAAGGGCCGGCAGGACAAGGTCGAGAAGAACAAGACGCCCGCACTCGAGGGTTCCCCTCAGCGCCGCGGCGTCTGCACGCGTGTGTTCACGACCACCCCGAAGAAGCCGAACTCGGCCCTGCGTAAGGTCGCGCGTGTGCGTCTGACCAGCGGGATCGAGGTCACCGCTTACATTCCGGGTGAGGGACACAACCTGCAGGAGCACTCCATCGTGCTCGTGCGTGGTGGCCGTGTGAAGGACCTGCCGGGTGTTCGCTACAAGATCATCCGCGGCTCCCTCGACACCCAGGGTGTCAAGAACCGCAAGCAGGCCCGCAGCCGCTACGGCGCCAAGAAGGAGAAGTAAGAAATGCCTCGTAAGGGCCCTGCCCCGAAGCGCCCGGTCATCATCGACCCGGTCTACGGTTCTCCTCTTGTCACGTCGCTCATCAACAAGGTGCTGCTGAACGGCAAGCGCTCCACCGCCGAGCGCATCGTCTACGGCGCCATGGAGGGCCTGAAGGAGAAGACCGGCAACGACCCGGTCATCACCCTGAAGCGCGCTCTCGAGAACATCAAGCCGACCATCGAGGTCAAGTCCCGCCGTGTCGGTGGCGCGACCTACCAGGTCCCGGTCGAGGTCAAGCCCGGCCGCGCGAGCACCCTGGCGCTGCGCTGGCTCGTCGGCTACTCCCGCGCCCGTCGCGAGAAGACCATGACCGAGCGCCTGCTCAACGAGCTTCTCGACGCCTCCAACGGCCTTGGTGCCGCTGTGAAGAAGCGCGAGGACACCCACAAGATGGCCGAGTCCAACAAGGCCTTCGCGCACTACCGCTGGTAGTCGCTACCCACATCGAGACCGAGAGAAGACTGAAGCCTTATGGCTACCACTTCACTTGACCTGGCCAAGGTCCGCAACATCGGGATCATGGCCCACATCGACGCGGGCAAGACGACCACCACCGAGCGGATCCTGTTCTACACCGGCGTTTCGTACAAGATCGGTGAGGTCCACGACGGCGCTGCCACCATGGACTGGATGGAGCAGGAGCAGGAGCGTGGCATCACGATCACCTCTGCTGCCACCACCTGTCACTGGCCGCTCGAGGACGTCGACCACACGATCAACATCATCGACACGCCGGGCCACGTCGACTTCACCGTCGAGGTGGAGCGTTCGCTCCGCGTGCTCGACGGTGCCGTGACGGTGTTCGACGGCGTCGCCGGCGTCGAGCCGCAGTCCGAGACCGTGTGGCGTCAGGCCGACCGCTACGGCGTCCCGCGCATCTGCTTCGTCAACAAGCTCGACCGCACCGGTGCGGAGTTCCACCGCTGCGTCGACATGATCAGCGACCGCCTCGGTGCGCAGCCGCTCGTCATGCAGCTTCCGATCGGTGCCGAGGCCGACTTCAAGGGCGTCGTCGACCTGGTCACGATGAAGGCGTTCGTGTGGTCCGCCGAGGCCACCAAGGGCGAGATGTACGACATCGTCGACATCCCGGACACGCACACCGAGGCTGCCGAGGAGTACCGCGGCAAGCTCGTCGAGGCCGTGGCCGAGAACGACGAAGAGATCATGGAGCTGTACCTGGAGGGCGAAGAGCCTTCCGTGGAGCAGCTGTACGCCGCGATCCGTCGTATCACCATCGCGTCCGGCAAGTCCAAGGACACCACGGTCACCCCGGTGTTCTGCGGTACCGCGTTCAAGAACAAGGGCGTTCAGCCCCTGCTCGACGCGGTCGTGCGCTACCTGCCCTCCCCGCTCGACGTCGAGGCCATCGAGGGCCACGCCGTGAACGACGCGGAAGAGGTCGTCAAGCGCAAGCCGTCCGAGGACGAGCCGCTGGCCGCCCTTGCGTTCAAGATCATGAGCGACCCGCACCTGGGCAAGCTCACCTTCGTCCGGGTCTACTCGGGCCGCCTGGAGTCCGGCACCGCCGTGCTGAACTCCGTCAAGGGCAAGAAGGAGCGCATCGGCAAGATCTACCGCATGCACGCCAACAAGCGTGAGGAGATCGCCGCGGTCGGCGCCGGCGACATCGTCGCCGTCATGGGCCTGAAGCAGACCACCACCGGTGAGACGCTGTGCGACGACAAGGCCCCGGTGATCCTGGAGTCCATGGACTTCCCGGCGCCGGTCATCCAGGTCGCCATCGAGCCCAAGTCGAAGGGCGACCAGGAGAAGCTGGGCATCGCGATCCAGCGCCTGGCCGAGGAGGACCCGTCGTTCCAGGTCCACTCGGACGAGGAGACCGGCCAGACCATCATCGGTGGCATGGGCGAGCTGCACCTCGAGGTGCTGGTCGACCGTATGCGCCGTGAGTTCAAGGTCGAGGCCAACGTCGGCAAGCCGCAGGTCGCCTACCGCGAGACCATCCGCAAGGCGGTCGACCGGGTCGACTACACGCACAAGAAGCAGACCGGTGGTACCGGCCAGTTCGCCAAGGTGCAGATCGCGATCGAGCCCATCGAGGGCGGCGACGCGTCGTACGAGTTCGTGAACAAGGTCACCGGTGGCCGTATCCCGAAGGAGTACATCCCTTCGGTGGACGCCGGTGCGCAGGAGGCCATGCAGTTCGGCATCCTCGCGGGCTACGAGATGACGGGCGTCCGCGTCACGCTTCTCGACGGTGGCTACCACGAGGTCGACTCCTCCGAGCTCGCCTTCAAGATCGCCGGTTCGCAGGCCTTCAAGGAGGCCGCGCGCAAGGCCAGCCCCGTGCTGCTCGAGCCGATGATGGCCGTCGAGGTCACCACGCCCGAGGACTACATGGGCGAGGTCATCGGCGACATCAACTCCCGCCGTGGTCAGATCCAGGCCATGGAGGAGCGTGCGGGTGCCCGCGTCGTGAAGGGCCTCGTGCCCCTGTCGGAGATGTTCGGCTACGTCGGCGACCTCCGCAGCAAGACGTCGGGTCGCGCAAGCTACTCGATGCAGTTCGACTCCTACGCCGAGGTTCCGCGGAACGTCGCCGAGGAGATCATCGCGAAGGCCAAGGGCGAGTAACGCACCGCGTTTAACGCACCGCGTGCACACGCTTTAGGCTTGACCCCGGAGCCTCACGGGTCGTTCCTCCGCATTCGTGGCGGAATGACCCGGGGCCCGGGACTTAACAGCAAAGATCACCTGGCGCCGATGAACCAAGGCGTACAGCACACCACAGGAGGACCCCAGTGGCGAAGGCGAAGTTCGAGCGGACTAAGCCGCACGTCAACATCGGCACCATCGGTCACATCGACCACGGTAAGACGACCCTCACGGCCGCCATTACCAAGGTGCTGCACGACGCGTACCCGGACCTGAACGAGGCCACCGCGTTCGACAACATCGACAAGGCGCCCGAAGAGCGTCAGCGTGGTATCACGATCTCCATCGCGCACGTCGAGTACCAGACGGAGACCCGTCACTACGCCCACGTCGACTGCCCGGGTCACGCGGACTACATCAAGAACATGATCACCGGTGCCGCGCAGATGGACGGCGCGATCCTCGTGGTCGCCGCCACCGACGGCCCGATGCCGCAGACCAAGGAGCACGTGCTCCTGGCCCGCCAGGTCGGCGTTCCGTACATCGTCGTCGCCCTGAACAAGGCCGACATGGTGGACGACGAGGAGATCCTGGAGCTCGTCGAGCTCGAGGTCCGTGAGCTCCTCTCCGAGTACGAGTTCCCGGGCGACGACCTGCCGGTCGTCCGCGTCTCCGCGCTGAAGGCGCTCGAGGGCGACTCCGAGTGGACGAACTCCGTCCTCGACCTGATGAAGGCCGTCGACGAGTCCATCCCGCAGCCCGAGCGTGACGTCGACAAGGCGTTCCTCATGCCGATCGAGGACGTCTTCACGATCACCGGTCGCGGTACGGTCGTCACCGGCCGTATCGAGCGTGGTGTCCTGAAGGTCAACGAGACCGTCGACATCATCGGCATCAAGACCGAGAAGACCACCACCACGGTCACCGGTATCGAGATGTTCCGCAAGCTGCTCGACGAGGGCCAGGCCGGTGAGAACGTCGGTCTGCTGCTCCGCGGCATCAAGCGCGAGGACGTCGAGCGCGGCCAGGTCATCATCAAGCCCGGTTCGGTCACCCCGCACACCGAGTTCGAGGCCCAGGCCTACATCCTGTCGAAGGACGAGGGTGGCCGCCACACCCCGTTCTTCAACAACTACCGTCCGCAGTTCTACTTCCGTACGACGGACGTGACCGGCGTCGTGACCCTCCCCGAGGGCACCGAGATGGTCATGCCGGGTGACAACACCGAGATGAAGGTGGAGCTCATCCAGCCCGTCGCCATGGAAGAGGGCCTGAAGTTCGCCATCCGTGAGGGTGGCCGGACGGTCGGCGCCGGCCAGGTCACCAAGATCAACAAGTGATCTTGCGCCTGATCGGTGGCACAGCCTGAGCTGAGCCTCTGAAGGGGCCCGTACGACTCCGGTCGTACGGGCCCCTTTTTCTGTCGCACGGGTGTGCGGGGGGTGAACCGTGGACGAACGTTGCCCCGCGCCACCCATGAGTCGTCTGTGAGCCGCCTAGCCTGACGGCGATGTCTGCCCTGCCTCTCATACGACCCACGACGCCACAGCCCGCGCCCACGGCGGCGCCCCCCTCACCCGGCCGCCCGCGCCCGCGTCTGTACGCCCTCGACGGCATCCGGCTGCTCGCCGCCCTGATGGTCGCGGTCCACCACTACGCCGGCACCCGCCGGGTGAACCAGCCCGGCAATCCCGTCTGGGACCGCCCCGTGTCCGAGATCATGCCGACGGTGTTCCACTTCGCGGCCTACGGCTGGATCGGCGTCGAGATCTTCTTCGTGATCAGCGGCTTCGTCATCTGCATGTCCTGCTGGGGCCGAACACCGCGCCAGTTCTTCGTCTCCCGCGTGATCCGTCTGTACCCGGCGTACTGGTTCGCGGTCCTCTTCACCACGGCCGTCCTGGCGGCCGTACCCGGCGTCTGGGAACGCCTCGCCCCGAGGGACGTCCTCCTCAACCTGACCATGCTCCAGTCGGGTTCGGGCGTGCGGAACGTGGACGGCGTGTACTGGACGCTGTGGTCCGAACTCCGCTTCTACCTCCTCTTCCTCGCGGTGGTGTGGGCCGGACCCACCTACCGCCGGGTGGTGCTGTTCTGCTGCGTCTGGGGCGCGGCGGCGATGCTGGCGCCGGTCGCCCGTCTGCCCCTCCTGGAGCTGATCGCCGACCCTGAGGCCTCCTGGTACTTCATCGCGGGCCTCGCCCTCTACCTCATGCACCGCTTCGGCCAGGACCTGCTCCTGTGGGGCATCCTCGCGATGGCCTGGCTGATGGGCCAGAAGGAACTGGGCCAGCGCATCGACGAGGTCGAACACGTGGGCAGCTGGCGCGGAGCGGTCCTGATCTTCACCGTGTTCCTGCTGCTCATGGTCGCCGTGGCGCTCGGCTGCACGGACCGGATCCGCTGGCGGTGGCTGGTGACGGCGGGCAGCCTGACCTACCCGCTCTACCTGATCCACTACGCGGCCGGCACCACCCTGATCAACCGCCTGCGCGACGCGATGGACGCCCGGCTGCTGGTGGCGCTGCTCCTGGCGGGATTCCTGGTGCTGAGCTGGGCGGTGCACCGGTGGGTGGAGCGGCCGGTGGCGGGAGCGGTGAAGAGGGGGCTGGACGCGGCGTTCGTGAGGGTGCGCGCACGGGGGTGAGGAGCGGCCGCTAGGCTGCCGATCTTCCTCTCCCCATCCCTGGAAGGTGTGAATGAGAACAGGCAGAACCGCCGCGGTGACCGTCCTCGCGGGCGTGCTGGGACTCTCGGTGCTGGGCGCGCCGGCGGCCCAGGCGGCGGACACGGGGATCACCGTGTCGAACATCGTCGTCAACGACGGCAAGCCGATCGTGGTCGGCACGTCGAAGGAGGTGGAGCCTCCTCTGAGCTTCGACATCACCCTGCCCTCCGGGTACAGCACCGCCGACCCGTCCCGGTACGAGGCGTATCCCTTCCTCTACCGCGGCAACCTGCGGACGGCGGCCGACACCGGCGAGAACTTCATCCAGCCGGGCAGCTACACCTGCTACGAGCAGAGCACGAAGAAGGCCCACTGCGAGGGCAACCTCTACATCGACCCGCACCCGAGCCAGGAGCACGTCGACTCCAACGCCGACGCCACCACCTGGAAGGTCGCGGTGTCGCTCCACCTGTTCAAGGCCAGCGGCGCCCTGAAGGCCGAGGAGTACGAGACCAGGTCCCTGACCGTCCCGCTGCGGAGGGCGGCCAAGCTCACCACGGCCAACGCCTCGCCGGAGCCGGTGACCAAGGGCAAGACGATCACCGTCACCGGCAAGCTGACCCGGGCGAACTGGAGCACCAAGAAGTACGACGGCTACAGCGGCCGGACCGTGAGTCTCCAGTTCCGCGCGGCGGGCACCGACACCTTCAAGACGGTCAAGAAGGTCACCTCGGGCAGCACCGGCGCCCTGAAGGCCACGGTCACCGCCTCCGTCGACGGCTCCTTCCGCTGGGTGTACAACGGCAACACCGCGACCGGCACCGCGACCGGCGCGGCCGACGCCGTCGACGTGCGCTGACGTGCACTGACGTTCACCGAAGGGCGCCGGCACCGCTCACACGGAGGTCGGCGTCCGCTCCGGACGCGGGGCCCGCGCCCAGCTCGGGAGCCCGCCCGCTGGGGGCGTCCGCGAGGGCGGCCTCGATCGCGAGGCGCGTCCGCGCCGGGTCGCGGCGGTAGCGGACCCCCGAGACGTGGGAGCGGTTGCCCACCCGCAGCAACGTGGTGTCCTCACCCAGGTGTTGGACCTGCTCCACCTCCGAGAAGAGCCACTCGCGCCGGTTCCTGCCGCAGAACAGCAGGCGCTGCGCGGTGGTCGACCGCGTCGCTGGTGTTGTCGGCGGCGTCGGTGGCCGTGACCGTGTAGCTGTGCGAGCCGCTCGCGGCGGTCAAGGCGAGGGTCTGGGCGCCGCCGGTCGCGGTGGCCTTGGCGACGGCCTCCCCGGGATCGCCGTACTCGTCCGTCTCGGCGACCTCGATGCGGGACCCCCGCTCCGCCGTGACCGTCAGGCCGACCTTGCCGCCCCGGCCCGTGTGCGGCCGGACCACCTTCGGGCGGCGCGGCGCGGTGACGTCCAGCGACGCGGACGACGACGTACCGCTGTCGCCCGACCCGCCGCAGTAGGTGTCGTAGCCGAGACCGCCGCAGACGTACGAACCCGTGTCCGACGGGCAGGAGTGCCAGCGGTGGCACCCGTCGCGGTGCGCCTGGGCCGGCGCCGGCACCAGGGGAGGACAGCAGCCCCGGCGATGTCCTTGTACTTCCCTTACGTTCTGACCAGGGGGCCGTCGGCCCGCTTGGTTTGACCTGCGTCACGTCCGGGGTATTCTCTCCGGCTCGATTGGCGGAGGCCCTGCCCCGTGTGGCAGACTAGCGGGGTTGCTCGGTCGAGTGTTGATGCTGTGCGCCTCCCGCCGGGAGGACCGGAAGCGAGTCCCACAGTACTCGTCGCCCTAACTGCCTCACGGCAGCGCTGGGGCGGACGTACGGGAATCTTTCGGGAAGCGCGGTGCGGCAGCGGCCAGGCGCCCGGTGGGCCTTCCGCCCCCGGCCTGCGGTACCGGAAGGGCCGTGTGCATTCCCGTAGGGATGTTCGAACAAGGGACATCTTTGTCAGTGGGAGCGCGACACGCCCGACCGCGTGGGTCGGAGGAAACGGAAGCCGGCGGGCTCCAGAGCGAAGAAGACAAAGGACTACTGAGTAGCCATGGCGGGACAGAAGATCCGCATCCGGCTCAAGGCCTACGACCACGAGGTCATCGACTCCTCGGCGAAGAAGATCGTCGAGACGGTGACTCGCACTGGTGCGTCGGTCGCGGGCCCGGTGCCGCTGCCCACTGAGAAGAACGTGTACTGCGTCATCAAGTCGCCGCACAAGTACAAGGACTCGCGCGAGCACTTCGAGATGCGCACGCACAAGCGCCTGATCGACATCCTCGACCCGACGCCCAAGACCGTTGACTCTCTGATGCGACTCGACCTCCCGGCCGGTGTCGACATCGAGATCAAGCTCTGAGGGTCGGTGATCTGAGAATGGCTAAGCAGATCAAGGGCATCCTGGGCGAGAAGCTCGGCATGACGCAGGTGTGGGACGAGAACAACCGTGTTGTTCCGGTCACCGTCGTCAAGGCCGGCCCGAACGTCGTGACCCAGGTGCGTACGAACGACGCGGACGGCTACGAGTCCGTCCAGATCGCCTTCGGCGAGATCGACCCGCGCAAGGTGAACAAGCCCCTCAAGGGCCACTTCGCCAAGGCCGACGTCACTCCCCGCCGCCACCTCGTCGAGATCCGTACCGCTGACGCCAGCGAGTACACCCTCGGCCAGGAGATCACCGCCGAGGTGTTCGAGGCCGGCATCAAGGTCGACGTGACCGGCAAGAGCAAGGGCAAGGGCTTCGCCGGTGTCATGAAGCGTCACAACTTCAAGGGCCTCGGCGCCGGTCACGGCACCCAGCGCAAGCACCGCTCGCCCGGTTCCATCGGTGGCTGCGCCACCCCGGGCCGCGTGTTCAAGGGCCTCCGCATGGCGGGTCGCATGGGCAACGAGCGTGTCACCACCCAGAACCTGACCGTCCACGCCGTTGACGCGGAGAAGGGTCTGCTGCTCATCAAGGGCGCTGTCCCCGGTCCGAACGGCGGCCTCGTCCTGGTCCGCACCGCGGCCAAGGGGGCCTGAGGTAACCGATGAGCACTGTTGACATCCTTTCGCCTGCCGGCGAGAAGACCGGTAGCGTCGAGCTCCCCGCGGAGATCTTCGGCGTGGAGAAGGTCAGCATCCCGCTGATCCACCAGGTCGTCGTCGCGCAGAACGCGGCTGCCCGCCAGGGCACGCACAAGACCAAGACCCGTGGCGAAGTCCGTGGTGGTGGCAAGAAGCCCTACCGCCAGAAGGGCACCGGCCGCGCCCGTCAGGGCTCGACCCGCGCGCCGCAGTTCGCCGGCGGTGGCGTCGTGCACGGCCCCCAGCCGCGCGACTACTCGCAGCGGACCCCCAAGAAGATGAAGGCTGCCGCCCTGCGTCACGCCCTCACCGACCGGGCCCGCCACAACCGCATCCACGTCGTCACCGGCGTGGTCGACGGCGACATCTCCACCAAGGCCGCGAAGACGCTGTTCGGCAAGATCTCGGAGCGCAAGAACCTGCTCCTGGTCGTCGAGCGCAGCGACGAGGCCGCGTGGCTGTCCGCCCGCAACCTGCCCCAGGTGCACATCCTGGAGCCGGGCCAGCTGAACACGTACGACGTGATCGTCTCGGACGACGTGGTCTTCACCCAGGCCGCTCTCGAGTCCTTCGTCGCCGGCCCGAAGGCCAACGACACCGAAGGGACTGAGGTCTGATGGCCACCCGTCACCCCTCCATCGCCTCGAAGGCCGCCAAGGCCGCGAAGGCCGCGCGCGTCGCCAAGGCGAAGCGTCACGCCACCGAGGGCAAGAACACCGTCGTCACCGCGCCCAGCAAGGCGTACACGGACCCCCGTGACGTGCTGCTGAAGCCGGTCGTGTCGGAGAAGAGCTACGCGCTCCTCGACGAGAACAAGTACACGTTCATCGTCGACCCGAACGCCAACAAGACCCAGATCAAGCAGGCCGTCCAGGCGGTCTTCTCGGTCAAGGTCACCGGGGTCAACACGATCAACCGCATCGGCAAGCGCAAGCGCACCAAGACCGGCTTCGGTCAGCGTGCCGGCACCAAGCGCGCGATCGTGACCCTTGCTGAGGGCGACCGTATCGACATCTTCGGCGGTCCGACCGCCTAAGGGCGGTCCGGATCGTCCGATATCGGACGAGGACTGAAAAATGGGAATCCGCAAGTACAAGCCGACTACGCCGGGCCGTCGTGGCTCCAGCGTCGCCGACTTCGTCGAGGTCACGCGGTCCACGCCGGAGAAGTCGCTGGTTCGCCCCCTGCACAGCAAGGGCGGCCGTAACAATTCCGGTCGTGTGACCGTTCGCCACCAGGGTGGCGGACACAAGCGCGCCTACCGAGTGATCGACTTCCGTCGTCACGACAAGGACGGCGTGCCGGCGAAGGTCGCGCACATCGAGTACGACCCCAACCGCACCGCGCGCATCGCGCTGCTGCACTACGCCGACGGCGAGAAGCGCTACATCCTCGCCCCGCGCAACCTGCAGCAGGGCGACCGCGTCGAGAACGGTCCCGGGGCCGACATCAAGCCGGGCAACAACCTGGCGCTCCGCAACATCCCGGTCGGTACCACGATCCACGCGATCGAGCTCCGTCCCGGTGGCGGCGCCAAGTTCGCCCGCTCCGCCGGTGCCTCCGTGCAGCTGCTCGCGAAGGAGGGCTCGATGGCCCACCTCCGCATGCCTTCCGGTGAGATCCGCCTGGTCGACCAGCGCTGCCGCGCCACGGTCGGCGAGGTCGGCAACGCCGAGCAGAGCAACATCAACTGGGGCAAGGCCGGCCGCAAGCGCTGGCTGGGCGTTCGCCCGACCGTCCGTGGTGTCGCGATGAACCCGGTCGACCACCCGCACGGTGGTGGTGAGGGCAAGACCTCCGGTGGTCGCCACCCGGTCTCCCCGTGGGGTCAGAAGGAGGGTCGTACTCGTTCGCCGAAGAAGGCTTCGAACAAGTACATCGTCCGCCGCCGCAAGACGAACAAGAAGCGCTAGGAGCGGGTTTAGATGCCGCGCAGTCTCAAGAAGGGGCCCTTCGTCGACGACCACCTGATCAAGAAGGTGGACGCCCAGAACGAAGCAGGCACCAAGAACGTCATCAAGACCTGGTCCCGTCGCTCCATGATCGTGCCGGCCATGCTCGGCCACACGCTCGCGGTGCACAACGGCAAGACCCACATCCCGGTGTTCGTCACCGAGTCGATGGTCGGCCACAAGCTCGGCGAGTTCTCGCCGACGCGCACCTTCCGGGGTCACGTCAAGGACGACCGGAAGTCGAAGCGCCGCTAGTAGCGGATCGCATTCAGACAAGTAAGTAACTCTGAAGGGACAACCATGGAAGCCAGGGCCCAGGCGCGGTACATCCGCGTCACGCCCATGAAGGCCCGCCGTGTGGTGGACCTCATCCGTGGCATGGACGCCACGGAGGCCCAGGCTGTTCTGCGATTCGCTCCGCAGGCAGCCTCCGTGCCCGTCGGCAAGGTGCTCGACAGCGCCATCGCCAACGCCGCGCACAACTACGACCACACGGACGCCTCCTCGCTGGTCATCAGCGAGGCATACGTCGACGAGGGCCCGACCCTGAAGCGGTTCCGGCCGCGCGCCCAGGGCCGTGCCTACCGGATCCGCAAGCGGACCAGCCACATCACCGTGGTCGTCAGCAGCAAGGAAGGGACCCGGTAATGGGCCAGAAGGTTAACCCGCATGGGTTCCGGCTCGGCATCACCACGGACTTCAAGTCCCGTTGGTACGCCGACAAGTCGTACAAGGACTACGTCAAGGAAGACGTCGCCATCCGTCGGATGATGACGTCCGGCATGGAGCGCGCCGGCATCTCGAAGGTGGAGATCGAGCGCACCCGTGACCGTGTCCGCGTGGACATCCACACCGCGCGTCCCGGCATCGTCATCGGCCGCCGCGGCGCCGAGGCCGACCGTATCCGCGGCGACCTGGAGAAGCTGACCAAGAAGCAGGTCCAGCTCAACATCCTTGAGGTCAAGAACCCGGAGACGGACGCTCAGCTGGTGGCCCAGGCCGTCGCCGAGCAGCTCTCCTCCCGCGTCTCCTTCCGTCGGGCCATGCGCAAGAGCATGCAGTCCGCCATGAAGGCCGGCGCCAAGGGCATCAAGATCCAGTGCGGTGGCCGTCTCGGCGGCGCCGAGATGTCCCGCTCGGAGTTCTACCGCGAGGGCCGTGTGCCCCTGCACACGCTCCGCGCGAACGTGGACTACGGCTTCTTCGAGGCCAAGACGACCTTCGGCCGCATCGGTGTGAAGGTCTGGATCTACAAGGGCGACGTCAAGAACATCGCCGAGGTCCGCGCCGAGAACGCCGCTGCCCGCGCCGGCAACCGCCCGGCCCGTGGCGGCGCCGACCGTCCCGCCGGCCGTGGTGGCCGCGGTGGCGAGCGTGGCGGTCGCGGTCGTAAGCCGCAGCAGGCTCCGGCTGCCGAGGCCCCCAAGGCCGACGCTCCCGCCGCCGCTCCGGCTGAGAGCACCGGAACGGAGGCCTGACCGACATGCTGATCCCCCGTAGGGTCAAGCACCGCAAGCAGCACCACCCGAAGCGTCGCGGTGAGGCCAAGGGCGGTACGACGGTCGCGTTCGGCGAGTACGGCATCCAGGCCCTCACGCCGGCGTACGTGACCAACCGCCAGATCGAGGCGGCCCGTATCGCGATGACCCGCCACATCAAGCGTGGCGGCAAGGTCTGGATCAACATCTACCCGGACCGCCCCCTCACCAAGAAGCCTGCCGAGACCCGCATGGGTTCCGGTAAGGGTTCGCCGGAGTGGTGGATCGCGAACGTGCACCCGGGCCGGGTCATGTTCGAACTGTCCTACCCGAACGAGAAGATCGCCCGTGAGGCCCTCACTCGCGCAGCCCACAAGCTGCCGATGAAGTGCCGGATCGTCAAGCGCGAGGCAGGTGAAGCGTGATGTCGGTCGGCACCAAGGCGTCCGAGCTGCGCGTACTGGGTGACGAGGAGCTTCTGGCGAAGCTCCGCGAAGCCAAGGAAGAGCTGTTCAACCTCCGCTTCCAGGCGGCGACGGGCCAGCTCGAGAACCACGGCCGTCTGAAGGCGGTCCGCAAGGACATCGCGCGGATCTACACCCTGATGCGCGAGCGTGAGCTGGGCATCGAAACGGTGGAGAACGCCTGATGAGCGAGAACAACGTGACTGACAACGCAGAGGCGCGCGGCTTCCGCAAGACCCGTGAGGGTCTCGTCGTCAGCGACAAGATGGACAAGACCGTCGTCGTCGCCGTCGAGGACCGCGTCAAGCACGCGCTGTACGGCAAGGTCATCCGCCGTACGAACAAGCTCAAGGCGCACGACGAGCAGAACGCCGCGGGTGTCGGCGACCGTGTCCTCCTGATGGAGACCCGGCCGCTGTCCGCGACGAAGCGCTGGCGCGTCGTCGAGATCCTCGAGAAGGCCAAGTAAGTCTCCTGCGGGGCATCCCTCGCAGGACAGTTCCGCCAGGCTCCGGGAGCCGCTTTGGTGAGCGGCTCCCGGGGAACCGGCAGACAAACAGGAGATAGACGTGATCCAGCAGGAGTCGCGACTGCGTGTCGCCGACAACACTGGTGCGAAGGAGATCCTTTGCATCCGTGTGCTCGGTGGCTCCGGTCGCCGCTACGCGGGCATCGGTGACGTCATCGTCGCCACCGTCAAGGACGCGATCCCCGGTGGCAACGTGAAGAAGGGTGACGTCGTCAAGGCGGTCATCGTTCGCACCGTCAAGGAGCGCCGCCGTCCGGACGGCTCGTACATCCGCTTCGACGAGAACGCCGCCGTCATTCTGAAGAACGACGGCGACCCTCGCGGCACCCGCATCTTCGGCCCGGTCGGCCGTGAGCTGCGCGAGAAGAAGTTCATGAAGATCATCTCGCTCGCGCCGGAGGTGCTGTAAGCATGAAGATCAAGAAGGGCGACCTGGTCCAGGTCATCACCGGTAAGGACAAGGGCAAGCAGGGCAAGGTCATCGCGGCCTTCCCCCGCGAGGACCGCGTCCTGGTCGAGGGTGTCAACCGGGTCAAGAAGCACACCAAGGCCGGCCCGACCGCCAAGGGTTCGCAGGCCGGCGGCATCGTCACGACCGAGGCCCCGATCCACGTCTCCAACGTCCAGCTGGTCGTGGAGAAGGACGGCAACAAGGTCGTCACGCGTGTCGGTTACCGCTTCGACGACGAGGGCAACAAGATCCGCGTTGCCAAGCGGACGGGTGAGGACATCTGATGGCTACCACCACCACTCCGCGTCTCAAGACGAAGTACCGCGAGGAGATCGCGGGCAAGCTGCGTGAGGAGTTCTCGTACGAGAACGTCATGCAGATCCCCGGCCTCGTCAAGATCGTGGTCAACATGGGTGTCGGCGACGCCGCCCGTGACTCGAAGCTGATCGAGGGCGCGATCCGCGACCTGACCCAGATCACCGGTCAGAAGCCGGCCGTCACCAAGGCCCGCAAGTCCATCGCGCAGTTCAAGCTGCGTGAGGGTCAGCCGATCGGTGCCCACGTCACGCTCCGTGGCGACCGCATGTGGGAGTTCCTGGACCGCACCCTGTCGCTCGCGCTGCCGCGCATCCGCGACTTCCGTGGTCTGTCCCCCAAGCAGTTCGACGGCCGTGGCAACTACACCTTCGGTCTCACGGAGCAGGTCATGTTCCACGAGATCGACCAGGACAAGATCGACCGTGTCCGGGGTATGGACATCACCGTGGTCACCACGGCGACCAACGACGCTGAGGGCCGCGCGCTCCTTCGTCACCTCGGCTTCCCCTTCAAGGAGGCGTGAGCGAGATGGCGAAGAAGGCTCTGATCGCTAAGGCTGCTCGCAAGCCCAAGTTCGGTGTGCGCGCGTACACCCGCTGCCAGCGCTGCGGCCGTCCGCACTCCGTGTACCGCAAGTTCGGCCTCTGCCGCGTGTGCCTTCGTGAGATGGCTCACCGTGGCGAGCTGCCGGGCGTGACCAAGAGCTCCTGGTAACACCCCTATTTAGGGGTTCCAGAGGCTCTCGGTAAGCAATGGGCGTGTCAGGCGCCCACCTCTTCATGGCTTAGGCTTGGAGGGTTGGGCGCCTGACGGTCGCCCGTACGACTTACTACGCCGTAGGTCCACCGCGCCGCACCCGTCCCGTCTCGGATCGGGGAGAGGGATGGCGCACCAGGAAACCCCGGCGAGAGAGGCCACAGGCCAATTCATGACCATGACTGATCCGATCGCAGACATGCTGACGCGTCTGCGGAACGCGAACTCGGCGTACCACGACTCCGTGACGATGCCGGCGTCCAAGATCAAGTCTCACATCGCGGAGATCCTCCAGCAGGAGGGCTTCATCACAGGCTGGAGCGTCGAGGACGCCGAGGTCGGCAAGAACCTCACCCTCGAGCTGAAGTTCGGCCCGAACCGTGAGCGCTCCATCGCGGGCATCAAGCGGATCTCCAAGCCCGGTCTCCGGGTGTACGCGAAGTCCACCTCCCTGCCGAAGGTGCTGGGCGGCCTCGGCGTGGCGATCATCTCCACGTCGCACGGGCTCCTCACCGACAAGCAGGCCGGCAAGAAGGGCGTAGGCGGAGAAGTTCTCGCCTACGTCTGGTAGCAGAAGGGAACGGAGGAAACAGCTATGTCGCGCATTGGCAAGCTCCCCATCACGGTTCCCGTCGGCGTGGACGTCACCATCGACGGCCGGACCGTGTCGGTCAAGGGTCCCAAGGGCTCGCTGACCCACACCGTCGTGGCGCCGATCGACATCGCCAAGGGTGAGGACGGCGTTCTGAACGTCACCCGCCCCAACGACGAGCGTCAGAGCAAGGCCCTGCACGGCCTGTCCCGCACGCTGGTGGCGAACATGATCACCGGCGTGACCCAGGGTTACGTGAAGAAGCTCGAGATCAGCGGTGTCGGTTACCGCGTGACCGCCAAGGGCTCGAACCTCGAGTTCGCGCTCGGTTACAGCCACCCGATCCTGGTCGAGGCCCCCGAGGGCATCACCTTCAAGGTCGAGGCTCCGACCCGTTTCTCGGTCGAGGGCATCGACAAGCAGAAGGTCGGCGAGGTCGCGGCCAACATCCGCAAGCTGCGCAAGCCCGACCCGTACAAGGCCAAGGGCGTCAAGTACGAGGGCGAAGTCATCCGCCGCAAGGTCGGAAAGGCGGGTAAGTAAGCCATGGCATACGGGCAGAAGATCCTGAAGGGCGACGCCTACAAGCGCGCCGCGATCAAGCGCCGTCACATCCGGATCCGCAAGCGGATCTCCGGTACGGCGGAGCGTCCCCGTCTGGTCGTTACCCGCTCGAACCGCCACATCGTGGCCCAGGTGATCGACGACATCAAGGGTCACACCCTGGCGTCGGCGTCCACCCTGGACACGTCGGTCCGCGGTGGCGAGGGCGACAAGTCCGCGCAGGCCAAGCAGGTCGGCGCCCTGGTCGCCGAGCGTGCCAAGGCCGCCGGTGTCGAGGCTGTCGTATTCGACCGTGGTGGCAACCAGTACGCCGGGCGCATCGCCGCCCTGGCGGACGCCGCCCGCGAAGCCGGGCTCAAGTTCTGAGCCGCTCGTAGCTAGCGGAAAGAGAGAGGTAATCCAATGGCTGGACCCCAGCGCCGCGGTGGCGGTGCCGGTGGCGGCGAGCGGCGGGACCGTAAGGGTCGTGACGGTGGCGCAGCCGCCGCCGAGAAGACCGCTTACGTTGAGCGTGTCGTCGCGATCAACCGTGTCGCCAAGGTTGTGAAGGGTGGTCGTCGCTTCAGCTTCACCGCGCTGGTCGTGGTGGGCGACGGTGACGGCACCGTGGGTGTCGGTTACGGCAAGGCCAAGGAGGTGCCGGCCGCCATCGCCAAGGGTGTGGAGGAGGCCAAGAAGCACTTCTTCAAGGTCCCCCGTATCCAGGGCACCATCCCGCACCCGATCACGGGTGAGAAGGCTGCCGGCGTCGTGCTGCTCAAGCCCGCGTCCCCCGGTACCGGCGTGATCGCCGGTGGCCCGGTGCGCGCCGTGCTCGAGTGCGCCGGTATCCACGACGTGCTGTCGAAGTCGCTCGGCTCGTCCAACGCGATCAACATCGTGCACGCGACCGTGGAGGCCCTGAAGGGCCTGCAGCGTCCCGAGGAGATCGCGGCCCGCCGCGGTCTGCCGCTCGAGGACGTCGCCCCCGCGGCCCTGCTTCGTGCGCGTGCCGGGGCTGGTGCGTAATGGCCCGCCTCAAGATCACGCAGACGAAGTCGTACATCGGCAGCAAGCAGAACCACCGTGAGACCCTGCGCTCGCTCGGGCTGAAGCGCCTGAACGACGTGGTCGTCAAGGAGGACCGCCCCGAGTTCCGCGGAATGGTGCACACCGTCCGCCACCTCGTGACGGTCGAGGAGGTCGACTGATCATGGCGGAGAACAACCCGCTCAAGATCCACAACCTCCGTCCCGCCCCGGGCGCCAAGACCGCCAAGACCCGTGTCGGTCGTGGTGAGGCGTCGAAGGGTAAGACGGCCGGTCGTGGTACGAAGGGCACGAAGGCCCGTTACCAGGTTCCGGAGCGCTTCGAGGGTGGCCAGATGCCGCTCCACATGCGTCTCCCGAAGCTGAAGGGCTTCAAGAACCCGTTCAAGACCGAGTTCCAGGTCGTGAACCTCGACAAGCTGGCCGCGCTGTACCCCGAGGGTGGCGAGGTCACCGTCGAGGGTCTCGTCGCCAAGGGTGCCGTTCGCAAGAACAGCCTCGTCAAGGTGCTCGGCCAGGGCGAGATCTCCGTGGCGCTGCAGGTGACGGTCGACGCCGTCTCCGGCTCCGCCAAGGAGAAGATCACCGCCGCCGGCGGTACCGTCACCGAGCTCGTCTGACCACATCAGGCGTCTCGATGACTTGAGCGATCCCGACCGGGGATACCCCACAAATGGGGTATCCCCGGTTGGTCGTTCCTAGGGAAGCTGTGTCGCGGGTAAGGTGACCAGCACTGCCCACTTTTCACAAGGTTCTCTCAAAGGGGCACCTTGAGCGGCAGTCGGCCGTTAGTCCTGTCGTTGTTCTATTCGACCTTCAAGACCGTCACCCTTGACGCAGATGCGCGGGGGTCGCAGGAGGCACCGTGCTCACCGCGTTCGCCCGGGCGTTCAGGACGCCCGACCTGCGCAAGAAGCTGCTCTTCACGCTCGCCATCATCGTGGTCTACCGGGTCGGTACGCACATTCCGATCCCCGGCGTCGACTACACGTCCGTACAGCGCTGCGTCGACGAGGCGTCCGGCAACCAGGGCCTCTTCGGTCTGGTGAACATGTTCAGCGGCGGCGCGCTGCTGCAGATCACGGTCTTCGCCCTCGGCATCATGCCGTACATCACGGCGAGCATCATTCTTCAGCTGCTGACCGTGGTCATCCCGCGCCTGGAAGCCCTCAAGAAGGAGGGCTCGGCCGGTACGGCGAAGATCACGCAGTACACGCGTTACCTGACCGTGGCGCTGGCCATCCTCCAGGGCACCGGCCTGGTGGCCACCGCCCGCAGTGGCGCCCTGTTCTCCGGCTGCACCGTCGCCAGCCAGATCGTCCCGGACCGCGCGATCTTCAGCACCATCGTGATGGTCATCTGCATGACCGCCGGTACGGCCGTCGTCATGTGGCTCGGTGAGCTCATCACCGACCGCGGCATCGGCAACGGCATGTCGATCCTGATGTTCATCTCGATCGCCGCGACCTTCCCCTCCGCCGTGTGGGCCATCAAGAAGCAGGGCACGCTGGCGGACGGCTGGATCGAGTTCGGCACGGTCATCGCGGTCGGCCTGGTGATGGTCGCCCTGGTCGTCTTCGTCGAGCAGGCCCAGCGCCGGATCCCCGTGCAGTACGCCAAGCGCATGATCGGCCGCCGGTCCTACGGCGGTACCTCGACGTACATCCCGCTCAAGGTGAACCAGGCCGGTGTGATCCCGGTCATCTTCGCCTCGTCGCTGCTCTACATCCCCGCCCTCGTCGCGCAGTTCTCCAGCGGGAACTCCAGCTGGAAGACCTGGATCGAGACGAATCTGACCAAGGGCGACCACCCGATCTACATCAGCATGTACTTCCTGCTGATCGTTTTCTTCGCCTTCTTCTATGTGGCCATCTCCTTCAACCCCGAGGAAGTCGCCGACAACATGAAGAAGTATGGTGGCTTCATCCCGGGCATCCGGGCTGGCCGACCGACCGCTGAGTACCTGTCGTACGTGCTCAACCGGATCACCTGGCCGGGTTCGCTGTACTTGGGTCTGATCGCTCTCGTGCCGACGATGGCGTTGGTTGGTTTCGGGGCAAACCAGAACTTCCCCTTCGGCGGGACCAGCATCCTGATCATCGTGGGTGTGGGCCTCGAGACGGTGAAGCAGATCGAGAGCCAGCTCCAGCAGCGCAATTACGAAGGGTTCCTCCGCTGATGCGAATCGTCCTCGTCGGGCCGCCGGGTGCCGGGAAGGGTACGCAGGCCACTCGTCTGGCCGAGACTCTGCGCGTTCCGCACATCTCCACGGGCGACCTGTTCCGCGCCAACATCAGCCGGCAGACCGACCTCGGGAAACTCGCGAAGTCCTACATGGACAAGGGCGAACTGGTGCCGGACACGGTGACCATCGCCATGGCCAAGGACCGCATGGAGCAGCCGGACGCCGAGCGCGGCTTCCTGCTGGACGGTTTCCCGCGCAACGTCTCGCAGGCCGAGGCCCTGGACGAGCTCCTCACCACCGAGAGCATCAAGCTGGACGCGGTCCTCGATCTGGAGGCCCCCGAGGAGGAGGTCGTCAAGCGGATCGCCGGCCGGCGCATCTGCCGCAACGACTCCGCCCACGTCTTCCACGTGACGTACAAGAAGCCGCAGCAGGAGGGCGTCTGTGACGTCTGCGGCGGCGAGCTGTACCAGCGGGACGACGACTCCGAGGCGACCGTCCGGACGCGGCTGGAGGTCTACCACACGCAGACCGAGCCGATCATCGATTACTACAAGGCCCAGGGCCTGGTCGTGACCATCGATTCCATGGGCCCCGTGGAGCAGGTCACCGATCGTGCGCTGGCGGCGCTGAAGCGCGAGGGAGACGACGCGTAGTCGTCGGTCCCTTACGGCCGTGGAGTCCCCTGGACCCCACGGCCGTACTGTTGTGTAGGCAGTACCCGGTCCCCCGACCGGTTGATCCCGACCGAGTGATGGAGAGCGCAGGCCCCCATGGTGCAGATCAAGAGTCCCGAGCAGATCGCGAAGATGCGTGCGGCGGGACTGGTGGTCGCCGCCATCCACGCGGCGACGCGGGAGGCGGCGGTGCCGGGGGCCACCACCAAGGACCTGGACGAGGTCGCGCGCAAGGTGCTGGCCGAGCACGGCGCGAAGTCGAACTTCCTCGGATACGGCGGTTTCCCCGCGACGATCTGCACCTCGGCGAACGACGTGGTGGTGCACGGCATCCCGTCCGACGAGGTGGTCCTCAAGGACGGCGACATCATCTCCATCGACTGCGGCGCGATCGTGGACGGCTGGCACGGCGACGCGGCGTACACCGCGTTCGTGGGCTCCGGTCACGCCCCGGAGCTGATCGAGCTCTCGCGGGTGACGGAGGAGTCGATGTGGGCCGGCATCGCCGCGATGAAGCTCGGCAACCGGCTCGTCGACGTCTCGCGCGCCATCGAGACGTACATCCGCCGTCAGCCCAAGCCCGGTGGCGGGCGCTACGGCATCATCGAGGACTACGGCGGCCACGGCATCGGCACCGAGATGCACATGGACCCGCATCTGCTGAACTACGTCGACCGGCGCCGGGGCAAGGGCCCCAAGCTGGTGCCCGGCTTCTGCCTCGCGATCGAGCCGATGGTGTCCCTGGGCACCCCGCGCACGGAGGTCCTGGAGGACGACTGGACCGTCATCACGACGGACGGCACGTGGTCGTCGCACTGGGAGCACAGCGTGGCTCTCACGGAGGAGGGCCCCCTGGTCCTGACGGCCCCGGACGGCGGCAAGGCGAAGCTGGCGGAACACGGGGTCGTGGCCGCGCCGGATCCTCTTGCGTGAGGGTGCCGGAGTCGCCGGGCCGCCGGTCGGAGGCCGGCGCAGCCACTCGAAGCCTGTGAGGCGCTCTTGGCGCCGAGCCCGCGAGAGGGGCGTCCAGGATCGGTCGACTGGACCGTCATCACGACGGACGGCACGTGGTCGTCGCACTGGGAGCACAGTGTCGCGTTGACGGAGGAGGGCCCCCTGGTCCTGACGGCTCCGGATGGCGGCAAGGCGAAGCTGGCGGAACACGGGGTCGTGGCCGCGCCGGATCCTCTTGCGTGAGGGTGCCGGAGTCGCCGGGCCGCCGGTCGGAGGCCGGCGCAGCCACTCGAAGCCTGTGAGGCGCTCTTGGCGCCGAGCCCGCGAGAGGGGCGTCCAGGATCGGTCGACTGGACCGTCATCACGGAGGAGGGCCCGCTGGTCCTGACGGCTCCGGATGGCGGCAAGGCGAAGTTGGCGGAGCACGGCGTAGTCGCTGCGCCGGATCCGCTCGTCTGACGCCTGCGGGCCGGTGGGGGCTTGTCGCGCGGTTCCCCGCGCCCCTTGGTTGGCTGTTCCTGACGGAAGTCCGAAGCTTACGGATCTCTCCCGTGGGGCAGACTCTCTCGATTCGTGTTTCTCGTGGCCCTGACGTAGACTGACTCGTCGGCTCTCGTGCACCCGCATGTCCGCGTGCGCCCCGCAGGGGGAAGCAGGGGAGTCGATCAAGGTAGTCGATTCGAAGGGCGAAGCGTGGCCAAGAAGCAAGGTGCCATCGAGATCGAGGGCACTGTCGTCGAGTCTCTGCCGAACGCCATGTTCAAGGTCGAGCTCCAGAACGGCCACCAGGTCCTGGCACACATCAGCGGCAAGATGCGGATGCACTACATCCGTATCCTCCCTGACGACCGGGTCGTGGTGGAGCTGTCTCCGTACGACCTGACGCGTGGCCGGATCGTCTACCGGTACAAGTAGATCTTGCCCACGTCCCGCGTGAGCGGGGCCGCCGGCAACTGACCCGGAGAACCTCACATCCCATGAAGGTCAAGCCGAGCGTCAAGAAGATCTGCGACAAGTGCAGGGTGATCCGCCGTCACGGTCGGGTCATGATCATTTGCGAGAACCCGCGCCACAAGCAGCGCCAGGGCTGATCGCAGCCGATCTCACCCTCTGCATCGATATCGCAGAGACTTCGCGCGACGCGAGCTGAATATGTTCATACGCAGGACCCAGGCGGGGGTTTCTTCTTGCCTGACACCCCCGGTTCGGAGGCCGGGGACCCAGTCGTACCAAGTCTTCGAAGAGAAGAGGCCGGCGGCTGGGATCCGGTTCTGTGGAAGACCTCCGAAGATCACCAGGAGCCATTGAATGGCACGCGTTTCCGGTGTTGACATCCCGCGCGACAAGCGCGTGGAGGTCGCCCTCACCTACGTGTTCGGCATCGGCCGGACCCTCTCGCAGGAGACGCTGGCTGCGACCGGCGTCGACCCGAACACCCGTGTTCGCGATCTGACCGAAGAGCAGCTGGTCGCCATCCGCGAGTACGTGGACAACAACATCAAGACCGAGGGTGATCTCCGTCGCGAGATCCAGGCCGACATCCGCCGCAAGGTCGAGATCGGCTGCTACCAGGGTCTCCGTCACCGTCGTGGTCTGCCCGTCCGCGGTCAGCGCACCAGCACGAACGCTCGTACCCGCAAGGGCCCGCGTCGCGCCATCGCCGGCAAGAAGAAGCCGGGCAAGAAGTAGTCCGCAGCGGACTCGCCGTCCAGCGGTCTTCGCTGTAGGACCGACCACCTCCCGTAGGAGTAATAGATGCCCCCCAAGGGTCGTCAGGGCGCTGCCAAGAAGGTGCGCCGCAAGGAAAAGAAGAACGTCGCCCACGGCCAGGCGCACATCAAGAGCACGTTCAACAACACGATCGTGTCCATCACGGACCCGGCCGGCAACGTGATCTCCTGGGCCTCCGCCGGTCACGTCGGCTTCAAGGGCTCGCGCAAGTCCACGCCGTTCGCCGCGCAGATGGCCGCCGAGTCGGCTGCCCGTCGCGCGCAGGAGCACGGCATGCGCAAGGTCGACGTCTTCGTCAAGGGCCCGGGCGCCGGTCGTGAGACCGCGATCCGTTCCCTCCAGGCCACGGGCCTCGAGGTCGGCTCCATCCAGGACGTCACCCCGACCCCGCACAACGGCTGCCGTCCGCCGAAGCGTCGCCGCGTCTGACGCACGGTTGTCTTGAGGTTGCGGGCGGTACGGCTCCATAGGGGGCGTACCGCCCGTACCCTTGCAGTACAGAGTCGGGCGTCAAATAGCGGGCGCCCCTGACTGAAGGAACAGAACATGCTGATCGCTCAGCGTCCCTCGTTGACCGAAGAGGTCGTCGACGAGTTCCGCTCCCGGTTCGTGATCGAGCCGCTGGAGCCGGGCTTCGGCTACACCCTCGGCAACTCCCTCCGCCGTACGCTCCTGTCGTCGATCCCGGGTGCGGCGGTCACGTCGATCCGTATCGACGGTGTCCTGCACGAGTTCACCACCGTGCCGGGCGTCAAGGAGGACGTCACCGACCTGATCCTCAACATCAAGCAGCTGGTCGTCTCCTCGGAGCACGACGAGCCGGTCGTGATGTACCTGCGCAAGCAGGGCCCGGGTCTGGTCACCGCCGCCGACATCGCGCCCCCGGCCGGTGTCGAGGTGCACAACCCCGACCTCGTCCTCGCCACGCTCAACGGCAAGGGCAAGCTGGAGATGGAGCTGACGGTCGAGCGTGGCCGCGGTTATGTCTCCGCCGTGCAGAACAAGCAGGTCGGTCAGGAGATCGGGCGCATCCCGGTCGACTCGATCTACTCGCCGGTTCTGAAGGTCACGTACAAGGTCGAGGCCACGCGTGTCGAGCAGCGCACCGACTTCGACAAGCTGATCGTGGACGTCGAGACCAAGCAGGCGATGCGTCCCCGTGACGCCATGGCCTCCGCCGGTAAGACCCTGGTCGAGCTGTTCGGTCTCGCCCGCGAGCTGAACATCGACGCCGAGGGCATCGACATGGGCCCGTCCCCGACGGACGCCGCCCTCGCCGCCGATCTGGCGCTGCCGATCGAGGAGCTGGAGCTCACCGTTCGGTCGTACAACTGCCTCAAGCGTGAGGGCATCCACTCCGTGGGTGAGCTCGTCGCCCGCTCCGAGGCCGACCTCCTGGACATCCGCAACTTCGGTGCGAAGTCCATCGACGAGGTCAAGGCGAAGCTGGCCGGCATGGGCCTGGCCCTCAAGGACAGCCCGCCCGGATTCGACCCCACGGCCGCCGCCGACGCCTTCGGCGCCGACGACGACGCGGACGCGGGTTTCGTGGAGACCGAGCAGTACTGAGCAGTACGCAGCAGTACTGACCGGTTGGTGCCGGTGAGCATCCGCTCATCGGGTTCCTGACCCCGGTACCTGACACGGCCGGGGCAGACACACAGGAGAAGAAAGATGCCGAAGCCCACCAAGGGTGCCCGTCTGGGCGGCAGCGCCGCGCACGAGAAGCTGCTCCTCGCGAACCTCGCGAAGTCGCTCTTCGAGCACGGCCGTATCACCACCACCGAGGCGAAGGCCCGCCGTCTGCGGCCGTACGCCGAGCGTCTGGTGACCAAGGCGAAGAAGGGCGACCTTCACAACCGCCGGCAGGTGCTCCAGGTCATCACGGACAAGAGCGTCGTCCACACGCTCTTCACCGAGATCGGCCCGCGCTACGAGAACCGTCCGGGTGGCTACACCCGTATCACCAAGATCGGTAACCGCCGTGGCGACAACGCGCCCATGGCTGTCATCGAGCTGGTCGAGGCGCTGACCGTGGCGCAGCAGGCGACCGGTGAGGCCGAGGCCGCCACCAAGCGTGCGGTCAAGGAGGCCGAGGAGGCCAAGGTCGAGTCGACCGAGGCCGAGGACGCCGCCGAGGCTCCCGCCGAGGAGTCGAAGGACGCGTAGGCAGTCCTTCGGCCGCCGGTCCGTCGTGGCTGGTCGCGCAGTTCCCCGCGCCCCTGAAGGGGCGTGTCAGCGGGTCCGTTCCTTTCGGGGGACGGGCCCGCTTTTTGTGTTGCTGAGAGGATCTCTGTGTGAGTGACGAAGTGCAGCCCGGGTACGTCCGTGTCCGTCTTGATCTCTCCTACGACGGGAGCGAGTTCTCCGGGTGGGCCAAGCAGGCCGGGGGGCGGCGGACCGTGCAGGGGGAGATCGAGGACGCTCTGCGGACCGTCACGCGGTCCCGGGAGACGTATGAGCTGACCGTGGCGGGCCGGACCGATGCCGGGGTGCACGCCCGGGGGCAGGTGGCCCATGTCGATCTGCCGGAGGGCGTGTGGCGTGAGCACCACGAGAAGCTGCTGAAGCGGCTTGCCGGACGGTTGCCCCGGGATGTGCGGGTGTGGGCGCTCAGGGAGGCCCCCAGTGGCTTCAACGCCCGGTTCTCGGCCGTCTGGCGGCGGTACGCGTACCGGGTGACGGACAACCCCGGGGGCGTGGATCCGCTGCTGCGCGGCCATGTGCTCTGGCACGACTGGCCGCTCGATGTCGACGCCATGAACGAGGCCGCCCAGCGGCTGCTCGGGGAGCATGATTTCGCCGCCTACTGCAAGCGGCGGGAGGGGGCCACCACCATCCGGACCCTTCAGGAGCTGAGCCTGGAGAAGGGGGCCGACGGGATCATCACCGCCACCGTGCGGGCCGACGCCTTCTGCCACAACATGGTGCGCTCGCTCATCGGGGCGCTGCTGTTCGTGGGGGACGGGCACCGGGGCGCCGAGTGGCCGGGGAAGGTGCTGGCCGCCGGGGTGCGGGACTCCGCGGTGCATGTCGTACGGCCGCACGGGCTGACCCTGGAGGAGGTCGGCTACCCGGCCGACGAGCTGCTGGCCGCGCGGAGCAAGGAGGCGCGGAACAAGCGGGTTCTGCCGTCCGCCGGGTGCTGTTGAGCCTCCCTACGCCGGTTCCATGATCAGCCAGGCCACCGTGGAGGTGTCCCCGGCCATGCCTTTCACCGTGAAGGACGTGCCGGGGGTGCGGGAGGCCACGTAGGCCACGCCCGAGGGGGTGCCGGCGGGGGACTGGACCGTGAGGAAGATGCGGCTGGTCCCGGTGACCGCGGTGGTGGGGACCGTCACCGGGGTCGTGCCGTTCAGGGTGACCGTGCCCATCTTGGCGTTGCTGCCCTCCTTGACCTTGATGCCCTTCCCGGCCAGTCCCACGACGATGTCGGCGTCGGCGCTGCCGATCTGGGCGGTGCCGAGGCGGCCCCAGCTGGTGTCCCGGCCGGTGCCGCCGCCGGGGCCGAAGGTCTGGGTGCCGTCGATCTCCATGGCGAAGCGGTTGACGGAGTCGCCGGTGGCCCGGGACTGGAAGGCGCGGGAGGTCTTGCCGGCGCCGGTGACCGCGTAGCCGTGGGCGGACTGCCGTTGCTGGACGAGGTGGACGCCGGGGCCGGCGCTCGCGGTGACCGTGAGGCCGGGGGTGGTGAGGGAGACCCGCCCGCTGGCGCGGCTGACGGTGAGGGGCGTGTCGAGGACGGTCCCGTCGTCGGCGTGCCGGACGAGTGCGAAGTCGGAGCCGTCGCCGCTGCCGGACTCGGCGGCGTCGGTGGTGCGCAGGGCCCAGCGGCGGGCCTTGCCGCGAGACCAGAACTCCAGGTCACGGCGGGTGCCGGCGGCTCCGGAGATCATGTGGACGTCATGCTGGTCCCACTCGATGCCGGTGTCCCGGTGGGTGCCGGAGATCACGCCGCTGTGGCGGACGACGACCGCGCCGAGGTCCTGGAAGGGGGCCGTCGTCCCGACGTACTCGCCGCCGACGACCGAGACGTTGCTCACGGAGTTCAGCGCGGAGGTGGTGAGGCCGTAGGCGGGGGAGGGGGCGCCGGTGTCGTCGTCGTGGCCGGTGGAGGTGGAGCAACCGGTGAGGACGACCCCCTCGGCGGCCTCGCCGGTGACGGTGAAGCCGGAGTAGGGGATGAGGGAGGCCGAGGTCTCCCTGCCGTCCCGTCCGGCGAGGCAGCCGAGGAGCTGGAGGAAGCGGCCGCCGGGGGAGGTGGCGAGGTGGAAGCCGTCCCGGCCGTTGCGGTCGGTGGCGCAGCCGATCATCACCATCGAGTGGTTGACGCCGGTGATGTGGTAGCCGTGGTGGGCGTTGGCCTCCGAGCGGCAGTCGACCACCGTGACCGCGTCGGGGTTGAGGATGTCGTAGCCGTGTCCGCCGTTGCCCTGGGCGTGGCACTGGAACAGGTCGGCGTCGACCAGTCCGCCGCCGGTGCCCGTGGCGTCGCCCCAGGTGAAGCCGTGGCCGGCGTTGTCGACGCAGTGGACCTGGGTGAGCTGGAGGGCGGCGGCGTTCTGGGCGTTGAGGCCGTGGCCGGTGAAGCGCCAGACGGTCACCTTCTCCAGGCCGAGGTCCTGGACGCCGGGGGTGACGCGGATGCCGTCGATCGCGGTGCCGGTGGTGGCGCGCTGGTCGCGGCCGTCGAGCGCCAGGCCGTACAGGCGGGGGCCGCCGCCGTACGCCGAGTCGGTGGTGGTCCCCTGGTCCGGGACCGGGTCGACGACGATCAGGGCCTCGCCGGTGAAGGTGCCGAGGCCGGGGCGCAGATAGGAGGCGGTCATCTCGGTGCGGACCGGGGAGCGGGGGTGCCAGTCGCCGCGCAGGGTGACGCCGAGGCGGAGGCGGAGCGGCGAGGCGAGCCGGTACGCGCCGGGCGGGAGATAGACGGTGTCGCCCTGGCCGGCCGCGTCGATGGCCTTCTGGAGGGCGGGCGCGTCGTCGGTCCGGTCGTCGCCGAGGGCCCCGTACGGTGCGTCCTTCACGTTCAGCCAGCCCGCGCCGGTGCCGGTGGCCGAGGTCGTCTGGGCGATGACGATCGAGGTCGCGAGGGCGGCGCCGGTGAGACCGGCGGCGCCGGCGAGGAGGCTGCGGCGGGTCGTGGCGCTCATGGCGTGGTCCCCCCAGGGATCCGTGACCGGATGATCAGATGATCACTTGGGGGGAGTGTCGCACGTCCGATTGGCCCGTTTGACGTCGGCCGGGTCAGCCCTCGGCCGCCGCCGAGGCCTGGGCCTGGCCACGGCGGTTGATCTGCTGGAAGGCGAACTCGGCGAGGTCGTCACCCATGGTGAAGACCGCCGTGTCCTTCGTGGTCACGTCCTTGCCGTCGGTGAAGCCCGTGATCGTGAAGTAGGCGTAGCGGCCGTAGGAGTTGGTCGTCGAGCGGCAGATCGCGGCGTTGCAGAAGGCCTTCACGCCCTTGCCGGTGAGCGCCTTGACGATGCTCTTGCTGTCGGCCTGGCTCTTGACCTTCAGGGCCTGCGCCTCGGTGTCGAAGACCGCCACACCGACCGTCACCGCGGTGTCGCCCTTGGTGTACGTCACCCGCATCAGCCGGGTGCAGTCGCCCGCCGCGAGGACCTTCGGCAGGGTGCCCTGGACGCCCGTGGCGCAGTCGGTGCTGTCCGCCGTCGGGCCCTTCTTGTAGACGTTGGAGCCCATGGTGAGCTGGGTTCCGGGGAACATCAGCTCCGGGCTGTTCTCCGCCTTGTCCTTGGCCTTGCTGGAGACGAACTCCTTGGGGTCCAGGGCCGGCGGCGCGCTGGTGGGCGCGAAGGACGGGGTGCCGGACGCGCTCGGCAGGCCGGTGGTGGCGGGCACCGAGGACGTGGGCCGGTTGGCCTCGTCGCTCCCGCCGCTGTTCACCACCCCCATGGTCACGGCGGTGCCGACGCCGACCGTGGCCAGCGCGCCCCCGACTATGAGGAACACCTTGCGGCGCCTGTTGCGTTTCTCGGACGCGTCCGCGAGTGCCGCCCAGTCCGGGGACGGGCCGTCACTGCCACCGGTCCACGGCTGCTGGGAGTTCGGTTTCCACGGATCCCACTGGGACTGAGGTCCCCCCTGCCCATAGCTCATGGGGCGCATCTTAGACGGGTGGACACGCCGCCGTTCCGCCTCAACTGCCTTTGAAACCTTCTCACCCGGAGATGTCGTGTTTGCCGTGCCGGGCCCTCGCTCCGGCCCTGTCCGGGCCTCGTTTTGACCCCACCCTCGCGACACGGGTATCCTGCATCTTCGTTGTGTATTGGCTTGCTCATTCTCACGGGACGGGCCCTTACACCGGTCCACCGGGCCGATGACCAGCGACCAGCACGCGGTTTGCGTCACCGCAGTGCGGTCAGGGCTGTCGTGATCGTCTTCGGTGACCTTGTCAGGACCACTCACTCGAAGCGAAGGCTACGAACCGTGCGTACGTACAGCCCCAAGCCCGGCGATGTGACGCGCCAGTGGCACGTCATCGACGCTCAGGACGTTGTCCTGGGCCGTCTCGCCAGCACCGCCGCCTCCATCCTGCGCGGCAAGCACAAGCCGATCTACGCCCCTCACGTCGACACCGGTGACTTCGTCATCATCATCAACGCCGACAAGGTGCACCTGTCCGGCAACAAGCGGACCCAGAAGATGGCGTACCGCCACTCCGGCTACCCGGGTGGTCTGCGCTCCGTCCGCTACGACGAGCTGCTGGACAAGAACCCGGAGAAGGCCATCGAGAAGGCCGTCAAGGGCATGCTCCCGAAGAACACGCTGGGCCGTCAGATGCTCTCGAAGCTGAAGGTCTACAAGGGTGACCAGCACCCGCACGGCGCGCAGCAGCCGCAGCCGTTCGAGATCACCCAGGTCGCGCAGTAACACCGGCCTAGACCAACCCAAGCCAAGAGAATCTGAGGAATCACCGTGGCCGAGACCACTGCCGAGCAGCCGCTCGAAGAGACTGAGCTCGTCGACATCGACAGCTACACCACCGAGTCCGAGGTGCCCGTCGAGGGCGAGTACACCTCGGAGTCCCTCGCCTCCCGCTTCGGCGACCCGCAGCCGGCCGCCGGCCTGGGCCGTCGCAAGAACGCCATCGCCCGCGTCCGGATCGTCCCGGGCTCCGGCAAGTGGAAGATCAACGGTCGCACCCTCGAGGACTACTTCCCGAACAAGGTGCACCAGCAGGAAGTCAACGAGCCGTTCAAGGTGCTCGAGCTCGAGGGCCGTTACGACATCATCGCCCGCATCGCCGGTGGCGGTGTCTCCGGTCAGGCCGGTGCGCTCCGTCTCGGTGTCGCCCGTGCGCTGAACGAGGCGGACGTCGACAACAACCGCGGCGCGCTCAAGAAGGCCGGCTTCCTGCGCCGCGACGACCGCGCGGTCGAGCGGAAGAAGGCCGGTCTGAAGAAGGCCCGCAAGGCTCCGCAGTACAGCAAGCGTTAATCGCTCGCTGCCTGCACCGAACGCCCCGGCGGCACGCCACAGTGCTGTCGGGGCGTTCGTTTTCTCTTAGCCAGGGGCGTATAACGGCACAAGATGCTCAAAGGCTTGTGTGACGGATGCCGCTATCCGGTGTAATTGCCCCTTCGGTCATTGACGCTTCCTCAGGAGGACAAGTGGGACGACTCTTCGGCACGGACGGCGTGCGCGGTGTCGCCAACGCGGATCTGACGGCCGAGATGGCGCTCGGCCTGTCCGTCGCGGCGGCGCATGTGCTGGCCGAGGCGGGCACCTTCGAGGGCCACCGGCCGGTGGCTGTCGTGGGGCGTGACCCGCGTGCGTCCGGAGAGTTCCTGGAGGCCGCCGTGGTGGCGGGTCTCGCGAGTGCCGGTGTGGACGTGCTGAAGGTCGGCGTGCTGCCGACGCCCGCCGTCGCCTACCTCACCGGTGTGCTCGGCGCCGACCTGGGCGTGATGCTCTCCGCCAGCCACAACGCCATGCCCGACAACGGCGTCAAGTTCTTCGCGCGCGGTGGCCACAAGCTCGCCGACGAGCTCGAGGACAAGATCGAGGCCGTGTACGAGTCCCACACCCACGGTGAGCCGTGGGAGCGGCCCACCGGCGCGGGCGTCGGACGGGTGCGGTCCTACGACGAGGGCTTCGACCGGTACGTCGCCCACCTCATCGCCGTCCTCCCCAACCGGCTCGACGGGCTGACGATCGTCCTCGACGAGGCGCACGGCGCGGCGGCGCGGGTGTCCCCGGAGGCGTTCACCCGGGCCGGGGCCGAGATCGTGACGATCGGGGCCGAGCCGGACGGGCTCAACATCAACGACGGGTGCGGATCGACGCACCTGGACAAGCTGAAGGCCGCGGTCGTCGAGCACGGGGCCGACTTCGGCATCGCGCACGACGGCGACGCCGACCGGTGCCTCGCCGTGGACCACACGGGCGAGGAGGTCGACGGCGACCAGATCCTCTCCGTGCTGGCGCTCGCCATGCGGGAGCGGGGCGTGCTGCGGTCGGACACCGTCGTCGCCACCGTGATGTCCAACCTCGGGTTCAAACTCGCCATGGAGCGGGAGGGGATCCGTCTCGTCCAGGCCGCGGTCGGCGACCGGTACGTCCTGGAGGAGATGAAGGAGCACGGCTACGCCCTCGGCGGCGAGCAGTCCGGGCATGTGATCATCCTCGACCACGCGACGACCGGCGACGGCACGCTGACCGGGCTCATGCTCGCGGCGCGGCTCGCCGAGACCGGGAAGTCGCTGCGCGAGCTGGCCGCCGTGATGGAGCGGCTGCCGCAGGTGCTGGTCAATGTGCCGGACGTGGACCGGTCCCGGGTCGGGGACTCGGCCGAGCTGTCGGCCGCCGTGGCCGAGGCGGAGCGGGAGCTGGGCTCCACCGGGCGGGTGCTGCTGCGGCCGTCCGGGACCGAGCCGTTGGTCCGGGTGATGGTCGAGGCCGCGGATATCGAGCAGGCTCGGTCCGTCGCGGGTCGGCTGGCCGATGTGGTGAAGTCCGCGCTGGGGTAGTCGGCCGGGCCGGGTCCGCGGTGGGGGGTGCTGTGCGGTGCGGGCCGCGGGTCCGTCGTGGCTTGTCGCGCAGTTCCCCGCGCCCCTTCGGTGGCGCGGGTGCGTCGTGGTCTGCTGGTGGGTTGTGGTGGGTCGCGCCGACGCGACGGAGTCGCAGATGGACACCGCCCCGCGGCCCTTCGGGCCCGCCGGGGCCTTGGCGGCCTCCAGGACGGCCTCGGGGTCGTACGGGTCGGCGGTCCAGGTAGGCGGTGGCGCCCTCCGGGGTGCTGCTCAGCAGGGCGTGGGCGTGCGCCAGGACGGTGGGGTCGTTGTCGACGTACACGATCCGGGCGTCCGTGAACTGCCCTGTGCCACAAGGGGGTTGAGGATCACCCGTCCCTGGCGTCCGTGAGGTTTCAGCCAGTCCGCGCCGGCCGGCGGTGCCGCTCCCACCACGCCCGCTGGGCCAGCAGGGTCAGCGTCCCCGCGAGGACGATGCCCAGGAGGTTCAGCAGGAGCTGTTCCGTCGACCCCCGGGTCTGTGCCATGTCGCCGTAGCTGAGGGCGACCGCCGCGTTGGCCGCCGCCGGGACCGTGGTGACGGAGATGGCCACGCCGACCAGGGCGCCGGACTTGGCCGAGGTGAGGGAGAGGGTGCCGGCCGCTCCGGCCAGTACGGCGACGATGAAGGAGAAGGCGTCGGGGGCGTAGACGAAGCCGGTCTGGGGGCGGTCGGCGTCGAGCTGTTCCCGGCTGAAGAGGTCCAGGGCGTCCATGAAGAGGCTGAAGGCGACCGTGGCGGCCATGGCGATCGCGAAGCCGACGAGCAGGGCGTTCAGGGACCGCAGGGCGAGGCGGGGACGGCGGCGGACGATCGAGGTGGAGATCCCGGCGAGCGGGCCGAACTCCGGGCCCACGGCCATGGCGCCGACGATCAGGACCGCGTTGTCCAGGACCACACCGCAGGCCGCGATCATCGTGGCCAGGGTGATGAAGGCGAGGTAGGTGACGGAGAGCGTCGACTCCTCGTGGGTGGCGTCGGTGAGGTGCTCCCACAGGACCGCGTCCGCGCCCTCGCCCGGAGCCTCCGCCTCGGCCTTGTCGGCGCGCAGCGACAGCGACAGGTCGATGTTCTCGACGGCGATCGAGCCGGTCCGGTCCAGGCCCGCCCTCTGGAGCTCGGTGAGGAGCGCGTCACCGGCCTCACGGGCCACGTCACAGGTGACGACGTCCCCGGCGGGATCGCGGGCCGCGCCCCGCAGCACCACGAGGTGCGTGGCGCCGACGGTGTTCTCGATCAGACGGAGCACGTCGTCGGTCTTCTCCGGCGGGGTGATCAGACGCAGATGCAGCACGGGGGCAGGCTAGCCGGGATGCCCCTCCCGCCCACCCCGCCCCCATGTGACGGGGATCACGTCACGGGGAAAACCCGTGGCCCGGCGCCGGCGTCTAGCGGGTGTGAGATCAGTCAGGACAGCGCTGCACGAGGTGGACGAGGCACGTCTCCTCCGGTTCGTGGCCAAGGGCGACCGGGCCGCGTTCGAGGAGCTGTACCGGCGTACGTCGCCGTGGATGGCGGTGCGGCTGCGCCGCCGCTGCGGGGACGAGCAGATCGTCGCCGAGGTGATGCAGGAGACGTATCTGGCGGTGTGGCGCGCGGCGGGCGCGTTCAGCGGGGCCGCGGTCGGCGGGTCGGCCACCGGCTGGCTGTGGACGATCGCCGCGCGCCGTCTGGTCGACGCGTTCCGGCGCCGCGCCCACCACGCGGAGCCGCCGCCCGCCGCCGCACCGCCCGGCGTGGCGCCCGCCGCCGAGGACGAGGCGCTCGCGGCGAGCGTCGGCGGTGACGTCGGGGACGCGCTGCGCCTCCTCGCGCCGGAACTGAGACAGGTACTGCAGGCCCTGGTGCTCGACGGACTGTCCGTCCGGGAGACCGCGGTCCTGCTCGGGCTGCCCGAGGGCACGGTCAAGACCCGTGCCCGCCGGGCCAGGATCCAGATGCGGAGGGCGCTGGCATGAGCGCGGAACACGCGTCGGCGCGGATCATCGAAGGGTACGCGCGCGGCGACACGGACCTCGCCCCCGACGAGGTGTGGGCCGTGGAGGCCCATCTGGAGGTGTGCCGGGTCTGCCGCGACCGGCTGGCGGCCGCGGTCGCCACCTCGGTCCCCGCCGTGGCCTCCCTGGTCGACTCCGTCTGGTCCGGCCTCGCACCCGAACTGGCGGCCACCGCCCCGATGCCGCGCCGGCGGCACCGGCCGGCCTGGCTGTCGGGGTGGATGACGCCCGCGATGGTGCCGTGGCTGGCCATGGTCGTCGGCGTGACGCTGCTGGCGCTGCTGCTCGACCGGGCCGGCATCGGCACCGGCTTCAGCCTCGGCTCCGAGGCCGCCTCCGGCCCCGGCCAGGTGTCGCTGGTGCTGCTGTTCGCGCCGGTCCTGCCCGTGCTCGGGGTCGCGGCGTCCTGGTCGCGCGGACTGGACCCGGCGTACGAACTGACAGCCTCGGCGCCCCGGGCCGGGCTCCCCCTGGTGCTGCGGCGCACCGCGTCCGTGCTCGCCGTGGTCGTCCCCGCGCTGCTGGTGGGCGGCTGGGCGACGGGGGTGATGGTGGCTCAGTGGCTGCTGCCCTGCCTGGCGTTCACGGCGGCGACGCTCGCGCTCGGCGGCCTGGTCGGGGTGACCCGCGCCGCTGTCGCGCTGGCCGCCGTGTGGGCCGCCGTGATCCTGGCGCCGACCCTGGCCGCCGGCGGCCGTACGGCCTTCGCCCTGCGCACGGGCGGACTGCCCGTGTGGGGGCTGCTCCTCGCTCTCGGCATCGGTGTCGTGATCGCCCGCAGGGGCGCGTACGCCGCACTGGGAGCCCATCGATGACCACCGGAAGGGAACACCCCATGACGTCCGCGGTGAGCGCGGCCGACCTCGCGCCGACGCCCTACGCCCACGAGATCCGGGCCACCGGGCTGAAGGTCAGGGTCGGCCGGAAACGGATGGCCGTCGACGGCCTCGACCTGTCGCTGGGCACCGGCGTGCACGGCCTCCTCGGCCCCAACGGGGCGGGCAAGACCACCCTCATCCGGACGCTGGCCACCGTCCTGCGCCCCACCGAGGGCGACCTGGAGCTGCTCGGCGCGTCCGCGGGCGGACCGGGCGGCACGGGAGAACTGCGGGCGCTGCGCCGCCGGATCGGCTATCTGCCGCAGGAGTTCGGCTACTACAAGCGGTTCACGGTCCGCGAGTTCGTCGAGTACATGGCGTGGCTGAAGGAGGTGCCCGGGGCGGACATCCCCGCGGCGGTGCAGCGCGCGGTGGAGCGGGTCGGCCTGGCGGACCGCGCCGACGACCGGATGAAGACCCTCTCGGGAGGCATGGTGCGCCGGGTCGGCATCGCCCAGGCCATCGTCAACGACCCGGCGATCCTGCTGCTGGACGAGCCGACGGTCGGCCTGGACCCGACGCAGCGGCTGCGCTTCCGCGAGCTGCTCCAGGAACTGGGCACGGACACCTGCGTGCTCGTCTCGACGCATCTGGTGGAGGACGTGGCCGCCGCCTGCACCGATGTGGTGCTCTTCGCCGAGGGGCGCCTGGTCTTCCAGGGCACCCCGGACGACCTGGCGGCCGCGGGCGGCCCCGAGGACGTGGGCGACAGCCCTCTGGAGCGCGGCTACTCGGCGCTGCTCCAGGGCCCCGAGCAGGGAAGGGGCGCCTGGTGAACCCGCAGGTCCTGCGCGTCCTGCGCATCGAGCTGAGGCGCTCGGTCGCCCCGTGGGCGGGTGCCGTGGTCCTGACGACGGCACTCGGGTTCCTGTTCCTGCTGAAGGGGACGGTCGGCGGCGGAACCACGGCCTGGACGGCCCAGTGGACGACCATGGCCCTGTGGCTCCGCGCCCTGCTGTTCTACCTGTGGCCGCTCGCCGTCGGGCTCGGCGCGCTCCAGGGCCTGCGCGACCACCGCTCGAAAATGTCCGAGCTGCTGTCGAGCACGCCACGGCCCGCCCGGCACCGCGCGGCGGCGCTGGCCGGCACCACGGCGGCCGCACTGGCCGCGGCCTGCGCGCTGCTCGTCCTCGTGGGCGGGGTCCAGGTGCTCGCCCACACCTCGTACACCCACCTGGGGTGGCTGCCGATCTCGCTGGTGGGGGCGTTCTCCCTGATCGCGGGGTCGGTGCTGGGCATGGGGGCCGCGCGGGCCCTGCCGTCCGTGCTCACCCCGCCCCTGCTGACCGTGGCCGCCTTCGCGTTCACGGTCCTCATGCAGCTGTCGCTGGGCCGGACGCAGACGGACACGGCGGCGGGCATCGCGACCAGCGAGCCGAACCGGCTCTCGCTGCTGTCCCCGGCGGTGCAGGACGTGCGCGACACGTTCACCACGCTCTCCGCCGCCGTGCACCTCGGGCAGACCGTCTGGCTGCTCGGCATGGCCGTGACCGGCTTCGCGCTGCTGGTCGCCGCACGGCGGCGCACCCGGCTGCTCGCCCTGACCCCCGTCCTGGCGGGCGCGGCACTCGCCCTGCTCGTCCTGCCCGACGACCCGGACCGGATGTTCGTCGTCGACAAGGCCGCCGCGGAGCCGGTGTGCGACGGCCCGGTGTGCGTGACGCGCACCCAGCAGGGACGGCTCGCCGAGGTGGCGGGCCCCGGAAAGAAGGCGCTGGGTCTGCTGCACGCCGCCCTGGGCGCCGGGGCGCCGGTCTCCGTCCGCGAGAGCGCCACCGTACTGCCGGAGGGCAGCATGCCGAAGTGGTCCGGCAGGACCGTGCCCCTCGACTTCGACGACGCGGGCATCGTCGACGCGAAGGGCGAGGAGCTGACGTGGGCCCTCGTCGGCAAGGGCCTGGTGCCGGGGTGTTCCCCCGTCGGCTGGAGCGGCACGGGGGGCGAGGACGTCGCGCGTACGGTCGCGGTCGGCTGGGTGCTCGGAGACCTGGAGTCGCTGCCCCAGGCGTCCGCGAACGCGCGGCGCTACGCCGACACCGAGGCCCGCCCGGTGTGGAAGAAGTTCAGGACGCTGCCGAAGGCCGAGCAGCGCGCCCGGATCGAGGCCATGCGCACGGCCGCGCTCTCCTGCGAGGGGGACGCCCTCGAAGCGCTCACCGGCGGTGCGTCCCGGTGAGATGGCTGACGCTGTACGCCCGCTCGCGTCAGGTGCCCGCCTCGCTCGCCGCGCTGCTGATCGGCGCGGTGGCGGTGTGGACACTGGCCGGGGACGGCGGCGCGGGGCCCGCCGATCCCCGGCTGCCCGTGCTCGTCCTCGCCATGGGCGCGATGGCGGCCTCGAGCGGCTTCGGCGGGCAGGACCTGGCGCTGGACCGGACGGCGGCGATCCGGTGGGCGCCCCGCAGGGCGGCACACGTCCTGCTGGCCGGGGCGGTCGTCGCCGCGGTGCCGCTGCTCGCGCGGATGGCGGGGAAGGACGTGGCCGGGGCCGCCTTCGTGGTCCGGGACAGCGCGGGCCTGATGGGCCTGGGCGCCCTGGGCGCGGCGCTGTGGGGCGGCTCGTACGCGTGGACGCTGCCGTTCGCCTGGCTGTCGTACGCGTTCTTCGCGCCGCCCCCGACGGGTGTGCCGACACGGGTGGCGAGCTGGCTGCTGCTGCCCGCCGGCGCACCGGCGGGCACCTGGACGGCCCTGGCCCTCACGGTCACCGGCACCGCGGCCTACGCCGTGGCGGGCCCGAGACGCTGACCGGACCGGTGTCGGCGATGGGTCACAGCTTGCGCAGGCTCAGCCGCTGGACCTTGTGGTCGGAGCCCTTGCGGACGACGAGGGTGGCGCGGCCCCGGGTGGGGGCGATGTTCTCGACCAGGTTGGGCTTGTTGATGGTGCGCCAGAGGCCGCGGGCGTAGTCGACGGCCTCCTCCTCGGAGACCTGGGTGTACTTCCTGAAGTACGAGTCCGGATTCTGGAAGGCGGTCGCGCGCAGCTTGCGGAACCGGTTGAGGTACCAGCGCTCGATGTCCTCGGCGCTGGCGTCGACGTACACGCTGAAGTCGAAGTAGTCGGCGAGACCGACGCGGGTGCGGCCGTCCTTGCCGGGGAGGGCGGGCTGGAGGACGTTGAGCCCCTCGACGATGAGGATGTCGGGGCGGCGCACGGTCAGCCGCCGGTCGGGGACGATGTCGTAGATCAGGTGGGAGTAGACGGGGGCGGTGACCTCGTCCTTGCCCGCCTTGATGTCGGCGACGAACCGGGTCAGGGCACGGCGGTCGTACGACTCCGGGAAGCCCTTGCGCGACATCAGGCCGCGGGCCTCCAGCTCCCGGGTGGGCAGGAGGAAACCGTCGGTGGTCACCAGCTCCACGCGCGGGTGCTCGGGCCAGCGGGAGAGCAGGGCCTGAAGGAGCCGGGCGACGGTCGACTTGCCCACCGCCACCGAGCCCGCGACACCTATGACGAACGGGGTGCCGGACTGCGACCCCTGCTCGCCGAGGAAGGTGTTCAGGGCGCCGCGCAGCCCGTCGGTGGCGCCGATGTACAGGTTGAGCAGCCGGGACAGCGGCAGATAGATGTCTCGCACCTCGTCGAGGTCGATGACATCGCCGAGGCCGCGCAGTTTCTCGACCTCCTCGGCGGTCAGCGGCAGCGGCGTCTTGTCGCGCAGCGCGCTCCACTCGCGGCGGGTGAGATCGACGTAGGGAGTCGCCTCCGGCCTGTGCCGGTGGGCGCTCCGGGGCATCGCGGAGACCGGTGAGATCACAGTCCATTGTTAACGGAGTTTGAACGGGACGGCGGGTGGGGTGTGTCACGCCGACCGAGGCCGCCGTCGCTCCCGGCCGCTCGTACCCCCGGTGGAATATCCGGAATCGGGCACGCGGAGGCGTGTTCGGCGGGGACTTCGACTCTAGGCTGCCGCGCATGTGCGGAATCGTGGGTTACGTGGGGTCGCAGTCGGCGCTCGAGGTCGTCATGGCCGGGCTGAAGCGGCTGGAGTACCGGGGCTATGACTCGGCGGGCGTCGCGGTGCTCGCCGACGGAGGGCTGGCCGCCGCGAAGAAGGCCGGCAAGCTCGTGAACCTGGAGAAGGAACTGGGGGCCCGGCCGCTGCCGACCGGCCCGACCGGCATCGGGCACACCCGCTGGGCCACCCACGGCGGGCCCACCGACGCCAACGCCCATCCTCATCTCGACAACGCCGGACGCGTCGCCGTGGTGCACAACGGGATCATCGAGAACTTCGCCGTCCTGCGTGCGGAGCTGGCCGAGCGCGGACATGAGCTGTCCTCCGAGACGGACACGGAGGTCGTCGCCCACCTCCTCGCCGAGGAGTTCTCCGGCACCGCCGACCTCGCCGAGGCCATGCGGCTCGTCTGCCGCCGACTCGAAGGGGCGTTCACCCTCGTCGCCGTGCACGCGGACGAACCCGACGTCGTGGTCGGCGCCCGGCGGAACTCACCGCTGGTCGTGGGGGTCGGCGAGGGAGAGGCCTTCCTCGCCTCCGACGTCGCCGCCTTCATCGCCCACACCCGCTCGGCCATCGAACTCGGCCAGGACCAGGTCGTCGAGCTGCGCCGGGACGGTGTGACGGTGACCGGCTTCGACGGGACCCCGGCCGAGGTGCGGTCGTACCACGTCGACTGGGACGCCTCCGCCGCCGAGAAGGCGGGTTACGACTACTTCATGCTCAAGGAGATCGCCGAGCAGCCGAAGGCCGTCGCCGACACCCTGCTGGGCCGGATCGACGCGAGCGGCTCCCTGACCCTCGACGAGGTCCGCATCGGCGCCGCCGAGCTGCGCGAGGTCGACAAGGTCGTCATCGTCGCCTGTGGTACGGCCTTTCACGCGGGCCTCATCGCCAAGTACGCCATCGAGCACTGGACCCGTATCCCCTGCGAGGTCGAACTCGCCAGCGAGTTCCGCTACCGGGACCCGATCCTCGGCCCCCGCTCCCTCGTCATCGCCATCTCCCAGTCCGGCGAGACGATGGACACCCTCATGGCGCTACGGCACGCCCGTGAGCAGGGCTCCAAGGTGCTCGCCATCTGCAACACCAACGGCTCGACCATCCCGCGAGAGTCCGACGCCGTCCTCTACACCCACGCCGGGCCCGAGGTCGCCGTCGCCTCGACGAAGGCGTTCCTGACGCAGCTGGTCGCCTGCTACCTGGTGGCGCTCTATCTGGGCCAGGTCCGGGGCACCAAGTGGGCCGACGAGATCCGCGCCGTCATCCGTGACCTCGCCCAGATCTCCGGCCAGGTCGAACGTGTCCTCAAGACCATGGAGCCGGTACGGGCGCTGGCCCGCTCCCTCGCCGACAAGAAGACGGTGCTGTTCCTGGGCCGGCACGTCGGCTACCCGGTCGCGCTCGAAGGGGCGTTGAAGCTCAAGGAACTCGCCTACATGCACGCCGAGGGGTTCGCCGCCGGTGAGCTGAAGCACGGGCCGATCGCCCTCATCGAGGAGGACCTGCCCGTGGTCGTGGTCGTCCCCTCGCCCCGCGGCCGGTCCGTCCTCCACGACAAGATCGTCTCCAACATCCAGGAGATCCGGGCGAGGGGTGCGCGGACGATCGTGATCGCGGAGGAGGGCGACGAGGCGGTCGCCCCGTACGCCGACCACCTCGTACGGATCCCTGCGACGCCGACGCTGCTTCAGCCGCTGGTGGCGACGGTGCCGTTGCAGGTCTTCGCCTGCGAGCTGGCGACGGCACGGGGCAACGAGGTGGACCAGCCGCGCAACCTAGCGAAGTCGGTCACGGTCGAGTAGGCCGGCCAGGAACGTGCCGAAGGCCTCGGCCGGGAAGGTGAGGGTGCCTCCGGCCGGGGCTTTTGTGTCGCGTACGGAGGTGTGGGTGGGGGTGGTGGCGATTTCTACGCAGGCGTTGCCGTCGCCCTCGCCGGAGTAGGACGACTTCCGCCAGTTGTCCATGGAGTACCTCACAGCTCTTTCGCCAGCTTGTGGATGAAGTCGCGGGATGGTTCGGGGCCGAGCGATGCAGCCTCCACCCTACGGAAGCGCGTTCGATAGGTGGTGAGTTCGGCTTCGGAATCGACCAGGACCGTGCCGTGGGGTGCGTCGCGTACGACCGTGTCCAGCTTGGGTACGGGACCGCCGACGTACGTCATCGTGCTGGAGGCGATGGCGAAGTCGTCGCGGTCGAAGGGGATGACCCGCAAGGTGATGTGGTCCACTTCGGAGAGTTCCAGCAGGCGGGCCAGTTGGGTCACCGTGGTGGCGCGGTCGCTGACCCGGATGCGCAGGGCCGACTCATGGAGCAACACCGTGTACGGGGTGGTGTGCTGCTGGCGTGTCATCCGATGCCGGATGCGCAACTCGATCTCCGACGGGGTGAGTTGCGGCAGCCTCGCTGAGAAGACGGCACGTGCGTAGCCCTCGGTCTGGAGGAGGCCCGGCACGTACAGAATGCCTACCTCGTGCCGGAACCGGCCGTGGTACTCCAGCTCGGAGAGGTCCAGAAAGGGGGTCGGCAGCAGCCCCCGGTACTCCTCCCACCAGCCCCGGGTCCGGTCCGTTGCCATCGGCACCAGGGCGTCGACGAATTCCCCGTCCGTGCAGGCGTAGTGGGACGCGAGTCGGCGCAGACGCTCCTCGCTCACGCCGACGATTCCGGATTCGATGTGGCTGATCTGAACCCTGCTTGCTCCGAGCAGCGCCGCTGACTGGGTGGCCGTGAGCCCTGCTGCTTCGCGGAGCCTGCGCAGTTCGATCCCCAGACGTGCCTGACGGGCCGTTGGGTCGCTCCTGAGGACCATCCGTTGCTCCTCCTCGTTCGGGGGTAGATTGCGCGATCGGCTTGCCTGGGATGACAGGTTATCCCTACGTTGGGTGATGTAACGCACACTCTACGAAACGGAGTTGAGGTAGCCCCATGCCCGAACCCTGGGAGTACTCCCTCCACATCCCCAACGACCCCCGCGCCGTCACCGTTTCGCGTCACACCCTCCGGGCGATCCTCACCCTCCACGGGCTCGCCGGCCTCCTCGACACCGCCGAGCTCCTCGCCGCCGAGCTGGTCTCCAACGCCGTACGGCATCAGAAGGGGCCCGCCGCGCTGAAGGTGCGATGGAAGGAAGGGGTGTTGCAGATCGGTGCCTGGGACGCGGACCCGGAGCCGCCCGAACCGCCTCTCCAGCTGGACGAGTTGGACGAGTTGGACGAGGGGGCGGAGAGCGGCCGCGGTCTCGCCATCGTCCGGGCCTGCTCGGACCTCTGGCACTGGCAGCCCATGTCGAGATTCGGCAACCGGGGCAAGTACGTGTGGTGCGAGCTGGCCGCGGCCTAGCGCACCACGACCCGGTCCCCCTGCGAAGTCGCCCCCGTGGAGACGGTGTTGGCGGTGAACCGCCAGCGCCACGTGCCGGTGGTGTTCGCGGTGACCTTGGTGCTCAGCTTGCCGTGGCTGTCGGTGGTGACCTTCTTGACCGTCTTGAAGGTGTCGGTTCCGGACTTGCGGAACTGGAGGGTCACGGACTTGCCCGCGTAGCCGCCCCAGACGTTGGTGTCCCAGTCGGCCCGGGTGAGCGAGCCCGTCACGGTGAGCTGGTGGCCCTTGGCGACCGGCTCGGGCGTGGCGTCGGCGGCCTCCAGTCTGGTGTGCCGCTTGACGGCGAACGGTACGCCCGGCGACAGGCGGTGGGAGCCGCCGTCGACGGCCACGGCCTTGGCCTTGAAGTGCCAGGCGCCCGCCGAAGCGTTCCGCAGGTCCTGCGCGTCCGTGCCGTCCGGCGAGAGCGGGAAGGAGTAGACGCAACTCCGGGTGGTCCCGCTCTGCGCGGTGCACTCGTTGCGGGTGGGGCGGATGACCAGCCCGTCGGGGCCCACCAGCTTGGGGCCGATGACGTCGGCGATCCCGGAGTCGTCCTGGGCGGTCAGCGTGACACCGACCGAGGTGCCGAGTGTGGAGCCGACGGCCACGGTCGCCTTGGACACGGTGACGGACGTGATGCGGGTGTCTCCCACGGTCGTGTCGGCGTGGGCGGCGGGCGCCACGGCGGCGAGGGCGACCAGGGGAGCGAGGGTGACGACAGTCGTCGTGCGGTGCTTGCGCATGGTTCTCCCGGTACGGGTGGGGCCGGAGCGGGGTCCGGATGCGGGGGGAGACTCACGAGGACGCCACCGAGTTGTACGTTCGCGTCCTGGGGATCCACGTACAACGCGGTCATGGGTGGCGGCGACATCACCGGCAACGGCAAGGGGTCCTTCGGCGGCCGCGTGAAGATCTTTACCGGCTGGAGGGGATACAAGGGGATCTTCCAGACCCGGATCACAGGCATCGGCGATACCCTCCCCCTGCCAAAACGGGGGGAGTTCGGGATGACTGACGGGATCGAGCGGGAGTACCGCAGACGGCGGGCGGTGCCGGTGGTGTACCTCAGCCTGGTGGCCGTGACGGTGGTCGTCGGCGTGAACGTGCTGCGGATGACGACGCTGCCCGGCACGACGGGCGGCTGGGACCTGGTGGCGCCGGCCCTCTGGGTCGTCGTCGGCGGCCGGGTGGCGCTGGAGCACTGGCGGGCGCGGACGTCCGTCACCGCCGAGGGTGTCACCGCGCGGGGGCCGCTGCGGACCCGTACCCGGGCCTGGTCCGAGATCTACGGCATCCGGGTCGAGGGCGGCAAGCGGGGCGGCAGCCCGCGCTGGCCGGCCTATCTGTACGACGTCGAAGGGCGCCGGATCCGTCTCTTCCAGCTCGACGAGCAGCAGGTGGGCGACCCGGTCGGCGAGGTCGCCGACCTGTCCGCCACCGCCGTACGGCTCGGGTTCCTGGCCCCGCAGACGCGGCCCGAGCTGGAGGAGCTGATCGCGCGCAGGGCACGGCGGCGCACGGCGTTCCAACGGGCGGTCGTCGGCTGTCTGATCGTCGTGGTCGCCGCGTTCGTCGTCTTCACCTGGCTGGTCTTCACCGACCGGCCGACCCATACGTTCCTGCTGCTCCTGGGCCTGCCGCTGCTCTGCCTTCCCGTCCTCTTCCTCGCCCTGGACCGGCTGGGCGAGACGCTCGCCGCGCGGCGGTGAGGCGTTCGCCGTCAGGAGAAGGCCCTGAGGTGGCTCCTCACAGCACAGGCGGAGTCCGGGGCCGCCGGGTACGCCAAGACCCTCCTCGACCAGTTGGCCTGGTGGTCCTTCGCACTCCGCTCGGCCCGCGAGGCCGTTCCGTATCCGGTGTGACCGGGTCAGCCCCGTCTGCGGCGGCGGGCCCGCCACAGGGCCGCCGTCACCGCCGCCAGGGGCAGCCACATGATCCAGACGCCCACCACCACGTCCCACTCCGGGTTCGCGGCCGAGGCCTCGTCCGCCGTGATGACGGCGCAGAGCAGGCCCCAGACGGCGGCCAGCAGGCCCACCGTCCACAGGCCGAGGGTCCAGGGCCAGGTGGACCGGCCGGAGGCGGCGGGGGCGGTCGCGCGCTTGCGGGGCTGCGGGATCCGGTCCGGTTCCCGCGCCGGCATCGGGACGGCCGCCGTGGCCGGCACCGCCGCGTCCAGGGCCGCGATGCGCTCCGGGGTCACGCCCTTGTAGAGGGTCGGCTCGACCGTCACCGAGAAGCCGTCGTGGCCGGTGAGGGTGCGGGCGCCGTCGGGGCGGACGGTCATCGCGGACGTCGCGTCGTAGCGGACCGTCACCGGTCCGCGCGGCGTGCGGAGACTGACGCCCTCCGCCCCGATGACCAGGGTCACCTTGTCGTCCTCCAGGGACTGGTGGCGGGTGCCCGTGACCGCCTCCGGCGAGTACTGCGGGGCCAGGGTCAGGCCCGCCCAGTCCACACCCCTCCCGGGGACCTGGAGGAGCGCGTCGGCCCAGACCTCCCGGGCCACCTCCCGCAGATCGGCCACGGTGACCGCGTCCAGCTGGGCCCGGCGCTGCTCGGGCGTGAGGATGCGGTGGCCGAGGAGCAGGCTCAGCGCGTACGAGGGCAGGGACGCGGCGCCCAGGTCCGGGACGTCGTACATCTTCACGAGCTTGGCGCGCACGGAGTCCAGTTCGGACTGCTCGATCCGGCCGGCGCGCAGCCGCGCGAGGGTGTCGACGAAGCCGCCGACCACCGCGTCCTGCTTCTGCGGGAGCGCGTCGGCGTACGCGGTGAGGGTGGCGTACTCGGCGTCGCGCGGGGTGTAGTCGGCCTCCGCCGAGTAGGAGTAGCCGCCCTCCTGGCGCAGGTCCTGGAAGAGGGCCCGGCCGAGGACGTCCGCGAAGACGGTGGCGGCCGTGGAGCGGCGGACGATCGAGGTGAGCACCACATGGCCGTCGTCGCCGTGGATGTAGGCGGGGGTGACGGGCAGCGCGCTGGTGGCGGCGGGGGCCGGCAGGCGGGTGCCGTGCGGGAGGGTGAGGTCGAGGCCCTCGGGGACCCGCTCGCTGGTGATCCACAGGACCGCGTTGTCACGGGTGAAGCGGGTCTCGGCCCACTGCCGGACATGGTCCGCCGTCAGGCTCCAGGTGCCCAGCTCGTTGTAGCTGGTCAGGCCGTAGCTCTGGGCGCCGTACCGCCACAGCGGCATCTGGTGGTTCGGGCCGCCGCCCCGGCCGGCCGCCTCGGTACGGAGGATCTCCTTCTCCGTCTCCAGCCGGTCCATCGGCAGGTCGCGCAGCGCCGCGCACACGCTGTTGAGGTACCGGACGACCTCCTCCTCGTCGCCGGTGACGTGGAAGAGGGTGTACGCGTTCGCCGTCGCGCCGTTGTAGTGCAGGTCGGACAGGCCGAGGCGGTGCAGCGCGAGATGCTCGACGAGATGGGTGATCCCGGAGGTGGCCAGCGTCTCGTCGGCGCGGCCCACCCGGAAGAACAGGCCCGCGGTGATCTCGCTCGCGGAGGTCGGGGCGTACAGGGTGGGGATGCCGTCGGTCGTGGTGTGGGAGAGCACGCCGTCGAGGAGGTCGAGTTCGGTCGTCATCGGTGGTCAGGCCCCCAGTGCGGACTTGCGGTACTTCAGGAACGTCGTCCTCGGGTCGCTCGTGTAGTCCCACGGGTCCTCCGAGGCGCGGTCGCCGAGGAACGCGAAGTGCGCAGCCGCGTCGGGGAAGTGGCCGCCGAGCGAGAAGGCGAACGCGAACGCGTTGTGCGCGCCGACCGAGTTCCAGTCGGGGCGGTGGTCCGGGTGCAGGACGGAGATCCGCGCCGCGTTGCGGAGGTCGTCGCGGACCGGTATCCCGCGCAGGTACGCCGTGGCTTCGGGGCCGTCCAGATCGAGCCAGTGCTCGATGTGGGCGAGCGCGACCAGCGCGCCGGAGTTCGAGCCGTCGGGGGAGGCCGTCGCGCACTCCCGGGCGAAGCCGTGCGCCGCCTCCCAGGAGCCGCTCCACTTCGGGCAGACCTGCTGGAGCAGCTGGACCTGGGCGCGGTAGTGGTGCGGGTGGTGGGCGGAGAGCCGGTCGTAGCGGCGGCGGGCCTCGGCCTGGCCCAACTGGAGTCCGCGCGCGGTCGTCAGACGGGCCGTCCAGGCCGGGGCGTACGACGGCTGTTCGGCGCAGACCTCGATCAGGATCTGCTCGGCCTTGCGCAGCCAGCCGTGGAACCGCTCGAACTGGTCGGCGGAGACGTGCTGGGCGCGGGCTGTGCTGCGGATCGCCCAGCCGATGCGGACGTACCGCTCCGCGAGGGCGGTGCGCGGCAGCGGATCACCCGGGTGGTCGGCGGCCGCCCGCTCCAGGAGGAACTCGGACCCGTCGATCCCGGCGAGGACCCCGACGGCGGAGGAGACCTTGTCGACCGAGTCCAGGCCCGAGACATACGCCTGCACGGCGTTCCAGTCCTCGGACCGCGCGGCCGTACGCAGGGGGATCAGCTCGGGAAGGTTGTCGAACAGATCGAAGGTCGGCCCGTTCGAGGGCCTGGCTCTGCCGCTGGTACCGCTCATCTTCCCGCCCCCTGGTGGTGATCAAGTTGCCGCAGGCTAGCACCAGGCTGCGACAACGGGGAGAGCGGTGCGCCCCGCCTTAGAGTGCTCGGCATGAGCATCATCGGGGTCGGTATCGACGTGGCCGAGATCGAACGGTTCGCGGCGTCGCTGGAGCGGACGCCCGCGCTTGCCGCGCGGCTTTTCGTCGAGAGCGAGTTGCTGCTGCCGAGCGGGGAGCGGCGGGGGGTCGCCTCGCTGGCGGCGCGGTTCGCGGCGAAGGAGGCGCTGGCCAAGGCGCTGGGGGCGCCGCCGGGGCTGCTGTGGACCGACGCCGAGGTGTTCGTGGAGGCGAGCGGGCAGCCCCGGGTGCGGGTGCGGGGGAGCGTGGCGGCCCGGGCGGCGGAGCTGGGGGTGCGGGGGTGGCATGTGTCGTTGAGCCATGACGCCGGGGTGGCTTCGGCCGTGGTGATCGCGGAGGGATAGGGCCGAGGGGCGAGCGCGCAGGGGGAGCGCGGCGGACCGCCATGGCGGTCCTTCGCCATGGCGGTCGCTTCGGGGCACACCTCGCTCACTTCTGGTCGGCGCCGAACCTCGCCGTCGACCAGAAGTAGCCGAGCACCGCGAGGCCCAGGCACCAGCCGACCGCCAGCCAGCCGTTGTTGCCGATCCCGGTGCCGAGCAGCAGGCCGCGGAGGGTCTCGATGGCCGGGGTGAACGGCTGGTACTCGGCGATCGGCCGGAACCAGCCGGGCATGGTGTCGGCCGGGATGAAGGCGCTGGAGATGAGCGGCAGGAGGATCAGCGGCTGGGCGCTGTTGGCGGCGGCCTCGGCGTTCGGGCTGGCCAGGCCCATGCCGACCGCGATCCAGGTGAGCGCCAGGGAGAACAGGGCGATCAGCCCGAAGGCGGCGAGCCACTCCAGGGCCGTGGCGTCGACGGAGCGGAAGCCGATGGCCACGGCGACCACGCCGACGAGGACCACACTGGCGACGCACTGGAGCACACTGCCCACGACATGTCCGACGAGCACGGAGCCGCGGTGGATGGCCATGGTGCGGAAGCGGGCGATGATGCCCTCGTTCATGTCGGTGGAGACGGACACCGCGGTCCCGACGACCGTGCCGCCGATGGTCATCAGCAGGATGCCCGGGACGATGTAGGCGATGTAGTCGGAGCGGTCGCTGCCGCCGATGCCCGCGCTCATCACGTCGCCGAAGATGTAGACGAAGAGCAGCAGGAGCATGACAGGCGTGAGCAGCAGGTTCAGGGTCAGGGACGGGTAGCGCCGGGCGTGCAGGAGGTTGCGGCGCAGCATGGTGGAGGAGTCGCGGACGGCCAGGGCGAAGGTGCTCATCGGGTGCTCTCCTTGGACTGGTGGGGGATGTCCGCCGGGCCGGTGAGGGCGAAGAAGACGTCGTCGAGGTCGGGGGTGTGGACGGTGAGTTCGTCGGCCTCGATGCCGGCGGCGTCGAGCCGGTCGAGGAGGGTGCGCAGGGCGCGCTGGCTGCCGTCGCTGGGGATCTGGAGGGTGAGGGCCTCGTCGTCGCGGGCGGCCTCGTGCAGTGCGGCGGTGGCGCGCCGGTAGGTGGTGGGGTCGGTGAAGCGGAGGCGGACGTGGCCGCCGGGGACGAGGCGTTTGAGTTCCTCGGCGGTGCCTTCGGCGGCGAGGGTGCCGTCGTGGAGGACGGCGATGCGGTCGGCGAGCTGGTCGGCCTCCTCCAGGTACTGGGTGGTGAGGAGAACGGTGGCGCCGTCGGCGACGAGTTCGCGGATGATCTGCCACATGCTGTGGCGGGAGCGGGGGTCGAGGCCGGTGGTGGGTTCGTCGAGGAAGATGATGCGGGGGCTGCCGACCAGGGTCATGGCGAGGTCGAGGCGGCGTTTCATGCCGCCGGAGTAGGTGGAGGCGGGCTTCTTCGCGGCGTCGGTGAGGTCGAAGCGCTCCAGCAGGGCGGCGGCGGTGCGCCGGCCCTGGCTGCGGGGCAGGTGGTGCAGGTCCGCCATGAGGAGCATGTTCTCCTCGCCGGTGACCAGGCCGTCGACGGCGGAGAACTGCCCCGTCACCCCGATCGCGGCCCGCACCGCCTGGGGGGCGGTGCGCAGGTCGTGGCCGCCGACCCGGATCTCGCCGGCATCGGCCGTGATCAGGGTGGAGAGGATCTTGACGGCGGTCGTCTTGCCCGCCCCGTTCGGGCCGAGCAGGGAGAAGATCGTGCCTTCCGGGACGGCCAGGTCCACGCCGTCCAGGACGGTCTTGTCGCCGTAGGACTTGCGCAGCCCGGTCGCCGCGATGGCGAGGTCGGTCATGAGAGGTGCCCCCTGTGTATGCGGTTGTGCTCGGTGACGGCTGGCTGATCAGTGGCTGGCGGCGGTGATGTCGCCGTGGGAGGTGGTGGCGCGGATGTCGAGTACGGCGGTGCCGTCGTTCTTGAGGGAGTTGCTGACGCGGCCGTGGCCGGTGCCGGCGTCCAGGGCGGCCGAGACCCCGGCGGCCGCGGTGACCGAGATGTCGCCGGACTGGGTGCTGAGGACGACCGAGCCGCGTACGGCCTCGGCGATCCGGATGTCGCCCCGCGCGGTGCTGATCTCCGCGGGGCCGCCCAGCCGGCCGATCTCGATGTCGCCGTCGACCGCGCCGAGGCGGACGCTCGCGGCCTCGTCGATCTTGATCTGGCGGTAGGCGCCCTCGAAGGCGAGGTCGCCGAGGCGTCCCACGACCCGGAGTTCGGCGGCTGCGGCCTTGCCGTCGACGCGGGAACCGGCGGGCAGCTGGACGGTCACCTCGACGGAGCCGGTGTTGCCGAGGCCCCGGCTCTTCGCCGCCGGGGCCTCGACCCACAGCACACCGTCGGCGTAGGCGACCTCGATCTCCTCCGCCGCCTTCACGTCGCGGTTCTTGGCGGGGTCCGCGGGCCGGACCTCGACCGTGGTGTCGGCGCGGTCGGCGGCGATGAACTGGATGCGGCCGGCGGGGATGTCGAGGATCACGGAGACCGGGGCGGGGGTGTCGAACTTCTGCATGGTGAGCTCCTTGGCTTCGTTTTCTGATGAGGGAAAAGCTACGTTGCGTTCATGGATGCGGCAACATAGTCGTTGCGATGGATTGTCATCAGTGCAGGTAGAGGCCGATAAATCGTTGCAACGGCTAGGGATTCAATGCAACGGGCGCCCCTTCTGTCGTTGCAATGGGATGAGAGTGAAGGCTATGCTTCGGGCCGTACGGACCATGAAGGAGGCCGCGATGCCGGGAGGCAGACTCACCCAGCAGGAACGTCAGCAGATCGCGCTGGGGCTGGCCGACGGCCTCGCCTACGCGGAGATCGCCCGACGCCTGGACCGCCCGACCTCGACCGTCACGCGCGAGGTCCTGCGCAACGGCGGCCCCACCGGCTACCGCGCCGACCTCGCCCACCGGGCCACCGAACACCGCGCCCACCGCCGCAGGCCGAGCGCGCCCCGGACGGCGGACCGGCCCGCGCTGCCCCACGGACGCGACGCCGAGGCCGTACGCGCGTACGAGGAGGCGTTCACCACGATCTTCATGCAACAGGGCCTGCCCCAGATGGCGTCCGGGGTGCTGGCCTGCGTCTACACCACCGACGAGGGCAGCCTCACGGCGTCCGAACTCGTCCAGCGGCTCCAGGTCAGCCCGGCGTCCGTCTCCAAGGCGGTCGCGCTCCTGGAGAACATGGGACTCATCCGCCGCGAGCGCGGGGAAGGCCGCCGCGAACGCTATGTCGTCGACACCGACGTCTGGTACCAGGGGATGATCGCCAGCGCCCGGTCCCACACCCAGCTCGCCGAGACCGCGCGCCGGGGCGTCGGCGTCCTCGGCCCCGACACCCCGGCCGCCGTCCGCCTGGAGAACATCGCCCGCTTCGTCGACTTCGTCGGCGAGAGCATGGTCCGCGCCGCCGAGCAGGCCCGCGACATCCTCTACGCGAAGACCGGGACGCAGGCCCCGGACGACACCGCCCCGGACGGCGCCGCCGGGCCGGGCCCGGTGTGAGACTTGCGCCATGCGTACTGCCTTCTCTGTGGACACGGTTCGGAGCGCCGAGCGGGAACTGATGGGGCGGCTGCCCGAAGGGGCGCTGATGCAGCGGGCCGCCGCCGGGCTCGCCGTCGCCTGCGCCGAGGCGCTGGGGCGGGTGTACGGACGGCGGGTCGTGCTGCTCGTGGGCAGCGGGGACAACGGGGGTGACGCCCTGTACGCGGGAGCGCGGCTGGCCCGGCGGGGCGCCGGGGTGAGCGCGGTGCTGCTCGCGCCCGACCGGGTGCACGGCGGGGGGCTCGCCGCGCTGCGGGGGGCGGGCGGTGCGGTGGTGGGGGCGGAGGCGGCCGAGGACGTCGTCCGGCGGGCCGACCTCGTCGTGGACGGGATCGTCGGGATCGGGGGGAAGGGCGGGCTGCGGCCCGAGGCGGCGGCGCTGGTCGCGGCCGTCGAGCGGTCGGGCGCCGTCGTCGTCGCCGTCGATCTGCCCAGCGGGGTGGAGGCGGACAGCGGGGAGGTGCGGGGGACCGCCGTACGGGCCGATGTGACGGTGACGTTCGGGACGCACAAGCCGGGGCTGCTGATCGACCCGGCGCGGGAGCACGCGGGTGTGGTGCGCCTCGTCGACATCGGGCTCGGGGACGTCCTGCCGGAGGAGGCCGGGCTGGAGGCGCTCCAGCACACGGACGTCGCCGCGCTGCTGCCGGAACCCGGGGGCGAGAGCGACAAGTACCGGCGGGGCGTGGTGGGGATCGCCGCCGGGTCCGCGCGCTACCCCGGAGCCGCCGTGCTGGCCGTCGCGGGGGCGCTGCGGGGCGGGGCGGGGGCCGTACGGTACGTCGGGCCCGCCGGGGAGGCCGTGCTCGCGCGGTTCCCCGAGACGCTGGTGTCGCACCGGGGGCCGCACAAGGCGGGGCGGGTCCAGGCGTGGGTGGCCGGGCCGGGCGCCGGGGAGGACGCCGCGACCGTCGCCGAGGTGCTGGCGACCGAGGTGCCCGTGCTGCTGGACGCGGACGGGCTGCGGCTCGCGGAGCGGGAGGCGGTACGGGGGCGGAGCGCGCCGACCCTGATGACCCCGCACGCGGGAGAGGCCGCCGCGCTGCTCGGGGTGACCCGGGAGGAGGTCGAGGGGGCCCGGCTGGCCGCCGTACGGGAGCTGGCGGGGCGTTACGCGGCGACCGTCCTGCTGAAGGGCTCGACCACCCTGGTCGCCGACCCCGGTGGGGGACCGGTGCGGGTGAACGCGACCGGGACGCCCTGGCTGGCCACCGCCGGCAGCGGGGACGTGCTGTCGGGGCTCGCCGGGTCGCTGCTCGCGGCGGGGCTGCCGGCGCTGGACGCGGGCAGCGTCGCGGCGTATCTGCACGGGCTCGCCGGGCGGCTCGCGGCACGGGGCGCGCCGGTGGGCGCCCACGACGTGGCGGACGCGATCCCGGCGGCCTGGCGGGACGTACGGGATGCGCGGGACGTACGGGACGTTCGGCGCCGAAAGGCGCGGGGGTCGCTGCGGCCCGGCACTCAAGCGCTCCGCGGGGCCTCTGAGACACTGGGCGGCGATGAGTGAGAACGCCAGGACCCCTTCCGCCCCGCCGCGCGCCCGTGCCGAGATAGATCTGGGCGCGCTGCGGGCCAATGTGCGGACCCTGCGCGCCAAGGCGCCGGGGGCCGCGTTCATGGCGGTGGTCAAGGCCGACGGCTACGGGCACGGCGCCCTCGCCTGTGCCCGCGCCGCCGTGGAGGCGGGGGCCGGCTGGGTGGGGACCGCCACCCCCGAGGAGGCGCTCGCCCTGCGCCGGTCCGGGCACCTGCCGGCCGACGTCAGGATCATGTGCTGGCTCTGGACGCCCGGAGGGCCCTGGCGGGAGGCCGTCGAGGCCGATCTCGACATCTCCGTGAGCGGGTCGTGGGCGCTGGAGGAGGTCCTGCTCGCCGCGCACGCCGCGGGCCGGCCCGCGCGGGTGCAGCTCAAGGCCGACACCGGGCTCGGCCGCAACGGCTGCCAGCCGGGCGAGGACTGGGCGCGGCTCGTCGCCGCCGCGCTGGAGGCCGAGGAGGGCGGGCTGCTGCGGATCACCGGGCTGTGGTCGCACTTCGCCTGCGCCGACGAGCCCGGACACCCGTCCGTCGCCGCCCAGCTCGGTCTCTTCCGGGAGATGGTCGGGTACGCCGAGGCGCGCGGCGTACGGCCCGAGGTGCGGCACATCGCCAACTCGCCGGCCACGCTCACCGTCCCCGAGAGCCACTTCGACCTGGTCCGGCCGGGCGTCGCGATGTACGGCCTGTCGCCCGGCCCGCAGCTCGGCTCCGCCGCCGACCTGGGCCTGCGCCCGGTGATGACGCTGGCCGCCTCGCTGGCGCTGGTCAAACAGGTGCCGGGCGGACACGGCGTCAGTTACGGGCACCACTACGTGACCCCCGGCACGACCACGCTGGGGCTGGTGCCGCTGGGGTACGCCGACGGGATCCCCCGGCACGCCTCCGGCACCGGACCCGTCCTGGTGGCCGGCAAGTGGCGCACGGTCGCCGGGCGGATCGCCATGGACCAGTTCGTGGTCGACCTCGGCGGGGACGAGCCGGGCGCCGGGGCGGAGGCCGTGCTGTTCGGTCCGGGCGATCGCGGCGAGCCCACCGCCGAGGACTGGGCGCAGGCGGCCGGAACCATCGGGTACGAAATCGTCACGCGCATCGGATCCCGCGTTCCCCGCGTCTATGTGAACGAGTGACGAAGCGGGTGGCCCGCGGGTAGGACATGTCTTCGGCAGCCGTGACACAGGCTGCGGGCACGCTGTGGACGAGCACCTGGACAGGAGGAGCGGTACGTGAGCGAGAGCAGTGCGGAGGCAGTGGCGGACGCCGCCTCGGCGGCCGTCGCCGTCGTCTCCGCCACGGGGGCGGCCGGGGGCTGGCGCCGGGCGACCGGTATCGCCGGAGCCGCGATAGGCGTGATCGCCGCGGGCGCCGCGGCCGGGGTCGCCATCGAGCGGATGACCGTGGGGCGCGGGATGCGGGCCAAGGCCCGGCTCGCCCTGGACTCGGCGGGGCCGTACGGCGGGCTGCGCGGCACCCCCGGCAAGGCGATCGCGGACGACGGCACCGAGTTGTACTACGAGGTCGACGACGTCGAGCCGCAGGGCGGGCCCGCGGGGCGGCGGCGCCGGCTGTTCGGGCGCAAGGCGCCCCTTCCGGTCACCGTCGTCTTCAGCCACGGCTACTGCCTCACCCAGGACTCCTGGCACTTCCAGCGGGCGGCGCTGCGGGGGGTCGTACGGACCGTGCACTGGGACCAGCGCAGCCACGGGCGGTCCGCGCGCGGCGCGGCCCAGCTCCGGGACGGCGCACCGCTCACCATCGACCAGCTCGGGCGCGATCTGCGGGCCGTGATCGACGCGGCCGTGCCCGAGGGGCCGGTGGTGCTGGTCGGGCACTCCATGGGCGGGATGACCATGATGGCGCTGGCCGCGCAGTATCCGGAGTTCCTGCGCGAGCGGGTGGTCGCCACCGCCTTCGTGGGAACGTCCTCCGGGCGGCTCGGCGAGGTCAACTTCGGGCTGCCGGTCGCCGGGGTCAACGCGGTGCGGCGGGTGCTCCCCGGGGTGCTCAAGGCGCTCGGGCAGCAGGCCGCGCTGGTGGAGAAGGGGCGGCGGGCCACCGCCGATCTGTTCGCGGGGATCATCAAGCGGTACTCGTTCGCCTCGAAGGACGTCGATCCGGCCGTCGCCCGGTTCGCCGAGCGGATGATCGAGGGGACGCCGATCGACGTCGTCGCCGAGTTCTACCCGGCCTTCACCGATCACGACAAGACCGAGGCGCTCGGGCTGTTCACCGGGATGCCGGTGCTCGTCCTGGCGGGCATCGGGGACCTGGTCACGCCCAGCGAGCACAGCGAGGCGATCGCCGACCTGCTGCCGGACGCCGAGCTGGTGCTCGTCCCGGACGCCGGGCACCTCGTGATGCTGGAACACCCGGAAGTGGTCACCGACCGCCTCGCCGACCTTCTCACCCGCGCGGGTGCCGTTCCGGCAGGGGCTACGGTGGGGGGCTATGGAAGCACCAGCGGCACCGCACAACCCGGCTGAGATCGAGCTGACCGTCACCTCCCCCGAGCAGATGCGGGAGCTGGGCCGCCGCCTCGCCAAGCTGCTGCGGGCCGGCGATCTCGCGATGCTCAGCGGGGAGCTCGGCGCGGGCAAGACCACCCTCACCCGGGGGCTGGGGGAGGGTCTCGGGGTGCGCGGGGCCGTGACCTCGCCGACCTTCGTGATCGCCCGCGTCCATCCCTCCCTCGGGGACGGGCCGCCGCTCGTCCACGTCGACGCCTACCGTCTCGGCGGCGGGCTGGACGAGATGGAGGACCTCGACCTCGACGTGTCCCTGCCGGAGTCCGTGATCGTCGTGGAGTGGGGCGAGGGCAAGGTCGAGGAGCTGACCGACGACCGGCTCCAGGTCCGCATCCACCGGGCCGTCGGCGACACCACGGACGAGGTGCGCCACGTGACCGTCAGCGGGCTGGGCACCCGCTGGGCGACCGCCGACCTGAGCGTGCTCGCGGCCTGAAGCGCACGAGTGTCCTACGCCGCCCGGGGGTGCGCGGCGGGCTTTCCCCTGGTGGCCGGGCGGTCAGGCAGGCGCGGGGGTGTCGAGACGGCCTCGGCCGCGGCGCACGACGAGAGCAGCTCGCGCATGGACACCCCGGCGAGCGTGAACGGCCGGGGCGGCCGGACCTCGGTGGTCTGGGGCTCGTCGGCCGGCATGGCACCTCCCGGGGACGGGGGCTGGTTAGGTACACCTAACTAGCGCTGGGATACCATGTGACCACGCGCAAGACGCCGTACGCAACATTTTGCCGACCGGTTGTCGGAATCCTTCACGCCAGGTCACCGGATCACGACGACCCGCTGCCCGATCGTCGCGAAGTCCCACATCGCGTCCCCGTCCGCCCGGGTCTGCCGGATCCCGCCCGTGCGCACCATCGCGTCCGGCGCCGGGGCCGTGGCCTTCACCGCCGCGCTGAAGCCGATGACCACACCGTCCACCGAGGCGAACCGGACGACGTGCTCCACCGGGGTGCCGTCGGTGCCGGTGACCGCGCCCGAGCGGGAGGTCACCGAGTAGCGGCCGGGCGGCGGGTCGACCCGGCCCGCGGTGACCCGGAACGTGCGCTCGACGTTGCCCGCCATGCCGACCAGCCACACCCGGTCGTCGTCCAGCGAGTACACGACCCGCCGGCCCGCGCCCGAGTTCCCGGGCAGCGCGGTGGGGTGCGCCCGGTCGCGCGGCGCCTTGCGGGCGGCGGCGGAGGCGGCCGCGGTGGGGGACGTGCCGAGTCCCGGAGGCACGTGCGCGGAGGCCTGGTAGGCGAGGAACCCGACCGTCGCCACGGCCGCCGCCGTGAGCCCGGCGACGAGGGTCGAGCTGCTGACTGCCACCAGCGACCACCCCATGAAAAGAAAAATTGTCCTATGTCCTGTTTCCTGGCGACCGTAGCAGCCGTCACGGGCTCCGCCCGGACATCCGACACAGGCGCCCGGGAGCCGTAGGCTGTTTGCGTGCTCTTGCTCGCTCTGGATACCGCCACCCCCGCCGTCACCGTCGCGCTCCACGACGGCACGGACGTCATCGCCTCCTCCAGTCAGGTGGACGCCCGCCGGCACGGCGAGCTGCTGCTGCCGGCCGTCGACCGACTGCTCGCCGAGGCGGGTCGCGCCCTGGACGCCGTCACGGCGATCGTCGTCGGGGTCGGCCCCGGTCCGTACACCGGGCTGCGCGTCGGGCTGATGACCGCCGACACCTTCGGGCTCGCGCTCGGCGTCCCGGTGCACGGGCTGTGCACCCTCGACGGCCTCGCGTACGCCTCCGACCTCACAGGACCCTTCGTCGTGGCGACCGACGCCCGGCGCAAGGAGGTCTACTGGGCGCGCTACGACGACTCCCGCACCCGCGTCACGGAACCCGCCGTGGACCGGCCCGCCGACATCGCGGGCCAGGTCGCCGGGCTCCCGGCCGTCGGCGCGGGCGCGCTGCTGTACCCGGACACCTTCCCGCAGGCGCACGAACCCGAGCACGTCTCGGCGGCGGCCCTGGCCTCCCTGGCCGCCGAGCGGCTGGCGGCCGGCGAGGAACTGCCCGCCCCGCGCCCGCTGTATCTGCGCCGACCGGACGCCCAGGTCCCCAAGAACTACAAGGTGGTCACCCCCAAGTGACCGACGCCGTGACCCCGAGCCTGCGCGAGATGCGCTGGTGGGACATCGATCCCGTGCTGGAACTGGAGAAGGACCTCTTCCCCGAGGACGCCTGGTCCCGGGGCATGTTCTGGTCCGAGCTGGCGCACTCCCGGGGAGCCGAGGCGACCCGCCGTTATCTCGTCGCCGAACAGGGCGGACGGGTCGTCGGGTACGCCGGGCTCGCCTCCGCCGGGGACCTTGCCGACGTCCAGACGATCGCCGTCGCCCGCGAGCAGTGGGGCACCGGCCTCGGCGGGCGGCTGCTCACCGAGCTGCTGAGGGCGGCGACCGCCTTCGACTGCGCCGAGGTGATGCTGGAGTGCCGGGTCGACAACGTCCGGGCGCAGAAGCTCTACGAACGCTTCGGCTTCGAGGCGATCGGCTTCCGGCGCGGCTACTACCAGCCCGGCAACGTGGACGCCCTGGTCATGCGCCTGACCGACCCGGCGGCGTCCCTGCGCCAAGAAGCGGCGTCCCTGCGCCGAGAAGAAGACGACCAAGGAACCGACACCCATGGCTGACGAACCCCTCGTCCTCGGCATCGAGACCTCCTGCGACGAGACCGGCGTCGGCATCGTCCGGGGCACCACCCTGCTGGCGGACGCCGTCGCCTCCAGCGTCGACGAGCACGCCCGCTTCGGCGGGGTCGTCCCCGAGGTGGCCTCCCGCGCCCACCTGGAGGCGATGGTCCCCACGATCGACCGGGCGCTGAAGGAGGCGGGCGTCGGCGCGAAGGACCTCGACGGCATCGCCGTCACCGCCGGGCCGGGCCTGGCCGGTGCGCTGCTGGTGGGCGTCTCGGCGGCGAAGACGTACGCCTACGCCCTCGGCAAGCCCCTCTACGGCGTCAACCACCTCGCCTCGCACATCTGCGTCGACCAGCTGGAGCACGGCCCGCTGCCCGAGCCGACGATGGCGCTGCTGGTCTCCGGCGGCCACTCCTCGCTGCTGCTGTCGTCCGACATCACCTCCGACGTCCGGCCGATGGGCGCCACCATCGACGACGCGGCGGGCGAGGCCTTCGACAAGATCGCGCGCGTGCTGAACCTCGGCTTCCCCGGCGGGCCGGTCATCGACCGCTACGCCCGCGAGGGCGACCCGGCGGCCATCGCCTTCCCGCGCGGGCTGACCGGGCCGCGCGACCCGGCGTACGACTTCTCCTTCTCCGGCCTGAAGACGTCTGTCGCCCGCTGGATCGAGGCGAAGCGGGCGGCCGGCGAGGAGGTGCCGGTGCGGGACGTGGCGGCCTCCTTCCAGGAGGCGGTCGTGGACGTCCTGACCCGCAAGGCCGTACGGGCCTGCAAGGACGAGGGCGTCGACCACCTGATGATCGGCGGCGGGGTCGCCGCCAACTCGCGGCTGCGGGTGCTGGCCCAGGAGCGCTGCGAGAAGGCGGGCATCCGGCTGCGGGTGCCGCGTCCCAAGCTGTGCACGGACAACGGCGCGATGGTCGCCGCCCTCGGCGCGGAGATGGTCGCCCGGGGCCGCGCGGCGTCGGGCTGGGACCTGTCGGCGGACTCCTCCCTCCCGGTGACGGACCCTCATGTCCCCGGCCACGACCATGTGCACGAGGTCGCCAAGGACAACCTCTACTCATGACGGTCGCACTGATGTGGGAGGCCCGGGCGGTCCAGGGCCGGGGCGCCGACCTGCTCGCCTGGGCCGAGGGCCGGACCCTAGCGGAGCGCCCCCTGCGCCGCGAGACCTTCCGCGCCCCGCAGGACCGGGTCCTCGTCGTCACCTGGTGGGACGCGGAGTACGACGCCGCGCTCCCCGAACTCCCCGATCCGGAGCCCGACCTGGTGACCCGTCCGGTCCACCGCTGGCGCTTCGTGTCCGTCGAGCGGTCCTGGTACGCGGTCCGCTGCGTCTTCCGCCACGGCCCCCTCGGCGTCTACGAGGAGCGCGTCACCCTGTGGACCGCGGGCTCCCCCGACGAGGCCGTCGCCCGGGCGGAGGCCGAGGCGGCCGGGTACTGCGAGGGCCTGGACGGCGTCGAGTACGTCCGTTTCGCCGAGGTCTGCACCCTCGGCACGGCCCCCGGCGAGGGTACGGAGGTGTTCTCCCTCATGCGCGAGAGCACCCTGCCGCCGGGGGAGTACGTGGAGCGCTTCTTCGCCACGGGGGCGGAGCGGGCGGACGGCTGACGGGCCTCACGGCTGCGGCGCCGACAGGAGCCACACCGAGGTGGTCAGGGTCGCGCAGGCCAGGACGAAGGCCAGGGTGCCGGTCAGGGTCGGGCCCGTCATGACCAGGCCCAGGACCAGGCCGAGGAGGGTGCCCAGGCCGGTGGCGGCGGCCGCCTCGTGCCAGGGGGGCGCGGCCGTGGTGCCGGGCGGGAGGACGAAGGCGTCGCGGAGGTCGGCGCGCACCGCGTCGTCGTCGAGGACGGCGCCGGTCGGGGGATGCTCGCGCAGCCGGCCCAGGGGGACCAGACGGGTGCCGTCGGGGAGGGCCACGACGGTGCGGCGGCCGGTGCCGTGCGCGGTGACCCGGAGCTCGGCCGGCGCCTCGTGCAGGGCCGGGTGCCACATGACCCGTTGCCAGCGGGTACGGCCCTCGGGACCCGTCAGTTCCAGCCAGGTCCCCCTCGACGCGCGCCAGGCCGCCCGGCGGGTGCCGGTGCGCACCCGGGCCGTCATCGGGCGGCCGGGCCGGCGGGCGGCCCGCCGAAAGCGCAGGCCCCGCCAGAGCCAGACCAGGGTCAGCGGCAGGGCCACGGCGGCGCCCAGGAAGACGGGAGCGAGCAGATCGTCCTCCTCGGCCGTCTCGTCCGGGTCGGCCGGGAAGCCCCGGGGGTCGTCGGCGGTGGGGTCGTAGGCGACCCGGAAGTCCTCGCCCTCGGCGTAGCGGTCGGTGTCGTAGACGCCGAAGCGCTGGACGTGGGTGCGGCCCGTGCCGTCGGTCCAGCGGACGCGGATGTCCAGGTCGTCGCCGATGCCGTCCTCGACGACCACGCCGGTCGTACGGGCGGTGGCCCGGTCGCGGGCGTCCAGGTAGCCGTCGGCGCGCAGGCCTGCCCAGCCGGCGAGCAGGGCGTATCCGGCCAGGGTGACGGCGATGCCGAGGAGAGCCGCGCGCAGGGGGGTTCTCATGCGGGCGACTCCTTCGTGCTCTCGTTCGCGCTCCGCAGGAGGGCGCGGGGGACGGTCGGGTCCGCGGCCGTCACGGCCTCGGCGAGCAGTTCGGAGAGGTCCACCGTGCGGCCGTCGGGGGACGTCAGGACCGTGTGCATCCAGCGGGTGGCGGGGGTCCAGCCGGCGGTCTCCAGGACCTCGGCCAGCGCTCCGGCCATCGCCGCCGTGCAGACGGTGCGGGCCAGGTGGGGGCGGGCGGCGCGGGGGACCCGTCGCAGGCCGGGCTCCAGCCGGCGGGCCAGCCCTCGCCAGGTGCCGTCGGCGAGCGTGTCCAGGGCCGCGCCGACCGCCGCCTGCGGGGTGTCGCGCCCGGTGGCCTTGAACAGCAGGGCCGTGCGGTGGTCGTCGCCGAGGCCGCGCAGTTCTTCGGCGGGCAGGTCCAGCAGCCGTACCGCCTCGACGTCGTCCTCGTCCTCGCCGTCCTGGAGGGCGAGACGGTGGACGCACCAGCGGGCGATCTCCGCCGCGTCGCGCAGGGGGACCGGTGTGCCGCCGTACGTGCCCGTGCCCGGGAGCACGGGCAGCGCGGCCAGGCGGACCGGCTCGGGCGGGTGGTCGGCCGCCGCGTACGGGTCGATCGCGTCCTCGTCGGCGGCGGCGAGGGCGGCGCGGTGGGCCACGTGCGGGTCGGCGAGGGCGGTGTCGAGGGCGTCGTAGAAGTCCTCGGGCCAGGCGTCCCGTTCGGCGAGGTCGGCCAGCCAGGCTTCGCCGAGGCCCTCGAAGACGGCGTGCAGCCGGATGGTCCGCCGCAGGGCCGCCGCCGTGGCCTCGGTCCCGGCGATCCGGGCCGCGTCCGCGTCGGCGGCCGTCTCCGCCCGCCAGAAGTCGGGCTGGGAGGCGCGCAGAAGGGGGGCGGCCAGGGGCGCCAGGGGGCGGACGGGGGCGTCCAGGCGGTCGGCGAGGCGGGCGCGGGCGTACCGCAGGAAGGAGGCGCGGCGGCTGTCCACATGGCGGTGGTGGGCCAGCTCATGGGCGATGACGGAGGCGAGTTCGGCCTCCGTGAGGGTGCGCACCAGGGGCAGGCCCAGGAAGAGGACGTGGGTGCGCACCCCGCAGACCCGGGCCCGGGTCAGGGAGGCCTCGACGCCCGGGACGATCCGGACCAGGAGGGGTGCGCGGAAGCCGAGGCGGTCCGCCACGTCCCGGACGAGCGCGGCCAGTTCGGGTGCGTCGTCGGGGCGCACGGCCCGGCCGGGCAGCGGGCCGCGGTCCCGGGCGACGGCGCCGGTGATGCCGAACCAGAACAGCACCATGGGGGCGAGCGGCGACCAGTCCGGGCCCCAGAGCAGACAGACGGTGAGCAGGACCGCGCCGCCGGCGGCCGTGGGGAGCAGCCCGACGGTCAGCAGGGCGGCGGCCAGCAGCCACTGCCGGGCGGCGGTGTACCGTGCGGGCTGTTCCGGTATGGCGGTTTCCATGTGAGGCGGTTCCCGTCGCGCGCCTGAATGCAGGAGGTCGGCGGATTCTGACACATGGGCACCCACCGGGGGCACCTCAGTTTCGTACGACTTCCGTCCCGCACCTGAGCCGCCGGTCCGCCCCCACCTCGCGCACCGGGCCCGTCAGCCGCAGCCGGGCCGTCTCCCGCACCAGCGCGCTGGAGGTGCCCAGCCGCAGCTCCAGCTCGCCCGGTTCGACGACCCGGCGTCCCGCGCGGTCGGTGAAGGCGGACAGGTCGGTGTGGAAGCGGAAGGTGACCCGGGCGGACTCGCCGTCGGCGAGGTCGAGCCGCTGGTAGCCGATCAGCCGGACGTCGGGGCGGGTCACGCTCGCCACCGGGTCGTGCAGATACAGCTGGACGACCTCGGTGCCCGGCCGGGGGCCGGTGTTGCGGACGGTGACGGACAGGTCGTACGCGCCGTCCGTGCCGATCTCCGCCGCCGGCGCCTGCGGGCCGCCGCCGGTGAAGTCCTCCCAGGCGAAGGAGGTGTACGAGCGGCCGTGACCGAAGGCGTACAGCGGGGTCGGGTCCAGGCTGCTCACCTCGCCCGCCAGGCCCAGCGGCGGCTGGAGGTAGGTCCAGGGCTGGCCGCCGGGCACGCGCGGCACACTGACCGGGAGGCGGCCGGAGGGGTTGAGGCGGCCCGACAGCACGCCGGCCACCGCCGGGCCGCCCTCCTCCCCCGGGAAGAAGGCCTGGACGACCGCGCCGAGCCGCCCGTGCCAGCGGCCGAGCGCGTAGGGGCGGCCGGTGAGCAGGACCAGGACGACGGGGACGCCCGTCGCGACCAGTGCGTCCAGCAGGTCGCCCTGGACGCCGGGCAGGGTCAGGTCGGCCACGTCGCAGCCCTCGCCGGAGGTGCCCCGGCCGAAGAGGCCCGCCCGGTCGCCGAGCACCGCCACGCACACGTCCGCCTCGGAGGCGCGCGCGATGGCCTCGGTGAAGCCGGAGGGGTCGGGGTCGGAGACCGGGCAGCCCTCGGTGAACGTCACCTTGGCGTCCGGGAGTTCGGTGCGCAGGGACTCCAGCAGGGTGGGGATCTCGATGCCGGTCTCCACCCCGGGGTGGTGGGGGAGCACATGGGAGGGGAAGGAGTAGCAGCCGAGCATCGCCAGGGCGTCCGCCGCCCGCGGGCCGACCACCGCGATCCTGGTGTCGGGGGCGAGGGGGAGCAGTCCGGCGGGGTTGTCCAGCAGGACCACCGACTCCTCCGCGAGCCGGCGGGCCAGCGCACGGTTCGGGGCCGGGTCGAGGTCCACGGACTCCGGGTGTTCCGGCTGCCAGTCCTCGTCCAGCAGGCCCAGTTCGCACTTCTGGAGCAGGACCCGGCGGGCCGCCCGGTCGACCAGTTCCTCGGGGATCTCGCCCGCCCGGACCGCCGCGACCAGCGCCTCGCCGTAGTGCTTCACCGTGGGCAGCTCGACATCGATGCCGGCCTCCAGCGCGAGGCGCGCCGTCTCGGCGGGGGTGCCCGCGACCCGGTGCAGGGTCTGGAGGAAGCCGATGCCGAAGTAGTCGGCGACGACCGTGCCGGTGAACCCCCACTCCTCGCGCAGCAGCCGGGTCAGCAGCTCGGGGTCGGCGGAGGCGGGGACGCCGTCGCGCTCGGTGTAGGCGGCCATCACGGAGCGGGCGCCGCCCTCGCGGAGCGCCATCTCGAACGGGGGGAGGGTGACGTCCGCGAACTCGCGGGTGCCGGCCCGTACCGGGGCCAGATTGCGGGCGCCGGCGGAGGAGGCGTACCCGGCGAAGTGCTTGAGGGTGGCGACGACCCCGGCGGACTCCAGGCCGCGGACATACGCCGTGCCGACCGTGGCGACCAGGTAGGGGTCCTCGCCGATCGTCTCCTCGACCCGTCCCCAGCGCGGGTCGCGGACCACGTCCAGGACGGGTGCCAGGCCCTGGTGGACGCCGACCGCGCGCAGATCGCGGCCGATCGCCCGGCCCATCTCCTCGACCAGCGGCGGGTCGAAGGCGGCGCCCCAGGCCAGCGGGACCGGGTAGGCGGTGGCCCGCCAGGCGGTGAACCCGGCCAGGCACTCCTCGTGGGCGAGGGCCGGAATGCCGAAGCGGCCCGCCGCGGCGATCCCGCGCTGGGCGGCGGCCAGGGCGCGGGCGCCGGTCGACGGGTCGACGGGGGCGGTGCCGAAGGGGCGGGTGAGCTGGCCGAGCCCCCGGGTGATCAGGTCGTCCCAGTCGTAGTCGGCGGTCATGTCGTGCTGGTGCGGGGCGACTCCCCCGCCGTCCGTCGCGGCGCCGACCCACACGCCGTACAGCTGGGCGGTCCTCTCCTCCAGGGTCATCCGGGAGAGCAGGTCGTCGACTCGGGCGGTGGCGGGCAGCGCGCGGTCACGCCAGGGGGCGGTGGTCATGAAACTCCTGTCCCGGGGGATCCTGTCCCGAAGGATTCGAATGTTTCGTAACACACTTCGAATGTTCCGGGAACCTATGGCGCTGAGAGGGGTTAGTCAAGAGGCCGCGCGGGGATACGATCGCCGCCATGACACGCTCCGAGCCCGCTGAAACGCGGCCGCAGACCGCCACGCTCGCGGAGATCGCCCGCGAGGCCGGTGTCTCGGCCCCGACTGTTTCGAAGGTCCTCAACGGCCGTGCCGACGTCGCCCCCGCGACCCGCACCCGTGTCGAGGAGCTGCTGCGCGCCCACGGCTACCGGCGACGGCGGGCCGAGGCGACCCGTTCGCCCCTGATCGACCTGGTCTTCCACGAGCTGGAGAGCGCGTGGGCGATGGAGGTCATCCGGGGGGTGGAGAACGTGGCGCGCGACGCCGGGCTGAGCGTGGTGCTGAGCGAGAGCGCCGGCCGGCTCACCCCCGGGCGGACCTGGGCCGACCAGGTCGCCGCCCGCCGCCCGCACGGGGTGGTGCTGGTGCTGTCCGGCCTCGACGAGTCCCAGCGGGCGCTGCTGACGAGCCGCACCATCCCGTTCGTGGTGATGGACCCGGCCGGCGACCCGGGGGCGGACGTGCCGTCGATCGGGGCCACCAACTGGCAGGGCGGCCTGGCCGCCACCCGCCATCTGGTGGAGCTGGGGCACCGGCGGATCGGGGCGATCAGCGGGCCCCCGCAGATGATGTGCAGCCGGGCCCGGATCGACGGCTACCGGGCCGCCCTGGAGACCGCCGGGCTGCCGGTCGAGCCGGCGCTGATCAAGACCGGCGACTTCCACCACGAGACCGGCTACCGGCTCGGCCGTGAGCTCCTCGACCGCCCCGACCGGCCCACCGCCGTCTTCGCCGGCAACGACCTCCAGGCCCTCGGCGTCTACGAGGCCGCCCGTGAGCTGGGGCTGCGGATCCCGGAGGACGTCAGCGTGGTCGGCTTCGACGATCTGCCGGTGGCGCGCTGGGTGGGGCCGCCGCTGACGACCGTACGGCAGCCGCTGACCGAGATGGCGGAGGCGGCCGCCCGGCTGGTGCTGGAGCTGGGGCGGTCCACGGCGCAGGAGACGCCGGCCGCGACCCGGGTGGAGCTGGCGACCAGTCTGGTGGTGCGCACGAGCACCGCGGCGCCGCCCCTGGCCGGAAGTTGACGTATTGACGGGTGTGGTGGGCGCCTCCACACTCCTCCGAAGTCAATCGGTTGCACGGCCGAAACTTTCGGAGGCACCCGCATGAGATCTCTGAGAACAGGCCTGTCCCTGACCTCCCTCGTGACATCGCTCGCGGCGGGCTTCGCGCTGCTGCTCGCCGCCCCGGCCGCCCAGGCCGCCGACACGCCCCTGCGCGACCTCGGCACCGCCAAGGGCAAGGTCATCGGCACGGCGGTCACCGGCTCCAAGCTGACCGGCACCTACGGCGACATCGCCGGGGCGCAGTTCTCCTCGCTGACCCCCGGCAACGCCATGAAGTGGGGGTCGGTGGAGCCGACCCAGGGCTCCTTCAACTGGACCGAGGCCGACCAGATCGTGGCCTTCGCCCAGGCGCACAACCAGCAGGTGCGCGGCCACACCCTGGTCTGGCACAGCCAGAACCCGAGCTGGCTGACGAACGGCAGCTGGACCTCCGCCCAGCTGAGCACCCTCCTGCAGAACCACATCAACACCGAGGTCGGCCGCTACCAGGGCAAGCTCGCCGCCTGGGACGTCGTCAACGAACCTTTCAACGAGGACGGCACCTACCGCTCGACCCTCTGGTACAACGGCCTCGGCGCCGACTACATCGCGAACGCGCTGACCTGGGCGCGGGCCGCCGATCCGGCCGCGAAGCTCTACATCAACGACTACAACGTGGAGGGCGTCAACGCGAAGTCGACCGCCCTGTACAACCTGGTCAAGTCGCTGAAGGACCGGGGCGTCCCGATCGACGGGGTCGGGCTCCAGGCCCACCTCATCCTCGGACAGGTCCCGTCCACCCTCCAGCAGAACATCCAGCGCTTCGCCGACCTCGGCGTGGACGTGGCGATCACCGAGCTGGACATCCGGATGACCCTGCCCTCGGACAGCACCAAACTCGCCCAGCAGAAGGCCGACTACAAGGCGGTCACCGCCACCTGCGTGGCGGTCGCGCGCTGTGTGAACCTCACGGTCTGGGGCTTCACCGACTCCGACTCCTGGGTGGAGAGCACCTTCCCGGGGCAGGGCGCGGCGACGCCGTACGACGCGAACTACGCGCCGAAACCGGCGTACTACGGCATCGCGGAGGCGCTCGGCGGGACGAGCACGCCCCCGCCGACCGGCGCGTGCACGGCGTCGTACAGCGTGGGCAGTCAGTGGAACACCGGGTTCACCGGGAACGTGACGGTCTCCTGTTCGGGCGCCTCGCTGTCGTCCTGGAAGGTGACCTGGACGTACGGCGCCGGGCAGCAGATCACCCAGGCCTGGAACGCCACCTGCACCCAGTCGGGGGCGGCCGTGTCCTGCGTGAACGCCTCGTACAACGGGACCGTGCCGGACGGGGGTTCGGTGAGCTTCGGGTTCAACGCGAGCTGGAGCGGGAGCAATCCCGTGCCGACGGTGACCCTGGGCTGATCGCCGGTGATGCCGGGCTGAGAATCGTGAGATTTTCACGAGAAATCCCGGTCGGGCCCGCCGTCCTAACAGTCCGCTAATAATCCGCACCTACCTTCCTCCCCGTGACGCGACACGAGGAGCACGGCGAAGACGGCAGAAGAACGGGCCGGCGGTCCACAGTGCTGAGGGCCGCCGGCCTCACCCTGGCCGCCGCCCTGGTGCTGGGCATCGGGACGGCGGGCTGGGCCTACTGGCACCTCAACGACAACATCAGAAGCGTCGACATCGACCAGGCGCTCGGCGACAACCGCCCGGCGAAGTCGGTCACCACCCCGACCGCGTCCGCCTCGGCGTCCGCCTCCCCGCTGCCCACCGAGGCGGTGAACATCCTCGTCCTGGGCTCGGACTCGCGCAGCGGCAAGGAGAACCAGGAGCTGGGCGGCGGCGACAGCTCCGGGGCCCGCTCCGACACGGCGATGGTCGTCCACATCGACGCCGGCCGCACCGGCGCGACCGTGGTCAGCATCCCGCGCGACACCCTCGTCACCCGCCCGTCCTGCCCGCTGTCCTCGGGCGGTACGTCGGCGGTGGCGTACGGCGTGATGTTCAACACCGCCTACGCGCTGGGCGGCCCGGTCTGCGCGGTGAAGACCGTCGAGTCGATCACGAACGTCCGGATGGACCACTACATCGAGGTCGACTTCTCCGGCTTCGCCAAGCTGGTGAACGCGCTCGGCGGGGTCACCGTCACCACCGACGAGGACATCGACGACGACGACAGCCACCTGCACCTCGCGGCCGGCACCCACCACCTGGGCGGCAAGCAGGCCCTCGCCCTCGCCCGCACCCGGCACGGCATAGGCGACGGCAGCGACCTCGGCCGGATCAAGCTCCAGCAGAAGCTGGTCAAGGCCCTGCTGGAGCAGATCGCCTCGACCGACCTGCTGACCAGCCCCACCGAGCTCTACGAGGTCGCCGACGCGATCACCGGCAGCCTCACCACCGACACCGGCCTGAACTCCCTCTCCGAACTGACGGAACTCGGCCGGAGCCTGAAGGGCCTCACGGCCGACAAGGTCAAGACGATCACCATGCCGGTGGTCACCGCCCCCTCCGACCCCAACCGCGTGGTCGCCGAGGAACCGGCGGCGAGCAAGCTGTGGAAGTCGCTGAGATAAAAAAAGTCCGGGAAGGGTGTCGATCCGGTCGGTTCCCGTTCGACGCAGGGGTGAGAGGCCGGGAAGGAACCGGTCGCCGTGAGACACGAGGAGTCACCATGCCCCGTTACCTGTCGCTCGTGAAGATCGACGAGAACTCCGCCCCCGCCGAGGGCCCCAGCCCCGAGCTGATGCAGCGGATGGGCGAGCTGATCGAGGAGGTCACCAAGGCCGGCGTCATGCTCGACACCGCCGGGCTGCTGCCGTCCGCGCAGGGCACCCGGGTGCACTGGGAGGGTGGGCGGATCTCCGTCACCGACGGGCCGTTCACCGAGGCCAAGGAGGTCGTCGGCGGGTACGCGATCATGCAGTGCAAGGACCGCGCCGAGGCCATCGAGTGGGCCACCCGGTTCCTGAAGGTGCACGAGGAGTTCTGGACCGTCACCTGTGAGGTGCGGGAGATCGCCGAGGGCTGAGCCCGTCCGCTGTGCGGACCCCGCGGGCAGGGTGTTCGATGGTGGGCTGTGGAACCACAGCCCACCACCGAGCCCCGGACCGCCATCGAGACCGTCTTCCGCCTGGAGTTCCCCCGGGTCGTCGCCGCCGTCACCCGGGTCGTCCGGGACGTCGGCATCGCCGAGGAACTGGCGCAGGACGCCCTGGTCGCCGCACTGGAGCAGTGGCCCCGGGACGGCGTCCCGGACCGGCCCGGCGCCTGGCTCACCGCCGCCGCCCGCCACCGCGCCGTCGACCTGGTCCGCCGCCGGGAGAACTACGCCCGCAAACTCCAGGAGATCGGCCGCACCCTGGAGGACACACCCCCGCCGCAGGAACCGCAGGACCCGGACGCCATCGACGACGACCTGCTCCGGCTCGTCTTCACCACCTGCCACCCGGTGCTGTCCCCCGAGGCCCGCACCGCCCTCACCCTGCGCCTGCTCGGCGGTCTGACCACGGCCGAGATCGCCCGCGCCCACCTGGTCCCCGAGCCCACGGTCGCCCAGCGCGTCGTGCGCGCCAAGCGGACCCTCGCCACGAAGAACGTCGCCTTCGAGGTGCCGTACGGCCCCGACCGCGAGGCCCGGCTCGGCTCGGTCCTCGACGTCATCTACCTGATCTTCAACGAGGGCTACGCGGCCACCGCGGGCGACGACTGGCTGCGCCCGGCGCTGTGCGAGGACGCGCTGCGCCTGGCCCGGCAGCTCGCCGCGCTGATGCCCAAGGAGCCCGAGGTGCACGGCCTGGTCTCCCTGCTGGAGTTCCAGGCCGCCCGCACCGCCGCCCGCACCGCCCCCGACGGCACACCCGTCCTCCTCAAGGACCAGAACCGGCGCCGCTGGAACCGCATGCTGATCGCCCGGGGCATCACCGCCCTGGACCGCGCGGGTGCCCTTGGCGGCGCCCCGGGCCCGTACGCCCTCCAGGCCGCCATCGCCGCCTGCCACGCCCACGCCCCCACCTACGAGGACACCGACTGGACCGCCATCGCCACCCTCTACGCCCTGCTGGCCGCCCGCGTCCCGTCCCCGGTCGTCGAACTCAACCGCGCGGTCGCCGTCTCCATGGCCGACGGACCGGGCCCCGCCCTGGAGATCGTGGACACCCTCGCCGCCGGGCCCGCCCTGAACGGCTACCACCTGCTGCCCAGCGTCCGCGGCGACCTGCTGCTGCGCCTCGGGCGTACGGCGGAGGCGCGGGCCGAGTTCGAGCGGGCGGCGTCCCTGGCGCGCAACGAACGCGAGCGGGAGCTGCTGCGGGCCCGGGCGGCCACGTGCGATGCGTAACTCCGTTCCTATGTGGTCCGGTTGACGTCTAAAGTGTGCGAGCCGCTGTGACGCGGCTGTGACGTGTGATCCCTGGGGGGACGACAACTTGAGAATGTTCACGCGCCGCCGTGCCGCGGCGCTCGCCACCGCGGCCGCGCTCGCCGCCGTGGGCACCCTGGCGACCGCGCCGGGTGCCGCCGCCGACGACGCGGGCCCCTGGCCCGGCATTGAGGGACGGATCCTCAACGACGGCGGACTGCTGATCGACCCGGCCACCGGCTCGGGCAGCTCCATCCCCAACGTCGACAACTACGCCACCTGGGCCCCGGACGGCAGCCGGGTGATCTCCTCCTGGAGCCAGGTCTCCAGCGTGCGCCCCAACGGCAGCGGGAAGATCACCCTGCCCTGGGCGCAGGACGTGCGCTCCAGTGCCGTGTACGAGGACCTGGCCTTCTGGTGGGCCGGCCGCTACGTGGTCTTCTCGACCGGCGGCCAGATCGTCTACGGCCCCTCCGACGGCTCGTGGGCGCCCCGCCCGTTGCTGACCGCGACCCAGGAACCGTCCTCGGTCTGCGACAGCGAGCCGACGGTGAGCGTGGGCGGCCTGCTCGCCTTCGAGCGCCGCACCGCGAGCTGCACCAGCACCCCCGGCGTGTACGTCTTCGACGGCACCGCGCAGACCGTCAAGCGGGTCCTCACCGACGCCGAGCAGCCCGCCTTCTCACCGGACGGCACCAGGCTGGCGTTCGTCCGCAAGGACACCGACGGCAACCCGCAGGTCTTCCTCGCGCAGGCCGACGGCACCGAGGTCAAGCAGCTCACCACCGGCCCGAACCGGTACGCCAACCCGTCCTGGTCGCCCACCGGCAAGCGGATCGTCCTCGACGTCCACACCTCGCCGAACAGCGACGACGTGCACACCCTCGCGTACGTCGATGTGACCACCGGCGAGCTGACCCCCGTCACCGACGCCTCGCGCAGCAGCTCCGTCAACAACCCGAGCTGGCAGCCGCTGCGCAAGAACGGCGTCGGCCGGGTCTGGGGCTCGGACGCCTACGCCACCAACATCGCCGCCTCCCGCTGGACCTGGAACACCCTCGGCGAGAGCGTTCCCGGCCTGATGAACGCCAAGTCCGCGGTGCTCGTCAACCGGGACGACGCGGCGTACTCCGTCACCGCGCCCGCCCTGGCCGGCAAGAAGCAGGGCCCGGTGCTGCTGACCCCGAAGACGGGGCTGTCGTCGGCGGTGAAGAAGGAGCTGAAGCGGTCCCTGAAGCCGGGGAAGACCGTGTACCTCGTCGGCGGCACGTCCGTCCTGAGCGGTACCGTCGCCACCCAGCTCACGTCGCTCGGCTACGTCCCCAAGCGTCTGTCCGGCGCCGACCGTTACGCGACCTCGGTCGCCGTGGCGAAGGCCGTCACCACCGCCCCGAAGTACGTCTTCCTGGCCGGCGGCACCGAGTACCGGGCGGCCCTGTCCGCGGCCGCCGCGGCGAGCGCCGACGGCAGCGCGAGTGCGGGCAGCGTGGTCCTCACCAACGGCAACAAGCTGACCTCGTCGGTGAAGTCGTACCTCAACAGCCTGAACCCCGCGAAGACCATGGTCATCCCGGTCGGTTCGGCCGCGAAGTACGCGCTCACCCACACGAGCTTCTCCCGCTGGCCGTCGACGTACTACTACTACCCGATCTCGGGCAGCACGGACGCGGCGATCTCGGTCAACATCGCCAAGTTCTGGTGGAGCGCGCCCGGCCAGACCTCGCTCGCCTACTCCGGCCAGTGGCGGGACGGTGTCTCCGCGGCCGCCGCGATGAACGTGTTCGGACCGCTGCTGTGGACCGGCCGCCCGGCCCTGTCCACCGAGGTCAAGAGCTATCTGCTGCGCGAGTCCGCGAGCACCAACTTCACCGCGGCCTTCGGCAACACCGGCGCGGTCACCACCGCGGCGGTCGACACCGTGGGCGCCTCGATCAGCGCGGGCAGCAGCTGGTTCGACTACCGCCCGTACTACAACGGCGTCATCCCGACGGCCACCCGTGCGACGACGTTCGCGCTGCGCACCAACGACGGCCAGGAGGCCACGCTGGAGCGCACGGGCCCGACCGGCGCCGACCCCACGATGGACCTGCTCAAGACCGTCCACCGGCAGTAGTGGCCGGATCCCGGGCGGCGGGCGCTCCGAGCAGCATCGTCGGGGCGCCCGCCACCCGGGTGAGGAACACGGTCACCGCGTGCGGCCCGTGTCCCTTCGGCAGCACCTTCCGGCGCAGCTCCTCCGGCTCCACGGCCGAGCCGCGCTTCTTCACGGTCAGGATCCCGACCTCCCGCTCCCGCAGCAGAGCCTTCAACCTCTTGACGTTGAAGGGCAGTTGATCGGTGATCTCATAGGCGGTGGCGTACGGGGTCGGGCGCAGTGCGTCAGCGGTGACGTACGCGATGGTCTCGTCGACCAGTCCGCCGTCGAGCTCCTCGGCCACCTCCGCGACCAGATGGGCCCGGATGACGGCGCCGTCGGGTTCGTAGAGATAGCGGCCGAGGGGCCGTACGGCCGGGTTCGGCAGACCGGTGCCGAGCAGGGTCCGCGGGCCCGGCAGCAGCGTGGCCCGCACGGCCCCGGGCTCGGTGCCGAACCACAGCACCGCCTCCTTCACGTCCCCGCCGTCCGAGATCCACTCGGCCTCGGCCTGAGGCGGCACCGCCTCGTGCGGCACTCCGGGCGCGATCTTCAGCGCCGCCCGGGGCGCGGCGAGGGCGGCGCCGACCGCCCAGGACAGGGGCGGCGAGTACGCCTCGGGGTCGAAGATCCTCCCGCGTCCGCCCCGCCGCGCGGGGTCCACGAACACGGCGTCGTAGCCGCTCGTGTCCACCTCGGTGACATCCGCCTCCCGTACGTCGACCAGTCCGGCGAGTCCGAGCGCCTCGGCGTTGGCCCGGGCCGCCGCGGCCGTGAGCGGATCGCGGTCCACGGCGAGTACCCGGATGCCCGCCCGGGCCAGCGCGATCGCGTCACCGCCGATCCCGCAGCACAGGTCGGCCACCGAGGTCACGCCGAGCTCCTGCAGGCGTCCGGCGCGGTACGCGGCCACACTCGCCCGCGTCGACTGCTCCACCCCGTTGGGCGTGAAGAACATCCGCCCGGCGTCCTCGGCCCCGAACTTCGCCACCGCCCGCTGCCGCAGCCGCGCCTGCCCGAGCGCCGCCGACACCAGCTCGGCGGGATGCTCACGGCGCAGCCGCGTGGCGACGGCGAGTTCGTCGGCGGGGGCGGTCCCCCGCACGGCGTCGAGCAGAGCGAGGCCTTCGGGGGTGAGGAGGGGGGTCAGGTCGGTCACGGGGCCATTGTCCGTCAGGGGAGAGGCCGGGGCGGCGCCGGCCGGTGATCCTGTCCGGCCGGCGGTCCTCGTGTGGGCCGGTCGGGGGACCGTGGGGCCTCGGTGGCGGTGTCGGGGCGGGGTACGGGGGCGTGGCTGGGAAGATCCGGCGCCATGGGAGATGTCGTACAAAACGATAAAAATGGCGCCTCTCGGGTCAGGCTGCGCGGCGGCATCGCGCTGCTCGTTCTCACCGCGATCGTGGCGGGCTGCGCGGAGGGCGGCGACCCCGAGGGCAGCGACCCGGCCCCCGGCCAGCAGGCCGGCGAGGCCGCGCCCCCGGTCCGGGCGCTGCACTCGTACGCGGAGCGGCTGCGCGCCGCGCAGGCGGCCCGGATCGCCGCGGCCCGGCGCTGGGGCCTGAAGCAGGTCCCGCTCACCCCGCCGCCCCCGCCCGCGAAGAAGCCCCGGATCACCACCCGGGACGGCTTCGAGGTGCGCGACCACGAGGAACTCGGCCTCCCGCCCGTCTTCACCTCGGTCCCCACCCGGGACAAGGTCGTCTTCCTCACCATCGACGACGGCGCCGAGAAGGACCCGCGGTTCCTGCGGATGATGAGCGAGCTGAGGATCCCGTACACCGCCTTCCTCAGCGACTACCTCATCAGCGACGACTACCCGTACTTCAAGAAGATGCAGGCCGCCGGGGTGACCCTGAACAACCACACCCTCCACCACCCCTATCTGCCCGGCCTGTCCTACCGGCGGCAGAAGCACGAGATCTGCGGCATGCAGACGGTGCTCGGCGAGCGCTACGGCAGGCGCCCGGTCCTCTTCCGGCCGCCCTACGGCAACTACAACCGCGACACGCTGGTCGCCGCGAAGTCCTGCGGGGTGAGGTACGCCCCACTCTGGGACGAGGAGGTCTTCGTCGACCACTGGGAGTACCGCGAGTGGGACCGCGACCTCCACCCCGGCGACATCGTCCTGAGCCACTTCCGCGGCCGGGGCGAGTGGAAGGGCACCATGCCCGACATGGTCCGCCGGTTCCTGAACAAGGTCACGGCACAGGGATACGCGGTGGCACGCCTGGAGGACTACCTGTGAGGACGCGGGGGCTGATCGCCGTACTGCTGGCGCTGGCGGTGACGGCGCTGACCGGCTGCGCCCAGTCCGTCGACCCGATCGAACGCCTGGGCAAGAAGGCGGCCCAGCGGGTGCGCCCCCTCTCCCACGGTTCGGGCGGTCCCGGCAGCCCGGGCGGTCCCGGCCGCGCCGCCGGCTCCGGCCGCTCCGGCCAGGAGCCCCTCCCGCCGGTCGTCGACCGTGTTCCCACCCACGACAAGGTCGTCTTCCTCACCTACGACGACGGCGCCGAACGCGACCCCCGCTTCATCGACCTGGTCCGCGAACTCCGCCTCCCCGTCAGCGTGTTCCTCACCGACAGCGTGGTCGGACCCGGCTACGGCCACTTCGCCCGGCTGCGCTCGGTCGGCGCGACCCTGGAGAACCACACCCTCGACCACGCGGCCCTGCGCGGTCTGCCGTACGCCGGCCAGCGCGCCGAGATCTGCGGCCAGCAGGAGAAACTCCACGCCCGCTTCGGCCTGCGCCCCCGCCTGTTCCGCCCGCCCTACGGCACGTACGACACCACCACCCTGCGCGCCGCCGCCGACTGCGGCATCACGGCCGTCGTCCTCTGGCGCGCCGCGATGGGCCCCGCCGGGCTCACCTACCCGCACGGCGCCCCCGGTCTGCGCCCCGGCGACATCGTCGCCCTGGACCCGGACGAGTCCACCGGCCCGAGCCTGCGCGAACGGACGACGGCACTGCTGCGGGTGGTGCGGGAGCGGGGCCTGACGGTGGGGAAGCTGGAGGACTACCTGTAGGCGTTCCGGGGCCCGGAAAACGGCCGACGCGCCACGGGGATTAGCAGTCCGCTTGACCGAGTGCTAATCGCGGTCATAGTCTCGGCTCTGGCACTCCCCACTGGAGAGTGCCAACAACGCGACGGGCAGGTCCGGCACCCGCGACGACGGATCCACCTGGTCGCCACCTCAGACAGTTAACCCCGTGAGATCTCCGAAGGGGGAGGTCGGATCGTGACGACCGCCAGCTCCAAGGTTGCCATCAAGCCGCTTGAGGACCGCATTGTGGTCCAGCCGCTCGACGCCGAGCAGACCACGGCCTCCGGCCTGGTCATCCCGGACACCGCGAAGGAGAAGCCCCAGGAGGGCGCCGTCCTCGCCGTGGGCCCGGGTCGCTTCGAGAACGGCGAGCGCCTGCCGCTCGACGTCAAGGTCGGCGACGTCGTCCTGTACAGCAAGTACGGCGGCACCGAGGTGAAGTACAACGGCGAGGAGTACCTCGTCCTCTCGGCTCGCGACGTCCTCGCGATCATCGAGAAGTAGTTCTTCACCCGAGCATTTCGATGCTTGATGCTGCGCCCCTGGCTCCCGCCACCACATAAGAAGCCGGGCGCCCGGGGCGCAGTGCCTTTTCACCCCACGTTTTCCGCCCACAGATTTCCGAGAGGGCTGCCGCTGTCATGGCGAAGATCCTGAAGTTCGACGAGGACGCCCGTCGCGCCCTCGAGCGCGGCGTCAACAAGCTGGCCGACACGGTCAAGGTGACGATCGGTCCCAAGGGCCGCAACGTCGTCATCGACAAGAAGTTCGGCGCCCCGACCATCACCAACGACGGCGTCACCATCGCCCGTGAGGTGGAGATCGACGACCCGTACGAGAACCTCGGCGCCCAGCTCGTGAAGGAGGTGGCGACCAAGACCAACGACATCGCGGGTGACGGCACCACCACCGCCACCGTGCTGGCCCAGGCGCTCGTCCGCGAGGGCCTGAAGAACGTCGCCGCCGGTGCCTCCCCGGCCGCCCTGAAGAAGGGCATCGACGCCGCGGTCAAGGCCGTCTCCGACGAGCTGCTCGCCACCGCGCGCCCGATCGACGACAAGGCGGACATCGCCGCCGTCGCCGCGCTGTCCGCCCAGGACCAGCAGGTCGGCGAGCTCATCGCCGAGGCGATGGACAAGGTCGGCAAGGACGGTGTCATCACCGTCGAGGAGTCCAACACCTTCGGTCTGGAGCTGGACTTCACCGAGGGCATGGCCTTCGACAAGGGCTACCTGTCGCCGTACTTCGTGACGGACCAGGAGCGCATGGAGGCGGTCCTGGAGGACCCCTACATCCTCATCAACCAGGGCAAGATCGGTTCCATCGCCGACCTGCTGCCGCTGCTGGAGAAGGTCATCCAGACCAACTCCTCCAAGCCGCTGCTGATCATCGCCGAGGACGTCGAGGGCGAGGCCCTGTCGACCCTGGTCGTGAACAAGATCCGCGGCACCTTCAACGCGGTCGCGGTCAAGGCCCCCGGCTTCGGTGACCGCCGCAAGGCGATGCTCCAGGACATGGCCACCCTCACCGGTGCCACCGTCATCTCCGAGGAGGTCGGCCTCAAGCTCGACCAGGTCGGCGTCGACGTCCTCGGTTCCGCCCGCCGCGTCACCATCACCAAGGACGACACGACGATCGTCGACGGCGCCGGCGACTCCGCCGACGTGCACGGCCGCGTCGCGCAGATCAAGGCCGAGATCGAGAACACCGACTCCGACTGGGACCGCGAGAAGCTCCAGGAGCGCCTCGCGAAGCTGGCCGGCGGCGTGTGCGTGATCAAGGTCGGCGCCGCCACCGAGGTGGAGCTGAAGGAGAAGAAGCACCGTCTGGAGGACGCCATCTCCGCGACCCGCGCCGCGGTCGAGGAGGGCATCGTCTCCGGTGGTGGCTCCGCGCTGGTCCACGCCGTCAAGGTCCTCGAGGGCAACCTCGACAAGACCGGCGACGAGGCCACCGGTGTCTCCGTGGTCCGCAAGGCCGCCGTCGAGCCGCTGCGCTGGATCGCCGAGAACGCCGGCCTGGAGGGCTACGTCATCACCTCCAAGGTCGCCGAGCTCGAGAAGGGCCAGGGCTTCAACGCCGCCACCGGCGAGTACGGCGACCTGGTCAAGGCCGGCGTCATCGACCCGGTCAAGGTCACCCGCTCCGCCCTGGAGAACGCCGCCTCCATCGCCTCCCTCCTGCTGACGACCGAGACCCTGGTCGTCGAGAAGAAGGAAGAGGAAGAGCCGGCCGCCGCGGGCGGCCACCACGGCCACTCGCACTGAGGCACGCCGCCCCTGCGCGAAGAAGCCCCCGTTCCGGTGCGGAACGGGGGCTTCCCCCTTCGCGGGCGGATGGTGGTTCGGGTGGCGGCCGGAGTCAGCCCTCCAGTGCGTCCAGGGCGCCCAGTTGGGCCATCAGCCCCAGCCGGTCGTACTGCCACCAGGCCTCGCAGATCTTTCCGTTCCCGTCGAAGCGGAAGACGGTCGTCCCGGTCATGGTGACCTGCTTTCCGGTGGCCGCGAGGCCCATGAAGTCGCCCTTGTGGGTGCCGCGCCAGGTCCACCGGTTGCACACCCGGTCGTCCTGCGCGATCTGGTCCTCCAGCTCGAAGGCGAAGTCGAAGCCCGCCCGCCACATGGAGACCTCGCGCCGCAGCGCGTCCATCCCCATGGTGTCCTGCTCGTTGGCCGGGTCGTGGTCGTGGTAGTCCTGGGCGATCAGACCGTCGAGCGGAGGCAGTTCACCCCGGGTGCCGATCGTCTCGAACATCCGCCGCGCGGTCGCCGCGTACAGCTTCTCGTCCCGTACGACGTCCAGATCCGTGAACGTCGGCATCTCGTCGCACAGGGCCACCAGCTCGCGGAAGATCTTGTCGGTCTCCGGCAGGTTCGAGTTCCGCATCGCCTCCTCGTACGAGGGGAACTCCACGATCTCGATGAAGTGCGACGCGTCCGAGCGGTCCTTGCCCACCACCGCGTGCGTCGCCGTCCGCTTCCCCCTGGTCTGTTCGACCCATGTGTCCATCAGCCGGTCCATCTCGTCGAACCGACTGGTCCTGCAGTCGATGAGCTGCACGAATGTCATGACGCCGCCTCCGGTCCCCCTGGGTCCGGTCTTCTGACAAGCCCATTTTCCCACCGGAGCGCCGACGTCACCTGCGTACCGGGACGCCGGTCACCGAGGCCCGTACTTCCGCCCGGTCCGGGAACTGATCCCGCCCAGCAGCGCACGCGGCGTCACCTTCACCAGACCCATCAGCGTCTTGTAGCGCGGGTCGGGGATCGACAGCGACTTCCCGCGCGCCAGATCGTCCAGCGCGGCCGCGACCAGCTTGTCCGCGTCCAGCCACATCCAGCCCGGGATGTTGTCCGTGCCCATCCCGGCCCGCTCGTGGAACTCCGTGCGCACGAAACCCGGGCACAGGGCCATCAGCCGTACGCCGCTGCCGGTCAGATCCTTCGCCGCGCCCTGCGTGAACTGCACGACCCACGCCTTCGACGCCCCGTACGTCCCGCGCGGCAGGAACGCCGCCACCGAGGCCACGTTCACCACACCGCCGCGCCCGCGCTCCCGCATCGAGGCCACCGCCGCCGACGTCAGCCGCAGCACCGCCTCGCAGTGCACCTTGAGCATCTTCAGCTCGTCGGCCATCGGTACGTCGAGATAGCGGCCCTTGTTGCCGAAGCCCGCGTTGTTGATCAGCAGGTCGACCGGGTTCTTGCGGTCGCCGAGCCGGGCGGCCACCGCCTCGATGCCCGCGTCGGTGGCGAGGTCGGCGACCAGCACCTCCGCCTCGATGCCGTGCCGGTCGTGCAACTCGGTCGCCTGCTCGCGCAGCCGCTTGGTGTCCCGGGCGACGAGGACGAGGTCATGCCCGTCCGCCGCCAGTCTGCGGGCGAACGCGGCGCCGATGCCCGCGGTCGAACCCGTGATGAGAGCCGTTGTCATGGCAGAAGCGTAGTGACCCGGACTGTGCGGGTCCGCTCTCTGCACGCGGCCTCCCGAACGTGAAGGACCGGTGCGCGCCGCAGCCGTGACCGCAGCCGTGACCGCCGCTCAGCCGCCGTGCTCCGCCACGTACTTCCGGGCCCGCGCCAGGGCCTCCGGATGCAGCGCCTCGCCCGCCGCGAGCAGCCGGGGCAGCAGGTCACGACGGGTGGTCACGGCCTGGAACTGCATCCGGGCCGTCACCTCGTGCTCCGGCACGTGGACGATCTCGATCGCGTCCCCCGCGCGGACCTCGCCCGGCTCGATCACCCGCAGATACGCGCCGGTCGCCGCCTTCTCCGTGAACCGTCTGACCCACTTCGCCTCGCCCATGTGGCCCTGGAAGGTGCGGCAGGGGATCCGTCCGGAGGTCACCTCCAGCACCACGTCCGGGCCGATCCGCCAGCGCTCGCCGATCCGCGCCCCGGAGACGTCGAGGCCGCTGGTGGTGAGGTTCTCGCCGAACGCACCGGCCGGCAGCGGGCGCCCCAGCTCGGGCTCCCAGTCGTCGAGGTCCTCGCGCGCGACCGCGTACACCGCCTGGTCGTTCCCGCCGTGGTGGATCAGGGAGCAGACGTCGTCCCCGGCCAGTCCGCTGCCGGCGACGCCCTTCGGGCCCGGGGCGGAGATCTGCACCGGCCCCTCGACCGGCCGCTTGTCGATGCCCGTCAGCTTCTGCGGGTGATCGGTGTACGGGACGGTGCGCGCCCGGCCCACGTTGACGGAGAGAAGCCTCATGGCCACCACGGTAGGTCACCGAACCTCAAAGGGGCCACGCATTTTTCGACTCGGTACCCAAGATGCGCTTATGCTCGAAAGATGATCGAGGCCCGTCATCTCCGCGTCCTGCGCGCCGTCGCCGCCACCGGCTCCTTCTCGGCGGCCGGGCGCGAGCTGGGCTGCACCCAGCCGGCCGTCAGCCAGCAGATGAAGGCGCTGGAAGCCTCCGTGGGCACCCCCCTGCTGATCCGCAGCGGCCGGGAGATGCGGCTGACCCAGGCGGGCGAGGCCCTCGTACGGCACGCGGCCGGGATCCTCTCCGGCCTCACCGCCGCCGAGGAGGAGGTCGCCGCGATCGCCGGGCTGCGCGCCGGCCGGGTCCGGCTGGTCTCCTTCCCCAGCGGCAGCTCCACGCTGGTCCCCACCGCCCTCGCCGCCCTGCGCGCCGACCATCCCGGCACCCGGGTCTCCCTGGAGGAGGCCGAACCGCCCGAGTCGGTCGACGCGCTGCGGGCCGGCGACTGCGACATCGCCCTCGCGTTCCGCTACGCGCGCGTGCCGGGCGTGGGGGCGGGGGCGGCCGAGGGGCAGGCCGAGGAGTGGGACGACCTGGTCGTACGGCCGCTGCTGACGGACCGCCTCGTCGCCCTCGTACCGGAGGGGCACCGGCTGGCGCACACGCGGGCCGTCGCCATCGGCGAACTCGCCGCCGAACCGTGGATCGCGGGCTGCCCGCGCTGCCGGGGCCAGCTGGTGCAGGTGTGCGAGCGCGCGGGCTTCACCCCCCGCATCGACTTCGCGACCGACGACTATCCGGCGGTGGTCGGCCTCGTCGGCGCCGGTCTCGGGGTGGCCGTCCTGCCCCAGCTCGCGATCGAGTCCGTACGGCCCCGGGGAGCGCGCGCGGTCACCCTGGAGCCGGCGGTGCGGCGGGAGATCGTCGCGCTCACGCTGCCCGACCTGGCCCAGGTGCCGGCGGTGGCGGCGACGCTGGAGCGGCTGGAACGGGCGGCGGGCCATGTGAGGCCGCGGAGCGCATGAGAACGGCGGGCACGCAGGACTGCCCGCCGTTGTGCCCGCCGTTGTGTGCAGAAACGTTCCTTCAGTAATCCTTCACGTGTCCGACGACGCGTCCCTCGCGCCCGTCGACGCCGACACCAGGCGGTTGCGCGCCCGGCCCATCAGCTCCTCGCGCTCGTCCTCGGTCAACCCGCCCCACACGCCGTACGGCTCACGTACGGCGAGCGCGTGCGCGGCGCACTGCGCGCGGACCGGGCACCTCATGCAGACCTCCTTGGCCGAGTTCTCTCGAGCGCTCCGAGCCGCCCCGCGCTCACCCTCCGGATGGAAGAAGAGCGAACTGTCCACCCCGCGGCAGGCAGCCAGGAGCTGCCAGTCCCACAGGTCCGCGTTCGGTCCGGGAAGGCGGGAGAAATCTGCCATTGTGTGACCCCTTGTAGCCGTTCTGAGCGGATACGGTGCCCACGACCGTACAACTACGATCTAAGGAGATGAAAATATGACTCATTGCGAATCTAGCCTCAGACACCAGCTAAAGGGAAGAAATAGGGCTGAATGGGGCATGGGTTGTGATGAAAGCTTGAGGGTCAGCGCGGCAGCCTCCACCGTGTCCGCGCCCTCACGTAGAGTGCCGAAGACTGCACGCGGCCCCGTAACTCTTTCGAGTGACCATCGTTGAGAGTGCGAGGCGGTTGAAAACACAAACGCTCGGGCAGGCGTCCGAGACGGTCGACCGCACAGGTGACGATTTCCCACCAGCCTGGAGGCACAAGGTGACGCGCATCAGCTGCGGAGGGCGGCCATGACTTCCGTCCTCGTCTGCGACGACTCCCCGCTTGCCCGAGAGGCGCTCCGCCGCGCGGTCGCGACCGTGCCCGGCGTCGAGCGCGTGACGACGGCGGCCAACGGCGAGGAAGTCCTCCGCCGCTGGGGCGCCGACCGCTCGGACCTCATTCTGATGGACGTGCGCATGCCCGGACTGGGCGGCGTCGAGACCGTACGGCGGCTGCTGTCCGCCGACCCCGGTGCGCGCATCATCATGCTCACCGTCGCCGAGGATCTGGACGGCGTGGCCCTCGCGGTCGCCGCCGGCGCCCGCGGCTATCTGCACAAGGACGCCTCGCGCGCGGAGCTGCGGGCGACCGTCACCCAGGCGCTCGCCGACCCGACCTGGCGACTGGCCCCGCGCCGGCTGCGTTCCGCCGAGATGGGCGCGGCGCCCACGCTCACCGCGCGCGAGATCCAGGTCCTCGAAGGCATGAGCCACGGCCGCTCCAACGCGGAGATCGGCCGCGAACTGTTCCTCTCCGAGGACACCGTCAAGACCCACGCCCGGCGCCTGTTCAAGAAACTCGGCGCCTCGGACCGCGCCCACGCGGTGGCCCTGGGCTTCCGGTGGGGCCTGGTCCGCTAGCACCGTCCGGCGGTCATGCCGCGGGGCGGGGCCGGCGCCCTTGCCGGTGGCACGGGGCCGGGGTGCCTTGCTGCGGTGCGGCGCCGGTGCGGGTCTCTGTTCTGCGGGGTTGGTCTGGTTTCCGTGGTGCGGGGCCGGTCTGGGTTTCTGCGGTGCGGGGCCGGTGCGGGTTCCTGTGGTGCGGGCCTGGTTCGGTTTCCGCGGTGCGGGGTCTGGCGTGCTTTCCCGCGGTGCGGGGGCCGGGGTGGCTTCCGCGATTCGGGTCCGGTGGTCCTGTCCGCACGGGCGGGTCCGGATTGCCCGCCCGCCGCACGGGGCCGGCTCGACTTCCCGCAGGGGGCGCAGCCGACGGCGTCGTCGTCGGTCGCCGGCTCGGCTCTGTTCACGCGGGAGCGACGTCCGTCGCCTCACCCGTGCCGCGCGGTTGGACGCCTTCCCGCGTGCCGGGAGCAGTCCGTGCCGGGGCACTCACCCGTGCGCGGACGGGTCCGTACGGGTGCACCCCACCGTTGTCCTGCCCCCCGCTCACCCAACGGTGTCGATCGGCCGCCGTCGCCATCCGCGGCCGGTCCGACCGGGGAGGGCACGGAACCACGAGTCGCCCCCTGGTCCGCCGCCCCGCTTACGGCGGGGTCGGTCCGGGGTCTGCCCCGCCTGGTTGGTTGCGTGGGTCGGTCCGGGTCTGTCGTGCCTGGTCCTGTGGCGGTCGGTCCGGGGCTGTCGTGTCGGGTTCTGGTGGGGCTGGTCTCGGGTCTGTCGTGTCGGGTTCTGGCGGCGGCTGGGTCTCGGGGTGTCCTGCCGGGCTCTGGCGACTGCTGGTCCGGGTCTGTCGTGTCGGGGTTCCGGCGACGGCTGCGGCTCGGGGACGGCGCGTCGAATTCCGGCGTCGGCCGGGGGTTCGCGGGTGTCGTGTCGAGGGGTGGGTTCGGGGCGGGCGCCCGGATGTGGCGGGGGCGATGGGGGTGGCGTTGCGATGGGGGCGTGCGCGGGGGCGCTGCCGTCGGGTTCGTGGGCCGTTCGGCGGATGTGGTCGTTCCGGCGGGTGGTGTCCGGTCGGTCGAGAGGAGTGGGGGCATGAGGGAACCTCCCTGGTCAGGCAGGGTCGGGACGCCTGGTTCCGGGCCGGTGGACGGAGGCGGCGCCGGGCTCCGCCGAGTGCCCGCTGCTCGTTTCGCCGCCGATGCCGCATCCTTGAGATGTGGAGTCTCTCGGGGACGAGTCGGTCGAGCGGAAGGGGAGGGCGCAGGGGATGAGTTCCGGCGCACCTGCTCATAACGCTTCGGTGCACAACGACGAGCACGGTGCCGCGGACGCTTCGGCCGCAGTGCACCATGGACCGATGCGCGACGACGAGGCGGTCACTGCCGTGGGGACGATCGGTCCGCTCGTCCATCGCGCCGTCGACGGCGACGAGCAGGCCACGCACGACCTGCTGGCTCATGTCCACCCCCTGGCGCTGCGCTACTGCCGCACCCGGCTCTCCCGGCTGCCCGGCGACGCGCGCCACTTCGTGGAGGACCTCGCCCAGGAGGTCTGTGTCGCGGTCCTGCTCGCCCTGCCCCGCTACCGGGACACCGGCAGACCCTTCGAGGCGTTCGTGTTCGCCATCGCCTCGCACAAGGTCGCCGACCTCCAGCGGGCCGCCATGCGCCACCCCGGCTCCACGGCGGTCCCCTCCGACGAGATGCCGGAACGCCCCGACGACTCCCTCGGCCCGGAGGAGCGCGCCCTGCTCAGCAGCGACGCCGAATGGGCCAAGAAACTCCTGGCCAACCTGCCCGAGAACCAGCGGGAGCTGCTCCTGCTGAGGATCGCGGTGGGCCTCACGGCCGAGGAGACCGGTCAGATGTTGGGAATGTCACCCGGAGCGGTCCGGGTGGCCCAGCACCGGGCGCTGAGCCGGCTGCGGGCTCTCGCCGAACAGTAGAAAACACGCATACCTCGGCGGCGTATGAACAGGCGCGCCGATGTTTCCGTACGAATATACGAAGCCCGGAGCGGCGTCCCACCGTGGAATTCGGGAGGTGCACTTCCCGTTAGCATGGACATCCGCACCGATCAAGGCCATTTGGGGAAGGTGTCATGACTGCCAACGTCGACGGAGTGCCCGCCAAATTCGCGACCCTGGGGCTGACCTACGACGACGTGCTGCTGCTGCCGGGAGCGTCCGAGGTGCTCCCCAACGCGGTCGACACCTCGTCCCGAATCTCCCGCAACGTCCGGGTCAACATCCCGCTGCTGTCCGCGGCGATGGACAAGGTGACCGAGTCCCGCATGGCGATCGCGATGGCGCGCCTCGGCGGCGTCGGCGTGCTCCACCGCAACCTGTCCGTCGAGGACCAGGTCAACCAGGTCGACCTGGTCAAGCGGTCCGAGTCCGGCATGGTCACCGACCCGATCACCGTGCACCCGGAGGCCACGCTCGCCGAGGCGGACGCGCTCTGCGCCAAGTTCCGCATCAGCGGTGTCCCGGTCACCGACCCGGCCGGCAAGCTGCTCGGCATCGTGACCAACCGCGACATGGCCTTCGAGAGCGACCGTACCCGTCAGGTCCGCGAGGTCATGACGCCGATGCCGCTGGTCACCGGCAAGGTCGGCACCACCGGTGTCGAGGCCATGGAGCTGCTGCGCAGGCACAAGATCGAGAAGCTTCCGCTGGTCGACGACCAGGGCCTGCTCAAGGGTCTGATCACGGTCAAGGACTTCGTCAAGGCCGAGAAGTACCCGAACGCGGCGAAGGACTCCGAGGGCCGGCTGATCGTCGGTGCCGCCGTCGGCGCCAGCCCCGAGGCGCTGGAGCGCGCCCAGGCCCTGGCCGAGGCCGGGGTGGACTTCCTGGTCGTCGACACCTCGCACGGCCACAACAGCAACGCCCTCAGCTGGATGGCGAAGATCAAGTCCAGCGTGAACGTCGACGTGATCGGCGGCAACGTCGCCACCCGCGACGGCGCGCAGGCGCTCATCGACGCCGGTGTCGACGGCATCAAGGTAGGCATCGGCCCCGGTTCGATCTGCACCACGCGTGTGGTGGCCGGTATCGGCGTCCCGCAGGTCACCGCGATCTACGAGGCCTCCCTCGCGGCCCGTCCCGCCGGGGTCCCGCTGATCGGCGACGGCGGCCTCCAGTACTCCGGCGACATCGGCAAGGCGCTCGCCGCCGGCGCCGACACGGTGATGCTGGGCAGCCTCCTCGCCGGCTGTGAGGAGTCCCCGGGCGAGCTGCTGTTCATCAACGGCAAGCAGTTCAAGTCGTACCGCGGCATGGGCTCGCTGGGCGCCATGCAGTCCCGCGGCCAGGGCCGGTCGTACTCGAAGGACCGCTACTTCCAGGCCGAGGTCGCCTCCGACGACAAGCTCGTGCCCGAGGGCATCGAGGGCCAGGTGCCCTACCGCGGCCCGCTCGCCAACGTGCTGCACCAGCTCGTCGGCGGTCTGCGCCAGACCATGGGCTACGTCGGCGCCGCCACCATCGAGGAGATGGAGACGAAGGGCCGCTTCGTGCGGATCACGTCGGCGGGTCTGAAGGAGTCGCACCCGCACGACATCCAGATGACGGTCGAGGCGCCGAACTACAGCCGCAACAAGTAGTCGGCAGCCGCGCACAGCTGAGTACAGGGCGGTCCCGGGCGCACCGGGGCCGCCCTTGTCGTGCCCGTCGGCGATACTGGAAGACGCTGAACGCATCAGGGAAAGGCCACAGACGTGACTGAGATCGAGATCGGGCGCGGCAAGCGCGGCCGCAGGGCGTACGCCTTCGACGACATCGCCGTCGTCCCCAGCCGCCGTACGCGGGACCCGAAGGAGGTCTCGATCGCCTGGCAGATCGACGCCTACCGATTCGAGCTGCCCTTCCTGGCCGCCCCCATGGACTCGGTCGTCTCCCCGGCCACCGCGATCCGCATCGGCGAGCTCGGCGGCCTCGGTGTGCTCAACCTCGAAGGCCTGTGGACCCGGTACGAGGACCCGCAGCCGCTGCTCGACGAGATCGTCGACCTCGACGCGGACACGGCGACCCGCCGCCTCCAGGAGATCTACTCCGCCCCCATCAAGGAGGAGCTGATCGGCGCGCGCATCAAGGAGGTGCGCGACTCCGGCGTGGTCACGGCGGCCGCGCTCTCCCCGCAGCGCACGGCCCAGTTCTCCAAGGCCGTCGTCGACGCGGGCGTGGACATCTTCGTCATCCGCGGTACGACGGTCTCGGCGGAGCACGTCTCCGGTTCGCACGAGCCGCTGAACCTGAAGCAGTTCATCTACGAACTCGACGTCCCGGTGATCGTCGGCGGCTGTGCCACCTACACGGCGGCCCTGCACCTGATGCGCACCGGCGCGGCGGGCGTCCTGGTCGGCTTCGGCGGCGGCGCGGCGCACACCACGCGCAACGTGCTGGGCATCCAGGTCCCGATGGCGACCGCGGTGGCCGATGTCGCGGCCGCCCGCCGTGACTACATGGACGAGTCCGGCGGCCGGTACGTGCACGTCATCGCGGACGGCGGGGTCGGCTGGTCCGGCGACCTGCCCAAGGCGATCGCCTGCGGCGCCGACTCGGTGATGATGGGCTCCCCGCTGGCCCGTGCGACCGACGCGCCGGGCAAGGGCCACCACTGGGGCATGGAGGCCGTCAACGACGAGCTGCCGCGCGGCAAGAAGGTCGACCTCGGCACGGTCGGCACGATCGAGGAGGTCCTCACGGGCCCCTCGCACACCCCCGACGGCTCGATGAACCTCTTCGGCGCCCTGCGCCGCGCGATGGCCACCACCGGCTACAGCGAGCTGAAGGAGTTCCAGCGCGTCGAGGTGACGGTGGCGGACTCCGTGCACCGGCGGTAGCACGTAGAGCGTCGCGAGGGCCGGTCACCCACGGGGGTGACCGGCCCTTGGGCATGCCTGGACGGGCACGAGGGCGTGTGAGGTGGGGCGGGGGCGCGCGGTTGCGTTCGGGCCGAATCCGGGCTGGTCAGGGGGGTCGCAGGCGATAACGTCCCTCTCGGCGCCCCAGTTGTGTGGGGTTGCCCCCTTCCAAGGACATCGTTCCGGTCCCCGGCCCTCGGGGCCCGGCCCGAGTTCCTGAACGGGCCGTTCACCGGGCATGGGCGGCGTCGTGGAAGCGGGCGCCCGTGGGACGCCATCGCAAGCCCAGCCGCTGGGACCGGATCCGTCTTCGGATGGTCCAGTTTCGGAGGAGGTGGATCTTGCGACTTTTCGGATGGTGAGCGGCCGCCCCCAACACAAGTAGGGGCGGACACTCCGTGATCCATCCAGGAGCCTGCCGCAGTGCCCCTGCGGTGGGCTCCACCCTTTTCGGATGGTGAGCGGCCGCCCCCACAAAACCTAGGGGCGGACACTCCGTGATCCATCCAGGAGCCTGCCGCAGTAGCCGCTGCGGTGGGCTCCACCTGTTCCTACCGTACTGGCGCCGGATCCCACGTGCCACCATCCCGGAGACCACCGCCACCACGCGCCCCCCTTCACAACCGATGCGCCGCCCCCGTGGGCGTGGCCCCCCGTGTGTCCAGCAGCAGCTGGGCCTTCACCGACAGGCCCTGGAGGTCGTACGTGCGGTGGTGCTGGAGGAGGATCGTGAGGTCGGCGTCGGCGGCGGACTCGTAGAGGGAGTCGGCGCGGGGGACCGGGCGGTCGAGGACGCTCCAGGAGGGGACGTGGGGGTCGTGGTAGCTGACCGCGGCGCCGAGTTCCATCAGGCGGATCGCGATCTCGTGGGCGGGGGTGCCGGTCAGGTCGGCGAGGTCGGGCTTGTAGGTGACGCCGAGGAGGAGGACGCGGGCGCCCCGGGCGGACTTCCCGTGCTCGTTGAGCAGGGCGGCGGCGCGCTGGACGACGTACCGCGGCATCCGGCTGTTGACCTGCTGGGCCAGTTCGACCATGCGCAGGGGGCTGCCCGGGAGGCCCGCGCGGTCCAGCGGGACGGAGTGGCCGCCGACGCCGGGGCCGGGGCGGAAGGCCTGGAAGCCGAAGGGCTTGGTCTCGGCGCAGCGCACGACGTCCCACAGGTCGACCCCGAGGTCGTGGCAGAGGACGGCCATCTCGTTGACGAGGGCCATGTTGACGTGCCGGAAGTTGGTCTCCAGGAGGTGGACGGTCTCGGCTTCACGGACGCCACGCGCGCGTACCACCTTGTCGGTGAGGCGCCCGTAGAAGGCGGCGGCGGATTCGGTGCACGCGGGGGTGAGGCCGCCGATGACCTTCGGGGTGTTCGCGGGGGTGAAGGCACGGCTGCCGGGGTCGACCCGGCTGGGGGAGTGGGCGAGGTGGAAGTCGCGCCCGGCGCGCAGGCCGGACGTCTCTTCGAGGAGCGGACGCAGGAAGTCCTCCGTCGTCCCCGGGTGGACCGGGGACTCCAGGATGACCGTGGTGTGCGGGCGCAACTGGGCGCCGAGGGCGCGGGCGGCGGCCTCGACCTGGCCGAGGTCGAGGCCGCCGCCCGCGTCGCGCGGGGTGGGCGCGCAGATGACGGCCGTCCGTACCCGGCTCAGCCCGGCGGGGTCGGTGGCGGTCCGGAAGCCCCCCGAGAGCATCCGGCGCAGTTCGGCGGCGCTGAGCGAGCCCGTCTCGGGTCCCGTCCGGTAGCCGAGGGTGGTGATGCCGGCGGCCACCGCGGCCTGGGCCAGGGGCAGGCCGAGCGGGCCGAGTCCGATGACGGCGAGATCTGCGGGCATGGCGTGGGCCGTCCTTCCCAGTAACCGAAGCGGGACAGGTACGCAAGCCCTGTGGACAGGATGGGCGAGCGCAATGTCAGACTAGGAGTAAATATGACCGTTATGCGGGATTGATCGACTGTGTTCCGTGAGAGTTGTCCACAGGCTGGGGGTGCGTGGTGGCTGAAGTCGGGCAAGGCGGTCAGAATTTTGGGCAGGGGGACACGCAGGGGGACACCGAGCGGGCCTCGCCCTGAAGGTGCGGCCGGCGCGACGGACAGCGGGAGGCAGCGGTGAGGACAGCGACACTGGGGCCGGCACAGCGAGCCGAGTCACTGGCGGGCATGGCCGAGCGTGAGCTGGACGTGCTGGTCGTGGGAGGCGGCGTGGTCGGCGCGGGTACCGCCCTCGACGCCGTGACCCGGGGCCTGTCCACGGGTCTCGTCGAGGCGCGCGACTGGGCGTCGGGCACGTCGAGCAGGTCCAGCAAGCTGATCCACGGCGGACTGCGCTATCTGGAGATGCTCGACTTCGCCCTCGTCCGCGAGGCGCTGAAGGAACGCGGACTGCTGCTGGAGCGGCTCGCACCGCACCTGGTCAAGCCCGTCCCGTTCCTGTACCCGCTCCAGCACAAGGGCTGGGAGCGGTGGTACGCCGGCTCGGGCGTCGCGCTCTACGACGCGATGTCCATGGCCCGCGGGCACGGCCGGGGCCTGCCCCTGCACCGCCATCTGAGCCGCCGTCACGCCCTGCGCGTCGCCCCCGCCCTGCGCAAGGAGGCGCTGGTCGGCGCCCTCCAGTACTACGACGCCCAGGTGGACGACGCCCGCCTCGTCGCCACCTTGGTGCGCACCGCGGTCTCCTACGGCACGAAGGCCGCCAACCGGGCCCGCGTGACGGCCTTTCTGCGCGAGGGCGAACGGGTCGTCGGAGCCCGTGTGCAGGACGTCGAGGGCGGCGGCGAGTACGAGGTCCGCGCCCGGCAGATCGTCAACGCCACCGGGGTGTGGACCGACGACACCCAGGGGATGGTCGGCGAGCGCGGCCAGTTCCACGTCCGCGCCTCCAAGGGCATCCACCTCGTCGTGCCCCGCGACCGCATCAGCTCCTCCAGCGGCCTGATCCTGCGCACCGAGAAGTCCGTGCTGTTCGTCATCCCCTGGGGCCGGCACTGGATCGTCGGCACCACCGACACCGACTGGGACCTCGACAAGGCCCACCCGGCCGCCTCCAGCGCCGACATCGACTATGTGCTGGAGCACGTCAACTCGGTCCTCAGGGTGCCGCTGACCCGCGACGACGTCGAGGGCGTCTACGCGGGCCTCAGGCCGCTGCTGGCCGGCGAGTCGGACGCCACCAGCAAGCTGTCCCGCGAACACACCGTCGCCCACCCCGCGCCCGGCCTGGTGGTCGTGGCCGGCGGCAAGTACACGACGTACCGGGTGATGGCCAAGGACGCCGTCGACGAGGCCGTGCACGGGCTGGACATGCGGGTCGCCGACTGTGTCACCGAGGACGTGCCGCTGCTCGGCGCCGAGGGCTACCGGGCGCTGTGGAACGCGCGGGCGCGCATCGCCGCCCGCAGCGGACTGCACGTGGTGCGGGTGGAGCATCTCCTCAACCGCTACGGGGCGATGGCCGAGGAGGTGCTCGACCTCATCGCCTCCGACCCCTCCCTCGGCGAACCGCTCCAGGCCGCCGACGACTATCTGCGCGCCGAGATCGTCTACGCCGCCTCGCACGAGGGGGCGCGGCACCTGGACGACGTCCTGACCCGGCGCACCCGCATCTCCATCGAGACCTTCGACCGCGGCACGCGCAGCGCCCGGGAGGCGGCCGAGCTGATGGCGCCCGTGCTCGGCTGGGACAAGGACCAGATCGAGCGCGAGGTCGAGCACTACGAGAAGCGGGTGGAGGCGGAGCGCGAGTCCCAGCTCCAGCCCGACGACCTGACGGCGGACGCGGCCCGGCTCGGGGCGCCGGACATCGTGCCGCTCTGATCGTCGAACTCCGTTCGGCACAAGGCCTGTTCACGTCGGGATCAGGCCTTGCGCCCCGGTGTCACCTGGGCCTTGGCCGGACTGCGCCGCGCCTTCTGGCCGGAATGCTCCCCGCCTCCGGGAGCGCGAGAGGCACCCTGGGCGTCGGGCACTTGTCGGGTGAGGGACAATGGAGGCTCTTTCAGGGCGGGTTGCATGAGGGGACGCATGTCGGAGGCGGAGCGGGCGGGAGCATCCCGTCAGGACAAGAGCGCACGTCTCCTCGCCGGTCGGTACCGGCTGGGAGGCGTACTCGGCCGCGGCGGCATGGGGACGGTGTGGCGCGCCGAGGACGAGACACTCGGCCGGACGGTCGCCGTCAAGGAGCTGCGGTTCCCGGGGAACATCGACGAGGACGAGAAGCGCCGGCTGATCACCCGGACCCTGCGCGAGGCCAAGGCCATCGCCAAGATCCGCAACAACAGCGCGGTGACCGTCTTCGACGTGGTCGAGGAGGACGACCGGCCGTGGATCGTGATGGAACTCGTCGAGGGCAAGTCGCTCGCCGAGGTCATCCGTGAGGACGGCGTGCTGGAACCGAGGCGTGCCGCCGAGGTCGGCCTCGCGATCCTCGACGTGCTGCGCTCGGCGCACCGCGAGGGCATCCTGCACCGTGATGTGAAGCCGTCCAACGTGCTGATCGCCGAGGACGGCCGGGTCGTGCTCACCGACTTCGGCATCGCCCAGGTCGAGGGCGACCCGTCCATCACCTCCACCGGCATGCTCGTCGGCGCCCCCTCCTACATCTCCCCGGAGCGCGCCCGCGGCCACAAGCCCGGCCCGGCCGCCGACCTGTGGTCGCTCGGCGGTCTGCTCTACGCCTCGGTCGAGGGCTCCCCGCCGTACGACAAGGGCTCCGCGATCGCGACGCTCACCGCGGTGATGACCGAACCGCTGGAGGAGCCGAAGAACGCCGGTCCGCTCCGGGACGTCATCTACGGGCTGCTCACCAAGGACCCCCAGCGGCGGCTCGACGACGCCGGCGCGCGGGCGATGCTCGACGACGTGATCCACGCGCCCGACCCCAAGGAGGCCGAGCCGGCCGACGCCACCCGGCTCGTGCCGATCCCGGTCCAGCCGGACGGCCCCGAGGGCCGGGGGAGTTCGGCCGGGGAGGCGGGCGAGAAGCTGCGCGGCGCGCTGCGCTCCGTCCGCAAGAAGGCCGCCGTCGCCGCGGGCGCGGCCTCCTCCGCGGCCGCGTCCCGCGTCAAGTCCGGCAGCGGTACGGCGGCTTCCGGCGCCCGGGAGGCCTCCGCCCCCGCCGCGTCCGCCACCACGGTGTCCCCTTCCGTGGGCACCGCCGAGGCCCGGCACACCGGCGCGGCGACCGCGTCGGCGCCCGCCGCGCCGACCACCAGGACGGCCACGGCGCCGCCCGCCCCGGCCGGCTCCGCGCCCACCACCGTGACGCCCGCCGTGACGCCCGACGCCGCCACCGGTTCCGCCGGGAGCAGCGGGAGCGCCGGGACGAACGGCACGAAGGGCGGCCGCAGTTCGGGCTGGCCCGTGATGACCCCGCCGGACCTGCCGCCGCGCCCCGTGCCGAGGGCGCCGCTGACCGATGTGGTGCCGAAGCGCACGCTGGTGATCATCGCCGTGGTGGTGGTGCTCGCGGTGCTCGGCACCGTGCTGGCCCTCACCCTCGGCGGCGGTGACGGCGACAGCGCGAGCGGCTCCGGCAAGAGCGGCGGCACCGTGGCGAGCGGCGGCGCGAGCGCGAGCGCGGAGACCAAGGAGGACGAGAGCGACGCCAGCCGTACGGACGGGTCCGCCTCCCAGTCCGGCTCGCAGTCCACCGGCTCGGCCGCCTCCGGCTCGACGCCGAGCAACACCACGGCCGCCGGCGGCACCGGATCCGACGTGTCCACCACCGACGCCGGCCAGACGGCGACGACGCACGAGGGGACCCGCTACTCGATCGGGCTGCCCACCGGCTGGAAGTTCCAGACGTCGAGCTCCGCCGGCGACCGGTTCACCGGCCCCGACGGGCAGCGGCTGCTGGTCGCCTGGACGACCACGCCCAAGGACGACCCGGTCGCCGACTGGAAGAGCCAGGAGCGCTACATGACGCGCTCGCAGTACCGGAAGATCCGAATACAGGCGGTGAACTACCGCGGCTGGAACACGGCCGACTGGGAGTTCACCTATGTGGAGGGCGGCACCAAGTACCGGGTCGTCGACCGCGGGTTCGTCGTGAGCGACACCCAGGGGTACGCGCTGATGTACACGGCGAAGGCGGCCAAGTGGTCCACCGCACTGCGCAAGAGCACCTGGCAGACCCTCACGGACACCTTCACACCCAAGAAGTAGCCAAGAAGTAGCGGTCCGGATCCGGTATCCCCTCTCGGAGAGTTGCCTCCGGCACGTATCGTGAAGGGCTGCGGACCGTGTGCATCCAGCTCCGTGGCCGGATACGACTGCAACGGGTCGTGTGGTGAACGGATGTGACCGACCGGGGCGGCCGGGGGAGGCAATGTGGACGACTACGCGGGACGGGTACTCGCCGACCGCTACCGCCTGCCGCTGCCCCCCTCCGACGAGTACGAACTCACCGAGACCCGGGCCTTCGACACCTACAGCGGACAGGAAGTCCTGGTCCGCCAGGTGCCGTTGCCCGAGGTCGTCGAGGCCGAGGTGCTGGACGCCGGAGGGCTGCCCGAGGGGTTCACGGCACGTGAGCACCGGGGCGGCGCCGGGCGGGTCCCCGGCGCACGCGGGGGCGCGAGCACCCGGCGGCCCGCCGATCCCGTCGTACGGCGTGCCGTGGAGGCCGCGCAGGCGGCGGCGAGCATTCCCGACCACCCCCGGCTCGACCAGGTCTTCGACGTGTTCGCCGACGGCGGTTCGCTGTGGATAGTGAGTGAGCTGGTGGCCGCCCGGCCGCTCGCCGCGCTCCTCGCCGAGCAGCCGCTGACCCCGTACCGGGCCGCCGAGGTCGCCTCGGACGTGCTCACGGCCCTGAGGGTGCTGCACGCCCACGGCTGGGTGCACCGCAACATCACCGCCCGCACCGTCCTCGTCTGCGACGACGGACGGGTCATGCTGACCGGCCTCGCGGTCGGCGCGGCGGAGGAAGCGCTGTGCGGCTACGACCCGGTGCCGGCGGAGGAACAGGCGCCGGGCGCGGTGCTCCGGACGCCCTCCGCGACGGCTGCGCACCCACCGGCGCCCGGCCCAGCCACCGGTAACGCGGGCGGTGTGGGCGCAGGTGGTTTCCCCGGAGGGGCTGCGGCGGGTTTCCCCGGAAGGGCCCCGGGAGGCGCCGTCGGTGATGCCCTCGGGGCTTCCGACGGAGGGCCGGATGCCCGGGGTCTCGGCGCGTTCGGCGGCGGGTCCGTGGGCGGACCCGGGAGCGGCGCCGAGGATCCCGAGGCCGCTCGGCGGGCCGCGATCGAGGCGCGGGTGGCCGGGGGGCTGCCGGGGCCGGCGGGTGAGCAGGTCACCGGCGCCGGGGCGTCGGGCGAGGTCGCCCGGCGGGCGCCCCTGGAGACCGGTGGGGACATCCGTGCCGCGCGCGCCGGGGCGATCGCCGCCTACCGCGCGGGCGCCCGCGCCGCGGCCCGCGTCCAGGAGTCCCAGCAGAACGGGCGCACGGCCCTGCCGGGGGCCCGCACCCCCGCCGAGGACGACCACGGCCCCGTGACAGCCTCCCCGTACGGCGCACCCGGCACGAACACCGCGCGCCAGGGCGGCCCGCACGCCCTGAGCGGTACCACCGGCGCCCCCTCCGGCCCGCCCGGACAGATCGCCGACCCCTACGGCGTACGAGGCACCCCCGCACCGAACGCCGGACCGGGCCCGGCGCCCGCCCCGGCCGCCGGAGGGCATCCGCCCGTCCCCGCAGCCGCGGGACAGCCGCCCGCCCCCGTCCCGGCGCAGCCCGGCGGGGTGGCCGGCGACGGGCGTTCCGGGGCGCGTTGGGACGACCTCGTGGCCGCCGGGGCGCCCGGTGGAGCCGTGCGCCGGGGCCCCGCCACCGCGCTCGCCGCCGAGCGGGCCCGGCAGGCCCGGATGGCGGTCGTCGGGCCCGTCACCGAGCGCTGGGCGCCCGAACAGGCCGGGCCGGTGCACGAGAACTGGCAGCTCGCCGCGCCGATCGGCCCCGCCACCGACCTGTGGGCGCTCGGCGCCCTGCTCTTCCGGGCCGTACAGGGACACGCGCCCTACCCCGAGGAGTCGACGGCGGAGCTGGTGCAGATGGTGTGCGCCGAACCGCCCGCCTTCGCCGAGGAGTGCGGACCGCTCAGGCCGGTCGTGGAGTCGCTGCTGCGCCAGGACCCGACCGAACGCCTCGACTTCGAGGAACTGCGCGGCTGGCTGCGCTCGCTGGTGCGCTCCGCGCCCGAGCCGGAGGCGGGCACCCACGTCGTCGCCGCGCCGCCCAGCGACCCGCGCCGGCTGCCGATCGTGCGCCGCAAGGGCGAACTGGTGCGCAGACGGCGCGCCGGGCTGCCCGCCCCGCACGGCCGCCACAAGCGGGCCCGGCAGGACCCGGGCCGCTCCCCGCGCAGCCTCGGCCGCACCCTGCTGGTGCTGATCCTGCTGCTGCTGGCCGGGGCCGTCGCCTACGCCGTCCTGTTCATGCCCAAGGCCGGCGAGGACGGCGCGACCGCGACCGGCGGCACCCAGAACACCGGGGCCACCGCCTCCGCGAGCGCGCCCGCCGGACAGGCCCCCGACGCGAGCAGCGAGCCCCGGCCCGACCAGACCTCGCCCGGCGACGGGACGAGCGCGGAGGCCACCGAGCCCCAGACCGGCTCCGGCGCGGACGTCGCCGACGGCTTCACCCTCCGCAAGGACGCCGCAGGTTTCCGGATCGCCGTCGCCGACGGCTGGGGCCGCACCGGCAAGAACGGGCGAGGCCAGATCGTGTACTCCCACGGCGACTTCGAGCTGATCGTCGTACCGGGGCGGGACAGCGCCTCCGCCAACGGCAGCGACCCGATGGTCTACCAGCGGGAGAAGGAGAGCGAGCTCCAGCCGTACCGCGACTCCAGCTGGGCGACCGCCTCCGGGCTGCGGACCACCACCGTGGGCACCCGCACGATGGCCGAAGGGCAGTTCACCTGGTCCGACGGCGGGCGCGAGCTGTACGTCCGCAACCTCGCGATCCTCATCGACGGTCGCTATCACGTCGTCCAGGTACGCGGGCCCGAGGCCGAACGGGACGAGGTCACCCGGCTCTACGAGCAGGCGGCGGCCACCTACCAGTACACCGGCTGAGCAGGCCCGTTCACCGGCTGAGCAGGCACGTTGGCAGGCCCGGGCGAGCGCTCGGCCCGGGCGGTTCCCGGACGGGCGGAGAAGCGACAACCGTCACAGTGCTGTCTCCTTGGCACCCCCCTTGTTCCCCGGAGGCATCCCGGTCTTTACGCTGACCCTGTCAAGAGCATTGCGGGGCAACGTGAATCAGATGCAGGGCCTGCTCCTCGCGGGCCGCTACCGGCTCGCCGACACCATCGGCAGCGGTGGCATGGGTCGGGTGTGGCGGGCGCACGACGAGCTGTTGCACCGTGCGGTCGCCATCAAGGAGCTGACCGCCGCCCTCTATGTCACCGAGGGCGACAAGCCGGTTCTGCTCGCCCGGACCCGGGCGGAGGCGCGCGCCGCGGCGCGGATCAACCACTCCGCCGTCGTCACCGTGCACGACGTGCTCGAACACGACGGCCGGCCGTGGATCGTGATGGAGCTGGTCGAGGGCCGTTCGCTGGCCGACGCCGTCAAGGAGGACGGCCGGGTCGAGCCGGCCGAGGCCGCCCGGATCGGTCTGTGGGTGCTGCGCGCCCTGCGCGCCGCGCACTCCGCCGGGGTCCTGCACCGTGACGTCAAGCCCGGCAACGTGCTCATCTCGCACGACGGCCGGGTCCTGCTCACCGACTTCGGCATCGCCCAGATCGAGGGCGACACCACGATCACCCGGACCGGAGAGGTCGTCGGCTCCGTCGACTATCTCGCCCCGGAGCGGATCCGCGGCCAGGACCCCGGCCCGTCCTCCGACCTGTGGGCGCTCGGCGCGACCCTGTACACCGCGGTGGAGGGGCGCTCGCCGTTCCGCCGCACCTCGGCGCTGAGCACCCTGCAGGCCGTCGTCGAGGACGAGGCCGCCGAGCCGCAGTACGCCGGTCCGCTCGGCCCGGTCATCGCCGCGCTGCTGCGCAAGGACCCGGCCGGCCGCCCCTCCACCTCCGAGGCCGAGCAGCTCCTCGCCGAGGCCGCCGAAGGGCGCCGCCCGAACGGCGCACAGGCCTTCGTGCCCACGCAGTACGGCGGGCCGGGCGGATACACCCACCCCGGCCTGAACCAGGGAGTCCCGGACGCATACGGGGGACCCGGCCTCGGGACGAGCGGTACCGGGCCGTCGTACCCGTCAGGGCCGTACCCGTCCGGGGTGCCGTACGACTCAGGGGCGCAGTACGTCTCCGGGGCGCAGTACGTCTCCGGGGCGCACGCCGCGCCACCTACGGGACCCGGTCCGGCGGAGGCGTCGACACCCGTCCCCGGCGCCACCGGCCCGACCGCCGCGGGCCTCCCGCACTCCGGCACCGGTTCCGGCCCCGTCCCGCACCCCGTGCACTCGGGCCCCGTCCAGGTCGGCCCCGCCCCGGCCGCGCAGCCCCCGCGCCGCCGCAGGCTGCGCACGCTCGCGCTCGTGGTCGTGGTCGCCGCGCTGGTCGGCGGGGGGACCGCCGTGGCGCTCCAGAAGTGGGGGCCGGACCGGGAGGACACCGGCGCGTCCGCCGCGCCCCACGACTCCGCCTCGTCGAGCCCCTCGTCCGAGGTGAGCCCCGGCAGCCAGGGCGGCGTGCCCGACTCCTGGGTCGAGATCGACGACGACCTGGGCTTCGGGCTCTCGCTGCCCGACGACACCTGGACGCGGTCGGTCTACCAGGACGACGGCGACCTCAAGCAGATCGACTACTCCCCGGACGGCGGCGAGCACTTCGTCCGGATCGCCCTCGACAAGTCGCCGGACTACAACGACCCGTACGCCCACCAGAAGGACCTGGAGGCGCAGCTCGACCGGCTGGTGGACTACAAGACGGTCAAGCTGGAGAAGAACGTCTACCGCGACCGCGACGGCTCCGAGTGGGAGTACACCTGGACCGCGCTGGCCAAGGACACGGAGTTCCCCGGGCCGCGCCGGGCCATCGAGGAGACGTACATCGCCCGGGACGGCTCGGAGTACGCGATCTACATGTCCTCCCCGGCGAAGGACTGGGCCACCACCGCCCAGCAGTTCAAATCCGTACTGCAGAGCTGGCGGGAACCCAGCGCCTCCTGACGGGGGGTTGGCCGGTCGGCCACCCGGAGCGGGGACATCCGGTGGGGCATGATGGGCCCATGGGGACCGAGGGGGACGCCGTCCGCGTCATCGCGGGCCGCTACCGGCTCGAGGCAAGGCTCGGGCGGGGCGGCATGGGCGTCGTGTGGCGTGCCACGGACGAGCTGTTGGGACGGCGTGTCGCGGTCAAGGAGCTGATCCAGGACGACACGCTCTCCGCCGAGGAGGCGCGCGGACGCCGCGACCGGACGCTGCGCGAGGCCCGCGCGGTGGCCCAGTTGAGCCACCCGCACATCATCGTCGTGCACGACGTCGTCGAGGACGACGAACGGCCGTACATCGTCATGGAGTTGATCAAGGGCGGGTCACTCGCCGACCGGATCGCCGGGCACGGCCCGCTGGCCCCCGAGGAGGCGGCCCGGATCGCCATCGCCCTGCTCGGCGCCGTGCGCGCCGCGCACACGGCCGGGGTGCTGCACCGCGACATCAAGCCGGCGAACGTGCTGCTGGAGGACGACAGCGACCGGGTCGTCCTCACCGACTTCGGCATCGCGCAGGTCGCGGGCGCCACCACGCTCACCGAGACCGGTTCCTTCGTCGGCTCGCCCGAGTACACCGCCCCGGAGCGGATGTCCGGCGCCCGCACCGGCCCCGAGTCCGACCTGTGGTCGCTGGGCGCGCTGCTGTGCACCGCGCTGAGCGGCGCATCGCCCTTCCGGCGCGACTCCCTGGGCGGCATCCTGCACGCCGTCGTGTTCGCCGAGATCCGTACGCCCGCCGAGGCCGCCCCGCTGCTGCCCGTCGTTCGGGGGTTGTTGGAGCGCGATCCGGAACGGCGGCTCGCACCGGCGGAAGCGGAGCGGCTGCTGCGCGCCTTCCTCGACACCGGGCGTACGCCGGAGCCCGTGGGCTCCGGGTACACCCCGACCCAGGAGGATCTGCCGGCCCGGTCCCGGGCGACCGGGAGGTTCCGGCGGCCCTCCGCGCGGGCGGACCAGCCCCGGCCGCCGGAGGAGTCACGGGCGGAGCCGTCCCGGCCCGCGGAGCGGACCCGGCCGGGGGCCGAGCAGACCCGGCTGGGCTCGGAGCCGCTGCCCGCGCGGGAACGTTCCTCGCGGGGTGTGCTCATTGCCGCGCTGCTGGTCGCCGCGATGGCGGGGGCGGGCGTGTCGGCGGCGGCACTGCTGGTGAACCGCGACGGCGGCGGTTCCTCGCCCACGAATCCCACGAGTTCCGCACGGCCTTCGGGCGCCACGGGCGCCACGGGTTCTACGGGTTCTACGGGTTCTACGGGTTCGGCGTCCGGGGAGGCGACGGGCGCGGGTCCGGCCGCCGGAGGCTCGGCGAGCCCCGGCACCACGACGGCCACCCCGTCCGCCACGGCCACCGGTGCCGCCAATCCCGCCTCCGACGATCGCCCCAGCGCCCCCTCCGGCTACCGCGTCGCCGACGACCCCGCCGGGTTCGCCCTGGCCGTACCGGAGGACTTCACGCGCGTGCCGCAGGGCGAGCGGGTCTTCTACATGTCCCCCGGGGAGACCTTCCGGCTCGGCATCAAGGTCTCCGCCCCGGAGTCGGGCGGCCCGCTGGGCGTGATGCGGCGCGCGGCCGCCAAGGGCCCCGACACCAACCCCGGTTACCACGACGGCACGGTCACCGAGACCACCCACGACGGGGACCCCGCCGCCCTCTGGGAGTTCACCTGGGACGGCTTCAGCGCGGCGGAGGGCCCCCGGCACACCTACGACCTGTGCTGGGAGGAGGGCGGGCGGCTGTACGACGTGTGGGTGTCGGCGCCCGTCGGGAAGGTGCGGGAGGCTCGGGAGTACTTCGACGTCGCGGTCGACACGTTCGTGACACGGTAGTTGCCGTTCTCCGGTGGAAACCGGCCCGCCTGGCGCGATAGGGATGGACCCATGAGCCACCACGGGGGTGTCGGCCACGAGCCCGACGAGACGACGAGTTTTGTCCTGCAACCGCCCGCCCCGCGACCGCCCGCCCCGCAGGAGGCGGAGCCCGGCGTCGGACGGCTCATAGCCGGCCGGTACCGGCTGCTCGCCAAGCTCGGGCACGGCGGCATGGGCACGGTGTGGCGGGCCAAGGACGAGACCGTGGACCGCGAGGTCGCCGTCAAGGAACCCCGCGTACCGGACCACCTTCCCGAACGGGAACGGGCCAACGCCTTCGAACGGATGCGCCGCGAGGCGCGGGCGGCGGCCCGGCTCGACCACCCCGCCGTGGTCACCGTGCACGATGTCGCCGTCGTCGACGGACAGCCCTGGATCGTGATGGAGCTGGTCCACGGCCACTCCCTCGGCAGCGTCCTGCAGGAGGGCACGCTCGGCCCCCGCGAGGCCGCCCGGATCGGCCTGGAGGTGCTGGCCGCGCTGGAGGCCGCGCACGCGGCGGGCATCCTGCACCGGGACGTCAAACCGGACAACATCCTCCTCGGCCGCCACGACCGGATCGTCCTCACCGACTTCGGCATCGCCCAGATCGAGGGCGAGACCAGCCTGACCGACACCGGCGGCTTCGTCGGCTCGCCCGAGTACATCGCGCCCGAGCGGGTGCTCGGCCGGCGCCCCGGCCCGGCCTGCGACCTGTGGTCGCTCGGCGTGGTGCTGTACGCGGCCACGGAGGGCGTGTCGCCGTTCCGCCGCAGCAACACGCCCGCCACCCTCCAGTCCGTCCTGCACGCCGTGCCCGCCCCGTCCGCCGCCGCACAGGGCCCGCTCGCCGAGGCCGTCAACGGGCTGCTCGACAAGGACCCGGCCCGCCGCCCCGGCGCCGCACAGGTACGGGCGCTGCTGGAGGCGGCCGTACGCCCGCCCGCGCCGCTCCCGGAGCCGGTGCTCGCGGCCGACGCGCCCGCCCCGACGACCGAGGTGTCCGCCCGCCGGCGCCGCAGGGGCCGTACGGCATGGACCTCGCTCGCGGCCGTGCTCCTCGCGGCGGCCGCGACGGCGTACGTGCTGATCGCCGACCCGTTCGCCGGACCGCTGCCGGACGGCTGGTCCCGGCACCACGAGAAGGACGTCACCGCCACCCTCGCCGTGCCCGGCTCCTATGTGCGCAGCGAACCGGACAAGGACCGCAGGGACGACGAGCACTGGGTCGCCTACACCGACCCGAGCGGCGCGATCTCCGTCGTGCTGGAGGTGGCGCGCAGGGCGCAGGACACGGGCAGGAACATCAAGGCCTCGGCGGCGGCCGAGATGTACGCCGACGACGGGGACTTCAAGGAGTCGGGCAGCTACGAGCTCGACATGCCGAAGAAGCCGCGCACGAAGACCGACGGCAACGCGCGGTACCGGGACGGCAGACCCGCCGCCGGCAACACCGTGGTCTACACCACCGACGACAGCCAGGACCCGCGCCCGCGCGAACTGCGGATCTTCTACTACCGGTCCGCCGCCGGGGACATGTACAAGCTGCTGATCGGCTACCCGGGCAAGGGCGACTTCACCGCGCGGGGCCGGGAGGTGGCGCGGACGGCGATCGCCAACCTGGACCTCGACAAGCCGTAGACGGCCGTGGGCAGCCGTGGACACGGGTGCTCGTGGTAGTCATGGGACATGAGTGACGACGGCGCCCCCATAGGCGTCAACGACCTTGTCGCGGGCGGGCGTTACCGACTGCTGGAACGGATCGGCTCCGGCGCCGCGGGCACGGTGTGGCGGGCCCACGACGACCTCCTGAACCGCGAGGTCGCCGTCAGACAGCCCCGGCTGCCCGGCGGCCCGGGCGACGAGGACCGCCGCAGGGCCGCCCACCGTCTCCACCACGAGGCCCGGGCCGCCGCCCTCGTCGACCACCCCTCCGCCGTCGCCATCCTCGACGTGGTGGAGGAGGACGGCGCGCCCGAGGCGGCCGGTGACGGACCGCCCTGGATCGTCATGGAGCTGATCCGCGGCGAGTCCCTGCACGAGACGCTCGCCCGCGGCCCCCTCGACCCCGCCGAGGCCGCCCGGATCGGCCTCGCCGTCCTCGGCGCGCTGCGCGCCGCGCACGCCGTCGGGATCGTCCACCGCGAGGTGCGGCCGGCGAACGTCCTGCTCGGCCCGGACGGCCGGGTCGTCCTCACCGGCTTCGGTCCGGCCCCCGCCCCGGAGCCGCCCACCGGCGCCCTCCCCGGCTCCCCGGACTTCGCCGCCCCCGAGCGCAGAGCGGGCCGCGACGCAGGCCCCGCCTCCGACCTCTGGTCGCTCGGCGCCCTGCTCCGCGCCGCCGTGGCGGACGCCGGCCCGCTGGACCCGCTCGTCCGGCGCCTGCTCAGCCCGGACCCGGCCGGCCGGCCGGAGGCGGCGCAGGCGGAGGCGGAGCTGGCGGCGCTGGTCGCGGCGTCGCACGGACGTCTGGAGCTGGAGAGCCGCTGAACCGGCCCGTGCCCCGATCGGCGCCCTGATCAGCGGCTTCGTTGCCAGTGGACACTGGCGTCATGTGGACGGTCGGTGAATCCCCGTTACCGGCGGGTACCCAAAGTCCTCCCCGCGGCATACCCTGCGCGTCATGACGGACTCGCAGGCCCCGGACAGCACCGGTACGACGACCACGGCCGGTACGACGGCTACGGCAGGCACGACCACGACGGGTACGGCCACGGCCGGTACGAACCCCCTCGCCCCCGCCCCCGCAGGGGTCCGCACCGCCGCCGACGTGGTCACCCCCCAGCTCGTCGCCCAGCTGACCAAGGGCGTCGTCGGCTCCGGCCGCACCGCGAACCACACGCCGTTCACCGGCGAGAAGCTCGCCGACCTGCCCGAGTCCACCCCCGAGGACGTCCTGAAGGCCTACGAGGCGGCCCGCGCCGCACAGGCCGTGTGGGCGCGGACCCCCGTACGGGAGCGCGCCGCCGTCCTGCTCCGCTTCCACGATCTGGTCCTGGCCCGCCAGGCCGAGGTCCTCGACCTCATCCAGCTGGAGACCGGCAAGGCCCGCCTGCACGCCCACGAGGAGGTCCAGGCCGTCGCGGTCGCCGCCCGCCACTACGGCCGCCGGGCCGCCGCGTATCTGCGGCCCAAGCGGCACGCCGGCGCCATGCCGACCCTCACCAAGGTCACCGAACTGCGCCACCCGCGCGGGGTCGTCGGCCAGATCGCCCCCTGGAACTACCCCCTGGAGCTCTCCGTCGGCGACGCGCTGCCCGCCTTCGTCGCGGGCAACGCGGTCGTCATGAAGCCGGACACCGAGACCTGTCTGACGGCCCTGTGGGCCCGCGACCTCCTCATCGAGGCCGGGCTGCCCGCCGACGTCTTCCAGGTCGTCCTCGGCGAGGGCCCGGTCGTCGGCCCCGAGGTCGTCCGGCACGCCGACTACGTCTCCTTCACCGGCTCCACCCGCACCGGGCGTGAGGTCGCGCAAGGTGCGGCGGCCCGGCTGGTCGGCGTGTCCCTCGAACTCGGCGGCAAGAACGCCATGCTGGTCCTCGACGACGCCGACATCGAGAAGGCCGCCGCGGGCGCCGTCCGGGCCTGCTTCTCCTCCGCCGGCCAGCTCTGCATCTCCATCGAGCGGCTCTACGTCCACGAGTCGATCGCGGACGCCTTCCTGGAGCGCTTCGCCACCCGCACCAAGGGCATGCGCCTCGGCAACTCCCTCGCCTACGGCGCCGACATGGGCTCCCTGGTCGGCGAACGCCAGCTGGAGACCGTGTCCCGGCACGTCGAGGAGGCCGTGGCCAAGGGCGCCAAGGTGGTCGCCGGAGGTGTGGCCCGCCCGGACATCGGCCCCTACTTCTACGAGCCGACCATCCTCGACGGCGTCACCGAGCCCATGGCGGTGTGCGGCGAGGAGACCTTCGGCCCGGTCGTCTCGATCTACCGCTTCACCACCGACGACGAGGCGGTCGCCCTCGCCAACTCCACGCCGTACGGCCTGAACTCCTCCGTCTGGACCAGGAACGCCCGCCGTGGCGCCGAGGTCGCCGCCCGACTGCGCACCGGCACGGTGAACGTCAACGAGGGCTACGCCCCCGCCTACGGCAGCGTCCAGTCCCCGATGGGCGGCATGAAGGACTCCGGCCTCGGCCGCCGCCACGGCTCGGAGGGCATCCTCAAGTACACGGAGGCCCAGACGGTGGCCCAGCAGCGGCTGCTGCCGATGGCGCCGGCGCTGGGGATGGACGACGAGAAGTACGCGGCGTTCATGAGCACGAGCCTGAGGGTGATGAAGGCACTCCGGTTGCGCTGAGGTCTTTGAAGGGGCGCGGGGAACTGCGCGAGCAACCACGTACCACCCGCACGGACACTCAAAGAGGAGCACACGTGCCCCAGGACACCCACGCCCACGCCTACGACTACGACGTCCTCGTCGTCGGCTCCGGCTTCGGCGGCTCGGTGACCGCCCTGCGCCTCACCGAGAAGGGCTACAGCGTCGGCGTCCTGGAGGCCGGCCGCCGCTTCACCCGCGAGACCCTCCCCAAGAACTCCTGGGACCTGAAGAACTACCTCTGGGCCCCCAAGCTCGGCTGCTACGGAATCCAGCGCATCCACCTGCTGGGCAACGTCATGGTCCTCGCCGGCGCAGGCGTGGGCGGCGGCTCCCTGAACTACGCCAACACCCTCTACGTCCCGCCGAAGCCGTTCTTCGAGGACCCCCAGTGGCGGGACATCACCGACTGGCAGGAGGAGCTGAGCCCGTACTACGACCAGGCACGCCGCATGCTCGGCGTACGGCTCAACCCCACGACCACCCCCTCCGACGTGCACCTGAAGGCGGCCGCCGAGCGGATGGGTGTCGGCGACACCTTCCACCTCGCACCGGTCGGCGTGTTCTTCGGAGACGGCAAGGACGGGGACGGCGCCGACGCCGTGAAGGCGAAGCCCGGCGAGCGGGTCGCCGACCCCTACTTCGGCGGCGCGGGCCCCGACCGCAACGCCTGCACCGAGTGCGGCGAGTGCATGACCGGCTGCCGGCACGGCGCGAAGAACACCCTGAACGAGAACTACCTGTACCTCGCCGAGAAGGCGGGCGCGGTCGTCCACCCCATGACGACGGTCGTGTCGGTCACGGACGACTCCCGGGGCGGGTACGCGGTGGCGACCCTCCCGACCGACGACCGCCGCCGCGCCGGGGGCCGTACCTTCACGGCCCGCCGGGTCGTCCTCGCCGCCGGCACGTACGGCACCCAGACCCTGCTGCACCGTATGAAGGCGAACGGACAACTGCCGTATCTGTCCGACCGGCTCGGTGAGCTGACCCGCACCAACTCCGAGGCGCTGGTGGGAGCCCAGACCGACGACCGCCGCTACCGCCGGGCGACCGGCGCGCCGAAGGTCGACTTCACCCGCGGCGTCGCCATCACCTCCTCGATCCACCCGGACGAGAACACCCACATCGAGCCGGTCCGCTACGGCAAGGGCTCCAACTCCATGGGCGGGCTGTCCATCCTCCAGGTCCCCTACGCGGAGGGCTCGTCGAGGGTGGCCGGCTGGCTCGCCAACGCCGCCCGCCACCCTCTGCTCGTCCTGCGCTCGCTGTCCAACCGGCGCTGGTCGGAGCGGACCATCATCGGCCTGGTGATGCAGTCGCTGGACAACTCGCTGACGACGTATCTGAAGCAGACGGGTGTCGGCAAGGGGCTGCTGACGGCCCGCCAGGGCCACGGCGCGCCCAACCCCAAGCAGATCAGGGCCGCCTCCGAGGCCGCCGCCGCGATCGCCGCCGACATCAACGGCTTCGCCGGCTCCAACGTGGGCGAGCTGATGGGCACCCCGCTCACCGCCCACTTCCTCGGCGGCTGCCCGATCGGCGACTCCCGGGATACCGGGGTCATCGACCCGTACCACCGCCTCTACGGCCACCCCGGCATCTCGGTCGTGGACGGCGCCGCGGTCTCGGCGAACCTGGGCGTCAACCCCTCCCTCACCATCACCGCCCAGGCCGAGCGGGCGATGTCGTACTGGCCGAACAAGGGCGAGAGCGACCCGCGTCCGGCGCAGGGAGCGGCGTACGAGCGTCTGAAGCCGGTGGAGCCGCAGGCTCCGGCGGTCCCGGCGGAGGCGTTCGGCGCGCTGCGCCTGCCGTTCCTGGGGATGCCGACGGTGCCGCCGAAGAAGTGACGGGCACGGCGGGTTCGGGATCTGCGGGATCTGCGGGGTGTGCGGGGTGCGCGGGCAAGCGAAAGGGACCTGCACCCCCCTCCGAGCGCAGGTCCCTCTCGCTGTCCCGGGCGGCGCCTTACGCGTGCGCGCCGGTGGTCCTGCGGCGCCGGACCGCGACGACCGCCCCCGCACCGGCGAGGACGGCGACACCGCCGACGAGGCCGATGACCGGGAGCGAGGAGTCGGAGCCGGTGGAGGCGAGGCTGCCGCTGATCGGCTTGGCGCCGCCCTGGGCGCGGGTGCCGTCGTCCGTGTCGGGCTTCTCGCCGTTCGGCGTGGCGTCGTCGACGTCACCCGCGTCGCTGCCGGCGGCGAGGATCTTCACGTCGTAGAAGTCGCCGTTGCCGTGGCAGGTGGCGTCCTTGCCCGCGTAGATCGCCTCGCTCAGCGCGAAGGACGAGCCGGCCGGGGCCGAGGCCTTGACCTTCACCCGCAGGTCGAGCGTGCTGGAGCTGTGCTTCTCCAGGGTGTCGAGCAGTCCGACGAAGGAGCCGGTGACGTTGACCTTCTTGCCGTTCTCGTCCTCGTAGGAGTCCTGGAAGCCGTCGGTCCACTTCCCGTCCTCCTTGACCTGGATGACGGCGAGGCCCTCGGACAGCCAGGCGTCCGTGTCGTCGCCGTACTCGAGGAACGCGTCGATGTAGACGTTCGTCAGGTCCTGGTCGGAGTCGTTCTGGACCTTGAAGGTGAAGCCGTGCCAGCCGGAACCGGCCACGATCTTGTTCGGCAGGCCCTTGATCTGCGCGGTGAGGTTCTCGTCCAGCTCGAAGGCCCTGCAGTCCGTGAACGGGTCGAACGGCTTCTCGCTCGCGGACGCGCTCGTGGAGGCCGAGCCACTGGCCGAGGACGAGGAGGACTGCGTGGCCGAGCCGGACGGGGAGCCGGAGGCGCTGCCGGTCTGCGACTCGGACGCCGAGGGCGAGGTGGTGTCGGACGCGGAGCCGGACGGGCTCGACGTGTCCGAGGCGTCCGAGTCCGGCGCGGCGGCGGTCTCGGACTCGGAGGCGCTCGCGGACGGCGAGCCGGACTCCTCGGCGAACGCTCCCGGCGCCAAGAGCAGGGCGAGCGGCACCATCGCGGCCGTCGCGGCGGCGGTGAGGAGAGTCCGGCGAAGCTTCATGAAGACCTCGGAAGATCGACTGTTGGGGGAGGCCTTCTGCGAATGTGGGGCGCAGGCGTGACCCGTGTTTCGCCTGATGTGACCCGCGAGCCCTGTGAACAGTTGTCCTCCCTTCACAAGATCCTTATGTGATCTGCGTCACATCTGAGGCGGGGAGGGGTGCACTAAGGGTGCGGTACGGGGTGCGCGCACGACGAAGGGCCCCGCGGGGCGGATCCGCGGGGCCCTTCTTTCGTCAGCACCGGCGTCAGGGCAGCGCCGGTGCCTGGGAGGCGGCGCCGGGGGGTTGCGCCGCTCTATTGGTCTGGACCTCTGAAAGTCATCCGGGACATAACGCGCAAGAGGGTCGTCCGGGACGGGACTTGGAGCGGTGAGGGGCTTTTTCTGCATCGTGCTGGATGAACGCGGCGCCCGCAACCGTTCGACCCGGCTCTTGTGCATTTCGCCCTGTCCGCCGATCGGCCCCGGGCGTCCCCGAGGCCGACCGTTCTCTTGGGTGACCGGGCTGCTGTCCCCTGCCGTCCGGTCACTTACCTGGAGCGAGGTCCCACGACGCACGGCACGATCCGTCCGCCTCATCGCTCCAGTGAGCCACGCGTGGTACTTCCGGGCCCGCACCTGGCTGGAACGGACACCGGGACCAACGAAACGGGACCGACGGCGGTCACGCGCCGTACGGGTGAGAGAGCGCCCGAACTCAGATGCGACCTCAGATGCGACCCCGGCAGAGCTCCAGCAGGGTCATCGCGAGGGTGGTGCCGGGCTTGCCCAGTGCCTCCCTGTAGTGGCCGAGGACCTCCATCTCGCGCGAGAGGTTCACGCGCCGGCCCCCGGAGGTGATCCGGGCCTCCTGGATGACGGCGGACACGGCCGCCCGTTCCTGGATCAGGCCGATGATCCGGTCGTCGAGGGCGTCGATGCGCTCCCGCGCACCGGTGATCACATCGGCGGCCTCGGAGGTACGGGCGCCGGTCACGTCGAGGGAGGTCATGGGGACTCCTGGTGGGTGTCGGGTTCGGATGAGGCCCCGGACCGACAACCCCGGAAAACGCCAGACGCCCCGGGCCTTGTCGGCCCGGGGCGCCTGGGAAGTCGCTTGTCAGTGGCTCAAGCAGCACGACCATGGCAGCCGGTGGGCCGGTTGCCATAGGTAAAGAGGAAGGTCGAAAGCTCGCGCATGGCGGCAGTATGCCACAGCCCCCCACCCTCTCCCCGCCCCCTGTCCCGCCCTCCCTCTTCTCCGCTTCCCCCGTGCTTGCCCCCTGCCTCGCCTCCCCTTTTTTCCCAACCGAGTCGGGTGAGTGGGTGGGCGGAGGCCGGGGGTCCGGGGGCGGAGCCCTCAGGGACGGGACCGTTCCGACGGCCACCTCGGTAGAATCGGCGTACACACAGACCCCCGCCCCACCGCCGGAAGGCCCCCGTGTCATCAGCGACTCCCGCTGCCGCCGCCCCCGACACCGTCCTGGTCGTCGACTTCGGCGCGCAGTACGCCCAGCTCATCGCCCGCCGAGTCCGCGAGGCCCGGGTCTACAGCGAGATCGTGCCGAGCACCATGCCGGTCGCCGAGATGCTCGCCAAGAACCCGGCGGCGATCATCCTCTCCGGCGGCCCCTCGTCCGTGTACGAGGAGGGCGCCCCCCGCCTCGGCCGCGAGCTGTTCGAGGCCGGCGTCCCCGTCTTCGGCATGTGCTACGGCTTCCAGCTGATGGCCCAGGCCCTCGGCGGCACCGTCGACAACACCGGCTCCCGCGAGTACGGCCGTACGGATCTGCACGTCTCCCGGACCTCCTCCACCCTCTTCGAGGGCACCCCGGCCGAGCAGCACGTGTGGATGTCGCACGGCGACGCCTGCTCCGCCGCCCCCGAGGGCTTCACGGTCACCGCGTCCACGGACGTCGTCCCCGTCGCCGCCTTCGAGAACGACGAGAAGAAGCTCTACGGCGTCCAGTACCACCCCGAGGTCATGCACTCCACGCACGGCCAGCAGGTCCTGGAGCACTTCCTCTACCGCGGCGCGGGCCTGAAGCCCACCTGGACCACCGGGAACGTGATCGAGGAGCAGGTCGCCGCGATCCGCGAGCTGGTCGGTGACAAGCGCGCGATCTGCGGTCTGTCCGGCGGCGTCGACTCCGCGGTGGCCGCGGCCCTGGTCGGCCGTGCCATCGGCGACCAGCTGACCTGCGTGTACGTCGACCACGGCCTGATGCGCAAGGGCGAGACCGAGCAGGTCGAGAAGGACTTCGTGGCCGCGACCGGCGTGAAGCTGGTCGTCGTCGACGCCGAGGAGCGCTTCCTGACCGCGCTCAAGGGCGTCTCCGACCCCGAGGAGAAGCGCAAGACCATCGGACGCGAGTTCATCCGCGTCTTCGAGCAGGCCCAGGCCGAGATCATCGCGGACGAGGGCCCGGCGGTGGAGTTCCTGGTCCAGGGCACGCTCTACCCGGACGTCGTCGAGTCCGGCGGCGGCACCGGCACCGCGAACATCAAGTCCCACCACAACGTCGGCGGGCTCCCCGAAGACCTGGAGTTCCAGCTCATCGAGCCGCTCCGCAAGCTCTTCAAGGACGAGGTCCGCATGGTCGGCCAGGAGCTCGGCCTGCCCGAGGAGATCGTCCAGCGCCAGCCGTTCCCCGGCCCGGGCCTCGGCATCCGGATCGTCGGCGAGGTGACGAAGGAGCGTCTCGACCTCCTCCGCGACGCCGACGCGATCGCCCGCGAGGAGCTCACCGCCGCCGGGCTCGACCGCGAGATCTGGCAGTGCCCGGTCGTCCTGCTCGCGGACGTCCGCAGCGTCGGCGTCCAGGGCGACGGCCGCACCTACGGCCACCCGATCGTGCTGCGCCCCGTCTCCTCCGAGGACGCCATGACCGCCGACTGGTCGCGGCTGCCGTACGACGTCCTCGCGAAGATCTCCACCCGGATCACCAACGAGGTCCGTGACGTCAACCGCGTCGTCCTCGACGTCACCTCCAAGCCCCCGGGCACCATCGAATGGGAGTAGGGCTCACCTGCGCCTGACGACGCGCAGCCCTGCACCGGGCTGCCAGACCTGCACGACGAGATACGTCTCGTCCTCGACGTAGGTCCTGACGACCTCCGTCAGCTCGGTGCGGAAGAGGTGGAACGGCTCCGGCGGTTCCACCTCTTCGCTGTACGCCCCCTTCACCGCCGGATCCTCGACCTCCACCGCCCGCCCCGCGATCCGTACGTCCCCGCCGCCCATCCCCGTGCCCTCACCCGGGTTGGCCTGGAGCGCGAACCGCGGATCGCGCCGCAGATCGAGCGCCTTGACCGAATCCGGCATCATCCCGAGCCACAGCTCACCGTCGAGGAACCGGACCTCCAGGCCCGTCGTCCGCGGAGAGCCGTCCTTGCGCAGAGTGGCCAGAACATGGTGGGTGAACGCGCCGAACCGCTCCTCGACGGTCCGCGCGAGGCCGGGCTCGGCAGCCGTGAACGCGGCCCAGTTCGCCGCCGTGTCGTTCGCTGTCATACCCGGAGTGTGAACGCGATACAGGACATCTCCTGTCGCATTTCTGTCGTGTTCCACAGACGCACGTCATCTTTGCATAACAAGCCTGTTCTCCTGCGCTGACCGAGGGTAACTTCCGCCCGTACACCCACCCAGTGCTGGAGGACCGATGCACGGGCCCACGCCGCCTGCCCCGCTGCCCACCGACCGGCTGAACTTCGCGATGCCGCCGATGCACGACTCGGTCGAGGACGAGCGCCGGCACCGCAAGGAACGCCTGGCGGGCGCCGTACGCATCTTCGGCCGCCTCGGCTTCGAGGACGGCGTGTCCGGCCACATCACCGCCCGCGACCCCGAATACAGCGACTGTTTCTGGGTCAACCCGTTCGGTATGCCATTCAAGCACGTCACCGTCAGTGACCTGGTTCTGGCCAACTCCGACGGCCAGGTCGTCGAGGGCGGCTACCACGTCAACCAGGCCGCCTTCACCGTCCACGCCCAGGTGCACGCCGCCCGCCCGGACGTCGTCGCCGTCGCCCACTGCCACTCGGTGTACGGCCGCGCCCTCGCCGCCCTCGGCGAACTCCTCGACCCCCTCACCCAGGAGAGCTGCGCCTTCTACGAGGACCACGCCCTCTACGACGCCTACACCGGGGTCGCCGTCGACGCCGAGGAGGGCCGGCGCATCGCGAGCGCCCTCGGCTCCCGCAAGGCCCTCGTCCTGCGCAACCACGGCCTGCTCACGGTCGGGGACTCGGTCGACGCGGCCGCCTGGTGGTTCCTGTCCATGGAACGCTCCAGCCAGGTCCAGCTCACCGCCCGCGCCGCCGGCCGCCCCCTGCTGATCGACCACCGCGCGGCCGTCGCCACCCGCGAACAGCTCGGCGGCGACCTCGTGGCCTGGATCAACTACCAGCCCCTCTGGCAGGACATCAGCCGCAGCGAACCGGACCTGCTGAGCTAGGCCCCTCCTGGAAGCCGCGCAGTATCACGGCCTTCGTCCGCGCGAACTCCTCGTCCGTCAGCACCCCGTCCCGATGCAGCTCACCCAGCTCCCGCAGCCTGCGCAGCAGTACGTCGTGCGGGTCGGCCTGGGCGGGAACGGCCGCCGCCCGCCGCTGCGGCCGGCCCGCGCCCCCGGCGTCCGCCCACGCCGAGGGGTGCGGCATCCGCGCCGTCACCGCCGTCGCCACCAGCGCGGTCAGCAGATCCCGCTGCACACCGCCCCACAGGTCCAGCGCATACGGATCCTTCTCCGCCGGAAGCTTCGCGCACACCGTCTCCCCGGTCACGAACCGCAGAAAGCCGTCCTCGTGACCCGAGTTGGGCAACCACTCCACCCGCACCAGATCCCCCACCGCGATGATCCGCGGCCCCGTCGCCCGCTTCACCCGGTCCGAGGTGTCCGCCCAGTCGATCCGCACCCGCGTCCCGTCGAAGGACACCGTGCCGTCCGACGAACGCACCGACACCGGAACCGGCGGCCCCGGCAGCAGATAGGCCCGGGCGGGCTCCTTGGGCACCTGGTCCAGCAGCAGCGCGTGCCGGATCTCCGCCACGACGTACTCCGCCAGCCCGTGGCGGTCCACGTCCACCAGCAGCCGGTACGGATCCGCCGCCTCCGGCAGCCGCCCGCCCGTCGCCTGCAACAGCGGATCCGCCCCCTCCCTGAGCCGCATCCGCAGCCGCCCCCGCCGTCGCTCCGGCTCGTAGACGACCCCGGCGACCGCCTCCAGCGGCACGACGATCTCCCCGTACGTCTGCCGGAACAGCGGCACGGAACGGTGCAGCCCCGGCGTGATCCGGACCGCCGTACCGTCGAAGGCCCAGCTCCCGTCACGCTGGATGATCTCGGCCATACGGACAATTCTCGCAGCCGGGTCAACACGACCCCTCCCTTCTTCACCCGCTCTGACCAGACCTGCCGAAGCCGGACCGTGTGCGGTAGGGCACAATTCGCTGTCATCGCGGGGGAGTTGTCAGCGGTGCGGCGGCCGGGATCCACAACGGGTCCCTCACAGGCCGCCGCTCGTTCGGGTCACGGGGAAGGCGGGCGTCGGACGTGGCGGTACAGGAGGCGAGACAGGGCGCGCACCCGGGCACGGGCACGGGCCCCCACGACGGCGGCTGCACCTGCGGGGACTGCCCGCACGGCGCCCGCGAGGGACACCGGCGCGCGGTCGCCGCGTTCCTGCTCAAACGCGACGAGTTCGCCGCCGGCCAAGGCCTGCCGGCCGCCGTCGCCCACTCCGCCTCGGCCTCCCGCCAATGGGTCTCCGAGGAACTCACCCAGTCGGCAGAACTGGTCGCCGAACGCGGCCGCGCCGAGGGCGAGGCCTGGCTGTCCCGCCTCTGGCTGCGCACCGCCACCACCGTCTGGGTGGCGGTCGTGCTGCTCCTCCTCGTCCAGGCCCTCACCGCGATCGGCGCGGGCTGGACCTCGGCCCGCACCGCCGGACTCCTCGCCGCCCTCCTCGTGGCCGGCGCCCTCACCACCGCCTCCTGGTTCCACCGGGCCCGCGGCGGCGCCCTCGCCCCCGTCATCGGCGAGGACAACCGCCTCTCCACCTCCCGCGCGGTCGCCGCCGCCTGGGTCCTCCTCCTCTCCTACGCCGTCCTCGTCCTCGTCGGCCGCCTCGCCGCCGCCTCCGGCCACGCCGAACGCGACACCCTCATCTCCGGCCTCGACCTCGCCCGCGGCGCCGGTGTCGTGACCGTCCTCGCCGTGGTCTGCGGCATCGCGGTCCTCGTCCGCCGGGTGGTGGGCCTACGGGTCCTGGGCCAGCGGCTCCAGAAGGTCCGCGCCCACCGCCCCCGGGCCGCCGACCTCCTCACCGACGACTCCGGCCGCGGCACCTTCGCCGACATCCAGTACGTCGTCATCAGCGCCGTCGCCCTGGCCTTCGCAGCGGTCCGCCTCGCCCGCCGCCCCGACCAGCTCCCCGACCTGCCCTGGGGCCTGGCCGTCGTGGTCCTGGTCTCGGCCGCGACCTACCTCGCCGGCAAGTACGCCGAGGGCGGCCGCCCCGTCATCCTCTCCGTCGTCCGCTCCCGCGAGGCCGGCGACCTCGACGCCCCCATCCGCACCGGCGACGACATCGAGATCCGCGGCGCCGGCTTCGTCCCGCCCGGCGCCCAGACCGCCGACCGCCTGTCCCGCATGGTCGTCCGCATCGGCCCGGTCCATGTGCATGTCCCCCTCGTCCCGGTCACCGGCGGCTTCAGCAACCCCACCGACGCCGTCCTCACCGTCCCGGTCCCCGTCGACGTCGAACCCGGCCGGCTGGAGGTCCAGGTCGTCACCGCGGCGGGCGTGGAGACGAACCGCTACACGATCGACGTCACCGAGTAGCCATGTGAACGCGCGGGCGGAGTGAAACCAGGGAGACCCGCGGGCTGTGCCAACAATTGAGCGCACCCCCCATTTCGTACGTATGGTCTGGTGAGGGGTCCCACCACTCAGGGCGAGAGGCGGCTACGGGCGATGACTCACGGTATGCGGACGGACACCTATCCTCCTTACCTCCAGGGCGGCGGCCGGGGCTGGCGGGACACCGCCACCCACTACGCTCTCCTTCCTCTACGGATCTTCCTGGGCGTCACCTTCATCTACGCCGGCGTCGACAAGCTCACCGACAGCGCCTTCATGAAGGACGGCGGCGCGGGCTCGATCGGCGACACCATGCGTGCCGTCCGTGACTCCTCGGCCATCCCCGCCCTGGTCGACCTGGCCCTGAAGAACCCGGTGGGCTTCGGTTACGCCATCGCCCTCGGCGAGCTCGCCGTCGGCATCGGCGTCCTGATCGGCCTCCTCACCCGGCTCGCCGCTCTCGGCGGCGCGCTGATCTCCCTCTCCCTCTGGCTGACGGTGAGCTGGGCCTCCGACCCGTACTACTACGGCAACGACCTCATCTACCTGATGGCCTGGCTCCCCTTCGTCCTCGCCGGCGCCCCCTACCTCTCGCTCGACGCGCTCTGGCACAACCGGCGCCGGCAGCGAGCAGGCGGCCTGGACTGACTCGCCTCACACCGGTCTGCCGCCGGTGTGCGCTCCCGTGGCCCCGGTGGGCGTGGCCCGGTCGGCGCGACGCCGTCTGCGCAGGGACCGGGCCGCCACGCCCGTCACACCGGCCAGGAAGAGGCCGACCACGACGAGGGGGATGACCGCGAACCAGGGGGTCTCCCAGAGCCCGCCCGCGTCACCTGCGTAGATGACACCCGCGAGGGTGAAGAACGCGCCCGCGACCAGCCTGCCGGGCTGGAACTCATGACGCAGCACGGCTCACCACCGCCTGTCCCACCCCGACCTGGAGGTCCAGGTCGACCCTCCCGGCCGTGTCCTCGCTGCCCGACACCGGCGGCAGCGTCATCGTCCTGTGCTTGCCCGGCTCCACGTCCACGTCCTCCTTGTTCTCGCCGGGCAGCTGGACATCGCCCAGCCCCACGTCGATGCTCAGCCTCACCGTCACGTCCGGCGGCACGATCACCCGCAGCCGGCCCACCCCCACCTCCGCGTTCGTGCGCACCGTCTGTCCCTTGGCCACGTCCAGCCGGGACAGGTCCAGCGTCGCGTCACCGGTGCCGAGGTCGTAGGCCCTTCCCACCTCCGACACCGCCGCCGGCCGCCAGGTCCGCTCGACCCAGTGCGTGCTCACGTCCCTGGGCAGGACCGCCGAACCCGCCAGCAGGCCGGCGGTGACCAGCGCCAGGAACACCGACCCCGCGCCCGTGCGCCCCAGGAACGAACTGATCGCGATCCCCGCGCCGAGCACGACGAGCGCGGCGGCCAGCCCGGCCTGCAGGCTGGTGCCCAGCGGATGGTCGTCCCAGGTGAGCCGGGTGACGAGGCCGCCCGCGAGCACGGCCAGCAGGAACACCCAGCCGCCCGTCCAGCGGGGGCCGCGCGGAGCGGGGGAGCGGCCGGGCGGGACGCGTATGTGCTCGCGGGCGCCCGGGTGGCCGCTGAGGCTGACATTGACGGCCGCCGCGATGTCCCGCCCCCAGGAGTCCCGGGGACCCCACAGATAGCCGGTGCCGCCGTCATGGGTGCCGTCCTTGACGATGGGGTCACGCCACCAGGAGGGATAGGAGGCCGGAACCGGCGGTGCCTGGGCCTCCGGCGGGGCGTCGGCGACGGCCTGCGCCGCGAGCGGATCGGGGTCGGCGGAGCCCCGGTGCCGCGACCAGTACCCGGCCCCCGCGAGCAGGAGCGAGAGGACCACGGCGAAGGTCAGCACACTGCCGTTGTTCAGCATCGACAGGAACACGCCGCAGCCGACCAGCGCGAACAGCACGGCCGCCAGGGCCTGGCCGTCGACCCGGCCGGTGAGCAGCTTGCGCACCTCGTGCTGCTCGTCGTCGGAGTAGGGGACGAACAGCCACGCGAACCCGTAGAAGATCAGGCCGATGCCGCCCGTCGCGGAGAGCACCGCGAGTGTGATCCGGAAGATCACCGGATCCATGTCGTAGTGCCGCCCCAGCCCCGAGCACACCCCGGCGAGCATCTTGTACTGCCGGTCACGCCGGAACCTGTCGGACCCCTCGACACCCTCGACACCCCTGGCGCCCTCGGCGCCGTCTGCTCCCCTGTCTCCGTGCGCGGGCGCGCCCGCCTGCCCGTGCGCGCGAGGCTTCTCACCCGCGGCGCCCCGGGCGCCGGTGGACGGGGCGGCCGCGTCGGGCGCGGTGCCCCCGTCGGGCACGGCGTCCGCGGCGTGCTGGTGATTTTCCATGGGTCCATGGTGGCGGGCCCGCGGCCCCGGCGGCAGTCGGAACGACCCTGGTCGGACCCTGATATCGGCCCTGAGCCAACGCCCGGGAGGCGTTCGACCTCCGCGGGGGCCGAAGATCAGGGGCGTCTCGGGGACGAACCCTGATGCCCGGGCCCGCACGCTGTGTGACCATCGTTGGCATGCCGGAAGCCGCAGCAGCGCCACTCGTCGAACCGCGGCCGCCGCGCAAGCTCTACCGCAGCAGCGACGGACGCTGGCTCGGTGGCGTGGCGCGGGGGCTCGCCGGGCATCTCGGGCTGCCCGTCGTGTGGGTGCGGCTCGTCTTCGTCGGCCTGTTCATGGCCGACGGCCTCGGCGCCCTGCTCTACGCGGCCTTCTGGTTCTTCGTACCGCTCGGCGTCGGCGGCGTCGGAGACCAGAGGCCGCCGTCCCTGGTCTCCACCGAGACCGCGCCCGACGGCCGTCGCAGACTCGTCCCGCGCAGACCGGACCGCGGCCAGATCGTCGCCCTGCTCCTCATGGTCGTCGTCGCCCTGGTCTTCGTCGGCAATGTGAACCTGGGCAGCGGCGCCAAGGCCTATCTCCTGCCCGCCGTCCTGGTCGGCGCGGGCGTCGCCCTCGTCTGGCGCCAGGCGGACAACGCCCGCCGGGCCCGCTGGGTCGAGGTGGGGCGCAGACGCCGCACGCTCACGCTGCTGCGGGCCGGCGCGGGCGTCCTCCTCGTCACCGCCGGCGTCTCCGGCATCTTCGTCCTCCAGGGCTCGGCCGCCCACCTCGGCTCGGTCCTCCAGGCCGCGCTCGCCGTCCTCGTCGGCATCACCCTCCTCGCCGGGCCCTACCTGGTCCGGATGACCCAGGACCTCTCCGAGGAGCGTCTGATGCGGATCCGGGCCCAGGAGCGGGCCGAGGTCGCCGCCCATGTCCACGACTCCGTGCTGCACACCCTGACCCTGATCCAGCGCAACGCGGAGAACGCGGGCGAGGTGCGCCGTCTCGCCCGCGCCCAGGAGCGCGACCTGCGCACCTGGCTCTACAAACCGGAGGGCACCGGCAAGGACGAGGAGGACGAGCCGGCGACGGTCGCCGAGGCGGTCCGGCGCAACGCCGCCGAGGTGGAGGACAAGCACGGCGTCCCCATCGAGGTCGTGGTCGTCGGCGACTGCCCGCTCGACGAGCGGGTCGGCGCACAGATGCAGGCCGCGCGCGAGGCGATGGTGAACGCCGCCAAGTACGGTGGCGAGGGCGGCGCCGTGCAGGTGTACGCGGAAGTCGAGGGCAGGGCGGTCTTCGTGTCCGTCCGGGACCGTGGCCCCGGCTTCGACCTGGACTCGATACCCGCCGACCGCATGGGCGTTAGAGAATCGATCATCGGCCGTATGGAGCGCAATGGCGGCACGGCCCGGCTGCGGGCGGTGCCGGGCGGCGGCACGGAGGTCGAGCTGGAGATGGAGAGGGCGGAGAAGACGTCATGAGCGACCCGACCGAGATGAACGCGGCGGCGGCAGCGGGGGACGCGCCCGAGCCGGCGCCGACCTCCGGCGAGAGCACGGGCGGGCGGCGCGTGCGGGTGGTGCTGGTCGACGACCACCGTATGTTCCGCACCGGTGTGCAGGCCGAGATCGGCCAGACCGAGCAGACGGGCGTCGAGGTCGTCGGCGAGGCGGCGGACGTCGACCAGGCGGTCACCGTCATCACCGCGACCCGGCCCGAGGTGGTCCTGCTCGACGTCCATCTGCCCGGCGGCGGTGGGGTCGAAGTGCTGCGCCGCTGCGCCTCGTTGATGGCCGATGCCGAACAGCCGGTGCGTTTCCTCGCCCTGTCCGTCTCGGACGCGGCCGAGGACGTGATCGGGGTGATCCGCGGAGGTGCCCGCGGCTATGTCACCAAGACGATCACCGGCACCGATCTGGTCGACTCCATCTTCCGGGTGCAGGAGGGCGACGCCGTCTTCTCGCCGCGCCTCGCCGGGTTCGTCCTGGACGCGTTCGCCTCCACCGATGCCCCGCCGGTCGACGAGGACCTCGACCGGCTCACCCAGCGCGAGCGCGAGGTGCTGCGTCTCATCGCCCGCGGTTATGCGTACAAGGAGATCGCCAAGCAGCTGTTCATCTCGGTGAAGACGGTCGAGTCCCATGTGTCGGCGGTGCTGCGCAAGCTCCAGTTGTCCAACCGTCATGAGCTGACGCGCTGGGCGACGGCACGACGGCTGGTGTGACTGGCTCACACCACCCGGGTCGCGCCCGCGAAGGGCATCTCGTCGATGGGGGCGATGCGTACCGGGGCTGAGGGGTTCGGGGCGTGGATCATCCGGCCGTTGCCGATGTAGAGGCCGACGTGGGTGATGCCGGAGTAGAAGAAGACCAGGTCGCCGGGGCGGAGTTCGGAGCGGGGGACGCGGTGGCCGACGCCGATCTGGGCGTAGGTCGTGCGGGGCAGGGAGACCCCGGCGGAGCGGTAGGCGGCCAGGACCAGGCCCGAGCAGTCGAAGGCGTTCGGGCCGGTGGCACCCCACACATAGGGGCTGCCGAGCTTGGAGTAGGCGAAGGAGACGGCCGCCGCCGCTCGGGAGTCGGGGGCGGGGGCGGAGGCGGGCGCCTGGAGGGGCGCGCGGGCGCCGGAGGAGGCGCGTGAGGCGCGGTCGGCCGTTCCGGTGCCGCCGCCCAGGTCGGCCGCGATCCGGGCGCGTTCCGCCGCCGTCAGCCGGGAGAGCAGGCTGCGGGCCGCGGTGAGCTTGTCGGTGACGGTCTTCTTGTGCTCCTTCAGTTCCGCCTTGCGGGCCTTGAGGGAGGTCAGTTCGAGGCGGGCGGTGCCGCGCAGCTGCTCGATCTCGCGCAACTGCCGGCGGACGCGGGTGACGGCGGCGGACTGGCGGTCGCCGGCGCGTTCGGCGAAGGCGGCGCCGTCGAGATACTCGTCGGGGTCGTCGGAGAGCGCCAGTTGCACGGCGGGGTCGAGGCCGCCGCTGCGGTACTGCGCCGCCGCGATCGTGCCCAGGGCCTCCCGCGCCGAGTTGAGCTTCTCCTCCTTGCGGGCCGCCTCGTCCCGCAGGGTCCGAAGACGCTGTTCGGCGGCGGTGGCCTTCTCCTGCGCGCCGTTGTACTGCTCGGTGGCCGACTCCGCCTCCTGGTACAGCTTGTCCACCTTGACCTTGACCTGTGCGGTGGTCAGCTGGGGCTCGGCCTGTCCGGTTCCGTCGAAGGCCGTGGCGGTCGCCGCGCCGGCGAGGGCGAGGGTGAACGCCGTACGGGCCGTCTGGCCGCCGAGCGAGCGCTGTCGGGGCTTGCGGTGCGCTGCCACGTGGGACTGCACGTCCTTTCGTACGACCGCCTCGGCCGTGGGGGTGTCGACCGTCGTCGGACGGACCCACGGCGGTCAGGCGGCCCCTCGGCCGTCGGGGGAGCGGACGGACGACCGAGGGAGGCGCTGACGTGTCCGGCGGCGGCCCGCACAGGGGGAGCGGGACGCCGCCGGACCTTCTCGGCGGTGGTGTCCGACTGCCGCCCCTGGCCCGGGCGGCGGTGGGGAGCCGGTCACCTGGGGGAGGACGCTAGGCCCGACCGTGTCCGTTCGGTGACCTGATGTGCGGAAAAGGCGGGAGCGGACCACCGGCTGACTGTTTCTGCCCGGCGGGCCGGGCCGGGGGCGTCGGGTTCGCGCGACGCCATGATCGATGACGCGATTCCGGGGCGCCTCGGCGTGGCGGGATGCTATGGACGCATATATGCGAGTGCGGTCACCGGGGGAGGGCGGCTGCCGGGAGACGGGGGGCCGGTGTCGGGCGGCAGGGGCCGGGCTGATTAGCATCCGACTTCATGGACGTACTCATCCATCTTTTCGTCGGCCTGCACATCATCGGCATCGCCGCGCTCCTGGGCGGTTTCCTCACCCAGATGAAGGCGATGGGCCAGGGCACGGCCCGTTTCGTGCCCGCGATGCTGCACGGCGCGGCGACCATGCTGGTCACCGGTGTGATCCTGGTCGGCCTCAACCAGGCCGACGACCAGCCCGTGAACAACATCAAGATCGGGGTGAAGCTGGCGCTGCTGGTGGTGATCCTCGGCCTGGTCTATGTGAAGCGGGACGACGAGAAGGTGGAGAAGCCGCTGTTCGGCCTGGTCGGCCTGCTGACCGTGGCGAACATCTTCATCGCCGTCCTGTGGACCTGACGGACCCGACCGATCCGCCGAACCCGTTGATCAGGGCCGCCGTGGCGACCGCCAGCCATGCCGCCACCGCGACCCACAGCAGCACCTCCCCGGGCCCCTTCAGCCCCGGGACGTCGGCGGCGCCGGCGACGGACATCGTCGCCACCGCCGTCATCCCCATCGGGAACACCGTCGCCCACCGCCGCACGTCGTAGCGCGGCCGCGGCCGGAGCACCTCGGCGGCGAGCAGGACGGCGTACGAGGCGAGGGCGAGGACGAGCAGCGCGAGTGTCATCCCGCGCAGGACGCCCCGGTCGTCGGCGTTCCACAGGTACAGCGCGTGGTCCGCGTCGATGAGCCGCGCCCCCGCGAGCGCCGAGACGGCGAGCGCCCCGCCGGCCACCCACTGGTCCCCGGCGCCCTCGGTGACCTGCCGCCGGTCGAACAGGGCGAGCATGCCCGCGTAGAGCACCAGGCCGAGCCAGAACAGCACGAGCGCCGTGTGCGCCGGCCAGGCGAGGGTCTCGGCCTTCGCCAGGGTCGCGCCCAGCACCGCTAGCCCCTCGGTGGCCACACAGCACAGGAACACGGCTCCGGGCATCCGGCGGTCCCGGTGGCTCATGACGCGTCGCACGACCTGCCGTACGACACCGGTCATCAGCACCGGCCACAGCACGGCCGCCAACGCCAGCAGCGCCCAGGCCAAGGTCTGCCGGCCCAGCGCCGAGACGCCCGTGCCGAGCACGGTCGTGGCGGCCACGGCGGTCAGCCCGGCCGGTGTGCCCGCCTCCGCCAGCCAGCGACGGCGCTCCCACAGGAGCCGTACGGCGAAGTCGGCGGCCAGCGCCACCCAGGCCGCGCCGGCCAGGGCCAGCGCGGCCTGGGACAGGATCTCGTGTCCCGCCAGGCGCAGTCCGATGGACAGGACGCCGGTGGCCAGCACGGCGGCTCCGGCCGCCGGCGGACGCCGCGCCCACCAGGCGCGCAGGGAGGAGGTGCCGGGCATGGGCCCGATGCTAAGGACGCGAAGCGGCTCACACGGCGGCACACGCGCGTAGTCGCAAAAAACGACCTGCACGCGCGTGCCCGCACATGGCTCAGGCCGGGCGGACCACGCTGTGGATGCCCGACTCGCCGTCGTAGTAGATCGACTCCTCGCGGACGTACGCGCCCGGCTTCGGGGCGTGGATCATCATGCCGTTGCCGATGTAGATGCCGACGTGGCTGATGTCGTCGTAGAAGAAGACCAGGTCGCCGGGGCGGGCGTCGGCGAGCGAGACGGTGGTGCCGGCGTTCACCTGGTCGTAGGTGGTGCGCGGCAGGGAGACGCCGGCGGCCTTCCAGGCGGCCTGGGTGAGGCCGGAGCAGTCGTAGGAGTCGGGGCCGGTGGCGCCCCAGACGTACGGCTTGCCGATCTGCGCACGGGCGAACGCGAGCGCCTTCTCGGCCTTGGTGGTGTACGAGGAGTCCGACGACGAGGAAGAAGAAGACGACGAAGAGGATGAAGAGGACGACGTGCCGGTGTCCTGCCGGGCGGCCTGTGCCGCCTGCTGCCGGGCCAGCTCGGCCGCCTCGCGTGCGGCCTCCTCCTGCTTCTGCTTCTCGATCTCCGCCAGCCGCGCCTTCTCCTGCGCCGTCAGCTGCGACAGCAGCTCGCGCGCGTCGCCGAGCTTCTTCTGGACGGCGGCCTTGGCGGTCTTCAGATCGCTCTGGGTGTCGTCGAGCGTCGCGAGGCTCTCGGCGGCCTCCTGGCGCTTGCGCATCGTCGCCGACTGCTCGGTGACGTAGTCGTCGACGGCGCCCTTCTGGCGGTCGGTCAGCCGGCCCATCAGCTGGGTCTGGTCGAAGTAGTCCTGCGGGGAGTCGGCCAGTAGGAACGTCGCCGTGTCGGGCGCGGAGGCGCCGGTGCGGTACTGGGCGGCGGCGAAGGAACCGAGTTCCTCCCGTGCCTCGTTGAGCTTCTGGGTGCGCTTCGCGACGTCGTCGAGGAGACCGTCGACGTGCTTGCGCTGCTTGGTCGTCTTCTCCTTGGCGGCGTTGTACTTCTCGGTCGCCGACTCGGCCTGGCGGTAGAGGTCGTCGACCTTCTTCTCGACCTCCTCCAGGCTCGGCTTGCCGTCGTCGGCAGGAGCGGCGTTCGCCGACTGGGAGAGCAGGGCCACGGAGGTGAGCGCGGCGGTGGCCAGGGCGGGCGTGCGTATGCCCGCCACGCGGCTGCCCGAAAAGCGCGGCTTGCGGTGCTGCGACGCCAAGAGAGGCGACTCCTTCCATCTCCCGCCTACCGGGTTAGCTGTCGGGTTCGGGCGGATGGTTCGGAAGGGCGCCCTACGGCCGCCTCCCGCTGGGGAGTCGGGCCGATTCACCCCGGGGTCTCGGTGGGTCCCCGGCTCCGGCTGCCGCACAGGGGCGCACCGGACTCGGCGGAGGCCGTACGGCCCGGCGAGGTTTCGCCGGTGGGGATCCGCGTGGCCTGCCCGGCACGGTAGCCAACTCGTGTGGTCCGTGTGAAGGTTGATGGGCGATATGCCCGATACATTTTCGTTATCTTATGCAAAGCCAGGACACGGAATCACGTGCTGTGATACCGCCGCCTCGGAAGGTGAGGGCGGAGATGTTCGGGGGACGGCCGCGCGTTGTCAGTGGGGCACCCTAGACTCGGAGAGCGATGAGCAGCCTCTTTGACGACAGCTTCCTGGCGAACCTCCAGGCCCCCGCCGGCCGCGAGGAGGAACCCCCGCCGCCGCCCGAGGACGATCACGTTCCGGAGTCGGTTCCGGACGATCTGTTCGGCGGGAAGTTCGACGTGCCCCCGGACCGATGGGGGTCCCCCCGCTCGAGCGGAGCCGAGAGCGGGGGAGGGTACTACCGCGACGGCGCCCCCCGCCCGGTGATCGACGCGGCCGCCCTCCTGGAAGGGCTCAACGACAACCAGCGCGCGGCCGTCGTGCACGCCGGCACCCCCCTGCTCATCGTCGCCGGAGCCGGTTCCGGCAAGACGCGCGTGCTCACCCACCGCATCGCCCACCTCCTGGCCGAGCGCGGCGTCCATCCGGGCCAGATCCTCGCGATCACCTTCACCAACAAGGCCGCGGGCGAGATGAAGGAGCGCGTCGAGCAGCTCGTCGGCCCGCGCGCGAACGCGATGTGGGTGATGACCTTCCACAGCGCGTGCGTACGGATCCTGCGGCGCGAGTCGAAGAAGCTCGGCTTCACGTCCTCCTTCTCGATCTACGACGCCGCCGACTCCAAGCGGCTGATGGCCCTGGTCTGCCGTGACCTGGACCTCGACCCCAAGCGCTTCCCGCCGAAGTCCTTCAGCGCCAAGATCAGCAACCTGAAGAACGAGCTGATCGACGAGGAGGACTTCGCCGCCCAGGCCGGCGACGGCTTCGAGAAGACCCTCGCGCAGGCCTACGCGATGTACCAGTCCCGGCTCCGCGAGGCCAACGCGCTCGACTTCGACGACCTGATCATGACCACGGTCAATCTGCTGCGCGCCTTCCCCGATGTCGCCGAGCACTACCGCCGCCGCTTCCGCCATGTCCTCGTCGACGAGTACCAGGACACCAACCACGCCCAGTACGCCCTGGTCAGGGAGCTGGTGGGCACCTCCGAGCACCCGGTCGACGTCCCGCCCAACGACTACGACGTGCCGCCGGCCGAGCTGTGCGTCGTGGGTGACGCCGACCAGTCGATCTACGCCTTCCGTGGCGCGACGATCCGTAACATCCTCCAGTTCGAGGAGGACTACCCGGACGCGACGACGATCCTGCTCGAGCAGAACTACCGCTCCACGCAGACGATCCTGTCCGCCGCCAACGCCGTCATCGAGCGCAACGAGTCCCGCCGACCCAAGAACCTGTGGACCAACGCGGGCGCGGGCGCGCGCATCACCGGTTACGTAGCCGACACCGAGCACGACGAGGCGCAGTTCGTCGCCGACGAGATAGACCGCCTCACCGACGCGGGCGACGCCAGGTCCGGCGATGTAGCGGTCTTCTACCGCACCAACGCCCAGTCCCGTGTCTTCGAAGAGGTCTTCATCCGTGTCGGCCTGCCCTACAAGGTCGTCGGCGGCGTCCGCTTCTACGAGCGCAAGGAGGTCCGGGACGTCCTGGCCTATCTGCGCGTCCTCGCCAACCCGGAGGACTCCGTCCCGCTGCGCCGGATCCTCAACGTCCCCAAGCGGGGCATCGGCGAGCGCGCCGAGGCGATGATCGACGCCCTCTCCCAGCGCGAGAAGATCAGCTTCCCGCAGGCGCTCAAGCGCGTCGACGAGGCGTACGGCATGGCCGCGCGGTCGACGAACGCGGTGAAGCGGTTCAACGTGCTGATGGAGGAGCTGCGCACGATCGTCGAGTCCGGGGCGGGCCCGGCGACGGTCCTGGAGGCCGTGCTCGAACGCACCGGCTACCTGGCCGAGTTGCAGGCCTCCACCGACCCGCAGGACGAGACCCGCATCGAGAACCTCCAGGAACTCGCCGCCGTGGCCCTGGAGTTCGAGCAGGAGCAGGCCGAGGGGGAGGGCGCGGCCGCCGGGGGGCTCGCCGCCTTCCTGGAGCGGGTCGCGCTCGTCGCCGACTCCGACCAGATCCCCGACGAGGACGAGGAGGGCTCCGGCGTCATCACCCTGATGACCCTGCACACCGCCAAGGGCCTGGAGTTCCCGGTCGTCTTCCTCACCGGCATGGAGGACGGCGTGTTCCCGCACATGCGCGCCCTCGGCCAGGCCAAGGAGCTCGAGGAGGAGCGCCGACTGGCCTACGTGGGCATCACCCGCGCGCGGGAGCGGCTCTACCTCACGCGGTCCTCGCTGCGCAGCGCCTGGGGCCAGCCGTCGTACAACCCGCCCTCCCGGTTCCTGGAGGAGATCCCGGCGACCCATGTGGACTGGAAGCGGACGGGGGCGAGCGCGCCCGTGTCCTCCGGTCCGGTCTCCGGCGTGGCGGCCTCGCTGTCCTCGTCCCGCTCGCGGTCCTCGGCCGCCGGAGCCTCCGGCTTCGCGACCCGCCGGGGCGCGACGGAGAAGCCGGTGGTCGCGCTGGCCGTCGGCGACCGCGTCACCCACGACCAGTTCGGCCTGGGCACGGTCGTCGGCGTGAAGGGCACAGGAGGGAACGCGGAGGCGACCATCGACTTCGGCGACAGCAAGCCCAAGCGGCTGCTGCTGAGGTACGCACCGGTGGAGAAGCTCTGAGACCTCGCGCCTGAGCCCCCGCTTCCCCAGCGGGGGCTCACGACGGAACAGTCGCAGGCGCTACGTCGGGTCCAGCCCGTGGCTGCGCAGCCACGGCAGCGGGTCTATGGGCGAACCGCCGGCCGGCCGGACCTCGAAGTGCAGGTGCGGGCCGGTGGAGTTGCCCGAGTTCCCGGAGTACGCGATCGGATCGCCGGCCTTCACCGTCGAACCGGAGGCGACGCGGTACGTGGAGAGGTGGCAGTACCAGGTCTCCGTGCCGTCCTTCGCCGTCACGATCAGCATGTTGCCGTAGGCGCTGTTCCACTGCGTCCGTACGGTGCCGTCGGTCGCCGACATCACCGTCGTGCCGTAGGAGACGGGGAAGTCGATGCCGGTGTGCTGGGACATCCAGTTGACGCCGGCCTGGCCGAAGTAGGCGCTCAGTCCGCGCTGGGCGACCGGGAGGGCGTACTTCGGGCGTAGCCGCTCCTTGCGGGCCGCCTCCGCCGCCGCCTTCTTCTTCTCGGCCGCCTGCTGTTCCTTGAGGTCGATGCGTTCCTGCGTCCGGCTGGCCCGGTCGGCGAAGTTGTCGGCCTCGGCGCTGAGCGTCTCGAGCTGGGAGTCCAGCTTGTTGTTGGCGGCGGACGGCTTCACCGCCTGCGCCTCCGAAGCGGTGGCCGTGGTGTCCTTGTCGTCGCCGCCGGTCAGCGTGCCGACGGAGGCGGCGGCGATCCCGGCCACGCCCATCACACACGCCGAGGGCACCGCCACGGTCAGCAGCGCGGAGCGCTTCGGGGGCGTACGGCGGCGGGAACGGCTCGCGTTGCGGGCGGCCGCGCGGGTGGCGGGCGCCGGCGCGATCTCCTCCTGGTCGTCCAGGAGGGGGTGCTCGGACACCGCGGGCAGCTCGCCGGTGGCGGACAACGCGCCGCCGTCGGACGCCTGTTCGTCGTGGCCGACCGACTCGAAGGTGGCGGTGGCCTGCTGGTCGAAGGGGATCTCGGCCGGCTGCTCGTACGCGTCGGAGGCCGCGCCGGTCTCGCTGTCGCCGCCGGAGTTCCACTGTGTGGCGTCGTAGGCGCCGGTCTCGAAGGTCTGGGTGCCCCACTCCCAGTGCTGGGTCTGGTCGGCGGGGTTGCCGGACTGGTCCGGCTGGAGCCAGGCGTTCGCGTCCCACTGGCCGCCGGTGTCGGACACCGAGGTCTGCGGCGGGACGAGCGGGAGCTGCTGGTGGCCGGTCGGCCAGCCGGTCGTGTCGTAGGCGCCCGAGTCGTAGGCGGCGTGGTGCTGGGCCGCGTACGGGTCGTAGTTCAGGACGTGGTGGCCGCTCGTGTCGTGGAGCTGGTGGCCGCCGGTGTCGACCATGGTCGGCTGGGCGCCGACGTTCCACTGCCCGGTGCCGTAGGCGCTGTCGCCGGGGCTCGCGCCCGTGGCGTCGCCGGGGAGGCCGCCGTAGAGGGGGTCGGCCGTGAAGTGGCCGGTGTGCTGGGCGCCGGTGTCGTAGCCGTGGTACGAGGTGAAGCCGTCGTACGAGGCTTCCTGGGTGCCGTACGACGCGTAGGGCGCGGAGTCGGCGTCGGAAGCCGGAGCCGGGGTGGTCATGGTCCCCGACGGGTGACGGTCGTTCACCAACTTCTCTCTCGCCTCGACAACAGGGGCTGCCAGAGCAGTGCGGCGACTGTACCCGGCGGTATGCGGGCGCGACAATCTTCCGCAGGTTTCGTGCTCGAAGGAAAGGGGCAATCGGCCGTGTTTCGGGGGACGGCGGACGCGGGTTTGGCCTTATGTTCGAAGATTGTTCGAGGCGAGGCGGGTCTCGAATGTCTATCGAATCCCTGCGGGCGGTTGCCGGGCGGACCTCATGCCACCGTCAGACCGCCGGCGCGCGTGGCCGCCGTGGCCGTCTCCGAGGTGTCGAGGGCCTGCCGTATGCCGGTCGCGACCGCCGGATGCACGGGCAGGGCGAGATGGCCGATCCCCGTCACCCGGACGTTCTGCGTGACCAGGTCGGGGTGGTCGATCCGGGCCGTCTCCAGCGGGTCCATCAGATGGTCGAGGTCGCTCCAGAAGCTGACGAAGTGCGTACGGCAGCCGGGCGCGGGCCGGGACAGCTCCTCGATGACCTCCGAGCCGGGGCGCATCTGGCGCACGATCGGGTGCGCGTTCGCCAGCGGCACCACCTTGGTGCCCGAGTGCGGGGTGCCCAGCGTGACCAGTGTGCGGACCCGGACGTCACCGCCCAGCCGCTGCACGTAGTAGCGGGCGATCAGACCGCCCAGGCTGTGCCCGACGACATCGACCCGGGTGCTGCCCGTGCGCTCGCATATCTCCTCTATGTGCCGCCCGAGCAGTTCGGCCGCCGTGCGGATGTCGCAGGTCAGGGGCGAGTAGTTCAGCGACTCCACGCGGTGCCTGCCGTGCTGGGCGAGGCTGCGGCGCAGCAGGACGAAGACCGAGCGGTTGTCGATGAAACCGTGCAGCAGGACGACCGGGAGCGGGGCCGGGGTGGGAAGCTGCGTGGGGCACGCGGTGCCATTTTCGTTCGATGTGCTGTTCTCTCCGGGCGGAAGCGCGGGGCGACGCCGCTCCTGGGCGATGCCGGAGGGGTAGAGCAGGAGGTGGCCGGCGAGGATGGCGAGGTCCAGGACGGTGGCCTTCAGCAGGGCCGTGGAGAGCCCGGCCAGCCTGCCGGGGATGTTCGGAAGGCTCGGAAGGTCCGGCAGCAGACGCCGGTAGAGCGGAAGAAAGGGCTGCAGCACCCTGGTGACCTGCATCGCCGACCTCCTGTCGGCACACGCCGAGGACGTCTCTGTCCCCCGTGTGCCCTCGGGGAAGTCGCGGCGGAGGAGATCGGCTGCCGGGCGGCCGGCGGGGTCCTTGGCCCCGGGCGTCCGTCGCGCCTGTACCGATGCGCCGTACCGCCGCGGCGCGCGGTCTGCGGCGCGGCGGTACGGCGACCTCGTGTGCGGCTCCCGTTACTGTCCCATCGTGTGATTTCCCCGTTGGCCCGTGCCACGAAACGGCCGGTTGCGGGATGCTGGCGATAACGTTCGTTCACTTCCCCGGGTGGGTGGCACGGGGTGTCCGGGCCGTCGAGAGCGGGCGGAGTCGCTTCTGGGAGGCAGTCATGGGTGTGGCATCCGGTCCGATCCGCGTGGTGGTGGCCAAGCCGGGACTCGACGGCCACGACCGCGGCGCCAAGGTGATCGCCAGGGCGCTGCGCGACGCCGGCATGGAGGTCGTCTACACCGGGCTCCACCAGACCCCCGAGCAGATCGTTGACACGGCGATCCAGGAGGACGCCGACGCGATCGGACTGTCCATCCTGTCCGGGGCGCACAACACGCTCTTCGCCGCGGTGATCGACCTGCTCCGGGAGCGGGACGCCGCGGACATCCTGGTCTTCGGCGGGGGGATCGTCCCCGAGGCGGACATCGCCCCGCTGAAGGAGAAGGGCGTCGCGGAGATCTTCACCCCCGGGACGCCCATGGCGGTGATCGTGGACTGGGTCCGGGAGAACGTGGGGCAGCCGACCGGGTCCTAGTGGTCCATGGGGTGACACGGGCGGCCGGCCGCCTCCCTCACGACGGCGGCCCCGCCAGTTCCTGTGCCATCACCGCCCTCAGCCGCAAGGTCGTCCCCAGGCGCTGGAACGCCTCCGCCCAGTAGCCCCCGGCCCCGGGGGACGCGTCCTCCGTTTCGTCGGGTACGGCGAGCAGGGCGTCCAGCCGGGAGGCCTCCGAGGGGTCCAGACAGCGCTCGGCGAGGCCCATCACCCCGCTGAAACTCCAGGGGTAACTTCCGGCGTCCCGCGCGATGTTGAGGGCGTCGACCACCGCCCGCCCGAGCGGGGCGGCCCACGGCACCGCGCACACGCCGAGCAGCTGGAACGCCTCCGACAGCCCGTGCGCCGCGATGAACCCGGCCACCCACTCCGCCCGTTCGCCCACCGGCAGGGTGCCCAGCAGCTTGGCCCGCTCGGCGAGGGACACCGCGCCCGGGCCGCCCGCCCCGGGCGCGGACGGCGGTCCGAGCAGCGCCCGCGACCAGGCCGCGTCCCGCTGCCGTACGGCCGCCCGGCACCAGGCCGCGTGCAGCTCGCCCAGCCAGTCGTCGGCCACCGGGAGCGCGACGATCCGCTCCGGGGTACGGCCGCCCAGCCTGCCCGGCCACGCGGCGAGCGGGGCCGCCTCCACCAACTGGCCCAGCCACCACGAGCGCTCACCCCGGCCGGCCGGGGCGTGGGGGGCGACGCCGTCGCGCTCCATGTCCGCGTCGCACTCATGGGGCGCCTCGACGACGAGCGTCGGCGTGTCGCCGGTGTGGTCGACGGCCACGCACGCGCCGGCCCGGACCGCCATCCGCGCGGCGAGCGCCGAACCCGGCAGCGCCGACAGCAACTCGGCCGCCGTCGCCCGCACATTGCGACTGCGGTCCGCCAGTGCCGCCTCCAGGAACGGCTCGTCCCGCTCGCCGAGGCCGGCGCGCAGCGAGTCGAGGAACATCAGCCGGTCCTCCGCGCGCTCGGTCGGCCAGGTCGACTCCAGCAGCGCACGGGCCGCGTCGGGGGCGCGGGAGCGCAGCGAGGCGAGCAGGGCGACCCGCTCGGCGAACAGGCCCTCCTGCCACAGCTTCTCGATCCGCCCCGTCTCCTCCGGGCGCGGCAGCGACGCGTCCCCGCCCGGCGCGGCGCGCAGCGCGAACCGCCACTCCGGGTTCAGCCGGGCCAGCCACAGGGCGCGCGGGCCCGCGAACCTCAGCGCCGCCGGCCGCAGGTCGGTGCGCCCGCGCGCCGCGTCGAGCAGCGCGGGCAGGGCCTCGGCGGGCGGCGCGTACCCGTGCGCGTTCGCCGTCGCCAGCCACTGGGGCAGCAGCTCCACGAGGTCCGGTGCGGTGCCCCTGCGCCCGCCTCCGCCGGTGCCGGGGCGGTCGGCGAGCAGCAGGGCGAGTCTGCGGGCCGCGGGAGCGGGCAGCGCGGGGCGGGGGTCGGCGGGAGCCGGTTCGGGGCGGGTCGCGGCCCGGCCCGGACGCAGCCCCGCCCGGCGCCGCACGGTCTCGGCGGCCGCCGCGTCCAGCAGCGCGGACGGCGCCGGACGGCCCGCGGCGGACCCGGGGAGCGGACGGCGGTCCGTGCCCAGGAGGGCTGCGGTGACCAGGTCCTCCCAGGTGGGAGCGGCGTCCGTGTGGGGCGTGGGGGTGGGCACGGCGGTGGGTGCAGGGGTGGGGTGCAGGGGGGTCCCCTCTGTCTCGGTCCCAGCCGGATCAGTCTTGGTCCCGGCCGGATCTGTCCCGGTCACAGCCGGACCGCCTCTCCAGGGCCGGTCGGCCAGGCGGTCAGCGGGGTGAAACCCCGGTGGCCGCACTCGCCGAACACCGTCACCGGGGCGCCGCCCGAGAGCGCGACCAGCCGCCACAGACCGGGACGGGCGGCCGCCGCGGGGGTGAGCGGCAGGGCCGTGTCGCCGTCGGCGTCGGCCAGCTGCCAGGACGGGCCGTCGGGGGTCGGTACGACGCCGTCCAGGGTCACCGGGACGGACTCCTGCCAGGGGTCGTCGCGCAGCGACGCGCCGTAGAGCGCGGCCGCCTCGGTCGTCGTCAGGCCCGGCGGGCGGGCCGTGGTCGGTGCCGGTGGCGCGAACTGCTCGCCCAGCGCCGCCCGTCGCCGCCCGGTGCCCGGATGGGCGGACAGCTCCGCGTCCAGGGCCAGACCGACCGGCAGGGCGAGGTCGGGCGCGCGGCCGGCGGCGCCGTAGGACAGCACGAGGGCGGTGCGGCCCGAGGCGATGCCGTGCAGCCAGATCCGGCGGGTCGTCAGTTTCGGGTCCGCCGTGTCGTACTCGGCGAGAACCAGCCAGTGGTCGCGCAGCGGCGGGCCGGCCGGCCGGGCGGTCAGGCCGACACGGGAGCGGACCGTGGCGGCCAGGGCGTCCGGGAGCCGCTCGCGGCGCAGCCAGCCCTGGCCGAGGAGGTGGAGCAGGGCGCACTCCTCCAGCAGCCGGACCGGCCAGTCGGGACCGGACCCCGGGATCGACCCCAGCTCCCGCACCCGCGCCGCCAGTCCGGGGGCCTGGGCGTCGACCATGCGGGCCGCCGTCTCCTCCCACAGCCCGTACCCCGCCTGCTCGGCCGAGGCGAGGCCGGAGCGCAGTAGATCGGCCAACCGCTGCTCCAGCTCCGTCGCCCCCGCGGTGATCCGCTCGGCGCGCCGCTCCGCCCTCCGGCGCGCCGCCTCCGGATCCGCCGGTCCGGAGCCGGGACCCGCCGCGCCCACCTCCCCCTCCTCCTCCGTACGCCCCTGCCGCCGCGCGATCCACCTCTCGGCCCAGTCCGGCGCCGGCCGCACCGGGACGGCCGCCTCCCCCGCCGACCGGAGCAGCAGCAGACCGAGCGCGTGCTTGCACGGGACCTTGCGGCTCGGGCAGCTGCACCCGAACCCCGGGCCGGAGGCGCCGGGCGCGTCCGAGGTGTCGACGACCGTGCGGTACGGCTCGCCGCCGCTGCCGCCGCACACCCCCCACACCGTCCCCTCCCGCGATCTGCCCGTCCCGGACCACGCCCCGGCCACGCCGAGTTTGCTCCCCGCTTTGCGTGACGCGGAGTCAGGCGCCAGTGCCAGCACCCGGTCCGCGGTCCAGCGCACCTCCTGCTGAGTCATGTCGTCGACGGTAGGTCCTCCCACTGACAATCGGCCCGGCCAGCGGCCGCCGCACCCCCGCCGCGCCCTCGCTCCAGGGCGTTTTCGCAGGTCGGAACGCATTGTCAGTGGTGTGGTGCACGGTGGACACCAGACCCGAACCGGCCGAGCTGGAGGGGGACCTCAGCCATGTCCGTGTCCGTAGACCCGACGTTCGTGAAACCCGGTCAGACCCAGCCCGCGGAGGCGTTGCGGCCGCATGCCGAACACGCCTTCGCCGATGAACTCGCCGTGCTCGCGGCCCAGGACGACCGGCCGCGACCGGCCCGCTGGAAGCTGTCGCCGTGGGCCGTCGCCACCTATCTCCTCGGCGGCACCCTGCCCGACGGCACGGCGATCACACCGAAGTACGTGGGCCCGCGCCGCATCGTCGAGGTGGCCGTCAGCACCCTCGCCACCGACCGCGCCCTGCTGCTGCTCGGCGTGCCCGGAACCGCCAAGACCTGGGTGTCCGAGCACCTGGCCGCGGCGGTCAGCGGCGACTCGACCCTGCTGGTGCAGGGCACGGCGGGCACCCCGGAGGAGGCCATCCGCTACGGCTGGAACTATGCGCAGCTGCTGGCGCACGGCCCGAGCCCGGACGCCCTGGTGCCCAGTCCCGTCATGCGCGCCATGGGGGAGGGGGCCACGGTCCGCGTCGAGGAATTGACTCGCGTCCCCGCAGACGTTCAGGACACACTCATCACCATCCTGTCGGAGAAGACGCTGCCGATACCTGAACTGGGGCAGGAGGTTCAGGCGGTCCGCGGCTTCAACCTGATCGCCACTGCCAACGATCGGGACCGCGGGGTCAATGAACTGTCCAGCGCTCTGCGCCGCCGCTTCAACACGGTGGTGCTGCCGCTGCCGGCGAGTGTCGACGCCGAAGTCGACATCGTGGCACGGCGTGTCGACCAGATCGGCCGCTCCCTCGAGCTGCCGGCCGTACCGCACGGGGTCGACGAGATCCGTCGCGTGGTGACCGTCTTCCGCGAACTGCGGGACGGGATCACCGGCGACGGCCGAACCAAGCTGAAGTCTCCCAGCGGCACGTTGTCCACGGCCGAAGCCATCTCCGTCGTCACCAGCGGTCTCGCCCTGGCCGCGCACTTCGGCGACGGTGTGCTGCGGCCCGGCGACCTCGCCGCGGGAATCCTCGGCGCGGTCGTCCGCGATCCGGCCGCCGACCGGGTCGTCTGGCAGGAGTACCTGGAGACGGTGCTCCGCGAACGCGACGGCTGGGGCGACTTCTACCGCGCCTGCAGGGAGGTGAGTGCGTGAACCGGAATGACAAGGACTCGAGATGGCCGCGGCTGCGACCGGTACCGAAGGGGGGTGAGCACATGAACCGCATGAACGACGACAAGGACTCGCGCTGGCCGCGCGCGTGACGACTCGGGCGGGACGGTTCGCACGGGACGACTTGGGCGTGACGGTTCGCACGGGACGACTTGGGCGTGACGGTTCGGACGGGGCGTCACGGACCCGCTGACACGGATCTGATGACACAGGCGGGATGACAGGGGGGTGAGCGATGACGGGGATCCAGGACAGCGGGCGGTCGGCCGAGGAGGTGCGGTGGCCGCTGTTGCTCGGGGTGCGGCATCACGGACCCGGATCGGCGCGGGCGGTGCGGGCGGCGCTGGAGGCCGCCCGGCCCCGGACCGTGCTGATCGAGGGGCCGCCCGAGGCCGACCCGCTGATCCCCCTCGCCGCCGGGCAGGACATGCGGCCGCCGGTCGCGCTGCTCGCCCACGCCGTCGACGAACCGGGACGCTCCGCGTTCTGGCCGATGGCCGAGTTCTCCCCGGAGTGGGTGGCGCTGCGCTGGGCGCTGGAGCGGGGCGTTCCGGCCCGCTTCATCGACCTCCCCGCCACCCACACCCTGGCCTGGGAAGGCCGGACGGACGCCGGGGACGGACCGGCCGTGGAGGAACGGAGCGACGCGCCGGGCGGCGCACTGCGCATCGACCCGCTCGGCGCGCTCGCCGAAGCCGCCGGGTACGACGACGCCGAACGCTGGTGGGAGGACGTCGTCGAGCACCGCGGCGCGGGCGAGCGGGACCCGTTCGCGCCCTTCGCCGCCGTCGAGGAGGCGATGACGGCGGTGCGGGAGACGTACGAGGCAGCGGAGGGGGACCGCGACCTCGTCCGGGAGGCGCATATGCGGCTCCAACTGCGCACGACGCAAAGGGAGTTCGGGGACGGCGGTGTGGCCGTGGTGTGCGGGGCCTGGCATGTGCCGGCCTTGCGCCGCAAGGCCGCCGTCGCCGACGACCGGGCCCTGCTGAAGGGGCTCGCCAAGGTCAGGGCCGAGCTGACCTGGGTGCCGTGGACCCACCGCAGGCTGGCCCGGGACGGGGGATACGGGGCGGGCATCGACTCACCCGGCTGGTACGCGCATCTGTTCGGTGCGCCGGACCGGCCGGTCGAGCGGTGGCTGACCAAGGTGGCCGGGTTGCTGCGCGCGGAGGACCGGATCGTGTCCCCCGCGCATGTCATCGAGGCGGTCCGCCTCGCCGAGACGCTCGCCGCGCTGCGCGGCCGGCCGCTGCCCGGTCTGAGCGAGACCACCGACGCGGTACGCGCCGTGCTGGGCGACGGGTCGGACATACCGCTGGCGCTGGTGCGGGACCGGCTCGAGGTCGGGGACGTGCTCGGGGAGGTGCCGTCCGGCGCGCCGGCCGTGCCCCTGCAGCGCGACCTCGACCGGGCCCAGCGCCGGCTTCGGCTGAAACCGGAGGCGGCGGAGCGGGAGGTGGAGCTCGATCTGCGCAAGGACACCGACGGCGGGCGCAGCCGACTGCTGCACCGGCTGCGGCTGCTGGGCGTGGCCTGGGGCGAGCCGGTGGCCTCGCGGGGCAGTACGGGGACCTTCCGGGAGACCTGGCGGCTGCGCTGGGAACCGGAACTGTCCGTGCGGGTCGCCGAGGCCGGCGTGTGGGGGACGACCGTGCGCGCCGCGGCGACCGCCAGGACCGAGGCGGACGCCGTCCGCGCACGGGACCTCGCCGAGGTGACCGCGCTCGCCGAACGCTGTCTGGCGGCCGGTCTCCCCGACGCGCTGTCCATCGTGATGCGGGTCCTCGCCGACCGGGCGGCGCTCGACACGGACGTCGGCCGGCTCGCCGAGGCGCTGCCCGCCCTGGTCCGCTCCCTGCGCTACGGCGACGTACGCGGCACCGACACCGGCGCGCTGGCGGAGGTCGCCACGGGCCTCGCCGAACGGATCTTCGTCGGCCTGCCCCCGGCCTGCACCGGCCTGGACACGGACGCGGCGGAGGAGATGCGCCGTCATGTGGACGCGGTGCACGGGGCGGTGGGACTGCTGGAGGAGACGGCGGCACCCGGCATCGGCGGGATCGCCCCGGCTCCGGACGGACCGCTCGGGCGCCGCGGTGAACTGCGGGTGCGCTGGCGGGCAGTGCTGCGGGCGCTGTCCGGACGGGACCGGGTCGCGGGCGTCGTACGGGGGCGCGCGGTGCGGCTGCTGCTCGACGACGGGGAGGTGGGGCAGGGGGAAGCGGCCCGGCTCATGGGGCTCGCGCTGTCGCCGGGGACACCGCCCGGGGACGCGGCCGCGTGGATCGAGGGCTTCGTCGGCGGCGGTTCGGGGGGAGGGCTGCTGCTCGTGCACGACGAGCGGCTGCTCGCGCTGGTCGACGGCTGGCTCACGGGGGTGTCGGCGGAGGCGTTCACGGATGTGCTGCCGCTGCTGCGGCGGACGTTCTCGGCGTATGAGCCGGGGGTGCGCAGAACGCTCGGTGAACTGGTCCGGCGGGGTCCGGGGGAGCGGGCGGCCGCGGTGCGGCCGGGGGCCGGCGTGCTCGGTTTCGCGGCCGGGCTCGACGAGGAGCGGGCCGACGCGGTGCTGCCGGTGGTGCGGCTGCTGCTGGGTCTGGACGGCACGTCCGGAGGCACCCCCGACCGTGCGTCCGGCGGCGCCCTCGACCGCACGTCCGGTGACCGCTCCGGCGGCGGCTTTGACGGCAGTTCCGATGGCGACCTGGCAGGGGTGGGCAGATGACGGGCGAGGCGGCTGAGGCGGGCGGCGCGGCTCAGGAGCGGCTGCGGCGGTGGCGGCTGGTGCTCGGCGGGGACGAGGCGGACGGGACCGGGCGGGAGCTGTCCGGGCGGGACGCCGCGATGGACAGGGCGCTCACCGCGCTCTACGGGAAGGGAGAGCGGCCGGCGACGGGACGGGACCGTTCGGCGGGGCTCGGGGCGTCGGCCCCGTCCGTGGCGCGCTGGCTCGGGGACATCCGGACGTACTTCCCCACCTCCGTCGTCCAGGTGATGCAGCGTGACGCCATCGACCGGCTCGGGCTGTCGGCGCTGCTGCTGGAGCCGGAGATGCTGGAGGCGGTCGAGGCCGACGTCCATCTGGTCGGCACGCTGCTCTCGCTCAGCCAGGCGATGCCGGAGACGGTGAAGGAGACGGCACGGGCCGTCGTGCGCAAGGTGGTCGAGGACCTGGAGAAGCGGCTCGCCACCCGGACCCGGGCCACCCTCACCGGCGCCCTCGACCGCAGTGCCCGCGTCCACCGGCCACGCCATCACGACATCGACTGGAACCGCACCATCGCCGCCAACCTCAAGCACTACCTGCCCGAACACGGGACGGTCGTGCCGGAGCGGCTGGTCGGACACGGGCGGGCGGCACGGGCCGTGCGGAAGGAGGTCGTCCTCTGCGTCGACCAGTCGGGGTCGATGGCGGCCTCGGTGGTCCACGCCTCCGTGTTCGGGGCGGTCCTCGCGTCCCTGCGGTCCCTCGACACCCGGCTCGTCGTCTTCGACACGGCGGTCGTCGACCTCACCGACCGGCTGGCCGATCCGGTCGACGTCCTCTTCGGCACCCGCCTCGGTGGCGGTACGGACATCAACCGGGCGCTCGCCTACTGCCAGTCGCGGATCACCCGGCCCGCCGAGACGGTCGTCGTGCTGATCAGCGACCTGTACGAGGGCGGCATACGCGACGAGATGCTGAAGCGGGTCGCGGCGATGAAGGCGTCGGGCGTGCAGTTCGTGGCGCTGCTCGCGCTCTCGGACGAGGGGGCTCCGGCCTACGACCGGGAGCACGCCGCCGCGCTCGCGGCACTGGGCGCACCGGCGTTCGCCTGCACCCCCGACCTGTTCCCGGAGGTGATGGCGGCGGCGATCGAGAAGCGTCCGCTTCCGGTGCCGGACACCGTGTGACTCCCGCGACATCCGCGTCCGCAAAAGGGACATGGGGCATAGGGGGGTTGCGTCACCACGGGACGCGCGTGCAAGGATCGGCGCACGTTCGCCCGCACGTTCGCCCGCACGTTCTCTGACGTGTTCGCTCGCATGTTCCTCGCACGGGAGGATCCTCCCTTCTTGACCTTGCCCGCCGTTCTGCCCGGTGCCGTTCCGCGCGTTCTGCGCGAGGCGGTCGGGCGGCGTGCGCTGCAACTGGCGCTGCTGGTGGGCGGGTTGATCGCGTTCGGCGTTCTCTGCGGAGGACAGGCGCAGGCGGCGGAAGGGACGCCGGCGGATGTGACGGCCGTTCTCTCGGGAACGGTCGAGGCTCCGGTGCAGGTTTCGGTGCAGGTTCCGGTCTCCCTTCCGGTGGTGCATGCCGACCGTGTCCTGGGGCCCGTTCGCGAGGTCGTGACGGCGGTGACCGAGCAGGTGGCACAGGCCACTTCGGAACTGCCCGTCCTGTCGGAACTGCCGACCCTTCCCGACCTGGAGGAGCTGCCGGACGGCTCCGAGCCGCCCTCCGTCCCGGCGCAGCCCCTTCCCGTGCCGGTCACCCAGGCGCCCGCGCCGGACTCCCCGGTGACCTCGTCGCCCGACGGGCACCGGTCCGGGCACGTCTCCCCCCGGCACGAGGCGGCCGACGCGGCCACGGTGTCGTACGGGCCCGTGCTCCCCGCCGTCCTCGGCGATGCGGGCGGCCTGCACACGGCCGCGCACCACGACCCGGCGCCCGCCCGCGCCGGGCAGGTTCCCGCGCACCGGGCTCCCGGTGGTGAGCCCAGCGGTCTGCTGGGCGGTGCCTCCGCGCTCGACGGCGGCGCGTCGCGCCACGCCGACGCGCAGGCCGTGACGGTGTCCCACCGGATGCCGGTGCCGCTGGTGTCCGGCGGTGCCGTGCGGTCGGACACGGCCGGGACCCGGGACAGGCACCGGGACATTCCGGTCTTCCCCGGCTAGGACCGGGCAGCCCTTCCCTCGTCGCAGACCTGCCGCGCGGGGGTGGAACAGGTCTGCCCACCCGCGCCCGGAGCTCTCCCGCCCCGGCGCCGGAACGTCCCTCAGCCTTCCGAACTCTCGGAACCCCCATAAGGATCTGACGTACGCATGGACAAGAACATCCGCCGTTTCCCCGCCGCCGCCGACGTGACCTCGACGGTCACGGACACCGCCACCGTCACCCACATCAGGTCCAGGGCCGCGGCCCGGGCGAGGAGTGGTGCCGTCCAGGTCATCCTGGGCGCCCGGGCCGCCCGGGCGGACCAGGCGCTGCAGGCGGTCGGCCGCAAGCCGGTCTCCACCTTCGCCCTCATGGCCTCCATCGCCCCTGTCCTCCCTGTCCTCCCCGCCGTCCCCGGCACCCCCGCCGCCCCCACCGTTCCCGCCGTCCCCGCCGTTCCCGTGGACACGGACGGACACGGACCGGCGTACGGCGTGATCGACGAGGTGCGGCCGTACGCGGTCGGTGCCGTCGGTGCCGTCGGTGCCGTCGGTGCCGGTGAGCGGTGCGCGCACGGCCTGACCGGGCAGACGAGCGATCCGGCGTACCGCGTCTGAGCGCTCCGCCGGCGTTCCCCACGAGCGCCCTCTCAGCGCTCCCCGTGTTCTTCGTGAGGTGACGGGCCCGGATGGCCGAAAGCCGTCGGACCGTCCGGACGGAGCCTCGTGGAGGAGGGCGAGGGGTCCCCATCGGGGTGGGGACCGAGCGCCCGCGGCCCCTCGAAGGGCTGGTCAAGGGGCCTCACCGGGTCGACCCCAACCCGGTGAGGCCCCGCACACGCGACACTGCGTGCCAGTGAGCGCGACATCATGTGACAGGTATCACCGCTCAGGTGTGACCCGCGATTTAGAGGCCCCCCGCAAGCAGCGATAACCTGCGAGACGGACATGCCGCGCGCTCGGACACCGTGTGCGCCTCCCCTGTGACACATGCGGACGTCACGTTGCCCATCGCGGCACGCCCACGCATCCAACGAACCGCGAGATCACTGATAGGGACGGAAGCGCGTGGACCTGTTCGAGTACCAGGCGAGGGACCTCTTCGCCAAGCACGATGTACCGGTGCTGGCCGGTGAAGTCATCGACACGCCTGAGGCGGCCCGCGCAGCCACCGAGCGTCTCGGTGGCAAGTCCGTCATCAAGGCCCAGGTGAAGGTCGGCGGCCGCGGCAAGGCCGGCGGCGTCAAGCTCGCCGCCTCCGCCGACGAGGCGGTCGAGCACGCGACCAACATCCTCGGTATGGACATCAAGGGCCACACGGTCCACAAGGTGATGATCGCCGAGACGGCCCCGGAGATCGTGGAGGAGTACTACGTCTCCTTCCTCCTCGACCGTGCCAACCGCACCTTCCTCTCCATCGCGTCCGTCGAGGGCGGCATGGAGATCGAGGAGGTGGCGGAGACCCGCCCCGAGGCCGTCGCCAAGACGCCGATCGACGCCAACGAGGGTGTGACCCCCGAGAAGGCCCGCGAGATCGTCGAGGCCGCGAACTTCCCGGCCGAGGTCGCCGACAAGGTCGCGAACGTCCTGGTCACCCTGTGGAAGACCTTCGTTGAGGAGGACGCGCTCCTCGTCGAGGTCAACCCGCTGGCCAAGGTCGCCTCCGGTGACGTCATCGCCCTGGACGGCAAGGTCTCCCTGGACGAGAACGCCGAGTTCCGTCAGCCCGAGCACGAGGCGCTGCAGGACAAGGACTCCGCGAACCCGCTGGAGGCCGCCGCCAAGGCCAAGAACCTCAACTACGTCAAGCTCGACGGCGAGGTCGGCATCATCGGCAATGGCGCGGGTCTCGTCATGAGCACCCTCGACGTGGTCGCGTACGCCGGTGAGAACCACGGTGGCGTCAAGCCCGCCAACTTCCTCGACATCGGCGGCGGCGCCTCCGCGGCCGTCATGGCGAACGGCCTGGAGATCATCCTCGGCGACCCGGACGTCAAGTCCGTCTTCGTCAACGTCTTCGGCGGCATCACCGCGTGCGACGAGGTCGCCAACGGCATCGTCCAGGCGCTGAAGCTCCTGGAGGACCGCGGCGAGGACGTCACCAAGCCGCTCGTCGTGCGTCTGGACGGCAACAACGCCGAGCTGGGTCGTCAGATCCTCTCCGACGCCAACCACCCGCTGGTCCAGCGCGTGGACACCATGGACGGCGCGGCCGACAAGGCCGCCGAGCTCGCGGCTGCGAAGTAAGGGACGAGGGACACCACAGCCATGGCTATCTTCCTCAACAAGGACAGCAAGGTCATCGTCCAGGGCATGACCGGTGCCACGGGCATGAAGCACACCAAGCTCATGCTGGCCGACGGCACGAACATCGTCGGTGGTGTGAACCCCCGCAAGGCCGGCACGTCCGTCGACATCGACGGCAACGAGATCCCGGTCTTCGGCACGGTCGCCGAGGCGATCGAGAAGACGGGCGCGAACGTATCCGTCCTCTTCGTGCCGCCGGCCTTCGCCAAGGCCGCCGTCGTCGAGGCCATCGACGCCGAGATCCCGCTCGCGGTCGTCATCACCGAGGGCATCGCCGTCCACGACTCGGCCGCGTTCTACGCGTACGCCGTGTCCAAGGGCGACAAGACCCGGATCATCGGCCCGAACTGCCCGGGTCTGATCACCCCCGGCCAGTCGAACGCCGGCATCATCCCGGGCGACATCACCAAGCCGGGCCGCATCGGCCTGGTCTCGAAGTCCGGCACGCTGACGTACCAGATGATGTACGAGCTGCGTGACATCGGCTTCTCGTCCGCGGTCGGCATCGGTGGCGACCCCGTCATCGGCACGACCCACATCGACGCGCTCGCCGCGTTCGAGGCCGACCCCGACACCGACCTGATCGTGATGATCGGTGAGATCGGCGGCGACGCCGAGGAGCGGGCCGCGGCCTTCATCAAGGACAACGTGAAGAAGCCGGTCGTCGGCTACGTCGCGGGCTTCACCGCGCCCGAGGGCAAGACCATGGGCCACGCCGGCGCCATCGTCTCCGGTTCCTCCGGTACGGCCGCCGCGAAGAAGGAGGCCCTCGAGGCCGCCGGCGTCAAGGTGGGCAAGACGCCCACCGAGACGGCGAAGCTGGCGCGCGAGATCCTCGCCGGCTGAACAGCCTCCGGCTGAACGTCTGTGGGCCCGCTCCCCGTCCGGGGGGCGGGCCCACGGCGTTTCCTCGCGCCGGGCCGTCAGCGCGGTTGGGGGGCGAGGCGTTCGGGGCCGTTCGCCGGATTCGAACGGAGTTTCTTCCGCAGCGCCGTCTGCTTCTTCGACAGGGTGCCCGGAGCCGCCTCCGGGGGGACTCCCCGGACCGTCGTGCCCGGGGGGACCGGCGGGTCGTACCGGGTGGGGGCCGTCCGCACGGTCAGGGCGGTCGCGCCGATGATCGTCACCGTGAAGGCGATCGCCGCCCGGGTCCAGAAGCGGGCGCGGGCCTCGCAGCCGGCCCGGACGGTCGCGGGGCGGGCCGCGCGCAGCCGTTCCGCCGAGGCCAGCTCGGCGAGGCGCTCGTGCAGCGCGGCCGGATCGGCCAGCCAGGGCAGCGACGCGGCGAGGGTCTCCCGCGCGTGCAGCAGACGGTGCGCGGTCGCGGGGGTGCTCGCCTCCGTCTCCGCCGCCGTCTCCGGCAGATCGAGGCCGACACCGTCGTAGAGGAGGACCGTCCGGCGGTACGACGGCGGGAGGGCGAGGAGTACGGCGAGCAGGGCGCGGTCGGCGGCGTCGGCGGGCGGGGGTTCGGGGTGCCGGAAGCGGGGACGGAACCGGTGCCAGGGGGAGAGCGCGTAATCGTGCGCGGCGGCCCGGACCCAGCTTGCCGGGTCACGGTCGACGGCCACCTCGGGCCAGTGCTGCCAGGCGAGTTGAAAGGCCCGTTCGACGGATTCGCGGGCGAGTTCGCGGCGGCCGCAGAGGAGGTAGGTCTGGCGTACGAGAGCCGGGGCGCAGAACGCGTACAGCGCGTCGAAGGCCTGAGCGGGCGTCAGCCGGGCGGCGAGCGGCGGAGTCGGGTTCTTCACGCGTATGCCTCCGGCTTGCGGCGGCGCCGGGAGCTGCTTCGTACGAAAAAGAACATAAACGTATATTGAGTGACACGGCGAAGGTTCGCCTGTTACGCCGGGAAAGAGCGTGTCGTTGGGACCATGGCGGGCGTGACGCCGTCTTCGCTCTCCTCCCGTATGCGTGATCGCTCACCGGGGCTCGTGGCCTCCGCGCTCGGCGGGGTGCTGGCCGCCGGGCTGGGGCTCGCGGTGTTCGCCGTGCTGGTGATGGTGCTGTGGATCAGCTCGCCGTATCCGGACAGCGGGCCGGGCGGGGCGCTGCATGTCGCCGCCGCGCTGTGGCTGCTGGCGCACGGGGCGGAACTGGTGCGCACCGACACGCTGTCCGGGGTGCCGGCGCCGGTCGGGGTGACGCCGTTGCTGCTGCTGGTGCTGCCGGTGTGGTTGGTGCACCGGGCCGCTCGGGACGCGGTCGAGGGAGAGGGCGAAGGCGAAGGAGAAGGCGAAGGCGCGGGCGCGGGTGAGGGGGAGGGGGAGGGGGAGGGTGAGGGGCGGGCCGAGCCGGTTGATGCGCGGACCGCCTGGGTCGGGGTCGTGGCCGGGTATCTCGGGGTGGGGATCGGGGTGGCCTGGTACGCGGCCGGGGGTGCGCTGCGGCCCTCGTGGGGGTGGACCGTGGTGGGTGTGCCGGCGGTGGCCGCGGTCGCGGCGGGGATGGGGGTGTGGTCGGCGGACGGGCGGACCTGGGAGCTGTTCGGGCGGGTGGTGCCCCGGCGGGAGGGGGCGCAGTGGGGTGCGGTGGCCGCGCGGGCGGCGGGGGTCGGGGCCGTGGCCCTGGTGGGGGGCGGGGCGTTGCTGGTGGCGGTGTCGTCGGTGTGGCACGCCGGCGCCGCGCGGGCGGCGTTCCTCCAGCTGACAGAGGGGTGGTCCGGGCGGTTCGCGGTGCTGCTGCTGTGTCTGGCGCTGGTGCCGAACGCGGCGGTGTGGGGGGCGGCGTACGCGATGGGGCCCGGGTATGTGCTGGGCGTGGGGCATGTGGTGTCGCCGCTGGGGTCCGATCCGGCGCCCTTGCTGCCGCCGTTTCCGCTGCTGGCGGCGGTGCCGGAGGCGGGGGCCGGGACGGTGTGGAACTGGGCGGCCGGGGTGGTGCCGGTGCTGGCCGGGGTGGTGGTGGGGATGTGCGTGGGGAGCGCGGGGGCCGGGTCCAGCGGTGGGGTGGCTCAGGCGCCGGTGGAGGCGTGGTCGCGGTGGCGGACCGTGGGGGGAGTGGCCGCGGCGGGGGTGGGGTGTGGCGTGGTGGTGGCCGTGCTCGGGGGGTTGGCCGGCGGGCCGTTGGGAGTGGGGGTGATGGCTCGGTTCGGGCCGGTGGGGTGGCAGGTGGGGGGAGCGGCGGTGGTGTGGGTGGTGGGCGTGGGGGTCCCGGTGGGGCTGTGGGCGCGGAGACGGCGGGGGCGGGGGGTCCGGGAGTTCTCCTGGACGGAGGCGGGGGTCGTGGTCGGGCGGGAGGCGGACGCCGGGACGGAGGAAGGGGTGGGGGAAGGGCTGGGGGAAGTGGCGGAGGTGGAGCCCGGGGCGGAGTACGGGGGCGAGCCGTACGACTTCGATGCGGTGGAGGGGGACGCGGGGGAGCCGGAGTGGCATGGCAACGAAGCCCGGGAGGCGCGGTGGGCTGCGCTGCGGGACGCGGCGGGCGGGGAGGAGCAGAAGGGGCACCCCCGGACGGAGGGGCACCCCCGGACGGGCTGAGTGGCTACGCGTTCGCGCCCAGGATGCCCTTCAGTTCCTTCGGGAGAAGGTCGCTGCAGGACTGCCTGGCCTCGTTGGTGAGGGCGTCCTTGGTGCAGGTGTAGTAGTCGCGGTAGACGAGTTGCGCGGTGAAGGTCATGGCCACCAGGGCGAGGGCCAGGGAGGCGGTGACCAGACCGCTGACGGCGGCGGTCGTCTGGGGGCGGCCCGTGGGCGCGGCCGGGGTGTCGGGGTCGGGGGTGCGGGGCTTGGTGCGCAGGGCGCTGATGCCCCAGTTCAGGGCGAGGGCGCCGAGCAGCAGGGCCACGTACGGCCAGCCGAAGAGGGCGAAGAAGAAGGCCCACATGCCGGACAGCAGCGCGTAACGGGCGCGGCGCTGGGCCGGGTCGGTGGGGTCCCAGCGCGGGTTGGGCGGGGGGTTCGGGCCCTCCGGGCCGCCGCCGCCCGGGCGCTCGCCGAAGCCGCCGCCGTTGGAGCGGCCGGGCTGCTGGTCGCTCCAGTGGCCGCCCCAGGGGGAGCGGCCGCCGTCGGGGGAGTCGCCACCGCCGGGCGGCGGGCCCCAGGGGGCCGGGTTCTCGCCGCCGCCGTTCGCCGGACGGCGGGGCTGCCAGGGGCGGTCGGGGGTGCCCTCGGGGGGAGGAGCGAAGGGGTTGTCCTCATCGCCCCGAGAAGAGCCGCCCCGAGAAGAGCCGCCCCGCGAAGAGCCGCCCCGCGAAGAGCCTTCCTGAGGTTTGTCGGACTCGGGAGGTGACGACGGGCGCTCGCGCAGCAGGGCGCCGCGCTCTCCCGGCACGGGCTGCGGGGGGAGCGGGTGGAGTCGCAGGCTGCGGTCCGGCATCAAGTGTGCGTCTTCCCCTAGGTGATACGACGGTCCAGCTTCGGCTTTCGGTGAGCCCTCGGAGAGGGAACGCACCGCACGGGCACCGCGTTCCCGATCCCGCTCCTCGCAGACGCTACCTTCCGGCCACGCCCCCGTCCCGTGGGGGCCGCCTCGTGTGCCGGTATCGTTGCTGACGGTCGGCTGCTTCGTAGGCTTCCCCGTATCCGGGGGCGCGATGCATTCGTACGAACGTACAAGTCGTAAGTCGCATGTCGTCGCCGGCCGTGCGCAGCTGCTTCCCCGAGAAAGGGTTCTCCCCGTGGCCGCCAAGCCGTCCGTGGCCAAGCGCCTCGTCGTGCTGGTCTCCGGATCCGGTACGAATCTGCAGGCACTCCTCGACGAGATCGCCGCCACCGGCGCCGAGGCCTACGGGGCCGAGATCGTCGCCGTCGGAGCCGACCGGGACGGGATCGAGGGGCTCGCCCGTGCCGAGCGCGCCGGCCTCCCCACCTTCGTGCGGAGGGTCAAGGACTACGGCAGCCGGGAGGAGTGGGACGCCGCCCTCACCGGCGCCGTCGCCGCCCACGAGCCCGACCTCGTCGTCTCCGCCGGGTTCATGAAGATCGTGGGGAAGGAGTTCCTGGCCCGGTACGGGGGGCGGTTCGTCAACACGCACCCCGCGCTGCTGCCCAGCTTCCCCGGCGCGCACGGTGTGCGTGACGCGCTGGCGTACGGGGCCCGGGTCACGGGCTGCACCGTCCACTTCGTCGACGACGGTGTCGACACCGGACCGATCATCGCCCAGGGCGTGGTCGAGGTCCGGGACGAGGACGACGAGAGCGCTCTGCACGAGCGCATCAAGGACGTCGAGCGAAGGCTGCTCGTCGAGGTCGTGGGGCGGCTCGCCCGCAACGGCTATCGCATTGAGGGACGAAAGGTAGTTATCCAGTGACCGCCCAGACCGCAGAGAGCAGCTCCCAGCGGGCGATCCGGCGCGCGCTCGTCAGCGTGTACGACAAGACCGGACTCGAGGAGCTGGCCCGTGGGCTGCACGAGGCCGGTGTCGAGCTGGTCTCGACCGGGTCCACCGCCTCCCGGATCGCCGCCGCCGGCGTCCCCGTCACCAAGGTCGAGGAGCTGACCGGCTTCCCCGAGTGCCTGGACGGCCGCGTCAAGACGCTGCACCCCAAGGTCCACGCGGGCATCCTCGCCGACCTGCGCCTCGACAGCCACCGTGAGCAGCTCGCCGAGCTGGGTGTCGAGCCGTTCGACCTGGTCGTCGTCAACCTCTACCCGTTCCGGGAGACCGTCGCCTCCGGCGCCTCCGACGACGAGTGCGTGGAGCAGATCGACATCGGCGGCCCCTCGATGGTCCGGGCCGCGGCCAAGAACCACCCGTCGGTCGCCGTCGTCACCAGCCCCGCCCGCTACGGCGACGTCCTCGCCGCGGTGCAGGGCGGCGGCTTCGACCTCGCCGCCCGCAAGCGGCTCGCCGCCGAGGCCTTCCAGCACACCGCCGCCTACGACGTGGCGGTCGCCTCCTGGTTCGCCTCCTCCTACGCCCCCGTCGACGAGTCGCGGTTCCCCGACTTCCTCGGCGCCACCTGGGAGCGGGAGGACACCCTCCGCTACGGCGAGAACCCGCACCAGCCCGCCGCGCTCTACGTCGACGGCAGCGGTGCCGGTCTCGCCAAGGCCGAGCAGCTGCACGGCAAGGAGATGTCGTACAACAACTACACGGACACCGACGCCGCGCGCCGGGCCGCGTACGACCACGACGAGCCCTGCGTCGCGATCATCAAGCACGCCAACCCCTGCGGTATCGCGATCGGCGCGGATGTCGCCGAGGCGCACCGCAAGGCGCACGCCTGTGACCCGCTGTCGGCCTTCGGCGGGGTCATCGCCGTCAACCGGCCCGTCAGCAAGGAGATGGCCGAGCAGGTCGCCGAGATCTTCACCGAGGTCATCGTCGCGCCCGACTACGAGGAGGGGGCCCTCGAAGCCCTCGCCAAGAAGAAGAACATCCGGGTGCTGAAGGCGCCGGGCGCCCCCGCCAACCCGGTCGAGGTCAAGCCCGTCGACGGTGGTGTCCTGCTCCAGGTCACCGACCGCCTCCAGGCCGACGGCGATGACCCGGCCCACTGGACCCTGGCGACCGGCGACGCGCTCGGCGCCGAGGAGCTGGCCGAGCTGGCCTTCGCCTGGCGGGCCTGCCGGGCCGTGAAGTCCAACGCCATCCTGCTCGCCAAGGACGGCGCCTCCGTCGGCGTCGGCATGGGCCAGGTCAACCGGGTCGACTCCTGCAAGCTCGCCGTCGAGCGGGCCGGTGAGGAGCGGGCGCGCGGGTCGTACGTCGCCTCGGACGCGTTCTTCCCGTTCCCGGACAACATCGACGTCCTGGGCGCCGCCGGGGTCAAGGCCATCGTGCAGCCCGGTGGTTCGGTCCGTGACGAGCTGGTGGTCGAGGCCGCGCAGAAGGCGGGCATCACCATGTACTTCACCGGGACGCGGCACTTCTTCCACTGACCGGCGCACACACGGAGGCGGGCGGCCCGGCAGCATGCCGGGCCGCCCGCCTCCGCGTACGGCGGCTCAGTACCGCGGACGGTTGAACCAGTCGCCGCTCTTGATCATGCCCACCAGGATCGTGATGCCGAAGGCGAGCGAGATGATGCCGCCGAGGGCGCCCGCGGCTGCCGTCTCCGAGAGTCCCTGCCCGATGTTGACGAGGCTGCCGAGGATCATCAGCGAGGCGTAGATCATCGTGCCGATGCGGATGCCGCCGCCGCCGTTGCGCATCTTCACGCCCAGGAAGACCGACAGGCCGCCGAGAGCCAGCATCAGCAGCGCGATCGCGGCGACCACCCCGGCCACCATGCCCGTGTCGGCGTCCGAGCTGCCCGCCGCCGCGAGGATGATGCCGAAGATCACGGCGGCCAGGAACTGGAAGCCCGCGAGGATGAACAGCAGCACCCGGGCGGTGGTGACGATCCCCGGCATCTGCATCGGCATCTGCATGGGGTAGCCGTAGCCCTGCGGGACCGGCGGCGCCTGCGGGTAGCCCTGGCCCGGCTGGGGAGCGGCCGGGTAGCCGTAACCGGGCTGGGGAGCGGTCGGGTAGGACGGGTAGCCGGGCTGCTGCGGCGGCTGGCCGGGCTGCGGCTGCGGGGGCGGGCCGTAGGGGTTGTTCGGGTCGCCGAAACTCATGGCGCTGCTTCCTCCGTCGGTCGTCGAGTGCAGGGACGGCGGGCGGCGCACTGCGGAGGAAGATCAGAGATGCGGTGCGTCCCCCCGGTACTGCCCGCGCACTGTGACCTCAATCGTTCTGCAATGGCCGGTTTCTTGTCCAGCGGCATTCCGGGTCCGGATTGGAACCGGGAGCCGGTCATCCGGGAGGATGGGGTCATGACCGCCCAGATTCTCGATGGCAAGGCCACCGCGGCCGAGATCAAGTCAGAGCTGGCCGCCCGTGTGGCGGCGCTGAAGGAGAAGGGCGTGACGCCCGGCCTCGGCACGATCCTGGTTGGCGACGACCCCGGCAGCCAGAAGTACGTCGCCGGCAAGCACCGCGACTGCGCGGAGGTCGGCATCGCCTCCATCCAGCGCGCACTGCCCGCCACCGCCACGCAGGAGGAGATCGAGGCGGTCGTTCGCGAGCTCAACGACGACCCCGCCTGCACCGGTTACATCGTCCAGCTCCCGCTGCCCCGCGGCATCGACGAGAACCGCATCCTGGAGCTGATGGACCCGGCCAAGGACGCCGACGGTCTGCACCCGATGAACCTCGGCCGGCTCGTCCTCAACGAGCCCGCTCCGCTGCCCTGCACCCCCAACGGCGTGCTCACCCTGCTGCGCCGCTACGGCGTCGAGATCAAGGGCGCCGAGGTCGTGGTCGTCGGCCGCGGGGTCACCATCGGCCGCCCGATGCCGCTGCTGCTCACCCGCCGCAGCGAGAACGCGACCGTGACCCAGTGCCACACCGGCACCCGCGACCTCTCCGCGCACCTCAGGCGCGCGGACATCGTCGTGGCCGCCGCCGGCAGCGCCCATCTGATCCGCGCCGAGGACATCAAGCCGGGCGCGGCCGTCCTCGACGTCGGCGTCTCGCGCGACGCCGAGGGCAGGATCAAGGGCGACGTCCACCCGGACGTCCGCGAGGTCGCCGCCTGGATCTCGCCCAACCCCGGGGGCGTCGGCCCGATGACCCGTGCCCAGCTGCTCGTCAACGTGGTCGAGGCGGCGGAGCGCAGTGCCGGCTGAGGACGCCCCCGGCGAGGCCGGGGACATCGAGGTGCGGGACCCCGTCAGCGCGCCGGACGCGGACGGCGTGCCCCGCCGGCACACCCGGCGCTTCCCGCTGTTCACCAAGGACACCGCGCGCCCCGAGGGCGCGGGGCGGGCCGCGGCCGGCGATGCGCTGGCCGCGCGGCAGTGGCCGATCATCGCCGTACTGGCACTGGTCGCCGTCGGTCTGCTGGTGACCGCGCTCGACCAGTTCCGGGCGGGCACGATCGTGATCGGCGTCGGGCTGCTGACCGGGGCGGTCCTGCGGTGGACGCTGCCGGGGGTGGGGATGCTGGCGGTGCGGTCGCGGTTCACCGACATCGCCACGTACGGGGTGCTGGGGGCGGTGATCGTGCTGCTGGCGCTGATGGCCCAGCCGGATCCCTGGATCCAGATCCCCTTCCTGAAGGACACGCTGCACTTCACCGTCAGCAGCTGACCGGAACCGGGCGGGTGTCCGGTGTCGTCCCGTCCATGGGACCGAGGAGGAGGTGGGCGGGATGGGCGCCTGGCAGCCGCTGCCCGACGGGCTGCCGCCGGAGGTACGGCACTTCGTGGAGCTGCTGCGGCAGCTCAAGGACGGCACCGGCCTGAGCCTCGCCTCGCTCGGTGCCCGCACCGCGTACAGCAAGTCCTCCTGGCAGCGCTATCTCAACGCCGTCCAGCCACCGCCCCGGCAGGCCGTCGCCGCGCTGTGCCAGGTCGCCGGGCTGACCGGCGCGGACGCCGAACGGCACGTCGTGCGCTGGGAACTGGCCGTGGAGGCCTGGCCGCGCCCGGCTCCGGCGAACCCCGGCGAGGCGTACGAGGACGACCCCACCGTCCCCTGGTGGGAACGGCTGGACGAACGGGCGGCCGAACCCGAGCCGGCCCGCCCCGCAGGCCGGCTCCTCCTCCTCGCGGTCCTGCTGCTGCTCGCCCTGCTGCTGGCCGCGGTCGGCGGGGCCATGGTCTTCGGCTGACGATCCGTTCCGTGCGGCCGCTGTCGCGTGCGGCCCCCGTTCCGTGCGGCCCCGTACCGATACGTCGGCCGTTCGGGTTTGTGTCCCGAATCGTCTGGACATCGGGGCTAACGTGGCCGAAAGGCTGCCGGGCGGAGGGAGGGGGCTCCATGGCTCGCTGGCGGGACCTGCCGGACGAACTCGATCCACAGGTGCGGGAGTTCGCCGAACTGCTGCGCCGGGTGGTGGACCGTGCCGGGCTGGGCGTCGGGGCGGTCGCGGACCGGACCGGGTACAGCAGGACCGCGTGGGAGAAGTACCTCGACGGCCGGCTGCTCGCCCCCAAGGGCGCGGTCGTCGCCCTGGCCGAGGTCACCGGCACCGCGGCGGCCGACCTCGTCACGGTCTGGACGTCGGCCGAACGGGCCTGGAGCACGGCGCGGCTGCGGCAGGAACGGACCGTGGACGACTCACGGATCGTCCGGGCCAGGGCGGCGCCGGGGGAGTTCGGGCCGCCGACCCGGCCGGCCGGCACCGCCAAAGGGGCGCGGCGGGGAGCCCGTGCGCGGCGGCCGGTGCTGTACCTCGCCGCGGTGGTGGGGGTCCTGGTCCTCGCCGTGGGGGCGTTCCTGCTGACCGACGCGGTGGTCCCGGGGCGGACGGCGGGTTCGTCCGGGCCGCCCTCGCCGTCGGCCCGGACGAGCCCGGCCCTGCCGCCGGGGGTCCTGTGCGCGGGCGCCGGCTGCACCGGCAAGGACGCCGAGCGGATGGGGTGCACCGGTGACCCGGTGACCACGGCGAAGAGCGCGGTGGTCGGGCCCGCCGTGGTCGAGGTCCGCCACAGCGAGACGTGCGGCGCGGCCTGGGGCCGGATCACCCGGGCGGTACCGGGGGATGTCGTCCGGGTGACCGTCGGCTCGCACGAGGAGAGCGGGACCATCACCGGCACCGGCGAGACGATCGCGTACACGCCGATGATCGCCGTACGCGACCCCGACCGGGCGACGGCCTGCGCGGTCCTCGCCTCGGGAGCGAAGGGGTGCACCGGCTAGAAAAAGCCGGTGTACAGGAATACCCGCCTCCACCCTGGGCACGCGAACGGTACCCCCACGGGAGTCCGGCACGATCCGGTACCCCCACCCGGCGGCCGCCCGGTTCCACCTCTCCCGGACCGGCGGCCGCCTTTTCCGTGCCACGGGCCGGGGCTGTGGGGTGGGCCACACGGCCCCGGACGTCCGGGATCCCGGATGCGCGATAGCCTGACCGCTGGATGGATCTCTTGATACCAAGAGATCGATCATTTGTACGTCCCATCCGGGGCAGGGACGCCCCACCGACAGCTGTCATACGGAGAACGCCATGACCCGCACTCCCGTGAACGTCACCGTCACCGGCGCGGCCGGCCAGATCGGTTACGCCCTGCTCTTCCGCATCGCCTCCGGCCAGCTGCTCGGCGCGGACGTGCCGGTCAAGCTGCGCCTCCTGGAGATCACCCCCGCGCTCAAGGCCGCCGAGGGCACCGCCATGGAGCTCGACGACTGCGCGTTCCCGCTGCTCCAGGGCATCGACATCACCGACGACCCGAACGTCGCGTTCGACGGTGCCAACGTCGCCCTGCTCGTCGGCGCCCGCCCCCGCACCGCGGGCATGGAGCGCGGTGACCTGCTCTCCGCCAACGGCGGCATCTTCAAGCCGCAGGGCAAGGCCATCAACGACCACGCCGCGGACGACATCAAGGTCCTCGTCGTCGGCAACCCGGCCAACACCAACGCGCTGATCGCCCAGGCCGCCGCCCCGGACGTACCGGCCGAGCGCTTCACCGCGATGACCCGCCTCGACCACAACCGCGCGCTGACCCAGCTCGCGAAGAAGACGGGCTCGACGGTCGCCGACATCAAGCGGCTGACCATCTGGGGCAACCACTCCGCCACCCAGTACCCGGACATCTTCCACGCCACGGTCGCCGGCAAGAACGCCGCCGAGGTCGTCAGCGACGAGAAGTGGCTCGCCGAGGACTTCATCCCGACCGTCGCCAAGCGCGGTGCGGCCATCATCGAGGCCCGTGGCGCCTCCTCGGCCGCCTCCGCCGCCAACGCCGCGATCGACCACGTGCACACCTGGGTCAACGGCACCGCCGAGGGCGACTGGACCTCCATGGGCATCCCGTCGGACGGCTCCTACGGCGTCCCGGAGGGCCTGATCTCCTCCTTCCCGGTCACCACCAAGGACGGCGTGTACGAGATCGTCCAGGGCCTGGACGTCAACGAGTTCTCGCGGGCGCGGATCGACGCGTCGGTGAAGGAGCTGGAGGAGGAGCGCGAGGCGGTTCGCGCTCTCGGGCTCATCTGAGTTCTTCTGTGACGGCCGCGGGCCCCGTTCCGGTTTTCGGAGCGGGGCCCGTTGGTGTGTCGGGGGCGGGTCGCAGGGCCCTGCGCCGGGTCGTGCCGTAGCCCTTCATCACCACGGCCGTTGCCGTCAGGACCGCGAGGGACACCGTGCGCAGGGCCGGGCCCATGCCCGTCGCCAGGTCGGGGTGGGCCGACAGGGCCGTGCCCGCGACGGCGACGCCGAGGGCCGCGCCGATCTCGCGGGCCGAGGTGCCGAGGCCGGAGCCCAGGCCCGCCTGGTGGCGGGGGAGGGCGGTGACCAGGCCCAGGGTCAGCGTGGGCATGGACAGGCCGGTGCCGGCCGAGATGACGAGCAGCCAGCAGGCGTAGACGGCGTACGGCGTGTGCGCGTCGGCGGTGGACGCGCCGAGCAGGCCCAGGCCGATCAGGGCGAGTCCGGAGCCGACGACCGGGCGGGGGTGCGCCGCCCAGCGGGCCGCGAACCTCGGGACCAGGGCCATGCCCACGACCAGCGGCAGGATCGCGACCCCGGTGACGGCGGGCCGGAACCCCTTGACCTCTTGCAGGTACTGGGAGTTGACGAAGAACAGCGCGAACAGGCCGAAGAAGCCGGTGGCCATGCCGAGGGTGGTCGCGCGCAGCAGGGGGTACCGGAAGACCCGCGGGTCCAGGAGCGGGGCGGGAGAGCGCAGGGAGCGCACGGTGAAGACGGCGATCAGCAGCGCCCCCGCCGCGAACGAGCCCAGGATCAGCGGCGAGGCCCAGCCGTGGCCGGGGCCCTCGATGATGCCGTGCAGCACGGCGACCAGGCCCGCGGTGAGCAACAGGGTGCCCAGCGGATCGAGGCGGCTGTGCTCGGAGCGGGCGGTGCGCGGGGTGGTCCGGGCGACCGCGAGGGCGAGCAGGGCGGCCAGCGGGACCATCGCCGCGAACAGGGCCCGCCAGCTGAGGTACTGGCCGACCAGCCCGCCGCCCAGGTTGCCGGCCATCCCGCCGAGGCCGATGGCCAGCGTCCAGGACGCCATCGCCCGCGCCTGCCGCTCCGGGCCCGCGAGGTGCACGAGGATCGACATCGTCGCCGGGGTGATCAGCGCCGCGCCCGCGCCCGAGACGCCCCGGCCCGCGACGAGTACCGCAGGGTCGGTCGCGCACGCGCTGGTCGCGGCGCCCGCGGCGAACAGGGCCAGCCCCGTGAGCAGGGCGCCCTTGCGGCCGTAGCGGTCGCCGAGCGCGCCGGCCGGGACGAGCAGACCGGCGAAGACGATGACATAGGCGTCGACGGTCCACAGGATCTCGGCGCCGGAGGGGTGCAGGGACGACGACCCCAGTTGCGGGATCAGGAGGTTGATCGCGGCGACCATGCTCTGGGCGACCAGCACACAGGCGCACAGCGCGAGGAGGGTGGACCGTTTCAGGGCGTGCGGGGGCATGGCTCCTCCCGGAGCTGGGTGTGGGGTGGGGTGCCCTGTCACCGTAAGGTCGGGAGTGACCTGCACTCCAGTGCAACCTTTGCAAGGGGACGATGCGTGTGACGCAATCAAGCGGACTGGATCTCAATCTGCTGGCCGCCCTCGATGTGCTGCTGGAGGAGCAGAGCGTCCAGGGCGCGGCCCGGCGGCTGCATCTCTCCGAGCCGGCCATGAGCCGCACCCTCGGCCGGATCCGCCGGGCGCTCGGCGATCCGGTGCTGGTGCGGGCCGGGCGGCGGATGGTGCCGACACCGCGCGCCCTCGCCGTACGGGCCGAGGTGAGCGCGGTGGTGGAGCGGGCGCGGGCGCTGTTCGCCCCGGCCGAGGACGCCGACCTCCGGACGGCGGTCCGCACCTTCTCGATCCTCGGGCACGACGCCGTCGCGGCCGTCCACGGTCCGGCCCTGCTGGCCCGGGCCGCCGCCCAGGCACCCGGCATCCGGCTGCGCTTCCTGACCGAGAGCCATGTCGACGCGCCGTTCCTGCGCGAGGGCACCGCCGACCTGGAGGTGGGCGTCCTCGACACGACCGCGCCCGAGGTGCATCGCGAGCACCTCCTGGAGGAACGGATGATGGGCGTCGTACGGGCCGGACACCCGCTGCTGGAAGGGGAGCTGACGCCCGAGCGGTTCGCGCGCGAGGCCGGTCACCTGATCGTGTCGCGGCGCGGCAGGCTGCACGGTCCGGTCGACGCGGCGCTCGCCGGACTCGGCCTGGAGCGGCGGGTGGTGATGAGCGTCGGCTCCCTGCTCTCCTCTCTGTTCGTCCTCCGGGACACCGACCTGGTGGGGCTGAACACCTCCTGGGGGCTGCCGCTCGCCGAGAGCCTCGGGCTGGTCGCCTTCGAGGTGCCGCTGCCCCTGCCGCCGCTGCGTCTCGGCATGGCCTGGCACCCGCGCCATGACGCGGACCCGGCCCACGCGTGGCTGCGGCAGGCGGTGCGGGAAGCGGCGGCCCGGTGGCCGCAAGGCGGTTCCCGCATATGAATTCGCGGATATAGTCGACCCCATGAGCAACCGTGACCAGATATCCCGTGTGGCCCTGAAGAAAATCACCCCCGACGTCTCCTCGGCGATGGGTTCCCTGCATGCCGCCGCGGTCGCCGCGGCGCAGGACGCGAAAGTCGAACCGGAAATCCTGGAGCTGCTCAGGATCCGCGCCTCGCAGCTCAACGGCTGCGCCTTCTGCCTCGACATGCACACCAAGGACGCCCGCGCCGCCGACGAGACCGAGCAGCGGATCTACGCCCTGAGTGCCTGGCGGGAGACCCCCTTCTTCACCGAACGGGAGCGCGCCGCACTGGCGTTGACCGAGGCCGTGACGTTCGTCGCCGACGGGCACGTGCCGGAGGACGTCTACGCCGAGGCCGCCGAGGTGTTCGACGAGGCGCAGGTCGCGGCGCTGATCTGGGCGGCCACCGTCATCAACGCGTACAACCGCATCGCGATCGCCACGCGTATGGTTCCGGGCGCTTATCAGCCCGCCAAGAAGTAGACGAAGCAGAAGTAGACGAAGTAGAAGTAGACGAAGCAGAAGTAGACGAAGTAATTGCCGAAAACGGCACACGGAATTCGGGCATCGGCTTCTCGCGTCGATGCCCGATGTTTTTTCGCATTCATTCGCCCGGCAGTGGCTCCCCCAGTCCCTCCAGCCATTCCCGCCATTCCGCCGCCCGCCCTGCGAGGCCGGCCTCGATGTCCGCCCCCGCCCAGCCCGTCACCGGGCGCAGTCCGTGCAGGGCGTTCACCGTCCACACCTCGAGGCCGTCGAGCTCGGCCACGGTCCGCTCCCGGCGGTCGACGCGGAAGCCCTCGCGCACGGCCCGCTCCAGGACCAGCGCCGTCGTCACCGAGGGCAGCAGCGGCAACCGGGACGGCGGCAGGCACAGGGTGTCGCCCTCCCACCACAGCACCCCGGCCGTCGGCGACTCCAGTACCACCCCGGACGGTCCGACCAGCACCGCCTCCTGGGCGCCGGCCGCGGTCGCCCGCGCCCGCACCTCGGCCAGCACGTCGAGATCGGGGCCCTTGAGCCGGGGCGCGGTGCGCGGGTCCTGCTGGCCCACGGCCCACAGCCGGATCTCCGCGCCCAGCGGCGGGGCGTGCCGCATCCGCAGCCTCAGGTCCGCCGTCCCCACGGTGAGTTCGACCCGGGGGAACCACTCGCCCGTGCGCGGCAGCGCGGCGGTCACGTCCTGCCAGAACTCCACCAGCCGGCGCGGCCCCGGCCCGCCGCACTCCCCGCAGGCCGCGAGGAAACGCTCCCGGTGACGGTCGTACGCCCGGACCCGGCCGTCCCGCACCAGCCACGAGTCCGCGGCGAGCAGCGGGCCCCCGGCCGCCGGGACCGGTGTCAGCCCGCCGTCGGGCGACCAGCTCAGCAGTCCTGGCGTACTCATCCCGTCCTCCTCAGTACTTGCCGCCCGCCACCGCGGGCGCCCCGTGCCGGGGTCCGTACGGGGCGTGCTCCAGCCATGATCCGCACGAGGGCAGCACGGGGGCGAGAGCCGCCGCCGCGCGTTGCCGCAGCCGTACGATCCGCCGGTGCGGACGCAGATGGCCGAGCGCGATCCCGGCCGCCTCGCTGTTGAACAGCCCGGCGGCCCGCCGTACCTCCGCGAAACCGGCCACGGCGGCGTCGGTCCCGGCGGCGATCGCCTCCGCCGCGGCCGCCGCGTCGGCGATCCCGCTGTTCATCCCGCGTGCCCCGAACGGCGGGAACAGATGCGCCGCCTCTCCCACCAGCAGCACCCGCCGGTGCGGGTCGGTGAAGGAGGCCGCGACCTTGCGCAGGAAGCGGTACGTCGACACCCACAGGATGCGCCCGTCGTACCCGTCGCCCACGACCGAGGGGAGCCAGCGGCGTACGGCGTCCTCCGTGCCGTACTCCTCCTCCCGGTCGCCGTCGAAGCACTGGAGGTCCACCTGGAAGCCACCGGTGAACGGCACCCGCATCACACTGCGGCCGCCCACCCCCGGATGCTCGTAGTGGAAGACCCGCTCCAGCGGCAGCTCGGCGCCCGGTACGTCCGCGACATCGACCACCACGTGGAAGCCCTCGCCCCGGGTGCCCTCCATCGCGATGTCCAGCGCGCGGCGGACCGCCGAGCGCGCCCCGTCGGCGGCGACGGCGTACCCGGCGCTCCACTCCCGCCCGTCCTCACCGGTCAGCGTCACGCCCGTGCCGGAGGCGCGGACCTCCGTGATCCGCGCGCCCCAGACGAACTCCACGCCCGCCCGCGCGCACGCCCCGCGCAGGAAGCGCTCGGTGTCCACCTGGCGCAGGCTGGTGAACGGGGGCAGCCCGGACGGGGGCGGGAAGGTGCGCGAGTACACCTCGCGCCCCCGGTACAGGGTGCGCCGGGTGTGCCAGGTACGGCCGTACCCCGTGATCTCGGCGGCCAGGCCCGGGGACATGCCGTCCAGCAGCCGCAGGGTCTCGCGGTGCACGAACAGGGCCCGGCTGCCCGGCCGTGCGCGGTCCTCGGGGTCCGCCTCCAGCAGGGTGACGGGCAGCCCGTGCGCGCGCAGGCCCAGCGCGGCCGAGAGACCGACCGGGCCCGCGCCCACCACGATCACAGGGTTCACGCGTGGACGCTTTCTCGCGCCTCGGTCAGCATCCGGGTGATCTCCAGCCGCTTCACCTTCCAGGTGGCCGTCATCGGCAGCTCCTCGAACCGCCACTGCCTCGGCTCGGCCATCTTCGGCAGATCGGCCGTCGCCTCCCGCCAGCGCTCCGGGTCCAGCGGCCGTTCCCCGCGTACGCACACCACCGGCACCGGCTCACGGTCCGCGCCCGGCACGATGACCACCTCACGCAGCTCCTCCAGGCGGTCCATCAGGGTGTCCTCGACCTCCAGATTGCTGTGCACCGCGTCGATCTGGTCGACCTCGCGGTCCATCAGGTACAGCGCGCCCAGCCGGCTGCGGTAGCCCATGTCGCCCATCTGCCACCAGCCGTCGGTGAGCTGACGGTCGTACTGCTCCTGCATGCCCAGATAGGTGAGGATGCGGCCCCGGGTGCGGGCCTCGATCCGGCCGGGCGTGCCGGGCCGCAGCCGCTCGCCGTCCGGGCCGGTCACCCGGACCCGGGTGAAGCCGGGGATGCCGGTGCCGACCCGGCGGCCGTCCGCGCGGGCCACCGAACGCCGGGTGAACCACTGGAACGCCACCGGGCCGCTCTCGCTCTGCCCGTACAGCTGGATCAGCCAGGGCGAACGGCGCTTCGAGGCGTCGAGCAGCCGCCGTACGGTGCGCGGATGGATCGCGTCGAACGTCGAGCCGTACGACTTCACCCGCGACAGCGGGGCGCCCGGCGCGTCGGCCAGCTCCTCCCACAGCACGAACGTGTTGGGGTGCGTCTCGACGATCCCGGGGCGGTGGCGGACGAGCAGCGGGCCCACGGACGCCGGGTCCGGGTCGGTGATCAGCAGCAGCGGGCTGCCGAAGTGCAGCAGGACGCCGAGCAGATGGTAGAAGCGCGAGTGCACGAACGACATGTGCAGCGCCGCCACCTCACCGCGGGTGGGCCAGCCCATCGCCTTCTGCGGCACCAGCCGGTTCCACATGGTGTTCGCGCAGTGCACGGCCAGCTTGGGCACACCGGTGGTGCCCGAGCTGTGGGTGATCAGGGCGGGCTCCCGGGGGTGCAGCCGCACCGGACGGGGCGTCGGCGCGCCGGCGTACTTCTGGAGCGACTCCGCGCCGGGCGTGTCGGCCACGGTGAGCGTGCGCCGGACCAGGGCGTCGAGGTCCAGGCCCGACAACGGGCCGTCCAGCTTGGCCCCGTCGGTGACCAGCCACGGCCGCTGGAGCCGGGCGAGCAGCTTGCCCACCACCTCGCCCGCCAGCGCCGGCGACAGCAGCACCGGCACCGCGCCGATCCGGGAGACCGCGCAGGTCAGCAGCACGATGTCGACGTTGTCCGTCTTGTGGACGACGACCTGTTCGGAGGGCCGTACGCCCGCCTCCCACAGCCGCCCCGACAGCTCCTCGACCACCTCGGCCAGGATCGTGTAGCTGAGGGCCGTGCCGAGGTCGGGGTGGGTGTCCAGCGGGCGGTCCAGGGTGACGAACACGGCGCCGTGCCGCTCGGCCGCCCGGCGCAGCATCGGGCCCAGGTAGAAGCCGCGGTCGGCGAGAACGGGCTGCTGGGACATGTAACGGTTCCTCTCTGCGGTGGTCGGCACGGTCACCAGGCCCCTTGGCGGACCAGATGGCGGCGGAGCTTGCCGGTGGGGGTACGGGGGAGGGAGGGGACGAGGCTGACGCTGCGGGGGACCTTGAAGGCGGCGAGCCGTTCCCGGGCGAGCCCCAGCAGGTCCTCCTGGAAGCCCGGCGGCGCCGGGGTGCGCGCCGGGACGACGAAGGCGCGCAGCCGGCCCGCCCCGCTCGCGTCGGTGACGGCCGCGACCGCGACCTCCTTCACCGCCGGGTGGGTCCGCAGCACGGCCTCCACCTCCAGCGGGGAGACGGTGATGCCGCCGACCATCTCCATGTCGTCGGCGCGGCCCAGGTGGGTGTACGTCCCGTCCGGTTCGCGGCGCGCCCGGTCGTGGGTGTTCAGCCAGCCGTCGACGAGCGTGCGGGCGCTCTCCTCGGGCCGGTTGAGATAGCCGGGGGTGACCGTCGGCCCGTGGACCCACAGTTCGCCCTCCGCGCCGTCCGGCACCGGGCGTCCGGCCTTGTCGCGCAGCTCCACCTCGAAGCCGGGCACGGGACGGCCGACGGTGCCCGGATGGTTGTGGCCGAGGCTGTTGGCGCAGAAGGCGTGTCCGGCCTCGGTGGAGCCGATCTGCTCCAGGACCGGAGCGCCGAGCAGGTCGGCGACGCGCCCGCCGAGCCCGTCCGGCATGCCCTCGCCGGCCGACACGGCGGCCCGTACGGAGGCGAAGCAGGCCTCGTGGCCGCTGCCCCGGTCGGCGACCAGCGCCGCGTACGCGGACGGCACGGAGTAGAGCAGGGTCACCCGGTGCCGGGCGACCAGCTCGTCCACGGCGGCCGGGGTGGGGCGGCGGTCCACCAGGACGGTCGAGGAGCCGGAGAACAGCGGGAAGACGAACGCGTTGCCGAAGCCGTAGGCGAAGAAAAGCTTCGAGACCGACAGGGTGACGTCGTCCGGGGTGATGCCGAGGAGCGGCCGGCCGATGAGTTCGTGGTACGCCTCCGGGTCGGCGTGGGTGTGCACGACGCCCTTGGGCCGGCCGGTCGTGCCGGACGTGTACTGGAGGTAGAGCGGGCTGCCGGGACCGACGGGCCGGGCGTCGGCGGCCGGCGCCGTGGCGGCGAGCGCGAGCAGCTGGTCGGCGCCGAGGCAGGCCCGCCCGGCGAACCGGTCGTCCTCCAGCCCCGGCCCCGTCACACACAGCACCGCACCGGTGTCCGTGGCCATGAACGCGTGGTCGGCGGCGGGGAGTTCGGGGTTGACCAGGACCGCCACCGCGCCGAGCCGGGCGATGCCGAGGAAGGCCGCCACCCAGGCGATCGAGTCGGGCAGCGCGAGCAGCACCCGGTCCCCGGGCCCTACGCCCTGCGCGGCCAGGACCCCTGCTGTCCGTGCCGCGAGGCCGTGCACCTCGTCGTGGGTCCAGGTCCGGTGCCCCTGATGAAACGCGGCCCGCCCGCCCCACCCCTCCCGCTCGGTCAGCCGGACGAGCCGGACGGCGAGGTTGGTGTCGAGGCCGGTGGTGAGGGGCAGCGCGGTGGCGGCGGTTTCGGAGCGTCGGGGCGCGGGGGGCGCGGGGGGCACGGGCGGTGCGGGCGGTGCGGCGGTGACGGCTTCCGGCGGCGCGGTGCCGGCCTGGCCGGGCCGCGCGGCGTCGGCGCCCACGGGCGGTGGAGTGTCGGCGGCCGTGGCCGGGGCGGTGCCGGTGGGTGTCCGGCGCGGGGTGGCGGTGTCCGCGGACACCGCCGCGCGGGGTGCCGGGGTGAGCCGGGGAGTGGTCATCGGGCGCCCTCTTCCAGGGCGTCCGGGGCGGTCAGCGGGGCGGCGCCCGTGTACGCCCGCATCTGCGCGGCCGTCTTCAGCAGCATCTCGTCGTACTCGGCGACCGGGTCGGAGTCGAGGACGATCGCGCCGCCCGCTCCGAGGTGCATCCGGCCGTCGGCGAGCACGGCGGTGCGGATGACGATGTTGAGGTCGGCGCCGCCGCTGCACCCCAGGTAGCCGAGGGCGCCGGAGTACACGCCCCGCGCCTCGGTCTCCAGGCCGTCGATGATCTCCATCGTGCGCAGCTTCGGCGCGCCGGTCATCGAGCCGCCGGGGAAGCAGGCGCGCACGCAGTCCACGGCGTCCGTGCCCTCGCGCAGCCGGCCCTCGACGGTGGAGACGAGCTGGTGCACGGTCGCGTACGTCTCGACGGCCATCAGCCGGGACACCCGTACCGTCCCGGTCCGGCAGACCCTGCCCAGGTCGTTGCGGAGCAGGTCGACGATCATCAGGTTCTCGGCGCGGGTCTTGGCGTCCGCCGCCAGCGCGTCCCGGAGCCGGGTGTCCTCGAGCGGGTCGGTTCCGCGTGGCGCGGTGCCCTTGATCGGCTTGGTCTCGGCGACGCCGTCCCGGGTGATCCGCAGGAACCGCTCCGGCGAGGCGCCGGCCACGTCGAGGTCGCCGAACCGCAGGAAGGCCGCGTAGGGCGCCGGGTTGACGCGCCGCAGCTCCCGGTAGAAGGCGTACGCCTCGGGCGGGGCGGGCAGCCGGGCCGCGTCGGTGAGACAGATCTCGTAGCTGGTGCCGGCCCGCAGTTCCCGCCTGCAGGCCTCGATGTCGGCGAGGTACGTGGTCCGGTCGCGCGTCAGCCAGGGTTCGGCGGCGCCGAGGTCGGGCTCGGCCGGGGCGGGCGGCGGCCGGTGGCCGTCGGGGGCGACGAAGGTGAGCTGGGCGACGGTGTGCTCCAGCCAGTCGGCGGCCTCGCGGGCTGCCTGCGGGCTGTCCTCGGCGAGGCAGACCGCGTAGGTGAAGTCCTCCTCGTGGTCCACCGCGATCAGCCGGTCGGCGAACAGCCAGGCCGCGTCCGGGGTCTCGGCCCGGTGGCGGTTGGGTGAGCCGCAGTCGGCCTTGGTCTCGTAGCCGAAGTAGCCGACGTATCCGCCGGTGAAGTCGAAGGGGAGACCGGTGGCGTCGACCCGGCGGTTGGCCAGCTGCCGCTTGAGGTAGTCGAAGACGCTCGCGGTGACCTTGCGCGGGGGCCGTCCGGCCCGCTCGATCTCGCACCGGCCGGCCTCGACGTCGTAGCGGACGAACTCGGCGAGCGGGCCGCTGTCGTCGCCGAGGAAGGAGAAGCGGGCCAGGCCCTGCTCGACGCGGGAGCTGTCCAGCCAGAACGACCGCGCCGATCCGGCGAACAGGCGGGTGAAGGCGGCCTCGGTGTCGACGGCTCCGGCGATCCGGCGGGTGTGCAGCCGGTAGGCGGGGAGGTTGCCCTGCCGGGGGCGGGGAATGGCCGGCCCGGCGATCGTGGCCGAGGGGACGGCGGTGTTCTTGCTGCGGGGGCGGCGGGCCCGCTCGGCGGTGAGGTTGCGGAAGTTCACCAGCATGCGGTGGCCGTACTCGGTGAGCACCGACTCCGGGTGGAACTGCACGCCCCACAGCGGCCGTTCGCGGTGCCGGATGCCCATGAGGACGCCGTCCTCGGCCCAGGCGGTGGCCTCCAGGGTGTCGGGCAGCGGCTCGTGCACGGCGAGGGAGTGGTAGCGGACCGCGGTGAAGTGCTGGGGCAGCCCCTGGAACAGGTCCCGGCCGTCGTGCCGCACCTGGGTCAGATGCCCGTGCCGGGGCTGCGGGGCGGGCGCCACCCGGCCCTGCTCCCCGAGCGCCATGCCCTGGTGACCGAGGCAGACGCCGAGCACGGGCACGGTCGCCTCGGCGAGCACCCGGGCGCTGATGCCGAAGTCACGGGCCGTTCCCGGATGCCCCGGACCGGGCGAGACCACGACATTGTCGAAACCGCCGAGAACGTCTAATACGTCGATCCCGTCGGCACCGCCGGCGTCATTGTGGATCACCACCGGCTCCTCGCCGTTGACCTCGGCGACCAGCTGGAACAGGTTGTACGTGTACGAGTCGTAATTGTCGATGAGCAGGGTCTTCACCCGCCCACCTCCTTCGTCGTTCACGAACCTATACGGTCCGTCGTTTGTGCCGCCCACGCAGCGCCTGGAGCGGTGGGTACAGCCATTTCTTGAAGAAACGCTGAAGGCGCGGCATGAGAATCCAGGTGACGAGAGCCGTCACACACAGGCAGAGCAACAGCGTGCGAATGAACGGATTGAGGCCGCCGAGATAGGGCAGCACGATCAGATTGAACAGGAGCACCGGCGGGAACACCGCGCTCATATTCACGAACCACAGTTTCCATTTCGCCGGAGGGGTCGGCGGAGCAGGTGGGGCCGGGGGCGGGGGCGGGGGGCCCTGGGTGTCGAACCACTGCTTCGATCCCTGCACGCTACGGCGGCCCGCCCGTTCGGCGATGCCTTGGGTGCGGACGTCCCACTGGACCCGGTCGGGCGAGACCTCCCAGGCCAGGGCCGTGTCCTCGGTGGCGAAGCGATAGACGACATGCCACTCCGCCTCCTGATCGACAAGGACGCCACCCCCGAGGAAACCCGGCTGCCGGGCACTCGCGCCCAGCATGGCCCACCCCCAGGTGTGGAAGTCGGCCTCACGGCCCGGCACCACGTGATAGGCCACGGTCACGGTGACGGGATTACTGCTCACGGGGTGGAGTACGCACCCCGGAACCCTCGCGTTCAAAGATTCAACGAGTTTTTTGTGGCCAGCCTGTGACTGTCCGGATCGCGGCTCTTTGGCAGTATTTCAGACTCATTACCGCCATCTGTCGGGTGATACTGCGAGTAACTTCCGCCGAATTCAAGAAAGTGCTTGCCGTCGTCGCTCGGATGGTTGGACGATCGCGGTCCGAGATCGAAGGAGATCTTCATGTCCAGGTACGACTGGAAACTGACCGCCGGGGGACAAGAGGGAATCGAACGGGCTCGTTCCGTGCTGGAATCCGCCAGAAAAGAAGTAACGGCCCACCCCATTTACCAGCGGATATCCGGGCCGGAACACCTCAGGACGTTCATGGCCCACCACGTCTTCGCGGTGTGGGACTTCATGTCCCTGCTCAAGTCGCTCCAGCGCGAGCTGACCTGCGTCGACGTGCCCTGGGTGCCCCGCGGCTCGGCGGTGGCCCGCCGGCTCATCAACGACATCGTGCTGGTCGAGGAGAGCGACGAGCTGAACGGCGGTTTCACCAGCCACTTCGAGCTCTACCGGGCCGCCATGACCGAGGCCGGGGCCGACGCGACCCGCGTCGACGCCTTCCTCGGTCTCATCGGCGAGGGGCACGATCTGTCGGCGGCCCTGCGCGTCGCCCAGGTGCCCGCCGCGGCGGCGGAGTTCGTCACGACGACCTTCGACATCATCGCCCACCGCCCGCTGCACTGCCGGGCCGCCGTCTTCGCCTTCTCCCGCGAGGACCTGATCCCCGACATGTTCGACCAGGTCGTCAAGGAGGAGGGAACGGACCGCTTCCCCCTCTTCCGCGACTACCTCGCCCGCCATATCGAGGTCGACGGCGAGGAACACACCCCCATGGCCCTCCAGATGGTCAGCGACCTCTGCGGCACCGACGACACCCGCTGGCGGGAGGCCGTGGAGACCGTCACCGTAGCCCTGGAGGCCAGGTCCCGCCTGTGGGACGGCATCACCGGGGCGATGACCTGACCCACCGCGAGCCGACGGCTGCGCGGTGACCACCGCCCGCCATGGGGCGACCAGCGCGGCGGCCGGTCGCTTCCGGGCCGGTGGCGCCCCCGCCCGCGCCCTCATGGACGGCGCGCGCCCCTTCGCCCCGCGCACCCCCCGCTACGTCCATTGCCGCATTGCCCCGGCCCGGGCCCGGTGCTGGACTGAGGGGCCGAGGCCTCGGGGGAGGGCAGGGCGATGGGTGGTCGCGGGCGGGGTGGGCGAGCGATGTTCCTGGGGCGGGCGTTCGTGGGTCGGGCGGACGAACTCGCCGGGTTACAGGCGCTGTACGCGCAGGCGGCGGCCGGGCGGCCCGTCCTCGCCGTCGTCGAGGGGCCGCCGGGCATCGGCAAGACCGCGCTGCTGCGGCGCTTCCTCGCCGGCCTCCCGGGCGGCGTCCTCATGGCCTCCGGCGCGGAACACGAGGCGTCCCTGCCGTACGGCGTCCTCGCCCGCCTCCTCGGCCACCCCGTGCACACCGACCCGCCCACCGCCGGCGCCCAGCTCCTCGAACCCCTCGGCGAACTCCAGCGCCGCGGCCGCCCGGTCGTCCTCGTCGTCGACGACGCGCACTGGGCCGACGCGCCCTCCCTGCACGCCCTCGCCTTCGCCCTGCGCCGACTGCGCGCCGACCAGGTCCTGTGCCTGGTCGCCGTGCGCGACCTCGGCGACGGCCGGCTCCCCGACGGCCTCCACCGCCTCCTCACCGACGACACCGCCGTACACCTGCGCCTCGACGGCCTCGCCCCGGCCGACCTCGTCGCCCTGAGCGCCGGTCTGCTGCCCGAACCGCTGCCCGAGACCGCCGCCGCCCGACTGCGCGCCCACACCGGCGGCAACCCCCTGCACTGCCGCGCCCTGCTGGAGGAGGTCCCCGCCCACGTCCTCAGGTCCACCGGCACCCCGCTGCCCGCCCCGCAGACCTACACCCGGCTGGTCCTGGACCGGCTCGCCCGCTGCGGCCCGCCCGCCCGCGCCCTGGTGGAGGCCGCCGCCGTCCTCGGCAGCCCCTGCGCCCTCACCCGCGCCGCCGCCCTCGCCGCCCTCGACGACCCGCTGCCCGCGCTCGCCGAACCCCTCGACCACGGCCTGCTCCAGGAGACCCCCGGCCCCGGCACCTGCCACATCGCCTTCACCCACCCCCTGGTGCGCGCCGCCGTCTACCACCGGCTCGGCCCGGTCCGCCGCACCGCCCTGCACACCCGCGCCGCCGACGCCGAGGACGACCCCCACACCCGGCTGCATCACCGCGTCCTCGCCGCCCACGGCCCCGACGACCGGCTCGCCGCCCAGCTCGCGGACCGCGCCCGACGGCGCGGCGCCCTCGGCCGCTGGGTGGAGACCGCACCCCTGCTGCGGCACGCCGCCGACCTCACCTCCCGCCCCGCCGACCGGGGCCGCCTGGCCTGCGAGGCCGTCGAGGCCCTGCTCCTCGACGGCCGCCGCGAGGAGGCCGCCACCGTCGTCGCCGCCCTCCCCGAGGACACCGACACGGCCGTGCGGTACTGCGCCCGCGGCCATCTCGCCCTGGTCTCCGGGCACATCGAGCAGGCCCGCACCCTCCTCGACGAGGCCTGGCGGCTGCGCACCCCCGGCGCCGACCCCGGCCTGGAGACCCGGATCGCCGAGCAGTACGTGATGGTCCACATGATGAGCGGACGCGCCGGACAGTCCCGCACCTGGGCCCGCACCGCCCTCGACGGCGCCGCCCGCGCCGGCGGCACCCTGCGCTTCGTCCACCTCGCCGCCCTCGGCCAGCTCGGCGCCTACGACGAGGCGTCCGCCCTCACCAAGCCCCTCCCGGACGCCTCCCTCGTCGGCCTCCCCGACATCGACCTCCTCCTCGGCCGCGGCACCCTGCACCTCTACACCGACCGGCTACGGCCCGCCCGCGCCGACTTCGAGCGGGCCGTGGACCTCGCCCGCACCGGCCCCGTGCCGCTACGGGTGATCGCGCTGACGCTCCTCGCCAAGACCGAGTTCCTGTACGGCGACTGGGACCTCGCCGAGGCCCACTGGGAGACCGCCTCCTCCGTCGCCGCCGATCTCGGCCAGGGCTGGATCGCCCCCGTCGTGCACGCCGAGGCCGCCCTCCCGCCCGCCGCCCGCGGCGCCCACGACCGGGCCGCCGCCCATCTGCGCCTCGCCCACGCCAACCCCGTCGTCCGCGAGTCCCGCATGCTGGAGATCTTCGTGACGTACGGCCTCGCCCACCTCGACCATCTGCGCGGCGACCACACCGCCGCCCTCGCCCTGCTGCGGCCCCTCCTCGCCCACGACGACCTGGACTTCACCGGTGAGACCGCCAACGTCCCCTGGCGCGACCTGCTCTGCGACTGTCTGGTCGCGGCCGGCGAGCTCGACGAGGCCGACCGGCTGCTGACCGCACTGGAGGAACGCGCCGCCCGGCGTGCCCGCGCCTCCACCCTCGCCGCCGTCCAGCACACCCGGGGCGCCCTGTACACGGCCCGCCGCGAACCCAAGCGCGCCCGGGACGCCTACGCCGAGGCGCTCGACCGGTACACCCGCCTCGACCTGCCCTTCCCCCGGGCCCGCACCGAGCTGGACTTCGGCGCGTTCCTGCGCCGCACGGGCCGTACCGCCCCCGCGCTCGACCTGCTGCGGGCGGCCCGCGACCGCTTCGCCGCGCTCGGCGCGGTGCCGTTCCTGCGCGACTGCGACCGCGAACTCGCCGCGTGCGGAGCCGCTCCCGCATCCACATCCCCGTCGTGGATCCGGGAGCGGCTCACCCCGCAGGAACACGCCGTCACCCGCCTCGCGGCGACCGGCCTGACCAACCGGGCGATCGCCCGCGAGCTGGTCCTCAGCGCGAAGACGGTGGAGTACCACCTGAGCCATGCCTACGCGAAGCTGGGGGTGCGCTCGCGGGTGGAGCTGGCCGCGCGGCTGGGCGGTGTCAGTCCGGGAGGATCTGGAAGTAGGGACTGACGGCGAAGGTGCCGCCGCCCAGGCCGCTGCCGTAGACCACCGAGCCGTACGCCCGTGCCAGGTGCCCCTTGTGCGCGTCGAGCACGCCCTTGTCCAGGACGAACGTGAAGACGGCGTCCAGCTTGGACCAGTCCGTCTCCTGGAAGTGGCCCTTGAGCACCGACGGGCCCACCGTCGGGATCACGGTGCCGTCGCTGATGTCTCGCACGACCAGCGTCACGGTGTACGCGCCCTGGGTCCCGAACAGTGCCGAGCCGGCCTCGGCCTCCAGCTGGATCTCCGCGTCACTCCCGGGGCTCAGCGTGACGTCCGCGATGCTTCCGTCGACCCGACGGCTGAACACCCGCACGATCTGCGCGTCGTTGGGTCCCATGACTACCCCCTGTTCCCTGACGGCCGTCCCTCGGCCGCACCCCGAACCTATGGATCCCCCCACCCCCCGCACCTCCGGGAAGCCCTAGGGGAACCTCCTAGGCCTGGGGCTCCTCCGGGGCCTCGCCGAAGCGGGCCAGGGCCAGGGCGCCCGCGACCGCGATCAGGAACCCCAGCACGGCGAGCCACGCCAGCCCCTCCCGGGTGCGGTCGCCCAGCCACACCACCCCGACCAGCGCGGGTCCGATCGTCTCCCCGACCACCATCCCGGCCGTCGCCGTCGTCGGTGAGCCCCGCTGGAGCGCGGAGGTGAGCGACAGGAACGCGGCCCCGCCGCCCAGCAGCAGCGCGTACACCGCCGGATCGCTGACGAGGTCTGCCGGGGACAGCGAGTCGATCAGCCGTACCGACACCTCGACGACCCCGAACCCGACCCCGGCCGCCATGCCCAGCAGCAGCGCCCGCCCCCGCTCCGGCAGCCGCCCCCCGGACACGCCCAGCAGCAGCACCCCCACCGCCGTCCCGAGCATCACCCACTGCAGTGCCGCCGGCCCGCTCTCCTCGCCCTCCGCGCCCGAGGCGAGCCCCAGCATGGCGAGCCCCGCGCAGACCACGGCCACCGCACCCCACTCGCCGCGGCTCGGCCGCACCCGCAGCAGCCGGGCCGCCACCACCGCCGTCACCGCGAGGCTCGACGCCAGCGCCGCCGCCACCGCGTAGATCGGGATCGAGCGGAGCGCGGCGATCTGGAGGACGAACCCCAGCCCGTCCAGGCCCAGTCCCGCCATGTACCGCCACTGCCGCAGCGCCCGCAGCAGCAGCGCCGCCTCCCCGCCGCCCCCACCGGACGCGGCGCGCGCGGCCATCGCCTGCAGCACCGTCGCCGTACCGAAGCAGACCGCCGCGCCGAGCGCGCACACCATTCCGAACAGCACGAACGGACTGTAGGCGAGCGGCGCCCACCGGGGGGCCGGTGTGCGCGCTCTCTCACCGATCTTTAGGCTGGCGGCCGGAAATCGCCGTAGGGGCGAGGTAAAGACGGCAACGGGGAGACGGGGACATGGCGGAATCACGCAGGCGCCTGCGGTCCAGCACGGTCGTACTCGGCGGTATGGGCGTGGTCGCCGCCGCCCTCACCTCCTGCGGCTCCGACCCGGACCGCCGCTGCGTCGACCGCGACAGCTACGACTCGCTCTACGGCTACAAGGTCGTCGCCGACAAGAACTGCAAGTCCTCCACCTCCGGCTCCACCTCCGGCAAGGGCAGGAAGACCTCGGGCACGGCCGCGAAGACCGACGCCGACTGGTACTACGACGCCGACGTCGACGGCGGCTGGGCCGACTACGGAACCTTCAGCAAGAGCGAGGCCGTCGACCGGGGCGGCTTCGGCTGCTCCGGCTCCGGCAGCAGCGGCGGCTGAGCGGCCGTACGCCATGCAGCGCCACACCATCGAGCCCCGCCCCGGCTGGCAGGAGACGGTCGAGGAGCAGGGCCTCGTCTACCCGCTCACCCGCCACCCCGACGGCAGCCTGCGCCCCTACTGGGACGAGAGCGCGTACTACGCCTTCACCCTCGACGAGGTCGAGGCCTTGGAGGAGACCGTCGAGGAGCTGCACCGGATGTGTCTGGCGGCGGCGGACCACCTGGTCACCGCCGGCCGCCTGGCCGACCTCGGCATCACCGACCCGCGCGTGGCCGCCGCCGTCACCGAGGCCTGGCACCGGCGCGCCGAACTGCCGTCCGTCTACGGCCGTTTCGACCTGCGCTACGACGGCACGGGCCCGGCGAAGCTCCTGGAGTACAACGCCGACACCCCGACCTCCCTCGTGGAGGCGGCCTCCGCGCAGTGGTTCTGGATGGAGGAGCGCTTCCCGGGCGCCGACCAGTGGAACTCCCTGCACGAACGCCTGGTCGAGGCCTGGCGCAAGCAGGCCCCGCTGCTGCCGCCCGGCGGCCCGCTCTACTTCGCGCACTCCACCGCCGACGAACTCGGCGAGGACCTGATGACGGTCGCCTATCTGAAGGAGACCGCCGAACAGGCGGGCCTCGACACGGCGTTCATCCCCGTCGAGGACATCGGCTTCGACCGGCTCTCCGGCCGCTTCGTCGACCACCGGCTCCGGTTCATCCGCAGCTGCTTCAAGCTCTACCCCTGGGAATGGCTCACCACCGACCGGTTCGCCGGCCATGTCCTCGACACCCTCGACAACGGCGGCGGCACGGGGACGACGATGTGGATCGAGCCCGCCTGGAAGATGCTGCTCAGCAACAAGGCCCTGCTCGCCGTCCTGTGGGAGCTGTACCCGGACCACCCGAACCTCCTGCCCGCCCATCTCGACGGCCCCCGTGAGCTGGCCGCCACCACCGGGTACGTGGCCAAGCCCCTGCTCGGCCGGGAGGGGGCCGGCGTCACGATCCACGGAAAGGGCGCCGACCCCGTCGTACGCACCGACGAACCCTGCTGCTACCAGCAGCTCGCCCCGCTGCCCGCCTTCGACGGCAACCACGTCGTCCTCGGCGCGTGGGTCGTGGCGGGGGAGTCGGCGGGCCTCGGCATCCGCGAGTCCTCGGGCCTGATCACCGACGAGTACGCCCGCTTCGTCCCGCACGTGATCCTCTGACGGCCTACGGCCCGAGCCCCAGCACGGCCCGGAGCTGCTCCAGCCCCCAGTTTAGGTCCCGCTCGGTGATGACCAGGGGCGGTGCGACGCGGATCGTCGGGCCGCGGGTGTCCTTCACCAGGACGCCCCGGCCCATCAGCCGCTCCGCCACCTCCCGCCCCGACCCGTACTCCGGCGCCACGTCCACGCCCGCCCAGAGCCCGCGCCCGCGCACCGCCGTCACCCGCCCGGTGCCGGCCAGCACCCCCAGCTCCCGGTGCAGCCGCTCCCCGAGGAGCGCGGCCCGCTCCTGGTACTCGCCCGTCCGCAGCATCGCGATCACCTCCAGCGCGACCGCGCACGCCAGCGGATTCCCGCCGAACGTCGACCCGTGCTCCCCGGGTCGGAACACCCCGAGCACCGCCGCGTCCGCCACCACCGCCGACACCGGCACGATCCCGCCCCCGAGCGCCTTCCCCAGCACATACACATCCGGTACGACCCCCTCGTGCTCGCACGCGAAGGTCCGCCCCGTCCGGCCGAGCCCCGACTGGATCTCGTCGGCGACGAACAGCACCCCGCGCTCCCGGGTCAGCTCCCGCACCGCCGGCAGATAGCCCTCCGGCGGGACGATCACCCCCGCCTCGCCCTGGACGGGCTCCAGCAGCACCGCCACCGTGTTGTCCGTCACCGCCGCCCGCATTGCCGTGACGTCCCCGTACGGGACGATCGCGAATCCGGGTGTGTACGGCCCGTAGTCCGCCCGGGCCTCGGGGTCGGTGGAGAAGCTGACGACCGTCGTCGTACGGCCGTGGAAGTTGTGGCCGGCGACGACGATCTTCGCCGTCTCCGCCGGGACCCCCTTCACCCGGTAGCCCCACTTCCGGGCGGTCTTCACGGCCGTCTCCACCGCCTCCGTGCCCGTGTTCATCGGCAGCACCATCTCCTTGCCGCACAGCGCGGCCAGCTCGGTGCAGAACGCGGCGTACCGGTCGTGGTGGAACGCCCTCGACGTCAGCGTCACCCGCTCCAGCTGCGCCTTCGCCGCCTCGACCAGCCGCCGGTTGCCGTGCCCGAAGTTCAGCGCCGAGTAGCCCGCCAGCAGATCCAGATACCGCCGCCCGCGCACGTCCGTCATCCACGCCCCCTCGGCCGTGGCGATCACCACCGGCAGCGGGTGATAGGTGTGCGCGCTGTGCGCGTCGGCGGCGGCGATCAGCGCCTCGGTCGTGGTCACGGGACCTCCCGGGACCTCCAGCGTGCGCCCTTCCCGGGTCGCTCGCATGGTGGACGCGACGCCTTCCCCCGCGTGCGTGGCCGGTAGGCTGGCCGCGGGCCGTGACTGGCGCGCTGGGATGGGACGGACCATCGGGGAGCGGCCCGTGAGCAGCAGAGTGCCGTGCGCCTGGGCCGAACCGTGAACGCCGAACGCATGTCCGGAGGTCCCGAATGTCTGCCGAGTCCGCCCCCCTGTCCACCGAGTCCACCGCCTTCCGCGCCGCCCTCGACGTGATCCGCGCCGTCGAGCCGCGCGTCGCCGACGCCATCGGCCAGGAGGTCCACGACCAGCGCGAGATGCTCAAGCTGATCGCCTCCGAGAACTACGCCTCCCCGGCCACCCTCCTCGCGATGGGCAACTGGTTCAGCGACAAGTACGCCGAGGGCACCGTCGGCCGCCGCTTCTACGCCGGCTGCCGCAACGTCGACACGGTCGAGGCGCTCGCCGCCGAGCACGCCCGCGAGCTCTTCGGCGCCCGGCACGCCTACGTCCAGCCGCACTCCGGCATCGACGCCAACCTGGTCGCCTTCTGGGCCGTCCTCGCCGACCGCGTCGAGGTCCCCTTCCTGGAGAAGGCCGGCGCCCGCCAGGTCAACGACCTCACCGAGGCCGACTGGGCGGAGCTGCGCCAGGCCTTCGGCAACCAGCGCATGCTCGGCATGTCCCTGGACGCGGGCGGCCACCTCACCCACGGCTTCCGCCCGAACATCAGCGGCAAGATGTTCGACCAGCGCTCCTACGGCACCGACCCCGCGACCGGCCTCATCGACTACGACGCCCTGCGCGCCCAGGCCCGGGAGTTCAAGCCGCTGATCATCGTCGCCGGCTACTCCGCGTACCCCCGTCTGGTGAACTTCCGGATCATGCGCGAGATCGCCGACGAGGTCGGCGCGACCCTGATGGTCGACATGGCGCACTTCGCGGGCCTGGTCGCCGGCAAGGTCCTGACCGGCGACTTCGACCCGGTCCCGCACGCCCGGATCGTCACCACGACCACCCACAAGTCCCTGCGCGGCCCGCGCGGCGGCATGGTCCTGTGCGACGACTCCCTCAAGGACCAGGTCGACCGCGGCTGCCCGATGGTCCTCGGCGGCCCGCTCCCGCACGTGATGGCCGCCAAGGCCGTCGCCCTGGCGGAGGCCCGGCAGCCCGCCTTCCAGGACTACGCCCAGCGGATCGTCGACAACTCCCGCGCGCTGGCCGAGGGCCTGATGCGCCGGGGCGCCACCCTGGTCACCGGCGGCACCGACAACCACCTCAACCTGATCGACGTCGCCTCCTCCTACGGCCTCACCGGCCGCCAGGCCGAGGCGGCCCTCCTCGACTCGGGCATCGTCACCAACCGCAACGCGATCCCCGCCGACCCGAACGGCGCCTGGTACACCTCGGGCATCCGCATCGGCACCCCCGCCCTGACCACCCGCGGCCTCGGCACGGCGGAGATGGACGAGGTCGCGGGCCTGATCGACCGTGTCCTCACCACCACCGAGCAGGGCACGACGAAGTCCGGCGCGCCGAGCAAGGCGAGTCACGTCCTGGACGCGAAGGTGGCGGAGGAGATCTCCCGGCGCGCGACGGACCTGGTGGCGGGCTTCCCGCTGTACCCGGAGATCGACCTGGGCTGAAGGCGTTCTCAAGGGGCGCGGGGCCGCATCATTTGCGGCTCCGCCGCGGGGCGCGACGAGCCACGACGGCGCCGCAGCTCCCCGCGCACCGAAACCACTCACCGCTCTCTGAGACAATGATGAACATGGCCTCAGACCGACCCCGCGTGCTCTCCGGCATCCAGCCCACCGCCGGCTCGTTCCACCTGGGCAACTACCTCGGCGCCGTCCGCCAGTGGGTGGCCCTCCAGGAGTCCCACGACGCCTTCTACATGGTCGTCGACCTGCACGCGATCACGGTCCCGCAGGACCCGAAGGACCTCACGGCCAACACCCGGCTGGCCGCCGCCCAGCTCCTCGCGGCCGGTCTGGACCCCGAGCGCTGCACCCTCTTCGTGCAGAGCCACGTCCCCGAGCACGCCCAGCTCGCCTGGGTCATGAACTGCCTCACCGGCTTCGGCGAGGCGTCCCGGATGACCCAGTTCAAGGACAAGTCCGCCCGACAGGGTGCCGAGAGCGCCAGCGTCGGCCTGTTCACGTACCCGATCCTCCAGGTCGCGGACATCCTCCTCTACCAGGCCCACGAGGTCCCGGTCGGCGAGGACCAGCGCCAGCACATCGAGCTGACCCGTGACCTCGCCGAGCGCTTCAACGGCCGCTTCGGCGAGACCTTCACCATCCCCAAGCCGTACATCCTCAAGGAGACGGCGAAGATCTACGACCTCCAGGACCCGTCGATCAAGATGAGCAAGTCGGCGTCCACGCCGAAGGGCCTCATCAACCTGCTCGACGACCCGAAGGCCACCGCGAAGAAGGTCAAGAGCGCGGTCACGGACACCGACACGGTCGTCCGCTACGACCTGGAGAACAAGCCGGGCGTCAGCAACCTGCTCACCGTCTACTCCACCCTCACCGGCAAGAGCGTCGCGCAGCTGGAGCAGGAGTACGAGGGCAAGATGTACGGCGCCCTGAAGACCGACCTCGCGGATGTCGTCGTCGACTTCGTCACCCCGTTCCGGGACCGCACCCAGCAGTATCTGGACGACCCGGAGACGCTGGACTCGATCCTCGCCAAGGGCGCCGAGAAGGCCCGCGCCGTCGCCGCGGAGACGCTCTCCCAGGCGTACGAGAGGGTCGGCTTCCTGCCCGCGAAGCACTGACGGCGCTCAGCAGCATCACAGGCGCACCACACAGATGTTCCACCGGGCAGAGCGCTGCACATCACTTCTCTTGCGCCTGCCCAGAGCACAGCCGTGGCCGTACAGTCGATAGCCGTACGACTGCGTACGAACCCGGCACGACGACAGGAGACGACGTGGGGACCGTAACGATCGGCGTGTCGATCGCGGTCCCGGAGCCTCACGGCAGCCTGCTCCAGGAGCGGCGCACGGGCTTCGGCGACGCCGCTGCTCACGGCATCCCCACGCATGTCACGCTGCTGCCGCCGACGGAGATCGAGGCGAGCGACCTGCCGGCCGTCGACGCCCACCTCATCGAGGTCGCCGCGACCGGCCGCCCCTTCCCGATGCGGCTGTGCGGCACCGGCACCTTCCGCCCGCTGTCACCGGTGGTGTACCTGAAGGTCGTCGAGGGCGCCGAGGTCTGCGCCTGGCTCCAGCAGCTCGTCCGGGACCCCGCCGGTCCGCTGGTGCGCGAGCTGCTGTTCCCGTACCACCCGCATGTCACCGTGGCGCACGGCATCGACGAGGAGGCCATGGACCGGGCCTTCGAGGATCTCTCCGGCTACGAGGCCGACTGGTCCTGCACCGGCTTCGCCCTGCACGAACAGGGCCCCGACGGGGTCTGGCGCCAGCTCCGCGAGTATCCCTTCGGCGGCCCGGTGATCCCCCCGCAGACGGCTCACGCGGACCGGGACACCTTGCCGACACGCTGAGGGCGACACGCTTTTCAGGGGGCTAGACAGGCAGCCGCCGGAACACCCCCCGAGGGACATGCCGCAACCCCGCCATGACCACCCTCAGCGTTCCCGGCACCCACACCACCTCCGACCGCCGCCGCAACCCCAGTTCCACCGCCGCCGCCACCTCCTCGGGCGTGGTCGCGAGCGGCGCCTCGGGCAGTCCCGCCGTCATCCGCGTCCGCACGAACCCGGGCCGTACGACCATGACGTGCACGCCGGTCCCCTGCAACGCGTCCCCCAGCCCCTGCGCGAACGCGTCCAGGCCGGCCTTGCTGGAGCCGTAGATGAAGTTCGAGCGGCGGGCGCGCTCCCCGGCGACGGAGGAGAGCACGACGAGCGCCCCGTGGCCCTGCGTCTGCAGTGCGCGGGCGCTCACCAGACCCGCCGACACCGCGCCGGTGTAGTTGGTCTGCGCGACCCGCACCGCCGCCGAGGGGGCGCGCTCGTCGTGCGCCTGGTCGCCGAGGACGCCGAAGGCGAGCAGCACGAGATCGATGTCGCCCTCGGCGAACACCTGGCCGAGGACGGCCTCGTGGCGGTCGGGGTCGAGGGCGTCGAAGGCGACGGTACGGACGTCGGCGCCGAGGGCGCGCAGGCCGGCGGCCGCCGACTCCAGGGCGGGGGAGGGGCGTCCGGCCAGCCACACCGTGCGGGTGCGGCGGGCGATCAGCCGGCGCGCGGTCGCCAGCGCGATCTCCGACGTACCGCCGAGGACGAGGAGGGACTGGGGGAGACCGAAGGCGTCCTGCACGGCAACTCCTGGGGTTTCAGGGGGCTTCAGAGGTGCTTCAGAGGGCGAGACGGCGGGCGAGGTCCGAGACGAGCACCCCGCGCGGGTCCAGCTCCGCGCGCAGTGCGCGGAAGTCGGCCAGGCGCGGGTACATCGCGGTGAGCAGTTCGGGGCGCAGCCGGGAGTCCTTGGCGAGGCAGACGCGTCCGCCGGCGGCGGCCACCTCCTCGTCCAGCTCGTCGAGGAGGGCGGCGAGGCCCGGCAGGGCGGCCGGGACGTCCAGGGCGAGGGTCCAGCCGGGGCGGGGGAAGGAGAGCCAGCCGGGGTCGGCGTCCCCGAACCTCTTGAGGACGGCGAGGAAGGACGGGCAGCGGTGCGCGCCGATCCGGGCCACGATCCGGCGCAGGGCGTCCTCGTGGCCGTGTCCGACGACGAACTGGTACTGCACGAAGCCGTTCCTGCCGTAGACGCGGTTCCCGTGCGGGACGCCGTCGAGGGGGTGGAAGAACGCGGACAGCGGCTGGAGTTCGCCGGTCCGCGCGCGGGGCGCCGCGCGGTACCAGAGCGCGTTGAACAGCCCGACGGTCGCCCGGTTCAGCAGTCCGCCCGGCAGGGCGGCCGGCGCGGGCGGGAGCCGGGAGGGACGGAAGGCGAGCGGTGCGCTGCGGGCGCGGGCGGGCAGCGCGTCCAGGGGCGCGTGGTCGCCCCGGGTGAGCACCGCGCGCCCCGTGGCCGCCCCGCGGGCGAGGAGGTCGATCCGGGCGGCGGAGTAGCGGTACCGGTGGTCGGTGGCGGTCAGCCGGGCCATCAGGTCGTCGAGGTCGGCGGCGCGTTCGGTGTCGACCGTCATCAGGGACGTCTCGACGGGCTGGAGCCGGACGGTGGCCGTGAGGATCACCCCGGTCAGGCCCATGCCGCCGGCGGTCGCGTCGAACAGCGGGGTGCCGCGGGCCACCGTGCGGATGGCGCCGTCGGCGGTGAGCAGCTCGAAGGACAGCACATGCCGGGCGAAGGAGCCGCGGACGTGATGGTTCTTGCCGTGGATGTCGGCGCCGATCGCCCCGCCGACGGTGACGTACCGGGTGCCCGGGGTCACCGGCACGAACCAGCCGAGCGGCAGCAGCACCTCCATCAGCCGGTGCAGCGAGACGCCCGCGTCGCACAGCACGGTCCCGCCGGCCACGTCGACGACATGGATCCGGTCCAGGCCGGTCATGTCCCACACCGCTCCGCCCGCGTTCTGCGCCGCGTCCCCGTACGCCCGTCCGAGCCCCCTCGGGATACCCCCGCGGACGCCGCAGTCCCGGACCGCGGCCACCGCCTCCTCGTAGGTCCGGGGGCGGATCAGCCGGGCGGCGGAGGGAGCGGTGCGGCCCCATCCGGTGACGGAGACGGTCTCGGCAGGCATGCAGGCGACCGTATCGCCCTGTTATGGGTGATGAGTCCTGAAACCTATCCCTGCTCCCCGAAATGGGTGATTAATGGGATGTCACCCAATATTGCCGCAGTTCTTCCGGGGTACTCGGCCCCCGTCTCTCGCGTCATTCCCGCCGAGCAGGGCAGAGTCGGATCATGGACTGGCTGAAGAAGCTTCCCGGCGTCGGGCCGTGGGTCACCCGCCTCATGGCCACGCACGCGTGGCGGTCGTACGAACGCCTGGACCGGGTGAAATGGACCCGGCTCGCCGCCGCGATGACGTTCATCAGCTTCATCGCGCTGTTCCCGCTGCTCACCCTGGCCGCCGCGATCGCCGCCGCCACCCTCAGTGAGTCCCAGCAGCAGGAACTCCAGGACAAGATCGCCGACCAGGTCCCCGGCATCTCCGACCAGCTCAATGTCCACGACCTGGTGCAGAACGCCGGCACCGTCGGCCTGATCGCCGGCGCCCTGCTGCTGTTCACCGGCATCGGCTGGGTCGGTCAGATGCGGGACTGTCTGCGCGCGGTGTGGGAGCTGCCCGACAAGGAGGAGAACCCGGTCCTGAGCAAGGGCAAGGACGCGGGCATCCTGGTCGGTCTCGGCGGCGCGGTCCTGGCCACCCTCGCCCTCTCCACCGTCGCCTCCGCCCTGGTCGGCCGGATCACCGACGCCCTCGGCATCGACAAGGCGGGCTGGGGCGGCATCCTGCTGCGGGTCGCCGCCTTCACCATCGCCGTCCTCGCCGACTTCCTGCTCCTCCTCTATGTCCTGACCCTGCTGCCCGGAGTCGAGCCCACCCGCCGCCGTCTGATCGTCGCCGCACTGATCGGCGCGGTCGGCTTCGAACTGCTCAAGCTGCTGCTCAGCGGCTATATGCAGAACGTGGCGGGCAAGAGCATGTACGGCGCCTTCGGCGTCCCCATCGCCCTGCTCCTGTGGATCAACCTCACCTCGAAACTGGTCCTGTACAGCGCCGCCTGGACCGCCACGGGCAGCGCACCCGAGAGCGCCTTCGACGAGGACGTCAGCGGCGACGGCGTACCAGCTCCGGGAGCGGCCAGCGGCGGTTGACGACGTACGCGCCGGCGGCCAGCAGCACCAGCACCCCGCCGGTGATGCCCAGCGCGGTCCACATGCCGCGAGCGCCGTCGTCGGCGACCGCACTCGCCACCGGCTGCTGCGAGGTGCCGCCCCGGCCGGCCGCCGGGGACGCGCCCGAGGACGGGTTCGCGCCCGGCTGCGCACTGGCCTGCGCGCTGGGCGCCGCCGACTGCGGCGGGACCAGCTCGCCCACCGGCGTCACCTTCCCCGCCGCCGCGAACCCCCAGTCGAACAGCTTCGCCGTCTCCTTGTAGACCTCGTTGTGGTCGCTCTTCTCCGGGTTCATCACCGTGACGAGCAGCACCCGCCCGGCTCGCTCCGCCACCCCGGTGAAGGTCGCGCCCGCGTTGGTGGTGTTGCCGTTCTTGACGCCCGCGATGCCCGGGTACTGCGAGATGTCGTAGTCGCCGGCCAGCAGCCGGTTGGTGTTCTGGATCTCGAAGGACGAACGGACCTTCTTGCCCTTCTTGTTCTTCTTCGTCTCGCCCGGGAACTTGGCCGAGACCGTCGAGCAGTACTCCCGGAAGTCCTTCTTCTGCAGCCCCGAACGCGCGATCAGCGTCAGGTCGTAAGCGGAGGAGACCTGGCCCGGCGCGTCGTAGCCGTCGGGCGAGACCACATGCGTGTCGAGGGCCTGGAGCTCCTCGGCGTGCTGGTTCATCTCCTTGACGGTGCCCGCGACCCCGCCGTTCATCGAGGACAGCACATGCACGGCGTCGTTGCCCGAGCGCAGGAACACGCCCAGCCACAGATCGTGCACCGAGTAGGTCTCGTTCTCCTTTATCCCCACCAGGCTGGAGCCCGACCCGATGCCCTCCAGGTCCTTCGGCACCACCTTGTGCTCGGTGGTCCGCGGGAACTTCGGCAGCACGGTGTCCGCGAACAGCATCTTCATCGTGCTCGCCGGGGGCAGCCGCCAGTGCGCGTTGTGCGCCGCCAGCACCTCGCCCGACTCCGCGTCCGCGACGATCCACGACCGCGCGGTGAGGTCCTTCGGCACCACCGGCGCGTCCCCGGCGAGCGCCACCTGCGTCCCGGCCTGCCCGAGCCGGGCGCCGCCGACCGAGGACATGGTCGCCGGGGGAGTGGCCGAGGGGGACGGGCTCTTGGAGGGGGTCGGACTCGGCGCGGCGAGGGAGACGGGCGCGGCCAGCGCGAGAGAGGTGAGGGACGCTGCGGTGACCAGCAGGGATCGCCTGACGGTCTGCTTCATGGGTGCGGGCACGACGCAGAACGTACCTGGCGGCCGACGGGAAGTCCCGCCGCCCTCCCCACCCCGGTCATCGAACCGGACACCCGACGGCGATACTGAACCCATGAAGCTCAGCCGCCCCCTCTCCTGGTTCCTGCTCGCCTTCGGGGTGTGGAGCTGGGTCATCTGGGTCACTTTCGTCAAGAATCTGGTCAAGGACGGCAGCGGTCTCGCCTTCGACGACGGGCACCCCACCGCGTACTTCTGGGTGCACCTGACGCTCGCCGTCGTCTCCTTCCTTCTGGGGACGGCCATCGGGGTCATCGGGTTGCGCGGTCTGCGCGCACTGCGCCGGACGTCCTAGCCGATGGTGATCCTCTTCGCGCTGCTCGCGCTGACGGTCCTGGCCGGCGCCAACTGGTACCTGTGGCGCCGTCTGTTCAGGGACACCACCAGCGGTCCCGGCCCGGCGCGCCGCGGCGGCGCCGTGCTGATCGCGGGCGGCTGGGCCCTGGCGATCGGCGCCCTCGTCGCGGAGCGCACCGGCGCCCCCTTCTGGCTCCAGCGCACCCTGGCCTGGCCGGGCTTCCTCTGGCTCGCCCTGTCGATCTACCTGCTGCTGGGGGTCGTGGCGGGCGAGCTCGTACGACCCCTGCTGCGCCGCTTCCTGGACCGACGGGCCGAGCGGCTGGAACCGGCAGCGGCCCGCACCGAGCCGACGAACCGACCGGTTCCGACCGCCCCGGGCTCACGGACCGGGCAGCCGGAGTCACCGGCCCCCGCGCCCGTGACGGCCGGGCGGCCGGGTGCGTCGGCTGGGAAGCCGGCCCCCGCGCCGGTGGCGCCGGAGCGGTCCGGCCTTGTTCCCGAGGCGGCCGGGCGGCCCGGTGCGTCGGCCGAGGAGTCGGCCCCCGCCTCCGCGGCGGCCGGGCGGTCCGGCCTTGTTCCCGAGGCGGCCGGGCGGCCGGGTGCGTCGGCCGAGGAGTCGGCCCCCGCCTCCGCGGCGGCCGGGCGGTCCGGCCTTGTTCCCGAGGCGGCCGGGCGGCCGGGTGCGTCGGCCGAGGAGTCGGCCCCCGCCTCCGCGGCGGCCGGGCGGTCCGCCCTCGCTCCCGAGGGGTCCGGACAGGCCGCCCCCGCGCCGGTGGCGGCGGAGCGGTCCGGCCTTGCCCCCGTGACGGCCGGGCGGCCGGGTTCGTCGGCTGGGAAGCCGGCCCCCGCGCCGGTGGCGGCGGAGCGGTCCGGCCTTGTTCCCGAGGCGGCCGGGCGGCCGGGTGCGTCGGCCGAGGAGTCGGCCCCCGCCTCCGCGGCGGCCGGGCGGTCCGCCCTCGCTCCGGAGGGGTCCGGACAGGCCGCCCCCGCGCCGGTGGCGGCGGAGCGGTCCGGCCTTGTTCCCGAGGGGCCGGGGCGGCCCACCCCCGCTTCCGAAGCGGCCGAAAACCGTGCCCCCTCGCGGCGTCTCTTCGTCTCCCGGGTGGTCGGGGGCGCGGCCGCCGCGGTGGCCGTGGGGACCGTCGGCGCCGGTACCTACGGGGTGCTGCGCGGTCCGAAGGTGAAGCGGGTCACCGTCCCGCTGGCCAAGCTTCCGCGCACCGCCCACGGCTACCGGATCGCGGTCGTCAGCGACATCCACCTCAGCCCGGTGCTCGGCCGCGACTTCGCGCGGAAGGTCGTCGACACGATCAACGGCACCCAGCCCGACCTGATCGCCGTCGTCGGCGACCTCGTCGACGGCAGTGTGAAGGACCTGGGCCCGGCGGCCGCCCCGCTCGCGCGGCTGAAGGCCCGGCACGGCAGCTTCTTCGTCACCGGCAACCACGAGTACTTCTCCGGCGCCGCGCAGTGGGTCGAGGAGGTGCGCCGCCTCGGAATGGACCCCCTGGAGAACGAGCGCACCGAACTCCCCTGGTTCGACTTGGCCGGCGTCAACGACATCGCGGGGGAGAGCGAGGGCCAGGGCCCCGACTTCGGCAAGGCCCTCGGCGACCGGGACACCACGCGCGCGTGCGTGCTCCTCGCCCACCAGCCCGTCCAGATCCACGACGCGGTACGCCACGGCGTCGACCTCCAGCTCTCCGGCCACACCCACGGCGGCCAGCTCTTCCCCGGCAACCTGATCGCCGAGGCGGCGAACCCGACCCTGGCCGGCCTGGACCGCTACGGCGACACCCAGCTCTACGTCTCCCGGGGCGCTGGCGCCTGGGGGCCGCCCACCCGCGTGGGCGCGCCCTCGGACATCACGGTCATCGAACTGGCGTCCCGTCAGGCGTGAGCCGGAGTATGGGAGTTCGCTGTGAAATCCCGTGGAAACAGGGCGTCGGTAAGTTCTTTCTCATCTACCCAGAAGTCTCTTCCGCCCGCTGAAACACGTGTGGTTAGGTGAGCCCCGCCACCAAGGGGGGTGGCTTTCTGTGTAGTACTGGGCCTTCTTGTGGCCCGGGGGAGGCAGGACATCACCATGCGCTCGGTTCGCATGCGGATCCTCGTGGCACTGCTGGTTCTCGCCGTCGTCGGAGTGGGCGGCTGGCAGTTGCTGCCGTCGCAGCAGGACAGCGAAGCCACCATCACCGTGGGCACGACGGACACCATCACGTCACTCGATCCGGCGGGCGCCTACGACGCCGGTTCCTGGGCGTTGTTCAACAACGTCTTCCAGTCGCTGCTGACGTACGAGCCGGGCGGCGTCTCGCCGGTCCCGGACGCCGCCAAGAGCTGTTCCTTCCCGAAGGGCGGCCTGACGACGTACACCTGCGAGCTGCGGGACGACCTCACCTTCCCCAGCGGCCGCAAGATGACCGCCGAGGACGTGAAGTTCTCCTTCGACCGGGTCAAGAAGATCAAGGCCGATGTCGGTCCGTCCTCGCTGCTGTCCACCCTGAAGTCCGTGGACGCCGACGGGCTGAAGGTCACGTTCCATCTGACGACCCCGGACGCCACCTTCCCGTTCAAGGTGGCCACCGGCGCCGGCTCGATCGTGGACCACACCCGCTACCCGGCCGACGGCCTGCGCGCCGGCACCGCCGTGGACGGCACCGGCCCGTACACGCTGACGTCGTACACGAAGGGCAAGCGGGCCGACCTCGAACCCAACACGCGCTACCGCGGCGCGGTGAAGACCGGCTCGCCCGTCGAACTGCGCTACTACGCCGACCCGGACGCCCTGGAGAAGGGGTGGAAGGCCAAGGAGATCGACGTGGCGAGCCGGCAGCTGCCGCCCGCCGTCCTGGCCTCCCTCAACGCCAGCGACCCCGAGATGCGGGTCACCGAGGCCGACAGCTCCGACACCCGCAACCTGTACTTCAACACCCGCGCGTCCTCGCCGCTGCACTCGGTGGACGTGCGCAAGGCGATGGCCTGGCTGGTCAACCGGGAGCAGCTCGCCGCGACCGTGTACGACGGCACGGTCGACCCGCTGTACTCGCTCATCCCGGCCGGCCTCACCGGCCACACGACGTCCTTCTTCGACACCTACCCCACGCAGAGCGCGGCGAAGGCCCGCACGCTGCTTCAGCAGGCCGGTGTCGGCATCCCGGTCAGCTTCACCTACGGCTACGGCCTGGGCAGCGGTGCCGCCGCGGCCGAGGCGAAGGAGCTCAAGCGGCAGCTGGAGGCCTCCGGTCTGTTCAAGGTGAACGTCAAGGGTTACGAGTGGACCGACTTCCAGAAGCGCTGGGCGAGCGGCAAGCTCGACGCGTACGCCGTCGGCTGGGTCGCCGACTATCCCGACCCGGACACCTACGCGGGTCCGCTCGTCGGCACCGGCTCCACCATGAACACCGGCTACAGCAACAGGGCCGTCGACCGCTACATCACCGACAGCCAGCAGTACGCCGACCGCACCCAGGTCGCCGACGACTTCAAGAACCTCCAGCAGACCGTCGCCGACGAGGTGCCGGTGATCCCGCTGTGGCAGCGCAAGGAGTACGTCGTCGCCGACGCGAGCATCGGCGGCGGCCAGTACCTGGCCGACGGCAACGGCGTGTTCCGGCTGTGGTCCCTGGACTGGATCTGACACCCCGGAACCACCCACCGCAGCAGTGACCCGAGGGCCGGCCCCCAGGCGGATCCGGCCCGTTCGGGCATGCGTCCCCACCAGCGCGGGCAGTCACCCGTCGGGGTGTGATGTGACGGAGCTGTGCGCGGGGTGAGGAGCAGACGTGCTGAGACGCAACTCCTTCCGGCTGCCCCGGCATCCGGCGTCCGTCGGGCTGGCCCGGCGCCGGGTGCGGGACCATCTGGCCGACTGGGGGCACGGCCCCGACGACCGGGCGCTGACCGACGCGGTCCTCGTGGTGTCCGAACTCGCCACCAACGTCATCCGCCACGGGCCCCTGCAGGAGCGGGAGTTCGAGGTGGCGGTCACCGCCCTCGCGGACGGCTCCTGTCTCATCGAGGTCTCCGACGAGGACCGCCAGGAACCCCGGCCGCGGGTGGTCGGCGAGTGGGAGGAACACGGCCGCGGCCTGCATCTCGTCGAACACCTCGCCACCGCGTGGGGCGTCTGGAGCAGAGGCCGGCACGGCAAGACGGTATGGGCCCTGCTCCTGGCGAACGCCTAGGACCCCTCGAGGACCGGTCGCTCAGACGCAGGTCCTCGGGCGGGTCGGCAGTTCCACCGTCACCCCCAGGCCCTCGCCCGGGGCCGTGCGTACGTTCACCTCTCCTCCGTGGGCCCGCACCACCCCCTGCACGATCGCCAGGCCCAGACCGCTGCCCGCGCCGCCGCCCGCGCGGAAGAAGCGGTCGAAGACCCGTGCCGCGTCCTCCGCCGTGAGACCCGGTCCCTCGTCCCGGACCGACAGACGGACGATTCCGTCCGCGCGCTCCACTCCGAGCCGGACCGGGACCTCCACGGGCGTGTGCGTGCGGACGTTGGCCACCAGGTTGCCCAGCACCTGGCGCAGCCCCGACTCGTCGGCCCGCACCAGCATGGTCCCGTCCGCGTGGACCGTGACGGGCCGGTCCGGCTGCTGCGCCCGCAGGTCCTCGGCCGCGTCCCGCACCAGCCGGCTCACGTCCACGTTCCGCAGCCGCAGCTCGGGCCGCTGGTCCAGCCGGGCCAGTGTGAGGAGTTCGTCGACGAGCCGGCCCATCCGGTCCACCTCGCCGTTCATCCGGTCCCAGGCCCGCTTGCGCTCCTCCGGCTCGCGCAGCATCCCCTGGTCGTACAGCTGGAGATAGCCGCGGATCGCGGACAGCGGGGTGCGCAGCTCGTGCGAGGCGTCGGCGACGAACCGGCGCAGCTGGCCCGCGCTGCGCTCGCGCGTGCGGTACGCCGCCTCCACCTGGTGGAGCATGGAGTTCAGGGCGAGCCGCAGCTGCTCCACCTCCAGGCTGGTCTCCCGGCTGGAGGGCACCCGGCGGGTCAGATCGCCCTCCGCGATCGCCGACGACGTCTCCACCATGTCCTCCAGCGGCCGCATCCGCCGCCGCACGCTGAACAGCGTCAGACACGCGAGGAGCGCCAGCAGCAGGGTCCCGACGGCGAGATCGAGCCTGAGCGCCTTGGTGATGCCCTGGTGCAGGGCCTCGGTGGAGGTCGCCATCAGGACGTAGGTGCCGTCCCCCAGCCGGGTGGCCGTGACCCGGTACGACGCGCCGCGCATGCTGACGTCGCCCGGCTCGGGGCCGAGGGCGAGCGCGTGCGGGTCGCGCACCGCCGCGGCGAGGTCGCTCTGGGCGGCGGTGGGCGGCACACCGAGCAGGGACACGGGCCGGCCGGTGGCGTCCACGGCGGTGAACACCGTGTCCGCCGCGGACTCCTCGTCGCTCTCCCCGGGCGCCATCCGGTCACGCAGGAAGCTCAGCGCCGACAGCGAGTCCAGCTTCCGCAGGGTGAGCCCCGTACCGGCGATCGAGTCACGGGTCTTGACCAGCTCCGTGTCGATCTGGTCCAGCAGGTAGTGCCGCATCCCCACCAGGCTCACCGCGGTCGCCGCGACGATCCCGATCGCCAGCAGCGCCACGTTCGCCAGGGTCAGCTTCACCCGCAGCGAGTGCAGTCCGTGCCCGCACCGCAGGGCCCGCAGCCTTCTCATGCCAGTCCGTACCCCACGCCCCGCCGGGTGGTGATCACCGGCGGGCCCAGGGTGTCCAGCTTGCGCCGCAGATAGCTGATGTAGGTCTCGACCACCGTCGACTCCGGCGGGGTGTGCTCGTACTGCCAGACATGGCGCAGGAGTTGCTCCTTGGGCACGATCCGGCCGCCGTTGCGCACCAGGAAGCGCAGCAGCGCGTACTCCGTCGGGGTCAGCTCCACCGAGCGGCCCGCGCGGTGCACGCTGTACGTCGTCTCGTCCAGCTCCAGTTCGCCGTAGCGCAGCGGAGGGCGCTGCGGCAGGACGTCCGCCGGACGGGTGCGGCGCAGCACCGCGGTGATCCGGGCGATCACCACGTCGATGTCGAACGGCTTGGTGATGTAGTCGTCCCCGAAGCCGAGCGCGCCGACGATCTCGGCCGGAGCGTCGCGCGCGGTGAGGAACACCAGCGCCAGGTCGGGCCGCCGCCCGCGCAGTTCCCGCCCGAGGGCCCGGCCGTCGCCGTCCGGCAGCATGACGTCGAGCAGCGCGACGTCGGGCCGGGTGCGGTCGGCGAGGGCGAGGGCCTCACGGACCGTGCCCGCGATCATGACCTCGAAGCGGTGGTAGCGCAGCGCGATGGCGAGGACGTCCGCGATGCTCGGCTCGTCCTCCACGACCAGCACGGTGCCGGGGGCCGTCGACATGCCCCCAGTATCGGCGGACCCGCCGACAGCCGGGCCGGTTCCCCCCTTTGGAGTTCCTTGAGAGTCATGCCGACTCGATGTGCACGCGTGCGCGTGACGCCAATCCTGGTCTCCAGGACCCGGGGGACCCGTCGACTGTGAGTGGGGAGTTGCGCATCGTGGCGGCATTGGCACGCTGGTGCTACCGGCATCGGCTGGTGGTCCTGTTGCTGTGGGTGGGGGCGTTGTTCGGGCTGGGGTTCTCGGCCTCGACGGCGGGCACGGACTACGCGAACGTGTTCTCCCTCCCCGACACGGACTCCAAGAAGGCGTACGACCTGATGGAGAAGGCGTTCCCCGCGCGCGCGGGCGACACCGACACCGTCGTCTGGAAGGTCGACGAGGGCAGCGTCCGCGACCAGGACGTACGGTCCCGGATCCAGCCCGCGCTGGAGAGGATCGCGGACATGAAGGGCGTCGGCGGGGTCACCAGCCCCTACGCCGGCGAGCAGGGCGCGGGGCAGGTCAGCCGGGACGGGCGCATCGCGTACGCCCAGATCACCTTCGCCGACCAGGCGAACGCCGTGCCCAAGGAACTCGTCCAGGACGTCGTCGACACCGCGCGGGACGCCGAGCGCGCCGGCCTGGAGGTCGAGCTCGGCGGCCAGGCCATCCAGCGCGTCCAGGAACCGCCCACCGGCCTCGCCGAGATGGTCGGTCTGGTCGCCGCCGCGATCGTGCTGTTCCTCGCCTTCGGCTCGCTCTTCGCGATGCTGCTGCCGCTCGCCGTGGCGGTCTTCGGCGTGGGCACCGGACTGTTCTCGACCCAGCTGCTCAGCCATGTCACCGACATCCCCGACCTGGCGCCGCTGCTGTCCTCCCTGATCGGCCTGGGCGTCGGCATCGACTACGCCCTGTTCATCGTCACCCGCCACCGCAAGGGCATCCTGCGCGGAGTCGCACCGGAGGACGCGGCGGTCACCGCCCTCAACACCTCCGGCCGCGCGGTGCTGTTCGCGGGCGGCACGGTCTGCATCGCCCTGGCCGGCATGCTGGTGACGAACCTGCGCTTCCTGGACGGCGTGGTCGTCGGCACCTCGCTGACGGTCGTCCTCAGCGTCCTGGCCGCCACCACCCTGCTGCCGGCCCTGCTGGGCTTCCTCGGCCCGCGGGTGCTCAGCCGCAAGCAGCGCCGGCGGCTGGCCGCCGAGGGCCCGGAGGAGGAGCGGACGAGCGGTCCCGCGGCCCGCTGGTCGGCGGAGGTGCAGCGCCGCCCCCGGACGGTCGCCGCGCTCGCGCTGGTCGTCATGGCCGTGCTCGCGCTGCCCGTGCTGTCGCTGCGCCTGGGCGCCACCGACCAGGGCAACAACGACGCCTCCACCACCACCCGCAAGGCCTACGACCTGCTCGCCGAGGGCTTCGGACCGGGCTTCAACGGCCCGCTCCAGGTCGTCGTGGAGGGTACCGACACGACCGCGCTCGTCCGGGGCATCGAGGACGCGCCGGGTGTGGCCCAGGCGGCCGCGCTGCCGCCCGCGCAGGGCGTCACCGTCATCCAGGTCGTCCCCACCACCTCGCCCCAGTCGCAGGAGACGGACACCCTCATCGACCGGCTGCGGGACGACGTCATCCCCAAGGCGGGGGTGCAGGCGCACGTCGGCGGGGTCACGGCGGTGTCCAAGGACTTCGCGACGGTCACCGGCGACCGGCTGCCGCTCTTCGTCGCGACGATCATCGGACTGGGCTTCCTGCTCCTGCTGATCGCCTTCCGCTCCCTGGTGGTGCCGCTGACCGCCGCCGTGATGAACCTGATCGCGGCCGCCGCCTCGTTCGGCGTCCTGGTCGCCGTCTTCCAGTGGGGCTGGGGCCTGGAGCTGCTCGGCCTCGGCAAGGAGGGCCCGATCAACGCCTTCCTGCCGGTCATCATGCTGTCCCTGCTCTTCGGCCTCTCCATGGACTACCAGGTGTTCCTGGTCAGCCGGATGCACGAGGAGTGGGTGCACACCAAGGACAACGCCCGCGCGGTGCGCGTCGGCCTCGCCGAGACCAGCCGGGTCATCAACTCCGCCGCCCTGATCATGGTCTGTGTGTTCCTCGCGTTCGTCCTCAGTGGGGACTCGGGAGCGGCCATGGCCGGCGTGGGCCTCGCGGCGGCCGTCGCCCTCGACGCGTTCATCCTCCGTACGGCGCTGGTCCCGGCCGCGATGCACCTGCTGGGCGCCTCCAACTGGTGGCTGCCCGTCTGGCTGGAGAAGCGGCTGCCGCATCTCGCGGTCGAGCCGAAGGAGGAGGACGCCACCGCCTCCGCCGGCCCGGCGGACGGTCCCGCGACGGCCGTCCACGGCTTCGTCCGCGACGTGGCCGGCGATCCGGTGGAGAACGCCGCGGTGGCCCTGCTCTCCAAGGGCGGCCGCCCGCTGGACCAGGTGACCTCCCTGGCCGACGGCTCCTACATCCTCTCCGTCCCGGCGCCGGGCACCTATCTGCTGTCGGCGACGGCGGCGTCGTACACCACCCAGGCCCGTCAGGTGAGCGTCGGCACCGAGCCGCTGGTCCACGACGTGGAACTCGCGGAGATGTCGGAGGTCAACTAGCGGCTAGCCGCGCTTCTTCTTCTGCGGGTCCGGCAGGGCGTTCGTCATACCGGGCAGGAAGTCCGTGAACAGTTCGTGGATCTCCAGGACGAGGGGCCGCAGGACGCGGAACCGGGCCAGCGCCACACCGCGCGCGGTGAGGCGCGCGCCCCGTTCCGCGAGCCGGTAGCTGCGCTCGCGGCCCTCGGTCCGGTCGTAGATCCAGTACATGACGAGGCCCATCTGCGCGAGCCACATCAGCTCGGGCAGCACCTCGCGCAGCTCCTCGGGCACCTTCGCCTTCGAGCCCGCGAGGACCTCCTTGTGGACGGCGATCGCCTCCACGCGCGCGTGCTCCGACTCCGCCGAGAAGGGGCTGAGCGGGCTGTCCGGGTCGGCGGCGTTCTTGAAGAACTGCACCGCGAACTCGTGGTACGGCGTCGCCACGTCCAGCCAGACCCGCAGCACGCCCGCCATCCGGGCCTCCAGGGAGGTCTCCGTCGCCAGCAGCTCGCGGACCGCCTCGCGGTGCTCGGCCGCGAGACGGTCGTAGAAGCCCTGGATCAGCCACTCCTTGCCGGCGAAGTAGTAGTAGGCGTTCCCTACCGAGACCCCGGCCTCCTGGGCGATGGCCCGCATGGTGGTCTTGTCGTAGCCGCGCTCCTGGAACAGCCGCATCGCGGTCTCCAGGATCAGCGCGCGGGTCTGCTCGGACTTCGAGCCGGTCGCGGGGGACGGCTCACGGGGCTCGGCCGGGGGAGCGGGCTCGGCGCGGCCCCCGTCGGCGGACTCGTTCATGGCGGACACGGACAGAGAGCCTAGTCAGTGGAGCAGGAGCCGTCGGCACAGGAGGGCGGGGTGTGGGTCCAGCCGCGCCGGGGGTCGAAGGACCAGCCGTCGGCCCCGTGGTACGCGCCGCCGCCCCAGCCCGCCTCCTTGCGGTGCGCCCCGCGCCACTTGGCGGCGGCCAGGACCGCGCCCTTGGCGACTCTCGCGCCCGCGGGGGTGCTCAGCCGGTGGGCGAGCGGCCGGTGCTCGCGCAGCGCCCACAGGGTGACGACCCAGGCGGCGGCGCCCCGGTAGACCTGGCCGCCGTCGCCGACGACGGTGATCTCCTCCAGGGTGGCGCGGTGGTCGAGCTCCGGGAAGCGGGCGGCCGCCTCGGCGGATCCGGCGGCGACCGGCTCCAGCGGGACGAGCTGCGGCTGCCGGACCAGCCAGTCGCGGACGAAGGCGCACAGCGCGCAGTCGGCGTCGTACAGGACGGTGAGCCGGCGGACCGGGACCCCCGTGGTGTCCCGGTCGCCGTCCGCTGCCGTGGTGGTCACGGCCGTCACGCCCCCGCCTGCGGGGCGGTCCAGCCCTGTGGGGCGACCGGCGGGAGCTGCTCCCGCTCCATGACCCCCCGGCGCCGGATCCGGTTGAGCACGTACACGTTGCCCAGGTGCATCACGCCGAGCACCAGCAGCACCACGCCCAGCTTGGTCGACAGGGCCTCGAAGACGCCGCGGGTGTCCTCGATGGTGTCGTCGCCGCTCAGGTAGAGGGCGACGAAGCCGAGGTTGACGAGGTAGAAGCCGACCACGAGGAGGTGGTTGACGGCGTCGGCGAGCTTCTCGTTGCCCTTCAGGACGTCGGAGAGGAAGACCCTTCCGTTCTGGCTGAGGGTGCGGGCGACCCAGACGGTCAGACCGATGCTGACGGCCAGGTAGATGACGTAGGCGATGACGGTGCGATCCATGGCGTCCCCCTTGTTGAACGCGTTCAAAACGCTGACAGGGATGACTGTAGCTCAGTTTTGAACGTGTTCAAGACGTGGGGGATGGGACCTGTGTCACGGCCCCGGGAGCTCGCGGCCGCGCGGCCTCACGGTCTTCTGCCCAGCTCCGGCCGCTTGGTGTAGTCGGCGAACCCGAGGACGTTCCCCCAGGGGTCGGCGACCTCGACGGTCCAGCCCGTCGCCACGGAGAACGGCGGATCGAGCGGCGCGATCCCGGCGTCGGCCAGCCGTCGTGCCGCCACGCGCGCGTCCGGCACCTCCAGCCACAGGCGCGGCGTCGCCCAGGGCGGCGGCCGGTGCCCCAGGGCCTCCTCCTGCCGCAGCAGGATGCCGGGCGTCTCGGCCCCGACCTTCAGCAGCGCGATGCCGCCCTCGTCGAACCGGAACGCCACCGCGAACCCGGCCCGCTCGTAGAACCGCACGGCCTCGCCGAGGTCGCCGACGGGCAGCAGGACGTTGTCGAACCCGAGCAGTTCGTAGGACTCGTCATCTGACATACCGTCAGAATAGGTGGCCAGGTTCCGTGAAGGGGCGATTGCCGCTCGAAGGGTGCCCTGTCTTGACCACCCCCGGCTTCTCCGGGGCCTGTTTTCTGCTGCAAGATGACGTGCACCCGCATTGCACGCAGATTTTCCGCTCATCCGACCACGGGGAGAACTCGCCTTGTCCGAACAGCCGCAGCAGCCCTATCAGCCGCCCCAGCCCGGGTACGGCTACCCCAACGCCGGCACCCCCGGCCCGTACGGCGCGGCCCAGCCCGGCGGCCAGCCCGGCCCCTACGGCTACCCGCAGCCGGGCCAGCCCCAGCCGGGCTACCCGCCGCAGGCCGGCTACCCGGCCCCCGGCTATGTGCCGCCGGGCACCTACACCGGCGACCCCCAGGCGCCCTACGGCTACGACCTCTACGGGCGCCCCTACTCCGACAAGTCCAAGATCGTCGCGGGTGTCCTCCAGCTGACCCTGGGCACCCTCGGTGTCGGCCGCTTCTACATAGGCCACGTCGGCATCGGCCTCGCCCAGCTGTTCACCTGCGGCGGCCTCGGCATCTGGGCCCTGGTCGACGGGATCATGCTCCTGACGGGCAACAACACCACGGACGGCGACGGGCGGGTCCTGCGTGGCTGAGGCGGAGCGCCCGTCCGCGCTGCGGCACCCGGCGGCGGCACCCCTCGCGGTGCTGGCCGCCGGCGCGGCGGGCTCCGCCCATCTCTACGGCACCAATCCCCACCAGAGCGGCCATCTGCTCCCGCAGTGCCCGTTCCGGCTCGTCACCGGTCTGCTCTGCCCCGCCTGCGGCGGCACCCGCATGGTCTACGACCTGATGCACGGTCACCTCACCCAGGCCTGGCTGGACAACCGGGTCCTGCTGCTCGCCTCGCCCTTCGCCCTCGCCCTGCTCGCCCGCTGGGCCTGGGAGGGCCTGCACGGCCGTAGCTGGCGACCCGCGCTCAGCAGCCGTGGCGTGGCCGCGGTGCTCGGTGTCGCGGTGACCTGGATGATCGTCCGGAACATCTTCTAGGCGCCGCTAGGCACTTCTGGGCACTTCTGGGCACGGTTCCGCCCCTCCGAGTTCACACATCGCCCGCCGGACGTCTGAAAAGATTGCGGAGTTGGCGGATTTTGATCACGGAACAGGAACGATCGGTCCCCGCTACTCCCTTTCGCCCCACTGGTCTCTTTACTCTCACCAAACCAGGGGGACGTTCGTGCGCGGTCGACACCGTGCGCGGACGTGGTCGTCGACGGCTGTCGACGCGCAGGAGCAGTACGTCGCATCCCTCCTGGAGTCCCCGTCCGGAGCCCGCAGGCCCCGGTCACCCGAAGTCATCCCAGGAGCAGTTCTCATGACCGTCCCCACTCCCGAGGCCCCCTACGGCGTCGACCCGCTCGGCCGCCCGTACTCCGACAAGTCCAAGATCGTCGCCGGTATCCTCCAGCTCTTCCTGGGTACCCTCGGCATCGGACGCTTCTACGTCGGTTCGGTCGGCGTCGGCATCGCCCAGCTCCTGACCTGCGGCGGCCTCGGCTTCTGGGCCCTGATCGACGGCATCCTGTTCCTCACGAGCAACGACCGCACCGACAGCCAGGGCCGCGTCCTGCGCGGCTGAGCCCAGGCGCCCCCTGCGGCGAGGGCCCCCTCCTGCGAGTCCTTCGCGGAGCGGGGCCCTCGCCGTACCCGTCAGGCCCGGCGGGCGTGGGACGTGAGGCGCTCCGCGAGCGCGACGACGAGGTCGCGCAGTTCCCCCGGGCGCTCGATGACGAACGGCCGGTCGAGTGCGGCGAGTACCGGAGGCAGCCAGTCGAGCCGCTCCGCCCGCAGCTCGACACGCAGCCAGCGCTCGCCGGCCCGGTCCTCGCCCGCCACGGGCGCGTACTCCTCCAGGCTCGCGACGCCGACCGGAAGACGGGCGCGGATCTGCTCGACCGTCCCGTGGATCCGCAAGGTCACCTCGTGCCGGTACCCGGCCGTGGCGAATCCCGACAGCACGCGCTGTGCCGGAGCGGGACCCACGGGCGCCTCGAACGAGCCGGGCAGGGTCCGCGCGTCCGCGACGCGATCGAGCCGGAAGGTCCGGTCCTCGCCGATCCGGGCGTCCTGGCCCGTGACGTACCACCGGCCCGCATGGGCGACGATCCCGTACGCGTGCAGGGTGCGTTCACTGCGCCGTCCGTCGCGGTCGGTGTAGCGGATCGAGACCGGTCGGCGGTGGCGCACCGCATCGGCGAGGGTGAGCAGGAGCCCGGCGTCCGGGTGGTCCGTCTCGCCGGGCCGATCCGTGAAGGCGAGAGCTTCCAGGAGCGCGTCGAGCCGGCGGGCGATGTGCCGCGGCAGCACCCGCCGGATCTTCGCCGACGCCGTCTCGTTCGCCGTGCGCTCCGTCGCCGTCAGCCCTGTCCGGCGGCCGACGGCCAGGCCGAGCAGCACGGCCAGCGCCTCGTCGTCGCTGAGCATGAGCGGAGGCAGCCGGTACCCGGGAGCCAGCCGGTACCCGCCGTAGCGGCCGCGCACCGACTCCACGGGCACGTCCAGGTCGATCAGCTGGTTCACATACCGCCGCACCGTGCGCCCTTCGACGCCGAGACGGTCGGCGAGCTCGGACACCGTCCGGGTGCCGCCCGACTGCAGCAGCTCCAGGAGGGTCAGCACGCGGCCGGTGGGTCGTGGCATGGCCGCAGCCTAACGCGAATACGGGACCGATTCTGTCCGCTATTTCTCCTAGCCTGCGATGTGCACGCCTCCAGCACGGCCAAGGAGACTCCCATGGACTTCGTCTCGATCCGCATCATCACCAGCGACGTCGCACGCCTCGTCGCGTTCTACGAGCGAGCCACGGGGATACAGGCGATACGGGCGACCGAGGACTTCGCCGAACTCAGGACCGCGGGCGCCACCCTCGCGATCGCCGGCACCCGCACCGTCCCGCTGTTCGCCCCGGGCTCCGCCCGCCCGGCGGACAACCACAGCGTGATCACCGAGTTCCTCGTGGACGACGTGGACCGCGTTCACCGGAACCTGACCGGTTTCGTCACCGACTTCGTCAACGAGCCCACCACGATGCCCTGGGGAAACCGGTCGCTGCTGTTCCGCGACCCCGACGGCAACCTCGTCAACTTCTTCACCCCCGTCACCCCGGAGGCCGTCGAAAAGTTCGCCCGCTGACGAGGCCAGGGTGTGCTGGGCAGCGGCCCGGCGGGCGCGGCGCCTATGCGGGCGAGGGACAGCCCGAACCGGATGTCAGAACCCGATCGAGCGCCGCCCGGCCCGCCGGTCCCCAGGCCGGCTTGCCGCCCGGCAGGCCCTGCTCCCCGTTCTGGCCCATCAGGATGAGGAAGAGGCTCTTCATGGCGGCCAGCCCCCGGGCGCGCCGGACCGTCGCCTCGTCCGCCTGCCCGTACACCTCGAAGAACCGTGGGCCCGCGCCCGCGGGAAGCAGCACCCACGCGGCCGCCAGGTCCCACGCCGGATCACCGGCGAACAGGGCATCGAAATCGATCACGCCCGCGAGCGTCCCGTCCGAGACGACGACATTCGCGGGATGGAGGTCGCCGTGCAGCCACACCGGCGGGCCCTCCCACTCGGCGGCCGCGACGGCGTCGTCCCAGACGGCCCGGACGGCCCGGGCGTCGGCGGCCAGGCCGCCGGGGACGATGGCGTGCAGGAACCGCTCGAAGCCGCCCGTGCACTCCTTGGGGTGAGCGCCGCGGTCCGAACCGGCCGGAGCCTCGGCGGGCGCCTCCACATGGAGCGCCCGCAGGAAGCCCGCCAGCGTGTCGGCGGCGTGGTCGCCGCGACTGATCGAGGAGTGGTCCAGCGGCTCGCCCCGAACCCATGTCATCACGCTCCACGGCCTCGGAAAGCGCGCGGACGGTTCGCCGGTCCGCACAGGTGTCGGAACCGGGAGCGGAAGACGCGGGGCCAGGACCGGCAGCCACCGGCACTCCTTGCGCAGGAGATCCGGAGCACCCTCCCCGCGCGGCATGCGCACGGCCAACTCGTCCCCGAGGCGCCACATCTGGTTGCCCCAGCCGCCGGCCACCTCGCGGAGGGGCAGCCCTGCCAGGTCCGGATGCTGGTCCCTGAGAAGGCCGTGCACCAGCTCTGCGGTGATCTCGATCTCGGAGTCGGTCATGCGAAGCAACAGTACGGGGACGGGCGGAGCGGACCTTCGGGACGGCGAGGCCGGGGCCGTCGGCGCACCAGGGCGCGAAATCCCGCCACGACGGGGACGAACTGTCCTAGGCTGGCGCGGATTTGAGGAGTTCGCGCAGCTCGAGAGGTGGCATCCGCATGTCCCGCACACCATCCAGGCGCACCGTCTTACACGGAGTCACGCTCGCCGGAGCCACCGTCATCGGCTTCGACCCCACCGCCAGGAGCTGGGCCGCGACCTCGCCGGAGACGGCCTCCCCGGAGACCGGCGCCGCGCCGGCCGGACTGGCCAGGATCCCCCGCCTGGACGGCACCCTCGTCACGGACGACGCCTCGCTCACCGCCGCGGCCGACGACTTCGGCCACCTCGTGCACCACCGCCCCTCGGCCGTCCTGCGCCCCGGCTCGGTCCGTGACGTCGTCACCATGATCCGGTTCTGCAACGAGCACCGGCTGCCCGTCGCGCCCCGCGGCCAGGGACACGCCGCCTTCGGGCAGGCGCAGACCCGGGGCGGTCTGGTCATCGAGACCGCGACCCTGGCGGACATCGGCGACCTGGACTCCGGCAGCACCACGGTCACCGTCGGCGCAGGCGCCCGCTGGAGCGCGGTCGCCCGGGCCACGCTCGCCCACGGCCTCACCCCGCCGGTCTTCACCGACTACCTCGAACTCTCCGTCGGCGGCACCCTGTCGGTGGGCGGCCTCGGCGGCCAGGGCCACCGCCACGGCGCCCAGGTCGACAACGTCACCCAGCTACGCGTCGTCACCGGCGCGGGCGAACTCGTCCGCTGCTCGCCCACCCGCCGCCCCGACCTCTTCCACGCCGTGCTGGCGGGGCTCGGACAGTGCGCGGTCATCGTCGAGGCGACCCTGCGGCTCGTCCCCGCGCCCGCGACCGTACGCCACTACCTGCTGACCTACGACGACCTGGACACGTTCCTGGAGGACCAGCGCCTGCTGGTGCGGGAGGGCCGCTTCGCGTACGTGGAGGGCCAGGTCTCCGCGGACGCCGAGGGCGCGTTCCGGGTCCACCTCCTCGAAGCCGTGGCCTACGGTCCACCGGTCGGCCCCGAGCCCGACGACACGGTCCTGCTGCGGGGACTGCGCCACGACCCCGCGACCGTCACCCGCACCGACCGCACCTACTACGACTTCCTGGACCGCATCGCGCCCTTCGTCGCCGTGCTGAAGGAGTCGGGCCTGTGGGCCCACGCCCACCCCTGGCTCGACCTGATGTTCCCCGGCCGCTCCGCCGCGGCCCTCGCCGCCCCGCTCCTGGACGCGCTCACCCCCGACACCCTGGGACCCGGCGGAGTGGTGCTCTTCTACCCCCTCCTCCGCGAGCACTTCAGGACGCCGCTGCTGCGCACCCCCGACGACGACGTCTTCCACCTCTTCGACTTCCTGCGCACGGTCCCGCCGGACGACACCGCCGCCGTCGACCGCGCCCTGGCGGCCAACCGCGCCGCCTACGACACCGTCGTCGCGGCCGGCGGCACCCGTTACCCGGTGGGCGGCATGCGGCTCACCCGCGACGACTGGCGGTCCCATTTCGGCGCCGCCTGGCCCGCCTTCGAGCGGGCGAAGCAGATGTACGACCCGAACGGAATCCTGACCCCGGGTCAGGGCGTCTTCTGAACCATGAAGGATCACCGTATGTGGACCGAGCTCATCTCCTCGCTGTCGTCGGACGTGGACCTCGCCGACGGTCCCGGATGCGAGGAGCAGATGCGGGTGGCGGAAGTGGTGCTGGGGCATCCGCTGCCCGCGGCGCTGAAGGAGTTCTGGAGCGTGGCGGACGGGGCCCGGGACAAGTACGGCACCGGGATCGTCTGTTCCGTCGGCGAGGTCGTGGACCGGAACCTGGAGTTCAGGAGTTCGGCCGACTTCCGGGAGCTCTACATGCCGTTCGATCCGCTGCTGCTCTTCGGGGAGAGCGCGGGGGGCGACCTCTTCGGCTTCGTCGTCAGGCCCGAGCGGCCGGACGTCTTCGTCTGGGAACACGAGAGCGACAGCCGCCGCTGGGTGGCCAACGACCTGGAGGACTATCTGCGGCGCCGCCTGGGCAGCGGCGATCCGGAGTGGTACGCGTCCTGGTGACGGAGGTCAGTCGCTTTTCTTGGGCTGACCCGCCTCAAGGATCTCCGCGACGTCGAGCTTGACCTGTGCCCCAATGGAGTCGGGCAGGGTGACCACCTCGCCCGGGGAGTGCACGCGGTGGTTGGCGTACTCATCCTCGGTAGGGTCGGTGAGAACGTGGAGGCGCTGGTGCTTGCGGTCGACGATCACGTAAACCGGGACATCGGCGTCGGCGTAGGCGGCGACCTTGGCGTGCAGGTCGGTCTTCCAGTTGCTGGAGGTGACCTCCAGGACCAGTCGGAAGGCCATGGGGTCGTAGCAGTTGCGCTCGATGTGGTGGTCGTCGATGTCCGCGTCGACGACGCAGAGGTCAGGAGTGGCGAAGTCCTCGGGAGCGTCGGGGAGCCAGATGCTGACGTTCTGGAGGACCTCGGTCTCGCCACCGTCCAGTCCAGCCACGGTGAAGGGGCGTGACAGCCGGGACAGTGCCCGAGCGTGAGGAGCGTCCGGGGACGGGGTCACGAGGATCTGGCCTCCGATGATCTCGACGCGATACCCCGGATGGCGTTCCATGATCTCTTCGGCCAGGGCCGTAAGCGAGATGTCGTCGTGCGGCTGCGGTTCGACGGCTGCTGCGGACATCGGTGCCTCCTGTGGGTGGTGCCGAGAGCATCATCGTAGGCCGGGTGGCCACCCGGAGGCGTGTTTACATCGGTTCACTCGATCGTGGTCCCTACGCCCGAGGGCCCCGCCCCCGGTGACGAAACCGGGAGACGGGGCCCTCGTGGACGTACGGAACCGCAGCTCAGAAGCGGCGGGTGATCAGGGCCTTCTTGACCTCGGCGATCGCCTTGGTGACCTCGATGCCGCGCGGGCAGGCGTCCGTGCAGTTGAACGTGGTGCGGCAGCGCCAGACGCCGTCGCGGTCGTTCAGGATCTCCAGGCGCTGCTCGCCGGCCTCGTCACGCGAGTCGAAGATGAAGCGGTGCGCGTTGACGATGGCCGCCGGGCCGAAGTACTGGCCGTCGTTCCAGAAGACCGGGCACGAGGACGTGCACGCGGCGCACAGGATGCACTTCGTGGTGTCGTCGAAGCGCTCGCGGTCCTCCGCCGTCTGGAGGCGTTCGCGGGTCGGCTCGTTCGTGTCCTTCGTGATGAGGAAGGGCATCACGTCGCGGTACGCCTGGAAGAACGGGTCCATGTCGACCACGAGGTCCTTGAGCACCGTCAGGCCCTTGATGGCCTCGACCGTGATCGGCTTCTCGGGGTTGATGTCCTTGATCAGCGTCTTGCACGCGAGGCGGTTCTTGCCGTTGATCCGCATCGCGTCCGAGCCGCAGATGCCGTGGGCGCAGGAGCGTCGGAACGTCAGGGTGCCGTCCAGGTCCCACTTGATCTTGTGGAGACCGTCGAGGACGCGCTCCTTCGGGTCGATCTCCAGCTGGAAGTCTTCCCAGACCGCCTCGGCCGAGACCTCCGGGTTGAAGCGGCGGATCCGGAAGGTGACCGTGATGTAGGGGGACGCCGCGGCCTCCGCCTCGACCTTGTCCAGAACAGGGGTTGCCATCAGTACTTACGCTCCATCGGCTGGTAGCGGGTCTGGACGACCGGCTTGTAGTCGAGACGAATGGAATCCGTGCCGTCGTCGCCGACCTCGCGGTACGCCATGGTGTGCCGCATGAAGTTGACGTCGTCGCGGTTGGGGTAGTCCTCGCGGTAGTGACCGCCGCGGGACTCCTTGCGGGCGAGGGCCGACACCGCCATGACCTCGGCGAGGTCCAGCAGGTTGCCGAGCTCGATGGCCTCAAGCAGGTCCGTGTTGAACCGCTTGCCCTTGTCCTGGATCGAGACGTTCTTGTAGCGCTCGCGCAGCTCCGCGATCTTCTCGACCGCCGTCTTGATCGTCTGCTCCGTGCGGAACACCATGACGTTCGCGTCCATGGTCTCCTGGAGCTCCTTGCGCAGGGTCGCCACCCGCTCGGTCCCCGTCGAGCTGCGCAGGCTCTCGATCTGGTCCACGACGAGCTGCGCCGGGTTCTCCGGCAGCTCGACGAACGTCGCCGTCCGCTGGCTGTACTCCGCCGCCGCGATACCGGCCCGGCGGCCGAAGACGTTGATGTCCAGCAGCGAGTTGGTGCCGAGGCGGTTGGCGCCGTGGACGGACACACAGGCGACCTCGCCGGCCGCGTACAGGCCCGGCACGACGGTGGTGTTGTCCGACAGGACCTCACCCTCGACGTTGGTCGGGATGCCGCCCATGGCGTAGTGCGCGGTGGGCTGGATCGGGATCGGGTCCGTGTACGGCTCGATACCGAGGTACGTCCGCGCGAACTCGGTGATGTCCGGGAGCTTGGCGTCCAGCTGCTCCGGCGGGAGGTGCGTGAGGTCGAGGTAGACGTGGTCGCCCTCGGGACCGCAGCCGCGGCCCTCACGGATCTCCGTGTAGATGGAGCGGGACACGACGTCACGGGACGCGAGGTCCTTCATGACCGGCGCGTACTTCTCCATGAAGCGCTCGCCGTCCTTGTTGCGGAGGATGCCGCCCTCACCGCGGGCGCCCTCCGTCAGCAGGATGCCCATGCGCCAGATGCCGGTCGGGTGGAACTGGAAGAACTCCATGTCCTCCAGCGGCAGCCCGCGCCGGTAGACCGCGGCCTGGCCGTCACCGGTCAGCGTGTGCGCGTTCGACGTCACCTTGAAGAACTTGCCGCAGCCGCCGGAGGCGTAGATGACGGCCTTCGCCTGGAAGACGTGGATCTCGCCGGTGGCCAGCTCGTAGGCGACCACACCGGCGGACTTCCTGACGCCGTCCTCTTCGGTGATCAGCTGGTCGAGGACGTAGAACTCGTTGAAGAACTCCACGCCCTCCTTCACGCAGTTCTGGTACAGCGTCTGGAGGATCATGTGACCGGTGCGGTCGGCCGCGTAGCAGGAGCGGCGGACCGGGGCCTCGCCGTGGTTGCGGCTGTGCCCGCCGAAGCGGCGCTGGTCGATCGTGCCGTTCGGGGTCCGGTTGAACGGCAGGCCCATCTTCTCCAGGTCGAGGACGGAGTCGATGGCCTCCTTCGCCAGGATCTCGGCGGCGTCCTGGTCGACCAGGTAGTCACCGCCCTTGACCGTGTCGAAGGTGTGCCACTCCCAGTTGTCCTCCTCCACGTTGGCCAGCGCGGCGGCCATGCCGCCCTGCGCGGCGCCCGTGTGGGAGCGGGTGGGGTAGAGCTTGGTGAGCACGGCGGTGCGGCTGCGCTTCGTCGACTCGATGGCGGCGCGCATGCCGGCGCCGCCCGCGCCGACGATGACGGTGTCGTACTTGTGGATCTTCATGAGTCTCGTAACCCCGTGCCTAGCGGATGTTCGGGTCGAAGGTGAAGATCACCAGCGTGCCCAGCAGGATGGTGAACACCGTGGCGGTGTAGAGCAGGCCCTTCAGCCACAGCCGGGTGTTCGCGCGCTCCGCGTAGTCGTTGATGACCGTGCGCAGGCCGTTCGCGCCGTGCAGCATCGCGAGCCACAGCATCAGCAGGTCCCAGACCTGCCAGAACGGGGACGCCCAGCGGCCGGCCACGAAGGCGAAGCCGATCTTCGACACGCCGCCGTCCAGCACGAGCTGGATCAGCAGGTGGCCGATGACCAGGACGACCAGCACGACGCCGGACAGCCGCATGAACAGCCACGCGGCCATCTCGAAGTTGCCGCGGGTCGAGCGCGGGGTCTTCTTGGTGCGCTGGCGCGGGGCCTCGATGAGGGGCGCCGGGTTGTCGACGTTGTAGATCGAGGGGCCCTCGACGGGGCCGATCCCGGACGCGGGGGTTTCAGTGGTGGCCATCGGTCTCAGCTCCCGAACAGTTCACGAGCGGCGTGGCCGAGGACGGGGTAGATCGCCCCGAGCATCAGCACGACCCAGATGCCCAGGACACTCCACAGCATCTGCTTCTGGTAGCGCGGGCCCTTCGACCAGAAGTCGACGGCGATGACACGCAGGCCGTTGAGCGCGTGGAAGAGGATGGCGGCGACCAGACCGTACTCGAGGACGGCGACGATCGGGGTCTTGTACGTGGCTACGACCTTGTCGTAGTCCTCGGGGGAGACACGCACGAGAGCGGTGTCCAGCACGTGTACGAACAGGAAGAAGAAGATGAGGACGCCGGTGACTCGGTGAGCCACCCAGGACCACATTCCTTCCCGGCCGCGGTACAGCGTTCCAGCCGGCACGGAAGAACCCTCCGGGAGCGGGGATTGGGGCCTGCCGGCTTGTGCTGTCGGACGGGCCCGGCCGGGTACGGTCCACCGGCCCCCAGCATCGTAGCCACGCCGCGGCGCTGGGCTTACAGCGGGCCTACCGGTGTGATCAAAGTGGCACGCGGATGGGTGAGCCGTGCGGCATCTGTGGGGGGTTGTGCCGTTAATTGCCGGGTGCGGCGCCGTCCGGGCTGGTCGCGCAGTTCCCCGCGCCCCTGAGGTGGGACATCAATCGCCCTCTTGCAAGGCGGCGGAGTTCTTCTGCCGCCACTACCCGTTCGTCCTCCGGATCGTTTGCCAATCGTGACCGGATGCCTTCCAGGACGCGGTCCAGGGTCTCGTTCCGCGGGGTGCCGTCCAGGCAGATGACGAAGACGTGTCCGAATCTGGCCTCGTAGGCGGCGTGTGCCGCGCTCAATGCCGTGTGGGCCGCTTCATAGGCGTCCTCGGGCAGAACCGGCGAGGTCTCGGCGGCCAGCGCTTCGGCGAGGTCGGCGGCCGTGAGGTCGTAGGCCGCCTCGTCGGAGGCCGCGAGGAGGGCGTCGACCGTGGGATAGGGGCGGTGGTCCGCGACCCTGCGGGCCCAGCAGAGGCTGTTCAGGCAGGTGAGGAGGGAGGCGAGGGCCTCTTCGGCCGGGACGGCGTTGAAGGTGTCCACCAGGGTGGCCGGGGGTGTCCGGGTCTGCGCCGGTATCGGAAGGCGGCCGGTGAGGTGGGGAAGACGGTGCGCAGGCAGCGTGGATCCTCGCGTCACGAGTGATGTGGCAGGGGATGCGGTGAAAGGTGTGCCGCAACGCTATCGGGAGTGGTCATCCGGTGTCCGTCGCTTGCCCGAATTTCACTCGAACGAGAGAGTTTCGGAACCGTTGGTGGACCCTCTCGGTGACTGTTCGGTGACGCGTTCGGTGACCCGGCCGGCGGGCTCCCGTCACCCGGGAGACGTACGGTGGGCGGAATGAGCAGGCACAGGCATCGGCGTCGCGCGCCGCGGAAGAAGGCCAGGGAGCAGGTCGCCCTGCGGGCCCTGATAGCCGGCGGGCTGGTCGCCGCCCTCGGGACCGGCGTGGGGCTGTGGGCCTCCGGCGGCGACGACGGCACGCCCACCGCGTCGGCGGCGGGGCGGAGCTCCGCGAGCGCGTCCGGCGGTGAGCGGTCCGTCGCCGCCGCGCCGTCCGCCAGCCCCCGCCCGAGCCGCACGTATCCGCTGTCCACCGCCCCGCGCACGATCCCGGCCGTCCAGCGCTTCACGGCGGCGCGCGGGTCCGGCTGGCGGCCCGCCGCCGGGCACCGGGTGGTCGTGACCGACCCGCGCCTGGCCGACGAGGGCCGGCTGATCGCCGGTGAGCTGGGGATGTCGTACGCCGGACAGAAGAGCGACAGCCGGTCCGGGGATCTGCGGCTGACGCTCGGCGGGAGCGGCGGCGCGGAGTCGTACACCCTGACCGTGCGGGACGGGCGGGCCACCGTCGGCGGGCCCTCCGACGCCGGGGTGTTCTACGGGACGCGCACGCTCAAGCAGGAGGTCCGCAAGGGCGGTACGGCCCCGGAGGGCGTCGTCAAGGACGCGCCCGCCAAGCCGCAGCGGATCTTCCAGCTGGACATCGCCCGCAAGTACTTCTCGCCGGGCTGGATCGAGGACCGGGTCCGGGAGCTGGGGGACCTGAAGTTCAACCAGTTCGAGCTGCACTTCTCCGACGACCAGGCCTTCCGGATCGAGTCCGACACCCATCCCGAGATCGTCGCCGCGCAGCACCTGACCAAGGCGCAGGTGAAGCGGATCGTCGACCTCGCCGCGTCCCGGCACATCACCGTCGTGCCCGAGATCGACTCGCCGGGGCATCTGGGCGCCGTCCTCGCCGCCCATCCCGAACTCCAGCTGCGCAACGTCAACGGGATCGCGCGGCGCGGGGCGATCGACATCTCCCAGGCCGCCTCCGCGAAGCTGCTGGACGAGCTGCTGAACGAGTACACCGGCCTCTTCCCGGGCGGGCAGTGGCACCTCGGCGGCGACGAGTACCAGGCGCTGACCGTGCCCGACCCGGCCGCCTCCTTCCCGCAGCTCGCCGCCGCCGCCCGGCAGCGCTACGGCTCGGGCGCGACCGTCGCCGACCTCACGACCGGCTGGCTCAACGACCGCGCCGACACGATCCGGGCCCACCGGCGGACCATGTGGGTCTGGAACGACGGCCTCTTCCGCGACACGACCGTGAAGCCGGCCTCCGACCTGGTGGTCGCGTACTGGACCGGCAAGGAGATCGGGGCACGGGTGCCGGCTGCGTACCTGAGCGCGGGGCGCAAGGTGCTCAACTACAACGACGAGTACCTGTACTACGTCCTCGGCGAGCCGCAGACCTTCGTCTATCCGACGGGGCAGCGGATCTACGAGGCATGGACGCCCCGGGTGCTGCGCGGGACGACCCCGGTGTCCTCGGCGTACGACGCCCAGATCCTCGGCGGGGCCTTCGCCGTCTGGTGCGACCTCGCGAACTCCCAGACCCAGGACCAGGTCGCGGCGGGGATCCGGATGCCGTTGCGGGCCACCTCGCAGAAGCTGTGGGACGTGCGTACGCCGGCCCTCACCTGGGCGCAGTTCCGGACCCTCGCGGGGCGGCTGGGCTGAGAAGGGGCTTTTCGGCCCGCCGATCACCCCTTGGCTGAAAATCCACTCTGTGACAGTCTTCCTCCGTCGCACGCAGTAAGGGAAAGTGCGGGCTCCGTGAGGGCGGCGCGCCGGTGAGGGAGACGTGGATGAGCCTGGTGGAACTGATCGCTCAGGCCGACGAACGCGGACTGGCCGCCAGCGGGCTGGCTTGTCTGGACCGGTGTGTGCCGTTGCTCGGCGGTGACGACGGGATCCTGCGGCCGCTGTGGGCGAGCCTCGCCGAGGCCGGTTCGGACGAGGACTGGGACAGCGGGCTCGAACAGGTGCGCGGCAAGCTGGAGTCGGGCGAGAACGGCGGCGAGGCGGGGCTGCTCGCCCGCCGGATGCTCGACGCGGCCCCCGCCGGCCGGGCACCCGCGGAGGTACGGGTGTGGGCCGACGCCTGCTCCGTCGCCTCGCTCCAGATACACCGCCTCCTCGACCCGGCCGAGGACGCCGACTCGGTCGACTCCCGCCGCGCGGGCCGTACGGAGGGCATGCCGCCCCTCGTCGCCGCCGAGCTGCGCCGCCAGGTCACCGTCCTGGAACTCCTCGCGACCCACGGCCCGGCCGGACTGCGCCGCGCCCTGGACGTCTCCACGGAGGGCCGCCGCATCCTCCGGGCCGTGGTCTCCCGCCGGGCCCGCGGCCGCACCTGACCCCACCTCCCGGCCCGGCCGCTCCCCAGGCGTGAGGGCAGCACCGGGGGTCGGCCCGACGCGGTCGCGCGGGTGGGCGATCAGCGGGCCGGCCTGATGCCACCCCTCGCGACGCACCTGGACCCGGCCTCACCGGGCCGCGCGGACGCGGCCTCCCACCGAGCCTGCGACTGCACCCGCCCCCGGGCCCCTGCGGCCGCGACGCACCTGGACCCGGCCTCACCGGGCCGTGCGGCCAGTGGTCTCCTGCCGGGCCTGTGGCTGCGCCTGACCTTGGGCCCCTGCGGTCGTGGCGCACCTGGACTCGGCCTCACCGGGCTGTGCGGACGCGGTCTCCTGCCAAGCCTGCGACTGCGCCCGACCCCGGGCCCCTGTGCCACGGGGACGCCCAGGCTCCTGCGCCATGGGAACCGCCCGGGACCACGTGCCATGGGGACGGCCCGGGTCCGCCTCGGGGTGCGGGCGGATGTGCCCCGGGTGCCTCGTGGTGAGGTCTGAGCGTGTCGGGGTGCGTCAGGGGGTCGGCCACTTGACCACCGCGTCGCGGTGGAGGGCTGTCGTCGTGTAGAAGGACGTCAGGTCGCGGTGGGCCGCCGCGAAGGCGGCCCGGGTGCGGGATTCCCGGGCGGGGCCGCCGTGGCGGGGGAGGAGTTCGGCACGGGCCGGGCGCCACAGCTCGTCGAAGTCCGCCGCCGCGAGGTACTCCGCCACCTGGGCCGTCTGCGCCGCCGTGAGCAGCAGGAACGGCGGTTCGCGCTCGTCGGCCGAGTACACCCGGCCGCCGCCGAGGACCGCGTAGGCCCCGGGGCCCGCGTCCACGTGCTCCGGCGGGGTGTCGCCGTAGAGGAACCGCTGGTCGCGGTCCACCCGGTCCACCCCGTCCCGGAGGGCGACGGCACGGCGGCGGTCGTCGAACAGTCTGCGCAGCCATATCGCGCTGTTGCGCAGCGCCGAAGGGGGTACGGCGCGGAAGCCGAGGTACGCGCTCATCACTGAAGGAGCGCACGGGGACGCGGAACCATCACTCCTGTGCGGGTTCCGGGCCGGTTCCGGGAAGGCGCCCGGAACCGTGTGACGGATCATGCCCGCGCCACGCTCTCCCCTGCATGACCAGGACGACTCACCCGTTCCCCGCCCGGCCCCAGGCCGCCGCGAAGCCGGTGCGCTGGGCGGCCGACACGCTGTCCGCGCTGCGCGAGGGCGCCCGCCTGTACCTCGACCACTCCGCGCAGAGCCTGTGGCGCGTCGACCGGTTCATCGAGGACCTGCGCGCCGAGGACACCCCGTACCCGGCCGTCGAGAACGTGCTGCGCGGCCTCGGCGCGTACACCGGTGAGGTGGTCGTCCGCCACACCGGCGCCGAGTGGTGGACGGCCGGCGGCGACCACTGGATCCGCACCCCCGACGGCCGCCTCTGGGACCCCGTCGACGAGGCCCGCCGGTGCTTCGGCGGCCACGGATCCCTCCGGCTGCTCTGCCGGGACGCCATGCGGACATGACGGACGTGGCGGACGTGACGGACGACACGTCCGTGACCTGTGATGCTCCGGCGCCGCCGTCCGCTGGGACAGCGGGGAGCCGAGCCGGTTCCCCGCGGACCGAGTGAAGGGGTGGGGACCCATGGGCGGCAGGACGGACGATCAGCACGGGACGGGCGCGGCGGACATGCGGGCGTGTGCCGGCGCGTTCGTCGAGCGCGCCACCGCACGGCACCGGCTGCCGCTCGACTACTCCCCGGCCAGCCTGCGTCTGGTCGACTTCCTGGCCGACGGGCTGCGCAAGGGCGGTGCCGACCGGGCGCGCGCCCACGACACGCTCGTGGGACTGGGCGCGTACGTCGGTGAGGTGCTGGTCCGCCGCGCGGGCGCGGTCTGGGTGGACCTGGACGAGCCGCAGCGCGGCTGGTTCGGGCAGCCGGTCGGGGTGCGGATGCCCGACGGCCGGGTCTGGAACCCGCTCGGCAAGGTCGTCAACCGCTTCGAGACGGGTGCCCCCGAGGAGTCCCTGCGGACCTTCTACCTCACCCTGCACGGCCGCGCGCGCCGGGTGGCGGCCTGAACGCGGTGAAGGGCCCGCCCCTGACCGGGGCGAACGGCCCACCCTGTGACACTTCTGTGCGGTCCGGCGCTGAAGACCGTGGGGGTGCACCCCCAGCGAATTCCGTACGAACGAGGACAGTCTTGGGCCAGGGAGGGGAACCCCGGCGCGCACAGGCGTACGACGGGGAGCTGGGCGCGGCCGTGGCACGGGCCCAGGACGGCGACGAGACCGCGTTCGCCGTCGCGTACCGGATCGTCCAGCCGGGGCTGCTCGGCTATCTGCGCGGGATCGTCGGGGACGACGCCGAGGACGTGGCCTCCGACGCCTGGCTGGAGATCGCCCGCGATCTCGGGCGGTTCAAGGGCGACGGCGCCGGGTTCCGCGGCTGGACGGCGACCATCGCCCGGCACCGGGCCCTGGACCATCTGCGCCGGCTGCGGGTGCGGCCGAGGGCGGCGGCGCTGGAGCACGACGTGGCCATGGACCTGCCCGGTCCGCACACCACGCACGACCAGGCGCTGGAGTCGCTCTCCACCGCGCGGGCGCTGGAACTGGTCCGGGGGCTGCCGCGGGACCAGGCGGAGGCGGTGCTGCTGCGGGTCGTCGTGGGGCTGGACGGCCCCGCCGCGGCGCGGGTCCTCGGCAAGCGCCCCGGCGCGGTCCGCACGGCCGCGCACCGCGGTCTGAAACGCCTGGCCCGCCAGCTCGGCGTCGCGGACGCGAACGGCGAAGGTGTGACGGATGACGGACCCCGCACGCTGGGGGAGTCGACATGAACGGCCACGGCCGAACAGAACGCGGAGACGCACGCACGGGACAGAGGCGGAAACGGACATGGGTGAACGGCTGAACGACGGCGGGGAGCCGGCCCGTCGGCGTCCGCACCCGGCCGGTACGGGCCCGGCGGACGCGGTCGACCAGGAGCTGGAGGCGCTGCTCGCCGAGGTCCTGCGTGTCGCGGGCGGCCCCGTCGCACCGCCCGCGGGCAGCGCGGGCGAGCTGCGGGCCGTGGCCGCCTTCCGGGCCGCCCGGGACGCGGGCGCGCACACGGCCCGCAGCCGCCGCCGGGACGACTGGCGGCCCCGCACCCGCCGGTTCACCGCCCGCTCGCTGCGGGCCACGCTCTCCGTCGCCGTCGCGAGCCTCGCCCTCGGCGGGGTGGCGTTCGCCGCGATCGGGTCCGCCGGCGAGGACGCGGCCGAGGCCAAGCGCCCCGAGCGGTCCACGAGCGCGTCCGAGGGCGGCGCGCGAAAGCCGTCGCTCACCCCGTCCCCGGCCGCCCCGGCCGACCGGGACCGCCCGGTGACCGCCAAGGACACCGCGGCCCACTGCCGCGCCTACGAGCAGGTCCAGGACCGGGGCAAGGCGCTGGACTCCACGGCCTGGCAGCGGCTGGTGACGGCGGCGGGCGGCGCGGAGAACGTCGAGGCGTACTGTGCGGCGCAGACGGCGGCGGCGAAGGGCAACGCCGACGGCAAGAACAACGGCGCCACGGGCAAGGGCCAGGAGAAGGCCGCGAAAACCCCCAAGGGCAACGCCAAGAAGCAGTAGCCTCACGCTGCCGAGGCAACGACCGGGGTCGCCACCCCCCACAGGAGAGACCCCGGCCGTCGCGCGGCACGGACCGCGCGGCGGCCCGTACTTCCTTCAGCGCCGGGGGTGCGTTTTCTGTCACACCCGGGGGCCCGTGCGGGGCCGTCCCCGAGGGGATCACGAGTTAGTTGCATGTTGTAAGGACATGGACGGGCGACGCTTTCAGGTCGTAACGTGCCTTTCGCGCCGGACGGCCAAGCGGCAGACCACCGCAACGACCCGCGGTCCACCGCAACGACCAGCGGTCTCGACCGCGACCATCGACCGACCGAGGAACCACGACGTGGGGGACGACGCGGAGCTGACAGCCGCGGTGCTTGCGGCACAGAACGGGGACGAGAGCGCTTTCCGGACGGTGTACCGCGCGGTGCACCCGCGGCTCCTCGGGTACGTGCGCACACTCGTCGGCGACCTCGACGCCGAGGACGTGGCCTCCGAGGCCTGGCTGCAGATCGCCCGGGACCTGGAGCGGTTCGGCGGTGACGCGGACCGTTTCCGCGGCTGGGCCGCCCGGATCGCCCGCAACCGCGCGCTCGACCACATACGGATGCGCGGCCGGCGCCCCGCGATCGGCGGCGACGAGACCGAACTGACCGGCCGGGCCGCCGAGAGCGACACTGCGGGCGAGGCCATCGAGGCGCTGGCCACCGGCCGCACCCTCGACCTCATCGCCCGGCTCCCGCAGGACCAGGCCGAGGCGGTCGTGCTGCGGGTCGTGATGGGCCTGGACGCCAAGACCGCCGCCGAGACCCTCGGCAAACGCCCCGGCGCCGTCCGCACCGCCGCGCACCGCGGCCTGAAGAAGCTCGCCGAGATGCTCGGCGACGATCCGGAGGCCGCCGGGGTGCTCGACGCCCTGCCTCCGCAGCGAGGGCCGCGTTCGCGCGCGGTAACGTCCGCGAGTGTGACGCAAGCGAGCGCGCGGACGCAGAAGGACATGTGATGGCCGACAAGCAGGACAGGTGGCTCGACCGCGAGACGGCGGAGCGTCTGCTGCGCGGTGAGTCATCCGAGAACGCTGTCGCCCCGGAAGCCCATGACCAGGCCGAACGCCTCGCCAGAACGCTGGCCGCGCTCTCCGCGCTGGGCGCCGAACCGCTGCGGGCCGACGAGGAGCTCCCCGGTGAGGCGGCCGCCCTGAAGGCCTTCAGCGAGGCCCGGGCGGCCCGTGAGTTCCCCGCCGGGTCCGCCACGTCACCGCAGTCGCGTACGTCACACCCGTCGGCGTACCCGGGCGACGCCGGACTGGTCCGCATCGGCGGCCGCACCGCCGCCGATCGCAACGGCGAACGGGCACACCGCCGTTGGAGCCGCCCGCTCCGGCTCGGGCTGGCCGCCGCGGTGGCCGCCGGGATGCTCGGCGGGGTCGCGGTGGCCGCCGGTTCCGGAGTGCTGCCGAGCCCCTTCGACGGGGCCGGCCCCGAACCCGGGGCCTCCGTCTCCAGCGCCGCGAGCCCCGACGGCCCGTCGGCCTCGCCCTCCCCGGCCGCCTCCGGCGGCGGCCCGGACGCGGTGGCGCCGGACGGCGGCACCGACCCCGACACCACCGGGAGCGCGCAGGGCACCGACGGCTCCTCCGGCGCACCCGGCGCCCGCGGCGGCTGGCCGAAGGGCGTGACCTCGTCCTGCCGGGACATCGAGGCCGGCCGGACGCTGGGCACCGAGCGCCGCCGCACCCTGGAGGACCTGGCCGGCGGCTGGTCCCGGGTGACGACGTACTGCGCGGACGTCCTGGACGGCGGCTCCGACGGCGGCACGGACGACGGCCAGGGCGACGCGGACGACCGGAACTCCTGGGGCGACGACGACAGCGGCACGGGCCGCGACCAGCACGACGAAGGGACCGCCGGGCTGTCCGTCGGTGCGGGCGCCGGTGCGGCCGGCACCGGGTACGACCAGGACGACGACCACTCCGGCGGCACCGGCTCGGACGACGACGGCGGCGCCCAGAACGGCGGCAGCAGCGGCAGCGGCGGCGGGGACAGCGGCGGCACGGGCCGCACCGGCGGCACCGGCCGCCACTGACTCCCCGGCTCCCACACGCTCCCACACGCCATCTGACCTGCGACTTCATAATCCGTGGAAATTTTTTCGCGCCGGGTGTGACGTTTTCGGGAGCCGTGACGCAGTAACAAGTGAGCCGACTGGTCATCGGCCTTCGCACAGAGCCGGGGTTCCCCCCGTACCTACGGCTCGTGCACCTGGCGCGGGCGGGACACGTTCCCCCGGTCCCGCCCGCGCCCCGAACTCACCAGGACACCACGACCTTGTCGCCGCTGCGCACCTGCGCGAAGAGCGCCGAGACCGCCGCCTCGTCCCGTACGTTCACACAGCCGTGCGAGGCACCCGCGTAGCCCCGGGCCGCGAAGTCGGCCGAGTAGTGCACCGCCTGGCCGCCGCTGAAGAACATCGCGTACGGCATCGGCGTGTGGTAGAGCGTCGACACATGGTCGCGGGACTTCCAGTAGACCTGGAACACCCCCTCGCGGGTGGGCGTGTACTGCGAGCCGAACCGCACGGACATCGTCGACACGGTCCGGCCGTCGATCATCCAGCGCAGGGTGCGGCTCGTCTTGTCGATGCACAGCACCCGCCCGGTCAGACACCGGGAGTCGGGCGCGGCCGCGGGCTGACCGCCCATCAGATACAGCTCCCACTGCCCCGGTTCGCGCGTCATCCCGACCAGCCGGTCCCAGGTGACGGTGTCCGTCGTCCCGGTCCGCGGCAGCCCGCGCTTGCCCTGGAACCCCTTCACCGCCTCCTCGGTGGACGCCTCGTACCGTCCCGTGGGCCCCTCGAAGAGCCAGGCGAGCTGCCGCAGCCGCGCCTGGAGCTCCCGCACGTCCCGCCCGGAGTCGCCGCGCCTCCACCGCACCGCCGGGGCGGGCGACGGTGTGCCGGGGGTCCGGTCCGCGTTCGGCTTGTCGTCCGGGGCGGTGCCGCTCGGGTCCGGGGCGGGCGTCGTCCGGGTGACATCGACGTGGACCGGCGGGCGCGCCCTGCCGTCCTGGGTGTCCGGGGTCCGCACGGTACAGCCGCACAGGGACGCCAGGGCCGCCGTGCCGGCCAGGGCGATGATCGATCTCCGCATCCGCATGCCTGAGATGTTCCCCCCGGATGACGCCGGGCGAACGGAGCGGCATGGTGGTGGGCATGGTGCGTGAGTCGGAGTCGGGACTGCCCATCGAGCCGGTGTACGGGCCCGCGGCCCTGGACGGCTGGGACCCGGCCGAGCAGCTGGGCGAACCGGGGAGCTACCCCTTCACCCGGGGCGTCCACCCGTCCATGTACACCGGCCGCCCCTGGACCATGCGCCAGTACGCGGGCTTCGGCACGGCGGCCGAGTCCAACGCCCGCTACCGGCGGCTCATCGCGCACGGCACGACCGGCCTGTCCGTCGCCTTCGACCTGCCCACCCAGATGGGCCACGACTCCGACGCCCCGCTCGCCCACGGCGAGGTCGGCAAGGTGGGCGTGGCCATCGACTCCCTCGACGACATGCGGGTGCTGTTCGGCGGGATCCCGCTGGACCAGGTGTCCACGTCGATGACGATCAACGCCCCGGCGGCGCCGCTCCTGCTGCTGTACCAGCTGGTGGCGGAGGAACAGGGCGTCGCGGCGGACCGGCTGACGGGGACCGTCCAGAACGACGTGCTCAAGGAGTACATCGCGCGCGGGACGTACATCTTCCCGCCCCGGCCCTCCCTGCGGCTGACCGCCGACGTCTTCCGGTACTGCCGGGCCGAGCTCCCGAGGTGGAACACCATCTCGATCTCCGGCTACCACATGGCGGAGGCGGGCGCGTCTCCGGCGCAGGAGATCGCTTTCACCCTGGCGGACGGTATCGCGTACGTCCGAACGGCGGTGGCGGCGGGCATGGACGTCGACGATTTCGGCCCCCGGCTGTCCTTCTTCTTCGTGGCCCGTACGACCCTCCTGGAGGAGGTCGCGAAGTTCCGCGCCGCCCGCCGGATCTGGGCGCGGGTGATGCGGGAGGAGTTCGGGGCGCGCAACCCGAAGTCGCTGATGCTGCGCTTCCACACCCAGACCGCGGGGGTCCAGCTGACGGCCCAGCAGCCCGAGGTGAACCTGGTGCGGGTCGCCGTGCAGGGCCTGGCCGCCGTCCTGGGCGGCACCCAGTCCCTGCACACCAACTCCTTCGACGAGGCGCTCGCGCTGCCCTCGGACAAGAGCGCGCGGCTGGCGCTGCGCACCCAGCAGGTGCTGGCCCACGAGACGGACGTGACCGCGACGGTCGACCCCTTCGCGGGCTCGTACGTCGTCGAGAGCATGACCGACGACATGGAGGCGGCGGCGCGCGGGCTGATGCACAGGGTCGAGGAGCTCGGCGGCGCGGTCGCGGCGATCGAGCAGGGCTTCCAGAAGGACGAGATCGAGCGCAACGCCTACCGGATCGCCCAGGAGACCGACTCCGGTGAGCGGGTGGTCGTGGGCGTCAACCGCTTCCGGCTCGACGAGGAGGAGCCGTACGAGCCGCTCCGGGTGGATCCGGCCATCGAGGCCCGGCAGGCGGAGCGGCTCGCGCGACTGCGCGCCGGGCGCGACCGGCCGGCGGTCGAGAACGCCCTGGCCGCCCTGCGGAAGGCGGCCAGGGGCGAGGACAACGTCCTGTACCCGATGAAGGAGGCGCTGCGGGCCCGGGCCACGGTGGGAGAGGTGTGCGGCGCGCTGCGGGAGGTGTGGGGGACGTACGTCCCGACCGACGCGTTCTGACCAGCGCGTTCTGATGGGTGAACCCCTATGCGACACTCGTCCCCATGTTCGGAGTCGTCGACCTTCCCACCTATCTCGCGGGCCTCGTCCTGATCGTCCTCCTTCCGGGACCCAACTCCCTGTACGTCCTTTCCGTCGCCGCCCGGCGCGGGGTGCGCGCGGGCTACACCGCCGCGGCCGGGGTGTGGTGCGGGGACACCGTGCTGATGACGCTGTCGGCGGCCGGGGTCGCCTCGCTGCTCCAGGCCAACGCCGTGCTGTTCGGGATCGTGAAGTACGCCGGCGCCGGCTATCTGAGCTGGCTCGCCCTCGGGATGCTGCGGGCCGCGTGGGGGATGTGGCGGACGCGCCGGGAGCGGGTTCTCCCCGAGGGGGAGGCCGTGGTGTCCGACGAGCGTCCCTTCCGGCGGGCGCTGGTCGTCAGTCTGTTCAACCCCAAGGCGATCCTGTTCTTCGTCGCCTTCTTCGTGCAGTTCGTCTCCAGCTCGTACGCCTACCCGGCGCTGTCCTTCGTGGTGCTGGGTGCCTTCGCGCAGGCGGCGAGCGTGCTCTACCTGTCGGCGTTGATCTTCGGAGGCACGAAGCTCGCTTCTGCCTTCCAGCGTCGTCGGCGCTTGTCGGCAGGTGCCACCTCGGCGGCCGGGGTGCTCTTTCTGGGCTTCGCGGTCAAGCTCTCGCTGGCGAGCACGTAGGCAGGGGCCGCTTCTGTCACCAGCCGCGCGTCAGGAAGAGGATCACGATCCCGGCGACGAACAGCGCCCCTCCGCCGCCGCCGAAGAGGTACACGGCAGCGCGTTCGGCCTTGTAATCGATACTCCCGCGCGTTCCGGTCTTCGCACGCCGGGGATCGCCCGGATCGTAGAGGGCGGGGACCACGTCACCCGGCGAACCGACCGGCTCCAGGAGCACCTCGGAGAACTCCCCACCGGACTCACCTCCGGGCAGCCTGACCGCGAAGAAGAACCGGAGCGTCAGACCCCGAGCGGGTTGCGTGCGGACGATGGTCGCCTCACCCTCGACCCCATGCCGCTCCAGCCGCCGCAGGCGTCGGTAGTCCCAGAGGCTCTGCAACTGGATGATCAAGCCGCAGGTCCCCAGAAAGACGAAGAACGCGCCCATGAGATCCATCGGGCCACCCGGCTCCCCCACCCTGCATCCCCCTTCGTGAAGTCCCGTGCCACGGTGCCGACGATTCAACAGGCAGGAAGGACGTCGATCAACCGGTCGGGCCGTGGTCGACGCGTACCCGGTACTGATCCATACCCCTCTCCGTCTCGCCCGCCCAGCCCACATAGCCGTCCGGGCGGACCAGGAAGACGCCTTCCGGCAGGGTGAGCACGGTCCAGTCAGGGCCCCGCAGGCGGTCGAAGAGTCGTGTCCCGTCGACCGTCAGGTCGGGCATACGGTCGCCCGCCCGGATCTCGCCCGGGGCGGGGCGGGTCTCCACGCTCAGCGACGACTCCCGGTAGGTCAGGCCCAGTTGGCGGGTCTTCGCGCCCCGGCGGGCCTCGCCCCGGTGGATGGCGGTCGACAGGCCCAGCATGGCCGCGGCGTTCGCGCGGCGCTCCTCCTCGTAGGTGTCCAGGAGGGACTCCGGGGCCCGCCCGTCCAGGACCGCGCCCAGCTTCCAGCCCAGGTTGTAGGCGTCCTGGACGCTGGTGTTCAGGCCCTGGCCGCCGGCGGGGGAGTGGACGTGCGCCGCGTCCCCGGCGAGGAGGATCCGGCCCTCGCGGAAGCGGTCCGCCAGGGCGGCGCGCGGGCGGAAGTTGGAGGACCAGCCGACCGCGGTCACATCCCCGGGGCCGAGGTGGGTGCGCTCGGCGATCACCGCGCGGACCCCGGCCAGGGACAGCAGGGGCTCCAGGTCGGTGCCGTCCGGGAACTGCGCCGCCAGCTGGAAGTCCTCCGTCCCGGCCAGCGGGCACAGCGCCAGGAATCCCGCGCCCTCCCCGGCCGGCGGGAAGACGTGCCACCACCTCCGCTCCAGGCCCGTGATCCGTACGTCCGCCACCAGCAGCGGGTCCGGGTCGACCGTCTCGCCCGTCATACCGATGCCCAGTGCCCGGCGCACCGCCGAGCGGCCCCCGTCGGCGGCCACCGCGTACCGGGCGCGCACCGGTTCGCCGGAGGCGAAGTGCGCCGTGACCCCTTCGCCGTCCTGCTCGATCCCCGTCAGCTCGTGCCCGAAGGCGATCCCGCCGCCGAGTTCCGCCAGCCGGGCCCGCAGGATCTCCTGGTTGCGCCACTGCGGGATCATCCACGGGACGGTGAATCGGGAGCCCTCCTCGCCGTCCTCGGCCGGGTCGAACATCTCGTGCTCGCCGGCCTGCTTCCCGTCCTGCCAGATCATGCCGACGGGGTAGGGGCCGCCGGCGGCGAGGACCGCGTCGAGGACGCCGAGGTCCTCGTAGATCTCCAGGGTGCGCGGTTGCAGGCCCTTGCCGCGGGAGCCGGGGGCGAGGGTCTCGCCGCGCTCCACCACCAGCGCGTCCACCCCGCGCCGGGCCAGGTCGATGCCGAGGGCGAGCCCGGTCGGGCCCGCGCCCACGATCAGTACGTCCGTCTGTCGCACAGCGCCACTCTCCTTAACGTTGTTAAGTGCTGTCCTTCACGAGAGTGGCCTTAACGGCGTTAAGCTGTCAAGCGTGAACACGGAACGACGAGCCCCCCTCGACCGCAAGCGCGTCGCGGACACCGCCCTGGCGCTTCTGAACGAGACCGGTCTGGACGGGCTCACCCTGCGCGCCATCGCCAAGGAGCTCGACGTCAAGGCGCCGGCCCTGTACTGGCACTTCAAGGACAAGCAGGCGCTGCTGGACGAGATGGCCACCGAGATGTACCGGCGCATGGTCGCCGGAGCCGCCCTCGATCCCGGCGATTCCTGGCAGGAGCGGCTGCGCAAGGCCAACCGGGGGCTGCGCGAGGCCCTGCTCGCCTACCGCGACGGCGCGCGGGTGTTCAGCGGCTCACACTTCACCGGAACCGATCACGCCCGGGAGATGGAGGAGAACCTGCGGCTGTTCACGGCCGCCGGGTTCACCCTGGGGCAGGCGGTCCGGGCTTCGTCGACGGCGTACTCGTACACCATCGGGTTCGTCATCGAGGAGCAGGGCGTGCAGCCGCTGCCGGACGAACGGCGCGAGGGCTACGACATCGAGGAGCGCGCCCGGCTGCTCGCCGAATTCCCGCTGTCCGCGCGGGCGGGCGCGGAGATCTTCGCCGATTACGGCACGCATTTCGACGAAGGGCTGGAGATCGTCATCGCGGGAATCGGGGCGCGGTACGAGGTTTCCTGAAAAGGGTCCCGCAATTCACCGGGAATTCACCGACGGGGGGCCGTGAGTGCCTTCCGGAGCCTCGGCGTCAGCCGCTCCTCCACGAGTTTGTTCAGTACGTACGCCAGCACCAGCATCCCCGCGATCGTCAGCAGGAACGTGGCGGAGGACGGGACGCCCAGCCGGCGGTGCAGGGCCGCGACCACGACCCAGCCCAGATGCTCGTGCACCAGGTAGAACGGGTACGTCAGCGCACCCGCCACCGTCAGCCAGCCCCAGTTCACCCGGTCCAGCCAGCCCAGGGCGATCGCCCCGACGGCCAGGAACCCGAAGGCGACGACCGCGATGATGCCGTACGAGGTGCGGTGGGCGAAGGCGTTCGGGTCGGAGACGTTCCACAGACTGCGCACCGCGTAGTGCTGGCCGATGAGGAAGCTCACCGCGGTGATGCCCCACGCGTAGGGGTCCCGGCGGTCGCGGTGGACCAGGTGGAGGCCGACCCCGCCGACGAAGAACGGCGCGTACTCCGGCATCAGGACGATGTCGAGCAGCGGCTGGTGCGCGCCCTGCGCGATCGCCGCCGCCAGGATCCAGCCCGTACAGAACAGGATCACCCGGCGCCGGCTCGCCCCCGGCAGCACCACGCACAGGGCGAACAGCGCGTAGAAGCGGACCTCCGCCCACAGCGTCCAGTCCACGCCCAGCACCCGGTCCACGCCCAGCGGCTGCTGAAGCAGGGTCAGGTTCACCAGGACGTCACTGGGCGAGACCGCGTCGTAGACGACCACCGGCAGCGCGAAGACGGCCGTCACCAGCAGCACCGCCACCCAGTACGCGGGCATCAGCCTTGCCACCCGGGAGGCGAAGAACGAGCGCAGCGGGCGGCCCCAGCCGCTCATGCAGATGACGAAACCGCTGATCACGAAGAAGACCTGGACGCCCAGGCAGCCGTACGCGAACGGCGTGTGCAGGGTCGGGAAGACCTTCGACGCGGAGGTGCCCCAGGCGCGGGTGATGTCGCCGCCCCGGCCGCCGTAGTGGTAACACGCCACCATCAGGGCCGCGATCAGCCGCAGCCCGTCCAGCGCGCGCAGCCGGCCGCCGCCGCGCGGTGCCGCCTTGCGGGTGGCCACCGTGCGGCTGCCCCCCTGTGCCGTGTTCACGACCGTCTGTGTCACGCGGGTGTCCCTGGGAATGCGGATGAGTGCCGTCTATGTGGACCCTATGGCGTCACCCGCGAAACTTCTGTTCGACAGCCTCAGCATTCGCTCCTCTGTTCCGAGGGGTTCACCTGGGCGTCGTTTTCCTTTCTTACGTTCTCCCAACCTCACCAGGTTTCAGTACGTCAATACGCTTTTCATAAGCCCAGGAGAACCGGAGAACCATGACGAGGGTCCGCAGCAGAGGGTCAGACGCCAGGCCGCAGAGGCCCTCGTCAGCGCCATCCCCGGTCTCGCTCGACGACTGCCTGCGCGCCTGCTCCGTGCACAGCGGCAAGCTCGTCGGCAGCCTCGACCCGCGCCGCCAGGCGGTCGCCGAGGCGCTGCGCCAGCTCCTCGCCACCTGGGCGGTCCAGGAGCAGTCCGCGCCCACGCCCACCGCCACGAGCCTGCTCCGGCGCACCAAGGCCGCCGCCACCGGCAGCGGCGGCACCCTCGCCAACGAGGTCCTCGACGCCCTGCTCAACGTCGGCAACAAGGCCGTCGTCTGCCCCTACGACGACGAGCTGAACCTCACGCTCACCCTCACCGACACCATCCTCCACCTGCGCCGGGGCTCCCGCGCCGGCTGGCGGCTGCGCGGCCGGATCCTGGAGGCCCTCGGCCTGCCCGAGGAGGCCGCCGAGGCCTACGAGCGCTACCTCGAACTCACCAAGGAGGACGGCTTCGGCGTCCGCGCCCGCGTCGACGGCATCCACGCCGCCACCCGGGCCCGCACCGAACTGCTGACCCTGCTGGAGCGCACCGTCCCCGAGGCCGGCCGCTTCGCCGCCGGACCCGCCACCGACGCCTGGGCCGACGGCCTCGCCGCGCACGCCGCCGGCGACCAGCCCGGCGCCGAGGCCCGGCTGGCCGGCGCGCTGCTCGCCATGGACCGCGAGGGCGCCCGCGAGGACGAGGTCCAGGAGGCCCTCGCGCACTACCTCGACCTGGCCACCGGCCGGCAGAGCCGGCCCACCCCCGAACTGACCCGGGCCCTCGCCCTGTACGCCGACACCCGCCGCAACCGGATGCGCGGCCCGGTCCCCGACCCCCTGTTCGGGGGCGTGCAGTGGCTCAGCCTCGGCGAGTTCCGCAACCGCATCGCCGGCAAGTCGATCTGCCTCGTCGCCAACTCGGGCAAGGTCGGCGAGAGCGGCCTCGGCCACGACATCGATGCCTACGACCTCGTCGTGCGCTTCAACTCGTACCGCATCGACCCGGCGCACACCGGCAGGAAGACCGACGTCCACGTCACCATCCACAAGCACCACTACAACTGGGACAAGCCCGTCGACACCCGGCTCGTCCTCAGCGGCAGCTCACCGGACTGGAAGTACTCCGTCCGCAACAAGCTGATCCCCGGCGCCCAGACGTACGTCAACGACGAGTCGCTGCGCTGGCCCGTGCGCACCATCGGCGGCTGGACCACCGAGCAGTTCGCGGCCATCCCCACCTCCGGCTTCAACATGCTCTGGCTGCTCGACTTCCTCGACGTCAGCCCCACGCTCGACCTGATCGGCTTCGACTTCTACGAGAGCGGCGCCTACCGCCTCCCCGAGGCGATGAAGCTGGCCATCACCAACGTGCACGAATACGGCAGCGAGAAGACATGGGTCATGGAACGGGCCCAGAGCGTCTCCGGCATGAGGATTTCCCTGCGATGACGACCACGACCCCCATATCCGCCCCGGCCGCGCCCGCCACCGACGCCTCCGCCCTGACCGGCAGGCGCCGCATCGCCTTCGCGAGCTTCGTCGACGAGAACTACCTCCCCGGCTTCCTCGTCCTGCTGCGCTCCCTGGCCCTGTCCAACCCCGAGGTCTGCGAGGACTTCCTCGTCCTCCACGACGGCCTGCGCCCCGCCTCCGTCGCCGCGATCCGTGACCTGCACCCGCGCGTGCAGTTCCGCCGGGTGGACGCCGACCACTACGACTCCTACGTCAAGGGCGACCAGGACAACTACCTCGTCCGCAAGGCGTACTTCATCCTCGACGTCTTCCGCATCCGCGACTACGACACCGTGATCACCCTGGACACCGACATGGTGGTCCTCGGCCCGGTCGACGACCTCCTGACGCTGCGCCACGGCCTCGCCGCCGTCCCGCAGTTCTTCTACGGCGACAAGACCCGCATGCTCAACAGCGGACTGCTCGTCATCCAGAAGGAGTACCTCACCGACGCGTTCTGCGCGAAGATCGACGCGATCGGCCGCAGCGGCACCTACGAGCTCGACAAGCACGACCAGGGCATCCTCAACGCCCTCCTCGACGGCGACTTCGTCGACCTCGACCCCACGTACAACTACGTCAAGCGCCGCCTCTCCGGCGACCTCCCGGTCCCCGACGACGTCGCCGTGCTGCACTTCACCGGCCGCCACAAGCCCTGGCAGGGCGGCGAGGCCGGCTACGGGCTCGCCCAGGAGCGCTGGGCCGAGTTCGAGCTGACCGACGCCGAGTTCCACGCCGCCTACCTTCAGGCCGGCGACACCCTCCACCACGACCTGCTCGTCCACTACGGCACCCCGCACGTCGAGCGCACCGGCGACGTCGACACCGCCCGCAAGGTCGCCCTCGCCCACATCGGCGCCGGCGACTTCCAGGCCGCCGTCGACATCCTGGAGCGGGTCCATCTGCCGGTCGACGAGGCCTGGCCGCACGAGGTGTACGGCAACGCCCTGATGAGCGTCTCCCGCTACGAGGAGGCCAAGGCCCAGCTCCACCTCGCCGCCGCCGCCCCCAACCGGGCCGCCACCGCCTTCTCCCGGCTCGCCCAGATCGCCTGGGTGCACGGCGACGACACCCAGGCCCGCGCGTACGCCACCGCCGGCCTCACCGTCGACCCCACCCACCGCGCCAGCCGCATCTGGCACCAGCGCACCACCGGCATCCCGGCCCAGCCCGCCGGCCGCCCCGAGGACCAGCTCGCCCACGTCGCGTTCTACATGGACCGCCAGGGCAACGCCGGCGACAAACTGCTCCCGGAGAGCGTCCGGCTCGGCTTCGACCGCGACACCACCTCCCGCCGCTGGCACTCCGTGCACGCCCACCGCCTCTTCGACGAGGCCGCCCTGGAGCGCGTCAACGCCCGCCGCGGTCTGGTCATCGGCGGCGGCGGCCTCTTCATCCCGGACACCATGCCCAACGGCAACAGCGCCTGGCAGTGGAACGTCCCGGACGAGATGCTGAAGGGCATCGAGGTCCCGATCGCGGTCTACGCCGTCGGCTTCAACGCCTTCGACGGCCAGTCCTACCGCGCCCACCGCTTCCGCGAGTCACTGCGCCTGCTCGTCGAGAAGTCCTCGTTCTTCGGCCTGCGCAACCACGGCTCCATCGAGAAGGTCCGGGCGATGCTCCCCGCCCACCTCCACGACAAGGTCCGCTTCCAGCCCTGCCCGACCACGGTCACCCGCCAGCTCGTCGCCGGCTGGCAGGACCCGGCGAGCCGCGACGACACCATCCTGGTCAACGCCGCCTACGACCGCGCCGGCCTGCGCTTCGGCCACGACTACGGCTACTTCCTCGCCCAGATGGCCAAGGCCGTCGAGGGCCTGCGCGAGCTGGCCGACGTGCAGTGCGTGGCGCACTCCCTCGACGACGAGAAGATCGCCTTCGACCTGCGCCGCGAACACGGCGTCTCGCTGCCCGTCATCCCGATGTACGACTTCGACAACGACGCCATCCGCGAGCTGTACGCCCGGACCAAGCTGGTCATCGGCATGCGCGGCCACGCCGGCATGATCCCGTTCGGCTGCGGCACCCCGATCATCAGCCTCATCTCGCACCCCAAGATGGCGTACTTCCTGCGCGACATCGACCGCCCCGAGTGGGGTGTCTCGGTGCACGACCGCAACCTCGCCGCGCTCCTCGTCGAACGCTCCCGCGACCTGCTCGCCGACCACGACCGCACGGTCGCCGACGTGCACGGCCGCCAGCAGGAACTGTGGAAGGTCACCGAGGCCAACTCCGCCGACCTGCGCACGATCCTGGGCGGCTGACCGCATGGCGACGACGACCGCCCCGGTCGACGCGCCGCCCGCCCCCCGCGCCCGCCGGTCACCCCTGTGGTGGCCGGTGGTCGCGGCCTCGGCCGGGGCGGCCGTCGTGTACACGGTCCTCACCCGGCGGCTGACGGGCGACCTCCAGTACGTGCTCGCCGCCCTGCGCCTCGGCGGCGAGGCCGGCTACTCCCCGTCCGAGGTCTTCACCCACCGCCCGTTCTTCTACCGCTGGTTCATCGCCCTGCTGGACCTGCCCACCTCCGGCGGCGTGGTCGTACGGGAGACGATCATCGAAGCCGAGGGTGCGCTCGTCGTCGCGGCGGCGGCCCTCGCCCTGTACACCGCACTGCTGCGCCGGACCACCCCGCGCGAGGCCGCCCTCACCGCGGGCGCCACCGGACTCGTCCTCGTCCTCGCCCCGCGCACCGACTTCCTCCAGCCGGAGTGGACGGCGGTGGTGCTGACCGTGTTCGGCCTCGCCGCCGCCCTCGGGATCCGCCGGGCCTGGCCCGCCGCCCTGCTCGCCGCGCTGCCGCTGGGCCTCGCGGTGATGATGAAGTACTCCACCGCCTCCACCGCCGCCTTCGGCGTCCTCATCCTGTGGGCGGCCGACCGCGGCCGGGCGATCCGCGTCGCCGCCGTCGCCGTACCCGCCGCCGTCGCACTCTTCGGACTGAGCGTCCTCGCCGGCTCGCACGAGCTCCAGTGGACGCACGACATGCCGCAGATCAACCAGTCGGCCCTCAGCCGCACCGGCATCCGCCCGGGATTCGTCCTCCACCGGTCCTTCGAGTTCCTCGCCGACCGGTCGGTCCTCACCCCCGTGCTGCTGCTCCTGCCCGGCGCGCTGCTGCTCCTGCTCACCCGGGTCCAGGGCCGTGCCCGCCGCCTCGAACTGCTCACGATCGCCGTGCTGACCGGCTTCGGCTCGCTGGCCGTGGTGATCGTCCAGGGCAACTGGTTCCCGTACCACGCCGTCCAGCTCACCGTCTTCGCCGCCGCCGCCTGGGGCCTGGCGGTGGGTGGATCCCTGAAGCCCCCGTGGTGCTTCGGAGCGGTGTCCCTGCTGTACGGCACCCTGCCCGCGCTCTACACCCGGCTGCCGCACGGCCTCCAGCGCCCGGCGACGATGTGGGGGCTCGGCCTGGTCGCCCTGTTCGCCGCGCTGGCCGACACCCGGCTGACGGACCTGCCCCGGCGCTCACTGGCCCCGGTCGCGCTCGCCGGAGTCGTCCTGCTGGCCGGTCCGATCTGGCCGACGTCCCCGCATCTCGCCCAGTACGGCAAGGTGTCCGTGACGAACGCCGGGTTCCACGCGAACACGGAGACCAAGCAGAGGGACGCCGACAAGCTGCGCGCCCGGCTCCCGGCCGGGGCGAAGGTGCTGTACCTGGCCTTCGGCGACACGGTGTACTACGTCGACCACCCGGCCCAGTGCCGGTACCCGATCGCCACCTTCCTCCAGCGCACCCGCTTCATCCCGGACGTGGCCGACCTGAAGTCCTTCAAGGAGAACGCCGACTGCGTCGACCACGACCCGGCGCCCTACGCCATCCTCGACCGTGCCTGGTTCCGCCTGGCCTATGTCGACCCCGGCCTGCGCGAGCGCGTACAGGCGACGTACGCCTGCCCGCCGTTGAAGCCGAAGACCCCGCTGGTGGTCTGCAAGCGGAAGTGAGCGGTACGAGCAAGGGCCCCGGTCGAGCGACCGGGGCCCCTTTTCTTACCCGTGTCCCGCGGCTCACCGCAGTCCGAGCTGCCCCGTCACCTTCCGCGCCATCTCCACCGAGTAGCTCTGGCCGCGGTCCTGCGGGTAGATCTGGGCCATCGTGGCCAGGGTGACCCGGCTCAGCGGGGTCTCGTGGGGCGGGATCAGGGCCTTGTACGCGGGCGTCACGACCGGCTGGGCGAACCCGGCCTTCGAGAAGTGCCAGTTCCTCACCCAGGACAGGTCGAAGTCCGGGTTGACCCGCTTCAGGTACGGCGTGAACCTCTCCAGCAGCTCGGCCGGGTCGGTCGTGAAACGCCAGTCCTCGCGCTCCACGTAGTTGCCGACGTACAGCACGTGCCGGCCGCCGTACACCGACGGGTCGATCATCCGGGTGTGCTCGACCACCGCGAGGAACGGGAAGTCCGGCTCGTTGATGTTCAGCCAGTAGTACGGGATCACACTGCGGTCCAGCTCCAGGACGAAGCAGGTGGCGCCCAGGTACCGGTTCTTCCAGACCGCGTCCTCGGAGGGCAGCCCGGCGGCCTTGGCGAAGGCGGGCTGCGGGGTGGTGACGATCAGGTGGTCGAAGCGGTACGTCGAACCGTCCGCGCACGTCACGACCGGCGTGTCGCCCTCCTGCCGGACGGTCTCGACGGCCTTGCCGAACTCGACCTTCCCGCCCCGCTCCTCGATCCCGTCCCGCAGCGCGGCGTAGACCCGCTCGAACCCGCCGTCCACATAGCCGAGTTCGAAGGTCCGGCAGTGGATGCGGGCCCACAGCCACGCCATCGACACCTGTTCGGCGCGGTCCCCGAACTTGCCCTTCAGCAGCGGCTCCCAGACGGCCGCCGTGGCCTTCTTCCCGGCCCGTCTGCGCAGCCAGGCGAGGGCGGTGAGGTCGTTGTACCGTTCGCCGTTCCGTACGGCCTTCAGCACCGCGGACGACCCCGCGAAGCGGACCGCGTCCACCGGCGAGAACTCCGGGAAGCGGAGCATGTCGAACGGGGTGGTGAAGTCGATGAGCTTCCCGCCCCGGTAGATCCCGGTGGTCGGCCTGTGGAACCGCAGCGCGTCCGCGAGCCCCAGCTCCCCGATCAGCGCGATCATCGCCTTGTCGCTGCGGAAGATGTGGTGGTAGTACCGCTCCAGCGGCACCCCGCCCACCTCCAGCGAGGCGGCCAGCCCGCCGAGTTCCCCGGCGGCCTCCAGGATGGTCACCTGATGCCCGGCCCGTACGGCGTCCCAGGCGGCGGTCAGCCCGGTGGCTCCGGCGCCGATGATGCCGAGGTTCATGCAAAACTCCATTTTTTGTTGAGCACGAACTGGAGCGCCAGGACCAGGGGCATCGAGCCCACCTTGACGAGGTTGGCGTTGATCCCCAGGCCGTCGGTGAAGGCGAGGAAGAGCAGGTTGGTGAGGGCGATGCCGGTCAGGCCGACGGCGTAGAAGCGCAGGAAGCGGACGAACAGCCGGTCCCGGGCCTCGAAGGTGAAGCGGGCGTTCAGGGCGAAGTTGTTGGTGATGGCGAGCGTGGTGCTGATCGCGTTGGCGAACTGCTCGTCCATCCCGGCCCCGTTGTGCAGCAGCAGGAAGACGACGAGGTCGAGGGTGACCCCGCTGCCGCCGATGAGGGTGTAGCGGACCAGTTGGCGCACGGTCCCGGAGGAGGACGAGGACGCGGAGGGCGCCTGGATCCCGGCCGTGGTCTCAGTCATCGGCCCGGGAACCGCCGATCACCTCGCGCACCAGGTACAGCGGACGGCCCTGCGCCTCGCTGTAGATGCGGCCTATGTAGGTGCCTATGACCCCGAGGGACAGCATCTGCACGCCGCCGAGGAACAGCACGACGACCATCAGCATCGTCCAGCCGGAGACGGTGATGTCGGGCCGGAAGAACTTCATGGCGAGGGCGTAGAGGATGCCGACCGTCGAGAGGGCCAGGACGACGAAGCCGAGCCGGGTGATCATCTTCAGCGGCACGGTGGAGAAGCTGGTCACCCCGTCGATGGCGAGCTTGGCCATCTTGCGCAGCGGGTACTTGGTCTCGCCGGCGAAGCGTTCGTCGCGGTCGAAGGCGACCTCGGTCTGCCGGTAGCCCATCGAGGCGACGATCCCGCGCACGAACCGGCTCTTCTCCCGGTACTTGCGCAGCTCGTCGGCGACCCGCCGGTCGAGGAGGCGGAAGTCGCCGGTGTCGAGCGGGATGTCGACCTCGGTGGAGGAGCGCAGCACGCGGTAGTAGAGGTGCGCGGTGGTCCGCTTGAACGCGGTGTCCTGGCGGCTGCGGCGCCGCGCGTGCACGATCTCCGCGCCCTCGCGCCAGGCGTCCACCAGTTCCAGGCTGACCCGGGGCGGGTCCTGGAGGTCGGTGTCCATGACGATCACCGCGTCGCCCCGGGCGACGTCCAGGCCGGCGGTGATGGCGATCTGGTGGCCGAAGTTGCGGGCGAAGTCGACGATGCGCACCCGGCGGTCCTGCTCGGCCAGCGCCCTGAGGATCGCCAGCGAGCCGTCGGCGGAGCCGTCGTTGACGTACACCATCTCGAAGTCGAGCTCGGGGCGGCCGTCGAGGGCTGCGGTCAGCTCGGTGTGGAAGGCGCCGATGCCGTCCTGCTCGTTGTAGACCGGCAGGACGTAGGAGATCAGCGGCCGCTGTTCCGGTACCGGGGCGGCGACCGGTTGTTGGGAGAGCGCTGTTTGCAGCATTCGGGGAAGCTATGGAGCGTTGGTTAACCGCGGCCCAACTCCGCCCGTCCGAAAGCGGGCTTCCCCGTTGCTCTTCATCTTTTCGGGTTTATTTGACCGGGTGGTGGCGTATCACCGCTTGATCGCCTTCCGCAGTGCCTTCGCCCGCCGCACCACCCGACGGGCCGTGGAGTTGTGCGGAAGGAACGCGAGGCGTTCCGGGATACCGCCCGGAAGCCCCAGAGAAGTCAGCCGCTTGCGCTTGAAGTACCGCTGGGTGCGCGGGCCGAGTCGAGTGCGCAGATAGTCCTCCGCCTCGGGGCGCAGACCGGAAAGGATCTGCGGCTGCATGACGAATCCGACGGCGGACAACAGCCCGCCCAGCGTGTCGGCCGCGACAGACTTCTCCTTGTCCTCCAGGTCCGGCAGCAGCGCGTCCGCGAGTACCACCGGCACCCGGTTGCTGTTCTGGTACGGCGTCAGCCGGTCCAGCAGCGGCCCGGTGCCGGTCCGCGCCACCGGCAGCTCGTAGAACGCCGACGCGGTGAACAGCGCGGTGGAGAAGCAGCCGACGACCAGCGCGGGCCGCACCTTCTGGAACAGCACCTCGGCGAGCACGGGCGTGTCCAGGACCGTGAGGTCGACCCCCAGCTTGGCCGCCTCCGTCTCCAGGATCCGGCTGTAGCGGGCCGGCGCGGACGGATGCGGCTTGAAGACGACCGAGCGGTGCCCCTTGGCCACCGCCCCCCGCATCATCCGTACGTGCAGGTCCTCCTCCTCCTGTGCGGACATGATGTCCAGCGCGGAGAGGTACTGCCCGAGCAGCAGCGCCGGCTCGTCGGGCAGCGCGGGCAGCTCCGGTACGGCGTCCGCGACCTGCCCCAGCACCTTCAGGAACGCGGCCGCCGCAACCGTGCGCGCCGGCACCTCGAACTCGGTGAGCAGCAGCGGTACGAGCCCGGGGACCAGGTCCAGATGGAGCAGCCGGCGCACCCGCGTGCCGATCAGCGGGTCGAGCTTGTTGCGGGTCGGGCCGTAGCTCATCAGGCCGTCGGCGTAGACCTCGATCGGCGCGCCCGGGAACACCTGGGCGATCGCCTGCGCCGGGTTGACCTGGAGGGACTCCAGGACGATCTCCACCCGGTCCGCGCCGAGCCCCCACAGCAGCCGCAGATAGCGCTCGAACAGCGGGACGTCGTCGGGACGCGGGGTCCAGGCGCCCGGGTGGAAGGGGCTGATCGCCTCGTTCCAGGACAGGACCTCGTCGAAGCGGTCCCGCAGGGGCGCGAAGCCCGGCATCTCGTCGAGGGCCGGGGCGGTCTCCGGGTTCGTCGCGTTGTTGCACACCAGCAGCAGCCGTCGCCCGGCCGCCGGGAAGCAGCCGGCGTCCAGGGCGGCGGCGAGGGTGGCCGCGCCGTACAGGGTGGAGGCGCAGAAGATCTGGGTGGTGTTTCCGGTGGTGCGTGCCATCAGGCGGCCGCCTTCGCGCTGGTGATCTGGCGCCTGAGCCGCCGCAGCTTCGCGGATCGGCGCAGGTCCATGGTGTCGAGAACGTCGGTGAGCAGCTCCTGCGGCATCCGCCTTATGGCCGCCGAGCTCATCGTGCGCAGCTGCTTGGCCACGGCGGGCTCGAACTTGTCGATCTCCGCGAGATGGTGGGCGATGATCGCGCAGTAGGTGCGCACCGCCTTCGGCAGCAGCCGGTCCGCCTCCCGGTCCCGCGCGGTCTCCTCGATCACCTGGTCGAAGGCGCGGATGAAGTCGAGCTGACGGGCGTCGCCGATCTGGGTGAGGGAGGAGGCGACCCCGCGGCGGTAGAAGACACCGTGCAGGTTCAGCACCGCGAACGACTCCGCCTCCCGGTGCAGCTTCCAGATCCAGGGCCGGTCCTCGGCGGTGCGCAGCCCGTGCGTGAAGTGCAGCAGCCCGCGGTCGAGGAGCCGGCGGTGGTAGGCGCCGGCCCAGGCGTAGGCGTAGTCGACGGACGTGGAGCGGTCGACCGGCAGGATCGCGTCCCGCGGGCTCAGCACCTCCGCCCGCCGGCCGAGCGGATGCCGGACGATCGTGCGGGCCCGGCCGGTGGCCTGCACATGGTCGGTCCGGACGAAGTCGCAGCCCAGCGTCTCGATCGCGGTGACCAGTTCGGTCAGATACCCGCGCGCCAGCCAGTCGTCGCCGTCGAGGAACGTCAGGTACTCGCCGCTCGCCGCGTCGAGTCCGGTGTTGCGCGCGGTGGCCAGCCCTCCGTTCTCCTCATGGCGGACGTAACGCACCCGGGCGACCTCGGAAAGCTCATCGACCGCCCGTTCGAGAATGGCCGGAGTTTCGTCCTTCGATTTGTCGTCCACCAGCACGAACTCGAAGTCCGGGCGGGCGTTGAGACGAAGGCTTCTGAGGGTGTCCGGCGCGTATTGCTGGACGTTGTAGAACGGCACGATCACGGAAAGCTTTGGCACGGAGAAATCCTAGGAGGGCCCCCGACAACGGAACTTTCCGTTGAGGAGACAGGGGGTGAACTCAATGTGTCGGAATGGTGCACCGGGCGTGCGGCACGGCTTCCGGAGAGCCAGTTCGGCCGCCGGTGGGCTGCTGTTAACTTTTCGTTGAATCGAGGTTGGGCCAACCCTGGGTTTTGCTTTCTAGCGTCTTCGTCGTGCCAGCAAGTACTGCGAACCCCCCACGGATTGCCGTCCTCGCGGACTCGGACACCCGCTGGAAATGGGGTGCGCTGACCGCCTCCAGGATCGTGCCCGGATCCGGAAGCGGGGTGCAAGCCGACCCGGTCGTCCCCGTCCTCGACGGATACCTCCTGCGCGGCCGCGCCACCCCCACCCCGCGTCAGCTCGCCGAGGTGGGCGTGCGCGCCGACTCCCTGCGCGAGGTCACCGCCGTCGAGTTCCTGCGCGCCATGACGCAGGAGTCGTACGACGTCCTCGTCCTCGCGCTCGTCGGCGGCGGCGTCCAGGCCGTCCTGCACGGCCTCAAGCGGGTCTGGGAGGGCCGGGCCGACCGCCCCGTCGTCGTCACCGGCTATGTCGGCGTCGTCTACGAGAAGCTCGCCGACGGCCTGCTGCTGCGGCACGGAGCCGACCTCGTCCTCGCCAACTCCCGCCAGGACGCCGAGCGGTTCCGCGCGGTCTACGACGGGGTCGGCGCCGACTCCTCCTCGGTGACCGAGGTCGCCCTGCCGTTCCTCGGCGGCGACCCCTACACCGGCGAGCACGACCCGTACACCGTCGTCTTCGCCGCGCAGCCCTCCGTACCGGAGAGCCGCAAGGACCGTACGTACCTGCTGAACCGGCTGGTCCGGCACGCCCGGCTGCACCCCGAGCGCGAGGTGCTGCTGAAGCTGCGCTCCAAGCCCGGCGAACACACCACCCACATCGAGGAACTGCCCTACCAGAAGCTGGTCCAGCGGCTCGACCCGCCGGCCAACTTCCGCCTGGTCTACGGCAACATGGGCGAGGTCCTCGACCGCACCGACCTGCTCGTCACGATCAGCTCCACCGCGGCCCTGGAGTCCCTCCACCGCCGGGTCCCCACCGTCGTCCTCAGCGACCTCGGGGTGCGCGAGGCCCTCGGCAACCACCACTTCGTCGGCTCCGGCTGTCTCGCCTCCTGGGACCAGCTCGACGCCGGCCACCGGCCCGCCCCCGACCCGGAGTGGGTCGCCCGGCAGGGCGTCGCGGCCGCCGGCTCCTACGCCACCGCCTTCGACGCCGCCCGCGAGCGCATCGCCAAGCTGCTCGACCGGCCCGGCGGACTGCCGCCCCTGACCCCCTGGTACACGCCCGCCACCGCACCCGGCTATCTGCCCGGCATCCTCGCCCGCCACCACCTCGGCCCCGACGGCAGCCCGCTGCCCGGCGCCCCCGCCTCCGACAAGGATCCCGGCCCGGTCCGCCAGATCGTGCGCCGCGCCGCCCGCGGCGCCTACCGGCACGGGGTGCAGCGGGTGGCCCCCGTGATCCGACGGATGGGGGACCTGTGAGCGGGAGCCGTCCGACGGCGGGCCGTCCGACGAGCGGGGGTCGTCTGGTGGTGGGCCGTCCGACGGCGGGCCGTCCGGCAGCAGACCGCCCGGCACTGGACTGTCCGGCGGTAGGCCGCCAGGCAGCGGACCCTCGTCCGGCAGCGGACCGCCCGGCACTGGGCCGTCCGGCGGTGGGCCGTCAGGCCATGGACCGTCCGGCGGTGGGCCGTCCGGCAGCGGACCCTCGTCCAGCAGCGGACCGCCCGGCAGCGGACTGTCCGGCGGTGGGCCGTCCGGCAGCGGACCGCCCGGCACTGGGCCGTCCGGCGGTGGGCCGTCAGGCCATGGACCGTCCGGCGGTGGGCCGTCCGGCAGCAGACCGCCCTGCGGTGGGCCGTCCGGCGGTGGGCCGTCCGGTGGTGGGCCGGGCAGGCGGTGTCGGATCCGCGCCGTCCGGCGCGGGCGTGCCGCGTGCGGACGCCGATCGGCGCGTCGGCTGCGGCGGTCCGCCGTCCGGCGCGGGCGTGCCGCGTGCGGCTGGTGATCGGCGGGCCGGTCGCGGCGGTTCGCCGCCCCACGCGGGGAGCGCCGTGATCGAACGTCTTCCACAGCAAGGAGAAGCACCCATGGCCCCCATGTCCGACTCCCCGGCGGAGCGGCGCCGCGTCCTCGCGGTGATCCCCGCCCGTGGCGGCTCCAAGGGCGTGCCCGCGAAGAACCTCGCCCCCGTCGGTGGCGTCCCGCTGGTCGCCCGCGCGGTCCGCGAGTGCCGGGCCACCCGGCTCGTCACCGATGTCGTCGTCTCCACCGACGACCAGGCCATCGCCGCCGCGGCGCGCGAGGCGGGCGCCGAGGTCGTGCTGCGCCCGGCCGCCATCGCCGGCGACACCGCCACCTCCGAGGCGGCCGTCCTGCACGCCATGGACGCCCACGAGGCCCAGCACGGCAGCCCGGTCGACGTCGTCCTGCTCGTGCAGTGCACCAGCCCCTTCCTGGTCCGCGAGGACGTCGACGGAGTCGCCTCGGCCGTCGCGGAGAAGGGCGCGGACACCGCGGTGACCGTGGCCCCCTTCCACGGCTTCGTCTGGCGCGACGCCGACGCCGGCGGCAACGGCGTCAACCACGACAAGTCCTACCGCCCCCGCCGCCAGGACCGCCCCCAGGACTTCCTGGAGACCGGCGCCGCCTACGCCATGGACGCGGCCGGCTTCCGCGAGCACGGCCACCGCTTCTTCGGCCGCACCGACCTCGTCCGCACCGACCCCGCGCGGGTCCTGGAGGTCGACGACCCGCACGACCTCGCCCGGGCCCGCGCCCTGGCCCCCCTCTTCGACGCGGACCGCCCCGACGGTCTGCCCACCGCGGACGACATCGACGCGATCGTCCTCGACTTCGACGGCACCCAGACCGACGACCGGGTGCTGATCGACTCCGACGGACGGGAGTTCGTCTCCGTCCACCGCGGCGACGGCCTCGGCATCGCCGCCCTGCGCAGGAGCGGCTTCCCGCTCCTGATCCTGTCCACGGAACAGAACCCGGTCGTCGCCGCCCGGGCCCGGAAGCTGAAGCTCCCGGTCCTGCACGGCATCGACCGCAAGGACCTCGCACTCAAGCAGTGGTGCGAGGAACAGGGCATCGCGCCGGAGCGCGTGCTCTACGTCGGCAACGACGTCAACGACCTCCCCTGCTTCGCCCTCGTGGGCTGGCCGGTGGCGGTCGCGAGCGCCCACGACGTCGTACGCGGCGCCGCACGCGCGGTCACCACCGTCCCCGGTGGCGACGGCGCGATCCGGGAGATCGCCGGCTGGATCCTCGGACCCTCTCTCTCCGCCCTCACCAGGTAAGGAACGTTCCGCCATGAGCACCAACTCCCGTCTGCGCGCCTTCGGTTCCCGCGAGGTCGGCCCCGGCCGCCCGGTCTACATCTGCGGCGAGATCGGCATCAACCACAACGGCGACCTCGAGAACGCCTTCAAGCTGATCGACGTGGCCGCCGAGGCCGGCTGCGACGCCGTCAAGTTCCAGAAGCGCACCCCCGAGATCTGCACCCCGCGCGACCAGTGGGACATCGAGCGCGACACCCCCTGGGGCCGGATGACGTACATCGACTACCGCCACCGCGTGGAGTTCGGCGAGGACGAGTACCGCCAGATCGACGAGCACTGCAAGGAGAAGGGGATCGACTGGTTCGCCTCCCCGTGGGACACCGAGGCCGTCGCCTTCCTGGAGAAGTTCGACGTCCCCGCCCACAAGGTGGCCTCCGCCTCCCTCACCGACGACGAGCTGCTGCGCGCCCTGCGCGCCACCAACCGCGCGGTCATCCTCTCCACCGGCATGTCGACCCCGAGGCAGATCCGCCACGCCGTCGAGATCCTCGGCAGCGACAACATCGTCATGTGCCACGCCACCTCGACCTACCCGGCCAAGGCCGAGGAGCTCAACCTCCGCGTGATCAACACGCTGGAGAAGGAGTACCCGAACGTCCCGATCGGCTACTCCGGCCACGAGACCGGCCTGCAGACCACGCTGGCCGCGGTCGCCCTCGGCGCCGTCTTCGTCGAGCGCCACATCACCCTCGACCGCGCGATGTGGGGCTCCGACCAGGCCGCCTCCGTCGAGCCCCAGGGCCTCACGCGTCTCGTCCGTGACATCCGCACCATCGAGGCCTCCCTCGGCGACGGCGTCAAGAAGGTCTACGACTCCGAGCTCGGCCCCATGAAGAAGCTCCGCCGCGTCAGCGGTGTCGTCGCGGAGGCGGAGATCGCCGCGGCGGCGGGCGAGCCGGTCGCGGTCTGATCCACCCACCACTACGGGACGGTCCTACGAGGATGAGCCGTTGAGCCCCCGCGCCGGCATCGGCACCGGCATCACCCCCCACACCCTCGCCTTCGTCGAGAGCCCGGTGCAGCTCCTGAACGTGCTGGAGTGGGCGCACACCCAGCCCCCGCCGCACGCCCGGGAGGAGTCCGGCGCGGAGCTCACCCTCGTCGTCCTGTCCCCGACCGACCCGATGACCCGCGGCCAGCTGCGGCGCATGGCCGAGCTGGCCCGCGACGAGGGCCACGCGGTCCGCTGGGAGGAGGCCCGCGGCGGGACCACGGCCCCCTTCCGCACGATCGGCGGGCTCGCCCCGCTGCTGCGCCGTGCCCGGCGGGTCGTCATGGGCGACCCGTTCTCCCGGTACGTCCAGCTCCTTCTCTCCATCACCAGGGCCACCGAGCTGGTCGTGGTCGACGACGGCACCGCGACCATGGAGTTCGTCGGCCAGCTGGCCCGCGGCGAACGCCTCGTACGCTGGCACCGCAAGGGCGGCCGGCCCGGCCCCCGCGACCTGCTCTTCGCCCCGGTGTCCTCCTCGGCCCGCCGCCGGCTCACCCCGTCGGCCGGCACCCGGGTCGAGGTCTTCTCCGCGATGCCGGTCCAGGAGACCCCCGAGGGCGTCACCGTCACCGCCAACACCTTCACCTGGACCCGGGCCCGCTTCGGGCCGCCGCGCGTCACGAAAGGCGCGGACATGGTCGGTACCTCCCTGGTCGAGACCGGTGTGGTGGACGCCGACCGCTATCTGGAGGCCGTCCAGGGCCTCGCCAGGGCCCATGGCGCGGCCCGCTACTTCGCCCACCGCCGCGAGAGCGCCGACAAACTCCACCGGCTGGCCGTGGAGACGGGCCTGGAGGTGGTCCGCCCCGACCTCCCCCTCGAACTGATCGCCCGCCGTGGCCCGATCGGCCGTACGGTCCTCAGCTTCCCGTCCACCGTCGTCCACACCCTGCCGCTGGCGCTCTCCGGCACGGATGTCCGCGTGGCGGTCTGCGACATCGACCCCACATGGCTCACGGAACACGCGTCACCCCGGGCGCAGGGCTTCCTGTCGGGGGTGACGGGGACGGCGCGGGATGTGCACCGGTTGGCGGCGGTGATGCCGTAGGCCGTCGCTCGGCTGCGGGCCGGTGGGGGCTGGTCGCGCAGTTCCCCGCGCCCCTAGGCAGGACCGGTCGGCGCCAGTCGGATCCTGCCGTGGCTGCGGGCGGTCGTGCCGCTGGGGCACCCCCGGCCCGCTACACGCCGGGTACCTGAGCCAGGAGCCACGCCCGCGGATGCACGCGTCCTTCCTCCGGGGCCAGTACCGCCCGGGCCAGCACCGCGAACCCGGCCTCCTCCAGCAACCCCGCCACCACCTCCGGATCCCGCAGCCAGTACCGCAGGGAGATCTCGTGGCCGAAGCGTTCCGTGATGTGCATCCTCTCGCCCCGGCCGGTCTGGAAGGCGAGCAGAAGGTGTCCGCCGGGAACCAGGACGCGGCGGAACTCCCGCAGCACCGAGGGGAGTTCACCGTCCGGTACGTGGATCACGGAGTACAGCGCCACCAGCCCGGCGAGCGAGCGGTCCGGCAGGTCCAGCCCGGTCATCGAGCCCACGTGGAACCGCAGATGCGGATGCGCCCGCGAGGCCAGCGCCACCATGCGCGGCGAGATGTCCACCCCGAACACCGACAGCCCGAGCGCGTCCAGCCGCCGGGTCACGTACCCGGGCCCGCTGCCGACGTCCGCCACCGGCTCACCGCCCCCGCGCTCCTTCACCAGGTCCGCGAAGCCGGTGAGCAGCGCTCTGTCCAGGTGCCGGTGCCCCAGCCCGTCCGCGAACTCCTCGGTGTAGGGCTCGGCTATCGCGTCGTAGGAGGCGCGGGCGGCGTGCAGGAAGTCGACGTCCAGGTCGGTCATGGCCGCGCACACTACCGGCGCGCGCGACGGCCCGTACGAACGTCCGATGAACGGTTCCGGAACGTGGACACAGCAGGCGCCTCACCCGCACCTCATGGTATGGGTGAGGTCAGGAAGAGGGACGGCGCCAGACGAAAATCTGGCGAGTTTACCCACCCTCTAAGGCAACCATGCGTCGCGCGGCCAACTTTTCTTCCTCCAACAGGTTGAAATTTTGTTGATCGGGTCAGTTGACCGCTTCGGCGTCCTACCCTTCAGAGGGTGAAGCAACTGATGTCCCGAGAGTCCGAGGCCGATCCTGCGCAGCGCGCCGCCCTGCCCGGCACGCTGCCCGAAGCCCTCCGTGCGGAGCTGGTCGCCTTCCGGCGCGACATGCACATGCACCCGGAGCTGGGCAACCAGGAGTTCCGTACGACCGCCGCGATCAAGGCCCGCCTGGAGAAGGCAGGCCTCAAGCCGCGCGTCCTCACCATCGGAACGGGCCTCATCTGTGACATCGGGGTCGAGGAGGGGGAGCCGGTGTCCGGCGTGCCCATCTTCGCCATGCGCGCCGACATCGACGCGCTGCCCATCCCGGACACCAAGACCGAGTGCGCGTACCGCTCCACGGTCCCCGACCGCGCCCACGCCTGCGGCCATGACGTGCACACCACCGTCGTCCTCGGCGCCGGTCTCGTGCTCGCCGAGCTGCACAAGCAGGGCCGCCTCCCGCGCCCCGTGCGGCTGATCTTCCAGCCCGCCGAGGAGGTGCTGCCCGGCGGCGCCGCCGACGCCATCGAGTGCGGCGCGCTGGACGGCGTCGGCCGGATCATCGCCGTGCACTGCGACCCGCGCGTCGACGCGGGCGTGATCGGGCTGCGCGAGGGCGCCATCACCTCCGCCTGCGACCGGCTGGAGATCACCCTGGACGGCCCCGGCGGCCACACCGCCCGTCCCCACCTCACCACCGACCTGGTCACCGCCGCCGCCCGGGTCGTCACCGACGTGCCCGCGCTGGTCGCGCGCCGGGTCGACACCCGGGCGGGCCTCGCGGTCACCTGGGGCCGGATCGAGAGCGGCCACGCCCCGAACGTGATCCCGCAGCACGCCGAGCTGTCCGGCACCGTGCGCTGCCTGGACATCGAGGCCTGGCGGCAGGCCCCGGACATCGTCGTCGCGGCGATCGACGAGGTCGCCAACCTGCACCGCGCCAAGTCCGAGATCAACTACGTCCGGGGCGTCCCGCCCGTCGTCAACGACGGCGAGGTCGCCGGCCTGCTGCGCGAGGCGATGGTCGCCCGGCGCGGCGAGGACTCCGTGGAGAGCACCGAGCAGAGCCTCGGCGGCGAGGACTTCTCCTGGTACCTGGAGCGGGTGCCGGGCGCGATGGCCCGGCTCGGCGTGCGGCCGCCCGGCGAGCGCACGGTCCGCGATCTGCACCAGGGCGACTTCGACGCCGACGAGTACGCGATCACGGTGGGCGTGGAGCTGTTCACGGCCGCCGCCCTGCTGGACGCGGCGACACGGGACGCCTGACAGCGGCACGGAAGAGCCAACGGAAGAGCCACCGGAGCGCGGGGGGACGAGGGGGTGACCGAAAGGATCCTCTTCGTCCCCTTGTGTCACCCGCTTGTAACCCCGAGGACGCGCTTGCAACCCAAGGTCGGCACGAATCGATAACGGGAGCGAGCAACCCCGTTCCCCTCCCCTTCTACGCGCGTTACTGTCGCCGAAATCGCCACCCGGTACGGCTTGTTGGGGAGCCCCCCGGAACGGCGCCACCAAGGGGAAAGCGGGCCGGTCACGGCGCCGTGGGGATTGCGAAAGGGTGCTTGCTGTGCGTCTGACATCTCGGAGGAGCAGATTTTCCCAGGCAGCGGTGGCCGTCGCGGTCATCGCGCTCGCGGCCACCGGCTGCGGTGAGTCCAGCACCGGTTCCAAGACGAGCGACTCGGCCTCGTCGTCGTCCGGGAAGTACTCGGGCAAGGGCATCGGTCTCGCGTACGACATCGGCGGCAAGGGCGACCAGTCCTTCAACGACGCCGCCTACGCCGGTCTGCAGAAGGCCGAGAAGGAGTTCGGCCTCAGCGGCCGCGACGTCGAGCCGCAGGACAACGAGACCGACGCGGACAAGATCCAGCGGCTCACCCAGCTGGCGCAGGCCGGCTACAACCCGGTGATCGGCGTCGGCTTCGTCTACGGGCCGGCCGTCAAGGAGGTCGCCGCCAAGTTCCCGAACACCACCTTCGGGATCATCGACGACGAGAGCGTCACCTCGAAGAACGTCGCCGACATGGTCTTCCACGAGGAGCAGGCGTCCTACCTGGCCGGCGTCGCCGCCGCCAAGGCCTCCAAGAAGGCGCACATCGGCTTCATCGGCGGCGTGGACATCCCGCTGATCCACAAGTTCGAGGCCGGTTACGTCCAGGGCGCCAAGTCGGTCAACCCGAGCATCAAGATCGAGTCGCAGTACCTCACGGAGACCCCCCAGGAGGGCGGCTTCTCCAGCCCCGACAAGGGCAAGGACGCGGCGAGCGGCCAGATCGAGGCGGGCGCCGACGTCCTGTACGCCGCGGCCGGTCTGTCCGGTCAGGGCGTGATCAGCGAGGGCGCCGCCAAGAAGATCTGGGTCATCGGCGTCGACTCCGACCAGTACAGCCAGAGCGCGCTCGCCAAGTACAAGGACTACATCCTCGGCTCGGCGCTGAAGAACGTCGGCGGCGCTGTCTACGACCTCGTGAAGTCCGTCTACGAGGGCAAGCCGCTCTCCGGCGTGGTCCGCGGCAGCCTCTCCAACGACGGGGTCGGATTCGCCGACTCCAACCCCAAGTACAAGGCGATGACGGACGTCGTCACCGCCGTGGACAAGGCCAAGCAGGACATCATCGACGGCAAGGTCACGGTCAACACCAAGTAACGCCCCGGCGGGGCCGTTGTCACACCGGCCCCGCCCGTCTCTACGCCCTTCCGGGCGTCCTTGCAGCCCAAGCGCCCCTTGCCTCCCGCAGGGGGCGTTCTGCTGTACGTAACCTGGACTACAACTGTGGCCACAGCTCGATAACGGAGCGGACAGAAGGGTTTTTCCTCCCGGTCTACGCGCGTTACGCTGCGGCGGAACCAGCGCCTGGTTTGGGCGCTTGCACAAAGGAGTCTCGTTCCATGCGCCGGGTGTCCCGAATCGCCGTTGCGGGTGTTGCCACCGCAGCTCTCGCCGTGACCGTTTCCGCCTGTGGAAGCTCGTCCTCGTCGTCCTCCTCGTCCGAGAGCAGCAAGAACAACCTGGGTCTCGCGCTCGCGTACGACGTCGGCGGCAAGGGCGACCAGTCCTTCAACGACGCCGCCACCGCCGGCCTGGACCAGGCCGACAAGGAGTTCGGCTACAAGTCCACCGCGGTCGAGCCGCAGGACGGCGAGTCCGACGCGGACAAGGTGCAGCGCCTGGAGAACCTCGCCAAGCAGGGCTACAACCCGGTCATCGGCGTCGGCTTCGCCTACGCGCCCGCCGTCAAGGAGGCCGCGGCCAAGTTCCCGAAGACCACCTTCGGCATCGTCGACGACGAGCAGATCAAGGCCGACAACGTCGCCGACCTCGTCTTCCACGAGGAGCAGGCCTCCTACCTCGCCGGTGTCGCGGCCGCCAAGGCCACCAAGTCGAACGTCGTGGGCTTCATCGGCGGTGTGGACGTGCCGCTGATCCACAAGTTCGAGGCCGGCTTCAAGCAGGGCGTCGAGGACACCAAGAAGGGCGTCACGGTCAAGTCGCAGTACCTGACCGAGACCGCCGCCGAGGGCGGCTTCTCCAGCCCCGACAAGGGTGAGAGCGCCGCCGAGGGCCAGATCGACGCGGGCGCGGACGTCATCTACGCCGCCGCGGGTCTGTCCGGCCAGGGCGTCATCAAGGCCGCCAACGCCAACAAGATCTGGGCGATCGGCGTCGACTCCGACCAGTACAAGCAGGACGCGCTCAAGGCGTACAAGGACTCGATCCTGACCTCCGCCATGAAGAACGTCCAGGGCGCGGTCTACACGCTGGCCAAGTCGGTCGAGGACGGCAAGCCGGAGACGGGCGTCGTCCGCGGCAGCCTGGAGAACGGCGGCGTGAGCGTGTCGAACTCCAACCCCACCTTCGCCGACAACGCCGACATCCAGGCCGCGATCAAGAAGGCCGAAGAGGGCATCAAGGACGGCAGCATCACCGTCAAGACCTCCTGATCCGCGGAACTGAACCGGCCAGAGGCATTGGCCAACAGAACGCTGTGATGACAGCGTTACAGCCACGGAACGGGGCACAGAGAGGATCGCCTACCTGTGCCCCGTTCGCGCGGCAGAATGCTCGGAACGGATCGTGACCGAAAAAGAGCGATCGGATCCGGGCACTATTTAAAGCAGGGGCGCTACGCGCGTAGAGCGGCCCCTTTCCCAAGGAGAGTGCGCCATCGACGCGTCCAGCAGCCCTCCGCTCACCGCACAGTCGACGATCGCGGTAGAGCTGGCGGGGATCACCAAGCGCTTCCCCGGTGTCGTCGCCAACCACGACATCCACCTGACCGTCCGCAAGGGCACCGTGCACGCCCTGGTCGGGGAGAACGGCGCCGGCAAGTCGACCCTGATGAAGATCCTCTACGGCATGCAGAAGCCGGACGAGGGCACCATCGCCGTCGACGGACAGCAGGTGAGCTTCTCCAGCCCCGCCGACGCCATCGCCCGCGGCATCGGCATGGTCCACCAGCACTTCATGCTGGCCGACAACCTGACCGTCCTGGAGAACGTGGTGCTCGGCAGCGAGAAGCTGCACGGCATCGGTGGCGCCGCCCGCAAGAAGATCAAGGAGATCTCCGACCGCTACGGCCTCGGGGTGCGCCCCGACGCCCTCGTCGAGGACCTCGGTGTCGCCGACCGCCAGCGCGTGGAGATCCTCAAGGTCCTCTTCCGCGGCGCCCGCACCCTCATCCTCGACGAGCCGACCGCCGTCCTGGTCCCGCAGGAGGTCGACGCGCTCTTCGCCAACCTTCGCGAGCTCAAGGCCGAGGGCCTCTCCGTCATCTTCATCTCCCACAAGCTGGGCGAGGTCCTCTCGGTCGCCGACGAGATCACCGTCATCCGGCGCGGCACGACCGTCGGCACCGCCGTCCCCTCGAAGACCACCCCGCGCCAGCTCGCCGAGATGATGGTCGGCTCCGAGCTGCCCACCCCGGAGACCGCCGAGTCCACGGTCACCGACCAGCCCGTCCTCACGGTCGCGAACCTCACCGTCTTCGCCAGCGGCGGCGCCTCCATGGGCACCGAGGCCGAGCCCACCGGCGGCATCACGCTGGCCCCCGAGGGCGGCGAGATCAAGCGCGTCCTGGACGACGTCAGCTTCACCATCCACGCCGGCGAGGTCATGGGCATCGCCGGGGTCGAGGGCAACGGCCAGACCGAGCTGATCGACGCCCTGATCGGCACCAAGAACGCCGACTCCGGCACGATCGCCTTCCTCGGCGAGGACATCACCCCCTGGCCCACCCGCAAGCGCCGCGAGTCCGGCGTCGGCTACATCCCCGAGGACCGCCACCGCCAGGGCCTGCTCCTGGAGGCCCCCCTCTGGGAGAACCGCATCCTCGGCCATGTCACCGAGACCCCCAACGCCAAGGGCTTCTGGCTGAACCCCAAGGGCGCACAGGCCGACACCCGCCGGATCGTCGAGGAGTTCGACGTCCGCACCCCCGGCATCGACGTCACCGCGGCCTCCCTCTCCGGCGGCAACCAGCAGAAGCTGATCGTCGGCCGTGAGATGAGCCACAACCCGAAGTTCCTGATCGCCGCCCACCCCACCCGCGGTGTGGACGTCGGCGCGCAGGCCCAGATCTGGGACCGCATCCGCGAGGCCCGCCGCGAGGGCCTGGCCGTGCTGCTGATCTCCGCCGACCTGGACGAGCTCATCGGCCTGTCGGACACCCTGCGCGTGATCTACAACGGCAGGCTGGTCGCCGACGCCGACCCCGCCGCCATCACACCGGAAGAACTGGGCTCGGCCATGACGGGTGCCGCCACCGGACACCTTGAGCACGTCGAGGAAGCGAGCGCCCCGGAGGACGAGGCCCGATGAAGAAGTTCGACAAGGAGCGCGTGCTCCTCGCCGTGGCCGGCCCGGTCATGGCGCTCGTCGCGGCGATCCTGCTGACCTCGGTCGTGCTGATCGCCTCGGGCAAGAGCCCGATCGAGCCGTACACGCTCATGCTGGAGCAGGCCGGCTACTCCGACGTCCAGGTCCTGATCATCAACCAGGCGTCGCTGTACTACATCGCCGCGCTCGCGGTCGCCCTCGGCTTCCGGATGAACCTGTTCAACATCGGCGTCGACGGCCAGTACCGCCTCGCCGCGATGATGACCGCCGTGGTCGGCGCCCACATGGACCTGCCGGCCTTCCTCCAGGTCCCGCTGCTGCTGCTGGTCGCCGCCTTCACCGGTGGCATCTGGGCCGGTGTCGCGGGCGTCCTGAAGGTCACCCGGGGCGTCAGCGAGGTCGTCGCGACGATCATGCTCAACGCGATCGCCACCAGCCTCATCGCCTACCTCACGCTGCCCGACGTCTTCGGCCAGCTCGTCGGCGACAACAAGACCACCGGCATCATGAAGGAGTCCGGCTGGGTCCCCGGCATCAACCTGGGCGCCGACGTCGGCGAGATCTACGGCCTGGTCTTCCTCGCCGTCGCCCTCGGCATCGTCTACTGGCTGGTCCTCAACCGCACCCGCTTCGGCTTCGACCTGCGCGCCACCGGCGAGTCCGAGTCGGCCGCCGCCGCCTCCGGCGTCGACGCCAAGCGCATGATCCTCACCGTGATGATCGTCTCCGGCGCGGTCTCCGGCCTCGCCGGTCTGCCGCTGCTGCTCGGCGACGCCCACACCTACAGCCTGAGCTTCCCGACCGGCGTCGGCTTCACCGCCATCGGTATCGCCCTGCTCGGCCGCAACAACCCCGGCGGCATCGCCCTCGCCGCCCTCCTGTGGGCCTTCCTCGACAAGGCGTCCCCCGCCCTCGACTACGCGACTCCCGAGCCGTACGAGAAGGAGATCGCGATGATCATGCAGGGCCTGATCGTCTTCGCGGTCGTCATCTCCTACGAGGTCGTCCGCACCTGGGGTCTGCGCCGCCAGCAGAAGCGCGTCGGTGAGGAACTCGCCGCCGCCGCGAACACCAAGAAGGAGGTGGCGGTCTGATGAGCACCGCGACCATCGCGAAGCCGAAGTCCGGGCAGCCCGGCAAGGGCGGCCGCCGGATGTCGCTGCCCGTCCTCCTGCTGGTCATCGCGGGCGTCCTGATCCTGACCTCCGCCGTCCGGCTGATCACCGGCGCGGACGGCATCACGTCCACCGGCCAGATGTCCACCGCCCTGCGCGCCGCCGTCCCGATCGGCCTCGCCGGCCTCGGCGGTCTGTGGGCCGAGCGGGCGGGCGTCGTCAACATCGGCCTCGAGGGCATGATGATCCTCGGCACCTGGTTCGGCGCCTGGGCCGGCTACCAGTGGGGCCCGTGGACCGGTGTCGTCTTCGGCATCCTCGGCGGCGCCCTCGGCGCCGTCCTGCACGCCATCGCCACCGTCACCTTCAAGGTCAACCACATCGTCTCCGGTGTGGCCCTGAACATCCTGGCCCTCGGCGTCACCCGCTACCTGTCGAAGTTCACCTTCGAGAACGCCCCCCAGGGCTCCTCCAAGCAGTCCCCGCCGATCGACTCGCTCGGCACCTTCGACGTCCCCGGCCTCTCCAGCTGGCTGGAGACCCTCAACGACAAGCACTGGTTCCTGATCTCCGACCTCGCCGGCCTGGTCGGCGGTCTGATCACCAACCTCTCGCCGCTCACCGTCGTGGCCGTCGCCCTCGTTCCGGCCACCTGGTACGTGCTGTGGCGCACCTCCTTCGGCCTCAGGCTCCGCTCCTGCGGCGAGAACCCGGTCGCCGCCGAGTCCCTCGGCGTCAACGTCTACAAGTACAAGTACATCGCCGTGATCATCTCCGGCGGCTTCGCCGGCCTCGGCGGCGCCTTCCTGTCGATCGTCGCGTCGAACGTCTACCTCGACGGCCAGACCGCCGGCCGCGGTTACATCGGTCTCGCCGCGATGATCTTCGGCAACTGGATGCCGGGCGGCCTCGCCCTGGGCGCCGGGCTCTTCGGCTACACCGACAGCCTCAACCTGCGCGGCGGCGCGACCAACGTCCACGCGCTGATCCTGCTGATCGCGATCCTGCTGGTCGTCGGCGTCGCCTACCTGGCCTGGAAGAAGAAGTACGTCCCGGCCGCCATCACCGCCGCCATCTCGGCCCTGATGTTCGTCTGGTACGTCAGCACCGACGACGTCCCCAACCAGGTCGTCACCGCCACCCCGTACGTCGTCACCCTGCTGGTCCTCTCGCTGTCCGCCCAGCGCCTGCGCATGCCGAAGGCGGACGGACTGCCGTACCGGAAGGGACAGGGCAAGTGACCCCGGTCGACTGGGAGAAGCTGCGTTCGGTGGCCCGGGACGCCATGTCCCGGGCGTACGCCCCGTACTCCGGCTACCCGGTCGGCGTGGCGGCCCTCGTCGACGACGGCCGGACCGTCTCCGGCTGCAACGTCGAGAACGCCTCCTACGGGATCGGCCTGTGCGCCGAGTGCGGACTGGTCTCCGAGCTGCAGAACACCGGCGGCGGCCGGCTCACGCACTTCACCTGCGTGGACGGCAAGGGCGAGATCCTGGTCCCGTGCGGCCGCTGCCGCCAGCTGCTGTACGAGTTCGGCGGCGCGGACCTCCTGCTGGAGACACCGGACGGGATCCTGACCCTCGCCGAGATGCTCCCCCAGGCCTTCGGCCCGGACCATCTCACCAAGTAAGCAAGCACCTCCGTACGGCCCCTCTGAATCGCTGTCACCGTGACACAGGCCCTCAGGGGGGCCGCACACTTTCTGGACCCTCGGAAGGAACGCACGCCATGGCCATGGACGCCATCTCCGTCATCCGCACCAAGCGGGACCGCGGCGAACTCAGCGACGAGCAGATCGACTGGGTCATCGACGCGTACACCCGCGGCGAGGTCGCCGACGAGCAGATGTCGTCGCTCGCGATGGCCATCCTGCTCAACGGCATGAACCGCCGCGAGATCGCCCGCTGGACCGCCGCGATGATCGCCTCCGGCGAGCGGATGGACTTCTCCTCCCTGTCCCGCCCCACCGCCGACAAGCACTCCACCGGCGGCGTCGGCGACAAGATCACCCTCCCGCTGGCCCCGCTGGTCGCGGCCTGCGGCGCCGCCGTCCCGCAGCTCTCCGGCCGCGGTCTCGGCCACACCGGCGGCACCCTGGACAAGCTGGAGTCCATCCCCGGCTGGCGCGCGCTGCTGTCCAACGAGGAGATGCTCTCCGTCCTCGACGGCACCGGCGCCGTGATCTGCGCGGCCGGCGACGGCCTCGCCCCCGCCGACAAGAAGCTGTACGCCCTGCGCGATGTCACCGGCACCGTCGAGGCGATCCCGCTGATCGCCTCCTCGATCATGTCCAAGAAGATCGCCGAGGGCACCGGCTCCCTGGTCCTCGACGTGAAGGTCGGCACGGGCGCCTTCATGAAGACGATCGAGGACGCCCGTGAGCTGGCCTCCACGATGGTCGGCCTCGGCACCGACCATGGTGTGAAGACGGTCGCCCTCCTGACGGACATGTCCACCCCGCTCGGCCTGACCGCCGGCAACGCCCTGGAGGTCCGCGAGTCGATCGAGGTCCTCGCGGGCGGCGGCCCGGCGGACGTCGTCGAGCTGACCATCGCCCTGGCCCGCGAGATGCTGGACGCGGCCGGCGTGCGCGACGCCGACCCGGCGAAGGCGCTGGCCGACGGCTCGGCGATGGACGTCTGGCGCCGCATGATCGCGGCCCAGGGCGGCGACCCGGACGCCGCCCTGCCGGTGGCCCGCGAACAGCACGTCGTCACGGCCCCCTCCTCCGGCGTCCTCACCCGCCTCGACGCCTACGACATCGGCATCGCCGCCTGGCGCCTCGGCGCGGGCCGCGCCCGCAAGGAGGACCCGGTGCAGGCCGGCGCCGGCGTCGAACTCCACGCCCGCCCCGGCGACACGGTCACCGCGGGCCAGCCCCTCCTGACCCTGCACACCGACACCCCGGAGCGCTTCGACTACGCCCTCCAGGCGGTGACGGGCTCCTACGACATCGCCCCCGCCGGTACGGCGTTCACGGCGTCACCGGTGGTGCTGGAACGAATCGCCTGACCTGGGGATCTCTCCTTCGGGTGAACGGGATCGGTGAATCCTCACCGGTCCCGTTCGGCTTGCTTCCATGGGCCCATGGATGAGCTGACCGGCGACCACGTCATGGCTGACAGCGAGTGGGACGAACTGCTCTGGGTCTGGTAGCAGACAGATGCACCCAAGGGCTGCAGAGTCGAGATCGTCGAGGGCATGATCATGGTGACCCCCTTGTCCCAGCGCGTCCACCACGGCGTGGTCGAACGGGTACAGCGTCGCCTCTACGAGGTGATCCCGGCGAACTGGCTGATCTTCCAGACACAGGCCATCGCGGTTCCGTCCAGGCTGGGCATGTTCATCCCGGACCTGCTGGTCGCTCCGGCTCAGGAGTGCACCGAAGCGGAAAGCTACCTTCCGGCCGGCCTGGCGGAACTTGTCGTCGGGGTGGTTCCCGAGAGGCACGCCCGCCTCGACCGAGTCCGGAAGGCCCCACCGCGACCCTCTACGGCGAGCCGCACGGCGATGTCTACCGCCCGCTGGCCGTCGCCAAGTTCGGCGAGCCCCTGGTGCTCCCCGCCCCCTTCGGCGTCACCATCGACACCGGCGAGTTTCCCTCCGAGTAGGGCCGGGCCCGATGAGTTGAACCCCGCCCCGGGGTCTACCGCACGTGGACCCCAGGACACCGCCCGTACTCGCCCTGACCGGCCCTGTCACCCCCGACCGGGTGGCCGGGCTCGCCGACGCCGTACGGGCCCTGCTGGCGGCCGGTGGTGGCGGGGTCGTCGTCTGTGAGGTGAGCGGCCTCGGGGCGGCCGGGCTGGCCGCCGTGGACCTGCTGGCGCGGCTGCAGCTCGCCGCCCGCCGGGCCGGAGGGCGGATACGGCTGCGCGGCCCCGATCCCGCCCTACGCGCCCTGCTCGACCTCGTCGGACTCGCCCTCCAGATGGAGGGGGAGGCCGAAGAGGGGGAACCAGCGCTGGGTGTCGAGGTAGAAGTGGAACCCGGTGAGGCGGCCGTCTGAGATCTCCAGGACCTGGATCGCCCAGGGACTGAAGCCCCCCTTCTCCGGGTCCGGCTTGTACTGGGCGAAGCCCGGCAGCCCGTTCACCTGGACCGGCAGCAGCCGCGAGCCCTCGCAGCCCGAGCCGAGCGTCGTCATGAAACCCGTGATGTCGTCGTGGCCCGTCAGCCACAGGTCGAACGGCGGCATCGTCATGATGGCGTCCTCGTGCAGCAACGCCGTCAGCGCGGTCATGTCGTAGCCCTCGAAGGCCGCCACATAGCGCTCCAGCAGCTTCTGCTGCTCCTCGTCCAGCGGGTCCGACACCGCCGCCTCCGCGCCCGCCTCGGCCCGCTCGGCCAGCGTGGCCCGCGCCCGCTGCAACGCGCTGTTGACCGAGGCGACCGTGGTGTCCAACAGCTCGGCGACCTCACTCGCCCGCCATGCCAGCACCTCGCGCAGGATCAGCACCACCCGCTGCTTGGGCGGCAGCTGCTGGAGCGCGGCCATGAAGGCCAGCCGCACCGACTCCTTGGCCACCGCCGCCTCCGCCGGGTCCTCCACCGTGGGCAGCACCCGCGCGTCCGGCATCGGCTCCAGCCAGGTGTGGTCGGGACGGGGCGAGAGGGCCGCCCGGGCGAGCGGCGTCGACTCCGAGAGGTCCATCGGCCGGGCCCGCCTGTTGCCCGCCGTCAGCATGTCCAGACAGACGTTCGTCGCGATCCGGTACAGCCACGAGCGCAGGCTGGAGCGGCCCTCGAACCGGTCGTAGCTCCGCCAGGCCCGCACCAGCGTGTCCTGCACCGCGTCCTCGGCCTCGAAGGAGGAACCGAGCATGCGATAGCAGTAGCCGGTCAGCTCCACCCGGTGCCGCTCCAGCCGGACATCGAGATCCTCGACCGTCGCGGCGCCTGCCGTCCCGTCACTCATCCTCGCCCACCCACCCCTGTGGCTTTCCTGTCACGCGCCTTTGCGCCCTTGTCGTTCGGACGATACTGCGGCGCACTGACAAGAGCCTCCGGAGTGAGGAAAAGGCAGGTCGGAGAGGATGTAGTGGTACACCGACGGCGTTCACCGCGCGGCTTGACGGCGCCCCGCACCTACGCGGTCAGGCATCGCCGTACAACCGGGTCCACCGGCGCAGCCGGATCTGTGCCTTCGGGCGACTCCCGCGTGGGACGGCAACCGTAGCGTCACCGAACGGAGCCATGCACCCACTCCCCGCCGTTCCCGGTCCGCGGTGCCCGTCACGCCGGACAGCGCGCCGGTAGCCTTCGCAGGACGGTCCGTATCCGCCCGCCCTCGCACCCGATCGACCCGCCCCCGTCGAGCCCGATCCGTGCCTCCCCGCACCGCGCCGGCGACCGCGCCACCTCCAGCAGCCGTACGGCGTACCGGTAGCGGTCGGAGGCCGACAGGGTCATCTCGTCCCCGTCCAGGCGCAGGTGCGGACCGGTCAGCGAGGGGAGCGTGTCGTCTCGCGCGGCAGGGTCGACAGCCCGAAGCTCGTCCCGCCCGCCTCGACCGTGAACCGCGCCCCCTCCAGCGCACAGCGCACCGGCCCGTCGGGCAGCACCTTGCAGACGTCCAGCAGCCGCCGCCCCAGGACCGGCACCGGACTGCCCCGCACCACCTCGGCGTCCGTCTCGATCCGCGCCGCCGTCTTCAGGTCGCCCCCGGTCGACCCGGAACTCCATCATGAACGGGCGGCCTCAGTGGGTGGGCACGGGACCCCGCCGGGCGGCGACCCGCGCCGCCCGCGTCCCGAGCACCGTGATCGTCACGACCCCGAGGACCGCCAGGACACCCACGCCGACCGTGCCGGCCCAGCCGCCGGAGTGGAAGGCGATCGCGCCGACCGTGGAGCCGGTGCTGGAGCCGACGTAGTACGCCGACTGGTAGAGGGCGGAGGCCTGGGCGCGGCCCGTGGTCGCCGTCCTGCTGACCGCCGAGGACGCCACCGCGTGCCCCGCGAAGAAGCCCGCGGTGATCAGGACCAGGCCCAGCAGGACCATCGGCAGCGAGTCCGCCAGCGACAGCAGCAGGCCCGTCGCCGTCGTCCCGGCCGCCAGGTACAGGGCCCCGCGCCGCCCGAGCCGGCCCACCAGCCGGCCCGCCGTCGACGCCGACACCGTACCGACCAGGTACACCAGGAAGATCGAGCCGACGATGCCCTGCGGGAGCGAGAAGGGCGCCTCGGTCAGCCGGTAGCCGACGACCGTGTACACCCCGCCGAAGACCGTCATGAACAGCGCGCCGATCGCGTACAGCCGGCACAGCAGCGGGTTCGCCAGGTGCTCGCGGACCGTGCGGGCCAGGACGCGGGGCCGCAGCGAGCCCGCCGTGAAGTGCTTCGGCGCCGGCAGCAGCAGCCGGAACGCGATCGCGCAGCCCACGGCCAGCACACCGATCACCCCGACGGCGACCCGCCAGCCCCATTCCTGCGCGACCCAGCCGGTGATGACCCGGCCGCTCATCCCGCCGACGCTGTTGCCCGCGACGAACAGCCCGATCGCCGTGACCAGGGCCCTCGGCCGCACCTCCTCGGCCAGATAGGCGGTCGCCGACGCCGGAAGTCCGGCCAGTGCCGCGCCCTGGACCGCCCGCAGCACCACCAGCGCGCCCAGCGACGGAGCGAAGGGGACCAGTAGCCCCACGGTCACCGCGACCGCCAGCGAGGCCGTCATCACCGTACGGCGGCCGTAGCGCTCGGAGAGGGCGCTCATCGGCAGCACGAACAGCGCCAGTCCGCCGGTCGCCGCCGCCACGGTCCAGCTCGCCTCGCTCGCCGCCACCCCGAAGTCGCCGGAGATCAGCGGGAGCAGCGCCTGCGTGGAGTACAGCAGGGCGAAGGTGGCCACACCGGCGAGGAAGAGCGCGAAGCTCATCCGGCGGTAGCCGGGGCCACCGGGGGTCATGCGGGAGTCGTCGACGACGGGGACGGAGGAGGCGGCGCCCACGACGGTGGACGCCCCGGTACTGGCGGGAGACATGCCTCGAAACTACGTACGCCCCCGTTCATCCGTCCAATGCATGGACTCGCCATAATCGTTCCCATGGTGCATCAGCAGAGGTCACAGGCTCAACTGTCACCGTTCAGTGACACAGAAGACATGAGGGACATGTCGAGGCTGCTGGCGCCCCGGCTCGCCCACTTCGCCGGGGTCGCCCGTACCGAGCACGTCACCCGGGCCGCGCAGGAGATGCGGGTCCCGCAGTCGACCCTGTCCCGGGCGATGGTCCGCCTCGAACAGGACCTGGGCGTCGACCTCTTCGCCCGCCGTGGCCGCACGGTCTCCCTCACCCCGGCCGGCCGCACCTTCCTCGCCTCGGTCGAACGCGCCCTCGCGGAGATCGAGAAGGCCGCCGAGGAGGTCCGTGCCGACGCCGACGCCGCCACCGGCAAGGTCGCCTTCGGCTTCCTGCACACCATGGGCGCCGAGACCGTCCCCGGCCTGATCCACGCCTTCCGCGCCGACCACCCCCGGGTCCGCTTCAGCCTCGTCCAGAACTACGGCGAGGCGATGCTCGAACGCCTCCGGGCCGGCGAACTCGACCTCTGTCTGACCTCCCCGGTCCCGGACGCCCCCGACCTGGTCGCCCGCCGCCTGGACGAACAGAAGCTCCGCCTGGTCGTCCCCGCCGACCACCGCCTGGCCGCCCGCCGGCGCGTCCGCCTCGCCGAGGCCGCCGACGAAACCTTCGTCACCCTCGAACCCAACTACGGCATGCGCCGCATCACCGACGACCTCTGCAAGGAGGCCGGCTTCACCCCCCGTATCGCCTTCGAGGGCGAGGAGGCGGAAACCCTGCGGGGCCTGGTGGCGGCGGGCCTGGGCGTGGCCCTCCTGCCCCCACCGGCGGTGGCCCGCCCGGGTGTGGTCGAACTGACGGTCACGGCCCCGAGGGCGGTCCGCGAGATCGGCGTCGCCTGGCTGGACGGCCACCCGGACACCCCACCGGTGGCAGCCTTCAAGAAGTTCCTGCTCTCAAGAAGGGGCAACTTGCTCCCGACCTAGGGGCAGCCCACCCAGGGGCGCGGGGAACTGCGCGACCAGCCCCCGCGCACCCGCACCCCGCAACGATCCGCAGCCCCCTCACCTCACCGGCGCCACGAAGAACCGAACCCCGCAGCCAACGGCATCCGCAACCCCAACGGCGGCGGAGCCGCCAACGCGTCCTCCACCGGCCGCGAAAACGACCTCCCGAACAACACCCCCATCACGAAGTCCTCGGCCAGCGCCAGCACTTCGTCCCGGTACTGGTGCAACCCGTGCCCGTCCGCGTGCACCTCGAACCGGCACACGTCCCGGTTCGCCTTCTTCGCCCGCGCCGCCAGCCGGAACGACAACTCCGGGTCGCTGCGGTCGTCATGCGTCCCGTGCACCACCATCACCCGCCGCCCCACCAACTGCTTCACCGGTTCGGGTGGCGCCGCCACATCCTCCTGCGGCAGCCAAGGGGCGAGGGCCAGCACGGAGTTGACGGCCTCATGCCCCCCGGCGCGGAGCGCGGCCCGGCCGCCCATCCCGATCCCGGCGAGGCACACCGAGACGTCCCCGTACCGCCGTACGACCTCGTCGACCGCCCAGGCGGCGTCCGCGGCGAGATGCGCCGCGCTGCCGTTCCAGCCGCGGTAGCGGTAGTGCACGACATGGGTGACCAGCCCTTCCTCCCGGCCGGCCCGGGTGAGTCTTCGCCCGAGGCCGCGCACGGAGGCGGCCGCCCACATCGGGGACGGTCTGCGCTCGGACACCTCCTCGCCGCCCGGGAGCAGCAGCACCACCCCGCTCACCGCCATCGGCTCCGGTCCGAGCGCCTTCCCCAGCCTGGCCGTCCGAGCCGGCGTCAGTTGCTGTGCCATGACAGAACAGTGTCAGAAGCAGTGGTGTACTCCACCCGTCCGTGCGGTCACCATTGCGTATCGGCGGCGGGGTGCTGCAGGCGATCTACGCGCGTAGGAGTTAGAGTGCGAAAATGACGAGCCAGAGCATCCAGGCGGGCATCACCCCCAACCCGGACCAGATCCGGCGGGCGCCCAAAGTTCTGCTGCACGACCACCTCGACGGCGGGCTGCGCCCCGGCACGATCGTCGACCTCGCCCGGGAGACCGGGTACGCCGGGCTCCCCGAGAACGACCCCGACAAGCTCGGCCTCTGGTTCCGGGAGGCCGCCGACTCCGGTTCCCTGGAACGGTACCTGGAGACCTTCTCGCACACCGTCGGCGTGATGCAGACCCGCGACGCACTGTTCCGGGTCGCCCGGGAGTGCGCCGAGGACCTCGCCGAGGACGGTGTCGTCTACGCCGAGGTGCGCTACGCCCCCGAGCAGCACCTCGAGGCCGGACTGAGCCTCGAAGAGGTCGTCGAGGCCGTCACCGAGGGCTTCCGGGAAGGCGAGCGGACGGCCCGGCGGAACGGCCGCCGCATCCGCGTCGGCGCCCTGCTCACGGCGATGCGGCACGCCGCCCGCGCCCTGGAGATCGCCGAACTCGCCAACCGCCACCGGGATCTCGGCGTCGTCGGCTTCGACATCGCGGGCGCCGAGGCCGGCTTCCCGCCCACCCGCCACCTCGACGCCTTCGAGTATCTGAAGCGCGAGAACAACCACTTCACGATCCACGCCGGCGAGGCCTTCGGGCTGCCCTCCATCTGGCAGGCCCTCCAGTGGTGCGGCGCCGACCGGCTCGGACACGGCGTCCGCATCATCGACGACATCGAGGTCGCCGCCGACGGAAGCGTGAAACTCGGCCGGCTCGCCTCCTACGTCCGCGACAAGCGCATCCCGCTGGAGATGTGCCCCAGCTCCAACCTCCAGACCGGCGCGGCCGCCTCCTACGCCGAGCACCCCATCGGTCTGCTGCGGCGGCTGCACTTCCGGACCACGGTCAACACCGACAACCGGCTGATGTCCGGCACCAGCATGAGCCGGGAATTCGAGCATCTTGTCGACGCATTCGGTTACACGCTCGACGATCTGCAATGGTTCTCGGTCAATGCTATGAAGTCAGCATTCATTCCTTTCGATGAACGTCTCGCCATGATCAATGACGTGATCAAGCCCGGCTATGCCGAGCTGAAGTCCGAATGGCTGTTCCAGCAGACGGCCTCCACCAGCGGTTCCCTGGCCACGGAGGACTGACCGCACGGTTTACCCGGGTGCGCAATGCGGGCGCATGTTCACAACCCGTCCGCATTTCGATGTTTGCGGCCTCCCCCTTTCCGTGTTTACGGTCGTGGACCGATCGGTTCCCCGTATCCCATTCGAGGACGCATTTTCATGAAGCAGTCTGCTGCCAAGACCCTCGGCGTCGCCGCCCTCGGTGCCGCCATCGCCGCCGTCGGCGCGGGCGCCGCCCAAGCCGCCCCGGCCGTCCCCGACGCCTCGCAGGCGCTGGAGACGGTCACCGGTGCGCTGCCCTTGGAGAACGTCACGAACGTCACCAAGGCGCTGCCGGGCGCCGGCAAGGCCCTGGAGCAGGCCCAGCTCTCGCAGGCCCAGCCGGCGCTCGCCGCGGGCCTCGCCACCGTGCAGCCGGCCGCCGAGCAGGCGCTCGCCCACGGCCCGACCAAGCCGGTCGCCGGGCTGCTCGGCGGTCTTCCGGTCCAGGGCCTGCCCACCCACGGGCTGCCGGTGAACGGGCTGCCGATCGGCTGAACCCCGCCACGCCATGACGCCGTCGGGGCGCACCCGTGCATGACGGGCGCGCCCCGACGGCGTTCTCCCGGTGATCCGGGGGTGGACCCGCATGTGGACCCGCGTGTGGATCCGGGTCACCAGGCCGTGCGCGCCTTGTCCTCCGACGGGAACATGATCCACAGCGCTATGTAGAGCAGGAACTGCGGACCCGGCAGCAGACAGGAGAGCAGGAAGATCACGCGCATGGTGGTCGCGGAGGTGCCGAAGCGGCGGGCCAGCGCGGCGCACACTCCGCCGATCATGCGGCCGTGGGTGGGGCGGGCGAGGCTGGACATCTGGGGCTCCTTCGTGAGCGTCGGAGAGAGGCGGCCCCTGCGGCCGTCCCATCTGCCTTCCACGCTACGGAGCCGCAGAGCGCGAAGCGTCACTCTCCGGAGCCATCCCGACCCCGAGATTCCTTCTCCTACGGGGCGATGCCGACCCTGGGAATCCTCGGGGTCCGACCCTGAGCCGCGTCCTCCTGCAAGGCCGCCGCCGGCATCCGGCGCTCCCCCCTGCGGCGCAGCCACACCCGGGCCGCCGGCACCACCGCCGCATGCGCGAGCGCCACCCCCACGGTGTTCAGCAGCAGCGAGTCCACGTCCACGACCTGCCCGGGCACCCCGGTCTGCAGCAGCTCGATCGCCAGCGACAACAGGGCGCCCGCCGCGACCGTACGGATCAGCGAGGCGAGCGGCGAGACCCGGAGCCGGCCGTGCACCAGCGGCAGCAGGACACCCAGCGGGGCCAGCAGCCCCAGCCCGCCGCCGATCCGCCGGGCCGCCTCGGGCCAGCCCAGTCTCAGGTCGGCACGGATCCCGGCGAACGGATGCAGATTGGTCGGCAGCACCCAGGGCACGTCCCGCGGGCGCAGCGTGACCCAGGCCACGAACACGAGGTGTGCGGCCAGGAGGACAACCCCGGTCGCACGGAGACGGAACGCGGCGCTGCCGCCGATGGAGCCTTGACGCTGCACGACCCCCTAGACGCACCCCCCGGCACGATCGGTTCCGGCTCCCCGCCCGACACTCCCGCAAGCCCTTGCTGCTCCCCGCCGGCCACCTCCCCGCCGCCCGACGGTGACCTGCGGCGACGCCGCCCGCGGAGCCGCCCATGAGGCGTCCGCCACACCGGCGGCGAAGAGGCGCAGAAGGGGCTCAGCTCCCGGTGACCGCCGTCGACGGCGGTTCGGTGCTGCCGGGCCGGGAACGGACCTCGTCCGTGCACTCGTAGCGGCGCAGCGGGTCGGAACCGGGGCCGCCCAGGACGACCGAGCCGTCGCCCTCGGCCGCGGCCGAGTCGGAGAAGGTGCACACCAGCTGGGCCAGCGCGTACGAGGTGAGGGTGTCCGGGGGCACGCTCAGCCGGAGCGCGTCGTCGGGATCCTTCGCGCCCGGACCGCCGACCGTCATCCCCCCGCGCACGTCGGTGGTGTACCCGGCCTCCTTCTCGGCGGCCGACGGCGACTCGGCGAGCTGGTCGAGCAGCCCCTGTGCCACCAGCGCCCGCCGCTGCGAGTCCGCCGCCCCGTCCGTGACCCGTACCGAGCGGTCGACGGCCACCAGCGACGAGCCGCACAGCAGGAACACCTGCACCGGCACCCCCGCGCGCGCGGACTGCGCCGTCACGTCCGGCTCGCTGAGCGAGCAGCGCACCCGGGACGGCGCGGCCCCGAAGTCGGTCGGCACCTCGGTGGCCCGGATCCCGCAGCCGGTGAGCAGACCGGCGAGCAGGGGAAGCGCGAGCAGACGGCGTACGTTCATCAGGCGTCCCCCTTGTTGTCCTTCCCGGCCTTCGCGCCCTGCGCGCCCTGCGCCCCCTGCTCGCCCGGGTCCACCAGCTCCGACGCGTCCCTCGGCAGCCGCAGCGTGAACACCGCGCCGCCCTCGGGGGAGTTGGCGGCGGTGATCTCGCCGCCGTGGATGTGGGCGTTCTCCAGGGCGATCGACAGACCGAGCCCGCTGCCGTCGGAGCGCGGCCGTGAGGCGCTCGCCTTGTAGAACCGGTCGAAGACGTGCGGCAGCACCTCCTCGGGGATACCCGGCCCGTGGTCGCGTACGGCGATGACGACGTCCTCGGCCGACTCGCGCACCGACACCCGCACCGGGGAACCGCCGTGCTTGAGCGCGTTGCCGATGAGGTTGGCGAGGATCACGTCCAGCCGGCGCGGATCCAGTCGCGCGTGGATGCCGCGCTCGGCGTCCAGGTCGACCGCGTCCAGCCAGGCGCGCGCGTCGATGCAGAAGGTGATCTGGTCGGCGACGTCGACGGTGTCCACGACCAGCCGCGCCGTACCGGCGTCGAAGCGGGTGACCTCCATCAGGTTCTCGACGAGGTCGTTGAGCCGCCGGGTCTCGCTGACCACCAGCCGTACGGCGGGCTCGATCATCGGGTCGATGCTGCCCGACTCGGCGTCCAGCTCCTCCTCCAGCACCTCTGTGACGGCGGTGATGGCGGTCAGCGGGGTGCGCAGCTCGTGCGACATGTCGGCGACGAACCGCCGGGACGCCTCGTCCCGCGCGGCCATGTCGTCGACCCGCTTCTCCAGCGCCTCCGCCGTCCGGTTGAACGTCCGGGACAGATCGGCGAGTTCGTCCGTCCCCGACACCCGCAGCCGGGTGTCCAGCCGGCCCTCGCCGAGCCGCCGCGCCGCGACCCCCAGCCGGTGCACCGGCTTCAGCACCGTCGTGGCGGCGGCCTGCGCGAGCAGCGCGGCGCCGATCAGCGCCAGGGCGGTGGCGATCCCCAGCGACCAGGCCAGCGAGTTGAGGTCCTTCGCCTCCGGCTCCAGCGACTTGCGCATGTACCCGGTCGGCCCGCCGCCGATCACCTTCGTACCGGCCACCAGATAGGGCTTGCCGTGCTCCACGACCCGCTGCCAGTACAGGTGGTACGGCGACTTGTTGCCGTCGGTGACGTCCTGCTTCTTGTTCACCGCCGTCCGCAGGGACTTGGGCACGTCGTCCAGCGAGAAGCCGCTCAGCCCGCCGGAGTTGCCGTACACCGTCCGGCCGTTCGCGTTCTCGCCGACCAGCAGCACGCTGAACCGCTGGCTGCTGTTGGCCATCTGCCCGGCGGTGTGCTGCAACTCGTCCTGCGTCGGGTGCTCGGGCAGCGAGCCCGCCCGGTTCTGCATCTCCTGCTCGAAGTCGCGCAGCACCGCGCCCTGGGTACGGGTGAGGACGGCCTCGCGGTTGAGCCAGTACGCGATGCCGGACGCGGACACGGCGGCGGTCAGCGCGACCGCCCCGAAGACGACGACGAGCCTGAGACGCAGACTGGTGAACCGCAGCCGTGACAGATGACCCTTGCGCACCGCGGACCAGCCGCGGTGCGCCTCCTGCTCTTCCGTCACTGAGGGACGTCCAGGCGGTAGCCGACCCCGCGGACGGTACGGATCAGCGTCGGGGACGAGGGCACGTCCTCGACCTTGGCGCGCAACCGCTGGACACAGGCGTCGACGAGCCGCGAGTCGCCGAGGTAGTCGTGCTCCCACACCAGCCGCAGCAGCTGCTGCCGGGACAGCGCCTGCCCCGGCCGCCGGCTCAGCTCCAGGAGCAGCCGCAGCTCGGTCGGCGTGAGCTGGAGATCCTCGCCGTTCTTCGTCACGGTCATCGCCGCGCGGTCGATGACCAGGCTGCCGAAGGCCGCCGCGTCGTTCGACTCGCGCTCGCCGCGGCGCAGCACGGCCCGGATCCGGGCGTCCAGCACCCGGCCCTGGACGGGTTTGACGACATAGTCGTCGGCGCCGGACTCCAGCCCGACCACCACGTCGATGTCGTCGCTGCGCGCGGTGAGCAGGATGATCGGCAGCTGGTCGGTGCGCCGGATGCGCCGGCACACCTCGAACCCGTCGATGCCGGGCAGCATGACATCCAGCACGATCAGATCCGGCCGCTGCTCGCGCAACAGCTTCAGACCGTCCTCACCGCTCGCAGCGGTCGCCACACGGTGCCCCTGGCGCGTCAGTGAGAGCTCCAGGGCCGTACGGATGGCGTCGTCGTCCTCGATCAGCAACAGGGAAGGCACGGGCTCATTCTGGCCCATGAGGGGGCTGTCGTTCGACCTGTGGGTCGGGGCTGAGACGCCACAGGGAGATGCATTCCGCGGCGCGGGCGGCGTGGAGGGGGTCGGAGGTGTCCCGCGCACGCCGGTGGCGGGGGTGCGTGTCCAGCCGGTCGCGCACCCGCAGACCTGCGGTTTCGAGGTGGGCGAGCGGTTCGGCGCGGGTGCGCAGACCGAGTGTTCGGCGAGGTCGGAGAGGATCGGCCAGCCCTCCCCGCGGGGCCGCAGATGCCGTACGAGACCGGTCAGGAAACCCCGCGGCATCGCCCCGCCCTCGTCGTACACACCGAGCTCCAGCGGCACGGCGGGCCGCACGGGCAGCCAGAGCGGACTACAGACGACCAGATCCGCCCGCCCGACCTGGCCACCGAGCAGCTCACGCAGCGGGGCGACCGAGGGCCCGGGTCGGCGGGCCGTACGCGGCGGGGCAGGCGGCACGGACGTCCGGGGCGCGGCGCAGGGCGAGGGCGTGGTCGTCCGACAGCTCGGCCGGCAGTCTGTTCACAACACGGGAAGGCCTGGGCGGGGACGGGCGCGGTGCGGACACGGTGGTCCGTCGCCGCCAGCGGCCGGCGGGCGCCGGGGAAGTCGCCGCGCCACAGCAGGGCGGTTCCCGCGCAGGCCAGAGGGTGCGCGGTGGCGGCGCGCAACCGGTCGTCGGCGAGGACGACGGGGCAGGGGACGTGCCGGATTAGTGGCTCGGTGGGGAACACCGCAGGCTCCTCGTGATCGTGAGTGCCGGGTCACGGAGGGCACTTCGACGAGGGAGCGGGCAGGCACCGGCGGCGCCCGGCCACGGTGGGCGGGGCGCGGGCGGTCGTACCCCCGACGACTGTGTACGCGCTGTGGTGTCGGCATGACGGACCCCTGTGACAGGTCTGTGACAGTCGGCGGACACGGCGATGAAGTGGCCCCGGCAGTCTTTTGGTCACAGGCAAGACCGCAAAGAACGAAACACCGGAAGTCCACGACGGGGGGCGCGAGATGAACACGCTGCACGGTAAGAGCACCACCGCAGTCGCAGTCGTCACGCGTCTCCACGACGTGAACGTCGGCCGGGGTTCCGAGAAGTCCGGTGTCGTGAGCGGGCGGGGGTGCGCACGCGGCGCCGGGCGTCAGCACACCGGGTTCATGACGGTGGTTGACGAGGCTCACGGGGGAGCCGCGTACAGGGAGGACACGGGGGAGCGTCGCTCGCTGACCGAGGCGGAGTTCACCGCCTACGTCCAGGAGCGCCGCGCCTCCCTGTACGCCACCGCCTACCACCTCACCGGCGACCGCTTCGAGGCCGAGGACCTGCTGCAGAGCGCGCTGTTCTCGACGTACCGGGCGTGGGACCGGATCAGCGACAAGGCCGCCGTCGGCGGATACCTGCGGCGCACCATGACGAACCTGCACATCAGCGCGTGGCGCCGCCGCAAGCTGAACGAGTACCCGACCGAGGAGCTGCCGGAGACGCCCGGCGACACGGACGCGATGCGCGGCACCGAGCTGCGCGCGGTCCTGTGGCAGGCGCTGGCCCGGCTGCCCGAACTCCAGCGGACGATGCTGGTCCTGCGCTACTACGAGGGCCGCACCGACCCGGAGATCGCGGAGATCCTCGACATCAGTGTCGGCACGGTGAAGTCCAGCATCTGGCGGTCGCTCCGCCGGCTGCGCGAGGACCAGGTCCTCAGCTTCGGCCGTGACGAGGAGGACGCCTTCGGGGAGCTTGTCGCCTGAGGGTCACGGGGGAAGCACGGGGAAACGGGGGGAACGGGGGAGCGGTACCGGGGCCCGACGGGGGAAGCCGGGAGCGGTGCCGCGCAGCACGGGGGAACGCCACTGGGGGGTGGCGTGGGGGGAACGGGGGAAGCGGGACTGGAGGGCCGGGGGGTCCATCCAGTCCCGCTTTTCGTGTGTTCCTGGTGCGAGGTGTTCCTGGTGCGAGGTGTCCCTGGTTCGGGGTGTCCCTCGTTCGGGTGGATCCGCAGTGTCAGGCCGTCGTGCGCGCCGTGGGCGCGCAGCGGCCCGCCGCCGCGGACGCCAGCCGGCCCATCGCCTCGTCGCGGTCGCAGGCGTACGCGCCGAGCGCGGTCTGCCGCGCCACGATGGAACGCTCCGCGCGCATCAGCCGCCAGCCCCGCCGCAGCAGGAACGGCACCGACTTGCGGCCCTCCCGCAGATCGCGCAGGAAACGGCGGCGGAACGTCTTCACCGGGCCGCGGCTCAGACACAGCGCGTCGGCCAGCACCCCCAGCTCACGGCAGCGCCCGACGATCTCGGCGGCGAAGATGCCCTCCGCGATGAACAGCGGGGTCCGCCCCACCTCGACCGCCTCCGTGCCGGTGCGGGCGCTGAGGGAGATGTCGTAGACCGGTACGTGCGTACGGCCCGACGCGCACAGTTCCACGATGGCGGCGACGGCCGCGTCCGCGTCCCACGACCCCGGGTGGTCCCAGTCGATGTCGGAACTCCCGGCGACCAGCGGCAGGGTCGGGTCGTCGCCCTCCTTGTAGAAGTCGTCGAGCCGCAGCACGGGCAGGCCGGAGCGGGCGGCGAGAAGGGACTTGCCGGAGCCGGAAGGGCCGCAGAGCAGCACGACTCGGGTGGGTATGGGCGGTTGGGAGCTCACGGGACACCAGTGTGCGGCATCCCTCGGGCCCGGTACGACCCCGCGGGTCGGCTTTGAAGCGCGCGTCACACCTCGCCTACCCTTTGTGGCGATCCGATTACCTTGCGCAGCAGAAGGTGGCAGCAGCGATGGCCCGACACGCCTCTCCCCAGAACCCCACCGGCCGGCGCGTGCTCGCCGCCCTCGCGACCGCCTCAGCCGCGCTGGGCGCGGGCGCCGGTGCCGCATCGGCGGCGCCGGGCGAACCCGTCGTCGACGTGATGCGGACCAGTCCGACCTCGCTCGGCAGCATCGATCCGCAGACCGGGGTGCGGGGCACGCTCGCCGCCCTGCCCTACGTCACCGGCGCGTTCACGGGCCTCAAGCCCAACCCGCTGGCGGGCACGGGGGTGGACCCCCTCGACAACGGCGTCGGCACACAGGTCGCCGACTTCCGGCCGCTCACCTCGCAGATGCTGACCGCGCCGGTGGCGCAGGCGAAGTCGCTGGGGTCGCTTCCCCTGCTGGGGGACGTGGTGAAGGCGCTGGGGAGCTGAGGCCGGTGGGGAACTGCGGGCCGGTTGTGGCCGGTCGCGCAGTTCCCCGCGCCCCTAAAAGATGCGCAGTTCCCCGCGCCCCAAAAAAACGAGCCCCTCTCAGTACGCCGAGCCCGACGCGCCCAGTGATCCCGTCGGGTGCCAGACCGTCTTCGTCTCCAGGAACGCCGTCATGCGGTCGGTGCCCGGGGTCGCCGTCCAGTCGTCCACAGGCTGTGGACGCAGGACGCGCTTGAGGTTGTCCGCCGCCGCGATCTCCAGTTCCTTCGCCAGGACCTCGTCCGCGCCCGCGAGGTCGATCGCGTTGACGTCCTGGTGCGCGGCCAGCGGGGCCGCGATCTCCGCCGTACGCCCGGAGAGGACGTTCACGACACCGCCGGGGACGTCGGAGGTGGCCAGGACCTCGCCGAGGGAGAGGGCCGGGAGCGGGGACTTCTCGGAGGCGATCACCACGGCCGTGTTGCCGGTCGCGATCACCGGGGCGAGGACGGACACCAGGCCCAGGAAGGACGACTCCTGCGGGGCCAGGACCGCGACCACGCCCGTCGGTTCGGGGGAGGAGAGGTTGAAGTACGGGCCCGCGACCGGGTTTCCGCCGCCCACGACCTGGGCGATCTTGTCGGTCCAGCCCGCGTACCAGACCCAGCGGTCGATCGTGGCGTCCACGACCGCGCCGGCCTTGGACTTGCCGAGCCCCTCGGCCTCGCCCACCTCGCGCACGAACTGCTCGCGGCGGCCCTCCAGCATCTCCGCGACGCGGTAGAGGATCTGGCCGCGGTTGTAGGCGGTGGCGCCGGACCAGCCGCCGAAGGCCTTGCGGGCGGCGACCACCGCGTCACGGGCGTCCTTGCGGGACGACTGCGGTGCGTTCGCCAGCCAGTTGTCCTTGGAGTCCGTCACCTCGTACACCCGGCCGCTCTCCGAACGCGGGAACTTCCCGCCGACGTACAGCTTGTAGGTCTTGAAGACCGTCAGACGCTCGTTGGTGCGCTCAGACATCGAGGTACGCCTCCAGGCCGTGGCGACCGCCCTCGCGGCCGAAGCCCGACTCCTTGTAGCCGCCGAACGGCGAGGTCGGATCGAACTTGTTGAACGTGTTGGACCAGACGACACCGGCCCGGAGCTTGTTCGCCACCGCGAGGATGCGGGAGCCCTTCTCCGTCCAGATGCCCGCCGACAGGCCGTACGGCGTGTTGTTCGCCTTGGCGACGGCCTCGTCCGGGGTGCGGAAGGTGAGGACCGACAGCACGGGGCCGAAGATCTCGTCGCGGGCGACGGTGTGGGCCTGGGTGACATTGGTGAACAGCGTCGGGGCGAACCAGTAGCCCGACTCCGGGAGTTCACAGGCCGGGGACCAGCGCTCGGCGCCCTCCGCCTCGCCCCGCTCGACCAGCGAGGTGATCCGGGCGAGCTGCTCCTCGGAGTTGATCGCGCCGATGTCGGTGTTCTTGTCCAGGGGGTCGCCCAGCCGGAGCGTGGACAGCCGGCGCTTGAGCGAGTCCAGCAGCTCCTCCTGGATCGACTCCTGGACGAGCAGCCGGGATCCGGCGCAGCAGACCTGGCCCTGGTTGAAGAAGATGCCGTTGACGATGCCCTCGACGGCCTGGTCGATCGGGGCGTCGTCGAAGACGATGTTGGCGCCCTTGCCGCCCAGCTCCAGGGTGAGCTTCTTGCGGGTGCCCGCGACCGTCTTCGCGATCTCCTTGCCGACGGCCGTGGAGCCGGTGAAGGCCACCTTGTTCACGTCCGGGTGCGCGACGAGCGCGGCGCCCGTGCCGCCGTAGCCCGGCAGGATGTTGACGACACCCTTGGGCAGGCCCGCCTGGCGGCAGATGTCCGCGAAGAACAGGGCGGAGAGCGGGGTGGTCTCGGCGGGCTTCAGGACGACCGTGTTGCCGGTCGCCAGCGCCGGGGCGATCTTCCACGCCAGCATCAGCAGGGGGAAGTTCCAGGGGATGACCTGGCCGGCCACGCCCAGGGGACGCGGATGCGCGCCGAACCCGGCGTGGTCGAGCTTGTCGGCCCAGCCCGCGTAGTAGAAGAAGTGCGCGGCGACCAGCGGGAGGTCGGCGTCGCGCGTCTCCTTGATCGGCTTGCCGTTGTCCAGGGTCTCCAGGACGGCCAGCTCACGGCTGCGCTCCTGGATGATCCGGGCGATGCGGAACAGGTACTTCGCCCGCTCCGCGCCGGGCAGCGCCGACCACTTCTCGAACGCCTTGCGGGCGGCCTTCACCGCGCGGTCGACGTCCTCGGCGCCGGCCTGCGCGATCTCGGAGAGGACCTCCTCCGACGACGGAGACACCGTCTTGAAGACCTTGCCGTCGGCCGCCTCCACGAACTCGCCGTCGATGAACAGGCCGTAGGAGGGGGCGATGTCGACGACCGAGCGGGACTCGGGCGCCGGTGCGTAGTCAAATACGGAAGCCATGGTGATCAGTCCACCGTCACGTAGTCGGGGCCGGAGTAGCGGCCGGTGGCCAGCTTCTGGCGCTGCATCAGCAGATCGTTCAGGAGGGAGGAGGCGCCGAAGCGGAACCAGTGGTTGTCCAGCCAGTCCGGGCCCGCCGTCTCGTTCACCAGGACCAGGAACTTGATGGCGTCCTTGCTGGTCCGGATGCCGCCGGCGGGCTTCACACCGACCTGGACCCCGGTCTGCGCCCGGAAGTCGCGCACCGCCTCCAGCATGAGGAGGGTGTTCGCGGGGGTGGCGTTGACGGCGACCTTGCCGGTGGAGGTCTTGATGAAGTCGGCGCCCGCCAGCATGCCGAGCCAGCTCGCCCGGCGGATGTTGTCGTACGTCGACAGCTCGCCCGTCTCGAAGATGACCTTGAGCCGGGCCGCCCCGCAGGACTCCCGGACGGCGACGATCTCCTCGTACACCTTCAGGTAGTTCCCCGCGAGGAACGCGCCGCGGTCGATGACCATGTCGATCTCGTCGGCGCCCGCGGCGACCGCGTCCCGCACGTCCGCCAGCTTGACCGGGAGGGCGGCGCGGCCGGCCGGGAACGCGGTGGCGACCGAGGCGACCTTCACACCGGAGCCGGCGACGGCCTCCTTGGCGACGGCCACCATGTCGGGGTAGACGCAGACCGCGGCGGTGGTGGGTGTGGTGCGGTCGGTCGGGTCGGGGCGGACCGCCTTGGCGCCGAGCGCCCGGACCTTGCCCGGGGTGTCCGCGCCTTCCAGCGTCGTCAGGTCGACCATCGAGATGGCGAGGTCGATGGCGTACGCCTTCGCGGTCGTCTTGATGGAACGGGTGCCGAGCGAGGCGGCGCGCGCCTCCAGGCCGACCGCGTCGACGCCGGGCAGCCCGTGGAGGAAGCGGCGCAGCGTGCTGCCGGACGAGGTCACGTCCGTGAGGGCTGCGGTGGGTGCATTGGTGGGCATGGTCACCAGACGAGCATATCTACGCGCGTAGCGGATGTATAGCCCAGGGGATTGAGTCTCCGTACGACGGGTGCGGGTGGTCTGTGGTTGGTCGCGCCGTTCCCCGCGCCCCTTTCGGGGCGCTTCGGCCCGGCTCCCTGCGCTGCGGCAGAATCGGCCCCATGACCACCCCGGAAGACCAGCCCTCCGCACAGCCCCCGGCCCCCGAGTTCGACGACCGTGTCCACCGGTCGTCCGCCGGTGTCGCCAGTGGCGTCCTGCTGCTGGCCCTCGTCGGCTGGCTCGGCATCGACGCGATCGTCGCGGGCGAGGGGCGTACGCCGTGGCTGGCGCTCGCCCTGCTGATCCTGGTCGTGCCGCTGGTCGTCGCCTTCACCCTGCGGCCCGCCGTGTACGCGGGCCAGGACCGGCTGCGGGTGCGCAATCCGTTCCGGGTGGTCGTGCTGCCCTGGGGGCAGGTCGCGGCGCTGCGCTCCGGATACTCCAACGAGGTCGTCGCCAAGTCGGGGACCAAGTTCCAGCTGTGGGCGGTCCCGGTGTCGCTGCGGGCCCGCAAGTCGGCGGCGCGGCGCGAGGCACGGGCGGCGGCGCAGGGCACGCCGGGGAGCGGGAGCGGCGGTGGGCGGGGGAGCGGCCGGAGCGGGTTCGGTGGCTTCGGCGGGTCCTCCCCGGCGGCCGGGCAGGGGCCTGCGAGGGCCGCGACCGACCAGGTCATGGACGATCTGCGGACCCTGTGGGAGGGGCGCGAGAACGCGGAGAGCGCGCAGGGCGAGGTGACCGTGCGCTGGGCGTGGGAGATCCTCGGCCCCGCTGCCGCCGGCGCCGTGGTGCTGGCGATCCTGCTGGCGATGGGGTGAGCCGCCGGGGCCGGTGAGGTCTTTTGCGGCTGGGTTGTGACCCGGCCCTTCTTCCAGGTCACTGGGTTCTTCGTCATGATCGGGCGCGCGGCCCCGGCCAGGTCGGCGGAACGCGGGGCCCGTGAGTCTGGGGAACCATGATGACGAATCCCGGCGAGGTGCTGCGGCTGCCCGCCTCCTCGATGCCCGAGGGCTGCCCGGTCTGGGACGGCGGGTCGGCGGACCGCTGGACACGGACGCTGCCCGCGCGCGGTGTGCCGCTGCGCGCCCCGCTGGGGGCGGCCCTGTGGCTGCCCCTGGTCGCGGTGGTCGGCGCGGGCGCCCTCGCCTACAACGGTGTGCTGCCCGGATGGGCCGCCGTCCTGCTCTCCCTGCACCTCGTCTGGACCGCCCAGCGGCCCGAGGCGGTGCTGGTGGGCGCGCCGGTCGCCGCCGTGGCGGTCGTCGCCCTCGGCGACTGGCCGGGGCCGCCGTGGCTGCTGCCGCCCCTGCTCGTGGCCGCGCTGACCGCCGTATGGCTGGCGGCGGTGCTACGGCTCTCCGCGCGCCGTCGGCAGCGGGCGGTGGCCCTGGTGGCGGCCGGGGGAGCGGCCGCCGTGCTGCCGCCGGAGGCGGGCAAGCGGTCGCGGCGGGGCCGTTTCCTCATCGGCTTCGGGCTGGTCACGGTGGTGGCCGGGGCGGCGGTGTCCGGTGCCGCGTACGTGTGGGCGGAGGGCCCCGACCGGCAGGGCGTACCGGCGGGCGGCTGGTGTCTGGCCGGGCTCGGGCTCACGGTGCTGTTCTCCGGGGTGCTGGCCCGTCGGCGGGCCGCCGCCCTGCGCACGGAGCCCGTTCCCGTGCTGCGGGTGCTGCTGCGGGAGGGCCGGGACGGCGACATGGAGGTGTACGCCGCCGACGACACGGTGGGCGGTCGGGCCCTGTTCACGGTGGCGACTGAGGACGACTCCGGAGTCGACGGAGGTGCGGACGAAGAGAACGAAGAGGACGAAGAGGACGACGAGGGCGACGAGGAGCTGCTGGACCGACTGGTCGAGGACCGGGTCGGGCCGTTGCGGGAGGCCGTGCTGTACGGGGTGCCCTGGGACGGGGCCGAGGTCGTGGTCCTCGCCGCCGCGGAGAAGGCCGGGGAGCCGCCGGTGGTCGAGCGGGGCAGCGGGCCGGTGCGGCCGGTGACCAGGTGGAACCTCCGGCGCCGGGCCTGGGAGGCGCGGCGCAGGGTGGCCCGGGAGCGCTGGTACCGGGCCCAGGGGCGGAGCGCCGAGGAGGCCGCCGAGCGGGGCCTGGACAGGGCTCCCGTCGCCCCGCGGCGGTGGCGGGCCGGGTGGGGGGACTGGATCAGCATGGCGGTGCTGGTGCTGTACGCCACCTGGTTCACGGGCGGTCACGGCATACGGCACTACGTCGTCGGCGTCGCGGTGAGTCTGCTGGCGGCGCGGGTGCTGCCGCGCCGGCTGTGCTGGCGTATCACCGCCGACCGCGACGGGCTGTGGCTCGCCGGCTTCCGCGGCCCGCGGCTGCTGGCCTGGGACGACATCCGGACCGTGCGGTGCCGCCGGAGCGAGCTGAGGATCGCGGGTACCCGGGCGTCCTTCGACGACTGGGCGGTGGACGCGTTCCGCTGGCCCTGGCTGGAGGGGCGGCTCGGGGTGCTGCACCGCTACGAGCGGACGGCCGCCGAGATCACCGCGATGTGGCGGGACCCCGCGCTGCGGCCGACGGGGGCGGCGGACGTACGGCGGCGCGGGCGGGCGCTGTGGCCGCTCGGGGTGGTCATCGGGGTGATGGGGGTGGCGGCGGTGCTGTTCATGCCCTGAGGGGGCGATCGTGGAACACGGCCCGCCCCACGCCATGTTCCACACCCCGCAGGACCCGCGCACCGCGGACTACGTCGGCGGCCGCTTCGGCTGAGCTGTCAGGGGCCGCCGGACGCGGCTCAGAGCCCCGCCGCCGCCGACAGGTCCCGCTTGATCGTGGCGAGGACCTCGGCCGCCTCCGCGCGGGCGGCCGGCAGCGCGGCGAGACCGGCCACCGGGACGACCACCTCCAGGTAGCACTTCAGCTTGGGCTCGGTGCCGCTCGGCCGGACGATCACCCGGGCGCCCTCGAGGGTGTAGCGCAGACCGTCGGTCGGCGGCAGCCGGTCCGTGCCCCGGGTGAGGTCCTCGGCCCGGGTGACGGCCAGCCCGGCGAGGGAGGCCGGGGGCCGCTCGCGCAGCCGGCGCATGGCGTCGGCGATGACGGACAGGTCCTCGACCCGGAACGAGAGCTGGTCGGTGGCGTGCAGCCCGTGCTCCACGGCCAGCTCGTCCAGCAGGTCCAGCAGGGTACGGCCCTGCTCCTTCAGCTCGGAGGCCAGCTCCGTGATGAGCAGCGCCGCGGTGATGCCGTCCTTGTCGCGCACGCCCTCCGGGTCCACGCAGTAGCCGAGGGCCTCCTCGTAGCCGTAGCGCAGACCCTCGACCCGGGCGATCCACTTGAAGCCGGTGAGGGTCTCCTCGTACGGCAGCCCCGCCTTCTCGGCGATCCGGCCGAGGAGGGAGGAGGAGACGATCGACTCGGCGAACGTGCCGCGCGCGCCGCGCCGGACCAGATGGGCGGCGAGCAGGGCGCCGACCTCGTCGCCGCGCAGCATCCGCCAGTCGCCGCCGTCGGGGACGGCCACGGCGCAGCGGTCGGCGTCCGGGTCGTTGGCGACGACCAAGTCCGGGCTCGTCGCACGGGCCCGCGCGAAGGCGAGGTCCATCGCGCCGGGCTCCTCCGGGTTGGGGAAGGCCACCGTCGGGAAGTCCGGGTCGGGCTCGGCCTGCTCGGCGACCAGCACCGGCTCGGGGAAGCCGGCGCGGGCGAAGGCGGCGAGGAGGACGTCCTTGCCGACGCCGTGCATCGCCGTGTACACCGTGCGGGCGGTGCGCGCCGAGCCCTCGGCGAGCACGGCGTCGGTGCGGGCCAGATAGGCGTCCAGGACCGAGTCGTCCAGGGTCTCCCAGCCGCTCTCGGGGCGGGGCACGTCGTCCAGCGAGGCGATCGCGTCGATCTCGGCGGCGATCCCGGCGTCGGCGGGCGGCACGATCTGGGAGCCGTCGCCGAGGTAGACCTTGTAGCCGTTGTCCCGGGGCGGGTTGTGGCTGGCGGTGACCTCGACCCCGGCGACCGCGCCGAGGTGCCTTATGGCGTAGGCGAGGACGGGGGTCGGCAGGGGGCGGGGCAGCACGGCGGCGCGCAGGCCGGCGCCCGTCATCACGGCCGCCGTGTCCCGGGCGAAGTCGGCGGACTTGTGGCGGGCGTCGTAGCCGATGACGACGACCCCGTCGGTGTGGCCCTGCTTCTTCAGGTAGGCGGCGAGACCCGCGGCCGCGCGGATGACGACGGACCTGTTCATCCGCATCGGACCGGCGCCCAGCTCACCGCGCAGACCGGCCGTGCCGAACTGGAGCGTTCCGGCGAAACGGGCGGCCAGTTCGGTGACATCCCCCGACTCCAGGAGCTTCGCGAGTTCGGCGCGGGTCTCCGGGTCGGGATCCTCGGCCAGCCAGGCCCGGGCGCGGGTGGTCAGGTCGTCGTGCACGTCGGTCAGCCTCTCGTGTGGGGTGTCTCGCCGTCCAGGAATGCCCGTTTTCCGGTTACAGGCGGTCCAGCACCTGGGTCAGGAGGGCGCCCATGCGCGTCGCGCTGTCGCGGCCGGCCTGGAGGACCTCCTCGTGGTTGAGGGGCTCGCCCGTCATGCCCGCGGCGAGGTTCGTCACCAGGGAGATCCCGAGCACCTCCGCCCCGGCCTCACGCGCCGCGATGGCCTCCAGCACGGTCGACATGCCGACCAGGTCCGCGCCGATGACCCGCGCCATGCGGATCTCCGCCGGCGTCTCGTAGTGCGGCCCGGGGAACTGGGCGTAGACACCCTCCTCCAGCGTGGCGTCGATCTCCTTGCACAGCGCGCGCAGCCGCGGCGAGTACAGATCGGTGAGGTCGACGAAGTTCGCGCCGACGATCGGCGAGGTCGCCGTGAGGTTGATGTGGTCGCTGATCAGGACCGGCTGCCCGGGACGCATGCCCTCGCGCAGACCGCCGCAGCCGTTGGTCAGCACGACGGTCTTGCAGCCCGCCGAGACGGCCGTACGGACGCCGTGCGCGACGGCGGCCACCCCGCGGCCCTCGTAGAAGTGGGTGCGGCCCAGGAAGACCAGGGCGCGCTTCTCGCCGATGCGGTACGAGCGGACCTTGCCGCCGTGGCCCTCGACCGCGGGCGGCGGGAATCCGGGCAGCTCGGTGACCGGGAACTCGGCGTCGGGGGCACCCAGGGCGTCCACGGCGGGTGCCCAGCCGGAGCCCATCACGAGGGCGACGTCGTGGGTCTCGGCGCCGGTCAGTTCGCGCAGGCGCGAGGCGGCGGCGTCGGCGGCGGCGTGGGGGTCGCCCTGGATGTCGTCCGGGAGAAGAGATGCGTTCACGCGGATGAGGGTAGCCGGTTCTTGCCTACGCGCGTAGATGACAGAGCCCACGGGAAAGGGATCGTTGTCTTGTCGTTTCCATCCAGCGTCTCCAACCAGGGGCGTCGCCGCGGGCCCGGTCAGTCCTCCCGGACCAGCACGTCCTCGTCGCTGAACACCTCGACCACGAAGATCAGCAGCCGCCCCCGGCTGACGATGTACTCCGCGAACATGTGCTCGGTGAGCCGTACCGTGCGGTCGTCGCCCGTCCCGCTCACGGCGCGCGACGCGGGCAGATAGGGGTCCCGGGTGAGGACGTCGACCCCCTTGTCGAACCTGGCGCGCTGCCGTGCGTCCAGACGGTCGCGCGCGGCCGCCGCCTGCTCGGTGTACTGGACCTGGTAACCGTGCCGTGCCCCGCTCATGCCTTCCAGCATCGATCAGCAAGGACGCTTCCGCAGCTCCATCACATAGTCGTGGGGCGCCCCGGCCGACTCGGCGGCGTCCGCGACCTCCCCGAGGTAGCGGGCCGACGGCAGTCCGCCCTCGTACCCGTTCAGCACGTACAGCCACGCCGAGGCCTGGCCGTCCAGGGTGTGCACCCGCACCCGCATCCTGCGGTAGATGCCGAGCCCGACGCCCTCCCAGCGGTCCAGGGACTCCTCGTCCATGGGCGCGAGGTCGTACAGCGCGACGAACACCTGCGCCTGCGGATCCTCGACCAGGGTCGCCAGCGCGCCCTCCCAGCCGAGCTGCTCCCCGCCGAAGGTCAGCCGCCAGCCGTCGAGCCAGCCCGTCGCGCGCAGGGGCGAGTGCGGGGCGCGGCGGGTCATCAGCCGCGCGTCGAGGTTGCCGGCGTACGCGGCGTAGAGCGACATGGGAGGAGGGTACGGCAGCCGGTGCGCGGGTCACTTCCGTCACAGGCGCATCACCGTTCGCCCCCGGGCGGCGGGCACCGCGGACCGTGCGGGACAATGGGGCATGTGACTCGGATCGTGATCATCGGTGGCGGACCCGGCGGCTATGAGGCGGCGCTGGTGGCCGCGCAGCTCGGCGCGGAGGTGACCGTCGTCGACAGCGACGGTCTGGGCGGGGCGTCGGTGCTCACCGACTGCGTGCCGTCGAAGACCCTTATCGCTACGGCCGAGGTCATGACGACCTTCGACTCGTCGTACGAGGAACTCGGCATCATCGTCGCCGACGACACCCCGCCCCTGGAGCAGGCGGCCCGGGTGGTCGGCGTGGATCTCGGCAAGGTCAACCGCCGGGTGAAGCGGCTCGCGCTCGCCCAGTCGCACGACATCACCGCCTCCGTCACCCGGGCCGGCGCCCGGGTCATGCGCGGCAAGGGCCGGCTGCGGGGCATGCAGGCCCTCGACGGCTCCCGCCAGGTCGTCGTCACCGCCGCTGGGGGTCCCCCCTCTGGGGGAGGCACCGAGGAGACCCTCACCGCCGACGCCGTGCTGATCGCCACCGGCGGTCACCCGCGCGAGCTGCCGGACGCCCAGCCCGACGGCGAGCGCATCCTGAACTGGACCCAGGTCTACGACCTCGGCGAGCTGCCCGAGGAGCTCATCGTGGTCGGCTCCGGCGTCACCGGCGCCGAGTTCGCCGGCGCCTACCAGGCCCTGGGCTCCAAGGTCACCCTCGTCTCCTCCCGCGACCGGGTGCTGCCCGGCGAGGACCCCGACGCCGCCGCCGTCCTGGAGGACGTCTTCCGGCGCCGCGGGATGAACGTGATGGCCCGCTCCCGCGCCGAGTCCGCGAAGCGGGTCGGCGACCGTGTCGAGGTCACCCTCTCCGACGGCCGGGTCATCACCGGCTCGCACTGTCTGATGGCCGTCGGCGCCATCCCCAACAGCGAGGGTCTCGGCCTGGAGGAGGCGGGCGTCAAGGTCCGCGAGTCCGGGCACATCTGGACCGACAAGGTCAGCCGCACCACCGCACCGGGCGTGTACGCCGCCGGTGACGTGACCGGCGTCTTCGCGCTGGCGTCCGTCGCCGCCATGCAGGGCCGTATCGCCATGTACCACTTCCTCGGCGACGCGGTGGCCCCGCTCAACCTCAAGACGGTCTCGTCGAACGTCTTCACCGACCCCGAGATCGCCACCGTCGGCTTCACCCAGGCCGACATCGACGGCGGCAAGATCGAGGCCCGGGCCGTCAAGCTGCCGCTGCTGCGCAACCCGCGCGCCAAGATGCAGGGCATCCGCGACGGCTTCGTCAAGATCTTCTGCCGCCCGGGCACCGGGATCGTCGTCGGCGGTGTGGTCGTCGCACCCCGTGCCTCGGAACTGATCCACCCCATCTCGATCGCCGTCGACAACAATCTGACGGTCGAACAGATCGCGAACGCCTTCACCGTGTACCCGTCCCTTTCGGGGTCGATCGCCGAGGTGGCCCGGCAGCTGCACACCCGACGCGAGCTCTGAGAAGCCCGGAAAGGGGGCGGGTCGGGGTCTGGTCAGGGTCCTATACCACTCCCCGTCCCCTTGTGCGAACAACTTCTACTATTCGGCGCAAAGAGCTGAAAGCAGACGGTCGCCCGCGTTACTGTCAGTTTCGTGTTCGCTGCAGAACGTCGCCAATTGATCCTCGAAATGGTGCGAGCGAACGGGGCCGTGTCGCTCCGTGAGCTCGCCCGCGTCGTCCAGACCTCCGAAGTGACCGTACGGCGGGACGTGCGCGCACTGGAGGCAGAAGGACTCCTCGACCGCCGGCACGGCGGTGCGGTATTGCCGGGCGGATTCACGCGGGAATCCGGCTTTCCGCAGAAATCCCATCTCGCGACCGCCGAAAAGACCGCCATCGCGGACCTCGCCGCGGGCTTCGTCGAAGAGGGCGAGGCCATCGTCGTCGGAGCCGGTACGACCACCCAGGAACTCGCCCGCCGGCTGGCGCGCGTCCCCGGACTCACGGTCGTCACCAACTCCCTCCTGGTGGCCCAGGCGCTGGCCCACGCCAACCGGGTGGAGGTCGTCATGACCGGGGGCACCCTGCGCGGTTCCAACTACGCCCTCGTCGGCAGCGGGGCCGAACAGTCCCTCCAGGGGCTGCGTGTCTCCAGGGCCTTCCTCTCCGGGAGCGGGCTGACCGCCGAGCGCGGACTGTCCACGTCCAACATGCTGTCGGCCTCCGTCGACCGTGCGCTCGTCCAGGCCGCCGCCGAGGTCGTCGTCCTCGCCGACCACACCAAGCTCGGCACCGACACCATGTTCCAGACCGTGCCGACGGACCTCATCACCCGGCTGGTGACCGACGAGCCGCCCGCGCACGACGACCGTGCCGCCACCGAGCTCCAGGCCCTCGCGGACCAGGGGGTGCAGATCGCCGTGGCCGGGGCGTCCGGGAACCCGGGGGGTGAGGCGGTCCCGGCGCGGCCGCAGCCGCAGCGCCGGGACGTGCCGCTTCCCGCGCCGCGGCGGGGTCAGGTGCCGGGGCTGCGGGCGACCGCGGTCCTCGGGGACGCGCCTTCCGGTGGGGAGCGGGCCCGGGTCGCGGACCTTCGCCGCCGCTGATTCGGTAACCGGCGGGGTTTCGTCGCCTAGGCGCCGTAGGGGTGTGCCTTGTGGGGCGAGTGCCGGTTCGTTGTGGCTTGTCGCGCAGTTCCCCGCGCCCCTTACGTGGGCGCGGGGAACCGGTGTGTGAAAGTGCCGTCAGTCCTTGATCTCGCAGATCGGGGCGCCCGAGGTGATGGAGGCGCCGACCTCTGCCGCGAGGCCCTTGACGGTGCCGGAGCGGTGGGCGTTGAGGGGCTGTTCCATCTTCATGGCCTCCAGGACGACGACCAGGTCGCCCTCCTTGACCTCCTGACCCTCCTCGACGGCCACCTTGACGATGGTGCCCTGCATCGGGGAGGCGAGGGTGTCGCCGGAGGCCACCGGGCCCGACTTCTTCGCGGCGCGGCGCTTGGGCTTGGCACCGGCGGCGAGACCGGTGCGGGCCAGGGTCATGCCCAGGCTGGCCGGGAGGGAGACCTCCAGGCGCTTGCCGCCGACCTCGACGACGATCGTCTCGCGGTCCTTGTCGTCCTCCTCCGCGTCGGCGTCGGCCGTGGCGGAGAAGGGCTTGATGTCATTGACGAACTCGGTCTCGATCCACCGCGTGTGAACCGTGAACGGCTCGGCGGAGCCGGTGAGTTCGGGCGCGAACGCCGGGTCCGTGACCACCGCGCGGTGGAACGGGATGGCGGTCGCCATGCCCTCGACCTGGAACTCCTCCAGGGCGCGGGAGGCCCGCTGCAGGGCCTGCTCACGGGTGGCGCCGGTGACGGTCAGCTTCGCCAGCAGCGAGTCCCACGCCGGGCCGATGACCGAGCCCGACTCGACGCCCGCGTCCAGGCGCACGCCCGGACCGGTGGGCGCGGTGAACGTGGTGACCGTGCCGGGGGCCGGCAGGAAGCCGCGGCCCGGGTCCTCGCCGTTGATGCGGAACTCGAAGGAATGCCCGCGCAGCGGCGGGTCGGTGTAGCCGAGGGCCTCGCCGTCGGCGATCCGGAACATCTCGCGCACCAGGTCGATGCCCGCGACCTCCTCGGTCACCGGGTGCTCCACCTGGAGCCGGGTGTTGACCTCCAGGAAGGAGATCGTGCCGTCCAGGCCGACGAGGAACTCCACCGTGCCGGCGCCGACGTAACCGGCCTCCTTCAGGATCGCCTTGGAGGAGGAGTACAGCTCCGCGACCTGCTCGTCGGAGAGGAACGGCGCGGGGGCCTCCTCCACCAGCTTCTGGTGGCGGCGCTGGAGCGAGCAGTCACGGGTGGAGACGACGACCACGTTGCCGTGGCTGTCCGCCAGGCACTGGGTCTCCACGTGCCGGGGCTTGTCGAGGTAGCGCTCCACGAAGCACTCGCCGCGCCCGAACGCGGCGACCGCCTCACGGACGGCCGACTCGTACAGCTCGGGGACCTCTTCCAGCGTCCGGGCCACCTTCAGACCGCGGCCGCCACCGCCGAACGCGGCCTTGATCGCGATCGGCAGACCGTGCTCCCGCGCGAACGCCACGACCTCGTCGGCGCCGCTCACCGGGTCGGGGGTGCCCGCGACCAGCGGGGCGCCGGCGCGCTGGGCGATGTGCCGGGCGGCGACCTTGTCGCCCAGGTCGCGGATGGCCTGCGGCGGCGGGCCGATCCAGATCAGACCCGCGTCCAGGACGGCCTGCGCGAAGTCGGCGTTCTCCGAGAGGAAGCCGTAGCCCGGATGGACGGCGTCCGCCCCCGACTCACGGGCCGCGTTCAACACCTTGTCGATGTCCAGGTAACTGGTCGCCGGGGTGTCACCGCCCAGGGCGAACGCCTCGTCCGCGGCACGCACGTGCAGAGCGTCCCGGTCCGGGTCGGCGTACACGGCCACACTGGCGATACCGGCATCCCGGCACGCCCGGGCCACGCGGACTGCGATTTCGCCACGGTTGGCGATGAGCACCTTGCGCACGATTGAGGCTCCCTCCTTGAAACAAGCCGAGTTTAGGGACTGCCGACACGACACATCGACCCGTCCCCAAAGGTGAGCTTGCCCACACGGAGCGTGATGCCAGGCTCACTCGACCGCGAAATCCCTTGTAGTACCGCCGTACGCAGCACTCCTCCTGGCAACCCTAGCCCTCCCGTGTGGTCAAGGTCTCTGTGAGAGCGTGCTGCGGCCCACTCCGTTTCTTTGTGGAGTCCCTACGAATGGCCCAACGATTCTTTGCCCCGCACGGAACCCTTGTCCCCGGGTTTACCCGTTAGTAGCGTTCACGATGTTTCGAACGTACTTGGGGTAACTGAAACCCTGCTCGACTCCGGATCGAGCGCAGGCGAAAGTGGGTGGGGAACGGTGGTGCGAAGACCGCTGGCGTTGGTCGTGGCTCTGGTGCTGTTCGTGGAGGGGTTCGGCATCGCTCTGCTGAACTGGGCCCTGGGGATCATGGCCGACTCCCAGAACATGTCCCTGGCCGGCATCGACCCGGACGTCATGTCGACGTCCTCGAAGGCCGGCGGGGTCGTCTTCGGCCTCTACTTCGCCGCCTGCGGCCTGGTCGCCCTGCTGGTGGCCGTACGCAACCGGGCGCCCTCCCTCCTCGGCCGCATCCTCCTGATCAGCGCCGCCGTGACGCACGGTCTGCTCGGCGCCCTCGCCTGGGGGCTCCTCGGCCGGGCGCAGTTCACCTTCATGGTCGTGATGCTCGGGCTGATCGTCCTGCTCCTGATGACGTACGACGCCCGGCCGGAGCCCGCGGCCGAGGTGGCCGGCCACGGGGAGCCGCGGAACGGGGGGCCCGGGGAGGGCGGTCCCACGAGCCTTGAGAAGAGCGGCGAGAAGAGCGGGGAGAGCGGCGAGGAGGGCGAGTCGGGCGGTGAGGAGAGTGACGGCTCCGCGGTCACGCCTCCGGCGGCGCCCACAGCTCAGTGATGCCGACGCCCAGCCGGCCCAGCAGCCTGCGGACCAGCGGCAGGCTGATGCCGATGACATTGCCGTGGTCGCCGTCGATGCCGTCGATGAACGGGGCCGAGCGGCCGTCCAGGGTGAACGCCCCCGCCACATGGAGGGGCTCGCCCGAGGCAACGTACGCGGCGATCTCCTCGTCGCTCGGCTCGCCGAAGCGGACCACCGTGGAGGCGGTCGCGGAGGCGTACTGCCCGCTGAGGGTGTCGTAGACGCAGTGGCCCGTCTGGAGCGTGCCGGCCCGGCCGCGCATCGCCTTCCAGCGGGCCGTGGCCTCCGCGGCGTCGGCGGGCTTGCCCAGCGCCTCCCCGTCCAGGTCGAGCACGGAGTCGCAGCCGATCACCAGCGCGCCCTTGGTGTCCGGGCGCGCCGCCACCACGCTCGCCTTCGCCTCCGCCAGCGCGAGGGCCAGTTCGGCGGGGGTGGGGGCGGTCACCGCGTCCTCGTCGACCCCGCTGACGATGACCTCGGGGGAGAGGCCGGCCTGCCGCAGGAGGTTCAGACGGGCGGGGGACTGGGAGGCGAGGACGAGTCTGCGCATGCGGTCAGCGTAGGCCCAGCACGATCATCGCGACCACCATGGCCAGGGCGAGGAAGAAGCCGAGCCGCCTCAGGGTCTCCTGCATGTCGCGGAGTTCCTTGGGCGGCTCGTTCTTCGGGTCTGACCACAGCATGCGACCAGCCTGCGGCTTGACCGGGGGGGTTGGCCTGAGTAGGGGTACTTATTTGGTGCTGTGAGTTGTCCTTCTGTGCGCCCACGCGGCGGAGCCGCATATCGATACAGCCCCGCGCCCCTGACGTACCCCGACTCACCCGGGCCAGTAGGTGCGGGTCCAGGATGCCTGGCCCGGCTGGGGGACGCGGCGGCCCGCGATCCGCGACGGGTCGGACCACGCGTCCCTGGGGCCCTCCGCGCCGCCGGGCGGCGTGGCCGCCGCCGCCGCGGCGCGGGCCCTGACCACCGCCAGGGCGGCGGCGAGCTCCTCGGGGGTCGGGTTGCCCCGTACGACCTTGATCGTCACAGCGGCTCCTTACAGGGGGATGTTGCCGTGCTTCTTCGGGGGCAGGGATTCCCGCTTCGTGCGCAGTTGACGCAGGCCGCGGACGATGTGGCGACGGGTGTCGGACGGCAGGATCACGGAGTCGACGTAGCCGCGCTCGGCCGCGATGTAGGGGTTGAGGAGGGTGTCCTCGTACTCCTGGATCAGCCGGGCGCGCACCGCGTCCAGATCCTCACCGGCCGCCTCCGCCTCGGCGATGGTGCGGCGGTGCAGGATGTTGACCGCGCCCTGGGCGCCCATGACGGCGATCTGGGCGGTCGGCCAGGCGAGGTTGAGGTCGGCGCCCAGGTGCTTGGAGCCCATGACGTCGTACGCGCCGCCGAAGGCCTTGCGGGTGATGACCGTGATGAGGGGGACGGTGGCCTCGGCGTAGGCGTAGATCAGCTTGGCGCCGCGGCGGATGATGCCGTCGTGCTCCTGGTCGACGCCGGGCAGGAAGCCGGGGACGTCGACGAAGGTGAGCACCGGGATGTTGAAGGCGTCGCAGGTGCGCACGAAGCGGGCGGCCTTCTCGGACGCCTTGATGTCGAGACAGCCGGCGAACTGCATCGGCTGGTTGGCGACGATCCCGACCGGATGCCCCTCGACCCGGCCGTAGCCGGTGAGGATGTTCGGCGCGAACAGCGGCTGCGTCTCGAAGAACTCGGCGTCGTCCAGGATGTGTTCGATCACCGTGTGCATGTCGTACGGCTGGTTGGCGCTGTCCGGGACGAGGGTGTCCAGCTCCAGGTCCTCGTCGGTGACGGCGAGATCCGCCTCCTCGGGGAAGACCGGGGCCTCCGAGAGGTTGTTGGACGGCAGGTACGACAGCAGCTGCTTGATGTACTCGATCGCGTCCTTCTCGTCGCCCGCCATGTGGTGGGCCACGCCGGACACGGAGTTGTGGGTCCTGGCCCCGCCCAGCTCCTCGAAGCCGACGTCCTCGCCGGTGACCGTCTTGATGACGTCCGGGCCGGTGATGAACATGTGGGACGTCTGGTCGACCATCACCGTGAAGTCGGTGATCGCCGGGGAGTACACGGCCCCGCCGGCGCAGGGGCCGACGACCAGGCTGATCTGCGGGATGACACCGGAGGCGTGGGTGTTGCGGCGGAAGATCTCGCCGTACGCGCCGAGGGAGGCCACCCCCTCCTGGATGCGGGCGCCGCCGGAGTCGTTGATGCCGATGACCGGGCAGCCCGTCTTCAGCGCGAAGTCCATCACCTTGACGATCTTCTGGCCGTAGACCTCGCCCAGCGCACCGCCGAAGACGGTGAAGTCCTGGGAGAACACGGCCACCGGGCGGCCGTCGACCGTGCCGTAACCGGTCACGACACCGTCGCCGTACGGGCGGTTCTTCTCCAGGCCGAAGTTGGTGGAGCGGTGCCGGGTGAACTCGTCGAGCTCGACGAACGATCCCTCGTCGAGGAGGAGTTCGATGCGCTCACGGGCCGTCAGCTTGCCCTTGGCGTGCTGCTTCTCCACGGCGCGTGCGGAGCCGGCGTGCGTCGCCTCCTCGATCCGGCGCTGAAGATCCGCGAGCTTGCCCGCGGTGGTGTGGATGTCGATCTCTTCCGGCTCGGACATCGGGATGCGGCTCCCTGCCTGCTCAAAAGGGGGGACGGTTACTCATCCGTAGAGTAGTGGTGCGCCTACCAATCAGCAGTGCGGCGTTTCACACACCTAGGGTGGCTTGCATGACGCCCCGAGATGACTCAGACGCCAACGGCAGCCGCTGGTCCGACCTCGACCGGCCGCCCCTCAACGCAGCCTCCCTGCGCCGGGCGCTGGCCCGGGACGGCGGCTTCTACGGAGACCTGGAGGTCGTCCAGCGCACCGGGTCCACCAACTCCGACCTCGTGGCCCGCGCCGTGGCCGGGAAGGCCGCCGAGGGGGCCGTGCTCGTGGCCGAGGAGCAGACCTCCGGGCGCGGCCGCCTGGACCGGCAGTGGACGGCGCCCGCGCGCTCCGGCCTGTTCTTCTCCGTGCTGCTGCGGCCGGCCGGGGTCCCCGTGGCCCGCTGGGGCTGGCTGCCGCTGCTCACCGGCGTGGCCGTCGCCACCGGTCTGGCGCGTGCGGGGGGTGTGGACACGGCACTCAAGTGGCCCAACGATCTGCTGGTGACCGTGGGGGGCGAGGAGCGTAAGGCGGGCGGGATCCTCGCCGAGCGGGCCGGTGAGGACGGTGTGGTCGTCGGCGTGGGCATCAACGTCAGCCTGCGCGCGGAGGAACTGCCGGTCCCGCAGGCGGGCTCGCTGGCGCTGGCCGGCGCGGTGAACACGGACCGCGACCCGCTGCTGCGGGCCGTGCTGCGGTCGCTCCAGGAGTGGTACGGCCGCTGGCGCGAGGCGGGCGGGGACCCGGCGGCGAGCGGTCTGCAGGAGGCGTACGCGGCGGGCTGCGCGACCCTGGGACGCGAGGTGCGGGCGGAGCTGCCGGGGGACCGCTCGGTGGTCGGAGAGGCGGTGGCCGTGGACGGCGACGGCCGCCTGGTGATCGCCACGGGGCAAGGGGTGCAGGAGCCGGTGGGGGCGGGGGACATCGTGCATCTGAGGCCCGCGTGAGGGAAAAGCGCTCGACGCCGGGTGCCGCTTCCGTCAAGGGGACTTACCGTCGGCTCCACGGGCGTGAGCTACCGCACACTGCCGTAGAGTTGAGGCCGGTCGATACCTGACCGCGGAAGATCGGAAGGGCAGCAGGCGTGACCGTCGACGACACGGGCTCCGACGATCCCGACGAGGGCAACCCGCTCGCCCTGCGCCTCGAAGGGCTCATCCTGGGCGCGGAGCGGCGCTACACCCCGTTCCAGGCGGCCCGCAGCGCCGGTGTCTCCATGGAGCTGGCGTCCCGTTTCTGGCGGGCGATGGGCTTCGCCGACATCGGGCAGGCCAAGGCGCTCACCGAGGCCGACGTGCTGGCGCTGCGCCGGCTGGCCGGTCTGGTCGAGGCGGGCCTGCTGAGCGAGGCGATGGCGGTGCAGGTCGCGCGGTCGACGGGACAGACCACCGCCCGGTTGGCGGAGTGGCAGATCGACTCCTTCCTGGAGGGCCTGACCGAGCCGCCCGAGCCCGGGATGACCCGCACCGAGGTCACGTACCCCATCGTCGAACTGCTGCTGCCCGAGCTGGAGGAGTTCCTGGTCTACGTCTGGCGCCGCCAGCTCGCCGCCTCGGCCGGCCGGGTCGTGCAGGCCGCGGACGACGAGGAGATGGTGGACCGGCGGCTCGCCGTCTGCTTCGCCGACCTGGTCGGCTTCACCCGGCTGACCCGGCGGATGGAGGAGGAGGAGCTCGGCGAGCTGGTCGAGGCGTTCGAGACGACCTCCGCCGACCTGGTGGCGGCCCGTGGCGGACGGCTGATCAAGACCCTCGGCGACGAGGTGCTGTACGCGGCGGACGACGCGGGTACCGCCGCCGACATCGCGCTGCTGCTGGTCGAGACGATGAGCAACGACGAGACGATGCCCGAGTTGCGGGTCGGCATGGCGTTCGGCACGGTCACGACCCGGATGGGCGATGTCTTCGGTACGACGGTGAACCTGGCCTCCCGGCTGACGTCGATAGCGCCGCGCGACGCCGTGCTGGTGGACAGCGCGTTCGCCGAGGAGCTGATCCGTACCGGGGACGCGCCGGCCTCGGAGGCGGAGGCCGCCGAGGCGGCCGCGGCGGCGGAGAAGGAGGGCGAGGAGCCGCCGAAGTACCGCTTCGCGCTCCAGCCGATGTGGCAGCGCCCGGTCCGCGGCCTCGGCGTGGTCGAGCCCTGGCTGCTCAGCCGCCGCCCGGACCCGGTGGACGACTGACCCAGGGCCCTTCCGACGGAGGGGTGTCACAGCCCGGACGGCACGTTCAGGGCGTCCACGCACAGGCCTACGACGGGGACGCACACGCCCGGCTGCCGGGTCGGCGTGGGCTGCGGCGGGGCGGGGGCCGGGGAGACGGTGGCCGTCGGCGCGGGTGCCCGGGGCGGTGGCGGAGTGGACCGGGGTGCGGCGCCGCGGGTCGGCGCGGGGACCGGGGGGTGCGCGGGGGCGTAGGAGGCGCCCGGGGCGAGGGCTGCCGGGGTGGGCGTGCCCGGGGTGCCGGGGGCGACCGGGCCGACCTCGGGCGCCGGCCGGGTGCTGGCCCCGCCCATGGCGGAGGGCGCGGTCGGGCCGGCCGCGACGGTGGCCCCCGGGTCGGCGGTACGGGCCGTGGCCGTGGCGGTGGCCGTGGCGGTGCCGGTGACGGGCTCCGGACGGGGTTCCGCCTCCGCGGTGCCGATGCCGGTGACCCCGCTCGGGCCGGACGACATCCTCACCAGGCTCAGCACCCCGGCGGCCAGGGCGAGGCCGCCCGCGGCGAACAGCACCTTGCGGGGCCGGGGCCGGCGGTGCCGGCCGCGCGGCGCCGCCCAGAGCCGACTGGTCTCCACCTGCGCGTCGTCCACCGGTGTGCCGGCCATCGCGTCCCCTCCCGCTGCGGTCGCGCCCCACTGCGCCGGGGCGGACGCACGTTATGCGCTCCCCTGGGCGGTCGGAGACGACTTGGGCGAGATGTCACTCGAACGGGTGGACGCCCCCGCTTCCCGCGCCCGGGTCGGCCCTTTCCTCCGGCGGGCGGGCCTGGGATGATCGGGCGGTGCGCGGTGTTAACCGCCGTTAACCCAGTGGCCTTGGAGGACGTCATGGGCGAGGAACGGTTCGGGGAGTTCGTGGCGGTGCGGCGGCACGGGGACGGGGGCCATGTCGCGGAGCTGGTGCTCGACCGGCCCAAGGCCATGAACGCCGTGTCCACCGAGATGGCCCGGTCCCTCGGCGGGGCGTGCGCGGCGCTGGGCGAGGACCGGGACGTCCGGGTCGTCGTGCTCACCTCGACGCACGAGCGGGCGTTCTGCGTCGGCGCCGACCTCAAGGAGCGCAACTCCTTCACCGACGACGACCTGCGGCGCCAGCGTCCGGTCACGCGCGGGGCGTACACCGGGGTGCTGGAGCTGCCGGTGCCGACGGTCGCCGCGGTGCACGGCTTCGCCCTGGGCGGCGGGTACGAGCTGGCCCTCGCCTGCGATGTGATCGTCGCCGACCCCACGGCCGTGGTGGGGCTGCCGGAGGTGTCGGTGGGGGTGATCCCGGGCGGCGGCGGTACGCAGTTGCTGCCGCGCCGGGTGGGGGCGGCGCGCGCCGCCGAGCTGATCTTCACGGCACGCCGGGTGGAGGCCGGGGAGGCGCGGGAGCTGGGCCTGGTGGATGTGCTGGTGGAGGAGGGGCGGGACCGGGAGGAGGCGCTGGTCATGGCCGCGAGGATCGCGGCGAACTCCCCGGTGGGGCTGCGGGCCGCCAAGCGGGCGTTGCGCCTCGGGCACGGCCTGGATCTGCGGGCGGGGCTGGAGGTCGAGGACGCCGCCTGGCGGACCACGGCGTTCTCGGGGGACCGGGCGGAGGGCGTCGCCGCGTTCAACGAGAAGCGGGCGGCCCGCTGGCCGGGGGAGTGACTGCCGCGCCCCGGGCTGCGCACCCGTCACTCCTGGTGCCCTCTCGCATCCCGTTTTGCAGTAAATATCCCTAACCTGGGGCAATGGGTGAGGACAGACGCCTTGCGGCGGTCGTGGCGCTCGCGCAGGGCATGGCCGCCGCGCACACGCCCCGGGAGTCGTGGCGGGCGGCGGCGCTCGGGGCGTGCCGCGCGCTGGCCGGCGGGTTCGCCGCGCTGTCGGTGTGGGAGCGGGACCTGGGGCGGCTGCGGGTCCTGGTGAACGTGGGCGACCGGGCCGCCGGCGAGGAGGAGTTCCCCGAGGCCGAGGCCTATCCGGTGCACCAGTTCCCCGAGATCACCGAGTTCCTGCACGAGCGCTGGGTGTCCGGCGGCGGAGAGCCCAACGCCTGGGTGGAGACCGCGGAGGGGCCGGCCGAGGGCCGGCGGCCCGGGTACTGCCATCAGAGGGTCGCCGCCCTGCGCCGCCGGGGGCGCGGCTCGTGCGTCGTCGCGCCGATCGTGCTGCACGGCCGCGCCTGGGGTGAGCTGTATGTCGCCCGCTCCTGCGGCACCCCCGTCTTCGACCGCGCCGACGCCGACTTCGCGACGGTCCTCGCGGCCGTCGTCGCCGCCGGGCTCGCCCAGACCGAGCGGCTGGAGGAGGCCCGCCGGCTGGCCTTCACCGACGCCCTCACCGGCCTCGCCAACCGCCGCGCCGTCGACGTACGCCTGGAGGAGGCGGTCGAGCAGCACCGGGTGCGAGGGGTCGTGGTGAGTCTGGTGGTCTGCGACCTCAACGGGCTCAAGCGGGTCAACGACACCCTGGGGCACGCGGTGGGGGACCGGCTGCTGGAGCGGTTCGGGTCGGTGCTGTCCCTCTGCGGGGCCATGCTGCCCGGGACGCTGGCCGCCCGGCTCGGCGGGGACGAGTTCTGTCTGCTCGCCGCCGGACCGAGCGCCGACGACGTGGTGCGGGTGGCGGGCGAACTGTGCCGCCGGGCCGCGGAGCTGGAGCTGGGCGAGGGTGTGGCCTGCGGGGTCGCCTCCACCGAGGATCCCATCGGGCCGGTGCGCACCGCCCGCCGCCTCTTCCGGCTCGCGGACGCCGCCCAGTACCGTGCCAAGGCCGTACGGGCCGCCCGGCCGGTGGTCGCGGGCCGCGAGGGCCCCGAGGATCCCGTCGTACGACTGGCCGACGAGCCGCCGCGGGAGCGGCCCGTGGCCGAGCGGCGCAGCTTCCGCGGCCGGCCCTGAGCGCCCCGGACGGCGCCCGGGGCAGCGCCCTGGGCCCGAGTGTGACGCATTCGGTAAGGGGTGAACCGCGCACCCACTGGTGACATCTTCGTCTTCACTGCGTACGCTCCTGAATATGGATATGCACACTGTGGTGGTGGGGACGTCCGGGGTCACCGCGTCCGACGTACTCGCCGTGGCGCGCGGCGGCGCCCGCGTCGAGCTCTCCGGGGAGGCGGTCGCCGCCCTCGCGGCCGCCCGCGGGATCGTGGACGCGCTCGCGGCCAAGCCCGACCCGGTCTACGGCGTCTCCACCGGGTTCGGCGCCCTCGCCACCCGGCACATCAGCCAGGAACTGCGCGCGCAGCTCCAGCGCAACATCGTCCGCTCGCACGCCGCCGGCATGGGCCCGCGCGTCGAGCGCGAGGTCGTCCGCGCCCTGATGTTCCTGCGCCTGAAGACCGTCTGCTCCGGCCACACGGGTGTCCGGCCCGAGGTCGCGCAGACCATGGCCGACATCCTCAACGCCGGCATCACCCCCGTCGTCCACGAGTACGGCTCCCTCGGCTGCTCCGGCGACCTCGCCCCGCTGTCCCACTGCGCCCTCACGCTGATGGGCGAGGGCGACGCGGAAGGCCCCGACGGCACCGTGCGCCCCGCCGGCGAACTGCTCGCCGAGGCCGGTATCGACCCGGTCGAGCTGCGCGAGAAGGAGGGCCTCGCCCTCCTCAACGGCACCGACGGCATGCTCGGCATGCTGATCATGGCCCTCGCCGATCTGGACCGGCTCTACAAGTCCGCCGACATCACCGCCGCCCTCAGCCTCGAGGCGCTGCTCGGCACCGACAAGGTCCTCGCGCCCGAGCTGCACGCCATCCGCCCGCACCCCGGCCAGGGCGACTCCGCCGCCAACATGCTCGCCGTCCTCACCGGCTCCGAGCTGACCGGCCACCACCAGGACGACGCCCCCCGCGTCCAGGACGCCTACTCGGTGCGCTGCGCCCCGCAGGTCGCCGGCGCCGGACGCGACACGATGGCCCACGCCCGCTTGGTCGCCGAGCGTGAACTGGCGTCGGCGGTCGACAACCCCGTCGTGCTGCCCGACGGCAGGGTCGAGTCCAACGGCAACTTCCACGGCGCCCCCGTGGCCTACGTCCTCGACTTCCTCGCGATCGCCGTCGCCGACCTCGCCTCCATCGCCGAGCGGCGCACCGACCGGCTGCTGGACAAGAACCGCAGCCACGGTCTGCCGCCGTTCCTCGCCGACGACGCCGGTGTCGACTCCGGGCTGATGATCGCCCAGTACACGCAGGCCGCGCTGGTCGCCGAGCTGAAGCGGCTCGCCGTACCGGCCTCGGCGGACTCGATCCCGTCCTCCGCGATGCAGGAGGACCATGTGTCGATGGGCTGGTCGGCGGCGCGCAAGCTGCGCACGGCCGTCGACAACCTCACCCGTGTCATCGCCGTGGAGCTGTACGCGGCCACCCGCGGCATCGAACTGCGCGAGGGGCTCACCCCGGCGCCCGCGACCCGCGCGGTCCTGGACGCCGTACGCAAGGCCGGGGTCGAGGGGCCCGGTCCCGACCGGTTCCTGGCGCCCGACCTCGCGGCGGCGGACGCGTTCGTGCGCGAGGGACGGCTGCTCGCGGCGGCGGAGACCGTCACCGGACCGCTGAGGTAGCGCGGCAGGGCCCTGCCGTACGGAAGTGACGGCAGGGCCCTGTGTGACAGGCGGGTTGTGCGATACGCGGGTTACTTGAGCTTGCCGAGCTGGGCCGTGACCACGGCCGCCGGGACCGGGCCCATGTCGCCGCCGTCGGCGAACGCGGCGAAGTTGACCGTGTAGAACGTGGCCACGGTGTTGCCCTTGCGGATCACCTCGGCGTGGAACGTGGCCGTGCCCTCGCCGTCCATGTCGACGTCCTCGGAGAACGCCACCGACTCGTCGCCGCCCCCGGTGCCCTTCTCCGTGGCGACCTTGGTGACCTTGGAGGTCTCGCCGTCGGCCTTCAGCCCGTACCCGCCGGAGCAGGCCGTGATGCCGTCGGACACGGCCTGCACGGCCTTCTGGGCGCCGTCGCCGTCGTACGAGGACAGACCCACGAACGTCAGGGTGATGTCGAACGCATCCTCGATGTCGGCACCGCTGACGTCGTCCAGCGAGGTCGGGGTGTCCGAGACCTTGTCCGCCGAGACGGTGTTACTGGCGTTCGCGTCCGTCTCACCCGGGGCGAGCGCGGCCGTGGCCCAGGCCAGCGGGTCGCACGCCGCCTTGTCGGTCTTCACGGCCGACTTGGACTTGGGGAGCGTGTCGTCCCCGTCGGCCACCTTGTAGCCCTTGACGTCGCCCTGCGCGAGCAGCAGCTTCTCCAGCTCGGCCGAGGTCAGAGCCTTCGCGTCCGAACCGGACGACGAGGACGACGACGAGGACCCCTTGGAGTCCCCGGAGCCCTTCTTCGACCCGTCGTCCGACGAGCAGCCCGTGAGCAGGGCGAGTGACAGTGTGCCGATCGCGGCTGTGGCGCACAGCCGCGCCCCCGTTGATCTCTTCATGTCCGGACTATGAAACGCCTGTCAAAGAACAGTCAAGTTAATTCAAAAATCCAGGCGTTCCCGGCGTACCGAATAAACGACGAAACCGGCGCCCAGCGCGAGCAGCGTGGTTCCGCCGACCACGTACGGGGTGGTGTCGAAGCTTCCGGTGTCGGCGAGCCGGGTGCCGTCGTCGGACGTGGTCGACGCGGTGGTCGCGTTCGTCACCGTGGCCGTGGACGCGGCCCGCGCCTGGGCTGTGACCTGCGTCGTCGTCTCTGTTCTGGCCGCAGTGTCCTGGGTCGCGTTGGCGGACGGGACGAACCACAGGGCGCCCAGCAGGGTGCCCGCGGCGGTGGCGGTCAGCAACGGACGGCGAGCGGATGACACCGGATATCGATCCCCTTGTGGCGCTGGCGAATTGGCCCTGGGACCCGATGCTAGTGAAAGGCGCGGGTCGCGGGAAAGTTGCGGGAGCTGTGAGCCGTACGCTCCGGGCATGAACGCTGAGGAGACATCACGTTTTGTACGGGTTCGAGTGGACCTGGTGGTCGAGGTGCACGACCCGGACGGGCTGACCGGGGCGGCGGTCGGGCGGATCGAGGGCGATCCCGATCTTCCGGACACCGAGCGCGTCCACGCCCGGAGCGCTGTGACGGAAGACACCGCCGAGGCGATCGCGTATCTCGTGGATCCGTTCGACCTGGTCAGCGAGGTGCCCGGGGTGGAGCTCCAACAGGCCTCCTGGTCCACGGAACCGATCGATTACGACCCGGACTCGCCTGAGTGGGGTCCGTATGAGGATGATGGCGAGGACGAGTACGGCGATGACGGCGATGGCGGCGATGACGCCCTGCAACCGCCGCCCGGGGTTTCGCCGTCTCAGTAGACGCACGGACCGACCACCGCACCACCCGTCCCCATGGACGTGGCGTGGCCCACACATTCGGAGAATGTGGAACGGGGCCGACCGGTCGCAGCGTTTAAGTTCGTTAACGGGGACTCTCGGGGTTTCAGGGAATCGGCAACGATGGAGAAGCGTGTGATGACGGACAGTAGGCGGCGCCGAGGTCTGATGACGGCGTCCGCACTGCTCGGCGGTGTGCTGATGCTGACCGCGTGTTCCAGCGGCGACAGCAGCGCCTCGGACGGCAAGGACAGCTCCTCACAGGCCAAGGCCGACGAGGCGGCGGCGAAGAAGTCCTCCGCGGCGCAGATCAAGATCACACCCGCGGACGGCTCGAACAACGCCTCCATCAACAACTCGGCGGCCGTCACGGTGAGCAAGGGCACGCTCACCGAGGTGACGATGACCACCGCCGAGGGCACCGCCGTCGAGGGCACGCTCTCCGCCGACAAGACCAGCTGGAAGCCGAACGTCCAGCTGGAGCGCTCGACCACCTACAAGGTCGCCGCCAGCGCGAAGGACTCCAAGGGCCTGGAGGCCCACGAGAACGCGTCCTTCACCACGGTCTCCCCGGACAACAGCTTCATAGCCAACTTCACGCCCGAGGACGGCTCGACCGTCGGCGTCGGCATGCCCGTCTCGATCAACTTCAACAAGGAGATCACCAACAAGGCGGACGTGCAGAAGGGCATCACCGTCACCTCCAGCAGCGGCCAGGAGGTCGTCTGCCACTGGTTCTCCACCGTCCGCATGGACTGCCGTCCCGAGGACTACTGGAAGGAGGACTCCACCGTCACGCTGAAGCTGGCGCTCGACGGTGTCGAGGGTGCCAACGGTGTCGTCGGCGTCCAGCAGAAGACGGTCACCTTCAAGATCGGCCGCAACCAGGTCACCACCGTCGACGCGCAGACCAAGCAGATGAAGGTCACGCAGGACGGCAAGGTCGTCAAGACCATCCCGATCTCCGCCGGTTCGCCCGACAACAAGACGTACGAAGGCCAGATGGTGATCTCCGAGAAGTTCAAGGAGACCCGGATGAACGGCGCGACGGTCGGCTTCACCGACTCCGACGGCAAGGGCGAGTACGACATCAAGGACGTCCCGCACGCCATGCGCCTGACGACCTCCGGCACCTTCGTGCACGGCAACTACTGGGGCGCCAAGTCGATCTTCGGCGCGGTGAACACCAGCCACGGCTGCGTCGGCCTCTCCGACACCAAGGGCGCCAACGACGCGAGCACGCCGGCCGCGTGGTTCTACAACAACTCGATCATCGGTGACGTCGTGGTCGTCAAGAACACCGGCGACAAGACCGTGGCCCCGGACAACGGCCTCAACGGCTGGAACATGGACTGGGCCCAGTGGAAGGCCGGTTCGGCCGTCTGAACCCTGGTCATTTCATAGCTTTCCGATGCCGCCCCCAGGGGCGGCATCGGTGTTTCCGGGGTCAACCACAGCCTTCTCATCGTTCTCTTATTTCTGCCTTATGGAGTCATCACACGCCGTACCTACCTTGCGGCGCATGTTCTTCACCTACCTGAGGCGCGAGCTGCGCCGCCGCAGAAAGGCGGCCCTCGTCGTCGCCTCCGGACTCGCGCTGGGCATCGCGCTGGTCATCGTGGTCTCCTCCGTGTCCTCCGGCATGGGGAAGGCCCAGGACAAGGTCCTGCAGAGCCTCTACGGCCTGGGTACGGACATGACGGTCACCAAGGCCGCCTCGCCCACCGCGAGCGCCTCGGACCGCCCGCGCTTCCAGTTCGACGCGCAGGACAACGACTCCGACGAGGAGCAGAGCACCGACCGGGTCATGGTCCAGGGCTTCCAGACCCTCGCGACCACCACCGTCTCCAAGGTCGGCAAGCAGAGCGGGGTCTCCGACGCCGTCGGCGGACTGAGCCTCCAGGTCATCAAGGTGAGCGGCCAGTTCACCCGCGGCCAGTTCCAGCAGAACGGCAACGGCGGCACCCAGGGCGGCCCCGGCGGCGGTCAGGGAGGTGGCCAGCCGCAGGGTGAAGTACAGGGCGGCGGCGCCAACTTCGACGTCAACAACTACTCCGTCTTCGGCACCGACGTCGCCCAGCCCGACCTCGGCCCGCTGACCTCCTCCAAGATCACCAGCGGCCGTACCTTCAAGACCTCGGAGACGAACGCCAAGGTCGCCGTCGTCGACTCGGCGTACGCCAAGGAGAAGAAGCTCAAGGTCGGTTCGACCGTCACCATCAAGAGCGTCAAGTTCAAGGTGGTCGGCGTCGCCACGGCCGACAGCGGTGACTCCGCCGCCAACGTCTACATCCCGCTGACCCAGGCCCAGACGATCAGCGACTCGAAGAACAAGGTCACCACGATCTACGTCAAGGCGACCGACTCGCAGAAGATCGACAGCGTCAAGTCGGCGATCCAGAAGAACGTCTCCGGTACGACCGTGACGACCTCCGCCGACCTCGCGGACACCGTCTCCGGCTCCCTCTCCACGGCCTCCTCCCTCGCCACCAACGTCGGCAAGTGGCTGTCCATCGCCGTCCTCGTCGCGGCCTTCCTGGTCGCCGGCCTGCTGACCTCCTCCGCGGTCTCCCGCCGCGTCCGTGAGTTCGGCACCCTCAAGGCCCTGGGCTGGAAGTCCCGCCGGGTCACCGGCCAGGTCGTCGGCGAGGCCATGGTCAACGGTCTGCTCGGCGGCGCCCTCGGCATCGCCCTGGGCCTCGCCGGTGCCTACGCCGTGACGGCGGTCAGCCCCACCCTGGAAGCGTCCCTGGGCGGCGGTGGCGGTGGCGGCGGCATGGGCCAGGGCGGCCCCGGCGGCGGTGGAGGCGGCTTCGGCGGCCCCGGCCGCGCGGCGTCCCAGACCCTCGACGTGGCCCTCACGGCGCCCGTCAGCGTCACCACGGTGGCCATCGCGGTGGGCCTGGCGGTGGCGGGCGGCCTGATCGCCGGCGCCTTCGGCGGCTGGCGCGCGTCGAGGCTCCGGCCGGCGGACGCGCTGCGGCGGGTCGAGTAACGGCACACGGCACCCAGGCCGACCTCAGGGGCGCGGGGCTGCATTTGATATGCGGCTCCGCCGCGTGGGCGCGACCAGCCCCACCTGCACCAACAGCCGAATGACATCGCGCACCACCCCAGATTTCCGAGGAGCCACCATGTACGAACTCAAGGGCGTCACCAAGCGCTACACCCGCGGCAAGGACATCGTCCACGCCCTCGACGGCGTCGACCTGACCATCGCCGACGGCGACCGCCTGGTCATCCAGGGCCCCACGGGCGGCGGCAAGTCCACCCTGCTCCAGATGCTCGGCGGCCTGGACCGCCCCTCCGAGGGCGAGGTCGTCCTCGACGGCACCGACCTCGCGAAGCTCTCCGAGGCCAAGCTGACGAAGGTCCGCAGCGAGAACATCGGCTTCGTGTTCCAGTCCTTCAACCTGATCCCGACGCTCACCGCCCAGGAGAACGTCGAGACGGCCCTCGTCCCGCTGGGCGTCAAGGTCAAGGAGCGCCGCGAGCGGGCGGCGGAGGCGCTGAAGTCGGTGGGCCTGGGCGAGCGCCTGGGCCACCTCCCGTCGGAGATGTCCGGCGGCCAGCAGCAGCGCGTCGCGATCGCGCGGGCGCTGGTGAAGAACCCGAAGGTGCTCCTCGCCGACGAGCCCACCGGCAACCTCGACGAGGGCATGCGCGACGAGATCATGGAGGTCCTGGAGCGCATGTGGAAGGAGCTGGGGCTGACCTTCATCATGGTCACCCACGACTCCGCGATCGCGAAGAAGGCCCCGCGCCTGGCGACGATCCGCAAGGGCAAGATCACGGTGAAGGAGAACGCGGCGTCTTCGTGACGCGGTGACTCGACGAATCGGCTCGAACTGCCCCTCGGCACCCGTGCGGTGTGTGCCGGGGGGTTCGTGCTTCCTCCACTTCGCACCAGACGGTCTTGCGGTCCGCCCCCTGCTCGACGCCCCACCTCTCCGCGAGCGCGTCGAGGAGCGCGAGTCCCCGGCCGGACTCCTCAGTGCTGGCCGCCTGGAGGAGAACGGGCAGGGCGCGGGGGTCGGGGTCCGTCACCTCGATGCGGGTACGGCCGTACGACGTGCCCGTGACGCGGACCGTCACCGGGGTGCCCTCGCCGAGGTGGTCGATGACGTTGGTGAGCAGCTCGCTGACGCAGAGGCGGACGTCGTGACTGTGCTCGTGGAGTTGGTCGCGGAGGTCGGGGACCGACTTCGGGGTGGCGAGGAGGGTGAGTTCGAAGGTCACTGCCCGGCGGCCTTCCTGAGGAGGGCGGCGAGGTCGCGGGCCGTGGCGGTGTTGCAGTTCCCGAGTGCCACGAGGGTCTGGCGGTAGGGGGAGGTGAACGTCGGCAGGTCGATCCGGAGCGAGGGCAAGGTGATGCCGTGCAGGGCGAGGGCGGCGCGGAGTTCCTCCACGCAGGCGATCGGGTCGGCGGGGGTGGCCACGGGCTCTCCTGTGCGTACTGTGACGAAACGCTCACAGCGTGCTGTTTCGCTGGCTACCGTGAAAGAGGTTTCGCGTTCGCGATCCGTACGGCGGAGGAGGGTGAGCGATGGCCCGGGGCAAGGACATTGACGGCTCGATGAGCGTTCCGACCTTCTACGGCAAGGAGTTGCGGTGGAAGAGGGAGGCGGCGGGGCTGTCGTTGGAGGGGTTACTGAAGGGCGTCTATTACGGCAAGACGTACCTCAGCGACATTGAGAGGGGGCAGCGCAGGATGCCGCTCGATCTGGCGCAGCATGCCGATCGGGTCCTGAAGACGGACGGGTTCTTCGAGCGGCGTTGCGAGGACGTGCGAAAGGCGCGGCAGGGGGCTCACGCCGACTACTTCGCAAACGTCGTGGAATTGGAGGAACGAGCGCTGGAGATCGATGAGTGGGACCCCGCTTTGATCCCGGGACCGCTTCAACTGCCCACTTACATCAGGGCACTTGTCTTGGCCGTGCATCCCACTTCGTCGGAAGATGAGGTGGAGGCCAAGGTTGCGGCGCGGCGTGACCGGGCCTGGCTCTTCGAGGACCAGAAGGCACCCGAGAGCTGGCTCGTCCTGCATGAGTCGATCCTGCGGGACCCGATCATTCCGCCAAGCGATATGGCCGAGCAGCTCGCCCATATCGCAGAGGTAGCTCGCAAGCGTCGGGCCATTCCGCAGATCCTTCCGCGGAACTCAGGGGCGCACCCCTTCATGATGGGCACGGCCAGGTTCATGACCTTTGCCGATGCCCCGCCGCTCATGTACACGGAGGGGATGTACCACGGCCAGCTGATCGACGATCCGGCGATCGTGAGGGAGTACTCGAAGGCGTACGGTCGGCTCAGGGCCGCCGCGCTTCCACCCGAGGCTTCCCTGAAGCTCATCGAGCAAGCAGCAGAGGACTACCGAAATGGCAATCAGCCCAGCTGATCCGAGTGACCTGCACTGGCGCAAGAGCAGCCACAGCAATGGCGACGGCGGCCACTGCGTCGAAGTGGCCACTAACCTCCCCCACCTCATCCCCATCCGAGACTCCAAGCTCCCGCACGGCCCCCACCTCCTCCTCACCCCCACCGCTTGGTCCTCCTTCCTCACCGCACTGCGCTGAGCGAACACACCCCCGCAACTCCATGACGGCACCCGAGGCAACCATGACGGCCACCACGGTCGAGTACATCCGCTACCGCATCCCCGAGGAACGCTCGCCCGAGTTCCTCGCCGCCTACACCCGCGCCGCGATCCACCTCGCGGCCTCCCCGCACTGCGTCGACTACGAACTGGCCCGCTGCGAGGAGGACTTCGAGCACTTCATCCTGCGCATCACCTGGACGTCCACGGAGGACCACCTCCAGGGGTTCCGGAAGTCGGACCTGTTCCCCGCCTTCCTCGCCGAGATCCGGCCGTACGTCGCCGCCATAGAAGAAATGCGGCACTACAAGGTCACGGCCGTACGCGGAGAGGGTGCGGCTCCCCCGTATCAGGAGGACGACGGCGCCTGAGCGCCGGCCCGTGTCGCGTCCGCGCCCCACGCCGCCAGCAGCCGCAGCGCCTCCGCCGAGGCGGAGCCCGGTTCCGCGTGGTAGGTCACCAGCGCCTGATCGCCGTCGTCCGCGAGCTTGAGGCTCTCGAAGTGGAGGAAGAGCTCGCCGACGAGCGGGTGCCGCAGGTGCTTCACGCCGTGGCTCTTCTCCTTCACGTCGTGGGTCGCCCACAACCGGCGGAACTCCTCGCTCTTGACGGAGAGTTCACCGACGAGGGCGGACAGGCGCGGGTCGTCCGGGTAGCAGCCGGCGTTCATGCGCAGGAGGCAGACGATGTCGATCGCCTTCTGCTCCCAGTCCACGAACAGCTCCCGGTACTCCGGCTTCAGGAACACCAGCCGCGCCCAGTTCCGCTCCGCCGGCGGCAGCTCCCCCCAGTCGCCGAAGACCGCGGCCGCCATCCGGTTCCAGGCGAGGATCTCCGCCCGCCGTCCGGCGACGTACGCGGGTACGGCGTCCATCGCGTCGATCAGCTGCTGGAGCGCGACCCGCACCTGCTGCGGGCGCGCGGCCTGCTTCTTCTTGTGCTTCGGCTTCGCGAGATGGGTGAGGTGGGCGTGCTCGGCGTCCGTCAGCCGCAGCGCGCGGGCGATCGAGTCCAGCACGGACGCCGACACGTTGCGCCCGTTGCCCTGTTCCAGGCGGGTGTAGTACGCCACCGACACCCCGGCCAGCTGCGCCAGCTCCTCGCGTCGCAGCCCCGGTACGCGGCGGTGCCGGCCGAAGTCCGGGAGCCCCACGTCCTCCGGCTTGAGCCGGGCCCGCCGGGTGCGCAGGAACTCGCTCAGCTCGGCCCGCCGGTCCAGGGCGGGTCCGGTGGAATCGGGCTGTTCGTCCATGCGTCCAGTATTCACGGTCGTACGACCAGCATCCTGACCCCGCCAGTGGTAGGCACGGCAGACGTACGAAGAAGCGTGACCTGGGTGGATCCCCGGGGGTGCGGCACGCTGGACGCCGTACCGGCCGGAAGGCAGGCCGGGACGACAAACCCCCCGCTAGGAGATCCCCGGCATGACCACCGTTGCCGCGTACGCCGTACCCGCCGCCAAGGCTCCGCTGGAGCGCACGACGATCGAGCGCCGTCCGGTCGGCGAGTTCGACGTCCTGATCGACATCAAGTTCGCCGGCATCTGCCACTCCGACATCCACCAGGCCCGCGAGGGCTGGGGCGAGGCGATCTTCCCGATGGTCCCGGGCCACGAGATCGCGGGCATCGTCGCCGAGGTCGGCCCCGGCGTCACCAAGTACGCCGTCGGCGACCGGGTCGGCGTCGGCTGTCTCGTCGACTCCTGCCGCGAGTGCGACAACTGCAAGGCCGGCCTGGAGCAGTACTGCACCGGCGGCGCCGTCGGCACGTACAACGCGATCGGCAAGGACGGCGAGCCCACCTACGGCGGCTACGCCCGCACGATAGTCGTCGACGAGAACTTCGCCGTCCGCATCCCCGACGGCCTCGCCCTCGATGTCGCCGCGCCCCTGCTGTGCGCCGGCATCACCACGTACTCCCCGCTGAAGCGCTGGAACGCCGGCCCCGGCAAGAAGGTCGCGATCCTCGGCATGGGCGGCCTCGGCCACATGGGCGTCAAGATCGCGCACGCGCTCGGCGCCGAGGTGACCGTGCTGTCGCAGTCGCTGCGCAAGAAGGACGACGGCCTGAAGCTGGGCGCCGACCACTACTACGCCACCAGTGACGAGCGGACCTTCCAGGACCTGCGCGGCACCTTCGACCTGATCCTCTCCACGGTCTCGGCCCCGCTGGACTTCAACGCCTACCTGTCGCTGCTGAAGTCCGAGGGCGCGCTGGTGAACGTGGGCGCCCCCGAGGAGCCGATCTCCCTCAACCTGTTCTCGGTGATCGGCGGCGGCAAGACCCTCGCCGGTTCCATGATCGGCGGCATCGCGGAGACCCAGGAGATGCTGGACTTCTGCGCGGAGCACGGCTTCGGCGCCGAGATCGAGGTCATCCCGGCGGAGGAGATCAACGACGCCTACGAGCGGGTGCTGACGAGCGATGTGCGGTACCGGTTCGTGATCGACACGGCGACGATCTGACGGTCGTATCCGCAAAGCCCCGGACTGTCCGTCCGGGGCTTTGCGTCGCCCGGGTCAACGCAGGCAGTCGAGCGCTCCGCCCGACGCCGGCTGGAACACCGACCACACGATCATGGCCTGGAGGACGAGCAGCAGGACTCCGGCCGGCAGTACCATTCCCGCCATCTGCACCGGCCCGCGCGGGCGGCGCGGCAGCAGCAGTCGCCGTCCGGCGAGTGCCACGGACACCAGGGTGGCGAGCAGCCCGGCGCAGGCCGCCGTGTACATCGGCCAGGTGTTCGGCAGCGTGCGGCAGGCGTCCAGCTCGGCGGTGGCGTGCCGGTCCTCGAACACGTTGAAGCCGTACGCCATCAGCACCCCGACGGCGAGCAGTACGACGGAGGCGGAGGCGATCCGCCACCCGTCGTGGTCGGCGCCGGTGCCGGGCCGGGTGGCGGAGCCGGTGTCCAGGTCCGTGAGCGTGTCGGTACTCATGCCCATCAGGATGCGCACCGCCCCCGATCAGGTTCCCTGCCCCTCGGACGAGCGCTGTCAGGCGCGCAGACCCTTGAGCCCGTCGTAGACGGACATCACGATCTCCATTCCCCGGGTGTCCTCGGCCGGTTCGCGCATCTGGTTCGTCACGTACGCCACCGTCATCCGCGACTCGGGTTCGATCATCACCAGCGAGCCGCCCCAGCCGCCCCAGCCGAACGTGTCGCCGAAGAGTCCGTAGCCCAGCCCCCAGCGCATCGACCGGCCCAGCACCCGGTCCTCACCGTCGAACTGCTCCTCCCGCGCACGGGCGCAGCCCGCCGACGACAGCAGCCGTACCCCGCCGACCGTTCCCTCGCAGGCCATCACCGACTGGACGAGGGCGACCGAACGGGCGTTGCCGAAGCCGCTCGCGGCCGGGATCTGCGCCCGGCGCCAGGCCACGCTGTTCCCGTCCCGGACCCGGAGGGGGGTCCCGCCGGTGCCCTCGGGGGCGTCCGGCGCGCTCGCGGCGTAGTCCTCGTCCCGCCCCGGCGGCGGCACCGTGAGCGCCACCCGCCCGTCGTGCTCCGCGCCCAGTCCCAGGTGGAAGTCGGCACCGAGCGGCCCGGCGATCTCGTCGGCGAAGAAGGCCCCCGGGGTGCGGCCGCTGATCCGCCGCACGACCTCTCCGACCAGGAACCCCTGGGTGAGCGAGTGGTACCCGGCCGCGCTGCCCGGCTCCCAGTCGGGCGCCTGCGCGGCGAGGCGGGCCGTGGCGGCCGGCCAGTCGTAGATCTCCGCCACCGGGCCGTTCCACTCCGGCAGCCCTGCCGTGTGCGAGAGCAGGTGCCGGACCAGCACGCCCTCCTTGCCGGCCGCGGCGAACTCGGGCCAGTACCGGGCGACCGGCGCGTCCAGGTCCAGCTCACCCCGGTCGGCGAGCAGCAGCGCGCACAGCGCGGTCATCGTCTTCGTCACGGAGTAGACGTTGACGACCGTGTCCCGCTGCCAGGGCACCGTCCGCTCCGCGTTGGCGAACCCGCCCCAGACGTCGACCACCGCCTCGCCGTCCACGAACACGGCCACCGAGCCGCCCACGTCACCGCCGTCCAGCAGAGCGGCCAGCGTGGTGGGCACCGCCGAGAACAGATCGTCGTACGAGCCGTGGATGTCAGCCATGGGGGTATTAGCCCGCGCCGACGTGGCACCCGGCAACCGAATTCCCGGGGTACGTAGATCTACTGACGTCAGGGGCCACCGGGGGCCGATACCGTCCGGGAAGGACGGCGTGCGGAGGGCGGCGTATCGAGTACGCACGACCGGCACGCACGACAAGGGGGGAACGTGTGTTCGGCTGCCTGGGTATGGTGCTCTTCCTGGTCGTCATCGGTGAGTTCCTCGTCCTGCCGGTCTGGATGTACGACCTGATGGCGGCCCAGACGCCTCCGCAGCAACCGGACTTCGGCGAGACGACCCTCCTGATCCTGGTCTCCCTCCTCACCGCCACGGCCATCGCCTGGTCCTCGGGCCGCCGCAGACCGGGCCGGCTCCCGGAGGCCGTCGGCTGGGGGCTGCTGCTCCTCGGGCTGTGCCTGGCGGAGGCCCTGTGGCTGCGGCAGAGGATGGACAACGGTAACTGGAGTCTGGAGGCCGGCGTCGAGAGCCTCGCGGCGGGTGCGACGGCCTTCGCCTTCCGGCGGCTGCTGCGCCGCTGGGAGCGCGGCAGGCCCCTGCCGGGCGAGGTCTGGCTGGCGATGGTGCCGTTCCGCGAGCGGGAGGAGACGGCCCGCCACTACTGCGTGGTCGTCGGCCGCGGACCGACCCACGCGAAGGTCCTGCAGATCACCTCGCAGAACAAGGACGACCGCGACGACCACGTCCGCATCCCGGGCGAGGGCTGGGCCTTCAACTCCTCCAAGGACGCCCACTGGGTGGAGATCGGCGTGCCCCCGCGCCGGGTGCCGTACCGCGACTTTTTGAAAACGACCCCGCAGGGCCCGTGCCCCCGGACGACCTGGCGCCGGATCCGCAGCTCGGGGCGCGGGAGGGGCGGGCGGCTCCTTACCCTCGTAGGGGACACATTTCCTCGGACCGTGCCGAAACGGTCCCGGAGGTGACAGCCATGCGTGCCTCGCTGATCCAGCTGTCCGTGGACGCGTCGGACTCCGCCGACGAGCGCCGCCGCCGGGCGGCCTCGCTGGTCCGCGACCGGGCGGGCGACGACCTGGTGGTGCTGCCCGAGCTGTGGGCGGCCGGCGCCTGGTCGTACGACCGCTGGGACCAGGATGCCGAAGGCGTCGACGGCCCCACCGCCGAGGCCATGTCCACCGCGGCACGGCAGGCCGGGGTGTGGCTCCACGCAGGGTCGATCGTCGAGCGGGACGGGGACGGGACCCTCTACAACACCGCGCTCCTCTTCGACCGCTCCGGCGACCTGCGCGGCCGCTACCGCAAGATCCACCGGTACGGCTTCGACACCGGCGAGGCGACGCTGATGGGCGGCGGCGACGACATCGTGACGGTCCCCACCGAGCTGGGGGTGATCGGCCTGGCCACCTGCTACGACCTCCGCTTCCCCGAACTCTTCCGCGGCCTGCTCGACGCGGGCGCGGAACTGATCGCGGTACCCGCCGCCTGGCCCGCGGCCCGGCTCACCCACTGGCAGCTCCTGACCCGCACCCGGGCCCTGGAGGAGCAGGTCTTCCTCCTGGCGTGCTGCGCCACGGGCACCCACGGCGACATGCGGCAGGCCGGACACAGCATGATCATCGACCCCTGGGGGACGGTCCTGGGCGAGGCCCGCACCACGGAGGAGACGGTCGCGGCGGACCTCGCCCTCTCCGAGGTCACCCGCATCCGCTCCGAGCTGCCCGTCCTGCGCGACCGCGTCCTGGCGATCGAGGCTCCGGTACGGCGGTGAAGCGCGCGGGGTCGGCCGGGGGGGCCGGTATGGAATCGCCGGGACCCTCCGCGCGTTGAGGACAGTGGCCAGGGGATACCGGCGGTGGGCGAGCCGAGTAGCCCGAGGGACCGAGCTGAACGACATTGGAGGGGCCGTAATGGCTGCGCAGACGCAGAGGGCCGTGCTGGCGGGCGGATGCTTCTGGGGGATGGAGGAGCTGATCCGCCGGCTCCCGGGTGTGACGGCGACCAGGGTCGGTTACACCGGGGGTGACGTGCCGAACGCGACGTACCGTAACCACGGCACGCACGCGGAGGCCATCGAGATCCTCTACGACCCCGAGAAGACCGACTACCGCGCGCTCCTGGAGTTCTTCTTCCAGATCCACGACCCGAGCACCAGGAACCGCCAGGGCAACGACATCGGCCTCAGCTACCGCTCGGCGATCTACTACGTGGACGACGAGCAGAAGCGGGTCGCCGAGGACACGATCGCGGACGTGGACGCCTCCGGCCTGTGGCCCGGCAAGGTCGTCACCGAGGTGGAGCCGGTCGGCCCCTTCTGGGAGGCCGAGCCCGAGCACCAGGACTACCTCCAGCGTTATCCGGACGGCTACACCTGCCACTTCCCGCGCCCGGGCTGGCGCCTGCCGACCCGCACGGAGAGCTGACGACGGGACCGACGGGACACGGCGGCCGGGAGGACACGGTCAATGGCCTCCCGGCCCGGTCGCCGCAAGCCCTCGGTCGGTCACCGCAGGCTTCCTGTCGGTCACCGCCGCATCGCGGTCAGCGGATCTCGTCCGGCTTGACCACGAGCCAGTTCTTGTCGGCCGTCACCGGCTGGCCGAGTTCCTCCTGCCGGGCCGCGTTCGCCTTCTGCATGTCCTGGATCTGCGTGAGGTACTTGTCCTTGCGGTTGACCCAGATCCGGGTCCCGCCGTGTTCCACGTCGGTGGACTGGAAGAGCATGGGGCCGTCGCTGACCGGGGTGTCGCCCGCGACCAGGATCGGCTTGCGCCACTGGTCGATGTACGTGGAGATGGCGGCGGGCTTGCCCTGGAACCAGGTCAGCGGCGCCCACAGGGTCGGGGTCAGCTTGTCGTTCGCGAGCTCGCGCGGGTCGTAGCGGCCCTCGGCGATCTCCTTGCGGGCGGTGGTGAGGTTCCCGGTGACCGGGTCCTTGAGCAGCATGGAGACGCCGATGACGTTCTGCGGCTCGGCGCCGTAGCCGTGCTCGGGGTCGGACAGCACGTCCCGGACCAACTCCTCGCTGGCGGCGCTGACGACGTAGACCTCGATGCCGTTGTCCCGCAGGACGTGGTACAGCTCCTGCATGCCCCGGTAGAACTGAGGCGGCTGCACCTGGGTCTTCGTCAGCTGGTCACCGGCGTAGTACTCGGCCGGGATGGGTTTGCCGTAGGCGAGCAGGTCGTCGACGTACCCCTTGAGCTGCTTCAGCGTGAAGCCGGAGAAGATCTGGGCGACCCAGGGGTAGCAGACCTGGTCGTCGATCTCGCAGAGGCGGTTGTAGTAGCTGTAGAGACTCTCCTGATGGTTCTTCGTGTCCTTGAAGGGGATGAGCCTCAGAGACCGGTCCATCGTCGAGCGCTTGAGCTTCCCCTTCATCTCCAGGTAGGGGAGCAGCGACTCCTCGAGGTCGTAGCGGTAGGTGGTGTTGTCGGCGTCGAAGACCGCGTACGCGCCCTGGTGGGCGTGCTCTTCGATGACCTGGCCGAGCTTCTCGGCGACCGGAGCGGGCCAGTGCTGCAGCTGGGCCGCCACGGCCTTCCCGTCCGTGCCGGCCGCCGTCGCTTCCTGCGGCGGCCACAGCCCGACGGTGCTCGCGGTCAGCAGCGCCGCGAGCGCGCTCATCACCGCCGACAGGCCGAGCCGTCTTCTCCTGCGTGCTGCCATCTGGCCTCCCTTGAGGAGAGTGGAGCGCCCCGCGACTGCTCCACCCCCTCGGAGCAAGGCGGGGCGGCAACGAGGTTCGAATACCGCGTCAAGCGCCGCAATCATGGCCCCGTCATTGCTTGATGCGCAACAGGATGCGCAATGCGAAATTGATCGAGGGGTGCGCGCGGATCCGTCGGCACCGTTGCACGGCCGGAAAGCGGAAGTCGGCACACCGCCTTCCGCGGGATGCCGTATCGCGGGAGACTGCACCATGGCCTTACCGGGACAGCCGTCGCCGCCTCCGTCGCGGGGACCGGCCGCTGTGCTCAGCGGCCACGGCAAAGCGGTGAACGCGGTCTCGTTCAGCCCGGACGGGCGGCTGCTGGCGTCCGGAAGCAGCGACAGGACCGTGGTCCTCTGGGACGTCACGGACGTGTCCCACCCGGTCGGGGTCGCAGGCCTCACCAGCCATCGCAGAGCGGTGAACGCGGTCTCGTTCAGCCCGGACGGGCGGCTGCTGGCATCCGGAAGCACCGACTGGAGCGTGATCCTCTGGGACGTCACCGACCCGGCGAACCCGACCCGGTCGGCGGTCCTCGTCCATGAACGCCCCGGCTGGTTGTTTCGCGACGGCTGGCGGCAAGGCGGTGTCCACGCGGTGGGTTTCAGCCCGGACGGACGGTTCATCGCCTGCGCCAGCGACCGCGCCGTGATCGTCTGGAATGTCTCCGCCCCGGCACGGCCGAGCCGGTGCGCCCGTCTCACCCACCATCGCCGGCTCTGGCGGTCAGGCCCCGTCCTCTCCGTGATGTTCAGTCCGGACGGACGGCTACTGGCCTCGGGTGCGGACGGTGCCAAGGACACCGGGGTCCTGTGGGACGTCGGCGAGCCGGCGCTTCCGGTGCGAACCGCCGTCGTCCGACCGCAGGCCCGCGATCGGGTGAAGTCGTTGACCTCGGGCGGGGCGCCTGCCGTCCATGCGGTGGGGTTCAGTCATGACGGGCGGCTCCTGGCCACCGCCAGCGGGGATCTGGGCGTCGTCTCCGGCACCTACGGGTCGTGGCGGCAAGGAGCCGTCATGGTGTGGGACATCACCGACCCGGCACATCCGGTGAGGAGGGGCACAGGCACCCTCCCTCTGGCCGGTCCCGGGGAGAACACGGGGCAGATGTATGCGGTGACGTTCAGTCCGGACGACCGGTTGCTGGCCTCCGGATGCGAGAACGCGGCCGTGACCCTGTGGGATGTCACCGACCCCGCGCACCTGACCCCGGCCGCCCGTCTCACCGGCCACCGCAAGGCCGTGCTGGGTCTGGCGTTCAGCCCGGACGGACGGATACTCGCCGGCTGCGGCGCCGACACCACGGTGAGGCTGTGGGAGACGAGCTGAGGGTACGCGCCGCTTCCGGCCGCCCCTGAGTGTCACGGCAGGTAGTAGTCGGCGTACCGGGCGGACAGACCCTCGACGGAGAAGTCCTCGAAGTCGCCGGCCGCTTCGCAGCGGAGCAGTCGTCGCAGCGCCGCTCCGGCTTCGGGCAGATGCCGGCTCGACAGGTACGCCTTGGTCGTGGCCAGTCCGCTGCCGCACAGCAACTGGATGTCGATCGAGCAGTCGGCGTCCATGCCGGCGGTCTTGGCCCGCCAGATGAGCAGCACGTCCTCGAGGACCGCGGCGTTGAACAGCTGTACGCAGCAGAGCTTCATCAACTCCGTGTCACCGTCTCCCTGCGCACGCTTCTCCAGCCGGGTGCGCGCGGTGAGCAGACCGCGTACCTCGTCGAGGTCCGCCCCGGCAGGGTGCAGGCCGTACCGATGCAGGCTCTCGTCTTCGTCCATTGTTCATAGTCCTTCGTCCATCGGCCTTCATCCATCGGCCTTCGTCCTGCTTTCGGCGGGGCGCGGAACCAGATCGATCCTTGATCCTTGCCGACCTGGTGAGCCGTAAGGTGCGGCCCATGAAAGCGTTGATCGCTGCCGTCCGCGAACAGGACGACGTCGCCCGTTTCCTCGCTTGGCCGGGTGACTTCGACCTGGACCGAGGCGACCATGTCGAAGAAGTCCACCTCGCCTCGGGCGCCGCGCTCGAGGGTTTCGCCGGCGACGGCGCCGGGGGCACGTACTTCTTCTGCGGTGAGGGCGGCGAGGACCGCCCCATCCTCTATGCCGACTCCGAAGGAGGCGCGGCTCTGGTGGCGATCGGTCTGCCCGAGCTCCTGCGGCTGCTGCTGGTCACTCCTTGGTGGCGCGACTGCCGAGCGTTCACGGACGAGGAGAGCGGGGAGCTGGAGGCCGAGTACCTGGAGGACATGCCGGATCTCACGGCCCGTCGGGACCGTGCCGCGGCAGCCCTGGGCCTCGACCTGCCGGCCCCGGCAGACGTCCTGGCCCGCTTGCGGGAGGTGGCCGTCCGGAGAGGAGAGGACTTCGTCCTTGTCTTCACACGGGAGGGCAACCCCTACCAGCCGCTCATCAGGAACTGAGACGCACCGCGGTTGCGAGCACGCGCCGAGGATCGCCTGCTTGTGGCTCTTGGAGGATTCGACTGTGTCCCGTGAGATTCCCCTGCCGCCCTTCGACATGGCAGAACTCATACCGGAGTTCGCGGCCCTCGCCAGGGAGACGACCCTGCTGTATCCGCGGAGCGGGGAGCCCGGGGTCCGGGACAGCTCCCTGGGCGGTCCGTTGCTCTGGCCGGTCGGCGAACCGTGGCCGCATTGCGCACAGCCCGGCCACTGGGCCTTCGGCCATGAAGGCGGCTCGGGGGAGGGGGCGAAGCCCGGAGCGGTCCCCCTGGTGCCGGTGCTCCAGTTGTTCGCCCGTGACGTCCCCTTGCTGGAGTTCCCGCAGGGCGAGGATGTGGTGCAGTTGCTCTGGTGTGCGCTCATCCATGACGAGGATCCAGCCGGGGTCGTGCTGCCGAGGCTGTACTGGCGCAACGAGGCCGAGACGGTTGCGGCAGGACTGCTCCACGACGTTCCCGCGCCCCGCGCGGGTGAGTGCGAAGACGACTTCGTACCCCGCCCCTGCACGGTCTGTCCGACTCCTGCGGTCGAATACCCGGGCCATGACCTCCCCGATGAGCTGCTGGCGGCTCTACGGCCTCGCCTCGAAGAGCTCGAGGACCGCTTCGGGTACTGGTACACGGAGGCGGCGAGCGCCCTTCAGAACAAGGTGGGTGGCTATCCGGCGTGGACCCAACCCCCGAACTGGCCGCACTGCGGCCAAGGCCACCGCATGGAGCACCTGTTCAGCATCACGGGGGAGCCGGCCTACGGACGGTGGCTGCCGCTGGACGAACACGCGCCAGGAACGACACAACCCGAATGGGACGCCCCAGCGGTCCAGGACGTCCTGGACACCATCGGCCCGGAACTGGAGATCGGGGACGCGGGCGGCCTCTACGTCTTCCTGTGCCGCCGGTGCCCCGAGCTTCCGTACGCACACCGCTACGACTGCCACTGAGCGGGGTGTGCGCCCGCGTGCGCAAATGATCCTGGGGCAGCAGCCGGGCGGCGGAGTCCAGGGCGCCACCGCTGGCACTGCGGCCCGGTACGGTCCTGGTTACCCTCCAGTCACGTTGACCTGCGGGGATGGACCGATCGTGCTTCTTCGACGAGTGGATGTGCGAGACGGCGATTGCTGGCTAGAGTCGTCTGGTTACAACTGGTTGTGGGGACAACCAAAGTGCCTATCGGCTGCCAACGTCCTGGGGAGGGCCTGCAGCACATGAGTCGTCGCTCTACAGGTTTTGTTGGCGTCTGGGCTGAAATGCAACGGCAGCAGCAGCGCCAGCTGGAAGCCGAAGCCAGACGGCGTAGACAGCAGGAACAGCAAGCGCGGGCCTACCAGCGGCGAGCTGCTCAGAGTCACCGTGAGTACCGGCAGGCAGAGGCTCTACGGCGCACGGAAGAGCTGGACGCTCAGGTTGCGTCGTTGCAGGGCCTTCTTGCCGCGGGTTGCCGGGCTCCGGCCTTCACGGCTGCCTCTCTCATGCGACCGGAGGAGGTCCAGCCCTTCGCTCCAGGGCCTTTGGCGCTGCCCGTGCCCCTGCCGGACTTCCAGCACTACCAAACGCAGAGCGGCTGGACCGCGAATCGCCGGGCCCAGGCGCAGGCCGAAGCACGAGCGCGCTTCGAGCGGGACCGGCAGGCTGCCCAGGCCGCCGAGGCTCACCGACAGCAACAGCTGGAGGCGTACCGGCGGGAGTACCAACAGGGGGTCGATGCTCAGCTGGCTGATGTACGGCGCCACAACGCCGGCGTCGTCGCGGTGACCGATGGCGTGAGGCGCCAGGATCCCGATTCCGTGATCGAGTACTTCTCCGCCGCTCTCTACGCCTCGACGGTGTGGCCGGAAGGCTTCCCGCGCCAGGTGGCAGCAGCCTACGACCCCGCAGCCCGCGAGTTGGTGCTGGACTGGGAGCTGCCCGCCTACGGCATCGTGCCGGAGGCCAAGGCCGTTCGGTACCTGTCCGGGGCCGACCAGGACAAGGAGACTCCCCGCCCGGTAGGCCAGCGCCGTGCTCTGTACAGGGAGGTTCTGGCCCAGTGCATGCTGCTTGTTCTGCACGAGCTGTTCGCCGCGGATGAGCTGGGTGCGCTCGAGGCGGTGACCTTGAACGGGTTCGTCGATGGGCACGACCCTACGACGGGCCGACCGGGCCGTATCTTCCTCGCGACCGTCATGGCCTCGCGCTCCTCGTTCCGTGACCTGCACCTGGCGCAGGTGGACCCGGGTAGTTGCCTGGCTGACGCCCTGCGCGGGCAGCTCTCGGCCCGACCGGACCAGCTCGCACCGGTACGGCCGAGCAGGCGGCCACAGGATGTCGGGAACCGCGTCGTCGCCCACGGCGGCGACGAGGAACCGGACCTCTTCGCCATGGACCCGATCGCCTTCGAGGATCTCGTTGCCGATCTCTTCCGGGCCATGGGGATGCAGGCGGTGACCACCCAGCGCTCCAACGACGGCGGTGTGGACGTCGACGCACTGGATCCGACGCCGATCCGAGGCGGCAAGATCGTCGTCCAGGTGAAGCGCTACCGCAACACGGTGCCGCCGACCGCTGTGCGCGACCTGTACGGAACCGTGCAGGACGCCGGCGCCAACAAGGGCGTCCTGGTGACGACGTCAGGGTTCGGCCCCGGCTCACACACCTTCGCCAACGGCAAGCCGCTGGAACTCGTCTCGGGCCCCGAACTCGTAGACCTGCTGCATCGTCATGGGTTGAGTGGGCGGCTCGGTGACGGTGGTCGACAAGTCCCGGCACAGCCGACGCCCACCGTGCCGGACACTCGGCTGCCGGACGATTACAACGTCTTGGGCATGTCGTGGACCGGAAGCGTCGCCTTGGACGTGTGTGCTCTCGTCTGCCGCGGCAACCGGGTTCTCAGTGACGATCACTTCGTCTTCTTCAACAACCCGCAGACGCCGGACGGCTCAGTGCGTGCTCTCCCCGCCACCGCACCTGACAAGGCCGCGATCTGTGTCTCCTTCGACGGATTGCCCGATGAGGCAGACCGGTTCGTACTCGTGGCGGCCATCGACCCGGAGGTCAACCCGGACGCCGACCTCTCTGGCTTCACGGACGCCGGCATCCGCCTGCTCGATCCCGGGCTGGCCGAGCTGGGACAACTTGAGGTCTCCGACGGCCGGCCGCGCGAAACCGCCTTGGTGCTGGGTTCCTTCCGCCGAAGGGCGAACGGGGACTGGGACTTCGTCCTGGGCGGCAAGGGCTACACGGGCGGCCTGGAGGAACTCGTCAAGGATTTCGGCATCGAGGTGGAGTAGGTTCACCGCGCGGGCGTGGGGCGCGTGGGGCCCGCAGGTCGGCCGGCTCATGCCCGGAGCCGCGCAATGTGGTCACGGCCCGCTGCGTGTCCCAGGTACCGCGCAGGGCCTCGACCGCCTTGGCAACGACGTCTTCCTCGGCCACGGTGAGGACTGCCTTGAAGGAGCGAAGCCCGTGAGACTGGTGTCCGACCCTGCGTTCGGCGAAGTGGTTCTCTCCGCAACGGCGGAAGAACTGACCCGCTTGGCAAGTGCGGTGGCCCGAGGCGAGGGGCTGCTCGGCTCCACCTGTAGGGCGGAGACCAACGGCTTGGTAGGGGTCGAGGTCGACAGGACTTCCGGTCCCGGTGTCCTGATCCACCGGGACGCCGAGCGACGGCTCCTCGTCATCAGCGGTGATTCCGCGGGCCGGGCGGTACTGGCGGAGAACCTGCGAGCCATGGCCGCCGACGAGGAGGGCGGTCACCTCCACATCGACTACTTTCCCGGGCACTTCTACCTTGTCGAGGGATCAGTGTCGCTGGTGGTCAACAGTCCGCACGGAGGCATGCCGATCAGTTGAACACCTCAGTCGGTCAAGGCGTCGGGCAGGTCCTGGCCGACGCCTTCGGCTGACAGCCGCACACGGGCCCCTTCGAGGTCGACGTCGACGATCCGCACCGATACGTCCTGGCCCTCGCCGACGCTCTTCGCGAAGTCCGCGACCGGCCCGGTGAGCGGAACGAGCCCTTCCACGCAGTCGGCGATGCGTACGAAGAACCCGATCGGCGCGATCTTCGTGACGTGTCCGGTGACCACCTGGCCGACACGCTCCACGAACCCGGGGAGCAGGTCCTCGTGCTCGGCCCACTCGCGCAGCATGATGCCCACCTGGTGCTGGTGCTCGGCGTGCCAGACCACCTCGCCGGAGACGAGATTGCCCACGGCCGGCAGGTCCATACACCTGGGCATCCTGTCGATTCTGGCCAGGCCAAGGGCTTCAGGGTGACCGTCGATCGAGAGGAAGACGCCGAAGGGCTGTCTGCCGACGACCTCACCGGCGATCGGGGTGCCGACGGGCAGGGAACGAACCGTCTCAGGCCAGGTCAGGTCGGCGGCGGTGGCCTGGCACCAGCCGTTCTCGGAGGGCCAGGAGTACTCGCGCATCCGCTGATGATGGCACGGGACACCTGCTGCCTACAGGCCCGTCAGGACGGAGAGCGCCTGCGGACCTGTCGGCGCAGATGCGTCAGCACCTCCTCCGCCACCGGATAGGGCCGCTCCTCCGGCAACAACGCGGCCGCCTGTTCCAGTTCACCCGCACGCACATGCCCGTGAACCTGCGTCGCCAGCGGCGTCACATCCTCGATGCCGACGATCCACTCGTCCGCGTACCGCGCGGTCGCCTCCCCCGCGAGGCCCAGCTGCAACGACCGGTACGGCAAGGGCCGCAACCGCAGATCCCGCTCCGGATCCCACTGCACCCGCGCGGGCGCCCGCCTCAACTGCCGCCTCCACTCGGCCTGGTCGGCATGCAGCTCGGGCACGAAGTGCGACAGACACGCGCGCCGCAGGGCCCACTCGAAGCCCTCCCTGCTGATCTCGACGGCGAGGACGGTCTCCTGCCCCTCCTTCGTGCCCCAGCCGCAGCGGTACATCATCCATAGGAACGACGGCTTGATCCACGTCATCCGGTCCCGCTTCCACGCGGCAGGGAATCGGCCCTTGCGGACGGCCGGCAGACCGATTTCCGGGCGGTAGGCCTGGTAGACGGTGATCGTGGATTCCGAGTGGGCCGCTCGGATCCTGCGTTGCGGTTCTTCCATGGCGTACAGCGTGGATTCGGCCGGTTCGGGAGGCCACTGATTTTCCCGTTCGCGGCTGTGCACCCGCGTCGGTGCACACCATGACGCCGGCCGAGCGTGGGATGTCGTACGAGCACTCCCCCTGCCCTACCCGCAACTGCGGTGGAGAGCTCAGTCGTTGCCCTTCTGCGACGTTCTGGCAGCGGGTCGATGCGGGACAGACACCCGAACCGAAACAGGGGAGGCCAACTCATCCGAGACTGCGTACAGGTAGGGGAAGGATGGGCTGAACTCGTTACAGGGAACCGAGATCTGAATCGACCCGTCATCGCGCGGATCGACCAGTTGCGTCTTTTCCGAGGAAGCCGCCCAAATCCGCACGGGAGTGCCGGGTCGGAAGCCGCGGCTGTTCACGATGGACACCTGCTCATCGCCCTTGGAGCAATCTCCTTCGATTTCGAAGGCTGCCGGCATGTAGTAGGCGTTCAACGAGTCCCGTGCCTGCCTGACCAGGTCCACGACATACGGTGGGTGGAGTGTGATGGCCAGGACAATGCAAACGATCAGGCACCCAACGCTCTCCGCTATCTCCTTGATGACCTTGGCCAGTTCTGCCGCGGTACTCATGACATTGTTGATCGTGCTGTTGCCGCCGGTCATGGTGACCTGACTGGCATCAGAAGCAGAAATCTGCTGAGACACGAGTTCACACGGGGCAGCGCCGTGCCCCTGCCGCTGGTCCACCCGCTCGGAGAGGTCGGTGTGGAATGCGGTGGGCATCTCCGTCACAGCAGACATGACGTCGTACGGGGGAGCACTGTTCCCGTGGAGCTGGTCCACCTGCCGGGAGCAGGGGGAGTAGGGCGCGGTCGGCATTCCTGTCATCCCCGCCTTCGCCGCGAGTCATCGCCCGCTACCTGGCGCACCTGTGCCGAGCCGCGCAGGGTGACCGCCTGCCGGACGCTGCGCGGTGCGGGACGGCTTGCTTTCGCCGCGTGCCCTCCGATCTGTGTGACGCTTCCTGAGGAATTGGCATCCACCTGCACATCCTGCTGAACCCGTGGCCCCGGCGGCGTGAATGCGGACGCGGGCCCTGTTTGCGGCGGATCGGCGTTCGGGGGGAACGCGTACCCGACGATCGTCGTCACCGCCCCTGACACCACTGTTGCCAGAGCTATCAGCAGAGCCCAGCGCGCATCCGTTTCTGCCGGAACCCAGTCCGGATCGCCCGACGACATGATCCAGGTCGTGGCGAGGAAGGACGCTGGGGCGGCAATCCCGGCAGGGAGCAAGGCGAAGCGGTTCACTTGGTACCCCCGTACATGACGATCTGCGGAATACCAGAGTGTGCCTCTTCAGGCAGATCCCGTCCAGATCATCCCTGTTGTCCGGTATGACGCATGTGGCGTGAGGGTGCGCCCAAGGCCATGGAGACCAAAGAAACATCATCCCGCTCTGGTCCCCCTGCATGCGGGTGGGTGCGCTTGAGTGCGTGGCCTTGAACGGGTTCGTCGATGGGCATGACCCCACCACGGGCCGACCGGCCATATCTTCCTCGCGGTCATGGCCTCGCGCTCCTCGTTCCGTGACCTGCACCTGGCGCAGGTGGACGCGGGCAGTTGCCTGGCTGACGCCCTGCGCGGGCAGCTCTCGGCCCGACCGGACCACCTCACACCGGTACGGCCGAGCAGGCGGCCTCAGGACGTTGGGAACCGCGTCGTCGCCCACGGCGGCGACGAGGAACCGGACCTCTTCGCCATGGATCCGATCGCCTTCGAGGATCTCGTTGAGGATTTCGGTGGGGTGGGTCGATACCGTCCCGATGCCGCTCGTCCGGCTTGTCGGCGCCGTGGAGATCCTCGGTGTGGCCGGGCTGGTCCTGCCGCCGTTGACGGGGATCGCGCCGGATCTGGCGACCTTGGCCGCGGTCGGATTCGTCGTTCTGCAGGTCCTTGCCGCCGGTCTTCATCTGTCGCGCGGAGAGGCCAAGGCCACCGGCCTGAACGTGGTCCTGATCCTCCTTGCCGCAGTCGCGGCGTGGCTGACACGGACGCACGGATGAACATCCCGCAGTACCCGCAGTACCCGCCAGGGTTTTGCTGCTTGAAAGATGCTGCTGGTGTCAGTGCTCAATCGCCGAGGATGCCGTCGCGGCATAGGAGAGCAGGTTCGCGAAGCGCAGCCAAGGGAGCAGGTACATGTTCAGGGGCGCGTAGCCAGGCCGAATATGGGTGCGCATGCCCTGGACGGTGTCGGCCAGTTCCTCGGCTGCCGGGCGGTCCAGGCGGCCGAGGGCTTTGAGGTAGGCGGACGCGGAGGCGTCGAGCCGGGTGTGGAGATCGGCGAGTTGTCGCACTTGGAGGTCAGGGGAGAGCGTGTCGTCGGGGTACGGGAACTGCCGGAAGGCCATGTGGCGGTTTGCGACGGCGGCGATCAGACCGAGCACGGAGGGCGCCGTCGAACTCGGCCAGCGGGGTCCTCGTAGGCCGAGCGTCTCGGAGGCCCGTGGGGTTCGTCGTCCTGCCGCCTTCTCCGTATGCCGGCGGACGGCGAAGTCGTTCACTTCGGCGAGGCGGACTGCTCGGCTCTCCTCCAGCGTGTCCAACGCGCGGAGCAAGGCCGCAGGATCTCGGCGCAGATCGGGAGCGGGGCACGCCGTCGCGGCCAGATACGCCCAGGTCGCGTTGAAGCCGAGCGGGCCGTAGTGCCCGACGGCACACCTCAGTGCCGTGTGCCGTCGGGCGAGCGTCAACCGCTCGTCACGCACTCTGCGCGCGTACGTTCCGAAGCCCACTCGACGCCGTCAGCCTTCGGCTTTCGCCACGCCGATCGGGCAGGAGACACCGGTCCCGCCGATCCCGCAGTACCCCGCCGGATTGCTGGCCAGGTACTGCTGGTGGTACCCCTCCGCCGGATAGAAGGGGCGGTCCGCCGCCGGGAGGATCTCCGTGGTGATCGGGCCGTGGCCGGAGGCCGTCAGGAGGTGGTGGTACGCGGTGCGGGAGGCGGCTGCCGTGATGGCGTGGGCCGGGGTGTGGGTGTAGATCGCGGAGCGGTACTGGGTGCCGACGTCGTTGCCCTGGCGGAAGCCCTGGGTGGGGTCGTGGGACTCCCAGAAGGTCTTCAGGAGGCGCTCGTAGGAGATGACGGCGGGGTCGAAGACCACGCGGACGACCTCCGTGTGGCCGGTCAGGCCGGAGCAGACCTCCTCGTAGGTGGGGTTCTCGGTATGGCCGCCCTGGTAGCCGACCAGGGTCGTCCGCACGCCGGCAGGGAGCTGCCAGAACTTGCGCTCGGCACCCCAGAAGCAGCCCAGGCCGAAGTCGGCGGTCTCATGGCCCTCGGGGTGGGGGCCGAGCAGCGGGGTGCCGAGGACGGTGTGGCGGTCGGGCACCGTGAAGATCGGTTGCGGGCGGCCCTCCAGCGCCTGTTCGGCGGTGGGCAGGACGGGCTTACGGCCGAACAGCATGACGTGCGCTCCTCTGTGTCCGAATGACCCCTGCGGGCCGCAGCCTCCAGAACCGTGCCGTGCCGTCCCGCATTCCGGTCACGTCCCGTCGCGGCGCCGGCCCGCCGCCCGGGGGTCAGTGCGGGAGCGTCGCCGGGCTGCCGCCGTTCGCCTCGTAGCCCGCCACCGCCAGCGCCCGGTAGACCGCGAACTCGCCCGCCGGGTCCGGGGAGAGGGTCCAGGGGAGGGCGCCGACATGGCCGTCGACGTGTATCAGCTGGTTCATGGCCTCGGCCCAGCGCTCGCTGCGGACCAGGAAGAAGACCAGCAGATGGCGGACCTGCGCCAGCATCGGATCGTCGTGGCGGGCCGCGTGGACCGAGAACAGGGCGCCGTGGATCGCCTTCGTCACGACCTCGCTCTGGTAGAAGCTGCTGACCAGGTTGACCTCGGGAAGGTGCTCGAAGACCCCGAAGAGCGGCATCGCGGCGAGCAGCGAACCCTGCGGCGCGCGGGCCGCGGCCGCCTCCGTGAACGAGGTCGCCAGCTCGCGCGAGCCGTGCCACTTCTCGCACCAGTAGTGCAGGGCGGCCAGATGCGCGCCCATGTGCGGGAGGGCGCGGTCCAGGATCTTCAGCCAGAGCTGCTCGAACTCGGCCTGCGAGTAGTGCAGACCGCGCGCCACCGAGAGTTCGACGATGTACGGGACCGGGTCGCCGGGGGAGAGCAGCGCCGCCTGGCCGCAGGCGTCCTTCGCCTCCTCCATGATGATCCGGAAGTCGTCCGTGCCCGGCGTCGAGGTCCGCCAGGCCTGCTGGACCAGGAACTCGGCGTGCACCGCGGCGCCGCCCGCGTCCTTGGGCGCCTCCGTCCGCCACACCCGCAGCCACTGCCCGCCCGGCGCCTCGCTCACCCCGCCCGGCCGCTGCTGGAGCTCCAGCGCGGCCGCGCCCGCGAAGGCCTGCACCCGCTGCCAGCGCAGCTCGCCCGCGATCTCCGTGCCGGCCAGCAGCTGCTGCGCCGCCCGGTAGTCCTGGGTGTGCTGCACCACGTCCAGGACGTCCAGCAGGTCCTGGTCGGGGCCGGGCATGCGGATGTCCAGCTCCTCCGTGCGCACGAAGCCGTAGTCGGCCGGGTCCGCGGCGTCCGGGTGGCCCGCCGGGACCTGCTCGATCATGCCGCGCCGACGCCGCAGGAACGGCAGCAGCACGAAGCTGATCATGATCAGAGCCATCAGGACCCAGAGAATTTCCATGTCTCAAGCGAACCAGACGCCGCCGACAATTGGCCAACCCCGGCCCGGGAGCCTGTGGAAAAACGTCCATCCCGGTCGGGAGAGCGGCCCGGTCGCCGGGTGGCCGTCCGGCAGCAGCCCCGCGAGCGCACTACGCTCGGTGCCCATGAGCGACAGGCACATCAGTCAGCACTTCGAGACCCTCGCGATCCACGCGGGCAACACCGCCGATCCCCTCACCGGCGCGGTCGTCCCGCCGATCTACCAGGTCTCGACCTACAAGCAGGACGGCGTCGGCGGCCTGCGCGGCGGCTACGAGTACAGCCGCAGCGCCAACCCGACCCGCACCGCCCTGGAGGAGAACCTCGCGGCCCTCGAGGGCGGCCGCCGAGGACTTGCGTTCGCTTCCGGACTGGCGGCCGAGGACTGCCTGTTGCGTACGCTGCTCAGCCCCGGTGACCACGTGGTCATCCCCAACGACGCGTACGGCGGCACCTTCCGCCTCTTCGCCAAGGTCGTCGCCCGCTGGGGCGTGGAGTGGTCGGTCGCCGACACCAGCGACCCCGCCTCCGTACGGGCCGCGATCACCCCGAAGACCAAGGCCGTGTGGGTGGAGACCCCCTCCAACCCGCTGCTCGGCATCACCGACATCGCCGCCGTCGCCCAGATCGCCCGGGACGCGGGCGCGAGGCTCGTCGTCGACAACACCTTCGCCACGCCCTACCTCCAGCAGCCGCTGGCGCTCGGCGCGGACGTCGTCGTGCACTCCCTGACCAAGTACATGGGCGGCCACTCCGACGTCGTCGGCGGCGCGCTGGTCACCGCCGACGAGACGCTCGGCGAGGAGCTGGCGTTCCACCAGAACGCGATGGGCGCGGTCGCCGGACCCTTCGACTCCTGGCTGGTGCTGCGCGGCACCAAGACGCTGTCGGTGCGCATGGACCGGCACAGCGAGAACGCCACCAAGGTCGCCGACATGCTGACCCGCCACGCGCGGGTGACGCAGGTGCTCTACCCGGGTCTGCCCGAGCACCCCGGTCACGAGGTCGCGGCCAAGCAGATGCGGTCCTTCGGCGGCATGATCTCCTTCCGCGTCACCGGCGGCGAGGAGGCGGCGGTCGAGGTCTGCAACCGCGCCAAGGTGTTCACGCTCGGCGAGTCCCTGGGCGGCGTCGAGTCCCTCATCGAGCACCCCGGCCGGATGACGCACGCCTCGGTGGCGGGCTCGGCGCTGGAGGTGCCCGCCGACCTCGTCCGGCTCTCCGTGGGCATCGAGAACGTCGACGACCTGCTCGAGGACCTTCAGCAGGCCCTGGGATAACCGTCCGCGAGACCTGCCGCGGTCGTCACCAGCCGGTGACCGGTGGAGTCGTCTCCGAGGGCGGCTCCACCCAGGGGCGGGCCGTGGCCGCCCAGACCACGAAGGCCACGGTCGCCGCGAACAGCAGCAGCCACAGCAGCCGCAGGGCCATCGTCCGGCGCCGCAGCATCCGGCCGCCCAGCCGGAGCACGTCCGCGGGGAGACCGGCCGGCACCCGGGGTGCGGTCCGCTCCATCATCTGCCGTACGGCGGCCTCCCGTTCGGGCCGGTTCACGAGGTGGCCGCCTTCGCGCTCACGCGCGCGGGGGCCGGTCCGCGCGGCGGATGCAGCAAGAGCGTGGTCGCCCGGTCGACGATCAGGTGGATCCGGTCCGGGGGCAGCCCCAGCAGCGCCGCCACCTGCTCCTCGGCGACCCCTTCGTGCAGCCGCAGGACCAGGACGAGTCGCTGCTGGGCGGAGAGCACGGCCAGCGGACCGGCGGGCCGGGCGCGGGTGAGACCGAACGGCAGGGCGCCGTACCGGTGCCAGGTCCCGCGCGCGAAGCGGGCGGCCAGGCACTCCCGCGCGTGGTTGTACGGGTCCTCGCCGCGCAGCCGGTCCCAGCACGCGTACGTATGCGCGAGGGCGTGGGTCAGCAGGCGCCGCGCGCGCGGGTTGTCCTCCACCGCCTCCGCGGTGAGCAGGGTGGCGGTCCGCAGCAGCCGTCCGCCCGCCCCGGCCAGGAACGCCTCGAACTCCCGGACCCGGCGGGCTTCCTGGACCGTACGCCTCTCTCGCATCCCGAGCCTCCCGCCTGCCGGCGACCCCCTGGAAACGGATCCCGGCGGAGCACGGGTGCGGCACCGCGTACGGCCCGGAGGGACCCGGTCTCATATGAGGCCAGGGGTGGGCTTTCGGTCAAGAGCCGCGCACGCGCCGTATGCAAGTCGCGTACGAGAACCACGCACCCCCGGCGCGAGACCGCCCCGCACACACGTGCGTGCCCGGGTGCTCAGGAAGCGGCCGGTGCCGGCTCCGCGCCCGGTAGGCCCTGGGCGGCCATGCGGGAGGACAGGGCGACGTTGAAGCGGGTGAGGAGGGAGCAGAACGCCTCCCGCTCCTCCGGGGCCCAGTCCTCGGTCAGCTCGGCCATCAACTGCCGTCGGGAGGACCGTACTTCCTCCAGCCGCGACTGCCCGCGCGGGGAGAGCTGGAGCACCACGGCCCGCCCGTCCTCGGGGTGCGAGGTCCGCTTGACCAGGCCGGTGTCGACGAGGGGGGCCACCTGCCGGGTGACGGTCGACGAGTCGATCCCCATGCTCGCCGCGAGCGCCTTGACGCCCATGGGGCCTTCCTTGTCGAGACGGTTGAGCAGCAGGTACGCGGCGCGGTCCATGGAGTTGCGCACCTGCCCGACGCCGCCCAGGCGGGTCTGTTCGGCCCGGCGTGCGAAGACCGCGACCTCGTGCTGCAGCGTGTCGAGAAGACCGGTGTCACCGACGGTCGTCATGTCCATCGACATTTCAGGTGTTGTGGGCATGGCCGGGGGCTCACTTCATGAAGGGGGTGCTGTCAGGAATGGGGGACAGAGTACGCGGCCGGAAGCCGGGCCGTACCGGCGCTGCGGAAACCAGTCTCGGTGGTTGGTCACAGCGGCCGTTCCCGCCTGTGAACTGCGATGCTGATGTCATGAGCTATGGCACGGCTGACTCCTTGCGGCCCGTCACCCTCGACGATGTGCGCGGCGCACAGAAGATGCTCTCGGGCGTGGCGCGCATGACGGCGATGGAGGGCAGCAGGCATCTGTCCCAGCTCGTCGGGGCGCCGGTCCTCCTCAAGTGCGAGAACCTCCAGCGGACGGGTTCGTTCAAGCTGCGCGGCGCGTATGTGCGGATCGCGGGGCTGCTGCCGGAGGAGCGGGCCGCCGGGGTCGTCGCGGCGAGCGCCGGCAACCACGCGCAGGGCGTGGCGCTGGCGTCGTCGCTGCTGGGGGTGCGCTCCACGGTGTTCATGCCCAAGGGCGCCCCTCTGCCGAAGATCAGCGCGACCCGGGAGTACGGCGCGGAGGTGCGCCTGCACGGTCAGGTGGTCGACGAGACGCTGGCCGCCGCGCAGGAGTACGCGGAGCGGACGGGCGCGGTGTTCATCCATCCCTTCGACCACGCCGATGTGATCGCCGGGCAGGGGACGGTCGGCCTGGAGATCCTGGAGCAGTGTCCGGACGTCGGCACGGTCGTCGTCGGGATCGGCGGCGGGGGTCTCGCGGCGGGCATCGCGGTCGCGGTGAAGTCGCAGCGGCCGGACGTGCGGATCGTGGGCGTGCAGGCGGAGGGGGCGGCGGCGTATCCGCCCTCGCTGGCGGCCGGGCGGCCGGTGTCGATCGAGGCGCCGGCGACGATGGCCGACGGGATCAAGGTGGGCCGGCCCGGAGACGTGCCGTTCGGGATCGTCGGCGAATTGGTGGACGAGGTGCGCACGGTGTCGGAGGGCGAGCTGTCCGCCGCGCTGCTGCTGTGCCTGGAGCGGGCCAAGCTGGTCGTCGAGCCGGCGGGGGCGAGTCCGGTCGCGGCGCTGCTGAGCGAGCCCGGCGCCTTCGAGGGCCCGGTGGTCGCGGTGCTGTCCGGCGGCAATGTCGACCCGGTGCTGATGCAGCGGGTGCTGCGGCACGGCATGGCCGCGCAGGGCCGCTACCTCGCGGTCAGCGTGCGGCTGACGGACCGGCCGGGTGCGCTCGCGACGCTGCTGGGGGTGTTGTCAGTGGTCGACGCTAACGTTCTCGACGTGAGCCATGTGCGGACCGATCCGAGGCTCGGGCTGACCGAGGCGGAGGTCGAGCTGCACCTGGAGACGAAGGGGCCGGCGCACTGCGCCGAGGTCGGCCAGGCCCTGCGCGACGCGGGGTACACGGTCGTCGTCTGACCCGTCAGGAGCGCCGGGAGCCGGTGTGGTAGCCGGTGTACGTGCAGGTCGGAGCCTCTTCAGTCACTCGTACGAGCGAACTCCGTTGTGAGTCGCGATACATCGCGTTATGGTGAATTGCGTGGTCGCCCGTCGGGCGTCCGAAACAGCGCAAACCTAGGCTTTTCGAAGGAATCCCCGAAGACGTGGAGAACTTTTATGCCAGGCGCCATCTATGCCGAAGGCCTGGTCAAGACCTTCGGTGACGTAAGGGCTCTGGACGGCGTCGACCTGGACGTCCCGGAGGGCACCGTCCTCGGCCTCCTCGGGCCGAACGGCGCGGGCAAGACCACCGCGGTCCGCTGCCTGACCACCCTCCTGCGCCCCGACAGCGGGCGGCTGGAGGTCGCCGGCCTCGATGTGCTCAAGCACCCCAACGAAGTGCGCCGCTCGATCGGCCTGTCCGGCCAGTTCGCGGCGGTCGACGAATACCTCACCGGCCGCGAGAACCTCCAGATGGTCGGCCAGCTCTACCAGATGAAGGCGAGGCCCGCCAAGGCCCGCGCCGAGGAACTGCTGCGGCAGTTCGACCTCACCGAGGCCGCCGACCGCACGGCCAAGACCTACTCCGGAGGCATGCGCCGCCGGCTCGACCTGGCCGCCGCGCTGGTGGTCTCCCCGCCGGTCATGTTCATGGACGAGCCGACGACCGGCCTCGACCCCCGCAACCGCCAACTCCTGTGGGACGTGATCAAGCGCCTCGTCTCCGGCGGTACGACCCTGCTGCTCACCACCCAGTACCTGGAGGAGGCCGACCACCTCGCGCACGACATCGCGGTCGTCGACCACGGCAAGGTCATCGCCCGCGGCACCTCCGACGAGCTCAAGGCCCACACCGGCGGCGAGCGCATCGAGGTCGTGGTCCATGACCGCGAGCAGATCCCCGTCGCCCTTGAGGTGCTCGCCGGCTTCGGCAAGGGCGAGACCACCGTCGAGGAGCACACCCGCTGCCTCACCGTGCCCGTCACCGGCGGTGCCAAGCTCCTCGCCGAGGTCATCCGGGAGCTGGACACCCGCGGCATAGAGATGGACGACATAGGCCTGCGCCGCCCGACCCTCGACGACGTCTTCCTGTCCCTGACCGGACACATCGCCGAGGAGAAGGCCGAGGAGGTCACGGTATGACCGCGCCGGTCGGCGTTGCGAAACGCAACTTGATCCGGACGGGATTCACCGCATGGAAGGAGCCGGTGAAGTGAGCGCCATGAACGACTCCCTGGTCATCGCCCGCAGGAATCTGATCCGCATGAGCCGGATTCCGAATCCTGTTCGCCCGTGTTGGTCAGGATTCACCTCAGGGAAGGGGTCGGTGAAGTGAGCGCCATGAACGACTCCCTGGTCATCGCCCGCAGGAACTTGATCCGAATGAGTCGGATTCCTGAAATGGTGATTTTTGGGCTGATACAGCCAATTATGTTCGTGGTCCTCTTCACGTACGTCTTCGGCGGCTCGATGAACATCGGCGGCTCGACGGACCCGGACGTCTACAAGAACTTCCTGATGGCGGGCATCTTCGCGCAGACCGTCACCTTCGCGACTGCCGGTGCCGGCGCGGGCATAGCCGACGACATGAACAAGGGGCTGATAGACCGCTTCCGCTCCCTGCCGATGGCGCGCGGGGCGGTGCTCACCGGCCGGACCGTGGCCGACCTCGTGCAGACCGCGCTGACCCTGCTCGTCCTGGCCGTTGTCGCGCTCCTGGTCGGCTGGCGCCCGGGTTTCGCGGAGCCGACCAACTTCGGCAGGGTCATGGCTGGCTTCGGCCTGTTGCTGCTCCTCGGCTACGCGTTCACCTGGATCGGCGCCCTGATCGGTCTGACGGTCCGTACTCCCGAGGCGGCGACCTCCGGCGGGCTGATCTGGCTCTTCCCGGTGACCTTCATATCCAACGCGTTCGTGGACTCCTCGCAGATGGCGTCCTGGCTGCAGCCGATCGCGGAGTGGAATCCGTTCAGCGCGACTGTCCAGGCCTGCCGCACGCTCTTCGGCGACCCGGGCGTCTCCCCGTCCGACGCCTGGCCGATGGCCCATCCCGTCTGGGCCTCGATCATCTACTCGATCGTGATCGTCGCGATCTTCCGCACCCTCGCGGTCCGCAAGTACCGCCGGGCGGCCGGCTGACCACGGTTGCGTCAATTGGGCGGCCGGGTGGGCTGGGTCAGCTGTGAACCTTCGAGCCCCCTTCCTCATCGGGGAAGGGGGCTCGGTCGTGCCTGACCAGGCTCTGGCTGCCAGAGCCCGATGCTGCCCTGGGTGCCCTGATGGATCGGGTGGTGTTCGCTCAGACGGGCGATGAGGAATCGAAGGGCAGAGGTGGGCACGTCGACGCTGGACAGGTAAACAAGCACGCGAAGCCTCTGGTGAGGCCAACTGCCCAGCTAGTGTCCTGAGTCGTTAGTTCGCTTGCGGTTGCAGAGCGGCGCGGTGCCTGCTCCGAAGCTGGCCGCTGGAGTTGTCCGATCGCTAACACCGGGTGCTGCGGGGCCGGCTGCGCAGGCAGATCGACTCTCAGGTGGTGGCCCCGGTGGGTCCACGCGCCCCTATGACCCCTCAGCCTCGATCAGCGAGGATCTCTGAGAGCACGCGTCGCGCGTTACGGGCGTCAGTGCCGTCCTCGCCCAGGCTGTTGGCGCACGAGACGAGCGTCTTCCACAGCGCCCAGCCGCGTCCGCGCGCCCATGTCGCATCGTCGACGCCGAGCTGCCTCCGAAACAAGTCGCGACCGTCGGCCGGGAGTAAGGTCCAGGCGATCGCGAGGTCGCAAGCGGGGTCCCCCACGCCACACGTACCGAAGTCGATGACGGCAGCGAGCTGTCCGTCCTCAAGGAGCAGGTTTCCCTGGGCAAGGTCGCCGTGGAACCAGACGTCCACCCCGTCCCACTGTGCCTCGAGCGCCTGAGTCCACAACTCATGTGCCGACGCGACATCGGTGTGGCCGCGCAGTTCGTCCAGCGCACCTAGCGCCTGCGCCTCGTAGGTCCGCAGTGTTGCTCCACGGAACCAGTTGTGCTTGCCAGGCTGTGGCCCTTCCGAGGCATCGATGCTCTGCAACGCGGCGACGAAGTTGGCCAGGTCCTCGGTGAAGCGGATCGGATCGACAACAGACTCGAACGTCGCGGGCGTGCCGTCGATCCACCCGTAGACCGACCACGCGAACGGGTAGGTCGCACCAGGGCTCCCCTTCGCCAGCGGTATCGGGATCGGCAGCGGGAGAGCGGGGGCCAGTTCGGGTAGCCAACGGTGCTCCTTCTCCACGGCCAAGGCGTACTCCTCCGCGCTGGGCAGGCGGAGCAACATGTTGTTGCCCAAGTGGAAGGTCCGGTTGTCCCAGCCGCCGTTCTCCACAGCCGTCACAGGTAGTGCGGCCCATTGTGGGAACTGTTCGGCCACGAGCCGCCCTGCCTGTTCGGCACTGATGGTGACCCGCTGGGGCATGGGCCCAAGATCTGGAACATCGTTCAACAGGTACATCCTTGCCTGGATTTATTGTCCTGATTTGTTAATTCATGCGCATTATGCGGCGAGGGTGTCGAGGATGTCGTCGGCGGTCTTCGTCCAGACGAACGGCTTGGGGTTCTTGTTCTATTCGTTGATCCAGCCGCGGATGTCCCGTTCGAGTTCGACGACGCTGCGGTGGGCCGAGCGGCGTAGTTTGCGGCAGGTCAGCTCGGCGAACCAGCGCTCGACGATGTTGAGCCAGGACGCCGAGGTGGGAGTGAAGTGCAGATGGAAGCGGGGGTGACGCAGCAGCCACTTCTTGACCGGCTCGGTCTTGTGGGTGGCGTAGTTGTCCAGGACCAGGTGGAGTTCGAGGTGCTGGGGGACGGCGGCGTCGATGACCTTCAGGAAGCGGAGGAACTCCCGGTGGCGGTGGCGGCGGTAGTGCTGGGCGATGACCGATCCGGAGGCGATGTCAAGGGCGGCGAACAGGCTGGTCGTTCCGTGCCGGACGTAGTCGTGCGTCATCTTCGCCGGCGTGGCCGGCGCCATCGGCAGCACCGGCTGGGTCCGGTCCAGGGCCTGTATCTGAGACTTCTCGTCCACCGCCAGGACCAGGGCGTTCTCCGGCGGGGACAGGTAAATGCCCACCACGTCACGGACCTTGGTCACGAACTGCGGGTCGGTCGACAGCTTCCAGGTTTCCACGATGTGCGGTTTGAGGCCGAACGCCCGCCAGATGCGCGAGACAGCCGACTGTGACATCCCCGCCGCCCCGGCCATCGAACGCGTCGACCAGTGCGAATCACCCGTCGGCGGCGCCTGGCCGAGCGTCCTTGCGACCAGGGCTTCGACCTGCTCGTCCGTGATCTTCCGCGGCGCCCCCGAACGCGGCCGGTCCACCAGGCCCTCCAGCCGGTCCGCGACGAACCGGGACCGCCACTTGCGCACCGTCTCCCGCGAGACACCCAGGTCATCCGCGACCCGCGCGTTCGACAGGCCCTCCGTGCACGCCAGCACGATCCTCGACCGCAGCACCAGCGCCTGAGAGGCGGTCTGCTTGCGCAACCAGCCTCGCAGCACCCGGCGTTCGTGATCGGACAACTCCAGCGGCAACGGCTTCGGACCAGGCACCGCCCCACTCTACAACCGCAAGCGAACTAACGACTCAGGACACTAGCGGACCTTCTGTTCGGTCGCCTTCCCAACGCACATAAGAAGAGCGGAGGTTATCGGCAATCGCCTGTCGAGTAGCAGATGGGAAGGCTAGCCTGATGGCAAATGCATGGAGACCCCAGGGGGCGGCAACCCCCTGGGGCCAGACCGGTCGCGGACCGGCCTGCCAGTCACGGAGGGACTGACATGGGTAAGGGTACCGTCATGCGCGGGCGTCGAATCGCTCGCGGCGTGGTTCGGGTAGCCGTCTACCTTCGCGTATCGACCGCGAAGCAAGTCGAGGGATACGGCCTCGACACGCAGGAAAAGCAGTGCATGGCTTGGCTGGACTTCAAGATCGGCCCTGGAAAGTACAGCGTTCACAAGGTGTACGTCGATGGTGGGGAATCTGGGAAGAAGGACTCCCGGCCCGATCTTGACGAGATGACAGCGGCCATCGAGAAGGGCCTTATCGACCTCGTCGTGTTCGGCAAGCTGGACCGCATCGGCCGAACCATGGAAGACATCCACCTCTGGGTGTTCAACGCCACCAAGCACCACAAGATCAGGGTTGCCACGGCAGACGGCCGTCTCGACAGTGACGACGAACTGTTCGGCATCATGCTCAGCCTGCTCTCCTACATGGCAGAGCTGGAGCACACCCTGATCCTCGAGCGGACCTCGGGCGGCCGGGATCAGAAGCTGGCTGCCGGTGGTTGGCCCCTTGGGCAACCGCCGTACGGCGTGATCCTCAGTGGCAAGGGAAGCAAGGCGGTCCCGGTCCTCTGCGAGGACGAGGTGCACGTGATCAACGTCGCCGTAAGCCTGATCGTAGATCTCGGGTACTCGCGGGATGAGGCCGCCGAGCATCTGAACAACCTTGGCTCCCGCACTCGTAAGGGCCTGTCCTGGACCGGCACGAACCTCGCCCGGCGGCTCAACTCCACTGCCCTTGACGGGTATGTGGAGTTTCGCATTGAGCGCACCGCCGAAGAGGACGAAGAGGAGACGTTCGAAGTCTTCCGGATCGAGGTTCCTCGACCAATCAGCGATCCGGATCGTGTGGATGCCCTGCGGAAGGCGCTCAACAGGCGATCGTTCACGAAGAAGAACCTCAATCACTACCTCTTCACCGGGCGTCTGTACGCACTGTGTGGCGGCTACTACACAGGTGGCAAGTCCGCTGCATCCGCTATCGGTTACTACCGGTGCATGGGAAGGCGGCTGGGGTTGAAGTGCGACTGTGCGCATCTCCCCGCCCCTGACGTCGAAAAGGCCATTTGGGCCGAGATCGAGGCCCTGCTCGCGGACAAGGACAAGTTCCGTGCGCTCGCCGGCAAGTGGTTGGGGGCGATTCCGGCTCGCGCTGAGACGTACCGGGAACGTCTTGCTGAGCTGGACGCTCAGATCGCGAAGAGGCGTGCCGGTCGCAAGGGGCAGCTTCTCGAAAAGCTCGCCCAACTCTTCGAGGACGAGCTGGGGGAGGGCCCTGGAGACGGCATTGACGACGACACGATTCGGGAGCTGAAGCAAGCCCTCCAGTCGAAGGAGGATGAGCTGATGGCCGAGCGGGAGCGGGTGGCGCGCTGGCTCGGTGAAGCAGAAGCGCAACAGCAGCGGGCGGACGAGATCATTGCCTTGGTGGAAGAGCAGGCAACCGCCCTCGAATCCTTCACCACTGCGCAGTGTCGAGATCTGCTTGATCTGCTGGATGTCCGTGTACACGTCACGGGCAAGGGGCAGCGGCACCGGAAGGGCATCGCCGACCCGCTGGCCGAGTGGCACAGGGAGACGGGCACGCTGGTGCCGCTCAAGATCAGTGACGAGGAGTGGGAGGCGGTCGACGCCGTCCTTCCTGACTCCCGCCAGACGTGGACGCCGAAGCGCGAGATCTTCGAAGCGATCCTGTGGAAGCTTCGGACCGCTGCTCGATGGAACCAGGTGGAGGTCTCCGGAAACGCCTGGAACGCTGTCCGGCGGCGGGCGGAGTTCTGGCGCACTTCAGGGGCCTGGCCAGCTGCCATGGAAGCTCTGAGGGGCGTTGGCGGGGTCCCCGTACCCCCGATCATGATCCTCCCGCCCATGGAGGTCACGGGCAGCATTGATCCGAAGTTCGCGGCGCTGGAGCTGGAGACTCTCGGCGGTGGTGGGGAGGAGCGCAACCAGAATCACACCCGCGCACAGTCTTCCCTGAAATGGTCATTTTCGGGCTGATTCAGCCGATCATGTTCGTGGTCCTCTTCACGTACGTCTTCGGCGGCTCGACGGATCCGGACGTCTACAAGAACTTCCTGATGGCCGGCATCTTCGCGCAGACGGTCACCTTCGCCACGGCCGGTGCCGGTGCGGGCATAGCCGACGACATGCACAAGGGCCTGATAGACCGGTTCCGTTCCCTGCCCATGGCGCGGGGCGCGGTACTCACCGGTCGGACCATGGCCGACCTCGTGCAGACGGCACTGACCCTGCTCGTCCTGGCCGTCGTCGCGCTCCTGGTCGGCTGGCGTCCCGGCTCCGCGGAGCCCACCAACATCGGCAAGGTCATGGCCGGCTTCGCCCTGCTCCTCCTCCTCGGCTACGCGTTCACCTGGATCGGCGCCCTGATCGGTCTGACGGTCCGTACTCCCGAGGCGGCGACCTCCGGCGGGCTGATCTGGCTCTTCCCGGTGACCTTCATATCCAACGCGTTCGTGGACTCCTCGCAGATGGCGTCCTGGCTGCAGCCGATCGCGGAGTGGAACCCGTTCAGCGCCACCGTCCAGGCCTGCCGCACGCTCTTCGGCGACCCGGGCGTCTCCCCGTCCGACGCCTGGCCGATGGCCCATCCCGTCTGGGCCTCGATCATCTACTCGATCGTGATCGTCGCGATCTTCCGCACGCTCGCGGTCCGCAAGTACCGCCGGGCGGCCGGCTGATCACGGTACATGGCGAAGCCCCCGGCGGCTCGGGCGCCAGGGGCTCGTCAGGAGAGGGGACGGCAGCTCAGCCGCTGTAGGGCTCGGCCTTGAGGATGCGCACGGAGGCCTTCTTGCCGTTCGGCAGCTCGTACTCCGCGTCCTCGCCGACCTTGTGACCGATCACGCCGGTGCCCAGCGGGGACTGCGGCGAGTAGGTCTCGATGTCGGAGCTCGCGTACTCGCGCGAGGCGAGCAGGAACGTCATGGTGTCGTCCTCGTCACCGTCGAAGGCGATCGTCACGACCATGCCGGGCGCCACGGCGCCGTCCGCGGAGGCCGGAGCCTCGCCGACCTTGGCGTTCTCGAGGAGCTGGGTCAGCTGGCGCACACGGAGCTCCTGCTTGCCCTGCTCCTCCTTGGCCGCGTGGTACCCGCCGTTCTCGCGCAGGTCGCCCTCCTCGCGCGCGGCCGCGATCTTGGCGGCGATCTCCGTGCGCGCAGGACCAGTAAGGTGCTCAAGCTCTTCCTTGAGCTTGTTGTACGCCTCCTGGGTAAGCCAGGTGACGGACTCGCTGGTCTGGGTCACAGGGTGCTCCTCGTCGGTACTGGGAATACAAAGCATCGCCCTACCCTCAAGCATGTTCCTCAGGGGATGGGCGAAACCACGAGCCTAACAATTCCGCGGGCAAAGGGGGAGGACATAAGCCACCAGAATTACGTCAACGCAGGTCAGCGAGTACGTAATGCGGAGGACAGGGGGGTCCTCAGTCGGCGTGACAGCCGAGCAGCTCGGCGGTGGTGCCCTTGGCCGTCGTGCGGAGGGTGACCACCTTGTCGATCCGGGTGTCCGACCCGGAGAAGCGGAAGTCCGCCCGGCCCACCTCGGCGCCGTCGGCGGACTGGGAGCGGACCGTGCAGTAGCCGCTCGCACCGGCGTCCTTGCGGACCTCCAGGTGCACCTCGACGGCGTCGTCCGAGGTCGCCTTGAAGGTGATCACCTCGGCGCTGATCTTGTTCTGGCCGACGTAGTGGTAGGCGAAGTACCCGACGATCACCAGCAGGACCGCGCCGAGTGCGGCGCCCACGATCTTCAGGGTGCGGTCGGCCCGTTCGTCCGAGGCGCGGCCGTAGCGGCCCTCGGGCACGCGGGTGCTCGCCGTACTCATGATCGTCCTCTCGGCAGGCCAGGGCCCTGGAATTAATCGCCCCCCGATTCGGTCACTATAGAAGCCTGCTATCGCGCCGGCTCACACGGGCGCCGACTTACCGAGGATTGAGTCTTGACTGACCAGCTGCGACTGATGGCCGTGCACGCGCACCCCGACGACGAGTCGAGCAAGGGCGCGGCCACCATGGCGAAGTACGTGTCCGAGGGGGTGGACGTGCTGGTGGTGACCTGCACGGGCGGGGAGCGCGGCTCCATCCTCAACCCCAAGCTCCAGGGCGACAAGTACATCGAGGAGCACATCCACGAGGTACGCAAGAAGGAGATGGACGAGGCCCGAGAGATCCTCGGCATCAAGCAGGAGTGGCTCGGCTTCGTCGACTCCGGCCTGCCCGAGGGCGACCCGCTGCCCCCGCTGCCCGAGGGCTGCTTCGCCCTGGAGGACGTCGACAAGGCGGCCGGCGAGCTGGTGAAGCAGATCCGCTCCTTCCGTCCGCAGGTGATCACCACCTACGACGAGAACGGCGGCTACCCGCACCCCGACCACATCATGACCCACAAGATCTCGATGGTGGCGTTCGAGGGCGCGGACGACATCGCGAAGTACCCGGAGGACGAGTTCGGGCCCGCGTACCGGCCGCTGAAGCTGTACTACAACCAGGGCTTCAATCGTCCCCGTACCGAGGCGCTGCACCACGCGATGCTCGACCGGGGCCTGGAGTCGCCCTACGGGGAGTGGCTCAAGCGCTGGGAGGAGTTCGGGGTGAAGGAGCGCACGCTCACCACGCACATCCCGTGCGCCGACTTCTTTGAGATCCGCGACAAGGCGCTGATCGCCCACGCCACGCAGATCGACCCCGACGGCGGCTGGTTCCGGGTGCCGATGGACATCCAGAAGGAGGTCTGGCCGACCGAGGAGTACGAGCTCGCGAAGGCTCTCGTCGATACGTCCATCCCCGAGGACGACCTCTTTGCGGGCGTCCGGGACAATGCCTGACATGAGCGCAAGCGTGAGCCTGGCAATGACGCACCTCGTCCCCCTCGCCAAGGAGGTCGACGAGAACAAGGTCACCCCCGGCGTCCTCGGCTTCATCGTGTTCGCGGCGATGGCGGTGGCGGTCTGGGGTCTGATGAAGTCGATGAACAAGCACATGGGCAAGGTCGACTTCAAGGAGACCTCGGACGGCGGTGAGGCCTCCGCCCCGGGCTCGACGGGCAAGGCCTCCCCGGCCAAGGGCTGACCCCAACCGGAACCAGGCGTCACCCGGGCCGACCGAAACCACGCCCCCTGCCGGGCCGGCTGCCCTTGCCGCATCCGGCCGTGTGCGGGGCGGGCGGGGATTTGGGACCGCCCGGGTCGGCTGGTCCTGCCGTGTGTGGCTGTGTGCCCGGCAGGCGGGGATTTGGCTCCGCCCGGGTCGGCGCGCTCTGCTGTGCGGGGCGGGGTGGCTGGTCGTGCTGTGTGTGGCTGTGGGCCGGGGCGGGCGGGGACTTGGTACCGCCCGGGTCGGCGGTCCTGCCGTGTTTGGCCGTGTGCCCGGCAGGCCGGGATTTGGCTCCGCCCAGGCGGCTGGCCCTGTTGCACCCGCCCGGGCGGCTGGCCGTGCTGTACCCGGCCAGGCGGCTGGCCCCGCCGCGGTCGGCCGGGCGCTCGGGCCGGTCGGCCGGAACGGGGCCGCCAGTGGTTGGCCGGTGCCGGGCCCCTGGCGGTTGGCCGGTGCCGGCCCCCGGCGGTCGGCCGGAACGGGGCCGCCAGTGATTGGCCGGATCCGGGCCCCTGGCGGTTGGCCGGTGCCGGCCCCCGGCGGTCGGCCGGAACGGGGCCTCCAGTGGTTGGCCGGTGCCGGGCCCCCGGCGGTCCGCCGATGCTGGCCCCCGGCGGTTGGCCGGTGCCGGGCCCCTGGCGGTTGGCGGATGCCGGCCCCCGGCGGTCAGCCGGAACGGGGCCTCCAGTGGTTGGCCGGTGCCGGGCCCCCGGCGGTCCGCCGATGCTGGCCCCCGGCGGTTGGCCGGTGCCGGGCCCCTGGCGGTTGGCGGATGCCGGCCCCCGGCGGTTGGCCGGAACGGGGCCTCCAGTGGTTGGCCGGTGCCGGGCCCCCGGCGGTCCGCCGATGCTGGCCCCCGGCGGTTGGCCGGTGCCGGGCCCCTGGCGGTTGGCGGATGCCGGCCCCCGGCGGTCGGCCGGAACGGGGCCGCCAGCGGTTGGCCGGATCCGGGCCCCGGCGGTCCGCCCATGCCGGCCCCCGGCGGTCCGCCGGTGCCGGGCCCCGGTGGTTGGCCGGTGCCGGGACCGTGGGTGGGGGAGGTCGCCGTGGTTGGCTGGGTGGCTTCTTGCGGGGGGGCTCGGGCGGGGCTCTGGGCTCAGGAAGGGGAACCGTTCAGTGGCGCTGAGGCTGCGGGGACGCCCCGACTACGCTTCGTTCACCGCCACGCCCATCACTTCCCGTTCGTGTCGGCCCGGTACCAGGCCGAGGCGCCAGGCCTGCCAGCCGGTTTCCGGGCGGATGCCGCGTTCCAGGAGGACGGCGTAGGCGGCGAGGGACTCGGACAGTTTCGTGTCCCGCAGGGGGTGGGGGGTGCGGCCGAGCTGGGCCAGCTCCTCCTGGGCCACGGCCGTGCCGACCTCCGCGCCGCCCGGTGCGCCGTACGGCAGCAGGGTGCAGCGCAGGAAGCGGGCCCAGTCCTCGCCGCGGCGGTCGCCGTAGGAGGAGAACAGGCCCGCCGCCTCGTCGCACAGGGCCAGGGCCTGCTGGGCGCGGGCGTTGCCCGCCTCGATGATCGCGAGCTCCAGACAGGTCCACGCCTCGCCGTGGGAGACCCCGATGCGCTGGAAGTCGGCGCGGGCGTCGACGAGGAGTTGCCGGGCGAAGCCGGAGTTGCGCAGGGAGCCGGTCTGGGCGGCCCGCTGGTCCCTGGTGACCCGGGCCGAGTGGTGGCGGGCGCAGGCCAGGCCGTAGACGTCGCGCATCCGGGAGAAGAGGGAGCGGGAGCGTTCGAGCTCCCGGACGGAGCTGTCCAGGTCGCCGGTCTCCTCCAGGGCGAGGCCCAGGTAGTACACGGTCCAGGCCTCCCCGCGGGCGTCCTCGTTGCCCCGGTGCCGGGCCGCCGCCGTACGCAGTCCCTCCACCGCCGACGCCGGATCACCGGCGATCATGCGGGCCCGGGCCAGCTGGGTCAGGGCCCAGGCCGCACCGCGTTCGTCGCGGGTACGGCCGTACAGGTCGAGGGCGCGGTTCAGGTCGGCCTCCGCGGCCGGGACGTCGCCGCGGCGCAGGTTGAGCTGGCCGAGCTGGAAGTGGGCCCAGGCCTCCCCGTGCACGGAACCGCCCTCGCGGTGCAGCACCAGGGAGCGGGTCAGCAGGTCCAGGGCCTCGCCGAGCCGGGCCCGGTCGCGTTCCACCGCGGCCAGGGCGTGCATGGTCCAGGCGCGGTCCGTGGCCAGCTCGGGCGCGGCCTGCAGGTCCATCGCCTCGCGCAGCCTGGCCGCCGCCTCGGTGAGGTTGCCCTGGTGGTGCAGGGTGATGCCCAGGGAGCACAGGGCCCGGGCCGCGCCCGCGTCGTGATGGGCCTGGAGGTAGAGGTCGACGACCGAGGCCAGGGTGGCCCGGGCCTTGTCCAGCTCGCCGAGCTGGCGGGCCGCGATGCCCGTACGCCACTGCACGGACCGCACCAGCAGGTCCTGGCCGACCGACTGGGCCAGCTCGCTGATCTCCCCGAGACGGTAGAGGTCGCCGCGCAGCAGGCAGTAGTCGCACAGCGCGCCCAGCAGGCTCAGTAGGGCCGTCTCGTGCACGCCCTCCGCCTGGCGCAGGGTCGCGGTGATGAAGCTCGACTCGTCGTCCAGCCAGCGCAGGGCCTCGTCGAGGGAGGTGAAGCCGTGTGGGGTGAACCGGTCCGAGCGGGTCGACATGTTGCCGTCGACCAGCCGCAGCACGGAGTCGGCGAGCTCGGCGTAGCTGACGATGAGGCGTTCCTGGGCGGCCGTGAGCTCGGTCTGCTCCTCCTCGTCGTGCAGCCGGGCCTGGGCGAAGGCGCGGACCAGGTCGTGCAGCCGGTAGCGGTCGCCACGCACCCGGTCGACCAGGCCGGCGTCCGCGAGGGCGGTGAGCTGCCGGGTCGCCTCCGTGCGGTCGGTGGCCAGGAGGGCGGCGGCCGCGGCGGCGCCCAGTGAGGCCCGTCCGGCGAGCGCCAGCCGCCGCAGCAGCCGGCGGGTGCCTTCGGGCTGGTCGGTGTAGCGCAGCCACAGGGCGCGCTCGACGGGGCCGACCGGGCCGTACGCCCCGAGGTCCGTGGCGAGTCCGCGCGGTGAGCGCGGGCCCAGCGAGGAGCCCGCGATCCGCAGCGCCAGCGGCAGTCCGCCGCACAACTCCCGTATCCGTTCCGCGGATTCGGCGTCGTACGGGGCGGAGGTGTCCTGGGCGGCGGCGCTCAGCAGCTCCTCGGCGCCCGCCGACTCCAGGGGGCGTACGGGGAGCCGGTGGGTCCAGGCGGACAGCTCGGCGGGGAGGTCCAGCGGGTCGCGGGCGGTGACCAGGACCAGGCTGTCGGAGCGTTCGGGGACGAGGGTGCGCACCTGCTCGGGGTCGCCGGCGTCGTCGAGGAGGACGACGACCGGCAGGCCGGTGAGGTGCTGGTAGTAGAGGTCGGCGAGACGTTTGACCTGCTGGTCGGGGGACGAGCGCTCACGGAAGAGGAGCTGTTCGCGGGGTGCGCCGAGCCGGTTCAGCAGATGCAGCAGGGCGTCCCGGGTGGCCAGCGGGGTGCCCTGCGCGCTGTCGCCGCGCAGATCGACGACACAGGCGCCGCGGAACTGGTCGCGCAGATCGTGTGCGGCGCGTACGGCGAGCGTGCTGCGGCCGCTGCCGGGCGGGCCGTGCAGTACGACGACCGTGGGTCTGGTCTCGGTGCTCGCCCGGGCCGACTGCACCCACTGCCGGATCTGGGCCAGTTCCGCCCGCCGCCCCGCGAACGGGCCTGCGGGTTCAGGGAGTTGGCCGAAGGACTGCTCCAGCACGGTCCGCCCGCGCGCCGCCGCGCTCTTGTCCGCGCCCTTCAACTGCGGGCCGGGCGTCTTCTTGTGGACCTGCCGGGGTCCGGTCGTCGCGTCCAGCACCCGCTGCTGGTCCAGGAACGGGCGGATCCCGCGTACCTCCAGCGCCGTCAGCCACTGCAACCGCAACTGCTCGGCGCCGCCGGGCTGTCCGGCCTTGCCGGCCTGGTGGTGCGCGGCCGGCAGATGCGCGCCGGCCACCTTCACCACGGTGGCCGCGGCCCCGACCACGCCGACCGCCACCCCGGCCCCGAGGGCCGTGCCCGGACCGGTCCCGAGCGCGAGGTCGGCCACCGCGGTCGTCACGGCGGCGACTCCGGCCACCAGTAAGGGAGTTCGTCCGCCGCCCTCCTTGGCGTACCGCTGCGCGAAGCTGACCCGTCCGGCGTCCCGTTCGTCCAGGGCGCGGGCGTAGGCCTCGTACTCCGCGGCGGCGGTCTGCGCCATCGCGTCCAGTGCCCCGCGTGCCCTGGTCAACAGCGCCTGCCGGTCGGTCCGTCCGCCCGACCGTCGTACCTCTTCCTCCACAGCCCGCGCCAACAACCGCTCGGCCTCTGCCTTGTGACTGTCCCGCATGTCCCGTCCCCCTCCGGCGGCACGGCGTCCGTCCGGTCAAGTGTGCGGTGGACGACTCCCGTGGCGCGAGAGGGCGAAGGGTTACGGAGGGTTTCCGATCGGACACCGTCCTCGCCCCGCTGCCCGCCGCCGGGTACTGGGGCAGGATGGACCCCATGCCGAACCGACTGGCCCATGAGACGTCCCCGTATCTGCTCCAGCACGCCGACAACCCGGTCGACTGGTGGCCCTGGTCCGAGGAGGCCTTCGAGGAGGCGCGGCGGCGCGGGGTCCCGGTGCTGCTCAGCGTCGGGTACAGCAGCTGCCACTGGTGCCATGTCATGGCCCACGAGTCCTTCGAGGACCCCGAGACCGCGGAGCGGCTCAACGAGGGGTTCGTGAGTGTCAAGGTCGACCGGGAGGAGCGGCCCGACGTGGACGCCGTCTACATGGAGGCCGTGCAGGCCGCCACCGGGCACGGCGGGTGGCCGATGACGGTGTTCCTGACGCCGGACGCGGAGCCGTTCTACTTCGGTACGTACTTCCCGCCGGCGCCCCGGTCCGGCATGCCGTCGTTCCGGCAGGTGCTGGAGGGGGTGCGGCAGGCGTGGACGGAGCGGCGGGACGAGGTCGCGGAGGTCGCCGGGAAGATCGTGCGGGACCTGTCGGAGCGGGAGATCTCCTTCGGGGACGCGAAGGCGCCGGGGGAGCAGGAGCTGTCGCAGGCGCTGCTGGGGCTGACGCGGGAGTACGACCCGCAGCGCGGCGGGTTCGGCGGGGCGCCGAAGTTCCCGCCGTCCATGGTGGTGGAGTTCCTGCTGCGGCACCATGCCCGCACCGGTGCCGAGGGCGCGCTCCAGATGGCCCAGGACACCTGTGAGCGGATGGCGCGGGGCGGGATCTACGACCAGCTCGGCGGCGGGTTCGCCCGGTACTCGGTCGACCGTGACTGGACCGTGCCGCATTTCGAGAAGATGTTGTACGACAATGCGCTGCTCTGCCGGGTCTATGCGCATCTGTGGCGGGCCACCGGTTCCGAGCTGGCCCGGCGGGTAGCCCTGGAGACGGCCGACTTCATGGTGCGGGAGCTGCGCACCGCGGAGGGCGGGTTCGCCTCGGCGCTGGACGCCGACAGCGACGACGGGACCGGGAGGCACGTCGAGGGCGCGTACTACGTGTGGACGCCCGGGCAGCTGACCGAGGTGCTCGGCGCCGAGGACGCGCGGCTCGCCATGCACTGCTTCGGGGTCACGGAGGAAGGCACCTTCGAGGAGGGCGCCTCCGTGCTCCGGCTGCCCCAGCAGGACGGCGTCTTCGACGCGGAGAAGATCGCCGGCATCAGGGAACGGCTGCTGGCGAAGCGCGCCGATCGGCCCGCGCCCGGCCGGGACGACAAGGTCGTCGCCGCCTGGAACGGGCTCGCCATCGCCGCGCTCGCCGAGACCGGGGCCTACTTCGACCGTCCCGACCTGGTGGCCGCCGCCGTTGCCGCCGCCGATCTCCTCGTACGGCTGCATCTCGACGAGCAGGCGCGGCTCTCCCGTACCAGCAAGGACGGGCAGGCCGGGGCGAACGCCGGGGTGCTGGAGGACTACGCCGATGTCGCCGAGGGGTTCCTCGCGCTGGCGTCGGTCACCGGGGAGGGGGTCTGGCTGGAGTTCGCCGGGTTCCTGCTCGACCATGTCCTCGTGCGGTTCGCCGACCCGGAGACGGGGGCGCTGTACGACACGGCCGCCGACGCCGAGCGGCTGATCCGCAGGCCGCAGGACCCGACCGACAACGCCGTCCCCTCCGGCTGGACCGCCGCCGCGGGCGCGCTGCTGGGGTATGCGGCGCACACCGGTTCCGAGCCGCACCGCACGGCCGCCGAGAAGGCCCTCGGGGTCGTCAAGGCGCTGGGGCCGCGGGTGCCGCGGTTCATCGGGTGGGGGCTCGCCGCGGCCGAGGCGCTGCTGGACGGGCCGCGCGAGGTGGCCGTCGTGGCGGCCGGGTTCGACGACCCGGCCGCGAAGACCCTGCTGCGCGCCGCGCTGCTCGGCGCCGCGCCGGGGGCGGTGGTGGCGTACGGCACGGTCGGCAGCGAGGAGTTCCCGCTGCTCGCGGACCGGACGCTGCGCGACGGCGAACCGACGGCGTACGTCTGCCGCAACTTCACCTGCGACGCCCCGACGACCGACCCGGAACGGCTGCGCGTGGCGCTGAGCGACTGAGGACGGCCGCCGGGCAGCGGCCCCGTAAGGCCCCGGTGACCTGGACGGGCGGCTCGGGCGCCGGTGAGGACCGGCGCCCCGGGCGTCGGCTGAGCACCCCACCCCACCGCACCGGCCCGGACGGCCGGAACAGCGCCTGCAGGGCGGCGCCGGCGGTCGCGGGAGCGGGACGGGTCCGGCCGTGGCCCCCCGAGGGGCCGCCGTGCTCAGTTCTCCCGCGCCCGCATGCTCAGGGCGTCCTCGACGATCGCCTCCAGCTGCTGGTGGTGGGCGCCCTTCCAGTAGGCGCGGCCGCAGGAGGCGCACTGGGCGAAGACGTCGTAGGAGCGGTGGGTGCCGTGTTCGAGCTGGTCGGCGACCTCGTCCTTGGTGGCTCGGCGCAGCAGGCCGTTGCAGGCGGTGCAGCGGGTCCAGGGGGCGAGGTCGGGGCGGAAGCGGTCGAGTACGTCGCGGAGCTGGTCCTCCGGGCGGGTGCTGTAGACGTAGGCGCCGGCCCAGAGCTCGCGGCGGCGCAGCAGGCCCCGGTCGCGGCTGAGCATGACCCGCTGCTCGGCGGCGGAGCGGGCGGCGAGGGCCGGGTCGCCGATGTCGGTGGACTCGTAGGCCGTGTCCACGCCGAGCAGGCGCAGCCGGCGGGCGAGGGTGCCGAGGTGGACGTCGAGGAGGAACCGCAGCGGGGCGCCGGGGACCTGCTGGGGGCGGTCGACCGGGCGGACCGTGACCCGCTCGCCGTCCGCCGGGATGTGCGCGACCGGCACCTCGCGGCCGTCGACCACGAGGGTGCCGACCTCGGTCAGCGGGACGCCGAGGGACTCGACGACATGGCCGAGGGTGGAGACGCCGTCGACGGCGAGCGGGTGGGTGCCGGTCCGGCGGGCGTGCGGGACGAACAGGGCCAGCTCGGGGGCCACTTCGACGTGGATCTCGGGTGGGTTCACCTGGTCAGGATGGCACGCTGGGCCGGGCCCGGCTCAGGGGTTTTCGACGTGCAGGCCCTGTTGCAGGACGTCCAGGGCGCGGTCGAGGAGAGCGGGGAAGTCCCCCTGGTGGCCGTGCTCGGCCCAGTACATCGAGGTCTCCATCAGTCCGCCGATGAGCGACATCGTGTACACCCGCACTTCCAGGCTGTCGGGGTCGAGGCCGGTGCGCTCGGCGACGGCGGTGGCGAACATGCGGCCGGTGACCGACATGCTCTCCATCATGCGCGAGCGCACCGCGGGAACCTCGACCAGCAGATGGGTGCGGATGCGCGCCACCTCGGGGTCCTCCTCGATGCCGGTGCGCACGGCTTCCTGCATCACGTACCGGACGGACTGCGGCCAGGGCTCGTCCGCCGGGCGGGCCCGCAGTTCCTCCAGGAGGACCGGGTCGTACTCGTCCGTGAGGACGATGTCCTCCTTGGTCGGGAAGTAGCGGAAGACGGTCGACGGCGACACCTCGGCGCGCTCGGCGATCTGGTCGATCGTCGTGGCGTCGTACCCCTGCTCCTTGATCAGCGCGTACGTGGCGGTGCGGATCGCCTCGCGTGTCTTGATCTTCTTGCGCTCACGCAGACCCAGCTGGGGGCGGTCGGCGGGGGAGGAGGTGCGGGCGGCCGTCATGGGGTTCATTCTCAGGCATCCGCCTTGTGCGCGGCCACGTCGGGCCGCGGGCTGCCGGTGCGGCGGGCCGCCGTGGTCCCCGGCAGGAAGGCCGCCGCCATGAGGGCCGAGACCAGGGCGGCGATCCCGCACACCAGCAGGGCCAGGGTCATGCCGTGCACATACGCGTCGTTCGCGGAGGCGGCGAGGTGGGCCGCGTTCCCGGGGCTCGCCTTCTCGGCGACGATGTGCGCGGCGACGACCGAGTCCCGTGCGGTGTCGGCGGCCCCGGCGGGCAGGCCGGTGACGTCGAGGCGGTCGCGGAAGGCGCCCGAGAGCAGGGAGCCGAGCAGGGCGATGCCGATCGCGGCGCCGACCTGGCGCAGGGTCATCAGCAGCCCGGAGCCGCTGCCGGCCCGGTCGGCGGGCAGGGCGCCGAGGGCGCCGTCCATCGCGGGCACGATCGCGAATCCGAAGCCGAAGCCGGTGATCGACAGCCACAGCGCGGTGAAGCCGTAGCCGGAGTCGACCGTCGTGCGGGTGCCGAGGAGCGCGGCGAAGGCCAGCACCATCAGGCCGGCGCTGACGACGGCACGCGGGCCGAACCGGGCGACGACCGGCTGGGCGGCCCGGGAGGCGACCAGCAGTCCGCCCATCAGCGGCAGCAGCCGTACGCCGGTGCCGAGGGCGTCGTTGCCGAGGACGGCCTGGAGGTACGGGGGCAGGACGAACATCAGGCCGGACAGGACGAACATGACCAGGGTCGCGGCGAGCGCGTTGAACAGGAAGCCGCGGTCGGCGAGCAGCGCCATGTCGAGCATCGGCCGCTCGACGCGCCGCTCGCGCAGCACCAGGGCGGCGATCAGGGCGACGGCGGCGCCGAACACGGCGAGCACCAGCGGGTCGCCCCAGCCGCGGGTGGGCGCCTCGATGATCGCGTAGATGAGCGCGCCGAGGCCGCCGGCGGTGAGCGCGGTGGACAGGGTGTCGACCCGCGGGGAGGCGGGGTCACGGGTCTCGGGGAGCAGCAGGACGCAGGCGGTGATGCCGATCGCGGCCATCGGCACGTTGACCAGGAAGACCGAGCCCCACCAGAAGTGGTCGAGGAGCCAGCCGCCGATGATCGGGCCGAGCGGCAGGCCGAGCGCGGAGGCGGCGGAGATGACGCCGATGGCCTTGGTGCGCTCGTCGGGGCCGAAGAGCGAGGGCAGCACGGACAGGGCGAGCGGGGTGACGAGCGCGCCGCCGATGCCCATGAAGGCACGGGCCGCGACGACCCAGTTCACGTCGTCGGCCAGCGCGCCCAGCAGGGAGCCGGCCAGGAAGATCCCGAGTCCGGTGATCAGCATCCGGCGGCGGCCGAAGCGGTCGCCGAGGAGGCCGGCGGGGAGCATCAGCGCCGCGAAGACGACGACGTACGCGTCCGCCATCCACTGCTGCTCACCGGTGGTGGCGCCGAGGTCGCGCGCCATCGTCGGGAGCGCCACGTTGAGGATGGTCATGTCGAAGCCGAGCGTGAGCATGCTGGCGACCAGGGCCGCGAGGGCCCACCAGCGGCGGGGGTCGCGCCCCGCCTCGGAAGCGTTCGTGACAGTAGCCATGAAATGAGAGTAACTCTCAAAACATAGTGAGTGTCAATTCTTCTGGGGGTGCGGACCGAAACCGTGAGGGTGCGGGCATGAAAAAAGGGCCGCGGCTCGGAAGCCGTGGCCCTGAGAAGGCTGAAAACCGACGCTACGCGTGTTGGTACGCCACCAGCGAGATGCCGACATAGTGGACGACGAACGCGGCGAGCGTGAACGAGTGGAAGACCTCGTGGAAGCCGAACCACCGAGGTGAGGGGTTGGGCCGCTTGATGCCGTAGATCACGCCGCCCGCGCTGTAGAGGACCCCGCCGACGACGACCAGGACCAGCACCGCGATACCGCCGGTGCGCATGAAGTCCGGCAGGAAGAAGACGGCCGCCCAGCCCATCGCGATGTAGCAGGGGGTGTAGAGCCAGCGCGGGGCGCCGACCCAGAAGACCCGGAAGGCGATGCCCGCGAGCGCCGCGCCCCAGATGCCCCACAGCAGCCACTGGCCCTTGGCCTCCGGCAGGAGCAGCAGGGTCAGCGGGGTGTAGGTGCCCGCGATGATCAGGAAGATGTTGGCGTGGTCGAGACGGCGCAGGATGCCGTCCATGCGCGCGTTCCAGTTGCCCCGGTGGTACAGCGCGCTCACGCCGAACAGCAGGCAGGCGGTGAGCGCGTAGATGCCGCAGGCGATCCGGCCCCGGGTGGAGTCCGCGAGGGCCGTGAGGACCAGGCCCGCGATCAGCGCGGCCGGGAACATGCCGAGATGCAGCCAGCCGCGGAGCTTGGGCTTGATCTCGTGCGGCAGGGGGAGCCCGAGAGGACCGCGGCCGTCGGCCGGCGTGTCGGTGGGCGCGTCGGGGGCGGGCGCAGTCATGGGCCGAATCGTACCTACGGAACCGTAAGTTACGGGCCGGTCCCGGGGGTTCGGGGGCGAAGAGTGGCCATCATCTCACGGTGCCGCACCGAAAGCCGTAAAAGGTTCACTCAAAAGAATCTTCTGCTGAACGTCAAGTGGACGCAAAAAGGCGCGGTTATGCGTGGCGATCCTCACTCCGCTCACCTGTGACGCCTTCTGGACAGATGGGCGCGGGCGTCGGATGATCAGATGAGTGCGGTCGGCACCGGATGAGCGCTGAAGATCCAGTCGCCGGGCATCCGGGCCGCAGCCCCCACGGGGCCTCCAACAAAAAACCCCTCATCTAGGAGCGATCGTGGCGCGCGACATCGCGGCTCCCACCGTCATCCCGACCAACCACCAGGAACTGATCTCGTGGGTGAACGAGATCGCCGAACTGACACAGCCGGACAGCGTGGTCTGGTGTGACGGATCCGAGGCCGAGTACGAGCGCCTGTGCGGGGAGCTCGTCGAGAAGGGCACCTTCCGCAGGCTCGACCCGATCAAGCGACCCAACTCCTACTACGCCGCTTCCGACCCGACCGACGTCGCGCGGGTCGAGGACCGGACGTTCATCTGCTCCGAGAAGGAGGAGGACGCGGGCCCCACGAACCACTGGAAGGCCCCCGCCGAGATGCGCGAGATCTTCGCCGGTGAGCAGGGCGTCTTCCGCGGCTCGATGCGCGGCCGGACGATGTACGTCGTCCCGTTCTGCATGGGTCCCCTCGGCTCGGACCTCTCCGCGATCGGCGTCGAGATCACCGACTCCGCCTACGTCGCGGTCTCCATGCGCACCATGACCCGCATGGGACAGCCCGTCCTGGACGAGCTCGGCTCCGACGGCTTCTTCGTCAGGGCCGTGCACACCCTCGGCGCGCCCCTGGCTCAGGGCCAGGCGGACGTTCCGTGGCCGTGCAACTCCACCAAGTACATCTCGCACTTCCCCGAGAGCCGGGAGATCTGGTCCTTCGGCTCCGGCTACGGCGGCAACGCCCTGCTCGGCAAGAAGTGCTACGCCCTGCGCATCGCCTCCGTCATGGCCCGTGACGAGGGCTGGCTGGCCGAGCACATGCTGATCCTCAAGCTCACCCCGCCGCAGGGCGAGTCCAAGTACGTCGCCGCCGCGTTCCCGTCCGCCTGCGGCAAGACCAACCTCGCCATGCTGGAGCCCACCGTCTCCGGCTGGACCGTCGAGACGATCGGTGACGACATCGCCTGGATGCGCTTCGGCGCGGACGGCCGGCTGTACGCCATCAACCCCGAGGCCGGCTTCTTCGGCGTCGCGCCCGGCACCGGCGAGCACACCAACGCCAACGCGATGAAGACGCTGTGGGGCAACTCCGTCTTCACCAACGTCGCCCTCACCGACGACAACGACATCTGGTGGGAGGGCATGACGGAGGAGACCCCGGCCCACCTCACCGACTGGAAGGGCAACGACTGGACCGCGTCCTCGGACGTCCCGGCCGCCCACCCCAACGCCCGCTTCACCGTCCCGGCCTCGCAGTGCCCGATCATCGCGCCCGAGTGGGAGGACCCCAAGGGCGTGCCGATCTCGGCGATCCTCTTCGGCGGCCGGCGGGCGAGCGCGGTTCCGCTGGTGACGGAGTCCTTCGACTGGAACCACGGGGTCTTCCTCGGCGCGAACGTCGCCTCCGAGAAGACCGCCGCCGCCGAGGGCAAGGTCGGCGAGCTGCGCCGCGACCCGTTCGCCATGCTGCCGTTCTGCGGCTACAACATGGGCGACTACATGGGCCACTGGGTCGACGTCGCCAAGGGCAAGGACCAGGCGAAGCTCCCGAAGATCTACTACGTCAACTGGTTCCGCAAGAACGACGAGGGCAAGTTCGTCTGGCCCGGCTTCGGCGAGAACAGCCGCGTCCTGAAGTGGATCGTCGAGCGCCTCGACGGCCGCGCCGAGGGCGTCGAGACCCCGATCGGCATCCTGCCGGCCAAGGGCGCCCTGGACACCAAGGGCCTCGAACTGGCCGACGCCGACCTGGAGTTCCTCCTCACGGTCGACAAGGAGGTCTGGCGCGAGGAGGCCGCCCTGGTCCCCGAGCACCTCAACACCTTCGGCGAGCACACCCCGAAGGAGCTGTGGGACGAGTACCGCGCCCTGGTGCAGCGCCTGGGCTGACGCCCGCCCCGGGTCCGAAGGGCCCTCCACGAACGCCGCGGCCGGCTGCCGATCGAGCCCTGACCAGCAATATCGTCACGGCCGGCCGCGGTGACAGCACCACAGACCGGCGAGGTTCCGCACAACGGCGTGCGGAACCCTGGGCCTGTCGTCACCACCCCGTCCGCCCCGACGGGGAGGCGACGACAGGCCTTCGCCCGTTTCGGGAGACCCCGCTCAGACGGCCTTCGCGAACACCCACCACCGCAGCAGCGTGAAGCGCAGTACCGTCGCGGTCCCGTTGGCCACGATCAGCGCGGCGATCTCCACGCGCGGCGCGTCCGACACCATCCGGTGCACCAGGGCGAGGGCGCCGCTGCTGAGCGCGAGCCCGGCGAGGAAGGCCACCAGCCCCTGGAGCTGGTGCCGGGCGACCCCCTCCTTGCCGCGGACCCGGAAGGTGAACCGGCGGTTGGCGGCGGTGTTCGCCACGGCCGTGGCGAAGAGCGCGAGCAGATTGGCGAGCTGCGCGTCGAGCACCGGCCGCAGCACCGCGAACAGTCCGAGATGCGCCAGCGTGGACAGCACGCCGATGACCGCGAACACGGGAAGCTGCCGGGCGACCCCTGCGGTCCGGGGTGCGTGTGTCTCTACGCGCTGAGCCATTCCAGCATCGTACGGTAAGTAAGCAAATACTACCGTAAGTGAGCATGAGGCTGTGATCCGCATGTCATCAGTCGCGTCATCGGTCGCGTCATCGGTCGCGTCATCGGTCGAACTGTCGGTCGTGATTCCGATGTTCAACGAGGAAGAGGCACTTCCGGCCCTGGCGGAGCGGCTGCGGCCGGTGCTCGACGGGACGGGCGAGACGTACGAGGTGGTCGCCGTAGACGACGGTTCCACGGACGGGACGGTCGGTCAACTCACCCGGCTGCGCGCGCACTGGCCCCAGCTGAGGGTGGTGCGGCTGCGCCGCAACAGCGGACACCAGGCCGCGCTGACCGCGGGACTGCACCATGCCCGCGGCCGCTACACCGCGAGCCTCGACGCCGACCTCCAGGATCCCCCGGAGAAGATCCCGGAGATGCTCGCCCTGGCCCGCTCCCGGCACCTCGACATCGTCTACGGCGTGCGCGGCAACCGCTCCAGCGACACCGGCTTCAAACGCCGCAGCGCCGGCCTCTACTACTGGCTCGTGCGCCGGGTGGTCGGCGGTCATGTCTCGGCCCAGGCGGGCGACTTCCGGCTGCTGTCGCGCGAGGCCCTCGACGCCCTGAAGGCCCTGCCCGACCAGCCGCAGGTCTACCGGCTGCTCATGCCCTGGTTCGGCTTCCCCAGCGGGGAGATCACCTACCGCCGGGACCCCCGGGTCGCCGGCCGCACCAAGTACCCCCTGCGCAAGATGGTCCTGCTCGCGGTCGACAGCGTCATCGGCTTCTCCGTCGCCCCGCTGCGGCTCGCCGTCTGGCTCGGTGTGCTCGCCTTCGCCGTCTGCCTCGGCATGCTCGCGTACACCCTGGCCGTGTACGCCGCGGGCGACACCACCCGCGGCTGGACCTCCCTGATCATCGCGGTCCTCTTCGTCGGCTCCGTCCAGCTCATCTGCCTGGGGGTCGTCGGCGAGTACATCGGCCGCATCTACACCGCCGTGCAGCGGCGGCCGACCTATTACGTCGCCGACGACACCGCCACGGCCACCGCCCCCGGCGCGGCCGTCACGTCCGGGCCGGCTCGGCCGCGGTCGGGCTGAGGAGCGGGGCGCAGCTCGCGGGCGGTCGTCCGCAGCAGCGTGATCGAGGCCAGCAGCGTCAGCGCCGCGAACGCGGGCAGCGACATGTACGCGGCCAGCGCGGCGGAGTTGCACTTCACATAGCTGCCGCAGGAGGCGAGCTGCACCAGCACCGGCACGTACCAGAGCCGCCGGGGCAGGGCGAACGCGGCGACCACCGTGAGCACCTCGGCGGCGTAGAAGTACCGCTCGTGCATCGAGGGCAGCACATACGGCACCAGGAGTGCCGAGCAGGCGGCCAGCAGCACCACCCGGGTGTCCGTGAGCCCGGCCCTGGGGGAAGCCGGGTCCCCCGCGTCCGGCCGGGCGCGCCACAGGGACCGGATCACGAGCCCGGTCAGCAGCACCACCAGCACCCCCGCGACGAGCACGCCCGCCGTGCGGACGCCGTCGGTGTCCGTGCCGTCGGGCACCGACGCGAACGCGTACACGGACGGCGCGTTGACGGACAGCTGGTGGTACGTCCCCGTCTGCCGTGCGTACACCGTCAGCAGCCGCCAGGGATCGGCGCCGAGCAGCAGCGCCGGGACGTCGAGGGCGAGGTACACCCCGGGAACCGCCAGCAGGCTCCGCCACGGCACCCGCCCCAGCACCACCATGACCAGCAGGAACGGGAAGAGGAACACGGCCTGGAACTTGACCGCCAGCGCGATCCCGAAGAAGGCGCACGCCCACCACGGCCGCCGGCCCAGCAGCTGGTGGATCCCGCCGAGCAGGAAGACCGCGTAGACACCGTCGCACTGCCCCCACCAGCCGCTGTTGGTGACGACGGTGGGCAGCAGGAGCACCGCCGCCGCCGCGCCGTAGGCCGCCCAGGTGGAGGCGGGCCGCAGCCGGGCCACGATCCGGAAGGCGTAGTACGCCAGCGCCAGATCGGCCAGGATCGAGATCCACTTGATGCCGGCCAGCGCCGACACGGGCAGATGGGTCAGCCCGGCGAGCAGATAGAGGTAGGGCACGTTGTAGTCGGAGAAGCCGGGGTCGGCGAGGGCGGCGAAACCGCCGTGGCTCTCCAGGTGCCGGTACCAGGGGTCGAGGAAGGTGACGTAGTCACCCGACTTGTAGGGCAGCAGGAAGACCCGGGCCGCGAGGGCGGTCGCCACCAGGGTGTACACGGCCAGTACCCGTACGGTGCGGTCGTTCGTCGTCATCGGGGGCTCCCTGCCGGGCTCGGTGCGGGTGCGGGGCGCACGGAGGCCCGGAAGGACTCCGGGACCTGGGAGAGGAGTGCGGGGTCGGCCGTCACCGCACTGCGGAATTCCTCGGCGGCCTCCCGGTTCCGGTTCTTGCGGACCCAGAGATCCCCGAGCTGCAGATGGGCCGTGGCCGCCCCGGGATCGGCGCCGACGGCCCTTTCCAGGAGTCCCATCGCGAGATCGGGGTCGCTCGCTTTCAGCAGGAGCGCCTCGTTGTAGAGGGCCGAGGGGAATGCCGGATCGATTTTCAGGGCCTTTTCGTAGGCCCTGCGGGCATCGGCGGTCCGGCCGTCCTGGTGCGCGACCACGCCCAGGTTGTACCAGGCGGTCTTGTTCCGTGGCTCCAGGGCGAGGACCACGCCGTAGAGCCGGGAAGCGCCTTGGGGATCGTTGTTCTGCTGCGCCGCGATGCCCGCTTGCAGCAGGGCATCGGCGCTCGGGGGAGTCCGCTCCGACGACGGCGTCCCGGAATCCGGGAGCGCCGCCGCGCACGCCAGGACCGACCACGACAGCAATCCGGTGGCAACTGCAGCCGCACCGGAGAGCACTACCAACAATTGCCTGCTTTTCACCGCGTCGACGTTACGAGGCGCTGACGGTGGCACAGGTGTGCGCGGGCACTCGGGGCGCGCAGTCCACCCGAATGCAGGCGGGCAAAAAATATGGCGCCCGGTCCGCGCGTCGCTGCGGGTGCACGCGGACCGGGGCCGTAGGGGGGACCCCGCAGGGTCAGCCGGCGGTGCTCAGCTCCTGCTCCTCCGCCAGCGCGGCGGCATGGGCGTCCATGCGCTCCGCCGCGAGGATCGCCGCCTTGGTGTCCGCGCGGGACGCGGCGACGACCAGGGCGCGGCCCGCCAGGGAGTGCGCCCGCTGGTGCAGTGCCGCGAGCCGGGACTCGCGGGCGGCCGAGGTCGCCGCGCGGGCCGGCGTCCGTCCGCCCCGCAGCCGGGTCACCTGCTGCGCGAGCCGCGTGGCCGCGCTGTCGAGGTCCGCGGACGGCGCCGGCCCACGCAGCTCGTCGGTGACGGCGAGCAGGGCCGAGAGGTGTCCGGCGAGCTGGATGTCCAGCTCCTCCTCGCGGGAACGGTGGGGGAAGTCGGACGTGGTGCCGGCCATCGTGCTGTGGACGGACCCCTTGTGGGAGGGAGGGGTGCGGTTCGGCTCGTACATGAGGATGGCCTCCTGTGCTCTGACAGGAAGCCATCCTAGCTTAGATTTCGTCTAAAGTTCAGGGCTGGCCGTAGCCGTCCAGGAAGCGCGAGATCCGGCCCATCGCGTCCCGCAGATCCGTCGCCGTCGGCAGGGTCACCACCCGGAAGTGGTCCGGCTCCGGCCAGTTGAAGCCGGTGCCCTGGACGACCATGATCTTCTCCTGGCGCAGCAGGTCCAGGACCATCTGCCGGTCGTCCTTGATCTTGAAGACGGTCGGGTCCAGACGCGGGAAGAGATACAGCGCGCCCCTCGGCCGTACACAGGTCACGCCCGGGATCTGCGTCAGCAGCTCGTACGCCGTGTCCATCTGCTCCTTGAGCCGCCCGCCCGGCAGCACCAGGTCGTTGATGGACTGCCGTCCGCTGAGCGCGGCCACCACGCCGTGCTGGCCCGGCATGTTGGCGCACAGCCGCATGTTCGCCAGGATCGTCAGGCCCTCGATGTAGGAGTCGGCGTGGGCGCGCGGACCCGAGATCGACATCCAGCCGACCCGGTAGCCGGCCACCCGGTAGGCCTTCGACATCCCGTTGAAGGTGAGCGTCAGCAGATCCGGGGCCACCGACGCGGTCGGCGTGTGCGTGGCGCCGTCGTACAGGATCTTGTCGTAGATCTCGTCGGAGCAGACGAGCAGATTGTGGCGCCGGGCGATGTCGGTCAGCCCCCGGACCATCGCCTCGTCGTACACCGCGCCCGTCGGGTTGTTGGGGTTGATGATGACGATCGCCTTGGTGCGGTCGGTGACCTTGCGCTCGACATCCGCGAGGTCGGGCATCCAGTCCGACTGCTCGTCGCAGCGGTAGTGCACGGCCGTACCGCCGGACAGGGACACGGCGGCGGTCCACAGCGGATAGTCGGGCGACGGCACGAGCACCTCGTCGCCGTCGTCCAGCAGGCCCTGCATCGCCATCACGATCAGCTCGGAGACGCCGTTGCCGATGAAGACGTGCTCGACGTCCGTCTCGATGCCGAGGGTCTGGTTGTGCATGACGACCGCGCGGCGCGCGGCGAGCAGGCCCTTGGCGTCGCCGTAGCCGTGCGCCGTCGAGACGTTGCGGAGGACGTCCTCCAGGATCTCCGGCGGGGCCTCGAAGCCGAAGGCGGCCGGGTTGCCGGTGTTGAGCTTGAGGATGCGGTGCCCCGCCGCCTCCAGGCGCATCGCCTCCTCGAGAACCGGGCCCCGGATCTCGTAACAGACGTTGGCGAGCTTCGTCGACTGGATCACCTGCATGTCAGGGAGCTTACGGCCCGGTAACGCCCCGTGGGGCGTGTTTTCCACCACGCGAGACGGGTGATTTGGTCTGTTATCGCCGGTCACTGTCCGACGGGCCGTACTTCTCCCTACAATGCGCGGCCATGTCCAGGCCAGGCGAGAGCGGCGCACCCCAGGTGCGGCCGATCGTGTTCCACCCGGACGCCGGGGCCGACCCGGCGTCGTACGAGCAGTACGCCGACCCGGCGACCGCGCACGGGTGGCAGAACGCGTACGACGAGACCCAGCAACTGCCCCGCGTCCCGATGCCGCCCGCCGACGGGCCGGCCGTCTTCACGGGGGAGCCGGTGGCGGGCGGCCGGGCGGACCGCCGCCGCGCCGCGCGCCGCACGGGCGGCGGGCGCTCGCGCCGGGTGGTGTTCGCGGCGGGGGCCGTGGGCGCGGTGTCACTGGCGGCGCTGGTGGCGGGGATGTCGTTCACCTCGGGCTCCACACCGAGCGGGGGGCAGGACAAGCGTGGCGACACGCGTTCGGCACCCGACGACACGGTGAGCCCCTCGGGCGCCCCGAGTGTCACGTCCACGTCGGCGGGCGAGTCGGTGTCCCCCGGTGCGGGCGTGTCCCCGTCCGCCGGTTCCACGACGTCCAGCGCGCCCTCCGTCACCTCCTCGGCCCCGGCTTCCGGTGGAGCGGCGGCGACGGGTACCCCCTCCGTGACCGCCACCCGGTCCTGGAGCGTCCCGGGCACCACGGGCAACCAGGGGCGAGGTCACGGGAAGGGCGGGGGCAAGTCCCGCTGAGCGCGGGGTGCGCCGCCGGTCGTCTGCGCTCGCGTCGTGGCTGGTCGCGCCCCGCGGCGGAGCCGCATGTCGATACGGCCCCGCGCCCCTTCAGGGCGCTCCGCGCCCTTCCCGGGGCCTACTTCGATTCCACGCGGCCGAGCGGTTCCGGGGTGGCCGCGAGCGACTCACACGCCGACCGCCAGGCCGGGTCCCCCCGGTACAGCTCGCTGCGCAGGTAGGCCCAGGTGAGGTGCTGGACCGCCGACACCCGCTCGGGGCTCTCGTCCGTGGTCTCGGCGACGTCGTAGCCGGAGACGCCGCCGAGGCCGTGCTCCCCGCCGAACAGGGTGAGCAGGGACTTGCGGCCGGGGGAGAGGACGTAGGGGTCGGCGTGCCAGTCCGGGCCCGTGACCGTCAGATGCGCGGAGTCGTCCCGGTCGCCGACGACCACCAGTGCCGGCGTGGCCATCTTCGAGAAGTCCGTGGTGGAGAAGAAGGGCCAGTTCTCGGTCACGAACGGGGTGAGGGCGTCGCCGCCCCGGCCGACCGAGGCCAGCAGGACGCCCGCCTTGATCCGGGGCTCGGTCAGGTCCACCTCCGTCCCGTCGTCGGGGTCGGTGAGCCGGGCGCCCAGCAGCAGGCTCGCCGTGTGCCCGCCCATCGAGTGCCCGGCCACGGCGACCCTCTCCCGGTCCAGGCGCCCCGCGAACTGCGGAGCGGCGGCCTCGATCTCGTCGAGCCGGTCGAGGATCAGGGTCATGTCCTCGGCGCGGGAACGCCAGAACAGGGGTGCCCCGGGGGTGTCGGGGTCCAGGGTCAGGCTCCGGGAGCTGAGGTGCGTGGGCTGGACGACCGCGAAGCCGTGCGCCGCCCAGTGGTGGGCGAGCGGCGCGTAGCCGTTCAGCGAGGAGAGGTGGTTCGAGTGGCCCTGGCCGTGCGACAGGAGGACGACCGGCAGATCGTCCCCGGTCAGCGGTGCCGTGACGCGCACCTGGAGATCCACGGGCCGGTCCGGGGTGGACAGGGTCACGGGGCCGACCGAGACGACGGGGGCGGGTGAGGGGTGGGTCGATGTGCGCATGGTGGGGGCCTCCAAAAGCGGAACGCTGTCCCGTTTAATATACGGAACCGTGTCCCGTTTTTGCAAAGCGCGGGTTCGCGCCAACTCCCGTCCGGAAACAACCGCTTGCCCCTCCGTGCATCCGTACTAAGAATGCACATGACAAAACAGCGGGCGGCCGGAAGATCTCCGGTCGCCTCGTCGTAAGAGGGGACCCCCACATGAGAAAGCCTCTCGTCGCCGCGCTCACCGCCCTGGCCATCGCCGGGATCGGAGCGGCACCGGCCGTCGCGGCACCCGCGGCCAAGGCGGACAGCAAGGCGGACACCCGGGCGGCCGCACCCACGTTGCAGGCCGTCACCCTCGCCGGGACCGTCGCGCTCAGCAACTGTTCCGGTTCGGTCATCCGCTTCCCGAACTCCCTGGACACCGACCCGGCGCTGGTGCTCAGCAACGGCCACTGCCTGACGTCCGGCTTCCTGGACCCGGGCGAGGTCCTCACCAACCAGACCTCCACCCGCACCTTCGGGCTGCTCAACTCCTCCGGCACCCGTGTCGCGACCCTGCGCGCCAGCAAGCTCGCCTACGCGACGATGACGGACACGGACGTGTCGATCTACCAGCTGACCAGCACCTACGCGACGATCCAGAGCTCGTACGGGATCTCCGCGCTGACCGTGCAGGACACCCACCCGACCGCGGGCACCGCCATCACCGTGGCCTCCGGCTACTGGAAGACGCTCTACAACTGCAACATCGACGGGTTCGCCTACCGCCTCAAGGAGGGCGACTGGACCTGGAAGGACTCCGTCCGCTACACCTCGGCCTGCCAGACCATCGGCGGCACCTCCGGCTCGCCGGTGATCGACCAGTCCACCGGCAAGGTTGTCGCGGTCAACAACACCGGCAACGAGGACGGCGAGAGCTGCACGGTGAACAACCCCTGCGAGGTCAGTGAGAGCGGCACCGTCACCGTGCGCGAGGGCATCAATTACGCCCAGGAGATCTACCAGATCCCCGCCTGCTTCACGACGGGCAACCAGCTCAACCTGAGTGCCAGCGCGTGCGTGCTTCCTAAGCCGTAGCGCTCCGCCGGGTCGGACGGTTTCGGCTGCGGGTGCGTGGGGGCTGGTCGCGCAGTTCCCCGCGCCCCCAAGGCGCCTCCGGCGCCCCGGGGCGCTACAGAGGCGTGCGTCGAACGGCTCGGCCCGCCATCGCGTCCGTTCGGCGGCCGTCCTCGATCACGAAGCGGCCGTCGACCAGGAGGTGCGGGATGCCCGTGGGGAGGGTGCGCGGGGTGGCGTAGGTCGCGCCCGCCGCCACCGTCGCCGGGTCGAACAGGACCAGGTCGGCGCGGTACCCCTCGCGGACCAGGCCCCGGTCGGGCAGGCGGAGGCGGGCCGCCGGGCGGCCGGTCAGGTGGGCCACGCACTCCTCCAGGGAGAGGAGGCCCAACTCCCTTACGTAGTGGCCGAGGTAGTGCGGGAAGGTGCCGTAGGCGCGCGGGTGCGGTTTGGCGCCGTGCAGCACACCGTCCGAGCCGCCCGTGTGGACGCGGTGGCGCATGATGGCGCGGACGTTCTCCTCATGGCCCACGTGCTGGAGGATCGTCGGGCCGAGGCCGTCGTCGAGCAGCAGCCGGCGGGCCGTCTCCCAGGGGGCCTCGCCGCGCAGGGACGACGACTGAAGGACCGTACGGCCGACGAAGCCGCCCAGCGCCGGGTCGGTCACCCCGGAGATCTCGACGGTGTCCCAGTCCACCGGCACCCCGTGGCAGCCGTCCGCGCCGGTCACCTCCAGGTCGTGGCGGATCCGCTCGGCGGTCCCGTCGTCGGCGAGGCGGCGCAGGATCTCACCGGGGCCGCCCTCGCTCGCCCAGCTCGGCAGCAGGGCCACGAGCGTGGTGCAGCCGGGCGTGTAGGGATAGGTGTCGAGCGTGAGGTCCGCGCCGGCGTCGAGCGCCTCGTCGAGGAGGGCCAGCAGGTCCGGCGCCCGCCCCTGGTTCACCCCGAAGTTCAGGGTGGCGTGGGCGAGGTGCAGGGCGCAGCCCGCCTCCCCGGCCAGCTTCACCATCTCCGCGTACGCCTCCAGCGCGCCCGCCCCGTAACTGCGGTGGTGGGGACAGTAGTAGCCGCCGTAGCGGGCCACCACCCGGCACAGCTCGGTCAGTTCGGCGTTCTCGGCGTACATCCCGGGGGTGTAGGTCAGCCCCGACGACAGACCGACCGCGCCCTGCTCCAGACCCTCCGCCACCAGCTGCCGCATCCGGTCCAGCTCACGGGGCGTGGCCGGGCGGTCCTCCCAGCCGACGACGAGGGCGCGGACCGTGCCCTGCGGGACCAGGTAGGCCGCGTTCACCGCGACGCCCCGGTCGAGCCGGTCCAGGTACTCGCCCACCGAGCGCCAGTCGAAGTCGATGTCGTCGCCGGTGCCGTTCCAGCCGGCGATGGCCCGGCGGACCTCGCCCAGGGTGCGGTCGTCGACCGGGGCGTACGACAGCCCGTCCTGGCCCAGGACCTCGAGCGTCACCCCCTGTGCGGCCTTGGCGCTGTGGTCGGGGTCGCGCAGCAGGGCCAGGTCGCTGTGCGCGTGCATGTCGATGAAGCCGGGGGAGAGGACCAGCCCCTCCGCGTCCAGCTCCCGTACCGCCTTGGGCCGTTGACAGCCCGCCGCCGCGGCCTCCTGGACGATCGCGACGATCCTGCCGCCGTCGACCACCACGTCCGCGCGGTAGGAGTCCGCGCCGCTGCCGTCGACGACCTCCGCGTCCCGGATGACGAGGTCTTCCATGCCCGGCCCTCCGCTCAGAAGAAGGTGCGGATGTACTCGACGACCGTGCCGTCCGCCCGCGCGACCGGGATCAGCGGCCACTTGTCGAACGAGGTGCACGGATGGGAGAGCCCGAGCCCGACCCAGTCGCCGACCTCGACGTCCGCCTCCCCGGTGGTGCGCAGCCAGGCGTGCTGGTCGGACAGGGCGGTGACCGACACCCCGGTGGCCGGGCGTTCCGCACCGTCGCGCCGGACCACCTGGGCGAACGGCAGGTCCAGGTCGTGGGCGGCGTCGCGCTTGCCCGCGTTGACGAACGCCTGGTCGGGGCAGGGCCGGGAGACGACCTGTGTCCACAGCCGGAACGCGGGCTCCAGGGCGCCTTCCTCCGGCACCCGGTTGAACGGGGTGAGCCGGCGGTAGTGACCGTCGTCGTGCGAGACGTACGCGCCGGAGCGCAGCAGCCTCAGCACGGGGGAGGACAGCTCGGGGATCTCCGCGAACACCTCGGCGACCGCGTCGAACCAGGCGCTCCCGCCCGCGCTGACGACGATCTCCGCCACCCCCGCGAACCGGCCCGCCTTGTCGAAGTCGGCGGCGAGCGCCACCAGTCGGCGCAGCCAGGCCCGCACCCGCTCCCCGTCGGCCCGCGGCACCTCGCCCTCGTACCCCGCGACCCCCACCAGCCTGAGGGTCCCCGTGGCGGCCACCGCGTCCGCGACGGCCGCGCACTCCTCATCCGTACGGACCCCGGTGCGGGCGCCCTCCCCGGCGGCGAGCTCGACGACGACGTCCAGCGGGCGGGCGGCCCCGGCGAGCGCCGCGTCCATCAGCTCGACCCCGCGCACGGAGTCGACATAACAGACGAGACGGAAGTCCGGGTCGGCGTCCAGCTGTCCGGAGATCCAGCGCAGGGCCGCCGGGTCCACCAGCTCGTTCGCGAGGAACACCCGCCCGACGCCGTACGCCCGCGCCACCCGGACCTGGTGCGGGACGGCGAGCGTGATGCCCCAGGCGCCGTAGTCGAGCTGCCGCCAGAAGAGCTGGGGCGCCATGGTCGTCTTGCCGTGCGGGGCGAAGGCGAGACCGTGCCGGGTCGCGTACGTCTCCATCAGGCGCAGATTGTGTTCCAGGCGCTCGGCGGAGAGGGCGAGCACCGGGGTCGTGAAGCCGTCGGTGAAGAGATTGCGCCGCTGGGCGGTCAGCTCGGCGACGGTGAGGCCGTCGGCGTCCGGCGGGAGGCCCTTGAAGCGGTGGTCGACTGCTTCCTCCGCGAGGCGGGCGAGCGCTTCCGTACCGGACACGAGGCCTCCCAGATCGAGTGTGTTGCATTCTCTGCAACAAGCGTTGCGTATGCCGCTTACCGCTGTCTAACATCCACGCCAATGCCGGGTCAATGGCGGCGCCGTGACCCTCCGCCCTCGACGAGGAGCTACGACCATCGTGACTGCCCCCGACGTCGTGGACGTCGTCGCGCTCGGCGAATCCATGGTCACGTTCCTGCCCAGCCGCCCCGGCCGACTCGCCGACGTGCCCTCCTTCGAGCGGGCGATCGGCGGCGCGGAGTCCAACGTGGCGTGCGGGCTGGCTGCCGCCGGCCATGCGGTGAGGTGGGTCAGCCGGGTCGGGGTGGACGGGTTCGGCGATCACCTCGTCGAGACCATCGGTTCGTACGGGGTGGACGTGACGTCCGTGCGGCGCGACCCCGACCGCCCGACCGGCGTCTACTTCCGCACCGCCGGGGACCGGGCCACCGACGCCCACGAGGTGGCGTACTACCGCGCCGGGTCCGCGGCCTCCGCGATGTCCGTCGACTCCGTCGACCTCGATGCCGTACGGGCCGGCCGGATCCTGCACCTGTCCGGCATCACGGCCGCGCTGTCCGCGGACTGCCTGGGACTGCTGCGTGAGCTCACCGCCCCCCGGCCCGGCCGGCCGCTCGTCTCCTTCGACGTCAACCACCGGCCCCGGCTGTGGCTGGACGGCAACAGCCCCCAGGTGCTGCTGGAGCTCGCGCGCGGCGCCGACCTCGTGTTCGTCGGCGAGGACGAGGCGGAGGAGGTGTGGGGACTGAGCGGCGTCGACGCCGTGCGCACCGCGTTCCCCGACCCCGAGGTGCTCGTCGTCAAACAGGGGGAGCACGGGGCGACCGTCTTCGACCGGGGCACCGTCCTGCACGTCCCCGCCCCGCACGTCGACGTCGTCGCCGCCGTCGGAGCCGGGGACGCCTTCGCCGCCGGATTCCTCTCCGCGACCCTGCGCGGACTGCCCGTCCGGGACCGGCTGCGGCACGGCCACCTCATGGCCGCCGCCACCCTGACCGTCCCGGGCGACCTGGCCGTCCCCCCGACCCGTGACCACGCCGACCGCCTCGTCGCCCTCGACGACCGGGCGTGGGGGACACTTCGACTCGGCCCCGGCTGGACACGAGCCGCGGCGGCCCCGGAGGAGGCGGTGCCTAGTGGCTGATTCTTGCCCACTCTTGCTCAGAGTTGTGCATGATGGTCATCATGTACCGGATTGGCGAGTTCGCGCAGCGTGTCGGGCGGTCTCCTTCCACCGTGCGCCGGTGGGAGCGAGAGGGCCGTATCGTGGCGCGTCGGACCACGTCCGGGCAGCGGTACTTCACCGACGCCGATGTGCGGCGGGTGCTCCAGCCAGGGTTCGACGAGTCGGCCCGCAGGACGGTTGTGTATTGCCGGGTGTCGTCACCGGGGCAGAAGGACGATCTCGCCTTGCAGGTGGACGCGATGGAGGAGTTCTGCCGGGGCCGTGGCCTGGCCGTGGACGAGTGGGTCCGCGAGGTCGGCGGCGGCATGAACCTCGGGCGGGAGAAGCTGCTCGCGCTGATGGATGCCATCGAGCGGGGGGAAGTCGCCACGCTGGTCGTCGCGCACAAGGACCGGCTGGCACGGTTCGGCTTCGAGTACCTGGAGCACGTCGCGGGGAAGAACGGCTGCCAGATCATCGTCGCGAACCAGGAATCCCTGTCCCCGCAGGAAGAGATGGTTCAGGACCTCCTCGCGATCGTGCACGCCTTCTCATGCCGTCTGTACGGCCTGCGCCGCTACGAGAAGACCCTCAAGGACGAGCTCACCGGCGGCAGCCGGTGAAGGTCACCCGCATCGCCTACAGCCACCGCCTCAACACCGGGAAGTACGCCCAGCTCGCCGAGCAGGCCCGCCGCCTCGGCCGTGTCCGCGCCATGGTGTGGGCCCGGTACGGCTCACCCGTCCGGGACGGCATCAAGGACCGCACGATCCGCGATCAGTGGATGGCCGACGGCACCGCCGACACCTTCGGCGTACTCGCCAACGCCTGGAAGGAGACCGTCCGCGACGCGGTCGCCGACATCACCGCGCACCGCGAGGCGGGAAAGGTCAAGGTACGCAAGACCGTCCACCGCCGCTACAAGGACGAGACGCAGCGCAAGAAGGCGTACACCGACCTCAAGTACGGGCGCTGGCAGGACACGGTGTTCCTGGCACGGAAGATGCGCCAGTACGTCCAGCACGGCGTGAGCCGGACCCCGAACCAGATCGTGGTCCGCTCCGACCAGTACAACACCTGGACCATGGCCGACGGCAATGTATGGATCGACATCCCCGGACTCAAACGCAGGCAGAAGATCGCGATCCCGCTGAACACCAAGGTGGCCCCCACCGGGACGCTGCGGCTGATTCTCCGCAGCGGGCGCGTCGAGGTCCACTACGCCATCGACTGCCTCAAGACCAAGAACGCCCGCCGGGCCAAGATCCGGTCCATTGCGGAGAAATCCCGCGAGCAAGGCGACCAGGCAAAAGCCGACCGGATCGAACGGAACAATCTCGGCACGGTCAAGCGCAGCAGGCGCCGCTCCAGGTTCGAGACTCGCGTGCGCACCGTCACCTTCACCGCCGTCCACGCCGTCATCGACAAGGCGAACCACGTCGTCGCCGAAGACCTCACCCGGCCCTTCTCCTCCCCGCGCAAACTGGGAAAGAACACCAACCGCCGCCTCGCCGCCTGGACCAAGGGCGTCACGGCTGAGGCACTGGCAAGCGTGTCGGAGCGCAGAGGTTCTGCGCTGACGCTGGTCAACGCGGCCTACACGTCACAAGTCGTCCCCTGCTGCCGGATCCTCGGCAAGCGCTCCGGGGACCGGCTTCACTGCACCCGGTGCGGGGACGTGTGGCAAGCAGACCACGCGGGAGCGATCAACATTCTGGAACGAGACGGAGACCCCGACATCTCCCTGTACACCCCGCACACGCGGGTCAAGCAGCTCATTCAGGAACGGGCCGATCGCCGCCGGACCAGACTGCCGGTCCAGGACTCCAGCCCCACAGGGCGGAGAGCGAATCATCCGATCCGAGCAGCAATGCTCAAGGATTAGGAAGCAGGTACGCACCCCATGAGCCAGACCGTCGACCGAGCGCTCAGCATCCTGCCGCTGCTCGCCGAGGGCCCCGCCGATCTCGGACAGGTCGCCGACCGCCTCGGCGTGCACAAGTCGACGGCGCTGCGGCTGCTGCGCACCCTCCATGAACACGGCCTCGTCTACCGCCAGTCCGACCAGCGCTACCGCCTCGGCGCCCGTCTCTTCGCCCTCGCCCAGGAGGCGATGGAGAACCTCGACATCCGCGAGATCGCCCACCCCCACCTCGTCCGCCTCAACGAACAGTGCGGACACACCGTGCATCTCGCCGTGTACGAGGAGGGCGAGGTCCTCTACATCGACAAGGTCGACAGCCGCTACCCGGTGCGGATGTACTCGCGGATCGGCAAACCCGTGGCCATCACGGTCGCAGCCGTCGCCAAGCTGCTGCTCGCCGACCTCCCCGAGGCCGAGCGGCGCGCGGTCGCCGAGAAGCTCGACTACCCGATGTACACGGCCCGTTCCACCCCCAGCGCCCCCGCCTTCCTGCGGGAGCTGGAGAAGGTGCGGGAACAGGGCTGGGCCACCGACCTCGGCGGCCACGAGGAGTCCATCAACTGCGTCGCCGCCCCGATCCGCGGCGCGGACGGCCGGGTGGTCGCCGCGATGTCGGTCTCCGCGCCGAACGTCGTCGTCACCGCCGACGAACTCCTCACCCTCCGCCCGCTGGTGCGCCGTACGGCGGACGCGATCAGCGGGGAGTACTCCGGCCGGACACCGATCAAGGAAGCCACCTGATGACCGAGAAGACCGCGCTCACCCCGAAGACCCACACCACCCCGCCCGCGAAGTTCTCCCACGGCGTGCGCAAGGGCAACATCCTCCAGGTCGCCGGCCAGGTCGGCTTCCTGCCCGCCGAGGAGGGCAGGCCCCCGACGCCCGCCGGCCCCACCCTGCGCGAGCAGACCCTCCAGACCCTCGCCAACGTCGAGGCGATCCTCCAGGAGGGCGGGGCCCGCTGGGAGGACGTGATGATGATCCGCGTCTATCTGACCGACGTCGACCACTTCGCGGAGATGAACGAGATCTACAACGCCTACTTCGCGGACCTCACCGAGGCCCCCGCCGCCCGCACCACCGTCTACGTCGGTCTCCCCGCCGGGCTCCTCGTCGAGATCGACGCGCTCGCCGTACTCGGCTGACGCGGCCGGGTTGAGCGTGTTCGGGTGCGCCTCTCCCTTGTAGGTCTCCGGTAACGAAGTAGGGGCTGGCTGTGTCCGGCACAGGATCTTCGACCATACTTCGCGCTGTGGAGCAGCAGCGGATAGGTTCGAGCAGCAAGCCCCTGGAGGGCGCCGGGTTCGACCCGGCGTTCATCCCCGGAATCTCGTCGCCCCTCAAGGCGGAGCCGGAGGACGCGAAGCCGGCCGAGGAGGTCGAGGCGTCCGAGGCGTCCGAGGCGTCCGAGGAGACGCCGGAGGCCGCGGAGACGGCCGAGGCCACCGAGACCCCGGCCGCCGAGGAGGAGGCCCCCGCCGAGGAGGAGGCCTCCGACGGCCCCGTCTTCGAGGCCGCCGACCGCCGGGCGCGGATCACCGCCGACGCCAAGGGCGTCCGGCTCCGCCTCGACGAGGAGGCGTGCGAGTTCCGCTGGGACGAGATCGGCGCCATCGAGACCGAGGCCCCGCGCTTCGGCAAGCGGTTCACCATCACGGTCCACACCCCTGACCGCCGCTGGTACCCGATCGAGATCGAGGCGACGGCCAGGTCCCGCTTCAAGGAGTGGGAGACGTCATTGGACGAGGTCCTCGACGCGTACTTCGAAGAGGACGACGACTAGTCCCGCCCCTAACTGCAGTACTGGGCGGCCTTGCCGATGGACCGGTACATACAGTCGGCGTTCTCAAGAAGCTGCAACACCGCGTCCCGGTTCCGGGAGGTCTCCCGCTCGATCACCTCGTCGGGCGGGTAGAACCCACCCCCGGAGCTGGACGTCGGATACATCTCGAACGTGTACGAGAAGATCTTGTGCACGCCCCAGAGGTAGTCGTCGATCGTCCCGTCGGTGATGTACAGGTCGCTCGACTGCTCCGCGGTGTACCCGTTGCTGGCCGCCATCTTCTGCCCCACCGCCTTGAACGCGGCGTTGTCGTCGGCCGTCATCCCGGTCGCCGTGTCCGAGTACGTGTACCCGAACGGCCACAGCACCAGCTCGCTGTAGGTGTGGAAGTCGATCCCGGCGGTGATCTGCTGCTTGCCGCCCACGACCCGGCTGCGGACGAAGTCGGAGACGACCTTCACCTCGGGCGCGGACTCGGCCGAGGTGCCCCGGTAGGTCTCGGAGGACGTGGAGCCGGAGGAGCCGCCGCAGCAGCCGAAGTTGTAGTTCCAGTTCCGGTTGAGGTCCGTACCGACGTACGAGGAACCGGAGTTGGGCTGCCGGTTCTTGCGCCAGGAGCGGTAGGAGCCGGTGGCGATGTCGTACTCGCCGCCGTCCGGGTTGAGGTCGGGGATGATCCAGATCTCGCGCCCGTTGACCATGTTCGTCACCCGGGAGTCGCTGCCGTAGCCGGCGCCCAGTTCGCGGAGCAGATACAGGGCCATCTCGACGGTGAGGTGCTCACGGGCGTGCTGGTGGTGGGTGAACAGCACCTCCGGCTCGGCCTCGTCGGTGCCGACGTTGTCGCTGATCTTGATGGCGACGATGTCCCGGCCGCCGTACGACTTGCCGATGACCTGCTTGCTCATGATGCTCGGGTAGGCCGCGACGCGCTGGTCGATCTCCGCGGTCATCTCGGCGTAGTTGTGGTACTTGGCGTCCGCCGTCGGGAAGTCGAACAGACGCACCTCGTCCGCGGCGAGGCGGTCGGGTGCGGAGCCCACCGGGGTGACCTCGTACCCCTGGGAGCGCAGCTTGGCGATCTGGTCGGCGCGGCCGGAGACGACCACGGTCTCCTCGTCGGCCTCGTCGACGCTCACCCCGGCGCGGGCGATCGCGGTGCGGGTGACGGGGGTGTTGTGGTCGACGTGGATCTCGTACTGGCGGATGTCGTCGGCGGAGGAGGTGGCCTTCGGGGCGCTGTCGGCGGAGGCGTGGCCGGCCGTCGCCGAGAGCGGGGCCGCGAGGGCGAGGGCGAGCAGGGTGGCGAGGGCGGCGGTGCGCCTGCCGCTGCGGGCGCGGGTGGCGCCGGCGCCTGAGCCGCGGATGCGAAGTCGCATGAACTCTCCTTGTGGGGAGTGGTCGTGGGGGGCGTGCTGTGCGCTTGCTGTGTGCGGCGGTGCGGTGTCGCACATGGTCCGGCGTTGGCATGGTCAGGTCAAGACAGCGCAAACCGCCGCTGGCCTGAATCATGCGGAAAGGGGCGAGCCGATCGGCGGCGCAGTGTACGCGTGGGCGTGTCGCGGCGAACGGACCTCGCGGAAGTACACCCGTGGGGGTGAGGGTGAGGTGCATATATGTACCGCCCGGGGAAGCCTGAGGGTCCGCACGAACGCACCCCCCAGAGGACTGGCTGATCATGGGCGGATCAGCGCCGCGCCGGGACTGCCACCTGCCGGTGGAGACGACCAGCTTCGTCGACCGGCGGAGCGAACTGGCCGAAGGGCGCGAACTCTTGGCCAGGGCGAGGCTGGTCACCCTGACGGGCCCGGGCGGTGTGGGCAAGACCCGCCTCGCCGGCCGGATCGCGGCCCGTGTCGCCCGCGCCTTCCCCGACGGCGTCCGCTTCGTCCACCTCTCCGGCCTGCACGACCCGGCCCTGGTCCCGCTGGCCGTGGCCGACGCGCTCGGCCTGCACGACCACTCCGAACGCCCCGCGCTGGACTCCCTCGTCGAGCGCGTCCGGGACCGCAGACTGCTCCTCGTCGTCGACAACTGCGAGCATCTGCCGACCGCCTGCGCCGCCCTCGCCGGCGCCCTGCTGCGCGGCACCACCGGCATCCGCGTCCTCGCCACCAGCCGCCACCGCCTCGGACTCACCGAGGAACACCTCATGGAGGTACGGCCGCTGCCCGTACCCGACCCCGACGGCGACCTCACCGCCGCCGACGGCTACCCCGCCCTCGCGCTGTTCGCCGACCGCGCCGCCGCGGTGGTGCCCGGCTTCCGCCTCACCGCCGCCAACCGCTCCGCCGTCGCCCGCCTCTGCCGCCGCCTCGACGGACTGCCGCTCGCCATCGAACTCGCCGCCGTCCGGATGCGCGTCCTCGACGTCCACCAGCTCCTCGCCCGCCTCGACGACCGCTACCGCCTCCTCACCGGCGGCAGCCCCGCCGTACTGCCCCGCCACCAGACCCTGCGGGCGGCCGTCGACTGGAGCCATGAGCTGTGCGACGCGCGGGAGCAGGCGGTGTGGGCGCGGTTGTCGGTGCTGGCGGGAAGCTTTGACCTCGTGGCCGCCGAAGCGGTGTGCGGTGGGGCTGGTGCGGGGGGCTCCGCCCCCCGGGCCCCCCTTTCCGGCCCTGAACGGGCCTTGTCCTCAAGCTCCCCCAGAGGGGGGACCCCCAGAGGGGGGACCCCCAGACGGGCTGAATTCACCGACGTTCTCGAAGCCGTCGCCGGGCTCGTCGACAAGTCCGTCCTGAGCCGCGAGGTCGCTCCCGACGGAGGGCTTCGGTATCGGCTGCTCGACACCCTTCGGCACTACGGGCTGGAGCGGCTGCGCGAGGTGCCGGGGGAGGAGCGGGCCGCCCGGGTCCGGCACCGGGACTGGGCGCAGGAGCTGGCCACCGCCTGCGAGCGGGAGTGGTTCGGGTCCGGGCAGCCCGGGATCGTCGCCCGGCTGCGCGCCGACCGGGACAACATCCGCTCCGCCCTGGACTTCAGCCTCACCACCCCCGGCGAGGCCCATGCCGGACTGCGGCTGGCCGGCACCCTGTGGTTCCACTGGCATGCCTGCGGGGCCCCGCGCGAAGGCCGGTACTGGCTCGACCGCGCCCTCGACGCCAACCCCGACCCCAGCCCCGAACGGGCCCGTGCCCTGTGGACGGCGGGCCTGCTCGCCGGCTGCCCCGAGGACCTCACCCGGGGCCGCAGGCGCGCCGAGGAGGCCCGTGCCCTCGCCCAGCGCCTCGGCGACCCGGCCGAGGCCGCCCACGCCGACTACGTCATCGGTGTCATCCGGTTGTTCAGCGACGACATCCCCGGCGCCCTCGCCCACTTCCGCGCCGCCGTGGCCCGCGGCCGCGCCCCCGGCCAGCACCTCAGCCTCCTCGGCCTGGACCACGTCGAACTCGCCTGTGCCCTCGCCTTCCTGGGCCGGGCCGACGAGGCCATCGAGGTGTGCGAGGAGATCCGCCGGCTGTGCGCGGAACACGGCGAGCAGTGGGTGCTGTCGTACGGGGAACGCATCCTCGCCCTCGCCCACGCCGTGAAGGGGGACGGCGGGCGGGCGGAGGCGCACGCCCGTGAGGCGCTGCGGCTCAAGCTCGCGGTCCACGATGTCGTGGGCATCGGTCTCACCCTCGATCTGCTGGCCCGGATCGCCGCCGACCGGGGCGCCCACCGCCGTGCGGCCGTCGTGCTCGGCGGCGCCGACCGGGCCTGGACCGACGTGGACCGCGACCGCTGGGGCGCGGCCTGCCTCAACGCCACCCGCCGCGCCGCCGAGGACCGGGTCCGCGAGGCGATCGGGGCGGCCGCCTACCGCCGCGCCTACGACCGGGGCGCCGCCCTCGCCCTGCCCGAACTCGCCGCCCGCGTCCTGGACGACACGGGGGACGACTGCGGGCTCGCCCGCCCCGACGGGCACGCCGACGGACACGCCGAGGAGCCGCCCGCCGCCACCGTCCGCCTGACCCGACGCGAGGCCCAGGTCGCCGAACTCGTCGCCGAGGGACTCGCCAACCAGCAGATCGCCGACCGACTGGTGATCGCCCGCCGCACCGCCGAAGGACATGTCGAACGCATCCTCAGCAAGCTCGGGTTCAGCAACCGCAGCCAGATCGCCGCCTGGGTGTCCGCCCAGCGCTGACCGGCCCACCGCGCCACCACCGCACCCACCCGACCCACCCCATCGATCCACGAGGGACCCATGACCGCTTCCCCTTCCCCCTCTTCTTCTCCGTCCCCGTGCGGCTCGTTCGACCACCGCATGACCGTCTTCGGTACCGACGAGGGCTTCCTCGGCGATGCCCTGCCCTTCCTGGCCGAGGGGCTCGCCGCCCCCGACGAGCCACCGCCGATGGCGATCCTCGCCCCCGACCGGCTGGACCTGCTGCGCGACGCCCTCGGCGCCGACGCCCGCCGCATCGGCTTCCTTCCGCACACCGACTGGTACACCGGCTCCGCCGCCAACGCCGTCGCCCGGGCCGCCGCCCACCTCGCCGGACACGGCGGTCCCGGCGGCCGGATGCATCTGCTCATGGAACCGGTGTGGAACGGGCGCGCCGGCCGCTCCCCGCGCGAGAGCGCCGAGTGGATCCGCTACGAGGCCCTCGCCAACCTCCTCTTCGCCTCGACCGCGACCACCGCGATGTGCGTCTACGACACCCGTACCGCCGGCGCGGTCCTCATCGAGGCGGCCCGCCGCGCCCACCCCGGTACGGGCGTGTACGAGGACCCGGTCCGTATCGCCGCCGAGCTGGACGCCGTACCCCTGCCGCCCACCCCGTCCGACGCGCGGCGGCTCTCCGAACCGGCGCCGGAGGCCGTGCACGCCTGGGCCGCCGGGCGCGGGCTGGGCGGCGCCGACGCGGAGACGTTCACCACGGCCGTCACCGAGGCCGCCACCCTCGGCCGGGTCACCGGCGCGGCGCTGTGGGGCGAGGCGCCCGGCTGTGTCTGCGAACTCCTGCTGGCCGAACGGATCGACGACCCGCTCGTCGGCTTCGTCCCGCCCCCGGCCGCCGGACCGGCACCCGGGCAGGGGCTCTGGTACGCCCGTCAGGTCTGCGCGTACGTCGACGTCCGCGAGGCCGGCGACGGGGGTACGGCCGTACGGTTGCAGTACGCGTGAGCCCACCCGTGTGAGCGGTGCGGGTACGGAATCGGGTAGTCCTCCCCGTACGCGAAAGGCCCGGGGAGGACATCCTGGGGCCATGGCCATGCTGCGACTCTCCGGCGGAGGACCCCGCCCGGAACCCGCTCCTCGCTACGGCGCCCATCCCCAGCCGCCGATGGGCGCCGGCCACTGGAGCGCCGAGTACGAACCCCGGCCCGCCGTCGTGCGGGAGGCACGCGCGCAGGTGCGCGGACAGCTGGAGAAGTGGGGGCTCGCGGAGCGCGGCGAGCTGGCCGACACGGCCGAGCTGCTCGTCAGCGAGCTGGCCACCCATGCGCTGCTCCGGTCGGGGAGCCGTTTCCGCCTCACACTGACGGCCGCGCACGGGGTGTTGCGGTGCGAGGTGACGGACCGGGGGTGGTGCGGGCCCGAGGAGGGGGAGTGCTGCGGGGCGGACAGCGGGCGGGGGCTCTTCCTGGTGGACGCGATGGCCCGGCGGTGGGGATGCCGGCCGGAGGGCGCGGGGAGGACCTCGTGGTTCGAGCTGGAGACATGCGCGTTCGGGCACTGATGGGGTGCGCGGGGCAAGCTTGAGTAACTCAAGCTTGAGTGTGGCAAGTACCTTTCCTGGCAAGCCGTACCCGGCCGTCGGCGCCCCCGTGATCCTGGTCCGCATGGCCACCTCGCCCGACGGCGCCGACGCCGTGCCCGGCCGCAGCGAGGCGGCCCGGCTGGCCGGCGGCCGCTCCCGCCCCTACGACCTCGGCCCGATCGCCGAACCGCTCACCGGCCACGACGGGGACATCCTCGTCACCAAGCGGAACCGGGGCGCCTTCCCCGGCACCGACCTGGACCTCCAGCCGCGCCGCCGGGGCGTCACCCAGATCGTCCTCGGCGGCATCGCCACCAGCCTCGGCGTCGAGTCGACCGCCCACGCCGCCTCTTCCCGCTGATCGGCGAGCCGGGGACCACCGAGGAGATCCTGGCGCTGCTCAAGCGGTAGCCGGCTCAGGGCGTGACCGTGTCGGTCAGCCACTGCGGGCTGAGCGCGATCCTCCGCAGATCGCCCAGGGTGAGGGCGGGCGCCTTGCGGGTCGCGGCCTTGTTCTGGTCGCCCGTGTTGAAGGCGCTGATCACGACCCGCAGCCCGTCCTTGCGCAGGGTGTCCGCCGTCCACATCACGACCCCCGCCCCGCCCTTCTCGCCGGGCGCCTCACGGACCGCGACCAGGGTGCCGTCGGCGAGGGTCTCGGCGTCGGAGCCGAAGAGCTGGCCGGCGACGTCGGACATACCGGGCTGCACATTGACCTGGACGAGACTGCGGCCCTTGCCGTCGTCGACGACGAAGAAGCCGTACCCGGTCTCCTCGCTGCCGCTGGAGACGATGTCGGCCTTCCTGGGCAGCAGCAGCTTGAGCTTGCGCAGGATCGTCAGCCCGGTCAGTTCCCCGGGACGGGTGGGGGCGCCGGTAGCGGCGCCCGGCGCCTTCTCCTCCGGCAGGGCGTCGATGATCTCCCGCCACTCGGCGGCCGAGGCCAGCGCCTTCAGCTGCTTCGGACCGAGCGGCGGATCCGTCCGGGTGACCGGCTTGCCCTTCTCCGCCGGGGAGTTCCACTCGATGACGCTGACGCGATGGCCGTCCGGAGTGACGAGATCGGCGCCCCACGCCTTGGTGTCGACCCGGCGGTCCGGATACTCGTAGCCCTGGTAGACCGTGATCGCGGAGCCGTCGGGCAGGCCCTCGGTCGTGCAGCTGTCGAAGTCCGACTGCGTGCCCTCGGGGCAGGGCATCACCTCGGCGGAGGGATCGAGGCTCCGCCCGCCCGGCGTGATCCGCTCCAGTCCCACGGAGAGGGACCCCTCGCCCTGCCCGTCGTCGAAGACCCCCACCGCCAGCGGCGGCAGCTCCTCGTCGGTGCCGCGCGCCACCGTGCTGGTGAACCTGCCCTGGGGGAGCAGCTTTTGCAGGGTGCGGACGACGTCGTCGGCGGAATAGGCGCGCGCGGGTTCGGGGGTGCCGCTCCCGGCGACCGACGAGGGCCGCGGGGCGGGCGTGCCGTGCCAGGGCACGAGCAGCGCGCCGCCCACCCCGACGAGCGCGAGGCTCGCGGCGCTCCCCGCGACCGCGGCCCGGCGCTGCAGCTGGAGCCGCCGGCCGCGCCGGGCGCCCGCGGCGGCGAGCTCGGTGCGCGGGGCGTCGAAGGTGCCGCCGACCTCGTGCAGGGCGGCGGTGAGACGGTCCTCGAAGGGGTCGGTGTGCTGGTCTGCGGGCATGGTGAACCACCGTTTCCACGGGCGCTGGATGAAGTCGAGGGGAGAGGGCGGGCGGGTCAGGGGCGTGCGTACTCGCCGATGTCCTCGCCCAGCAGCTCCCGCAGCCGTCCCAGCGCCCGCGAGCACCGGGTCCGCACGGCCGCCGAGCTGGCGTTGAGGGCACCGGCGGTCTCCTCGACCGACCGGTCCTCCCAGTACCGCAGGACCACCACGGCCCGGTCCTTCGCGGGCAGCCGGCCGAGGGCCTGGAGCAGGGTGAGCCGCAGCGGGGTGTCGGTGCCGCCGCCGTCCGGCAGGTCGGGGAACGCCTCCACGGCCCGCTCCCGGCTGCTGCGTCTGCGCTGATGGGCGAGGAAGGTGCGGGTCAGGACGGTCTGCGCGTACGCCGCCGGGTTGTCCGCCCGGGACACCCGGCCCCAGCGGACGTACAGCCTGCCGAGGGTCTCCTGCACCAGATCCTCGGCGAGATGGGTGTCCCCGGCGGTGAGCAGACACGCGGACCGGTACAGATGCCCGGTGCGCGCCGCCGCGAACTCGGCGTACTCGTCCGCACGGACCTTCCTCATACGAGTCCCCCTGTGTAGGTCGCTGTGCTGTCCTGCCGTCCTCACCTCATTGATGCGGTGGGACGGGGGAAATGTTTCAGGGGGGACCGAAAGTGGGTTCACAGGGGGCTCCGGGTAGGTTGCCGGGGTGACAGACCAGCCGCCGCCACCCCCGGCCGTCCCGCCGGGCTTCGGACCGCCTCCGCCCTCCTACGCGCCGGGGCCGGAGTTCCTCGCCGTCGACAAGCACAACTCGATCGTCGTCGACGTCTCCGGCGTGGCCTTCGAGATGTACGACATCACGGTCGACTTCCCCTGGCCGGAGATCCGGAGCGTCCACTACAAGGCGAGCCCCAACGGCAAGGCGCTGATGGTCGCCGTGGTCCACCTGGACGGCCGGGTGTACGAGTGCGTCGTGAACGCCAGGCCGCGCGAGCTGCTCCCCACCTGGTTCGCGCAACTGGCGTGGGTGCTCGGCCACTACCGGCCGATGGGCTAGACGACAGCGATCTGCAACCCAGGTAAGAGGCGGGAATACGACCCGAGCGGGAGTCGGGTCCCTCACCTGCGGACATAGCCTGGGCGCACCATGAAGCGAACCGACGACCGGCTGATCCCGGTCCTGCTGATCTGCGTCCAGGCGCTGGTGTGGCCCGGGGCGGCGCTCGTACGCGGCACCGTCCCCTCCGCCTCCGACCTGCTCGTGGCCGCCCTGGTCGCCGGACCGCTGACCGCCGCGCTCGCCCTGCGCCGGGCCCGCCCGGTGACCACCCTGGTCCTGGTCGCCGTCGCCTGCGGGCTGGGGGCCGGGCCGCTGCCCACGGGAGCGGTGGCCGTGTTCGGGACCGCGGGCGTCGCGCTGGCCCTGTTCGCCGTGGCGAGCGAGCGCGACACCTTCACCGCCGTGCTGTGCGTGGTGACGCTCCCCTTCTGGCAGTTCACGCAGGACATCACGCTGCACGGGCTCAGGGACGGCGACGGCCTCGGCGTCGCCCTCACCGCCCTGCTGTACGTGGCCGCGTGCGGCAGCGGCCTGGTGGCCCGGCGGGTCCGCCGGGCCCGGCAGGCGGCCGAGCGGGCGCTGCGCCGCGCCGAGGCCGAGCGCCACCGGCTCCCCGCCGCCGAACGGCGGCGGATGGAAAGGGAGTTGCATGACGTCAGCGCCCACCATCTGACCGCCGTGGTGGTCACCGCGGGCGCGGCGCTGGGGCTGCGCGAGCGGCGCCCCGAACTGGCCCAGGAGGCACTGCGGTTCGCGGCCGAGACCGGCCGGGAGGTCACCCGGGCCCTCGGCGCGGTGCGGGCGCCTACGCCCTCGCGTGAGGAACTGCCCACGCCCGAGGAGCGGTTGCACGCGCTCGTCGAGGGGTTCCGCAGGCTCGAACAGCCGGTGGAGTGCGAGATCGACCCCCTCCCGGACGGGATCGTCGCGGACGCGGCGTACGGCATCGTGCGCGAGGCGCTGACCAACGTGGCACGCCACGCACCCGGCGCCCGTACGACGGTGCTGTGCCGGTACGGCGACAGCCGCACCGACGTCGTGGTCACCAGCGCGGCCCCGCCGGCCGGGGCGGCGGCGCACGCGGCGGGCCTCGGCGGCGGCCGCGGCCAGGGCTTCCTGCGCTCCCGCGCCCGGGAGGCGGGCGGCACCCTGAGCACCGGTCCGACGGCCGACGGCGGCTGGGAGGTCCGCGCGGCCCTGCCCGGCCGGAGCTCCGCGCCGGTGGAGTCGAGCGTGCCGCGGGGCCACCGCCTCGCCCAGGTCGTCGCCGCGCTCGGGCTGTCCCTCCAACCGCTGCTCCCCGCGCTGGTGATCCGCGCGGACAGCGCGTCGTACACCTCGCACATCACCGCGGGCGCGCTGTTCGCCCTGCTCGCCGCGGCCCAGGCGGTCGCCCTGCTGTGGCTGCGCCGCACCCCCCGGCTCGCCCTCGCCGCCCTGCTCGCCCTGGCCCCGCTGTGGCCGGCGGCGATGGCACTGGGCCACTACACCGGCCCGGCACTCCTGCCACCGGCCCTGAGCATGCTCGCGACCTGCGCGGCACTCGCCGCCCGCGCGGAACGCCGTACGGCAGACTCCGTGGGTTTCCTCGGGGATCGCCCGCTGCTCGCGGTCGTCCTCGCGGTGGTGGTGGTCCACGCGGGGGCCGCGACCGTCGCCGTTGTGGGGCGGGGGGCGGCGGCGCCCGGGTGGGTGGTGGGCGCGGGCGTCACGGCAGGGGTCCTGGCGGTGGCCGGGGCGGCTGTGTGGGCCGGGAGCCGGCGGGGCTGGCGGGAGCGGGCCGAGCGGGGTGCGCGGGAGGAGCGTCTTGCCGCCTGGACCGGGGAGGCCGTCCGGGACGCGTGGGCCGAGCGGCGCCGGATCGCCGCCGGGCTGGAGACCACCGTGCTGGCCCGCACCGCCGACATGGTCGCCGAGGCGGAGTTCGGGCGGCTCGACTCCACCGTCGGCCGCGCCCGGGAGGCGCTGGCCGCGATGCGCGCCCTGCTCGACGCGGTCCGGGAGGACGAGACGGCCCCCGAACTGCGCCCCCAGCCCACCCTCCAGGCCCTCGACCTGCTCGCCGCCCAGTGCCGGGCCACCGGCCGCGACATCGAGATACGGCTCACCGACCGTGTACCGGACCGGCTGCCCACGGCGGTGGACCTGACCGCCTACCATGCGGCCGAGACACTGCTCGCGGCCGGCGGCGAGGATCCCGCCCTGCTCGAACTCGACGCGGACGGAACTACGTTGACGCTGACCGCCACCGGTGTGCCGCTTGGCGCCCGCCCCGCCCTGCGGGAGAGGCTCACGGCGCGGATCGCGGCGCTCGGCGGCACCCTGTCCACCGAGGAGCCCGGCCCGGTCGGCCTCCGGCTGCCGCTCGCGCCGGCGGCGGAGCAGGCTGAGGAGAAGAGGGAACGATGAGTCTCAAGGTGCTGGTCGTCGACGACCAGGGCATCGTACGGGCGGGGTTCGCCGCGGTGATCGACGCCGAGGAGGACCTGACGGTCGTCGGCGAGGCCGGTGACGGCGCGAGCGCGGTGCGGCTGGCGGAGGAACTCCGTCCCGACGTGGTCGTCATGGACGTCCGTATGCCCGAACTGGACGGCATCGCCGCCACCCGCATCATCACCGGCCGGGAGGACGCGCCCCGGGTGCTCGTCCTGACCACCTTCGACCTCGACGCGTACGTCTTCGACGCCCTGCGTGCCGGAGCCTCGGGCTTCCTCCTCAAGGACGTCCAGCCCGCCGAACTCCTCCAGGGCATCCGGGTGGTGGCGGCGGGCGAGAGCGTGCTCGCCCCCTCCGCGACCCGGCGGCTGATCGGCCACTACGCCCTGGGCGGCGGCGGGCAGACCTCGTCCGGCACGCCCGCCCCCGAACTGGACACCCTGACCGCCAGCCAGCGCGGCGTCCTCACCCTGGTGGCGGCCGGTCTCAACAACGCGGAGATCGCCGATCAGCTGGGCATCACCGTCGGCACGGTCAAGTCCCACGTCAACGCGCTGCTGCGCAAACTCGGGCTGCGGGACCGCGTCCAGGCGACGATCCTCGCCTACGACCTGGGGCTGGCCCGCCCGAACCCACCCGGCCTGCACCTCTGAGCACCCCGAGGAGCCACTCGTGACTCACCGCCTGCGCCACGCCCTCACCGATGTCTTCGCCCTCGGCTACCTCGCGCTCTGCGCGGGGCTGTTGGTGTGGGCGCTGGTGGTGAGCGCTCTCGACGACTCGGGCGAATCCATGGCGGGAGTCATCCCCCTGCTGGCCACGGCCCCGGCGAGTCTGGTCCTGCTTGCCCTCCCGGACGGCATCGTGATGGTCGTTCTGGCGGTCGCCTTCGGGGCCCTGTGCAACGCGGCGGTCATCGGCTGGTGCGCCCGCGCTCTGCGGCGTCAGAGCAGGTGATCGGCCTTCGTTGCCGGCGGGGTCGGTGCCGAGGCGGAAGCAGGCCGATCCCTAGGCGCAGAAAGCTTCTTGAAGGCCGGGCGGCGGTGCGTCGGCCGGCTGTGCCGCCGCGGCGGTTCTCCTCCTGGGCCGTGTCCGGACGATCAGCGTGCAGGGGGCGTCACGTCGTGGCCTGGTTGAGTTCGTCCAGGTCGAGTGCGCGGTGGGGCAACGGGGACGGGCTGACCCGGTCGCGGCGTAGGCCGTCCAGGAGGAGGGTGAGGTAGCGCCTCCACAGGTCCGGTGTGACGGCCCGGCTGCGCTGGGTGGCGGCTCCGAGCATGACCTGGACGAGCAGGAAGTCGGTCGGATCGATGTCGTCGCGGAGTCGGCCGTCCTGCTGGGCGCGTGCGAAGACGGCGCCGACCAGGGGATGAAGGCGGTCCCGCAGGCCGGCCAGTCGAGGTCTGCTGTCTGTGCTTCCCAGCAGGACTTCTCTCAGCCCGCGGTTCTCGGCGAAGCGCTGGGCGGTGGTCAGAAAGAACTCCACGAGGCTGTCCCAGGGGTCTTCCTGGATGAGGGCCTGTTCCGCGCACGTCACCAAACGCTCCACCTCGTCTTCGAAGACGGCATCGATGAGTTCCTCGCGGCCCGCGAAGCGACGGTAGGCGGTGCCGACGCCGACGCCCGCGTGGCGGGCGATGTCGTCGAGGGTGACGTCCAGCCCTCGCTCGGCGAAGACCTCCTGAGCAGCGGCGATGATGCGCTGCCGGTTGCGCTCCGCGTCCGCCCGCAGGGGGCGCGCCAGGGTGTTCTCGGGGGGCGGGGTGGAGGCGGTTGGGCTGCTCATACGTCCACCATAGCCGGAAACCGGAGATGACATCTCCAGTTCCAGTGCTACAGTGGGCCGCATAAGTGGAGATCCGATCTCCACTTGCCTTTCCTGTGCTGGAGAGATCCGTGAGCACCGGCGTGCCGTCGTGACCTCACACCCCTCCAAGAGCTCGCCCTCCCAAAGGAATGAAGGAAGGACCGCCATGAACAAGCCGCGCGCCCTCGTCGTGGGCATGGGTATCGGGGGCCTGGCCACGGCCCTGCGCCTGCACGACATCGGCTGGGAGACCCTGCTCGTCGAACGCGCTCCCCAGCGTCGTCCCGCCGGATACTTCGTCGGACTGTTCGGCACCGGCCAGGCCGCCGCACAGCGGCTGGGCGTGCTCGACGCCATCGGAAACAGGACCACTCCGGAGAACAGCGCGACGTACGACATCGACCGGGCGGGCCGCCGCCGGCCGACTCTGGGATACGGCGACCTGCCCGGCAATCCCCGCCTGCTGCTCAGGGGTGACATCGAGTCCGCCCTCTACGATTCCACCGAGCCCGTCACCGAGATCCGCTACGGCACGACACCGGTGACCGTCGAAGAGCACCCCGACGGCGTGGACGTCACACTGCGCACCACCTCGGGAGAGAACACCACCGAGACCACGGAGCGGTTCGACCTCGTCGTGGGCACCGACGGCCTGCGCTCCACGGTGCGCCAGCTGGTCTTCGGCCCCCACACCGACTACTTCAAGCCGTTCAACCACATCATCGCCGCCACGGTCCTCAAGGAACCCGTGCCCGGCTTCGGGCTGACCGACGGCATCGTCCTGCCGGAACCCGGCCGCGCCGCCTGGGTCTTCCCCTTCTCCGACCACCGGCCGGGACTGCTGTTCTCCTACCGCACCGACGACGAGGACGCGGAGTTCACCCGCCCGCCCATCGAGTCACTGCGCCGCGCCTTCGGCCCCGAACCGACCGGGCCGATACTGGAGCACCTCCTCCAGCAGTGGGAGCAGGCCGACGACTACCTCTTCGACTCCGCCCACCAGGTGGTGATGCCCAGCTGGCACACCGACCGCGTCGTCCTCCTCGGCGACGCCGCCTGGTGCCTGACGCTGTACAGCGGCATGGGCGCCTCCAGCGCCATCTCCGGCGCGGACCTGCTCGGCACCCTGCTGCAGCGCAGCCCGGGCAACGTCGCCCGCGCACTGCGTGAATGGGATCAGAAGATGCGGCCCTTCATCACCAGCACGCAGGAGCACGCCCGCAGGGAACTGGTGCAGTTCGTCCCTCAGAACCGCCGGGACATGCTCGCCCGAGCCATCACCTCGCCGCTGGTGGGCAGGCCGATGGGCAAGCGCCTGATGAGGAGCCTGCTCGCCACCCCGTTCAAGAACAAGTCCCTCGACCCCGCCGCGGCCTGATCCGCCGACCGCGAAGCACCCGGATACCCTCCCGGCCGGAGCATCCGGGTGCGGGGCGTCCACCCGCTGGGCACGGCCATCGGCCCTACGGGCTGATTCCTGCGAACTCGCTCGACTCCTGTTTTCCCTCGGTGCCCGTAGCGTTGGGTGAAGCGGGCGATGGTCACTGAACTCGGTGCACGGACCAAGGGACCGCGCAGGGCAGACACCCCGGCGTCGGGCTCAGCGGATGGCTGCTGTCCGGCGCCCCCTACCTCGGTGCCGTCACCGGCCCCGCCGCCGGGCTGGTCTTCCTCGCCCTCGCTATCGGCGGTCCCCGCTCGCCGAGTCCCAGGTGTCCGCTCAGGCGCTGTTCACGGCCGACTGGACGCAGATGCTGACCTGGGTCGTGCTCCTTTTGGAGATCGGCCACCTCGACCTGACGATGCTTCCCGCGGCGGTCGCCGCCCCGTCGTACGCGGACATCTCCCCGCAGGACACCGGCATCAGTGACTCCGACTGGTCGCTGGTCGGGCAGATCGGCAGCTACAACAACGCGTACATGGAGTACGTGGACAACCAGGGTGAGGTCACGCTGGTGTTCACCGGCGGCAATGTCCCCAACCCGCTACAGTGATTCGATCGCGGATGGCACCGTCGCGCAGATCGACAATGCCGGCTACAGCGCCTCTTCGGCCTGCAACCCTTACACCGACGTGGTGGATGTGACCACCGAGGCTCCGTCGTCGGTCACGAGTCCGCTCGTGTCCACCTACGGCAACAAGATCAACATCGTGGCAGGGGACCCTCAGGCGTCGTCGCTCGCCACCGGTGGAACGAGTGTCTCCGAGAAGAAGCACGCCCCTGAGAAGCACGCCCTGAAGAAGCACGTCAAGGGCAAGAAGCCGACCGTGAAGAAGCGGGCGCAGAAGAAGCACGCGCCCGCAAAGCGCTTCAAGAACGCGACCCCCGCGCCCGGAAAGGTGCACGAGGTTCGCTTCCATCTGCCCAGGAAGAAGTGACGCGTTCGCTCCAGCGCCCCGGCCGGGACCGCGGCCGGGGCGTCCAGCTTCTGCAGATGTCCGCCTTACCGTTTCAACTCATCGCCTGGCCTCACGGCAGCGCGTGCACATGCGCCCCCACCGCCGACGACCACGCGTTGCCCGCGGACGCGTCCCAGTTGGTGGACCAGGTCATCGCGCCGCGGAGGTCCGGGTAGGTCCTGGAGGGTTTGAAGGAGCCGCAGCCGGTGCCCTTCGCGAGGCAGTCCAGGGCGTTGTTCACCACGGACGGTGAGACATAGCCGCTGCCCGCGCCGCTGGGGGAGGCGGGGAGGCCCAGGCCGACCTGGGACGGGGCGAGGCCGCCCTCCAGCTGGATGCAGGCCAGGGCCGTCAGGAAGTCCACCGAGCCCTGGCTGTACACCTTGCCGTCGCAGCCCAGCATGGAACCGCTGTTGTAGTACTGCATGTTGACGACCGTGAGGATGTCCTTCACGTTCAGCGCGGTCTGGAAGTACGCGTTGGACGTGGACTGCATGTCGATCGTCTGGGGCGCCATCGTCAGGACGAGGGAGGAGCCCGCCTTCGAGGAGAGCGACCGCAGCGCCTGGCTCATGTACGTGGCGTTCAGACCGTTCTCCAGGTCGATGTCGACGCCGTCGAAGCCGTACGTCTGCATCAGCGAGTAGACCGAGTTCGCGAAGTTCGCCGCGGACGTCGCGTCGCTCACCGACACCGTGCCGTTCTGCCCGCCGACCGAGACGATCACCTTCTTGCCGGCCGCCTGCTTCGCCTTGATGTCGGCCTTGAACTGGTCGACCGTGTAGCCGCCGAGACCGGCGGAGTCGAGGCTGAAGGTCACCGCGCCCGGTGTCGTCGTCGCGTCGGCGAAGGCCACCGCGATGATGTCGTACGCGGCCGGTACGTCCGAGATGCGCTGGACCGTCGCGCCGTTGTTGAAGTTTTGCCAGTAGCCGGTCACCGCGTGCTTGGGGAGCGAGCCGCCGGGCGTCCCGGTCGCCGTCGTCGTGCCCGTCACCGCCGCCGACTTCGGTGACTCGCCCGCCGTGTTCGTCGCCGTCACCTGGAAGCTGTACGACGTCGAGGCCGCGAGCCCGGTCACGGTCGCCGAGGCGCCGGTCACGGAGGCGACCTTCGTGCCCGCCCGGTAGACGTTGTAGCCGGTCGCGTTCGAGACGCCGGACCAGGAGAGGGAGACCGTGGAGGAGGTCGTGCCGGAGACCGTCACGGCCGTCGGGGCGGCGGGGATCGTGGGGGCCGGGTCGCCGCCTCCGCCGCCGTCGGGGCCGTAGACCGAGAGGTCGTCCGCGTAGTAGGGCTGCTGGCCGTACCAGCCGTGGGTGTAGACCGTCACGGACGTGGTCGCCGCGCCGGTGGTGAAGGTGGTCTGGAGCTGTTTCCAGGCAGTCGTGTCCGGGGTCCAGGTGGACACGTCCGTCGTGCCCGTGCCCGTCACGCCCAGGTAGGTGTAGCCGCCCTGCACCCACGCGCCGAGCGTGTAGGTGGAGTTGGGCTTCACCGCCACCGTCTGGCTGCACCGGGCGTTGTCCTGGCCGGCCGGGGTCGCCTTCAGGGCGGCCGCGCCGCCGTGCACCGGCGAGGACACCGTCGTACCGCTGCCGGCCGAACAGGACCAGTTGGCCAGGCCGGACTCGAAGCCGGCGTTCTTCGCGTTGTTGAGGTCCGCGGCGGACGCCTGAGCCGCGCCCGCCAGGGACAGCGCGAGGGCGGCGGTGACCGCCCCCGACCAGATCCTCGTCCAGATCCTCGTCACTCGTTTATGTGGGGACATGACAACACGTTGGTCCAGACCAATTCGCTTGTCAAGAGATCCGCTTGTGGAGGGTCCGTGTGCGCAACCTGCCCCGGTTTGCCGTGACTTGCGCGAAGAACAGTTCCTTACCAGCTACGGAAAGCTGTTCTCCGGCCACAAGCGCGTGGTTACAGTGCTGACGTAGTCACGCAATGAAGTCACCTCGGTGCGCCGGAGTAACTCCCGGTGGACCGGGGCCGCGGGAATCGGGGAGCTGCGCGTGCCAACTGCCGTTGCCGTGACCGGCGCCGACCTGGCGCTGCCGCCGCAGGACGAGCGGACCCTGCCCGCCGTCGTGCTCGCCGACCTGGACCGGCAGCCGCTGGAACAGGCCCTGGACGCCGTACAACTCCTCGTCGAGCAGCACGGACACCTCGTCGTCGTGTACTCACGGGCCGTCCCGCCCGCCGTGGAACAGCGGCTGCACACCATCCGCTCGCTCCTGGAGAGCGACCGCATCGCGCTGTACCGGCCCGACCTGCCGCCCCTCGGCGTCGCCGTCCTCGCCCGTCAGCTGCGCCAGCTCGCCTCCTGCGACCTCGGGCCGGGCGTGCTCGCCTCGGCGGGCCGGCTGCTCACCCACTACATCCACGCGGGCGCGCTCCTCGGCTCCGTCGCCCGGCTCGACCGGGTCCCGGTCGTCGGGCTGAAGTCGCACGCCCGGTCCTGGGTCCCGGGCAGCCAGTTCGGCGTGCTCGCCCATCCGCAGCCGGAGCTGGTCAAGGCCGCCCCCGACGTCACCCTCCCTGGACCCGAGTTCGGGACCTGGATGCTCGTCGGCCGCGGTCAGCTCCAGTCCGACTGGGTCACCGGCACCCTCGCCCCCGCCTGGAAGGCCCAGGGCCTCAGGGAGACCGAGGCCCCCGCCGAGTCCGCCGACTGGTGGGGCACCCCCAAGCTGATCGAGTTCTGCGCCTATCTGCCCGACCTGTCGGTCCTCTACCAGCTCGTCGCCTCGGTCCGGCAGGGCGTCTGCCACTGGTGCGGGATCGACGTCATCGGCGACCGCTGCGTCTTCTGCTCCGCCACCCCGCCGCCCGCCGCCGAACTCACCGCCCGCCCCGTCCGCGCCCTCACCACCGGCTGAGACACCGGCTGAGACACCGGTTGAGACACCGGTTGAGACCCCGGACAGCACCGAACAGCACCGAACAGCACCGAACAGCACCAACGCACCGACCACCGTTCCCGCTCGACCCGACCCCCAACGAGGTTGCACGGTTCCATGAACTCCCGTCAGCGCCGCGGCGTGATTCTCCTGCTCCTGTCGGTGTTGTGCGCCCTCGGTGCCTTCGCCGGCGTCCTCTCCGTCATCGACGACGTGAACTCCAAGGTCGGCCCCGAGGTCACCGCCTACGAGCTGCGGTCCGACATCGCGCCGTACACGGCTCTGGAGGAGAGCCAGTTCAAGAAGATCGAGATGCCGAAGCGCTGGCTGTCGGAGAACGCCGTCACCGACCTCGCCGCGATCCACGAGAAGATCGCCGTGACGACCCTGAAGAAGGGCTCGCTGCTCCAGAGCGACATGATCGTCGACCAGCCCGCCCTCCAGCCGGGGCAGCAGGAGGTCGCCATCATGGTCGACGCGGCGACCGGCGTCGCGGGCAAGATCAGGCCCGGCTCCTCGGTCAACGTGTACGCCACCTTCGAGGGCGCCCGCGACTCCGACCCCGACCAGTCGAAGATCATCGTCACCAACGCGCGCGTCCTCGACGTCGGCAAGATCACCGCCCTCGACCCCGACCGCAACGACCGCGACAGCTCCGCCACCGACGCGGTCCCCATCACCTTCGCGCTGTCGACCCTGGACGCCCAGCGCATCACGTACGCCGAGTCCTTCGCCAAGCGCGTCCGCCTCGCCCTCGTGGCCCCCGGCGGCGCCACCACGATCCCCGACCAGGACCGTACGTACGAACTCGTCACGGACAAGTGAGAGGCCGCCGCCCATGCCCACGAGGATCCTCCCGGCCGTCGGCGACGCGGACGCGGTCCGCTCCCTCACCACCCTGCTCAGCCAGCTCCCGGACGCCGAACCCGTCACCCCGGTCGCCGACTCCACCCAGCTCGTCGACACCCTCGCCCGTCTCGCCGCCGAATCCGTCGACGAACTCCCCGAGGTGGTGATCGTCCACGAACGCATCGGCCCCGTCCCGGCGCTGGAGCTGGTCCGCGAGGTCGCCCTGCGCTTCCCGGCGGTCGGCGTCATCCTCGTCACCACCGACGCCGGCCCCGGCCTCTTCCAGGCCGCCATGGACTCCGGCGCCCGAGGAGTCGTCACGCTCCCCCTCGGCTACGAGGAGCTGGCCCACCGCGTCCAGTCCGTCGCCCAGTGGTCCGTGGGCGTACGACGCCATCTCGGCCACGGCGGCGAGGTGTTCCCCGGCGTCGGCGGCACCGTCGTCACCGTCAGCGGCGCCAAGGGCGGAGTGGGAGCCACCCTCACCGCCGTCCAGCTCGCCCTCGCCGCCCAGGCCTCCGGCCGGCCCACCGCGCTCGTCGACCTCGACCTCCAGACCGGCGACGTCGCCTCCTACCTGGACGTCCAGTTCCGCCGCTCGGTCGTCGACCTCGCCGCCATCACCGACCTCTCGCCCCGCATCCTCGCCGAGGCCGTCTTCCGCCACGACTCCGGGCTGGCCCTCCTGCTCGCCCCCGCCGAGGGCGAACGCGGCGAGGAGGTCACCGACCGCGCCGTCCGCCAGATCGTCGGCGCCCTGCGCTCCCGCTACGAGGTGGTGATCGTCGACTGCGGCGCCCAGCTCAGCGGCGCCGGAGCCGCCGCCGTCGAGATGGCCGACCGCGCCCTGCTCGTCACCACCCCGGACGTGGTCGCCGTCCGCGGTGCCAAACGCACCGTCCGCATGTGGGACCGGCTCCAGGTCCGCAAGGCCGAGGAGACGACCGTCGTCGTCAACCGGCACACCCGCGGTACGGAGATCCAGCCCCCGCTCATCCAGAAGATCACCGGCACGGCCGTCGCCGCCACCGCGGTCCCCGCCAACTTCCGCGAACTCCAGGCGGCCGTCGACGCCGGACGCGTCCACGCCCTCGACGGCAAGGGCACCGTCCGCCAGGCCCTGTGGGCGCTCGCCGCCGAACTGGGCCTGGTCAAGGCGCCGGAGACGGCCCTCGTACGGCGGGGCGGACGCGCCCGGGGCGCGGACCGGGGCGGCGGCGGCTTCCGGCGGCGGAAGGAGTGAGCGCCATGACCGGGCGAGGCGTACGCGACCGCGGCCAGGTCACCGTCGAGTTCCTCGGCATGACCCCGCTGATCATCGTGACCCTGGTGGTGATGTGGCAGTGCGTGCTGGTGGGGTACACGTTCACGCTCGCGGGGAATGCTGCCGACGAGGCGGTGCGGGCGGGCACGGCGGCGCACCCGGGGGAGCGCGAGGGGGCCTGCCAGGAGGCGGGCCTGGACAAGCTGGGGGACGCGTGGAGGGGGAACGCCGACGTGGACTGCGGCACCGGCGGCGGCTATGTGACCGCCGACGTCTCCCTGCGCGTCCCCGTCCTGTTCCCGGGCACCATCGACTTCCCGTTCACGGTGCACGGCCACGCGGGCGCCGTCGAGGAAGAGGACGGCGACTGAGATGCCGTACACGGCGCGCCGGCGCGGCGACCGGGGCCAGGTCGCCCTGGAGTACCTCGGTTTCCTGCCGCTCCTGCTGCTGGTCGCGCTGGGCGGCGTCCAGCTCGGGCTCTTCGCGTACGCCGCCCAGCAGGCCGGCACGGCGGCCCGCACCGGGGCCCGCAGCGCCTCCCTCGACCAGGACTTCGCGGGGGACTGCGCACGGGCGGTCAGCAGCTGGCTGAAGGTGGGGTGCACGAAGGCCGATCTGGGTGACGAGGTGCAGGTCACCGCCACCGTCACCATCCCCTCCGTCATCCCCGGCATCAACAGCTTCGGCACCGCCCGCAAGACGGCCACGATGCCGGTCGACCACTGAAGGAAGGCGGCACCGCCATGAGCCTGCGGGCACGCATCAGCTCCCCGGAGGAGGGCTCCGGGCGCGGCGAGGACGGCCACCTGGTCTCCTCGTACCGGGCCAAGCTCCTGGAGGAGATCGACCTCGCCGAGATGAGCTCGCTCGCGGCGGCCGAACGCCGGGCCCGGCTGGAGCGCGTCCTCGGGCACATCATCAGCCGCGAGGGCCCCGTGCTGTCCACGGGCGAGCGCTCCCAGCTGATCCGGCGGGTGGTCGACGAGGCCCTCGGCCTCGGCATCCTGGAGCCGCTCCTCGAGGACGCCTCGATCACCGAGATCATGGTGAACGGCCCCGACGCGATCTTCGTCGAGCGGGCCGGGCGGGTGGAACAACTCCCGTTGCGGTTCGCCTCGAACGACCAGCTCATGCAGACCATCGAACGCATCGTCTCCACGGTCAACCGCCGCGTCGACGAGACGAACCCGATGGTCGACGCCCGCCTCCCGTCCGGCGAACGCGTCAACGTGATCATCCCGCCGCTCTCCCTGACCGGGCCGATCCTCACCATCCGCCGCTTCCCGCGCTCCTTCACCCTCAACGAGCTGATCGGCTTCGGCTCCCTCGACGAACCGATGCTCTATCTGCTCGCCGGGCTGGTGCAGGCCAAGTTCAACGTGATCGTCTCCGGCGCCACCGGCACCGGCAAGACCACCCTGCTCAACGCCCTCTCCGGACTGATCCCGGAGGGCGAGCGGATCATCACCATCGAGGACTCGGCCGAACTCCAGCTCCAGCAGTCCCATGTCATCCGGCTGGAGTCCCGGCCGCCGAACGTCGAGGGCAACGGCCGGATCACCATCCGCGACCTGGTGCGCAACTCGCTGCGGATGCGCCCCGACCGGATCGTGGTCGGTGAGGTCCGCGGCGGCGAGTCCCTCGACATGCTCCAGGCGATGTCCACCGGCCACGACGGCTCGCTCGCCACCGTCCACGCCAACAGCGCCGAGGACGCGCTGATGCGGCTCCAGACCCTGGCCTCCATGTCCGACGTGGAGATCCCCTTCGTCGCGCTGCACGACCAGATCAACAGCGCGGTGGACGTGATCGTGCAGCTCACCCGGTTCGCGGACGGCGCCCGCCGGATCACCGAGATAGCGGTCCTCGACAGCCATGGCTCGGAGGCCTTCCGGCTGGCCACCGTCGCCCGCTTCGACGCCCGACCCATGACCGCCGACGGCCGCGTCCACGGCGCCTTCGTGTACTTCCCCCTCCCGCGCCGCACCGCCGACCGCCTCTACATGGCGAGCCAGCCGATCCCCCAGGCGTTCGGGGTCGCCCGCGACGCACTCGAACTCACGACCAGGGAAGCCCGGTAGCAGCGATGACCCTCGACACCCTCATCACCCTCACCACCGGTGTGACCCTCCTGACCTGCGCCCTGGCGGTCGTGGGCGTGCACGTCTACGCCAAGGGCCACGCCCAGCGCGCCGCCCTCGTGGAGCGCCTGTCCTACACCGGCCAGGCCCCCCTGGGCGGCCGCCGGCGCCGCTTCCGCGACCTGGACCGGCGGCTGCGCCGCACCAGGACCGGCCGCAGGCTGGAACTGAAACTCGTGGCCACCGGTCTGGACGTCACCCCCGGCGAGTTCCTCGTCTACCTGCTCGCCACCGTGGCCGGCCTCTGGCTGGTCGGCCAGGCCGTCCTGGCCCCCTTCTTCGGCCCGCTCGCCGGACTCCTCGGCCTCTGGGCGGCCCTGCAGTTCCTCAACTGGCAGCGCCAGAAACGCATCGAGAAGTTCATCAACCAACTCCCCGAACTGGCCCGCATCCTGGCCAACGCCACCCACGCCGGCCTCGCCCTGCGCACCGCCATCGGCATGGCCGCGGAGGAGCTGGAGGCCCCGGCCGGCGAGGAACTCGGCAAGGTGGCCGACCAGTTGGCCATCGGCCACTCCATCGACGACGCCCTCGGTGAACTCGCCGACCGCCTCCCCTCCCGCGAACTCGTCGTCCTCGTCACCACCCTGGTCCTCTCCAACCGGGCCGGCGGCCAGGTCGTCGGCGCCCTGCGCAACCTCACCGAGACCCTGGAGGAACGCAAGGAGACCCGGCGCGAGGTCCGCACCCAGCTCTCCCAGGTCAACATGACCTCGTACGCCGTCCCGGTGCTCGGCGTCGGCGCCCTGTTCCTCATGGACGGCGTCAACGACGGCACCCTCGACCGGATGACGTCCTCCGCCGTCGGCCAGGCCTGTGTGATCGTCGCCTTCGGCCTGTACGCCGTCGGCTTCGTCCTCATCCGCCGTATGTCCCGCATCGACGTCTGAGGAGGGACGCAGACCGTGGAACTCCTGCTCGCCCTCGCCATGGGCCTCGCCGTCTGGGGGATCTTCGCCGGGATCCGGATGTACCGGGCCGAGGTGAAACTCCCCAGCGACCTCGTCCTCGCCCTGGAGGTCGGCGCCACCCGCACCAGCGCCGTCGGCTCCCTCGTCGACCGCATGGGCATGCGGTACGCGCCCGCCGTCCTGCGGCTGATGGGCCCCAAGCAGGTCGCCCGCTACCGCCGCCGCATCGACCTCGCGGGCAACCCCGGGGGCCTGACGATCGACCGGTACGCGGCCCGCCGCGCCGTCTACGGCGCGATCGGCGGCGTCGGCGCCCTGGCCGCCCTCCTCCAGGGCAGCTTCTTCATCGCCCTGCTCATGCTGGCCTTCGCCGCCTTCTGGTCCGAGGTCGGCATCTGGTCGGCGATCCGGGTCCGCAAGGACGCCATCGAACGCACCCTGCCCGACTTCCTCGACGTCCTCGCCGTCGTCGTCAGCGCCGGCCTCGGCTTCCGCCAGGCCCTCGACCGGGTCGCCTCCAAGTACGAGGGCCCCTGGGCGGACGAGATCCGCATCACGCTCCGCCAGATGGACCTCGGCATGAGCCGCCGCGAGGCCTTCGAGGAACTCCGCCGCCGCAACGACTCCGAGCAGGTCGCCATGTTCGTCACCGCCCTCCAGCAGGGCGAGGAGCTCGGCGCGCCGATCGTCGACACGCTCGTCGCCATCGCCAAGGACATGCGCCGCACGGACGCCCAGAACGCCCGCCGCAAGGCGGCCCGCGCGGTCCCCAAGGCCACGCTGATGATCACCACGTTCATGGTCCCGGCGACGATGCTCCTCCTCGGCGCGGGCATGCTGCTGGGCTCCGGTACCGACTTCAGCTCGATCACGGGGGAGTAGGCGGCCGGTCATGAAGGAAACCGCGGGCAAGGCAGGCCTGGACGGCGTCAGCCTCCAGGCGAACGCCGTCCAGGCCATGTGCCGTCAGGTCTTCGGCTTCCGCCTGGCGATGATCGCCCTGGCCGCCCCGTCCGCCCTCCTGCACGCCTCCCCGGGCCTGGGCGTCCGTCTCGTCGGCGCGGCCGTGGTCGTCACCTTCATGGGCTCCTACGTCCTCTTCCGCGACTGGGAACGCTTCGGCCCTCTCCTGCTGCGCCACCCCGCCCTCCTGGCCGCCGACACCCTCGTCGGGACGTTGCTGCTGATCTCCGCGGGCCCGGACACCACCCTCGCGTACGTCAGCGTCTGCACCCCTCTCCTCGCCGGCATCGTCTACGGCTGGCGCGGCGCCGCCTGCTTCGCCTCGCTCCAGTCGCTGATCCTGCTCCTGGTCCAGGCGACCGTCGGCCACGGCACAGGCCCGGACGCGGGCCCGGACGCGGGCGCGGGCCTGGCCGAACATCTCCTCCTCCCCGGCTTCTGCGTCATCACCGGAGCGGTCGGCTCCACCCTGCGCGGGCTGCTCCTGCGCTTCGGCGAGGCCACCCGGGCCCTCACCGCCGTCCGCGCCCGCCTCGCCGCCGCCGAGGCGGTGGCCGCCGAACGCGCCCGTCTCGCGCGCGAGATGCACGACTCCGTGACCAAGACCCTGTACGGCGTCGCCCTCGCGGCGGACGCCCTGGCGGCTTCGGCGGACCGGGACCCCGCGCGCGTCCGGCAGCAGGCGGAACTCGTCGCCCGGTCGGCCCGCCGTGCCGCGGCCGAATCCCGTGACCTCCTCACCGACCTGCGCCGCGAGCCGGAACCGGCCGCGGGTGTGGACGTCCTGCCGGAACTGGCCGCCCGCGCCGACGACTTCGCCGAACGCACCGGCCTACGGGTCACCTGCCGCCCCACCGGCGACCGTACGACCCTCCCCGTGCCCCCGGCGGTGGCCCGCCAGCTCCTCACCATCACCGCCGAGGCCATGGAGAACGCCCACCGCCACGCCGCCCCCACGGCGGTCGAGGTCCGCGCGGGCGTCCAGGACGACCTCCTCACCCTCACCGTCCACGACGACGGCCGCGGTCTGCCGCCCGGCACCACCCTCGAACACCTCCGCGACACCGGTCACTTCGGGCTCCTCGGCATGGCCGAACGGGCCGCCTGCGTGGGCGCCCGGCTGCGCATCGCCAGCCACGACCGCCCCCCTGGCACCGAGGTGCGCCTGGAACTCCCCCTGGCCGCCCCGACCTTCCGAGAGGAGGCACCATGCCGGACCAGCCCGCCGTACGCGTAGTGGTGGCCGACGACAACCCGGTGGTCCGCGCGGGCCTCACCGCGCTCCTGTCGAACTGCGCGGACTTCACCGTCGTGGCGGAGGCGGCGGACGGCCGTGAGGCCTGCGAGGCCGCCGTGCTTCTCCGCCCCGACGTCGTCCTCCTGGACGTCCGCATGCCCGGCGTCGACGGCCTCACGGCCCTGCCCCACCTGGCCCGGATCACCACGGTCCTGATGCTGACGTACAGCCACGACCCGCAGACCGTCCGAGCGGCGCTGCGGGGCGGGGCGAGCGGTTACCTGGTGCACGGACGGTTCACGGTGGAGGAACTGAGGGAAGCGGTGAGGGAAGCCCACGGGAGTGCGAATGCACACGCCGAAGTGCCCTCAAGTACCTTGCTCCTTCCGACTTCCCCCAAAATGCTTTCGCGACTGCAACCACCTGTGGGACCCTCTGACGAGTCGGGTCACCAGACGGGGTTCCACCTCAGCGCGAGGGAGGCGGAGATCATGGACCTCATCGCGTCGGGCATGAACAACCAGCAGATCGCCGCCGCATGCTTCATCAGCGAGAAGACGGTCAAGAATCACATCAACCGCATCTTCGCCAAGCTGCACAGCAGCAGCCGCGCCGAGGCGGCGGCCAAGTGGCTGGGAAATTGGGCCCTGGGACCCTCGCCGGAGGCACCCCGGGCGCCCTACGTTCCTCCTGCCAATGCCTCAAACCGAGAGGAACGCCATGAGCGACCTGCTGCTGAAGACCGTCGTCGCGGCCATGGTCCGGGTGACGGAGGCGGTACGGCGCCGCACCGCCGACGACAGGGGGCAGACCGCGGTCGAGTATCTGGGGATCATCGCGGTGGTGGTGGCGATCGTGGTACTGATCGCGAACACGAACCTGGGCCAGACGATCGTGGACAAGCTCAGGGCTCAGATCGCCAAGGTGGCGCCCTGACAGTTCGTCGAACACGCCTTCTCGGCGATGGCGGGCAGGCTTTCCCCATCTACATCACGGTGGTGGCCGGCCTGCTCTTTCTCGCGCTCGCGTACTTCGCTGTCGGTCAGGCGGCAGTCAACCGCAACGGCGCCCAGACAGCGGCCGACGCGGCGGCCCTGGCGGCGGCGCAGGAGACCAGGGACGAGCTTGCCGACGAGTGGGTGCTCGACGTGCTCGACCCCACGAAGTGGCAGAGCATCTTCGACGGCAACGGCGGGACGAACACCTGCTGGAGAGCGGACCAGTTGGCCGCGATGAACGATGCGACGGTCCAGTGTTCCCCGGACGGACTCCTGAGCTACCGGGTCAGGGCTCAGACGAACAGGACCGTTGGGGAGTCGGTCGTGCCCGGCACGGCGGACCGGCAGGCACACGCCAACGCCGTCGCGGTGATCGAGCCACTCTGCACGTTCGAGCTCCCGGGCGAGGACGCGGAGGACGACGTACTGCCGACGCTCGTCTGCGACGACGGCGACTGGGCCCTGGACCCGGAAGACCTGACTGATTTGCCCGGGCCCGAGGACCTGTTCGACGTCCACCTGGTCAGCGGCTGACGAAGGAAGCAGAGTGATGAACATGCGATGCACGGCGGAAGCCCGCAGGGGGATGGTCGCGGTGGCGATCGTGGCCGGGCTTGCCCTCGGCTCGACCGCGTGCGGGAGCGGCGGCGACGGCGATGACAAGAAGCCGCAGAGTTCGTCGTCCGCCTCCTCGCCCGGCGGATCGCAGCCGGACACGCAGGAGGGCCAGTCGGCCGAGCCCCTGGCCGAGCTGAAGGGGCCGAGCGGGCTGCTCCTCCAGATCACCTCGGCCGTGCGGGACTCGGGCGGCTTCATCACAGTCAACGGGGACCTGAAGAACGACAGCGGCACGGAAGCAGTGATCCCCTCGGCGTTGAGCGGCAACGAGACGGAGATCATCAACAACGGACTGTCCCTCGGCGGAGCCACCCTCGTCGACTCCAAGAGCAAGAAGCGCTACTACGTCCTCCGCGACACCGAGGGCCGCCCCCTGACCACCACCGGCTTCTCGACGCTGAAGGCGGGGGAGACGATCGACGTGTTCCTCCAGTTCCCCGCCCCGCCCGCGAGCAGCACGGAGGTCACCTTCCAGCTCCCGCTGTTCCCCAGCGCGGTCGTCAAGATCTCCGGGTGAGGCCGGTCATGACCCCACGTCTCTCCCTGGCGGTGGCCACCGCCACCCTCCTCGTCCTCGGCACGGCCCCCGCCTCCCTGGCCGACGACACCACCCCCAGCGTCCCCCCGGGCACCGAGGCCACCGCCTCCGCACCGGTCGAGGTGGACCCCAACGACCCCGACCTCAAACTCCCCGAAGGCGGCACGCTCGCCGAGCCCAAGGTCCTCGACATCAAGCAGGTCGTGGAGGACGAGTCCGGCGACGAACGGCGCGAGGACACCAACGCGGACGTCACGTTCGCCCTCCAGGCCGAGGTCCTGTTCGGCAAGGACAGCGCGAAGCTCGGCACCGAGGCGAAGGCCCGCATCGCGGTGATCGCCGACGAGATCAAGAAGCAGAACACCAAGCTGGTCCGCGTCTTCGGCTTCACCGACAACCTCGGCTCCTCCGCCCACGGCGACGTCCTCTCCAAACAACGCGCCGACGCCGTCCAGGCGGAACTCGCCGGCGACCTCAACGACCCCGGCATCACCTTCGAGGTCCGCGGCTACGGCGAGCAGTACCCCATCTCCGACAACTCCACGGAGGAGGGCCGCAAGAAGAACCGCCGGGTCGAGATCACCTTCCCGAGGACGGCGAGCTGAGCTCGATCACCTCGACGCGTGCCCCCTTCCGCAGCCCCCACCCCTCCATCACCCCCGCCGTCGCCTCCAGGACATGGCGGGAGCGGAGGCGGGGGAGGCCCAGGCGGCCCCGCGGCATGGTGCGTACGGCGATGACCTTCAGGTGGCGGTCGAGGTAGGCGACGTCGATGGGGATGCGCATACCGAAGGTGTGGATGCTGCCGGCGGGGGTCAGGAGCAGGGCGCCGTCCACCGCGTCGCGGCCCAGGAGGCCCCGGGTGCGGGCGCGGTAGGAGGCGGCGATCTCCAGGGGGATGCGAAGAGGGGGACCCTCGTCCGTCCTCACGAGCAGTTCGGCAAACCCGTCGTGCCAGCGCGCCACAGTCCTGATCCCCTCGCTCGCCTCGCTACCCTCGGCACGGTAGCGAGCCGGGACACGAAGAGGTGGCCGTCGTATGCGGAAGATCGTCCTGATGATGTCGGTGTCCCTGGACGGATACATGGAGGGTCCGGACCGCGACATCTCGTGGCACCGCGTCGACGACGAGGTCCACCAGGACGCCAACGACTTCGTCGCCGGGATGGCCGGTCTCCTCAGCGGCCGGGTCACCCACGACCTCATGGCCGATTTCTGGCCCACCGCCGACGCCGATCCCGAGACCCCCGCGGTGATGGCCGAATTCGCCGCCCTCTGGCGGGAGATCCCCAAGTACGTCTACTCCCGCACGCTGGAGCACGCCGACTGGAACACGACGATCGTGCGGGAGGTCGTCCCCGAGGAGGTGCAGGCCCTCAAGGAGCGGCACGACGCGGAGCTGGGCCCCGGCGATCTGGGGCTCGGTGGTGCCGATCTCGCCGCCGAGTTCCTCCGCCTCGGGCTCGTCGACCAGATCCGGCTCTACGTCCACCCCGTACTGATCGGCCGGGGCAAACCCCTCTTCCCGGACACCGGCACGACCACCGGCCTCCACCTCGCCGAATCCCGCACCTTCGGCAACGGAGTCGTCCTGCTCCGCTATGACGTGGAGCGGGACTGAAGGCAGGAATTAATCGGGGGCGGGGGTGGGCGGCCGGCTGTCAGGATCGGTCCATGAGCGACGACGACGATCACCACCGGGGCACGACCTTCCAGGAGCTTCTCGCCGAGGGCGCCGCCGTCCCCACCGAAGGGTGGGACTTCTCCTGGTTCGAGGGGCGGGCGACCGAGGAACGGCCCTCCTGGGGGTACGCGGTCTCGCTGGCCGGGCGACTGGGCGGGGCGACGGCCGCGCTCGACATCCAGACCGGGGGCGGGGAGGTCCTGGACTTCGCCCTCGGGCGGGCCGCCGCCGCGCCCGTCCTCACCGTCGCGACCGAGGGCTGGCCGGCGAACGTCGCCAAGGCCACCGCCCTGCTGCGGCCGCGCGGCATCACCGTCGTCGCGTCCCCGGAGGACGCCCCGCTGCCGTTCGCGGACGACACCTTCGACCTGGTCGGCAGCAGACATCCGGTACGGCCCCTGTGGGGTGAGATCGCGCGGGTGCTCCGGCCCGGCGGGACCTACTTCGCCCAGCATGTCGGGCCGCGCAGTGTCTTCGAGCTGGTCGAGTACTTCCTCGGACCCCAGTCGGAGGAGGTCAGCAACGGTCGTCATCCGGACCGGGAGCGGGCCGGGGCCGAGGCGGCGGGGCTGGAGATCGTCGATCTGCGCGCCGAACGCCTCCGGATCGAGTTCCACGACATCGCCGCCGTCGTCCACTTCCTGCGCAAGGTGGTCTGGATGGTGCCGGGCTTCACCGTCTCGGCGTACGAGCCTCGGCTGCGCGAGCTGCACGAGCGGATCAGGGCCGAGGGGCCGTTCGTCGCCCACAGCAGCCGCCACCTGTTCGAGGCCCGCAAGCCGGCCGTCTGAGCCGTCATGCGTGCGGGCCGTCGTCACCTCCCCGATCACCAGCTCCGCCGTCGCCTCCAGCACCTCGCCGACCCGTTCGGCGCGCTCGCCGAGCTCCCGGGTCCGCCGGGCCGTGAGCCGGCCCAGCGGCTCCACCGTGACGGTCGTACGGCGGCCCCGGCGCCGCTGGTGCCAGACGCCCGCCGCCACCCCGTCCACCAGCAGCACCGGGAAGTTCCCGGCCTGCCCGCCCGCCGGCGCCCGCCGGTAGGCGGCACCCGGGAACAGCAGAGGGCAGCAACCGCACCCCGCGCGCGGGACCGTCGGGGAACGCGGTGTCCCCGGCCGCCACCCACTTGGCGAAGTCCTGCGGTGTGGCCGGACCGTAGGCGGCGAGGCAGCGGCGGACGAGCAGGCCGAGGCCGCCCGGGCCATCCGGCGGGCATCACCAGGTCCCCGGCCCAGGGACCGGTACGGGCGACGACCTCCTCGTCCAGCTCCTCCACCGTCAGGCACACCCCCTCGAGCGCCTCCCCGATCGCCGCCACCACCTGCTCGGCCTGTGCGGAGGTGAGCCGTACGTCCGGCGGGAAGGGGCTGCGGCCGGACGGAACCGCGGTCAGGGCGGCGGTCCACAGGGGGAGTTCCCGGGCGGGCAGCAGATGGACCGTCCCGCGCGGGCCGTGCGTCCGGACCAGCGACCGGTCCCCGGCCGGCGCGGCCCGTACGCCGGTCCGTGTCGTCCCCTCGGCGCGGATGCCGACCGCCGGCTCCGCCGCCGAGGGAACCTGTGCGTGCGCGCCGAGCATGGCCGCGACGATCTCCACGGGGCCTCCGGTGTCGTCCGCGAGCGGATTGGCCAGGAACTGCCGTTCCAGCCGCCGTGCGGACGCCTCTTGCCAACTGATCCTCGGGGTCATGGCGCCGACGCCAGAAGGCAAAGAGGTCGGGAACCGCCCGCCATGGGCCCCTCGGGCAAACAGAAAAGGGCATTCCGGTTCACTCCAGCGCAGACCGCCGCACATTCTCCACGAGGTTTCCACATCGTTATCGCGAGCGGTTCGCATTCACTGTGGGCCTCACGTAAGTTCAAGCGCAGGTAATTCGCGTGAGCAAAGCTGCGCGGGCGGCACCGCGCGGTGGAGGGGGCTGCGCGGCGCCGCCCGCGTCAAGCGGGCGTGAGTGGCCGGGGTAGCCCATCAGGGGGACCCGCCAAAACCTCAACTTCCCTCGGTGAACGCGGTCATTCCCCTGGGATTCCGCCGTGTTCCGGCCATATGAGCCCTATGAATCATGCTCCGGAAGGCCATCTCGGTGTCGCCGAGTGACTCCGGAGAGTAATTGTGCCGCGCCGATGCACGCAGCATCACTTACGAAGGGTTATGGTGGAAACCCCCCCTCGGGCCGGTCCGTCTCCCCCCCACGGACCGGCCCGTTTTTTGCACCAGGGAGCGGCCCCTTCTCCACGTGGGTCGACCGCTCCACCCCAGGGGCACGGGGACTGCGCGAGTACCCCCCACCCACCCGCACCCGACCAACAACCGCACCCCCCCGCACCGGTACCCTTTGGCCCGCGGGGACCGCACCGGCACGGAGGGGCTGACATCACGTGAACCTGCGCGACAAGCTGCGCGGCCTTCTGGTCAGGCTGTACGCACGCCGGGTGGAAGGCCACCTGGACCACGCTCAGGTGCCCAAGCACATCGGCGTCATCATGGACGGCAACCGCCGCTGGGCGAAGGCCTCGGGGTCCACCACCGAGCACGGTCACCGCGCCGGCGCCGAGAAGATCGAGGAGTTCCTCGGCTGGTGTACCGAGACGGACGTCGAGGTCGTCACCCTCTGGCTGCTGTCGACGGACAACCTCGACCGCCCCCAGGAGGAGCTCGTCCCCCTCCTCGGCATCATCGAGGACGTGGTCCGCACCCTCGCCGCCGACGGCCGCTGGCGCGTCCACCACGTCGGCACGCCCGACATCCTCCCCTCCCATGTGCAGACCGCGCTGAAGGAGGCCGAGCAGGCCACCGCCCACGTCGACGGCATACTGGTCAACGTCGCCATCGGCTACGGCGGACGCCAGGAGATCGCCGACGCAGTGCGCTCGATGATCACCGACGCGGCCGACCGGGGCGTCTCGATGGAGGACCTCGCGGACTCCGTCAGCGTCGACCTGATCGGCCGCCACCTCTACACCGGCGCCCAGCCCGACCCCGACCTGGTGATCCGCACCAGCGGCGAACAGCGGCTGTCCGGATTCATGCTGTGGCAGACGGCCCATGCGGAGTACTACTTCTGCGAGGTCTTCTGGCCGGCCTTCCGCAAGGTCGACTTCCTGCGTGCCCTGCGCGACTACGCGGCACGTCACCGCCGTTACGGCGGCTGACCGCGGGACGGAAGTTACAAGGAGTTCACCGGTGCGCCGTCATATGCCGTGGCATGGCGGCGCATTTTCGAGGGCATAAGCCAAGCAGGTCGACGCCCGAACCACGGGTGTCGGATCCTCAGCGGGCGGCACGGGGCCGTCCGCCCGGGAGGCCCTTTGCACCAGCCCGACCGTGCGGTCACGGCACGGAAGAAGCAGCGGGGGGCCGGTCCCCGGCCTGTGCATCGGGGCCGTCGACCGGTCGGGTTCTTCCCGCCCTCCCGGCCCTGCTTCCACTCCGTCGCTCCCCGACCTCATCCGAGGGGGTACGTCCTTCCGTGGTGACCAGCACAAAGCGCCGTATGCCTGACCGGCGCACCTATGTTCTCGACACCAGCGTCCTGCTGGCCGACCCGAACGCCATGACCCGCTTCGAGGAGCACGAGGTCGTGCTCCCCATCGTCGTGGTCACGGAACTGGAGGCCAAGCGGCACCATCCCGAACTCGGTTACTTCGCCCGGCAGGCGCTGCGCCTGCTCGACGACTACCGGGTGAAGTACGGTCGCCTCGACGCCCCCATCCCGATCGGGGAGCTGGGCGGCACCATCCGTGTCGAGCTCAACCACTCGGACCCCAGCGTGCTGCCCAGCGGCTACCGGCTGGGGGACAACGACTCACGCATCCTCGCGGTCGCCCGCAATCTGCAGGCCGAGGGGTTCGACGTCACCGTCGTGTCGAAGGACCTGCCGCTCAGGATCAAGGCCTCGTCGGTCGGTCTCCTGGCGGAGGAGTACCGCGCCGAGCTCGCCATCACGGACGCCTCCGGCTGGACCGGAATGTCCGAACTGGGCCTGTCCGGCGAACAGGTGGACATCCTCTTCGAGGAAGGACACGTGTACGTCCCGGAGGTCGCCGACCTGCCCGTGCACACCGGTCTGACCATCCAGTCGGAGCGCGGCAAGGCGCTGGGCCGGGTCACCCCGGAGGGCAACATCCGGCTGGTGCGCGGCGACCGGGAGGCGTTCGGCATCAAGGGCCGCAGCGCCGAGCAGCGCATCGCGCTCGATCTGCTGCTCGACCCGGACGTCGGGATCGTGTCGATGGGCGGCCGGGCCGGCACCGGCAAGTCGGCGCTGGCGCTGTGCGCGGGCCTGGAGGCGGTCCTGGAGCGCCGTCAGCACCAGAAGGTGATGGTCTTCCGTCCGCTGTACGCGGTGGGCGGGCAGGAGCTCGGCTATCTGCCGGGTTCCGAGGCCGAGAAGATGAGCCCCTGGGCGCAGGCGGTGTTCGACACCCTGTCGGCCGTCACGTCCCGCGAGGTCATCGAGGAGGTCACCGCGCGCGGGATGCTGGAGGTCCTGCCCCTGACGCACATCCGGGGCCGCTCCCTGCACGACGCCTTCGTCATCGTCGACGAGGCCCAGTCCCTCGAACGGAACGTGCTGCTGACCGTTCTGTCCCGGATCGGCGCCAACTCGCGGGTGGTTCTCACCCATGACGTGGCCCAGCGGGACAATCTGCGGGTCGGGCGCTACGACGGAGTCGTCGCCGTCGTGGAGAAGCTGAAGGGCCACCCGCTCTTCGCGCACGTGACGCTGAACCGGTCCGAGAGGTCCCAGATCGCGGCGCTTGTGACCGAAATGCTGGAGGACGGGCATATCTGACCCTGACCGCACAAGTTCATAAGCTTTGAGCGTCAGTTGGTGCCGTCCGACAAAGGCTGTGAGCCTAGCCGGGCGGCACCGGCGTGTGTGGGGGTTCGGCGAAATATCCGGGGATCGCGAGGGTGTGAGCTTTCACACGTAACCCGGAATTGCCTTGCGGTATCCGGTTACGGCAGAGTCTCGATCCTGTCAGGCCCCGCATACGGCACACGTGTACCCCCAGGGGTACGGGAACACCCGAGCACCACCTCCAACTCCATAGCGTCGCCGTATGCCGCCCGAGCACCACACGGCGCTCCCTTCCGGGGAGTTGCCCACCGGGCCCGTGTCTCCCGTGACCCATCGAGGGGAGGCCAGCGTCAGGGGCACGATCGCGTCCGCCAGGGTCACCGAAGCGGGCGCTGCTGGAAGGAAACCGTGTGAGCCGGATCTCGGTCCGGGGATTCGCAGTGGCCTCGGCCACGGCGGTCACCGCCGTCGGAAGCGTTGTCGGCGTTGCCTCGGGCAGCATCGCAGCACCGAACAACGACGCTGAGGCGACCGCGAGCGACGCGACGCTCCTCGCTGACATCCCTGCCGGCCAGCAGGCCCAGGTGCAGACCGCCACCGTGGCGCAGCAGGCCAACTACCAGGCCATCGCCGCCGACGAGGGCGCGAAGAAGGAAGCGGAGGCAGCGGCCCGCAAGGCTGCCGCCGAGACCGCCGTCGCGAAGAAGGAGGCCGCCGAGAAGGCGGCCAAGGAGCGCGCCGAGGCCAAGGCCAAGGCCAGCCGCAGCGCGTCCGACTTCCCGGTGCAGAGCTCCTACACGGTCGCGCAGATCCAGGCCATGGCCGCGCAGATGGTGCCGAGCGGCCAGTTCCAGTGCTTCAGCAACATCGTGGACCACGAGTCCAGCTGGAACTACCACGCCGTCAACGCCTCCTCCGGCGCCTACGGCCTCTTCCAGGCGCTGCCCGCCGGCAAGTACGCCTCCGCGGGCGCCGACTGGCAGACCAACCCGGCCACGCAGATCAAGTGGGGCCTGAACTACATGAACAGCCGGTACGGCAGCCCCTGTGAGGCGTGGTCGTTCTGGCAGGCCAACCACTGGTACTGAGTCCGGGCGGCTCCGGCCGCACCTCCTTTCAGCTCGACTTTCACCTCGAACGAAGGAATTCGTGTGAGCCGGAACTCGGCCCGGGGATTCGCGGTGGCCTCGGCCACCGCGGTCACCACTGTCGGTGCCGTCATGGGCGTGGCCCAGGCGAACACCGCGCAGTCCAGTGACGACGCGCAGGCCACGGCGAGCGGTTCGACGCTGCTCGCCGACTTACCGATAGGCCAACAGGCCGAGGTGCAGACGGCCTCGCTGCACCAGCAGGCCACCACGCAGGCCATCGCCGCGGACACCACCGCCAAGAAGGAGGCGGAGGAATCCGCCCGTAAGCAGGCGGCCAAGGACGCCGTGGCCAAGCAGAAGGCCGCCGTCGCCAAGGCCGAGGCGGAGAAGGAAGCCGAGGAAGCCAAGGAACGCGCCGAGGCGGAGACCAAGTCCACCGCGTCCTCCGGCAGCACCGCGAGCTTCCCGCAGCAGGCGTCGTACACCGTCGCCGAGGTCCAGGCCATCGCACGTCAGATCGTGCCCGCCGGACAGTTCCAGTGCTTCAGCAACATCGTGAACCACGAGTCCACCTGGAACTACCAGGCCGTCAACCCCACGTCCGGCGCCTACGGTCTCGTCCAGGCCTATCCGGGATCGAAGATGTCGTCCGCGGGCGCCGACTGGCGCACCAACCCGGCGACCCAGATCAAATGGGGCCTGAACTACATGAACGAACGGTACGGCAGCCCCTGCGACGCCTGGGACTACTGGCAGGCCAACGGCTCGTACTGAGCCGACGCTCAACCCCGCGCAGCCCCTCCCCGTCCTTAGGTGAGGGGCCATCGCCCTGTACGGTCGACGAGCCGACGACTCCAGGGGGAGTGGTGGGGAGAGCCGGGGGAAGAGGGCGGATCATGTCGCGAGTGCCAGGGTGGCTCGGCCGGCTCGGCGCCGGACTGACCGAGATGGGTGAGCGGCTCGACGAGCGGCGTGCCGAGGTGGAGCGCGAGAGCGTCACCGAGGAGTTCGAGCCGGAGCCGACGCCGGACCCGGAGCCGCCGGCGCTGTCGACCGCCGTGACGCCCCACGAGGAGCCCTTCCCGCCCCTGCCGCGGCCCGATCCCGCACAGGCCGTGCCGTGGGGCGTCCGGGTCGCCGCCGAGGCGGGCTGGCGGCTGCTGGTGCTCGCCGGGACCGTCTGGGTGCTGATCAAGGTCATCAGCGCCGTCCAACTGGTCGTCCTGGCCTTCGTGGTCGCGCTGCTGCTGACCGCTCTCCTCGAACCCACCGTGGCCCGGCTCAAGCGCATGGGCGTGCCCGGGGGACCCGCGACCGCCCTCACCGCGATCCTGGGATTCGTCGTCATCGGCCTGATGGGCTGGTTCGTGACCTGGCAGGTCATGGAGAACATCGACAACCTCTCCGACCAGGTCCAGGACGGCATCGAGGATCTGCGCCGCTGGCTGCTCAACAGCCCGTTCCACGTCACCGACAAGCAGATCAACGGCATCGCCAAGAACCTGCGCGAGGCGATCGGCGCCAACACCGACTCCATCACCTCGGCGGGGCTGGAGGGCGTCACGGTCGTCGTCGAGGCGCTCACCGGCATCCTGCTGGCGTTCTTCTCGACGCTCTTCCTGCTCTACGACGGCAAGCGGATCTGGGAGTGGACCCTCAAGCTGGTCCCGGCCGCCGCCCGCCCGGGCGTGGCGGGCGCGGGCCCGCGGGCCTGGGCCACGCTGACGGCGTACGTCCGGGGCACGGTCGTGGTGGCCCTCATCGACGCCATCTTCATCGGCCTCGGCATCTACTTCCTCGATGTGCCGATGGCCGTGCCGCTGGCCGTGTTCATCTTCCTGTTCTCGTTCATCCCGCTGGTCGGCGCGGTGGCCTCCGGCGCGCTGGCGGTGGTCGTGGCGCTGGTGACCCAGGGCGTGTTCACGGCCGTGATGACCCTCGCCGTGGTGCTCGCCGTGCAGCAGATCGAGGGCCACATCCTCCAGCCGTTCATCCTCGGCCGGGCGGTCCGCGTCCACCCGCTCGCGGTGGTGCTGGCGGTGGCCTCCGGCGGCCTGGTCGCCGGCATCGGCGGCGCGGTGGTCGCCGTACCGCTGGTGGCGGTCACGAACACGGTGGTGGGCTATCTGAAGGCATACGCCCAGGAGCCGGCCCTACGGACGTCCCCGAGACCGCGAGGGGCAACGGCGATGGACACGGCCCCGGTCGCCCCACCCACAAAAACCCCACCCGAGGACAAGACCCCCTAGGCCCCAAGCGGAGGCCGGAACCCGCCGCTGGGAACCGGAAGCCGGGACTGGAGAAAGCTGGGGCCTGAGGCGGCGCTGAGCGGCGTGAGGCGCGAGGCGGGGGCTGGGGGCTGGGGGCTGGAGACCAGGGCCCGGGGCCGATGGCCGGAGAGCTGGGAGCTGGGGGGGGCCGGGAGGCGAGGGCTGGAGAGCTTGGGGCCGGGGCTGGAGAGGCGGGAGGCGGAGCCGGGAGCCGACGGGCGGGAAGCGAGGGCCGGGGCCGGAGAGCCGAGAGCCGAGAGCCGGAGACCGGGTCCGATGGCCGGAGAGCTGGGGGCCGGGGGCGAGGGGGGAAGAGCTGGGGGCCGGGGGCCGGGAGGCGAAGGCCGGGGCAGGAGACCGGGAGTCGGAGACCGGGGCCGAGTGCCGGAAAGCCGAGAGGCGAAAGCCGGAGAGCCGGGGCCGGAGGCCGGGGGCGATGGCCGGAGACCTGGAGGCTGAGGGCGAGGGCCGGAGACCGGGGGCGAGACCGGGAGTCGGAGGCCGGGGGCGAGGGCCGGAGAGCTGATGCCCGAGAGGCGGGAGCCGGGGCCGGGGCCCGAGGGCGAGGGGTGGGCTACTCGTTCAGGGTGGATTCTGCCTCCAGTGTTACTGCCACCGCGTGGACGACCGCCGCGATTTTGAATGCCTCCTGGACCACCTCACGTCCGACCCCCGCCGCCCGCAGCGCCCGCTCGTGCGCGTCGAGACACAGCCCGCACGCGTTGATCGCGGACACGGCGACCTTCCACAGCTCGTGGTCCACCCGGGCCACCCCGGGGTCGCCGAGGACGTTCGTCCGCAGCCCCGCCCGCAGCCGGCCGTACCCGGGGTCGGACAGCAGATGCCGGGTGCGGTGGAAGACGTTCGTCATCGCCATCTCGGCGGCCGCCGACCTCGCGGCGGTGTACGCCTGGGGCGAGAGGTTCGCCCGGGCGAGCGGCCCCAGCGCGCGCAGCACGATCGGGGAGCGGACGGCGATCGCCGTCGCCAGGACCGTGCCCCAGAGCTGCTGCGGCGGCAGGACCGTATCGCCGATGACCGAGTCCAGGTTGCGCCGCAGGTCCTCGGCGTAGTCCGGCAGGGCGGACTTCAGCGCGTCCAGCGACATGTCTCCCCTTCTCCCACTTCCTCTGCGTTCGGTCAAATGAACGCCGAACAAGAATATTTAAATCATCCGAGAAGACAACTTCCGTCAGGTCGGGGCAGGTAGCAAATCCCCGGCTGGGACATACCTCCGGGCTGATAGACATTCCCCCCTCAGCGGTACGCGTCAGGCGTATGTGCGACAGGGCAAGGGGAGTGATGTCGGGCTACGAGCTGCTGGCACGCGACCTTGCCGCGTGCGTACGCGACGGGTTCACGGGCGAGCTGTGGGTGGCGGGTTCACCCGGCGGCATTTTCCATCTCCACGGCGGACTGATCGCCGCGATCGAGTCACCGGGCGCACCCGGCGCGGAGGCGCTGCTGCTGCGCTCCGGGCGGATCGCCGGCGAGGATTGGGCCGCGCTGGTGCGCGAGTCCGGGGGCGCCCGCTGGCCCGCCGCCGGTCTGATCGCCCACGGCTACGCGGGCGCCGCCCAGCTCAGGGTGGTCTGCGCGATGGCCCTCCAGGACGCCGCGTTCGCGGTCGTCGCGGGCAGCGTCGACGGCTGCGAACGCGGTCCGGCGACCGGCCCGCCGCCCGCCCCGGTCACCATCGGCGAGGCACCCACGAGGCTGCTCCAGGAGGCGGCCCGCAAGTTCTCGGCGCTGCTCTCGATGCCGTGTCCGGTACGACCCGAGCGGGAGCGTCCGGTGCCCGGCTCCCTCTCCTACGCCGCCGACCGCCTCGGCCCGATCCAGCGTGAGCTGCTCACCCACGCCGACGGCCGGCGCACCGCCCGCGACCTCGCCTTCCGCACCGGGCGCGGGGTCTACACCGTCACCGTGGCGGTGGCCCGGATGCTGGGGGAGGGGCTGCTGGAGTGCGAGGAGACACCCCTGCCGATCCCGGTGCGGCTGCCGCCCGGCGGCCAGGGCGTACGGCCCCGGGAACCCGCCCCGCCCCCGCCGCCCGCCCCCGTCCCGCCGTACGCACCGCCTCCCGAGCCGGCCGCCCTGCCCCGCCGCCGCCCGGGCGCCAGCGGCATCAACGAGGCCCTCGCCCCGGAACCCGACGAGAACCACGGTGGCGGAACCGGCTGGAAGGAATTCTTCCGGCTCCGCAATCCGACGGCGAAATAGAGGAACTCGCCGAGGGAACCACCGAAGGAACCACCGAGGGAATCACCGAAGGAACCACCGAGGGACTCACCTTTTGACAGCCCCACGCCGAAACCCCCACAGAAATCCGACGGTCATATGCGATCAGAATCAGGGGAGTTGCACTCATGGACCATAAAGCCCTCGCACAGGAGATGCGCGGTCTGCGCGAGCAGGTGACCGGAATCACCGACACCGCCCTCGCCGCGGCCGACGGGCTGCTCATCGCCGCCGACACGGCCGACTCGATCGACCCGGAGGGCCTCGCCGCCCTCGCCGCGGCCGGCCTCGGCCTCGCCCGCCGTACCTCCGAGGCGACCGCCCGCGGTGCCCTGCACCGCACGGTGACCTACGGCAGCCATGGCTGCGCCGCGTTCTACGCCGTCGGCGACACCGCGCTGATGGTCGTACTCGGGGACGAGGGGATGGATGTGGAGCGCCTGCACCGGGCGACCCAGCCGGCCCTGCGCCGCATCGATCTGATCCTCACCGAGAAAACCGCCGAAGGAGTCTGAAGGGATGGCGACGAAGCGTATGACCCCCGGTTTCTCCGATCAGGTGATGGGCCTGGTCAAGTCACTCCGCACGGATGCCCCCGACTGCGTCGCCTCCGGCGTCGTCGACATGTCCACCGGCATGCTGCTCTCCTACGAGACGGTCGACAACCATCCGCCCGAGGTCCTCGACCTGCTGGCGGGTGCGACGCTCGACCTGTTCCAGGGCCGCACGGTCGTCATGATCGAGGACGTCTTCAAGGAGCGGCGCGGCATCCAGAGCGACAACCACTTCTTCCAGGAGATCCTCGTCAACAGCGACAATCTCACCCACCTGTTCGTGAGGATGACCGAGCAGCAGGACGTCGTCGCGGTGGTCGTCTGCCGCAAGTCCGTCAACGTGGGCATGCTGTTCGCGCAGGTGCGAAGGGTGGTGCGGGAGTACCAGCTCTGAACGGCCGAAGGGCCCCTCGACTGCGGATCCGAGGGGCCCTCCAGGTCACTCCGTGCGCGGTCACTCCGTGCGCAGTCCGTCCGGCCGCATCAGCCGGATCAGCGGCGGCAGGCTCAGCAGGGTCACCAGCAGTACGACACCCGCGCCGACGCCCGTCATGGACAGGACACCCGTCCAGTCGACGCTCACCGGGACGGCCGTCATCTTCAGCAGCACCGCGCCCAGCGTGATCCCCACCATCGAGGCCAGCAGCAGACCGAGCCCGATCGGGACCGCCGTCTGCCACAGCACCGACAGGCCCAGCGTGCGCCTGCGGGTACCGAAGGCGACCAGCGACGACAGCAGCTTGCGGCGCTCGCGCAACTGCTCCAGCTGCGAGACCAGCAGGCTGGCCCCGATCAGCGCCAGCACACAGATCGCGCCGAGGTACAGCCCGGTGAGGATCGACTCGTACTTCCTGTTCGTCCGGGTCTCCGACCACATCGTCGTGTTCGCCAGCGGGTCCACGGCGGCGGCGGTGTTGAGGGCGTACTCGACGGAGTCGGGCACCGAGCGGTCGATCGAGATGTAGAGGTCCCCGGAGACCACTCCGGCGAAGTTCCGGGGCATCGCGCCCAGGGTCATCAGGAAGCCGCCGCGCGGAGAGCCGGACGGGTCCTTCATCGACGTCGCGTGCAGGACGCCGGCCGGCACCGTCCAGGTGACCTCGGTGTCGCCGTCGCTCACGTACAGTTTCTTGCCGGGCTTGTTCACCAGCGGCCCGTCGGAGGAGTAGTAGTCGGCGCCGTCGGCCATGAAGATGTCGCCGTCCTTGCAGGAGGGCAGCTTCGCCACCTCCCGCAGGTCGGCGCAGCTGCCGACGGCCAGCTCGCTGCCACGGGCCGAATCGGTGTCGGACCGCGTGGACGTGTCGCTGGCATAGCCCTCCCACAGCGCGATGACCCGTCGTACGCCCTTGGTGTCCTCGAACCGGCGGGCGGTGTCCGTCACGGAGACGCCCTGGGACACGGTCACCTGCATCTGCGCCCGGGCGAGATCCTCCTTGTTGGCCGTGGTGTAGTGGTTGTCGACCCCGGCGAACAGCATCTGCAGCGCGATCGCCCCGGCCACCGCCACCGCGATGCCGTTGACCATACGGGCCGCCGTACCGCTGCTCAACTGCAACCGCCGTACCGCCAGTTGCCAGGAGACCCCGCCCGAGCCGAGCCGGGCCACGACCCGCTCCACCAGCCAGGGCAGCATCGCGGTCACCCCGATCAGCAGCAGCAGGACGCCACCGACCACCAGGTACTGGTTGAAGTCCCCTGAGTCGTTGCCCTGGCCGATCATCGGGTAGAGCATCGCGAGCCCGGCCAGCGGCAGCAGCAGCCGCCACCACAGCCGGCGCCGCGTGGGCTTCGCCGAACGCACCACGCCGAGCGGCTCGATCACCACGCCACGCAGGGCGAGCAGGGTGACCAGCACGGCGGCCGCCGGCACCGCGACCGCGACCAGCGTGGCGAGGGCGGGGGAGGGGTTGAGGTAGCTGGGCCAGACACTGATCCCCAGCACCTCGGCGGAGCCCGCCACCTGCCTTCCGATCAGGAAGAACCCCGTGCCGAGGACCAGCCCGAGCAGTGCGCCGGCCATCGCCTCGCCCGCCGCGACCCGCCGGGTCATCCACCCGTCGGCGCCCACCAGCCGGAGCGCCGCGAGCCGCCGGTCGCGCCGCTCGCCGCCGAACCGCACCGCCGCCGCGATGAACACCGCGACCGGCATCAGCAGGATCGTGATCATCACGACGCTCAGCAGCACCAGCACCGGGTCGGCCTTCTCGGGATTCGGGTCGCGCATCCCGAACTGCGTCAGCCGGTTCACGCCCGGGTCGTCGGTGTTCAGCCCGCTGGCGCCGGCGTAGTAGGCGAGTTCCTGCGAGCCGATGAGACCGCCGTCCGTGATGGTCCCGACGATCCGGTACGGCACGCGCTCCCGCAGCAGCTTCGCGCCGTCCGAGGCGAGCAGCCGCTTCAGCGCGGGAGAGACGACCATCTCGCCCTTCGCCGGGAACGCGTCGACGCCGGGCGGCAGCGGGGCGCGCGGCCCCTCCGGCTCCAGCAGCCGGCCGCGCACGTCCTTCGAGCGGAACGTCGTGTCGGTCTGCCCGATCAGCACGGTGTTGTCGGCGCGGGAAGGCTCCTCGGCCGTGTATGTGTAGTCGGAACGGGCCTGTTCGCGCGTGTGCCGCTCGACGATCACCCCAGGCAGCGCGGCGGCCAGGATCAGCAGTGCCACACCGAGCCCGACACCGACCGCCGTCAGCATGGCCCGGACCCACCCCTCCCGTCCGCCCGCGAAGGCGAACCGGACTCCCAGGCCCAGATCCCGGGCCCACTGGCGCAGGTTCATACGGCCCGCTCCATGTCCCGCGACTTCCCGTCCCGTACGACGATCTCGCGGTCGGAGTAGGCGGCCACCCGTGCCTCGTGCGTCACCAGCACCACGGCCGCGTTGGCCGACCGGGCCGCCTCGGTGAGCAGCTCCATCACCCGCTCGCCGTTGAGCGAGTCCAGGGCGCCGGTCGGCTCGTCGGCGAAGATCAGCCGCGGGCTGGTGACCAGCGAGCGCGCCACGGCCACCCGCTGCCCCTGCCCGCCGGAGACCTCCCCGGGCCGCTTCCTCGCGAGGCCGTCGACCTCGAGGCGCTCCATCCAGGACAGCGCGGTCTTCTCGGCCTGCTTGCGCTGGGTGCCGTTCAGCCGCAGCGGCAGCGCCACGTTCTCCACACAGGTCAGTTCCGGCACCAGCTGCCCGAACTGGAACACGAACCCGAACTCCGAACGCCGCAGGGCGCTGCGCTGTGCGTCGCTCATCGTCGCCAGGTCCCGGCCGTCGTACCGGATCGAACCGGAGTCGGGCGTGACGATGCCGGCGAGGCAGTGCAGCAGCGTCGACTTGCCGGACCCGGACGGGCCCATCACCGCGACGACCTCGCCGGGGTGGATGGAGAACTCGGCGCCGTCCAGCGCCATGGTCGGCCCGTACGCCTTCTTCAGGTCCTCGGCGACGAGCAGGGATCCCCCGGGAGCGTTCATGCGGTCACCGTGGCCTTCAGCTTGTCGAGGCGCGCGGCGGCGAGCTCCAGCCAGCGCAGGTCGGCCTCGAGATGGAACAGGGCGTGGTCGCAGATCAGCTGGTCCGCCAGATCGCCCTTGCGCTTGCGGTCGGTCAGGATGCGCATGCTGCGCAGATGCTCCGCCCGCTGGGTGTCGAGGATGTCGGCCGCGTCGCGCGCGGTCAGCAGGGCGAGGACGACCTTCGTGTAGAGGGTCGACTGGAGGTACGGCTCGGGTTTCTCCGGCGTGGCGAGCCAGCGCTCGACGTCGGTGATGCCGGCGTCGGTGATCGCGTACCGCTTGCGCTCGGGGCCGCCGCCGGCCTCGATGCCGTCGACCTCGACGAGACCGTTCTTCAGCAGGCGCGACATCGTCGAGTAGACCTGGCCGTAGTGCAGCGGCCGGTCGTGACCGAACTTCTCGTCGAAGGCCCGCTTCAGGTCGTAACCGTGACGGGGCCCGGACTCCAGGAGTCCCAGGAGGGTGTGACCGATGGACATGCGGAGGACTGTACACGCGGTGTATACGCGGTGTGTATACACGGAGTGCGGAGGTGGTGGCGGGGGGTGGGAGACCGCAGGTGGGGGGCGATTGTCACTGTTCTGCTACAGCGCCGGCGCCCGTTCGGGGCCGGTCGGGCGACCCCCGGTCCGTCCGGCGATTGAGGACGAGGCCTTTCAGGCCGACGGGGGTCTGGGGGCGGAGCCCCCGGGGGGCCGCCCCCTCCGGGGGATGGGCCCAGCCTCCCCCGGCAGTCGACCCGCCTCCTTCAGGGCCCTCCGCAGCAGGAACTCGATCTGCGCGTTGGCGGACCGCAGCTCGTCCCCGGCCCACCGCGCCAGCGCGTCGTACACCGTGGGGTCCAGCCGCAGCAGCACCTGCTTGCGCTGCGGCCGGCCCGGTGGGGTCGAACCCCCGGAGGGAACCGTCACTGGTAGAGGGTCCCCGTGTTGAGCACGGGCTGCGGCGCCCGGTCCCCGCACAGCACCACCATCAGGTTGGACACCATCGCCGCCTTACGTTCCTCGTCCAGTTCCACGATGTCCTGCTCGGCTATCCGGGTGAGCGCCGCCTCGACCATGCCGACGGCCCCGTCCACGATCTCCCGCCGCGCCGCGACCACCGCGCCCGCCTGCTGCCGCTGGAGCATCGCCGAGGCGATCTCGGGAGCGTACGCGAGATGCGTGAACCGGGACTCGATGATCCGCACACCGGCCGCCTCCACGCGCGCGTGCAGCTCGGCCGCGAGCTTCTCGGTGATCTCCTCGGCGTTGCCGCGCAGCGAGAGCCCGCCCTCGTCGTGGGAGTCATAGGGGTACTCGATCGCGATGTGCCGGACCGCCGCCTCGGTCTGGGTGGAGACGAACTCCAGGAAGTCGTCCACCTCGAAGACGGCCTGCGCGGTGTCCTGCACCCGCCACACCACGACCGCGGCCAGCTCGATCGGGTTGCCGTAGGCGTCGTTGACCTTCAGGACGGCCGTCTCGTGGTTGCGCACCCGGGTGGAGATCTTCTCCCGCGAGGTGAAGGGGTTCACCCAGCGCAGCCCGTCCTCGCGGATGGTGCCCCGGTAGCGCCCGAAGAGCTGCACCACGCGTGCCTCGCCCGGCGCCACCGTGTTCAGCCCGCACATCGACAGGAACGCGGCGATGCCTATGAGGATGCCGCCGACGATCAGCCCGGCCTTGGCGCCGGTCGCGGTCATCGTGGCCCCGGTGGCGATCAGCCCGCCCCCGAGCAGCAGGCCGACCAGCCCGCCGAGCAGCGCGAGCGCGCCGCCCACGCTGTGGGCCGGGAACTCCTTCACCGAGGAACTCTCTGTGGGCATGGGTGATTCCCCCCGTTTCGTGCAGGCGTGAGCCGGTTCGCACCGCCCTCCACGCTAGCCTTGTCTTATCTAAGTGATATCACTTAATGAGCAGATGGCAACCCCCGGCGCGTTCCAGTCGTCGAACGAGGTGACGTGGTGTGCCGGTTTCCCGGCGGGGTGCTGATTCTCACCCCCTCCGAACGCCGGACCGGGGCCTCTTCGACACAGCCGACGGTGTTAGCTTTCTGAGCTGACCTGCCTCCAGGCACTGGTGTGACTGCCGAGTACGAAGCGGAGCGAGCGGACTCATGGGACGAGCGGACGAGAGACGAGCGCGGCAGAGCGGTGGCCGTCGCGCGGCGCCCAAGAACCGCTCCCCGCGGAGGGAGGCCCCGCCGTCGCGCAGCGAGTCGCGATCGGCCGTGGAGGCCCCCGAAGCCCCCGAGACTTCCGAGGCGCCCGACACCGGCGGTCCCGCACCCGGCGGCCGCGCGGCCGCGCGCAGGGCCGCCGCGGGGAAGAAGAGCGGCCGGGGGGTCAAGGGCGGCAAGGGCGGCAAGAAGGACAAGAGCCTCATACGCAGGATCTTCACCTGGAAGAAGATCCTCGGCGCGTTCCTCCTCATGACCACGGCCGTGATCGGTGCTCTTGTCTGGCTGTACGTCAGCACGCCGATCCCCGCGGGCAACCCCGACGCCAAGCTCCAGAGCAACGTCTACAAGTACAAGGACGGCTCGATCGCCACCCGCGACGGAGACGTCAACCGTGAGAACGTCGACCTCTCCAAGGTCCCCAAGGCCGTCCAGCACACCTTCGTCGCCGCCGAGAACAAGACCTTCTACAACGACTCCGGCGTCGACCTGAAGGGCACCACCCGAGGCATCCTCAACACCCTCATGGGCAAGGGCGCGCAGGGCGGTTCGACGATCACCCAGCAGTACGTCAAGAACTACTACCTGAGCCAGGAACAGACCGTCACGCGCAAGCTGAAGGAACTGATCATCTCGCTCAAGCTGGACCGGGAGAAGGACAAGAACTACATCCTGGCCGGTTACATCAACACCAGCTACTACGGCCGCGGCGCCTACGGCATCCAGGCCGCCGCCCAGGCCTACTACCGCGTCGACGCCAACAAGCTCACCGTCGAGCAGGGCGCCTACCTCGCGGCCCTGCTCCAGGCCCCGAGCCAGTACGACTGGGCCGTCGCCACCGACACCGGCAAGCGCCTGGTCAAGGCCCGCTGGAACTACGTCCTCGACAACATGGTCGAGCAGGACTGGCTCGACAAGAGCGAGCGCGAGGAGATGACGTTCCCGGAGCCCCTGGCGCCCAAGGCCGCGCCCGGTCAGGAGGGCCAGACCGGCTACCTGGTGGCCGCGGCCAACATCGAACTGGCCAACCAGCTCGTCGCCACGGGGATCGCCGACGACTTCGAGTCCGCCACCGCCCTGATCAAGAAGGGCGGCTGGAACATCGAACTCAACATCGACAAGAAGAAGCAGAAGGCGCTGGAGACGGCGGTCAAGGAACAGCTCACCAGCAAGCTCGACGCGAAGAAGCGCTCGGTCGACGGCGACGTCCAGGCCGGCGCGGTCTCGGTGGACCCGAAGACGGGCGCCGTGGTGGCGATGTACGGCGGCAAGGGCTACACCGAGCACTACGTCAACAACGCCACCCGCACCGACTACCAGCCCGCCTCCACCTTCAAGCCGGTGATCCTCGCCGCGGCCTTCGACGAGAACGCCAAGACGCAGGACGGCGACGAGATCACCGCCAACACGCTCTACGACGGCACCAGCAAGCGCCCGGTCGTCGGCAGCGACATCGGCTTCGCCCCGGAGAACGAGGACGACCAGGACTACGGCGACGTCACCGTCCAGACGGCGCTGAACAAGTCCATCAACTCCGTCTTCGCTCAGATGGGTGTCGACGTCGGCATGGACAAGGTGCTGAAGGTAGCCGACGACCTCGGCATGGACACCAAGGACCTGAAGGCGGTGCCGGCCCAGACCCTCGGCACCATGGGCGCGAGCCCCCTCCAGATGGCCGGCGTCTACGCCACGCTCGACAACCACGGCAAGAAGGTCACCCCGGCGCTGATCAAGTCGGCTACGAACAGCACCTACCCGTCCTTCAAGCACACCGACCCCATCGGCGACCAGGTCATCGACCGTGAGGCCGCCGACTCCGTCACCTCGGTGCTCACCGGTGTGGTCGACGACGGTACGGCCAAGAGGTCCGTACGGGACAACCCGCTGCGCAAGGGCCAGAAGGTGGCCGGCAAGACGGGTACCTCCGACAACAACAAGTCGGCCTGGTTCACCGGCTACACGCCCGACCTGGTGACCTCGGTCGGCCTGTTCGGTGAGAAGGCCAAGACGGGCGCCCAGGTCAGCCTGACCGGTGCGACGACGGGCCTGACCACGGTCGCGGGCCGGATCAACGGTGGTGGCTTCCCGGCGCAGATCTGGGCGGCGTACACCTTCGGCGTCTCCACCAAGGTCACCAAGTTCGACCTGGAGACCGAGCAGGGCGCGGCGGTCCAGACGGCGTCCCCGTCCCCGACCGCGTCCGCCTCGTCGAGCCCGACGGCCTCCCCCACGCCCACGGCCCAGAACACTCCGACGAGCACGCCCACGAACACGCCGACGACACCGAACAACACCCCCACGAACACACCGACGACCAACGAACCCACGGGCAACACCACGACAGAACCGTCCACGGAAGAGCCGACAGTGGACCCGACCAATCCAACGGACCCGTTGAGCGGCGACGGCCAGTAGGCACATGAAAGAGAGGGCGCCCGGTGATCACCGGGCGCCCTCTCGCTTGTGTCTTTCAGGGGCGGGACTACGAACGATTCAACTCGAACCACACCACCTTGCCGGTGCTGAGCCGAGTCGCCCCCCACCGCCGAGCCAGCCGGTTGACCAGATACAGCCCCCGCCCACCCTCATCGGTGGCCCGAGCCTGCCGCAGCCGTGGCAACTGCGGCACATCGTCGCCGACCTCGCACCGCAGCACATCGGTCCGCAGCAGCCTCAAGGTGACCGGCCGGGAGGCGTACCGCACCGCGTTGGTGACCACCTCGCTCACCAGCAGCTCCACGGAGTCGGTCAGATCCTCCATGCCCCACCGCGACAGCGCCCGCCGGGCCAGCCGCCGGGCACGGCCCGGCGCCGCGTCCTCGGGCTCCAGGAACCAGTACGCCACATCGCTCGGCGCGATCCCGTCGAAGCGGGCGGCGAGCAGCGCGATGTCGTCGTCCCGGTCGCCCGGCCCGAGCATGTCGAGCACCTCGTCGCACAGCGCCTCCAGCGGCGGCGGATGATCGGGCCCCGTGAGCTGAGCGGTCGCGGCCAGCTTCTCCCGCAGCTGCTCTATCCCGGTCGCCACGTCCCGCAGCCGGGACTCCACCAGGCCGTCGGTGTACAGCAGCAGCGTCGCCCCGGCCGGTGCGTCCAGCTCCACCGCCTCGAAGTCGACCCCGCCCACGCCGATCGGCGCCCCCCGGCGGCACCCGCAGCACCTCGGCCCGGCCGCCCAGATGCAGCAGGACCGGCGGCGGATGGCCGGCGTTGGCGATGGTGATGCGGTGCGATACGGGGTCGTAGACGGCGTACAGGCAGGTCGCCATGCGGTCGGAGCCGAGCCGCTGGGCCTGCTCGTCGAGATGGTGCAGGACCTCCTGCGGAGGCAGGTCCAGGCCCGCGAGGGTCTGTGCGGTGGTCCGCAGCTGACCCATGATCGCGGCCGAGGTCATCGAATGCCCCATGACATCGCCCACGACCAGCGCCACCCGGCTGCCGGGCAGCGGGATCGCGTCGTACCAGTCACCGCCGACCCGTGCGGTCTCGGCCGCCGGCAGATAGCGCGAGGCGAGCCGTACGCCCGTGGGCCGGGGCAGATGCTCCGGGAGCATGGTGCGCTGGAGCTCGTCGGCGATGTACGCCTCACGGTCGTACAGCACCGCCTTGTCGATGCCGAGCGCGCTGTGCGTGGCGAGCTGGGCCGCGACCAGCAGGTCGTCGTTCTCGAACGGGAAGCGCTCCGGGCGGCGCAGGAAGACCGCCGCGCCGATCACCCGGCGCCGGCCCCTGAGCGGGGCCAGGATGGCCCGCTGGCCGCCCGGGACGACCAGGGTGCTGTCCTCGCCCAGGAGTTCGGGCAGCGCGGCACGGGCGGCCGGGCTGTCCGCGAACACCGGGCGCACCCCGCGCAGCACCTCCGCGAGCGCCCCGCCGGGCCGTACCTCGCACAGTTCGGCGATCGCGGAGGACAACTCGGCGCTCAGCTCCGAGGGTTCCGGCGGCGGCAGGGCGAGCGCGGCGAAGCCGGTCTCGGTGTCGCGCTCCTCCGGGATGCGGTCGGTGCGCCGCAGCCGCAGCATGACGCGGTCGGCCACCGGCCGCTCGTCGCCGACCGGCAGCGGGTCGCGCAGATAGACGAGGATCGCGTCGGAGAAGGTCGGCACGGTGGCCCGGCACAGCCCCATCACGATCTCGTCGAGGTCCAGACCGCGGGCGATCCGCCGGGTCGCGGCGCCGACGAAACGCAACCGGTCCCCGTCCCGGCGCATCGGCGTGGGCCGCCCGGGCGTCACCCCTTGCCCCGTACGGCGTTCGGCGCGCATGTCACCGCCCGGCTGGGCCGGGATCGACTCGGGCGCCGGACGTGGCCGGTGGCTGTCGGGTTCGGCTCCGGCCGCCGGCTGTGAGTGCTCGGCCTGTGAACCGGCCGGCTCCGTTCCCTGGGCACTCTTGTTTCCCTTGCTGCCCTTCCCGCTGGTGGCACATGACGCGGTGGTGCCAGGGCCGTCCTCCGCGCGGCCCTGGGAGGCGGCGGGAGGTAAGGCGTCCGAGGCGTCCGGGGCCTGGGTATGCAGGAGCGCCCCGCGGGCTTCCGTGGGGTCGACGCCCTGGGGGCGTTCGTAGCTGGTGGGCTGCTCCGTCACGCGTGTCGAATCCGTCCGTCCGGGGCTGCGCGGCGCGCACACAGTTGGTCCCGCAGAAAACCCGATACCCGGAATACCTGTCCCCGGAACGGAATTCCCGCGTGGTCAGAGGCTGTTCCTGTGCCACCGGAGGACCGGGCGCGGCTCCGGCAGCGGGCGCCGTCCGTCCTCACGGCCCCGCCGGTGTTGCCCTCGTACCCCTCGCTCACGTCCTGCCGCCCCTCGGTGACGTTCGGTCAGACCCGGTGTCGGCCCCGGGAGTTGCTGTTCGATGGTGTTGCGGAGGACGATCCTACGTTTCCTGCCCGGGGGCGCAGCAAGGGTCTCATGTGGACACGTGCGCCGGGACTCGGTCCCAGTCCTCCGGAAGCAACGGTACGGCCCAGGAGGGATCCGGGCGCCAGTGCTGCCAGCCCTTGTTGAACGGAGCCTCCCAGGCCTGGATCACCTCCATCGCCGCTCGGCCCGCCTCCCGCGCCCGCTCGGCGACGGCGGCGTCCATCAGTCCGTCCTGCTGGGCCTGCGCGAACTCGTCCTCGTCACGCCAGCCCCAACTGCGATCGGGGTACACGCAGATGTCCAGAAAGTGATCCTCGGAGTCCACTCCGCCGCCCCAACGGGCCAGCGGCTCCTCCAGGTTGACGTACCAGTTCTTGAACTGCCAGCCCGGTTCCCAGAACAGCCACACGGACCAGGGCTCGCCGGGCCGGGCCAGTTTCAGCACGCCGGTGCCGAACCAGCGGTCGAGCTGGACGGTGCGGGGCTTGGTGTAGCGCGTCGGCAGCGGCTCCTGGTGCAGCGGGGTGCCGTCGGCGAGCACGGGCTTGACGACCTGTGTGCCGGGCGCCAGCCAGACCGCGAGCAGCTCCTCGTCGTCACGGACCACGGTGACCGGGCGGGCGATGTGGAAGCCCGGGCCGCCGTTCTCCCGGTAGCGCCACAGGATCCGGTCCCCGGGCGCCCAGAACGCCGCCGTACCACCTGTTTCCACGCGTCTCACCGCTCCACCGTCTGCCATGCACAGATATTAGGTGCCATGGGCATACGACGCTGCGGCGCGCGTCACGGTTCTGCGCGCCGCCGGGAAAGGTTACGGGCGCGTCATCCGCAGGACATCCAGGGCCTCGTCGAGCTGTTCGACCGTCAGCATGCCGCGCTCCACATACCCGCTTTCGAGGACGACCTCGCGGATCGTCCTGCGCTGCGCGAGGGCCTGCTTGGCGACCTTGGCGGCCTCCTCGTAGCCGATGTACTGGTTGAGCGGGGTGACGACGGACGGTGAGGACTCGGCGTACTCGCGGGCGCGTTCCCGGTGCGCGACGATCCCGTCCACGGTCCGGTCGGCGAGCAGCCGCGAGACGTTCGCCAGCAGCCGGATCGACTCCAGCACGTTCTTGGCGATGACCGGGAGCATGACGTTGAGCTCGAAGTTGCCGGCCGCTCCGGCGGCGGCGACGGTGGTGTCGTTGCCCATGACCTGCGCGGCGACCATCAGCACGGCCTCCGGGACGACCGGGTTCACCTTGCCGGGCATGATCGAGGAGCCGGGCTGGAGGTCGGGCAGCGAGATCTCCGCGAGCCCCGTCCTCGGCCCCGAGGCCATCCACCGCAGATCATTGGCGATCTTCGTCAGGGACACGGCGACGGTGCGCAGCTGCCCGCTCGTCTCGACGATCCCGTCCCGGGCGCCCTGCGCCTCGAAGTGGTCGCGGGCCTCGGTCAGCGGCAGTCCGGTGGCCCGTGCGACCTCCTCGATGACGGCGGCGGAGAAGCCGGGCGGGGTGTTGATCCCGGTCCCGACGGCGGTCCCGCCGAGGGGCAGCTCGGCGAGCCGGGGGAGGGAGGCGCGCAGCCGCTCCACGCCGTACCGCACCTGGGCGGCGTATCCCCCGAACTCCTGCCCCAGCGTCACGGGCGTGGCGTCCATCAGATGGGTCCGCCCGGACTTCACGACGTCCGCGAACTCCCCGGCCTTGCGGCCGAGCGCCTCGGCGAGATGTTCCAGGGCCGGGATCAGGTCCCGGGTGACGGCGGCGGTGGCGGCGATGTGGATCGAGGAGGGGAACACGTCGTTCGAGGACTGCGAGGCGTTGACGTGGTCGTTGGGGTGGACGTCCCGGCCGAGCCGCTCGCTCGCCAGCGTGGCGATGACCTCGTTGGCGTTCATGTTCGACGACGTCCCGGACCCCGTCTGGAAGACGTCGACGGGGAAGTGTTCGTCCCACCGCCCCTCGGCCACCTCACCGGCCGCGTCCCGGATCGCCTCGGCGATCTCCTTGTCGAGCACCCCGAGTTCGGCGTTCACCTGCGCGGCGGCCCCCTTGATCCGCGCCAGCGCCTCGATGTGCGCCCGCTCGATCCGCTGCCCGGACACGGGGAAGTTCTCCACGGCCCGCTGCGTCTGCGCCCGCCACTTGGCGGCCGCGGGCACCCGCACCTCACCCATGGAGTCGTGCTCGATGCGGTATCCGCCCTTGTCCTGCTCGTCGGCCATCGACGATCACCTCCACAGGGGACAGCATCGCGGACGGGCTCGCTGTTCCCGTGGAGGCGAGGCGCGCTTCAGCCCGTCCGGCGTTTGAGGACGAGGCCCTTTCAGGGCCGAAGGGGGGCCTGGGGGCACAGCCCCCAGCGGGGTCCGGGGGCGGAGCCCCTGGCGGGGGTCGAAGGGGCGGCAGCCCCTGGGGATGGGACGGGTAGGGGCGGCGGGGGCGAGTTCCGTCCCCCGCCGCACCAGAGGCACTACGCCAGCCCGGGCCCCCGCACCGGAATGGTCGTGAACGTGGGCGCCGGCGCCGGGTCCTTGAAGAAGTCGTTGCCCTTGTCGTCGACGACGATGAAGGCGGGGAAGTCCTCGACCTCGATCTTCCAGACCGCCTCCATGCCGAGCTCCTCGTACTCGACGACCTCGACCTTCTTGATGCAGTCCTGGGCGAGACGGGCGGCGGGCCCGCCGATGGAGCCGAGGTAGAAGCCGCCGTGGCTGCCGCAGGCGTCGGTGACCTGCTGGGAGCGGTTGCCCTTGGCCAGCATCACCTTGGAGCCGCCGGCGGCCTGGAACTGCTCGACGTAGGAGTCCATGCGGCCCGCCGTCGTCGGGCCGAAGGAACCGGACGCGTAGCCCTCGGGGGTCTTGGCCGGGCCCGCGTAGTACACCGGGTGGTCCTTGAGGTACTGCGGCATCTCCTCGCCCGCGTCCAGCCGCTCCTTGATCTTGGCGTGCGCGATGTCCCGGGCCACGACCAGCGGGCCGGACAGGGAGAGCCGGGTCTTCACCGGGTACCTCGTCAGCTCGGCGAGGATGTCGTCCATCGGCTGGTTGAGGTCGATGCGGACCACGTCCTCGTCGGCGGAGTCGAGGTGCTCGTCCGTCGTCTCCGGCAGGAACCGCGCCGGGTCGGTCTCCAGCTGCTCCAGGAAGACGCCCTCGGCGGTGATCTTCGCGACGGCCTGGCGGTCGGCGGAGCAGGACACCGCGATGGCCACCGGGCAGGACGCGCCGTGCCGGGGCAGCCGCACCACGCGCACGTCGTGGCAGAAGTACTTGCCGCCGAACTGCGCGCCGATGCCGATCCGCTGCGTCAGTTCGAAGACCTTCTCCTCCAGCTCCTTGTCGCGGAAGCCGTGACCGAGCTCCGAGCCCTCCGCCGGGATCTCGTCCAGGTAGTGCGCGGAGGCGTACTTCGCGGTCTTCAGCGCGTACTCCGCGGACGTGCCGCCGACGACGATCGCCAGGTGGTACGGCGGGCAGGCGGCCGTACCCAGCGAGCGGATCTTCTCCTCCAGGAACTTCATCATGGAGGCCTCGTTGAGGACGGCCTTCGTCTCCTGGTAGAGGAAGCTCTTGTTGGCGCTGCCGCCGCCCTTGGCCATGAACAGGAACTTGTACGCGCCGCCGTCGGTGGCGTACAGCTCGATCTGGGCCGGGAGGTTGGAGCCGGTGTTCTTCTCGTCCCACATGGTCAGCGGGGCCATCTGCGAGTACCGCAGGTTGAGCTTGGTGTACGCGTCGTAGATGCCCCGGCTGAGGGCCTCTTCGTCGCGGCCCGAGGTCAGCACGTTCTGGCCGCGCTTGCCCATGACGATCGCCGTGCCGGTGTCCTGGCACATCGGCAGGACGCCCGCCGCCGCGATGTTCGCGTTCTTCAGCAGGTCCAGCGCGACGAACTTGTCGTTGCCCGAGGCCTCGGGGTCGTCGATGATCCGCCGCAGCTGGGCGAGGTGCGCCGGCCGCAGGTAGTGCTGGATGTCGTGAATGGCCTCCGCGGCGAGCTTGCGCAGCGCCTCCGGCTCCACCTTGAGGAACGTCCGCCCGTCGGCCTCGAAGGTGGAGACACCCTCGGAGGTCACCAGCCGGTACGGGGTGGTGTCCTCTCCCATGGGGAGCAGATCGGTGTACGCGAACTCAGGCATCGCAGCCCATTCCTCACTCTGCAGACGGCGGCCCGCCGACACTGGCGGGCCTCACCAGCGTAGAACCTGCCTCCGACACGGAGCTTGTGAGGTAAGGCTCAGTTCGACCCGGCCGAACGGGGGCTATCGCGATCTATCGTGTTTGGGTAGGCTGGTCCCGTGGACCTTCAGAAGCAGACCGCTGCCGCCCCCACACCGCCCACCCGGCTGCGCGCCTCGGACGCCGACCGCGACCGCGTCGCCGACATCCTGCGCGAGGCCCTGGCTGAGGGCCGGCTGACCGCCGACGAGCACGCCGAGCGCGTGGAGGGCGTGCTGGCCGCCAAGACGGTCGGTGAACTGGAGGTCTTCATCCAGGACCTGCCCGCCGCCCACGCCCGCCGTACGGCCCCCGGCGGCGCCCCGAGCCACCCCGACCGCGGCGCGATCCCGGCCGACCCCGACGACAACGTGATCGCGGTGTTCAGCAGCGCCAGCCGCCGGGGCCGATGGCGCGCGGGCCGCCGTATCCATGCGTACGCGATCTTCGGCACCGTCGAGATCGATCTCAGCGAGGCCCTCTTCGAGTACCAGCAGGTCATGATCAAGGCCTGGTCCGTCTTCGGCAACGTCGAGGTGTACGTCCCGGAGAACGTGTCGCTGCGCGGCACCGGCGGCGGAGTCCTCGGCAACTTCGAGGTGGACGCCCTCGACTCGCCCGAGCCCGACGCCCCCGTGGTCTACGTCGACGGCTGGGCGGTGCTCGGCAACATCGAGGGCCGGCCGAAGCGCGGCAGACTCGTCGCGGACATCCTCGATCGCGTGCAGCGCAAGGTCGACAAGGGTTTGCGCAAACACCTGGGTCATTGACGGTGGTGAATCAGCGGTTCGGGACGCAGTGCATAGGCGCGCGCACAGCGGGTAGGCCTTGCTGCATCGTCTCTCGCTCGCGAAGCCGTCGTCAGGAGTAGACCCGTGCTGCAACCGCCGCATTCGTCCCTGCAGGTCGCCGCCGTTCCGGCCCCGCGGGTGCCAGCGCGCGACCAAGATGCTCCCTGGCACACCGAGGCGGTGTGCCGGCGTGACGAGGCCGGCCTGTTCTTCGCTCCCTCCAAGGAACCCACCGCCGCCCGCCTCTCCCGCGAAGAGGCCGCGAAGCGGGTCTGCGCCCGCTGTCCCGTCATGGTGGAGTGCCGGGAGCACGCTCTGCTCCAGCCCGAGCCCTACGGCGTCTGGGGCGGCCTCACCGCCGCCGAACGCCGGGTCGTCCTGGCCCGGCGCCGCCGCCGCGACATGGAACTGAAGAAGGCGGCCAGATCGGCGGGCCGCATAGCGCAGGCGGGCTAGCCTCTCGCTTACGCCGACGTGGGCGCCCCCTCCGCACCGGGGGCGCCCACTGACGTTGTGCTTTTGGCTTTTAGGGGCGCGGGGCTGTGTCGATATGCGGCTCCGCCGCGTGGGCGCGATCAGCCACGATCGGCCCGCACTCGCCAACGCACCGCACGCCCCCGCTACTTGGCGCGATCGAAGTCCACCGCGCTGTAGGCCCGCAGCTTGCTGAGCCGGTGCTCGGAGTCGATCCGCCGGACGGTCCCCGACCGCGACCGCATCACGATCGAGTCGGTCGTCGCCGTCTCCGACCGGTACCGCACTCCGCGCAGCAGCTCCCCGTCCGTGATCCCGGTGGCGACGAAGAACACGTTCTCGCCCTGGACCAGGTCCTCGGTCGTCAGCACCCGGTCGAGATCGTGCCCCGCGTCGACCGCCCGCTGCCGCTCCTCGTCGTCCTTGGGCCACAGCTTGCCCTGGATGGTGCCGCCCAGGCACTTCACCGCGCAGGCCGAGATGATGCCCTCCGGCGTACCGCCGATGCCGAGCAGCAGGTCGATGCCGGTGCCCTCGCGCAGCGCCAGGATCGAGCCGGCCACGTCGCCGTCGGAGATCAGCTTGATGCGCGCGCCGGTGTCCCGGATCTCCTTGATGATGCCCTCGTGCCGCGGCCGGTCCAGGATGACGACGGTGACGTCCTCCGGAGTGGCCCGCTTGGCCTTGGCGACCCGCCGGATGTTGACCTCGACGGGTGCGTTGATGTCGACGAACTCGGCCGCCTCCGGGCCGGTGACCAGCTTGTCCATGTAGAACACGGCGGACGGGTCGAACATCGCGCCCCGCTCGGTCGCCGCGAGTACCGCGATCGCGTTCGGCATGCCCTTGGCCGTCAGCGTGGTCCCGTCGATCGGGTCGACGGCGATGTCCACCTCCGGCCCGGTGCCGTCGCCGACGCGCTCACCGTTGAACAGCATCGGCGCCTCGTCCTTCTCGCCCTCACCGATGACGACGACGCCGTTCATCGAGACGGTCGAGACGAGGGTCCGCATCGCGCGCACCGCGGCACCGTCGGCGCCGTTCTTGTCGCCGCGTCCCACCCAGCGGCCCGCGGCCATCGCGGCGGCTTCGGTCACGCGGACCAGTTCCAGGGCGAGGTTGCGGTCGGGGGCTTCGGAGGGGACATCGAGCTCGGACGGCAGGTGATGATTCTCGGTCATCGGAGCGCACCTTTCTGATACGACGACGGCCGGATGAGGGTTCGATCCTCGACTCTATCGTCAGTCCGACAAAATGAGCAGGGGACCCCACGGATGAGCGGACCGGGCACCTGCGACGATAGGGACGTGGCAGGTTCGAACGGCAAGCAGAAGACGGCCCGGGACATGATTCTCTCCCTGGGCCTCATCGTCATCGCGGCGTATGTGATCTACCTCTTCGTCCCGCACGACGAGACCGCTCCCGACGTCAAGCGGGTCGACTACCGCGTGGAGCTGCTCACGGCCCGCCGCGCGGCGTCGTACCCGGTGGCCGCGCCCGAGGGCCTGCCCGAGAGCTGGAAGGCGACCTCGGTGCGCTTCCGGGGCGCCGACTCCGACTCCTGGCACCTCGGCTTCCACGCTCCCGACGGGGAGTACGTCGCGATCGAGCAGTCCACTCAGAAGCGCGCGGAGTTCATCGAGCAGGCGAGCCAGGGCGCCACGGCGACCAAGGTCACCGAGGACATCGCCGGGCGCACCTGGACCCGCTACACCGGCGGCCGCTACGACGCCCTGGTCCTCCAGGGCACCGACGGCTCGACGACGGTCGTCGCGGGGACGGCGTCCTTCGACCGTCTGACGGAGATGGCGAAGGCGCTGAAGACGGCGTGAGCGAGCCCCCGACGCACGAAGAGGCCCCCGGTCAGCCGGGGGCCTCTTCGATGTGCGGGTCCGCTCAGACGGTGGTGACGACCTCGTCGTACGCGCGGCGCGGGGAACGCGGGTAGGAGGCGTCCGGGCCGGGCTTGCCGATGTTGATCACCATCAGCGGGGTGTGGTCGTCGTCGAGGAACTCCTTGCGGACGCCCTCGAAGTCGAGCCCGGTCATCGGGCCGGCGGCCAGACCGGCGGCGCGGATGCCGATGATGAAGTAGGCGGCCTGGAGGGCGGCGTTCATCCCGGCGGCGCCCTCGCGGGCCGCGCGCTCGGCGAAGAACAGGTCCTTGGCCTGCGGGAAGGCCGGGAACAGGGTCGGCAGCTCCTCGTGGAACTCGTTGTCCGCAGAGAGGATCGCGACCAGCGGGGCCGTGGAGGTCTTGGCCTTGTTGCCGTCGGCCATGTGCTGGACCAGCCGCTCGCGGGCCTCGGCCGAGCGGACCAGGGTGATGCGCAGCGGGGTCTGGTTGAAGGCGGTCGGGCCGAACTTGACCAGGTCGTAGATCGCCTGGATCTGCTCGTCGGTCACCGGCTCGTCGGTGAAGGTGTTCGCGGTGTGGGCCTCGCGGAACAGCAGGTCCTGGGCGGTGGGGTCAAGAACGAGAGACATGCGTGGACTTCCTAGCGTGGGGCGCCTGACTCCGTTCCGGACCGTGGTCCGGATCGGCTGATGTCGACGACCGTACGCGAGGAGAGGTTCAAGTTTCAACAAAAGCCGGGTCGCGGTGACCCGGCTCACAGGGGCACGCCCCCGCCACCGCGTTCACTCGCCGTCCGCCTCCCCCTCCTCGGCCAGCGCCGCGTCCAGCCGCGCCCGCGCGCCCTCCAGCCAGCGCCGGCACACCTTGGCCAGCTCCTCCCCGCGCTCCCACAGGGCGAGCGACTCCTCCAGCGTCGTACCCCCCGCCTCCAGACGTCGTACGACATCGATCAACTCGTCCCGGGCCTGCTCGTACCCGAGGGCTTCCTCAGCCTTGCTCGTCATGCGGTCTTTCCCTCTCCTCGACTCGAACCGTGAACTCGCCCTCGGCGACCCGCGCGCGCAGCACCTCCGCCGCGCCCACCTCGCCCGGATCCCGGACCGCATGCCCGTCGGCCCGCTGCAGCACCGCGTACCCCCGCTTCAGCGTCGCGGCCGGCGAGAGGGCCACCACGCGCGCGTGGGTGTGCGTCAGCTCGGAGTCGGCGCGGTCCAGCAGATGCCCCAGCGTGCGCCGGGACCGCTCGACGAGCGAGGTGACCTGATCGGCGCGCTCCTCGACCATCCGCTGCGGATCCCGGATCACCGGCCGCCCCAGAGCGTGCGCGAGCCCACGCTCCTCCCGCTCCACGAACCCCTCCACACACCGCCGCGCCCGCCCGCGCAGCATCCGCACCCGCTCCAGCTCCTCACCGACGTCCGGTACGACCTTCTTCGCGGCGTCCGTGGGAGTGGAGGCCCGCAGATCGGCCACATGGTCGAGGAGCGGATGGTCCGGCTCGTGCCCGATGGCCGAGACCACGGGCGTACGGCAGGCGGCGACCGCCCGCACCAGCTGCTCGTCGGAGAACGGCAGCAGATCCTCCACACTGCCACCGCCCCGCGCCACGACGATCACATCGACCTCGGGGATCTCGTCCAGCTCCTTCACGGCCTGGACGACCTGCGACACCGCGTGCACCCCCTGCACCGCGACATTGCGCACCTCGAAGCGGACCGCGGGCCACCGGTGCCGGGCGTTCTCCAGCACATCCCGCTCCGCGGCGGACGCCCGCCCGCACACCAGCCCGATCAGCTGCGGCAGAAACGGCAGCGGCTTCTTCCGGTCGGCCGCGAACAGCCCCTCCGCCGCCAGCGACTTCTTCAGCTGCTCGAGCCGGGCCAGCAGCTCCCCGACCCCCACCGGCCGTATCTCCACGGCCCGCAGCGACAGCTGCCCCCGCGGCGCGTACCACTCCGGCTTCGCGTGGACGACGACCCGGGCGCCCTCCCCGACGACGTCCGCGACGGTGTCGAAGACCTGCCGGTAACAGGTCACGCCCACCGAGATGTCGTGCGAGGGATCCCGCAGCGTCAGGAACACGACGCCCGCCCCCGGACGCCGCGACAACTGGGTGATCTGCCCCTCGACCCACACGGCGCCGAGCCGCTCGATCCACCCCCCGATGAGCCGGGACACCTCGCCGACGGGCAGCGGGGCGTCCGCGGACGTGTTCACAGCCATGCGACCGAGAGTATCGGCAGGCACCGACAACGCCGCCGAGCGCGTGCGGCGGGCGCGGGAGGGTACGGCGGGCGGCCTTACGAACGGTACGGCGGGCGGCCTTACGATGGGACACATGACTGCTTCGCCAGCCCGCCGCCGTGTCCTGCTCGCCGCTCCCCGGGGCTACTGCGCGGGTGTGGACCGCGCCGTGATCGCCGTCGAGAAGGCCCTGGAGCAGTACGGGGCCCCGGTCTACGTCCGGCACGAGATCGTCCACAACAAGTACGTCGTGCAGACCCTGGAGAAGAAGGGCGCGATCTTCGTCGAGCGGACCGAGGAGGTCCCGCCGGGCAACATCGTGATGTTCTCCGCGCACGGGGTCGCCCCCGTCGTCCACGAGGAGGCCGCGCGCGGGCGGCTCGCCACGATCGACGCGACCTGCCCCCTGGTCACCAAGGTCCACAAGGAAGCCGTCCGCTTCGCCCAGGACGACTACGACATCCTCCTGATCGGCCACGAGGGCCACGAGGAGGTCATCGGCACCTCCGGCGAGGCCCCCGACCACATCCAGCTCGTCGACGGCCCGGGCGATGTCGCCAAGGTGGAGGTCCGCGACCCCTCCAAGGTCGTCTGGCTGTCCCAGACCACCCTCTCGGTCGACGAGACCATGGAGACGGTCGACGCACTCAAGGAGAAGTTCCCCCAGCTCATCTCCCCGCCGAGCGACGACATCTGCTACGCCACGCAGAACCGTCAGCTCGCCGTGAAGCAGATGGGCGCCGAGGCCGAGCTGGTCATCGTGGTCGGCTCGCGCAACTCCTCCAACTCCAAGCGGCTCGTCGAGGTCGCCAAGCTCGCCGGCGCCCGCGCCTCGTACCTGGTGGACTTCGCGAGCGAGATCGACGCGGCCTGGCTGGAGGGCGTGAGCACGGTCGGTGTCACCTCCGGCGCCTCCGTCCCCGAGGTCCTCGTCGAGGAGGTCCTCGCCTTCCTCGCCGAGCACGACTACGACGACGTCGAGCTGGTCAAGGCCGCCGACGAGCACATCACCTTCTCGCTGCCCAAGGAGCTGCGCCGTGACCTCCGCGAGGAGGCGGCCGCCCTGGTGGCGGCACGCGGCGGCAGCGGTGCCGAGGACTCCTCGGGCGAGTGACGGTCAGTCGTCCGTCGTAACGTAGGGCCATGCAGATCTTCGGCGTGGACATCGGCGGATCAGGGATCAAGGGCGCCCCTGTGGACCTGGACAAGGGCGACCTGGCTCAGGAGCGCCTGAAAGTGCTCACCCCGCATCCGGCGACGCCCGATGCGGTGGCCGACGGCGTCAAGGAAGTCGTCGAGCACTTCGGCTGGACGGGACCGGTCGGCCTCACCTTCCCCGGCGTGGTCACCGGCGGCTCCCACATCCGTACGGCGGCCAACGTCGACAAGGCCTGGATCGACACCGACGCGCGCGCGTTGTTCAGTGAGCGGCTGGGCGGCCTCCCGGTGACCGTCGTCAACGACGCGGACGCGGCGGGCGTCGCCGAGATGGCCTTCGGCGCCGGCCGCGACCGCGCGGGCACGGTCATCCTGCTGACCTTCGGCACGGGCATCGGCAGCGCCGTCTTCACGGACGGCGTCCTCGTCCCCAACACCGAACTCGGCCACCTCGAACTGAACGGCCACGACGCGGAGACGCGGGCCTCCAGCAAGGCGAAGGAGGACCACGAGCTGACCTGGGAACACTGGGCCCGCCGGGTCACGAAGTACCTCGCCCACGTCGAGATGCTGTTCTCTCCGGAGCTCTTCATCATCGGCGGCGGAGTCAGCCGCAAGTCGGAGAAGTTCCTGCACTACATCGAGGGCATCAAGGCAGAGATCGTCCCGGCCCAGCTGCAGAACAACGCGGGGATCGTGGGGGCGGCGATGAGGACGACGACGAGCGGCCGGACCGACTGAGGCGGGGCCCGGCGGGGCGGTCGCGTCCCGTTGCGGCGCGGCGCGGCGCGGTCGGCCCGAGCCCGGATCGGTTGAGGAAGTACGCCCCTGCGCCGCGCGGGTCCCGGCTCGCGGTCGGGCGGCCCTGCCTCGAACGGCGCCGCCTCGTCCGGCGTGGTGGAGCGGATCAGGAAGCCCGGCCCGAGGGGCGTCGGCCCCGGCTTGCGCTCGTGGTCCGGCGGCGGGCCGCTGCCCTGCGTACGCCCCGTACCAGGACGGTCGCGGCCGCGAGCAGCGTTCCGGCGTAGAGCCAGCCGGCCTGCGTGGCCAGCGCCGTGACCAGCCCCATCAGCCGTGTCCCGAGCCCGTCCGCACCCCCGGCGACGGGCAGCAGCCCCACCGCGAAGGCGATCGGCACGACGACGGGCGCCGACAGCAGATCCCCCGGGCGCACCCACAGCGCGACCAGCAGGGACACCGGCAGGAACAGAACGCCGTACGCGGTCAGCGAGCTGCCGAACAGCAGCTCGTCCACACCCCCGACCACGAACATCACCAACCCTCCGAACAGCCCGCTCCCCAGCCCGGTGAGCCGCGGATTCGGCCACCGCGCCCCGGCCGCTCCGGCGGACCTGGACGGGAACGGGGGCGTGCCGGAGGCGGTGGAAGCACGACCGGTGGGGGAGGGACGACGAGCGGGGGAGGGACGACGGGTGGGAGAGGAGCGCCCACGGGAGGAGCGCCCACTGGAGGGGCGCCCGCTGGTGGAGGGACCGCCACGGCGAACGGGCCCGCCACCGGGGCTGAGCCCGCCATGGGGGGAGGGGCGACGGTCGGCTGAGGATCCGCTGCCCGGGGAAGGGCGGTCACCAGGAAAGTGCCTGTCACCCGGGAAGGGGCGGTCGCCAGGAACGGGCCCGCCACCCGGGGAGGGACGACCGCCAGAGGAAGACCGTCGGCCGAAGGCAGCACGCTGACCGGCGGAGGGCGGGGCGCCCCCGGACGGCACGGCGTCCGAGGACGGCCGCAGGCCTGCCGAGGGTCGGGGACTTGTGGACGCCCGCAGGCCTGTCGACGGCCTTGGGCCTCCGGACGGCCCGGGACCCTCGCCCGGCCCAAGACTTACAGCCTGCCTGGGACCTGCAGCCTGCCCGGGACCTGCAGACGGCTCAGGATCTCCAGACGGACCGGGACCTGCGGACGGACCGGGACCTGCGGACGGTCGTCGACCGGCGAAGGGTCGCGCGTCCGGTGTCGGATCCCGGCCCTCCTCCGCCCGCTGGGCCACGACCGGCGCCGGGCGGGAAGCCCCTGACAGGTGCCGTGCCCTCGACCGGGCGGGCAACTTCGTAGGCCGGGGCGGCTCCGACGGGCGAGGCGGCACCGAGTGTCGGCCGTTCCCCGCGTCGGCACACGCCGGCCCATACCCCCTCCCGCCTGCGGAATCCCGTACGGAACCCCGTACCGAACCCGCTGCGAAATCCCGTACCGAACCCGCCGCGGAACCTCGTGCCGAACCCCCTACGGAACCCGCTGCGAAATCCCCGGTCGAACCCCGGGCGGAATCCCCTTCAGAACCTTCCGTCGGCTCCCCGCCCCCCTCCAGCCGTGGCCGCAGCTCAAAGTGGGCCTCCGCCTCCGACTCCGCCGCCACCCGCGTCCCGGGCCTCACCCCCGACGAGGTTTCCCGGGCCGTCTGAGGTGGCAGCGGCGGTGGCGAAGCCGGCTCGCGGCGCGGCGCGCTCTGCGGGGATCGCGTCCTGTGTTGCTCCACTGCACCAACTTAGGTCGGTTTATGTGCCGAATCCGGTGTCGGACACGCCGGGGAACGGACGTCGGCCACGCGTTCGGGAGGGCCGCAGGCCCGGTGCCCGGCACGCCGTAAACTGGTGGATCGGTCGGCCTCTCGGCCCGCCCCCGGCCCTCTCACCACGGGAACCGGCCCCCTGGCCCTCTGACTACGGGAAGTCGCAACGTGTCGCTCACGATCGGAATCGTCGGTCTGCCGAATGTCGGCAAGTCGACCCTGTTCAACGCCCTGACCAAGAACGACGTGCTGGCGGCCAACTACCCGTTCGCCACGATCGAGCCGAACGTCGGCGTGGTCGGCGTCCCCGACGCCCGCCTCACCAAGCTGGCCGGGATCTTCTCCTCCCAGCGGATCCTCCCGGCGACGGTCGACTTCGTCGACATCGCCGGCATCGTGCGCGGCGCCTCCGAGGGCGAGGGCCTCGGCAACAAGTTCCTGGCGAACATCCGCGAGTCCGACGCGATCTGCCAGGTCATCCGCGCCTTCAAGGACGAGAACGTCGTGCACGTCGACGGCAAGGTCTCGCCCAAGGACGACATCGAGACGATCAACACCGAGCTGATCCTGGCCGACCTCCAGACGATCGAGAAGGTCCTTCCGCGCCTCCAGAAGGAGTCGCGCATCAAGAAGGACGTGGCCCCGAAGGTCAAGGCCGTCGAGGAGGCCAAGGAGATCCTGGAGAAGGGCGACACCCTGTTCTCCCAGGGCATCGTCCAGGGCGGCGAGCGCGCCGAGCTCCTGCACGACCTGCACCTGCTCACCACCAAGCCGTTCCTCTACGTCTTCAACGTCGACGAGGACGAGCTGACCGACGACGGCTTCAAGGACGAGCAGCGCGCCCTGGTCGCCCCGGCCGAGGCGATCTTCCTCAACGCCAAGCTGGAGGCGGACCTCGCCGAGCTGGACGAGGCGGACGCCATGGAGCTGCTGGAGTCGGTCGGCGCCGAGGAGCCCGGCCTCGCGACCCTCGCCCGCGTCGGCTTCGACACCCTCGGCCTCCAGACGTACCTCACGGCCGGCCCCAAGGAATCCCGCGCCTGGACCATCAAGAAGGGCGCGACGGCCCCCGAGGCGGCCGGTGTCATCCACACCGACTTCCAGAAGGGCTTCATCAAGGCCGAGGTCATCTCCTTCGCCGACCTGGTGGAGACCGGCTCGGTCGCCGAGGCCCGCGCCAAGGGCAAGGCCCGCATGGAGGGCAAGGACTACATCATGCAGGACGGCGACGTCGTAGAGTTCCGGTTCAACGTTTAGTTTTCGCCGCCGCTCTCTGTCCTCTTCGGGGACCGGCTCGGCAGGTCTCCTGCGTGTGATGTGCTGCTGTGATCAGAACTGTCTCGCGGATACGAGTGGAGACTGGGCGTGGAGACTGGGCGCCCTCGGCCGGCCCGAGCCTGCCGCCAAGGGCTCGGAAGCCGCCTGTTGCATTCGTCACTCTGGCCTCCCCGTTGGCGTCTATGCCGGGTGGCTACAACACGGGATCGCCGGTTGGCCAAACCGGCGCTTCTCCTGATCATTGTCTGCGTCGTTGACGGACATTGCGATCTCCCTGTCTGCGCCAGGCGACGTCTGCGTGCGTGCGCGATGGAGGGGGAAAGCGCCTGGTCAGTCCGGGGACCAGAGTTGGGGACCAGAGCATGGTGCGAACTCACGCCGTGGCTGGCCTTGGCGAACCGGCCTCTTGATCCAGTGGCGGCTCTTGGACGTGCGCCACGGCTGCCCCGCCGACGTTGAGACGGGCCCTCTGGTCTCCAAAGCACGAGGGCGCGCGACGTTGCCTTGGGGACCAGTTCTGGGGGACCAGTGACCGGTGCACGGACTTGCCTCGCAGTGTCGGCCCTGGTGAAAGGCAGGGGGCCGGGGCATGTTCTCCACCACTGGCCTGCGGCCCCTGCTGGCCGAGCGGGGCATCGACCTGTCGCCGAGCCAGGTCTAACGCCTGGTGGTCGAGAAGCCTGAGCGGCTCAGCCTGAAGACGCTGGTGGCGCTGATGGACATCCTCGACTGCCGGATGGAGGAGCTCATCGAGCCGGTGGCCGCCGCTTCCCCGGCGCGTCGGCGCGCTGCTGGTGACGGCGGAGAGGAGGGGGTGGGCTCGTTCAGGCCCCGGCGGGCCCGCATCGTGAAGGATTCGGACGGGTGAGCACGGCCGACGAGCTGTCGGGGTACGCCGCTGACCCGGACGGAGTGATCCTCCGGGCGGTGCTGTGCGCCGAGCCGGCGCTGGGGACGGATGTCGTGGCGAGGGTGGTGGCGCAGGTGGCGCCGGACCGGACGCGGCGCCGCCGTCTTGCCCGGGGTCTTCAGGAGGACCCCGGTCTGCTGACGTCCGGCCGGCCGCAGGGCCCGCGCATCGTCGGGGACCTGATCGCCGCGCTGCGGCGGGCGGGGGCCGTGCGCGTGGTGCCGGCTGGCTGCGGGAGCTGCGGCCGACAGAGGCCGCTGCCTTACATCAAGGGGACGGTTCGGATCTGCGGGACCTGTGGGCACCGGCGATTTTCGCGCCGGGAGGTGTGCAGCGTCTGCGGGGTGGCACGGTCGGTGGCCCGCCGGGACCGGCAGGGGCGCAGCCAGTGTGCGCAGTGTGCCCGGAGGGATGATCCCGACCAGTACCCGGCTACGGTGCTCGCTCATCTGGTCCGGCTGGACACGGGCCTGGACGAGGCGACGCTGAAGGAGGTACTGCGGCAGGCAGCGCCCAAGCCGTTCGCCGTCCGCAGACTCACCTGCGAGCTGGAGACCGTTCCCTCGCTCCTCACCGGCGACGGTGCCCGCGGCTCGGCCCACCTCCTCACTCCCGCGATCCCCGCCCGCCACGGCCTGTGCGAAACCTGCGCCGCACCCGACCGCCTTCGCGAACTCCTCGGTGACGACCGCGGCATCGTGGCCCCGGGTTTGGAACCCGTCTTCCGTGCTCTTGCTGGCGGCAAACCGTCCTCGGTACTGGAGTGGCTGAACAGACCCGGGCGGGCCGCGCTGCTCAGCCAGATCCGCAACACTGGCATGCCGGTCACCCACGGCATGCTCGACCAGCTCGCCCCGGCCGACCGCACCCGTATGCTCCGCATGATCCTCGTCGCCACCCACGTGCTGCCCGAACGCGACGAGCAACTCGCCGCGCTGGAACGCTGGGTCTCCCAGTTCCTCAAGAACACCACCGATCCTGTCGAGCGCCGGCTCCTGCACGCCTTCGTCACCTGGCACTACCTGCGTCGCCTGCGCCGCAAGCACCACCCCGGCCGCCCTCTGTCACCTCACACCGCGGCCAACGTCCGCTACTGCCTCGCCCAGTCCGCCCAGTTCCTCAAGTGGCTGCGCGAGCACGGAGCCCCGCTCGCTGCCTGCAGCCAGCACGACATCGACACCTGGCTCGCCGAGGGCACCGTGATGCGGTTCAAGGCCTGCGGCTTCGTCCGCTGGGCCGCGTGCCACAACCACATCCGCCGCCCAGTCGCCTTCCCACCGATGCCCAGCGCCAAGCCGTACCGGACGCTGCCCGACGATGCCGACCGCTGGCGCCTGGTCCACCGCTTCCTGCACGACGACTCCATCGCCGCTGTCGACCGCGTCGCCGGCCTCCTCGTACTTCTGTACGGCCAGCCCCTCACCAAGATCGCCGCTCTCACCACCGACCAGGTCCTCATCACCGGCGTAGGCATCCGTCTTGCCCTCGGCCCCCACCCTGTCACCGTCCCTCCACCACTGGACCAGCTCCTGATCCACCTCGCCGAAGACCGCGACGGAGCCCTTGCGCTCGGCCGGAGCACGGACCACTCCTGGCTCCTGCCCGGTACCCACCCGGGCCGCCCTCGCAGCCCCCGCCAACTGCGCACGCGCCTCGCGTCCTACGGCCTGCCCTCCCGGCGCGGACGCAACAGCGCGCTGATGGACCTCGCGGCGCAGATGCCCCCCCGCCGTCCTCAGCGAGGTCCTCGGCGTCTCCATCGGAGCGGCCACTGGCTGGGCCGCCGCCGCGGGTGGCCCCCGCGCCCAGTACGCCGCCGAACTCAGCCAACGCTCCAAGAGCTGATCCCGTCAGTGGCGGGAACCGAGTGCCGGCCACCATGACAGTGGCTGACCACCTTGATGCCGCCTCAGAGCGGCCCTGGCAACCGCTGCCCTATGTTTCCGTATCGGCGGGGTCTGCGGCTGTCCGTTGTGCAAGGGGCCAGGGCCTCTCCGGTCAGCGGGGAGTGATACCGGAGAGGCCCTGGCGATTTGAGAGGGGACGCTCGCCCCCGAGGGGGGGGACCGTTAGGCCTTGAGCCAGACCGCGCGGTCCGGTTCCAGAAGTCCGTCCGTTATCGGGCCGCTGGCGAGCAGGATCGCGGTGTGGTCCGGGAGGCGGTAGGCCAAGTCCGACAGGTTGACCACGCAGATGAAGCCGGGCTCGCGGCGGAAGGCAAGGACTCCTGCGGGGGCGTCGAGCCAGGTCATGGTGCCGTCGCCGAGAGCGGGGTGGTCGCGGCGCAGGCGGAGGGCGGTGCGGTACAGCTCCAGCATCGACGTCTCGTCGCCGGTCTGTGCCTCCACGGTGAGCTGGTTCCAGTTCGCGGGCTGGGGCAGCCAGGGGGCGGCGTAGGCGTCCTCGGGGCTGAAGCCGAACGGCTCCGCCTGACCGGACCAGGGGATGGGGACGCGGCAGCCGTCGCGGCCCTTGTCGGTGTGGCCGGAGCGTTCCCAGATGGGGTCCTCGAGAACGGACTCGGGCAGGTCCTCGACCTCGGGGAGGCCGAGTTCGTCGCCCTGGTAGATGTAGGCGCCGCCGGGCAGCGCGAGCATGAGGAGGGCTGCAGCGCGGGCGCGGAGGGTGCCGAGTTCGAGGTCGACGGTGCCCTGGGGCTGGTAGCGCTCGTTGGGGACCCAGCGTGCGACGGTCTTGCGGGCGTAGCGGCTGGTGTGGCGCATGACGTCGTGGTTGGAAAGCACCCAGGTGGCCGGTGCGCCGACGCCGCTGAGCATGGCGAGGGAGTCGTCGATGACCGTGCGGAGGTCTTTGGGGTCCCAGCTGGCCATGAGGAAGTCGAAGTTGAACGCGGTGTGCAGGCCACCGGGGCGGACGTAGGCGGCGAGGCGCTCGGGGGTGTCGGCCCAGGCTTCGGCGACGAAGGCCCGGTCGCCGTCGAACCCGTCGGCGACCTTGCGCCAGGCGCGGTAGATGGCATGGACCTCGTCGCGGTCCCAGTGCGGGTGCTCGACGTGGTGGAGTCGCTGCCCGTCTGCCGTGTCGGAGCGCGGGGGCAGGTCGGGCAGTTCGGGGTCCTTGACGAGTCCATGGGCGACATCGATGCGGAACCCGTCGACACCCCGGTCGAACCAGAACCGCAGGATGGACTCGAACTCGGCGTGGACGTCGGGATGCTGCCAGTTGAGGTCGGGCTGTTCGGGGGCGTACAGGTGCAGGTACCACTCGCCGTCGGGCAGACGGGTCCAGGCCGGGCCGCCGAAGCAGGAGACCCAGTTGTTGGGCGGCTGGGTGCCGTCGGGGCCGCGCCCGGGCCGGAAGACGTAACGGTCGCGCTCCGGGCTGCCGGGGCCTGCGTCCAGTGCCGCCTGGAACCAGGCGTGCTCATCGGAGGTGTGGTTCGGGACGATGTCGGGGATGATGCGGATCCCGTGCTCGTGGGCTTCGGCGATGAGCTGCTCGGCGTCGGCGACTGTGCCGAACAGCGGGTCGATGGCGCGGAAGTCGGCGACGTCGTAGCCGCCGTCGGCCATCGGGGACTTGTACCAGGGGTTGATCCACAGGGCGTCCACGCCGAGCGACTTCAGGTACGGCAGGCGGGAGCGCAGGCCGGTGATGTCGCCGACGCCGTCGCCGTCGCCGTCGGCGAAGCTGCGGATGTAGACCTGGTAGATGACGGCGGAGCGCCACCAGGGCGTGGAGGAAGGCATGGTGCTGAAGCGTCCTTTCAAGGGGGCATGGTGAGGGCCGGGCCGGAAGGAGCAGCTGCCTGGCCGCGCCCGTGCTCAGGCCGACGGGGCCGGAGCGCACGGGCGTGACGTGCGTGGGGTCACTTCAGGCCGGTGGTGGCGATGCCGGCGACGAAGTGGCGCTGGAAGAGCAGGAAGACGATCATCACGGGGAGCAGGACGACGACGCTGCCGGCGAGGAGGATGCCGAAGCGGGTGAAGTCCTGTCCGCCGCTGGCGAGGGCGAGTCCGACGGGGAGGGTGTACTGGCTTTCGTTCTGGGCGACGACCAGTGGCCACAGGAAGTTGTTCCAGGAGCCGAGGAAGGTGATGATCCCCAGGGTGGCCAGGGCCGGTCGGGTCAGCGGCAGGATGATCTTCCAGTAGATGGCCAGTTCGCGGCAGCCGTCGACGCGGGCGGCGTCGATGAGTTCGTCGGGCAGGCCGGAGATGAACTGCCGCATCAGGAACACCCCGAAGGGGGTGGCCAGGAACGGCAGGATCAGCCCGAGCAGGGAGCCGGTCAGTTTCAGGTTGGCCACCAGCACGTACAGCGGGACGAAGGTGGCCAGGCCCGGCACCATCAGGGTGGCGATGACGAGGGTGAACACGGCGCGCCGCCCGCGGAACTCCAGTTTGGCCAGGGCGTAGCCGAGCATCGAGCAGAACAGCAGGTTCCCGGCGGTGACGGCCGCGGCCACGATCGCCGAGTTGGCGAACATGCTCGTGAAGTCGAGGTTGCTGAACAGCTCCCGGTAGTTCGCCAGCGTGGGGTGGGTGGGGATCAGGACGGGCGGGACCTTGCGGATGTCCGCCTCGGGTTTGAACGCCCCGGACAGCATCCACAGGAACGGGGCGATCATGAGCAGCAGGAGGCCGGCGAGAGGCAGGTAGAGCCAGGGATGGCCCCATTCCTGGCGGATGCGCCGGCGGCGCTGTGCCTGGTCGGTGTGCGGCGGCGCGGGGGCGGTGGTGAGGGTGGTCATGGGGCATCAGTCCTTGTCGCGCAGCACGCGGAACTGCAGCACGGTGAGAGCGATGATCAGGACGAAGACGACGTAGCCGGCGGCCGAGGCGACGTCGTAGTTGCCGTTGCCGAACTGTTTGTAGGCGTACATCGTGGCGGACAGGGTGGAGTCCAGCGGGCCGCCGTCGGTCATGACGAACGGCTCGTCGAAGAACTGCAGGTAGCCGATGCCGGTGGTCACCGCGGTCAGCAGCAGGGCGGGGCGCAGCAGCGGAAAGGTGACGCGCCAGAACCGCTGCCAGGCCCCGGCGCCGTCGAGTTCGGCCGCCTCCATCAGGGACTGTGGCACCGACTGCAGCCCGGCCAACATGATGATCATGACAGTGCCGAGGTTGCGCCATACCGCCATGAGGATCATGACCGGCAGGGCGAAGCGGGTGTCGGCCAGCCAGGCGGGGCCGTCGATCCCGAACCAAGCGAGGACGGTGTTGACCAGACCGGCCCGTGGTTCGAGGAGGGTCTTCCACACGACGGCGACGGCGACGACGCTGGTGATCACCGGGAGGTAGAAGCCGACCCGGAAGACGGCGCGGAAGCGGCGGATTCCGTGGTTGAGGACGACCGCGGCCGCCAGGCCGGCCGCCAGGGTGAGGGGTAGGCCGACCAGGACGAAGACGGCGGTGTTGCGCAGGGCGTGACGGAACTGCTCGTCCTCGAAGAGCCGGACGTAGTTGTCGAAGCCGATGAACGACACGTTCAGCGGAGTGCGCAGGTCGGCGCTTTGGGTGTCGGTCAGGCTCATCACCAGGGACCAGACGACCGGCAGCAGCATGAAGGCGAGGAACAGGGCGAGGAACGGGGCGGCGAGGATCCACGCCGCGCGGGCCTGGCGGCCGTGCGGGGTCCGTCCGAGCCTCAGGATGCGGCGGCGGTCCGTCGACGCGGGGCCGGTGGCGGGCTGTTCGTGGGTTTCCCGTCCGGGAAGGGTGTTCGTGGGCATGAGGGTCATCCGTCCGTGCGGGGGATGCCGCGGCCGGTCAGCGGCCGGTGCCGATGCTGCTGGCCTTGGACTGCAGCGTCTGCTGCACCTTGGCGACGGTGGTCTTGCCGTAGGCGAGCTGCTCCAGCTGGGAGTCGATGACGTCGGCGATCTGCTGCCAGGTGGTGATCGCCGGGGGCGCCTTGGTGACCTTCAGCTGGGCCTGGAAGGCGGCCATCTTGGGGTCCTGGTTCAGCTTCCCCTGCGACCAGGACTGTACGGCCGCGGGCAGGTTGCCGGTGGCGTCCGCGTACGTGGCGAGGTTCTTCGGCTCGGCGAGGAACTTGACGAACTTCCAGGCCGCGTCGGAGTTCTTGGCGTCCTTGAAGACGGCCAAGTCGCTGCCGCCGGCCAGACCGGCCGACTGCGTGCCCTTGGGCAGCGGCATGGTCTGCCACTTGCTGTCGAGGGCCGGGGCGTTGAGGTGGAGGTTGCCGCCCGTGCTGGCGCCCTGCTGCAGGGTGCCGAGCAGTCCGTCCTGGAAGCCCTGGTTCTGGTCGGTCTTGTCGGTCGGCGCCAGTCCGTCCTTGAAGATGGTGCCGTAGTACTGCAGGGCCTTGGTCACCGCGGGGGAGTCGAAGGTGAACTTCTTGGTCTGGGGGTCGTAGATGTCGCCGCCCTGCTGCCACACCATCGGCAGCCAGAACAGCCAGGAGTTGAAGCCCATCAGCAGGCCGGTGGCATTGCGCAGCTTGGGGTTCTGCTTGCCCGCGGTGGCCTGAACGGCCTTCAGGTCCTTCAGGTAGCCGTCCCAGTCGTCGGCCGGGGCTCCCTTGATACCGGCCTTGGTGGTGATATCGGTCCGGTAGTAGATCACCGAGGTGTCGGCGATGAACGGCACCCCGTAGGCGGTGTTCTTGTACTTCGTTGTGTCCCACTGGCCGGGGAAGAACGCGGACGACTCGAACGAGGCGGGGGTCGCCTGGAAGCCGTTCATGGAAGCCATCTCGGCCATCCAGGTGGAGCCGATCAGCGACAGGTCGGGGGTGTTGCCGCCTGCGATCGCGGTGGTCAGCTTCTCGTGGGCGGCGTCCCACGGCACGGCGGTGATCTGGATCTTCACGTCCGGGTTCTGCTGCTGGAACGTCGCGGCCAGGCTCTTGAGGGCCTTGTCGGGGTCGCCCATCGACCACATGACCAGCTTGCCCTTGGCCTTCCCGGTGCCGAGCGTCGCCGGGGCGTCGGTGCCGGGCTCAGAGTCGGCGGACCGGCCGCAGGCGGTGGCCAGCAAGGCGGCGGTGATGGTGACGCACACGGCTTGCACGGTTCTGGTGGTGGATCGGGAGGTGGTACGCATCGTGCGGCTCCTTTGCGGTTGAACAGTCCTGCGGAAGGCGGCCAGTAGGCCAGCCCGGGTGGAACGGCATGCGAGAGGGGGGAAGGACGGGGTAGGAGGGGTCAGCCGGCCGGAATGAGGCGGTCGCCGTCCGCGATCACCTCGACGCCCAGGCGCAGATCGCGGCTGGAGCGGCCGACACGCAGCCGGTAGAGGCCGGGCGGCGTGTGCCAGGCGCGCTTCCGGGTGTCCCAGACCTGGAAGACGCGGCTGGGCACGTGCACCTGGGCGGTGGTCCGGGCGCCTGCCTCCGCCCGCACGGTGGTGAAACCGGCGAGCAGGCGGACAGGCCGGTCAAGGCCGTCCTGGGGCGGCTCCAGGTAGACCTGGACGACCTCCCGGCCCTCCCGTGGGCCGGTGTTGGTCACCTCCACGGTCAGCTGGAGTCCGTCTCCGCCTGCGGGGCAGGTCAGGGCTGCGGCGGAGACGGACGGTTCGGGGAGGGACACGGACTCGTAGTCCCATGAGGTCCAGCCCACGCCGTGCCCGAACGGGAAGGCGGGATCAAGGCCCTGGCGGTCCCAGGAGCGATGGCCGACGTGGACGCCCTCGTCGTAGGCCACGATCCCCTCCCGGGGAAGGGCATGGGGCACCGGAACGTCCTCCGCACGGGCGGGCAGCGTCCACGGCAGACGGCCGGACGGCTCGGTGCGCCCGAACAGGACGTCGGCCAGCGCATGCCCGGCCTCCTGGCCCGGCAGCCACCCCCACAGCAGGACCGGAGCCTCCGACGCCCAGGGCAGCAGCACCGGGGCACCCGCGTTGACCACCACGATCGTGCGCGGGTTGGCGGCCAGCACCTTGCGCACCAGCTCGTCCTGCGGGGCCGGCAGATCCAGCCCGGTGCGGTCCCAGCCCTCGGACTCGATCTCCTCGTTGGTGCCCACCACGACCACGGCCACATCGGCCGCCTCAGCCGCGGCGGCCGCCTCGGCGATCTCCTCGTACGGCGTCGGCCCGGGCGGGGCATGACGCAGCTGGGCGGTGACGAAGCGGCCGTAGCCGCCGGCCTCGATCACGCGCAGGTCGATCCGGACGGACAGCCGACGCGGCTCGGGCCCCACCTCCACGTCGATGCCCCGCAACGCGGGGTGGTGGTGGGTGGAGTCGAGGATGTGCTCGACCCCCCGGTCGTCGTTGCCGGACAGGACCTCCTCGCCGTCGACCGCGACGGTGAAACGCCCGGTGCATCCGAACTCCAGCCGGTGCACTCCCGGTTCGGACAGCGTCAGCACGGTGTACAGGACGACGCGGCGCGTGGCCGCGCAGAAATCGTCGTACGACGTCCAGTCCCCGCTCGTCCGGACCGTGCTGCGCAGGATCGTTCCGTCGGCGCCGACATGATCCGCCCGCATTCCGGGAGTGCCGAAGCGGTCGCCCTCGCCGGGCACGGTGAGCATCGCGTCCGGGACGAAGGGCGGGCGGCGCCGGGAGTCCCCGCCCCGGTGCACCGTCAGCCGCACCTGTGACGGCAGCGCGGCACGCAGCCCCTGCTCGAAGGACACCGTGCGCACAGCGGGCACGAACGCGCTGCCGCCGCCCTGGAGGTAGGGCGCCACCGCGTTCGGGCCGATCAGCGCGACGCTGCCAAGGCCGTCCGCCGCCAGGGGCAGCAGCTTCGGCTCATCCCGCAGCACCACGGTGGCCCGGGCGGCGACCTCCCGCAGCAGCGCGAACTCCTCCGGCGCGGGCGAGGCGGCCTCCAACGAACCGGACGGCCTCGCGGGCATGTCCTCAGCGCGCGCCCCCTGCTCGCCGAGCCGGCCGGTACGGCGGGCCAGACGCAGCAGCCGGAGCACCTTGTCGTCGATGAGCTGCTGCGACACCTGGCCCGCGCGGACCGCGGCAACCAGGGCCTCGCCCCACGGGCCCTCCGGCCCCGGCATCACCAGATCCAGGCCGCCGGCCGCCGACGCCACAGTGGAATTGGTGGCGGCCCAGTCGCTGATCACGGGCCCGTCGAAACCCCACTCGCCCTTCAGCACCTCGCGCAGCAGCCGGCTGTGCTCGGTCATCGGCGCCGCCTGCACCCCGTCGTCGACCCCCGAGTACGCGGCCATCACACTCCACGGCGCGGCTTCGGCGAGAGCCTGCTCGAACGGGGCCAGATACACCTCGCGCAGCGTGCGCTCGTCCAGCCGGGAGCGGTACCGGGTGCGGTCGGTCTCCGAATCATTGGCCACGAAATGCTTCAGACAGGCGCCCACACCCCGCTCCTGCAGACCACGGACCACGGCGCCGGCCAACGTGCCCGTGAGCAGCGGATCCTCCGAGAAGTACTCGAAATGCCGTCCCGCGACCGGGGTGCGCTGCAGGTTCACCTCCGGCGCCAGCAACACGTCCACACCCTTGCGGTGCGCCTCGTTCGCGAACAGACCACCCAGCCGCTGTGCGAGCGCCTTGTCCCAGGTCGCGCCCAGCGCGCTGGGCGCCGGGGCCAGTAGCCCGGTGGCTTCGGGGTCGTCTCCGGTGCCCCGCACACCCTGTGGACCGTCCGACGTCGTCACCGGCAGCAGCCCCAGCCGGGGCTCGGCAGGCAGCCGCCACACGGTCTCACCCGTCAGCAACCGCACCTTCGACGGAAGATCCAGAGCGGCGACGCGACGGCGAAGCTCGGCGTCGACGGGCCAGGGAACACAGGACATGAAGATCCTTCCAAGCCTCTCCCCACCGCAAGCGGGCATGCCAAATCAGCCCATGCGCGACGAAGAGGAAGGCCGAGAAAAGTCGGCGGAACATTCAAGAAGGCAGGCGCGGTGCGGCACTCAGCGGCAGCACACCGCGCACCCTCTCCACCGCGAGGCAACCGTGCCTCGCGCGTCTGCAGGAGTTCGGATCAGCTCGGAGTCGGCTGGACGGTCGACCCCCGGACCACAAGAGAAGTGGCAAGGGAACACGAGGCGGCGGCCTGAGGCGAGCCGCGCACATGCTCCAGCAGCATGCGCACCGCCGACTCGCCCATCTCCCGCATCGGCTGACGGATCGTGGTCAACGCCGGGTAGGTGTAGGACGCCAGCTCGACGTCGTCGAAGCCGACCACGGCGACATCCCGAGGAATCTCCAGCCCGGCCTCCCGCAGCCCGGTCACGACCCCGGCCGCGGAGGCGTCGTTGTGCGCGAAGACCGCGTCGAAGGCCACGCCGTCCGCCAGCGCCCGCCGCACCGCGGCCCGCCCGCCCTCGAACAGGAACCCACCACTGAAGATGCCACGCCCGTCGACTGCGATGCCGGCCTCGGCGAAGGCATCGACGAAGCCCGCCAGCCGCTCCTGCGTACAGCCGTAGCCCTCCGGACCGGTCACGATCAGCGGACGACGACGACCGATCTCCAGAAGGTGGCGCGCCGCCTGCTCACCCCCCTCCCGGTTCGTGGTCTCCACATAAGGGAAACCCGGCCGGTGACCGCGATCGTCGATCAGTACCACCGGCAGCCCTGACGCGTGCAACTCCGCGATGTACCCGAGGGTTCCCTCAGGCTCGATCACCAGCAGCCCGTCGAAGGACTTGGCCGCGACCTGCACACCCACCCGACGCAGTGACTCCTCGCCGCGGTTGCCGGTCAGCAGCCGCATACCGAAGCCCTCACGCTCCAGCGTGTCGAGCACCGCCTGCACGACCGTCCCGGTCCACGCCCAGCTCATCTCCGGAACCAGCATGCCGATCACCTGAGTACTGCCACGCGCGAGCCCGACCGCCCCGGCACTCGGCACGTAGCCGAGCTCCGAGATCGCCTTGCGGACCCTCAGGACCGTGGCCTCCTGGATCTCGCCCTTGCCGTTCAGCACCCGCGAGACCGTCGTCTTACTGACGCCGGCCCGCGAGGCCACGTCAGCGATGGTGATGGCCACGCCACCTCCCCTCCCCATGCCACTGCGGGCAATGTTCGTCCCGCACCGAAGGAACCGATCCTACAGAGATCCGTGAAACCGGTACCGGGAGGGATTCCGGAACCGGTTTCGGAATCGGTTCCGGCAGTGAAGCACCGTGAGGCCCAACCGGTCAACACACCGGAACGAACTCATTCGGGGGATTTTCGCGCCCTCTGTGCCGAGCAGGGCGAATGGCCTGTCTGTACCCTGTCCACCCTGCGTACCGTGCAGATCGAGGTGCCCAGCGCATCTCCATCCTCGGATTCCATGATCAGCTGACATCCGCATGGCTCAACCTGGCCACCGTCACCCAGCCCCCTCCGGCATGGGCCGCTCAGCCGCTGAACCGGTCTTGGAACTCATCAACGACTCCGAAGCGGACCCGCGGCCGGGACATCGCCCTGCCCCCACCTCATCCCACGAGGAACCATGGCCCCGCCGCAGAGCTCTCACGGAGAGCGGGGAGGTCAGCGGGCAGCCGAACGGGACCGATGAACCAACCAACTCGAGATCGACCGCCTGGCGGCCCATTCCGCAGTTACGGATAACCGGGATTGCCAGTACACCTTGTCCCTGAGGCGTGGGATCGTTGCCGAGACATCATGCAGAACGCCATGCGCCCTGCGGTCGAGGGTCCGGAGGAGTCTGTCTCCGCGGCTTGACGTGCTGGATGTGCTGGATGAGTCCCGACGGTGCTGGATGGGTGCTGGATACGATCATCCGAAGGGGTGTTTTCGCAGGTGGGAGCGCTGAACTGAATGTTCCGCTTCAATGTCTGACGGGACGCTGAGCGCGGCGACCTTGATCTAGCAAACATGCAGGTCAGATGGGGTCCGGTCCTTCGGGATCGGGCCCCATCTTCTTGTGTCCACCAGGGCGGAGGGCCTTCCTTGTCTGCAGACCCCCCACCCCCTCGTCAGAAGTCCTCGGCGTCCTCGGAGTAATCGGGGTCCTCGGGGTCCTCAGGAAGTCGTTCGGGGTCCGTGACCCATCCCGTCGCGAGCACCAGCCGTGAGTGGCGGTGCAGGGCGAGGAAGCCGAACGGGCGGTCGAAGCAGGCCCGGACGGTCGTGACCAGCCACCGCACATGAGGCACACCGCAGCCGACCATGCCGAACGCGGTCACCACGCCCGCCTCGAACCCCGTCGCGCCGAACCTCGCCACCGCCGACTGCCCGCCCGCCCCGATCGCCAGGGGCAGGGTGCCGCTGATGCCGGGGAAGTGACCGTGCCCGGTGTCACGGGCCGTGGTGAGCCCGAACAGCTCGTGCCGCTCGAGCAGATCGTGGTCGGCGGTGATGTGGAACGCCGGTGTCGTCACCCGCAGCGTCGGCGGACGGGGCGTCTCGGAACGCTCCCTCGCCACCCGCACGCCGGGCCCCGCCGCGCCGTACGGCAGCCGTGAACCGGGCACCACCGGGTACCGTCGGGAGAGCAGCCCCACGCCGGCGCCCAGCACCTGGCCCGGCGTCATGTGCTCCTCGCCGAGCAGCAGATGGACGTCGAGGGCGTTGTCGCCGAGGACCTTCAGCTCGGTGACCTGGCCGTCGGGCGTGTCCGCCACGCCGATCCGGTCCAGCAGCTCGCTCACCCGCGTCAGGGCCAGCACGTCCCCCTCGGGCCAGTGCGGGGTGTGCAGCAGACCGTCCTCCTGGAAGGGCCGCAGCCAGCAGGTCCGCAAGGCCAGCGCGCTCGCCGGCACGAGCTCGGTACGGTCCGTCACCGTGACCGGCATCGCCTCCACCAGCCCACCGGTCCGTTTCGCCGCCCAGGCGTCCAGTGCCGTCGCGTCGGCCTCCGCGTCCCCGGTGAGCACCCCGTGCGCCCCGGCGGGCAGCCCCGCCGCCCAGGGCTCCCGCAGCTCCAGGGTCCGCTTCGTCCACAGGCCCAGGGCCGCGTCCAGCCCCCGCATCGCGTCCATCCCGGCGAGCAACTCCCGCGCCGCCCCCGCCGCCTGATCCGCCGGCACCCCGAGGGCGTCCGCCAGTTCCGCCCGCGCGGCCCCCTCGGCGCCGTCCGCGAGGAAGGCCAGCAGGGGCCAGACGCCCGCCGCCGAGAAGACCGAGTTCCCGTCCGCGCGGATCTCCCCCGCCCAGCGCGCGGCAAGCGCGTTCACCGCCCGAATCGTCGCGTTCGCGACCAGCATTCCGCCCCCATGAGTCACACGCTTACGATGCCGCCCAGTCGCGTCCGTCGCATCCGAGTTTCGCACCACTGTCGGACCCCGCTGCCAGACTGCCCGCACCCCGCCTCGATCCGCCCGAACCAGGAGCACGGTACTCGTGTCCATACCCCCGCCCCCAGGGCCCCAGCAGCCCGAGGACCCGTACCGGCCTCCGCAGCCGCACGGACCGTATCCGCAGGGGCCGTATCCCCAAGGCCCCCAAGCCCCCCAGGCCCCTTACGGTGCCGTGCCCGGGCCGTACCAGGTCTGGGGGCAGGGGTACACGCCCTTCGCCCGCCCCGCGCCGGTCAACGGGGTCGCCATCGCCGCGCTCGTGCTGGGTCTGCTCTGCTTCCTGCCGGCCGTCGGGCTGATCCTCGGGATCATCGCGCTGGTGCAGATCCGGAAGCGGGGAGAGCGCGGCAAGGGGATGGCGATCGCGGGCGCGGTCGTGTCCTCCTTCGGCCTCGCGCTGTGGGCGCTGTCGCTGTCCACGAACGTCGCCTCCGAGTTCTGGGAGGGCGTCAAGGAGGGCGCGAGGGGCAGCAGCTACTCGCTCGCCGAGGGCGACTGCTTCGACGTCCCGGGCCGCTTCGACCAGGATGTCTACGACGTCGACGAGGTGCCCTGCTCCGACCCGCACGAGGGCGAGGTGTTCGGCACGATCCCGCTGTCCGGCGACGACTACCCGGGCGACGGATACGTCACGGACCAGGCCGAGGACAGGTGCTGGACCCTCCAGGACGCGTACGCCATGGACCCCTGGGCGCTGGGCGACGAGGTCGACGTCTACTACCTGACGCCGACCGCGGACAGCTGGCGGTGGGGCGACCGCGAGATCACCTGCGTCTTCGCCCACACCGACGAGACCGGCACCCTGACCGGCTCGCTGCGCGCCGACGAGACGAACCTGGACGCCGACCAGCTGGCCTTCCTGAAGGCGATGGCCGCGGTCGACGAGGTCCTCTACGAGGAGCCCGAGGACTACGCGGAGGAGGACCTGGCCGCCAACGAGGACTGGGCGGCGGACGTCCGGGACGTGCTCGCCGAGCAGGCCGAGGCGCTGGACGGCCACACCTGGTCCGGTGACGCGGGGAAGCCGGTGGACGCCCTGGTCGAGGACATGCGGGACGCGCGGGCGGACTGGGCGAAGGCGGCCACCGCGGGGGACGCCGACAGCTTCTACCTGCACTACGAGAGCGGCTACGCGTACGTCGACGGCGACACCACCGTGGCCGCCCGCAAGGCCCTGGGCCTGGCCACCACCCCGCCCTCGTACGACGAGGACGAGTACGACGACGGTGGCGCCGGCTCCGGCACCGGCGGGAGCGGCAGCGAAGACGTGTGAGCGCGGCCATAGCGGGGAGAAACTGCCTGCGTAAAGCCTTTCCGAGGCACATGTCATCACATCGAGTGATTCTCTGGCCTTTGCTTGCATGGTCGAACCCACGGTTGCCACGCTGTAGCTGTCTGTACAACCTGATGGGAGCGGCCAGTGACATTCGGTGAGCAGCCGGCGTACCTGCGTGTCGCGGGCGATCTCCGCAAGAAGATCGTGGACGGCTCGCTGCCACCGCACACCCGGCTGCCGTCCCAGGCCAGAATCCGCGAGGAGTACGGCGTCTCGGACACCGTCGCTCTGGAGGCCCGCAAGGTCCTGATGGCCGAGGGCCTGGTCGAGGGCCGCTCCGGATCCGGTACGTATGTCCGGGAGCGGCCGGTGCCCCGCCGTATCGCCCGCTCCGGCTACCGGCCCGCGAGCGGGGCCACACCGTTCCGCCAGGAGCAGGCCGAGGCGCACGCCCGCGGGACCTGGGAGTCCAGCAGCCGGCAGTCCGAGGCGAGCGGCGCGGTCGCCGAGCGGCTGGGCATCAAGGCCGGGGACCGCGTGATGTGCACCAAGTACGTCTTCCGGGAGGCCGGCGAGACGATGATGCTCTCCACCTCCTGGGAACCCCTCGCCGTCACCGGCCGTACGCCCGTCATGCTGCCCGAGGAGGGCCCGCTCGGCGGGATGGGCGTGGTCGAGCGGATGCGCGCCATCGACGTCATCGTGGACAACGTGACGGAGGAGGTGGGCGCCCGCCCGGGCCTCGCCGAGGAACTCCTCGCCCTCGGCGGTGTCCCCGGCCATGTCGTCCTGGTCGTCCAGCGCACGTACTACGCCTCGGGCCGCCCCGTGGAGACGGCCGACGTGGTCATCCCGGCCGACCGCTACCGCGTCGCCTACCACCTGCCCGTCAGATAGCCCGCACGGCCGGGCCCGCACGGCCGGGCGCGGTGGGGGACGGTCCTCGGCCGTCCTTGCGGTAGCGCATCGCGGCGGGCGGCGCACACCCTTCCGGCAGTTGCCCCCGGAAAACGCCCGCACGGAGCGCGCCCGCACGCCGTCGGGATCCGGTCGTTTCCGGCCGTTCTCGCAGGTCGTCCCATATATGCCCGACCCGCCGCCGACCGGACGCGTCAGCGCGCCCGCACGGCGCGTTCGGCCTCGTGCGCCCCCTGCGTCTTGGCTGGTTGCGTACCTCTTTGTGTAAAGCCGTGTTCGCTGTGTAAAGGTAAGGCGTACGCTCGGGCATATGCGGATTGCGGTTTCCTTAGAGGGCGGGGCGCGGGCCGTGCCGCGCCGGGGAAGCGGAGGGGCGCGATGAACGAGGGCACCATCTCTCTGCCCTGGCTCGTCATACGGCAGGACGACAACGGCAATCGCTACCGCGTGGGCCGGTACGCCACCCGGGCGGAGGCCCAGAAGATCGCGGACAGCCTCGACGACCGGGGTCACAAGCAGCTCTACTGGGTCGAGCGCATCGGCCAGAGCCAGGCCCAGAGCGGAGACAGCACCCGGAACTGACCCACGCCCACGTCCCGTAGGCTCCGGCGCATGACCGAACGGACCGTGGTGGTCGGAGCCGCCCTCCTCGACGCGGGCCGGCTGCTCGCCGCGCGCCGCAGCGCACCTCCCGAGCTGGCCGGCCGCTGGGAGCTCCCCGGCGGCAAGGTCGAGCCCGGCGAGCGCCCCGAGGCGGCCCTCGTGCGCGAACTGCGCGAGGAACTGGGCGTCGACACCGAGGCCGTGGCGCGCGTCCCCGGCGAATGGCCCCTCAGGGCGCCCTATGTGCTCCAGGTGTGGACCGCCCGGCTGCGCCCCGGCTCCGCCGCCCCCGCGCCCCTCCAGGACCACGACGAGCTGCGCTGGCTCGCCCCCGACGAGATCTGGGACGTGCCCTGGCTGGACCAGGACGTCCCCGCCGTACGGGAGACCCTCACCCGGCTTGCCGCCCGGCCCCGCTGACCCGGACCGGTCCGCGCCCCGCCTTCCCCGGGTGCCGGGGCCGTCTTCCCCGGGTGTCCGGGCGGTACCGCCCTCTGGATACCGGGTATGTCCTCATTAACCCCATGAAACCGGACATGGGTGTACTCGCTGGCCCGGGAAGTGATCGGTGTGGTCGACACCGAAGACGGCTGCGCCGAGTGGACGTTCCCGGCGGACCCCGGCGCGGTGGCCACCGCCCGCCGCGTCGTGCGGGGCCGGCTGCACGGCTGGGGCCTCGACAGCCTGGGAGACATCACCGCCCTGCTGGTCAGCGAACTGGTGACCAACGCCCTGCGGCACGCCACCGGTCCCATCGGCGTCCGTCTGGTCCGCCCGGCCGGCCTCGAGGGCGTCCTGCTGGTCGAGGTCTCCGACCCGCTGCCCGACCCGCCCCGCGAGCGCGCCGCCCGGCCCGACGACGAGAGCGGCCGCGGACTGCAACTGGTGGCCTCCTCCTCCCGGCGCTGGGGAACCCGGCCGGGAGAGAGCGGCAAGACGGTCTGGTTCGAACTCGCGGTGCCGGGTTGACCGGGTTGACCGGGTTGACCGGGTGTACAGCGGGCGCTCCGCCGTCACCCGTCCGGTGCCCGTCCGCGAACGGTCCCGGAAGGTGTGGTTCGACCGCGTGCCCGCTGGTTAGAAGACTGGATGTGTTGTCGCGGAACGGTCCAAAAAAAGCCTGGACCGTGCTGTGATCGTGAACACCGTGTCGTGCGGCGCCGTAGTGCTGGATACTGCGGGCAGCCGCCGCCGGTGACCGGTGCCGGGCGCGGTGAGCTGGAGGGGACGGTTCGCGTGAGCGAGATACCAGCGAAGGCCACGGGGTCCGAGGACCCGTCGGGCGGCGCGAGGGCCAGGGCCGCAGGGGCGTTCGCTTCGGACGCGTCCCCGGCGGCATCTGAACGCGCGTTCGGCGGACTCGTGGACGGCGGGGCGGCACTGGGGGACGCCGTGTGGCAGAGCAGCCCGCCCGGCTCCATCTACGACTACATCAAGGTCGCGTCCTTCTCGATCGGCCCCGACGGGCTCGTCGACCAGTGGAGCCTGCGCGCCGAACAGATCTTCGGCATCTCCGCGGACCGTGCGGTCGGCATGGACCCCATCGAGGCGTTCATCGACCCGGACCTGCGCGAGCGCGGCGAGCGCAAGATGGCCGAGATCCTCGACGGACGGGAGTGGACCGGAGTGGTCCCCTTCCGGATGCCCGACCCCGTGCCGGGCGGCGGACGCGGCGAGCGCGGGCTCGCCGAGGTGTACGTCATGCCGACCCGCAGCCTCGACGGCGACAACGCCGCCGTGTGCATCGTCGTCGACGTCCTCACCCTGCGCAGCATCGAGACCGACCTCGCCGCCTCGCAGGCCATTTTCGGCCAATCCCCGTTCGGCTTCCTGCTGATCGACCCCGACCTGCGGGTCCGCCGCGCCAACCACCGCTTCGCCTCCATCTTCGGCGGCACCCCCGACGACCACCGCGGCAAGGGCGTCCACGACTATCTGCCCCGGCCCGAGGCCGAGCGGGTCAGCGCCACCCTGCGCCGGGTCCTGGAGACCGGCGACTCCATCACCGACATGCACGTCACCGGATTCGTCCCGGGCTCCGACGAACGCCGGCACTGGTCCATCAACCTGTACCGCGTGCACAGCGGCACCGGCCGCCCCATCGGCATCGCCTGGCTCGGCACCGACATCACCGCCCGCCGCGCCGCCGCCCGTGAGGCCGCCGCCGCACGGCGCAATCTCGCCCTTCTGAACGAGGCGGGCGCCCGCATCGGGAACTCCCTCGACCTGGAGACCACCGCGCGCGAACTCCTCGACGTCGTCGTGCCCGGCTTCTGCGACCTCGCCACCGTCGACCTCTACCAGGGTCTCCTGGCCGGCGACGAGACCCCGCCCGGCCTCGCCGACGGCAGCGCCGAACTGCGCCGGGTCGCCTTCTCCTCCGCCGTCTCCGACGCCCCGTACTCGGCCACCGGCGCGCCCGTCGCGGTCGGCGCGGTCCACCACTTCCCCTTCAACTCGCCCTGCGCGGACGCCCTGCGCACCGCGCGCCCCCAGGCCATCCCCGGCGAGGACGGCGGTCTCGTCCAGTCCACCCTCGCCATCCCGATGGTCGCCCACGACACCGTCGTAGGACTCGCGCAGTTCTCCCGTACGAAGGGCAGCGAGCCGTTCGGGGACCGGGACCGGGATCTGGCCTGGGAACTCGCGGCACGGGCCGCCGTCTGTATCGACAACGCCCGCCTCTACCGGCGTGAGCACGAGCGGGCGTTGATACTGCAACGGTCCCTGCTGCCCCCCGGCGACCCGGTCGCCTCCGGCCTCGACATCGCCTGCCGCTACCTCCCCGGCAACGCCTCCACGGACCGCCCCAGCGAGGTCGGCGGCGACTGGTTCGACGTCATCGAACTCCCGGGCCACCGGACGGCGTTGGTGGTCGGGGACGTGATGGGCCGTGGCCTGCGGGCGGCCGTCGCCATGGGCGAACTCCGCACCGCCGTACGGACCCTCGCGCTCCTCGACCTCGAACCCGCCGAGGTCCTCTCCGCGCTGGACGAGATCGCGCGCGGACTCGGCACCCCGGGCGGCGTCCAGCAGGCCACCCGAGCCGCCCGCCGCCCCCGCGAGGCCGACCTCTCCGAGGTGTACCTCGCCACCTGCGTGTACGCCGTCTACGACTCCGTCACCCGCCGCTGCACCTTCGCCAACGCGGGCCATCTCCCGCCCGTCCTGGTCGAACCCGGCGAACCGGCGCTGATGCTCGACGTCCCGCCGGGCATGCCGCTCGGCGTCGGCGGCGAACCCTTCGAGGAGGTGGAGGTCGACCTCCCCGAGGGCGCGCTGCTCGCCCTCTACACGGACGGCCTCGTCGAGTCCCGCGACCACCCCCTGGACGAGGGCCTCCAGGCCTTCGTCGGCGCCCTCACGGACCCCACCCGCCCCCTGGAGGACGTCTGCGACCACGTCCTCAACACCCTCGACACCCATCACGGCGAGGACGACATCGCCTTGCTGATGGCACGTGTACAGGGCCTCCCCGAGGACTCCGTCGGCGACTGGACCCTCCCGCGCGAGCCGCGCAGCGTCGGCCGGGCGCGCGAGTACGCCCGCACCCGGCTCCTCTCCTGGGACCTCGAACCCCTGGTCGACACCACGGAGTTGCTGGTCAGCGAACTCGTCACCAACGCCCTGCGCTACGGCGAGGGCGAGATCCGGCTCCGCCTCCTCCTCGACCGCACCCTGGTCTGCGAGGTCTGGGACGCGGGCCTGGTCCAGCCGCGCCGCCGCCGCGCCCGCGACACGGACGAGGGCGGCCGAGGCCTCCAACTCGTCGGCCTCCTCAGCGCGGCCTGGGGCTCCCGCCGCACCCCCCGAGGCAAGACGGTCTGGTTCGAACTCCCCCTCCCGGACGGCGAAACGGGCCTGACGGATCCGGCGGAGGCGTTGTTGAGTCTGTTCTAGGCGAGCGGGGTGAGCCGGGGCCTCGACGCAGGGTGCTCAGTAGGGGATCTCGCCGGTCCGGGAGTACTCGCGGCGAGAGGCGGAAAGGGCCACTGCTGCTCCGGCCTCGGTGGGTGTCAGACCTCGAACTCGCCCAGCCAGCCCCGCTCGAGGAGATGCTTGGGCAGGTAGTCGGACTCCACATCAAGGGGAAGCCCGCCATCGTGGGCGAGGCACGCCATGGCCAGCGGACCGAGGGCGACCATGCCCGAGGGGCTGTTGGTCCGATCCTCATCCGCGGTCCAATAGGCCTTGTGCAGTTCCACAGCCTCCGCCAGGGCCTGGTTGAACCCAGGGGCGTCCTGGCGCAGGAAGCGGTAGAAGAGGTTGAGCGGCGGATACAGGATGTGCTGCAGGAGGTCACGCGGTGCGAGAGCCGCGATGTCGGGTTGCGAGTTCTCAAGCGCCGCGGTCAGCTCGTCGACCAGGTCCGGTCGCTGGAGCCAGTAGGCCTGCAGTGCGGCTACCCAGTGATAGACGTACGCGTCGAACGCGCCGTCGGACGCAGCGCGAAGCCGCTCCACGGGAACGTCGCACAACGCCGTCAGCCGCTTCTGATCACGGCAGATGACTGCCAGCCAGAAGGCGGTCAGCCAGTTTCCCGGGTCCGCGTACGAGCGCGGACCGATGGCAGGGAGGGTGCGCACCTCGTGTGCGATACGGCACTGCACCGTTCCTTCCGCCGAACCGGTCACCGCGAAGAGCGCAGAGTGGATCTGCATCGCGGTGACGGCTGCCTCCCACGTCTCCAGCTTTGCCGCTCGCGGATCAACGGCGGCGCGGGCCTGGAGGTGCAGAAGCGCGGTACCGAGGGCCATGTCGAGCGAGCCGGGTGATCGTTCGAGTCGCTGCACGTCGTCCATCACGCTCTCGCCGAGGAACGTGGCGTAGGCCTCGTCGTCGGGACCGGGCGAACTGTGGCGCGGGATGGTGACGCTCACGGAGTACTCCTGTCGGAGATATCGAACTGCCTCATGCGGTATCCAGCGTACTCGCCCGCGTTCTTCTCCCCCTTGACGACGATATAGTCCAGTTTGCCGTCGTCGAGAGCGTTCTTGAGATTACGCGCGAGTCGGGCTTCGGTCAGATTGGTCTTTCCTCGTTCCTGCATTTCGCGGATGATGTCGAGGAAATACTCTCTCGTTCCTTGCGAAACCCTCTTTCCGCTCGGGAGGTTCCGGGCGCCCAGATCCGTGTCGACGCTGCTCTTGGCCTCCACCACGACATAGCCGCCGTCCTTGCGGAGCCAGACCTGGTCGAACTGGTCATTGCCGTTCAGCGGGCCGTCCAGCGGCTGGCGGACTGCGCCGGCGTAACGCTCAGGCACGACGTGGTGCTCGGCTATGGCCTCGCCGAACTCCTCGGCCCGGTCGCGCATGACGACATGCGACTCCCGGTACGTGGCGTGACTCTCGGCCTTTTCCGCCTCTGTTTCCCACGTCGGATGCTGGTCGTGGGCTGTTCGCGCGTCTTGCCGCCATGCCTTCATGGCTTCGTCGTGATGGATGGCGTAATGACGTGCTTCCGCGGCCTCATTCAGTTTCCCGAGCTTTTCCGCAGGCAGTCCGGCGGGCCCCTTCTTGACCCAGTCACCCAGATAGTGCGGCTTGAGGGGCTCCGGGGCGTCCTTGGCCGAAGTCCACGGGTGCTGAGGCGACTCCCGGGTGAGCTGAGGCGGGGTGGTGCCGCTCTCATCGATGAGTTCGAGGTTCTTCCGGTTGCCGTTGGATTTGTAGAAGTCCTCGAGGTATCCGGGCTCGTGGTTGGCGCGGTAGACCTGGATCTCGTTGACCTGCTCCGGGGTGAGTGATCCCTCGGGGCCGTAGGGATTGTCACCGTCTCGCATGAAACCGGGGCGCTCGGGGGCCGACGGGTGGCCCGGCGCGGTTGCGTCGTCCCCCAGACCGTCCGCGTGGTCGAGGGCGTCGTCGCCCAAGCCGCCCAGGCCGCCGCCGGGCGGCGTTTCGTGGGTGTGGCCGGGGAGGTCGTGGCCGCCGGTGCCCGGGAGGTCGTGGCCTGCGCCTGGGCCGGCTTCGGTGGTGTGGCCGCCGGGGACGTGGTCGCCGGTCGACGGTCCCGGGATCGCGTTGTCCCCGGCGCCTGCCGGGGCGGGCGTGTCGATGCTGTTCCTCGGCATGTTGTCGCCGACGCCTCCGCCCGGGAGGTGGTCGCCCGCGTGGGGCGTGGGTGTGTTGTCGGCGGTGCGGCCGACGTCGCCGAGGTTGGTGTCGAGGCTGTTGCCCAGGTTGATGTGCTGGGCCCCCGTCTCGGCGGTGTGGGTGCCGGCGCCGACCAGGGCGGGTTCCTTGGCCGGGGTGTCGACTCGGGGGGTGTCCGCGCCGGAGGCGGGGTTGTCGGGTTGGTCGACGATGTCGCCGGGGCCGTCCTGGGCTTCCTTGAGGACGGTGCCGTTCTCGTCGAGGAGGTTGCCCTGGGGGTCGTAGTAGCGGGCCGGGGCGCCCGCGTCCGTGGGCAGCTTGACCGAACCCTCCGGCAGGGCGGGGGTGTTGTCGGGCAGTTTGAAGTTGCCGTCCGGGAGCCTGGTCACGCCGTCCGGGACCGCCGCGCCCTCGGGGAGGTGGATCGTGCCGTCGGGGAGGTGGACCGTGCCCTCGGGGAGCGTGATCGCGTTGTCGGGCAGCTTCGGGATCTCGATGTCGCCGATTCCCTTGAGCCCCTTGGAGATGTCGCCGATCTTCGACAGGCCCGCACCCGCGCCCTTGGCGATGTACGTCATCGGGTCGATCACGCGACCCGCCTTGCCGGCGACCGACAGGACCTTGGCGACCGCGCCCGCCTTGCCGGCACCGGCCGCGGCGCCGCCCGCGCCGCCGGTGAAGACCGTGGTCAGAACGTTGAAGGTGACCGCACCGGCCGCCCGGCCGGGGTTCTTGCCCCACTCGTCCCAGGCGACCAGCGCCTTGCCCGTCTCCTTCATCGCCGTGCGGGAGTCGCGGATCCAGGAGGGGAGTTTGTCGTCGGGGATGAGCCAGAAGGCCGTGCCCACCCCGGGGATGGACGCCAGCGCGAGACCCGTCGCCAGCTGCGCGAGGCCCTTCCACGCCTGGCCCATCGCATCCCAGCCGCCGAAACCGACCAGCGTCCCCAGGCCCTTGATGGTCCCCCAGATGCCGTCCACGATCAGGCCGTCCCAGACGAACGACTTCACCCAGTGGCCGACCTCGTACCAGTGGTGCTTCTCGTCCACCGGGTCACCCCAGGGGAGCTTCGCGTTCTTGAGGTCCTCCGCGTTGAAGCCGTACTGGTCCTTGCGCTCCGAACCGTCGCCCGCGACCATCTGGGTCCCGCCCCAGATCCCGGTGATCTTGTTGTGGCAGGTCCGCTCCGCCGCCCAGAACGCCGCCACCGTCGCCGTGATGTCGTCCCGGATGCCGTTGTGCTCGTCGACCTTGTCCTCGTCGTACTCCCACTCGTCGTCGTCCTTGACCGACGCGACGAACGTCGACGCCTTCGTCTTCAGCTCCAGCAGCTTCGAGACGAGGGGGCGGATCTCGGTGGCGTAGGAGGACAGGGCGGAGGAGACCGTCTCCAGGTCCGTCGCGAAGTCGTCGGCTCTGGTCTTCACCGGCTTCGTCGTCGCGAAGAGCTGTTCCGCCTCGGGTGCGTGGTAGAACGCCGACAGGCCCTGGAACTGGGCGTCCACATCACTGCCCGTGGTCCGGACGTTCCCCGCGTCCTTCTTCAACGCGGCATGATCCAGCTCCAGTTGGAACAGATTGCCGGTGAACTGCGGAATTTCCTCCGGCTTGATCACGCCTCTCACACCCCCGTGTGTCCGACTCGTCCCGCCGATGAACTCGCGACAAGAATCAGATCATCATACAAAGGAGGGCTGACACAGCCTCGGGACCGTCACCAGTTCGCCACAACTGCCGCCGATTTTCACGTTCTTGGGCCCTCGGGCCCCGTTCCGAAACCCCGCGCGGAAATATCCCCGTTCTCCTCGGCCGCCGCCTCCCCCGGGAGGATCCCGCCCAGGACCGCCCCGGCGGAGCCGTCCGTCTCCGGCTGTCCGGCCGGTGCCGCGGACGCCGGATTGCCGTGCAGGCGTACATCCCGCTCGGCCAGGTCCCTTGCCTCCAGGGCCAGTTCGTCGGCGCGCTCGATGTCCTCCGGTGTGCCCTCGGCCAGCAGGCGCCTCGCCTCCGCCAGCCGGGTGCGGGCGGTGGCGCCCACCGCACCCCGGTGCGTGGTGACGAAGTCGTCCGCGGCGGCGGTCGAGGCGCGGGCGACGGAGAGCGCGGCGGCCGGAAGCACCCCGGCCCGCCCCGCGGCGAGCGGCGCGGTCGCCCGTACGATCCGGCGCAGGGCGCCCAGCGGGTCGTACGGCCGGTTCGACGTCACCTCCTGGCGTACGGAGGCCAGGACGGCGTCGGCGTTGAGGAGGCGGGGGTGCGGCTCGTCCTCGCGGAGGGTGTGCCGCCGTACCGTCGACAGCTCGGCCTCCGCGCCGGTGAGCGCCGCCGGTACGGTCTCCTCGGCGTCCCGCAGCTCGGCGGCCGTGCGGTCGACGCCCTCGACGAAGACGGCCGCCTGGGCCACCGCGGCCTCGGCGGAGTGCAGTTGGCGGGTCGCCGCCTCCGTGCGGCCCGAGAAGAGTTCCTGGCGGGCCAGGTTGAGCCGGGAGGTCGCGAACAGCAGCCGGTCCTTGGCCTGTTCGACGGCTCCGGTGACGGCGGAGGTCGCGGTGGGGGCGTACCGCTCCGTGAGGGCGGCGAGGAGGGTCTGGGCCGCGGCGGTGTGTCCGGTCAGGTCACGGAAGCGGGCCTCCGCGTAGGGGAGGGCCTGGTCCGGGTCTCTCAGGCGGGTGAAGTCCCCCGCCACGGCGTCCAGTCGGCGGCCGGCCTCCTCGCAGCGGCCGATCATCCCGGCGAGCGCGTGCCGTCGGGGCGCCTCCTCGTCCGGTACGCCTTCGTCGTAGCGCTGCCGCATCCGGAAGGCGGCGGCCAGTTCGCCCGCGGCCTCGCTCAGCGCCCGTGCGAACGGGGCGACGGCCGCCGTACCGAGGAGTCCCCGCGCGAAGCCGAGCTCGGCGCGGGCCACGCGGAGCCGGTCGTCGGCGTGGACCAGTGCCGTGCACGCCTGCGCGTCCGGCTCGGCGAGGGACGGCGGTGCGGCGCCCGTGGTGGGGGGCCCGCTCACCCCGCCGGGGGTCGTCCGCTCACGCGTGCGCCGCACCCGGCGTATGTAGCCGTACGCCGCGACCGCGCCCACCGCGCCCACCGCCACCAGGGGGAGGACGAGGTCGGTGGTGGACGTCCCGTCGTCCTCGGCCGTCTGCGATCGCGGGGAGTCGCGTGCCACGGCCACGGCGCTCACGACCGCTCGCGGCTCCTTGATCGCAGCCGGCGGGTCGTCTCCCGGCGTCATCCCCGGCAACACCAGCCAGACGACCCCGGCCGCGCCGCCCAGCACGGTGTGCGCCACCCGCACGGGTATGTGCGATCTGGCCCGCCGCCTGCCTCGATGCATGGATGACGTCACATTTCGGAGCGTATGGCCGTGAATGCGGCGACGCGAGCGGGATACACCCGAGGCGGGGCCGGTGGGGCGGGGGGCCACGGAAGGGGGAACGGGGATGGGGATCGAGGCACCCCAGGGAGAGGATGAGCGCGAGCGACCACCGGGGGCGACACCACCCGGTGCCGCGCGCCCCGGCCCCGGCCCCGAGCCGAAGCCGGAGCCACAGCGGAAGCCGCAGCCGGAGCGGCAGGCGGAGCCCAGGCCGGACCCGGAGTCACAGCCAGATCCCGGGTGACCTGCTGATCGGGCTGCTCTTCCACGGGCCGGTGAGCGCCCGCGGGCCGGGCCGGGCCCGGTGAGCCGGGGGCGACCGCACCGGCGTATCTCTTGCGCGTGCCTCCGATCCTGGGATCATGACCGTCATGTTCGCGACATTGGTGGGTATCGGCGTGGTCTGCGTGGCGGGCATGGCGGTGATGGGGCTGGTGGCCGTCGTCACGGGCCGGACGCCGAGGTTCACCGGCGTCGAGGAGCGGTCGAGGCTGTGGGGGGCCGGCGTGCTGCTCAGCGCCTTCGGCCTGACGGCCTTCCTGTTCCTCGGCCCGTTGAACAGCACGCCCCACCTGCACCGCGACCTTCCGCTCATCGGCATGGGGCTGAACCTGGCGGGCCTGGCGCTCCAGTCCTACGCCCGGCGCGCCAGGCCCCTGCCCCGGCTGCCCGGGAAGACGACCCTCTCCTGATCACCGCCGCCGGATCTTCGACCCCAGCCACACCAGCGGGTCGTACTTGCGGTCGACCGCCCGTTCCTTCAGCGGGATCAGCGCGTTGTCAGTGATCTTGATGCCCTCGGGGCAGACCTCCGTGCAGCACTTGGTGATGTTGCAGTAGCCGAGGCCGTGTTCGTCCTGGGCCGTCTTCTTGCGGTCCAGGCCGCTCTCCTCCGCCGCGTCCAGCGGATGCATGTCCAGCTCGGCCACCCGCATCAGGAAGCGCGGGCCGGCGAACGCCGTCTTGTTCTCCTCGTGGTCGCGCACCACATGGCAGGTGTCCTGGCACAGGAAGCACTCGATGCACTTGCGGAACTCCTGCGAGCGGTCCACGTCCTCCTGGAACATCCGGTACTCGCCCGGCCCGACGCCCTCGGGCGGCACGAACGCCGGGACCTCGCGCGCCTTCCGGTAGTTGAAGCCGACGTCGGTCACCAGGTCGCGGACCACCGGGAAGGCGCGCAGCGGGGTCACGGTGATCGTCTCGGCGCGGTCGAACACCGACATCCGGGTCATGCACATCAGCCGGGGCCGCCCGTTGATCTCCGCGGAGCACGAACCGCACTTGCCCGCCTTGCAGTTCCAGCGGACGGCCAGATCGGGGGCCTGGGTGGCCTGGAGGCGGTGGATGATGTCCAGCACCACCTCGCCGTCGTTGACCTCGACCGCGAAGTCCTCCAGACCTCCGCCGCCCTCGTCACCCCGCCACACCTTGAAGCGGGCCTCGTAGCTGCTCACTCGTACAGCTCCTCTTCGGCGAGGTACTTGACCAGCTCCTCCTTCTCGAACAGGGCGAGCAGGTCCGGGCGGATGGGATCGGTGGTCTCCCGGGCGAGATCGACGCCGTCGGCGTCGTCGGTGAGCCGGCACAGCAGGTTGACGTTGCGCCAGGTCCGTTCCATCGTCGGGTGGTCCTCGCGGGTGTGGCCGCCCCGCGACTCGGTGCGCTCCAGGGCGGCGCGGGCCACGCACTCGCTGACCAGCAGCATGTTCCGCAGGTCCAGGGCGAGATGCCAGCCCGGGTTGAACTGGCGGTGACCCTCGACCCCGGCGCGCGCCGCCCGTACCCGCAGCTCCGCGAGCCGTTCCAGGGCCTGTTCCATCTCGCCCTGTCGGCGGATGATGCCCACCAGGTCGTTCATGGCCTGCTGGAGTTCGTGGTGCAGGGTGTACGGGTTCACCGCGGGATCGCCCGAGAACGGCCGCAGGGCCTCCTCCTCGGCCGCCGCCAGATCCGCGTCGTGCACGGGAGGCCGTACGTCCGCCCCCGCCGCGTACTGTGCCGCGTGCAGCCCGGCCCGGCGGCCGAAGACCAGCAGGTCGGACAGGGAGTTCCCGCCGAGCCGGTTGGAGCCGTGCATCCCGCCGGCCACCTCACCGGCCGCGAACAGCCCCGGTACGCCGCGGGCGGCGGCCGTGTCGGACTCGACCGCGATGCCGCCCATGACGTAGTGGCAGGTCGGCCCGACCTCCATGGCCTCCGCCGTGATGTCGACGTCGGCCAGCTCCTTGAACTGGTGGTACATCGACGGCAGCCGGCGCTTGATCGTCTCGGCGGGCATCCGGGTGGACACGTCGAGGAAGACACCGCCGTGCGGGGAGCCCCGGCCCGCCTTCACCTCGGCGTTGATGGCGCGGGCCACCTCGTCGCGGGGGAGGAGTTCCGGCGGGCGCCGGTTGTGGTCCGGGTCCTCGTACCAGCGGTCGCCCTCCTCCTCCGACTCGGCGTACTTCTCCTTGAAGACGTCCGGGACGTAGTCGAACATGAACCGCTTGCCCTCGGAGTTGCGCAGCACCCCGCCGTCGCCGCGGACGGACTCCGTGACCAGGATGCCCTTCACCGACGGCGGCCAGACCATCCCGGTCGGATGGAACTGCACGAACTCCATGTTCAGCAGGGGCGCGCCCGCGAGCAGCGCCAGCGCGTGGCCGTCGCCGGTGTACTCCCACGAGTTCGACGTCACCTTGAACGACTTGCCGATGCCGCCGGTGGCGATCACCACGGCCGGGGCCTGAAGGACGAAGAAACGGCCGGTCTCCCGTTCGTAGGCGAAGACCCCGCTGACCCGCGAGCCGTCTTTGAGGACCCGGGTCACCGTGCACTCCTGGAAGACCTTCAGCCGGGACTCGTAGTCGCCGGTCTCGCGGAAGTCCTCCTGCTGGAGCGCGACGATCTTCTGCTGGAGGGTGCGGATCAGCTCCAGGCCGGTGCGGTCGCCGACGTGCGCGAGGCGCGGGTACTCATGGCCGCCGAAGTTGCGCTGGGAGATCCGCCCGTCCTTCGTCCGGTCGAAGAGGGCGCCCCAGGTCTCCAGCTCCCACACCCGGTCCGGGGCCTCCTGCGCGTGCAGCTCCGCCATCCGCCACTGGTTGAGGAACTTGCCGCCGCGCATGGTGTCGCGGAAGTGGACCTGCCAGTTGTCGTGCTCGTTGGCGTTGGCCATCGCCGCCGCGATACCGCCCTCGGCCATCACGGTGTGCGCCTTGCCGAACAGGGACTTGCAGATCACGGCCGTACGGGCGCCGCGCTCACGGGCCTCGACGGCGGCGCGCAGTCCCGCGCCGCCCGCGCCCACGACCACGACGTCCCACTCCTGCCGCTCGACCACGGACATCAGAACGCCCCACTCATCTAGAAGAACCTCGGATCGTCGAAGACACCGGACGCGACCAGGTACACGTAGAAGTCGGCGAGCGCCACGCTCACCAGCGACGCCCAGGCGAGCTGCATGTGCCGGGCGTTGAGCCTGCCGACGAACTGCCACGCCTTGTAGCGCACGGGATGCCGGGAGAAGTGCTTGAGCTTGCCGCCCACGATGTGCCGGCAGGAGTGGCAGGAGATCGTGTACGCCCAGATCAGCGTGATGTTGACCAGGAAGACCAGGGTGCCGAGGCCCATGTGGCCCCAGCGGTGGTGCTCGTCGCGGAAGGAGAGCACGGTGTCGTAGGTCAGGATCCCGGCGACGACGATCGCGGCGTAGAAGAAGTACCGGTGGATGTTCTGCAGGATCAGCGGGAAGCGGGTCTCACCGGTGTACCTCGTGTGCGGCTCGGCCACCGCGCAGGCCGGGGGCGAGGCCCAGAAGCCCCGGTAGTAGGCCTTGCGGTAGTAGTAGCAGGTCAGGCGGAAGCCCAGCGGGAAGATCAGGATGATGATCGCGGGCGAGATGCCCCACCAGCCGCCGAAGATCTCCGCGTTGGGGCCGGCGTGCATGGGCCGGCAGTTCTCCGCCAGACAGGGGGAGTAGAACGGCGAGACGTACGGCGCCGCGTAGTAGTCGGCGTTCGCGAAGGCACGCCAGGTCGAGTAGGCGATGAACGCCAGCAGACCGGCGGCGGTGGCGGCGGGCGCCAGCCACCAGCGGTCGGTCCGCAGATGGGGGGCGGCGATCGCGGCGCGTCCGGCGCCGCGTACGCCGCCCGGGGGATGGGGTTCCGTGGAGGGAGGTTCCGTACCAGTGGCCAACGCAGGACTCCGGTCGGTATCGGGTCAGAGGGTCAGGGCCGGAAGGGCCCTAGGGGGCGTGCCGGTCCCGGGCGCCGAGTCCCTCGTCGTCCGTGTCGATCCACAGGGAGTCGTCGTAGGGGGTGTCCGGGATGGTGAGGAGCTGCTGCTTCTGCGGGACCGGCGGGGCCGTCGGGCCCGTGGCGGTCTCGCGCAGCAGCGCGACGCTCTCCCGGAGGTGGTCGGCGTCGGTGCGGACGCGGCGCATCTCCAGGCCGCCGCTGCCGAGCTGCTGCTCCAGGCGGCCGACGGACCGTGAGAGGTCGTCGAGGCAGCGCTGGACCGTAGTCAGGTCGTCGTGCACGGACATGACGTGACCTCGCTTCCGTGGGCGGCTGTGCCCTGGACGGCAACGTTCATGTGCGCCTGCGAGTGTTGCGCGTCACACCTGTCGATGTGAAGGCGTGTGCAGCGATTGGCGGATGCGGAGGGCGTGCATTGCTCCGCACGGGTGGGGCTGCGAGCCCCCGCCGCCGTGTCGCCCCCGGCAGGCGAACCCTTTCCTCTTCAGTGAGCCGTAGACCAGACCGTAGATCTGATCAACTCCAAAATACCGCCAAATGTGATCAGAACGCACTGGAAGTGGCTCCCCGGAGGTAACCAGAGATGTCGAAGCCCTACGACGGCGTCGGACTGCGCGCGGTCATGCGCTCGGTCGCCTTCCTCGCGGCGGGCGTGCTCGCGGTGCCGCTGCTGGCCGGCTGCGGCGACAGCGACGAGGCCGGCAAGCCGCTGGCCCACCAGGACGTCGCCCCGGCCGCCCGGGCCCTGGTCGCCGACGGCGGCACGCTGCACTGGGCGGTGGACGCGGTCCCGGAGACCTTCAACACCTTCCAGTCGGACGCCGACGCCACGACGACCCGGGTGGCCCAGGCCGTCCTGCCGTCGATGTACCGGATCGACACGAACGGGCGGGCCCGGCGCAACCCCGACTACCTGGAGTCCGCGAAGGTCGTCGACACCGAGCCCAAGCAGGTCGTGCTGTACAAGCTGAACCAGCAGGCGGTGTGGAGCGACGGCCGGGAGATCGGCGCCGCCGACTTCGCCGCCCAGTGGCGCGCCCTGTCCGGCAAGGACGGCGCGTACTGGACCGCGCGCAACGCCGGATACGACCGCATCGAGAAGATCGAGCGCGGCGACGACGACCTGGAGGTCCGGGTCACCTTCGCCCGCCCCTACTCCGACTGGCAGTCGCTGTTCTCGCCGCTGTACCCGAAGGACGTCATGGGCACGCCCACCTCGTTCAACGACGGGGCGCGGCGCACGCTGAAGGTGACGGCCGGTCCGTTCCTGGTGAAGAAGGTCGACCGCAAGAAGGCCCAGATCCGGCTCACCCGCAACCCTCGCTGGTGGGGGGAGCCGGCCAAGCTCTCCGAGATCCAGCTCATGGCCGTGCCCCGTACGGAGCGGGCCGCCGCCCTGGCCGCCGGGAAGATCGAGCTGGCCGAGATCGACGCCGCCGACGCGCAGCGCATCGAGGGCGCGGCGAAGGGATCGGCGGCCGGACCGCTCGCCGGACCCGGCGCCGGGCGCACCGCCGCGAAGACCCTGCGCTCCTGGGCGCTCGCGCACGGCTCAGACGAAGAGACGGCGGAGCACGAGACACAGGCCCGCACGAAGCTGCGCAAGGCGATCGCGAAGTGGGAGCGCCAGCAGAAGGCGCTGAAGGACTTCGAGGTACGGCGCTCCCTGGAGCCGGCCTACACCCAGCTGGCGCTCAACGGCGCGGGCGGGCCGCTCGCCGACGAACGGGTACGGCGGGCCGTGGCCCGGGCGCTGGACCGCAAGGTCCTGGCCGAGCTGGTGCTCAAGCCGCTGGGGCTGCCCGCGGTGCCCGTCGGCAGCCATCTCGCCCTCTCCGGACAGGAGGCGTACGCCGACAACAGCGGGGCGCTCGGCGGCCAGGACACGGCGGAGGCGCAGGCGCTGCTCACGGACGCCGGATGGGTGGCCGGGGGGCCGGTCAAGGAGGAGAAGAAGGGCGAGAAGGCGGCGGGGGCGAAGGGCGAGAAGGGCGAGAAGGGCGACAAGAACGAGAAGAACGAGAAGGGCGAGAAGAAGGAGAAGGGCGAGAAGGGCGAGAAGGGCGACAAAGGCGCGAAGTCCGAGGAGGGCTCCGAGGACGAGGGGGCCGACGACGAGAAGTCGCAGGGCGGCTCCGAGGGGGCGTACATCGTCGGCGAGGACGACAAGGGCCACGACGCGGACGACCGGCAGCTCGCACAGGAGGGCACCCAGTACAAGCAGCAGCGGCAGGGCGGGGCCCCCGGCGCCTACGCGCCCAAGGGCACCCGGGCCCCGGCCGGGGCCGCCGCCGGGGCGCTGGCCAAGGACGGCAAGGCACTGTCGCTGCGGTTCGTGGTGCCGTCCGGGCCGGGCTCGGAGCCGCTGCGCACGGTCGCCGCGAGGATCACGAAGATGCTGGGCAAGGTCGGCATCCGCACGGAGACCCTCAAGGTCTCGGACGAGAGCTACTTCAAGGACCACATCGCCTCCGGCGAGTACGACCTCGCGCTCTACTCCTGGCCGGCGACCGCGTTCCCGGCCACCGACGCCCGCCCGATCTACGCCAAGCCCGTCCCGGCCGCCGACGGCTCGCTGAGCGTCGAGCAGAACTACACCCGCGTCGGCACCGACCAGGTCGACCAGCTCTTCGACCGGGCGAGCACCACCCTGGACGCGGACGAGGAGCGTTCCCTGATCCGCAAGGCCGACTCCCGCATCTGGGCGGCGGCCGCCTCGATCCCCCTCTACCAGCGCCCCCAGCTCACCGCCGCCCGCAAGAACGTCGTCAACGCGGGCGCCTTCGGTTTCCAGACGCCGGTCTACGAGGACATGGGCTTCCTGAAGAAGGGCGCCCAGGCGCCGCCGAGCCCGTCGGCGAGCGACTGAACCAGGGCGCCGGAACAAGACCGACTGAAACAAGCTGGTCACAGCATGATCAGATGATCTCCACGGAGCTTGCCCAGGTGGCCGCCGCCTCCGCACCATGAGGTGGCGGACACGCGACGGGGGGAGCCGTAGATGTGGGGAATCGCAGTGAGGCACTGGGCCGCGGGGACGGCCGCGCTGGCCCTGGCGGCCGGCCTGACGGCCTGCACCGAAGGTGCCGTTGCAGGCAAGGAGACCGGCGCCCCGGCGGCCACGGTGAGCCCGGCCGCCGTCGAGAAGGCGTGCGCGAAGGGGACGTACACCTGGACGAACGTCGGGCAGACGAAACGGCTGACCGGGATCACCCGGCCGGAGAAGCTCGGCAAGGGCGGCGGCAGGCTGACGTACCGGCTGACCCGGGTGTACACCCCGCACCAGTCGGTCGAGGCCGCGGGCCCGGCCCTGTCCTCGGCCGAGGTGCTGTACTCGCTCGGCAAGAAGACCGGCGTCATCGACTCCGACGTGGCGACCCTGGCGGAGGACGACGGCATGACGTACTCCTTCACGGACGTGACCGCGAAGGCTCCCGCGCTCAATCCGGGGATGCTGGAGTCGACCGACGGCGCCGGACGGATCGTCCAGTACGCCTATGTGGTCGAGGTGGCGGGTGACTTCCACTACTCCTGTGCGGACGGCGAGGACGTCCTCGGGCACGCGGTGGGCTGGAAGGTCGACGGGAACGGGATCATCGACTGCGACCACTCCATCGACGGACCCGCAGGTGACACGGCCCTCGCCCGGTCCGCCGCCGTGCTCGTCTGCACCCCCGGTTCGGCCGCGCTGAAGCGCGCCTGAACCGCACCGGTCACCCGGTCCCACGGTCCTGCGGAGGCCGACCCCCTCCGGGCCCCGTACCATGGGGTGAGGCCGTGGCATGTCAAGCCCGGCAGGGCCCGCGTCACACAGACGTACACGACGGGCCTTCCTCACACTCCGGGAGAACGCCGCTTTATGGCCACGCGCCACGACATCCGCAACGTCGCCATCGTCGCCCACGTCGACCACGGCAAGACGACCCTCGTCGACGCCATGCTGAAGCAGGCCGGTGCCTTCGCGGCGCATGCGGCCGAGTCGCTCGACGACCGAATGATGGACTCGAACGACCTGGAGCGTGAGAAGGGCATCACGATCCTGGCCAAGAACACGGCCGTGAAGTACCACCCGAAGGATGGCGGCGACGTCATCACCATCAACATCATCGACACCCCGGGCCACGCCGACTTCGGTGGCGAGGTCGAGCGCGGTCTGTCGATGGTGGACGCGGTGGTGCTGCTCGTGGACGCCTCCGAGGGCCCGCTGCCGCAGACCCGGTTCGTGCTCCGCAAGGCGCTCCAGCAGCGCCTGCCCGTCATCCTGTGCATCAACAAGACGGACCGCCCGGACTCGCGCATCGACGAGGTCGTCAACGAGACCTACGACCTCTTCCTCGACCTGGACGCCGACGAGGACCAGATCGAGTTCCCGATCGTCTACGCGTGCGCGCGGGACGGCGTGGCCTCGCTGACCAAGCCGGAGGACGGCACCGTCCCGGCCGACAGCGACAGCCTGGAGCCGTTCTTCTCCACGATCCTCTCCCACGTCCCGGCCCCGGAGTACGACGAGGCGGCCCCGCTCCAGGCGCACGTCACCAACCTGGACGCCGACAACTTCCTCGGCCGTATCGCGCTGCTCCGCGTCGAGCAGGGCGAGCTGCGCAAGGGCCAGACCGTCACCTGGATCAAGCGCGACGGCACGATGGCGAACGTGCGCATCACCGAGCTGATGATGACCGAGGCGCTCACCCGCAAGCCCGCCGAGATGGCCGGCCCGGGCGACATCTGCGCCGTCGCCGGTATCTCGGACATCATGATCGGTGAGACCCTCGCCGACACCGAGAACCCGATCCCGCTGCCGCTGATCACGGTCGACGAGCCGGCGATCTCGATGGTCATCGGTACGAACACCTCGCCGCTGGTCGGCCGGGGCGGTACCGGCAAGGGCGCCGACAACAAGGCCGCGGTCAAGGACCGCAAGGTCACCGCCCGCCAGGTCAAGGACCGCCTGGATCGCGAGCTGATCGGCAACGTCTCCCTGCGGGTGCTCGACACCGAGCGTCCGGACGCCTGGGAGGTCCAGGGCCGTGGTGAGCTGGCGCTCGCCATCCTGGTCGAGCAGATGCGCCGTGAGGGCTTCGAGCTGACCATCGGCAAGCCGCAGGTCGTCACGAAGGAGGTCGACGGCAAGACGTACGAGCCGGTCGAGCGCATGACGATCGACGTGCCCGAGGAGCACATGGGCGCCGTGACGCAGCTCATGGGCGTCCGCAAGGGCCGGATGGACAACATGTCCAACCACGGCTCGGGCTGGGTCCGCATGGAGTTCGTGGTGCCGTCCCGCGGTCTCATCGGCTTCCGTACCGAGTTCCTCACGCAGACCCGCGGTACGGGTATCGGGCACTCCATCCACGAGGGCCACGAGCCCTGGTTCGGCGCCCTGCAGACCCGTAACAACGGCTCGCTGGTCGCCGACCGCTCCGGTTCCGTCACCGCCTTCGCGATGACGAACCTCCAGGAGCGCGGTGTGCTGTTCACGGACCCCGGCACCGAGGTGTACGAGGGCATGATCGTCGGCGAGAACTCCCGCTCCGACGACATGGACGTCAACATCACCAAGGAGAAGAAGCTCACGAACATGCGGTCGTCCTCGGCCGACTCGTTCGAGGCCATCGTGCCGCCGCGCAAGCTCTCCCTGGAGCAGTCGCTGGAGTTCTGCCGTGACGACGAGTGCGTCGAGGTGACCCCGGAGGCCGTCCGTATCCGCAAGGTGGTCCTGGACGCCCGCGAGCGCGCCCGCACCGCGAGCCGCGCCAAGCACGGCTGACCCACTCCGTAACGAGCGAGCCAGGCCCCGCACCGCGGGGCCTGGCTCACTTGTTGAACACAGTTTTTACTCCGAGGGGACATAGGGATAACCCTTTGATCGGGTGCGGAACCGCCCGCAAGGGGCCGTTCGGTACTAGCCTCGGATGTGTGTGCAGTGTGCGCACTGCGGGTGCGGTGTCGGTGAACGCCCTTGCGGGCATGACTCGTTGATCACGACAGATCGCGGCGGACATGCCAAGCCGACCCCCCGCACAGCGGCCACGGTAGCCGCAACTGATTTTTCGCTCCCTCGCGTCCGGAATGCGGACACTCATCGTCGATAGATGTGTAACAAGTCCGTTTCGCAGGGATCTTCCCTCTATCCCTTTGTCCGGATTTTGGAAGATGTAGCCGTGAGGTGTGATCGAACCGAGACCTTGACGGTGTGGTTCGGTCTTCGCTGATGGCAGATAGTTAGGCGCGTAGAGCTCGGAGGACGGGTCAGGCGCCGACAGGCGGCGCAGGCTCGCGAGCGCTGGGGGCACCGACCATTTTCAGGCGCCGGCAACGGTGTTGTGTCGTGTGCTGCCCTGTGCAGTGAACCAATGGATTCTTGAGGAGGAACCCATGCGCGGTGCGAGGAGTGCCAAGTGGGTCGCGATAGCCGCGGTTGTGGCACTGGGAGCGACCGCCTGTGGTGGTGGTGACAGCGACAGCAAGGGCGACAGCAAGGCCGCCATCGACCCGAACGGCACGTTCACGGTCGAGTCCGGTGAGCCGCAGAACCCGCTGCAGCCGGCCAACACGATGGAGTCCTACGGCAGCATCGTGATCAACTCGCTGTTCACCGGTCTCGTCGACTACGACGAGAGCGGCAAGATCGTCTACATGAACGCGGAGTCGATCAAGACCACGGACAGCAAGACCTGGACGGTCAAGCTGAAGGCGGGCTGGAAGTTCCACGACGGCACCCCGGTGACCGCCGAGTCCTATGTCAAGGCCTGGAACTGGGCCGCCAACCCGGACAACAAGCAGACCAACAGCTTCTGGTTCTCCGACATCGCGGGCTACGACAAGGTCGCTCCGGAGAAGGGCAAGGCCACGGCCACCGAGCTCTCCGGTCTGAAGGTCGTCGACGACAACACCTTCACCATCGCGCTGACCACGGCGATCCCGTACTACGAGTACAAGCTCGGCTACCAGGCCTTCTCGCCGCTGCCCGACTCCTTCTTCAAGGACCCGAAGGCCGCCGGTGAGAAGCCGGTCGGCAACGGCCCCTACGAGTTCGTCAGCTGGGACCACAAGAAGGCCATCACGGTCAAGAAGTACGCCGGCTACAAGGGCTCGAACGCGGCCAAGAACGGCGGCGTGGTCTTCAAGAACTACTCCACCCCGGAGACCGCGTACGAGGACCTGAAGTCCGGAAACCTCGACGTCACCACCCAGATCGCCCCCAAGGACCTGCCGGTCTACAAGCAGGACCTCGGCGACCGCGCGATCGACCAGGCGTACTCCGCCATCCAGATGATCACCCCCGCCTTCTACACCGATCAGTGGAAGGACATCGACCCGAAGGTCCTTCAGGGCCTGTCGATGGCGATCGACCGCGACACCATCACCAAGACCGTGCTCCAGGGCACCCGTGAGCCGGCCACCGGCTGGGTCGCCAAGGGCGTCCTCGGCTACCAGCCCGACGTCGCGGGTGACGTCACCAAGTACGACCCGACCAAGGCCAAGGCCCTCATCAAGGAGGGTGGTGGCGTTCCCGGCAACGCGATCACCATCCAGTACAACACCGACGGCGGTCACAAGGAGTGGGTGGAGGCGGTCTGCAACTCCATCACCAACGCCACCGGTGTGAAGTGCGCCACCGACCCGAAGGCCGACTTCCAGGCCGACCTCGACGCGCGTGACGCGAAGGAGGTCAAGTCCCTGTACCGCTCGGGCTGGGTGCTGGACTACCCGGTGAACGCCAACTTCCTCCGTGACCTGTACGGAACCAAGTCGTCCGGCAACCAGAGCGGCTTCTCCAACAAGACGATCGACGCGGACATCGCCGCCGCCGACAGCGCCACCACGCTGGACGACTCGGTGAAGAAGTACCAGGAGGTCGAGAAGCAGCTCGTCAACTACATGCCGAGCATTCCGCTCTGGTACTACAAGGTCAACGCGGGCTACTCGGAGAAGGTCTCGGGTGTCAAGTTCGGCCAGGACGGCGACCCGATCCTGACCGGCGTCCAGGTCAAGAAGAAGTAACCGCAGACAGCCCGTCGGCCGGGGCGCGCACAGCGCGCCCCGGCCGCCACGGCAGCGGCCGGGGGGCCCTTTCCACACGTATCGCCGGGCGGTACGCGGGGAAAGGGCCCGCATGCTGCCGCTGTGACTTTTTTATGGAGGCACGATGGGGCGCTACGTCGCACGACGACTGCTCCAGATGATCCCGGTCTTCATCGGGACCACATTGCTCATCTTCCTCATGGTCTACGCCCTGCCCGGCGACCCCGTCCGCGGGCTGTTCGGCGACAAGGGCGGAAGCCCTCAGGTCATCGCCGCGCTGAGACACCAGTACGGCCTCGACCAGCCGATCCTGGTCCAGTACTGGGACTACATGAAGGGCATCATCCTGCACGCCGACTTCGGCACGCAGATCGGCAGCGGGCGGCCCGTCACCGATGTCCTCGGGGACGCCTTCCCGGTGACCCTGCGGCTCGGCGGCTTCGCCTTCGTCATCGAGCTCGTCCTCGGCATCGGCCTCGGCGTCTTCGCCGGCCTGCGTGCCGGACGGGCCGCCGACACCTCGGTCCTGATGGTCACGCTGCTGCTGATCTCGGTCCCGGTGTTCGTCCTCGGCTTCATCCTCAAGTGGATCTTCGCCGACGAGCTCCATTGGCTGGAACCGAACGTCAACGACCCGACGAACTACGGTGAGTTGCTGATGCCCGCGATTGTGCTGGCCACGGCGTCCCTCGCCTATGTGTCCCGGCTGACCCGTACGTCGATCGCGGAGAACATGCGCGCCGACTACGTCCGCACGGCCATCGCCAAGGGCCTGCCCCGCCGCCGGGTGGTCGGCGTCCACCTCATGCGCAACTCGCTGATCCCGGTCGTCACCTACCTCGGCACCGACATCGGCGCCCTGCTCGGCGGCGCCGTCGTCACCGAGGGCATCTTCAACATCCAGGGCATCGGTGGCACGATCTACCAGTCGATCGTCCGCCGGGAAGGCACCACCCTCGTGGGCCTGGTGACCATCCTGGTCCTCGTCTATCTCGTCGCCAGCCTCCTTGTCGACCTGCTCTACGCGGTCCTTGACCCGAGGATTCGCTATGCCTGACATGACCAAATCCGACACCGCCACCGCCGCGCCGGACGCGGTCGACGCCGCCGCGCCCGCCCCGCAGCCGGTCAAGGCCGAGAAGACCCGCAGCCTGTGGGGCGATGCCTGGGAGGACCTGCGCCGCAACAAGATCTTCCTGATCTCCGCGGTGCTGATCCTGCTGCTGCTGACGATCACCTTCTTCCCCGGCTGGTTCACCAGCGCCAACCCGACCTACGGCGACCTGGCCAAGCACTACCTGCAGAAGCCGCAGCTCGGGAAGGTCTTCTCGCCCGAGTGGCTGGGCTACGACCAGCAGGGCCGCAGCGTCTACGCCCGGCTCATCTACGGCGCCCGGGCCTCCATAGCCGTCGGTTTCGGCACCACGATCGTCGTGACGGTCGCGGGCGGTCTCATCGGCATGATCGCCGGTTACTTCGGCGGGATCATCGACTCGATCCTGTCCCGGCTCGTGGACGTGTTCTTCGGCATCCCGTTCCTGCTCGGCACCATGGTCGTCCTCAACTCCTTCCCGGAGCGCACGGCCTGGGTCGTCATCGGCGCCCTGGGCTTCTTCGGCTGGACCCAGCTGGCCCGCGTGATGCGCGGTGCGGTGATCACCACCAAGCAGTCCGACTACGTCCAGGCGGCCAAGGCGCTGGGCGCGAGCACCCCGCGCATCCTGTTCCGGCACATCCTGCCGAACACCCTGGCCCCGGTGATCGTCGTCGCCACCATCTCGCTCGGTGTCTACATCGGCTCCGAGGCCACGCTGTCCTTCCTGGGCCTCGGCCTGAACGGCGTCTCCTGGGGCAACGACATCTCCGACGGCGGAAACCAGATCCGAGTGGCGCAGTGGATCATGCTGTACCCCTCGATCATGCTCACCATCACGGTGCTGGCGTTCATCATGCTCGGTGAAGCGGTACGCAACGCCCTTGACCCGAAGACGCGCTGAGGGAGGCGTACGTGACCATCATCGAAGAAACCGCTCCGGTACCGGCGCCCCGCGAGGGCGACGACGGGCCGCTGCTCGAAGTGCGTGACCTGCACGTCGAGTTCGCCACCCGGGAGGGTGTCGTCCAGGCCGTCAACGGCGTCAACTACAGCGTCAGCGCCGGCGAGACCCTCGCCGTCCTCGGCGAGTCCGGCTCCGGCAAGTCCGTGACCGCGCAGGCGATCATGGGCATCCTCGACATGCCGCCGGCCCGGATCCCGCAGGGCGAGATCCTCTTCCGCGGCCAGGACATGCTGAAGATGTCCGCCGAGGAGCGCCGGCGCATCCGCGGCCGGCGGATCGCCATGATCTTCCAGGACGCGCTCAGCTCGCTCAACCCGGTGCTCTCCGTCGGCTACCAGCTCGGCGAGATGTTCCGGGTGCACCAGGGCCTCTCCAAGAAGGAGGCCAGGACCAAGTCGATCGAACTGATGGACAAGGTCAAGATCCCGGCCGCCACGGCCCGGGTGGACGACTACCCGCACCAGTTCTCCGGCGGTATGCGCCAGCGCATCATGATCGCCATGGCGCTGGCCCTGGAGCCGGACCTGATCATCGCCGACGAGCCCACCACGGCCCTCGACGTGACGGTCCAGGCCCAGGTCATGGATCTGCTCGCGGAGCTCCAGCGCGAGTACAACATGGGTCTGATCCTGATCACCCACGACCTCGGCGTGGTCGCCGACGTCGCGGACAAGATCGCGGTGATGTACGCGGGCCGGATCGTGGAGCGTGCCCCCGTGCACGAGCTCTACAAGCGTCCCGCGCACCCCTACACGCGCGGTCTGCTGGACTCGATCCCGCGCCTGGACCAGAAGGGCCAGGAGCTGTACGCGATCAAGGGTCTGCCGCCCAACCTGCTGCGGATCCCCACCGGCTGCGCCTTCAACCCGCGCTGCCCCAAGGCGCAGGACATCTGCCGCACGGAGATCCCGGCCCTGGTGCCGGTGACCGAGCAGGACGGCGCCGAACTGGTCGGCCGGGGTTCGGCGTGCCACTTCTGGAAGGAGACGATCCATGGCTGAGCTCAGCAAGAACGACGGGCAGGAGACCACGCCGAACGTCTCCGAGGTGGAGACCGCCGACGTCCACTCCGAGTCGGAGGCGGTCGCCGCGATCGAGGCGCCGGTGGACCGCGGTGAGCCGATCCTCCAGGTGCGCAACCTGGTGAAGCACTTCCCGCTCACCCAGGGCATCCTGTTCAAGAAGCAGATCGGCGCGGTCAAGGCCGTCGACGGGGTCTCCTTCGACCTGTACCAGGGCGAGACCCTGGGCATCGTGGGCGAGTCCGGCTGCGGCAAGTCCACGGTCGCCAAGCTGCTGATGAACCTGGAGCGGGCCACCGCCGGCGAGATCTTCTACAAGGGCCAGGACATCACCAAGCTGTCCGGGCGCGCCCTGAAGGCGGTCCGCCGCAACATCCAGATGGTGTTCCAGGACCCGTACACCTCGCTCAACCCGAGGATGACGGTCGGTGACATCATCGGCGAGCCCTTCGACATCCACCCGGAGGTGGCCCCCAAGGGCGACCGGCGCCGGAAGGTCCAGGAACTCCTGGACGTCGTGGGTCTGAACCCGGAGTACATCAACCGCTACCCGCACCAGTTCTCGGGCGGTCAGCGCCAGCGCATCGGCATCGCCCGCGGTCTGGCCCTCAACCCCGAGATCATCATCTGCGACGAGCCGGTCTCCGCACTGGACGTGTCCGTCCAGGCCCAGGTCATCAACCTGATGGAGCGACTGCAGGACGAGTTCAACCTCTCCTACATCTTCATCGCGCACGACCTGTCGATCGTCCGGCACATCTCGGACCGCGTCGGTGTGATGTACCTCGGAAAGATCGCCGAGATCGGCTCCGACGAGCAGATCTACGACCACCCGACGCACCCCTACACCCAGGCGCTGCTGTCGGCGGTCCCGGTCCCGGACCCGGAGGCCCGTGAGGGCCGCGAGCGGATCATCCTCACCGGGGACGTGCCCTCGCCCGCGAACCCGCCGTCCGGCTGCCGCTTCCGCACCCGGTGCTGGAAGGCGCAGGACAAGTGCGCGACCGAGGTCCCGCTGCTCGCCGTACCGGAGCGCTTCCGGGGCGAGGACACCCCGGCGGCCCATGAGTCGGCCTGCCACTTCGCCGAGGAGAAGGACGTCGTGCACGCGGCGTGAGCGACACACCAAGGCCCGGCACCTCGCGCAGAGGTGCCGGGCCTTCGGGCTTTCCGGAGAAAGGACGCCGTTGCTTCAGAAGGACGCCGATGCTTCAGAAAGGACGCCGATGCTGCACCACGTCGAGCTGTGGGTCCCCGACCTGCGCCGGGCCGTGACCGAGTGGGGCTGGCTGCTGGGCCGGCTCGGCTGCACGCCGTACCAGGAGTGGGACCGCGGCCGCAGCTGGCGCCAGGGCACGCTCTACATCGTGGTCGAGGAGTCCCCGGCGCTGCGCGCGGGCACCGGCCACGACCGGCTGCGGCCGGGCCTCAACCACCTGGCGTTCCACGCCGGAAGCCGGGCACAGGTCGACGCGCTGGCGCAGGAGGGCCCGGCCCACGGCTGGACCCCGCTCTTCCCGGACCGCTACCCGCACGCGGGCGGCCCGGACCACTACGCCGCCTACCTGGAGAACACGGACGGATTCGAGACCGAGCTGGTGGCCGGCCCCTGAGCCGCCGCTACTTCCACTCCAGGCCCCAGACGTTGGCGTCCGCCTTCACCGGGGCGACGAACCACTTCGACCACTTCTTGTTCTCGTGGTACTTGCAGTGGCCGTCGTAGTAGTACGAGTACTTCGTGGCCTTGAACTTCTTCGACTCGTGGAACATCGTCATGCGGACCTTGGTCTTGCCCGCCTTGTTCTTCGCCGGGATCGAGTAGCTCCAGCTGTTCGACTTCGCCCAGGTCTTGCCGACGGTCACGCTGAACGACGTGCTCGCCTTGGCGAAGATGACCCCGGCCTCGGCCTCCACCCCGGCGGTGCCGCTGGCGCTCACCGTGGCCGTCTTGGTGTGGTTGTAGGTGAGGGTGCCGCCGAGGTTGTCGTACATCCACTCGCTGTGCAGGTTGGTCGGCTTGCTCACGGTGGACTTGTTGGTGATGTGGTAGCCCGTCCCGGGGCTCGGGGCGCACGCGGCGGAGGCCGGGGCGGCCACGCCGGTCACGATGCCGCCAGCCACGACGGCCGTGCTCACCAGGGCACTTGAGATTCTCAGCACGAAAGATTCCCCCTTCAGGAACGCTGCGCTCACCGGGAGCGCGCAGTCAGACTGGCCGCGCACGGACAGGGCTGCAAACGGGTTGCGGTGCGCCGGGACACGCCCATGCACCGCAGCGCATTGACAGCCCGGGACGCCACCGGGCAAAGCGTGCACACGGGAAGTCACCGCAGGTCGGAGCGGGCCGAATTGGCCGTCTCCGTACGGAAGGTCGCTATCGCATCGCGTGTATGAAGTGAGCAGCGTCTCACCCCGCGTCCTCATGTGCTTTGCGGTATGAAAGGCGCCCTCAAGACTTCCCCAAGCCAGGAACCGCGCCCCGCACGCCCTGAGTCCTGATCGTTGGTCAGACACAAACGGGGAGTGACGAATTGTTGGTTGCAGCGGAACGCAGAGCCGGTGGCGTGGGGCGGCCCTTCGGGGCGGCCGTGCGGGCCCGGCGGCTGGAGCTGGGGCTCACCCAGGAACGCCTCGCGACCGAGGCGGGCATGACACAGGGCGCGCTCTCGCGCATGGAGTGCGGCCGCGGGGTGCCGACCCTGCCGCTGCTGGAGCGGCTGGCGGCGGCCCTGTCGTCGAACCTGCTGATCTCCATGTCACCGCACGGCGGCGTGCACGTGGTCTTCAAGGCCGTACCGAGCTAGACACCCCCCCGAACGGCTCAGCCGAGCCGTTCGGGGTCCTCCTTCTGACGCCCCTTCGCACCCGTACGGGTGGGGTGAACATGCACGGAAACCACCTTGTGCCGATATTGGCTGGTAAAGGATCAAGGCACTCCTGGGTCCGGCGCCAGTCAAGAGGAGGCACTCCATGCGAGGAGCCACGCAAGCCAAGTGGGCCGTGTGCGCGGCGGCCGCCCTGCTCGCGACGGCGGCCTGCGGGGGCGGGGGGAGCGGCGGCGACACCAGCGAGGTCCTCACCTCCTCCTGGGGCGACCCGCAGAACCCGCTGGAGCCCGCCAACACCAACGAGGTGCAGGGCGGCAAGGTCCTCGACATGATCTTCCGCGGTCTGAAGCGGTACGACCCCGAGACCGCCCAGGCGCAGAACATGCTGGCGCGGAGCATCGAGACACCGGACTCGCAGAACTTCACGGTCACCCTGAAGGACGGCTGGACGTTCAGCAACGGCGAGAAGGTGACCGCGCGCTCGTTCGTCGACGCCTGGAACTACGGGGCGAGCCTGAAGAACGCGCAGAAGGCCGCCGAGTTCTTCAAGTACATCGAGGGCTACGACCGGATCCACCCGGAGACGGGGACGCAGAGCGCCGACACCCTGTCCGGGCTGAAGGTCGTCGACGACCGCACGTTCACCGTGCGGCTCAGCCAGAAGTTCTCGTCCTTCCCCGACACCCTCGGCTACGCCGTCTTCTCGCCGCTGCCCCGGGCGTTCTTCGACGACCACGAGGCCTGGCTGAAGAAGCCGGTCGGCAACGGGCCCTACACGATCGCCTCGTACACCCGGGGCGCGCAGATGAACCTCGTCCGCCGGGCCGACTACCCCGGCGCGGACAAGGCGCGCAACGGCGGGGTCACCCTCAAGGTCTACACCGACCCGAACACCGCCTACACCGACCTGCTGGCCGGCAACCTCGACCTCACCGACGACGTGCCCGCCGCCCAGCTCAAGAACGCCCCGGGCGACCTCGGCGGCCGGTACCTCAACCAGCCCGCCGGGATCATCCAGACGATCGCCTTCCCCTACTACGACAAGGAGTGGGCCAAGCCCGGCATGGACAAGGTCCGCAAGGGACTGTCCATGGCCATCGACCGGGACCGGATCACCAGGACGATCTACCAGAGCACCCGGGTCCCGGCGACGGACTGGACGTCACCGGTCCTCGGGATCAAGGGCGGCGACAGCAAGGGGCTGTGCGGCGAGTGGTGCACCTACGACCCGGCCCGGGCCAAGGAGCTGATCCAGGAGGGCGGGGGACTGCCCGGCGGACAGGTGCGGATCACGTACAACGCGGACGCCGGCTCCCACAAACAGTGGGTCGACGCCGTCTGCAACTCCATCAACAACGTCCTCGGCGACGACCGGGCCTGCGCGGGCAGCCCGATCGGCACCTTCGCCGACTACCGGAACAAGACCACCCGGCAGAAGCTGAGCGGCCCCTTCCGGGCCGGCTGGCAGATGGACTACCCGCTCATCCAGAACTTCCTCCAGCCGCTCTACTACACCAACGCCCCCTCCAACGACGGCAAGTGGTCCAACAAGGAGTTCGACCGGCTCGTCGACCGGGCCAACGCCGAGACCGACCCGGCCAAGGCCGTGGCGCTGTTCCAGCAGGCCGAGGGGGTCGTCCGGGACGACATGGCCGCCATCCCGCTCTGGTACCAGAACGGTACGGGCGGCTACGGCGAACGCCTCACCGACGTCCGGCTCAACCCGTTCTCGGTTCCCGTCTACACCGACATCAAGGTCGGCTGACCCGCCATGGGGCGGTACGTCGTCCGGCGACTGCTGCAGATGGTGCCCGTGTTCCTCGGGGCGACGCTGCTGATCTTCCTCATGGTGAACGTGATGGGCGACCCCGTCGCGGGCCTGTGCGGCGAACGGCAGTGCGACGCGGCGACCACCGCCCAGCTCAAGCAGGAGTTCGGCCTCGACCGGCCGGTCTGGCAGCAGTACCTGACCTACATGGGGAACGTCTTCACCGGGGACTTCGGTACGGCGTTCAACGGCCAGCCGGTCACCGAGCTGATGGCGACGGCCTTCCCCGTCACCGCACGCCTCACGCTGGTCGCGATCCTCTTCGAGATCGTCATCGGGATCACCCTCGGCGTGATCACCGGGATGCGCCGGGGCCGCCCCGTCGACACCGGGGTGCTGCTGGCCACCCTCGTGGTGATCTCCGTGCCCACCTTCGTCACCGGGCTGCTGCTCCAGCTGCTGCTCGGCGTCGAGTGGGGCTGGATCAGACCCTCCGTCTCCCCGGACGCCGCCTTCGGTGAACTCCTCGTCCCCGGCCTGGTCCTGGCCTCGGTCTCGCTGGCGTACGTCACCCGGCTGACCCGGACCTCGATCGCCGAGAACCGGCGCTCCGACTACGTCCGCACGGCCGTCGCCAAAGGGCTGCCGCGCCGACGGGTCGTCACCCGCCACCTCCTGCGCAACTCCCTCATCCCCGTGATCACCTTCATCGGCGCGGACATCGGCTTCCTGATGGGCGGCGCGATCGTCACCGAGCGCATCTTCAACATCCACGGCGTCGGCTACCAGCTCTACCAGGGCATCCTCCGCCAGAACACCCAGACGGTGGTCGGCTTCGTCACCGTCCTGGTCCTCGTCTTCCTGGTCACCAATCTGCTCGTCGACCTCCTGTACGCCGTACTCGACCCGAGGATCCGCTATGCCTGAACTGGAGCCGGAGAGCGAGATCGCGGCACCCGGGCTGACGGTGGGGGAGCCGCTGCCGCTTCAGAAGGCCCCGGCCGCCGGCCCGACGGGCAGACCCCGCTCCCTGTGGTCCGACGCCTGGCGCGACCTGCGCCGCAACCCGGTCTTCCTGGCCTCCTCCCTGATCATCCTCTTCCTGCTGTTCATCTCCCTGTGGCCCTCGGCCATCACCTGGGAGAGCCCCCTGAAGTGCGACCTCGCCCACGCCCAGGAGGGCTCCGGACCCGGCCACCCCTTCGGCTACGACGGCCAGGGCTGCGACGTCTACACCCGCACGGTCTACGGCGCCCGTGCGTCCGTCACGGTCGGCGTCCTCGCCACCCTCGGGGTCGCCGCCCTCGGCAGCGTCCTCGGCGGCCTCGCCGGCTTCTTCGGCGGCGCCGGGGACGCGATCCTCTCCCGCGTCACGGACGTCTTCTTCGCGATCCCCGTGGTCCTCGGCGGGCTGGTGCTGCTCTCCGTGGTCAGCAGCGACACCGTCTGGCCGGTCATCGGCTTCATGGTGCTGCTCGGCTGGCCCCAGATCTCCCGGATCGCCCGCGGCTCGGTGATCACGGCGAAACAGCACGACTACGTCCAGGCGGCCCGCGCGCTCGGCGCCTCCTCCTCCCGCATCCTCCTGCGCCACATCGCCCCGAACGCGGTGGCCCCCGTGATCGTCGTCGCGACCATCGCGCTCGGCACGTACATCGCGCTGGAGGCGACCCTCTCCTACCTCGGCGTGGGCCTGAAGCCCCCCACGGTCTCCTGGGGCATCGACATCTCCGCCGCCTCCCCCTACGTCCGCAACGCCCCCCACGCCCTCCTGTGGCCCTCCGGCGCCCTCGCCCTGACGGTCCTGGCCTTCATCATGCTCGGCGACGCGATCCGCGACGCCCTCGACCCGAAGCTGAGGTGACGGAGCGATGCGACAACGCCCCCCGGACCCCGGACCCCACTCCCGCCCCCACTCCCGCCCCCACTCCCGCCCCGGCACCCGCCCCGGCACCCGCCCCGGCACCCGGCCCGGCGTCCGGCTCGGCGTCCGGCTCGGCTCTCGGCCCGGTTCTCGGTCCGGCGTCCGGCCCCACCCCCGGTCCGGCTTTCGGCCCGGTTCTCGGTCCGGCTTTCGGCCCGGTTCTCGGTCCGGCGTCCGGCCCCACCCCCGGTCCGGCTTTCGGCCCGGTTCTCGGTCCGGCGTCCGGCCCCACCCCCGGTCCGGCTTTCGGCTCGGCGTCCGGTCCGGCGTGCGGTCCGGCTTTCGGCTCGGCTTTCGGCTCGGCTTCCGGCCCCACTCCCGGCCCGGCTCTCGTTCCGGCGTGCGGTCCGGCTTTCGGCTCGGCGTCCGGTCCGGCTTTCGGTCTGGTGTCCGGCTCGACTCCCAGCCCGGCGCCTGGTTCGGTGGCCCGGTGGTGGGCCGTCTCCGGGGCTCGTTCGGTGGCTTCCTCCGTGTCACGGCTGCCATCGCGTGGCCCGGCAGGCGGGGCGACACGGCGAGGCGCGGGGCGCGGGGCGGGGTGCCGGTGTCCTGTGGGGTTCGGCGTGCGGGCTGCCGTTCGGTGGGGTTCGACCGTCTCCTACGCGGCGCGGCCGGTGTGCAGGTGTTCTGCCGGACTTCGGTCCGGTCCCGTCGTCCCGGCCCTAGGGCGTGTTGCGAAAGTCCCGTCGTCCGCCCGGAGGGCGGGCCTGCCGGGCGTCGGGCGGCAGGCGGGACTTTCGCAACACGCCCTAGGTGGAGGTGACCCGGCCATGCCGCTGGACGCAGGGGAAGCAGGGGAGGCGCAGTTCGTGGAGCCGTACTCCCGTGGGGACGTGTTGCTCGATGTGCGGGATCTGCGGGTGGAGTTCCGGACGCGGGACGGGGTCGCGCGGGCCGTCAACGGGGTCAGCTGGACCGTGGACGCCGGTGAGACGCTCGCGGTGCTCGGGGAGTCCGGATCCGGGAAGTCGGTGACCGCGCAGGCGGTGATGGGGATCCTCGACGCGCCGCCCGGCCGGATCACCGGCGGCGAGGTGCTGTTCAAGGGCCGGGACCTGCTCAGGATGAAGGAGGACGAGCGCCGCAGGATCCGCGGCGCCGAGATGGCGATGATCTTCCAGGACGCGCTGTCCTCCCTGAACCCGGTGGTCCCCGTCGGCGACCAGCTCGGCGAGATGTTCGTCGTCCACCGGGGCATGTCCAGGAAGGACGCGCGGGCCAGGGCCGTGGAGCTGATGGACCGCGTCCGCATCCCGGCCGCGCGGCAGCGGGCCGGCGACTACCCGCACCAGTTCTCCGGCGGCATGCGCCAACGCATCATGATCGCGATGGCCCTCGCCCTCGAACCGGCCCTGATCATCGCCGACGAGCCCACCACCGCCCTCGACGTCACCGTCCAGGCCCAGGTCATGGACCTCCTCGCCGAACTCCGCCGCGAGTCCCGGATGGGCCTCGTCCTCATCACCCACGACCTCGGCGTGGTCGCCGACGTCGCCGACCGCATCGCCGTGATGTACGCGGGCCGGATCGTCGAGTCGGCCCCCGTCCACGACCTCTACCGGGCCCCGGCCCACCCGTACACCCGGGGACTCCTCGACTCCATCCCCCGCCTCGACCGCAAGGGCCACGCACTCCACGCCATCAAGGGCCTCCCGCCCAGCCTCATGGACATCCCGCCCGGCTGCGCCTTCCACCCCCGCTGCCCGGCGGCCCGGGACGCCTGCCGGACCGACGTACCGCCGCTGCACCCGGTGGACGAGGACCGCGGCAGCGCCTGCCACTTCTGGAGGGAGTGCCTGCATGACTGAGCCGATTCTCCAAGTGAGCGGGCTGTACAAGCACTACCCGCTCACCCGGGGCGTCCTGTTCAAGAAGCGGGTCGGCTCGGTGAAGGCCGTCGACGGCGTCGACTTCGCGCTCGGGAAGGGCGAGACCCTCGGCATCGTCGGCGAGTCCGGCTGTGGCAAGTCCACGGTCGCCAAGCTGCTCGTCAGTCTGGAACGCCCGACGCGCGGCCGGATCCGCTACAAGGGCGAGGACATCACCCGGCTCTCCGGGCGCGCCCTGAAGGCGGTCCGCCGCAACATCCAGATGGTGTTCCAGGACCCGTACACCTCCCTCAACCCGAGGATGACGGTCGGTGACATCGTCGGGGAGCCCTACGAGATCCACCCCGAGGCCGCCCCCAAGGGCGACCGGCGCCGCCGGGTGCGGGAACTGCTCGACGTGGTCGGCCTCAACCCGGAGCACATCAACCGCTACCCCCACCAGTTCTCCGGCGGCCAGCGCCAGCGCATCGGCATCGCCCGCGGCCTCGCCCTGCGCCCCGAGGTGATCGTCGCCGACGAACCGGTGTCCGCGCTGGACGTCTCGGTGCAGGCCCAGGTCGTCAACCTCCTCGACCGGCTCCAGGCCGAGTTCGAGCTGTCGTACCTCTTCATCGCCCACGACCTGTCGGTCGTCCGGCACATCTCCGACCGGGTCGGGGTGATGTACCTCGGCCGGATCGTGGAGATCGGCTCCGACGAGCAGATCTACGACCGTCCGACGCACCCCTACACCCAGGCGCTGCTGTCGGCGGTCCCGGTCCCCGACCCGGAGGCCCGGGTGCGCCGCGAGCGGATCATCCTCACCGGAGACGTCCCGTCCCCGACGGACGTGCCCTCCGGCTGCCGCTTCCGCACCCGCTGCTGGAAGGCGCGCGAGCGATGCGCCCAGGAGGTGCCCGTGCTCGCCGTCCCGGAGCCCCTGAGGGACCTCGGCGGGCCCGCCGCGCACGCCTCCGCCTGCCACTTCGCCGGGGCCGATCATGGCAGCCACGGCCCATAACCGCACATTTGTACCGTAATTGCGTTAACACGCAGGCAACTTGGCTGACCCGGTTCCGATATACGGACGCGTCAGTCTGAACAGCGTACGGCCGTGCGGGTGCCGTAAACGGGCCGGGATGCGCCATGTCATCCCGGCCCGTTGCCTTTGCCTCCTTGCCCTGCCGTGCCTATGCGCGCGGGGCGAGCCCCAACGAGCGCTTCAGGAAGTCCACCTGGAGCAGCAGCAGATTCTCGGCGACCTGCTCCTGCGGGGTCATGTGCGTGACGCCGGACAGTGGCAGCACCTCGTGCGGCCGGCCCGCCGCGAGCAGCGCCGAGGAGAGCCGCAGGGCGTGCGCGACGACCACGTTGTCGTCGGCGAGGCCGTGCACGATCATCAGCGGCCGGTGCGGCTCGGCGGGCGCGGACAGTCCCTCGTCGGTGACGAGCGAACTCTTCGCGTACGCCTCGGGGTTCGCCGCCGGGTCGCCGAGGTAGCGCTCGGTGTAGTGGGTGTCGTAGAGCCGCCAGTCGGTGACCGGGGCGCCGGCGATGCCCGCGTGGAAGACGTCCGGGCGGCGCAGTACCGCGAGCCCTGCCAGCCAGCCGCCGTAGGACCAGCCGCGGATCGCCACCCGGGTCAGATCCAGGGGGTGCGACTTGGCCAGGTCCTGGAGCGCCTCGATCTGGTCGTCGAGGCTGACGGTGAAGTCGTGGTGGACGGCCTTCTCCCAGGCGGGGGAGCGGCCCGGGGTGCCCCGCCCGTCGGCGACGACCACCGCGAAGCCCTGGTCGGCGAACCACTGCGAGGTCAGATGCGCGTTGTGGGCGGCGAGGACCCGGGGGCCGTGGGGGCCGCCGTAGGGGTCGAGGAGGACGGGCAGCAGGGGTGCGGAGGGGTGCGAGGTGTCACCGGGGTAGTCCGTAGGCATAAGCACGGCGCACGGGATCCGCCGTGCGCCCCCCTCGGTGAGGATCACGCGCGGGGACAGACCGGGATCTTCCGCATACGACCGGACAGTCGCCGCCCTCCCCCAGCCTCCGGCCGGGGGGACCCCCATCTCCCTTCGGTCGCCGTCGCGCAGGATCCGCACGCTGCTCCCCGGCCGGTCGAGCCCCGCGGACACCAGCACGGTCACGCCCCCGGCGCGCACGGCGGAGTGCACGCCGGGCTCCTGCGACAGGCGCTCGACCCCGAGTTCGTTGACCCGGTAGACGTGCACCTCGCCGATTTCCGGGCTCTCCGCCTCCGCACCCGCCGAAGCCGAGACCAGTACATCCTCGTCCGAGACGTCCAGCACCGCCCGTACGTGCAACTGTGCTCCGGTCAACGGACGTTCGCCGACCGCGAGGACCCGGGCGCCGCCCTCGTCGGCGATCCGGACCAGCCGCCCCGAGGGGGTCCAGCACGGCACCCCAGGGAAAAGATCCAGCCAAATCGGATCTTCGTCGGCATGCACCATCCGGGTGGCCCCGGACTCCGTGTCCACCGCCAGATACAGCTGGCTGCGCTGGTCACGCGCTTGGACGAGCAGCAGCGGCGCACCCGCCCCTGACCAGTGCACTCGCGCCAGATACGGGTACCGCGCCCGGTCCCAGACGACCTCGGTGCGCACCCCGTCCAGCCCGAACACGAACAGCCGGACCTCCGCGTTGGCCGTCCCAGCAGCTGGATACGGCACGTGTTGTGGGTCACGTTTCGGCTGTGCGGGGTCTGAGATCCACCACCGCTCCACCGGCGTGTCGTCCACCCGCGCCACCAGCAGCCGGTCCGACTCCGGGGCCCACCAGAAGCCCCGCGAACGCGCCATTTCCTCCGCCGCGACGAACTCGGCCAATCCATAGGAAACCGTGCCGGACTCCGGCTCCACGACCGCCCGGTCGTCCTCGCCCTCGGCGCCCACCACCCGCAGCGCACCCCCCGCGACATACGCGACGAGTCGCCCGTCGGGGGACGGACGGGGATCGACCACCGGCCCCGGCACCCGGATCTCACGTGCCGTACCGGCCCTCAGCTCGGCCGTGAAAAGCCGCCCCGACAACGAGAAAGAGGCCAGTTCCACGGCCTCGTCGGTGGCGTAGCCGACGATCCCGGCCCCGCCCTCACGGCTGCGCTCCCGGCGCGCCCGCTCCTCGGGCGGGAGGTTCTCCTCGGCACCCCCGAGCAGGCCACGCGGGTCGGCGGCGACCCGCTCCGCACCGTCCGCGGGATCGAGCACCCACAGGGCGCCCGCGCGATCCGTACCGGAGCCGGAGCGCAGGAACGCGACCCGGGAGCCGTCGGGGGCCACCGTGAACGAACGCGGCGCGCCGAGCGTGAAACGCTGGGTGCGCGCGTGCCGGCGGGGGAAGGAGTCGGACTCGGTCGTCATCCCACGACCATATTGGCCATGCGCCCCCTTGTGCGGCTGTGCGCCGAGAGATGCGCACGTACTCGTAGTTATGATCACTAGCGCACTGTGGGTATGAACCTGCTGGCAGTTGTATGGATTTACAAGTTCCCTCGTTCTGTTCCTGCCCCCACGTTCCCGGGTTCTTGGAGGTGAGCCGCCGTGGCACTCTCGATTTCGGCGGTGGTGCTGCTGGCGATCATCGTCTTCTTGTTGATCAAGAAGTCAGGACTGAAGGGCGGTCATGCGGTCGTCTGCATGCTGCTCGGCTTCTACCTCGCCTCCTCGACGATGGCGGGGACGATCAACGATCTGACGACGAGCGTGGCGAGCATGATCGGCAGTATCAAGTTCTGACGCACGACACGAAGTCGGCCCATGCCTTCGGCGAGAGCTGGAGGCGGGGGCCGTCGGTGTAGCTGCTCTTGAACCACGCCAGGTCCTGCATCACGCTAGTGCGGCCTCTTCCCGCACAAAGCTGAGTGCCGGCACGGGAGTTCTTCCGAAGGGCCGGGGGATCCGCTTCCCGCTCTCCAGCTACTTCCCGGCCCGCATCCCGACAGACCCCCGTCCAAGCTTCAACTGCCGCCCCACGGTGGCGATGACGGCGGCCCCGAGCAGTGGACCTGCGCTGTCCGCCATCACTCACGCAAAGGAAGCGGTCGTCGAGGGCATACTGAAGGCCCTGTCCACCGCTCTGCTCGACGTGCCCGAGGCTGTCGCCGGCACCCCGCTGGGCGCGCCACGGGATCCGCGAGCGCATCACCGCCTGTGACGGCCCGGACCTCACGCGTATCTGGCTCACCCGGGCGGCGACCGCAGCCGCCGCCGAGGATCTCTACACCGAGCCGGAAGACGACGCCTGAGTCTCCCGGGGAGGGAGATGGCCGCCGGGCGGGTGTCGCCTCGTAGGGTGGCCCCATGACGGAACTGCCCGCTCGGCGTCTGCTCCTGGTGCACGCGCACCCGGACGACGAGTCGATCAACAACGGCGCGACCATGGCCCGCTACGCGGCCGAGGGTGCTCGGGTGACCCTGGTGACCTGCACGCTCGGCGAGCGGGGGGAGGTCATCCCGCCCGAGCTGCGGCATCTGACCGGTGCCGCCCTCGGTGAGCACCGGCTGCGGGAGCTGACCGACGCCATGGCCGCGCTCGGTGTCGGGGACTTCCGGCTGCTCGGCGGTGTGGGGCGGTACGGGGACTCCGGGATGATGGGGATCGCCGACAACGACGACCCCGCCTGCTTCTGGCAGGCCAGTGTCGACGAGGCCGCCGCCGCGCTCGCCGAGGTGATCCTCGAGGTCCGTCCCCATGTCGTCGTCGCCTATGACGACAACGGCGGCTACGGCCACCCCGACCACATCCAGGCCCACCGTGTCGCGCTCAGGGCTGTCGACTTCGCCGCCGGGACCGGGGGCGGCTGGAGCGTTCCGAAGGTCTACTACAACCGCGTGCCGCGTTCCGTCGCCGAGGCCGCCTTCGAGCGGCTCCGGGAGGAGCTGCCGACGCTGCCCTTCGGCAAGAGCGCCGCCGTCGCCGACGTACCCGGTGTCGTCGACGACGACCGGATCACCACCGCGATCGACGGCACGGCGTATGCGAGTGCGAAAGCCGCCGCGATGCGCGCGCACGCCACCCAGATCGAGGTCGCCCCCGGCGAGCGCTTCTTCGCCCTCTCCAACGAGCTGGCCCAGCCCCTCTTCACCACCGAGTACTACGAGTTGGTGCGCGGGGAGCCCGGGGAGCGGGTGGGGAACAGGGAGAGCGACCTGTTCGCCGGGGTCGAGGTCGGGAACGAGAGGGGCGCCTGATGTCCGGTCCCGGTTCGATGCTCGCCCAGCCCCTCCAGCGGCCCTCCGCCGGGCGGATCGCCGCCTACCTCGGGCTCTTCGTCCTCGGCGCGGTCACCGGCCTGGCCGGCGCGCTCGTGCAGGCCGGCTGGTTCCCCGGCGGACTGCTGCTCGCGCTCGCCGGTGCGGCCGGGCTCTTCCTCGGCGGCGCCCGGGCCGCGAACAGCCGTGCCGGGGCGGTCGCGCCGGCCGCCGGCTGGATGATCGCCGTGATCGTGTGCACCGCGGGCCGTCCCGAAGGGGACTTCCTGTTCGGCGCGGGAGGCGGCTCCTACCTCTTCCTGCTCGGCGGTATGGCTCTGGCTGTGATCTGCGCCACCCTTGGGCCGGGGAGGCAACCGGACCGCCGCGACGTCCGACTTGGCAAGTGACGTACCACTTCGCAGGGCGCGGCCGTGCGGGTCCCGTGTGGGTTTTCAACGGCGGCCGTGGGATACGCGCCAGAAGCGGCCAGTATGGTGGTGCGCGCCGCCGAGCTGCCCGAGAGGTCGTGGCGGGCGGCGGAGCCAAACTGGAGAACCTGCCTTGAGTCGTGAAACTGACAGTCCGTCCTCCGGGCCCAACGGGCGCGGCGGGGCGGCGTACCCCTCGGGTACGCCGCCGTACGGCATCCCCGTGGTGTCCGACCCCGGTGCGGACGCGGGCCGTTCGGCCGACCGGCCGGAGGAACGCAAGACCGAGACCACGCTGACGACCCGGATCCGGATCAACATCCCCGGTTCCCGGCCCATTCCGCCGGTCGTCGTGCGCAAGCCCGTCGCCGAGTCCGAGGGCGACGACACCAACGCCAACACCGGTGCGCAGCCGGGGCTCGCGGCCGGTGCCGGTACCGATACCGGCAACTCCTCCGGTTCCGCAGGTTCTCCCGGTTCTTCCGGTTTCTCCGGGTCCGACACGGGCAGCTTCCCGGCGCCCGGCGAACCCGCCGCCGCCGGTGAGGAGAAGGCGAGCGACTGGTTCGCCCCGCGCAAGTCCGGGCCCGCCAAGGGCGGTCAGGGCGGCGGAGCGACCAACGGGGCGGGCATTCCGGGCGGTTCCGCCGCAGGTGCGGGCGCTTCCGGCAGTTCGGGTGCGTCGGGTGCCGGCGCGCAGGGTGCTCCGGCCGCCGGGGCGCGCCCCGGTGCCGGGCGACCGGCCGGCGGGCGGCCCGGTGGCGTGGTCGGTTCCATGAGCGTGCCGGCCGGCTCCCGGCCGGGCGGTACCAACGGCGCCGGGCTCCCCGGTGCCACCGGCGGTCCGGTGGCTCCCGGGCACGGCGGCGGCACCGGTTCCTTCGACGTGACCGAGGCGCTGTCCGCGGGCCCGCTCGGCAACTCCCGCCCCGGGCAGGGACAGGGGCAGGGACAGGGGCAGGGACAGGGACAGGCGTCGGCGGGTCGGAGCGGCGGCGGTGCCGAGGCGCGCCGCGACGGGCTGCCGTACTTCTCCGACAACGGCCGTGGCGACCAGCAGGGCTTCCCCGGGGCGAACGGCCAGGGCGCCGCCCCCGGTCCCGGCAGCCGGCACGACTTCAACGGCCCCGACGGCCCCTCCGGCCCGCACGGCCGTGGCGGCCCGCAGGGTCCCACCGGCCCGACCGGCGGCCCGGTCACCGGCGACGGCCCGATGGTGCCCCCGGTGGCCCAGAGCGCGGCCGGCACGGCCGTCGGCGCCCCCGGCGCCCCCGGCAGCCCCAACGGCTACGGCGGTCCCGGCCGACCCGCTGGTCCGGGTGGCCCCGGTGGCCCCGGTGGCCCCGGTGGTCCTGCTGGTCCTGGTGCCCCCGCCGGTCCCGGCGGTCCCCGTACGACCGCTCCCGGAACCGGCCCCGGTACCGGCCCCGGTACGGCCCGGCTCCCCGGCGGTGGTCTGAGCGACGACACCGCGGTCCTCACCCCGCAGATCCAGGCCCCCGGTCCGGGTGGGGGCGGCTACGGCCGTCCCGCCGACAACGTCTCCGGGCACACCGTCACCAGCGGCATCCCGGTCGTGCCCTCCGCCGGCCAGGGCAACCCCGGCGCGCCGACGCCCTTCGCGCCCGGCGCCGCGCAGAGCGGCGGGCCGGGGGCGAAGAACGCGCCCAAGCCGGCCGCCGGGGCCGCGCAGAACGCGTCCGGCTCCAAGAAGGCGAAGAAGAAGGGCCGCAGCAAGCTGGTCCTGCTCGGCGGCCTCCTGGTCCTCGGCGGTGTTGGCGTCTACGGCGCCGGACTGCTGATGAACCACTCCGACGTGCCCAAGGGCACCACCGTGCTCGGCGTCGACATCGGCGGCAGCACCCGCGACGAGGCCGTCAAGAAGCTCGACGACGCCTTCGACAAGCGGGCCGCGCAGGCGCTGAAGCTGTCCGTCGACGGCGACACGGTCTCCCTCAAGCCGGACCAGGCGGGCCTCCAGTTCGACATCCAGGCCACCCTCGACGACGCCGCGAAGAGCGACTACAACCCGCTCTCCGTGATCGGCTCGCTGTTCGGGCAGCACCGTGAGATCGAGCCCGAGATGCCGGTCGACGAGGAGAAGCTCCAGGCGGCGCTGCAGAGCGCGGCGGGCGGGGCGGGCTCGGCCACCGACGGCACCATCAAGTTCGAGTCGGGCAAGGCCGTCGCCGTCTACGGCAAGGCGGGCAAGGGCATCGACGCGGCGAAGGCCGAGGAGGCCGTCGTCGCCGGGTACCGCACCCAGGTGGAGACGGGCTCCACCGCCGCGGTGACCGTCCCGACGACGACCAAGCAGCCGACGATCACGGACGCCGAGGTCGACCGCATGATGAAGGAGTTCGCCGAACCGGCGATGTCCGGAAACGTGAAGCTGCAGGTCAAGGGAGGTTTTCCGGGCATCGAGTTCAGCCCGAGGAACTCCCTGTGGAAGTTCCTCGGCGTCAAGGCCGTCGACGGCAAGCTGGTGGAGGCGTACGACCAGGAGGCCCTGAAGGAGCTGTACGGCGGCACCTTCGACGACGTCCTGATCACCCGCGGCACCGGCCAGAAGACGGCCGTCACCGTCCAGGACGTCATCGGCGCCCTGCGCCCGGCCCTGAAGAGCACCACGGACCGGACCGCGGTCATCGACACGAACCCGAGCTGATCCGCCGCCAGTGCCGCATGACATCTGTCATGCGGCACTGAGGACGCTCGACACTGCCCCCGCCCGGGTCCCCCGGGCGACGATCGGGGTATGACGACGAAGACAGGAGCCCCCGGGGCGAAGACAGCACCCGTGGTCGGCTTCGACCGCGTGAGCAAGGCCTACGGCGACGTACGCGCCGTGGACGGGCTGACCCTGGAGCTGCACCCCGGGGAGACCGTGGCGCTCCTCGGGCCGAACGGGGCCGGCAAGTCCACCACCCTCGATCTGCTGCTCGGGCTGAAGCAGGCCGACGGCGGCAAGGTCAGCGTCTTCGGCACCAGCCCGCGCGAGGCGATCGTCGCCGGGCGGGTCGGGGCCATGCTCCAGAGCGGCGGCCTGATGGACGAGGTCACCGTCGGCGAACTGGTCGGCCTCGCCTGCGCCCTGCACCCCAGGCCCTACAAGGTCTCCGACGTGCTGGCCCGCGCCGGCATCGCCCAGATCGCCTCCCGTAAGGTCAACAAGCTCTCCGGGGGCCAGGCCCAGCGCGTCCGCTTCGCGCTCGCCACGGCCGGCGACAGCGACCTGATCGTCCTGGACGAGCCCACCACCGGCATGGACGTCACCACCCGCCAGGGCTTCTGGGCCACCATGCGCGAGCAGGCCGACCAGGGGCGGACCGTCCTGTTCGCCACGCACTACCTCGAAGAGGCGGACGCCATCGCCGACCGCGTCCTGGTCCTGCACCGGGGCCGGCTGCTGGCCGACGGCACCGCCGCCGAGATCAAGGCGAAGGCCGGCGCCCGCCGGGTCTCCTTCGACCTGGAGGGCGACATCGACGAGACCGCGCTGCGCGGCCTGCCCTTCCTCACCACGCTCGACGTCTCCGGCCAGACCGTCCGCATCCAGTCCTCCGACGCCGACGCCACCGTCCACGCGCTCTACGGCCTCGGCGTCCACCCCCGCAACCTCGAAGTCGCCGGGCTCGGTCTGGAGCAGGCCTTCGTCGCGATCACCGCCGCCGAGGAGGCGAGGACCAAGTGAACAGCCTGATCAAGCTGGAGCTCGCGCGCGCCCTGCGCAACCGCAAGTTCCTGTTCTTCTCGGTGATCTACCCGTCGGTGCTGTTCCTGCTGATCTCGGGCACCTCCGACGCCAAGGAGAAGATCGACGGCACCGGCCTCACCCTGCCGACGTACATGATGGTCTCGATGGCCTCCTTCGGCGCCCTCACCGCCGTCCTGATGGGCAACAGCGAGCGCATCGCCAAGGAGCGCGAGAGCGGCTGGGTGCGCCAGCTGCGGCTGACCACGCTGCCGGGCCGCGGATACGTCCTGGCGAAGACCGCGAGCGCGGCCGTCGTCAGCCTCCCCTCGATCGTCGTGGTCTTCGCCGTCGCCGCCGCCGTGAAGGGCGTACGGCTGGACGCCTGGCAGTGGCTGGCGCTCACCGGCGCGATCTGGGCGGGCAGCCTCGTGTTCGCCGCCCTGGGCGTCGCGATCGGCTACCTCGCGAGCGGGGACGCGGTCCGCCCCATCACGATGATCACCTACTTCGGACTGTCGATCCTCGGCGGCCTGTGGATGCCGACGACGACGTTCCCGCAGTGGCTGCAGGACATAGCCAGGTGGGTGCCCACCCACGCGTACGCTGCCCTGGGGCAGGCGATCGAACAGAGCCAGGCCCCGCACGCCAAGGACATCGCCCTCCTGGCCGTCTTCTTCGCCCTGTTCACGGGCGGCGCGGCCTGGCTGTACCGGAAGGACACGCTGAAGGCGTGAGTGCCATGACGGACGACCCGCTGTCGGAGGCCCGCCAGGGACCCTCGATCCTGCTGGGCCAGGCGGCCCGCACCCGACGCGAGCTGTGGCGGCGCAAGGCGCTGTGGATCGGCGTCTGGCTGGTGTTCCTCAGCTCACCGGTCCACGACCTGGTCTCGGGCGCCCACACCACCGCCGGCACCGTCGCCGGCTGGGCCGGCCTGGCGGTGTTCGTCGCCGTCTACCTCTCGCTCCTCTTCCGCGACATGGGAGCGACGCCCTACCCGTCGAAGGTCGTCCACGGCCTCATCGGCGCGATGGCGGTGCTCGCCGTCGTCCTGTCCCTCACCCTCGGCTCCGCCTGGCTCGGCCTGTTCTGCTACGTCTCCGTGGCCAGCGGGATCGCCCTGCCGCTGCGGATGGCGTTCTGGGCGATCCCGGGCACCGGCGCGGTCCTGATGCTGGTCGGCCTGCGCACCGACACCGGGGACGCCGCCAACCTCCTCGTCCTGGTCCTCCTCATCGGCTTCGCGATGACGGGCGTCAGCCAACTGGTCCGTACGACGGTGGAGTTGCGCAAGGCCCGCGCCACCGTCGCCCAACTCGCCGCCAACGAGGAACGGTTGCGTCTGGCCCGCGATCTGCACGACCTCCTCGGCCACTCCCTCTCCCTGATCACCCTCAAGAGCGAGCTGGCCGGCCGGATGCTCCCCGACCACCCCGAGAAGGCCGCCCAGCAGGTCGCCGACATCGAACAGGTCAGCCGCCAGGCGCTGGTCGACGTCCGGGAGGCCGTCACCGGCTACCGGCGCCCCCGCCTCGCCGCCGAACTCGCCGGCACCCAGGTCGCGCTGACGGCGGCGGGCATCACGGCCGTGACCCCCGCCGAACCCGCCCTCGACGGCGTCCCCGAGGAGAGCGAGTCCGCCCTCGCCTGGGCCCTGCGCGAGGCCGTCACCAACGTCGTACGGCACAGCGGTGCCACCCGTTGCACGGTGGAGGTCCACCGGCGCCAGACCCTCGACGGCCCCCGCCTCGAACTCTGCGTCGAGGACAACGGCTCCGGCGGCTCCGGCAAGGGCCCGGGCAACGGCCTCACCGGCCTCATTGAGCGCCTCGAGAAGGCGGGCGGCACCCTGGAGGCGGGCCGGGTCGAACAGGGCTTCCGGCTGACCGCCCGCGTCCCGGCGGGCACCGCCGCGGACGTAGGATCCCGCCCATGAGTGACGGCACGATCAAGGTCCTGCTGGCGGAGGACCAGTCGATGGTCCGCGAGGCGCTGGCGGCCCTCCTCGGCCTGGAGGACGACATCGAGGTGGTCGCCCAGGCGGCCCGCGGCGACGAGGTCCTCGCGGCCGCCCGCGCCCACGACATCGACGTGGCCCTGCTCGACATCGAGATGCCCGGCTGCACCGGCATCGAGGCGGCGGCCCTGCTCCACAAGGAGTTCCCGCGCCTGAAACTGGTCGTCCTCACCACCTTCGGCCGCCCCGGCTACCTCCGCAGCGCCATGGAGGCGGGTGCCGACGCCTTCCTGGTGAAGGACGCCCCGGCCGCCCAACTCGCCCAGGCGGTACGCAAGGTACTGGCGGGGGAGCGCGTCATCGACCCCACCCTCGCGGCAGCGGCCCTCGCGGAGGGCGCCAACCCCCTGACCGACCGGGAGAGGGAGATCCTCCGCGCGGCGGCCGACGGTTCGACGAACGCCGAACTGGCGGCGGAACTCCACCTGTCCCAAGGGACGGTCCGCAACTACCTCTCGACGGCGATCCAGAAACTGGCGGCGAGAAACAGGGCAGAGGCGGTACGGATAGCGAGGGAGAAGGGCTGGCTGTAACTCCCCAGGGGCGCGGGGAACTGCGCGACCAGCCCCCACACACCCGCACCCACAAGACGGCTCAATTCAGCATGGCGCGAGCCGCATGCGCTTCCCTGCGCACCTTCGCCGCCGCAGGCTCATCCACCACCTCCACCAACGACGCGTACTCCTCCAACTCCGCCGCCCCGCCCAGGAAATCCCCCCGCCGCACCAGCAACGCCCCCTTCTCGTACCGCAACCGAGCCGGATGAGAAGGCACCAGCAACGACAACTCCACCGCCCACAGCCCCACATCCGACCGCTCCGGCCGGGCCGCCGCCCACGACCGGATGTTGTTCAGGATCCGCATCACCACCGACAACGGCTCCGCAGGCACCAGCATCGACGGCTCCAGCCGCGTCGCGCCCGCCCCGGCCACCAGCAGCTCCGCGTCGCCGCCCGACAACACCCGGCCCCCGTCGAACGGATCGACCAGCACCTGGCGTTCGAGATCCTCCGGCGGCCCGAACCCCACCACGAAGTGCCCGGGCAGCGCGACGCCGTACACCGGCGCCCCCGCCCGCCGTGCGACCTCCACCCACACCACCGACAGCAGGATCGGCAGCCCGCGCCGCCGCAGCAGCACCTGGTGCAGCAGCGAGGACTCCAGGCGCTGATAGTCCGCGCCGGAGCCCCGGAACCCGTACCGCCCGCCCAGCAGCTCCTCCAGCGCCAGCGCCCACGCCCGCGCCCCGCCGGGCCGGAAGGGCACCTCCCCGGCCAGCCGGTCGAGCTCCATCTGCGCGGCGTCCACCCCGGCCTCGTCCAGCTCAGGGTCCGCCGCCGCGCCGACCAGCAGACACAGCGCCGCCAGATCGGGCCGCTCGGCCCGCGCCTCCTCGGCGAACAGCCGCCGCACCTCAGCGGGGTCGTACGCGCTCACGACGGCTCCCGGTAGTGGTGGTAGGCGTGATGCGCCGAGAAGCCCGTCCCGGCGTACAGCGCCCGCGCCCCCGCGTTCTCCTCCTCCACCTGGAGCCAGGCGGCCGAGGCGCCCTCGTCCAGCGCCCGCCGGGCCAGCGCGGCCATCACGAGCGTGGCGAGGCCCTTGCGGCGCTGTGCCGGATCGACCTCGACGGCGCCGAACCCGGCCCACCGCCCGTCCACGACACACCGCCCGATCGCGGCGGGCGCACCGCCGGCCGGACCGGGTACCGACGCGAACCACACCGACGGTCCGCTCCCCAGCACGCTCAGAGCCACCTCGCTCACCCCCTTGCGCTGGTACCGGGCCAGCCACGCCTCGTCGGCCTCCCTGCCCAGCACCACACCCTCAGCGTCCGCCCGGTCGGCGACCGGCGCCAGCGCCCCGGTCCACAGCTCGGCGGTCACCTCGCGCACCCACCCGCGCCGCTCCAGCTCCGCGCAGAGCAGCTCCTGGGTCCCCTCGGCGCCCGTCGCCGTCTGCACATAGGCGGGCAGACCGCGCTCGCCGTACCAGCGGCGCACGGCCTCCAGGGCCCCGTCGAGCGGCAGGCCGGGGTCGCCGAGCGGCAGTACGGAGTTGGCGCGGCGGGTGAACCCGCCGGCGGCCCGCAGCTCCCACGCGCCGAGCAGCTCGCTCTCCACCGGCCGCCAGGCCCGTGCGGCGGCGCGGGCGAGTTCCTCGTACGTCGCGGCGGGACCCCGGCGGCGGGCCGGGGCGGCGGGGACGACCTTCCCTGCGACCAGCGAGGACTCGTCAACCCGGACGACCTCCCCGCTCTTCCGTGTGATCACGAGCACACCCTTGTCCCATGATGTGAGAACACCCACCGTGTCGGTGAATTTCCCCTCCGTGACTCCAGCGTCGCTCAACCGCCGTACGGAGACGCGTTTGCTCACGTCAGCAGCGGTGATACGGACCTCGAGGCGTCCGTAGGCCGAGATTTCCACTGGTCGGTTCACCCCTCCTGTTCGGATCATGCCCAAGAACGGAGATACTAGGGGCGGGCATCGACGACGCCGCGCTCCCGCGCGCCAGGCGGCAGGGCCTGAGGAGGCCCGCCAGCGCCCTATCGAGGAGGAACGACAGCGTGACCTACGTCATCGCGCAGCCTTGTGTCGACGTGAAGGACAAGGCGTGCATCGAGGAGTGCCCGGTCGACTGCATCTACGAGGGCTCCCGGTCCTTGTACATCCACCCGGACGAATGCGTCGACTGTGGTGCCTGTGAGCCGGTCTGCCCGGTCGAGGCGATCTTCTACGAGGACGACACTCCGGAGGAGTGGAAGGACTACTACAAGGCGAACGTCGAGTTCTTCGACGAGCTCGGCTCGCCCGGCGGCGCCAGCAAGCTGGGTCTGATCGAGCGCGACCATCCCTTCATCGCCGCGCTGCCGCCGCAGGCCGAGTAACCGCGACAGCGGCCCGCACCACACGTGCCGCCTCGGTCCCGTACGGCCTGATGAGCTCTGCCGGCCGTACGGGACCGGGGCGTTTGCCGTCCGTACGACAGTGTCCGTACGAGAAAGTGAGCCAGAAACCGTGTCCGCAGTCTCCGACCGCCTGCCCACGTTCCCCTGGGACAAGCTGGAGCCGTACAAGAAGACGGCCGCCTCGCATCCGGACGGCATCGTCGACCTCTCCGTCGGCACCCCGGTAGACCCGGTCCCCGACCTGATCCAGAAGGCCCTGATCGACGCGGCGGACTCGCCGGGCTACCCGACCGTCTGGGGCACCCCGGCGCTGCGGGACGCGATCACCGGCTGGGTGGAGCGGCGGCTGGGCGCCCGTGAGGTCACCCACCGGCACGTCCTGCCGATCGTCGGCTCCAAGGAACTCGTCGCCTGGCTCCCGACCCAGCTCGGCCTCGGCCCCGGCGACCGGGTCGCGTACCCGCGCCTCGCCTACCCGACGTACGAGGTCGGCGCACGCCTGGCGCGTGCGGACTTCGAGGTCTACGACGACCCGACCGAGCTCGACCCCGAGGGCCTGAAGCTCCTGTGGCTGAACTCCCCGTCGAACCCGACCGGCAAGGTCCTCTCCCGGCAGGAGCTGACCCGGATCGTCGCCTGGGCCCGTGAGCACGGCGTCCTGCTCTTCTCCGACGAGTGCTACCTCGAACTGGGCTGGGAGGCCGACCCCGTCTCGGTGCTGCACCCGGACGTCAACGGCGGCTCGTACGACGGCATCGTCGCGGTCCACTCGCTCTCCAAGCGCTCGAACCTCGCGGGCTACCGCGCCGCCTTCCTGGCCGGCGACCCCGCGGTCCTCGCTCCGCTGCTGGAGATCCGCAAGCACGGCGGCATGATGACCTCGGCGCCGACCCAGGCCGCGGTCGTGGCGGCCCTCGGCGACGACACCCACGTCCACGAGCAGCGCGCCCGTTACGCGGCCCGTCGCACCCTGCTGCGCGAGGCCCTGGTGGCCCACGGCTTCCGCATCGAGCACAGCGAGGCCAGCCTCTACCTCTGGGCCACCCGCGACGAGTCCTGCTGGGCCACGGTCGCGCACCTCGCCGACCGGGGCATCCTGGTCGCCCCCGGCGACTTCTACGGCGAGGCGGGCGCCACCTTCGTCCGCGTGGCCCTGACGGCGACGGACGAACGAATCGCGGCAGCGGTGTCCCGCCTGGCGGCGAGCTAGCCGCGGCGGGTGCCACCGCCGCGGCCGTCCCGCCCGTCGGCGAGCAGGCCGCAACGCGTGCCACTGCTGTGCCTGCCCCGCCCGGCGGTGAGCCGACCGCAAGGGGTGGTCACCGCTGTGGCTGCCCCGCCCGTTGGCGAGCAGGCTGCAACGGTTGTCTCTGCTGTGGCTGTCTTGCCTGGTGGTGAGCCGGCCGCAAGGGGTGGTCTCCGCTGTGGCTGTCCCGCCGGTCGGTGAGCAGGCTGCACCGGGTGCCGCTGCTGTGGCCGTCCCGCCCGGCGGTGAGCCGGCCGCGACGGGTGCCGCTGCTGTGGCCGCCCCGCCCGGCGGTGAGTCGGCTGCGACGGGTGCCGCTGCTGTGGCTGTCCCGCCCGTCGGCGAGCAGGCCGCAACGGTTGTCTCTGCTGTGGCTGTCCCGCCCGGCGGTGAGCCAGCCGCGATGGGTGCCACTGCTGTGGGCAATCGTTCCGCAGGGCGGAACGGGTGGGCACAGCCGGCAGTGCCGGGTGCAGAGCGACGGGGTCCAGGGGCAACACCCTGGACCCCGTCACCGGCTCACCCCGGCGTCAGCCGAGCGGCAGGCCCTTCACCGTGCCGCCGCCCGGCAGCCCGCCCTTGGTGAGCGCGTCCGTCGGCAGCCCGCCCTTGGTCGCGGACTTGGCGGTGTCCCCGAGGACACCCCCGGCGGACCCTGCGGCCTCACCGGCCACCTTCTGCACCGCCGGCGTCGCCTTCTTCACGGCCTTGCCGCCGGCCTTGCCCGCGCCCGGCACGGCCTTCTCCACGGTCTTGCCGCCGGCTTCGCCCGCGACCCCGGTCGCACTGCGGGTCGCCCCGTCGAGCGTCTTGCCGACGGCCGCCCCGTCCAGGGCGGTCAGCCCACCGAGGTCCGGGGTGGCGGGCAGGGTGGCGGGGGCAGCGCTCGCGGAGCCGGCCGCACCGACCCCGGCGGCCGCTCCCGCAGCGACGAGCAGCGCGGCACGGGCGATCCTGCGGGTCAGGGGGAGGGACATGGTGCTCCTTCGAGGGGAGAGGACTACGGAACGCTGTGACTACCGCTCGAAGCCGCCGAAGGTTGCGCACGCCCGACGTAAAGAGTTGGCAATGCGTCGCATTATCGGGCTGTGGACAAAAGCGGGCGAAAAGTACCTGATAAGCACCCGATGTGAAAGTCCGTCGAACGGTCGGAGCCCAGCGCCCCCAAGGATTCCGCCACCCCGTGGCAGACGGCGCGAAAAACCGGGCGCAGGGCCGACCCGCGGCCCCGCACCCCACCCGCCCGGGTGAGGACCCGTACTACTGCCCGGTCACGATCCGCACACTGCCCGTGCCGCCGCCCGACCCCGCCGCCCCGGCCGCCTCCGTGCTGCCCGAACCGGTGGGCCGCCACTGGCTGTCGGTGTTCCCGGCGGTCCACTCCCGGCCCGCGTACGACACCTGCCGGATGTGCAGCGCCGAGGCGTTGGCGACGGCCCAGTGCGCCAGCTGCCAGCCCCGCTCACGGACGGCGCGCCCGGCGGACGTCTCCCGGGACACGGGCAGGGTCACGGTCCGCCCGTCGGTCTCGGCGGTGGGCACGCCGTCCTCTGCCGAGGCGGACGCCTTGCCGTCCCCGTCCCCGTCCCCGTCCTCCTCCGCCTCCTCCAGCGCGTCCCGCCCGAAGTCCCGCGAGAGCGCCGCGCGCACCGCGTCCGGGCCGGTGACCGCCGCCGCGGTCGCCTCTGCCGTCGCCGCGGTCGCCGTACCGGAGTCCAACCGTCCGTCGCAGGTCAGCGTGGCCGCCGAGGTCCCGGTGAGCGCGGCGGCCAGCATCACGGCGTCCGCCTCGTGCTTGGCGTACGCCTCCGGGTAGCCGCTGCGCTGCACCTTCTGCGCGGCGACGGTGAGCGGGAGTTCGGTGTAGTCGGGCACCTTGGCGAGGTGCTCGTAGAAGATGCTCGCCGCGTACGCCGGGTCCGTGACCTGCTTCTCGGTGCCCCAGCCCTGCGAGGGCCGCTGCTGGAACAGACCGAGCGAGTCCCGGTCGCCGTGGGCGAGGTTGCGCAGCCCCGACTCCTGGATCGCGGTCGCCAGCGCGATGGCCACGGCCCGCTCGGGCATCTCCCGGTTGGTGCCGACGGCGGCGATCGTCGCCGCGTTCACCGCCTGCTCGGGCGTGAACTCGTACCGCGCCTTGTCGTCCCCCGTGCCGGAAACGACTCTGCACCCGGGATCGTCGGCCCCACCGGTGACGTACTGGACCACGACGTAGCCCGCGACGGCTGACAGAACCACGAAGGACGCGCCGATCCTGAGGAGGCGGCGGCCGCGACGCTTGGGGGAGGGGGACAGCTCTGGCACGCGTACAAGGTACTGGAGAGTACGGAAACGGAGGAGACTGGTGTTCAGCCTGTGAAGAGCGGTAGGCGGATCTGGCGCGTTAGGGTCGACGCCATGGCCGACACCCCTCTTGATCTCACGCTGGACGCCGCCGCCCTCACCGCGCAGCTCGTCGACTTCCCCTCCGAGAGCGGCACCGAGAAGCCCCTCGCGGACGCGATCGAGACCGCCCTGCGCGCGCTGCCGCACCTCACGGTGGACCGGTTCGGCAACAACGTGATCGCCCGGACCGAGCTGGGCCGTCCGGAGCGGGTGATCCTCGCCGGCCACATCGACACCGTGCCGATCGCCGGCAACGTCCCCTCGCGTCTCGACGAGGACGGGGTCCTGTGGGGCTGCGGCACCTGCGACATGAAGGCGGGCGTCGCCGTCCAGCTGCGGATCGCGGCCACGGTCCCGGCCCCCAACCGCGACCTGACCTTCGTCTTCTACGACAACGAGGAGGTCGCCGCCGACCTCAACGGCCTCAAGCATGTCGCCGAGGCCCACCCGGAGTGGCTCGTCGGCGACTTCGCGGTCCTGCTGGAGCCCTCGGACGGCCAGGTCGAAGGCGGCTGTCAGGGCACCCTGCGGGTGCTGCTGAAGACCTCCGGCGAGCGGGCCCACTCGGCGCGCGGCTGGATGGGCGCCAACGCGATCCACGCCGCCGCCCCCATCCTGGCCCGCCTCGCCGCGTACCAGCCGCGGTGGCCGGTCATCGACGGCCTGGAGTACCGCGAGGGCCTGAACGCGGTCGGCATCCAGGGCGGGGTCGCGGGCAACGTCATCCCCGACGAGTGCGTGGTCACCGTCAACTTCCGGTACGCGCCGGACCGCACCGGGGACGAGGCGATCGCGCACGTCAAGGAGGTGTTCGCCGACTGCGGCGTCACGGAGTTCGTCGTCGACGACCACAGCCCCGGCGCCCTGCCCGGCCTCTCCCACCCGGCGGCGGCCGCCTTCATCGAGGCGGTGGGCGGCACCCCGATGCCCAAGTACGGCTGGACCGACGTCAGCCGCTTCTCGTCGCTCGGCGTCCCCGCGGTCAACTACGGCCCCGGCAACCCGCACCTGGCCCACAAGCGCGACGAACGCGTCGAGGTCGCGAAGGTCCTGGCGGGCGAGGAGCGCCTGCGGGCCTGGCTCGTCGAGTGACCCCGGGCGCTTTGTGCCGGACACGCCGACGTCCCCCGCCCGTAACCCGGGTGGATCTACGCTGGCACGGAAAGACCTGCAAGCGGAGGGAGCGCACATGGCTACCGGAAACCCCGAGGGGAAGAAGCAGCCGCCGGACGAGCAGCGGCTGGGACCGGTCCTCCGACGGCGGGGTCAGGTCACGGCGAGCACCACCGACCAGCGACTGCTCGACGCGGGAGGCCCCTCGGACTGGGTCCACACGGACCCCTGGCGTGTCCTGCGCATCCAGTCGGAGTTCATCGAGGGCTTCGGCACCCTGGCCGAACTGCCCCCGGCGATCAGCGTGTTCGGCTCCGCCCGGACACCCGTCGACTCCCCGGAGTACGAGGCGGGCGTCCGCCTCGGCCGCGCCCTCGTCGACGCCGGCTGGGCGGTGATCACGGGCGGCGGCCCGGGCGCGATGGAGGCGGCCAACAAGGGCGCCTGCGAGGCGGGCGGCACCTCGGTCGGCCTCGGCATCGAGCTCCCCTTCGAGCAGGGCCTCAACCCCTACGTCGACATCGGCCTCAACTTCCGCTACTTCTTCGTCCGCAAGATGATGTTCGTGAAGTACGCGCAGGGCTTCGTGGTCCTGCCCGGCGGCCTCGGCACCCTCGACGAGCTCTTCGAGGCCCTCACGCTCGTCCAGACCCAGAAGGTGACCCGCTTCCCGATCGTCCTCTTCGGCACGGAGTACTGGGGCGGACTCGTCGACTGGCTCAAGAACACCCTGGTCGCCCAGGGCAAGGCGGCCGAGAAGGATCTGCTCCTCTTCCACGTCACGGACGACGTCGACGAGGCGGTCGCCCTGGTGTCGAAGGAAGCGGCCCGCGACTGACCGGGCCGCTCAGCGGTTCAGGCGAGTCCTCGTCGGGCCACCGCCGGTGGGCGGTGGCCCGCGATGGACGCCACCATGTCCAGCACCTGCCGCGTCTCCGTCACCTCGTGCACCCGGTACACCTGCGCGCCGAGCCACGCCGACACGGCGGTCGTCGCCAGCGTCCCCAGCACCCGCTCCTTCACCGGCCGGTCCAGCGTCTCCCCGACGAAGTCCTTGTTGGACAGCGACACCAGCACCGGCCAGCCGGTCTCCACCATCTCCGGCAGCCGCCGCGTCGCCTCCAGGCTGTGCCGGGTGTTCTTGCCGAAGTCGTGCCCGGGATCGATCAGGATCGACTCCCTCGGCACCCCCAGCGCAGCGGCCCGCTCGGCCAGCCCCACGGTCACCCGCAGGATGTCGGCCATGACATCGTCGTACGACACCCGGTGCGGCCGTGTCCGGGGCTCCGAGCCGCCCGCGTGCGTGCACACCAGCCCCGCCCCGTACCGCGCGGCGACCTCCGCCAGCCCGGGATCCACCCCGCCCCACGCGTCGTTCAGCAGATCCGCGCCCGCCTCGCAGACCGCCTCGCCGACCTCGGCCCGCCAGGTGTCCACGCTGATGATCACGTCCGGGAAGCGCCGCCGGACCTCCGCCACGAACCCGACCGTGCGCCGCGCCTCCTCCTCGGCGGTCACCTCTTCCCCGGGCCCGGCCTTCACCCCGCCGATGTCGACGACGGCGGCCCCCTCGGCCACGGCCTGCTCCACCCGGGCGAGCGCGGGCTCGTCACGGAAGGTGGCCCCCTGGTCGTAGAAGGAGTCAGGGGTCCGGTTCACGATCGCCATGATCACCGGCTCATGGGCCCCGAATTCACGCCTGCCCAGCCTGAGCATCGCCTGTGACCTCTCCTAGTACCTGCCGCGCATCCGCCGCCTGTGACCCTAACCGCCGGGCTCGCATGGCACGATCGGACCCACACACATCCGAGATCGAGCACACCGAGCCTGGGGACCCACCGATGGTTATGTTCTTGTTCCTGGTCATCGCGCTCGCCGTCGTGGTCGCCGCGGTGACACTCGCCGTGGTGGGCGGCGGCGAGGGCACCGGCCCGCTGCCCGAGGTGGCCCCCGAGCGGCTGCACGACCCGCTGCCCCCGGACCGGCCGCTCGACCGGTCCGACGTCGACCGGCTCCGCTTCCCGCTCACCCTCCGCGGCTACCGCATGGAGGACGTCGACGACGCCCTGAACCGGGTCGCCGCCGAGCTCGCCGAGCGCGACGCCCGGATCGCCGTCCTGGAGACCGCCCTCGCGGGCGCCCAGCCCCCGGCGCGGCCCCATGTCTCCTTCGAGAAGCCCGCACCGGAGGACGAGCGGTGAGCGACGGCGCCGCCCTCGCCGGCTCCGACGGCGCCCTGCGCTGCCCCTGGGCCCTGTCCACGCCGGACTACCTCACGTACCACGACGAGGAGTGGGGCCGCCCGGTCCACGGCGACGACGCCCTCTTCGAGCGCCTCAGCCTGGAGGCGTTCCAGTCCGGCCTGTCCTGGATCACGATCCTGCGCCGCCGCGAGGGCTTCCGCAGCGCCTTCGCCGACTTCAAGATCGCCTCGGTCGCCGCCTTCACCGACGAGGACCGCGCACGCCTCCTCGCCGACGAGGGCATCATCCGCAACCGGGCCAAGATCGACGCGACCCTGGCCAACGCGCGGGTCCTGCTCGACTGGTCCCCGGGCGACCTGGACACCCTGATCTGGTCCCACGCCCCGACGCCGGGCAAGGCTCCGAAGACCCTGTCGGACGTCCCGGCGGTGACGGACGAGTCGACGGCCCTGTCGAAGGCCCTGAAGAAGAAGGGCCTCCGCTTCGTGGGCCCCACGACGGCGTACGCGCTGATGCAGGCGTGCGGCCTGGTCAACGACCACCTGCAAACCTGCGTGAGCAGAAGCGCTTTCTAGGGGCACCCGCACCCGCTGTACGACCTCAGCGCCCCAGATACTTCGGCGTCTCCTTCTGGACGAAGGCCCGAACGGCAATGGTGTGGTCTTCGGAAGCCCCCGCCCGAGACTGCAACTCGTCCTCCTTCCCCAGCGTCTCGGAGAGCGAGTGCGAGAACCCGTACGCGACGGCCTCCTTGAGCGCCGCGTAAGCCACGGTCGGCCCCGAGGCCAGCCGCCGTGCCACCTTCTCGCCCTCGGCCCGCAGATCGGCGGCGGGGACGACCCGGTTCGCGATCCCCAGCTCGTACGCCTCCTGCGCCGGGATGTTGCGCGGGAAGAGCAGCAGATCAGCCGCCCGCCCGGGCCCGACCACCCGCGGCAGCGTCCAGGAGACCCCGGAGTCGGCGGTCAGCGCGACCCCCGCGAACGAGGTGTTGAAGGACGCGGTGTCGGCGACGACACGGTAGTCCGCGGCCAGCGCGAACCCGAAGCCGGCGCCCGCCGCGACCCCGTTCACCGCCGCGACGACCGGCTTCGCCGCCTCCGTCAGCGCCCGCACGATCGGGTTGTAGTGCTCCTTGACCGTGCTCATGACGTGCGCCGACCCCTCGGCCAGCAGCCCGATGTGCTCCTTGAGGTCCTGGCCGACGCAGAAGGCCCGGTCCCCGGCGGCGGTCAGCAGCACCGCCCGCACCCCGGTGTCGTCCGCCGCCGCGCGCGCCGCCTCCCGCAGGGCGACCTTGGCCGCCACGTTCAGCGCGTTCATCGCCTCGGGGCGGTTCAGCGTGATCGTCGCGAGCCCGTCGCTCACCTCGTAGAGCACGGTGTCGGCCATGACGTATCCCCTTATGTGTGTCGGCTTGTGTGTCGGCTTGTGTGTCCGCTCGGTCACCAGAGAACAGCATGGCGTCCGAGGACCGGACGTGACGTGTGACCTGCGTCAAAGAATTCGACGCGGTTCACGGACCCGGGGTGACCGTGCGGCGGCGCAGTATCGCAGTCACATCGCCGAATTGAGTGGTTTTGCTCGCGCGCGTTGCCCAAGCGATGCCTACTGATGTTGGTCATCGGGTCCTGAGATGCGGGATAATGGCCGGGAAGCAATGTGTTCGATGCCGGTGTCGCGTGTCCCACGCTGGATCGCGCGTGCCCTGCCAGGGCCGTCGGCTTTTGACGTGAGCTGGTTTCAGGAAGGGGAACGAGCATGGCGGCCATGAAGCCGCGGACGGGCGATGGCCCGCTCGAGGTGACCAAGGAGGGGCGGGGCATCGTCATGCGCGTTCCGCTCGAAGGCGGCGGTCGGCTCGTCGTCGAGCTGACCCCTGACGAGGCCGACGCGCTCGGCGACGCCCTCAAGAAGGTCGTCGGCTGACGCGCAAGCGACCATATCCTTTCAGCCGCCCCGGCATCCCCTTGGGTGCCGGGGCCGCTGTCTTTCCGGGGCCGCCTCGCCCGTACGGCCCAGTGCTCAGCGCTTGACCGCGCAGAGCAGCCCGTCGCCCACGGGCAGCAGGGACGGCACCATCTCCTGGCTCTCGCGCACCGCCCGCAGCAGCTCCCGGATCCGTATGACCTCCGTGGGCTGCGGGCCCGAGTCGACCGTGCGGCCGTTGGCGAAGACCCCCTCGAAGACCACGAGCCCGCCCGGGCGCAGCAGACGCAACGATTCAGCGAGATAGTCGAGGAACTCCAGCCGGTCGCCGTCGCAGAAGACCAGGTCGTAGCCGGCGTCCGCGAGCCGGGGCAGCACGTCGAGGGCGCGGCCGGGGATGAACCGGGCCCGGTTGCTGGCGAAGCCGCAGGCGCGGAAGGCCTGCCGGGCGAACTGCTGGTGCTCCGGCTCGGGGTCGACCGTGGTCAGGACCCCGTCGGGGCGCATGCCGTGCAGCAGGTGGATCCCGGAGACACCGGTGCCGGTACCGATCTCCGCGACCGCCTTCGCGTCCACGGTGGCGGCGAGCAGCCGCAGCGCGGCGCCGGTGCTGGGCGACACCGAGCGCAGCCCTGCCTCGCGGGCCCGGTCACGGGCCCAGCGCAGCGCGTCGTCCTCGGCGGCGTAGGCGTCGGCGAACGCCCAGCTTGCCTGCCGGTTGCCGGTAATGACCCTCTCCTGTCCCCGCTGGTTGCCTCGGCGTGACTGTATCCGTTGGTGCCGGGAACCCGCAGATGGGACCAGGCGTTTGAAGGGGTGGGAACGACGAGCGGGGGACACAGTTGGATCACGACGAGGGACGAGACGTCGAGCAAGTGCTGACGCAGCCGTATGAGCCGTATCAGCACAGATCAAATTCTCGTAAAACCGCTTATCCGGAGCTAACGGGCGAGGTGGCTATGGTAGGGGCTCCACTGGACACCACCAGAGCCGACAGGGGAGGTGCGGCTGCGCCTGTGGATCGGGGAGGAGTGCTGCGGCGCTTTCTCGGATCGGCGGGCAGGCCGAAATCCGTGAACGACACCGCTGACCACCGTCACGCCGGCGACTACGCCCAGACCGCGACCTTCTCCACCGACGCGGACGGGCAGGCGTGGACTCCGCCCACCTGGGAGGAGATCGTCAGCATGCACAGCGGCCGGGTCTACCGGCTCGCCTACCGTCTGACCGGCAACCAGCACGACGCCGAGGACCTCACGCAGGAGGTCTTCGTCCGCGTCTTCCGCTCCCTGTCGACCTACACGCCCGGCACCTTCGAGGGCTGGCTGCACCGCATCACCACCAACCTGTTCCTGGACATGGTCCGCCGCAAGCAGCGCATCCGCTTCGACGCGCTCGGCGAGGACGCGGCCGAGCGGCTGGCCAGCAAGGAGCCCACCCCGCAGCAGGTCTTCAACGACGCCCACTTCGACGCGGACGTCCAGCAGGCCCTCGACACCCTCGCGCCCGAGTTCCGCGCCGCGGTGGTCCTGTGCGACATCGAAGGACTGTCGTACGAGGAGATCGCCGCGACCCTCGGCGTCAAGCTGGGCACGGTCCGCTCGCGGATCCACCGCGGCCGCTCGCAGCTGCGCAAGGCCCTCGCCCACCGCTCCCCGAAGGCGCGCGCCGAGCGCCGCTCCTTCGTGTCCCGGGTGCCCGCTCTGGGAGGAGGGGGCGCGACCGCGTGACTGGAACCCGGCGTACCCCCGCAGAGGGGCTCCTCGCAGAACAGCATCTGGGAGACCGGCTCTCCGCCCTCGTGGACGGCGAACTCGGTCATGACACCCGTGAGCGCGTCCTCGCGCACGTGGCGACCTGCGCGAAGTGCAAGGCCGAGGTCGACGCCCAGCGCCGGCTGAAGAACGTCTTCGCGGAAGTGGCCCCGCCCGCCCCCTCCGAGAGCTTCCTGGCCCGTCTCCAGGGGCTCCCCGCAGGAGGTGACCCGGACGGCGGCGGTACGCCGCTGGGCAGGTCGGGCTTCGGTGACGGTGTCTTCGGGGTGAGCCGGGAGGAGCCGTTCTCCTTCGGCTATCTGCCCACGAGCGACCACGGCTCCGCGCTGGCACCCGCCGACCGAGGCTTCCGGATCCACCCCGTCGGCCGGGACGGCGAGCGGTCCCGCGGGCTGCGCTTCGCCTTCGTCGCCGCCGGTGCGGTGTCGCTGGCCGCGATCGCCCTCGGCGGGATGAACACCGGCGCGCCGGTCGACACCGCGGCGGACGCGCGCGGCGGGAGCGGCGGGAGCAATGTGACCCCGGCCCGCACCCCGGGTTCGGGCTCCGCGACGACCGAGAACCAGCGGCGCCGGGCCACCGGACCGCTGCTCGCCCAGGGCGGCCAGCTCCTCGGCACCCCCGCGGCGCCGACCGAGGTCTCCGCCCCGCTGCTGCCCGGCGTGCCCTCCCCGGCCTCCGGCCGTGCGGAGCAGACGGTCCTGCACCGGCTCACCACCCCGATGATGGCCGGGGCGGCGGCCATGTCCCCGCTGATACGTCCGCTCGGTACGACCCCGCCGATCGCCGTGAGCTCCTGGGCCACCGCCCCCGAGATCACCGGCCCCGGCCTGCTCGCCGGGCCCGTCCCCGACGCCACCTCCGCCCCCGTCGCCTCCCCGCCCTCGCACTACCTCCGCTGAACCGGACCCTGCGCCGGTCCGACATGAACCTGGTTGAATCCAGGAGGCGGGGTTCACCCTGCCATGACCGGGTCCGACTGTGGGGAGAGCATGGACGAGGGGACGCCCCGTGAGGGGGCCTCGGGCGGCAAGGCCGAGGAGGCGGGCGCGGGCACCGGGGACTACGAGCTGGACCTGCCCCTGAACACCGGGGGCGGGGCGGCCGCGGATGACGCAGCCGCCGTGACACCGCCCGACGAGCCGCCCAGGCCACGGCACGACCCCGACCCCTACAGCACCCCGCCCTACGGCCACCCGGGCCCCTGGGCCCCGGCCCCACCCGTCCAGCACCCGGCGACCACACACGCACACCAACAGACACAGGCGCCCACCCCGCCCCCGGCGCAGCCCGCGCCGGAGCCTGCCGAGCCGCCGGCCGCCGCACCGGAAGGCATCACACCCGACCCTGCCACGGCCCCGCCGACACCGCCCCCACCCTCCGCGCCCGCCGCACCCGACCATGCGCCGCTCCCACCCTCCGCGCCCTCCGCGCCCGGCCAGGTGCCGTTCCCGTCTTCCGGGGCTGCCGCGCCCGGCCAGGTGCCGCTCCCACCCTCCGCGCCCGCCGCGCCCGGCCAGGTGCCGTTCCCGTCCTCCCTGGCCGCCCCGCCCGACCTGACACCGCTCCCACCCTCCGCGCCCGACCAGGCGCCGCTCCCACCCTCCGCGCCCGCCGTGTCCGACCACGTGCCCCTCTCGGCTCCCGAGGCCTTTGTGGCCGTCCCGGATCCCACACCCCCCACCCCCTCCGACAACCCCTGGCATCGCTACGACCCCTGGGCCCCCGTGCCCGTCGGGGTGTTGCAGCAGAGCGGGGGCGGTGTGCTCAGTGCGGGGGAGCGGCGGCGGCAGGGGCGGCAGCGGATCGTCGGGGGTGCGTTGGCGCTGGCGCTGGCCTCCGGGGTGCTCGGTGGCGTCGTGGGGGCTCAGTTGGAGCGCACCGGAGGATTCGGCGGCGTGACGCTGCCGCAGGCGTCCGCGGAGCCCACCGGGCGTGCCGCGGACAGCGTCGCGGGCATCGCGGCCCGTGCCCTGCCCAGTGTCGTCACCCTGCACGTCAGCGGCAGCGAGGAGTCCGGCACGGGCACCGGCTTCGTGCTCGACACCAGCGGCCACATCCTCACCAACAACCACGTCGTCGAGCCCGCGGGCGGCGACGGCGAGATAACCGTCGTCTTCAACGGCGGCCAGACCGCGAAGGCGGACGTCGTCGGCCGGGACAGCGGCTACGACCTCGCCGTGGTCAAGGTCAAGGGCGTCAGCGGCCTGCGTCCGCTCCCGCTCGGCAACTCCGACGGCGTCCAGGTCGGCGACCCGGTCGTCGCCATCGGCGCCCCCTTCGATCTGGAGGGCACCGTCACCTCCGGCATCATCAGCGCCAAGGAACGCCCCATCACGGCCGGCGGCGACAGCGGCGACGCGAGCGACGTGTCGTACGTCGACGCCTTGCAGACCGACGCCCCCATCAATCCCGGCAACTCCGGCGGCCCCCTGCTCGACTCCCGGGGCCGGGTCATCGGCATCAACTCCGCCATCCGCTCCGCCGCCGACGGCTCCGACTCCGGCACCGGCGAGGCCGGCTCGATCGGCCTCGGCTTCGCCATCCCCGTCAACCAGGGCAGACGCGTCGCCGAGGAGCTGATCAACACCGGTCACGCGACCCACCCGGTCATCGGTGTCACCCTCGACCTGGACTACGCCGGCGACGGCGCCCGGGTGAGCGCCAAGGGCGGCGACGCCGGTGCCCCGGTCACTCCGGGCGGCCCCGGCGCGCTGGCCGGCATCAAGGCCGGGGACGTGATCACCGAGGTCGACGGCGCCCGGGTCCACTCCGGCACCGAGCTGATCGTCAAGACCCGCGCCCACCGCCCCGGCGACCGCCTGGAACTGACCGTCGAGCGCGACGGCAGGGAACGGACGCTCTCCCTGGTCTTGGGATCGGCTGAGGGTGACTGAGCAGCAGGCTGTGCACAGGGATTGACAGAAACCTCACAGGCCGGACCCCGAAACCCCCTCCGACAAGGCAAACAACGCGGAAAACCGGCCGTGTGCACCCGGTCGGGCAGCGCGGGACAGTACCGGTCGGACAGGTGTGACAGGTACCGTGGACCCGGCCCGGACCACGGAAGACCTGACCTGACCGCCGAGGGCCGAGGACCGCGGACATCCCAAGGAGCTTCAGGTGTTCAATGACATAGGACCGCTCGAGCTGGTGACGATCGTCGTCCTGGCCGTGCTCGTCTTCGGTCCGGACAAGCTCCCGAAGGTCATCCAGGACGTGATGCGCACCGTCCGGAAGATCCGTGAGTTCTCGGAGAGCGCCAAGCACGACATCCGCGCCGAACTGGGGCCGGAGTTCAAGGACTTCGAGTTCGAGGACCTCAACCCCAAGACCTTCATCCGCAAGCAGCTCGACAATGACGAGCTGGGGCTGAAGGAGATCCGCAACGGCTTCGACATCAAGAAGGAGATGGCCGAGGTCACCGAGGCCGTCCACGGCCGCGACACGGACTCCTCTTCTTCGTCCTCCTCTTCGTCTTCCTCGTCCGGCGGGCGCATCGACATGACGAAGAAGCCCGAGGAGCCGGGCAAGGACGACCGCCCGCCCTTCGACTTCGACGCCACGTGATCTTCGCCGCCTGACGGCCGCCTTCCCCGCAGTTCGCGACCGGGTGGCTATGCTGCCTGGTTGTTGTGCGGAGCGGACGAGTACGCCCGAAGGGGGGCGGGCCGGACCGTTCCGTCGAGAGCGAGGAGGCGTCCGGGCATGGAGACGACGAGTCGGGCAGTCGAACAGGCGCCGGCCGCGGAGGGTGGACAGCAGCTCCCCTCCGCTCGGCGCACCGTCGACGGCTACCTGGAGGCGCCCTTCCCGTGGTACGGCCTCGACGAGGCCTTCACGGGGCCGCGCTGGCTGATGCAGGTGGGGACGGCGGCCGACGGGGCCGTCGAACACGGTTCCATCGGACACGGTGACGAACCCTCCGTACGGCACGAGACGGCCGGGGAGGACCGGGGAAGGTTCGCGGTCGTCGTGACCGTCGCCGCCAATCCGTCCCGCAGGAGCGCCGACGGCACGGGGCTCCTGGAGGCCACCTCGGTGTCCTCGGCGGCCTGGCTGGCGGGGGTGGGGCTGCTGTCCTTCACCTGGCCCGGTCAGATGGACCACAGTCTGCGGGACGACTGGCTGGACCAGCAGACGGAGACGGCGTGGGCGCTGGCGGACGACCTCGCCGGGGCCGAGTGGTCGAGCCTCTCCCTGCCGGTGGACGGTGTGCCCACGCCGTTCCACTACCGCGAGTCGGAGTTCGGGTGGGTGCTGGCCGGGTCCACCGAGCAGGGGGTGCACCTGGGGGCGTACGGGAGGGGGATGAGCGCGTATGGGCTCGGGTTCTCCGTGGTGAAGGACATCGCCGAGTACGTGTAGCCATGAAAAAGGTGCCCTCATCGCGGAGGGCACCCCTTCGTCGTACTAGAACTTGTTCTTCGGGGTGATCCCCAAGGAGAGTCCCGAAAGGCCCCTCTGCCGTCCCCCCAGCTTCCCCGCGATCGCCCGCAGCGCCGCGCCCGCCGGAGAGGACGGGTCGGTCAGGACCACCGGCTTGCCCTCGTCGCCGCCCTCGCGGAGGCGGACGTCGATCGGGATGGAGCCGAGGACGGGGACCGTGGCGCCCGTCGTGCGGGTCAGGCCGTCCGCGACGAGCTGACCGCCGCCCGTGCCGAAGACGTCGACCATCTCGCCGCAGTGCGGGCAGGGCAGGCCGGACATGTTCTCGACCACGCCGACGATCTTCTGGTGCGTCTGGACGGCGATCGCGCCCGCGCGCTCGGCCACCTCGGCCGCCGCCTGCTGCGGCGTCGTGACGACCAGGATCTCCGCGTTCGGGACGAGCTGCGCCACCGAGATCGCGATGTCGCCGGTGCCGGGCGGGAGGTCCAGGAGGAGGACGTCCAGGTCGCCCCAGTAGACGTCCGCGAGGAACTGCTGGAGTGCGCGGTGGAGCATCGGGCCACGCCAGACGACCGGGGCGTTGCCGGGCGTGAACATGCCGATGGAGATGACCTTCACACCGTGCGCCGACGGCGGCATGATCATGTTCTCGACCTGGGTCGGACGGCCGTCCGCACCGAGCATGCGCGGCACGCTGTGGCCGTAGATGTCGGCGTCGACCACGCCCACCTTGAGACCGTCGGCCGCCATCGCCGCCGCCAGGTTCACCGTCACCGAGGACTTGCCGACGCCGCCCTTGCCGGACGCCACCGCGTAGACCCGGGTGAGGTTGCCGGGCTTGGCGAAGGGGACCTCGCGCTCGGTCTGACCGCCGCGCAGGGCGTTCGCCAGCTCCTTGCGCTGCTCGTCGCTCATGACGTCGAGCGTGACGTCGACGCGGGTGACACCCTCGACGCCGGAGACGGCCTCGGTCACCCGCTGGGTGATGGTCTCGCGCATCGGGCAGCCCGAGACCGTCAGGTACACGGTGACCGCGACCGCTCCGTCCGCGCCGATCTCCACCGACTTGACCATCCCCAGCTCGGTGATGGGTCGGTTGATCTCGGGGTCGTTCACCGTCGCCAGTGCCTCGCGCACCGCGTCTTCGCTAGCCATAAGGACGATGGTACGGCGCTCCCGGGGGCCCGCGGCCAGCCCCTCAGCGGTCGTCTGCGTCACGTCCCGGCAACCGATCTGCCGGGAATACCACCTTGCCCTCGTGACCTCCGTGGCCGTCGCGCCGGTCGTCCAGCTCCTTGAGCATGTCCTGCAGCTCGTTGCGGATCCAGTCGCGGGTGGCGACCTCGCCCAGACCCATCCGCAGCGCCGCCACCTCCCGGGTGAGGTACTCGGTGTCGGCGATCGACCGCTCGTTCTGCTTGCGGTCCTGTTCGAGGTTGACGCGGTCGCGGTCGTCCTGCCGGTTCTGCGCGAGCAGGATCAGCGGGGCCGCGTAGGACGCCTGGAGGGACAGCATCAGGGTGAGGAAGATGAAGGGGTAGTTGTCGAAGCGCAGGTCGTGCGGGGCGAAGACGTTCCACAGCACCCACACGATGATGACGACCGTCATCCAGACGATGAACCGCCCGGTGCCCAGGAAGCGCGCGATGCGCTCGGACAGCCGGCCGAAGGCCTCCGGGTCCCACTCGGGCACCAGCCGGCGCCGGGGCGGGCGCGGCTGGTCGAGCCGGGCGCGCGGGCGGGTGGTCGCGGTGGCGCCGGAGGGGGTGCGCTCCCGCGCGTTCTCCCGTGTGCCGTCGCGCTCAGGAGCCATGGGGGACCACCCCCTTGCCCGACGCGCCGCCCGCCTGGCCGCCGCCCTCGTCGTCCGCCTCGTCGTTCAGGTGGAACTCCGTCTCCCGCCAGTCCTCGGGCAGCATGTGGTCCAGTACGTCGTCCACGGTGACCGCGCCGAGCAGCGCTCCCGCCTCGTCCACCACGGGCGCCGCGACCATGTCGTACGTCGCGAAGAACCCGGCGACGATCGGGAGCTGCGCCTCCGGGTCGAGCGCCTGCAGGTCGTCGTCGAGGACCGCGCTGACCAGCGTGTACGGCGGTTCGCGCAGCAGCCGCTGGAAGTGCACCGTGCCCAGGTACTTGCCGGTGGGCGTCTCGTCGGGCGGACGGCAGACGTACACCTGGGCGGCGAGCGCCGGGGACAGGTCGGGGTTGCGGACGCGCGCGAGGGCGTCGGCGACGGTGGCGTCCGGGCGCAGGATGATCGGCTCGGTGGTCATCAGACCGCCGGCCGTGTGCTCCTCGTACGACATCAGCCGTCGCATGTCGGCCGCGTCGTCGGGCTGCATCAGGCTCAGCAGCCGCTCCTTGTCCGCCTCGGGCAGCTCGGCCAGCAGGTCGGCCGCGTCGTCGGGGTCCATGGCCTCCAGGACGTCCGCCGCGCGCTCCTCCTTCAGCTTGCCGAGGATCTCGATCTGGTCGTCCTCGGGCAGCTCCTCCAGGACGTCGGCGAGCCGGTCGTCGTCGAGGGCGGCGGCGACCTCCGCGCGCCGTTTGGCGGAGAGGTGGTGCAGGACGTTGGCGAGGTCGGCGGGGCGCAGCTGCTCGAAGGTGGCGAGCAGGCTCTCGGCGCCCTGTCCGTGCTCCTCCAGGGAGAACCCGGTCACCGCCGACCAGCCGACCGTGAGCGTCTCGCCCTTGGCCCGCCGGAAGGCGCCGCCCTTCCTGCCCTTGCGGACGAAGACACGGGTGATCTCCCAGTCCCGGCGGGCCGGCAGCTGCTGCACGGACACATCGAGGACGGTGACCTCCTCGTCGGTCTCGACGAGGGTGACGCGCCGGTCGAGCAGCTCCCCGAAGACGAGCCGCTCGGTGGGCCGCTGCTCGAAGCGGCGGACGTTGAGCACGCCGGTGGTGATGACCTGGCCCGACTCGATGCCGGTCACCCGGGTCATGGGCAGGAAGATACGGCGCCGGGTGGACAGTTCGACGACCAGGCCGAGCAGCCGCGGGGGACGGCGTCCGACGCGCAGCATGACGACCAGGTCGCGCACCCGGCCCACCTGGTCGCCGTTGGGGTCGAAGACCGGGACACCGGCGAGGTGCGAGACGAAGATCCGGGGGGCACCGGCTGCCATGACTGTGGTTCCCTGCTTCCTTTTGCGTACTGCGGTGCGGCTGGCCTCGTTTTCCGGACCGCCTTCCCAATTGCCCGCTCCTGCGGGCTTCAGGCTAGCCCGTCCCGATCGGATATGCCCTGGTGAGCGGTCCGGACGGACCCGTTCCAAGGACGGTCCGGGACCCCGGTACGCTGCCGTACGCCGCTCGGTACACCCCCGCAGAAAGGCGGCCTTCTCTGTGACTGCGAATCCCCGGAGCCGTACCCGCCGGGCCGCGCTGGTGAGCGCGCTGTGCGCACTGGTCGTGGGCCTGGGAGCGGGGTGCAGCGAGGATCCGGACGCGGGCACGAACGGGGTGGGCAAGCTGCCCGCCGCGCAGATCCAGGCGAAGACCAAGACGGCCGCCGGGGCGGTGGACGCGGTGCAGCTGTCGGGGACCGTGGTCACCAGCGGCCGTACGTACAAGCTCGACATGCGGCTGAAGGAGGACGGCGGCACCGGGTCGGTGACCTCGGAGGGGGCCACCTTCCATCTGCTGCGGGTCGGCGAGCAGCTCTTCCTGAAGGCCGACTCGGCGTTCTGGACCCATGAGGACGGCACGTCCGACGACGACGCCAAGGACACGGCCGCCGCGGACAAGCTCGACGGCAAGTATGTGAAGGTCCCGTCGGGGGACCCCTCGTACAAGAAGTTCAGCGTCTTCACGGACAAGGACCTCCTTCTCGACGGTCTGCTGACCCTGCACGGTTCGGTGAAGACGGACGGCCACCACGAGCAGTCCGGCACGCGCACCATCCGCATCACCGGGGACGGTGGCGACGGCGGCACCCTGGACGTCTCCCTGGAGGGCGAGCCGTACCCCCTGCGCCTGGTCCGGGCAGGCGGCGCGGGCACCCTGACCTTCTCGTCCTGGGGCAAGGACTTCGCCCTGGAGGAGCCCCGGAAGGGCGAGACGGTGGATTACGGCAAACAGCTCCCGACGTCGTAGACGGTCCTGAGGGAGGCGCGCGCAGCGCGCTCCCTCAGGGGCGCGGGGAACTGCGCGACCAGCCCCCACCGTCCCGCACCCGAGGAACTAGGGCGTGTTGCGAAAGTCCCGCCTGCCGCCCGACGCCCGGCACGCACTCTCGCCGCACCGGGCGAAAACCCAAGTACATCCAGTACGAGGGCTTCCGCCCGGCACGCCGAGAGCACGCACCGGACGCCGGTCGGCCCGCCCTCCGGGCGGACGACGGGACTTTCGCAACACGCCCTAGCCCTTCCGCCGACGCCGCACCAACAACTTCGGCAACCCCGCGGGGATCGCCTCCCGCGTAGTGGCCGGCGAAGGCACCGGCCGGGCTGCCAGATCCCCGTCGGGCAACGGCAGCACACCCCCCGTCGGCTCCAGCCGCAGCACCCGGCACTCCCGCGCCCAGCGCTCCGGCATGGCCTCACCGTCGGACGCGTTCAGCCGCTTGCCCTTCAGCTCGGCGACAGCCGCCTCCCACGGCTCGGACCCCGGCGCGAGCTGGACGACCGCGGCCGTCCAGGAGACCAGCCGGCCCCCCTTGTCCTTGCTGCGCACGGTCACCTCGGCGGTGCCGCCCCCGGAGAGCCCCGGCAGCGGCTGCTCGCCGGGCCCGTCGCCGACGACGCAGGCCGCGCCTTCGTGCCACACGTGCCACAGCGCCCGCGCGGCCGGTTCGCCCGTGCCCCGGACCCAGATGAGGCCGGACTTCTTGGTGGCCTCCTCGACGAGGGCCTGGTCGAGCTGCTCGCTAGTCATGGGCTCAGCGTATCCAGCCGTGCTCAGAGCCAGCCGTTGCGCTTCAGGGTGCGGTGGATGCCGACACACATCCCGACCATGACCGTCATGACGACGGGGTAGCCGAACTTCCAGTGCAGTTCCGGCATGTAGTCGAAGTTCATGCCGTACACCCCGCAGACCATCGTCGGTACGGCGATGATGGCCGCCCAGGACGTGATCTTGCGCATGTCCTCGTTCTGGGCGACGGAGGCCTGCGCGAGGTTGGCCTGGAGGATCGAGTTGAGCAGCTCGTCGAAGCCGACGACCTGCTCCTGGACGCGGGCGAGGTGGTCGGCGACGTCCCGGAAGTACTTCTGGATGTCGGGGTCGACCAGCCGCATCGGCCGCTCGCTGAGCAGCTGCATCGGCCGCAGCAGCGGGGAGACGGCCCGCTTGAACTCCAGCACCTCACGCTTGAGCTGGTAGATCCGGCCGGCGTCGGTGCCGCGCGGGGTGCCCTTGCGGCCCGGCGAGAACACCTCGGTCTCGACCTCGTCGATGTCGTCCTGCACGGCGTCGGCGACCGCGATGTACCCGTCGACGACGTGGTCGGCGATGGCGTGCAGCACGGCCGAGGGGCCCTTGGCGAGCAGCTCGGGGTCGTCCTGGAGACGGTGGCGCAGCGCGCGCAGGGAGCCCTGGCCGCCGTGCCGGACGGTGATGAAGAAGTCCTTGCCGGTGAAGCACATGACCTCACCGGTCTCCACGACCTCGCTGTTGGCGGTCAGCCGGTCGTGCTCGACGTAGTGGATGGTCTTGAAGACGGTGAACAGGGAGTCGTCGTAGCGCTCCAGCTTGGGGCGCTGGTGGGCCTGCACCGCGTCCTCCACGGCCAGCGGGTGCAGTCCGAACTCGCCCGCGATACCGGAGAATTCGGCCTCGGTCGGCTCGTGCAGCCCGATCCACACGAAGCCGCCGTCGCGCCGCACCTGGCGCATGGCCTCCTGCGGGGTCAGCGCGTGCCCGAACTCCACGCGGGAGCCGTCGCGGTAGACCGCGCAGTCGACGACGGCCGACGGCATCGCGGGGTCACGGGTGGTGTCGTAGGCGCCGGTGTCCACCCGGACCCCGCCCTTGCGGACGCTGCCCTTGAGCAGGGAGGGACGGGCGGGACGGACCACGGCACGCAGGTCGCGGATCATCGACATGGCAGGGCTCCTTCGCGTCGGGCAACGAAAGGCCGTTGTGACGGGTGGAACTACCCGGAATGGGGACGTCCTGCTTCGGATGTTTGGCACGTCCACAAAGCGGGGAGCACCGCACCGTCGCGGTGGCGAGTTTCGCTGCTGATTCAGCTACTGCTTCAGATCAGACAGATCAGGCACAACGAAACGAAGTGCTCTTCCGCGTGAAGACGCGAACAGGAAAGGCGGCGGTCAGCCGGAACCCAAGGGAAGCTGCATCAGCGGCCGGAAGAGCGAGTGGTACTGCACGGGTGACTTCGATCCATGACAGCCCCACCTCCTCCAGCCGGTCCCTCGTAAGGGAGTCCCATCGGCGTCGAGGCAAGATCGCGACGCTTCTGCGTGCTGCCCCGAACCACCGGCCCAGAGTATCAGCCACCTGAAGTGTCAAGGCGCTGCTTTGCCCGGTACTGACGAGTTCTATGCTCGCGACATGGCTGATGTTCTTCCTCTCGTCGAGGCCCGGTTGCGTATGGCGCTGGGCGAGCCGGACGCCCGCGCGGCGGTCACCTTCCTCGGTACGGACCGTATCGAGGTGCTCCGTTTCCACGAGGGCGACATCGTCCGCTACGCCACGCTCGGCATGTCCGCGCAGCCGATGACGGACCCCACCGCGGTGCTCGCCGACCCCGTCAAGGGCCCCCGCGTCGAGCTGGTCCTCTCCGTGCGGGGCGGACTGGCCGAGACCGACAAGGTGCTCCGCCCCTTGGCCGTGCTCGCCGCGTCTCCGCAGGTCGAGGGGGTGGTCGTGGCGCCCGGCGCATCCCTGGACGTGGGGGAACCCCTGTGGCCGGGCGCCCCGTTCACCTCGGTCCTGGTCGCCGAGCCGGGCGGCCTGGTCGGGGACCTGGACCTGGACGAGCCGCTGGACCCGGTCCGCTTCCTCCCGCTGCTGCCCATGACCCCGAACGAGGCCGCCTGGAAGCGGGTGCACGGCGCCCAGGCCCTCCAGGAGCGCTGGCTGACGAACGGGACGGATCTCCGGGATCCCGCCCGCAGGTCCGTCCCGCTCGACTGACGCTTCGTGAGGAAGGTCACCAACCGGTGGCCGAAAAGCTTCGGTTGGCAAAGCCCCGGGCGCCCCGGTGATCCGTGGGCCCGTCAGTTCGCGAACGCGCCGACGGAGTCCTCGGTGGCGTGTCGCACCGTCAGTTCCTCGACCTCGTGCGTGAGGGCCTTCCGCCGTACGACGACCACGACCGCGCCGAGGACAGCGGTGACCGCCGCGACCACGAACGGGACATGGATGTCGGTCCACTCCTCGATCTTCGGCGCGAAGTAGGGCGCGGCCGCCGCGGCGAACCACCGCACGAAGTTGTAGCCCGCGCTCGCCACCGGCCGCGGCGCGTCGGACACGCCCAGCGCCAGCTCGGTGTACACGGTGTTGTTCACGCCGATGAACGCGCCGGACAGGACCGTGCAGACGATCGCCGTGGTGTGCGAGCCGTAGCCGAGCACCAGCACATCGGCCGCGAGCAGCACCAGCGAGCCGCCGAGCACCTTCAGCGAGCCGAACCGCTCCTGCAGCCGGGGCGCCACGACCACCGAGAACACGGCGAGCAGCACGCCCCACGCGAAGAACACGGCCCCCGACTTGTAGGGGGTCATGTCCAGCACGAACGGGGTGAAGGCCAGCACGGTGAAGAACGTGTAGTTGTAGAAGAACGCCGAGGCCGCCGCGGAGGCGAGGCCGCCGTGGCCGAGCGCCTTCACCGGGTCGAGCAGCGAGGTCCTCCGGGCGGGCTTGGGCTGTTCCTTCAGGAACGCGGTGACGCACAGGAAGCCGACCGCCATCAGGACCGCGGTGCCGAAGAAGGGGTAGCGCCAGCTGGCGTCGCCGAGCACCGCGCCGAGCAGGGGGCCGCAGGCCATGCCGAGGCCGAGGGCGGACTCGTACAGCAGGATCGCGGCGGCGCTGCCGCCGGCCGCCGCGCCGACGATGACGGCGAGGGCCGTCGAGACGAAGAGGGCGTTGCCGAGGCCCCAGCCGGCGCGGAAGCCGACGAGTTCGGCGACCGAGTCCGAGGTGCCGGCCAGGCCCGCGAAGACCACGACGAACGCGAGCCCGAGCAGCAGGGTGCTGCGGCCGCCGATCCGGCTGGAGACGAAGCCCGTCACCAGCATGGCGAACGCGGTGATCAGGAAGTACGAGGTGAAGAGCAGGGAGACCTGGCTGGGTGTGGCGTCGAGACCCTGCGCGATGGACGGCAGGATCGGGTCGACCAGTCCGATGCCCATGAAGGCGACGACGGAGGCGCCGGCCGTCGCCCACACCGCCCTGGGCTGACGCAGAAGACCGGAAATAGTTGGCATATACACACGATAAGTTAGGTCGGCTAATTAATGCAAGCTGCATGTATCTTCTCCCGGTGAACCCGTTCCGGCCGGACGGGGGATCGTCCTTGACGTGGGCCAGCTCGGGTAGGACCGTGGGGCCCTATGAGGGGCGAACCCAGTTGCCCGAAGTGTGGTGGCCGGGTCAGGGCTCCCGGACTCTTCTCCGACTCCTGGCAGTGCGATGTGCACGGGACGGTGCATCCACTCCAGCCCGTGATCCCGCCCAGCGTCGAGGCCCTCAGTGTCGTGGTGCACCGCACCCAGGTGCCCGTGTGGATGCCGTGGCCCCTGCCGGTCGGGTGGCTGTTCACGGGGGTGACGTACGCCGGTGACGACCGCAGCGGCGGTCGCGCGACCGCCGTCGCCTGCTCCGGGCCCGGCCCGCTGGGCGGGGTGGCCGAGCTGATTCTCGTCGCGGAGGAGCTGGGGGTGGGGCTCGGTGCGCGGTACGCCGGGGTCGACGGGCCGGACCCCGGGCCGTACATGAGCGTCGAGAAACCCGCGCAGGCGAAGGTGCTGGCCGTCGGCCGGCCCACGCCGTTGTGGCATGTCTCCGGGGTGCCGGACGACCGGGCCGTGTTCGCGGGGGAGGCTCGCGGGCTGTGGTTGTGGGCGGTGATGTGGCCCGAGCAGGCCGGGCTGCTGATGTACGACGAGCTGGTGCTGACGGATCTGCGGGATGCGGGGGCGGAGGTGGAGCTGGTGCCGTGTGGGGCTTTGTCGCCCCGGTTGCTCAAGCCGTAGGGGGTGCGTTGTCGGGTGCGGGTGCGGGTGCGGGTGCGGGTGTGCTGTGGCTGGTCGCGCAGTTCCCCGCGCCCCTGAGGGTGTTGCCCGCGCCCTGGGTGTAGGGGGTGAACCCTCCTTTCGGGTGTGACATCGGGTGTTCGAATCTGGGCTATGCTGAGGCGTCCCTTCCGTATGTCGTCCCGCTGGGAGTTCGTTCGTGCGTATCGATCTGCACTGCCACTCCACGGCGTCCGACGGCACGGACACGCCCGCCGAGCTGGTGCGGAACGCTGCCGCCGCCGGGCTGGACGTCGTCGCGCTGACCGATCACGACACCACCCGCGGGTACGCGGAGGCGATCGGCGCGCTGCCCGAAGGGCTCACCCTGGTCACCGGTGCCGAACTGTCGTGCCGGATCGACGGGGTCTCCATGCACATGCTGGCCTACCTCTTCGACCCCGAGGAGCCCGCCCTGCTCGCCGAGCGCGAGCTGGTGCGGGACGACCGGGTGCCGCGGGCGCGCGGCATGATCGCCAAGCTCCAGGGGCTGGGCGTGCCCGTCACCTGGGAGCAGGTCGAGCGGATCGCCGGTGACGGTTCCGTGGGGCGCCCGCATGTCGCGACCGCGCTGGTCGAGCTCGGGGTCGTGCCCAGCGTGAGCGACGCCTTCACCCAGGACTGGCTCGCCGACGGCGGCCGGGCCTGTGTCGAGAAGCACGAGACGGACCCCTTCGACGCGATCCGGCTGGTCAAGGGTGCGGGCGGGGTCGCCGTCTTCGCGCACCCGGGCGCCAGCAAGCGCGGCCGTACGGTCCCCGAGTCCGCGATCGCCGAGCTGGCCGCCGCCGGCCTCGACGGCATCGAGGTCGACCACATGGATCACGACGAGGACACCCGCGCCCGGCTGCGCGGACTGGCGAAGGACCTCGGGCTCCTCGTCACCGGCTCCTCCGACTACCACGGCAGCCGCAAGACCTGTGTGCTCGGCGAGTACACCACCGACCCCGAGGTGTACGGGGAGATCACCCGGCGTGCCACCGGGGCGTTCCCCGTGCCGGGGACCGGCGGGGCCTGAGGATCGCCTCCGCCCGTCCGCCCTCCCTCTTTCCCGCAAGGCCTCTGTACTGATGTTCGATGTCGCCGTCTTCGGCTCCCTGTTCCTGACCCTGTTTGTCATCATGGATCCCCCGGGGATCACCCCGATCTTCCTCGCCCTGACCGCCGGACGTCCCGGCAAGGTGCAGAAGCGGATGGCGTTCCAGGCCGTCTGCGTCGCGGGCGGTGTCATCGCCGTCTTCGGGCTCCTCGGGCACCAGATCCTGAGCTATCTGCACGTCTCCGTGCCCGCGCTGATGATCGCGGGCGGGCTGCTGCTCCTGCTGATCGCACTGGACCTGCTCACCGGCAAGACCGACGAGCCGAAGCAGACCAAGGACGTCAACGTGGCGCTCGTGCCGCTGGGCATGCCGCTGCTGGCCGGGCCGGGCGCGATCGTCTCGGTCATCCTGGCCGTGCAGAAGGCCGACAGCGTCGCCATGCAGGCGTCGGTGTGGGCGGCGATCCTCGCCGTCCATGTCGTGCTGTGGCTGGTGATGCGCTACTCGCTGCTGATCATCCGCGTCATCAAGGATGGTGGAGTGGTCCTGGTGACCCGGCTCGCGGGCATGATGCTCTCCGCGATCGCCGTGCAGCAGATCATCAACGGCGTCACCCAGGTCGTCCGCGCGAGCTGACCGGCGTGCACACGCAGAGCCCCGTACGGCGATCGGCGCCGTACGGGGCTCTGAAGTGTGTAAGGTCCCGCGGACTACGAGGCCGCGGAGTCGGCCGGTCGGATCCACAGCCGCTGCCCGATGGCGGCGGCGTCCTGCACGATCCGGTTGACGGAGGCGGCGTCCACAACGGTGCTGTCCACGGGCGTGCCGTCGACGTCGTCGAGTCGCATGATTTCGAAGCGCACGGGCTTCTCCCTTCGTCTGGTCATCCTCCTGGAGGATTGCTCGTTACATGAGTAGTCAACGGGCTGCGTGTTACAAACATTCCCTACGCTAAAGAAATTTTTCGAACGACTAATTACCCGTTGGTAAGAGTGTGTACGGAGACTGAACGGGATCGGTTGTGTTCACAGCGTGACCGCCGGGACAATGGAGGCGATGAACGACGACCTCCCGGCCCTCGCCGCCCGCATCGACCGCACGAACGAGCTGCTGACCCGCATGCTCGCCGAGGTGGCCAAGACGCCCTCGACCCATGCGATCTTCGTCGACGCGGGGTACCTCTACGCCGCCGCGGGCCGGCTGATCGCCGGGACGGAGGACCGCAGGGCCTTCGACCTAGACGCCGAGGGGCTGATCGAGGCGCTCATCGACCGCGCCCGCTCGATCTTCGCGGACAGCAGACTGCTGCGCGTCTACTGGTACGACGGCGCCCGGCGCCGCATCCACACCGCCGAGCAGCAGTCCATCGCCGAACTCCCCGACGTCAAGGTCCGGTTGGGCAACCTCAATGCCAACAACCAGCAGAAGGGCGTCGACTCGCTGATCCGGACCGACCTGGAGTCACTGGCCCGGCACCGCGCCATCAGCGACGCGGCCCTGCTCGGCGGCGACGAGGACCTGGTCTCGGCGGTGGAGGCCGCGCAAGGGTACGGCGCCCGCGTCCACCTGTGGGGCATCGAGGCACCGGAGGGCCGCAACCAGGCCGAGCCGCTGCTCTGGGAGGTCGACAGCCAGCGCACCCTCGACCTCGACTTCTTCAAGCCGTACGTCGTCCGGCGCACCTCCCCCGCCTACGAGGCGGGCGGCGTGAGCAGGCCCACCCGCGAGGACGTCCGGTTCGTCGGCGCCCAGATCGCGGCGAAGTGGCTCGCGGCGCGCGGCCGGGAAGCCCTGGTCGAGCTGCTGCCCGGCCACCCCTACCTGCCCGGCTCCGTCGACCAGGACCTCCTCGTGGAGGCCGAGGGCATCCTGCAGTACTCCCTGCGCGGCCAGTCCGACCTGCGGCGCGCCCTGCGCGACGGGTTCTGGGAGCACGTACAGACGCAGTACTAGCCGTTCCGGGGGTGCCGGTCCCAGAAGTCGGCGAGGCCCTGGGCCGTCTCCAGCGGCCGGTCCAGGTTCGGGGAGTGCTCGGCATCCGGGACGACGGTCCGGTCGGCCCGCAGCCGTACGGCCATCTCGTCCAGCAGCGGCAGCGGCCAGGTGTCGTCCCGCGCGCCCGACAGGACGTGGAACGGCAGCGGAACGGCGGCGAGTTCGGCGACACGGTCCGGCTCCGCGCACAACTGACGGCCCGTGGCGAGAAGCTGGGCGGGCTTGTGGTTCAGCCAGCGCAGCCGCAGCTGCTCCGGATCCCCGAAGCCGCGCGCCGGACCGCCGACCTCCTCCGGCGGGCCCATCGCCACGATCGCCTCCCACACCTCGGGCATCGTCATCACGGCGAGCGCGTCGTGCAGCAGTTTCACCCGCAGTTTCTGCGACTGGGAGATCTCGGCCGGGCCGGAGGACATCAGGGTGAAGGACACGAAGGGGGAGTGGTCCAGCACGACCGCCGCACGCGCGATCTGGCCGCCCAGGGAGTGCCCGACCAGATGCACGGGGGTGCCGAGCGCCGCCGCCTGCGCGAGGACGTCCCGGGCCAACTCCTCGCGGGCGTAAGGAGTTTCGTCGTCGACCGGCCCGTCGGACTCGTTCTGTCCGCGTCCGTCCACCGCGACCGTCCGGTAGCCGCGCGCCGTCAGCGGCCCGTGCAAGTGGTGGAAGTCCTCCTTGCTGCCGGTGAAGCCGGGCATCAGCAGCACCACGCCCCGCTCCTCGACACCGGTCGCGGCCGGCGAGTCGACGACGGCGAAGTCACCGCGCGCGGTCCGCAGCGCGTACGCGCGGGCACCGGGAGGCGGGGGGAAGGGGGTCGAGGAGGAGGTCGGCCTGGTCACGTGCTGAGGCTACCCGCAGGGGTGGACGGGGACGCCGACGGCCCGGCTCCTCCGAGGGGAGGAGCCGGGCCGTCGGTCCGTGCGGCCGGTGCCGGTCAGCCGTCCGTGGGCTCCGCGGCGGCCGTCGCCTTACGGGTGCGACGCACCCTCGGCTTCTCCTCGGCGGCCTCGGCCGGGGCGGCGACCGCGGTCTTGCGGGTGCGCCGCGGCTTGGCCTCCGCCTCCTCGGCCGTGGCCTGCGCCGGGATCTCGGCCGTCACCGTGGTGGCGGCGGTCTTGCGGGTGCGCCGCGGCTTGACCTCGGCTGCCTCGACGGCTTCCGCCGGTGCGGCGGCGGTCGTCTTGCGGGTGCGGCGGGGCTTGACCTCGACCGCCTCGGTGGCCTCGGCCGTGTCGACGGCGGCTTCCGCGGGTGCGGTGGCGGCGGTCTTGCGGGTGCGCCGCGGCTTGACCTCGGCTGCCTCGACGGCTTCCGCCGGGGCGGCAGCGGTCGTCTTGCGCGTGCGGCGCGGCTTGACCTCGACCGCCTCGGCCGTGTCGACGGCGGCTTCCGCGGGTGCGGTGGCGGCGGTCTTGCGGGTGCGCCGCGGCTTGACCTCGGCTGCCTCGACGGCTTCCGCCGGGGCGGCAGCGGTCGTCTTGCGGGTGCGGCGCGGCTTGACCTCGGCCTCCACGGCGGTGGCCTGGGCCGGGATCTCGGCCGTGGCGGCCGTCTCCGGGGCCTCGGCGGCCTTGCGCGTGGTCCGGCGGCGGGGCTTGGCCTCGACGGCCTCGGCGGTGTCGACGGCGGCCTCGGCCGGGGCGGCGACCGCGGTCTTGCGGGTGCGCCGCGGCTTGACCTCGGTCGCTTCGACGGCCTCGGCGGCCTCGGCCGTGTCGACGGCGGCTTCCGCGGGTGCGGCGGCAGCGGTCTTCCGCGTGCGGCGCGGCTTGGTCGGCGTGCCCTCGGCGGTGTCGACGGCGGCTTCCGCCGGGGCGGTGGCCGTGGTCTTGCGGGTGCGGCGCGGCTTGACCTCGACCGCCTCGACCGCCTCGGCCGTGTCGACCGCGGCTTCCGCGGGTGCGGTGGCCGTGGTCTTGCGCGTGCGGCGCGGCTTGGCCGCGGCGGCCTCGGCGGTGTCGACCGCGGTCTCGGCCGGGGCGGCAGCGGCGGTCTTCCGCGTGCGGCGGGGCTTGACCTCGGTGACCTCGACGACCTCCGTGACCGGGGCCGACTCGACCGTCTCGACGACGGCCTCGGCGGCCGGAGCCGCGGCTGTGGTCCTGCGGGTGCGGCGGCGCGGCGCGGCGGGGGCCTCGGGTGCCGCCTCCGTGCCCTCGGCCGTGGCCACGGCCGCTTCGGCGGCCGGGGTCTGAGCCGACGTCAGCCCGGTCGCGACGGCCGTCTCCATGGCCGGGGCGGTCTCCGTGGAGCGGCGGGTGCGGCGACGGCGCGGCTTGGCCGGGGCCTCCGCGGCCTGCGGTGCCTCGGGGGCGTCCAGGGACGGCCCCTCCGCGGTCGTCAGGGCCGCCTCCGCGGCCTCCGGCGCGGCAGACGTCACAGCGGTCACGGCAGCCGCCTCGGCGGCCGCTCCGGCGCGTGTACGGCGTCGGCGGCGCGGGGTGCGGGACGTCGCGGCCTCCTCGGCCACCGGCGTCTGCTCCGTCGTCGAGACCTCCGGCGCTCCGTCGAGCACGGTCCCGCCGCGCGTACGGCGTCGGCGGCGCGGCGTACGGGCCGGACGCTCGCGCTCGCCGGAGCGGTCGGCGGAACGGGACTCGCCCCGGCCGCCGCGCTCGCCCCGGCCACCGCGTGCACCGCGGCCGCCCGGCTCGCCCAGGTCCTCGAGCTCCTCCGCGTCCAGCCCCGCGCGCGTGCGCTCGGAGCGCGGCAGGACACCCTTGGTGCCCGCGGGGATGCTCATCTCCTCGTAGAAGTGCGGGGAGGTGGAGTACGTCTCCGGCGGATCGTTGAACGACAGCTCCAGCGCCTTGTTGATCAGCTGCCAGCGCGGGATGTCGTCCCAGTCGACGAGCGTCACCGCGATGCCCTTGGCGCCCGCGCGGCCCGTACGGCCGACGCGGTGCAGGTACGTCTTCTCGTCCTCGGGGGTCTGGTAGTTGATGACGTGGGTGACACCCTCGACGTCGATGCCGCGCGCGGCGACGTCGGTGCAGACGAGGACGTCCACCTTGCCGTTGCGGAAGGCGCGCAGCGCCTGCTCGCGCGCCCCCTGGCCGAGGTCGCCGTGGACCGCGCCGGAGGCGAAGCCGCGCTGCTTGAGCTGGTCGGCGAGGTCGGCGGCGGTGCGCTTGGTGCGGCAGAAGATCATGGCGAGGCCACGGCCGTCGGCCTGGAGGATGCGCGCGACCATCTCCGGCTTGTCCATGTTGTGCGCGCGGTACACGTGCTGCGAGATGTTCGCGACGGTCACGCCCTCGTCGTCCGGCGCGGTGGCGCGGATGTGCGTGGGCTGCGACATGTACCGGCGGGCGAGCCCGATGACCGCGCCCGGCATGGTCGCCGAGAACAGCATGGTCTGGCGGCGCGCCGGCAGCAGGTTGATGATCTTCTCGACGTCGGGCAGGAAGCCCAGGTCGAGCATCTCGTCGGCCTCGTCGAGGACGAGGGACCTGATGTGCTGGAGGTTGAGCTTCTTCTGGCCCGCGAGGTCGAGGAGCCGGCCCGGGGTGCCGACGACGACGTCGACGCCCTTCTTGAGGGCCTCGACCTGGGGCTCGTAGGCCCGGCCGCCGTAGATGGCGAGTACGCGCACGTTGCGCACCTTGCCGGCGGTCAGCAGGTCGTTGGTGACCTGGGTGCACAGCTCGCGCGTGGGGACGACGACGAGCGCCTGCGGGGCCTCGGTGAGGTCCTCGGGCTTCGCCCGGCCGGCCTCGACGTCGGCGGGGACGGTCACGCGCTCGAGGAGCGGGAGTCCGAAGCCGAGCGTCTTGCCGGTGCCGGTCTTGGCCTGGCCGATGACGTCCGTGCCCGACAGGGCCACGGGGAGCGTCATCTCCTGGATGGGGAAGGGAGTGGTGATGCCGACGGCCTCCAGGGCCTCGGCGGTCTCGGGAAGGATTCCGAGCTCTCGGAACGTCGTAGTCAGGGTGCTGCCTCTTCTGTGTACGCGGTGCGAGGCGAGCGCGGGGGTCTTTGACGGACCGTGCCGGGGACGTCGGCTGCCTTACGGGCAAACCGCATGCGGCAAGCCGTATGGCACGGGACCTCTGCCGACGCTCTAGCGCTCGTACCGCTGGAGGGTGTCCCTCCGGTCGTCGTACGCGATGTGCCGTACGGCCGGGGAGGGCTGTCGGGTCGGAGCCGATCGGGCCACCGACCGGGCATCCTCATACGTGCGGCCCGTCGAATATTCGGCAGGCGCATTACCACCATACCCCGGAATCGCGCACATGCGATGGCCGATTCGGTCACGTTGTGGTTGTCACACCGTCGGACGCGGTCGTCCGCGTCGTCGTGGTCACACTGATTGACCAGGGACTTCCGTCGCGTGGTGAGCGGGCTATTGTGCGCTGCATGACCACCTCTGACAAGCCTGAGAACGCCTCCGAAGAGCCTGCCGAGTCCACTGAAACCGTCACGGGGATCGCCGCCCAGGACTGGGCGCAGGCCTCCGCCGATCCGCAGTACCGGGCCGCGGTCGTGGACCTGCTCGGCGCCCTCGCGTACGGCGAGCTGGCCGCGTTCGAGCGGCTCGCGGAGGACGCCAAGCTGGCGCCCACGCTGGAGGACAAGGCGGAGCTGGCGAAGATGGCCTCGGCCGAGTTCCACCACTTCGAGCGGCTGCGCGACCGGCTCACGGAGGTCGGTGAGGAGCCGACCGCGGCCATGGAGCCGTTCGTCGCCGCGCTCGACGGCTTCCACCGTCAGACGGCGCCCTCGGACTGGCTGGAGGGCCTGGTCAAGGCGTACGTCGGCGACTCGATCGCCAGTGACTTCTACCGGGAGGTCGCCGTCCGTCTGGACAGCGACTCGCGCGCCCTGGTGCTCGCCGTGCTCGACGACACCGGTCACGCCGGCTTCGCCGTGGACCGGGTCCGCGCGGCGATCGACGCCGACCCGCGCGTGGGCGGACGGCTCGCGCTGTGGGCGCGCCGGCTGATGGGTGAGGCGCTGTCGCAGTCCCAGCGGGTGGTCGCCGACCGGGACGCGCTGTCGACGATGCTCGTGGGCGGTGTCGCGGACGGCTTCGACCTCGCCGAGGTCGGCCGGATGTTCTCCCGGATCACCGAGGCCCACACCAAGCGGATGGCCGCGCTGGGGCTCGCGGCCTGAGAGCCCCGGGCCCGGGAGGTTACGCCGGGGCCGAGCGGCGGCGCAGCCGGCCGGCCGGGCGCAGCAGCAGGGAGACCGAGGCGACGGAGACGACCGCCGCGCCGGCCAGGCTCGGCAGCAGGGTGCCGGAGCCCAGCGCGCTGTGGGTGACGAAGTCACCGAACAGGGCTCCGGCGACACCCGTCGCGAGGACGAGGGCGCGGACCGGCAGGCGGTGGGACAGGCGCTGGAGCGCCACCCACGCGAGCGCGAGACCGAGCACAGCGGAGCCGAGCGCTTCCAAGATCATGTGGGTCCCTCCCGGGCGGCGGGCCGTGCACCAAGGTCACAGCCCGTCCTACCCGTGACCTGCGGAAGGCAATCCTCCTGTGTGGACCACTCGTGCGTCGCCGGTGAACGTGCGAAGGGGCCCGGCGGTCGTGCTGACCGCCGGGCCCCTTCTCGCGATGCGTGCGCTCTGCTCGTGCCTTGCAGCGCTTGTGCCCTGCTCGTGGCTTGCTCGTGCCCCGCTCGTGCCTTACAGCGCGCCGAAGCCCACCTTGCGCGGGGCCGGCTCGCCCAGCTCGACGTAGGCCAGCCGGTCGGCCGGTACGAGGACCTTGCGGCCGTGCTGGTCCACGAGGCTGAGCAGCTGCGACTTGCCGGCCAGTGCCTCGGCCACCACGCGCTCGACTTCCTCGGGAGTCTGACCGCTCTCCAGAACGATCTCGCGGGGCGCGTGCTGCACGCCGATCTTGACCTCCACGGCTATGTCCCTCCGACGGTCATGGGGTGCGCGGGCGTCCGCGCCGTACGCTGCACACATTAGCCCGGTGAGGGGACGTACACGGCGTGGCCGTCCACGCCAGGAGCGAACAGCGGGCGGGAACAAACGGACGAGCCGTGCCGTGGCTCAGTGCTGATCGGTGCCGTGCAGCGGGTACCCGGCGATGCCCCGCCACGCCAGCGAGGCCAGGAGCTGCACCGCCTGGTCGCGCGGGACGCTGCGGTCGCTGTGCAGCCAGGAGCGGGCGACGACCTGGGCCAGACCGCCCAGACCGGAGGCCAGCAGCATCGACTCCGGGCGGGAGAGGCCCGTGTCCTCGGCGATGACGTCGCAGATCGCCTCGGCGCACTCGGTGGTGACCTTGTCGACGCGCTCGCGCACCGCGGGCTCGTTCGTCAGGTCCGACTCGAAGACCAGGCGGAAGGCCCCGCCGTCGTCCTCGACGTACGCGAAATAGGCGTCCATCGTGGCGCGGACGCGCTGCTTGTTGTCGGTGGTCGACGCGAGCGCGCCCCGCACCGCCTGGATCAGCGACTCGCAGTGCTGGTCCAGCAGCGCGAGGTAGAGGTCGAGCTTGCCCGGGAAGTGCTGGTACAGCACCGGCTTGCTGACGCCCGCCCGCTCGGCGATGTCGTCCATGGCGGCGGCGTGGTAGCCCTGCGCCACGAAGACCTCCTGGGCGGCGCCCAGCAGCTGATTCCGTCGGGCACGGCGCGGCAGGCGCGTGCCTCGCGGGCGTGCCGCCTCTGTCTGCTCGATGGCTGTCACGCCGCCTCCCAAAGTCGTCCTCATGCGGTGAGCGCCGCGCCGCCATCGTACTTTTCGGTAACCGTGTGGCGCGCGGTGCGAGCGCAGAATTTCACGGACCGGACGCTCACAAAAGCGGTACAGAAGGTTTTGAAGTGGTGCAGTCCGGGCAGAATGCTGCCTCGCTCCTGTTCGGGAGGGGCCGTGCGGTCAGCGGTAGTCGTCCTCGTCCAGTGAGACGACGCGCGCCTGTTCGACGAGATCCGCCTCGTTCGCCCGCGCGGGGTCCACGCCCTCCAGAGGATCGTCGCGCCCCGGGGGGACGTCCGCGTACTCCTCGGCGGCCGCGTTCTCCGGTGCCTCGACGTCGATCTCCCCGAAGTCGTCGTCCTCTTCCGCGAACGTCTCGGGGTCGGTGGGGTCAATCGCCATGGTGGGCTCCCTTCCAACGGACGCCCCCGGAACACGCGGGGGCCACAAGCGGGTGCCCTCAGTACGAGCCTAGGAGACACCCGTTTCGGACGCTATGCGATGTGCCCACGAATCGCGCCGGTATCGATACCCGCCCCGCGCCCCTCTTGTGACGCCGAACACACATGGTCGCACGTGATCGTCTCGTAACATTGCCCGCATGTCTTCGACCGAGCTGCCTTCCGTGCCGCCCACCAGTGTGCTGCCGAAGGTGGCCTCCGTCAGGGTCGCGGAGGGCGAGCGGCTGCGGTCCGTCGGTCTGCCGGGCGTCACCCTGACCGTCCGGTCCCGGCCCCCCGCGCGTGAGGGGCTCGAACCCGCTCTGTTCGTCCATGGCCTCGGCGGTTCCTCGCAGAACTGGTCCGCTCTGATGGCCGGGCTCGACGGGGCCGTGGCGGGCGAGGCCGTCGACCTGCCCGGTTTCGGCGACTCCCCGCCGCCGGACGACGGCGACTACTCCATCACGGCACACGCGCGTGCCGTGATCCGCTACCTCGACGCCTCCGCCCGCGGCCCGGTGCACCTCCTCGGCAACTCCCTCGGCGGCGCGGTGTCCACGCGCGTCGCCGCGGTGCGCCCCGACCTGGTCCGCACCCTGACCCTGGTCTCACCGGCCCTGCCCGAACTGCGTGTGCAGCGCACCGCCATCCCGACCGGGCTCGCCGGCCTGCCCGGGGTGACCGCGCTCTTCAGCCGGCTCACCCGGGAGTGGACGGCCGAGCAGCGCGTCAGAGGCGTCCTCGCGCTCTGTTACGGCGATCCCGGCCGTGTCTCCCCGGAGGCGTTCCGGCACGCGGTGGAGGAACTGGACCGGCGGCTGCAACTGCCGTACTTCTGGGACGCGCTGACCCGCTCCACGCGCGGGCTGCTCAGCGCCTACACCCTGGGCGGACAGCACGGGCTGTGGCGCCAGGCCGAGCGCGTCCTCGCACCCACCCTGCTGATCTACGGCGGCCGCGACCAGCTCGTCGGCTTCCGTATGGCCCAGCGCGCCGCCCGCGCCTTCCGCGACTCCCGTCTGCTCACCCTGCCGGACGCCGGGCATGTGGCGATGATGGAGTACCCGGAGACGGTGGCCGCCGCCTTCCGCGAGCTGCTCGCCGAGACCGCCGACGCGAAACCGGGGGGCTGAGACTCACGTGGGACGCCACAGCCGGCGTGGACCCGCGCCCAAGAGCGCACCCAAGAACCCTTCCCGTGCCTCCTCGGCGGTTCCCGGCCCGGGGACGTCCGGGCGGCATCCCGACGGCACCCCCGTGCTGCTTCCCGACGGCACGCCGTCCCACGGGGTGCCCCGCCATCCCGACGGCACCCCCGCACGCGGTGTCCCGCAGGTCCGCGGCGGACATCCCGAGCAGCGGGAGGCCGGGGGCGGCTGGGGTGACCTGAGAGGCCGTCAGGCGGGCCCCGCGGGGCAGCCGGTGATACCGCGTCAGCGTCCGGTCCCGCCGCAGGGCCCGCGACCGGGTCCCCGCCAGGAGTACCTCGACGCCTTCGACCGGGGCGAGGACGACGACGTCTTCACGCGCGCGGGGCGGCCGTTCACGCCCACCCGCGCGTCCGGCCCTTATGCGCCCGGCCCTTATGCGCCCGACTCCTACGCGCCCGACCCCTATGCGGGCGATCCGTACGGGGGCGGCCTGCCCGAGGGCGACCCGTACGGCGGTGGTCCCGGCTCCGACGCGGACGACGACGCGCCGCCCACGGGTGCGCCCGTGGACGGCAAGGGCACCAAGGGGCGGACCTTCACCGGGATCGCCGCCGCCGCGGTCACGACCGTGCTGGCCGTCGTGGTGGCCGGGCAGGTGACCGACGGGCGCGGCGACGACCGCGTCCGGTCGCAGTCGGCCGCCGGGAAGGCCGCCGGCGGGGCCCTGGAGTCCGCAGTGCCGAGCCCGTCCGCGTCCGCGTCCGCGTCTCCCGTGACGCTGACGTACGAGCAGAAGATGGACGTCAAGTACCCGCTGGGCGCGAAGCTCAAGGGCTCCGGGAAGTTCGACGCGATCCCCGGCGTCGACAAGGCGCCGGGCAAGGGGCAGAAGTTCACCTACCGGGTGGACGTGGAGCGGGGGCTCGGTCTGGACGGCGAGCTGTTCGCCCAGGCCGTGCAGAAGACCCTCAACGACGACCGCAGCTGGGCGCACGACGGCGCGCGCACCTTCGAGCGGATCTCCTCGGGGAAGCCGGACTTCGTCATCACGCTCGCCAGCCCCGGCACCACCGCCGTCTGGTGCGCCAAGTCCAGCCTGGACACCACCGTGGACAACGTCTCGTGCGACTCGGCCTCCACCGAGCGCGTCATGATCAATGCGTACAGGTGGGCCCAGGGATCACGTACGTACGGTGACGCCATCTACGCGTACCGGCAGATGCTGATCAACCACGAAGTCGGCCACCGGCTCGGCTATCACCACGAGAACTGCCAGAAGGACGGCGAGCTCGCCCCCGTCATGCAGCAGCAGACGAAGTTCCTGGACCACCACGGGATCCACTGCCTGCCCAACCCCTGGGTGTACCCCAAGAGTTGAGAAACGGCTGAACGCGGTGTGACGTTTCGCATCCGAGTGAACTCTTAGCGCGACCGAACGCGACCCGCACGGGAAAGTTACGACCGTTCACCCCTTTTGGTGGCGCGATGGACAACCGTCCGTCGCGCCACCGCCTTGTCCGCTTACGTTCTTCCCGCTGCGAGCCGCCGGGTCAACGGCGGCTCCCCAGAGGGGAGATCGGGGGTGCGTGCGTGCGCATCGGACTGCTGACGGAGGGTGGCTATCCGTATGTGAGCGGTGACGCCGGACTCTGGTGCGACCGGCTCGTGCGCGGGCTCGGGCAGCACGAGTTCGACATCTACGCGCTCAGCGACGGACCACACCAGGAGGAATCGGGCTGCGTCACGCTCCCGCCGCAGGTCAGGCAGGTGCGGACGGCACCGCTGTGGACGGCCGAGGAGGACGGGGTCGCGTACGGGCGGCGCGCACGCCGGCGCTTCACCGAGGGCTACGGCGACCTCGTGACCGCCCTCTGCGACAGCTCACCGGCCCAGGCGGACCGTTTCGCCAGCGCGCTCTACGGCCTCGCCGAACTCGCCCGCGACCACGGCGGGCTGGTGGGAGCGCTCCGCTCGGAGGGCGCCGTCCGCACGCTGGAGCGCGCCTGCCGTGCCCCCGGCGCGCTGCGCACGGCGCGCGAGGCGCGTGTACCCGAGCTGCTGACCGTCACCGGGCACCTCGAACGCGTCCTGCGCCCCCTCTCGTTCGACTGGTACGGGCCCGACGGCCCGGACGGGGGCACGCTCGGCTCGGTGGACCTGTGCCACGCCGCCTCCGGCGGCCCGGCCGCCCTGCCCGGGCTCCTCGCGCGCCACTTCCACGACGTACCGCTGCTCGTGACGGAGTACGGCGTGCGGCTGCGGACGCACTACCTGAGCGCAGGGGCGCCCGGCGCGCCCGCCTCCGACGCGAGCCCCGTCGTCCGCGCCCTGCTCGCCGCCTTCCACGGCCTGCTCGCCGCCGAGACCTACCGGCAGGCGGCCCGCCTCGCCCCCGGCAACGCGCACGCCCGCCGCTGGCAGGAACACTGCGGCGCCGACCGCGCCAAGGTGCGCACGGTCCACCCGGGGATGGACGCCGCGCCCTTCGCGGACGTGGGCGACGCACCGGACACCGCCGATCCGCACACCCTGGTCTGGGTCGGCCGGGTGGAACCGGCGAAGGACCTGGTCTCCCTGCTGCACGCCTTCGCCCGGGTCCGCACGGAACAGCCGAGAGCCCGGCTGCGGATCGTCGGCACGCCGACCGGGCCCGAGGGGCAGGCCTACCTCGGGCACTGCCGGGTGCTGGCCGCCCAGCTCTTCCCCGACGAGGCCGAGGGCCCGCACGCCGTCGGCGACAACCCGGTGTCCTTCGAGGAACTCGGCGGCCCGGAGACGCCCACCCTCGCCGAGACCTACGCGGCCGGCGCCGTCGTCGTCCTGTCCAGCGTCGTCGAGGGGTTCCCGCTGGGGCTCGTGGAGGCGATGTTCTGCGGCCGGGCGACCGTGTCCACGGACGTCGGCGCGGTCGTCGAGGTCATCGGCGGCACGGGGCTCGTCGTCCCGCCGCGCAATCCGCGGGCGCTCGCGCAGGCGTGCGGGGCTCTGCTGAGCGACCCCGAGCGCCGTGCGCGCCTGGGCGCGGCCGCCCGCGCCCGTGCGCTGGAACTCTTCACCGTCGAGCAGAACGTCGAGGCGTATCACGGCATCTACCTGGAGATCGTCTCCCAGTGCCCGGCCCTCGGAGTCCTCCTCGACGAGGCCGGTGACCCCCGCCCGTTCGCCGTCCCCGCCGAGGCCCGGCTGCCCGGCCGCTGGACCGGCCTGGGCGCACGCGTCACCGCCCGCCGAGGCCCGGGCTGGACGGCGGGGCCACCGGTACGGGGGGCTTCGGCGCGCGGCGGACCGGCGGTGGGTACGGCCCTGCGGGGTACCTCGGCCCCGCACGCGGCCGTGCGGGGCGCCACCCCGGCCCCGGGCGGTCCGGCGCCGCGCGCGTCGGAGCATGGCGCGTCGGAGCATGGTGGCCCACCCGGGCCGGGGGCGTCGGCCGTCACCGGGGTTTCCCTCGCCGAGGGGGCGCGATGAGTGGGCTGGGTGAACTGGACCGGTCCGGCGCCCCGGAGAACCCCGTCACCCCCCGCCGGGGTTCCGGGGACCCGGTGAAGACGCTGATGCACCGTCACCGGGAGCTGTGCGAGCGCGCCGTCGACCCGCTGGAGATCGCGGCGGGTCTGGAGGCGCACGGCGTCACCGACCGCACCGCAGCCCGCTTCCGGCACCGGGACGTCTTCTCCCTCGCCGAGGAGATGTACGCCCGCGTCCCGCGCGGCGACGACACACCGCCGCGCCCCGCGCCCACCGTCCTGTCGCGCCCCCGCCCGGTTCGAGCCCTGCTCACCCTGCTGCCGGGCGCCCTGTGCGCCGCCACACTGACCGGACTGCGGTTCACCGACGGACGGCCGCGCCTCCTCGTGGCCATCGCGGGCGTCCTCGCGGTGACGCTCGCCCTGCGCCAGGTCCTCGCCAAGGGCCCGCTCGGCCCACGCCGCGGCACCCGCCCCGGCCGGCGCCGGACCGCCCTGTGGACCGGCTGGCTCCTCGCCCACGCCGCCCTCGGCGAGGGTCTGCTACGGGCCGCCGTGGCAGGAGGCCCCGACGGGCCGCCCACCGGCACACCGGACGGCTCCTGGCCCTTCGCCCCCGCGTCCCTGCTCACCCTCACCCTGGCCTGCGCCCCCGCCGCCGGGTGCGCCCACCTCCTCACCACCCGCGCCCGCCGCCGACTCGACGCCAGCCGCGCCCTGGAGGAGTTCAGCGCATCCGTACAGCCGCTGCTGCTGGGCGTGTTCACCCTGTTCCTGGCCGCCCTCGGAGGGCTGACCGCCCTGTGCGCCGCGGCCCTGGACGAGCCGCCCGCGTACGCCCCCGTGCTCACCCTGGGCGCCCTCCTCTTCCTCGCCCGACTCCTCACGGTGCACGGCTTCCCCCACGTCCCCGCGGTCGTCCTCGCCGCCACGGGCACCGCCGAGGCCCTCGCCCCGGCCACGGTCTTCGCGGGCCGTCTGCCCGGCTGCGACGCCCTCGCCGTCCCCGTCGACACCCTCGTCACCGCCTGGGGACCTGCGAGCGTCCCGGCCCTGCTCTGCGCGGCCGCGAGCCTGCCCCTGCTCGTCCACGCCGTCCGCACCCTGACCAGGGCTTCCGCCCACGCGCGAACGGCCCTCCCGTGCTGACCCGCCCCGCCTCCCGCACCCCGGCCCGGGCGGCGCCGGGCCGCAGGCGCGGGCAGCGGCCGTCCGCCGGCCCCCGACCACCGCGCGCAGCGCCACCCCCACCGTGCCCGGACCGCACGACGCACGCGCTCCTCCATCCAGCCGCAGGCAACCGCAACACCCTCGAAGGAGAGAACAGATGACCACCTCCCGATCCGGAGCGACCGGAGCCACCGGGACACCCGCGGTCGCAGGAGCCCCCGCGGTGACAGGAGCAGCCGCGGTACGCGGGGCGATCGCGGCCCACGCGGCCCCGACAGCCGCACCGCGCACCGAGGGAGCCGCACGATGAGGGTCCTGCTGACCGGAGCCAACGGCTACCTCGGCCGCTTCGTCGCCGACCGCCTGCTCGCCGACCCGGCCGTCCAGCTCACCGCGCTCGGCCGCGGCGACGACGCCGACGTCCGCTTCGACCTCGCGTCCGGCAGCCCCGGCGCGCTCACCCGCTTCCTCGACGCGGTCCACCCCCAGGTCGTCGTCAACTGTGCCGGCGCCACCCGCGGCGGTGCCCGCGAGCTCACCCGGCACAACACCGTCGCCGTCGCCACCGTCTGCGAGGCCCTGCGCCGCAGCGGCTGCGGCGCCCGGCTGGTGCAGATCGGCTGCGGCGCCGAGTACGGTCCGAGCCAGCCCGGCTCCTCCACCGCCGAGGACGCCGTCCCCCGCCCCGGCGGCCCGTACGGCGTCAGCAAACTCGCCGCCACCGAACTCGTCCTCGGCTCCGGCCTGGACGCCGTCGTGCTCCGGGTGTTCTCCCCGGCCGGCCCCGGCACTCCGGCGGGATCACCCCTCGGACGCCTCGCGGAGGCCATGCGCCGTGCCATGCAGTCCGGCGACGGCGAACTCAAGCTCGGCGGACTCGGCGCCCAGCGCGACTTCGTCGACGTCCGCGACGTCGCCCGCGCCGTGCACGCCGCGTCCCTCTCCGCCGCCCAGGGCGTCATCAACATCGGCTCCGGGCGTGCCGTCCGGCTGCGCGACGCCGCCTCGATCCTGGCGCGCGTGGCCGGATACAGCGGCGCCCTCCACGAACTCGACGGTCCGCCCGGTGCCCATCTGCGGCCGGCCATCGGACACCCCCGCACCGACTCCGACCACGCGGCCCCGGTCGCGTACCCGTACCCCGACGGCTGCGGCAGCTGGCAGCAGGCCGATGTGCGCACCGCCCGCGACCGGCTCGGCTGGCGGCCCCGGATCAATCTGGAGGAGTCCCTCGCCGACATCTGGATGGAGGCGGCATGTCGTATCTGACCGGCACGCCGACGGGTGCCGCGGGCACCGGGACCACCGACCTCCGCACCGGTTTCGGCGTGCCCGGCACGGCCCACCCCCTGCTCGCGCCGGCCGAGTGGGGCTCGCTCGCCCGCACGGGCACGGCTCTGCACTGGGTCGTCCTGGACGTCGCCGACGGCCCCGGCGTCCGCCCCGACCCGCACTGCCTCCAGGCTGTCGGCGGGCTGCGCAACGCGGGCGTCCGCGTCCTCGGCCACCTCGACCTCGTCCACGGCGTCCGCGCCTTCGCCGAGGTGCTGGCCGACGCGCGGCGGCACCTCGACTGGTACCAGGTCGACGGCTTTCTCCTGGACCGCTGCCCGGCCGGGCGCGCCGAACTCCCCGAGGTCCGCCGCACGGTCGCCGCCCTGCGCCCCCTGAGTGACACACCCCACATCGTCCTCGGCCACGGCACCCACCCGCACCCGGGCTACGCCGAGCACGCCGACCAACTGGTCACCTTCTCCGGCCCCTGGACCGACTACCGCTGGTCGCAGGTGGCCGAATGGACCGCCGACCATCCGCCCGAGCGGTTCTGCCACTTGGTGCACGGGGTGCCCCGCGGCCACCTCGACGAGGCGCTGCGCATCGCCCGCTGGCAGGGCGCGGCCACGATCTGGTTCACCGACCGCGGGGACCGCGGGGGACTGGACGACCCCTGGGAGACCATGCCCGGCTACTGGGACGAAATCGTCTCGCGGATCGGAACGGGTGTCTCGGAATGAAGAAGGCCATGGCAGTGTTACGGGGAGAACAACTGTAGTGATCGACCGACCAACGGAGTCCCCGTGTCGCTGCCACCCCTGGTCGAGCCAGCCGCTGAGCTCACCGTAGACGAGGTTCGCCGGTACTCCCGCCACCTGATCATCCCCGACGTGGGGATGGACGGGCAGAAGCGGCTGAAGAACGCCAAGGTGCTCTGCGTGGGCGCCGGCGGCCTGGGCTCGCCGGCGCTGATGTACCTGGCCGCGGCGGGTGTGGGCACGCTCGGCATCGTGGAGTTCGACGAGGTCGACGAGTCGAACCTGCAGCGCCAGATCATCCACAGCCAGGCCGACATCGGCCGTTCCAAGGCCGAGTCCGCGCGCGACTCGGTCCTCGGCATCAACCCGTACGTGAACGTGGTCCTTCACGAGGAACGGCTCGAGGCCGAGAACGTGATGGACATCTTCAGCCAGTACGACCTGATTGTTGACGGCACGGACAACTTCGCGACCCGCTACCTGGTCAACGACGCGTGTGTGCTGCTGAACAAGCCGTACGTCTGGGGCTCGATCTACCGCTTCGACGGCCAGGCCTCGGTGTTCTGGTCCGAGCACGGCCCCTGCTACCGCTGCCTCTACCCGGAGCCCCCGCCGCCGGGCATGGTCCCCTCCTGCGCCGAGGGCGGCGTCCTGGGCGTGCTGTGCGCGTCCATCGGCTCCATCCAGGTCAACGAGGCGATCAAGCTCCTCGCGGGCATCGGCGAGCCGCTGGTCGGCCGCCTGATGATCTACGACGCCCTGGAGATGCAGTACCGCCAGGTCAAGATCCGCAAGGACCCGAACTGCGCGGTCTGCGGCGAGAACCCGACCGTCACCGAGCTCATCGACTACGAGGCCTTCTGCGGCGTCGTCTCCGAGGAGGCCCAGCAGGCGGCCGCCGGCTCGACGATCACTCCCAAGCAGCTCAAGGAGTGGATCGACGACGGCGAGAACATCGAGATCATCGACGTCCGCGAGCCGAACGAGTACGAGATCGTCTCCATCCCGGGCGCCCGGCTGATCCCGAAGAACGAGTTCCTCCTGGGCACCGCCCTGGAGGGCCTGCCGCAGGACAAGAAGATCGTCCTGCACTGCAAGACGGGTGTCCGCAGTGCGGAAGTCCTCGCCGTCCTGAAGTCCGCGGGCTTCTCGGACGCCGTCCACGTCGGCGGCGGTGTCATCGGCTGGGTCAACCAGATCGAACCGAGCAAGCCGGTCTACTGACCCTGTCCGTGTGTGCGGCTTCCTCGATCGGAGGGGGCTCCGGGTGCCACGAGTGCCCGGGGCCCCCTCCGTCGTCATGAGCAGACCTTGCCGTCCTTCGGCACCGTGCCCTTGAGCAGATAGGCGTTCACCGTCGCGTCGACGCAGTCGCTCCCGCTGCCGTACGCACCGTGCCCCTCGCCCTTCCAGGTGAGCAGCACCCCGACACCCTTGCCGAGTTCGTCCGCCATCTTCCGGGCACCCTCGTACGGTGTCGCCGGGTCCCCGGTGTTGCCGACCAGCAGGACCGGCGCCGCGCCCGGCGCGCTCACCTCCGGGGTGTCGTACTGTCCGGCCACCGGCCAGTCGTGACACCAGCCGGCCGTGTCCCAGCCCAGGAAGTCCCCGAAGACGGGCGAGATCCGCTCGAACTCCGGCAGCCGCGCCTTCGTCTCCTCGACGGTCGGCCGCTGCTTGTCGTCCAAGCACGATATGACCCGTTGCGCATGGGTCGTCGTGCCGTAGCTCCCCGAGGAGTCCCGCTCGTTGTAGGCGTCGGCGAGCGCGAGCAGCTCGGTGCCGTCACCCTGCTCCGCCGACTCCAGGGCGCTGGTCAGGGACGGCCAGCTCTGCTCGCTGTACAGCGGCAGGACGATCCCGGTGACGGCGAGTGCCTGGCTCAGCCGCCGTCCGTCGGAGGTGGGCAGCGGATCGCTGTCGAGCCGCTTCAAGAAGTCGGCGATCTTCGCGCTGCCCTGCTCGGGGTCCTGGCCCGTCGACTTCAGATAGTCGTCCAGTGCCCGCTGGAAGCCCCTCGCCTGGTTCTCGGCATGGCCCACCGCGTCGGCGGTCGGGTCGACGACCGCGTCGAGGATCAGCCGCCCCACGTTCTTCGGGAACAGATGGGCGTAGACGCCGCCGAGTTCGGTGCCGTAGGAGATGCCGAAGTAGTGCATCTTCGGGTCGCCGAGGACCTGGCGCAGCAGATCCATGTCGCGGGCCGTGTCGGTGGTCGACACATGCGCCAGCAGATCGCCCGCGGCCTTCTCGCAGCCCTGGCCGAAGGCCGCGGCGTCCTGGAGGTACGCCTCTTCCTCCGCCGTGGTGTCCGGGGTGATGTCGATGGACTCGGCGGCCTGGATGTCCTTGTTGCTGCGACAGCGGATGCCCTCGCTGCCGCCCACTCCACGCGGGTCCCAGCTGACGAGGTCGTACCGCTCGCGCAGCGCGGAGAACGTGGAGCCGTACGGCGGGAGGGTGGTCACGCCCGAGCCGCCGGGGCCGCCGAAGTTGAACAGCAGCGAGCCGATCCGCTTGCCGCCGCTGCCCCGGGACCTGGCGCGGATCAGCGCGAGACCGATGGTCTTTCCGTCGGGCTTCGACCAGTCCAGCGGCACCTTCATCGTGGCGCACTGCCACTCACTGCCCGGGGCGGCCGAGTCCGCCCCGCCCCGGCAGCGTCCCCAGTCCAGCTTCTGGCCGGTGAGCGAGGCGGGCAGGGCCGTCGCCGTACCCGACGAGCCCGCGGACGGCTGGGCGTCGGCCGATCTCCCCTTCCCGTCCTCCCCGCCGCCCGAGGAGCCGCCGGAGCAGCCCGCCACGAGGAGTGCGGCGGCGGCCGCCAGAGCCGTCCACCGTAGGAATCGCGCCATGTACCCTTCCCCCCTTGCCGACCGTCCGCGCCGGGTGGCGGGACCGCTGTCAGGCCATGGTAGGCGGAGTGCGGCGCCCTCGTCGGAGCCTGTGGATAACGTTGTGACCTGCGGGTTTTTCGGGAGGGAGGGGGAAGCGGGAGAAAAGGGGAAGCAGGCGAGGGTCAGGAGCAGACGGTCCCGGCGGTCGGCATCCTGCCCTCCAGCAGGTAGCCGTCCACCGCCGCCCGGACGCACTTGTCCTTGCTGCCGTAGGCGCCGTGCCCCTGCCCCCGGTAGGTCAGCTCCACGCCGACGCCCTTGCCCAGCGCGGTCACCATCCTGCGCGCCCCCTCGTACGGGGTCGCCGGGTCGCCGGTGTTGCCCACGACGAGGATGGGCGCCGAGCCGGCCGCGTGGACGTCCGGATGGTCGGCGGCGCCCGGCACGGCCCAGTCGGTGCAGTTCACCATGGACCAGGCCAGGAGGTCCCCGAACAGGGGCGAGGCGGCGCGGAACTCCGGCAGCTTCGCCTCGACCTGCACGGCGGAGTAACGGGGCCTGTCGTCGGAGCAGTTGATGGCGGCGTTCGCGGCGGCGATGTTGCTGTACTCGCCGTTGGCGCTGCGGCCGTTCATCGAGTCGGACAGCAGCATGAGGATCCTGCCGTCGCCGTCGTAGGCCTGTTCCAGCCCCTCGGTGAGGTACTCCCACAACTCCTTCGAGTACAGCGCCTGCAGGATGCCGTTGGTGGCGGCGCTCTGGGTCAGGACGCGCGGGAAGACGCCCGGGATCGGCTTGGTCTCGAGGCGCTCGAGCAGTCCGGCGATCCGGTCCTGCACCTCCTGCGGGGTGTCGCCGACCGGGCAGCCCCCGGCCTGGGACGTGCAGTCCTCGGCGTAGTTGTCGAGCGCGAGCTGGAAGCCCCTGGCCTGGCCGAGGGTTCCCTGTTCCGGTGTCTGTGTCGGGTCGACGACCGCGTCGAACACGGCGCGCCCCACGTTCCCCGGGAACAGATGGGCGTAGACGCCGCCGAGTTCGGTGCCGTAGGAGATGCCGAAGTAGTGCATCTTCGGGTCGCCGAGGACCTGGCGCATCAGGTCCATGTCACGGGCCGCGTCGGTGGTGCGGACATGCGGCAGCATCGTCCCGGAGTGCTTCTCGCAGGCCGTGTTGAACTCCTCGGTGTTGCCCAGGAGCGCGGCGCGCTCGGTGGCGTCGTCGGGGGTCATGTCCTGCTGGAAGTACGCGTCGAGCTGCTGGTCGTTCTCGCACTTCACGCCCGCGCTGCGGCCGACCCCGCGCGGGTCGAAACTCACCAGGTCGTACCGGGTGCGCAGGGTCGTGTAGTCCTCGCCGAACGCCGGCAGCGCGCTCACACCCGAGGCGCCGGGCCCGCCGAAGTTGAACACCAGCGACCCGATCCGCCGGTCCGGGGCGCCGCTCGCCTCGGCCCGGATCAGCGCGATCTCGACGGTGTCGCCCTTGGGGTCGGCCCAGTCCCGGGGCGCCTTCATCGTGGCGCACTCCCAGCGGTCGCCGTCCGGCAGCGGGGACGGGGCGGTGCCACCGCCCTCCGAGGCGGACGGGGCCGGGCAGTCCTCCCAGTCGAGCTTCTGCGCCGTCAGGTCCTCGTCCCCGGCGTCCTCGCCGCAGCCGGCCGACGCGGAGGTCAGCAGCACAACGGTCGCGGTCAGAGCGGCGGCGCGCAGACGGGCGGGGTTCGGCATGATCCCATCGTGGGGTCGGGCCCGCCCCCGCGCGCGGGGCACGGGCCGTACGAGGTACGCCGTACCGCTCCGGCGAGGGTTTCCGGACGGGCGGCGTCCGGAGGGTCCTAGAGCGCGCCCTTGCGGCTCAGCTGGTTGAACGCCAGCCAGCCCGGCAGCACCGGGAGCCACAGCGTCAGCAGCCGGAACAGCAGCACCGCGGGAGCGGCCACCTCCTTGGGCAGACCCACCGCGATCAGACCGACCGTCAGCGTCGCCTCGACCGCTCCGACACCGCCCGGGGTCGGCGCGGCGGAGCCCAGCGCGTTGCCGGCGAGGAAGACGACCGCGACGCTGGCGATGCTGATGGAGGACGATTCCGTGCCGAACGCGCGGATCGAGGCGTCCAGGCACATCACGAAGCAGAACGTCAGCAGCAGCATGCCGCCGATGCCGGTGACCAGCTTCTGCGGCCGCTGCAGCACGTCCAGCATGCGCGGCACGACACCCGCGAACAGCGACCTCACGCGCGTGGCGACGAATTTCCGCAGGAACGGCACCGACGTCACCACCAGCACGAGCACCGCGACCGTCAGCAGACCCGCGATGACCGTGCGGGAGGGCGACAGCGACGGGGTCTTCTCGGTACCGGTCAGATAGCCGAACGACAGCAGCATCAGGATGTGGCAGCCGAGCCCGAACAACTGCGACGCGCCGACACTCGCCACCGCGAGCCCGGGGCGCACCCCCGAACGCTGGAGGAAGCGCGTGTTGAGCGCGACCCCGCCGACCGCGGCCGGGGCCACGATCTTCACGAACGACCCCGCGACCTGCGCGGCGACGGTCCGCGGGAACGGCACCCGCTCCGGCACGAACCCCAGCAGGCTCATCGCGGCGGCGACATAGCTCAGTGCCGAGAACAGCACGGCCGCCGCGACCCAGCCCCACTCGGCGTTGGCGACGAGCGGACCGAACTCGATGTGCGTGAGCTGCGTCAGCAGGAAGTACGCGCCGATCGCACCGGCGATCAAGCTCATCAGGGTGCGCGGCCGCACCCGCTCCAGCCGGGCCGGTTCGACCGGGGCCTGGGGCCGGATCAGCAGCACCTGATGCCGGATCTGGGTCAGCAGATCCTCCTCGCGGGCCTCCTCCAGGGCCACGTCGATGGCCCGCTTCTCGGCACGCGCCTGTGCGCGTACGGCCTTCTTCTCGTCCTTCTCGGAGACCGGCTCCGCCTCGTGCCCCGCATCCAGCCGGGCCTGCTTGGCCTGCCGGGACGCCTCCAGGACCGCCTCGCGTTCGCGCTGTGCCCGCTCCCGGGCCAGTCGGCGCAGCGTCGCGCGCGTGGAGCGGCTGAGCGCGATGGGCTGAAGCATCGGCAGGCAGTCCGCCACCGCGTCCGGGCCGAGCACGCCCACCGCCGAGGCGACCGCCCGCTCGGCGCCCACACGCAGCCCCAGCGTCACGAGCAGCTGGGAGATGTCCATGCGCAGCAGCAGATCACCGGCCGCGATCTCGCCGACGCGCAGATCGGTGAGGATCACCGTGCCGGAACGATCCACCAGGACCGCGTCCCCCACCAGCCGGCGGTGCGCGATCCGCCGGGACTGCAGGGCGCGCACCTGGTGCCAGGTGTCCCGCAGGAGGTCGTCGGTGATCTCCTCGTCCGCCAGCGAGTCCAGGGTGCGCCCGCCGGTGTGCTCGTACACGAGCATCACGGCGTCGGGGCCGAGCTCGGAGGTGGCGATCAGCTTGGGGGCGTTGGCGCCCGCCGCGATCGCCGCGTACGCGAGCAGTGCCTCCTGCTCCAGGGCCTGGCGCAGCGACTGCAGGCTGCTGCGGGTGGCGAAGCCGCGCAGGGTCAGATTGCGCCACGCGCGGTAGAAGAACCCCTGGGCCTGCTGCTCCCGGTCGACCACCGTGACGTCCAGTGGCGGACCGTCCTCCAGAGTGACGAAGTAGCGCCTGCCGCGGTCGCCGGTCTCGGAGGTGTCCGGGGCCTCCTCACGGGCCGCGCTCACCGGATGGAAGCCGACGTGCCGCAGGCCCGCCATCAGCGTCCGTCCCGTGGGCCGCACGTTCGGCGAGCCGACCGCGTACAGCGTGCCGTAGGCCACGGTCCAGCCGATCAGCACCGTCAGGATGATCGAGAACGGTGTGGTGTAGCCGGTGACCAGCATCGAGAACGCGTCGAGGAGCAGCACCATCCACAGCACCGCGCGCCAGCGTGGCCGGCGGGACATGCCGACGGCCGTCATATAGGCGATGACGGGGGCGAGATAGCCGTGCACCGGGTCGGTGAGGGCGTGGATGTCGCCGGGGGAGGGCTGGGTGAGCGCCTCCTGGATCGAGTCCGGTGCCGCCTTGGCCACCCAGAGGTCGGTGGCGAGTGTCACACCGTGCGCGAGGACGGCGGCGAGCACGCCGTCGGCGATGCGCAGCCCGTCCCGTTTGATCAGCCGTTCGATCGCGAAGGCCACCGGGACCAGCAGGATCGCGATGCTGGACGCCAGTCCCGCGATCTTGATGAGCAGGTCGGGCGCCTGACCGGTGCCCTTGTTGATGTCCTGTTCGAGACCCGAGGTCGTCCCGTGTGCGAAGGCGGCGATGCCCAGCAGGACGATGACGGCCAGGACGCCCACCAGCAGGCGCATGAGGTCGGAGGGGCGGTGCACGCGCGCGGGGAGCAGCGGTTCGTCGCCCTCGACCTCGTCGATGTGCACTTCGTCCCGCGACGCGTCGAGCGGCTCCTTCGGGGCGCTGCCGCCCTCTTCCGGCGTGTCGGCGCTCTCCGGGTGGTCGGGGTTCTCGGGACCGTCCGGGCGCGACGCAGCGTCAGAGGTGCCCTCCGCGTCCTCGGGATGCACACCCTGCTGCTTCATCGTCTCTTCTTGATCTCGTATCACCGGTCACCGCCCGCACGATGGTGGCATGCTCCACCGACACACGGGGGCATCAGGGTGCAAACGCGGGGGCGCACAGTCTGCCCCACGCACCGCCCGGGGGCGAGGGTCACGGACGGTCACACGACGGCCGTCCTGTCGGTGCGGTGCGGCAGGATGGGCCGGGTGAGCGAGCAGAGCATCCCGGACGACGCCCGCGCGGAGGACCCCGACGCCCTCCCTGAGTACCCCGACGCGCTGCCGGAGTACGCCGAGCGGGTCCTGGGGGTCGCGGAGCTGATCCCGCCCGGGCGGGTCATGACGTACGGGGATGTCGCCGAGTGGCTCGAGGAGGGCGGGCCCCGGCAGGTCGGCCGGGTGATGGCCCTCTACGGCGGCGCCGTGCCGTGGTGGCGTGTGGTGCGCGCGGACGGGGCGCTGCTGCCCGGTCACGAGCTGCGGGCGCTCGGTCACTACCGCGACGAGGGCACGCCGCTGAAGGAGGCGAGCAGGGCCGCCGAGGGCCATCTGCCGCGCCTCGACATGCGGCGGGCGCGCTGGGACGGCGGCGAACACGCGGACGGTCACACCTGACAGCTTCCGCCATCCGGCCCGCCCGAGGGGACCCTGTGGCCCGTACGGGGGAAAACAGGAAAACCGGGCACGTCGGTGGCATGGCGTACGTTCGAGGGGCGCGGGGCGGAGAATGCGGCCCTCGATCACCCAGCACACCCACCAGGACCGGCGAACCACGTGAGCTCCTCTTCCTCCACCAGGCGCCTGTCGCACCCCCAGGGGCGACAGGGGAACCGTGGCGCTTACCGACTGGTCCGAACCCCGCCCGCCCGGACCGCCCCCCCTCGTCTGGACGCCGCACAGCGCTCCGTGGTTGACCATGCCACCGGGCCGCTGCTCGTCCTCGCCGGCCCGGGCACCGGCAAGACCACCACCCTCGTGGAGTCCGTGGCGGCCCGCATCGCCCGCGGCGGCGACCCCGCGCGCGTGCTGGTGCTGACCTTCAGCCGCAAGGCGGCCGTGGAGCTGCGCGACCGGATGGCGCTGCGCATGGGCGCCGCCCGCGCACCCCGGGCGACCACCTTCCACTCGTACTGCTACGCCCTGGTCCGCGCCCACCAGGACGGCGAGCTGTTCTCCGAGCCGCTGCGGCTGCTGTCCGGCCCCGAGCAGGACGTGGCCGTCCGTGAGCTGCTCGCCGGCCAGCTCGACCTCCAGCGGCTCGGCCTCGCACACGTCCGCTGGCCGGACGAACTGCGCGCCTGCCTCACCACGCGCGGGTTCGCCGACGAGGTCCGCGCGGTGCTCGCCCGGAGCCGGGAACTCGGTCTCGGCCCCGACGCCCTGGACGCCTTCGCCACCCGCATCGGCCGCCCCGACTGGCGGGCCGCCGCAGCGTTCCTCGCCGAGTACCTCGACGTCCTCGACCTGCACGGCGTCATCGACTACGCCGAACTCGTCCACCGCGCGGTCCTCCTCGCCCACCGCCCCGAGAACGCCGGACGGCTGGCCGCGCAGTACGACGCCGTGTACGTCGACGAGTACCAGGACACCGACCCGGCCCAGGTACGGCTGCTGCACGCCCTCGCGGGCGGCGGCCGCACCCTTGTCGCCCTCGGCGACCCCGACCAGTCGATCTACACCTTCCGGGGTGCCGATGTGAACGGCATCCTGGACTTCCCGGACGTCTTCCCCCGCTCCGACGGCCGCCCGGCCCCCGTCGAGGTCCTGCGCACCTCCCGCCGCTCCGGCGCCGCCCTGCTCGCCGCCACCCGGCTGCTGACCGGGCGCATGCCCCTGACCCGACTTCCGGCGGAGAAGGTCCGCGCCCACCGCGAACTCGTCCCCGCGCGCGAGGGCGGCCGTGTCGAGGTCTACACGTATCCGACCCCCGGCACCGAGCTGGACAACGTCGCCGACATCCTGCGCCGCGCCCATCTGGAGGACGGCGTGCCCTGGGGCGAGATGGCCGTCCTGGTCCGCGCGGGCTCCCGCACGATCCCCACGGTCCGCCGGGCCCTCACGGCGGCCGGCGTCCCCCTCGACATCGACGGCGACGACCTCCCCCTGCGCCACGAACCCGCGGTGGCCCCCCTGCTGACGGCCCTGCGGGCGGTGGCGACCGCGGAGGTCTCCCTGGGCGAGGTGGATGGCGAGGAAGCCGGCGAGGAAGACACCGACGGCCATCACGGCCTCGACGGAACCGACGGAACCGACGGCCTCGACGGAACCGACGGCCCCGACGGCGTTCGGGAAGGCGCCCCCTGCTGGCTCGACACCGAGACCGCCCTCACCCTCCTCGCCTCCCCGCTCGCCGGCATGGACGCCGCCGATCTGCGTCGCCTGGGACGCGCCCTGCGCGAGGAGGAGCGCGCCGCGGGCAACCCGCTGCCGCCGCCCTCCGACGACCTGCTCACCCGCGCCCTCGCCGAACCGGAACGCCTGGTCACCCACGACCCGGTGTACGCGCGCGGCGCCCAGCGCCTCGGCGCGCTGCTCGCCACGGCCCGCGAGCGCCTCGCCCGCGGCGGTACGGCCGAGGAGGCGCTGTGGGACCTCTGGGAGGGAACCCCCTGGCCCACCCGGCTGGAACGGTCCGCCCGCCGCGGCGGCGCGGCCGGACGCAACGCCGACCGCGACCTGGACGCCGTGTGCGCGCTGTTCGCCACCGCCGCACGCGCGGAGGAACGCACCGGCGGCCGCGGCGCCCTGAACTTCCTCGCCGAGATCGAGGCCGAGGACATAGCCGCCGACACCCTCACCCGCCGAGCGGTACGCCCCGACGCCGTCCGGCTGATGACCGCCCACCGCGCCAAGGGCCTGGAGTGGCGCCTGGTCGTCGTCGCCGGCGTCCAGGAAGGCCTGTGGCCGGACCTGCGCCGCCGTGGCTCCCTCCTGGAGGCCGACCGCATCGGCCGCGACGGACTCGCCGAGCCGCTCACCCCGGGCGCACTGCTCGCCGAGGAACGCAGGCTGTTCTACGTCGCCGCCACACGCGCGCGTGACCGGCTCGTCGTCACCGCCGTCAAGGCACCCGCCGACGACGGCGACCAGCCCTCCCGCTTCCTCACCGAACTCGGCGTGGAACCCCGGGACGTCAGCGGCCGCCCGCGCCGGCCCCTGTCCGTCGCCGCGCTCGTCGCCGAACTGCGCGCCACGACGGTCGACCCCCGCGCCTCCGCCGCCCTCCGCGAGGCCGCCGCCCGCCGCCTCGCGCGCCTGGCCGCGCTCGCCGACGAGGACGGCCGCCCGCTGGTGCCCTCGGCGCACCCCTACCGCTGGTGGGGCATGTTCGAGCCGACCGAGAGCAGGGTGCCGCTGCGGGACCGGGACCAGCCCGTCGTGCTCTCCGGCAGCGCCCTCGACCAGCTCGCCAACACCTGCGCCCTCCAGTGGTTCCTGGGCCGCGAGGTGAAGGCCGACGCGCCCGCCACCGCCGCCCAGGGCTTCGGCAACGTCGTGCACGTCCTCGCCGACGAGGTCGCCTCCGGGCACACCCCGGCCGACCTCGACGTCCTCATGGAGCGCCTCGACTCCGTGTGGAACGCGCTCGCCTTCGACGCGCCCTGGAAGTCGGAGCAGGAGAAGAGCAACGCGCGCGTGGCGCTCGAACGCTTCCTCCAGTGGCATGTGGGCGACCGCGCGGGGCGCACGCCCGTCGCCAGCGAGCACGACTTCGACGTCACCCTCGAAGCGGGCGACTACGAGGTGCGCATCCGCGGTCAGATGGACCGCGTGGAGGCGGACGGCGAGGGCCGCGCCTATGTCGTCGACTTCAAGACGGGCAAGGGCAAGGTGTCGGGGGCGGAAGTGGCCCGCCACCCGCAGCTCGCCGTCTACCAGCTGGCCGTCCGTGAGGGCGCCGTGGACGACTCGTTCGACGGTGTGCGGCCGGAGCCCGGCGGCGCCGAGCTCGTCCAACTCCGCCAGGGCGCCGCCCAGCGGGACGGAGGCGAGGCCCTGCCCAAGGTGCAGGCGCAAGAGCCGCTGGAGGGGGAGTGGGTCGGCGACCTGCTCGCCACCGCGGCCGGCAAGGTGCTCGACGAGCGCTTCACGCCGACTGCCGGCGATCACTGCAAGCACTGCGCCTTCAAGGCGTCCTGCAGCTCTCAGCCCGAAGGGCGTCACGTGGTGGAGTGAGCGGTGTGTCATCGATTGTCGGTGCCCCCCGTTAGCCTCTTTCCATGCCCGCCCGCATCACCGATCCCGAGCAGCTCAAGGAGCTCCTCGGGATCCCCTTCACCCCGGAGCAGACGGCCTGCATCACCGCGCCGCCCGCCCCGCAGGTGATCGTGGCCGGAGCCGGGTCGGGCAAGACGACGGTGATGGCCGCCCGCGTGGTCTGGCTGGTCGGCACCGGCCAGGTCGCCCCCGAACAGGTCCTCGGCCTGACCTTCACCAACAAGGCAGCCGGCGAACTCGCCGAGCGGGTCCGCAAGGCGCTGGTCAAGGCGGGCGTCACCGACCCCGACGTCATCGACCCCGACAACCCGCCGGGCGAGCCGGTGATCTCCACCTACCACGCCTTCGCGGGCCGGCTGCTGACCGACCATGGCCTGCGCATCGGCCTGGAGCCGACCTCCCGCCTGCTCGCCGACGCCACCCGCTACCAGCTCGCCGCGCGTGTCCTGCGCGAGGCCCCCGGCCCCTATCCGTCGCTCACCCGCTCCTTCGCCGACCTGGTCAGTGACCTCCTCGCCCTCGACTCCGAGCTGGCCGAACACCTCGTGGGCCCCGACGAGCTCCGCACCTGGGACGCCGGACTGCTGGGCACCCTGGAGGGCGCGAGGCTCAGCAACGCCGATCTGCGCAAGGTGCCCGAGGCCGCCGCCGCCCGGCGCGAGCTGGCCGGCCTGGTGGTCCGCTACCGCGCGGCCAAACGCCACCGCGACCTGCTGGACTTCGGCGACCAGATCGCCCTCGCGGCACAGCTCGCCCAGGTCCCCGAGGTGGGCCGGATCCTGCGGGACGAGTTCCGCGTGGTCCTCCTCGACGAGTACCAGGACACCTCCGTCGCCCAGCGCATCCTCCTGGCCGGACTGTTCGGCGGCGGCACCGGACACCCGGTGACCGCCGTCGGCGACCCCTGCCAGGCCATCTACGGCTGGCGCGGCGCCTCCGTCGCCAACCTCGACGACTTCCCCGAGCACTTCGCCCACGCCGACGGCCGGCCCGCCACCCGCCAGGCCCTCAGCGAGAACCGCCGCAGCGGCGGCCGCCTCCTCGACCTCGCCAACGGCCTCGCCGCCCCCCTGCGCGCCCTGCACGCGGGCGTGGAGGCCCTGCGCCCGGCCCCCGGAGCCGAACGCGACGGCCTGGTCCGGTGCGCGCTCCTGGCCACCCACGCCGAGGAGATCGACTGGATCGCCGACTCCGTCGCCCACCTGGTCCGCACCGGCACCGCACCGGGCGAGATCGCCGTCCTGTGCCGTACGGCCACCGACTTCGCGGAGATCCAGGGCGCCCTCGTCGCGAGGGACGTGCCCGTGGAGGTCGTCGGCCTCTCCGGACTGCTGCACCTGCCCGAGGTCGCCGACCTCGTCGCCGTCTGCGAGGTGCTCCAGGACCCCGGCGCCAACGCCTCCCTGGTCCGGCTGCTCACCGGCCCGCGCTGGCGCATCGGCCCCCGCGACCTCGCCCTCCTCGGCCGGCGGGCACGGCTGCTCGTCGCCCACACGCGCGGGGACGACGGCGACGACCCGGACCGCCGCCTCGCCGAGGCCGTCGAAGGCGTCGACCCGTCCGAGGTGATCTCCCTCGCGGACGCCCTCGACACCTTCCTGGAGACACCCCTGGAGGGCGGCCAGGACGACAGGCTGCCGTTCTCGCCGGACGCGCGCGTGCGTTTCGCCCGCCTCGCCACCGAACTGCGCGACCTGCGCCGCTCCCTCGCCGACCCGCTGATGGACGTCCTGCACCGCGTCCTCGCCGTCACCGGCCTCGAGGTCGAGCTGTCGGCCTCCCCGCACGCGCTGGCCGCCCGCCGCCGCGAGACCCTGTCGAACTTCCTCGACGTCGCCGCCTCCTTCGCCGCCGGCGAGAGCGAGGCGAGCCTGCTCGCCTTCCTCGGCTTCCTGCGCACCTCCGCCCAGTACGAGAAGGGCCTCGACAACGCGCTCCCCGGCGGCGAGAACACCGTCAAGGTGCTCACCGCCCACAAGTCCAAGGGCCTGGAGTGGGACGTCGTGGCCGTCCCCGGCCTGGTCACCGGCACCTTCCCCAGCGGCCAGGGCCGCGAGAAGTGGACCGCCCAGGCCAAGGTGCTGCCGCACGCCCTGCGCGGAGACGCCGACACCCTCCCCGACATCGAGTCCTGGGACTCCCGGGGCATGAAGGCCTTCCACGAGGCCATGAAGGACCACCAGCACACCGAGGAGCTCCGCCTCGGCTACGTCACCTTCACCCGCCCCCGCTCCCTGCTCCTGGGCTCCGGTCACTGGTGGGGCCCCAGCCAGAAGAAGCCCCGCGGCCCCTCCGACTTCCTGCGGGCCCTGTACGACCACTGCGTCGCCGGGTACGGCGAGATCGAGGCCTGGGCCGACGAGCCGGAGGAGGACGCGGAGAACCCCGCCCTGCACCGCGCCACGGCCGACCAGGCCTGGCCGCTCCCCCTGGACGCGAACGCGCTCGCCCGCCGCCGCGCCGCCGCCGACACCGTCCGCGCCCACCTGGACGACCTCGCCGCCCAGGACGCCCAGGACGCCCAGGACGACGTACGGCCGACCGTCACGCACGACCCCGACACCTACGACGACCCGGACTGGCCGCCGCCCCCCGAAGAGGACGAGCCGCCCTACGACGAGGCCGATCCGTTCGACGACGATCCCTACGGCCCCGCCCCCGCCCCGGCCCGCCTCGCCGTCCCTCACCAGGCCCGCGCCCCGGAGCCCCCTGCCGTACGTCCCCCTCCGGCACGCGCGCGGCGGGGTTCCCTGACCCCCGAGGAGGCCCGCGCGGTCGCCTCCTGGGACCGTGATCTCGACGCGCTCGCCGGTGAGCTGCTGCGCACCCGCCGGAGCGTCACGGACGTACCCCTCCCGACGACGCTCACCGCCTCGCAGGTGCTGCGCCTGGCCGCCGACCCGGACGGTCTCGCGCAGGAACTCGCACGCCCCATGCCGCGCCCCCCGCAACCGGCCGCGCGCCGTGGCACCCGGTTCCACGCATGGGTGGAAGCCCGCTTCGAGACGTTGACGCTTCCCCTCCTGGAACCCGACGAGCTGCCCGGCGCCGACGCCGAGATCGCCGACGAACGCGACCTGGAGGACCTCAAGGAGGCCTTCGAGCGCACCGAGTACGCCCGGCGCACCCCCCACAGCGTCGAGGCCCCTTTCCAGCTCGCCCTCGCCGGCCGCGTCGTACGGGGCCGTATCGACGCCGTCTACCGGCAGGACGACGGCGGGACGACGACGTACGAGATCGTCGACTGGAAGACCCACCGCGCCCGCACCGCCGACCCCCTCCAGCTCGCGCTCTACCGGCTCGCCTGGGCCGAACAGCAGGGGGTGCCCGTGGAATCCGTCACAGCGGTGTTCCTCTATGTCCGCACCGGCGAGGTCGTACGACCCCGTAACCTGCCCGATCGTGCCGCCCTGGAGCGCCTGTTGACGGGCGAGGAAGCCCCCGCGGAGGATCACGAGCCACCCCAAGGGCGGGGAAAGCGTGCGCAACCGCCCGGCGAGGATGTCGGCGCGGGCCGATAGGCTCGTGACCATGAGCCATCCCGTTGACAGTGCCGTCAGCGCCGTCCGCACGTACATCGAGCAGCACCGCGCCGCCTTCCTCGACGACCTCGCCGAGTGGCTGCGCATCCCCTCGGTGTCCGCGCAGCCCGACCACGCCCCCGACGTACGACGCAGCGCGGACTGGCTCGCCGCGAAGTTGACGGAGACCGGCTTCCCGACCGTCGAGGTCTGGCCGACGCCCGGCGCCCCCGCCGTGTACGCCGAGTGGCCCTCGGACGACCCCGAGGCCCCCACCGTCCTGGTCTACGGCCACCACGACGTGCAGCCCGCCGCCCGTGAGGACGGCTGGGACAGCGACCCGTTCGAGCCCGTCGTCCGCGGAAACCGCCTCTACGCGCGCGGGGCCGCCGACGACAAGGGCCAGGTGTTCTTCCACACCCTCGGCGTGCGCGCCCATCTCGCTGCCACCGGCCGCACCGTGCCGGCCGTCCACCTCAAGCTGCTGATCGAGGGCGAGGAGGAGTCCAGCTCCCCGAACTTCCGCGCCCTCGTCGAGACGCACGCCGAGCGGCTCGCCGCGGACGCCGTGATCGTCTCCGACACCGGCATGTGGTCCGCCGACACCCCCACGGTCTGCACGGGCATGCGCGGCCTCGCCGAGTGCGAGATCCGCCTCTTCGGCCCCGACCAGGACATCCACTCGGGCTCCTTCGGCGGCGCCGTCCCCAACCCGGCCACCGAGGCCGCCCGCCTCGTCGCCGCCCTCCACGACGAGCACGCGCGGGTGGCCGTCCCCGGCTTCTACGACGGCATCGTCGAGCTCACCGACCGCGAACGCGACCTCTTCGCCGAGCTGCCCTTCGACGAGCAGCAGTGGCTGCGCACCGCCAAGTCGCACGCCGCCCACGGCGAGGCCGGGCACACCACGCTGGAGCGCGTCTGGGCCCGCCCGACCGCCGAGGTCAACGGCATCGGAGGCGGCTACCAGGGCCCCGGCAGCAAGACGATCGTCCCGTCCTCCGCCTTCGTGAAGCTGTCCTTCCGGCTGGTCGCGGGCCAGGACCCCGACCAGATCGAGAAGGCCGTCCGCGCCTGGGCCGACGAGCGGATCCCCGCCGGGATCCGCCACGAGATCGCGTTCAGCCCCGCCACGCGCCCGTGTCTGACCCCGCTCGACCACCCCGCCCTGCAGTCCGTGGTCCGCGCCATGGGCCGCGCCTTCGAAGGGCCCGTCCGCTTCACCCGCGAGGGCGGCTCCGGACCCGCCGCCGACCTCCAGGAGGTCCTCGGCGCCCCCGTGCTCTTCCTCGGCATCTCCGTCCCTTCGGACGGCTGGCACGCGCCGAACGAGAAGGTCGAGCTGGACCTTCTCCTCAAGGGCGTCGAGACCACCGCGTACCTCTGGGGCGACCTGGCCGGGAACTGGCGCCGTGCGCCCTGACGGCCCCGCTCGGCCCGGAGCGGGTTTGCGCGCGGCGCACACGGGAAAGGCCGCATCGCGGCGCCGCACCGGACCCGACAGCCCCCACCCGCACGTTCCGCTGAACCGCCCGCCGAATCAACCGTTCCACCGGGGGAGTTGGAAGCACCCGTGACCACCTGGACCGACCAGAACGCCGACAGGCCCATCTCGCTCACCGCGCCGAGCGGCATCGACCGGGCCGCCCATCACCGGCTCGACGAGGCCTGGCTCGCCGCCGCGTGGAGCCACCCCACGACGCGCTGTTTCGTGGTCTCAGGCGGTCAGGTCCTCATCGACGAGACGCCGGACGGCCGGACCGAGCTCGTCATGACGCCGTCCTTCGAGGCCCCTCTCACCGAGGCGCACCGCTACTTCCTGGGCACCGACGAGGAGGGCGTCAGCTACTTCGCCCTCCAGAAGGACGCCCTGCCCGGCCGGATCGACCAGTCCGCCCGCCCGGCCGGACTGCGTGAGGCCGGGCTGCTGCTGTCGCCCCGGGACGTGGGCCTGATGGTGCACGCCGTCGGTCTGGAGAACTGGCAGCGCACCCACCGCTTCTGCTCCCGCTGCGGTGAGCGCACGGTCATCGCCGCGGCCGGACACATCCGCCGCTGCCCCGCCTGCGGCGCCGAGCACTACCCGCGCACCGACCCCGCGGTGATCATGGCCGTCACCGACGAGGACGACCGCATCCTCCTCGGCCGACAGGTCCACTGGCCCGAGGGCCGCTTCTCGACGCTGGCCGGCTTCGTCGAGCCCGGTGAGTCCATCGAGCAGGCGGTGCGCCGCGAGGTGTTCGAGGAGGCCGGCATCAGCGTCGGCCAGGTCGACTACATCGCCAGCCAGCCCTGGCCGTTCCCGTCCAGTCTGATGCTGGGCTTCATGGCCCGCGCCACCTCCACCGCGATCGACGTCGACGGCGACGAGATCCACGAGGCCCGGTGGTTCTCCCGCGACGAGCTGAGCGCGGCCTTCGAGGCGGGCGAGGTCCTGCCCCCGTACGGCATCTCCATCGCGGCCCGTCTGATCGAGCTCTGGTACGGCAAGCCGCTGCCGACGCGCAGCTTCGTCTGATCGACAGCAGGAGGGGGCGTCCCGGCCGGGACGCCCCCTCCTGCTGTTCGCCTGCGCGCTTACGCGCTGATCTTCTGCTTCACCTGCGCCGAGGAAGCCCAGCGAGCAGGGGAAGCCACGGTGGTTCCGGCGTCCGCCTGATGAGAGAGCCAGCGCCTTTGTCCTCCTGCTGGGGGCCGCTCACACGGCCCACCGTCGCTGGCTGCTTGCGCGCTTCGTCTTCAGTCAGCCCTTCGCGGCCTGCCAACGATCCTGTTGACCGTCTGCTCTGGAGCCTTCCCGCCGTAGCCGAGTTCCCTGGCGATCGTCCCGTTCGACGGGGACATGCTCTCGCTCGTTTCGTAGTCTGCGTACAACGCCATCGCGACGCCGACCAACTTCTCTGCGGGCTTCATGACAGAGCGCACCAGCGCACGACGCCACACGTGTTCCCGTATCTCGATTTCCCTTCTCCGGCGACAGCTTCCGCCCCACCCACATCACGGGGACCCGCAACGTACCGGGCGTAGAAGGGAAAAACGCAGGTCACCGCGTGTGAGGCGCCTGTCAAAATGCGGCCGCACACGGACCCATCCCCGCTACGCTGGCGCGATGAGCAACCCCGACAGCGCACCTGACTACGACCTTGCGTTCGCCCTTCAGGTCACCGGCTTCGAGCTGGCCACCGAACCACCGGCCCCGGACACCCCTCTCGCGCGCATCCTCGCGTACGCGGCCGAGCACGGGTACGAGTCTTTGACCGATGAGCACTTCGACCTGGCCAAGCTGGGGCTGCTGTGACCCTCGCCGCGGCGTTGTGCCTGGTGAGACGGAGGGTGTTGCTGTCACCCGTGAGAACGGCCCCCGCTTCGGATGGGGGCCGTTCTGCTTTGCTGCCGAGGCTTCCGTGGCGCTGGCCCAGAGCAATCCTGAAACCGTGGCGCAGTCTTGGCCGGTAAGACTCGGCGGTCGGGCAAGACCCCTCCAGGGGGCATCCCCCCACCCCCTTCGCCGTTGCCATGGGGTCGGCCGTTCGACGAGGAATAGTCAACATCTGTGGATCAAGATCTCTCGGTGTGTTTGTCGCATGAGTGATCTGGTGGTCAGAGGTCGTCCGTGTTGGCGTGGGAGATGGCGGCTTCAGCGAACAGTCGGCGATAGAAGGGGCCGAGGCCGTCGGGGATGGCCAGGGACTGGAATGCCTCCTCCGCCGGCAGAAGACGGCGGTGGGCCATCTCGAATCGTGGGTCCCACGGAGCCAGACGCACCTGTGCTCGCCACATCGACCGGACCAGCACCAGCCCTTCCTCCGGGCCTCGCACGCAGACGCCCCGGCTGAACCCGAGAAGTCGGCAGTCCATCACCTCGGCGCAGGCTTCCTCACTGACCTCGCGGCGCATCGTGTCGATCCACTGCTCATGCCGCTCGGGGCGACCGCCGGGCAGGCCCCATCGCTGTCCGTCCGGGCTGACCACGACGATCCGATCCCCGGCGACGCACACCGCCTCCGCGCCGTGTGGCGTACCCGGCGGCGGGTCAGGGGGTGGATACCACGCAACGCGCCATTCCTGACCGTTGATGAATGCGGTGAAGTAGGCGCCATTCCGGGCAATGTCGTTCATGGTTCCCTTCCAGCGATCGGTTCAAGCGGCTGTGGGGACGAGGACCTCGTCGGGCCGTTCAACAAGGTGGCCACGTTCGAAGCGGGCTCCGGCACGGACCAGGGCGACGAGGTGGGGTGCATTCACGGCCCGCCAGCGGGCCTGGACGGACTCGACGAGCTTGAACACCATGGCGAGGGCTGCCGCGCGGGAGCCGGCACTTTGGTGACCTTGGTACGCAGGCGGACGGTCGCGAAGGTGGACTCGATGGGGTTCGTGGTGCGCAGGTGGATCCAGTGCTCGGCGGGGAAGTCGTAGAACGCCAGCAGTTCGTCCTCGTCGTCGGTGATCTTCTTTACGGCCTTGGGGAACGTCGCACCGTACTGCTTGGCGAACACCTTGATGGCCTGGGCCGCGTGGTCGCGGTCCTCGGCGTTGTAGATGTCCTGGAGGGCCTTCTTCGCCGCAGGCTGGGCCGATTTCGGAAGGCTGTCCAACACGTTCGCGGTCTTGTGAACCCAGCACCTCTGATGGCGAGTCGAGGGGAACGCCTCGCTGACCGCGTTCCAGAACCCGAGAGCGCCGCCGCCCACCGCGAGGACGGGCGCGTGCATTCCGCGTCGTGCAGCATCGCGCAGCAGGTTCGCCCAGGACTCGGACGATTCGCGGTAGCCGTCGGCCATGGCGATGAGCTCCTTGGTGCCGTCCGCGCGCACGCCCATCAGCACCAGGACCGCGGCCTTGGCCTGCTCCAGGCGGATCTTCAGATGGATGCCGTCGGCCCAGACGTAGACGTAATCGCTGGTCGAAAGGTCACGCTCGTTGAAGGCCGTGTGGTCGGCCTGCCACTGCGCGGTCAGGCGGGTGACCGTGCCCGGGGACAGGCCCGCCGAGGAGCCGAGGAACTGCTCGAGTGCGGGCACGAAGTCGCCGGACGACGGGCCGTGGAGGTAGAGCAGCGGCAGGACCTCGCTCACCTTGGGAGACTTCCGTGCCCAGGGCGGCAGGATCGCCGAGGAGAACCTCTTGCGCTCACCTGTGGCATCGTCGATTCGCTTGTCGTTGACGCGCGGTGCTTTTGACCTCGATCGGCCCGGCGGCGATGGTGACCTTACGTGGCTGAGCACGGGCGTGCCTTCCCGGCCGGCGCTGCGAACGCCGGTCTACTCGGAGACCATCAGTCGATCACTCGGGAAGGTACGCCTTTCGCATCCCAACCCGAGCCCGATCCACAGGTCTTGAGCATTGCTCACCATGGTCGACACGCTTCGAGAGCGGGGCATCGGGTTCAAGGTGCTCACGGGTGCGCTGGCCAACATCGACCCCGGTACGGCCGACGGTCGTCTTATGCTTCAGGTGGTCGGGGCCATGGCGGAGTTTGAGCGCAGCCTCATCAAGGAGCGCACCCGTGCAGGACTGGACGCGGCCAAGGCGCTGGGGATCTCCCGTGCCACTCTGTACCGCCACCTCGGCGAGAGCGCCTGAGGCAGGCGTACACAGGTGCATCCCGAATCAGGAAAGGCAGCGACGGCCCGCCGCCGGTGTCCGCTGCTCGCGCTCTCTGAGGCTTTCGCGACCGGCCCAGCTCCGGACTGCGGTGGTCGCGAGCCGTGTCAGACCTGCGTGCAACACTGCGGTCCATGCCTCTCGCTGATCTCACTCTCGACCAGTGGCGGTCCTTCGAACTGCCTACCGCACGCCGTGTCGCCGAGGAGGCCGCCGGCACGGTGGACGGCCGGGTGACCCTCATCGAGACCACGGAGCATCTCGGTGCCCCGCTGCATCGCGTCCGGATCGAGCGGAACGAGCAGGAATTCGCTCTGATACCCGGAGGGCTGGTGTCCCTCGGCTTCGACCTGGACAGCTGGCAACCGACCCCGCAGCAGACTGCCGACTACGCCGAGAGCCTGGAACAGGGCTTCGGCTACGGACCCGACCTGCGGGCCCATCTCGCGCAGGTGCTCAGCCCCCGCCGGAGCGTCGTCTTGGCCACTGTGCTCATGGCTGTGGAGGACGAGAACCTGACCGAGTTGCCTGCTGACATGCCGGCTGTTCTCGCGGCTCGTGGCCTGCGGATGCCGAGCCCCGACGAGTGGGAGCACGCTTGTGGAGCTGGGGCGGAAACTCTGTTTCGGTGGGGGAACGACTGCCCCCTCGACCGCATCCCCTACGGGGACCGCACAGGCCCGCAGAACCAGCTGAGCGCCTTCGGCCTGCGCATCGCCTACGACACCTACCGTACGGAGCTGACGAGCGAAGCCATTGCGGTCCACGGCGGAGACGGTGGCGAGTCGGTGTGCGGCGGCTACGGCCACATGCTTGCGTGGCTGCCCCTGGCCACCGCCCATCGCAACCCCTTCATGGTCGAGTTCGTGTATGGCCCGGACGGTGAAGACCTTTGTGAGGACTTCTCCACGCGGCCTGTGCTCACGCTCTGAACCTGCGGTTTTGGTAGTACGCGCTGAGAGCTTCTGTTGGGCACACAAAACCCCCGATCAGCGTCAGGCTGGTCGGGGGTTGCGCATCGCAAGGGTCAGGCGCCCAGCGCCTGCTTCACCTGGGCAAGGCTCGGGTTCGTCATGACGACCTCAGCGCCACCGTTGGAGGGAAGTACCTGAACAGTCGGCACCGTCTGGTTTCCGCCATTCGCCTTCTCCACGAACGCCGCGGACTCCGGGTCCTGCTCGATGTTGATCTCGGTGTACGCGATGCCCTCGCGCTCCAGCTGCTTCTTCAGCCGCTGGCAGTAACCGCACCACGTGGTGCTGTACATCGTCACAGTGCCCAGCATGTCTCTCGTGCTCCTTCGGCGGGTGGGGGACGGCGGTCGTAAGGGAGGAACGTACTTGAAAGCGCCACCATTCCCGCACCCCTCCCGCAGCCCTTCCCGCCGCGCACCACCTGGGCGTGACGTCCACCGCATTAGTACGACTGCGAGGCCCCGCCTGTGGACAACCGGCTCGCCCGTCTCCGCCGACCTGGCAGCATGGCGGTGTGACAGCAGCAACGCACTCCCCCCTCTTCCCGCGGGTCCCCGACTCGGCCGACGCGGTGCTCGAAGGGCTCGACCCCGAGCAGCGCGAGGTGGCCACCTCCCTGCACGGGCCGGTGTGCGTGCTGGCCGGAGCGGGCACCGGCAAGACCCGGGCGATCACCCACCGCATCGCCTACGGCGTCCGCGCCGGCATCCTCCAGCCCTCCAGCGTGCTCGCCGTCACCTTCACCAACCGTGCCGCCGGCGAGATGCGCGGCCGGCTCCGCCAGCTCGGCGCCCAGGGTGTCCAGGCCCGCACCTTCCACTCCGCCGCCCTGCGTCAGCTCCAGTACTTCTGGCCGAAAGCGATCGGTGGCTCGCTGCCCCGGCTCGTCGACCGCAAGATCCAGCTCGTCGCCGACGCGGCCGCCGCCTGCCGACTCCGCCTCGACCGCGGCGAGCTGCGGGACGCCACCGCGGAGATCGAGTGGTCCAAGGTCACCCAGACCGTCCCCGCCGACTACGCCCTCGCCGCCGCCAAGGCCGGCCGCGAGGCCCCCCGCGACCCCGCCGAGATCGCCCAGCTCTACGCCGCCTACGAGGACCTCAAGCGCGACCGCGGAGTCATCGACTTCGAGGACGTCCTGCTGCTCACCGTCGCCGTCCTCCAGGACCGGCACGACATCGCCGAGCAGGTCCGCGCCCAGTACCAGCACTTCGTCGTCGACGAGTACCAGGACGTCAGCCCCCTCCAGCAGCGTCTGCTCGAGCTGTGGCTCGGTGACCGGGACGACCTCTGCGTCGTCGGCGACGCCAGCCAGACGATCTACTCCTTCACCGGCGCCACCCCCGACCATCTCCTCGACTTCCGCACGCGACACCCCGGTGCCACCGTCGTCAAGCTGGTCCGCGACTACCGCTCCACCCCCCAGGTCGTCCACCTCGCCAACGGCCTGCTCTCCCAGGCCCGCGGCCGCGCCGCCGACCACCGGCTGGAACTGATCTCCCAGCGCGCCCCCGGACCCGAACCCGTCTACAGCGAGTACACCGACGAGCCCGCCGAGGCCGAGGGCGCCGCCCGCCGCATCCGGGACCTCCTCGCCGCCGGAGTCCCGGCCGCCGAGATCGCCGTCCTGTTCCGCACCAACGCCCAGTCCGAGACGTACGAACAGGCCCTCGCCGACCTCGGTGTCCCCTACCAACTGCGCGGCGCCGAGCGCTTCTTCGACCGGCCCGAGGTGCGCAAGGCAGGGGTCGCCCTGCGCGGAGCGGCCCGCTTCGGACGCAACGACACCCTCCTGGAGGACACCGTCGACCTGCCCTCGCAGGTGCGTGCCGTCCTCTCCGGCGAAGGCTGGACCCCACAGCCCCCCGCAGGCTCCGGGGCCGTCAGAGAGCGCTGGGAGTCGCTGGCCGCGCTGGTCAACCTCGCCCAGGACTTCGAGGCCGCCCGGCCCGGCGCCACCCTCGCCGACCTGGTCGCCGAACTCGACGAGCGGGCGGGCGCCCAGCACGCCCCGACCGTCCAGGGCGTCACCCTCGCCTCCCTGCACTCGGCCAAGGGCCTGGAGTGGGACGTCGTCTTCCTGGTCGGCGTCGCCGAGGGCATGATGCCGATCACCTACGCCCGGACCGACGAGCAGATCGAGGAGGAGCGCCGCCTCCTCTACGTCGGCGTCACCCGTGCCCGTCAGCGCCTGCACGTGTCCTGGGCGCTCTCCCGCTCACCGGGCGGTCGGCCCAGCCGCCGCCCGAGCCGCTTCCTCGACGGACTGCGCCCCGGCTCCGGCGCGGGAGCCGCCAGGGCCGGCGGCGCCTCGGGCGGCATCGAGCGCGGCTTCGGCACCGTCGGCGCGGGCCCGGCGGCGGCGCCCCGCCGGGCCCGGCGCACCCCCGCCCGCTGCCGGGTCTGCGGGCGGACCCTCACCGACGCCGGCGAGATGAAGCTGATGCGCTGCGAGGGCTGCCCCTCCGACATGGACGAGGGGGTCTACGAGCGGTTGCGGGAGTGGCGCGCGCGTCAGGCCAGCCGAGGCGGGCAGCCCGCGTTCTGCGTCTTCACCGACAAGACGCTGATGGCCATCGCCGAGGCCGTTCCCGGCGAGGCGGGCGAGCTCGCGCGGATCCCCGGGGTCGGCGTCCGCAAGCTCAACCGCTACGGGGCCGATGTGCTGGCCATCTGCGCAGGCCAACCCCTTGAGGACGACGAGGGAGCGGACTGGCGCGGAGACGATGCGAACTCGTCGAAAAAATAGTTTGCGCATGCCCCAGCAATCCCCATAGGTTCTTAGACACGGAAGCGGCGGCCTTCTCCGAGGCCCTGATTCCGTGCTCTACTTACATATCCGTTGGACTGGGCTCGCGCCTGGTCCCCCGAGACGCCGAGAGGAGGCGATTCCAGTGATCATCATCAACAGCAGCTCTGTCAGCACTGCCAAACTGACCGATCGCTCGGTCGTCTCCACGTGCATGCTCGGCGCCTCGACCCTGGGCACCGGTCTGTCCGGTATTCGTGCCGGCCGGCCGGTCTCCTCCTCCGTTGCTCCCGCGGGCCTTCCCGTCCGTGAGCGCAATGAGCGACCGACCGAGGCACTGGAAGCAGTAAAGGGACAGGCACATGCCTATGCCTTTGCGGCGACCGGTGCCGGATTCCGGAAGCAGACGACGCAGCACGACCTGATGTGGGCCTTCCGTGGGCCAGAACCCTGGAGTGATCCAGCCTGATCGTCGATCAGGCCGGCGCCTTCAGGGCCGCGGAACCCCAACCGGGATCCGCGGCCCTTCTGTTTGTCCCCGTACCGGGGACGGGCGGGCGAAGGGGCCTCGGGACCAGAAACGCCGACACCCGGCCCAACAGGGCCGGACCGACAGACGAGGAAGACGAAACCGTGCAACTCGAAGCGCACGCCACGTCCGTACCGCCTTCCGAAACGATCTCCCCGCCCGGCCTCACGGAGGACTCCACCTTGACCCCGCTCACCGCGCTCACCGCGCTCGACGACGCCATCGAGAACCTCGGCGTACCCGTCCCCTGCCGCTCCTACGACCCGGAGGTCTTCTTCGCCGAGTCGCCGGCCGATGTCGAGTACGCCAAGTCCCTCTGCCGCACCTGCCCGCTGATCGAGGCCTGCCTCGCCGGCGCCAAGGAGCGGCGTGAGCCCTGGGGCGTCTGGGGTGGCGAGCTGTTCGTGCAGGGTGTCGTCGTCGCCCGGAAGCGGCCGCGTGGTCGCCCGCGCAAGAACCCGGTCACGGCATGAACACCGCAGGAACGATCGACCGCCCCCTCACGCAAGACCCCCAGAAGCAGGCCCCGATGAAGCCGTTCACCAGCGAGCCCGAAGGCTCCGCGACCGAAGACGTCACCACCACCGGCGCGATCGACTCGCGTCAGAACAGGACCCGAGAGATGCAACTCATCCCAGAAGCCCTGGCCCGTGCGCATATGCACGAGCGACTGCACGAGGCCGAGCGTGACCGCCTGGCCGTGCGCCTGGCGGCCGCCCGCCGGATGCAGCGCAGGGCCGAGCGCGCCTCGCTGCGTGCCCGCCGGGCGCTCGCCATCGCCGTGATGCAGTAACCCCGGTAGTCCCACCACCGGAAGCGGTGGCCTCCCTGCACAGGAGGCGCACACTGTCCCCGCGGGGGCCGGTCCGTCCGAACGGACCGGCCCCCGCGGTGCGTTGCCGGGGACCGTCAGGCCTCCGCCACCGACTCCTGTATTCCGAGCTGCTCCAGGTCCTCCTCCGGGACGAACCCCGGCAGCCACTCCTCCAGTTCGTCCCGCAGCCGCACCGTCGCGCCGAGCTGGCACAGCACACCGATCGTGCTCAGGGTCACCCGATGGATCAGCAGATAGGCCGGCGGCAGGTTGAGCTGCTTGCCCAACTGGTGGGCGGGGGAGCGGGGGTCGGCGATCCGGGCCGCCTGGCTGCGCATCCAGCCGCGGGTGAAGGTGAACTCCTCCGCGTTGGCCGGCTCGATGATCGGCAGCAGATAGTCGAGGACCGCGTCGGGGTCCAGCTCGATGGACTCCTTGACGAAGCCCTCCGTGCACAGGAGTTCGTAGACCGCGTCCGCCTCGCCGTCCAGGGTCATCCGCAGGGACTCCCCGATCGGTTCCGGCAGACCGCCCGAGAGCCGGTCGACCGTGCCGAAGTCCAGGACACCGAGCCGCCAGTCCTCCTCGCCGTCCGGCCCGCCGGGCAGCAGACGGAAGTTGCCCGGGTGCGGATCGGCGTGCAGCAGACCGGTGCGGGCCGGGCCGGAGAACAGGAAGCGGGACAGCAGCTGTCCGGCGCGGTCGCGCTGCTCCTGGGTCCCCCCGGTGATCACCTCGGACAACGGGATGCCGTCGATCCACTCGGTGACGAGGACCTGCTCGCACTGGTGCACCACCGCCGGGACCACGACGTCCGGATCGCCGGCGAACTCCTCCGCGTGGGCCTGCTGGGCCTGCGCCTCCAAGGCGTAGTCCAGCTCCTCGGAGACCCGGTCACGGAGCTCGGAGATCAGCGGCTTGACGTCCATGCCGGGGATCAGCGGCCCCAGCAGCCGGGCGAAACGGCTGAGTTGGTTGAGATCGGAGAGCAGGGCCTCGCCCGCTCCCGGGTACTGCACCTTGACCGCGACCGCCCGCCCGTCGTGCCATACCGCGCGGTGGACCTGGCCGATCGAGGCCGCGGCGGCGGGCTTGTCGTCGAACTCCACGAACAGGTCCGGCCAGTCCGCGCCGAGCCGCTTCGCGAGCACGGAGTGCACCGTGCGGGTCGGCATCGGCGGCGCCGCGTCCTGGAGCTTCGTCAGCGCCGCGCGGTAGGGACCGGCGACCTCCTCGGGCAGGGCCGACTCGAACACGGACAGGGCCTGCCCGAACTTCATCGCCCCGCCCTTGAGCTCACCCAGCACCTTGAAGAGCTGCTCCGCCGTCCGCTGTTGCAGTTCACGGCCGACGATCTCCGCGGACTCGCCGACGATCCGCTTGCCCAGGCCCCAGGTCGCCCGTCCGGCGAAGCCGAGCGGCAGCGCGGCGAGCTTGGCGGTCCGGGTGACCGCCTTCCGGGGAAGATCAGACATGCGCCCTCCAAGTCCCAGCCTGCCGCGCGGCCACTGTCGTACGGCGTAACTCCGTCGATTGCCGTTGCCCTGCCATTGTCGCGTGTGATCCCCCGTCTTCGGGTGTGTGTTCCCCCTTACCTTTCTCCGCGCCCTCCCCGGACCCGCCCGCCCCGGACGCGCCGCACGGACACGCGGAGTGCGGCCACACCGGCCGGGCGTGCCACTGCAGGGTGGGGAGGGAGACCTCCCAGCGGGCTCCCGCGCTGGAGGGGAGGCGGCCGTCGAGGAAGGTGAGCGCGTGGGCGGCCGCCAGACCCGCGACCGCCGTGGCCAGGGTCAGATCGCAGGCCTGCGCGGGGCGCCGCCGCCCCGACTGCCACTGCGCGACCAGCCGCGGCCAGGTCTCGTCCCGGTCGGTGCGCGTCCGCTGGAGACAGCCGGCGCAGCCCGTCTCACCGGGCAGGACGAGCGGCCCCACCACGCCCGTCGCCTCCACCACCCCCGCGTACAGATGAGGGGTGCCCGAGGCGAGCAGGGGATCGGCCGCGGACGGGGGCGGCGCGTGCACGCGCACGTCGTCCCGGGCGGCGATGATCACCAGGGCGAGGCCGGGGCCTCCCGCCCCGGACGGCGACCGGGGCCTTCCGCGCGACGGGCGGTCCGGGGCGGCCGCGCGCACGGCACGGCGGGCGGCCTCGTCCCGGCGCTCGCCGACCGACTCGGCGGACAGTCCGCCCGGCGCCACGTCCCCCGGCTCCACCAGACCGCCGTCCCGCACCTCCACCTCGCCGACCCCCGCGCCCGACAGCAGCGCCGCCAGCACCGCGCCGACCCGGCCCGCGCCGCGCACCTGCACCCGCAGCCGGCGCCGGGCCGCGAGCCGGCCGAGCGCCTCGCCCGGGGCCGACGTGGTCAGCGACAGCGAGGCGAGGTCCGGCCGCAGCCGGTCCAGCACCTCCTGCCGCTCGCGCAGGGCCGCCGCGTCCGGCCCGCCCCCGCGCGTGTCGTCGAGGAGTCCCGCCCGGCCCAGCCGCTCCACCAGCCGGTCCACATGGCCGTCCGGCAGATCCATGCGGCGCCCCTCCTCGCGCAGCAGATCGAGGCCCCGGGTGCCGTCCAGCAGGTCGAGGAAACCGCCCGTCGCCGTGTCCACCGGCCCGAGGGTCAGCGCGTGCGCCGGTGTCATCCCGAACTGCACGGTGTTGAGGTCCCGCCAGCCGCGCCGCAGCGCGGGCTTCACCATCGGATGCATCAAAGGCCCCCGTATGCCTGTGTGTAGCCGCATATGTCCATGTGTTGGGAGAAGCTCCCCGTGCGTCGGCGGAGCGGGGGCATGGGGGTCTCCTCGCTCCGCCGACGAGTGCCAGCATGCCCGGCCCCGCCGAACCGTGCCGAAAGTTGTCCACAGGCACCGGAATTCGTCGTACAAATCCGTCGTATGACTTAAAACGGGGGTGCGGGATCGGAACCCGACCGTCCCGGAGTCGGGACTTCCCCCAGGTGCAGCGGGTAACGTCGGGGCGTGCCCGCCGACCCCCTGCACCGCGCCGGAACGCCACAGCGGAAGCCGACGAGCCAGCCCGCGAACGGATCGGGGGCGAGCGCGATCGAGGTCCGCAGAAGTGCCCGCCGACGCCGCACGGTCTCCGCCTATCGCGAGGGCGATCGCACCATCGTGCTCATCCCCGCCCGGATGTCCGAGGCCGAGGAACAGCGCTGGGTGGGCGTCATGCTGGACAAGCTCGCCGCGCAGGAGAGCAAGCGGGTGCCCGGCGACGCCGAACTGGCGGAGCGCGCCGAGCGGCTGTCGGCCCAGTGCTTCGGCGGCCGGGCCCGGCCCACCTCGGTGCGCTGGGTCACCAACCAGAACACCCGCTGGGGCTCGTGCACCCCGGCGGAGGGCAGCATCCGGCTGTCGCACCGCCTCCAGGGCATGCCCGACTACGTCGTCGACTACGTCCTCGCCCATGAACTCGCCCACCTGCTGGTGCCCGGCCACGGCCCCGACTTCTGGCGGCTGCTCGAGGCCTACCCGCGCACCGAGCGGGCCCGCGGCTACCTGGAGGGCGTGGTCGCCGCGGAACGGCTGCCGCATCTGCCCGGCGCGCGCGAGGAGTGACCCCGACGGCGCGGAGCGTGCCCGCGCCCGGTATCGGTCGGCGCGGGTTGTGTACCGGGTCTGTACCGACATCGTGCGTTGTCGGAGTTTGCCGTTAGCCTGACGCGACGCACTCGCAATCGGGATGGGGGACGGTCGTTACGCATGCCCAGGGAATTCCAACGCGGCCACAAGGCCAGGATCAGTGACCTCACCGCGGGCACCGATCTGTACGTAGGCGTGCAGATCACCGCCCCCGGCCTGACCTTCGACATCAGCTGCTTCGGTCTCGACGCCGACGAACGGCTCTCCGACGACAGGTACTTCGTCTTCTTCAACCAGCCGAAGTCCCCCGAGGAGTCGATCCAGCTCCTGGGCGCCCAGGCCGGCGACACGGAGTCCTTCCGCATCACGCTGGACCGGATCCCGCCGCAGATCCAGAAGCTGTCCTTCACGGCGACCGTCGACGGCGCCGGACAGATGTCGCAGATCAACCCCGGCTACCTCCGTATCGTCGCCGGCGGCGAGGAGGTGGCCCGGTACGCCTTCAACGGCTCGGAGTTCACCAGCGAGCGCGCCGTGATGCTGGGCGACTTCTACCTGAAGGACGTCTGGCGGTTCGCGGCCGTCGGACAGGGCTTCGACGGCGGTCTGGAGGCGCTGCTGAGGAACTTCGGCGGCGAGGTCGCGGAGGAGGAGGCGCCCGCGCCCGCCGCCCCCCAGCCGCAGCCCGGTGCCGCCCCCGGGTTCGCCCCGCCCACGTTCGCCGCGCCCAGCGCGCCTGCTCCCGCTCCCGCGCCGGCGCCCGCCCCGCAGGGCTTCACACCGCCGCCCGCCCCGGCGCCCGCGCCCCCGGTGCACGCCGCGCCGACCATCATCGCGCCCATGACCCCGCCCGGCGGCGTGCCGGTCCCGCCGCCCGGCCCGGTGCCCGCGCCCTACGGTCAGCCGCCCCAGCAGCAGCCGTACGGCCAGCCCGGCGCCCCGACCGCCCCGCCGCCGCCCGGCTACGGCCAGCCGCCCCACGCGCCGCAGGCCCCGATGCCTCCCCAGGCCCCGATGCCGCCCGGCTACGGCCAGCAGCAGCCCCCGTTCGGGCAGGTCCCCGGCCAGCAGGCGTACGGCGTGCCGCAGGGCGCGCCCCAGGGCGGCGCCGGAGTGGCCGCGGCGCTCCAGCAGTTCAAGGAGACCCCCACCGGGCAGCGCTGGACGCAGCAGAACAAGAAGCTGATCCGCGTCGACCTCGGCATGGGCGGCCAGCCCGTGCTCGCCCGCCAGGGCAGCATGGTGCTCTACCAGGGCAAGGTCGACTTCAGCTACAAGGGCGCCGGATTCGCCGGCCGGATCGTGGGCAACGCGACCGGCCAGGAGATGCAGCTGATGCGCTGCACCGGCCAGGGCCAGGTGTTCCTCGCCGACAACGCCACGATGCTGCACCCCATCGAGCTCCAGGGCGACGGCATCTGCGTCTCCGCCGAGAACGTCCTCGCCTTCGACGAGAGCCTCCAGTACGAGGTCCGCCGGATCGAGGGCCACGGCATCCCCGGCGGCGCGCTGTTCACCATGCAGTTCACGGGCACCGGCACGATCGTCGTCAAGACGCACGGCACGCCCGTCGTCCTGCCGGTCACCCCGACCACGTTCGCCGACTGCAACGCCGTCGTCGCCTGGTCGTCCGCCGCCCAGGTGGTCGTCTCCAGCCAGGTGCGGATGCGCCGCAACGCCTACCCCGGCGACACCGGGGAGAGCGTCAACCTCCAGTTCCGGGGCGCGCCCGGCAACTTCATCGTCGTCCAGCCGTACGAGGTCTGAGGGAGCCCGTCATGAACCAGCCGCTCGCGGGCTATGCCCCCGCACCCGTCACCGCCCGTATGGAGAACCACGGCAACCACATGCTGAAGGTCGCCATGCAGACCGGCAACGACCTCCTCGCGCGCGTGGGCTCGATGGTCGCCTACGAGGGCTTCGTCCAGTACGAGCCCAACCCGCCGGCCGTGCGCCAGATCGCCCGCGACTGGATGACCGGCGAGGGCGCACCCCTGATGAAGTGCTCCGGCGACGGACTGCTCTACCTCGCCGACTACGGCGCCAACGTGGTCGTGATCAACCTCAACGGCGACGGCATCTCGGTCAACGCCACCAACCTGCTCGCCTTCGACGCGCACCTCACCTGGGGCGTGGAGCGGGTGAAGGGTCTGGCGAAGTTCGCCGGACAGGGCCTGTGGAACACCAAGATCTCCGGTCAGGGCTGGGTCGCGCTCACCTCCCGGGGCAAGCCGATCGTCGTCGACTGCGGCGGCGGCGAGGACGAGACCTACGTCGACCCGGACGCGCTCGTCGCCTGGTCGCCGAACCTCAAGGTCAAGGGCAAGCGCAGCTTCAAGGCGCAGTCCCTCATCGGCCGCGGCAGCGGCGAGGCCTACCAGATGGCCTTCTCCGGCCAGGGCATCGTCGTCGTCCAGCCCAGCGAGGACAGCACCGACCGCCTCCGGTTCCGGGGCTGAGGGGGAGCCAGAAAGCCATGCAGAGCTCACTTTTCGCACACAACGACTCACAGACCCAGGAACGCTGGAGCCTGCAGAACAAGCAGATGCTCCGGATCGTCCTGGAGGGCCACGACGACATCCTGGCCCGCAAGGGCACGATGGTCGCCTACCAGGGGCTCGTCGAGTTCGACGCCGAGTACCAGAGCAACCAGCAGGGACGCGCGCGTGCGCGTACGGGCGAGGGGCTGGACCTCATGCGCTGCCATGGGCAGGGCACGGTCTACCTCGCCAACCTCGCCCAGTACATCCACCTCGTGGACGTCGAGCAGGACGGGCTGACCGTCGACAGCAGCTATGTCCTCGCCATGGACTCCTCGCTGCACCACGAGGTCATCGCCGTCGACAGCCTCTACGGCATCTCCGGCTCCGGGAAGTACCAGCTCAACATCACCGGCCGCGGCCGGGTCGCCCTGATGACCTCGGGCGCGCCGCTGATGATGCAGGTCACGCCCGACCGGTACGTCAACTGCGACGCCGACGCCATCGTGGCCTGGTCGACCGGGCTGCGCGTGCAGATGCAGGCCCAGACGCACTCCTCCGGGGTGTGGCGCCGGCGCGGCAACACCGGTGAGGGCTGGGAGCTCAGCTTCATGGGCACCGGGTTCGCGCTGGTGCAGCCCAGCGAGCTGCTGCCGCCGCAGAACGCCCAGATCGGCTCCGGCCTCGCCGCGCAGTACGGCATGGGCCAGCACGGGGCCCGGTCGCAGAACCAGGGCAACGCCTGGAGCTGACCGAGCGGTGACGAGCGGTGACGAGAGGTAAGGGGCGCCCGCCCTTGTGGGTGCCCCTTACCCCGTCACAGCCTGGCGAGGGTCGCCGACAGCAGTCGTACGACCGAGTCGTCGGCCACCTCGGCGACCTCGTCGTAGGCGAACCAGCGCAGGTCCAGGGACTCGTCGCTGATCGCCTCCACGGACCCGGCCGGAGCCAGTGCCGCGTACTGGACGTCCAGATGCCAGGCGCACGGTGTCTCATGCCGGTCCAGGCGCACGGGACCGCCCGGCAGCAGGCCCAGCCCCTCGATGCCGGACTCCTCCGTGCCCTCGCGCAGGGCCGCCGCCGCCAGCGTCGCGTCGCCCGGCTCGCAGTGGCCGCCCATCTGCAGCCACATCCGCAGCTTCTTGTGCAGGGTGAGCAGCACCCGCGCGCGTGAGGGGTCGATCACCAGCGCGCTCGCCGTGATGTGCCCCTCGCCGCACGCCTTCCACATGGCGTCCGGATGGGCCGCCAGATGGTCCAGGTAGGTCTGGCGCAGCTCCGGCTGGTCCTCGTAGCCCTTGAGTACGAGGACCGCGTCGTCGTACAGGCTCACTCGGTGTCGTCGCCCTCGGAGTCGTCCTTCTTCAGGTTCGGCTTCTCGTCGGGGCCGACGGCGCCGCCCACCTCGCCGAGCATCTTCTCCAGCTCGGAGAAGTCCAGCTGCTCGCGGTGCACGAAGCCGTCCGGGTCGTCCAGGTCGGAGGCCGTCGGCAGCATGTCGGGGTGCGCCCACAGGGCGTCACGGCCGTCCACCCCGCGTGCGTCCGTCAGGGAGGCCCACAGCCGGGAGGCGTCCCGCAGCCGGCGCGGGCGCAGCTCCAGGCCGATCAGCGTGGCGAACGTCTGCTCCGCCGGACCGCCCGTGGCGCGTCGGCGGCGCAGGGTCTCGCGCAGCGCGTCCGCCGACGACAGCCGGGGCTTCGCCGCCGCGTGCACCACCGCGTCGACCCAGCCCTCGACGAGCGCCAGGGCCGTCTCCAGACGGGCCAGGGCGGCCTTCTGCGCCGGGGTGTCCTCGGGCTGGAACATGCCCTGCTGGAGTGCGTCCTGAAGCTGCTCGGGGTTCTGCGGGTCGAACTGGCCGACCACGTCCTCCAGCTTCGCGGTGTCCACCTTGATCCCGCGCGCGTAGCCCTCGACCGCGCCGAACAGATGCGAGCGCAGCCACGGCACATGCGCGAAGAGGCGCTGGTGGGCGGCCTCGCGCAGCGCGAGGTAGAGCCGGACCTCCTCCTGGGGGATGCCCAGGTCCTTGCCGAACGACTCGATGTTCAGCGGCAGCAGCGCGGCCCGGCCCGCCGGGCCGAGCGGCAGCCCGATGTCGGTCGAGCCGACCACCTCGCCCGCCAGGACGCCGACGGCCTGCCCGATCTGCGAGCCGAACATCGCCCCGCCCATCGAGCGCATCATGCCGATCAGCGGGCCGGCCATGGCCTGCATCTCCTCCGGCAGGACATCGCCCATGGCCGCGCCGACGCGCTCGGCGACCGGGTCGACGAGTTCCTTCCACGCGGGAAGGGTCGCCTCGACCCACTCCGCGCGCGACCACGCCACGGCCGAGCCGGCGCCGGACGGCAGCGAGGTCACGTCGTCCAGCCACAGGTCGGCGAGACGGACGGCCTCCTCCACGGCGGTGCGCTCGGAGGGGCCGACGCTCGCGTCCTTCACGCCGTCCGACGTGCCCTGGGAGACCGTCTGGCGGGCGATCTGCTTGGCCATGTCCCAGTTCACCGGCCCGCCCTCGTACGAGAGCATCTGGCCGAGCTGCTGGAACGCCGCACCCAGGTCGTTGGGGTTCAGTGAACCGAACATGGCCGCGAGCGGGTTGTCCGCGCCGGGGCCGCCAAAGCCTCCGGCGCCGGGCAGCCCGCCGAAACCGAACGGGTTGGCCTGTCCCTGACCACCACCGCTCTGCTGGTCCTTCTTCTTGCCCTCGTCGCCGTCTTCCGGCTCCTCCGGCGGAAGGCCGAATCCGAATGGGGTGTCACTCACGGGGTTCCTCGGCTGGTTAGGCCACCGGGTTCTCACCCGGCGGCGCGGTTGCCCTGCAACACCACCCAGCGTAGACACCCCGGGGCTCGATCGGGCCTCGGTGCTTCGCCGACTCCTGGCCTGCGGCAGGATGGATGCCACCTGGTACGTACGCGTCAGTCGCGCCCGTATGCCAAGACAACCGCTGGAGACACCTGGTGAGTTCCCCAGATCCGCAGGTTCGCGCAGCGCGAAACCACTCCGCCCCGGGTGGTTCGCGCGGGCCCGTCGTCGCCGTGACCGGCGCAGCCACCGGGGTCGGCGCGCTGCTCACCGAGCGGCTCGCCGCGTCCGACGAGATCAGGCAGGTCGTCGCCATCGACGAGCGACGGGGCGAGTGCGACGCGGCGCAGTGGCACATCCTCGACGTCCGTGACCCGGCGATCGCCGACAAGCTGCGCGGCGTCGACGTCGTCGTCCACCTTGCGCTCGATCTCGACCTGGGGAGTGACGCCGCCGCCCGGACGGCCTACAACGTCCGCGGTACGCAGACCGTGCTGACGGCCTCCGCGGCGGCCGGTGTGCGCCGCGTGGTGCTGTGCACCTCCTCGATGGTCTACGGGGCGCTGGAGGACAACGAGCTGCCGCTCTCGGAGGACGCGGAGCTGCGGGCGACCGCGGAGGCGACGGGCGTCGGGGACCTGCTGGAAATCGAACGGCTGGCACGGCGGGCGCCGCGCGCGCATCCCGGGCTGAATGTCACCGTGGTCCGCCCCGCCGTGCTGGTGGGAGGCACGGACACGGCACTGACCAGGTACTTCGAGTCGCCCCGGCTGCTGGTCGTGGCCGGGTCCCGGCCGGCCTGGCAGTTCTGCCACGTCGAGGATCTGTGCGGCGCCCTGGAGTACGCCGTACTGGAGAAGGTCGACGGCGAGCTGGCCGTCGGCTGTGACGGGTGGCTGGAGCAGGAGGAGGTCGAGGAGCTCAGCGGGATCCGGCGGATGGAGCTGCCGTCGGCGGTCGCGCTGGGCGCGGCGGCCCGGCTGCACCGGATCGGGCTGACGCCGTCCCCGGCGGGCGACCTGGCGTACACGATGTACCCGTGGGTGGTGAGCGGGTCGCGGCTGCACGACGCGGGGTGGCGGGCGCAGTGGACCAACGAGGAGGTGCTCGCCGAGCTGCTGGAGGAGGTGGCTGGGCGGCACACCGTGGCCGGGCGGCGCCTCGGGCGCAAGGACGCGACGGCGGCGGGGGCCGCGGGGGCGACGGTCGCGCTGCTCGGCGCTGCCGCTGTGGTGCGGCGGGCCCGCAAGGCGCGGCGCCGTTAGGGGCGCGCCCTGAACCAGGGGGCTCCGCCCCCTGGACCCCCGTCGGCCCCGAACGGGCCCCGTCCTCGAGCGCCGGACGGGCTGGCTGGTCCCCACCGGTGCCTCGTGAGGCACGATGGAGGCATGGCATCCACCAACGACCATCCCGGTGAGCGGGCGGCCGAGGACCCCGTCAAGCTGATCGGCATCAGGGACACCGCTCTCTCCCTCGACGAGGTCTTCCGGGCCGTCGGGGACGACGCGGCCGGGGGGACCGCGCTCTTCGTGGGGACCGTCCGCAATCACGACGGGGGCGCCGACGTCGACACGCTCGGTTACTCCTGCCATCCGACCGCCGAGGCGGAGATCCGGCGGGTCGCGGAGAAGGTCGTCGCCGAGTTCCCGGTGCGGGCGCTCGCGGCCGTGCACCGGGTCGGGGACCTCGCCGTCGGTGATCTCGCGGTGGTCGTCGCCGTGTCGTGTCCGCATCGGGGCGAGGCCTTCGAGGCCTGCCGGAAGCTGATCGACGATCTCAAGCACGAGGTGCCGATCTGGAAGCACCAGAAGTTCTCCGACGGTACCGAGGAGTGGGTCGGGGCCTGCTGAGCGGCCCGCCCCGCCTCCGGTTGCGTAACCCCACCCCTGCCGTGAGCGTTGTCAGTGCGGATGGTTAATCTGCTGATCAGTCAGTTGCGGTAATGGGGTTGGGAGGTCGGCATGGCGGTGCTCGCCTGGTTGCTGATTCCGCTTGTGGCTGCGATCGGTGCCGGACTGTGGGGGAGCTGGGCCAACCGCACCCGCAAGGCGCGCGGCGACGGTCCGGAGCTCGACGGGTACGCGCGGTTCCGTGCCGCCATGGAGAAGTCGGCCGCCGTGCCGAGGTCGTCCTCCGGGGGCTGAGGGCGGCCGAGGGGGGCCGCTGACCCGGGTGGTGGCCCTGACGGTGCGCTGACAGACGCGTCCCGTACTGTCGAGGCATGCCACGCCGCACCGCGACGATGCTCGCCTCCACCCTGATGCTGATCGCGCTCCTGTGCGCGGGGGTGCTCATCCCCGTGCCGTACTCGGAGATGTCCCCGGGGCCGACGGTGAACACGCTCGGTGAGCACGACGGTGAGCCGGTGCTGCAGATCGCGGGGCACAAGACGTACGCGACGAGCGGCCATCTGAACATGACCACCGTGCGGGTCACCAGCGCCGACTACCGGATGAACCTCGTCGAGGCGGTCTACGGCTGGCTGGCGCACGACAACAAGGTCGTGCCGCACGACACGCTCTACCCGGACGGCAAGACCGAGGAGCAGTCCACCCAGGAGAACGCCGAGGAGTTCAGTCAGTCCCAGGAGAGCGCCAAGGTCGCCGCCCTGAAGGAACTGGACGTCCCGGTGACGTCCTGGGTGATCGTCTCGACGGTGGTCAAGGACTCCCCGGCCGAGGGCAGGCTGCACGCCGGGGACGTGATCAAGGCCGTGGACGGCACCGCGGTGAAGGAGCCGGCCGATGTCGCGAAGCTGGTGACCAAGCACAAGCCCGGCCAGGACGTCGTCTTCACGATCATCCCGGCGAAGGAGCAGGCCGCCGCCGAGAAGGCGAACAGGACGGCGACGAAGACGCAGGACGTGACCATCACGACCGCCACCTCCGACGATGTCGGCGAGAAGCGGGCGATCGTCGGGATCTCGGCCGGGACCGATCACACGTTCCCGTTCTCGATCGACATCAAGCTCGCCGACGTGGGCGGGCCCAGCGCCGGACTGATGTTCGCCCTCGGGATCTACGACAAGCTGACGCCCGGCAGCCTCACCGGCGGCAAGTTCGTCGCCGGCACCGGCACCATCGACGACGAGGGCAAGGTCGGGCCGATCGGCGGCATCGAGATGAAGACCGTGGGCGCGCGCAGCCAGGGGGCCCAGTACTTCCTGACGCCGGCCGACAACTGCGCGGCCGCCGCCAAGGACACCCCCTCGGGACTCAGGCTCGTCAAGGTCGACACCATCGACGACGCCCTCTCCGCCCTCAAGGACATCCGCAGCGGCGACACCGCCGATCTGCCGAAGTGCACCAAGTAGCGCCGCGGACGGCTACTCCTCGAAGGTCGCCGACAGCGCCTCCGCCAGGCCGGGGACCAGGCTCCCGCCGGTGAGCACCTCCGTCGGCGTGTCCTTCTCGCGCAGCCGCAGCGCCGACTCACGGGTGCCGTCGCGCAGCACCGCGACCGTCATCCGGACCTCCTGGCGGTCCGGGTGCTCGGCCACCCACTTCGCCAGCTTCCCCTCGCTCAGGCCCTGCGGGACCTGGGCCTCGGCGGACGGCGGCAGCATCAGCCGCTCCACGGTCAGGGCGCAGCCGGCCACCGCGTCGGGCCAGGCGATCGTGGCCAGGAACTCGTCGAGTGCCTTGTCCGTTGGCACTTCGTCCTGCTCGATCGGGGTGAGAGCCGTGGTCTCGGGCTCGTCCGTCAGGCCGAGCTGGGCGGCGAGCGAGGGTTCCTGAGCCCGCAGTCGTGCGGTGTCTACGAGGGCGAAGAGGCGGGCGGGCTGGTCCCAGCCGAGGCCGGAGGCGTACTCGTCGATCTCGAGTACGGCCCGGGTGAGCGGGTTCGCCGCCATGGGAGTGTTGGACATGGTCACAATCCTCTCTCGTTCTCGGGCGGAATCGGGAACCGAGTAAACGGTGAGTAAGTTGCATAGGTGTGGGCCCACGATCACGGGGGGCCACTGGGGGCCGGCGAACACGCGGGCCTGAGGGATCGACAGCGAACTTCGAGGTGCGCACCTTGGCTTTCCAGATGCCGGACCGCGGCGGAGGCCCGACAGGGCCGCGGATGAGAGTGGGCCGCCCGTCCCGGCGTGTCCGGACCCTGCTCATGACGCTGGGCGTCCTTGCCGTCCTCGGCATGGCGTTCACCATGTTCGCGGGATTCTGGACGGACTGGCTCTGGTACCGGTCGGTGAACTACTCGTCCGTGTTCACCACCACCCTCTGGACCAAGATCGGCCTGTTCTCCGTCTTCGGTCTGCTGATGGCGCTCGCGGTCGGTTTCAACATCTGGCTCGCCCACCGGCTGCGGCCCCCGCTGAGCGCGATGTCGGTGGAGCAGCAGAGCCTCGACCGGTACCGCATGGGCATCGCCCCCTACAAGCGGTGGCTGCTGCTCGGCATCACCGCCCTGGTCGGGCTCATCGCCGGCGCCTCGGCGGCCGGCCAGTGGCGGACCTGGCTGATGTGGGTCAACGGCGTCTCCTTCGGACAGAAGGACCCGCAGTTCCACCTCGACGTGTCGTTCTTCGCCTTCGACCTGCCCTGGTACCGGTTCCTGCTCGGCTTCGGCTTCGCCGCCACGATCCTCTCCCTGATCGCCGCCGCGCTCACCCACTATCTGTACGGCGGGCTGCGCGTCACCAGCCCCGGCGCGCGCGCCACGGCCGCCGCCACCGGACATCTGTCGGTGCTGCTCGGGATCTTCGTCGCCCTGAAGGCGGTCGCCTACTGGCTCGACCGGTACGGCCTGGCCGTGAAGTCCAGCGACTTCAAGGCGACGGACAACTGGACCGGCCTGCGGTACGTCGACGCCAACGCCTACCTCCCGGCCAAGACGATCCTGTTCTGCATCGCGGTCATCTGCGCCCTGCTGTTCTTCGCCACCCTGTGGCGGCGCACCTGGCAGCTGCCGGTGATCGGCTTCGGTCTGATGGTGCTCTCGGCGATCCTGATCGGCGGGCTGTACCCGGCGATCGTCCAGAAGTTCCAGGTCCAGCCGAACGAGCAGGCCAAGGAAGCCCCGTACGTCGAGAAGAACCTCAAGGCGACGCGTGAGGCGTACGGCATCGACGGCGCGCAGGTCACCGAGTACTCGGGGACCAGCACCACCAAGGACAAGACGCAGCTGCGCGACGACGTGGACGCCACCGCGAGCATCCGGGTCCTGGACCCGAACATCGTCTCGCCGACGTTCCAGCAGCTGCAGCAGATGCGGAAGTACTACGCCTTCCCGACCAACCTGGACGTGGACCGCTACAACGAGAGCGGCACCGACCAGGACACCGTCATCGGTCTGCGTGAGCTGAACCTCGCGGGCGTGGACAAGCAGAACTGGATCAACAACCACTTCCGCTACACCCACGGGTACGGCGTCGTCGCCGCCAAGGGCACCACCGCCGACTCCGAGGGCCGCCCGCTGTTCACCGAGTCCAACCTGCCGTCCGAAGGCGACCTCGGCACGTACCAGCAGCGGATCTACTACGGCGAGAAGACGACGACGTACTCGATCGTCGGCGGTCCGCAGAAGGAGATCGACTACTCCGACGACAACGGCGAGAAGACCACCAGCTACCAGGGCAAGAGCGGGGTCAACCTCTCCAACCCGGTCAACCGGGCCGCGTACGCGGTGGCGTTCGGCGAGCCGCAGATCCTGTACTCCGGCGCGATCGGCGAGGGTTCGCGGATCCTGTACAACCGCACGCCCAAGGAGCGCGTCGAGGCGGTCGCCCCGTGGCTGACCATCGACGGTGACGCCTACCCGGCCGTCGTCGACGGGAAGATCCAGTGGATCGTCGACGCGTACACCACGACGAACGGCTACCCGTACGCCTCCCGTACGACCCTCGGCGACACCACCGCCGACTCGCTGACCGCGACCAACGACAACCGCGCGGTGGTGGCCCAGCAGAACCAGGTCAACTACATCCGCAACTCGGTGAAGGCGACCGTCGACGCGTACACCGGCGAGGTCAAGCTCTACCAGTGGGACACCGAGGACCCCGTCCTGAAGACCTGGATGAAGGCGTTCCCCGGCACGGTCGAGCCCAAGTCGGACATCTCGACCTCGCTGATGGCCCACCTGCGGTACCCGCAGGACCTGTTCAAGGTCCAGCGTGAACTGCTCACCCGCTACCACGTGAAGGACGCCACGACCTTCCTCAGCGGCAGCGAGGTCTGGCAGGTGCCGGACGACCCGTCCAACAAGTCGGGCGACGCGGTGCCGCCGTACTACCTGAGCATGAAGATGCCGGACCAGTCGGCGCAGGCGTTCTCGCTGACGACGACGTTCACGCCCAACGGGCGGGACAACCTCAGCGCGTTCATGGCGGTGGACTCCGAGGCGGGTACGCCCGGTTACGGCAAGATCAGAATCCTGAAACTGCCGACGAGCACCACCGTCGACGGACCGAAGCAGGTCCAGAGCCAGTTCAACTCCGAGCAGGACATCGCCGAGTCGATCAGACTCCTCAAGGGCGGCGACTCCGACATCGAGTACGGCAACCTGCTGACGGTGCCGCTCGACGGAGGACTGCTCTACGTCGAGCCGGTCTATGTGCGCGGTGGCGGACTCAAGTACCCGCTGCTGAAGAAGGTGTTGGTGACCTACGGCGGCAACACCGCCTTCGAGGACACCCTCGACGGGGCCCTCAACAAGGTCTTCGGAGCGGAGAGCACGACCCCGCCCGCGGACGACGGCGGTGACACCACCACCCCGCCGTCCTCCTCCAACCCGACGGTCCAGGAGGCGCTGAACGACGCGCAGAAGGCGTTCACCGCCGGCCAGGACGCCCTGAAGAAGGGGGACTGGGAGGCGTACGGCAAGGCGCAGAAGGACCTTGAGGCCGCCCTGAAGCGGGCCGAGGACGCCCAGGCCGAGGCGGACAAGAGCGGCAACAAGGCGAGCAGCAGCCCGAGTCCGAGCGCGACGGCGAGCAGCGGCAGCGCCGGCGGGGCCAAGGCGAGCAGCAGTCCCAGCCCGAGCGCCAGTCCCAGCGGCTGATCAAGCCCGCCCCGCGTCGTGATACGGTGGTGGAACACGACGCGGGGTGGAGCAGCTCGGTAGCTCGCTGGGCTCATAACCCAGAGGTCGCAGGTTCAAATCCTGTCCCCGCTACTGAAGACGAAGGCCCGGATCCGGTACACGGATCCGGGCCTTCGTCATGTGCGAACGCATGTGCCGTGGTACGACATCGTCGCGCCGCTGTGGGGAGTTGGGCCGACTGTGTTTGACTTGTCTCTCTGTGGGCATGTCGACAAAACGCTGAAGTGACCTCACGGGCTGCGGTATACACAGGTGTACCCGGGTTGCAGGTGGTGCGACGATGGACGTTATGGGGGACAAGGCAACTCTGTTCGAGACAGGGCGGTTTGTGCAGCCTTCCGGTGAGGAAGCGACCCCGGACGAGAGCCGGGACGAGACGGCGCACGCCGTCGAGACGGTAGAGACGGACGAGACGGTAGAGACAGAAGAAACAGCCGAGACGGGGGTGACGGTCGAGACGGGGGAGGCCGTCGAGGAGATGCGGCTGCGGCTCGCCGCCGCGTCCGGTGACGCCGAGGCGACCAGCGTCCTCGGCGCCATGCTGCTGCGCCGCGGCGACCTGGACGGCGCCGAGCCCCATCTGCGCGCCGCCACCGCGGCCGGGGACCGGGCCGCCGCCAACAACCTGGGCGTCCTGCTGCACCAGCGCGGGTACGCCGACGAGGCCGCCGGATGGTGGCGGGTCGCCGCCGTCGCCGGCTCCGCCGCCGCCGCGCACGCGCTCGGGCGCCACTGCCGTGAGTGCGGCGACGAGCCCGCCGCCGAGTACTGGCTGCGCCAGTCCGCCGAGCAGGGCCACGCCCTCGGCGCGTACGCCCTCGCCGACCTGCTGGAACACCGTGCCGACAGCGGGGCCGAGCGGTGGATGCGGGCCGCCGCCGAGCGCGGTCACCGGGAGGCGGCGTACCGGCTGGCGCGGGCCCTGGACCGCAGGGACCCGCGGTCCATCGAGAGCGACGCAGATGACGCGGCCGACGCCGCCGGCGTCCAGCCGGAGGCCGAGCAGTGGTACCGGCAGGCCGCCGCGCGCGGCCACCGGCGGGCCGCCCTGCACCTCGGGGCGATCCTGGAGCGCAAGGGCGAGCTGAAGGAGGCCGGGCGCTGGTACCTGACCGCCGCCAAGGACGGCGAGGCACGGGCCGCCTGCGCGCTCGGATTCCTGCTGCGCGACGCAGGCGACACCGAGAACGCCGCGATCTGGTGGCTGCGGGCCGCCCAGGACGGCGACGGCAACGCCGCCAACGCGCTGGGCGCCCTGCACGCAGAACGGGGGCAGACCCAGACCGCCGAGCGCTGGTACCGGGCCGCCATGGACGCGGGCGACGACAACGGCGCCTACAACCTCGCCCTGCTCTGCGCCGAGCAGGGCCGCACCGCGCAGGCCGAGCAGTGGTACCGGCGCGCGGCCTACGCCGGGCACCGGGAGGCCGCCAACGCGCTGGCCGTCCTGCTGCTCCGGGTCGGTGACACGGCCGGCTCCGAGCCCTGGTTCTCCAAGGCGGCGGAGGCGGGCAGCGTCGACGCCGCGTTCAACCTCGGGATCCTCTTCGCGGGGCGCGGCGAGGACACGGTCGCGCTGCGCTGGTACGAGCGGGCGGCCGCCGCCGGGCACACCGAGGCGGCGCTCCAGGTCGGCATCGCCCGGCTGCGCGAGGGCGACGAGCAGGAGGCCGAACGGCATCTGCGGTGCGCCGCGGGCGGGGGCAGCGCGGAGGCGGCGTACCGGCTGGCCGCCGTGCTGGACGCGCGCCGGCCGCCGCAGCCCGCGCACGAGCTCGGGGAGATCGCGCACGAGAAGACCGAGTGCGAGGAGTGGTACGAGCGGGCGGCCCAGCAGGGGCACCGGCGTGCCCAGGTCCGGGTCGGGATGCTCGCCGCGGCGCGGGGGGACGTGTGCGAGGCGGCGCGGTGGTACCGGGAGGCCGCCGAGGCCGGGTCGCGCAACGGGGCCTTCAACCTCGGGCTGCTGCTCGCACGCGAGGGGAGCGAGCCGGAGGCGGTCGTGTGGTGGACGCGGGCCGCCGACGACGGGCACGGGCGGGCGGCGCTGCGGCTCGCCCTCGTCTACGCGCGTCGGGGCGAGCTCGCGGAAGGACAGCGGTGGGCCGACCGGGCGGTGTCGCTCGGGCCGGGGGAGGTCGCGCAGCGGGCGGCGCGGCTGCGCGACGCGCTGCGGCAGGAGCTGTCGGCCTGACGGGGCCCTGTGAAGGGGCCCACGCGGAACTGATTTGCCTCCGCCCTCCCCCTTCACGTAACGTTGCATTCAACGACGCGGGGTGGAGCAGCTCGGTAGCTCGCTGGGCTCATAACCCAGAGGTCGCAGGTTCAAATCCTGTCCCCGCTACTGAAGGCCGAGGGCCGGAATCCAAGAGGGTTCCGGTCCTCAGTCGTGTCCGACGGCCTCCTGACCGGCGGATCTTTTGGGAAGGCCGTACGCAGCGCGAAGCCCCGGCGTCCGCTGTGGACGCCGGGGCTTCGGGAGAGCGCTTACGCCGCCGCGCAGCTCGGGCAGATGCCGCGGTACGTCACCTCGACGTCCGAGACCGCGAAGCCGAAGCGCTCCGAGTCGGGGAGGTCGGACAGCGGATTGCCGGTCGGGTGGACGTCACGGATGGCGCCGCAGCGCGCGCAGACCAGGTGCTGGTGCGGACGGTGGGCGTTGGGGTCGTACCGCTTGGCGCGCCGGTCGGTCGCGACCTCGAGCACCTCGCCGAGGGAGACCAGCTCACCGAGCGTGTTGTAGACGGTCGCCCGGGAGATCTCGGGCAGCTTGGCGACCGCCCTGGCGTGCACCTCGTCGGCCGTCAGGTGGACGTGTTCGCCGTCGAGGACCTCGGCCACGACGCGTCGCTGCGCGGTCATCCGCCATCCGCGTCCACGCAGCCGTTCCAGAAGGTCACTCATGCGCACCAGCCTAACAGCAGGAGGAACAGTTCCCGATCGGGTGTGACTTTGGAGCCAGCCCTGACTTAGACAGTGTCCATGATCGGATCGGGACTGTCCATCGCTCAGGCGGGGACGCGCTGGCGGGCCGGGGCCCAGCAGCGGATGATGTCGCGGACCGAGACGATCCCGGCCGGTTCGCCCCCGTCGAGGACTATCAGATGGCGGAAGCCGCCGTGGGCCATCGCCCGGGCCGCCTCCTCCAGGGTCCAGGTCGGGGCGGCGAAGACCACGTTGTTGGTGGTGTGGGCGTGGGTGCGTTCCGTGTCCGGGTCCTGGCCCAGGCCCACGGAGTTGAGGATGTCCCGTTCGGTGAGGATGCCCATCCCGTCGTCGGGGTCCAGTACAAGGGCGGCGCCGACGCGGCGGGCGGACATCAGGGCGGCGGCCTGGCGGAGGGTGTGGGCGGGGCCGATGGTGAGGACCACCGTGCTCATGGCGTCTCGGACGAGCATGGGATGGAGCCACCTCCTAGGAGAATCCGTGCCCTGCGGGTACCCGCAAGTGCACTGATTCACAAGTTCACAAGTGGGGGATCCTCAGAGTCTCAGGTAAAGCGGGGGTCAACAAGGGGGCGCGCGTCGTCAATTGAGGGCGCACATGCTCATCTGTGATTTTTCAGTACCGCTCGCCGAGATACCCCAGCAGCTCGTCGTGGAGCAGACCGTTGGACGCGGCCCCGTTGCCGCTGTGCGGGCCCGGACGGCCGTCGAGGCCGGTGAAGGTGCCGCCCGCCTCCGTCACGACGATCGCGTTGGCCGCCATGTCCCACAGGGACAGCTCCGGCTCGGCGCACAGGTCGATCGAGCCCTCGGCGACCATCATGTAGGGCCAGAAGTCGCCGTACGCGCGCGTGCGCCACACGTCGCGGGTCAGGTCCAGGAAGCCGTTCAGGTTCCCGCGCTCCTCCCAGCCGGTGAGCGAGGAGTACGCGAAGGAGGCGTCGGACAGCTTCGAGACCTTGGAGACGCGCAGCCGGGTCGCGGAGGAGAGACTGCGGCCGCTGAAGGCGCCGTGTCCCTTCGCCGCCCACCAGCGGCGGCCCAGCGCCGGCGCGGAGACCACGCCGACCACCGGGTGGTAGCCGCCCTCGCCCGCCTCCATCAGCGAGATGAGGGTCGCCCACACCGGCACCCCGCGCACATAGTTCTTGGTGCCGTCGATCGGGTCGATCACCCAGCGGCGCGGGCCCGTGCCCTCCAGGCCGTACTCCTCGCCGAGGATCGCGTCCCGGGGACGGGCCCGCTGGAGCTGGCCGCGGATCAGTTCCTCGGCGGCCTTGTCGGCCTCGCTCACCGGCGTCATGTCCGGTTTGGTCTCCACCTTGAGGTCGAGGGCCTTGAAACGGTCCATGGTGGCGGCGTCGGCGGCGTCCGCGAGGACGTGCGCGAGACGGAGATCGTCGAGGTAGTCCGGCATGGGACGAACGGTATCCGGCCGGATCGGGCGAGGCCACAGGGGACCGCGCCCCGGATGTGCGGGGACCGGCCGGGGAGCCGTCGCCCGGCCCCCACCGCGCCCGCGAACCCTTGACAGTGCCCCCGTGCGCGTCAACCCTGGGCAGCATCCGCTCGCCCCGGGAGGCGATGATGCCTGCAGCGCGGGAATCCCTGCTGGACGCCGCCTACGCGGCACTCGACCTGCGGCCCTGGTCCGCGGTGCGGATGGTGGACGTCGCGGCGACCGCCGCGGTGTCCCGGCAGACCCTGTACAACGAGTTCGGCAGCAAGGAAGGGCTGGCCAGAGCCCTGGTGCGGCGGGAGGCCGACGCCTACCTCGCCGGGATCGACCGGGCGCTGTCCGTGCCGGGCGACGCCCGCGAACGGCTGGTCTCCGCCGCCGCGTGGACGTTCACGGCGGCCCGGGGCAACCCGCTCCTGCGGGCCCTGCTCACCGGCTGCTGGAGCGAGCGGCTGCCCTCGCCGACGCTCTCGGCGGTGCCGTCCTCCTCCGCCGTCCCCGCGCAGCGGCGGGCGGACGGGCCGCTGCCCTCGCCCGGCGACCTCGTCGGCGCCGTACGGGACCGGGCCGTCGCCGTGCTCGGCGGCCCCGGCGCGGCCCGCGCGGACGCCGCCGACCTGGCCCGCGCCTGCGAACTCGCCGTACGCCTCGCCCTGTCCTGCGTGGCGGCCCCGCCGGCCGGGGAGAACGGGGTGGCCGAGCTGGTCCGGACGGCGCTCCAGCGGGCGTAGGCAGGCCGGTCGCCGGTCACGTCAGGGGCAGCTCAGTGCGCCGAGCCCGAGAGCTGGAGCCCGATCACCCCGGCGATCACCAGGCTGATCGAGACGATCTTCAGAGTGGACACCAGGTCGCCGAGGAAGACCATGCCGTAGATCGCGGTGCCCGCCGCGCCGATGCCCGTCCACACCGCGTACGCCGGGCCGACGTCGAGCTTCTTCAGGGAGAGCGTCAGCAGACCGAAGCTGCCGAGGGCGAAGGCGCAGAAGGCGATGGTGGGCCAGAGCCGGGTGAAGCCGTGGGACAGCTTCAGACAGACGGCGAAACCGGTCTCGAGCAGTCCCGCGACGATGACCAGCAGCCACGCCATGTGCTGTCCTCCCGTTTGTCCGCTCGTGCCCGCGCGGTCCGGCTCGGTGCGATTATGCACTTACCGGACTCACGTCCTGACAAACAACGCGGAGGTCAGTCGCCCTCAGTCGCCCTCCTTGCGCTCCCGGGTGGCCAGCAGCCGGCGCAGCGAGTACAGCCGCGCGGGGTCCGCGTGTCCCTCGGCCACCCACGCGTCCAGCGCGCAGTCCGGCTCGTCGTGGCTGCACGCGCGCGGGCAGCCCTCGGTGCCCGGTTCCAGATCGGGGAAGGCGTGGATCACCCGGGACGGATCGACGTGGTGCAGGCCGAAGGACCGGACGCCCGGGGTGTCGATCACCCAGTCCCCGGTGCCCGCCAGGGGCAGCGCCAGCGCCGAGGTCGTGGTGTGGCGGCCACGGCCGGTCACCGCGTTGACATGCCCGGTCACCCGGCGGCGCTCCTCGGGGACCAGCGCGTTGACGAGGGTGGTCTTGCCGACGCCCGAGTGCCCGACGAACGCCGTGACCCGCCCCACCAGCAGCTCGCGCACCCGGTCCGCGGCGCCGCCGTTCTCCAGCTCCTCACGGCTGGTGACCACGTACGGGATGTCCAGGTCGCCGTACAGCTCCAGCAGCTTGTCCGGCGGGGCCAGGTCCGACTTCGTCATCACCAGCAGCGGGGTGAGGCCGCCGTCGTAGGCCGCGACCAGACAGCGGTCGATCAGCCGGGGGCGGGGTTCGGGGTCGGCGAGGGCGGTGACGACGGCGAGCTGGTCGGCGTTGGCGACCACCACCCGCTCGAACGGGTCGTCGTCGTCCGCGGTACGGCGCAGCACCGAGGCGCGCTCCTCGATGCGGACGATCCGGGCGAGGGTGTCCTTGTTGCCGGACAGATCGCCGACCAGGGCGACCCGGTCACCCACGACCGCCGCCTTGCGGCCCAGCTCACGGGCCTTCATCGCGACGACGATCCGGTCCTCGACCAGACAGGTCAGCCGGCCCCGGTCGACGGTGAGGACCATGCCCTCGGCGGCGTCCTCGTGCTTGGGACGGATGTGTGTACGAGGCCGGTTGCCCTTGCGGTTCGGGCGCGAGCGGATGTCGTCCTCGTCGGTGTGCTTGCCGTAGCGGCGCATGCCTGTTCCCCGCCGTCCCTATACCCCGAGCATCCCGGATACCCCGAGCATCCCGGTCCACAGCCCGGGGAAGTCCGGCAGGGTCTTCGCCGTCGTCGCCACGTTCTCGATCTGCACCCCCGCCACGGCCAGGCCGATGATCGCACCGGCGGTCGCCATGCGGTGGTCGTCGTACGTACGGAAGGTCCCGCCGTGCAGCGGGCGCGGGCGGATGTGCAGCCCGTCGGCCGTCTCGGCGACATCCCCGCCCAGCTCGTTGATCTCCTTGGTGAGCGCGGCCAGCCGGTCCGTCTCGTGCAGCCGCAGATGGGCCACGCCCCGCAGGGTGGACGGGGAGTCCGCGAGCGCGGCCACCGCCGCGATGCCCGGGGTCAGCTCGCCGACGTCCCCCAGGTCCACGTCCACCCCGTGGATCGCGCCCGAGCCGGTGAAGACCAGACCGTACTCCGTCAGCTCGCAGGAGCCGCCCATCTCGGTGAAGATCTCCCGCAGCCGGTCACCCGGCTGGGTGGTCCGCGCCGGCCAGTCCGGGATCAGCACCCGGCCGCCCGTCACCAGCGCCGCCGCCAGGAACGGCTGCGCGTTCGACAGGTCCGGCTCGATCGTCAGGTCCCGGCCCAGCAGCGCCCCCGGCGTGACCCGCCAGACGTTCGGCTCGCCGCCCGACTCCGGGGTGTCCACCTGGGCGCCGACCGCGCGCAGCATGTCCACCGTCATCCGGATGTGGGGGAGAGAGGGGAGCGTCGCACCGATGTGGCGGACCTCCACCCCCTGGTTGAAGCGGGGGGCCGACAGCAGCAGCGCCGACACGAACTGCGAGGACGAGGACGCGTCGATCTCCACCGGCCCGCCGTCCAGCGCGCCCGAGCCGTGCACCGTCAGCGGCAGCGCGCCCCGGCCGTCGTCGTCGATCCGGGCGCCGAGGACGCGCAGCGCGTCGATGACGCCGTGCAGGGGGCGCTCGTACGCGCGCGGGTCGCCGTCGAAGCGGACGGGGCCGTCGGCGAGGGCGGCGACCGGGGGCAGGAAGCGCATGACGGTGCCCGCGTTGCCGACGTCCACCGTGGCCGGGCCGCGCAGGCCCGCGGGGAGCACGCGCCAGGCCTCGCCCGTGCCGTCCGGTCCCACGCCCTCCTCGATCTCGATGCCCATCGCGCGCAGGGCCTCGGCCATCAGCAGCGTGTCGCGGGAGCGGAGGGGGCGGCGCAGCCAGCCGGGCTCCGAGGCGAGCGAGGCGAGGACGAGGGCGCGGTTGGTGACGGACTTGGACCCCGGCACGTGGACCGTCGCGTCGACGGCTTCGCTCGCGGTGGGGGCGGGCCAGAGGGCCGGGGTTTTGGGCATGCGTTCACTTTAGTGCCGGTAGGTTGTCGCGTGCGGCGCCGTGGGGGCTGGTCGCGCCCCGCGGCGGAGCCGCATATCGATTCAGCCCCGCGCCCCTGTGATGCGCGCCCCTGCGGGGCTTGCATCACATCTCCAGCAACCAGCGGCCCCCGCCCATCAACGCGCACAGGCTCACCACATGGAACAGGAACAGCCACAGGCCCGCCGGAACGTGCGTCAGGCGCGACAGTTGGTCCGCGTCCGAGTCGCCCGCGCCGCCGCGCCGGCGCTTGACCTGGAGCTCGAAGGCCGGGCGTACGCCGCCCAGGAGCAGGAACCACACCACCGCGTAGGCGAACGCCGCCTGCACCTGGGGGCCCGCCAGCCAGGAGACCAGGAGGAAGGTGCCGCCGGTCAGGACGACCGTGAGGGCGCCGTAGGCGTTGCGGATCATCACCAGCATCGCGACCAGGAGGGCCGTCGCCAGCCAGAGGAGGAGCGTGATGCGGCCGGCGCCGAGGAGGGCCGCGCCGCCGAGGCCGAGGAGCGGGGGAGCGGTGTAGCCGGCGGCGGCGGTGAGGATCATGCCGAGGCCGTGGGGCTTGCCGCGGCTCACCGTGAGGCCGCTGGTGTCGGAGTGCAGCCGGATCCCGGTGAGCTGGCGGCCCGTCAGCAGCGCGACCAGGCCGTGGCCGCCCTCGTGGGCGATCGTGATCGCGTTGCGGGATATCCGCCACAGACTGTGCGGGACGACGACCGCGAGGGCCGCGACGGCCGTCGCGATCACCACCCACAGGTCGGGGTCGGGCTGGGTGCCGACGAGACGGTCCCACAGGTCGGGCAGCGCTAGGGCGGCGGTGCTCTCCATGTTCGGCTGTGGCTCCCTCTCGTCGTGTCGAGTCTGGCAGTGTGGCACGTATGTGCGGACGGTATGCAGCGAGTCGCAGGCCCGAGGATCTCGCAGGAGTCTTTGAAATCGAGAAGTGGGAGCCCGAGGAAACCCTCGAGCCCGACTACAACGTGGCGCCGACCAAGGAGGTCTACGCCGTCCTCGACCGTCCCGTGAAAGACGCCGACGACCGACGCCCGGTTCGGCAGCTGCGCAAGCTGAAATGGGGGCTCGTGCCCTCCTGGGCCAAGTCGCCCGAGGGCGGCGCCCGGATGATCAACGCGCGCGCCGAGACGGTGCACGAGAAGCCGTCGTACCGCCGCGCCTTCACCTCGCGCCGCTGCATCCTGCCCGCCGACGGCTACTACGAGTGGGTCACCGCCAAGGAGGAGCGCGACCTGGAGGTCGAGGGGAAGAAGAAGCGGCCGCGCAAGCAGCCCTACTTCGTGCTCCCGGCCGACGGCTCGGTGTTCGCGATGGCCGGGCTGTACGAGTTCTGGCGGGACCGGACCCTGCCCGACGACCATCCGCGGGCCTGGTGGGTGACCTGCTCGGTGATCACCACCGAGGCCGAGACCACCCCGCTCGCCGTGGCCCCCGCCGACGGCCCCCACGCGCTCGCCGAGATCCACCCCCGGATGCCCCTGATGCTCACCCCGGACCGCTGGGACTCCTGGCTGGACCCGGCCCGCACCGACCCCGAGGACCTGCGGTCCCTGCTGGAGCCTCCGCCGCCCGGACTGATGCGGGCCTACCCGGTGTCCACGGCCGTCAGCAACGTCCGCAACAACAGCCCGGAGCTGCTGAAGGAGCTGGAGGGCCCCGAGGAGGGCACACTCTTCTGACGTGACCCCAGTGAGCCCAGTGAGCCCAGTGAGCAACGTGAGCAATGTGAGCACCGAACTCGTCCTCACCGACGCCGGCGACGCCCGCATCACCTGGCACCCGGCGAAGCGGCCCCGGCTCGTCCTCGCCGTCAGCCACGGCGCGGGCGGCGGCATCGACGCGCGCGACCTCAGCGCCCTCGCCGCCGTGCTCCCCGGGCACGGCGTCACCGTCGCCCTCGTCGAGCAGCCCTGGCGGGTGGCCGGCAGGAAGGTGGCGCCCGCGCCGAAGACCCTCGACACCGGCTGGCGCGGGATCTGGCCCGCCGTCGCGAAGCCCGGTCTGCCGGTGGTCTCCGGCGGCCGGAGCGCCGGTGCGCGGGTGGCCTGCCGCACGGCGGTCGAGCTCGGCGCCCACGCGGTCCTCGCGCTCAGCTTCCCGCTGCACCCGCCGGGCAAGCCGGAGAAGTCCCGCGCCGCGGAACTGCTGGGGTCCGGGGTCCCCACCCTCGTCGTCCAGGGCGGCAACGACACGTTCGGGCGGCCCGAGGAGTTCCCCGAGGGGGCGTACGAGATCGTCGAGGTGCCGTACGCCGACCACGGCCTCGCCGTGCCGAGGAGGGCGGAGATCAGCCAGGAAGAGGCCGTGGCGATCGTCACGGACGCGGTCGTGGAGTGGACCGGGTCACTGGGGTAAAGCTTCGGGAATGTTGTGCGCGGGCTCGCTGTTGAGGCGGACAGAAGTGCTGAACACGCAGCACCGATGTCGTGGGAGAGGAAGTCCGCCGCATGGGTTCGACCATCTGCCCGAGCCGTTTTGGCCGCACCGACCTGGACTGGACGGTGCTGCACGCGGCCACCACCACTCCTTTTGGAGCGGCGGCAGGCACGGGTAGTCGTCTATCCTCCGATTCGAGTGGGACCGTATTCGGTCCCGTCCGGAATCTTGAGGAGGTGGGTCCGGTCACCGGTACCGACGCAGGGACCGACAACGGCCAGGCGGAGCTGCCCGAGGGCCAGGGCGCGAGCGACGAGTCGTCCGCGGAGCGCAGCGCGCGCTTCGAGCGGGACGCGCTCGACTACCTCGACCAGATGTACTCGGCGGCGCTGCGCATGACGCGCAACCCGGCGGACGCCGAGGACCTGGTGCAGGAGACGTACGCCAAGGCGTACGCGTCCTTCCACCAGTTCCGCGAGGGCACCAACCTCAAGGCCTGGCTGTACCGGATCCTCACCAACACCTTCATCAACTCGTACCGCAAGAAGCAGCGCGAGCCCCAGCGCAGCGCGGCCGAGGAGATCGAGGACTGGCAGCTCGCCCGCGCCGAGTCGCACATGTCGACCGGTCTGCGTTCCGCCGAGTCACAGGCGCTCGACCACCTGCCCGACTCGGACGTGAAAGAGGCACTTCAGGCCATTCCCGAGGAGTTCCGCATCGCCGTGTACCTCGCGGACGTCGAGGGCTTTGCGTACAAGGAGATCGCGGACATCATGGGGACACCCATCGGTACGGTGATGTCCCGGCTGCACCGGGGCCGCCGTCAACTGCGCGGCATGCTCGAGGACTACGCCCGTGAGCGCGGGCTGGTCCCGGCCGGTGCCGGGGACTCGAACGAAGCGAAAGGCTCGGGCTCATGAGCTGCGGAGAGCCGCACGAGACGGACTGCAGTGAGGTACTCGATCATCTCTACGAGTTCCTCGACAGCGAGATGCCGGACGTCGATCGCGACAAGTTCAAGCAGCACTTCACCGAGTGCTCCCCGTGCCTGGAGAAGTACGGACTCGAAGAGGCCGTGAAGAAGCTGGTCAAGCGGTGCTGCGGGCATGACGACGTGCCGACCGATCTGCGCGCCAAGGTCCTGGGACGGCTCGATCTGATCCGTTCCGGGCAGGCCGTGCCCGAGCACGATGTGACGGCCGCGCCGGTCGCCCCGGTTTCTCCGCAGGAGTCCTGAGAGTCCTGCGGAGTCCCGACGGGGCCTGTCTTCACCCGAATGTGCTAATCCGCGGGTGATACGCCCGCAGAGCCACCCCACGCCACCCTAGGCTCCGAAGCCCGGACCGCTGACGGAGCCCGGACGGGCATGGCTGGGGAGGCGTCATGGAGGGAGTGCCGGCGCGGGCGCGCGGTTACATCGCCGGTGCCGCCCTCGCCGCCCTGCTCTGCCTGTCCCCGCTCGTCACCGCCCGGGACACGCCCTGGTGGGCCGTGGGACTGCTCGCCGCGCTGTACGCGGCGGGTGAGCAGATCGCCCGGCGCCGGTTCGCCGGCACCTTCTCCCCCGTCCTGCTCGCCGGGGCCTTCCTCCTGCCGGCGCCCGCCGCCGCGCTCGTACCGCTCCCCGGGGCCCTGTGCTCGTACGTCGACAAGGGCCCCTTTCTGCTGCGCCGCGTCTGGCGGGCGGCCCAGTCGGCCCTCGCCGTGTGGGCCGCGGCCCGGGTCCACGGGGCACTGGGCGGGCCGGCGACCGTGGCCGGCTCCGAGGTGCCGTACGCGCTGCTGCCCGCGGGCGCGGCCGTCCTCGTCCACTGCGCGGTGCTCGCCGTCCTCGACGGCGGGATGCTCACGCTCGCCGAGGGCCTCCCGGCGCTCAAGGTCTTCCGGGGTCTGTTCCTGCGCTCGCTCGCGCCCCTCGCCGTGCACGGACTCGCCGGCCTGATGATGGCCGTGCTCTGGCACAGCCCCTACGGGCCGGTGGCCGCCCTGCTGGTGCTGTTCCCGATGGCCGTGTCCTGGTGGGTGTTCGCCCAGTACCACCGGGAGCGCGCCGCGCACCGGGCGACGATCCGCGCGCTCGTCCAGGCCGTCGACATCAAGGACGGCTACACCCGCGGCCACAGCGAACGCGTCGGACAGGCCTCCGTGATGATCGCGCGCGAGCTGGGCATGGACGAGAGCCGGGTGGAGGTCATCCGGTTCGCCGGGATCCTGCACGACGTGGGCAAGCTCGGCGTGCCGACCCGGCTGCTGCGCAAGGACGGACCGCTGACCCCCGAGGAACGGCGCGTGATCGAACTGCATCCGGAGTACGGTCATGAGATCACCCGGGGGATCTCCTTCCTCGGCGAGGCCCGCTCGGCGATCCTCCACCACCACGAGCGGATGGACGGCAGCGGCTACCCCTACGGGCTGGCGGGCCGTCAGATCCCGGAACCCGCACGGGTGGTGGCCGTCGCCGACGCCTTCGACGCGATGACCTCCACCCGCAGCTACAGCCGGGCCCGGCCGGTGGAGGTCGCCCTGGCGGAGCTGGAGCGGTGCGCCGGGGCGCAGTTCGACCCCCGCATGGTGACCGCCCTGGTCCGGGTGATCGGCCGCGAGGGCTGGCACCCGAGGGTCACCGCGGACGAGCCCCACCGCACGGTCCCCGCCCCGGCCACGGCCCCGGAGCGTCCGGGGGTGACCCGGTGATCCCGCGCAGCCCGCTGTACATCGCGGCCGCCCTGCTCACCGTCGGCTCCCTCCTCGTCACCTTCCGCACCGGGGTCGAGGAGGGGGCCGTGGCGCTGGCCTTCGGTGCGCTGGTCGCCGTGGGGGAGGTGATGAGCGGGCCCGGACTGCGGGAGACCGCGCCGCTCGGCGCCGCCGGGGGACTGTCGTACGCCCTGCTCGGGGAGCACGCCGGCCACCCCGGCCACCACGGGGTCGCCCAGGTCGTGTCGGTGGTCGCCGCCGCCTCCCTGCTGGGCAGCGTGCCCCATCTCGCCCGTGGGCAGGGCCCCGTCCTCGACCATCTGGTCCGCCGGGTCCTGGCCGTCGGCTTCGCTGCCGTCTGTTTCCAACCGCTCTACAACAACGGGGCCTTCGACCGCTGGCGGGGCCCTCTCTACGCCCTCGTCCTGCTCGCCCTGCTCGTCCTGACGGTGCTCTGCGACGCCGTGATCGCCGCCGCGCTCGCGCACTCCCGCACCGGCTGGCCGTTCCCCCCGCTGCTCCGCGACGAACTGCGGGCGGTGCCCGGGATCGGCTCGGCGGTGTGCGCGACCGGCGCGGTGATGGCGCTCGCGGTCGCCGTCGTCGGCCTGTGGGCGCTGCCCGTGTTCTCGGTGCCGCTGCTGCTGACCCAGCTGTCCCTGCGCCGGTACGCCGCGGTCCGCGCCACCAACCGGCAGACCATCGTCTCCCTCGCCCGCGCCACCGAGATCGCCGGCTACACCCCGGCCGGGCACGCCCGCCGGGTCGCCGCCCTCAGCCAGGCGGTGGGCCGGGACCTCGGGCTGCCGGAGGCGGAGCTGACCGTCCTGGAGTACGCGGCCCTGATGCACGACATCGGCCAGCTCAGCCTGGTCGACCCCGTCCCGGCGGGCGCCACCTCCGGCCTCCCGGCGGCCGAGCAGCGCCGGATCGCCCTGCTCGGCGGGGCCGTCGTCCGCCAGACCGGGGCGAGCGCCCAGGTCGCGGCGGTCGTCGAGCGGCAGGCCGACCCCTATCCCGAGCAGCCGCCGGCCGCCCGCATCGTCCGGGTGGTGAACGCCTACGAGGAGAAGGTGCAGGGAACCGGCCCCGGCGGCCCCCTCACCGCCCTGGAGGAGCTGCGTCTCGGCACCGGCGGGGAGTACGCCCCGGAGGTCGTCGAGGCGCTGGCCAGGGTGCTCTGCCGCGGCTGTCTGACCCTGCCCGAGGGTGGGTAACCCATGGGTAATGAGCGCCCTCCCAGCCGCACGTGGTTGGATGCGAGGGAGAGAGTGTCCGGGGGCACTGGCCAGCCCACTGAACGGAACTGGCAGGCGGGAATCGTGAGGATCTTCGGCAAGGGACGGCACCGGCCCTCCGCCTCCTGGCGGCAGGCCACGGACCGCGCGTTCACGCTCATCGGCGACGGACGCTACGAGGACGCGGGCGCACTGCTGACACGTGCCGCCGACCTGGAGCCCTGGCTGTCGGAGTCCTGGTTCAACCTCGCCCTGCTGCACAAGTTCCGGCACGACTGGGAGCAGGCCCGCACCGCCGGGCTCCGCGCGGTCGCGCTGCTCGACCGGGAGACCGGCGCCCCGGACTGGTGGAACGTCGGAATCGCCGCCACCGCGCTCCAGGACTGGCCGCTGGCCCGCCGCGCCTGGCAGGCCTACGGGCTGCATGTGCCCGGCAGCGGCATCGGCTCCGGCGAGCCCGTCGGGATGGAGCTGGGCAGCGCCGCCGTACGGCTGTCCCCGGAGGGGGAGGCCGAGGTGGTGTGGGGGCGGCGGCTGGACCCCGCCCGGATGGAGGTGCTCTCGATCCCGCTGCCGTCCTCCGGGCGGCGCTGGGGTGAGGTCGTCCTGCACGACGGCGTGCCGCACGGCGAGCGGACCACGGCCGCCGGGCACTCCTACCCCGTCTTCGACGAGATCGAGCTGTGGGCGCCGTCCCCCGTGCCGACCTGGGTGGTCCTGCTGGAGGCGGCGACGGAGGCGGACCGGGACGCGCTGGAGCAGCTGGCCGCGGACGCCGGGTACGCCGCGGAGGACTGGTCGTCGTCGGTGCGGTTGCTGTGCCGGATGTGCTCGGAGTCACGGATGCCGTCGGACGAGGGCGACGGGGAGCATCTCGATCCGCACGACCACAGTGAGCCGGGGCATCCGGGGCCGCTGGGGCATCGTACGGACGGGCAGTTGTGGGTGCCGGAGCGGGAGTGCGGGGTGGCTGCGCCGGCTTCTCTGGTGCGGGGGTTGTTGGACGGGTGGGTTTCCGACAGCCCTGATTCCCGGGACTGGCGGGACTTGGAAGAGGTTTGCTGAGACCGTCTGCCGTCCGCGGGCCCGTCGTGGCTGCCCGTACCCTGTATCCGCAACCTCACCCCCAGTTTTTCAGGAAGGCATCGTCGGTCATGGCGCAGCAGGACACCGATCAGCAGCACGCGGGCGTGCTCCCCGTGGACGACGAGGGCTTCGTCATCGACGTCGAGGAGGCGGAGGAGCGGGAGCAGGCGTACCGGGAGCGCGGTACCTCGCGGCCCATCACCGTCGTCGGGAACCCGGTGCTGCACAAGGAGTGCAAGGACGTCACCGTGTTCGACGACGAGCTGCGCAAGCTGGTCGACGACATGTTCGCCTCGCAGCGCACCGCCGAGGGCGTGGGCCTGGCCGCGAACCAGATCGGTGTCGACCTGAAGGTCTTCGTCTACGACTGCCCCGACGACGAGGGCGCCCGGCACGTCGGGGTCGTCTGCAACCCCAAGCTGGTCGAACTGCCCGCCGACCGGCGCCGGCTGGACGACAGCAACGAGGGCTGTCTGTCCGTGCCCACCGCGTATGCGCCGCTCGCCCGGCCCGACTACGCTGAGGTGACCGGGCAGGACGAGCAGGGCAACCCGATCAAGGTGCGCGGCACCGGGTACTTCGCTCGTTGTTTGCAGCACGAGACCGATCACCTGTACGGCTACCTCTACATCGACCGGCTGTCCAAGCGCGAACGCAAGGACGCCCTGCGGCAGATGGCCGAGAACGAACCCCGCTACCCCGTGGTCGCCAACGACTGAACCACGCCACCTCGCGGACGACGCCTGGCCGGGAACCCTCCCGGCCAGGCGTCGTTCGTATGTCCGACACACGTTCGATCGCTTATGCACATCCGCTGATCCATTACCGGTCACGGCGAGGGGGAATCTCAGTGTGTAGAGGTAGTGAATGAAGCAAATCCGTTCCCATAGCGGTCAGTTGTAGTGCTGAATGGGAAGTGCGGGGATACGCAACGGCGCGCGCCCGGCACGGCGGGAGGGGCGTGTTGCCCACTGGCGGCTGAGAGGGGTTGTTCGTGCCAGCTTTCCCATACAGCACCACATACCGCACCATGGTGACGGTGGCCGCACCAACGGTTCCGCCCTCGCTCTCTCTTCCGGTCATCGAGGCTTCCTTTCCCCGGCATCTGCATCCGTATTGGCCCCGGTTGCAGGAGAAGACGCGCTCCTGGCTGCTGGAAAAAGGCCTCATGCCGGCGGACAAGGTCGCAGAATATGCCGACGGACTGTGCTACACGGATCTGATGGCGGGCTACTACCTCGGCGCCTCCGAGGAGGTTCTCCAGGCCATAGCCGACTACAGCGCATGGTTCTTCGTCTGGGACGACCGGCACGACCGCGACGTCGTCCACGGACGCACCGCGGAGTGGCGCCGGCTCAGGTTCCGGTTGCACGCGGCCCTGGACGCCCCGGCGGCCCACCTGCGCCATCCCGACCCGCTGGTGGCCGGCCTCGCGGACAGCGCGGGCCGGCTGTTCGCGTTTCTCCCCGGCACCTGGAACGCGCGGTTCAGACGCCACTTCCACTCCGTGATCGACGCGTACGACCGGGAATTCCGCAATCGCCTCCAGGGGCGGGTCCCCCCGGTCGGCGAATATCTCGCGCTGCGCCGGCTCACCTTCGCGCACTGGATCTGGACCGACCTCCTGGAACTGAGCGCGGGATACGAACTCCCGGACACGGTGCGCAAACACCCGTCCTATCGGAAGGCGGCCCTGCTGAGCCAGGAATTCGCCGCCTGGTACAACGACCTCTGCTCGCTCCCGAAGGAAATAGCGGGTGACGAGGTGCACAATCTCGGAATCAGTCTCATCGCCCATGAGGGACTGACTCTGGAAGAGGCGGTGGATGAAGTGCGGCGGCGCGTCGAGGAATGCATCTCCGGATTCATCGACGTGGAGAAGGACGTCTTACGGCTGGCTGACCGGCTGGCCGACGGGACGGTCCGCGGAAAAGAACTCGGCGCCGCTGTACGGTCCTGCCTCGCGAACATGCGGAACTGGTTCAGTTCCGTCTACTGGTTCCACCACGAGTCCGGCCGGTACACGGTCGACAGCTGGGACGACCGGTCCACGCCCCCGTACGTCAACAACGAAGCGGCAGGTGAGAAATGACCGTCGAATCGGTGAAACCCGGGTCCGCCGGGACCAGGGCACCGCAGGAACCGCCCCTGGCCGGCGGCAGGGTCCCGCTCCTCGGCCACGGCTGGAGGCTGGCCCGCGGCCCACTGGCCTTCCTCGAACAGCTGCGCGACCACGGTGATGTGGTCCGGCTCCGGCTCGGCCCCAAGACGGTGTACGCCGTCACCGCGCCCGAACTCACCGGGGAACTCGCCCTCAGCCCCGACTACATCATCTCCGGACCCCTGTGGGAGTCCCTGGAGAGCCTGCTCGGCAAGGAGGGTGTGGCCACCGCCAACGGCCCGCTCCACCGCCGCCAGCGACGCACCATCCAGCCCGCGTTCCGGCTCGACGCCATCCCCGCGTACGGGCCGATCATGGAGGAGGAGGCCTACGCGCTCGTCGAACGCTGGAGCCGCGGCGAGGTCCTCGACGCCACCGCCGAGGGCTTCCGGGTGTCCGTGCGCATCTCCGCCCGCTGTCTGATGCGCGGCACCTACATGGACGCCCGCTCCGAGCGCATCACCTCCGCGCTCGCCACCCTGTTCGCCGGTATGTACCAACGCATGGTGCTCCCCCTCGGACCTCTTTATCGGGTACCGATTCCGGCCAACCGCGAATTCAACCGGGCACTGGCCGATCTCCACCGGCTGGTCGACGAGATCATCGCCGAGCGCCGGGCATCCGGTCAAAAGCCGGACGATTTGCTGACGGCTTTGCTGGAGGCGACGGACGAGAATGGCGATCCCATCGGGGAACAGGAGATCCACGACCAGGTCGTCGCGATACTGACCCCGGGCAGCGAAACCGCCGGTTCCGTGGTCATGTCGCTGCTCCACGTCCTCACGGAGCATCCGGATCAAGTGGACAAGATCCGCGCAGAGGTGAAAAACGTTGTCGGTGACCGGCGGGTCGCATTCGACGACGTCCGAAAGCTCCGGCACACGGCCAATGTGGTGGTCGAGACCATGCGGCTGTATCCCGCCGTATGGATACTGACCCGGCGCGCGGTGACCGACACCGAGCTCGGCGGATACCGCATTCCGGCCGGTGCGGACATCGTCTACAGCCCGTACGCGGTCCAGCGTGATCCGCGTTCGTTCGAGCGGAACGAGGAGTTCGATCCCGACCGCTGGCTGCCCGGTCACTCCGCCCCGGTGCCGAAGTACGCCATGTCGCCGTTCGGCGTCGGCAACCGCAAGTGCCCGAGCGACCACTTCTCCATGGCCGAGCTCACCCTGATCGCCGCGGTGGTGGCGACCGCGTTCCGCTTCGAGCCCGCGCCCGGCTCCGACAACCGCACGCACATAGGAATCACGCTCCGGCCGCGCCGACTGCGGGTGCGGGCGCTGCCGGGGTGAGAGCGTGCGGGGCCCGCCCGGGGCCGTGGACGGTCAGGCGACCGCCTGCGGCCCCCGGAAGGTCCGCCGGTAGGCGTTCGGGGTCGTCCCCAGCGACCGTACGAACTGATGGCGCAGGGCGCCCGCCGTGCCGAAGCCGGTGCGCCAGGCGATCGCGTCCATCGTCTCGTCCGTGGCCTCCAGCAGCTGCTGTGCGAGCAGCACCCGCTGGCGCAGCAGCCAACGGTAGGGGGTGGTGCCCGTCTCCTGCTGGAAACGCCGGGCGAAGGTGCGCGGTGCCATGTGCGCGCGGACCGCGAGCTGCTCGACCGTGACCTCCTGGTCGAGGTGCGCCTCCATCCAGGCCAGCACCTCCCCGACCGTGTCGCAGGAGGAGCGGGGCAGCGGCCGCTGGATGTACTGTGCCTGGCCGCCGTCCCGGTGCGGCGGTACGACCATCCGCCGGGCGATCCCGTTCGCGACCTCGGGCCCCTGCTCCTTGCGGACGAGGTGCAGACAGGCGTCGATCCCGGCGGCGGTGCCGGCGGAGGTGATCACCGGGTCCTCGTCGACGTAGAGGACGTCCGCCTCGACGACCGTCCTCGGGAAGCGGCGGCCCAGGAGCTCCGCGTGCCGCCAGTGCGCGGCACAGCGCCGGCCGTCGAGCAGCCCGGCGGCGCCGAGCACGAAGACGCCGGAGCACACGCTCAGCACCCGTGCCCCGCGCGCCACGGCCCGGCGCAGGGCGTCGAGCAGCTCCGGCGGATAGTCGCGGTCGACGGCCGCGTCCGCGGCCGGTACGGCGATCAGATCGGCCTCCTCCAGCCGGTCGAGACCGTACGGCGTGGAGACGGTGAGCCCGCCGACGTGCGTGCCCAGCGACGGGCCCTCCGCGGAGACCACGGCGAAGTCGTACACCGGCAGCCCCTCGTCGCTGCGGTCGAGGCCGAACACCTCGCAGACGACACCCAGCTCGAAGGGATGCAATCCGTCGAGCAGCACCGCGGCCACGTTCTTCAGCATGCTGCCAGTGTGCACCCGAGGTGGCAGTAATTTGAAGGTGTACGGCAGTCCTGCCACTCCCGGTCAGGAGTGTCCGGCGCGACAGTGGTGTACATGAACACGAACCAGATCGAAGGCCTCGTCGGAATGCTCCTCGTCCTGGGGATCCTCGTCCTCCTGGTCCTCCCGTCCGTGCTCGGCATCGCGCGCGACCGGCGCGCCGACCGGCAGATCAGGAAGGCCCAGGAGGCCCGTGGGGAGAGGGAGGATCAGAAGTCCTCGTCCAGGTCGACGGTGCCCTCCACCGCCACCTGGTACGCCGACGGCCGGCGCTCGAAGAAGTTGGTCAGCTCCTGAACGCCCTGGAGCTCCATGAAGGAGAACGGGTTCTCCGAGCCGTACACCGGCGCGAAGCCCAGCCGTGTGAGGCGCTGGTCGGCGACGCACTCCAGGTACTGCCGCATCGAGTCGGTGTTCATGCCCGGCAGTCCGTCGCCGCACAGGTCCCGCGCGAACTGCAACTCCGCCTCGACGGCCTCCCGGAGCATGTCCGTGACCTGCTGCCCGAGCTGCTCGTCGAACAGCTCCGGCTCCTCCTTGCGGACCGTGTCGACCACCTCGAAGGCGAAGCTCATGTGCATGGTCTCGTCCCGGAACACCCAGTTGGTGCCGGTGGCGAGACCGTGCAGCAGACCCCGGCTGCGGAACCAGTAGACGTACGCGAAGGCGCCGTAGAAGAACAGGCCCTCGATGCACGCGGCGAAGCAGATCAGGTTGAGCAGGAAACGGCGGCGGTCGGCCTGCGACTCCAGCCGGTCCAGCTTCTCCACCTCGTTGATCCACTTGAAGCAGAACTCCGCCTTCTCGCGGATCGACGGGATGTTCTCCACCGCGTCGAACGCGGCCGCGCGGTCCTCCGGGTCCGGGAGGTAGGTGTCCAGCAGGGTCAGATAGAACTGGACGTGGACGGCCTCCTCGAAGAGCTGCCGGCTCAGGTACAGGCGCGCCTCGGGGGAGTTGATGTGCTTGTACAGCGTCAGCACCAGGTTGTTCGCCACGATCGAGTCGCCCGTCGCGAAGAAGGCGACCAGCCGGCCGATCAGATGCTGCTCCATCGGGGACAGCTTGGCGAGGTCGGCGACGTCCGAGTGGAGGTCGACCTCCTCCACGGTCCAGGTGTTCTTGATGGCGTCCCGGTAGCGCTCGTAGAAGTCCGGGTAGCGCATGGGGCGCAGAGTCAGCTCGAAGCCGGGGTCGAGCAGGTTCTTGTCGCTGGGCATTACTGGCAGGCCTCGCAGGACTCGGGGTTCTCAAGGGAGCAGGCGACGGCGTCGGGGTCGGCCGTCTGCTGCGCGGGGAGGGTGGTCGGGGTCTGCGCCTGGGCGGCGCGGGCGATCCGGGTCGCCGGACGCGAGCGCAGGTAGTACGTCGTCTTCAGGCCCGACTTCCAGGCGTACGCGTACATCGAGGAGAGCTTGCCGATGGTCGGCGTCTCCAGGAACAGGTTCAGCGACTGGGACTGGTCCAGGTACGGGGTGCGGGCCGCGGCCATGTCGATCAGGCCGCGCTGCGGGATCTCCCACGCCGTCCGGTACAGGGCCCGAACGTCCGCCGGGATCCACGCGAAGTCCTGCACCGAGCCGTTGGACTCGCGCAGCGCCTCCCGGGTGCGCGCGTCCCACACGCCCAGCTCCTTGAGGTCCTGCACCAGATACGAGTTGACCTGGAGGAACTCACCGGACAGCGTCTCGCGCTTGAACAGGTTGGACACCTGCGGCTCGATGCACTCGTAGACGCCCGCGATGGAGGCGATGGTGGCGGTGGGGGCGATGGCGAGCAGCAGGCTGTTGCGCAGGCCCGTCGTCGCGATCCGCGCGCGCAGCGCCGCCCAGCGCTCCGGCCAGGTGAACTCGACGCCGTAGTGGTCGGGGTGCAGCACACCCTGCGCCGTACGCGTCTTCTCCCAGGCCGGCAGCGGCCCGCCGCGCTCGGCGAGGTCGGTGGAGGCCTCGTACGCGGCGAGCATGATCCGCTCGGCGATCCGCGTCGACAGCGCACGCGCCTCGGCGGAGTCGAAGGGCAGCCGCAGCTTGAAGAAGACGTCCTGGAGCCCCATCGCGCCCAGGCCCACCGGACGCCACCTGGCGTTGGACCGGCCCGCCTGCTCGGTCGGGTAGAAGTTGATGTCGACGACCCGGTCGAGGAAGGTGACGGCGGTGCGGACCGTGGCGTCCAGCCGCTCCCAGTCGAGGTCGCCGGCCGTCGGGTCGACGAACGCGCCGAGGTTCACCGAACCCAGGTTGCAGACCGCCGTCTCGCCGTCGTCCGTGACCTCCAGGATCTCCGTGCAGAGGTTGGAGGAGTGGACGACATGGCCCGGCAGCGCCGTCTGGTTGGCGGTGCGGTTGGCCGCGTCCTTGAAGGTCATCCAGCCGTTGCCGGTCTGGGCGAGGGTCCGCATCATCCGGCCGTACAGATCACGCGCCGGGATGGTCTTCTTCGCGAGCCCGGTCTCCTCCGCCTTGCGGTACGCGGCGTCGAACTCCTCGCCCCACAGGTCGACCAGCTCGGGCACGTCGGCGGGGGAGAACAGCGACCACTGCCCGTCGGCGTTCACCCGACGCATGAACTCGTCCGGGATCCAGTGCGCCAGGTTCAGGTTGTGCGTACGGCGGGCGTCCTCACCGGTGTTGTCGCGCAGCTCCAGGAACTCCTCGATGTCGGAGTGCCAGGTCTCCAGGTAGACCGCGGCCGCGCCCTTGCGCCGGCCGCCCTGGTTCACGGCGGCGACCGAGGCGTCCAGGGTCTTCAGGAACGGCACGATGCCGTTGGAGTGCCCGTTGGTGCCGCGGATCAGCGAACCGCGCGAGCGGATGCGGGAGTACGACAGCCCGATGCCGCCGGCGTGCTTGGACAGCCGGGCGACCTGGTGGTAGCGGTCGTAGATCGAGTCCAGCTCGTCCAGCGGGGAGTCGAGGAGGTAGCAGGACGACATCTGGGGGTGCCGGGTGCCGGAGTTGAAGAGGGTGGGGGAGGACGGCAGATAGTCGAGCCGGCTCATGAGCCCGTAGAGCGCGGCGACCTCGTCCAGGGAGCGGGCCGTGTCTCCCCCAGAGGGGGGACCCCCATCGGCGAGACCGGACGCGACCCGGAGCAGGAAGTGCTGGGGCGTCTCGATCACCTTGCGGGTGATCGGGTGTCGCAGCAGATAGCGGCTGTGCAGGGTGCGCAGCCCGAAGTATCCGAAGCGGTCGTCGGCGCCGGTGTCGACCAGGGCGTCCAGCCGGGCCGCGTGCAGCCGTACGAACGCGGCGGTGCGGTCGGCGACGAGCCCCTCGCGGTGGCCGACGGCGACGGACTCCGTGAAGGACGTCACGCCCTGGGAGGCGGCCTCCGCGGCGATCGAGACCGTCAGCAGCCGGGCGGCCAGCTTCGAGTAGGCGGGGTCCTCGGAGATCAGGCCGGCGGCCGCCTCCGTGGCCAGCTCGCGCAGCTCCGTCTCGTCCGCCCGCGCCGACCGGCCGCGCAGCGCGGCGGCGGCGACCCGCCCGGGGTCGGCGTCGGGGAGGTCGGCGGTCAGCTCGGTCAGGGTCCGCAGCAGCGCGGTACCGGGACCGTCGGTGTCCGGCTGGATCGCTGAGGCCGGATCGGCTGGCGCGATGGTCACGTGGGGCTCTCCCTCGCTCGGCAGGGGGCCTGGCGGAGCGCAGGGGGCAGCACACGAGCGCGCACGGCGTCGCGTCCACCGGCCCACTCCACGAGACCCGGACGTCAAGGCACCCGGACCGGGACGGCCGGGCGCGCTGTCGGCAGGTCCTCGGACTGACGCTCGTGCACAGACATGCACAAGTACACCGTTGCGGGACAGTTCCGGATTCGCACCGGATTCCCCTGCGGCGACAACGAGCATGAGCATACATCTTGTGCTCGCCTGTCACGCCACCCCCAGATGTTGTGTCGGGGTGGTGTCAGAGTGTCAACTCGTAGGTGAGGAGAGTGACGTCGTCCAGATGCGGCACGGGATTCCAGTCCCGCCCGGGTGTACGGACGAAGCCGAGACGTTCGTAGATCCTATGGGCGGTGTGCATGCTGCGCTGGGTCGACAGGACGACCGCCGCGCAGCCCTCCGTGGCCCGCGCCCGGTCGAGACAGGCCCGTACGAGGGCTTCCCCGGCGCCCCGGCCCCGCGCGTCGTGCGCGACCGCGAGCGCCCGGATCTCGGCCTCACCGGGCCGCGCGATGTCGGCGACGGGACCGGGACCGGCGACGAACGTGACACCGCCGAGGAGCCGCTCGCCCTCCACCGCCACGAGCACCTCCGCGGCGGCGGCCCGCGCGGCCACATCCTTCAGCACCGGCAGATACTCGTCCCCCTCGCCGTAGTCGAGGAGGCCGTCCTGGAGATAGGCCCGCGCGGTGATCTCGCCGAGCGCCTCGTACTCACCGGGATCCGCCCGCCGTATCACGATGTCCATGGCCCCGAGTCTGCCCGAGCCGCGCGCGCGGGCCTCCCGATTTTCCCTGGAGGCGCCCGGGTTGCGGGGTACGGCGGGAGTGATTCCATGGAAGGAGGTGCCGGCGCCCACGGGTCCTCCGTCCCGAGGAACGCTCTCGGAGGGAGAGCACACGATGACCAGGGTCGTCCGTCACACCCCGGGCAAGCAGCGGCCGCGCAACGCGCCGATGGCGACGCTGCACTTCAGACGTGCGGGGCACGGCGTCAGACGTGTACTCCTCGCCCGCTGGCACCGCCTGACGATTCGTCTGGAGGCCCGCCGTGGCGTCACCCGCCCCAAGAAATGGCACCGGTGGTTCACCTACGGCAACCTCACCAGACTCATCTGGCTGATCGCCCTCCTGGCGATCCTCGCCTGGTGCGGGGACGCCGTGTACAGCGCCTTCAAGGGGTCGACCAGCTTCGATGACTGGCTCAAGGACAAAAAAGGTGTCGAAACCCTTCTGAACCTCCTCGGCCCGGTCCTGACCGCTTCGATCGCAGCCGCGCTCTTCCTGTTCTGCTGGTACAGCTGGACCAAACACCGCTACCTCGCCAAGGTCCGCAAGGACCCCCGCCGGCTGGTGCTCACCGCCGGCCAGGACATCGCCGGGATCGTGGGCCGTGAGGCGATCGCCGAGGTCATCGCCCAACGGCTGCGGGACCGCAACACACGCAGGCCCTATCTGCTCGTCGGCGGTGTCGGCGCGGGCAAGACCGCGGTCCTGGTGCGGCTCTGCGAACTGCTGGCCCGGGAGCACGCCGTGCCCGTGCCGATCCGGCTGCGGGACGTGGACGGCGGGGGCGACCTGGACTTCCAGAGCCTGGCCCGGCAGCGCTTCACCGAGGAGGCACCGCAGGGTGTCCTGGCCCGCGGCAAGAACGACCGGGTCTGGCAGCAACTGCTCGCCGACGACAAGCCGGTGGTGATAGCCGACGGTCTGGAGGAGGCTCTCCTCGACGACAGCCTCCAGCAGAACCGGGACAACATCATCCGCAAGGCCATCGAGCGCGCGCACAAGGAGAGACTGCCGCTGGTCATCGCCTCCCGGCCGCACAGCCCCCTGGAGAGCACCGCCGCCGCGATCGTGGAGCTGGAACCGCTGAGCGAGGAGGAGGCGCTGCGCTTCGTCCAGGCGCACGTGCCCGACTCGGACGAGCGGCGCGTGGACTGGATCGTGGAGACGGCGGAGGTGACCGAATCGCCCGTCTACCTCCAGATCGCCCGTGAACTGCACCGTCACGGCGCCCTGGACGACCCCAGGCGGCTGAACACCCGCAGCCGGGACCGCGGCACGCTGCGGCTGTGGCTGCTGGAGCGGTGGAAGGACACGCTGTGCGAGCGGCTGCTGCGCGAGGAGGTCGCGCTGAACGAGCGGGAGCGCCGTGACACGGTCGAGGTGGTGTCCGCCCTGGCGTGCATCGGGCTGCTCCAGGACAAGCTGGAGGTGGGCTTGACCGAGCTGCTCGCCTGCGACTCCCGCTCGGGCGGCCGGAGTACGACGTCCCGGACGGGCCCGCGGACGGGCGCACCGCGCCAGGACCGCAACGGCAGACAGGGCCAGGCCTTCTCGGAGTGGCACCGGCAGAAGATCTGGAACTCGCTCCGCAGGAACCTCGGGGAGGAGGCGCAGCGGCTGCTCACCGAGAGCAGCGCGGACCAGGCCCAGGCGATCCTCGCCCGTTTCGCCGGCAACGCGGACAAACTCGGGCTGGTGGAGGGGTTCGAGAAGAGGGTCCGCTTCCCGCACAGCATCATCCAGGCCTACTTCGGCTTCCGCGTGCTGCATCACCTGGGGGAGCGCGCTGCCGGAGAGCTGGTCGACCAGGCACTGCAACCGCCCGGCCCCAGCCGTGAACTGCTCATCGCCCTGGTGCTGCTGTCCCGTCGGCGTGCGGCGGAGTCGTCCCCGGCCCGGGAGCGCCGTTCCGGCGCCGAGCGCAAGAAGGCGAACGGTGGGCCGATGCGGCCGGCCGGCGTGCGAAGGAACATGCCGGGGCAGCGGCCGCGCACGCTGGGCCAACGGCTCTACGAGGCCGCGAGCCGCCGCACGGACGATCCGAAGGCACTCGATCTCTTCGCCGCGGTCCTGGAAACCCTGTGCGTGGAGCGGGACCGCGCGCTGCTGACCGACGTCATCGGCGACATACGCAACCGCTGGCCGCGCGCCAAGGGGGATCGGCGCACCCTGGAGGACGCGAAGCTGCGGCTGCTCCGACAGATCGGCGCGGTGCTGCGGACGCTGCCCGAGGAGACCGCCACCACGCAGATGTACTGGCAGCTGTACCAGATGGGCATCAAGGAGCCCAGCCACTCGATACGCCTGGCGGCGGCCCAGGAGTGCGGCGCCGGGGGCAACGCCGCGTTCGCCCTGATCCGGGAGCGGGTCGGTCTGCACACCGACCCCGTGAAGCAGTACAACAGCCTGGTCAGGAAGCTGAAGGGCGACAGGAGGCGGAAGTACGAGGCGTGGGCGGAGAAGATGGAGGAGCAGAGCGCCGCCGGTCCGACCGCCCCGGCGGGGCCGTTCGGCTCCGGCGCCTCGCGGTTCGAGGAGCGGGAGGCGATCGACGAGGAGTATCTCGAACAGCGCGTGGACCTGTTCCGGGAGTTCGTGATGCGGGCCTGGATCCTTCCCATGCTCCTGGGCTCGGTCAGCGCGTCCCACCGCGACGAGGCCCGGGAACGCCTCGCCAAGTGGCTGGGCCACCTCGACCCCCAGCTCACCCGGGGCACCCCCGATCTGCCGCTCGTCCTGGAGGCGGCGCTGGCCCAGGGGTTCAAGTACGCCGCCAACCGGCGCAGACTCCATCCGCACGCGGACCCGGGCAACCGTGCCGACCTGATCCGGCTGGCGGAGACCGTGCTGCAGCAGTCCCGGTGCTGGCACGCGCAGGTCAGCCTGCTCCAGGCCCTGTGCCTGTGGGAACTCCCCGACACCTCGGGCCGTCAGGAGGGGGAGAAGGGCAGCGCGCCGGAGCCCGGCCACGAGCACGACGGGCAGCGGGATCCGTCCCGGGCGATCGGTGAGTCGGACGCCGTACAGACCGTGCAGCGGTGGCTGTCGATGGCCGGCACCGTGAACACGCCCGGTGCGCCCGGTGCCGACGGCGACGCGCCCGTGCCGCTGATGCATCCGTTCGTCGCCGAGGCGGGCGACCTGGTGGCCCTCGCCCTGGAGACCGGCCAGCCCGAGCGCTTCCTCTGGATCGACGAGATGGGCGTCGCCGACACCATCGGCTCCCGTATCCGCCACCGGAGCGGCTACCGCAAGCACAACCTGTGGATCCCGCCCTCGTCCGGGTGGAGCACGCTCGACGGCCGCGCCCAGCGCCTGGTCGCCGACATCCTGCTCATGCTGAACCTCATCGAACGCGACGGGCACCCCGACGAGGTCGAGGAGCGGCTGGCCCGTGCGGAGCAGCCCGGTATGCCGCTCCCGCCCTGCATCCGTACCAACCGTGAGCCGCTGCGGCCCGGTACCGCCGCCGGCAGCTCGCCTCCCGTGCCGGGCTCGAACTGTCTGCCCGACTGCAAGTTCCAGCTCTGCCCCTACCCTCCCCGGGGCGGGGTGCCCCGGGGAGAGATCCGCGAGCCGTTCTGCCGTCAGCAGCAGGCCCTGCTGCCCGGCCGCGTCCGACGCTGCTTCCCGCGGCTGCTGCGCCGGAAGACACCGCACTGGGTCGGTATGCGCGTCCGCGAACTGGACCGGTTCTGGGACGCGATGGCCCGGCGCACCCGGGACTAGGGACCGGCGGCTAGTGAGAGCTTCCCGCTGTCGCCGGCGGCAGTTCCACCTGCACCCCGGGGTCGCCCGCGTCCGCCGTGTAGTCCTCGGGCCTGGTCTCGTCGACGCCCTCGGGAGCCTTCGCGGCCTTCAGGACGAAGGTCAGCAGGACGGTGACCGCGATGTTCAGGGTGAACGCCGTGAGGCCGATGTAGCCGATCTCGCCGATGCCGGGGATCTCCTTGGCGGAGCCGCCGAAGTGCTTCTGGGTGGGGGAGGCGACCCCGTACGCGGCGAACGTGCCGTAGACCATGCCGACCGCCCAGCCGGCGAGCAGGGCCCAGCGGTGGAACCAGCGGGTGAACAGACCGCCGACCAGGGCCGGGAAGGTCTGGAGGATCCAGATGCCGCCCAGCAGCTGGAAGTTGATGGCGACCGTCTTGTCCATGGTGAGGACGAAGACGAGGGCGCCGACCTTGACCAGGAGCGAGACCAGCTTGGAGACCTGGGTCTCCTGCCGGGGCGTGGCGTCCGGCCTGATGAAGTCCTTGTAGATGTTGCGGGTGAACAGATTCGCGGCCGCGATCGACATGATGGCCGCCGGGACGAGCGCCCCGATGCCGATCGCCGCGAACGCCACGCCCGCGAACCACGACGGGAACATGTCCTCGAAGAGCTGCGGGATGGCGAGCTGGCCGTTGGTGACCTTGACGCCGGCCGCGATCGCCATGAAGCCCAGCAGGGCCAGCAGACCGAGCATCAGGGAGTACAGCGGCAGGATCGTGGTGTTGCGGCGGATCACGTCACGGCTCTTGGAGGACAGGGTCGCGGTGATCGAGTGCGGGTACATGAAGAGCGCGAGCGCGGAGCCGAGGGCGAGGGTCGCGTACGTCCACTGGCCAGGTTCCGCCGGGGTCAGCGAGCCGCGCGGCTTGCCCGTCGCCGGGTTGGTCTGGCTGAACGCCTCGCCGGCCTTGGCGAAGATGTCGTCGAAGCCGCCCAGCTTGATCGGGATGTAGATGATCGCCACCGCGATGACGACATAGATCAGCGTGTCCTTCACGAACGCGATCAGCGCGGGGGCGCGCAGGCCCGAGGAGTAGGTGTACGCCGCGAGCACGCCGAAGGCGATCAGCAGGGGCAGGTCCTTCACGAACCAGTGGGTGCTCTCGCCGCCGCCGACGCCCATCACGTCGAGCACCGCCTGAATGCCGACGAGCTGGAGCGCGATGTAGGGCATCGTCGCCAGGATGCCGGTCAGCGCCACCGCCAGTGACAGGCCCTTCGAGCCCCAGCGCCCGCGCACGAAGTCCGAGGTGGTCACGTACCCGTGCTTGTGGGAGACCGACCACAGCCGGGGGAGGAAGGTGAAGATCAGCGGGTAGACGAGGATCGTGTAGGGCACGGCGAAGAAGCCGGCCGCGCCCGCCGCGTAGATCGCCGCCGGTACGGCGACGAAGGTGTACGCCGTGTACAGGTCGCCGCCGAGCAGGAACCAGGTGATCCAGGTGCCGAACGACCGGCCGCCCAGACCCCATTCGTCGAGGCTGTGCTCGTTGTCGGCGCGGCGCCAGCGGGCCGCCAGGAAGCCCATGACCGTGACGGCCAGGAAGAAGAGGATGAAGACGGCGAGGGCCACGCCGTTCACGCCGTCCTTCATCGGCCGGCACCTCCCCGGCGGGCCCGCTGGTCACGCTGCCAGAGCTTGTACGCCACCATCGTGAGCGCGGTCGAGATCAGCACCCACAGCATCTGGTACCAGTAGAAGAAGGGGATCCCGATGAACTGCGGATCCACCTTCGCGTAGGAACCCACCCAGAGCATCGCCACGAACGGCGCGATCAGACAGAGGGCGATGACGACGCGTACGGGCGTCACCACCGGCCCTCCGGTCACTTCCGGGGTCTCTGACATCGGCGCTCTCCGTCCCCTCACTGATCACCTTGATCACGGATGTAATGCGCAGGCAATGTAAGTGACGGATAAGCCGAGCGGAAGACCCTCTACAGACCCTCCACGCGCACGAGTGGCCCGTTCTATTCGGTAGGTCTATTCGGTGCGTCTATTCGGTGGGCCGCTTCAGTCGGGCCACGAACTTGTAGCGGTCCCCCCGGTACACCGACCGCACCCATTCCACCGGCTGTCCGTCCTGGTCCAGCGAGTGCCGGGAGAGCATCAGCATCGGCAGGCCGACGTCGGTGCCGAGCAGGCCGGCCTCGCGCGGGGTGGCCAGGGAGGTCTCGATGGTCTCCTCGGCCTCGGCGAGACGGACGTCGTACACCTCGGCCAGCGCGGTGTACAGCGAGGTGTACTTGACCAGCGAGCGGCGCAGGGCCGGGAAGCGCTTGGCGCTCAGATGGGTGGTCTCGATGGCCATCGGCTCGCCGTTGGCCATGCGCAGCCGCTCCACGCGCAGCACCCGGCTGCCGGCGGTGATGTCCAGCAGCCCGGCGAGGGTGTCGTCGGCGGTGATGTAGCCGACGTCCAGCAGCTGCGAGGTGGGTTCGAGGCCCTGGGCGCGCATGTCCTCGGTGTAGGAGGTGAGTTGCAGCGCCTGGGAGACCTTCGGCTTGGCGACGAAGGTGCCCTTGCCCTGGATGCGCTCCAGGCGTCCCTCGACGACCAGTTCCTGGAGGGCCTGGCGGACGGTGGTGCGCGAGGTGTCGAACTCGGCGGCCAGGGTCCGCTCCGGCGGGACCGGGGTGCCCGGCGTCTGAGTCTCCGTCATGTCGAGCAGATGCTTCTTCAAGCGGTAGTACTTGGGCACGCGCGCGGTACGGACGGTCGCCCCACCCTCGTTCTCCGCACTGCTGACGTCGGTGCTCATGGCCTGCCTTCCCGGCTCCGGGAGCCGAAGGGCCGACACACCGTCGGCCGCGGCTTCACATCGTGGCACGGCGGCGGCAGGGCTCGCCCCGCCGTTCCGTGATCCTCTCTGTATACCGTCGCACCCTTCGCTGGTCTAGTCCAGAACGTGAGTGGTCTACCGGACCCCGGCCCTCCGGGGTCGATGATTTCGACGGCTTCTTACTTAAAGGTTCCTGCATATCTAGAACCCATAACGGCTGGTCAAAGCAGTTTCGACCACCCTTGACAGCTGAAATGGTCTGCGCCAAGCTCACCGCACTGGTCTACACCATTGGTCCAGGTCCCGGCATGTGGGCGGGGGGTGTGGGCATCCCTGAGGAGGGTGGCGTGAAGCGCAAGCTGATAGCCGCGATCGGTATCGCGGGCATGATGGTCTCCATCGCGGCGTGCGGCGGCGACAAGGACAGCGGGGACTCCAAGGGCTCCGAGGCCAAGGAACTGACGGTCTGGCTGACGGTCGACGCCCAGAACAACTGGCCCGCGCTGGTCAAGGCGGCCGACGCGGCCGTGCTGAAGAAGCACCCCGGCCTCAAGATCAACCACGAGTACTACGGCTGGCCCGACAAGAACGCCAAGCTCGACGCGGTCCTCGCCACCGACAAGGCCCCCGACGTGGTCGAGATGGGCAACACCGAGATGCTCGGCTACATGGTCAAGGGTGCCTTCGCCCCCCTCGACGCCGCCAAGTTCGACAACTCCTCCGCCTGGCTCGACGGTCTGAAGGCCTCCGTCACGTACGACGGCAAGATCTACGGCGTCCCGTACTACGCCGGTGGCCGCGTCGCCAACTGGCGCAAGGACGTCTTCGCCAAGGTCGGCGTGAAGTCCACGCCGAAGACCTACGCCGAGCTGACCGCCGCCCTCGACAAGGTCCAGAAGAAGGAGGGCGACAAGTTCTCCGCCTGGTACCAGCCCACCCGCGACTGGTACGCGGCCATGTCCTTCGTCTACGACGCCGGCGGCTCGATCGCCGTCGAGTCGGGCGGCAAGTGGAAGGCCAACCTCTCCTCGCCGGAGTCCCTCAAGGGCCTCGACGAGTTCAAGACGATCGTCGACAAGTACATGCACGGCGACAAGACCAAGGACGAGTCCGACCGGTACATCGTCTACGGCCAGGGCAAGTCCGGCATGATCTTCGCCCCCGCCTGGGAGGGCGCGACCGCCGCGGCCAAGGAGAACGACAAGACCGGCAAGCTCGCCGGCAACGTCGAGAACTTCGTGATGCCCGGCCCGTCCGGCAAGAGCCTCCCGGTCTTCCTCGGCGGCTCCGACCTCGCCGTCCCGGTCAAGTCCGACGCCCAGGCCCTCGCGGCCGAGTGGATCAACGCCTTCACCGGCCCCTCCGGCCAGAAGGGCCTGATGGCCAAGGGCAACCTGCCCAACAACAAGACCGACCTCGCCACCCTCAAGAACGACCCGGCGACGGCCGTCCCGGCCACCGCGGCCGAGTCCAACTGGTTCGTCCCGATGGCCCCCGGCTGGGGCCAGGTGGAGAAGGCCCAGGTCCTGCAGAACATGCTGCAGTCCATCGGCACCGGCAAGAAGAGCGTCGAGGACGCCGCGAAGGAAGCCGACGCCGCGATCGACAAGGTCATCAACAACTCGTGACCTGACGGTGGAGCCCCGCCCCACGCGGGGCTCCACCCCCCGTACGACCCGAGGGACCGCTGAGGAGCGCGCGGATGAGTGCCGCAGACACGACCACCCCTGCCAAGGTGCCGCCGACGCGGCCGTCACCCCCACCGCCCGCCCCACCGGGCAGACCCCGGCCCAGGCGGACCTCCGCCGGCACCCCTTGGCTGCTGCTCGCGCCCTGTCTGCTCATCCTCCTGCTGGTGATGGGCTATCCGCTGGTCCGCCTGGTCACCCTCTCCTTCCAGAAGTTCGGCCAGTCCCAGCTCTGGGGCTTCCAGCCCGCCGAGAACATCGGCCTCGACAACTTCACCGGTGTCCTGGACGACGGCGAGTTCTGGCAGGTCGTCGTCCGCACGATCGTCTTCGCCGCGGGCTGCGTGATCCTCACGATGGTCCTCGGCATGCTGATCGCCCTGCTGCTCCAGCGGGTCTCCGGCTGGGTGAAGACCCTCGTCAACATCGCCCTCGTGGCGAGCTGGGGCATGCCCGTCATCGTCGCCACCACCGTCTTCAAGTGGCTGTTCGACTCCGACTACGGCATCCTCAACGCGGTCCTCAGCAAGCTCCCCGGTGTCGATCTGATCGGCCACAACTGGTTCGCCAGCGGACCGCAGGGCCTGGCCGTCATCATGCTGCTGGTGATCTGGGGCGCGGTCCCCTTCGTGGTCATCACCCTCAGCGCCGGCCTCACCCAGGTCCCCGCCGAGCTGGAGGAGGCCGCCCGCCTCGACGGCGCCGGCGCCTGGGGCGTCTTCCGGTACGTCACCCTGCCCATCCTCAAGCCGATCATCGTGATGCTCACGACCCTCTCGGTCATCTGGGACATGGGCGTCTTCCCGCAGGTCTTCGTGATGCGCAACGGCCATCCGGAGCCCGAGTTCCAGCTCCTGACGACGTACTCCTACGACCGCGCCTTCGTCGTCAACGACTACGGCCAGGGCTCGGCGATCGCCCTGATCACCGTGCTGCTCCTGCTCGGGGTGGTCGCCGTCTACATGCGTCAGATGCTGAAGATCGGAGAAGTCGAATGAGCGGCATGAGCACGGTTTCCGTCCGGGGACGGACGCGGCTCGGCTGGAACCTCCTCGGCCTCCTCGTCTTCGCCGCCGCCGGCTTCCCCGTCTACTGGATGCTCAATACGGCGATCAAGCCCGCCAAGGACGCGATCGACCCGGACCCGAGCCTGCTGCCGACCGGCTTCACCCTCGACAACTTCAGCCGCGCCCTGCACATCGCCGACTTCTGGGGCCCCGTCGGGCGCAGCCTGATCGTCTCCCTCGCGGTCGTGGCGATCGGCATCGTCGTCGGCATGCTGGCCGCGCTCGCCATCTCCCGGTTCGCCTTCCGCGGCCGCAAGATCGTGATCGTCGGCATCCTCGCGGTCCAGATGGTCCCGCTGGTCGCCATGATCATCCCGGTCTTCCTGCTGCTGAACGACCTGGATCAGTACGACAAGCTGTCCGGCCTGATCATCACGTATCTGACCTTCATCCTCCCGTTCACGGTGTGGACCCTGCGCGGCTTCATCGTCAACATCCCCAGGGAGCTGGAGGAGGCCGCGATGGTCGACGGCTGCTCCCGCACCGGCGCCTTCATCAGGGTGGTCTTCCCCCTGCTGGCCCCCGGCATGGTCGCCACCTCGGTCTACGGCTTCATCCAGGCCTGGAACGAGTACCTGTACGCACTGATGCTGCTCAGCCAGAAGAACCAGACCGCGACCGTCTGGCTCGGCAACTTCACCACCAAGCACGGCACCGAGTACGCCCCGATGATGGCCGGCGCCACCCTGATGGCCGTCCCCATCGTCGCCCTCTTCCTCCTCGTCCAGCGCAAGATGGCCGCGGGCCTGACCGCGGGCGCCGTGAAGGGATGACGCCCCGATGACCACACTCGCCCGCGGCACGGACACCCTCACCCGTGACGCGCTCACCGTCCTCCAGCCGGGCTTCCCCGGCACCACCGCCCCCGACTGGCTGCTGCGCCGGATCGGCGAGGGACTGGCCTCGGTCGGCCTGTTCGGCCGCAACATCGCCTCCCCGGAGCAACTGGCCGCCCTGACCGCCCAGTTGCGCGCCGAGCGCGACGACGTCCTGGTCGCCGTCGACGAGGAGGGCGGGGACGTCACCCGCCTGGAGGTGCGCACCGGCTCCTCCTTCCCCGGCAACTACGCGCTGGGCGCGGTGGACGACGTCGACCTGACCCGCAGGGTGGCCCACGAACTGGGCCGCCGGCTCGCGGAGTGCGGGGTCAACCTCAACTGGGCCCCGTCCGCCGACGTCAACTCCAACCCGGCGAACCCGGTCATCGGGGTGCGCTCCTTCGGCGCCGACCCCGCCCTGGTCGCCCGGCACACCGCCGCCTATGTCACCGGCCTGCAGTCCGCGGGCGTGGCCGCCTGCACCAAGCACTTCCCCGGCCACGGCGACACGGCCGTCGACTCCCACCACGCGCTCCCGCGCATCGACATCCCGGCCGAGGCCCTCGCCGAACGCGAACTGATCCCCTTCCTCGCGGCCACCGGCGCGGGGACGAAGGCGATCATGAGCGCCCACATCCTGGTCCCGGCCCTGGACCCGATCCGCCCGGCAACGTTGTCCCGCCCGATCCTGACCGACCTGCTCCGCCGCGACCTCGGCTACGAGGGCCTGATCGTCACCGACGGCATGGAGATGCAGGCGGTGGCCGCGACCTACGGCATCGAACGCGGCAGTGTCCTCGCGATCGCCGCCGGCGCCGACGCGATCTGCGTGGGCGGCGGCCTCCAGGACGACGCGACGGTACGGCGGCTGCGCGACGCCCTCGTCACCGCCGTGCGCACCGGAGAACTCCGGGAGGAACGCCTGGCCGACGCGGCCGAGCGGGTACGGTCCCTGGCCCGCTGGACGGCCACGGCCCCCGGCGGGACCGGCGCCCCCGAGCCGGACATCGGTCTGACGGCCGCCCGCCGAGCCCTCCGCATCACGGGCGCGGACGGCTTCACCCCGCTCACCGCCCCTCCCTACGTCGCCGCCCTCACCCCGGTCGCCAACATCGCGGTGGGCAGCGAGACCCCCTGGGGAGTCGCGACCGAACTGGCCCAACTGCTCCCCGGCACGCGGGCCGGCAGCTTCACCGGCGAGAACACGGCCCCCGAGATCCTGGCCGCGGCGGGGGAGCGGCACATCGTCGCCGTGGTCCGCGACGAACACCGCCACCCCTGGATGTCCTCGGCCCTGGACACCCTCCTGACGGCCCGCCCCGACACGATCGTGGTGGAGATGGGCGTCCCCCAGTCCCCGCCCCGAGGCACCCCGCACATCGCCACCCACGGAGCGGCCCGGGTGTGCGGCAGGGCGGCGGCGGAGGCGATAGCGGGGGCGTAGGCCAGGGATGAGGGGGGCAGGGCGAAGCCCTGCCCCCCTCAGGCGCGCGGGGAACTGCGCGACCAGCCCTCACGGCCCGCAGCTAAATCCCCTGCCAACCCGGCTTGTTGACAAACGTGTGCCGGAAGTAGTCCGCAAGCTTCAGCTTGGACGCCGCACCCTCGTCAACGACCACCGTCGCGTGCGGATGCAACTGAAGCGCCGACGCCGGACACACCGCCGCAAGCGGCCCCTCCACCGTCGCCGCCACCGCGTCCGCCTTGTTCTCCCCGGTCGCCAGCAGCACCAGGTGCCGGGCTTCGAGGATCGTCCCGATCCCCTGGGTGATCACGTGATGCGGCACCTGCGCGATGTCCCCGTCGAAGAAGCGCGCGTTGTCCACCCGGGTCTGCTCGGTCAGCGTCTTGATCCGGGTCCGTGAGGCCAGCGAGGAACACGGCTCGTTGAACCCGATGTGCCCGTCGGTCCCGATCCCCAGCAGCTGGAGGTCCACCCCGCCGGCGGCGGCGAGCGCCGCGTCGTACGCCTGGGAGGCCGCCCGTATGTCCTCGGCCGTGCCGTCGGGCCCGAGGAACGCCTCCATGCCGATGCCCAGCGGCTCCAGCACCTCGCGCCGCAGCACCGAGCGGTAGGACTCGGGGTGGTCCGCGGGCAGCCCCACATACTCGTCGAGCTGGGCGATCCGGGCCCGGGAGGTGTCCGCCTCCCCGGCGGCCACCCTGGCCGCCAGCGCCTGGTAGACGGGCAGCGGGGTGGAGCCGGTGGCCACGCCCAGCAGGGCGTCCGGCTTGCGCCGCAGCAGCGACGCCATGGCCTCGGCGATCAGCTCGCCACCCGACCTGGCGTCCGGAACGATGACAACTTCCACGCTGACCTGCCGTTCTGAGCTGAGTGGTTTAGACCAATCCAGAAGTCAATTTATCAGAGGCGGATGAAATTGCTCCCCGCATCTCAGTCCGTGGAGGAACCCGCACGGGCTAGGCTGCGTTATGGACTGTGGGGCATGGACACACCTAGTGGTCTAGTCCACAATGAATCGACTTCCGTTCTCCCCGCACAGGAGGGCGGACCGAGGGTCCGGAGCTCTCTGCCCTGACTGCCCCGGCTCCTCACCTTCGGCCGACGGGACCGCACACCCCGCGGCCGATATTGCTCCGGGCTGCGGTGCCGGGAGGGCTGAGGGTCCCTCCAGGCGCCGCGGCCCGCGGGTGTTTCCGGGGACCGGCGTTGTCCGGGACCGATGTTTTCCGGCATCGGCGTTTTTAGGCCAGGGACAGACCCGCGGGTACGCTCGCACACGTGCCCTCCATGAACGAACTCGTACGCCAGCACACCGCCCTCGACGACTCCGACCTCGAGTGGCTCCACCTGCTGGTCTCGGAGTGGCAGCTGCTCTCCGACCTCTCCTTCGCCGACCTGGTGCTGTGGGTGCCCACCAGCGACGGCACCCGCTATGTCTCCGTGGCCCAGATGCGCCCCAACACCGGGCCCACCTCCTACCAGGACGACATGGTCGGCCACCTCGTCCCGCGCGGCCGGCGCCCCCTCCTCGACGCCGCCCTGGACGAGGGCCGGATCGTGCGCGAGGGCGACCCCGAGTGGCGTGAAGAGGTCCCCGTACGGGTCGAGTCCATCCCCGTACGGCGCGAGGGACGCGTCCTAGGCGTCATCGCCCGCAACACCAACCTGCTCACCGTGCGCACCCCGAGCCGGCTGGAACTGACCTACCTCCAGTCCGCCTCCGACCTGGCGCAGATGATCGCGGCCGGCTCCTTCCCCTTCGCGGGCCAGCAGATGGACATGGACGCCGCCCCGCGCGTCGGCGACGGCCTGATCCGTGTCGACGGCGACGGCATCGTCCAGTACGCCTCCCCGAACGCGCTCTCCGCCTACCACCGCATGGGCCTCGCCTCCGACCTGCTCGGCCACCACCTCGGGCAGACCACCGCCGAACTCGCCCCCACCCGGGGCCCGGTGGACGAGGCCCTGGCCAAGGTCGCCAGCGGCTGGGCGCCCCGCGAGTTCGAGATCGAGGCCAACGACGGCGTCATCCAGTTCCGTACGATCCCGCTCAAGCCCAAGGGCACCCGCATCGGTTCGCTCGTGCTCCTCCGGGACGTCACCGAACTCCGTCGCCGCGAACGCGAGTTGATCACCAAGGACGCCACCATCCGGGAGATCCACCACCGGGTGAAGAACAACCTCCAGACGGTCGCCGCGCTGCTGCGGCTCCAGGCCCGACGGATCGAGTCCGAGCGCGGCCGGGAGGCACTGGAGGAGGCCGTGCGCCGGGTCGGCTCGATCGCGATCGTGCATGAGACGCTGTCTCAGAACCTGGACGAGCGGGTGGAGTTCGACGAGATCGCCGACCGGGTGCTGGCGATGGTCGCGGAGATCTCCCCGGGCAAGGTCACGGGCCGGCGCAGCGGACGCTTCGGCATCCTGGACGCGGAGGTCGCCACCCCGCTGTCCATGGTCCTCACCGAGATCCTCCAGAACGCCCTGGAACACGGCTTCCGCGAGGGCGACACCGGCACGGTCGAGGTCTCGGCGGTCCGCGGCGGCACGGCGAAGGAGGCCCGCCTGCTGGTCACCGTCCAGGACGACGGCGTGGGCCTGCCCGAGGGCTTCGACCCGCACACCTCCGGCAACCTCGGCCTGCAGATCGTACGGACGCTGGTGGAGGGCGAGTTGGGCGGGACGTTCGACATGGTCCCGGCCCCGGACCGCGGCACCCAGGTGATCCTGGACCTCCCGGTACGGGCGCAGAAGTAAGCTCCCCGAAGTAAGCCCCGAAGTAAGCCCTGGGTAAGAACAGCCGGGCACAGCACGAAGCCCCGGACCGTTCAGGGGTCCGGGGCTCGAATGCTCGTTGCCAGCGATTAGCTGCGCATCGGGGGTACTGCGCGCTGCGGCTCGGGGGCGGGAGAAGCGTACTCGCTGTACGCGCCGCCAAGCTCAGGCTTGCGGGGCGGGTGTTGTCAGGCGGTGGCCTGACGGGCCCGGTTGCGGGCGGCGCGACGCTTCATGGCACGGCGCTCGTCCTCGCTGAGACCACCCCAGACGCCGGAGTCCTGGCCGGACTCGAGCGCCCACTGCAGACACTGATCCATGACGGGGCAGCGACGGCAGACGGCCTTGGCTTCCTCGATCTGCAGCAGCGCAGGACCGGTGTTGCCGATGGGGAAGAAGAGCTCGGGGTCTTCCTCGCGGCAAACGGCGTTGTGACGCCAGTCCATGGCTGCTACCTCTCCTTGGTATTACGTGCAAGTTGCTTGTGAATGTGAACGCTTTCACGAATCCCTCAACAAGTGAAGGGCCAACCCGCCGACTCGCGTCGACGTGGTCCTGTGAGTTGAAGAGGGGTTCTGGTGATCAGTGGAGGCTGGTGTTGCGGGCCGTCCCGATCGCCACGTAGAGACTCGCAAACCTCAGCGGCGGATACAACCCCTTCTGGAAAGTTTTTTTTGATTCCTCGGTGTCGACTACATCACAGCCGTACTTCCATGGGGTGGATCCTGGCCTAAACGTTCGAGTGAAAGGACTTCAGCCCTTTCTGCTCACACAATCACACGCAGTGCACGGCGTACGCCTGTGAACGTCACGCTCGTGCGCAGCCCGAGGTGGTCGCCGTCCATCTGCAGGGGCAGAGGCACCTTCGAATGCAAGGTGAACCGGTCCAGGTCATGGAATGAGTGGGCATGCTTCCCCTGCGGGCCGCGCTCGGGGGACGAAGTGAGCAACTGGGTGCCATACCGGGCAACCGCGGCAGTGGACAGACGACTGAGACCGAGTACGTCGAGCCCGGTATCGAACGAGGCCTTAGGCGACGCGTACACCGGGCGATTGCCCAGATAGGTCCACGGAGCCGTGTTGCAGACTATGGACAGCACCAAATCGGTCACCGGGTCCGCGCCCGGCGTCTCCAGGGTGATCGATCCGCGCCGGCGGTCCGGCTCGCCCAGGAGCTGCCGCACGGCCTGCATCAGATAGAGGGCGTGCGTCGACCTCCGGCCCCGCTCCCGCTGCTGCTCGACCCGGCCGACGACCCCCGCGTCGAAACCGAGCCCGGCGTTGAAGGTGAACCAGCGCGAGGGCACCGCCTCGTCCTCCGTGCCCGGCGTGCCCGCGGCGATCCCCAGACCGACCGTGCGCTCGCGCTCCTCGCGCAGGGCGTCCAGCAGGGCACCGGTGGCCTCCACCGGATCGTTGGGCAGGCCCAGGGCGCGGGCGAAGACATTGGTGGAACCGCCGGGGACCACCGCGAGGCCGGGCAGCCGCTCCGGGTCCGGGCCACCGTGCAGCAGACCGTTGACCACCTCGTTGACCGTGCCGTCACCGCCGAGCGCCACCACCAGATCGGTGTTCCCGCTCTCCGCCGCCTGCCGGCCCAGGTCGCGCGCATGTCCGCGGTACTCGGTGGTGACCACTTCCAGCTTCATCTCGCTGGCGAGCGCGTGGATGAGAACGTCACGCGTCCGTGCACTGGTAGTGGTTGCTGCCGGATTGACCACGAGGAGTGCACGCATGGGGTGCAGCGTACCTACTGGGTGGTACCCGGGCACAGGCCGAGGTAGGGAAGCGGTAAGAGATCGGGCGTGAGCCTCGACACGGGTCTCCGGGGGCGCGGCAGAGGGCCGGGCTACCCTTCAGGGGTGAGCAGTGAGCAGACTCCCCTCGCCCCCGAGACCGCCCCGGACGCCACCGGACCGCGCCCCCGCCGGCTGACGTACGCCGCCGCGCTGGCCGCTCTGGAAGGGCTGGCGCTCCTCGTCGGCGGGGTGTGGATCCTGGTCCTCGGCATCACCGGCGCCCCGGACGACCAGGGGCAGGCCGTCACCGGGGGGCTGACCCTGATGGTGCTCGCGCTGCTGCCGCTGATCGCCGCGCGCGGGCTGCTCGGCCGCCGCGGCTGGAGCCGGGGGCCCGCCGTCATCACCCAGATCATGGCGCTGCCGGTGGCCTACAACCTGCTCCAGGCCGACAGCATGGCGATCCCGGCGGGCATCGCCCTCGCGGTCGTCGCCGTGGCGGCGCTGGTCCTGCTCGTCAACGCGGAGACCACCCGGGCCCTCGGGATCCGGGGGCCCGGCAGGGCACAGGGCGAGTAGCCCTCGGGGAGCGGGCCGGGGCTACTCCTCCACCAGCAGCTTCTCCCGCAGCTGCGCCAGGGTGCGCGCCAGCAGCCGGGAGACGTGCATCTGCGAGATGCCGACCTCCTGCGCGATCTGCGACTGGGTCATGTTCCCGAAGAAGCGGAGGAGAAGGATCCGCTTCTCCCGGGGCGGGAGATCCTCCAGCAGCGGCTTGAGCGACTCCCGGTACTCGACGCCCTCCAGCGCCTCGTCCTCCGCGCCGAGCGTGTCGGCGACCGCCGGGGACTCGTCGTCGGTGTCGGGGACGTCCAGCGACAGCGTGGAGTACGCGTTCGCGGACTCCAGGCCCTCCAGGACCTCCTCCTCCGAGATGGCCAGCTTCTCGGCCAGCTCATGGACCGTGGGGGAGCGGCCGTGCTGCTGCGAGAGCTCCGCGGTCGCCGTGGTGAGCGCGAGCCGCAGCTCCTGGAGCCTGCGCGGGACGCGCACCGCCCAGCCCTTGTCGCGGAAGTGCCGCTTGATCTCGCCGACGACCGTCGGGGTCGCGTACGTCGAGAACTCCACGCCGCGGTCCGGGTCGAAACGGTCGACCGACTTGATCAGGCCGATGGTGGCGACCTGGGTGAGGTCGTCGAGCGGCTCGCCACGGTTGCGGAAACGCCGCGCCAGATGCTCCACGAGCGGCAGATGCATCCGGACCAGCTGGTTGCGCAGCTCCGCGTACTCCGGACTGCCGTCCTGCAGTCCGCGCAGCTCGACGAACATCGCCCGTGCCCCGCTGCGGTCGCCCTGCTCCCTCGGCTGGTGCTGGTTCCGGGGTTCGTGCTGGGCACGGGGTTCGTGCTGCGTGCCCGGCACGCCCTGTTCGTCGTCTCGCTCGTGCTCGCTCATCGTCCCGCCCGTCGCCCTCTGTCGAGCCCTGTCCTCAGCCCGGCCGGGGGAGCCCCCGATCCGCCCCTTGCGGGGCGAGCCCTGCGCGGCATCCAGGTCCCCGCGTCCGGTGTCGTCCTCCGGATGCGGCCTGGCCTGCTCGGGAATGCCGTCGACACCGTCGATACCGTCTGCGGTCATGCGTCGGGAACCGCCCGGAGAGACTGAATCGTTCTCGGCCGGCAGCTCCCGTGTGCCGCGCTCCTCGTCCCGCACCGGCCCGTCCCCGTTCCTCACGCCGGACCGGGTCCCGCGCCGCGCTGTTTGTAGAGGCTGATCGAAACGGTTTTGTCCTCGTCGACGGCGGAGGAGACCTTCCCCGCGAGGGCGGACAGCACGGTCCAGGCGAAGGTGTCCCGCGAGGGGGCGTGGCCGTCGGTGGTCGGTGCCGAGACGGTGACCTCGAGCGAGTCGTCGACGAGCCGGAACACACAGCTGAGCACCGAGCCCGGCACGGCCTGCTGGAGCAGGATCGCGCAGGCCTCGTCCACCGCGATGCGCAGGTCCTCGATCTCGTCCAGGGTGAAGTCCAAACGGGCCGCGAGACCGGCCGTGGCCGTCCGCAGCACCGACAGGTAGGCACCCGCAGCCGGCAGCCGGACTTCCACGAAGTCCTGGGTCGCGGGCTCGCCTGCGATCTGGGACACCCTCACCTCCAAGGTGGTACAAGCTTTTCGGGGCCGAGGGTCGCCCCCCGGGGTAACGCGTGGGTGGTGCAGCGGTGACGCTATCGCGCTCTCACGTGTCCTGTCCCGGGACCCCAACCCCCTGGCGTCACTCACAGTAAAGCTGTGAACACGCTCCGTGTCTAGGGGTCTGCGGGCCCAAAAGGGAAGAGGGCGCGCCGGGTTGACGTACCCAGGCGTCAGATGGTCGAACCGTACCCGCCGGACGCCGGGGCCGTCTCTCCGACGCTCATACGAGGACATGATCGACGAAGCACCAGCGCCAGTTCTCCCCGGGCTCGAAGGTCCGCATCACGGGATGCCCGGTCTCGTCGTGATGCCCGGAGGCGTGCCGGCTGGGCGAGGAGTCGCAGCAGCCGACGTGGCCGCACGTCAGGCACAGCCGCAACTGCACCGGGTGGGTGCCGTCCCGCAGACACTCCGGACACGTCTCACCGAGCGGGACGGGTTCCGGGTCGGGCAGCGCTTCGGCGTGCGTGCACTGTTTCATGATTGCCAGATTACGACGGTCGCGCGGAGGACCGCGCGGAAAAACGAGGCGGGCGAGACATGGACGTGATGCCACTGCTGTTGCTGGTGGCGGGCAGCGCGGCGATCGCGGCGGCGGCCCGGCGCACCCCGGTGCCGGCGCCGCTGCTGCTGGTCGCCGCCGGCCTGGTGGTGTCGTACGTACCCGGAGTCCCGGACTACACCCTGGACCCGGACGTCGTCCTGCCCCTGCTGCTGCCCCCGCTGCTGTACACCTCGGCCACCGACAGCTCCTACCTCGACCTGCGCGCCCAGCTGCGGCCGGTGGCCCTGCTCTCGGTCGGATACGTGCTGTTCGCGACGGTCGCCGTCGGCTGGGCCGCCTATCTGCTCGTGCCCGGGCTGCCGCTGACCGCCGCGCTGGTGCTGGGCGCGGTGGTGGCGCCGCCGGACGCCGTCGCGGCCACGGCGGTGGCCCGCCGGGTCGGTCTGCCGTCGAGGATCACCACGATCCTCCAGGGCGAGTCCCTGCTGAACGACGCCACCGCCATCACCGCCTACAAGGTGGCCCTCGCCGTCGTGGTCGGCGAGGGCGCGTCCTGGGCGGGCGGCATCGAGGAGTTCCTGGTCGCGGCGGTCGGCGGGGTCGCCGCGGGCCTGATCCTCATGGCCCCCCTGCACTGGCTGCGCACCCACCTCAAGGAGCCCCTCCTGCAGAACACGCTCTCCCTGCTCATCCCGTTCGTCGCCTATGCCTCCGCCGAACAGTTCCACGCCTCCGGCGTCCTCGCCGTGGTCGTCGTCGCGCTCTACCTCGGCCACCGCGCGTGGGAGGTCGACTTCGCCACCCGCCTCCAGGAGGAGGCCGTGTGGAAGATGGTTGCCTTCGTCCTGGAGTCGGCGGTCTTCGCGCTGATCGGCCTCCAGCTGCCGGTGGTCCTCAGGGGCCTCGGTTCGTACGAGGGTCTGGACGCCGCCTGGTACGCCGTCGCCCTCTTCCTGGTGGTCGTCGCGGCCCGCTTCCTGTGGGTCTACCCGGCGACCTTCCTGCCGCGGGCCCTCTCGGCACGCATCCGCGCGCGCGAGGAGAACCCCACCTGGCGGGGGCCCTTCGTCATCGGCTGGGCCGGCATGCGGGGCGTGGTCTCGCTGGCGATCGCCTTCTCCATCCCGCTCACCGTCGAGCACGGCGAGCCCTTCCCGCACCGCAACCTGATCCTCTTCCTGACGTTCACCACGGTCATCGGCACCCTGGTCGTGCAGGGCCTGACCCTGCCGCCGCTGATCCGCATGCTGAAGTTCCCCACTCCCGACGCCCAGGCCGCCACCCTCGCCGAGGCCAACGCCCAGGCGCAGGCCTCCCGGGTCGCCGAGGAGCGCCTCGACGCGCTGCTGGCCGACGAGCGCAACGCCCTGCCCCCGCCCCTCGCCAACCGGCTCCGCGACGTCCTGGAACGCCGCCGCAACGCCGTCTGGGAGCGCCTCGGCCAGGTCAACCCGGTCACCGGCGAGACCGTCGACGACACCTACCGCCGGCTCTCCCGCGAGATGATCAGCGCCGAGCGCACGATGTTCGTCCGGCTGCGCGACGGCCGCTACATCGACGACGAGATGCTCCGCACCCTGCTGCGCCGACTGGACCTGGAGGAGGCGGCGGCGTACCGCGAGGCGGGCTGAGCCCTACGGAAAGGGCCGCCCGGTGACGACCGCCGCCACCGTCGTCCCGCGCGGGAACGCGCCCTCCTCCGCGAGAGCGACAAGTCCGTAGAGCAACTTGGCGACATAGAGACGTTCGACCGGGACGGCGTGCCGACGGGCGAAGTCCTCGGCGAAGGCCTCCAGCCCGGGGGTGACGCGCGCGTAGCCGCCGAAGTGGAACCGGTCGTCGAGCCGCCAGTCGCCCCGCCGGCCCCCGAACGCCTTCTCCTGCAAGGCCTGTATCTCGTCCTCCAGGAAACCGCCCTTGAGAACCGGAACGCCCAGGGCCCGTTGCCCGGGGCCGAGTCCGGCGGCCAGCCCCGCGAGCGTGCCACCGGTCCCACAGGCCACCGCGACCACGTCGGCCCGCCCCCGCAGCTCCTCGCCGAGCGCCCGGCAGCCGCCGACCGCGAGCGCGTTGCTGCCGCCCTCGGGGACGACGTACGCGTCCTCGGCCCCGGCCGCCCGCAGCACGGCCGTGAGGGTCTCCGGATCGGTCTTGCGGCGATACGTAGCGCGGTCCACGAAGTGCAGCCGCATGCCGTCGGCGGCGCACCGGGCCAGGGAGGGGTTCAGCGGCCGGCCGGCCAGCTCGTCACCGCGCACCACGCCGACCGTGCGCAGCCCGTGGAGCCGCCCGGCCGCGGCGGTGGCGCGCAGATGGTTGGACCAGGCGCCGCCGAAGGTGAGCACCGTCCGCCCGGCCGCCGCCGCCAGATTGGGCACGAGCTTGCGCCACTTGTTGCCGATCAGCTCCGCATGGATCAGGTCGTCCCGCTTCAGCAGCAGCCGCACCCCGTGCCGGGCGAACCGGTCGTCGGCCACCTCTTGGAGCGGGGAGGGCAGGACGGGGCGCAGGTCGGTCATCCGCACATTGTCGAACACCGTTCGCCGAAACGTCCCTCTGCCCAGCTCCCCGATGATCCATTCCCGCTCTTTCGTGTAATACCACGACCACACACCGTGATGGAAGGCTTGTCCGCGTACCAGTGCACCGGCGCAGTTCGGCGCCCGTGCGTGATTCGGGAGGGCATTTCTCCATGTCGGTAGGCGAAGAGGTCCGCACGGACTCGGGCAAGCCGCAGCAGAGTCTCGGCACCGCGGCCGCGCGGAACCTGGCCACCACGACCAAGTCCGCACCGCAGATGCAGGAGATCAGCTCCCGCTGGCTGCTGCGGACCCTGCCCTGGGTGGACGTACAGGGCGGCACGTACCGGGTCAACAGGCGGCTGACGTACGCGGTCGGGGACGGCCGCATCACGTTCGTCAAGACCGGCGACCGCGTCGAGGTGATCCCGGCCGAGCTGGGCGAACTGCCGGCGCTGCGCGACTACAAGGACGACGAGGTGCTGGCGGAGCTGGCCCAGCGCTGCCGGCAGCGGGAGTTCGGCCCCGGCGAGGTCATCGCCTCCTTCGGCAACCAGTCCGACGAGGTCTATCTGCTGGCGCACGGCCGCGTCGAGAAGGTTGGCACCGGCCCCTACGGCGACGACCAGGTGCTCGGCGTCCTCGCCGACGGCGCCTACTTCGGCGACCAGGCGCTGCTCGACGCCGACGCGATCTGGGAGTACACCGCCCGCGCCGACACCGCGTGCACGGTGCTGATCCTGGCCCGCCAGGACGTCGAGCAGGTCGCGGAGCGCTCCGACTCCCTGCGCGCGCACCTGCACCAGCTGCGCGCCATTCCCGAGCAGCGCACCAACAGGTACGGCGAGAAGGCCGTCGACCTGGCCGCGGGCCACGCCGGTGAGCCGGACATCCCGCACACGTTCGTGGACTACGACGCCCGCCCGCGCGAGTACGAACTGAGCATCGCGCAGACCGTCCTGCGCATCCACACGCGCGTGGCCGACCTCTACAACCAGCCCATGAACCAGACCGAGCAGCAGTTGCGGCTCACGGTCGAGGCGATCAAGGAGCGCCAGGAGCACGAGCTCGTCAACAACCGGGAGTTCGGTCTGCTCCACAACTGCGAGTACGACCAGCGGCTCCAGCCGCACGACGGCGTGCCGAGCCCGGACGACCTGGACGAGCTGCTGAGCAGGCGCCGCGGCACCAAGATGCTGCTCGCCCACCCGCGCGCGATCTCTGCGATCGGCCGGGAGCTCAACAAGCGCGGACTGGTGCCCGAGACGATCGACATGGGCGGCAACCGGATCCCCACCTGGCGCGGGGTGCCGATCTATCCGTGCAACAAGATCCCGGTCACCGAGGCCCGTACCAGCTCGATCATCGCGATGCGTCTGGGCGAGCAGGACCAGGGCGTCATCGGTCTGCGCCAGTCCGGGATCCCGGACGAGATCGAGCCGAGCCTGTCCGTGCGGTTCATGGGCATCAACGAGCAGTCGATCATCAACTACCTGGTGACGGCCTACTACTCGGCGGCGGTGTTGGTGCCGGACGCGCTGGGCGTCCTGGAGAACGTCGAGATCGGCCGCTGGCGGTGACCTCCGCCACCAGGCCGTACGGGACGCGGGAGAGGCGGAGGCCCATCGGGAGCCAGGGGGAGAGCCGGACCGGCCCGGCGGCGTCCGACGGGCAGGAGGCGACCGTGATCCTGGAGCGTGCCCGGGCGGCGGTCGACCCCGAACTGCGCGCCGCCGTCGATTCGTTACCCCGCCAGATGCGCCGGGTCGCCCGCTACCACTTCGGCTGGGAGCAGGCCGACGGCACCCCGGCCGCGGGGAACGCGGGCAAGGCGATCCGGCCCGCGCTGGTCCTCGCGGCGGCCGGCGCGCTGGGCGGTCCGGCGGCCCGGGCGGCGGCGGTCCGGGCCGCCGCGGCGGTCGAACTGGTCCACAACTTCACGCTGTTGCACGACGACGTGATGGACCGGGACACCACCCGCCGGCACCGCCCCACCGCCTGGACCGTGTTCGGCGACGCCGACGCGATCCTCGCCGGGGACGCCCTCCAGGCGCAGGCCCTCGGCATGCTCGCCGGGGACCCGCACCCGGCGTCCGCGGCGGCGGTGGCCCGGCTCGCGGCCTGTGTGGTGGAGCTCTGCGAGGGCCAGGGGACCGACACGGCCCTGGAGAGGCGGCCCCCCGCCGAGGTCACCCTGGACGAGGTGCTCGTCATGGCCGAGGCCAAGACGGGTGCGCTGATCGGCTGCGCCTGCGCGGTGGGCGCGTTGTACGCGGGGGCGGCGCCGGAGGAGGTCGACGCGCTGGACGCGTTCGGCCGTGAGGCCGGACTGGCCTTCCAGCTCATCGACGACGTCATCGGCATATGGGGCGACCCCGGGCACACCGGGAAGCCCGCGGGCGCCGACCTCGCCGCCCGCAAGAAGTCCCTGCCGGTGGTCGCCGCCCTGGCCTCCGGCACCCCGGCCGCCGGGGAACTGGCCGAGCTGTACGCCCGGCCGCCCGTGCCGGAGGACCCGGGCGACCTCGACCGCACGGCACTGGCGGTGGAGCGGGCCGGGGGCCGGGCCTGGGCGCAGGACCAGGCGGCCGACCGGATGTCCCGGGCGATGGACGAACTGGCCCGCGCGATCCCGGACCCGGAGTCCGCGGGCGGCCTGCTGTCGCTGGCCGAGTTCGTGACCAGACGCAGCACCTGAAACACCACCTGGCCCCGGCGGGTCCCGCACCTCCCCACGGCGTGCGGGGCCCGTCGGTGTTCTCACGGCGATGCGGCCGGCCGGTCATGCCCCGCATGAGCGCGGTGACCAGCGATCGGTCCCGCGCCTGGAGAACAAGCGGTTCGACACCGTCGTCCACGGCAACGGCGTCGTCGTGCGGACGTACATTCGTACGGACGTACACAAGGGAGCGCTGAGGGCGCACCCGCCCTACGCTGAGGGCATGGACAGAGAACAGCGGGTCTGTCCCGTCTGCGGGCAGCCCGTACAGTCCGTCGTCCAGCGCTACAAGACCCTGGGGGCATGGGTCCCGCGCTGGGTGCCGGGACCGTGCCACAACCCCGAGTGCGCGGCGTACGCCGAGGAGGGCGTCCCCGCGGGGGCGCACGAGGAAAAGCCGGAGGCCCGCCCCGAGCCGACCGGCTAGCGTGCCCCCATGACCGAACCCCTTCCGCACATCCTCCACATCACCGAACGCGCGCTCTGGGCGGCGGCCCGCGACCAGGGCGCCTACACCTGGTCCACCCGGGGCCGCACCCTCGCGGAGGAGGGGTTCATCCACTGCTCCACCCGCACTCAGCTCCCCAAGGTCGCCGCCTTCCTCTACGGCGCCTACGACGGCCCCGACGACCTGGTGGTCCTGGTGGTGGACCCGGCCCGGCTGGACGCCCCGCTCAGGTACGAGGCCCCGGAACCCGGGGGTGAGGAGTTCCCGCACGTGTACGGGCCGATCCCGGTGGACGCCGTGGTGGACGTGGAGCCCTGGAACGGCTGACTCAGCCGGACGGCGGAACCGGCAGTCCGCCCGTCCGCGGGTCACGGCCCGTCAGGCAGTACAGGGCGCCCGCCGGGTCGCGCATCACCGTCCAGTGCGGGGCGGGGGCGACGAGCGACGCCCCGAGCCGCTCGTGCCGGGCGCGCACGGCGTCGATGCCCAAGCCGCAGGCCAGGTCCAGATGGGCGGAGACGGGCCGTTCCTCGCCCAGCCGCTGCAGCAGGATCCGCACCGGCAGCCCCGGCGGGGGCGCGACCACATGGAACTCCGGCAGCGACCCCGGCCGGGCCGACCAGCCCGGCAGCAGCCCGCTCCAGAACGCGACTTCGGCGTCGTACGCCGACGGCGGGACGTCGACGCTCACCTGGTCCAGCCGGCTGCCTCCGACGACGGGCGGCCGCACGGCCTCCCCCTGCCAGGGCACCGCGCAGAACAACTGCCCGGCGGGGGAGCTCAGGACCGTCCACCCGTCGTGCGCGGCGACCGTCCGCGCCCCCAGGTCCGCCGCCGCGCGGGTGAACCCGGGCACGTCCTCCACCGCGAAGTCGAGATGCGCGCCGCCGTCCCCGTCCGCGACGGCCTGGATCTTCACACAGGCGTCGGCGCCGCCGCCCGGCAGCAGGGTGCCGAACTCCTCCCGCCCGCCGCGCAGTGCGGACAGCGTGGTGTCCGTGACGGCGGTCCAGAACGCGCACGCCGTACGGAACCGTTCGGCGGGCCGGTCGACGAAGGCGTACGTCCAGCGGACCGGGACAGGGGTGCGGGGGCTCATGGGGCGATCGTAGAGGCGCCCGGATCGATCCCGTACGGCAGTGGAAGCTCAGCCGACCACACCTCGGCCAAGGTCTCCATGACGCCCGCCCGGCTCCGGGCCGTCGACATTGAAGAGGGACTGCCCGGTCCCGGACCGTACGACGACGATGTCCGCGGGCTCGGCCGAGGGGTTGCTCTCCCGGTGCACCACGTCCTTCGGGACGTACACGAAGTCGCCCGGCCCGGCCACCACCGCCTCGGATCCGGCCGGGCCGAACTCCACCCTGATGGCGCCGGTGAGGACGTAGATGACCGACTCGCACCCGCCGTGATGGTGCCACCCGGAGACCGTGCCGGCCTCGGTACGCACGAACCCCGACCAGGTTCCCTCGGTGGCGAACGCCTGCTGTCTGTCCATTCCCGGAGTCCGCGGCCCCGGCTCCCTGTCCTCGGGAGTCACGACCCGGACCTGGTCTCGCCGCATGTTCATGACCGACTCCACCCGTCACCTGTGGCTGGCCACCCCTCGATGGCAGCCTAACCTCGTCGGACGGCACCCACACGAACAGCACCGCACCCGGACCGCCGTGGACGCCGTGTTCGGCGGCCTGCGGGCCGGGTGCGGGTGCGTGGGAAAAAAAGAAGGTGACCGGCGATCAGGCCTTCTTGGTCTCCCAGAAGATCTTGTCGATCTCGGCGATCAGCTCGAGAGCCTTCTCGCCGGTCTTCGGGTCCGTCGACGCCTTCGCGGCCGACAGGGCCTTCAGGGTGTCGTTGACCAGCACGTGCAGCTGGGGGTACTTCTCGAAGTGCGGGGGCTTGAAGTAGTCGCTCCACAGCACGGAGACGTGGTGCTTCGCGAGCTCGGCACGCTGCTCCTTGATGACGGTGGCGCGCGCCTGGAAGTGCGGGTCGTCGTTGGCGGCCATCTTCTCCTGCACGGCCTTCACCGACTCCGCCTCGATGCGGGCCTGGGCCGGGTCGTACACACCGCAGGGCAGGTCGCAGTGCGCGCTGACCTTGACCTTGGGGGCAAACAGGCGGGAAAGCATGGAGCATTCCTTCCTCGTGATCGTCTTCTCAGGTGGGACATTACTCCCTGCAAGACGGGTTTTCGCGAGTGCCCCCATGGGCTTAGGACAAAAGTCCGGGGTCAGACTGAGACTGGTGGAGGAACGGACCGGGGAGGTGCCGGGGATGCCGGAACTGTCGCAGGAGACCGAGCGGGGGAGGGCCGTGGCGCCCTTCGGGCTGGCAGAGGTGACCGGGCCGTCCATGGTGCCCACGCTGTACCACGGGGATCAGCTGGTGGTGCAGTACGGGGCACGGGTGCGGGCCGGTGACGTCGTCGTACTGCGGCACCCCTTCCAGCAGGACCTGCTGGTGGTCAAGCGGGCCGTCGAGCGGCGGGACGGGGGGTGGTGGGTGCTCGGGGACAACGCGTACGCCGGCGGGGACAGCACCGACTACGGGACCGTGCCCGACGAGCTGATCCTGGGCAAGGTGCGGCTGCGCTACCGGCCGCGCAAGCCGGATCAGCGCTCGCCGCTGGCCGTGGTGCGCTGGGCGCTGTCGGCGGCGAGGCCGGTGCCGGCGGTGCGGTCGGCCTCCAGGCGTTTGCGGGCGCGGTAGGCGGCCACGTTGGCCCGGGTCGCGCAGCGGTCGGAGCAGTAGCGGCGGGAGCGGTTGGTGGAGGTGTCGAGGTAGGCGTTGCGGCAGGGGGCGGCCTCGCACAGGCCGAGCCGGTCGACGCCGTACTCGGTGAGATGGAAGGCCAGGCCCATCGCGGCGATGGCGGCGTAGCCCGCGGTCGCGTTCGAGGGGTGGTCGGCGAGGTGCATGTGCCACAGCGGGCGGCCGTCGTCGTCGCGGTGGTCGTGGCCGGAGATCTGCGGGCTCACCGGGAACTCCAGCAGCAGTGAGTTCAACAGGTCCACGGCGAGGGTCTCGTCGCCGTGGTCGGCCGCCTCGAACACCGCGCGCAGCCGGGCCCGGACCGAGCGGAAGCGGGTGACGTCCGCGTCGGTGGCGCGGCGGGCGGCCGACTGGTTGCCGCCGAAGAGATCGCGGACGGCCTCGACCGAGGTCAGCGCGTCCTTGCCCCGGGCCGGTTCCTCGCTGTTGACGAGGCGTACGGCGTAGTCCGAGTAATAGGCCAGTTCCACTTGTAGTCCTTACGGAGGGGCTTTATGGTCGTGAGGGCGGCCGGGTAACGGCTGATCGTGCTTTCAGGGTATTACGCGACGGGTGACGAGGGGGCTTCCATGACCACCACGGGTACCGGAACGACCGACTGGGCGGCCTGGCAGGAGAGCTGGGACCGGCAGCAGGAGTGGTACATGCCGGACCGGGAGGACCGGTTCCGGGTGATGCTCGACATGGTGGAGGCACTGCTGGGGCCGGAGCCCCGGGTCCTCGACCTCGCCTGCGGCACCGGCACCATCACCGCCCGGCTGCTGGCCCGTCTGCCCGGCGCCACCAGCACCGGCGTCGACCTCGACCCGGCGCTCCTCGCCATCGCCGAGGGCACCTTCGCGGGGGACGACCGGGTCACGCTCGTGACCGCCGACCTCAGGGACCCGCAGTGGCCGTCCCGGCTGCCGTACGGCACGTACGACGCCGTCCTGACGGCCACGGCCCTGCACTGGCTGCACAGCGAACCCCTCGCGGCCCTCTACGGTCGGATCGCGGACCTCGTCCGCGACGGCGGTGTCTTCATGAACGCGGACCACATGATCGACGACACGACGCCCCGGATCAACGCGGCGGAGCGCGCGCTGCGGCACGCGCGCAGGGAACAGGCCAAGGACGGCGGCGCCCTCGACTGGGCCGAGTGGTGGCAGCTGGCCGGCCGTGACCCGGTCCTGGCCGGGCCCACCGCCCGCCGTTTCGAGATCTACGGCGAGCACGCGGACGGGGACATGCCCTCGGCGGCGTGGCACGCGCGCACCCTCCGCGAGGCGGGCTTCGGCGAGGCCCGGCCGGTGTGGTGCTCGCCCGCCGACACCCTGTTGCTCGCGTTGAAGTGACAGCACGGCGAAGGGGCGGTACGGAGTCTCCGTACCGCCCCTTTCGTGTCGTACCGCTGGCTGTCGTACCGCTAGAGCACCTTGGACAGGAACGCCTGCGTCCGCTCGTGCTGCGGGTTGGTCAGGACCTCGCGCGGGTCACCGGACTCGACGACCACGCCGCCGTCCATGAAGACCAGGCTGTCGCCGACCTCACGGGCGAAGCCCATCTCGTGCGTGACGACGACCATCGTCATCCCGGACTCGGCCAGGTCGCGCATGACGTCCAGGACGTCACCGACCAGCTCCGGGTCCAGCGCCGAGGTCGGCTCGTCGAACAGCATCAGCTTCGGGTCCATGGCCAGGGCCCGGGCGATGGCCACGCGCTGCTGCTGACCGCCGGAGAGCTGCGAGGGGTAGCTCCCCGCCTTGTCGGCCAGGCCGACCCGGTCCAGCAGCTCCCGCGCCCGCTCCCTGGCCTGGGCCTTGCTGGTGCCCTTGACCTGGACCGGGGCCTCGACCACGTTGTCCAGCGCGGTCATGTGCGGGAACAGGTTGAACCGCTGGAACACCATGCCGATGTCCCGGCGCTGGAGCGCGACCTCGCTGTCCTTGAGCTCGTACAGCTTGTCGGCCTTCTGGCGGTAGCCCACCAGGTTCCCGTCGACGTACAGCCGCCCGGCGTTGATCTTCTCCAGGTGGTTGATGCACCGGAGGAAGGTGCTCTTGCCGGAGCCGGACGGGCCGATGAGGCAGAACACCTCGCCGGTGTTGACCTGGAGGTCGATGCCCTTGAGGACCTCGACCGCGCCGAAGGACTTGTGGACGCCCTCGGCCTTCACCATCGCGGTCATGCCGTGCTCCTCGAGGATCCGAACAGGTGGCCCTTGATCTTCTGGAAGACCGTGGGCGGGAGGCTGCGGCTGGAACCGCGTGCGTAGTAACGCTCCAGGTAGTACTGGAAGACGCTGAAGACGCTGGTCATGACCAGGTACCAGATCGACGCGACGAACAGCAGCTCCATCACGGCGAACGACGAGGAGCCGATCACCGACGTCGAGCGGAGCAGTTCGTTGTACGTCACCACGTACACCAGCGACGAGGTCTTCAGCATGTTGATGAACTCGTTGCCGGTCGGCGGCACGATCACCCGCATCGCCTGCGGGATCACGATCCGGCGCAGCGTCTTGCCGTGGCTCATGCCGAGCGCGTGCGCCGCCTCGGTCTGGCCCTCGTCCACCGCCAGCAGACCGGCACGGCAGATTTCGGCCATGTACGCGGCCTCGTTCAGTCCCAGGCCGAGCAGGGCGCACATGAACGGCGTCATGACGTCCGTCATCTCGTCCTTGTAGATCGGCCCGAGGTTCAGCATCGGGAAGATCAGCGCCAGGTTGAACCACATCAGCAGCTGGACGTAGACCGGGGTGCCACGGAAGAACCAGATGTACAGCCAGGCGACGGTGCTGGTCACCGGGTTCTTCGACAGCCGCATCACGGCCAGCAGGATGCCGAGCACCACACCGAGCACCATCGCCAGGATGCTGATCAGCAGGGTGCGCCCGGCACCGGCGACGACCGTCGAGTCGAAGACCTTGTCGCCGACCGTCGACCACTGGATGTCACCGTTGGCGAACGCGTTGACCAGCAGCGCGAGCAGCGCGACGACCACGACGCCGCTGACCCAGCGGCCCCAGTGGCGCACCGGGATGGCCTTGATGGCCTCCGGAGGTCCGGCGTACGCCGAGTCCTTGGCGACCGGAGGGGTGTCCTCCGGCGGTGCGCCCGCGGGGGTCTTGTCGAGCTTGTCAGACATGGGGACTGCCCTTCGAAGGCTTCGAGCGGTGCGGGTGGATCACTTGCCGCCGTTGATCGCGGACTGGCTGATCGCGCCGCTCTCGGCGCCCCACTTCTCCAGGACCTTCTGGTACGAGCCGTCCTTGATGATCGCGTCGACGGCCTCCTTCAGGGCGTCGCGCAGCTGGGTGTCCTTCTTGGCGACGACGATGCCGAACGGGGCGGCCTCGTACTGCTTGTCCAGGACCTCGAAGGTGTTGCCGCCACCGGCCTTGCGGGCCATGTCCACGGCGACCGGGTAGTCGTTGACGCCGGCCACGGCACCGCCGGACTTCACGCGGGTCTGGGCCTCGGTGTCGTTCTCGAAGGACTCGATCTTCAGGGCCTTCTTGCCGGCGCCCGTGCAGGTCTTGGACTGCGCCTGGAGGGCCTCCTCGTAGGTGGTGCCCCGCTGCACGGCGACGGTCTGGCCGCAGAGGTCGTCCAGGGACTGGATGCCCTTGGGGTTGCCCTTCTGCACGTAGATGGCCGTACCGGCGGTGAAGTAGTCGACGAAGTCCACGCCCTCGCCGAGCTTCTTGCCGCTGTCGTCCAGGCCCTCCTGGCGCTGCTTGTTGTCCGTGATGGACGACATCGCGATGTTGTAGCGGCCGGAGTTGACGGCGGTGATCAGGGTGTCGAAACCACCGTTGGTGAACTTGAACTCGACACCGAGCTGCTTGCCGAGCGCGGCGGCGATGTCCGGGTCGACACCGACGATCTTGCCGCCGTCGACGGACTCCATGGGGGCGTACTCGGCGTTCGTGCCGACCTGGATGACGCCGCTCTTCTGGATGTCGGCGGGCAGCTTCGAGAACAGGGGGGCCGTGGAGGCGCCGCTCGAGGACTCGGAGGAGCTGCTGCCGCTGTCGTTGGTCTGGTCGCCGCAGGCGGAGAGCAGCAAGGCGCCCGCGACCGCGAGGGATCCGACCGCTGCCAGGCGGGTGCGCGCGGCGGTCGAGCGTCGGGTGGTGCTTGCGGTCATTTTGGGTTCCTCCGGCGGATGGATGGAGATGCCGATGGGTCGACACGCGTCGACCGGTGTCGACAAGTGCCGATGGGTCGACGAGAACACACAGCTTCGGGTGTCGCGACCTCGTGTGATTACGGCATCTTGCCATTCGGACTACGCCAATCAGGGGGCCAGCCATGTCAAAATCGGATAACGGGCGACCCCCGAGCCGCACAGTCCGGTCCATCACGGCCGGGCGACGCCGGACCATCTGCGGGAATCCGTCCCTGCGGCCGGAGGATCTTCGGTTCACCTGATGATGTGATCGCCGACCGTGCGACGCGTCCGTTCAGTTGAGTCCGTGTCAAGGCTCCACCATGCGTTGGCCGGTCTTCGAGCATGAGTCATGTCACTCGTGATCACCTCTGTCGAGGGTCCACAGCCCGAGGAATGTGACCTTGCACGGATTGGACTCGTCGGCTGTGGTCTCCGTCCGGTATGAAGGTTCTTTACACCCCTCATCCGGGGCTCAGGGCGCGTGTGCGGCGCGCCCGACGCGCAGGCGCCCGTCGCAACACCTCTTCAGGGACCTGTGCGATGCCCGCCCACTCCTCACCCGGAGTGGCCACCCTCAAACCAAGAACAGCTAAGGGGTACATCGAAGTGGCAGCGGAGATCGTCAATCCTCGCAGCGAGAGCGCGGACCATACGGGCCAGGAGGGCGGTGCGGAACCCCTCGACTCGTTCGATCCGGCGTTCGCGCTGCACCGTGGCGGAAAGATGGCCGTGCAGGCCACCGTCCCGGTCCGCGACAAGGACGACCTGTCCCTCGCCTACACGCCCGGCGTCGCACGCGTGTGCACCGCGATCGCGGAACAGCCGGACCTGGTGAACGACTACACGTGGAAGTCCTCCGTCGTCGCCGTCGTGACCGACGGCACGGCCGTCCTCGGGCTCGGGGACATCGGGCCGGAGGCCTCCCTCCCGGTCATGGAGGGCAAGGCCATCCTGTTCAAGCAGTTCGGCGGGGTCGACGCGGTTCCGATCGCGCTGGCCTGCACCGGCGTGGACGAGATCGTCGAGACGGTGGTGCGCCTCGCCCCCTCGTTCGGCGGTGTGAACCTGGAGGACATCTCGGCGCCCCGGTGCTTCGAGATCGAGCGCCGGCTCCAGGAGGCGCTCGACATCCCGGTCTTCCACGACGACCAGCACGGTACGGCGGTCGTGACGCTGGCGGCGCTGCGCAACGCGGCGCGGCTGAGCGGGCGGACCATCGGCGAGCTGCGGGCCGTGATCTCGGGCGCCGGCGCGGCCGGGGTCGCCATCGCGAAGATGCTGGTCGAGGCCGGTATCGGGGATGTGGCGCTGACCGACCGCAAGGGCATCGTCTCGACGGACCGCGAGGACCTCACGGACGTCAAGCGCGAGGTCGCCGGGTTCACCAACAAGGCCGGGCTGAGCGGCACGCTTCAGGACGCGCTGGCGGGCGCGGACGTGTTCATCGGCGTCTCCGGCGGTACGGTCCCGGAGGAGGCGGTGGCCTCCATGGCGAAGGGCGCGTTCGTCTTCGCCATGGCCAACCCGAACCCCGAGGTGCACCCGGAGATCGCCCACAAGTACGCGGCGGTCGTCGCGACCGGGCGGTCGGACTTCCCGAACCAGATCAACAACGTGCTGGCGTTCCCCGGGATCTTCGCGGGGGCGCTCCAGGTGCGGGCTTCTCGGATCACCGAGGGCATGAAGATCGCGGCCGCCGAGGCGCTGGCCGGTGTCGTGGGTGACGATCTCGCCGCCGACTACGTCATTCCCTCGCCGTTCGACGAGCGGGTCGCTCCCGCGGTGACCGCGGCGGTTGCCGCGGCTGCTCGTGCCGAGGGCGTTGCCCGTCGCTGACGTGCACCTGAATGGCCCCGTCCGTCAGGGCGGGGCCATTTCTTTGCCCACCCACCCGCCCGTTCGGGTGAGCTGAAGGGCGGGCGTCCCGGGCGCTCCGCCCCCGGCCCCCCGTACCGGACCCGTTTTGGCAAGAGGGTGTGTCTCACAGGCGGCCCCGGTTTCGCCCACCCCGCGCGCCGCCTATCGTCAGGTGCATGTTCGCCGTCTACGCCGCCCGAATCGACCGCGACCAGCCGCTTTCCGGACTGGAGTTGGGGGAGCGACCGGCCCCCGAGGCCCGCCCCGGCTGGAGTACCGTCACCGTGCGGGCCGCCTCCCTCAACCATCACGACCTCTGGTCCCTGCGGGGCGTCGGTCTCGCCGAGGACAAGCTGCCGATGATCCTCGGCTGCGACGCCGCCGGGGTCGACGCCGACGGCAACGAGGTCGTCCTGCACTCCGTCATCGGCCAGACCGGGCACGGCGTCGGCCCCAGGGAGCCGCGCTCCATCCTCACCGAGCACTACCAGGGCACCTTCGCCGAGCAGGTCGCCGTGCCGACCTGGAACATCCTGCCCAAGCCCAAGGAGCTGTCCTTCGCGGAGGCCGCCTGTCTGCCGACGGCCTGGCTGACGGCGTACCGGATGCTCTTCACCAACGCGGGCGTCCGGCCCGGTGACTCGGTCCTCGTCCAGGGGGCCGGCGGGGGTGTCGCCACCGCCGCGATCGTCCTCGGGAAGGCCGCCGGGCTGAAGGTCTTCGCGACCAGCCGTGACGAGGCCAAGCGCAAGCGGGCGCTGGAGCTCGGCGCGGTCGAGGCGGTGGAGCCGGGTGCGCGGCTGCCGCAGCGGGTGGACGCCGTCATCGAGACCGTCGGCGCGGCCACCTGGTCCCACTCGGTGAAGTCCCTGAAGCCCGGGGGCACGCTCGTCATCTCCGGTGCCACCAGCGGGGACCGGCCCTCGCACGCCGAGCTCACCCGGATCTTCTTCCTGGAGCTGAAGGTCGTCGGCTCCACCATGGGGACCAAGGAGGAGCTGGAGGATCTGCTGTCCTTCTGCGCGGTCACTGGGGTCCGTCCCGTCATCGACGAGATCCTTCCGCTGGACCGGGCCCGCGAGGGCTTCGAACGCCTGGAGTCCGGCGACCAGTTCGGCAAGATCGTGCTCACCAGCGACTGAGCCGTCAATTACGGTTGACAGACGGGGCCTGTCAACCTACGTTGACATCATGACCGAAGCAACGGATCTCGCCGAACGCGCCGGCGACCGCGATCCCCGGGTCGGACTGCGCGCCGTCGCCGCGTTGCGCAGGCTGCTGGAGCAGCTGGAGGCGGTGCAGGTGCGCAGTGCGCGGAATCAGGGCTGGTCGTGGCAGGAGATCGCCGCGGAACTCGGAGTCAGCAGGCAGGCCGTGCACAAGAAGTACGGGAGGCACTGATGTTCGAACGGTTCACGAAGGACGCCCGTGACGTGGTGCGGGGTGCCGTCGAGCACGGCGAGAGGGCGGGGGTGCGGACCGTCGGGTCCGAGCATCTGCTGCTCGCCCTGCTGGACCGGCGGGGCAGCCGGGCCTCCTTCGCACTGGCCGCCCTCGGGCTCGCCGACCGCAGGGACTCGGTACGGGAGGCGCTGGAGGAGTCGCGTCGGCGCGCGGGTCTCTCACGCGCCGAGACCGACGCCCTGGCCGGGCTGGGGATCGACGTCACGGAGATCGTCGCCCGGGTGGAGGAGGCGCACGGGGTCGGTGCGATGGCCGCCGGCCGCCGGGCGGGGCGCCCGAGCTTCGGCCGGGACGCCAAGCGGATCCTCGAACAGTCCCTGCGCATGGCACTGGCTCACCGCGACCGGCGCATCGGCGACGAGCACATCCTCCTCGCCCTCACCACCCAGCCCGGCCCCACCGCCGAGGCACTCGCCGACCACGGCGTGACCCATGAGGCCCTGACCCGGATCCTGTACGCCGACCCAGAACCCAAGGCAAGCTAACCCCTCCCGGGGACCTAACGGCCCTTCCGGCCTTCCGGCCTTCCGGCCTTCCGGCCTTCCGGCCTTCCGGCCTTCCGGCCTTCCGGCCTTCCGGCCTTCCGGCCTTCCGGCCTTCCGGCCTTCCGGCCTTCCGGCCTTCCGGCCTTCCGGCCTTCCGGCCTTCCGGCCTTCCGGCCTTCCGGCCTTCCGGCCTTCCGGCCTTCCGGCCTTCCGGCCTTCCGGCCTTCCGGCCTTCCGGCCTTCCGGCCTTCCGGCCTTCCGGGCCAGCCTGGGCGGCCCCAGCCCGGCCGGGCCCATCCCCGGCCCGGACAGCCAGGCCCAACCGAGGCCGGCCTCCGGGCCTCCGGGCCAGCCTGGGCGGCCCCAGCCCGGCCGGGCCCAGCCCCGGCCCGGACAGCCAGGCCCAACCCAGCCTGGCCCGCCCAGTCCAGCCCGACCCCGCCCTGGCTGGACGCGCCACTTCGGTTCTGCCCGGCCTGGCCTCGTCCTGGCTCCGCCCGGCCCGGGACGCCCCGGCCCGGGACGCCCCGGCCCGGGACGGCCCGACCCGGGACGGCCCGACCCGACCCCGCCCTGGCCCACCCGGCCCGATCCCGGCCCGACCCCACTGGCCCGGCCTCGCCACCGCCGCGCCCCGGTCTGCCCCGCCCAGTTCGGTCCGGCCCGACTCAACCCAGCCCGACTCAACCCAGCCCAACCCAACCCAGCCCAACCCAGCCCAGCCCAACCCAGCCCGGGCCCGTCCAAGCCCGGAGGCGTGCCCCGGCCCGGCCCGGGCCCGTCCAAGACGGAGGTGTGCAGGTGCCGGGGTGTTCGTTGGTCAGGGTTTCGGTGTTCGGAGGATCGCTCCGATATGGGCCGCCGCCGAGGACAAGTGGTGGCGGGTGGCCTGGAGTTGGTCGGGGGTGATGCCCTGGTCGCGGGCCGTGTCGCGGATGTCGTCGCGGAAGCGGTCCAGGAGGCGGTCCAGATCGCGGGCCGGGTCGCCGCTGGAGTCCTCATGGGCCCAGGACGGCTCGTACTCGGCGGAGTAGGACGGGGCCGGGCCCGCGGAGGCGCGGCCGAAGCCCAGGTCCTTGCCGAACTCCTTGCCGAAGTCCTTCCCGAACTCGCCGAACTCCCTGGCCAGTTCGGTCAGGCCCTCACGGACCCCCGTCGGCCAGTCGCCACGCGCGAAGTGGTCCTGGACCTGCTCCTGGACACGCCGGGCGATGCGCTGCATCTCCTCCTGGGCCTGGGCCCGCGCATGATCCTGGGCCTCCTTCGCCTGACGGCGGGCCCGCTGGGCCTCTTCGCGCGCCCTGCGGCTCTCGTCCTTGGCCCGGCGGGCCTGTTCCTTCCACTCCTGCTTGACGCGGCGCATCTCCTCCTTGGCGGCCCGCCAGGACTCCTTGTCGCCGTACTCACCCTGCTCGGGGACGGGGCCGGCCCGGCCGTCCCGCCGGGCCTCGGTGGCCGCCTCCCGCATCTCCCGCCGCAGATCACCCGCCGCGCCCCGGACGTCGGCCCGGATCTCCGCGGCCAGCTCGGCGACCGACTCGCGGATCTCCAGTTCCAGATCGGCCAGTTCACCGCTGCGGTCGGCGAGTTCGGCCCGGCCCGCGTCGGTGATCGCGTACACCTTGCGGCCGCCCTCGGTGGTGTGGGTGACCAGGCCCTCCGCCTCCAGCTTGGCCAGCCGGGGGTAGACCGTGCCCGCCGACGGCGCGTACAGCCCCTGGAAGCGCTCCTCCAGGAGGCGGATCACCTCGTAACCGTGGCGCGGGGCCTCGTCCAGCAGCTTCAGCAGATAGAGGCGGAGACGGCCATGGGCGAAGACGGGAGGCATGTCAGAGCACCTTCTTGTCGGTCGTGCTGTCGGCCGGGCCGGCGGAGGGGGAATCGCCGTCGTGGCCGGAAACGGCATTGTCCCCCGGGTCGGAGGCATCCGCGGACCGGTCCCAGCCCCCGTCCTCCACGGGCGGGCGCCGCAGCAGGGCGATCGAGCCGGACACCGTCGTCGCTTTCAGCCGGCCGTTGCCCGCGCCGAGGCGGCCGGTGATCCGCTTGGCGCCCCACTGGCCGCTGACCCGGAGATCCTCGAAGGCGTTGGAGACCGCGCCGCTCGCCGTGTTCGCCTCCACCTCCGCGTCGGCCGGATGCGGCAGCCGGATGGCGATCTCGCCCGAGACGTTGGTCAGGGAGATCTCCGTGGGCCTGCTCGTCGGGTCCACGTCGACCACCATCGAGCCGCTCACCGAGTCCGCCTTGACGGACGAGCCGGCCTCGACCACGGTCAGGTCCCCGGAGACGGAGTTGAAGCGCAGATCGCCGGTGAGCGCCTGGGCCTCCACGCTGCCCGACACCGTGTCCGCGCGGACCGTGCCCGCGAGGCCCACCAGGGTGGCGTCACCGGTGACGCCCTTGATCTCCGTACGCCCGTCGATCCCGGACACCGTCGCGCCGGCGCTCACCACGCCCAGCTCCACCCGGGTGCCGGCCGGGACCGCCAGGGAGACCACCGCGCTGCGCCGCCACCCCTTGCGGTCGAGCCACTTGAGGAACCCCTTCCAGGGCAGGTCCTCGTACGCCACCGTCAAGGTGCCGTCCCGATGACTCACCACGAGGGGTGGCCCCTCGATCCGGGACACCTCCAGCCGGGCCGGGCCCTCGTCCGTGCCCACCACGTTCACCGTGCCGTCGACGATGCGAACGTGCAGGGTGCTGACAGGCTCGTCGAAGGTGAGCTTGCTCGGCTCGGCGACGGACCATTCGGACATGGGAGACCCCTCCTCGGCACGGCTTCCCGGCGCAACGCGCCATATCGCGTCTTCTTCAACTCACGATATATCGCGGACGCGGGAAGTCAAGACACCGGGGGAGTGACCGGCGGCCTACCCTGGGGACGTAGGCCCACAGGAGGAGCAGGAGCGAGAGTTGTACTTCACCGACCGAGGCATCGAGGAGCTGGAGAAGCGGCGGGGCGAGGAGGAGGTCACCTTCGAGTGGCTCGCCGAGCAGCTGCGGACGTTCGTCGACCTGAACCCGGACTTCGAGGTGCCGGTGGAGCGCCTGGCCACCTGGCTCGCCCGGCTGGACGACGAGGACGACGAGGACTGACGTACGACGAGGACCGACGTACGACGAGGACCGACGTACGACGAAGAGCCCGCCCCCGGAGATCAGGGGGCGGGCTCTTCGTCGATCAGCCGGTCAGTCAGAGGCTCACGCGTCGAACACCTCGCGCACCAGCTGCTCCTGCTCCGCCTGGTGGCGCTTGGCGGAGCCGACGGCCGGGGACGAGCCGTGCGGCCGCGAGATGCGGCGCAGCCGCTCGCCGTGCGGGACGTCGGCGCCGACGGCCAGGTCGAGGTGGTCGATCAGGTTCAGGGCGATGAACGGCCAGGCGCCCTGGTTGGCCGGCTCCTCCTGGACCCACAGGTACTTCTCGGCGTTCGGGTACTTGTTGACCTCCGCCTGGACCTCGGCACCCGGCAGCGGGTAGAGGCGCTCGAGACGGATGATCGCCGTGTCCGTGACACCGCGCTTCTGACGCTCGGCCTCCAGGTCGTAGTAGACCTTGCCGGCGCAGAAGACGACCTTCTTGACCGCGTTCGCGTCGACCGAGGTGTCGCCGATGACCGGGCGGAACTCGCCCGAGGTGAACTCCTCCGCCTTCGAGGCCGCCGCCTTCAGGCGCAGCATCGACTTCGGGGTGAAGACGACCAGCGGCTTGTGGTGCGGGTTGTGCACCTGCCACCGCAGGAGGTGGAAGTAGTTCGACGGCAGGGTCGGCATGGCGACCGTCATGTTGTTCTGGGCGCAGAGCTGGAGGAAGCGCTCGACACGGGCCGAGGAGTGGTCCGGGCCCTGTCCCTCGTAGCCGTGGGGGAGGAGGAGCGTGACGCCGCTCGTCTGGCCCCACTTCTGCTCGGCCGCCGAGATGTACTCGTCGACCACCGTCTGCGCGCCGTTGACGAAGTCGCCGAACTGCGCCTCCCACATCACGAGCGCGTCGGGGCGGGCCAGCGAGTAGCCGTACTCGAAGCCCATGACCGCGTACTCGGACAGCAGGGAGTTGTAGACGTTGTAGCGCGCCTGGTCCTCGGCGAGGTACTGGAGCGGGGTGTGCTCCTCACCCGTCTCGCGGTCGATGAGGACCGCGTGGCGCTGGCCGAAGGTGCCGCGCTGGGAGTCCTGGCCGGACAGCCGGACCGGGACGCCCTCCAGCAGCAACGAGCCGACGGCCAGCGTCTCGCCCATGCCCCAGTCGATCGTGCCGTCCTCGACCATCGCCGCCCGGCGCTGGAGCTGCGGCAGCAGACGCGGGTGGACGTGGAAGTAGTCCGGGATGTTGACCTGGGACTCGGCGATGCGCTTGACGACCTCCGAGGAGACCGCGGTCGGGACCGCGACCGGGAAGCCGTCCTGCGGCTCGTGGGCGTCGCCGCCGACGGGCTGCGCGGTGGCCTCGCGGACCTCCGTGAAGACCTTCTCCAGCTGGCCCTGGTAGTCCTGGAGCGCCTGCTCGGCCTCTTCCAGGGTGATGTCGCCGCGACCGATCAGGGACTCGGTGTAGAGCTTGCGCACCGAGCGCTTCTTGTCGATCAGGTCGTACATCAGCGGCTGGGTGAAGGCCGGGTTGTCCGACTCGTTGTGACCGCGGCGGCGGTAGCAGATGAGGTCGATCACCACGTCCTTGTTGAACGCCTGGCGGAACTCGAAGGCGAGCCGCGCGACGCGGACCACGGCCTCCGGGTCGTCGCCGTTCACGTGGAAGATCGGGGCCTCGATCATGCGGGCCACGTCCGTCGCGTACATGGAGGAACGCGAGGACTCGGGGGCCGCGGTGAAGCCGACCTGGTTGTTGATGACGATGTGGACCGTGCCGCCGGTGCGGTAGCCGCGCAGCTGCGACATGTTCAGGGTCTCGGCCACCACGCCCTGGCCCGCGAAGGCCGCGTCGCCGTGCAGGGCCACCGGCAGGACGGTGAAGTCCGTGCCGCCCTTGTTGATGATGTCCTGCTTGGCGCGGGCGATGCCCTCGATGACCGGGTCGACCGTCTCCAGGTGGGACGGGTTCGCGGCCAGCGAGACCTTGATCTGCTCGCCGTCCAGGCCGGTGAAGGTGCCCTCGGCGCCCAGGTGGTACTTCACGTCGCCGGAGCCGTGCATCGACTTCGGGTCGAGGTTGCCCTCGAACTCGCGGAAGATCTGCGCGTACGACTTGCCGACGATGTTGGCGAGGACGTTGAGGCGGCCGCGGTGGGCCATGCCGATGACGACCTCGTCCAGACGGGACTCCGCCGCGCTGTCGATGACCGCGTCCAGCAGCGGGATGACGGACTCGCCGCCCTCCAGGGAGAAGCGCTTCTGGCCGACGTACTTCGTCTGCAGGAAGGTCTCGAAGGCCTCCGCCGCGTTCAGCCGGCGCAGGATGCGCAGCTGCTCCTCGCGCTCCGGCTTGGTGTGGGCGCGCTCGATGCGGTCCTGGATCCAGCGGCGCTGCTTCGGGTCCTGGATGTGCATGAACTCGACGCCGGTGGTGCGGCAGTACGAGTCGCGCAGCACGCCGAGGATGTCGCGCAGCTTCATCAGGGACTTGCCGGCGAAGCCGCCGACGGCGAACTCGCGCTCCAGGTCCCACAGGGTGAGGCCGTGCTCGGTGATGTCCAGGTCGGGGTGCTTGCGCTGGCGGTACTCCAGCGGGTCGGTGTCGGCCATGACATGGCCGCGGACCCGGTAGGAGTGGATCAGCTCGAAGACCCGCGCGGCCTTGGTGACGTCGTCGTCGTGGCTGGCGTCGATGTCCTTGAGCCAGCGGACCGGCTCGTAGGGGATGCGCAGGGCCTCGAAGATCTCGTCGTAGAAGCCGCTCTCGCCGAGCAGGAGGTTCGCGACGATCCGCAGGAACTCGCCGGAGGCGGCGCCCTGGATGACCCGGTGGTCGTAGGTCGACGTGAGCGTCATGACCTTGGAGATGCCGAGCTTGTTCAGGGTGTCCTGGGAGGTGCCCTGGAACTCCGCCGGGTAGTCCATGGAGCCGACGCCCATGATGACCGACTGGCCGGGCATCAGACGCGGCACGGAGTGGACGGTGCCGAGGCCGCCGGGGTTGGTCAGGGAGACCGTGACGCCGGTGAAGTCGTCCATCGTCAGCTTGCCGTCGCGGGCGCGGCGGACGATGTCCTCGTAGGCCTGCCAGAACTCGAAGAAGTTCAGCGTCTCGGCCTTCTTGATGCCGGCGACGACGAGCTGGCGGTCGCCGTTGGCCTTCACCAGGTCGATGGCCAGGCCGAAGTTGACGTGCGGCGGCTTGACGAGGGTGGGCTTCCCGTCCTTCTCCGCGTAGTGCCAGTTCATCGACGGCATGGCCTTGATGGCCTGCACCATCGCGAAGCCGATCAGGTGCGTGAAGGAGATCTTCCCGCCCCGGGCGCGCTTGAGGTGGTTGTTGATGACGATGCGGTTGTCGAACAGCAGCTTCACCGGGACCGCGCGGACCGAGGTGGCCGTCGGCAGCTCCAGTGAGGCGTTCATGTTCTTCGCGACCGCGGCGGCCGGGCCGCGCAGCGTGATCAGCTCGGGGCCCTCGGGCGCCCCGGCGGCTGCCTGGGGAGCGGCGGCGGCCGGCTTCGCGGCGGCGGGAGCGGCCTTCACCGGAGCGGGGGCCGCGGCCGGAGCCGGAGCGGCCGGCGCGGGCGCGGCGGCCGCGGGCTTCGGGGCGGCGGCCGGGGCCGGCACGGCGGCGGGAGCCGGGGCGGCGGGCGCCGGGGGTGTGGAGGTGGTCCCTGCGGCCCCCGCGGCCGCAGTACCCGCCGGAGCCGGGGCGGAGGCCGCGCCCGGCTTGTAGTCGGCGAAGAAGTCCCACCAGGCACGGTCTACCGAATTCGGGTCCTGGAGGTACTGCTGATAGATCTCGTCGACGAGCCACTCGTTCGGGCCGAACGCGGCAGCGGGGTTCTTGCCCGCTTGGTCTGCGTCGGTCGAGATGCTCGATGCGTTACTGGGGGACTGTGGCGACACGGCGGCAACCGCCCTCTTCCGCTTCACAAGGTGATGGACAGCGGGAATAAAGGCTACGCCTCCAAGAGCACGAAGGTCAGGTCGAGCCGGTCCATCGTCGCGTAAGTCACATCGGAAAGTGCGTTTCGAGGGTTGAAATGGCGGGAAACAAGCGCGGTTGCGCTCAGAAAAGGATGCGGTGGGACAGGTCGCGCACAGCAACCGTGCGAACCGGCGCCGACCTGCACCGGCCCTGAGCCTGATCACACGTGTCCGGCAGCGCGGACAGGCGGTGGATCTTGAGGCTCCGGTTCGCACTTTACGTCAACTTGGAAGAGAAGGCTCTCCTGGAAGAGTGATAAGAATCCGGCAACCCCGCTCGGATTCGGCCACTCCGATCCGTCCGCCGTGCAGATCGACCGCCCACCGGGCGATCGCCAGACCCAGCCCCGTACCGCCGTCACTGCCCGGACCGTGCGGCCGGCGGACGGCTCCCCGGTTGAACCGCTCGAACACGCGGTGCCACTCCGAGCGCGGTATGCCCGGACCCTCGTCCAGGATCTCCAGCTCCAGCGAGTCCGGCTGTGTCCCGCGCCGCGCCTTCACCGTCACCCGGCCGTGCGGCGGGCTGTGCTTGACCGCGTTGTCGATCAGGTTCGCCACGACCTGGTGGATGCGCTCCGGGTCCGCGTGCACGGTCAGCTCCGGCGGGCAGACGTCCAGGTGCAGATGGACGTCGGTGCGCGTGTGGCTGCCGCCCGAACCCATGGTCGCCCGCGCCGAGGAGACCATGTTGGCCTCCTTCAGCACGCCCGACAGATACGGCCACACCTCGAAACGGCGCTTGCGCAGCGGTACGACGCCGTTGTCGAGCCGGGACAGGTCGAGCAGCGTCTCCACCAGCCGCCCGAGCCGCTCCGTCTGCTTCAGCGCCGTACGCATCGTCTCCGGATCGGCCTCGGCGATGCCGTCGACCACGTTCTCCAGGACGGCGCGCAGGCCCGCGATCGGGGTGCGCAGCTCGTGCGAGACGTTCGCCACCAGCTCCTTGCGCTGGGCGTCCTGCGCCTCCAGCTCGTCCGCCATCACATTGATCGTCTGGGCCAGGTCGCCCAGCTCGTCCCGCCGGTTCTCCCGGACCCGGCGGGTGTAGTCACCGTGCGAGATGGAGCGCGCGACCGCGTTCATCTCGTCCAGCGGCGCGGTGAGCGAATGCGCCACGAACTGCGTAATCAGCAGTGTGGCGATCATCGAGAAGACCGTGATGAAGCGGAGCTCCGTCTTGGTGTGCACCGCGATCATCGACAGACCCGTGGTGATCAGCACCGAGATGACCACGAGCGCGCCCAGCTTGGTCTTGACCGAGAACGGGCGCACCCGGCCCCAGGGCTCCCCCGGTCCCGAGCCGGGGCTTCTCGGTCCGTCCGCGCCGCTCATGGCGTCGGGGTCTCCAGCGCGTAGCCCACACCGTGCACCGTGCGGATCCGCTCGGCGCCGATCTTCCGGCGCAGCGCCTTGATGTGGCTGTCGACCGTGCGGGTGCCTGAGGCGTCCGCCCAGTCCCAGACCTCGGCGAGGAGCTGCTCACGGGAGAGCACCGCGCGCGGGGTGTTCGCCAGACAGACCAGCAGGTCGAACTCGGTGGGCGTGAGGTGCACGTCCTCCGAGCGCACCCGGACCCGGCGCTGCGCGTGGTCGATCTCCAGCTCGCCGAGGCGCAGGATGCCGCTGCGGGGCGTGGTGGCCGCGATCGCGGCCCGCTCCACCCTGCGCAACAGCACATGCACGCGGGCGGCCAGCTCCCGCATCGAGAACGGCTTGGTCATGTAGTCGTCGGCGCCCACGCCGAGCCCGACCAGCATGTCGGTCTCGTCGTCGCGTGCCGTGAGCATGAGCACCGGCACCGGACGGGCGGCCTGCACCCGGCGGCAGACCTCCAGACCGTCGAAGCCGGGCAGCATGATGTCGAGGATCAGCAGATCGGGCTGCCAGGCCTCGGCGGTGTCGACGGCCGCCGGACCGTCGCCCGCCGTTTGCACGAGGAATCCCTCGGCGCGCAGGCGGACCGCGATGGCGTCGACGATGGTCGGGTCGTCCTCGACCACCAGGACGCGCCGCTGCGCGCCCGGGGTCGCCGTCGTCGTGCCGTTGTGCGAGGTGTGTGTCGTCTCCATCGCCCGCCCCTGAGTGTGCTTTCCGGAACCAGTGGGGTGGTCCCTTGTCTGCGCATGACTGCGGTTGACGCGTAAATGATCGGCGTCAGGGATGCAACGTACCCGGAGTCACCGACGCATTGCTATCCAGGCCCGACGGCGGGACGGACGGCGAGGTGCACGACGTCCGGCACGCCTCGGGCAACCGGGATCTCTTCGGTACGCACCTGCCGGAACCCGGCATTCCGCAAGGTTCCCTCGAATTCCGGAGAGGGCTGGGCGGACCAGACGGCCAGGACGCCACCGGGTGTCAACACCCTTGCGCAGTCCGTGAGTCCGGCCGGTGAGTACAGGCTGTCATTGCCGTCGGTGACGGTCCAGCCGGGCCCGTTGTCGATGTCCAGGCAGATCGCGTCGAACGTGTCGCACGTCTCACGGAGGTGATCCAGCAGGTCCGCCTCGACGATCGCGGTACGCGGATCGGCGAGCGCTCGCGCGGAGAGTCGCCCGAGCGGCCCGTCGAGATGCCAGTCGACGACGGCCCGTTCCCGCTCCACCACGGTGATCGCACCCCAGCGGGCGTCGGCGGCGGCATGGGCGAGCGAGAACCCGACGCCCAGGCCGCCGATCAGCAGCTTCGGCGCGGGGCGGCCGTCCAGCGCGGCGAGCGCGGCGTCGACGAGCAGCCGTTCCGAGCGGCCGTCGGAGGTGTCCATCAGGAAGCAGCCGTTGGCGATGATCTGGAGCAGTTCGCCGTGCCGGCGTAACACGACCTCACCATGGGGTCCCTCACGACGGTCGAGCACCTCGGGGCCGTCGGGGATGTCGTACGAACGGGGCATCGGCCCATCCTGGCACTTCCCTGACGGTCCGTTGACGGGTTTACGGGAGCGCCGGTCGCACGGGGGGTGAGGGACGGGTGTGACGTTGACGCGCCGCTGTGCGCTGGATGTCGTGAAGCCCCCGGGAATCTCGGAGCTTCCTGTGAATCGGCCCGCACGTGGCGCCGGTCACAGACACGGCGCGGGTCGGCCACGAAGGGTGGGGTGAAACGGAAGGAGCGCCTCACAGTGGAACCCGTGGTGGCCCGCACGGGCCCGCCCCTTCCCGACGTCACCGGACTCCTGGACGGCATCCCCGGCCAGCGCGTCCCACAGCAGGTCACGCGGCCCGTCGAGGAGGGCCCGCGCCTCCGGCGCCGGCGCCCGCCCCGGATCCCCGTCCCCTTCACCCTGTCCTACGCCGCCGTCCTCGCCGTCACCTCCTTCGTCGCCGCGCACGCCGATCCGGCCCTCGTGCACGCCCTCCACCAGGGCTCCAGCACGGACGTCGCCCATCTGCTGACCGACCCGGCGCAGGTGCTGATCGCCAGCGCGCTGTGGGTGGCGGGCGGTCTCCTCTCGCCCTTCACCCTCGGCTTCCTGATCGTCCTCACCGCGCTGGAACGCCGGATCGGCGGCGCCCGGACGGCCGTCGTCTTCCTGCTCGGACACGTCCTGGCCACCCTCGCGACCGAGGTCCCGGTCGGCCTCGCCGTCCTGGTCGGCCATCTCCCGGGCAGCTCCCTGCACCGCCTCGACTACGGCATCAGCTTCGGGGTCGCCGCGAGCGTGGGAGCCCTGGCCGGACTGCTCCGCCCCTGGCTGCGCCTGCCCCTCCTGGTCGCCTTCGGCGGCATGCTGCTCCAGGACCTGGTCGCCTTCACCGACCCCCTCACCAACTGGGGCCATCTGATCGCGCTGGCGATAGGCGTCGGGACCTGGCCCCGGGTCCGGCGGTGGAACCGGGAGCGCGCCGAGGGCGCCGCCCAGGGCCTGGCCGGCCGAACAAGTCGCAGGAGAGCAGCGGCCGCTGATCGGCACGGGTGAGCGGGGTGGGGTGCGTGCGGCTACAGGGCGGAGGAGGGCGTCGACGCGATGGCGGCATGACCGGCCGGACAGGTCCTAGGCGGCTCTCGCCGCCGCGAGGTCCCTGGCCAGCGCCGGGATGCCCAGCCGTCGTTCGTCGTCCGGGCTCGCCAGATACAGCAGGTTGGTGAGCTGGTAGGGGTCGGCGCGCAGGTCGTAGTACTCGCGGAAGAGGACCTCTCCGGAGCCCCGCGGGCGGCCGTCGGCGTCCAGGCGGCCCCGGTAGTACTCGGTGTACTGCTCGTTCTTCCCCACGTACGAGGCCCAGGTGTGGATCGGGACCTTGTCCTGGCGGTTCCACCACCACTCGGCGAGGACATGGTGGCGGTCGTTGCGGGCGTCGAGGAGGGAGTGGCCGTCGTGCGGGGTGTCGGGGGTGATGCCGGCCGCGGCCAGAAAGGTGGGCGCGATGTCGACATGGCAGGTCAGACGGTCGTCCCGGCCGCCCTTGGCGAGTCCGCCGGCCGGCCACGACATCAGGAACGGCACCTCCAGACTCGGCCGGTACGGCACCGACTTGCGCAGCCAGCCGTGGTCGCCCCAGGCCAGACCGTGGTCGCTGGTGAACACCACCAGGGTGTTCTCCAGCTGGCCCAGCTCGCGCAGCTTGTCGCGGAAGTCGCGCATCGCGTCGTCCACGGAGAGCAGGGTGCGCAGCTGACGGGCGCGCAGGGCCCTGCCCTCGGCGAAGGAGTGGTTGGCGGTCCGCAGGAAGGGCGGCTTGTCCGGCTTCCCCGTCTCGAACACCGACGGGCGGCCCTTCCAGGGGGGTACGCGCGTGTGGGCGTACGTTCCGTCCGGGATGTTCACCTCGTGCGCCGCGCGGGTGGCGACGTACGCGAACCAGGGGCGGGTGTCCGTGCGGGACCTCTCGATGAAGGCGAGGGCGCGGTCCTTGATGACGGTGGTGTTGTAGCCGGGGATGGTCCGGACCGTACCCCCGTCGTTGTAGTGCCCGTCGACATAGGCGACCGGTTCCTGGAGGAGCCACTCGTCGAAGTGGGGCGGGTTGTCGGCGGGGTGCCAGTAGTTGAGGTACTTGCCGAACAGGCCGGTGCGGTAACCGGCCTCGTGCAGCTGGCGCTGGACGGTGGTGTGCTGGTCCAGGTGGGTGGGGTGCCGGGTGTCGAGGACGCCGTGGTGGTGGGCGTACCGGCCGGACATGATGGATGCCCTCGACGGTGCGCACAGCGGGGTGTTGGCGTGCGCGCGCTCGAAGGTGACGCCGTCGCGGCCCAGCCAGTCGACGGTCTGGCGCAGGGCCCAGTCGGTGTCCTTCGGCTGGTCGTCGGTGAGCACGAAGAGGATGTTGGGCCGGTGGTCGGAGCGCGGGCGCGGGCTGGGGGAGGCCGGGGACGCGCTGTGGCGGGCCGCCGGTGCGGGGGTGGCCGCGGCCGGGGTGGGGCCCTCGTCGGGGGTACGGTGCGCGCGGACCGCCAGGGTGGTGACGACCGCCCCGGCCGCGGTCGCGGTCGCTGCGGCGACGAGGGCGCGGCGGCTCGGCCGGTGCCCGCCGTTCGTCTCGGAAGTGTCGCTCATGTCGTCCCCCTGGCCCCGTTGTGCCCGTGTTTCGGGCGGCTTGCTCACTGTGAATCGCCTTGCAGTGTGCGTGAGTTGCCTGTGAGTTCTGTTGCGGGGATGCGGCGGAGGGCTTGCGAAGGTATGGCGACCGTCAGTCGTCGTAGCGGACGGTGCCGTCCTCGCGCAGGGTCGGGTGGATCTTCATGGGGCCGTACTCGTCGACGTCCGAGGGGCGGGGCGGCTCCGGGCCGTCCGGGCCCATCCGGACCATCCGCTCGACACGGCAGACCCGGAACACCCGGTCGTCCACGCTCGCCTCGTCGGCGCGCCCCGCCGCCCGGAACGCCTCGGCGGCGCGCGCGTAACGGGCCTTCTTGCGCTCGTCGAAGCGGTACAGCATCGCCCAGACGCGGGACATGCCGTCGTAGAGCGAGCGACGGGCGTCGTGCGGGGTCGGGTGCAGGGAGCCGCAGGGGCTCCAGCCGGCCGCGCCGCGCTCGGCCACCGCGAAACCGACGGGCAGCCGCACCACGTCCGGGTGGGTGCCGGCCGCTCGCACCGAGTCGGCGAGCACGTCCTCGGGGAAGCGGGCGCCCGAGTACACGAAGTCGCGCAGGCCCAGCCGCAGGGCGCCCGCCATCGGCCCCTCGTCCCGGCCGGGATCCAGTGCGAAATCGACGTCGGGGGAGGGGATTCCCGCCCGCTCCTCCCACGACGGGCACACCGGTTCGGGGTCGGTGGGCCGCGGCGGCTCCAGACCGTCGTCGCCGGTCCGCGCGAACTCGTCACCGCGGACGACCCGGTAGCGCACGCCCAGCGCCTCCACCTCGTCGGCCGGGTCGCGCTCCAGCACGGAGACGGCCGCGAGGAGCGCGCGCCGGACGGCCGGGTCGTCCGTGCCGTCCTTCGCCGTGAACCACAGATGCGAGTTCAGCCCGTCCCGGGCCTGCTGGGGCATGCCGTCCACCACCGGCTTCAGCAGCCGCCAGCGCGGTTCGCCGCGGGCCGGGTCCCGGACGGCGACACCGAAGACGGGTCCGCGCAGCGCGATGTGCGGATAGCGCCGGGAGGCCTCCACGGCGTCCGCCTCCATCACCCAGGCGACGGGGTCGTCCCGGCGCACGAGATCCGCGTGCAGCGCGTCGAGCCGTCGCTTCCAGTCATCGGTCATACGCGCATTGTGGTCGCCGGATGGGGTGACTTCGGCGTGAATGCCGGAAGTGGGCGGACGGGCCGGGGGGAAGACGGGAGCGGGGAGGCACGGCCGGTCGTGCGGCGTTCGCCGACGCGCCCCCGAGCGCCTCGGGATGCCGGGCTCGCCTCGGCTGTCCGCTTTTGCGCACGGGTACGGGGGTGTGGCCGACGGCGTCGCGAGGTGACTGTGGGGATGCCGGGCCGGGGGTGGGCCGCGGAGCCCGGCCGGTGGCTCAGCGAGCGGCTCCGGTGAACCTCGCGCTCGTCTCCGGTGTCTCTGCGTGCCAGCACAGGGACTCGTGCAGGGCCCGGCCCTGCGGGGTCGCGTTCAGGATCCCCGTCCGGGTGCCCCGGTTGTGGGCCGAGTGCTGGAGGGTGTGCCGAAGCCGCGGCGGCGGTGGGTGGGGGCCGTCTCGACCAGGTCGACCACCGCCGTCGCGCCCGTCGGGGCGATCTGGCCGCGCGCGGCCAGGGAACCGTCCGGGGCGACGATCATCGTGCGGGTCACGCCGCCGGCCGACCAGGTGCGCTGCCGGTGGCCGGAGGGGAGAGGGTCGGGTGCCGTGCCGGTCAGCGGGAGCGTCATCAGACAGCCCGGTTCGGGGTCGATCCACCAGTCCGGGCCGAGCCGGTCGCCGACGACCGCCGGGTCGGCGAACACCTTCAGCCACACGCCCGCCCCGGTCACGGTGCCGGCCACCTCCCGCACGGTCGCCTCGGCCCGTCCCCACGTCGATCGTCCAGCCCCACGGCTCGGTCACCGGTGGCGCGGCCCCTCGCGAGACCACCCATCCGTCCACCCAGGCCCGCCGACGGTAGTCACGGCCCCCGTCCCCCCTCTCGTGATCGCCCACAGCGAACGCGGTGCACCACCGGGAACATTCGGCGGCTCATGTGCATTGAGTCGGCATAGCTCAACTTGACTGCCGAAGGGGAGATCATGGCTTCGACGTCCTCATCGCTCACCCTGCCCGTACTGCCTCTTGATGACGAGGTTGTGCTCCCCGGCATGGTGGTTCCGCTGGACCTCAACGACACCGACGTACGCGCCGCGGTGGAGGCCGCCCAGGCCGCCGCCCGTTCCGAGGGCGGAAAGCCACGGGTGCTGCTGGTGCCACGCATCGACGGGACGTACGCGAGCACGGGTGTGCTCGGCACCGTCGAACAGGTCGGCCGGCTGGCCGACGGCGACCCGGGCGCGCTGATCCGCGGCCGCGGCCGCGTCCGGATCGGCGCCGGCACGACCGGCCCCGGCGCCGCCCTGTGGGTCGAGGGCATCCGGGTCGACCAGGCGGTGCCCGATCCGCTGCCGGGTCATGCCGCCGACCTGGTCAAGGAGTACAAGGCGCTCGCCACCGCCTGGCTGCGCAAGCGCGGCGCCTGGCAGGTCGTCGACCGTGTCCAGGCCATCGACGACGTCTCCGCGCTCGCCGACAACTCCGGCTACTCGCCGTTCCTGACCACCGAACAGAAGGTGGAGCTGCTCGAGACCGCCGACCCGGTGGCCCGCCTCAAGCTCGCCACCCAGCAGCTGCGCGACCACCTCGCCGAGCAGGACGTCGCCGAGACCATCGCCAAGGACGTCCAGGAGGGCGTCGACAAGCAGCAGCGGGAGTTCCTGCTGCGCCGCCAGCTCGAAGCCGTCCGCAAGGAGCTGCGCGAACTCAACGGCGACGCCGCCAAGGACGGCGAGGAGTCCGACGACTACCGTGCCCGCGTGGAGGCCGCCGACCTGCCCGAGAAGGTCCGCGACGCGGCCCTGAAGGAGGTCGACAAGCTGGAGCGGTCCAGCGACCAGTCGCCCGAGGGCTCCTGGATCCGCACCTGGCTGGACACCGTCCTCGAACTGCCGTGGAACGAACGGACCGAGGACGCCTACGACATCCAGGGCGCGAAGGCCGTCCTCGACGCCGAGCACGCGGGCCTGGAGGACGTGAAGGAGCGGATCACCGAGTACCTCGCGGTGCGCAAGCGGCGCAGCGAGCGGGGACTGGGCGTGGTCGGAGGGCGGCGCGGCGGTGCCGTACTCGCCCTGGTCGGTCCTCCCGGTGTCGGCAAGACGAGTCTGGGCGAATCCGTCGCCCACGCCATGGGGCGCAAGTTCGTCCGCGTCGCCCTCGGCGGCGTGCGCGACGAGGCCGAGGTCCGCGGTCACCGCCGTACGTACGTCGGTGCGCTGCCCGGCCGGATCGTGCGGGCCATCAAGGAGGCCGGGTCGATGAACCCGGTGGTGCTCCTCGACGAGATCGACAAGGTGGGCTCCGACTTCCGGGGCGACCCGGCGGCGGCCCTGCTGGAGGTCCTGGACCCGGCGCAGAACCACACCTTCCGGGACCACTACCTGGAGGTCGAGCTGGACCTGTCCGACGTCGTCTTCCTCGCCACCGCCAACGTCCTGGAGGCCATCCCGGAGGCCCTGCTCGACCGTATGGAGCTGGTCCGCCTCGACGGCTACACCGAGGACGAGAAGGTCGTCATCGCCCGCGACCACCTGCTCCCGCGCCAGCTGGAGCGGGCGGGACTGCACCAGGACGAGGTCGTCCTCGACGAGAGCGCGCTGCGCAGGCTCGCCGGCGAGTACACCCGGGAGGCGGGCGTCCGCACCCTGGAGCGGTCGATCGCCCGGCTGCTGCGCAAGATCGCAGCCCAGCACGAACTGGGCGAGCGGGAGCTGCCGTTCACCGTCACCGACGCCGACCTGCGCGCCCTGATCGGACGGCCGCACCATGTGCCCGAGTCCGCCCAGGACCCGGCCGAGCGCCGTACGGCGGTCCCGGGTGTCGCCACCGGCCTCGCGGTCACCGGAGCGGGCGGCGACGTGCTCTACGTCGAGGCGTCCCTGGCCGACCCGGAGACCGGCGCGGCGGGGCTGACCCTGACCGGCCAGCTCGGCGACGTGATGAAGGAGAGCGCGCAGATCGCCCTGTCCTTCCTGCGCTCGCACGGCGCGGAGCTGGAGCTGCCCGTCGGCGATCTCAAGGACCGGGGCGTGCACATCCACTTCCCGGCGGGCGCGGTCCCCAAGGACGGCCCGAGCGCCGGCGTCACCATGACGACCGCCCTCGCCTCCCTGCTGTCGGGCCGGCTGGTCCGCACGGACGTGGCGATGACCGGCGAGGTCTCCCTCACCGGACGGGTGCTGCCGATCGGCGGCGTCAAGCAGAAGCTGCTCGCCGCCCACCGCGCGGGAGTGACGACCGTCGTCATCCCCAAGCGCAACGAACCCGACCTGGACGACGTCCCGGCGGAGGTGCTGGACAAGCTCGACGTCCACGCCGTCACCGACGTCCGGCAGGTCCTGGAACTGGCGCTCGCGCCCGCCACGAACGGCGCGTCGCCGGAGGTTCCGGCCGCGGCGTGACGGACGCGACCGGATCAGGGCAGGGCCCGGGCTCCTCGTGAAGGGAGGCCCGGGCCCTCGCCCGCCCCACCCCTGCAAGCCGCCGAGGGCCCCCGACTGCGAAATACTTGAGGAGCCGCGGCCAGGGCGGGCACCGGCGGAAACAGGAGTGTGCTGACGTGCACGAGGAAGCGAACGGCGAGGCGTCGCCGCGCGGGGTGGACCAGGGCGACCGGGAGTTCCTCTCCCTGGAGCGGGAACTCACGGTGCTGTTCCGGCGCGCCCGCGCCAACCAGGGCGAGATGGCCCGCGAGGTCCACCCGGACCTGGAGTCCGCCGCGTACGGCCTGCTCGTCCGGCTGGAGGAGTGCGGCCGTCAGCGCGCCACCGAGCTGGCCGGATACATCGGCGTCGGCAAGGCCACCATGTCCCGTCAGCTGCGCGCCCTGGAACAGCTCGGACTGATCGCCCGCGAGCCCGACCCGGCCGACGGACGTGCCTGGCTGGTCGACCTGACCGAGGAGGGCCGCAGCCGGGTCGGCCGGGTCCGCGAGGCCCGCCGCGAGCGGTACGTCACGCACTTCTCCGACTGGGACCGGCACGAGGTCGCGGAACTGGCCCGGCTGCTGCACCAGCTGAACCGCGGCATGGAGAAGTAGCCCGCGGGACGCTTCACAGCTCGACGTACACCGCCGTCGCGTCGTCGTGCGTCTTCGCGGTCCCCAGGAACACCCGTCCGGAGCCGGCCGCGCCGTCCGCGCGCTCCCGCTCCCGTACACGCTCCACCAGCGTCTCCACACCGCGCGCGCGGACCAGGGCGAACAGGTCCGTCCAGTCGCCCTCGTGGAAGGTCTCCGTCCAGCGGGCCGCGCCGTCCGACAGCGCCGCCAGGGCGCCGACCCCGGCGCGCGGCACGCTTCCGGTCACCGCCCGCGCGGCCACCGCCGGATCCGCGGCGGCGGTGAAGAAGCCGCCCTCCCGGTTGCGCAGCGAGCCGTCGACGTAGGCCGCGCTCCTGAGCAGCTCGCGCGGCAGCCGGGCCAGCCGGTCGTCGAGGACGGGGGTCACCGCGCCGTCCGGGGCGGCGAGCAGCAGCACCGCGTCGGACAGGACCAGATAGTCCACGGTCTCCGCCGACCAGCGCGCCACGGCCACCGTCGCCTGCGGGGTACGTGGGTGAGAAAGGTCACAGGTTTCGGCGTGGGCCGCGGCGGTACGCGCAACGGCGAGAGAGAGGGCCTCGACCAACGGAACATCCGGTGCCGAAACGGTCAGTTCGGTCAGCGCCCCGCCCAGCCGTGCCGTGAACCAGGGGACCGAATGCAGACAGCCATCGCCGTCCGGCGGCGGAGTCACCCCGTCGAGTACGACGACCGAACCGCCCTGCCCGCAGGCGGGAAGGCCGACGCTCACGAAGTCCTCGTTGGGGCGGGCCGGATCGCCGGGCCGCGACACAAGTTCCGTACGCATCCGGCCAGTCTGCACGACCCCTTCACAGCCTCCGCGAAAGGCTTGCATCACTCGCCGAACGGGCGTAGGCCCGCAGGTCAGACGCCTGTTTTGGGAGGTAATGCAGGGGTCGGGGAAGCGGTGGCGGCGAATCTTGTCAAAGCCCGCCGCCCACGTCCAACCGGCCTGCCGCGCAAGGGCGCTGCACGCGCCAGAGGAACTTGCCCGCCAACTCCCCTCCGATGTTCACTCCTTCGGGTGGCGGGTCAGGCGATGCGCGGTTCCCGCCCACCGGCACTGGGAGGGTCGGGGACCGAACCGGGCGTACGCACCAGTTGACGGGGCGTCATATCCGGCCCATGGGTACACGAGTCAGGAATGCGAGCACCGGTGCAGAAGACGCGGCCTCGGCGCACAGGCAGCAAGACGGCCTCCGAGGGGGGCGCGGAGCGCACCCCTGTCGGCAAGGGCCGTCCCACCCATGTACGCAACCGGCTGATCGTCGCGGTGGCCGTGGTGGCCGCCGCCATCGCCGGAGCCGGCGCCCCCGCCGTCCTCACCGCCTCCGGGCAGCTGAAGGACTCCCAGAACCTGGTCACGCTCGCCGAGCAGACCCAGGACGCCCTCGTCCTCGCCCAGTCCCTCGCGGACGAGCGCGACGAGGTCACCTCCTACATCGCGGCAGGCCGCCCCACGTCACAGACGCCCTCCACCGACGGCAGCGCCCGGGTGGACCGCCAGGCGCGCGAACTGGCGGGAACGGACCTCACCGCCTCGCTGCGCGCCGCCCTCGGCACCCTCGCGTCCGTCCGCGCCGCGGCGCTCACCGGCGACGACACGGCCGTCGAGGCGCACGAGGCGTACTCCGCGATCATCACCGCGCTGCATGTCCTCGCCGACCGGCTCGCCGAGGACATGCCGCCCCGCGCGGGCTCCGGCGCATACGCCCTCGCCGAGCTCGACGCCGCCGTGCAGCAGGCATCCGCGGCCCGCGGACTGCTGCTCGCCGCGCTGAACGTGCCCACCAGCTCCCGGTCCGTCTACGACCCGGCGACCGGTCTGACGACCACCGAGAAGACCTCCTCGGCCGCCGACACCAAGGTCCGCGACGCGCTCACCGCCGCCGCCCAGCAGGCCCGGGTGCGCTCCGACGCGGCCCTCGCCGACTTCCGCGAGGGCGCCCCGGCCGAGACCGTGGACTCCTACGACTCCACCGTCACCGGCGGCGACGTCGACACGGCCGAGAAGTACCTCGCCCGCCTCACCGACCAGCCCGTCCTCGGCGACGACGAACTGGACACCGGCACCAAGAAGCTGGACGCCGCGCTGTCCGCCCGCGTCGAGCTGATGCGCGGTGTCGAGTCCTCGTTCTACGACCACCGCACCAAGGACCTCGCACAGCTCCGCGACGACGACGTCACCGCGCTGGAGATCCGGGTCGCGCTGATCGGCGCCCTCATGCTGCTCGCGGTCGTCGTCAGCACCGGTATGGCGCGCAGTCTGACCTTCCCGCTGTCGGTGCTGCGGCGCGGCTCCGCCCGGCTCGCCGAGGCCGAGAACCCGGGCGCGGAGGAGCCGGTCCGGTTCACCGGCCGCAACGACGAGTTCGCTCAGGTCGTCCGGTCCGTCAACGCCCTCCATGAGCATGCCGTCGCCCTCCACGAGCGCGTCAACACGCTGGAGTCCGACCGCAAGCACCTCGTCGGGCAGCGCCAGCTGATGGCCGACGCCCGTGAGGAGCTGCGTGCCGAACTCGCCGACTCCGCCGATCAGCTGGAGCGGCTGCGCGGCGCCATCGGCGGCACCTTCGTCAACCTCGCCCTGCGCACCCTCGGGCTCGTCGAGCGGCAGCTCGCCGTCATCGAGACCCTGGAGGAGCGCGAGCAGGACCCGGACCGGCTGTCGACCCTCTTCAAGCTGGACCACTTCGCCACCGTCATGCGCCGGCACAGCGAGAACCTCCTCGTGCTGGCCGGCACCGAGCACGTCCAGCAGCACGCGGGGCCGATCCCGCTGGTGGACGTCGTACGGGCGGCGGTCAGCGAGATCGAGCGCTACGAGCGGGTCCGGATCGCCTCCCTGCCGCCGCACGCGCACGTGGCCGGCTTCGCCGCCGACGACCTGAGCCATCTCCTCGCCGAACTCATGGAGAACGCCACCTCGTTCTCCCCGCCGGACCTTCCCGTCGAGATCTCCGGCTGGCTCCTGGAGAGCGGCGAGGTGATGCTCTCGGTCCAGGACGAGGGCATCGGCCTCGACGCGGAGCGACTCGTCCGTCTCAACTCCCGCCTCGCCGACTTCGATCCCGAGACCCCGTACGACCAGGAGGGCGAGGAGGGTCTCGGCCTCGGCCTGTACGTCGTGGCCCGGCTCGCCCACCGGCACGGGGTACGGGTGCAGCTGCGCGAGCAGAAGCAGGGCGGGACCGCGGCCGTGGCCGTCCTGCCGACCGCGCTGCTGGCCGCCGCGCCCGCCGCCGCGGTCCCCTCCGCCACCCCGGCCGGCGCCGCCGGCCACGCCTTCTCCCTCCCGGGCGCCGACGCCGAGGCCAACTCCAACGTCCTCCCCGGCCGCACCAAGCCCACCGACGACCCGTTGGTCGCGCTGGCGGAGAAGGCCGTACGCACGACCGAGGACGCCCCGCGGACGACCGCCCCGCAGGCCGACGAACCGACACCGACGGCCGACGACCCGGCTGCGACCGCCGGAACCGCCGAGCACACGTCCCCGGCCACCGAGCGTCCCGCTCCGGAGGACCAGGTCACCCTCGCGGAGAGCCCCGCCCCCGAGCTCCCCGCCGAGACGACCATGGAGCTTCTGCTGCCGCACCCGCAAGGGGGAGCGGACGCCGGGCCGGACAGCGCCACCGAGCACAGCAGGGTCCCGGACGCGCCCGAGGAACTCGTCGCCGACGAGGAGCCCGTCACCGACAAGGGCCTGCCCAAGCGGACCCCCAAGATCACTGTTCCCACCCAGGCCCCGCGCCGGCTGACCGGTTCGGTCGACGCCGAGGCCCTCCGCCGCCGTCTCGGCGGCTTCCGCCGGGGGGCGGAGGCCGGTTACCGCGAGGTGGAGGCGGAGATCGCGGAGAAGACGGGCCAGAACAAGGTTCCGGCACCCGCGACACCTCAAGATGCACACGCACACGCCGAAGAAGACACGGGGGGCACAGTCGAGGAGGCAAGCAGTTGACCGCGCCCAGTACCTTCGGACTGAGCAGTGAAGCTCGTAACCTGCACTGGCTGTTGACCAACCTCGTGGAGGAGGTCCCCGGCATCCAGTCCGTCGCCGTCGTCTCCTCCGACGGCCTGCTCCTGCTCTCGTCGGACCCCGGCCGCAACGACGAGGCCCGGCAGGCCAGGAGCGGCAAACCCACCGGCCCCCGCGGCTCCTCCGCGGACCTCGCCACCATCGTCTCCGGCATCGGCAGCCTCACCATCGGCGCCGCGAAGCTCATCGACTTCGGCGGGGTCAAGCACACCATGATCGCCATGGAGGAGGGCAGCCTCTTCGTGATGTCGATCAGCGACGGCTCCCTGCTCGGCGTCCACGGCTCCGCCGACTGCGACATGAGCGTCGTGGCGTACCACATGGCCCTCTTCGTGGGCCGGGCCGGACACGTCCTGACCCCCGAACTCCGCAGCGAGCTACGAAAATCGCTGGAGGAGTCGGAGTCGGCGGGGAGCACCCGATGACCAACGACCCGCGCCAGACCGAGCAGCCGCAGCAGTCCAAGAAGCAGCTCCCCGTCCGTGGCGGCGACCGCAGGCCCGCCCGTGTCCGCCCCTACTCGCTCACCGGCGGCCGCACCCGCTTCGGTCATGTCCTCCTCGTGGAGACGTTCGTCGCGGCCCTCGAAGCCCCCGAGGAGCGCAGGGAACTGACTGGGGGCACCGCCCGCGCTATTGGCAGCGGGGGAGGTTCCCTCAAGTCCACGGTCATGCCGGAGCTTCGGGCCATCGTCGAACTGTGCCGCCGGATGCGCACGGTGGCCGAGATCGCCGCGCTGCTGAAGATGCCGCTCGGTGTGGTCCGGGTGCTGCTCAGCGACCTCGCGGACCAGGGAAAGATCCGTGTGTACGGCACCGGTACCGCCCACGGTACGGGCCGTCCCGACCGCGCTCTGCTGGAAAGGGTGCTGAGTGGACTCCGTCGTCTCTGACGCCGCCTCCTCCTTTGGCGTCACCCCCCTCGTCGCACCCGAACCCGACGAGCCCCTTCAGCCCTGGCAGACAGACCGCACCCGGGCCCCCATAGCCACCAAGATCGTGGTGGCGGGCGGGTTCGGCGTCGGCAAGACCACCCTCGTCGGCACCGTCTCGGAGATCGAGCCCCTCCAAACCGAGGCGCTGATGACCGAGGCGAGCGCGGAGACCGACGACCTCACCGGCACGCCCGAGAAGACCACCACCACGGTGGCCATGGACTACGGCCGCATCACGCTCGACGACGACCTGGTGCTGTACCTGTTCGGCACACCGGGCCAGCAGCGGTTCTGGTTCATGTGGGACGACCTGGTGCGCGGTGCGATCGGCGCGGTCGTCCTCGCCGACACCCGCCGGCTGAAGGACTCCTTCCCCGCGCTGGACTACTTCGAGAGCTGCGGGCTGCCGTACGTCGTCGCGGTCAACCACTTCGACGGCAGCGAGCTGTTCGAGCCCGCGGACGTGCGGGAGGCCCTCACGATCCCCGCGCACATACCTGTCATGATCATGGATGCGCGACGCCGGATCTCGGTGATCGAGACCCTTCTGGCCCTGGTGGGCCACGCGCTCGACGAAACCCCCGAGTAGCTCTCGATCCCCCTCCCGAGCAGTCCCCACCAAGGAGTCTCCCCGCATGCGGAAGATACTCGTCGTCGGAGCCGGTCAGTCCGGTCTCCAGCTCGCCCTCGGCCTCCAGTCGCACGGGTACGAGGTCACCCTGATGTCCAACCGGACGGCGGACGAGATCCGCTCCGGCCGGGTCATGTCGACGCAGTGCATGTTCCACACCGCCCTCCAGCACGAGCGCGACCTCCAGCTGGGCTTCTGGGAGTCCCAGGCCCCGAAGATCGCCGGGCTCGGCGTCTCGGTCGCGGCCCCCGGCTCGCACGACCCGGGTCCGACGCAGCGCGCGATCGACTGGGTGGGCACCCTCGACGGGTTCGCCCAGTCCGTCGACCAGCGGGTGAAGATGGCCGGCTGGATGGAGATCTTCGCCCAGCGCGGCGGCCAGCTCGTCATCCACGGCGCGGCCGTCTCCGACCTCGACTACTTCTCCCGCGCCTACGACCTCGTCCTGGTCTCGGCGGGCAAGGGCGAGCTGGTGTCGATGTTCGCCCGCGACCCCGAGCGCTCCCCGTACGCCCAGCCGCAGCGCGCGCTCGCCGTGTCGTACGTCCACGGTGTGGGCCCCCGCCCCGAGCACCCGGACATGGAAGCGGTCCGCTGCAACCTGGTCCCCGGGGTCGGCGAGCTGTTCGTCATGCCGACGTTCACCACCTCCGGCCGCGCCGACATCCTCTTCTGGGAGGGCATACCCGGCGGCCCGCTCGACGTCTTCAACGGCGTCAAGGACCCGGCGGAACACCTCTCCCTGACCCTGGAACTCATGGAGAAGTTCACGCCCTGGGAGTACGCGCGGGCCACGAAGGCCGAACTCACTGACGCCGGTGGCACGCTGGCCGGGCGGTATGCGCCGACCGTGCGCCATCCCATCGGCCGGCTGCCCGGCGGCGGTCTGGTGCTGGGTGTCGCCGACGTCGTCGTCGCCAACGACCCCATCACCGGCCAGGGCTCCAACTCCGCCTCCAAGTGCGCGGCCGCCTACCTCGCGTCGATCCTCGAACACGGGGAGAAGGAGTTCGACGAGGAGTGGATGCGGGCCACCTTCGACCGCTACTGGGACACGGCCCAGCACGTCACCAAGTGGACCAACGCGATGCTGGCTCCGCCGCCGGAGCACATCGTGAACCTGCTGGGGGCGGCGGGGCAGCTGCCGGTCGTGGCTGATCGTTTCGCCAACGCGTTCAACGACCCCGCGGACTTCGAGAACTTCTTCTACGAGCCCGAGAAGACGGCCGCGTATCTGGCGGAGGTCACGGGGGGTTAGAGGCCGGTGGGCGGCTGCGGGTTGTCCGTGGTCGCTCGCGCCCGCGCGGCGGAGCCGCATGTGTCGCAGCCCCGCGCCCCTTCAGGCGGGGAATCCGGGCGTACCGCTCCCAGGATCGGGTTGGACGCGATCGGGGAGATCTTGATCTTCTCGCCCGTTCTGGGGGCCTGGACCACCATGCCGTCCCCCATGTAGATCGCCACGTGCGTGGCCTCGGGGAAGTAGAGGACCAGGTCTCCGGGGCGCAGGTCGGCGAGGGGGATGCGCGGGAGCCTGGCCCACTGTTCCTGGCTGGTGCGGGGGATGGGGGTGCCGGCCCGGTGCCAGGCCTGGGAGGTCAGGCCCGAGCAGTCGTACGTCTTCGGGCCCTCCGCGCCCCACTCGTACGGCTTGCCGATCTGGCGGACGGCGTAGCGCAGGGCCTCCTCTCCCGCGGGCGAGGCCTGGTGGTCGTCCTGGAGGGCGCCGGACGCGATCAGCTCGCGCTGGGCCTGCGCCACCCCGTCCTGCTCCAGTTCGGCGATGGCCGCGAGCTGGGCCGCGGTGAGGGAGGCGAGGAGTCGCTCGACGTCGTCGAGGCGGCGGCGGACGTCGTCGCGCTCCTTCCTGCTCCGCTCGGTGAGCGTGAGCTGGCGGTCCAGGGCCGTGCGCGCCTCGCGGGCCAGCCCGTCCGCCCGGCGCTCGCTGCCCTCCAGCCGGCCCACCGTCTCGGCCCGCTCGCGCGCCAGCCGGCCGATGACATGCCCCTGGTCCAGGGCCTGCTGCGGGTCACGGGCCAGCAGCAGCCGTACGTACGGGGAGATGTCGACGCTGTTCTGGTACTGCTGGCGGGCCAGTCGCCCGGCCGCGCCCCGGCTCTCGTGCAGGGTCAGCCGGGCCGCGGCCAGATCCGCGTCGAGGCGGTCCGTCTCGGACTGGCGCTGTTTGAGCGCCTCCTCGGTGGCGTTGTAGGCCTCGGTCGCCTTCTCGGCCTCCCGGTACAGCCGCTGAAGGTCCGTCAGCAGCTCGGCCACCGTCCGCCCGCCGGGCGGCGTCGGACTCGGGGTCGGACTCGGGGCCGGGGCCGGGGCCGACGGTTCCGGTACGGCCATGGCGACACCGCCCGCCAGAACGGCCTGCGCGGCCAGCGCCGCCGTGGAGACCGCACAGGCCAGACGCAGCAGCCTTCCTGACACGTCATCACCTCCGCTGCGGGGAGGCGGCCCGGGTGGCCCCTCGAACCCGCAGGGTGATAATGGGACATGTAGGAAGAAAGTGCTCGGCCGGCTGCTCGGTTCGGCCCAGTCACGTCACCCTTCGGTGTCGTCCCGGTGCTTCACCGGCGTGGTGGGTTCCGGCTTCGACCACGGCCACCTCGGCCGGCCGGACCCCGTGTCGCCCTCGGCGGCGTACTCGTACTTCCACCCCTGCTGGAGCCCCAGCCGCTTGCTGTGTCCCCGCGGCACCCGCCGGTACACCAGAACCGTCGGCGGGCCGCCCGCCGCGTCGGGGACCGGGATGCGGTACGTCTTCGGCGGGTGCCCGGTCATGCCCACCAGGACCGGCAGCACCCGGCCGTCCATCGGGCCGCCCTCGAAGGGGGTGTCTTCGCTCTTCACCGCACCAGTGTCGGTCAGTCCGCGGCGCTCAGCGCGTCCCGCACCAGATCGGCGGTCTGCGGATCCCGGGCCGCGGTCACCGTGAGGACCGCCACGAACTGCTCCATCAGCCAGTCCCGCAGCTCCTCGGCGGGCGGCTCCTTGCCCTCGTCCAGCCAGATCAGCGAGGCCGCCTCGACCGCGGTGATCCACATCCGCACGGTCATCCGCAGCCGGGGGCCCGGATCGGTGACCCCGAGATGGCTGTGGATGTGCTCGGCCGCGGACCGCCGTACGCCGTCCACGATGGCCGTCGTACGGGAGGTCTCCACCACGCTGCCGCCCTGGAGCAGGGCGCTGAAGCCGGCGTCGTGGCGGGCGACGAAGCCGAGGTAGCGGTCCAGGGCGCGGGCCAGGCGGGGGAGGAGGGGGCCGCTGCGGGGCTCGTCGAAGCAGTGCTGGAGCTCTTCGGCGGCGGAGCGGAGCGCGGCCTCGTAGAGCTGCTGCTTGCCGCCCGGGAAGTAGCGGTAGACCAGTGGTCGGGACACCCCGGCGGCCTCCGCCACGTCGTCCAGCGAGACCTCTTCGGGGAGTCGGTGGGCGAAGAGGGTGAGCGCCGCGTCGAGGAGCTGGCTGCGGCGCTCCTCGACACTGAGGCGGCGGTAGGCGGGGGCGGCGGGGGTCATGTGTGCAGCGTAGTCCGGCCGCCTTTCGGGTGCGGGTGCGTTGTGGCTGGTCGCGCAGTTCCCCGCGCCCCTTCAGGTGGGCGAGCTCAGCTTCTCAGGCAAGCAACCCCGATGACTTCCACAGGCGCCGCCCCACACCCCTGAGCACCCCTATCTCGTCCAGGAAGTCCGTCAGGCGTTTCGAGCCCGTCTGCATGACCTCGCGGCGGTGGGCGCTCGCCTTCACCTGGGCCATCGCCTCGCGCTTGTCCAGGCCGACGTTCGCGTAGACGTCCGGGTTCACGAAGGCGACCGAGAAGATGCGGGCGAACTCGCCGGACGTCACCCGGGTGAACTCCTGGGACCACCTGGGGGCGGTCACCATCTGGCGGCGGAGTTCCTCACGGGCGTACCGGACGTGCCGGGCCTCCTCCACCACATGGATGCGGGTGACGCCCCGGATCAGGGGCTGGACGCGCTCGTCCGGGAAGGTCAGGCGCTGCATCCAGTCGAGGACCTCCTCGCCGAGGAGGGTGGCGGTGAAGGAGCCGGGGGTGGTGGAGACGGTCTTGAACAGGCGGCCCATGTTCTGGTGGACCCGGCTCACCGGGTACCAGGGGGTGCCGCCCCGGGCGATCAGCCGGGCGAACATCTTCGAGTGCCGGCACTCGTCCTCGATCTCGGTGAGCGCGTACCGCACATGCGCGCTCGTCGCCGCCTTGTCGTAGATGTGCCGGACGAGCAGCTGCATCAGGATGATCTCGAACCAGATCCCCAGCGAGGCCAGCGCCGCCGCCTCGTGCCGCGACAGCAGGATCCGCTGCTCCTCGCCCATCCGCTTCCACAGCGGGGTGTCGTACAGCGACACCAGCTCCGGGGGCCAGAACCACTTGCCCTCCTCGAAGGGCGCGTCCCAGTCCAGCTCCTGGTCGGGGTCGAAGGAGTGCTTGGCGGAGGAGGCGAGGAGCCGCTCGGCCACCTGTTCGCGGTCCTTGAGCAGGCCGAGCGCGTCGCGCGGTCCGGTCGGCGCCTCGTCGTCCGTGAGGGTCGTCATGGCTCTTATGAGACTGCTTGTCAGCAAGGACGTCAATCCCCTGCGCGCGGGGAGTGCCGTGTGTGCGCCGCTAGGGCGTGTTGCGAAAGTCCCGCCTGCCGCCCGACGCCCGGCACGCACTCTCGCCGCACCGGGCGAAAACCCGAGTACATCCAGTACGAGGGCTTCCGCCCGGCACTCCCCCAGCCTTCGGCCGGGGGGACCCCCAGAGCACGCACCGGACGCCGGTCGGCCCGCCCTCCGGGCGGACGACGGGACTTTCGCAACACGCCCTAGACCGAGCAGCCGAGGCCCTCGGGCACCTCGAAGCGCAGCGGCTCGGCGCCCTGGGGCGGGAACGAGGTGCGCAGGGTGAAGGCGTACGGCGTCGGGCCGTGGGTCCGCAGATGCAGCAGCCGGGCCTCCGCCTCCGCGACGGTGGGGCGGTGGCCGGCCGGCACCCACCACAGGGTCGCCATCGCCTCCCGCACCCGCTCGAACCACTCCCGCCGGCGCGCGAGCATCTCCCGGTGCCGCCCCTGGTACATGTACGAGGTCAGCGCGTTCGTGTCCCGCCACACCGACATGTTCAGGATCAGCCAGGCGTCGCCGAAGACCTCGATGCCGGTCGCGTCCCCCTCCTCCGACTGGAGCCGCCAGACGAACCCGTCCGCGGCGTCCGCGTCCGCGTTGACCGGGTCGAGCGCGTCGACGAAGTCCTTCAACTCCGGTGAGTCCAGCGGGAACTTGACGCGGGCGATATTGACCTGGGCGAGTTCGAAGGCGGCGGGTTCCGTGGTCCTGGTCCTCGTGGCGTCAGTCATGCGCGAACCGTAGGACGGACCTGTCGCCTCCGGAACCCCCCGTCTCACGGAGCGAGCACCGCCGCCATCACCGCCCGCGCGATCGGCGCCGCCATCCCGCCCCCGGTGATCTCCCCGCGGTTCGCCGAACCGTCCTCCACCACCACCGCCACCGCGACGCTCGGCTCGATGTCCCGCCGCCCCTGCGCCCAGGAGATGCACCAGGCGTACGGCGTCCCGGCGTTGCCGATGCCGTGCTGCGCGGTGCCGGTCTTGGCGCCGACCCGGGCGCCGCGGATCGCCGCCCTGGTCCCCGTGCCCTCGCGCACCACGTCCTCCATCAGCTCCCGCAGCCGTACGGCGGTCGAGGGGTACATCGCCTGCCGCGCCGAGCGGGAACCGGCCGTGCCCACCGTGGCGCCGCCCCGCCGTGTGGTCCGCTCCACCAGGTACGGCTCGCGCACCTGACCCCCGTTGGCCACCGCCGCCGACACCATCGCCATCTGCAGCGGAGTGGCCCGGGTGTTGTACTGCCCGATCGACGACAGCGCGAGCTGGGCCCGGTCCAGCGAGGTGTCGAAGGTGCTGGTGGCCACCGGGAACGGGATCCGTACGTCGGGGTCGTTGAAGCCGAACGCCTGCGCCGTGCGCGTCATCCGGGCCAGCCCCACCTCCACCCCGAGTTTCGCGAACACGGTGTTGCACGACCATTCGAGGGCGTCCCGCACCGGAGCGTTCCGGCAGCCGTCGCCCGAGTTCGTCAGCCGGGTCGTCGTCCCCGGCAGCCGGTACGGCACGGGCGAGTCGGTCGGCGCGTCCGGATCCGTCACCACCCCCGCGTCCAGCGCCGCCGCCGCGGTCACCACCTTGAAGGTGGACCCCGGCGGATACGTCTGGCTCACCGCCCGGTTCAGCATCGGCCGGTCGGGATCGCCGTTCAGCCGCTCCCAGGCCGCCTCGGCGCCCGGGTCGTTCCCGGACAGCAGCGCGGGGTCGTACGACGGACCGGACACCAGCGCCAGCACCCGGCCCGTCGCCGGTTCCACCGCGGCGACCGCGCCCTTGCGCCCGTCGAGTGCGTCGTAAGCCGCCTGCTGGGCGCGGCGGTCGAGGGTCGTCACGACGTTCCCGCCGGGCGGGCGGCCGCGCGTCACGTCGTTCCACAGCGGGAACGGCGCGAGCATCGGGTCCAGGCCGGAGAGGAGATCGTCCTCGGCGTGCTCCAGGAACGTCGTCCCGTACTCCTGCGAGGCGAAGCCCGTCACCGGCGCGTACAACGGGCCGTCGAGGTACGTCCGTTCGTAGCGCAACTGCTCCCCGGTGTCCCGGGAGCCGGTGACCGGGGCGCCGCCGACCAGGATGTCACCGCGCGGCTGGCCGTACCGGGCGATGGACTCACGGCGGTTGGCCGGGTTGCCGTCGTAGGCGGCGGACCGGACGACCTGCACACGCAGGGCGTTGACCAGCAGCGCCAGCAGGAGCAGGGCGCAGAACGCGGCGGCGTGCCGGATGTGCCGGGTCACTCCGATACCTCTCTGGTCAGGGGGCGGTGCTTCCGTCGTACTGCCGTCGTGCCGAGTCGCTCACCCGGATCAGCAGCGCCACGATCGCCCAGTTGGTGACGACCGAGGAGCCGCCCTGGGCCAGGAAGGGCATGGCCATGCCGGTCAGCGGGATCAGACCGGTCACCCCGCCCGCGATGACGAACACCTGGAGCGCCACGATCGAGGCGAGCCCGACGGCGAGGAGCCGGCCGAACGGGTCGCGCAGGGCGAGACCGGCCCGGTAGCCGCGCTCCACCAGCAGGCCGTACAGCAGGAAGAGCGCCGACAGACCGGCGAGGCCCAGTTCCTCGCCCGCCGTCGCCAGGATGAAGTCCGACTTCGCCGCGAACCCGATGAGGACGGAGTGGCCGAGCCCCAGCCCGGTGCCGAGCACCCCGCCCGCCGAGAAGGCGAAGAGGGACTGGGCGAGCTGGTTGGGCCCCAGACCCGCGTCGATCGACGCGAAGGGGTGCAGCCAGTCCTCGATCCTGCCGTGCACATGCGGTTCGAGTCGGCCGACGGCCACCGCGCCGAGCGAGGCGAGCAGCAGCCCGACCGCGATCCAGCCGGTGCGGCCGGTGGCGACGTACAGCATGACCACGAAGAGCCCGAAGAAGAGCAGCGAGGTGCCCAGGTCCCGCTCCAGGACCAGCACTCCCACGCTCAGCAGCCAGATCGCGACGATCGGACCGAGCACCCGGCCGGTCGGCAGCTGCACGAACCAGATCTTCCGGCCCGCGTACGCCAGCGCCGTGCGGTTCGCCGCCAGGTACGCGGCGAAGAACACCGCGAGCAGCACCTTCGCGAACTCGCCCGGCTGGATGGAGAACCCGGCGATCCGGATCCAGATCCGGGCGCCGTTCACGGCCGGGAAGAGGATCGGCAGGGTGAGCAGGGCGAGCGCGGCGACCACGCTGACGTACGCGTACCGCTGGAGCACCCGGTGGTCGCGCAGCGCCGCCACGACCAGGATGAACAGGGTGATGCCGAGGGTGGACCACACCAGCTGGGCGGGCGCCGCCCGGTCGCCCGGTGTCTCCAGGTCCAGGCGGTAGATCAGCACCAGCCCGATGCCGTTGAGCAGCACGCCGATCGGGAGCGGGAGGGGGTCGGCGTAGGGGGCGCGCAGCCGAACGGCGAGATGGGCGACCAGCGCGAGCACGCCGAGCCCGGCGCCGTAGCCCGCGGCGCCGGGTGGGAGGGAGCCGTGCCGGGCGACGCCGACCGCGCAGTAGCCGTACACGGACAGCAGGACGGCCACGACGATGAGGGCGAGCTCGATGCCGCGGCGCCGGGGGAGGCGTACGGCGGGGGAGGGTGCGCCGGTCGCGGCGAACGTGGTCGCGGCTCCGGTTCCGGCACTCGTCATGTCCGGAACCTACCCAAATGATGCCGCTTGTGAGCCTGATGAGCCTGGAGAGTGAGGGTGTGTCAGCACCAGCGCGGAGCCTCGCCGATGTTCTCGATGTAGCGGGCCGAGCCCCAGGCCCAGGTGCCGTCGGTCAGGAGGTACCAGAGCGGGTTGCCGTCGACGTTCTGGCCGGGCGTCTTGCAGAAGATCGACACGATCTCGCCGCGGTGGACGGACCGGATCACCTCGCTGGCCCGGGTGGGCTTGCTGCGCAGCAGCAGGGTGTTCGCGGTGACACGGCCGCGGAAGAGACGCTGGGTGTCGTGGTGGCCGCCCTGGTTCCACTGGTCGTCACCGCCCTGGCCGGCGCCCTGGGTCCATCCGCCGCCGTCGCCGCCGCCGCTCTGACCGCCGCCCTGGTTCCATCCGCCGCCGCTGCTCTGGCCGCCGCCCTGGTTCTGCCAGCTGTTGGTGTTGGTGTTGGTGTTGCTGTTCGTGTTGCTGTTCGGGTTCGTGTTGCTGTTGGTGTTGCCGCCGGTGTTCCAGCCCCCGCCGCTCTGGCCTCCCTCGTCCCAGGTGCTGGTGTTGGTGTTGCTGGTGCCGGGGTCGCCGCCGTTGTCGTTCCAGTCGTCGTCGGCGGTGGCGGGGGTGGCGACGGCCGCGGTGACCAGTGCGCCGACGGCGGTCGCCAGGGCGAGGCGGGTGAGGGCGGAGCGGCGCAGGGGCATGGCGATACCTCCATGAAGAGGGTGAAACCGGCTCAGAAGCTGACTTGACGCCAGATTAGGAGCGGCTCGCGCGTGTCGCCCGTCACGCTGCGCCATCGGGGAGACGCGGTGCCTGAGGCAGCGTCAGCGTGGCCACCGCCCCGCCCTCCGGCGCGTTGGTGAAAGCCAGCACGGCCCCCAGCACCTCCGCCTGGCCGACCGCGATGGTCAGCCCGAGCCCGTGACCCTTCGCCCCGCCCTCCGTACGGAACCGCTGCGGCCCGTGCGCGAGGAGGTACTCCGGATAGCCGTCCCCGTGATCCCGTACGGCGACCACCGGCCCGTCCACCGTGAGGACGACGGGCCCCCGCCCGTGCCGGTGCGCATTGGCCACCAGATTGCCGAGCACCCGTTCGAGGCGCCGCCGGTCGGTCTCGACCCGTGCGTCCCGTACGACCCTGATCTCCGTGTCGGCTCCGGACGCCCGTACGACCCGCCGCGCCAGCGCGCCCAGTTCCTCGGTGTCCAGCTCCAGCCGCTCCCGCCCGGTGTCGAGCCGGGAGATCTCCAGCAGGTCCTCGGTGAGCGTGCGCAGCGCGGCGACCCGGTCGCGCACGAGCTCCGTCGGCCGGCCCGGCGGCAGCAGCTCGGCCGCGGCGTGCAGCCCGGTCAGCGGGGTGCGCAGCTCATGGGCCACGTCGGCGGTGAAGCGCTGCTCGCTCAGCAGCTTGCTCTGGAGGGTGGCCGCCATGGTGTCGAGCGCGGCGGCGACCGCGCCCACCTCGTCCTGCGGCCGGCCCCGCTGCCTGGCCCGGGGGTCGTCCACCCGCGCGTCCAGATCGCCGGCGCTGATCCGCCGGGCCACCCGCGCGGTGGTGTGCAGCCTGCGGGTCACCCGGGTCACCGCGAACGCGCCCACCAGGAGCGTGGCGCCGATGGCCAGCCCCGCGGACCACAGGATCGCGGAGTCGAGCGCCTCGATGGTGCGGGCGCTCTGTGCGTAGTCGACCCGTACGGCGAGGGCCCGTCCGCCGTCGGCCGGGCCGGCCGCCCACATCGTGGGGCGCCCGGCGGTGTCGGCGACCATCGTGCCGCGCTCCCCGGCCAGCGCCAGGGTCCGCAGCGAGTCGGGCAGCCCCGGCGGGTCGACGCCCGCGCCCCAGCCGAGGCTGTCCCCGGCCTCGAACGCGGTCGTCGCGTCCGCCAGCCGGGACAGCGCGAGATCACGGGCCTGGCCGACGGTCTGGTTGGTCACCGACACATGCACGAGGACACCGAGCAGGGCGGCGAGCGCGCAGCACATCACCGTGATGAACACGGCGGCCTTCAGCGCGAGCGTGCCGGCCCACCGGGGGAGCGCGAGCCTCATCGGCCGCTCGCGGAGGGGGAGGCGGAGGCGGAGGGGGAGGGGGAGGCGGAGGGGCGGGGAGCGGGGGATCTCCTGGCCGTTCCGGTGCGCAGCATCTCGTCGTGGGTGAGCAGCATGGCGCGCTGCTGCGGGTCCCAGGTCCACTGCAGGCGGTACTCGTAGCCGGCGACCTCCGAGGGGGCCCGGATGATGACCGCGCGGCCGGCCAGCTCGACGCCGCTGACGGCGTCCTCGTAGGCCATGACCTGGACGAGCCGGTGGCCGCGGACGGTGTACACCCGGACGGCGGTGAGCTTGCCGGGCAGCTGCCGGAAGCCGAGCGTCATGTCGTCGCGCCCGTCGCCGGTCAGATCGCGGTAGTACGCCTTGAGGACGGGGCACGCGTGCCCGGCCGCGCCGCTCCTGCCGCAGTCGCTCATCCGCCGGGCGGTCTCCTGGTACGCCCCCGGGCCGTAGTCGCCGGGGCGTGCGGCGATCTCCGCGCGGACGACGGCGACCGGGTCCACCTCGTGGATGTCCCCGCCGGGTACGGCGACGCCCTTCACCACCTCGGTCTCCACCTCGCCGATGTCGAAGGCGGGGCTGGAGGCGGGGGTGAGATCGGGCCAGAGCCGGTCCGGGCTGATCGCGGTCGCGGTCGGGCCCGCGCCCTGGAGCCCGCCCGCGTCACCGCAGGCCGCGGTCGCCGAGGCCAGCAGGGCGGCTGCGGCGACGGTGCGGGCGATGCGGAGGGGGCGGGTGGTGCGGCTGGGCGGCACGGGACTCCTGAGGTGCATGGCGATGCGCGGCCCCGTACACCTTATTCGTAGGGAAGTCCTTTTTGCGTACCGGGTGTCAGGGCCGGTGGGTGGGCCGGAGGGCGGACGGAAAGGTGGACCGGAGGGTGGAGAGGAAACGATTGTGCATGGTCATTCAGCCAGCTCCTCCAGCAACCTGGCCGTCGGCAGTCCGGCCCGCAGGTACTCCACGAACAACTCGTTGTGCAGGGCCCAGGGCGAGCGCCGCGACCGTATCAGCCGGATCGCCTCGTCGGCCGGGTGGCCCCGCCTCATCAGCGTATGGGCGACGACCAGCCCCGACCGGTTGTATCCGCTGTAGCACCGCACCAGCACACTGCGCCCTTGGTCCAGGGCGTCGCCGGCGGCCTGGGCCAGCCGGATCACGCCCGCGAGCTGGGTGCCGTCCAGCGGCCCGTCCGGGATCGGCCACACATGGTGCACCACCCCCGGGTTGGGACCGTGGCCCGAGCGGGCCCGGGTCAGCGTCTGGACGAGATCGAACTCGTCCCGCACCACGGCGAGGGCCGGCTGCCCGGAGGCCCCCCGGTACTCGTGGCAGCCCATCCACAGCCCCGGCACGATCTCGTCCCACGGACGATCCGGAGCCGGTACGTCGGGTTGCTTCCTGCGGGTCCGCAACGGCGCCTCCCCACGCGCGCTCCCTGAGCCCTATGACCTGCCCAACTCCTCCCCAAGGTAACCGCCTTCTTGCCCTCGCAGCACCCCGCCTGTTCCCATGGTCATGGGGTGATGACGCATGACCGGACTACGCGTCGTACCGACCTGGCGGCATGGCCGGGAGCGGCTCTACGTCTGTCTCACCGACGGCAGGAACATCGCCTGGTACGACCGTGAGGCAGCCCGGGTCAATCTGCTCGCCGACGACCGGCGGGAGGACGTCCTGGAGGCGCTCGGCCCCTTCCTGACCGGCTCGGTCACCGTCGGCCCGCCCCCGGTGCCCACCCCCGCCGAACTGGTGCGTCTCGCCCTCCACCCGGACGACGACCTCGCCCCGAACCGTCCCGGCGAGGCCCTCCTGGTCTCCCTGGACCGCGACCCGGCCCCCGCCCACCGCCTACGGCCCGACCCGCGCCGGCACGCCCTGAGCGCGGAGCAGACCGTCGGCGAGGCCCTGGACCGCCTGGACGGGGCCGGATGGCACGCCCTGCATTCGATCCCCCTCCCCGGCGGCGACCGCCTCCACCACCTGGCGATCGGCCCGGGCGGCCTGTTCACGATCCACTCCCTCTACGCCCGCAAGACCCGCGTCCGTGTCTCCGACCCCCACGTCACCCTGGGCCGCCGCGACTCCGAGCCCCTCCTGCGCCGACTGCGCCTCGAGGCCGCCCGGGCCTCCCACGCCCTCACCGCCGAGGTCCACTCCGTCCTGGCCCTGGTCGCGCCCGCGGAGGTCACGTTCACCACGGTGCCCCGCGAGGTCCGCGTCCTCACGGCCCCCGAGATCGAGAACTTCACCCGCCTCGGCGGAGTCCTGAAACCGGCGGACGTGGAAGCCCTCCACGCGATGGCCCGAGACCGCAACACCTGGACCCACCTCTGACCGCCCCGGCCGGCGGGAGGATGACTGGTAGGATAGGTAGCATGGGCGAGCCTACAGGCAAGTACTCGATCACCATGCCGCGCGACATCGCCGAAGCCGCCAAAGCCCGCAGCGGTCCCTCCGGACTCTCCGCCTACGTCGCCGCAGCCGTTGCCCGTCAGATCGAGCGGGACAACCTCAACGAACTCATCGCGGTCGCAGAGGCCGAACACGGCCCCATCACCGACGAGGAGATCCAGGGCCTGCGCGACCAGCTTCACCAGGCCCGGGAGCAACAGTCCCAGGCCGGGGCGGACGCCGCGTGACCAGGTCCCCCGCCATCCCCGGCGGCACCCTGGTCCTCGACAGCGAAGGGCTGGCCAAGGCTGTTCTGCGGGACCGTACGGTCACCGGCTGGCTCGCCCTCGCCCGCGCCGACGACCTGCGGGTGATCACTTCGGCGGCCACCCTCGTGGAAGTGATCCATCCGCGGATCAATCGCCCAGCCCTCGGATGGACCCTGTCCCGCCTCGTCGTCGAACCCGTCACCGAAGCCGTCGCCCGTCACGCCGCCGCCCTCCTCGCCGACGCCGGACTGCACGGTCACCAGCACGCCATCGACGCCATGCTCGGCGCCACGGCCCTCGCCGCCCCTGGTCCGGCCACGATCCTCACCTCGGACCCCGAGGACCTGACCGCCCTGTGCGGCTCCCGCATCACCGTCATCAAAGTCTGAGGCCGGCCATCGGGGAGGCTGTGGTCAGGGCACCGCGCCCGCGCGGCCCGCGTCGAGCACCGGTGCCAGCAGGTCACCCCGCTCCCGCACCCGCTCCGCGACCTCCGCCGCCCCCAGCGCCAGCCGCCCGGCCTCCCCCGACTCCGCGACCTCCCCCACCTCCTCCCACCGCACCGGCGCCGACACCAGCGGCTCGTCCCGGGCCCGCAGGGTGTAGGCCGTGGCCGTCGTCTTGCGGGCCGCGTTCTGGCTCCAGTCCACGAACACCTTCCCCGGCCGCAGGCTGCGCGTCATCCGGTGCAGCACCAGCGAGGGCATCGCCTTCTCCGCCTCCACCGCCAGCCTCTTCGCGTACTCCGTCACCCGCTGCGACGACGCACCCCGTACCGCCGCCACCAGGTGCAGCCCCTTCGACCCGGACGTCTTCGCGTACGCCTCGATCCCGTCCCCGGCCAGCCGCTCCCGCAGCCACAGCGCGACCTCGCAGCACTCCACCACCCCGGCCGGCGCCCCCGGATCGAGGTCGAAGACCAGCCGGTCGGCGTGCCCGGGGTCCTGGATCACCCACTGGGGCGTATGGAACTCGGTCACCAGATTCGCCGCCCACACCAGGCTCGCCAGATCCTGTACGACCACCATCCGGGCCGGTCCCTCGGACCGCGGCACCTCGGCCGTGGTCACCCACTCGGGCGTCCCCGGCGGCACGTTCTTGGCGAAGAACACCTGCCCGCCCGGCCCGTCCGGATACCGCAGGAAGGACAGCGGCCGGTCCCGCAGATGGGGGAGCAAGGCGTCGGCGACCGTGGCGTAGTAGTGCAGCACCTCGCCCTTGGTGAAGCCGGTCGCCGGATACAGCACCTTCTCCAGATTGCTGAGCGCGAGCCTCCGCCCCTCCACCTCTGTGATCGGCGTCATACGATGAGAATCACATGAAAACGGCACAAAGTATCTGCCTCAGGAGGCCGCTGCCCGTGCGATCCATTTGGAACGGCGCCATCTCCTTCGGTCTCGTCAGCATTCCGATCAAGCTGGTGAACGCCACCGAGAGCCACTCGATCTCCTTCCGCCAGATCCACGCCGAGGACGGCGGCCGCATCCGCTACCGCAAGGTCTGCGAGCTGGAGGACCGCGAGGTGGACTCCGCGGAGATCGGCAAGGGCTACGAGGACGCGGACGGCACGATCATCCCGATCACCGACGAGGACCTGTCCCACCTCCCTCTCCCCACCGCGCGGACGATCGAGATCGTGGCCTTCGTGCCGGGGGACCGGATCGACCCCCTCCAGATGGACGCCGCGTACTACCTCCAGGCGGGCGGCGCCCCGGCCGCGAAGCCGTACACCCTCCTGAGGGAGGCGCTGAAGCGCAGCAACAAGGTCGCCATCGCCAAGTACGCGCTGCGCGGCCGTGAGCGCCTCGGCATGCTCCGGGTGGTCGGCGACGCGATCGCCATGCACGGCCTGCTCTGGCCGGACGAGGTCCGCGCCCCCGAGGGCGTCGCCCCCGACACCGACGTCACCGTCCGCGACCAGGAACTCGACCTCGCGGACGCCCTGATGGACACCCTCGGCGAGGTCGACCTGGACGACCTGCACGACGAGTACCGGGAGGCCGTGGAGGAGGTCATCGCGGCGAAGGCGGCCGGCGAGACACCCCCGGAGGCCCCCTCGGCACCGTCCGGCGGCAAGGTCCTGGACCTGATGGCGGCCCTGGAGAAGAGCGTGCGCGCCGCGAAGGAGTCGCGGGGCGAGGGGCCCCCGGCGGAGGCCGGGCTCAGATCCCTCCCGCGCCCCAAGGAGCCGGCCGGGAAGAAGTCCACGTCCACGACACGAAAGACGGCGGAGCCCTCCGCCCGCAAGTCGACGGCCAAGACCGCCAAGTCGGCACAGAGCGCGAAGAAGACCACGTCGACCGCGAAGAGCACGGCCAAGAAGGCAACGACGAAGAAGGCGACCGCCAAGAAGACCCCGGCGAAAAAGACGACCCCCCGCAAACGCACAGCCTGACCCACCCCGCCCGGCCCCGTAATCGGCCTTCCCCACGGCATCCGCGTTGCCCGGCTCTCTGCGTGGCCTTTTCCATGGCATCCGCGCCGCGCGGCTTCCTGTGCGGCCTTCGCTACGGCGCCCGCGCTGTCCGGCTCTCTGCGTGGCCTTTCCCGTGGCATCCGCGCCGCGCGGCTTCCTGTGCGGCCTTCGCTACGGCGCCCGCGCTGTCCGGCTCTCTGCGTGGCCTTTCCCGTGGCATCCGCGCCGCGCGGCTTCCTGTGCGGCCTTCGCTACGGCGCCCGCGCTGTCCGGCTCTCTGCGTGGCCTTTCCCGTGGCATCCGCGCCGCGCGGCTTCCTGTGCGGCCTTCGCTACGGCGCCCGCGCTGTCCGGCTCTCTGCGTGGCCTTTTCCATGGCATCCGCGCCGCGCGGCTTCCTGTGCGGCCTTCGCTACGGCGCCCGCGCTGTCCGGCTCTCTGCGTGGCCTTTCCCGTGGCATCCGCGCCGCGCGGCTTCCTGTGCGGCCTTCGCTACGGCGCCCGCGCTGTCCGGCTCTCTGCGTGGCCTTTTCCATGGCATCCGCGCCGCGCGGCTTCCTGTGCGGCCTTCGCTACGGCGCCCGCGCTGTCCGGCTCTCTGCGTGGCCTTTTCCATGGCATCCGCGCCGCGCGGCTTCCTGTGCGGCCTTCGCTACGGCGCCCGCGCTGTCCGGCTCTCTGCGTGGCCTTTCCCGTGGCATCCGCGCCGCGCGGCCCCCTGTGCGGCCTTCGCTACGGCGCCCGCGCTGTCCGGCTCTCTACGCGGCCTTCCCCACGGCATCCGCGCCGTCCCGGGGGCCCTCTGTCGGTCGTCGTCGCGGATCCGCCCGTCCCGGGAACAGCAGCAACCCCACCCCCAGAGCCAGCCCCGTCGCCGCGAGGAGCGGGAAACGGCCGCCGTAGGCGAACCCGTGGCCGGCGAAGTACGTCAGCGCCCATCCGCTCACCCCGGTCCCCGCCCACATCCGCCACGCCGCCACACCCCGGAGTCCCGCATCGGGCCGTACCCGGGCCCCCCACACCCGCAGCCCCCGCTCCACCGGCCGCAGCGCCCGGAGCACGCCCGCCAGAACGCCCCCGAGCACCACCATCCACGGCACCCGAAGCGCCCACCAGGCCGCCGAGCCGTACCCGGGTTCGGGCGCGAGGTCCGTCAGATAGAAGGCGGCGGCCACCACCAGCACCGGCGCCATGTGCCAGAGGTACAGCGTCATGCTCGCCGCCCCCAGCCCCCGTACGGCCCGCCACACCCGGGCCCGCTCCAGCGCCCGTCGCACCCCCGGCGCGATCAGCAGACACACCCCTGTCTGCGCCACGGACCACGCCAGCATCGCCGCCGAGGGCGGGTTGGTGTTGCTGAGGTCCTGTCCGGTCACCAGGATCAGACTCACGGGGAACGGCCCGGGGCCGACCAGCAGGGCGAAGCCGGCCGCACCGCCCACGGCCATGGCCGTCGGCACCATCCGTCCGCCACCCAGCAGGCCGTCCCGCCAGCAGAAGCCGAGCTGGTAGACGACACCCCACACGAGCAGATAGTTCACCGCGCCCACGGCTCCGACGGCCTCCGCATATCGCCCTTCGACCGTCGCGACCAGCGTGCCGACGCCGAGAGCGGCCACCCCCATCGCCACCGGGACCCGCGGCCCCCAGCGCCGGTGCAGGGCGTACAGCGCGGGGGTGAGGCCGCTGAGCAGCAGGTACACCGGCAGGAACCAGAACTGCATCGCCATCGCCCACCCCACCAGGGCGAGCGTGACCGGATCGACGCCGAGGGGCGAGCAGACCGCGACGGCGAGCAGCACCAGCCCGCTGTACACCGCCACCGGCAGCAGCAGCCGTACCGCCCGGCCGCCCACCCAGCCCGCGGCCGTCGCCCCGTCCGCCCGGGCCCGCTCCCACGACCCGCTCGCGGCGTGCCCGCCCGCCAGGAAGAACAGCGGCATGATCTGGAAGCCCAGCGTCAGCCACTGTGTCCAGGGGAGGGTCGCCAGCAGCTCCGGCGCGCTGATCTCCCCGTCCGGGTGCCTGACCAGCCCCGTGATCAGCCAGTGGCCCGCCACGACGAGCGTGATCGCCCATGCCCGCAGAAAGTCGACGTATCGGTCCCGGTCCATGCCGGCATGGTTCCGCCCGCCCAACTCCCGCACACCGAAAGCCCCTTGTCGCAACCAAGCCGTGCCCGTGCCGACACCGTGCCGATCGGCGTCCCGCCTCCGTCCGCCCCCTCGCGCGACCTTCCGCACGACATCTTGACGGCGGTGATGTTACCGGTAACATCGACGCTCGTCGGAGCAACACACCCCTGCCCGCACCCCCGGCCCACACCGCCGTGGGCCGTCCGCCCCTGGAGGCCGCGTGACCGACCAGCCCACGCGGCAACGGCGTACCCCGCCGGTGCCGGGACCGCCGGACAGTCCTGTTCTCCCGGTGTTCAGCACCGCCGCCGTCGTGGCCGCCTGCGCCGCCTTCGCGCTGATGGGCGCGCTCCAGGCCTTCTACGGTCCCGCCATCCCCGCCCTGCGGGGGGAGTTCGGCCTCTCGCCCTCCACCGCCGGGCTGGCCCTGAGCGCCCACTTCGTCGGGGGAGTCGCGGGAGTGCTCCTCTTCGACCGGCTGTACGGCCGTATCGGCAACCGGCATCTGCTCGGCTCCTCGTACCTGCTGATGGCGACCGGCGCGGCGGGCTTCGCGCTCGCGCCTCACTGGGCCACGGCCCTCGCCGCCGCCCTGCTCGCAGGTCTCGGCGCGGGCGGGGTCGACTACGGCCTCAACCAGCTCTTCGCCGTCGGCTTCGGCAACCGTTCCACCGCGATGCTCAACATCCTCAACGCCCACTTCGGCATCGGCGCGATCCTCGGCCCCGCCCTGATCGGCGCGGTCGGCGCCGACCGCTACCCGGCCGTCTTCCTCGCCTTCGCCCTGGTCACCCTGCCACTGCTGCTGTGCCTGCGCGGCGTCCGCGACCACATCCCGCCGCGGCTCGGCGACGCCCCCGCCGGGCCCGCGCCCGGGTCAGGGCCCGGTGGGGGCGTCGCCGCCCGCCGCGCCCTGCGCTCCGTCCTCGCCGCCTTCGTCGCCCTCTACGTCCTGCACGTCGGCATCGAGGCCGGCGTCGGCGGCTGGGAGCCCACCCATCTGGAGACCGTCGGCTACGGCGCCGGGCTCGCCGCCACCGCCACCTCCGTGTACTGGCTGATGATGACGGCCGGCCGCTTCCTCGCCGCCCCGCTCGCCCTGCGCTTCTCCGCCCAGACGATCATCACGGTCTCCTGCGCGGGGATGACGGTCTGCCTGCTGCTGGCCGCCGTACCGGACCTCGCGCCGTACGCCTACGCGGGCGTCGGCCTCTTCATCGCGCCGATCTTCCCGACCGGCCTGCCCTGGCTCCACCGGGCCGCACCCCACGCCCGCCGGGCCGGCGCCCTGGTCATCGCCGCCTCCCTGGCGGGCGGTGTCGCGGCGGGCCCCTCGCTCGGCAAGGTCATCGAGTGGTCGGGCGTCCGCGCCGTACCGCTGCTGCTCGCCGCGGTGTCGGCCGGGTGTCTCGCCGCGACCCTGTGGCTGACCCGCGCGACCCGCACGTCCCCCTGACCGTCCGCCCGCTCACCCGCTCACCCGCACACCCTTCCGCCCGCCCACCCGCACCAGGTCACCGCCGTACCGCCACGTACCGAAGGGGAACCCCATGCCCGCCCTGACCACGACCGCCGACGGCTTCCTCCTGCACGGCACCCCCTTCCGCATCCTCTCCGGCGCCCTCCACTACTTCCGCGTCCACCCGGACCAATGGCCCGACCGCCTGCGCAAGGCCCGCCTCATGGGCCTGAACACGGTGGAGACCTACCTCCCCTGGAACCTCCACGAGCCCACCCCCGGCACCCTCGACCTCGACGGCCTCCTCGACCTCCCCCGCTTCCTCCGCCTCGCCCAGCAGGAAGGCCTCCACGTCCTCCTGCGCCCCGGTCCCTTCATCTGCGCCGAATGGGACGGCGGCGGCCTGCCCTACTGGCTGACCTCCGACCCCGACATCCGCCTGCGCACCAGCGACCCCCGCTTCACCGACGCCTTCGACCGCTACCTCGACCTGCTCCTCCCCGCCCTCCTGCCGTACATGGCCGCGTCGGGCGGCCCGGTCATCGCCGTACAGGTGGAGAACGAGTACGGCGCGTACGGCGACGACACCGCCTACCTCAAGCACGTGGAGAGCAGCCTGCGCTCGCGCGGCGTCGAGGAACTCCTCTTCACCTGCGACCAGACCGACGGCGACCACCTCGCCCACGGCACCCTCCCCGGCGTCCTCGCCACCGGCACCTTCGGCAGCCGCGTCGACGCCTCCCTCGCCCGGCTGCGCGAGCACCAGCCCGAAGGCCCGCTGATGTGCTCGGAGTTCTGGATCGGCTGGTTCGACCACTGGGGCGGCCCGCACCACGGCCGGGACGCCGCGGACGCCGCCGCCGATCTGGACCGCCTTCTCACCGCGGGCGCGTCCGTCAACATCTACATGTTCCACGGCGGCACCAACTTCGGTTACACCAACGGCGCCAACCACCACCACGCCTACGCGCCCACCATCACCTCGTACGACTACGACGCTCCCCTCACCGAGAGCGGCGACCCCGGCCCCAAGTACCACGCCTTCCGCGAGGTGATCGCCCGCCATACCGCGGTCCCGGACGAGCCGGTGCCGTCCCCGGCTCCCAAACTGCCGCACACCGAGGTCGAGTTGACCCACCGCCTCGCCCTCTTCGAGCGGCTCGGCCAGGACGGGGTGCGCTCCGCCGACCCCGTCACCGCCGACGCGCTGGACCGGCGCGCCGGATACGTCCTCTACCGGACCACCGTCCCCGCCGCCGGGCCCGGTCTGCTCCACTTCGAGGGCGGAGTCGGCGACCGCGCCCAGGTCTTCGTCGACGGCGCCCCGGCCGGCGTCCTCGAACGCGAGCGCTACGACGAGACGCTCCCGATCCAGGTCCCCCGCGCCGGTGCCCGGCTGGACGTCCTGGTGGAGAACATGGGCCGGGTCAACTACGGCCCCCGCATCGGCGTCCCCAAGGGACTGCTGGGCCCGGTCACCCTCGACGGCGAGGCCCTCCAGGGCTGGGACTGCCACCCGCTGCCCGTGGACGACGCGTCGCCCAGCGCCGCCTTCGCCCCGGCGACCGCGCCCACCTCGGCCGAACCGGCCTTCCACCGGGGCACGTTCGAGGTCGCCGAACCCGCCGACACGTTCCTCTCCCTCCCCGGGTGGACCAAGGGCCAGGCCTGGATCAACGGCTTCCACCTGGGCCGCTACTGGAACCGCGGCCCCCAGCGCACCCTCTACGTCCCGGCCCCCGTCCTGCGCCCCGGCACCAACGACCTGGTCCTCCTCGAACTCCACGGCACGACCACCCCCCGGGCCCACCTGGTGGACACCCCGGACCTGGGCCCGACAACTCCCTGACCCCAACACCAACCCAAACCCGGTCCCAACCGGATCCCGACCCGGACCCGGCCCCGGTACCGCCCGGACCGCCGCCCCGGCCCCGGCCTGGACCTGGTTCCGGTTCCGGTTCCGTCTGGGACGCCGACCTGGTCCTGCCCGGACGCTGACGCGGTTCTGCCCGGACGCCGACCTGGTCCTGCCCGGACGCTGACGCGGCCCGGACCCGGACCCGGACACGGCCGGACCCGGACGCGGCCCGGACACGGCCGGACCCGGACACGGCCCGGACCTGGTTCCGGTTCTGCCCGGACGCCGACCCGGTCCTGCCCGGACGTCGACGCGGTCCCGGCCTGGACCTGGTTCCGCCCGGACCGCCGACCCGGCCCTGCCCTGCCCGCCGACCCGGCCCCAGCCTGGACCTGGTTCCGGTTTCGCCCAGGACGCCGACCCGGCTCTGCCCCGACGCCGACGCCGACGCCGACGCCGACGCGGTCCTGGTCCCGACCCGGTCCTGGTCCCGGCCTGGACCTGGTTCCGGTTCTGCCCGGGACCGCCGACCCGGCGCTGCCCGGACGCCGAGCCGGACACGGTCCGGACCCGCACACGGCCCGGACCTGGTTCCGGTCCCTGACTTCACCCCGACCTCACTTCACCCCGACCCGACCCGACCCGACCCGACCCGACCCGACCTGACCCGGGCCCGGTCCCGACCACGATTCGCCCCGGCGCCCCGGCGCCCCGGCGCCCCGGCGCCCCGGCGCCCCGGACCCGATCCCCGATCCTCGATCCCCGGCGCCCGGCGCGCCGTTCGCTCGTGCCAGGGGGTCGGGGCCCGACCCCGGAGTTCACCCGATGCCGTGTCACCACCTTCAGGTCCCCGTCCCCTCCGCCCCGCCCCTGCGGGGGCACCTCCCCTTCTCCGATGCCCCGGGCGTCCCCGATCCCATCGAGGTGACCAGCCGGTGGCTGACCCGGGCCGGCCGCCCCTGGTTCCCCGTCTCCGGCGAGTTCCACTACTCCCGCCACCCGGCGGCCCACTGGGAGGAGGAACTCCTGAAGATGAAGGCGGGCGGGGTGACCGCGGTCGCCTCCTACCTCATCTGGATCCACCACCAGGAGACCGAGGGCGACCTGCGCTTCGACGGCGACCGCGACCTGCGCCGGTTCGCCCGCCTCTGCGCCCGCCACGGCCTCGACTTCATCCCCCGCATCGGCCCCTGGTCCCACGCCGAGGTCCGTAACGGCGGCCTCCCCGACTGGGTCCTGGCCCGCACCACCGCACCCCGCACGGACGACCCGGCGTACCTCGCCGCCGTGCGCCCCTGGTTCGCCGCGATCGGGACCCAACTCGCCGATCTGGGACGTGGGTCCGGCGGGCCGATCGTCGCCGTGCAGATCGAGAACGAGCTGTACGACCAGCCCGGCCACCTGCTGACCCTGAAGCACATGGCCCGGGAGGCCGGGCTCGACGCCCCCCTGTGGACGTCCACCGCCTGGGGCGGCGTCCAGCTCCCGGGAGACGAACTGCTCCCGCTCTACGGCGGCTACCCGGAGACCTTCTGGACCGAGCACGACGGCGGCTGGCCCGACACCTGCCGCAAGCACTTCTTCTTCACCCACCAGCGCGACGACGAGGGCATCGGCGCCGACCTGCGCCCCACGACCGTCCGCGGCACCGACCCCGCGGCCTACGCCGACCGTTTCCCCTGGGCCACCTGCGAGCTGGGCGGCGGCATGGCGGTCGCCTACCACCGCCGCCCGCGCGTCGACGCCGCCGACATCGGCGCCCTCGCGCTCACCAAGATCGGCTGCGGCTCGGTCTGGCAGGGCTACTACATGTTCCACGGCGGCACCAACCCGCCCGGCGGCCACACCACACTCCAGGAGTCCCACGCCACCGCCTACCCCAACGACCTGCCCGTCCTGACGTACGACTTCCAGGCCCCGCTGGGCGAGTACGGCCAGTACCGGCCGTCGTACGACGAACTCCGCCTCCAGCACCTCCTGCTCGCGGAGTTCGGCGAGCGGATCGCCCCCATGGAGTCGGCCCTGCCCGCCGACGGCCCCGACGGCCAGCACGACAGCGCCACCCTGCGCTGGGCGGTCCGCACCGACGGCCGCGCCTGCGGCTTCCTCTTCGTCACCAACCACCAGCCGCACGAGCCGCTGCCCGACCACGAGGGGACCACCTTCACGGTCGCGTTCCCCGACGCCGAACCCCTCACCCTCCCCACCACCCCCGTCACCGTCCCCTCCGGCGCCTACTTCTGCTGGCCGCTGCGCCTGGACGTGGCGGGCCTGCGCCTCGACTGGGCCACCGCCCAGCCGGTCTGCACGGTCGCCGACGAGGACGGCCGCACGGTGCTGGTGCTCGCCGCGACGGACGGCATCCCGCCCGAACTGGCCCTCGACGCACGGACGGTGAGGAAGGTCGTCGGAGCGGGGACGGGGACCGTACGGCGGGCGGACGGCCGGGTCCTGATCACCGGCCTGCGCCCCGGCACCGACGCCCTCGTGGAGACGGAGACCGCCGACGGCACCCGGGTGGCCGTGCTGGTGCTGGACGCGACGACGGCCCGTACGGCCTACAAGGGCCGGGCCTGGGGAGCCGCGCGGCTGATCCTGTCCCCGGACGGGGTCGTCCTCGACGAGCGACGGGACGAGGTACGCCTCCACACCCGCACGGACCCGCACCCCGGCGAGCGGCCGACCCTCGCGGTCCTCCCCGCCCCGCCCCACCCCCCGACGGTCGCGGGCGCCACCCTGAAGGAGACCCGGGACGGCTCCCTGACCCGCTACACCCTCTTCCCCGACCCCGACCCCGACCCCGACCCGGACCCGGAGACGGGGGACACCCTCCTGCCGGAACCCTCGGTCCGCCTCCTGCGCCCGCCGGGTCCGGCGCCCACCCCCACCACCGGTGTCCTGAACCGCGCGAGCGCCCCGGCCGACGAGCACTACGACGCCGTCGCCGCCGTGTACCGGGTGGACATCCCCCGGGACGTCCCCGAGGGAACCCTGCTGCGCCTGCGCTGGACGGGGGACACGGCACGGGCGTACACACGGGAGGGGCACCTGGTGGCGGACCAGTTCTTCTCGGGGCGCCCCTGGGAGCTGGCCGCGGAGCTGGTGCCCCCGGGCGAGCCCGTCCTGCTGAAGGTGCTGCCGGCGGCCGCGGGGGCGAAGGTGCACACGCCGGTGGAGCCGGCCCCGGGCGTGGCGGAGGTGACGGGCGCGCAGTGGATACGCCGCCCGAAGTGGACGCTCCGCCGGACCTGACCCCGGCCCCCGCACCCCGCCCGGCCTATCCTGTGGGTCAGCCGGGCGGGGCAGGCCCGGTGGACCCGCGGTCGGCGCCAGGCCCGCCCGCGGAGCAGCCCAGGCCGAAGGAAGCAGAGCACCCACCATGACCCCAGGCGCCGCCGACGGCCCGGCGACCAAGGGACGCAGCCGCCGCAACTTCGCCGGCGCGCGCCCCGTGATGGACGACGTGGCGAAACTCGCCGGCGTCTCCAAACAGACGGTCTCCCGGGTGCTCAACGACAACCCGGCCGTGCGCGCCGAGACCCGTGAGGCCGTCCAGGCGGCGATGCGCACGCTCGGCTACCGCCCGAGCCGCAGCGCCCGTTCCCTGGCCAGCGGCCGGACCCGGATGCTCGGCGTGATCTCCTTCGACGCCGCCCGCTACGGTCCCGCGTCCACCCTCACGGCCATCAACACGGCCGCGCAGGAGGCCGGTTACCTGGTCAGCTCGATCGCCCTGGACACCGCCGACAAGGACACCGTCGTCCGCGCGGCGGACCGGCTCTCCGCCGAGGGCGCGGACGGCGTGATCGCGATCGCCCCCCAGCTCTGGGTCGCCCGGGCGCTGGCCGAGGCGCACCTGGACACCCCGCTGGTGGTCATGGACAACGACCTCGGCGACGGCACCCCCATGGTCACCTCGGACGCCCGCACCGGCGCCCGCAAGGCCACCGAGCACCTCCTGTCCCTCGGCCACCCCACCGTCCGGCATGTGGCGGGCCCGACCGGCTGGACCTCCGCCGACCGCCGCGCCGACAGCTGGCGGGACACCCTGAAGGCGGCCGGCGCCGAGATCCACGCCCCGCTCATCGGCGACTGGAGCGCCGACTCCGGCTACGACCTCGGCCGTGAACTCGCCAAGGACCCGTCCGTCACCGCGATCTTCGTCTCCAACGACCAGATGGCCCTGGGCGTCCTGCGCGCCCTGCACGAGGCCGGCCGCGGTGTCCCCGAGGACGTCAGCGTCGTCGGCTACGACGACATCCCGGAGGCCGCGCACTTCCTGCCCCCGCTGACCACCATCCGTACGGACTTCACGGACATCGGCACCATCTCGCTGCGCATCCTGCTGGACCGCATCGACGCCTCCGCCGGTCCGCAGGCGCCGGTACCGCCGCTGACCCTGATCCCCGTGGACCTGCGCGTCCGGGACAGCACGCGCGGTGCCGGCTAACCGGTGGTGAAGGCCCGTACCCGCACCCCGGTGTCGCAGACGCGCACCGCCTTCTTCTTCCCGTCCGCGGTGGTGAAGGCCGGAGTCAGCGGCCGTGACTCCCCGGGCGGGACGACATCGAGCCCGGTGATCGCGTCGCATTCGTCGAGGCTGGTGAAGGTGAGCGCGGCGACGGCGGAATCGCCCGGCCCGAGGGTGACCTTCGTGGCCTCGGCGGCCGACCCGGCCCAGTCCACGGGCAGTTCGGTCCGTCCGGTCGGGCCCTCGAAGAGCAGGGACGGGAAGCCGCGTACCGTACAGGAGCCGTCGCCCTTGTGGGTGAGCACGACGGAGGCCCGGCCCGCCCCGGTGCTGCGCGCCACGGCCGTCAGGTCCTGCGTACGGCAGTGATCGGCGGCGGGACTGGGCAGGGAATCGGCGCCGAAGAGCACGCCGGCGGACGGGGTGGACGTGTCCTGACCGGCACCGGCACGTTCCTCGCCGGTCTTCCCGGTGCTGTCGTCGTCGGGGCTCGTGTCCGGTGCCGTACCCGATCCACCCCTGGGGACGTACCCGGTCTCGGACGCCGACGTCTCGGGGGAGGCACCTGACGCCGAGTCGGGGTCGGACGAGCAGCCCGCCGCCCCCACGAGCAGCAGGATCGCGGAGGCGTACCTCATCGGTCGGCGCATGACTCCTGCTGGTTCGTCGGACGGATGGACGGACAGATCAACGGATTATGGCCCCCTGGCCCACGGCTGTGAGGGTATTGCATAGAATCCACGGCGATCACATTCACGGTGCTGCGCAGCGCACCGCCTTTGGGGGAAAGGCACACGGGTGCAGTCGAGCGACCATTCCATGCGCGCGGGCGAGACCGAGGGCATACGCCGACGGAGGTTCCTGGGCGCCGGGGCCGTCACTCTGGGAGCCGCGGGAGCGGCCGCCGCCGGGCAGTTGCTGCCGGACAGCGCCTCCGCCTCGGTGAGCGGGGCGGCCGCCGCGGCCGGCGCGGGCGCGGAGGTGAGCGGCACCGTCTTCAAGCTCGGCGTCGCCTCCGGAGACCCCCTGCCCACCGCGATCGTGCTGTGGACGAGGGTGCTGCCCGCGACCCGGGGCAGCTCCGGCATCCTGCCGCCCACGGTGGCGGTGACCTGGGAACTCGCCTCGGACAGCGGTTTCACCACCATCGTCAAGAGCGGTACGGCGACGGCGAGCAGCAGCCTCGGGCACAGCGTCCACGTGGACGTCACGGGCCTGACGCCGGCCACCGACTACTGGTACCGGTTCAAGGCGCTGGACCGTACCTCCCCCACCGGCCGCACCCGTACCGCCCCCGCCGCCGGCAGCACCCCCGAGAACCTGCGGATCGCGCTCGCCTCCTGCCAGAACTGGCAGCACGGCTACTTCACCGCGTACCAGGACATGCGCGAACAGCAGCCGGACCTGGTGCTGTTCGTCGGCGACTACATCTACGAGAGCTCCGCGTACTCGTACCGCGTACGCCGTCACGAGGGCACCGGACAGCCCGTCACGCTCGCCCAGTACCGCGCCCGCCACGAGCAGTACAACACCGACCCGGACCTCCAGGCGATGCGCGCCGCCGCCCCGTTCGTCGTCGTCTTCGACGACCACGAGGTGGAGCAGGACTGGGCGGGTGACGTGGCGAACGACCCGGTGGCCTGGCCGACCGCCAAGTTCCTGGCCCGCCGTGCCGCCGCCTTCCAGGCCTTCTACGAGCACATGCCGATCCGGACCGCGCAGAAGCCCAGCGGCCCGGACGTCCAGATGTACCGCTCGCTCGACTTCGGCACCCTGGCCCGGCTGCACGTCCTGGACACCCGGCAGTACCGCGACGACCAGGCCACCACCGACGCCGGCGCGCTGCAGGACGGCCGGGTCATCATGGGCGACACCCAGCGGGACTGGCTGGTGAACAGCATGACCGGCTCCGGCGCCCGCTGGAACCTGGTCGCCTCCCAGGTGATGATGGCCGAGACCGACTTCCTGGCGGGGGTCGGCAAGGAGTGGTCGTACGACGCCTGGGACGGCTACCAGAAGGAACGGGCCGCGCTGCTGGCCGAGTTCCAGGGCGTCCGCAACCCGGTCGTCCTGTCCGGCGACCGCCACCGCACGATCGTCAGCGACCTCAAACTGGACTTCGCCGACGCCGACTCGGCCGTGGTCGGCGCGGAGTTCGTCGGGACGTCCATCTCCAGCAGCGGCGACGAGGATCTCATCGCCTTCGCCGCCGAGTGGGCGCCCAAGCTGGCGGACAACCCGCACTGGAAGATGATCGACGCCCGGCGCGGCTATCTCCTGCTCGACATCACCGCCGACGGCATCGAGGCCCGGCTGCGGGCGATCTCCACGGTGCTCACCAAGAACGGCACGACCGCGACGGCCGCGACCTTCCGGGTGGAGGACGGGGTGCCGGGCGTGTACCAGGTGGGGGCGGAGACGCGGACGACGGCGAGCACGGAGGCGTCGGAGTCGGCGGAGTCACCGACCGGGACGGACGGGACGACGGCCGCCGAGACACCGGCCGAGTCCGCGACGCCTTCCGACACCTCCTCCCCGGGCGGGACGACGGCCACGGCGGACGCGTCCGCCGATGCCACCTCCGCGACGACCGCGGACACGACCTCCGGCAGCTCCGTCACCCCCGAAGCCTCCATCACCCCCTGACCTCCGGGAGAGCATGTGTTCACCCTCCGATCCCGGCAGCGCGAGTCAGGCACCGAACGCCGTTCCGGTCGCCGCCGCCCCCGCGCCAGGAAGGCATCGGCGCTGGCCGGCACGGTGGCGGTACTGGCGGCCGGCGTCTTCGTCCTGTCGCCCGGCGACGCGGACGCGACCGCTCCGGCGCGCGGCGACTTCGACGGGGACGGCACGTCCGACCTGGTCTACCGCAATGTGGCGGGCCAGCTGTACGTCAACACCGGCGCGGCCGAGACGATGGCCCTCGACACGGACGTGGCCAAGGTCAAGGACGTGCTGACCCCGGGCGACCTCGACTCCGACGGCGTCCAGGACGTGCTGACCCTGAGCCCGGCCGGCGTGCTCTACTTCCACTCGGGCGTCTACGCCCGTACCCCCGGCGGCCTGGGCTCGTACCGTACGGTCGCGTCCGGCTGGCAGATCTACAACAAGGTCGTCGCCCCGGGGGACCTGAACGGCGACGGCAAGGCCGACCTGCTGGCCCGCACCCCGGCCGGCACCCTCTACTACTACCCGGGCAAGGGCACCGGTGCCTTCGGCAGCCGGGTGACGGTCGGGACGGGCTGGCAGCAGTACGACGAACTGATCGGCGCCGGTGACCTCGACGGCGACGGCGTCGGCGACGTCCTGGCCCGCACCCCGGCCGGGGTCCTCTACCGCTACACGGGCAAGAAGGGCGGCACCTTCAACACCCGGGTCAAGGACACCAAGACCGACTGGGCCTCGTACAGCCAGATCATCGGCGGCGGCGACTGGGACGGCAACGGCAAGACCGACCTGCTGGCCAGGGACTTCGCCGGCCGGCTCTGGTTCTACGCCGGCACCGGCAAGGGCACTTTCGGCACCAGGTCCGCCCGCAGTACGGGCTGGGGCAAGGTGACGCAGTTCGCGGGGGCGGGGAACAACCCGCACTACGGCAAGTACGGCGCGCTGGCCCGTACCTCGGCCGGGGCGGTCTACAGCTACCAGGTGACCGGCACGGGCACCCTCACCGGAAAACTCCTGGTCGGCACCTCCTGGCCCACCTCCACCACCCGGCTGTCCTACGCCGTCTCCCTCCGCCAGAACGGCCTGGCCGACCTCGTCGTCCAGTCCGTCAGCACGGGCAAGCTGACCAACCCGGCGTACTACGCCCTCTCGGACCCCGCCCTCGCCACGGGCTCCACCTCCTACAACCGGATCGTGGGCCCCGGTGACGTGACCGGCGACGGCAAGAGCGATCTGCTGGCCGTCACCACCGCCGGCACCCTCTATGTCTACCCGGGCGACGGCACCGGCACGACGGTCGCCTCCCGCGTCAAGATCAGCACCGGCTGGCAGCGCTACAACGCCCTGGTCGGCGCGGGCGACTTCACCGGCGACGGCCGCCCCGACCTGCTGGCCCGGGACACCTCCGGCACCCTGTGGCGCTACGCGGGCACGGGTTCCGCCTCCGCGCCCTTCGGCGCCCGGGTGAAGGTGGGCACGGGCTGGCAGACGTACAAGAAGCTCTTCTCCCCGGGCGACGCCAACGGCGACGGCAAACCCGACCTGATGGCCACGACGTCCGCGGGCGCCCTGTACTTCTACGCCGGCACGGGGACGGGCGGCTTCAAGGCGCGGGTGAGCAAGGCGAGCAGCGGCTGGGGGAGTTGGGCGGATCTGCTGTGAACTGGACCGGCGCCCACCGGCTTGTCGTCTCCGGGCCGGAACGCGGCTAATCAAACTTGCATAGTGGGTGACCCGCGCCTTAGTTTGAAGCAGTGGTCAAATTTGATTACCGACCCGGGCGTGCCGCCGGTCATGAGCGCAGAGCCTCATGGCGCACAGCCCTCCCATGGCGCACAGCCCTCCCATGGCGCACAGCCCCCCATGGCGCACAGCCCCCCATGGCGCACAGCCCCCCATGGCGCACAGCCCCTCACGGCGCACAGCCCCTCACGGCGCATCAGGACCAAAGGAGCCACAGATTGAGTTCGCCATCCACTCCTGCCATCGAGACGTCGGACCTCGTCAAGGTCTTCGATGAGCAGCGTGCCGTCGACGGCGTCGACCTGGTCGTCCCCCAGGGCGTCGTGTACGGCGTGCTGGGACCCAACGGAGCGGGCAAGACGACGACGATCCGGATGCTGTCCACCCTGCTGACCCCCGACGGCGGAACCGCCCGGGTCCTCGGGCACGACGTGGTCAAGGAGGCCGAGGCGGTCCGCAGCCGGGTGAGCCTCACCGGCCAGTTCGCCTCGGTCGACGAGGACCTCACCGCCGCCGAGAACCTGATCCTGCTCGCCAGGCTGCTGGGCTTCTCCCGCGCCCAGGCGGCGGACCGGGCCGAGGAACTGCTCGCGGCCTTCGACCTCACGGACGCCGCCGGACGCCAGGCCAAGACCCTCTCCGGGGGCATGCGCCGCCGGCTCGACATCGCCGCCGGCCTCGTCGTCACCCCCGACCTGCTCATCCTGGACGAGCCGACCACCGGACTCGACCCGCGCAGCCGCAACCAGGTGTGGGACAGCGTGCGGGCCATGGTGGCCCTGGGCACCACGATCCTGCTCACCACGCAGTACCTGGACGAGGCCGACCAGCTGGCCGACCGGATCGCCGTCATCGACCACGGCCGGGTCATCGCCGAGGGCACCACCGGCGAGCTGAAGTCCTCGGTCGGCGCCGGCGCCCTGCACATCCGGCTCGTCCACGCCGAACAGCGCCCCGAGGCAGCCCAGTTGCTCACCCGGGTCCTCGCCTCGCCGGCCCTGCGGGAGCCCGACCCGTTCTCGCTGTCCGTGCGGACCGACGACCACGAGAACGTGGCCCGCGCCCTGGCCGAGCTCGCCCGCTCGGAGATCACCGTCTCGGACCTCGCCTTCGGCCGGCCCAGCCTCGACGAGGTCTTCCTCACCCTGACCGGCCGCCCCGCCGAAGCCGGCAACCCCGACCAGGAGGACGCGGCATGACCCTCGCATCCGGGACCACGGCCGGCGCGGGCGCGCCCGTCGACGCCCTGCGCAAGGCCCTCACCAGCCGGATCCGCCCCTCCCGCACCCACCCGCTGACCGCCGTACGGGTCTTGGCCTGGCGGACGATGCGCAAGATGAAGCACTACGGCGTGGCCGTCCTGCTGGACGTCACCCTCATGCCCGTCGTCTTCCTGCTCACCTTCACCTATCTCTTCGGCGGCGCGTTCGCCGGATCGACCGAGGAGTACCTCCGGTACTTCCTGCCGGGCGTCCTCGTACAGACCGTCGTGATGCCGACGGTCTACACCGGAACCGCGCTCACCACGGACATCACCCGGGGCGTCCACGACCGCTTCCGCACCCTGCCGTTCTGGCAGCCGGCCACCATCGTGGGCAGCCTCCTCGGCGACATCGTCCGCTACGTGCTGGCCCTGACCACCACGACGGCCGTCGGCCTGGCGCTGGGCTTCCGCCCCGACGGCGGAGTGGGCGGCGTACTGGCCGCGATGCTTCTGCTGCTGGTCTTCGCGGTGAGCGTGAGCTGGATCTTCGCCGCCCTGGGCGTCGTCGCCAAGGCCCCCGAGACGGTCTCCGGTTCCAGCATGCTGGTGATGTTCCCCCTGATCTTCACCAGCAACATCTTCGTGGAGCCCGAGACGATGCCCGGCTGGATGGAGGCGATCGTCGAGGCCAACCCGGTCAGCGACGCCGCCACCGCCGTACGCGGCCTGATCCACGGCGACGCGAACGGCTCCGACATCGGCTGGGTCCTGCTGGCCTGCGCGATCATCACGGCGGTCTTCGCCCCGCTGACGATGTACCTCTACCGGGCCAGGAGCCGCACCTGACACCACCACCCCCGCCGCCTGCCGTGTACGGTGTCGATCTTCGGCAGGCGGAAGCCGTCCGGAGTCCTCGAAGGCTGGGCACCTCATGCATCCCGCAGCCCGCGGCCGCCTCACCGCCGCCCTGGAGAACCTCTCCGTCACCTTCCACGGCATGACCGCACACCCGGACGAGCACAACTGCCCCTGCCACTGGGGGAGTCCGGAGGAACTCGCCCTCCTGAAGACACCGGACGTGGCACTGGATCCGGACCTTCTGCGCCGGACCTGGCGAGCCGTCGACTGGACCGACCACGCGGCCGTACTGCGCCGTGTCCTCCCGCAGTTCGCCACATCCCTGGTCACCGGCCGTACGGACCCCACCTACGGACTGGAGGACGCCGGCGACTCCTTCGCCCGAGCACGCTGGCACCACTGGCCCGCGGAACAGGCCGCCGCGGTACGGGAGTTCCTGCACGCCTGGTGGGTGCAGAGCCTCACGGACCCGGCCGCGGCCGTCCCGGCGCACCAGGTGTTCGCCCTGTGCGCCGAGGCGTCCGGAACGCTGGGCCCCTGGCTCACCGACTGGGAGGAGCAGACCGGACACCTCGCCGACCGACGCCTCGCCGAGGCGGCCGCGGCATGGGAGTACGAGCTGCTGGGAGACAATCTCCCCTGGAGAGTCGGCTGGTACGAGCACGACGAGGAGAGACTCCGCGCCGACCTGGTCGCCTGGCTCCTCGGCCATGCCGCGGAGCGCCTCCGGGCGTCGGGCGCACCGGTCGAACTCCGGCACCGCATACGTCTGCTGGGACTCACCGACGAGGACCGCTGGACGGATCCGCACTGGCCCGGCCACCGCTACTGACCGGTCGCGGTGTCAGGTGTCAGGGGGAACGGTTCGCCGTTCATCGGCGTCGTCCCTCTCCGGGGCCCGGTGGCGGGCCCCGGAGAGGGGGAGACGGGGTGCACACGGGCGGCGATTTCGCGAAGTGGGCAAGGCGGTTCGAGGAGGAGCGCGAGCGCAGACACGCCCAGGGCGACCCGGACTGGGAGCAGGGCGCGACGCTGCATCCCGCGGTGTGGGCCGGCATCCAGCGCTTCCAGCTCGGCGAGAACGGCGACGGCGCCTGCCTGCTGGCCAAGGCGGACAGGGCCGGTGACGCCGACTACGGACAGGCGGTCCGCCTCTTCGTCGCCGAGGAACAGAACCACGCCCGCCTCCTGGCCCGCCTGTTGACGGCGGGCGGCATACCGACGCTGACGCACCACTGGAGCGACACGGCCTTCGTCCGGCTACGGCGCCTCATGGGCCTGCGCATGGAACTGCTGATCCTGCTGATCGCCGAAGTGGTGGCGCTGCGCTACTACCGAGCCCTGCGCGACGGCACCGACGATCCCCTCACCGCGGAGGTGGCGGGGCGGATCCTGTCCGACGAACAGCGCCACGTCCCGTTCCACTGCGACCGACTGCACGTCTGCCTGGCAGAACTGCCCCGCCCGGCACGCCGCCCACTGCTGGCCCTGTGGCAACTCGGCCTCCTCACGGTCTCCCTGGCGGTCGCCACCGACCACGGCCCGGCACTGCGCCGACTCCACCTGGGCCGCCTGCGCTTCGTGGCCGATGTCGCGGCCTCGTCCCGGGCGGTGATCTCCGCAATCCTCACGCTCCACCCGGACACAGGGACCAGCCCGCTGTGGGACGCCCCGAAACCCTGACCGGCTCGCCGCCCGGCCGAGGAGAGCCCGCTCACCTTCGGCCGCCCACCGCGCCCACCGACCTCGGCCGTGTCCGTCTCAGCCCTCCACGGGCCGCTCGACCGGCGCCGTGCCGTCGTCAAGACGCTGTTCCAGCGGACGCTGCCCGGTGGGGATCTCGTCGAAGATCTTGCGGACCTCCTCCATGATCGGCAGCCCGTGCGAGGCAAGTCCCTTGATCAGAGCGGGCAGGCCCTCGTGGTCGGAACCGCCGATGTACGTGCGCAGCTCAGGCAGGAGCTTGCCCTGGGCCTCCAGTACCTGCGGCAGCCTCTCCACGAGCGTGGTCCGCAGAATGATCTGCTCGTACTCGCTGCGCACCGCGTACTCCTGCTGAAGCTGCTCGGCGGCGAGCCGGGCCTGCGCCGCCTGGTGCTCCCGGTCGGCCTCGCGCTGGTGACGGTCCACGTCGACCCGTTCGATCGACGTCTGGATGCGGTGCCGCTCCTCGTACCTCCACTGGTCCGCGCGGGCCTGCGCCTCGCGCTTCTCGCGCTCCACCTGGGCCGCGTGCAGCAGGTCCTGCTGATGGATGTCGAGGCGGGTGGTCTCGATCTGCTGCCGCAGCGTCAGCTGCCGTGCACGGGCGGTCTCGTAGCCGTCCGGGAGAAGCACATCCACGCCCAGGGACACCAGACTCAGCCCCACACCGGCGAAGTCGGCGGCGACCGGCCCGCTCGCCCGCTCGATGATCAGCGCCGAGCCCAGCTCGGCCTGCTCGGTCGACAGCGTCTCCAGCACGGCCTGGAGATGCCGGGTGAGGACCGCGTCGACCTGCGGCGTCAGCTCGTCGCCGGCCTCGCCGAAGTTCCGGAAGAACTCCAGTACGTCCCGTTCCTCCCGGCCCACCTGGAAGGTGAGCCGGACCATGACGTGCAGCACCGCTCTGTCCTGGGTACGGCACTGCACCTTGCACTCCGCGGAACGCATGCCCAGCGAGATCAGATGCAGCCGCTCGCCGGGCAGGACCATCACCCGGCGCCCCAGGAGGGCCCGGTCGGGGCGGCCGCCCCAGCGTCCGGAGATCACGGCCGCCTCCCCCGACCCCAGCGCGTGCGACAAACTGGCCAAGACCACCGACCTCCCGGTGAGTAGAAGTACGACGAGGAGAAATACGACGAGGAGCAGTACGACGAGGAGCAGCAGGACGACGACGTACCGCGTCATGCCGTCACCGCGCTCAGGACGGCGTGGGCCATCTCGTGTCCGGCCACATCGTGGTGACCGCTGACGAACGCGTCGGCGCGCAGGTTGTGCACCCGACCGGGGCGCCAGGTGTAGGGCTCGCCCACCCCCAGCAGCGTGAGACCGTCGGCCTCCGGCGTGCGCCGTGCCCCGTTGCGTCCGAGGGCTCCATAGGCGCTGTCGGGGCCACCGAGGCCGACGCCGACATGCCCCAGCAGCAGGGAGGCCACCGCGTACGGATAGCCGACGGCCCGGTCGTTGACCGTGTGGGTGACCAGGAGCGGCCCGCTCACCCGCTGTCGGCCGACCAGGCCGCGGAACGCCCCGTCGGCGGTTCCGTCCCAGCGGTGGGCCAGTCCGTAGTGCGAGAACGCGGCCTGGAGCAGGCACAGCGAGCGCACCTGCCCCGGCCCGGCCGTGGCGAGGGCCGCCGCGGAGACCAGCCGCGCCCCGAAGCTGTGCCCCACCAGGTGGACGGCGCAGTGGGGCACGAGGCCGTGGAGCCGGTCCAGCACCGGCGCCAGCCCCCGGGCTCCGATCCGCCCGGCCCGGTCCCGCATCACGGCGTAGGTGCCGAAGTCCAGCAGCCGCACGGCGGCCCGGGAGTGACGGCCGGTCACCCCGCCGCCGACGCCGACCGTACCGTCGCCCTCCTGGTCGGCGGGCGAGACCACGTCCGAGGAGAGGCTGCGCACCACGTCCTCCGGGTCGGCGGTGGCCAGGAGTCCGTTCTCGTCGTCGGGCTCGGATACGCCGTCCGGGGCGCCGACGGGCGCCGGCCCGCCGGGCAGCACGGTCTGGACCCAGCGCACCAGACGTACTCGGGCCGACAGCGACCGCTCGATGTCGAACGCCAGGGTGGCGCCGTCCGGCGCGTCCGCCCGGGCCTCGGGTCCGAGCGCGCCGACGAGCCGCTCGAACCCGTCGCGCACCTCTGCGGGGCGAGCGCCTCTGGTGTGCGGGAGCCATCCCGCGGCCGCGCCGGACACGGGCTCCGTCAACGGGTCGGTGACCGGTGCGAAGTGCCGCGCGGGCCAGTGCACACCGACGAGATGGATACGACGGCTCCCCGCGCCGGGAACCCGGGACAGCACGGCACGCGCGGAGGCCGCCAGGGTGTCGTACAGCCGGTGCGCGGTGGGGGTGTCGTTGCGCCAGCCGTGTGACAGCACCACCACGTCGGTGGCCCGCCCGGCCGTCAGCCACGCCGCCAGGCTGTCGGCGTCGAGGCCGCCGCCGCTCGACACGCTCGACGCGCTCGACGCGCTCGGCACGCTCGACACCAGGGCGCCGGTGGCGTCGAACCGCAGCGACGCGTAGGGAAAACCGCTCAATCTCGCCGTCATCGGGCGCCCCCTCCCTGTGTACGGCCGTCACTCAGACGGATTGGAGTGCCCTCATCAGGTCGACGAGGCCACGCCCTTGGAACTCCGGCAGCCGGCCCAGGTCCACCGCCGAATCGGTGAAGATCTCCCGCACCCGGTCGACCTGCCCGATGAACTCCCGGCGTACGGACAGGAAGGCCGCGATGGCGCCCGAGACATGGGGCGCCGCGAAACTGGTGCCGCTGAACTCCGTGTACGCGGGGTTGTCCCACTCCTTCTCGTCGGGCTGGGGGCACAGACTCGCGGCGGACAGCACCCGCTCGCCCGGCGCGACGAGGTCGGGCTTGAGCCGGCCGTCGCCGGTCGGGCCCTTCGCGGAGAAGCAGGAGACGCCGTAGGTGTGCGGGGCCTCGCGGTGGGTGGAGCCGACGGTGAGGGCGTAGCGCGCGTTCCCGGGATCGGTGATCGTCAGCTGCGCCCCGAAGGCGCCCTGCGCGCCGGCCACGCCGCCGCCGACCGAGTTCAGCCGTACCAGGCCCGTGTTGCCCGCCGCGGCCACCACGACGACCCCGGACCGGGTGAGCCGGTCCACCTCGGTGCACAGCGGCGAGTAGCTGCCGACGAACCAGTCCGGGTCGATGGGGTAGCCGAGGCTCAGATTGACGCCGTGGATGCGCAGATTGCGGCCGTGGTCGTTGACGCGCTGGATGTGCGCCAGCGCGGCCAGCACCGTGCTGACGCTGCTCGGCCTCCGTGGGCTGAACACCTTGTAGGACACCAGCTTGCACTGCGGGGCGACGCCGCTGATGTGCTCCAGGGTCTCGGCCTTGGCGTCGATGCCGCGGTCGCCGTCGAGCAGGGTGCGCCGGATCCGCAGCGGACCGTCCTCCCCGCTGCGTGCCTCGCCTCCGATGATGCCGGCCACCGCCGTGCCGTGCCCGACCCCCACTTCGTCGCTGAGCGGGGAGCGCTCCCCGGTGAAGTCGACGTGCTCGACGTGCATCGGCAGGTCGAGGTTGCGCCACGTACGGAAGTGTGGATTCCGGTGATCGATCCCGGAGTCGACGACCGCCCAGGTGATGCCCGCACCGGCAGCGGCGAAGGCCGCCCGGGCGGCGTCGGCCTTGATCGTGGCCAGCGACCGGTCGAGCAACGGATGGACCTGGAAATCGGGCCACACCCTGCGGATCGCCCGCAGGCTCCAGTCGTCGCGCTCCGCCTGCTCCAGATCCCGGCGCACGATCCACAGCAGCGCCTGGGGCGAGAGCAGAGCGGCCACGTAGGGCCCGCCCAGGTCGTGCGGTGTACGGGGCTGCTCCCCGGGATCGACCCTGCCGAACTCGATGGCGGCCTGCCCGAGCAGCACGCCGACCTCGGATGCCGCGCCCGCCAGTCCGCGCGTGTAGTCCGGGTTGAGATCGAAGATCACTCTCAGGGTGGAGTCGCCCGCGTCCAGGCACTCGTACAGCGCGGGCGAGATGACTGAACGGTCGGCCCGCACCCGGCCCGGCCCGCCTCCGGCAGCATCCATACGTTTCCCTCGAGACAGGCGTGCGTCAGGCGTCGCCCCCGCGCACGGAACATGGACCGTCCCGGCTGGGGCCAACGACGTGGAATCCCCCCGGAGACGTCCCTGCACGCTAGGCGAGGCGCGGACAGGCGGGCAGCGGAACAGCGGACTACACGACCACCGCACCGCGGCGCACGGACGTACTCGGGGGGCGCGTACGACACCAGCCCACGCCCCAGCCCCTTCATCGCCCCGGTCCCCTCCGCCCGCGCCTCACCACCCCGCTGCCGCCCACCGAACCCAACGCCACCCAACTCACCCGAATCGACCAGCACTTCACCACGAAGACCCCACCCTCAACGCTTCCACCGGTGACGGGGTCTCGGGGCTCCCCACACAGACCGCCCTCGACAGGATCCGAACCGGCGCACAAGGCGCCCACACGTCTCTGCCGTTGACCGAGGCTGCCCCCCCCGTACGTGTCAGCGCGAAGAAGAGCCTCTGAGGCCGCGTTTGAGATCTGCGGCGTGGGACGATCGACCGGTGATTCGACTCGTAGACCGTGACAGCTCTCTGGAGGAGCTTGAGCGCGACCGTTGGCCGGCCCCGTCGGCTGAGGCAAGTCGCCTTGTTGCGACGGTGCACGCCCTTCGGCGTCGGCCGATCGGCGAGCTGACCGTCGAGGACATGCGTCTGCTGATTGGGCAGGACGTGGGACTTGCTTATCTTCTGCCGCTCGCGCTGGAGGTGCTGCGCGACGACCCCATGGCCGAGGGCGACATGTACGAGGGCGATCTGCTGTCCGCCGTCCTGACCAGAAGTCCCGCAGTCTGGAGAGACTGGCCCGAGCTCGGGCGGGAGCTGGGTGTGATCGTCTCGGAGCTGACCGATTTGCCGCCGTCCTTGATGCAGGAGACCGCGAGGTTCCGGGCCCGGTAGGTGTTTCGGCGCGGGCCGGTGTGGTCGCACTGTCCACGAAGGCTGCTGCCGCAGGAGTGGGCGCGGTCCTGGCCGTGTCGCGGGGCGGCCGCGAGTCAGGCGGTGAACCATGATGCCGATCATCGCCCAGCGGATCATCGTCTCGGAGCGGGCCGGACTGGTCTCGTCATCGCGGGCGAGGCGACGGTGGGCGGTGATCCACGAGAGCGTGCGCTCGACCGCCCACCGCTTCGGCTGTATCTGGAACCCCTGCTGATCAGGGTCTTTACGGACGATCTCCAGCTCGCGGCCGAGCACGGCGGTGGTCCAGTCGACCAGGCGCCCGGCGAAGCCCTGGTCCGCCCAGATCTTCTTGACACCCGGGTGATCGAGACGCGTCCACAGCAGCGGTCGGCGGGCCGGTCGCGGTCCCGCACGCTCGCCGCGACCACGTGCACGGCCAGCGGCAGGCCGAGAGTGTCGGTGACGATGAACCGCTGACGACCCTTGACCTTCCTGCCCGCGTCGAACCCCCCTGGTGGCGGCCGGAACGGTATCGGCAGTACGGACGGACTGCGAATCGATCAGGCCCGCGCTCGGCTCGGCGCCCCGTCCGCCGGCTCCACGGACCTGACCCCGAGGGGCGTCATGGATCCGCTCGACCGTGCCGTCGTCGTGCCATCACGTGAAATTCCAGTACACCGTCGGCCACGGCGCGAAGTCCTTCGGCAGCTGCCGCCAAGCGCAGCCCGTCCGCACGACGGAGAAGATCGCGTCCACAATCCGCCGACGCGGATGCTTCTCCCGCCGCCCGCCCTTCGGCCCCACCCTCGCCGGCGGAAGCAACGGCTCCACCAACGCCCACTGCCCGTCCGCCAAGTCCGACGGATACTCTCCCCCAGCACCGCTCACATGAGGCTCAACGACCACGCACCCACCTGGGCACGGCAGATCTCAAACACGGTCTCAGTTTGCGAAGCCCAGGTGTTCTAGGGTCAATCACCCCACTGACCTGCAGCAGAGAGTTTGGGATCTGACCGTCGGGTTGGTCTAGGACCTTCACGCCCCTGCTGCGAACGAAGGAGAGCAGAGCGGTTCCCCCGGGCCTACCGCCTGGTCCGCGCGGGCCAGGGAGCGGCGCTGACCATCTCTGTCGACGGCATGAGCGCTGAGGCACTCGCCCGCAACGGTGTGGTGGAGCTGGACGGCGAGTGCCCGTGCCGTGGGACGGGCGGGATCGCCGTGTGGGGTGACGACCCGGACGCGTCGTGCGAGATCATGTGCCCGGTCCACCGCCGGGCCCAGATCGACGCGTTCCACCGCGCCCGCCGGGCGGCCCGCTGATGACCACCCTGGGACCGCTCAACGCGCTGTACGCCCGCATGGCGGCCCCGGCCGCTCCCGCCCTGCCTCTGGCAGGGCGGGAGCGCCGCCGGGCCCCTGAAGACTTCCCCGCCATCCCCATCCGGGGATTGGGCTGAGCGTGGGCGAAGTCGCCGCCGCACTGTTCGAGACGGGTGCGGACGAACTCGCCCTTCCGGCACCCGATACGGACACCCACACCGACACCCTGTACGACGCCCTCAACGGCGCCGTGCGCACGCTCGGTCCGGCCGGAATCGCCGAAGTCGTCGGCATCTTCACCGACTTGGACGCAGAGGAGTTCCCCGAGGTGGGCGTCTGCCGCCAGTTCGCCTACCGGCTGGCCCTGTCGTTCTGGTACGACGGGGCCCGCTCCCGCCCCATGACGGCCGGGGAAGCGGCTGTTGCCCTGTACCTGTCGGACGCCTACCGCCACCACCAGGTCGACGCGGTCACCGTGCGGCGGGCCCCGCTGCTGGTCTCCCGCGCGATCCGCCAGGGTGCCGCCCTGGTCCCCACCGAGACGCTGATGCGACTCGGAGAGGCCATGGTCCGGGAGTTCGCATCACCGGCCCTGACCTGCGTGACGCCCGGCGTCACGGCCCCGTCACGGCCGGGCGCCACGGGCGGGGGCTGGCTTTACCGGCAGGCCCTGCCGGACTACCACCGGCGCCGGTTCTGCTTCGACCTGATGCGCTCCGACACCCGCCAGCCCTCACCCCTCGTGGTGCGGCTGGACGGCGGGACGTACGCGGTCGGCGCGACCCCGCCGGCCGGACCGGACGGCACGTGGACGCGCACGCTACGGGCGGGGTGGTAGCCGTGACCGCGACCACCCGCCGCATCAAGACCGAGTCCCGGCGCCTGCGTAAGCGGCAGCTCGCCCGCCGGTACGGCCCACGCTGCTGTTACTGCCGCACCGGGTTCGCCGACCTGCGGGACGCGACCCTCGATCACATCGTGCCCAACAGCCTGTATCCGACGGGCACTTACAGCGCGCTCATGCTCGCGTGCTGGGACTGCAACCACCGCAAGGGCGACCGGTTCCCCCTCTCGATCGCCTTGCTGTTGCTGCGGTCGGTCGACCCGACTCGCCCCGTCATCCGCCCGGCCGTGCTGCCGCTGCTGGCTCGACTCGCGTACGCCCATCGGTCTACCCCCCACCTGCCCGAATCGATCCCGAACCACCCGACCCCGGAGAGGACGGCGGCATGAGCGCCCGCATGGTGGACGACAAGATGACCGTCAAGGAAGTCATTGCCGATCTGAAGGTCGCTCCCTCGACCTTCTACCGGTGGCGCCAGCTCGGAAAGGGGCCCCGCTCGATCAAGCTCCCGAACGGTGACGTGCGGATCCGACGGTCCGAGTACGAACGTTGGCTTACGGAGCGGGAGGACGCTGCGTGAGCACGACTGGCGACACTCCGGCCCGCCGCCCGCACGGGGAGGCGCGGCCGGGGTACTCCCTCGACATCCGGCTGTGGAAGGTGACGAAGGTCGACCGGAAGGCCCGTCCGTACCAACTCCGTTGGGTCGTAGGCGGGAAAGTGAGCAGCGCGACGTTCGCCACGTCGGCACTTGCCGAGAGTCGACGTTCGGAACTGCGGCAGGCAATGCGCAGGGGTGAGGCGTTCGAGATCTCCAGCGGACAGCCTGAGTCCGAGGTGCGCGCGGCGGCGGAAGCGGCCGAAGCGGCGGCGGCTCAGGAGACGCTGAGGTGGTTCGAGTTCTGCCGGAAGTACGTGGCCGGGCGGTGGCGTACGAGCGCGGCCAAGACCCGTGAGGGCATGGCGGACGGTCTAGCGGCCGTGAGCCTCGCCATGGTCAAGCGCGGGGACGGCATTCCCCCGGATGAGCAACTGCGCCTGGCGTTCCGGTGGGGGATCGTGCCCGCGAACGCGGCAGAGGACCCGCCGGCCGAACTGAAGGCCGCGTATGACTGGCTCACGACAGCGGACCGTCCGATCCTCGATGTGACCGACGCCGAAGTGTTCGAAGACGTGCTGTACCGCATCGCGTACAAGCTCGATGGCACCCCCGCGGCGGGCGACACGTACAGGCGTCGCCGCCGGGCCCTGAACACCGCCCTCGAACACGCGGTGGTCGCGGGGGAGCTCCCGGAGAACCCGCTTCAGCGCGCCCGCCGGAAGCACATCGGTTCCAACGACGTGGTGGACCGGCGCGTCCTCGTGAACGCCCTACAGGCACGTCAGTTGCTCGCGGGAGTCTCCTACGTCGGATCGTGGCAGCGGTGCCGTGGGAGGCGCCTGACGGCCTTCTACGCGGTCCTGTATTACGCGGGCTTGCGTCCGGCTGAGGCGGTCGGGTTGAGGCTGTCTGACTGTGATCTCCCGGACGCGGGATGGGGCACGCTGACACTCCGGGAGACGCGCCCCGTCTCAGGGAAGCAGTGGACCGATTCCGGCGAGCGTCACGACCGGCGGGGACTGAAGGCGCGAGAGGCCAAGAGCGACCGACCCGTGCCCATCCCGCCAATCCTGGTGGCGATCCTGCGGGCGCACCTGGACACGTTCGGCACGGCCAAGGAAGGGCGCGTGTTCGGCAACGAGCGCGGGGGAGTGGTCGGCTCTTCTACCTACTGGCGAGTGTGGGAGGAAGCACGGGAGTACGCGCTACCGCCTGAGCGTGTCGCCTCACCGTTGGCCGGACGCCCGTACGACCTGCGGCACGCGTGCATCACGCGGTGGCTGAACGCGGGGGTCCCGATCGCGGAGGTTGCGCGACGTGTCGGCAACTCCCCAGAAGTGATCCACCGCCGATATCACGGCTGCATCGACGGTCACGAGGAAGCCGCCAACGCGAAGATCGCAAAGGTACTGGAGGAGGAAGGCGACGCGACTTAGGTACGCTCGCTTCAGAGGGCGGCTCCCTGCGAGTCGCCCTCTTCTGGTGCTCTGAGAGACTGCTTCGCGACGACGATGAGCTGTCCCCATTGCGCGTTAAGCTCCTGACGTGCCGCTTGAAAGGCTTCGATGAATTCATCAGCCGGGGTGCCCGAGTTAACCGCATGCTCCCACTGCGCCCACGCGTTGTAGATGTTCTGCGCCAGAGCAGCGATGTTCTGGCCGTTGACTCGGGCCTGGTCTGGTCCCCAGATCCCTAGCCGGAACACGTTCCGCGATAGCGCAGCGTGTGCGGTCATGAACTGTTCGTGTACGGTGTCCGACGGCGGCTCGCCAAGGGTCAGTTTCACGCGTGCGGTTCTCAGGGTGCTGTCGATCGCGGTGACCTGATCGACCGTGTCCATGAGCGTCTGGCTCTGTCGATCTCGCGTCCAGTGCGCCCAATCGGCTGAGCGCTGCTCAGCCACCATGATCTTGGCTGCGTCTAGTTGAACCTTTGCAGCCTCGACTGCCTTATGGGCCCCGTACCGGCTCGCCAGCCAGGCGCCACCAGTCGACACGAAGACCCCGAGCAGCCCCACTCCGCCTACGATCAGTGCCGTCTTACCTTCATCCATCGGGACATCATCGCGACACGGCGCGCTTCTGGGCGACCGGTACCTCAGAGCGCTTTCGCAGGCGGCAGGTGGTTCGGCCGTGGCTGTCTCGTCGAGGAGCGCGCATCTGAGTCCTGTCTCTATCTACCGCTGTCGTTGAGATGGTCGCGTGCGGCGGTTTTGAACTCCTCTACGGCTGCGTCCAGAGCATCTCTGTTGGTCCGGCGTGCATGGAAGTAGACCTGGCGCGCGATGAGGCGGTAGGCAAGGGTGGCGGTGCGAGTGGTGGGGAAAAGCCAGGGCGGATAGGAACGAGCGATTGAGTCATAACTTTCGGCGCGTGCCACGACGTGTCGGGCAAGGATTGTGATGTGCGTTGGGCCTTCTACCTCCACGACGTCGCAGGCGTCTCGCAGCGCCTGCAGATCGACCAGATTTCTATTTCCCCGGTCGAGACGCGCAGCGGTGGTGAATGCGAGGTAGGCATCACGCTGAGACTCGCGCCGTACGGCGTCCACAGGGCCTCGGTGGGCTCCACGGGCCTGGGCTCGGCCGGCTGCATAGGCGGCCGTGGCAGCAACGACACTCGTGGGAACGGCTATGAGCGCGGCGATGATTGCGGGGTCCACGACACCATCGTGCCGAATGCCTCCGGCAGAGGGGGCTGTTCCGGGCAGGAAGTTTGCGGCTGATGACACAGTTTTCACCGACACCCCCACTCAGGATGGGCCTGGTCGCGTGTATCGCAGATAGTGCGCAAACAGTGAGAGACAACGAGAGAGGGCGGGAGTCAGTGAGACTGACTCCCGCCCTCTTCTCTCGGCATCCGCCCTGGTCAGCGCTTGATCTCTGCTGTTCCTAGGCGAGTGCCCCCGGCAGGATTCGAACCTGCGCACACGGCTCCGGAGGCCGTTGCTCTATCCCCTGAGCTACGGGGGCGTGTCGGGTGCGGGCTGTTGCTCGCGGCGACAGGTGGAACACTACCAGCTCCCTCGGGGTGTTCATGAACGGGTTTACGTGGGCGGGGAGGGGCGCGGGTCGCCCGCAGGGGGTGGAAGTGGGGAAAACCCGGACGCGGTGGCCGGTGTCGACCTACTCTCGAGTTGTGCCAGGCGCGTCGGGTCGGGTGCTTGTTGTGGACGACAACAAGGTCATCCGGCAGCTGATCAGGGTCAATCTCGAGCTTGAGGGTCTCGAGGTCGTGACCGCCTCCGATGGTGCCGAGTGTCTGGAAGTCGTTCATCAGGTGCGGCCCGACGTCGTCACGCTCGATGTCGTCATGCCCCGTCTGGACGGCCTTCGGACCGCCGCTCGGCTGCGTTCCGATTCGCGGACGCGTGATCTCCCCCTCGCGATCATCAGCGCGTGTACCCCGTTCGAGGTCGAGACCGGCCTCGAGGTCGGCGTCGACGCGTTCCTCGCCAAGCCCTTCGAACCTCACCAACTCGTCACCCTCGTAAGGCAGTTGCTGGAGGGGGAGCGGCCGGAGGGCAGCTCTGGCCGTGGGGTGGGTATGGGGTTCGGGCTCGGGACCTCCCTCGGGGCCGGGCACGGAAGCGGAGGGCCCGCCGGTTCGGAGTAGGGAGGGAGTCAGGGGGCGAGGGGCCGGGGGCATCGACTCCGGCGTCCACATCGCGGGACCTCCCCAAACCGGCTCGCCTACCCACCCCCCTCCTCCCCTACGCTTGTCCCGTGACACCCGTCGAGCTCTCCCGCACCGTGCTGCACGCGGTGCGTCGTGCTGTCGACGCCGGAGAGCTGAGCGTGGCCGTCCCGGCGCGGGCCGTCGTCGCTCCGCCGGGGCCCGGAGGGGCCGGGGACTACGCCACGAACATCGCCCTGCAGCTGGCCCGCCCCGCAGGGCAGCCCGCCCTGCGGGTCGCCGAGGTGCTGCGGACCCATCTCGCCCGCGCCGAAGGCGTCACCCGCGTCGAGATCACCGGGCCCGGATTCCTCAACATCAGCCTCGATCAGCAGGCCGCCGGCACCGCGCTCGTCCGGCGGATCCGGACGGAAGGGATGCGGTACGGGCACGGCGACGGCCTCGCCGGGCAGGTGTACGAGGTGCGCGTGCCGTTCGAGGTCCGGGCCGAGGTTCTGGCCGACGCCCTGGCGCGCATCGTCGCCTCCCAGAGCGGTCGCCTCGCCATCCATCACCTTGCCTCGCAGGGCGGTCGCGTCGCCACGCGGCGTGTCTCGTCGCGGGACGGTCGCGTCGCCACGCGTCATGTTGCTTCGCCGGACGAGTGCGTTCCCGCCCCTCACCTCGCCCCGCAGCCCCCTCGCCTCGCCTCGCAGCCCTCTCACCTCGCCGTGCGGGACGGGCGCCTTTCCGCTCTCCGCCCCGAGTCGGACAGCAAGAGCCACCCCACCCCCTTCGAGCTCCGCCCCCACCCCGCTCCCGAGGACCCCACCCCCCTCGGTCTCGACGCCGCCTGCTGGGCGCTGCTCCACCCCGCCCCCCACGACCGGCCGCGCATCACCGCCGATCATCTGGTCCAGCGCGAGAGCAACCCGCTCTTCCGCGTCCGTTACGCCCACGCCCGCACCCGGGCCCTCGGCCGAAACGCCACCGATCTCGGATTCGCAGCAGAGGTCGGAGAGGGCGGCGAGGGCGCACAGGCGTCGGTGTCCCTTCTCTCCCTCCTCGCCGACTATCCCCGCGTCCTCGCCACCGTCGCCGCCCTGCCCCGTACGGAGGGGATCGCCGCGCCCTCCCGGCTGGCGCGGCATCTCGTCGCGCTCGCGGACGCCACGCTGCTTCTGCTCCCCGTCGTGCTGCCGCTCGGTGAGGAGAAACCCTCGGCCGCCCACCGTGCCCGGCTCGCGCTCGCCGAAGCCGCCGGGACGGTGCTGGCCGGCGGCCTGTCCCTGCTCGGCATCGACGCACCCGACCATCTCTAGAGAGCCAGTCAGAACATGAGCCGTTCCGCCCACCCCGCCGGGCCCCGTCACGCCGATGTCCTTCCCGAGGGGCACTACTCCGCGCCGCCCAGTGACCTCAATGTCCTCGACCCGAAGGTCTGGGCGCAGACCGTCGGGCGGGATGAGGACGGGGTCGTCACCGTTGGGGGCATTGACGTCAAGACGCTTGCCGAGGAGTACGGGACCCCCGCCTACATCCTCGACGAGACCGACTTCCGGGCCCGGGCCCGGGCCTGGCGCAGTGCGTTCGGGAACGATGCCGACGTGTTCTACGCCGGCAAGGCCTTCCTCTCGCGGGCCGTCGTGCGGTGGCTGCATGAGGAGGGGCTCAACCTCGACGTGTGTTCGGGGGGCGAGCTGGCCACCGCGCTGTCCGCGGGGATGCCGGCCGAGCGGATCGCCTTCCACGGCAACAACAAGTCGAGCGAGGAGATCCACCGGGCCGTCGGCGCCGGGGTCGGACGGATCGTGCTCGACTCCTTCCAGGAGATCGTGCGGGTCGCTCACATCGCTCAGTCGCTCGGCAAGCGGCAGCGGGTGCAGATCCGGATCACCGTGGGGGTGGAGGCGCACACCCATGAGTTCATCGCCACCGCTCATGAGGACCAGAAGTTCGGGATTCCCCTTGCGGGGGGCGTGGCCGCCGAGGCGGTGCGGCGGGCGCTGAAGCTCGACGGGATCGAGCTCATTGGCATCCACAGTCACATCGGCTCGCAGATCTTCGACATGTCCGGGTTCGAGGTCGCCGCGCACCGGGTCGTCGGGCTGCTCAAGGACGTCCGGGACGAGCACGGCGTCGAGCTGCCCGAGATCGATCTGGGCGGTGGGCTCGGGATCGCGTACACGAGTGACGACGACCCTCGTGAGCCGCACGAGATCGCCAAGGCGCTGACCGAGATCGTCACGCGGGAGTGCGAGGCGGCCAAGCTGCGCACGCCACGGATCTCGGTGGAGCCCGGGCGGGCCATCGTCGGGCCGACCGCCTTCACGCTCTACGAGGTCGGCACCATCAAGCCGCTCGACGGGCTGCGCACCTACGTCTCCGTCGACGGGGGGATGTCCGACAACATCCGGACCGCGCTGTACGACGCCGAGTACAGCGTCGCTCTCGTCTCGCGCACCTCGGACGCCGAGCCGATGCTCGCGCGGGTCGTCGGCAAGCACTGCGAGAGCGGGGACATCGTGGTCAAGGACGCGTTCCTGCCGTCGGACCTGGCACCGGGTGACCTGATCGCCGTACCGGCCACGGGCGCCTACTGCCGGTCCATGGCCAGCAACTACAACCATGTGCTGCGGCCGCCGGTCGTCGCCGTGGCCGACGGGGAGTCGCGGGTCATCGTCCGGCGCGAGACGGAGGACGACCTTCTGCGGCTCGACGTCGGATGAACCGTATGACTCGATGGCGGATGAACCGGATGACTCGATGTCTGACGGCTCGATGCCGGATGGCTGGAAGTCTGATGGCTTGATGACCGGTGAACCCGATGTCGGGTGAGCCTGGATTCTGGTAAGGGAAAAGCCGAGCAGAAACGAAAACAGAGGGGCGGGAGAATCTTCTGTCTGCCGCCCTTGTGAAAATGAAATAGATGTCTCACGATCCGGACCGGGGATAGAAACTGCGGTCCGGTGGGTGAGACTGGTCCAACCGTAGACGGTATGAGGAAACGAGGTCGGATGATGCGTACGCGTCCGCTGAAGGTGGCGCTGCTGGGCTGTGGAGTGGTCGGCTCAGAGGTGGCGCGCATCATGACGACGCACGCCGACGACCTCGCCCAGAGGATCGGTGCCCCGGTGGAGCTCGCCGGGGTGGCCGTGCGGCGGCCGTCGAAGGTGCGCGACGGCATCGACCCGGCCCTCGTCACCACCGATGCCACCGCCCTCGTCAAACGCGGGGACATTGATGTCGTGGTGGAGGTCATCGGGGGGATCGAGCCGGCGCGGACGCTCATCACCGCCGCCTTCGAGCACGGTGCGTCCGTGGTCAGCGCCAACAAGGCGCTGCTGGCCCAGGACGGGGCCGCGTTGCACGCCGCCGCCGACGAGCACGGCAAGGATCTCTATTACGAGGCCGCCGTCGCCGGGGCCATTCCGCTGATCAGGCCGCTGCGGGAGTCCCTCGCCGGCGACAAGATCAACCGGGTGATGGGCATCGTCAACGGGACGACCAACTTCATCCTCGACAAGATGGACAGCACGGGGGCGGGGTACCAGGAAGCCCTCGACGAGGCCACCGCCCTCGGGTACGCGGAGGCCGACCCGACCGCCGACGTGGAGGCCTTCGACGCCGCCGCCAAGGCCGCCATCCTCGCCGGGATCGCCTTCCACACGCGCGTGCGGCTCGACGACGTCTACCGCGAGGGGATGACCGAGGTCACCGCGGCCGACTTCGCCTCCGCCAAGAACATGGGCTGCACCATCAAGCTGCTCGCCATCTGTGAGCGGGCCGCCGACGGGGGGTCCGTGACCGCGCGGGTGCATCCCGCCATGATTCCGCTGAGCCATCCGCTCGCCTCCGTGCGCGGCGCGTACAACGCCGTCTTCGTGGAGTCCGACGCGGCCGGTCAGCTGATGTTCTACGGCCCCGGCGCCGGCGGTGCCCCCACCGCCTCCGCCGTGCTCGGCGACCTGGTCGCCGTCTGCCGCAACCGGCTCAGCGGGGCAACGGGGCCCGGCGAGTCGGCGTACGCCGCCCTGCCCGTGTCGCCGATGGGTGACGTCGTCACCCGGTACCACATCAGCCTGGACGTGGCCGACAAGCCGGGTGTACTCGCCCAGGTCGCCACCGTCTTCGCCGAGCACGGCGTGTCGATCGACACCGTCCGGCAGCAGGGCAAGGACGGCGAGGCCTCCCTCGTCGTCGTCACCCACCGCGCGTCCGACGCCTCCCTCAGCGGGACCGTCGAGGCGCTGCGCAAGCTCGACACCGTGCGGGGTGTCGCCAGCATCATGCGGGTTGAAGGAGAGTAACCAGCAATGACCCACCAGTGGCGCGGAATCATCGAGGAATACCGGGATCGGCTGCCGGTGTCCGCCAGCACTCCCGTGGTGACGCTCCGTGAGGGCGGTACGCCCCTCGTACCCGCGCAGGTGCTCTCCGAGCGCACGGGCTGCGAGGTCCACCTCAAGGTGGAGGGCGCCAACCCGACGGGGTCCTTCAAGGACCGCGGGATGACCATGGCCATCAGCAAGGCCAAGGAGGAGGGCGCCAAGGCGGTCATCTGTGCCTCCACGGGCAACACCTCTGCCTCGGCCGCCGCCTACGCGGTCCGCGCGGGCATGGTCTCCGCCGTGCTCGTGCCGCAGGGCAAGATCGCGCTCGGCAAGATGGGCCAGGCCCTCGTCCACGGCGCGCAGATCCTCCAGGTCGACGGCAACTTCGACGACTGCCTCACGCTCGCCCGTCAGCTGAGCGACAACTACCCTGTCGCGCTGGTGAATTCGGTCAACCCGGTGCGCATCGAGGGGCAGAAGACCGCCGCCTTCGAGATCGTGGACATGCTCGGCGACGCCCCTGACATCCATGTCCTGCCGGTCGGCAACGCGGGCAATATCACCGCGTACTGGAAGGGATACAAGGAGTACGCCGGCGACGGCATCGCCTCGAAGACGCCCCGGATGTGGGGCTTCCAGGCCTCCGGCTCGGCGCCCATCGTGCGCGGCGAGGTCGTCAAGGACCCGTCCACCCTCGCCACCGCGATCCGGATCGGCAACCCCGCGTCCTGGCAGTACGCGCTGGCCGCGCGGGACGAGTCGGGCGGCATCATCGACGAGGTGACGGACCGTGAGATCCTGCGCGCCTACCGGCTGTTGGCCGCGCAGGAGGGTGTTTTCGTGGAGCCCGCGTCCGCCGCGTCCGTGGCGGGTCTGCTGAAGGCCGCCGAGCGCGGCGACGTCGACCCGGGGCAGCGGATCGTCTGCACGGTCACCGGCAACGGCCTCAAGGACCCGGGCTGGGCCACCGAGGGCGCCCCGCGTCCGGTGGTCGTCCCCGTCGACGCGGCGGCGGCAGCGGCCCGCCTGGGTCTCGCGTAGGACGGCGCCGCACCGGCCGTATCGCGCGACACGTCGCCGTGCGATACGGCCCCGCGCGCCACGTCGACGCGGGGTTAACCCCGTAAGGGATGCACAGGGGGCTTGCGACACGCATCGTGCGCCTCCTGTGCGCCCTATGTCGCCGCAGAACCTTCCTTCGATAGGCTGTACCGAACCCGCCCGCTGCATATGCCGCAGCGTCGTGTCGCCCTCGCGGCCCCGGGCTCGTCACGTATCTATCGAACGTCATTCGACAGTCACGCAGCTCAAGACAGTCACGCAGCTCAAGGAGAGTCATCGAGAGATGGCCGGTCCCGCCTTCCGCGCCGCCCCCGTACGGGTGCGCGTCCCCGCCACCAGCGCCAACCTCGGCCCGGGCTTCGACGCCTTCGGCCTCGGCCTGGGGCTCTACGACGACGTCGTCGTCCGGGTGGCCGACTCCGGGCTGCACATCGACATCGCGGGCGAGGGCAGCGAGACCCTGCCGCGTGACGAGAAGCACCTCCTCGTCCGCTCCCTGCGCACCGCCTTCGACGTCCTGGGCGGCCAGCCGCGCGGCCTGGAGATCGTCTGCGCGAACCGCATCCCGCACGGACGGGGCCTCGGCTCCTCCTCCGCCGCGATCTGCGCCGGCATCGTCGCCGCGCGCGCGGTGACGATAGGCGGCGAGTCCCGGCTCGACGACGCCGGTCTGCTCGAACTCGCCACCGAGATCGAGGGCCACCCCGACAATGTCGCCGCCTGTCTGCTCGGCGGATTCACCCTCTCCTGGATGGAGGCGGGCGCCGCGCGGGCGATCAGGATGGAGCCCGCCGATTCCATCGTTCCGGTGGTTTTCGTGCCCGGAAAGCCGGTACTGACCGAAACGGCGCGCGGCCTGCTCCCGCGCACCGTGCCGCATGTCGACGCCGCCGCCAACGCGGGCCGCGCCGCCCTGCTCGTCGAGGCCCTCACCCGGCGCCCCGAGCTGCTGCTGCCGGCCACCGAGGACCGTCTGCACCAGGAGTACCGCGCCCCGGCGATGCCGGAGAGCGCCGCCCTGGTGGAGCGGCTGCGCGCCGACGGGATCCCCGCGGTGATCTCCGGCGCCGGCCCCACCGTGATGGCGCTGGCCGACGCGGGAACGGCCGACAAGGTCGAGGCCCTGGCGGGCGCGGACTGGGCCGCGAACCGGCTGGCACTGGATCTTCAGGGAGCGAGTGTGCTGCCGCTCGCTCCCGCAGGTGAAACGCACTCCGGCGACATTTAAGTGCACGGTTGCCGGATTTCGAGAGGGGGAATGTTTGTTGGATCCGGTAGTGTTAACCTCAAGTCTGCACCCGACCCCACCATGGCGAGGTGCTTCGTGTCCCCGTCCGGGACAGACATTCTTCCGGGAGCTCCCCAAGCCGCACTGCGCTTCGTACGTCGTATCTGGGCAGTACGCCGTACACCGGCGCTGAGCGGTCCGCAGGTGGGGGTCCCCCCTCTGGGGGAGCTCCGGAATCGGTGCTACCACGCCACGTGACACTGGGTGTCACGGTTCGTCGGGGCAGCGCCATCACCAGCAAATCTCTCTTCCGCCGTTGTGGCGGACCACCGCCCCGGCTTCGCCAGAGCAAGGACCGAAGCCGGACAGCACAACCGGTCGCCGAGCCAGACAGGCCGACGTCCGCTCCAGGGAAGGACCCTTCGTGAGCGACACCACCGATCTGATGGGCGCACGTGTCGAGGAGACCGCTGCCGCGCCCGCCACGGACGCCTCCGCGCCTGCCACCGGTGCCGGCTCCCGGCGGCGCCGCGGTACCGGCCTCGAGGGCATGGTGCTGGCCGAGCTCCAGCAGGTCGCATCCGGCCTCGGCATCAGGGGCACCGCGCGGATGCGCAAGAGCCAGCTGATCGAGGTCATCAAGGAGGCGCAGGCCGCCGGAGGCTCCGCCCCGGCGAAGGCCGACGCCCCGGCCGCCGAGGCCAAGCCCAAGCGCCGCGCCGCCGCCAAGGCCCGCACGGGCGAGGACGCCGCCGAGAAGAAGGCGGACGCCGCCCCCCAGGCCGAGGCCCCCGCCGAGAAGGCCGTGGCCCAGCAGCAGATCGAGATCCCCGGCCAGCCGGCCAGCAACGACGCTCCCGTCGAGCGCCGCCGTCGCCGTGCCACCGCCGACGCGGGCAGCCCGACGGCCTCCGGCGCCGAGACCGTCGTCGCCGAGGCCAAGGCCGAGCCCAAGGCCGAGACGCCCGCGCAGCCGCAGGCCGAGGCCCGCACCGCCGAGGCCGGCGAGGCCGACGGCCGCCGCCAGGGCCGCCGTGAGCGGGGCGACCGCGGGGACCGCGGCCGTGACCGTGGCGAGCGCGGAGACCGCGGCGACCGCCGTGGCAAGGGCGACGACCAGCAGGGCGGCCAGCAGCAGCGCGGCCAGCAGACCCAGCAGCAGAGCCGTCAGGACCGCAACACCGGTCCGCAGGACGACGACGACTTCGGCGACGGCCGCCGTGGCCGCCGCGGCCGCTACCGCGACCGCCGTGGCCGCCGTGGGCGCGACGAGATCGGCACCGCCGAGCCGCAGCTCGCCGACGACGACGTCCTGATCCCCGTCGCGGGCATCCTCGACATCCTCGACAACTACGCGTTCATCCGGACCTCCGGCTACCTGCCGGGCCCGAACGACGTGTACGTCTCCCTCGCCCAGGTCCGCAAGAACGGCCTGCGCAAGGGCGACCACATCACCGGCGCGGTCCGCCAGCCCAAGGAAGGCGAGCGGCGCGAGAAGTTCAACGCGCTGGTCCGCCTGGACTCCGTCAACGGCATGGCGCCCGAACACGGCCGTGGCCGCCCGGAGTTCAACAAGCTGACCCCGCTCTACCCGCAGGACCGCCTCCGTCTGGAGACGGACCCGGGCGTGCTGACCACCCGGATCATCGACCTCGTGTCGCCGATCGGCAAGGGCCAGCGCGGTCTGATCGTGGCCCCGCCGAAGACCGGCAAGACCATGATCATGCAGGCGATCGCCAACGCGATCACGCACAACAACCCCGAGTGCCACCTGATGGTCGTCCTGGTCGACGAGCGTCCGGAAGAGGTCACCGACATGCAGCGGTCGGTCAAGGGCGAGGTCATCTCCTCGACCTTCGACCGCCCGGCCGAGGACCACACCACGGTCGCCGAGCTCGCCATCGAGCGCGCCAAGCGTCTGGTGGAGCTGGGCCACGACGTGGTCGTGCTGCTCGACTCGATCACGCGTCTGGGCCGTGCGTACAACCTCGCCGCCCCGGCCTCCGGCCGCATCCTGTCCGGTGGTGTCGACTCGACCGCCCTGTACCCGCCGAAGCGCTTCTTCGGTGCGGCCCGCAACATCGAGGACGGCGGTTCGCTGACCATCCTCGCCACCGCGCTGGTGGACACCGGGTCCCGCATGGACGAGGTGATCTTCGAGGAGTTCAAGGGCACCGGCAACATGGAGCTCAAGCTCGACCGGAAGCTCGCCGACAAGCGCATCTTCCCGGCGGTGGACGTCGACGCGTCCGGCACCCGCAAGGAGGAGATCCTGCTCGGCGCCGAGGAGCTGGGCATCGTGTGGAAGCTGCGCCGGGTGCTGCACGCGCTCGACCAGCAGCAGGCGATCGAGCTGCTCCTCGACAAGATGAAGCAGACCAAGTCGAACGCCGAGTTCCTGATGCAGATCCAGAAGACGACCCCGTCGCCGGGCAACAACGACTGAGGTCGCACTTCACGCCGTACAGGCACCCCATGAAGGGCCGCTCCCGTAACCGGGGGCGGCCCTTCGGCATGTCGGTGGGCGTTGTTACGATCGCGCCCTTCGGTCGGCCGTTCGAGCCGGGACCGAAGCTCAGACTTCTGATCCCTAGGGGGGACTCGAGTGGGTACACCCACGTCCGGGAGCCGACGGCACAGACGCCGGATACGGATCGCGCTGCCCGTCGCCGCGGCCGGTCTGGCCGCCGCCGTCGCCGGTGTGTTCGTGACCACGTCGGCGGGGGCGGCCACCGCGGCGCCGACGCCCGTGCGCAGCACGCCGTCCGCGTCCGAGATCGAGGCACGCCTGTCGACCGCGCTCGCCGGTGACGACACCGCGGGGGAGACGTCCAAGTCCTCCCTCGGCGCAAGCACGGGCAGCAGCTCCACCTCCGTCGACCCGAAGATCATCGGTGGTTCGACGACGACCATCACCACCGCGCCGTACATGGCGCAGCTCTGGTACGGCGACGACCGCGGCACCTCCACCACCAGCGACGACATCGGCTTCTTCTGCGGGGGCGCGGTCATCGCCCCGACGAAGATCCTCACCGCCGCGCACTGTGTCGCCGGTTACAACTGGAAGGCGCACGGCGTCGTCATCACGGGCACCGCGCAGCTGCTGTCCGAGACGTCCAGTGGTGGCGTCGACCTGCACGGCGGCACCGCCAGCGGGGTCTGGCGGCAGTGGAACAACCCGTCGTACGACGACTACACCATCGACAACGACCTCGCCGTCCTGACCCTGCCGGACCCGGTCGAGGCGACGCCGATCCCGATGACGACGGCCGGCGACACCGCGTCGTACACGGCGGGAACCGAGGCGCAGGTCTTCGGCTGGGGCCGGACCAGTTCGACCAGCCAGGACATCTCCGACACCCTGAAGACGGCCACGCTGCCGATCCAGTCCAACGCCACCTGCTCGGGCGAGTACGGCAGCGACTTCATCGCCGGCCACATGGTGTGCGCGGGCGAGCCCGCCACCGGCTCGGACGACGGCACCACCTCCGCCTGCAACGGCGACTCCGGCGGCCCGCTGGTCGTCGGAGGCAAGGTCGTGGGCGTCGTGTCCTGGGGTGTGAAGGACTGCGTGGCGGCGGGCGCGTACAGCGTCTTCACCAAGCTCACCACGTACGTCGCCGCCGCCGCTCCGCGCGTCGACGACACCAACCTCAGCGGCGACCACAAGGCCGACCTCTTCGTGCGCAACTCGTCCACGAAGACCGGCTACGAGATCGACTCCAAGGGCACCTCGCTGGCCTCCCGCCTGTCCTGGGGCTCGTACAGCGCCTGGAACCTGGTCCTGCAGACCGACCTCGACCGTGACGGCTACACGGACTTCGTGCAGCGCCGCGCCTCCGACGGCGACCTGTACTGGCGGCACTGCGTGTTCCCCGCCAACGGAACCACCTGCACCTGGACCAGCAACCTGATCGGCGACAACTGGAAGAGCCGCCTCGCGGTCGTCGCCCCCGGTGACGTCACCGGCGACGCCCTGCCCGACCTGCTGTCCGTGGACTCCGCGGGCGTGCTGTGGATCTACCCGGGCAAGGGCGACGGCAAGTTCGCCACCCGGGTGAAGGTCTCCACCGGCTGGAACCAGTACAACGTCGTGCGCGGCCACGGCGACCTCAGCAACGACGGCAGGGCCGACCTGCTCGCCCGCAACAAGAGCACCGGCGCGCTCTACCTCTACAAGGGCACCGGAAAGGCCGGCACGGGCGCCTTCTCGGCCCGCGTCAAGGTCCGCACCTGGAGCAACACGACGTACAACGCCTTCGACGCGGTCGGCGACGTCAACGGCGACGGCAAGGCCGACTTCCTGGCCCGTACGCCGGGCGGCACGCTCTATCTCTACAAGGGCACCGGAAAGGCCACGAGCGAGATCTTTGCCACAAGGGTGTCACTCGGTACCAGTTTCAAGCAGTACGACCTGTTCGGCTGAGTTCGGCCGAAAGCGCAGGTGAGCGGGGGCGTACCCCGCTCCGCTCCACACGCTCTGTGTCCGTTCGGCCATCGATCGGGCACAGAGCGTTGTGCAACCCTCTCCCGAGTTTCCCCGTCTGACCAGGCGGGGCGACGATGGTGAGGTTGCACGAGAACAGAGGAGCAGATGTCCGCCGAGCACACGCCGGAGCCCGGCATACCGGGTGAGACCGGCCCGACGGGTGAGAACGACAGCGGCCCGAGGCACCGCAGACGGCGGAGCCGGCGCAAGGGGCTGCTGATCACGGCGTGGACGGCCGCCGGCATCGTCGCCCTGGGCGGCACCGGCGCGGGCTACCTGTACTTCAAGCTGAACGGCAACATCAAGAGCGTCGACATCGACCAGGCCCTCGGCACCGACCGGCCCACGAAGGCCGACAACGGCTCGGAGAACATCCTGGTCCTCGGCTCGGACACCCGCTCCGGCTCCAACCGCAGGCTCGGCGGCGGCACCGACGACGGCAGCGCCCGCTCCGACACCGCGATGATCATCCATGTGTACGAGGGCCACAAGCGGGCCAGTGTGGTCTCCATCCCGCGCGACACCCTCATCGACCGGCCGGCCTGCACCGACACCCGGGGTGTCCGGCACGACGCGGCGAACGGCGTGATGTTCAACTCGGCGTACACCACGGGCGGCGCCGCGTGTGCCGTGAAGACCGTCGAGTCGATCAGCGGCCTGCGGATGGACCACTACCTCGAGGTCGACTTCTCCGGCTTCGAGAAGCTGGTCGACGAGCTGGGCGGGGTCGAGGTCACCACCACCAAGGCGATCGACGACTCCGAGAGCCATCTCAAGCTCAAGGCCGGCACCCACACGCTCAACGGCAAGCAGGCCCTCGGTCTGGTGCGCACCCGGCACGGCGTCGGCGACGGCTCCGACCTCGGGCGCATCCAGCTCCAGCAGGCGTTCATCAAGGCGCTCGTCACCCAGGTCAAGCACATCGGCCTGTTCACCAGCCCGAAGAAGCTGTACGACCTCGCGGACACCGCGACGAAGGCCGTCACCACCGACTCCGACCTCGGCACGGTCAACTCGCTGATGTCCTTCGTCAACGGCCTCAAGGGCATCAGCGCGTCGAAGATGCACATGGTGACGATGCCGGTGCGCTACGACCCGGCCAACCTCAACCGGGTCGTCGTCCTGGAGAACAAGGCCCGGCAGGTCTGGACGGCCCTGAAGAACGACCGGCCGATCCCGGCGGCGGCGACCGAGGGGAACGCGACGGGGGAGGCGGCGGGGGTGGTGACGCCGTAGGCCGGGTGCGGGTGCGTCGTGGCCGTTCGCGCAGTTCCCCGCGCCCCTCAAGAAGCTCCAGTCGGCCTACCTCAGGGGCGCCGGGAACTGCGCGACAAGCCACGACGCACCCGCACGGAATAGATCCGCGCACCCCCCGGTTTTGGGGGATGGCGCCAGTCCTGGCAGACTGGTACGTCGGCTCCGGTTCACGTTTCCGTATCCCGCGGCAGCGACCCGGCGCCCTCCCGAAACTAGGAGACACCTTGAAGCGCGAGATCCACCCCGAGTACGTCGAGACGCAGGTCAGCTGCACCTGTGGCGCGTCGTTCACCACCCGCAGCACGATCGGCAGCGGTGCCATCCGCGCCGACGTCTGCTCCGAGTGCCACCCGTTCTACACGGGCAAGCAGAAGATCCTCGACACCGGTGGCCGTGTGGCCCGCTTCGAGGCCCGCTTCGGCAAGGCTGCCGCCGGCTCCAAGAAGTAGCGAGCTCCATTTCGCCGGTCCACGGCCGTGCCCCCGCCCGGGGTGCGCCGGGACCGGCGTTTTTGGTCGTTCGCCTTCATCCACGCCACAGCACTTCAGGAGCCCATCATGTTCGAGGCAGTCGAGGAGCTGGTCGGTGAGCACGCCGACCTGGAGAAGAAGCTCGCCGACCCGTCGGTCTTCGCCGACCAGGCCAACGCGCGCAAGCTGAACAAGCGCTACGCCGAGCTCACGCCGATCGTCGCCACGTACCGCTCCTGGAAGCAGACCGGCGACGACATGGAGACCGCGCGCGAGTTCGCGGCCGCCGACCCGGACTTCGCCGCCGAGGTCAAGGAACTCGACAAGCAGCGCGAGGAACTCACCGAGAAGCTCCGGCTGTTGCTCGTGCCCCGGGACCCGTCCGACGACAAGGACGTCATCCTGGAGATCAAGGCCGGGGCGGGGGGTGACGAGTCGGCGCTGTTCGCGGGCGACCTGCTGCGCATGTATCTGCGCTACGCCGAGCGCGTCGGCTGGAAGACCGAGATCATCGACGCCACCGAGTCCGAGCTGGGCGGCTACAAGGACGTCCAAGTCGCCGTGAAGACCAAGGGCGGCCAGGGGGCGACGGAGCCCGGGCAGGGCGTCTGGGCGCGGCTGAAGTACGAAGGCGGCGTGCACCGGGTGCAGCGCGTGCCGGCGACCGAGTCGCAGGGCCGGATCCACACCTCCGCGGCCGGTGTCCTCGTGACCCCCGAGGCCGAGGAGGTCGACGTCGAGATCAACCCGAACGACCTCCGCATCGACGTCTACCGCTCCTCCGGACCGGGCGGGCAGTCCGTCAACACCACCGACTCCGCGGTGCGCATCACGCACATTCCCACCGGAGTCGTCGCCTCCTGCCAGAACGAGAAGAGCCAGTTGCAGAACAAGGAGCAGGCGATGCGTATCCTGCGCTCCAGGCTCCTCGCCGCGGCGCAGGAGGAGGCGGAGCGGGAGGCCGCCGACGCCCGCCGCAGCCAGGTCCGCACCGTCGACCGCTCCGAGAAGATCCGCACGTACAACTTCCCGGAGAACCGCATCTCGGACCACCGCGTCGGCTTCAAGTCGTACAACCTGGACCAGGTCCTGGACGGCGACCTCGACGCGGTGATCCAGGCCTGCGTCGACGCGGACTCGGCCGCCAAGCTCGCCGCCGCGTAACAACGGCACGTACGAGTACCACCACGGAGGACTTGCGTGAACCTGCTGCTCTCGGAGGTGGCCCAGGCCACCCAGCGGCTGGCCGACGCCGGCGTGCCCTCGCCGCGCAACGACGCGGAGGAGCTCGCCGCGTTCGTGCACGGTGTGAAGCGCGGCGGACTGCACTCCGTGAAGGACTCCGACTTCGACGCCCGCTACTGGGAGGTCATCGCCCGGCGCGAGCAGCGCGAGCCGCTCCAGCACATCACCGGGCGGGCCTACTTCCGCTATCTGGAGCTCCAGGTCGGCCCCGGTGTCTTCGTGCCGCGTCCCGAGACCGAGTCGGTCGTCGGGTGGGCCATAGACGCCGTACGGGCCATGGACGTCGTGGAGCCGTGCATCGTCGACCTGTGCACCGGCTCCGGCGCCATCGCCCTCGCCCTCGCCCAGGAGGTGCCGCGCTCCAGCGTGTACGCCGTGGAGCTGTCCGAGGACGCCCTGGTGTGGACCCGCAAGAACATGGAGGGGTCCCGCGTCGACCTGCGCCAGGGCAACGCCCTGGACGCCTTCCGCGACCTCGACGGGCAGGTCGACCTGGTCGTCTCCAACCCGCCGTACATCCCGCTGACCGAATGGGAGTACGTCGCTCCGGAGGCCCGGGACTACGACCCGGACATGGCGCTGTTCTCCGGCGAGGACGGCCTCGATCTCATCCGCGGTCTGGAACGGACCGCGCACCGGCTCCTGCGCCCGGGCGGTGTCGTCGTCATCGAGCACGCCGACACCCAGGGCGGCCAGGTGCCGTGGATCTTCACCGAGGAGCTGGGCTGGGCCGACGCGGCCGACCACCCGGACCTCAACAACCGCCCCCGCTTCGCGACCGCCCGCCGGGCGATGCCGTGAACACCGCCCACGTGAACACCCACCTGACTTCTGTCCAGCAGTACGTGCACGAGGAGGCCCGCTAGACATGGCTCGGCGATACGACACCAACGACGCGACCGACCGTGTGACCGGTCTGCGCGAGGCCGCGTCCGCCGTCCGCCGGGGCGAGCTCGTGGTCCTTCCGACCGACACGGTGTACGGCATCGGCGCCGACGCGTTCTCCAAGGAGGCCGTGGGCGATCTGCTCGAGGCCAAGGGGCGGGGCCGCAACATGCCCACCCCCGTCCTCATCGGCTCCCCGAACACCCTGCACGGCCTGGTCACGGACTTCTCCGAGCTGGCCTGGGAGCTGGTCGACGCGTTCTGGCCGGGCGCGCTGACGCTCGTCGCCAAGCACCAGCCGTCCCTGCAGTGGGACCTGGGCGACACCCGGGGCACGGTCGCCGTGCGCATGCCGCTGCACCCGGTCGCCATCGAGCTGCTGACCGAGGTCGGCCCCATGGCGGTCTCCTCCGCCAACCTCACCGGCCACCCGGCGCCGGAGAACTGCGACTACGCCCAGGAGATGCTCGGCGACTCCGTCTCCGTCTACCTCGACGGCGGCCCGACCCCCGGGAACGTCCCGTCCTCGATCGTCGACGTCAGCCGCGAGATCCCGCTGCTGCTGCGCGAGGGGGCGATCACGGCCGACGAGCTGAGGAAGGTCGTACCCGACCTCGAGGTGGCGAATTGACAGCCCCTGACGCGGGGCGTGGCATAGGCAACGGGGAACGCGCCGCGGAGATCACGACGACCTTCGTCGGACTTCCGCGCGACACCTTCCGCATCCTCCACGTCAGCACCGGCAATGTCTGCCGCTCGCCCATCACCGAGCGGCTGACCCGGCATTTCCTGTCGCAGCGGCTCGGGGTGCTGGGCGGCGGGATGATCGTGGAGAGCGCGGGCACCTGGGGCCACGAGGGCGCGCCGATGGAGGCCAACGCGGAGACCGTGCTGGCCGACTTCGGCGCGGACCCCTCCGGCTTCACCGGCCGGGAGCTGCTCGACGAGCACGTCATCATGGCCGACCTCGTCCTGACCGCGACCCGGGACCACCGCGCCCAGGTCATCTCCATGGGGCATTCCGCGGGCCTGCGCACCTTCACCCTGAAGGAGTTCACCCGCCTCGTGAACGCGATCGACCCGGCCACCCTCCCCCCGCTGGAGGAGGGCGTGGTCCGCCGGGCCCGCGCCCTGGTCCGCGCCGCCGCCGCCCTGCGCGGCTGGCTGCTGGCCCCCACCCTGGAGGCGGACGAGGTCTACGACCCCTACGGCGCGCCGCTGCCGTTCTTCCGCTCGATCGGCGACGAGATACACCAGGCCCTGGACCCGGTGGTGACGGCGCTGACGGGCGTCCCGGCGCGAACCTGAGACGGCTCCACGGCGTCCCGGCGTCCGCGACAGCGCCCCGTTGCCCGGGAGGCCGGTCAGGGCCGGGCGGTGCGAGGGGCACGTCCGGAGTCCGTGGCAGCGCCCCGTTGCCCGGGCGGGCCGCCGGGGCGGGGTGGTGCGGCGGTGGTGACGGTGTTGAGGGGTGTGCGGGGTGCGGGTCTGCGGCGGGTCGGTGGTCGGAGTCCGTGTCCGGGGAGGCGCCCGGGGCTGACGGGTGTGGCGGCGGGCGGGGTGTGGGGGGTGGGCCTACATTGGTCGTACGGCAGCGTCGACGTCCCGGAGTCCGTCATGTCGGTCACCCCTGTATCTGTTGCGGCCGCCGATGCCGATGTGCTGCGGCGGCAGGATCCCGAGATGGCCGAGGTCCTGCTCGGCGAGGCGACGCGGCAGGCGTCGACGCTCCAGCTGATCGCCGCCGAGAACTTCTGCTCCCCGGCCGTGCTGGCCGCGCTGGGCTCGCCGCTCGCCAACAAGTACGCCGAGGGGTATCCGGGCGCCCGGCACCACGGGGGCTGCGAGATCGTCGACGTCGCGGAGCGGCTCGCGGTGGAGCGGGCGAAGCGGCTGTTCGGGGCCGAACACGCCAATGTGCAGCCCCATTCCGGATCGTCCGCCGTGCTGGCCGCCTACGCGGCCCTGCTGAGACCCGGTGACACCGTTCTCGCCCTGGGGCTGACCCACGGCGGTCATCTCACCCATGGCTCGCCCGCGAACTTCTCCGGCCGCTGGTTCGACTTCGTGCCGTACGGGGTGGACGCGGAGACCGGGCTGATCGACCACGAGCAGGTGCGGACGCTGGCCCGCAGCCATCGGCCCAAGGCGATCGTGTGCGGGTCGATCTCCTACCCGCGCCATGTCGACCACGCCTTCTTCCGGGCCGTGGCCGACGAGGTCGGCGCCTATCTCATCGCCGACGCCGCGCACCCCATCGGGCTGGTCGCCGGGGGAGCGGCGCCCTCTCCGGTGCCGTACGCCGACATCGTCTGCGCCACCACCCACAAGGTGCTGCGGGGCCCGCGCGGCGGGATGCTGCTGTGCGGCAGCGAGCTGGCGGAGCGGGTCGACCGGGCCGTGTTCCCGTTCACCCAGGCCGGCGCGCAGATGCACACGATCGCCGCGAAGGCGGTCGCGTTCGGCGAGGCGTCGACCGAGGCGTTCGCGGTGTACGCCCATCAGGTGGTCGCCAACGCGAGGGTCCTCGCGGCGCAGCTGGCGCAGGAGGGGCTGGCCGTGACGTCCGGCGGCACCGACACCCACCTCATCACCGCCGACCCGGCGCCCCTGGGCGTCGACGGGCGCTCCGCGCGCGGGCTGCTCGCGGCCGCCGGGATCGTCCTGGACTGCTGTGCGCTGCCCCACGCCGATGGGCGCGGGCTCCGGCTCGGCACGGCCGCGGTGACCACGCAGGGCATGCGGGAGGAGGAGATGGCGGGTGTCGGGGCGCTGATCGGAGGCGTGCTGCGCGGCCGGGTCGAGGCCAAGCGGGCCCGCGAGGAGGTCCGGGAACTGGCCACGGCCTTCCCGCCGTACCCCGGCTGAGGGAGGCGGAACCGGCCGACTTCGCGCGTACGGGCGCCGAAACCGGGTACGCGCGCTGTCACAAAACGCCCCCGTGCACCCATGCACACAGCCACACGTGCAACCATCGTCGCTACCCGGAAGTCCCCACACATATGCGCCGTGTGTGAGTCGATCGCTAGGGTGTGGGGCTGAGATGGCCAGCGAGACCTGTGGGGAAGCCTGTGCGTGAATACCTGCTGACGCTCTGCATCACGGCCGCGGTGACGTATCTGCTGACCGGGCCGGTACGGAAGTTCGCGATCGTGGCAGGCGCGATGCCGGAGATCAGGGCCCGTGACGTGCACCGGGAACCGACTCCGCGGCTCGGCGGGATCGCCATGTTCTTCGGGCTGTGCGCGGGGCTGCTGGTCGCGGACCACCTCACCAACCTCAACGAGGTCTTCGAGAAGTCGAACGAGCCGCGCGCCCTGCTCTCGGGGGCCGCGCTGATCTGGCTGATCGGCGTGCTGGACGACAAGTTCGAGATCGACGCGCTGCTGAAGCTGGGCGGCCAGATGATCGCCGCGGGCGTGATGGTCATGCAGGGCCTGACGATCCTGTGGCTGCCGATCCCGACGGTCGGCACGGTCGCGCTGACCCAGTGGCAGGGCACCCTGCTGACGGTGGCGCTGGTGGTGATCACCATCAACGCGGTCAACTTCGTGGACGGCCTCGACGGTCTCGCGGCCGGCATGGTGTGCATCGCCGCCGCCGCGTTCTTCATGTACACGTACCGCATCTGGTACTCGTACGGCATCGAGGCCGCCGCTCCCGCGACCCTGTTCGCGGCCATCCTGATGGGCATGTGCCTGGGCTTCCTGCCGCACAACATGCACCCCGCGCGGATCTTCATGGGGGACTCGGGCTCGATGCTGATTGGCCTGGTGCTGGCGGCGGGTGCGATCTCCGTCACGGGCAACGTCGACCCGGACAACCTGTTCGGCGGCTCCGAGCGCTCCACCGTGCACCAGATGGTGCCGGTCTACATCCCGCTGCTGATGCCGCTGACGATCATCGCGATCCCGGCCGCCGACCTGATCCTGGCGATCGTGCGCCGCACCTGGCGCGGTCAGTCGCCGTTCGCGGCGGACCGCGGGCATCTGCACCACCGGCTGCTGGAGATCGGCCACTCGCACAGCCGGTCGGTGCTGATCATGTACTTCTGGTCGGGGCTGATCGCGTTCGGCGCGCTCGCCTACTCCGTCAACGCGGCGTCCATGTGGATCGTCCTCGGTGTGGTGTTCCTCAGCGCGCTCGGTCTGGTGCTGCTCCTGCTGCCGCGTTTCACCCCGCGTGCGCCGCGCTGGGCGGAGGCCTTCGTGCCGCCGCGCTACCGCCGCCGACGGTCCGCCGAACTGGCCGCGGAGGCCGCGCTGGCCGCCGCCGAGGGGGCCGAGCCGCAGCCGCGTACGCCCGTGGCGGTGGGGGTCTCCGGGGTCAACGGTGCGACCGCCGTGGGTTCTCGTTCGCGGTCGGCAAGGTAAGAATCTGACTAGAGCATTGCCAAGTCGTGGGGGAAGCGGGCGCGGGCAAAGGCGCCCAATACCAGACAACTCGGCGCCGTTCCCGCACAGACGCGCACCGTCACTCTCATGTGTGACAGCGGGCACACCATCCAGGTAAAGACCTCATCAAATAGTTTGTGATACGGTTCACGAGAACCCCGGACGCAGCCGAAGGACCGTAGTGCGACGGCCCCTTGGCGCGAGGTAGGCGTGAGGTCTTTCGCCCCTCGAACCGGGACTACGCTCGTCCATGACGACACCCTGCCCCCATTGAAAGCGGAGTTGCCGCCATGCCGTCCAACGACGTCCGGATCCTGGCTCAGGCCGCCGTGCCCACAGCTGCCGCCGGCGCGATCGCAGCCGTCGTCAGCGGTGTGGTCGCGGGCGGCAAGGGGGCCATCGGCGCCGTCGTCGGCACGGTCATCGTGATCGCGTTCATGGGAATCGGCCTCTACGTCCTGCAGCGCACCGCCAAATCGCTTCCGCAGCTGTTCCAGATGATGGGCCTCATGCTCTACGCGGCGCAGATCCTGCTGCTGTTCATCTTCATGGCTGCGTTCAAGAACACGACGCTGTTCAATCCCCGCGCCTTCGCCATCACGCTCGTCGTCGCCACGATCGCCTGGATCGCCGCGCAGACCCGTGCGCACATGAAGGCCAAGATCCTTTACGTCGAACCCGATTCGGGCGCGAAGCCCGAAAAATCGGGGCACTCGTCGTGAGGGGTAGGGCCGGGATAAAGACGTCTGAGATCTCCTGCTATCGTCCGGTGCCAACTGCGGCATCGCGGGCGCGGGCATCCCAGCTGACGCCTGCTCAAGCGCGAGGCGAGATGCCCCACAGCCGCCCCCACATCCGAAACACCAGTCCCGTGCCGAAACGCGGCCGTACGCCGCGCCGACACAACGAGGTTGCCGTACCTATGCGCCACGACGAAGGAGCCCGCGGTGAGTGCTGACCCGACGCAGGTGCTCGCTTTCGAGACCGACTGCCACCTGTTCGACGGTTGTGGCTTCCCGGCTCCGGGCCTGCACTCGTTCCTGTTCGAGCCGCTCTTCGGCGACGCGGACGGCAACTCGTACTTCAACAAGACGATGCTGCTGGCGCTGCTCGGCTCGATCATCATCGTCGGCTTCTTCTGGGCCGCCTTCGCCCGCCCGAAGGTCGTCCCCGGCAAGCTCCAGATGGTCGCCGAGGCCGGCTACGACTTCGTCCGCCGCGGCGTCGTCTACGAGACGATCGGCAAGAAGGAGGGCGAGAAGTACGTACCGCTGGTCGTCTCGCTGTTCTTCTTCGTCTGGATGATGAACCTCTGGTCGATCATCCCGATCGCCCAGTTCCCGGTCACCGCGATCATCTCGTACCCCGCGGTCCTCGCCGGCATCGTCTACATCCTGTGGGTCTCGCTGACCTTCAAGCGCCAGGGCTTCGTCGGCGCCTGGAAGAACTTCACCGGCTACGACAAGTCCCTCGGCGCGGTCCTCCCGCTGTCGATGACGATCGAGCTGTTCTCGAACCTCCTCGTGCGGCCTTTCACCCACGCCGTCCGGCTCTTCGCGAACATGTTCGCCGGTCACACCCTCCTGCTGCTCTTCACGATCGCCACCTGGTACATGCTGAACGGCATCGGCATCGCCTACTCCGCCGTCTCGTTCGTGATGGTCCTCGTGATGACGGCCTTCGAGCTCTTCATCCAGGCGGTGCAGGCGTATGTCTTCGTCCTGCTGACCTGCAGCTTCATCCAGGGCGCGCTCGCCGAGCACCACTGAGCACTCCCGACCCCATCCAGACATCCGGTGGCCAACCCCCACCGGTCATTGAAAGAGAAGGAATAACCGGCATGTCCGCTCTCTCGCAGGCCACCCTCGCCGCCGTCGAAATCAAGGGCAACCTCGGCTCGATCGGTTACGGCCTCGCCGCGATCGGCCCGGGCGTCGGCGTCGGCATCATCTTCGGTAACGGCACCCAGGCGCTCGCCCGTCAGCCCGAGGCTGCCGGTCTCATCCGCGCCAACCAGATCCTCGGCTTCGCCTTCTGTGAGGCGCTCGCCCTCATCGGTCTGGTCATGCCGTTCGTCTACCCGACCTCCTGATCCGTCGGACCGCCCCTTTCGACGAAAGGCACTGATATGAGCCCCCTGGTTCAGCTGGCGGCTGAGGAAGCGGAAAACCCGCTCATCCCGCCGATTCCGGAGCTCGTGATCGGCCTGATCGCCTTCGTCATCGTCTTCGGCTTCCTCGCCAAGAAGCTCCTCCCGAACATCAACAAGGTTCTGGAAGAGCGTCGCGAGCAGATCGAGGGCGGTATCGAGAAGGCGGAGGCCGCTCAGACCGAGGCCCAGAGCGTGCTCGAGCAGTACAAGGCTCAGCTCGCCGAGGCCCGCCACGAGGCCGCGCGCCTGCGCCAGGAGGCTCAGGAGCAGGGCGCCACGCTCATCGCGGAGATGCGCGCGGAAGGCCAGCGGCAGCGCGAGGAGATCGTCGCCGCCGGTCACGCCCAGATCGAGGCCGACCGCAAGGCCGCCGCGTCCGCGCTGCGTCAGGACGTCGGCAAGCTCGCCACGGAACTGGCCGGCAAGCTCGTCGGCGAGTCCCTCGAGGACCACGCCCGCCAGAGCCGCGTCATCGACCGCTTCCTCGACGAGCTTGAGGAGAAGGCCGAGGCGTCGCGATGAACGGAGCGAGCCGCGAGGCCCTGGCAGCCGCACGTGAGCGTCTCGACGCGCTGACGGACTCCACGTCCGTGGACGCGGCGCGGCTCGCCGACGAGCTGGCGGCCGTCACCGCGCTGCTCGACCGCGAGGTGTCGCTGCGTCGGGTCCTCACCGACCCGGCGCAGGCCGCAGAGGCCAAGGCCGAGCTGGCCCAGCGCCTGCTCGGCTCCCAGGTCAGCGGCAGCACCGCCGACCTGGTGGCCGGCCTGGTGCGGTCCCGCTGGTCGCAGTCGCGCGACCTGGTGGACGCCCTGGAGGAGCTGGCGGACATCGCCGACCTCACCGCCGCGCAGAAGACCGGCGCGCTCGACGACGTCGAGGACGAGCTGTTCCGCTTCGGGCGGATCGTCTCCTCCAGCACCGAGCTGCGCGCCGCGCTGACCGACCGGAAGGCCACCGCCTCGGCCAAGGGCGAGCTGCTGCGCAGCCTGCTCGGCAGCCGTGCCGACGCGGCCACCGTTCGACTGGTGACGCGCCTTGTGACCGCTCCTCGGGGACGTAGCCTGGAATCGGGACTCGAGTCCCTGTCCAAGCTCGCCGCCGAGCGCCGCGATCGCGTCGTGGCCGTCGTCACGTCGGCCGTTCCGCTGAGCGACCCGCAGAAGCGACGCCTCGGCGCCGCCCTCGCGAAGCTCTACGGGCGCCAGATGCACCTCAACCTCGACGTGGACCCCGACGTCGTCGGCGGGATCCGGGTGCAGGTCGGCGACGAGGTGATCAACGGCTCCCTCGCGGACCGCATCGAGGACGCCGCCCGCCGCATGGCGAGCTAGCAGCACCGCAACAACGCAGCAGTACGTACGCAAGCGGCCCTGGTTGGGCCGTGCAGAGGATTCACCTCTTTCAGGGGGGAGTCCGGGAGTTTAGGCATCCCCCCAAAGTGAAACTTCGGGCCCAACAAGGAGAGCAGGGAACCCAGATGGCGGAGCTCACGATCCGGCCGGAGGAGATCCGGGACGCGCTGGAGAACTTCGTCCAGTCGTACAAGCCGGACGCGGCCTCGCGCGAGGAGGTCGGTACGGTCACCCTTGCCGGCGACGGCATCGCGAAGGTCGAGGGTCTCCCCTCGGCCATGGCCAACGAACTGCTGAAGTTCGAGGACGGCACCCTCGGCCTCGCGCTCAACCTCGAAGAGCGTGAGATCGGTGCCGTCGTCCTCGGTGAGTTCAGCGGCATCGAGGAGGGGCAGCCGGTCACCCGTACCGGTGAGGTCCTCTCCGTCGCGGTGGGCGAGGGCTACCTCGGCCGCGTCGTCGACCCGCTCGGCAACCCGATCGACGGCCTCGGCGAGATCGAGACGTCCGGCCGCCGTGCCCTGGAGCTCCAGGCTCCCGGCGTCATGGCCCGTAAGTCGGTGCACGAGCCGATGGAGACCGGCTACAAGGCCGTCGACGCGATGACCCCGATCGGCCGTGGCCAGCGTCAGCTGATCATCGGTGACCGCCAGACCGGCAAGACCGCCCTGGCCGTCGACACGATCATCAACCAGCGCGACAACTGGCGCTCCGGTGACGTGAACAAGCAGGTCCGCTGCGTCTACGTCGCCATCGGCCAGAAGGGCTCGACCATCGCCTCCGTGCGTGGCGCCCTCCAGGAGGCCGGCGCGCTGGAGTACACGACCATCGTCGCCGCCCCGGCGTCCGACCCGGCCGGCTTCAAGTACCTGGCGCCGTACACCGGCTCGGCCATCGGCCAGCAGTGGATGTACGAGGGCAAGCACGTCCTGATCATCTTCGACGACCTGTCGAAGCAGGCCGACGCCTACCGCGCCGTGTCGCTGCTGCTGCGCCGCCCGCCGGGCCGCGAGGCCTACCCGGGCGACGTCTTCTACCTGCACTCCCGCCTGCTGGAGCGCTGCGCGAAGCTCTCCGACGAGCTGGGCAAGGGCTCGATGACCGGTCTGCCGATCGTCGAGACCAAGGCCAACGACGTCTCGGCGTTCATCCCGACCAACGTCATCTCCATCACCGACGGCCAGTGCTTCCTGGAGTCGGACCTGTTCAACGCCGGTCAGCGCCCCGCGCTGAACGTCGGTATCTCCGTCTCCCGGGTCGGTGGTTCCGCGCAGCACAAGGCGATGAAGCAGGTCTCCGGCCGTCTCCGCCTCGACCTCGCCCAGTACCGTGAGCTGGAGGCGTTCGCCGCCTTCGGTTCCGACCTGGACGCCGCGTCGAAGGCGCAGCTGGAGCGCGGTCAGCGCCTGGTCGAGCTGCTCAAGCAGGCTCAGTACCAGCCGATGCCGACCGAGGACCAGGTCGTCTCCGTGTGGGCCGGTACCACCGGCAAGATGGACGACGTCCCGGTCGCCGACGTCCGCCGCTTCGAGAAGGAGCTCCTGGAGTACCTGCACCGCTCGGAGCAGGGCCTCATGACCTCCATCAAGGAGGGCGGCAAGATGTCGGACGACACCCTCACCGCTGTTGCCGACGCCATCGCCGACTTCAAGAAGCAGTTCGAGACCTCGGACGGCAAGCTTCTCGGCGAGGACGCCCCGGCCGCGGCCAAGTGACGTAAGGAAGGGACCTGACTCATGGGAGCTCAGCTCCGGGTCTACAAGCGTCGCATCCGATCCGTCACCGCGACCAAGAAGATCACCAAGGCGATGGAGATGATCGCCGCCTCGCGCGTCGTCAAGGCGCAGCGCAAGGTGGCGGCCTCCACGCCGTACGCGACCGAGCTCACCCGCGCGGTCACGGCGGTGGGCACCGGCTCGAACACGAAGCACCCGCTCACCACGCAGGCCGAGACGGTCGTGCGGTCCGCGGTGCTGCTCCTGACGAGCGACCGTGGTCTTGCCGGCGCCTTCAACTCCAACGCCATCAAGGCCGCGGAGCAGCTGACGGCGCGCCTCGAGGCCGAGGGCAAGCAGGTCGACACGTACATCGTCGGCCGGCGTGGTCTCGCGCACTACAACTTCCGTGAGCGCAAGGTCGCGGAGTCGTGGTCGGGCTTCACGGACGAGCCGACGTACGCGGACGCCAAGACGGTCGCGGCCCCCCTGATCGAGGCCATCGAGAAGGACACGGCGGACGGCGGCGTGGACGAGATCCACATCGTCTTCACCGAGTTCGTCTCGATGATGACGCAGACGGCGCTGGACGACCGTCTGCTGCCGCTCAGCCTCGACGAGGTTGCCAAGGAGGCGAAGCCGGCGGGCGAGATCCTTCCGCTCTACGACTTCGAGCCCTCGGCGGAGGACGTCCTCGACGCCCTTCTGCCGCGCTACGTGGAGAGCCGCGTCTACAACGCTCTCCTCCAGTCGGCAGCCTCGAAGCACGCCGCCACGCGGCGCGCGATGAAGTCGGCGACCGACAACGCAGGAGAGCTCATCGAGACGCTCTCCCGCCTTGCCAACGCGGCCCGCCAGGCCGAAATCACCCAGGAAATCAGCGAGATCGTCGGTGGCTCCGCAGCCCTGGCCGACGCGACCGCGGGGAGTGACAGGTAATGACGACGACAGTTGAGACGGCCGTTGCCACGGGCCGCGTCGCCCGGGTCATCGGCCCGGTCGTCGACGTGGAATTCCCCGTCGACGCCATGCCGGAGATCTACAACGCCCTTCACGTCGAGGTCGCCGACCCGGCGAACGAGGGCGAGAAGAAGACGCTGACCCTCGAGGTCGCCCAGCACCTGGGTGACGGCCTGGTCCGCACGATCTCGATGCAGCCCACCGACGGTCTGGTCCGCCAGGCCCCGGTCACCGACACCGGCACGGGCATCACCGTCCCGGTCGGCGACTTCACCAAGGGCAAGGTGTTCAACACCCTCGGTGAGGTGCTGAACGTCGACGAGAAGTACGAGGGCGAGCGCTGGTCCATCCACCGCAAGGCCCCGAACTTCGACGAGCTCGAGTCGAAGACCGAGATGTTCGAGACCGGCGTCAAGGTCATCGACCTTCTCACCCCGTACGTCAAGGGTGGAAAGATCGGTCTGTTCGGTGGTGCCGGCGTCGGCAAGACGGTGCTCATCCAGGAGATGATCTACCGCGTCGCCAACAACCACGACGGTGTCTCCGTGTTCGCCGGTGTCGGTGAGCGCACCCGTGAGGGCAACGACCTCATCGAGGAGATGGCCGACTCGGGCGTCATCGACAAGACCGCGCTGGTCTTCGGCCAGATGGACGAGCCCCCGGGCACCCGTCTGCGCGTGGCCCTCGCGGGTCTGACCATGGCGGAGTACTTCCGCGATGTGCAGAAGCAGGACGTGCTGTTCTTCATCGACAACATCTTCCGCTTCACGCAGGCCGGTTCCGAGGTGTCGACCCTGCTCGGCCGTATGCCCTCCGCGGTGGGCTACCAGCCGAACCTGGCCGACGAGATGGGTCTCCTCCAGGAGCGCATCACCTCGACCCGTGGTCACTCGATCACCTCGATGCAGGCGATCTACGTCCCCGCGGACGACCTGACCGACCCGGCCCCGGCCACCACCTTCGCCCACCTCGACGCGACGACGGTGCTCTCCCGTCCGATCTCCGAGAAGGGCATCTACCCGGCCGTGGACCCGCTGGACTCCACGTCCCGGATCCTGGACCCCCGCTACATCGCGGCGGACCACTACAACACCGCGATGCGCGTCAAGACGGTCCTGCAGAAGTACAAGGACCTCCAGGACATCATCGCGATCCTCGGTATCGACGAGCTCGGCGAGGAGGACAAGCTCACCGTCCACCGTGCCCGTCGTGTGGAGCGCTTCCTGTCCCAGAACACCCACGTCGCCAAGCAGTTCACCGGCGTCGACGGGTCGGACGTGCCGCTGGACGAGTCGATCACCGCGTTCAACGCGATCATCGACGGCGAGTACGACCACTTCCCGGAGCAGGCGTTCTTCCTCTGCGGTGGCATCGAGGACCTCAAGGCCAACGCCAAGGAGCTGGGCGTCTCCTGAGCCTCGCGCTCATGAAGAGGGGCGGGCGCGTCCCGCCCCTCTTCGTACGCCCACTAGACTTGTAACCCACACCCGGCAGAACCGCCGGGTGGTGACCCGAGGAGCCACCTTGGCTGCTGAGCTGCACGTCGCGCTGGTCGCGGCCGACCGAGAGGTCTGGTCCGGCGAGGCCACCCTGGTCGTCGCGCGCACCACGTCCGGCGACATCGGCGTCATGCCCGGTCACCAGCCGCTGCTCGGTGTGCTGGAGTCGGGCCCGGTGACCATCCGTACGAGTGAGGGCGGGACGGTCGTCGCCGCGGTGCACGGCGGTTTCATCTCGTTCGCGGACAACAAGCTGTCGCTGCTGGCCGAGACCGCCGAGCTGTCGGACGAGATCGACGTCCAGCGCGAGGAGCGCGAGCTCGAGCGCGCGAAGGCGGAGGGCGACGCCATCGCCGAACGCCGTGCGGACGTACGACTGCGTGCGGCGGCCTCGCGCTGACAACCCGGCGCGGAGCTGTATGACGTCACTCAGCCGCGGTCGGCACCGGAGCAATCCGGAGCCGACCGCGGCTGAGGCAGATATGGATGTTTTTTCCGTTCCGTTACCTATTTTCGGTACCTAGGAGACGAGGAGGTCGGTGTCGATGGTCCTCGCTCTGACTGTGTGCGGAATCGTCGTGGCCCTGGTGGTGCTGGGGCTGTTCGTCTTCGGTCTGCGCCGCAGACTCATCCAGCGCTCCGGCGGCACCTTCGACTGTTCCCTGCGCTGGGACATCCCCGAGAAACCGGACACCAGCGGCAAGGGCTGGAGCTACGGCGTCGCCCGCTACAACGGCGACCGCATCGAGTGGTACCGCGTCTTCTCGTACGCCTATCGCCCCCGCCGGGTCCTGGAGCGCGCCTCGATCGAGGTGGCCGGCCGTCGGCTCCCCGAGGGCGAGGAGGAGCTGGCGCTGCTGTCCGACGCGGTGATCCTCGCCTGCTCCCACCAGGGTGTCCGCCTGGAACTGGCGATGAGCGAGGACGCGCTGACCGGTTTCCTCGCGTGGCTGGAGGCAGCCCCGCCCGGTCAGCGCGTCAACGTCGCCTAGTCGCTGCTCTACAGGTTGTTGCTGATGGCGCTCACCAGCTCCCCGTTGCTGGTGTCGCCGCTGAACTCCCAGAAGAACGCGCCGCCGAGGCCCTGGTTCTTGGCCCAGGTCATCTTCCCGGCGATGGTGGCCGGGGTGTCGTAGGACCACCAGTTGCTGCCGCAGTGCGCGTAGGCCGTGCCGGCGATGGTGCCGGTGGCCGGACAGGACGTCTTGAGGACCTTGTAGTCCTCGATGCCCTGCTCGTAGGTGCCCGCCGCGGCGCCCGTGGCGGTGCCGCCCGGGGCGTCCTGGGTGACCCCGGTCCAGCCGCGGCCGTAGAAGCCGATGCCGATGAGCAGCTTGCTCGCGGGGACGCCCTTCGCCTTGAACTTGGCCATCGCGTCGGCGGTGGTGAACCCGGCCGTCGGGATGCCGCTGTACGAGGTGAGCGGGGAGTGCGGGGCGGTCGGGCCCTGGGCGGCCCAGGCGCCGAAGAAGTCGTACGTCATCACGTTGTACCAGTCGACGTACTGGGCCGCGCCCGCGTAGTCGGCGGCGTCGATCTTGCCGCCGGAGGAGCCGTCGGCCGTGGTGGCCGCGGTGACCAGGTTGCCCGTGCCGAACTTGGCGCGCAGGGCCTGCATCAGGTTCTTGTAGGCCGCCGCGCCGCTGGTGTCGCAGGACAGACCGCAGGCGTTCGGGTACTCCCAGTCGATGTCGATGCCGTCGAAGACGTCGGCCCAGCGCGGGTCCTCGACCAGGTTGTAGCAGGACTGGGCGAAGGCCGTGGGGTTGGCCGCCGCCTGGGCGAAGCCGCCCGACCAGGTCCAGCCGCCGAAGGACCACAGCACCTTGATGTTGGGGTACTTCGCCTTGAGCTGCCGCAGCTGGTTGAAGTTGCCGCGCAGCGGCTGGTCCCAGGTGTCGGCGACGCCGCTGACGGACTGGTCGGCGGTGAAGGCCTTGTCGTAGTCGGCGTAGGAGTCACCGATCGCGCACTGTCCGTTGGTGACGTTGCCGAAGGCGTAGTTGATGTGGGTGATCTTCGCGGCCGAGCCGGACGTCACCAGGTTCTTGACGTTGTAGTTGCGGCCGTAGATGCCCCACTCGGTGAAGTAGCCGAGCTTGACCTTGGAGCCGGTGGTCGGGGGAGGGGTGGTGCCGCCCGTGGTGTGCACGGCGACCGCGCCGCTGACCGGGCCGGTCTGGTCGGCGGTGTCGCGGGCCTGGACGGTGTAGGAGTAGTCGGTGCCGGCGGTGAGGCCCGTGTCGGTGTACGACGTGGTCGTCACCGTGGCGACCTTGGTGCCGTCGCGCAGGACGTCGTAGTTCTTGACGCCCTTGTCGTCGGTGGCGGCGGACCAGGCCAGGGTGGCCGAGGTGTTCGTGATCCCGGAGGCGGTGGGGGTGCCGGGCGCCGAGGGGGCCGCGTCGCCGGGGACCGTCGTTCCGTCACAACTGTCGTTGTTCAGCTTGCAGTTGGACGGGGAACCGGAGCCCGCGCCGTTGAAGCCGAAGGAGACCGAGGTGCCGGGGGCGAGGGAGCCGTTGTAGGACTTGTTCTTGGCGGTCCAGTGGGTGCCGGAGGAGGTGACGTCGGCGTCCCAGGCGGAGGTGACGGACGTGCCGGAGGGGAAGTCCCACTCCACGGTCCAGGAGCTGAGGGCGGTGGTGCCGGTGTTCTTCACCGTCCACTTGCCCTCGAAGCCGGTGCCCCAGTCCTGGGTCTTGGCGTAGGTGGCGGTGGCCGTCGTGGCGGCCTGGGCGGGACTCGCGAGACCCACCAGCCCGGCCAGGGGGAGCAACAGGGTCGCGAACCCTGCCGCGGCTCTGTGTCTGAAGCGCATGCTGCGCCTCCTATGGGGAGTTGGGGGGCGCGACTGAGCCTTCACGCCCACAGTGCCGCGAGAATAGAAAGGTCTGGACCACGGGTCAATAGGTCTGGACCACTCTCGTATACGGCTGCTTGATCCCCAACTCCCGTGCTACGGCGCCTGCTTGGACCCGGCTGCGCAGACTCGTCGAGCTCGAGGCCGTCGCCACCAGTACGTCCGCCGGCCCCTCCCCGACGACCTGACGGGTCGCCGCCACCCCGTCCAGACACGGCATCTGCACATCCATCAGCACCACATCGGGCCGCAGCTCCCGGGCCGACGCCACCGCCCGCTCCCGCATCTGCTCCGGAGCCGGTGGCCGCGGACCGCCGTCCGGCAGCCGAGGGACACGGTCACCGGCCCGGGCAGGCGTGCTTGAGGGCATTGGCCGACGACTCCAGAACGATCCGGTGGGCGGCGAGCTCCACGGGTGCCGGGATCCGGCCGGGATCGGCGTCCAGGGTGACGTCGAGGGTCGGCGTCACGGAGGGCTCCGGCGATCCGGTGGGCGGCGAGTTCCACGGGTGCCGGGATCCGGCGGGGATCGGCGTCCAGGGTGACGTCGAGGGTCGGCGTCACGGAGGGCTCCGGCGATCCGGTGGGTGGCGAGTTCCATGGGTGCCGGGATCCGGCGGGGATCGGCGTCCAGGGTGACGTCGAGGGGCGGTGACGCGGGAGGGCTCCGGCCCGCCGCCCTCGTCGCGCAGGATGCCGATCAGTCGTCGCATCTCCGTGAGCCCGTCGGCGCCGTTCTCCCGGATGACGGCCGGCGCCTGCCGGGAGGTCTCCGGGGGCGTCGATGGACGGCGCGGCCGTGGAGTGGATGGCGATCGCCGACAGATGGTCGGCGACCAGGTCGTGCACCTCCCGCACGCTCCAGTCGGTGGCGGCGTACGCCAGGTCGGTGAACATCGGGATCGCCGTCGAGGAGCGCGTTCGGCTCGGTGGCCGGCCGGGTGCTCGGGCCAAAGGGCATCAGCGGCAGCCCGCCGAGCAGCTGCTCGACCGGGCGGAGGAAGGTGAGCGGACCGTCATCACCCGGGGCGGTGCTCCGGTGGCGGCCGCGGACCCTCCGGGAGGGGAGCGGGGCGTCGCGGGCCACGCCGGCGGACGTGCTCGCGGACATCTTCGGCCCGCCGCCACCTGCAGGGGGCCGATCAGGCGACCGCGCTGTGCGTTCTGCGCGGCCGGAGGGTGATGCGGGTCAGCGTTCGCCGCCCGGGACCCACAGGACGTCCCCGATCTCTTTGTTGGCCGTGCGCGCAAGGATGAACAAGAGGTCGGAGAGGCGGTTGAGGTAGGTCGCGGTGAGCGGGTTCATCGTCTCGGCGTGGGTCTCCAGGGCGGCCCACGTCGAGCGTTCGGCCCGGCGTACGACCGTGCAGGCCTGGTGGAGCAGGGCGGCGCCCGGGGTGCCGCCGGGCAGGATGAAGGAGCGGAGCTTCTCCAGCCGCTCGTTGAAGAGGTCGCAGTCCGCCTCCAGCCGGTCGACGTAGAACTGCTCGACCCGCAGCGGCGGGAACTGCGGGTTCTCCACCACCGGCGTCGACAGGTCCGCGCCCACGTCGAACAGGTCGTTCTGCACCCGGGTGAGGACCGCGACGACCTCCTCCTCCAGGCCGCCCAGCGCGATCGCGGTGCCGATGACCGCGTTCGCCTCGTTGGCGTCGGCGTAGGCCGCGATCCGCAGGTCGGTCTTGGCGACCCGGCTCATGTCACCGAGGGCGGTCGTGCCCTGGTCCCCGGTCCTGGTGTAGATGCGCGTCAGATTGACCATGCGGCCAATCTAGACCGTCCCCGCGGATCCGCCGCGTTCGCTGGGTCACGTCCGCCCCGCGAAGATCCAAACGGTGCGAATAGGCTTGAATCGGACAGGAATTGACGACGTGACCGGTGTCTCACGCCGTGAGACGTGAGACGCGTTACTAACCGGTCGCACAGCGCTCCACGAGCGCTAATCTCCGGCCGAGAGCCATACGTGAGCCATACGGCGAATGCGCCGGATGGTTGACGCCGGTGACATCCGAGGCGAGAGCGGGCAGGGCTTACTCCAAGCGCCGAAACCGCACAGGCCCCAGGGGTCTCACCCCTGCGGGTGAATTCGGTATCGGTTCGCTCACAGACGGCAACCTCCGACCGCTTCGCGCAGTCAGAGCATGCAACACCGGACATCACACCGCGGAGCACGAGACGCACGCTTAGGGGAGCGCTATGCACATCAGGGGCGACCACGTCGAGCTGGTCGTCGGGGGCCGCCTCGACGTGCGCAGCGCGGCGGACGCCCGCACGGCCCTGCACACGGCCGTGGACGACGGCGTCGGCGACCTGGTGCTCGACCTGTCCGAACTGGACTCCTGGGACGCCACCGGACTCGGCGTCATCATGGGCGTCCACCGACGGGCCGGCCGCTGCGGCCGGCGCCTGGTGCTGCGCGGCGTACCCCCGCAGATGCAACGCCTGCTGGTGGCCACCCGGCTGCACCGGATCCTCGCCATCGAGGGCGGCATCGGCGTGGAGTCCCTGCCCCGGGTCTGACCGCGACGGGGCCGACACGGGGCCACCTGCGGCGAAACGTACGGCGGGCACCAATCCTCACCGGACTGTGACGTCTCGGACCGCGCGGCACCCCGGACTGTCGTAGATACTGTGCGAAGGTTTACGGTTCGTCTGCCCGCCGCCCTCGGCCCTCTACCGAGCGGGCACCGGACCAGAAGCGACAGCGCAGTGTGCAGCGAGGCCGGGAGGGGCTACCGCCACACGACGCTCTTGGGGGGCTATAACCCATGGACCCGACGAACCAGGGGCCCGAGGAGTACGGTCACGAGGGCGACGGCCGCGCGCCGCGCCCCCGCCCGCCCAGGGACCCCCTCACGCCCGACTTCGGCGCGCACACCCCCGGACCCGCCCGCACGGTCCGCGTGGTCGCCGGCGAGCATCTCCTCACGGTCAACCCCGTGGACGGCAGCGAGATCGAACTCTGCCCGCCCACGGAGCGGCCCGGCCGCCCCGCCAAGCGGTCCGCCGAGGAACGCGCCGAGTACGACGAGCTCGCCGCCCGGCCGCCCGCCCCGGCCGGCCCCGCCCGGCCCGAACAGCCCCTGCTCGGCCGCCAGGACGAACGCGAACAGCTCGTCCGCCTGCTCGCCCGCGGCCGCTCCGTCCGTCTCACCGGACCCTCCGGCTCCGGCCGCACCAGCCTGCTCGACCTGGTCGCCGAGGACTGTGAGGACCTCGCCCCCGACGGCGTCGTCCGCCTCTGTGGCTACGGCCGCACCCCGGCCGAACTCCTCCACGACCTCTTCCACACCGTCCACGACGCCGACCTGCACCGCCCCGACCCCGAGGAACTGCGCACCCTCGTCCGGGAGATCGGCGCGGTCGTGGTCGTCGACGACCTCGGCTTCGGCGGCGCGCTCCTCGACGAGCTCCTGGACGCCACCCCCGAGTGCGCCTTCCTGCTCGGCGCCACCCCCGACACCCCGCTGCCCTCCGCCGACTCCGCCGTCGAGGAGGTCGTCCTCAGCGGCCTCGACCGGGCCGGCGGCGTGGACGTCATCGAGCGCGCCGTGGGCCGCACCCTCACCGAGGAGGAGGCCAACTGGGCCGGCGACCTCTGGTTCGAGTCCGAGGGCCTGCCGCTGCGCTTCGTCCAGGCCGGCGCCCTGCTGCGGCAGCGCGACCAGCTGCGCGCCGACGTGGACGCCGTGGACACGTTCGGCGTGTTCGAGGACGCCCGCCCGCTCGCCGCCCCCGTCGACGCCGGAGCCGGTGAGGCCGAGGAGATACCCCTGCCCTCCCTCGGCGAGGCCGCCGCGCCCGCCCCGCTGCTCGCCGCCCGGCTCAGCGCCTCCGCCCGCGCCACCCTGCGCTTCGCCGTCGCCCTGGACGGCGAGGTCCCGCACCAGGCCCATCTGCCCGCCCTGGTCGGCGACACCCACGCCGACGCCGCCCTCGGCGAACTCGTCGCGTGCGGACTGGTCTCCCCGGTCGGCGTCCGCTACCGGCTCGCCGCCGGCATCCAGACCCAGCTGGAGGCCGCCGGATACGACGACGACACCGAGGCGCGCGCCGCGTCCGCCGCCCAGCACTACGCCTGGTGGGCCGGCCACCCCTCGGTCACCCCCGAGCGGGTCTGCGCCGAGGCGGACGCCGTCCTCACCGCCCTCGCCCTCGTGGTGCCCTCGACGACCCCGCCCGCCGAGGACGAGGAGGCCACCTCGGTCCGCCTCGCCCGTGCCGCGGCGCCCGCGTTCGCCGCCGGACTGCACTGGAGCGCCTGGGAGAGCGCCCTGCACGAGGGCGCCGAGGCGGCCCGGCTCGCCGGGGAGTCCGCCGACCGCGCCTACTTCCACCACGAACTCGGCGTCCTCGCCCTGTGCGCCGGGGACCTCGACCGGGCCCGCTCCGAACTCGAGGCCTCCCTCGGGCTGCGCGGCGCCCTCACCGACAAGCGCGGCACCGTCGCCGGCCGCCGCGCCCTCGCGCTGGTCGCCGACGCCTCCGGGGACGTGCCGGGCCTCGCCGCCCTGACGATCGGCGAGGAGGTGGCCGACGCCCGCCCCGAGGAGCCCGTGTCCCCGCCGCGCGGCATCCAGGCGGCGCTGCCGACCTATCCGCCCGAGGCCCAGACCGTCGTCCACCGCGCGGTGACCCCGCCGCCCGCCCCGGCCCCGCAGCCCCGGCGCCAGGGCGGCCTCAAGGGCCTCGCCAAGCGCAACCTCGTCGCGGCCGGAGCGGGCGCGCTCCTCGTCGCCGTCCTCGGTACGGTCGTCACGCTCGGCGCGACCTCCAACAACGACGCGGGCGATCCCGCCGACCGCGGCGGCGTCAACCCCTCCGCCAGCTCCGGCCTCGACGACGGCGGCCTGGACTCCGACACCCCGGGCGCCGACACCGGCACCGGCGACACGGGCACGGCGACCAGCCGGCCCACGGACCCGGGCCCGGACGGGACGATGGGGACCTCGGACGACCCCACGCCGTCGGAGTCGGCGTCGGCGACGGAGAGCGGCTCGACGGGGGCGACCAGCGGCACCTCCCCGTCCCCGTCGCGGTCCACCTCATCGAGCCCGTCCTCCCGGCCCTCGCCCTCGTCGAGCCCGTCGGCATCGAGCAGCTCGGGTACGGGCAGCTCGCCGTCCCCCTCGTCGAGTCCGTCGTCGAGCCCCTCCAGCTCGCCGAGCGGCAGCCCGGCGACGGCGAGCAGCTCGGTCTCCTCCGCCCCGATCAGCTCCGCCAGCTCCTCCCAGAACAGCGGCGCGAGCACATCGGACCCGGTGATCTGAGACACCCCCGCACACGAGCGAAGGCCGGGTTCCTCTCCAGGAACCCGGCCTTCACCGTCGTAGCACCCCCGCGGGACCGTCCGCTCAGAACAGCCGCAGCTTGTCGTCCTCGATGCCGCGCAGGGCGTCGTAGTCCAGGACCTGGCAGCCGATGCCGCGGTCCGTGGCGAGGACGCGGGCCTGCGGCTTGATCTCCTGCGCGGCGAAGATGCCGCGGACCGGCGCGAGATGCGGGTCGCGGTTCAACAGCTCCAGATAGCGCGTGAGTTGCTCCACGCCGTCGATCTCGCCGCGCCGCTTGATCTCGACCGCGACGGTCTGCCCCGTCGCGTCCCGGCAGAGGATGTCGACCGGGCCGATGGCCGTCATGTACTCGCGGCGGATGAGGGTGTAGCCCTCGCCGAGGGTCTCGATGCGGTCGGCGAGCAGCTCCTGGAGGTGCGCTTCCACGCCGTCCTTGATCAGGCCCGGATCGACGCCCAGTTCGTGCGACGAGTCGTGGAGAATCTCCTCCATCGTGATGATGAGCTTCTCTCCGCCCTTGTTGACGACGGTCCAGACGCCCTCCTCCTCGCCCGTGCCCTCCTTCAGCGTGCAGGGCGGCGACATCCAGTTCAGGGGCTTGTAGGCCCGGTCGTCCGCGTGGATCGAGACGCTGCCGTCCGCCTTCACCAGGATGAGACGGGGGGCGGAGGGGAGATGGGCGGTGAGCCGGCCGGCGTAGTCGACGGAGCACCGGGCGATGACGAGACGCATGGTCGGCAACGCTATCCGACACCTTGCGCCCCACGCGATTCGCCCTGGAAAACGATCGTTCGGACTACGGCCGACTCTGGCCGATTGTGTGCCCCATAGGGACCGCCTATGTGCCCATTCTCCTGGTGCCGTCACGGTCAGTTGCCTACCGTAGTAAACGGGAGGTCGCGATGCGTGTACTCAGCGTTGCGGTGTTTTGGCATGGCGAACTCCCGTGCCCTGTCCGGCAACCCCTGCTCTCTTAGGGGTGCGAGAGGAGAACCCATGTCGCTCGACGTCTCACCGGCCCTACTCGAACAGGCCGAGCGAGGCGAGGTCGACGAAGCTGAATTCGTCGACTGCGTCCGGACCTCCCTGCCCTACGCATGGGAGATGATCAGCTCCCTGGTGGCCCAGCTGAAGGTGGACGGCGGAGCCTTCGCCGACAACCAGACGCCCCCGCCGGACGAGCAGGCGCGCGGGCAGCTGCTGCGCGCGCTCGCGAGTGACGCCATACGCGGCGCCCTGCAGCGGCACTTCGGTGTCCGGCTGGCCTTCCAGAACTGCCACCGGGTGGCGGTGTTCCCGTTGGACGCGGCTGTCGACGAGAAGCTCGCCCGCTTCACCTCGGTGCGCAGCCAGGTGCTGAACCAGTCGCCGGAATTCCGGGACTGCTGAGGCATCGGTGTGAGCCTGTTGCTTGCCGCTCCGCACGCAGGAGGTGCGAACCGTACCGGAGCGGCAAGCTCCCGGCCGTCCCGCCCCGTTCAGCGAAGCCGGGGGAGCACCTCCGCGCCCAGCCGCCGGACGTTCTCCTCGGTGGCCGCCAGGTCGCCCGAGCCCTCCACGAGCAGGGCGAAGCGCGAGATGCCGGTCCGTTCGCAGGTCGCCGCGAGACGGTCGGCACACAGCCGCGGGGTGCCCACCGGGTGCAGCCCGCAGAGCAGTTCGGTGTACGCCACCGGGTCCCGCATGGAGCGGGGGCGGCCGTCCACCGTCACATGGGCGTCGAGCCCCTGCCGCAGCCAGCCCGGCATCGCCTTCACGAGGGTCTCCACCGCGTCCGTGCGCCGGTCCGCGAGCTGGCAGACGCCCGCCGAGACATGGGCCGCGGCCCGGATCTCGTCGCCCGAGCGCCCCGCCGCGCGCGCGTGCTGCCGCCACAGGGCGACCATCTCCGCCTTCTCCTCGTCCCCGACGTGCATCCCGAGCAGCATCGGCAGCCCGCGCTCGGCGGCCAGCCGGACACTCGCCGGTGAGGTGCACGCCACGATCACCTCCGGGCCCCCGGTGTCCGTCAGCGCCTCCGACGGGCGGGGGACGACGGGGACTTCACGGAAGCGGAAGCGTTCGCCCTCCGCTCCCACGGACGGCTCGCGCAGCCAGCGCACCAGCAGATCGAGTGATTCCGGGAACCCCTTCTCGTACGCCGCGAGGCCCGATCCGAAGACCTCGAGATCGATCCACGGCCCGCCGCGGCCCACGCCCAGCGAGAACCGGCCGCCGCTCGTCAGATGCAGCAGCGCGGCCTGTTCGCCGAGGGCGACGGGATGGACGGTGGGCAGCACGCTCACCGCCGTACCGACCCGGATGCGCCGGGTGCGGCCCAGCAGCAGCGCGGCGAGGGTGACCGCCGACGGGCAGGTGCCGTACGGCACGAAGTGGTGCTCGCCCAGCCAGACCGAGTCGAGGCCCGACTCCTCGGCGACCTCCGCGGAGCGGACCGCGCGGTGCAGCGCCTCTCCCTGGCCCTGTCCGGGGAACTGGGCACCCAACACGAAACTACCAACGCGCATGGACTTTCCTGCTTCCTTGGCTCCGACACGGAGCTCCCCCACCCGGCATAACCGGCTGACACGTGCCGAGGACACGGCCTGGCGGAGAGATTTGCCGATTGTCTGCAGAATGGGGTGTCGGGCAGGGGGACTTGTGGGGATCGGTCCCTTCCGGGTACCCGTGTCGGCGCCGCGTAGGCTGGACGGGAACCCTGCTTCCTGTATAGCCCTGTGAGGTGTTCCGTGTCCCCGCGTCGCAACCGACCCAAGGGTGCCGATCCGTCCGGCGCGTCCGGCTCGTCCGGCCGGAGCGCCGAGGACGACCGCGCGAGCCGGTACGGCGGCTGGCAGTCCTCGGTGAGCTGGCAGGGCGAGGAGTGGAACGTACGGCATGTGGCCGGCGCGAGCGCGCAGGGCAAGAGCTACCGGTGCCCCGGCTGCGACCTGATGATCCCGGACGGGGTGCCGCATGTCGTCGCCTGGCCCGAGCACGCGGGCGTCGACGACCGCCGGCACTGGCACAAGGCCTGCTGGAACGCGCGGGACCGCCGCACCCCGGGGGTGCAGCGGTCCCGTAACGCGCCTCGCTTCTGAGCGTGCTCCCGGCTAGACGTCCCGCTTCTCCAGCAGGGCGAAGGCCCCGGCGAACGCGGCGGCCGTGACGCCGAGCGCGATCCACAGCGGGTCCCAGCCGGAGGGGCCGGTCTCGCTGAGCTGGGTGGAGTACCAGACGCCGAGCTGGCTGGGGATCGAGTACTCGAACAGGGCCTCGCGCAGCTTCTGCAGCGACTCGGAGAACATGAAGATCGCGATGACCAGCGGGGCCAGCAGCAGGCCGATCATGATGGTGATGGCGCCCGCGGAGTGCCGGATGATCGAGCCGACGGCCAGGGACAGCAGCCCCAGCAACGCGATGTAGAGGGACACGCCGACGGTGGCCTTCAGCCACTCGCCGGCCGAGGGCTCGCGCGCGTCGGTGAACAGCGCCGCGTCCACCATGGCGACGAATCCGGTGGAGACCAGGGTCACGACGAACGCGATCGCGAAGAACACGATGCCCTTCGCCGCGAGGACCCGGCCGCGCGAGGGGCAGGCGACCATCGTGGTGCGGATCATGCCGGTGCCGTACTCGGAGGCGGTGGTGAGCACGCCGAGCGTGATGATCGGCATGCTGCCCAGGAGCACGCCGAAGAAGCCGAAGGACAGCGGGCTGTCACCCGCGAGGTCGCCCTCGGAGGCGTTCGCGTCGACGATCAGCGCGACCATCATCCCGATGCCGACGACGAGGAGCACGAACACCCCGAGCGTCCACATCGTCGACCGCACCGACCGGATCTTCGTCCACTCCGACGCGATGGCGTGCCCGAGGTGCGTGCGCACGACGGGAATCGGCGAGGTGTAGCCCGGGACGGCGTACGAGGGACCGGGCGCCCCCTGCCAGCCGGGCGCGGCGGCCTGCGGGGCCGGGTGCTGCGGGGTGCTCATCGGGCGTCCTCGGGCTGAGTCGTCGGGGCGGCATCGGAAACGGGGGCCTTCGCCGGCGAAGCAGGAGCGACCGCCACCGACCCCTGCGAAGCGACGGCCTGCGCGGCGGCCGCCACCGACGGGGCGGTCTGCGCGGCGGCCGGGGCCACCGGCGGGGTGGTCTGGGCGGCGGCCGGCGCTACGGACGGGGCGGTCTGGGCGGTGGTCGGGGCCACCGGCGGGGCAGCCTGGGCGGTGGCCCTCGGGGCCTCTGCCGGGGCGGCAGCCGCTGCGGGCGGTACCGGGCTTCCGGCCGACGGCGCGGGAGCCTGGGCGTACGGGTTGGCGCCGGCCGGGGCCGGGGGCGCGACGGGGGCGCCGTAGCCGGTGCCGTACGGCTGCGCGGGCTGCGGCGGGGCGTAGCCGTGCTGCGGGGGCGGTGGGGCGTACCAGCCGGGCTGTCCCTGGCCGGGGACCGGCATGGGCGGCATGGCGCCGGGCGGCAGCGGCTGCTGGAGGCCTTCCTTCTGGTCGGTCGTCGAGCGGTAGTCGACGGCGCCCTGCGTCATCCGCATGTACGCCTCCTCCAGCGAGGCCTGGTGCGGCGACAGCTCCCACAGGCGTACGTCCGTGTCGTGGGCGATGTCACTGATCTGCGGCAGCGCCAGTCCGGTCACCCGCAGGGCGCCGTCCTGCTCGGGCAGGACATGGCCGCCCGCCGCCGACAGCGCCCCCGCGAGCTTCTCGCGGAGCTGCGGCTCGGTCTGCGGGGTGCGGACCCGCGCGAAGTCCGCCGAGTTGGCCGAGATGAAGTCCCTCACGCTCATGTCGGACAGCAGCTGACCGCGTCCGATCACGATCAGATGGTCCGCGGTCAGCGCCATCTCGCTCATCAGGTGCGAGGAGACGAAGACCGTGCGGCCCTCCGCCGCGAGGGACTTCATCAGGTTGCGCACCCAGAGGATGCCCTCGGGGTCGAGGCCGTTGACCGGCTCGTCGAACAGCAGCACCTGCGGATCGCCGAGCAGCGCCGCCGCGATGCCGAGCCGCTGCCCCATACCGAGCGAGAAGCCCTTGGAGCGCCGCTTCGCCACGTCCTGGAGCCCGACCACGCCGAGCACCTCGTCCACCCGGCGGGCGGGGATGCCCGAGAGCTGGGCCAGGGACAGCAGATGGCTGCGCGCCGACCTGCCGCCGTGCACGGCCTTGGCGTCGAGCAGCGCACCCACCTGGCGGGCCGCGTTCGGCAGCCTGCGGTACGGGTAGCCGCCGATCGTGACCGTCCCCGAGGTGGGGTTGTCCAGGCCGAGGATCATCCTCATCGTCGTCGACTTGCCCGAGCCGTTCGGCCCGAGGAAGCCGGTGACGGCACCCGGCCGTACCTGGAAGGAAAGGTTGTACACAGCGGTCTTGTCGCCGTAGCGCTTGGTCAGGCCGACTGCCTCGATCATGCTCCGCACCCATCGACAGGTTCAGGACAGCGGGGCACACGCCCCCGTAAGGGTTAGGAGCTTATCGAGGCGCTGACGGTTCCGCCCAAATCAAAGTAAAGCCCAGAGCTTCACACCGGTCCGCACGCCACGAAGCCCGCTGCCACCCCTGGCAACGGGCTTCGTCCGACATCGGCCGGTGTACCCCGAGGGTTACCGGGACTGCTGCGCCGGCACTCCGCGGGAGATCGGCTCGTCGTCCGCGACCGGCGCGCCGGCCGCGGCCACCGCGGCGCCCGTCAGCGTGGCGAGCATCTCGCGGACGTTCGTCAGCTGCGCGTTGATGCTGTCGCGGCGGTTGGTGAGGGCCGCCAGCTCGCGCTCGGATTCCGAACGGATCCGGTCCGCCTTGGCGTTGGCGTCGGCCACGATGTCCTCGGCCTGGCGCTGCGCCGTCTCGACGGTCTGGCGGGCGCGGCGCTCGGCGTCCGTGCGCAGCTTCTCCGCCTCCAGGCGCAGCTGCTCCGCGCGGTGCTCGATCTCCGCGAGACGCTTCTCCGCCTTCTGCTGACGGGACGCCAGGTCACGCTCGGACTGCTCGCGGCGCTTGGCCAGGTTGGTCTCGAAGTCGGCGGCGGCCTGCGCGGCCTTGGCGCGGGTCTCCTCGAAGAGGGCGTCCGCCTCCTCGCGCTTCGACTGCGCGTCCTTCTGGGCCTCCTGGCGCAGCTGCGACGCGTCGCTCTTGGCCTTCTCGACGATCCGGACGCCCTCGTCCTCTGCCTTGGCCTTGCGGTCCGCAGCGAACGATTCTGCGTCGTTGCGCACCTGCTGGGCCGCCGACTCGGCGAGCTCGCGGTGCTGCTCGGACGCGCGACGGGCTTCCTCGCGCAGATCCTTGGCCTCCTCCTCGGCGAGGCGGAGGATCTTCTCGACCCGCGCGCCGAGCCCGGCGTACGACGGCTCGGCGTCGGTGACCTGGGCCTGGGCGTTCTGGGTCTCGAGGTGGAGCTCCTCGATGCGCTTTTCCAGAGCGGTGATGCGGGCGAGAGCGCTGTCACGGTCGGAGACGAGCTTGGAGATCCGTTCGTCCACCTGAGCGCGGTCGTACCCACGCCGCACTAGCTCGAAGCCGTAGGGGGAAGTGTCGCTCATGGGGTTCCTGTCGAATGAGACCGGTGAGGTGATAGGTGGAATCCTAGGGGCCAGAGCGCTGTGTCATCGAGCGTATGCGTGTTTGATCTGAGGAATGACACCCCTTTTGGGTGGCTGAACCCCACACCCCTTGCCAAAAACTCAGGGTAAGAGGGCAGACTTTAACGCAATCCACACATTCTGTTAGCCGTCAGTGGACTTCCCACCCGATCGTGGCGCGCCGATGCTCGCGCCGGCCCGGACGCTCCCGTCCTTGTTCCCGGACGGGATCTCGAAGGACTCCAGCGCCTCCAGCACATCCTGGACCCGGGAGATCTCGGCGTTGATGTCCTCACGCCGCCGCACCAGGACCTCCAGCTCGCGCTTGCCCTCCTCGACCGTGAGCCGCGCCTCGCGGATCGCCTCGGCCTTGAGCTCCTCGGCCTCCCGGATCAGCGCCGACTTCTTCTGCTCGGCCTCCTTCAGCAGGCCCTCCGCCTTCTTCACGGCGGCGATCCGGACCTTGCCGGCCTCGGAGTTGGCCTCCGACACCAGCTCCTTCGCCTTGGCCTGCGCCTTGGCGAGCTGCTCCTCGGACGCCTTGATCAGCGCGTCGCAGCGGTCGCCGGTCGACTTCATCGTCTCCGCGGCCTCGCGGCGGGCCCGCTCGTGCAGCGACTCGATCTCGGCGGTGATGCGGTCGCGCAGCTCCTCCGCGCGCTCCCTTATGGCGGTGGCGTCCCGGCGGGCGCCGACGAGCAGCTCGTCCGCGTCCGTACGGGCCTTCTCCACCCGGGTGTTGCCCTCGCGCGTCGCCTCGGAGACCAGCCGGTCGGCCTCGGTACGGGCCGCGCCCACCATCGAGTCGGCCTGCGTCTCGGCGTCCGCGGTGGTCTGCAGCGCCTGCTCCTGAGCCTCCGTCAGCAGCTTGTCGACCTCGGCCGTGGTCTCCGTGATGAGCGTGTCGACCTGCTCGGCCGCCTCGGAGCGCCGCCTGTTGGCCTCCTTGCGGGAGGAGTCCAGCGTCTCGTCGGCCTCGTCGCGGGCCACGCTCAGCATGCGGTCGGCCTCCGCCGCCGCCTGCGCCTTGACCCGCTCCGACTCCAGCCGGATCCGCTCGGCGGCCTGCTGCGCCGAACCCACCGTCTCGGCGGCCTCGGCCCGCAGCCGCTCCGCGTCGCCGCTCGCGTCCTGGATCAGCTTCTCCGCCCGGGCGACGGACTCGGCACGGACCCGCTCGGCCTCCGCGGCCGTGTCGGCCGTCAGCCGCTCCGCCTCGGCGATGGTCTCCGTCTGGAGCCGCTCCGCCTCGTTGCGGGCCTCGGTGATCAGGGTGTCCGCCTGGGTCGCCGCGTCCGACCGGATGCGGTTGGCGTCCTCGCGGGCCTCGGCCCGGGTGCGGGACGCGGCCTGGTCGGCCTCCGCCAGCGCGTCCGAGGCCTCCGTGCGCACCCGCTGGGCGTACGCCGACGACTCCGCGCGCAGCCGCTCGGCCTCCGCGATCGCCTCGCCGACGGTCCGCTCGGCCAGTTCCTGCGCCGCCTCGGCGGCGTCGTTCGCCTCGCGGCGGATCCGGCTCGCGTCCTCGCTGGCCCGCTCCCGCTCGGCGTAGGCGTCGGAGCGGACCCGGTCCGCCTCCTCCTCGGCCTCCCGCCGGGTGCGGTCCGCGGCGTGCTCGGCGGCCGAGCGCAGCCCGTTGATCTCCTCCTGGGCCTGCTCGTGCAGCCCCGTCACGGAGTCCCGTACCTGCTGGGCGTGGAGTTCGGCCGCGCCGACCATCTCGCCGGAGCGCCGGTCGGCCTCCTCGACCAGCCGGACCGCCTCGGTCTGCGCCTCCTCCACCCGGTTGCGCGCCGACGCCAGCAGCTCCTCGGACTGCGCCCGGGCCCGCTCGCGCTCCTGGTCGGCCTCCTGACGGGCGGAGCCGAGGAGCTCCTCGGCCTCGCGGCGCCGGCGGACGGCCTCCTCCTGGGCGGCGTCCAGCGTCTCGGTCGCCTCGTCGGCCAGCCGCTCGGCGGCCGCCGTGGCCTCCGTGCGCACCCGGTCGGCGAAGTCCTGCGCCTCGTTCTTGAGCCGCTCGGCCTCGGCCGCGGCATCCGACCGCAGGCGTACGGCGACGGCCTCGCCCTCGGCGCGCGAGGCGGACGCGTCGGCCGCGGCCTCGGTGCGCAGCCGGTCGATCTCGTCGGCGGCCTGCTGCTGGAGCGTACGGATCCGCTCGGCGGCCTCGGTGCGCAGCCGGTCGGCCTCGTCGGCGGCCTCGCGGCGGATCCGGGCGGCCTCCTCACGCGCGTCCGTCAGCGCCTGCTCGGCGGACGCCAGCCGCGACTCGGCCTCCGTGTGCAGCCGGGTCAGCTCCTCGGCGGCCTCCGCCTGCCGGGCCTCGACCCCGCGCTCGGTCTCCTCGCGCAGCTCCTCCGCCGCGCGCTCGGCGCCGGAGGTGATGGTCTCGGCGAGCTCCACCGCCTCCTCGCGGGAGCGCTCGGCCTCGGCGCGGGTGCGCTCCAGGGTTTCCTCGGCCTGCCGGCGCAGGGTGGTGGCGCGCTCGATGGCCTCGGTGCGGACCTTCTCGCTGTCCGCCGTGGCCTTCTGGCGCAGCTCGTCCGCGTCGGCCTTCGCCTTGGACAGCAGCTCCTCGGCCGACCGGGCGGCCTCCTCGATCTGCTGGACGGCCTCCCTGCGGGCCTCCGCGCGGATCTTCTCGCCCTCGCCGACCGCGTCCGAGCGCAGCTGCTCGGCCTCGCCGCGCAGCCGGCGCGCCTCCTCCTGCAGCTCGACCGTCTTGGCGCGGTACTCCTTGGTGTCGTCCTTCGCGGAGCCCTTGAGCTGCTCGGCGATGTCGTGCGCCTCGGCGCGCAGCCGGTCCGCCTCGTTCTCCGCCTCCCGGCGGATCCGCTCGGCCTCCTCGGCGGCGGCCTTGGTGGTGCCCCGCGCGTCCGCCTGCGCCTTGTTGAGGACGTCCTCGGCGGTCTTGGCCGCCTTCGACAGCTGGGTGGCGCTCTCCTCGGCGGTGATCGTGCGGGCCTTCTCGGAGGCCTCCGCGACGATCTTCTCGGCCTCGGCGCGGGCGTCGGCGACGACCTGCTCCGCGTCCGCCTTGGTGGTCTCGGCCTCCTGGCTGGCCTCGGTGACCAGCCGGGCGACCTGCTCCTTCGCCGTACGGGTGCGCTGCTCGTTGGTGGCCTCGGCGCTCGCGAGGGCCTTCTCGGCGGAGGCATTGGCCTCGGCGACGACCTTCTCGGCCTCGGACTGGGCCTTGCGCAGCGCCTCCTCGGCGTCGGCCATCCGCTGCTCGGCGGCGCGGCTCAGCTCACCCGCGTGGCGGCGGGCCGAGTCCGACTCGTTCGCCGTGGAGCTGCGCATCGCCTCGGCGTGCTCGGTGGCCTCCTGGGCCTGGGTGGAGGCGGCGTTCAGCATCCGCTCGGCGTCGGTGCGGGCGCGCAGCAGGAGCTGCTCGGCCTCCGCGCGGGTCTGCTCCGCGTCGGCCTGGAGCCGCTGGCGGGCCTCCGCGGCCACCCGTTCGGCCTCGGCGCGGGCGGCGGCCATGGCCTGCTCGGCCTCGGCCCGGGACTCCTCGAGGAGACGGCGGGCCTGGGCCTCGGTCCGGGCGCGCAGCTGCTCCGCCCAGGCCACGTTCTCGTTGACGTGCGACTCGACGGTCTGCCGGCGCTCCGCCAGCTCCTGGTCGAGCTGCTGGCGCCGGCTGACGGCCTCCTGGTGCAGCTCGGCCTGGAGCCGGGCCGCCTGCTCGGCGTGCTCCTGGAGGATGCGCTGGGTCTGCGCGCGGACCTGGCTCAGCTCACGCTCGGCGTCCTGGCGCAACTGGTCGGCCTGCATCTGCGCGTTGCGCAGCATCTGCTCGGCCTGGTACCCGAGGTCGCCGCCGTCGAAGGACGGCCGGGACATGAGTGTGCGGCGCGCCTCGTGCAACTTGGCGCGCAGCACCTCGACCTGGTAGCCGAGGTCCTCGGCATGCTGGATCGCCTTCTCACGCTCGGTCTTCAGCCGCTTCATCTCGGCTTCGAACCGTGTGAGGTGGTCGACGTCAGCCGCCGGTTCCCGCTCCTGGCTCTCGTAGCCCCGCACTGCGCGGTCCCATCCGTCCCTGGTCGCAAGCTTGCCGAACGAGCTCCGTCCATCCGCCGAACGGGGCCCCCGGGGAATGGTGTCAGATCAACGACGGAGCATGGGCTGCTGCCCCGACGCTCGTCCCCCGAAACCCGGACCCCGGCAACGTCCCGCCGTCCAAGGCAGCAGGACCGGCCGCCCTGGTGGAGCGACGACCGCCCCCAACCCTACCGGCCCATATGTACGAGGGTCAGTGCTCAGGTGACTCAACAGGTGCCGAAGTGACCAGTTCTGTCAGTACTCCGTGGCAATCCTTGGGGTGCAGGAAGGTGATTCGTGACCCCATGGAGCCGCGTCGCGGCTCTTCGTACAGAACGCGTACGCCCTTGGAGCGGATGTCCGCGGCCTCGCCGTCCACATCCGCCGTACCGAAAGCGATGTGGTGGACGCCCTCGCCGTTCTTGTCGAGCCACTTGGCGACGGTGGAGTCCGGGCGGGTCGGCTCCAGAAGCTGCAGGTAGGAGGCGCCGCCGTCGGAGGTCTCGTTGATCTTGAGCATGGCTTCCCGGACACCCTGCTCCTCGTTGACCTCCGAGTGGAACACCTCGAATCCGTACGTGGAGCGGTAGAACTCGACAGTCGCGTCGAGGTCGTGACAGGCGATCCCGATGTGGTCGATTCGCGTCAGCATGGTGTTAGTGGAGCGCGGCGGAGGTGGTTACGCAACGTGCGCGCGATCACACTGAAGGGCCGATGACGGCACGGAGTGCCACTCAGTACATTCGCAGTAAACCCTCGTTCACTCCTCGGCCAGTGCAGGCCGGTAAGGGGATTCGCAGCTCATGACTGGATCGACTGGAACGAACAGCAGGACCTCGGTGATCGTCGCGGGCGCGCGGACGCCCATGGGACGGCTGCTGGGCTCGCTGAAGTCCTTCTCCGGAGCCGACCTCGGCGGCTTCGCGATCAAGGCCGCCCTGGACCGCGCCGGGATCGGCGGCGACCAGGTGCAGTATGTGATCATGGGCCAGGTGCTCCAGGCCGGAGCGGGCCAGATCCCGGCCCGCCAGGCCGCCGTCAAGGCCGGCATCCCGATGAACGTCCCGGCGCTCACCATCAACAAGGTGTGTCTGTCCGGCCTCGACGCGATCGCGCTGGCCGACCAGCTGATCCGCGCGGGTGAGTTCGACGTGGTCGTCGCGGGCGGCCAGGAGTCCATGACCAACGCCCCCCACCTGCTGCCGAAGTCCCGCGAGGGCTTCAAGTACGGCGCGATCGAGATGCTCGACGCGATGGCGTACGACGGTCTCACCGACGCCTTCGAGAACATCGCCATGGGCGAGTCCACGGAGAAGCACAACACGCGCCTCGGCATCCTGCGCCCCGAGCAGGACGAGATCGCCGCGCTGTCCCACCAGCGGGCCGCCGCCGCGCAGAAGAACGGGATCTTCGAGGCCGAGATCACCCCGGTCGAGATCCCGCAGCGCAAGGGCGAGCCGGTGGTCTTCAGCAAGGACGAGGGCATCCGCGGCGACACCACCGCGGAGTCGCTCGGCAAGCTGCGCCCGGCCTTCACCAGGGACGGCACGATCACCGCGGGCACGTCCTCGCAGATCTCCGACGGCGCCGCCGCGGTCGTCGTGATGAGCAAGGCCAAGGCCGAGGAGCTGGGGCTCGCCTGGATCGCCGAGATCGGCGCCCACGGCAACGTGGCGGGCCCGGACAACTCGCTCCAGTCCCAGCCCTCCAACGCCATCACGCACGCCCTCGCGAAGGAGGGCCTCGGCGTCGCGGACCTCGACCTCATCGAGATCAACGAGGCCTTCGCCGCCGTCGCGGTCCAGTCAATGAAGGACCTCGGCGTGTCCACGGAAAAGGTGAACGTCAACGGGGGTGCGATCGCCCTCGGCCACCCGATCGGCATGTCCGGCGCCCGCCTCGTCCTCCACCTGGCCCTGGAGCTCAGGCGGCGCGGCGGCGGCGTCGGCGCGGCCGCGCTCTGCGGCGGCGGCGGCCAGGGCGACGCCCTGATCGTCCGCGTACCCAAGGCCTGAGCCGCTGGCCCGGCCCCGCGGGCTTGAGCCACCGGCCCGGGTCTGCGGCTTGCGCCTGCGGCCCGGGCTCGGGTGCTTGGGTCTGCGGCCCGATGCGGCGGTCTGGGCCTGGGGCTTGAGCCGGCGGCCTGGGTCTGTGGCTTGAGCCGGTGGTCTGGGTCTGTGGCTTGAGCTGGTGGGCCTGGGTCTATGGCCTGAGCTGGCGGTCCGGGTTCGTGGCCTGAGCCGCTGGTTAGGGTCCGTGGCTTGGGCCGCTGGCTTGGGTCTGCGGCCCGATGCGGCGGCCTGGGCCTGGGGCTTGAGCTGGTGGTCCGGGTCCGTGGCCTGAGCCGACGGCCTGGGCCTGTGGCCTGAGCTGGTGGCCTGGGCCTGTGGCTTGAGCCGGTGGTCTGGGTCTGTGGCTTGAGCTGGTGGGCCTGGGTCTATGGCCTGAGCTGGCGGTCCGGGTTCGTGGCTTGAGCCGCTGGTTAGGGTCCGTGGCTTGGGCCGCTGGCTTGGGTCTGCGGCCCGATGCGGCGGTCTGGGTCCGTGGCTTGAGCCGACGGCCTGGGCCTGTGGCTTGAGCCGACGGCCTGGGCCTGTGGCTTGAGCTGGTGGTCCGGGTCTGTGGCTTGAGCTGTCGGCCTGGGTGTGTAGCCCGATGGGGCGGCCCGGGTCCGTGGTCTGAGTCTGTGGTCTGGGTACGTGGCCCGGTGCGGCGGCCCCGGTCCGTGGACTGAGTCGGCGGTTCGGTCCGTGGTGGATCTCTTCGTGAACGGAGCTGTGATGCAGGACGTGCCCTCGCTGGTCGCCCAGGCCAGGGAAGGTCGGCCCAGGGCCGTGGCCCGGCTGATCTCGCTCGTGGAGGGGGCGTCCCCGCAGCTCCGTGAGGTCATGGCGGCCCTGGCCCCGCTCACCGGCAACGCCTATGTCGTCGGCCTCACCGGCTCCCCGGGCGTCGGCAAGTCCACCTCGACGTCCGCGCTGGTGACGGCGTACCGCAGACAGGGCAGGCGGGTCGGCGTGCTCGCCGTGGACCCGTCGTCGCCGTTCTCCGGCGGCGCCCTGCTCGGCGACCGGGTGCGGATGTCCGACCATGCCTCGGACCCCGGTGTCTACATCCGCTCCATGGCCACCCGGGGCCATCTGGGCGGCCTCGCCTGGTCCGCCCCGCAGGCGATCCGGGTGCTGGACGCGGCGGGCTGCGAGGTGATCCTGGTCGAGACGGTCGGCGTCGGCCAGTCGGAGGTCGAGATCGCCTCCCAGGCGGACACCAGCGTCGTCCTGCTCGCCCCCGGCATGGGCGACGGCATCCAGGCGGCCAAGGCCGGGATCCTGGAGATCGGCGATGTGTACGTCGTCAACAAGGCCGACCGGGACGGCGCCGACGCCACCGCCCGGGAACTGAACCACATGCTGGGCCTCGGCCAGCCCCGCAGGCCGGGGGAGTGGCGCCCGCCGATCGTCAAGACGGTCGCCTCCCGCGCCGAGGGCGTCGACGAGGTCGTCGAGGCCCTGGAGAAGCACCGCGCCTGGATGGAGGAGCACGGCGTCCTCACCGAGCGCCGCCGCGCCCGCGCCGCCCACGAGGTCGAGACGATCGCCGTCACGGCCCTGCGTCGGCGCATCGGAGACCTGCACGGCGACCGCCGCCTCGGCGCCCTGGCCGAGCGGATCGTCGCGGGCGAACTGGACGCCTACCGGGCGGCGGACGAGCTGATCGCGGGCCTCACCGCGAGCTGATCCCTCGTCATGCGGGCGCCCCCGCTGGTACGTTGACCCCCATGTTCCTCGCCCAGGCATAGAGCGCGCACCGAGCCACCGCCCCACGAAGGGCCGGGTGGCCCTCAGGTGTCCCCGCTCACGCCTCCTTCGAGGAACTCCCATGTCGCATTCCTACGCGGCCGTGCTGCGCCTCCCGCATGCCCGCCGCACCTTCGCCGCCGCCCTGCTCGGCAGGCTGTCGTACGGCGTCGTCCCGCTGTCCGTGATGCTCTCCGTGACCCGCGCCTGCGGCTCGTACACCGTGGCCGGCGCGGTGATGGCCCTGTTCGGCGGCACCGCCGTGTTCCTGTCGCCCGCCCGGGCGGCCCTCGTCGACCGCCTCGGCCCCCGCCGGGCGCTCCCCGCGATGAACGCCGCCTACCTCACCCTCCTGGCCCTGCTGACCCTCTCCCTCACCCGCCCCTCCCCGCTCGTCCTGGCCCCGCTCGCCGCGGCCGCGGGGTCCTGCTGCCCGCCGCTCGGGCCGACCATGCGGGCGGTGTGGGGCCGGCTGGCCCCCGACCGGGGGCTGCTGCAACGCGCCTACAGCCTCGACGGGGTCGCCGAGGAACTGCTCTTCGTCACGGGGCCCCTGCTGGTCGGCGTCCTGGCCGGGTTCGCCCCGCCGGCCGCCGGGATCGGCCTCGGCGCGGTCCTGATGGGCGTGGGGACGGCCGCCTTCGTGACCTCCCCGGCGGTGCGGGAGGTGCCGCCGGGGAAGGGGGCCGGGCGGCGCGGCGGAGGCGGCGGGCCGGGCCGGCTCGCGCGGCCGGTGGCCGCCGCCCTGGCCGTGGGGCTCGCGATCGGGGTGGCCGACCTGCTGATCGTGGCGTTCACCGAGAGCCATGGCTACGGCGGTGCGTACCCGGCCTGGCTGCTGGCGGCGATGTCGGCCGGGAGCGCGATCGGCGGGCTGACGCACGGTGCCGTGTCCTGGCGGGGCGCTCCCGGGGCACGTCTGCCGCTGCTCACGGCGGGTCTCGGGCTGACCCTGTGCGCCGCCGGACTGGCACCGGGTGTCGTCACCCTCGCCGCGGCCGTCGCGGCCGTCGGGTTCTTCGTGTCGCCGACGATCACCACCGGCTATCTGATGGCGGACGAGAGCGCCGCGCCCGAGGCCCGGGTGCGGGCCGGGGCCTGGGTCAACACGGCCGTCAACGCGGGCAGCACGGCCGGTACGGCGGTCGCGGGCGCGCTGGCCGGGCGGCTGCCGGTCGCGGCGTGCTTCGCACTGACGGGCGCGGTGGTGCTGACGACGGCGTCGGCCGTCGCCCTGCGCTCCGTCGGGGGCGGTCGGCGCGTGCCCGCGTGACCTTCCCGGTGCGCGCGGAACGCCGCCGGCCGGAGCCCGGACCGGGCCCCGGCCGGCGGTCGCCCGGGTGTGGTTACGGGCGTCCCCGCTGGCCGCGCAGGTGCTCGGCGATCGGCTTCAGGGACTTGTCGAGGTCCACGAGGGCCTCGGGGGAGAGGAGGTCGATGAAGTGCCGGCGCACGGATGCCACATGATGCGGGGCGACCTTCATCATGGTCTCCATGCCATGCTCGGTCAGGACCGCGTAGAGCCCCCGGCGGTCGGACTCGCAGTTCTCGCGCCGGACCAGGTTCGCGTTCTCCATGCGGGTGATCTGGTGCGAGAGACGGCTCTTGGACTGGAGGGTGGCGGACGCGAGGTCGCTCATCCGCATCCGGACGTCCTCCGACTCGGAGAGGTTCACCAGGATCTCGTAGTCGTTCATGGTCAGGCCGAACGGCTGCAGGTCCTTCTCGAGCTGGTACGTCAACAGCCTGTTGACCTCCAGGTGGGTGCGCCAGGCGCACTGCTCCGCATCGGTCAGCCAGCGCGTGGCCGTTTCGGTCTCCATATGTGAAGTCTACCTAAAATGTTGAAAGGCGAACTAGTGAGGGTGGTGTGACGGTGCGCACGCGTTCGATGTCACACTCCGCAGACTACCGCTCACAGCCCGAAGCGACGCTGGAGGTCTCCCAGCTGTCCGGGAAGGCGCGGTACGCCGCTCTGACCGCCGTGCCCACCCGGGACACCTGGCATTCCGCCCCCGCCGGGCACTCCCGGCTCATGCGGAACGGCCCCCGTGGCCTGCTCCACCATGAGGGTCTCGGTCGACTGCAGCAGCACCGTGCCGGCACCGACGAACTCGAACTGGTGCTCCTCCCCGGAGGCCCCGCCGAGGCCCGTCAGCGCACGTAGACCGCCCATGACACCCGTCATGTACCCGTGGTCGTAGTGATGGCACGGGGAGGGGCAGTCGGCCCAGCCGACGAGTGCCTGGGGATCCACCCGAAGGGGAGGTTCCATGAACACCACCGGGCCGTTAGATGCGGCCACGAACTTTCCGGTTCCGATCAGCGTGAGAAATCCCGGCACGATCGACTGCTTGAGGGACAGAGTTGGCTGAAAAGCGAGCAGATTGCCCGAGCGAATGGTCAGATTGCCGTCGTCCAGGTCGTACGAATTGACGTCGAAGGCCCGGTCGGCGAGGAGCATCTTGCCCGAGCCCTCCGCCACGACCCAGTCGCTCGCGTGCAGAGGCGAATGGAACGAGGTGCGCACCAGACGGTCCAGCCGGCCGTGCCCGATGCCGTTGAAGTCGATCGAGCCGTAGTAGGCGATCATCTTCCCCTTCTGGAGGAACCACTGGCTCCCCTTCAGCTCCACACAGAAGGTGTAGTGGTTGACGTTGTCGTCGACCGGGAGGGTCATCGGGTCGTACACGGTGGGGCCGGCATGGCCCGCGCCCGGGTGGTGGCTCACAGCTTCTCCTCCGACGCCTGGACGAACACCGCACCACTGCCGCTGAGCTCCAGCTGGAACGCCTCGCCGGAGCCGCGCCCCACCATGTCCCGCCAGCCGAGCGCCGTCGAGAGCTTGTTGCGCACGTCGCCGTGATGGGCGACGTAGGCCTGCGGATCGACATGGACCGGGCGCTGCGGGGTGATCGGGATCTCGAAGACCCCGCCGTGGGCCATCACGGCGACCGCGCCCTGCCCCTTGAGGGTGGTGGTGAACAGGCCCTGGCCGCTGATCTGACCCCGGACCATGCCCATCACCCCGCCCTGGGAGCCCAGGAACATCGTGCCCTGCTGGAGGGTGCCCTCGAAGGCGAGCAGCCGGTCCGCCTCGACGTACAGGGTGTCGCCGGTGAGCCGGATGACCTGGACGTGGTGGCCGCCGTGCCCGAACAGGACCGTGCCGCTGCCCTCGACCGTCATCAGCGGGGTGTCCTCGTTGGCCAGCCGCCGGCCGATCATGGACATCACACCGCCCTGACCGCCCTGCATGTTGGGGGTGAAGGAGACCTCGCCGCGGTACGCCAGCATGGCGCCGCGCTGACTGAACAGCCGCTGCCCCGGCGCGATCGTCGCCTCGACCATTTTGGAGTTGATCTCTCGGAAGGTCACCTCAGACGTCCCCCGCGATCGTGTTGCGCTCGCTCGGCTGGACGTACACCAGACCGTCCCCCTCGAAGCGGATCTGGAAGGCCTCGCCGCCGCCCTCGCCCAGGAACGTGCGGAACGTCACACCGGACTGGAAGGACTGACGGACGTTCCCCTGGTGCGCGATGTACGCCCCCGGGTCGACGGTCAGCGGGTACTGCGGGCTGACCCGCAGCACGACGGCCGGTCCGTCGGAGGTGATGGCCGCCTGGCCGTGCCCCTCCACCGTCGTCGTGAACAGCCCGTTGCCCTGGGAGGCGCCGCGCAGACCGGTGAAACTCGTCCCCGTCCGCAGGCCCGCGTCCGTCGCGAGCAGATTGCTCGACTCCACGAACAACTTGTCCCCCTGGAGGCTGACGAGGTTGATCTCGGAGGCGCGGTCGGCGAACCAGCACGTCCCCTGTCCCCTCACCTCCATCACGGTCATCTGCTCGCCGGTGAGCCGCCGGGTCACCATCCCCCGGATCCCCTCACCGCCGCCACTGAGCTTCTTGAAGGCCATCTGACCGTCGTACGCGACCATCGAGCCGTTCTTCGCCTTCACGGCGTCCCCGGTCATGTCGACGGCGAGCACCTTGCTGCCTTGCAGTCGGAACATCGCCACGCTGCGAAGGTAGCGGCCCCGTGGGTGCGCAGAACAGCACCTGTGGGTGGAGAACGACCCTGACCGCACCCCTAGGTGAACCGTTTGCCACAATGGGCGAACCCTTGTGCGTGCGTTCACAAGCGAACCGACCGACGTAGTCCCCCCGAAGTCCCCCCGAAGGTGACCCCGTGGACCTGAAGACCGCCTCCGCCCTCCGCCGCCTCCGACTGGTCTCCGCCCCGGAGGCCGTCTCGTTCCTGCTGCTGCTCGTCTGCTCGGTGCTGAAGCGGACCACGGACTTCAACGCGGTGCCCGTGATGGGCATGGTCCACGGCATCCTGTTCGTCCTGTATGTCCTGTTCTGGGCGGATGCCTGGAACCGCGCCAAGTGGTCCCTGAAGACGGCCGCCCTCTACTTCGTCCTCTCGGTCCTGCCGACCGGCGGCTTCTTCGCCGAGCGCAGGCTGCGCCGCGAGGCCGAGAGCGCGGTCGACGCGGCCATCGCCGCCCGCGCCCGCAAGGAAGGCGTGGTGAACGCGTGATCGTCGCCTTCTCCGTCACCCCGCTCGGCGTGGGCGAGGACGTGGGGGAGTACGTCGCCGAGGCCGTCCGCGTGGTCCGCGCGTCCGGCCTGCCCCATCGCACCGACGCCATGTTCACCTCCGTCGAGGGCGACTGGGACGAGGTCATGGACGTCGTCCGGCGTGCCGTGGCCGCCGTGGAGGAGCGCGCGCCCCGTGTCTCCCTCGTCCTCAAGGCGGACATCCGACCGGGGGTGACGGACGGTCTGACGTCGAAGGTGGAGACGGTCGAGCGGTACCTCGCGGACTGAGCGGTTCCCCCCCCCGGCGGGCCCTGGGCAGGGCGTCCGCGGGGCGGCTCACCGCCGCGCGGACGCCCGCCGCAGGTACTGCCGCACCGCCCGCTGGGCCACCGGGCCGAGTTCCTCCAGGGCGGCGACCAGGAGGCCCAGCTGTTCCAGGGCGTCCAGCGCGGAGGTGGCGCCGGCCGCGTCCACCCCTTCGTACAGTTCGATCCCGACGAACGAGGCCGCGACGGCCCGTGCGAGACCCGGGGGGTCGGTGAACTCGCCGAACGGGGTGCCGGTGAGCACGCGTTCGAGGACCTTCTCGATCTCCGCGACCCACAGGTCGAGGCCCGCCGCCGTGGCCGGGCCCAGCGTCGCGTGGGTCGGGGCGCCCGCCAGCAGCTGGCCGAGGAGCGGCACATGGCCGCCCGCGCGCTCCTGGTCGTGGATCTCGCGCCCCAGGGCGAGGAGTTCGGTCAGTGAGGCGACGGCGGCGAGACGGGGCCGGTAGCGCGCCACCGTGCGCTCGGCGCCGTAGCGGCAGGCCGCCGCGAGCAGTTCGTCCACCGAGCCGAAGTGGTAGAAGACCAGCGCCTGGTTGACACCGGCGGTCGCCGCGATCGTCCGCGCCGACGCCTTGGCGATCCCCTGCTCGGTGAGCGTGCGCAGGGTGCCTTCCAGCAGCTTGGTCCGGGTGTCCGGGCCGGTCCTCGGTGCGGGGCTCAATCGGGTGCCTCCGTGCGCGGAAAATGGTCGATACGGGTGAAATGCGGGTGAATTACGGGCCCCACCGGTGGCGCTCCGACGGGTCCTGTGTTCGAGCCCGGACCTCGTCGAGGCGGACCCGGACGCACGCCTCCATGAAGATCGTCATACGAATCCCCCAGGTCGGGGCCTGTTTGAGCGATCGCTCAAACAGCTCGCGAGGGACGGTACACCCGTTTGAGCAGTCGCTCAATAGGGCGACCGGGGGACGGGTTTCGACCCGGCGGGCGCTGGCTAATCTCTCCCGGTGTCGATCAAGTCCTGTGTGATGAACCGTTGTTCGGCCGCCGTGCTCCTGGCGGCCTCGCTGGCCTTCCTCGCGTCCGGAGCCGGTACGCACACGCGTGCGGAACACTCCGGCCACGCGTGTGTGCTCGCCCCCGGCGAGCTGACCGTCGACGACCTGCCCGCCGGCTCCTCCGCGACCCGCTGTGGCGCCGTGGGCCGTCTGGTCACCCATGGCGGCGCCGGCCTCACGGTCCCCGAACCCGGCACCAAGGCCAGCGTCGACTCCCTCACGGCGGACGGTTCCAGCCGCGGCTTCACCCTGGCCGTCGCCGCCGACGGCACGGTGTCCTACGGCTACGACGACGGCGAGGACGACCGCAGTCACGGCGACGCCGGGCACCGTCCGTCGGGCAAGGGCGCCCGCCCCACCCGCCTCAGGGGCAGCCGCGCCGACGCCCCCGCCCCCTGCGCGGACACCGCCTACTCCGTGGCCGACCGCAAGGAGTACGGCACGTACGAGTGGTTCGTCGGCGACGGCCCCCAGCCGGGCGACCTGCCCCGCCGTCAGGTCCGCCAGGCCTTCGAGGAGGGCATCACCGCCATCATCCGCGGCCGCAACGCCTGCGGACTCGCCGACACCATCGGGGCCCGCGCGAGGTTCCTGGCCGCCACCGGCCACGAGGCCGGGATCGACCACATGGCCCGCTGCACCGACCGGGACGGCATGAACGTCTGGGACGCCGGGGACCTCAGCAGCGACAGCGTCGCCACGACCTGCTCCTGGAGCCGCCCCGTCTCCCGCGGCCCGGACCGGCTGATCGAGGCCGACGTCCGCTTCAACATCCACGACTACACGTTCACCGACGACCCGACGGGCGACTGCGACGACGCGTACGACATCCGCAGCGTCGCCACCCACGAGGCCGGCCATGTCTTCGGCCTGGGCCATGTCGGGTCCGGCCACGAGAACCTCACCATGTACCCCAGCTCCTTCGCCTGCTCCACCACCGCCCGCACCCTCGGCAAGGGCGATGTGCTGGGCCTGCGCAGCATCTACTGAACGCCGCCGTCCGCCGGACGCGCGAAGACCCCCGCGCGCCCGGCGGACCGAAAGCCGAGACAGGGCTCACCACGATATGACCGGCGGGTAGGGTCGATTCCGTGCCGAAGCCGCTCAGTCTCCCCTTCGATCCCATCGCGCGCGCCGACGAGCTCTGGAAGCAGCGGTGGGGCAACGTGCCGTCCATGTCGGCGATCACGTCGATCATGCGGGCGCACCAGATCCTGCTCGCCGAGGTCGACGCGGTGGTCAAGCCGTACGGGCTGACGTTCGCCCGCTACGAGGCACTGGTGCTGCTCACCTTCTCCAAGGAGGGCGAGCTGACCATGTCGAAGATCGGCGAGCGGCTCCAGGTGCACCCCACCTCGGTGACCAACACCGTCGACCGCCTCGTGAAGTCGGGCCTGGTCGCCCGGCGCCCCAACCCCAACGACGGCCGCGGCACCCTCGCCGTCATCACCGCCAAGGGCCGCGAGGTCGTCGAGGCGGCCACCCGCGACCTCATGGCGATGGACTTCGGGCTCGGCGTGTACGACGCGGAGGAGTGCGCCGAGATCTTCGCGATGCTGCGCCCGCTGCGGGTCGCGGCGCGTGACTTCGACGAGGGCCGGCCCGGGGGCTGACCCGGCCCAAGATCTACCGGAACGGGCGGTTACGCTCGACGGCATGAAGAAGAGCGTGCTGACCCGCTACCGCGTGATGGCCTACGTCACCGGTGTGCTGCTGGTCCTGCTGACCCTGGGCGTGATCGCCAAGTACGTGCTCGACCTCGACGGCGCCGACGGCTTCACCCGTGCCGTGGGCATCGCGCACGGCTGGCTGTACGTCGTCTATCTCGTCTTCGCCTTCGACCTGGGTTCCAAGGCGAAGTGGCCGGTCGGCAAGCAGCTCTGGGTGCTGCTCGCCGGCACCGTGCCGACGGCCGCGTTCTTCGTGGAGCGCAAGGTGACGCGCGAGCTGGAGGAGCGGGTCGCCGACGCCGCCCCGGACGTCGTCAAGGCGTAGACCGGCGTAATGAAGGCGTAGTCCCCGAGAAGCACCCCCACCGCCGTACGCACGCGTGCGGCGGTTTCGGGCTGCCCCGGGCCGCCCTAGGAGCCGGGCGCGCCCGCCAGTCCCAGCAGCAGGATGCTCGTGAACCCGCGCACCCATTCCTCGTCCGCCGGTTCCGCGCTGACCAGGGTGCGGTGGACCACCGCACCGGCGACGATGTCGAAGATGAGGTCGGCCGTGCGGGCGGCCTCCTCGGGGCAGGACTCCGGGGGGAGTTCGCCGCGCAGCCGGGCCCGGGTGCGGCCCTCCAGGACGAGGTGCTTCTGCGGTTCCACGATGGAGGACCGGATACGTGCGCGCAGGGCCTCGTCGCGGGTGGACTCGGTGACCACCGCCATCAGTCCGCTGCGCGCCTCCGGCAGCGCCAGGATCGCCGCGAACTGGAGCACCACGCCCTCGATGTCGGCGGCCAGGCTGCCCCGGTCGGGGAGTTCCAGTTCCGCGAAGAGCTCGGCCACCGCGTCGACGACGAGTTCGTTCTTGCCGGCCCAGCGGCGGTAGAGGGTCGTCTTCGCCACCCCGGCGCGCGTCGCCACGTCCCCCAGGGTGAGCTTCGACCAGCCCAGCTCGACCAGCGCCTCCCGGGTCGCGGCCAGGATCGCGGTGTCCGCGGCGGCGCTGCGCGGGCGGCCGGCGCGGCCGACGGGGGTACGGCTCTGCATGGACCGACCATAACCGCCGGTTTCGGACCTGCCAGTCCCCCCGGCGCCGTGAGAGAGATCACCGGGAACCCGTGGTGCGCAGGCACTCGGTGCCATTACGATACGACGCGTAGCGAAAGCGTGCGATGCCGCGCGGCGCCCCTCGTGACGGACGTATCACGAGCCGCGGGCAAAGGTGTGGGGTGGGGACCCCGGCGCCTGGGCAGGAACGCTTTCGGAACGCTTTTCGCCTACGCGCGCGGACGGGGGAGGATGGACGCATGCAGCCACGGAACATGTCCATGAGCGGAGTCGTCGACCTCGCCGCGGTGAAGGCGGCCCAGGAGGCCAAGGCGAAGGCGGAGCAGGCGCGCGCCGAAACGGCCCGGCAGGGCGGCGCGGGGGCCGTCTCCCCGGCCGATCTCGTCATCGACGTCGACGAGGCGGGCTTCGAGCGCGAGGTCCTGCAACGCTCCGCCGAGGTGCCGGTCGTCATCGATTTCTGGGCCGAGTGGTGCCAGCCCTGCAAGCAGCTGAGCCCGGTCCTGGAGCGGCTCGCCGTCGAGTACGACGGCCGCTTCCTGCTCGCCAAGATCGACGTCGACGCCAACCAGATGCTGATGCAGCAGTTCGGGGTGCAGGGGATCCCCGCGGTGTTCGCCGTCGTGGCGGGCCAGGCGCTGCCGCTCTTCCAGGGGGCCGCGGGCGAGGCCCAGATCCGCCAGACGCTGGACCAGCTGGTGCAGGTCGCCGAGGAGCGGTTCGGGCTCACCGGTCTGACCGTCGACCCCGACGCCGAGCCGGGGGCCCAGGGCCCGGCCGCCGAGGTGCCTGCCGGGCCGTACGACGCCCTCCTGGAGGCCGCCGTACAGGCGCTGGACGCGGGTGACTTCGGCGGCGCGGTGCAGGCGTACAAGAACGTGCTCGCGGATGACCCGGCGAACACGGAGGCGAAACTCGGTCTGGCGCAGGCCGAGTTGCTGCACCGGGTGGGCGGGATGGACCCGCAGCAGGTGCGCAAGGACGCGGCCGAGCAGCCGGGGGACGCGCAGGCGCAGATCGCCGCCGCCGACCTGGATCTGGTGGGCGGTCATGTCGAGGACGCGTTCGGGCGGCTCATCGACACCGTGCGGCGCACGGCCGGCGACGACCGGGACGCCGTACGGCTGCGTCTGCTGGAGCTGTTCGAGGTCGTCGGGCCCGACGACCCCCGGGTGGCGGCGGCGCGGCGGGCGCTGGCGCGTGCCCTGTTCTGACGCGGGCGGCGGCCGGGCCTGACCAGTCGCTAAACGTCGGGGGCCTGTGGTTCCCCAGTGAAAATTCAGCCCAGATGGTTCCCGTGCGGCCGCGCTTTACCAAATCTTGGTAATCGCGGCCGCTGTTACTGGAAGTAAGACCGGGGCGTTGTTCTGTCGGGTTCTGTCCGTCCATCAACAACTTTGTGCCGGGCCCTGTTGACACCCTGAGTCGCCGCCCGAGATCTCTGGGTCGTTGCTCGGTTATCTGTCCGTTACTAGCGAGTAACGAACCCCCTTGTGCGGGCGGCGAGAATGGACCACGATCGGCCACGCTCGGTCCATTCCCGTACCCCGACAGCCGGTTGGGTACAACGGGTTTTCCTGGGTCCCCACCGAGCAGGGTCCACGGCACACGCCGCGGGCTCTTGGACAGGGGGGTCTTCGCCGCTCGGTGGAGCCTGTCCAGCAAGGTTGTGCGTGATGCGTGTCAGGCGCGACCAGTGGTTGTCGCTCGGGGGTGATCGCCGGTGATCGGTGCGCGGTACGCGCCTCCGAGACGGGCGCTCCCCTTCCCGAGGACGTAGCACTTCTCCCATCCCTGTCCGGCTGAGCCGCCGCATAAGTGGGGCGAGCCGGGGCCAGGAGATGTACGTCCGAGAAGGAGGAAATATGGAGTCCCAGGTGCGTGGCGGGACCAGATGGAAGCGGTTCGCGCTGGTCATGGTGCCCAGCGTCGCCGCCACGGCAGCGATAGGCGTCGCCCTGGCACAGGGTGCGCTGGCCGCGTCGTTCAGCGTTTCGGGTCAGTCGTTCAAGGTCAAGGCCGACTACATCCACGGCACGGGCTTCTCGCAGTACGGAGCCATCGACGCGGGCAAGACGCTGGACGGCAAGGACACGATCCACCCGGTCGCGGTGTCGGCGTTCTCCAAGGCCCGCATCCAGAACATGTGTCAGTCGGTCGTCACGCCGAACATCCCGCTGCTCGGCTCGGTCACGCTGACGCTCTCGGCGGGCGACAGCAGTGACGAGGACAAGCAGGTCTCGGCCTCGAACCTGTACATCGACGTCGAGGACCTCGGCGCCGACAACGCGGTGTTCAACGGTCTCGACATCGGCGTCCAGGCCGGCTCGATGACGAACCCGCCCATGAAGGGCGGCAACGAGAAGGCCAACCCCTACGGCTTCGGCCAGCAGGCCACGTCCGTGGACCTGTACGGCGTGAAGCAGACGGCGTGGGCGACCACCGCCGGAACCTTCACCCTGCCCGGGCTGAGCATGAAGCTCTCCGCGGGCTCCAACCCGTGCTACTAAGCACTCGGTGACGGGCGGGGGAGGCCGAAAGGCGCCCCCGCCCGCATCTCTCCGACCGGGTCTTCGAGCACGGTCCCGTGCAGCGACGGAAGACCCCCCTCACAGAGCAACACCGCACCAGGGAGCTGTTTCCATGAGCGCCGAGACTCCTGCTGCACCCAGCCAGTTCACCCGCTGGAGGCTGCAGTTCCGCGCCTGGCGCGGCATGAGGCCGTTCTGGGCCGGTCTGTTCATGATGATCGGCGGCGTCCCGATCATGTACTTCCCGTACGCGCACCTCACGATCGGTCAGCTGACGATCCGCATGTCCACCACGGCCGGTGCGGGATCGCTGATCATCGGAGTCCTGCTCGTCGTGCTGGGCGTCAGCGTCTGGTTCCAGCAGCACATTCGCACCTTCGCGGGTGTCGCGGCGATCCTGCTGGCCCTGGTGTCCCTCCCGGTCTCCAACTTCGGTGGCTTCGTCGTCGGCTTCCTCTTCGGGCTGATCGGCGGTGCGATGGCCATCGCGTGGGTGCCGGGGGCCCCGCCGGAGCCGCAGGCGGAGCAGACGCCGGAGGGCCTGGGCGACGCGCCCGAGAGCGCCGTCACGGACCTCACCAAGGCCGACGACGCGCCCGCTCGCCCCGAGGCCGCTGACGCACCTGCCCGCTTCGAGGCCGACGGCGGGCCGGAAGAGCCGAACGACATGTCAGAAACGAGCCCGGCGAACGGGGCGAACGGGAGGCACAGTGTCGGCTGACGAGGTGACGCACGGGGCGGACGCGGAGGCGTCCCGTGTGAGAACCGGGCCACGCCACGCGGCACCCAGGAAGCCGCTGCTCGCCAGGATCCACCTGCCGGCGGGCAAGGCGATCGCCCTGGCGGCGATGCCGACGGCCGTTCTCATGGGCATGGGGTTCACCCCGACGCTCGCGCGCGCGGACGACCAGCCGACCTCGAAGAGCCTCACGGCCGAGGAGTACGAGGCCTGCGTCGACGCCATGACGGCCGAGGCGTCGGCCTCCGCGTCGCCCTCGGCCTCCGAGACGTCGGCCGACGCCACGGACGAGTCCACGAGCGACACGAAGGAGTCGACCTCCAAGGACACGACCTCCAAGGACGACGACAGCGCCTCGGACGGCTCCTCCTCGTCGGATTCAGGTTCCGACGACACGGCCGAGCCCTCGCCGTCGGCCTCCTCCGAGGCCGCCTCCTCGACGGACACCTCGGCGTCGTCCTCCGACGACACCGCGACGGCCAGCCCGTCGGCCACGGAGACGAGCAAGAGCGTCCTGGAGACCATCGGCGACGCCATCAAGGACGTCTTCGACGGCGACAGCTCCGACGACGCGACCGCGACGGCGAGCCCGTCGCCCTCCGCGTCCGCCTCGGAGAGCGCCACGGACAACGGCACGGACACGTCCTCGGACTCCTCCGACGCCACCAAGGAGACGACCGAGAAGACCAGCGGCACGGTGAAGGACGCCGCGAGCGAGGCGGCTGCCGCCGCCGACGCCGCCGACACCGCGACGGAGTCCGCCGAGTCCGCCGACGCCTCGGCCAGCGCCTCGCCGAGCCCCTCCGCGAGCGCCACCACGGACGTCGAGGACTGCCCGGTCGCCACGGAGGACGAGAGCGGGGTCGACAACAAGCTGCCGCTGCCCGACGACCCCTGGTACCTCAACGCCAGTTCGCTGCTGCTCAAGGGCGCCGACTACCAGGGCATAGTCAAGGTGAAGACGTCCAACGGCAAGACCAAGCAGGTCCTGAAGTACGTCATCTCCGGCGGCACCGACATCGGTGACCTGCACCAGACCGTGATCGACAAGCAGGCGGGCAAGACCTACCACGTCCAGGCGGGCAAGGGCACGACGTCCACGATCAAGGACGGCGACACGGTCATGTACACCGAGAGCATCTCGGGGAACCTGTTCGGCCTGATACCGGTCACGTTCACCCCGGACAACCCGCCGCCGCTGAACATCCCGCTGATCTACTTCACCAACGTGAAGGTCCAGCAGGCAGGCCAGTTCGGCGGCACGCTGACCGTACCCGGCCTGCATCAGTACATCAGCTGATCCGCCGGGTCACAGAGCCACTTCGGGAGCCGCTCACAGCTGAGGGCGCCCCCCTGTCACAGGGGGGCGCCCTCAGCGCTGTGCACGTCCCTTGTGGGGAACCGCGGTTCAGTCGATCGCGCCGCCGCCCAGGTGGTGGACGCGGAGCATGTTGGTGGTGCCGGGGACGCCGGGGGGCGAGCCGGCGGTGATGATGACGGTCTCGCCCGGGTTGAAGCGGTTGATCTTCGCGATCTCCTGGTCGACCATGTCGACCATCTCGTCGGTGGAGTTGACGAAGGGGACCACGTGGGACTCGACGCCCCAGCTGAGCGTCAGCTGGTTGCGGGTGCCCTCGTCGGTGGTGAAGGCGACGATCGGCTGCTGCGCGCGGTAGCGGGAGAGCCGACGGGCGGTGTCACCGGACTGGGTGAAGGCCACCAGGCCGCGGCCGCCGAGGAAGTCGGCGATCTCGCACGCGGCGCGCGCGATCGAACCGCCCTGCGTGCGCGGCTTCTTGCCGGGCACGAGGGGCTGGAGGCCCTTGGAGAGCAGCTCCTGCTCGGCCGCGGTGACGATCTTCGACATGGTCTTCACGGTCTCGATCGGGTAGGCGCCGACCGAGGACTCCGCCGACAGCATGACCGCGTCCGCGCCGTCCAGGATCGCGTTGGCCACGTCGGAGGCCTCGGCGCGGGTCGGACGGGAGTTGGTGATCATCGACTCCATCATCTGGGTCGCCACGATCACCGGCTTGGCGTTGCGCCGGCACAGCTCGATGAGGCGCTTCTGCACCATGGGGACCTTCTCGAGCGGGTATTCGACGGCGAGGTCGCCACGGGCGACCATCACGGCGTCGAACGCCATCACGACGTCCTCCATGTTCTCCACCGCCTGCGGCTTCTCCACCTTGGCGATGACGGGCACCCGGCGGCCCTCCTCGTCCATCACGCGGTGGACGTCGGTCACGTCCTTGGCGTCACGGACGAAGGACAGCGCGACCATGTCGCAGCCCATGCGCAGCGCGAAACGGAGGTCCTCGACGTCCTTCTCGGAGAGCGCGGGCACGTTGACGGCCGCGCCGGGCAGGTTGATGCCCTTGTGGTCGGAGATGACACCGCCCTCGATGACGATCGTCTTCACCCGCGCGCCCTCGACGTCGAGGACCTTCAGCTCGACGTTGCCGTCGTTGATCAGGATCTGGTCGCCGCGGTCGACGTCGCCGGGCAGGCCCTTGTACGTCGTGCCGCAGATCGTCTTGTCACCGGGGACGTCCTCGGTGGTGATGGTGAACTCGTCACCCCGCACCAGCTCCACCGGACCCTCGGCGAAGGTCTCGAGACGGATCTTCGGGCCCTGGAGGTCGGCGAGGACACCGATGGCCCGGCCGGTCTCCTTGGAGGCGGCCCGGACCCGGTCGTAACGGCCCTGGTGCTCGGCGTGCGTGCCGTGGCTGAAGTTGAAGCGGGCCACGTTCATGCCGGCTTCGATCAGGGAGACGAGCATCTCGTGGGAGTCGACCGCGGGGCCGAGAGTACAGACGATTTTCGAACGGCGCATGGGGCGATCCTATCGGTTTGTTTCGCTACGGAATAATGCGTCTGGCGGAAGATACAAATGGGCGGGTTGGTGCTCAGTTGCTTTCCGGCTCAGTTTGTCCGTACGACCAATGCATACGTCTGCGTGGCGATCTCGAGTTCCTCGTCCGTCGGCACCACGGCGACCGCCACCCGGGCGTCCGCGGGCGAGATCAGCCGGGGCTCGTCGCCCCGTACGGCGTTGAGCCCGCCGTCCACCGCCAGGCCCAGGGTCTCCAGGCCCGCGACGGCCGCCGCGCGCACCTCGGCCGCGTTCTCGCCGACCCCCGCGGTGAACGCCACCGCGTCCACCCGCCCGAGGACGGCGTAATAGGCGCCGATGTACTTCTTCAGACGGTGAATGTAGATGTCGAAGGCGAGCCGCGCCTGTACGTCGCCCTCGTCGATCCGGCGCCGGATCTCCCGCATGTCGTTGTCGCCGCACAGTCCGACCAGCCCGCTCTTCTTGTTGAGAAGAGTGTCGATTTCGTCGATGGACATTCCGCCAACTCGTGCCAAATGGAAGATGACGGCGGGATCGACGTCCCCGGAGCGCGTTCCCATCACCAGTCCCTCCAGCGGCGTCAGGCCCATCGAGGTGTCCACGCACCGGCCCCCCTCGACCGCGGACGCGGACGCCCCGTTGCCGAGGTGCAGCACGATGACGTTCACCTCTTCGGGTGCCCTGCCGAGCAGCTTCGCCGTCGCCCGGGAGACGTACGCGTGCGAGGTCCCGTGGAAGCCGTAGCGCCTCACCCGGTGCGCGTCGGCGGTCTCCACGTCGATCGCGTAGCGGGCGGCGGCCTCCGGCATCGTCGTGTGGAAGGCGGTGTCAAACACGGCGACCTGGGGCAGATCGGGCCGCAGGGCCCGGGCGGTGCGGATCCCGGTGAGGTTGGCCGGGTTGTGCAGCGGCGCGACCGGGATCAGCCGCTCTATCTCGGCGAGGACCGTGTCGTCGACGACCGTCGGCTCGGTGAACAGCTTCCCGCCGTGCACCACCCGGTGCCCGACGGCGGCCAGCTCGGGCGAGTCCAGCCCTAGCCCGTCCCGCGCCAGTTCTTCCGATACGGCCTTCAGCGCGGCGCCGTGGTCGGCGATCGGCCCGGTCCACTCGCGGGTCTCCCCGCCGGCCGCGAGCGGCGTGTGCTTCAGCCGTGAGGTCCGCTCACCGATGCGCTCGACGAGCCCGCTCGCCAGCCGGTCGCCCTCCCGCATGTCGAGCAGCTGGTACTTCACCGACGAGGAGCCGGAGTTGAGGACGAGGACACGGGTCGCGGTCACTGCTGGGGAGCCTTCTGGTCGAGGGGCTGGTCGAGGGTCTGGGCCTGGATCGCCGTGATGGCGACGGTGGTGACGATGTCGGGGACGAGCGCGCCCCGGGACAGGTCGTTGACGGGCTTGCGCAGTCCCTGGAGCACCGGCCCGACGGCGATCGCGCCGGCCGAACGCTGCACGGCCTTGTAGGTGTTGTTGCCGGTGTTGAGGTCCGGGAAGATCAGCACACTGGCCTGGCCCGCCACCTCGGAGCCCGGCAGCTTGGTCGCCGCGACACTGGGCTCGACCGCGGCGTCGTACTGGATCGGCCCCTCGATCTTCAGATCGGGCCGCCGGGAGCGCACCAGCTCGGTGGCCTCGCGCACCTTGTCGACGTCGGCGCCCGACCCGGACGTGCCCGTCGAGTACGACAGCATCGCGATCCTCGGCTCCACGCCGAACTGGGCGGCGGTGGCGGCCGACTGGATGGCGATGTCGGCGAGCTGCTCGGCGTTCGGGTCGGGGTTGACCGCGCAGTCGCCGTAGACGAGGACCTTGTCGGCCAGGCACATGAAGAAGACGGACGAGACGATGTCCGCGTCCGGCTTGGTCTTGATGATCTCGAAGGCGGGCCGGATGGTCGCCGCCGTGGAGTGCACGGACCCGGAGACCATGCCGTCCGCGAGTCCCTCCTGCACCATCAGCGTGCCGAAGTAGTTCACGTCGGAGACGACGTCGTACGCCAGCTCCACCGTGACGCCCTTGTGGGCGCGGAAGTGCGCGTACCGCTCGGCGAAGGCGTCCCGCAGCTCACTGGTCGCCGGGTCGATCACCTGGCAGCCGCCCAGGTCGATCCCGAGGTCGGCGGCCTTCTTGCGGATCTGGTCCTGCGGCCCGAGCAGGGTGAGGTCGCAGACGCCGCGCCGCAGCAGCACCTCGGCCGCGTGCAGCACCCGCTCCTCGGTGCCCTCCGGCAGCACCACCCGCCGCCGGTCGGCGCGGGCCTGCTCCAGCAGCTTGTGCTCGAACATCATCGGCGTGACCCGGTCGGTGCTGGGGGCGGAGACGCGCTTGAGGAGCTCTGCGGTGTCGACGTGCCGCTCGAACAGCCCGAGCGCGGTCTCGGCCTTGCGCGGGGTCGCCGCGTTCAGCTTGCCCTCCAGGGAGAACAGCTGTTCGGCGGTGGGGAAGCTGTTGCCGGGCACCGACAGGACGGGGGTGCCGGGGGCCAGCCGGGCGGCGAGGGTGAGGATCGCGTCGCTGGGGACCTCGTCGAGGGTGAGCAGCACCCCGGCGATCGGCGGGGTCCCGGCGCTGTGCGCGGCGAGCGAGCCGATGACCAGGTCGGCCCGGTCGCCCGGGGTGACCACCAGAGCGCCCGGGGTCAGGGCGTTGAGGAAGTTCGGCAGCATCGCGCCGCCGAAGACGAAGCCGAGGGCGTCGCGGGCGAGCCCCGAGTCGTCGCCGAGCACCACCCTCGCGCCGAGCGCGTGGCTGACCTGGGCGACGGTCGGCGCGGACAGGGCGGGCTCGTCGGGCAGCACGTAGGAGGGGACGGGCAGCCGCTTCGCCAGCGCCTCGGCCATCTCGTCCCGGTCCTCGCGGGCGACCAGGTTGGCGACCATGGCGAGCACGTCGCAGCCGAGCGCCAGATAGGCGCGGTAGGCGTTGCGCGTCTCGGCGAGGACGGACTCCGCGGTCTGCTTGCGGCCGCCGACCACGGGGATCACGGACGCGCCGAACTCGTTGGCGAGGCGCGCGTTGAGGGCCAGCTCGTCGGGGAACTGGGTGTCGGCGTAGTCCGTGCCCAGGACGAGGACGACGTCGTACTCCCGGGCGACCCGGTGGAACCGCTCGACGAGGGTGGAGACCAGTTCGTCCGCGCCCTGCTCGGCCTGGAGGGTGGACGCCTCGTGGTAGTCCATGCCGTAGACCGTCGTCGGGTCCTGGGTCAGCCGGTAGCGGGCCCGCAGCAGCTCGAACAACCGGTCCGGCCGGTCGTGGACGAGCGGCCGGAAGACACCCACCCGGTCCACCTGCCGGGTCAGGAGCTCCATGACCCCCAGTTCGACGACCTGCCTGCCGTCGCCGCGGTCGATACCGGTCACGTACACGCTGCGGGTCACGCGAGCACTCCGTTTCGTCTGGTGGTGTGTCGAGGCGGTGTGGGGGGCCGGGATCATAAAAATCGCCCACCTGGGTGAGCAGAACCCTCTTGACAATACCCCTGCGCATGGATAAGGCGCCCGTCAAGAGACAGTGCCCTGGGCGGCGTGGAACAATCGGACCTGGCTCACCGGCATCAACACCCGAGCAGGAGACACACCACGATGCGCATCGGAGTTCTCACCGCAGGCGGCGACTGCCCCGGCCTGAACGCAGTGATCCGGTCGGTGGTGCACCGCGCGGTCGACAACTACGGCGACGAGGTCATCGGCTTCGAGGACGGGTACGCCGGTCTCCTGGACGGCCGTTACCGCAGTCTCGACCTCAACGCCGTGAGCGGCATCCTGGCCCGCGGCGGTACGATCCTCGGCTCCTCGCGGCTGGAGCGGGACCGGCTGCGCGAGGCCTGCGAGTCCGCCTCGGACATGATCCACGACTTCGGCATCGACGCGCTGATCCCGATCGGCGGCGAGGGCACGCTGACGGCGGCCCGCATGCTCAGCGACGCCGGTCTCCCGGTGGTCGGCGTCCCCAAGACCATCGACAACGACATCTCCTCCACGGACCGCACCTTCGGCTTCGACACCGCGGTCGGTGTGGCCACGGAGGCGATGGACCGCCTGAAGACCACGGCGGAGTCCCACCAGCGCGTGATGGTCGTCGAGGTCATGGGCCGCCACGCGGGCTGGATCGCCCTGGAGTCGGGCATGGCGGCCGGCGCCCACGGCATCTGCCTGCCCGAGCGCCCCTTCGACCCCGCCGACCTGGTCAAGATGGTCGAGGAGCGCTTCGCGCGCGGCAAGAAGTTCGCCGTGGTGTGCGTGGCGGAGGGCGCCCATCCCGCCGAGGGCAGCATGGACTACGGCAAGGGCGAGATCGACAAGTTCGGCCACGAGCGCTTCCAGGGCATCGGCACGGCCCTCGCGTACGAGCTGGAGAGGCGGCTCGGCAAGGAGGCCCGGCCGGTCATCCTCGGCCACGTCCAGCGCGGCGGCGTCCCCACGGCCTACGACCGCGTCCTCGCCACCCGCTTCGGCTGGCACGCCGTTGAGGCGGCCCACCGCGGCGAGTTCGGCAGGATGACGGCCCTGCGCGGCACCGATGTGGTCATGGTCCCGCTGGCCGAGGCGGTCACCGAACTGAAGACGGTCCCGAAGGACCGGATGGACGAGGCGGAGTCGGTCTTCTAGGCGTCCCCCGGCGCGAGTTGGCCGGATGGCGTCGTCGGGCGCCTCGGCGACCCCTGGAACGGCCGTGAGCCGGCCGACGCGGATGCGGGCCCGGGTGCCGTACGGGGCAGCTGTCGGCTGCTGCCCACCACCGGCCCGTACATGCTCAAGGACGTGTTCTCCCCGGCCCTGTGCGGCGCGGACCCAGACGGCGACCAGGGTGTGTACGGAGCGGTCATCGCCCCTTCCCCGCCGCCCCCTTCACCCACCGGTACACCAACTCAGGCCTGCCCACCTGCCCGTACAGCGGCTTGCGTTCGGCGCGGCCCGCCTCCACCAGGTGCTCCAGATAGCGCCGGGCGGTGATCCGGGAGATGCCGACCGTCTCGGCGACGCCCGCCGCCGTAAGGCCTTCCGGGGCCTCGCGGACGGCCTCCGTGACGCGTTCCAGCGTCGGGGCGCTCAGGCCCTTGGGCAGGGCCGCCGGGGTCGGGGCGCGCAGGGCGGCGAGGGCCCGGTCGACCTCGTCCTGGCCGCTCGCCTCGCCGGCCGCGCCGCGGAACTCCGCGTAGCGGACCAGCCGGTCGCGCAGCGTCGCGAACGTGAAGGGCTTCAGTACGTACTGGACGACGCCCAGGGAGACGCCCTCGCGGACCACCGTCAGATCGCGGGCCGAGGTCACCGCGATGACATCCGCGTGATAGCCGGCCGCCCGCAGGGAGCGGGCCAGTTGGAGGCCGTGCGCGTCCGGCAGATGGAGGTCGAGGAGGAGCAGGTCCACCGGGGTGCGGTCGAGCAGGCGCCGGGCCTCCGCACCCGTGTGCGCCTTCCCGACCGCGACGAACCCCGGCACCCGCCCGACGTACATGACATGCGCGTCCGCGGCCACCGGATCGTCCTCGACGACCAGCACTCTGATGGGCCCACCCGGTACTTCCGGTGTCTCCGGCACTTCCGTCATCCTTTGCCTCCTGGTACCGCCGTCGCCCGCCGCAACGGCAGCCGCACCATGAACGCGGCCCCGCCGCCGTCCGCCTCCGTCACCGACAGCGTCCCGTCGTGCCGGTGCACGGCCTGCCGGACGAGGGCGAGACCGAGACCACGCCCCCCGGGACCCGACGGCTTCGTCGAGAAGCCCCGTTCGAAGACCAGGGAGGCGTGGGCAGGATCCACCCCCGCGCCGGTGTCCGCCACCCCCAGCAGCAACTCGTCCCCCTCCGTGCGCGCGGTCACCGTGACCCGCGCCCGCACACTGCCCTGCGCCGCGTCCACCGCGTTGTCGATGAGGTTGCCGAGGATGGTGACCAGGTCCCGGGCCGGCAGCGACGGCGGCAGCAGACCGTCGTCCAGTCCGCTGTCCTGCGACACCACCAGCTCCACGCCCCGCTCGTTGGCCTGGGCCGTCTTGCCCAGCAGCAGCGCCGCGAGGACGGGCTCGCTCACCGCCGCCACCACCTGGTCCGTCAGCGCCTGGGCCAGCTCCAGCTCCGCCGTGGCGAACTCGACCGCCTCGTCCGCCCGGCCCAGCTCGATCAGCGAGACCACGGTGTGCAGCCGGTTCGCCGCCTCGTGCGCCTGGGAGCGCAGCGCCTGGGTGAAGCCCCGCTCGGAGTCCAACTCACCCATCAGGGACTGGAGTTCGGTGACGTCCCGGAGCGTCACGACCGTACCCCTGCGTTCTCCGCCGGACACCGGTGACGTATTGATCACCAGCACCCCCGCCGCCGTCAGATGCACCTCGTCCACCCGGGGCTCGGAGGCCAGCAGCGCGCCCGTCAGCGGGGCCGGCAGCCCCAGGTCCGCCACCGACCTGCCCACGACGTCCCCCGGCACCCCGAGCAGCTCCCGCCCGCCGTCGTTGATCAGCGCCACCCGGTACTGCCCGTCCAGCATCAGCAGCCCCTCGCGCACCGCGTGCAACGCCGCCTGGTGGTAGTCGTGCATCCGGCTCAGCTCGGCGGCGTTCATCCCGTGGGTGTGCCGGCGCAGCGAGGCGTTGATGACGTACGTCCCCACCGCGCCCAGCAGCAGCGCGCCCGCCGCCGCCGAGAACAGGGCCGTGACCTGGTCCTGGACCCGCTTGCTGATCGCCTCCACCTTGATCCCCGCGCTGACCAGCCCGATGATCCGGTCGCCGTCCTCGATCGGGGTGACCGCCCGCACGGACGCGCCCAGCGTGCCGGTGTACGTCTCCGTGAAGGTCTTGCCCGCCAGGGCCTTCGCCGTGTTGCCGCGGAAGTGCTGGCCGATCTCCTTCACCTCCGGGTGGGTCCAGCGGATGCCCTCCGGATTCATGATCGTCACGAAGTCGACCTCGGTGTCCTTCATGACGCGCATCGCGTACGGCTGGAGCTCGGCCGTCGGGTTCGCCGTACCGATGGCCGTCCGCACCGACGGGGAGTCGGCGACCGAGCGGGCCACCGCCGTGGCCTGGCGGCCCGCGGCCTCCTCGGCCTGGGTGCGGTCGCTGACGTACGTGAACAGCGCGTACCCGGCCACGAGCACCGCTATCAGCACGGCCTGCATGGCGAAGAGCTGGCCGGCCAGGCTGCGGGGTCTCGGTACACGGACGGGGAGGCGCATGTCGTCAGTGTGCCTCCCGTGTTAAGCGCGAACTAAATGAACGTAAGGGTGACCGCCCTCACAGGCCCGGCGATAGTCACTGCATTCCCCTTATCTCCCCGGACGTGAGCCGCACGCCGGTGATGCCGACGAAGACGTCAAGGAGGGCAGCCGTGGCCGCCAGCACCACCCCCAATACGGCACCTGCCGCACCCGCTGGGAAGCGGGACCGCACCCACTATCTCTACATCGCCGTCATCGCCGCCGTGGCGCTCGGCATCGCCGTGGGTCTGATCTGGCCCGACCTGGGCGTCGAGCTCAAGCCGCTCGGCACCGGGTTCGTGAGCCTGATCAAGATGATGATCTCCCCGATCATCTTCTGCACGATCGTGCTCGGCATCGGCTCCGTACGGAAGGCCGCCAAGGTCGGCGCCGTCGGCGGTATCGCGCTCGGCTACTTCCTGGTGATGTCCCTGGTGGCGCTGAGCATCGGCCTCGTCGTGGGCAACATCCTCCACCCGGGCGAGGGACTGCAGCTCACCGACGCGATCAAGGCCACCGGCCACGACCAGGTCTCCGACGAGGCACTGCCGCCGGTCGAGTTCGTCCTGTCGATCATCCCGACCACGTTCCTGTCCGCGTTCACCGAGGGCCAGGTCCTGCAGACCCTGCTGGTCGCCCTGCTCGCCGGCTTCGCGCTCCAGGCCATGGGCAACGTCGGCCAGCCGGTGCTGCGCGGCATCGAGCACATCCAGCGGCTTGTCTTCCGCATCCTCGCCATGGTGATGTGGGCCGCCCCGATCGGTGCCTTCGGCGCCATCGCCGCGGTCGTCGGCTCGGCCGGCCTGGACGCGCTCAAGAGCCTCGCCGTCCTGATGCTCGGCTTCTACGTCACCTGCTTCCTCTTCGTCTTCATCGTCCTCGGTGTGCTGCTGCGGGCGGTCGCGGGCCTGAACATCCTGGTCCTCTTCAAGTACCTCGCCCGTGAGTTCCTGCTGATCCTGTCCACCTCCTCCTCCGAGTCCGCGCTGCCGCGCCTCATCGCGAAGATGGAGCACCTCGGTGTCAGCAAGCCCGTCGTCGGCATCACCGTCCCGACCGGCTACTCCTTCAACCTCGACGGCACCATGATCTACATGACCATGGCGTCCCTCTACATCGCCGACGCCCTGGGCACCCCGATGTCCATCGGCGAGCAGATCCCCCTCCTCCTCTTCCTGCTCCTCGCCTCCAAGGGCGCGGCGGGCGTCAGCGGCGCCGGTCTGGCCACGCTGGCCGGCGGGCTCCAGTCCCACAAGCCGGCCCTGGTGGACGGCGTCGGCCTGATCGTCGGCATCGACCGCTTCATGAGCGAGGCCCGCGCCCTGACGAACTTCGCGGGCAACGCGGTCGCCACCGTCCTGGTCGGCACCTGGACCAAGGAGATCGACAAGGCCCGCGTCCAGCAGGTCCTCGCCGGTGAGCTGCCCTTCGACGAGAAGACCCTGCTCGACGAGGGCGAGACCGTCACCGGCGGCGAGGTGCCCGAGCCCCGCGAGGAAGGCGAGAAGGAACTCGCGAAGGCCTGAGCCGTACCCCACGCACCACCCTCGCAGGACCCCCGAACCCCGGGTGTCCGGCCCCGCCTGAACCGGGGCCGGACACCCGGACAAGGCCCGGGCGGCCGAGCACTCCCCCGTAGCTCGGCCGCCCGGCTTTTTCGTGTGTCCGGGGTCCGGATCCTCACCCTTGCGGATCCTCACCCTTGCGGATCCTCACCGACCTCTTACCCGCCTCCACTAGCCTGCCGCGCCGACAGCGCGACGGGAGGCACGGGGGATGAAGATCGACTGGGACCGGCGGACCTGCGCCCGGCGCGGGCATGTGACGTACGCGCCGGACGAGCCGGCCCTGCGGGTGCGGCTGAAGGCGCAGACCGCGCTCGGCGAGGTCTGGCGCTGTCTGCGCTGCGGCGACTTCGTGCTCGGCGAGCCGCACGGCGCGGGACCCGCCGCCGGCGCCCCGCTCGTCCCGCGCGGCAAGGTGCTCCGGGACCTGTTCGTGCTCCGCTTCCTCGCGATCGAGCGGGCCGTGCGCGGAGTGTTCGTCGTGCTGGTCGCGGCGGCCGTGTGGAAGTTCAGCAACTCCCGCGACGCGGTCCACCGCCTCTTCGACGAGTACCTCGACGTCTTCCGCCCGGTCTTCCGGCACTTCCACTACGACCTCGACCACTCACCGGTCGTCGGCACCCTGCAGAAGACCTTCGGCTACCGGCACTCCACCCTGATGCTGGTGGCGGGGCTGCTCCTCGCCTACGCGCTGATCGAGCTGGTCGAGGCGGGGGGCCTCTGGTACGCCAAGCGCTGGGCGGAGTACCTGACGGTCGTCGCCACCGCCGCCTTCCTCCCTCTGGAGATCTACGAGCTCACCGAGCACGTCAGCTGGCTGAAGATCGGCACGCTGGTGCTCAACGTCCTCGCCGTCCTCTACATCCTGCTGACCAAGCGGCTGTTCGGGCTGCGCGGCGGGCATCGCGCCTTCGAGGCGGAACGCCGCGGCGCGTCCCTGCTGGAGGTCGAGGAGTCGGCGGGGCTGCCGGTGGGTGAACCGCTCTTGCCCTGACGTCGGCGTCAAGCCGTACGGTCGTGGGCATGCGAATCGGCGAGCTGGCCGCACGGGCCGGGACCACCACGCGGACGCTGCGGTACTACGAGTCACGGGGGCTGCTGCCCGCGCGGCGCGGCGAGAACGGCCACCGGACCTACGACGAGGACGACCTGAAGCTGCTGCGGCAGATCAGGACGCTCCAGGACTTCGGGTTCGGCCTGGAGGAGACCAGGCCGTTCGTGGAGTGTCTGCGGGCCGGTCACCCCGAGGGCGACTCGTGCCCGGCGTCGCTCGCGGTCTACCGGCGCAAGCTGGACGAGCTGGACGCGCTGATCGGGGAACTGCGGTCGATCCGGGCCCGGATCGGAGTGCGGCTGGCCACGGCCGGAGGCGAACCACCGTTGTGCGAACTGGGAGGGCAGGAGCTGTGATCGAAGTGGACGGTGTGGCCGCGGTGACGGACGCGGACTTCGCGTCGGAGGTGCTGGGGGCGGATCTGCCGGTGCTGGTGGAGTTCACCGCCGACTGGTGTCCGCCGTGCCGGCAGATGGGGCCGGTGCTGAAGGCGCTCGCCTTCGAGGAGGGGGACCGGCTGAAGGTGGTGCAGCTGAACGTGGACCACAATCCGGAGACGACCAACGCCTACAAGGTGCTGTCGATGCCGACGTTCATGGTGTTCCGGGGCGGTGAGCCGGTGAAGGCGATGGTGGGCGCCCGGCCGAAGCGCCGACTGCTGGAAGAGCTGTCCGACGTGCTCTGACCATGCTCTGACCTGGTCCTACGCAAAGAAATCCCCCGGACAATTGCGTCCGGGGGATTTCTTTGCGTATATTCGATGGTTCGCGACTTCGTAAGAATTGAGTCGCAAATAAGTTCAGTGAGCACAGTATATCCGGGCGGGAGCGGAATTGTCAAACACCGGCTTTCCAGACAGTGAATTGCGGCGCGAGCAGGAATTCATCGACGGCCTGTACGCCCGTGTGGACGCCCTGCGCGGGGACACCGAGGCCTCCGTCGGTGACGCGCTCGCACAGGGGAACACACCCATGCAGGCCCGCCTGGAGCGGGACATCCTGGTCGCCGAACGCTCGGGGCTGCTGGCCGCGCTCAACGCCGTCGACGGCTCGCTCTGCTTCGGCCGGATCGACCTGACCTCGGGCGTCAGCCACCACATCGGCCGGATCGGACTGCGCGCCGACGACACCGACCGCACCCCCGTGCTGATCGACTGGCGGGCGGCCGTGGCCCGCCCGTTCTACCTGGCCACCGGGCACACCCCGCTGGGCCTGCGCCGCCGCCGGCACCTGAGCACCGAGGGCCGTACCGTCACCGCCCTGCACGACGAGATCCTCGACCTCGGCGACCAGGAGCGCACCGGCCACGAGGACCCCACCGGCGACGACGTCCTGCTCGCCGCGCTGAACGCCGCGCGCACCGGCCGGATGCACGACATCGTGCAGACCATCCAGGCCGAACAGGACGAGATCATCCGCGCCCCGCACCGGGGCGTCCTGGTCGTCGAGGGCGGCCCCGGCACCGGCAAGACCGCCGTCGCCCTGCACCGCGCCGCCTATCTCCTCTACGAACACCGCGAACTGCTCGCCAAGCGCGCCGTCCTCATCGTCGGCCCCAACCCCGCCTTCCTCGGCTACATCGGCGAGGTGCTGCCCTCCCTCGGCGAGACCGGTGTGCTGCTGGCGACCGTCGGCGAGCTGTTCCCCGGCGTGAAGGCGACGGCGACCGACACCCGCGAGGCCGCCGCGGTCAAGGGCCGCGCCGACATGGCCGACGTGCTCGCCGAGGTCGTCCGGGACTGGGAGTCGCTGCCCGATCCGGTGATCGCCATCGAGCACGACCGGGAGGTCCTGATGCTCGACGACGGCCTGGTGAAGGTCGCGCGCGAGCGCACCCGGGCCGCGCGGCTGCCGCACAACGTGGCCCGGGAGCACTTCGAGGGCCACATCCTCAACACCCTCACCGAGCTGTACGCCGAGCGCGTCGGCACCGACCCCTACGACGGCTCCAGCCTCCTCGACGCCAGTGACATCACCCAGATCCGCGACGAGCTGGCCGAGAACCCCGAGGTGTGGGCCGCGATCGACCAGCTCTGGCCGCGGCTGACCCCGCAGCGCCTGGTCGCCGACTTCCTCGCCGACCCGGTCGGCTACCTCCCCGACGAGGACGCGGCCGCCGTGCGGCGCCCCGTGACCCGGGCCTGGACCGTCGCGGACGTCCCGCTGCTCGACGAGGCCGCCGAGCTGCTGGGCTGGGACGAGCGGGTGGCCCGGGCCCGCGCGGAGCGGGAGCGCGAGACACAGGTGGCGTACGCCCAGGGCGTGCTGGACGTCTCCTACGCCTCCCGGACGTACGAGTTCGAGGGCGTCGACGACGAGGACAGCGAGGTGCTGTCCGCGCACGACATCATCGACGCCGAACGCTTCGCCGAGCGGCAGGAGGAGGACGACCACCGCAGCGCCGCCGAGCGCGCCGCCGCCGACCGGACCTGGGCGTTCGGGCACATCATCGTGGACGAGGCGCAGGAGCTGTCCCCGATGGCCTGGCGGCTGCTCATGCGACGCAGCCCGACCCGCTCGATGACCCTGGTCGGCGACCCCGCGCAGACCGCGGAGGCGGCCGGTGTCGGCTCCTGGGCGAAGATCCTCCAGCCGTACGTCGAGGACCGCTACGAGCACACCCGCCTCGGCGTCAACTACCGCACCCCCGCCGAGATCATGGACGTCGCGGCGGCCGTCGTACGCGCCGAGGACCCGGACTTCGAGCCGCCGAGCTCGGTGCGCTCCACCGGGCTACGGCCCTGGGCGCGCGCCACCGACGACCTGCCCGAGGCGGTCGCCGAGGCGGTGAAGGAACTGACGCCCGCCGAGGGCAGGCTCGCCGTCATCGCCCCGCGCCATCTGCACCGCAGGCTCGCCGCCCGGCTGGACGGGGTGACCGCGGGCGCCGAGCCGGACCTCACCCGGACCGTCGTGCTGCTCGACCCGCGCCAGTCCAAGGGCCTCGAATTCGACTCGGTGCTGGTGGTCGAGCCGGGCCTCTACGGCACCAGCGACCTCTACGTCGCCCTCACCCGCGCCACCCAGCGCCTCGGCGTGGTCCATACCAAGGAGCTGCCGAAGGCGCTGGTGGCAGCCCTGGCGTAACGCGGGATCACCAAGACGTAACAGTTCGTGCCGTGATCACTGCGCGTGCACGGCCGGTGCGGTAAGCGTTGCCGTATGGAAGCCCAGCCCCACGCCACCGCACCGGCCGACAGCCCCGACCTCGGCTCGCTGGCCGTCCAGCCGCTGCTCACCGCGGAGTTCGACGCCGACCCCGGCGCGGTGTACCGGCGGCTGCGCGCCACGTACGGCCCCGTGGCGCCCGTCGGCCTCATGGGCGTACCGGTGTGGCTCGTTCTGGACTACCGCGAGGTCCTGGAGGTCCTGAAGAACGAGAGCCAGTGGCGGCGGGACGTGCGGTACTGGCGGGCCCGGGCTCAGGGCGAGCTGCCGCACGACTGGCCGCTGCTCGCGGGCTACGAGGTGCGCCAGACGATGTTCATGGACGACGAGGAGCACCGCGCCGCCCGCCGCACCCACCACGCGGCCCTGCGCCCCTTCCAGGACCCCAAGAGCCCCGTCGGCTGGGAACTGCGCCAGGCCGTCGCCCGGTACGCCGACGAACTCGTCGCCCTGCTCGCCGCCGAGTCGGGCCGCACCGGCCACTGCGACCTGGGCGCCCAGTACACCCGCCCGCTGCTGCTGATGGTCACCACGAAACTCTTCGGCTGCCCGGTCGACCTCGGCGACGAACTGGTCATGGACCTGTGGCGGATGCTGGACGGCGGCCCCGACGCGGGCCCCGCCACCGGCCGGGCGCTGGCCGCCTTCACCCGGCTCGCCGCCCACCGCCGCGCCCGCCCCGGCGACGACCTCACCTCGTACCTGATGCTGGCCGACCCGGACCTCGACGACGAACAGCTCGGCCGGGAGCTGTTCATGAACGCCGTCTACCTCAACGACATCACCGGCAACATGGTCCTCAACACCCTGCTGGAGGTGTTGCGCGGCAACGCCACCGTGCGCCGCAGCCTGTCGGCGGGCCAGCTCGGCGAGACCGTCAACCGGGCCGCCCTCGCCAACCCGCCGGTCGCCAACATGTGCTTCCGGTTCGCGGCGCGGGACGTGCGGCTCGGCCGGTTCTGGATCCGCGCGGGCGACATCGTCTCCCCGTCCTCCGCCGCCGCCCACCAGGACCTGCTGGCCATCGGCTCCTCCACGATGGTCGGCTCCACCGTCTCCACCCGGGCCCACCTCGGCTGGGGCGCCGGCCCCCACCAGTGCCCGAGCGCCGCCCGTGAACTCGGCGCCCTGATCGTCTCCACCGCCGTCGGCCGGGTCTTCGACCACTTCGCCAAGGCCGAACTCACCCTTCCGCCCGACCAGTTGCCCTGGCGCTCCGGCCCGGTGGTGCGCGGCCTGAAGGTCCTCCCGGTCCGCTACGAGCTGTCCCCCGACACCCCGGCCCTGCACCGCCCCGACCCGGACCTCCTCCCCGCCGTTTCCCACCAGGAGAGCCAGGCGAGGGGACTGCTGGCGGCACTGCGACGGCTGATGTTCGGCGGCAAGAAGGAGGGCAAGGAGAGTTAGGGCCCTTCTGATGGATCTCCGCGGCGTCGCGACGCCCGGCACGCACTCTCGCCGCACCGGACAAAAGCCCTAGTAGCTCCGCTACGAGGGCTTCCGCCCGGCACTCCCCCAGCCTTCGGCCGGGGGGACCCCCAGAGCACGCACCGAACGCCGCTCCTACTCCCACGGAGATCCATCAGAAGGGCCCTAGGCCGGTCGCAGCCACACCGTCGCGAGGGGTGGCAGCGTCAGGCGGATGCTGGCCGGACGGCCGTGCCAGGGCTGGGCTTCCGGCTTCACCGGGTCGGGGTGACCGACGCCGCTGCCGCCGTAGCGTTCGGCGTCGGTGTTGAGGATCTCGTGCCAGGCGGGGATGTCGTCGGGGACGCCCAGACGGTATGCGTGGCGGACGACCGGGGAGAGGTTGGAGACGGACAGCAGCGGCGCGCCCTCCGCGTCGAGGCGCAGGAACGCGAAGACGTTGTCGTCGGCGGCGTCCCCGACCACCCACTCGAAGCCGGCCGGATCGGTGTCCCGCTGCCACAGCGCGGGCGTCGCCCGGTAGGCCGCGTTGAGGTCGCGGACCAGGTCGCGCACCCCCCGGTGGTCCGGTTCGGCCCCGTACGCCGAGTCCAGCAGCCACCAGTCCGGTCCGTGCGCCTCCGACCACTCCGCGCCCTGCGCGAACTCCTGCCCCATGAAGAGCAGTTGCTTGCCCGGATGGGCCCACATGAAGCCCAGGTAGGCCCGCAGGTCGGCGCGCTGCCGCCACCAGTCGCCCGGCATCTTCGACACCAGGGAGCGCTTGCCGTGCACCACCTCGTCGTGGGAGATCGGCAGCACGTAGTTCTCGCTGTACGCGTACACCATCGAGAACGTCATCTCATGGTGGTGGTACTTGCGGTGCACCGGCTCATGGGCCATGTACTGGAGCGAGTCGTGCATCCAGCCCATGTTCCACTTCAGCCCGAAGCCGAGCCCGCCGAAGCCGCTCGGGCCGCGATGGTGGGTGGCCCGGGTGACGCCGTCCCACGCGGTCGACTCCTCGGCGACCGTCACGACCCCCGGGTTGCGCCGGTAGACCGTCGCGTTCATCTCCTGGAGGAACGCCACCGCGTCCAGGTTCTCCCGGCCGCCGTGCTCGTTCGGCGTCCACTGGCCCGGCTCGCGCGAGTAGTCGAGGTAGAGCATCGAGGCGACCGCGTCCACCCGCAGCCCGTCGATGTGGAACTCCTCGCACCAGTACGTGGCGTTGGCGACCAGGAAGTTGCGCACCTCGTGCCGCCCGAAGTCGAACTCCAGCGTCCCCCAGTCGGGGTGCGCGGCCCGCAGCGGGTCCTCGTGCTCGTACAGCGGCCGCCCGTCGAACTCCGCGAGCGCCCACTCGTCGCGCGGGAAGTGCGCAGGCACCCAGTCCATCAGGACGCCGATGCCCGCCCGGTGCAGCGCGTCCACCAGGCACTTGAAGTCGTCCGGGGTGCCGAGCCGGGCCGTCGGCGCGTAGAACCCGGTGACCTGGTAGCCCCAGGAGCCGCCGAAGGGATGCTCGGCGACCGGCATCAGCTCCACATGCGTGAAGCCCAGGTCGCCGACATAGGAGGGGAGCTGCTCGGCCAGCTGCCGGTACGTCAGCCCCGGCCGCCAGGACGCGAGATGGACCTCGTACACCGAGAACGGGGCCTCGTGCACGGGTATCTCCCCCCGCCGTGCCAGCCACTCCTCGTCGCCCCACTCGTACCGCGAGGCGTGCACGATCGACGAGGTCGCGGGCGGTACCTCCGTGCGCCGGGCCAGCGGATCGGCGCGCAGGGTGTGCGAGCCGTCCGGGCGGGCGATGTCGAACTTGTACAGCTCACCCTCGCCGACCCCCGGCAGGAACAGCTCCCACACCCCCGAGGAGCCCAGCGAGCGCATCGGACACCCGGTGCCGTCCCAGAAGTTGAAGGACCCGGCCACCCGCACCCCGCGCGCGTTCGGCGCCCACACCGAGAACCGGGTGCCGGGCACCCCCTCGTGGACCGTCGGGTGCGCGCCGAGCGCCGTCCACAGCTCCTCGTGCCGGCCCTCGCCGATCAGATGCAGGTCCAGCTCGCCCAGCGTGGGCAGGAAGCGGTACGCGTCCTCGGTCTCCAGGGTCGTGCCCTCGTACTCCACCAGCAGCCGGTACGCCGGGACCTCCGTCAGGGGCAGCAGCCCCGAGAAGAAACCGTCCCCGTCGTCGTGCAGTGCCGCCCGCAGCCCGCCCGCGACCACGGTGACCGACCGCGCGTACGGCCGGAGCGCACGGAAGACGACCCCGCCGGGCCGCGGGTGCGCGCCCAGCACGGAGTGCGGGTCGTGATGGGTGCCGTGGAGCAGCCGCTCACGGTCGGCGGCGTCCGGGGCGGGGGAGAAGGCGGGTGCGGGCGGCTGCACCGGAGGTTTCCCCTTCCTTCCGGTCTTCCCGGCGGCCTTCTTGCCCTTCTTCGGGGGCTTCGGGGGAGTCACGTGCGGGGCCTCCTCAAGGCTGTTCGGGTGCGGCGAGGCGCTCTACGGCGGACAGCGGAACGGGCAGCCAGTCGGGTCGGTGCCGGGCCTCGTAGACGACCTCGTAGACCGCCTTGTCCGTCTCGAAGGCCCGCAGCAGCACCGGATCGGTGCGAGGATCGCGGCCCGCCGCCTCGGCGTACCCCGAGCAGTACGCCGACCGGCAGGCGTGCGCCCAGCCGGGAACCGGCCGCTCGCACGCGTGGGCCGCGTAGTCGAAGGACCGCAGCATGCCCGCCACGTCCCGCACCGCGGGCTGCGGCATCCGGCGCTCCGCCGGCGGCCGGGCCGGCTCCCCCTCGAAGTCGATCAGCGACCACTGCCCGGACGGCGCCCGCAGACACTGCCCGAGGTGCAGATCCCCGTGCACGCGCTGCGCGGTCCAGGTCTGCCCCTCCGCCGCCAGATCCGCCAGCGCGGTGAAGGCGGTGCGCAGCGCGGGCGCGTACGGTCGCAGCGCCGGCACCGCCCGCGCCGCCGCCTCCAGCCGTACGACCATCCCCTCGGCCATCGGCTGTATCTGCGCCGGTCCGAGGGTCACCGTGGGCAGCGCCCGGGCCAGCGCCCCGTGCACCTCGGCGGTGGCCCGCCCCAGCGCCCGCGCCTCCGCGCCGAAGTCCTCCCCCTTGGCCAGCTCCCGCAGCGCCAGCTCCCAGCCGTCCGTCGCGCCCTGCACATAGGGCTGGAGCACCCCGAGGACGTACGGCTCGCCGGCGCCGTCCGCGCCCTCCTCCGGGTTCATCTCCATCCAGGCCGTCGGCGCCGGCACCCGGGGGCAGCCCTCGCGGGCCAGCGCCAGGGGCAGCTCCAGGTCGGGATTGATCCCGGGCGCGACCCGGCGGAACAGCTTCAGGATGAACGTATCTCCATAGACGACCGACGAGTTCGACTGCTCGGCGGTCATCAGCCGCGGGACCAGACCGGACCGGATCTCCTGCGCGGGGTCGCGTTCGCAGCGCAGGGCGCCGATCCGGGCCCGGGAGCGCAGCGCCTCAAGGAGCAGCTCGGCGGGCCGGGTGTCGTACAGGGCGTCGTACACCGTCCGCCCGGCGAGCGGTCCATGGGTCACATGGCCGATCAGCGCGGGTGCCAGCCGGGGCGGCAGGGCCTCGCGGATCCCGATCAGCAGCTGGTAGCGGTCGCCGGGGGTGTCCGGCTGGTGGGCGCGCAGCACCAGGTGGTACAGGCCGAGCCGGGCGTCGGCCGGCAGCAGCTCGGTGGCCGCGACCAGCGAGAACCCGGTGACCGGGCGGCCCTTGCCGGCGAACCAGCGCTGCCGTGGCAGCCACTCCCGCAGCAGCGGGTCCAGTGACGCGAGGAGGCCCGGGCTGATCGTGCCGGAACCGCCGGAACGTGTGACAGTCTTCGCCATGGCGTCACATTCCTTTCCCCGGGTGGTCGGGGTGTCACTGATGCGTGCCCCGGGCGGGACGGGGGAAACCGTCCCGCCGCGGGCGTTCTAGGCGCCTTCCCCGCGGAGCCGGAACCAGTAGAAGCCGTGTCCGGCCAGGGTCAGCAAGTAGGGCAGATCGCCGATGGCCGGGAAGCGCACCCCGCCGAACAGCTCGACCGGATGGCGTCCGTTGAACCGGCTCAGGTCCAGTTCCGTGGGCTGGGCGAAGCGCGAGAAGTTGTGCACGCACAGGACGAGGTCGTCCTCGAATTCGCGCAGGAACGCGAGCACGGCCGGATTGGTGGAGGGCAGTTCGGTGTAGGTCCCGAGGCCGAAGGCGGGGTTCTGCTTGCGGATCTCGATCATCCGGCGGGTCCAGTGCAGCAGCGACGACGGCGACGACATCGACGCCTCGACGTTGGTGACCTGGTAGCCGTAGACGGGGTCCATGATGGTCGGCAGATAGAGCCGCCCGGGGTCGCTGGAGGAAAAACCCGCGTTACGGTCCGGTGTCCACTGCATCGGGGTGCGCACGGCGTCGCGGTCGCCGAGCCAGATGTTGTCGCCCATGCCGATCTCGTCGCCGTAGTAGAGGATCGGCGAGCCGGGCAGCGAGAGCAGGAGAGCCGTGAACAGCTCGATCTGGTTGCGGTCGTTGTCCAGCAGGGGGGCGAGGCGGCGGCGGATGCCGATGTTGGCGCGCATCCGCGGGTCCTTGGCGTACTCCGCGTACATGTAGTCGCGCTCCTCGTCGGTGACCATCTCCAGGGTCAGCTCGTCGTGGTTGCGCAGGAAGATGCCCCACTGGCACTTGGCCGGAATGGCCGGGGTCTTCGCCAGGATCTCCGAGACCGGATAGCGCGACTCGCGGCGGACGGCCATGAAGATGCGGGGCATGACGGGGAAGTGGAACGCCATGTGGCATTCGTCGCCGCCGGAGGCGTAGTCGCCGAAGTAGTCCACCACGTCCTCGGGCCACTGGTTGGCCTCGGCGAGGATCACCGTGTCCGGGTAGTGGGCGTCGATCTCCTTGCGGACCCGCTTGAGGAACTCATGGGTTGCCGGAAGGTTTTCGCAGTTGGTGCCCTCCCGTGCGTACAGGTACGGCACGGCGTCCAGCCGGAACCCGTCGATGCCGAGGTCCAGCCAGAACCGCAGCGCGGAGATCATCTCCTCCTGGACGGCCGGGTTCTCGTAGTTGAGGTCGGGCTGGTGGGCGAAGAAGCGGTGGAAGAAGTACTGCTTGCGGACCGGGTCGAAGGTCCAGTTGGAGACCTCGGTGTCGACGAAGATGATGCGGGCGTCGGCGTACTGCTTGTCGTCGTCGGCCCACATGTAGTAGTCGCCGTAGGGCCCGTCGGGGTCCTTCCTCGACTCCTGGAACCACGGGTGCTGGTCACTCGTGTGGTTCATGACGAAGTCGATGATCACCCGCATACCGCGCTGATGGGCGTGGTCGACGAATTCCACGAAGTCGGCGAGGTCGCCGAACTCGGGGAGCACGGAGGTGTAGTCGGAGACGTCGTATCCGCCGTCGCGGAGGGGGGACTTGAAGAAGGGCGGCAGCCAGAGGCAGTCGACGCCGAGCCACTGCAGGTAGTCGAGTTTGGCGGTGATGCCCTTGAGGTCGCCGACACCGTCGCCGTTGCTGTCCTGGAAGGAACGGACGAGGACCTCGTAGAAGACGGCTCGTTTGAACCAGTCGGGGTCGCGGTCCTTGTCGGGGGTGTCCTCGAACGTGTCCGGAACGGGCTCGTTGACGATCATCGTGTGGGTGACCCTCCGATCTGCGGGTTGGACGGTCGCAGGACGGTGAGGACGTGCGCGGGCCGGGTGCCCGGTTCCAGGCGCACGTAGTTGGCCCTGCCCCAGTGGTAGGTCTCGCCGGTGAGCTCGTCGCGCACCGGCACCGACTCGTGCCAGTCCAGGCCGAGTTGCGGCATGTCCAACGAGACCGTCGTCTCCTGGGTGTGGTGGGGGTCGAGGTTGACGACCACCAGAACCGTGTTCGAACCGCTCTTCTTCGAGTAGGCGATCACCGCTTCCTTGTCGGTGTCGTGGAAGCGCAGCGTGCGCAGGGTGTGCAGGGCGGGGTTCTCCCGCCGGATGGTGTTGAGGCGGGTGATGAGGGGGGCGAGGGTGTCGGGGGTGTCCCAGTCGCGGGCTTTGAGCTGGTATTTCTCGGAGTCGAGGTATTCCTCGCTGCCGGGGCGCAGGGGGGTGTTCTCGCAGAGTTCGTAGCCGCTGTAGATGCCCCAGGTGGGGGAGAGGGTGGCGGCGAGGACGGCGCGGACGGCGAAGGCGGGCGGGCCGCCGTGCTGGAGGTAGGCGTGCAGGATGTCGGGGGTGTTGGCGAAGAGGTTGGGCCGCATGTAGGAGGCGGCGTCCCCCGACAGTTCGGTGAGGTACTCGGTCAGTTCGGCTTTGGTGGTGCGCCAGGTGAAGTAGGTGTAGGACTGCTGGAAGCCGGTCTGGGCGAGGGTGTGCATCATCGCGGGGCGGGTGAAGGCCTCGGCGAGGAAGAGGACGTCGGGGTCGGTGCGGTTGATGTCGGCGATGACCCGTTCCCAGAAGACGACGGGTTTGGTGTGGGGGTTGTCGACGCGGAAGATCCGCACGCCGTGGGACATCCAGTGGCGCAGGACGCGCAGGGTCTCGGTGATGAGTCCGTCGAGGTCGGCGTCGAAGGCGATGGGGTAGATGTCCTGGTACTTCTTGGGGGGGTTCTCGGCGTGGGCGATGGTGCCGTCGGGGCGGTGGTGGAACCACTCGGGGTGTTTGTGCACCCAGGGGTGGTCGGGGGAGCACTGCAGGGCGAAGTCGAGGGCGGTCTCCAGGCCGAGGGCGCGGGCCTGGTCGACGAAGCGGGTGAAGTCCTCGAGGGTGCCGAGGTCGGGGTGGACGGTGTCGTGGCCGCCTTCGGGGGAGCCGATGGCCCAGGGGACGCCGACGTCGTCGGGGGTGGCGTGCAGGGTGTTGTTGCGGCCCTTGCGGTGGGTGGTGCCGATGGGGTGGATCGGGGGGAGGTAGACGACGTCGAAGCCCATCGCGGCGATGGCGGGCAGCCGGCGGGCGGCGGTGCGGAAGGTGCCGTGGGGGTTCTCGGGGGTGCCCTCGGAGCGGGGGAAGAATTCGTACCAGGCGCCGTACAGGGCGCGTTCGCGTTCCACCAGCAGGGGCAGCGGTGCGGAGGCGGTGAGCAGCTCCCGCAGCGGGTGGCGGGCCAGGACCGCGTCCACCTCCGGCGTCAACGCCGCCGCCAGCCGGGAGGCCGGCGGCAGGGAGTCGTCGCGCAGCGCGGCGACGGCGGCGCGCAGAACGGCGCGTTTCCCACCCCCCTTGGCCACACCGGCCACCGCGCGCTCGTACAGCCGGGCGCCCTCCTCCAGGACCAGCTCGGTGTCCAGCCCTGCGGGGATCTTGATCTGCGCATGGTGCCGCCAGGTGGCCACCGGGTTGCCCCAGGCCTCCACCTGGTACGTCCAGTGCCCCGGCGCGTCCGGCGTGACGTCGGCGCCCCAGCGGTCCGTGCCCGGGGCGAGTTCACGCATCGGGGTCCAGGGACCGGGCCGGCCCCGGGGGTCGGTCAGGACGACATTGGCGGCGACGGCGTCATGGCCCTCGCGGAACACGGTCGCCGAGATCTCGAAGGTCTCACCGGTCACGGCCTTCGCGGGCCGGCGCCCCTGCTGGACCAGCGGGCGCACGTCGAGGACCGGGATGCGCCCGACGGCGGTGGGCCCGGGCGGCGCCGCTGCGGAGGCATGGGTGGCCTCGGTGCGGGGGGTACGGGGTGTCGGGGGTGATGACGAGTGGTGCGTGGCGGGCATGACCGCTCCTGTCCGCATCAACGAGGGTGGGCGGAGGGATGTGGGGTCCAGTACCGGGGGAGCCTTCCCACCCTGATCGGGTGCGCATTCCGGCACTTTGTTAACTACTCGCGCGTATGTCTACGCACAAGACCGGCCCCGTTCGCGGCCTCTGCGGGCGCGGGGGGAGCCGGTCGTGGTGGTCCGTCACCTGAGGGGGGTCACCTGAAGGAGTTTGTCCGGTGAACCGGCCCCCCGGCCGGAAATCCTGCCGTTCACGGCGCCCGCGACCAACGCCCGGGCCACCTGCGCCGGTGCGGCTTCCGGGTGAGCGGCGAGATACACCGCGGCCGCTCCCGCCGCGTGCGGCGCCGCCATCGACGTACCCGACCGGGTGACGCGGCCGGTGTCGCTCGTGGACGACGCGGAGGTGATGGCCACCCCCGGGGCGAACAGGTCGAGGGCCGAGCCGTAGTCGGAGAACGCGGCCCGGGCGTCCCCGCGGTCGGTGGCGCCGACCGTGACGGCCTCCCGGACGTCGGCCGGCGACCCCAGGGCGGCGGCCCGGCCCCCGTTGCCGGCCGCGACCACATAGGTGACACCGGACCGGATGGAGGCGCGGACGGCCGCGTCGAGCCGGGCGTTGTACGAGCCGCCCAGACTGAGGTTGGCGACGGCCGGCCTGCGGGCGTGCCGGGTGACCCAGTCGATGCCGGCGATGACCCGGGCGGTGGTGCCGGCGCCCGCGTCGTCCAGGACGCGCACGGCGACGACCTTCGCCTTCCCCGCGACCCCGAAGGTCCGGCCCGCGACGACCCCGGCGACCTGGGTGCCGTGCCCGTTGCCGTCGGGGGCGCCGCGGTCGCCGCCGACGAAGTCCCAGCCGTAGCTCGCGCGTCCGCCGAAGTCCGCGTGGCTGATCCGGATCCCGGTGTCGATGACGTACACCGTCACCCCGGCGCCCCCGGAACCGGGCGCCCGGTAGCCCCCGTCCAGCGGCAGACCCCGCTGGTCGACCCGGTCCAGTCCCCACGACGGCGGGTTCCGCGCGGCGTCCACCGTCACCGCGGTGTCCTGGACGACCGAGGCGACCGCGGGGTCGGCCGCGAGCCGCCGGGCCTGTCCCGCGTCCGCGCGTACGGCGAAGCCGTTGAGGACCGTGCCGTAGGTGTGGCTGATTCTCACCCCGTAGGCGGTGACGAGCCGCCGGCCGGCGTCCGAGGACGCCCGGGTGTCCCCCTTCAGCGTCACCAGATAGCTCCCGCCGACGGAACCGGGCCGGCCGGCGCCGACGACTCTCCCCTCCGGTACGGCCTGCGCGGGCGGACTCGCGGCCGACAGGACCATGGCCGTGACGACCGCGGTCAGGCTTCCCGCCCGGCGCAGACGCCGGGTGTGCGTCCGTGCCATGGTTCGCGTTCCCCTCCTCGACTCGGCGCACGCCGGGCCGGGTACGGCAACCGGGCACGCCACTGGGCAGCCTCTCGTGCGGGGTGAAGGGTCACAAGGTGGCCTAGGGGGGTGAATCGGCCATATCGCCGTTTGCGTGATCCGGCCCGTCCAGCCTTCGGCAGGGGCGGGGACAACACCGGTACGGTGCTGGATGACCGGGCGTACACAGCCGTACGTCCATCCAGCGAACGCGCCACGCCGAGGTGGAATGTGAAGGCGATCCGTCGATTCACCGTCCGACCCCTTCTCCCCGAACCCCTCCGGCCGCTCAGTGACCTGGCCCGCAATCTGCGCTGGTCATGGCACGCGGACACCCGTGAACTCTTCCAGTCCGTCGATCCCGAACGCTGGGCCGCCTCGGACGGGGACCCGGTACGACTGCTCGGCGGCGTACGGCCGGAGCGCCTCGCCGAACTGGCCGAGGACCGCCGGTTCCGGCGCCGGCTGACCGCCGCAGTCGACGAGCTGCACGACTATCTGACCGGCGACCGCTGGTACCAGACCCGGCCCACCGCCGCCGAACTCCCCGCCGCCGTCGCCTACTTCTCGCCCGAGTTCGGCATCACGGCCGCCCTGCCCCAGTACTCCGGCGGCCTCGGCATCCTCGCCGGCGACCATCTGAAGGCCGCCAGCGATCTGGGCGTCCCCCTGATCGGCGTCGGACTCCTCTACCGCCACGGCTACTTCCGCCAGACCCTCTCCCGCGACGGCTGGCAGCAGGAGCACTATCCCGTCCTCGACCCCAACGAACTGCCGCTCGGCCTGCTGCGGGAGGAGGACGGCACCCCCGCCCGGATCTCCCTCGCCCTGCCCGCCGGCCGGCGGCTGCACGCCCGGATCTGGCTGGCCCGGGTCGGCAGGGTGCCCCTGCTGATGCTCGACTCCGACGTCGAGGAGAACGACCTCGGCGAACGCGGGGTGACCGACCGGCTCTACGGCGGCGGCAGCGAACACCGGCTGCTCCAGGAGATGCTGCTCGGCATAGGAGGTGTCCGGGCGGTACGGACGTACTGCCGGCTCACCGGGCACGCCCCGCCCGAGGTGTTCCACACCAACGAGGGGCACGCGGGCTTCCTCGGCCTGGAGCGGATCGCCGAACTCGGCGACGACGGACTGGACTTCGACGCGGGACTCGAGGCGGTCCGGGCGGGAACCGTCTTCACCACCCACACCCCCGTCCCGGCCGGCATCGACCGCTTCGACCGCGAGCTGGTCGCCCGCCACTTCGGCCCCGACGCCGAACTGCCGCGCATGGACGTCGACCGCATCCTGCGGCTGGGCATGGAGACCTACCCCGGCGGCGAACCCAATCTCTTCAACATGGCCGTGATGGGCCTCAGGCTCGCCCAGCGCGCCAACGGCGTGTCCCTGCTGCACGGCCAGGTCAGCCGGGGGATGTTCGCCGGTCTGTGGCCCGGCTTCGACCCCGACGAGGTGCCGATCACCTCCGTCACCAACGGGGTGCACGCCCCGACCTGGGTGGCCCCCGAGGTGCTGCGGCTCGGCGCCCGCCAGGTGGGCGCCCAGCGCGCCGAGGACGCGCTGGCCGTCGGCGACGGCGACCGCTGGGACGTCGTCGCCGGGGTCTCCGACCAGAGCATCTGGGACCTGCGGCGCGTCCTGCGCGAGCAGTTGGTGGTGGAGGTGCGCAAACGGCTGCGGGCCTCCTGGCGGCAGCGCGGCGCGGGCACCGCCGAGCTGGGCTGGATCGACGGGGTCCTGGACCCCGACGTCCTCACCATCGGATTCGCGCGCCGCGTCCCGTCGTACAAGCGCCTCACCCTCATGCTGCGCGACCGCGACCGGCTGATGGAACTGCTGCTGCACCCGACCCACCCGATCCAGATCGTGGTGGCGGGCAAGGCGCACCCGGCGGACGACGGCGGCAAGCGCCTGGTCCAGGAGCTGGTCCGGTTCGCCGACGACCCGCGCGTGCGGCACCGGATCGTCTTCCTCCCCGACTACGGCATGGCGATGGCGCAGAAGCTGTACCCCGGCTGCGACATCTGGCTCAACAACCCGCTGCGCCCGCTGGAGGCCTGCGGCACCTCCGGCATGAAGGCGGCGCTCAACGGCTGTCTCAACCTCTCGGTCCTGGACGGCTGGTGGGACGAATGGTTCCAGCCCGACTTCGGCTGGGCGATCCCCACCGCGGACGGCGCCGGCACCGATCCCGACCACCGCGACGACATCGAGGCGGCGGCCCTGTACGACCTCCTCGAACAGCGCATCACGCCCCGCTTCTACGAGCGCGGCCGCGCCGGTCTGCCCGACCGCTGGATCGAGATGGTCCGCCAGACCCTCACCCTGCTCGGCCCGAAGGTCCTGGCCGGCCGGATGGTCCGCGAGTACGTCGACCGGCTCTACACCCCGGCCGCCCAGGCACACCGCGCGATGAACCCGGCCACCGCCCGCGAACTCGCCGTCTGGAAGGCACGGGTGCGCTCCGCCTGGCACGCGGTGACGGTCGACCATGTGGAGACCTCGATGGCCACCACCACCGCGGAACTCGGCAGCACGCTCTCCCTGCGCGTCCGGGTGGGCCTCGGTGAACTCGCCCCCGAGGACGTCGAGGTGCAGGCGGTCTCCGGCCGGGTCGACGAGGAGGACCGCATCACGGACGCCTCCACCGTCCCCCTGAAGGCGGCCTCCGGCCCCGACCTGGAGGGCCGCTGGCTCTACGAGGGCCCCCTGTCCCTGGACCGCACCGGCCCCTACGGCTACACGGTCCGCATCCTCCCCTCCCACCGCCTCCTCGCCTCGGGCGCGGAACTGGGGGTGCTGGCGGTGCCGGGGGAGGACGGGGGTGAGGGGGCCGGGGTGCTGATGCGGTAACGGCACGGTGGGGCACGGGCGTCGGGCGGTCGCGGCAGACCGCCCGGCGCCCGTGTGCTGGTGCGCCCGGGTGCTGCCGGCCACCCGAAGTCGAACTACAGTCCTTGTGAACTGTCTTGCGACAGAGGGAAGGTGCAAGCGGGCGTGGTGGGCAGATCCCCCGAAGAACCCGAGGACGGCTCGTCCCTGTCCGACGACGCGCTGCGGGCGTTTCTCGAGGAGAGCGAACGCGGAACGGCCTCCGGGGTCCCGAAGGAGCCGTCCGCCCGGGCCCGCATGGTCTCGGAGCGGCTGCGGCAGCAGGACGAGCGCGGTGAGCGGCCTTCGGGGTGGCGTGCGGGTCCGGCCCTGGGGGACCTGGAACGCAGAGCGGCCCGCAGGCGCAGACTCTGGGCGCTGCTCGGTGTGCCCGCGGTGATCGTGCTCGCCGTGGTGGCGATGCGGCCGTCGCTGCTGCCCGGTGACCCCTTCGGCGCGGGGGAGCCGCAGGCCGCCGCGGAGTCGCCCCTGGCGCCGGAGACCGCCGCCCCGACCGCGGCCCCGGACGCGGTGGATCCCGAAACCCCCACGCTCGACCGGCCCTTCGCGGGATCCCCGGCCCTGCGCTGGGCCGACGGCGCGGACGGCATCGTCGTGCCCGGGGCGGCCCCGGTCGGATCGCTGTCCAAGGCGCAGGTCGCGCGGGCGCTGCGGCAGACCAGGGAACTCCTGGTCGACGCGAACCTCGATCCGGCCACCTTGCGCGGTGAGCGCCCCGAGACCGCGCTCGCGGTGATCGAGCCGAGGCAGAAGGACCTGCTCACCCTGCTGAACACCGCGCTGAGCAAGCCGGACGAGAAGCACGACCCGCTGGTGATGTTCAGCCGCTTCGATCCCGGCGAACTGCGCCTGGCCGGTGACGTGGTCAAGACCCGGGGACGGATGACGTTCGAGGCGGGTGAACACGCCTCCGTCGTCGTGCACGCCGACTACACCTTCGTCTACCCGCTGGTGCGGACCGACGAGGGGGCCACCGAGGTGTCCCGCACCATCGTCCGTCGCGTCCTGGACATGGAGCTCTCCGACCCCGCCGAGTACACCGTCACCCCGGGGAAGATCGCCGTTCTGAAGTACGACGAGAAGATCGGCAACTCCGCCTGCGACGTCTACGACGGCTTCCTGCACCCCCAGTTCTCGACCGGTGGGACCGCGAGCGCGGGCGCGACCCCGACCGGACCGACGACGGACCCCTACGACCGCAGCGAGGACCTCGCGGCGGACCGTGAGGAGGGCTGCGGGGTGGTGTCGCGCACCTGACCCCTCCGCGACGTCCGGCCGCTACGGCTGCCCGTCCGTGCACAGCCCCCGCAGCACCGTCCCGCACCGCCGGGCGTACGCCTGTTGCAGCCCCCGGGTCGCCGGGCCCGCCGCCCGGGCGTACCACTTGGCCGCGCGGCTGAAGGCCGAGACCGTCAGCCAGACCGTGCCGTCACCGGTGCGGTCGACGAGGAAGGACTCCTCGCCGGACTCGGGGTGACCGGCGAGGGTGCCGTAGGCCCAGCCCGCGCGGCGGTGTTCGTCGGCCGTCCATATGACACGGCAGGGGGCCTTGATCAGGCCGGCCAGGGTGATGGTGACGTCCACGTCGGGTGCCGCGCGGTCCGCCGAGGTGGTGACGCCGACGCCCATCGCGCGGTGCATCTCCCACGTCATGACGGCCTCCGCCGCGCGCCGGAAGAGGTCGTGGCCCTCGCCGACGCGGGTGCGTACGTGCAGGGCGTGGAAGCCGGGCGGGCAGAAGCCGGGTCGGTCGCGGGTCGCGCCGACGTCGTCGTAGGTGAAGTCCTTGGGCGGCATGGGAGACAAGGGTAGGGCGGTACCCGGGGACGCCTTCGTCCCGGGTACCGCCCCACCTCATGTTCGGGATCGTCAGGCGGTGACGTTGACCGCCGTCCAGGCCGCGGCGACCGTGGCGTACTCGGTGCTGCTGGAGCCGTACAGGGCCGACGCCGCGCTCAGGGTCGCCGTGCGGGCGCCCTTGTAGTTCGTCGTCGAGGTCATGTACGTCGTGAGCGCCTTGTACCAGATCTGGAGCGCCTTGGCGCGGCCGATGCCGGTGATCGTGGAGCTGTTGTACGTCGGCGAGCTGTAGGTCACGCCGTTGATCGTCTTGGTGCCGCTGCCCTCGGACAGCAGGTAGAAGAAGTGGTTCGCGACACCGGACGAGTAGTGGACGTCCTTGCTGCCGACGGAGGAGGACCAGTAGTCCGACGAGCCGCCGTCCTTGCTGGGCTTGTCCATGTAGCGCAGCGGGGTGCCGTCGCCGTTGATGTCGATCTTCTCGCCGATGAGGTAGTCACCGGGGTCGTTGGAGTTGGCCGCGTAGAACTCCACGCCCGTGCCGAAGATGTCCGAGGTGGCCTCGTTGAGGCCGCCGGACTCGCCGGAGTAGTTCAGGCCCGCGGTGTTGGCGGTGACGCCGTGGCTCATCTCGTGGCCGGCCACGTCCAGCGAGGTCAGCGGGTTGACGTTGCCCTCGCCGTCGCCGTACGTCATGCAGAAGCAGCTGTCGTCCCAGAACGCGTTGACGTACGCGTTGCCGTAGTGGACGCGGGAGTAGGCGGCCACGCCGTTGTTCTTGATGCCGCTGCGGCCGAACGTCGACTTGTAGAAGTCCCAGGTCACCTGGGCGCCGTAGGCGGCGTCGACGGCGGCCGTCTGGTCCGTGGTGGAGCTGGAGGCGGCGCCGGTGCCCCACGTGTCGTCGGCGTCGGTGAACAGGGTGCCCGCCGAGGAGGAGGTGCCGTGCGACTTGTTGTACGTCTTGTGGCTGCCCCGGGTGCCGTCGGTCAGCTGGTACGTCGAGCCCGACAGCGTGGTGTTCAGGGTGACGGTGCCGGAGTACAGGCTCTTGCCGGTGCCGGTCTCGATGCCCTGGTACTCGTAGAGCTTCTTGCCGGTGGCCGCGTCGGTGATGACGTGCAGCTCGTTCGGGGTGCCGTCGTCCTGGAGGCCGCCGACGACCGTCTCGTAGGCGAGGACCGGCTTGCTGCCGTTGCCCGCCCAGATCACCTTGCGGGGCGCGTTGTCGGCCGCGGTCTTGGCCGAGCCGGCGGCCTTGGCGAGGGTCAGCGCCTGCTTCTCCGCCTTGGCGGCGGTGACGACGGCCTTGAGCGAGGCGACCTTGATGGTGGTCTTCGTCGCCTTGGTGACGCCCTTGTTCACGCCGGCGGCCGACTCGTGGACGACCAGGTCGCCGCCGAGGACCGGCAGGCCCGCGTAGGTCCGCTCGTAGCGCGTGTGGACGGTGCCGTCGGCGTCCTTGACGACGTCCCGGACGACCAGCTTCTCCTTGGTGCCGAGGCCTATCTCCTGCGCTGTCTCGGTCGCGTCGGCCTGCTTGTCCTTGATCAGGGCGGTGCGGGCGGAGGCGGAGAGCGCGGTCGGCGCGGCGAGCGGCTTGGCGGCGGCGTCCGAGGCGGTCGGGGCGGCCACGGCACCGGAGGTCAGGCCGGTGGTGACCAGGGCGCCGGCCGCGACCGCGGTGGCGATCGCCAGAGTGGTGCGCTGGTGACGCGCGTAGAGGGAGGTCACACAAGCTCCTTGGGTGTGGGGGTGCCCGGACGGCGTGGGGATGCTGTCCGAAGCTGTGGTGAAGTTGTGCGGCGGTTGCCAGGAAGCCTCGCATCAAGGTCGCGTACATGTCAGGACCCCCATGTGATGTTGGCCGAAAATCGACCAACCGGTGAACATTGCCGGAATGTAAACCGAGTTGACCTCGGTAAAAGGCCAACAGGTGGTGGGTAATCGGCTGGCAAAAAGGCGGTGCCGCCCCGGAGGTTTCCCGGCCTCCGGGGCGGCACCTTCGCTGTGTCTGTCCCGGTTTACGGGAACGTCAGCTTCCAGCTGTTGATGTAACCGGTGTCGACGGCCGCGTTGTCCTGGACCCTCAGCTGCCAGACACCGTTGGCGACCTCGGAGGAGGCGTTCACCGTGTACGTGGTGCTGAGGTTGTCCGTGCTGCCGCCGGTGCCGTACGCCTTCAGCGTGTACGCCGTGCCGTCGGGGGCGACCAGCTGCACCTGGAGGTCACCGATGTAGGTGTGGACGATGTCCACCCCGACCTGGAGGTTCGAGGGCGCGTTGCCGGTCCGGCCGGAGACGGTGATCGACGAGGTGACCGCCGCGCCGTTGTCCGGAATCGATACGTCGGCGGTGTTCTCGAACGAGGTGCCGCCGCCCCCGCCGCCACCGGGCCGCGAGCCGACCGCGACGCCCGCCCAGGCGTTCGCCACGGCCGTGTACTCGGCGCTCGTCGTGCCGTACAGCTCACCTGCCGCCGCCAGCGTGCCGGTCCGGGCCGCGGCGTAGTTGGTGGTCGAGGTGAACTTCGTGGTCAGCGCGCGGAACCAGATCTTCTCCGCCTTGTCCCGGCCGATGCCGGTGACCGCAAGGCCGTCCGAGGTGGACGAGTTGTAGGTGACACCGTTGATCGTCTTGGTGCCGCTGCCCTCGGAGAGGAGGTAGAAGAAGTGGTTCGCCGGACCCGAGGAGTAGTGCACGTCGACCGAGCCGATGCCCGAGTACCAGCTGTCCTTCGACGCGCCGTCCTTGCTCGGCTTGTCCATGTACCGCAGCGGCGAGCCGTCGCCGTTGATGTCGATCTCCTCGCCGATGAGGTAGTCACCGACGTCCGAGGAGTTGTTGGCGTAGAACTCCACCGAGGTGCCGAAGATGTCCGAGGTGGCCTCGTTGAGGCCGCCGGACTCGCCGGAGTAGTTCAGGCCCGCGGTGTTGGCGGTCACGCCGTGGGTCATCTCGTGGCCCGCCACGTCGATCGCCGTCAGCGGGTGGGTGTTGCCCGAGCCGTCGCCGTACGTCATGCAGAAGCAGCTGTCCTGCCAGAACGCGTTGACGTACGCGTTGCCGTAGTGGACCCGGGAGTACGCGCCCACACCGTCGCCGCGGATACCGCTGCGCCCGTGCACGTTCTTGTAGTAGTCCCAGGTCAGGGCCGCGCCGTAGTGGGCGTCGGCGCCCGCGGTCTCCGTGTTGGACGCCGAGCCGTTGCCCCAGACGTCGTCGGAGCCGGAGAACAGCGTGCCGGTGCCGGAGGTGCCCCGGTTGAGGTTGTACGTCTTGTGGTTGCCGCGCGCCGCGTCGGTCAGGTTGTACGTCGACCCGGACTGCGTGGTGCCGAGCGTCACCGTGCCGCTGTACATGGTGTTGCCGGTGCCGGTCTCGATGCCCTGGTACTCGTAGAGCTTCTTGCCGGTGGCCGCGTCGGTGATGACGTGCAGCTCGTTCGGGGTGCCGTCCTCCTGGAGGCCGCCCACGACCGTCTCGTACGCCAGGACCGGGGTGCCGTTCGCCGCCCAGATCACCTTGCGCGGCGCGCGGTCGGTGGCCGCGCCCGCCGCTCCGTCGGCCTTCGCCAGGGACAGCGCCTGCTTCTCCGCCTTGGCCGCGGTGACGGTGGGCGTGAGCGAGGCGACCTTGATGGTGGCGCGGGTCGCCTTGACCACACCCTCGGTCGCGCCGGACTTCGCGGTGTCCACGACCAGGTCGCCGCCGAGCACGGGCAGCCCGGCGTAGGTGCGCTCGTAGCGGGTGTGCAGCGTGCCGTCCGCGTCCTTGACCACGTCACGGACGACCAGCGCCTCCTTGGCGCCGAGGCCCAGTTCCTTGGCGGTCGCCGCCTTGCCGGCGTCCGCCGTGTGGATCAGCGCGGCGCGCTGGGCGGGGGTGAGCTTGACCGACTCGGAGCCGGTCGGCTTCGGGGCCCGCTCGGGGGCGGCGGTCGCGGCGCCGGACTGCACGGCGGCGGCGATCAGTGCGGAGACGCCGATCAGGGCGACGGCGGCGGACTTGCGGACTGCGGTGTGGGGGGTGCGTCTGCGAGAGGACGTGCTTCTCACCACTGACTCCTTCTGCTGGACACGACAAAGGCGGTACGCAGAACGGTTTTGCTGTGGGGTTGCTGTGAAGTAGCAGTGGGAAGAGTGGCAGGGGATTGCGCTGTCTGTCAGGAGCGCGTCAGAAATTTGGCCGGAAACGGTCCGTTGTCCGGGAGTTCATGTTCGATATGCGGATAATCAGGCCAGACTGTCCCGCCAGGCCCGGTGCAGATCCGCGAAGCGGCCCGTGCCCGCGATGAGGTCGGCGGGCGCGCCGTCCTCGACGATCCGTCCGCGCTCCATCACCAGCACCCGGTCGGCGATCTCCACCGTCGACAGCCGGTGTGCGATCACCACCGCCGTACGGCCCTTCAGTACCGTGGCCATCGCGGCCTGCACGGCCCGCTCCCCGGGGATGTCCAGCGAGCTGGTCGCCTCGTCCAGGATCAGCACCGCCGGATCCGCGAGCAACGCCCGGGCGAACGCCACGAGTTGTCGCTGACCCGCGGAGATACGACCGCCCCGCTTGCGGACGTCGGTGTCGTAGCCGTCGGGCAGCGCGCTGATGAACTCGTGCGCACCGATCGCCTTCGCCGCCCGCTCGATCTCCTCCCGGGTCGCGTCCGGGCGTCCGATGGCGATGTTCTCGGCGACCGTGCCGGAGAACAGGAACGCCTCCTGCGTCACCATGACCACCCCGCGCCGCAGCTCGGGCACGGTGAGCTCGCGCAGATCGACCCCGTCGAGCAGCACCCGGCCCTCGGACGGGTCGTAGAAGCGGGCCAGCAGCTTGGCCAGGGTGGACTTGCCCGCGCCGGTGGAGCCGACGACGGCGACCGTCTGCCCGGCGGGCAGGGTGAGCGCGAAGCGGGGCAGGACCTCGCCACCGGTGCGGTAGCCGAAGGACACCTCGTCGAACACGACCTCGCGGCCGGGCAGTTCGCTCCGGCAGGCGGGCAGCTCCTTCGGCACCGAGGGCTCGGGCACCGACGGCGTCTGCGCCAGCAGGCCCGCGATCTTCTCCAGCGAGGCCGCCGCCGACTGGTACGAGTTGAGGAACATGCCGAGCCGGTCGATCGGGTCGTACAGCCGCCGCAGATACAGCACCGCCGCCGCCAGCACACCCAGCGCCAGCGTGCCGCCCGCCACCCGGTAGGCGCCCCACAGGACGATCAGCGCGACGGCCGTGTTGGCGACGATCCGTGAGCCGATGACGTACCGGGCCATCTCCAGCAGCGCGTCGCCGTTCGTCCGCTCGTGGCGGCGGTTGAGGACCCCGAAGTCGGCGTCGTTGACGGCCTCGCGGCGGAAGGCGCGCACCGGCCGGATGCCGTTCATCGTCTCCACGAACTTCACGATCACGGCCGCGATCGCGGTGGACCGGGCGGTGAACACCCGCCCCGCGCGCCGCTGGTAGATCCGCACCAGCAGGTACAGCGGCACGAACGACGCGACCGCCACCGCGCCGAGCCCGAGGTCCAGCCAGAGCAGCATCGCCGAGATGTACAGCAAGGACAGCACCACGGTCACCAGCTCCTGGAGGCCCTCGTTGAGGAGCTCGCGCAGGGACTCCACGTCCGTGGTGGAGCGGGAGATGAGCCGGCCCGAGGTGTAGCGCTCGTGGAAGTCCACGCTGAGGGACTGCGCGTGCCGGAAGATCCGGCCGCGCAGATCGAGCAGCACGTCCTGGTTGACCCGGGCGGCCGCGATCAGGAACGCGTACTGGAGCACGCCGGAGGCCAGCGCGCAGCCCAGATAGCCGACGGCCACCGCGATCAGCGGCCCGTTGTCGCCGGTCCGGAACGCGGGCACCGCGCGGTCGATGGCGTACGCCACCAGCAGCGGGCCCGCCTGGACGGCCGCCTGCTGGAGCAGCAGCAGGAGCGTGGTCAGCGCGACCCGCGCCCGCATGGGGGCGAGCAGGGAGCGCAGCAGGATGCCGGTGGCGCCGGGCGGGGTGGGCAGGACGTCCTTGTCGAAGGGGTCGTCGGCGGCCCGGACGGGCAGGTCCTCCGGCGGGTCGTCGGTGGTGGGGGACGAGGTGGCGGGGGCACTCATCGGTCGTCCTCCTGGCGGCCGTTCCCTGACATGAGGTGGGCGTACTCGGTGTTGGCGCGCAGCAGTTCCTGGTGGGTGCCGACGGCGGTGATCCGGCCCCCGGAGAGCAGGGCGACCCGGTCGGCGAGCAGCACGGTGGACGGGCGGTGGGCCACGATGAGCGCGGTGGTGTCGGCGAGGACCTGGCGCAGCGCGGCCTCCACGGCGGCCTCGGTGTGCACGTCCAGCGCGGACAGCGGGTCGTCGAGCACGAGGAACCTCGGCTGTCCCACCACGGCTCTGGCCAGCGCCAGCCGTTGCCGCTGCCCGCCGGAGAGGCTGAGGCCCTGCTCGCCCACCTGGGTCTCGGTGCCCTGCGGCAGGGCGTGCGCGAACTCGGCCTGGGCGATGTGGAGCGCCCGCTCCAGCTCGGCGGCCCCGGCGCGGTCGTCCGCCCCCATCAGCACGTTCTCCCCGACGCTCGCCGAGAACAGCGTCGGTTCCTCGAAGGCGACGGCGACCTTGGCGCGCAGTTCCTCGCGGGGCATCGCGGTGACGTCCTCGCCGTCGAGCGTGATCCGCCCGGCGGTCACCTCGTGCAGCCGGGGGACGAGCGCGGTGAGGGTGGTCTTGCCGCTGCCGGTGGCACCGACCAGGGCCATGGACTCCCCGGGCCGGATGTGCAGATCGACCCGGTCCAGGATCGGGGGCGAGCCCGGATCGGCATCGGGATACCGAAACACGACCCCGACAAACCGAAGCCCGTCCCCTTCGCCCGCGTCCCCTGCGCCGGCGTCCCCTTCGCCTGCGGCGCCCGCGCCTGCGGCGCCCGCGCCCGGCGCGCCCGCACCTGCGGCGCCCGGACCTGCGGCGCCCGAGTCCGTGGAGCCTGCGTCCGTGGCGACGGCGCCTGCGGCGCTCGCGTCCGTGTCGACCGCGTTCGTGGCGTGCACGGTCTCATCGCCGGCGCCCGCGAGCATGGCGGCGGCACCGGCGATCACGACTGCGTCGCCCGAGCCCGAGCCGTCCATACCGCCTGCGGCGGCCGTGCCTGCGGCGGCCGTGCCTGCGGCGGCCGTGCCTGCGGCGGCCGTGCCTGCGGCGGCCGTGCCTGCGGTGCCCGTGCCCGCGCCAACCGTGCCCGCGCCAACCGTGCCCGCGGCACCCGCTCGCGCGGCGCCCGCTCCCGCGCCGACTGTGCCCGTGGCACCTGCTCCCGCGGCGCCCGCTCCCGCGCCGACCGCGTGTTCCGTACCCGAGTCTGTGACCTCCGTGGGACCGGCGACGCCGCGGCCCCCGGTGGTGGTCTCCGTTTCCGGCTTCTCGTCCATCACCTCGAAGTAGCGTTCCGTGGCTGTCGCCGCCTCCTGGCTCATCGCGAGCAGGAAGCCGATGGAGTCGACGGGCCAGCGCAGCGCGAGGGCCGTCGAGAGGAAGGCGACCAGCGTGCCCGCGGACAGCTCCCCGTCCGCCACCTGGACCGTGCCCAGCACCAGCGCCGCCCCGATCGCCAGCTCGGGCAGGGTCACGATGACGGCCCAGATCGTCGCCAGCAGCCGGGCCTTGCGCAGTTCCGTCCCGCGCAGGGTCGACGACAGCGCGCGGAAGGCCCGCGCCTGGCTGCGGTGCCGGCCGAACCCCTTGATGATCCGGATGCCGAGCACGCTCTCCTCGACGACCGTCGTCAGATCGCCGACCTGGTCCTGGGCGAGCCGCGCCACGACCGCGTACCGGTTCTCGAAGACCACGCACATCACCATGACGGGGAGGGCGGGTCCCAGGATCACCAGGCCCAGGGACCAGTCCTGGAGCAGCATGATGATCACACCGGCCAGGATGGTCACCGCGTTGACCAGCAGGAACGTCAGCGGGAAGGCGAGGAACATCCGCAGCAGCATCAGATCGGTGGTGGCCCGGGACAGCAGCTGTCCCGAGGCCCACCGGTCGTGGAAGGCCACCGGCAGCCGTTGGAGATGCCGGTACAGCCCCGCCCGCATCTCCGCCTCGACATGCGAGAGCGGCCGCGCCACCAGCCAGCGCCGGAGCCCGAACAGCCCGGCCTCCAGGAGCCCGAGCAGCAGCAGGTACAAGGCCCCGAGCCAGACGCCCGCCGGGTCCCGGTCGGCGACCGGCCCGTCCACCATCCACTTCAGGACCAGCGGGATCACCAGCCCGACACAGGAGGCGACGACGGCCACGGAGGCGGCGGTGAACAGCCGCACCCGCACCGGCCGCACATACGGCCACAAACGCAGCAACGTCCGCACCGCGGACCGGTCCTTGGTGGTTGCACGTGTCGTCGACATCACGAGCGAGCCTACGGATCGCCACTGACATCGCCCAACGGGTTTTGGTCGGACCGGCATCGGCCGTTGGTCCTACGACCTGCGGGTTCGAGGGGCCGTACCCCCTTGCGGGTGAATCTCGGAAGGCGACGGGGCGGCGCCGTCAGCGGTCCGCGACGCGCATCTCGAACCAGGTCGTCTTGCCGCGTGGCAGCAGGTCCACGCCCCAGCGGTCGGAGAGTTTGTCGACGAGGAAGAGGCCCCTGCCGCTGACGTCCAGTTCCTGGACCGGCATGAGGCAGGGCAGGCCGCGGGAGGGGTCGCGGACCTCGACGCGGATCCAGCCGCGGCGCCGGCGCAGTCGGAGGCCGAAGACACGGGCGCCCGTGTGGCGTACGGCGTTGCCGACGAGTTCGGAGACGAGCAGGACCGCGTCCTCGGTCATCTTGGGGGACAGCCCCCACTGGCGCAGCACGACGACCTGGGTGAGACGGCGGGCCGTGGCGGCGGACTCGGGACGGGAAGGGAGCGGAACCTCACCCTCCGTGGGGTTGCCGAACAACTCCAGTGCCTTCAGCGCCCGTTCGTCCTCCACCGCAGGCGACCAGCGTGCCGCGGCCACACGCCCGTGCCCCCGCGGCTGTTCGACATCCTCCAGCCCCGCCATGCCCCCATCATGGCCGTCCGGGGCGCTCTCCGGGGCCGTTCCGGCGGAATACGCCCCCTCGGCGGCCTCCTCGGACGCAGGGTCCGCGGTCTGCGCGGGGGGCGGTTCGGAGTCCGGAAAAGCCGCGTTGACCTGCGGTGACGGATCCTGTGCGGGCAATCGCCGGACTCCCTCGACAAGGCGGGCTCAGGGTCGACCCCAGGGTCCCATGAACCGCCCCATCGAGGGACCCGGACGGGACATCTCGAATGAGACATCCCGTCAATTGCAAGGGATGGCAACCCCGTTCAGGGAGACCTGCCTCACAGCACCCGCCTCACAGGAACTTGGCCTTGCCCGGTCCCTCCTCGACGAAGCTCCGCATGCCGATCTCACGGTCGGCGGTGGCGAACAGGCCCGCGAACCAGTTGCGCTCGACCGCGAGACCGGTGTCGATGTCCGTCTCCAGGCCGGTGTCGACCGACTCCTTCGCCGCCCGCAGCGCGAGCGCCGGGCCCTGGGCCAGCTTCGCGGCCCACGCGTGCGCCTGCGGGTACACCTCCGCCGCCGGGACCACGCGGTCCACCAGGCCCAGGGTCAGGGCCTCGTCCGCCTTCACCATCCGGCCGGTGAAGATGAGGTCCTTCGCCTTGGAGGGGCCGATCAGCCGGGCCAGCCGCTGGGTGCCGCCCGCGCCGGGGATCAGTCCGAGCAGGATCTCCGGCTGGCCCAGCTTGGCGTTGTCGGCCGCGATCCGGAAGTCCGCGCAGAGGGCCAGCTCGCAGCCGCCGCCCAGGGCGTAGCCCGTGACGGCCGCCACGACCGGCTTGGGGATCCGGGCCACCGCGGTGAAGGAGTCCTGGAGGGCGCGCGAGCGCAGGACCATCGCGGTGTGGTCCATGTCCTGCATCTCCTTGATGTCCGCGCCCGCCGCGAACACCTTCTCCCCGCCGTACACCACGACGGCGCGGACGTCGTCCCGGCGGGTCGCCTCCTCGGCCAGTTCCTTGAGCCGGTCCTGCGTGGCGACGTCCAGGGCGTTCATGGGCGGGCGGTCGAGACGGATCGTGCCGACGCCCTCGGCGACTTCGAGATGAACGGTCATGGCAGCAGGTTAACCACCATTAACGACGGCGGGCCCGGTGCCGTTGGTCACAGCACCGGGCCCGTCGCGAAAGCCGTTACTCCGTCACTTCGTCCACTCGGCCCAGGACAGGTTCCAGCCGTTGAGGCCGTTGGCCGGGTCGACCGTCGGGTCGGTGGAGTTCTTCACCGTCACCACGTCGCCGACCATCGAGTGGTTGAAGAACCACGCGGCCGGGACGCCGCTGTCGTAGCCGCCGCGCACATCGCGCAGGCCGATGCAGCCGTGGCTGGCGTTGTAGTTGCCGAAGGCGTCGCCGCCCCAGTAGTTGCCGTGCACGAAGGTGCCCGAGTTGGTCAGCCGCATGGCGTGCGGGACGTCCTTGATGTCGTACTCGCCGTCGTAGCCGACGGTGTCGCCGTTCATCCGGGTCACCGTGAACTTCTCACTGATGACCATCTGGCCGTTCCAGGTGGCGTAGCCGGGCTTGCCCGTGGTCACCGGGATGGTCTTGTAGAGCTTGCCGTCCCGCATGACCTTCATCGTGTGCTTCTTGGCGTCCACGATCGACACCTGGCTGCGGCCGATGGTGAAGGAGACGGTCTTGGACTGCTTGCCGTAGACGCCCTTGCGGCCCTCGACGCCGTCCAGGTTCAGCGTGACGGTGACCTTGGTGCCGGCCTTCCAGTACTGCTCCGGGCGGAAGTCCAGACGGTCGTTGCCGAACCAGTGGCCCTCGACGTCCACGGCCGGCTCGGTCTTGATCTCGATGGCCTTCTCGACGTCGGCCGGCTTGGTGATGCCCCGCGTGAAGCGGACCGAGAACGGCATGCCGACGCCGACGGTGGAGCCGTCCTCGGGCGTGAAGTTGCCGATGAAGGTGTTCTGCGGGCTGAGCGTGGTGAAGGAGGAGTCCTCGGCGGCCGTACGGCCCTCGGAGTCCTTCGCGACCGCGTGCACCTGGTACTCGGTCGAGGCGGCGAGGTGCGTGGCCGGCGTCCAGCCGGCGCCGTCGGCGGAGATCGTGCCCTTGATCGCCGTGCCCTTGTCGTCCTTGACGGTGACCTCGGTCAGCTTGCCCTTGCTGGCGGTCACCTTCAGGGCGCCGGTGGTGTCGACGTCCTTGGCACCGGTCTTCGGGGCGATCGCGACGACCGCCACCGACTGCTTGCTCTCGGCCGCCGCCGTGCTGCCCTTGTCGTTCTTGTCCTTGGCGTCGGACCCGGAGTCCGAGTCGCCGCCCCCGCCGCACGCCGTGACGGCGAGCAGCATGCCGCCGACGATCAGCGCCAACCGCTTGTGGCGGCCGCGTGAGCGCCCCGCGATCGACGCCCCCGATATCGGTCGCACGTTCAAGTCGTTCTCCCCTCCCAGGGCCTGGTCAGGCCCCCACCCCCGCGCACCCCGCGCGATCATTTGCGCATATTAACCGTGCGGTTTTGAGCTGCGTGTCAGGTGAATGTCACCGTTCTGTCGCAACTTGGACCATGATCACGCGGGGATGGTTGCACGGAGGGGAGAGGTCATCCGTCCGTGTCCGGGGAGGTCCAGTCCTCCCAGCTCATGTTCCAGCCGCCGAGCCCGTTGTCCGGCGCGACCTCCTTGTCCTTGCTGTGCACGACCTCCACGACGTCCCCGATCAGCGAGCGGTCGAAGAACCAGCCCGCGGGGGTGTCCGAGGCGCCGCCCCGGACGTCCCTCAGGCCGACGCAGCCATGGCTGACGTTGGCGCTGCCGAAGACGTCCGGCTCCGCCCAGTAGTTGCCGTGCAGGAAGGTGCCGGACTCGGTCAGCCGCATGGCGTGCGGCACGTCCGGGATGTCGTACTCGCCCTTGCCGTCCTTCTTCCTGAAGCCGACGGTGGCCCCGTTCATCCGGGTCAGTTCGAGCATCTCCGTGACGACCATCTTCCCGTTGTACGTCGTCGTCCTCGGCGCCCCGGCCGTGATGGGCACGGTGGCGATCAGGTCGTCCTCGCGCCACACCTTCATCGTGTGCTTCTCCGCGTCCACCAGGGAGACCTGGCTGCGGCCGACGGTGAAGGAGAACGTCTTGTACTGGAGCCCGTAGACCCCGGGCGCGCCCTCCACGTCCCGCAGCCTCAGCGCGACCGTGACCCTGGTGCCCGGCTTCCAGTACTCCTCGGGGCGGAAGTCGAGCCGGCCGCCGCCGAACCAGTGCGGCCGGATCTCCACGGCCGGCTCCGCGGTCACCTCGATCGCCCGCTGCACGGCGGCCCGGTTCTCGATCTCCCGGCTGAAGTCCAGGGACACGATCATCCCGGTGCCCACCGTGGAGCGGTTCTCCGGGGAGACGTACCCGATGAACCGCTCGTCGGGGACGAAGGTGGTGAAGGTGGTGTGCCGGGCCGAACGGTTGCCGTCGCCGTCCAGCGCCACCACATCGACCGTGTACCGGGCGGCCAGCGCCAGCCGGCCGCCGTCCGGCCGCCAGCTCCGCCGGTCGGCCGAGATCCGGCCCGCCACCCTCGTCTCCTGGGCGTCCTGCGACCGCATCACCTTCACCGACTCCAGCCGCCCGTCCGGCACCCGGACCAGCAGCCCCGTCTCCGGCCGCACCCCCTTCGCATGGTCGTCCGGGGTCACCCGGATGACGTCCTCGGGGGCCGCCGGTCTGCCGAGCATCCGGTCCAGCCCGCTCCCGCCGTCGCCCGAGCAGCCCACGGCCCCGGCCAGGAGTCCGGCCCACATCGCTACGGCGGCCACTGCGACGCCCGCGCGCCGTGCGCGCCCATGTACGTGCCTCACGGTGTGTCCAACGACCGGGTGCGCCCCGGGGAAACGTGAGTGCGAGGCGCGCTCTGGGCAGAACAGGGGGAGGACGACAGCGCGGGGCGGCGGCGGCCGGGACGCCGTACGCCCGCCCCTACGTCGTACCCACGAGCCGCGGGAGGCTGAACGGTGTCCAGCGCAGCCGAGCAGGAGGCGGTGGCGGAGGAACGCGCCACGCCGGACACCCGACTGAACGGGGTGTCCCAGAAGGTGCCCGGCGTGCCCGTGCGCCCGGGTGCGCCCACCCCGCTCGGCGCCCGCTTCCGGGTCGGCCCGGACGGGGTCGCGGGCACCAACTTCGCGCTGTGGGCGGGCGGGGCGGAAGCCGTCGAGCTGTGTCTGTTCGACGAGGGTGGCCGGGAGACCCGGGCCGCGCTGACCGAGCTGACGCACGAGATCTGGCACGGTTTCGTCCCGGGCGTGATGCCGGGCCAGCGCTACGGCTTCCGGGTGCACGGCCGCTGGGACCCGTGGACCGGCGGCCGCTGGAACCCGGCGAAGCTCCTCCTCGACCCCTACGCCCGCGCCGTCGACGGCGAGTTCACCCTCCCCCCGGAGGTGTACGGGCACGTCAGGGACTGGCCCCAGCAGCAGGTCGCCGACACCGTGCGCGACGAACGGGACTCGGCGCCGTACGTCCCGAAGGGCGTCGTCGTCCATGACGACGACGACTGGGCCGACGACCGCCGCCCCAAGACGCCGTGGGCCGACTCGGTCATCTACGAACTCCACGTTAAGGGCTTCACCCGGCGCCACCCCGGCATCCCGGAGGAACTCCGCGGCACCTACGCCGGGCTCGCCCACCCGGCGGCCATCGCGCACCTGGTGAAGCTGGGCGTGACCGCGGTGGAGCTGCTCCCCGTCCACCAGTTCGCCCACGAGGACCACCTGCTGCGCCGCGGCCTGCGGAACTACTGGGGCTACAACTCCATCGGCTACTTCGCCCCGCACGCCGGCTACGCCTCCTCCGGTACGACGGGAGGGCAGGTCGGCGAGTTCAAGCGGATGGTCCGCGCCCTGCACGCCGCCGGCATCGAGGTGATCCTCGACGTCGTCTACAACCACACCGCCGAGGCCGGCGAACTCGGCCCCACCCTCTCCCTCAAGGGCATCGACAACCGCGGCTACTACCGGCTCCAGTCCGACGCCCGCCGGTACGCCGACTACACCGGCTGCGGCAACACCCTGCACGTGGTGCAGCCGCATGTGCTCAGGCTGATCACGGACTCCCTGCGCTACTGGGTCACCGAGATGGGGGTGGACGGCTTCCGCTTCGACCTCGCCGCCGCCCTCGCCCGCTCCATGCACGACGTCGACATGCTCTCCCCGTTTCTCGCGGTCATCGCCCAGGACCCGGTGCTGCGACGGGTCAAACTGATCGCGGAACCCTGGGACGTGGGCTCCGGCGGCTACCAGGTGGGCGCCTTCCCTCCCCTGTGGACCGAGTGGAACGACCGCTACCGCAACGCCGTGCGCGACTTCTGGCGGCACGCCCTGCCGGACGTCCGGGAGATGGGCTACCGGCTGTCCGGCTCCAGCGACCTCTACGCCTGGGGCGGCCGCCGCCCGTACGCCTCGGTCAACTTCGTCACCGCCCACGACGGTTTCACCCTGCGCGACCTCGTGTCCTACGAACGCAAGCACAACGAGGCCAACGGCGAGGGCAACCGGGACGGCACGGACGACAACCGGGCCTGGAACTGCGGGGCCGAGGGGGAGACGGACGACGAGCGGGTCCAGGCGCTCCGGCGCCGCCAGCTGCGCAACCTGCTCACCACCCTCCTGCTGTCGACCGGCGTGCCCATGCTGGTCGCGGGCGACGAACTGGGCCGCACCCAGGGCGGCAACAACAACGCCTACTGCCAGGACAACGAGACCGGCTGGCTGGACTGGAGCCTGCTGGAGGAGCCGGGGTGGCGCGCGCTCCTCGACCTGACCTCCCGTCTGATCGCGCTGCGGCACCGGCATCCGGTGCTGCGCCGCCGCGCCTTCTTCTCCGGCCGCGCCCACTCGGCGGACGGGCTGCGCGACCTGGCCTGGTTCACCGCGCGGGGCACGGAGATGACCGAGGGCGACTGGTACGCCCCCGCCGCGACCCTCGGCATGTACCTCTCCGGCCGGGACATCCCGGGCCGCGACGAACGGGGCGCCCCGATCACCGACGACAGCTTCCTCGCGGTGCTGCACGCCGGGGACCGGCCGGTGAGCTTCGTCCTGCCGGGACCGCCGTGGGCCGAGCGCTACGAGGTGGTCGTCGACACCTCCCGCGAGGACCAGACCGAGCCCCCGGGCGTGGTCCACCGCGCAGGGGAGGCGGTCACGGTGCCGGCGCGGGCGGTGGTGCTGCTGCGGGTGGCGGGCTGAGCCGCCGCTCCTGCCAGCACTCCGTCAGTTCCCGGACCTTCTCCGCGAACCGCGCGTCGGCGAACGACGTCGGCGCGGGCAGGGTCGTCCGGCGGCCGTCCGCGAGGTGCGCGACCACCTGGCTCACCCCGAGGACACGGCGGACCTCCAGCCGCTCGATGCCGGACCAGGGAAGCGCACGGCGTGCCCCGTGCACGACCACCAGGGCGTCCTCGGTGAGGATCACCCCGCGCCGCCGCCCGGTCAGCGCCAGGACGGCGACGCCGACGAGGGACCAGCCGAGCAGCTGCCCGAGGTCGCGCACGCTCATCGGGTCGTCGGTGAGGAACTTCCCGGCGTACAGCACCAGCGAGGCGCCCAGGAAACCGATCGCGCCGGGGAGGGCGCGCTGCGCGAGGCCGAGCCGGAACGAGCGCCCGGAGCCCTGCGCGGCCCGGGGAGCGGAGGAGTTCAAGGAGACCGCCGTTCACGGGAGGGGCTCCAGGGTGGCATGCCGGACCCGGCGGGAGGCAGGGGGCCGCCGCCCGGCCGACGCCGACTCCGGCCGCCACGCGGGTGAATGACTCTGTTTCTTACCTTTTGCCCCTTAAATGGTGCGGGTGACTTCGACCGACCGCCGTGCCGCGCTGCGGGCGGGTGCCGGACTGGTCGCCGGGGGCGCGTTCGCCGGCGCGTGCTCCACGTCCGGCTCCGCCTCAGGCCGCTCCTCCGACGCGTCCCCCGGCCCGTCCTCGCCCCCGGCGACCCGTCCGGCACCCGCCGGCCCCCGGCCCGCCCCGGCCCCCCGCGCCTTCCCCGGACAGCCGGCCCAGATCAGCCACGGCCCCCGTGACCGGCCCCGGGTCGCCCTCACCTTCCACGGGCAGGGCGAACCGGCCCTCGCCGAGGCCCTCCTGGGAGAGGCCGAGCGGCAGGGCGCACGGGTCACCGTGCTCGCCGTCGGGACCTGGCTCGACGCCCACCCGGCCCTCGCCCGCCGGATCCTCGACGGCGGCCACGACCTCGGCAACCACACCCACCGCCACCTCGACATCAACGCCATGTCCGAGACCGGGGCGCGCGGCGAGATCGAGGAGTGCGCCCGGCGGCTCAAACGGCTCACCGGCTCCGTCGGGACCTGGTTCCGGCCCTCCCGCGCCTCCCGCGCCTCCCCGCTCGTCGAGCGGCTGGCCCGCGCCGCCGGCTACCCCCACGTCCTGTCCTACGACGTCGACTCCCTCGACTTCACCTCGCCCGGCGCCGCCGCCGTCACGGCCAACGTCCTGCGCGAGGTCCGCGACGGATCCGTCGTGAGCCTGCACTTCGGCTACGCGGACACCCTCGCCGCGCTCCCCGCCGTACTGGACGAACTCGCCCGCCGCGGACTGCGCGCGGTCACCACCACGGAGCTGATCGGCTGATGCGACCCCCACTCCTCACCCGCGCCCTGTTCACCGCCGCCGCCCTCACCGCCCTGGCCGCCTGCGCCAGTCAGGGCGAGGAGGGCGCACGGGAGCCGACCAAGGCCGCCGTGCCCGCCCCCGTGAAGAAACCGGCCGCCCGCGGGCTGCCCGGCATGCCGCCCCTCCTCGACCCCAAGGACGTCTACGCCGCCGACCGCCCGAACAAGCTCTCCCCGGTCGTCAAGGACTTCCCGTCCCGCGTCTACGTCCCCAACACCGAGTCCGACACCGTGTCCGTGATCGACCCGAAGACGTACAAGGTGATCGAGACCATCCGGGTCGGCCGCCAGCCGCAGCACGTCGTGCCCTCCTGGGACCTGAAGACGCTGTGGGTGAACAACGACCGGGGCAACACCCTCACCCCCATCGACCCCAGGACCGGCAAGGCCGGCGACACGGTCGACGTGCACGACCCGTACAACCTCTACTTCACGCCGAACGGCAAGTACGCCGTCGTGATGGCCTCCCTCGACCGCGAGCTCGTCTTCCGGGACGCGCACGCGATGAAACGGAGGGAGACCGTCCCGGTCAGCTGCTACGGCGTCAACCACGCCGACTTCTCGCCCGACGGGCGCTACTTCATCGTCTCCTGCGAGTTCAGCGGCGAACTGCTGAAGGTCGACACCGAGAAGATGCGGGTCGTGGGGCAGGAGAAACTGCCGTTCGCCGGGGCGATGCCGCAGGACGTCAAGATCTCGCCCGACGGGAAGCGGTACTACATCGCCGACATGAAGGCCGACGGCGTGTGGATCCTCGACGGCGACCGGTTCACCAAGCCCTCCTTCCTGCACACCGGCAAGGGCTGCCACGGTCTGTACATCAGCCGCGACTCCCGCGAGATGTACATCTCCAACCGGGGCGAGGGCACGGTCTCCGTCTTCGACTTCACGAAGAACGCGCTGACGAAGAAGTGGCGCCTGCCGGACGGCGGCAGCCCCGACATGGGCGGCGTCTCGGCGGACGGCAAGGTCCTGTGGCTCTCCGGCCGCTACGACGCCGAGGTGTACGCCATCGACACCCGGACCGGCAAGCAGCTCGCCCGCATCCCCGTCGGCAGCGGCCCGCACGGCCTCGCCGTCTACCCCCAGCCCGGCCGCTACTCCCTCGGCCACACCGGCATCTTCCGCTAGTCACCGGCGGGCGGTCAGCAGCAGTTCCGCGCCCACCGGCACATATCCCGCCGCCTGGAACGCCCGTACGCTGCGGGCGTTCCCCGGGGCGACCTGGGCCCACACCGGCTCGTCGGCGAGATGGCGGGCGGCGGTCACGAGCAGCCGGCCGAGGCCCCGGTGCCGCAGCGGCTCGTCCACCTCGACCGAGACCTCCAGCCGCCCGCCGATCCCGCGCCCGGTCACCAGCACCCCGCCGTCCGCCGACCACGCCCGCACCTCGTGACGCCGGCGCAGGGCGTACCGGATCCGGGGATGGCCGCGGTCCTCGATCTCCGTCAGCGACAGCGCCGACGGCGGCCCGCCCGGTAGCGGCGAGGCCACCAGCATCGCGTCGATCGTCTCGGCCGTACGCCCCGTGCGCTCCATCAGCGCCGCGAGGAAGCGCGGGTTCATCGAGGCGGAGAGCGCGTCGCAGTCCACGGCGTGCAGGGTGTCGTACACCCACTGCGGGTCCTCGTCCGTGAAGACCACCGAGTGCGCGGTGAAGGCGAGGACGCCCGCGTCGCGCGGGGACATCTGCCCGACGACCGTCGTCCGCCCGTCCTCCGGCGGGAAGACGCCGTGCGTGGCCCCGTCGAGAATGTCCCGCAACGTCTCCACCGCACCGCTCCTTGAGTCTCCACCCACTGGAAGGCCCAGACTCGCAGACATGATCGACGACGGCACCGGCCTGTTCACCATCGGCGAGCTGGCCCGCGCCACCGGACTGACCGTGCGCACCATCCGCTACTGGTCCGACGAGGGCGTCCTGACCCCCGTCACCCGCTCCACCGGCGGCTACCGGCTCTACGACGCCGAGTCCACCGCCCGGCTGGAACTGATCCGCACCCTGCGCGAACTGGGCCTCGGCCTCGCCGACGTCCGACGGGTGCTGGCGGGGGAGCGGACGGTCGCGGAGGTCGCGGCGGCGCACGTGTCCGCGCTGGACGCGCAGATCAGGTCGCTGAAGGTGACCCGGGCGGTGCTGTCGTCGGTGGCCCGGCGCGGTTCGAGTGCGGAGGAGATGACCCTGATGAACAGACTGGCGCGGCTGTCGGCGGCCGAGCGCAGAAGGATCCTGGAGGAGTTCGTGGACGAGATGTTCCACGGGCTGGACACCGCGGACCCGGTGATCCGCGAGCGGATGCGGTCCACGGCAGTGGACCTGCCGGAGGAGCCGACACCCGAGCAGGTGGACGCCTGGGTGGAGCTGGCCGAGCTGCTCCAGGACCCGGAGTTCCGGGTGCAGATGCGCCAGGTCGCCGAGTTCAACGCGGCGGACCGGGGGCCCGAGGTGCCTGCCGGGGCGTCCCTGTGGTTCGCCCGGCGGCTGGTGCTGGCGGCGGCGCAGGCCCGCGCGCGGGGCGTCGACCCCGGGTCCCCCGAGGCGGCGGCGGTGCTGCGGGGCGTGCTCGGCGACGCGGACCCGGCCGAGGTCCTCGAACGCCTCACCTCGCCGTCGAACCACCAGGTGGCCCGGTACCGGGAGTTGCTGGTGACGGTGAAGGGCCAGGCGCCCGAGGCGGCCCACCGGGAGGAGTTCGCCTGGGTGGTCGCCGCGCTGGCGGCCCGCACGGGCAGCTAATCTGACCTGCGTCAGTACGACAGCAAGACACCGCAAGGTATGGCGAAGAGGGGCGGATCGGTGGCCGACATCGAAGAAGCACGCACGCAGTTCCAGCGCATCGACACGGACGGCGACGGTTTCATCACCGCCGCCGAGTTCAAGACCGCCCTGGCCCAGGGGGGCGACTGGAACGTCACCGAGTCGGTGGCCGAGGCCATCATCAAGACCCGCGACCTGAACGGCGACAAGGTCCTGTCGTTCGACGAGTTCTGGACGTACCTGAGCAAGTAGGCCCAGCAGGGCAGGGGGGGGCGTCCCGGTCCGGGACGCCCCCCCTTTCTTTCGGCTCATGCCCCGCGGGCGATACGTACGCCGGCGCCCGTCGTCGTGCCGCTCCAGGGCGAGCGGCAGGCCGAAGCAATTGCCGCAGAGGAGTCAGTCCGCCTTGCGTGCCACGACGGCGGCGTTCGCGCCCGCCGCGTCCAGGGGAAGCGCCGTGATGCCGGTGAAACCCGCCTCGGTGAGCCAGTTCCGGTACTCGGCGTAGGTGTAGTTGTGGCCCGAGCGGGTCTCGACGAGCATGTTCAGACCCATCAGCGCGGCCGCCGCGGGACCGGACTCGTCGTCGTCCAGGACGAGTTCGCAGATGATCACCGCCCCGCCGGCGGGCAGCGCCGCGTGGCATTCCGCCAGCAGCCGCCGCCCGGTCGCCTCGTCCCAGTCGTGCAGGATCATGCTGAGCAGGATCACGTCGTGCCCCCCGGGCAGCGGCGCCCCGGACAGGAAGTCGCCGTCGCACGCGTCGATCACCCCGGCCATCCCGAGCCCGGCGACCTTCTCCCGGGTCATCGCCGTGATCCGCGGCAGATCCAGGACCGTGGCCCGCAGCCCCGGGAACCGGCGGCACAGCCCCACCGGGAACGCCCCGGTGCCGCCGCCCACGTCCAGCAGTCGGCGGTGCGCGGTGAAGTCGTAGGCCCCGGCCAGGGCGTCGGCCGTGAACGACGACAGCGTGAACATCGCCTCCCAGAACCCCTCCAGGACCTCCGGATCGGTCGTGACGAACGCCGACTCCTGGCGGTCCGGGTCCCAGGTGGTCGGCCGGTTGTCCCGCAGCGCCTCCTGGAGTCGGCCCCAGCCCGGATAGCCGTGCCGGTCCGAGTACCGCACGAACCCGCCGAAGTAGTGCGACCGGCCCTCGACCAGGAACTCCTCCGCGACCGGGGCGTTGCGGTAGAGACCGTCCTCGCGCACCAGCAGCCCGAGGGAGGTGCAGCACGCCAGCAGCATCCGGGCCGGCCGCGGATGCAGCCCCAGTTCCGCGCCGAGCTTCGCCGCGTCGGCCGGCCCCCGTCGCGACAGGACCGAGAACACGCCGAGGTCCACACTGGCGGCGAGCACCTTGAACCGCCAAAAACCGGTGGTCAGTTCCATGAGCGGGACGGGCGTGGGCCGGTCGGTCGGCTGAGGCATCCTGCGGCTCCTGTACATGGTCGACGCGCGGTCCGGGGCATCCCCGGCGAGGGCATAGAGTAATGGATCAAGCACAAAGCGTAGTCATCAGTCATCCGAGTTCCGGGACATCCCACTTGACGAACCCCGCCGTACCCGGCAGCCCCATCGCCCTGGTCCTGCCACTGCCCACCGAACTGCCCCCCGCCGCCGCCCGTGTCGGAGCCCGGCTGGCCGCGGTGCAGAAAGGCTTCTCCGTCCCGTACGTCACGCTCGACGACGAGCCGCCCGCCGGGAGCCGGGTCCACGACCGGTTCTTCGCGGTCCGGCGGGCCCGGGGCGACAGCGCCGCGCTCCTCGCCGGCGCGCTCCTGCTCAGCGACGTCCTCGTCCGGGACGATCTCGCCCGCAACGGCAGCACGCTCGACGAGGACCCCGACAACCCGCTGCTGGGGGTCACCGCGTTCCTGGCCGACACCCTCGCGCCGGCCGCCAAGCACGCGCCGTGGCGGCCCGCCGACCCCGGCGCGGCCGCGCAGGAACGGTGGCTTGTCGGCCACCAGCGCTTCTTCGTCATGCTGCAGCTCCTGATCGTCGCCCTCCAGGAGCTCGACCGGCCCGGCGCCACGGCCGACGAGGAGACGGCGGCGGTCCGCTCCTTCGGACGGATCTGCCGCAGCACCTCCGCGGCCATGCGGTACGCCGCGGACTTCCCGCCGCACCTGTACGGCCCCGTGCGCGACACCATGACCCCGCCTGCCGTCAACGCGGGCTTCAGCGGGCTCCAGACCCGCGACCACCACGCGCTGGTCAACCTCCTGCGCGGCCAACGGCGCGACGGCGTCTTCGCCCGGCTGGCCCCCGCGTCCCTGGTGGCCGTCCACGCCGCGGTGCAGGAGCTGTACGACGCCCATGTCTGGGTCTGCGCCCGGTTCGGCGGAGAGAGCGAGCCCAGCCTGCTGATGGAGCAGACCGGCCGGCGGTCGGCCGGGGCGGAGCCGCCCGAGAGCGGGGTGTCGGCGGCCCGGCGCCTGGCCGCGCAGCGCCTGGACCACCTCGGCTGAACGCCCCGGGAGAGAACAACGTGAACACCTCATCGAGCGCTGGACCGGCGGTCTGCGAGCGGTGCGGGGGGACCGGGAGCCCCACCGCACCGGAGTCGGCGCAGTCGGTGGCGTCCGTGGAGTCCGGGCGGTTCCGGGAGCGGCGCGTGGCCGGGACGCTGCGGCCCCGCAGCCTTGAGGACGTGGTCCGCATCGTGCGCGACGGCCCGTCCGCGCCGCTCCATACGGTGAGCACGGGACGCAACTGGGGCCTGGGCTCCGCCCGTCCGGTCCGCGACGGTGCCCTCCTGCTCGACCTGTCCGCCCTCGACCGGGTGCGCGCCCTTGACCCCGACCGCGGCTACGCCGTCGTCGAACCGGGCGTCACCCAGGGCGAGTTGGCCCGGCTTCTGGTCGGTACCGGGCGGATCCTCAACCCCACCGGCGCCTCACAGCACACCAGCGTCGTCGGCAACGTCCTGGAACGCGGCGTCGGTCTGCACCGCGTCCGCGCCGACGACCTCGCCGGCCTGGAACTCGTCCTCGCGGACGGCGAGGTCGTGCACACCGGCTGGTGGCCCGGCCGGCACGGCGCGGCCGTGGTCCAGCCGCACGGCCGAGGGCCCTCCCTCAACCACCTCTTCACCCAGTCCGCCCTGGCCGTCGTCACGGCGGCGGCCGTACGGCTGCTGCCCCGGCCGGAGGCGGTGCGCGTGCTGCCCCTGACCTTCCCCGAGGCGGACCTCGCCGCCGCCGTCGACATCCTGCGGGCCTGGACCGCCCAGCACCTGATCCCCGCCACGACGAAGATCTACAACCCGGTCGCCGCGCGCACCTACGGCGTCCACGGCCGGTGCCTCGCCCACCTCTGCCTGACCGGCGACCCCGAACTGGTCGACCTGCGGACGCGTCTCGTCACCGAGCGGGCCGGAGCCCCCGGCTCCCCGTTCGCGCTCGCGCCCGGGACGGCCGCCGACAACCACGTCCACCGTGCCTACGCCGGCCTGCCCGACCCGGACGACACGCTCTTCCTCCGCAAGACCGGCCACTGCGCCCGCTGCCTGGACGCCGGACGGGGCCTGCTGATGTTCCTGCCGGTCGTCCCCTTCGCGGGCGGAGCCGTCCGCCGCGCCGCCGCCCTGCTGGACGGCGCCCTGGCCGGCCGCACCGCCCCGCCCGGCGTCACCCTGAACGTCCTCGACGCCGACACCGTCGACCACGTCGTCACCCTGGGCTTCCCACCCGAGGACCCGGACGCCGTACGCGACGCCCACCGCACGCTCGACCGCCTCCACGACGCCTTCGCCGCCGAACGCTGGCTCCCGTACCGCCCCGACATCGACCACCCGCTGCCCGGCCCGGGCACCGTCCTGCACCGACGCCTCGCCGAAGCCCTCGACCCGCAGGGCGTGTTCGCGAGCGGCCGCTACCGCAGCTGAGCCGGCCCCCGGCCCCCTGGGCCGTGACGGGGACCTGGCCGTTCCAGGACGGAGGGATCGGTGAACGCCGGGTCCCGGCGGACGTCCGTACGGAAGCCCCGGCCGGAGTCCCGGTCCCGGCTCTCCTCCTCCTCGGCCCGCTCCGCGAAGTACTCCCCGGGAGTCGTCCATGTCGGCCGGGTTGGCGATCGCGCCCAGGTCCGCCACGGGAGTGCTCAGCCACCGCTCGAACCCGTCCCGCGTCATCGGGATACGTCCGTCCGCCGCGATCCGGAGGCGAGCGCGCTGCCGTATCTGCTCCCGTACGTGAACGTGCCCTGGGTGGAGGGCGGTGTCGCCCGGCCGATGGCCGAGGACGCACTCGCCGAGGCCGTGTTCCCGTCCGGGCGTCCGCTGCCGCCGAGCCTGCGGGCCTGGCTGGCGTACGACACCGGCCTGCTGGAGCGCCACGGATGGTTCGCCCCGGACGGCTCCTTCGCGCCGCGCCCGCTCGACGAACTGGTCGGGGACGAGATGGGCGACTTCTGGGGCAACGAGTTCGCCTGGCTGTCCGGACGCCTCTCCGAGTGCTTCCTGCTCCCCGGCGGCTCCGACTCCCGGCGCATCCTGGCCGTCACCGAGCCGGACGAGGAGGGGGAGTACCCCGTCCTCGCCCTCGACCTGGACGACATGCCGTACCTGGGCCTGATGTACGCCGCGCAGTGCTTCGCGGGCGAGGCCTGTGTGGAGTACCCCTTCGAGTTCACGGCCGCCTTCGCCGAACTCCATCCCGAGCGGGCCGGGAAGAACCCCCGGCGCGGGGGTTCCGCACGCTGACCGCGGGTGCCTCAGCACTCGATGATGTTCACCGCCAGCCCGCCCCGGGCCGTCTCCTTGTACTTCACGCTCATGTCGGCGCCGGTCTCCTTCATGGTCTTGATGACCTTGTCGAGGGACACCTTGTGGGAGCCGTCGCCGCGCATGGCCATCCGGGCGGCGGTGACCGCCTTGACCGCGGCCATGCCGTTGCGCTCGATGCACGGGATCTGGACCAGGCCGCCCACGGGGTCGCAGGTGAGGCCGAGGTTGTGCTCCATGCCGATCTCGGCGGCGTTCTCGACCTGCTCGGGGGAGCCGCCGAGCACCTCGGCGAGGGCGCCGGCCGCCATGGAGCAGGCGGAGCCGACCTCGCCCTGGCAGCCGACCTCGGCGCCGGAGATGGAGGCGTTCTCCTTGAACAGCATGCCGATCGCGCCGGCGGCGAGCAGGAAGCGGACCACACCCTCCTCGTCCGCGCCGGGGACGAAGTTGACGTAGTAGTGCAGGACGGCCGGGATGATGCCCGCCGCGCCGTTGGTCGGGGCGGTGACCACCCGGCCGCCCGCCGCGTTCTCCTCGTTCACCGCCATCGCGTAGAGGGTGATCCACTCCATGGCGTGCGCCAGCGGGTCGCCGTCGGCCCGCAGCTGACGGGCGGTCACGGCGGCCCGGCGGCGGACGCGCAGCCCGCCCGGCAGGATGCCCTCCCGGGACATGCCCCGGGTGACGCACGCCTGCATCACCCGCCAGATGTCGAGGAGCCCCTCGCGGATCTCCTCCTCGGTGCGCCAGGCCCGCTCGTTCTCCAGCATCAGCGCGGAGATCGACAGACCCGTCTCCCGGGTCAGGCGCAGCAGCTCGTCGCCCGTGCGGAAGGGGTACTTCAGGACCGTGTCGTCCAGCTTGATGCGGTCCGCTCCCACCGCCTCCTCGTCGACGACGAAACCGCCGCCCACCGAGTAGTACGTCCTCGTCAGCAGCTCCGCGCCCGAGGCGTCGTACGACCGGATGGTCATGCCGTTGGCGTGGTAGGGCAGCGCCTTGCGGCGGTGCAGGACCAGGTCGTCGTCGAAGGAGAACGGGATCTCGCGCTCGCCGAGCAGCCGCAGCCGGCCCGACTCCTTGATCTGCTCCACCCGCTCGTCGGCGGTCTCCACGTCCACCGTGCGGGGGGAGGCGCCCTCCAGGCCGAGCAGGACCGCCTTGGGGGTGCCGTGGCCGTGGCCGGTGGCGCCGAGCGAGCCGTACAGCTCGCAGCGGACCGAGGCGACGGAGTCCAGCAGGGCGTCGCCGCTCAGGCGTCGCGCGAACATACGGGCCGCACGCATCGGGCCGACCGTGTGGGAGCTGGACGGCCCGATGCCGATCGAGAAGAGGTCGAAGACCGAGATGGCCACGGGGATTCCTTACCGGGAGGGTGGGGGCACACGCCTTCGGGTACCCCCACCAGGGAACTACTTGTTCAGAACGGGGTAAAGCGGGTGCTTGGCGGCGAGGGCCTCGACCCGGGCCTTCAGCGCGGTGGCGTCGTAGGCCGGCTTGAGGGTCTCGGCGATGACGTCGGCGACCTCGGTGAAGTCCTCGGCGGTGAAGCCGCGGGTGGCGAGGGCCGGGGTGCCGATGCGCAGGCCGGAGGTGACCATCGGCGGGCGCGGGTCGTTGGGGACGGCGTTGCGGTTGACCGTGATGCCGACCTCGTGGAGGCGGTCCTCGGCCTGCTGTCCGTCGAGCTCGGAGGCGCGCAGGTCGACCAGGATCAGGTGCACGTCGGTGCCGCCGGAGAGCACGTCGACGCCGGCCTCGCGGGCGTCCGGGGCGGTCAGGCGCTCGGCGAGGATGCGGGCGCCGTCGAGCGTGCGCTGCTGGCGCTCCTTGAACTCCTCGCTCGCGGCGACCTTGAAGGAGACCGCCTTGGCGGCGATCACGTGCTCCAGGGGGCCGCCCTGGAAGCCGGGGAAGACGGAGGAGTTCAGCTTCTTCGCGAACTCCTTCCTCGCCAGGATGATCCCGCCGCGGGGGCCGCCGAGGGTCTTGTGGGTGGTGGAGGTGACCACGTCCGCGTACGGGACGGGGTTGGGGTGCAGTCCGGCGGCGACCAGGCCGGCGAAGTGGGCCATGTCCACCCACAGACGGGCGCCGGCCGCGTCCGCGATCCGGCGGAACTCGGCGAAGTCCAGCTGCCGCGGGTACGCCGACCAGCCCGCGATGATCACCTTCGGGCGGTGCTCCAGGGCCAGCTTCTCCACCTCGGCCATGTCGACCAGCCCGGTCGCGGCGTCGACGTGGTAGGCGACCACGTCGAACTGCTTGCCGGAGAAGTTCAGCCGCATGCCGTGGGTGAGGTGGCCGCCGTGGGCGAGGTCCAGGCCGAGGATGGTGTCGCCGGGCTGGGCCAGCGCGAACAGGGCGGCCTGGTTGGCGGAGGCGCCCGAGTGCGGCTGGACGTTGGCGTACTCGGCGCCGAACAGGTCCTTGATCCGGTCGATCGCGATCTGCTCGGCCACGTCCACGTGCTCGCAGCCGCCGTAGTAGCGGCGGCCCGGGTAGCCCTCGGCGTACTTGTTGGTCAGGACCGAGCCCTGCGCCTCCATGACCGCGAGCGGAGCGAAGTTCTCCGACGCGATCATCTCGAGCGTGGACTGCTGGCGGTGCAGCTCGGCGTCGACCGCGGCCGCGATCTCCGGGTCGAGCTCGTGCAGGGGAGTGTTCAGAACAGTCATCTGGGCAGTCCTAGGAATCTCAGCCGGCGGTGAAGGCGGTGTACTCGTCGGCGGACAGCAGCTCCTCCTGCTCACCCGCGACGCGTACCTTGAACAGCCACCCGCCCTCGAAGGGGGCGGAGTTCACCAGCGACGGGTCGTCGACGACGTCCTGGTTGACCTCGACGATCTCGCCGTCGACCGGCGAGTACAGCTCGCTCACCGACTTGGTCGACTCCAGCTCACCGCAGGACTCGCCCGCGGTGACCGTGGCGCCGGCCTCCGGGAGCTCCACGAAGACGACATCGCCGAGCGCGTTGGCCGCGTGCTCGGTGATGCCCACCGTCGAGACGCCGTCCTCGGCGGCCGACAGCCACTCGTGCTCCTTGCTGTAGCGCAGCTGCTGGGGGTTGCTCATGGCCTGAATTCTCCTGTACGCGAGGGGGTGCTGATGAATGGGAACCGCTCAGGGCCGGTGTGAGCAGCGCGAATGTGCGCAGGTTCACGTGCCCGGCGGGGTCGGTCGCTACTTCTGACGCTTGTAGAACGGCAGGGCCACGACCTCGTACGGCTCGTGGCTGCCCCGGATGTCCACCCCGACGCCCTCGGTGCCCGGCGCGGCGTGCGCGGCGTCGACATAGGCCATCGCGATGGGCTTGCCCAGGGTGGGGGAGGGGGCGCCGGAGGTGACCTCGCCGATCACCTCGCCGCCGGAGACGACCGCGTACCCGGCGCGCGGGATCCGCCGGCCCTCGGCGACCAGGCCGACCAGGACGCGCGGAGGGGCAGACGCCGCCCGCTCGGCGGCCGCCTCCAGGGCCGTACGCCCCACGAAGTCGCCCTTCTTCCCGAACTTCACGACCCGGCCGAGCCCGGCGTCGAAGGGCGTGAGCGACGTGCTCAGCTCATGCCCGTACAGCGGCATGCCCGCCTCCAGGCGCAGGGTGTCCCGGCAGGACAGACCGCAGGGGACCAGTCCGACGCCCGCGCCGGCCTCGGTCAGCGCCTGCCACAGCCCGACCGCGTGCTCCGGCCGTACGAACAGCTCGAAGCCGTCCTCACCGGTGTAGCCGGTGCGCGCGATCAGTGCGGGAACCCCGGCGACGGTGCCGGGCAGGCCCGCGTAGTACTTCAGACCGTCGAGGTCGGCATCGGTGAGCGCCTTCAGGATGCCCGGCGACTCGGGACCCTGGACGGCGATCAGCGCGTACGCGTCCCGGTCGTCGCGCACCTGCGCGTCGAACCCGGCGGACCGCTCCACCAGCGCGTCCAGCACCACCTGGGCGTTGGAGGCGTTGGCGACGACCAGGAACTCGGTCCCGGCGAGCCGGTACACGATCAGGTCGTCCAGGATGCCGCCGTCCTCCCGGCAGATCATGGTGTAGCGGGCGCGGCCGACACCGACGGAGGCGATGTCGCCCACCAGCGCGTGATTCAGCAGCTCGGCGGCCTGCGGCCCGGTCACCGTGATCTCGCCCATGTGCGAGAGGTCGAAGAGCCCGGCCCGGGTCCGCACGGCGGTGTGCTCGTCGCGCTCGGAGCCGTAGCGCAGCGGCATGTCCCAGCCGGCGAAGTCGGTCATGGTCGCGCCGAGCGAACGGTGCAGCGCGTCGAGCGCGGTACGACGGGGTGGGTTACTGCTCATCGGACGGTCGTCTCCCAAGGCATGACGGGCGAGGTCGTTCCTCCCCGTTCCTCCCCATCTGTCATCGGAACCTGAGAGGTTCGCCATGACCCGCGAACGGGGGCACGGCTTGCACCTTGGGTGGGGTCGCCGGAGACGGCGGCCCGCTTTTCAGATGTGCCTCGCCCGCGCGGTAACGGGGCCTGAGAGATTCAAGGGAGGGACTTGCTCCTTCGGCGCCCCGGCGAAAACTGCTGCTGGGGACTCTCCCGCGCGGATTCAAACGGCCGGTATGCAGTTGGCGCGGACATCATTGCACGCCCGCACCCGATCGCGGCAGGCCGCATCTGTAACCGGCTTGTGTCTGTACGCGCACGAAATGAGGAGGCACCGCGCATTACCTTCTCTTTACGCTCGATGGGGAGGAGGGACTTACCCGAACCCCAGGGGAGGACGATCACGGTGGACAGGACCACGGCGAGGACCACGGCATTCGCGACCACCTCGGCACTCACGCTGCCCGCACTGCCCGCACAGCCCCAGGGCCGTGCCCGGGAGGCCTGCGGTCCGCGGACCGTCCCCGTCGTCCGCGATCTGCGCGAGCGCGCCGGCCACAGCCCGCACGGACTGCTCTTCGGCCCCCGCGACCTGGTCGTCGTCACCGGACTCCCCGGCAGCGGCAAGTCCACGCTGATGCGGCGCGCCGTGCAGGGCGCGGCGATCGACTCCCAGGACACCCGCGACCGCTGGGACGCCCGCACCCCCCGCTTCCTGCCCTACGCCCTCTACCGTCCCCTCGTCCGCCTCTCCCACTTCGCCGGACTGCGCCGCGCCCTGCGCGGCGGCGAGGGCGTCGTCGTGCACGACTGCGGCACCCAGACCTGGGTGCGCGACTGGCTGGCCCGGGAGGCCCGCCGCCGGGGCGGCACCCTGCATCTGCTCCTCCTCGACGTCACCCCGGACACCGCGATCGAGGGCCAGCGCGAGCGCGGCCGCGGTGTCTCGCGGTACGCCTTCCTGCGGCACCGCAGGGCCGCCGCCCACCTGGTCCGCGCCGTGGAGAAGGGCAGGCTGCCCGCCGGGGTCGGCTCGGCCGTGCTGCTCGACCGGGACTCGGCGGACGCCCTGAAGCGGATCGGGTTCACCGCATGAGCGTCCCGGACCGTCCGAGGACGGAGGAAAGCCCCCGCGTACCCGCTAGCCTTTCAGCCACCACAGCGGTTCCCAGCAGGCGGTAGGCAGATGGACTTCCCCCCGGCGGACTTCCCGGTCTCCCCGGACTTCCCGGCGCAGGCACACCCCCATCCCCACAGCGGATGGCCCGGCAACGAACTGGAGGAGGTGCTCTCCGTCTCCCTCGGCATGCCCGGCGCCGGCGCACGGATCGTGGAGGTGCTCGGGCGCAGCTTCGTCTGGGTGCCCCTGCCCAACGGCGGCGGCCCGCACAGCGGCCCCCTCGACCTGCCCACGCTGGAGCTGGAGGGCCAGGTCTATGTGCCGGTGTTCAGCTCCGAGGAGCAGTTCCACCAGGCCGCCGGCTCCCACATGTCGTACACGATCGCCCCGGCGGTCGAGTTCGCCCGCGGGCTGCCCCCGCAGGTCGGGCTGCTCGTCAACCCGGACGGCACGGTCGGCGTCCCGCTGCCCCCGTCGGCCGTGGCCGAGCTGTGCCGCAGCGGCCGCACGGTGCTGGACGGACCCGCGAGCGGCGGCCGCGTCCGCCTCTTCGAGCCCGACTGGCAGGAGGACCCGATGGAGTTCCTCGCCGCGGCCGCCGCCGAGTTCGAGGCGACCGGCGTGGTCCGCACGGCCCGCCGCTGCCTCGCCGCCGTCGAGACGGCCGACCCGGTCATGTTCGTGGGCGTCGAACTCTCCCACCTGGACCCCGAGGTCCGCGAACTCCCCCTGGACGCCCTGGGCCGCGCGATGGGCGCGACCCCGGTGAACTGGCCGGTCAACCTGATCCTCCTGGACCTGGCCCAGGACCCGGTGGCCGAGTGGATGCGCGACCGTATACGGCCCTTCTATACGAGGGGCCACTGAGCCAACCTGGAGGGGCGCGGGGCTGCGTCGATATGCGGCTCCGCCGCGGGGCGCGACAGGCCACAGCGCACCCGCACCCGCCCACGCACAACGGCCCCCGGCCCACTGGGCGCTTAAGCTGTGCACAGACGCGGGGAAACAAAGAAGAAGGGGCGGTAAACGGTGAGCGCCAGCGGCATCGCGACCGGACAGGTCGAGCACATGCTGCGCCAGGTCACGCCCGGGCGCTACGACGCCTACGAGGCCCTCCTGCGCGCGCTCGCGACCCCCGCCTCCGGTCAGGTCTGGATGCTCCTGTGGCACGGCCAGGCCGGGTCCCCGGACGCCCAGTACGGAAACATGGAGGTCGACGGCCACGGCTACGCCCCCTGTGTCACCTCCGCCCAGGAACTCTCGGCGAGCGGCTGGAACCGCGGCTACGAGGTGGTGGACGCGGTCGACGTGGCCCGCACCCTCTACCCCGACCACTACGGCCTCTGGCTGAACCCGCACGCGCAGGGCGGCGGCGTCGGCATCCCCTGGCTGGACCTGCGCCGGATCGCCACCGGCCTGGACCGCCAGCCCGCCGGCCCCCTGCGGCTGTCCGAACCCGGCATCGAGATCCCCCAGTTCTACGCCCTGCTCGCGCAGAACGCCCACCGCACCCCGGCGGTCCGCGCGCTGCGCCGCGCCTGGGTGCAGCCGGCGCTGGGCGCCCCCTACCTGGCCATCGGGCTCGACGTGTACGACACCTCGCCGCCGGCCGTGGACGCCGTACGGGCGATGATGCAGCAGTCGATCGGGGCCGTACCGGACGGGCTGCCGGTGTCGACGGTCGCCATGACCGACGAGCACGACCCGGTCGTGATGTGGATGCGGGCCGGTGCGCGCCCGTTCTACGACCGTGAGGCCCACGTTCCCGCCGCCCCGGCGCAGGCTCCCGCGGGCGGTTACGGCTACCCGCCCGCCGGCCGGTACTGAGAATTGGTAAACCCTGTGGACTCCTGAGGGTTGACGGTCGTTGATCTTCGCGCGTAGATGACGGCGATTCAGATGGCTTACGTCTGGTGTGTCCGGATAAGTCGCCGTCCGCCCCCCGTTACCCCGCGTCCGGATAACGGAACCTCCATGGTCGCATCACGTTTACGCATCCTTTCGTCGCCAACTCTGGCTACAGATCGCCAAAGCGTTGAAGACTCCCGGTCCAGGGGACTTCGTCCCTGTGTACGACGGACTGAATGTGCCGCTACAAGCGGCAAGTGCGCGCCGGTCACCGCCGGTTGAGAGGGGTCCCTGCCAGATGACGGCACCATTGCACGAGCCGACCGCGGAAGCGGCCCCGAGCGCGGCTGAAGAAGCGGCGGTCGCCGCCGGCGACGCCAAGGCCGTACAGGGCCGTTCCCTGGGACGGATCGCCTGGGAGCGCCTGAAGCGGGACAAACTCGCCCTGACGGGCGGCATCGTGGTGCTCTTCCTCATCGTGGTCTCCCTGCTCGCCCCGGTCATCACCCACCTGCTCGGGCAGGACCCGAACGAGTATCACGAGAACCTGATCGACCCGCTGTTCGGCACCCCGACCGGTTCTCTCGGCGGCATCAGCGGCGACCATCTGCTGGGCGTCGAGCCGGTCAACGGCCGTGACATCTTCGCGCGCATCCTCTACGGCGCCCGGATCTCGCTCCTCGTCGGCTTCCTGTCCGCGGTCGTCGCCGTCATCCTCGGCACCGTCCTCGGCGTCCTCGCCGGCTTCTTCGGCGGCTGGATCGACTCCCTGATCAGCCGGATCATGGACGGTCTGCTCGCCTTCCCCCAGCTGCTGTTCATCATCGCGCTGGTCTCCGTCATGCCGAGCGACCTGCTGGGCCTGACCGGTTCCAGCGTGCGTGTGTTCGTGATGATCCTGGTCATCGGATTCTTCGGCTGGCCGTACATCGGACGTGTGGTCCGCGGTCAGACGCTCTCCCTGCGCGAGCGCGAGTACGTCGAGGCGGCCCGGTCCCTGGGCGCCGGACGGCTGTACATCCTGTTCAAGGAGCTGCTGCCCAATCTCGTCGCCCCCATCGTCGTCTACACGACGATGATGATCCCCACCAACATCCTCACCGAGGCGGCCCTGAGCTTCCTGGGCGTCGGCGTCAAGCCGCCCACCGCCTCCTGGGGACAGATGCTCTCGAGCGCGATCGACTACTACGAGTCGGACCCCATGTACATGGTGGTCCCGGGTGTGGCGATCTTCATCACCGTGCTGGCGTTCAACCTCTTCGGCGACGGCGTCCGGGACGCGCTGGACCCGAAGGCATCCCGATGAACCGCCGGCCGGCCTCTCGACCGAACCGCCGCAGCACAGCCCGCACCACAGCCGCACCCCAAACGTCCCGTGGCATTCACACGGGGTCTCTCATCGAATCCGGAGGATCCGAGATCGTGACTACCCAACGCACCTCAGGGCGGCGGAAGCAGGCGTTTGCCGCTGCCGCCGCGGTCGCCGCGCTGCTGACCACGGCGGCGTGCGGCGGCGGTGACAGTGACAGCGGCAAGGGTTCGGCCACCGGGGCCGCCGGCTACAACGCCGCGGTCGAGAAGGTCGCCCAGGCTTCGCTCGCCAAGAAGGGCGGCACGCTGAAGTTCGGCGGCGCCCAGGACGCCGACTTCTGGGACACCACGCGCGGCTACTACGGCTTCATGTGGAACTTCGCCCGCTACTACAGCCGTCAGCTCGTCACGAACAAGGCCGAGGCGGGCACGGCGGGCTCGGAGCTCACCCCGGACCTCGCCACCGGTCTCGCCAAGGTCACCGACGACGGCAAGACCTACACGTACACCCTGCGTGACGGCATCACCTGGGAGGACGGCAAGGAGATCACGTCCAAGGACGTGAAGTACGGCATCGAGCGCGTCTGGGCGCAGGACGTGCTGTCCGGCGGTCCGACGTACCTCAAGGACGTCCTCGACCCCAAGGGCGAGTACAAGGGTCCCTACAAGGACTCCACCAAGGACAAGCTCGGTCTGAAGGCGATCGACACGCCCGACGACAAGACCATCGTCTTCCACCTCCCGCAGGCCAACTCGGACTTCGAGGAGATCCTGTCCCTGGTCTCGGCCTCCCCGGTCCGCCAGGACAAGGACACCAAGGCCAAGTACACCCTGCACCCGTTCTCCTCGGGCCCGTACAAGTTCGAGTCCTACAACCCGGGCAAGGACCTCACCCTGGTCCGCAACACCGAGTGGAAGCAGTCCTCGGACCCGATCCGCAAGGCCTACCCCGACAAGATCACCATCAAGTTCTTCTCGGACGCCAACCAGCTCGACCAGCGTCTGATCAACGGTGACATCGACCTCGACATCAACCAGACCGGTATGTCGCCGCAGGGCCGCACCACCGCCCTGAAGGAGCACAAGGCCAACCTGGACAACCCGACCACGGGTTACATCCGGTACGCGGTCTTCCCGCAGAGCGTCGCGCCGTTCGACAACATCGAGTGCCGCAAGGCCGTGATCTACGGGGCCGACCACGTGTCGCTCCAGACCGCGCGCGGTGGCCCGGTCGCGGGTGGCGACATCGGCACCAACATGCTGCCGCCGTTCCTCCCGGGCGGCGAGGGCCAGAAGTACGACCCGTACAACATCGCCGGGTCCGGCAAGAACGGCGACGTGACCAAGGCCAAGGAGGCCCTGAAGGCCTGCGGTCAGCCGAACGGCTTCAAGACCACCATCGCGGTCCGCAACAACAAGCCGGCCGAGGTGGCCACCGCCCAGTCGCTCCAGGCGTCGCTGAAGAAGATCGGCATCACCGCCGACATCGACCAGTACGACGGCTCGCAGACCTCCGGCATCATCGGTAGCCCCACCAACGTGAAGAAGAAGGGCTACGGCATCATCATCATGGGCTGGGGCGCCGACTTCCCGTCGGTCCAGGGCTTCGGTCTCCCGCTGTGGGACAGCAAGTACATCTCGGACAGCGGTAACAACAACTACGCGCTCATCAAGGACAAGACCATCGACGGTCTGTTCGACTCCTACGTCACCACCCTGGACGACGCCGGCAAGGCCAAGATCGCCACGGAGATCAACCACAAGGTGATGGACGGCGCGTACTACCTGCCCTTCACCTTCGAGAAGACCATCAACTGGCGCTCGGACAACCTGGCGAACGTCTACACCAGCGCGGGCACGAACGGCACGTACGACTTCGTGAACCTCGGCCTGAAGAACCCGAAGAAGTAGACCGGCACACCCGCCGAACGGCACGAAAGGCAGGTGAAGGCCGGCGCGGCGTGACCGCGGGCCACCTGGGGGCACCTCCCACGTCCATAAGACAGTGGGGGAGACCTCCGGTGGCCCGCGGTCCGCAGCGGGCCGAGAGCTGTGCTCGCTTACCTCATCAGGCGGTTGTTCGCCGCCGCAGTGATGCTCGTGGTCATCGTCATGGTGGTCTTCGGCATCTTCTTCCTGATCCCCAAGTGGGCGGGCGTCGACATCGCGCTGAGCTTCGTGGGCAAGCAGGCCGACCCTGCGGCCATCGCGGGCGTGCGGGAGAAGCTGGGCCTGGACACCCCGATCTACGCCCAGGTCTGGGAGTTCTTCAAGGGGATCTTCGCCGGCCGCACCTACACGGGCGGCGGGGACTCCGTCCACTGCTCCGCCCCGTGCTTCGGCTACTCCTTCCGCAGCGAGCAGGCCGTCTGGCCGGTGCTCACCGACCGCTTCCCGGTGACCCTGGGTCTCGCGCTCGGTGCCGCCGTGCTGTGGCTGGTCTTCGGGGTCGCGGCCGGTGTGCTCTCCGCGCTCAAGCGGGGCAGCCTGTGGGACCGCGGCGCGATGATCATCGCGCTGTCCGGTGTCTCCCTGCCGATCTACTTCACCGGCATGGTCGCCCTGTCGATCTTCGTGTACGGGTTGAATCTGTTCGACGGACAGTACGTGCCCCTGGAAGACAGCTTCACCGGCTGGTTCGGCGGCATGATCCTGCCGTGGATCACCCTCGCGTTCCTCTACGCGGCCATGTACGCCCGGATCACCCGCGCCACCATGCTGGAGATCCTCGGTGAGGACTACATCCGCACGGCCCGGGCCAAGGGCCTGACGGAGCAGGTCGTCATCGGCAAGCACGCCATGCGCTCCACGATGACGCCCATCCTCACCATGCTCGGCATGGACCTCGGCGCCCTCATCGGCGGCGCGATCCTGACCGAGACGGCGTTCAACCTGCCCGGTCTCGGCCAGGCCGTGCTGGGCGCCATCAAGAACCAGGACCTGCCCATCATCCTGGGCGTCACCCTGATCACCTCCCTCGCGGTGCTCGTCGCCAACCTTGTGGTGGACATCCTGTACGCCGTGATCGACCCCCGAGTGAGGCTCGCATGACCGACCTCAGCAAGAGCGGAACGGCCGTGAACGAGCCCACCTCTTCCTCGCCGGCCCCCTCCGCCTTCCTCGAAGTACGCGACCTGAAGGTGCACTTCCCCACCGACGACGGCCTGGTGAAGTCCGTCGACGGGCTCAGCTTCCAGCTGGAGAAGGGCAAGACCCTCGGGATCGTCGGCGAGTCCGGTTCCGGCAAGTCGGTGACCTCGCTCGGCATCATGGGCCTGCACACCGCCGGCCAGTACGGCAAGCGCAAGGCGCAGATCTCCGGCGAGATCTGGCTGAACGGCACCGAACTGCTCGGCGCCGACCCGGACTACGTCCGCAAGCTGCGCGGCCGCGAGATGGCGATGATCTTCCAGGATCCGCTGTCGGCGCTCCACCCGTACTACACGATCGGCCAGCAGATCGTGGAGGCCTACCGGATCCACCACGACGTCGACAAGAAGACCGCGCGCCGACGGGCGATCGAGATGCTCGACCGGGTCGGCATCCCGCAGCCCGACAAGCGCGTCGACAACTACCCGCACGAGTTCTCCGGCGGTATGCGCCAGCGCGCGATGATCGCGATGTCGCTGGTCAACAACCCGGAGCTGCTCATCGCGGACGAGCCGACGACCGCCCTGGACGTGACCGTCCAGGCGCAGATCCTGGACCTCATCCGGGACCTGCAGAAGGAGTTCGGCTCCGCGGTCATCGTCATCACCCACGACCTGGGCGTCGTCGCCGAACTCGCCGACGACCTGCTGGTGATGTACGGCGGACGCTGCGTCGAGCGCGGACCGGCCGAAGAGGTGTTCTACCAGCCCCGCCACCCCTACACCTGGGGTCTGCTCGGCTCGATGCCGCGGCTGGACCGCGACCAGCAGGAGCGCCTGATCCCGGTCAAGGGCTCCCCGCCCTCCCTGATCAACGTCCCGTCCGGCTGCGCCTTCAACCCGCGCTGCCCGTACGCGGACCTCCCGAAGGACAACGTCACCCGCACCGTCCGGCCCGAGCTCGCCGAGGTCGGCAGCCGGCACTGGGCGGCCTGCCACCTGGGCAAGGAGCAGCGGGAGCGGATCTGGACCGAAGAGATTGCGCCGAAGCTGTGAGTGACGAGAAAGCGGTGAAGATTCCCGCGCAGGCCGGCGAGAGCCGTCGTAATGACGGCGAGGTGCTGCTGAAGGTCACGGGGCTGCAGAAGCACTTCCCGATCAAGAAGGGCCTGCTCCAGCGGCAGGTCGGGGCGGTGCACGCGGTCGACGGCCTGGACTTCGAGGTCCGCTCCGGCGAGACCCTCGGTGTGGTCGGCGAGTCCGGCTGCGGCAAGTCGACGATGGGCCGGCTGATCACCCGGCTCCTCGAACCGACCGGCGGCAAGGTCGAGTTCGAGGGCAAGGACATCACGCACCTCGGTGTGGGCGGGATGCGTCCGCTGCGCCGCGATGTGCAGATGATCTTCCAGGACCCGTACTCCTCGCTGAACCCGCGCCACACCATCGGCACGATCATCGGCGCGCCCTTCAAGCTGCAGGGCGTCACGCCCGAGGGCGGCATCAAGAAGGAGGTCCAGCGGCTGCTGTCGGTGGTCGGTCTCAACCCCGAGCACTACAACCGCTACCCGCACGAGTTCTCCGGCGGTCAGCGCCAGCGCATCGGCATCGCGCGGGCGCTCGCGCTGAACCCGAAGCTGGTCGTCGCCGACGAGCCGGTGTCCGCGCTGGACGTCTCGATCCAGGCGCAGGTGGTGAACCTGCTGGACGACCTCCAGCAGGAGCTGGGCCTGACGTACGTGATCATCGCGCACGACCTCTCGGTCGTCCGGCACGTCTCGGACCGGATCGCGGTGATGTACCTCGGCAAGATCGTGGAGCTGGCCGACCGTGACCTGCTCTACAAGACGCCGATGCACCCGTACACCAAGGCGCTGATGTCGGCGGTGCCGATCCCGGACCCGAGGCGCAAGAACGCCAAGAGCGAGCGGATCCTGCTCAAGGGCGATGTGCCCTCGCCGATCTCGCCGCCGAGCGGCTGCCGCTTCCACACCCGGTGCTGGAAGGCGACGCAGATCTGCAAGACCACCGAGCCGCCGCTGCTGGAGCTGCGTCCCGGTCAGCAGGTCGCCTGCCACCACCCGGAGAACTTCGCCGACCAGGCACCGCAGGACACGGTCCTGCTGACGGTCGCGAAGGAGGCGGCGGAGCTGGTGGCCGACGAGGTACTCGCCGAGTCGGCGGAGACGTCGGCGGCGGTGGCGGCGGAGGTGGCGGCAGAGGCGGCCACGGAGGAGCCCACGTCGCCGAAGGAGACCTCCAAGGCCACCGAGGCTCCCGAAGCTGCTGAGATCGCCACGGGCACCACGGCCCCCGGAACTCCCGAGGTTGCTGAGCCCGCCGAGGCTGCCGAGCTCTCCAAGGCCACCGAGGTCCCGGGGGCCCCTGAGGTTGGCGAGGCCCCCGAGCTCTCCACGGCCACCAAGGCCCCTGAGATCCCCCGGATCCCCGAGGGCATCGAGCCCGCCGAGACGGCTGAGAGCGCTGAGACCGTCGTGACCGCAGAGACGGCAGAGACCGTCGAGACGGCAGAGACCGTCGAGACGGCTGAGACCGTCGAGACGGCTGAGACGGCTGAGATCTCCGAGGCGGCAGAAGCGGCAGAGACCGCCGAGGCGGCTGAGACTACCGAGACGGCAGAGACCGCTGAGGCGGCTGAGACTACCGAGACGGCAGAGATCGCTGAGGCCGCTGAGACGGCAGAGACCGTCGAGGTGGCTGAGGCCGACCAGGCCGGTGAAGGTAGCGAGGACGTCGAGACTCAGGAGACCTCCGAGGTCCCTGCGGCTTCCGAGGCCCCTGAGGCTCCTGCGGCCCCGGACGCCTCCGTGGCCGGCGAGACTCCGGAGGCATCCGCGGCCGGCGAGACTCCGGAGGCATCCGCGGCCGGCGAGACCCCGGAGGCTTCCGCGCCTTCTGCGGGACCCGCTGCGCCGCAGGTTTCCAAGTCCAAGGGCCAGGAGTCAACCGGCAAGTAGCGCATGACGAGTTGGCAAAGTCATGTACATGCCTGAACGGGAGAGGTCAGAGTCGTCCGTGTCCGACTTATCGGCACACGCTCGAAGGGACGACCATGGCACTCTCCCGTTCGGCACGTTTAGGGGCCCTCGCGACCGCGGCGGCCTCTTTTCTCGTCATCGCGGCCTCCGCCGCCCCCACCCCGGGCGCCGACGGCATCGGCGACAGCTACTTCCCGCAGCTCGGCAACGGCGGTTTCGACGCCCGCCACTACGACCTCTCCCTCGCCTACGACCCCGACACCGACCGCCTCGACGGCCGTACGACGATCACCGCCCGCGCCACGCAGAACCTCTCCTCCTTCGACCTGGATCTCCAGCAGCTGGAGGTCACCCGGGTCGAGGTGAACGGCAGACGGGCCCAGTTCACCCGCGACGGCGACGAGATCCGCGTCACCCCGCGCGGCCCGCTCCGCAAGGGCGGCACCTTCGAGGTCACCGTCACCTACGGCGGCGTCCCCGAACCCCTCGGCGGGCCCATCGTGTTCGGCTCGGACTACGGCTGGATGAAGACCGACGACGGTGTGTTCGTCGCCTGTGAGCCCAACGCCGCCTCCACCTGGTTCCCGTCCAGCGACCACCCCTCCGACAAGGCCACCTACGACATCCGGATCAAGGCGCCCAAGGGCCTGACCGCCGTCTCCAACGGCCGGCTGGTCTCGACGTACGACAAGGGCGCCTCGACGTACACCCACTGGCGCGAGACCCGGCCGATGGCGACCTATCTCGCGACCGCCACGATCGGGAAGTTCGACGTGAAGACCGGGACCACCCCCGGCGGCACGCCGATCTACGTCGCCATCGACCCGGTGCTGGCCAACAGCAACAACGTCGACGTGTACGCCGTGACGGCCGCCGCCACCGACTACTGGTCGCAGGTCTTCGGGCCGTACCCGTTCGAGGAGACCGGCGCGATCGTGGACGACATGCCGCAGGCCGGGTTCTCCCTGGAGGTGCAGTCCAAGCCGGTGTACTCGGCGGTGCGCAGTGAGTCGACGATCGTGCACGAGCTGGCCCACCAGTGGTTCGGCGACTCGGTGTCGGTCGCGCACTGGAAGGACATCTGGCTGAACGAGGGCTTCGCCACCTACGCCCAGTGGCTGTGGGCCGAGCACCAGGGCACCCGCTCGGCGCACGACTCCTTCCTCGCCGGCTACAACGCCCGCCCCGCCGAGTCCGCCTTCTGGCAGATCACCGTCGGCGACCCGCAGCGCGACACGATGTTCGCCTCCGCCGTCTACCAGCGCGGCGCGATGACCCTCCAGGTCCTGCGCGAGCGGATCGGCGACACCGCGTTCTTCGAGCTGCTCCCGGCCTGGACGAAGCTGCACCGGTACGGCAACGCGGACACCGGCGATTTCGTCCGCCTCGCCGAGAAGATCTCCGGGCAGCAGGTGGACGACCTCTTCCAGACCTGGTTGTTCAGCACAGGGAAACCGACCCTGTGACGCCGTATTGCCTGGCTTTGTAAGGTGCACCCCGACTTACAGGTGACAATGTAAGGGTGTTCCAGCAAATCTTCAGCCCCTCCGTCCAGCACACGCTCGATCTGGTCGGCATCTTCGTGTTCGCCATCTCGGGCGCGCTGCTGGCCGTACGCAAGAACTTCGACGTGTTCGGCATCGCCGTGCTCGCCGAGGCCACCGCGCTGGGCGGAGGGCTGATCCGGGACGTGATCATCGGCGCGCTGCCCCCGGCCGCCTTCACCGACCTGGGGTACTTCCTCACCCCGCTGTTCGCCGCCCTGCTGGTGATCTTCCTCCACCCGCAGGTGGAGCGGATCCAGTCGGCCGTGAACGTCTTCGACGCGGCGGGCCTCGGCCTGTTCTGCGTCACCGGCACGACGAAGGCGTACGACTACGGCCTCGGCCTGACCGCGTCCGCCGCCCTCGGCCTCACCACGGCCGTCGGCGGCGGTGTGCTGCGGGACGTGCTGGCCAACGAGGTGCCGTCGCTGCTGCGCTGGGACCGCGACCTGTACGCGGTCCCGGCGATGGTCGGCGCCACCCTGGTGGTGATCTGCATCCGCTACGACACCCTCACCCCGCTGGCCAGCGGTTTCGCGTCGGCTACCGCTTTCGTCCTGAGGCTGCTCGCGATGCGGTTCCACTGGCGAGCGCCTCGCGCGTGGAACCGCCGGTCGACGGTACGGGAGGAGTAGTCGCCGTGTCCCCGGTGCCCCGCTCGGACTGCCGGGCGGTGATCCGGTGCTGGTCGAGCTGCGTGCTCAGCCAGCGGAACGCCGGCACCACCTGCGGCCGCCACAGCGCCATGGTGTGCCCGCCCGCGCTCTTCGGGATGTAGACCACGTGCACGGCCGTCGGGGCCTTCGCCTCCTTCTGGAGCGCGAGCGCGGCCTCGTAGCCGTCGCCCGGCTGGCCGGAGAGGTAGAGCGCCACGGCCGGCGGGGCGGCCGCGCGGGCGAGCATCAGATAGGGGTTGGTGGCCCGGCGCAGGGCCGGGTCCTGGGCGGCCAGGGAGTCCCGCTCACCGATCGGGTCGTTGTAGCCGGACAGGCTCACCGCCGCCCGGTAGCGGTCGGGGTGGGCGACGGCCAGTTTGATCGCGCAGTGCGCCCCGGCCGAGTACCCGGCGACCGCCCAGCCCTTGGGCGCGGGCTGGGCCCGGAAGTTGTCCATGACCATCCGCGGCACGTCGATGCTCAGCCAGGTGTCGGCGTTCACCGTGCCGGGCACGTTGGCGCAGCCGGTGTCCACGCCGGGCAGCAGGGTGGTGCGCGGCGCCACCAGAATGAACGGCGCGACCTTGCCCCGGCGCATCAGCGGTTCCAGCTGGGCGGTGGCGCGCAGTGAGCCGAACCAGGACTTCGGCGAGCCGGGATAGCCCGGCAACAGCTCGACCACCGGGAACCGGCGGTGGGCGTAGGCGGCCTCGTGGTACTGCGGGGGCAGCCAGACGTAGACCTCGGCGTCGACCCCGGAGACCCGGCCCCGGAGCTGGGTGACCCGGACCCCGCCGCCCGTCTGCTCGAAGTGCTGACGGACTCTCGGCAGCCGGCTCAGCGTCACGCCACCGGTGCCGTCGGCGCCGAGATCGGCGGCCTGCTGGACGTGGTCGCTCGTGCCGAGGAGGTCGCCCCAGCTGTCGTAGAGGTTGTTGGCGTTGTTGACCAGGACGAAGACCAGCGCCACGGCCGTCCCCTGGGCGAACATCAGCATCAGCACCCGGGCCGCGCCCCGCAGGACCCTCGGACCCCTGAGCCGCGACCACAGGGCGAGCGGCAGGGCGACAGCGACGACCGACAGCGCGACGAGGGTGCAGAGGAACGTACTTCCGGTGAGGCTCATGTCTCCCTAGAGGGAGAGCCGGGCGGTGGGGTTGACGGAGGAGTGCGGACACTTACCGAGAAATTGCCCATGTCTCACCCAAGGCAAAGCTACTGCTTAGTAATCAACTGTTGTAGCGTTCAGCCATGCCAGAAGCAGCCAACGCGACCCTGAGCGAGTTCGACCGCGACACCGCGCTCACCCGGCGCGCCCCGGGCGTCTACGACATCGACCTCTCCGCCGGCTGGACGATCATCAACGCCGTCAACGGCGGCTATCTGCTCGCCGTCCTCGGCCGTGCCCTCGCGGACGCCCTGCCGCACCGCGACCCGTTCACCATCTCGGCCCACTATCTGACCGCCTCCCAGCCGGGCCCGGCGGTCGTCCGCACGGAGGTGGTCCGCACCGGCCGCACCCTGTCGACCGGCCAGGCCTCGCTCCTGCAGTACGACGAGAACGGCGCCGAGATCGAGCGGATCCGCGTCCTCGCCTCCTACGGCGACCTGGACGCGCTGCCGGACGACGTCCGTACGACGGCGACGCCCCCCGTGTTCCCGCCGCTCGACCAGTGCTTCGGCCCCGAGGACGGACCGGCCCCCGTGGACGGCAGCTCCGCGATCACCGAGCGTCTGATGCTCAAGCTCGACCCCTCCACCCTGGGGTGGGCCCTCGGCGCGCCCTCCGGCAAGGGCGAGATGCGGGCCTGGTTCGGCCTCAAGGACGGCCGCGACCCGGACCCGCTCTCCCTCCTCCTCGCCGTCGACGCCCTCCCGCCGACCGCCTTCGAGATCGGTCTGAGCGGCTGGGTCCCCACGGTCGAACTCACCGTCCACGTCCGCAGCCGCCCCGCCCCCGGCCCCCTGCGCGTCTCCATCACCACCCGCAACCTCGCGGGCGGTTTCCTGGAGGAGGACGCGGAGGTCTGGGACAGCGCCGACCGCCTGGTGGCCCAGTCCCGCCAACTGGCCCGCGCCAGACTGACCTGACACCCGGCCCGCATCGACCTGACGGCCGGCCCGTATCGACCGACGGCCGGACTTGCCGGACGGCTGTGCGGGCCGTACGGGCCTGGTGACCGGTCAAGCGCTGCGGTCCGGCCGGTGGTGTGGGGGAGGGGCGGTGTGCGTGGCTGACGGACTCAGTCGGCGGTGATCAGCTCGCGTACCTCGGCGGGCAGCTCGCCGGCCGGGCGGACGGCGACGAGTCGTGTCTCCTGCGGGGTGTTCCCGACCGCGACGGCCAGCTCGGGGGAGACTCCGGCCACCTGGTACGCCGTCACCTCCTCCGCCGGCGGGGTCCCGTCCGCGCCGCCGGTGTCGTCGCACGCCGGGAGGGTGGCGGGGCCGAGTTCTCGGCCGATCGTGAACCTCGCGTGCGCGACATCCCCGTACGTCCGGCCCTCGTAGCGGATCCGGTAGGCGCAGGACGCCTCCGCCTCGCCGCCGCCACTCCCCGCGCACGCCACAGCCGCCACGACCGTCGCCGCCACCAGCACCGGCCACCCCGTCCACCTCATCGACGCCCCCTCCCGGCACTGACCCGTACAGGACTACGACGCCGCATCCGTCGGGTTCGTTCGAGCGGTTCCGCGGCGCCGGAACCCTAGGCGAGCGGCTTGCGGCCCAGCCAGGCCGCCAGGCGGGTGTAGGCGTCCGCTCCCTCGGGGGCCGGGTGGGCCGAGCTGAAGGGGGTGCGGCTGTCGCGTTCGGGGTCGGGCAGGTTGCGGTGACCGGCGGCGAGGGCGAACTCGGCGAGGTCCGGGTCGAGGGCGACGGGGTGACCGAGGGACTCGCCCAGGTCCCAGGTGTGGGTCACGATCTCCATCACGTATCCGGAGAGGGCCGCATCCCCGGGGACCTCGCCCCACGGCACCCGCACCGGCGCCGCCATCCGTTCCTCGCTCTCCCAGGCCTTGACGGCCCGGGTCCTGACCTCGTCGTAGGCCTCCGCCCAGCCGTCGTCCGCGACGCCCTCGACGAAGGCCGGTTCGGCGAGCCCGTCGCCGCCCTCGCCGACGATCGCGATCCGCCGGGTGCCGCCGACGATGTGGCTCAGCAGCGTTCGTACGTCGAACTCGGCACAGGGGGTCGGACCGGCGAGCTGTTCGGGGCGCACGGTCCGGATGAGCGCGGCGGCCTGCTCGGTCGCACGGGTGTAGACGGGACGGGGATCGGTGGTGTTCGTGTTCATGCGGCAGATGCTGGACCCATAACCTGACAGTTTCCGTCAACATTTGAGATCCTGGTGCGGTGAAGTCCGACCGTCTCCTGTCGATCCTGCTGCTCCTGCAGACCCGCGGCCGGGTCCCCGCCCCCGAACTCGCCGAACGCCTCGAAGTGTCCGTGCGCACGATCTACCGGGACATCGAGGCCCTGTCCGCCTCCGGCGTCCCCGTCTACGCCGAACGCGGGCGGCACGGCGGCATCGAACTGCTCCCCGGCTTCCGTACGGACGTCACCGGTCTGACCGCCGACGAGTCCCGGGCCCTGTTCATCCTGGCCGCGCAGGGCGCGCACGCCGCCCTCGGCCTGGACGCGGCCCTCGGCTCCGCGCTGCGCAAGGTGATGGCCGCGCTGCCCGCCCCGCACCGCCCCGCCGCCGAGGTGACCAGCCGCCGGATCCTGGTCGACGCCACCCGCTGGAAGGGCGGCCCCCAGCCGGCCGTCGACCTCGGCACCCTTCAGGACGCCGTCTTCACCGACCGGCGGCTGCGGCTGCGCTACCGCCACAGCGGCGACCCCGGGCCCACCACCCACACCGTCGACCCCTACGGCCTCGTCGCCAAGGCGGGCGTCTGGTACCTCGTCGCCGACCGGCGCGGAAAGCCGCAGCTGTTCCGTGCCGACCGGGTGCGTTCGGCGACCGTGCTGGACGACCCCGTACGACGGCGGCCGGGCGTCGAACTCGCCGACGCCTGGGAGGTGCTGCGCCGCCAGGTGGAGGAGCGCCCCGCCGGAGTCGACGTCACCGTCCGGGTCCGGCGCGACCGGCTCGACATGTTCCTGCGGATGAACGCCCCGGCAGTCGTCGAACTCCCCGAGGAAGAGAGCCACGGGGGAGACCGGGTGACCGTGCGGCTGTCGTACCCCTCCGTCCCCGCGGCCCGCCAACTCCTCGCGTTCTCCGACCGGGTGGAGGTCCTCACCCCGCGGGAGGTACGCGAGGAACTGCGTGCGGCGGCGGCTTCTGTCACGGAGCTGTACCAGCCCACTGATGGGTCACCGCAGGCGAACTCGCAGGTCAGCGCGATTTCTTGAGGCACGCTTTACCTCGTTGACAGGCAGCGGACAGAGCGGGCCCAAGGAAGCCTCAGCCGCCGTTGGTTGAGTGCCCGCATCTCAGGACTCCCTCATCGTGCTTGGAGCTGTCTCTCATGAAGCGTGTGCGTCTCGTTCCGGCGGTGGCCCTGTTGGCGCTCTCGCCCCTCGTCCTGGTCGCCTGCGGTTCCGGCGACTCCTCGTCCTCCAGCGGCAGTTCCGGCCAGAGCCAGAACTGCCAGGCCCCGTCCGGCATGCCGACCGGGGCCGCTCCGAGCGGCGCTCCCTCCGGCGCTCCCTCCGGCGCCCCGTCCGGCGCCGCCTCCGGGCAGCCGACGGGCACGCCCACCGGTGTCCCCTCCGGCATGCCGAGCGGCGCGCCCGGCGGCGGCCAGGGCGGCCCCGGCGGTGGTCAGGGCGGCGGCTGCGGCGGCCCCGGCGGCCAGCAGGGCGGCCAGGGGCAGCAGGCACAGCAGCAGGGCTGACGTACGACAGCGGCGGCGCACCCGGGACGGGGGTGCGCCGCTTTCGTCTGTCCGCGGCGCTCAGTCGTGCCAGTGGTGGCGGCCGATGCTGATGAGCCGCATCTGACGGGTCGCCCGCGCCGCGACCCGCTCCCGTTCCTCCGGCGCCGTCTCCAGCGCCTCCAGGAACAGCGAGGCCGTGATGAGCATCTGGTCGACGTACAGGTGCGACAGCATCAGCAGGTCGTCGTCGTTCCAGCCCTCCGCCTCGGGGTCCTTGGCCAGCTCGTCCCGCACCTCCTCGGCGAACCGGCCCAGTTGCTCCCGGATCGCCTCGCGCACCGGCTGGACCCCGCCGTGCCGCTCCCGGGCGAGGAAGCGGACATGCGCGGAGTGCGCGGTCACATACCCCTCTATCAGCTCCACGGCGCGGGTGATGCGCTCGTCGCTCGTCTCGGCGGCGGTCACCGTGGTCCGGATCATCGGGTGCAGGCTGCCCAGGGCCTCCTCGACCAGGGCGACGCCGAGATCGGCGGTGGAGCGGAAGTGCCGGTAGAACGCGGTCGGGGCGACCCCGACGGCGCGGGTCACCTCGCGCAGACCCAGGCTGCTCAGGCTCTGCTCCTCCAGCAGGGCGAGCGCGGCGTCCAGGAGCGCCTGCCGGGTCTTCTGCTTCTGGGCCTGCCGGATGCCGAGGGTGTGACTCATGTCATCCAGTTAACAACTGTTCTCCGGAATTGAAAAGCCGTACGGCACGCTAGACTCAAAAGTCAGTGAACAACTGTAACCACAACTGTTCACCGAAAAGTTCACCGAACTCTTCACCGAACTCTTCACCCGGACTTCACGGAGGGGATCCGATCCCATGCTGTTCCTCGTGGCCGCCCTGCTGCTGCTCGGTGTCGTCATGGGCACCGTGGCCCACGCGCCGCTCGACTTCTCGCTCGCCCTCGCCGCCGTGATCGCGGTCTGGCTCGGTGTGTTCGCACTGCGCGAGCGGCACGCCCGCCGTCGCACCCCGACCCACTGACCGGCACCGTCCGACAGGAGCTGAACCGACATGCATCTCACCGCACCGGCCACCGGCCGCACCACCCGTGGCACCGGCGTCCGTGACGCCGACGGCATGGCCGTGGCGTCCTTCATCCTCGGTCTGCTGGGCCTGCTGGTCCTGAACCTCTTCCTCGGCCCCCTCGCCGTCGTCCTCGCCTCGGTGGCCTTGATCCGCGGCACCGGCCGCCCCGGCCGGGCCTGGCTGGGCCTCGCGCTCGGCGTCGCCGACCTGCTGGTCCTGCTCGCGTTCATGCAGGCGGACGCGTCGGTGTCCTGGGGCTTCTAGCGCCGGCCGCACCCGCGGCCGACCTGGACACGAGGTCCGTCCACGGCGCCCCGTAGAATCGTGGCCACCATGGCATACCTCGACCACGCCGCGACCACCCCGATGCTCCCGGAGGCGGTCGAGGCACTCAGCGTGCACCTGAGCATCACCGGCAATGCCTCCTCCCTCCACGCATCCGGCCGTCGGGCGAGACGGACGGTCGAGGAGGCCCGCGAGACCCTCGCGGAGGCGCTCGGCGCCCGCCCCAGCGAGGTCGTGTTCACCTCCGGCGGCACCGAGGCCGACAACCTCGCCGTCAAGGGCCTGTACTGGTCCCGCCGCGACGCCGACCCGGCCCGCACCCGGGTGCTGGCCAGCCCCGTCGAGCACCACGCGGTCCTCGACGCCGTGCACTGGCTCGGCGAACACGAGGGCGCCCGGATCGAGTACCTCCCCGTCGACGCGTACGGCCGGGTCCACCCCGACGCCCTGCGCGAGGCGATCGCCCGCGACCCCGACGACGTCGCCCTCGCCACCGTCATGTGGGCGAACAACGAGATCGGTACGGTCATGCCGGTCCGTGAACTCGCCGATGTGGCAGCGGAGTTCGGTGTGCCGCTGCACGCCGACGCCGTCCAGGCCTTCGGCCAGGTCCCGGTCGACTTCGCCGCCTCCGGGCTCGCCGCGATGACCGTCTCCGGCCACAAGATCGGCGGCCCGTACGGCATCGGCGCCCTGCTCCTCGGCCGTGAGTACACCCCCGTCCCCGTCCTGCACGGCGGCGGCCAGGAGCGGCATGTGCGCTCCGGCACGCTCGACGTCCCGGCCGTCGCCTCCTTCGCCGTCGCCGGCCGTCTCGCCGCCGAACAGCGGGAGTGGTTCGCCCGGGAGATCGGCGCCCTGCGCGACTCCCTGGTCGCCGCGGTCCGTACGGCCGTCCCGGACGCGATCCTCGGCGGCGACCCGGCGCCGGACGGCCGGCTGCCGGCCAACGCGCACTTCACCTTCCCGGGCTGCGAGGGCGACTCCCTGCTCCTGCTGCTCGACGCCCAGGGCATCGAGTGCTCCACCGGCTCCGCCTGCACGGCCGGTGTCGCCCAGCCCAGCCATGTCCTGCTCGCCACCGGCACCGACCCCGATCTGGCCCGCGGCACCCTGCGGTTCTCCCTCGGGCACACCAGCACCGAGGCCGACGTGGAGGCGCTCGTCAAGGTCATCGGGCCGGTGGTGGAGCGGGCCCGGGCGGCGGGGCTGACGTAACCCGTCCCGCGCGACCTGACCCGCACGACCCGTCCCGTACGCGTTTAGTGTCGACACTCGGCGTGAATCTGGGCAGGGGCTAGCGGTCACCTGTCAATATCGTGACTAGGTGTCGACAGTGGGCGACTATTCGGCTACCTTCCGGTGCAGGTTCCCCCCGCTGCTGTCGACAGAAGGCCGTCCCATGACCGTCGCGTCATCGCACGAACGCCGCGTCTCCCCACGCAGAGCCCCGCTCGCCGTGGCCGCACTGCTCCTGGTGGCCGCCCTGCCCGTGGCCCCGGCGGCCGCCGCCGTCGGCACGGGAAGCGTGACGTCCGCCTGCGCGGGCGCTCTCTCGTACGCGCCGCTCGACACCGCCGGCACGGCCGCCGCGCAGACCCGGCACGTCGTCACCGCCGACCTGGACGGCGACGGCGTCCAGGACGTGGTCGGCACCAACCTCGACGCCGACTCGGTGACGGTGCTGCTCGGCGCCGGTGACGGGTCCTTCGCCGAGAGCACCACCTACCCCGTCGGCACCCGCCCCTACCAGACCGTGGTCGCCGACTTCGACGGCGACGGCCACCCCGACCTCGCGACCACCGACTTCGGCGGCGCCCAGGTCAGCGTGGCGCTCAACGCCGGTGACGGGACCTTCGGCACCGCCGCGGCGATCGACGTCGGCACCTCCCCGCGGGCCCTGGCCACCGGGGACCTCGACGGCGACGGCCGGCCCGATCTCGTGGTCGCCGAACAGGGGCCGAGCACGGTGCGCGTGCTGCTCGGCCGGGGCGACGGAACCTTCGAGGACCTGGGGCAGACCGCCACGGGCAGCCAGCCGCACGGGGTGGTCGTCGGCGACTTCGACGGCGACGGCGCGCCGGACGTGGCCACCGCGAGCGTGGGGAGCGCCGGGGTGAGCGTGCTGCTCGGCACCGGCACGGGGACGCTCGGCGCCGCGACCTCGTACGCCGCCACCTCCCGTCTCTACTCCCTGGCCGAGGGCGACTTCGACGGGAACGGCACCCTCGACCTGGCCACCGTGAGCAACGGGGCGAACGCGCTGGACGTGCTCTCGGGCAACGGTGACGGCACCTTCGGTACGGCCACCACCTACACCACCTCCGGACTGCCGGTCGCGGTCGGCGCCGCCGATCTGGACGGCGACGGCCGCACGGACGTCATGGTCTCCTCCCTGAAGGGCAACTCCGTCGCCCTCTTCCAGGGCGGGGCGAACGGCTCGCTCACGGCGCTCGCCGATCTGTCCGCCCCCGGCGCCTACGACGCCGCGGCGGCCGACCTGGACGGCGACGGCGTCCGCGACCTCGTGGTCGCGAACAGCAGCGCCGGACAGGTGGATGTGTTCAAAGGGACCTGCTAGCCACCGCCACCACCATGAACCTGGCCCAGGTGCGCTGGGTCAGGGGCTGCCGCCGGCACTTCCACTGCCGGCGGCAGCCTGCTTGAGGGGCAGGGCCGAGTGCCTAGCTCTCCGTGACCATGAGGGCCGCCATCATGCCCTCGTCCTCGTGCTGGAGCAGATGGCAATGGAGCATGTACATGTACGTGTCGTCGGTGAAGTCGGTGAACTTCATCGCGATCTTGATGGAGCCGCCGCCGACCACCTCGTAGGTGTCGAACCAGCCGAGATCGACTCCCGTGGGCTCCTCGCCGTTGATCTCGATCAGCTGGAACGGCACGTCGTGCAGATGGAAGGAGTGCTCCAGCTGCGTGCTGTTCTTGATCGTCCAGATCTCCTCGGCGTCCAGCGTGGTGCTGATCATCGCCATCGAGGACATGCTGGTGCCCGCCGAGCCGTTGATCAGCATGGTCGCGCCGCTCTGGCCGAGGGTGATCGTCCGCGCGGTGAAGTCGCTGGTGTCGTACCGGGTGATCGTGTTGAGCGTGCTCGGCAGGTCGTCGGGCGTGTCCGAGGCCTCCGGGGTCACCGTGAGGAAGTCGTACGTGCCGCTTCCGCCGCGGATCCAGCCGGTCGTGACCACGGCCTGGAGCGTGACGGCGTCCTCCAGGTCGAGCACGAACTCGGCGCGGGCGCCGGCCACCAGCCGGATCGTGGTCACCTCGGTGGCCTCGGTGAGGTAGCCCTGGTCGGTGGCGATCTGGGTGAGCGTCCCGCCGTCGCTGCGCTGGACGGTCATGATGTCGGCGGGGGAGGCGTTCAGGACCCGGAAACGCGTTCGGGTCTTGGTGGCCGTGAAACCGAGGGTGGTCGAGTCGACGTTGGTGCCGTTGCACAGCACCGGATAGCTGAGGTTGGAGGCCAGATAGCCGGTGAGGTTGTACTTGATGTCGCCGCTGGTGTCGACGGCCAGACACTGCAGGATGATCGGGATGTCGTCGACGCCGTACTCGCTCGGCAGCGCGGCCGAGACGTCCGAGTCGTCCTCGACGATGATCATCCCGGCCAGTCCGTGGACGACCTGCTCGGCCGTGGTGCCCAGGGCGTGCGGGTGGTACCAGAGGGTCTTGGCCTCGTCGAGGACCTCGAAGGTGGGCGACCAGGTCTCGCCGTCGGCGAAGGCGTTCTGCGGGCCGCCGTCCATCTTGGGCGGGATGTGGGCGCCGTGGAAGTGGACGGTGGTGTCGTCGCCCAGGCTGTTGGTGATGTTCAGCAGGACGGTGTCGCCCTTGGTCCACTTCATGGTGGGGCCGAGGTACGACCCGTTGTAGCCGGCCGTGGTGCTGGTGACGCCGCTGATCACCTCGCTGGTGCCGGTCTTCGCGGTCAGCGTGTAGGTCGTGGCGCCGTCGGTGGTGGTGGTCTCCAGCAGGTCCGGGATGTTCAGCGTGCCGGTGGCCTCCGTGGCCGCGGAAGCCTTGTTGCTGTTGCCGCCGGTCAGCAGCGAGAAGCCGATCCCCGCCGCGCCGACCGCGCCGAAGCCGACGCCCGCCATCCCGCTGAGGAACTTCCGCCGGTGCAGGCCCTTGCCGCCCCGGCCCTTCGTCTCCTTCGTGTGCTCGCCCTTGGCGGCCCGGCCGCTCCTCGCGTGGGCACCCGTGCTCTGCTCGCCCGCTCCGGAAGCGGGGTCTGTGGTGTGGGTCATGGCCGTGGAGCTTTGGGCTAAGGCCTATGTGAAGACTGAGCCCAAGTTAGGAGTCAGCCCTGATCCCTGTGCAGCCTTAACAATCCGATTGGATCTTCAACTCACCTGAAAAAAAGCCAAGTTGGCGTGCCGCAGGTCAGGATCGCGGTGCGGGACACAACGGGCGGTCCGCCCTCACGAATCGCTCACGATTCTGGAAACTTGTGAGCTGCGTCACGCCGGAGGTCAGCTGGCAGCGGTTCGCGCCGTTTTGACGAGCTTCAGGTACCGGTCCCAGTCCCAGTGCTCACCGGGGTCGGTGTGGTCCGTCCCCGGGACCTCCACATGCCCGATGATGTGCTCCCGGTCGACGGGGATGCCGTACCGCGCGCAGATCCGGGCGGTCAGCTGCGCGGACGCCTCGTACATCGCGTCGGTGAAGTCCTCCGGCCGGTCCACGAACCCTTCGTGCTCGATGCCGACACTGCGCTCGTTGTACGCGCGGTTGCCCGCGTGGTACGCCACGTCCAGCTCGCGGATCATCTGGGTGACGCTGCCGTCCTGGCCGACGATGTAGTGCGCCGCCGCCCGGTGCCCCGGGTCCTCGAACGCCTGCACCGCGCTGGCCAGATCACCCTGCGTGACATGAACGACCACCATGTCGACGCCGTAGTCGTCCGGCCGGTCCGCCCAGCGGAAGTTCGCCTCCGAGGCCGCCACCCAGCGCGCGCCCCCGAAATCCACCGCGCCCTCCACCCGCGGCTTGTGCACCCCCGGCAGCCGCCAGTACAGCTCCGTCAGCTCCTCACGCGCCAGCACCGCCGACCCCACGGCGGCCACCGCACCGCCGATCAGCAGCGCCCGCCGCCCGATCCGCCGGTCGCTGTCGCTCCCTCTCGCCCCCATCGCCCGCCCTTTCTCGCCCTTCGTGATCGTCAACGGATATGCGCGAGCTGTGGTTCCCCGCTCCCCGTACCCTGGAGGGGTTATGACTGAGACCTCGCAGCGCCCCCGCCCCCTCCGCGTACTCGCCGCCATGTCCGGCGGGGTCGACTCCGCCGTCGCCGCCGCCCGCGCCGCGGAAGCCGGCCACGACGTCACCGGCGTCCATCTCGCGCTCTCGGCGAACCCGCAGTCCTTCCGCACGGGCGCGCGCGGCTGCTGCACCATCGAGGACTCCCGCGACGCCCGCCGCGCCGCCGACGTCATCGGCATCCCCTTCTACGTCTGGGACCTCGCCGACCGCTTCCGCGAGGACGTCGTCGAGGACTTCGTCGCCGAGTACGAGGCCGGCCGCACCCCCAACCCCTGTCTGCGCTGCAACGAGAAGATCAAGTTCGCCGCCCTGCTCGACAAGGCGCTCGCGCTCGGCTTCGACGCGGTCTGCACCGGCCACTACGCGCAGATCGTCACGCGGCCCGACGGCTCCCGCGAACTGCACCGCGCCTCCGACATGGCGAAGGACCAGTCGTACGTCCTCGGCGTCCTGGACGAGAAGCAGCTCGCCCACGCGCTGTTCCCGCTCGGCGACACCCTCACCACCAAGGACGAGATCCGCGCCGAGGCCGAGCGCCGGGGCCTCGCGGTCGCCAAGAAGCCCGACTCCCACGACATCTGCTTCATCGCCGACGGCGACACCCAGGGCTTCCTCGCGAACCGCCTCGGCCGGGCCGAGGGCGACATCGTCGACGAGTCGGGCGCGAAGATCGGCACCCACGAGGGCGCGTACGGCTTCACCATCGGCCAGCGCAAGGGACTGCGCATCGGCACCCCGGCCCCCGACGGCAAGCCCCGCTACGTCCTCGACATCTCCCCGGTGAACAACACCGTGACGGTCGGCCCGGCCGCCGCCCTGGACGTCACCGCGCTGACGGCGATCAAGCCCCGCTGGTGCGGGGCCGCCCCCACCGGCCCCGGCACCTACACCGCCCAGCTGCGCGCCCACGGCGGCGAGACCGAGGTGACGGCGGAGTCCGTGGACGGCGAGCTGCGGGTGACGTTCGCCGAGCCGGTCCGCGGGGTGGCCCCCGGCCAGGCGATCGTCCTGTACGACGGCACGCGCGTGGTGGGCTCGGCGACGATCGCGACGACGGTGCGGGCGACGGCCGGGGTGGTCTGACCGGCCCAGCGCGCGCCCCTACGCGCCGAAGAACTCCTCCAGCACGGGCGCGAGGACGTTCGGATCGACCATGTGGGTCTGGTCCTCCAGCAGGCGGTACGTCCCCTGCGGCGCCGCCTGCGCCACCGCGCGCGTGGCCTCACGCATCCACGCGGGGCTGTCCCCGCCCGCCACCGCGAGCACCGGTACGCCGAGGGCGGCCAGCCGTTCCCGGGGGACCCGGCCGCCGCCCATGACCGCGTCGTCGTAGGCGAGGGTCGGCGCGATCGCCTCCATGCCGGCCCACATCGGCGACTGGCGGGCCCGCTGGATCATCTCCTCGGCCAGCCCCGTCAGCCGCAGGAACAGCTCCACGGCGTCCCCGCGCCGCCCCCGCGCCAGCGCCTCGGTGAGCCGCGCGGTGTACTCGGCGCGTCCGCGCAGCGCCTCCTCGTCGACCGCGTACGGCGTCTCGTAGACGGCCACCCGTCGCACCGGCAGCCCGCTCGCCGCCGCCCGGAGCACCAGCGCCCCGCCCGAGGAGATGCCGTACAGCGAGGCCTCCCCACCCGCCACGTCGATCAGCGCGGCCAGGTCCTCCACCTCGCGTTCCACCGCGAACGGCGCCGTGTCGCCGCTGTCGCCACGGCCCCGCCGGTCGTACGTCAGGACCGTGCAGCGGCGCGCCAGCAGCCCGCCCAGGGGCGCCACGGTGCCGCCCGTGGACATCGCCCCGCTCACCAGGATGACCGCGGGACCCTGTCCGGCCCGGGCGTACGCGAGTTCGGTGCCGTCGCGCGAAATGGTCTTCTTGTCCATGTCAGAGCAGACTGCCGCACGACGGGGCGGTCATCGGCCTACGACACCTCCACTTCGTAGAAGCACAGGTGGTTCCTGATCTCGGCGACGTCGGGCTTCGGGTCGGGGTACGCCCACACGAGGTCGGGCGCGCCGGGCAGCGACCAGTACGACGCCGTGCCCTTGAAGGGGCAGTAGGTGTGGGTCTCGGACGGCGTCAGCAGGTCCATGCGCACATCGGCGTCGGGGATGTAGAACCGCACCGGACAGCCCGTCTCGCGCAGGGCGAGGGCCCGGTCGGTCTCGGCGAGCACCCGGCCGTCGTGGACGACCCTGATGTGCCGGGTGTCCTGTTCGATCGTGATCGTGTGTCCTCGGGTCATGCCGGAAAAGCGCTCGCGGGCCCCCGGTTCTTCCCGCGTACGGTGACCCCATGCGTATCTGTGTCTTCCTCTCCGCCGCCGATCTCGACGACCGTTACACCCGACCCGCGCGCGAGTTCGCGGAACTGCTGGGCAAGGGCGGGCACACGCTCGTGTGGGGCGGGTCCGACTCGGGCCTGATGAAGGTCGTCGCCGACGGGGTGCAGGAGAGCGGCGGACGGCTGTGCGGGGTGTCGGTGACCTTCCTCGCCGCCAAGGCCCGGCCGGGCGCCGACGAGATGGTGATCGCGAAGGACCTCGCCGAGCGCAAGAGGCTGCTGCTGGAGAAGGCCGACGCGGTCGTGGTGCTGGTCGGCGGCACGGGCACCCTGGACGAGGCCACCGAGATCCTGGAGCTGAAGAAGCACGGCCACACCGACAAGCCGGTGGTGCTGCTGAACACCGCGGGCTTCTACGACGGGCTCGAGCAGCAGTTCCGGCGGATGGAGGACGAGGGCTTCCTGCCGCGTCCGCTCGCCGACCTGGTGTTCTTCGCGCAGGAGCCGACCGGGGCGCTCGCCTACCTGGAGGAGAGGGAGGGCAACTCCTGACGACGCGTGATGCGAGCATGGCGGGCATGGCTACTCATGTGATCACCGGAGCGGGCTCCGGCATCGGCGCGGCCGTCGCCCGCCGGCTGCACGCGCGCGGGGACGACCTCGTGCTCCACGCGCGCGACGCGGGCCGCGCCAAGGAACTCGCCGCGCGGTTCCCCGGCGCCCGGACCCTCGTCGGTGACCTCGCCGACCCCGACAGGCTGAGCTGGGCCTTCTCCCACCAGTCGCTCCCGGACCGGGTCGACTCGCTGCTGCACATCGCCGGCGTCGTCGACCTGGGCCCGGTCGGCGAGCTGACCCCCAAGGCCTGGCGCCACCAGCTCGACGTCAACCTGATCGCCCCCGCCGAGCTGACCCGCCACTTCCTGCCCCAACTGCGCGCCGCACGCGGGCACGTGCTGTTCGTGAACTCCGGCGCCGGCCTCAGGGCGAGCGCCGAATGGTCCGCGTACGCCGCCTCCAAGCACGGCCTGAAGGCCCTCGCCGACTCGCTGCGGGGCGAGGAGCACGGCAACGGCGTCCGCGTCACCTCCGTCTACCCCGGGCGCACCGCCAGCCCCATGCAGGCCAAGGTCCACCAGCAGGAGGGCAAGGAGTACGACCCCGCCGAGTGGATCGACCCCGAGTCGGTGGCCACGACGATCCTGATGGCGCTCGACCTGCCGAGGGACGCCGAGGTCAACGACCTGACGGTACGGCCGGGCCGCTGACCTTCCGTAGGCTTCCCCACGTGAACGCAACTTCGCCCTACGGCCCCGCCACCGGCGTCGGCTCGCTCCCCGGCGGCGACGCCCGGGAGGCGGCCAGGACCGCCACCGGCTCCTTCGAGGACTTCCCCTTCCTGCCCGAACTCCCGGCCCGCGGTCCCGGCGCCGACATGATCGGCCGGACGGCGGGGATGCTCGTCGAGCTGTACGCGCGCGTGGAACCCAGCGGCTGGCGGCTCGGCGACCATCCGGGCCGCGACACCAAGCGGGCCCGCTCCTGGCTCGGCGAGGACCTCGACGCCCTCGAGGAGTTCACCCAGGACTACGAGGGCCCGCTGAAGGTGCAGGCCGTGGGCCCCTGGACGCTCGCCGCCGCGCTGGAGCTGAGGAACGGCGAGGCCGCCCTCTCCGACCCGGGCGCCTGCCGCGACCTGGCCGCCTCCCTGGCGGAGGGGCTGCGGCTGCACCTCGCCGAACTGCGGCGGCGCATCCCCGGCGCCCGCCTCGTCCTCCAGCTCGACGAACCGTCCCTCACCTCCGTCCTGACCGGCCGGGTGCGCACCGCCAGCGGCTACCGCACCCACCGCGCCGTCGACCGCCAGCTCGTGGAGGCCACCCTCCGGGACGTGGCCGGGGTGCACGGGGACGGCCCCGTCGTGGTCCACTCCTGCGCCCCGGACGTGCCCTTCGCCCTGCTGCGCCGGGCCGGGGTCGCCGGGATCTCCTTCGACTTCTCGCTGCTCACCGAGCGTGACGAGGAGGCGATCGGGGAGGCGGTGGAGGGCGGCACCCGGCTCTTCGCCGGTGTCGTGCCCGGCACGGACGCCGCATTGTCAGACCCGGCTAGTAGCGTCATGGGTGTACGGACGCTGTGGCGCAGGCTGGGGCTGCAACCGGGGCTTCTCACGGAGGCGGTCACGCTCACACCGGCCTGCGGACTCGCGGGGGCCTCTCCCGCGTACGCCCGCCGGGCCCTCGCCCACTGCGTCCGGGCGGCGAGATCCCTCGCGGACAACCCAGAGTAACGGGAGGACCACACGGTGGCCGGCGACAAGCAAGCGGAGACGACGGTGCCCGCCGAGGCACGGGAGCAGCACGCGCAGCTCGCTGAGCAGATCGAGGAGCACCGCTTCCGGTACTACGTGAAGGACGCTCCCGTCATCAGCGACGCGGAGTTCGACCGCCTGCTGCGCGCGCTGGAGGCGCTGGAGCAGGAGTACGCCGAGCTGCGCACGCCCGACTCGCCGACCCAGAAGGTCGCGGGGGCGTACGAGACGGACTTCACCGCCGTCCAGCACCGGGAGCGCATGCTCTCCCTGGACAACGCCTTCGACGACCTGGAGCTGGCCGCCTGGGCCGAGCGCGTCCACAAGGACGTCGGAGCCTCCGCGTACCACTTCCTGTGCGAGCTCAAGGTCGACGGCCTCGCCGTCAACCTCACGTATGAGAACGGCCGCCTCACGCGCGCGGCGACCCGCGGCGACGGCCGCACCGGCGAGGACATCACGCCCAACGTGCGCACCATCGCGGAGATCCCCGACCGGCTGGCGGGCGACGGCGTGCCCACGCTCGTGGAGATCCGAGGCGAGGTCTACTTCCCGATGGAGGGCTTCGAGGAGCTCAACACCCGGCTGGTCGCGGCCGGGGACAAGCCCTTCGCCAACCCGCGCAACGCGGCGGCCGGTTCACTGCGCCAGAAGGACCCGCGCGTCACCGCCACCCGCCCGCTGCACATGGTGGTCCACGGCATCGGCGCCCTGGAGGGCTACGAGGGCATGGACCGCCTCTCCGAGGCCTACGACCTCCTCAAGGGCTGGGGCCTGCCCACCTCCACCCACAACCGGGTCGTCGGCGACCTGGACGGCGTACGGCAGTTCATCGCGTACTACGGCGAGAACCGCCACTCCGTGGAGCACGAGATCGACGGGGTCGTCGTCAAGCTCGACGAGATCCGGCTCCAGGGCAGGCTCGGCTCCACGGCCCGCGCCCCGCGCTGGGCCATCGCGTACAAGTACGCGCCGGAGGAGGTCAACACCAAGCTGGTCAACATCCGCGTGGGCGTGGGCCGTACGGGCCGGGTGACGCCGTACGCGCAGGTCGAGCCGGTGACGGTGGCGGGCTCCGAGGTCGAGTTCGCGACCCTGCACAACCAGGAGGTCGTCAAGGCCAAGGGCGTCCTCATCGGTGACACCGTGGTGCTGCGCAAGGCCGGTGACGTCATCCCCGAGATCCTCGGCCCCGTCGCCGACCTGCGGGACGGCACCGAGCGGGAGTTCGTGATGCCGGCCGAGTGCCCGGAGTGCGGTACGCCGCTCAGGCCGATGAAGGAGGGCGACATCGACCTGCGCTGCCCCAACGCCCGCACCTGCCCGGCCCAGTTGCGCGAGCGGCTGTTCTACCTCGCGGGACGCAAGGCGCTCGACATCGAGCAGTTCGGGTACGTGGCGGCGGCCGCCCTCACCAAGCCGCTGGAGCCCGCCGACCCGCCGCTGCTCGACGAGGGCGACCTCTTCGACCTCACCATCGAGCAGCTGCTGCCCATCAAGGCGTACGTCCTCGACCAGGACAGCGGGCTGCCCAAGCGCGACCCGAAGACCGGCGAGGAGAAGATCGCCACCGTCTTCGCCAACCAGCTGGGCGAGGCCCGGAAGAACGCGTTGTCGATGCTGGAGAACATCGCCGCCGCCAAGGACCGCCCGCTCGCCCGCGTCCTCACCGGACTGTCGATCCGTCATGTGGGCCCGGTCGCGGCCGAGGCGCTCGCGCGCGAGTTCCGCTCCATCGACCGCATCGAGCAGGCCAGCGAGGAGGAGCTGGCGGCCACCGACGGCGTGGGCGCGATCATCGCGGCCTCGCTCAAGGAGTGGTTCGCCGAGGACTGGCACCAGGAGATCATCCGCAAGTGGAAGGCCGCCGGGGTCCGCATGGAGGAGGAGGGCTCCGGCGAGGACGAGGGACCCCGCCCCCTCGAAGGCCTCACCGTCGTCGTCACCGGCACGCTCGAACACTTCACCCGCGACGGCGCCAAGGACGCGCTGCAGAGCCGGGGCGCGAAGGTCACCGGTTCGGTCTCCAAGAAGACCTCGTTCGTCGTCGTGGGCGACAACCCCGGGTCCAAGTACGACAAGGCGATGCAGCTGAAGGTGCCCGTGCTGGACGAGGACGGCTTCACCGTCCTGCTCGGACAGGGCCCGGACGCGGCCGCCGAAGTCGCCCTCGCGGCTCCGGAGTCGGCCGAGGAGTAGCCCGAACCGGCGGTTGAAGGCCACCCGATCGGCGCATACCAGATGCATACGGGTGGCCGGGGCGCATTCGGGCAACCGTCGAAGACCGCTGCCCGTGGACGCCTTCCGCGGCCTACTGTTGAGATGTGCGCCTGCCGTGCCCAGCTGCGGTCGGGGCATCTCCTCGCTCCTGAAGGGCGGGGGGACGGGTTTTCCAACGCGGCGCCGCCCATGGGCTGTCGGGCAGCGGGCCGCGTGGCGTGGGCACCGCCGGTTGTGAGAGGGACGGGAATGGAACCGACCGAGAGCGCCGCCCCGGACTCCCGGCTGCGCCGGCTCCGGGGCGTCGGCGTCAGGTGGGGGAGCCGCTGGGCGGGGCGCTCCGGGCGGCATCCGGGCGCTCAGGCACAGCCCCCGCGCACCGCTCCCGACCTTCGCGCCCCCACGGGACCTCCCGCCGAGCCCTCCTCCGCCCTGCCGTCGACGCCACCGCCCGGACCCGCGGCCAGCCCGCCACCACCCACCGCGCCCCCCGGACCCGCCCCCGCGCCCGGTCCTGCCGCCGCGCCTGGCCTGTCCGCCGAGCCGCCCGGTTCTGCTGCCGTGCCTGGCCTGTCCGCCGGGCTGCCTGGTTCTGCTGCCGTGCCTGGACATTCCGCCGTGCAGTCCGGACCCGTCGCCGCGCCCGGACTCTCCGCCGGGCCGCCGGGACTCGCCGCCGCGCCCGGTTCTGCCGCCGTGCCTGGACATTTCGCCGGGCCGTCGGGATCCGCGGCTGTGCCTGGACATTTCGCCGGGTCGCCGGGATCCCTGGCCGTGCCTGGACATTCCGCTGGGCCGTCGGGATCCGCGGCCGTGCCTGGACTCTCCGCCGGGCCGCCCGGTTCTGCCGCCGCGCCCGGACCCGCCGGGCCGACCGGACCCGCCGGGCGGCTCCGGCGCTCGGCGTTGCCCGGATCCGCCCTCCCGACCCGGCCCTCGGTGCCGCCCGGCGCGGCCCGCCTGATCGGGTCCCCGGGTCCGGCCGGGGCCTCCGTCTTCTCCGGGACGTCCGCCCTGCCCGGCACCTCGGCGCTGTCCGCGAGCTCGGGACTGCCCGGTGCCGAACCCGACCGGCAGCTGTCCTGGCCCGCGCTGCCCGCCGCCGTCGTCGGCGCGGCCGCCTTCGCCCTCGGCGCCGGCTTCTACCGTGCCTTCACCGGCAACCACGCCCTCTTCCCGTCCGGTACGGCCGGCTGGGCGCTGGCCCTGCTGACCGGCGTCATCGTCGGCCACCTCGTCATGCTCGGGCGGGCCCGCTGGTGGGGCGGCACCGGCTCCGGCGCCGCCCTCACCCTCGCCGTGCTGCTGCTGTACGGCTGGGTCCCCGCCGGTCTGGTCAGCCTCACCGTCGTCGTCCTGGTCGGCATAGCCAGGCGCCACCGCTGGCGGCAGGGCGTCCTGCACGGCGCGGTGGACATCCTCGGCATAGGCGCGGGCGCCCTGCTGCTGGCCGCCTGCGGACGGGTGCCGTCCGTGGAACACCCCTGGTACCCGGACGGCTGGACCGTCTACACCGGCCCCCAGGTGGCCCTGGTGGCCGTCGCCTATCTCTCCGTCACCCGCGTCCTGCTCTGGTACCTGCACGCCCCCCGCTCCGGCGGACTGCCCACGGTCGCCCGCACCGCCCTCGTCAGACAGAGCCTGGTCGCAGTGGCGCTGCTCGGCATCGCGCCCCTGGTCTGCGTGGTCGCCATTGCCAAACCGATCCTGCTGCCCCTGTTCGCGATCCCGCTCGTCGCCCTCGACTCCACGCTCTGGATGGCCCGGGCCCGCGCCGAGGAGCAGTTGCGCGACCCGCTGACCGGACTGCCCAACCGGCAGTGGCTGCTGGAACGCATCTGGACCGCCCTGGACGACGCCGAACGCATCGGCGCCCGGTCCGCCCTGATGCTGATCGACCTCGACCGCTTCCGTTCGGTCAACGACACCCTCGGGCATCTCGCCGGTGACCGGCTCCTCCTCCAGACGGCCGACCGGCTTCGGGTGGCCCTTCCGCGCGGGGCGGAGGTGGCACGGCTCGGCGGGGACGAGTTCGCCGTCCTGCTCCCGGTCGCCGACTCCACGACCTCCGCCTCCCGGGTCGCCCGCGCGCTGGTCGCCGCCCTCAGCTCGCCGCTCGACCTCGACGGGCTCACCCTCGTCCTGGAGGCCAGCGCGGGCGTCGCCGTCTTCCCCGACCACGCCCTCGACGCGGAGGGCATGCTGCGCCGGGCCGACGTGGCGATGTACCAGGCCAAGCGGGACCGTACGGGCGTCGAGGTGTACGAGTCCAAGCGGGACTCCAACACCCCCGACCGGCTCGGGCTGCTGGGCGATCTGCGGCGGGCGCTGGACGCGCACGAGGTGCAGCTGCACTACCAGCCGAAGGTCCGCTTCGACGGGCAGGTGGCCGGTCTTGAGGCGCTGGTGCGGTGGGTGCATCCGGAGCGGGGGAAGGTGCCGCCGGACGAGTTCATAGCGATCGCCGAGTCCTCCGGGCTGATGCCGCACCTCACGGAGTACGTGCTGGAGACGGCGCTCGGTCAGGTCGCCCGGTGGCGGGCGCAGGGGCTGTTCGTGCCGGTCGCGGTGAACGTCTCGCCGCGTGACGTCCACACGCCCGGGTTCGCCGGGTCCGTCGCCGCGCGGCTGGCCCGGCACGGAGTGCCCGCGGGAGCGCTCCAACTGGAGATAACGGAGCACGTCCTGCTGGAGGACCCGCAGCGGGCGGCGGACACGCTGAACGGGCTGACCGGGCACGGCGTGAAGATGTCCCTGGACGACTTCGGGACCGGGTACTCCTCGCTGGTGCATCTACGGCGGCTGCCGGTCAGCGAGCTGAAGATCGACCGCTCCTTCGTGGCGCGGCTGGCGGTGGACGCCGAGGACGCGGAGATCGTGCGCTGCACGGTCGACCTCGCGCATTCCCTGGGGCTGCTGGTGGTCGCGGAGGGCGTCGAGGACGACGAGACCTGGGAACGGCTGCGGGATCTGGGCTGTGACGCGGTGCAGGGGTGGCTGGTGGCCGCGGCGATGCCTCCCGAGGAGACGACGGCGTGGCTGCGGGCGCGGGGGTCCCGTGGGTGGCAGCGACCGGCGGCGGCGCTCCCGGCGGCCGCCACCGACGACTAGCCCACCCGCCGCGTAGGCAAACCGTTTCACGGCCACGGGCCGCCGCCCCCTAGGATTGGCCCCACATCACATTTCACTCACCCCAGAGGAACGCTGCATGCCTGGCATCACGCGCGAGGAGGTCGCCCACCTCGCCCGGCTGGCGCGTCTGGAGCTGAAGCCCGAAGAGCTCGACCACTTCGCGGGACAGCTGGACGACATCATCGGCGCGGTCGCCCGCGTCAGCGAGGTCGCCGACCAAGACGTACCGCCGACCTCGCACCCGCTCCCGCTGACCAACGTCATGCGGGCGGACGAGGTCCGTCCGTCGCTCACCCCCGAGCAGGCGCTCTCCGGCGCCCCGGCCCAGGAGCAGCAGCGTTTCAAGGTGCCGCAGATCCTGGGGGAGGACTAATCGCCATGACGGACAACGTCACCATCATCAAGCTCACCGCCGCCGAGACGGCCGCGAAGATCGCCTCCGGCGAGCTCACCGCCGTCCAGGTCGCCGAGGCCCACCTGGCCCGCATCGAGGCCGTCGACGAGAAGGTCCACGCCTTCCTGTACGTCGACCGCGAGGGCGCCCTCGCCCAGGCCCGTGCCGTGGACGAGAAGCGGGAGCGCGGGGAGAAGCTCGGCCCGCTGGCCGGCGTCCCGCTCGCGCTCAAGGACATCTTCACCACCGAGGGCGTCCCCACGACCGTGGGTTCGAAGATCCTCGAGGGGTGGATCCCGCCGTACGACGCGACCCTCACCAAGAAGCTGAAGGCCGCCGACGTCGTCATCCTCGGCAAGACCAACATGGACGAGTTCGCCATGGGGTCCTCCACCGAGAACAGCGCCTACGGGCCGACCGGCAACCCCTGGGACCTCACCAGGATCCCCGGTGGCTCCGGCGGCGGCTCCTCCGCCGCGCTCGCCTCCTTCCAGGCGCCCCTCGCCATCGGCACCGACACCGGCGGCTCCATCCGCCAGCCGGCCGCCGTCACCGGCACGGTCGGCGTGAAGCCGACGTACGGAGCCGTCTCGCGCTACGGCATGGTGGCCTTCTCCTCCTCCCTCGACCAGGGCGGGCCCTGCGCCCGTACGGTCCTGGACGCGGCGCTGCTGCACGAGGTGATCGCCGGGCACGACCCGCTCGACTCCACCTCGATCGACACCCCGGTCCCGCCGGTCGTCGAGGCCGCCCGCAACGGCAGCGTCGAGGGCATGCGCGTCGGCGTCGTCAAGCAGTTCCGCGGCGAGGGCTACCAGGCCGGGGTCATCCAGCGGTTCGACGAGTCCGTCGCGCTGCTGAAGGACCTGGGCGCCGAGATCGTCGAGCTGGACTGCCCGTCCTTCGACCTCGCCCTGTCGGCGTACTACCTCATCGCGCCGTCCGAGTGCTCCAGCAACCTCGCCCGCTTCGACGGGCTGCGCTACGGGCTCCGTACGGGCGACGACGGCACCCACTCGGCCGAGGAGGTCACCTCCCTCACCCGGGCGGAGGGCTTCGGGCCCGAGGTCAAGCGCCGGATCATGCTCGGCACGTACGCGCTCAGCTCCGGCTACTACGACGCGTACTACGGCTCCGCCCAGAAGGTCCGCACGCTCATCACGCGCGACTTCGAGAAGGCCTTCGAGCAGGTCGACGTGATCGTCTCGCCGACCACGCCCACCACCGCCTTCCCGATCGGCGAGCGCGCCGACGACCCGATGGCGATGTACCTGGCCGACCTGTGCACCATCCCGACCAACCTCGCGGGCAACGCGGCCATGTCGCTGCCGTGCGGTCTCGCCCCGGAGGACAACCTCCCGGTCGGTCTCCAGATCATCGCCCCGGCGCTGAAGGACGACCGGCTGTACAAGGTCGGCGCCGCCGTCGAGGCCGCCTTCGTGGAAAAGTGGGGTCACCCGCTCCTCGAGGAGGCTCCGTCGCTGTGAGTGCACTGAACAAGGCCAAGGGCTTCAAGAAGTCCAAGTCCGGTACGTACCTGTCGATGGCCGGCACGGCCTTCGGCGCGATCGGCGTGGCCAAGCAGATCAAGAAGGCCCGCGCCGAGCACGACACGCTGCGGCTCATCGACGCGACCGTCTCCGCGGTCGCGATCGTCACCGGTCTCGCCATCCTGTACCGCGAGCTGAAGCGGCTGGGCGACGACGACGTCCTGCTGGGCTGAGAGGGAAGTTTCACCGTGACCACCACGACCGACCTGGTGTCGTACGAGGACGCGCTGGCGTCGTACGACCCCGTCATGGGCCTCGAGGTCCATGTCGAACTCGGCACCAAGACCAAGATGTTCTGCGGCTGCTCGACCGAGCTCGGTCAGGACGCCAACACGCAGACCTGCCCCATCTGCCTCGGCCTGCCCGGCTCGCTCCCGGTCGTCAACGCGACCGGCGTCGAGTCCGCGATCAGGATCGGTCTCGCGCTGAACTGCGAGATCGCCGAGTGGTGCCGCTTCGCCCGGAAGAACTACTTCTATCCGGACATGCCGAAGAACTTCCAGACCTCCCAGTACGACGAGCCGATCGCCTTCAACGGCTACCTCGACGTCCAGCTGGAGGACGGCGAGGTCTTCCGCGTGGAGATCGAGCGCGCCCACATGGAGGAGGACACCGGCAAGTCGACCCACGTGGGCGGCGCGACCGGCCGGATCCACGGCGCCTCGCACTCGCTGCTCGACTACAACCGCGCCGGCATCCCGCTGATCGAGATCGTCACCAAGCCGATCGTCGGCGCCGGCGAGCGTGCCCCCGAGGTGGCCCGGGCCTACGTCCGTGAGCTGCGCGAGGTCATCAAGGCGCTCGGCGTGTCGGAAGCCCGCATGGAGATGGGGCAGATGCGCTGTGACGTGAACCTCTCGCTGATGCCCAAGGGCAGCGAGAAGTTCGGCACGCGCTCCGAGACGAAGAACGTGAACTCGCTGCGGTCCGTGGAGCGCGCGGCCCGCTTCGAGATCCGGCGGCACGCGGCCGTCCTCGACGGCGGCGGGACGATCATCCAGGAGACCCGCCACTTCCACGAGGACACCGGGTCGACGACCTCGGGCCGGGTGAAGGAGGAGGCCGAGGACTACCGGTACTTCCCCGAGCCGGACCTGGTGCCGGTGGCCCCCTCGCGCGAGTGGGTCGAGGAGATCCGGGCGGCCCTCCCCGAACTGCCGCTGGTCCGCCGTACCCGGCTGCTCGCCGAGTGGGGCATCTCCGCCACCGACATGCAGGCGATCCTCAACGCCGGCGCCCTGGACAAGATCGTCGCCACGATCGACGCCGGTGCCGACGCGGCCTCCGCCCGCAAGTGGTGGATGGGCGAGCTGGCGCGCAGCGCCAACGAGTCGGGCACGTCCCTGGACGAGCTGGCCATCACGCCGGAGCAGGTCGCCCGGGTCACCGAGCTGGTCTCCAAGGGCGACCTGAACGACAAGCTGGCCCGGCAGGTCATCGAGGGCGTCCTCGCGGGCGAGGGCACCCCGGACGAGGTCGTCGACCAGCGCGGGCTGAAGGTCGTCTCCGACGAGGGCGCGCTGACCACCGCCGTCGAGGAGGCCATCGCCGGCAACCCGGGCATCGCCGACAAGATCCGCGGTGGCAAGGTGGCCGCGGCCGGTGCCCTGGTCGGCGCCGTGATGAAGGCCACGCGCGGGCAGGCCGACGCGGCCCGCGTCAAGGAGCTGATCCTGGAGAAGCTGGGGGTCAGCGAGGGCTGACCTCGGGTAACCGGGAGAGGGGGTGCGTCCGCTCAGGGCGCACCCCCTCTCCCGCTCTCAGCCTGAAGCGCTACGCTCGCGCGCCATGAGTGCACGAACCGACTCAGAGCCACAGGGCGACATAGACGCCGCCGATGCCAAGGACGACGCGGGTGACGCGGACGTCACGGGTGACATGGACAAGACGACCGGCTCCGACGATCCCGATCAGGCGACCGACGCCGACGCCGACGCCGACGCCGACGATCCCGATCAGGCGACCGACGCCGACGCCGACGCCGACGCCGACGATCCCGATCAGGCGACCGACGCCGACGCCGACGCCGACGCCGACGATCCCGATCAGGCGACCGACGCCGACGCCGACGATTCCGATCAGGCGACCGACGCCGGTGCAGACGCCCTCGACGCCGACTCCGACGACCTCGGCGCCGACGACACCGACGAGGACGACTCCGACGAGGACTACGACTACGACTACGAGGACGCCCGGCGGGCCCGCTGGACGGCGACCGCGACCGGGGCCCTGCTCACCCTCGCCGGCCTCGCCGCGTCCCTGATGCGCCTCGGCGGCACCGCCCCGGCCTTCGTCCCGGCCGCCTACGCCCTGGGCGCGGTCGTCTGCGCCGTCGCGGGCCTCCTGGGCGCCCGGGGCCGTACGCGGCGCGCCCTGTGGCTGCTGATCGCCGGGGTGATCATGATGGCGTTCGGCGACCAGGCCGACTGACGTGCCCTGACACCGCCGTCGTTATTGTCCTGTGATCTGCCTCCCACTCTTGTGAAAAGACACACGAACGCATCAAAGGATCTTCACCGCCTGCAAGAGTGGCCTCGCATTGCTCATACGTTCTTTGCGGGCTGTTTCCCGGTCAAAGATCCACAATTCACCCCGGGAGCACGTCAGTGGCAGCCCTCGCACGTTGGTGTGTACGCAACCGCCTCGTCACGGTGGTGCTCTGGCTTCTCGCTCTCGTCGGCACGGCCACCGCCGCCGTCGCCACCGGCTCCGCCTACTCCAACGACTACGAGGTCCCCGGCACCGAGTCCGGCCGCGCCACGCAACTGCTCGCCGAGGGGTTCCCCACCCTGGGCGGCGACAGCGACACCGTCGTCTGGCACACCTCCTCGGGCACCGTCCGCGCCGCCGACGTCGAACAGACCATGACCCGCGCGCTGGACAGGATCGCCGACCTGCCCGGGGTCGCCTCCGTGGCCGGACCCTACGGCGAGCAGGGCGCCGCGCAGATCAGCAAGGACGGGCACACGGCGTACGCCACCGTCACCTTCGCCGACCGCGCCGAGGACATCGGCGCGTCCGAGGCACAGGCCGTCGTCAAGGCCGCCAAGGCCGCCGAGAGCGACGGACTCCAGGTCGAGCTGGGCGGCAGTGCGATCGCCCTCACCGAGTCCTCCGGCGGACACCTCGCCGAGATCGTCGGCGTCGCCGTGGCCGCCGTCGTGCTGTTCCTCGCCTTCGGCTCGCTCGCCGCCTCCCTGCTGCCCATAGCCACCGCCCTGGTCGGCGTCGGCACCGCCTACGCCGGCATCCAGCTCCTCGGGCACGCCATGACCGTCGCCGACTTCGCACCGATGCTCGGCATGCTGGTCGGCCTCGGCGTCGGCATCGACTACGCGCTGTTCATCGTGACCCGCCACCGGCGCGGCCTGAAACGGGGCCTCACGGTCGGCGAGGCCGCCACCAACGCCGTCGCGACGACCGGACGTGCGGTCGTCTTCGCGGGCGCCACGGTCTGCATAGCCCTGCTGGGGATGCTGATCCTGCGCCTGAACTTCCTCAACGGCGTCGCGATAGCCGCCTCCCTGACCGTCGTCCTCACGGTCGCCGCCTCCGTGACCCTGCTGCCCGCCCTGCTGGCCTGGATCGGCCCGCGGGCCCTCAGCCGCCGCGAACGCCGCCGGCTCGCCGAACACGGACCCGAGCCGGAGCTGCCCACCGGGTTCGCCGCCCGCTGGTCGGCGTTCGTCGAGCGCCACCCCAAGCTCCTCGGCTCGCTCGCGGTCGTCGTCATCGCCGTCCTCGCCCTGCCGACCTTCTCCCTGCGCCTCGGCACCTCCGACCAGGGCAACGGCCCCAAGACCTCCACCACCCGCCAGGCCTACGACCTCCTCGCCGACGGTTTCGGCGCCGGGGTGAACGGCCCGCTGACCCTGGTGACCCGCGTCGACGGCGCCGAGGACAGACTCGCCCTCGACAACCTCGACACCGCCCTGCGCGCCACCGAAGGCGTGGCCTCGGTGACCCCGGTGACGTTCGACTCCGGCGGACACCTCGCGTATCTCACCGTCGTACCGGAGTCCTCCCCGCAGTCCAGGAACACCAGCGAGCTGGTCGACCGGCTGCGCGAGGAGGTGCTGCCCCGGGGCGAGGCCGGGACCTCCCTCGACGTCCAGGTGGGCGGGGTCACGGCGGGCTACGACGACTTCGCCGGGGTCATCGTCGGCAAACTGCCGCTCTTCGTCGGCGTCGTGATCAGCCTCGGCTGTCTGCTGCTCCTGCTCGCCTTCCGGTCCGTCGGCATCCCGCTCAAGGCCGCCGTGATGAACGTCGCCGCCGTCGCCGCCGCCTTCGGGGTGGTCGTCGCGATCTTCCAGTGGGGCTGGGGCAGCGAGCTGCTCGGCCTCGGCCGGGCCGGGCCGATCGAGCCCTTCCTCCCGGTCATCATGGTGTCGGTCCTCTTCGGCCTCTCCATGGACTACCAGGTGTTCCTGGTCAGCCGGATGTACGAGGAGTGGCTGGAGACCGGCGACAACCGGCGGGCCGTACGGGTCGGCCTCGCCGAGACCAGCCGCGTGATCAACTCGGCGGCGGTCATCATGATCTCGGTGTTCCTCGCGTTCGTCCTCAGCGGCGACCGGGTGATCGCCATGTTCGGCATCGCGCTCGCCGCCGCCGTCGCCCTGGACGCCTTCGTCCTGCGCACCCTGCTGGTGCCCGCGCTGATGCATCTGCTCGGCGGCGCCAACTGGTGGCTGCCGCGCCGGCTCGACCGCTGCCTGCCCCGCATCAGCATCGAACCGCCCGAGTGCCGGGCCGCCCATGAGAGGCTCACCGAGGTGGTCGAGGCGCTGGAGAGGGAGCGGGAGCCGGATGTACGCGATATCGCTGGGTGACGACGGAGCCGAACTGCGGCCGCTGGAACCCTGGCACGCCGAGGAGTTCCTCGCGCACCTGGAGCGCGGCCGCGCGTTCATCAACGAGTACGTCCCCTTCGGCTCGCAGGCCACCGACGCCGCCGGTGCGCGCGAGGTGCTCCAGCGGTACGCCGACCTGCGCGCCGCCGACACCGGATCCCTGCACGGACTCTGGCTGGAGGGGAAGCTCGTCGGCGGGGTGCTGTTCCTGAACTTCGACGCGGAGAGCGGGAACTGCGAGGTCGGCTGCTGGCTGGAGCCCGCAGGCACCGGGCGCGGCCTGGTCACCCGGGCCATGCGGACACTGATCGACTTCGCCGTCGGGCGGCGCGGGATCCAGCGCGTCGAGTGGGTCGCCTCGGCCGGCAACACCAAGAGCCTGGACGTGGCCCGGCGGCTCGGGTTCACCCGCGACGGAGTCCGCCGTGAGGCCTACCCCTATCGTGGGGTGCGGCACGACCTCGAAGTGTGGTCCGTGCTGGCCCGGGAGTGGCGCGCGGCACATGCGCCCGCCGCTCACAACGATCATTAAGGGACCTCTCAGAGAGCGTCCGTACGGTGCGAGGTTATGGGAACCAAGACTGTTGACGAGGCCGCCGACGAGCAGACGGCGGACCTCACCAAGACCGACACGTCCGACGACGTGACCGAGACCGGCACGGACGGCACGGACGACAACGAGGTCCTCGAGGACGGCCTCGACGCCGACCCGGACGCCGACCTGGACGCCGACCTGGACCTGGACGACGCCGTCGCCAAGGAGAGCGCCCCCGGCGTCGGCCAGGGCGCGGGCGCCGTCGTCGCCGCCGTGCTCGGCTTCGTGTCGCTCAGCGGCAGCTGGATCGGCACGATCGCGGGCGCCCGCCAGACTCTGGTCGGCCAGCTCCAGACCTCGTCGAGCGCGACCGTCGCCAAGCAGATCCAGGCCGTCTACGGCGACGCCTGGCAGACCACCGCCCTGTGGGCCGGTCTGTTCGCGCTGACCGCCCTGGTCGTCGGTGTCGTCGTGCTGGCGCGCCCCGCGTTCGGCAACGCCGGCCCGCAGGCCCCCTGGATCAAGTCGGTCTCCTGGGCCGGCGTGGTGCTCGGTGTGGTCGGCCTCCTGCTGGCCGTCCTCAAGTACACCGACGCCCTCCTCGGCCTGCCGTCCGCGAGCTGAGTCCCGCGCACGTCACGAGGGGCCTCAGGGCCGCCGTAAGCACCTTACGGCGGCCCTGAGGCCCCTCACGCATGTCTAAGGCCCCCGCCCACGGCCGAAGATGCGGCACTCTCCCGATGTGACGGACCCCCCTCGGCGACGAGGGTTGAGGCAGCGCGGCAGGCACTGCGCCGGCCCGCCGTCCCGAGGGGGAACCACCATGTTCGAGTACGAGATCCAGCAGGCCCGTGCCGCCGAGCTGCTGCGCCGGGCCGCGCACGAGCGGCTGGCCCGCGAGGCCGTCCGCGGCCGTCGCGCCGCCCGCCGCGCGGCCGCCGAGCGCACCGGGCGTGCGGCCCGTGCCGCCCGGGACGGCCGCAAGGGCGAAGCCGACGGCGGCTCCCCTGCCGACCGGCCCCGCGTACCCCGGTCCGCCCGCCCGGCATGACCGCCGGGGCCCGGCCGGAGGGCGGCCGCACAGGGGTCGGCCGCCCTCCGGCACCGGGGAGCACACCGGCGACGACAGGCCCCGTGCCGATAACGAGTGGGCCGGTGTCGTACCCGCGTGCGATGCTCGCCCCCGTGGAGACCAGGTCCGTCAGTCCCGTCTTCGTCGGCCGCCGCGACGAGCTAGACCTCCTGAACGACGCGCTGACCCGCGCCGCCGCGGGAGAGCCGCAGGCGTTCCTGATCGGCGGCGAGGCCGGAGTCGGCAAGACCCGCCTCGTCGAGGAGTACACGGCCGTGGCCGCCCGCCGGGGCGCCGTCGTCGCGCTCGGCGGCTGTGTGGAGATCGGCGCCGACGGACTGCCCTTCGCCCCCTTCTCCACCGCCCTGCGCGCCCTGCGCCGCGAGCTGCCGGACGAACTGACCGCCGCGGCGGCCGGGCAGGAGACGGAACTCGCCCGGCTGCTGCCCGAGATGGGGGAGACCCGGCCGGGCCGGCACGACGAGGAGGGCATGGCCCGCCTGTTCGAGCTCACGGCCCGCCTCCTGGAACGCGTCACCGCCGACCGCACGGTCGTCCTCGCCCTGGAGGACCTGCACTGGGCCGACGCCTCCACCCGCCACCTGCTCTCCTACCTGCTGCGCACCCTGCGCACCGGCCGCCTCGTCGTCCTCGCCACCTACCGCGCCGACGACATCCACCGCCGCCACCCGCTGCGCCCCCTGCTCGCCGAACTCGACCGGCTGCGCACCCTCCGCCGCCTCGAACTCGGCCGTCTCACCCGGGAGGAGACGGGCCGTCAGATCGCCGGCATCCTCGCCCAGGAACCCGACCCGGCCCAGGTCGACGACATCTTCGAACGCTCCGACGGCAACGCCTTCTTCGTCGAGGAACTCGCCGTCGCCGCCCACGAGGGCTGCTGCACCGGCCTCACCGACTCCCTGCGCGATCTGCTCCTGGTCCGGGTCGAGGCGCTGCCCGAGACCGCCCAGCTCGTCACCCGGATCGTCGCCGAGGGCGGCTCCACCGTCGAGTACCGGCTGCTGGAGGCCGTCGCCCGGCTCGGTGAGGACGAGCTGATCACGGCGCTGCGGGCCGTCGTGGACGCCAACCTCCTGCTCGCCACCCCCGACGGCGACGGCTACCGCTTCCGCCACTCCCTCGTCCGCGAGGCCGTCGGCGACGATCTGCTCCCCGGCGAGCGCTCCCGCCTCAACCGCCGCTACGCCGAGGCCCTCGAAGCCCGTCCGGAGCTCGTCCCCGCCGAAGAGCGCGTGATGCGACTGGCCAGCTACTGGTACCACGCCCATGAACCGGCCAAGGCCCTGCCCGCCGTCCTGGCCGCCTCCGTCGAGGCCCGCTCCCGCAGCGCCTACAGCGAGCAACTGCGGCTCCTGGAAAGGGCGATGGAGCTGTGGGACACCGCCCCCGAGGACGTACGGTCCCGGCTGCGCCCCGTGGACTACACCGAGGCCTACCCTCCCTGCGGCTGCGACCCCGCCACCACCCCGCTGCGCTACCTCGACCTCATGGCCGAGGCCGCCGTCGCCGGCCGCTTCTGCGGGGAGCGCGAACGCGCCTTCAAGATCACCAAGCGGGCGCTGCGGCTCCTCGCCGACGACAGCGACCCGTTGCGCTCGGCCTGGTTCTGGGTCCAGCGCTCTCGGCTGGTGCGCTCCCTGGGCCGGGGCAGCGGCCGCGAGGAACTGGCCCACGCCCAGGACCTGGTCCGCGGACTGCCGCCCAGCGAGGTGCACGCCCAGGTCCTCACCCGCGCCGCCAACTGGTCCATGATCCACTCGCCCGGCCCGGAGGCGTACGACGACGCCGAGCGCGCGGTCGCGTACGCCAGGATGGTCGGCGCCCGCGAGACCGAGCTCGACGCCCGCCAGGTCCTCGGCACCCTCATGGTCGGCGCCGGTGACATCGAGGCCGGGCTGGCCGAGATGTACGAGGTGAAGGAGCGGGCCCTGGCCGAGGACATCACGTCCGTCGCGCTCAGCGTCTACATCAACCTCCCCTCCGAGCTGGAGGCGGTCGGCCGCTCCCGGGACGCCGTGACGCTGCTGGAGGAGGGCGTCGCCTTCGCCGGACGGCACGGGCTCAACGACACCAAGGCCTGGGTGTGCGGAAACCTCGCCGAGTCCCTGTTCTCCCTGGGCCGTTGGGAGGAGTCGGAGGCCGCCTCCGCCGCGGTCGCCGACCGGGCCGGGCAGGGCGTGGCCGCGCAGGGCATCCATGCCACCCGCCACGCGGAACTCTCCCTGGCCCGAGGTGACTTCGCCGAGGCCCAACGCCAACTCGCCGCCGCCCAAGGTTTCTTCGGCGCCCATGAGCGCGCCGCCCAGCACCACCTCCCGCTCACCCGGATCGCCGTCGCCCTGGCCGTCGCCGAAGGCCGCCCCGCCGACGCCCGCGCCCACCTCGAACGCGCGCTGGAGCCCGGCTTCCCGCCCGGCGCCCAGCGCTATGTCTGGCCCCTGCTGATCACCGCCGCCGAGGCCGGCCCCGACCTCCTGGACACCCTCCGCAAGGCCGCCAGGTCGGTCGCGACGCCCGCCCCGGTCTGGCAGGCGCACGCGAGCTGGCTCCGCGCCGAACTGCGGCGCACCGAGGGCCGCACCGACCCGGACGACTGGTCCGAGGTGGTCACCGCCTTCGAGCGGCTGGAACGCCCCTACGACCTCGCCCGCACCCGGCACCGCCTCGCCGAGGCGCTGCTGACGGCGGGCGACGAGGACCGCGACCGTGCGACCGAGCTCCTGCGCCTCGCCCACGCCGTCGCCGGCCACCTCGGCGCCCGCCCGCTCACCGACACCGTGACGTCCCTGGCCCAGCGGGCCCGCATCCCCGTCACCCCGCACACCTCCACCGACCCGGCCGACGCCCTCGGCCTCACCAGCCGTGAACGCGACGTCCTGCGTCTGGTCTGCGCCGGCCGCACCAACCGCCAGATCGCCGCCGAGCTCTTCATCTCCCCGAAGACGGCCAGCGTCCACGTCTCCAACATCCTCGCCAAGCTGGGCGTCTCGGGCCGCGGAGAGGCGGCCGCCCTGGCTCACCGGCTGGGGGTGTTCCCACCGGAGCCGGGAGAGCGCGCGCTCGCCTGAGGCCGAGGCCCGGCGGGCCGCCCCCCGGCTCACCGTCAGCTCACTTTCAGCTCCAGGATCCGGTCGTCGCCCTTCTTCGGGTCGCCACGGCCGTCCGTGTTGCTGGTGGTGACCCAGAGCTTGTCGCCGCCCGCCGAGACCACCGTGCGCAGCCGGCCGTACTCGCCCTGGAGGAAGGACTGGGGGGCGGCCGAGGCCTCGGTGCCCCTGAGGGGGATGCGCCACAGGCGCTGCCCCTTGAGACCGGCCATCCAGATCGAGCCCTCGGCGTAGGCGATGCCGCTCGGGGAGGCGTCGTCGGTGTGCCACTCGGCTATCGGGTTCACGTACGCGCTGTCGTCCGACTCGCCCTCGGCCGCCGGCCAGCCGTAGTCGCCGCCCGGCTTGATCGCGTTCAGCTCGTCCCAGGTGTCCTGGCCGAACTCCGAGGCGAACAGCCGCTGTGCGGAGTCCCAGGCCAGCCCCTGCACGTTCCGGTGGCCGTACGAGTACACCGCGGAGTCGGGGAAGGGGTTGCCGGGAGCGGGTTCGCCCTCGGGGGTCAGCCGCAGGATCTTGCCGCCCAGGGACTTCTTGTCCTGGGACAGCCCCCGGTCGCCGCTCTCGCCCGTGCCGGCGTACAGCATCCCGTCGGGACCGAAGGCGATCCGGCCGCCGTTGTGGATCATGCCCTTCGGGATGCCCTTGAACACCGTGTCCGGCGCGCCCAGCTGGTCACCGGCGGGCCGCTCCGGGTCGTAGATCATGCGGACGATCCGGTTGTCCGAGACGGAGGTCAGGTACGCGTAGACCATGTGGTCCGAGGCGTAGTCGGGGGAGAGGGCGAGGCCGAGCAGTCCGCCCTCGCCGGCCGCGGAGACCCCCGGGACCTCGCCGACCTCGGTCTTCCGGCCGCTCGACTCGTCCACGTGGGTGATCGTGCCCTCGTCGCGCGAGGCCACCAGGAGTCCGCCCTCGGGGAGCGGGGCCAGGCCCCACGGCGAGTTCAGGCCCTCGGCGACCGTGCGCACCACCTCGACCGTGCCCTTCGCGGGCGGGGTCGCCCCGGCGCTCGGGGAGGACGAGCCCCGGACCGCCGTACGGCTCGCGGACGCGCTCGGTCCGGCCCCGGACGACCCTCCGTCGCCCGAGGAGCAGCCGGCCGCGAACAGCAGCGCCCCCGCGGCCAGCCCGGCCGTCACCCCTCGACGTCGCACGATCGCGCTCCCTTCGACACGGCGGTCCCGCGGCAGCCTCCACCTGTCCTACGCGGGAACCGCCCCACAGGTTCCCCATCCCCGCCGGCCCCACCCGAAAGCGGCACCGGAAACCGCGCGGCACTCACTCCCACGATCCCTGGGCGGCGGGCAGCTCCGCCACCTCGGCCAGGTCCCCGGGCGTCAGCCGCAGTCCGGCCGCACCGGCGTTCTCCACCACCCACCGCTCCTGCTTGGCCCCCGGCACCGGCACCACGTGCCGCCCCTGCGCCAGCACCCACGCCAGCGCCACCTGCGCCGCCGTCACCCCCTCCCCGTGCCGCGCGGCCACCCGGCGCAGACCGGCGACCACGGACTGGTTGGCGGCCATCATCTCGGCGGTGAACCGAGGGTGGCGGGCCCGCATGTCGTCCGGTTCGAAGCCCTCGCCCGGGGTCAGCGTGCCGGTGAGGAAACCATTCCCCAGAGGCATCGCCGCCAGAAAACCCACCCCGCGCTCCGCGCACCACGGCAGCAGCGCGTCCAGGGCCTCCGGCGACCACACCGACAGCTCCGCCTCCACCGCGCTCACCGGGAACACCTGCTGCAGCCGCCGCAGTTGCCCGATCGTCGCGTCATGCAGCCGCCCGCCGGAGCGCCGGCCGCCCCGCGCTCCCACCGCGCACAGCCCCAACGCCCGCACCTTGCCCGCCCCGACGAGCTCCGCCATCGCGCCCCAGGTCTCCTCGACCGGGACCTCGGGGTCGGCGCGGTGGAGCTGGTAGAGGTCGATGACCTCCGTCTGGAGCCGCCGCAGCGACGCGTCGCAGGCCCGTCTCACGTACGCGGGACGGCCGTTGGCCACGATGTGCTGCTCGCCCACGAGCAGACCGACCTTCGTCGACACGAACGCGTCCTCGCGTCGCTCCTTCAACACCCGCCCCAGCAAAAGCTCGTTGGTGAACGGGCCGTACATGTCGGCCGTGTCCAGCAGCGTCGAGCCCAGGTCCAGCGCCCGGTGCACCGCCCTCACCGACTCCTCGCCCCGCCGCCGGGACCCGCTGTATCCCCAGCTCATCGGCATGCACCCGAGTCCGACGGCCCCCACCGAGAGCGCCCCCGCACCGATCGTCCTGCGCTCCACCTGCCCGCGACCCTCCCTCTCCCGACCCCCCAACCTAACCTCTGCACGCGCGCGTACCTGAATTAGCCTCCTGGCATGAGCATCGACCCACCCCGTGACGTATGGCTTCCCATCCCCCCGGAGGAGATCGAGGGTCTCCCCGAAGGGTTCGACTACCTCTTCTGGGACGGGGGAGAGGACGGCGATCAGCCGTATCCCGGGGACCCCGCCGACTGCGTGGTGTACGTCGTGCCGTACATGAAGGCGCAGCGGGTGCGGGTGGCGCCGCTGGCCGAGATGCGGCGGGTGCGGGTCGTGCAGACGCTCACCGCGGGGGTGGACGACATCACCGCACGGCTGGCGGACCTGCCGTCCGGTGTACGGCTCTGCAACGCGCGCGGGGTGCACGAGGCCAGCACCGCCGAACTGGCGCTCGCACTGACGCTCGCCGCGCTGCGGGGGATCCCGCAGTTCGTGCGGGCCCAGGAGCGGGGGCACTGGGAGGGCGGCTTCCATCCGGCGCTCGCCGACAAGAACGTGCTGGTCGTCGGGTACGGGGCCATCGGCGCCGCCATCGAGGACCGGCTCGTTCCGTTCGAGGTGGCGCGCGTGGCGCGCGTCGCGCGCTCCCAGCGCGCGACGGCGCGCGGTCCTGTGCACCCCTTCACCGAACTGCCCGCCCTTCTGCCCGACGCGGACGTGGTCATCCTCTCCACCCCGCTCACCGAGACCACCCGCGGCCTGGTCGACACCGGGTTCCTGGCCCGGATGAAGGACGGCGCGCTGCTGGTCAACGTGGCCCGCGGCCCGGTCGTCGACACCGAGGCGCTGCTCGCCGAACTGGAGACCGGACGCCTCACCGCGGCCCTGGACGTCACCGACCCCGAACCCCTGCCCCCCGCGCACCCCTTGTGGCGCGCGCCCGGTGTGCTGATCAGCCCCCACGTCGGCGGCCCCACCTCCGCCTTCCTGCCCCGCGCCAGGCGGCTGCTGGTGGACCAGTTGGGACGGTTCGTGAACCAGGAGCCCTTGCGCCACGTGATCCTGACGACGGGTGCGGCATCCGTGTAGTCCGGTTCCGGCACCCTCCGCAGTCCCCCGGGCGCGGTCCGTACGCATATGCCGATGATCGTCACGGAGCGTAGAGAACCTATGTCCCTGAGTGACGAGACTGGTGTATCGTCCCGACTGGGGCTGCGCCGCGACCTTTCGGCGCCTGGGACGGACATTTCAGACTTGTGAGGGGGGCGACGGGCGATGCACGGCCTATGGACGAACGATCCGACGCGGCGAAGCCGCCGGCGGCGGCCCTGGCGCACGGCCGCGAGCAGACACGGTCACGACACTCACCCCGGCCATCACCACCACCGGCACGGCGGCCGCAGGAAGCAGGCGCACCGGGACCCGAGGGACCCGGCGCCGCGGACGTGGGGGACCCGGTGAGCACCCCGACGACCTCCACGACCCTCCTCGACGGAGTCGACCCGGCCCCGCGCGACCGGTCCCCGGCCAAGCGGCCGCCGACCGGGCGCCCGTCCTTCGGCGCCGGCCCGAACCTGGTGCACCAACTGGTGCTGGCCCTCGTCTGCGCGGGATACGCCGTCGGTTCCGCGCTCGGCTGGGGCTCCGACGAACTCGCCCTGATCATGGGCGACTTCGGACTGACCGCCGCGGCGGGCACCGCCGCCGTCTCCTGCTTCCTCTACGCGCGCATCCGCCGCGTCCGCTTTCGACCCGCCTGGCTGCTCTTCGCCCTCTCCTCGGCCATGGCCGCCCTCGGCAATCTCGTCTGGGGGTGGTACGAGGTCGTCCTCGGACGTCCGGTGCCCAGCCCCAGCTACGCCGACCTGTTCTTCCTGTGCTTCGCGCCCCCCGCGATCGTGGGGCTGCTGGTCCTGGCGGCCCGGCCCGTCACCAAGGCCGGCTGGGTCTGCCTGGTGCTCGACGCCTGGCTGATCGCCGGCTCGCTGCTCACGCTCTCCTGGAGCCTCGCCCTCGCGCAGGCCGCGAAGTTCGACGGACCGAGCGTGGCGCACGCGGCGCTGTCGCTGGCGTACCCGCTGCTCGACATCGCCCTGGTGAGCATGGTCCTCGTCCTGCACTTCAGAAGGGCCTACGTGAACCGCACGGCGGTCAACACGGCCGTCGGCGCGCTCGCGCTGACCGTGATGTGCGACGCCCTGTTCACCTCGCCGCTCATGCACAACAACTACCACTCGGGCCAGCTGCTCGACGCGGGCTGGTTCGCGGGCTCCCTGCTCCTGGCGTACGCCCCCTGGGCCGCCTCCCGGCAGCAGGGGGCCGCCGACGAGGGACACACACGCGTGGTCCACGAGCACGTACCGGGACACCGCCCCGGCGGGCACCCGCACGCGGCCCCGCACCCCTCCGCCCCCACCCCGCCGCAGGCGCCTCCGCAGACGCCCTCGCAGGCACCCCCGCAGGGCGGCGACCACGGCCGCTACCCGGCCACCCGGCCCATCACGGGCTCCCTCGCCGCCCTCACCCCGTACCTCGCCGCCGCCGTCTGCACCCTGGGGATCCTCTACAACGTCCTCAACGGCCGCAGCGTCGACCGCGTGGTGCTGCTGACCGGCGGTGCGGTCGTGCTCGCCCTCGTGGTGCGCCAGGGGATCATGCTGCTGGACAACATCACCCTCACCCAGGAACTGGCGCAGAAGGAGAACCACTTCCGCTCCCTGGTGCAGGGCTCCAGCGACGTCATCATGATCGCCGCCCCCAGCGGCATCCTGCGGTACGTCTCCCCGGCCGCCGCCGGGGTCTACGGACGGCCCGCCGAAGCCCTGGTGGGCACCGAGCTGGCCGACCTCATCCACCCCGAGGACCTGGGCTGCGTGGTGCACGAGGTGCGCCGCTTCCTCGCCGCCAGTCCCCAGGACGAGCCCACCACCCGCATCGAGTGCCGCTTCCGCTCCGGCGACGGCGGAGGCTGGCTCAACGTCGAGTCCACGGTCAACCGCCACCACGGCGGCCTGATCTTCAACAGCCGGGACGTCACCGAACGGGTGCGCCTGCAGGCCCAGCTCCAGCACAACGCCGAGCACGACCCGCTCACCGACCTGCCCAACCGCGCCCTGTTCACCCGGCGCGTCCAGCAGGCCCTGTCCGGCCGCCGCAGCTCCGACCGGGGCGCCGCCCTGCGCAACACCGCCGTCCTCTTCATCGACCTCGACGGCTTCAAGGCGGTCAACGACACCATCGGGCACCAGGCCGGGGACGCGCTCCTCGTCCAGGCCGCCCGCCGGCTCCAGGACGCCGTCCGCAAGGGCGACACCGCGTCCCGGCTGGGCGGCGACGAGTTCGCCGCGCTGATCGTCGGCGACACCACCCGCGACCGGGCCGCACGGGAGCGGCACATCCTGGAGCTCGCCGACCGCCTCAGGATCACCCTCTCCCAGCCCTATCTGATCGATGGCAACGACGTCAGGGTCGCCGCCTCCATCGGCGTCGCCTTCGCCGAACCGGGCCTCGGCGCGGGCGAGATCCTGCGCAACGCCGACCTCGCGATGTACCGCGCCAAGGCGGGCGGCAAGGGCCGGGTCGAGCTGTACAAGCCGCAGATGCAGCAGGACGTCGTACGCAAGGCGGAACTCGCCACGCGCCTGCGGGCCGCACTGCACGACGGCGAGTTCGCCCTGCTGCACCAGCCCGTGGTCCGGCTGGACGACGGCCGGATCTCGTCCGTCGCCGCCCAGGCGCGCTGGCGTTCCTCCCAAGGGGTGCTGTTCACCCCCGCCGAGTTCCTGCGGGTCGCGGAGGACAGCGACCGGACCGCCGAACTGGGCCGCTGGATCCTGGAGGAGGCCGTCGAACAGGCCGCCGACCGGACCGCGAGCGGCCTCACCGTCCCGGTGGGCGTCCGCATGAGCGCCCGCCGGCTGCTGGACCGGTCGATGCCGCTGGGCTCCGTGGAGGCCCTGCTCACCCGGCACGGACTGCCCTCCGGCTCCCTGCTGATCGAACTGGCGGACCTGGACCCCAAGGTGTCCCTGGACGAGCTGGAGCGCCGCCTGGGGGCGCTGCGCCGCCTCGGCGTCCGGATCGCCCTCGACGGCTTCGGCGGCGGCTACGGCGCCCTCACCGCGCTGCGCCGGCTCCCCGTCGACGTGCTCAAGCTCGACCGCTCGCTGGTCGAGGGGGTCGTCGAGTCCGCGCGACTGCACAAGATCACCAGCGGGCTGCTGCGGATCGCCTGCGACCTGGGGCTGCAGTCCGTGGCCGACGGTGTGGACCTGCCCGAGCAGGTCGTGGCCCTGCGCGCGATGGGCTGCACCCACGGCCAGGGCATGGCGTTCTCCGGGCCGCTCGACGAGTACCGGCTGCGCCGGGCGCTCGCCGGCGGCCGCTACTCGGTGCCGCACGGTCCCGTGGAACCCGCGTTCGCGGGCGGCGCCCCAGGGGTGTACACCAGTGGGGTAACCGCCGTCCTGGGGAGCGGAAGTGGACTGCGCTCACATACTGAGACTCCTGTCCCACCCACTTGACAGTCGGTGCGCGCCAGGGGGAGGGTCAATGCCATGCGCACCCGAATTCTCGTACTTGGAAAGCGCGTCGGCTGAAGCTGGTGACGCCCGGAAAACCCCGGACTCCCAGCGACCCACACCCGGCGCGCTCCCCTCGCTTGCCTTACGGCACGAGGGGTTTTTTGTTGCACAAAACACGCAGTGAACCCGTAGAACCCGCAGTAAAACCCTCAGCATCGAGAAGAGAATGCCGATGACCGAGCAGGCCCCCGGGGCTCATCCGCAGCCCCGGCCCCGATCCGGAGGACACTCCGCCACCGTCGAGCACGTCACGGGCGCGCAGTCCCTCATCCGCTCCCTCGAGGAGGTCGGCGCCGAGACGGTATTCGGCATTCCCGGCGGTGCGATCCTTCCCGCCTACGACCCGATGATGGACTCCACCCGGGTCCGCCACGTCCTGGTCCGCCACGAGCAGGGCGCCGGCCACGCGGCCACCGGTTACGCGCAGGCCACCGGCAAGGTCGGCGTCTGCATGGCCACCTCCGGCCCCGGCGCGACCAACCTGGTCACCCCGATCGCCGACGCGCACATGGACTCGGTGCCGCTCGTGGCGATCACCGGGCAGGTCGCGTCGAAGGCGATCGGCACGGACGCCTTCCAGGAGGCGGACATCGTCGGCATCACCATGCCGATCACCAAGCACAACTTCCTGGTCACCAAGGCCGAGGACATCCCGCGGGTGATCGCGCAGGCCTTCCACATCGCCTCCACCGGCCGCCCCGGCCCGGTCCTGGTCGACATCGCCAAGGACGCCCTGCAGGCGAAGACCACCTTCTCCTGGCCGCCCACCATGGACCTGCCCGGCTACCGCCCGGTGACCAAGCCGCACGCCAAGCAGATCCGTGAGGCCGCCAAGCTGATCACCGCCGCCAAGCGGCCGATCCTGTACGTCGGCGGCGGTGTGATCAAGGCCGGCGCCACCGCCGAGCTGAAGGTCCTCGCCGAGCTGACCGGCGTGCCCGTCACCACCACGCTGATGGCGCTGGGCGCGTTCCCCGACAGCCACCCGCAGCACCTGGGCATGCCCGGCATGCACGGCTCCGTCGCCGCGGTCACCGGTCTGCAGAAGGCCGACCTGATCGTCGCCCTCGGCGCCCGCTTCGACGACCGCGTCACCGGCAAGCTCGACAGCTTCGCGCCGTACGCCAAGATCGTCCACGCGGACATCGACCCGGCCGAGATCGGCAAGAACCGCGCCGCCGACGTCCCGATCGTGGGCGACGCCCGCGAGGTCATCGCCGATCTGATCCAGGCGGTGCAGAAGGAGCACTCCGAGGGTCAGCAGGGCGACTACACCGCGTGGTGGAAGGACCTCAGCCGCTGGCGCGAGACCTACCCGCTCGGCTACGACCAGCCCGCCGACGGCTCGCTCTCCCCGCAGCAGGTCATCGAGCGCATCGGCCGGCTCGCCCCCGAGGGCACGATCTTCGCCGCGGGCGTCGGCCAGCACCAGATGTGGGCCGCCCACTTCATCCAGTACGACAAGCCCGCCACCTGGCTGAACTCCGGCGGTGCGGGAACCATGGGCTACGCGGTCCCGGCCGCGATGGGCGCCAAGGCCGGAGCGCCGGCGAAGACCGTCTGGGCGATCGACGGCGACGGCTGCTTCCAGATGACCAACCAGGAACTCACCACCTGCGCCCTGAACAACATCCCGATCAAGGTCGCCATCATCAACAACGGCGCCCTCGGGATGGTCCGCCAGTGGCAGACCCTGTTCTACAACCAGCGGTACTCCAACACCGTGCTGCACTCCGGCCCGAACGACGTCAACCCGGACGCCCGCGGCACCCGGGTCCCCGACTTCGTGAAGCTGTCGGAGGCCATGGGCTGCCACGCGATCCGCTGCGAGTCGCCGGACGAGCTGGACAAGGTCATCGAGGAGGCGAACTCGATCAACGACCGCCCGGTCGTCATCGACTTCATCGTCCACGAGGACGCGATGGTCTGGCCGATGGTCGCCGCCGGCACCTCCAACGACGAGATCATGGCCGCCCGGGACGTCCGCCCCGACTTCGGCGACAACGAAGACGACTGAGCAGCTAAGACGCAGAGAGAGACGCAACGAACATGTCCAAGCACACGCTCTCCGTCCTCGTGGAGAACAAGCCGGGCATCCTGGCCCGGATCGCCGCCCTGTTCTCCCGCCGAGGCTTCAACATCGACTCGCTCGCCGTCGGTGTCACCGAGCACGCCGACATCTCCCGCATCACCATCGTGGTGAGCGTCGAGGCACTGCCGCTGGAACAGGTCACCAAGCAGCTCAACAAGCTCGTCGAGGTGCTGAAGATCGTCGAGCTGGAGCCGGCCCAGGCCGTCCACCGCGAACTCGTTCTGGTGAAGGTCCGCGCCGACAACGAGACGCGCTCCCAGATCGTCGAGATCGTCCAGCTGTTCCGCGCCAAGACCGTGGACGTCTCCCCGGAGGCCGTGACCATCGAGGCCACCGGCAGCAGCGACAAGCTGTCCGCCATGCTCAAGATGCTGGAGCCGTACGGCATCAAGGAACTGGTCCAGTCCGGCACGATCGCGATCGGCCGCGGCGCCCGTTCCATCACGGACCGCTCGCTGCGCGCTCTCGACCGATCCGCGTAAGGCTGGATTCGGGCGGTCGGGTGACCCCGGCCGCCCGTATACCGAGACCCCGAGACTTCCCTTCCGCCCGCCGTCATACGGTGGGACGCAACACCTGCACCCAAGGAGAGAACCCAAAGTGGCCGAGCTGTTCTACGACGCCGACGCCGACCTGTCCATCATCCAGGGCCGCAAGGTCGCGGTCATCGGGTACGGCAGCCAGGGCCACGCCCACGCGCTGTCGCTCCGTGACTCGGGTGTCGACGTCCGCGTCGGTCTGCACGAGGGCTCCAAGTCCAAGGCCAAGGCCGAGGAGCAGGGCCTGCGCGTGGTGACCCCCGCCGAGGCCGCCGCCGAGGCCGACGTCATCATGATCCTCATCCCGGACCCGATCCAGGCCCAGGTCTACGAGGAGTCCATCGCCCCGAACCTGAACGACGGCGACGCGCTGTTCTTCGCGCACGGCTTCAACGTCCGCTTCGGCTTCATCAAGGCCCCGGCCGGCGTCGACGTCGCCCTGGTCGCCCCGAAGGGCCCGGGCCACCTGGTCCGCCGCCAGTACGAGGAGGGTCGCGGCGTCCCCGCGATCGCCGCTGTCGAGCAGGACGCCACGGGTGGCGCCTTCGCGCTCGCCCTGTCGTACGCCAAGGCCATCGGGGGCACCCGCGCCGGTGTCATCAAGACCACCTTCACCGAGGAGACCGAGACCGACCTGTTCGGTGAGCAGGCCGTCCTCTGCGGTGGCACCGCGGCCCTGGTCAAGGCGGGCTTCGAGACCCTGGTCGAGGCCGGCTACCAGCCGGAGATCGCCTACTTCGAGTGCCTGCACGAGCTGAAGCTGATCGTGGACCTCATGTACGAGGGCGGCCTGGAGAAGATGCGCTGGAGCGTCTCCGAGACCGCCGAGTGGGGCGACTACATCACCGGCCCGCGCATCATCACCGACGCCACCAAGGCCGAGATGAAGCAGGTCCTCGCCGAGATCCAGGACGGCACCTTCGCCCAGAACTGGATGGACGAGTACCACGGCGGTCTGAAGAAGTACAACGAGTACAAGACGGCCGACTCCGAGCACCTGCTGGAGACGACCGGCAAGCAGCTCCGCAAGCTGATGAGCTGGGTGAACGAGGAGGCGTAAGCCTCACGCGAGAGGGCCGGGGCACTCCGCTCCGGCCCTCTTGGCCATCCCGTCCAACCCCGGACGGGTGATCCTTCCGCGGAGGCGTGAGGCGACCTCCGTCGCAGCACTACACTGCTGCCTATATACGCGTTCAGGCCCACAGCGTCGTGCGTCTTCCACGCGGCTAGCCCCTCCTCCGCCTGCGGCCGTCGGGACGGCCGTCCGCATGCTTTGGACTTGTGAGGACTCACGTGAGCTCGAAACCCGTCGTACTCATCGCTGAAGAGCTGTCGCCCGCGACCGTGGACGCACTTGGCCCGGACTTCGAGATCCGGCACTGCAACGGAGCGGACCGAGCCGAGCTGCTCCCCGCCATCGCCGACGTCGACGCGATCCTGATCCGCTCGGCCACCAAGGTCGACGCCGAGGCGATCGCCGCCGCCGGCAAGCTGAAGGTCGTCGCCCGCGCCGGTGTCGGCCTGGACAACGTCGACGTCTCCGCCGCCACCAAGGCCGGCGTGATGGTCGTCAACGCCCCCACCTCCAACATCGTGACCGCCGCCGAACTGGCCTGCGGTCTCCTCCTCGCCACCGCCCGCCACATCCCGCAGGCCAACGCCGCGCTGAAGAACGGCGAGTGGAAGCGCAGCAAGTACACCGGCGTGGAGCTGGCCGAGAAGACCCTCGGCGTGGTCGGCCTCGGCCGGATCGGCGCGCTCGTCGCCCAGCGGATGTCCGCCTTCGGCATGAAGGTCGTCGCGTACGACCCCTACATCCAGCCCGCCCGCGCCGCCCAGATGGGCGTGAAGGTGCTGTCGCTGGACGAGCTGCTGGAGGTCTCCGACTTCATCACCGTCCACCTGCCGAAGACCCCCGAGACGGTCGGTCTGATCGGCGACGAGGCGCTGCGCAAGGTCAGGCCGACCGTGCGGATCGTCAACGCCGCGCGCGGTGGGATCGTCGACGAGCAGGCGCTGTACTCCGCCCTCAAGGAGGGCCGGGTCGCCGGTGCCGGTCTCGACGTGTACGCGAAGGAGCCCTGCACGGACTCCCCGCTGTTCGAGTTCGACCAGGTCGTCTCCACCCCGCACCTCGGCGCCTCCACCGACGAGGCCCAGGAGAAGGCCGGTATCGCCGTCGCCCGCTCGGTGCGTCTCGCCCTCGCCGGTGAGCTCGTGCCGGACGCGGTGAACGTCCAGGGCGGGGTCATCGCCGAGGACGTCAAGCCGGGTCTGCCGCTCGCCGAGCGCCTCGGCCGGATCTTCACCGCGCTCGCCGGTGAGGTCGCGGCCCGCCTCGACGTCGAGGTCTACGGCGAGATCACCCAGCACGATGTGAAGGTGCTGGAGCTGTCCGCCCTCAAGGGTGTCTTCGAGGACGTCGTCGACGAGACGGTCTCCTATGTCAACGCCCCGCTGTTCGCCCAGGAGCGCGGTGTCGAGGTGCGCCTCACCACCAGCTCCGAGTCGGCCGACCACCGCAACGTGGTGACGGTGCGCGGCACGCTCGCGGACGGCGACGAGGTGTCGGTCTCCGGCACGCTGGCCGGCCCGAAGCACCTCCAGAAGATCGTCGCGGTCGGCGACTACGACGTCGACCTGGCCCTCGCCGACCACATGGTCGTCCTCAAGTACGAGGACCGTCCCGGTGTCGTCGGCACCGTCGGCCGGATCTTCGGCGAGGCGGGCATCAACATCGCCGGTATGCAGGTCGCCCGTGCGGCGGCGGGCGGCGAGGCGCTGGCCGTTCTGACGGTCGACGACACGGTGCCCGCCGGGGTGCTGACCGAGGTCGCCACGGAGATCGGTGCGACGTCGGCTCGTGCGGTGAACCTGGCCTGACCTTTTTGTCCTCGAACGCCGGACGGGCTGAAGATGCCCGTCCGGCGTTCGCATGTGCCCGTTGCCTCACTTCACGCGGATCCTCCGCAGGCTCACCGTCGCCGCCACCGCCGCCCCCGCCAGCAGCACCGCCCCGGCGATCGCCGCGCCCTGCATCCCGCTGGTGAACGCCTCCCGCGCCGCCGCGGCCAGTCCGGGGACCCGGTCGGCGACCGCCAGCGCACCGCCCAGGGTCTCCCGGGCCGGGGCGGGCGCCGAGGACGGGATCTCGTGGCGGTAGATCGCCGTGCCGATGGAGCCGAGGACCGCCATACCGAGGGCGCCGCCGAACTCGGCGCCCGTCTCCAGCAGGGAGGAGGCGGAGCCGGCCCGCTCGGCCGGGGCCGCGCCCATCGCCAGATCCGTCATCTGGGAGATGACCATGACGATCCCGGAGGCGAGGACCCCGCAGGCGGTCAGCACGAGCCACATCGAGTCGGTCCCGGCGAGGGCGAGCAGGGCGTAGCCGGCCGCGGCGACCGCGAAGCCCGCCGTGACGACGTAGGCCCGGTTGACGCCCTGCTGGACCAGGGCGGTCGCCAGCGGGGCGGCCATCCCGATCGGCACCGACGGCAGCAGCGCCCACAGGGCCGCCTCCAGCGCGCTCTTGCCGAGTACCGACTGCAGGTACTGCGTGGTGAAGAAGGCCGAGCCCATCATCCCGAACGAGGAGACGAGGTTCAGGACCACCGCGGGGCCGAAGCCGGGGCCGCGGAACAGGGCGGGGGAGATCATCGGGTCGGCGGTGGTGCGCTGGCGGTGGACGAAGAGGGCGGCGAAGAGCAGGCCGACGGTGATCGCGACGACGTACGGCGCGTGCCAGCCCTCGGAGGGGATCTCCTTCAGGCCGTAGACGACGGGGAGCACGGCGGCCATCGACAGCGGGACGCTCGGCCAGTCGAAGCGGCCGGGGCGCGGGTCCTTCGACTCGGGCAGCAGGGCCGGGCCGAGGAGCAGCAGCAGGGCCATCGCGGGCAGGTTGACCAGGAAGACCGAGCCCCACCAGAAGTACTCGACGAGGATCCCGCTCATCACCGAGCCGAGCGCCACACCGGCCGTCATGACCCCCGACCACAGGCCGATCGCCTTCGCGCGCTGCGCCGGATCGGTGAACATCGTGCGGATCAGGGCCATCGTCGACGGCATCAGAGTCGCTCCGCCGACGCCGAGGAGCGCACGGGCGGCGATCAGGGTCTCGGCGCTGTCGGCGTAGGCCGCGAGCAGGGAGGCCGCGCCGAAGGCGGTGGCGCCGGCGAGCAGGAGCCTGCGGCGGCCGATGCGGTCGCCGAGCGAGCCCATCGTCATCAGCAGGCCGGCCAGGACGAACGCGTAGATGTCGAAGATCCACAGCTGCTGGGTGCCGCTCGGCTCCAGGTCCGCGTTGATCGCCGGGATCGCGAAGTACAGGACCGAGACGTCCATCGAGACCAGCAGCAGCGGAAGCATCAGCACGCCGAGCGCGGTCCATTCACGGCGGCCGGCGCGCCGGCCGGCCGGGCTCACGGTGGTGCACGTCGAGTTCGCGGGGTTCGTCATGCCCAGAACTATACGAGCGTCTTAAACGCTTGTCTAGAACGAGCGTATGGGACGGCCGTATGGAACGGTCGTTTAGGACGGCTGTGTAATACGCTGGCCCGCATGGGACACCGTGAGGATCTGCTCGAAGGCGCCAAGCGCTGCCTGCTGGCGAAGGGGTTCGCGCGCACCACCGCGCGGGACATCGTGAAGGAGTCGGGGACCAACCTCGCCTCGATCGGCTACCACTACGGCTCCAAGGACGCGCTGCTCGCGCAGGCCTACATCGCCCTGGTGGACGAGATGTCCTTCGACGGCGGCGGGGGGCTCGTCGGTGCGCCCGGCTCGCTGGAGCGGTTCCGCGAGGTGTGGTCGCACATCGTCGACAGCATGCGCGAGTCCGGCGCGATGTGGCGGCTCGGCGTGGAGATCATGGCGATGGGCGACCAACTGCCGGAGGTCCGCGACCAGTTGTCCCGCGCCCAGCGCGAGGGCGGCCGAGGCCTGGTCTCGCTGATGACGGGCGTGCCGGAGGAGGAGGTGTCCGACGAGAGGGCGGACACCCTCGGTCGTTTCTATATGACCCTGATGTCGGGCCTGATCTCGCAGTGGACCTTCGACCCGAGGACCGCGCCCGACGGCGACGTGCTCACCGAGGGGCTGCGGCAGATCGTCGAGGGCGCCACTCGGACGTGACCCGCCCCTCCCGCAGCTCCACCACCCGGTCCGCGAAGTGCCGTACGACGTCCCGGTCGTGGCAGATGAAGAGGTAGCCGAGTCCCAGCTCGTCCCGGAGGTCGGCCAGCAGGTTCAGCACGCCCGCCCGGACCGACGGGTCGAGCGCCGACACCGGTTCGTCCAGCACCAGCAGGCGCGGCTCACCCGCCAACGCCCGGGCGATGCCGACGCGTTGGCACTGGCCGCCGGAGAGTTCGTGCGGCCGGCGGTCGCCGTACGACGGGTCCAGGCCGACCCGCTCGAGAAGCGCGGCCACCTGCCCGGACGTCGGCCGTAGGCCCCGCAGGCGCAGCGGTTCCGCCACCGCGTCCCGGATCCGGTGCCGGGGGCTGAGGGAACCGTACGGGTCCTGGAAGACCGGCTGCATCCGTGGCCGCAGCGGACGCAGTTCGCGCGCGGTCAGGGTCGTCAACTCGCGTCCCTCGAAACGGACTTCGCCCCCGTCCGGGCGGCGCAGTTGCAGTACCGCGAGCGCGGTCGAGGACTTGCCGCAGCCCGAGGGGCCGTTCAGCGCGAGGATCTCGCCCGGCGCGAGGGCGAAGGAGACACGGTCGACGGCGGTGCACGCGCCGTAGCGGACGACGAGGTCACGGACCTCCAGCAGCGGCTCGCTCATCTCGACTCCCTGGCCGGATCGGGGTGGTGGCAGGCGACCGGGCGGCCGTCCAGCTCCCGTTCGGGCGGCTCCTCGCGACGGCACACCTCGGCGGCCAGGGGGCAGCGCGGCGCGAACGCGCAGCCCGGTGGCAGCGCGCCCGGTACGGGAGGCGCCCCGGGCAGCGCGAACAGCCGACGGGGGCCGTCCGGCCGGGGCAGGGACGCCAGCAGGCCCGCCGTGTACGGCGACCGGGGCCGCGTCGGCACCTCCCGCGCCGGGCCCGCCTCCACCACGCGGCCCGCGTACATCACCAGCATCCGGTGCGCGTGCCGCCGTACCGCGTCCATGTCGTGGGTGACCAGCACCAGTGCGGTGCCCCGTGACTCCCGCTGCGCGGTGAGGAGGGCGAGCACCCGCTCGCGGCGGTCGGCGTCCAGGGCGGTGGTCGGTTCGTCGGCGACCAGGACATCGGGCTCGTTGACGGTGGCCATCGCGATCACCGCCCGCTGCCGCATCCCGCCGGAGAGTTCGTGCGGGTAGGAACGGACCGTGCCGGGGATGCCGACGCGGTCCAGCGCCGCTGCCGCGAGGCCCCGGGCCTCCCGCCGGCCCACGCGCCGCACCGACCGTACGGCGGCGACGAGTTGGTCGCCCACCCGGTGGACGGGGGACAGCGCGGAGAGCGCGTCCTGGGGGACCAGCGCGATCCGGCGGCCCCGTGCGCCGGAGAGGTCCGGGCGGACCGTGCCGGACACCGTCGCCTCCCTCGGCAGCATGCCGAGCAGCGCCCGCGCGGTCAGGCTCTTGCCCGCGCCCGACTCGCCCACCAGCGCGCACACTTCGCCCGCCCGCACCTCGAAGGACACCCCTCGCACCACCTCCGCCCCGGCGAAGGCGACCCGCAGATCCCGCACCGACAGCACCACCTCAGGCCCCAACTCCGCTCACCGTCCCTGTCCTTGTACTTGTCCTTGTTTTTGTCCGCGTCCTCGGCCGTTGCGCGTACGACGCACCCGACACCGCCAGCCCGGCCAGCAGGGCGAGGGCGGTCGCCGGGGCCAGGGCCGCCCACGGGGCGCGTTCCACATAGGCGCGGGACTCGTCCAGGAGCAGCCCCCACTCCGGCGCCGGGGGCCGGGCGCCGAGACCGAGGAAGCCCAGCGAGGCCAGCGCCAGCGCGATGCCGGGCAGCCGGAGCAGCGCGTGCCGGGCCACCGGGGCCGCGACCGAGGGCAGGACGTGCCGGGTCAGGATCCACCACGGGGGTGCGCCGATGGCCCGCTGGGCGGTCAGGTACGCCGACGCCCGCACCTCCTGCACCAGCGCGGCCGCGTGTGCGGCGAGCGGGGGCCAGGAGACCAGGGCGACCGCGAGCGCGGCACCGCCCGTGCCGGGGCCGGCCGCCGCCGCGACCAGGATGCCGACGATCACCGGGGGCAGCGCGTTGGCGATGTCCGCCGCGCCCGCCGCGACCGCGGGCAGGAAGCCCAGCGCCAGCGACACGGCCAGGCTGAGCAGACACACGGCCGCCGCCGTGCCGACGGTGGCCGCGGCGCCGTGTCCGAGGCGGGCCAGCACGTCCCGGCCGAGACCGTCGGTGCCGAGGGGGTGCGCCCAGGACGGCGGGGCCAGCCGGGCGGCGGTGCGCACGGTGTACGGGTCGCGCGACAGCCCCCAGCCGATCGCCGTCAGCAGCACGGCCGCGAGGACGCCCGGGACCGCCGGGTGGGTGCGCACCGGCCGGGGCGCGGGGAGCGCGAGGGACGCGTCCCGCAGCGCCGGGCCCAGCAGCCGACGCCGGACCAGCGCCGCCGCCGCGCCCGTGACCAGGCCGAGCAGCAGCAGGGCCAGCACCGCGCCCTGGAGCAGGGGCAGGTCCTGCGACTTCGCCGCGCCCAGGGCCGTACGCCCGATCCCGGGCACGGCGAACACGGTCTCCACGGCGACCGCGCCCCCGGTGAGTCCCACGGCGACCATCCCGAACTGCGGTACCAGCGGAGGCAGTACGCGCCGGAGCGCGGCGGCACGGATGCGCGCGCGGCTCACCCCCGCGCCCCGCCACAGCTCCACCCACCGCTCGTCCAGTACGGCGGGCAGCGCGTCCGCGACCAGTCGGCCGAGCAGCCCGCCGGCCGGGACGCCCAGCGCGACGGCGGGCAGCACCAGATGTTCCGGCCCGGCCCACCCGGACGTCGGCAGCCACCGCAGCCACACCCCGCACACCAGCAGCCCCGCCGTGGCCAGCAGGAATTCCGGTACGGCGGCCAGTACGGCGGCGCCCGCCCCGGCCGAGGCCCGCCCCCGCACCAGCACGGGCGTGACGAGGGCGACGGTCAGCAGCAGCGCGACGGCGAGGGCCGCGCCCATCAGCGCGAGCGACACCCGGAGCCCGGCGAGCACGGCGGGCAGCACCTCGGTGCCCGACACCCAGGAGGCGCCGAGGTCGCCCCGCCCGAGGCCGACGGCCCACCTCCCCAGGAGGGCGAGGGGTCCCGCGTCGAGGCCGAGGTCGCGGCGGACGGCGTCCAGGGCCTCCCGGGTCGGTTCCTGCTCGGCGGAGCGGGCGCGCAGCACGGTCAGCGCGGGGTCGCGGCCGGAGAGCCAGGGCAGCAGGCCCACGGCGGCGAGGACCGCGAGGAGACCGGCCGAGCGGGTCGCGGCGGCCCTCACTCGACGTGGGTGGCGGCCGTGACCAGTTCCCGCTCGCGCGGGTCGTGCGCGGCGCCGACCACCCCGGGCGCGTCGCCCTGGATCACCCGCTCGTGCAGCAGCGGTACGGCGGCGTCGGCGGCGAGGACGGCGGCCTCGGCGGCGATCACGGCCCGGCGGCGGGCGTCGCCGGTGGGCGTCGTGCCCGCCTTCCGCAGGGCCGCGTCCACGGAACGGTCGCTGAACCGGGAGAGGTTGAAGGAGCCGTCCGAGGCGAAGTCGCTGTAGAGATAGGCGGCCGGGTCGCCGGAGTCCAGCACGGTGGCCCGGGAGAGCAGGAACGCGTCGAAGGCGCCGGACAGCGCGTCCGCCTCGATGGCTGCGTACTCGCGCACCTCCAGCCTGACCGTGAACCCGGCCTTCTGGAGCTGCTGTTGGAGGGCCGCGGCGACCTCCGGGAGTTCGGCGCGGTCGGTGAAGGTGCCGAGGGTGATCGAGCGGCCGGCCGGGTTCGCGGCCTTCGCGCGGGTCACGGGCTCGCGCAGATCGGCAGCCCAGGGCAGCGCGGGCCCGAGCAGCCCCTCGGCGAGGTCCGCGCGCCCCTCGTACACCCCCTTCACGATCGACGCGGCGTCCACGGCCTCCCGGGCGGCGGCGCGCAGGCCGGGGTCGGCGAAGGCGCCCTTCGCGGTGTTCAGGTACAGGGTGTTGGTGCGGGGCATCGGCACCTCGGTGACGAGGTCCGCGTCGAGCAGGGCGGCCTGCGAGACGGGGACCGCCTCGACGATGTCGGCCTCGCCGCTGCGCAGTGCCGCCGCGCGGGCGGTGCCGTCCGGCACGAACCTGACGTCGATCCCGGGGGCCTCGGCCCGGTCGCCCCAGTAGGCGTCGTAGCGGTCGAGGGTGGCGGAGGAGGTGCCGTTCACCTCGGTCAGTTCGAAGGGGCCGGTGCCGGCGCCGACCGGGTTCACCGTCTTCCCGTCGTACGCCCGCGCCGCGAGGATCGACAGCTGCGGCGAGCTGAGCCGCTGCGGGACCAGGGGGTCCTCGGCGGCGGTGGTGACGGTGACCGTGCGGGCGTCCTCGGCCTTCGCCGTGAGGTCGACGCCGTCCAGGATGCGGGGCTTGGGGGCGGCGGTCGCGGCCCGGGTGAGCGAGCGGACCACGGCGTCGGCGTCCAGCGCGGTCCCGTCGTGGAAGGTCACGCCGTCGCGTATCGCGAAGGTCCAGGTGCGGCCGTCCTGCCGCCAGGAGGTGGCGAGCGCGGGCTCGGCGTCACCCTCGGCGTCCAGTTTCACGAGGGTCTCGGCGGTGGACCAGCGCGAGAGCTTGAAGGCGTCGTCGGACAGCGGCGACAGCCCGGAACGCGGTGGCTGCATCATCGCGACCCGTACGCGGCTGCCGTCGGCGCCCGCCGACGCGGTGCCGTCGCCGGTGAAACAGCCGGTGAGCAGGGTGGAGGCGGCGGTGAGAGCGGTGAGGGGGAGCAGACGGCGGGCGGGCAGGCGCACGGGGCCCTCCGGGTAAAGGGGTGGTCAAGGACGAGTGCGCCGACCTTAGCATGATGATAATCGTTTTCAATAGCTGGTTCGCCGCGCTGGTTCGCCGCGCTGGTTCGCCTCAGGGCAGCCGAGTCGCCTTCAGGGTCATGTGCAGCAGCAGCCGGTCCTCCCCGTCGGCCAGGTCCAGGCCGGTCAGCTGTTCCACGCGGGACAGCCGGTAGTACAGGGTCTGGCGGTGGATGCCGAGCCGGGCCGCGGTGCGGCCCGCCTGGCCCGCGCAGTCGAGGAAGACCTCGGCGGTGCGGGCGAGTTCCTGGTGGGCGGGGGTGAGCAGGGGGCGTACGGCGGGATCGTGGGCGGTGTCCCCGGGCAGCGAGGTCAGCAACCGGTACGGCCCGATCGCCGCCCACCGCGCCACCGGCCCGAGCCGTGCCTCGCCCAGCGCGGCCCGCGCGGCCCCCACCGCCTCCCCCCACGCCCCGCCCAGCTCCCCGAGCCCCACCCGCCCCACCGCGACCCCCGCCACCACCCTGCCGCCGGAGTCTCCGCCGTCTCCGCCGTCTTTGCCGGTCCCGCCGCCCCGGCCCCCCTTGTCCCCCGCCCGTTCCAGCAGACGGGTCGCCACCGTCATGGCCGGGGTCAGCACGTCCGGGGTGCGCAGGCGTACCAGGACTGCCAGCGCGTGGGCCGTCGGGCCCCAGGGGGCCGTACAGAGGGCGGTGGCGCCCGGGAGGGTGCGCAGGGACGGGGCGTCGTCGGGGGAGGCGGCCGGCCAGGGGGCCACGCAGACCAGGGTGTGCGGGACGTCCGCGCGGGGGCCGAGCGCGGTGCGGAGTTCCGCCAGCGCCGCGTCGCGCGGCCAGCCGGGTTCCGCCGTCAGGACCGCCCGCAGCTCGCGGCTGAGGTCGGCGCCGTGCTGGGCCTCGTCCGCGAGCAGCGCCCCGATCCGCACGGTCACCTCCATCGCCGCCGCCAGCTGCCCCTGCGAGGGCCCGGGATCGTCGGCGAGGAGCCAGACGTAACCGAGGGCGACCCCCCGGTGCCGTACGGGAAGACAGATCCGGCCCCGGTGCACGCCCGCCTCCGGGGTCGGCGGGATCCGGACCGGGCCGGTGGCGCGGGTGATGCCGAAGCCCTCGAACCAGGTGCGCACGGCCGCCGTCGACCGCCGGGTCAGGATCGAGCGGGCCCGCACCGGGTCCAGCGCGGACGCGTCGAGCTCGTCCTCGCTGTCGTACGCGCCGAACGCGATCAGCTCGAAGTCCCGGTTCTCCAGGGTCGCGGGGACGCCCAGCAGCTCCGAGATCTCATCGACCAGGTCCTGGTAGTCACCTTGGTATTCGGCGGTCACCTGGGCATTCTCCCTCAGTCCCGCAGGCCTTCATCCATCTGTCTGAGATCCGCGGCACGGATGCGTGACAGCTGTCGATGGCCCACGATCGGAGGGATCCTTAACTTTCACGGTGGTTCTCCGTGCCGTTCCCGGATCGTCGGGTATCGGCCTCGTATGGGTTGGTATGTGGAGGTGCCCCGTGCTGGGTCCCGTGATTCTCGCCGCGTCGCGCAGCGACCGGATGCGACGCCTGATCTCGGCGGCCCCGGTGACCAGGCAGGTCGTCGACCGCTTCATTCCGGGGGAGACCGTCGACGACATCGTGCCGGTCGTCGAGGAGCTCACCGCCCAGGGTCTGGAGCTGACGATGGACGTCGTCGGCGAGGACATCACCACGCCCGAACAGGCCGCCGCCGCCCGTGACGCCTACCTCGCCCTGGTCGACCGCCTCCACGCGCTCGACCTCGGCGAGCGGGTCGAGATGTCGGTGAAGCTGTCGATGTTCGGCCAGGCACTGCCCGGTGGACATGAGCTGGCGCTCGCCAACGTCCGCCCGGTCGTCGAGGCCGCCGCCGCCCTCGGCACCACCGTCACCCTCGACGCCGAGGACCACACCACCCTCGACTCGATGTTCGCGATCCACGACGAGCTGCGGAAGGACTTCCCGCAGACCGGCTGTGTGATCCAGGCGTACCTGTTCCGCACCGAGGCCGACGCCCGCCGCCTCGCCGCGAACGGCAGCCGGGTGCGGCTGGTCAAGGGCGCCTACAAGGAGCCCGCCGAGGTCGCGTACCAGCAGAAGCACGAGATCGACAAGGCGTACGTCCGGATCCTGCGGACGCTGATGGACGGGGCGGGCTACCCGATGGTCGGGTCCCACGACCCGCGGCTGATCTCCATCGCGCAGGAGCTGGCCCGCAAGGCCGGCCGCAAGCCCGACGAGTACGAGTTCCAGATGCTGTACGGCATCCGCGGCGACGAGCACCTGCGGCTCTCCGCCGAGGGCCACCGCATGCGCGTCTACACCGCCTACGGCACCGACTGGTACGGCTACTTCATGCGCCGCCTCGCGGAGAAGCCCGCGAACCTGCGCTTTTTCGTCCGCTCGATGATCAGCAAGGGGTGATGCGCTGGATGAGCCACGGCTGTCGGTCCCCGAGGCCCTTCGGAGGGCAACAGCCGCAGCCCTGTGGCCGGCTGAGCCGGACCCAGATCCGTGGAAAGGAGTTACGGATCCCGTGACTCCGCCCCCGAAGGGGCTTCTCACGGCTCGCTACAGCGAGTCCGTGACGGTCAAGCCCTGACCGCTGCTCACCATACGCAACCGCCTCAGCTCCCTCGGGCTGAAGCCAGGGAATCACTCGGAAGAGGTAACCCCATGGACGCTGTGACCCAGGTCCCCGCCCCCGTCAACGAGCCGGTGCGCGGCTACGCCCCCGGTTCGCCCGAGCGGGCCCGGCTGGAGGCCAGGCTCAAGGAACTGGCCGACAACCCCCTCGACCTCACCTGCACCATCGGCGGCGAGCGGCGGATGGGTGGCGGTGACGCGTTCGACGTGGTCCAGCCGCACAACCACCGGGCCGTGATCGGCACCTACCGCAACGCCACGCAGGCGGACGCGCGGGACGCCGTCGACGCGGCCCTCGCCGCCGCGCCCGCCTGGCGCGCGATGTCCTTCGACGACCGCGCCGCGATCATCCTGCGCGCCGCCGAACTGCTCGCCGGCCCCTGGCGCGAGACCATCGCCGCCTCCACCATGCTCGGCCAGTCCAAGACCGTGCAGCAGGCCGAGATCGACACCCCCTGCGAGCTGGTCGACTTCTGGCGCTTCAACGTCCACTACGCCCGTCAGATCCTCGCCGAGCAGCCCCCGGCCAACTCCCCGGGCGTGTGGAACCGTCTCGACCACCGCCCGCTGGAGGGCTTCGTCTACGCGATCACGCCGTTCAACTTCAGCGCGATCGCGGGCAACCTGCCCACCGCCCCCGCCCTCATGGGCAACGTCGTCGTCTGGAAGCCCTCGCCCACCCAGACCCACGCCGCCGTGCTGCTCATGCGGCTGCTGGAGGAGGCCGGTCTGCCCAAGGGCGTCATCAACCTCGTCACCGGCGACGGCATCGCCGTCTCCGAGGTCGCCCTCGCCCACCGCGACCTGGCCGGCATCCACTTCACCGGCTCGACGAAGACCTTCCAGTACCTGTGGAAGACGGTCGGCGCCAACATCGAGAAGTACCGCTCCTACCCGCGTCTGGTCGGCGAGACCGGCGGCAAGGACTTCGTCGTCGCCCACCCGAGCGCCGACCGCGCGGTCCTCAAGACCGCCCTCACCCGGGGCGCCTTCGAGTACCAGGGCCAGAAGTGCTCCGCGACCTCCCGCGCCTACCTCCCGGCCTCGATCTGGAACTCCGGCTTCAAGGAGGAGTTCGCCGCCGAGGTCGACCAGCTCACCATGGGTGACGTCACCGACCTGTCGCACTTCCTCGGCGCCGTCATCGACGAGCGCGCCTTCGCCAAGAACAAGGCCGCCATCGACCGCGCCCAGGCCGACCCGACCTGCACGGTCGTCGCCGGCGGCAGCTACGACGACTCGGTCGGGTACTTCGTCCGCCCGACCGTCGTCGAGTGCACCGACCCCGAGAACGAGGTGTTCACCACCGAGTACTTCGGCCCGTTCCTCGCCGTGCACGTCTACGAGGACGACCGGTACGACGAGATGCTCACCCAGATGGAGTCGGTGTCCGACTACGCCCTGACCGGCTCGGTGATCTCCGGCGACCGCGCGGCGACCGCGTACACCATGGAGAAGCTGCGCTACGCGGCCGGCAACTTCTACGTCAACGACAAGTCGACCGGCGCTGTCGTCGGCCAGCAGCCCTTCGGCGGGGGCCGGGCCTCCGGCACCGACGACAAGGCCGGCGCCCCGCAGAACCTCACCCGCTGGACGCTGACCCGCGCCATCAAGGAGACCTTGGTCGCCCCGACCGACTACACCTACCCGCACATGGGCTGACCCCGCACAATGCGGGGATGGCCCTGTACACCGACGACGGAGTACGACTGTGGGCGAGCGCGTCCGGCCGGGGCGCGCCGCTCGTTCTGTGTCACGGCGGACCCGGGCTGTGGGACATGTTCGAGGACGTGGCCGCGCTGCTCGACGACACCGCCACGGTGATCCGCTGGGACCAGCGCGGCTGCGGCCGCTCGCAGCGGTGCGACGGACCGTGGACCACCTCCCGGTTCGTCGCCGACCTGGACGCCGTACGGCGTCACTTCGGTCTCGGCCGCACCGCCCTGCTCGGCCACTCCTGGGGTGCCCAGCTCGCCCTGGCCTACACGCTCGCCCACCCGGAACGGGTGAGCGCGCTGGTGTACGTCAGCGGTACGGGTATCGGCCCCGACGCCGACTGGCACCCGGCCTACCGCGAGAACCTCCTCGCCCGTCTCGGCGAGACGCCCGGACGCCTCGCCCGCTGGCGGGAACTGACGGACCGTACGGCGCTCACGGCGGCCGAGGCGCGGGAGCGTGCCGTTCTGCTGTGGTCCGCCGAGTTCGAGGACCGCGACCGCGCCCGGCACCTTGCCGACCGCATGGCCGACCCGTGGTTCGGGGTCAACGGCGACTGCAACCAGGCCCTCAACCAGGAGCGGCGCCTGACCTGGGGCACCCCGGCCCTGCGCGCCGCCTGCGCGGCCCTCGACGTGCCGGTGCTGATCGTCGACGGCGCCGGGGACATCCGGCCCCGGTCGGCGGTGGACTCCCTGGAGCGGGCGCTGCCGCGGGTGCGGCGGGTGACCCTCCCGGACGCGGGCCACCAGCCGTGGACCGAGGACCCGCAGGGCTTTCGGACGGCCGTGGTGTCGGCGCTGCCCTAGCCCGGCATCTCCGTCCGCTCCCACCACTCGTAGACGGGCAGTGTGCCCTCCGGTGTGTCCGCCCGGCGGGCGGTGGGCCGGAAGTGTTCGTAGCCGTTGCGGAGCTCGATCTTCAGGTCCGCTCCGGGGGTCGTGACCGGGACGATCCGTTCGGGCAGATCGTCCGGACCGCCCTGGAGAACTGCCTTGGCCGTGTCGCTCATGACCTCACCGTTCCCGCTGTCCCGACCCGCTCTCGCGCCCCCGCCCAGGATCAGCCGTCTGGGCGATCACCGCAGGTCAGACAGGTGTGACCCGATCCGCCGTCTCAGATAGTAGGAAGTCCGAGTAATTGTGCAGACAGCCGCGCGCTCCTCGCTTAACTTTGTAGGAGCCGAACGTCTCGCTCGATCAAGCGAAGGGCGGTCGCGAGCCGGGCCCCGCGCAGGCAACCCCTGTGGCCCGTGGCTCCCCGCCTCGGCGTCTCGTACCCCCTTCCGCACTCCCTGGGTCCTTCGAAGGAGTCGATTCCCCATGGCCGAGACGACCGTCCGCCGCCGAGTCCGCCACACCTCGCGTACGAGCGAGTCCGACCGCAAGCAGGCCGCCGCCGCCCTCCAGCGCGCCCTCGACCGCCGCGACAACGGCGGCGAGACCGGCCACCTGTAGGCCCGGCGGCACAGTCCGGGAGCCGCACCCGCACGGGGCGCGGCGCGGGTCCTGAACGGGACTTCAGGCCCCGCGCCGCACCTCGAACCGGTCGATGCGCCGGCCGTCCTCCGCCAGCGCCGACACCGTCAGCCGCGCCGAGGGCCCACCCGTCGCCTCCACCGACAGGAACGAGAAGCCCCGGTAACGCACCCGCGACCACTCCACGGTCTCCGCCGCGTTCTCGCGCGAGCGCGTCCAGTGGAAGGTGTCCACCGCGTCGCGGTCGCGGACATGCCCTTCGTAGCTCTCCGGCGCGTCCGCCGGGAAGCCGTACAGATCACGGCCGCCGCCGCCCGCCGTGACGTACACCGTCCCGTCCCGCGTCGGGTCCGTGGACCCGCCGACCGGGACCGTACGGCCCACCCGTCCGCCCTTCAGGGCGTCCGTCCGCTCGTAGACGTGGTTGTGCCCGTTGACCACCAGATCCACCTGGTAGCGGTCGAACAGCGGCAGCCACTCCGCGCGCACCCCGCCGTCCGAGGCGTGCGCCGAGGTCGAGTAGGCGCAGTGGTGGAAGAAGACGACGACGAAGTCGACGGCCGACGACGTCCGCAGGGCGGCCAGCGTCCGCTTCAGCCAGGCCGTCTGCCGGCCCTGGGTGTACCCCTGGTTCGCGGGGATCTCGTACGACACGTCGTTCGCGTCCAGCGCCACCACGCCCACGTTGCCGTACGTGAACGTGTAGACGCCCGGGGCGGTGCGCGGGTCGAAGCCGGTGTCCGGGAGGGAGAAACGGGCGAGCTGGCCGCCGTAGCCGTCGGGGGAGTACCAGGCCTCCATGTCGTGGTTGCCGGTCGTCACCATCCACGGCACCGACCGCGCCACCGGCTCGCTCTGCCTCAGGAACGCGTCCCAGGCCGTCGGGTCGTAGCCGTCCGTCTTCTCGCCCCGGCCGGTCCCGTCGGCGTAGCAGACGTCGCCCGCGTGCAGATGGAAGGCGGGGGCCGCCTTCAGCAGCAGCCGGTCGATCGCGGCCGCCGAGCGGCCCACGCCCTGGTCGCCGAACGCGGTGAACACGAACCGCCCGGCGCCCGCCGGTGCCGTACGGAACGAGGCGACCGTGGCGCGGTGCTCCGCGCCGGCCGGGTCGAAGCCGTCGTGGCCGACGCCGTAGTAGTACGTCGTCCCGGGCAGCAGATCGTCCACCGAGGCGTGCACGTAGTACTGGTCGAGCGCCCTGCGCACGCCCTCCACGCCCGGCGTGTGCAGCGCGCGCACCTCGGCCCGGACCTTGCCGCCGAGGTCGTCGGGGCGGGTGCCGATCCGGACGTACGGCTCGCGCACGGCGGCCGGGACCTGCCAGGAGATCCGCATCCCGGTGCGCGGGTCCGCGCCGAAGGACAGGTGGCGGCCGAACGGGACGGCCGAGGAGCGCCCCGTGGAGCCCGGCGCGGAGGGGGTGGGGGCCGCCGACGCCTTCGGGCCGGGGGAGTCGCCCCCGCAGCCGGTCAGCAGCCCGCCCGCCGCCACCGCGCCCGCCGACACCAGGGTGCGGCGCCGGGTGAGCTTCGTACGCAGATACTCGTACTGCTCCGCCATACTCATCCCGCGGGCGAGCCGGGGCGGAATGCCGACGTCCGGTGTCTCCATGCCGGAGAGGTTTCCCGGTCGGTCCGACGGGCGTCCTGCGTACGGGTGAACGCCGGTCGACCGGAGCACGCCGTCCTCCTCTTGAGTGTCCGTATGGCGGACCGAGGCGTGTCATTCCATGGGACAAGGAGTACGGTGCCGACATGTCTCGCAGCATCAATCTCGCAGTGATTCCCGGTGACGGCATCGGCCAGGAGGTCGTGGCCGAAGGTCTGAAGGTCCTCTCCGCCGTCCTTCCGCAGGATGTGAAGCTGGAGACCAAGGAGTACGACTTCGGCGCCAAGCGCTACCACGACACCGGTGAGACCCTCACCGACGCCGACCTCGACGCGCTCAAGCAGCACGACGCGATCCTGCTCGGCGCGATCGGCGACCCGTCGGTCCCCTCCGGCGTCCTGGAGCGCGGCTTCCTGCTCAAGCTCCGCTTCGCCTTCGACCACCACGTCAACCTGCGGCCCTCGAAGCTGCTGCCCGGCGTCGACACCCCCCTCAAGGGCGAGCCGGCCATCGACTTCGTCGTGGTCCGCGAGGGCACCGAAGGTCCGTACACCGGCAACGGCGGCACCATCCGCAAGGGCACCGAGCACGAGGTCGCCACCGAGGTCTCGGTGAACACCGCCTTCGGCGTCGAGCGTGTCGTGCGCGACGCCTTCGCCCGCGCCCAGGCCCGCCCGCGCAAGAAGCTCACCCTCGTCCACAAGAACAACGTGCTGACCTTCGCCGGTCACCTGTGGACGAACATCTTCACCAAGGTCGCCGCGGAGTTCCCCGAGGTCAGCACCGACTACATCCACGTCGACGCGGCCACGATCTACCTGGTCACCGACCCGGGCCGGTTCGACGTCATCGTCACCGACAACCTCTTCGGCGACATCATCACCGACCTCGCCGCGGCCGTCTCCGGCGGCATCGGCGTCGCGGCCTCCGGCAACATCAACCCCGCGGGCACGTTCCCGTCGATGTTCGAGCCCGTCCACGGCTCGGCCCCCGACATCGCCGGCCAGGGCAAGGCCGACCCCACCGCCACGGTCCTGTCCGTCGCCCTCCTGCTGCGCCACCTCGGCTACGAGACCGAGGCCGCGCGCATCGAGGAGGCCGTCTCCGCCGACCTCGCGGAGCGCACCGGCAAGCCCGCCCGCAGCACGTCCGAGATCGGCGACGCGCTGTCCGTACGAGTAGCCGGCTGACCCCGCCGCCACTCGAGATCTTTCGAAGCCGCCGGGTCGCATCCGCACCCGGCGGCTTCCGCCTGTCCCCGCCGGGTGAAACCATCAGCCCCGGGTCGCATTCACGCCGTTTTCTTCCCGCCGCCCCGCTTGCGATAATCGAACGCGGAGCCGCGGAATGAGGCAATGCTCGGACGTCCTACTACTGGCCACCGGCCGTACGGACGTGAGCGCGGCCCGTCACTACAACCGGTGAAGGACAACCACTCATGACGACGCCCACGATCGAGCTCAAGCCCTCCGCCAGCCCCACCGCCGCCGCCGAGCGTGAGGCGGTCCTGGCGAACCCCGGGTTCGGCCGCCACTTCACCGACCACATGGTGACGATCAAGTGGACCGAGGGCCGCGGCTGGCACGACGGCCAGCTCGTCCCGTACGCGCCGATCCCGCTCGACCCGGCGACCAACGTCCTGCACTACGCCCAGGAGATCTTCGAGGGCCTCAAGGCCTACCGCCGCCCCGACGGCTCCGTCGCCACCTTCCGCCCGGACCAGAACGCCAGGCGTTTCCAGCGCTCCGCCCGCCGCCTCGCCATGCCCGAGCTGCCGGTCGAGACCTTCATCGAGGCCTGTGACGTCCTGGTCGCCCAGGACAAGGACTGGGTGCCCGCGCACGGCGGCGAGGAGTCCCTCTACCTGCGCCCCTTCATGATCGCGACCGAGGTCGGACTGGGGGTGAAGCCGGCCAACGAGTACCTGTTCCTGGTCATCGCCTCCCCGGCCGGCGCCTACTTCCCGGGCGGCGTGAAGCCCGTCTCCATCTGGGTCTCCGAGGACCACGTCCGCGCCGTCCCCGGCGGCATGGGCGACGCCAAGACCGGCGGCAACTACGCCGCCTCCCTGCTCGCCCAGGCCGAGGCCGCCGCACAGGGCTGCGCCCAGGTCTGCTACCTCGACGCGGTCGAGCGCAAGTGGGTCGAGGAGCTCGGCGGCATGAACCTCTACTTCGTCTACGGCAACAAGATCATCACGCCGTCGCTGACCGGGTCCATCCTGGAGGGCGTCACCCGTGACTCCCTGCTCACCGTCGCCCGCGACCTCGGCTACGAGGCCGAGGAGGGCCGGGTCTCCGTCGAGCAGTGGCAGCGCGACTCGGAGAACGGCACCCTGACCGAGGTCTTCGCCTGCGGCACCGCCGCCGTGATCACCCCGGTCGGCACGGTCAAGCGCACCGGCGCCGAGTGGCAGCAGTCGGGCGGCGAGCCCGGCGAGGTCACCGTGAAGCTCCGCCAGGCCCTGCTGGACATCCAGCGCGGCACGGCCGAGGACCGGCACGGCTGGATGCACCCGCTGGGCTGAGCCACCGCCCCCTTCCCAGGGCCGCTCCCGATTCCGGGGGCGGCCCTGCCGCGTCTTTGGGGATCCCCTCGTATTGAGCATCACTCAAACAAGTCGCACCACGGTCTTACGATCTTCATGGCAGTCCACTTAGAGTGGCGCTCGAACCATCGGAGGTCAACGTGAGACTCACCCCCACGGAACGCGACCGCCTGCTGCTCTTCGGCGCCGCCGAACTGGCCCGCGCCCGCCGCGCCCGGGGCCTCAGGCTGAACGTCCCCGAGGCCACCGCGCTCGTCGCGGACACCGTCTGCGAGGCGGCCCGGGACGGGCTGCGGCTGGCCGAGGCGATCGAGCGCGCCCGCTCGGTGCTCGGCCCGGACGATGTGCTGCCGGGCGTGGCGGACATCGTCACCGAGGTGCACGTCGAGGCCGTCTTCGACGACGGCTCACGCCTCGCCGTGGTCTCCGACCCGATCGGCTCGAGCGGCCCGATCGGCCCGCTCGGCGGCGGCCTCGGCGAGAGCGCCCCCGGCGCCCTGCTGCCGGGCCCCGGGCACGACGAGCCCGAGGCGGCGGTCCGGCTGACGGTGACCAACACCGCCACCGTGCCCGTCTCCGTCACCTCCCACTTCCACTTCTTCGAGGCCAACCCGCGGCTCGACTTCGACCGGCCGGCCGCCTACGGCATGCGCCTGGCCGTGCCCGCGGGCTCGTCGGTGCGGTTCGGGCCGGGGGACTCGCTGGAGGTCGGCCTCCTGCCGATCGGCGGCGCCCGCGTCGCCATCGGCTTCGCCGGTCTCGTCGACGGACCCCTGGACGCGCCCGGCGCCCGCGAGGAGGCGCTGCGCCGCGCCGCCGCCTGCGGCTACCTCGGCGCACCGGCCGCCTCCGACGAGGGGGACGCGCGATGAGCCGCCCCGGAGGCCACCCCGCCGAGGCCCGCCGGCTCACCCCGTACGAGTACGCCGCCACCCACGGCCCCCGCGCAGGCGACCGGGTCCGCCTGGGCGACTCGGGACTCGTCGTCCGGGTGGAGTCCGACTCCCAGCGCCCCGGCGACGAGTTCCTGGCCGGCTTCGGCAAGACCGCCCGTGACGGACTGCATCTGAAGGCCGCCGCCGTCCGCGACACCTGTGACGTCGTGATCAGCAACGTCGTGGTGATCGACGCCGTCCTCGGCGTCCGCAAGGTGTCCATCGGCATCCGGGAGGGCCGGATCCACGCCATCGGGCGGGCCGGGAACCCCGACACCCTCGACGGGGTCGACGTCGTCGTCGGCACCGGGACCTCCCTCGTCTCCGGCGAGGGGCTGATCGCCACCGCCGGGGCCGTCGACACCCATGTCCATCTGCTGTCGCCGCGGATCATGGAGGCCTCGCTGGCCTCCGGCGTGACCACCGTCATCGGGCAGGAGTTCGGGCCGGTGTGGGGCGTCGGCGTCAACTCGCCCTGGGCGCTGCGGCACGCGTTCGCCGCGTTCGACGCCTGGCCGGTCAACATCGGCTTCCTGGGCCGGGGTTCGTCCTCCCACCCGGCGCCCCTGGTGGAGGCGCTGGCCGAGGGCGGCGCGTCCGGCTTCAAGGTGCACGAGGACATGGGCGCCCACACCAGGGCGCTGGACACGGCCCTGCGGGTGGCCGAGGAGCACGACGTCCAGGTCGCCCTGCACAGCGACGGCCTGAACGAGTGCCTCTCCGTCGAGGACACCCTCAGCGTGCTGGAGGGCCGGACCGTCCACGCCTTCCACATCGAGGGCTGCGGCGGCGGACACGTCCCCAACGTGCTGAAGATGGCGGGCGTCCCGAACGTCATCGGCTCCTCGACCAATCCCACGCTGCCCTTCGGCCGGGACGCCGTCGCCGAGCACTACGGCATGATCGTCTCCGTCCACGACCTCAAGACCGACCTGCCCGGCGACGCGGCCATGGCCCGCGACCGCATCCGCGCCGGGACCATGGGCGCCGAGGACGTCCTGCACGACCTGGGCGCGATCGGCATCACCTCCTCCGACGCCCAGGGCATGGGCCGGGCGGGGGAGACGGTCCGCCGGACCTTCGCCATGGCCGGGAAGATGAAGGCCGAGTCCGGCGCCCCGGACGACGGGCACGACAACGAGCGCGTCCTGCGCTACCTCGCCAAGCTGACCATCAACCCGGCCCTCGCCCACGGTCTCGCGCACGAGGTCGGCTCGATCGAGGTCGGCAAGCTCGCCGACATCGTGCTGTGGCGCCCCGAGTACTTCGGCGCCAAGCCGCAGCTCGTCCTCAAGGCCGGCTTCCCGGCGTACGGCGTGACGGGCGACCCGAACGCGGCCACCGACGACTGCGAACCCCTCGTCCTCGGACCGCAGTTCGGAGCGTACGGCGCCACGCCCGCCGACCTCTCCGTGGCCTTCGTCGCGCAGGCCGCCCTGGACCAGGGCCACGACCGGATGCCGACCCGCCGCCGCAGGGTCGCCGTCCGCGGCACCCGCGGGATCGGCCCGGCCGACCTGCGCCTCAACTCCCGTACCGGAGTGGTGGACGTCGATCAGCGCACCGGGCTGGTCACGCTCGACGGAGAGCCGATCCACTCGGAGCCCGCCGACTCCGTGTCCCTCAACCGCCTCTACTTCCTCTGAGGACCACCGATGACCACGCCCGCCGCCGACGGCTTCCGCATGCCCGCCGAGTGGACCCCGCACGAACGCACCTGGATGGCCTGGCCGGGCCCCAACGACACCTTCGCCGACGACGGGGAACTCGCCGCCGCCCGCGCCACCTGGGCACGGGTCGCCCGCACCGTCCGCCGCTTCGAACCGGTCACGGTGGTGTGCGGACCGGGACAGTCGGCCGAGGCCGCCGCGCTCCTCGGCCCCGAGGTGGACCTCGTCGAACGCGACCTCGACGACGCCTGGATGCGCGACATCGGCCCCACCTTCCTCATCGACGGGCGCGGCGGACTCGCCGCCGTCGACTGGACGTTCAACGGCTGGGGCGCCCAGCACTGGGCCCGCTGGGAGCACGACGCGAAGATCGCCGCGCACGTCGCCGACCTCGCGGGGGCGCGGACGTACGCCTCGCGGCTGGTCAACGAGGGCGGCGCGATCCATGTCGACGGTGAGGGAACGGTCCTGCTGACGGAGACCGTCCAGCTCGGCCCGGAACGCAACCCCGGCTGGAGTCGCGAGGAGGTCGAGGCCGAGGTCCACGCCCTGCTCGGCACCCGCAAGGCGATCTGGCTGCCGCGCGGGCTGACCGGCGACTACCCCCCGCACGGCTACGGCACCCTCGGCCACGTCGACATCGTCGCCGCCTTCGCGGCGCCCGGCGTGGTCGTGGCGCACCGCCAGCCCGACCCGGCCCACCCCGACCACGAGGTCACCGAGGAGGTCATCGGCATCCTCCGCGCCGCGACCGACGCCCGGGGCCGCCGACTGGAGGTGGTCGACGTCCCCGCCCCCACCGTCCTGGAGGCCGACGGCCACTGGGCCGACTACTCCTACATCAACCACTACCTCTGCAACGGCGGAGTCGTCCTCTGCGCCTTCGACGACCCCCGCGACGCCCTCGCCGCCGACATCTTCCGCCGCCTCTTCCCCGACCGCGCGGTCACCCTGGTCGACGCCCGTACGATCTTCGCGGGCGGTGGGGGCATCCACTGCATCACCCAGCAACAGCCGAAGGCAGCCGACGTATGAGCGCATCCCGCCGTACCCCCGCGCCGCCGCGGGAGGGGATCCTCGCCGCGGCCATGGCGATGATCGCCGACCTCGGCCTGGAGAGGCTCACCATGGCCGGGCTCGGGCGGGAGGTGGGGATGAGCAGCGGTCATCTGCTCTACTACTTCCACTCCAAGGACGAGTTGCTGCTGCGGACGCTGGAGTGGAGCGAGGGGCGGCTCGGGGCCGAGCGGGCGCGGCTGCTGACCGCCGACGCGAGCGTCCGGGAGCGGCTCGACGCCTATGTCGACCTCTACGTCCCCGACGGGCACCGCGATCCGCACTGGACGCTCTGGCTGGAGGTCTGGAACCGCTCGCAGAACGCCGACGACACCGCCCGCGACCGGCAGGCCGCCATCGAGGGCGCCTGGCACCGCGACCTGGTGGCCCTGCTCGCGGAAGGGGTGTCGCGCGGCGAGTTCCGCCCCGTCGACCCCGACCGGTACGCGGCCCGGCTGCGGGCGCTGCTGGACGGCTTCTCCATCCATGTGGCGATCGGACTGCGCGGCACCGACCGGGACCAGGTGCTTGGGCACGTCCAGGAGTTCCTCGATACGTCCCTGCTCGCATCCTGAGACACCCGGCTCACGCCGGGGCGGCTTGTGCCACACTGCCCCCGTGCTCTCGTTCGCCACGATTATTGGCAGCAGGCGCGCCGGTCCGCAGTGACCGCCACGTACGACCAGGTACGGGCGGCCACCGTCGTCCTCGACCCGCGCGCAGACCTCTCGCACCCGCGAGAGGTTTTTCGCTTTTCTGGCCCACCCACAGCCGGGAGCGAGCGCACGAGGGACCATGGGGACGGTGGAGCCGGTCATTCCGGTAAGACCGAAGATCCACAACAGGAGCCTTGAGACCATGACCGAGACGGCAACCAGCGAGCTCGACGACTCGTTCCACGTCTTCGACACCACCCTGCGCGACGGCGCCCAGCGGGAGGGCATCAACCTCACCGTCGCCGACAAGCTCGCGATCGCACGGCACCTGGACGACTTCGGCGTCGGCTTCATCGAGGGCGGCTGGCCCGGCGCCAACCCCCGTGACACCGAGTTCTTCGCCCGCGCCCAGCAGGAGATCGACTTCAAGCACGCCCAGCTGGTCGCCTTCGGCGCGACCCGCCGCGCGGGCGCCAAGGCCGCCGAGGACCCGCAGGTCAAGGCACTCCTGGACGCCGGGGCCCCGGTCGTCACCCTCGTCGCCAAGTCCCACGACCGGCACGTCGAGCTGGCCCTGCGCACCACCCTGGACGAGAACCTGGAGATGGTCCGCGACACCGTCTCCTTCCTCAAGGGCCAGGGCCGCCGCGTCTTCGTCGACTGCGAACACTTCTTCGACGGCTACCGCGCCAACCCCGAGTACGCCAAGGCCGTCGTCCGCGCCGCCTCCGAGGCCGGCGCCGACGTCGTCATCCTCTGCGACACCAACGGCGGCATGCTCCCCGCCCAGGTCCAGGCGGTCGTCTCGACGGTCCTCGCCGACACCGGCGCCCGCCTCGGCATCCACGCCCAGGACGACACCGGCTGCGCGGTCGCCAACACCCTCGCCGCCGTGGACGCCGGCGCCACCCACGTCCAGTGCACGGCGAACGGCTACGGCGAGCGCGTCGGCAACGCCAACCTCTTCCCGGTCGTCGCCGCGCTGGAGCTGAAGTACGGCAAGAAGGTCCTCCCCGAGGGCCGGCTGCGCGAGATGACCCGGATCTCGCACGCCATCGCCGAGGTCGTCAACCTCACCCCCTCCACCCACCAGCCCTACGTGGGTGTCTCCGCCTTCGCCCACAAGGCCGGACTGCACGCCTCCGCCATCAAGGTCGACCCGGACCTCTACCAGCACATCGACCCCGAGCTGGTCGGCAACACCATGCGCATGCTGGTCTCCGACATGGCCGGCCGCGCCTCGGTCGAGCTCAAGGGCAAGGAACTCGGCGTCGACCTCGGCGGCGACCGCGAGCTGGTCGGCCGGGTCGTCGAGCGGGTCAAGGAGCGCGAGCTCAGGGGCTACACGTACGAGGCCGCCGACGCCTCCTTCGAGCTGCTGCTGCGCACCGAGGTCCAGGGCGGCAAGCCGCTGCGCTACTTCGAGGTGGAGTCCTGGCGGGCGATCGTCGAGGACCGCCCCGACGGCACCCACGCCAACGAGGCCACCGTCAAGCTGTGGGCCAAGGGCGAGCGGATCGTCGCCACCGCCGAGGGCAACGGCCCGGTGAACGCCCTCGACCGGGCCCTGCGGGTCGCGCTGGAGAAGATCTACCCCCAGCTCGCCAAGCTGGACCTGGTCGACTACAAGGTCCGCATCCTCGAAGGCGTCCACGGCACGGAGTCCACCACCCGTGTCCTGATCTCCACGACCGACGGGACGGGCGAGTGGTCCACGGTGGGCGTCGCGGAGAACGTCATCGCGGCCTCCTGGCAGGCCCTGGAGGACGCCTACACGTACGGCCTGCTGAAGGCGGGAGTCCAGCCGGCCGAGTGACGGGCGTGACCGGCGTCAGAACCCCCGCCACACGTTGTCGAAGGCCGCGTCCTCGACGCGCCGCCGCTGCCGTACGGCCTCCAGCTCCGTCAGCGCGCCGTTGACCGCCGCGAGCACGGTCACCAGCGCCTCGTCGGCCGGGACCGGCGGCTCGTCCGCCGCTCCCTCCGGGATGCCCAGGGCGGCGGCGAGCGAGGCGAGGACGGGCTCGTGCGAGGTCCAGCGCTCCCTCGCGCGGGTCCGGTCCGGCGCCTGGGCGGCGACCTCGCGGCCGTTCCTCGCCGCCAGCAGCCGGTACCGGGGCCGGCCGGCCAGCTCCTCGGTCTCCAGCTCGTTGGCGTAGGTCTGGGCGAGCCCGTCCCCCCGGCGCCACAGCCAGTCCTCGACGGACTCGTGCGGCGGCTGCCGGACGAGGGCCGCACCGGCCTCGGCCAGCAGCCGGTCGTCCGTGGCCGGCGGCAGCCCGGGCACGATGCGGTCGTCGTCCAGCGTGACCGCCTCGGCGGCGAGCAGGTCGGCCAGCTCGGCCCCCGCGAGGGCCAGGGAGAGGTCGCCCCGCTCGACGGGCCGGGCGGACGGGACGTCGAGGGAGACGATCAACAGATCGCGCGCAGTGGTCATGGCGGACTCCAGGTCGGTTGCCCCCATGATCCCCCCGTCCCTGTCCCGGGGCGAGAAGTCCTCTTGACGTGCCTGCGGCCGTTAGTTAACTCACGGCATGATCTAAGTGCTGAGTGAAGCGTCCCGAGTGAACCGAAGAGCCGAGTGAACCGAAGAGCCGAGGGAAGGTCCATGCCGAGAACCGCCCTGCTCGTCTCCACCGCGCTGTTCGCCGGGCTGCTGTCCCCGACCGCCGTCCGCGCCGCCGCCGATCCCGCCCCGACCCCCGTCGACCGCTTCGAGGGCGAGGTCCCCTTCGCGTCCCAGCCCGCCGAGGGCATCTTCACCTGGGGCAGCGACGCCGACGACCCGCCCGCGCGGGTGCCTCGCTCACCTACTCCAAGGACGCCTCCGCACCCCTGACCGGCTACGACGTAGATGTGGTCGTCGTCGGCGAGACCCCCTACGCCGAGGGCGTGGCCGACGTCCTCTACGGTCGCCGTCCCTTCACCGGCTGGCTCCCGGTGACCTGGCCCCGCTCGCAGGCCCAGCTCCCGATCAACGTCGGTGACGGTGTACGACCCGCAGTACCCGTACGGCTGGGGTCTGACGACCCTGACGAAGACCCCCGGGGGCGGACTGGCCGCCCTGAACCGGCTCGCGGACACGGCGGGGCGGGCGCACACCGCACGGGCGGGCCGCGACGCCGTCGACCAGGCCCGCCGGATCGTCCCGTCGCGCATCGCCGACCGGATCACGGCCGCTTCCGCGAAACCCTTCGCCGAGGCCGACCATCTGCTGCTGACCGGACGGTACGCGCAGGCGGTGCGCAAGCTGATCGAGGCCTATCGCGCCGGGTGACCTGTTTGGGATGCTTCGGGTAGTTTCGAGATATGAAGGGTGTCGTACGGCCCCGAAGCCTTCCCGTGCTGCTGGCGGCGCTGGCCCTGGCGCTCCTGACCGTGCTCGCACCGCGCGCGGCGGCGGAGACCAGCGTGTCGCGGATCGCCGACGCCCTGCGCGAGAACCCCGTCTACGTCGACCCGGCCGCGTCCGCCCAGCTCTCCGCGGCGGACGCGGCCGCCCTGCGGCGGCAGATCGAGGACGCGGACAAACCCCTGTTCGTCACCGTCCTCCCGGCCGGCTACCCGACCGCCCGGCTCTTCACCGACCTGCGCACGGCCACCGGCGTCACCGGCCTGTACGCGATCCGCCTCGGCGACCGCTTCGACGCCCGCGCCGACTCGGCCGTCCTGTCCCGCACGGCCGTGGGGAACCTGGTGAGCAGCGTCCAGGACGAGCCCGACGCGGCCACCCAGCTCGGCGACTTCACCGACCGGGCCCTGCCGGCCATGCGCGGCTCGGCGCCCGCGAGCTGGGGCTCCTCCGGCGGCGGGGGCGGGATCTCCACGGCCGGGCTGGTCACCGCCGGGGTGGTCCTCGTCGCGGGCGGCGCGGGCGCCTACACCCTGGTCCGGCGCAACCGCCGCCGGCACGAGGAGGAGCGACGGGCGGCGCTGGAGAGGCTGCGGGTGGTGGTCGACGAGGACATCACCGCCTTCGGCGAGGAACTGGACCGCCTGGACTTCCACCCGGCCGAGCCGGGTGCCGACGACGCGATGCGCGCCGACTACGAACGCGCGCTGGACGCCTACGACCGGGCGAAGTCGGCGATGGCCGCGGCGAACAGACCGGAGGACGTGCGCCCTGTCACCCAGGCCCTGGAGGACGGCCGCTTCTGCCTCGCCCAGCTCGCGGCCCGGCGGGAGCGTCGGCCCCTGCCGGAGCGCCGCCCGCCCTGCTTCTTCGACCCCCGCCACGGTCCCTCCACCACGGACGCGGCCTGGACGCCGCCGGGCGGGGCCCCACGCGAGGTCCCGGTCTGCGCGGCGGACGCCACCCGGCTGGCCGACGGCCGCGATCCGGTGATCCGCGAGGTGGACAGCGACTACGGACGCCGCCCCTACTGGGAGGCCGGTCCCGCCTACGGCCCCTGGGCCGGCGGTTACTTCGGCGGCGGCCTGCTGCCCGGCCTCCTCGTCGGCACCTTGCTCGGCGGTCTGATGGCCACCCCGTCGTACGCGAACGACTACGGCTCGGGCTACGGCGACTTCGGCGGGGGCTACGACGGCGGCGACGTCTCCGGCGCCGACTTCGACCCGGGCGACTTCGGCGGCGGCTTCGGAGGCGGGGACTTCGGCGGGGGCGGCGACTTCGGGGGAGGCGGCGACTTCGGCGGAGGTTTCTGAGAAGGGGGAGGGGGCGCGGCCGAAGGCAGCGCCCCCAGGGGCGCGGGGAACTGCGCGACCAGCCCCCACGCACCCGCACCCGAACCACGGCTCCCTGAGCGGAAGCGTCAGAGCGAGGCCGCCGCCGAGGCGATGGCCGAGGCGAACGTGGACACCTCGGAGTAGACGCCGGGGGCGTTGGGCTGGGCGCAGCCGATGCCCCAGCTCACGATGCCGACCTGGATCCACTCGTTCGCGGAGTCCCGGCGGAACATGGGACCGCCGGAGTCACCCTGACAGGTGTCGACACCGCCGGAGGCATAGCCGGCACAGATCTCGTCGCTCGCCACCAGCCCGCTGTAGCCGCTGTACGTCCGGCAGGTCGCGTCGCTGATGAACGGCACCGTGGCCTTGAGCAGGTAGCGCTGCTGGGCCCCGCCCTGGACGGCGGCGCCCCAGCCGGCGACGGTGAAGGTGCCGGTGTTGTACTGCGTGGTCGTGGCGATCTTCAGCGTCGGCAGGTTGATGGGCTGCGCGAGCTTGATCAGCGCCCAGTCCTTGCCGTTGCCGTTGTAGCCGGGGGCCCGGTAGACGTACGTCGACCGCACCTGGACCCGGCCGGTGGTGGACTGGAGGTCCACGACGCCGGCGGTGGCGGTGATGCTCGTGTTGGCGCCGGTGCCGCTGACGCAGTGGGCGGCGGTCAGCACGATCTGCTGGGTGTAGAGCGCGCCGCCGCAGCCCATCGAGAGCCGGACCATGAACGGGAACTCGCCCTGTGCGGCACGGGTTCCGCCGATGACGGGGGAGGGGGCGGCCTGCGCGGCCGACACGGGCTGCAGGCTCGCGACGGCGAGCGCGGTGGCGCCGACGGCCGCGAGTCTCTTGAGTGCGGTGAGGAGCTTCTTCATGGTGCTGCCTCCGTGGGGGGTCGATTTATGACGTGGTCATGTCATGCGACAAGGCAAAGAAACGCCCATGCGCTGGCATGGTCAGGTCAAATCCATCCCGAGGATTATGTGAATCCGCTGTGCCCCCGCACAAGGGCTGCGATTCGGCCACGGTCCCGCACCGCGGCCGCCGGTGCGATGCGGGATCTGGTCGGTCCTGGGCTCAGTCCTGGGCCGCCGACTTGGCGTAGTCCAGGAGCTGTTCGAAGTCGATCGCTCCCGGGTCGCCGTGGGTGTTCTCCGGGACGTGCATGTGCCCGCACACCCCCTGGAACGCGTTCCAGCGCCGGAAGCTCATCCGCTGGCCGCCCCCGTTCCCGGAGGACCTCGGGTACGGCGGCCACAGGGACGGGCCGCGCAGCGGTACGTCGTGGTGGATGTGCATCCACGCCAGGTACCGGGCCACGCCGCGCAGCGCCCACTCGGGGGCCTGGGGCCAGTAGATGTGCCCCGGTTCGCCCGTCCCCCACTTGGTGTGGCGCTCGGGGTCGCAGGTGCCGACGAGTTCCACCTGGCAGACGTTCAGGGTGTTCGTCTCCACCCCGCCGCGCAGATTGACCAGCGCGCGCGAGGAGATGTCGATGTCGAAGTGCTGGTACCACCGCAGCCGCTTGGCGCCGAAGTCCGGCACGGCGGTGAGGTTCGGCGCGCTCGCGCCGCCCTGGTAGTCGGGCAGCGAACGGCCCTCGGTGGTGTGCAGAACGACGGCGTTGACCTCCATCCGGTCACCGCCGAACTCGCTCTGGTACCAGTGGTCGCGGTGGGCGCCCGGGTAGTGCTGGGGTCCGGTCCTGGTGCTCATGACCGCGACTGTGGCACGGCTCACAGGTGGCGGCCGGGAGCATTCCGCTTCCGGCCGCCATCTGCTGCTTTCTGAGGTTTTCTGTCCTGCCCCGGCTCTCGGATCAGGCGTTCTTGATCGCCGAGATGTCGAAGTTCAGCTTGATCCTGTCCGAGACCAGAACGCCCCCGGTCTCCAGCGCGGCGTTCCAGGTCAGGCCCCACTCGGAGCGCAGGATCTCCGCCTTGCCCTCGAAGCCGACGCGCTCGTTGCCGAACGGGTCCTTGGCGGAGCCGTTGAACTCCAGGTCTATGGTGATCGGCTTGGTCACGCCGAGGATGCTCAGATCGCCGGTGATCCGGTAGTCGTCGCCGCCCAGCGCCTCGGCGGAGGTGGAGCGGAAGGTCATGGCCGGGAACTCGTCGGTCTTGAAGAAGTCCGCGCTCTTCAGGTGGCCGTCACGGTCGGCGGAGCCGGTGTCGATGCTCTCCATCTTCACGTCGATGGAGGCGGAGGACTGCGACGGGTCGGCGCCGTCCAGGTGCAGGGACCCGGTGAAGTCGTTGAACTTGCCCTTGACGTTCGTGACCATCGCGTGCCGGGCGACGAAGCCGATCGTGGAGTGTGCCGGGTCGATCGAGTAGTCGCCGGTGAGCGCGGCGAGGTCCGGCGTCACCGTGGCGTCGGCGGTGGTCTCGCCGGTGTCCTTGCGGCCGAAGATGCCCATGACGTGCCTCCTGTGGGGACGAGAAGATCGTTTCTGTTGAATCTTCAACGACGTTAACGCGGGCAACCGTAGACCTATTCCGGCGCGCACCCCGTCAGGCTCGCCGCGTCACTCCGACGGCGGATGCCCCACGGCGTGCCGCACGCCCGGATGTGAACGGTGTCTCATCCGCGGCCTTTGTGTGACCTCTACAAGCCACAAGCCTCCTGAGCAGTCAGAACGCCTGCACGCCCCCATGGTTCTGTTCAGTGCTACCAGGAAAACGCTCCGAGGACTGTACGGAGTCGACGTCTCGCTTTCCTTGGCGGGCTTCGTAAGGTCGCTACATGACCGTATTGGAAGAGACGACGGGCGAACCGGACGCGGTGCCCTCGGAGCCCACCGACGCTCGCGGGCGGGTGGCCGAGCTGCACGGGATCCGTGCGCAGGCCCTGGCCGGTCCGAGCGAGAAGGCGACCCAGGCGCAGCACGCCAAGGGCAAGCTGACCGCGCGGGAGCGGATCGAGCTGCTCGTGGACCCGGGTTCCTTCCAGGAGGTCGAGCAGCTGCGCCGGCACCGGGCGAGCGGTTTCGGTCTGGAGACGAAGAAGCCGTACACGGACGGTGTGATCACCGGCTGGGGCACGGTGGAGGGCCGTACGGTCTTCGTCTACGCCCATGACTTCCGTATCTTCGGCGGCGCCCTGGGCGAGGCCCACGCCATGAAGATCCACAAGATCATGGACATGGCCATCGCGGCCGGTGCGCCGCTGGTGTCGCTCAACGACGGCGCCGGCGCCCGGATCCAGGAGGGCGTCTCCGCGCTCGCCGGCTACGGCGGCATCTTCCAGCGCAACACCAAAGCGTCGGGTGTCATCCCGCAGATCTCGGTGATGCTCGGTCCCTGCGCGGGCGGCGCGGCCTACAGCCCCGCCCTGACCGACTTCGTGTTCATGGTCCGCGAGACCTCGCAGATGTTCATCACCGGCCCGGACGTCGTCAAGGCGGTCACCGGCGAGGAGATCACCCAGAACGGCCTCGGCGGCGCGGACGTGCACGCCGAGACCTCCGGCGTATGCCACTTCGCCTACGACGACGAGGAGACCTGCATCGCGGAGGTCCGCTACCTCCTGTCGCTGCTGCCGCAGAACAACCGCGAGAACCCCCCGCGCGTCGCCACCGGCGACCCGGCGGACCGACGCGGCGACGCACTGCTCGACCTGGTCCCGGCCGACGGCAACCGGCCCTACGACATGACCAAGGTCATCGAGGAGATCGTCGACGACGGCGAGTACCTCGAGGTCCACGAGCGCTGGGCCCGCAACATCATCTGCGCCCTGGCCCGCCTCGACGGCCAGGTCGTCGGCATCGTCGCCAACCAGCCCCAGTCCCTGGCCGGCGTGCTGGACATCGAGGCCTCCGAGAAGGCCGCCCGCTTCGTGCAGATGTGCGACGCGTTCAACATCCCGATCCTCACCCTTCTGGACGTCCCCGGCTTCCTCCCGGGCGTCGACCAGGAGCACGGTGGAATCATCCGCCACGGCGCGAAGCTGCTGTACGCCTACTGCAACGCGACCGTGCCCCGGATCTCGCTCATCCTGCGCAAGGCCTACGGCGGGGCGTACATCGTCATGGACAGCCAGTCCATCGGCGCCGACCTCACCTACGCCTGGCCGACCAACGAGATCGCCGTGATGGGCGCCGAGGGCGCCGCCAACGTCATCTTCCGGCGTCAGATCGCGGAGGCCGAGGACCCCGAGGCCATGCGGGCCCGCATGGTCAAGGAGTACAAGTCCGAGCTGATGCACCCCTACTACGCGGCCGAGCGCGGCCTGGTCGACGACGTCATCGACCCCGCCGAGACCCGCGAGATCCTCATCAAGTCGCTCGCGATGCTCCAGTCCAAGCACGCCGACCTGCCGTCGCGCAAGCACGGCAACCCCCCGCAGTAACCCGGCGGACTCTCGCCGATACCCCTGCGGAAACCTCTCTCACGGAGACTGACACCCATGAACACTCCCGACATCCGCGTCGAGAAGGGCCATGCCGAGCCCGAGGAGGTCGCCGCCATCACGGCGATCCTGCTGGCCCGTGCCGCCGCCCGCACCTCCGAGCCCGCCCAGGCCCACCGCCCCCGCCGCAAGGCCGGCTGGCGCCGTCTGGAGCGCGAGAACGGCTTCCGCGCCCCGCACAGCTGGCGCTGAGTCCCCGGACACAGCAAGAAGGGCCCCTCTCCCAGAGAGGGGCCCTTCGGCATACCGGAAAGGGGAGACGGATGGGATTGCCGACGGCACTCGTGGACGAGGTGGCGCGGATCGACGCCCTGCTGGAGCCGATCGCGAACCGGCCGGTGGACACCACCGACCCCGGCTGGGAGAGGCGGATGCGTGAGGGCCCACGACCGCTGGACGAGGTGGGCGTCCGCGCGGAGGCCGAGGCCGCGCTGCGCGAGCTGCTCGCCCGTTACGAGCACGGCGACGACGAGGACCGCGCCGCCGTACGTGCCCTGCTGGAGAGCCGCTCCTCGTTCCGCTGGGCCACGCACCTGCCGTACGCGCACACGGCCGAGGGGTTCCGGCAGGAACTGCTGCATCTGTCCGCCCGGGACCAGGGCCACGACACCCGCGACGAACTGCTCACCCTGCACGACCTGTGCGCCCAGGCCCGGCAGGCCGGCGTCGACATCCGCCCGCTGCTGCTGGAGGTCGCCGCGCTCTCCAGCACCGAGGACAAGTACGGCATGGGCTCCCTGCGGACACTCCTCGGAGCCGCCGGCTGATGCGACGAAACGGCCCCTGTGCCCTCGCGAGGAGGGCACAGGGGCCGTTTCGTGTCGGAGATCTACCTACCGCAGGCGGGCCATCAGCGCGTGCTCCACGAGCGTGATGAGCGCCGACTTGGCGTCCGAGCGGTGGCGGGCGTCCGTCGTGATGATCGGGGCGTCCGGACCGATCTGGAGCGCCTCGCGCACCTCTTCGGGGTTGTACGGCTGGTTGCCGTCGAAGCCGTTGAGGGCGATCACGAACGGCAGGCCGCTGTTCTCGAAGTAGTCGACGGCGGGGAAGCAGTCGGCGAGGCGGCGGGTGTCCACGAGGACGATGGCGCCGATGGCGCCGCGGACCAGGTCGTCCCACATGAACCAGAAGCGGTCCTGGCCGGGGGTGCCGAACAGGTAGAGGATCAGGTCCTGGTCCAGGGTGATGCGTCCGAAGTCCATGGCCACCGTGGTGGTGGTCTTGTCCCCGGTGTGGGTGAGGTCGTCGATGCCCGCCGACGCGGACGTCATGACGGCCTCGGTACGCAGCGGGTTGATCTCCGAGACGGCCCCGACGAACGTGGTCTTGCCCACGCCGAAGCCACCCGCCACCACGATCTTCGCCGAGGTGGTGGAGCGGGAAGGACCGCCGCTAGAGCTTGCGAAGTCCACTGAGCACCCTTTCGAGCAGTGTCACGTCTGGCTGGCCGCCGGCGCTCTCGTCGCCGCCGGGCTGATGGATGGCGACCAGTCCCGCCTCCGCCAAGTCGGCGACGAGGATCCTGGCCACGCCGAGAGGGATGGTCAGGAGGGCCGAGATCTCGGCCACCGACTTGATCTCACGGCACAGATTGCAGATCCGCTGATGCTCGGGCAGCTGGCCCTGCATCTGGTGCGGCTGCGCAGTGGTGTGCACCAGCGCCTCGATGGCGAGCTGGTACCGCGGGCGCGTCCGGCCGCCGGTCATGGCGTACGGACGCACCAGGGGGTTGTTCGACGCCCCGGCGGGCGCCGGCTCGGGGGTGCGGCGCTGCGGCTGCACGGGCTGGATGCGCGGGGCCTGCGGCTGGTCGTACGGCGACGGCCCGGGGCCCTGCGGGCTCTGGGGTGCGTACGGCCGTTGCTGGCTCGGTGCGGAGGGGAAGTTGTAACGGTTCGGGTTGTGGGAACCGTCGCCCGGGCCCTGGGGAGGACCGTACGACCAATTACCCGTATTCGAACCGCCTGGGGGTGTTGCCACTTTCTCTCCTCCTCCGACTGTGCCGGGCACCCATCACTATGGAGCCGCGTCCCGAAACCCTACGGCCTCGGGACGCCAAAACGCACCGTCCTACTGTTAGTTGAGCAGGCTGCCTTGGAGCTCCGCACGAAGATCGGGCGTCAGAACCGTGCCGGCACGGTCCACCAGAAGAGCCATTTCGTACCCGATGAGGCCGATGTCCGCCTCCGGGTGCGCGAGGACCGCGAGCGAGGAACCGTCGGAAATGGACATGAGGAAGAGGAATCCCCGTTCCATCTCCACAACCGTCTGGTTCACGCTGCCGCCCTCGAAGATCCGGGAGGCGCCTGCCGTCAGGGACGTCAGACCGGAGGCGACGGCCGCGAGCTGGTCGGCACGGTCGCGGGGGAAGCCTTCGGACATCGCCAGAAGGAGTCCGTCGGCGGAGACCACCACCGTGTGGGACACCCCCGGGGTGTTGTCCACGAAGTTGGTGATCACCCAGTTCAGGTTCTGTGCCGCCTGGCTCATCGGGCTCACACTAACGCTCCTGGTTGTAGGTGCTGTCAGGACCGAAGCCCTGGCCGTTCGTTTCACTGCCTGCGTTGCGTCCGCGCTGGACGCCCCGACGCAGGTTGCTCAACCTGCCTCGGACGTCCTCCGGGGCGCGGGAGACCTGTGGGCCTCCCTGAGGGGTGCTCTCGGCGGTGCCCTCGACCAGGTTGGCCTTGGGTACCCGCCGCGGCAGACCGGACGAGGTGACCCCGCCTGCCTTGGGCTTCCGGAGCTGTGAGGCCTGCTGCCAGCGCGCGTCGTTCGCCGAACGCCAGGCGCTGTCGCCGTTGCTCTCCGAAGTGGGGGCCGGCGCTTCCGCGGTCACGGGCCGTGCGGCGCCGTTCGAACCGTTCGCCGCGGTGGATCCGCGGCGGGGAAGTCCGGCGTCGGTCAGCTCGTGGACGGCGGAGGGGGCCGGTCCCGGACGGTCGAAGCCTACGCGGTCCTGCTCACCCGCGTCAGCGGCCTGCGTGGATTCCGCTTCCGGAGCGTACTGGTCCGGGTAGCCGTTCTGGTAACCGGACTGCTGCGGCCAGTCGTCCTGGTAGGACTTCTCCTCGTACGCCGGCTGGGCCGGTTCCGCATACGCGGGGTCCGGGTAACCGCCGTTGGGCGAGAAGCCGTTGCTCTGCGGCACACCGTTCGGGGCCGAGAAGGACTCGCCCTGCGGCATCCCGTCGTTCGGCGCGAAGTACTGCTCGTCGTACGCAGGCCGCTGCTGCTCCTCGTACGGCGCCTGCTGCGGCTCCTCGTACGCCGTACGGCCGCTCTGGCCGTTCGCGCCCTCGTACGCCCCCTGCTGGTCCACGAACGCCGTCTGGCTGCTGTCGTAGCCCGTCGGGGCCGCGTCGAAGCCGTTGTCGTACGCGGGCTGCTGCGGCGTGCCGTCGAAGCCCTCCGCGAAGGCGGGGATCTCCTGGGTCTGCTGCGGGTGACCGGCCTGGGACTCCAGGGCCGCCTTGCGCTCCTCGCGCATCAGCGAACGGCCCACCGGGTCCAGGTCGCGCAGGTCGTCGGGGACCTCGTAGCGGCTGTCGTCGAAGCCGAGCTCGGCGGCCGTGCGCATCGGCAGGCCGGTGTTGAAGTCCTCGCCCGGGAGCTGCGGCTGGTGGTGCTGCTCCGGGATGATCTGCGAGACGGTGAACTCGTCGCGCTCGGGCTGCTCGCCGCCGCCACCGTGGGTGATGGCGTCCGGGAGCATGACCAGCGAGGTGGTGCCGGCCTGCTCGCCCGAGGGGCGCAGCTGGACCCGGATGCCGTGCCGGTCGGACAGCCGGCCGACCACGAAGAGGCCCATGCGCTGGGAGATCGCGGCGTCCACGGTCGGCGGGTTGGCCAGCTTGTGGTTGATGTCCGCGAAGTCCTCGGCGGTCAGGCCGATGCCCTTGTCGTGGATCTCGATCATCACGCGGCCGTCGGGGAGACGGGTCGCGGTCACGCGGACCTTGGTCTGCGGGGAGGAGAACGTCGTCGCGTTCTCCAGGAGCTCGGCGAGCAGGTGCACGAGGTCGGTCACGGCACGGCCGTGGATCTCGGCCTCCGGGACGCCGGAGAGCTCGATGCGCTCGTACTGCTCCACCTCGGAGGAGGCGGCGCGCAGCACGTCGACCAGCGGGACCGGCTGGTCCCAGCGGCGGCCGGGCTCCTCGCCGGCGAGGACCAGGAGGTTCTCGCCGTTGCGGCGCATACGGGTCGCGAGGTGGTCCAGGCGGAAGAGGTTCTCCAGCTGGTCCGGGTCGGCCTCGTTGTTCTCCAGGTCGGTGATCAGGGTCAGCTGGCCCTCGATCAGCGACTGGTTGCGGCGCGAGAGGTTGGTGAAGATCGCGTTGATGTTGCCCCGCAGCAGGGCCTGCTCGGCGGCGAGCCGGACGGCCTCGCGGTGGACCTGGTCGAAGGCGCGGGCGACTTCGCCGATCTCGTCGCGGGTGTTGATCGGGATGGGCTGGACGCGGGTGTCGACCCGGCCGGGGTCGGTGCGCGAGAGCTGGTCGACCAGCATCGGCAGCCGCTGCTCGGCGATGCCGAAGGCGGCGTTGCGCAGCTGGCGCATCGAGGTGCTCATCTGCCGGGCCATGAGCGAGGCGATGATGAACGCGGCCAGCAGGGCGATGATGACGATCGAGGCGTTGATGATCGCGTCGCGCTGGGCGTCGGAGGCGATCTGGCCGGCCTCGTCCACCGCGCGGTTGATCATCTCGGTCTCGAGCTGGTCGTACCCCTCGAACTTCAGGGTCGCGGCGGCCATCCAGGACTTGGCGGTGACGCCCTGGGCGGCGAGCTGGGCGGTGGTCAGCTGACCGCTGCCGATCAGCTTGATCATGTCGGTCATCGACGGCGGCGCGGTGAAGGTCTGGCCCGCGGCCTCCGCCTTCGCCTTGGCGTCGGCAGCCGCCTTCTCGCCCTCGGACTGCTTCTCCTTCATGACCTCCTGGAGCCGTACGGAGTCCTGGGGGGTACCGCCGGAGACGAACTCCTGCATGGCGATGCCCTCGAGGTAGGCGTACGAGGTGAAGGCGGTGAGCTGCTGCCGGTAGACCTTCTCGTCGGGGCTGGGCCGGACCAGGAGGTGCATGCCGATCGCGCGCTGCAGGGATTCGGCACCCTTGCCGAGGGCGAGGGCGTACACCGAACGGCCGTACGCCGTGATGTTGCCGGTGCCGAGGCCGAGTTCGTTGGAGAACTCCACGAGCAGGTGCTCGACGGCGACGTAGCCCTCTTCGGTCTGAACCGGGTCCATCTTCTTGGTGAAGGCGGCCGCGCGGATCTTCGTCAGCGTCGGCTCGGCCTCCTCCACCAGGTTCAGCCGGCGCTTGAGGCCCTCCTTGTCGGGCATCCCGACGGTCTCCTGGTGGAAGGCAGCCGCCTTCGCGTCTGTGACCGCGCGGGCCTGCTTGACGACGGCGGAGTCCGTCTTGTTCTCCAGCAGGGGCTCGGCGGAGACGTCGCGCTCGTTGAGGAGGGCCTGGGCGTACTGGCCGGCGGCGGCCACGATCTTCGCCACCTTCTCCGCGTCCCGCGCCTCCTGCCAGGTGTCGATCGAGCCCTTCACCTGGAAGCCGCCCATGACCAGGCCGACCAGCACGGGTATGAGCAGGATCGCGTTCAGCCTCGTCGGCACCCGCCAGTTGCGCGGGGACAGACGACCACCGCTCTTCGGGGGGGCGGCCGTCGGCTCCGAGCCGGGCACAGGGGCGGGCGCCGCTCCGCGCGGCGGCGGCGTGAAGTTGCCCCGGGCCGCAGGCTCGGGACTTTTCTTGCTTCGCCTCACTCGACCAACAACCTCTCGGCGGTCGGCACCTTCCGTGCCGCAGTGTCTCAGAGCCCGGTCAGCCATCGACCATCAGTACGTCATTGACTATTGGGCAGTTCAGGCATTCCAGCACGACGTCCTGCGCGATTCCAAACATGGGGAAGCGCCGGTTCGAAGTGATGTAAGCCCCACGTAAAACGGTCAAAAAGAGCGAGCCCCGTCAAAAGACGGGGCCTTCGTGCGCACAGCGAGACCAAGTGACCGCGACGCGTGTCGATACCACCCGATTCCTCTGCCGAAACGTTATGAACACCGGAGCCGGCCGTGTCAAAGGCCACAGCCGGCTCCGAAGCGTCTACGACAAGTGCCGTAGAGGCACTGGGAACTTGAAAGTTACCGCAGACGCGCCATGAGCGCGTGCTCGACCAGCGTGATGAGCGCCGACTTGGCGTCCGAGCGGTGGCGGGCGTCCGTCGTGATGATCGGGGTGTCCGGGCCGATCTGGAGCGCCTCGCGCACCTCTTCGGGCTGGTAGGGCTGGCTCCCGTCGAAGCCGTTGAGGGCGACGACGAAGGGCAGGCCGCTGTTCTCGAAGTAGTCGACGGCGGGGAAGCAGTCGGCGAGGCGGCGGGTGTCCACGAGGACGATGGCGCCGATGGCGCCGCGGACCAGGTCGTCCCACATGAACCAGAAGCGGTCCTGGCCGGGGGTGCCGAACAGGTAGAGGATCAGGTCCTGGTCCAGGGTGATGCGTCCGAAGTCCATGGCCACCGTGGTGGTGGTCTTGTCCCCGGTGTGGGTGAGGTCGTCGATGCCCGCCGACGCGGACGTCATGACGGCCTCGGTACGCAGCGGGTTGATCTCGGAGACCGCTCCCACGAACGTGGTCTTGCCCACGCCGAAGCCACCCGCCACCACGATCTTCGCGGAAGTGGTGGCCCGGCCCCCGTCAGAGCTTGCGAAGTCCACTGAGCACCCTTTCGAGCAGCGTCACGTCCGGAGCGCCGCCGTTGTTCTCGTCGCCGCCCGGCTGGTGGATGGCCACCAGACCGGCCTCGGCGAGGTCCGCCACCAGGATCCGCGCCACGCCGAGCGGCATGGCCAGCAGCGCCGAGACCTCGGCGACCGACTTCACCTCACGGCAGAGGTGGCAGATGCGCTGGTGCTCCGGAAGCAGCCCCATGAGCGCTGCCGGGTCGGCCGTGGTGCTGATCAGCGCCTCGATGGCGAGCTGGTAGCGCGGCCGGGTCCGGCCACCGGTCATCGCATAAGGACGCACCAGCGGCTGGTCGCCCTCATCCCCGTACGGCTCCGCGTACGGATCATGATGGGCGGGGGGCGGGGTCATGGATCCTCCGGGCGGGACAGCATTCTCGGTCAGTCGTGCCGTCCGTCGAGGCCGGTGGGGGGATTGTGTCGGCCGGACGGTGATTTCGTGAGGTGGGTGGTGCCGGGGCAGGTCAGTGGAGCAGACTGCCCTGGAGCTCGGCGCGCAGGTCTGGGGTGAGGACCGCGCCCGCGCGGTCGACCAGCAGCGCCATCTCGTAGCCGACGAGGCCGATGTCGCACTCGGGGTGGGCGAGCACGGCCAGGGACGAGCCGTCCGAGACGGACATGAGGAAGAGGAATCCCCGCTCCATCTCGACGACCGTCTGGGCCACGTTGCCGCCCTCGAAGATCCGGGAGGCGCCGGCCGTGAGCGAGGTGAGCCCCGACGCGACCGCCGCCAGCTGGTCGGCACGGTCGCGCGGGAAGCCCTCGGACATCGCGAGCAGGAGCCCGTCGGCGGACACCACGACGGTGTGGGACACCCCGGGGGTGTTGTCCACGAAGTTGGTGATCAACCAGTTCAGATTCTGTGCCGCCTGGCTCATCTGACTCAACTAGCGCTCCTGCGGGTGAGTGGGGCTCGGGAAACTGCCGGTCTGACCGTTGCCGGCCTGACGACCCTGCGCGATGCCCCGGCGAAGATTGGTCAGCCGTCCGCGTACGTCGTCAGGCGCACGCGAGACCTGCGGACCGGTTTGGTGCTGTTGCTGCTGTGCGGTGCCCGGGACCAGGTTGGCCCGGGGCACCCGGCGCGGCAGACCGGAGGTGGTGACCCCGCCCGCGGCGGGCTGCCGGACGCGCTCGGCCTGCCGGACGAGTTCGTCGTTCGGCGAGGTGCGCCACGAGGAGGTCGAGGGGCCGCCGGCCGCGGGCCGCTGGGGTGCGGCCGGCGCCTGCGGCTGCTGCTGAGGTGCCTGCGGCGCGGGAGCCTGACCCTGACCGCCCCCCTGCGGACCGCCGTGGAACCAGTTGGTCTCCAGCGTGTCGTACAGCGGGGTGCGTCCGTCGCCCGGACCCGGGGCCGGCGGCAGCGCCTCCGGCTCGGGACGGTGGGCGGGACGCGGCGGAACCTGCGGCCGCGGCGCGCCGTAGCCGTTGGTTCCGTTGATCTGGGGGCGTTCGAACTGTCCCGTGGACGTCATGTCCTGGCGGCCGGGCAGCGCGTGCTGGCCCGTGCTGGAGCTGTCGTAGCCCGGTGCGGCGAACTGGCCGGTGGAGCCGTTGTCGTACGCCTGCGGAGCGAACTGGTTCGGGTTCACCGGGGCGTTCTGCCCGCCCGGTGCGCCGAAGACGTCGGAGCGGGTGAACCCGTTCTCGTCGCGGTCGGCGGTGCCCGGGCGCTGGAACTGGCCCGTGTCCTGGGGACCGGCGGGGCCGACGGCGGGGAACTGGCTCGTGCTCTGCAGACCGCCCGCACCGCGGCCGAAGTCGGCCGGGCCCTGGCGGTCGTCGATGCGCGGCATGCGCGAGGTCTGCGCGACGTCCGGCTCCTCGTGGCCGCGCGGGGCGTCCAGCGGGGTGCGCGGCACCGGCGGCTGGGCGTTCTCGTCGCCCCAGCTGGTCACGCGCGGCTGCGGGTTGCCGCCGGGCAGTTCGGCGCGCGGGCCGCCGCGCGGCGGGAGCTGCGGCTGACGGCCGCGCGGCTCGGGGTTGTTCTTGCGCTGCGGGGGACGCCCGCCGCCGAAGAAGTCCTGGTTCTGGCCGTTCGCACCGGAGTTCTGCAGACCCTGCGGCGCACCCGGCGCCTGACCGCCGAAGCCGGCGCCCGCACCGGCCGGGGCCGGACGGTCCTGCTGGGGCGGGACGGGGGACTGCGGTCCGCGCGGGGGCTGGCCGCCGGGACGGCCACCGCCGTCACGGCCGGGCAGCGCGGCCCGGGGACCCTGGCCGGCGGCGAGGCGGCCGCCCCCGCCGGGAGCGGAGCCGGGACCGGCGCCGAGGGCGCCGCCCCCGCCCGGGGCGCCGGCGCCGAGCGGACCACCCTGCGGGCCGCCGTTCTGGCGACGCGCGGCGGCCGCGCCCGCGGCGGCCTGCGCGGCGGCGGGACCGCCGGCGGCGCCGCCCTGGCCGGGCTTGGGCTGGGGCTTCTTGCCGCCCTGGGCGACGTCCACGGGCAGCATGACCAGCGCGGTCGTACCACCGGAGTCGGACGGGCGCAGCTGGATGCGGATGCCGTGCCGCTGGGACAGACGACCGACCACGAAGAGGCCCATGCGGCGGGAGACGGAGACGTCCACGGTGGGCGGCGAGGCGAGCCGCTCGTTGATCGCGGCGAGGTCCTCGGGGGACAGACCGATGCCGGTGTCGTGGATCTCGATCAGGACGCGGCCGTCGGGCAGCGCGTGACCGGTGACCTTGACCTTGGTCTGGGGCGAGGAGAACGAGGTGGCGTTCTCGAGCAGCTCGGCGAGGAGGTGCACGAGGTCGTTGACGACCCGGCCGGCCACTTCGGTGGACGGCACGGAGGCCAGTTCGATGCGCTCGTACTGCTCCACCTCGGAGGCGGCGGCGCGCAGGACGTCGACCAGCGGGACCGGGCGGGTCCAGCGGCGGCCGGGCTCTTCACCCGCGAGGACCAGGAGGTTCTCACCGTTACGGCGCATGCGGGTGGCGAGGTGGTCGAGCTTGAAGAGCGAGGAGAGCTGGTCCGGGTCGGCCTCGCGGGACTCCAGTTCGGAGATGAGCGAGAGCTGACGCTGGATGAGGCCCTGGGAGCGGCGCGAGAGGTTGGTGAACATCGCGTTGACGTTGCCCCGCAGAAGGGCCTGCTCGGCGGCGAGGCGGACCGCCTCGCGGTGCACGTCGTCGAAGGCCGCGGCCACCTGGCCGATCTCGTCCCGGGAGTGCACACCGACCGACTCCACGGACGTGTCGACGTCCTGCGGGTCGGACTCGGAGAGCTGCTTGACCAGCTCGGGCAGCCGGTCCTGGGCGACCTTGGTGGCGGTCTCCTGGAGGCGGCGCAGCGAGCGGATCATGGACCGGGCGACGACGAAGGCGCCGACCAGCGACACACCGAGGACGAGGAGGATCAGGGCACCGTTGATGATGGCGTCGCGCTCGGACTCGGCGCGCAGCTCACGGGCCTTCTGTTCCATGTCCTCGAGCAGGGTGTGCTCGATGTTGTTCATCTGGCGGACCTTGGTCGACGCGTCGTCGATCCAGTCCTGGTACGACCGCTGGTCCTGCGAGGTCAGACCGGAGGAGGAGGCGAACGCACGCGAGGCGTAGGTGTCGGACTCCTCGATGACCGGGTTGCCCTGCTCGATCGGCTTCAGCAGCTCCTCGGCGCCGTCGTCGCCGTAGATGCTGCGGAAACTCGCGAGTTCGGAGGCCTCGTTGTCGAAGGCGGCGCTGGCGTACTGCCGCTCGTTGTTGGAGAGCTGGCCGTACGTCGTGTTGTTCGCCGGCAGCGCGGCCGCGAGGACGGCGCGCTGGACCGAGGCGTACTCCTTGGCGTTGGAGAAGGCGGCCAGCGCACGGGTGCGCTGGATCATCTCCGGGTTGCTGGTGGCCTGGGCCATGTCCTGCGAGAGGTCGAGCAGGCTCGTGATGAGCTGGTGGTAGGCGTCGACCGTCTGGGAGGCGTTGCCCTTCTCCGCGTACGCCGTGGAGCGGATCTTCTGGATGTTCGCCAGGTCGGAGAGCAGACCGATGAGGCTGTCGCGGACGCCCTGGAGGTTGCCGTCCTTGGAGGCGGTGTTGATCTCCTCGGAGGCGTCCTGGAAGGCGGTCACGGCCCGGTCCGTCTTGGTCCGGTAGCCCTTGATGCCGAAGTCGGTCGCCTTGGTGCCGTGCGACATCGGGCCGGCCGAGCGGTCGCGCTCCTCCTGGAGGGCGACGGCGAGCTCGGTCGCCTGCTTGGTCATGTCCGTCAGCAGCCGCATGTTGTCGAGCTGCTGGATGTCGTCCATGGACTGGTTGATACGCAGCGCGCCCAGTGTGGTGGCCGCGACCACCGGGAGGGTCAGCAGCGCCACGAGTCGCGTGGAGATGCGCCAGTTGCGCAGGGCCACGCGGGAGCCGGGCCCGGTGGGGCCGGTCGGCTGCTTGATCGTCGGAGTCGGTGGAAGGGGGCTCGGCGACGCGGACGCGCCGGGGCGCCCGGAGCGCTCACCACCGTCGCCGGACGGGTTCGGGCCCGGGTTCTGGGCGTGCTGGAGCGAGGAGCTGCCATTACTGGGGGCAGTCCCGCCGTGCGGCTCCGGCTCGGCCGAAGCACTGCCATCCCTCTTGAAACGTCCCTGCACTAGCGTCGCAACCTCTGGACCAGGCGCCCTTCCGGATGAACGGAAGGACGGTGTCGGCGTATTGAAGGACGCCCTGAATTACGTCCCTCGAATGGTCGTGAGTGACCGGCGCTGGCTCCCCCTTCCAACCGCCACTACGGCGCTGTCGCGCCCCGGTGCGCCGGTTCGATCCAGCGGCGGTCCGTGAGATTCCAGCACAGTGCCGGATCTCCAACAAGGTGTGTTGGCCGGGCTGTGACATGCGTGACAACACGTGAGGGGAACGTTACGGGACGTAGAAAAGGTTCCCGTATAAAGCGGGCATAAGGGCCCGAAACATAAAGGTGGGGTGGGTGTCCCAGTCGCCATGATCAGGAGCGGAATGAGTGCTTCAGGGGGTCAATGTCCGTTTCCGAGCGATCGATTGGCGGCGCGGTTTGACCGCTTTGATCATCGATTCGTGAGCAAACTCACATGGTGATCATGCTGCCTTCACGAGTTCCCCGGGAATCGCGTGTTTAGCCTGACGCTTTACAGGGATGGCATGTCCGACAACCCGGCACCACGAGCAGACAGGGTCACGTACAACAGTGAAGACGACGACGATGTTCCACAAGATCGCCAACCCGCGACGCACGACGCTGGCGCACCTCGCGGGCGCCGACGAACTGCAGCTCCCGGTCCAGCCGGAGCACGCCGTCGACCTGCCGGCCCAGACTGCCAACCCCAAGCGCACCATCCTCATGGAGGCCCCGGTCGCGGCCTCCGTCGCGGAGTAGATCTGCCGTAGAGATCCACGAGATCTTCACGATCTCCGCGGAGTGATACGCGCACCGGCCGCCGAATGCTCAAGGCGGCCGCACACGGATGTCAAGGGCGTCCCCGGCCGGGGGCGCCCTTCCGCGTTAGCCTGGAGCGTCACACTCCAGCCAGCTCAGTCTCCGTCTTCAGGCAAGGGGCCAACCAACCCGTGCGCATCGCCAGGTTCTCCATCGACGGCAACGTCGCCTTCGGCGCGGTCGAGGGCGACAAGCCGGACGAGCTCGTCCTCGACATCATCAAGGGCATCCCGTTCACGGAATTCGAGCTCTCCGGCACCAAGGTGCCGCTGAGCAAGGTCCGGTTGCTCCCGCCCGTCCTGCCCAACAAGGTGGTGGCCTTCGGCCGCAACTACGCCGAGCACGCGCGCGAACTGGGCAACGAGGTGCCGGACGTCCCGTTCGCCTTCTTCAAGCCGTCCACCTCGGTGATCGGCCCCGGCGACGACATCCAGTACCCGCCGTTCTCCGAGGAACTGCACCACGAGGCCGAGCTCGCGGTCGTCATCGGCCGCATGTGCCGCGAGGTCCCGCGCGAGCGCGTGGCGGACGTGATCTTCGGCTACACCTGCGCCAACGACGTCACCGCACGGGACGTCCAGCGGCGCGAGAAGCAGTGGGCGCGGGCCAAGGGCTTCGACACCTCCTGCCCGCTCGGCCCCTGGGTGGAGACGGGCCTGGACCTCGCCACCGCGTCCGACCTCACGATCCAGCTCACGGTCGACGGGCAGCAGCGCCAGCTCGGCCGCACCAGCGAGATGATCCACTCCATCGAGGATCTGATCGTCAACATCACCGAGGCCATGACGCTGCTCCCCGGCGACGTGATCCTCACGGGCACCCCGGCAGGGGTCGGCCCCCTGGCTGTCGGCGACGAGGTCGCCGTCACCATCGAAGGCATCGGCACTCTCACCAACAAGGTTGTCAAGCGTGGCTAGCGCACCCGGCTCACCCGTCCGCGTACGTTTCTGTCCTTCCCCCACCGGTAACCCCCATGTGGGCCTGGTCCGCACCGCCCTGTTCAACTGGGCGTTCGCCAAGCACCACCAGGGCACGCTGGTCTTCCGCATCGAGGACACCGACGCGGCCCGCGACTCCGAGGAGTCCTACGACCAGCTGCTTGACTCGCTGCGCTGGCTGGGCTTCGACTGGGACGAGGGCCCCGAGATCGGCGGCCCGCACGCGCCGTACCGCCAGTCGCAGCGCATGGACCTCTACGCCGACGTCGCCCGCAAGCTGCTGGACGCCGGCCACGCCTACCGCTGCTACTGCTCCCAGGAGGAGCTGGACACCCGCCGCGAGGCCGCCCGCGCCGCCGGGAAGCCCTCCGGCTACGACGGCCACTGCCGCGACCTCACCGAGGCGCAGGTCGCGGAGTACGAGGCCCAGGGCCGCGCCCCGATCGTCCGCTTCCGGATGCCCGACGAGACGATCACCTTCACGGACCTGGTCCGCGGCGAGCTGACCTTCACCGCGGAGAACGTGCCCGACTACGGCATCGTCCGCGCGAACGGCGCCCCGCTCTACACGCTCGTCAACCCGGTCGACGACGCCCTGATGGAGATCACCCACGTCCTGCGCGGCGAGGACCTGCTCTCCTCCACCCCGCGCCAGATCGCCCTGTACAAGGCGCTGATCGAGCTGGGCATCGCCAAGGAGACCCCCTCCTTCGGCCACCTCCCCTATGTCATGGGCGAGGGCAACAAGAAGCTCTCCAAGCGCGACCCCGAGTCGTCCCTCAACCTCTACCGGGAGCGCGGCTTCCTCCCCGAGGGCCTGCTCAACTACCTCTCGCTGCTCGGCTGGTCCCTCTCGGCCGACCAGGACATCTTCACGCTGGACGAGATGATCGCGGCCTTCGAGATCGCGGACGTCAACCCCAACCCGGCGCGCTTCGACCTCAGGAAGTGCGAGGCGATCAACGCCGACCACATCCGCATGCTCGACGTGAAGGACTTCACGGAGCGCTGCGCCCCCTGGCTGACGGCGCCGTTCGCGCCCTGGGCCCCGGAGGACTTCGACGAGGCGAAGTGGGCGGCGATCGCCCCGCACGCCCAGACCCGCCTCAAGGTCCTGTCGGAGATCACCGACAACGTCGACTTCCTGTTCCTGTCCGAGCCGGTCACCGACGAGGTCTCGTGGACGAAGGCGATGAAGGAGGGCGCGGACGCCCTCCTGCTCACCGCCCGCGAGAAGCTGGAGTCGGCCGACTGGACCTCGGCGGAGTCGCTGAAGGAGGCCGTCCTGGCCGCCGGCGAGGCCCACGGCCTCAAGCTCGGCAAGGCCCAGGCCCCGGTCCGCGTGGCCGTCACCGGCCGCACGGTCGGCCTCCCCCTCTTCGAGTCCCTGGAGATCCTGGGCAAGGAGAAGACGCTGGCCCGGATCGACGCGGCGCTGGCCAAGCTGGCGGCGTAACCCATAGGCGCACCTGAGGGGCGGTACCCGGAGATCTCCGGGCACCGCCCCTCAGGCATTCATGTCAGACGGCGTCTTCCTCGTCGACCAGGTACGCGAACTCGTCGTCGGCCTCCAGCGCGACGATGACCACCGAGGCCCCCGCGATCAGGTACGTCAGCATGATCCCGGAGGCCGCGTACGTCCTGCGCAGACGCTCGCGGGGGCCGAGCCGGGCGGTCGCGTGCTCGCGGAAGGGATCGCGCGCCAGTATCCGCACGGTCCTGTCCAGCCGGCCCCGACGGTCGCCGGGCAGGGTGTCGTACGCCGCGCGGGCCTCGACGGTGAACTGGACGCGGTACTCGGTCATGCGCTCAGTGTGTACCGTCGGGGACATGAGCATTCGCGCCGTGGTCTGGGACGTGGACGACACGCTTTTCGATTACACGACCGCGGACCGGGAGGGCATGCGGGGGCATCTGGTGGCCGAAGGGCTGCTGGAGGGGTACGGGACGGCGGAGCAGGCCCTCGACCGGTGGCGGGAGGTCACCGATCGGCAGTGGGCGCGGTTCTCGGCGGGGGAGACCAGCTTCGAGGGGCAGCGCCGGGACCGGGTGCGGGTCTTCCTGGACCGGCCGGAGCTGACCGACGCCGAGGCCGACGACTGGTTCCGGCGCTACCTCGCGCACTACGAGGCGGCCTGGTCCCTGTTCCCCGACGTCCTGCCCGTGCTGGACGCGCTCGCCGCCAGCCACCGCCACGCGGTGCTCTCCAACTCCAGCCTCCGGGTCCAGGACCACAAGCTGCGCGTCCTCGGGGTGCACGACCGCTTCGAGACCATCCTGTGCGCCGCCGAGCTGGGCGTGTCCAAGCCGGAGGCCGCCGCCTTCCTGGCCGCCTGCGACGCCCTGGAACTGGCCCCGCACCAAGTGGCGTACGTCGGCGACCATCCGGAGATCGACGGACGGGGCGCCGCCGACGCCGGCCTGCTGTCGGTGTGGATCGATCGGTACGGCGGTACGGCGACCGTCGAGGTGCCACCCGGCCGGCACCGGATCGCCACCCTCGCCGAACTCCCCGCGATCCTCGGCGCGGATACCCGTTTTGGAGCCCCGTCCACCTTCGGGTAATGTTCTTCCTGCGCCGAGGGGAGCGGGCCGGAAGGCCGGAAACCCGAAGCGCGAAACTAGAACAAGATCCCCTCAGGGGCTTGCGTTCCAGTGGCCTATGGTGTAATTGGCAGCACGACTGATTCTGGTTCAGTTAGTCTTGGTTCGAGTCCAGGTAGGCCAGCTCGCAGAGCTCATCTGCAACGCCCCCGTTGTGTAGCGGCCTAGCACGCTGCCCTCTCAAGGCAGTAGCGCCGGTTCGAATCCGGTCGGGGGTACTGGTTCCGATCGCGCAGGATCACTTCGGAACTGCTAGGGCCCCCGTTGTGTAGCGGCCTAGCACGCCGCCCTCTCAAGGCGGTAGCGCCGGTTCGAATCCGGTCGGGGGTACGACTGGTCTAAACCACATTGGTCTATGGTGTAATTGGCAGCACGACTGATTCTGGTTCAGTTAGTCTTGGTTCGAGTCCAGGTAGACCAGCTCGGACCTGCGGAAACGCAGTGTCCATGCCCCCGTTGTGTAGCGGCCTAGCACGCCGCCCTCTCAAGGCGGTAGCGCCGGTTCGAATCCGGTCGGGGGTACATCACCGGAAGGCCCCTCGCTCAGGCGAGGGGCCTTACCTCTGTCCGGCCCCACCGGCCTCACTCGAAGCCGTACCGCCGCGCCGACTCCTCCTCCTGGGCCAGCCGGTGCAGCGCCTGGAGCATCGGCTCGACCAGGACCGCGCCCAGCACCGCCGTCTCGATCCGCTCCGCCTCCGACTCCCGCGTCTCCACGAAGTCCAGGTCCAGCACCGCCGCCCGGTGCATCAACTCCGCGTAGGACCTGAGCAGTTCGGCGTCCCAGTCGTAACCGAGGCGGCGCAGCGCGGCCACCGACACCACCAACGAGCGGTAGGCCGGGGAGATCGTGGTCAGCAGCCGGGCGTTGGTCCAGCCCAGCGTGCGCAGCAGCGCGTCCGCCTCCTGCCGGGCGGCCCGTACGTGCTCGTCCTCCGCGTCCGGCTCCGGAACCTGGGGAAGCGCCCACAGGGCCGCGCCGAGCCGGATCGTGCGGCCGAGGGAGTCGTCGTCGACGTGCCCGAGGACCTCCCGGACCGTGGCCACCGGGATCCGGCCCACCTGGATCATCGCCCGCACCAGCCGCAGCCGGCGCAGATGCTCCTCGTCGTACTCGGCGGTCGTCGCGTTGATCTGGCGGCCGGGCGGCAACAGGCCCTCACGCAGGTAGTACTTGATCGTCGCCGTCGAGACCCCGCTCTGTCTGCTCAGCTCGGCCAGTCTCATCCCTTGCGCGCCTCCTTGGTCAGCGCCACTATCCAAGCATGTCTGGAGCCAGCCGAACCACCGCGGACGCGCAGGGTGACGTGGTCGTCCTGCTCATCGGGATGCGTGTCAACCACTTCTGGGCCGTGCACCAGTGGGTGCCGGTCATGTCGGCCATGTTCAGGATGCTCGCGGAGCTGAAGCGGGAGCCGGAGCGCGGGTTGCTCTGGCGGGTGCTGCTGACGGCCTCGCCGCGGACGTACTACGTCGTCCAGTACTGGGAGTCCAAGGAGAAGCTGTACGCCTACGCGAGCGCGACCGACGCGTTCCACCACACGGCGTGGGCGAAGATCAACCGCCTGGAGAAGGGCGGGAAGGTGCGGGGGCACGTCGGGATCTGGCACGAGGCGTATGTCGTGCCGCAGGGGGCGTACGAGGCCGTTTATGGGGACATGCCGGCGTTCGGGCTGGCTGCGGCGCACGGGCAGGTGCCGTTGGCTGCGCGCGGGCGGTATGCGAAGGATCGGTTCGCCTGGCGCGCCCCGGCTTCGTAGGGCTGGTGGCGTACGGCGGGTGCGGGTGTGTGGGGGCTGGTCGCGCAGTTCCCCGCGCCCCTTCAGGTTGGCGTACGTGCCGTCGGGAAAGGGCTGCCGCGGCGTTGAGGCCGCCCTTTTCCTCTTGGCCTCAGCCCGTGCGGCGCAGTGCCTCCGACAGGCGGGCCGCCGCGTCGATGATCGCCTGGGCGTGCATCCGGCCGGGGTGGCGGGTCAGGCGCTCGATCGGGCCGGAGACCGAGACGGCGGCCACGACCCGGTTGGAGGGGCCGCGGACGGGGGCGGAGACGGACGCGACGCCCGGCTCGCGCTCGCCGATGGACTGGGCCCAGCCGCGCCGGCGGACGCCCGAGAGGGCCGTCGCGGTGAAGCGGGCGCCCTGCAGACCGCGGTGGAGGCGCTCCGGCTCCTCCCAGGCCATCAGGATCTGCGCCGACGAACCCGCCTTCATCGTGAGCGTGGAGCCGACCGGGACCGTGTCCCGCAGGCCGGACAGGCGCTCCGCCGCGGCGACGCAGATGCGCATGTCGCCCTGGCGGCGGTAGAGCTGGGCGCTCTCGCCGGTCACGTCGCGCAGGTGGGTGAGCACCGGGCCCGCGGTCGCGAGGAGGCGGTCCTCGCCGGCCGCCGCGGCGAGCTCCGCGAGACGCGGACCGAGAATGAAACGGCCCTGCATGTCGCGCGCCACCATACGGTGGTGTTCCAATGCCACGGCCAGCCGGTGGGCCGTGGGTCGTGCGAGTCCGGTGGCCGCGACCAGTCCCGCGAGGGTGGCCGGACCGGACTCCAGGGCGCTCAGGACAAGGGCTGCCTTGTCCAGAACGCCCACGCCGCTACTGTTGTCCATGAAACGATATTCCCGTCTCACTCTGTGAAACGCAAGTTCATTTTTCCGTGAGACGCGCAACCCTTGGATGCATGGCGGCCCGAAGACCGACGGGCCTGGCGGCGGGTGCCCGGGAACAGGGGCCCGAGGGCGTCGCCTCCACAAGATCTCTAGTTGGGCCGGTGCGTCATTGCCGGCCGGAGGGAAAGCGATGGGTAGGACACTCGCGGAGAAGGTCTGGGACGACCATGTCGTCCGGCGCGCCGAGGGCGAGCCCGACCTCCTCTTCATCGATCTGCACCTGCTGCACGAGGTGACCAGCCCCCAGGCCTTCGACGGACTGCGGAAGAGCGGTCGCCAGGTGCGCCGTCTCGACCTCACCATCGCGACCGAGGACCACAACACCCCGACCCTCGACATCGACAAGCCGATCGCCGACCCGGTCTCCCGGGTCCAGCTGGAGACGCTGCGCAAGAACGCCGCCGAGTTCGGCGTGCGCCTGCACCCGCTCGGCGACGTCGAGCAGGGCGTCGTCCACGTGGTGGGCCCCCAGCTGGGTCTGACCCAGCCGGGCATGACCGTCGTCTGCGGCGACTCCCACACCTCCACGCACGGCGCCTTCGGAGGCCTGGCGTTCGGCATCGGCACCTCGCAGGTCGAGCATGTGCTGGCCACCCAGACGCTGCCGCTGGTCCGCCCCAGGACCATGGCGATCACGGTCGACGGCGAGCTGCCCGACGGCGTCACCGCCAAGGACCTGATCCTGGCGATCATCGCGAAGATCGGCACCGGCGGCGGCCAGGGCTATGTCCTGGAGTACCGCGGTTCCGCCATCGAGAAGCTCTCGATGGAGGCCCGGATGACCATCTGCAACATGTCGATCGAGGCCGGCGCCCGCGCGGGCATGATCGCCCCCGACCAGACCACCTTCGACTACCTCGAGGGCCGTCCGCACGCCCCGAAGGGCGAGGACTGGGACGCGGCCGTCGCGTACTGGAAGACGCTGAAGACGGACGAGGACGCGGTCTTCGACGCCGAGGTCGTCATCGACGCCGCCTCCCTCTCGCCGTTCGTCACCTGGGGCACCAACCCGGGCCAGGGCGCCCCGCTTTCGGCGGACGTCCCCGACCCGGCTTCGTACGAAGACGCCTCGGAGCGCCTCGCCGCCGAAAAGGCCCTGGAGTACATGGGGTTGGAGGCCGGGCAGCCGCTGCGCTCCATCAAGGTGGACACCGTCTTCGTAGGTTCCTGCACCAACGGCCGCATCGAGGACCTGCGTGCCGCCGCCGAGCTCGTGAAGGGCCGCAAAGTCGCCGACGGCGTACGCATGCTGGTCGTCCCCGGCTCCGCCCGGGTCGGTCTGCAGGCCGTCTCCGAGGGCCTGGACGTGGTCTTCAAGGAGGCCGGCGCCGAATGGCGGCACGCGGGCTGCTCGATGTGCCTCGGCATGAACCCCGACCAGCTGGCCCCCGGTGAGCGCTCCGCCTCCACCTCCAACCGCAACTTCGAGGGCCGGCAGGGCAAGGGCGGTCGTACGCACCTGGTGTCGCCGCAGGTCGCGGCCGCCACGGCCGTCCTGGGCCACCTGGCCTCCCCGGCCGACCTGTCCGCCGACACCCCCGCGCCCGCTGGAGTCTGATCAGCCATGGAAGCATTCACCACGCACACCGGCCGGGCCGTCCCGCTGCGCCGCTCCAACGTCGACACCGACCAGATCATCCCTGCTCACTGGCTCAAGAAGGTCACGCGGGACGGGTTCGAGGACGGGCTGTTCGAGGCCTGGCGCAAGGACGGGTCCTTCATCCTCAACCAGCCCGAGCGGCAGGGCGCGACCGTGCTGGTCGCCGGCCCCGACTTCGGCACCGGCTCCTCCCGCGAGCACGCCGTCTGGGCGCTCCAGAACTACGGCTTCAAGGCCGTGATCTCCTCCCGCTTCGCCGACATCTTCCGCGGCAACTCGCTGAAGAACGGCCTGCTCACGGTGGTCCTGGACCAGAAGATCGTGGAGGCGCTCCAGGAGCTCTCCGAGAACGACCCGCAGGCCGAGATCACCGTCGACCTCGAGACCCGTGAGGTGCGCGCCGAGGGCATCACCGCCTCCTTCGAGCTGGACGAGAACTCCCGCTGGCGGCTGCTGAACGGCCTGGACGACATCTCCATCACCCTCCAGAGCGAGCAGGACATCGCCGCGTACGAGGCCAAGCGCCCGTCCTACAAGCCGCGGACGCTCCAGGTCTGATCCGGAGCCCCCGGGGCAAGTCGAGTTTCGGCCAGCCCAACACCCTTCCTGTACCCCCGATCGGTCCGATCGGGGGTACAGCCGTGTCTGGGCCCGGAACCGCCCCCGAACCTTCGCTTTTCCTGCCAACTTCCCACGTTAGAGCGGTGGTTGCCGGGGTACGCGCCCTCTGTGGGCGTGGCTTCCGGCGGTGCCGAGAGGGCCGTTCGAGGGGGCAGTTGCCCCCTGGGCGGGCGACAACTCGCCCCAGATGGCACAATCTGTGCATGGAACACGACGGCCAACTCGAGCTCTATACGGCGGTCGCGAGCCAGCTCAAGGAAGCGCACACAAGAGTGCGCGCACTGCAAGTCCCGGAGGGCGTACGGATGGCGCTGACCCGGAAGCTGCTGGTCATTACGGCCGCGGCCAAGCACGATCTCGCCGATGCGACAAGGCGTCTGGAGCGGTTCATGGCGGACCTCGACGAGGGGCGAATGCCCGAAGAGGAGCGTTGATCGCCTCCGGAACAGCCGACTTCGTTGCGGCACAAGGGTGATTAGCCCGTTTCGTGTTTGATTTGCGGTATATATCTGCCTAACGTGCGAAAAAGCTTGAACACTTTCGTTCTGGCGAGGTCTCCGAAGGGGAAGACGTGAACAAGGCGCAGCTCGTAGAAGCGATTGCCGACAAGCTGGGCGGCCGCCAGCAGGCCGCCGACGCGGTCGACGCGGTCCTGGACGCCATCGTCCGCGCGACCGTCGCGGGGGACCGGGTCTCGGTCACCGGCTTCGGTTCGTTCGAGAAGGTCGACCGGCCGGCCCGCTACGCTCGCAACCCCCAGACGGGCGAGCGGGTTCGGGTCAAGAAGACGTCGGTCCCGCGCTTCCGCGCAGGCCAGGGCTTCAAGGACCTGGTGAGCGGCTCCAAGAAGCTGCCGCGCGGCGGCGAGGTCGCCGTCAAGAAGGCCCCCAAGGGCAGCCTCACCGGCGGCGCCTCCGCCACGGTCAAGAAGGCCGCGGCGAAGAAGGCCACCACCAAGGCCGCCGCCGCGAAGAAGACCACCGCCGCGGCGAAGAAGACGACGGCCGCCGCGAAGAAGACCACGGCCGCCGCCAAGAAGACCACCGCGAAGAAGACGACCGCCGCGGCGAAGAAGACGACGGCCGCCGCGAAGAAGACCACCACCGCCAAGTCGGCCGCCGCGAAGAAGACCACCCCGGCGAAGAAGGCCACCGCCAAGAAGGCCCCGGCCAAGAAGTCGACCGCGCGCAAGACCACCACCGCCAAGAAGGCCACCGCCCGCCAGTCGTAGTCACCGACAGCAAGGGCACTCACGCGCCGGGCCGGACTCCCTCACGGAGCCCGGCCCGCGGCGTGTTCACGCGGCGTGTTCAAGGGGGGCGTTCAGGAGGTCCTAGAAGGTCTGCAGCGTCACCAGGGTGATCCGCGGGCTGTCCTTCGGCCCCTCCACCTCGATCCGCACCCGCTGGCCCGGCCGCAGCAGCCGCAGCCCGCCCGCGTCGAACGCCGGCGCGTCGAAGGGCACCGGGGTGCCGTCGTCCAGCAGCACCTGCCCGCTGCGGGTGTCGGGGTCGTACGTGTATGCGGTCGCCTGCATGGGTCGAGCCTACTGCCCGATACCGAGCAGCCGCGCCGCGGCGGCCGCCGTCCGGGGGCCCACCCCGAGCGCCAGCGCCGCGCGCAGATCCTCGCCGGTGTCCACGTCCTGGCGTACCGAATCGACCGAGGCGAGCCGGAGTTCCTCGGCGCCCGACGTGCGATGGCGGGCGCGGGAATCCATTCCGAATGCCGGGAGCAATTCCCGGTCCGCCGAGACGGCCAGCAGAGTGGTACCGATTCCCGCCGCATCGGCGAGAAATGCGCGCGGGAATTCCGCCGCCGCATTCAGAACACGGGACAATTCCGCCGGGCGTAGTGCGGGGAGATCCGCGTTCAGCGCCGCGAGAGGTGTTTCGGGACGCAGCCGGCGGACGGCGGCGGCACCGTGCGCGAGCGCCGCGTTCAGGCCGGTGCGGGGCTCGTCGGGCACGATCCGGGCCCCCAGGGCGGCCAGCGCGCGCCCCGCCGGCTGATCGTCCGTGACGACCGCCACATCCCGTACGGCCGCGCAGGCCAGCGCCGCCGCCACCGTGTCCTCGGCGAAGGCGAGGGCCAGCCCCGGGCGCAGCTCGTCCCCGGCCGTGTCCGCGAGCCTGCTCTTGGCCAGCGCCAAGGGCTTCAGGGGTATGACCAAGGTCCACTGCACCGGCGTACCGTCCCCTCTCCTGTCGCGGCCATTGTCACCCGGCCCATCGGCACGCCGACGCGTCGGGCGTACGGTGTTCTCGACAGACCGGCGGCCTGGGGCGACACTTGTGCGGCTCACAGGTTCCGAGGAGAAGCCCAGAGCGACGTACCGAGAGAAGTACCGGGAGATGTCCCAGAGGGAAGGTGTCCGCGTGCCCCGCCGCAGAATCGGCTTCTGGTACCGCTTCGCAGCGGTCCTCTGCAAACCCTGGCTGGTGGTTCTGATCAAGCGGGACTGGCGCGGAATGGAGCACATTCCGGCCGACGGTGGATTCATCACCGCCGTGAACCACAATTCCCACGTCGACCCCTTCGCCTACGCGCACTACCAGTACAACACCGGACGGGTGCCGCGATTCCTGGCGAAGAGCGGGCTCTTCAGGAAGGGGTTCGTCGGCGCCGCGATGCGCGGCACGGGGCAGATCCCGGTCTACCGCGAGTCCACGGACGCGCTCAGCGCCTTCCGGGCCGCGATCGACGCTGTGGAGCGCGGCGAGTGCGTCGCCTTCTACCCCGAGGGCACCATCACCCGCGACCCGGACCTGTGGCCCATGACGGCCAAGACCGGCGCCGCGCGGGTCGCCCTGCAGACCAAGTGCCCCGTGATCCCGGTCGCCCAGTGGGGCGCCAACGAGCTGCTGCCGCCGTACAGCGGCAAGCCGCACCTCTTCCCGCGCAAGACCCACCACGTGCTCGCGGGCCCGCCCGTGGACCTCTCGCGTTTCTACGGCCAGGAGATGAGCGCGGAGATCCTCAAGGAGGCCACCGAGGTCATCATGGCCGCCATCACCCGCCAGCTGGAGGAGATCCGCGGCGAGAAGGCGCCCGAGACACCCTACGATCCGCGTCAGGAGCGGATCGAGCAGCGGCGCCGCACCGAGGCGGAGACCGGCGTGCAGACCGGTGCCCAGGCCGGTGCGCAGCCCAGTCACGAGGGGGAGAACAGCAAGTGAGCAAGTCCGTCAAGGCGGCCGTCTTCGGTACCGGATCCTGGGGGACCGCCTTCGGCACGGTCCTCGCCGACGCGGGCTGCGAGGTGACGCTGTGGTCGCGCCGCCCCGAGCTCGCCGAGGCGGTCAACTCCACCCGGACCAACCCGGACTACCTGCCCGGCGTCGAGCTCCCCGAGAACCTCCGCGCCACCGCCGACGCGGCCGAGGCCGCCCGCGGCGCCGACTTCACCGTCCTCGCGATCCCCTCGCAGACCCTGCGCGCCAACCTCGCCGAGTGGACCCCGCTGCTCGCCCCGCACACCGTCCTCGTCTCCCTGATGAAGGGCGTCGAACTCGGGACGACCATGCGGATGAGCGAGGTCATCGAGGACGTCGCCAAGGTCGGCCGGGACCGCGTCGCCGTGGTCACCGGGCCCAACCTGGCCCGTGAGATCGCCTCCCGGATGCCGGCCGCGTCCGTGGTCGCCTGCACCGACGAAACCGTCGCCCAGAAGCTCCAGACCGCCTGCCACACGCCGTACTTCCGCCCGTACACCAACACCGACGTGGTCGGCTGCGAGCTGGGCGGCGCGGTCAAGAACGTCATCGGCCTGGCCGTCGGCATCGCGGACGGCATGGGTCTCGGCGACAACGCCAAGGGCTCCCTCATCACCCGCGGGCTCGCCGAGACCACCCGCCTCGGCCTGGCGATGGGCGCCGACCCGCTCACCTTCTCCGGACTCGCGGGCCTCGGCGACCTGGTGGCGACCTGCTCCTCGCCGCTGTCCCGCAACCACACCTTCGGCACCAACCTGGGCAAGGGCATGACCCTGCAGGAGACCATCGCGGTCACCAAGCAGACCGCCGAGGGCGTCAAGTCCTGCGAGTCGGTGGCCGATCTGGCCCGCCGGCACGGTGTCGACATGCCCATCACCGAGACGGTGGTGGACATCGTCCACGAGGGCAAGCCGCCGGTCGTCGCGCTCAAGGAGCTGATGTCGCGCAGCGCGAAGCCCGAACGACGCTGAGCGAACCCGGCGGGTGGACGCTGACTCCCGGCCCTACCACCGGGTACTCTCATGCCGATATGAGCACCGAGAACCTCCCCCAGAACCCCGAGCAGCCCCCGCGCAAGCCGCGGGTGGCCGTCGTGTCCGGTGGCCGCAGCTCCGAACACGGGATCTCCGTGGTCACCGCCGGCGCCGTCCTGAAGGCCATCGACCGGACCAAGTACGAGGTCCTGCCGATCGGCATCACCCGGGACGGGCGCTGGGCCCTCATCGCCGACGACCCCGAGCGCATGGCGATCACCGACCGCCGCACGCCCGACATCGAGGCGCTCGCCGAGTCGCAGGAGGGCGGCGTGGTGCTCCCCGTCGACCCCGCCAACCGTGAAGTCGTCTACAGCGAGCCGGGATCGGTGCCCAAGGCGCTCGGCGAGGTCGACGTCGTCTTCCCCGTCCTGCACGGCCCCTACGGCGAGGACGGCACCCTGCAGGGCCTGCTGGAGCTCTCCGGTGTCCCGTACGTCGGCTCGGGTGTGCTCGCCTCGGCCGTCGGCCAGGACAAGGAGTACATGAAGCGGGTGTTCACCTCCTTCGGGCTCAAGGTCGGCCCGTACGTGGTGATCCGGCCGCGCGAGTGGGAGCGGGACGAGTCCGCCGCCCGCAAGAAGATCGTGGACTTCGCCGGCGAGCACGGCTGGCCGCTGTTCGTGAAGCCCGCGCGCGCGGGTTCGTCGATCGGCATCACCAAGGTCGACGACCTGTCCGGCCTGGACGAGGCGATCGCCGAGGCCCAGCGCCACGACCCGAAGATCCTGGTGGAGGCGGCCGTACGGGGCCGTGAGATCGAGTGCGGGGTGCTGGAGTTCGAGGACGGCCCGCGGGCCTCGGTCCCGGCGGAGATCCCGCCGCCGGACGCGCACGCGTACTACGACTTCGAGGCGAAGTACATCGACTCCACGCCCGGGATCGTGCCCGCGCCCCTCACCCCCGAGGAGACGGCCGAGGTCCGCCGGCTCGCCGTGGACGCCTTCGAGGCCGCTTCCTGCGAGGGCCTGGTCCGCGCGGACTTCTTCCTCACGGAGGAGGGCGACTTCGTGATCAACGAGATCAACACCATGCCGGGCTTCACCCCGATCTCGATGTACCCGGCGATGTGGCAGGCCACGGGCATCGGCTACGAGGAACTCGTGGACCGCCTGATCCAGGCGGCGCTTCGCAGGTCCACGGGACTGCGGTAGTTCTCAGTCGGCGATCCCCTCGGGGATCGCCTTCTTGACGGCCGACGCCAAGTCGATCAACACCCCGGAACTGTCCGTGCCCTCCGGCACCGTCACCTCGACATAGGCAAGACGACTGGCCGTGGTGAACCGGTACCCCCCGCCGTCCCGCTTCTCCATCAGCCAGTCCACCCCGTTCACGCCCCCGGCCACCGCGTCCGCGTCCTGGCCCTGGGCCACCTTCGGGTCCACCATCTTCGGCGGCCGTTCCACACCGCAGCGCAGTATGATCGCCGGGTCCCCCCAGCCCGCGGTCAGCGCGGAGGCGGGCTCGGGATCCCGGCGGCTTCGGCCGTCCACCTTCGACGGCAGTGCCTCGTCCAGGTTCCGGCACAGCTTCACGGTCTTCGCCGTCGGACGGGGAACCGCCGCCGACGCGCTGTCGTCTGCCGAGGAGCAGCCCACGGCGGCACACAGCAGAGCGAGGGCGGGCAGACCACTGAGCCGGTGACGGAAAAGGTTCACCGGCCAAGGGTAGACGGGGGCTACAGATGCACGACCGGACAGGTCAGGGTGCGGGTGATCCCGTCCACCTGCTGGACCTTGGCGACCACCAATCGGCCGAGGTCGTCCACCGTGTCGGCCTGGGCCCGCACGATCACGTCGTACGGACCCGTCACGTCCTCGGCCTGGACGACCCCAGGAATCTTGCTGATCTCCTCGGCGACGGTCGACGCTTTGCCGACCTCCGTCTGGATCAGGATGTACGCCTGTACCACGGAACCTCCAGGGCGGCCACGAGGATCATGTGGGGAAAAGGAACGCCACGGTATCGCGTTGCCGCGCGCCACGGGGAGACCCGAGGGACGCGCGGCCCCCGTGCCGGGGTGCAGGGATGGCAGAGGTTGACGGTCACGTCGGCCGTACCGGTCGGGCGGGCCGTGCCGGCCCCCTCGACCGTATCGAGGACACTGGTGCTGCGCGACCGGGCACGGACAGGGATAGAAGGGGCGAAAGGGTAATGAAGGGCACTGTTGGTGAGCTCGGGGAGTTCGGGCTCATCAGGGAGCTCACCTCCCGTCTCACCACCACCTCGGCGGTGCGCGTCGGCCCCGGCGACGACGCCGCGGTGGTGGCCGCGCCCGATCGCCGGGTCGTGGCCAGCACCGACATCCTGCTGGAGGGCCGGCACTTCCGCCGTGACTGGTCCACGGCCTACGACGTCGGCCGCAAGGCCGCCGCCCAGAACCTGGCCGACATCGCCGCCATGGGCGCGGTGCCGACCGCGCTGCTCCTCGGCCTCGTCGTGCCCGCCGAACTGCCGGTGACCTGGCCGAGCGAGCTGATGGACGGCATCCGCGACGAGTGCCAGGTGGCCGGGGCCTCCGTGGTCGGCGGCGATGTCGTACGGGGCGACACGATCATGGTGTCGATCACCGCGCTCGGCGATCTGCGCAACCAGGAGCCGGTCACCCGGGCGGGCGCCCAGCCCGGCGACCTGGTCGCGGTGACCGGCTGGCTCGGCTGGTCCGCCGCCGGGTACGCGGTCCTCTCCCGCGGCTTCCGCTCCCCCCGTGCCTTCGTCGAGGCCCACCGCCGTCCCGAGCCGCCGTACCACGCGGGTCCGGCCGCGGCGGCCCTCGGCGCGACCGCGATGTGCGACGTCAGCGACGGACTGATCGCCGACCTCGGGCACATCGCCGAGGCCAGCAAGGTCCGCATCGACATCCGCTCCGGCGCCATCGACATCCCCACCCAGATGAACGACATCGGGTCGGCCGTCGGCGTGGACCCCATCCAGTGGGTGCTGACCGGGGGAGAGGACCACGCGATCGTGGCGACCTTCCCGCCGGACGTGAAGCTGCCCGCCCGCTGGAAGGTCATCGGCGAGGTCCTCAACCCCTCCGCGCTGCCCCAGGTGACCGTCGACGGGGCGCCCTGGACCCGGCAGGGCGGCTGGGACCACTTCGGGGACATAGAGTCATGAGCCTCCCGAGGGTGCTCACGGTCGCCGGTTCCGACTCCGGCGGCGGCGCGGGCATCCAGGCCGACCTGAAGACGATGCTCGCGCTCGGGGTGCACGGGATGAGCGTCCTCACCGCCGTCACCGCGCAGAACTCCCTCGGTGTGCAGGGAGCTTGGGAGCTGCCCGCCGAGGCGGTGCGCGCCCAGTACCGCAGCGTCGTGGACGACATCGGCGTCCAGGCCGTGAAGACCGGCATGCTCGCCTCCGCCGAACTCGTCGACACCGTGGCCGCCTTGATCGCCGGCACCGACGCCCCGGCCGTCGTGGACCCGGTGGGCGTCTCCAAGCACGGGGATCCCCTGCTGGCCGCCTCCGCCCTGGACTCCGTACGGACTCGGCTCCTCCCGGTGGCGACCGTGGCCACGCCCAACCTCGACGAGGTCGCCCAACTCACCGGCGTACGGGTGGAGTCGGAGGAGCAGCTGCGGGAGGCCGCGGCGGCCGTCCTGGCGTACGGACCGCGCTGGGTGCTGATCAAGGGCGGCCATCTCCCCGGTGACGCCGTGGACCTGCTGACGGACGGCACCGAGGAGCACTGGCTGCGCGCGCCGCGCCACGACAACCGGCACACGCACGGCACGGGCTGCACCCTCGCGTCCGCGATCGCGTCGCAGCTCGCCAAGGGGCAGCGCGTGCCGGAGGCCGTGCGGGCGGCCAAGGAGTACGTCACCGGGGCGATCGCCGCCGGCTTCGCGCTCGGCGGCGGGATCGGACCCGTGGACCACGGCTGGGCGCTCACACGGGGTACTCCGGGAGCTTGATGTTCGTCGCCGACTTCTCGGTGATGCGTTGGAAGAAGGCCGTCATCGGGCGGGAGGCGAGCAGTCGGTACATCCGGTCCCGGCCGCGGATCCGCCGCTCGGTGGCCGGGGCGAAGAACGGGCCCGCGTTGCCCGAGGTCTTCTGGCAGCCCTTCGCGAAGTCCCGGATCCGGGAGTCGTAGGCGGCGAACGCCGTACGGTGGTCGCCGCCCGCCAGGGCGAGTTCACCGGCCAGGACGTACGCGCCGACGACCGCCACACCGGTGCCCATGCCGCCCATCGTCGCCCCGTACCCGGCGTCCCCGAGCAGCGCCACCCGCCCGTGGGTGAGCCGGTCGACGTGGATCTGCGCGATCGCGTCGAAGTAGAGCTCGTCGGCCCCCTCCAGTGCCGCGAGCACGGTCGGCCCCTGCCAGCCCATGCCCGCGAACCGCTCGGCGAGGATCCGCTTCTGCGCGGCGAGGTCCCGGCGGTCGTACGACAGCCGCTCGGACCGGAACACCAGCAGCGCGCCCGCGCGGTCGGGGTCGCCGTCGTAGTTGCCGATCATGACGGCCCGGCCCGGCTCGCTGTAGAGACGGCCGGTGCGGATCAGACCCAGCTCGTTGGGGACCTCGACGGCGGCCACGTAGTGGTCGAAGAAGCGCAGGTAGCGGGACTCGTCGCCGAAGACCAGCGAGCGGGTGTGCGAGTGCAGGCCGTCCGCGCCGATCACCAGGTCGAAGCGGCGGGGCGGGGCGTTCTCGAAGGTGACGTCGACTCCGCCGGGGGTGTCGGTGAGCGTGGCGATCGAGTCGCCGAACACGTACTCGACGCGGTCGCGGGTGCGCTCGTACATGATGTCCGCCAGCTCGCCGCGGAAGATCTCCACGTCCCCGCTCATCATCTCCGACGGCAGGTCCACCTTCGGGGTGCCGTCCGCGGCGACGACGATCTGCCGGCCCATGTGGGTCTGGCGGGCGTGGATCTCGTCCCAGATGCCCATCTCGGTGAGCACCCTGCGGTGGACGTGCCCCCGGAAGTCGACGGCGAAGCCGCCCCGGCGCACATCGGGCGCCTTCTCGACGACGGTGACGCGCGCGCCGTGGCGCACGAGGTTGAGCGCGAGCGCCGGACCGGCGACGCTGGCGCCGGAGATCAGGACGGTCAGATGGCCGAGGTCGTACGTCTTCTTCGTCATGTACGGCAGCCTCGGCGGGGCCGCTGACCGTCCGCCTACCGTTCGCTGACCGCCGCCGACCGCAGACTCCGGCCCCGCGCGAAGGCCTGCTCGTACGCTCCCCGCCCCAGCTTCCCCCGGACCTCCTCGGCCACGCGCCGCACATCGGGGTCGCCCCGGGACTCCGCGCCCCGCAGACCCGCCGCCGCGCCCAGCAGCTCGGCGGCCCGCCCGGGGTCGACGGCGAGCGCGGCCAGCGCCTCGGCGACGGCGGCGAGCGTGTCGGCGCCGGGCGGCCCGTCGGCCAGCTCGCGGGCCTGGCCGAGCCACTCACCGGCGAGACCCGGGTCCCCCTCCGCCAGGGCCGTCCGGCCCAGCCCGACCAGGATGAGCACGGTCTCGCCGAGGCTGAACCAGTTCGCGGCACAGGTCTCCAGGGCGTTCTCGTAGTGCACGCGCGCGTGGGCGGTGTCCCCGGACAGCCGGGCCGCGTCGCCGAGCCCGCGCAGCGCGGCCGCCGCCTTGTCACCCGCGCCGGCCGTGCGCGCGAGGGCCGCGGAGCGGGTGAAGTGCGCGGCGGCCTCCTCGGCGTCGCCCCGGTGCAGCAGCGCGAACCCGCGCGAGCGCAGCAGGTCCGCGGTCTCCTCCGGCGCCCGCAGCTCCCGTACGTACACCAGGCCCTCGTCGAACAGCTCCAGCGCGCGTGAGTGCTCCCCGCGACGGCTCGCGAACCCGCCCAGCGGATCGAGGCAGTTCGCCATGGCCCAGCGGTCGCCGGTCTCCCGGAAACCGGCGAGCGCCCGGCCGAAGGACGCCTCGGAGGCGGTCGCGTCCCCCGCGAACTGCTGCTGGTAGGCGGTGCCGAGGTCGAGCAGCGCCTGCCGCCACACGCCCGTGCCGAGCTGACCGCGCGCATGCTCGTTCAGGGCCGTGACCAGGGGGCCGCCGGTCAGGGACCACAGCACCATGGTGAACGGCAGCCGCAGCGGACCCGGCAGCGACTTCATCAGGGCCGCCACGCGCGCGACCCGGTCCGCCTCGGCGGGGTCGTCGCCGCGCCCGGTGACGGTGTTCATCAGACACAGGGCGTACTCCTCGACCAGCCCGGGGGGCGGCTCCTCGCCGACGGCCGCGAGCAGCGCGCGGGCCTGGGGGACCTGCCGGCCGTGCGGTCCGCGCAGCCGCCGGAACCAGGTCAGCGCCGCCATCAGCCGCAGCGCGCCCGGGGGATCGGCGGCGGTCAGCCGGTCCACGGCCGCGTCCAGGTTGTCGTCCTCGGCCTCCAGCCGCGCCAGCCAGACCAGTTGCTCCCGGCCGCGCAGGAACGGTTCCGCCCGCTCGGCCAGGCCGAGGAAGTAACCGGCGTGCGCGGCCTCCAGCGCGCCGGGGGAGGCCGAGTCCCCCGCCGCGAACGCCCGGATCGTCTCCAGCATCCGGTAGCGGCCCTCGGACACCTCCACGAAGGACTTCTCGACCAGCGAGGCCAGCACGTCCTCCGGGTACGGCAGCCCGCACACCGCCTCGACCGCCTCCAGCGTGGCACCGCCGGCGAACACCGTCAGCCGCCGCGCCAGCTCCCGTTCCTCCTCGTCCAGCAGGTCCCAGCTCCACTCCACCACCGCCCGCAGGGTGCGGTGCCGGGGCGCCTTGGAACGGTCGCCCCGGGACAGCAGCCGGAACCGGTCGCCGAGCCGGTCGGCCAGCTCGTCCGGCGTGAGGGTGCGCAGCCGGGCCGCCGCCAGCTCGATGGCGAGCGGCAGCCCGTCGAGTCCCGCGCAGATCTCCGGCACGCGCGGGTGGTCCTCGAAACCGGGGCGCACGGCCCGGGCCCGGTCCAGGAAGAGCCGCAGCGCGGGCTCCGGCGGGAGGGGCGGCACCGGCACCAGGACCTCGCCGGTGATACCGAGGGACTCCCGGCCGGTGGCGAGGATCCGCACCCCGGGACAGGCCGCGAGCAGCCGCGCCGCCAACCGCGCGGCCTCCTCGACCAGATGTTCGCAGTTGTCCAGCACGAGCAGCAGCTCACGCTCCTCCAGCACGGCCAGCAGCCGGTCCGTGCCGTCGGAGGCGGCCGTGCGGAAGCCCTCGCGCACCCCGAGCGCGCCCAGTACGGCGTACGGGATCCGGCCGCCGTCGGTGAGGGGCGCCAGCTCGACGAAGCAGACCTCCGCCCACCGGGCCGCGGCCTCGATCGCCAGCCGGGTCTTGCCCGCCCCGCCGGGGCCGGTGAGGGTGACCAGCCGGGTGTCCGCCAGGAGCGCGGCGATCCGGGCGAGGTCGTTCTCCCGGCCGACGAACCGGGTGAGCTGGACCGGCAGCCGGGGCCGCTCGGGCCTGGCGCCCCGCAGCAGCTCCAGGTGCAGCGCGGACAGTGCGGGGGAGGGGTCGGCGCCGAGTTCCTCCGCGAGCGTGCGCCGGGCCTCCTCGTAGACCGCGAGGGCCTCCGCGGGCCGTCCGTCCGCGTGCAGCGCCCGCATCAGCAGACCGTACAGCCGCTCGCTCAGCGGCTGTGCCGCCAGCAGCGCCCGCACCTCCGCCACCAGTTCCGGCCCGCCGCCGAGCGCCAGATCCGCCTCGACGCGGTCCTGTACGGCGGCCAGCCGCAGCTCCTCGACCCGGGCCCGCTCGGCGTGCGCGTCCGGGAGGTCGGGCAGCGCCGGGCCGCGCCACAGGGAGAGCGCCTCCCGCAGCAGGGCGGCGGCCCCGGTGTGGTCCCCGGCGGTGAGCCGGGTACGGCCCTCCCGCGCGAGCCGCTCGAAGCGGTGGAGGTCGACGGCGTCCGGCGCGGCGGTGAGCCGGTAAACGGTGGCGGTGGCCTCGATCCCGGTGTGCGGGGCCAGCCGGCGGCGCAGCCGGGAGACCTGGGACTGCAACGCGTTCGCGGCTCCGGCGGGCGGCTCGGCGCCGTACAGGCCCTCGGCCAGCCGCTCCAGGGAGACACCGCGGTCCGCGTCGAGCAGCAGGAGGGTGAGCAGGGCGCGGGGGCGGGGGCCGCCGGGGTCGAGCGGGGTGCCGTCGTCGGTGCGGAGCTCCAGGGGGCCCAGAATGCCGAAGCGCATGGGCGGGAGTCTGTCAGCTCACGGCGTTGTCAGGTACAGCAAAAAGCCGGCCCACACGAGGTGGACCGGCTCGTTGCAGCGAACCAGCAGTGGCCGCGCACTCAGCAGTGCGTCAGCGCGAGACCTTGCCGGCCTTGATGCACGAGGTGCAAGCGTTCACGCGCTTCGGCGTCCCGCCGACCACGGTACGCACACGCTGGATGTTCGGGTTCCAGCGGCGAGACGTACGGCGGTGCGAGTGCGAGATGTTGTTGCCGAAGCCCGGCCCCTTGCCGCAGACGTCGCAGTTGGCAGCCACGGGTCACTCCAAAGACTTCAGATGCACTTACGGTTGGATCCCGGCATGCCGGGATCGAGATCGCAGGATCAGAGATCTGAGTGGCGTAGCCAGGGGAATGGCCCGATCGGATCGGGCAACCGGAGCAGCATACAACGACTGCGCCAGTAGAACGAAACTACCACGGCTGCTCTACGCTGCGTGCAGTCCAGCAGCTCAGGGAGGCGCAGGTGGCGCAGGTGCCGCAGACATTCTTCGATGCTCTCGCGGTGCGCACCTGGTGCTCGCTCGCGCTCACGGCGCTGGGCCGCGCGCGCGAGGAGATCGACGCGATCAACGTCTACCCCGTCGCGGACGGCGACACCGGCACCAACCTCTACCTGACCGTCGAGTCCGCCACGACCGCCGTGGAGGCCGTGTTCGCGGGGTACGAGACCGCTCCGGCGGCCGCGCGCAGCCCCTCCCTCGCCGACGCCGCGCGCGCGATGGCGCACGGCGCGCTCATAGGGGCGCGCGGGAACTCGGGGACGATCCTCGCCCAGCTCCTGCGCGGCATGGCCCAGGTCCTCGCCGACGAGGGTGAGGCCTCTCACACCGACGGGGACGGACTGCGGACCGCCCTGCGGCACGCCGCCGACTCCGCCCGCCAGGCCGTCGCCCACCCCGTCGAGGGCACGGTCCTGTCCGTCGCCTCGGCCGCCGCCGACGCGGCCGCGGGCACGGGAGGCGACTGCGGGACCGTCGCCCGCGCCGCCTACCGGGGGGCGTGCGTGGCCCTGGCCGCGACCCCGGCCCAGCTCACCGTCCTGGAACACGCCGGGGTGGTCGACGCCGGCGGACGGGGGCTGGTCGCCGTCCTCGCGGCACTGGTGGAGACGTTCACGGGAGAGGCACCGGTGTACTCCGGGCACTCCGCGGGCTTCGGGCTCTCCGGCGGCGCGGTGCACGCGCGCGTGGAGGCCGGTCCGGAACCGGGCACCGCGGACTGCGCCGACACCCCGGGCGGCGCGGACGGGCCCGCCTTCGAGGTGATCTACCTGCTGGAGGCCGAGGACCCGGCCGTCGCCCGGCTGCGGCAGCGGCTGGACGCCCTCGGGGACTCCCTCGTCGTGGTCGGCGGCGACGGCCTGTGGAACGTCCACGTCCACGTGGACGACGCGGGCGCCGCCGTCGAGGCGGGCGTCGAGGCCGGACGGCCGTACCGGATCCGCATCACCCACTTCGGCGCCGGTGACGCCCACGCGCGCGTCGGCGAACGCCCTCTCCGCGAGCGCGTCCAGCGGGCCGTCGTCGCCGTCGTGCCCGGCGAGGGGCTGGCCGGCCTGTACACCGAGGCCGGCGCGACCACCGTCCTCGCCCGCCCCGGGGAACCGCCCGTCAGCGGGGAACTCGTGGAGGCCGTACGACGGGCCCACGCGCGCGAGGTCGTCCTGCTGCCCAACGACGCCGATCTGCGCCACACCGCCGCCGCGGCCGCCGAGCAGGCCCGCTCGGAAGGCATCCGGGTGGCCCTGATCCCCACCCGCTCCGCCGTCCAGGGCATCGCCGCGCTCGCCGTCCACGAGGCCGACCGCCGCTTCGACGAGGACGTCGTCTCCATGACCTCCGCGGCCGGCGCCACCCGCTACGCCGAGGTCGCCGTCGCCGAGCGCCAGTCGTGGACCATGGCCGGCATCTGCCAGGCCGGCGACATCCTCGGGCTCATCGACGGCGACGTCGCCGTCATCGGCGCCGACGTCACCGCCACCGCCGAGTCCACCCTGGACCGGATGCTCTCGGCGGGCGGTGAGCTGGTCACCCTGGTGCTCGGCGACGACGCCCCCGAGGGCATCGCCGAACACCTGGAGACACGGGTGCGCGAGGCCTACCTCGCCGTCGACACCGTCGTGTACCGCGGCGGACGGCAGGGCGCGCTCCTCCTGATCGGCGTCGAGTAGCCGCTACGCGCCGGGCTCGTCGGGCTGCTCCAGCGCCACCTGCAGCAACTGCTCCGCCTCGGCACGCCGGGCCGCGACCGTCCCTGCCTCGTCGCCCTCGCCCTCGCCCTCGCCTTCGGGCTCGTCGTCGTACGCCTCCGCGTAGGCCCGCAGCACCGCACGCGCGCGTGCCGCCGCCTGAGCCGGCCGCCCCAGGTCCGTCTCCAGCCAGCCCGCGGCCAGCTCCGCGCCGGTCCGCGCGTGCAGCGCGTCACCGTCCAGCGCGACGAACACCGCGACCGCCTCCGCCATCTGCGACAACGCCTCCTCCAGCGCGCCCCGGATCGAGTCGTCGTCGGCGTCCTCCGCCGCCGAACGGGCCAGCAGGTCCCCGAACTGGCGATGGGTGTGCCCGAGTTCGGCGACCAGCCGCAGCCGCGCCTCCTCGTCGTCCTCCGCCACGGCGAGCGCGTCCACGCACTCCTCCACCGCGCCGGCCATCAGCGCCCGCGCCCCCTCCGTCCCGTCCTCGGTCCGCAGCGCCAGCCACGCGCGGGCGCGCAGCGAACGCACCAGCCCGTGCACATTGCCCAGAGCCCGCCACAGCTCGCCCGCGCGCGCGTACGCCCGGTCCGCCTCCTCGTGCAGCCCCGCGTGGCCCAGGGACTCGGCGGCCAGATGCGCGAGCGTCGCGTGGTCGTGCTGCTCGGGCCAGTGCCGGGCGATCTCGGCGGCCTGGAGCCGGCGCTCGGCTGCGTCCCGGTGCTCACCCAGCTCGCTCAGACAGTCGCCCAGCCACCACTGCGTCTGGACGACCGCCCCGTCACCGTGCGTCTCCTCCCGCAGATCGGCCAGCGCCGACTCCAGCACCTCCGCGGCCTCCGCCCAGCGCCCCAGCCGGACCAGATACCCGCCGAGCTGATGCCGCGCCCACGCACCGAACGTCGGGCCCTCGCCCGCCTCGTCGGCCCAGTGCGCCGCCTCCAGGGCGTGCTCCGCGGCCTCCGCCGCCTGCCCCCGCTCCCCGACGACCTCGGCCAGCTGAAGATGCAGCTGGGCCCGCCCGACCGGCTCCAGCACGGGCCCGCCGTGCTCCAGGGCCGCCCGCAGCGCCCGCTCCGCCTCCGCCATGTCGCCCAGATGGTGCGCGAGACCCGCCAGCCGGGCCTCGTACTCACAGGCGAACCACGGCAGCCCCGCCCCGGTGAACTCCGCGGCGGCCCGCGCGAACAACCGCGCACCCGCCTCGACGTCCCCGGAGTGCGTGGCGAGCTCCCCGAGCATCGCGTGCCCCTCGGCGAGCCGCGCGGTCAGCCGTACGTCGTCCCCGGTCCGCCCCTCGACCAGCGCGAGCAGCTCCCGTACGGCCGCCTCCGCCTCGCCCAGGACCGTCTCCGCCATCGGCCCGTCGGCCTCGTGGACCCGCCGCATCAGGATCCGCGCCCGCGCCATGAGCACCCCCGCCGCCTGCCGCACCTGGGTGCCGCCCTCGGCGTACAGCGCGAGCACGTCGTCGTAGGGCCCGGCCACCGCCGCGAGCGCCTTGCCGACGTCCTCACCGGCGAGCGCACGGACGTACGCCCCTCGCGCGCGTGCCGCCAGCGACTCCCCGGGGTCCTCCGCCTCCGCGTACAGCTCCGCGGCCCGCTCGAACGTTTCCGCACCCTGCGGACCCAGCGCGATCGCCTCGTGCTCGGCGATCTCCGCGCGGTCGCGCGCGTCCAGCGCGACCCCCTCCGTGCCCTCGGCCGCCCGCGCCACCGCCGCCCACGCCTCCACGGCCTGCGGCCGCAGCGTGTCCGACAGCCGCCGGGCCTCCGCGAGCAGGTCCGGCAGATCGGACCCCACCGGCTCCGCCGCCGCGGCCGGCACCGGCGCGCTCACCGCGGCCGGCCGCACCGCCCGCACCCCCAGCGGCAGCCGCTGCACCAGCGGACGCCCCGCCATCCGCGCGCGGGCCCGCTCACTGACGTACTCCGTGCCGTTGCGCTCGTCGAACCGCGCCGCCAGCGCCAGCGCCTCCACGCGCGCGTGGGCGGCCAGGTCACCGGCCGTCCACTCCCGCCCGGCCGGACCCGGCACCCGCTGCCCGCCCAGACCGAGCGCCGACAGCCGCTCCGTCAGCAGCACCACGACACTCAGGAACTCCAGCTTGCTGCGCGGATGCCCGTCGTCCGTGAAGTACGCCGGCCGCTCCGCGAGCAGCTCCAGACCCCGCGCCTCGTTCCCGGTCAGCGCACAGAACTCGACGTGGTCGGCGTACGCGCCCCGCATGCTCTCCATCGGCCGCACCAGCCGGAAACCCCGCAGATGGTGGGCGCGCGCCTCCTCCAGCCGCCCCAGCCGCAGCAGCGGCACCAGGGACGAGGCCAGCACCGTGTGCGGCTCGTGCGCACAGGCGTACTCGCCCTCCAGGACCGGCGCCCACACCCGCAGCGCCTCCTCGTCCCGGCCCCGCTCCGCCTGCCACCAGCCCTGGCCGTGCAGCTCGCACGCGTGACAGTCCGCCATCGCGTCCCGGTCCGCGGCCAGCCACGCGGCGAACGCCCGCTCCGCGCGCGGGACGTCCCCCACATGCGCGGCCACACTGAACTCGGCACTGCGCACCGCACGCTCCGAGTGCCCGGCCAGCCGGTAGCGGTGCTCCATCTCGCCCAGCCACTTCTCCACCGACGCCAGCGGCACATGCGGCTGGTCGAGCATCCCGGCCGACATCCACTTGAAGACCCAGTGCAGCGAATGCGTCTCGTAGTCGTCGAAGTCCCCGGGCCGCTCGTCCCACAGGCGCAGCAGCCGCGCGAACGGGACGAACATCTTGTCCTTCTCGGAGCTGTAGTTGTAGACCTTCAGCTGGTGCCCGAGCGCCTCGATCACCGCCAGCGGGATGTTCAGCTTCTCGGCCTCCGCCAGCAACCGCTCCGCGCGCGCGTTGCGCGCCGGACCCTCCGGCTGCTCGCCGTTCTCCGCCATCGCCCGGCGCAGCGCGTCGAAGTCCCTGATCTCACTCATCGGTGGCCGTCCTCCCGTGTGCGGACTCCCCGTGCGTGGCCCACTCCAGAAGGCCGATGAACGCCCGGTTCAGCAGGGCCGAGTCGGCGGGCCGAAGCGGCCGCTGCGCCATCAGCAGCGCCTGCCCGTACAGGGACTCCGTGGCGGTGCCGATCAGTTCCGCCTCCCGCAGCGAACTGATCCTCCGGATCAGCGGGTTGAGATGGTTCAGCACCAGCCGCGCCCGCGGGGCGCCGCCGCGCAGCGAGCCCAGGATGCCCGCCCACAGATCGTCGGCCTGCGCCTCGGCCTCCGCCCGCGCCTGCTCGTGCCGCGCCGCCCGGTCGTCCAGGTGCAGCGCGGGCACCGACAGCGGATGGAACGCCCGCAGCACGACATCACAGCCGAGCGGGTCCAGCTTCGCCCGCGCGGCCGCCAGGAACCCCGCCAGCGCCAGCTCCTCCGCCGGGTCCACCGCGTCCAGATGCGCCGTCACGGTGTCCGCGTCCAGCTCGGCGACCACCGTCCCCGGCCGCACCGACGGCAGTGCCTCGACCAGCTCGCTGTCGTACGTGTAACCGCCGTTGACCACCCCGACGCCCTGCGCGGCCGCGATCGGCGCCACCTGCCGGTACTCCTCCACCGTCCGCGTGAAGTGCACCACCGGGTGCCGCTGCGCGAACTCCTCCAGCGACAGCTGCCCGTCGCTCGTCTCGAACGGCAGCCACGGCAGCATGGTCCGCAGCATCTCCGGGTCGTGCCGCGCCAGCGACTTCACCCCCAGGTGGTGCACGGCCAGGAAGGCCGAGAGCCGCTCCGGATCACCCGCCGCGAGCCCCGTCAGCCAGGACCGGATCCGCTCCCCGAGCGCCTCGCGCACGGCGGCCAGCGTCTCGTCCTCGTACAGCGCCTCGCGCGAGGCCGTCGGCCGCAGACTGTCCGTGTCCAGGACACAGCGCACGAAGAACGCCCAGTCGGGCAGCAGTTGTTCGGCCCGTTCGGTCAGCAGCATGCCCTTCAGGTGCACCCGGTGCGTGGCCCGCTGGGCCGGACTCACGGCCGCCGGCAGCACGTACGCCACCCCGCGGATCCCCGCCAGCGGCACGTCCAGCTCGATCGTGTCCAACGGCGTGAACCCGAACAGCCGGTGACAGTGCCGGGCCAGCGCCACCCGCCGGTTCGCGGGGGAGGGGTACGGCCGGTCCCAGGGCGCCGGCAGATCGGTGACCGCCTCCTCGCCCACCCGGACGTCGTAGGGCAGCAGCGAGCCGAAGTCCCGCGCCAGCTTCAGCACGCGCTCCTCGGTGAGCCACTCCCCGGCCCCGGCGCGCGCCACCAGCTGCACCGTGGTGCCCGGCTCGGGCCGTTCGTCGTGCGGCAGCGTCCGCACGGTGTACGAACCGTCGTCGCGCGCCGTCCACTCCACCGGCGGCGCGGCGGGCGTACGGGCACTGCGGCTGACGACCCGGATCCGCTCGGCGACCACGAAACAGGCCAGCAGCCCGATGCCGAACTGCCCGAGGAAGTCGGACCGCGCCTCCTGCAGGCCCTCCGCCCGCTTGGAGCTGCGCCCGATGGTCGCCAGCAGGTCGTGCACATCGGCCTCGGTGAGCCCGACGCCGGAGTCCTCCACCCGCAGCGTCCCGCCCGAGGCGTACAGCCTGACCCGCGCCGGGGCACCGGGCTCCTCGGCCCGCCGGGCGGTGATGGCGTCCACGGCGTTCTGCAGCAGTTCCCGCAGGTAGACCTTGGGGCTGGAGTAGAGGTGATGGGACAGCAGGTCCACCAGACCGCGCAGGTCGACCTGGAACGTGTGAGGTGACGGTGATGCCTGGGATGACTGTGAGGTCTGGGAGTCCATCGCTGCAGCGCCGCGAAGTGGGGACGAGCACGGCGCGGGGTCGGGCGGTCCCGGTGGGGCGGTGACCGCGGATGATGGCCGGAGGCGCGTCATCCTAGAGCCCGGACGAGCCGTCTGACCAGGTGTTTCAGGACACGTATCGAGCAATGTCAGTGGGGTGGTGTGCAATGGATCTCGTGCCCGCACTCGAAGAACCACTGAAGAAGGTGCTCGGCCCACCGACCGCGAAGGTGATGGCCGAACACCTGGGTCTGCACACCGTCGGCGACCTCCTGCACCACTATCCCCGCAGATACGAGGAGCGCGGCCAGCTCACCCACCTGGCCGACCTCCCCATGGACGAGCACGTCACGGTGGTCGCCATGGTCGCCGACGCCCGGCTGCTCTCCTACGCCTCGGCCAAGGCCCCCCGCGGCAAGGGACAGCGGCTGGAAGTCACCATCACCGACGGCAGTGGCCGAGTCCAGCTGGTCTTCTTCGGCAACGGCGTCCACAAACCCCACAAGGACCTCCTGCCGGGCACCCGCGCGATGTTCGCCGGCAAGGTCTCGGCCTTCAACCGCCGCATCCAACTGATGCATCCGGCGTACGAATTGCTGCGCGCCGACAGCGACGAGACGGTGGAGACCTGGGCGGGCGCCCTGATTCCCCTCTACCCGGCGACGGCCAAACTGGAGTCCTGGAAGATCGGCAAGGCGATCCAGACCGTCCTGCCCAGCGCCCAGGAGGCCGTCGACCCCCTGCCGCCCGCCCTGCGCGAGGGCCGCGGCCTGGTCCCCCTCCCCGAGGCCCTCCTCAAGATCCACCGCCCCCACACCAAGGCCGACATCGCCGACGCGCGCGCCCGCCTCAAGTGGGACGAGGCCTTCGTCCTCCAGGTCGCCCTGGCCCGCCGCCGGCACGCCGACGCCCAACTCCCCGCCGTCCCGCGCCGACCGTCCCCCGACGGCCTCCTCACCGCCTTCGACGACCGCCTCCCCTTCACCCTCACGGAGGGCCAGCGGAAGGTCTCCAAGGAGATCTTCGACGACCTCGCCACCGCCCACCCGATGCACCGCCTGCTCCAGGGCGAGGTCGGCTCGGGCAAGACCCTGGTGGCCCTGCGCGCCATGCTCGCCGTCGTCGACGCCGGAGGGCAGGCCGCCATGCTGGCCCCCACCGAGGTGCTCGCCCAGCAGCACCACCGCTCCATCGTGGAGATGATGGGCGAGCTGGCCGAGGGCGGCATGCTGGGCGGCGCCGAGCAGGCGACCAAGGTCGTGCTGCTGACCGGTTCCATGGGCGCGGCCGGCCGCCGCCAGGCCCTGCTCGACCTGGTCACCGGCGAGGCCGGCATCGTCATCGGCACCCACGCGCTGATCGAGGACAAGGTCCAGTTCCACGACCTGGGCCTGGTCGTGGTCGACGAACAGCACCGCTTCGGCGTCGAGCAGCGCGACGCCCTGCGCGGCAAGGGCAAGCAGCCCCCGCACCTCCTCGTCATGACGGCCACCCCCATCCCGCGCACGGTCGCGATGACCGTCTTCGGCGATCTGGAGACCTCCGTCCTCGACCAGCTCCCGGCCGGCCGCTCACCCATCGCCAGCCATGTGGTCCCCGCCGCCGACAAACCCCACTTCCTGGCCCGCGCCTGGGAACGGGTCCGCGAGGAGGTGCAGAACGGCCATCAGGCGTACGTCGTCTGCCCCCGCATCGGGGACGAGGAGGACGACCCGAAGAAGGCCCGGAAGTCCGCGGCGGACGAGGCCGAGAAGCGCCCCCCGCTGGCCGTCCTGGAGGTGGCCGACCAGCTCTCCAAGGGCCCGCTGCACGGCCTGAGCGTCGAGGTCCTCCACGGCCGTATGCCCCCCGACGACAAGGACGCGGTCATGCGCCGCTTCGCCGCCGGGGACATCCATGTCCTGGTCGCCACGACCGTCATCGAGGTCGGCGTCAACGTCCCGAACGCCACCGCCATGGTGATCATGGACGCCGACCGCTTCGGCGTCTCCCAGCTTCACCAGCTCCGCGGCCGCGTCGGCCGGGGCTCCGCCGCCGGTCTCTGCCTCCTGGTCACCGAGATGCCCGAGGCCGGCGCCGCCCGCCAGCGGCTGAACGCCGTCGCCTCCACCCTCGACGGCTTCGAACTCTCCCGCCTCGACCTCGAACAGCGCCGCGAGGGCGATGTCCTCGGCCAGGCCCAGTCCGGCGCCCGCACCTCCCTGCGGGTCCTCGCCGTGATCGAGGACGAGGAGGTCATCGCGGAGGCGAGGGAGGAGGCGGTGGCGGTGGTCGCGGCGGATCCGGAGCTGACGGGACTCCCCGGCCTGCGGACCGCCCTGGACGCCCTCCTGGACGAGGAGAGGGAGCAGTACCTGGAAAAGGGCTGACGGGCAGTTCCGGTCAGGGGCCCGGGGCTGTACCAAATATGCGGCTACCGCCGCGCGAGCGCGAGCAACCACGACGAACCTGCTGCCAGACTGAATCCGACACCACCCCGGACCAAGGACCAAAGATGACCCGCGTGATCGCCGGCGCAGCCGGCGGACGTCGCCTCGCCGTACCCCCAGGCACCGGAACCCGCCCCACCTCGGACCGTGCGCGCGAGGGCCTCTTCTCCACCTGGCAGTCCCTCCTCGGCGGCCCCCTCGACGGCGAACGAGTCCTCGACCTCTACGCCGGATCAGGGGCGGTGGGCCTGGAGGCCCTCTCCCGGGGCGCGAGCCACACCCTGCTCGTGGAGGCCGACGCGAGGGCGGCCCGGGTCATCCGCGAGAACGTCAGAAGCCTTGCCCTCCCCGGCGCCGAGGTAAGGGCCGGCAAGGCCCAGCAGGTGATCCAGACGGCGCCCACGGGGCCGTACGACCTCGTCTTCCTGGACCCGCCCTACGCCGTCACGGACGACGATCTTCGCGAGATTCTCCTCACACTCCGTTCGGGGGGCTGGCTCGCGCCCGAGGCGCTCGTCACCGTGGAGCGCAGCACCAGAGGCGGGGAGTTCGGCTGGCCGGACGGTTTCGAAGCGCTCCGGGCCCGTCGTTACGGCGAGGGAACGTTTTGGTACGGTCGCGCCGCCTCTACGTGCGAAGACGCACGATGACCGGACCGGAGAGCGAGGGATCACAAGTGCGCCGCGCCGTCTGTCCCGGGTCGTTCGACCCGATCACCAACGGACACCTCGACATCATTTCCCGGGCCTCCCGTCTCTACGACGAGGTCTATGTCGCGGTCATGATCAACAAGTCGAAGAAGGGCCTCTTCGAGGTCGACGAGCGACTCGACCTGATCCGTCAGGTCACCGCCGAGTACGGCAACGTACGGGTCGAGGCCTTCCACGGCCTGCTCGTCGACTTCTGCAAGCAGCGCGACATCCCCGCCATCGTCAAGGGCCTGCGCGCGGTCAGCGACTTCGACTACGAACTGCAGATGGCCCAGATGAACAACGGGCTGTCCGGGGTCGAGACGCTCTTCGTACCGACCAACCCCACCTACAGCTTCCTGTCCTCCTCCCTGGTCAAGGAGGTGGCGACCTGGGGCGGCGACGTCTCCCACCTGGTCCCGCCGCTCGTCCTCGAGGCCCTCAACGAGCGCCTGCGCAAGGACTGATGGGGCTACAGTCGTCCCGTCCGTCTCCAACACAGCTGTAGAGAGTGGCGAGCACCCGGTGGACGTACAGAAGAAGCTCGACGAGATCGTCACGGCGGTCTCCAGTGCCCGGTCGATGCCCATGTCGGCCTCGTGCGTGGTCAACCGCGCCGAGCTGCTCGCCCTGCTGGAAGAGGTGCGCGCGGCCCTGCCCGACTCGCTCGCCCAGGCCCAGGAGCTGATCGGCGACCGCGACCAGATGGTCGAGCAGGCCCGCCAGGAGGCCGACCGGATCATCTCCACCGCGCATGTCGAGCGTGGCTCGCTGATCTCCGACACCGAGATCGCCCGCCGCTCCCAGGCCGAGGCCGACCGGATCCTCGCCGAGGCCCGCCGGGAGGCCGAGGAGGTCCGCGCGGAGGCCGACGACTACGTCGACTCCAAGCTCGCCAACTTCGAGGTCGTCCTCACCAAGACCATCGGCTCGGTCGGCCGGGGCCGCGAGAAGCTCCTGGGCACCGGTCCGGGGCTGGACCAGCAGGGGTACGTGGACCCGGAGGAGGACGACGCCCCCGAGCGCAGCCACGACCCCGAGACCCTGCGCCGGGACGCCGACACCTACGTCGACACCAAGCTGGGCGCCTTCGAGGCGGTGCTCACCAAGACCCTGGAGGCCGTCGGCAAGGGGCGGCAGAAGCTGCACGGGCGGATCGCCAGCGACGACCTCGGCGCCCTCGCCGACGACAACACGACCTTCCAGCACTCCTCCGACGCCGACTACCTCGCCGACCTCGCGGCCCTCGCCGAGCGGGACAACGCGGCCCCGGCCGCCGTCGGTTCGGGGACGCCGCAGCCGTCGTACGAGGAACAGCCGGCCGCCTACGCCTACCCGCAGCAGGACCAGTACGGCTACGACCAGACGTACGCCCAGCAGGACCCGTACGGCTACCAGCAGGCGGACCCCTACGCGGTGGCGTCCTACCAGGGCTACGACGCCCAGCAGACCGGCTACGACCCGCACCAGCAGTCCCACCAGGCCCAGCAGCCCCAGCAGCCTCAGCAGTCCTACGCTCTTGACGAGACCAGCCTCTTCGACACGGGCATGATCACTCCGGAGCAGCTGCGCGCCTACGAACAGGGCCGAGGGCTTTAGAGCCACCCGGATTGGGCTGTGGGCGAAAGCTCCAGTATCCTGGCTCTTCGGTCGCGAGTACGCCCGCGATCACCGCTGCCCGCACCACCGAAGGGCGGCGGCCCTCAGAGTTCGAAAGATCGAAAGCAGGAATGGCCCCCAACGCTCGCCTCGACCACCGCAACCCCCTCGTGTTCGACACGCACGAGCTGGGCCGGCGTCCCGGCGCGCTGCAGCGGCTGGCCCGCTCGGTCGACGCTCCCAAGGACCTGGGTATCCAGGGAGTCATCGGAGTGCCGGAAGGCGCCCCGGTGGAACTCGAACTCCGCCTCGAGTCGGTCATGGAAGGGGTGCTCGTCACAGGCACCGCCCGTGCACAGGCCGAGGGGGAGTGCGTAAGGTGTCTGGAGCCGCTCGGGCTGGAGCTCGAAGCGGACTTCCAGGAGATGTTCTCGTACCCCGACGCCGACGACCGTGGCCGCGTGAAGCCGGAACCGGTCGACGACGCTGAGGACGACGAGGACACGCTCTTCCTCGAGGACGGCATGTTCGACCTCGAACCCGTGCTGCGCGATGCGGTGGTGCTCGCACTGCCGATGCAGCCGGTGTGCCAGGACGACTGTCCCGGTCTGTGCTCCGAGTGCGGAGCCCGGCTGGCGGACGACCCGGACCACCACCACGACGCCACCGACATCCGTTGGGCGGCACTGCAGGGACTCGCCGGTTCACTCGGAGACGGCGAGAAGGACGAGATGAGCGGCGCCGAAGCGGAAGCGGGCGTCGACGAGAAGCAGGAGAAGTAGCCGTGGCTGTTCCGAAGCGGAAGATGTCGCGCAGCAACACGCGCCACCGCCGGTCGCAGTGGAAGGCTGCGGTCCCCACCCTGGTTGCGTGCGAGCGCTGCCACGAGCCCAAGCAGCAGCACATCGCGTGCCCGTCTTGCGGCACCTACAACAAGCGCCAGGTCCTCGAGGTCTGAGCGGCTGGTGACAGGCTCCGTGTCTAGCCCCAAGAAGGCGGAAGACGCCAAGGCGGATTCCACCGCCAAGAAAAAGGCGGACAGCACGGCCTCGTCCCACACGCTTCTGGAAGGGCGGCTCGGCTATCAGCTCGAGTCCGCCCTTCTGGTGCGTGCGCTGACCCACCGTTCCTACGCGTACGAGAACGGCGGTCTGCCGACGAACGAGCGGCTGGAGTTCCTCGGGGACTCCGTGCTCGGCCTCGTCGTCACGGACACGCTGTACCGCACCCACCCCGATCTGCCCGAGGGCCAGCTGGCCAAGCTCCGGGCCGCGGTGGTCAACTCGCGTGCGCTGGCGGAGGTCGGTCGTGGCCTCGACCTGGGCTCCTTCATCCGGCTCGGCCGGGGTGAAGAGGGCACGGGCGGCCGGGACAAGGCGTCCATCCTCGCCGACACCCTCGAAGCGGTGATCGGCGCGGTCTATCTCGATCAGGGCCTCGACGCGGCCTCCGAACTGGTGCACCGCCTGTTCGACCCGCTCATCGAGAAGTCCTCGAACCTCGGTGCCGGCCTGGACTGGAAGACGTCTCTCCAGGAGCTCACCGCGACCGAAGGGCTCGGCGTGCCCGAGTACCTGGTCACGGAGACCGGCCCCGACCACGAGAAGACCTTCACTGCTGCCGCCCGCGTCGGAGGCGTCTCGTACGGCACCGGCACCGGCCGCAGCAAGAAGGAGGCGGAGCAGCAGGCTGCCGAGTCCGCCTGGCGGTCCATCCGGGCCGCGGCGGACGAGCGCGCCAAGGCGGCGAAGGCGGCCCAGGCCGCGGCAGCCGTCGAGGCCGACACCGGCGCGGATCCCGAGTCCGCCTCCGCCTGATAGGAACACGACAGTACGGCGCCCGTCCCTCACCACCCGAGGGGCGGGCGCCGCACATCCGGGGGATCGCCATGCCCGAGTTGCCCGAGGTCGAGGTCGTCCGGCGCGGACTGGAGCGCTGGGTCGCCCAGCGCACGGTCGCCGACGCCGAGGTGCTGCACCCGCGAGCCGTACGCCGTCATCTCGCCGGCGCCGACGACTTCACGCACCGGCTCGAAGGCCATCGCATCGGCACCCCGAGCCGCCGCGGGAAGTACCTCTGGCTGCCGCTGGAGGACACCGGCCAGGCGATCCTCGCCCACCTCGGGATGAGCGGCCAGCTCCTGGTCCAGCCGCAGGGCTCACCCGACGAGAAGCATCTGCGCATCCGCGTCCGCTTCGCCGACACGCTCGCCACCGAACTCCGCTTCGTCGACCAGCGCACCTTCGGCGGCCTCTCGCTGCACGACACCACCCCCGACGGGCTGCCCGACGTCATCGGGCACATCGCCCGCGACCCCCTCGACCCCCTGTTCGACGACGAGGCCTTCCACCAGGCGCTGCGCCGCAAGCGCACCACCATCAAGCGGGCCCTGCTCGACCAGTCGCTGATCAGCGGCGTCGGCAACATCTACGCGGACGAGGCTCTGTGGCGCTCGCGGCTGCACTACGACCGCCCGACGAGCGGCTTCACCCGGCCCCGCACCCTGGAACTCCTCGGACACGTCCGGGACGTGATGAACGCGGCCCTCGCGGTCGGCGGCACCAGCTTCGACAGCCTGTACGTCAACGTCAACGGCGAGTCGGGCTACTTCGACCGCTCCCTGGACGCGTACGGACGTGAGGGTCTGCCGTGCAAGCGGTGCGGCACACCGATGCGCCGGCGCCCGTGGATGAACCGGTCCAGCTACTTCTGCCCGACGTGTCAGAAGGCGCCGCGCGTCCCGTCGTAGCGCTCCCGGGCCGCCAGTACGTCGTCCATCCGGCCCTCCACACAGTGGATGAGGGCCAGCAGCCGCTCGGCGACCTCGCGGCCGAGCGGGGTCAGTTCGTAGTCCACACGCGGCGGGTTGGTCGGCTGGGCGTCGCGGTGCACCAGTCCGTCGCGCTCCAGCGCGTGCAGCGTCTGGGAGAGCATCTTCTCGCTCACGCCGTCGATCCGGCGGCGCAGCTCGTTGAAGCGCAGCGATCCCTCGTACAGCGCTCCGAGCGTCAGCCCGCCCCAGCGGCCCGTGACGTGCTCCAGCGTGCCGCGCGAGGGGCAGGCCTTGGCGAACACGTTGTACGGGAGGTCCAGGTCCTCCGCGCGCTCCTGGGTGCTGGTCATGACATCAAGCGTACGCGACAGCAGCGCTAACCAACAGGTTGCACTAACCAAAAGTTAGTGCTTTCCTGTGGTCACTGTCTCCGAGCTGCCCTTTCGAGGAGTTCTCCATGTCGCTCGCGTCGCTCGTGCCCAAGCCCGTGGTTTCCGTCGCCTACCACTCCGGTTACGGCCACACCGTCGTCCTCGCCGAAGCGGTTCGCGCCGGTGCCGTCGAGGCGGGTGCCGAGGTGCATCTGATCAAGGTCGACGAGATCACCGAGGAGCAGTGGACCCTGCTCGACGCCTCGGACGCGATCGTGTTCGGCTCACCGACCTACATGGGCACCGCGTCCGGCGCCTTCCACGTCTTCGCGGAGGCCACCTCCGCGCGCTGGGCCACCCAGGCCTGGAAGGACAAGCTCGCCGCCGGCTTCACCAACTCCGGTTCCAAGAGCGGCGACAAGCTGCACACGCTCCAGTTCTTCCAGATCCTGGCCGCGCAGCTCGGCATGCACTGGGTCAACCTCGGTCTGCTGCCCGGCTGGAACAGCAGCACCTCCTCCGAGCACGACCTCAACCGCCTGGGCGTGTTCCTCGGCGCGGCCGCGCAGACCAACGTCGACGAGGGCGCGGAGGCCGTCCACAAGGCCGATGCGGCGACGGCGGAGCACCTGGGCCGACGGGTCGCCGAGACCGCGACGGTCTTCCTGGCCGGCCGGGCCCAGGCTGCATGATCGTTTCTGCGTAACTCCGGAGGCCTAGTAGCCGAAGTCCTGGGTCCACCAGGGCCCGCCGGACCCGAAGTGAACACCGACGCCCAGCGTCTTGAAGTCGCAGTTCAGTATGTTCGCCTTGTGGCCGGGGCTGTTCATCCAGGCCTCCATGACGGCGGCCGCGTCGGCCTGGCCCCGGGCTATGTTCTCGCCGCCGAGGCTGGATATGCCGGCCGCCTCGGCCCGGTCCCACGGGGTCTTCCCATCGGGGTCGGTGTGGTCGAAGAAGCCCCGCGCCGCCATGTCGTCGCTGAACTTCTCGGCCAGCTCCGACAGCGCGCTGTTCGCGGAGAGGGCGCTGCAGCCGACCTTGGACCGCTCCTCGTTGACCAGCTTGAGCACCTCGGCCGCGGCCTGCGCCTCGGCCGAGACCGTCACCGCGGACTCGGACTTCTGGGGCGCCTTGGTGGCCGTCTTCGACTTCGAGGCGGTGGTCTCCGGCTCCTCCGAGGGGGTGACCTCGGGCTTCTTCTCGGCCGTCTTGCTCGGTGAGGCCGAGGCGGAGGACTTCGAGGCCGACGGAGTGGGCGAGGTGGAGGCCGAGGCGGAGCGGCCCGTGTCCCGGCCGGTCGAGGCGGAGGAGCGGCCGGTCTCGGCGGAGCCGGAGGCGCCACCCTGTTCGGCGTTGGAGTTGCCGGGGGTGTCGGCGGCCTGCACGTTGTCGCCGGGACCGCTGCCGCCGCCGAGCCGGTAGCTCTCCAGGCCGGGCACCACACCCGTGGCCACCGCGACGGTGCCGAGGGCGACCGCGGCGGAGACGCCGAGCAGCCCCGCCTTGACCGGGGTGGCCGTCTTCTTCTTGCGGCGGCGGCCCGCCCCGCCCCGTCCGCCGCCGTCCGGCGTGAAGCCGTCGGCCGCGAACCCGGTGCCGTACGCGTCCTCCGTCGCGTACAGGTACTCCCTGCTTCTCGCGACGGTGTCGGCGTACGCCTCCGGGTTCAGGTACGGCGCGATGCCGAGCGTGTCGGGGCCGTCCGCGTACGAGTACTGCGGGTCATAGCCGTCCGTGTACGAGCCGTGCGTCTCCGTGACCCCCGTGGCGCGGCCCGTGGCGGCGCGGCCGGCGGCGGAGCGTCGGTGGCGTCCCATGCCCTTGCCTTCCTCGTCCATCGGTCAACCCGTCTCATACGATCCTGGGCGAACCCATCTCACCCGATCGAGTGAGTTTCATATGAGAATCATTGGGTGGGGACGGTACCGCATGGCGCCCGGGGAGGAAGTGCCCCGAGGGACATTGCCCGGTTAGGTTGCACCCATGAGTGAGGATGTGCGACTGGTCGCCTGGGTACGCGGTCACGTCCAGGGCGTGGGTTTCCGCTGGTTCACACGGGCCAAGGCGCTGGAGATCGGCGGGCTGAGTGGCTTTGCTCTCAATTTGGCCGACGGCCGGGTCCAGGTGGTCGCCGAAGGGGCCAAAGAGGGCTGTGAAGGCCTGCTGAACTGGCTGACGGGTGACGACACGCCCGGACGCGTGGACGGAGTCACCGAGATATGGGACACACCGCGCGGCGGCTACGACGGCTTCGCGATCCGCTGACCGCCCCGCGCCGGGCAGCCGCCGGGAAGCGGAGGGATGTGCCACCGGCATGTGCCCCTGGGGGAAAGGAGCAGGTGGTTGCCAAGAATCGCTTGTGCTGGCATGCTCCGCAGGCAAGGATGATCGCCACGTCTCAAGGGCCCCGCGTCCGTCGCAGCGCCGCCGCTCAGGCCGCGCTCCGGAGGGTTGCCCGCCAATACGGGGCGTGATCGTGTTGACCGTCAAACTTTTTGGTGAGACGCTGAAAGCACCCCGCGCACCTAGCTGTTTGGCATGGATGAACGGCAGCACGAACAAGATCTAGCCAAGACCGCGGGTGCGAATCCCTCACGACCCACACCGCTTCGGTCGGTCACTCAGTGTGGAGGACCATCCATCATGGCAAAGGCGCTTCTCGGTTACGTCGGCGGCTCCGACCCGCGACTCCTCGCCGAGATGCGACGGCTCCAGCAGCGCGTCCAGGACCTGGAATCCGAGCTCGGACGAATCCAGGCCGAGAACGACGCGCTCACGGCTGCCGCTTCTCACGACAGTTTCATGGAGAGCATCGACGCACACCAGGCGGAGCCTGCGCTCACCTGATCGCTGCACCGCTCCACGACAGCACCACGCAGTGGTCGGGCGACACATCTCAACCGCGTCGGACCGCTAAGTTGTCAGAAGTTGCAAGGGACGCCTCGGCGTCCCTTCTTTCTTTCCCCCGCGCCGTGTGTGTCCGTCCCCGTCCGTCCAGCGCCCCGCCCCCTCAGTCTTCTTAACGTGTGGTGTGCCCTGTGCGTTCATGGGTGAAACCGCGGGGTCGCCGGGCGTTCATGGAGTGAGACACCCCCGGAAGGTAGAGTCCAGCGCCGTGCACCTCAAGGCCCTGACCCTCCGAGGGTTCAAGTCGTTCGCCTCGGCGACCACGCTCCGGTTCGAACCGGGGATCACGTGCGTCGTCGGGCCCAACGGCTCGGGCAAGTCCAACGTCGTCGACGCGCTCACCTGGGTCATGGGCGAGCACAGCGCCAAGTCGCTGCGTGGCGGCAAGATGGAGGACGTCATCTTCGCCGGCACCACCGGCCGCCCCCCGCTGGGCCGCGCCGAGGTGTCCCTGACCATCGACAACTCCGACGGCGCCCTGCCCATCGAGTACGCCGAGGTCACCATCACGCGGATCATGTTCCGCAACGGCGGCAGCGAGTACCAGATCAACGGCGACACCTGCCGCCTCCTCGACATCCAGGACCTCCTCTCCGACTCCGGCATCGGCCGTGAGATGCACGTCATCGTCGGCCAGGGCCAGCTCGACTCCGTCCTGCACGCCGACCCCATGGGCCGCCGCGCCTTCATCGAGGAGGCGGCGGGCGTCCTCAAGCACCGCAAGCGCAAGGAGAAGGCGCTCCGCAAACTCGACGCGATGCAGGCCAACCTCGCGCGCGTGCAGGATCTGACCGACGAACTGCGCCGCCAGCTCAAGCCGCTGGGCCGCCAGGCGGCGGTCGCCCGCCGGGCCGCCGTGATCCAGGCGGACCTCCGCGACGCCCGCCTGCGTCTCCTCGCCGACGATCTCGTACGGATGCGGGACGCGCTCCGGGCGGAGGTGGCCGACGAGGCCGCCCTCAAGGAACGCAAGGAGGCCGCCGAGCAGGACCTGCGCAAGGCCCTCCAGCGCGAGGCGCTCCTGGAGGACGAGGTCCGCAGGCTCTCCCCGCGCCTCCAGCGCGCCCAGCAGACCTGGTACGAGCTCTCCCAGCTCGCCGAGCGCGTCCGCGGCACGGTCTCCCTCGCCGACGCCCGGGTGAAGAGCGCCACCTCCACGCCCCCCGAGGAGCGGCGCGGCCGCGACCCCGAGGACATGGAACGCGAGGCGGCCCGCATCCGCGAACAGGAGGCCGAACTGGAGGCCGCCCTCGAAGCGGCCCAGCACGCCCTGGACGACACCGTCGCCCACCGCGCCGACCTGGAACGCGAACTGGCCGTCGAGGAACGCCGGCTGAAGGACGTCGCCCGCGCCATCGCCGACCGCCGCGAGGGCCTGGCCCGGCTGAACGGCCAGGTCAACGCCGCCCGTTCGCGCGCCGCCTCGGCCCAGGCCGAGATCGACCGCCTGGCGGCGGCCAGGGACGAGGCCCAGGAGCGGGCGTTCGCGGCACAGGAGGAGTACGAGACCCTCCAGGCCGAGGTCGACGGCCTCGACGCGGGCGACGCCGAACTCGCCGAGCAGCACGAGGCGGCGAAACGGCGGCTCGGCGAGGCCGAGGCCGCCCTCACCGCGGCCCGTGACGCGGCCACCACGGCGGAACGCGAACGCGCGGCGACCAAGGCCCGCCACGAGGCGCTGGCGCTGGGCCTGCGCCGGAAGGACGGTACGGGCGCCCTGCTCGGCGCGCAGGACCGCCTCACCGGACTGCTGGGCCCGGCCGCCGAACTGCTGACGGTGACACCGGGGTACGAGGTCCAGCTGGCGGCGGCTTTCGGAGCGGCGGCGGACGCCCTCGCGGTCACCTCACCGTCGGCCGCTGCCGACGCGATCCGCATGCTGCGCAAGCAGGACGCCGGCCGGGCGTCGCTGCTGCTGGCCGGGGCGCCGGAGGCGGCCCCGAGGGGCGCGGGGCTGTACTCGTCTACGGCTCCGCCGCGGGGCGCGACCAGCCACGACGAACCCGCAGCCGCCCAACACCCCCGCGCAGCCGATTTCGTCCGCGCCCCCTCCGACCTCCTCCCCGCCGTACGCCGTCTCCTCCACGACATCGTCGTGGTCGACACCCTCGAAGCCGCCGAGGACCTCGTATACCGGCACCCGGAACTGACCGCGGTCACCGCCGAAGGCGACCTCCTCGGCGCCCACTTCGCCCACGGCGGTTCCGCCGGCGCCCCGAGCCTGCTGGAGGTACAGGCCTCCGTGGACGAGGCGGCCGCACAGCTCGAAGAGCTGGCCGTGCGCTGCGCGGAGCTCACCGAGGCCCAGCAGCAGGCCGGCGCACAGCGCAAGCAGTGCGCCGCGCTCGTCGAGGAGCTGGGGGAGCGGCGCCGGGCCGCGGACCGGGAGAAGTCGGCCGTGGCCCAGCAACTGGGCCGGCTGGCCGGGCAGGCGCGGGGCGCGGCGGGCGAGGCCGAGCGGTCCACGGCGGCAGCCGCCCGCGCACAGGACGCGCTCGACCGTGCGCTGGAGGAGGCCGGGGAACTCGCCGAACGGCTGGCCGTGGCCGAGGAGATGCCCGTCGAGGAGGAGCCCGACACCTCGGTGCGCGACCGGCTCGCCGCCGACGGCGCCAACGCCCGCCAGACCGAGATGGAGGCGCGGCTCCAGGTCCGTACGCACGAGGAGCGGGTGAAGGGACTGGCCGGGCGGGCCGACTCGCTCGACCGGGCCGCCCGCGCGGAACGCGAGGCACGCGCGCGTGCCGAACAGCGGAGGGCGCGGCTGCGCCACGAGGCCGCCGTCGCCGAGGCCGTCGCCTCGGCCACCCGCCAGCTGCTCGCGCACGTCGAGGTGTCCCTCAACCGGGCGCAGGCGGAGCGGGCCGCCGCCGAGGCCGCCAAGGCGCGCCGGGAGCAGGAGCTGGCCGCCGCCCGCACCGCCGGGCGCGACCTCAAGGCCGAGCTGGACAAGCTGACCGACTCGGTCCACCGCGGTGAGGTGCTCGGCGCCGAGAAGCGGATGCGGATCGAGCAGCTGGAGACCAAGGCGTTGGAGGAGCTGGGCGTGGAGCCCGAGGGGCTCGTCTCCGAGTACGGTCCCCATCAGCTCGTACCGCCGTCGCCGCCCGCCGAGGGCGAGGTGCTGCCCGAGGACCCGGAGCACCCCCGTAACCAGCCGGTGCCGTTCCGCCGTGCCGAGCAGGAGAAGCGGCTGAAGGCGGCCGAGCGGGCGTACCAGCAGCTCGGCAAGGTCAACCCGCTGGCGCTGGAGGAGTTCGCCGCGCTGGAGGAGCGCCACAAGTTCCTCAGCGAGCAGCTGGAGGACCTGAAGAAGACGCGCGCCGATCTGCTGCAGGTGGTGAAGGAGGTCGACGAGCGGGTCGAGCTGGTCTTCACCGAGGCGTTCCGGGACACGGCCCGGGAGTTCGAGGGTGTCTTCAGCCGGCTCTTCCCGGGCGGGGAGGGGCGGCTGATCCTGACCGACCCGGACAACATGCTGACCACGGGTGTGGACGTGGAGGCCCGGCCGCCGGGCAAGAAGGTCAAGCGGCTCAGCCTGCTCTCCGGCGGGGAGCGGTCGCTGACGGCCGTCGCCATGCTGGTGTCGATCTTCAAGGCCCGGCCCAGCCCGTTCTACGTCATGGACGAGGTCGAGGCCGCCCTCGACGACACCAACCTGCAGCGGCTGATCCGCATCATGCAGGAGCTCCAGGAGTCCTCGCAGCTCATCGTGATCACCCACCAGAAGCGCACCATGGAGGTCGCCGACGCGCTGTACGGCGTGTCCATGCAGGGCGATGGTGTTTCGAAGGTGATCAGCCAGCGGCTGCGCTGAGGTCTTTGGCTTCAAGAGGTGAACGCATGTGGCTCTTCTATGTCTTTGATCTCACAATTCCCCTCGTTTGATTTTGAGACTTGAAGGCATAGTCTCTGCAGCGTCGGATTTACCTTTAGGTACCACCTATCTGGGGGCCCACGAGGGAGTGGAACGTTGACCACAGCGCAGGCACGGAAGTCGGGAGCCTTGACGGCTCCCGCCGATCATCTCGGGCACGTCATCTTCATCGCGGCGGCAGCGGCGATGGGCGGATTCCTCTTCGGCTACGACAGCTCCGTGATCAACGGCGCCGTCGAGGCCATCCGGGACCGCTACGACATCGGCTCCGCCGCCCTCGCCCAGGTCATCGCCATCGCCCTGATCGGCTGTGCCGTCGGCGCCGCGACCGCCGGCCGGATCGCCGACCGCATCGGCCGTATCCGGGTCATGCAGATCGCCGCCGCGCTGTTCACCGTGAGTGCCGTCGGCTCGGCGCTGCCCTTCTCCCTGTGGGACTTCGCCCTGTGGCGGGTCGTCGGCGGCTTCGCCATCGGCATGGCCTCCGTCATCGGCCCCGCCTACATCGCCGAGGTCGCACCGCCCGCCTACCGCGGGCGCCTCGGCTCCTTCCAGCAGGCCGCGATCGTCATCGGTATCGCCGTGTCGCAGCTGGTCAACTGGGGGCTGCTCAACGCCGCAGGCGGCGACCAGCGCGGCAGGCTCATGGGCCTGGAGGCCTGGCAGGTCATGCTCGGCGTGATGGTCGTCCCGGCCGTCCTCTACGGCATGCTCTCCTTCGCCATCCCCGAGTCCCCGCGCTTCCTGATCTCCGTCGGCAAGCGGGAGCGGGCCCGGGAGATCCTCGCCGAGGTCGAGGGCGAGAGCGGTGATCTCGACGCGCGGGTGGCCGAGATCGAGCACGCCATGAACAGTGAGCACCGCTCCACCTTCAAGGACCTGCTCGGTGGCGGCTTCTTCTTCAAGCCGATCGTCTGGATCGGCATCGGCCTCTCCGTCTTCCAACAGTTCGTCGGCATCAACGTCGCCTTCTACTACTCCTCCACGCTGTGGCAGTCGGTCGGCGTCGACCCGGCGGAGTCGTTCTTCTACTCCTTCACCACCTCGATCATCAACATCGTCGGCACCGTCATCGCGATGATCTTCGTGGACCGTGTCGGCCGCCGCCCGCTCGCGATCATCGGCTCGGTCGGCATGGTGATCGGCCTCGCGCTGGAGGCCTGGGCCTTCTCCTCCGACCTCGTCGACGGCAGGCTGCCGGCCGCCCAGGGCTGGACCGCGCTGGTGGCCGCCCATGTCTTCGTCCTCTTCTTCGCCCTGTCCTGGGGTGTGGTCGTCTGGGTCATGCTCGGCGAGATGTTCCCCAACAGGATCCGCGCCGCCGCCCTGGGCGTGGCCGCCTCCGCGCAGTGGATCGCCAACTGGGCCATCACCGCGAGCTTCCCGTCCCTCGCCGACTGGAACCTCTCCCTCACCTACGTCGTCTACGCGGCCTTCGCGGCCCTCTCGGTCCCCTTCGTCCTCAGGTACGTCAAGGAGACAAAGGGAAAGGCCCTGGAGGAAATGGGCTGACCCCCTTTCCGGCCCCGACCCGCAGCCCTGGGGTCCGGCCCGCCCCCTCGGGTCCAGCCCGCCTCCAGGAGTTCGGCGCCCCGCATCGGTTCGGCCCGCCCCCATGGTCAGGCCGGCCTCCAGGAGTTCGGCGCCCCTCATGGGTCCGGGCTGCCCCGATGGTCCAGCCCGCCTTCAGGAGTTCGGCGCCCCGCATGGGTCCGGGCTGCCCCCATGGTCAGGACCGCCTCCTGGAGTCCGGCGCACACCCATGGGTCAGGCCCCACCCATGGGTCAGGCCCCACCCATGGGTCAGGCCCGCGCCCAGGGGTCAGGCCCGCGCCCAGGGGGCCGGCCGGTACCCGCAGGGCCGGCCCCCCGCCGCGGGCCCGGCCCTCCACAAACCCGGGGGGAGGGGCTCAAACCCCGCTGTCCCTCTCCCCGAACCCGACCGCCGCCCCCGTTCCGGCCACCCCGGACCGGGGGCGGCGGCCTGTCGTCTGACGAAGCACCTGGGGCCGGCCCGCCTGGTCGACCGTCCGGCGAGGGTCGGTACGGCCGACGTGGCCCTCCGGCGCGAGATACCGCGGCCCAACGGTCGCCCAGTGCGCGTCGCCTCGGCCCTCCGGCGCCGAGGTACCGCGGCCCAGCGGTCGGCCGGCCAGTGCGGGGCGCTGCGCCCCGGCGGTCGGCCGTCCGGCGCCAGGCAGCGCAGCCCGGCGGTCGGTCCGCCGTCCTCGAGTCCGGGCCGCCCCCACGGCGTGGGTGGTGTCCGCTCAGGGCTCCAAGGCTGGAAGCACCCGTTCCGTGAACAGCCGCAGGCTTCGCCATCCCTCCTCCAGCGGCATCCCGCCCGCCAGCGGATGCAGGACGAGGTTGTCGAGGCCCTGTGCCACGCACTCGTCCGGGGTGAGGATCCGGTAGACGCCCTCCGCGCGCAGCTCCTCGACCGTCGCCGCTCCCGAACGCACCGCCGAGCGGATCTCGCCGGACTGCCAGGAGGCGTAGGTCCGGGCCTCGTGGAGGAAGTGGCTGCCGTACTCGGCCCAGGCGCGGTCCGGGTCCTCGGCGATGTGCAGCAGCGGAGTCTCGGCGCCCGGCATCATCGTCCAGCCCTGCGTCCCGTACTCCACCAGCCGCTCCTTGTAGTACGTCTCCAGCTCCGGCAGGTGCGCGCTCGGGAAGAACGGCAGGCCGAGCCGGGCGGCCCGGCGGGCGGCGGCCTTCGAGGAACCGCCGACCAGCAGCAGGGGGTGCGGATCGGACGCCGGGCGCGGGGTGACCCGTACCGTACGGCCCCGGTACGCGAACTCCTCGCCGGTCCACGCCTTCAGCACGGTCTCCAGCAGCTCGTCCTGGAGCCGGCCGCGCCGCGTCCAGTCGACGCCCGCGCGGTCGTACTCCTCGCGCCGGTAGCCGATCCCGGCGACCGTGAGCAGCCGGCCGCCGCTGAGCAGGTCCAGGACCGCGATGTCCTCGGCCAGCCGCAGCGGGTCGTGCAGCGGGCCGATCACCGCCGACACCGTGACCGCCAGCCGCCGGGTCGCCCCCAGCACCGCGCCCGCGAAGACGAACGGCGAGGGCAGCCAGTTGTTCTCGACGCCGTGGTGCTCCTCCGTCTGCACGGTGGTCACCCCGTGCTCGTCGGCGTACGCGGCCATCTCCAGCGCGGCCCGGTAGCGGGCGCCCAGCTCGGCGGGGGAGGCGCCGGGCGCGACGAGGTTGAAACGGACGACGGTGACAGGCATGGGGACCCCCTTCGCATGCGGAGGGAGGACGGTAGCTGACGGATGGTCAGGTAGCCAGGGGTGTCATCCTGCGACTTCGCGAGGGTGTGTCGCGGCCCGCGGTATGGACCGTGACACGCCCTGGGTGCGCTCATTGCGGACCCCACCCGTCGGATACTGGACGGGTGGTGACTCCGCCCTTACGGGCTTCCCGTCGGCGTTCGGCCAGACGGCGGGCCAGCCCGGCCCGAGGGCTGTACAGCCCCGATCGGTAAACGACTGATCGCGACGGAGGTCACGCATACTGGGGCTGTTATGGAAACCGTCATCCTTGCTGTAGTCATCGCCGTGGTCGTGCTCGCGGTGCTCGGCGGGCTCGTCGTCGGCAGCCGGCGCAAGAAGCCGCTGCCCCCGCCGCCCCCCGCAGCGCCCGACATCACCGCGCCTCCGGCCGAGCCGCACGTCGGCGACGAGGCCGAGACGCCGCGCGACGAACCGCGCCGCACGATCGAGGAGGTGGACCTTCCCGACGGCGGCCCGACCGGAGTCGTCGTCGAGGAGCCGCCCGCCGACCTCACTGCCGAGGCTCCGGAGATCGAGATCCCGGAGCCCACCGCGGGGCGTCTCGTACGTCTGCGCGCCCGTCTCTCCCGCTCCCAGAACGCCCTGGGCAAGGGGCTGCTCACGCTGCTCTCGCGCGAGCACCTCGACGACGACACCTGGGAGGAGATCGAGGACACCCTGCTCACCGCCGATGTCGGCGTGCTGCCCACCCAGGAGCTGGTGGACCGGCTGCGCGAGCGGGTGAAGGTGCTCGGCACCCGCACCCCCGACGAGCTGCGCGGCCTGCTGCGCGAGGAGCTGCTCAAGCTGGTCGGCACCGATGTCGACCGCACGGTGCGGACCGAGCCCGAGGACCGCAAGCCCGGCATCGTGATGGTCGTCGGCGTCAACGGCACCGGCAAGACCACCACCACCGGCAAGCTCGCCCGGGTGCTGGTCGCCGACGGCCGTACGGTCGTCCTCGGCGCCGCCGACACCTTCCGCGCCGCCGCCGCCGATCAGCTCCAGACCTGGGGCGAGCGGGTCGGCGCCCACACCGTGCGCGGGCCCGAGGCCGGTGACCCCGCCTCCGTCGCGTTCGACGCGGTGAAGGAGGGCAAGGAGATGGGGGTGGACGTCGTCCTCATCGACACCGCCGGGCGGCTGCACACCAAGACCGGGCTCATGGACGAGCTCGGCAAGGTCAAGCGGGTCGTCGAGAAGCACGCCCCGCTGGACGAGGTGCTGCTCGTCCTCGACGCCACCACCGGGCAGAACGGCCTGGTCCAGGCCCGGGTGTTCGCCGAGGTCGTCGACATCACCGGCATCGTGCTGACCAAGCTCGACGGCACCGCCAAGGGCGGCATCGTCGTCGCCGTCCAGCGCGAGCTGGGCGTCCCGGTCAAGCTCATCGGCCTCGGCGAGGGCGCGGACGACCTCGCGCCGTTCGAGCCGGAGGCGTTCGTTGACGCCCTCATCGGAGAATGAGCCGCTGAACGACCCGCTCTTGGCGAAGAGCCCCGTGGCCCCGGATCCGGGACCAGCGAGAAGCGCCCGCCCCCAGGTGCAGTGGGAGCGGGCGCTTCGCTGTGTACGGCGGGAGAAGGGCGCTGGAGGGCGCTAGGCGCGGGACCGGTGTGCCACGTATGCCAGGGTCCCCAGCAGCAGCCGGGCCTCCGGGGGGTGGGTGGCCGAGTCCAGGGCCGGGGGGCGCAGCCAGTGGACCGGGCCGAGCCCGCCGCGGTCGGAGGGCGGGGCCGTGACGTACGTACCGGGGCCGAGGCCGCGCAGGTCGAGGGCGGCCGGGTCGTCCCAGCCCATGCGGTAGAGGAGGCCGGTCAGCCCGGCGGCGGCGCCGGGGGCGACGAAGAACTGGGTGCGGCCCTCCGGGGTGGCGGTGACCGGCCCGAGCGGCAGGCCCATGCGCTCCAGTCTGACCAGGGCGCGGCGCCCGGCGGGCCCGGCCACCTCGATCACGTCGAAGGCGCGTCCGACCGGCAGCATCACCGCGGCGCCCGGGAACTCCGCCCAGGCCCGCGTCACGTCGTCGAGGGTGGCGCCGGCCGGAACCCGGGCCGCGAACTCCAGGGGGTGGGCGCCGGGCGCGCGGCAGCCGGGGCGGCCGCAGGAGCAGACGCCGGCCGCGGCCCGGGCGCCCGGCACGACGTCCCAGCCCCACAGTCCTGTGAACTCGGCGACGGCGGTGCACTCGGACGAGCGACCGCGCCTGCGCGTGCCGGAGCGGATCTCGCGGATGCCGCCGATCGTGAAGCCCATGCCCCCTCCAACGGGTGTGCGGCGCCGGTGGTTACGTAACGGTCGCATGTCGTGACTCTGCGTGTTCTCGCTGCCCGTCGGCCGCCCGTCGCAGACGGCGTCCGGAAGCGCATCGGGTGGTGGGGTCGGCGACGCGCGCCCCTGAGTGCTTCCCTCCGCTCACCCCCACCCGTCCTGTGTCAAGTGAATCGCCTACGGGGCATCGGTAGTTCATTCGAAGGGGTGGCGAATGGTGGCGTTTCCGGGATCCTCGTGGCTGGGTCCGTGATCGTAGGATTACTTTGAGTGTGCGGGTCCTGGAGGCACATGCGTTTGCGGGTATGCCGGAGGCAAGTCGACTTTCCGTTCGAAGGGTGACAACTACCGGACGAGGGGCCGTATTTACCGGCATTCTGATAAGGCTTGGCGCACTCAGTGACAAGTGGTCTCAGGGATGGGGGCGTTCCAGTGAGCGGCAACGATGGAAGCGGGAGTAACGCTTCGCATGCGGACAAGCGCCCGAACGAGCTGCTCACCTCCTGGTTCGTGCGGAGCGGCTGGTCGAAGGGCGAACTGGCCCGGCAGGTCAACCGTCGTGCACGCCAGTTGGGCGCCAACCACATCTCCACGGACACCTCGCGCGTGCGCCGCTGGCTGGACGGCGAGAACCCCCGCGAGCCCATCCCCAGGATCCTCTCCGAGCTGTTCTCCGAGCGGTTCGGCTGTGTCGTCTCGGTCGAGGACCTCGGTCTGCGCGTCACCCGCCAGGCACCCTCCGCGACCGGTGTCGACCTGCCCTGGACGGGCCCGCAGGCGGTGGCCCTGCTCAGCGAGTTCTCGCGCAGCGACCTGATGCTGGCGCGGCGCGGCTTCCTCGGAACGTCGCTGGCGCTGTCCGCGGGCCCGTCCCTGATCGAGCCGATGCAGCGCTGGCTCGTCCCCACCCCGCCCGCCCCGCTCACCGAGCCGGAGGCCGTGCCCACCAGCCGGGCCCGCGGCCGGCTCTCCAAGCCCGAGCTGGACCTGCTGGAGTCCACCACGGTGATGTTCCGCCAGTGGGACGCCCAGTGCGGCGGCGGACTGCGCCGCAAGGCCGTCGTCGGCCAGCTCCACGAGGTGACCGACCTCCTCCAGGAACCCCAGCCCGAGGCGACCTCCCGCAAGCTGTTCAAGGTCGCCGCCGAGCTGGCCGAACTCGCCGGCTGGATGAGCTACGACGTGGGGCTCCAGCCGACCGCCCAGAAGTACTTCGTGCTCGCCCTGCACGCCGCCAAGGAGGCCGGCGACCGGCCGCTCGGTTCGTACGTCCTCTCCAGCATGAGCCGCCAGATGATCCACCTGGGACGGCCCGAGGACGCGCTGGAACTGATCCACCTCGCGCAGTACGGCAGCCGGGACTGCGCGAGCCCGCGCACCCAGTCCATGCTGTATGCGATGGAGGCCCGCGCCTACGCCAACATGGGGCAGCCGGGCCGCTGCAAACGGGCCGTGCGGATGGCCGAGGACACCTTCGCCGACGCCGACGAGTGGGACGAGCCGGACCCCGACTGGATCCGCTTCTTCTCCGAGGCCGAGCTGTACGGCGAGAACAGCCACTCCTTCCGCGACCTCGCCTATGTCGCCGGCCGCAGCCCCGCCTACGCCTCCCTCGCCGAACCCCTGATGCAGAAGGCCGTACGGCTGTTCGCGGACGACGCCGACCACAAGCGGTCGTACGTGCTGAACCTCATCGGCATGGCCACCGTGCATCTGCTGCGCCAGGAGCCCGAGCAGAGCGCCACCCTGGCCGCCCAGGCCATGCAGGAGGCCAAGAAGGTCCGCTCCGAGCGGGTCAACACTCGTATCCGAAAGACCGTCGACAGCGCCGTGCGGGAGTTCGGCGACCTGACCGAGGTCGTGGACCTCACCGAGCGGCTCGCCATGGAGCTGCCGGAGACGGCCGAGGCCGTCTGACACCCCCGAACCACACCGCGAAACCCAAGAACCCCGGCCGCGGCCGGCCTTCCCGAAGTGCCCGACTCGGCTCCCCCATGCCAGGTCATCGGAAGGCCGTCCGCGGCCGGTTTCCTTCCCCGAGGGAAGGTTGCGCCACGATAACGATCCGCTCGGCGAACATCAGCCAGTTCATCGACGCGTAACGCACCAGGCGCCTTCGTCACGCCGGCGAAACAACGAGGGGCTTCGACCGAAACCGCGCTGCGTCAATCTCATGGCGCATAACCGGCCCACCCCTCTTTTCCGCTTTGGCTTCGCCCGCACGGGGCCGTACTACGACGAGGAGACGCCGATGGCACCAGCCATCACGCTTGCCGCAGACAAGCTGTCTGTGGCCAACACAGGTTTCATGCTCATCTGTTCCGCCCTGGTGCTGATCATGACCCCGGGTCTGGCCTTCTTCTACGGAGGCATGGTCCGGGTCAAGAGCACCCTCAACATGCTGATGATGAGTTTCATCAGCATGGGCATCGTCACGATCCTGTGGGTGCTGTACGGCTTCTCCATGGCGTTCGGTACGGACCACGGCTCGCTCATCGGCTGGGAGTCCGACTTCGTCGGATGGGCCGGTATCGACAAGGCGGACATCTGGTCCGGGTACACGATCCCGGTCTTCGCCTTCGCCGTCTTCCAGATGATGTTCGCCATCATCACCCCCGCCCTGATCAGCGGCGCCATCGCCGACCGCGTGAAGTTCTCCGCCTGGTCGATCTTCGTCGTCCTGTGGGCCACGGTCGTGTACTTCCCGGTCGCCCACTGGGTCTGGGGCACCGGCGGCTGGGCCTTCGACCTCGGCGTGATCGACTTCGCCGGTGGTACCGCAGTCCACATCAACGCGGGCGCCGCGGCGCTCGGCGTGATCCTGGTCATCGGCAAGCGCGTCGGCTTCAAGAAGGACCCGATGCGCCCGCACAGCCTCCCGCTGGTCATGCTCGGCGCCGGTCTGCTGTGGTTCGGCTGGTTCGGCTTCAACGCCGGCTCGTGGCTCGGCAACGACGACGGCGTCGGCTCCCTGATGTTCGTCAACACCCAGATCGCCACCGCCGCGGCCATGCTCGCCTGGCTCGCCTACGAGAAGATCGCCCACGGCGCGTTCACCACGCTGGGCGCCGCCTCCGGCGCGGTCGCCGGTCTGGTCGCCATCACCCCGTCCGGCGGCGCGGTCACCCCGATCGGCGCCATCGCCGTCGGCGCCATCGCCGGTGTCGCCTGCGCCGCGGCCGTCGGCCTGAAGTACAAGTTCGGCTACGACGACTCCCTCGACGTCGTCGGCGTCCACATGGTCGGCGGTGTCATCGGCTCCCTGCTGATCGGCTTCTTCGCCAGCGGCAAGGGCCAGTCCGACGTCAAGGGCCTCTTCTACGGCGGCGGCATGGACCAGTTCTGGAAGCAGTGCGCCGGTGTCTTCGCCGTCCTCGCCTACTCCCTGATCGCCTCCGCGGTGCTCGCCTTCCTCCTCGACAAGACCATCGGTATGCGGGTCGACGAGGACGAGGAGATCTCCGGCATCGACCAGGCCGAGCACGCCGAGACCGCCTACGACTTCAGCGGTGCCGGTGGCGGCGCCTCCCGGACCGCAGCGCCGGCCGCCGTCGGTGCCGCGAGCAGCAAGAAGGTGGACGCATGAAGCTCATCACCGCCGTCGTCAAGCCCCACCGGCTCGACGAGATCAAGGAAGCCCTCCAGGCCTTCGGTGTGCACGGCCTGACGGTCACCGAGGCGAGCGGTTACGGTCGTCAGCGGGGACACACCGAGGTCTACCGCGGTGCCGAGTACACGGTCGACCTGGTCCCCAAGATCCGCATCGAGGTGCTGGCCGAGGACGACGACGCCGAGCAGCTGATCGACGTCATCGTCAAGGCGGCCCGCACCGGCAAGATCGGCGACGGCAAGGTCTGGTCCCTCCCGGTCGAGACGGCCGTCAGGGTCCGTACCGGCGAGCGCGGCCCGGACGCGCTCTGACCGCAGAACAGAACAGGAGTCGCTGGGTGACGGGCACGGATGTGCGAAACGAAGCAGAGGACTCGGGACCCAGCGGCTATGCGGCGGCCCGACTGCGCCTCCTCACCGAGGAGGCGCGGTCCGGGCCGCCGCGCCGTGCCGCCCTCTCCACGCTCACGGACGACTGGCTGGCCGGACTGTTCACCGCGGCGGCCGAAGGGCTGCGCGGTGTCTCCCTGGTCGCCGTCGGCGGCTACGGCCGCGGCGAGCTCTCCCCCCGCAGCGACCTCGACCTGCTGCTCCTGCACGACGGGAGCGACCCCAAGGCCGTCGCCTCCCTCGCCGACCGCCTCTGGTACCCGGTCTGGGACCTCGGCCTCGCCCTCGACCACTCGGTGCGCACCCCCGCCGAGGCCCGCAAGACCGCCGGGGAGGACCTGAAGGTCCAGCTCGGCCTCCTCGACGCCCGCCACCTCGCCGGCGACCTGGCCCTGACCTCCGGACTGCGGACCACCGTCCTCGCCGACTGGCGCAACCAGGCCCCCAGACGCCTGCCCGAGCTCCAGGAACTCTGCGCCGAGCGCGCCGAACGCCAGGGCGAGCTCCAGTACCTCCTGGAACCCGACCTCAAGGAGGCCCGCGGCGGCCTCCGGGACGCCACCGCCCTGCGCGCCGTCGCCGCCTCCTGGCTCGCCGACGCACCCCGCGAGGGCCTCGACGACGCCCGCCGCCGTCTCCTCGACGTCCGCGACGCCCTCCACCTCGCCACCGGCCGCGCCACCGACCGCCTCGCCCTCCAGGAGCAGGACCAGGTGGCCGCCGGACTGGGCCTCCTCGACGCCGACACCCTCCTGCGGCAGGTCTACGAGGCCGCCCGCGTCATCTCGTACGCCAGCGACGTCACCTGGCGCGAGGTGGCCCGCGTGCTGCGCTCACGCGCCGTACGGCCGCGGCTGCGCGCCATGCTCGGCGGCGGGAAGCCCGTCCCCGAGCGGTCCCCGCTCGCCGAGGGCGTCGTGGAGCAGGACGGCGAGGTGGTGCTCGCCCGCGCCGCCCGCCCCGAACGCGACCCCGTGCTGCCGCTGCGCGCCGCGGCCGCCGCCGCCCAGGCCGGCCTCCCGCTCTCGCTGCACGCCGTACGGCGGCTCGCCGCGACCGTGCGCGCCCTGCCGACCCCCTGGCCGGCCGAGGCCCGCGAACAGCTGGTCACCCTGCTCGGCTCCGGCCGGCCCACCGTCGAGGTCTGGGAGGCGCTGGAGGCCGAGGGCCTGATCACCCGGCTGCTGCCCGACTGGGAGCGGGTACGCTGCCGGCCGCAGCGCAACGCCGTGCACATCTGGACCGTCGACCGGCACCTCATCGAGACCGCCGTCCGCGCCTCCGAGTTCACCCGCCGCGTCAGCCGCCCCGACCTCCTCCTGGTCTCCGCGCTGCTGCACGACATCGGCAAGGGCTGGCCGGGCGACCACTCGGTCGCGGGCGAGATCATCGTCAAGGACGTCGCCGCCCGCATCGGCTTCGACCGCGCGGACGTGGCGGTGCTCTCCTCCCTCGTACGGCATCACCTGCTGCTCGTGGAGACGGCGACCCGGCGCGACCTGGAGGACCCGGCCACCGTCCGCTCGGTCGCCGACGCCGTCGGCTCGCAGGGCACGCTCGAACTGCTGCACGCGCTCACCGAGGCGGACGCGCTGGCCACCGGGCCCGCCGCCTGGTCCTCCTGGCGAGGTTCGCTCGTGGCGGACCTGGTCAAGCGGGTCGGGGCGGTCCTCGCCGGGGACGAGCCCGAGGAGCCGGACACCGCGGCCCCCACCGCCGAGCAGGAGCGGCTCGCCATCGAGGCGGTCGCCACCGGCAGCCCCGTGCTGGCCCTGCGCGCCCAGACCGAGCCGCCGGCCGACGCGGGGGAGCAGCCGGCCGGCGACCCCGAGCCGCTCGGCGTGGAGCTGCTCATCGCCGTACCGGACCAGGAGGGCGTGCTGCCCGCGGTGGCCGGGGTGCTCGCCGTGCACCGGCTGACCGTGCGCACCGCCGAGCTGCGCGCCCTGGACCTGCCGGACGGCGTCGAGGGCTCCGTGCTGCTGCTGAACTGGCGGGTCGCCGCCGAGTACGGCTCGCTGCCCCAGGCGGCCCGGCTGCGCGCCGACCTCGTGCGCGCCCTCGACGGCTCCCTGGACATCGCCGGACGGCTCGCCGAGCGCGACGCGGCCTACCCCCGGCGCCGGGGCGTGGTCGCGCCCCCGCCGCGGGTGACGGTCGCCCCGGCCGCCTCCCGGCACGCCACCGTCATCGAGGTCCGCGCCCAGGACGCCCCGGGGCTGCTGTTCCGGATCGGCTCGGCCCTGGAGGACGCGGCGGTACGGGTGCGCAGCATGCACGTCAGCACCCTGGGCGCCAACGCCGTGGACGCCTTCTACGTCACCGGCGCGCAGGGGGCCCCGCTGCCGGGCGACGAGGCGGCGGCCGTCTCCCGCAAACTGGAGGAGACCCTGCGGGGCTGACCCCGGCACACCCGCCGGACCGGGTCGCGGCACGACCGTGACCCGGTCTTGCCCGTCCGGGATACCCTTGAAGACGCTCCTACCGCCCCCGACCCCGAGGACCGACGCCGCCGTGTTCGATACTCTCTCCGATCGCCTCTCAGCGACTTTCAAGAACCTGCGCGGCAAGGGACGGCTCTCCGAGGCGGACATCGACGCCACCGCGCGCGAGATCCGCATCGCCCTCCTCGAGGCCGACGTGGCCCTCCCGGTCGTCCGCACCTTCATCAAGAACGTGAAGGAGCGCGCTCTCGATGTCTCGGCCTCGCGGGCGCTGAACCCCGCCCAGCAGGTCCTGAAGATCGTCAACGAGGAACTCGTCACGATCCTCGGCGGGGAGACCCGGCGGCTGCGCTTCGCCAAGCAGCCGCCCACCGTGATCATGCTGGCCGGTCTCCAGGGCGCCGGTAAGACCACCCTCGCGGGCAAGCTCGGCCGCTGGCTGAAGGAGCAGGGCCACTCGCCGCTGCTCGTCGCCTGCGACCTCCAGCGCCCCAACGCCGTCAACCAGCTCAGCGTGGTCGCCGAGCGCGCGGGCGTCGCGGTCTACGCGCCCCAGCCGGGCAACGGCGTGGGCGACCCGGTCCAGGTCGCCAAGGACTCCATCGAGTTCGCGAAGGCCAAGGTCCACGACATCGTGATCGTGGACACCGCCGGCCGCCTCGGTATCGACCAGGAGCTGATGCAGCAGGCCGCGGACATCCGCGACGCCGTCTCGCCCGACGAGATCCTCTTCGTCGTCGACGCGATGATCGGTCAGGACGCGGTCAACACCGCGGAGGCCTTCCGCGACGGCGTCGGCTTCGACGGCGTGGTGCTCTCCAAGCTCGACGGCGACGCCCGCGGCGGTGCGGCCCTGTCGATCCGCCAGGTCACCGGCAAGCCGATCATGTTCGCCTCGAACGGCGAGAAGCTCGACGACTTCGACGCCTTCCACCCGGACCGGATGGCCTCCCGCATCCTCGACATGGGTGACCTGCTCACCCTGATCGAGCAGGCGGAGAAGACGTTCAGCCAGGAAGAGGCCGAGAAGATGGCCTCCAAGCTGGCGTCGAAGAAGGGCCAGGACTTCACCCTGGACGACTTCCTGTCCCAGATGGAGCAGGTCAGGAAGATGGGCAGCATCAGCAAGCTGCTCGGCATGCTGCCCGGCATGGGGCAGATCAAGGACCAGATCAACAACCTCGACGAGCGGGACGTCGACCGCACCGCCGCGATCATCAAGTCGATGACCCCGGCCGAGCGCCAGGACCCCACGATCATCAACGGCTCGCGCCGCGCCCGTATCGCCAAGGGCTCCGGTGTCGAGGTCAGCGCGGTCAAGGGTCTGGTCGAGCGGTTCTTCGAGGCCCGCAAGATGATGTCCCGCATGGCCCAGGGCGGCGGTATGCCCGGCATGCCGGGGATCCCGGGCATGGGCGGCGGCCCCGGCCGGCAGAAGAAGCAGCCGAAGCAGGCCAAGGGCAAGCAGCGCTCCGGCAACCCGATGAAGCGCCGGCAGCAGGAGCTGGAGGCGGCCCAGCGCCGCGAGGCCCAGGCCCAGGGCGGCAACGCGTTCGGGGTGCCGCAGCAGGGCGCCCAGGACTTCGAGCTGCCCGACGAGTTCAAGAAGTTCATGGGCTGACGCGGGCATCGCCCGCGCCGACGCCGTCCGGGATACGTCACCGAGGGCGCCCTCCGCCGAGGAGGGCGCCCTCAGCGCATGCCGAGGTCCGGTGTCTGCCGTAACGTCCAGATATGAGCAATGCCGCTCCGCCGCGCAGGGCCCCCGACCAGCCATGGCGCTCCGAGGGCACCCCGGACGAGGGAACACCGCCCCCCGGCGGCCCCGGTGGCAGACGCCCCCGGGGCCGCTGGTGGGGCCTCGCCGTCACCGCGGTGATCGTCTTCCTGATCGTCTACGTCGGACTGAACTACCTCGGCCAGGGCAACGAGCCGACCATCTCGTACACCGAGTTCAGCAAACAGGTCGACGAGGGCAACGTCGCGAAGATCTACTCCAAGGGCGACGCGATCCAGGGCGAGCTGAGGAAGGCCCGGGACAACCCCGACGACGACGGCACCTACACCCGGTTCAAGACCCAGCGCCCCGCCTTCGCGGACGACGACCTCTGGCAGAACCTGAGCAGCCACGACGTCACGGTCACCGCCCGGCCGGTCGTGCAGCAGCGCAGTCTGCTCTCCAACCTGCTGATCTCGCTGATCCCGATCGTGCTGCTGGTCGCGGTGTGGGTCTTCTTCGCCCGCAGGTTCGCCGGGGGCCTCGGCGGGGCCGGCGGCATGCTCGGCCGCAAGGCGCCGCCCAAACCCGTCGAGCTACGGCCCGGCACCCAGCGCACCACCTTCGCCGACGTGGCCGGGATCGACGAGGTCAAGGGCGAGCTGGACGACGTCGTCGACTTCCTGGAACACCCGGACGCCTACCGAAGGATGGGCGCCAAGATGCCCCGCGGGGTGCTGCTCGCGGGCTCGCCCGGCACCGGCAAGACCCTGCTGGCCCGCGCGGTGGCCGGCGAGGCCGGGGTGCCGTTCTTCTCGGCCTCCGCGTCCGAGTTCATCGAGATGATCGTGGGCGTCGGCGCCTCCCGGGTCCGGGAACTGTTCGCCGAGGCCCGCAAGGTGGCGCCGTCGATCATCTTCATCGACGAGATCGACACCATCGGCCGGGTCCGCAGCGGGGGCGCGTCGGTGAGCGGTCACGACGAGCGCGAGCAGACGCTGAACCAGATCCTCACCGAGATGGACGGCTTCTCCGGCTCCGAGGGTGTGATCGTCATCGCGGCCACCAACCGCGCCGACATCCTGGACCCGGCGCTCACCCGGCCCGGCCGCTTCGACCGGGTGGTCAACGTCTCCCCGCCGGACCGCGGCGGACGCGAGGCGATCCTGCGCATCCACACCCGCGGGATCCCGCTCGCCCCCGACGTGGACCTGACCCAGGTGGCCCGCACCACCCCCGGTATGACAGGGGCGGATCTGGCCAATCTCGCCAACGAGGCCGCCCTGCTCGCCGTCAAGCGCAAACAGAGCCAGGTCACCCCGGCGCACCTGTCGGAAGCGCTGGAGAAGGTGCAGCTCGGAGCCGAACGCACCCTCGTGATGCCCGAGGAGGACCGCCGTCGCACCGCCTACCACGAGAGCGGCCACGCCCTCCTCGGCATGCTCCAGCCGGGCGCCGACCCCGTCCGCAAGGTCACCATCGTGCCGCGCGGCCGCGCCCTCGGCGTGACCATGTCGACCCCGGAGGTCGAGCGGTACGCGCACTCCGAGCAGTATCTGCGCGGCCGCATCATCGGCGCCCTGGGCGGGATGGCGGCCGAGGAGGTGATCTACGGGGTCGTCACCACCGGCGCCGAGAACGACCTCGAACAGGTCACCAACATCGCGCGCGGGATGGTCGCCCGCTGGGGCATGAGCGACCGGGTCGGCCGGCTCTCCGCCCTGCCCAGCGACGCCCAGCAGGCCTACGGCCTCGCCGCGGCCCCGGCCACCCTCGACGTCATCGACGACGAGATGCGCCGGATCGTCGACGAGTGCTACGAGGAGGCGCTCACCAAACTCCGCGACCACCGCGGCCAGCTGGACGCCCTCGCCGAGGCGCTCCTGGAGCACGAGACCCTGGAGGAGGCCGACGCCTACCGCATCGCGGGGATCACCCGGCTCCGCAAGGACGAGGACTGATTCCCGGTCCGGCGGTCAGGGTGTACGGGCGATCAGGTACCGGAACACGTTCGGCATCCACACCGTGCCGTCCCGTCGGCGGTAGGGGTGCAGCGCCTCCGCCAGCTCCTTGCCGACCTGGTCCTGGTCGCTCGCCGCGACCGCCGTGTCGAACAGCCCCGTCGACAGCAGGCCCCGGACGGCGCTGTCCACCCCGGCGTACCCGAACGGGCAGGCCACCCGGCCGGAACCGTCGAGCCTCAGCCCCGCCCGCTGCGCGGCCTCCTCCAGGTCGTCGCGCAGGGCGTGCCGCAGTCGGCCCGGGCCGCCGTCGGCCGCGTCGCCGCGGGTCAGGGCGTCCGGTCCGGCCACCGTGCGCAGCACGTCCCAGGTGGCGCAGCGCTCCGGCGGTCCCCAGCCGACGAGCACCACCGGCGCCCCCCGCTCGGCGAGCGGGACCGCCGCCGCGAGCAGCCCGGCCAGTGCCTCCGTGTCGCCCGCGAGCGCGCCGATCGGCTCGAAGGCGGTCACCAGGGTGTACGCGGGCGTCTCCGCGCCGGCCGCGTCCCCCGGTGACCGGCCGGTCAGCCGGATGCCTCCCCGCGCGTCTCCCTCCCCGGCCGAGGGCAGCAGCCGCTCGCGCGCGAGGGCCAGCCGTTCGGGGGAGCCGGGTTCGGCCCCGGTGAGGGACGCGCCCCGGGAGGCGGCCATCAGCAGGGCGAGCCCGGAGCCGCAGCCGAGGCCGAGCAGCCGGGTGCCGGGGCCCACTTCCAGCCGCTCGTAGACGGCCTCGTAGAGCGGGACCAGCATCCGTTCCTGGATCTCGGACCAGTCACGCGCGCGTGCACCCAGGTCCGTGCGGGGCACCGGCCCCGCGGTGGGAAGGTGCTGCCGCACGAGCACAGGTGTCATGAATAAGCGCCCCATTCCGCCGAGAATTTGCCGCAGTACCGATCAGGTGACCCCCGTGCAGTGCCTGCGCACCGCCCCCGTATGCCAGGTAACTCCCCCTCTGCGGCCGCGTCCAGGGGTCTCGGGGCCCCGCTTGTGGACGCGCGGGAGGAGTGGCGAGAATTCACATTCCGGCAACGTGGGCCCGTAGCATCGCGTCATGGCCAAGGCACCCGTTCTCACCCCGCGGGCGGACGACTTCCCCCGGTGGTACCAGGATCTGATCAACAAGGCCGAACTGGCCGACAACGGTCCGGTGCGCGGCACCATGGTCATCCGGCCGTACGGGTACGGGCTGTGGGAGCGGATGCAGGCCGAGATGGACGCCCGTATCAAGGAGACGGGCACCCAGAACGCGTACTTCCCGCTGCTGATCCCGCAGTCGTACCTCACCCGCGAGGCCGATCATGTCGAGGGTTTCGCCCCGGAGCTGGCGGTGGTCACGCACGGCGGCGGCAAGGAGCTGGAGGAGCCGGCGGTGGTCCGCCCCACCTCCGAGATGATCATCAACGAGTACTTCGCGAAGTGGGTGCAGAGCTACCGCGACCTGCCCCTGCTCATCAACCAGTGGGCCAACGTCGTCCGTTGGGAGCTGCGCCCGCGGCTGTTCCTGCGGACGACCGAGTTCCTCTGGCAGGAGGGGCACACCGCGCACGCGACCTACGAGGACGCCCGCGACTTCGCCGCGCACATCCACCGGCGGGTCTACGAGGACTTCATGGTGAACGTCCTCGCGATGGACGTGGTGGCCGGCCGCAAGACCACCCGGGAGCGGTTCGCCGGAGCCGTCAACACCCTCACCCTCGAAGGGATGATGGGCGACGGCAAGGCCCTCCAGATGGCCACCAGCCATGAACTCGGCCAGAACTTCGCCAAGGCGTTCCAGACCACGTACCTGTCCAAGGACGGCACCCGGGAACTGGTCTGGCAGACGTCCTGGGGTTCGACGACCCGCATGATCGGCGCCCTGGTGATGATGCACGGCGACGACGACGGGCTGCGGGTGCCGCCCCGGCTGGCGCAGATCCAGGCCGTGGTCCTCGCGATCAAGGGCGACGAGGCGGTTCTGGCCAAGGTCCGCGAGCTGGGCGACCGGCTGCGGGTGGCCGGGATCCGGACGCACGTCGACGACCGCACCGACGTGCCCTTCGGGCGGCGTGCCGTCGACTGGGAGCTGAAGGGCGTGCCCGTCCGCGTCGAGATCGGGCCGCGCGACCTGGAGAACGGCACGGCGATGCTGGCCCGCCGCATCCCGGGAGGCAAGGAGCCGGTGGCCGTCGACAGCCTCGTACAGCTGCTGCCGTCCGTGCTGGAGGAGGACCAGGCGCTGCTGCTGACGCAGTCCCTCCAGCGGCGCGAGGCGCGGACGGTGGAGGTGGCCACGCCCGGGGAGGCCGTCGAGGCGGCCACGTCCGGCCGCTGGGCGCGCATCCCCTGGGCGGTGCTCGGCGCGCAGGGCGAGGCCGCCCTCGCCGAGCACGCCGTGACCGTACGGTGTCTGGTCGCCGAGGACGGGTCGGTGCCGGACACCGAGGACGCGCCCGGTAACGTCGCGGTCGTCGCGCGCGCCTACTGAGACGGCGCGCTCCGGCGGGCAGAGCGACCGAAACGCCTCTTGCGCCCCGCCGTACACCTGTTCCCCGGCGCGCGGACAACGGCTACGCGCCGGGGCGTACGGCGAACTACGCACCACCTTGGGGTGAGCTGTGAGGCTTCTCCGCAGATCAGCGCACCCGCCCTCGTCTCCACGCATCAGCGGCAACTGACGGGTACGTGCAAATTATTTGGGATGCCCCGGAATAGGAACACAGCGGCACCCCCGCTCGTTGTCATTACGTGAGCACGACACAGACACCACCTGTTCTCGCCGCAGAGCTGGCACAGGCGTGGGCCGACATTCAGCGGTACCACCCCGAGCTGCCGGACCTTGCCGCGCCAGAGTCCCTGATCGGGGAGTCGTCGTCCGCCTGCGGTCACGAGCTCTCCTTCGAGCGACTGCTCCATGAGGCAGTCCATGGCATCGCCGCCGCCCGCGGCGTTCGCGACACCTCCCGCGCCGGCCGCTACCACAACCGCAGATTCCTCGCCATCGCCGAGGAGCTGGGCCTGGACCACCCCGAGGAACCGCACCCGAGCAGCGGTTTCTCGTTGGTCACGCTCAACCCCGAGGCCAAGCGCCGCTACCGTCCCACGATCGAGCGCCTCCAGCGGGCCCTCAAGGCCCACACGGCGGCCACCTCCGCCGACAGCACCACCCGCACCTTCCGCGGTCCCGCCGCCCGCCATGGCTCCTCCGGCGGCGGCGTCCGCGTCAAGGCCGTCTGCGACTGCGGTCGCAACGTCCGGGTGGTGCCGTCGGTCCTGGCCCAGGCCCCGATCGTGTGCGGCGGCTGCGGCAAGCCGTTCCGCATCCCCGAGATCGCGGGCGCCGCGTAAGCCGTACGCCAGTACGGCGGTCATGCACCGGCATCTCGTGGCTGCCGGTTCAGCGTGGTGCGGGGAGCCGTGGTTCCAAGGGCTCCCCGCCGAGCGCCGGGCGCTGCCGAGGCATGCCCGCGCACACCCTCGGCACGAGGCGACCCGCCGGGTGTGGCACAATGGCTAGCTGTACTCGACAGCCGCACAGGACCCCTCTCTCCTCCGGCTGACGCGTCCATCGGGCACTCGGGTACCGCAACCCCACGCGGCTCTCTCGCCGTGCCCAACCACGTCAAAACCAGGAGAGTCCACTCCCGTGGCAGTCAAGATCAAGCTGAAGCGTCTGGGCAAGATCCGTTCGCCTCACTACCGCATCGTCGTCGCCGACTCCCGCACCCGCCGTGACGGCCGTGCGATCGAGGAGATCGGCAAGTACCAGCCGACGTACCACCCGTCGATCATCGAGGTCGACGCGGACCGCGTCGCGTACTGGCTGGGTGTCGGCGCGCAGCCGACCGAGCCCGTGCTCGCCATCCTGAAGAAGACCGGCGACTGGCAGAAGTTCAAGGGCGAGCCCGCCCCGGCTCCGCTGCTCGTGGCCGCGCCCAAGAAGGCGCGCCCCTCGTTCGAGGCCCTGGGTGGCGACGACGAGGGCAAGGGTGAGGCGATCACCCAGAAGAAGAAGGCCGAGAAGAAGGACGAGGCCGCCGCTGAGTCCGAGTCGACCGAGGCCTGAGCATGCTCGAGGAGGCTCTCGAGCACCTCGTGAAGGGCATCGTCGACAACCCTGACGATGTGCAGGTCGCCTCGCGCAACCTGCGCCGCGGGCGCGTTCTCGAGGTCCGGGTCCACCCCGACGACCTCGGCAAGGTGATCGGCCGCAACGGCCGCACCGCACGCGCTCTGCGCACCGTCGTGGGCGCTATCGGCGGTCGCGGAGTCCGCGTCGACCTCGTCGACGTGGACCACGTCCGCTGACGTATCGCAGCACCGGCTCGGGCCGGGGAAGGCCATGGGCCGTCCCCGGCCCGTAGTCGTACTACAGGGAGAACAAGCACAGTGCAGCTGGTAGTCGCTCGCGTCGGCCGCGCCCACGGCATCAAGGGCGAGGTCACCGTCGAGGTCCGTACCGACGAGCCGGAACTCAGGCTCGCGCCGGGAGCCGTCCTGGCCACCGACCCGGCCTCGACCGGCCCGCTGACCATCGAGACCGGCCGGGTCCACAGCGGCCGGCTCCTCCTGCGTTTCGAGGGCGTCGGCGACCGCAACGCCGCCGAGGCCCTGCGCAACACCCTCCTGATCGCCGAGGTCGACCCGGAGGAGCTGCCGGAGGAGGAGGACGAGTACTACGACCACCAGCTGATCGACCTGGACGTGGTCACCAAGGACGGCGCGGAGGTCGGCCGGATCACCGAGATCTCGCACCTCCCCTCCCAGGACCTCTTCATCGTCGAGCGGCCGGACGGGAGCGAGGTGATGATCCCCTTCGTCGAGGAGATCGTCACCGAGATCGATCTGAAGGAACAGCGGGCGGTCATCGACCCGCCGCCGGGACTCATCGACGACCGCGCCGTGATCGACTCCACCCGGGACGAGTCCTGATGCGCCTCGACGTCGTCACGATCTTCCCCGAGTACCTCGACCCGCTGAACGTCTCCCTCGTCGGCAAGGCACGCGCGCGTGGACAGCTCGACGTACGCGTGCACGACCTGCGGGAGTGGACCCACGACCGGCACAACACGGTCGACGACACCCCGTACGGCGGCGGGCCCGGCATGGTCATGAAGACCGAGCCCTGGGGCGAAGCCCTCGACACGATCCTCGCCGACGGCTACGAGACCGGCTCGACGCTCCCCGCGATCGTCGTCCCCACCCCCAGCGGCCGCCCCTTCACCCAGGAACTCGCCCTCGAACTCTCCGAGCGGCCCTGGCTGGTCTTCACCCCGGCCCGCTACGAGGGCATCGACCGGCGGGTCGTCGACGAGTACGCCACCCGCGTCCCCGTGTACGAGGTCTCCATCGGCGACTACGTCCTCGCCGGCGGCGAGGCGGCCGTCCTCGTGATCACCGAGGCCGTGGCCCGGCTGCTGCCCGGGGTGCTCGGCAACGCCGAGTCCCACCGCGACGACTCCTTCGCCCCCGGCGCCATGGCCGGCCTCCTGGAGGGCCCCGTCTACACCAAGCCGCCCGTCTGGCGCGACCGGGAGATCCCGGACGTGCTGCTCAGCGGCCATCACGGGAAGATCGCCCGCTGGCGCCGCGACGAGGCCCTGCGCCGTACGACGGCCCACCGGCCCGACCTGATCGAGCGCTGCGAGCCGAGGGCCTTCGACAAGAAGGACCGCGAGATGCTCTCGATCCTGGGCTGGGCCCCCGACCCCGAGGGTGAGCCGTACGGCCGATTTTGGCGCAGGCCCGAGGCCATGGAACAATAGACCGCTGTTGTGCGCCGTCCGGTGTGCGCCCCTGCCACAGGGGGACACGACGCCCGCCCTGACGCCGCCGGCAGACCTCTTGGAAACTAGCTCCCGCTGATGACCTGTGGCATCGGCGAAGAAAGCAGACGAAATGTCTCACCTGCTCGACTCCGTCGACGCCGCGTCGCTGCGCAGCGACGTCCCGGCCTTCCGCCCGGGCGACACCGTCAACGTCCACGTCCGCGTCATCGAGGGCAACCGCTCTCGTGTGCAGCAGTTCAAGGGCGTCGTCATCCGCCGCCAGGGCGCCGGTGTCCGCGAGACCTTCACGGTCCGCAAGGTCTCGTTCTCCGTCGGCGTCGAGCGCACCTTCCCGGTGCACACCCCGATCGTCGAGAAGATCGAGCTCGTCACCCGCGGTGACGTCCGTCGCGCCAAGCTGTACTACCTCCGTGAGCTGCGCGGCAAGGCCGCGAAGATCAAGGAGAAGCGCGACAACTGAGCCCGCACAGTGGATCCATTGGTGATCCACTGAGCGCACCCGGGTGATCCACAGAGGGGCCGGTTAGCATCTGACCCCGATGGACACCGAAGCTCAGCCGACGACGGAGCGCGACCGCTCCTCCCGCCCCGCTCAGGGGGCCGTGGAGGGACGGTCGCGTTTCTCGTTGACGGCCCGGATCGCCGAGCGGCTGCCGGGTGGCCGCATCAGCCTCACCCTGCTGATCTGCCTGGTGTTTTTGCTGCTCCTCAACGCTTTCGTGGTCCAACCATTCCAGATTCCCAGCGGATCCATGGAAAACGGATTGAGGATCGGCGACCGCGTTCTCGTAAATAAGTTGGCGTACCGTTTCGGTGCCGGGCCGCGGCGCGGCGACGTCGTCGTGTTCGACGGCACCGAGTACTTCGGGAACTCCGACTACGTCAAACGCGTCGTGGGGGTAGGCGGAGACCACGTGGTCTGCTGCGACAAGGAGGGGAGGATCCGGGTGAACGGCCGGTCGGTCGACGAGTCGTCGTTCCTGTATCCAGGCGACAGCCCGTCCACGGTGGACTTCGACGTCAAGGTTCCCGCGGGCACCCTGTTCGTCCTCGGCGACCACCGCGGCGCCTCCAGCGACTCCCGCGACCACCTGGGCTCACCGGGCGGCGGCATGATCCCCGTGGACCGGGTGGTCGGCCGCGCCGACTGGATCGTCTGGCCGTACGGCCATCTCACCCGGCTGTCCCGCCCGAGCGCCTACGCGCGCGTGCCGGCCGCGAGCGCCCAGGGGGCGAACGGCACACGGACGGCGGCGGGTGCCCATGGGTAACCGAGGCAAACCCCGCGGCATCCCCACCTCGCCCGTGGACCAGCTCCTGCCCACCGGCGCCCGGCGCGCCTCCAGCCCGTCCGGTGGCCGCACCCGCGCGGAACGGCGCAAACTCCAGCGCAAGGTCAAGCGCAAGCGCAGGCGGTCCGCCGTCCGCGAGGTGCCGCTGCTGGTCGGCGTGGCGGTGCTGATAGCGCTGGTCCTGAAGACGTTCCTGGTGCAGGCGTTCGTCATCCCCTCGGGGTCGATGGAGCAGACGATCCGCATCGGCGACCGCGTCCTGGTGGACAAGTTCACCCCCTGGTTCGGCTCCAAGCCGCAGCGCGGGGACGTGGTGGTGTTCAAGGACCCCGGCGGCTGGCTCAACGACGAGACGACCACGACGAAGAAGGAGGACCCCGTCGTCGTCAAGCAGGTCAAGGAAGGGCTCACCTTCATCGGTCTGCTGCCGTCCGACAACGAGAAGGACCTCATCAAGCGCGTCGTCGGCGTGGGCGGCGACCACGTCAAGTGCTGTGACACGGAAGGGCGAGTCACGGTCAACGGCGTTCCCCTGGAAGAGGGAAGCTACCTCTATCCCGGGAACAACCCCTCCGACGCCGCGTTCGACATCACCGTGCCCCAGGGCCGGCTGTGGGTGATGGGCGACCACCGGGCCAACTCCGCAGACTCCCGCTCCCACCAGAACACGGACTACGGCGGCACGGTCGCCGAGGACGAGGTGGTCGGCCGGGCCATGGTGATCGCCTGGCCGTTCGGACACTGGGTCCGTCTCAAGGAACCGCAAACTTTCTCTTCCGTCACCGGCTCGGCCGCCACGACGGCTTCCGCCGACCGGCTGTCGCATAGGGTTGCCCAGGACGATCCGAACGGAACGATCCAACAGCTCCCGACCCCTGCGGAACTCCCGCTCGTTATGGGAGTGGTGGGCCTGCGCCGAGCATGGGGCAGGCGGCGGCACGGAGTGAGGAGTTGGCGTGGGGGATGTGGCGGTTGGCGCACGGTCCGGGCACGAAGGCGAGGAACACCGCGGACGTCCCGTGGACACCGCCGACCCGGCTGGGGACGGCGCCGTGACCTCCGGGAATGACCCGGCGGCGGGTGGCGAGGGCCCGCCGGCGGACGAGCCCCCCCGGGGCGGCGGCGACGGTCCGGGCGACCCGACCCCGAACGCGAAGAAGCCGCGCTCCTTCTGGAAGGAGCTGCCGATCCTGATCCTGATCGCGCTGGTCCTCGCGCTGATCATCAAGACCTTCCTCGTGCAGGCGTTCTCGATCCCGTCCGCGTCGATGGAGAACACCCTGAGGATCGGCGACCGGGTGCTCGTCGACAAGCTGACCCCGTGGTTCGGCTCCGAGCCCGAGCGCGGCGAGGTCGTGGTCTTCCACGACCCGGACAACTGGCTGGCCGGCGAGGCGACGACCGAGCCGAACGCCGTGCAGACCTTCCTCAGCTGGATCGGCCTGATGCCCTCCGCGGAGGAGAAGGACCTGATCAAGCGGGTCATCGGCGTCGGCGGCGACACCGTCTCCTGCAAGGGCACGGGCCCGCTGAAGGTCAACGGCAAGGCCCTGGACGAGCCGTACGTCTACCCGGGGAACACCCCGTGCAGCCAGGACGACCAGGGTGGCCAGTTCACGGTGAAGGTCCCCAAGGGCTCCGTCTGGGTCATGGGCGACCACCGGCAGAACTCGCGGGACTCCCGCTACAACCAGTCGGACAAGAACCACGGCATGGTGCCCGTCGACCAGGTCGTCGGCCGTGCCATCGTCAAGGCCTGGCCGATCACCCGCTGGGGCACGCTGCCGGTGCCGGACACCTTCGACCAGTCCGGTCTGAGCGACCAGTCGGCGGCCTCCGCGGCCCTGACGGTCGCCCCGGAGGGCCTCGCGCTCGTCGGCGCGGTCCCGGTGGTCCTGTGGCGCCGCCGCCGCGCGACGTCCGAGAACGGCTGATCTTCGCGGCGCCCCGTCCGTAAACCCTTTCCCAAGCTTGTGACCATGGCTGGGGAGGAAGGGCTGACCCGGTTCGGTACCGCCGGGTAGGGTGCGGACCCATGGGCGGCGAGAGCACGACACGTACGGCCCCGCGCAGCGGCGGTGGCACCAGCAGTGGCCCGGTGGGCAGCCGGACCGGACAGCGTCTGTCCGGCCTGGTCGTCGCGCTGGGCCTCGCGCTGTTCCTGGGCGGTTTCGGCTGGGCGGCCCTCGTCTACCGGCCCTACACCGTGCCCACCAGCTCCATGAGCCCCACGATCGAGGCCGGCTCGCGTGTGCTGGCCCAGAAGGTGGACGGCGACGAGGTGCGCCGCGGGGACGTGGTCGTGTTCAGCGACAAGGAGTGGGTCAGCAACGCGCTCGTGGTCAAGCGCGTGGTCGCGGTCGGCGGTGACACCGTCGCCTGCTGCACCGAGGGCAAGCTGACCGTCAACGGCAAGCAGATCGAGGAACCGTATCTGCCCGAGGGCAGCCTGGCCGAGATCCAGGACTTCCCGACCGTGAAGGTCCCCGAGGGCCGGCTGTTCCTGCTCGGCGACGAGCGGCGGGGCTCCCTGGACTCCACCGCCCACCTCACGGACGCGGCCCAGGGCACGGTGGCGCGCAGCGCGGTCAGGGCGCGGGTGGACGCCGTCGTCTTCCCCTGGAAGGGCATGCTCAAGAGCCCCACGGGCTTCGAGGCGCTCGGCACCCTCTCCCAGCCCGGTCCGCTGCGGATGATCCTGTGGACGATCGTCGGCGGGACCGTGCTGATCTTCGGCGGCGCGGCGTACGGCCCGATCGCCAAACGGGCCTCGGCCCGCCGTGTGCGCCCCCTGCCGGAGCCGGCCGGTGCCCGCTGAGACGACGGAGGGGGCGCAGGACGCCTCCGGGACCGGGCTGCGCAAGGTCGCCCGGGTCGTGCTCCTCGACCCCCGGGACCGCATTCTGCTCCTGCACGGGCACGAGCCGGACGACCCCTCCGACGACTGGTGGTTCACACCCGGCGGCGGGGTGGAGGGCGACGAGACCCGTGAGCAGGCCGCACTGCGGGAACTCGTGGAGGAGACCGGCATCACCGAGGTCGAACTCGGCCCGGTGCTGTGGCGCCGGACCTGCTCCTTCCCGTTCGCCGGCCGCCGCTGGGACCAGGACGAGTGGTACTACCTGGCCCGTACGACGGTGACGACGACCCGGGCCACGGCCCTGACCGAGCTGGAGCGGCGCAGTGTCGCCGGAGCGCGCTGGTGGACGTGTCAGGAACTGGGCCGGGCGCATGAGACGGTGTATCCGACCAGACTCGCCGAACTGCTGGGCAGGCTGCTAGACGAAGGTCCCCCGGCCAGACCCGTAACCCTCGACACGGAAATCGTCTAGGGGCCCGCGGGACTGGCGCACAATGGGGGGATCGCACGGCTGAAGGGGAACATGCCATGAGCGCCGAGGACCTCGAGAAGTACGAGACCGAGATGGAGCTGAAGCTCTACCGGGAGTACCGCGATGTCGTCGGTCTGTTCAAATACGTGATCGAGACTGAGCGGCGCTTCTACCTGACCAACGACTACGAGATGCAGGTGCACTCGGTCCAGGGCGAGGTGTTCTTCGAGGTCTCGATGGCCGACGCCTGGGTGTGGGACATGTACCGGCCGGCGCGGTTCGTGAAGCAGGTGCGGGTGCTCACGTTCAAGGACGTGAACATTGAGGAGCTGAACAAGAGCGACCTGGAGCTGCCGGGCAGCTGAGGTGTCCCTTGTGGGTGACGGAGTTATCCACAAGAGACGACTCATCCACCAAGATCCACTTCTGTGGTTCGGGTGCGTGAATGTGGGCGCCGGAGGTGGTGCCTGTATGAACGCACGACGTGCGATGGGCCAGTACGGCGAGGACGTGGCCGCGCGGCGGCTGTCCGAGGCCGGTATGACGATCGTGGAGCGCAACTGGCGTTGCGGCAGGACGGGCGAGATCGACATCGTCGCCCACGACGGGGACGTCCTCGTCGTCTGCGAGGTGAAGACCCGCAAGAGCGGCTCCTACGAGCACCCGATGGCCGCGGTGACCCCGCGCAAGGCCCGGCGGCTGAGGGACCTCGCGGAGCGCTGGATCCAGACCCATGGCGGCGCCCCGCCCGGCGGCGTCCGCATCGACCTGGTCGGAGTCCTGCTCCCGGACCGCGGAGCCCCCGTCGTCGAGCATGTGCGGGGGGTGGCCTGAGATGGGGTTCGCGCGTACGTGTTCGGTGGCGCTGGTGGGTGTCGAGGGCGTCGTCGTCGAGGTCCAGGCGGACCTGGAGCCCGGGGTGGCGGCGTTCACCCTCGTGGGCCTGCCGGACAAGAGCCTGACGGAGAGCAGGGACCGGGTACGGGCGGCGGTGGTGAACTCGGGCGCCGAGTGGCCGCAGAAGAAACTCACCGTCGGACTCAGCCCGGCGTCGGTGCCGAAGGCCGGAAGCGGCTTCGACCTGGCCGTCGCCTGCGCGGTACTGGGCGCGTCGGAACGGATCGACCCCCGGGTCCTCGCCGACATCGTGATGATCGGGGAGCTCGGGCTGGACGGCCGGGTCCGCCCGGTCCGGGGCATCCTGCCCGCCGTGCTGGCCGCGGCGGAAGCGGGCTACGAACAGGTCGTCGTCCCCGAGTGCGCGGCGGCCGAGGCCTCGCTGGTGCCGGGCGTCTCCGTCCTCGGGGTGCGCAGCCTGCGCCAGCTGATCGCGGTCCTCGCGGACGAACCCGTGCCGCAGGAGGATCCGGACGACCTGGGCCGCCCGGATCCCCTCCTCGCCGGCCTGCGTATGCCCGGCACGGGCGCGGCCACGGGCATGCACAGCCTCGGCGCCGCCCAGCACGACCTGGGGCACGACCTCGCCGACGTGGTGGGCCAGCGCTCGGCACGGACCGCGGTGGAAGTCGCCGCGGCCGGCGGTCACCACCTCTTCCTCGAGGGGCCGCCGGGAGCGGGCAAGACCATGCTCGCCGAGCGGCTGCCGGCCGTCCTGCCCGTGCTGACCAGGGAGGATTCCCTGGAGGTCACGGCGGTCCACTCGATCGCCGGGCTCCTGCCGCCCGGCAAACCGCTGATCGACGTGGCCCCGTACTGCGCCCCGCACCACTCGGCCACGATGCAGTCGCTGGTCGGCGGCGGGCCGGGGATCGCCCGTCCCGGCGCTGTCTCACTCGCCCATCGCGGCGTGCTCTTCCTGGACGAGGCCCCGGAATTCAGCACACAGACCCTCGACGCGCTGCGCCAGCCCCTGGAGGCGGGCCATGTCGTGATCGCCCGCAGTGCGGGCGTGGTGCGCTTCCCGGCGCGGTTCCTGATGGTGCTCGCCGCCAACCCCTGCCCCTGCGGCCGCTTCTCGCAGCGCGACTCCCTGTGCGAGTGCCCGCCCTCGGCGATCCGCCGCTACCAGGCCCGGCTCTCCGGACCGCTCCTCGACCGGGTCGACCTGCGGGTCGAGGTGGACCCCGTCGGCCGGCACGAGCTCGCTCACCGCGGTCCCGGTGGCGAGTCCACGGCGACGGTCGCCGACCGGGTCCGAGCCGCGCGTGAGAGGGCGGCGGCCCGGCTCGTCGACACCCCGTGGCGGACCAACAGCGAGGTGCCGGGACGCGAGCTGCGCAGCCGCTGGCACGCGCGGTCCGGTGCGATGGACGAGGCCGAGCGGAACCTGGAGCGGGGTGTGCTCACCGCCCGCGGGCTCGATCGCGTCCTGCGCGTCGCCTGGACCGTCGCGGACCTCGTCGGCCACGACCGGCCCGACGCCACCGACGTCGCCCTCGCCCTGCAACTGCGGACCGGGGTCCCGCGCGGTGTGCCCATGGCTCTCGGGGCCCTGACGTGAACCACACCGGCGAGCCGGACTCCGGCCGGCTCGCCCGGGTCTTTCTCTCTCGGGTGTTCGAGCCCGGGGACGAGACCGGGGGGCGGTGGGCGCGGGAGTGGGGGTGTGCGGAGGTGGCGCGGCGGTTGCGGGAGGACCGGGAGCCGCCCCCTGGGGTGAGTGAGCGGCGGTGGGAGGGGCTCAGGGCGCGGGCCGCGGTGGCCCGGCCGGACCGGGATCTCGCGGTGGCCGAGGCCGCCGGGGTGCGGTTCCTGTGTCCCGGCGACACGGAGTGGCCCGGCACCCTGGACGACCTCGGGGACGCCCGGCCGCTCGGGCTGTGGGTGCGGGGCCGGCCCAGCCTGCGGATATGGGGCCTGCGCTCGGTCGCCGTCGTCGGCGCCCGCGCCTGCACCGAGTACGGCGCCCACATGGCCACCACGCTGGCGGCAGGCCTCGCCGAGCGGGGGTGGGTGGTCGTCTCCGGCGGGGCGTACGGCGTGGACGGCGCCGCCCACCGCGGCGCCCTCGGGGCCGGCGGCGCCACCGTCGCCGTCCTGGCCTGCGGGGTCGACCGGCCCTACCCGCGCGGCCACACCGAGCTGATCAACCGGATCGCCGAGCAGGGACTGGTCGTGGGGGAGCTCCCGCCGGGGGACCATCCCACGCCCAGCAGGTTCGTCCTGCGCAACAGGGTGATCGCCGCGCTCACCCGGGGCACCGTGGTCGTCGAGGCCGCCCACCGCAGCGGTTCCCTCGTCACCGCACGGGCGGCCCAGCGGCTCGGCCGGCACACCATGGGCGTCCCCGGGCCCGCCACCAGCGGACTCTCCGCCGGAGTGCACGAACTGCTGCGCGGCGAGGCCGAACTCGTCACCGACGCCGCGGAAGTCGTCGAACTCGTCGGCGACATGGGCGAACTCGCCCCGCCCCGGCGCGGCCCGGTCCTCCCGCGCGACCTGCTGGAACCCGGCGCCCGCCGCATCCTGGCGGCCCTCCCCGCCGACCGCCCCGCCCGCGCCGAGGAGATCGCCCGCGGCGCCGGGACCACCCCGGACGACGCGATCGCGAGACTGTACGAACTCAGAGCACTCGGTTACGTCGAACGACACGGCGACGGCTGGAAGTTGACACGCCAGGCGATCGTCTCCGTTCGAGGGGCTCCCGGGGCGTGCTGACCGAGCGTGTTCGGCCGTCCGGGGGAACGCCGAAGACCTTGGGATTTCCCGTAGTTGACACCCCGCGGCGGTCACCCGGCGCGACCGCCGCGACCCGGTGGGGCGGTCGGCGGAACGTATCTGCGCACCAGGGCGGACACGCTCTTCGCGCACCGCGACACCCCAGTCACGCTACGCTCACGAGGATTCCGGTACAGAACGGCAGCAGAGCGACTTCAGACCAGCAGGACACCCAGGTACCCCCGACTCCACGTACTTCACGGCAGAACGGCACAAGGCGACGAATGCCCCAGCACACCTCCGGGTCCGACCGGGCGGCGGTCCCCCCAGCCGCCCGCGACGGTGGCGGCGTGCGGCCGCCCGCTCCCTCGACACTCGACGAGCTGTGGCGGTCGTACAAGGCGACGGGGGACGAGCGGCTGCGGGAGCAGCTGATCCTGCACTACTCGCCGCTCGTGAAGTACGTGGCCGGCCGGGTGAGCGTCGGTCTGCCGCCCAATGTGGAACAGGCCGACTTCGTCTCCTCGGGGATCTTCGGGCTGATCGACGCGATCGAGAAGTTCGACCTCGACCGTGAGATCAAGTTCGAGACGTACGCGATCACCCGTATCCGGGGAGCCATGATCGACGAACTGCGGGCGCTCGACTGGATCCCCCGGTCGGTGCGCCAGAAGGCGCGCAACGTCGAGCGGGCGTACGCGACGCTGGAGGCGCGGCTGCGGCGGACCCCGACGGAGGGCGAGGTGGCCGCCGAGATGGGCGTCGGCGTCGACGAGCTCCACGCGGTCTTCAGCCAGCTCTCGCTCGCCAACGTGGTCGCCCTGGAGGAACTGCTGCACGTCGGCGACGAGGGCGGCGACGGGCTCAGCTTCATGGACACCCTGGAGGACACCGCCGCGGACAACCCCGTGGAGGTGGCCGAGGACCGCGAGCTGCGACGGTTCCTGGCCCGGGCGATCAACACCCTGCCCGACCGGGAGAAGACCGTCGTCACGCTCTACTACTACGAGGGCCTCACCCTCGCGGAGATCGGGAACGTGCTCGGGGTGACCGAGAGCCGGGTCAGCCAGATCCACACCAAGTCGGTGCTCCAGCTGCGCGCGAAACTGGCGAGCTTCGGTCGCTGACCGGGTCCGGCAGCGGCGGAGCGGGCGCAGTCACTCCCGTACGGCGGGGAGCGTCCGTAAAGTGGTCGGCGTGCCAAGGATTCGAGCGGCCTCCGTGGCCGAGCACCGGTCGATGCAGCGTGCCGCCCTGCTGGACGCGGCACGCTCCCTGCTGTCCGAGGGCGGGACGGAGGCGCTGACCTTCCCCGCCCTCGCCGAGCGGACGGGACTCGCGCGCTCCTCCGTCTACGAGTACTTCCGCTCACGGGCGGCCGTGGTCGAGGAGCTGTGCGAGGTCGACTTCCCCGTGTGGGCGGCGGAGGTCGAGGCGGCGATGGCCGCCGCCGACGGGCCCCGGGCCCAGGTCGAGGCGTATGTGCGGAGCCAGCTGGCGCTGGTCGGGGACCGGCGGCACCGGGCCGTGGTGGCGATCTCGGCCAGTGAACTGGACGCCGGCGCCCGGGAGAAGATCCGGGCCGCCCACGGCGGGCTGGTGGCGATGATCGTGGAGGCGCTGGCGGAGATGGGACACGCGGAGCCCCGGCTGGCGGCGATGCTGGTGCAGGGCGTCGTGGACTCGGCCGTGCGCAGGATCGAGCTGGGGGCCGCCGAGGAGCCGGAGGCGATCACCGGGGCCGCGGTGCGGATGGTCCTGCGGGGCGTCTGCGGCTGAGCCGCGAGCGGGAGCAGCCGTGACGGGCCCCTCCGCAGAAGCCGGGCCGGCAGCAGGTCCAGCGGGTTCAGGTAGGTCCTGCCTCGCCTCAGTCCCCAGTGCAGACAGGCCGACGCGCAGGGGGACCCCGTGGGTTCCAGCTCGGCGATCACCTCGCCCGGGGCGACCTCGGCGCCCTTGCGCACCAGCGGCCGTACCGGCTCGTAGGTCGTTCTGAGGTCCGTGCCCGTCAGCTCCACGGACACCACACCCCGTCCCGCCACCCGGCCCGCGTACGCCACCCGGCCCGCCGCCACCGCGCGGACCGGTGCGCCGGGGGCGGCCGCGAGGTCGACTCCGCGATGGCCGCGGGCGTAGGGCGTCGGCGGTGGCTCCCAGGCGCGGAGCACCGGCGGGCGGGTGCCCACCGGCCAGTTCCGGGCGATCGCCGGGGGCGGTGGCGGTCGGTCCGGTGGCCCGGGCGGGGCATCCGCCCGGGCCGGCATCGACGTCACGGTGATCAGCAGGAGCAGCAGCAGACAGGTGCGGCGCAGCGCGTTCATGACGGAACGGTCCCGCGACCGCGCCGATCACGGGCGGGGCTGTGGACAAACCGCCGGTTGTGGAGAGCGGCGTCACCCGGTGCCCCGTCGGTCCCGTACACTTCTTCTGGCGATCCGGGTCACCGGGTCGACTTCGCACGCCCCGGTATCGGGAGCCCGGCCCAGGTCGGTCCTCCGGTATCCGCGCCCCTCGGTCCTTCGTGGCTCGGCGCACCGCGGGCGTCAGGCGCGGGAGCCGTCCGGCCCCTGCGGCACAACCGAGAAACCCAAGGAGAACGGCCATGGCCGTCGTCACGATGCGGGAGCTGCTGGAGAGCGGCGTCCACTTCGGTCACCAGACCCGTCGCTGGAACCCGAAGATGAAGCGCTTCATCTTCACCGAGCGCAACGGCATCTACATCATCGACCTGCTCCAGTCGCTGTCGTACATCGACCGCGCCTTCGAGTTCGTCAAGGAGACCGTCGCCCACGGCGGCACGGTCATGTTCGTCGGCACGAAGAAGCAGGCGCAGGAGGCCATCGCCGAGCAGGCCACCCGCGTCGGCATGCCCTACGTCAACCAGCGCTGGCTGGGCGGCATGCTCACCAACTTCTCGACCGTCTACAAGCGTCTGCAGCGCCTCAAGGAGCTCGAGCAGATCGACTTCGAGGACGTCGCCGCGTCCGGTCTGACCAAGAAGGAGCTTCTCGTGCTCTCGCGCGAGAAGGCCAAGCTGGAGAAGACCCTCGGTGGTATCCGTGAGATGTCCAAGGTTCCCAGCGCCGTCTGGATCGTGGACACCAAGAAGGAGCACATCGCGGTCGGCGAGGCCCGGAAGCTGAACATCCCGGTCGTCGCCATCCTCGACACGAACTGCGACCCCGACGAGGTCGACTACAAGATCCCGGGCAACGACGACGCGATCCGCTCCGTCACCCTGCTCACCCGCGTGATCGCCGACGCCGTCGCCGAGGGCCTCATCGCCCGCTCCGGCGTCGCCACCGGCGACAAGGGCGAGAAGGCCGCGGGCGAGCCGCTGGCCGAGTGGGAGCGCGACCTGCTCGAGGGCGAGAAGAAGGCCGACGAGGCTCCGGCCGCCGAGGCCCCCGCTGCTGAGGCCCCCGCTGCCGAAGCTCCGGCCGCCGAGGCCGCTGAGGCCGCTGAGGCCCCCGCCGAGGCTCCGGCCGCGGACGCCGAGCAGGCCTGACCGTCCAGCGTCACGGTTGACGGCGGGGGCGGCGACATCAAGTCCGCCCCCGCCGTTCACCCGTAGGTCGGCACAGAGTCGGAGAGCTACCGCCCACTGGAGCTCCCAGACCGTGCAGATCTTCGAGATCGTCGATCTTCCAGACTTCGAGAAAGATTCACAGACTCATGGCGAACTACACCGCCGCCGACGTCAAGAAGCTCCGTGAGCTCACCGGCGCCGGCATGATGGACTGCAAGAAGGCGCTGGACGAGGCCGAGGGCAACGTCGAGAAGGCCGTCGAGGCGCTCCGTATCAAGGGCCAGAAGGGCGTCGCCAAGCGCGAGGGCCGCTCCGCCGAGAACGGCGCCGTCGTCGCGATCATCGCCGACGACAACGCCTCCGGCGTCCTGGTCGAGCTGAAGTGCGAGACGGACTTCGTCGCCAAGGGCGAGAAGTTCCAGAGCGTCGCCAAGGCCATCGCCGAGCACGTCGCCGCGACCTCCCCGGCCGACCTCGCCGCGCTCCTCGCCTCCGAGATCGAGGCCGGCAAGACCGTCCAGGCGTACGTGGACGAGGCCAACGCCAACCTCGGCGAGAAGATCGTCCTGGACCGCTTCGCGCAGTTCAACGACGGTTTCGTCACCGCGTACCTGCACCGCACGATGCCCGACCTGCCCCCGCAGATCGGTGTCCTCGTCGAGCTGGACAAGCCGAACGCCGAGGTCGCCCGCGGCGTCGCCCAGCACATCGCCGCCTTCGCGCCGAAGTACCTGGCCAAGGAGGACGTGCCGGCCGAGGTCGTCGAGTCCGAGCGCCGCATCGCCGAGGAGACCACCCGCGCCGAGGGCAAGCCCGAGGCCGCGATCGCCAAGATCGTCGAAGGTCGTCTCAACGGCTTCTTCAAGGACGCGACGCTGCTCGGTCAGCCGTACGCGCTCGACAACAAGAAGTCCGTCCAGAAGGTCCTGGACGAGGCCGGTGTCACCCTGAAGCGCTTCTCGCGCATCAAGGTCGGCATCTGAGTCCGTACCGCGACGGACGCCTGCTCCCTATAGGGTCGTAGGCAATCGTCCCGGTACGCCGTCACGCGCGCGTGCGTGACGGACGACAGCAGATCTGAGAAGGAGGCCATTGCCGCGCACGGGTTGCGAACGACACCCCACCGGCAATGGCCTTCTTCGTATGTGCACCACGTGAAAGAGGCGGGATCTCCCATGACCACCAAGGCCCAGAAGAACGACGACGGCACGGTACACGGCCGGTTTCTGCTGAAGCTGTCCGGTGAGGCATTCTCCGGCGGTGGGGGCCTGGGCGTGGACCCCGACGTGGTGCACAAGATCGCCCGTGAGATCGCGGCCGTGGTGCGCGACGGCGCCGAGATCGCCGTCGTCATCGGCGGCGGCAACTTCTTCCGCGGCGCCGAGCTCCAGCAGCGCGGCATGGACCGGGCCCGCTCGGACTACATGGGCATGCTCGGCACGGTCATGAACTGCCTCGCCCTCCAGGACTTCCTGGAGAAGGAGGGCATCGACAGCCGCGTACAGACCGCCATCACCATGGGGCAGGTGGCCGAGCCGTACATCCCGCTGCGGGCCGTGCGCCACCTGGAGAAGGGCCGCGTGGTCATCTTCGGCGCCGGTATGGGCATGCCGTACTTCTCCACCGACACCACCGCCGCCCAGCGCGCCCTGGAGATCGACGCCCAGGCGCTGCTCATGGGCAAGAACGGGGTGGACGGCGTCTACGACTCCGACCCCAAGACCAACCCCGCGGCCGTCAAGTTCGACGCCCTCGGCTACGGCGAGGTCATCACGCGCGACCTCAAGGTCGCCGACGCCACCGCCATCACGCTGTGCCGCGACAACAAGCTCCCCATCCTCGTCTTCGAGCTTCTGGCGGAGGGCAATATCGCCCGCGCCGTCAAGGGTGAGAAGATCGGCACGCTGGTGGGTGAGCAGGGCAGCCGGGGCTGACCGGGAAATCCCCGGGTTCGTACGACAACACCTGACCGGGGGACGGACCCCGGTCGGAGGATGGACAATGTCCTGCCGGACGGTAACCGTGCAGGAAGAAGACGCGACGCAGCCGGCCGCCGCCACCGACAGTGAACCGCAGCCGGGCCTTACTCAAGACACGCAGGAGCAAGTGGTGATCGAAGAGACCCTCCTCGAGGCCGAGGAGAAGATGGAGAAGGCCGTCGTGGTCGCCAAGGAGGACTTCGCCGCGATCCGCACCGGCCGTGCGCACCCGGCGATGTTCAACAAGATCGTGGCCGACTACTACGGCGCGCTGACGCCGATCAACCAGCTGGCCTCGTTCTCCGTGCCGGAGCCGCGCATGGCGGTCGTGACCCCGTTCGACAAGACGGCGCTGCGCAACATCGAGCAGGCCATCCGCGACTCCGACCTGGGGGTCAACCCCAGCAACGACGGCAACATCATCCGGGTGGTGTTCCCCGAGCTCACCGAGGAGCGCCGCCGGGACTACATCAAGGTCGCCAAGGGCAAGGCCGAGGACTCCCGGGTGTCCATCCGTTCCGTGCGCCGCAAGGCCAAGGACGCGATCGACAAGCTCGTCAAGGACGGCGAGGTCGGCGAGGACGAGGGCCGCCGTGCGGAGAAGGAGCTCGACGACACCACCGCGAAGTACGTCGCTCAGGTGGACGAGCTCCTCAAGCACAAGGAAGCGGAGCTGCTCGAGGTCTGATGAACGACTCTTCCTGGGGCTCTCCGCCACCAGCCGGGACACAGGCCGGGTACTGGGGGCCCACCGACCAGGGGGCCTACCAGGGGCCTGTCCAGGGGGCCGCCCCGGCGGGTCCCACGTACGATGCGCCTGAGGCGCAGCAGACTCGCCCCATGCCCATCGTCCCCGACGTACCCGCGCACGGCGGAAACCAGGATGACGACCCGGGGGCCGCCCGGCTGGGCGGCCCCTCGTTCCGCGACGAGGCGTACCGCCCCATGGCGCCCGACCAGGCGCCCTTCGGTGCGGAGACGTTCCGCCACGAGACCCCGTCGGCACCGCCCCATGCGGCGGTGCCGCAGAATCCGGAGCCCATGCCCGCAGCCCCACAGCCCGCGCCCGCACCGCAGAAGAAGAGTGCGGGCCGAGACCTGGGCGCGGCCATAGGAGTCGCGGTCGGGCTCGGTGTGGTGATCGTCGCGTCGCTGTTCATCGTCAAGGCCGTGTTCGTCGGCGTGATAGCGGTCGCCGTCGTCGTCGGGCTGTGGGAGCTGACCAGCAGGCTGCAGGAGCGCAAGCAGATCAAGGCGCCGCTCGTGCCGCTCGCGATCGGGGGCGCCGCGATGGTCGTCGCCGGATACGTCCGGGGACCCGAGGGCGCCTGGGTCGCCATGGCGCTGACCGCGCTGGCGGTCCTGGTCTGGCGGATGACGGAACCGCCCGAGGGCTACCTCAGGGACGTCACGGCGGGTGTCTTCGCCGCCTTCTACGTCCCCTTCCTGGCCACGTTCGTCGCCCTGATGCTCACCGCGGACGACGGCGCGCAGCGCGTCCTGGCGTTCTTCCTCCTCACGGTCGTCAGCGACACCGGTGCGTACGCCGTCGGCTGGCGCTTCGGCAAGCACAAGCTCGCCCCGCGCATCAGCCCCGGCAAGACCCGTGAGGGCCTGCTGGGCGCGGTGTCGTTCGCGATGGTCGTGGGCGCGCTGTGCATGCAGTTCCTGATCGACGACGGCCAGTGGTGGCAGGGGCTGCTGCTGGGTCTCGCGGTCGCCGCCAGCGCCACGCTCGGCGACCTCGGCGAGTCCATGATCAAGCGGGACCTGGGCATCAAGGACATGGGCACGCTGCTCCCGGGGCACGGCGGCATCATGGACCGTCTGGACTCGCTGCTGCCGACGGCTCCGGTCGTCTGGCTGCTGCTCGTGCTGTTCGTCGGCTCGGGCTGACCGGCGCCGGCACGTCCACCTTGCCCGCGGGCCCCCGTCCTGATCCCCAGGACGGGGGCCCGCGGCCTTTACCCGACCTCCCACAGAGTGGGACGATTCTCCCTGTAGGCCCCTTTCATCAGGCCCCTTTCATTGCCTTTTGTGGTCAATCATCCGGAAAGGGGGCAGGCGTCATGTCCGGCTTCCGTGAATCGATCGACGTGGACCGCAGCCCCGACGACGTGTGGGCGTACCTCATCGACCCGTCCCATCTGCCCGAATGGCAGGCGAGCGCGGTCTCGGCCGAGCAGCTCGACCCCGGCCCGATCCAGGTCGGCTCCCGGCTGCGCATCACCCGGCACGTCGGCCGTCGGGAGATCCCGATGACCATGGAGTACACCGAGTACGACCCCCCGCACGTCTGGGGTCTGCAGGGCGTCGACGGTCCCGTCCGCGGCCATGTCCACGGCGAGATCACCCCCCTCGACGACGGCCGCCGCTCCCGCGTGACCATGGAACTCGACTTCGAGGGCAAGGGCATGGGCAAGGTCCTCCTCCCGCTGGTCGTCCGCCCCCAGGTCCGCAAGGAACTGCCACTGAACGAACGGCTTCTGAAGGAAAAGCTGGAGCACGGGACGGCGTAGACGCTGTCCTGGGCATGCCCTGTCGCTCACGCGGCAATGACATTCCCGTGTCGGCACCACGTGGTGCCGACACGGGAATGTCGCGAAGGGGGCTCCCGCTGCGGGCGGGTGGCCTTACCTATTTCTGAGTGTCCTCCTCGGCCGCATTCCGCAGCTGCTGCTCCCTGCGGATTCCGTGCAGCACTCCCAGATGGTAGGCCGCGCTCAGATGCTCGCGTCCCTTGCGGCGGACAGGGAACAGGACGGCCAGGCTGAGCACGATCACCACGCTCGCCCCGGTGAGGCGTACCTCCTGCGTGAGCAGCGAGAGCGCCTCGTGTGCGAGCACGAGAAGAGCCAACAGCAAGAAGGCCAGACTCGCGTACCAAAAACGCCTGTACTTGCCATCCAGCTCATTGGGTGGATTCTGCGACATACACGTTCCGATCTGTGGTGCAGGGCCGATAACGCGCTGTGTGCACTGTTGGTCGATGATTCTCACACCAGAGTTGTTTCATGCAAAATGAAAATAGACTGCCAAATTTCATCATGATGCAACCGGTGTAGCTCATATTTGATCGATTTACATCAATTTTCAGATTTCCGTGACGGCTCTCCTCCAGCGAGACTCGGAGCCGCCCAGGCCCCTGGGAGCCGGCCACCCGAGTGGATCTGCGACACTGGTACGGCCATGCCTAAGCCCGGAGAACTTACTTTTGTCGCGCCGCGCGGAGCCAAGAAGCCGCCGCGGCATCTTGCCGATCTTTCGCCTGCGGAGCGGAAGGACGCCGTCGCGGAGATCGGTGAGAGGCCGTTCCGTGCCAAGCAGCTGTCGCAGCACTACTTCGCGCGGTACGCGCACGACCCGGCGGAGTGGACCGACATCCCCGCCGGTGCGCGGGAGAAGCTGCGGGAGGCGCTGCTGCCCGAGCTGATGACCGTCGTACGGCATCTGTCGACCGACGAGGGCACCACCCGCAAGACGCTGTGGCGGCTGTTCGACGGGACGCTCGTCGAGTCGGTGCTGATGCGGTACCCGGACCGGGTGACGATGTGCATCAGCTCGCAGGCGGGGTGTGGCATGAACTGCCCCTTCTGTGCCACCGGGCAGGCCGGGCTCGACCGGAATCTGTCCAGCGCCGAGATCGTGCACCAGATCGTGGACGGGATGCGGGCGCTCAGGGACGGGGAGGTCCCGGGCGGGCCGGCGCGGCTGTCCAACATCGTCTTCATGGGGATGGGCGAGCCGCTCGCCAACTACAAGCGGGTCGTCACCGCGATCCGGGCGCTCACCGATCCCGCTCCGGACGGGCTCGGGCTGTCGCAGCGCGGGATCACCGTCTCGACGGTCGGGCTCGTGCCCGCCATCCACCGGTTCGCCGACGAGGGCTTCAAGTGCCGGCTCGCGATCTCGCTGCACGCGCCGGACGACGAGCTGCGCGACACCCTCGTCCCCGTGAACACGCGGTGGAAGGTGCGGGAGGTGCTCGATGCCGGATTCGACTACGTGGAGAAGTCGGGGCGGCGGCTGTCCATCGAGTACGCCCTCATCCGTGACATCAACGACCAGGCCTGGCGCGGGGACCGGCTCGGGCGGCTGCTCCGCGGCAAGCCCGTGCACGTCAACCTCATCCCGCTGAACCCGACCCCGGGTTCGAAGTGGACGGCCTCGCGGCCCGAGGACGAGAAGGCGTTCGTCGAGGCCATCGCGGCGCACGGGGTGCCCGTCACCGTCCGGGACACCCGTGGCCAGGAGATCGACGGAGCCTGTGGTCAGCTGGCGGCCACCGAGCGGTAAAATCTGGCCACGTCCTATCGTCACACCCGCATAGCGTCATCCACATCTTCATATTCCGACAGGGGAGCGCCACAGCGCTGAGAGTGCGGCAATCGGGCCGCAGACCCTCTGAACCTCGCCCAGGTCATTCTGGGTAGGAAGTTCGGTCATCGCTCAAGCTGTTGTGCCCTGCCCGGCGTCCCCGGGCGGGGCCGCGTTCTTCCTGGCCAACCCCAGGAGGACATCCAGTGCACATCAAGACCCTCGTGGCGGCGACGGTCGGCCTCGGCCTCGTCACGCTGTCCGCATGCGGTGCGGACTCGTCCGGCGCCAAGAGCGCCTCGGACACCAAGACCGTCACCCTCGTCAGCCATGACTCATGGGCCGTCTCCAAGAACGTGCTCGCCGACTTCGAGAAGCAGTCCGGCTACCAGGTCAAGGTCCTCACGGACGGCGACGCGGGCCAGGCCGTCAACAAGGCCGTCCTGACCAAGGACAACCCGCAGGGGGACGTCTTCTTCGGTGTCGACAACACCCTGCTGTCGCGTGCGCTCGACAACGGTCTGTTCCAGTCGTACCAGGCCAAGGGGCTCGACCAGGTCGGCAGCGCGTATCAGCTGGACGCGGGCAGGCACCGGGTCACGCCGATCGACTACGGCGACATCTGCGTCAACTACGACAAGGAGTACTTCGCCGACCACAAGCTGGCCCCGCCGACGTCGTACGACGATCTGATCAAGCCTGCCTACAAGAACCTCCTCGTCACCGAGAACGCCTCCACCTCCTCCCCGGGCCTCGGCTTCCTCCTCGGCTCGGCGGCGAAGTACGGCGACGACGGCTGGGAGGGCTACTGGAAGAAGCTCAAGGCCAACGGGGTGAAGGTGGTCGACGGCTGGGAGCAGGCCTACAACGAGGAGTTCAGCGGATCCGCCGGCGGCAAGAAGGCGAAGGCCGACCGGCCGCTCGTCGTGTCGTACGCCTCCTCCCCGCCCGCCGAGGTGATCTACGGCGACCCCAGGCCCAGCACCGCCCCGACCGGCGTCGCGACCGGGACCTGCTTCCGGCAGATCGAGTTCGCGGGGCTGCTGAGCAACGCGAAGAACAGCGCGGGCGGGAAGGCGCTCATCGACTTCCTGATCTCCAAGGAGTTCCAGGAGGACATGCCGCTCAACATGTTCGTCTATCCGGTGGTGGAGGGCGCGAGCGTGCCCGCCGAGTTCACGAAGTACGGGCCCGCCGCCAAGGACCCCGAGACCATGGACCCGGCGAAGATCGCCCAGAACCGCGACCAGTGGATCAAGTCGTGGACCTCGCTCGTCCTGAGGTGACCAGGGCCCACCGGCCTTCCGGGAGCGCGGCGCGGCTCGGGCTGATGGCCCTGCCCGTCGCGTTCTTCGGGCTGTTCTTCGCCTATCCCGTCGCCGCGATCGTCGCCCGCGGGCTGAAGGCCGACGGGAGGTGGCGGTTCGGGCGGGTGGCCGACGTCCTGGGCCAGTCCGACATCCGGCACGTCCTGTGGTTCACCACCTGGCAGGCGGTCGCCTCCACCGCGCTCACTTTGGTGGTGGCGCTGCCGGGCGCGTATGTCTTCGCCCGCCTGGACTTCCCGGGCAAGCAGGTGCTGAGGGCCGTGGTGACGGTGCCGTTCGTGCTGCCGACGGTGGTCGTCGGCAGCGCGTTCCTCGCGCTCGTCGGGCGCGGCGGTCTGCTGGACGAGCTGTGGGGCGTACGGCTGGACACCACCGTGTGGGCGATCCTGCTGGCGCACGTCTTCTTCAACTACGCCGTCGTCGTACGGACCGTCGGCGGGCTGTGGGCGCAGCTCGACCCCCGGCAGGAGGAGGCCGCACGGATGCTGGGCGCGTCCCGGCTGCGGGCCTGGCGCACGGTGACCCTGCCCGCCCTCGGGCCGGCCGTGGCCGCCGCCGCGCTGATGGTCTTCCTGTTCACCTTCACCTCCTTCGGGGTGGTCCAGATCCTCGGCGGGCCCACCTTCTCCACCCTGGAGGTGGAGATCTACCGCCAGACCTCGGAGATCTTCGATCTCTCCACCGCGGCCGTCCTGACGATCGTGCAGTTCGGGGCCGTGGGCGCGATTCTCGCCGTACACGCGTGGACCGTGCGGCGGCGGGAGACCGCGCTGCGGCTGGTGGACGCGAACCTCACCGCGCGGCGGCCGCGCGGGACCGGGCAGTGGGCGCTGCTGGGCGGGGTGCTCACGAGCATCGCGCTGCTGCTCGTGCTGCCGCTCGGCGTGCTGGTGCAACGGTCCCTGGACGCACCGGACTTCGCCTACTACCGGGCGCTGACCAGCGAGGAGGGCAATGTCTTCCTGGTGCCGCCGATCGAGGCGATCGGCAACTCGCTGGAGTACGCCGCCGCCGCGACCGCGATCGCGGTGCTGATCGGCGGGCTGGCCGCCGCGGCGCTCGCCCGACGCGACGCGGGGGGGCTGGTACGGGGCTTCGACGCGCTGCTGATGCTGCCGCTGGGCGTGTCGGCGGTGACCGTCGGCTTCGGGTTCCTGATCACCCTGGACGAGCCCCCGCTGGATCTGCGCGCCAGCTGGATCCTCGTCCCGCTCGCCCAGGCGCTGGTCGGGGTCCCCTTCGTCGTACGGACCATGCTGCCCGTGCTGCGGGCGGTGGACCACCGGCTGCGGGAGGCGGCGGCGGTGCTGGGGGCGTCGCCGTGGCGGGTGTGGCGGGAGGTGGACCTGCCGATGGTGCGGCGGGCGCTGCTGGTCGCGGCCGGGTTCGCCTTCGCGGTGTCGCTGGGGGAGTTCGGCGCCACCGTGTTCATCGCGCGGCCGGACCGTCCGACGCTGCCGGTGGCGGTGGCACGGCTGCTGGGCCGGGCCGGTGAGCTCAACTACGGGCAGGCGATGGCCCTGTCGACGATTCTGATGCTGGTGTGCGCGGTGGCCCTGCTGGTGCTGGAGCGGCTGCGGATCGACCGGACGGGGGAGTTCTGATGCTGCTGGGACTCGAGGCGGCCACCGTGCGGTTCGGCGGGCGGGCGGTGCTCGACGGCGTGGATCTGGAGGTCGGCGAGCACGAGGTGGTGTGTGTGCTGGGGCCGAGCGGGAGCGGCAAGTCGACGCTGCTGCGGGCGGTCGCCGGTCTGCAGCCCCTCGACTCCGGCCGGGTGTTGCTCGACGGGCGCGACCAGACGGGGGTGCCCGCGCACAGGCGGGAGCTGGGTCTGATGTTCCAGGACCATCAGCTGTTCCCGCAGCGGGACGTCGGCGGCAACGTGGCGTTCGGGCTGCGTATGCACGGCGCGTCACGGAAGGAACAGCAGGAGCGGGTGAGGGAGTTGCTCGACCTCGTCGGTCTCCCGGGCGCCGACCGCCGGGCGGTCGCCGCGCTCTCCGGCGGTGAGCAGCAGCGCGTCGCGCTCGCCCGGGCCCTCGCGCCCCGCCCCCGGCTGCTGATGCTGGACGAGCCGCTCGGCCAGCTGGACCGCTCGCTGCGGGAGCGGCTGGTGGTGGAACTCCGGGAACTCTTCGGCCGCTTGGGCACCACCGTCCTCGCGGTCACCCACGACCAGGGCGAGGCGTTCGCGCTCGCCGACCGGGTGGTGGTGATGCGGGACGGGCGGATCGCCCAGTCCGGTACGCCTGTTGACGTGTGGCAGCGGCCGGCGGACGCGTTCGTCGCGCGGTTCCTCGGCTTCGAGAACGTCGTGGAGGCGAACGTCAGCGGCGAGGCCGCGGTCACGCCCTGGGGCAAGGTGCCGGTCCCGGAGGGCTCTCCGCAGGGCCCGTGCACGCTCCTCGTCCGTCCCGCCGGAGTCCGTCTCGTCCCCGCCGACGAGGGCCTGCGCTGCACGGTCGCCGCCCGTACCTTCAAGGGCACCCATGTCGCCGTACACCTCCAGCCGGAGGGCGCGCCGCGCCTGGAGGCGGCGTGCGCGCTGCGGGAGGCGCCGGCGACCGGAGACACGGTCGGAGTGACCTTCGACGCCACGGAGACGGCGGTGCTGGCCCGAGCCTGAGGGGCCCGGGGGCCGAGAGAGCGCGTGGCCCGCCCTCCGGGTGGGAGAGCGGGCCACAGGGGTGGTGCGGGGGTGCGTCAGCGGTTGCCGGAGCCCCGGCGGCGCATGCCGAAGAACACCGCGCCGCCGCCGATGACGACGAGCAGACCGGCGATGCCCGCGATCAGGCCGGTGTTGGAGGCACCGGTCTCGGCGAGGTTGGACTCCTGGGCCGCGGGCGAGGGGGCGTTGTCCGAGGAGGGCACCGTGCTGTCGTCCGACGACGATTCCGAGGGGCTCGGGGTGGCCGTGTCGGCCGGGGTGGACGGGGTGCTTGACGGCGTCCCGGACTCCGACTCGGAGGCGCTCGGCGACGGCGAGGCGGTGTCGTCGTCCGGCGCGCAGGCCTCGGCCGGGGTGGTCAGGTTGCCCGCGATGTCCTCGTCGACGAGGACCTTCTCCTTCTTGACGGCCTTGACGTGGATCCGGTACACCGCGTTGGGCGCCCAGTCCTCGGCGAAGGTGATGACGGCGCCCTTCTTGGAGCCCTCGACCGTCTGCTCGCCGACCTGGCGGAGGTCGGCGCCGTTGTTCTCCAGGAAGACGGTGACGACGGCGGGCACGCCCGAGGCGTCCTTGTCGGTGACCGTGATGACGCCCTTGGTGCCGTCGCATCCGGCAGCCGCGGAGAAGTCACCTATCTCGCAGGCCAGCGCGCTGCCCGCGGCGCTGAGCGCGAGGGCGGCGGAGGCGGCGGTGACACCGAGGAAACGCACCGAACGAGCGGCGGTACGGCGGGAAAGGGACACGTTTGTCCTTAGGGGGAAGCGCAACTGCGGGGGGTGGAGGGGGAGATGGCGCCCCCGGTGATGCCGAGTGCGTCACCATCCCCAGCAGACTCACAGGTCTATAAGCGTTCCATAAGAAGTGTCAATGCGGGGACCGCTCCCAGGGATCGGCTTTGCCCGCTTATTAACCGGCGAGACGTTTCAATGCCGCCGGAGCCTCCTCGATCCGGTCAACGAGGGCGATACGGGACTCCATCGACCGCTCCCGGGCGAGTGAGCACAACAACGGCCAGGCCGGCAGCCGTTCGGTCCAGTGCTCCCGGTCCACCAGCACCATCGGCGTCGGCTCGCCGCGCGACGCGTAGTAGTTGGGCGTCGCGTTGTCGAAGATCTCCTGTACGGTCCCGGCGGCGCCCGGCAGGAAGACCACACCGGCGTTGCAGCGGGCCAGCAGGCCGTCCTCGCGGGTGGCGTTGGAGAAGTACTTGGCGAGGTGCGCGGCGAACGGGTTCGGCGGCTCGTGGCCGTAGAACCAGGTCGGTATGCCCACCGAGGGGCCGCCGCCCGGCCAGGTGGCGCGGACCTCGAAGGCGGCCCGGGCCCAGTCGGTGACCGAGGGCGTGAACGTGGGCGCCTTGGCGAGCAGCCGCAGGGCGTCGGCGAGCATCGCGGCGTCGAACGGGGCCGCGTACGCGCCGAGGTTGGCCGCCTCCATCGCGCCGGGGCCGCCGCCGGTGGCCACCATGAGCCCCTCGCGGGCGAGTTCCCGGCCGAGGCGGGCCGCACCGGCGTAGGCGTCCGTGCCGCGCGCCATGGCGTGGCCCCCCATCACCCCCACCACCCGCGCGCCGACGAGGAGTTCGTCGAGCGCGTCGGACACGGCGTCGTCGTGGAGCGAGCGGAGCATCGAGCCGAAGATGTCGCCGTCGGACTTCGTCCGCTGGAACCAGGCGTAGGTACGGGCGTCGGGTGTCGCCTCGTAGCCCTCGTCGAGGGAGTCGAACAGCTCGTCGGGGGTGTAGACGAAGCCGCGGTACGGGTCGAAGGACAGGTCCGGTACGGGCGGGAAGACCAGGGCGCCCGAGGCGCGGGCCTTGGCCGCCGCGTCCGGCGCCATCGGGCAGCCCAGGAACAGGGCGGCCGAGGTGTCGAGCGCGAGCAGGACGTCCGTACGGTCCGTCAGGTCGACGGCCTGGACGCGGAAGTGGTGGAGGGTGCCGAAGTCGCGGACCACCTCGTCGAATTCGGCGAGGGACTCGATCTCACGATCGTGGGAACCGTCGAACGGCTGGGCGGGTGTCGTCGGATGCACCCGCCCATGCTAGGCACCGCCGTACGGACGGGGGATCAGCCCTCGACGGCCGCCGGGTCCATCCAGACGATCTCCCAGGTGTGCCCGTCGAGGTCGTCGAAGGAACGGCCGTACATGAAGCCCATGTCCTGCGTCTCGCCGCTGGGGGTGGCGCCGAGGGCGAGCGCGCGGTCGACCAGCTCGTCGACCTTCTCGCGGCTCTCGGAGCTCAGCGCGACGAGGACCTCGCTGGTCGTCGTGGCGTCCGCGATCTCCTTCTTGGTGAAGGTCGCGTAGAACGGCTTGGTGAGCAGCATCGCGACGATTGTGTCGCTGATGACCACCGAGGCCGCGTTGTCGTCGCTGAACCGGGGGTTGATCGAGTAGCCCAGCCCGGTGAAGAACGTCTTCGAGGCGTCGAGGTCGGTCACGGGCAGGTTGACGAAAATCATCTGCTGGTAGGCGGGGGCGGTCATCGGTCTCTCCCGTCGAGGGTGGGTGGGTGCGGTATGCGGTGGGGTAGACCGCGGGGTCGCGCGGAACTCATCGCCGGGCGCGCTCCTTTTTTCTCACTGGGCCGGTTTTCTCACTGGGCCGGTTTTCTCACTGGGCCAGGGGGAGGGAGGCCAGTTCCGCCACCATCAGGGTCAGGGGGACGAAGAGGCTCAGGAGCGCGGCGGCGCGCAGGGCGGCGGCGGCGCGCAGGGTCTTGCCGGGGGCGCCGAGGCGGAGCAGGGCGGCGGTGGTGTCGGCGCGGGCCTGCCTCGCCTCCACGGCCGCCGTGAGGAGCGTGGCGACCGTGCAGCACGCCACGACCGCGGCGCCGAGGGTGGTGAGGGGGCCGGAGGAGGGGTCGGCGGGGTCGTACAGGGCGGCCGCCGCGTACGCGCCCGAGGCCACCGCGCAGACCACGCCCAGGGGGCGGCCGATACGGGCGGCCTCCTGCATCAGGCCGCGGCCCGCGAGGAGGCGGAGGGCGCCGGGGCGGGCGGTCTGCAGGAGACGGCCGCAGAGATGGGTGAGGCCGGGGCCGGCGAGGGCCAGACCGATCGCCGTGAGGGTCCAGCCGAGGAGGACCGCGGTGGGGGCGGTGGGCAGGCCGGTGGGGAGGGGGAGGGCGGAGGCGGTGGAGGTACGGCTGGCGTAGCCCTCCACGGCGAGGCCGGTGGCCAGGAGCGCGGCGCCCCAGGGGAGGGCGGTGGGGTCGGGGAAGGTGTCGGGGGCGTCCGCGGTGCCGTCCGCCGGGGTCGGGGGGTGGGGTGCGTCGCCCGCCTGTGCTTCGCCGGTGGCTCGATGGCCCGCGGGCTTGCGGGGCGGGCGAGCGGCGAAGGCTCCGGAGGCCGATCGGACCGCCACGAGCGTGTCCCTGGGGCAGAGCATCAGGGCCACCGAGACGGAGGCCGTGACCGGGACCAGGGAGAGCAGGGTGAGGGCCGCCGGCAGGGGCAGGGGGTGGTCCGCGGCCAGGAAGTCGGTCGCCGCTCCGTCGAAGGGCATACCGGTGAGGTCGCCGCGGAGGTGCAGGAAGAGGAGGAGGGCCAGCATCGAGCCGAGCAGGGTCGCCAGGGCCGTCGTGGTCGCCGAGACGGCCATCAGCCGGGCCGGGCCCAGGCCGATGGCCGCGAGACCGGGGCGGGGGCGGGTGCCGGGGTCGGTGCGGGCGACCGCGAGGGCGAGGTGGACGGTGGCGGCCAGGGGGACCGTGCACCAGGCGAGGCGGAGCAGGGAGCCGGGGGAGGCCTCGGGGTGGGTCAGGGCGTGGCCGAGGGTGGAGAGGAGGAGGAAACCGGTGGCCGCCGAGGCCGCCGCGACCAGGAGGCGGCGGGCCTGTACGGCGGGATGCGCGCTGCGGGTCAGACGGAGAGCGAGCACGCGGCCCCCCGCCCTTCCGCCTCACCCCGACCACCCGACACCCCATGCCCACCCGCCGCCCGCCCCGGACCACCCGGGCCGTCCTGGGCCCCCTGTGCAGCGGCCTGAGGTTCTGGATCATCCGGCCCCTGCCGTGCCGACCTGGGGTCGTCCGACTGCGTACCGGGTTCCGGCCCACCGGGATCCGCTGCCTCGCGCCGGCCCGTCGTCACCCGGGGTTCGGGGGCTTCGGGGGTGGGGGTGTCCGGGGACGGGGGGAGGTGGAGGGTGGTGACCTGGCGGCCGTCCAGGAGGGTGACGCGGCGGTCGGCCAGGGAGGCGGTCTCCGGGTCGTGGGTGGCGAGGACGACCGTGATGCCGTGGGAGCGGGCCGCGGTGGTGAGGGTGCGCAGGACGTGCGCGCGGTCGGAGCGGTGCAGCGGGGCCGTCGGCTCGTCCGCGAAGAGGATGGAGGGGGCGGGGGCGAGCGCGCGGGTGATGCAGACGCGCTGGCGTTCCGCCTGGGTCAGTTCGTGCGGCCGGCTGCGCGCCTTGGAGCCGACGTCGAGGCGCTCCAGCCACTCCAGCGCGACGGCCTTGGCCCGGCGGCGGCTGGTGCCGCGCAGCATCAGGGGGAGGGCCGCGTTCTCCCACACGTTCAGCTCGGGGACGAGCACCGGGGCCGGGTCGATCCAGCCGAAGCGGTCGCGGCGCAGCCGCTCGCGGGCCATCGGGCCCATGGTGTGCACGGGGACGCTGTTGAACCAGACCTCGCCGCGCTGGGCGGGCACCAGGCCGGACAGACAGTGCAGCAGGGTCGTCTTGCCGCTCCCGCGCGGCCCGCTGACGGCGAGGATCTCGCCCTCCCGGACCCCCAGCGAGACTCCGCCGAGCGCCGGTGATCCGTCGCGGTGCGTGAAGTGCAGCGAGCGTGCCCAGAGCACGTCGTTGTCCGGCGGGGCCTCCATGGGCGTACACCTCGGTTCAGATCCGTGAGTTCCCTGGGGTATCCCCCGTCCGGGGGAACGAAGGGGGAACGAAGGCAGGGCCGATCGGTCACGAGCACGCTAAGGAGGTCGCGGCGGGCTTGGGGACAGCACACGGCCCCGGTGCGCCGTTTCTCACTCGCACGGCGGACACCGGGGCCGGTGTTGATCACAGGGTCAGTTGATCACAGCTTCGTCCAGGCCTCCGTCAGCGTGGCGCGCAGGATCTGCTCGATCTCGTCGAAGGTCTCCTGGTTGGAGATCAGCGGCGGGGCGAGCTGGACGACCGGGTCGCCGCGGTCGTCCGCCCGGCAGTACAGGCCGTTCTCGAAGAGGGCCTTGGAGAGGAAGCCGTACAGGACGCGCTCGGTCTCGTCGGCGTCGAAGGACTGCTTGGTCGCCTTGTCCTTGACCAGCTCGATGCCGTAGAAGAAGCCGTTGCCGCGGACGTCGCCGACGATCGGCAGGTCGTGCAGCTTCTCCAGGGTGGCGCGGAACGCGGACTCGTTGTCGAGGACGTGCTGGTTCAGCCCCTCGCGCTCGAACAGGTCGAGGTTGGCGAGGCCGACCGCCGCCGACACCGGGTGGCCGCCGAAGGTGTAGCCGTGCAGGAAGGTGTTGTCGCCCTTGTAGAACGGCTCGGCGAGCCGGTCGGAGATGATGCACGCGCCGATGGGGGAGTACCCGGAGGTCATGCCCTTGGCGCAGGTGATCATGTCCGGTACGTAGCCGAACTTGTCGCAGGCGAACATCGTGCCGAGCCGGCCGAAGGCGCAGATGACCTCGTCGGAGACGAGCAGCACGTCGTACTGGTCGCAGATCTCGCGGACCCGCTGGAAGTAGCCGGGCGGGGGCGGGAAGCAGCCGCCCGCGTTCTGGACCGGCTCCAGGAAGACCGCGGCGACGGTGTCCGGGCCCTCGAAGAGGATCTGCTGCTCGATCTGGTCGGCGGCCCAGCGGCCGAAGGCCTCGGGGTCGTCGCCGAAGATCGGGGCGCGGTAGATGTTGGTGTTGGGCACCTTGTGGGCGCCGGGCACGAGCGGCTCGAAGGGCGCCTTCAGGGCCGGCAGGCCGGTGATGGACAGGGCCCCCTGCGGGGTGCCGTGGTAGGCGACCGCGCGGGAGATGACCTTGTGCTTGGTCGGCTTGCCCGTGAGCTTGAAGTACTGCTTGGCCAGCTTCCACGCGGTCTCGACGGCCTCGCCGCCGCCCGTGGTGAAGAAGACCTTGTTCAGGTCGCCCGGCGCGTGGTGGGCGAGGCGCTCCGCCAGCTCGACGGCCTTCGGGTGGGCGTAGGACCAGACCGGGAAGAACGCCAGTTCCTGCGCCTGCTTGAAGGCGGTCTCGGCCAGCTCCGTGCGGCCGTGGCCGGCCTGGACCACGAACAGGCCGGCGAGCCCGTCCAGGTAGCGCTTGCCCTTGTCGTCGTAGATGTGGGTGCCCTCGCCCCGGACGATGGTCGGGACGGGCGAGTTCTCGTACGAGGACATGCGGGTGAAGTGCATCCACAAGTGGTCGTACGCGGTGCGGCTGAGGTCCTTCTCGGTCACGGTTATCGGGTTCCCCACATGTAGGTCTGCTTCTTCAGCTTCAGGTAGACGAAGCTCTCGGTGGAGCGCACGCCGGGCAGGGCACGGATGCGTTTGTTGATGACGTCCAGCAGGTGGTCGTCGTCCTCGCAGACGATCTCGGCGAGGATGTCGAACGAGCCCGCGGTCATCACCACGTACTCGACCTCGGCCATGTCGGTGAGTGCCTCGGCTATGGACTCCACATCGCCCTCGACGTGCAGCCCGACCATCGCCTGCCGGCGGAAGCCCACGGTGAGCGGGTCCGTGACGGCGACGATCTGCATCACGCCCTGGTCGAGCAGCTTCTGCACGCGCTGACGCACGGCGGCCTCGGACAGGCCGACGGCCTTGCCGATCGCGGCGTACGGCCGGCGGCCGTCCTCCTGGAGCTGCTCGATGATGCCGAGGCTGACGGCATCCAGGTGAGGGGTGCCGTTCCTGGACTCGCGGGAGCTCCCGCCGTCCCTGTGCTCTGCGCTTCGACTGGCCACGGCCTCACTGTGCACGACGTCTCGACAGTTCCGCAAGGCCATGGCGATGAAATTCGTTGTTTACGCTACCGAGATCTGCGGATTCCGCAGTCATTGCACGATCGGGGGTGTTGAAAACGTGGGCGCGCGGATTACTGTGGGTGTCTCAGTCAATGGACACCCGAACCTGGAGGGCCGGTCAGTGAGCACCGAGCTGCGTCGCCTGCGCAACTACATCGACGGTGAGTTCCGGGACGCCGCCGACGGACGGACCACCGAGGTCGTCAACCCGGCGACGGGCGAGGCGTACGCGACCGCGCCGCTGTCCGGTGCCGCGGACGTGGACGCCGCGATGGCCGCCGCGGCCGCTGCCTTCCCGGGCTGGCGGGACACCACCCCGTCCGAGCGGCAGAAGGCCCTGCTGAAGATCGCGGACGCCTTCGAGGAGCGCGCCGAGGAACTGATCGCGGCCGAGGTGGAGAACACGGGCAAGCCCATCGGGCTGACCCGCTCCGAGGAGATCCCGCCGATGGTCGACCAGATCCGCTTCTTCGCGGGCGCGGCCCGGATGCTGGAGGGCCGCAGCGCGGGCGAGTACATGGACGGCATGACCTCCATCGTCCGCCGTGAGCCGGTCGGCGTCTGCGCGCAGGTCGCGCCGTGGAACTACCCGATGATGATGGCCGTGTGGAAGTTCGCCCCGGCGATCGCGGCCGGCAACACGGTCGTCCTGAAGCCCTCGGACACCACGCCCGCCTCCACCGTCCTGATCGCCGAGATCCTCGGCTCGATCCTGCCCAAGGGCGTCTTCAACGTCGTCACCGGCGACCGTGACACCGGCCGGCTGATGGTCGAGCACCCCACCCCGGCGATGGCCTCCATCACCGGCTCGGTGCGCGCCGGCATGTCGGTCGCCGAGTCCGCGGCCAAGGACGTCAAGCGCGTCCACCTGGAGCTGGGCGGCAAGGCGCCCGTCGTCGTCTTCGAGGACACCGACATCCCGAAGGCCGTCGAGGACATCTCCGTGGCGGGCTTCTTCAACGCCGGCCAGGACTGTACGGCGGCCACCCGCGTCCTCGTCCAGGAGTCGATCCACGACGAGTTCGTCGCCGCGCTCGCCAAGGCCGCGGCCGAGACGAAGACCGGGCAGCCGGACGACGAGGACGTGCTGTTCGGCCCCCTGAACAACCCCAACCAGCTCCAGCAGGTCTCCGGGTTCATCGAGCGGCTGCCCGCGCACGCCAAGGTCGAGGCCGGCGGCCACCAGGTCGGCGACACGGGCTACTTCTACGCGCCGACCGTGGTCTCGGGGCTGAAGCAGGACGACGAGATCATCCAGAAGGAGGTCTTCGGCCCGGTCATCACCGTCCAGTCCTTCTCGGACGAGGAGCAGGCGGTGACGTGGGCCAACGGCGTCGAGTACGCCCTCGCCTCCTCGGTGTGGACCAAGGACCACGGCCGGGCGATGCGCATGTCCAAGAAGCTCGACTTCGGCTGCGTGTGGATCAACACCCACATCCCGCTGGTCGCGGAGATGCCGCACGGCGGCTTCAAGAAGTCCGGCTACGGCAAGGACCTCTCGGGATACGGCTTCGACGACTACACGCGCATCAAGCACGTGATGACGTCGCTGGAGGCGTAGCGCTCCGCGGGTTGGCCGGTTTTCGTCTGCGGGCCGGTTGTGGCTGGTCGCGCAGTTCCCCGCGCCCCTTTGGGGCGCGGGGTGTGCGGCGTGCTGCTTCAGGAGGCCCGATTGACCACGCCCTCGTCCCTCTCCCGTCGCTCTCTTCTGCGTGCTGCCGGCTCCACGGCTGGCCTCGGTGCTCTCGCGGGGTGTGGGGTACGGGCCGCGTACGTGGCGCCCGGTGAGCGGGCCGCCGTCGATGTCTCCGCCAGTGACCGGCAACTGACGTGGGCGAACTGGCCGTTGTACATCGACACGGACGACGACGACCCGACGGACCGGCCGACCCTGGACGCCTTCACGCGGCGCACCGGGATATCCGTCGACTACGTCGAGGAGATCAACGACAACGACGAGTTCTTCGGCAAGATCAGCCCCTCGCTGATGAACCATCAGCAGACCGGCCGGGACCTGATCGTCATCAGCGACTGGATGTGCGCCCGGTTCGTACGGCTGGGCTGGGTCCAGGAGATGGACCGCGACCGTCAGCCGAACGTGGCCGAGTACCTGGACCCGCTGCTGCGTTCCCCCGCCTTCGACCCGGGGCGCACGTACACCGTGCCCTATCAGTCGGGCATCACCGGCATCGCCTACGACCGGCGCAGGGTGGGCCGTGACATCCGGGCCGTCTCCGACCTGTGGGCGAGCGACCTCAGGGGCCGGGTCACCCTGCTCTCCGGGCTGGACGAGGCCTTCGCGCTGCTGATGCAGGGCAACGGCGTCGACATCACCCGGTGGACGGCCGACGACTTCCGCACCGTGTGCGAGCAGGTGGAGAAGCAGGTCGGGAACGGGCAGATCCGCCGCTTCACCGGCAACGACTACACCAAGGACCTGGTCAGCGGTGACGTCCTGGCCTGCCAGGCGTACTCCGGCGATGTCATCCAGCTCCAGGCGGACAACCCCGACATCCGCTTCGTCGTCCCCGAGGAGGGCGGCGAGCTGTGGTCGGACTCCCTGATGATCCCCGACCTCGCCCGCCACAAGGCCAATGCCGAGCGGCTCGTCGACTACTACTACGAGCCCGAGGTCGCCGCCGAGCTCGCGGCCTGGGTCAACTACGTCTGCCCCGTCCCCGCCGCCCAGGCGGTCCTCGCCGACTCCGACGACGAGGACACCGCCGCCCTCGCCGGCAACCCGCTGATCTTCCCCGACAAGGAGATGCGCGCCCGCCTCGCCATCGCCCGCGACATCACCTCCACGGAACGGCTGGAGTTCACCCGGCGCTGGAACGCGATCGTGGGGCTGTGACCGTGGCACTGTGACCCCGGGACTGTGACAACAGGCCGCGGGGTCGGGAGCCGTCTGTTCCCGGGCGAGGCAGCCGACCATGAGGGGCGGCCGGCTCGCGGGCCCCGCCGACGATTCCGCTCACCAGGTGCAGCACGATCGCCTCGTACAGCGAGTCCTTGGTCGGGAAGCGCCGACCTGACCGCCCCCGACGGCCAGGTCGGCACCGAGGGTGTGGGCGGCGGCCTCGACGACGTAGGTGAGGAAGCCGGTGAACTCGTCCATTCCGGCGTCGGGTCCGCGCCGGGTGGCGCTCAGGCGCCGCGCAGCGCCGCTTCCAGTCGGCTGCCCCAGCGCAGGGCGGCCGTCACGCACTCCTCCGTCCTGGGTTCCAGGCGGTGGCGCGGTCCGACGACCTGTACGGCGGCGACGATCTCGTCGGTGAAGTCGCGGACCGGTACGGCGACCGAGTACAGGCCCGGTTCGGCCTCCTCGTCGACGATCGAGTAGCCGCGTTCCCGGGTCACGGCCAGCCTGCGCAGGAAGTCGTCCAGGCCGGTGGGGGTCCTCGGGCCGTGGGGGGCGAACTCGGTGCGGGCGAAGACCGCGGCGACCTCGTCGTCGTCGGCGTCGCTCAGCAGTGCCTGTCCGCAGTCGCTGCAGTAGGCCGGATAGGGGCGGCCGATCCACGAGCCGAGCTGCCGGCTGCCCGGGGGCACCCGTTCGGCGACGGTCACGGTGGTGTCGCCCACCAGGACGCCCAGGTAGCAGCTCTCGCCGGTCTCGGTGGCCATGCCCTCCAGCGCGGTGAGGCCGTCGGTGCGCAACCGGTGCGCGGTGAGGTCGCGGGCCGCCGCGTAGAGCCGCCAGTGCGGGGTGGCGCCCCCCGAGACGTCGTCACGGGTGACGAACTCCTCGGCGGTCATCGCGGTGACGGTGCGGGAGAGCTGGCTGCGGTCGCGGCCCATCCGGCGGGCCAGTTCCGCGACGGAGGCGGCGGAGCCGTGTCGCAGGCCCTCGGCCGTTCCCCGGGCGAGCGCCGAGAGTGCCTCCAGGCCCTTCACCACGGTCGAGTCCACGTGCGCACTGTACCGCCACCACCCCTTGAGATCATGAATCGTGCAGCATCTGCATCTTGCCGTGCATTTAATGCACGCTTAGCATCCTTGCATCAGCCGCCGCCGAACACCGAGGGACGCATACGCATGGCTACGACGACGATCACTCCGGAAGCCGCCGGACCGGACCGGGGGTCCGCCGGGGGCGAGGCCCGCGGGGGCGTACGGCGTCGGACGGTCCGGACGGTCAAGGTCTACTGGCCGGTCGGAGCGGCGACGCTGGCCGCGTGTGCGCGGGGTGACCTCGACGTCCTGCGCTCGGACGAGTCCTTCGCCTCGCTGCTGCGGGTCCTCGAGACCTCGCCCGAACTGGGGGACTTCGGGGTCTACGGCGATGTCTTCGAGGTCGCCCTGGGCGCGGAGGGCTTCACCGTCCGGCCCGGCGCCCGGCCCGCCCTCGGCTCGGTCGGCGGACGCTTCCTCTCCTCGACCCTCGCCGTGACGACGTACGTCGACGCCGCGACGGACGACGACGCGCTGTCCCGGATCCTCGCCCGCCTCGTCGACGCCCACCCCTGGGAGATCCCGGTCATCGAACTGTCCGCCCCCCTGGACCTGGTCACCCCGGCCTGACCGACCCCGCAGGCCCCAACCCACCGCATCCCGGCCCGACCGCACGCGCCCACCCCGCCCGCACCCGGCGGCCGCTCCCACCCCGTGCGCACCCGCTCACCACACACCCACCCGCCACCCGCCCACCCCGCGAACCGTGGCCGTGGCCTTCCCCCGTCGAAAGTGGCCCCACCCCCCAGCCATGACCTGCCGATCACCCCCCACACCCACCCCGCATCCCCGTCCCCGCTCCCCAGAGGAGACCGTCATGTCCGTCTCAGCCGTACCGGAGAACCCTCCGGCCGCCGCCGCCGACTCCGCTCCCCAGCCGCCCGACGAGGGGCTGCGTCGTACGATGCGCTCCCGGCATCTCGTGATGATCGCGATGGGTGGCGTCATCGGCTCCGGGCTCTTCCTCAGCTCCGGGTTCACCGTCTCCCAGGCCGGCCCGCTCGGCGCCGTCCTCGCCTATCTGGTGGGTGCCTTCGTCGTCTGGCTGGTGATGGCCTGCCTCGGTGAACTCGCCGTCGTCTACCCCGTCTCGGGCGCCTTCCACATCTACGCCTCCCGCTCGATCGGCCCCGCCACCGGCTTCACCACCGCCTGGCTCTACTGGCTGACCTGGGCCGTCGCCCTCGGCTCCGAGTTCACCGCGTGCGGGCTGCTGATGCAGCGCTGGTTCCCCTCCGTCGGCGTCTGGGTGTGGTGCCTGGTCTTCGCCGCCGTCGTCTTCGCGGTGAACGCCTTCTCGGCCCGGGTCTTCGGCGAGACCGAGTACTGGTTCTCCCTGGTGAAGGTGGTCGCCGTGGTCGCGCTCATCGTGCTCGGCGGCGCGGCCCTGTTCGGTTTCCACCCGATGGCCTCGGGCGGTGGCTCCCACCCCTTCCTGCTGGAGAACTTCCACACCCCCGACGGCCTGTTCCCGAACGGCTTCTCCGGCGTCCTCGTCACCGTGCTGGCCGCCTTCTACGCCTTCTCCGGCTCCGAGCTGATCGGCGTCGCCGCCGGGGAGACCGAGGACCCGGCCACCGCCGTCCCCAAGGCGCTGCGGGTCACGGTCGTCCGGCTGCTGGTCTTCTTCGTCGGCGCGATCACGGTGATCGCCGCCACCATCCCGTACGACAAGGTCGGACTGGACGAGAGCCCCTTCGTCACCGTCTTCTCCTCCGTCGGCATCCCCTACGCCGCCGACGTCATGAACTTCGTGATCATCACGGCGCTGCTCTCGGCCGGCAACAGCGGTCTGTACTCCTGCGCCCGCATGCTGTTCTCCCTCGCGGAGGAGAAGCAGGCCCCGCAGGCCCTGCGCAGGCTCAGCCGCCGCGGCATCCCGCTGACCGCCCTCTCGCTCAGCATGCTCGGCGGCCTGGCCTCCCTGGTGAGCAGTGTGACCGCGCCCGAGACGGTCTACCTCGTCCTGGTGTCGATCGCCGGCTTCGCCGCGGTCGGCGTGTGGATGTCCATCGCCGCCTCCCAGCTGATGCACCGCCGGGCCTTTCTCCGCGGCGGCGGTGACCTGCGGACCCTCGCCTACCGCACCCCGTTCCACCCGGTCGTCCCGCTCCTCGCCCTCACCCTGTGCCTGGCCTCGCTCATCGGCATCGCGCTGGACCCGGCCCAGGCCACGGCGCTCTACTTCGGCGTCCCGTTCGTGGCGGGCTGCTACCTGTACCACTGGCTGCGGTTCGGCCGGCACCGTACCCCGGAGGCCATCGCGTGAAGCCGCCCACCTGCGTGCTCCTCGACCTCGACGGCACCCTGCTGGACTCCGCCCCCGGCGTGATCGCGAGCGCGGCCCACGCGCTGCGGTCCGTCGGGGCCCCGGTCCCCGACGCGGGCGCCCTGCGCGCGCTCGTCGGCCCGCCGATGTACGACAGCTTCCGGAGCGTGGTCGGCCTCGACGAGCCCACGGCACGCGCTGCCCTCACGGCCTACCGCGCCGAGTACGCCCGTAACGGAGCGTCGGCCGCCACGCCGTACGCCGGGATCCCCGACCTGCTCGACGCGCTCGCCCGGCGCGGACTCCCGATGGGCGTCGCGACCTCCAAGGTGGAGGACCAGGCCGAGCTGATGACCCGCCGGTTCGGCCTCGCGCCCCGGCTCCAGGCCGTCTGCGGGGTCTCCGAGGCGGCCGGCCGTACGACGAAACGGCGGGTCATCCGCGAGTGCGTGGCCCGGCTGCGGGCGCGCGGCGCGGACGTCCGCCGGCCGCTCATGGTCGGTGACCGCGCCTACGACATCGAGAGCGCCGCCGCCGAGGGGATCCCCGCCGTGCACGTGCGGTGGGGGTACGGCGGCCCGGCGGAGTCGGCCGGCGCGGTCGCCTCCGTCACCGCCCCGGCCCATCTGATCGACCTGCTGGACAGCGCCGAGAGAGAAGACGAGCAGCCATGACCTTCACCACGACCACCCCGACCGCCACCCCGACCGCCACCACCGAGCCCCCGCTGTGGGCGCTGCACCGGGACCTGATCGCCAGGACGGTCAGGACGGACCTCACCCACGCCTTCCACCCGGGCCAGCCGCACTTCCCCGCCTTCCCGGACGAGAAGCGCGAGATGCCCTTCGACATGTCCCGCGGTGACGGCTTCAACGTGCACCTGTACACGATCGTCGGCCAGTGGGGCACCCACGTCGACCCGCCCGTGCACTTCGTGGCCGGGGCCCGCCCGCTCGACGAGATACCCGTCGACGAGATGATCCTGCCCCTGGTCGTCCTCGACATCACCGAGCGCGTCGCCGCCGACCCGGACGCCGTACCGACCCTGGAGGACGTCGCGGCCTGGGAGGCACGCAACGGGCGTGTCCCGGAAGGGGCGTTCGTGGCGCTGCGCACCGGCTGGGGCCGGCGCTGGCCCGACCCGGCCGCGATGGCCAACAAGGACGAGCAGGGCGTCAGCCACTACCCCGGCTGGTCGGCCGAGGTCCTGCGGTACCTCTTCGAGGAGGCCGGGGTCACCGCGATCGGCCATGAGCAGACCGACACCGACCCGGGCCTCGCCACCTCCGCCGGTGACTTCAGCCTGGAGAGCTATGTCCTGGAGCGGGACCGCTGGCAGATCGAGCTGATGGCGCACCTCGACCGGGTGCCCGAGGCCGGCGCGCTGATCGTGGCCACCTGGCCCAAGCCGCAGGGCGGTTCGGGCTTCCCGGCCCGTGTCTTCGCCCTGCACCCCGCGGACTGAGACTCCTCCCCACACCAGCTCCGGCGGCCGTCGTGATCCGGCCGCCGGAGCTTTCGCCCGTCAGGAGACATCCCGTCAGGAGACAGCGCCATGGACACCATCGACGAGCAGATCATCAGCGAACTCACCCGCAACGCCCGTATCTCCCACGCGGAACTGGGCCAGCGGGTGAGCCTCTCCCGCAACGCCGTGCGCCAGCGCGTCGAGCGGCTGGAACGGCAGGGGCACATCTGCGGCTACACGATCGTCCGCCCGGCGGACGGCCCGGACCGCGGCACGGTGACCGCGCACGTCCTGGTCTACCGCCAGGACCGGATGCGCGGCGGAGACGTCCTCGCCGCGCTCCGGCGCATCCCCGAGGTGGTCTCCTGCGACGTCCTCAGCGGCCAGTTCGACCTGCTGGTCAGCGTGGAGGCCGCGTCCCTGGAACGCGTACAGGGCATCTGGGAGCAGATCGCCCAGATGCCCGGTGTACGGGACACGGTGACAGCGCTGGCGCTGTCCCGGGTGGTCAGCCGGCGGCGGCCATGAGCGCCCGCGCGGTCTCGTGGTCGAGCAGCCCGCGCCGGGTGACGACCTCCAGCACGCCGACCCCGGTCGCCAGCGCCTCCCGCGCCACCGCCGAGGCGGCCTCGTGCCCGATGCGCGGGGCCAGCGCGGTCACCGCGCCGACCGCCGCGTCCGCCGTGCGCGCGAGCCGGTCCTCGTTGGCGGTGACGCCCTCCACGCACAGGGTGCGCAGCGCCGCGCAGCCGCGGGTCAGCCAGGCGATGTGCTGGAGCAGCAGATGCCCGATCAGCGGCTCGAAGGCGTTGAGCTGGAGCTGACCGTTGTCGGCGGCCATGGTGATCGCGACGTCCGCGCCGGCCGTGGCGAACGCGATCTGGTTGACCATCTCCGGGATCACCGGGTTCACCTTGCCCGGCATGACCGACGAACCGGCCTGCCGCGCGGGCAGGTTGATCTCCGCGAGCCCCGCACGCGGTCCGCTGGCGAGCAGCCGCAGATCGCTGCACACCTTCGACAGCTTCACCGCCGTACGCTTCAGCACCCCCGACACCAGCAGGAACACCCCGGTGTCCGAGGTGGCCTCCACCAGGTCGGCGGCGGGCGTGAGCGGCAGACCGGTCAGCGCCCGCAGATGCCGTACGACGGCCTGCGCGTAGCCCGGTTCGGCGGCGATGCCGGTGCCGATCGCGGTCGCGCCGAGGCTGGTCTCGGCCAGCAGCGGCAGCGTCTCGCCGATCCGCTCGACGTCCTCGGCGACGGTCACGCCGAACGCGGCGAACTCCCGGCCCAGGGTCATCGGCACCGCGTCCTGCAACTGGGTGCGCCCGACCTTGACGACGGTCGCGAACTCCTCGCCCTTCGCGGCGAACGCCCGCGACAGCAGGGTGAGTTCGGCGCGCAGTTCGTCCAGAGAGGCGGCGACCGCGATCCGCAGGGCCGTGGGGTAGGTGTCGTTGGTGGACTGGCAGCGGTTGACGTCGTCGAGCGGATCCAGGTGCTCGTACTGCCCGCGCTGCCGGCCGAGGTGCTCCAGTGCGAGGTTCGCGATCACCTCGTTGGCGTTCATGTTGGTGCTGGTGCCCGCGCCGCCCTGGACGACGTCCACCGGGAACTGCTCGTGATGGCGGCCCTCCGCGATCGCCCGGCAGGCCGCGGAGACGGCCTCCACCTTGGGCGGCGCGAGGACGCCGAGCTCGCCGTTGGCCAGGGCCGCCGCGTGCTTCACCTGGGCCAGGGCGCGGACGAGGTGGGGGTGGGCGGCGACGGGCACCCCGCTGACCCGGAAGTTCTCCAGGGCGCGGGCGGTGTGCGCGCCCCAGTACGCCTCGGCCGGCACGCGCACCTCCCCGAGCGTGTCACGCTCGACGCGGAACCCGCTCACGTCCCGGCCCCGTTGAGGCAGACGACCTTCGGCTGGGTCATCTCCTCGTAGGCGAAGCGCACGCCCTCGCGGCCCATGCTGCCGTACTTGAAGCCGCCGAACGGCATCGCGTCGAAGCGGTAGTCGGAGGAGTCGTTGACCATCACGCCCCCCGCCTGAAGTCGGCGCGCCGCCGCCATGGCCCGGTCCAGGGACGCGGTGAAGATCCCCGCGTGCAGGCTGAAGTCGATCTCGTTGGCCCGCTCGATCGCCTCCTCGAAGGAGTCGACGGCCTGGAGCACGACGACGGGCGCGAACGCCTCGTCCCGCCAGACGGCCGCCGTGCCCGGCACGTCCTCCAGCACGGTCGGCGGGTACAGGGCGCCGTCCCGCTCGTGCCCGCACAGCAGCCGCGCCCCGCCGGCCAGCGCCGCGTCGACCGTGGCCTCGGCGGCGGCCGCCGCCCCCTCGCTGATCAGGGGGCCGACGTCGGTGCGCTCGTCCGCCGGGTCACCGGTGCGCAGCTGCCGGGTCCGGGCGACGAACGCGTCCCGGAAGGCCTCGTACACGCCCCGCTCGATGAGGATCCGCTGGGTGCCGATGCAGTTCTGCCCGGCCGCCCAGAACGCCCCGGACACACAGGCCTCCACGGCCGCGTCCAGGTCGGCGTCGGCCAGCACGACGACCGGCGCGTTGCCGCCCAGGTCCATGGCGAGCTTCTTCAGCCCGGCCGAGCGCGCGATGGCCTCACCGGTGCGGAAGCCGCCGGTGAACGACACCATGCGCACGTCCGGCGCGGCGACCAGGGCCGCCCCCAGCTCGGCGCCGCCGTTGACGACGGTCACCACCTCCTCCGGCAGCCCGGCCTCCACCAGCGTGTCGACCAGCCGCAGCGCGGACAGGGGGGTGAGCAGGGACGGTTTCAGCACCACCGCGTTGCCGCCCGCGATCGCCGGTCCCAGCTTGTGCGCGACCAGGTTCAGCGGGTCGTTGTACGGCGTGACGGCCGCGATGATCCCGAGCGGCTCCCGGGTGAACCAGCCCGAGCGGCCCTCCGACCCGGCGTACGCGTCGAACGGCACGACCTCGCCGGCGTTGCGCCGCGCCTCGGCCGCCGACAGCCGCAGGGTGTTGACGGCGCGTCCGGTCTCCTTGCGGGCCTGGACGATCGTCTTGCCGGCCTCGGAGACGATCAGCCGGGCGAAGGACTCCGCGCGCTCCTCGATCAGCCGGGCCGCGCCGTCGAGTACGGCGGCCCGGGCGGCGCGGGACAGCGCGCGGGCCGTCGTGCGGCCCGTCCGGGCCCGCCGCAGGACCTCGTCCACGGCGTCGGCCGCGGTGAGGCAGACCGAGCCGATGGTCTCTCCGTCGTAGGGGCTGCGCACGGGGGACATGCCCTCGCCGACCGGCAGCGGGACCGTGCGCACGGTGGTCTCAGCCACGGTGGGCCTCCTGAAGGATCCCGGTGCCGGAGACGGCCCGGTCGTGGATGCCGATGACGTCCGAGAGCAGGGCGTACGCCGTCTCGGTGCGGCCGGCGCCGGGGCCGCCGACCGTGACGGTGCCGAGCAGGTCGGTGTGGAAGGCGAGGGCGTTGGTGGGGCCCGAGACCCCGGCCAGCGGGTGCCCGTCGGGCAGCGCGACCGGCGCGACCCGGGCGGCGACCGTGCCGTCGGCGCGCCGCTCGGCGGAACCGATCAGCTTCCAGCGCAGCCCCTCGGCGGCGGCCCGGCGGACGTCCTCGGCGGTCAGGGCGGAGATCCCGGTACAGGGCACGTCCGCGCGGGTCAGGTCGGCGCCGAGGACCTCGTTCGCGAGGATCATGACCTTCAGCTGGACGTCGTACCCCTCGACGTCGGCCGTCGGGTCGGCCTCGGCGTACCCCAGGGTCTGGGCCTCGGCGACGGCGTCCGCGAAGGACAGTCCGGACTCCAGCCGGCCGAGGACGTAGTTGGAGGTGCCGTTCATGATGCCCTCGAAGCCGTGCACGGCCAGGCCGCCGAACATCCGGCGCGCGGTGCGCAGGACCGGCGTCCCCGACATCACCGTCCCCTCGAACTCGAAGGACACCCCGGCCTGCCGCGCCAGCTCCTTCAGGGCCGGACCGTGCAGCGCGACGGGCCCCTTGTTGGTGGTGCACACGTGTTTGCCGGCCTCGATCGCCCAGCGCACATGGGACAGCGCGGGCTCGCCGTCCGTGGGGTTGGTGAAGGTGGCCTCGGCGACGATGTCGGCGGGCACCTCGCGGATCACCCACTCGTTGCGCGGCTCCGCGCTGCCCCCGGGCATGCCGGAGAAGTCCAGCCCGCCCGGGGCGACCGCGAGCAGCGGGGCCAGCGCGATGCCCTCGCCGTCGGTCCGCACCAGTGAGCCGGCCCGCAGGTCGGTGATGGCCACCACCCGCAGGGCGAAGCCGAGTTCGGCCTCCAGGGCGTCTCCGCGTGCGGCGATCAGCTCGGCGAGCGCGCGGTTCACCCCGCCGAATCCGATGAGCGCGATGTCGTAGCGGGCCATCGGGACCTCACCTTCCTCTCCCTCTCGGTCCGCCGGCGTCGGTCCGCCGGCGGGAACACGCTCAGCCTCGGGCCGCGGCGGGTCAGTGCGGCCCTGCCGATCCGCCCCGGAGGACTGTCGATGTGCTCAGGGCGCCGGGCGTTCGTCCTGCCGCCTCGTCCGGCCGGGGTGCCGCGGCGGCTGGCTATAGTGCCGAGGTGACGACGAACGGCCCCGCGCCCGGTCGGCCCCCGGGCCCGACCACGGCCTCCTCTTTGCGTATGGCCCTGCGGATGGTGAGCGCGGTGCTGGACCGGGAGACGTCCGGCCGGAGCGGCTTCAACGTCAGCCGGCTCGCCGACGAGGTCGGGGTCGAGCGCAGCAAGGCCTCCCGCACCACCCAGGACCTCGTCGACAAGGGCTTCCTCGAACGCCGTGAGGACGCGACGCTGCGGGCCGGCGAGTCGTTCTTCGCGGTGGCCGCGTCCCTGCACCCGGGGCTGTTGCGCCGCAGCCGTCCCGTCCTGCGCCGGATCGCGGTCGCGTACGGGGCCGGCGCGCGGCTCTCGGTCCGCGACGGAGTGCAGGTACGGCTGCTGCGGTCGGAGTCCGCCGCGGGCACCGCCCCGGACTGGCTCGGCCGCGCGAGCCTGGTCACCCCGTGCTGGTGCACCGGGGCGGGCCGCGCGCTCCTCCTCGACCACACCGCCGAGGAACTCACCGCGCTCCTCGACGACTACGAGCTGATCGGCGTCGGCGGCCCCAACGCCGCCCGCTCGGTCGCCGAGCTCGTCGCCGCGGGCGACCGCGACCGGCTGCGGGGGGTCGTGGCGGCCCACGGCGAGTTCGAGCACGGCGTCACCGAGTACGCCGTGCCCGTGCGGGACGCGGGCGGACACATCCGGGCCGCGGTGTCCGTGGTCGGCAGACAGCAGGACCTGCTGCCGCACGAGCGCGCGATCCGCGCGGAGCTCACGGCGGCGGCCGAAGCGCTGGCCCGGTCGGTCGACGGGTCCTGAACGGCCTGAGCGGCCTGAGCGCCCCGGCTCCGGTGACGTCCTCCCTGTCCCTCAGTCGCCGGGGATCGTGCGGAGGGCGGCGATGTCGAACTGGAGCCGCACCTTCTGGCTCACCATCGCGCCGCCCTCGGCCAGCCGCTGGTTGTACGTCAGTCCCCACTCGGACCGGTTGATGGTGGTCGTGCCGTCGAAGCCGACCCGCTCGTCCCCGAAGGCGTCGACGACATGGCCCAGATAGGTCAGCTCCAGCTCGACGGGGCCGGTCGTGCCCTTGATGGTGAGGTCGCCGGTCATGCGGTAGACGTCGGCACCGGTCAGCCGCACGGCCGTACTGACGAAGCGCATCCGAGGATGGGCCGTGGCGTCCAGGAAGTCACGCCCGGTCAGATGCGCGTCGCGCTGCTCCACACCGGTCTGGACGGACGCCGTGGACAGCACGATCTCCGCGCGGGAGCGGGCCGGGTCGATCATCCACTCGCCGGTCAGCGCGGCCAGCCGGGGGTCGGGCCCCGGTCCGCCGTCCGGGCTGAACGACGCTGTCCGATAAGGGAGTTGGGGGGAGGTGGGGGGTGCCGGGCGGCGCCGGGACGCAGCACGGTTGAACAGGTTCATGATGCACGTGCTTACGGCACGGGGTTCGGTCCTCTGCCGATCAGCTGGTCGATCCGGGCCTGCGGGAGGGCGTCGACGGGGTAGGTGTCGTCGGGGGCGCCCGGCTCGGCGTACCCGGCGAGGTTGTCGTCGGTGATCTCGGGGAGCGGGACGTCGATGGCCGCGGGCACCTTGACCCCCTCGCGCTGGGCGACGGCGGCCTCCAGGGCGATCACCGAGAGGTAGGCGGGCTGGGCCGTGGCCAGGGCGGAGAATCCTTCCGCCCGCTTGCTCTGCCACAGCTTCAGAAAGCCGTTGTAGTTCTCACCGACGACTGGGACGAGCCTGCCGTCCCCCTCGGCCAGCGTCCGCAGCGCGGCCGCCGACAGCGTCCCGCCCGTGGTGAAGACGCCCCGGATGTCCGGGTGTTCGGCGTACGCCGAGGCGAACGCCCGCGCGGCGGGTGCCACGGAGTTCGGGCTGTGCACGGTCTCGACGACCCTGATCCCGGGGTGGCGCGCGAAGACGGCGGAGGCCCCCGCCCACCGCTGGTCGCCGTCCGCGGCTCCGGCGGGGCCGGTCATGGCGATGATGTCGCCCCGGCCGCCGAGCGCGTCCACCAGCCAGTCGGCCAGCATCGAGCCCCAGGCCCATGGGTCGGTGCCGACCTTGAGGACCACGGGGCTGGTCGGCAGCGAGTCGAAGGCGACCACGGTGATCCCGGAGGCGACGGCCTCCTCCAGCACCGGGTCGAGCGCGGTCGGCGAACCGGCGTCGACCAGGATCACGTCGTACGCCTGCCGGATCATGGCGCGGATCTGCGCGATCTGGCGCGTGGTGTCGTCGCCCGCGTCGAAGGCCTGGAACGCGCCCACCTTGCCCGCCGATCGCAGCCGGTCGACGTCCCCCTGGAGCGTCGTCAGCGTCTGGCGCATCCACGCGGTCGTCAGCGAGGTCGTCGACCAGCCGACCTTCAGGTTCCTCGCCTGCGCGGGCGCGCCGCTCACGTCCTGGGCGCCGGTGTCGGGCCGGACGGTGCACGCGGAGAGCGCGACCAGCGCGCACAGGGAGGCGGCGACCGCCACCGCACCGCGTACCGAACGAGCGTTCATCGAACTTCCCTCTCATCCCTCGGAAGGGGACAGCATTTCTCGCTTTGCCAGTTCTTTACAACCTGGGTCCGGGCCGCCTCGTCTCTCCGCTCGATCCGTCAACACACCGACGAAAGAGAGCGACAGATGCGACTCATGTCCCGAACGGGCGTCGCCGCCCTGGCCCTCGGCACCGCCCTCCTGGCGGGCACCGCCCCGGCCTTCGCCGACGCGGCGCCGTCCGCCGTGCCCAGCAGCACCGCGGTGACCAAGGCCAGCGCCGTCCCCTCGGCGACCGAGGACACCGCTGACACCGCTGACACCGGTGACGCCCGGGAAGCTACCAAGGCCCCCTCCGCCGTGCCCAGTCAGGTCGGCGTCGTGCCGAGGGGCGCCGCCGACACCGGCGTCGGGGAGGACTCCGAGGGCCATGGCACGCTGATCGGCGGCGGTGCGGCCGCCGCCGCGTTCGCCGCGGCGGGCGCGGGCCTCCTCGTCGTACGGCGCCGGAGGGCGACCGGCGCATGAGCCCGCTCTCCAGGCGCGCCCTGGCCGCCGCGGCCCTCACCGTCCTGCTGACGGGCTGCGGCGGCCCGGCCGGCCGCACCACCGACGCGGCCGGCGCCTCCGCCGCCCCCGGCACGCCCTCGGCCTCCCCGACCCGCACCGCACAGGCCGCGCGCCCCCTCGCGCGCTCGGTGCCGGTCGCGCTGCGCATCCCGGCCATCGGGGTCGACACCCCGCTGACGCGGCTGGGACTGCGGGCCGACGGCACCGTGGAGGTGCCGCCGGTCGAGGCGCACGACCGGGCGGGCTGGTACGGGCACTCGCCGACGCCGGGTCAGACCGGACCGTCGGTGATCCTCGGCCATGTCACCGTCGGCGAGTACGGCGACGGTGTCTTCCGGCACCTCGACCGGCTGCACCGGGGCGACCGGATCGCGGCGCGCCTGGGGAACGGCACGACGGCCGAGTTCGCCGTCACCGAGGTACGGACCGTCGACAAGGCGCGGTTCCCGACCGAGGACGTCTACGGGAACGTGGACCGGCCCGAGTTGCGTCTCATCACGTGCGGCGGTCCCCGCAGCGGGGACGGCTACCGGGACAACGTGATCGTCTTCGCCGCGCTGATCCCGGACTCCACCCACACCTCCGCGGGAGAACGTTGAAACGGCCTGCCCGCTCCCGGGAGCGCGAGAGGGCGGCGTCCGACCTGTTCGCCGCCCTCTACCCCCGCCTCGCCGGCTGGTGCCGCCGGCTCGTCGACGACGACGGGACCGCCCACGAGATCGCCTCGGAGGCCTTCACCCGGCTCTGGGCCCGCTGGACGTCCGTCGCGGAACCCCAGGGCTTCCTCTACGTCACCGCCGCCAACCTGGTCCGCGACCACTGGCGCAAGCTGGAGCGCGAACGCCGGGCCGTGCGCCGGGCGGTCGCCGAGGCTGCGGTGAGCCCGCCCGCCGAGCCCGACGACCCCTCCGTCCGGCTGCTCGTGCAGTCGCTGCCGGACCGGCTGCGCGTGCCGATCATGCTGCACTACTACGCTGACATGCCGATCCGGGAGGTGTCCGTGCTGACCGGGCGCAAGGAAGGAACCGTCAAGGCCGACCTGCACGCGGCCCGCGAACTGCTCCGCGCCCACTTGAGGAGAAGCCTTGATCACACCCGCTGACGACTTCGACGACGGCCCGGACCTCGACCGCCCCGACCCCGACGACCCGCTCACCGTCATCCTGCGTCCGGCCGCCGGCCGTCTCGCCCCGCCGCCCGGCCGCTACGAGGAGATCCGCCGGGGCGCGTCCCGCCGACGGCTGCTGCGCACCGCCGCCGGGGTCGGCGCCACCTGCGCCGTCGCCGCGCTCGCCGTCCTGCTGCCGCTGCGGCTGACCGCGCACGACGCCCCCGCCCGCCCCACCGTCCCGCTCGCCCCGCCCCCGGCGAGCAGCCCCTCGACCGGACCGGATCCATCGCCCAGCGCCGTCCCCTCGGTCGTCCCCGAGACATCGGCGGCCGAGCAGCGGGGCACCCCCACCCCGTCCAAGGCGACCCGCGCCTCCGAGGACACCCGGGTCAGTGAGGCCCCCACCTCCGCCCCGGACGCCGAGCGCTCCACCACCGCCGAGGCGCCGTCCAGCGCACCCTCGGCGTCGAGTACGCGCCGTTGAGGCCGATTCACACGCGGTAGCCGTGGACCGGCCACTTCTCCTACCCTGGAAGTCGCCGTCGGGGGAGGGTGGGGGACGTGTCGCGCAGCCAACCGCATCCGCCGGGACGCCGGCTGGAGGACTCGATCGCCTGGGCCGTCCGCAACGCGGACGGGGTCGTCGCCATCGGCGTCGCCCTGACCGTCGGTCTGCTGGACATCACCGGCCAGGCCTTCGACCGCGACAACAACGTCGTCACCGGATCCATCCTGCTCGTGCTGGCCGCCCTGGTGTTCGGCTCGCTGACCGAGCGGCGCCGGCGGATGGCCGACATCCGGGCCGCCACCGCCGCGACCGGCCGGGCCATCGAGGACCTGGCCATGGTGCGCTCCCTGGCCGGACCCGAGGTGACCCTCGCCCTCGAACAGGCCCGCCGCTCCACCGCCCGCTGGGTGTTCAAGGGCGGCACCGGCACCTATCTGCGGGCCGTCACCCTGCCCCAGTGCGTCCTGGAGGCCCAGCGGCAGCGCCGCGCCCTCAGCATGAAGATCGACATCGTCAACCCGGCCGACGACCGGGTCTGCGAGGCCTACGCCCGCTTCCGCCGCACCTTCGGCCACGACGACGCCGGCGGCTGGACCACCGAACGCACCCGCAAGGAGTCGTACGCCACCGTCCTGGCCGCCGTCTGGCACCGGCAGCGGCTGGACACCCTGGAGATCGACGTGCATCTGAGCTCGGTGGCCCCGGCCCTGCGCTTCGACCTCTCCGACACCTGCCTGATCATCACCCAGGACGACCCGCGCCGCGTCAGCCTCTGCGTGGACCGCGACCGGCCGCTGTACGACTACTACGTCACCGAGTTGCACCAGAGCCGTGAGCAGGGCGTCAAGCTCGACCTGCGGGAGGCCTCCGAGCTGAGCGACGAGCCCACCGTCGACGAGGTCCGACGCCTGATGGACCGGCTCGGGGTGCCCCTGCCGACCCGCTTCACCGACCGCGACGTCGGCGAGATCGTCGACAAGGCACTGCACGCCGAGGACCCCTACCGCAGCTGAGCGCGTCCGACTCCGGCCCTGGGGGGCGACCATGGACTACCCGGCCCTGGAACGGGCCGCCCGGCGGGGTGAGTCCGCCGAGCTGGTGCGGCACGCCGCATCGGAACTGCGACAGGTCGTGACCGGCCGCCGCGTGCTGCGCGCGGTGCGCCATCCACTGGGGTTCGTCTGCCTGCCCGTCCTGCGGGACGGATCCGACGGCGTCTGCGTCCATGTCTTCGGACCGACGGACCCGATCCTGACCGATCACCAGGTGCACTCGCACAGCTGGGACCTGATCAGCACCGTGCTGTACGGCCGGCTGGACAACCGGCGGATGGGGGTGGCCGAGGAGACCGCGGAGCCCACCCACCGGGTCTTCGAGGTGCTCAGCCGCCCCACCGGCGTGGACGAACTGCGGCCCACCAGACGGCTGGTGCGCTGTGTGCCGGGCCCCGGCCAGACCAGCTCCCGGGGCCAGACCTACGCCCTTCCGGCGGGGGAGTTCCACACCACCGTGGTCCCGGACGGCCGTCCGACCGCCACCCTGGTGCTGGGACGGACACTGCCCGGCCGGGCGGACCTCTCCCTGGGCCCGCTGCGGGCCCCGGGGCACCGGGTGGTCCGCAGGATGTGCGACGCGGCCCAGACCGCCCGGATCGCCCAGGCCGCGCTCAGGAGGATCCATGAGCCCGAACCACCGCCCGCCGGCTGACCTCGGCCCCGAGTGCCGTACGGCGGTGGCGGCCGCCGAGGCCGCGGGCGCCCTGCTGCGCTCGCGCTTCCCGGACGGCTTCACGGCCCGGCCCAAGGGCGTGGGCGGCGATGTCGTCACCGACCTGGACCTGCTGGCCGAACAGCTGGTGGTGGACCGGATCCGCGAGGCCTTCCCGCACGACCGGATCCTCGCGGAGGAGACCGGGGAGACGGCGGCCGGGGACGGCGGCGGACGGACCTGGCTCGTGGACCCCCTCGACGGCAGCAACAACGTCGTGATCGGGCTGCCCGTCTATGTCGTCGGCATCGCGCTGTGCGTCGACGCGCTGCCGGTGGTCGGGGTGGTGCACGAGCCGCTCACCGGCCGGACCTGGTCGGCCGTGCACGGCGTCGGCACCCACGGCCCCGACGGCAGGCTCACCCCCGTCCGCCGCCCGGCCGCCCCCGCCGGACCGCTCCTCGCCTGGACCCAGGGGCACGCGGTCCGCCGCGACGACCCCACCGCCCGCGCCCTGCGCCACACCCTGGAACTGCGCTCCCGCCGGCTGCTCCAGCTCTGGGCGCCGCTGGCCGCCTGGGCCATGCTCGCCCGCGGCGACATCGACGGCTTCGTCGGCTACCGCGCCGAGGCGATCGACCTCCCGGCCGGCGCCCTGCTCGCCCGCGAGGCCGGGGTGACCCTGCGCCACCTGGACGGCCGCGACTTCCCGGCGTCCTTCACCGGCCCCGACACCGACCGCTCCTTCGTCGCGGCCCGCCCGGAGACCCTGCCCGCGCTGCTGGAACTGGCGGCGCATGCGTTCACCCCCGGTGCGCGGCGCCGGCCGGAGCGAGCCCAGCCGTACGGGCCGCCGTGCTCCGCGCCGTGACCCCGACGCTGCGCCTGTTGCCCGGCCGCCCTGAGCTGGGCCTTGATGGTTCCGTCCGGGGGCACCTCGGAGGCGGTACCGGACCGTACACGGTCGTACAGGCTCCTCGCGGGTCATGGGCCCGTGCCGGACCACCCGGTAGGCCAGGTCCGCCGCGGCGACGAGCAGCTTCAACGCGCTTTCGTACTCCGGCTTCCAGGCGTCCCGCCGCGCGCGAACGCCCAAAACTGTTGCCGGTTCTCGGCGGCCACCTGCCGATGAAGGACGAGCGGGAGCCGGGCGAGGCCCTACCGGGTCAGCGCCAGTGCCGTCACCGACGCCGTCACCGTGCCGACCGCGAGGACCGCGCCCGTGCCCAGCAGGCGGGCCACCGGGACCCGTACGCCGTACGCGAGGCAGCGCTCGTACCAGAGCAGGGTCGCCAGGGAGGCCCACGGGGTGACGACCGGGCCCGCGTTGGTGCCGATCAGCAGGGCGAGGAGCTGGTCGTGGTTGGCGGCGGGGACCGCGGCCTCGCCGGCCAGGTAGACGGGAAGGTTGTTGAGGGCGTTCGAGAGACCGGCGCCCACCGCCGCGGCGCGGAACTGGCCCAGCGTGCCGCCGTCCTCGCCGATCGCGGCGGCCAGCAGATCGTGCAGACCGTGCGCGGTCACCGTTTCCACGACCAGGAACATGCCGGGCACCATCGCCAGCAGCCGCCAGGGCACGAGGGACCAGCGCAGCGCCTTGCGGTCGCGCACCGCGAACACCGCCACGGCCAGCGCCGCCGCCGTCGCGGAAGCCATCCACAGCTCCACGTCGGCGACCAGGGTGGCGAACAGGAATCCGGCGCAGGCCACCGCGCAGACCCGGAACAGGACGGGGTCGGCGGGGCGGTGCGCCGCGGGCGGCTCGTAGCGGTCGGCTCTGTCGCGCAGTACGTCGGCCGCCACCAGCACCGCACCGGGACCGCCCGCCGACTCCGCCGTACGCCGCTGCCGTCGCCAGTAGAAGCCCCACAGGCATGCCGTCGTCACCACGATCGCCGCCAGTTGCGGAGCCCACATACGCGCCGCCAGGCCCAGGGAGGACAGGGCCACCCGGTCGGCCGCCAGGAGGTTGGTGAGGTTGGAGACGGGGAGCAGCAGGCTCGCGGTGTTCGCCAGCCAGACCGTCGTCATCGCCAGGGGGACCACCGCGATGCCGACCCGGCCCGCCATCGCCAGCATCACGGGCGTCAGCAGCACCGCCGTGGTGTCCAGGTTCAGCGTGATCGTCGTGACCGAGGCGAAGGCCACGCAGAGGAGGAAGAGAAGGGGGTAGCTGCCCCGACCCGCCCGCGCCACCCGCGCCGCCACCACGTCGAACACCTCGGCCCGGCTGGTCAGTTCGGCCAGCACGATCACCGTGCCCAGGAACGCCAGCAGCGGGGCGATCCGGCGCATCGCGTCGCCCGCGTCGGCGGCCGGCAGCAGCCCCGAGGCCACGCACAGCAGTCCGGTCGTGAGCAGGGCGATCGCCACCCGGTCCAGTACATGCAGACGCCGTAAGACAGACACGGGGGAAGGGTCGCACAGCTGTGCTTCCGCGTGACCGGGGGGTTGGCGTGAAATCAGTCCAAAACGACGCTCGTCCATTGCATCATGAATACATGGGGGACCGTCAGATCACCGGGGACATCGCGCCGTTGGACTTCTTCGTCAGCTACTCGCCCGCCGACGAGCGCTGGGCGTCCTGGATCGCCTGGACACTGGAGGCGGCCGGCTACCGGACCGTCCTGCAGGCCTGGGACTTCGTGCCGGGCACCAACTTCGTCGACTTCATGGACCGGGGGGTGAGCGAGTCCGCGGCCGTCATCGCCGTACTGTCCCGCAACTACGAGCGGTCGCGGTACGGCCGGATGGAGTGGCAGGCGGCCCTGCGCGCCGACCCGGACGTGCCCGAGCGGCGGCTGATCACCGTGCGGGTCGAGGACATCCCCGTGGAGGGGCTCCTCGCCACCCTCACCTATGTCGATCTGGTCCCGGTGACCGATCCGGCCGCCGCCCGAGACCTGCTGCTCACCCGGGTCCGGCAGGCCCTCGACGGACGGGCCCGCCCCAGTCTGCGGCCCGGCTACCCCGGCGAGGGACAGCCCGTGCCGCCCGCGCCCGCCGTACCGGTCGCACCCCCGCCGGGCCGCCCGCCCGGCGGCCTCGGCTGGGCCGGCCGGCGCCGGCCCCCGGCCCCGCCCGCCTACCCCCGCACCGGTGCCGACCCGGCCGTCCGCGAGGCGGTCACCGTGCTGCACCTGGCCGGACCCGTCTTCGGACGCGGCCAGGACCCGGCCGAACTCCAGGCGGCGATCTGGGGCGACCTCGTCGAGCTCACCGACTCCGGGGCCCCCTCCCCGGACCTGCTGGTCGTCACCGGCGACCTCACCGCCTCCGGCAGCCCCCGCGAGTTCGACCAGGCGCTCGCCTTCCTCACCGGACTGCGCGCCCTGCTCGGCCTCGAACCGCACCGCGTCGCCGTCGTCCCCGGCGGCCACGACGTCAACCAGGCCGCCTGCCGCGCCTACTTCAGCACCTGCGAGGCCGACGAGATGCCGCCCCGGCCGCCCTACTGGCCCAAGTGGCGCCACTTCGCGCGCGTCTTCCAGGAGCTCTACCAGGGGCTCGACGTCGTCTTCGACAGCGACCAGCCCTGGACCCTCTTCCCGGTGCCCGAACTGCACACCGTCGTCGCCGGCCTCAACTCCTCCATGGCGTACAGCCACCGGCTCGACGACCAGTACGGCCTGGTCGGCCGCGAGCAGGCCGCCTGGTTCGCCCAGGCCCTGCGGCCGTACGAGCAGGAGGGCTGGCTGCGGATCGGCGCCCTGCGCCACGCCCCCGGCACCACCCCGCAGGGCGTCCTGCGCACCGCCGCCCAGAACGGCTCCGGCCCGCTGCGCGACACCGACGTCCTCGCCCGCCTCACCGCACCCCGCCTCCATCTGCTGCTGCACGGCCCGGCCGGACCCGGCGCCCGCCCGCTGCTGACCACCGCCACCGGCGAACTGCCCCTGCTCGGCACCGCCGGACCCGCCCGGCACCGGCTGCTGCGCATCGGCCGCGACGGACTCGCGACCTGGCCCGGCCCCGGCGAACCACGGCAGGACCGGGTCGAATGGCGCCGCGCCCACCGCGCCTTCGGCCCCGCCGACCCCACCGCCCCCGACCCGGCGGCGGCCGGCGCCCCCGACCCCGAGCCCCGCGCCGTGCAGTCCCCGGCCGAGGTGCTGCTCGCCCGGGTCGCCGAGGTCTGCCGCACCCGCCACGAAGGCGCCCAGATCCGGCCGGTCGAGGGACCCGTGCCCCAGCTCCTCGTCACCTGGACCCAGTCGGGCTTCGTCCGCCAGCAGCGCGTCGCCGTCCACACCGGCACCCCCACCGCCCAGGACGTCGACCGGGTCGTCGCCCTGGTGCACGCCGCCGACTCCGAGACCGAGGCCGAACTCGTCCACGACGGCCCCCCGCCCGCCCGCGAACTCAGGGACCTGGCCCGCCGCAGAGGCGTCCGGGTGCGCAGCTTCACCGAGTTCCAGGGCCTGCTCGACCTGCGCGCCTACGTCGGCGCCCAGAGCGAACGCCTGCGCACCGACCCCCGCTACCCCCCGGGCATGTACCTCCCGCAGCGGTACCGCGAGATCGAGCGGCTCGACGCCGAGGACCGCGACGGACTGGTCGACGCCATGCTCCGCCTCCTCGACTCCGACCAGGGCCGCTTCCTGCTGCTGCTCGGCGACTTCGGCCACGGCAAGACGTTCGCGCTGCGCGAGCTGGCCCGCCGTGTCCCCGCCGAGCTGCCGCATCTCGTCCCGCTGCTGGTGGAGCTGAGCGCCCTCGACCGGGCCTACTCCTTCGAGGGCCTGGTCGCCGCCCACCTCGCCGCGCACGGCGTCGACAACATCGACCTGCGGGCCTTCCGGTACATGCTCCAGCAGGGCCGGATCGTGCTGCTCTTCGACGGCTTCGACGAACTCGTCACCCGCGTCACCTACGACCGGGCCGCCGAGCGCCTCCAGGTGCTGCTGGACTCCGCCGTGGACAGCGCCAAGATCGTCGTCAGCAGCCGCACCCAGCACTTCCGCTCCCAGGGCCAGGTCCTCACCGCCCTCGGCGAACGCGTCGGCATGCTCCCGCACCGCCGTGTCCTCGCCGTGCAGGAGTTCACCCCGCAGCAGATCCGCGCCTACCTGGTCAACCGGTACGACGGCGACGAACGCGCAGCCGACCGCCGGGTCCGGCTGCTCGACGCCATCCCCGATCTGCTCGCCCTGTGCCGCAACCCCCGTCTCCTCGGCTTCGTCGCCGACCTCGACGACGACCAGCTGCGCGCGGTCGCCGGAGCCGGCCGCGCGCTCAGCCCCGCCGGGCTCTACCAGGAGGTCCTCACCGCCTGGCTGACCTTCGAGGAGCAGCGCGCCACGGGCGGCCCGGGGCGCGCGCCCGGACTCGGCATCGACCAGCTGTGGACCGCGGTCACCGCGCTCGCCCTGAGACTGTGGCAGACCGGCCAGGAGTCGCTGCGGCTCGACGAGCTGACCGATGTGGCCGAGACCCTCACCGGGCTCGCCGCGAGCCGGCTCTCCCCGGGGCAGGCCGCACACGCCGTCGGCTCCGGCAGTCTGCTGGTGCGCAGCGAGGACGGGGTGTTCCGGTTCATCCACGGCTCGGTGGTGGAGTGGCTCATCGCGCGTGAGTGCGCGAACCGGCTGGTCGGCGGGGACAGCGCGCTGCTCGCCCGGCGCCGGCTGAGCCAGCTCGCCGTGGAGTTCCTGTGCGACCTCGCCGACCACCGCGCCTGCCAGGAGTGGGCCGAGCGCGCCCTCGACGGCGACGAGGACGAGGTGGCCCGCGCCAACGCCGTGAAGATCCTCTCCCGGCTGCGGGTGCCCGCCCACACCGATCTGCGCGGGGCCGCGCTCGCCGGGGAGGACCTCTCCTACCGCGACTTCTCCGGGGTGGACCTCACCCGCGCCGACCTCTCCGACGCCCGGCTGGTCGGCGCCAACCTGGCCGGCGCGGTCCTGCGCGACGCCCGGCTGACCGGCGCCCGGCTCGACGGCGCCGACCTCTCCGACGCCGATCTGCGCGGCGCCGACCTGCGCCGGGCCCGGCTGATCCGCACCGACCTGACCGGCGCCCGGGTCGAGGGCGGCCGCTGGCAGCGCGCCGCCCTGGTCGCCGCCACCGTCGACCCGCGGCTGCTGCGGGCGCCCGAGCTGGCCGCCGCCGCGCTGGCCCCCGGCATGGCCGTCGACTCCGGCTTCCGGCCCTCCGCGGTGGGTGTGCCGTACGGCTTCGACATGCGCACCAGCCGACTGCCCGAACCGATCTCCTACAGCCCGGACGGCGAACTCCTCGCCGTCGGCGCCGAGGACGGCGGGGTGCTGGTCTGCGACGCCGCGACCGGCACCGCCCTGCGCACCCTGGAGGGCCACACCGACCGCGTCTACGCCGTCAAGTTCCGCGAACGGGTTCTCGCCACCGGCAGCGCCGACGGGACCGTACGCCTGTGGGACCCGGTCTCCGGGCGCTGTCTGCGGCTGCTGGACATCCATCCGCGCGGGGTGTGGCCCGTCGCCCTGGACGCCGGCGGCTCGCTGCTGGCCACCGGGGACGCCGAGGGCGTGGTCACCGTCTGGGACACCGCCTCGGGCACCCCGCTGCACCGGCTGCCCGGTCACTCCGCGCCGGTCTACACCGTGGCCTTCGACCCGGGCGGCGCCACCCTGGTGACCGGGGACGCCTCCACCTCCGTACGGCTGTGGGACCTCGCGACCGGGCGGTGGACCGGTGAACTGCCCGGCCACCAGAGCGCGGTGTACCGGGCGCGGTTCAGCCCGGACGGCACCCTGCTGGCCACCGCCGACCGCGGGGACGAGCGGCAGGGCGGCACGGTGCGGATCTGGAACGCGGCCGACCGCAGCCTGCGGCACGAGTTCACCGGGCACACCGGCCGGGTCTACACCCTCGACTTCCACCCCGGCGGCCGCTACCTGGTGAGCGGCGACACCGAGGGAGAGGTGCGGCTGTGGGACCTGGCCGAGGGGACCGGCGCCGGACTGCTCGGCGGCTGCCGGGGCGCCGTCTACCAGGTGCTCTTCGCCCCGGACGGCACCCTGCTCGCCGCCGGGGACAGCCAGGGCGTGGTCCGGCTCTGGCGGGTGGAGCCGGGCGCCGACCCGGTGGCGGTGCCGCTCACCCGGCAGCCCGCCGAGCACCGCGGCTCGGTCTGGGTCTGCAAGTTCCGCCCACACGGTGACGCCGCCACCCCCGCCCCGGACACCGGCGCCCTCCTCGTGACCGGCGGCAACGACGGGGTCGTACGGCTGCACGACCCCGCCACCAGCCAGGGCCGGCGCATCCTGCGCGGCCACGGGCGGCGGATCGGCACCCTCTCCTTCAGCTCCGACGGCTCGATACTGGCGGCGGGCGGCAACGACGGCGTGATCCGGCTGTGGGACTCCGGCACCGGACAGCGGCTGCGGGAGCTGACCGGCCAGAGCGACCGGCTGGTCTCGGCCGTGTTCAGTCCGGGCGGCAGCCTCCTCGCCACCGCGAGCAGCGACGGCGACATGTATCTGTGGAACGCCTCGACGGGCGAGTACCAGCGCGAGATGGACGTGGAGACCGACCATGTCTGGGCCGAGGCGTTCAGCCCCGACGGCGAGCTCCTCGCCACCGCCAACGACGACGACACCGTCCGCCTCTGGTACCGGGCCACCGGCGCCCATGTCGTCACCATCGGCGAGCACTTCGGCCGGGTCCGCTCCCTCGCCTTCCGGCCCGACGGGCAGGTCCTCGCCACCGGCTGCGACGACCGCCGGGTGCGCCTGTGGCATCTGGACGAGCGCCGGATCACCGCCGTCCTGGACGGCCACACCGACCGGGTGTACGCGGTGGCGTTCGCCGCCGACGGCTCCTGGCTCGCCAGCGCCTCCTGGGACGGGGACGCGGTGATCTGGCGGGACGGGGTGGCCGTGCACCGGCTGTCCGCCCACACCGGCAAGCTGTGGACGGCCGCCGCGCATCCGGTGCGCCCGCTGCTGGCGACGGCCGGGGACGACCGCACGGTCCGGCTGTGGGACGCCCACACCGGCCGGGAGACGGCGGTGCTGAGCGGGCACACCGGTCGGGTCCTGGCGGTCGCCTTCAGCCCCGACGGCTCCCTGCTGGCCGGCGGCGGCGAGGACGGCACGGTCCGGCTGTGGGAGGTCCCGGCCGACGGCCCGGCGGCCCTGCGCGCCACCCTGGTCGGGCTGCCCGGCGGCTGGGCCGCGCTGGCGCCCTCCGGCGGCTACAAGTACGAAGGGGACGTCACCGGCGAGTTCTGGCACGCGGTCGGCATGTGCCGCTTCGAGCCGGGGGAGCTGGACGGACATCTGCCGGGGGTACGGAACGTGGCGCCGGACGATCCGCTGAGGTGAGGCCCAGGGGGTGTCCGCGCGCACGGTGAAGGAGACGTCCGGGCCCGAGGTACGGCCCGCCGTCGCCTCGTTCGTCACCTCGTCACCTCGTCACCTTCACGGTGAAAAACTGTTATCCCGCGGCCGGTGCGGCCGTCCCCTCGGGTGTGATCTCCGACATTGCCAACAGCGGGGTCCCGGCTGAGAGGGTGCGGGCATGAGGACGTACGCCGACGCCGGTGCCGAGGCCGGGCGGCACTGGCGGGCCACCATCGCCGCCGCGCAGGCCGGTGACCGGCAGGCGCTGGACGAACTGGTCGCGGGCTGGCTGCCGCTGGTCTACAACGTCGTCGGCCGGGCCCTGAACGGCCACGCCGACGTCGACGACGTCGTCCAGGAGACCATGCTGCGCGCCGTCGGCAACCTCGGCTCCCTGCGCGAGCCCGACAGCTTCCGCTCCTGGCTGGTGGCCATCGCCATGCGCCAGATCCGCGACCGGGCGCGCCGCAGGACCAGGGCGGGTGGGACCGCCACCCGCCTCGACGAGAGCACGGCCCCCGAGGGCGCCGCCGACTTCGCCGAACTCACCGTGCTCAGGCTCCAGTTGGAGGGTCAGCGGCGCGAGGTCGCGGAGGCGGTGCGCTGGCTGGACGACGAGGACCGGCAGTTGCTGTCCCTGTGGTGGCTGGAGGTCGCCGGTGAACTCACCCGCCGTGAACTCGCCGCCGCCGTCGGCATCAGCCGGCAGCACGCCGCCGTGCGCGTCCAGCGGGTGAAGGAACGCCTGGAGGTCTCCCGGGGCATCGTGCGCGCCCTCGACGGCGCCTGCCCCGACCTGCGCGAGGCGACCGCCCGGTGGAACGGCCGACCCGACTCCGTGTGGCGCAAACGGCTCGCCCGGCACATCCGCGGCTGCGGCTACTGCGGGGACACCCGCGAGAGCGTCGTACCGGCGGAACGGCTGCTCGTCGGCATCGCGCTGGTCCCCCTCCCGGTCGGCTTCACGCTCTCCCTCGGCCTCGGCGGCAAGACCGCGGTGGCCGCGGCGGGCTCCGCCTCCGTCGGCTGGTCCGCGAAGGTGCTGGGCGCGCTGACCAAGCCCGCCGTCGCGATGACGGCCGGCGCCACCCTCGCGGCGGGCGGCGCCTACGTCGCCGTACAGACACCCGACGACCCGCCCCCGCACACCGCCACCGCCCCCACGGCGGCGAGCACCGCCGCCGGACCACCGCCCGCCCGGTCCGCCTCGCCGTCGGCGTCCCCCTCGCCCTCCCCGTCCCCCTCCGCCACGAAGAAGGCGACGAAGAAGACGGTGTACGGCAGTGTCGTCGACGCCGTGGACACCGCGCCGGACCCCGACACCCCGCCCGGCGCCCTGCCGCACCGGCCCGCGTCCGGTGTCACCAGCACCGGCGGCGCCCACGCCGTCATGAACCACCGCGGGGACGCGGTCACCCTCACCGGCCAGGGCTATGTCCTGGTGCGCTGGCAGATCTCGCCGCAGTACCGGGCGGGCAGCCTGGTCCCGCCCGCCTGGACCGGCCTGAAGGGCAGGCTGTTCCACGTGGCCTCGGGCGGCGGCCGCCGCATGGACGACCCGACGAGCGCCACCGACCCCACCGCCACCGGCATGGGCAGCGCCGCCACCGGCTACGCCGTCCTGCCCGCCGGCACCCAGCAGATGTGGCAGAACGAGTACTTCTACGTCGACGGCAGCGTCACCCTCACGGTGAACGAACGCGGCGCCGACTACGGCGTGAGCGTCTTCCCCAGCACCTGGGACGCCGTGGAGAAGGACATCGTCACCGGCCCGCCCGGGGGAGCGGGGCGCTACGGACTGGTCCGCGACACCGGGGGCGACGACACCCCGGTCCCGCAGTACGTCACCCGGGACACCCCGGCCGACCCGGCGACGGTCCCTCAGGCCTCACGCGTCGCGGTGTAGCGGTCGTGCGCGACCTGGGGTGTCCCGGAGGGCGGTCAGGACGTCGATGCGATTGGTGGTGATCGAGTCGACGCCCAGGGCGATCAGCCGGCGCATCGAGCGGCGGGTGTCCGGCGTCCACACGGACAGCAGGTGGCCGCCCCGGTGGACCCGGTCGGCCAGGGCCCGGTCGACCAGGGAGAAACGGTAGTTCAGCCAGCGCGGCTTGACCGCGTCGAGCAGGACCGGGCGGGTGGGCGCCAGGCTGGTGCGGGTCAGGGCGATCTCGGCGGACGGGTCGGCCGCCCGGACGGCGAGCATCTCCTCGGCGCCCGCGCAGTAGTAGGCGCGGTCGGCCGCCCCGGCCTCGCGCACGGCGTCCACGACCCGCCGCGCCTGCCGTACGTCCCGGGCCCCCGGCAGATCGATCATCACCCGGCCGTCCCCGGTGGCCGCGAGCGCCTCCGCGAGGGTGGGCACCCCGCCGTCCGTCAGCCCGCGCACCTCGGCCGCCGACATCGACCGCAGCGGACGGTCCGCCCCCCACAGCCGCTTCAGCGTCTCGTCGTGCAACAGCACGGGCACACCGTCCCTGGTGAGGCGGACGTCGAACTCGACGGCGTCCGCGCCCAGGGCGAGCGCGGAACGCAGTGAGTCGAGCGTGTTCTCACGGAAGCGGTAGGGGGCGCCGCGATGGGCCACGGCAGTCAGCGTCTGCATGGGCCCATTGTGTCCGGGCCGGATGCCGCCGCTTCAGGCGGACAGCCACGCGGCGGTGTACGTGTCGATCTCGGCGTCGATCCGCGCCTTGCCGGGCGCGTCCAGGAAGGACGCCCCGACCGCGTTCTTCGCCAGGTCCGCCACGCCCCGCTCGTCGAGGCCGAGAAGCCGGGCGGCGACCGCGTACTCGTTGTTGAGGTCGGTGCCGAACATCGGCGGGTCGTCGGAGTTGATCGTGACCAGCACCCCCGCCCGCACGAACTCCTTGATCGGGTGCTCGTCGAGGGTGCGGACCGCGCGCGTGGCGATGTTGGAGGTGGGGCACACCTCCAGCGCGATGCGGTGCTCGGCGAGATGCGCGAGGAGCTTCTCGTCGCGGGCCGAGCTGGTGCCGTGTCCGATGCGCTCGGCGCGCAGATGGGTGAGCGCGTCCCACACGGTCTCCGGACCGGTCGTCTCACCGGCGTGCGGCACGGACTTCAGGCCCGCGGCGATCGCCCGGTCGAAGTAGGGCTTGAACTGCGGGCGCGGTACGCCGATCTCGGGCCCGCCGAGACCGAAGGAGATCAGCCCCTCCGGCCGCAGCCGGTCGTCGGTGGCCAGCCGCGCGGTCACTTCGGCGGACTCGAGCCCCGCCTCACCGGGAATGTCGAAGCACCACCGCAGCACGGTCCCGAACTCCGCCTCGGCGGCCTTGCGGGCGTCCTCGATCGCGTCCATGAAGGCCCGCTCGTCGATACCGCGCCGGGTCGAGGAGTACGGCGTGATGGTCAGCTCGGCGTACCGCACCTGCTGGCGGGCCAGCTCCCGGGCCACCTCGTAGGTCAGCAGCCGGACGTCCTCCGGGGTGCGGATGAGGTCCACGACGGACAGGTACACGTCGATGAAGTGCGCGAAGTCCGTGAAGGTGAAGAAGTCGGCCAGGGCCTCGGGGTCGGTGGGCACCTTGGAGTCGGGGTGCCGGGCGGCCAGCTCGGCGACGATCCGGGGGGAGGCGGAGCCGACGTGGTGGACGTGCAGTTCGGCCTTGGGCAGCCCGGCGATGAACGCGTGCAGATCGCGGGACCCGGCGTGCGCGGCGGGGCCGGCGGGCGTGCCGGACGCGGCGGAGGCGTCGAGGCGGTCGGTCAAGGGGTCCTCCCCTGGGACGGCGTCCCCGGCCGAAAGAGGGGCCGGACGGGACGCGGGTGATCGGCTGATCGGTGAGTCAGGGCCATCGTAGGCGGCCGGGGCGGCGGAGGTGGCCGGGTGGCGGGGGCGGCCGAGGTGGCCGGGTCGCCGGGGTGGTCGCGGTGGCCGGGGCGGCCGAGGAGGGAGAGGAGGGGGAGGTCGAGGAGGGGGAGGCCGGTGGAGGGAGGGCGGCCGGGGGTCGGGAGGTGGCCGGGGGCGGCCGGGGCCGGGAGGACAGCTGAGGACGGGCGGCCCAGGGCGGGAGGGGCGGGGCACGCAGGCCGAGGAGGGGGAGGCCGGTGGAGGGAGGGTGGCCGGGGGGCGGCCGGGGACGGGAGGACAGCTGAGGACGGGCGGCCGTGGAGGGGAGGGAGCCGGGCACGCAGGCCGAGGAGGGGAGGGACGGGGGACGGTGGCGGAGGGCCGGAGGGACGGGGTACGCAGGCCGAGGGCGGGAGACGCAGGCCGGGGAGGGGAAGGCCGGCGGGGGGACGGTGGCCGGGGGTGGGGCGGCGGGGGAGAGGGACGGTCGTGGGTGTGTCTGGACTGTGGTCTGTCGGCTTTTCGGCCGGGCCCTCGGGGCTCTGGCTTGGGCCGTAGCATGACGGAACGTTCGACAGAGGGGATCCCGTGCATGTCCGACGACGCGCCGACTCCGGCCGGTGACGCCGGTCGCGACACCTGGCCCGCACCCGCCTCCGCCGAGCCGGCCGGTCCCGGGGACGCGACTCCCGGGGTGCCGCTGGACAAGGCGGCGGAGGGGATACGGCCGGAGGCGACGCCCTCGGACGACGTGCCCCTGGCGGAGGGCTCCGCCCCCGATCCCGCGCCCCGGTCCCCTCTCCCCACCGACGACGCCCAGGCGGGCCCCGGCCACCCGACCGTGCCGCACGAGCCGCCGACGGCCGCGACGATGCCCGAGGTGACGTCCGCGGCGACATCTGCGGCGGCGCCCCCGGTCCCGCAGAGCCCGTTCACCCCGTCCTGGGCCGCCCCCGGCGCTCCGCAGCCGTACGGTGCCTTCGCCTCCTTCCCGCCGCCGGATCCGGCGACGCTCGCGGCCGGTCTCCCGCCCCACCCCTTCGCGCCGCCCCTCGCGCCCACCGGCGCGGTGCCCCCGCCGCCGATCTCCCCGGACGGCCCCGGCCAGGTGCCGTACGGCCACCCCGGGGCCTACGGCTACCCCGCACCGGCCCAGGTCGGCTACCTCTGGCCCGGTGTGCCGCCCGTCGAGAGCAACGGGATCGGTGTCGCCGGGATGGTGCTGGGCATCGCCTCGGCCGTGTTCTTCTGCCTGTGGCCGGCGGCGATCGTGATCGGCGTCCTGGGCGTGGTCTTCGGCGCGATCGGCCGTCGGAAGGCGAGCCGGGGCGAGGCCACCAACCCGGGCCAGGCCCTGGCCGGCGTCATCCTGGGCATCGCCGGCATCATCCTCGGAGCGGGCCTGGGCACCCTGGCCTTCATGATCCCGGTCTAGGGCGTGTTGCGAAAGTCCCGCCTGCCGCCCGACGCCCGGCACGCACTCTCGCCGCACCGGGCGAAAACCCAAGTACATCCAGTACGAGGGCTTCCGCCCGGCACGCCGAGAGCACGCACCGGACGCCGGTCGGCCCGCCCTCCGGGCGGACGACGGGACTTTCGCAACACGCCCTAGGTCCAGGCCCTGGCGTCCAGTCCGTGGGCCCGTCCGCCGCAGGCCCCCGGCTGCTCACTCCCCCCGCAACCGCTCCCGTGCCGCCATCAGCGCGAAGCCCAGCAGGTTCGGGCCCCGCCAGCGCTCCGGATCGGCCGCCGCCTCGTCGTCGGCCGCCAGGCCGATGCCCCAGACCCGGTCCACGGGGCTCGCCTCGACGAGGACGCGGTCGCCGGTCCCGAGGAGGAAGCCGGTCAGCTCGGGGGCGGAGCCGAACTTGTGCACGCTGCCCTCGACGACGATCCGGAACCGCTCCCGCTGCCAGGTCTCCTCGTCGAAGCCGCGCACCAGCCGGCCCGCCTTCTTCGCCTGGGAGGGGTGCGCGGCGGCCAGTGCCCGGCGCTCCGCCTCCGCGTCACCGAACAGACGGGCCTTCTCCGCCATCATCCAGTGCTCGGCCGTCGCGTAGGTGAACCCGTCCACCACGAACGGTGACGGCCACCACTGGCTCAGACAGCTCGAACCCAGCCGGCCGTCCGGCCGCGGCCGGTGTCCCCAGAAGTGCAGGTACGTGATCCTCGCCCCCGCCCGGACCTCCCTGACCAGGGTGTCCAGACCATCGATCGTCTCCATGCACGCCAGCATGGCAGGCACCACTGACACTGCGTCCTGCCTTTTCCGTCCCGACTCGACACCTGGTCGACAGATTCCGTCGCGTAACCAAAAGGCAACAACGGAATCACTTGTTGGAGTGTCATTGCTCTGTCAGGATCGGCACTCAAATCAGGCTGGAGCTACGCCACCGGCCCTCGCACAAGGCGGGGCGAAGGCGGAGGAGAGCGACATGCAGAACCCGGGCACCGCCACCCCGGACACCACCGACCGGTTCCCCGCGCGGGAACGCTTCGCGGACGGCGCTCAGTACATCGCGGGCCGCCTCACCCGGGGCACCTCGGGCCGCACCCACGCCGTGGTCGACCCGGCCACCGGCGAGGAGGTGTACACGTACGAGCTGGCGTCCGCCGCCGACGTGGACGCGGCCGTCGCCGCCGCCCGCGCGGCCTTCCCCGGCTGGTCGGGCGCCACGCCGGGAGAGCGCTCCGACGCCCTGCACCGCCTCGCCGCCGTCCTCGCCGACCGCGCCGAGGAGTTCGCCCGTGCCGAGTCGCTCCAGTGCGGCAAGCCGCTGAAGCTGACGCGTGAGTTCGACGTGCCGGGGACGATCGACAACACGGCCTTCTTCGCGGGCGCCGCCCGTCATCTCCAGGGCCAGGCCGCCGGGGAGTACTCCGGCGACCACACCTCGTACGTCCGCCGGGAGCCCATCGGCGTGGTCGGCTCCATCGCCCCCTGGAACTACCCCCTCCAGATGGCCGCCTGGAAGATCCTCCCGGCGATCGCCGCGGGCAACACGATCGTCCTCAAGCCCGCCGAGCTGACCCCGCTGACCTCGCTGCTGTTCGCGCAGGCGGCGACCGACGCCGGGATCCCCGACGGGGTGATCAACATCGTCACGGGGACGGGCAAGGAGGCCGGCGAGCACCTCGTGGGCCACCCCGACGTGGCCATGACCTCCTTCACCGGCTCCACCGCCGTCGGCAGGCGCGTCGCCGAGATCGCCACGGCCACCGTCAAGCGCCTCCACCTGGAGCTCGGCGGCAAGGCCCCCTTCGTGGTCTTCGACGACGCAGATCTGGAAGCCGCCGTCCACGGAGCCGTGGCGGGCGCGCTCATCAACACCGGGCAGGACTGCACGGCCGCCACGCGCGCGTACGTGCAGCGGCCCCTCTACGCGGCCTTCGTCGAGGCGACCTCCGCCCTCATGGCGGACGTCCGGGTCGGCGACCCGTTCGCGGCCGGCACGGACATCGGCCCCCTCGTCTCCCATGTCCAGCGCGACCGCGTCGCCGCGATCGTGGAGCGGGCGCGTGCCTACGCGCGCGTGGTGACCGGCGGCGAGGCCCCGCAGGGCGACCAGGGGGAGCTCAAGGACGGCGCGTACTACCGTCCCACGCTCGTCGCGGACGCCGCCCAGGACAGCGAGGTCGTCCAGTCCGAGATCTTCGGCCCGGTGCTGGTCGTCCTGCCGTTCGACACCGACGACGAGGGCGTCCGGCTGGCCAACGACACCCCGTACGGGCTGGCCGCCTCCGCGTGGACCCGGGACGTCTTCCGGGCGAACCGCGCGACCCGCGAGATCCAGGCCGGGTGCGTGTGGATCAACGACCACATCCCGATCATCAGCGAGATGCCGCACGGCGGCTACAAGGCCTCCGGCTTCGGCAAGGACATGTCAGCGTATTCGTTCGACGAGTACACACAGATCAAGCACGTTATGTTCGATAACACGGCGGTTGCCCGAAAGGCCTGGCACCGCACGATCTTCGGGGACCGATAGTCACAGCCCCGGCCGCCCACCGCGGCCGGCTTCCCGAAAGGGCATCAAGCGCATGAGGCAGTACGAGCCCGACCGCCCGACCCCGGTCGAACTGGCCGCCGTGCGGCGCAGTCTCCGCAGTGGCCGGGCCGCCATGACCCGCCGGTCGCTGATGGGCGGCGCGCTCGCGTTGGGCGGCGTCGGAGCGCTGAGCGCCTGCGGCATCCCCGCGGCCGGCAAGAGCCAGGGCGGCGTGTCCGCCGACGACCACTCCGAGCAGGAGAAGGTCGTCAACTTCTCCAACTGGCCCGAGTACATCGACGTCGACGACAGCGGGAAGAACCATCCGACGCTGGACGCGTTCCGCAAACGGACCGGCATCTCCGTCAAGTACACCGAGGACATCAACGACAACGACGAGTTCTTCGGCAAGATCCAGCCGCAGCTCGCCGCCGGTCAGGACACCGGACGCGACCTCATCGTCCTCACCGACTGGCTGGCCGCCCGCATGATCCGGCTCGGGTACGTCCAGAAACTCGACGCGTCCAACCTGCCGCACGCCTTCGCCAACCTCTCGGAGCAGTTCAGGAGCCCCGACTGGGACCCGGGCCGCGCCTACTCCTACCCCTGGCAGGGCATCTCCACGGTCGTCGCCTTCAACAAGAAGGCGCTCGACGGCGTCGAGGTGAAGTCGGTCTCCGACCTGCTCGACAACGCGGCGCTCAAGGGCCGGGTCGGCCTGCTGACCGAGATGCGCGACACCGTCGGCATGACCATGCTCGACATGGGCCTGGACCCGGCGAAGTTCACCGACGACGACTACGACGCGGTCATGGCCCGGCTCCAGAAGGCCGTCGACAAGGGCCAGATCCGCCGCTTCACCGGCAACGACTACACGTCCGACCTCAGCAAGGGCGACCTGGCGGCCTGTGTCGCCTGGGCCGGCGACATCGTGCAGCTCCAGGCCGACAACCCGGACGTCTCCTATGTCATCCCCGACAGCGGCTACATGACGTCGACCGACAACATGCTGATCCCCAACAAGGCGCGCCACAAGACGAACGCCGAGCGGCTCATCGACTACTACTACGAGCCCGGCCCGGCCGCCGAACTCGCCGCCTACATCAACTACGTGAGTCCGGTCGCGGACCTGAAACCGTACCTCGCCAAGATCGACGAGTCGGCGGCGGACAACCCGCTGATCCTTCCCGACAAGGCCATGCAGGCCAGGTCCCACGCCTTCCGCTCCCTGAGCTCGAAGGAAGAGACGGCCTACCAGCAGAAGTTCGCGAAGCTCACAGGGGCGTGACGATCATGACCAAGGACAGCAGCGGCGACGTCCGCCTCTCCGGCATCGGCAAGACCTACGGCGCCTTCACCGCCGTGCACCCGCTCGACCTGACCGTCCCGCAGGGCTCGTTCTTCGCCCTGCTCGGCGCCTCCGGCTGCGGCAAGACCACCACCCTGCGCATGATCGCCGGCCTGGAGGAGCCCACCAGCGGCACCGTCCACCTCGGCGACCAGGACGTCACCGCCCTGCCGCCGTACAAGCGCCCGGTGAACACCGTCTTCCAGTCCTACGCCCTCTTCCCGCACCTCGACATCTTCGAGAACGTCGCCTTCGGTCTGCGCCGGCGCGGCATCAAGTCCGTGAAGAAGCAGGTCGAGGACATGCTGGAACTGGTCCAGCTCGGCGAGCAGGCCCGCAAGAAACCGCATCAGCTCTCCGGCGGCCAGCAGCAGCGCGTCGCCGTCGCCCGCGCCCTCATCAACCACCCCAAGGTGCTCCTCCTCGACGAGCCCCTCGGCGCCCTCGACCTCAAGCTGCGCCGTCAGATGCAGCTGGAGCTCAAGCGCATCCAGACCGAGGTCGGCATCACCTTCGTGCACGTCACGCACGACCAGGAGGAGGCCATGACGATGGCCGACACGGTCGCCGTGATGAACGCCGGCCGTGTCGAGCAGCTCGGCTCGCCCACCGACCTCTACGAGAACCCGCAGACCACGTTCGTCGCCAACTTCCTCGGCACCTCCAACCTCATCGAGGCCGAGGTCGACACCAAGAGCGGCGACGACATCGTGCTGCGGGCGGGCGGCGGCAAGCTCGTCCTGCCCGAGGCGCGATGTTCGGCGCCCACCACGGCGGGCGGCAAGGTCCTGGTCGGCGTCCGCCCGGAGAAGATCTCCCTCACCCACGCCGACGACGCGGGCGAGATCCCCGAGGGCCGCAACCGCATCACCGGGAAGATCGCCCACTCCTCCTTCATCGGCGTCTCCACGCAGTACGTCATCGACAGCCAGGTCTGCCCCGAGTTCGAGGTCTACGCCCAGAACATCGACCGCGACGCCCGTCTGGCCCCCGGCGCCGACGTCGTCCTGCACTGGAGCCCCGGCCACACCTTCGGACTGGACGCCGCCCAGGACATCGACGCCGGCATCGACGAACAGGCGGCGGTCTGAGATGGCCACACTGACCGAGGCACCCCCGCCGCCCCCGCCCGCCTCGCCGACGGCCCCGTCGGCACCCCGGAAGAAGCCGCCGCGCAAGCGGGGCCGGCTGACGCCGTACTGGCTGCTGCTGCCCGGCCTGCTCTGGCTGGTCGTGTTCTTCGCGCTGCCGATGATCTACCAGGCCTCCACGTCCGTGCAGACGGGCTCCCTGGAGGAGGGCTACAAGGTCACCTGGCACCTGGCGACCTACTGGGACGCCCTGAGCGAGTACTGGCCGCAGTTCCTCCGCTCGGTCCTCTACGCGACCGCCGCGACGATCCTGTGCCTGATCCTCGGCTACCCGCTGGCGTACCTGATCGCCTTCCGCGCCGGCCGCTGGCGGAACCTGATCATGATCCTGGTGATCGCGCCGTTCTTCACCAGCTTCCTGATCCGCACCCTCGCCTGGAAGACGATCCTCGCGGACAGCGGCCCGGTCGTGTCGTTCCTCAACACCGTGCACGTCCTGGACGTCACCGACTGGCTCGGCTGGACCTCCGGCGACAGAGTCCTCGCCACCCCGCTCGCGGTGGTGTGCGGACTGACGTACAACTTCCTGCCGTTCATGATCCTGCCGCTCTACACCTCGCTGGAGCGCATCGACGTACGGCTGCACGAGGCGGCCGGCGACCTGTACGCCACCCCGCTCACCACCTTCCGCAAGGTGACCTTCCCGCTGTCGATGCCCGGAGTCGTCTCCGGCACGCTGCTCACCTTCATCCCGGCGGCCGGTGACTACGTCAACGCCGAACTCCTCGGCTCCACCGACACCCGCATGATCGGCAACGTGATCCAGACGCAGTTCCTGCGCGTGCTGGACTATCCGACGGCGGCGGCCCTCTCCTTCATCCTGATGGCCGCGATCCTCCTCATGGTCACCCTCTACATCCGCCGGGCCGGAACGGAGGATCTCGTCTAAATGCCTGTCCTCAACTGGCTCAAGCGCCATCTCGTCGTCATCGCGGGCCTGCTGACCCTCGGCTATCTCCTGCTGCCCAACGTCGTCGTCACGGTGTTCTCCTTCAACAAACCGAAGGGACGCTTCAACTACGAGTGGCAGCAGTTCTCCCTCGACGCCTGGAAGGACCCCTGCGGCGTCGCCGGAATGTGCAACTCGCTGTCGATCAGCCTCCAGATCGCGATCTGGGCGACCATCGGCGCCACCCTGCTCGGCACGATGATCGCCTTCGCCCTGGTCCGCTACCGCTTCCGCGCGCGCGGCGCCGTCAACTCGCTGATCTTCCTGCCGATGGCGATGCCCGAGGTCGTCATGGCCGCCTCGCTGCTCACCCTCTTCCTCAACCTGGGCGGACAGCTGGGCTTCTACACGATCCTGATCGCGCACATCATGTTCTGCCTCAGCTTCGTCGTGGTCGCCGTCAAGGCCCGTGTGCTGTCCATGGACCCGCGCCTCGAACAGGCCGCCCAGGACCTCTACGCAGGGCCGGTCCAGACCTTCCTGCGGGTCACCCTGCCCATCGCGGCCCCCGGCATCGCCGCCGGCGCGATGCTCGCCTTCGCGCTCTCCTTCGACGACTTCATCATCACCAACTTCAACGCGGGCTCGACCGTCACCTTCCCCATGTTCGTCTGGGGTTCGGCACAGCGCGGCACACCCGTCCAGATCAACGTCATCGGTACGGCCATGTTCCTGATCGCCGTACTCCTCGTCCTGACCTCGATGGTCATCGGCAACCGCCGCAACCGACAAAAAGCGTAGGGAGTTGGAATCATGGCCCCAAGCGCCATGAACCGGTGGATCACTTCTCTTTCCGACGCCCAGCCGTCGCCGTACTGGCTGGAAGACCCCGGCAAGCCCCACCCCGAACCCGCGCTCACCGGCGCCGACAGCTGCGACCTGCTGGTCGTCGGCGGCGGCTACAGCGGACTGTGGACCGCGCTCGTCGCCAAGGAGCGCGATCCACGCCGGGACGTGGTGCTGCTGGAGGGCCGCGAGGTGGGCTGGGCCGCCTCGGGCCGCAACGGAGGTTTCTGCGCGGCCTCTCTCACCCACGGGCTGCCCAACGGGCTCGCCCGCTGGCCCGACGAGATCCGGACCCTCCAGGAGCTGGGCGCGCGCAACCTCGACGAGATCGAGGCGGCGATCGCCCGGCACGGCATCGACTGCGACTTCGAGCGCACCGGCGAGATCGACGTCGCCACCGAGACCTACCAGGCGTGGGAACTGCGCGACTGGTACGAGGAACTCGAACGCAAGGGCCTCGCCGAGGGCCTGGAGTTCCTCGACGCCGAGCAGGTCCGCGAACAGGTCGCCTCACCCACCTTCCAGGCAGGCCTGTACGACCGGCGGGGCGTGGCCATGCTCCACCCCGCCAAGCTGGCCTGGGGCCTGAAGCAGGCGTGCGTCCGGCTCGGGGTCCGCGTCCACGAGCACACCCCCGCGCTGGACCTGAAGCCGTACGGCGCCGGGATGACCGTCCGCACACCGTACGGCCGGATCCGCGCCCGGCAGGTCGCCCTCGGCACCAACATCTTCCCGAGCCTGGTCAAGCGGGTGCGGGCGTACACCGTCCCGGTCTACGACTACGCCCTGATGACCGAGCCGCTCACCCCCGAGCAGCTCGGCGCGATCGGCTGGAAGAACCGGCAGGGCCTCGGCGACTCCGCCAACCAGTTCCACTACTTCCGGCTGTCCGCCGACAACCGGATCCTGTGGGGCGGGTACGACGCGATCTACCCGTACGGCGGCCGGGTGCGCGCCGAGTACGACGACCGGCCGGAGACGTATGCCAAGCTCGCCGGACACTTCTTCACCTGCTTCCCGCAGCTGGAGGGCGTCCGCTTCACCCACGCCTGGGGCGGCGCCATCGACACCTGCTCCCGGTTCTCCGCGTTCTTCGGCACGGCCCACCACGGGAAGGTCGCCTACGCCGCCGGGTACACGGGCCTGGGCGTCGGCGCCACCCGCTTCGGCGCCGAGGTGATGCTGGACCTGCTGGCCGGCGAGGACACCGAGCGGACCCGGCTGGAGATGGTCCGCAGGAAGCCGCTGCCCTTCCCGCCCGAACCGTTCGCCTGGACCGGCATCGCCCTCACCAAGTGGTCGCTGGCCCGGGCCGACGCGCACGGCGGGCGGCGCAACCTGTGGCTGCGGACCATGGACCGGCTGGGCCTCGGCTTCGACAGCTGACCCCGCCCCGGCGGCTGTGACCTGCTTCACTCCAACGGGTGGCGAGAACCCGCGTAATGCCAGGCCGGGACCTCCCTCTCCCTCGTGACGCGACCGCGTCGACGACAGAGGGAGGTCTTCTCATGACTGGGGCGAAGTCGGCGGCGGAGTGGCTGGCATCCGTCGCACCGGATCCCGAGGCCTGCCGCTGGGAGTGGGAGCGCGGCCCCCTGGGGGTCGCGCTGCTGCCGGCGGGCAGGGCCTGGGACGTGCTCATCCTGCCGGGCGCACTCGGCTACCCCACGCTCGATGTGCTCACCCGCATCCTCGACCAGCCCGGACCGGTCCTGGTCGACTTCGGGGACGACCGCATGGGCTTCTTCGTACCGCCCGGCACGGCCGCCAACTGGCTCGGCACCGGCATCCGCACGGCGGGCGCCGGCACCTGGATCGTCGTCCCCCACCCGAGCCACTCCACCGGGACCGTCCGCTGGCTGATCCCACCCGACGGCTCCGGCACCCTGACGGATCCGGCCCTGCTGGAACTGGCCATGCACGAGGCGGCGGCGGGTGGCTTTTAGGCTTTGAGTCTTTTAAGGGGCGCGGGGCTGTATCGATATGCGGCTCCGCCGCGTGGGCGCGACAAGCCACGACGGCGCCGCACCCGAACACGAACCGCTCACTCCCCGGACGTGGCCTTCAACGCCAGCCACAACTCCATCCGCACATCCGGATCGTCAAGAGAGCGCCCGAGGATCTCCTCGACCCGCCGCATCCGGTAGCGCAGCGTATGCCGGTGCACCCCCAGGTCCGCCGCCGCCGCGTCCCACTGCCCGTGCCGGGACAGCCAGGCCCGCAGGGAGGCCACGAGATCGCCGCGGCCGGTCGCGTCGTGCTCGCGCAGCGCCCGCAGCAGACCGTCCGCGAACGCCTTCACCGCGTCGTCCGCGAGCAGCGGCAGCACCGAGCCCGCCGCCAGCTGCTCGTGCTCGACGAGGACCCGGCCCCGGCGCCGGGCCACCGACAGCGCCTGCTCGGCCTGCCGGTACGCCGCTGCCGCCGCGATCGGACCGGCGGGCGCCGACAGGCCGACGACCAGGTCCTCGTCCGCGCGTTCCCCGCCGTCGGCGCGGGCCGACTCCAGGGCCGCCGCGCACCGGGCGACCGCCGCGACCGCGCCGCCGCCGTCCGCCGCCAGCACCACCAGCCGCTCGCCCTCGGGCACCACCAGCACGGCCTCGCCGGACCGCGCGGCGGCGGACTCGACCGCTTCGGTGAGGCCGCCGAGGGCGTCCCCGTCCGCCCCGGCCGCGGCGGACCCGGCCGGCCCGGGTTCCGCCACGATCACCCGGAACGGGGCGTCCAGCAGCGCGCCGTACAGATCGCCGGCGACCGCCCGGGCGTGGTCCGGCTCGCCCGCCAGGAGCATCCGCAGCACCGCCGTGCCGATGCGCTGCTCGGCCGCCTGGAGGGAGCGGGAGCGTTCCGTCGTGAGGGTGAGCAGGGCGATCGCCGAGTGGACCGCGTACCGCTCCGCCGTGCCGAGGGCGGCCGCCGTGCCGACGGCGAGCGCGGCCCGCGGGCGGCGGCCGGTGCCCAGGGTGTGCAGCTCGACCCGGTCGGTGTTCTCGGCGCTCTCGCCGCCCTCGGCCGGACCGGCTCCGCCGACCACCGCCGAGGCGGGCGCCGGGCGCTCGCGCAGCCGCTCCACGTCCGCCGTGAGCCGCGCGGCCCGCCGGCCCGCCCACTCCGGGGCGGCGGCGACGACGGCGCCCGAGGCGTCGTAGAGCGCCGCCCAGCCGTCGACCTGCGCGGCGAGCGCGGTCAGCAGCCCCTCCGGGCCGTCCGTCAGCGCCTGTTTCGTCAGCTCCCGCTGGGCGGCGAACCCCGCCGTCACCGCCCGGTACTGATCGGCCGCGATGGCCGCCGAGACCGCCTTGCTGATCGCGAGGAACGGGGTCCGCCGCGGCACCTCCAGCAGCGGCAGGCCCTCCTGCTCGGCCGCGTCGACGAGCGCCTTCGGCACCTCGTCGTAGTTGACGCCGACCGCGAAGCCGAGCCCCACCACCCCGGCCCCGGTCAGCCGCTTCACATAGCGCCGCATGGCCTCGGGGTCCTCCGCGTCCAGCTTCAGCGCGGTGATCAGCAGCAGCTCCCCGCCCTCCATGTACGGCACGGGGTCCGCGAGCTCGCTGACATGCGCCCAGCGCACCGGCACGTCCAGCCGGTCCCCGCCCGCCCGCACGGTCAGCTTCAGCGCGGAATGGTGGACGAGCGAGGCGAGCGTGGGAGGCATGGGGCCTTCAGTCGGGGAGGATGATCCTTTGGCCGCATCGTATGAACGGCCTGTGCCGATTCTGCCTCACCGGCGAGGTCCCCGTACGCCCCTTCAGCCCCTCAGGTCCACCAGCAGCGGAGGTGTGTGCTCGCCGCCGACGCTCGTCAGGGACAGCACCGCGTGGCCCGGCGGCACCTCGTGCGCCAGCTGGGACGCCGACCAGCGCTCCCGCTCGACCTGGCGCACGGTCACCGCGTCCGTGGTCACCGCCTTGCCGGTCACCAGCTTGCGCAGCGCGTGGATGGCCCGGGTCATCGGCTGGTCGGCGAAGACGGTGTGCTTGGCGACCTCCGTGGTCTCGACCCACTCGGTGCCCCAGGTCTGCGCGAACCGGCCGCCGTCCCAGGTGGTGATCCCGGAGAACGCCATCCGGCAGCCCACCGCCCCGTACAGCGGCCCGTGCAGCGCCTCCGGCACGTCCGCCACCGAGCGCAGGGCGAGGACCACCCCCGCGTGCTGGGAGCGCAGCCGCTGGATCCGGCGCACCGCGTCGGCGGTCACCGTGCCGGTCGCGTCGTCCAGGACCAGACAAGCGAAGTGCGCCCGCCGCCCCTCCCGTACGACGGCCTGGAACTGGGCGAGGACCAGCCGGGTGATCAGCCGGCCCGCCTCCTCGTGGCCCCGCTCGGGCAGGTCGACACGGACCCGCAGCGGATGGTGGGCGACGGCGCGCAGGGAGAAGGCCCGGTGGGCGTCGTCGCCTCCGCCGAGGAACCCGTCGAACACCGGCCGGTTCAGCAGCGCGAGCCGGTCGGCGAGGGCGCGCCCCGGGTCGCCGGGCGCCCCCGTCTGCCGTACCCGCGCCTCCAGCTCCCGGCGCATCACGTCGTTGCCGGCCACGGCGGCCCGCAGCGCGCCCAGCGCCCCCGGCTCGCCCTCCAGGAGTTCGCGCAGGTCGGCCAGGGCCGGGAAGCGGCCGTGCGCGGCCCGGTAGGGGCCCAGCAGCTGGGCCAGCGCGGTCGCCGCGCTCTGGCCACCCACCGTGTCCAGGTCGCCGACCAGCGCCTCGGCGAGGATCCCGGCCGCCTCGTCGGGGTCGTCGGACCCGGCGTACGGGTCCAGGTCGTGCACCGAGGACGGGTCCCCGATCCGGACGATCACGTCGTAGGAGGAGTCCGCGCCGAGCGGGCCACCCCCGGGGGAGGAGACCGCGACGACCGCGCAGCCGCCGGTCAGCGCCTGGAGTGCCAGGGCCTCCGTCAGCGGCTCGACCAGGGTGCGGGTCTTGCCGGAGCCGGACGGGCCGACGGCGAGCAGCGAGGTGCCCAGCACGTCCGGGCCGAGGGCGGCGCCCGCGTCGTGGTAGGCGGCCGGGGCGCGCTCGGCGGCCACCCAGCGGCCGATGCGCACCTGGCCGGCCAGCAGATCGTGGCGGGCGGCGCGGCGCGGCAGGTCACGGGCGCCGGAGGGGTGGACCCAGGCGGCCCCGCCCTGCCGCAGCACGGTCTCCCGGAACTCCGGCAGCCCCACCGTCCACGCCCGCCGCACCCGCGCGCAGTCCACGTCGTTCATCCGCCCGGCGGCCACCTCACCGGTCAGCAGCTCGGCGGCCTCGACCTGCCCGGCGTCCCGCAGCTCGGGCCACTGGGCGGGGGGCCGCGCGACGGCGGGCGCGGCGGTCTTCGGGTTCCCCCGGGCGGCGAGTCGTTCCCTCAGATACGGCCACCAGCCACCGGCCTGGGCGAACGGCCACACCACCAGCAGCGTGACGACCGCGTACAGGGTGTCCGTGAACAGGACGGAGGCGAACAGCTCGTAGCCCCCGCTGACCAGGACGATCAGCGAGAACAGCGGGTCGACGACCGGCAGCGCGTCCCAGCCGACCCCGAAGGCGCCGGGGAACACGAAGCTCAGGGCGGCCAGCGCGCAGAGCAGGGCGAGCAGGGCACGGACGGGCTGCGGACGGCGGCCCACGAAGTGCCGCAGCGCCTGCGGCCAGCCGCCCAGCCGGCCCATGGAGAGCAGCAGGACCGCGAAGAACACGCCGTCGTAGACCACCCGGGCCTCGGCGCCCTCGTTGGTCTTCGGTGAGGCGATTGTGCCGCCCCACCACCAGTCGCCCGGCGTGAACAGCCGCAGCAGCGTGAACTGGTACGGCAGGCTGCCGCGCCGCCACAGCGACCACAGCACCAGCGCCACCACGAGCGGCACCAGCATCCCGATCACCGTCACGGGCGCCAGCCGCTCCACCGCCCGGTCACCCTTGGGCGGCCGGTACCCGAACCGCCAGATGCCGGGCTTCGCGGCCGGCCGGGGCTCGTCCAGCCAGCTCCCCACGGCCGACGCGGGCGGCGGGGCCGCGGGTCGTGGCGGCACCGCCGGAGGCCCCGCCGGGCGCGGCACAGGATTCGCATGCGTGCCGCGCGCGTCCCGCATCCCGTCGCTGTCCATCGCCCTTGCCCCCTGACCAGCCGCTCCGTCCACCATCAGCGGTCAATCTAACGCCCCCGCAAGGGGAGTTCACCGCATACGGGGCCGGGCCGCACGGATCGCCGCCCGGCCGTCACTGTCCACGGCGGACAACCGGCCCCGCCGACAACGCCCACATGGAGCATGCCGACCCCCCGTTCCCCGTCCTAGCCTGCGAGAAAGGAAACGAAGGAAACAGAAGAAAACCCACAGGAGCCCCTCATGACCGCCCTTCCGCAGGAGCGCCGGATCGTCACCGCCATCCCCGGCCCGAAGTCGCAGGAGCTGCAGTCCCGCCGCCTCGCCGCGGTCGCTCAGGGCGTCGGCTCCGTGCTGCCGGTCTTCACGGCGCGCGCGGGCGGCGGCATCATCGAGGACGTCGACGGCAACCGGCTGATCGACTTCGGCTCCGGCATCGCCGTGACCAGCGTCGGCGCCTCCGCCGAGGCCGTCGTACGCCGCGCGTCCGCGCAGCTCGCCGACTTCACCCACACCTGTTTCATGGTGACCCCGTACGAGGGCTATGTGGAGGTCGCCGAGGCGCTGGCCGAGCTGACCCCCGGCGACCACGCCAAGAAGTCGGCCCTCTTCAACAGCGGCGCCGAGGCGGTCGAGAACGCCGTCAAGATCGCCCGTGCCCACACCAAGCGCCAGGCGGTCGTCGTCTTCGACCACGGCTACCACGGCCGCACCAACCTCACCATGGCGCTGACGGCGAAGAACATGCCGTACAAGCACGGCTTCGGCCCCTTCGCGCCCGAGGTCTACCGCGTCCCCGTGGCCTACGGCTACCGCTGGCCGACCGGCCCGGAGAACGCCGGCCCCGAGGCCGCCGCGCAGGCCATCGACCAGATCACCAAGCAGGTCGGCCCGGACAACGTGGCCGCGATCATCATCGAGCCGGTCCTCGGCGAGGGCGGCTTCATCGAGCCGGCGAAGGGCTTCCTGCCGGCGATCCGGCAGTTCGCCGCCGACAACGGCATCGTCTTCGTCGCCGACGAGATCCAGTCCGGCTTCTGCCGCACCGGCCAGTGGTTCGCCTGCGAGGACGAGGGCATCGTCCCGGACCTGATCACCACCGCCAAGGGCATCGCGGGCGGTCTGCCGCTCGCCGCCGTCACCGGTCGCGCCGAGATCATGGACGCCGCGCACGCGGGCGGCCTGGGCGGCACCTACGGCGGCAACCCGGTCGCCTGCGCGGGCGCGCTCGGCTCCATCGAGACGATGAAGGAGCTCGACCTCAACGCCAGGGCGAAGGCGATCGAGGCGACGATGAAGGCCCGGCTGTCGGCCATGGCCGAGAAGTACGAGGTCATCGGTGACATCCGCGGTCGCGGCGCGATGATCGCCATCGAGCTGGTCAAGGACCGGACCACGAAGGAGCCGAACCCCGAGGCCACGGGCGCCCTCGCCAAGGCCTGCCACCAGGAGGGCCTGCTGGTCCTGACCTGTGGCACCTACGGCAACGTGCTGCGCTTCCTGCCGCCGCTGGTCATCGGCGAGGACCTGCTGAACGAGGGCCTCGACATCATCGAGCAGGGCCTGGCCGGCCTCTGACGCACAGCCGTCCCCCAGGGACGGCAGGCCGTGTGAAGAAGGTGTGCGGGGAGCATGGCGGGTCTCGCATCCGGCTGTCGTACCGCCCGTCACTGCCGTACGTTCTACCCAGATGAGAGATACACCCGCCCGCAGGTGACTGCGGGCGAACCCCAGGCCGGGGCCTCCCCAGCTTCGACCTGGTCGTGCCCTCGCGCACACAACAGGAGCCTCCGGCTCCGCATCTCCTCACCGATCGGACGGTCGTCCGCCCCAAACCCCCCGGGGCGGCCGGCATTCCGATCCGGACGGCCACCTCGGAACCATCCCCCCTGTTCCGAGGTGGCCGACCTCCTTTTTGCTGGTCGCCGCAGCGTTTCGCAGCCCGCAGCAGTTCGTGCTGAGAGGCTGTACCCCATGCCCACCAGCCCCCACCAGCAGACCGAGGACCGTACCCCCGCGGCACCCGCCCCCACCCCGAAACGGGTCCCCGGCCGGCAGGTCTCCCTCCTCGCCCTCCCCGCCCTGCTGTTCGCCCTGATCACCTGGCAGGTGATCGCCGACGGCCCCCTCCTCGCCCTCGACGCCCGGCTCAGCGAGGCCCTGCGCCACCCGGACCGCTTCTCCGAGCTGCTGTCCGACCTGGGGAACGTGCAGGTGGCGGTGCCCGTCCTGGTGCTGGTGGCGGTGTACGTGGCCCTGCACGGCCAGTGGGAGGGCCGGCCCCGCTGGTGGCTGCCGCCCGTCGCCGCCCTCGTCCTGCTGACCCTGGTGCCGCTGGTCGTCGTCCCCCTGAAGGAGTGGACCGCGCGCCCCGGCACGCCCGCCGTGCCGCCCGCCACCGGCTACTACCCGTCCGGGCACACGGCCACGGCCGCCGTCGCCTACGGCGGCGCGGCGATGATCCTCCTGCCGTGGCTGCTGACGGCCCTGGCCCGGCGGCTGGCGGTCGCCACCGCCGCCCTGCTCGTCCTCGCCGTCTCCTACGGGCTGGTCCGGCACGGCTACCACTGGCCGCTGGACGTGCTGGCGAGCTGGTGCCTGTGCACGGTGCTGCTCGGCGCGCTCGGGCTCTTCCTGCGCGGGGCGACCCGCCCCGACCGCCCCGACTGCCCCGACCGCGCCAAACCGTAGTACGCCGACCGTCCACCCGTACGACTCGGACAAACGCTCCCGCGCCGCGTCCCGCCTACCGTGGACCACGCACACGCACACCACAGCACACAGCACACCCCCATGCGGAAGGGCCGGTAACGCCACTATGACTTCCACCCACGCCTTCTGGCTCGCCGGCCGCCAGGCCCTCGGCGAGGACAGCTTCGACGTCACCTCCCCGTGGGACGGACGGCTCGTCGCCAAGGTCGGCGTGCCGACGGACGCCCAGGTCGAGGAGGCCGTGGCCGCCGCGTACGCGGTGCGCGAGGAGTACGCCGCCACCCCCGCCCATGTCCGAGCCGCCGCCCTCGACCACGTCAGCAAGCGGCTCGCCGAGCGCACCGAGGAGATCGCTCAGCTGATCTCCGCCGAGAACGGCAAGCCGATCAAGTGGGCCCGGGGCGAGGTCGGCCGGGCCGTCTCCGTGTTCCGGTTCGCGGCCGAGGAGGCCCGGCGCTTCAACAGCGGCGAGGCCCAGCGGCTCGACACCGACCTCGGCGGCCAGGGCCGGCTCGCGCTCACCCGCCGCTTCCCGAAGGGCGTCGTGCTCGGCATCGCGCCGTTCAACTTCCCGCTGAACCTGTGCGCCCACAAGGTCGCCCCGGCGATCGCGGCCGGTGCGCCGATCATCCTCAAGCCGGCCCCCGCGACCCCGCTGTCCGGCCTGATCATCGGTGATCTGCTGGCCGAGACGGACCTTCCGGCCGGCTCCTGGTCGATCCTGCCGGTCTCCAACGACCGCATGCCCGCCCTGGTCCAGGACGAGCGGCTGCCGGTCATCTCCTTCACCGGCTCCGAGACCGTCGGTTACGCGATCATGGACTCGGTTCCGCGCAAGCACTGCACCCTGGAGCTGGGCGGCAACGGCGCCGCGGTCGTCCTCGGCGACTACGCGTCCGACGCCGACCTGGACTGGGCCGCGACCCGGATCGCCACCTTCTCCAACTACCAGGGCGGCCAGTCCTGCATCTCGGTGCAGCGGGTCATCGCCGACGCCTCCGTCTACGACCGTCTCCTCCCGCGGATCGTCGCGGCCGTGGAGGCCCAGGTCACCGGCGACCCCTCCGACCCCACGACCGACGTCGGCCCGCTGGTGAGCGAGGACGCGGCCAAGCGGGTGGAGACCTGGGTGGACGAGGCCGTCGCCGCGGGCGCCTCCCTGCTCGCCGGCGGCAAGCGCGACGGCGCCTCCTACGCGCCGACCGTCCTCACCGACGTACCCGCCGACACCAGGATCGCCTGCGAGGAGGTCTTCGGACCGGTCCTCACCGTGCAGAAGGCGGACGGCGAGGCCGAGGCCTTCGCGGCGGTCAACTCCTCCAAGTACGGCCTCCAGGCGGGCGTGTTCACCCACGACCTCCAGGCCGCCTTCCGCGCCCACCGCGCGCTCGAGGTCGGCGGCGTCGTCATCGGCGACGTCCCCTCCTACCGCGCCGACCAGATGCCGTACGGCGGCGCCAAGCAGTCCGGCGTCGGCCGCGAGGGCGTGAAGTTCGCGATGGACGACTACACCTACGAGCGCGTCCTGGTCCTGACGGGCCTCGCGCTGTAGCGGGCCCCCACGCCCCGAAGGGGTCCGGCACCGATGCCTTCCGGTGCCGGACCCCTTCCTGCCGTCGGCCTGGTCCGGGCCCTCAACCGGAGAAGCCGACGTGCGCGAGCCGCAGCGGGCCGCGCAGTCTGAGGTGCAGATCGTGCACGCCGTCGGCGGCGAAGGGCGCCTCGACGGTGACGTAGTCGTACGGCCCCGGCGTGGGCGTCCCGAGCGTCAGCACCGCGGTGGACCCCGCGCCGCCCAGCGACAGCTCGACCGTGCCCCGACCGGCCACCGTCACCGTCACCCCCGTCGTCCCGGTCCCGAAGTCGCAGGCCCGGTAGACCAGTTCGCCCGACCCCCCGCCGACCGGCGTCACCGCGTCGCCCGCCACCTTGGTCAGATCGACGATCTCGGTACCGCTCTGCTCGTCGAAGTCGGCGGCCGGGACTCCGCTCCGGAGGGCCGGACGGGCCGCGGCCGCCTCGCCGTCGAGCACGATCGTCCCGCGCAGCCGCACGTCCTCGCTGGAGCCGCCGACCAGCAGGTCGTACGGCCCCGGCTCCACCCGCGGGCCACGCCGGGCCACGTCCCAGAACGCGAACGCGGACAGCGGGACGTCGAAGGACACGGCCGCCGTCGCGCCCGGCGCGAGCGTGATCCGGCGATGGCCGAGCAGCTCGCGGCGCGGCCGGGTGACCGACGGGTCCACGGCGCGCGTGTACAGCTGGGGGACCTCGTCGGCCGTCATGTCCCCGGTGTTGGTGACCGTGAACGCGATCCGCGCCCGGCCGTCCCCGACCTCCACCGCCAGGTCGGCGTAGGAGAAGGAGGCGTACGACAGCCCGTGCCCGAACGGGAAGAGCGGCCTGCCCTCGAAGTACAGATAGGTCTGCCGGGAGCCGATCACGTCGTAGTCCAGCAGATCCGGGAGATCGGCGTCGTCGGCGTACCAGGTCTGGGGGAGACGGCCGGCGGGGGATACGTCACCGGCCAGCACCCGGGCCAGCGCGGTGCCGCCGGCCTGTCCGCCGTGCGCCGTCCACAGCACCGCGCCCAGCCGGCCCGGCTCCACCGCGTACGGGTACGCCGACACCAGCGCCAGGACCGTACGCACGCCCGAGGCCCGGGCGGCCGCCAGGATCCGCTCCTGGTGGGCGGGCAGGGCCAGGGTCGTACGGTCCTCGGTCTCGCGGCCGTTCAGGTGCGGGTCGTTGCCCGCCACCACCACGACGACGTCCGCCCGGCCCGCGACCCGGGCCACCGCGTCCTCGCCGCGCTCGACGACGACCACCTCGAAGACCTCGGCCTCCGCGTCGGTGCCGGTGCCGTCCCCGGCAACCCGGACGCCGTCGGCGGCGACCCACACGGGGCGACCTGTTCCCAGGTGCCGGAGGAGGTGACCGTTCGCGTGGGGTTCCAGCCGGAACGTCTCCTGCACGATCCAGCCGCCCGGCTGGTCGGCGGAGGCGCGCAGGAAGCCGTCCTCGGCGACCGAGAGATACCGGCCGTCGGGAGCGCGCAGGGTCAGCACCCCCTCGCCCCAGTCCACGAGCGCGAGTTCCGTGCCGGTGCCGTCCACGGTCAGCGGCGGCAGGTCGGTACGGCCCGCGAGCAGCGCCGGGTCCAGGGCGCCCTCGGCGCCGCGCACCTCGTCGGCGGCCTCGGGCGCGGCGGGGACCTTCAGGAACGTTCCCGCGGAGGTCCTCAGCAGGACCCGGTCCACGCCCTCCGCGAACTCCACGCGCTCCGCGCCGAACCGCTCGTACAGCCCTTCCAGCGGGGTGGAACGGTGGATCAGGGTGCCGCTGTACCAGTCGAGCTTGCACTCGTCGGCGAGCAGGCCCACGACCGCGATCCGGGTGTCGGCCGCCAGCGGCAGCACCCCGTCGTTGCGCAGCAGGACGATCGCCTGCTCGGCGGCCTCCCGGGCGAGCTCGCGATGGGCCGGGGTGTCGAACTCCCCGGCGCCCGCGTGCGGGTCGTGCCCCGGGTCGAACTCGCCCAGCCGGAAACGTACCGAGAGCTGACGGCGGATCGCGGTGTCGAGGTCCGCCTCCGACAGCAGGCCCCGCTCCAGCGCCCCCCGGATCCGGGCGACGATCTTCGAGCTGTCGGTGCCGTGGTCGGTGAAGCTGTCCACGCCCGCCTGCAGCGCGGCCGCCGTCGCCTCCTCATGCGTGTCGAAGTAGTGCTCGGAGTCGACCAGGTTGGAGGGCGCGCCCGCGTCCGAGCAGACCAGCAGCTCCTCGTCCGTCCAGGTGCGCAGGTGCTCGCGCAGATACGGGGAGACATGGTTGGGGCGGCCGTTGACCAGGTTGTACGCCGGCATCACCCCGGCCACCGCGCCCGCCTCGACGGTCTCCTTGAAGGCGCGCAGATCGTATTCGTGCAGCACCCGCGGGCGGACCGAGGAGGAGGTGACGTCCCGGCTCGACTCGTTGTTGTGGGCCAGCCAGTGCTTGAGGACCGGGGCCGTGCGCCAGTACGTCGGATGGTCGCCGCGCAGACCGCGCGTGTACGCGGTGGCGATCGCCGAGGTCAGCCCGGGGTCCTCGGAGTAGCCCTCCTCGTTACGGCCCCACAGCGGATGGCGCAGCAGGTTCACCGTGGGGGACCAGACGTTCAGGCCCACGCGGTCGTCGCGGGCGCGCATCGCCCGGGCCTCCTTGGACACCGCCTCGCCGACCCGCCGTACGAGATCCGTGTTCCAGGTCGCGCCCAGTCCGACGGCCTGCGGGAACACCGTCGCCGGTCCCATCCACGCCACGCCGTGCAGGGCCTCCTGGCCGGTGCGGAACGCGGCGACGCCGAGCCGCTCCACGGCGGGCCCGAACTGGTGCAGGAAGGCGATCTTCTCGTCCGGGGTGAGGCGCGCCAGCAGATCGTCGATGCGCTTCGCGAACGGCAGGTGCGGATCGCGGAAAGGCGGCGTGGGCGGCGTGGGTGCGGTCACGTGGGGATCCCTTTGCGATGGAGCGGGGAGACGCTTTCGAAGCGCTTCGATGCTCATTCGACGCACCGCCGGGTGTCAAGGGGACCTCACGCTTATTTCAAGCAGGGCATAAGAACAGGTCACCTCCGATACCTCGGAGGAATGTTGGGAGCGACCCTTGTGCACCCCCCGGTGTTCACTTAACCTCGCAGCAACATCGAAGCGCTTCGACTGGAAATCTACGTGACAGGGGTCGGAGGATCCGCTTCAGCTCAGCCAGTTCCACTCGAGACACCGCAGCCGACGGCCACCGCCGGGTGTCCTGGTGCGCCATGAAGGGTTGACGCAATGACGCCGAACGCCGCTTCCGCCTCCTCCGGCCCGAGCCGGAGAAGCTTCCTCGCCTCCACGGCGGTCGCCACCGCAGTGGTGGCGGGAGGGATGCCGCTGCTCTCCGCCTGCGGCGGCTCGGACAGCGGCTCGCGCGACGGCACCACCTCCGGCAAGGACGCCAAGAAGATCCTGCCGACCTACGTCGCCGGCAACGTGGTGACGCCGGACATCCCGGCCAAGAACGGCTCCTCGATCGGCTTCACGAGCAAGCTCGACATGGCCGGCCTGAAGACCTCGGTACCGAAGAAGCTCGGCAAGGGCGGCAAGGTCACCATCATGTCGCCGTTCTGGGGCTCCCCGCCGAAGGCCGACAACGCCTACTACACGGGCATGAACGACCTCATCGGTGTCGACGTCGTCTGGCAGAACCAGGACGGCAACACCTACGAGCAGAAGCTCGGCGCGGTCCTCGCCTCCAGCGACGTGCCGGACGTGGTCGTCGTCCCCGGCTGGAACATGAACGGCCGGATACCCAGCGCGATCATCAGCAAGTTCGCCGACCTCGGGCCCTACCTCTCCGGCGACGCCGTCAAGGACTACCCGAACCTCGCCGCGATCCCCACGGACGCCTGGCAGCGCTCCATCTTCGGCGGCAAACTGCGCGGACTGCCGATGCCCTCGGCGTACGTCTCCAACATCGTCCCCCTCTACCGCAAGGACATCTTCGACGAGGAGGGGTACGAAGTCCCCACCACCGCCGACGAGTTCCACGCCCTGGCCAAGGAGATCACCAACGCCAAGGCCAAGCGGTGGGCCTGTCTGGACATGAAGTGGACGGCCTGGAACATCTTCGGCGTGCTGCCCGGCGACGAGAAGGGCCTCATGTGGAACCTCGTCGACGGCAAGCTGATCAACCGCATGGAGACCCAGGAGTACCTGGAGGCGATCGAGTGGACGCGCAAGCTGTTCGCCGACGAACTCGTGCACCCCGACGCCAAGCTCGGCAAGAGCAGCGCCACCGACCCGGGCCCGAAGTTCGCGGCCGGCGAGTTCCTCATCTACAACAACGACATCTCGCAGTGGTACAGCCGCACCGCCGAACAGGCCACCCAGAACCCCGACTTCAAGGTGTGGGGCATGGACCTCTTCGCCCATGACGGCGGCACCCCCACCTTCTGGGCCAAGAACCCGGCGGGAATCTTCGCCTTCGTCAACAAGAAGGCGTCCAAGTCGGTCATCCAGGACGTGCTCGCCGTCGCCAACGTCACCGCGGCGCCGTACGGCACCAAGGAGTTCATGATGACCAACTACGGCGTGGAGGGCACCCACTACACCCTCAAGGACGGCGTCCCGGTCAAGACCGACCAGGGCAACCTCGACGTCCTCAACGCGTACGTGATGATCGCCAGCCCCGCCTCCACCCTCGCCCACCCCGACTTCCCCGAGGTCGCCCGGGGACAGGTCGAGTGGCAGCAGAAGGTCGGCGCCCACACCAAGAAGTCCTCCTTCTACGGCATGCAGATCACCGAGCCCTCCCGCTGGGCCAACCTCTCCAGCGACTTCGAGCAGCTCGAGGACGACATCATCCGCGGCCGCAAGAAGATCAGTGACATGCAGCAGGCCGTCTCCGACTGGAAGAGCAAGGGCGGCGACCAGCTCCGCGACTGGTACCAGAAGATTCTCGACGAGAACGGCTCGGCGGCGAGCTGACCCGGCATCGAGGCAAGGAGAACGGCCGTGTCCCACAGCACGGTGCCTCGCCGCGGGGCCGAGGCAGCAGACGAGCCGGACCGGACCCCGGTGGCGTCCGGCGACGCCACCGGCCCCGCCGCAGGTGAGCCGGACAGGCCCCCTTCGGGGAAACTGGGCCTGCGCCTCAGATTCAGACGCGACCGCGTGCTGCTCCTGATGACCCTGCCGGCAGTAGCGCTGGTGCTGCTCTTCAACTACGTGCCGATCCTGGGCAACATCGTCGCCTTCCAGGACTACGACCCGTACATCAGCGACAACGGCATCGTCTCCATGCTGCACAGCCCCTGGGTGGGCCTGGAGAACTTCCAGCGCATCTTCGAGGACTCGGCGTTCTGGGACGCGGTCACGAACACCCTCGTGCTGTTCTTCCTCCAGCTGGTGCTCTACTTCCCGATCCCCATCCTGCTCGCGCTGCTCATCAACAGCGTGGTCAGACCGCGGGTACGGGCGGTCTCGCAGGCGATCCTGTACCTGCCGCACTTCTTCTCGTGGGTGCTGGTCATCGCGGTCTTCCAGCAGCTCTTCGGCGGCGCGGGCATCCTCTCCCAACTGCTGCGCCAGCACGGCTACGACGGCCTCGACATCATGACCGACCCCGAGACCTTCAAGTACCTGATCACCGCGCAGAGCGTGTGGAAGGACGCCGGCTGGGGGATCATCGTCTTCCTCGCCGCGCTGTCCTCCGTCCCGACCGACCTGTACGAGGCCGCAGCGATGGACGGCGCCGGCCGCTGGCGCCGGATGTGGCACGTGACGCTTCCGGCGCTGCGCCCGGTGATCGCGCTGCTGCTCGTGCTGCGCGTCGGCGACGCGCTCACCGTGGGCTTCGAACAGATCCTGCTCCAGCGCGACTCCGTCGGACCGGGCGCCTCGGAGGTCCTCGACACCTTCGTCTGGTGGAACGGCGTCCGCAACCAGGACTTCGGCTACGCGGCCGCCGCCGGACTCGTCAAGGGCGTCGTCAGCCTCGGGCTGGTCCTCGCCGCGAACAAGGTGGCCCATCTGATGGGCGAGCAGGGGGTGTACAAGAAATGAGCACGGTGCTCGAGAAGACCCGTCCGTGGTCCGCACCTCCGCGGCCGGCCTGGGAGGAGGAACCCAGCAGGGCGGGGGTGGCGGGCAAGGGGCTGGTCCTCGCGCTGGCCTGCCTCGGGATCCTCTTCCCGATCTGGATCGTCGTCGTCACCAGCCTCTCCTCGCGCCGGACCATCGACCAGGCGGGCGGGCTGGTGATGATCCCCCAGGACATCACGTTCGTCGCCTACCGGGAGCTGCTGAGCGGCGGTCAGGTGACACGGGCGGCGCTGATCAGCGTCCTCATCACCCTGGTCGGCACGCTGTTCTCGATGACGGTGTCCGTCCTGTGCGCGTACGGCCTCTCGCGCTCGGGCTCACTGGGGCACCGCTGGCTGCTGCTGGTCCTGCTGGCCACGATGTTCTTCAGCGCCGGTCTGATCCCGACGTACCTGCTGGTGCAGTCGCTCGGCCTGACCGACACCTACCTCGCGCTGATCCTGCCCAGCGCGGTCAGCGTCTTCAACATCCTCGTCCTGCGGGGCTTCTTCATGGGCATCTCGCAGGAGCTGATCGACAGCGCGCGGATCGACGGGGCCGGGGACTTCCGGATCCTCTGGCAGATCGTCATGCCGCTGTCGCGGGCGGTGCTGGCGGTCATCACGCTGTTCTACGCGGTGGGGTACTGGAGCGCCTGGTTCAACGCGTCGCTGTACCTCAACGACCAGGACATGATGCCGCTGCAGAACGTCATGATCCAGCTGGTGCAGAAGCAGGAGGCGCCGGTGGGGCTGGGGCAGGCCATCAAGACCGGTGAGCTGTCGGGGCTGGCCGTGCAGATGGCGGTGATGGTGATGGCGCTGCTGCCGGTGGCCGTGTTGTCTCCCTTCGTCCAGAAGCACTTCAAGAAGGGGATGCTGACGGGGGCGGTCAAGGGCTGAGTCCCGGATGCGGGTGCGTGGGGGCTGGACCCTACGGAGCTGCGGGCAGTCGTGCCGCTGTGGCGGCACGGGTGGGCGCGGCGGCACCCCGCCAGCGCGGGCAAGCGAACCCCCCCCACAGCACCCCAGGTCCACCTCTCCGACCCCCTGCGAGGTACCCCCATGCCCATCACCCGCCGCACCGTCCTCGCCGGCACCGCCGCCGTCGCGGCCCTCGCAGGTCTTCCCGTCGGGCAGGCAGGCGCAGCCAACGGCAGTGGCCCCGCCTACCGCTGGCGCAACGCCGTCATCGGCGGCACCGGATTCGTCACCGGAGTCTTCTTCCACCCTGCCGTCCGCGGCCTCGCCTACGCCCGCACCGACATCGGCGGCGCCTACCGATGGGACGACCGCGCCGCCCGCTGGACGCCCCTCACCGACCACCTCGGCTGGGACGACTGGAACCTCCTCGGGGTGGAGGCCCTCGCCGTGGACCCCGTCCACCCGGACCGCCTCTACCTGGCCCTCGGCACCTATGCCCAGTCCTGGGCCGGCAACGGCGCGATCCTGCGTTCCGAGGACCGCGGTGCCACCTGGACCCGTACCGACCTCACCGTGAAGCTCGGCGCCAACGAGGACGGCCGGGGCGCGGGGGAGCGGCTGCTGGTGGATCCGCGGGACAGCGACACGCTGTGGCTGGGCACCCGGCACGACGGACTTCTCAAGTCGACCGACCGAGGCGTCAGCTGGGCGGCCGTGGCCGGCTTCCCGGGCACCCCCACCGCCACCGGCCAGGGCGTCACCCTGCTCGTAGCCGCCGGCCGTACCCTCTACGCGGGCTGGGGCGACTCCGACGGCACCGCCGGGTCCGCGAACCTCTACCGGACGACCGGCGGCAGCACCTGGGAGGCCGTCCCGGGGCAGCCGGCCGGCGCCTCCGCCAAGGTCCCGGTGCGCGCCGCGTACGACTGCCACAGCCGTGAGCTGTACCTGACGTACGCGGACGCGCCCGGGCCCAACGGCCAGTCCGACGGCAGCGTGCACAAGCTGGCGACGACGACCGGCGCCTGGACCGAGGTCACCCCCGTCCGGCCCGGCGGCGGTGACACCTTCGGCTACGGGGGCGTCGCCGTGGACGCCCGTCGCCCCGGCACCCTCGTCGTCTCCACCAACAACCGTTGGGCGGCGGTCGACACCCTGTACCGCACCACCGACGGCGGCCGCACCTGGACGTCCCTCAAGGACGCCGCCGTGTTCGACGTGTCCGAGACTCCTTTCCTGAAGTGGGGCGAGGAACAGCCGAAGTTCGGCTGGTGGATCCAGGCCGTGGCGGTCGACCCGTACGACTCGAAGCACGTCGTGTACGGCACGGGGGCCACCCTCTACGGCACCCGCGACCTCAGGCACTGGGCGCCGCGGATCCGCGGTCTGGAGGAGACGTCCGTGGTCCAGCTGGTGTCGCCCCCGGTCGGGGAGGCACACCTGCTGAGCGGCTCCCGGGACATCGGCGTGATGTACCACGAGCGGCTCACCGCGTCTCCGTCGCGCGGCATGGCGACGAACCCCGTGTCCGGGTCGGCGACGGGACTCGCGCAGGCCGCGGCCAGACCGTCGTACGTGGTCCGCAGTGGGTGGGGCGACCACGGCAACGGCGCGTTCTCGAACGACGGCGGGCGGACCTGGGCGCCCTTCGGGGGACAGCCCGCCCTCGCCAAGGACGCTCCGGGGCCGATCGCCGCCAACGCCGACGGCAGTGTGCTGCTGTGGTCCTTCGTGCACTGGGACGGCACGAAGTACGCCGCTCACCGCTCCACGGACAACGGCACGACCTGGTCCGAGATCTCCTCCTTCCCGAAGGGCGCCACGCCGGTCGCCGACCCGGCCGACCCGACGCTCTTCTACGCGTACGACTCCGACACCGGAAACGTACTCGCCAGCACTGACAGTGGCCGCTCCTTCACGGTCCGTGCGACCGGGCTGCCGGCCGGCGACAGCCAGTTCAAGCTGGTCGCGGCCCCGGGCCGGTCCGGTGACCTGTGGCTCTGCACCAAGTGGAACGGGCTCTACCGGTCCACCGACGGCGGCGCCACGTTCGCCAAGGTGGCCAGCTGCTGGGCCTCGTACACACTCGGCTTCGGCAAGGCCGCCCCCGGCGCCGACTACCCGGCGATCTACCAGGTCGGCTCGACGGAGGCGATCACCGCCGTCCACCGCTCCGACGACTGCGCGAAGAGCTGGGTGCGCATCAACGACGACCACCACCAGTGGGGCTGGACCGGCGAGATCATCGCCGGTGATCCGCGGGTGTACGGCCGGGTCTACCTCGCCACCAACGGGCGCGGCATCCAGTACGGGGAGCCCGTCTGATGGCGGCCACCGGCAAGCCGGCTCTCGCCGACGCCACCCGGGGCCGCATCCTCTTCGGCGGTGACTACAACCCCGAGCAGTGGCCCGAGGAGACCTGGCCGGAGGACGCCCGGCTGATGCGCGCGGCCGGCGTCAATTCCGTGACCGTCGGCGTCTTCTCCTGGGCGAAGCTCGAACCCGAGCCGGGGGCCCGTGAGTTCGGCTGGCTGGACCGGCTCATGGACCTCCTGCACGAGCACGGAGTCGGGGTCGTCCTCGCCACCCCCACCTCCTCCCCGCCGCCCTGGCTCGGCCGGCTCCATCCGGACTCCCTGCCCGTCACCGAGGACGGCCGGACCGAGTGGTGGGGCGGCCGGCAGCACTTCTCCCACTCCAGCGCCGCCTACCGCAGCCACGCCGCCGCCATCACCGAGGCCCTCGCCGCCCGCTACGCCGCCCATCCCGCCCTGACCATGTGGCACATCAACAACGAGTACTGCACGGCCGACTTCGGCGACGAGGCCGCCGCCCGCTTCCGCCGCTGGCTGCGCACGAGGTACGGCGACCTCGACGCGCTCAACACCGCCTGGGGCACCGCCTTCTGGAGCCAGGGCCACCACAGCTGGGACACCGTCCTGCCGCCCCGCACCCCGCACTATCTGAAGAACCCGGCCCAGGTGCTGGACTTCCGGCGCTTCACCTCCGACATGCTCCTGGAGTGTTACACCGCCGAGCGGGACATCGTCGCCCGGCACACCCCGCACCTCCCGGTCACCACCAACTTCATGCCGCTGTTCCCCGGCCAGGACGGCTGGCGCTGGGCCGAGGAGGAGGACGTCGTCTCCGTCGACCTCTACCCCGACCCCAGGGACCCGCTCGGCGCGCAGCACGGCGCCCTCGTCCAGGACCTCACCCGCTCCCAGGCGCGCGGCCCCTGGATGCTGATGGAACAGGCGGCCGGCCCCGTCAACTGGCGTGGGGTGAACCACCCCAAGCTGCGCGGCCTCAACCGCCTGTGGTCCTTCCAGGCCGTCGCCCGGGGCGCGGACGCCGTCTGCTACTTCCAGTGGCGCCAGTCCCGCCAGGGCGCCGAGAAGTTCCACTCCGGCATGCTCGGCCACGCGGGGGAGCGGGGCCGCACCTTCCAGGAGGTCAAGCGGCTCGGCGCCGAACTCGCCGCGATCGGCCCCGCGGTGACCGGCAGCCGCCTGCACGCCGACATCGCGATCCTCCACGACTGGCACGCCTGGTGGGCCTCCGCCCAGGACGGCCGCCCCTCGGTCCACGTCGACCATGCGGCCGTCCTGCACGCCTGGCACCGCGCCCTGTGGGAGGCCGGGTACGCCACCGACTTCGCCCACCCCGCGCACGACCTCACCCGCTACCGGCTGGTGGTCGTGCCCCAGCTGTACGCGCTGAACGACGCGGCCGTCGACAACCTCCTCGCCTTCGTCCGGGGCGGCGGCACCCTGGTCTCGGGCTTCCTCACCGGTGTCGCCGACGAGGACGACCGGATCCGCCCCGGCGGCATGGACCCCCGGCTGCGCGAGCTGTTCGGCATCCGCGTCCTGCACGAGTGGTGGCCGCTGGAGCCGGGGGAGACCGTCGCGTGCGAGGGCTTCCGGGGAACGCTGTGGTCGGAGGAGCTGGAGACCGAGGACGAGGTCATGGACACCGTCTACCAGGGCGGCGAACTCGACGGGCTGCCCGCGGTCCTCCACCGCGACCGCGCCTGGTACGTCTCCACCCTCCCCGAGCCCGGCGCCCTGCGCGCGCTGACGGCCCGCATCGCCGCCGGGGCCGGGGTCCGCCCGGTCCTCGACGGGCTCCCGGACCGGGTCGAGGCCGTACGCCGCGGTGAGCTGCTGTTCCTCCTCAACCACGGCCGCGAGCCGGTCGCCGTCGACGTCCCCGGCACCCACACCGACCTGCTCACCGGAGACAAGATCACCGGTCGGGCCCATCTGGACCGCCACGGCGTGATGGTGTTGCGCTCATGACGATCACGCACGGCTCCTGGGAGCCGACCCCCGCCGCCCGCTGGGAGGACGCCTTCCTCAGCGGCAACGGCCACCACGGCACCCTCACGTTCGGCGATCCGAACGACGACCGGGTCATCGTCACCCATCACACCCTGGTCCGCCCCAACGGCGCCGAACACGCCCGCCCGCCCGAGCTGGCCGCCGAACTCCCCTCCCTCCAGGACCGGTTGCTCGCCGGCGACCTCACGGCCGCCGAATCGTTCACCGACCACCGCCCCCTCCAGTGGGTCCAGCCCTTCCACCCCGCCTTCCAGATCCGGCTGCGCCGGGCCACCCCGTCCGAAGCGCACCGCTACCGCCGCACGGTCGACTTCACCACCGGCGAGACCACCGCCCTCTGCGGGGACTGGACCAGCAAGGTCTTCGTCTCCCGCGCCGACGACGTGATCGTCCACCACATCACCACCCCTGACCTGGACATCTCCCTCGACCACCGGCTCCCCGGCGCCCCCACCGACCTCGCCGTCGGCCATGGCGAGGCCCTCACCCCGCACGGCGCCCTGCTCACCCTGCGCGCCCGCTACCCCGGCAGCGACCGCGCGTACACCGGGGTGACCCTCGTCGCCGTCACCGGCGGCAGCGCCTCCCTCACCCTGCCCGGGGTGCGGATCACCGGCGCCACGTCCGTCCTGCTCCTCACCCGGGTGCGCCGCCACACCGGCGACCTCGACGTCACCGCGGAACAGCGCGCCCTGGCCGCCCTCCCCGGTTCCTACGAGGACCTCCTCGACCGCCATCTCGCCCTGCACCGCACCGCCTACGAACGGGTCGCCCTCGATCTGCGCGCCGACCCCGACGAACGCGCCCTCCCCGGCTCCGAGCTGCTGAAACGCCCCCGCAGCACGGCTCTCCTGGAGCGCCTCTTCGCCGCCGGCCGCTACCACCTGCTGTCCTCCTCCGGCCTCAACCCACCGCGGCTGACCGGCCTGTGGACCGGCGACTGGGACACCGCGTGGTCCGGCGCCTTCACCAACGACGCCAACCTCAACCTCCAGACCGCCTCCGCCGCGGCCGCCGCCCTCCCCGAAGTCACCGCAGCCCTGGCCTCCCTGATTTACCGTCAGCTCGACGACTGGCGGGAGAACGCCCGCGCGGTCTTCGGCGCCCGGGGCGCGGTCGCGCCCGCCCACACCGACGGCGAGTCCGGGCTGTCGTACCACTTCAGCCGCGAGTACCCACTGCACCTGTGGACGGCTGGCGCCGACTGGCTGCTCAAGCCGCTCGTCGACCACGACGAGACCCGGGGCGTCCACGACCCGCGCACCACCGCCGCCCTCGCCGAGGTCGCCCGCTTCTACGAGGACTTCCTCACCCGCACCGACCCGGACGACCCCGACGGGCCCCTCGTCGTCGTCCCCTCCTACTCCCCGGAGAACCGGCCCGCGGGCGCGAGCTGGGGCGCGATCGACGCGGCCATGGACCTCTCGGCGGCCCGGCACGCGCTGCTCACCGCGGCCGACCGCCACCCGGCCGAGGCCGACCGCTGGCGCGCCCTGGCCGACCGCCTTCCGGCGCATCGCGTCAACGCCGACGGCGCCCTCGCCGAATGGGCCAGGCCGGGCCTCGACGACACCTACGACCACCGCCACCTCAGCCACCTCTACGGCGTCTGGCCACTCGACGAGATCACCCCGTACGACACCCCGGAGCTCGCGGCCGCCGCCCACCGCGCGCTCGCACTGCGCGGCGCCGAGAACGACTCCGCGCACGGCCACCTCCACCACGCCCTGATCGCGGCCCGGCTGCGTGACGGACACCGTGTCGCCCACGCCCTCGACCGGGTCCTGGACGGCGACTTCTTCCACACCTCGCTGATGAGCGCCCACTACCCCCACCGCGACGTCTACAACGCGGACGCCGCGCACACCCTGCCCGCCGTGCTGATCGAGGCCCTCGTGCACTCCACCCCCGACCGGCTGGTGCTCTTCCCCGCCCGGCCGCCCGCGCTTCCGGCGGGCGAACTGCGCGGCCTGCGCACCCGGTTCGGCGCCGGGCTCGACCTCTCCTGGGGGCCCGAGGGCGCCACGGCGGTCCTCAGGCCCACCCGCACCCACCGCATCGACGTCCGGACTTCCGCCGGTGACACCGAGCCGCTCGACCTCGTCGCCGGCGAAGAACACGTCCTCACCACGGGGACGTGGTAACTCCCCGCACTCCCCCCACCCATGGAAGGGACACCATGGCAACACGCACGCTCGGCAGGGTCGCCAAGGCCCTGATCGCCCCCACCCTGGCCCTCGGCGCGACCGTCGGTCTCGCCTCCGCGCCCGCCTCGGCCGCCGTCTGGAGCTCCTGCGACCAGTGGGGCAACACCACCCTGAACGGCTACACGCTCTACAACAACATCTGGGGCTCCGGCGCCGGCAGCCAGTGCGTCTGGGCCAACTCCGGCACCAACTGGGGCGTCTGGGCCAACCACCCGAACACCGGCGGCATCAAGTCCTACCCCAACGCCAAGAAGGTGATCAACAAGTCGATCACCTCGCTCGGCTCGCTCTCCAGCAGCTACAACGTCACGGTCCCCTCGTCCGGCGCGTACAACACGTCGTACGACATCTGGGACACGGACTACGACTACGAGATCATGCTCTGGGTCAACTACAACGGCGCCGTCGGCCCCCTCGGCACCTCCCAGGGCAATGTCACCCTCGGCGGCCACACCTGGACCGTGTACAAGGGCACCAACGGCGCGAACGAGGTGTTCTCGTTCCTGCGCACCTCGGACTCGTCGTCCGGCACCGTGAACATCCTGCCGATCCTGAAGTGGATCAAGGACACCAAGGGCTGGTTCGGCAACGAGACCATCGGTGACGTGCAGTTCGGGTACGAGATCACCTCGTCCTCCGGCGGCCTCGACTTCGTCACCAACAACCTGACCGTCAGCAGCAGCTGACGTCACCGGCGGGCCGGGGCCGGCGCCGGGGCGCTCACGCCCGGTCGACCTCGGCCCGCAGCGCGTTGTATCCGGCGAACGCGGCGTCGACGTCGTCCCGGGTCAGACCGTAGCGGGCCAGGTCGTAGCGGTGCGGCCGGGTGCCCTTCGGGCGGGCCGCGACCCCGGGCAGCCGGGCCGCGTCGGCGTCGGTCCAGCGGGCGCCGATCGCTTCGTAGAGCTTGGGGGCACCCGCCGCCGGATCGGCGCCCAGCCAGGAGTAGGGCACGTCGATCAGCGCCTCGCGCGGGATCACGGAGCGGGCGGCGAGCCCCCGGGTCATCGAGCGGCTCAGCAGCTCCAGCCAGGTCCTGCCGAGGGCGTGCAGGTCCAGCGGGCGCAGGGTGATCGCCATGCCGTGCTCGATCAGACTGCAGAACGAGGGCACCACGGCGGCCGGATCACGATGGGTCCACACGATCGTCGCGTCGGGGAACACCGACAGCAGCGCGTCGAGGTTCTCGGTGTGCAGCGGCGACTTCAGCACCCAGCGGCGGCGCGGACGGCCGTACTGGAGCACCTGGTAGATCTGCTTGAGGTAGGCGTAGTCGGGCCGGAAGTCCCGCTCGTAGTGCCGGTCCTTGTACGCGGGGATACGGGCCTGGGACAGCGGCATGATCGTGTGCGGGAGGGCGAAGGTGCACTCCTCGGGACCCTCGGCGGCCATCGGATGGATGTCGCGGTAGCGCGGGGAGAACAGGTTGATCGCGCCGACCATGCCGCTCGCCGCCGCCACCGCCCGCTTGCGCTGCCGCTCGGTCCCCTCCAGGTCCGGGGTGAGCAGTTCCCAGAGGCGGGGACATCGGTGCTGCTCGGAGAGGGACAGCACCCCGTGGGTGAGGGTGGTCGCGGTGCGCGGCAGCCCGACCACGAACACGGGCCGCTCGACCGGTTCCCGGACGATCTGCGGATGGTCGGCGATCAGCCGCCGGACCCGGGCGCGGTTGGCGAGATGCCGGCGCACATGGCCCTGGGCCGACCACCAGCCGACCGGGGTGAGGTGCTTGTCCCGGGCCCAGTTGCGCAGCAGGAACCGGAACTCGGCGGAGAACACGGCGTCCACCGGCCCGGCCGAGGCGGCCAGCCGGTCGAAGACCCGGTCGGGGCTGCGGCGGGAGGCGAACCCCGGCCGCAGCAGCTGGTTGGCGAGGGAGAGGGCGAGGGGAGGCGCGGACATGGGGCAACACCCTTTCGTGGCGCTGGTGGGGCAGCGGAAAGCGGGCCGGACGCCAGCTGGACGCCAGCTGGATGCCAGCCCTCTACCCCACCAACTTCCTTTTGCCACAAGGGTGTTCAGGCGTTACGACGGTGATTCGGCCACCGGCAGCCGGGCCCCGTCCCGCAGGAACAGCGGGATCCGGTCCAGCGGCGCGTCGACCGTCACGGACCTGCCGCCCTCGTACGCCTCACCCGTCCACGCGTCCGTCCAGCGCGCCCCCGCCGGAAGGTACGCCGTGCGCTCCCTGGCCCCCGCCTCCAGCACCGGGACGACCAGCAGGTCCCGGCCGAACAGATAGGAGTCGTCGACCGACCAGGCCGCTGGGTCGTCGGGGAACTCCAGGAACAGCGGCCGCATCGGCGGCAGCCCCTCCTCGTGGGCCTCCCGCATGACGTCGAGGACGTACGGCTTGAGGCGCTCGCGCAGCCGCAGGTACTTCTCCAGGACCGCGCCCGCCTCCTCGCCGTACGACCACACCTCGTTCGGTCCGCCGGTCATGTCCGGGCCGAGCGGCATGCCCGGGTCGCGGAAGCCGTGCAGCCGCATCAGCGGGGACAGCGCGCCGAACTGGAACCAGCGGACCATCACCTCGCGGTACGCCGGGTCGTCCGGGTCGCCGCCGTGGAAGCCGCCGATGTCCGTGTTCCACCACGGGATGCCCGACAGCGCGGTGTTGAGGCCGGCCGCGATCTGGCGGCGCAGGGTCGGGAAGTCGGTGCCGATGTCACCCGACCACAGGGCGGCGCCCCAGCGCTGACTGCCCGCCCACGCCGACCGGTTCAGGGTGACGACCTCCTCGCCCTCGGCGCGCAGGCCCTCGTAGAAGGTGCGGGCGTTCTCCGCCGGGTAGAGGTTGCCGACCTCCAGACCCGGACCCGCCCAGTAGCGCAGGTTCTCCTGGAAGCCCGGCTTCAGCTCCGGCTCGCAGGCGTCCAGCCAGAACGCCGTGATTCCGTACGGGGCAAGGTAGTTGTCCCGGACGCGCGACCACACGAACTCCCGGGCCTCGGGGTTCGTCGCGTCGTAGAACGCCACCTGGACCGTGGCGGCGACCTCCTTGTCCGGCCAGTCGGCGTGGGCCAGGGGGCCGTACTGGGTGCCGATGAAGTGGCCGCGCTGCTCCATCAGCGAGTGGTTCTCGCTCAGCGGCGACACCGACGGCCACACGCTCACCACCAGCTTGATGCCGAGCTCCGCCAACTCCCGTACCAGCGCGCCCGGGTCGGGCCACTCCGTCAGGTCGAACTTCCAGTCCCCGAGGTGCGTCCAGTGGAAGAAGTCGCAGACGATCGCCGAGATCGGCAGGCCCCGGCGCCTGTACTCGCGGGCCACGGCGAGGAGTTCGTCCTGGGTGCGGTAGCGCAGCTTGCACTGCCAGAAACCCGCCGCCCACTCCGGCAGCATCGGTGTGCGGCCCGTCACCGCGCTGTAGCGGCGCTGCCCGTCGGCCGGGCTGCCCGCCGTGATCCAGTAGTCGATCTGCCGGGCGGAGTCGGCCACCCAGCGGGTGCCGTTCCCGGCCAGCTCCACCCGGCCGATCGCCGGGTTGTTCCACAGCAGGGTGTAGCCGCGGCTGGAGGTCAGCACCGGGATGCCGACCTCGGCGTTGCGCTGGACCAGGTCCAGGACCAGGCCCTTCTGGTCGAACCGCCCGTGCTGGTGCTGGCCGAGCCCGTACAGCTTCTCGTCCTCGTACGCGGCGAACCGCTGCTCCAGCCGGTGGTGGCCGCTCCCGACAGCCGTGTAGAGCCGCGAGCCGGGCCACCAGAAGTGGGCGCGCTCCTCGGCCAGCACCTCACCGCCGTCGTCGGTGCGCAGAAAGCGGATCAGGCCCTCCGCGTCGACCTCGACGGTGAGCCCGCCGACGGTCAGCACCCCCCGCCCGTCCTCGGTCTTGATCGTGTACGGCGTCGGCGGCGCCGCGTCCAGCAGCGCGCCCGGCAGTCCGTCGAGCACGGGACCGCCGAGCCGGGCGCGGACCCGGACCGCGTCCGGCCCCCACGGCTCGATCCGGAGGGTCTCCTGACGGCCGCTCCACTCCAGCGCGCCGTCCCGCTCGCGGAAGATGCCGACGGTGGGGGAGGACTGCGCGAGGCTCACCTGAGGCTGGTTTTCGGCAGGCTGATTCACGGTGGGTGCTCCTGTGCTCCTGGAGGAGTGCGGACATGGGGGTGCCCTGGCATGGCACAACAGCGAGAGAGGAAGCGGGGGTGCGGGGTGGGTCAGGAGGCGGCCGGGGCCGGGCCCGTGCTCGCCCGGACCGTCAACCCGGGTTCGATCAGCACGACTTCGTCCGTCCCCCGGCCGTCGAGCTTGGCCACGAGACGTTCCACGGCGTGCCGGCCCATCTCCTGGGCGGGGATGGCGACCGAGGTCAGCCGCACCGAGGCCTGGACGGCGACCTGTTCGGGGCAGATCGCGACCACGGAGACGTCCTCGGGGACGGCCCGGCCCTGCTGGCGCAGCAGCGCGAGCAGGGGTTCGACCGCCGACTCGTTCTGCACGACGAACCCGGTCGTGCCCGGGCGCTCGTCGAGGATCCGGGCGAGGGTCACGGCCATCGCGTCGTACCCGCCCTCGCAGGGGCGGTGCAGCAGCCGTACGCCCGTCTCCCGGGCGCGGGAGCGCAGCCCGTCGAGGGTGCGCTCGGCGAAGCCGGTGTGCCGCTCGTACACCGCGGGCGCCTCGCCGATGACAGCGATGTCGCGGTGGCCGAGCGTGGCGAGGTGTTCCACGCACAGCGCGCCGGTCGCCGTGAAGTCGAGATCGACGCAGGTCAGCCCGGAGGTGTCGGCGGGCAGTCCGATCAGCACCGAGGGCTGGTCCGTCTGCCGCAGCAGCGGCAGCCGTTCGTCGTCGAGCTGGACGTCCATCAGGATCATGGCGTCGGCGAGCCCGCTGCCGGTGACCCGGCGCACCGCGTCGGGGCCCTCCTCGCCGGTGAGCAGCAGCACGTCGTAGCCATGGGTACGGGCCGTGGTGGCCACCGCGATGGCGATCTCCATCATCACCGGCACATACATGTCGGTGCGCAGCGGGATCATCAGCGCGATGATGTTCGACCTGCTGCTGGCCAGCGCCCGGGCGCCCGCGTTGGGGTGGTAGCCCAGCTCGCGGATGCTCTGCTCGACCCGCTGCCGGGTGGTCGTGGAGATGGACCGCTTGCCACTGAGGACATAGCTCACCGTGCTCGCCGAGACTCCGGCGTGCTGGGCGACCTCGGCGAGGGTGACCATCCAGCTCTCCAAGCTTTGTGAAGCGCTTCGACAGTGCGCAGTGTGAACAAGAGGGAGTGAGGGTGGTTCGACAGTAGCCCCAGCGGAGGTGGGTGTCCATAGGCTGTCGAAGCGCTTCGACAGCGAGTTGCGAAGAAAACGTGAAGAGAGAGTACGGCAACTTTTTCCCGCCCCGTGGCCACTGGGGTGACGTAAGCACCACCGGCCCCGGAAGGACCCCCATGCAGCACCGCCGTCCCCGTCTGTCGAAGAGGGCGAAGGCCCTGACCGCCGCCGCCGTCGCCCTCGCGGCCGCCGCCGGCGTCACCGTCGCCCAGGCGGGTGAGTCGAGCAGGAAGTGCACGGACTTCGACACGATCACGCTCGGCAAGTACTACGTGAACAACAACGTCTGGAACCGGGAGAAGGCCACCGGCACCCAGTGCGTCTGGGACAACTCCCAGTCCGGCTCGACCATTTCGTGGGGCACCAGCTACAGCCTGGCCAACAGCGGCACGGGCAAGGACTACGACGTGAAGTCGTACGCCTCCTCCGTCCTCGGCTGGCACTGGGGCTGGAAGGTCGACAAGGCGAAGACCGGGCTGCCGATCAAGGTCGGCGACCGCAAGAAGGTCACCGCGAGCTGGGAGTTCTCCCTCCCGTCCAACCCGGGCACCATGAACGTCGCCTACGACCTGTGGCTGCACGCCAAGAACACCGCGGACTGGCAGGACCAGCCCACCGACGAGATCATGATCTGGCTCAACCGCCAGGGCGGCGCGGGCCCGCTGGGCACCAAGTACGGCAGCGTCAGCCTGAACGGCGCGATGTGGGACATCTACCAGGGCGACATCGGCTGGAAGGTCTATTCCTTCGTCCGCCGCACCAACACCACCAAGGCCACGCTCGACCTGGACGGCTTCACCCAGGCACTCGTACGGCGCAAGCTCCTCTCCAACGACAAGTACGTCTCCGGCATCGAGTCCGGCACCGAGGTCTTCAAGGGAACGGGCCGTCTGGACACCAAGTCCTACTCGGTCACCATCGGCTGATCCGGGCCCCGACGGGCACGCGAAGGGTGGCGGGGTCGTCCCGGATCGGGTACCAACGATCGAGTAGCACCCATCGGTAACCGATGTGGTCCATGATCCCGATTCGCGGCGAGGTGAGCCTCATGTCCGCACCACCCCTGAAGAAACCCACCGTCACCGAGCGTGAGGCACGCCAGGTGGCGGAGGCCGCCCGGGAACAGGACTGGCGCAAGCCCAGCTTCGCCAAGGAACTGTTCCTGGGCCGGTTCCGCCTCGATCTGATCCATCCTCATCCGCTCCCCACCGACGAGGCCGTCCGGCGCGGCGAGCAGTTCCTCACCAAGCTCCGCGCGTTCTGCGAGACGCGGATCGACGGGGCGCTGATCGAGCGCGAGGCCCGCATCCCCGACGAGGTCGTGAGCGGCCTCAAGGAACTCGGCGCCCTCGGTATGAAGATCGACCCCAAGTACGGCGGTCTCGGCCTCACCCAGGTGTACTACAACAAGGCGCTGGCCCTGGTCGGCTCGGCCAGCCCCGCCGTCGGTGTGCTGCTCTCGGCCCACCAGTCGATCGGCGTCCCGCAGCCGCTGAAGATGTTCGGCACCCCCGAACAGAAGCAGGCCTTCCTGCCACGCTGCGCCACCACGGCGATCAGCGCCTTCCTGCTCACCGAGCCGGACGTCGGCTCCGACCCGGCCCGCCTCGCCACCAGCGCCGTACCCGACGGGGACGACTACGTCCTCGACGGCGTCAAGCTGTGGACGACCAACGGCGTCGTCGCCGACCTGCTGGTGGTCATGGCCCGCGTCCCGAAGAGCGAGGGCCACCCCGGCGGCATCTCCGCCTTCGTCGTGGAGAGCGACTCCCCGGGCATCACCGTGGAGAACCGCAACGCGTTCATGGGCCTGCGCGGCATCGAGAACGGCGTCACCCGCTTCCACCAGGTCCGGGTCCCCGCCGCGAACCGCATCGGCCCCGAGGGCGCCGGCCTGAAGATCGCCCTCACCACCCTCAACACCGGCCGGCTCTCCCTGCCCGCGTCCTGCGTCGCCGCCGGCAAGTGGTCGCTGAAGATCGCCCGCGAGTGGTCGACGGCCCGCGAGCAGTGGGGCAAGCCGATCGCGAGCCACGAGGCGGTCGGCGCGAAGATCTCCTTCATCGCCGCCACCACCTTCGCCCTGGAGGCCGTACTCGACCTGTCCTCCCAGATGGCCGACGAGGACCGCAACGACATCCGTATCGAGGGCGCGCTGGCCAAGCTCTTCGCCTCCGAGATGGGCTGGCGGATGGCCGACGAACTCATCCAGATCCGCGGCGGCCGCGGCTTCGAGACGGCCGACTCGCTCAGGGCCCGCGGCGAGCGCGCGGTCCCCGCCGAACAGCTCCTGCGCGACCTGCGCATCAACCGCATCTTCGAGGGCTCCACGGAGATCATGCATCTCCTCATCGCCCGCGAGGCCGTCGACGCCCACCTCTCCGTCGCCGGCGACCTCATCGACCCCGAGAAGTCCCTCCAGGACAAGGCCAGGGCGGGCGCCAACGCCGGTGTCTTCTACGCCAAGTGGCTGCCGAAGCTGGTCGCGGGCCCGGGCCAGCTGCCGTCGTCGTACCCCGGCTTCAAGTACGGCGGCGTCGACCTCTCCGCACATCTGCGGTTCGTCGAACGCCACGCCCGCAAGCTCGCCCGCTCCACCTTCTACGCCATGTCCCGCTGGCAGGGCCGGATGGAGACCAAGCAGGGCTTCCTCGGCCGGATCGTCGACATCGGCGCGGAACTCTTCGCGATGAGCGCGGCCTGCGTCCGGGCCGAGCTGCTGCGCACCCGCGGCGAACACGGCCGTGAGGCCTACCGCCTCGCCGACGCCTTCTGCCGCCAGTCCCGGCTGCGCGTCGACGAACTCTTCACCCGCCTGTGGAGCAACACCGACGACACGGACCGCAAGGTCGTCAAGGACGTCCTCGCGGGCGCCCACACCTGGCTCGAAGAGGGCGTCGTCGACCCCTCGGGCGACGGCCCGTGGATCGCCGACACCACGCCGGGGCCCAGCGAACGGGAGAACGTCCACCGCCGCATCGAATGACGGCTGCGACGACGGATGCGGGGCACGGGCGGCCGGCTGCTCACGCAGCCGGCCGTCCGTGCTCAGCGGCGCCGGATCCGGTGCCCGCAGATGCGGCGGACAGTGCCGGAAGGACAGCACGGTGTGCGGCGAGACGCGCAGCAGCCGCGCCATCTTTGCCGTCGACCGCCCCAGTGGCACCAGCTGCACGACCTCCCGCTCCCGCGCGGTCAGGTCGTACGCCTCCAGCACCAGCGCCGCCGGACCGCCGCCCTCCGTCGGCCCGGCCGACAGCGTCCCCTCCGGCCGACCCATGGGCGTGACGGATCGCGGGCCAGGCAACAATGGGGGGATGAGCGTTCCAGCCCCCCTCGCCGACCCTCATCTCGTCTACGACCCCGTCGCGGGCGACGGCCCCAAGGACGTGGTGATCCTCGGCGCCACCGGATCGATCGGCACCCAGGCCGTCGACCTCGTGCTGCGCAACCCCGACCGGTTCCGGGTCACCGGCCTGTCCGCCAACGGCGGCCGGGTCGCCCTCCTGGCCGAGCAGGCCCGTCGGCTGCGGGTGCGGACCGTCGCCGTCGCCCGCGAGGACGTCGTACCGGCCCTGCGCGAGGCGCTCGCCGCCGAGTACGGCACCGCGGAGCCGCTCCCCGAGATCCTCGCCGGCCCCGACGCGGCCACCCACCTGGCCGCCTCCGACTGCCACACCGTCCTCAACGGCATCACGGGCTCCATCGGCCTCGCCCCCACCCTCGCCGCCCTGGAGGCGGGCCGCACCCTCGCGCTCGCCAACAAGGAGTCGCTCATCGTCGGCGGCCCGCTGGTCAAGGCGCTGGCCAAGCCCGGCCAGATCATCCCGGTGGACTCCGAGCACGCCGCCCTGTTCCAGGCCCTCGCCGCCGGCACCCGCGCCGACGTCCGCAAGCTGGTCGTCACCGCCTCCGGCGGCCCCTTCCGCGGCCGCACCAGGGCAGAGCTGGCGCACGTCACCGTCCAGGACGCCCTCGCCCACCCCACCTGGTCCATGGGCCCGGTCATCACGATCAACTCCGCGACCCTCGTCAACAAGGGGCTGGAGGTCATCGAGGCGCACCTCCTCTACGACATTCCCTTCTCCCGCATTGAGGTGGTCGTCCACCCTCAGTCGTATGTCCACTCGATGGTTGAGTTCACGGACGGATCGACACTGGCCCAGGCGACGCCCCCCGACATGCGCGGGCCCATCGCCATCGGCCTCGGCTGGCCGCAGCGCGTCCCCGACGCCGCGCCCGCCTTCGACTGGAGCACGGCGTCGACCTGGGAGTTCTTCCCGCTCGACAACGAGGCCTTCCCCTCGGTGAACCTCGCCCGGCACGTGGGCGAGCTCGCCGGGACGGCCCCGGCGGTGTTCAATGCCGCCAACGAGGAGTGCGTGGAGGCCTTCCGGGCCGGCGCACTGCCGTTCAACGGGATCATGGAGACCGTGACCAGGGTCGTCGAGGAACACGGCACCCCGGCCACGGGAACTTCACTCACCGTGTCGGACGTCCTCGAAGCGGAGACCTGGGCGCGCGCCCGGGCACAGGAACTGACGGCGCAGACGGCGGAGGCCCGTGCATGACGACCCTGATGTTCATCCTCGGGATTCTGGTCTTCTTCGTGGGCCTGCTCTTCTCGATCGCCTGGCACGAGCTGGGCCACCTGTCCACGGCGAAGATGTTCGGCATCCGGGTGCCCCAGTACATGGTCGGCTTCGGTCCGACCCTCTGGTCGCGCCGGAAGGGCGACACCGAGTACGGCATCAAGGCCATCCCGCTCGGCGGCTACATCCGCATGATCGGCATGTTCCCGCCCGGTGAGGACGGCCGGGTCACCGCCCGCTCCACCTCGCCCTGGCGCGGCATGATCGAGGACGCCCGCTCGGCCGCCTTCGAGGAGCTCCAGCCCGGCGACGAGAAGCGCATGTTCTACACGCGCAAGCCGTGGAAGCGCGTCATCGTCATGTTCGCCGGCCCCTTCATGAACCTGATCCTCGCGGTCGGCCTGTTCCTGACCGTGCTGATGGGCTTCGGCATCCAGCAGGAGACCACCAACGTCGCCTCCGTCTCGCCCTGCGTCATCGCCCAGAGCGAGAACCGCGACACCTGCAAGAGCACCGACAAGCCCTCCCCGGCCGAGGCGGCGGGGCTGAAGAAGGGCGACAGGATCGTCTCCTTCGACGGCGTCTCCACCGCCAAGTGGGACACGCTCTCCGACCTCATCCGCGACAGCGCCGGCAAGACCGTGGCGATCGTCGTCGAGCGCGGCGGCAAGGACGTCACGCTGCACGCCACCATCGCCACCAACCAGGTCGCCAAGAAGGACTCCAGCGGCGCCTACGTCCAGGGCGAGTACGTCAAGGCCGGCTTCCTCGGCTTCAGCGCCGCCACCGGCGTCGTCAAGCAGGACTTCGGCGACTCCGTGACCTGGATGACCGACCACGTCGGCGACGCGGTCGACTCCCTCGTCGCCCTGCCCGGCAAGATCCCCGCCCTGTGGGACGCCACCTTCGGCGACGCCCCCCGCGAGCCCGACTCCCCGATGGGCATCGTCGGCGCGGCCCGTGTCACCGGCGAGATCGCCACCCTGGACATCCCCGCCTCGCAGCAGCTGGCGATGGCCGTGTTCGTGGTCGCCGGCTTCAACCTCTCCCTGTTCCTGTTCAACATGCTCCCGCTGCTCCCGCTCGACGGCGGGCACATCGCGGGCGCCCTGTGGGAGTCGCTGCGCCGCAACCTCGCGCGCGTGCTGCGCCGCCCGGACCCGGGCCCGTTCGACGTGGCGAAGCTGATGCCCGTGGCGTACGTGGTGGCCGGGATCTTCGTCTGCTTCACGATCCTGGTACTGATCGCCGACGTGGTTAACCCGGTGCGCATCTCGTAGTCATCCGCGGTTCGTGACGGCCCGGGACACTTGGTCCCGGGCCGTCTTCCATTGGGTGGGTTTGAATGCCGGGATGTGCTCGCCGCTCGGGGCGTGCCGTAATCTCGAAGCCTGGAACCCGCCATCGACGGGACCTGGACCTTGATCCACGACTTGGGGTTGCACAGCAGATGACTGCGATTTCTCTCGGCATGCCGTCCGTTCCGACCAGGGTTGCCGAGCGCCGGAAGAGCCGGCAGATCCAGGTGGGCTCGGTGGCGGTGGGCGGTGACGCGCCGGTCTCGGTCCAGTCCATGACGACGACCCGTACGTCGGACATCGGCGCGACGCTCCAGCAGATCGCCGAGCTGACCGCGTCCGGCTGCCAGATCGTCCGCGTGGCCTGCCCCACCCAGGACGACGCGGACGCCCTCGCGACGATCGCCCGCAAGTCGCAGATCCCGGTGATCGCGGACATCCACTTCCAGCCGAAGTACGTGTTCGCGGCGATCGAGGCCGGCTGTGCGGCGGTCCGCGTGAACCCCGGCAACATCAAGCAGTTCGACGACAAGGTCCGGGAGATCGCGAAAGCGGCCAAGGACCACGGCACCCCGATCCGCATCGGCGTCAACGCCGGCTCGCTGGACCGCCGCCTGCTCCAGAAGTACGGCAAGGCGACCCCCGAGGCCCTCGTCGAGTCCGCCCTCTGGGAGGCCTCCCTCTTCGAGGAGCACGACTTCCGCGACATCAAGATCTCGGTCAAGCACAACGACCCGGTCGTGATGATCGAGGCGTACCGGCAGCTCGCCGCCCAGTGCGACTACCCCCTCCACCTCGGCGTCACCGAGGCGGGCCCCGCCTTCCAGGGCACCATCAAGTCGGCCGTCGCCTTCGGCGCCCTCCTCTCCCAGGGCATCGGCGACACCATCCGCGTCTCCCTCTCGGCCCCGCCGGTCGAGGAGGTCAAGGTCGGCAACCAGATCCTGGAGTCCCTGAACCTCAAGCAGCGCGGCCTGGAGATCGTCTCCTGCCCGTCCTGCGGCCGGGCCCAGGTGGACGTCTACAAGCTGGCCGAGGAGGTCACGGCAGGCCTCACCGGCATGGAGGTCCCCCTCCGGGTCGCCGTCATGGGCTGCGTCGTGAACGGCCCCGGCGAGGCCCGCGAGGCAGACCTCGGTGTCGCCTCGGGCAACGGCAAGGGCCAGATCTTCGTCAAGGGCGAGGTCATCAAGACCGTCCCGGAATCCAAGATCGTCGAAACCCTCATCGAGGAGGCCATGAAGCTGGCCGAACAGATGGAGGCCGAGGGAGTCGCCTCGGGCGAGCCTTCGGTGGCGGTCGCGGGCTGAGGGCCCTTGGTTTTCAGCGCCGGTCGGGACAACCAGCCCGTCCGGCGTGTGAGGACGAGGCCCTTTCAGGGCCGAAGCGGGGGTCTGGGGGCGGCAGCCCCCAGGCGGGACCACAGCCAACGGTCACCGTCGAACACCGGGGGCGGCACCGCTCAGCTTCCGCAGGTACAGTGCGGGGATCAGCAGCCCTGAGTGTGAGGCCCCGCAGTTGTTGACCCAGACCACCTCCCGGGTCCTCGAACCGAGCGACCTGGACGCCGCGCTCGCCGTCCTCGACCGTGAGCCGGTGACCAACGCGTTCGTCACCTCCCGCGTCCAGGTCGCCGGCCTCGACCCCTGGCGGCTGGGCGGCGAGATGTGGGGCTGGTACGAGGACGGCATGCTGACGTCCCTGTGCTACGCGGGCGCCAACCTCGTCCCCATCTGCGCCACCCCGCGCGCCGTCCGCGCCTTCGCCGACCGCGCCCGCAGGGCGGGCCGCCGCTGCTCCTCCATCGTCGGCCCCGTCGAGTCCACCACCCAGCTCTGGCGCCTCCTCGAACCCCACTGGGGCCCCGCCCGCGAGGTCCGCGCCCACCAGCCCCTCATGGTCACCGACCGCATGCCCGCCGACCTGGCCCCCGACCCCTACGTCCGTCGCATCCGCAAGGACGAGATGGAGACGATCATGCCGGCCTGCGTGGCGATGTTCACCGAGGAGGTGGGCGTCTCCCCGATGGCCGGCGACGGAGGCCTGCTCTACCAGGCCCGCGTCGCGGAACTCGTCGGCTCCGGCCGCTCCTTCGCCCGCCTCGACGAACACGGCAGGGTCGTCTTCAAGGCGGAGATCGGCGCCGCCACCCCGCAGGCCTGTCAGATCCAGGGCGTCTGGGTGGCCCCGGAGTACCGGGGGAGGGCCCTCGCCGCCCCCGCCATGGCCGCGGTCCTGCGCTACGCCCTCGCGGACGTGGCCCCGGTGGTCAGCCTCTACGTCAACGACTTCAACACGCCCGCGAGAAGGACGTACCGGAGAGTCGGCTTCCAGGAGGTCGGCGCATTCATGAGCGTGCTGTTCTGACGCACCTGTAGGCTCCCCGCCATGGATCTCGTCATCGGCCCCCTGGACCTCCCCGCCCATGTGGACGAGGCCCTCGCGGTGCAGGCCGTCGCCTTCGGCCTCGGTCCGGACGAGGTCGCGGTCCGCCGCCAGATCGTCCTGCGCCACATGACGTACCCGGGCGCCCGGGCCCTCGGCGCCAGCACCCCCGAGGGCCGCCTCGTCGGCTTCGTCTACGGCATGCCGAACGACCGCACCCACTGGTGGTCCACCGTCGTCGAGCCCTACCTCCGCGCCCAGGGCACCGACTTCTGGCTCGACGACTCCTTCGTCATCACCGAGCTCCACGTCCACCCCGTGTACCAGAACCGCGGCGCGGGCCGGGCCCTGATCACCGCGATCACCGACAGCGCGAGCCAGCCCCGCTCGATCCTCTCCGCGATCGACTTCGACAGCCCCGCCCGCGCCCTGTACCGCTCCCTCGGCTACGAGGACCTGGCCCGCCGCGTCCTGTTCCCCAGCGCCCCCCGCCCGTACGCCGTCATGGGCGCCCGGCTCCCGCTGCTCCGGAAGTAACGGATTTCCGGCGACACCGCGCTCCCGGCTAACCTCCTTGCCATCACCCTTACCCGGCAGGAGTACGAGAACCATGGCGAACGCACCGGTCCAGCGCATGTCCCAGTTGATGGCGAAGACCTTGCGCGACGACCCGGCGGACGCCGAGGTCCTCAGCCACAAGCTCCTCGTCCGTGCCGGCTACGTCCGCCGCACGGCCGCCGGCATCTGGTCCTGGCTCCCGCTCGGCAAGAAGGTGCTGGCCAACGTCGAGCGGATCGTCCGCGAGGAGATGGACGCGATCGGCGCCCAGGAGGTGCTGCTCCCGGCCCTCCTGCCCCGTGAGCCGTACGACGCCACGGGCCGCTGGGACGAGTACGGCGCGGAGCTGTTCCGGCTGAAGGACCGCAAGGGCGGCGACTACCTCCTCGGCCCCACCCACGAGGAGATCTTCACCCTGCTGGTCAAGGACCAGGCGTCCTCGTACAAGGACCTGCCGGTCATCCTGTACCAGATCCAGCACAAGTACCGCGACGAGGCCCGTCCGCGGGCCGGCATCCTGCGCGGCCGTGAGTTCCTGATGAAGGACTCCTACTCCTTCGACACGGAGGACGAGGGCCTCGCCCACTCTTACGCCCTGCACCGCGACGCCTACCAGCGGGTCTTCGAGCGCCTCGGCCTCGACTACCGCATCTGCGCCGCCACCGCCGGCGCGATGGGCGGCTCCAAGTCGGAGGAGTTCCTCGCCCCGGCAGGCGCCGGCGAGGACACCTTCGCCGACTGCCCGAACTGCGAGTTCGCGGCCAACACCGAGGCGATCTCGTACGAGCTGAAGCCGGTGGCCGCCGAGGACGTGCCCGCGCTGGAGGAGATCCCGACCCCGGACACCCCCACCATCGAGACCCTCGCCGCGCACCTCGGCGTCCAGGCCTCCGACACCCTGAAGAACCTCCTCGTGAAGGTGGACGGCGAGATCGTGGCCGTGGGCGTGCCCGGCGACCGCGAGGTCGACCTCGGCAAGGTCGAGGCGCACTTCGCCCCGGCGACGGTCGAGCTGGTCACCGCCGAGGACTTCGTCGGCCGCCCCGACCTGGTGCGCGGGTACGTCGGCCCGCAGGGCCTGGGTGAGAAGGTCACCTACATCGCCGACCCGCGCGTGGCCCCCGGCACCTCCTGGATCACGGGCGCCAACAAGGACGGCATGCACGCGAAGAACGTGGTCGCGGGCCGTGACTTCGAGGTCGACACGTACGTCGACGTCGTGGTCGTCCAGGAGGGCGACCCCTGCCCGAACTGCGGCACCGGCCTGAAGCTGGACCGCGCCATCGAGATCGGCCACATCTTCCAGCTCGGCCGCAAGTACGCCGACGCCCTCAAGCTCGACGTCCTCGGCCAGAACGGCAAGCCGGTCCGCGTCACCATGGGCTCCTACGGCATCGGCGTCTCCCGCGCGGTCGCGGCCCTCGCCGAGCAGACCGCCGACGACAAGGGCCTGTGCTGGCCGGCCGAGGTCGCCCCGGCCGACGTCCACGTGGTCGCCGCCGGAAAGGCCCTGCAGACCGAGCTGGCGCTGGAGGTCTCCGAGAAGCTGCGGGCGGCCGGCCTGCGCGTCCTGGTCGACGACCGGGCCGGGGTCTCCCCGGGCGTGAAGTTCACCGACTCCGAGCTCATCGGCGTACCGAAGATCCTGGTCGCGGGCCGTCGCTCGGGCGAGGGCGTGGTCGAGCTGAAGGACCGGAGGACCGGCGAGCGCGAGGAGCTCACGGTGGACGAGGCGATCGCCCGCCTGACCGCCTAAAGGAATTCCTCAGACACGTCTCCGAGTACCTAAAGGCGCCTCACAGGGTTCTCTCAGACCGTTCCCCGACCGTAGTGCGTGACAGAACGTCACTGCGGAGGGGAACGGTCATGGCGACCAGGGAAGAAGAACGCGGGGCAGCGGCAGCGGTCCGCAGAGGCGCACGGCGGACCGCGGCCTTCGCCGCCGCGATCACGCTGGCGGGGGCGGCCGGGGTGTTCGCCCTGATCGGCACCATGCAGGCGGACGCCACCACGGCGGCGAGCAGCGGGACCAGCTCCAGTTCGAGCAGCAGCACGGACACGTCGAGCGGTTCGACCGACTCCGGCTCGACCGACTCCTCCAGCTCGGACAGCTCGTCCTCCTCGGACAGCTCCTCCAGCTCGACGGACTCCTCCAGCTCGACCGACTCGTCCAGCTCGTCCTCCTTCGACAGCTCCGGCGGTCTCACCTCCTCCTCCGGCGGTTCCGCGGACTCCACGTCGGGGGCGTCGTGATGACCACGCTCCTGCGGACGACCGCCGCCACCGAATGGCGCGCCCTCGGCACCACCGTCCGCCTGGTCGTCACCGACCCGGCCCTGCTGGAGTCCTGCAACCTGCTCCTCGCCCGGCACCTCGCCGAGGTCGACGCGGCGTGCAGCCGCTTCCGCCCCGACTCCGAACTGACCGCCCTCGACGCCACCGCCGGCCGCCCGGTCCGGGTGAGCCCGCTGCTCGCCGAGGCCCTCGACGTGGCCCTGCGGGCCGCCGCGACGACCGACGGCGCCGTGGATCCGACGGTCGGCTCCGCGATGGACGCCATCGGCTACGACCGCGACTTCACCCTCGTCCGGGAGGACGACCGCCCGGTCCGCCTCACGCTCCGCCGCACCCCCGGCTGGCGCACCGTCACTCTCGACCGCGCCACCGGCACGGTCACCGTCCCCCGGGGCGTCCGTCTCGACCTCGGCGCCACCGCCAAGGCATGGGCCGCCGACCGGGCCGCGCGGATGCTGGCCGACACGGCCGGCTGCGGGGTCCTGGTCAGCCTGGGCGGCGACACGGCCGTCGCGGGCGAGGCCCCGGCGGGCGGCTGGCAGATCCGCGTCCAGGACGTCACCGGTCCGGTCGACGAGACGCCCGCGCAGGGCTCGTACGCCACCGTCGGCCTGCGCGGCGGCGGTCTGGCGACCTCCGGCACCGCCGCCCGGCGCTGGCAGCGAGGCGGCCACGACCTGCACCACATCGTGGACCCGCGCACCGGCCTGCCGGTCCGCTCCCCCTGGCGCACGGTCTCGGTGGCCGCGGCCACCTGCGCCGACGCGAACGCGGCGAGCACGGCGGCGCTGGTGAAGGGGACGGGCGCGGAACAGTGGCTGACCCGCCTCGGCCTTCCGGCCCGGCTGGTCACGCACAACGGCCTGGTCGTCACCACACCGGGCTGGCCGACCCACTCAGGGGCGCGGGGCTGTGCCGATCAGCGGCCCCGCCGCGGAGCGCGCTCAGCCACCCACCCGGAGGCAGCCGCATGACCAGCGAAACCCTCTGGTACGCCAACAGAGCCACCGGTGCCGTCTGCCTCGTCCTCTTCACCGTCGTCGTCCTCCTCGGCATCGCGGTCCACCTGAGGACCCGCGTCCCGGGCCTGCCCCGCTTCGGCACGATGACCCTGCACCGCACCCTCTCCCTCTCCGCCACCGCCTTCCTTGCCCTGCACATCACCACCGCCGTCGCCGACTCCTACGTGAACATCACGGTCGTCGACGCCCTGATCCCCTTCGTCTCCGACTACCAGCCCCTGTGGCTCGGCCTCGGCACGGTCGCCTTCGACCTGATGCTCGCGGTCCTCGTCACGAGCCTGCTGCGCGAGCGCCTCGGGCATCGGACGTGGCGGGCCGTCCACTGGCTGGCGTACGCCTCCTGGCCGGTCGCCCTCGTCCACGGCATCGGCATCGGCACGGACACCGGCGCCGACTGGATGACCTGGCTCACCGTCGCCTGCGTGGCCACGGTCGTCACCGCCGGAGGCACCCGCCTCGCCCACGCGGCCCGTGCCGCCCGCCGCACCCCCGCCGCCCTGCTGCGCACCGCCGATGGAGCCCGCCCGTGACCGCGACCTTCCCCGACCTGTACATGTCCCCGCGGCTGCTCGCCCCCGGCGCCGCCCCGGCCGACCTGCCCACCCACCACCAGCGCTACGGGCCCCTCTCCCACGGCGACCCCGAGGGCGTGCTGCGCACGGTGGCCGAGTCCGGTCTCACCGGGCGCGGCGGGGCCGCCTTCCCGACCTACCGCAAGCTGGTCTCGGTCGCCGAGGCGGGCCGTCGCACCGGCCGGGCCCCGGTGGTCGTCGCCAACGGCGCGGAGGGCGAGCCCGCCAGCCGCAAGGACAAGACCCTGCTGCGCCTCTCCCCGCACCTGGTCCTGGACGGTCTGCAGATCGCGGCGCACGCGGTCGGCGCGGGGGAGGCGTATCTGGGTGTGGAGGACGGTGCGACCTGGCTGGAGTCCGCCCTCGCACAGCGCTCCGGCGACCCGCTGCCCGTCACGGTCGTCCGGCTGCCCAAGTCCTTCCTCTCCGGACAGGCCTCGGCCCTCGCCCGTTTCGTCTCCGGCGGCGCCGCGCTGCCCACTCACCCGAGCCCGCCGGTCCGCGAGCGGGGCGTGCACCGGGCGCCGACGCTGGTCCAGAACGTGGAGACCCTCGCGCATCTCGCGCTCGTCGCCCGCTACGGCGCCGACTGGTATCGCAGCGCCGGTACCGCCGCCCAGCCGGGCAGCGCCCTGTGCACGGTCCATGTCGCGGGACACGAACCCCGGGTGGTGGAGGCGCCGTACGGTCTGCCCCTGACCCGGCTGCTGCCTCTGGAAGGCGCCTCGGCCGTGCTCGTCGGCGGCTACCACGGCACCTGGATCCCGGCCCGCGAGGCCGCCGAACTCACCGTGGACGCCGGCTACTTGGGGGCGGGTGTGCTGGCCGCGCTGCCCGCGGACCGCTGCGGCCTCACCGAGACCGCCCGCGTCCTGCGCTATCTGGCCCTCCAGTCGGCCGGCCAGTGCGGCCCGTGCCTCAACGGCCTGCCCCGGATCGCCACCGCCTTCCGCACCCTCGCGACCCCCGGCCCGCAGGGCACCGTGCGCACCGATCTCGCCCGCTGGTCCGGCCTGGTGGAGGGCCGGGGCGCCTGCCACCACCCGGACGGAACGGTCCGGCTGGTCCGCAGCGCGCTGACGACCTTCGCCGCCGAGGCCGACGCGCACGCCCACGGCCACTGCACGGCCACCGACCGCATCCCGCTGCTGCCCGTACCCCAGGAGGCCTGACATGGACCGGCGGACGAACCTGGACCGGCAGATGAACCTGGACCGGCGGACGAATCAGGACGGGCAGATGAACCTGGACATCGACTGGACGTCCTGCCAGGGCCACGGTCTGTGCGCGGAACTCCTCCCGGAGCACATCACGCTCGACGAGTGGGGCTACCCGCTCGTCGACGGCACGCCCGTCCCCGCGCGGACGGTGAAGCGGGCCCGCCGGGCCGCCGCCGACTGTCCCGTGCTCGCCCTGAAACTCGCCCCCGCACCGGCGGTCTGACGGATGATCAGCCGACGACGCAGGGGGAGGCGGCACAGGGGGTGAGCTCGCGTGGAAGCTCCACGCGCATGCCGCAGAAACACACGAGCAGACCGCCGCGCGACGCGGGGGCACCCAGATCGATCATCAGGATGTCCCGGACCTCCCGGAGCGCGTCGCGTACCTGGAAGCCCCTGGCCACCCGGATGCTGACCTCGTCAGGATCCCAGACCGCGATTCTCGGCAGATCGTCTGCCATGCAAATGTGGACGCACACAACTGTCTCCCCAGGGCTGCACAACAACACGCAGTGATCCGCTCCGGGAGGCCAGCGGCGCACTGATGGTACCGATGGCCGAGGGGACCGTGGGGGGTTTCGTCATATTCATCCGCAACTCGCCTGTCACCTCAGGTGATACGGCTGACCTGAAGCATCGCCTCGGCGTCCTTGAGCAGCGCGCGCTGGCGTGACTCCGGCAATTGCCGGTACAGCGTCAGGAGCCGGGCCTCCCGCTCGTCGCCGCTGGGTCCGGGCACGGGACGGCCGACGGACTCGAAGAACTCGCGCGGTGTGGTGGTGACGCCCCAGCGCCGGAACGCCTCGACCATGGCGCGCAGCTTCTCCGGGTCGATGCGGGAGGTGCCGCGGGTGCGGTTCATCCAGGCGTTCAGTGTCGGGTACGAGATGCCGGCCTCGGAGGCCAGATCCTTCTGGGTGCGTCCGGGGGCCCTGGCCAGAAGACGTTCGAGCAGAGCCGCCAGATCCTCGTCCCGGCGCGCGGGATCGTCGCCGGGTTCCGGGTCTCCTGAGTCGCTCCGCTGGTTCGTCACGACTCAGAGGATCGGTCATCGATATCTACAGGCGCAAGTAGATCGCAGATCGCCGGACAGGTCTTCTGATGCACGCCGGAGCGTTGTGGCGGAGATGGCGCTTCCGTGCGCCCCCGTGCCCCCCGGGCCGCTTCTCCCCTCGCGCTCCGTGAGCGGCTTGACACTATATGCATCTACGTGAAGACTGCCGACATCCCCGATGCACACCCGTCCCGGGTGACATCTCCCCAGGGAATCTACATCTACATGGATATTGAAGATGAGAAGATGTGGAGGTCTTCGTGTTTCCCACCGACAGCGCCACGACCGCCCCGGTCACCCCGGAACCCGAGCTGGTCGCCCGGGCCCGCACGGGCGACCGGGAGGCGTTCGCCGCCCTGTACGACGAGCACTACCGCCTCGTCTACGGCTTCCTGCTCATCCGCACCCGCAACCGACACCTGGCGGAGGACCTCACCCAGGAGGTGTTCACCCGCGCCCTGCGCCGCATCGACACGTACACCTGGCAGGGCCGGGCCTTCGCCGCCTGGCTCACCACCATCGCCAAGAACCTCTACTTCGACGAACTCGCCCGTGGCCGCACCCGGTTGGAGACCCCGGTCGCCGAGTTCCACGACCCCCAGACGCCGGGCCGGTGCCCCGAGTCGCTCGCCCTGCGCGAACTGGAGGCCGTCGAGGCCCACGAGACGGTCCGCACGGCGCTCCACTCGCTCAACGCGCACCAACGGCACTGCGTGGAACTGCGGTTCCTCGACGAGCTGACCCCGGAGGAGACCGCCCGGGAGATGGGCCGCAGCGTCGGCGCCGTCAAGACGCTGACGTATCGGGCGCTGCGGAAACTGCGCTGGACGACCGGGGCGGTGTCCGTGTGAACAGCAACCTGCCCCGGGCCGCCCGGGTGATCCACGCGGCACTGCGCTCCGTACCCCCCGACCAGGCCACGGCCGCCGCCCGCGCCCTGGACTCGGCCCGCCTCCTCACCGACCCCGAACGCTCCTTCGGCGTCCTGCTGCACCGCTCACCGGACGGCGACTGGTCCCGGACCGGGCCCCGGCAGCGCCGGGCCACCGACCCGAAACCGATCCCGGGACGTCCGAGCGCGCGACGGAAGAGACCCGCCACCGAACCGCATCCGGCACGGCCAGTCACCGAACCGGACCGGACGCGGCCGGTCGCCGAACCGGATCCGGAAGTGCGATGGTGGGGCCCGCGGCCGGTGCGGCCTGATGCCGAGCCGGATTCGGCGCGGTCGGTCATGGAGCCGGATTGGGTGCGGCCGGTCACCGAGCCGGGTCGGGCGCGGCCGGTCGCCGAGCCGGATCGGGCGCGGCCGGTCGCCGAGCTGGATTCGGTGCGGCCGGTCATCGATCCGGATCCGGAAGTGCGATGGCGGGGCCCGCGGCCGGTGGGGCCGGGTGTCGAGCCGGATTCGGCGCGGTCGGTCACCGAACCGGATTGGGCGCGGCCGGTCACCGAGCCGGGTCGGGCGCGGTCGGTCGCCGAGCTGGATTCGGTGCGGCCGGTCATCGATCCGGGTCCGGAAGTGCGATGGCGGGGCCCGCGGCCGGTGCGGCCTGATGCCGATCCGGATTCGGCGCGGTCGGTCGCCGAACCGGATTGGACGCGGCCGGTCACCGAGCCGGATCGGGCGCGGTCGGTCACCGAACCGGATCCGGTGCGGCCGGTCATCGATCCGGGTCCGGAAGTGCGATGGCGGGGCCCGCGGCCGGTGCGGCCCGGTATCGAGCCCGATTCGGCGCGGTCGGTCATGGAGCCGGATTGGGCGCGGCCGGTCATCGAGCCGGGTCGGACGCGGTCGGTCGCTGAGCCGGATCCGGTGCGGTCGGCGGGCGAACCGGTACCGTTACGGCCGGTCACCGAGCTGGAGCGGCAGGCGCTGGCCTGGGACGAGTCCTGTGCCCGCGCCCGGCAGGTCGCCCACGCCGTGGAGCGGCAGATGCACGGACACCCCGGCCCGCACGGCATCCGCGTGGACGGCGACCGGGTGCGGGTCCTGCTCCGTGTGGACGACCCCGCCCAGTGGGCCCGCTGGCGCGCGTACCTGGGTCTCACCGACGCCGGTGAGCGGTCCCGCCCCCACACGGTGACCGCCCAGGGAGAGCGCGACGGCGTCCCGGTGACGGTCGTGGCGCGCGGCAGCGGCACCGCACCGCCGAGCAGGGCCGGCGGCCCCGAGCGGCGCCCCTTCCGGCTCGACGGGACCCGTTTCGACCTCGCCCTGCCGCAGCGCGACACGAACGGGGACCTCTGGTACTTCCAGGGCTGCCGCACCCCCGACGGCATGCCCCTGATGTCCCTCGACGGCCGCCCCGAACGCTGCACGCTCGCCCAGGTGGAAGCCCAACTGGGCCCGCTGTCAGCGGTGCGGCCCTCGAGGCGTCCCTGAATGCCCCCCGCCCTGCTCCGCCTGCGGCGCCTGATGCGCACCCGCAGCACCGGATCACACCACCGCCTCGCCCGCGACCTGGACGAATGCCGACGCGACCTGGCCCGCTGGCAGCGGCACGCCGACTCCTACGAGCGGGAACTGACCCGGATCTCCCGCGAACGCGCCGAAATCCTCGCCTGGCTGGCGGCACTGCACCCGTCGAGCGCGGTCGTCACCCCGGCCACCGACACCGGTCCCGGCGGCACCCACCTGCTGCGGCTCATGGCCGGCGAACGCCTCCTGTCCTGGCGCCTGCCGCCCGTCGACCTCCCGCTGTTCGCCCACGTCCGCTACGCCGAACCCACCGTCGTACCCCCGCGGCGAGAGGGCCCCCGCATCCCCGACCAGGCCACCCACATCCGCCACCACACCCGTCTACTGGCCCTGGAGGAAGCCCTGTTCACCACACCCCCCGACCCCTGACACCCGAGACTCCGGCCGGCGGGCTCGGGAGGCAAGCCGACCGGACCGCAGCGCCCCTCTACCCCCTCACCCACCAGAGGGGCGCTGCCCTCCCAGGGGCGCGGGGAACTGCGCGACAAGCCCCCCCACCCCCGACCGCCCTAAAGCCACCCGGCGAATTCGAGCAACAGCTCCGCATCCCCCCGCCGCCCCACCCGAAGCGCCCGAACCCCCGACTCGACAGCCCGAAACAGCGTCCACCCCCGCACCCGCTCCTGATCCAGCTCCAACGAGTCCGCCAGCTTCCGCACCCGCCGCCGCGTCGTCGCCGCCCCCGACGGCGAGCCGATCAGATCCTCCACCCGGTCCCGCACCAGCCGCGCCAGATCGAACGCACACTCACCCACCACCGGATCCGGCCCCACCGCCAGCCACGGCGTCCGCTCGGCCGCCAGCACCTTGCTCTGCCGGAACGTCCCGTGCAGCAGCCGGTGTTCGGGCGGCGCCGCCAACAGCTCCGCCCGGGCCGCGAGCGCGGCGTCCACCAGGGCCACGACCTCCCCGCCGGCACTCGCCCGCATCGCCTCCGCCTGCCGCCCGGTCCGCTCGGCCACCGTCTCGAAGCCGCCCGCGCCCCCACCGCCGGCCGGCGGCTCCACCCACAGCCGCCGCAGCGTCCCCGCCGCCTCCAGCAGCGCCTTCGCCTCCGGCAGCGACCGGACCGAGACATCCGGATGCAGCCGCTCGAGCAGCAGCACCCCCTCCGTCACCGGCCCGTCCAGCAGCTGTACGGCGCCCAGCCCGCCCCAGTGCGCCAGCGCCGCCCGCTCCGCCTCCGGCCGGAACCGGGGCGGGGCCAGCTTGAGCACGGCGGGCGTCCCGTCCGCCCGCCGCACCAGCACCACCAGACTGCTCCGGCCCCCCGGCACCTGCACCCGCTCAACGGTCAACTCGCGTAGAACGACGGCCTGTCCGGCCGTCTCCGGCAGCTTCTCCAACCAGTCGTCACCGCTCGGTGCGGTCTCACCGAGCGCCCGCACCAGCCGCTGCGGCGGTTCGAAAGCCATGCGCGAGTCGTTCCCTTCCCTCTGCGGGGTCACGCCGTCGGCGTCGCCGAAACTCCGGAGGTCGCCGCATCCGTACCCGCCCGCTCGGCGAGCCCAGGGAAGGCTACGCTCCCGCCGCGCCAGCGCACCGCGCGCACCGCCGCCTCCCGCAGCGCCCCGGCCGCCTCCCGGCGCCGCTGGTCCGCGGCTGCCCGCACCAGGTCCGAGTACACCCCGGCCACCCGTTCCTCCAGCTCCGCGGCCAGCCGGACCGCCGTCGCCGGGTCCGTCACCGGGAACGGCAGCGCGTACGCGGCGCTCGCGGCGACCGGCTCGGAGCCCAGGTCGCGCACCTCGCGCACCAGCGCGTCCCGCCGCGCCCGGTGGGCGTCGTACGCGGCCCGCGCCTCGGTACGCCGGTCGGCCCCGATCCGGCCGCCGACCACGCCGTACCCGTACACGGCCGCGTGCTCGGCGGCCAGCGCCGCCTGGAGCGCCGTGAGCTCCCCGCCCTTGCCGGCCGCCTTCGTCATCGGTTCCCCTCCGTCAGCAGATACGCGTGGGCCGCGCCTGCCGCCGCCACCGAGGCCAGCAGCCGCGCCAGCTCGCCCGGGACGTCGAGCAGCGCGCTCGTCCTGCGGTCCGCCAGCTCCCGCTCGGCGGCGGCGAGCGCGGCGAGCGCGTCCTTCTCGGTCGCCGGCGCGGCCGTCGGCCCCGTGGCGGCAGGAGTGGGCGTGGAGGACGCGGCGGGCGTGGAGGACGTGGTGAGCGTGGAGGACGTGGTGGGCGCGGGGGACGCGGTCGCGGCGGAAGGGGACGCGGTCGGTGAAGCCCCGCCGCCCCCGAACGCCTCCACATGCCGGACGACCTCCGCCCGCAGCGGTGCGAGCCGCTGGGCGAGCGGGGGATGGGCGGCGAGGACGGCGTCGTACCGCGCCAGCAGCCCGCCGCTGTCCGCGGCCGCACGCGCGCGTGCCCGCTCGGTGACCGACGGGCTGCCGCTCGCGACCTCCTCGGAGCTCTCGGAGCTCTCGGAGCCGGACGAGCAGCCCGCGAGCAGCGCCGCCCCGGCGGCCGACGCGAGCAGGGTTCTTCTGCGCGGCCCGGAGCGGGCGCGCGGAACGAGCGGGAACGGCACGGCAGACGTCCTCGGGGAATACGTGCGAACGAAGGACCGGGAAGGGAACAGGTCCGTGATCACCGTACCTGCGCGCACGCCGGAGCGAGGTCTCCGCCACCCTCCGTGCACCCTCCGTGCACGGGTGGACGGCAACACTCCCCACGACCGGATACCCTTTGACCAGACACGCGACCCATCCCACAACAGCACACGCGGCCGAGGAGTCACCCGGATGAGCACCACCCAGAGCGAGAGGCTGCGAGAGCTCCTGGAACCGCTCGTCACCTCCCAGGGCCTGGATCTCGAAGAGATCGCCGTGGACTCCGTCGGTCGCAAGCGTGTGCTGCGCGTCGTCGTCGACTCCGACACCGGGGCGGACCTGGACCAGATCGCCGATGTGAGCCGCGCGCTCTCGGCGAAGCTCGACGAGACGGACGCGATGGGCGCGGGCGAGTACACCCTCGAGGTCGGTACCCCGGGGGCCGAGCGCTCCCTCACCGAGCACCGCCACTATGTGCGCGCCACCGGCCGGCTGGTGAAGTTCCAGCTGACCGGGGACGGCGAACTGGTCGCGCGGATCCTGAAGGCCGACGAAGACGGCCTCGACCTCGAAGTGCCCGGTGTGAAGGGCCGCAGGGCCACGACCCGCAGAGTCGGCTTCCCGGACATCGAGAAGGCGCGCGTGCAGGTCGAGTTCAACCGCAAGGACCAGGACGTCAAGGACGAGAAGGAAGAGGAGGCGTAGCCGTGGACATCGACATGAGTGCCCTGCGGGGCTTGGTACGGGAGAAGGAGATCTCCTTCGACCTGCTGGTCGAGGCGATCGAGTCGGCCCTCCTCATCGCCTACCACCGCACCGAGGGAAGCCGCCGACACGCGCGCGTGGAGCTCAACCGGGAGACCGGGCATGTGACCGTGTGGGCGAAGGAGGACCCCGAGGACCTCGAAGAGGGCCAGGAGCCCCGCGAGTTCGACGACACCCCGTCCGGCTTCGGCCGTATCGCCGCCACCACCGCCAAGCAGGTGATCCTGCAGCGGCTGCGCGACGCCGAGGACGACGCGACGCTCGGCGAGTACGCCGGCCGCGAGGGCGACATCGTCACCGGCGTGGTCCAGCAGGGCCGCGACCCCAAGAACGTGCTCGTGGACATCGGCAAGCTGGAGGCCATCCTCCCGGTCCAGGAACAGGTCCCCGGCGAGACGTACCCGCACGGCATGCGCCTGCGCTCGTACGTCGTTCGGGTGGCGAAGGGCGTGCGGGGTCCCTCGGTCACGCTTTCGCGTACCCACCCCAATCTGGTGAAGAAGCTGTTCGCGCTGGAGGTGCCGGAGATCGCCGACGGGTCCGTCGAGATCGCCGCCATCGCCCGCGAGGCCGGCCACCGCACCAAGATCGCCGTACGGTCCACCCGTTCGGGACTGAACGCCAAGGGCGCCTGTATCGGCCCCATGGGCGGCCGGGTGCGCAATGTGATGGGCGAGCTGAACGGCGAGAAGATCGACATCGTCGACTGGTCGGACGACCCGGCCGAGATGGTGGCGAACGCGCTGTCCCCGGCCCGGGTCTCCAAGGTCGACGTGGTGGACCTCGCGGCCCGCTCCGCGCGCGTGACCGTGCCGGACTACCAGCTGTCCCTGGCGATCGGCAAGGAGGGCCAGAACGCCCGCCTCGCCGCCCGCCTCACCGGCTGGCGGATCGACATCCGACCGGACACCGAGCAGGCGTCCGACTAGAGGTCCCACCTGTCCCACCTGGGGTTGGGCCGTTCGGGGGAATAGATCCAAGCCGGGGCCCGCTCAGATCACGTCAGATGTATCGCGGCAACCGTTCGACTCCTGCCCCGAAGGGGTGAGGTGGCCGCGGGGAGGTAGACTTAGCTGTGTCTGGCCGGACGCACACCGGAGCATGCCCTGAACGCACCTGTGTGGGGTGCCGGAAGCGAGCGGTCAAGACGGAGCTGCTGCGCATCGTGGCGATCGAGGACGCCTGCGTCCCCGATCCTCGCGGTACGCTGCCCGGCCGGGGTGCGTATGTACACCCCGCGCTGGTCTGTCTCGACCAGGCGGTGCGCCGCCGGGCGTTCACGCGGGCGTTGCGAGCCCCGGGAGCGCTCGACACAAACGCGTTGCGCCGGTACGTCGAGCAGACGACAGTTGCCGATCAGGCGACACCGTAAGAAAGCACGTCGCGCGGAACGTCCGCGCGGTCAGGTACCCCGCGAGTTGGAAGTAGGTCGAGATTGCGATGAGCACTCGATGAGCACGCGATGAGTACGCCCATGAAGTAGCGACGGTCCGGCGGCAACCCGGACCTAAAAGGAGCGAAGTGGCTAAGGTCCGGGTATACGAACTCGCCAAGGAGTTCGGCGTGGAGAGCAAGGTCGTCATGGCCAAGCTCCAAGAACTCGGTGAATTCGTCCGTTCGGCGTCTTCGACCATCGAAGCGCCCGTAGTCCGCAAACTGACTGACGCCTTCCAGGGCGGCGGCAAGCCCGCCCCGCGCAAGGCCGCCCCCAAGCCTGGTGCGCCCTCCCCGGTGCAGTCGGCCCGTCCGGCCGCCCCGCGTCCGGCCGCCCCCAGGCCCGCCGCGCCTCAGGCGCCCACAACTCCGGCCGCCCCCGCGGCCTCGTCGGCCCCCGCGCCGGCGACCCCGGGCCCGCGTCCCGTGCCCGGCCCCAAGCCCGCGCCGCGTCCGGCGCCCGCCGCCCCGGAGTTCACCGCTCCGCCGTCGGCCCCGGCCGCCCCGCAGGCTCCCCGTCCGGCCGCCGCCCAGGGCCCGCGCCCCGGCGCGCCCCGGCCCGGCGCCCGTCCGGGCGGTCCCGGCCAGGGCCAGCAGGACCGCGGCCAGCGTCCGGCCGCCGGCCAGGGCCCGCGCCCCGGTGGCGCCGGCGCACCCCGTCCGGGCGGCGCCCGTCCGTCCGGTCCGCGTCCGGGCAACAACCCCTTCACGTCCGGCGGCAACGCCGGTATGGCCCGCCCGCAGGCCCCCCGTCCGCAGGGCGCCCCGCGCCCCGGCGGCCCGGGTGGTGCCCCCGGTGGCGGCGGTCCCCGTCCGCAGGCGCCCGGCGCCCAGGGCGGCGGTCCCCGTCCGCAGGCTCCGGGCGGTTCCCGTCCGTCGCCCGCGGGCATGCCGCGTCCGCAGGGTGCGGGCCCCGGCGGTCCGCGTCCCGGCGGTCCGCGTCCCAACCCCGGCATGATGCCGCAGCGTCCCGCTGCCGGCCCGCGTCCCGGCGGCGGCCCCGGCGGCCGCGGTCCCGGCGGTGCGGGTCGTCCCGGTGGCGGCGGCGGTCGTCCCGGTGGTGGCGGCGGCTTCGCCGGCCGTCCGGCCGGTCCCGGTGGCGGCGGTGCCCGTCCGGGTGGCGGCGGCGGTTTCGCCGGTCGTCCCGGTGGCGGTGGCCCCGGCGGCGGTGGCGGCGGCTTCGGTGGCGGCGGTGGCCGTCCCGGCTTCGGTGGCCGTCCCGGCGGTCCCGGTGGCCGCGGTGGCACGCAGGGCGCCTTCGGCCGCCCCGGCGGTCCGGCCCGTCGTGGCCGCAAGTCGAAGCGTCAGCGTCGCCAGGAGTACGAGGCCATGCAGGCCCCGTCCGTCGGCGGTGTGATGCTGCCGCGCGGCGGCGGCGAGACGATCCGTCTCTCCCGCGGCGCGTCGCTCACCGACTTCGCGGAGAAGATCAACGCCAACCCGGCGTCGCTCGTCGCGGTCATGATGAACCTCGGCGAGATGGTCACCGCGACCCAGTCCGTCTCCGACGAGACCCTCCAGCTCCTCGCGGGCGAGATGAACTACCAGGTTCAGATCGTCAGCCCGGAGGAGGAGGACCGCGAGCTGCTCGAGTCCTTCGACATCGAGTTCGGCGAGGACGAGGGCGACGAGGACGACCTGGTGGTCCGTCCCCCGGTCGTCACCGTCATGGGTCACGTCGACCACGGAAAGACCCGACTGCTCGACGCCATCCGCAAGACGAACGTCATCGCGGGCGAGGCCGGCGGCATCACCCAGCACATCGGTGCCTACCAGGTCTCGACCCAGGTCAACGACGAGGACCGCGCGATCACCTTCATCGACACCCCGGGTCACGAGGCGTTCACCGCCATGCGTGCCCGTGGTGCCCGGTCGACGGACATCGCGATCCTGGTCGTCGCGGCCAACGACGGCGTCATGCCGCAGACGGTCGAGGCGCTCAACCACGCCAAGGCGGCCGACGTCCCGATCGTCGTCGCGGTCAACAAGATCGACGTCGAGGGCGCCGACCCGACCAAGGTGCGCGGTCAGCTGACCGAGTACGGCCTGGTGGCCGAGGAGTACGGCGGCGACACCATGTTCGTCGACATCTCCGCCAAGCAGGGTCTGCACATCGACAGCCTCCTGGAGGCCGTCATCCTCACGGCGGACGCCTCGCTCGACCTGCGGGCCAACCCCAGCCAGGACGCGCAGGGCATCTCGATCGAGTCCCGTCTCGACCGCGGCCGCGGTGCCGTGGCGACGGTCCTCGTCCAGCGAGGCACCCTGCGGGTCGGCGACACGATGGTCGTGGGCGACGCCTACGGTCGTGTGCGCGCCATGCTCGACGACAACGGCAACAACGTCGCCGAGGCGGGCCCGTCGACGCCGGTCCAGGTCCTGGGCCTGACCAACGTCCCGGGTGCGGGCGACAACTTCCTCGTCGTCGACGAGGACCGCACCGCCCGCCAGATCGCCGAGAAGCGTGCCGCCCGCGAGCGCAACGCCGCCTTCGCCAAGCGCACGCGCAGGTTCTCCCTGGAGAACCTGGACGCGGCGCTGAAGGCCGGCGAGGTCCAGCAGCTGAACCTGATCATCAAGGGTGACGCTTCCGGTTCGGTCGAGGCCCTCGAGTCCTCGCTGCTCCAGCTGGACGTCGGCGAAGAGGTCGACATCCGCGTCCTGCACCGCGGCGTCGGTGCGGTCACGGAGTCGGACATCGACCTGGCCATGGGCTCCGACGCGATCGTCATCGGCTTCAACGTCCGGGCAGCCGGCCGTGCGCAGCAGATGGCGGAGCGCGAAGGCGTCGACGTGCGCTACTACTCGGTCATCTACCAGGCGATCGAGGAGATCGAGGCGGCCCTGAAGGGTCTCCTCAAGCCGGAGTACGAGGAGTTCGAGCTCGGTACGGCGGAGATCCGCGAGGTCTTCAAGTCGTCCAAGCTGGGCAACATCGCCGGTGTCCTCATCCGCTCGGGCGAGGTCAAGCGCAACACCAAGGCGCGCCTCATCCGCGACGGCAAGGTGGTCGCGGAGAACCTCAACATCGAGGGCCTGCGTCGCTTCAAGGACGACGTCACCGAGATCCGCGAAGGGTACGAGGGCGGTATCAACCTCGGCAACTTCAACGACATCAAGATCGACGACGTCATCGCGACGTACGAGATGCGCGAGAAGCCGCGGGTGTAACCCCCGGTTCGTGTGCCGGTCCGTGGGGCTCGTCCCCGCGGGCCGGCACACGGCCGTGTCCTGGCCTGGGGGCCACCTCTCGTCCGGCCGAGTCGGGTGGGTGGGTGGGAAAGAAACCCCGTCGAGCCGACGGCGGGATCGGGGTACCGTTCATGATGCCCCTGTCCCACACGGCCGACAGGGCCATCGATCCCGTACCGGCGGGTGAACCGGCTGCACATGTACGTGGGGACTCTGTCCTTCGACCTGCTTCTCGGCGACGTCCACTCGCTGAAGGAGAAACGCTCCGTCGTCCGGCCCATCGTCGCCGAGCTCCAGCGCAAGTACGCGGTGAGCGCGGCCGAGGTCGACCACCAGGACCTCCACCGCAGGGCCCGTATAGGCCTCGCCGCGGTCTCCGGTGACGCGGAGCACCTGACCGACGTACTGGACCGGTGCGAACGGCTCGTCGCCGCCCGGCCGGAAGTGGAACTGCTGTCGGTCAGACGCCGTTTCCACGGCGAAGACGACGACTGACCACAGAACACAGAACTGAACACCGACACGACACGCAAGAAAGAACGGGAGACGGACCAGTGGCCGACAACGCGCGCGCCAAGAGGCTGGCGGACCTCATCCGAGAGGTGGTGGCGCAGAAGCTGCAGCGCGGGATCAAGGACCCGCGGCTCGGTTCCCACGTCACCATCACGGACACCAGGGTCACCGGTGACCTCCGGGAGGCGACCGTCTTCTACACCGTGTACGGCGACGACGAGGAGCGGGCGGCCGCGGCCGCCGGCCTGGAGAGCGCCAAGGGCATCCTGCGCTCCGAGGTCGGCCGCGCGGCCGGTGTGAAGTTCACGCCGACGCTGGCCTTCGTCGCCGACGCCCTCCCGGACAACGCCCGCACCATCGACGACCTCCTCGACAAGGCGCGCGCCGCCGACGAGAAGGTCCGCGAGGCGTCCGCGGGCGCCGGGTACGCCGGCGAGGCCGACCCGTACCGCAAGCCCGGTGACGACGAGACGGACGACACCGCCGAATGAACCGCAAGTCCACCACGCCCGACGGCCTCGTCATCGTCGACAAGCCGTCGGGCTTCACCTCCCACGACGTCGTGGCCAAGATGCGCGGCATCGCGAAGACCCGCCGCGTCGGCCACGCCGGCACGCTCGACCCGATGGCGACCGGCGTCCTCGTCCTCGGTGTGGAGAAGGCGACCAAGCTCCTCGGTCACCTCGCCCTCACCGAGAAGGAGTACCTCGGCACGATCCGCCTCGGCCAGACGACCCTGACCGACGACGCCGAGGGCGAGATCACCGCCTCCGCCGACGCCTCCCAGGTCACCCGGGACGCGATCGACGCCGGCATCGCCAAGCTCAGCGGCGCCATCATGCAGGTGCCGTCCAAGGTCAGCGCCATCAAGATCGACGGCGTGCGGTCGTACAAGAGGGCCCGCGAGGGCGAGGAGTTCGAGATCCCGGCCCGCCCGGTGACCATCTCCTCCTTCGCCGTGTACGACGTCCGCGACGCCGTCGCCGAGGACGGCACCCCCGTCCTGGACCTGGTCGTCTCGGTCGTCTGCTCCTCCGGCACCTACATCCGCGCCCTCGCCCGCGACCTGGGCGCCGACCTCGGCGTCGGCGGCCACCTCACCGCCCTGCGCCGCACCCGGGTCGGCCCCTACAAGCTGGACTCCGCGAAGACGCTCGACCAGCTCCAGAAGGAGCTGGACGTGATGCCGATCGCCGAGGCCGCCGAGGCCGCGTTCCCCCGCTGGGACGTGGACGCCAAGCGGGCCCGGCTGCTCACCAACGGGGTCCGCCTGGAGATGCCCGAGGAGTACGCGGGCGCAGGCCCCGTCGCCGTCTTCGACCCCGAGGGCCGCTTCCTGGCCCTGGTGGAGGAGCAGAAGGGCAAGGCCAAGAGCCTCGCCGTGCTGAGCTGACCCCTCCGGTCCGCGCACCGCTCTGCCCGTGGAGCGGCGGACACGGGGTGATCCACTGCCCCGCCGCTCCACGGTCCCCCCTCGGTTCCCCCACCCCTAGCCTGCGTCCGACCACCCGGGTTCATTCACCCGTCCGGGCAGGCGCTCGGAGTGAACGGAGGGAGCGCAGGGGGGCGCTTTCGCCACGGCCCCTGTTTTCTTGATCACCGCATGCCTACCGTCGAACCGAGGGCACAAGGGCGCTGCGGGGAGGTAGGGCGATGGCGGGACGGGGCCCGTGGACGGACGACGACCAGGGCGGGCACACCGCCTCACCCGGCACACCCGGGGACGCGCCACCCGGCACCCCCCACCCCGCCGCCCCCCTCGTCCTCCTCCGCGACCTCGCCGGCCGCCCGCGCGGCACCGGCTTCGTCGCCGACCACCTCGGCACGGTCGTCACCAGCCACGAGGCCGTGGCCGGTCTGCCCCGCCTCACCCTGCACGGCGCCGACGGCCGGGTCTGCGCCGTGACCGCCGAGGCGGTCACCCCGCTCCCGGAACTGGACCTCGCCCTCGTCCGCACCGAGGGCCTCGGCACGGACCCGCTCCCGGTGACCGTCCGGGAACCCGTCGGCACCGGGACGTACGTCCGGCTGGCGGCGGGCTGCTGGCGCGAGGCACGCGTGCTGGGTGCGACGGGGGCGACGTACCACCCGGCCGGGGACCGCGTCCACCGGCTCGACGAGGCCCTGGAGCTGGCCATCGGCACCACGGGCCGGGACGCGCTGCGGTCCGGCGGAGGCGCGAGCGGGGGACCGGTCCTGGACGCGGGGACGGGCGCGGTCGTCGCGGTCCTCGGCACCGCCCTGCGCTCCGGCGACCGCGAGGGCGGCTTCGCCGTCCCCCTGCGCCCCGCCGCCCCCGGCCCACTGGCCGACCTCCTCGCCCGCAACGCGGCCACCGTGCCCGCGTACGGAGCCGACCTCAATCTCGCGGGCGTCCTGGAGCTCACCGCCACCTCGGTGGCCTCGGACGGCCCGCCCGGTGCCTTCTCCGGTCACCCGGGCGGCCCCGGCGGCACCACCGTGGCCACCGTCGAACGCTCCGCGACGGCCCGGGAGTTCGCCGCCTTCGTCACCGGCCCGGCGGCCGTCCTCGGGCTCGTCGGACCACCGGGCAGCGGCCGTACGACGGAAATCGCGGCCCTCGCCGTCCGCCGCACCCGGGGCCCGGAACCCGCCCCCACCCTGTGGCTGCGCGGCGCCGACCTCAGGGCGGACGACGACTCGCTCGCCGACGCGGCCCGCAGGGCGCTGACCCGTGCCGCCCGTATCGTGGCCGCCTCCCGCGCGGGCCGCCCGACGGCACTCGCGCCGGACCCGGCATCTGCCGGGACCGACCCCGCCGACCTGGGCGACATCCGCCCCGACCGCCTGGCCCGCCTGGCCCACTCCGCCGGCCGCCCGCTGCTCCTGCTGCTCGACGGCCCCGAGGAGATGCCGCCCGTCCTCGCCCACCGGCTCGCCGACTGGACCGAGGGCACCGCGCAGTGGCTGCGGCGCACGGGCGCACGCCTGATGGTGGCCTGCCGGGCCGAGTACTGGGAGCGGGCCGGGACCCGCTTCCCGCCCGGGATGCTGTACGACGGCACGGGCCCCCGGGAGGAGACGGCCGGGGCCCTCCCGCCCTGTGTCCCGCTCGGCGACCTCACCCCCGCCGAGGCCCGCGCCGCCCTGGCCCGGTACGGCGTCCCCGGCACCGCGCTCACCGGCCCCGACGCCCGGCACCCGCTCACGATCCGGCTCCTCGCCGAGGTCCGCGCGGCCCTGGCCGACCCCCCGCCCGCCCACCCCGTCGACCGTGACGAGGTCCTCTCCGCCTACCTCGACCTGATGTGCCTGCGCGTCGCCGTCCGCCTCGCCGCGGAGAACGGCCTGCGCGGCACCGCGGTCCGCCGGCTCGCGGCGAAGGTCTCCGGCCAGGTCCACGAGGCCGCCCGGCGCAGCCTCGGGCCGGGCCAGGGCGAGCTGGACCGGGCGTCCTTCGAGGCGGTGTTCCCCTGGGGCCCGGCACCCGCCCGGCTCGGCGGAGGCACCGGCTGGGCCTCCGCCGTCCTCACCGAGGGCCTGCTGGTGCCCGCCGGCGGCGGCTACCGCTTCGCCCACGAGGAACTCGCCGACTGGATCCAGGGCGTCCACCTCGACCTCGACGAGGCCCTGCGCGCCCTCGTCCACCGCCGCCGCACCCCCGAGGGCGCCCATCCCCTCCCCGTCCCGCACCACCGCATCGGCCCGGTGGTCCAGGCCATGCTCCTCCTCGGCCGCCAACAGGGCACGCGCCAACTCCGAGCCCGCCTGGAGGAGTTGCTGCGCGCCCTGGACACCGAGGGCGCTTCCTGGTGGGCCACCCGACTCCTGGCCGAAACCCTGCTCCGCGTCCCGGACGCCACGCCGTACACCGCGATCCTCCGACAACTGGCCGACCGGATCACGACGGAGGCCGAGGGCCGACCGGGCCAGGCGCTGGCGTGGGCCAAGCAGGCGGGCTGGGCCGGGGTGGGAGACGAGCAGGTGGGCTGGGCTGGGGTGGGAGACGAACAGACGGGCCGCGCCGGGGTGGGGCGTGAGCCGGCGGGCGGGCTCGTGGCGGGGGCTGAGCACGCGGGCCGGGGCGCGGCTGGGGGAGAGAAGGGATGTGAGCAGGGAAGCCGGGGGGTTACGAGGGGCGAGCAGCCGGGCCGGGGCTTCGCCGGGGGCGAGCGGACCGGCCGGATCGTGGCGGCGGGCGCGGGGTTGTACCGAGGCGTGGTGGAGGGGGAGCAGCCGCAGTGGGGCGGTGCGGGAGGCGAGCAGCCGTACCGGGGGAGGGCGGGCGGGCAGTCGTGCCGGGGCGTCGTCGGGGACGAACAGACGGGTCGGAGCGTGGCGCGGGACGAGCAAACGGGTCGGAGCGTGGCGCGGAGCGAGCAGACGGGCCTGGTCGTGGCAGGGGGCGTGCAGCCGCAGCGGGGCCTTGCGGCAGGTGGGGAGTCGTACCGGGGTGTCGTGGAGGGCGAGCAGGCCCAGCGTGGTGTCGGTGGGGGTGAACGGGCGGGGCGGTGTGGCGAGTTCGGGCCCGGGTTCTGGACGCGGCTGGCGCTCCCGCCCGAACTGTGCCTGGACCTGCTGCGCCGCCTCGTCCTCGCCGACGCCGCCCCGGAGCGCGTCGGCGCCCCCCGGTACCTCGACGCCGTCGCCCGTCTCCTCGCCGACGACTCCACCGCCGTACAGCCATGCCTCACGCGCTGGTTCGACGACGAGCGGCCGCTGCCCGCGACCCCGCACGCCACCGTGGCCACGGCTGCGCAGGCGCTGCTGCACACGCACCGGCACCGGTCACCGGACCACCTCACCGAGACGCTCATCGGCTGCGGTCACCACCGGGCCGACGAACTGCTCGCCGTACTCGCGGAGGACGAGCCGTCCGCGCTCTGCCGGGCCGTCGACCGCTGGGCGCACGACGAGCGGCCCGCCCGCCGGGTCGCCGCGCTGACGTACGCCCGGCACACCGCCGCGCACACCACCACCGACGCCGACCGGGGCCTGCTCCGTCACGCGGCGCTCGCTCTGCTCGCCCGCCCCGACGACACCCCCCTGCACGGCGGCGCGCTCGCTCTCCTCGTCCGCGACCCCGAGACCCGCGACCGCCATCTGCCCCGGGCGCTGGAGCGCTTCGCGGCGGGCGATCCACAGCTCCCGCCGAGCGCCCTGCTCACCGCGCTCGACACCCATCCCGAGCAGGTCCTGGACGCCGTCCGGGCCCGCCTGGACACCCCCGGCGCGAGCGGTACCCTGCGGGCCCTCGCCGACGCCACCCCGCCCGCCCTCGCCCACCGGGTCGCCGCCGTCGTACGGGAGGCGGTACGGCGGCGGCCGGACACCGCCGGGGACGTCGCCGCGTACGTCGACCACCGCCTGGACCAGGGTCCGGCCGCCCGGGCCGTCCTCTTCCCCCTGGTCACCGGCCTGCTGGAGACCAGCGGCCCCGAGCAGGTGCGGGCCGCGCTGGCCGGTGTCCTGCCGGCCCCCGGCACCCCCGGCTCCCGTCCGCTGCGGCGTGAGCTGCTGGAGTTCCTGATGGCCCATGAGCACACGCCGGCTGTTCTGGACGCCGTCCTGCACGCGGCCCCCCAGCGCGACGGCGAGGAACTGCGCACCCTCGTCCACCGCACCGGCCTGCTCCTGGCCCGCACCCCGGACGGCGCGACCCGCTTCGACCGCGGCCTGGTCGAGCTGGCCCGTCACATCCCGGGCTTCGCCGCCCGGGCGACCGGCTGGTTCGCCGACGCCCCGGGGGACTGGGCGGTCCTGGTCGGCCCCGGCGCCCGGCGCACCCTGGAGGACCTGGCGGGGGTACGGGTCCCCGCCTGACCGGAGCGGCGGGCGCGCGTGGATCGAGTCACACCCCCATGCCGATGCGGGCAGGAAGCACCCGGCATGGCACCCTTAGACCTGCGTAAGAGCAACGGTTGATACGGACACGGGTTCGAGGAGCGGTCACAGTGCAGCGCTGGCGTGGCTTGGAGGACATCCCCGAGGACTGGGGACGCAGCGTCGTCACCATCGGCTCCTACGACGGGGTCCACCGCGGACACCAGCTGATCATCCGGCACGCCGTGGACCGCGCCCGCGAGCTGGGCGTCCCCTCCGTCGTCGTCACCTTCGACCCGCACCCCAGCGAGGTCGTCCGCCCCGGCAGCCACCCGCCGCTGCTCGCCCCGCACCACCGCCGCGCCGAGCTGATGGCGGAGCTCGGCGTCGACGCGCTCCTGATCCTCCCCTTCACCACCGAGTTCTCGAAGCTGTCGCCGGCCGAGTTCGTGGTGAAGGTCCTCGTCGACAAGCTGCACGCCCGGGCCGTCGTCGAGGGCCCGAACTTCCGCTTCGGCCACAAGGCCGCGGGCAACGTCGAGTTCCTCGCCGAGCAGGGCAAGGTGTACGACTTCGAGGTCGAGGTCGTCGACCTGGTGCTGTGCGGGGAGGCGGGCGGCGGCGAGCCGTTCTCCTCGACCCTGACCCGCCGCCTGGTCGGCGCGGGCGATGTCGCGGGCGCCGCGGAGATCCTCGGCCGCCCGCACCGCGTGGAGGGCGTCGTCGTGCGCGGCGCCCAGCGCGGCCGGGAGCTGGGCTTCCCCACCGCCAACGTCGAGACCCTCCCGCACACCGCGATCCCGGCCGACGGCGTCTACGCGGGCTGGCTGCACGCGGGCGGCGAGGCGATGCCGGCCGCGATCTCCGTCGGCACCAACCCGCAGTTCGACGGCACCGAGCGCACGGTGGAGGCGTACGCCATCGACCGCGTCGGCCTCGACCTGTACGGCCTGCATGTCGCCGTCGACTTCTTGGCCTTCGTGCGCGGCCAGGCGAAGTTCGACTCGCTGGAGGGCCTGCTGGAGCAGATGGCCGAGGACGTGAAGCGCTGCCGGGAGCTGGTGGCGGCGGAGTAGCTTTCCCGCTCCGTACGGCCGAAGGGCGGCCGGTGTCCTCGGACACCGGCCGCCCTTCGGCGTAGGTCACTGCTGCGGGGGCGGAGGCGGGGGAGGGGGCTGACCGCCGTTGCCGTCCGGCTGGGGGTAGCCGTAGCCCGCCGGGGGCTGGGGCGGCTGCGGGTAGCCGTAACCGGCCGGGGGCTGGGGCGGCCCCGGCTGCGGCGGGTACGGCTGACCGGGCTGCTGCTGGCCCTGCGGCGGGTACGGAGGCTGACCGGGAGGGCCCTGCGGGGGGTAGGGCTGACCCGGGTGCGGCGGCTGAGCCGTGTGGGGCGGCTGGGGCGCCTGGGCTGCCTGGGGCGGGTACGGCTGGCCCGGGAAGGGCTGGGGCGGCTGGGCCGGGTACGGCTGGCCGGGGGCCGGCTGGCCGGGATACGGCTGGCCGGGGTAGGGCTGCCCGGGTCCGGCCTGGCCGGGGAACCCTCCGGGCTGACCTGGCTGACCTGGCTGACCGGGATAGGGCTGCTGCTGGCCCGGCATCGGCGGGGCGGCGACCGGCGGCGGGTTGCCGTCGTTCGTCCATAGGCCGTGCATCTGCTGATGCCGTACGAAGTCCTCCGCGACCATCGCCGAGAGGTTGAAGTACGCCTCCCGCACCTTCGGCCGCATCATGTCGAGGTCGACCTCGGCACCGGCGGCGAGATGCTCGTCGAACGGCACGACGACCACACCGCGGCAACGCGTCTCGAAGTGCGACACGATGTCCTCGACCTTGATCATCTTGCCGGTCTCCCGCACACCCGAGATGACGGTGAGGGACCGGGAGACCAGCTCCGCGTACCCGTGCGCGGACAGCCAGTCCAGGGTCGTACTGGCGCTGCTCGCACCGTCGACCGACGGGGTCGAGACGATGATGAGCTGGTCGGCGAGGTCGAGCACCCCGCGCATCGCGCTGTAGAGCAGACCGGTGCCCGAGTCGGTGAGGATGACCGGGTACTGCTTGCCGAGCACGTCTATCGCGCGCCGGTAGTCCTCGTCGTTGAAGGTCGTGGAGACGGCCGGGTCGACGTCGTTGGCGATGATCTCCAGGCCGGAGGGGGCCTGGGAGGTGAACCGCCTGATGTCCATGTACGAGTTGAGGTACGGGATCGCCTGGACGAGGTCACGGATGGTGGCCCCGGTCTCCCGCCGCACCCGTCGGCCGAGCGTACCGGCGTCCGGGTTCGCGTCGATCGCGAGGATCTTGTCCTGGCGCTCGATGGCGAGGGTGGAGCCGAGCGCGGTGGTCGTGGTCGTCTTGCCGACACCGCCCTTGAGACTGATGACGGCGATGCGGTAGCAGGACAGCACCGGCGTACGGATCAGCTCCAGCTTGCGCTGCCGCTCCGCCTCCTCCTTCTTCCCACCGAGCTTGAAACGGGAGGACGAGGCGGTCGGACGGCCGCTCTTGGCCTTCTGCTTCTTGTTGTTGAGCAGCCGGTCGGAGGACAGCTCCACGGCCGCGGTGTAACCCAGCGGCGCGGCACCCGGGTTGACCGGCTGCCGCTGATCGTGCTGGACGGCCTGCGGCCAGGCGGCACCGATCCGGGGGTCGACGGGCTGCTGCGAGGGCTGCGGCGGGTGCCCGGGCTGCGCGGCGGCGTCGGGGGTGGGGTACGGGGCGTGCGCCGGGGGCCCGTACGGAGGCGGCCCGGGGAAGCCCTGCGGCCCGCCCGGCGCCTCGGGCGCCGGGGCCCGGCCATCGGCCTGGTGGGGGATACCGGGCTGCGGCTGCGGCTGTGGAACGGGCGGTGTCTGGGGAAAGCCGTACCCGTCCGGGGTGTTGGGCGCGGGGGGCTGCGGGAAACCGTAGCCGGGCTGCTGCTGCGGGAAACCGTAGGCGGGCTGTTGCTGGGGGAACCCGTAGGCGGGCTGCTGCTGGGGTGCCTGAGCGGCGGGCTGCGGTGCGACTGCGGGAACCTCGGGAGCCGGCGCGGCCGGTGCCGCCTCGGGCTGGGCCGGCGGCTGCGGGAACCCGTAGGCGGGCTGCTGCTGGGGCGCCTGGGCGGAGGGCTGCGGTGCGACTGCGGGAACCTCGGGAGCTGGCGCGGCCGGTGCCGCCTCGGGCTGGGCCGGCGGCTGGGGGAACCCGTAGGCGGGCTGCTGCTGGGGTGCCTGAGCGGAGGGCTGCGGTGCGACTGCGGGAACCTCGGGAGCCGGCGCGGCCGGTGCCGCCTCGGGCTGGGCCGGCGGCTGGGGCGGGGCCACGGCGGGATCGGCCTGCTGCGGCAGCGGCTGGGCAGGCCACTGGGCCGCCGGCGCAGGAGCCGCAGGCTCGTACGAGGGCGGCAACGGCGGCACCCCGCCCTGCGGAACGGGCGGCGGAGCCCAGGCGGGCGGAGCAGCGGGCCCGGCCTGCTCCTCGGCGCCGTCGGAGGCGTCGACGGCTTCAGAGTCCTCACCGCTCGCTACATCCTCGGCGGATTCATGGGAAGCCGAGGACTCCCCGTCCAAGCCGGTCGCGGCCTCGGCCGCATCGTCGCGGGACGGAGCGCTGACGGTACCGACGACGTCAGCCTCAGCCTCGGTCTCACCCTGGACCTCGATCTCACGCTGGACCTCGGTCTCGGCCTCGCCGGAATCGGCAGCGCTGGTCTCACCACCCGCCTCCGCCTCCGCGGCCGCCTCCACCTCCGCTCCGGAGGGCGAGGACTCCTCCCCGGCCTGCTCCCCGATCTGCTGTTGGAGAGCCACGGGGGAGATCCGCATGGTGGCGCCGCTCTCCAGATCCCCGCTCTCAGGACTGCTTGCCTCGGCGGTCGGCGCCTGTGCCTGGAACCCCCCGTCGACCGGAAGCCCGGGTACGGCGACGGGCGCCGGCGGCACGGGCGGCGGAGTGAAGGGCGGGGGAGGAGCGACCGGCGGAACATACGGCGCCACAGGAGCGGCGTTGGCAGGCACCCCCGGCGGCGGGGGAACCTGCCCCGGAGGCAGGAACGGCGCCGGAGGCAGGAACGGAGCCAGCCCCGGAACCGGAGGCTGGAACGGAGCCGGCGCAGGAGCAGCAGAAGCCGCCCCCGACACCACCCCCTGCCCGGAACCCTGCCCCTGCCCCGGCGCCTGCCCCGGCCGCTGACCCTGAACGGGCTCGGAGACAGGACTGGCCGACGGCCCGGGAGCGGGCGTCGGCGGCCCCGGCGGAGGAGCCGCCCCCGTGTTCCCCCCGGTCCCCGCGCCCGAACCCCCGCCCGTGTTCTGCGTGTACCAAGCGGGCGGCGCGTAGTCGATGGTGAACTCGCCCGTCATCTCGATGGCGGACTCCGCGTCGGGCTGGTCATCGCCGGGTGTGGCCCAGCCCCCGCGCGTCCCGTCCCGATCGCTGCTCACAATTCCTCCTGGTGTGGTCGAGCACCCTCATGCCGTGTCGGGGCGACCCTTGCTCGTCGTCCTTAGTCGTTCGAGGTCGTCCGATCCACCGGCCCTTCCCCTCGGACGCCGACGCCCGGTCCACGGGTTCTGGCGTCGCGCCCGCTCCCAGCCTAATCACCGAGTGCCGAACGTCGGCAGGCCCGTCCGCCCCTCATCGCCCGTACTCCACGACTCCACCGTCTCCCCCCATGCTGTGCACGGTGGAGTTGCCGGTGAGTAAAACCGCCGAAAACGGATGGAGTGTCATGCGAGGGCGGATTCAGTCCATCCTGCGTGGCGTACCCAACAATCCGATCTCGGCGTCGGTGGGTTGGGTCAGCGTGTACTGGCGGTCACGGTCTGCGCACCAAAGAGTGAAGCCGTCGGCGAGCCCGGGCAGCGAGTCGACCGCCTCCCTGGGCAGGGTCATCGCGCGGCCCAGCTCGGCGGCCTCGTCCGGAGAGATGCGCTGCACACCGACGAGCCGCGCCTGGCGTATGAGCCGGGGGGCCACCGGACTGAGGTAGGGCAGCAGCGTCAACACGGATTGCCAGGGCCCGGAGACGACGCGTCCGCGCGGCGGTCGCATACCGCAGTCACGCACCACCAGGACGGGGGTCCCGGCCGATGTGCCCTGTGGGGGCACCCGACCCACGTCGTACACGGCCAGACCGTTCTGTCCGCCGCCCATGGCGTGCACCATCTGCATCCAGGCCTGCGGCCGCCCCGTCTCCACGGCGACCCGTGCTCCGGTGGCCGCCGCCCGGAGGGCGATGACCTGCGCGGTCCACAGACCACCGATCAGGACGATGTCGTAGGGAGTCGGCCGGTTGAGGCCAAGCACCGAGGGTCGACCCTCTGCGTCCACCCCGATGACGACACCGTCGTCCCCTATGGGCAGTGCGAGTTCCGCCAACTGCTCCGGGGCGACGGAGTGGCGCGGGTGCCGCGGACCGATCAGGCCGAAGCCGCTGCGCAGCAGTTCGCGCGCCCGCTCGGGTGCGGAGGTGTGCGAATCGTCCCGACTGGCGGCCGACCGACCGGCGCGCGTGGTCATCGTCACCGGGCACCGCCGAGAGGCAGCGTGGCGAGCAGGGCGGGCCCCTGCTCGCGGTCGAGGCGGACGAGTCCTGTCCCCGTATGGCGGGCGGCCGCCTGCAAGGCGCGCCGTGCGGCGACGAGTTCGTCGTCGCCGCGCCCGGTCACCCGCAGGTGGCCGCACAGTGACACCTCGCGGCCCTCGCCGCGCGCGAGCGTGAGGCTGAAGGTGGTGGCGAGTGCGGGGACGGCGGTCACCAGGGCGATGAACTGCGGGAGGGAAGGAGCCCTCTCGCCCCCCAGGGCCGGCCACCGGCGGACCCAGTACGTCGTGTGTCTGCGGTTGTCGCAGCGCCAGCTCCGGCCGGTCTCCTCGGTCCGCCGCTCCCTCGTGTCCGACCGCCCGGCCTCCGCGGTCACCAGGGGATTGGCGCAGGTCGAGGTGGCGATGGCGGTGGTCAGTTCCTCTTCGTTCAGGAGCGTGGCACGGAACCCGGCCCCGGTCAGCCGGCTCACGAGGTGGTCGGCAGCGCGGACGACGCATTTCTGCGCCCCGACCAACCCGCCGCCGCGGGCTGCCACGGCCTCGGGGCACGATTCCGGATCGAGCTTCAGCGCGACCCACGTGATGCGGACCGCGGGTGCGCCGGTCTGTTCCTGCAGCGGCGCGTAGTTGGCGACGGCCACGGACTGCCGGGGCAGATGGATCGCGGGCGCGGGCTGGGTGTGCAGCACGATCTGCGCCGACTCCAGCCGGATCCCGTCGACTTCGAGGGTCTCGCTCACCAGGGAGAGCGGCAGAGGCTGCTGGTTCCGCTCGGGCCGCAGCGCGGTGGCGTCGGCCTCCACTTGCAGAACAGCGGTGACGAACGTCCCGTCTCCGATGATTCCCACCGGCCGCCGGTCACGGTTGCCGTACGTGTAGGTCCGCAGACTCGGATCGCATTCCACGGCGGGCGCCAGGGCGGCCTCGGTACCGGCAGGCACCTGCCTGCCCGCGGCCCTTCGCCTGCGGGCCCGCAGGGCCAGCACCGAGCCCAGCCATTCCGGCAGCGAATGCCCACGGCGGCGTACCAGGGCCAGCACCACGAGGAGCGCGGCGACGAGGGCGGCCGGTACGAGCGCGACCGGGCCGACCAGCCATCCGCACACGACGAGCGCCGCTGCCAGCTCCAGCAGCACCAGCCGCTGCACGGCGAAGGAACCTCCGTGCCCCGAGCGTGGTTTGAGCTGCGGCACGAAGGACCCGGGGGAGGAGGACGAACCGCGGGCGGCCGAGTGGGTCGTCCCGTCCGGCCGGGACTCCGACGGCGGCGCCGAGCGCGCCCTCGATTGCGATCGCGACCGGGCCCGCGCTGGGGAAGCCCTCACGAAAAACCCCCGAACTCTCCCTGGAATCCTTGCGCTCCGCTCTCCGCAAGGCCTGAGCACCCTACCCGTGGCGCGAGCACGATCGCGCAACATGCATAGTAGGGGGCGGGTCTGACAGTTGAGCTTTCAGAGGCGACCGGGGGACGGGGGACAGACCTCCACAAGTCCCTCATGGCTCCGCACGGGGAGAGAGCGGACACAGATGGCATCACGGCGGGACGAACTCAACGCCTACACCTTCGCGAAGCGCCGCATGCTCGCGTCATTCCTCCAGCCCTCCGCGACAGGCTCCGAGGAAGGGGCTCCCAAACCCTTGGCCGCCGTGGTGCCCGGTGCTGTGGTCGGTGTAGTGGTGCTGGCGGTGTTCGGAGCAATCGGCCTGTTCAGCCCCACGGCACCCAAGGGCTGGAACGATCCGGAGGAGCACGTCATCGTGGCGAGTGACTCCACCACGCGGTACGTGGTGCTCAAGACCGACGGCGAGAAGCAGCTGCACCCGGTTCTCAACATGGCCTCTGCGAAGCTCCTCCTGGATCCCGGCAAGAGCAGCGTCATCACCGTCGACGAGAAGGTCCTGGACAGCGGGAAGCTCCCGCACGGCGCCACGATCGGCATCCCGTACGCCCCCGACCGCCTGCCTCCCGCGGACGAGGCCCGGACCGGCAAACGCTGGGCGGTGTGCGAGCGTCCCGGAGAGGGAGGGCGGGCCATTCAGAAGGCCGCGTTCGTCCTCGCCGCGAAGGAGCGGGCCAGGACCGAGGGCGACAACAGGCTCTCCGGCGGTGATCTGATGTACGTCGTCGGCCCGGACGGCAGGACCCAGTACGTGGTCGACGCCACGGGTACGGGATACCGGTTGGCGGACCCGGACGACAAGGAACTCCTCAAGGCTCTCGACACACAGGGCCGTGCCCCCCAGCGGGTCTCCCAGGAATGGCTCGACACCCTGCACAAGGGCGACGAGATCTCCATCCCGACCATCCAGGGCACACCGGGCGCGGAGGCGAACGCCGGTGACCTCCTTGGGGAGTACGACAAGGTCGGCATGGTCATCAAGGCGTTGGACGGCCGGCGGATGCAGTACTACGTGGTGGAGTCCGGCGGCGTGGCCCGCATCTCCGAGTTCACCGCCACGCTGCTGCTCAACAGCGGCGCGCTCGTCGGCGTCGGGCAGGCGGGCGAAGCCCAGAAGGTCAGTCCCGGCGCGGTCGTCGACAGCACCGACTTCAAGGACGACGACAACTGGCCGACGTACAAGCCGAAGATGGTGAACAGCGGCGCCGGTGCCACCACGGGCCGCAACACGGTCTGCAACGTCCTGCGCTCGGTCGGAGCGAAGAACGCGACCACCCTCTCCACCTGGGCGGGCACTGACTTCCCTGCGGAATTGCCGACCGGTGCCTCCAGCGCCTACGTCACCGCCGGCTCCGGACTGCTCTACCGTCAGGTCCAGGGCACGGACGCCAAGTCCGGCGGCGTCTTCCTCGTCACCGACACGGGCCTGCGCTACGCCCTTCAGTCCAACAGCGACAGTGCCACCGGCGACGAGGGCATCGGCACCTCCGCCAAGCAGCGCGAGACCGAGCTGAACGAGGCCAGGATCGCCCAGATCCGCCTCGGCTACGAGAAGGTGACGCCCGCGCCCGTCCCCGCCGTGTGGTCGACGTTCCTGCCGACGGGCCCCCGCCTGTCGGAGTCGGCGGCCCGGCAGCCGCAGGGCTCGTAGACGCTGCGCGCAGAAGAAGGAACTCATGCTGAACGCAAGGAACTTGCGGAGCCGGCGGTCCACGGGGACCCGCACGGCGGCGCTGGCCACCGCGACGGCGCTGTTGGCGACCACCTCGGTGCTCGTTCTGCCCTCGACTGCGGCTCGGGCGGACGACCAGTGCACGTTCCCGTCGAAGGACTACACCGGCCGTCCCTGGGCGCTGCAACGCGTCAACCTCGACGAGCTGTGGGCGCTGTCGACGGGCAAGGACGTCGAGGTGGCCGTGATCGACACGGGCGTGGATGTGAAGAACCCGCAGCTGGCCGAGGCCGTCGACACGTCGAAGGGCATGAACAACCTTCCGGCAGTGAACTCCGACGGCGAGAAGATCGACCGCGGCAACAGCCAGGGCACCACCGACACCGTCGGCCACGGCACGCGCGTGGCCGGCATCATCGCGGCCCGCCCCGCCTCGGGCACCGGCTTCGTGGGCCTGGCCCCCGACGCCAGGATCATTCCCATCAAGCAGAACGACGCGGAGGGCGACGGAACGGCCCTGACCCTTGCCGCGGCGATCCGTCACGCCGTCGAGGTGGGCGCCGACGTCATCAACATCTCCCAGGACACGACCAACGCGGTGGAACCCGACTCACGGTTGAAGGACGCCGTCAACTACGCCCTCGGCAGGAATGTCGTGGTCGTCGCCTCAGCCGGCAACGACGGGCTGGGCGGCAACGTCAAGGTCACCTACCCGGCCTCGTACAAGGGCGTCCTCGCTGTCGCGGCCTCCGATCGCAACAACGAACGCGCGTCCTTCTCCCAGGCGGGAGATTTCGTGGGCGTCGCGGCCCCCGGCGTCGACATGATCTCCACGGTTCCCGGCGGCGGCCACTGCTCCGACAACGGGACGAGCTTCTCGGCGCCGTATGCCGCAGGCGTGGCGGCCCTGCTGAAGTCCAGGTACCCCGACTGGACGGCCCAGGAGGTCGTAGCCCAGATCGAGCAGACGGCCGAACGCTCGATCCCCGGCCACGACATCCTGGTCGGCTGGGGTGTGGTTGACCCGGTCAGGGCTCTGACGGACGTGGACCCGGCGAACCCGGTCGAGTCCCCGAAGCCGGAGGGCGGCGTGACGAAGGCCGAACCCCCCTCGGTCACCCCACTGCACCTCGGCGAGACGGCCGAGCAACGCAACACTCGCCTGGCCACCTATGTCTTGGTGGGTGGCCTTGTGACGGTCGCGGGACTCAGCGGCGCGGCCGTGGCGATGCGGGACGCGAGGCGCAGGCGCGTGAGGCTGCTGGAGGCCGGCTCGCGGATCCACTGAAAACGCTCACAGCTTGCCGATGATGACTCCGGGCCAGGTCCACCCTGCGCCAGTGACGGCGTCCCTGAGGGGGTTCTTCAGGTCGGAACTGTCGAAGCTGAACGTCTCGGTCGCTCCGAGGTTGCCATCCGAGTTCCGGCCGAGCGTCCAGGTCTTCGAGACTGTCTGCACCTGACCACGTTGGGCTTCGGCCGCGATGGCGAGCCTGGGGGTGTCGCCGGCCCACGTGACCTCGTACTGCTGATCCAGGGAGCGGACTTCGCTCTTCTCGGGGACCAGGCGCATACGGACCTGGAACACACGACTCACCTGGGTGCGGACGAAGAAGGTCCGCCATGCCGGGTCCTGGATACGCCATTCGGCCACCAGATCGGCGCCCTCCGCGCGACCGTCCCGGATGACGTACGGGACGGCCGGGTTGTTGAGACCGAGCAGAGCCGTCTGCACCTCGGTGACGGATCGCGGAGCGACACCATCGGCGGGGCGCTTGGTTCCGGTCAGCTTGTCGAAGAGTCCCATGCAGTCAACCTGTAGGTGATCGGATTGGAGGGGGAAGCGCGTGAGGCGGCCGGCCGCCTCAAGAGGACATCCTCAGCCGGTCTTGGGCTCCGGAACCTGTGAGGGCAGCGCCGCCTCCGAGGCGCAGTCCAGTTGTTTGGCCATGGCGCGCGTGATGGCGTTGAGGACGGTCAGGAGGTCACGGCCTGTGGTTTTTGTGGAGAGCTGCCCTGCAGTAGTGAGGGACGCATTGATGTACGTGTCCTGCGTGGAGCACTTGAAGTAGATCGACGCGCTGATGTTTTCGTGTGTCTTTGCATAGACGCCAATCGGGTAAATCGTGTTCTCTGATTCGTCGTTCTCGGAGACGTCATCGGCCTTGGGTGTGTAATTCATGGCGGAGAAGTCCACAGCGATCAACGGGTGACCGCTCTTGTCTCCCGCCTTGTAAACCCAGCACTGGTTCCGCTGCGAAGGATTTTCGTGAACCGTCTTCGCCGCGCGCTTGAGGGAGAACTTGTTCGGCTCCCCGGAGTCCGCTGAGCCGGTCAGCTCCTCGAATTCCTCCGTGTTCCCTATGCGTTTCAGTGCGGCGACGGCCGATGAGTCGAGTGTGGAGTCACAGACCTGGGAGGCGGTCAGGGTCGGCTCTTTCGTGTCGTTGTCGTTGCCGCTGCACGCAGAGACACTCAACATCAATACAGCGACCCCGACGGCCGCGTGCAGGGCTGTGCATCCTCTCGCCCTGTTTTGCGAAAGTTCGTTTTCCTGTCGCACAGATCAGTCCTTCGAGGGAGTCCGGCCGCGGTAGTCGTTCTCGTGGGACCCAACCCCGAGGTACGCGTTCTGGATATCGGCGTTCCAGTCATTGAGATCGGCGCTTCTGGCCGCCTCGGGGCTGTTCTTGATGTAGTCGTGGTAGGCGGAGCCCAGCTGGTTTTCGCCCTTCTTGTAGAACTCGCTACTGGTCAGCTGAGCCTGCTCCGTCGGATCCGCTTCAGCGGAGTCCACCCCCTTGTCGATCTGGTGACCGATGAAGGTGTTCACTGCCTCTCCGACGGTATCGGCGGCGACCGGGGCAAGGAGCATTCCCGCAGCCGTCGTCCCGGGCAGTGGGATGGCGGCGACGCCGACTCCGACGGTCGCTCCTACCCCCAGCTTGATCCAGTCGGAGGAGCGGCCCAGTGACTTGTTGGCCTCTTCCGCGTCGTCCTTGTAGGCTGCCTCAGCCTGCTCCACCCGGGAGTTGTCGAGGATGCCCCGCGCCAATCCCCCTGTGGTCAGCGCATCATGCGCATGCTCGATGTTCGCATTGCTGGTCGGCGGGTAAGCATCGAGGGCACTCAGCGTATAAAGATGCTGCGCTGCGGTGACGGCGCGGTGAGAGTTTTCGTCCTGACCGAGTACGCTCAGGAAATTGATGGCACCTTCTTGGGTGAAGTTCGCACGGCCTTCGTACTTCGCGGGGAAGGTGCCCGCGTCCATTTCGTACTCGCCGACGCCCGACAAGTTGTAGTCGATGTCGTCGATGTACGCACCGGCCATCTTGCCGAGACTCGCAGCCAACTCAGGCTGATCGTGCAGCATGCCCGGACCCTCTTTGCTGCCGTAGAGGAAGGCCATTTCCTCCATCACGGCCGCAGTCGCCGGTGTCCGGTGTTCCCCGCCGGACTTGATGGTCTCTGCGCTCGCGTCGTACGAGTAACCGGTCGTCGCCGCCTCGAGGGCATGTCCGAGTGCCTGTCGCCCCGCGACAAAGTCGTGGTTGCCCTCGAGGGAGCTGTCGGACACCCAGACGCGATCCTGGGTCAGGTACTTGAGGTGCTCGTTGAGTTCGGAGGCCTTGTCGACGGTGTCCCTGTCGCCGATGGTGTATTCCGTGACGTCGGGCCGGGCGAAGAACTGCTCCGAGGCACCCGGGTTGTGTCCCAGCGCCTGGAGGAATCCCGTCACGGGGTCGCGACCCCGGTCGTTCTTGTAGTCCCAATAGTTGAGATCGCTCTGGTTCGCGTTGTTCACCCAGAGGTTGATTCCCTCGCCGTTGACCTTCTTGTCGTAGTCGAGGAGCTTGTTGCCGTAGTCGTTCAGGAACTGATCGTCGTAGTCCCCGAACCGCATCAGGTTGCTCATCACGGTATAGCCGGTCGGATTGCTTGCGTCGTCGATGCCGAGCTCGTGCGGGCCGAGCTTGATCATCTGCTGTTCCCAGCCCTGCATCTTGTCGCTGTCCGAGAGTGTGGCCTGGCCGATGGTGTTCCCGAGGTTCTTCTGGAGCTGCTTGACCTGTTCGGCGCGCTTCGGGTCGTACTGGCCCTGGTAGGGGTCGGCGACGCCCGCGTAGAAGGTGAGGAGCTTCTTGGGGCCGACGGTGGTGGCGAACTCCTCCGCGAAGAGCGGGTCGTTCTTGTACTTCGCCAGATTGCCGTTGAGCGTGGCGAGTTCCGTGTTCGTCACGTCGTGCGGGTTCTTCGCGAGGATCTTCGCCATCGCGTCGGCGTCCTTGATGGCCTTCGCCGCTTCGTCCCGGTTCTCGTAATCGGCGCCGGAGAAGCCGTACTTGGCCGAGTCGACGATCAGGCGCAACGCCTTGGCGGCGGTGGTGTCGCTCTCGGTGGCCTTGTCGAGGATGCGCTGGATCTCGTCGCGTAGGTCGTTGACGTCCTTCTGGCTGGCAGCGTCCTTCCCTCCGCTCGGATCGGAGTACCAGTCGGGACGGATGCTCGCGGTGACGAAGAAGGTGCCGTCGCCGCCGTCTCCCACGGTCAGCTTCTTCGCGGCACCACGCTCGATGGCGGCGTTCAGCTGCGAGCGGTAGTCGATGAGCTCGCCACGGGTGTCGCTGAGGATCTTGGCGACGGTGTCGGCCTGGGTGTGTGCGTCCTTGAACTCCCCGGCCGTCTTGTCGATGAACTCACGGGTGACGGTCGCGTTCACGCCGGCCCAGTTCGCCTTGTCAGCCTGGCCCTTGAGGTTCTTGTCGGCGTCTTCGGCGAGGGTCTTGAGGTTCTTGGCCATTTCCTCCCAGTCGGTGACCGCCTCACCGAGCTGGTGGAAGTTGCCGTAGCGGAGAGCGTCCAGGTCCACGGCTCAGCTGCCCTTCCGCTCGTCGAAGCCCTTGTCGAGGTCGGCGATGCTGCTGACCGTGCCGGCGATGAAGACGTCGTCGCCGTTGTGCGCGTTCTTGGTGTAGTCGAGGTGGTTGGAGATGTGGGCCGTGGCGTCGAGCAGCGTCTGGACCTGGTCGACCCAGTGCTCGGCCACATGGGTCAGCGCCGAACCGATCTCGAAGCCCTCGGCCTTCAGACCGTCACCGGCCGCGATGGACTTCACCCGCGCGTGGTCACTGAAGTGCTCGAACTGCTGGTGCAGGTCGAATGCGGCGTTCCCGACCCTCGCGAGGTCGCTCTGACTGGCCTTGAGGTCACCTTGCTTGTTGACGGGGGGCCCAGGAGGGTCGACATGGTTGAGCTGCATGTGGGCGGAGCTCTGCTGGCGCTGCTGCGCCTCGCTCTTGAGCTGCTCCCATTCGTCCCATGCCATCTGCCGGACCCTTCCCCCGTATTGCCGCGTCTCCTGCTTCCGCTCCCGCTGGCCCCCTGGGGGTTCCGCGAGAGAGTCCCGGTCACGCTAGCAACTCCGATTGTGCTTGGGGACAGTTGCCATACAGCTGTGATCATCAAGACGCGGATGTTCGGTGAAGATCGCCATCGATGCGAGCGGGATGCCTGGAGCGGCCTCGTAACTACGTCAACAGACACCACGGTTGGGCTGGATGTAGCCGGTGGCTACAGTGGTAAAAGCGTTGTGAGGTACGGCTCGCTTTGCAATCGTACGGCGAGCGATCGGTCCGTCCCTGTCGACGGGCTTCACGGGGATACGGGGAGGGGGCGTCATGCTTCCGATCGACATGACGGGTGGTGCGTCGGCCACCACAGCGGCCAACCTGGAAGCCAGCAGTGAGGCGCTGTCCACCTTTCTGAAGCGGGTGGACGCCGTTCTGCGAGACCTGGAAGGTTCCGCCGGCAACCCCAAACGGGTGGGTGCCCAGACGATCAAGCCCGGCTCCCTGAACAGCGGAAGCGCAGCGGCCTTCCCCGAGGCGCACGGCCTCTACCTGCAGTACAGCAGGGTCCACGACGAGCTCACCTCGCTCTCCAGGACCTTGCACCTGCAGATCGAGGGGATCGCCATCGCGGTCCTGGGCGCGCACCGAGGCTTCGACAACCTTGAAGAAGAACAGCGACAGCGTTTCGTCGAGATCCAGACCGAGATCCGACAGATCCAGGACGCGAGGGGCGACGTACAGCGCACCAACGACGCGAAGACCGGCGGGAGCCTCTGACGATGACCGACAAGCAGCACCAGGACGATCTGGCTCGGGTCAAGCAGCAGAATTCCGTCACGGACTTCGCCCGAGGTGTGGAGGAACGCCCGGGCGGTGGCTTCTTCCACAACACCGTCCGCGCCGCGCTCGAAGCCACTCCGGTCGGGCAGGCCCTGCAGCAGCGTACGAACTTCGAGGGCCACAGGCTCAACGAGATGCTCGACCTGGTCGAGCAGACGAATCCGGAGGACCTGGAGTCGTCGGGCAACGCACTGTGGGCGGCTCGCGACGCCATCGAGGCGGCAGCCACGGAACTCGACGGTCACATCGAGAACGTCCACTGGGTGGGCGAGTCGGGTGACGCGTTCCGTAAGTGGGGCCGTTCACTTGTCACCAGCACCAAGGGTCTGAGCGACTTCGCCGGATCGGCGGGCGACCAGATCATGGCCGCCGCCACCGGGCTGGCGTCGGTACGCAAGGCCATGCCCGCACGCGACACACGCACGGACCCGAAGGCCGTCTCGGACATCCCGGAGGCCAGACGGGTCCAGAGCAACGACGAGTACACCGCCGCCGTCCAGGTGGAGAAGAACCGTCAAGAGGCGATCAACCAGATGAACCGGTTGTCGTCGTACTACACGGTGTCGGAGGAGCAGCTGGCTTCTCTCGAGGCGCCGGAGTTCACGGTCATGCCTGACGTCGGCGTGCCTTCGCCGGTACGGTCGGTAGACCCTGCTCCTGGGGAGTCGGCGTCGGGTGGCACTCGGGACGGCGCGTCGAGGACCGTCACGACTCCGCACAGCGCAGGCCATGTCGTCGGGCACGGCGACAGTGGTGGCACGGCCTCGTCGAAGGACGGCGCAGGGCGCATCGTGTACCCGGATCACCCGGTCGGTACGAACATTGACAGCGTCGGCGTGCTGCCAGAACCGTCCGTGGCACTTCCCGTGGGCAACCCACCAGCGGCCACGGGTACCGCTGGGCCGGTCAGCGGCCAGGCAGGTGCGTTCGGAGGCGGCTACCCCGCCCCGATCTCCAACGGCCTCTCAGGCAGGGGCGCGGGACCTGGCGGAGCCCGAACGCCTTTGTCCGCCCAGGGCAGGGTCGGCGCCTCCGGCATGGGTAACCCGGGTTCGGGGCCTGGGGCAGGTCGAGGGCCTACGAGTCAGACGGGCCATGCCGGGGCTCCTGGACAGACTGCTGCCAAGGGCGCCACGTCTGGATCGAAGGCGTCTCCGATGGGCCGAGGCGTCACTGGAGGTACGCCGAGGGCCACGGGGACGCCCACGTCGAGAGCGGGTGGTCCCCCAAGCACCGGGGCAGGACGAGCAAATGGCGTGGTCGGGGGGCGGCCCACGGCTTCCTCCGGCCCTTCGAATGGTGGGGCGAGAGCGCCCCGCGGCACGGTCATCGGTGCCGAGGGCGCACCGAACTCGCGGCCCACGGCCGGCGGTCCTGGACAGCGTGGCGTCTTCGGAGCGCCTGAGCCCGCTGCGAGGCCTGGCCCGGCCGCGACCTCGGTTCGTCAGAACACGGGGGCATCCGAGGCTGTCACCGGCAGGCCGGCCGCTCACAATTCCGTCGCCCGAGCCGAACGAAACGGCATGACACGTGGCGGCGCCGGACTCGTGCGAGGATCGGCCGATCAGGGAAATCCCCCCGACCGACAGAACACGCAGGGAACAAAGCGGCCCGACCATCTGGTCGAGGACGAAGAGACGCATTTGCCCACACAGCCGCGGCGCGATGTGCCGCCGGTCATCAATTGAGCGCGAGCGAGGACATACAACGCCATGGAGCCAGGGACCGGCCGGCGAGCGGAGCGGGTTGCTCTCCGCGGGACACACAGCGCGAGACGATTGCGAACAGTGGGTGCAATCGTCGGCGCCCTGGCCGTCATGACAGTCGGATTCGCGCCGGGCGCTGCCGCATACGACGCGCAGTCGAAGCAGTGGTATCTGGAACCGATGCAGGCCGAGGAGATGTGGAAGGCCGGTACGGGGAAGGGCGTCAAGGTCGCTGTCATCGACACCGGGGTGAACCCCAGTACGCCTTCGCTGAAGGGGCAGGTCCTGGCCGATGAAGTCCCCAAGTCGGTTTCGTACGGTGCGACGAATGACTATCTCGGGCACGGCACGACCATGGCCGAGCTGATCGCGGGCACGGGATCGGACGGTGGGCTGCAAGGGCTGGCGCCGGGGGCAAAGATCGTCCCATACCGTGTCGAGCTCGACGGCCTCAAGGGAGCGGAAGAGAAGAAGAAGACCCCTGCGGCCTGGGAGGCAGTCAGAGCGGCTGCCGATACCGACGTGAAGATCATCAGCATGTCCATCGGGGGCATGACGACTGATGAGGACGAAGCCGCGATCGAATATGCGGCGTCAAAAGGAAAGCTGCTTGTCGCTGCTGCCGGCAATGCCGGCGAAGGCAAGGGCCTGATAGATTACCCTGCCGCCTATCCCTACGTAATTGGCGTATCGTCAATGGACGAGTCGGGCACAGTGTCGAAGTTCTCTTCCCATGGAAACTATGTCGACCTGGCCGCACCGGGCCAGGATTTTCCAGGGTGGTGTGACGCCAACTTCCGCGCATATTGCGACAACAGCGCTGGTACGAGTCCCGCGACCGCCATCACCGCCGCGTCTGCCGCCCTGATCTGGTCCGCCCACCCGACTTGGACGGTCAACCAGGTCGTACGATCTCTGATCGACACGGCGGGCCGTGACTGGGCGAAGGACGACCCGAGCACGTACCTCGGCTATGGAGCCATTCGCCCGCGCGTCGTCCTCGAGGACCCCGACTACGACGCCGGTCCCGCGAATGTTGATCCGCTGGCCAAGGAAAACGAGGGAGGAACGACGAAGGAATCCTCGGCTTCCCCTTCCTCTTCCGCCTCCTCCTCGCGACCCACCGAAAAGAACTCCACCGGCGGCACCTCGGCGGCGGGATCCCGCGCGGAGTCGTCGGAGGACAGCAATGTGCTCTGGATCGTGCTGGGCGCCGTCGGCACGGTGATCGTGCTCGGTGGCGGCGGCGCGGCTGTGGTGCGAGCACGGCGCGACGCCGGACGATGAGCCGAGATCGTTGGATCAAGCAACAGACATAGGAGGGCGGACCGATCATGGCAGACAACCAGAAGCTTGAAGACGCAGCAGTCGTCCTGCTGCAGAAGCAGATGTACGAGAAGTACGAGGGCATCCGCAAGCGCGTGCACTCGCTTCAGGGCGTGATCGATGGCCTCGAAGGCCAGTGGGACGGTATCGGTCGCGCCGCGTTTGACAGGAAGCAGTACGAGATCAACGAGTCGCTGCAGGGCCTCGGCAACATCCTCAGCGAGGTCATCGACGCGATGACCACGGCACGCAACATCAAGGACAGCAAGGAAGACGAGGTCCGCGCGGCGGCCAACAAGATCGACCTCAATGACGGTGCTCCCACCGTCAAGGCGTCTCCTCTGACGTCGTACTGAGACTGGCAGCACTCAGGGCACGGGCGGAATTCGCCGCCCACCGGGCACACGCGACGGAAACGAGGTAAACGGGAATGGGTCGTAACACCGACGGACTGAGCGTCACTTATGACGGGCTCGACTTCGCGGCGACGAAGATCGCCAACGAGGCGAAGCAGCTGGAGCAAGATCTGCAGGAGCTCAAGCAGCTGGTACTGAACAGCAAGCAGTACTGGCAGGGCCAGGCCGCGCAGCACTTCGACGAGAAGCTGGCGCGGTGGGACAAGGAAGCCACCGACATCCACACGGCGCTGACGGGCATCGGCCACGTCGTGTTCACGGCCGGCGGTACGTACATGGAAGGCGACAAGAAGGCCGCCAGCTACTTGCAGTAGGCGAAAGCGGTGGCAGGAACACGGGGTGGGTGCGCGCGGGAGGCGCCCACCCCGTTCCTGTGTGTCACGGCAGCAGCTCCAGCCCGCCGCCCCGGGGTGCCCTGTCGCTGAGACGTCTTCCCGTCACACGTCCTCGTCCGCGACCAGTCCCACCTGGACCAGCGGCTTCCCACGCTTACGCGAGACGAACACACCCCGCCCGGCAGGCATGGGCCGAGGCCGCACCCCACCCAGCAGATCCCCCTCCGCCTGGTCACCGGCCAGGACCACGCCCTGGGCGCCGAGTTCCTTGACGCGCTGCATGAAGGGTTCGTAGCCGGCCCGGCCGGCGCCCGCCGTGGAGCGGGCGATGATGAAGCGGACACCGACGTCGCGGGCGAACGGAAGCAGTTCCGTCAGACCCGCGAGCGGGTTGCCACTGGATGTGGAGACGAGGTCGTAGTCGTCGATGACCACGTACACCGTGGGACCGCGCCACCAGCTACGGTTGCGCAACTGCTCCGCGGTGACGTCCGCGGTCGGCGTACGACGCTGCATCAGGTCGGCGAGCGCCTCCATGTGGTGCTGCATCTGGTTCGACATCGGGATGTACTCGGCCAGGTGCGAGGAAGGGGTCACGCCGAGCAGGGAACGGCGGTTGTCGACGACGAACAGCTTGCAGACGCTGCCGTCGTAGCGCTCGGTGAGGCGCTGGATGAGCAGCTTCAGCACGTTCGACTTGCCGGACTCGCTCTCGCCGAAGACGAGGAAGAACGGGTCCTGCTCGAAGTCCACGAACACTGGCTCGAGGTTGTCCTCGTCGAGGGCGAAGGAGATGCCGCGGTTCGGGAACCGGTCGCCCGGAGGCAGTTGGCTAGCCCGGAGTTGCCTCGGCAGCAGGCGCACCTCGGGCGCACCCGGCAACTGCCAGTGTCGGGAGACCTCAGTGGCGAGGGCCGCCGTTGCGTCCGCCAGATCCGTGTCGGAGGACAACCCGTCGATACGCGGAACCGCCGCCATGAAGTGCTGCTTCTGCGGGGTCTGGCCACGTCCCGGCACACCCGTGGGCACATTGGCCGCGACCTTGCGGTCGAACTCGGAGTCCATGGGGTCGCCGAGCCGCAGCTCCAGGCGGTTCATCAGGTGGTCCTTGAGGTTGGAACGGACCTCCATGGCGCGGGACGCGGTGAGGACCACGTGGATGCCGTAACCGAGCCCGCGAGCCGCGATGTCCAGCACCAGAGGCTCCAACGCCTCGTAGTCCGTACGGAAGTTCCCCCAGCCGTCGATGACCAGGAAGACATCGCCCCAGGGCTGGTCGGCCATGGAGATGTCGCCCCGCGCACGGCGCGTCCGGAACTCCGCGATCGAGGAGATCCCCGCGGATCGGAAGTACTCCTCGCGGCGGGTCAGGATGCCGTACACCTCTGCCGTTGTGCGGCGTACCTTCTCGGGGTCGAGGCGCGAGGCCACCCCGCCCACGTGCGGCAGGCCTGTCACGGCCGACAATCCGCCGCCGCCGAAGTCCAGCCCGTAGAACTGCACTTCGTGCGGCGTGTGCGTGAGCGCGAACGATGCGACGATCGAGCGCAGCAGCGTTGACTTGCCGGACTGAGGGCCGCCGAGGATCTGCATGTGGCCGGCCGCACCGCTGAAGTCGGCCCACAGCGGGTCCCGCCGCTGCTCGAACGGTTTGTCGACGATGCCGACCGGGATGACGAGCCGGCCCGCTCCTTCGTAGCCCGGCTGGGTCATGCCCCGGTCCGGCACCGGTGTGAGACCGGGCAGGAGCGCGTCGAGCGACGGCGGGCTGTCCAGTGGCGGCAACCACACCTGGTGGGCGGCGGGGCCCTGCGCCTCCAGTCGTCGCACGATCACGTCGAGGACCGTGTCGGCGAGCGCGTCGTCCGTCTCGTCGGTTCTCTCCTCGCGCTGCCGCGGCACCTGCACGTACTGGACCGGGACTTCGGCCGCCGTGAACAGCACGGGCCTGCGGTCCACGGGAAGCGGTCCGCCGAAATCCGCCGCATGCTGCGAACTAGTGCGGTACACCCCGGAGACGTACGCCGCCTTGAAGCGGACCATTTCGTCCGTACCGAACTTCAGGTAGCCGGAGCCGGGGACGTTCGGCAACTCGTAGGCGTCCGGGACGCCGATCGCGGCACGGGACTCGGCCGCCGAGAACGTACGCAGACCGATGCGGTACGACAGATAGGTCTCGAGGCCTCTGAGGCGGCCCTCCTCCAGGCGCTGCGACGCGAGCAGCAGATGCACGCCCAGCGAACGGCCGATGCGGCCGATCTGCACGAACATCTCGATGAAGTCGGGCTTGGCCGTGAGGAGTTCGCTGAACTCGTCGATGACGAGAACGAGTGAGGGGATCGGCTGTAGTGCGGCACCGGCCGCACGAGCCTTCTCGTAGTCGTGGATGTTCGCGTAGTTGCCCGCGTCGCGGAGCATTTCCTGCCGGCGGTTGAGCTCACCGCGGATCGAGTCACCCATACGGTCGACGAGGGTCAGATCATCCGCGAGGTTGGTGATGACGGCGGCCACATGCGGCATCCGGGCCATGCCCGCGAACGTCGCACCACCCTTGAAGTCGGCCAGGACGAAGTTCAGCGTTTCGGAGGAGTGGGTCACGGCGAGGCCGAGGACCAGAGTGCGCAGCAGTTCCGACTTTCCGGAACCGGTCGCACCGACACACAGACCGTGCGGCCCCATCCCCTCCTGGGCGGCCTCCTTGAGGTCGAGCATCACGGGCCTGCCGTCCTCGCCGACACCGATCGGCACGCGCAGCCGCTCGGACTGCGAGCGCGGACGCCAGGTCCGCTTCGGATCGACCGAGGCGGCGTCACCCAGGTTCAACAGATCCGTGAACTCCAGTGCGGCGAGCAAGGGTTCGTCGTCGTCTCCGCCTGATGCCATGCGCAACGGCGCCAGCTGCCGGGCCAGTGCCTCCGCGGCCTCGTACGACAGCACGTCCGGCGTGCCCTCGTAGACCATGCCGTGGGCCGACTCCAGGAGCAGCTCCTTCGGGCGAACGACGGCGGAGAGGTCGCCGCGGCCGGTGGCGAGGTCCCCGGGCACGACCTCGAGCACCGTCACACCCTGGAGACCCTCGGGGGTGGCCAGCAACGAGGCGGGCGGCAGGAAGACGCCGTCAAGTACGACCATCAGGTGGGGCTGCTCGGAAACCGGCGGCGCGGCCGGATGGAAGCGCGGCCGTCCCTCGAGGCGGGTGGCGAGAAGGTCCTCCAGCGCCGTCGGGTCCGTCGTGATCAGGCGGATGCTGCCCGCGCCGTCGGCGAGACCCGGCGCCTGCACATGCGGCAGCCACTTGGCCCACTCCCACTCCGACGCCGAATCGCGCCCGGTGGCGACGGCGATGACCAGGTCCTCGGGGGAATGGAGCGAGGCGAGCGAAGCGACGACGGCGCGCGTGGTGCCGCGCACGGTGCCCGGCTCGCCGCTGATCGTCACGTGGTAGAAGGCGCGCAGCGAGACCGCCATCGGCAGGTCGTCAAGAGTCGAGTGAGTGGCCAGGAAGCGGTGCATGGCACCCGCGGTCAGCGGCTCCAACTCGTCGACCGGCGCGGTCTGAGGCAGGACCAGGGGAGTGGCCAGGGACTGCGCGCCCAGCCCCACGCGGACCTGTCCGAAGTCCTCGTCCCCGGTGCGCCGCTCCCACACCCGGCTGCCCTCGGCGACCAGCGCCCACAGTTGCTCGGGCGAAGGATGCAGGTAGTACTGTGCGTCGCGCTGGGCCAGCGCCGTTGCCACGGTGGTGCGCCGCGTCTGTGACAGATACCGCAGATAGTCGCGGCGCATGTCTGCCAACTGTCCCTGGCTGCCGCGGCGGTAGCGGACCAGCATCGCGATTCCCATGGCGATCGTGGAAGCCACCATCACCATGCCCATGATCTTCATGAAGGGCTGGGCCTGGGGATTGAAGAAGAACACCACGGACCCACCCATGCCGAGCATCGGCAGCAGCTGCATCAGCGCACCCTCCTGCTGCCCGCGCGGAAGCTCGGGGGGAGGCTGGAGCACTACCTCGTCTGTGGGCACTTCCTTCGGCAGCACCCGTGGTGGACGCTTGACGACGACGTGGCTCACTGCACACCAATTCCCTTGCCGGACCGGGTTTTTTCGTCCGCCGCCCCGTGTCAGGCGGACGCCGGTCGCGAAGCGCGATCCTACTGACAACCGTGGACAACAGCGGGCGGTAGGGTGCCCGTGAGACGTGTGAGCAGTTGCGAATCGGTCCGGGAAAACCGGGCAATCCCTCACGTTCCAAGCAAGCGCCTCCCGTAAGTTCCGGGCGCGACGACGGGGTTGACCCACGGAGCCGCACTACCTCCACGACATGTTCACGAGCGGAAGCGTGGGCGGTGGCATTCCACTTCCACCCCCACCACCGACGAGGGGGAACAACAGGTGAGCACGACGGCCTCTGCGCCGACCGGCGGAACGGGCACCGGAGCCCCTTCGGGGGCGGGCATGGGGTTCGGCTTCTGTCGGGTCACCATCGTGGCGCCCGACAGCCGCATCGACGTGGCACTGCCCGACGACGTACCCGTGGCCGACCTGTACCCGGAGATCCTGAGGCTCTCCCAGCAGAGCCCCGCCGAGGGCGCCCCCGTCGGCTACCACCTGGTCCGCCGTGACGGGACCGTCCTCGACGGTGCCTGGTCCTTCACCGCGCAGCGCATCCTCGACGGCGAACTGCTGACCCTCCGCCCGTTCTCGGAGTCGCTTCCCCCCGCCGTCCTCGACGACGTCTCGGAAGCGGTGGCCTCCGCCGTGACCCGCGACCGGGCCCTGTGGAACGGCGAACTCACCCGCGCCGCAGGCCTTGTGGCCGGCGGCATCCTGCCCGCACTGCTCGCCTTCGTGGCGTGGAACTCGCAGATCCGCCACGACATGCACAGCTTGCAGGGCGTCCTCGCCGGCGTCATGGGTGTCCTGCTCGTCGCCATCGCGTGTGTACGAGCGCGTGTGTACGACGACCGGGGCTCCGCGATCGCCCTGGGCCTGGGAGCCGTACCGAACATCGCGGTGGCGGGCTCGGGACTGCTGTCGCTCTCCGAGGGGCAGGGCATCGGAAGGCTCCAGTTCCTGCTCGCCTGCACTGCGGTCCTCATCGGCACGGTGGTGCTCACCCTCGTGTCACCCAGTGGCGACGGCCCCTTCGTCGCCTGCGTCTTCGCCTCCGTGATCGGTCTCGTCACCACGTTCGTCGCGATCCTCACCGAGCTGGAGCCCATCGAGACGGCTGCCGTCTGTGCCCCCCTCTCGGTCGTCGCGCTTGCCTTCCTACCGGGCCTGTCCATGCGCTTCGCCAGGCTGCCCATCGGCTTCGAACCGCCCAACAGCGCCCGCGGCGGATTCGACTCGGGTGAGTCCGTCTCCCAGGAGCCCGTCGACGCCGACCGCATCGCGGCCCAGGCCCGCCGCGGACATGAACTCCTCGTCGGCCTCGTCGGGGGCTGTGCGCTCGTCTCGGTGGGCGCGTCGATCGTCCTCGGCTTCTCCGACAACGTCTGGGCACAGCTTCTCGCCCTGGCGACCGGCGTCGCGATGCTGATGCGAGCCCACCTGTTCCGTTACACGGCGCAGGTCGGCGCCACCTTGGCCGCGGGCCTCGCCGCTCTGGTCTTCCTCGGCCTGGGGCTCGCCCTGAACCCGCCGCCGGAGTACTGGCGCGATGCCCTCCTGGGCGACACCACCGGCCTCAACATGCGCAGCGTCTGGCTCGCGGCAGCAGTCGCCGCGGGCACCGCGGTGGTCACCGCGATCGGTCTGATCGCCCCACGCCGGGGCGTCACTCCCTTCTGGGGGCGCTTCCTGGAGATCGCCGAGAGCTTCGTCCTGCTCACGCTGATCCCGCTGGCCCTGGCCGTCTTCGACGTGTACTCGCAGGTACGGTCCATGACCGGCTGACGGACGACGCGCCGGCGGGCGCCGGATCGGGAAAGGGGCGGCACACACGTGTGCCGCCCCTTTCCCGTAAGGGTCACTCCGCCGAAGGCTCCGCAGGGTGCGGCGTCCGATCCAGATCGAACTCCCCATCCCGCGCCCCCAGCACAAACGCCCGCCATTCCCCCTCCGTGTACCGCAGCACCGTCTCCGGATCCAGAGAGGACCGCATCGCCACCGCGCCCCCGGGCAGGTCCGCGATCTCGACGCGTTCCTCGTGCTCCTCGGTGCCCGGTGCGCACTTCCACTCGACGCCGGAGATGTCGAGCGCGTACAGCTCGTCCCGCTCGCGCTCCTTGCGCGCCTTCATCTCCGCTTCGGTCTCCGCCATGGCGCAGCGTCCCCTTCCCCGAACCGACTTCGCTCCGTCTACGATCCGAGCGTCACCCTAGTGGCCCCACGCCCACCGCCGAGGTGGTTCGGATACCCGGGCGAAGGTGCCCGCCACCTCCTGGTACCCTGACTGTCGGCCGTTTGTGTACGCGCCCCCGGAACCCTCCGTATCGAGGGATCGGAGGCCGCGCCCAGCGGATCCCGCCTCCCGAGTTACGGAAGCCACCCCGAGAAGCAGACCGGGGGCACTCGGTGGCCACACACAGACCATGAGGAGTACGCGTGTCGCTCGACGCCGCTACGAAGAAGCAGATCATCGCCGAGTTCGGCCAGAAGGAGGGCGACACCGGCTCCCCCGAGGTCCAGGTCGCCATGCTCTCGCGTCGGATCTCCGACCTGACCGAGCACCTCAAGACCCACAAGCACGACCACCACTCCCGCCGGGGTCTGCTGATCCTGGTCGGTCAGCGTCGTCGCCTGCTGCAGTACCTGGCCAAGAAGGACATCCAGCGCTTCCGTACGCTGGTCGACCGCCTCGGCATCCGCCGTGGTGCGGCCGGCGCCAAGTAAGACGCGTGGAGGGAGCGGTTCCCGTCTTGGGGGCCGCTCCCTTTTGCTGTACATACGGAAACGTGCGGAGTGTCACCACCCCTTTGTAGTGTGGTAGCACAACGCATGACGCACGACACAGGGTGAAGACGCCCAACGCGTCACACCCGACGCATCACACCGCAACACCCACCGAACGAGGAGAAGCGCACCTAGCCGCCGCCGGTCCTCGGTAGTGGCCCCCGGGGAAAGCGAACCCCGGGTGCTTCGATCGAAGACCGGCCCGCACCGCACGGCGCGCATCTCCGCCACCGTCCCGCTGCCACACGGGCAGCACGGGACGAAAAGACGACAAGTAACGGAGAAAACGCTAGTGGAGAACGAGACCCACTACGCCGAGGCCGTCATCGACAACGGCGCCTTCGGCACCCGCACCATCCGCTTCGAGACGGGCCGCCTGGCCCGCCAGGCCGCCGGCTCGGCCGTGGCCTACCTGGACGACGACACCATGGTGCTGTCGGCCACCACCGCCTCCAAGAACCCCAAGGACCAGCTCGACTTCTTCCCCCTGACGGTGGACGTCGAGGAGCGGATGTACGCCGCCGGCAAGATCCCCGGCAGCTTCTTCCGCCGCGAGGGCCGGCCGAGCGAGGACGCGATCCTCACCTGCCGCCTGATCGACCGCCCGCTGCGCCCGTCCTTCAAGAAGGGCCTGCGCAACGAGATCCAGGTCGTCGCCACGATCATGGCCCTCAACCCCGACCACCTGTACGACGTCGTGGCGATCAACGCCGCCTCCGCGTCCACGCAGCTGGCCGGTCTGCCCTTCTCCGGCCCGATCGGCGGCGTCCGCGTCGCGCTGATCAACGGCCAGTGGGTCGCGTTCCCGACGCACACCGAGCTCGAGGACGCCGTCTTCGACATGGTCGTCGCCGGCCGTGTCCTGGAGGACGGCGACGTCGCGATCATGATGGTCGAGGCCGAGGCCACCGAGAAGACGATCCAGCTGGTCAAGGGCGGTGCCGAGGCCCCCACCGAGGAGGTCGTCGCGGCCGGTCTGGACGCCGCGAAGCCCTTCATCAAGGTGCTGTGCCGGGCCCAGGCCGACCTCGCGTCGAAGGCCGCCAAGCCGACCGGTGAGTTCCCGACCTTCCTCGACTACCAGGACGACGTCCTGGAGGCGCTGACCGCCGCCGTCAAGCCGGAGCTGGCCTCCGCGCTGACCATCGCGGGCAAGCAGGAGCGCGAGGCCGAGCTGGACCGCGTCAAGGGTCTGGCCGCCGAGAAGCTGCTCCCGGAGTTCGAGGGCCGCGAGAAGGAGATCTCCGCCGCGTACCGCTCGCTGACCAAGTCCCTGGTCCGTGAGCGCGTCATCAAGGAGAAGAAGCGCATCGACGGCCGCGGCGTCACGGACATCCGTACGCTCGCCGCCGAGGTCGAGGCCATCCCGCGGGTGCACGGCTCCGCGCTGTTCGAGCGTGGCGAGACCCAGATCCTGGGCGTCACCACCCTCAACATGCTCCGGATGGAGCAGCAGCTGGACACCCTCTCCCCGGTGACCCGCAAGCGCTACATGCACAACTACAACTTCCCGCCGTACTCCGTCGGCGAGACCGGCCGCGTGGGCTCCCCCAAGCGCCGCGAGATCGGCCACGGCGCCCTCGCCGAGCGCGCCATCGTGCCGGTGCTGCCGACGCGCGAGGAGTTCCCTTACGCGATCCGTCAGGTCTCCGAGGCCCTCGGCTCCAACGGCTCGACGTCCATGGGCTCGGTCTGCGCGTCCACCATGTCGCTGCTCAACGCCGGTGTGCCGCTGAAGGCCCCGGTCGCCGGTATCGCCATGGGCCTGATCTCCCAGGAGATCAACGGCGAGACGCACTATGTCGCCCTCACCGACATCCTCGGTGCGGAGGACGCCTTCGGCGACATGGACTTCAAGGTCGCCGGCACCAAGGAGTTCGTCACCGCCCTCCAGCTCGACACCAAGCTGGACGGCATCCCGGCCTCCGTCCTGGCCGCCGCCCTCAAGCAGGCCCGTGACGCCCGCCTCCACATCCTCGACGTGATGATGGAAGCGATCGACACGCCGGACGAGATGTCCCCCAACGCGCCGCGGATCATCACCGTGAAGATCCCGGTCGACAAGATCGGCGAGGTCATCGGCCCGAAGGGCAAGATGATCAACCAGATCCAGGAGGACACCGGCGCCGAGATCACGATCGAGGACGACGGCACCATCTACATCGGTGCCGCCGACGGCCCGGCCGCCGAGGCCGCCCGCGCCACGATCAACGGCATCGCCAACCCGACGATGCCCGAGGTCGGCGAGCGCTACCTGGGTACGGTCGTCAAGACCACCACCTTCGGCGCGTTCGTCTCCCTGCTCCCCGGCAAGGACGGTCTGCTGCACATCTCGCAGATCCGCAAGCTGGCCGGCGGCAAGCGCGTGGAGAACGTCGAGGACGTCGTCGGCGTGGGCCAGAAGGTCCAGGTCGAGATCGCCGAGATCGACTCCCGCGGCAAGCTCTCCCTCATCCCCGTGATCGAGGGCGAGGACGAGTCCGCCGAAGACAAGAAGGACGACTCCGACAAGTGACGTCGAGTAGCTCCAGGGCGACGGCCCGCACCTCCTCGGAGGCGCGGGCCGTCGCCCGTACCCAAACCCTGATCAAGGGCGAGAACGGCATCGGCACGGTCCGCAAGACCACCCTTCCGGGCGGCCTGCGCATCGTCACCGAGACCCTCCCCTCGGTCCGCTCCGCGACCTTCGGCATCTGGGCGCACGTCGGCTCCCGCGACGAGACCCCCGCGCTGAACGGCGCCACGCACTACCTGGAGCACCTGCTCTTCAAGGGCACCACCCGCAGGTCGGCGCTGGACATCTCCTCCGCGATCGACGCGGTCGGCGGCGAGATGAACGCGTTCACGGCCAAGGAGTACACGTGCTACTACGCGCGCGTGCTCGACACCGACCTGCCCCTCGCCATCGACGTCGTCTGCGACATGCTGACCGGCTCGCTCATCCTCGAGGACGACGTCAACGTCGAACGCGGCGCGATCCTCGAAGAGATCGCCATGACCGAGGACGACCCCGGCGACTGTGTGCACGACCTGTTCGCGCACACGATGTTCGGCGACAACGCCCTCGGCCGCCCGGTCCTCGGCACCGTCGACACGGTCAACGCCCTCACCGCCGACCGCATCCGCCGCTTCTACAAGAAGCACTACGACCCGACGCACCTGGTCGTGGCCGCCGCCGGCAACATCGACCACCAGAAGGTCGTACGACAGGTCCGCGCGGCCTTCGAGAAGGCGGGCGCCCTCGGGAACCAGGACGCCGACCCCATCGCCCCGCGCGACGGCCGGCGCACCATCCGCGCCTCGGGCCGCGTCGAACTCCTCGGCCGCAAGACCGAGCAGGCCCATGTCGTCCTCGGCATGCCGGGCCTCGCCCGCACCGACGACCGCCGCTGGGCGCTCGGCGTCCTCAACACCGCCCTCGGCGGCGGCATGTCCTCCCGGCTGTTCCAGGAGGTCCGCGAGAAGCGCGGCCTGGCCTACAGCGTGTACTCGTACACCTCCGGCTTCGCCGACTGCGGCCTGTTCGGCGTCTACGCCGGCTGTCGCCCCTCGCAGGTCCACGACGTGCTCAGGATCTGCCGCGACGAACTCGACCACGTCGCCCAGAACGGCCTGTCCGACGACGAGATCGTGCGCGCCATCGGCCAGCTCAGGGGCTCCACGGTGCTCGGCCTGGAGGACACCGGTGCGCTCATGAACCGCATCGGCAAGAGCGAGCTGTGCTGGGGCGAGCAGATGTCCGTCGACGAGATGCTGTCCCGGATAGCGGCCGTGACCCCGGACGAGGTCCGTTCGGTCGCCCGCGACATCCTGGGACGGCGTCCGTCGCTGTCGGTCATCGGCCCGCTCAAGGACAAGCAGGCCGCCCGGCTGCACGACGCGGTCGCCTAATCCACTCCCGTAAGGAAGCACAACAGATGAGCAAGCTGCGTGTGGCGGTCCTCGGCGCCAGGGGCCGGATCGGTTCCGAGGCGGTACGGGCCGTCGAAGCCGCCGAGGACATGGAGCTGGTGGCCGCGCTGGGCCGCGGCGACAAGCTGGAGACGCTGGCCGAGACCGGTGCCCAGGTCGCCGTGGAGCTCACCACGCCCGCCTCCGTGATGGAGAACCTCGAGTACTGCGTGGGCCACGGCATCCACGCCGTCGTCGGGACGACGGGCTGGACCGAGGAGCGCCTCGCGCAGCTGAACGGCTGGCTGGCCGCCTCGCCGGAGACCGGTGTGCTCATCGCACCGAACTTCTCCATCGGCGCGGTCCTCACCATGAAGTTCGCGCAGATTGCGGCGCCGTACTTCGAGTCCGTCGAGGTCGTCGAGCTGCACCACCCCAACAAGGTCGACGCCCCCTCCGGCACCGCCACCCGCACCGCCCAGCTCATCGCCGAGGCCCGCCGCGCGGCCGGCACCGCCCCGGCCCCGGACGCCACGGCGACGGGCCTGGACGGCGCCCGCGGCGCGGACGTGGACGGCGTCCCCGTGCACGCCGTCCGCCTGCGCGGCCTCCTCGCGCACCAGGAGATCCTGCTGGGCGGCGAGGGCGAGACCCTGACCGTCCGCCACGACTCCCTCCACCACAGCAGCTTCATGCCGGGCATCCTGCTGGGCGCCCGCCGGGTGGTGACGACTCCGGGCCTCACCTTCGGCCTGGAGCACTTCCTGGACCTGAACTAGAGATCCCTTCCGATATGCGCGCCAAGCTCTCCTACGCGGTCACGGCCGCCGTCCTGGTCTTCTACTTCGTCCTGGTCGGCAGCCGCGGCGTCATGCTCATCCAGTCCGGCACGGTCATCACCGTCACCTTCGGGATCGCGGTGCTGATCCTGCCGGTCATCGGCGTCTGGTTCCTGTGGAAGAACACCCAGTTCGTCCGCCGGGCCAACGCCCTCGCCGCCGCGCTCGACGCCGAGGGCGGCCTCCCCGTCGACGAGCTGAGGCGCACCCCGGGCGGCCGGATCGACCGTGGCTCGGCCGACGAGGTCTTCGCCCGGCGCAAGGCCGAGACCGAGGCGGCCCCCGAGGACTGGCGCACCTGGTTCCGGCTGGCCGTCGCCTACCACGACGCCCGTGACACCCCGCGCGCCCGCAAGGCGATGCAGCGCGCGATCCGCCTCCACGACGGCAAGAGCGTCGAACCGGCCTGACCACCCGGTCGCCGTACGCCGAAGGGGCCGGCCCGCACTCTCCGCGGACCGGCCCCTTCGGCGTGTCGTGTCTCGTCGTGCGCTCAGCCGCGCCCGTTCTCCGACGCCCACGCCTCGACGGCGTCGGAGGCCCGGTCGAAGGCCTCGGAGCGCCCCAGGAAGTCCGCCCCGTGCGTGGTCAGCAGCATCGCGGTCTCCTCCGCCGGCCGGTCCCGTCGTACGAGGAGCAGCGCCTGCCCCTGGACAGTGCGCGGCAGGCCCAGCCAGCGCACCGGCTGCTGCACCGTCCGGACGACCGCGACCCGGTCCCACGGCACCGTCCGCGTCAGCAGGAAGCGCACGTGCCGCAGGCCCCGCGGGCTCACCCACACACCCATGCGCAGCAGCCGCAGCGCGGCGGCGATCACCAGCAGTGAGATCCCGAGGATGACGCCGGCGTCGGAGCCCTTCCCGGTCAGCGCGATGACGACCGCCGCGAGCAGCACGTACGACGCGAGCAGCAGGGCCAGCGCGGCCGCCACGACCCGCCACGGGCCGGGCCGGTAGGGGCGCCGCCAGCGCTCACGGTCCTCGAAGGGCAGCGCGACATCGTCCGCTGTCTCGAACGGGCGCTCGGCCGTCAGAAAGGGCAGGGGCACGGCTGGTCCTCACTCGTTCGTGCGTGGGCTGTGCCCGGTGAGGCTATCGCGTCAGTGCTCCTGAGACGCCTGCGGCTGCTGTGACGGCTGTGACTGTTGTGTCGGGGAGGAGTGGTCCACTGTCAGCGCCGGCCTCCCGATGACCACCGACCCCACGAGCGCGACCACGATCGTGAGCCCCGGCAGCCAGCGAAGAAAACGTCATCACCGGGCACAGTCCGGGGCCCCGTAGAGTGGGCGCCGCCCGCAGAAGTGATGGAAGGGACCTTCCGACCCGTGACCGACACCCCCGCCGCCGCCCCCACCCCCAGCTTCCGGAGCGACGTCACCGTCGAGCTGGTCAAGCACAGCGCGTCCGACTCCGACGTGCTGTGGGCCGCCCGTGTCTCCACGGCCGGCGAGCAGTCCCTGGACGAGCTGAAGAAGGACCCCGAGCGCTCCAAGGGCCTGATCAACTACCTGATGCGGGACCGGCACGGCAGCCCGTTCGAGCACAACTCGATGACCTTCTTCATCAGCGCCCCGATCTTCGTGTTCCGCGAGTTCATGCGGCACCGCGTCGGCTGGTCGTACAACGAGGAATCGGGCCGCTACCGGGAGCTGGAGCCCGTCTTCTACGTTCCGGGCACCTCGCGCAAGCTCGTGCAGCAGGGCCGCCCCGGCAAGTACGTGTTCGTCGAGGGCACCCCCGAGCAGCACGAGTTCGTCGGCAAGGCCATGGAGGACTCCTACCGCCAGGCGTACGAGGCCTACCAGGAGATGCTCACGCAGGGCGTCGCCCGTGAGGTCGCCCGCGCGGTCCTGCCCGTCGGGCTCTTCTCCTCGATGTACGCCACCTGCAACGCCCGCTCGCTGATGCACTTCCTCGGCCTGCGCACCCAGCACGAACTCGCGAAGGTGCCGTCGTTCCCGCAGCGGGAGATCGAGATGGTGGGCGAGAAGATGGAGGCCGAGTGGGCGAAGCTCATGCCCCTCACGTACGCGGCCTTCAACGCCAACGGTCGTGTCGCGCCGTAACGAAGGCGTGTTCTCCTGCCCGGCACACATGTACGGGTCATCCGCGCGAAGTGTCCGTATTGCGGCATTTAGAGAAGTTCATCTAGCCTGATCAAACGGACCCGGTACTGCTTGAACCCCCGAGCAGGCAGTACCGGGCTCCGCATTTGTCGTGACTTTTCGTAACCCCCCGAGGGCAGACCACACGGGGAGCAACGAGTAGCGTGTTACCCATGGCTCCGACCTCCACTCCGCAGACCCCCTTCGGGCGGGTCCTCACCGCCATGGTCACGCCGTTCACGGCGGACGGCGCACTCGACCTCGACGGCGCCCAGCGGCTCGCCACCCACCTGGTGGACGCAGGCAACGACGGCCTGATCATCAACGGCACCACCGGTGAGTCCCCCACCACCACCGACGCGGAGAAATCGGACCTCGTACGAGTCGTCCTGGAGGCCGTCGGCGACCGGGCCCACATCGTCGCCGGTGTCGGCACCAACGACACCCACCACAGCGTCGAACTGGCCAAGGCCGCCGAGAAGACCGGCGCGCACGGCCTGCTGGTCGTCACCCCGTACTACAACAAGCCCCCGCAGGAGGGCCTGTACCGGCACTTCACGGCCGTCGCCGACGCCGCCGAGCTGCCGGTCATGCTCTACGACATCCCCGGCCGCAGCGGCGTCCCGATCAGCACCGAGACGCTCGTCCGCCTCGCCGAGCACCCCCGGATCGTCGCCAACAAGGACGCCAAGGGCGACCTCGGCCGCGCGAGCTGGGCCATCGCGCGCACCGGCCTCGCCTGGTACTCCGGCGACGACATGCTGAACCTCCCGCTGCTCTCCGTGGGCGCGGTCGGCTTCGTCTCGGTCGTCGGCCATGTCGTCACGCCCGACCTGCGCGCCCTCGTGGACGCGTTCGTCGCCGGTGACGTCCAGAAGGCCACCGAGATCCACCAGAAGCTGCTCCCGGTCTACACGGGCATGTTCCGCACCCAGGGCGTCATGACCACCAAGGCCGCGCTCGCCCTGCAGGGTCTGCCCGCCGGTCCGCTGCGCTCTCCCATGGTCGAATGCTCGCCGGAAGAGATCGGGCAGCTCAAGATCGATCTTGCCGCGGGCGGGGTACAGCTCTGACAACGGACTTCACAACTGAATAGGCAGGACACCGGTGCCTGCACCCACAACGACAACTGCTTCTGCACGAACGTCACGCGCGCCACGTGCCCTACCGGTACGTGGCGCGCGTGTTTGAGGAGAGTCTTTTGAGTCATCCGCATCCGGAACTGAGCCCGCCGCCGCCGCTCCCCAAGGGCGGCCTGCGGGTCACCCCACTCGGCGGCCTCGGCGAGATCGGCCGCAACATGACGGTCTTCGAGTTCGGCGGCCGTCTGCTGATCGTCGATTGCGGAGTGCTCTTCCCCGAGGAGGAGCAGCCCGGGATCGACCTGATCCTGCCCGACTTCTCGTCCATCCGTGACCGGCTGGACGACATCGAGGGCATCGTCCTCACCCACGGTCACGAGGACCACATCGGGGCCGTCCCCTATCTCCTGCGCGAGAAGCCGGACATCCCGCTGATCGGCTCCAAGCTGACCCTCGCGCTCATCGAGGCCAAGCTCCAGGAGCACCGGATCCGTCCGTACACCCTCGAGGTGGCGGAGGGGAACCGCGAGCGCATCGGCCCCTTCGACTGCGAGTTCATCGCCGTCAACCACTCCATCCCGGACGCCCTCGCCGTCGCGATCCGCACCCCCGCCGGCATGGTGGTCCACACGGGCGACTTCAAGATGGACCAGCTGCCGCTGGACGGGCGTCTCACGGATCTGCACGCGTTCGCCCGCCTGAGCGAGGAGGGCATCGACCTTCTCCTCTCCGACTCGACGAACGCCGAGGTCCCCGGTTTCGTGCCGCCCGAGCGGGACATCTCCAACGTCCTGCGCACGGTCTTCGCGAACGCCCGCAAGCGGATCATCGTGGCCAGCTTCGCCAGCCATGTCCACCGCATCCAGCAGATCCTGGACACCGCCCACGAGTACGGCCGCCGGGTCGCCTTCGTCGGCCGTTCGATGGTCCGCAACATGGGCATCGCCCGGGACCTCGGCTATCTGAAGGTCCCGCCGGGCCTGGTGGTCGACGTCAAGACGCTCGACGACCTCCCCGACCACGAGGTGGTCCTGGTCTGCACGGGCTCCCAGGGCGAACCGATGGCCGCGCTGTCCCGGATGGCCAACCGCGACCACCAGATCCGTATCGTCCCCGGCGACACGGTCATCCTGGCGTCGTCCCTGATCCCGGGCAACGAGAACGCGGTCTACCGCGTGATCAACGGCCTGACCCGCTGGGGCGCGAACGTCGTCCACAAGGGCAACGCCAAGGTCCATGTCTCCGGCCACGCCTCGGCGGGCGAGCTGCTGTACTTCTACAACATCTGCCGCCCGAAGAACCTGATGCCGGTCCACGGCGAGTGGCGCCATCTGCGGGCCAACGCCGAGCTGGGCGCCCTGACGGGCGTCCCGCACGACCGCATCGTCATCGCCGAGGACGGCATCGCCGTCGACCTCGTCGAGGGCAAGGCCAAGATCTCCGGCAAGGTCCAGGCGGGGTACGTCTACGTCGACGGGCTCTCCGTCGGCGACGTCGGCGAGCCGGCGCTGAAGGACCGGAAGATCCTCGGCGACGAGGGCATCATCTCGGTCTTCGTGGTCGTGGACTCCTCCACCGGCAAGATCACCGGCGGCCCGCACATCCAGGCCCGCGGCTCCGGCATCGAGGACTCGGCCTTCGGAGACGTCGTCCCGAAGATCAACGAGGTCCTGGAGCGCTCGGCCCAGGACGGTGTGGTCGAACCCCACCAACTGCAGCAGCTCATCCGCCGCACCCTGGGCAAGTGGGTCTCCGACAACTATCGCCGCAGGCCGATGATCCTCCCGGTCGTGGTGGAGGTCTGAGCGACGCACGACACGTGTACGACGGCTCGTACGTGTGAACCTGGAGCGGGGCGCCTCGATTTGCATCGGGGCGCCCCGCTCCAGTACGTTTACGGCTCCGCCTGAACGGGAAGCGGTCCGCGCCACGCGCCGGACCTGCCCACCGGGAGGGGCCGGGAAAACCGACTCAGAACTTCTGATAAAGTCGGAACCGCCGGAAAGGAAACCGCGAAACAAAAGCGGGAACCTGGAAAGCACCGAGGAAATCGGATCGAGAAAAGATCTGATAGAGTCGGAAACGCAAGACCGAAGGGAAGCCCGGAGGAAAACCTGAGAGAGTCTCTCAGGCAAGTACAAAGGAAGCTTTCGTTCCTTGAGAACTCAACAGCGTGCCAAAAATCAACGCCAGATTAGTTGATACCCCGTCCCCGGCAGTGATAGCCGAGGATGAGGTTCCTTTGAAAAAACACAGCGAGGACGCTGTGAACGGTCGGATCATTCCTCCGACTGTTCCGCTCTCGTGATGTGTGCACCGGATGACCGGTAAACATTCACGGAGAGTTTGATCCTGGCTCAGGACGAACGCTGGCGGCGTGCTTAACACATGCAAGTCGAACGATGAAGCCCTTCGGGGTGGATTAGTGGCGAACGGGTGAGTAACACGTGGGCAATCTGCCCTTCACTCTGGGACAAGCCCTGGAAACGGGGTCTAATACCGGATATCACTCTCGCAGGCATCTGTGAGGGTCGAAAGCTCCGGCGGTGAAGGATGAGCCCGCGGCCTATCAGCTTGTTGGTGAGGTAATGGCTCACCAAGGCGACGACGGGTAGCCGGCCTGAGAGGGCGACCGGCCACACTGGGACTGAGACACGGCCCAGACTCCTACGGGAGGCAGCAGTGGGGAATATTGCACAATGGGCGAAAGCCTGATGCAGCGACGCCGCGTGAGGGATGACGGCCTTCGGGTTGTAAACCTCTTTCAGCAGGGAAGAAGCGAAAGTGACGGTACCTGCAGAAGAAGCGCCGGCTAACTACGTGCCAGCAGCCGCGGTAATACGTAGGGCGCAAGCGTTGTCCGGAATTATTGGGCGTAAAGAGCTCGTAGGCGGCTTGTCACGTCGGGTGTGAAAGCCCGGGGCTTAACCCCGGGTCTGCATTCGATACGGGCTAGCTAGAGTGTGGTAGGGGAGATCGGAATTCCTGGTGTAGCGGTGAAATGCGCAGATATCAGGAGGAACACCGGTGGCGAAGGCGGATCTCTGGGCCATTACTGACGCTGAGGAGCGAAAGCGTGGGGAGCGAACAGGATTAGATACCCTGGTAGTCCACGCCGTAAACGGTGGGAACTAGGTGTTGGCGACATTCCACGTCGTCGGTGCCGCAGCTAACGCATTAAGTTCCCCGCCTGGGGAGTACGGCCGCAAGGCTAAAACTCAAAGGAATTGACGGGGGCCCGCACAAGCAGCGGAGCATGTGGCTTAATTCGACGCAACGCGAAGAACCTTACCAAGGCTTGACATACACCGGAAACGGCCAGAGATGGTCGCCCCCTTGTGGTCGGTGTACAGGTGGTGCATGGCTGTCGTCAGCTCGTGTCGTGAGATGTTGGGTTAAGTCCCGCAACGAGCGCAACCCTTGTCCTGTGTTGCCAGCATGCCCTTCGGGGTGATGGGGACTCACAGGAGACCGCCGGGGTCAACTCGGAGGAAGGTGGGGACGACGTCAAGTCATCATGCCCCTTATGTCTTGGGCTGCACACGTGCTACAATGGCAGGTACAAAGAGCTGCGAAACCGTGAGGTGGAGCGAATCTCAAAAAGCCTGTCTCAGTTCGGATTGGGGTCTGCAACTCGACCCCATGAAGTCGGAGTTGCTAGTAATCGCAGATCAGCATTGCTGCGGTGAATACGTTCCCGGGCCTTGTACACACCGCCCGTCACGTCACGAAAGTCGGTAACACCCGAAGCCGGTGGCCCAACCCCTTGTGGGAGGGAGCTGTCGAAGGTGGGACTGGCGATTGGGACGAAGTCGTAACAAGGTAGCCGTACCGGAAGGTGCGGCTGGATCACCTCCTTTCTAAGGAGCACATAGCCAGCTTCGAGCGAATGTCTCGGAGTGGTTGCTCATGGGTGGAACGTTGATTATTCGGCACTCTTGACCTGCTCTGGTCGCTAGTACTGCTTCGGTGTGGAACGCGAGTTGGAGGGGCGAGGGTGTCGGGCACGCTGTTGGGTGTCTGAGGGAATGAACCCTCGGATGCCGGCCCCAGTGAACTCCAGCCTCTGGTTGGGGGTGATGGGTGGCTGGTCGTTGTTTGAGAACTGCACAGTGGACGCGAGCATCTGTGGCCAAGTTTTTAAGGGCGCACGGTGGATGCCTTGGCACCAGGAACCGATGAAGGACGTGGGAGGCCACGATAGTCCCCGGGGAGTCGTCAACCAGGCTTTGATCCGGGGGTTTCCGAATGGGGAAACCCGGCAGTCGTCATGGGCTGTCACCCGCTGCTGAACACATAGGCAGTGTGGAGGGAACGCGGGGAAGTGAAACATCTCAGTACCCGCAGGAAGAGAAAACAACCGTGATTCCGGGAGTAGTGGCGAGCGAAACCGGATGAGGCCAAACCGTATGCGTGTGAGACCCGGCAGGGGTTGCGCATACGGGGTTGTGGGATTTCTCTTGATCAGTCTGCCGGCTGGTCGGCGAGTCAGAAACCGTATGGATAGGCGAAGGACATGCGAAAGGTCCGGCGTAGAGGGTAAGACCCCCGTAGTCGAAATCTGTACGGCTCGTTTGAGAAACACCCAAGTAGCACGGGGCCCGAGAAATCCCGTGTGAATCTGGCGGGACCACCCGCTAAGCCTAAATATTCCCTGGTGACCGATAGCGGATAGTACCGTGAGGGAATGGTGAAAAGTACCGCGGGAGCGGAGTGAAATAGTACCTGAAACCGTGTGCCTACAAGCCGTGGGAGCGTCGGACATCAGCTTGCTGGTGTCTCGTGACTGCGTGCCTTTTGAAGAATGAGCCTGCGAGTTTGCGGTGTGTTGCGAGGTTAACCCGGGTGGGGTAGCCGTAGCGAAAGCGAGTCCGAACAGGGCGTTTCAGTAGCACGCTCAAGACCCGAAGCGGAGTGATCTAGCCATGGGCAGGTTGAAGCGGAGGTAAGACTTCGTGGAGGACCGAACCCACCAGGGTTGAAAACCTGGGGGATGACCTGTGGTTAGGGGTGAAAGGCCAATCAAACTCCGTGATAGCTGGTTCTCCCCGAAATGCATTTAGGTGCAGCGTCGTGTGTTTCTTGCCGGAGGTAGAGCACTGGATAGGCGATGGGCCCTACCGGGTTACTGACCTTAGCCAAACTCCGAATGCCGGTAAGTGAGAGCGCGGCAGTGAGACTGTGGGGGATAAGCTCCATGGTCGAGAGGGAAACAGCCCAGAGCATCGACTAAGGCCCCTAAGCGTACGCTAAGTGGGAAAGGATGTGGAGTCGCAGAGACAACCAGGAGGTTGGCTTAGAAGCAGCCACCCTTGAAAGAGTGCGTAATAGCTCACTGGTCTAGTGATTCCGCGCCGACAATGTAGCGGGGCTCAAGCGTACCGCCGAAGTCGTGTCATTGCAGCGATAAGCCCCAACGGGTGCTGTGATGGGTAGGGGAGCGTCGTGTGCCGGGTGAAGCAGCACCGGAAGGTAGTTGTGGACGGTTCACGAGTGAGAATGCAGGCATGAGTAGCGATTCACACGTGAGAAACGTGTGCGCCGATTGACTAAGGGTTCCTGGGTCAAGCTGATCTGCCCAGGGTAAGTCGGGACCTAAGGCGAGGCCGACAGGCGTAGTCGATGGATAACCGGTTGATATTCCGGTACCCGCTGTGAAGCGTCAAACATCGAACCCATTAATGCTAAGGCCGTGAAGCCGCCCCGGAGCCTTCGGGCAAAGGGGAGTGGTGGAGCCGCTGATCCAAGGTGGTAGTAGGTGAGTGATGGGGTGACGCAGGAAGGTAGTCCAGCCCGGGCGGTGGTTGTCCCGGGGTAAGGGTGTAGGGCGAACGGTAGGCAAATCCGCCGTTCATACAGCCTGAGACCTGATGCCGAGCCGATTGTGGCGAAGTGGATGATCCTATGCTGTCGAGAAAAGCCTCTAGCGAGTTTCATGGCGGCCCGTACCCTAAACCGACTCAGGTGGTCAGGTAGAGAATACCGAGGCGTTCGGGTGAACTATGGTTAAGGAACTCGGCAAAATGCCCCCGTAACTTCGGGAGAAGGGGGGCCACGCCTGGTGAGGGGACTTGCTCTCCGAGCTGGGGGTGGCCGCAGAGACCAGCGAGAAGCGACTGTTTACTAAAAACACAGGTCCGTGCGAAGCCGTAAGGCGATGTATACGGACTGACGCCTGCCCGGTGCTGGAACGTTAAGGGGACCGGTTAGTCACATTTCGGTGTGGCGAAGCTGAGAACTTAAGCGCCAGTAAACGGCGGTGGTAACTATAACCATCCTAAGGTAGCGAAATTCCTTGTCGGGTAAGTTCCGACCTGCACGAATGGCGTAACGACTTCTCGACTGTCTCAACCATAGGCCCGGTGAAATTGCACTACGAGTAAAGATGCTCGTTTCGCGCAGCAGGACGGAAAGACCCCGGGACCTTTACTACAGTTTGATATTGGTGTTCGGTTCGGCTTGTGTAGGATAGGTGGGAGACTTTGAAGCGGCCACGCCAGTGGTTGTGGAGTCGTCGTTGAAATACCACTCTGGTCGTGCTGGATGTCTAACCTGGGTCCGTGATCCGGATCAGGGACAGTGTCTGATGGGTAGTTTAACTGGGGCGGTTGCCTCCTAAAGAGTAACGGAGGCGCCCAAAGGTTCCCTCAGCCTGGTTGGCAATCAGGTGTTGAGTGTAAGTGCACAAGGGAGCTTGACTGTGAGACCGACGGGTCGAGCAGGGACGAAAGTCGGGACTAGTGATCCGGCGGTGGCTTGTGGAAGCGCCGTCGCTCAACGGATAAAAGGTACCCCGGGGATAACAGGCTGATCTTCCCCAAGAGTCCATATCGACGGGATGGTTTGGCACCTCGATGTCGGCTCGTCGCATCCTGGGGCTGGAGTCGGTCCCAAGGGTTGGGCTGTTCGCCCATTAAAGCGGTACGCGAGCTGGGTTTAGAACGTCGTGAGACAGTTCGGTCCCTATCCGCTGCGCGCGCAGGAATATTGAGAAGGGCTGTCCCTAGTACGAGAGGACCGGGACGGACGAACCTCTGGTGTGCCAGTTGTTCTGCCAAGGGCATGGCTGGTTGGCTACGTTCGGGAGGGATAACCGCTGAAAGCATCTAAGCGGGAAGCCTGCTTCGAGATGAGTATTCCCACCCACTTGATGGGGTAAGGCTCCCAGTAGACGACTGGGTTGATAGGCCGGATCTGGAAGCACAGTAATGTGTGGAGGTGACCGGTACTAATAGGCCGAGGGCTTGTCCTCAGTTGCTCGCGTCCACTGTGTTGGTTCTGAAACCACGAACGGCCCCACGTTGCCACAGCGTGGTGCGGCTGAAACAGTTTCATAGTGTTTCGGTGGTCATAGCGTGAGGGAAACGCCCGGTTACATTCCGAACCCGGAAGCTAAGCCTCACAGCGCCGATGGTACTGCAGGGGGGACCCTGTGGGAGAGTAGGACACCGCCGAACAATCATTCAAAGGGTTGGGTTCTGAACTTCGGTTCAGGGCCCAACCCTTTTTTGTTTGCCTTCACTTGAAGTTCAACTTGCGCCCGCAGCATCCACAGCATGGGTACTGCTGCAATGCTCAGGGCCGCAGGGGTCGGAGTCGGTGACGAGGTCATCGTGCCGGCCTTCGGGAACGCCGAGGTCGCCGGGGCCGTCGCCCTCGCGGGTGCGCTGCCCGTGTTCGCCGACGTGGATCCGGTGACCTACTGCCTGGACGCGGCCGCTGTCGAAGCGGTCGTAACTCCGCGCACGGCGGCCGTCGTTGTCGTACACCGCTTCGGGCGGCCGGCCGATGTGCCGCGGTTGCTCGGGGTCGGGCAGCGGCACGGGCTGCTGGTGCTGGAGCAGGCGGAGTCCGAGGCCCCGTACGACGAGATCGCGCGGCGGCGGGAGCGGGCGGCCTACCTCGATGCCCGGCTGCGCGGCGTGCGGACGCCCGACAGCGGGGACGGGCACTCGTACCAGCAGTACGTCGTGCGGGTCCCCGGGAACGGCCGGCCCGACCGGGACGCCTTCGCCCGGGCTTTGCGGGGCAGGGGAGTTGAATGCCGGGTGCCGGTGAAGACCCCGTTGCACCGGCTGCCCGAGTTCCGGCGCTGTGTGTCGCTGCCGGAGACCGAGCTGGCCGCGGACGAGACGCTGGCCCTGCCGGTGGACGCCTCGCTGACGAAGCGGGACATGCAGCGGATCGTGGCTGCCTGCAATGCGCTCGGCGGGCTGCTGCAACCGGCCTTCTGAACGAGTTTGGGAACACGGGCTCGTTCGGGGTACGATCTGTTTCGTTGCCACGGGGGAAACCCCGAGAGCAACCGGCCCCCTTAGCTCAGTCGGCAGAGCGTCTCCATGGTAAGGAGAAGGTCAACGGTTCGATTCCGTTAGGGGGCTCAAGAAAAAACCCTCGCCCTTTCGGGCGGGGGTTTTCTCATGCCACCCGCATGGCCAGGATCGCCATGTCGTCGGACGGGGCGTCCGAGGCGAAGCGTTCGACCGCGCGCATGATGCGGGCCGCGACCGCGCCGGCCGTGAGCCCCGTACAGGTCGACAGGACGTCGGTCAGACCGTCGTCGCCCAGCATGCGCGTGCCCTCACGGCGCTCGGTGACACCGTCCGTGACACACAACAGGACGTCGCCCGGATCGAGGGTGACCGTCTGCTCGTACAGCTCCAGGTCCTCGATGACACCGAGGAGCGGCTGTGGCTCGGCGGCGGGCTCGACCGTGCCGTCCTGGCGCAGCCGCAGCGGGAGGGGGTGACCGGCGCAGACCACCTTCAGCTCCGCGCTGCCGTCGGGCCGCGGGCGCATCTCGCCGTAGAGGAGGGTCAGGAAGCGGCTGCGGGCGCCCTCGTCGAGGATGGCCGAGTTGAGGCGCTCCAGGACCGCCGGGCCGCTGAGGCCCTCGCGGGCCAGCAGGCGCAGGGCGTGGCGGGCCAGGCCGGTCACGGCGGCCGCGTGCGGGCCCGTGCCGCAGACGTCGCCGATGGCGAAGCCGTAGGCGCCGTCGCTGATCGGGAAGACGTCGTAGAAGTCGCCTCCGACCTCGTTGCCCTCGCCGGCCGCGCGGTAGATGACGTCGACCTCGACGCCGTCGATGTCGGGGAGGCCCGGGGGCAGCAGGCTGCGCTGGAGGGACTGGCTGATGGCCGTCCGCTCGGAGTAGAGACGGGCGTTGTCGAGGGCGAGGGCGGCCCGGCGGCTCAAGTCCTCGGCCAGTTCCAGGATCTCCTGGCGGAAGTGTTCGTCGGTGGGCTTGCCGAGGGTCAGCATGCCGATGACACGGTTGCGGGCGACCAGGGGAAGGACGACCGTCTCGCCGCCGACCGCGGAGGCCGTGGCGAGGGTGGGCCCGATACCGGAGGACACCTGGTGGGTGGGGCCGCCGGTCAGGCCCAGGCTGCGCATCGAGCTGCGCAGGGCCGCCTCGTGCGCGGCCTCGCCGGGGGCCGCCCAGACGCGGGCGCCCGGGGTGGGGACCGGGTCGGGCGGGGCGATCTTGGAGAGCAACGACTTGATGCCGTCGATGAGTTCCTCGTCCTCGTGCAGGACGTAGGACAGGTACGGGTCGGAGGCCTGGTCGGCGATCGTGTAGACCGCGCACCAGGTCGCCAGGGTGGGGACGGTCATCTGGGCCATCAGGGCCAGGGTCTGGTCGCGGTCGAGGGTGCCGGCGAGGAGGTCGGAGGCCTCGACGAGGAAGCTGAGGGAGCCCCGGCGCAGCCGCTCCAGTTCGCCGAGGCGGGCCGACTCCACGGCGAGGGCGATGCGGTCGGCCGCGAACTGCAGGCGCAGGGCCTCCTCGTTGGAGTAGCGGCCGGGTCCCTCCGCCGCGACGCCGAGGGAACCGGTGAGGCGGCCCTCCACCTTCAGGGGGACCGTGACGACCGAGCGCATTCCGGTGCCGTTCAGCAGGGGGACGGCGCCGGGGACGGCCAGCAGGTCCTCGTGGACGGCCGGCATACGGGCCGAGCCGTAGCGGCCGGGGCCCGCCTCGACGGGCACGCGGGCGAAGCGCTGGCGGGCCGAGGGCAGACCGGTGGAGGCGCGGACCTCCAGCTCGGTCTCGTCGTCGGTGGCGAGGAGCAGGAAGGCGGAGTCGCCGTCGAGCATGTCGCGGGCGCGTTCCACGGTGCGCTGGAGGAGGCCGTCGAGGTCGTCCGGGGCGGGGGAGCCGATGAAGACCTCGAAGGGATCGGCGCTCTGGCCGTCCGCGGGGGCGGTGTCGGAGGCGGGCAGGCGCGACGGGGTCTGCAGGACGGCGCGTTCGTGGTCGCGGACCAGGAGGCAGACCGTGGAGGGTTCGCCGTCGGTGTCGCGGACGCGGAGGTGGGAGGCGTACACCGGGGTGACCCGGCCCGAGGCGCCGCGGATGCCGTAACTGCCCTCCCAGCGGGAGAGCTGGAGGGCCTCGGCGATGCCGGTGCCGGTGCCGGGGGTGTGCGGCCAGGCGGCGAGGTCGGTGAGGGGCTTGCCGGTGACCTGGTCGGCGGCGTAGCCGAAGAGTTCCTCCGCGTCCTCGTTCCACGCGGAGACGGCGCCGGCGCGGTCGATCTGGACGACCGCGACGCGGACGCGGCTGTCGGCGAGCGGAAGGAGGTCGGCCGGGAGGGACGGGCCGGCGGTGCGCGTGCCCACCGGGCGGTCGGGGAGGTCGAGTTGGAACCAGACCTGTTTGTGGGTGGGGGTGTACTCGACGCCCCAGCGGGTGGCGATGGCCGCGCAGAGCTGGAGGCCGCGGCCGCCTTCGCGGTCGGGGCTGCCCATGGTGGCGGGGGAGCCCTGGAGGGGGATCTCGCGTTCCGGGTAGCGGTCGCCCACCTCGATGCGTACGCCGTCCTCGGAGCGCAGGCACAGGACGTCGGCGTGCGTGCCCGCGTGCACGACCGCGTTCGTCACCAGTTCGCTCGTGAGGACGACGGCGTCGTCGACGATGTCGGCGAAACCCCACCCCTGGAGGGTGTCGCGGACGAACGAACGGGCGGTCGCGACGGATCGCCCGACGGGCTCGAAGCTGGCAGCCGCGCGCGCGGTGATCACGGAACTCCTCGGCCGGTCGTCGACGTGGGGGGATCCCTGGCCGCCCTGGTCACGCCGCTGCTGCGGCGGGCGCAGGCCGGAAGGCCGGGGGTCCGGGGGCTGTCCCCCCGGGATCAGTCCGGTGGTCATGTTGCGGCCGCCCCTCCGATGCCCGCTCGTGCCTCGTGCCACCGCCCAGGCCGGACGGACCGGCGCGGCTGGACAGCCGCATGCAAGGTTACTTACCTTCCCCGCCCGTTCGGATGCCGGTCACTGGTGTTTCCGTCTCAAGAGGGCCTGTGGGTGTGCGGACGATGTGCGAAGCTGCCGAACTGTTATGGCCGGGTTCGGAGAGGGTGAAACACTGGGCAAGCTTCTTGTGAAGGTCCGGGCAGACTGGGTGTCTTCTGAGTACAGGGGGCAGCAGCCCCCGGGGTCCGCCTGGTTGGATCAGGCGGAAAACCCTGCGGTAACTGGCAACTTCAAGTAGCAAGACCTCAGCACAGCGTAACGGTCGAATCCCTGCGGGAGGGACAAGTGGAGTCTGGCGCAGCGACGCGGAGCACTAAGGCGCGCGCGAAAGGCGGACCGTCCCTGAGCAGGCGCGCGCCGCGCGGTGGCACCACCACGGTGGACACGGCGGCCCTGGAGCGGCTGCTGGCGGCCCTGGTGTCGATGCGGGACGGGAACTTCCGCAAACGGCTCACGGTGTCCGGCGACGGTGTGATGTCGGAGATCGCGGCCGTGTTCAACGAGGTGGCGGACCGTAATCTCCACCTCACGGGTGAGCTTTCGCGCGTACGTCGCATGGTGGGCCGTGAGGGCAAGCTCACCGAGCGGCTGGAGACGGGTGCCTGTGAGGGCTCGTGGGCGGCGGCGATCGATCACTCGAACGCGCTGGTCGACGATCTCGTGCGGCCGGTGTCCGAGGTGGGGCGGGTGCTGTCGGCGGTGGCCGAGGGTGATCTGTCGCCGCGGATGGAGCTGCGGACGCAGACGCCCGAGGGGGCGGCGGGGCAGCCGTTGCGCGGGGAGTTCCTGAAGGTCGGGCGGACCGTCAACAACCTGGTCGACCAGCTGTCGACGTTCACCGACGAGGTCACCCGGGTGGCCAGCGAGGTGGGCACCGAGGGCAAGCTGGGCGGCCAGGCGCAGGTGCGGGGCATGTCCGGGTCGTGGAAGGACCTGACGGAGTCCGTCAACACGATGGCGGAGCGGCTGACGGCCCAGGTGCGGGACATCGCGCTGGTGACGACGGCGGTGGCCAAGGGTGATCTGTCGCGGAAGGTGACGGTTCACGTCGAGGGCGAGATGCTCGAGCTGAAGAACACCGTCAACACGATGGTGGACCAGCTCTCCGCGTTCTCGTCGGAGGTGACCCGGGTCGCGCGCGAGGTGGGCACCGACGGCATCCTCGGCGGCCAGGCGCGGGTGTCGGGGGTCGACGGTGTGTGGAAGGAACTCACCGATTCGGTGAACACCATGGCCGGCAACCTGACGGCCCAGGTGCGCGGGGTGTCCGAGGTGATGACGGCGGTCGCCAACGGTGACCTGTCGCGGAAGGTGACCGTTCCGGCGCGCGGTGAGGTCGCGCAGCTGGCCGAGACGATCAACCAGATGACCGAGACGCTGCGGATCTTCGCGGACGAGGTCACGCGGGTGGCCAACGAGGTGGGGGCCGCGGGGCAGTTGGGCGGCCAGGCGAACGTGCCCGGTGCGGCGGGGACGTGGAAGGACCTGACGGACTCCGTCAACACGGTGTTCCGCAATCTCACCACGCAGGTGCGGGACATCGCGGCCGTGACGACGGCCGTGGCGAGCGGTGATCTGTCGCAGAAGGTCACCGTGGATGTGGCCGGCGAGATGCTGGAGCTGAAGAACACCGTCAACGGGATGGTGGACCAGCTGTCGGCGTTCGGTTCCGAAGTGACGCGTGTGGCGCGCGAGATCGGTGTCGAGGGTGAACTGGGCGGCCAGGCGCAGGTGTCGGGTGCGGCGGGGACGTGGAAGGACCTGACGGACTCCGTCAACACGGCGTTCAGGAACCTCACCGGGCAGGTGAGGAACATCGCCCAGGTGACGACGGCCGTGGCCAACGGCGATCTGTCGCAGAAGGTGACCGTCGACGTCTCCGGCGAGATGCTCCAGCTGAAGAACACCGTGAACACGATGGTGGACCAGCTGTCGTCGTTCGCCGACCAGGTGACGCGGATGGCCCGGGACGTGGGCACCGAGGGCCGCCTCGGCGGTCAGGCGCGGGTGGACGGGGTGTCGGGCACCTGGCGGGAGCTGACGGACTCCGTCAACTTCATGGCCGGCAACCTCACCTCCCAGGTGCGGCAGATCGCCCAGGTGACGACGGCGGTGGCGCGCGGTGACCTGTCGCAGAAGATCGACGTGGACGCGCGCGGGGAGATCCTGGAGCTGAAGAACACCATCAACACGATGGTCGACCAGCTCTCCGCGTTCGCCGACCAGGTGACCCGGGTGTCGCGGGACGTGGGTACGGAGGGCCGGCTCGGCGGTCAGGCGCAGGTGCCGGGTGTGGCCGGTGTGTGGCGGGACCTGACCGACTCGGTGAACGGCATGGCCGGCAACCTCACCGCCCAGGTGCGCAACATCGCGCAGGTCGCCACGGCGGTGGCCCGGGGTGACCTGTCCCAGAAGATCACCGTGGACGCGCGCGGGGAGATCCTGGAGCTGAAGAACACCCTGAACACGATGGTCGACCAGCTGTCGTCCTTCGCCCAGGAGGTCACCAGGGTCGCCCGTGAGGTCGGTACGGAGGGGCAGCTCGGCGGTCAGGCCGAGGTGCAGGGGGTCTCCGGTACCTGGAAGGACCTCACCCAGTCGGTGAACTTCATGGCGAACAACCTGACCATCCAGGTGCGTCAGATCGCCGAGGTCACGACGGCGGTCGCCAAGGGCGATCTGTCGAAGAAGATCACGGTCGACGCGAAGGGCGAGATCCTCGAGCTGGTGACCACCGTGAACACGATGGTGGACCAGCTGTCGTCCTTCGCCGAGCAGGTGACCCGGGTGGCCCGTGAGGTGGGCACCGAGGGCATCCTGGGCGGTCAGGCGCATGTCCCGGGGATCACGGGCATCTGGAAGGACCTCAGCGGCAATGTGAACCTGATGGCCAAGAACCTGACCATGCAGGTGCGCAACATCTCGCAGGTCGCGGCGGCGGTGGCCAACGGGGATCTGACGCGGACGGTGACGATCGAGGCGCGCGGCGAGGTCCAGCAGCTCGCCGACACCATCAACACGATGGTGAAGACGCTGAGCTCGTTCGCCGAGCAGGTCACCAAGGTGGCCCGTGAGGTGGGTACGGACGGCATCCTGGGCGGTCAGGCGCACGTACCGGGTGTGGCGGGGACGTGGAAGGACCTCACCGACTCCGTGAACGGCATGGCGTCGAACCTGACCGGCCAGGTGCGCAACATCGCCATGGTGACGACGGCCATCGCCAAGGGTGATCTGACGAAGAAGATCGACATCGACGCGCGTGGCGAGATCCTGGAGCTGAAGACGACCATCAACACGATGGTCGACCAGCTGTCGTCGTTCGCCGAGGAGGTCACCCGGGTCGCCCGTGAGGTGGGTACGGAGGGGCAGCTCGGCGGTCAGGCACGCGTGCGTGACGTGGACGGGACCTGGCGGGACCTGACGGAGTCCGTGAACGAGATGGCCGGGAACCTGACCCGGCAGGTGCGGGCCATCGCGCGTGCGGCGACCGCGGTGACCCGGGGTGACCTGAACCTGAAGCTGGACGTGGACGCGGCCGGTGAGATCCAGGAGCTCCAGGACTACATCAACAAGATGATCGCCAATCTGCGCGACACCACGATCGCCAACAAGGAGCAGGACTGGCTCAAGGGCAACCTCGCGCGCGTGTCGGCGCTCATGCAGGGGCGGCGCGACCTGGAGGACGTGGCCTCGCTGATCATGAGTGAGCTGCCGCCGCTGGTGGCCGCGCAGCACGGCGCGTTCTTCCTGGCGATGCCCTCGCCGGAGGGCACGGACGACCCGTACGAGCTGCGGATGCTGGGGTCGTACGGCTATTCGATGGGGTCGATGCCGACCTCGTTCCGGCCGGGTGAGGCGCTGGTGGGGACGGCCGCCGAGGAGAAGCGCACGATCCTGGTGGAGAACGCGCCGAGCGGCTATCTGAAGATCTCCTCCGGGCTCGGTGAGGCGCCGCCCGCGCAGGTGATCGTGCTGCCGGTGCTGTTCGAGGGCCAGGTGCTCGGGGTGATCGAGCTGGCGTCCTTCGCGCCGTTCACACAGATCCAGAAGGATTTCCTCAACCAGCTCGCCGAGATGATCGCGACCAGCGTCAACACGATCTCCGTCAACACCAAGACGGAGCTGCTGCTGAAGCAGTCGCAGGAGCTGACCGAGCAACTCCGTGAGCGGTCGGTGGAGTTGGAGCAGCGGCAGAAGGCCCTCCAGGCGTCCAACGCGGAGCTGGAGGAGAAGGCCGAGCTGCTGGCCCAGCAGAACCGGGACATCGAGGTGAAGAACACCGAGATCGAGGAGGCGCGGCAGGTCCTGGAGGAGCGTGCCGAGCAGCTCGCGGTGTCGATGCGCTACAAGAGCGAGTTCCTCGCGAACATGTCGCACGAGCTGCGGACGCCGCTGAACTCGCTGCTGATCCTGGCGAAGCTGCTCGCGGACAACGCAGAGGGCAACCTCTCGCCCAAGCAGGTCGAGTTCGCCGAGACGATCCACGGGGCGGGTTCCGATCTGCTTCAGCTGATCAACGACATCCTGGACCTGTCGAAGGTCGAGGCGGGCAAGATGGACGTCTCGCCGACGCGGATCGCGCTGGTGCAGCTCGTGGACTACGTGGAGGCGACCTTCCGGCCGCTGACCGCGGAGAAGGGCCTGGATCTGTCCGTGCGGGTGTCGCCGGAGCTGCCGGCCACGCTGCACACGGATGAGCAGCGGCTGTTGCAGGTGCTGCGCAATCTGCTGTCCAACGCGGTGAAGTTCACCGACTCCGGGTCGGTGGAGCTGGTGATCCGGCCGGCCGGCGCGGATGTGCCGGTGGCGATCCGGGAGCAGTTGCTGGAGGCCGGTTCGCTGACGGATCCGGACGCGCCGATGATCGCGTTCTCGGTGACCGACACGGGCATCGGGATCGCGGCGAGCAAGATGCGGGTGATCTTCGAGGCGTTCAAGCAGGCGGACGGCACGACCAGCCGCAAGTACGGGGGTACGGGCCTGGGACTGTCGATCTCGCGGGAGATCGCGCAGCTGCTCGGCGGGGAGATCCACGCGCAGAGCGAGCCGGGGCGCGGGTCGACGTTCACGCTGTATCTGCCGCTGCACCCCAGCGAGCTTCCGCCGCAGGGCTACCAGCAGATCGTGCCCGCGCTGGAGGCCGGTGACCTGGTGGCCTCGGAGAACGGGGCGATCGAGCTGTCGGAGCTGGGCGAGGCGGAGATCGTGACGCCGGCCGAGGTGAAGTCGTACCAGGAGACCCAGAACGGCGCGGCCGCGCTGTTCCGGCGTCGGCGGCGTTCGGTGAACGGCGGCGAGCAGGTGGGTGAGGCGGCGCACTGGCCGGCGCCGCAGGGGCCGCGGGCCATCCGCTTCGGCGGTGAGAAGGTGCTGATCGTCGACGACGACATCCGCAATGTGTTCGCGCTGACCAGCGTTCTGGAGCAGCACGGTCTGTCCGTGCTGTACGCGGAGAACGGCCGCGAGGGCATCGAGGTCCTGGAGCAGCACGACGACGTGACGGTCGTCCTGATGGACATCATGATGCCCGAGATGGACGGCTACGCGACGACGACGGCGATCCGCCGGATGCCGCAGTTCTCGGGCCTGCCGATCATCGCGCTGACGGCGAAGGCGATGAAGGGCGACCGGGAGAAGGCGATCGAGTCGGGTGCTTCCGACTACGTCACGAAGCCGGTCGATCCTGATCATCTGCTGTCGGTGATGGAGCAGTGGATGCGCGGAGTGTGACCGGATGGGCGTATGTGACGGAATGCGGCGGAAGACGTGAGAAGTTGCCGACCAAGGGCGTGCCGGGGTGCATGGCGGGGCGCGGATCGGGGAACCTTCTGGTCTCCTGCCGCGTTCCTGCTACGTGCACAGTGACATCACGGTGACAGGGTGTGGCGACGGTCGGGGTGCGGCTACCATGACCGGCACAAGGAAGGGCGGCGCAAAGGAGTCGTCCCCAGGGGCGGCGCCCGGTGCACTGCCGGGGCGAGGAGGGCGGGCCATGGTGCAGAAGGCCAAGATCCTCCTGGTCGATGACCGGCCGGAGAATCTGCTGGCGCTGGAGGCGATCCTCTCGGCGCTCGATCAGACGCTGGTGCGGGCATCGTCCGGGGAAGAGGCGCTCAAAGCACTGCTGACGGACGACTTCGCGGTCATTCTGCTGGACGTCCAGATGCCGGGAATGGACGGTTTCGAAACGGCCGCGCACATCAAGCGGCGAGAACGCACCAGGGACATCCCGATCATCTTCCTCACGGCGATCAACCACGGCCCGCATCACACCTTCCGGGGGTATGCGGCCGGAGCGGTGGACTACATCTCCAAGCCGTTCGACCCGTGGGTGCTGCGCGCGAAGGTCTCGGTGTTCGTCGAGCTGTACATGAAGAACTGCCAGCTGAGGGAGCAGGCGGCGCTGCTGCGGCTCCAGTTGGAGGGTGGCGGCAAGGCCGCGGCGGGCGGCGCCAAGGAGCCGGCCGGGCTGCTGGCCGAGCTGTCCGCTCGGCTCGCGGCCGTCGAGGAGCAGGCGGAGGCGCTGTCCAAGCAGCTCGACGACGAGTCGGCGGACGCGGCCGCGGTGGCCACGGCGGCGCATCTGGAGCGCAAACTCACCGGTCTGCGCCGGGCGCTGGACGCGCTGGAGCCGGGCACGGGCAACGGCGCCGCCTCGGTGCCGTCGCAGAACTGAGCAGGCGTCGCCGAACTGAGTCGAGGGGCGGAAGCAGTTGGGCGTGAGCCGCGGTCAGGTCCCCGCCGTCAGGGGGCGGATGCGCCGGCTCACCACCCCCGCCCCTCGGACGCGTCAGTTCCACGCCTGCGCAAGGCCGACACGAACGGGTGAAGCAGTGGGCACACGTGTCCGCTGTCGTCTCCCCCGGTAACCTCACACCCATGGCCTCACGTCCCTCCGCAGCGAAGAAGCAGCCCGCCAAGAAGGCCGCTGCTCCCGCGAAGGCCCCGGCGAAGAAGGCCGCCGCGAAAAAGGCCCCGGCCAAGAAGGCGCCCGCCAAGAAGGCCGCGGCCAGGAAGGCGGCACCGGCGCCCAAGCCGGCGCCGAGCCCCACCGGGGGCATCTACCGGCTCGTGCGCGCCCTCTGGCTGGGCCTGGCGCACGCCGTCGGCGCGGTGTTCCGGGGGATAGGGAACGGCGCGAAGAACCTCGACCCCGCCCACCGCAAGGACGGCGTCGCCCTGCTGCTGCTCGGCATGGCGCTGATCGTCGCGGCGGGCACCTGGGCCGACCTGAAGGGCCCCGTCGGCGATCTGGTCGAGATCCTCGTCACCGGCTCCTTCGGCCGGCTCGATCTGCTCGTGCCGATCCTGCTCGCCGTCATCGCCGTGCGCTTCATCCGCCACCCCGAGCAGCCCGACGCCAACGGCCGCATCGTGATCGGCCTGTCGGCGCTCGTCATCGGCGTCCTCGGCCAGGTCCACATCGCCTGCGGCGCACCCGCCCGCAGCGACGGCATGCAGGCGATAAGGGACGCCGGCGGCCTCATCGGCTGGGGCGCGGCGACCCCGCTGACGTACACCATGGGCGAGGTGCTCGCCGTACCGCTGCTCGTGCTGCTCACGGTCTTCGGGCTGCTGGTGGTCACGGCCACCCCGGTCAACGCGATCCCCCAGCGGCTGCGGCAGCTCGGGGTGCGCCTCGGCGTGCTGGACGACCCGCACGCGGACGGCGAACTCTCCGACGACGACGCGCGCTACGACGAGCAGTGGCGCGAGGGACTGCCCGGGCGCCCCCGTCGGCGCTCCGGCGCACCCCGGGCGTACGACCCCGACGGCGCCGAGCAGGAGGCGCTCTCCGAGCGCCGCGGCCGGCCCCGGCGCTCGGCCGTGCCGCAGCCCGCGCAGGACCGGGAGCTGGACGCCGTGGACATCGCCGCGGCCGCCGCGGCCGATCTCGACGGGGTCGTGATGCACGGCCTGCCGCCGTCCCCGCTCGTCGCCGACCTCACCCAGGGCGTGCGCAGCGGCGACCGCGAGGCGACCGCACCGACACCGGTCCCGGCCGCGCGGCCGAAGCAGGAGATGCTCAAGGGCGCGCCCGTCCCCGATCTGACCAAGGCGCCGCCGGAGGAGATCCGCGACCTGCCGCCGCGCGCCGAGCAGCTCCAGCTCTCCGGCGACATCACCTACGCGCTGCCCTCGCTGGACCTCCTGGAGCGCGGCGGCCCCGGCAAGGCGCGCAGCGCCGCCAACGACGCCGTCGTCGCCTCGCTGACGAACGTCTTCACCGAGTTCAAGGTCGACGCCGCCGTCACCGGCTTCACCCGCGGCCCGACGGTCACCCGCTACGAGGTCGAGCTCGGCCCCGCCGTGAAGGTCGAGCGGATCACCGCCCTCACCAAGAACATCGCGTACGCCGTCGCCAGCCCGGACGTGCGGATCATCAGCCCGATCCCCGGCAAGTCGGCGGTCGGCATCGAGATCCCCAACACCGACCGCGAGATGGTCAACCTCGGGGACGTGCTGCGGCTCGCCGACGCGGCCGAGGACGACCATCCGATGCTCGTGGCGCTCGGCAAGGACGTCGAGGGCGGCTATGTGATGGCCAACCTGGCGAAGATGCCGCACATCCTCGTCGCCGGAGCCACCGGTTCCGGCAAGTCGTCGTGCATCAACTGTCTGATCACCTCGGTCATGGTCCGCGCGACGCCCGAGGACGTGCGGATGGTCCTCGTCGACCCCAAGCGCGTCGAGCTGACCGCGTACGAGGGCATCCCGCACCTGATCACGCCGATCATCACCAACCCGAAGCGGGCCGCCGAGGCGCTGCAGTGGGTCGTGCGCGAGATGGACCTGCGCTACGACGACCTCGCCGCGTACGGCTTCCGGCACATCGACGACTTCAACGAGGCCATAAGGAACGGCAAGGTCAAGCCGCCCGAGGGCAGCGGACGCGAGCTCCAGCCGTACCCGTATCTGCTGGTGATCGTGGACGAGCTGGCCGACCTGATGATGGTCGCCCCGCGGGACGTCGAGGACGCGATCGTGCGGATCACCCAGCTCGCACGCGCGGCCGGCATCCATCTGGTGCTCGCCACCCAGCGGCCCTCGGTCGACGTCGTCACCGGTCTGATCAAGGCGAACGTGCCCTCCCGGCTCGCCTTCGCCACCTCCTCGCTCGCCGACTCCCGGGTCATCCTCGACCAGCCGGGCGCCGAGAAGCTGATCGGCAAGGGCGACGGACTCTTCCTGCCGATGGGCGCCAACAAGCCGACCCGTATGCAGGGCGCCTTCGTGACCGAGGCCGAGGTCGCGGCCGTCGTCCAGCACTGCAAGGACCAGATGGCGCCCGTCTTCCGGGACGACGTCACCGTCGGCGGCAAGCAGAAGAAGGAGATCGACGAGGACATCGGCGACGACCTCGACCTGCTGTGCCAGGCGGCCGAGCTGGTCGTCTCCACCCAGTTCGGCTCGACCTCGATGCTCCAGCGCAAGCTGCGCGTCGGCTTCGCCAAGGCGGGCCGGCTGATGGACCTCATGGAGTCGCGGAACATCGTCGGGCCGAGCGAGGGTTCGAAGGCCCGTGACGTTCTCGTGAAGCCCGACGAACTGGACGGCGTGCTCGCGGTGATTCGGGGAGAGTCTGCGGGGTAGGCGTTGCGTCAGGGCGCCGGGGGTCCGTGACTCACCCGTTAGAAACCGCAGGGCAACCGTTTCCCTTTGGCGTACGTCCAGTTGAGCGAGAGGACAGGTACGACTTTCAACCGAGGGTCGTGCCTGGCCGCCGTCATCGGCGTGACCGGCCATTCCGATGGCGTACAAAGTCGTACTGTCCGGTTGCCCCTCCCTTTGGCACCCCCCCTAGACTGAACTTCCAGCACAGGTGGCTACACGCTCGAAAGGCGCCCCCGTGTCCATCGGCAACTCCCCTGAAGACGAGCGTCCGTTCGAAGACCCGTCCGAGGAAGCCCCCTTCTCCATCGGTCGTGCCCTGCGCCAGGCGCGGATCAGCGCCGGGCTGACCGTTGACGACGTCAGTACCGCCACCCGAGTCCGCATCGCCATCATCCGTGCCATCGAGTCGGACGACTTCGCCCCCTGCGGCGGTGACGTCTACGCGCGCGGGCACATCCGGACGCTGGCCCGGATCGTCCGGCTCGACCCCGCCCCGCTGATCGAACGGTACGACGCGACCCACGGCGGCCGTCCCGCGCCGACCCCGGCCGCCCCGCTGTTCGAGGCGGAACGCATCCGTCCCGAACGCCGCGGACCGAACTGGACGGCGGCCATGGTCGCCGCGATCGTCGCCGTGGTCGGCTTCGTCGGCTTCACCGCGTTCAAGGGCGGCGACGAGGACGGCTCCAAGACCTCCGTCGCCGAGGGCAGCACGGCCACGGCCGGAGCCACCGCCTCGCCCACCCCGAAGACCGAGAAATCCGTCGACGAGACGCCCGAGCCCTCCGACAGCGCCATCGCCGCGGCTCCCCAGGACAAGGTGACCGTCCAGGTCAGCGCCACCGACGGCCGCAGCTGGATCTCCGCCAAGGACCACAACGGCCGGCTGCTGTTTGACGGACTCCTCAAGCAGGGCGACTCCAAGACCTTCCAGGACAGCGAGAAGATCAACCTCGTCCTCGGCGACGCCGGGGCGATCGATCTGTTCGTCAACGGCAAGAAGATCGACGACAACTTCCAGCCCGGTGCCGTGGAGCGCCTGACGTACACCAAGGGCGACCCGCAGGCTGGGTGAGACATAGGAGATTCGTGTGCGTCGACGGGGTCGGCCAAGATCGCCAACCCCGTCGACGTTCGCTGTCGGTGGGACAAAGTAGTCTTGAGCCCATGCCTGAACGCCGTACCGTCGCACTCGTCACCCTTGGCTGCGCCCGTAACGAGGTGGACTCGGAGGAGCTCGCAGGCCGTTTGGAGGCGGACGGCTGGCAGCTCGTCGAGGACGCCGAGGACGCGGACGTCGCCGTCGTCAACACCTGTGGCTTCGTCGAGGCCGCCAAGAAGGACTCCGTCGACGCCCTCCTGGAGGCCAACGACCTCAAGGGCCACGGCAGAACCCAGGCCGTCGTGGCGGTGGGCTGCATGGCCGAGCGGTACGGCAAGGAGCTCGCCGAGGCCCTCCCCGAAGCCGACGGCGTGCTCGGCTTCGACGACTACGCGGACATCTCCGACCGCCTCCAGACCATCCTGAGCGGCGGCGTCCACGCCTCCCACACCCCGCGCGACCGGCGCAAGCTGCTGCCGATCAGCCCGGCCGAGCGGCAGTCGGCGACCGATGTGGCGCTGCCCGGGCACGGCGCTCCGGTGGACCTGCCCGGGCAGGGTGCCCCGGTGGACCTGCCGGAGGGCGTCGCCCCGCAGTCCGGCCCGCGCGCGCCCCTGCGCCGCCGTCTCGACGGCGCCCCCGTCGCCTCGGTGAAGCTCGCCTCCGGCTGCGACCGGCGCTGCTCCTTCTGCGCCATCCCGTCCTTCCGGGGCTCCTTCATCTCGCGCCGGCCGAGCGATGTGCTGAACGAGTCGCGGTGGCTGGCCGAGCAGGGCGTCAAGGAGATCATGCTGGTCTCCGAGAACAACACCTCCTACGGCAAGGACCTCGGCGACATCCGGCTGCTGGAGTCGCTGCTGCCCGAGCTCGCGGACATCGACGGCCTGGAGCGGGTCCGGGTCAGCTACCTCCAGCCCGCCGAGATGCGGCCCGGTCTCATCGACGTCCTGACGTCCACGCCGAGGATCGCGCCCTACTTCGACCTGTCCTTCCAGCACTCCGCGCCCGGGGTGCTGCGCGCGATGCGCCGCTTCGGCGACACCGACCGGTTCCTGGAACTGCTCGACACCATCCGCTCCAAGGCGCCCCAGGCGGGCGTGCGCTCCAACTTCATCGTCGGCTTCCCCGGCGAGTCCGAGGCCGACCTGGCCGAGCTGGAGCGGTTCCTGAACGGCGCGCGGCTGGACGCCATCGGTGTCTTCGGCTACTCCGACGAGGAGGGCACCGAGGCCGCCACCTACGAGAACAAGCTCGATCCGGACCTCGTCGCCGAGCGGCTCGCCCGGGTCTCCCGGCTCGCCGAGGAACTCGTCTCGCAGCGGGCCGAGGAGCGCGTCGGCGAGACCGTCCACGTGCTCGTGGAGTCCCTGGACGAGGACGGCGTGCACGGCCGCGGGGCGCACCAGGCGCCGGAGACCGACGGACAGGTGATGCTCACGTCGGGCGAAGGTCTGGCCGTCGGCCGTATGGTCGAGGCGAAGGTGGTCGGCACCGAGGGCGTCGACCTCGTGGCCGAACCCCTGCAGGGCTCTTTCGGGTGTAGTGAGGAGGCGGGCAGATGACGGGTGTCCCGGCATCGGCCGCGGAGGGCTCCTCGCCGGCGAAGCAGGCGAATCCGGCGAACCTGAAGAAAGCGGCGAAAGGGGCCTCCGCGGCGGACGTGTCCGCCGTCGAGACGCCCGGCGCCGTCGAACCGACAGCCGTAGCGGGGACCGGTGCCGCCGGGCCCGATGCGGGACCGGCCGCCGCTGCCGACGGCCGGGCGCCGCGCGGCGGCAAGCTGGCCGCCGCCGCCGTCAACCAGGCGAGCGTCTGGAACATCGCCAATCTGCTGACGATGCTCCGGCTGATCCTCGTGCCCGGCTTCGTCGCGCTGATGCTGGCCGACGGCGGCTACGACCCGGCGTGGCGTGCCTTCGCCTGGGCGGCCTTCGCCATCGCCATGATCACCGACCTGTTCGACGGTCACATCGCGCGGACGTACGACCTCGTCACCGACTTCGGGAAGATCGCCGACCCCATCGCCGACAAGGCGATCATGGGAGCGGCGCTGATCTGCCTCTCCGCGCTCGGCGACCTGCCGTGGTGGGTGACGATCGTGATCCTCGGCCGGGAACTCGGGATCACCCTGCTGCGTTTCATCGTCATCCGGTACGGAGTCATCCCGGCGAGCCGGGGCGGCAAGCTCAAGACGCTCACCCAGGGCGTGGCCGTCGGGATGTACGTCCTGCCGCTGACGGGATGGCTGGCCACTCTGAGGTGGTGGGTGATGGCCGCCGCGGTCGTCCTGACCGTGGTGACGGGCCTCGACTACGTAAGACAGGCCATTGTGCTGCGCCGGCAGGGAATCGCCGCGCGCCAGGCGGCCTCGGAGGAGACGGAAGCGTGAATTCCACGGCCACCGACCTGGTGCGACTACTCACGGTGAAGGGTGGCACGCTCGCTGTCGCCGAGTCGCTGACCGGTGGCCTGGTCGCGGCCGAGATCACCTCGGTGCCCGGGGCGTCCAAGGTCTTCCGCGGCTCGGTCACGGCCTACGCGACCGAGCTGAAGCGGGACCTGCTCGGTGTGGACGGCGGTCTGCTGGCCGCCCGGGGCGCGGTGGATCCGCAGGTCGCGGCCCAGATGGCGGCCGGGGTGCGCAAGGCGCTGGGCGCCGACTGGGGCATCGCGACCACCGGAGTCGCCGGCCCCGAACCGCAGGACGGCCGGCCCGTCGGGACGGTCTTCGTGGCCGTCGACGGACCCTCCCGGCCGGGATTTGGTTCCGCCTCTGGCGGAAAAGTGGAGGCCCTGCGGTTGAACGGCGACCGCGAGGAAATTCGTAGAGAGAGTGTACGGAGCGTGCTCGTACTGCTTCTGACAGAACTTGCGGGCGAACACGCCGGGAATGAGCGGGCACAGGATACGGAACAGAACGGGGGGTTTTGATGTTTGCAGCCCTGAGTGAACACGACATCGCTCCCCGCACGGCCGCAGCGCAAGGCGGTACGGTGGGGCGTGAAGGATGCGGCTACGCGGTCCGAGGAGGGAGCCACCGATGATTCTGCTCCGTCGCCTGCTGGGTGACGTGCTGCGTCGGCAGCGCCAGCGCCAGGGCCGTACTCTGCGCGAAGTCTCCTCGTCCGCCCGAGTCTCACTCGGCTATCTCTCCGAGGTGGAGCGGGGGCAGAAGGAGGCTTCCTCCGAGCTGCTCTCCGCCATCTGCGACGCGCTGGACGTACGGATGTCCGAGCTCATGCGGGAAGTGAGCGACGAGCTCGCCCTCGCCGAGCTGGCCCAGTCTGCTGCGGCCACCCCCAGCGAGCCTGTGCCCACGTCGGTCCGTCCGATGCTGGGTTCCGTGTCGGTGACCGGTGTGCCACCGGAGCGGGTGACCATCAAGGCACCCGCCGAGGCGGTGGACGTGGTCGCCGCATAGGTTCATCCGCGTGGGCGTGTGAGCGTCGACGTGCGCGAGGCCCCGGCCGGGGCTTCTCCGGGCAGGCCCGGAGGAGCGCGGACGGGGCCTTCCGCGTTTTCCGCGTCGGTTTGCCCATCCGGGGTACTGCGGTCATGGTGAAGAGGCACGACGGCCGCCACACACCGGAGGTAGGGATGTACGTCGTGAAGAGCCCCCTGTCCGACGCCGACCTGAAGACCGTCGGTGAGGCGCTCCAGGGCGCACTCGTCGACCTGGTCGATCTCTCGCTGCTCGCCAAGCAGGTCCACTGGAACGTCGTCGGGTCCCGGTTCCGGTCCATCCACCTCCAGCTCGACGAGGTCGTGGCCGTCGCCCGGGTCCACTCCGACACCGTGGCGGAGCGGGCGTCCGCGCTCGGTGTCCCGCCGGACGGCCGGGCGGCGACGGTCGCGGGCGGCAGCGGACTCGGCTCGGTGCCGGAGGGCTGGATCAAGGACGCCGACGCGGTCGGTGCGCTGGTGTCGGCGCTGGGCGCGGCCATCACCCGGATGCGGGAGCGCGTCGCGGCCACCGGACACCCGGACCCGGTCAGCCAGGACATCTTCATCGGGATCACGGCCGATCTCGAGAAGCACCACTGGATGTTCCAGGCGGAGAACGTCTGATCCCGGGCGGGAGGGCCGTGGCGGACCGCATGGTGCGCCGGGGGGTGATGCTCGGGCTCGGCGCCGTGTGGTGGTGGGCCGTGGTCAGGCTCGCCGTGGCGCCGGGCGCCGGGGTGCTGGAGGGGGCGGTCGCCGCCGGCGGCTGGGGGCTGAGCCTGCTGCCGGTGCACTGTGTGGCCAAGGGCCGGGCCGTGGGGGCGGTCGCCGCGGGGCGCTGGCGGGCCGCCTGGCGCGGAACCGGGGCGACGGTCCGGGAGGCGTCCCGTGCCGGGACCACCGACGCGTCCGGGTGAGCGCCACAGCGCTACCAGGGCATGGCCACGCCGCCGTTCGGGCGGAGGATCTGGCCCGTGGTGAAGGCGGACGCGTCCGAGGCCAGATGGAGGACCGCGTGGGCGATGTCCTCCGGCGCGCCGACGCGTCCCAGGGGTGACATACGGGCCATGAGCGCCTCGGTGTGCGCCTGTGCGCCGGGGTCGTGGCGATCGGTCATGGGGGTGCGGATCCAGCCGGGGGCCACGGCGTTGACACGGATGCCGTGCCGGCCGACCTCGGTCGCCAGGGTCTTCGTCAGCTGGACGACGGCCGCCTTGGCGGCGCCGTAGCAGAGCAGTCCCGGTCCGCCGGTGTCCACGGCGCCCGAGGCCATCGTGACGATGCTGCCGCCCCCGCCCTGCGCGAGCATCAGCCGGGCGGCCTCCTGGCAGGCGTACAGCACACCCTTGAAGTTGACGTCCAGGACCCGGTCGAGGTCCTCGTCACGGGTCTCCAGGACGGGGCTGCTGTGCATGATCCCGGCGACCGCGGCCATCACGTCCAGGCGCTCGCAGGACTGCACGGCGCGGCGGACCTGGGCGCGGTCGGTGACGTCCAGCCGGTGCGTACGGGCGGTGCCGCCCCGGTCCTCGATCAGCGTCGCGGTCTCGCGCAGGCCCTGCGCGTCACGGTCCGCGCCGTGCACGAGAGCCCCCGCCTCGGCGAGCAGCACGGCACAGGCCCGGCCGATCCCGCTCGCGGCGCCGGTGACGAACGCGGTGCGTCCGGTGAGGTCGTACGCCTTCACGCCCATGAGGGGACGGTACGAGCGTTTCTGACGGGTCGTCAATTGGTCGTGCGGCGATCAGTGCCTGTGCGGTGATCAGTCGGACGTACGGCGATCAGTCGGACGTACGGCGATAGCGCTCCCGCCGGCGCTGCGGGGAGCCCGGTGCCGGTGCGGGACCCCGTTGGCAGGTCGGGCACCAGTAGGTGGGGCGCTCCCGCGAGCCGTCGCCCTGGTCGGCGACCCGGATCGAGGTGCGGCAGCGCAGACAGGGGCGGGGCGCGCGACCGTAGACGAAGAGGTCCTGGTGGGGCAGGCCGGTGGTACGGCGGACCACACGGTCGCGGTTCACCTCCAGCAGCCGCCGGGCGAGGCCGGGCAGGTGCGCGGCGCGGTCGGCGGGGAGCGCGCCGACGGGAAGCCAGGGGGTGATGCCGAGCAGGAAGCAGAGCTCGCTCTTGTAGACGTTGCCGATGCCGGCGAGATTGCGCTGGTCCAGCAGTGCCTCGCCCAGCGGGCGCGCGGGGTCGGAGCGGAGGTTCGTGAGCGCGAGGTCGGCGTTCCAGTCGGGGCCGAGGAGATCGGGGCCGAGGTGGCCGACCACGCGTTCCTCCTCGGTGGTGCGCAGCAGTTCCATGACCTGGAGCCGGTAGCCGACCGCCGTGCGGTCGTCGGTGCCGAGGACCACCCGGATCTGGTGGGCCGGGCCGCCCTTCCAGCGCTCACCTTCGCCGAAGACCCTCCAGGCGCCCTCCATGCGCAGATGGGTGTGCAGGGTCAGTCCGCCCTCCACCCGGGTGAGCAGGTGCTTGCCGCGCGGCACCGTGTTCAGCACCTGCCGGCCGCTCAGGTCGACTGTGGCGTACTTCGGTACCCGGAAGTCGCTCGCGGTCAGCACCTTGCCCGCGAGAGCGTCGTGCAGTCGCTTCGACGTCTGCCAGACCGTGTCACCTTCGGGCATGGGTCAAGGGTGGCACGGGGCGGTCGTTCGGCGGAGTGGTCATGCGCGCAGCCGCAGCCCACGCGGGGTCGCGATGAAGCCCGCGCCTTCCAGGAGGACCCCTAGGGGGGAGGTCAGGGCCGAGACGCCGTTGATCCGCTCCACCGTGACCGTGCCGAGGGAGCCTGCGCGAGCGGCCTGGGCGAGGGCCTCCGCCGCGGCCCGCATGCGGGGGTCGTCGAGGGGGCTGCCGTCGGCGTCCGGGACGGAGGGCCAGGCCAGCACGGTCTTGCCGCCGCGCTCCATGTAGAGCGTCAGCTCACCCTCGACGAGCACCACCAGGGAGCCCGCCTTGCGGCCCGGTTTGTGCCCCGCGCCCGTCGGCGGCTCCGGCCAGCCCAGGGCGGCACCGTACGCGTTCGCCGGGTCGGCGGCGGCGAGGACGACCGCGCGCGAGGCGGGGTCGTCGGCGCGGGGTGCCGTACGGCGGTGCTGCCGGGCGGCGCCGCCCGGGCCGGGGGAGGCGAAGTCGTGTGCGGCGGTGTACCTGCCGGGGGCCGAGGGGATCGAGGGGGCCCACCGGGTGTCCTCGTCGCCGGACGCGAAGTCGTCGGGGAAGCCGTCGGAGGGCGCGTCGGCGGATGCACCGGGGAACGGGTCGGTGAAGGTGTCGCTGAAGGTGTCGCTGAAGGTGTCGGTGAACGGGCCGGGGAAGGCGCCCCCGGTGGTCGTCGGCCGGGTGTCGGCCGGGGCCTGCACCGCCTCGCCCCGGTCGCGGGCGTTGGACACCGCGCGCAGCCGGTCCACGGCGCCGTCCATCGCGAACTGGGCCGCGCCGAGGCCCTCCACGACGTATCCGCGCCGGGCCTGGCCGCTCTCCTCGAACGCGGACAGGATGCGGTACGTCGCCGAGAAGCCGCCCTCGACGCCCTCGGCCGCGACCGCACCCCGGGTCACCACCCCGTGCCGGTCGAGGAGCGTACGGGCGAGGGCGTGGGCCCGGACGGTGGGGTCGGGCTCCTGGGCCGGGACCAGGGACCAGCGGCCGGCGACGGTGGGCGGGCCGCTGCGGGAGGCGGGGCGGGCGGCGGCCGTCAGGGAGCCGTAGCGGCCCCGGGGGACCGCGCGCCTGGCGCGGTGGGCGGTGGAGCCGGCCGTGCGGCCCGAGCCCAGCAGCGAGCGCATCGGCGCCAGCGTGTCGTTGGTGAGCCGGCCGGACCAGGCCAGGTCCCAGACGGCGTCGGCGAGTTGGGGGTCCGTGGCGTCGGGATGGGTGGTGGCGCGCACCTGGTCGGCGATCTGGCGGAAGAACAGACCGTAGCCCCCGGACAGGGAGTCGAGGACGGACTGGTGCAGGGCCGTCGGCTCCAGCGGATGGGGCGGGGGCAGCAGCAGCGGGGCGGCGTCCGCCAGGTACAGGGAGACCCAGCCGTCCTTGCCGGGGAGCGCGCCCGCTCCCGCCCAGACGACCTCTCCGGCGGCGGTGAGTTCGTCGAGCAGGGCGGGGGTGTAGTCCCTCACCCGGGAGGGCAGGACGAGCTTCTCCAGGGCCGAGGCCGGCACGGAGGCGCCCTGGAGCTGCTCCACCGCGCGCACCAGTCCGTCGGCCCCGCGCAGGGAGTGCCCCTTGCCGATGTGCTGCCACTGGGGCAGGAATTGGGCCAGCGCCGGTGGAGCGACCGGTTCCAGTTCATGCCGCAGGGCGGCCAGCGAGCGGCGGCGCAGTCTGCGCAGAACGGTCGCGTCGCACCACTCCTGGCCGATGCCCGCCGGATGGAACTCGCCCTGGACGACACGTCCGCTCGCCGCGAGCCGCTGCAGGGCGCCCTCGGTGACTGCCACCCCGAGGCCGAAACGAGCGGCGGCGGTGGCCGAGGTGAACGGGCCGTGGGTGCGGGCGTGGCGGGCGAGGAGATCCCCCAGGGGGTCCTTCACCGGTTCGGTGAAGGCCTCTGGGACGCCGACCGGGAGCGCCGTCCCGAGTGCGTCGCGCAGCCGGCCCGCGTCCTCGACGGCCGCCCAGTGATCGGTGCCGGCGACACGGACGCGGATGGCGCGGCGCGCCGCGGACAGCTCCCGCGCCCACTGCGGTTCGGCGCCGCGCCGGGCCAGCTCGGCGTCGGTGAGCGGACCGAGGAGCCGGAGCAGGTCGGCGACGCCCTCGGGGTCCTTGGCTCGGCGGTCCTCGGTGAGCCACTGGAGTTCCTGTTCGAGCTCGGCGAGGACCTCGGCGTCGAGGAGCTCGCGCAGCTCCGCCTGGCCGAGCAGCTCGGCCAGCAGCCGTGAGTCCAGGGAGAGGGCGGCGGCGCGGCGCTCGGCGAGCGGCGAGTCCCCCTCGTACAGGAACTGGGCGACGTACCCGAACAGCAGGGAGCGGGCGAACGGCGACGGCTCGGGGGTGGTGACCTCGACCAGGCGGACCCTGCGGGACTCCAGATCGCCCATCAGCTCGGCCAGGCCGGGCACGTCGAAGACGTCCTGGAGGCACTCGCGGACCGCCTCCAGGACGATCGGGAACGAGCCGAACTCGCTCGCTACCTGGAGCAGCTGTGCGGCGCGCTGGCGCTGCTGCCACAGCGGGGTGCGCTTGCCGGGGTTGCGGCGGGGCAGCAGCAGCGCGCGGGCGGCGCACTCGCGGAACCGGGACGCGAACAGGGCGGAGCCGCCGACCTGGTCGGTGACGATCTGGTCGACCTCGCCCTTGTCGAAGACGACGTCCGCCGCGCCGACCGGTGCCTGCTCCGCGTCGTACTCCGTCCCGGCCTTCCTCGGTTCCTGGTCGAGCAGGTCCAGGCCCATGAGGTCGGCGTCGGGCAGGCGCAGCACGATGCCGTCGTCGGCGTGCATGACCTGGGCGTCCATGCCGTACCGCTCGGAGAGCTTCGCACCGAGCGCCAGCGCCCAGGGCGCGTGGACCTGCGCGCCGAACGGGGAGTGGACGACGACCCGCCAGTCGCCGAGCTCGTCGCGGAAGCGCTCCACGACGATCGTGCGGTCGTCGGGGACATGGCCGCAGGCCTCGCGCTGTTCGTCCAGGTAGGTGAGGACGTTGTCGGCGGCCCAGGCGTCCAGGCCGGCGGTGAGCAGCCGCAGCCGGGCGTCGTCCTTGGGCAGGGAGCCGACCTCACGCAGGAACGCGCCCACCGCGCGGCCCAGCTCCAGTGGGCGGCCGAGCTGGTCGCCCTTCCAGAACGGGAGCCGGCCCGGGACACCGGGGGCCGGGGAGACCAGGACCCGGTCGCGGGTGATGTCCTCGATGCGCCAGGAACTGGTGCCGAGGGTGAAGACATCGCCCACGCGGGATTCGTAGACCATCTCCTCGTCGAGCTCGCCGACCCGGCCGCCGCCCTTCTTGGGGTCGGCGCCCGCGAGGAAGACGCCGAACAGGCCGCGGTCGGGGATCGTGCCGCCGGAGGTGACGGCGAGGCGCTGGGCGCCCGGGCGGCCGGTGACCGTGCCGGCGACGCGGTCCCACACCACGCGCGGGCGCAGCTCGGCGAACGCGTCGGAGGGGTAGCGGCCCGCGAGCATGTCCAGGGTGGCCGTGAAGGCGGACTCCGGGAGGGAGGCGAAGGGGGCGGCCCGGCGGACCGTCGCGAGCAGGTCGTCCACCTGCCAGGTGTCCAGCGCGGTCATGGCCACGAGCTGCTGGGCCAGGACGTCCAGGGGGTTCGCGGGGACCTTCAGGGACTCGATCGAGCCGGTGCGCATGCGTTCGGTGACCACGGCCGCCTGGACCAGGTCGCCTCGGTACTTGGGGAACACCACACCCGTGGAGACCGCGCCGACCTGGTGTCCCGCGCGGCCCACGCGCTGGAGGCCGGAGGCCACCGAGGGCGGGGACTCGACCTGGACCACCAGGTCCACCGCGCCCATGTCGATGCCCAGCTCCAGGCTGGAGGTGGCGACCACCGCGGGGAGCCGGCCCGCCTTGAGGTCCTCCTCGACCAGGGCGCGCTGTTCCTTGGACACCGAGCCGTGGTGCGCGCGTGCGATGACCGGCGGTGCGCCCTGGGCCGCTCCCGAGCCGCCCATCAGCTCGGCGGGGGCGTGGTGCTCGTCCAGCGGCCGGCCGGTGGCGCGCTCGTACGCGATCTCGTTCAGCCGGTTGCACAGGCGCTCGGCCAGGCGGCGGGAGTTCGCGAAGACGATCGTGGAGTGGTGGGCCTGGATCAGATCCGTGATCCGCTCCTCCACATGCGGCCAGATCGAGGGGCGCTCGGCCCCCTCGGAGCCGTCGGCGACCGGTGATCCGCCCAGCTCGCCCAGGTCCTCCACGGGGACCACGACCGAGAGGTCGAACTCCTTGCCGGACTTCGGCTGGACGATCTCCACCTTGCGGCGCGGGGAGAGATAGCGGGCGACCTCGTCCACCGGGCGGACGGTCGCGGAGAGGCCGATGCGGCGGGCCGGCCGGGGCAGGAGTTCGTCCAGGCGCTCCAGGGAGAGGGCGAGATGGGCGCCGCGCTTGGTGCCCGCGACCGCGTGGACCTCGTCGAGGATGACGGTGTCGATGCCCGTCAGCGCGTCGCGCGTGGCCGAGGTCAGCATCAGGAACAGGGACTCGGGGGTGGTGATCAGGATGTCCGGCGGGCGGGTGGTGAGGGCGCGGCGCTCGGCGGGCGGGGTGTCGCCGGAGCGGATGCCCACCTTGACCTCGGGTTCGGGCAGGCCCAGGCGGACGGACTCCTGGCGGATGCCGGTCAGGGGGCTGCGCAGGTTGCGCTCGACGTCCACCGCCAGGGCCTTGAGGGGCGAGACGTAGAGGACACGGCAGCGCTTCTTCGGGTCGGCCGGCGGGGGCGTCGAGGTGAGCCGGTCGAGCGCCGCGAGGAAGGCCGCGAGGGTCTTGCCGGAGCCGGTCGGGGCCACCACCAGGACGTCCGAGCCCGCGGCGATGGCCTGCCACGCGCCCGACTGGGCCGCGGTGGGCGCGGAGAACGCCCCCGTGAACCAGCCGCGGGTCGCGGGCGAGAAGCCGTCGAGGGCTCGGTGTGCGGAGCTGACCATGCGTCCATCCTGCACCCGGGCACTGACAATCGCTCCGACCTGCGGCGATGGCCGCGGCGACGCGGGCTTGGGCGGGGGCGGAGAATGGGGACATGGCGGGTTCTCGTGAGTCGGCTCGGCACTGGCGGTACGCGGAACTGCCCGGTGTCGATCTGCTGCGCGCCTCGTACGTCCGCAAGACGTTCCTGCGGCACACCCATGAGCACTTCGTGATCGCCGCCGTCGCCGAAGGGGCGGAGGTCTTCCGGCATCACGGGTCCGATGTGTACGTGGGGGCCGGTGCCCTGGCGCTGGTCAACCCCGACACCCCGCACACCGGGCGGGCTGGGGTTCCGGAGGGGTGGCGGTACGGCGCCGTCTACCCGCTGCCCGAGCTGGTGGCGGAGATCGCGGCCGAGACGACGAGCCTGCGGGGCACGCCCGGCTTCGTGAGCCCCGTGCTCGACGACGCGCGTGCCGCCGCACTGGTGCACCAGGTGCTCCGGGCCGTCGACGAGGGCAACGCGCTCGCCGCCGACACGATGCTGCGGGTCGCCGTGACGCGGTTGCTGCGGCTCAACGGCGGTGCGCTGCCGCAGCGGGAGGTGCGCACGGCCGGGGCGCGGATCGCGGCACGCGCGCGTGGGGTGCTGGAGGAACGGATGGCCGATCCGCCGACGCTGGAGCGGCTGGCACGGGAGCTCGGGACCAGTTCCTTCGCGCTCCTGCGCGCCTTCCGCGACACGTTCGGGATGCCGCCGCACGCGTGGCTCACCGATGCCCGGGTGCGGCGGGCCCGCCGGCTCCTGGACGGCGGCACCACTCCCGCCGAGGCCGCGGTCACCGTGGGGTTCACCGATCAGCCGCACCTCAACCGCCACTTCGCCCGGATCGTGGGCGTGCCGCCGGGGGCGTACCAGCGCGAGCGCAAGAACGTACAAGACGCGCGCGGCCGGCTCCTCCTACCGTCGGACACGTGGCAGAACAGACAGCTCTCTCAGACACCAGCGCAGACCTACGCGCCGGCCGGGCCGGGAAACCGGACTCCGCCGTCGTCCGGGACGGACTGGGCGTCGGCGTCGCCGTAGGCCTGTCCGGGTTCGCCTTCGGGGTGACCTCGGCGGGCAGCGGGCTCACCGTGTGGCAGAGCTGTGCGCTGAGCCTCCTGGTGTTCACCGGCGCGTCCCAGTTCGCGCTCGTCGGCGCGCTGGCGGCGGGCGGCAACCCGCTCACGGCGGCCGCGGGCGCGTTCTTCCTGGGGGTGCGCAACGCGTTCTACGGTCTACGGCTGTCCCAGGTGCTCGCCCTCCCACGCGCGGTGCGCCCGCTGGCGGCTCAGTGGGTGATCGACGAGACGGCGGCCGTGTCGCTGGCGCAGCCAGGGCGGCGCGCGGCCCGGATCGGCTTCACCGTCACCGGGGTGAGCCTGTACGTGCTGTGGAACCTCACGACCCTGCTGGGCGCCCTGGGGGCCGAGGCGATCGGGGACACGGACGCGTGGGGGCTCGACGCGGCCGGACCCGCCGTCTTCCTGGCGCTGCTCGCGCCCATGCTGCGGACCGGCACCGAGCGGATCGTGGCCGGGCTCGCCGTCGTGCTGGGGCTCGGGCTGCTGCCGGTGGTGCCGGCCGGGGTGCCGGTGCTGGTGGCCGCGCTCGCCGCACCCGCCGTGCTGTACCTGAAGGGGCGGCGACAGGACGAGGGGAGTGCGTGATGGGTGTCTGGGTCGCGATCCTCGCCACCGCCGCGGGGTGCTACGCCGTCAAGCTCGCCGGGCTGCTCGTGCCCGACGGGGCTCTGGAACGGCCGGTCGTACGGCGGCTCGCCGCCCTGCTGCCGGTGGCTCTGCTGGCCGCTCTCACGGCCCAGCAGACCTTCGCCGACGGGCACGCGCTCGTGCTCGACGCCCGGGCCGCCGGGCTTGCGGCGGCCGCCGTGGCGCTGGTGCTGCGGGCGCCCTTCCTGATCGTCGTCGCGGCGGCCGTGGTGGTCACGGCCGGGGTGCGGGCCCTGGGCGGATGACGCCGGGGCCCGGGTGATCAGCCGATCGGGCGGCCGTGGGCCCGCAGGGTGCGCAGGGCCTCGATCGTCACCATGGGGCGTGCCTCCAGGGCCGGGGCGGGCGCCCAGTGGCGCCAGCGGACCGGCCAGCCGCCGTCCTCCTGCTGCTCGCCCGCGAGGAGGTCCAGGGAGCGCGCCATCTCGTCGTCTGTGAACCACGCGCGCGCGAGGGAGCGCGGCGTGCGCGCGAAGTCGTGCGGGAAGTGGTGCTCGCCGGGGGCGTATCCAGGCGCCACCGGGAACGCGTCCAGGTGGTCGGGGTCCAGCGCCGCCAGGCGCTGGCCGCGCACCAGACGGCCCAGGCGGTCGGCGGCCGCCTCCGCGCGCGGGCGGTCGGGAGCGGAGTCCAGGAAGGCGACGGCGGCCTCGATCTCGTACGGGTGGGACCGCTCCAGGGAGTCCACGGCCTGCCAGCAGAAGTCCGTGGCCCGGAACAGCCAGGCGTGCCACACGTCGTTGCGGTGCAGCAGGCCCACCACCGGGCCCGTGGCCAGCAGGTCGCTGGGCGGGTCGTCCACGATCGGGACGAAGGGGGCGGCGGGGTAGCCGCGCTGGCCGGGATCGATCGCGGGCAGGGCGCCGTCGGCGGTGGAGACGGCGGTGAGGTAGCGGCACACCCGCTCGATCCGCCGCCCGCCGAGCAGGCCGACGAGGTCCAGGACCCGCAGCGCGTGCGCGGTGTGCAGGGGCTGGCTCACCGGACCCCGCAGATCGGGTTCGAGCGCGTGGCCGTAACCGCCGTCCTCGTTGCGGTAGGCGTCCAGCGCCGCCTCGACGGGGTCGGCGCCGCCGTGCAGGAACTCGTACGCGAAGAGGCGCTGTTCCAGCACGCGCGCGGTGAGCCAGACGAAGGGCTCGGCGCGGAAGAGCGGGGAACGCGCCGGGGGCGTCGGGGGGAGTGGGGATGCTCCGGTTTCGGCCATGGTCAGACCGTAGGGGGGAAAGCGGTCTCCGCAGGCGGTCCCGGCGGGGGCCACCCCCCGGGGGCGGGATACTGGGGGCATGCGGTTGACGGTCTTCTGGCAGCGGATGGACGAGCACTTCGGCACGGGTACCGCCGAGACGTTCGCGCGTGATCACGTGATGACGGAACTCGGCGGGCGGACCGTGCACGAGGCGCTGGCCGCCGGCTGGGAGGCCAAGGACGTGTGGCGCGTGGTCTGCGCGGTGATGAACGTTCCCGCGGAGCTGCGCTGATCCACAGGGAAGATCACCCGGGGGTGCCGGAGTGTCGGTGCCGTGGGCGAGACTTGTGCCGTGGCACCCACTGACGAGACCGGGCAGGCGGCCCGGCACGCATCCCCGTCCGGTACGACGCCGCCGACCCGGCCCCCGGCCGACGGCGCCGCCGTCGCCGCGGGCGAGCGCATGCCGCGCTGGCTCCCGCGCGCGATGGTCCTCGCGCTCGCCCTCATCGGAGTGTTCCAGCTGGGCACCTGGGCCTTCCACCAGGTCATCGGCCTGCTGCTCAACATCCTCATCGCGTTCTTCCTGGCCCTCGCGGTGGAACCGGCCGTGAGCCGGATGGCGGCCCGGGGGATGCGCAGGGGATTCGCCACCTTCCTGGTCTTCTTCGGCCTGCTGATCATGGTCGCCGGGTTCTTCACGCTGCTCGGCTCGATGCTCGCGGGGCAGATCATCAAGATGATCGAGGGCTTCCCGGACTACCTCGACTCCGTGATCAACTGGGTCAACACCACGTTCCGCACGGATCTTCGCCGGGTGGACATCCAGGAGGGGCTCCTCCACTCGGACTGGCTGCGGAAGTACGCCCAGAACAGCGCCGCCGGCGTCCTGGACGTCTCCACCCAGGTCCTGGGCGGCCTCTTCAGGCTGCTGACCATCGCCCTGTTCTCGTTCTACTTCGCCGCCGACGGACCGCGCCTGCGCCGCGCGCTGTGCTCCGTCCTGCCGCCCGCCAAGCAGACCGAGGTGCTGCGCGCGTGGGAGATCGCCGTCGCCAAGACCGGCGGGTACCTGTACTCCCGCGGGCTGATGGCGCTGATCTCGGGGGTCGCGCACTACGTACTGCTGGAGGCGCTGGGCATCCCGTACGCGCCCGTGCTCGCCGTGTGGGTGGGCGTGGTCTCGCAGTTCATCCCCACCATCGGCACCTATCTCGCGGGCGCCCTGCCCATGCTGATCGCCTTCACGGTCTCGCCGCTGTACGCGCTGTGGGTGCTGATCTTCGTCGTGGTCTACCAGCAGTTCGAGAACTACATGCTCCAGCCGAAGCTGACGTCCAGGACCGTCGACATCCATCCCGCGGTCGCCTTCGGTTCGGTCATCGCCGGCACCGCCCTCCTCGGTGCCGTGGGCGCCCTGATAGCCATCCCGGCCGTCGCCACGCTCCAGGCGTTCCTGGGCGCGTACGTGAAGCGCTACGACGTCACCGACGACCCCCGCGTCCACGGTCACCGGGGCCGCGTCGACGGCACGGGTCCGCTCGACCGCGCCCGGAGCCTGTGGGCGGGAGCGCGGGAGCGGCGCGGAGGCCGCTCGACCGGGAGCTGAGGTCCTGCCCGACCGAACGGCACGAGCCGGGAACAGCTCGCCGCCGTCGTGTGGCGCGCTTGACACAAAAATCGAACATACATTCTTATGGAGGCTCCGGCGAAGCTCGCGCCGGGGTTTACGTCCCGTTTTAGACAGGGAAGTCCCTGAGTTATCCACAGGCTGGACCGGCGTCGGGGCGCATTGTCAGTGGCAGGCGTTAGCGTCTTTGACGTGAAGCGATCGACTCAAGCAAACCGGGTGGAACCCATGGCAGGAACCGACCGCGAGAAGGCCCTGGATGCCGCACTCGCACAGATTGAACGGCAATTCGGCAAGGGCGCGGTCATGCGCATGGGCGAGCGGTCGAGGGAGCCCATCGAGGTCATCCCGACCGGGTCGACCGCGCTCGACGTGGCGCTCGGCGTCGGCGGCCTCCCGCGCGGCCGTGTCGTCGAGGTCTACGGTCCGGAGTCGTCCGGCAAGACGACCCTGACCCTGCACGCGGTGGCCAACGCCCAGAAGGCCGGCGGCCAGGTCGCCTTCGTGGACGCGGAGCACGCCCTCGACCCCGAGTACGCGAAGAAGCTCGGCGTCGACATCGACAACCTGATCCTCTCCCAGCCGGACAACGGCGAGCAGGCCCTGGAGATCGTGGACATGCTGGTCCGCTCCGGCGCCCTCGACCTCATCGTCATCGACTCCGTCGCCGCGCTCGTCCCGCGCGCGGAGATCGAGGGCGAGATGGGTGACAGCCACGTCGGTCTCCAGGCCCGTCTCATGAGCCAGGCGCTGCGGAAGATCACCAGCGCGCTCAACCAGTCCAAGACCACCGCGATCTTCATCAACCAGCTCCGCGAGAAGATCGGCGTGATGTTCGGCTCCCCGGAGACCACGACCGGTGGCCGCGCGCTGAAGTTCTACGCCTCGGTGCGTCTCGACATCCGGCGCATCGAGACCCTCAAGGACGGCACGGACGCGGTCGGCAACCGCACCCGCGTCAAGGTCGTCAAGAACAAGGTCGCGCCGCCCTTCAAGCAGGCCGAGTTCGACATCCTCTACGGCCAGGGCATCAGCCGCGAAGGCGGTCTGATCGACATGGGCGTGGAGCACGGCTTCGTCCGCAAGGCCGGCGCCTGGTACACGTACGAGGGCGACCAGCTCGGCCAGGGCAAGGAGAACGCCCGCAACTTCCTGAAGGACAACCCCGATCTCGCCAACGAGATCGAGAAGAAGATCAAGGAGAAGCTGGGCGTCGGCGTCCGCCCGGAGGAGCCCGCCGCCGAGCCGGGCACGGACGCCGCGGCCACCCCGGGCGCGCCCGCGGGCGACGTCACGACGGTACCGGCAGCCGCCGCCAAGACCGCCAAGACCAAGGCCACGACCGCCAAGAGCTGATCCGTGACACGACGAACGGACTGGGCCGAGTACGACGCCCACCCCGGCACCCCCTGGGAGCCGGGTGGCGGGGACCACGGCGGTCCCGCGCGGGGCGACGACGACCGGCCGGGTGACCTGCCGTACGGCGACGACGGCGCGCAGGGTGACGGCCCGCGCCGTGGTGGCCGCGCGGCCGGACGCGGCGGTGGCGAGGGCGGCCCGCGCGGCGGGCGCGGACGTCGTCGCCGCGGCTTCGGGGAACCGTCCGCCGAGGACGGAGGCTCTTCTCCCTCGTCGAGGGCCGAGCGGGAAGAGTCCTCGGGGGACCCGGCCGAGCGGGCGCGGGCGATCTGTCTGCGCCTGCTCACCGGGACCCCGCGCACCCGAAAGCAACTCGCCGACGCCCTGCACAAGCGGGAGATCCCGGACGAGGTCGCCGAGGAGGTGCTCTCGCGGTTCGAGGAGGTCGGGCTGATCAACGACAGTGCCTTCGCGGACGCCTGGGTGGAGTCCCGGCACCATGGCCGGGGACTGGCCCGGAGGGCGCTCGCGCGGGAGCTGCGGACCAAGGGGGTCGACCCGACGCTGATCGACGAGGCCGTCGGCCGGCTCGACTTCGAGCGGGAGGAGGAGACCGCGCGCGACCTCGTCGCCCGCAAGCTCCGCTCCACCCGAGGCCTCGACCGCGACCGAAGGATCCGCCGCCTCGCCGGCATGCTCGCCCGCAAGGGCTACTCCGAGGGCATGGCCCTGCGGGTGGTCCGGCAGGCGTTGGAGGAGGAGGGGGAGGACACGGAGTTCCTCATGGAGGACGGCGACTGAGCCGGCGGGGTGAGGGTGGGGGTGGGGACAACCCCCCGCCGAGGACACCGGGCCACCGCACTGCACAGACCCGTGTGCACAGACGACTGTGTACGCATGCCCCCAGCGCTTCCCGCGTCCGTCAAGATCGGTGATCCCGCCGCGCTCAAGGCACATGCCCGGGCGCTCGGCCCCAACACCGGATCCACCAGCTGCCACCTGCGCGAACCGGCCAGATACGGCTTCGCCGGCGAGGCCGGCGCGGAGCCGCCCGAGGCACGGGGCGCGACACCGTCCGCGCAGCGGGAGCGCTGGTGGCAGGCGGTGCCCGGCGATCGCCGTTTCCCGCCGCGCCGGCGACGACATCGCTCCACCGTCCTCACCCGCCTGGTCGCCCGCCCCGCGCCCGACCAGCACGACCAGGCACACAACAGAAGAGAGACCGGTCCGTCATGATGCTGCGCTACGCACTGAAGACCGTCCGCGCCCGCAAGGCAGGCTTCCTCGGCGCCTTCCTCGCCCTCATGTGCGCGGCCGCCCTGATCACCGCGTGCGGCACCCTGCTGGAGACGGGACTGCGCGGCACCATCCGCACCGAGCGGTACGCGGCCGCGCCGATCGTGGTCTCCGCCGACCAGAACGTCCACCGGACCACCGTCACCCACAAGCACGGCAAGACCAAGGTCAAACACAAGGACAAACCCGTCGCCGAGCGCGCCTGGCTCCCCTCCGGCCTCGGGAAGACCATCGCCGCCCTGCCCGGCACCGCCCGTGTCGTCCCCGAACTCACCTTCCTCGCCCAGCCCCTGACGCCCACGGGCACCGCGGACGAGGGCAGGCCCGCCTACGGGCACGCCTGGGACTCCGCCGCGCTGACGCCGTACCGCCTCACCGCGGGCGCCGCCCCCACACAGCCGGCCGATGTCGTCGTCGACCGCGACCTCGCACGGCGCGCCCACCTCGCACCCGGCGACCGCCTCACCGTCCAGTCGACGCAGGCCCCGCGCACCTACCGCGTCTCCGGAATCGCCGCACCCGCCACGGCCGTACGCCACCAGACGTCCCTCTTCTTCTCCGCCGAGGAGGCCCGGCGCCTCGCCGCGCACCCCGGCCAGGTCACCGCGTTCGGGGTGCTGCCGAAGACGGGCACCGACCCGGAGCGGCTGCGGCAGGCCGTGGCCACGGCGCTGCACGGCACCGGAGCGCAGATCAGCACCGGTGACGCCCGCGGCCCGGTCGAGTTCCTGGACGCCGCCACGGCCCGCACCAGGCTGGTCAGCATGGGCGGTGCGATGGGCGGCACCTCCCTGCTGGTGGCGGTCCTCGTGGTCGTCGGGACCTTCGCCCTCTCCGTCCAGCAGCGCCACCGCGAACTCGCCCTGCTCCGGGCCGTCGCCGCCACCTCGGGACAGATCCGCAGGCTCCTCGGCCGCGAGGCCCTGATCGCCGGAGCGGCGGCCGGCACGGTCGGGGCAGGCCTCGGACTGGTGCTGGGCGGCCGGCTGTACGACAGGTTCGTCGCCCTGGGCGCCATGCCCGCCACACTCCAGCACACCGCCGGTGTCCTCCCGCCGTTCGCCGCCGTCGCGGCGACCCTGTTCGGGGCCTGGGCCGCCGCCCGTATCGCCTCCCGCCGGGTGGCCCGGATCCGCCCCGCCGAGGCGCTCGCCGAGGCCCGCACCGAACGCACCCGACCCGCCTGGGGCCGGCTCCTCGCCGGTCTGCTGCTGCTCGCCGGCGGCGCCGTGCTCGTCGCCGTGCTCAGCGCCCTGCGGACCGAACCCGCGTCGACCCCCGTCACCTTCCTCGCCGTGGTCGTCCTGTCCACCTCCGTCGCCCTGCTCGGGCCCCTCCTGGTCAGAGCGGCCGCGCTGTTCCTGTCCGGCCCGCTGCGGCTGACCGGCCACGGCGGCAGGCTCGCCACCGCCAACCTCCGTGGCAACGCCGCCCGGATGGCCTCCGTCGTCACCCCCCTCACCCTGCTCATCGGCATGACCTGCACCGTGCTGTTCGTGCAGCCCACCCTCGGCGACGCGGCCCGCGCCCAGGCCCGTGCGGGCGTCCGCGCCGACTGGGTGGTCGCCTCCCGGGGCCCCGGCGTCCCCGCAGAGGCGGCACGACAGCTCCGCACGGGCGACGACGCCGTCACCGAGGTCGTCCGGACCACCGTCCGCGTCGGCCTCGACAAGTACACGGCACAGGGCGTCACCCCGGCCGGGCTCACCCGCACCTGGGACCCCGACGTCACCGCCGGCTCCCTGTCCGGGCTCACCGAGAACACCGTCGCCGTCAGTGAACTGGCCGCGGACCAGCTCCACTTGGCGCCCGGCAGCACCCTGGGACTCACGCTCGGCGACGGCACGCCCGCCACCCTCACCGTCGCCGCCGTCTACGCCAGGGGCCTCGGCTTCGGAGACCTCACCTTCGCGCACGACCTCCTCGCCCGCCATGTCGACAACCCGCTCTCCTCCTCCCTCCTCGTCGGCACGGACCGCACACAGACACAACTCGCGACCACGCTCCGTAAGTTCCCGGGACTCACGGTGATGGCCCCGGCCGTCGCCGACTCGCTCCAGGCCGAGCGGCAGCAGGCCAACGCGGAGGTCAATCTGCTCGCGATGGGGCTCGTCCTCGCCTTCACGGCGATCGCCGTGGTCAACACCCTGGCGATGTCGGTCTCCGAACGGGTCCGGGAGTTCGCGCTGCTGCGCCTCGCGGGCGCGACCCGCCGTCAGGTGCTGCGCATGCTGCGCACCGAGGCCCTGTCGGTGCTCCTGCTGGCCGCGACCCTGGGCAGCGCCATCGCCCTGGCGGTCCTCACCGCGTTCAGCCTCGGGATGACCGGCCGCGCGGCACCGGCGGTCACCCCGCTCGTGTACGCGGTGGTGGTCGCCGTGGCAGGTCTGCTCGCCCTCGTCGCCACTGCCCTGCCCGGCCGGATGGCCCTGCGGGTGCGCGCGGTGACAGTGGCCACCGCCAAGGAATGAGACCGGGCGGCGGCCGGGGCGCGGCGACCGAGGACCGACGGGTGCGCCGGGGCTACGGCGTCACCGGCAGTCCCGCGGCCTTCCAGGCCTGGAAGCCGCCGATCAGATCCGTCGCCCGGTGCAGCCCGAGCTGGTGCAGCGAGGCGGCCGCCAGACTCGACGCGTATCCCTCGTTGCAGATCACGACGACCCGGAGGGCGTGGCCCGTGGCCTCGGGGAGACGGTGGCTGCCCTGCGGGTCGAGCCGCCACTCCAGTTCATTGCGCTCGACGACCACGGCCCCGGGGATCAGACCGTCCCGCTCGCGCAGGGCCGCGTACCGGATGTCGACGAGCAGCGCCTCCCCGGCACGGGCGGCCTCGTACGCCTCGTGGGCCTCCACGCGCGCGTACCCCGCACGCACCCGGTCGAGCAGCTCGTCTATGCCGAGCGGGCCGTCGTCGCTCACTGCCAGTCCTCCGGCTGCTCGACCTGCTCCAGGCGGAGGACCTGCCCCGTGCGGCTGAAGCGGCGGATGCGCGGCAGCGGCGGGTAGTAGGCGTGGACCGAGACGGCGTGCTCCTCGCCCGACTCGTTGAGCACCTCGTGGACGTGGTGGCGGCCGAAGGAGCGGCCCCGGCCCGCGGGCAGGGTGCGTTCCCGGTCCACGCCCTCGGTCAGCTCCAGGGTCTTCCAGCCGTCGGTGGGCAGCCGCGCGGCGAGCGAGTACTCCTTGAGCTCGCCCCGGGCGGTGACGAAGGCGCCCACCGAGTCGGCGTGGTCGTGCCAGCCGGTGCCGGTGCCGGGAGGCCAGCCGATCAGCCAGGCCTCACTGCCGCCGGGCCCCTCCAGGCGCACCCAGGTGCGGCCCTCGGGGTCGAGCGGGAGAGAGGCGACCAGCTCGGTGTCGGCGGCCGTCCGCCGGACGAAGTCGAGGAGGTCCGCCTGGGTGGGCGCGGCCTGCGCGGGGGCCGCAGCGGAGGCCGCACCAGGGGACACGACGGGGGAGACAGACACGGACACCGTCCTGGGAACGTTCGCTGGAGCGTGCGACGGCACGTCGGCGCACAGGCGCCACGGCGGCGCACGCCGGGGGAGACAGGGAGGCGAGTTCAGCAGGAGGGGCAACACACGCAGCCCGCATAGCGGACGAGGTCCATATGGACCCTCCGCCACAGGCGCACATCGGTGTCGGTCACGATGCGGAGTACACCACGCCGGTGGAGGCCGGTCAACTCACTGTCACCATGCGGACAGCACAGTGACGGTGAGTGCGGTCATCCGTCCGGCTACTGCGCCGCCGACCCCGCCGCCGACCCCGCCTTCGCCTCCTCCGCCGCCGTTCCGCCCATCGCCGCCTCCGCCGCCGCGTACAGGTCGGCCGGGCGCACCCCGTTCAGCGCGGTGACCAGGTGACCGTCGGGCCGTACCAGCAGCACGGTGTGGGCGGCGGCGCCCGGGTAGCTCTCGGCCACGAGCAGCTCGGCGGGGGTCGGCAGGGCCGTCACGGCCGCGGCCAGCCGGGGCATCAGCCCGGCGCCCACCCAGTGGCGGCGCTCCCACACACCCGTACCCGGCGCGATCAGCAGGACGAGCAGCCGGCCCCGGCCGAGCCGGTCGCGCAGCTGGACGAAGGAGCCGTCCTCGGCGGTCACCCGGACGTCCTCGACCGCCGAGCCGAGGGGCGTGTCCACCGGTACCTCCGCCTCCAGATGCTGCGGCGCGAGTGGCGAGCCGGCGTAGGTGCCCGCCGCGCCGAGCTGGCCGCGCCCCAGATGGCCGTCGGAGAGCAGTACGTCGTGGCCGCGGGCCGCGCCGGGGACGTACGACCTTATGCCGCCGCTTCCGCGCAGCAGCGGCAGCACCTGGTCGGCCGCGCGCAGCCGGGCGGCGACCACGGCGCGGCGCTCGCTCTGGTAGCTGTCGAGCAGTGCCTCGTGCGGGCCGTGGTGCCAGGCCAGGCCCAGCTTCCAGGCGAGGTTGTCGGCGTCGTGCAGTCCCTCGTCGAGCCCCTGGGTGCCGAGTGCGCCCAGCAGGTGCGCGGCGTCCCCGGCGAGCAGGATCCGGCCCACGCGCCAGCGGCGGGCGAGCCGGTGGTGCACCGTGTGCACCCCGGTGTCCAGCAGTTCGTACTCCGGCGTCGGGCCCTCGCTCCAGCCCGCGAGGGTCTCGCGGACGCGGGCCACCAGCAGCTCGGGGGTGACCAGGTCCTTTCCGGGCGGGAGCAGCCAGTCCAGGCGCCAGACGCCGTCCGGCAGCGGACGTCCGGTGATCTCCCCGGCGGAGGGACCGGACGAGCGCCACGGCGGTGTCCTATGGAGCAACGCCTCGCCGTCCCACGGAAGTTCCACGCGCAGCGCGGCCACGGCATGTCGCTCCACCGCCGTACGCCCGGGGAAGCGGATGTCGAGGAGTTTGCGGACCGTGGAGCGGGGGCCGTCGCAGCCGATCAGAAAGCTGCCGCGCCACCAGGTGCCGCGGGGGCCGCGAGTGTGGGCGGTGACACCGGAAGGTTCCTGCTCGACCGAGTCCAGCCGGCTGTCCACGCTGATCCTGACCAGCCGCTCGCGCGCGAGGGCGGTGCGCAGGGCGCCGGTCAGCACATGCTGGGCGATATGGAGCGGGGCGGGTTCGCCCTCGCCGAACACGACCTCGTTCGTCACCTGCCGACGCCGCATCGACCGCCATCCCGACCAGCGCATCCCCACCTGGTCCAGGGGCACCCCGGTGAGCCGCTCCACGAGGGCGGCGGTGTCCTCGCGCAGCACGACGGTGCGCGCGAGCCGAGGTTCGTCCTTGCCCGTGCCCTCGTCGAGCACGACCGACGGCACCTCCTGGCGGGCCAGGGCCAGGGCGAGCGTGAGGCCGACCGGCCCCGCTCCGACGATGATCACCGGGTCCACGGCGTGGCGCTCCCTGCCTTCGACGGTGTCCTCGGGGACGAGAGTGAACAACAGGTTGGAGCAGGGTGCACGATCACAGAACGTATGCAACCCATTGTCGTTGTTTGCGTCAAGCGACGAAAGGCAGTGGCGCGCACGCCACTGCCCTCGTACAGGTCAAGCTCCTTGAGTATGCGTCAGAAGCTCGCCCCACCCGCGCCGGTGCCGTAGCTGCCGCCGACCTCGGCCGCGTTCAGGTCGTCGACCTTGTCGGTGCCGAGCACCGCGCCCGTGCCGCGCTTGCTGCGCCGCAGACGGCCCTCCAGCCAGCTCGCGAAGCTGGTCAGGATGAAGTTGAGCACGATGAACATGACGGCGACCACGATGAAGCTCGGGATCACATTGGCGTAGTTGGCGGCGAGGGTGCCGCGCGAGTTGAGCAGCTCGGTGAAGCCGATCATCACACCGCCGAGCGCGGTGTCCTTCACGATGACCACCAACTGGCTGACGATCGCCGGGAGCATCGCGGTGACCGCCTGCGGCAGCAGGATGCTGCCCATGGTCTGCCCCTTGCGCAGACCGATGGCGTACGCCGCCTCCGTCTGGCCCTTCGGCAGGGCCAGGATGCCGGCCCGTACGACCTCGGCGAGCACCGCCGCGTTGTAGAGGACCAGGCCGGTGACGACGGCGTAGAGGGGCCGGTCCTCGCTGGTGACGTTGGTGGAGCGGGCGTAGAACTCATTGGCGAACAGCATGAGCAGCAGCACCGGGATGGCGCGGAAGAACTCCACCACCGTGCCGGCCACGCCCCGCACCCACCGGTGGTCGGACAGCCGCGCGATACCGAAGACCGCGCCCAGCGGAAGGGCGATCACCATGGCCAGCGCCGCGGCCTTCAGCGTGTTGACGAGGCCGGGCAGCAGATAGGTCGTCCACGCCTGCGACTCGGTGAACGGTTTCCACTGCGCGGAGGTGAGCAGGTCCTTCTCGTCCATCTTCAGCCACACCCACCACAGGAGCAGCACGAGGAGGGCGGTGAAGACCACCGACAGCAGGAGGTTGCGCCGCTTGGCGCGGGGGCCGGGAGTGTCGTAGAGGACCGAGCTCATCGCTTCACCGCCAGTCGCTTGCCCAGCCAGCCCATGAAGAGGCCGGTCGGCAGGGTCAGTACCACGAACCCGAACGCGAAGAACGCTCCGATGAGCAGTGTCTGCGCCTCGTTCTCGATCATCGTCTTCATCAGGTAGGCGGCCTCGGCGACGCCGATGGCGGCCGCCACCGTGGTGTTCTTGGTCAGGGCGATCAGGACGTTGGCCAGCGGGGCGATGACCGCGCGGAAGGCCTGCGGCAGGATGACGAGCCGCAGGGTCTGGCTGAAGCTCAGGCCGATGGCGCGGGCCGCCTCCGCCTGTCCGAGCGGCACCGTGTTGATGCCGGAGCGCAGCGCCTCGCAGACGAAGGCCGCGGTGTAGGCGACCAGACCGAGGACGGCCAGCCGGAAGCCCTGGATCTTGAAGTTCCCGCCTCCCAGGGTCACGTGGAACACGTCGGCGAGGCCGGCCGAACAGAAGAGGATGATGACCGTCAGGGGGATGTTCCGGACGATGTTGACGTAGGCGGTGCCGAAGGTGCGCATCAGCGGGACCGGGCTGACCCGCATCGAAGCGAGCAGTGTGCCCCAGACCAGGGAGCCCACGGCGGAGAGGGCGGTGAGCTTCACCGTCATCCAGAACGCCCCGAGGACGTCGTAACCTTCAAGAAAGTCGAACACGATCTCCCGCGCTTCCGGGTGGGTGGCGTATGAGGAGGGCGGGGCGCGCCGCCGCCGTGATCGCGACGGACGGCGGCACACCGCAGAAATCCCGCTGGGCGGTGGCTACGAGGCGTTCGGGACGATCACGCCGATCTTCGGGGCCGCCTCGTTCTTGTAGTCCGCCGGGCCGAAGTTGGCGTCGACCGCCTTCTGCCAGGAGCCGTCGCTGACCATCTTCTCCAGCGCCTTGTTGATCTTGTCGACGGTCGCGGAGTCGTCCTTCTTGACGCCGATGCCGTAGTTCTCGTTGCTGAGCTTGAGGCCCGCCAGCTTGAACTTGCCCTTGTACTGGTCCTGGGAGGCGAAGCCGGCGAGGATCGAGTCGTCCGTGGTCACCGCGTCCACGGCGCCGTTCTGCAGCGCGGCGACGCACTCGGAGTAGGTGCCGTACTCCTTGAGGTCCGCCTTCGGCGCGATCGACTTCTGGACGTTCTGCGCCGAGGTCGAACCGGTCACGGAACACAGCTTCTTGCCGTTGAGGTCCGTGCCCTTGGTGATGGTCGAGTCGGTCTTGATCAGCAGGTCCTGGTGGGCCAGCAGGTACGGGCCGGCGAAGTCGACCTTCTGCTTGCGCTCGTCGTTGATCGAGTAGGTCGCGGCGATGAACTTGACGTCCCCGCGCGCGAGGGCGTTCTCGCGGTCGGCGCTCTTGGTCTCGACGAACTCGATCTTGTCCGCGTCGTAGCCGAGCTCCTTGGCGACGTACGTGGCGACGTCCACGTCGAAGCCGGCGAAGGTGCCGTCGGGCTTCTTCAGGCCGAGGCCGGGCTGGTCGTACTTGATGCCGATCTTGATCGTGCCGCCGCCCCCGCTGGAGCTGCCGCTGCCCTCGTCCTTGCTGTCGCCGCCGCACGCGGTGGCGGACAGCGCGAGGGAGAGCACGACGGCCGAGGCGGCGGTGACCTTGCGAAGCTTCATGGCTACTTCCTTAAGGAGTGAAGAAGGGCTGAGCGCGTTGCGGGTGCCGGCGGTTCAGTGGTGCAGGATCTTCGACAGGAAGTCCTTGGCACGGTCACTGCGCGGGTTGCTGAAGAACTGCTCGGGTGCGGCTTCCTCGACGATGCGGCCGTCGGCCATGAAGACCACACGGTTCGCGGCCGATCGCGCGAAGCCCATCTCGTGGGTGACGACGATCATGGTCATGCCCTCCCGGGCGAGCTGCTGCATGACCTCCAGGACCTCGTTGATCATCTCCGGGTCGAGAGCCGAGGTCGGCTCGTCGAAGAGCATCACCTTGGGGTCCATGGCCAGCGCCCGGGCGATGGCGACGCGCTGCTGCTGCCCGCCCGAGAGCTGGGCCGGGTACTTGTCCGCCTGCGTCCCCACGCCGACGCGGTCCAGCAGGGCGCGGGCCTTGTCCTCGGCCTGCTTCCTGTCGGTCTTGCGGACCTTGATCTGACCGAGCATCACGTTCTCGAGCACGGTCTTGTGCGCGAACAGGTTGAACGACTGGAAGACCATGCCGACGTCGGCGCGCAGCCGCGCCAGCGCCTTGCCCTCCTGGGGCAGCGGCTTCCCGTCGATCGTGATCGTGCCGTCGTCGATCGTCTCGAGACGGTTGACGGTGCGGCACAGGGTCGACTTCCCGGACCCGGAGGGTCCGATGACCACGACGACCTCACCGCGGGTGATCGTCAGATCGATGTCCTGGAGCACGTGCAACGCGCCGAAGTGCTTGTTGACGCTCTTCAGGACGACGAGATCGCCGCCGGGCGGGACCGCGTCTTGCTTGGTCACCGATACTTCGGTCATCGCTCTCAGGCTCCGTCCACCTCGGTTTCGGAGGACAGTAGTAACCGGCCGCGACCAGCGTCATTACATCTGAGGGGAATCTGAGCATCACGATCCGATAGCAATCGGACACGTGTCGTAGCACTTGTGACCTGCGTGCGTATCGGGCGGGTAACGGAAGTCGCGCGCAACCGGAACCCACTTGACGGCGTCGTCGTCCATCAGCGTGACTGCATGGTGCGCATGCGTGTGTGCCCGCGTTTTGTACACAAACAGACCAAATGGCCGATGAATCGGAGGGGGCCGCGATGAGGCTGCTCCTCGTCGAGGACGACAACCATGTCGCCGCCGCACTGTCCGCGGTCCTCAAGCGGCACGGTTTCGACGTCACGCACGCCCGCAACGGCGAGGAGGCGCTCCAGGCGCTCGTTCCCGAAGGCCCCGGCTTCGGAGTCGTCCTGCTCGACCTCGGCCTGCCCGACCAGGACGGCTACGAGGTCTGCGGCAAGATCCGCAAGCGCACCGCCACCCCGGTGATCATGGTGACGGCCCGTTCCGACGTGCGCTCGCGCATCCACGGCCTCAACCTGGGCGCCGACGACTACGTCGTGAAGCCCTACGACACCGGGGAGTTGCTCGCCCGGATCCACGCCGTCAGCCGGCGCACCGTCCACGAGGAGGCGGGCACGCCCGCCGAGGACGCGCTGCGGCTCGGACCCGTGCAGATCGAACTGCCCACCCGGCGCGTCACCGTGGACGGCACGGTCGTCCAGCTCACCCGCAAGGAGTTCGACCTGCTCGCGCTGCTCGCCCAGCGGCCCGGTGTCGTCTTCCGCCGGGAGCAGATCATCAGCGAGGTGTGGCGCACCAGCTGGGAGGGGACCGGGCGCACCCTGGAGGTGCACGTCGCCTCCCTGCGCGCCAAGCTGCGCATGCCCGCCCTGATCGAGACCGTACGCGGCGTCGGGTACCGGCTCGTCGCCCCGGCCGGGTAGCGGGGACCGTTGCGTACACGTCTGCTGCCGCTGCTCATCGTCCTGATGGCGGCCGTTCTGCTCGCCCTCGGGATGCCGCTGGCCGTCAGCGTGGCCGGGGCGCAGCAGCAGCGGGTGGTCGTCGACCGGATCGACGACACCGCGCGCTTCGCCGCGCTCGCCCAGAACGTCACCGTGCCCTCGGGAACCGACGCGACCGCGTCGGCGTCCATGGAGGAGCGGCTGCTGACGCTCGCACGCGAACTCGACAGCTACTACGAGGTCTACGACATCCGTGCCGCTGTCTTCTCCACCACCGGTACCCCGTTGGCCCGGGCACCCAAGGATTTCACCCTCCCTCGAATGAGTGAGGTGCAGGCGGCGTACGCCGAGGCCCTGCTCAGCCGTCGCAGCCATGACCCCCAGCAGGTATGGCCCTGGCAGCGCAGCCGGCTCGTGGTGGCGTCGCCGGTCATCCGGGACGGTGACGTGGTCGCGGTCGTCGTCACCGACTCGCCCACCGGGCCGATGCGGTCACGGATCCTGCACGGCTGGCTGGTCATCGGCGCGGGCGAGGTCGCCGCCATGCTGCTGGCCATCGGTGCCGCGCTGCGGCTGACCGGATGGGTCCTCAAACCCGTGCGGGTGCTGGACATCACCACGCACGCGATCGCCAGCGGCCGGCTGAAGTCCCGGGTGGCGGTGGCGAGCGGACCGCCGGAACTCAGGCGGCTGGCCGGGTCGTTCAACGAGATGGCCGACAACGTCGAGGACGTGCTGGAGCAGCAGCGCGCCTTCGTCGCCGACGCCTCGCACCAGTTGCGCAACCCGCTCGCGGCGCTGCTGCTGCGCATCGAACTGCTCGCCTACGAACTCCCGGAGGACAACGAGGAGATCGCCTCCGTCCAGAGCGAGGGCAAACGCCTGGCCCAGGTCCTGGACGACCTGCTCGACCTCGCCCTGGCCGAGCACACCGAGGCCGATCTCCGGGTCACCGACATCGGCGCGCTGACCGCCGAGCGCGTCGCCGCCTGGGCGCCCACGGCCGAGGCCAAGGGGGTCCGGCTGGTCGGCGACTGCCCGGCCACCACGGCCTGGGCCGACCCTGTCACCCTGTCCAGCGCGCTGGACGCGGTGATCGACAACGCGGTGAAGTTCACGCCGGAGGGCGAGCGCGTCGAGGTGAGGGTCGCAGCCGACGGCGAGACCTCCACCGTCGTCGTCACCGACCACGGCCCCGGCCTCACCGACGAGGAACTCACGCGCGTGGGCGACCGCTTCTGGCGCAGCGGCCGCCACCAGAACATCAAGGGCTCGGGCCTCGGCCTGTCCATCACCCGCACCCTGCTCGCGGCGGGCGGCGGCTCGCTCTCGTACGACCGTCACGAGCCGACCGGGCTGAAGGTCACGGTGTCGGTGCCGAGGTCGCGGCCCACGGCTTGACCGCGGCGCCGCCCACGGCTTGGACGCGGCCTACGGCTTGACCGAGCGGTAGTAGTGCCGGGCGCCGTCGTGCAGGGTGAGCGGATTGGTGTCGATCGCGGTGCGCAGGTCGACCAGCTGCGCGGAGTGGACGCGCGAGCCGATGTCGTCACGGCTCTTGATGACGATCCGGGTCATCCACTCGGTGAGCCGTGGATCCACGTCCGTACGGGTGATCAACACGTTGGACACGGCGATCGTCGGGACCGTCTCGTCGCTCTGGAGGCTCCCGTACACCGACGCGGACATGTTCGTGGCCCGGTAGTAGCTCGTGGAGCTGTCCTGGCCGTGCATCTTGGCGACGAGGACGGCGTCGATCGGCACGAACCGGAAGGAGAAGGTCTTGGCCAGGTCCGCCAGACCGCCCGTGGGGATGCCGCCGGACCAGAAGAACGCGTCGATGTCCCCCTTCTTCAGGGCCTGCGGGCCGTCGTTGATGCCCTTCTCCACGGCCTTGACGTCCTTGTCCGGGTCCAGTCCCGCCGCCTGGAGCACCCGGTTGGCTATCAGACGCACACCCGAGCCGGGCAGGCCCGTGGCCACCGTCCTGCCCTTCAGATCGGCGACGGAGCGGACGTCGGAGTCGTGCGGCACCACCAGTTGGACGTAGTCGTCGTAGAGCCGTGCCACCCCGCGCAGCCGGTTCGCCGAGTCCGGGTGCCGTGACTCGTACAGCTGGACGGCGTCCGCCGCCGCGATGGTGAAGTCGGCGCCACCCGTCGCCACCCGCTCGACGTTGTCCTGCGAGCCGTTGCTGGACTTCAGGATCACGGTCAGGCCCGGCATGTCCTTGGCGAGCGCGTCGCGCAGCTGGGAGCCGTACGACTGGTAGACGCCGCGGGGCGTGCCCGTGCTGAAGGTGATCGTCCCGCTCGGCGGATCCTCGCCCAGCGGCAGCAGCCACCACAGCAGCAGCCCGAGCACGACGACACCGGCCGCCGCCCCCTGCCGGGCCTGGCGCCTGCCGATACGGGAGAAGACCTTGGACATGCGCCGATCCTGCCAGCCGGTGCGTGGGGCTGGCCAGGGCGGGGCTCACAGAGACGGGCGGGGACGGTGCGGACGGGCGTTCCGGGGTCGCTGTCAGTGGGGCTCGTTACAGTCGGGTGCATGAGCAATTCCTCGCCCGCGGACCTGGTCCGTGACTTCCACCGTGCCTTCGGGCTCGACGCGCGCAGCACGCCCACGGAGGTGCCGCCGGGCCTCGCCGCGCACCGCGGTGAGCTGCTCGCCGAGGAGGCGGCGGAGGTCGCCGAGGTGGCGGTGAGCGGCCCGCTGGACCGGCTGGCGCACGAACTGGCCGATGTCGTCTACGTCGCGTACGGCACCGCGCTGGTGCACGGGATCGACCTCGACGCGGTGATCGCCGAGATCCACCGCTCGAACATGACCAAGCTCGGCCCCGACGGCCAGGTCGCCCGCAGGGCCGACGGCAAGGTGCTCAAGGGGGAGCACTACGAGGCGCCGGACGTCTCGGCGGTGCTGCGCCGCCAGGGATGGATACCCGGCGGCGCGGCTTGAACGGCCGGACGAGCCCGGGGTCCTAGGGCGAGCTGCCCGCCAGCTTCCACTCGCGGTGGAGCGTGCCCAGGGGGATGTCCTTGCCGAACACGGGGGTGCCGAAGATGGTCAGCTGGAGCCGCAGGGTGCCGGTGAGGTCGACCCCGCCGTAGAGCGCCCAGGTGCCGTCGGCCTCGAACACCTCGTCGGTGCCGGTGACCGTGGCGGTGCCCTCGCCGCGGACGTACGGCGCGAGGTCGGCGACGACGCCGACACTGCCGTAGAGGCCGACACTCGCCTCGGCTCCGAGGGCCGCCTTCACGCTTCCGGCGGTGGTGACGGAGGTGCGCACCGGCGTGCTGGTCATGTCGGAGGAGCTGACCGGGGTCCACCCCTGGGCGAGGCCGAAGGTGCCGCCGGCCTTGAAGTCGCCCTTCAGGCTCTGTTCCACGTCCACGGTGATCTTTCCGTCGCCGCTGATCTCGACGTAACAGGTCAGATCGAGGTTGACCACGACGGGGACGGGACCGACCTGGAGGACGGGGTCGGCGTGCAGCTTGGCGAAGGGGATCCGTGCCGCGGTCGCGGACGCCTTGGCCCGGCCCTTCAGCGCCCAGCCCGAGGTCCAGTCCCCGGACACGCCCAGATAGGCGGAGGCGGGTGCGGTGTCGGTGCCCTCGCCGCCGTACCGGAAGTCCACCTGGGGGGCGACCTGGACGAAGCCCTCGACGGAGGCGTCCGCGGAGGCGGAACCCCGGGCCACGGTGGGCAGTTCGGCGCGCACGTCGAGCCGCAGGCTGCCGAGCGGGACCGTCGCGCCCTCCGGCCCGACGTGGACGTCGCCCGTGCCGGACCAGGAGAGGTCGACGTCGGGCAGCAGCTTGTCGACGTCGAAGGCGGCCGGGTCGACGGGCACGCTGCCCTTGGCGGTGTCGTCCCCGAGCAGGGCGTTGAGCCGGGCCGGTTCGGTCTGGACCTCCGTGCCCTGCTCGGTCTCGCCGATCACCTTCGTGACCTTGGCCAGAAGCCCCTGCGGGGCGCCCGGCGCGGGAGCGCTGGCGATGACGTCGCCGACGGCGGTGCGCTGCCGCGGAGCCGCCGAGGCGCTCGGGGAGGCGGAGCCCGAGGGGGAGGAACCCGGCGAGGGCGGTGAACTCGCCCGGCCCGGACCGTCGTTCGAGGAGATGACGGCCCGTCGGGTCCTGCTGTGGTACGAGGCGACGCTGAGCTCGGTCCGGTGGGCCCTGCCGTCGGACCTGGCCGGATGGGCCGAGGCGGTCGCGGTGCCGGCCGGAGCGGCCGCCACGGCCAGCGAGCGGCCGGTGGCGGAGCCCGCGGTGCCGGACTCCCGGACGGTCGTGGTGGAGGGGGAGGCTGCCTGTGACGGGGCCGAGGAGCAGCCCGTGGCGAGGAGGAGGGCGGATGCGGCTAAGGCGGGCATGAGGGCACGGGTGTGCCTCAGGCGTCTGCGCAAGGTCAGTCCTGGGGATGGGGGGTGAGAGGGGGGACCGGCCGGGCATGGTGGGACACCGGATACCTACTTGCCGGTAACAAGGCATGAGCATGCCATGGCCCTCCCGCTGCCGGTCCGGGATTCCGTCACCGTGGGGTGTGACGTGTGCCACGGAGTGCGGAAGGGGGCCGCGCTCGGGAAGAACGCGGCCCCGCCTCGGCGCCGTGCCTCAGTCGCCCACCGGCGTCTGCGGCCGTGCCACGGACTCGGTCCGCTGTTCCGGCAGGTTCGCGCGGGGCGTCCGGCGGCTCGTCCACCACCGGGCGAGCGGTTCCGTGTAGCGCGCGGTGAGCGGGCCCAGGACCACCAGGAGCAGCACGTACGCCGTCGCCAGCGGGCCGAGGGACGGCTCGATCCCGGCGGTGACCGCGAGACCGGCGATCACGATCGAGAACTCGCCGCGGGCGACGAGCGCGCCGCCCGCCCGCCAGCGGCCCTTGACGGAGATACCCGCGCGCCGGGCCGCCCAGTAGCCGGTCGCGATCTTCGTCGCGGCGGTGACGACGGCCAGCGCCAGCGCGGGCAGGATGACCGGAGGGATGCTCGCCGGGTCGGTGTGCAGCCCGAAGAAGACGAAGAAGATCGCCGCGAACAGGTCCCGCAGCGGGCTCAGCAGCGTGTGCGCGCCCTCCGCGGCCTCCCCGGACAGCGCGATGCCGACGAGGAACGCGCCCACCGCCGCCGACACCTGCAACTGCTGCGCCACACCGGCGACCAGGATCGTCAGGCCCAGGACCACGAGCAGCAGCTTCTCCGGGTCGTCGCTGGAGACGAACCGGGAGATGACCCGGCCGTAGCGCACCGCCGCGAACAGCACGAGCCCCGCGACGCCCAGCGCGACGGCCAGGGTGAGGCTCCCCGCAGCCAGCCCCACCCCGGCCACCAGCGCCGTGACGATGGGCAGATAGACCGCCATCGCCAGGTCTTCGAGGACCAGCACGCTGAGGATGACCGGCGTCTCGCGGTTGCCGACCCGGCCCAGGTCGTTCAGCACCTTCGCGATCACCCCGGACGACGAGATCCAGGTGACGCCCGCCAGCACCACCGCCGCCACCGGGCCCCAGCCCAGCAGCAGCGCCATGGCCGCGCCCGGCAGCGCGTTGAGGGCGCAGTCGACCAGGCCCGACGGGTAGTGCGACTTGAGGTTGGAGACCAGATCGCTCGCCGTGTACTCGAGGCCGAGCATCAGCAGCAGCAGGATGACGCCGATCTCGGCGCCGGTGGCGACGAACTCCTCGCTCGCGCCCAGCGGCAGCAGCCCGCCCTCGCCGAAGGCCAGCCCGGCCAGCAGGTACAGGGGGATCGGCGAGAACGAGAAACGGGCGGCGAACCGGCCGAGCAGCCCGAGCGCCAGGATGATGGAACCGAACTCGATCAGCAGAACTGCGGAGTGCACTCGATCACTCCCGCCCGAGGATCGCCGCGGCCGCGTCCACGCCCTCGCGGGTGCCGATCACGATGAGGGTGTCGCCGCCCGCCAGCCGGAAGTCCGGCGCCGGGGACGGGATGGCCTCGGCACGCCGCAGCACCGCCACGATCGACGCGCCCGTCTCGGTGCGCATCCGGGTGTCGCCCAGCAGGCGGCCGTTGAAGCGGGAGGCGCCCGCTATCTCGATGCGCTCGGCCACCAGGCCCAGGTCGCTGGTGTACAGCAGGCTCGGACTGTGGTGGGACGGCATCAGCGCATCGATCAGCGAAGCGGCCTCCGCGCCGGTCAGGCGCAGCGACTGGGCGCAGGAGTCCGGATCGTCGGCCCGGTACACGCCGACGGTGCGGGAGCCGTCACGATGGGCCACCACGGACAGATGGCGCTGCTCTCGTGTCACCAGGTCGTACTGGACGCCGATGCCTGGCAGCGGTGTCGTGCGGAGGCGTGGAGCAGACACGTTTCTTCCCCTTGCTGGTCGGTCACGGATGGCCATGGGCCGATCGCCGGTCGTGGTCATGCTGCCATCCGGTCGTACGGTGACGACATGGGTGTTGTGACGGATGGACAGGGGCGATGGAGCCCGGAGAGGCTGGTCAGGGCCGTGCCGTGGGTGCGTGGCGGGAAGGGAGGGGCCAGGAGCGTGTCGTTGTTCGTACGGATCTTCACGCTCAACGCCGTCGGTCTGACCGTGGCCGCCGCGCTGCTTCTGGGCCCGGTCACCGTCTCCACCCCGGTGCTGCCGGGCGAGGCGCTCGTCGTCCTCGGCGGGCTCGCCGTACTCCTGGCCGTCAACGTCCTGGTGCTGCGGGTGGGTCTGGCCCCGCTCGGGCGGCTGGGCCGGGCGATGGCCGGTGCCGACCTGCTGCGGCCTGGGGTCCGTGCCGTGGTCTCCGGGCCGGTCGAGACGGCGGAGCTGATCACCACGTACAACGCGATGCTCGACCGGCTGGAGGCCGAGCGCGCCGCCAGCGCGGCCCGGGCGCTGTCCGCCCAGGAGGGCGAACGCCATCGCATCGCGCGCGAACTCCACGACGAGGTCGGCCAGACCCTGACCGCCGTCCTCCTCCAGCTCAAGCGGGTCGCCGACCGCGCGCCGGAGGACCTGCGCGAGGAGCTGGTGCAGGCCCAGGAGGCCACCCGCGCCGGGCTGGAGGAGATCCGGCACATCGCGCGCCGGCTGCGCCCCGGCGTCCTCGACGAACTCGGCCTGCTCAGCGCGTTGCGCTCGCTCGCGGCCGAGTTCACCACCCATGGGCTGACGGTGCGCCACGACGTGCACGCCGGTCTGCCCCCGCTGACCGAGGAGACGGAACTCGTGCTCTACCGGGTCGCCCAGGAAGCCCTCACCAACACCGCGCGGCACGCCGGCGCCGACCGCGCCGAACTCCGGCTGCGGCCCCTCGACGGCGGCGTCGAACTCCTCGTACGGGACAACGGCAGAGGCCTCGGTGCGACGGCGGGGGAAGGCGCCGGCATCACGGGCATGCGGGAACGGGCGCTGCTGGTAGGGGCGACGCTGGCCGTGGTGTCACCGAGCGGTGGAGGGAGTGCCGGGGCGGGCGGTTCGGAGAAACGTTCTTCCGGTGCGGGTCGGCCCATGGACGGCGGCGCGGGTACGGACGTACGGCTGCGGGTGACGGCGAAGTCGGCCACAGCGGCCGGGCCCGTCACGGGTGACGGCCAGGACACCCCGCCGTCGCCCTCGTCTGTCACGGGTGACGGCCAGGACACCCCGCCGTCGCCCTCGTCCGTCACGGGTGACGCCGAGGACACCCCGCCGTCCGTACCCCCGTCCGGAGCGGACCGATGACCCCGGACGGCCCGGTGCGGCCGGTCGCACCGCGGGCGGCCGCACCGGGCCCCGGCCGCCGGCCCATCCGTGTGCTCCTCGCCGACGACCACACCCTCGTCCGTCGCGGCGTCCGGCTCATCCTCGACGGGGAGCCCGATCTGGAGGTCGTGGCCGAGGCCGGGGACGGGGCCGAGGCGGTCGAGCGGGCCCGGGCCGGGGACATCGACCTGGCCGTCCTGGACGTGGCGATGCCCCGGATGACCGGGCTCCAGGCGGCCCGTGAGCTGTCCCGCCGGCTGCCCTCCCTGCGCATCCTCGTCCTGACCATGTACGACAACGAGCAGTACTTCTTCGAGGCCCTCAAGGCAGGCGCGGGCGGTTACGTCCTGAAGTCCGTCGCCGACCGCGACCTGGTCGAGGCCTGCCGGGCCGTGGTGCGCGACGAACCGTTCATCTACCCCGGCGCCGAGCGGGCCCTGGTCCGCTCCTACCTGGACCGGCTGCACCGCGGGCACGGTGTCGAAGGGCTGCCCGAGCGGCCGATCACCGAGCGCGAGGAGGAGATCCTCAAACTGGTCGCCGAGGGCCACACCTCACGCGAGATCGGCACCCTGCTCCACATCAGCGCCAAGACCGTGGAACGGCACCGCGCCAACCTCCTCCAGAAACTCGGCATGCGCGACCGCCTGGAGCTGACCCGCTACGCCATCCGGGCCGGCCTCATCGACCCCTGAGCCGGCCCGCGGCCGTCACAGCAGCGTGCTCCAGTCCTCGTCCGGGTCCGAGCGGGACGCCTTCAGGAACACCAGCTCGGGGCCGCCGTCCGGCTCCTCCGGCGCGCCGTCCGGGCCGGGCAGCGGCTGCTCGGTCCAGATGCACTTGCCGTGCGCCGTGTAGCGCGCCCCCCACCGCGCGGACAGTGCCGTGATCAGCTGCAGCCCCCGGCCGCCCTCGTCGGTCTCCGTGGCCCGGCGGATGCGGGGCATGGCCTGGCTGCCGTCGTAGACCTCGCAGATCAGCTCGGCGCCGTACAGCAGCCGCAGCCGCACCGGGCCCCGGGCATGGCGGACGACATTGCCCACGAGTTCGCTGACCAGCAGCTCCGCGGTGGGAGCGAGCCGGCCCAGGTCCCACAGAGCGAGCTGTTCACGGACGTGCCGACGGGCGTGCCCGGCCGCTCGCGGGTCGTCGGGCAGCGGCCAGGACGCCAGCCGGTCGGTGGGCAGCGCGTGCAGACGCGCGACGAGTAACGCCGCGTCGTCGGCGGCCTGCTGCTCGGCGGGCAGCAGCGCGGCCGTCAGCGTGTCGCACAGGCGCTCCAGCTCCGGGGCGGTGTCGAGCGCACCGCGCGCATGGGCGGTGCTCAGCAACCGGGCCAGCTCCGCCGTCCCCTCGTCGATGTCCCGCTTCGCCGACTCCACCAGACCGTCGGTGTACAGCACGAGCAGACTGCCCTCGGGCACCTCCAGCTCGACCGTCTCGAACGGCGGCTCGGCCGCGCCCAGCGGCGGGTCGGCGTCCCGCTCCGGGAAGTACACGCTCCCGTCGGGACCCACCAGCGCCGGCGGCGGATGCCCGGCGCGGACCAGGGAACAGAGCCGGGTGGTCGAGTCGTAGAGCGCGTAGAGACAGGTGGCGTACGACCCCTCGCCCATGGCGCCGACGATGTCGTTGAGGTGGCCCATGATCTCGCCGGGCGGAAGTTCCAGGTCGGCCAGGGTGTGGACGGCGGTGCGCAGCCGCCCCATGGTCGCCGCCTCGGGCAGTCCGTGTCCCATCACGTCACCGGCGACGAGCGCGACCCGCCCCCCGGACAGCGGGATGATGTCGTACCAGTCGCCGCCCACGTCCGCGCCCGGCCCGGCCGGGAGATAGCGGGCGGCCGCCGTGCACGCGGCCAGGTCGGGCAGCGCCTGGGGGAGCAGACTGCGCTGGAGTTCACGGGACCGGGTGTACTCGGCGTCGTACAGCCGGGCCCGTTCCAGCGACTGCGCCACGAGGGCGCTGATCGTGGTCAGCAGGGCGCGCTCCTCGGCGGTGAGCAGGCGCAGCCGGTCGAAGGCCACGACACACACCCCGAACGTGTGTCCGGACGCGGTGAGCGGCAGGAACGCCCACGCCTGCTTGCCCGCGCGCTCCGGCAGTCCGGTCAGCCGGCGGGAGTACGCGGTCAGCTCCTGCGGCGAGGAGAAGAACAGGGGCGTACCGGAACCGATCGCGTCCCAGGAGGGATCGCCGGACAGCCGGCGGCGGCCGTCGACGAGCTCCAGGAAGTCCTCCGGGTAGCCGACGGCCCCGACGGAGTGCAGCCGCTCCTCCTCGGTCACCTGGACCAGGACCCCGGCGGCGGCGAACGGCGGCAGCACCCGGCGGGCCACCGCGTCCACCACGTCCTGCGAGGTGGTGGCCTTCGCGAGCTCCGCGGCGAGCTCCGCGATCCGCGCCGACCGCTCGGCCGCGGCCCGCTCGTCCGACTGCCGCGACTCGGCGAGCCGCCGGTTCTCGGTGACGTCGGTGAAGTAGAGGGTGCGTCCGTCGGGTCCCGGCACCAGCCGCAGGTGGTAGCGGCACCCGCAGGACGGTACCCGCACATCGAAGCCGGCCGGCTTCTCCTCGGCCGCCGCGGCCAGGCACCGGGCCTGGAGCTCGGGCACCTGCCGGGCGGCGGGCAGGTCCCAGAGCAGCCGCCCGAACAGCTCCTCCTCCGAGAAGCCGAGGAACCGCTCCGCCTCCAGGTTGGCGAACGTGATCCGCCACTCGTCGTCCACCGCGATGAAGCCGTCGCTCATGTGCCGCAGGGCCCGGCCGAGCGTGTCACGGGCGCTCCGCGACTCGTCGCTCTCCCAGCCCACCCCGATCATCCGCAGCGCCTCGCCCCGTGCGTCGTACGTGGCCCGGCCGCGCGCGTGCGTCCAGCCGTACGTGCCGTCCGCGCGCCGTACCCGGTACGCGGCCTCGTAGACGGACCGGTCGAGGATCGCCCGCTGCGTCGCCGCCAGCGTGGGTGCCAGGTCGTCGGGGTGGACGATCCGCATCCAGCTGTCGATCTTCCCGGTGAAGTCGGCCGGCCGGGTGCCGTACAGCTCCAGCGCCGCCTCGTCCCAGATCAGCTCGCCGCTGCGGATGTCCCAGTCCCACGAGCCGACCCGGACCTCCTTGAGGGCCTGTCGCAGCCGCTCCCCGCTCCGCTGCTGCCGCACCGGCCCGGAGGGGCGCGGCGCCCGGGCCATGCGGTCCTCGGTCCAGGCGACCAGGGAGCGCAGGAACTCCCAGTGCTCCGGCGTGGGTTCACCGCGCTCGCCGGCCACCACGGTCAGCGCGCCGACGCTGCGAGGTCCGCTGAACACGGGGACGGCGGCGAGTCCGGTGCCGGGCCAGACGGGCCCCGGGACCGGCCGGGCGGGCCTCGGGACCCACACGCCCTTGCTCCCCCGCAGCGCACGGGCCGGGGCCGCCGGCCCCTCCTGGTCGACGATCTCCCAGGAGCGGGTCAGAACGGGAGGAAGTCCCGCGGCCGACACCAGCCGCAGGGCCGACATCGGACCCCGCAGATGCATCGCCGCGCCGAGCGCGCCCAGTTCGGCCGTCGCGTGCTGCAACGCAAGCCGGAACACCTCGCTCTCCGTGACACCGGGGGCCACAGTGCTGAGCAGAGCGAGCCGTGCGTTCATGCTGGGAACCTATCGTTCCCGTTCTCGTACGAAACCCCTTTCACACATTCTCACCGGCGGTTTCCTGCCAGTTTCACGGTTCAACGACCTAAAGAACGAGCCAAGTTGATCACATGCGGTTCAGGGGTGTCGCGGTGGTCGCGCGGAAGACGCGGAAGACGCGGTGCACGGCCCCGACCGGTGGAAACCTCCCGCAGGCCGCCTACGCTGGAGACATGACCGGCAAGACCGGCAGTGGCGACCGGGGCAGACGGTGACGCCCCGTGCCGTACGTCGCCGTCAGCGCGCTCAGCCATCCCGGGCTGCTCCGTGAACGCAACGAGGACAGCCTCGTCGTGGGCCCGTGGACCCTGTGCGCCACCGTCACCGAGAACCCGCAGACCCTGGTGTTCCCGCTCGGCACCCCCCTCGTCGCCGCCGTCACCGACGGGCTCGGCGGGCATCCGGGCGGCGACGTGGCCAGCGCCCTCGTCGCCCGCCGGATCGCGGCCGTCGGCGCGCTCCTCACCGGCGAGGACGCCGTACGCGACACCCTGAGCGCCTGCAACCGCGCCGTGTACGAGGCCGCCGGCGACCCGGAGAACGAGCTGGCCGGCATGGGGACCACGGTCGCCGGAGTCGTCGTGCGCCCCGGCTCGGCGCTGGTGTTCAACGTGGGCGACAGCCGGGTCTACGCGGCCTCCCCGGACGGACTGCGCCGGGTCAGCGTGGACGACAGCCCGCCGCTCGGGCCCGGCCGGCGCATCACCTCCCTCGTCACCCAGTGCCTGGGCGGTTCCCTCACCCACCGCCCCGTGCATCCGCACGTGTCGACCGTGCCCCTGACCCCCGGTGAGCGCTACCTCATCTGCACCGACGGCCTCAGCGACCCCGTGCCGGACGAGACGCTCGACGAGGTGATGCGGGAGTACGACGACGTCCGCGCCGCCTTCGAACTGTGGAAGTCCGCCATCGCCGCGGGCGGCCCCGACAACATCACGCTCGCGGTCGTACGGGTCGCCGAGGACGGGGCGGACGGTGACGTCCCGGACGGCTTCGGGGTCTGAACGACCGGCAACCACGCCTGGGAGGCGATCATGTTCGGTACGACGAAGGCGTTCAGCGGCTTCTCGGTGGACGACCTCGACGTGGCCAGGACGTTCTACGCCGAGACGCTCGGCCTGCGGGTGTCCGAGGGGAACGGGCTGCTGACCCTGCACATCGCGGGTGACCGGGACATCCTGGTCTACCCCAAGCCCGACCACACCCCGGCGACCTACACGGTCCTCAACTTCCCCGTCGACGACATCGAGGAGGCGGTGGACGAGCTGACCGGCCGGGGGGTGCGCTTCGAGCGCTACGACCATATCCAGGCCGACGACAAGGGCATTTTCCGCGGTGGCGGTCCGCTGATCGCGTGGTTCACCGACCCGGCGGGCAATGTGCTCTCCGTCATCGAGGAACCGGTACGGACATGAGCGAGATCGTCGTCTACGAAGTAGAGAACCCGGTGGCCGCACCCGGGGGCACGGAGTCCCACGTCCGCAGGGTGCACGCGGCCCCCGCCGCCCCCGGCACCCCCGGTACGACCGGCCCGCGCACCCTGTGCGGCAAGGACACCTTCGCCATGGTGCGGGCCCGCCGGCAGCCCTCGGAGCACGAGGGAGCACGCTGGTACCCGCCGGAACACGAGTCCGTGGTCTGCCCCGACTGCGACGCCGTGATCGAGACCTGAGGGGCGGTGCACGGGCCGGGGCGGGGCTCACGCGCGAGCACCTACCCTTGAGGCATGACCAGCAGCAGCGACCGGAGCCTCGCAGTGGACGTTCCCGCACCCAAGAGCTATGAAATCCGCACCTATGGGTGCCAGATGAACGTCCACGACTCCGAGCGGTTGTCCGGGCTGCTGGAGGAGGCCGGCTACGTCCGCGCCCCCGAGGGATCCGACGGGGACGCGGACGTCGTCGTCTTCAACACCTGCGCGGTCCGGGAGAACGCCGACAACCGGCTGTACGGCAACCTCGGCCGCCTCGCGCCGAAGAAGGCCTCCCGGCCCGGCATGCAGATCGCGGTCGGCGGCTGCCTCGCGCAGAAGGACCAGGACACCATCGTGAAGAAGGCGCCCTGGGTGGACGTCGTCTTCGGCACGCACAACATCGGCAAGCTGCCGATCCTGCTGGAACGCGCGCGTGTGCAGGAAGAGGCGCAGGTCGAGATCGCCGAGTCCCTGGAGGCCTTCCCCTCCACGCTGCCGACGCGCCGCGAGAGCGCGTACGCGGCCTGGGTGTCGATCTCCGTCGGCTGCAACAACACCTGCACCTTCTGCATCGTCCCGGCCCTGCGCGGCAAGGAGAAGGACCGCCGCACCGGCGACATCCTCGCCGAGATCGAGGCCCTGGTCGGCGAGGGCGTCTCCGAGATCACCCTGCTCGGCCAGAACGTCAACGCCTACGGCTCCGACATCGGCGACCGGGAGGCCTTCAGCAAGCTGCTGCGCGCGTGCGGGCGGATCGAGGGCCTGGAGCGCGTCCGGTTCACCTCCCCCCACCCGCGCGACTTCACCGACGACGTCATCGCGGCCATGGCGGAGACCCCGAACGTCATGCCGCAGCTCCACATGCCGCTGCAGTCCGGCTCCGACCCGGTCCTGAAGGCCATGCGCCGCTCCTACCGGCAGGACCGCTACCTCGGGATCATCGAGAAGGTGCGGGCCGCGATCCCGCACGCGGCGATCACCACCGACATCATCGTGGGCTTCCCCGGCGAGACCGAGGAGGACTTCGAGCAGACCCTGCACGTCGTCCGTGAGGCGCGCTTCTCGCAGGCCTTCACCTTCCAGTACTCCAAGCGCCCCGGCACCCCGGCCGCGACCATGGAGAACCAGATCCCCAAGGAGGTCGTCCAGGCGCGCTACGAGCGTCTCGTCGCCCTTCAGGAGGAGATCTCCTGGGAGGAGAACAAGAAGCAGGTCGGCCGCACCCTGGAGCTGATGGTCGCCGAGGGCGAGGGCCGCAAGGACGGCGCCACCCACCGGCTCTCCGGCCGCGCCCCCGACAACCGCCTGGTCCACTTCACCAAGCCCGACCAGGAGGTCCGCCCCGGCGACGTCGTCACGGTCGAGATCACCTACGCCGCCCCGCACCACCTCCTCGCCGAGGGCGCCGTCCTCGACGTGCGCCGCACGCGCGCGGGCGACGCCTGGGAGAAGCGCAACGCCGAGAAGACCGCCAAGCAGGCCGGCGTCATGCTGGGCCTCCCCAAGATCGGCGCCCCGGCCCCCGAGCCGGTCCCGACGGGCAGCGGCTGCGGCTGCGACTGACCCCGGGCCCGGGTGTCCGCCCCCGACCGGTCGGGCGGTGGAGACTGGGCACGACGGGGCCGGGGCGGGGTGATGTCGGCCGGGCGCGCACCCCTCGCGCGATGGTGCAGCTGATTTCCGAAGGCGGCGGGCCGGGCCGCTGATGTCGTTCGGGACTCCGGGGTCCGGGCGCGGTGGGGCCGCGAGGCGTTGACTTCGGTCGGGCCGGTTGGATCTGAGCACGGCGGGGGCGGTGGGGCGCCGGCGTTCCCCGTGTCGGCCGGCCCTGGCCGTCCTGGGGTCGGCTCGCTCAGGGACCGGCCGGCCCAGGCGTCCGTGCGGTCGGCGGGGTACGCGCTCTCCGCCCGTGCGCGGGCTTGACGCCGACAGGTGGCGCCGACGCGTCGGACACGTGCCGGGTCGTGCCGCGTGCCGCGGGGTTACCCTGCCGACCATGCTTGTCGCCGCCGCCGTCTGTCCCTGTCCGCCGCTGCTCGTGCCCGAGGTGGCCGCGGGTGCCGCGCCCGAGCTGGACGCGGCGCGTGCCGCCTGCTCCGACGCGCTGGCCGTGCTCGCGGCCGCCCGGCCCGACCGGCTCTTCGTCGTCGGCCCCGCGGAGAAGGCGGGACGCGGCCCGCACCCGGAGGGCGCACACGGCTCGTTCGGCGGCTTCGGCGTGGACGTGACGGTGCGGCTCGGCCGCGCGGAGGCGGACGCCCCCTCCGCGCGCGAGCTGCCGACCTCGCTCGCCGTCGCCGCCTGGCTGCTGGAACGGACCGGCTGGGCCGCCGCACCCGTCGAGGGACTCGGGGTCGGGGAACCGCTCGCGGCCGACCGGTGCCTCGAGGCCGGCAGGGAACTCGCCGCCCGGGCGGGACGCGTCGCGCTGCTCGTCATGGGCGACGCGAGCGCGTGCCGGACCCTGAAGGCGCCCGGCTACCTCGACGAGCGCGCCGCCCCCTTCGACGCGGAGGTCGCCCGCGCACTCGGCACCGCGGACGTGGCCGCGCTCACGGCACTCGACGCCGGGCTGGCGCACGAGCTGCAGGCCGCCGGCCGTGCCTCCTGGCAGGTCCTCGCGGGCGCCGCCGAGAACGCCGGGCTCAGCGGCGCGCTGCTGTACGAGGACGCGCCGTACGGAGTGGGGTACGTGGTCGCGACCTGGTCCTAGCGAGGCGGAGTCAGGAAGCCGGCGGAGGGGTGCGCGGCGGGGTGAACGTGTCGCCGCCGCCCGCAGGCGGTTCGTCCTTGTGCGCGAGCCGGTCCATGGCGCCCTTGGCCTTGTCGGTGCCCGTGTGGATCCGGTCGCTGTACTTGCCCTTGGTCTTCTCGTCGACGACCTTCGCCGCCCTGTCGAGACCATGCGTGACCTTGTGCCCGTGCTCATGGGCGAGGTGCGAGACCTTGCCCTTGGCCGGGGCGAGCCTGGCCTTCAGATTGTGCAAGAGACCCATGGGCCACCTTCCCTCGCGGGTACCGAAACGCCCATACCAGTCCATACGGTACTCGCGCGGGGTGTATCCCGCCCTGCCCGCGGCAACGCCTTCCGCCGGCCGGCGGGTAACTCGTTCGAGGGCGGGCCCGGCGGTTTGGGAGACTGGTGCGGTGAGCAGCGCAGCCCCCACCCCCCGCGTCATCGCCGTCGTCGGACCGACCGCGGCCGGAAAGTCCGATCTGGGCGTCTTCCTGGCCCAGCGCCTCGGCGGCGAGGTCGTCAACGCCGACTCCATGCAGCTGTACCGAGGGATGGACATCGGCACCGCCAAGCTGACCCCGGGGGAACGCGCCGGGGTCCCGCACCACCTCCTCGACATCTGGGACGTCACCGTCACCGCCTCCGTCGCCGAGTACCAGCGGCTGGCCCGCGCCCGGATCGACGCCCTGCTCGCCGAGGGCCGCTGGCCGATCCTCGTCGGGGGCTCCGGGCTGTACGTCCGTGGCGCCGTCGACAACCTGGAGTTCCCCGGCACCGACCCCGCGGTCCGCGCCCGCCTGGAGGAGGAGCTGACCCTGCGCGGCTCCGGCGCGCTGCACGCCCGGCTGGCCGCCGCCGACCCGGAGGCCGCCCACGCGATCCTGCCCAGCAACGGCCGCCGTATCGTCCGCGCCCTGGAGGTCATCGAGATCACCGGCCGGCCCTTCACCGCCAACCTGCCGGGCCATGACTCGGTCTACGACACCGTCCAGATCGGGGTCGACGTGGCGCGCCCCGAACTCGACGAGCGCATCACCCGCCGGGTCGACCGCATGTGGGACGCCGGGCTCGTGGACGAGGTCCGCGCACTGGAGGCGCAGGGCCTGCGCGGGGGGCGTACGGCGTCGCGCGCGCTCGGCTACCAGCAGGTCCTCGCCGCGCTCGCCGGGGAGTGCACGGACGCCGAGGCGCGTGCCGAGACCGTCCGTGCCACCAAGCGCTTCGCGCGCCGTCAGGATTCATGGTTCAGGCGCGATCCCCGGGTGCACTGGTTGAGTGGGGCTGCGGCAGATCTCACAGAACTTCCGGAGCTCGCGCTGGCGTTGGTGGAACGACCGGTTACAGCCTGATCACGTCATGGCATCGGGACGCCCAGGCCGCCATCCGTGCCTCCGGTGCCGTGCCATCATCGAGCTTCGATCGACCAAGTGGAGTCCGAGTTGGGAGGGCGCGTGGCGATGGAGGCCGGCCCTCGTGACACCGCACAAGGCACCGAGGGCCTCACCCCCGAGCGTGGGGAACCGGAGCCCCGGGACGGGCGCGCCCTTCCCGACGTGGTGGACCCCGACATGGTGGACGACACCCAGGGCGGCGGGGTGACCGACGACGGTCCCGAGCCCGAGGAGATGTTCGCGAGCGGGCCCGAGGTCGAGGTCGAGCTGCGCCCGCAGCGCCGGCTGCGGATCTGGCAGCTCGCGCCCATCGTCGCCCTGTCCGCGACCGGCTCCCTGATGTTCGCGTTCCCCCTCGCCTTCGACTTCGGCGACAGCGGGGCCGTGATCGCCATGCTGGGTCTGCTGATCTGCTCCTGCGCGGCCGGCTGGGGCATGATGGCCGCCCGTCGCGTTGGTTACACGTGGCCCGGCCTCCCCGCGCGCGGCTCCGGCCGCCGCCCGGACTGGCGGGTCGTCCTGACGTACGTCGTCCTGGTCGCCGTGGTGGCGGTCCTCGCCGTCTGGCGCGTGGCCCGCCTGCGCTGAGCGGCGCGTACGCACGTGCGCGGGGTGTCGTACCCACGCCGTACGATCGAGGAATGAGCACGCGGATCGCCTTCCTCAAGGGGCACGGGACCGAGAACGACTTCGTGATCGTCCCGGACCCGGAGAACGTCATCGACCTCTCCCCGGCCGCCGTCGCCGCCCTGTGCGACCGGCGCGCGGGCATCGGCGGCGACGGGCTGCTGCACGTCGTGCGGTCCGCCGCGCACCCCGAGGCGAAGGACATGGCGGCCGAGGCCGAGTGGTTCATGGACTACCGCAACGGCGACGGCTCGATCGCGGAGATGTGCGGCAACGGCGTGCGCGTGTTCGCGCGCTACCTCCAGCACGCGGGACTCGTCCCCGAGGGGGACATCTCCGTCGCCACGCGCGCGGGCGTCAAGGGCGCGCACATCGCCAAGGACGGGGACGTCACCGTCGGCATGGGCCGGGCGCGTCTGCCCGAGGGCGAGGTCACCGTGAGCGTCGGCGAGCGCAGCTGGCCCGCGCGGAACGTGAACATGGGCAACCCGCACGCCGTCGCCTTCGTCGAGGACCTCGCGCACGCCGGCGACCTGTACAGCCCGCCGCCCTTCAGCCCGGCCTCCGCCTACCCGGACGGGGTCAACGTCGAGTTCGTCGTCGACCGCGGCCCCGGGCACGTCGCCCTGCGTGTGCACGAGCGCGGCTCCGGCGAGACCCGCTCCTGCGGCACGGGCGCGTGCGCCGTCGCCGTGGCCGCCGCCCGCCGGGACGGCGCGGACCCGGCCGTCACCGGGACCCCCTCGACGTACACCGTGGACGTCCCCGGCGGACGTCTGGTGATCACCGAGCGCCCCGACGGCGAGATCGAGATGACCGGACCCGCAGTGATCGTCGCCACAGGCGAGATCGATCCCGAGTGGCTTGAAAGCGCCACTCGTTGACGCGATGAAGACTTCGTATCGCAGGCCCGTGCGGGCACAGGACAAGTGACCGCACACCTGAGGCAGGGTCAGAGGTTCGAAATCGCGGCCAGGCCTGCTTCTTCTGGCGCAAAACCGTAAACCCCCGATCCATCGCTCGAATGGGTGATCCGTTTCACGCTCGGCGAGAGGCGGTCGGTCGCACGTGATGGGCTCGGTAGCATCAAGCACCGGCCCGGACGGGGGACCTTTGCCAGTCCCCTGAGCCGTGTCCGCCCTGGGACACCCCGTCCGCCGGTCCACGCAGCCGGAGGTGCCCATGAGTGCGGAGGCCACGAACCCTGCGACGCCGGGCCCGGTAGCGCCCGTCACGAGCCGCAGGCGCAGCCTGCCCCGGATCGACCTGCGCCGTCTGGGACGGGCCGCCCTGCTGGGCAGCCCCGCCCGCGGCCGGCTGCCCGACGCGATCGGCCATGTCGTCGAGGCCCACCGCGCCCATCACCCCGACGCCGACCTCGAACCCCTGCGCCGCGCCTATGTGCTGGCGGAGTCCTCGCACCGCGGCCAGATGCGCAAGAGCGGCGAGCCGTACATCACGCACCCGCTCGCCGTGACCCTGATCCTCGCCGAACTCGGCGCCGAGACCACGACCTTGACGGCCTCTCTGCTGCACGACACCGTCGAGGACACCGATGTGACGCTCGATCAGGTGCGCGAGCAGTTCGGCGAGGAGGTGCGCTATCTCGTCGACGGCGTCACCAAGCTGGAGAAGGTCGACTACGGCGCCGCCGCCGAGCCCGAGACCTTCCGCAAGATGCTCGTCGCCACCGGCAGCGACGTCCGCGTGATGTCGATCAAGCTCGCCGACCGGCTGCACAACATGCGCACCCTCGGCGTGATGCGCCCCGAGAAACAGGAGCGCATCGCCAAGATCACCCGGGACTTCCTCATCCCGCTCGCCGAACGCCTCGGCGTCCAGGCCCTCAAGACCGAGCTGGAAGACCTCGTCTTCGCGATCCTGCGCCCCGAGGAGTACGAGCACACCCGCGAGCTGATCGTCGACAACGCCTCCCGCGCGGACGACCCCCTCGCCGAGTTCGCCGACGCGATGCGCGCGGTCCTGCGCGAGGCCGGCATCCAGGCCGAGGTCCTCATCCGGCCCCGGCACTTCGTCTCCGTCCACCGCGTCTCGCGCAAGCGCGGCGAGCTGCGCGGCTGCGACTTCGGCCGGCTGCTGGTGCTCGTCGGGGAGGACGCGGACTGCTACGCCGTCCTCGGCGAGCTGCACACCTGCATGACGCCCGTCGTCTCGGAGTTCAAGGACTTCATCGCCGTCCCCAAGTTCAACCTGTACCAGTCGCTGCACACCGCCGTCGCCCGCGCGGACGGCCAGGTCGCCGAAGTCCTCATCCGCACCCACCAGATGCACAAGGTCGCCGAGGCCGGGGTCGTCGCCCTCGGCAATCCCTACGCCGGCCCGCAGGAGGAGCAGACCCGCGAGGGGGCGACGGCGGACGGGGACCGGCCCGACGGTGGGCGGACCGATGGGGAGCGGCTCGACGGGGAGCGGGTCGACCCGACCCGGCCCGGCTGGCTCTCCCGCCTCCTCGCCTGGCAGGAGGCCGCGCCGGACACCGACACCTTCTGGTCCACCCTGCGCGAGGACCTCGCCCAAGACCGCGAGATCACCGTCTTCCGCCCCGACGGCGGCACCCTCGGCCTCCCGGACGGCGCCACCTGCGTCGACGCCGCCTACGCGCAGTACGGCGAGGACGCGCACGCCTGTATCGGCGCCCGGGTGAACGGTCGGCTGGCGACCCTGAGCACCGTCCTGAAGGACGGCGACACCGTCCAGCTCCTCATGGGCCAGGACCCCGCGTCCGAGCCCTCCAGGGAGTGGCTGGAGCACGCCCACACCCCCGCCGCCCGGATCGCCATCCAGCGCTGGCTGGCGACCCACCCGGCCCCGGCCGAGCCCGAGGAGAGCGTCGACGCGGCGCGGACGGTGACGGACATCCCGGCCGCCGACGCCCCCCTGTCCCGCCCCGACACCGCGATCACCGTCGTCGGCCGCCCCGACGCGGGCGTACGCCTCGCCGGCTGCTGCACCCCCGTCCCCGCCGACGAGGTCACCGGCTTCGCCGTGCGCGGGGGCGTGGTGACCGTGCACCGCGTGGAGTGCGCCGCGGTGACGCGGATGGCGGACGCGGGGCGCGCGGCCGTCGACGTGAACTGGGGCGACACCACCGAATGCCGGGTCACGCTGATCGCCGAATCGTTCGGCCGTCCCCATCTGCTCGCCGACCTCACGGAGGCCATGGCGCTGGAGGGCGCCGAGATCGTCTCCGCGACCGTCGAACCCCCGAGCCAGCAGCGCGTACGCCACACGTACACCCTCCAGCTCCCCGACGCGGCCCACCTGCCCACCCTCATGCGCGCCATGCGGAACGTCCCCGGGGTCTACGACGTGAGCAGGGCCCAGCACCACGCCTCGGCCTCCTGAGCACCGCACCGACGCGACCCGGTCGTACACCCCCGGTCCGCCCGGCGTACCGGCACGCGCGCGTGCGCAACCCGATCGGGTGGGAAGGGCGCGCGTCGCCGCCGTACGGCAGGTGCGCGCTGGTAGCGGTGGTGCATGCTGCTCACCCCCCGCTCCTCGGCCCTGCGCTCCTCGGCCCCGCGCCCCCGGCCCGCCCGCCCCCGTACCGCCGCCGCCCGCCGGCTGAAGTCCGCGCTGCTCGCCTCGGCCGTGTCCGTCTGCCTCGTCGCCGCGAGCGCCCCTGCGGCACCGCTCGGCGTCGGCGACCGCCTCTTCCCGTACCTCGGCAACCCGGGCTACGACGTGGCGTCGTACGACCTCTCCTTCACCTACTCCGGTTCCAACGGCAAGCCGCTCCAGGCGGTCACCACCATCGACGCCTGGACCACCGCGGGCCTGGACCGGATCAACCTCGACTTCGCGCACGGCGACGTCGAGTCGGTCGAGGTCGACGGCCGGCCCGCGACCTTCGAGAGCGCCGGCGACGATCTGGTGGTCACCCCCGAGGACGCGCTGCTGCCGGGCAGCTGGACCCGCATCACCGTGCGGCACACCAGCGACCCGGTGGGCGCCGACGGGCGGGACGGCGGCTGGGTGCGCACCGCCGACGGCCTCGCCATGGCCAACCAGGCAGACGTCGCCCACCTGGTGTTCCCGTGCAACGACCATCCCTCCGACAAGGCGATGTTCACCATCCGGATCACCGCCCCCGACGACTACACGGCCGTCGCCAACGGGCTGCCGACCGGCGCGGACCGGTCCGGCGGGACGACCACCTGGACCTACCGCACCCAGCACCCGATGGCCACCGAGCTCGCCCAGGTGTCCATCGGCCGCTCCACCGTCCTGCACCGCGACGGACCGCACGGGCTGCCCGTCCGCGACGTCGTGCCCACGAAGGACCGCGAGGCCCTCGAACCGTGGCTGAAGAAGACCCCCGACCAGATCACCTGGATGGAGAAGAAGGTCGGGCCCTACCCCTTCGAGACCTACGGCGTGCTCATGGCCCAGGCCGACACCGGCTTCGAGCTGGAGACCCAGACCCTGTCCCTGTTCGAGAAGGACCTCTTCACCGAGCCCGGCTACCCCAAGTGGTACATCGAGTCGATCATGGTGCACGAGCTGTCCCACCAGTGGTTCGGCGACAGCGTCAGCCCGCGCACCTGGTCCGACCTCTGGCTCAACGAGGGCCACGCCACCTGGTACGAGACCCTCTACGCCCAGGAGAAGGGCGGCTACACCCTCCAGGAGCGCATGAAGGCGGCGTACGGCGCGTCCGACCGCTGGCGCGCCGCCGGCGGCCCCCCTGCGCTCCCCAAGGCGCCCGACCCCGGCGAGAAGATCAGCATCTTCCGTCCGAACGTGTACGACGGGGCCGCCCTCGTCCTGTACGCCCTGCGCCAGGAGATCGGCCAGAAGGCGTTCGAGCAGGTCGAGCGGGACTGGGTGCGCGACCACAAGGACTCCACCGCGGGCACGGCGGACTTCCGCCGGCTCGCCGAGGAGGTCTCCGGACGCGACCTCGGCGCCTTCTTCCAGGCCTGGCTGTACGGGGAGAAGACCCCGCCGATGCCCGGTCACCCGGACTGGAAGCCGACGGCGGCGGGGGAGGAGGGCGCCCGGACCTCTCCGGCCCCGCAGGCCGGCCCGGCCCGCAGGGCGACCAGGACTCCCTAGGTGCCCTTGGGCCCCCTGGACCCCGGAATAAGGCCGTGACGAGACGGGGCGTACCGTGCGACCATCGTCAGGTCGGCGCGGCACGGGGCACGAGGCGCGGGAATCTCCCGGGGTGCTCGTGCGTTGTGCACCATGGACGGTGAACCCCGCCGACATCGGTATCCCCACGACGTAAGGACCCAATGACCTCCTCTTCTTCCCCTTCCCAGGACACGAAGCGCTTCGCGCACGCCTACCCCGAAGGTCTTCGGGCCGATGCCCTGATGGAAGAGGACGTCGCCTGGAGCCACGAGATCGACGGAGAGCGGGACGGCGACCAGTTCGACCGCTCCGAGCGTGCGGCCCTGCGCCGCGTCGCGGGCCTCTCCACCGAACTCGAGGACGTCACCGAGGTCGAGTACCGACAGCTCCGTCTGGAGCGGGTCGTCCTCGTCGGCGTCTGGACCTCGGGGACCGCGCAGGACGCGGACAACTCCCTCGCGGAGCTCGCCGCCCTCGCGGAGACCGCGGGCGCGCTGGTGCTCGACGGCGTGATCCAGCGCCGTGACAAGCCCGACGCGGCCACCTTCATCGGTTCCGGCAAGGCCATGGAGCTGCGCGACATCGTCGTCGAGTCCGGCGCCGACACCGTCATCTGCGACGGTGAGCTCAGCCCGGGCCAGCTCATCGCCCTGGAAGACGTCGTCAAGGTCAAGGTCATCGACCGTACGGCCCTGATCCTCGACATCTTCGCCCAGCACGCCAAGTCCCGAGAGGGCAAGGCACAGGTCGCGCTGGCGCAGATGCAGTACATGCTGCCGCGACTGCGCGGCTGGGGTCAGTCGCTGTCCCGTCAGATGGGCGGCGGCAAGGGCGGCGGCCTCGCCACCCGTGGTCCCGGTGAGACCAAGATCGAGACGGACCGGCGGCGGATCCGCGAGAAGATGGCGAAGATGCGCCGGGAGATCGCGGAGATGAAGACCGGCCGCGAGATCAAGCGCCAGGAGCGCAAGCGCCACAAGGTGCCCTCGGTCGCCATCGCGGGCTACACCAACGCCGGCAAGTCCTCCCTGCTCAACCGCCTCACCGGCGCGGGCGTCCTCGTCGAGAACGCGCTGTTCGCCACCCTCGACCCGACCGTGCGCCGGGCCGAGACCCCGAGCGGCCGCCTGTACACGCTGGCCGACACGGTCGGTTTTGTACGGCATCTGCCGCACCACCTGGTCGAGGCCTTCCGCTCCACCATGGAGGAGGTCGGCGAGTCCGACCTGATCCTGCACGTGGTCGACGGCTCGCACCCCAACCCGGAGGAGCAGCTGGCCGCCGTGCGCGAGGTGGTCCACGATGTCGGCGCCACCCAGGTGCCCGAGATCGTCGTGATCAACAAGGCGGACGCGGCCGACCCGCTGACCCTTCAGCGGCTGATGCGGATCGAGAAGCGCTCCATCGCCGTCTCGGCCCGCACCGGCCAGGGCATCGAGGAACTGCTCGCGCTCATCGACAACGAGCTGCCGCGGCCCTCGGTCGAGATCGAGGCGCTGGTGCCGTACACCCACGGCAAGCTCGTCGCCCGCGCCCACACCGAGGGCGAGGTGATCTCCGCGGAACACACGGCGGACGGCACGCTCCTCAAGGCGCGGGTGCACGAGGAACTGGCCGCGGACCTCGCACCCTACGTCCCGGCCCCCCTCGCCTGACCCACGCACGAAGGCCCGCCCCCTTGTCCCAGGGGGCGGGCCTTCGTGCGTGGCCTGGTCCGCGGTGCGCCCCTACCCGGCGCACTCGCCGTTCACTTGGCGAACTTGTCGCTCACCGAGTCGTACACACCCTTGGCCACCTCACCCAGTCGCGGCCCCGCGAGCCAGCCCGAACTCACCGGGCCGACCGAGGTGTTGGACACCAGCGCCGGCTTGCCGTCCGACCCCGTCGCCACCCAGCCGCCGCCGGACGAACCACCGGTCATCGTGCAGCCGATCCGGTACATCGTCGGGTCCGACTCGCTGAACGACAGCCGCCCCGGCTTGTCCTGGCACTGGTAGAGCTTCTGCCCGTCGAACGGCGCCGCGGCCGGATAGCCCGTCGCGGTGATGCTGTCCACCTTCGGCACCGCAGGAGCGTCGAAGTCCACCGGCAGCGCCGAACCGACCGTCTCCTCCAGCGACTTGCCGGAACCGCCCGCCTCCGGCGTCACATGGATCACGGCGAAGTCGTACGGCGCGCCGTCACCGCCCGTCTCCCCGCCCTGCGCGATCCACTGGTCCGAGGTCTTCACCCAGTCACCCCACCAGACACCGTAGGGAGCGGCCTGCTCCTTGGTGGCCGTCTGGAGCTGCTCCGCGGACAGACCCTTGTCGTTGTACGACGGCACGAACGCGATGTTGCGGTACCAGCCGCCCTTCTTGCCCGCGTGCACACAGTGGCCCGCCGTCCACACCAGGTTGGACTTGCCCGGGTGGGCCGGGTCCTTCACGACCGTCGCCGAGCAGACCATCGTGCCCTCGGGGGAGTCGAAGAACACCTTGCCCGCCTCCGGGGCGTTGGCGTGGTACGCCGTCGGCACGGCCTTCGCGTCCACCGGCTCGGGCGTCGGGTCGGTCACCCCCTGGTCGCCGGAGAGGTCGTTGTCGTCGACACCTCGGTCCGGGTCCTCGGCCTCCCGCATCCGGTCCGGGTCCCACAGGCCCTTGATGATCGGGTTGATGTAGTCCTGGGCCTCACGCAGCCAGTCGTCCCGGTCCCAGTTCTTCCATGCGCCGTTCTTCCACTTGTCCAGATCGATCCCGTGCTCCTTGAGCCGGTCCTTGATGTCGTCCGGAATCGTGATCTTTCCGTCGCCGCCCGCCGTGGCCGACGCGGTGGCCTTGCCGTCGGCGTTGGTGTCGCCCGAGCCGCAGGCGGTCGCGGTGAGCGCGAGCACCGAGGCGAGGGCGACGGCACCGAGCACGGGGGAGGTTCTGCGGCGCGCGGTCCTCCCCCGACGCGCGGTGAACGACGGCCGTATCGATCGCATGGTCTGACTCCCCCTGCTGTCAACGAACTTGAAGCTGTGGCCGCTCCCGCCGGGCGGAACTCAGCGTGTTCCCACACGGAGTTCAGCCGGGTCTCACGGCCCTGTGCAATGCCCCCACACGATATGCGTTCGCTGTGGGGGACTCCCGACAGGAGGGCAACGGTTCCGTCACGGCAAGGATCTTGAGGCAACCCGTAACCAGGACAGCCGACCGGGGTTGGTAGCGGTGGGGGGTCCGCTGCCCACGCGCGGCCCGCCGGACCGCGGGAGGACAGGGAGCCGTGATCGAGCCAGTGCCCGAGGAGGTCCCTCCGGGACGATCCACCGGAACATCGCCCACCGGAACATCGCCCGCCGGAACGTCCCCCGTCGGCCAGGCCGGCCGGCGACCCGCGCACGAAGGGATCCTGCGGCGTCAGTCGGCCCGCGAGTCCGCGGCGCGCACCTATGCGCGCGCCCTGCCCATCGTGCCGGTACGCGCCCGGGGAATGACCATCGAGGGCGCCGACGGCCGCCGCTACCTCGACTGCCTCTCCGGCGCCGGCACCCTCGCGCTCGGCCACAACCATCCCGTCGTCCTGGAGGCCATCCGCAAGGTCCTCGACTCCGGCGCGCCCCTGCATGTCCTCGACCTCGCCACCCCGGTCAAGGACGCCTTCATCACCGAGCTCTTCCGCACCCTGCCGCCCGGTCTCGCCGACCGCGCCCGCGTGCAGTTCTGCGGGCCGGCCGGCACGGACGCCGTGGAGGCCGCGCTCACCCTGGTCCGCGCCGCCACCGGCCGCACGGGCGTCCTCGCCTTCACCGGCGCCTACCACGGCATGACCACCGGATCCCTCGAAGCCTCCGGCGGCGCCTTCGACGTCCGCGTGGCCCGCCTGCCCTATCCGCAGGACTACCGCTGCCCGTTCGGCGTCGGCGGCGATCGCGGCGCCGAACTCGCCGCGCACTGGACCGAGTCCGTCCTCGACGACCCCAAGTCCGGGGTCCGGCGCCCCGCCGGGATGATCCTCGAACCCGTCCAGGGCGAGGGCGGTGTGATTCCCGCGCCGGACACCTGGATGCGGCGCATGCGGCAGATCACCGCCGACCGCTCCATTCCCCTCATCGCCGACGAGGTCCAGACGGGCGTCGGCCGCACCGGCGCCTTCTGGGCGGTGGAACACAGCGGGATCACCCCCGATGTGATGGTCCTCTCCAAGGCCATCGGCGGCAGCCTGCCCCTGGCCGTCGTCGTCTACCGCGACGACCTCGACGTCTGGGAACCGGGCGCCCACGCGGGCACCTTCCGCGGCAACCAGCTCGCCATGGCCGCCGGTACGGCCACCCTCGCCCACGTCCGCGAGAACCGCCTCGCCGAACGCGCGGCCACCCTCGGAGCCCACCTGCTGGGCCGACTCCGGTCCCTCGCCGCGGACTTCCCGTGCATCGGCGACGTACGCGGGCGCGGACTGATGATCGGGGTCGAACTCGTCGACCCGGAGGGCAAGGAGGGCAAGGAGGGAGACAGGGAGGAGGAAGACAGGGAGGAACGAGAGAGGGAGAACGGGCAAGGGCCGGGACGGTGCGCGTGGGGTCGGGAGGCGTCGGGTCCGGAGACGTCGAGGCGAGGGAGCGGAGCCGCGGTGGACACCGGCCGCGGTGCCCCGGACGCCAGCCCCGTTCGGGGGCCCCACCCCGCCGCCCCCGAACTGGCCGTCGCCGTACGGCGCGAGTGCCTGCGCCGCGGCTTGATCATCGAACTGGGCGGCCGCCACGCAAGCGTCGTACGTCTGCTTCCGCCCCTGACGATCACCGACGAACAGGCCACGGCCGTACTCGACCGGCTGGCCGACGCGATCGAGGCGGCGGCCCACGGCCACGCCCACCGCAAGCACCAGCGCGACGAGCACCAGCCCAACGAGCCGAGTCGGCAGCCCAGCCAGGATCCGGAGCCCTACGGCCGTGCCGGCCGCACGAGGTGACCCGGGCTCGGCGGGCCGTGTGTAGAGGCCGCCGCGGCGGCGCCGGGCGCCGCCCGGCCCCTCTCCCGTCCTGCCCAGGAGACGGACACCGACGGGCCACTCCACGCCGCCGCGTCCCCACCCCCGTTCCGGTCCGTCATGCCGCCGACCGCACCGGCCCCACCCGATGAGGAACACCCTTGAACGACTCCCCTGAGCCCTCCCGCCCTTCCGGTCCCGCCTCCGCCGTTTCCACCTCACCGGCGTCCACCTCACCGGCGTCCACCTCCTTCGTTCCGTCGCCGCACGTCACCCCGACCGGGTCCGTCCCTCCCCAGCAGCGCCAGGCCACTCCCGCTCGGGGGCCCCACCCGTCCGACCCCTTGGATCACCCCGACCCGCACACCGCCGCCCAGGCGGCAGCCGTGGAGAGCCTGCTGCGCTGCTGGGTGCGCGAGGCAGGTCTGCCCGCCCCCGTCGACGGCACCCTCCGAGTGCCGCTCCCCGCCAGCGGGACCGCCCTCCTCACCCCCGTCCACCACTGGTCCCCGACCGGCTGGCACCGCTTCGGCCTCCCACGGCTGGCGGACGCCCCCGAACAGGCCCCAGCCGTGGACGCCGTCACACTCGCCGCGCTGCTCTCCCGCGAGACGCCTGAGACTGCTGAGAGGCCTGAGCCTGCTGAGAGGCCTGAGACGCCGTCACGAGCCGAGGCACCCGATGTTCCCGAGCCGATCGGACCGCCCGGGACACCCGCTCTGCCCCGGCCGACCGAGGCGCCCGCCGCACCCGGGCCGGCCGACCACGCCCTCGACCAAGTCGCCCTGGTGGCCCGCGTCGCCGACTCCGTCCGCCGTACGACGGACTTCATCCGCGAGCGACGGAAGCACCCCGTCGACGGTCCCGACCTGTTCCTCGCCGCCGAACAGGCCCTGCTCCTCGGACACCCCCTGCACCCCACTCCGAAGAGCCGCGAAGGCCTCTCCGAGGCGGAGGCACGGCTGTACTCACCCGAGTTGCGCGGCTCCTTCCCTCTCCACTGGCTGTCTGTCGCTCCCTCCGCGCTGGCCGCCGACTCCGCCTGGACGGAGAGCGGCCGTACCGTCCCCGCGGACCGGCTGACGTCCCGACTCGCCGACGCCGGACTGCCATTGCCCGTCCGCCGCACGCTGCCCGACGGCCATGTCCTCCTGCCGATGCACCCCTGGCAACGGCACACGGTCGGCCACCGCCCCGATGTCGCCGCCCTGTTCGCAACCGGGCTGCTCCGGGACCTCGGCCCGCTCGGCGTCTCCTGGCATCCCACCTCCTCCGTACGCACCGTCCACCGGTCCGGCGCCCCGGCGATGCTCAAACTGTCGCTCGGTCTGCACATCACCAACTCCCGTCGGGAGAACCTGCGCAAGGAACTCCACCGCGGTGTCGAAGTCCACCGCCTGCTGCGAGCCGGCCTGTCCCGGCAGTGGCAGGCGGCCCACCCGGGTTTCGACATCGTCCGCGACCCGGCCTGGCTCGCCGTCGACGGGACGGACGGCCATCCGGTGCCGGGGCTCGACGTGGTGATCCGCCACAACCCCTTCACCGCTACGGACGACGTCTCCTGTGTCGCGGGCCTGGTCTCGCCCAGGCCGTACCCGCGCGCCGCCGGGAGCACGGCCCCGGTCACGGACACGAATCCCGTGCAGAGCTCCCGGCTGGCCGAGGTCGTCACCCGTCTCGCCGCACGAACCGGGCGCCCGCTCGCCGCCGTCGCCGTCGAGTGGTTCCTGCGCTATCTGGAGCACGTCGTGCGCCCGGTGCTCTGGCTCGACGGGGAAGCGGGCATCGCCCTGGAGGCCCACCAGCAGAACACGCTCCTCCTGCTGGACCCCGACGGCTGGCCCACGGGCGGCCGGTACCGCGACAACCAGGGCTACTACTTCCGAGACTCCCGCCGCGCGGAACTCGAAGCCCGGCTGCCCGGTATCGGCGAGCACAGCGACACCTTCGTCCCCGACGCCGTCACCGACGAGCGCTTCGCCTACTACCTGGGTATCAACAACGTCCTCGGGCTCGTCGGAGCCTTCGGCTCACAGCGTCTCGCCGGCGAACATCTGCTGCTCGCCGCCTTCCGCCGCTTCCTCACCACCGCGGCCTGCGGCCCCGACCGGTCGCGCAGCTCGCTGCCGGCCCGTCTCCTCGACTCACCCGTGCTGCGCTGCAAGGCCAATCTGCTGACCCGGCTGCACGGCATGGACGAACTCATCGGGCCCGTGGACACCCAGTCCGTGTACGTCACCATCGCCAACCCCCTGCACTCCTGAACCGTCCGCATACGCGAAGCCGACCCCCTTCGTCCCTGAGGAACCCGTCCCGACTCACCTGGTGAGAGGAGCCCCGCCTTGCCCACCGTCGGCCCCCACACCGTCTCCGGCACCGCACCCACAGCTCTGCTCGACCGCCCGGCCGGCTGGGGCCCCACCCCCACACCCGCGGGCGCCTTCCGCCTGGACCCCGTACAGGTCGACCGGGACCTGCCCCGCATCGGCCGGTGGATGAACGAGCCCGCGGTCGCGGCCTTCTGGGAGCTGGCGGGACCCCGGACCGTGACCGAACGGCACCTTCGCCGCCAACTCGCCGACGGCCACAGCGTCCCGTGCCTCGGCCTGCTGGAGGGCACACCCATGAGCTACTGGGAGATCTACCGGGCCGATCTCGACCCGCTGGCCCGCCACTACCCGGCCCGACCTCACGACACCGGCATCCATCTCCTCATCGGAGGCCCGGACGCCCGCGGGCGAGGACTCGGCGGACTGCTGCTGAGGGCCGTCGTCGATCTCGTACTCGACAGCAGGCCTGCCTGCTCACGCGTCGTCGCTGAACCCGATCTTCGCAACACCCCCTCCATCGCCGCCTTCCTTCGTGCCGGTTTCCGCTTCTGCGCCGAGGTCGAGCTGCCCGCGAAGCGGGCCGGCCTCATGGTCAGGGACAGGCACCTCCGAGAGGTTCTGTGACTGTCCGTAATCGATCCGTCACCCGTGCAACGGTTCGGGATTCCAGCCGGTTCCCGCCCGTCCCGAGAATCTCCGAGAATTTTTTCTCCCGCCCGTCGATGTCCGCAGGCCCTTCCCCCGGCCCCGAATCCGAGAAGCCCCACACCTTGAACCCCTCACCGACTCCCTCACCGCCGTCACCGTCGGCCACCTGCGCGATCACCCGTTTGTCAGTGCCGAGCCGTAGGGTGGTCGCGCTATGACGAAGCCCTCACTCCCCGAACTCCTCCATGCCGCTGTCGCCGCAGTCGGCGGTACGGAGCGCCCCGGCCAGGTGACCATGGCCGAAGCCGTCGCGGAGGCGATCGACGACGGATCCCACCTGCTGGTCCAGGCCGGCACCGGCACCGGCAAGTCGCTGGGCTACCTGGTGCCCGCGCTCGCGCACGGGGAGCGGGTCGTGGTCGCGACCGCCACCCTGGCCCTGCAGCGCCAGCTGGTGGAGCGTGACCTGCCGCGCACGGTCGACGCGCTGCACCCGCTGCTGCGCAGGCGCCCCGAGTTCGCGATGCTGAAGGGCCGCTCCAACTACCTGTGCCTGCACCGGCTGCACGAGGGGGTCCCGCAGGACGAGGAGGAGGGACTCTTCGACCAGTTCGAGGCGGCCGCGCCCAGCAGCAAGCTGGGTCAGGACCTGCTGCGGCTGCGGGACTGGTCGGACGAGACCGAGTCCGGCGACCGGGACGACCTCACCCCCGGTGTGTCCGACCGGGCCTGGGCCCAGGTGTCGGTGTCCTCAAGGGAATGCCTCGGCGCGACCAAGTGCGCGTACGGCGCCGAGTGCTTCGCGGAGATGGCCCGCGAGCGCGCCAAGCTGGCCGAGGTCGTCGTCACCAACCACGCGCTGCTGGCCATCGACGCCATCGAAGGCGCCCCGGTCCTGCCGCAGCACGAGGTGCTGATCGTCGACGAGGCGCACGAGCTGGTGTCGAGGGTCACCGGCGTCGCCACCGGCGAACTCACCCCGGGCCAGGTCAACCGGGCCGTGCGCCGGGCGGCGAAGCTGGTCAACGAGAAGGCGGCCGATCAGCTCCAGACCGCCGCCGAGGGCTTCGAGCGCCTGATGGAGCTGGCCCTGCCGGGCCGCCTGGAGGAGATCCCGGAGGACCTCACCTACGCCCTCATGGCCCTGCGGGACGCCGCGCGCACCGTCATCTCCGCCATCGGCGCCACCCGTGACAAGTCCGTCCAGGACGAGGACGCGGTCCGCAAGCAGGCACTCGCCTCCGTGGAGAGCGTGCACGACGTGGCGGAGCGGATCGTGGGCGGCTCCGAGTACGACGTCGTCTGGTACGAACGGCACGACCGCTTCGGCGCCTCCCTGCGGGTCGCCCCGATGTCCGTGTCGGGCCTGCTGCGGGAGAAGCTCTTCGCCGACCGCTCCGTGACCCTGGCCTCGGCGACGCTGAAGCTCGGCGGGGACTTCAACGGCGTGGGCGCCTCCCTGGGGCTGGCCCCGGAGGGCACCGAGGGAGACGACCTTCCCCCGTGGAAGGGGATCGACGTGGGGTCCCCCTTCGACTACCGCAAGCAGGGCATCCTGTACGTCGCCAAGCATCTGTCGCGCCCCGCTCGCGACGGCGACCGCGCGGACATGCTGGACGAGCTGACCGAACTGATCCAGGCGGCCGGCGGGCGGACGCTCGGCCTCTTCTCCTCCATGCGCGCCGCGCAGCTCGCGGCCGAGGAACTGCGCGGCCGGATCCCGGAGTTCCCGATCCTGCTCCAGGGCGAGGAGACCCTGGGCGAGCTGATCAAGAACTTCTCGGCGGATCCGAGGACATGTCTCTTCGGGACGCTGTCGCTCTGGCAGGGCGTCGATGTGCCCGGGGCGAGCTGTCAGCTCGTGGTCATGGACAAGATCCCGTTCCCGCGTCCGGACGACCCGCTGATGAGCGCCCGCCAGAAGGCGGTGGAGGACGCCGGAGGCAACGGCTTCATGGCCGTGGCCGCCACGCACGCGGCGCTGCTGATGGCCCAGGGCGCCGGCCGTCTGGTCCGCGCGTCGGGGGACCGGGGCGTGGTCGCCGTACTGGATCAGCGACTGGCGACGGCCCGCTACGGGAGCTACCTCAAGGCCTCCCTGCCGGACTTCTGGTACACCACGGACCGCAACCAGGTGCGGAAGTCGCTCGCGGCGATCGACGCGACGGCACGGCAGACCGAGACCCGCCAGGCGTAGGGGCACAGCACAGGGCCCCGGAACCGGCGCAGGGATCCCGGGGCCCAGTCGAGGGGGCGGAGGAGGTGAGGCCGCCCGCCGTGCTCAGACGCGGCGGAGGACCGCCACCACCTTGCCGAGGATGGTCGCGTCGTCGCCGGGGATCGGCTCGTACGCGGCGTTGTGCGGGAGCAGCCACACATGGCCGTCCTCGCGCTTGAAGCGCTTCACGGTGGCCTCACCGTCGAGCATGGCTGCCACGATGTCGCCGTTCTCGGCGACGGGCTGACGCCGGACGGTGACCCAGTCGCCGTCGCAGATCGCGGCTTCGATCATGGAGTCGCCGACGACCTTCAGCACGAACAGCTCACCGTCGCCGACGAGCTGCCGCGGAAGCGGGAACACGTCCTCGACGGACTCCTCGGCGAGGATCGGGCCACCGGCGGCGATCCGGCCCACCAGGGGGACGTACGACGCGGCGGGCTTGCCTGCGGTGTCCGTGGGCTGCACCGAGACGGCCTGGTCGGAGCCGCGAACCTCGTACGCGCGTGGGCGGTGCGGGTCGCGGCGCAGGAAGCCCTTGCGCTCCAGTGCCATCAGCTGGTGGGCCACCGAGGACGTGCTGGACAGGCCGACGGCCTGGCCGATCTCCCGCATGGACGGCGGGTAGCCGCGCCGCTGTACGGAGTCACGGATGACCTCGATCACCCGGCGCTGCCGGTCGGTCAGACCCGAGCTGTCCGCCCGGATGCCTGGAGGTCGGCCCGGCAGGGAGCGCTTGTGCCCCTCCGGGTTCACGGCTTCGTTCATCGCATGCACCGGCTCGAGTCGGCCCTGGGAGCGGTCCTGGGCGGTGATGGTGGCGCTGTCTGCGGTGGTGGTCACGTCGTCGGCCCCTCTCGATTGTCTCCCTGCTGCACAACGGTAGTAGCTTTCGAAAGGTTGCGCCAAACACACGTTCGAGTGAAAAAGCGTGGATAGCCTGACTTGATCATGTGTCTGGGTGTATAGCCAACGTGATGACCGGCGGACGGAAGGGTCCGTTGTTGTACTCTTCACCGCCGGGGGCGCCCCCTGGGTGGTGCGGCCCCAGTCTGCCATCGGGTTTCCGGCAGTCGGCGCGCCGCTCCCGCTGATGCGCGAGAGCCCCACGGGTCCTCCGTGCGGCGCCCACGATATCGCCGTACCGGCCGCGCGGACATGGTTGTACACGCGCGCGTAGGGGCCGTTTTCGGGTGCTCGCCGTGACGGCGGGAACGCGCGGGGTGAGCGCTTCGATCGCGACACGCGATACGGCCTGGGTGAATGGGCCAAGCCCCATATCTAGTGCTTGGATGTCATCAACGGCCCACAAGTTGTGGTGCCCCTGGTCTTCGCATCCGCATGGATCGCCTATGCTTGGGGCTGCTTCGAGGGGCCCATGAGGCCCGGCGAGGCTATTGAGTCTGCTGTGAGGAGGGTTGGGACTTCATGCACTGCCCCTTCTGCAGGCACCCCGACAGCCGTGTCGTCGACAGCCGTACGACGGACGACGGCACGTCCATCCGCAGGCGCCGCCAGTGTCCTGACTGCTCCCGTCGTTTCACGACCGTGGAGACGTGCTCGCTCATGGTGGTGAAGCGGTCGGGAGTCACCGAGCCGTTCAGCCGCACCAAGGTCATCAACGGCGTGCGCAAGGCATGTCAGGGACGGCCCGTCACCGAGGACGCGCTCGCCCAGCTCGGCCAGCGGGTCGAGGAGGCGGTGCGGGCCACCGGAAGCGCCGAGCTGACCACCCACGACGTGGGACTGGCCATACTCGGCCCGTTGCAGGAACTCGACCTTGTCGCCTACCTGCGGTTCGCCTCCGTCTACCGGGCCTTCGACTCGCTCGAGGACTTCGAGGCCGCGATCGCGGAACTCAGGGACCAGACGGGGCGCCCGGGCGCGGACGAAGACGACCGCGAAGACGACCCGGACGCTGTCATGGGGGGCCAGGAGGACCACGGCGGGCACGGAGGGACCACGCGGGTCCCCGAGCCCGCCCACGCCGCCGACTGACCCGGCGGACCGGAACCGGGCGGAGACCCCGGATCCGGTCGGGCGGCGGCGGACCAAGACTTGCTGCGGACCAGGCGCATCGACGTCCGCAGCACCAGACACCACACCGTGCCACGGGAACATCGTGGCATTTCAGGGCGTTTTTGCCTGTACAGGGAGGCGGCATGACAGAGACGGCGAGCGGTCCGGCACGAGGGTCCCGCGCGAAGGGCGCGAAGACCACCAAGGGCCTGCGTATCGAGCGCATCCACACCACCCCCGGCGTGCACCCGTACGACGAGGTGGTCTGGGAGCGTCGTGACGTCGTCATGACCAACTGGCGCGACGGCTCGGTCAACTTCGAGCAGCGTGGCGTCGAGTTCCCCGACTTCTGGTCGGTGAACGCGGTCAACATCGTCACCAGCAAGTACTTCCGCGGTGCCGTCGGCACCCCGCAGCGCGAGGTCAGCCTCAAGCAGCTGATCGACCGCATCGTGAAGACGTACTCGAAGGCCGGCGAGGACCACAGGTACTTCGCCTCGGCCGCCGACGTCGAGATCTTCGAGCACGAGCTGGCCTACGCCCTGCTGCACCAGATCTTCAGCTTCAACAGCCCCGTCTGGTTCAACGTCGGCACCCCGCAGCCCCAGCAGGTCTCCGCCTGCTTCATCCTGGCCGTCGACGACTCCATGGAGTCGATCCTCGACTGGTACAAGGAAGAGGGCATGATCTTCAAGGGCGGCTCCGGCGCCGGCCTGAACCTCTCCCGCATCCGCTCCTCCAAGGAGCTGCTGTCCTCCGGCGGCAACGCCTCCGGCCCGGTCTCCTTCATGCGCGGCGCCGACGCCTCCGCCGGCACCATCAAGTCCGGCGGCGCCACCCGCCGCGCCGCCAAGATGGTCGTCCTCGACGTGGACCACCCGGACATCGAGGACTTCATCGAGACCAAGGTCAAGGAAGAGGAGAAGATCCGCGTCCTGCGCGACGCGGGCTTCGACATGGACCTGGGCGGCGACGACATCACGTCCGTCCAGTACCAGAACGCCAACAACTCGGTCCGGGTGAACGACGAGTTCATGCAGGCCGTCGAGCAGGGCGGCAAGTTCGGCCTGCGCGCCCGGATGACCGGCGAGGTCATCGAGGAGGTCGACGCCAAGGCGCTCTTCCGCAGGATCGCCGAGGCCGCCTGGGCCTGCGCCGACCCCGGCATCCAGTACGACGGTGTCATCAACAACTGGCACACCTGCCCCGAGTCCGGCCGGATCACCGCGTCGAACCCGTGCAGCGAGTACATGCACCTGGACAACACGTCCTGCAACCTCGCCTCGCTGAACCTGATGAAGTTCCTCAAGGACGACGGCAAGGGCACCCAGTCCTTCGAGGCCGAGCGCTTCCAGAAGGTCGTCGAGCTCGTCATCACCGCGATGGACATCTCCATCTGCTTCGCCGACTTCCCCACCCAGAAGATCGGCGAGAACACGCGCGCGTTCCGCCAGCTCGGCATCGGCTACGCCAACCTCGGCGCCCTGCTGATGGCCACCGGCCACGCGTACGACTCCGACGGCGGCCGCGCCCTCGCCGGTGCCATCACCTCCCTGATGACCGGCACGGCCTACCGCCGCTCCGCCGAACTGGCCTCGGTCGTCGGCCCGTACGACGGCTACGCCCGCAACGCCGACGCCCACAACCGCGTCATGAAGCAGCACGCCGACGCCAACGGCACGTCCGTCCGCATGGACGACCTCGACACCCCCGTCTGGGCCGCCGCCACGGAGGCCTGGCAGGACGTCCTGCGTCTCGGCGAGAAGAACGGTTTCCGTAACTCCCAGGCGTCCGTGCTCGCCCCGACCGGCACCATCGGCCTCGCGATGTCCTGCGACACCACCGGTGTCGAGCCCGACCTCGCCCTGGTCAAGTTCAAGAAGCTGGTCGGCGGCGGCTCGATGCAGATCGTCAACGGCACCGTCCCGCAGGCCCTGCGCCGCCTGGGCTACCAGGAGGAGCAGATCGAGGCGATCGTCGCCCACATCGCCGAGAACGGCAATGTGATCGACGCCCCCGGTCTCAAGCAGGAGCACTACGAGGTGTTCGACTGCGCCATGGGCGAGCGCGCCATCTCCCCGATGGGCCACGTCCGGATGATGGCCGCGATCCAGCCCTGGATCTCCGGCGCCATCTCCAAGACGGTCAACATGCCGGAGACGGCGACCGTCGAGGAGGTCGAGGAGATCTACTTCGAGGCCTGGAAGCTCGGCGTCAAGGCGCTCGCGATCTACCGCGACAACTGCAAGGTCGGCCAGCCCCTCTCCGCGAAGACGAAGGACACCAAGGAGCAGGAGACGGCCGAGATCACCGAGAAGGCCGAGGACGCGATCCGTACCGCGGTCGAGAAGGTCGTCGAGTACCGCCCGGTCCGCAAGCGGCTCCCCAAGGGCCGTCCCGGCATCACCACCTCCTTCACGGTCGGTGGCGCCGAGGGCTACATGACGGCCAACTCCTACCCCGACGACGGCCTTGGTGAGGTCTTCCTGAAGATGTCCAAGCAGGGTTCGACCCTCGCCGGCATGATGGACGCCTTCTCCATCGCCGTCTCGGTGGGCCTGCAGTACGGCGTGCCGCTCGAGACCTACGTCTCGAAGTTCACCAACATGCGCTTCGAGCCGGCCGGTATGACGGACGACCCGGACGTGCGGATGGCGCAGTCGATCGTCGACTACATCTTCCGCCGCCTGGCGCTCGACTTCCTGCCCTTCGAGACGCGCTCCGCGCTCGGCATCCACTCCGCCGAGGAGCGCCAGCGTCACCTGGAGACCGGTTCGTACGAGCCGGCCGAGGAGGACGTCGACGTCGAGGGTCTGGCCCAGTCGGCCCCGCGTCAGACGGACCTGAAGGCCGTCGCCGCCCCGAAGGCGGCCGCCGAGGTGGTCAAGCCCGCCCCGAAGCAGGCCCACACCAGCGCCGAACTGGTGGAGATGCAGCTGGGCATCCAGGCCGACGCCCCGCTCTGCTTCTCCTGCGGTACGAAGATGCAGCGGGCCGGTTCCTGCTACATCTGCGAGGGCTGCGGCTCGACCAGCGGCTGCAGCTGATCCCCGCCGTGCCGCCAGGTCTCCGTGATCTGGCAAGGGCGGTGGAGCCGGTCCTCGGCTCCACCGCCCTCGGTGTTCTCGTGACGGGATCAGGAGTGTCGTATCTGGCCCATGACCCTGGTGAACGTCGCCGGGTCGTCCTCGAATCCCTGGACGCCCCGGTGGAACGTCCAGCCGCCGGGCTCGCGCACGAACTCCCCGACCGTCGCCGCCGTCGCGCCGAGCACGTCACCGAACTCGTCCTCGTCCAGGACCGTGTAGCCCTCCCGTATGCGGAAGGCGGGATTGAGGACGCTGACGAAGGTGCGGTGCGCATGATGCTGCTGGATGACGACGCCGACCACCACGCGCGTGTACCGCGCGTCCAGCCGCTCGAGCTCCAGCGTCATGACCTCGTCCCAGCCGAAACCCTTGCCGTCCTTGCTGTCCCGGTTGAGATAGATCGTGCCGTCCGGAGAGCGGCTGTCGAAGTGCACCACATAGGCGGGCGCCCCGGACGGATCGCTCGCGAGGTACGTCGCCGCGACGATGTCCAGATCGGTGGCCGCCTGCCCCGCCGGACTCGGGTCCCACTTCAGCGCCATCTCGATCTTGCGGATCCCCTTGTTGATGCCGCTCACGGACTTCCCTCCCCGTTCACCGTCTGACCTCACCCCGAACTGCCCGATCACCAGGGCCGGTTGTCCATCCTGCCACGCGCACGTGGCCCACGGCATGGCTGCTCTGCGCCAGAGAGTGACCGACGCCACGCCCTGTGGCCTTACCATGGCGCGGTGCTGGTCAAGTGGATTCGCTGCACCGTGGTGGACCGCCGCGGTTTCGAACGGGGGCAGCGAAAGTGGGCGGGGCTTCTGGGGGAGCCGGGATTTCGGGGACAGGGCGGGGGCTGGAGCAGGAGCCGGCCCTCCGTCGCGCATGTCTTCGCCTTCTGGGAGAGCCGTGCCTTCTACGACTCCTTCATGGCGCGTTCCCACGACCGGCTGGCCGCGGCCCAGGCCGGCACGTTCAAGGACGCCCAGGTGCGGCTGTTCGACCACCGCTTCGACGTGAAGACCGGCTTCGAGCCCCGCTTCACCGACTCCGACCTGCTGCGCGTGGCCCTGTGCAGGGTCCACGAGGAGCGTGCCGAACACTTCACCCTCATGCAGGAGAAGGTGTGGAACCCGGCCATGGCCGGCTCGCCCGGCATGATCCGCGGGCTGTTCGCCGAGGCGCCCGGCCATGAGTTCATGGTCCTGTCGATGTGGCGTTCCGAAGCCGAGCACGGGAAGTACCGCACCGAACGCGTGGAGCGGCTCGCGCTGCGCGCCCAGACGGAGGCGGACATCGCCGCCCTCACCGGTGACATCATCGAACTGGAGACGACCTGGACCGTATGAGCGCTGGTCCTGACCGCTTGTGGTGGAAGGTGTGCGCTCCTGTGGCTCATGGTGCTCGATCCATGTGACCTACGCCGTATGGGCGCCGTACGAGTATTCGATCTGGCGCATCCCGATCTAGGGTTTTGGCATGGCACGACCACGGCGCATCGTCCTTGTCCGGCACGGGGAATCAACGGGCAATGTTGATGACACCGTCTACGAGCGTGAACCCGACCACGCGCTGGCCCTCACGGAACGGGGCCGGCGACAGGCGGAGGAGACCGGCAAAAGGCTCCGGGAGGTGCTCGGCGACGAGCCGGTCAGCGTGTACGTCTCCCCCTACCGCCGTACCCACGAGACCCTCCAGGCCTTCCATCTCGATCCCGACCGGATCCGGGTTCGGGAGGAGCCCCGGCTGCGCGAGCAGGACTGGGGGAACTGGCAGGACCGTGACGACGTACGGCTCCAGAAGGCCTACCGGGACGCCTACGGGCACTTCTTCTACCGTTTCGCGCAGGGCGAGAGCGGAGCCGATGTGTACGACCGGGTCGGCGGCTTCCTGGAGAGCCTGTTCCGCAGTTTCGAGGCCCCGGACCATCCGCCGAACGTGCTCATCGTGACCCACGGCCTCGCCATGCGGCTGTTCTGCATGCGCTGGTTCCACTGGACGGTCGCCGAATTCGAGTCGCTGGCCAATCCGGGGAACGCCGAGATGCGCATGCTCGTCCTCGGGGACGACGGCAAGTACACCCTTGACCGGCCCTTCGACCGGTGGCGAGATCCTGAGCCCTACGGGGTCACCGGATAGAGTGGCAGGGCGATGACCGCTGACTCCTCTCCCGACGGGCGCCTGGAGCGCGCCCTCGCCAGTCTGCGCGGACTCGCGGTGGGTGATGCACTCGGGTCACAGTTCTTCGTGCCCGCGAACTACCCGCTGCTGAAGGACCGAGCCCTGCCGCCCGGCCCCTGGCAATGGACCGACGACACCGAGATGGCCTGTTCGGTGGTGGCCGTCCTGGCCTCCCACCACCGGATCGACCAGGACGCCCTGGCCCGCTCCTTCGCAGAGCACCACGACTTCGACCGAGGCTACGGCCCCGCGGTCAACCGCCTGCTGCGGCTGGTCCGTGAGGGCGCCGACTGGCGCGAACTGTCGGCGGCCCTGTTCCAGGGGCAGGGCTCCTGGGGCAACGGCGCCGCGATGCGGATCGCCCCGCTGGGCGCCTGGTACGCGGACGACCCCGAGCAGGCCACCCATCAGGCCGAGATCTCCTCCTATCCCACGCATCAGCACCGGGAGGCCGTGGTCGGCGCCATGGCCGTCGCCGCGGCCGCCGCGCTGGTCGGCGCGCCCGGTGGTCCGCCCCGCCCCGGGGCGCTGCTGGACGGTGTCATCGCCCTGGTGCCCAAGAGCGCAGTCGGCGCCGGTCTGCGGCGCGCCAGGGACATGCTCGACTACGGCGACGCGGGTACGGTCGCGGCCGTGCTGGGCTGCGGACGGCGTACGTCCGCCCATGACACCGTTCCCTTCGCCCTCTGGTCGGCCGCGCGCGCCCTCGGTGACTACGAAACGGCGTTCTGGACGACCGCGCAGGTCGGCGGGGACGTCGACACCACCTGCGCCATCGTGGGCGGTGTGCTGGCCGCCGGGAAGACCGGCACACCTCCGGCCGCCTGGGCGGAACAGGTGGAGGCGCTGCCGGGGTGGGTCGCCACGCCCGTCTGACGGGTCGTCCCGGATTCTCCGGTCCGGTTCTCCGGTTCTCCGGTTCTCCGGTTGGGAGCGAAACTCTGCGTGTCCGTCGGGAACTCTGCGTGACCGGCCGGTCGTTGTCCGGTCATCCGCCGTGCGATGTGTGAAGGCGTCGGCGGGTGACGGGGAGCGGTCGTTCAGGGGGTGGTGGTCATGTGGTTCGTCGTGTTCGCACTGGTGGCGGGTGCGGTGTCGCGGGCCGTCGGTGCGTTGCGGATCGCCGTGGCGCCGCCCCTGCGGGTCGCGCTCGGGGCGGCTCCGCGCCGTCCGCGCACTTCACCCCGCCATGGGCCCCGCCGTCCCGGACAGGGCGTCCAGATCGCTCTTGCGGACCTTGATCACGAACCAGGCCGTGATCAGGGCCAAGGAGGCTATCGCGGCGGCCGGGACGAAGGCGGTGGAGATGCCGTGGGCGAGGACCTCGTGTCCCCAGGGAGCGGGCAGCTGATGCGTCTTGGCGAACTCGGCCTTCTGCTCGGCCGTTCCGTCGGCGAGGAAGCCCGGCAGCTGCTTCTCCGCCTCGTCCTTGCTGGCCGAGCCGAAGACCGTGGTGAGGATGGCCAGCCCGAGCGAACCTCCCACCTGCTGGGTGGCATTGAGCAGTCCGGACGCGGCGCCGGCTTCGTGCGGGGCGACGCCGGAGACCGCGGTGACCGTCGCGGTCACGAAGTTCAGGCCCATACCGAAGCCGAACACCAGCATGGGGCCGAGCACTCCGCTCACGTAGGAGCTGTCGGGGCTGATGAACGTCAGCCAGGAGAGCCCGGTCACGACCAGCGTGGCCCCGGCCAGCATGAACGGCTTGGGACCCAGGGTGGGCAGGAAGCGCTGGGACAGACCCGCTCCGACCGCGATCGCGGCTGTGATGGGCAGGAAGGCGAGTCCGGCGCTGATCGGGCTGTAGCCGAGCACGTTCTGCACGAAGAGGACGATGTAGAAGAACATGCCGAACATCGCCGCGGCCAGGCTCAGCATGATCAGGTAGGTGCCGGACCGGTTGCGGTCGGCGAACATCTTCAGCGGAGTGATCGGCTCCTTGGCCCGCATCTCGGTGAGCACGAAGGCCAGCAGCAGGACCAGCGCGGCACCGAAGGCCGCGAGCGTCAGACCGTCCCGCCAGCCCTCCCCGGCGGCCCGGATGAACGCGTAGACCAGGGAGGCCATACCGGCCGTCGAGGTCACGGCGCCCGCGATGTCGAAGCGCCCCGGGTGCCGCTCCGACTCGTTGATGTAGAGCGGCGCGAGGGAGGCGATCAGCACGCCGATGGGCACGTTGACGAAGAGCACCCAGCGCCAGTCCAGCCACTCGGTGAGCATGCCGCCCGCGAGCAGGCCCATGGCTCCGCCGCCCGCGGAGACGGCGGCGAAGACACCGAAGGCCCGGTTGCGTTCCGGGCCTTCGGGAAACGTGGTGGTGATGAGCGCCAGCGCGGTGGGCGAGGCTATGGCGCCTCCCATCCCCTGGAGGGCTCGCGCCGCCAGCAACTGCCAGGGTTCCTGCGCCAGCCCGCCGAGCAGCGAGGCGAAGGTGAAGAGCAGGATCCCGGTCATGAAGACCCGGCGTCGGCCGAGGATGTCTCCTGCTCGGGCGCCGAGCAGGAGCAGACCGCCGAAGGTGAGTGTGTAGGCGCTGACGACCCAGGTGAGGTCGGTGGTGCTGAACTTGAGCGCGTCTTGAATGTGCGGGAGTGCGATGTTCACAATCGTCGCGTCGAGTACCACCATGAGTTGGCAGGCCGCGATGACGGTGAGCGCGATGCCGGGGTGCCCCTCCCGGCGGGCCGCACCCGGTTTCTGGTCCTGAATCAACTGAGAGGTTGTCACTATGGGTCCCCCACAACTGCCTTAGTGAACGCTGGCGTTCACTCTCGAGTCCACGGTAGTGAGTCCCCACTAGTGAACGCAAGCGTTCACTTTCGGGGTGCCCGTCGGCACGTCCCCCGTTGTCGCCGCGGCCGCACCCCGCACCGCTTTCGAACTCCCCGCCCCCTCTGCTCGCCTGGAGACACTCGGATGGTTACTTCGCGCTGGACGGCCGCACCCGCCCGTACGGCTTCCCCTCGCCGGCGTGGCGCCGTGCTCGAACGCGCGATTCTCGATGCCGCGCTGGAGCAACTCGGCACCGTCGGCTGGAACGGCCTCACGATGGAGGGGGTCGCCGCCGGGGCCCAGACCGGAAAGGCGGCCGTCTACCGTCGCTGGCCGTCCAAGGAGGACCTCGTCGCGGACGCGCTGAGCGCCGAGCTGCCCCGGCTGGATGCGGCGCCCGACCTCGGGAGTGTGCGCGAGGACCTGGTGGCGCTGTGCCGGACGGCACGGGACGCGATGTTCTCGCGACCGGGATTCGCGCTGCGTGCGATCATTCACGAATGCGATCCGGTGCAGTCGGAACGGTTTCGCGGACTGATTCTCCAAGGGGTCGTGGAGCCGGCCGTCGGGATGCTGCACGAGGTCATCACCCGGGGGATCGAGCGGGGTGAGGTGGGGGCGGAGGCTGCGAACGGCTATGTCTTCGATGCCATTCCGGCCATGATGATGTACCGATCCAAGGTGTGCGGAAGTGAATGGAGCGATCAGGAACTCGAAGAGATGATCGACCGGCTCATGCTTCCGCTGCTGCGTCCGGACGCCTCCTGAGCGCGGTGTGGACGGGTCTGTCGAGGGCGGGCGGGCGGTCGTGGTGAACCGGGGTGTCGCGAGAGGATCTCGGCGGCGTACGCTAAGGGCGCCATGCCGTACGAACCACCCACCCACACCGTCGAGCGCTCCCTCCGCGCAACGACCGGAGCGAAGGTCATTGCCGGTGTCGACGAGGTGGGCCGCGGAGCCTGGGCCGGCCCCGTCACCGTCTGCGCGGCGGTCACCGGACTGCGTCGCCCGCCCGCTGGTCTCACCGACTCCAAGCTGCTCACCCTCAAACGGCGCACCGAGCTGGCCGAGGTGCTGCGGACCTGGGTGACCTCCTACGCCCTGGGGCACGCCTCCCCGGAGGAGATCGACGACCTGGGGATGACGGCGGCGCTGCGGCTCGCGGCCGGGCGGGCGCTGGAGGAGCTGCCGGTCCGGCCCGACGCGGTGATCCTCGACGGCAAGCACGACTACCTCGGAGCCCCGTGGCGGGTCCGCACGGTCATCAAGGGCGACCGTTCGTGCGTGGCGGTCGCGGCGGCCTCGGTGATCGCCAAGGTTCAGCGCGACAAAATGATGGCCGAACTGGGTGTCGAGCATGCACACTTCGGTTTTGCGGACAATGCCGGGTATCCGTCGCCCGTGCACAAGGCCGCACTGGAGGAGCGGGGCCCCACCCCGTACCACCGGTTGTCGTGGGCGTATCTTGATGCGCTGCCCCAGTGGCGGCACCTCAAGAAGGCCCGCAGCTGGGCGGACGGAAGCGTTCCGGAGATCGAGGGTCAGCTCGGCTTCGACTTCTGACGATTCCGCTCGCACTGATGTGCCACCCACTGGCGCGAGCCGCACCAACGTTTGATAAAAATCAGCCCATGCCTCTCATTCCCGAGGAGCCTCAGATTCACGAGAGTGCCCAGGGTCCCCGCGCCACTCCGGCCAGTGGCCGTACCGCGCCGACCCCTCGACCCGTACCCGGCCCCCGTCCCGCGGCTCCGTCGCGTCCCGGTCGTCCCGGCCCCCTCCGGCCCGCGCCGCCGGTGCAGCGCACCCCGCGTGACGCCGCCCCCAAGCCCGGGCCCTCGGCCCCGGCCACTCCCACGCCCGTTTCGGCGACTCCGCAGATCCAGTTGATCCCGGCCTCGGCCCAGGGTGCGCTGGACGCCGCCGAGGAGGCCGTGGACCTGCTCCTGGACTCGGGGCGCGCCCCAGGTGACGTACTGGTGATCACCACCGGTGAACAGCACCCCTGGGCCGTCCATGAACTGTCCTTCGGCGAGGCGTCTTATTGGGCGCAGCACGACGCCGGGGACGACGTCTTCTACGCCGACGGCGCCGCCGCGGGCCGTGCGGGCGTGCGGCCCGTCGTCGTGGTGGCCGTCAACGGTGGCACGGAGTCCGCTGCGGCGGCTCTGCCGACGGCTCGCACCCGGGCCGGATCGCTGCTGATCGTCTGCGGAGACCCGCAGCAGATCAACGCGGTGCTCGGCGCCGGAGTCTGAGCCGAACCGGGTGGACCAGGAGGCGCCGGGGCCGGGCAGGCCTCGCTGCCGCGGCACCTCCACGGTGTGCTTTCGCGTGCGCGGACGACGTGAGTCTCGGCGCGCGCTTCGGCATGCCCGGATCCAGCCGCCGTACGACCGCAGCCCGGCGGTGGCCACGGTGGACGCCGGGGCCTGGGTCCTGTCGGCGCACAGGGCTCTGACCCGAGTACGTCCAGTGCGCGAGTCAGGGCCCGGCACGCCGAGAGCGCGCACCTGACACTGCGGGGCCGCCCTTCGGGTGACGGCGGGAAGGTGACCACAGAGCCCAGGTCGGCAGACGCCTCGCCCCGCGGGCTTGGGGTCCGCCAGGCCCAGCGGGTCACCCGGTGGCAGGGGGCGCGCTGGGGCGGGCTGCTCAGCGGCCGGATGCCGTCACGCCCGGGACCGAGCAGCGCCCCGTGCGAAGCCCGCCGAGATGAGTCCGGACGCCGTCCGGGGCGTCGTACCCCCTGATCCGCTCAGCGGGCGGCCGCGCGGCGCAGAACCTCCGACATGGCGCCACCGGTGCGCGGCAGCGGAGGCGGTGCCTCGGAGAGGCCGAAGGGCTCCGGGGCGGAGTCCGTGTTGGGGCGGCGGCCGCCCCGCCCTTCCCCGAGCACCTGCCAGCCGTCCCGGGTCAGCGTGATGTACGCCCCGCAGCGCAGCCCGTGCAGGGTGCAGGCGTCACGCAGGCCCCACATCCACGCCCCGTCCTCTTCCGTCCACCGCGCGTCGCCTTCGCGGCAGTACAGCAGCACCGCGGTCCGCACCGGCGTACGCCGTCGCAGGTCGTGCGGGATGACCCGGCGCAGCTGGGCCAGCAGCGCGTTACGGAACATCCAGCCGTCGGCAGGCGCCTGACGCCGGGTGAACGACGCGCTGGCGCACACCCGTTCGTCGGGATCGAGCACGGCCACGATCGCGGTGGCCAGCCCGGGCCGGTGCCGCGAGTGCAGCCCGCTGACCACTTCGCGCGGGTTGCGCAGCAAAGGGATGCCGGCCGCGGACCACTCCGCGGGCTCGAGCAAACGATGGGCGGAAGCGGCGGACGTGGACGACGACAACGATGCTGCCGAGGACGGAGCGAATCCGAGGGTCACGATCCTCCCTTCGGCTACGGCCCACACTGCGGGCGGGTCGGATTGGGGGGAGCGCACGCCGCAGCAGAGCCCTACCGGACTACGGGCCAGCCGTGCGGGGAGCGGACCTCAATTCTTCCTGTCGAACTTGGATGCGGCAACGAGCAATTGGGGCCACAGACCGTTATAGGGCAGTGTGTGTCTTATATCCCTACCCAGTGATTCATGGCCGGACGCGTGGGACGGCTGCACATGCCCCTTCCGCACCCGGTGCGTGATCAACCTTGTACAGCCAGCACCAGAGGCAGCACTTCCTGAGCGCCCGAGCGCCGCACCATGCGTGCCGCGACCGCCAGGGTCCACCCGGTCTCGGTGAAGTCGTCCACCAGCAGGACCGGTCCCGGGGTCTCGGCCAGCGCCGAAGCGAGTGCGGGCGGGACCTCCAGCAGACCGTGGAGTGCCTTGAGGCGTTGGGCGCTGTTGCTGCGCGGGACCGGTGCCGCGTCGGCCGCGTACTCCACCGATCCCAGCAGGGGCAGCCGCCCCACCTCGGCGATCCGCGCCCCCAGCGACTGGATCAGCCGCGGCCGGGTGCGGGAGGCGACGGTGACCACGCCGACCGGACGCGCAACGGCGTCGGAGGCTCCCGAAGCCCAACCGCCGGGCCCTTTCGCCCAGTCGGCCAGTACGCCCACGACGGCCTTGGCCACGTCGTCCGGTACCGGACCGTCAGATGCCTGCGGGGCCAGCAGCGGACGGAGCCGGTTGCCCCAGCCGATGTCCGAGAGCCGCCCCAGAGCGCGTCCTGACTGCGCCTGTTCTCCGGCCGGAATGCGCCCCTTGAGATCCATGCCGATCGACGGAAGGCCGGTCGGCCACATCCGGCGCGGCTCGACCTCGACCCCCGCACGCCCCAGATCCACGCGCGCGGCGTCCAGTGCGGCCGTGGACGTCTCCGCGGCGTAGCGAGCCCCCGCGCAGTTGTCGCACCGTCCGCACGGCTTGGCGCCCTCGTCGTCGAGCTGACGCTGGAGGAACTCCATCCGGCAGTCGGCCGTCGACGCGTAACCGCGCATCGCCTCCTGCTCCGCCTTGCGCTGGCGCGCGACCCACGCGTACCGCTCGGTCTCGTACGTCCACGGCCGGCCGGTCGCGCTCCAGCCGCCCTTGACCCGCTTCACCGCGCCGTCCACGTCCAGCACCTTGAGCATGGTCTCCAGCCGGGAGCGGCGCAGCTCGACGAGCGGCTCCAGCGCGGGCAGCGACAGCGGCCGCTCCGCGCGCGCGAGGACGTCCAGTGTGCGGCGCACCAGTTCCTCGGACGGGAAGGCCAGCGACGCGAAGTACTCCCAGATCGCCTCGTCCTCCTTGCCCGGCAGCAGGAGCACCTCGGCGTGCTCGACGCCACGGCCGGCGCGGCCCACCTGCTGGTAGTACGCGATGGGGGAGGAGGGCGAGCCGAGGTGCACGACGAAGCCCAGGTCGGGCTTGTCGAAGCCCATGCCGAGCGCGGACGTGGCGACCAGCGCCTTGACCTTGTTGGCCAGTAGGTCCTCCTCGGCCTGCTGCCGGTCGGCGTTCTCCGTCCGGCCCGTGTACGAGGCGACGACGTGCCCGCGCTGCCGCAGGAAGGCGGTGACCTCCTCGGCGGCGGCAACGGTGAGCGTGTAGATGATTCCCGAGCCCGGCAGTTCGTCGAGATGGTCGGCGAGCCAGGCCATCCGGTGGGCGGCGTCGGGGAGCCGCAGCACGCTCAGGCTGAGGCTCTCCCGGTCCAGCGGGCCGCGCAGCACCAGGGCGTCCGACGAGCCGCCCGTTCCCAGCTGTTCGGCGACGTCGGCCGTCACGCGCGCGTTGGCCGTCGCGGTCGTCGCGAGCACCGGCACCCCGGGCGGGAGATCGCCGAGCATCGTCCGCAGCCGGCGGTAGTCCGGCCGGAAGTCGTGCCCCCAGTCGGAGATGCAGTGCGCCTCGTCCACCACGAGCAGGCCGGTCGCGGCCGCCAGCGCGGGCAGCACCTGGTCGCGGAAGTCCGGGTTGTTGAGCCGCTCCGGGCTGACCAGCAGGACGTCGACCTCGCCCGAGGCGATCTCGGCCTGGACGGTGTCCCACTCCTCCGTGTTCGAGGAGTTGATGGTCCGAGCGTGGATACCCGCCCTGGCCGCGGCCTCGACCTGGTTGCGCATCAGGGCGAGCAGCGGCGAGACGATCACGGTGGGACCGGAGCCGCGGGCGCGCAGCAGGGAGGTCGCCACGAAGTAGACCGCGGACTTGCCCCATCCCGTCCGCTGTACGACCAGGGCCCGCCGTCGGTCGGCGACCAGCGCCTCGATGGCTCGCCACTGGTCCTCGCGCAGCCTGGCCGTGCCCGTGGCGCCGCCGACGAGGCGGGCGAGAACGGCGTCGGCGTCGGCCCGGAGATCCGCGTTGCTCGTGTGCTCCATGCCTCCCATACAACAGGACGGCTCTGACAGACCGGGTCCGAGCGGCGCCCGGAACTCCCGATTGATGTGTCCCTGATAGGAGTTATCCACAGGTCGAAGCGGAGGATCGCAATCCGCGAGATCGTCGGCGCATGACGAACCACAGCGAAACGACCGGCTCCTTCGAGAACGGTGACATTTCCGGACGCGACGGGCTCGACGGGCTGGTGTCCCACGACGGTCGAACCACGCACGGCGCGACTTCTTCCCCCGGCGACGCCCCAGGCCGCGGCGACACGGCTGCGTACGGTGGCGCGTCCGCCGACGGGGGCGAGCAGCCGTACGACGACGGTGAGCCCCCGTACAACGGCCCCCTGGCGTACATCAGCCACACCCCCTACGACGCGAGCGCTCCCTACACCGGTGAGTCCGCCGCCCATCACGTCACCCTGCGCACCCCGGGCGAACTCGCCGACGCCCTGCCCTACCTGCTCGGATACCGTCCGGAAGACAGCATCGTGCTGGTTGCCCTCGGCGACCGGGCCGGCCGGGGCCGGTTCGGCGGCCGGGCCAGGCTCGGCATCCCCGCCCACCCGGGCGACTGGCCCGCCGCCGCCCGGCAACTTGCGGAGGGCCTGGTGAAGGGAGGCGAACGGCGTGGCGCCCGCCCGGCGCAGATGGTCGCCTACCTCTGCCAGGACCCGGCGAAGGGCGAGACGGGCCGCGAGGTCATGAAGCGGCTGGACCCCCTGGCCGACGCCCTGCGGGTCGCGTGCGGGAAGCTCGACGCCCCGGTCATCGAGGCGCTCTGCATCTCCGACGGCCGGTTCTGGTCCTACTGCTGCCCCCATGAGGGCTGCTGTCCCGTCGAGGGGACCTCCATGGGCCTGCCCGGCACCTCCGTGCTGGCCGCGGCCGCGACGTACGCCGGAATCCAGGTCCGGGGCACCCTGCGCGAGCTGCGCGCCCGGCTGCAGCCCCTGGAGACGGGCGTCGCGCTGGAACAGGAGGTTGCCCTGGACACGGCGAACATCGCGCTGGTCACGAGGATGCTCGACGACACGAACCGCGCGGTGGTCGCCGGAGAGACGATCGAACGGGCCGGACAGCTCATCAGGCGCTTCGCCGCGGCACCCGTCGTCCTGGGCAACGCCGAAGCGGACCGCAGGGACGACGAACTGCTCGGCTGCGACGAGGCCGCCGCGCTGATTCTCGGCCTCCAGGACCGGGTGACACGCGACCGCGCGGCGGAATGGATGGAGGGTGACGAGGCGCCGCCCGCCCTTCGCCTGTGGCGGGCACTGGCCCGCCGCTGCGTCGGTCCCTTCGGCGAACACGCCGCGGCACCGCTCACCCTCGCCGGCTGGGTCGCCTGGTCCGGCGGCGACGAGCTCGAGGCCCGCGAGGCCCTCGCCATGGCCCTGGGCGCGGACCCCGACTACCTCTTCGCCCGTCTGCTCCACCAGGCCTGCAACGAGGGACTCGACCCGGAATCCGTACGCCGCTGTCTGCGCTCGGAGCGCGAGGGGCGTCAGACCCGTGCATCGCGAGCACGCGAGGCGGACGGCCCGGCCGCAGCCGGGGGCGAGAAGGGCGTCGCGGAGACCGCGCGGACACGGCGCGGGCCGGGCGCGAACGCCGGCCGTCCCCGTACGCCCTCGGCGCGTCCTGCCCCCGCCGGCAGGGGTGGCTCCCGCCCCCGCGCCACCGGGAAGCCTTCCGCTCGGCGCCGAGGAGCCTGCCCCGAAGGCGCGCGGGCCGACGGGGACGACACCAGGGGCGAGGGGTGAAGGGGTGTGGCGGCGTTGACGGCGGTGGCCCCTCCGGTCCTCCCGCCGGTGCGCCCGAGCTCACCGCCGGTCGGTGGGGTCGGCTCGCCAAGGCCGTGACCTGGGAGAGTTCCGCCCCGTTCACCTGAGTGGCGGTAGACCCCGCACCAGCAGGCACCGCCATCGCGCACCCGCATCGCCGGAGTTCCTCTCCGGCCACGCCCCTGTCCGAGGCGCTCAGAGAGCAGAGGAAGCCACCTCATGCACCAGCCGACTCCGCCCTCCACCGCTCGACACGCCTCGCCTGATCCTCGGGCGGAGGACACCGCGGGCGCCTTCACCGGCCAGAGCCAGAACACCCCTGGGAGGTCCACCGGAATGCCGGCCGTCCCGCCCGTCGGAGAGCTGCCGTCCACCCACGCCGCGATGATCTGCGTCGCCCTGCCTGGCCTCGCCGTCTCCCCCGAACAGGGTCAGCTGACCGGTCGCGGACTGGAGGGCTTCTACCGGGCCGGCAGACGCGTCCTGTCGCGCTGCCAGGTCCGGGTGGCGGGCCGCGAACCGCTCGGGGTGCAGGCGCGGATGACCTCGGCCGACCGGGCGCACTTCACGGCCACGGTGCGCGTCGCACCGCACGGCGGTCCCGATCCGGACGTCGTCGTCGAGCGGAGCCGCTGCGCGGACGGCACGGAACTGATCACACTGCGCAGCGCCGCCACACGGCCCCTGCGCCTGCCGGTCGAGGTGGCGCTGGGCACGGACCTCGCCGACATCGGGGCGATCGCGGCCGGCGCCGTGGGCCCGGAACTCCCCGCTCATGTCCGCGACTCCGGGTTGTGCTGGTCGTCCCCGGCAGGCACCTCGAGCGTCACCGCCGACCCGCCACCGGCCGACGCGATCGCCGCCGCGGGACTGCTCCGCTGGGAATTCGACCTGCCGCCCGGCGGCAGCGTCCGCGTGGTGCTGAAAGTCCGCCCGGAAGCCGCGGGCCCGGTCCGGGCCGTCGGCCGTGCGGTCACGAGCCCCCTGTCACCCGCCCGTGCGACAGGGGACGACCCACGCCTCGCGGCGCTCATGGCCACGAGCGTCGAGGATCTCCAGGCCCTGCTGGTGCGCGACCCCGCCCACCCCGCGGACACGCATCTCGCGGCGGGGGCGCCATGGCGCTGCGGTCTGGCCCCGGCCGAGGCGCTCGCCGCAGCCCGTATGACCCTGCCGCTCGGGACCCGCCTCGCCGCAGGCACGCTGCGTACCCTCGCCCGCACCCAGATCGCACAGCAGGGGCCACGCCACGGCATGATCCCCGGTCCGCGCCGGGACGCGGGCGCTCATCTGCCGCCGAGCTGCACCGGCATCGAGGCCACCCTGCTCTTCCCGGTGCTCCTCGCCGAGGCCCGTCGCTGGGGGCTGCCCGAACAGGAGACGGAGGAACTGCTGCCGACCGCCGAGCGCTGCCTGACCTGGCTGCGCACCGCGGTGGGGGAGGGGACGTATCTGCGCGACCCCCAGCCCGGCGGGCCCGTCCGCTGCGAGACCCAGGCGCATGCCCATCGGGCGGCCCTGCTCGGTGCCGACCTGCTCGACGGCTGCGGCAGGGCGAGCGCCGAGGCCGGCCGGCTACGGGAGTGGGCGCGCAGACTGCGGGCCGTCTTCCGGCGGGACTTCTGGCTCGACGACCGGGCCGGCGGCAGACCCCCGGCGGCGCTCACCCCGGACGGGCGACCGGTGCCCCGGCTGGGTGCCACGGCGGTCCACCTCCTCGACACCGGTCTGCTCGGAGGCGGTGTCATGGCACCCGGACTGCTCGACAAGGTGCAGACCGAAAGCCTGGCCCGGCTGTTCGGCAGCCCCGCGCTGGACTCGGGCTGGGGGCTGCGGGGCATGAGCGCGAAAGAAGCGGGCCACAACCCGTTCGGCCACCGCAGCGGTGCCGTACGGGTCCACGAGACGGCGATCGCCGTGGCCGGGCTGGCCGCCGCCGGCTACGAGAAGGAGGCCGGCGGGCTGCTGGGCGGGGTACTGGCGGCGGCCGAGGCCTTCGGGTACCGCCTCCCGGAGATGTATGCCGGAGAGCAGCGCACCGAAGGGAGCCTCCCCGTGCCCCACCCGGCCGCGTGCCGCCCGGCCGCCGTTTCGGCCGCCGCCGGGATCCTGTTGCTGACCGCCGTGGTGGGCATCCGGCCCGACGCGCCAGCCGGGACGATCACCTTGCGCCCTCAGCGCGGCGCGCCCCTGGGCGAGATCGGCCTGACCGGCCTGCGGGTCGCGGGCGCACCCTTCTCCGTACGGGTCAGCCGGCTCGGTCTCGCCATGGTCGAGGAAGCGGCTGGAGGACTGCGATTGGGAGCGTGACCTCGGATGACGAGGAACGGGACAGGACCTGGGAGCGGCCGGTGACCGTGACGCCGTACCGAAGTGGATCAGTCATCGAAGCGTCCGGCGAAGGGTGTGTTTATCGTCAGGAAGACGACTATGATCGCCGCATGCCCTACGACCCGTCAGCCTTTCCGCCCTTTGCCGTCACAGTGGACCTGGTCGTACTGACCGTGCGCCGCCATGCCCTGTGCGCACTGGCGGTGCGCCGCGGAGAGGCGCCGTTCCAGGGCAGATGGGCGCTCCCGGGCGGCTTCGTGCGGGCCGACGAGGACCTCACCCAGGCGGCGGCGCGGGAGCTGGCGGAGGAGACCGGGCTACTGGCCCACGACCCCGACGTCCCGGCCCAGGACAACGGCGCCCACCTGGAACAGCTCGCCACCTACGGCGACCCCGAGCGGGACCCCAGGATGCGTGTCGTCAGCGTCGCCCACCTCGCGCTCGCCCCCGACCTGCCCGCCCCGCGGGCCGGCGGTGACGCGAGCAACGCGCGCTGGGCACCGGTCGAGGAACTGCTGCAGCAGGGTGGTTACGGCCGTGACGGCGAACCCGTCGCGCCCCTCGCCTTCGACCACGCCCGGATCCTCGCGGACGGAGTGGAGCGCGCCCGCTCCAAGATCGAGTACTCCTCGCTGGCGACTGCGTTCTGCCCCACCGAGTTCACGGTCGGCGAGCTGCGCCGGGTCTACGAAGCGGTCTGGGGTGTGGCCCTCGATCCACGCAACTTCCACCGCAAGGTCACCGGCACCCCCGGCTTCCTGGTCCCCACCGGCGGCACCACCACACGCCAGGGCGGCCGCCCCGCCCAGCTCTTCCGCGCCGGGGGCGCGACGCTGCTCAACCCGCCGATGCTCCGCCCCGAAGTGTGACGCCGGGCCGCCGTAACTGCTCACTCGCCCACGGGAGTCGGTGCCAGGGCTGAGGAGAGGCGGACCGGACGCGTCCACACGCCCCGCCCCGTCGGCCATGCTGTGTCCGGAAAAACCGTATATGGCGCGCTATCTTCCTAAAGGTGATCCAGGCCTTCGGATTGACCAGTGACTCCCGCAAGGAGCTTCCAGCCGCCGTCGACGACGTCTCCTTCGAGGCAGGTGCGGGCCGCGTCACCGTGCTGCTCGGAGCGCCGGGCGCGGGCAAAAGCACGGCGCTCAGACTCATGCTCGAACTCCAACAGGGGCGGGGTCTCACCTACTTCAGAGGCCGCCCCCTGCACCGCATCGCCCACCCCTCCCGCGAGGTCGGAGTGCTGCTCGGCGATGTGCCGGGGCACCCCGCGCGTACCGTCCGCGGTCATCTGCGGATGCTCTGCGCGGCCGCCGGGGTTCCCGTCCGCCGCGCCGACGAAGTACTGGAGGTGGTCGGCCTGATCAGCCTGCGGGACGAGCGCCTCGGCACCCTGTCCCGCGGCATGGACCGGCGGCTGGGGCTCGCCTGCGCCCTCCTCGCGGACCCGCACACCCTCGTGCTCGACGAACCGGCCGAGGGGCTTTCCGGTCGCGAAGACCGTTGGCTGCACGGCATGGTGCGTGCGCACGCGGCGCACGGCGGCACGGTGCTGATGACCACGGCCGACCCCAAGGAGGCCGTTCGCACGGCCGACCGGGTCGTCACCCTCGAACAGGGCAGACTCGTCGCCGACCAGGACGTCGCCGACTTCGCCCGCACCCGACTGCGCCCCCGAGTGGCCGTCCGCAGCCCGCACGCCGCCCGTCTGGCCGCCCTGCTCACCAAGGAGGCGCGCACCGGGCATCGCTCCGTCGAGGTCGTCCAGGAGGACGGCAACCGGCTCTGTGTGTACGGCAGTACCTGCGCCGAGGTCGGTGAGGCGGCCTTCCGGCACGGCATCCTCGTCCATCAACTCGCCGACGAGACAGGGGACATGGGTCCGGGCGCCGTTCCCGAGCCGCGCCCCTCTGGCTCGGAGGACGGCGACCCGGAGGGTGCCCCGCTTTCCGGGCTTTCCGGTGACGTGGACGACGTATCGGAGTCCGAGGTGAAGCGCGCGCCCGCCGACCCGGCCTCAGTCTCGGGCGACGTCACGGCTCCCGAACTCGCCGCCAGGCCCGAGCTGCTGCCTCTGCCGCTGGCGGTCGCCGAGCAACTGGCCTTCCCCGAGCCGACCGCCGACCGCGACGGAGACGGATCCCGGTCGCCGAAGAAGTCCGGCCGCACCCTGCGAGGCAGACGCCAGGCCCGCTCCGGCTCCCGGACGTCACGCTTCGCCACCATGCCGGGGAATCCCGACTCCGTGTCGGCCCTGCCGCCCCCGATCTCCGTCCGCTCCGCCCCCAGCCCCCTGCGCCCCCTGCGCTACGAACTCCGCCGTGCCGCCGGGATCGGCACCGGCTTCCTGACCGGCGCCGCCGTACTCCTCTCCTCCGCCCTCATCGCCGTACTCCTGGCGCGTGCGGGACACACGTCGCAGGCGCGGCTGCTCGCCGCGTGGCCCGTGGAACTGCCGCTGCCGCCGGCGGCGCTCGGCGCGGGGCTGCTCGGTGCGCTCGCCTTCGGGGACGAGTTCCGCCACCCCGCCCTGGCCGCCGATCGCGGCACGGTGCCCCGCAGGCTCGGGCTGCTCAGCGCCAAGCTCCTCGTCGCTGGGCTCACCGCGCTGATGCTGGCCTTCCTCACCGTGGGCTGCGACGCCGAGATGCTCTATCTCTTCTACGGCCGGGAGCTCGCGAAGGTTCCGGCGGAGTGGGCTTCGCTGAGCGCGAGTTGGCTCGCCCTCGTGGTCGGCTGTGCCTGGGCCGGCGTCCTCGCGGCCGGTGTCTTCCGCTCGACGACGGCCGGACTCGCCGCGGTGCTGGCCGTACCGGTCGCCGTGGTGCCCGTCGCACAGAGGGCCGCCGAGCACGCATCCGTGCGGACCGCGGCCGGCTTCTCCCTGCGGTTGCGCGAGGTGCTGCTCGTCCAGTGGCCGTTCGGCGGAGAGCGCTATCTGTTCGCCGCGCTGCGCGTGATCGCCCAACCCGTCGGCGGGGCAATGGCGTTGTCGCTGGGCGCACTGCTGGGCGCGTATGTGCTGGTGAACCTGCGGAGCAGGGTCCGATGACGACTGTTGTGCACTCATCCTGTCCTGGCGTGTGCACAACTACCCGGAGAACGCCCGTTTCTTTCCGATAAGGCGTCAATTACGACGGGGTGAGCGATCACCCTTTCGTGTGCTTTTCACCAAAGACCTCAAGGGAGTTGGAGGCGACGCCGACAAAGGATGCGTGAGTACCCTTGCGCACACCATGATGACCGCCGCCCGCTCCGCCGACTCCGGTCTGGCCGGCCCGGGCGAACTCGACCGCTACCCCTACGCCGACGCTCCTGTGGCCGACCGCGTGGGAACCCCCGTCTGGGAGGGCGCGGACCCCGAGCTGGGCCGCGTGGGCCGGCGCACCGCGGGCAGCCGCGGACGCGGGCTGCACGGCCAACTCGTCCAGCAGCTCGGCCAGATGATCGTCTCGGGTGACCTCGGCGCCGACCGTCCGCTGGTGCCCGAGGAGATCGGCCAGCGCTTCGAGGTGTCCCGTACCGTCGTCCGTGAGTCGCTGCGCGTGCTGGAGGCCAAGGGCCTGGTCAGCGCCCGGCCGAACGTCGGTACGCGCGTGCGTCCCGTCAGCGACTGGAACCTGCTCGACCCGGACATCATCGAGTGGCGGGCCTTCGGACCGCAGCGTGACGACCAGCGGCGCGAGCTGAGCGAGCTGCGCTGGACGATCGAGCCGCTCGCCGCCCGTCTCGCCGCGGGACACGGGCGGGACGACGTCCAGCAGCGCCTGGGTGACATGGTCGAGATCATGGGACACGCGATGGGCCAGGGTGACGCGCTCACGTACTCCCGGGCCGACACCGAGTTCCACACGTTGCTGATCCAGGTCGCCGGCAACCGCATGCTGGAGCATCTCTCGGGGATCGTCTCGGCCGCCCTGCAGGTGTCCGGAGGTCCGGTCACGGGCTGTGACCGGCCGACCGAGGCGTCCCTGGCGCACCACGCCAGGATCGTCGACGCCCTCGCCGCGGCCGACGGCGGTGCGGCCGAGGCGGCCATGCGCCAGCTGCTCACCGTGCACCCCGAGGTGGAGCGCGTCGTGCCGGCGCCGCGCGAGCACTGACGGCCCGCCGCGGGAAGCGCGACCGGGGATGTCGTCCCCCCCTTTCCGCCCTCCTCGACCGGGCTCCCCGCCCTCGGTGTCGGACCCCGCAGAACCCCGCTCAGGGGCCGCGGGGTCCGACGGTGTGACACGGACCGGGGTGGATCGCGGCAACCTGGGTACGTACTACGGGTGACCACCTCTGCCCGTGTCTGGCCGTTTTTGAGCGCTTACGCGGTGTGACTCGGGCCACGAAGATTGGGCGTAACGCTTGTGGAAACAACGCGATGACCTAAGAGGTGACAGCCGAGGAGGGAATACGGACGCCGTTCAAGGCGCTGTGCATCTTCCCGGCCCCCCGCCCGCACCGTCGGTCCACCCCCAAGGCCGGTGGTCGGCTCCTGTCCGCCGTGGACGGGGCCGGAAGCCGTTTTCCAACGTTCCGAGAGGTTGTTCGTGTCGGCCAGCACATCCCGTACGCTCCCGCCGGAGATCGCCGAGTCCGTCTCTGTCATGGCGCTCATTGAGCGGGGAAAGGCTGAGGGGCAGATCGCCGGCGACGATGTGCGTCGGGCCTTCGAAGCTGACCAGATTCCGGCCACTCAGTGGAAGAACGTACTGCGCAGCCTCAACCAGATCCTCGAGGAAGAGGGTGTGACGCTGATGGTCAGTGCCGCGGAGCCCAAGCGCACACGAAAGAGCGTCGCAGCGAAGAGTCCGGCCAAGCGCACCGCCACCAAGACGGTCGCGGCGAAGACGGTGACCACGAGGAAGGCCACCGCCACCACCACGGCTGCCCCGGCCGCACCCGCTGTGGACGACCCCGCAGAGGAAGCCGCCCCCGCCAGGAAGGCGGCTGCCAAGAAGGCCGCACCCGCCAAGAAGGCGGTGGCCGCCAAGAAGACCGTGGCCACCAAGAAGACGGCGGCCGCGAAGAAGACCACCGCCAAGAAGGACGACGCCGAGCTGATCGAGGACGAGGTCCTCGAGGACGCCCCCAAGGCCGGCGACGAGCCCGAGGGCGCCGAGAGCGCCGGCTTCGTGCTCTCCGACGAGGACGAGGACGACGCGCCCGCCCAGCAGGTCGCGGCCGCCGGTGCCACCGCCGACCCGGTCAAGGACTACCTCAAGCAGATCGGCAAGGTCCCGCTGCTCAACGCCGAGCAGGAGGTCGAGCTCGCCAAGCGCATCGAGGCCGGTCTGTTCGCCGAGGACAAGCTGGCCAACGCCGACAAGCTCGCCCCCAAGCTCAAGCGCGAGCTGGAGATCATCGCCGAGGACGGCCGCCGCGCCAAGAACCACCTCCTGGAGGCCAACCTCCGCCTCGTGGTCTCGCTGGCCAAGCGTTACACCGGCCGCGGCATGCTCTTCCTGGACCTGATCCAGGAGGGCAACCTCGGTCTGATCCGCGCGGTCGAGAAGTTCGACTACACCAAGGGCTACAAGTTCTCCACGTACGCCACCTGGTGGATCCGTCAGGCGATCACCCGCGCCATGGCCGACCAGGCCCGCACCATCCGTATCCCGGTGCACATGGTCGAGGTCATCAACAAGCTCGCGCGCGTGCAGCGCCAGATGCTCCAGGACCTGGGTCGCGAGCCCACCCCGGAGGAGCTGGCCAAGGAACTCGACATGACCCCGGAGAAGGTCATCGAGGTCCAGAAGTACGGCCGTGAGCCCATCTCGCTGCACACCCCGCTCGGTGAGGACGGTGACAGCGAGTTCGGTGACCTCATCGAGGACTCCGAGGCCGTCGTCCCGGCCGACGCCGTCAGCTTCACGCTCCTCCAGGAGCAGCTGCACTCGGTCCTCGACACCCTGTCCGAGCGCGAGGCGGGCGTCGTCTCGATGCGCTTCGGTCTCACCGACGGTCAGCCGAAGACCCTCGACGAGATCGGCAAGGTGTACGGCGTGACGCGCGAGCGCATCCGTCAGATCGAGTCCAAGACCATGTCGAAGCTGCGCCACCCGTCGCGTTCGCAGGTTCTGCGCGACTACCTCGACTAGGCCGGATCGGTCGCACGGCCCAAGTCGTGTCCGTTCGTCGCCGGAGGCCCGGCTCCCCTCGGGGAGCCGGGCCTTCCGTCTGGGCGGGGGCCTTCGGGGCGGGCGCGCGGTCGCGGGGTGTCGCGTGCTGGATCACTCTGGGTGTTCATCGATCACTTCGGAGTGAGGAGTGTGCATGCGTCGTCGCTTTGTCCGGGCGCTGGCCCGGCCATTGGCACTGGCGGCCACCGCGGTGGCCATACCGTTGCTGTCCGCCGCCCCCGCGGCCTCCGACGTCGTCCTCGGCGGATATCCCGTCGAAGCCGCCCAGAGCCCGTGGACGGTCGCGCTGTCCAGCCGTGACCGGTTCGGACGTATGCGGTCGGGACAGTTCTGCGGAGGTGTCGTGATGGACCCCACGACGGTGCTCACCGCGGCCCACTGCATGACCGAGGACGTCCTGGGGGCGCCGCCGGACCGGGCCCGCGATCTGAAGGTCATCACGGGTCGTACGGATCTCTACACGGACGAGGGGCGGGAGATCGCCGTCCGGGAGACCTGGGTGAACCCGGCCTACGACAGCGGCAGCAACGCCGGCGACTTCGCCGTGCTCACCCTCGCCGAGCCCCTGCCCAGGACGTCGGCCATCGGTCTGGCGGGACCGGGCGACGCGGCGTACCGGCCCGGGACGGAGGCCGTGATCACCGGCTGGGGCGACACCACGGGGTTCGGGGCCTATCCGCGCCGGCTGCGGGCCACGCACGTCCATGTGCTGGCCGACGCGGTCTGTGAGCGGGCGTACCCGGGCTCGGCCGACGGCAAGTACCTCTCGGCGAGCATGGTGTGCGCCGGGGACGAGCGGGGCGGGCGGGACGCCTGCCAGGGGGACAGCGGCGGGCCGCTGGTCGCACAGGGCCGGCTGATCGGGCTCGTGTCGTGGGGCAGCGGCTGTGGGAGGCCGGAAAGTCCGGGGGTCTACACCCGCGTCTCCGAGATCGTCCGGGCGCTGGGCCGGGGCAGGGCCCCACACGGGGCTGGGGCGGCCAAGGCCCCCCGAGGGGCCGGAAAGGCCCCCTGACGACGCCTGAGCGGTTCTCCTCGCCGCTGTGGGCGACGCCGCGCCGCCCGGGAAGCGCGGGGCGGACCCAGGAAGCCACGAGAGCGGGCGGCGGCCCCTGTTGCCAGGGGCCGCCGCCCGTGTACCGGCCTGTGCCGATGGTGGCTCGTCGTGGACGCGTCGGATCAGCGCTCTTCGTCGGAGGCGGATGCGGGAACGGTCGTCAGCCGCTCCGTCTCGTCCTGTATTTCAGCGGCGATCTTCTTGAGTTCCGGCTCGAACTTGCGGCCGTGGTGGGCGCAGAAGAGCAGTTCTCCGCCGCTGAGCAGGACCACGCGCACGTACGCCTGGGCGCCGCAGCGGTCGCAGCGGTCAGCGGCCGTCAGCGGGCTCGCGGGGGTCAGAACAGTAGTCACGTCGCCTCTTCTCTAGCTCGACGAGCTGTCGTACCAGGGTCAACATCCAACCAGCCCCAAAACGTTCCCGCTCGTGGCTTCTCCTCGAAAAAAATCTTCGAGGCGGCCGTCTGCTGCCGGTTTGGCGGCGAATGTGCCGTATTGCGTCTCGGTGGTGCTTACGGTTTCGCGCTGTCGGTCATGGTCTCGATCCTCCCCGGCTGGATTGCCGGTTTGTTCATGAGGACGTGCCCGGAGCCTAAATGGTTCATGCCTCGAAGGGAACGTGATATGTACTTCACTCCAACGAGGGATCGAACACGCATGCGACCCTGGACTAGTCTGAGTTCAGACTGAGGGTGGCGTGACAACGGCTCTACCAGGCCTCGGTACCCTCTTGGCGGCGAACGAAGCCGCGCCCTTACCCAGAAGGGCCCCACCTGAAATTCAGCGAGGAGCGAACCGCGTGACCGCCGAAACGTCCGTGCCGTCCACTGCGCTGCTGGCAGGAGCAGACCGGGACGGTTCCAACTACACCGCGCGGCACCTGCTCGTCCTCGAGGGCCTCGAGGCCGTGCGGAAGCGCCCGGGCATGTACATCGGGTCCACCGACAGCCGTGGTCTGATGCACTGCCTGTGGGAGATCATCGACAACTCCGTGGACGAGGCCCTCGGGGGCTACTGCGACCACATCGAGGTGATCCTCCACGACGACGCCTCGGTCGAGGTGCGCGACAACGGCCGGGGCATCCCCGTCGACGTCGAGCCCAAGACCGGCCTCTCCGGCGTCGAGGTCGTCATGACCAAGCTGCACGCCGGCGGCAAGTTCGGCGGCGGCTCCTACGCCGCCTCCGGCGGTCTGCACGGCGTCGGCGCCTCCGTCGTCAACGCCCTCTCGGCCCGACTCGACGTGGAGGTGGACCGCGGCGGGCACACGCACGCGATCAGCTTCCGGCGCGGTGTGCCGGGCGCCTTCGCCGCGGACGGCCCCGACGCGAAGTTCGAGGCCCAGGGCGGCCTGCGCAAGGCCAAGAAGATCGCCAGGGCCCGCACCGGCACGCGCGTGCGGTACTGGGCCGACCGCCAGATCTTCCTCAAGGACGCCAAGCTCTCGCTGGAGAACCTCCACCAGCGTGCCCGGCAGACCGCGTTCCTGGTGCCCGGCCTGACCATCGTCGTCCGCGACGAGTACGGCCTCGGCGAGGGCGGCAGCAAGGGCGAGGAGTCCTTCCGCTTCGACGGCGGCATCAGCGAGTTCTGCGAGTACCTGGCCGCGGACAAGGCCGTTTGCGACGTCCTCCGCTTGACTGGACAGGGCACGTTCAGGGAGACCGTCCCGGTCCTGGACGAGCACGGGCAGATGACCCCCACACAGGTCACCCGCGAGCTCGAGGTGGATGTCGCGATGCGGTGGGGCACGGGGTACGACACGACCCTGAAGTCCTTCGTGAACATCATCGCCACCCCCAAGGGCGGTACACATGTCGCGGGCTTCGAGACGGCCGTCACCAGCACCATGAACGAGGTCCTGCGCACCAAGAAGATGCTGCGCGTCGCCGAGGACGACATCGTCAAGGACGACGCCCTGGAGGGCCTGACCGCGGTCGTCACCGTCCGCCTCGCCGAGCCGCAGTTCGAGGGCCAGACCAAGGAGGTCCTCGGCACCTCGGCGGCCCGGCGCATCGTGAACACCGTGATCTCCAAGGAGCTCAAGGCGTTCCTGACCTCCACCAAGCGCGACGCGGCGGCCCAGGCCCGCGTCGTCATGGAGAAGGCGGTCGCCGCCGCCCGGACCCGCATCGCGGCCCGTCAGCACAAGGACGCACAGCGCCGCAAGACGGCCCTGGAATCCTCCTCGCTGCCCGCCAAGCTCGCCGACTGCCGCAGCGACGACGTCGACCGCAGCGAGCTGTTCATCGTCGAGGGAGACTCCGCACTCGGTACCGCCAAGCTGGCCCGGAACTCCGAGTTCCAGGCGCTGCTGCCGATCCGGGGCAAGATCCTCAACGTCCAGAAGTCGTCGGTGACCGACATGCTGAAGAACGCCGAGTGCGGCGCGATCATCCAGGTCATAGGGGCGGGCTCCGGGCGCACCTTCGACATCGACGCGGCCCGCTACGGCAAGATCATCATGATGACGGACGCCGATGTGGACGGCTCCCACATCCGGACCCTGCTGCTGACGCTGTTCCATCGCTACATGCGGCCCATGGTCGAGGCCGGCCGGGTGTTCGCCGCGGTGCCGCCGCTGCACCGCATCGAGCTCGTCCAGCCCAAGCGGGGCCAGGACAAGTACGTGTACACCTACTCCGACCGTGAGCTGCGCGACAAGCTCATGGAGTTCCAGAGCAAGGGCGTCCGGTACAAGGACTCCATCCAGCGCTACAAGGGTCTCGGCGAGATGGACGCCGACCAGCTGGCCGAGACGACGATGGACCCGCGCCACCGCACCCTGCGCCGCATCAACCTCTCCGACCTGGAGGCGGCCGAGCAGGTGTTCGACCTGCTCATGGGCAATGACGTCGCCCCGCGCAAGGAGTTCATCTCCAGCTCGGCGGCGACCCTCGACCGGTCACGCATCGACGCGTAGCGGCCGAGTCCGGAGGGCTGGAAGATCATCACGATGGGGGTTGGATTCCGGGAGGAATCCAACCCCCATCGGCGTCCTTCCGGTCCGGCGCCGGCTCGGCCACCCGGCTCTCGCGCCGGGCCCTCCACCCGGGGGTGGACTTCCACCGCTGACGGGATCCACCCATGATCCACCCTGGCTCCGATCCGCCGACCTGCGTGAATCCGTAGCGTCGAAGGCGTCGGCAGCGCTCGCTGCCGGCATCCCTTTCTCGCTCACGGAGGCCGTGATGTCCGGGCTGATCGACGCACTGGTGATCCTGGCGGTTGCCGCGCTGGTGATCGTGCGCCAGTTCCGCGCGAGCCGCGTCGACACGGACCGGCGGTGGTGGCTCCTCCCGGCGGTCCTGGCCGTCGTGGCCCTGCGTGAGCCCCATCTGCTGGACGCCCAGCACTTCCTCGCATCGGCCCTGATCCTGGGTGCGGAACTGCTGGTCGGCCTGGCCACGGGAGCCGGCTGGGCCTGGACCACCCGCATCTGGGTGGAATCCGGCGGCGCGGTGTGGAGCAAGAGCACCAGAGCCAGCGTGGGCGTCTGGATCCTCGGCATAGGCCTGCGCGTGAGCCTGTTCGCCCTGGGCGCGCTGTGCGGCGTCCACCAGGACAGCTCGGCCCTGATGCTGGCGCTGGCGAGCACCCTGCTGGTCCGCTCCGGGATCCTGATCTGGCGCGCGCAGCGTCTGGACCGGGGCCCTGTGCACAGCTCGGCGTACGGTGAGCAGACGGTCCGGACCGCGGGGAAGGAGCGCGTGTGACGCAGAGCGCCTGGACGCGCTGGCCCTCTCGGGAGGCGCTGAGCCGACAGGGGACCACGCCTCCCCGGCGCCTGCTCGCCTGGGTGGTGCGGCTGCTGCTTCTCGGGATCCTCCTGTGGGGCGCCTTCCACAACAGCCGTGTGCACGGCTGGGTCGCGGTGGCCGGAGCCGCGGGAGTCCTCGTGACCGGCGGGCTGGCCTGGTGTTTCTGGCGGACCACGCTCCAGCACCGGTTCTGGCCGTCGTTGGCCGTGGTCCTCCTCCTGCTGGGGCTCGCCGTCGCGGCCCAGGCCGTGGGATTCCGGGAACCCGCCCTCGTCGTCTGGTGCGGTTGCTGTATCGCCGTGCTGGAGCGGATGCCCCTGGCGGCGGCACTGCCCGTCGCCTCGGTCGCACTCGCCTCGTACGCGGCGGTCAACAACGACGTCTGGCTGACCACGGCCGCGACGGTCGGCGGGATGGCTCTCGCGGGATACACCCTGCGTCTGGACGCCGAGGCCCGCGGCAACGCGCAGCGACTGCTCGCCCAGGAGCGTGCGGCGCGGGCCGCGGAGGCGGAGTCGGCCGCACTCGGCGAGCGGGCCCGGATCGCCCGGGAGATCCATGACGTGCTGGCCCACAGCCTCTCGGCACAGCTGGTGCATCTGGAAGCCGCCCGGCTGCTGATCGAGAGAGGCGCGGACCGCGAGCAGATCCTCGAACGGGTGGTCGCGGCCCGGGGGATGGCTCGCGACGGCCTCGACGAGACCCGGCACGCGCTGTCCGCGCTGCGCGGTGATCTGACGCCGCTCGAGGACTTCCTGACCGACCTGGTCCGGGCGGCCGACGGTGCCGAGGTCACCGTTGCGGGTGATCACAGGGCACTGCCGGCCGAGGCGTCGCAGGCCGTGCGCAGAGTCGCCCAGGAGGCCCTGACGAACGTCCGGAAGCATGCTCCGGGGGCCAAGGTCAGGGTGCGGCTGGAGTACGAACCCCATGAAGTGATCCTGGACGTGCGGGACTCGGGAGGCTCGCCGGGTGAACTCGCCGCGGCCGGCGGCGGGTACGGTCTGCTGGGGATGCGTGAGCGCGCCGAGCTGCTGGGCGGGTCGCTCGAGGCCGGGCCGGACGAGGAAGGGTTCGTCGTGACGCTGAGAGTGCCGGTATGACGGAGACGGCGGAGGCGGCGGAGCGGAAGCCGGCCAGGGTGGTGGTCGCGGACGATCAGACGGTCGTCCGGGAGGGCATCGTGATGCTGCTCGGGCTGCTGCCCGGAGTCGAGGTGGTGGGGGCCGCAGGAGACGGCGACGAGGCCGTGCGGCTCGTCGCCGAACTCGCCCCGGACGTGGTGCTGATGGATCTGCGGATGCCGCGCTGCGACGGGGTGGAGGCGACCCGGCGGATCCGGGCCGAGCATCCCGGGACGCAGGTCGTTGTGCTCACGACGTACGCGGACGACGAGTCCCTGTTCCCGGCCCTGCAGGCGGGGGCGCGGGGATATCTCACCAAGGACGCCGGCGGGGACGAGATCGTGCGGGCCGTGCACAGTGTGTTGTCCGGGGACGCGGGGCTGTCGCCGAGCGTGCAGCGGCGGCTGCTGGAGAGGCTGTCGGCACCCGAGCCGGAGCCGGTCGCGCCCGCCGTCGCACCGGACGGGCTCACCACGCGGGAGACGGAGGTGCTGACACTGATCGCCGAGGGCCTCGGCAACCAGGAGATCGCCCGTCGGCTCCAGGTGTCCACGGCGACGGTGAAGACCCACATCAACAACATGTTCACCAAGACGGGGCTCAAGGACCGTGCGCAGGCGGTGCGTTACGCGTACGCAAAGGGGCTGGTCCGGCCACCGACGGCATGAGGGGACTTTCGTCACCTGATGGGGTGAAGCAGGGGGGGAAGGAGAGCCGGGGGTCTTCCCGATATGTCCATCCTTGGGCATGCAGTCAAGCGATGGCCGGGCCCGCGGCGGCGGGGACGGCCCTGAGAGATCCGGCGAGCACCATCACGGCCGGGGCCCGGAGTTCGTCGAGACGCCGGGAGAGGTGTGCTACGAGGACCCCTGGTACGACGCGCTCGCGTCGGGCTGGGGCGAGCAGGGGACGACGGCCCCGGCGGGCATCCGCGGGACCGAGGTGCCGACGGCCCGCAGGGGGCGGGAGGACGCGGCCGCGGCGCAGGTCTATCTCGAGGTGCAGCGCAGCGCCGCCTTCCAGGAAGTACGCGGCCGCTACCGGCGGTTCGTGGGGCCGGCGTGCGCGGGGTTCTTCCTCTGGTACGTGGGCTATGTCGTGACCGCGACGGCCGCGCCGGGGTTCATGGCGAGGCCGGTCGTGGGCGCGGTGAACGTGGCGCTGATCGCGGGACTCGGTCAGTTCCTGACGACGTTCCTGCTCACCTGGGCCTATGCGCGGCACGCGCGGCTGCGCCGGGACCGTGCGGCGCTCGAACTGCGCTGGGACACACAGGAACTGACGCGCGGGGCGAGGAGTGGAGCGTCGTGACCGGACACCATCAGGCGCTGGCGTTGGCGCTGTTCAGCGCCTTCGTCGCGGTCACCCTGGGGATCACGACCTGGGTGAGTCGCAACCGGCAGGGGTCGGAGGAGGAGTTCTACGCCGGCGGGCGGTTGTTCTCCCCGATGGAGAATGGTTTTGCCATCGCGGGTGACTACATGTCGGCCGCCTCCTTCCTCGGTGTCGCGGGCCTCATCGCGCTTTTCGGCTACGACGGGCTGCTCTACGTGGTCGGGTTCCTCGTGGCCTGGCTGGTGGTGTTGTTCCTGGTCGCCGAACTGGTGCGCAACTGTGGACGGTTCACGCTCGCCGATGTCGTCGCGGCCCGGATGAGCGAGCGGCCGGTGCGGATCGCGGCGGGAACCTCCTCGGTCACCGTGTCCGTGCTCTATCTGGTGGCGCAGATGGTGGGCGCGGGCAGCCTGGTCGCGCTGCTGTTGGGCAACACCGACGACGCGGCCCGGGCGTGGGCCGTCATCGGGGTCGGGGCGCTGATGGTGATCTATGTGTCGTTGGGAGGGATGCGGGCCACCACATGGATCCAGATCGTGAAGGCGGTGCTCCTGCTCTGCGGCACGATCGCGCTCACGGTGCTCGTGCTGGTGCGGTTCCACGGGGACTTCGACCGGCTGCTGCTCACAGCGGCCGAGCGCAGCGGTCACGGCGCGGCGTTCCTCGCGCCCGGGCTGAAGTACGGCGGGGACTGGACCGCCCGCCTCGACTTCATCAGCCTCGGTCTGGCACTGGTGCTGGGTACGGCGGGGCTGCCGCACATCCTGTCGCGTTTCTACACGGTGCCGACCGCGCGGGCCGCCCGGCGGTCCACGGTCTGGGCGATCGGGCTCATCGGCGGCTTCTATCTGATGACGATCGTCCTAGGGTTCGGTGCGGCGGCGATCCTCGGACCCGAGACGGTGCGCGCCTCGAACGTGGCCGGGAACACCGCGGTTCCGCTTCTCGCGCTCGACCTCGGCGGCGGAGCCGACTCGACGGGCGGCACGGTTCTGTTCGCGTTCGTGGCGGCGATCGCGTTCGCGACGATTCTCGCCGTGGTCGCCGGGATCACTCTGGCCTCCTCGGCGTCGGTGGCGCACGACCTGTACGCCTCGTTGCGCGCCGCCGGGGCGAAGGCCCGCAGCGAGGTGGCGGTGGCGCGGATCGCCGCCGTCGGCATCGGTGTGATCGCGATCGCCCTGGGGCTGCTGGCCCGAGATCTCAATGTCGCCTTCCTGGTGGGGCTGGCGTTCGCGGTCGCGGCGTCCGCGAATCTTCCGGTGCTGCTCTACTCCCTGTTCTGGCGCGGCTTCACCACGCGGGGCGCGGTGTGGGCGGTGTACGGCGGGCTGGTGCCGGCGCTGGTGCTGGTGATGCTGTCCCCGGTCGTGTCGGGCAGCCCCGAGTCGCTCTTCCCCGGCGTGGACTTCCAGTACTTCCCGCTCCAGAACCCCGGCGTGGTCTCGATCCCACTGGGCTTCCTCGCGGGGTGGCTCGGCACGGTCACCTCGGCCGAGATCGCGGACGAGGCCAAGCACGCGGAGACCGAGGTCCGGTCGCTGACGGGGGCGGGCGCCGTCTGACCCGGGGTGCGGTGGGCCTCGTAGGAGGTACGGCGGGTGCGGAGGCATCGCCCGGGGTGCCTCAGGCGTCACAGCGGACGGGGCGGTTCCGGGCCGCTAAGGCGCCACCCAGGCGTAGCGGTGTTCCGGGCGGCCGGTGTCGCCGTACTTGAGGGAGAGGCGCAGCCGGCCGGCCTGTTCCAGGTGGCGGAGGTAGCGCTGGGCGGTGGAGCGGCTCAGGCCGGTCTCGGCCGCCACCTCGTGGGCCGACAGCGGGTGGTCGGCGCGGTGCAGGACGGTGCAGATCAGGTCCGTGGTCGGCTCCGAGTGGCCGGTCGGCAGTCCGGGGGAGGACGGGACCGGGGTGGTGCGCAGGGCGCCGAAGATCCGGTCGACCTGTTCCTGGCCGGCGATGCCCCGGCCGCCGACCCGGTCCACCGTGCGGCGCAGGGCGGCGTAGGAGTCGAGACGGGTGCGCAGCGCGGCGAAGGTGAACGGTTTCACCAGGTAGTGCAGGGCACCCAGGCGCATGGCGGTCTGCACCGTCGTGACGTCGCCGGCTGCCGTGATCATGATGACATCGGTGCCATGGCCCTGTTCCCGCATCCGGTGCACCAGCTCCAGGCCGGTCCCGTCGGGGAGGTAGTGGTCGAGCAGGACCAGGTCGATGCTTCCGCGTTGCACGGAGGCCAGCGCCTGGGCGGCGCTGTGCGCGCGGGCGGCCACCCGGAAGCCGGGAACCTTTCCCACGTACTTGGCGTTTATCTCGGCGACGCGGAAGTCGTCGTCCACGACCAGGACGTCAATCATCGGGCCTCTTTCCCTCAAGGCCTGGTGGGCGTTAAGCCCATGTTTCGGCTCCGCTGTTGTAGCGCGCGCAAAAAGAGCACAACAGCCTCTTGCAAGCAAAAGAAGCGCATGCGCCCACAAGGCTGATGCGGTGTCCCGGCTCACATCTACCGTCCCCGGCCATGAGCGCACACACCAGCCCCGCCATCGAGCTGCGGGGCGCGAGCAAGGTCTTCAGGACCCCCTCGGGAGGCCTGCACACGGCCGTCCGGGACCTCGACCTCACCGTCGGGCGCGGTGAGTTCGTGGCTGTCGTCGGCCCTACCGGCTGCGGCAAGTCCACCACGTTGACGCTGGTCAGCGGCCTGGAGGAGCCGACCCGGGGCGAGGTGCTGGTCGCCGGGCAGCCGGTGCGCGGGGTCGGCGACAAGGTCGGCTTCGTCTTCCAGCAGGACGCCACCTTCCCCTGGCGCACGGTCCTGTCCAACGTCATGGCGGGTCCCCGCTTCCGCGGCGTGCCAAAGGCGGAGGCCAAGGAGAAGGCCCGCGAGTGGCTGGCCCGGGTTGGCCTCGCCGCCTTCGAGGACCGCTACCCGCACCAGCTCTCCGGCGGTCAGCGCAAGCGCGTCGCCCTCGCCGCCACCTTCGTCAACGACCCCGAGATCCTGCTCATGGACGAGCCGTTCTCGGCACTCGACGTGCAGACGAGGGCGCTGATGTCCGACGAGCTCCTGGAACTGTGGGAGGGCACGGGCGCCTCGGTCGTCTTCGTCACCCACGACCTGGAGGAGTCCATCGCGCTGGCCGACAAGGTCGTGGTCATGACCGCGGGGCCGGCCACCGTGAAGCACGTCTTCGACATCGACCTGCCGCGCCCGCGCAAGGTCGAGTCGGTGCGTCTGGAGCCGCGGTTCATCGAGATCTACCGCGAGATCTGGGAGTCCCTCGGCGAAGAGGTCCGCATCACCCGCGAAAGAGGTGCCGCCCATGTCGCCTGACGTCCTCAGTACGCCCGTCGTGGACACGGTCAAGACGCCGGATCGCGCCCACTCGCGCGCGCGGGCCGCACGCCGACGCAAGATCGTCGTCGGAGCCTCCCGGGTGCTGCTCCTGGTCCTCGTCCTCGCCCTGTGGGAGGCGCTCTCCCGGGCCAAGGCCATCGATCCGTTCAACTTCTCGATGCCCTCCAAGATCTGGGACCAGATCTGGACCTGGGTCACCCACGGGACCGCGCTCGGCTCCCTCGGCGAACAGATCTGGTACACGCTCCACGAGGCACTGCTCGGCTGGGTCATCGGCGTGATCGCCGGTGTCGTCTGCGGTATCGCGCTCGGGCGGATCACCTTCCTCGCCGATGTCCTTGGTCCATACATCAAGGTGCTCAACTCGATCCCCCGTATCGTCCTGGCACCGATCTTCGTCATCTGGTTCGGACTCGGCCCCGCCTCCAAGGTGGCCTCGGCCGTCGTCCTGGTGTTCTTCCCCGTCTTCTTCAACGCCTTCCAGGGCGCTCGCGAGGTCGACCGCAACCTGGTCGCCAACGCCCGCATCCTCGGGGCGAGCGACCGCCGGGTGACGCTTCAGGTCGTCATCCCGTCCGCCACCTCCTGGATCTTCACCAGCCTCCACGTCAGCTTCGGCTTCGCCCTCATCGGCGCGATCGTCGGCGAGTACATCGGCGCCACCAAGGGCATCGGCCTGCTCGTCGCGCAGTCCCAGGGCACGTTCAACGCGGCCGGTGTGTACGCGGCGATGGTCATCCTCGCCGTCGTGGCACTCGTCGCCGAGGGACTGCTCACCTTCGCCGAACGGCGCATCTTCCGCTGGAAGCCGTCGGGCTCCGACAGCTGACACCCGCTGAACGCTCCCCGCCGATCCCGGCCGTCCCACCCCGCACCACCACCCCTCTCACAAGGACGTGAAACCGCCATGCGCTTCTCCGCCAGACACGCCGCCCTGGCCGCCGCCGGCCTGCTCGCCCTCTCCTCCCTCACCGCCTGCGCCAACGACGCGGCGAGTACCGCCTCCACCGGCTCCGGCGGGGACGGCAAGGGGACGAAGGTCAAGATCATGGTCGGTGGCCTGGACAAGGTCATCTACCTGCCCGCGATGCTCACCCAGCGCCTCGGCTACTTCGACGCCGAGGGCCTCGACGTCGAGCTGCTGAGCGAGCCGGCCGGTGTGCAGGCCGAGACCGCGCTCGTCTCCGGCCAGGTCCAGGGCGCCGTCGGCTTCTACGACCACACGCTCGACCTCCAGGTGAAGGGCAAGGCCGTCGAGTCCGTCGTGCAGTTCTCGCAGGCGCCCGGCGAGGTGGAGATCGTCTCCACCAAGGCGGAGGGCAAGATCACCTCGCCCGAGGACTTCAAGGGCAAGAAGCTCGGTGTGACCGGCCTCGGCTCCTCGACCGACTTCCTCACCAAGTACCTCGCCGTCAAGAACGGCGTGAAGGTCAGCGAGTTCACCCCGGTCGCGGTGGGCGCCGGTCCGACGTTCATCTCGGCACTGGAGCAGGGCGCCATCGACGCGGGTATGACGACCGACCCGACCGTCGCGAACATCCTGGACAAGAAGGCCGGCAAGGTCCTCATCGACATGAGGACACCGCAGGGATCCATGGAGGCGCTGGGCGGGCCGTACCCGTCGTCAAGCCTGTACATGCAGACGGACTGGGTCAACAGCCACAAGGACACCGTCCAGAAGTTGGCCAATGCATTCGTCAAGACGCTCACGTGGATGTCCACCCACAGCGCCAGCGAGATCGCCGACAAGATGCCGGCCGACTACTCGCAGGGCAACAAGACGCTGTACGCCGTGGCCATCAAGAGCACACTGCCGATGTTCACGAAGGACGGCGTGATGCCCGAGCAGGGCCCCGAGACCGTGGAGAAGGTCCTCAAGGCGTTCAACCCCGCCATCCAGAAGGCCGACGTCGACCTGAGCAAGACCTACACCACGGAGTTCGTCGAGAAGGCGGCCGGCTGACGGCCCCGCCCCGCCGTGCCCCTCAGGCGCGGGTCGCCCACACGTAACGGTGTTCCGGGCGGCCCGCGTCGCCGTATTTCAGGGTCAGCCGGGCCCGTCCCGTGCGTTCCAGGAGCTTCAGATAGCGCTGGGCGGTCTGGCGGCTCACCCCGGTCCGGTCGGCGATCTCCTGGGCCGACAACGGCCCCTCGGCGTTCAACAGGGACTGGCGGACCAGCTCGGCGGTGGTGGGGGAGTGCCCCTTGGGCAGCCCTGGCTCCGAGGGAGCGGACAGCGCGCCGAAGATGCGGTCCACGTCGGCCTGCTCGGCCTCCCCGCCGCCGTCGAGCGTGCGGCGCAGATCGGCGTAGGCCTCCAGCTTGGCGCGCAGGCCCGCGAAGTTGAACGGCTTCACCAGGTACTGGAGCGCGCCCTGGCGCATCGCCGCCTGCACGGTCGAGACGTCCCGTGCCGCCGTCACCATGATCACATCGGTCTGATGGCCGCGCCGCCGCATCTCCTGGACGACCTCCAGGCCCGTCTCGTCGGGCAGGTAGTGGTCCAGCAGAACCAGGTCCAGGCGCGGATGCAGCTCCAGCTGGCGCAGCGCCTCGGCCGCGCTGTGGGCCTCGCCGGCGACGCGGAAGCCGGGCACCTTCTCGACGTAGGCCGCGTTGACCCGGGCGACCCTGGTGTCGTCGTCCACGACCAGGACCTCGATCATCGCGTCTCCTCCTCGACGGTGCCGTTCACCGATGCCGTCAGTGCGGGTTCCAGGTCGGGTCCGGCCAGCGCCTCGGGAAGGACGACGGTGAACTCGGCGCCGCCGCCGACCGCCTCGCCGACCGTGGCGCTGCCGCCCTGCCGTTCCGCGAGCCTGCGCACCAGCGAGAGCCCGATGCCGCGTTTGCCGTGCGCGGGCGGCTTCTTCGTGGACCAGCCCTCGGTGAACACCAGCTCGCGCTGCTCGGCCGGGATGCCGGGCCCGGTGTCCCGTATCCGCAGGACGGCGGTACGGCCCTCCGCGCGCAGTTCGACCTCCACGCGCGCGTGCGGGGTGCCGGCGACGGCGTCGAGCGCGTTGTCCACGAGGTTGCCGACCACCGTGACCAGCCCGCGCGGGTCGACGAGCCGGTCCGGCAGCCGGGTGCCGTCGGAGACCCACAGGGCGACCCCGCGCTCGGCCGCGACGGTCGCCTTGCCGACCAGCAGCGCCGCGAGCAACGGGTCCTCGATCTTCTCGGTCACCTGCTCCGAGGTGACCCGGTGGTCGCCGACCACCTCTCCGACGAAGTCCACGGCGTCGTCGTACATCTCCAGTTCGAGCAGACCGAGGAGGGTGTGCATCCGGTTGGCGTGCTCGTGGTCTTGGGCGCGCAGCGCGTCGATCAGCCCGCGCGTGGAGTCGAGTTCGCGGCCGAGCTGCTCCAGTTCGGTGCGGTCGCGCAGGGTGGCCACGGCGCCGCCGTCGTCGGTGGGCATCCGGTTGACCACCAGGACCCGCTGTCCGCGTACGGCGATCAGGTCGGTGCCGGTCACCCGGCCGGCCAGGACGTCGGCCGTGCGTCCCTCGCCGAGCGCCTCGTCGGGGGAGCGGCCCACCACCTCGTCGCCGATCCCCAGGAGCCGCTGTGCCTCGTCGTTGAGCAGCCGGACCCGTCCGCTCCGGTCCAGCGCGACGACGCCCTCGCGGATGCCGTGCAGCATCGCCTCGCGCTCCGCGAGCAGGGCCGAGATATCGGAGAAGGCCAGGTCACGGGTCTGCCGCTGGACCCTTCGGGAGATGAGCCAGGCGGCCAGCGCGCCCACGGCGAGCGCACCGCCCGCGTAGGCGAACAGGCCCGGGATCGCATGGATCAGACGGGCGCGCACGCTGTCGTACTCGATGCCGACCGAGACCGCCCCGACGATGTCGCCGGCGCTGTCGCGCAGGGGCACCTTGCCGCGGGCCGAGCGGCCCAGGGTGCCGCTGTCGATCTCCATCACGTCCTGGCCGGCCAGTGCCTTCTGCGGATCCGTCGAGACGTGGCCGCCGACCTCGTCGGGGTCCGTGTGCGACCAGCGGGTGCCGTTCAGGTCCATGACCACGACGTACTCGGCGCCGCTGGCCTTGCGGATCCGTTCCGCCTCGCGCTGCACCGGGCCGTCGACCGTGGGCGGGGTCCGCCGCAGGTCCTCGGCGATCTGGGGGACCGCCGCCGTGGTCTGGGCGATGGCCAGGGCGCGGCGCATCGCCTGGTCGTCGAGCTGGTTGCTGAGCGGGGCGAGGAAGAGACCGGTCGCGAGCACCACGACTCCCGCGGCGATCGCCAGCTGCATCAGCAGCACCTGCGAGAACACGCGCCGGGGCATGCCGAGGCGCAGGCGACGGGCGGGGGGAGAGGGGCTCATACCCAAGACGGTACGTGGGCGGGGCGGTGCAGCCGTAGGGGTGTGTGGTGTGGATCTCTTGACCGGCTCTTGATCGGCTCAAGAGGAAACGGTTCTACCGGGTCCCGCGAGACCCGGGATCAACCATGGACACAGGTGGGTCAGCCGACCCCCGCCACCGCCGGTTCGCGCACCGCCACCACGTCCAGCCGCGCGGGTGCGCCGAGGACCGACGCCCCACAACTCTCCGCGCGGGGCGGCTCGGACGCGCTCTGAGCCACCACGACCCGCCAGTGGCGTCCGTCGGTGTGCGCGACGGTCACCTCCCAGCGCGGCGCCTCGCCGGTGGTGCGGACGACGTCGAGCACCTCGGCCCGGTCCTCGCCGGTCACCCGGCGCACGGCCAGCTCCGCCGCCTGCCCGGGCCGCTCCCAGGCGGAGCGCCCACGGCAGCCGTCCACGACGACCCGGCCCTCCTGGACGCCGTGCAGGACCTCCTTGACGGTGTGGGCCTCCGCGCGGCCGTACACGTAGCCGTGCGGCAGGACGAGGACCGTCGGGGAGAAGCGATGACCGCCCAGATGAGTGACCTCCCACACACCCGGTACGCCCGAGGCGGCCAGCTCGGCGGCGAGCGGGCGGCCCAGCAGGGCGCAGCAGCGGTCGCGCTTGCCGTTGGTGCAGACGAGCGCGAGGGGATCACCGCTGTGCGGGCCGCCGTGCAGCGCGGTGTCGAAGCCGCGGTGGTCGCCCCGGCCGAGCGCGGCGAAGTCGAGGTCGAGCAGTCGCGCGGGGTCGGTGGTCGTGGCGGTGCGCAGCCAGACGTTCCCCGGCGCGGTGTGGGCCGCGTACACATGCCGTACGGGCGGCGGCAGACCGGGGTCGGCGTGCCGGCCGGGGCGGCGGATGAGCGCGATCCGCACGCCCGTGTCCTTGGCGGCCGCTTCCAGGGCTCGGCCCAGTACGGGGTCCAGGTGGCTCGAGGTGAGCGCCTTGGCACCCCACGGACCGGCCTGCTCCAGCAGGAGCCAGGTCGAGGCGGTGGCCGCGGTTCCGGGCATGGGCTCGCCGAGGTTCCGCGAGTCGGTCGCGCACGTACTCACAGAGGTGAGCCTAACCTGACTTGGCGTGCCGCACCTCCCGCAGTGCCTGTGGATCGCTGTGGAGTCCTGGGGGCGAGGCTGTGCGCGCGGCCCTCGCCCCAGGGCGGCCGGCGTCCTGGGGCGGGCCGGTGTCCCCGGACAGGTGCCGGCGGCCTAGGGGAGGTGTTGGGGCGGCTTCGGTCCCACGTACTGTCCGCTGGGGCGCATCCGCAGGGGCCGTTCGCCGTACTCCTCCAGGGCGTGGGCGATCCAGCCCGCCGTCCGGGCCACCGCGAAGATCGTCTCGCCCGCCGCGGGCTCCATGCCGAAGGAGGCGGTCAGGACGCCGAGCGCGAGGTCGACGTTGGCGTGCAACGGGGTGTGGCGGGCGGTCGTGGTGACGATGTCACGCGCCGCGGCGAGCGCGGGCGCCGCATCCGGGATCTCCTCCAGGAGGGCGAACAGGGCACGCGCGCGTGGGTCCTCGCCGGGGTAGAGGCGGTGGCCGAGGCCGGGGATGCGGCGGCCGGCCCGCAGCTCCTGGGCGATCACCGGTCCCGCGTCGCCCAGCTCGAGGACCTCCTCCAGCAGCCGGTGCGCGAGCCCGCTCGCGGCGCCGTGCAGGGGCCCCTCGATGACGCCCAGGCCGGCCGAGACGGCCGCGTAGGGGTGCGCGCGGGCCGAGGCGGCGACCCGCACCGCGAGCGTCGAGGCGGCCAGGTCGTGGTCGACGAGCAGGCCGAGCGCGGTGTCGAGGACGCGCAGCTTCGCCTCGTCCACGCGCCGCCCGGTCAGCCGTGCCCACAGGCGCCGGGCCAGTGAGCCCTCGTCGCGGTGGGTGGGCCGCGCGGGCGGGAGGGCGGCGACAAGGGTGGGGATCAGGATGCGCGCGGTGCCGAGCACGGCCTCCTCGGTGAGGTCGAACCGCAGCGGGTCGGCGACGGCCGCGGCGACGGCGGCCACCCGCAACCGGTCGGTGGGGCCGCTGTGTTCGGGCAGCGCGTCCACCGCTCGGCGGGCGGCCTCGACGGAGGCGGCGGGTGCGGTGAAGGCGGTACCGGGGTGCAGGCGGCCGGTCCACAGCCACTCGGCGACCTCTTCGTACGGGTGCCGGGCGGCCAGTTCGGTCGCGTCGACACCGCGGTAGTAGTACCGGTCCTTGTCGATGAACGTGAGCCGGGTCCGCACGGACAGCTCTCCGCCTGTGCCCGAACTCCCTTCGCTCTCCCGCCGGTTGCGCCGCGCGAGTGCCTCGACCTCCTTGGCGTCGAAGGTGCTGCCCCGGCCGCCGGGCGTGCGTCTGCTGCTGAGCTGACCACGGCTCACGTACGCGTACACGGTCTCTGGCTTCACGCCGAGCAGTTCGGCGGCCTCCTTGGTGCTCAGCCGTCGGTCCGGGTGGCCGGGGGCGGGTTCCTGATCGCGCATGGGGGTCACCGTATCCGCAGGAGGCATGTATTGATTCAATCAATATTGACAGATGTTTCGTCAATCATGGACAGTCCAATCAATGCTTAAGGAGGACGTCATGACCGTCACGCCGTCCACACCCGCACTCCTCGACGCACCGCGCGGTCTCGCCGGTGTCGTCGTCGCCGACACCGAGGTCGGTGACGTCCGGGGGCGCGAGGGCTTCTACCACTACCGCCAGTACTCGGCCGTCGACCTGGCGCATGCCCGCCCCTTCGAGGACGTGTGGCACCTCCTGATCCACGGAGAGCTGCCGGACGCGGAACGGGGTGCCGCCTTCGCCGCCGAGACCGCCGCCCTGCGACGGCTCCCCCGGGCGGTGGCGGCGGCGCTGCCCACCATCGCCGGGGCCGGTGGCGCGAACCCCCTCGCCGGGATGCGGACGGCCCTGTCGCTGCTGGGCGCGGAGAGGGACTTCCGGCCCGTGTACGACATCGACGCGGACCGGCGCCGCGCGGACACCGTCGTGGCGGCCGCGTCCGTGCCGACCCTGCTCACCGCCCTGTACCGGCTGGGGAAGGGGCTGGACCCCGTCGAGCCGCGCGAGGACCTGTCGTACGCGGCGAACTACCTCTACATGCTGACCGGGGCGGAGCCCGACGCGGAGCGGGTCCGGGCGGTCGAGCAGTACCTGATCTCCACCATTGACCACGGCTTCAATGCGTCAACGTTCACGGCCCGGGTGATCGCCTCGACCGGGGCCGACGTGGCCGCGTGCCTCGTGGGGGCGGTGGGGGCGCTGTCGGGGCCGCTGCACGGGGGTGCGCCCAGCCGGGCGCTGGACACCCTGGACGCGATCGGTACACCCGACCGCATCGACCCCTGGATCCGGGAGCGGGTCCTCGCCGGTGAGCGCATCATGGGCTTCGGTCACGCCGTGTACCGCACGGAGGACCCGCGTTCGCGGATGCTCCGGGAGGCGGCGCTGCGGTTCGGCGGGGCGCGGGTCGCGTTCGCCGTGGAGGTGGAACGTCGGGTGGAGGCGATCCTCGCCGAACTGAAGCCCGGCCGTGAGCTGCACACCAACGTGGAGTTCTACGCCGGAGTGGTCATGGAGCTGTGCGGGCTGCCCCGCGCGATGTTCACCCCCACGTTCGCGGCGGCGCGGGTGGTGGGCTGGAGCGCGAACATCCTGGAGCAGGCCGAGGACGCGAAGATCATCCGTCCCGTGGCGCGGTACGTGGGGCCGGGGGCGCCGGTGGCGGTACCGGAGGCGGCCTGAAGGAGGCACTCGCCTGTGCCGCACGACGGCAGGGGCCGCGGCAGGTCGCATCGGAGGGGGCGCGCACGGCGCACGGCAGGCGCACGCGCCGTGGGCCCGGTGCCGCGAGCGGCGTACCGGGCCCCTTGCGGGGTGCGGCGTACCGGGCCCTTGGGGGAGTTCGACGGCTCTCCCCGAAGCCTTGTCACGCGTCCGGGATGTCGGCCTTCGCGCGAATGAGGGTCTCGCGGGTGATGACGACGATGCGTTCGTAGTCGGCGCGGGAGGCGTCGGACGGGAGGTCGGGGTCCAGCGAATCCGTGGCGTCCGTGCCGATCACGGCGAAGTTCCCGTCGGCCAACTCGAAGATGTCGGGGCAGTTGCCCCCTCCCGTGCTTCCCCGCTCGGCTGGGGCCGCACCGATCCGACGGATGATCTGACTCACTGTTGCTTCCCTTGGTCCATTGGCTTGCGCACGACGACTGCTCGATGCAAGGCGGACCCTGTGGGGTGCACTCGTCATCCGGCGGCGTAGGCGACGATGGTGTGGGGTCCTCTACGCGATCAAGCGCGAGTCAACTCCCTGACGCCCCCATCAACTGCGCACTTGACCGGTTCGTTATGGGCCGTCGGCGTGAACCTCGTGGCGCGCGCCGTCTACTCGGCCGGTGGCTCGCCCACCACCCACCATTCGTCCACATCGGCCTCTTCGAGCTGACGCAGCAGCTCGTCGACCATGCGCCCCAGGTCGGCCTCGATCGAATCGGCGGGGAGCGTCGCCCGCTGGCCCTGGGTGGCGTACCAGTACTCCCGGACGACGGGGTTCTGCAGCAGACCGCGCATCCGGCCGTGGAACTCCTCGCGGGTCAGGTTGCCGATGCGGTAGTAGAACAGCAGGTTCGTGTACAGGGCGTTGGCGAAGAGGTACTGCCGTCGCTTCTGGGGTGACGCCGGCACCTCGAAGATGTCCAGCACTTCGGCCAGCTCGGGGCTGTCGATCGCCTTGCTCAGCAGTTCCCAGTGCAGCCGCTGCTGATGGGCGAGGTTGGTGTGGGCCGGGGCCGAGACCGCCTGCTCCAGGCGCTCGAGTCGGGTGCGCAGCGCGTTGAGGGTGTTCCGCTGGACGGTCAGTGCTGCGAGGGCCCCGGCCGCGATGCCGAGGCCCGCCGCAGCGACGGGAGCGAGTCCCCGCGTCCGAGACTTCCTTGTGGCCATGTCAACCCCCGAATCAGGCGGCCGTGCGCCGGTCGTCGGGGTGCGGGTGGAGTGACGGGGACCGGCGAGCGGTGGGCGGCGCTTGCCGTCTCCCAGGGTGCCGAGCCGCTCTGATCGGCGGGGGAGGCGGAGGGGAGGCGCACGGAGGGAAGCGAGGGTCGCACGCCAGGGCGCCTTGCCAGACGTCTGCCCCGCAAGTGCTGCTAACAATCGTTCACTTCGGAGGGATTCGATGGACTCGTATCCTGGGGCGCGTTCCATCGTCGTACGCGCTCCGCGGCCGTGAGCCGGAGTACGCGCAGGTGTCAGAGAGGTCGCACGGTGACGCAGAGCCGCAGTCCGCAGCAGATCCCGGTCGTCGTACTCGCCGGATTCCTCGGCTCCGGCAAGACGACCCTGCTGAACCATCTCCTGCACCGCAGCGGCGGCAGCCGCATCGGGGCGATCGTCAACGACTTCGGGGCGATCGAGATCGACGCCATGGCCGTGGCGGGCGCGCTCGGCGACTCCACCGTCTCCCTCGGCAACGGCTGTCTGTGCTGCGCCGTCGACGCCGGCGAACTCGACGTCTATCTGGAGCGGCTCGCCCACCCCGACACCGGCATCGACGTCATCGTCATCGAGGCCAGCGGTCTCGCCGAACCCGAGGAACTGGTGCGGATGGTGCTCGCCAGCGAGCACCCGGGGATCGTCTACGGCGGCCTCGTCGAGGTCGTCGACGCCGCCGAGTTCGACGACACCCGCACCAGGCATCCCGGGATCGACCGGCATCTCGCCCTCGCCGACCTGGTCGTCGTGAACAAGCTGGACCGGGCCGCGGACGGCGGGCGCGTCCTCGGACTCGTCCGCTCCCTCGTCGACCGGGCCGCCGTCGTCCCCGCCTCGTACGGCCGTGTCGACCCGGAGTTCCTCTTCGACTGCAGGCCCAGCGAGGAGCGCATCGGGCAGCTGTCCTTCGACGACCTGGACGGGCGCAGGGAGAGCGAGGCGCACGCCGAGCACCTGCACGCCGCCTACGACAGCGTCTCCTTCGTGTCCGAAGTCCCCCTCGACCCCCGCCGGCTGATGGCCTTCCTCGACAGCAGGCCCGAGGGGCTCTACCGGATCAAGGGGTACGTCGACTTCGGCGCGCACGACGTCCTGAACCGCTACGCCGTGCACGCCGTCGGCCGCTTCCTGCGCTTCTACCCGGAGGTCCGGGGCGCCGCCGAGGACCGCCTCACCCAGCTCGTCCTCATCGGCACCGGCATCGACGCCGAGGCCCTCGGCAAGGAGCTTCAGGCGTGCACGAGCGACGCCCCGCACGCCGACGAGCACGGCATGTGGGGCGTCCTGCGCTACGTACAGGACCCGGACGGCACGTCGGATCCCGGGGAACCGGCCTAGACCGGGCCCGCCACCACGCCCACCGTCTTCGGCAGGGAGACGCCCGAGCCGTCGCGGCGCGGGTCCATCTCGGGCAGTTCGGCCGGCATGCCGTTCTTCTGGGCGGCCTTCGCCGGGACCGGGCCCGCCCAGGCGAAGGACAGGCAGTCCTCGCCCTTCAGGAACCGCTGGCAGCGCACACCGCCGGTGGCACGGCCCTTGCGCGGGTACTGGTCGAACGGGGTCAGCTTGGCCGTCGTCTGGACGGAGTCGTCCAGCGTGCCGCGTGAGCCGGCGACCGTGAAGACCACCGCGTCCACCGACGGGTCCACCGCGGTGAACGAGATCACCTTCACGCCCTCGGCGAGCTTGATGCCCGCCATGCCGCCCGCGGGACGGCCCTGCGGACGCACCTGCGCGGCCTGGTAGCGCAGCAGCTGGGCGTCGTCGGTGATGAAGACCAGGTCCTCCTCACCGGTGCGCAGCTCGATCGCGCCGACGATCCGGTCGCCCTCCTTGAGGGTGATGACCTCCAGCTCCTCCTTGTTGGACGGGTAGTCGGGCACCACCCGCTTGACCACGCCCTGTTCCGTGCCGAGTGCCAGACCCGGTGAGGACTCGTCGAGCGTGATGAGGCAGACCAGCGTCTCGTCGCCCTCCAGGGAGACGAACTCCGTCAGCGGGGCGCCTCCCGCGAGGTTCGGCGCCGACGCCGTGTCCGGCAGCTGCGGCAGGTCGACGACGTTGATCCGCAGCAGCCGGCCCGCCGAGGTGACCGCGCCGATCTCCCCGCGCGCGGTGGCCGGCACCGCCGAGACGATCACGTCGTGCTTGGCGCGCCTGCCGTCGTCCTCACCGGTGAAGGGCTCGCCGCTCGCCGTACGGGCCAGCAGACCCGTGGACGACAGCAGGACCCGGCACGGGTCGTCCGCGACCTGCAGCGGTACGGCGGAGGCCGGGGCGCCGGACGACTCCAGCAGGACCGTACGCCGCTCGGTGCCGAACTTCTTGGCCACCGCGGCCAGTTCGGAGGAGACCAGCTTGCGCAGCTCCGCGTCCGAGTCCAGGATCCGGGTCAGCTCCGCGATCTCCGCGGTGAGCCGCTCCTTCTCCGCCTCCAGCTCGATCCGGTCGAACCTGGTGAGCCGGCGCAGCGGCGTGTCGAGGATGTACTGGGTCTGGATCTCCGAGAGCGAGAAACGCTCCATCAGGCGCTGCTTCGCCTCCGCGCTGTTCTCGCTGGAGCGGATCAGCCGGATGACCTCGTCGATGTCGACGAGCGCCGTCAGCAGGCCCTCCACCAGGTGCAGCCGGTCACGGCGCCTGCCGCGGCGGTACTCGCTGCGCCGGCGGACCACGTCGAAGCGGTGGTCGAGATAGACCTCCAGGAGCTCCTTGAGACCCAGCGTCAGCGGCTGGCCGTCCACCAGCGCCACGTTGTTGATGCCGAAGGACTCCTCCATCGGCGTCAGCTTGTAGAGCTGCTCCAGGACGGCCTCCGGCACGAAGCCGTTCTTGATCTCGATGACCAGACGCAGGCCGTGCTGACGGTCGGTGAGGTCCTTGACGTCGGCGATGCCCTGGATCTTCTTCGAACCGACCAGGTCCTTGATCTTGGCGATGACCTTCTCGGGGCCGACCGTGAACGGCAGCTCCGTGACGACCAGGCCCTTGCGGCGGGCCGTCACCGTCTCCACCGCGACCGTGGCGCGGATCTTGAAGGTGCCGCGGCCCGTCTCGTAGGCGTCGCGGACGCCGGACAGACCGACGATCCGGCCGCCGGTGGGCAGGTCCGGCCCCGGGACGAACTTCATCAGGGCGTCCAGATCCGCGTTGGGGTAGCGGATCAGATGCCGGGCGGCCGCGACGACCTCGCCCAGGTTGTGCGGCGGCATGTTCGTGGCCATGCCCACCGCGATCCCGGACGCGCCGTTGACCAGCAGGTTCGGGAAGGCGGCGGGCAGCGCCACCGGCTCCTGCTCCTGGCCGTCGTAGTTCGGCGCGAAATCGACCGTGTCCTCGTCGATCGACTCCGTCATCAGGCTCGTCGCCTCGGCCTGACGGCACTCCGTGTACCGCATGGCGGCCGGCGGGTCGTCGTTGCCCAGGGAACCGAAGTTGCCGTGGCCGTCGACCAGCGGCACGCGCATGGAGAACGGCTGGGCCATGCGCACCAGGGCGTCGTAGATCGACGCGTCGCCGTGCGGGTGCAGCTTGCCCATGACCTCGCCGACCACGCGCGCGCACTTCACGTAGCCGCGGTCGGGGCGCAGGCCCATCTCGTTCATCTGGTAGACGATGCGGCGGTGGACCGGCTTGAGTCCGTCGCGGGCGTCGGGCAGGGCGCGGGAGTAGATGACCGAGTACGCGTACTCGAGGAAGGAGCCCTGCATCTCGTCGACGACGTCGATGTCGAGGATCCGCTCCTCGTACGAGTCGTCGGGCGGCGGGGTCTTCGTGCTGCGGCGGGCCATCGCTGCCGGCTCCTTGCTGAGGCGTGTGACGGATTCTGACGCGGTCCATTGTGGACCGTGGCACTGACAAGACGGGCCCAGGACCCCGGCCCTCTCATGATTGCCCGCAGGGTACGTCATGTCCGTTCGGGTGCGACGTCCCGGATTCTCGCTCTCGGCGTACCGTCCCCGGGAACTTCGCCGACCCACCGCGCGCTTGCATACAGTGACAGGACCGGCAGGAAACACGCGGTTCGCACGACCGCGTCCGCGATCGGAAGGGACGTACATGCCCATGGGTCACACGGCCACAGACCAGGCAGGCACCGGGGGCCTGACAGCGACCGAGCACCGCCTGGCCAACGGCCTTCGCGTGGTGCTCTCCGAGGACCACCTGACCCCCGTCGCGGCGGTGTGTCTCTGGTACGACGTCGGCTCGCGCCACGAAGTCAAGGGCCGCACCGGTCTGGCTCACCTTTTCGAGCACCTCATGTTCCAGGGCTCCGCCCAGGTCAAGGGCAACGGCCACTTCGAGCTGGTCCAGGGCGCCGGCGGCTCGCTCAACGGCACCACCAGCTTCGAACGCACCAACTACTTCGAGACCATGCCCACCCACCAGCTGGAGCTCGCCCTCTGGCTGGAGGCCGACCGCATGGGCTCCCTGCTCGCCGCCCTGGACGACGAGTCCATGGAGAACCAGCGCGACGTCGTGAAGAACGAACGCCGTCAGCGTTACGACAACGTGCCGTACGGCACCGCCTTCGAGAAGCTGACCGCCCTCGCCTACCCGGACGGCCACCCCTACCACCACACGCCGATCGGCTCGATGGCCGACCTGGACGCGGCGACGCTGGAGGACGCGCGCGCGTTCTTCCGCACGTACTACGCGCCGAACAACGCCGTCCTGTCGGTCGTCGGCGACATCGACCCCGAGCAGACGCTCGCCTGGATCGAGAAGTACTTCGGCTCCATCGCCGCGCACGACGGCAAGCCCGAGCCGCGCGACGGCACCCTGCCCGACGTCATCGGCGAGCAGCTGCGCGAGGTCGTCGAGGAGGAGGTCCCGGCCCGCGCGCTGATGGCCGCCTACCGGCTGCCGCAGGACGGCACGCGCGCGTGCGACGCGGTGGACCTGGCGCTCACCGTCCTGGGTGGCGGCGAGTCCTCCCGCCTCTACAACCGGCTGGTGCGCCGCGACCGTACGGCTGTCGCGGCCGGCTTCGGGCTGCTGCGGCTCGCCGGGGCGCCCTCCCTGGGCTGGCTGGACGTGAAGACGTCCGGGGACGTCGAGGTGCCCGTCATCGAGACCGCCATCGACGAGGAGCTCGCCCGGTTCGCCGAGGAGGGCCCCACGGCCGAGGAGATGGAGCGCGCACAGGCCCAGTTGGAGCGCGAGTGGCTCGACCGGCTCGGCACCGTCGCCGGCCGCGCGGACGAACTGTGCCGGTTCGCCGTCCTGTTCGGCGACCCGCAGCTCGCGCTGACCGCCGTCCAGCGCGTCCTGGACATCACGCCCGAGGAGGTGCGGGAGGTCGCCCAGGCCCGCCTGCGCCCCGACAACCGCGCGGTCCTCGTCTACGAGCCGACCGCCCCCGAAGCCCCCGCCGACCAGGACGAGAACGAGGAGGCGGCCCAGTGACGGAGCTCGCCACGATGGACTTCCACCCCCAGCCCCGGGCGGGCGAGGCCCGGCCGTGGGCGTTCCCGGCGCCCGAACGCGGCACGCTGGACAACGGTCTGACCGTCCTGCACTGCCACCGCCCCGGCCAGCAGGTCGTCGCCGTCGAGGTCCTCCTCGACGCGCCCCTGGACGCCGAACCGACCGGCCTGGACGGCGTCGCCACGATCATGGCGCGCGCGTTCACCGAGGGCACCGACAAGCACTCCGCCGAGGAGTTCGCCGCCGAGCTGGAGCGCTGCGGCGCCACCCTCGACGCGCACGCCGACCACTCCGGCGTCCGGATCAGCCTGGAGGTGCCCGCCTCCCGGCTGCCCAAGGCGCTCGGCCTGCTCGCCGACGCCCTGCGCGCGCCCGCCTTCGCCGACAGCGAGGTCGAGCGTCTGGTCCACAACCGGCTGGACGAGATCCCGCACGAGCTGGCCAACCCCTCCCGCCGCGCCGCCAAGGAGCTCTCCAAGGAGCTGTTCCCGGCGACCGTGCGGATGTCGCGGCCCCGCCAGGGCACCGCGGAGACCGTCGAGAAGATCGACTCCGCCGCCGTGCGGGCCTTCTACGAGCGTCACGTCCGGCCGGCCACGTCCACCGCGGTCGTCGTCGGCGACCTCACGGGCGTCGACCTGGCCGCACTCCTGGGCGAGACCCTGGGCGCCTGGACGGGCTCCCCGGCCCAGCAGCGGCCCGTGCCGCCGGTGACCGCCGACGACACCGGCCGCGTCGTCATCGTGGACCGCCCCGGCGCGGTCCAGACGCAGCTGCTCATCGGCCGGATCGGCGCCGACCGGCACGCGCGCGTGTGGGCCGCCCAGGTCCTCGGCACGTACTGCCTCGGCGGCACCCTCACCTCCCGGCTGGACCGCGTCCTGCGCGAGGAGAAGGGCTACACGTACGGCGTGCGCGCCTTCGGGCAGGTCCTGCGCTCCGCCCCGGACGGCTCGGGCGCCGCGATGCTCGCCATCAGCGGCTCCGTCGACACGCCGAACACCGGTCCCGCCCTGGACGACCTGTGGAAGGTGCTGCGCACCCTTGCGGCCGAGGGCCTGACGGACGCCGAGCGCGATGTCGCCGTGCAGAACCTGGTGGGCGTGGCGCCGCTGAAGTACGAGACCGCGGCGGCCGTCGCGAGCACGCTGGCCGACCAGGTCGAGCAGTTCCTGCCCGACGACTACCAGGCCACGCTCTACCGGCAGCTCGCCGCGACCGGCACGGTGGAGGCCACCGCGGCGGCCGTGAGCGCCTTCCCGGTGGACCGCCTGGTGACCGTCCTCGTCGGTGACGCCGCGCAGATCAAGGAGCCCGTCGAGGCGCTCGGGATCGGCGAAGTCACCGTCGTCCCCGCCGAGTAGACGCGGGCGAGGCGGACATGCTGCGGCCCCGGGGCGACGAAGGCGTCCTCCCGGGCGTTGTCCCGGGCGTTGTCCCAGGGCCGCAAGATGTCCGAATTGATGCGGAGGTTGTGTGTCTGCGCTGTGGCGTGCGCTACAAAAACCGTGATCCGTTTGAGGATTGATAACGGTCCCGCATACCGTCGGCCCGGCTGTTCGTCAGGCACCGCGCCGCATCCGCGGCACCGGGCAGTCATCGCCGAGTCCCCGTACGGCGCGAGCCAGGGGAGCCGGGGACCCATGAAGTCCCTGGGGTGAATCGGGCGCCCGCGCGTGAGCGAGGGGGTCCGTAGGAGACCTTCCTGCTCCGAACCCGTCAGCTAACCCGGTAGGCGAGAGGGAAGGAAAGGACCGCTCGCCCTTCATGGCGTACACCTGCACCACCGGGAAGCACCGCCGGCCCAGCCGGATGCAGCGCACCACCGTCCGCGCGGCGGGTTTCGCGGCGCTGACCACCACCGGTGTCATGGCCACCGTCGCCTCCACCCCGGCCCTCGCCGCGGAGCCGACCCCCGAGCAGACCGGGCTGATCCCGGTCGTCACCGCCGGCGAGGCCGTCGCCGAACAGGTCGACGACCAGGTCGCCCTGCAGAAGAAGGCCGCCTTCGAGGAAGCCGCGCGCAAGGCCGCCGCCAAGAAGGCCGTGGAGGAGCGCGAGGCACGCGTGCGTGCCGCCCGTGAGGCCGAGCGCAAGCGTCTGAACGCCTTCGTGTTGCCGATCACCGACTCCTACGTCTCCACGGGCTACCACGCGAGCAGCTCGCTGTGGTCCTCCGGCAGCCACACCGGCATCGACTTCCACGCCGCCAGCGGCACGCCCGTGCACGCGGTCGGTCTCGGCACCGTCGTCGAGGCGGGCTGGGGAGGGTCGTACGGCAACAATGTCGTCATCAGGATGAACGACGGGACGTACACCCAGTACGGTCACCTCTCCTCCATCGGCGTCTCGGTGGGCCAGCAGGTCACCCCGGGGCAGCAGATCGGCCTGTCCGGCGCGACCGGCAACGTCACCGGCCCGCATCTGCACTTCGAGGCCCGTACCACGGCGGAGTACGGCTCCGACATCGACCCGGTCGCCTACCTCCGCCAGCACGGCGTCAACGTCTGACGCCACCCGGCGACACCGCGTTTCCGAGCCCCGGCCCCACCGGCCGGGGCTTTCGCCGTTTTCGGGACTCCGCTGTCCAAAAAATATCCCTGGATTCCGGTCCGCCGTCGGAAATTCCGGCTCATTGCAATAGAGTCACGGAACACACGTCAATCGGCGGAGCTCGGCGACGTTTCACGGGGATTAAGACGGAGGCGGTCATGCGTATTCCGGCGCACTCGGTGTGCACGGCCATCCGGGACGACATCGTCGCGGGTGTCTACGAGCGCGGCAGCCGCCTCACCGAGGACCTCCTCGCCCGCCGCTACGGCGTCTCGCGCGTCCCCGTACGGGAGGCGCTGCGCACCCTGGAGGCCGAGGGTTTCGTCGTCACCCGGCGGCACGCGGGCGCGTGCGTCGCGGAGCCGACCGAGCAGGAGGCGGCCGACCTCCTGGAGATGCGCATGCTCCTGGAGCCGCTGGGCGCCGCCCGGGCCGCCCAGCGGCGCACCGAGGCGCATCTGAAGGTGCTGCGCGGCCTCGTCCGGCTGGGCCAGGAGCGGGCCCGCAGGGGCAACAGCGAGGATCTGCGCTCGCTGGGCGGCTGGTTCCACGAGACGCTCGCCCAGGCCTCCGGGAGCCACGCCCTGACGTCGATGCTCACCCAGCTCCGCCACAAGATCGCCTGGATGTACGCGGTGGAGGCGCCCGCGGACCCCGTGGAGTCCTGGACCGAGCACGGCGCGATCGTGGACGCGGTGGCGCGCGGCGACCAGGAGCGCGCGCGGACGGTCACGGCGCTGCACACCGAGCGCGCGACGGCCGCCCACCGGCTGCGTTTCGCCGGCGGCGGGGACCGCGCCGACCGTGTGAGGACTTCGCAACCTCCCGTAAACATGACGGGTCTGCGGCATTAACACGGGGGCCGTATACAAAGAAGGGATATTTGGCGGAGCAGTATTTCCGCTGCCCTTTCCGTGCGCGCCCGGGAATTCTCGAAGGTGCGCATTCGGTGTGCCCGGACCCGGGTTTCCGGTTATGCCGCCGGTAATGTCGCGGAGTGGCCGTGGGGGCGGCGCGGGACGGGTGCGGGACAGGCGCGGGGCGGGCGGGAAAAACGGCGGAGCCGCGCCACCCTCGAAGGTGACGCGGCCCCGTGCGTGACTCAGACGGTCTCGGGGAGCTCCTCGAGCCCCTCGGCGACCAGCTTGGCCAGCCGGTCCAGCGCGACGTCCGCGCCCTCGGCGTCGGAGGCGAGGACGATCTCCTCGCCCCCCTTCGCGCCGAGGCCGAGGACGGCCAGCATGGAGGCCGCGTTGACGGGGTTGCCGTCGGTCTTGGCGATCGTCACCGGGACGCCTGCGGCCGTGGCGGCTCGGACGAAGATGGAAGCGGGGCGGGCGTGGAGGCCCTCGGCCCAGCCGACGTTGACGCGGCGCTCAGCCATGTGTTGCTGCCCTTCGGTTTTCAGGTTGTCTAGACCGGTGTTGTCTAGACCAGTGTTCCACACGTGAAGCCGGTGAGGAACGGGTCGGACGTCCCGTTCCTCTGGCGGTCGCCGGATCGCGGCCTCGATCCTGCTTCCGTCCTCCACAGACTGCCTCGCGCCGTTGTCGTACGCGAGCCGTACTCTGGGCCCCATGCAGAGCGCCTCGGACCGGCACGAGTACCCCGCCCACTGGGAAGCCGACGTGGTGCTGCGCGACGGCGGCACCGCGCGCGTCCGCCCCATCACCGTCGATGACGCCGAGCGCCTGGTCAGCTTCTACGAGCAGGTCTCGGACGAGTCGAAGTACTACCGCTTCTTCGCGCCCTACCCGCGACTGTCCGCGAAGGACGTCCACCGCTTCACGCACCACGACTTTGTGGACAGGGTGGGACTCGCGGCCACGGTCGGCGGCGAGTTCATCGCAACCGTACGCTATGACCGCATTGGTGCCGACGGCATGGCCGCCTCCGCGCCCGCCGACGAGGCCGAGGTCGCCTTCCTGGTCCAGGACGCCCACCAGGGGCGCGGTGTCGCCTCCGCCCTCCTCGAACACATCGCGGCCGTCGCGCGCGAACGGGACATCCGCCGCTTCGCCGCCGAGGTGCTGCCCGCCAACACCAAGATGATCAAGGTGTTCACGGACGCCGGCTACACCCAGCAGCGCAGCTTCGAGGACGGCGTCGTCCGCCTGGAGTTCGACCTCGAACCCACCGCACGCTCCCTGGCCGTGCAGCGCGCGCGGGAGCAGCGCGCCGAGGCCCACTCCGTACGACGGCTGCTGGCGCCCGGCTCGGTCGCCGTCGTCGGCACCGGGCGCGCCCCCGGCGGCGTCGGCCGCAGCGTCCTCGGCAACCTCCGCCAGGCCGGCTTCACCGGCCCGCTGCACGCCGTGAACCGGGCCTTCCCCGAGGACCTCAAGGACATCGAAGGGATCCCCGCCCACCGCTCCGTACGCGACATCGCCGGCCCCGTCGACCTCGCGATCGTCGCCGTCCCCGCCGAGCAGGTGCCCGAGGTCGTCACCGAGTGCGGGGAACACGGCGTCCAGGGCCTGGTCGTCCTCTCCGCCGGATACGCCGAGAGCGGCCCCGACGGCCGCGAACGCCAGCGCGCCCTCGTCCGCCACGCACGCGCGTACGGCATGCGGATCATCGGCCCCAACGCCTTCGGCGTCATCAACACCTCCCCGCAGGTCCGGCTCAACGCCTCGCTCGCCCCCGAGATGCCGCGCCCCGGCCGCATCGGACTGTTCGCCCAGTCCGGCGCCATCGGCATCGCCCTGCTGTCCCGGCTGCACCGGCGCGGCGGCGGCGTCACCGGCACCACCGGGGTGTCCACCTTCGTCTCCTCCGGCAACCGCGCCGACGTCTCCGGCAACGACGTCCTCCAGTACTGGTACGACGACCCGGACACCGACGTCGCCCTCATGTACCTGGAATCCATCGGCAACCCCCGCAAGTTCACCCGCCTCGCGCGGCGCACCGCGGCGGCCAAGCCCCTGGTGGTCGTCCAGGGCTCCGGCTCCGCCCCGCAGGGTCACGCCGTCCGCGCGACCCGGCTCCCGCACGCCACCGTGTCGGCGCTGCTGCGCCAGGCCGGTGTGATCCGCGTCGACACCATCACCGAGCTGGTCGACGCCGGCCTGCTGCTCGCCCGCCAGCCCCTGCCGACCGGACCCCGGGTCGCCATCCTCGGCAACTCCGAGTCGCTCGGCCTGCTGACCTACGACGCCTGCCTCTCCGAGGGGCTGCGCCCGCTGCCCCCGCTGGACCTGACCACCGAGGCGTCGGCGGACGACTTCCATGCCGCGCTCGCCCGGGCGCTGGCCGACGAGACCTGCGACGCGGTCGTCGTGACGGCGATCCCGGCGATCGGTGAGACCTCGCCCAGCGACGCGGCCCTCGCGGAGGCGCTGCGCTCGGCGGCCGCCGCGGCCCCCGCCAAGCCGGTGCTCGTCGTCCACGTGGAACTGGGCGGTCTCGCGGCCGCGCTGTCCGCCGCGACGAGTACCGCGCCGCGCGCCGGAGCGGGCGCACGCACGCGTGGTGCGACACCGGCACAGGCTGCCGGGGCCACCGGGACCGCCGAAGGAACCGGGACTGCCGAAGGAACCGCTGCCGAGGCCCCCGAGGGCGCCCACCTCATCCCCGCCTACCCCGCCGCCGAACGCGCCGTACGCGCCCTCGCCGAAGCGGTGAAGTACGGACAGTGGCGACGCGAGGCCGCCGACCCCGGCAAGGTGCCCGAGTACGACGACATCGACGAGAAGGGCGCCGCCCGGCTGATCGACGGGCTCCTCTCCCGCGGGCAGGGCCTCACCCTCGGCACCGAGGAGACCTGCGAGCTGCTCGGCCACTACGGCGTCCATCCCCGCCGGGCCACCCCCGCGCCGACCCCCGACGAGGCGGCCCGCGCGGCCGACACCCTCGGCTACCCCGTCGCCCTCAAGGCCACCGCCCCGCACCTGCGCCACCGCGCCGACCTGGGCGGCGTCCGCCTCGACCTCGCCGACGAGGAGCAACTGCGGCGGGCGTACGCCGAGTTGACCGAGCTGTTCGGCAGGCCGCAGGAGATCCGTCCGGTCGTCCAGGCGATGGCCCCGCGCGGGGTCGACACCGTCGTCCGCGCGGTCATCGACCCGGCGGCCGGGGCCGTGCTCTCCTTCGGGCTCGCCGGGGCCGCCTCCCAGCTGCTCGGCGACATGGCGCACCGCCTGGTGCCGGTGACCGACCGCGACGCGACCTCCCTGATCCGCTCGATCCGCACGGCCCCCCTGCTCTTCGGCTGGCGTGGCGCCGCCCCGGTCGACACCCCCGCCCTGGAGGAGCTGCTGCTGCGCGTCTCCCGCCTCGTCGACGACCACCCCGAGGTCGTCGCGGTCACCCTGGAACCGGTCGTCGTCGCCCGGCACGGCGTCAGCGTCCTGGGCGCCTCGGTCCGCCTCGCCCCGCCCCCGGCCCGCGACGATCTCGGCCCGCGGACCCTGCCGACGTACTGACGGATCCCGCCGACCCGCCGACGGGCCCGGCCGCGGCACCGACGGGCCTGGCCGACGCACCGACGGGCCCGGCCGAGGCACCGACGGGCACGGCCGAGGCACCGACGGGCACGGCCGAGGCACCGACGGATCCCGCCGACCCGCCGACGGGCCCGGCGTCCCCCCGGCGGCCCCGGGCCGAGCCCCCACGAGCGGTGCCTCGCAGTCAGTGGGTCCCCGTAGGATGGACGGCATGGCCAAGACCAGTACGACGACCCAGGGGCTGCGCGCGGCGATCGAGCGCAGCGGCTACTACCCGGCCCTCGTGGCCGAGGCGGTGGAGGCCGCCGTGGGCGGCGAGCCGATCCGGTCGTACCTGGTCCACCAGGAGACGACGTTCGACCAGAACGAGGTGCGCCGGCACGTGACCGTGCTGGTCCTCACCGGCAACCGCTTCATCGTCAGCCACACCGACGAGCAGAACGCCGACACCACCTCCCCGACGCCGTACGCCACGACGTCCACGGAGTCGGTGAAGATCGGCCGGATCTCCTCGGTCGTCCTCAGCCGCGTGGTCGCGAACCCGGAGTCGTACACCCCGGGCACCCTGCCCCGGGAGGTCGTGCTGACCATCGGCTGGGGCGCCGTCTCCCGCATCGACCTGGAACCGGCCGCCTGCGGCGACCCCAACTGCGACGCCGACCACGGCTACACGGGCAACTCCACGGCGGACGACCTCAGCCTGCGCGTCAGCGAGGCGGGCGACGGCCCGGAGACGGTGCGCCAGGCGCTCGTCTTCGCCCAGGCGCTCTCCGAGGCGACCGCGGACACCTCCCGCTGATGGCCGCCCCCGCCTCCTGGGACCACCCCGAACCCCTCGCCGTCTCCTCCGCCCCCGTCCCCGAGTACGGCACCGGCTCCCTCGCCGACCTGCTGCCCACGCTCGCCGCCGGCATGGGCGTACCCGGCGTGACCGCGGCGATCGAGGAGCTCGCCCCCGCCGATCGCAACTGCGTCTTCCTGATCGACGGCCTCGGCTGGGAGCAGATCAAGGACCACCCGGACGAGGCGCCGTATCTGCACGCGCTGCTCGGCGGCTCACGCGGCGGCACCGGACGTCCGCTGACCGCCGGCTATCCGGCGACCACCGCGACCTCCCTCGCCTCCGTCGGCACCGGCCTCCCGCCGGGCGCCCACGGTCTGCCCGGCTACACCGTGCGTGATCCGGCCACCGGCGAGCTGATGAACCAGCTGCGCTGGCAGCCCTGGACCGCGCCGCACACCTGGCAGCCGTACCCCACGGTCTTCCAGCTCGCCGACCGCGCGGGCGTGCACGCCGCGCAGGTCTCCTCGCCCGCCTTCCAGAACACCCCGCTGACCAAGGTCGCGCTCAGCGGCGGCACGTTCCACGGGCGGCTCACCGGTGAGGAGCGCATGGACCTCGCCGCCGCACAGCTCGCCGTCGGCGACCGCTCCCTGGTCTACACGTACTACGCCGAACTGGACGGCGCGGGCCACCGCTACGGCGTCGCCTCCGACACCTGGCGCGGCCAGCTCATGTACGTCGACCGGCTGGTCCAGCGCCTCGCCGAGCAACTGCCCCCGCGCAGCGCGCTCTACGTCACCGCCGACCACGGCATGGTCGACATCCCCTTCGACGAGCAGCACCGCATCGACTTCGACGAGGACTGGGAGCTGCGCGCCGGGGTCGCCCTGCTCGGCGGCGAGGGCCGAGCCCGCCATGTCTACGCCGTCCCGGGCGCCGCCGACGACGTGCTGACCTGCTGGCGCGAGGTGCTCGGCGAACAGTTCTGGGTGGCCTCCCGGGAGGAGGCGATCGCCGCGGGCTGGTTCGGCCCGCACATCGACGAACGCGTCTACGACCGTCTCGGCGATGTGATCGCGGCCGCCCGGGACGACGTCCTGATCATCGCCTCCGAGCGGGAGCCCAAGGAGTCGGCCATGGTCGGCAACCACGGCTCGATGACCCCTGCCGAGCAGCTCGTCCCCCTGCTCGAAGTACGCTCCTGACGCCCACCCCTTCCCTCTCTCCACCGAAAGGTGCCCCACTCACCATGCCCGAGCTGGTGTTCTTCTCCGGAACCATGGACTGCGGGAAGTCGACGCTGGCTCTGCAGATAGAGCACAACCGCTCCGCGCGCGGACTGCAGGGCATGATCTTCACCCGTGACGACCGCGCGGGCCAGGGCAAACTCTCCTCCCGCCTCGGCCTCGTCACCGACGCGGTCGAGGTCGAGGACGGCCAGGACCTGTACGCGTATCTCGTCGACCACCTCTCGCAGGGCGGCCGCGCGGACTACGTGATCGCGGACGAGGCGCAGTTCCTCGCCGAGGAGCAGATCGACCAGCTCGCACGCGTGGTCGACGACCTCGGGGTGGACGTCTACGCCTTCGGCATCACCACCGACTTCCGCTCCAAGCTGTTCCCCGGCTCCCAGCGGCTCGTCGAACTCGCCGACCGCGTCGAGGTGCTCCAGGTCGAGGCGCTGTGCTGGTGCGGTGCCCGCGCCACCCACAACGCCCGTACGGTCGGCGGCGTCATGGTCGTCGAGGGCGCCCAGGTCGTCGTCGGCGACGTCAACCAGGCGGACACCGTCGGCTACGAGGTCCTGTGCCGCCGGCACCACCGCCGCCGTATGACCAGCGCATCCGCCCGCGCCGGCGCGCTCTCGCCGGACGTCCTGCCGATCGCCGCTCCCTGAGGCGGGCCCTGCGGTGTGGCACACCGCGGTGTCAGGCGCCGATCTCCGTGGGGGTGCCGGTGGGCAGCAGGCGAAAGCGGTCGCGGATCTCGGCGGGCGCCCGCGCGAGTGCGCGCTCGACGTGCAGCAGGTCCAGCCAGGCCGCGGCCCGGCACGGTTCGGCCACCCGGCCCGGCGGAGCGTCGGCGGGCCGGGCGTCGAACGCCGTGCGCAGACGGGACGCCGTGCCGTGGCCGGTGCGGGGGATGTCGCACAGGACGTCATGCAACAGGCGTACCTGGTGCCCCAGTTGATCGCCGCGCACGGCGAGGACCTGGCGCAACTCCGCCCACTCAGCAGGGTCCTGGGCGTAGGAGGGCCGCCACGATGCGGGCCAGGACGGTCCGCTCCGGGGCGGCGCCCGCGCCGGGGCCCGCGTCGAGGGTGACGGCACGGGCCAGCAGCCGGCGGGCGGCCATCAGATCACCGTCCCGCAGCAGCAGGATCCGCGCCTTGGTGGTCAGGCCGTGCCCCGAGCAGCCCTGATCGTCGAGGTGCTCGCGGGCCTCGTCGAGGAGTTTCTGGGCCAGGCCGAGGCGGCCCGCCTCGCTCGCCAGTTCGGCGGCCTGCTGCAGCCGCCGGGCCGCGTCGGGCGGGGCCGGGCCGAGGGCGGCCGCGGGCTGCCACGCGGTGACGGCCGGGCCGGTGCCGCCGCGCATGCCGACCGCTAGGGCGGCCTGCTCGATCTCGGCGGCTACCTCCTCGCTGGGCTCCACCGCAGCCGCCGCCAGATGCCAGACGCGGCGTTCGGGATCCGTCCGGTACTGCTCGGCCAGCGCGGCAAGGCGTCGGTGAAGGGCCGGTACGTCGACGTCAACCAGCCTGCGCCGGGCTGTCAGTTCAGGGCCGTGACACCCGCTGGGCCCCTCTGGGAGCTGCCTGCCAAACCGACGTCCGCCGCCGTCCGGCCGTCCGGGCGGAGCTGTGCTGCACGACCGGCACCGGCCGTCTGCGGACCGCCCGCACCCGGCTTGCCGCGATGCAACGGCGATGGCTGGACGCCCACCCGGACGTCCTCGCGGACCGTACGGTCCGCCGCGGACCGGGTGCTCGGCGCGGACCGTGCCTCAGCGCGGCCCCTCGATCAGTGCGAAGCGGGCGCCCTCGGGGTCGGTCACGGTGGCCACGCGGCCGTACGCGCTGTCCCGGGCCGGGCCGAGGACGTGTCCGCCGAGGTCGGTGACGAGCGCGAGGGACGCGTCCGCGTCGGCCACCTCGAAGTACGTCACCCAGTGCGGACCCCGGTCCCGGGGCAGGGAGCTGCCCACCCCGTGGATGCCGGCGACCGGCTGCCCGCCGATGTGCAGGGTCACGTAGTCGAAGTCGGCGGACACCTCCGCCTCCTGTGTGTAGCCGAACACCGTCTCGTAGAACTTGGCGACGCTCGCGCTCTCGAAGGTGACCAGCTCGTTCCAGGCGGGGGTGCCCGGCACCCCGGTGATGTTCGTGCCGCGATGGGCCGCCGCCTGCCAGATGCCGAAGACGGCGCCGGAGGGATCGGAGCCGATCGCGAGCCGCCCGGCCTCGGCGGCGTCCAGCGGCCCGACCCCGATGGTGCCGCCGCACAGCCGCACCGTCTCGGCGCTCGCGTCGACGTCGTCGGAGGCGAGGTACGGCGTCCAGGCGACCGGGAGATGGCGGTCCGGGGGCAGTTGGCCGATCCCGGCGACCTCACGGCCGTCGAGAAGGGCCCGCACGTAGGGGCCGAGCTGCTGCGGACCGGGCCGGAAGTCCCAGCCGAAGAGCGCGCCGTAGAACTCCTGCGTGGCCGTCAACCCATGCACCATCAGACTCACCCAACAGGGTGTACCGGGCGCGTACCGGGCCTGTGCTGCGCCGCTCGGGCCGGCCGACCCGGGTGCCTCGGTCATCGTCCCTCTCTCCCCGGCCCCTCGCGGTGACCGTGTCGCTTCCGCCCTCGGAGGATGCCTGATGGGGGGTTTCCCGGCGGTTGACGCGCGGTGGTCGCCGTATGTCGATCGCCTGTACGGCATGTGCTCGATCCCGTACACCCCGTGACCGAGCCTGTCCGGCCGAGCAGAGTAGCCGCAGCCGAGCGTGGGGGCCACCCCCGTGCGCGAGGATGGGGACCATGAACGCCATCATCACCGCAACCGAACTCGTCGGCGACCTGGCGGGGGAGAACCCGCCCGTCGTCCTCGACGTCCGCTGGCAGCTCACCGTGGCGAAGGCGGCGGGCGAGCCGCCCTTCGACGGCCGGGCCGCCTACGCGGCCGGACATGTGCCCGGCGCGGTCTACGTCGACCTCGACCGTGAGCTCGCGGGCGCGGCGGGCGCGGCCGGCCGTCATCCGCTGCCCGGCCTGGCGGAGTTCGGCGCGGCGATGCGCCGGGCGGGTGTGTCGGCCGCCCGGCCGGTCGTCGTGTACGACGGAGGCCAGGGCTGGGCCGCCGCCCGCGCCTGGTGGCTGCTGCGCTGGACGGGCCACCCGGACGTGCGGGTCCTCGACGGCGGGCTGCCGCAGTGGCGCGGCGAGCTCTCGACCGACGTCCCCGCGCGCGGGGAGGGCGACTTCGTGCCGGTGGCGGGCGCCGCGGGCCTGCTCGACGCGGACGGCGCCGCCGAACGGGCGCGCTCCGGGGTGCTGTTCGACGCGCGCGCGGGGGAGCGGTACCGGGGTGAGGTCGAGCCGATCGACCGGGTCGGCGGGCACATCCCGGGTGCGGTGTCGGCGCCCACCACCGACAACGTGGCCCCCGACGGCCGGTTCCTGCCCGCCGAGGAGCTGCACGACCGGTTCAAGGCGCTGGGCGCGTCCGACGGCACCGAGGTGGGCGTGTACTGCGGCTCGGGCGTCTCCGGAGCCCACGAGGTGCTGGCGCTGGCGGTGGCGGGCATCCCTGCGGCGCTGTACGTGGGCTCCTGGTCGGAGTGGTCCTCGGACCCGTCCCGGCCGGTCGCGGTGGGCTCCGACCCGCAGTGACACCGCAATGACACCGCAGTGACCTGCCTCGCATCCGGGCATTCGGAAGGGCCGCACCGAGCAGGTGCGGCCCTTCCGTACGTATACAGGGTCGTGCGAAGCGATTTACCTGAACCGGGCGGGGCCGGGACCGAGTTGCCGTACGGCGTCCCGGTCCCGTCACTCCTGTTTCTTGCGGCGCGTCCCGAACACGATCTCGTCCCAGCTGGGCACGGCGGCCCGGCGTCCGGGACGGACCCCGTCCGCCTCGGCCTGCCGGTCGGTGGCGCCGATCAGCCGGTCGCGGTGGCTGCCCACCGAACGCGGCATCAGGACGTCCGCGTAGGCGGAGCCGGCGGAGGCGGCGGGCGCCGGGGGCTCCTCGGCCTCCGGCTCCTGCTCCTCGGGCTCCTCCGCGGGCTCGGCGGGGCGCTCCGGGACGACCATGTCGCCACGGAAGCTCGGCACCGCCTCCAGCAGGCTGGTCAGCGAGTCCCGCTCCCGCTCGCCGATGCTCTCCTCGGCCGGTTCGGACGGCTGGGCGGGCAGGCTCGGCCGCTCCAGCGCCCGGTCCATCGACCGGTCGCGCGGCAGCCGGGCGATCCGGGGGACGAAGGGAAAGCTGGGCTCCGGGGCGGCGAGGTCGTCGGACTCGCCGATCAGCGAGCGCGCCTCGTCGTCGACGGCCTGGACCAGCCGCCGGGGCGGGTCGTAGGTCCAGCTCGCCGAGTGCGGTTCGCTCGCGACGCAGTAGACGAGCAGGACCTCCCAGGTCCCGTCGTCGCGGCGCCAGGAGTCCCACTGGACGGTGTCCTTCTCGGCGCCGCGCAGCAGCAGCCGCTCTTGGACGGCCTCGCCGAGCTGGGGCCCCGCGGCGTTCTCACCGGGCCTGCGGACGGGTGTCTTGCGGGCCCGCTCGGCCATGAAGGCGCGCTCGGCCAGCACGGGACCCTCGAAGCGGCGGACCCGGTCGACGGGGATGCCCGCCATCTGGGCGACCTCTTCCGCGGTCGCGCCGGCTCGTATACGCGCCTGGATGTCTCGGGGGCGGAGATGGCTCTCCACCTCGATCTCGATCTGGCCGAGGCGGGGACGGTCGCCGCGTACGGCGGCGCGCAGACGCTCATCGATCGGAAGCGTGTACTCCGTGCTGTCCGCAGCCTTCAGCACCAGCCGTGTGCCGTCATTCGAGACGGCCACGACACGCAGTTCGGGCATGGGGACCTCCCGGGTGGTGCCTGCCGACGTCACGTGCGTCGCTGCTTCCGCTAGTCGAGTGTGGCCTGCCCGGGTGCAGCCTGCCACAACCTTGCCGAGTTGCCCGGCGTGTCGGGCGCGGGCCCTGGATCGCCGTTATGGCACGGTTACCTATTCGCCACGCTAAGTGACCAACACCGTCACCCTGTGCAACTAGTCCCCTCCCGGCGGTCCAGCAAGGCCCAGGACACCCTGTAGGGGGCCCGGGCCCAAGGCTCGCAACAGTACTCCATTTGGGCCACGTGCGTGGATTGGCGCGCCGCTCAACTTCTGGCAAGAGGTGCGACTTGGTCGTCCGTTAAGCGGTTTCTGCGATCTTGGAAGTGGCACACTTCCGGCAATCTCCCGAATCGGAACCAGCGGGAGCGCTTCATGCGTTTCCGCCACGGCCGCGGCGTCCGGCTACGCCCCGAGAACCCTCCGCAGGTAGTCGTTCTGGAACAGACGGCCGGGGTCCAGCCGGTCGCGCAGCGCCGTGAACTCCCCGAAACGCGGATAGACCCGGGCGAAGTACTCCGCGTCGCGCGTGTGCACCTTGCCCCAGTGCGGCCGGCCCTCGTGCGCGGTGAAGATCTGCTCGGCGGCCGTGAAGTACCCCTGGTACGCCGTCCCCTTGACCATGTGGACGGCGACGTACGCGCTGTCGCGGCCGGAGGCGGTGGACAGCGCGATGTCGTCGGCCGGCGCGGTGCGGACCTCGACGGGGAAGCTGACCCTGAGGTCGGAACGCTCGACCATCGCCTTCAGCTCGCGCAGCACCTCGGTGACGGCCGCGCGCGGGACGGCGTACTCCATCTCCACGAAGCGCACCCGGCGCGGAGAGGTGAAGACCTTGTAGGGGACGTCGGTGTAGGTCCGCGCGGACAGGGCCTTGCTGGACACCTGGGCGATGGCCGGGATCGTGCCGGGCACCGCCTGGCCGACCCACTGCGCCACCTGGAACACACCGTTGGAGAGGAACTCGTCCTCGATCCAGCCCGAGACCTGGCTCACCGGCTTGCGCGGGCCGGCGCTGCGGTTGTTGCGCTTGGTGTTGGTGTTCCCGGTGTGCGGGAACCAGTAGAACTCGAAGTGCTCGTTCTCGGCCCACAGCTCGTCGAAGTCGGCGAGGACCTTGTCGAACGGCATCGGCTCCTCGCGCGCGGTGAGGAGGAAGACCGGTTCCACCGCGAAGGTGATCGCGGTGACGACGCCGAGGGCACCGAGGCCGATCCGGGCGGCCGCGAAGACCTCCGGGTTCTCCTTCTCCGAACAGCTGAGCACCGAGCCGTCCGCCGTCACCAGCTCCAGGCCCTTGATCTGCGCGGCGATCGAGCCGGAGTCACGGCCGGTGCCGTGGGTGCCGGTGCTGGTGGCCCCGGAGACCGTCTGCTCCATGATGTCGCCCATGTTGGTGAGCGAGAGGCCCTCGCGCAGGAGCGCCATGTTGAGTCTCTTGAGCGGGGTACCGGCCTCCACCGTGACCGTCATGGTGTCACGATCGATCTTGCGGATACCGGTCAACAGTTGAGGGCGGATCAATACGCCGTCCGTGGCGGCGATCGACGTGAAGGAATGGCCGGTACCGACCGCCTTCACCTTCAGGCCGTCCTCGGCCGCCCGGCGCACCGCCGCGGCCAGCTCGTCGACGGAGGCGGGCATGACCTCCCGCGCGGGACGGGCGGTCACATTGCCGCCCCAGTTACGCCACGTGCCGTTCTTCCCGCTCGTTGTGGTGCTCAAGGGTGCCTCCCCGACCCGGAGCCGGCCTGCCGAGCCGGCGGTACCCGAGGAAACCGACCGCGACCGCGACGGCCCCGGACACCGCCGGAACCCCGTACCCGGCCTGTGCCCCGGCCGCGTCGATGACCCAGCCGGCGATCGAGGAGCCGAGCGCCACCCCGACCGCGAGCCCGGTGCTGATCCAGGTCATGCCCTCGGTCAATTGTGCGCGTGGTACGTGCTCTTCGATGAGGGACATGGTGGTGATCATCGTCGGAGCGATGGCCAGTCCCGCAGCGAAGAGCGCCACGGCCAGAAACGGCAAGTTTCCGACCAGTAGGAGGGGGATCATACTCACGGCCATCATGAACACGCCCAGCAGCCAGCGCTTTTCCGGCGCCCCCTTCGGCCGCAGCAGACCGAAGACGAGCCCGGCGACACAGGAACCGGCCGCGTAGAGCGCCAGCACCACGCTCGCGGCGCCCTTGTGGCCCCGCTCGTCGGCGAAGGCGACCGTGACCACGTCGACCGCCCCGAAGATCGTTCCGGTCGCCACGAACGTCACCACCAGGACCTGGAGGCCGGGCGAGCGCAGGGCGCTGCCGCCGCCGCGCTGCTCGCGCGGGTGCGGCACGGGCTCGGTGGCCCGTTGTGCGGTCAGCCAGAAGACCCCGACCGCGAGGAAGCAGGCCGCCAGCAGCGGGCCCGCCTCCGGGAACCAGACCGTGGACAGACCGATCGAGACGATCGGCCCGAAGACGAAGCACACCTCGTCCACCACGGACTCGAAGGAGTACGCCGTGTGCAGCTGCGGCGTGCCCCGGTACAGGGCCGCCCAGCGGGCCCTCACCATCGCGCCGAGGCTCGGCACCGCGCCGATGCCCGCGGCGCACACGAACAGCACCCAGTCCGGCCACCGCAGGTGCGCGGCCAGCAGCAGCCCGGCCGCCGCGACCAGCGCGAAGAGCGTCGCCGGACGCAGCACCCGGCGCTGGCCGTACTGGTCCACCAGGCGGGATATCCGCGGGCCGGCCACGGCGGCCGCCAGCGCGATCGTCGCCGACAGCGCGCCCGCGAGGCCGTAGCGCCCGGTGAGCTGGGAGACCATCGTGACCACGCCGATGCCCATCATCGACAGCGGCATCCGGCCGAGGAACCCCGCGGCGGAGAAGCCCTTGGAGCCGGGAGCGGCGAACAGGGCGCGGTAGGGGCTGGGCACGGGTGTCTCCGGTCGGTCCGGTCACGCGCGCGTGGCGGCTCCGCGCGGCGGGACGTGAAAGCGGCTCGTCGGTGCGTGCCCGGTCACGTTCGGTAAGGTGTGAAGGCAGCCCATACAGCTTACGAGTTAGGCAACCCTAATGCACCGGCGCGCACGCCCCGCGCGGGCACCCCCGGTACCGCGCCCGGTCCGGCCCCCGGTGCGCCCCGCCGTTTCCCGGCTGTCGGAGGCGGGTGGCAGGATCGGACTCATGCCAGACGCGCTCGATGCCACCCCCTACGACGCCCTGCTCCTGCTCTCCTTCGGCGGCCCGGAAGGCCCGGACGACGTGGTCCCGTTCCTGGAGAACGTGACCCGCGGGCGCGGCATCCCGAAGGAACGCCTCAAGGAGGTCGGGCAGCACTACTTCCGGTTCGGCGGGGTCAGCCCCATCAACGACCAGAACCGCGCCCTCCTGGACGCCCTGCGCAAGGACTTCGCCGACCACGGCCTGGACCTGCCGGTCTACTGGGGCAACCGCAACTGGGCCCCCTACCTCACCGACACCCTGCGCGAGATGGTCGCCGACGGCCGCCGCCACGTCCTCGTCCTCGCCACCAGCGCCTACGCCTCCTACTCGGGCTGCCGCCAGTACCGCGAGAACCTCGCCGACTCCCTGGCCGCCCTGGAGGCGGAGGGCCTGCCCCTGCCGAAGATCGACAAGCTGCGGCACTACTTCAACCACCCGGGCTTCCTGGAGCCCATGATCGACGGCGTCCTGCGGTCGCTCGCCGACCTCCCCGAGGACCTCCGCGACGGCGCCCACATCGCCTTCTCCACCCACTCGATCCCCGACGCGTCGGCCGACACCTCCGGACCCGTGGAGGACCACGGCGACGGCGGCGCGTACGTGAAGCAGCACCTGGACGTGGCCCGTCTGATCGCCGACGCCGTCCGCGACCGCACCGGCGTCGACCACCCCTGGCAGCTCGTCTACCAGTCCCGCTCCGGCGCCCCGCACATCCCCTGGCTGGAGCCCGACATCTGCGACCACCTCGAGGAGCGCCACGCGGCCGGAGTCCCCGCGGTCGTGATGGCGCCCATCGGCTTCGTCTCCGACCACATGGAGGTCCTCTACGACCTCGACACCGAGGCCACGGCCAAGGCCGCGGAGCTGGGCCTGCCGGTGCGCCGCTCGGCCACCGTCGGCGCCGACCCGCGGTTCGCCGCCGCCGTCCGCGAACTGGTCCTGGAGCGCGCCGCCGCCGAGAGCGGCCGACCGGTCGGCCCGTGCGCCCTGGGCGCGCTCGGCGCGAGCCACGACCTGTGCCCCGTCGGGTGCTGCCCGGCCCGCGCGCCCCGGCCCGCCGCCGCCGGCGCCGACAGCCCCTACGCGTGAGGAGCCCCGTGACCGACCCCCTCCACCCGGACCTGCTCGCCCTCGCCCGGGAGGCCGCCCGGCGGGCCGGCGAGCTGCTGCGGGACGGCCGCCCGGCCGACCTCGCGGTGGCCGCCACCAAGTCGAGCCCGATCGACGTGGTGACCGAGATGGACATCGCCGCCGAGAAGCTGATCACCGGCCTGATCTCCGAGCACCGGCCCCACGACGGCTTCCTCGGCGAGGAGGGCGCCGCCAGCCCGGGCAGCACCGGCATCCGCTGGGTGATCGACCCCCTCGACGGCACGGTCAACTACCTCTACGGCCTGCCCACCTGGGCCGTCTCCATCGCCGCCGAGCAGGACGGCGAGACCGTCGTCGGGGTCGTGGAGATCCCGATGCGCGGGGAGTCGTACCACGCCGTACGCGGCGGGGGCGCCCGCGCGACCGGTGCCTGGGAGGGCGAGCGGGAGCTGTCCTGCCGTGCCCCGGCCCCGCTCGACCAGGCCCTGGTCTCCACCGGCTTCAACTACGTCACCGAGGTCCGCACCCACCAGGCCGACGTGGCGCAGCGGCTCATCCCGCTGCTGCGGGACATCCGGCGCAGCGGGTCGGCCGCCGTGGACCTGGCCGACGTGGCCGCCGGCCGGCTGGACGGCTACTACGAGCGCGGTCTGCACCCGTGGGACCTCGCGGCGGGCGACCTCATCGCCCGGGAGGCGGGCGCCCTGACCGGTGGACGCCCCGGAGAGCGCCCCTCACGCGATCTGGCGATCGCCGCCACCCCGGCCGTCTTCGAGCCCCTCCAGCGCCTCCTGGAGGACTTCGGCGCCTGGCACGACTGAGGTCCGGGGCGCGCACCCCGCACGACGGCCCGCCGACGTGCACACGACGCGCACACGAAGGGGCCCCGGCGCTGGATTCGCCGGGGCCCCTCCGTCACGCGTGCGAACGACGCGTACGCGTACCAACCGCTCAGACGCTTGTCGCGCCGACCTCCACACCATGTTCGGCGGCGAGGCGTCGCAGGTCGTCGAGCTCGGCCTGCTCCACCTCGACGAGGAAGTCGTCGCCCTCGTCGAGAGCCCTGGTCAGATCGGACTCGGTCGCCCTTATGCGCTGCAGAAGTCCTGCGGTGAATGCGTCCATGCTGCGCCCCCTCGTCCTGGGTCGTGGGTCGATGGCACGGGGGTGTGCCGGTTCGGAAGGGGCGATCACGTCTCCAGTAGGTGCCCAGCGCTGCCCTGCCGGGCGGCGACGGTGCCGGACACCCACGCCCACTCTGCGGCAAGCGGATCGCGGAGTGCCACATGGTGTTGCGGCACATGCAGAGCGTGATCGCGGGGTGTAAAGCCGTCCTCCCCCCGCTCCCTTCCACGGAAACCTCAACCCAACGAGAAAATCTCGCATTCCCGGGCTTCATACCTGTCCTTCATCGCGCCCTCACCGTCTTACCGCCGACTTATGGCCGAAAAGGGCAGGATGGAAGCACACACCCACCAGGACCCCTGCCCGCGTGCGCTCACGGAGCGCTACGGGTGGACACAGGAAGGACAAGCGACGTGCGCGTACTCGTCGTCGAGGACGAGCAGCTGCTCGCCGATGCGGTGGCCACCGGACTGCGCCGGGAGGCCATGGCCGTCGACGTCGTGTACGACGGTGCGGCCGCCCTGGAACGCATCGGCGTCAACGACTACGACGTGGTCGTCCTCGACCGCGACCTCCCCCTCGTGCACGGCGACGACGTCTGCCGCAAGATCGTCGAGCTCGGCATGCCCACGCGCGTGCTGATGCTCACGGCCTCCGGCGACGTCAGCGACCGCGTGGAGGGCCTGGAGATCGGCGCCGACGACTACCTCCCCAAGCCCTTCGCGTTCAGCGAGCTCATCGCCCGTGTGCGGGCCCTCGGCCGGCGCACCAGCGTGCCGCTGCCGCCCGTCCTGGAGCGCGCCGGCATCAAGCTCGACCCCAACCGCCGCGAGGTCTTCCGCGACGGCAAGGAGGTCCAGCTCGCGCCCAAGGAGTTCGCCGTCCTGGAGGTCCTGATGCGCAGCGAGGGCGCCGTCGTCTCCGCGGAACAGCTCCTGGAGAAGGCGTGGGACGAGAACACCGACCCGTTCACCAACGTCGTCCGCGTGACCGTCATGACGCTCCGCCGCAAGCTCGGCGAACCTCCGGTGATCGTCACCGTGCCCGGCTCCGGCTACCGGATCTGACGGCCGTGGCCGCCGCACCCGCGCCTCCCCAGGCGCCCCCGAAGCCCACCTGGGACCCCAGGAGGCCGCAGGCCCCCTTCCCCTGGCTGCGCCCCACGATCCGGATACGCCTGACCCTGCTGTACGGCGGCATGTTCCTGATCGCCGGCATCCTGCTGCTGTCGATCATCTACCTGCTGGCCGCGCAGGCCATCAGCACGGGCAACCAGCCGCCGTTCAAGATCGTGAGCGCCAGCAACGAGATCAAGGTCGCCAGCGCCGACTGCCCCGCGGTCAACAACGCCACCGGTCTGACGCTCACCCAGTTCAACTCGGCGATCAGCGACTGCATCGACCACTCCCGCCAGGCCGCCCTGGACAACCTCCTCAGCCGCTCCCTGCTGGCCCTGCTGGGCCTCGCCGTGATCGCCTTCGCCTTCGGCTACGCCATGGCCGGACGGGTGCTGTCGCCGCTCGGGCGGATCACCCGCACCGCGCGCGCCGTGGCAGGCTCGGACCTCTCCCGCCGGATCGAGCTGGACGGCCCGGACGACGAGTTCAAGGAGCTCGCGGACACCTTCGACGACATGCTGGAGCGCCTCCAGCGGGCCTTCACCGCCCAGCAGCGCTTCGTAGGCAACGCCTCGCACGAGCTGCGCACACCGCTGGCGATCAACCGCACGCTGCTCGAGGTGCACCTCTCCGACCCGAACGCGCCGGTGGAGCTGCAGCAGCTCGGCAAGACTCTGCTGGCCACCAACGAGCGCAGTGAGCAGCTCGTGGAGGGCCTGCTGCTGCTCGCCCGCAGCGACAACCAGATCGTCGAGCGCAAGCCGGTGGACCTGGCCGAGGTCGCCGAGCAGGCCGTCGACCAGGTGCACGCGGAGGCGGAGGCCAAGGGCGTGGTGATCCGCGGCGAGCAGAAGCCCGCGGTCGTCCAGGGCAACGGCGTCCTGCTGGAGCGCATCGCGTTGAACCTGGTGCAGAACGCCGTGCGCTACAACGTTCCGGAGGACGGCTGGGTCGAGGTGACCACCGAGGTCCAGCACGGGCACGCGGTCCTGGTCGTGTCCAACACCGGGCCGGTCGTGCCGGCGTACGAGATCGACAATCTCTTCGAGCCGTTCCGGCGGCTGCGCACGGAGCGTACGGGCAGCGACAAGGGGGTCGGGCTCGGGCTGTCCATCGCGCGGTCCGTGGCCCGGGCGCACGGCGGGCACATCGCGGCCCAGCCGCGGGAGGGGGGAGGGCTCGTGATGCGGGTCACCCTGCCCGTCTGAGATCATGTCGCCGACACACGCGGGGATGTTCGCTTTGCGCGGAATTCTCAGGACTCGGCCAGGGCGGCCCCGTGTGTGATCGATCACAAGGGCGAATTTCCGGCCATCTACTCTCCGTGATCATGACGCCTGCCGGAAAGCCCGGAAAATCCGGGTTTTCGGGGGTCCTGATCACGGGAAGTACACGGTGAGACGCCTTTGAAGTGCGGCATCAGGACCGTGTACGGTCCCGATCGCCATCCAAGCCGATCACTCATGAGGAGTCCGGTTGGGTGTCGATTGAGTAACAGACCTTGATGTGAGGCAAAATCTCCGCCTCGAGGCGGGCACAAGTCCGGCCTCTCACGCGTTACGTGCGCTGGAGACACCGCATTCACCCAGAGGGGGAGAGGCGAAATGGCAACCGATTACGACACCCCACGCAAGACCGACGACGATGTCGACTCCGACAGCCTTGAAGAGCTGAAGGCCCGGCGGAACGACAAGTCCGCCTCCGCCGTCGACGTCGACGAGTTCGAGGCCGCGGAAGGACTGGAGCTCCCTGGAGCGGACCTGTCCAACGAGGAACTGGCCGTCCGGGTGCTTCCCAAGCAGCAGGACGAGTTCACCTGCATGAGCTGCTTCCTGGTGCACCACCGCAGCCAGCTGGCCCGGGAGAAGAACGGTCAGCCGATCTGCCGCGACTGCGACTGAGGCGGGGTCGGCCGTGACTGGCTCGACCCCCTCTCGGAAGCGCCGCTTCCGCAAGCCGGGAGCGGACCAAGGGCCGTCCGACGGTCCTCACGGCGTGCGTGACGACGAGCGAGGCTCATCCGGTACGGGAGTGGTCCCTGCGGGATCGGCCTCGCTCGGTACGGCAGACGGCGGGGCTGACCTCCCGGTGTCTGAGCGGGGACCCGCGCCCGTCGCGAGACGGCGGGCCGCGGTGATCCGCGACAAGGCCAGGGACCTGGCCCGGGAAGGCGTCCGCAAGGGCGGGGACCGCGCCAGGGCCGGTCTGGCCTACCTCGCGGACCGGATCATCGAGATCGCCCCGAGGATCCCCGTACGGGACCTCAGGACGCTCCGCAGACAGTTCCCCGGCCTCGGGCCGGAACAGCTCGCCGACAAGCTCGTGGCGGGCGCCGCGAACGCCACGTCCACGGTCGGCGCGGGCGTCGGCGCGGCGGCCATGCTGCCGGTGCCGCCCGCGATGCCGACCGAACTGGCCGCGGAGATCACCGGGGTGGCCGCGATCGAGCTGAAGCTCATCGCCGAACTGCACGAGGTGTACGGCCTCAGACCGCCCGGCACCCTCAAGGACCGCAGCACGGCCTATCTGCGCGCCTGGTCGGGCGAGCGCGGCATCGACCCGCTCAAGCCGTCCTCGGTCAACTCCGCGCTCGGCGGCCAGATGAAACGCGAGCTGCGCCAGCAGATCATGAAGCGGCTCGTCCGCGACCTGCCGATGCTGGTGCCGTTCCTGGTGGGCGCCGTCGTGGGCGCCGCCATGAACCGGCGCGACACCAAGAAGCTGGCCGCGAGGATCCGCGCCGATCTGCGCAAGGCCCAGGTGCCCTGGGAGGCCCTGGCGGACCTGCCGCCGCTGGAGAGGCCCGAACACCCGCTGGACATGACGGAGCTCCCCGGACATCCCAGGGAGCTCGGGTACTGAGCCGGGGCGTCGCGCGCCTAGACCGCGGCCTCCCGCGCCGTCCGCAGCGCCTGCGCCAGCCGCTCCGGCTCCCGCGTCGACAGATACAGGTACGGCGTCGGGTCCTCCGGATCGGTGACCTGCACCTTCAGCGCGGTGGGGATGTAGGCGCGCAGCAGCAGGAACGCGCGCACGTCCGCCTTGTACGTGCGCCAGGCACGCGCCTCCTCCGGGTCCAGCACCTCCGCCTCGCCGAGGGCCGCGACCGGGATCTTCGCCTCGCCCGCGATCAGCGCGTCCCCGACCACCCGGATGCGCACGGACCCGTACGAGCTGGCGGCGACCGCGGCGACCGCGGTGCCGCCGACCAGACCGCCCAGCAGCGGCAGCGTGCCGAAGGGCAGCAGGATCAGGGCGAAGGAGACGCCCACGAGGAACGAGATCAGCCACCACGTGCGGGGGGCGGTGAGACGTTCTTCGTAAGGGGTGGCGGAGAGCTGCATGGAGTCAAGCTTGGCACGGTGCCCGGTATTGGCCGACGCGCGGGTAAGGTCTGCGGCTGTGAGTGGTACTTCCGCAGCTCTTCAGCCTCCCGCCGACGCCGTGAAACCCGTTCGGCACCCCGATGCTCCCGCGCCCGGCGAGCTTCTCGGTGCCCACTACGAACAGTGTTTCGGGTGCGGCGGCGGACAGGCGCACGGGCTGCACCTCCAGGCGCGGGCCGGCGAGGGGGTCACCGTCACCGCCGAGTTCACCGTGCAGCCCGCCCACCAGGGCGCTCCGGGGCTCGCGCACGGCGGGGTGCTGGCCACCGCCCTCGACGAGACGCTCGGCTCGCTGAACTGGCTGCTGCGCACCATCGCGGTGACCGGCCGGCTGGAGACCGACTTCGTCCGGCCGGTGCCCGTCGGCACCACCCTGCACCTGGAGGCCGAGGTGACGGCGGTCGCCCGGCGGAAGATCTACTCGACGGCCACCGGACGCATCGGCGGCCCCGATGGTCCCGTCGCGGTCCGTGCCGACGCGCTCTTCGTCGAGGTCGAGGTGGCGCACTTCGTGCATCACGGCCGCGAGGAGGAGATCCAGGCGGCCATGAGCGACCCCGACCAGGTCCGGCGTGCCCGCGCCTTCGAGGTGAACCCGTGAGCCGTGCCCCCCTGAACGTCCTGATCCGGCGCGTCCACCCCGACGTACCGCTTCCGGCGTACGAACACCCCGGGGACGCGGGGGCGGACCTGCGGACCACCGAGGCCTGTGAACTGGGGCCCGGGGAACGGGCCGTGCTGCCCACGGGGGTGTCCGTCGCGCTGCCCGAGGGGTACGCGGCCTTCGTGCATCCCCGGTCGGGGCTCGCGGCCCGCTGCGGAGTCGGACTCGTGAATGCCCCGGGGACGGTTGATGCCGGGTACCGTGGGGAGATCAAGGTGATCGTGGTGAATCTCGACCCGCGCGAGTCCGTGCGGTTCGAGCGCTTCGACCGGATTGCCCAACTGGTCGTCCAGCAGGTCGAGAGGGTCCGCTTCCAGGAGGTCGCGGAGCTTCCCGAATCGGCACGGGCCGCGGGGGGCTTCGGGTCCACCGGCGGGCATGCCGCGGTGGGCGATGCAAGCGGTCAGGCCGCCCTGGGCGGCAGTGTGGGTGGGTATCGATACGCATCGGTCGTATCCGACCGGGAAGGACAGTGACGTGTTCGGACGTCGCAAGAAGAAGGGTGCCGCCGAGGACGCGGCCGGCGAGGCCGAGCAGGTCGTCGACAGTGTCGACACTGAGGCGGACGAAGAGGTAACGGGCGAGCGGGAGCGCGTCCGGCTCGAGCCCGAGCCGCGGCCCGACGGACCCTGGGACAGCTCCGAGGTCCGCGACCCGGCCGAGGGCCGGGTGGACCTGGGCGGTCTGTTCGTGCCGGGCGTCGAGGGCATGGAGCTGCGCGTCGAGGTCGCGGGCGACGCGATCGTCGCCGCCACCGTCGTCCTGCGCGACAGCGCCGTCCAGCTCCAGGCCTTCGCCGCGCCCAAGCGCGAGGGCATCTGGGGCGAGGTACGCGAGGAGATCGGTTCGGGCATCACCCAGCAGGGCGGGATCATCGACGAGGTCGAGGGCCCGCTGGGCTGGGAGCTGCGGGCCCAGGTCCCGGTGCAGCTGCCGGACGGCACCGGCGGCTTCCATGTCGTCCGGTTCGTGGGGGTGGACGGCCCCCGCTGGTTCCTGCGCGGAGTGATCTCCGGCCAGGGCGCGGTGCAGCCGCAGGCCGCCGGGCTGCTCGAGCAGATCTTCCGGGACACGGTCGTGGTGCGCGGGGACGGCCCGATGGCGCCGCGCGACCCCATCGTCCTCAAGCTGCCGAACGACGCGCAGATGGTGCCCGAGGGCATCCAGCAGCAGGACGAGGGCTCCCGCTTCTCCGGAGGCATGGGCCAGCTCCAGCGCGGACCGGAGATCACCGAGGTCCGCTAGCCGCGAAGCTTCGAGAGTCGAGAGAGAGCCGCACCCTTCCGGGGTGCGGCTTTTTTCGGCCCGGCTCGACTTCACCGCGCCCGGGTGAACGTCGCCCGGACGACCCCGCGTGACCCTCGCCCCCCCCGCGTCAGGGTTGTGTCAAAGGCGCCCCTCGGCGCACCGCTCGCCCCATTTGTCGGGCCCGATGGCCGTAGGGTCGACGCTGCGTAGGCAGGAGTCACGGGAAGACAATGGGGCCATGGCGCGCGGCAAGCTTCGGATCTACCTCGGTGCGGCACCGGGCGTGGGCAAGACCTACGCCATGCTGTCCGAGGCGCACCGCCGGGTGGAACGCGGTACGGACTGCGTGGTGGCCTTCGTCGAGCACCACGGCCGCACCCGCACCGAGGTCATGCTGCACGGCCTGGAGCAGATCGCGCGCCGCGAGCTGGAGCACCGGGGCGCCGTCTTCACCGAGATGGACGTGGACGCCGTCCTCGCCCGCCACCCGCAGGTCGCCCTGGTGGACGAACTCGCACACACCAACGTCCCCGGCTCGCGCCACGCCAAGCGCTGGCAGGACGTGGAGGAACTCCTCGCGGCCGGCGTCGACGTCGTGTCCACCGTCAACATCCAGCACCTGGAGTCCCTCGGGGACGTGGTCGAGTCCATCACCGGCGTACGGCAGCAGGAGACCGTGCCCGACGAGTTCGTCCGGCGGGCCGACCAGATCGAGCTGGTCGACATGTCACCGGAGGCCCTGCGCCGCAGAATGGCGCACGGCAACATCTACCGGCCGGACAAGGTCGACGCGGCCCTGTCCAACTACTTCCGGCCCGGCAACCTCACCGCCCTGCGCGAGCTCGCCCTGCTGTGGGTGGCCGACCGGGTCGACGCGTACCTGAAGCGGTACCGCAGCGAGCACCGGGTGTCGGCGATCTGGGGCTCGCGCGAGCGGATCGTCGTCGGACTCACCGGCGGCCCGGAGGGCCGCACCCTCATCCGGCGGGCCGCCCGGCTCGCCGAGAAGGGCGCAGGCGGCGAGGTCCTCGCCGTCTACATCGCCCGCAGCGACGGACTGACCTCGGCCTCGCCCAAGGAGCTGGCCGTCCAGCGCACCCTCGTGGAGGACCTCGGCGGCACCTTCCACCACGTGGTCGGCGACGACATACCGGCCGCGCTGCTCGACTTCGCCCGGGGGGTGAACGCCACCCAGATCGTCCTCGGCTCCTCGCGCCGCAAGGCCTGGCAGTACGTCTTCGGGCCGGGCGTCGGCGCCACGGTCGCCCGTGAGTCAGGTCCCGACCTCGACGTGCACATCGTCACGCACGGCGAGGTGGCCAAGGGCCGGGGGCTGCCCGTGGCCCGGGGCGCCCGGCTCGGGCGGGCCCGGATCATCTGGGGCTGGCTCGTCGGCCTGGGCGGCCCGGTGGTCCTCGCGCTGCTGCTGAACACCGTCCACCTCGGGCTCGCCAACGACATGCTGCTGTTCCTGGCCGTGACCGTGGCCGCCGCGCTGCTCGGCGGACTGCTGCCGGCGCTGGCCTCGGCGGCGCTGGGCTCGCTGCTGCTGAACTTCTTCTACACCCCGCCCCTGCACCGGTGGACGATCGCGGACCCGAAGAACATCATCGCCATAGTGATCTTCGTGGGGGTGGGGGTGTCCGTGGCGTCGGTGGTCGACCTGGCGGCCCGGCGCACCCACCAGGCGGCCCGGCTGAGAGCCGAGTCGGAGATCCTCTCCTTCCTCGCGGGCAATGTGCTGCGCGGCGAGACCAGCCTGGAGGCCCTGCTGGAACGGGTCCGGGAGACCTTCGGCATGGAGTCGGCGGCGCTGCTGGAGCGGGCGGACGACCGGGCCCCGTGGACCTGCGCGGGCCATGTGGGCCTCGGGCGGCCGGTGCAGCGCCCGGACGAGGCGGACGTGGACGTTCCGGTCGGCGACCGCGCGGCGCTGGCGCTCACCGGCCGGGTGCTGCCCGCCGAGGACCGCCGGGTGCTGGCCGCGTTCGCCGCGCAGGCCGTCGTCGTACTGGACCGCAGACGACTGAAGGAGGAGGCCGAGCACGCCCGCGCGCTGGCCGAGGGAAACCGGATCCGTACCGCGCTGCTGGCCGCCGTCAGCCACGATCTGCGCACCCCGCTGGCCGGGATCAAGGCCGCGGTCTCCAGTCTGCGGTCCGACGACGTGACCTGGTCCGAGGAGGACCGCGCGGAGCTGCTCGAAGGCATCGAGGAGGGCGCCGACCGGCTCGACCACCTGGTGGGCAATCTGCTCGACATGTCCCGTCTCCAGACCGGGACGGTCACGCCGATCATCCGGGAGATCGACCTCGACGAGGTGGTGCCGATGGCCCTCGGCGGGGTCCCCGACCCGGAGGAGAGCGTCGAGCTGGACATCCCCGAGACCCTGCCCATGGTCGCGGTCGACGCCGGGCTGCTGGAGCGGTCGGTGGCCAACCTCGTGGAGAACGCGGTCAAGTACAGCCCGGACGGCGAACCGGTGCTGGTCGCCGCGAGCGCGCTCTCCGACCGTGTCGAGGTCCGGGTGGTGGACCGCGGGCCGGGCGTCCCCGACGAGGCCAAGGAGCGGATCTTCGCGCCCTTCCAGCGCCACGGCGACGCACCGCGCGGGGCGGGCGTGGGGCTGGGGCTCGCGGTGGCGCGCGGCTTCGCCGAGGCCATGGGCGGCACGCTCAACGCCGAGGACACACCCGGCGGAGGCCTCACCATGGTCCTCACGCTGCGCGCGGCGGCGGTGCCGGCACCGCCCGGCGCGGACCCCGCGGCACCGCCCGCGGCACCAGGACGTTCGGTACGACCGGAAAGGCAGGCTTCATGGTGAGTCCTGCTGGGGGAAGCTCCCAGACCGCCACCAGGGTGCTGGTGATCGACGACGAGCCGCAGATCGTGCGCGCCCTCGTGATCAACCTCAAGGCGCGCAAGTACGAGGTCGACGCCGCCCACGACGGCGCCACCGCCCTCCGGCTCGCCGCCGCCCGCCACCCGGACGTGGTGGTCCTCGACCTCGGACTGCCCGACATGGACGGCGTCGAGGTGATCAGGGGGCTGCGGGGCTGGACCCGGGTGCCGATCCTGGTGCTGTCGGCCCGGCACTCCTCGGACGAGAAGGTCGAGGCGCTCGACGCGGGCGCCGACGACTACGTCACCAAGCCCTTCGGCATGGACGAGCTGCTGGCCCGGCTGCGCGCCGCCGTACGCCGGGCCGAGCCGGCCGGGGGCGGGGAGGACGACGTCCTGGTGGAGACCGACGGCTTCACCGTCGACCTCGCCGCGAAGAAGGTCCACCGGGACGGCCGGGACGTCCGGCTCACCCCCACCGAGTGGCATCTGCTGGAGGTGCTGGTGCGCAACACCGGGCGCCTGGTCGGGCAGAAGCAGCTCCTCCAGGAGGTGTGGGGGCCGTCGTACGGCACCGAGACGAACTACCTGCGGGTCTACATGGCCCAGCTCAGACGGAAGCTGGAGGCGGACCCCTCGCATCCGAGGCACTTCATCACCGAGCCGGGGATGGGCTACCGCTTCGAGAAGTGAGCCGCCCCGTGGTGGGCGGGACGGGTTACTGCCGTGTCGGCGGGCCCCGGTACGCTTTCAGACATGAGTGGTGTTCCGCGTTCCGAGAAGCCGGTGGGCCGGTTCCGGCGCATGCTCGACCGGCTCTCCTCGTCCCAGGAGGACCTGGAGTCCCAGGAGCTGCGGGAGGACGCCGAGACGGCCGGCTGTGTCCGGATCGGCGACTGCCAGGACCGGCAGATCGTCACGGTTACTGGTACCTTGCGCACGGTCACCCTGCGTCCGCGCGCCGGAGTCCCGGCCCTGGAGGCCGAGCTGTTCGACGGCAGCGCCGCGCTGGACGTGGTGTGGCTGGGCCGGCGCTCCATCGTGGGCATAGAACCGGGGCGCAGGCTCATCGCATCGGGCCGGGTCTCCATGAGCAGAGGCCGCCGGGTGCTGTTCAACCCGAAGTACGAACTGAGACCCCTCGGTAGGGAGTAGCCGGTGACGTCGCTCGACAAGCCGACCGAAGACACGACCGCGGAGGACACCGCCGCGGCCGACGCCCGGGCGGTGACCGAGGCCGCGCTGTTCGAGGCGTTCGGCGGGCTGCGGGGCATGATCGAGACGGTCGTGCCCGGCCTGCTCTTCGTCACCATCTTCACGATCAACAAGGACCTGCACATGTCCGCGATCGCCGCGCTCGCGGTGTCGCTGGTCCTGGTCGTGGTCCGGCTGGCGATGAAGGACACCGTCAAGCACGCCTTCAGCGGGGTCTTCGGGGTCGCCTTCGGCGTCGTCTTCGCGATGATGACCGGCAACGCCAAGGACTTCTACCTCCCCGGCATGCTCTACACGCTGGGCCTGGCGCTGGCGTACATCATCACGACGCTGTGCGGGGTCCCGCTGATCGGTCTGATCCTCGGCCCGGTCTTCAAGGAGAACCTCTCCTGGCGCAAGCGCAACCCGGGCCGCAAGAAGGCGTACGCCAAGGCGAGCTGGGCGTGGGGCCTGATCCTGCTCGCCAAGTGCGCGATCCTCTTCCCGCTGTACTGGTGGGCGAACACCGCGCAGCTGGGCTGGGTCCTGGTCGCGCTGAAGATCCCGCCCTTCCTGCTGGCGGTCTGGCTGACCTGGGTCTTCCTGGCGAAGGCGCCCGCGCCGATCGATGTGTTCGCCGAGATGGAGGCGGAGGAGAAGGCGCAGGAGAAGGCGGAGGCCGAGCGGAAGGCTGCCGCCGAGGCCGCCGGCGGACGGCACCGCCGGGACGGCTGAGGCCTGGGGGCTGCCGCCCCCAGACCCCCGCGTCCTCAAGCGTCGGACGGGCTGAGAACTACTGCTCGCGCCGTACCGACAACAGGTCCTCCAGCTGCTCCTCCCGCGCCTGTGCGGCCACGAAGAGCAGTTCGTCGCCCGGTTCCAGGGAGTCCTCCCTGGTCGGGGTGAGGACCCTGGTGCCGCGGATGATGGTGACCAGGGAGGTGTCCTCCGGCCACTCGACGTCGCCGACCTGGGTGCCGGCCAGCGCCGACTCCTCGGGGAGGGTCAGCTCGACGAGGTTGGCGTCGCCGTGGCTGAAGCGCAGCAGCCGGACCAGGTCGCCGACCGAGACCGCCTCCTCGACCAGGGCGGACATCAGCCGGGGCGTGGAGACGGCGACGTCGACGCCCCAGGACTCGTTGAAGAGCCACTCGTTCTTGGGGTTGTTGACGCGGGCGACGACACGCGGGACGCCGTACTCCGTCTTCGCCAGCAGCGACACCACCAGGTTGACCTTGTCGTCACCGGTGGCGGCGATCACGACGTTGCAGCGCTGGAGCGCCGCCTCGTCCAGGGACGTGATCTCGCAGGCGTCGGCGAGCAGCCACTCCGCCTGGGGGACGCGCTCGACCGAGATGGCGGTCGGCGCCTTGTCGACGAGCAGGACCTCGTGGCCGTTCTCCAGCAGCTCGCCCGCGATCGAGCGGCCGACGGCTCCGGCTCCGGCGATGGCGACCCTCATCAGTGACCGCCTTCCTTCGGGCCCTCGGCGAACGACGCCTCGACCTTCTCGACCTCGTCGGTACGCATCATCACATGCACCAGGTCGCCCTCCTGCAGCACCGTCTGCGAGGTGGGCAGCATCGCCTCGCCGAGGCGGGTCAGGAACGCCACCCGGACGCCCGTCTCCTCCTGGAGCTTGCTGATCTTGTGGCCGACCCAGGACGGGGCCGCGTGCACCTCGGCGAGCTGGACGCCGCCGGTGGGGTCGCGCCACAGCGGTTCGGCGCCCGAGGGCAGCAGCCGGCGCAGCATCTGGTCGGCCGTCCAGCGGACGGTGGCGACGGTGGGGATGCCCAGGCGCTGGTAGACCTCGGCGCGGCGCGGGTCGTAGATCCGGGCGGCGACGTTCTCGATGCCGAACATCTCGCGGGCCACCCGGGCCGCGATGATGTTGGAGTTGTCGCCGCTGGAGACGGCGGCGAAGGCGCCGGCCTCCTCGATGCCCGCCTCGCGCAGGGTGTCCTGGTCGAAGCCGACCCCGGTGACACGACGGCCGCCGAACCCGGAGCCCAGTCGTCGGAAGGCGGTGGGGTCCTGGTCGATCACGGCGACCGTGTGCCCCTGTTGCTCCAGGGTCTGGGCGAGAGCGGAGCCCACTCTGCCGCAGCCCATGATGACGATGTGCATGGCCCTACACCGTGCCTTCGGCAGACCCTCTGACCTGCCCAAATGTCGTGTTCATTTCCCTCTAACGGCTCGTCGGGCTACACCTTGCGGCCTGATTGCGGGCCGCCAGGCAACATCATGCCGGTGATTTCCGTCAGAAAACCCGCTCAGGAGCCGGGATGTCGCACGCGGCCGCCCGTCTTTCAACCTACCGGTAGGGCCGTACGGGCCCGTGCGCGGGGCGCGAACGCCCACCGCGGCCGGCGACCGGTGCGGTGCCGTTCCTGCGCTCCGGTCTCGCCGCACACCACCGGCCCCGTCCGCCGGGCAGGCCCTAGCATGGCGGGCCGGTCACGGTGGGCAGTGGTTGTCCGTACTCAAGAGCCGTGACACCGTGAGGAGTTGGCCATGACGACTGATTTCCCGCTGTCCCGGACGACGCGTCCCGTGCCCGAGCCCGAGCGTGCGGCGGTCCTCGCCGCGCCGGAGTTCGGTCGGCACTTCACCGATCACATGGCCTCCGCGGTGTGGACACCGGACGGCGGCTGGCACGACCGCAGGGTCGGCCCGCTCGAACCGTTCACGCTGCACCCCGGCGCCGCCGTGCTGCACTACGCGCAGGAGATCTTCGAGGGCCTCAAGGCGTACCGGCACGCCGACGGCAGCGTCTGGCTGTTCCGGCCCGAGGCCAACGCCCGCCGTTTCGCCCGCTCCGCCCGGCGGCTGGCGCTGCCGGAGCTGCCGGAGGAGGACTTCCTCGCCAGTGTGGAGGGGCTGATCCGTGCCGACGAGGCGTGGGTTCCCACGCCCACCGGCGAGGAGAGTCTCTACATCCGGCCGTTCATGTTCGCCACCGAGGCGTACCTCGGCGTACGGCCCTCCGTACAGGTGACCTACTCCGTGATCGCCGGCCCGGCGGGCCCGTACTTCGCCTGCGGCGTCACCGGCGTCACCCTGTGGGTGAGCAGCCGCTACAGCCGCTCGGCCGCCGGCGGGACCGGCGCGGCCAAGTGCGGCGGCAACTACGCCGCGAGCCTGGCCGCGCAGCTGGAGGCCCAGGAGCACGGCTGCGACCAGGTGATGTACCTGGACAGCGCGGGCGAGGGCAGGCTGGAGGAGTCCGGCACGATGAACCTGTGCCTGGTCACCTCGGCCGGTGAGCTCGTCACGCCGGCGCTCGGCACCATCCTGGAGGGCGTCACCCGTGACACCGTCCTCGCGCTGGCCGCCGAGTTCGGGCTGACCCCGGTGGAGCGGTCGGTCACTCTCGACGAACTGCGCTCCGGGGCGGCCGACGGCACCGTCACCGAGGTGTTCGCCGCCGGCACGGCCGCGGTGATCACGCCGATCGTCCGCTTCAAGGGCGACGGCTACGACTTCACCGTCGGCGGCGGCGAACCCGGCAAGCAGACCGTGGCACTGCGCACTCACGTCCTGGACATCCAGTACGGCCGCACCGAGGACCGGCACGGCTGGCTGCGCCGCGTGCTGTGATCCCGGAGGCCTCAGCGGCGGCTGATGCTCCAGAGACTGAGAAAGGCAAGGATTCCGAGGCCGACGAGCGTGCCGGCGGCGCCGATCAGCTCCGCGGTCGTGTGCATGGAACCTCCGATGAGCGGCGGCGTACGGGGTTTGTCATATAGACATGGCGATCGGTGCGGCCGCGGAATCCGCAGCCGACGCGTGGCCGAATTCACCCGGGAGGCAGACGCGGGACTCCGGCACACGGCTCACCCCGGGGGAGGGTGGGCGGTCCCGTGTTCGAAGGCTTACGATCCACTGTTGTGTCCAAACTGACCGACGTGCCCAAACGGATCCTGATCGGGCGCGCATTGCGCAGTGATCGGCTCGGAGAAACGCTCCTGCCGAAGCGCATCGCCCTGCCCGTCTTCGCTTCCGACCCGCTGTCCTCCGTGGCCTATGCGCCCGGGGAGGTGCTGCTGGTCCTGTCCATCGCGGGCGTGTCGGCCTACCACTTCAGCCCGTGGATCGCGCTCGCGGTCGTCGTGCTGATGTTCACGGTGGTCGCCTCCTACCGTCAGAACGTCCACGCCTACCCGAGCGGCGGCGGCGACTACGAGGTGGCCACCACCAACCTCGGCGCCAGGGCCGGCCTGACCGTCGCGAGCGCGCTGCTCGTCGACTACGTCCTCACCGTCGCCGTCTCCATCGCCTCCGGCATCGAGAACCTCGGCTCCGCGATCCCCTTCGTCGTCGAGCACAAGGTGGTCTGCGCGGTCGCCGTCGTCGTGCTGCTGACGCTGATGAACCTGCGCGGGGTCAAGGAGTCCGGGAAGCTCTTCGCCATCCCGACGTACGTGTTCGTCGCGGGCGTCTTCATCATGATCGCCTGGGGTGCGTTCCGCGGGCTCGTCCTCGGCGACACCATGCGGGCGCCGACCGCCGAGTACACGATCAAGGCCGAGCACCAGGGCCTGGCCGGTTTCGCACTGGTCTTCCTGATGCTGCGCGCCTTCTCCTCCGGCTGTGCGGCGCTCACCGGCGTCGAGGCGATCTCCAACGGTGTGCCGGCCTTCCGCAAGCCCAAGTCGAAGAACGCGGCGACCACGCTCGCGGCGATGGGCCTGCTGGCCGTCACCATGTTCTGCGGCATCATCGTGCTCGCCCTGACCACCGATGTCCGCATGGCCGAGAACCCGGCCGTCGACCTGCTGAAGAACGGCGTCGGGGTCGGCCCCGACTACGTCCAGAACCCGGTGATCACCCAGGTCGCCGAGGCTGTCTTCGGCAAGGGCAGCTTCTTCTTCGTGGTCCTCGCGGCGGCCACCGCGCTGGTGCTGTTCCTCGCCGCCAACACCGCCTACAACGGCTTCCCGGTGCTCGGCTCGATCCTCGCCCAGGACCGCTACCTGCCCCGCCAGCTGCACACCCGCGGCGACCGGCTCGCCTTCTCCAACGGCATCGTGCTCCTGGCCGGCGCGGCGACCTTCCTGATCATCATCTACGGCGCCGACTCCACGCGCCTGATCCAGCTCTACATCGTCGGCGTGTTCGTGTCCTTCACGCTCAGCCAGACCGGCATGGTCCGCCACTGGAACCGCCATCTGGCCACCGAGACCGACCAGGCCAAGCGCCGCCACATGGTCCGCTCCCGGGCGATCAACACCTTCGGCGCCTTCTTCACCGGCCTCGTCCTGGTCGTCGTCCTCGTCACCAAGTTCACGCACGGCGCCTGGGTCGCCCTGCTCGGCATGGTGATCTTCTACGCGACGATGACGGCGATCCGTAAGCACTACGACCGGGTCTCCGACGAGATCGCGGCGCCCGAGGGCCCGAGCGACGACAGCGTACGGCCGTCCCGCGTGCACTCCGTCGTGCTGATCTCGAAGATCCACCGCCCGACCCTGCGGGCCCTCGCCTACGCCAAGCTCATGCGCTCCGACACCCTGGAGGCGCTCACCGTCAACGTCGACCCGACCGAGACGAAGGCGCTGCGCGAGGAATGGGAGCGGCGCGGGATCGACGTACCGCTGAAGGTCCTGGACTCCCCGTACCGCGAGATCACGCGGCCGATCATCGAGTACGTCAAGGGCCTGCGCAAGGAGTCGCCGCGCGCCGCCGTCTCGGTGATCATCCCGGAGTACGTGGTGGGCCACTGGTACGAGCACCTGCTGCACAACCAGAGCGCGCTGCGGCTGAAGGGGCGGCTGCTGTTCACGCCCGGCGTCATGGTGACCTCCGTGCCGTACCAGCTGGAGTCCTCCGAGGCGGCCCGGATGCGGGCCCGCAAGCGGCAGGAGTGGAACGCGCCGGGTGCGGTGCGGCGCGGTCCCGCGGAGCAGGGCCGGGCGAAGGAGGCGTCGGGTTCGGCGACCGGCGCCTCGGGCACCTCGTCGGAGTCGTAGCGCCCGGCGACCCGCTTTTTGGCGAACGGCCGGACGACAGCCACGTAGACTGGTGGGCTGTTGTCCGGCCGTTCCTCGTTCGACGTTGTGGAGTCACCCCGCCATGCAGGCAGAACCGAAGAAGACCCTGGTGGGGAATGAGTACGAGGTCGAGATCGGCCCCGTCGCCCACGGCGGCCACTGCATCGCCCGCACGGACTCCGGTCAGGTGCTCTTCGTCCGGCACACCCTGCCCGGTGAGCGGGTCGTGGCCCGGGTGACCGAGGGTGAGGAGGGCGCCCGCTTCCTGCGCGCGGACGCGGTGGAGATCCTCTCCGCCTCCAAGGACCGGGTCGAGGCCCCCTGCCCCTTCGCCGGCCCCGGCCGCTGCGGCGGCTGCGACTGGCAGCACGCCAAGCCCGGCGCCCAGCGGCGGCTCAAGGGCGAGGTGATCGCCGAACAGCTCCAGCGGCTCGCGGGCCTCACGCCCGAGGAGGCCGGCTGGGACGGCACCGTGATGCCGGCCGAGGGCGACAAACTCCCCGCCGGACAGGTGCCGCAGTGGCGTACGCGCGTGCAGTACGCGGTGGACGCCGAGGGCCACGCCGGTCTGCGCCGGCACCGCTCGCACGACGTGGAGCGGATCGACCACTGCATGATCGCCGCCGAGGGCGTCAGCGAACTCGGCATCGAGCGGCGCGACTGGAGCGGGATGGCCACGGTCGAGGCGATCTCGGCGACCGGCTCGCAGGACCGCCAGGTGATCCTCACCCCGCGGCCGGACGCACGGCTGCCGATCGTGGAACTGGACCGTCCGGTCTCCGTCATGCGGGTCGGCGAGAAGGACGGCGGCGTGCACCGCGTCCACGGCCGCCCCTTCGTCCGCGAGCGTGCGGACGGCCGTACCCACCGGGTCGGCAGCGGTGGCTTCTGGCAGGTCCACCCCAAGGCGGCGGACACCCTGGTGACCGCCGTCATGCAGGGCCTGCTGCCGCGCAAGGGCGACACGGCCCTCGACCTGTACTGCGGCGTCGGCCTCTTCGCCGGCGCCCTGGCCGACCGCCTCGGCGAGAAGGGCGCGGTCCTCGGCATCGAGTCCGGCAAGCGCGCCGTCGAGGACGCCCGGCACAACCTCGCGGACTTCCCCCGGGTCCGCATCGAACAGGGCAAGGTCGAATCCGTCCTGCCGCGCACCGGCATCACCGAGGTCGACCTGATCGTCCTCGACCCGCCCCGCGCGGGAGCGGGCCGCGCCACGGTGGCACACCTGGTCTCCCTGGACGCCCGCCGGATCGCCTACGTCGCCTGCGACCCCGCCGCCCTGGCCCGCGACCTGGGGTACTTCCGGGACGGGGGGTACCGGGTGCGGACGCTGCGGGCGTTCGATCTCTTCCCGATGACGCACCATGTTGAGTGTGTCGCGATCCTTGAGCCTGCAGCAAAGGGCTCCTGACCTGCAGGTTCGGATGGTGTGCGTTATATGCGGTGTGGGCGTTACGGGCGATGTCTTGAAGCACGTTTGACGCATGCGACGCATGTCTGACGCACGTTCTGATGTGACGTCAGGTGTCTTGGAGCAGTTCGGGAGCCCGAGAGGGCCGGGATCTGGTCGGCGGCGACGTATTCGGTGTAGTCGATGCGGGCCTGCCGTATCGCGGCTTCCCAGTGCAGTCTCCGCTGTCTGACCGCTTCCAGGTCTGCCAGTCGTCTGCGCTCGGCGGCTTCTCCGCGGAGAGTCACTTCCTGTGCGATCTCTGCGAGCCGGTCTTCCAGCGGGCGGCCGGAGGGGGCGTAGTCGGAGCGGGCGATGCGCACCCAGGAGTACGTCTTGGCCTCGGCGAGCTCGGCGCCGATGTGGTGGAGGAGCGCCGCGCGTTGCTCCGGTCTCGGCGACGTGTCCTCGAGGCCCGGTGGCAGTGACGAGTGCCTGAATGAGCCGCAGGGCTCGCCTCTGGATGCCCTGGGTAAGACCTATGGGCAGGGCTTCACCGTCCGGGAGATCGCCGACATCATGCGGACGCCCACCGGGACGGTGCTGTCCCTGCTGCGCAGGGGCCGCGGTCGACTGCGGTCGTTGCTGGGGCAGTGGTCAGGGTCTGGTCAGTTCGAACCAGACCGACTTTCCGCGCCCGCTGGGGGAGTTGCCCCAAGAGGAGGCCAGGGCATCGACGATGAGGAGTCCCCGGCCGTGTTCCGACTCCCTGTCCGTCTCACCCGAGGCGAGCACGGGTGCCGGCAGGGGTGGCCGAGGATCGGAGTCGCGTACGTCGACACGCAGCCGGTCGGTGTACTCCCGGAGCCGGACCTCGACCTCGCTGTCGGCGTGCACCAGACCGTTGGTGACCAGTTCGGTGACGGCCAGCTCAAGGTCGGGCGAGACGGCTTCCCAGTCCCATGACCGTGCCTGCGTGCGCAGGAACCGGCGGACGTCGGCGACGGCACGAAGGTCGTGACGCTGGACGAACGTTCGTGCCACTCGCTGGCGTCGGTCGGCACCCAGGCCCAGGAACTGGGCGATCAACACCACCGCGTCGTCGTCCCGTCGGCCGCCGGTGCCCGTGATGTCGAGCAGGTGGTCGGCCAGGATCTCCAGTCGCGGTTCGCCGGGTGCCGCGAGGCATGCGGACAGGGCCTGGGCGCCTTCGTCGTGCGGCACTGTGTGGGAGCGGATCAGCCCGTCCGTGTACAGGACCAGGACGGTTTCCGCGGGGAGTGGGACCCGCGCGGAGCCGTAGGAGGTGTCGGGCCGCACGCCGAGCGGTATGCCCTGGGGCAGTTCGGGGGTCGTGAAGGGGCGGCCGATGTGGCCGAGCAGCGGTGCCGGGTGTCCCGCGGACGAGATTTCGGCGGATTCGGCTTCCGGGTCCAGCCATACGCAGCAGCAGGTGGCGAGCAGGTCGGTGCCGAGGTCTGAGAGGAGTCGGTTGGTGCGGGTGAGTACATCTGCCGGGCGGTGGCCTTCGGCGGCGTAGGCGCGGATCGCGCTGCGGATCTGGCCCATGGTCGTGGCCGCACGTGGTGTGTGTCCCTCCACGTCGCCGATCACCAGACCGAGAGCGCCGTCGGGGAGGTTGACCACGTCGTACCAGTCGCCGCCGACGGTACCGGTCGTCGCCGTCACGTAACGGGCCGCGATGTCGACTTCCGCGTGGTGGGGGAGAGCATGGGGCAGCAGTCCCTGTTGCAGTTCCTGGGCCAGCCTGCGTTCGGTCTCGAACTGCCGGGCCCGGCCGATGGACTGAGCGAGGAGCTGTGCCACCGTGGCCAGGGCGGCCCGTTCTTCCGCCCTGAAGGGGCGCTGGTGGTCGAAGCCCAGGGCGAGGGTTCCGGTGTCGTGTTCGTCGATCACCAAAGGGAGCAGGCAGTAGGCTGAGATCGGTTCGTCCGTGTCCACGGCTTCGAAGAAGAGGGGCCGCTCCGGGGGCGGAACTGGGTCGGTGGTCGTCTCCTCTTCCCACGCGCCCGTCGAAGCGTTCGTGAGGCGCGCGGCGAGCGCGGGGCCCGCTCCGCTGTAGCCGAGAAGGCGCGGCCGCCCTTCGTCGATGACCGAGATGGCCAGACACCGGGCTCCGAAGGGTTCCATGATCCGCGTGATCGCCGTCTCGACGACGTCCCGGAGACCGGGGGCCGAGCTCAGCTCGGCGGCGAGTCGGCCGATCTGGTAGACCAGCGACAGGCTCACCGACTCCAGCAGGGTGTCCTCCTCTGTGGGAGGAGCCAGGATGAATCTCGGCGCTACGGCGTGGTGCCTTCGTGGGGGCAGGCCGGCGCGCACGCGCAGAGCCCGGGAGAGTTCCTTTGCGACGCTCTGGCAGTGGTGCCGCATCCTGGCCGACGAGGCCGCCCATTCGACCGGGTCGGCCCACACGATGACGATGACCCCGAAGGACCGTCCGTCGTCGTTGACCAACGGAGTGGCCACTATCGCGTACGGGAACGACATGGCCGGGCGGACGCCGCTGGGCGTCTGTGACCGGACACGGACACACTGGCGGCCGGTGCGGTAGGCGACGGCTCCGGTGTACCGGTCGTCGTCGACCGGATGCCGGTCCGCCACGGTGAAGATCGACAGCGGGTCGCCGACCACGACGACGTTGGCCAGTGTCCGGCCGTCTTCCAAGGGGAGCATCGCGGCAGCGGTGGTCGCCTGCAGCTCGCGCACCGCGTTCCGCAGTGCTGTGGCGAGCATCCGGTCCTCCGCGCCGAGAGCCGTCACGGGACTCGCCGCTCTAGCGAGATTTCCCTCGTCTCCCATTGCCGCTCCAGAGGGCCGATCCCCTTGTTCGAGGCTATACCGCATAGCCTCGGCGTTCGCCTCGAACGGCTCGCCCGTCGAGGCTCGGGCGATGGCGCCCGCGTGACGGGTGCGGCGGTGTTCCCGGCCTTGACCCGCGCCGGTGACCAGCAGGGCCCGGTGCTGAGGGTAGCGCCGGGAAACCCGGTCTGACCTCGGCCGATGGCGCGTTTTCCGCGCACAAACATGCGTCAGCTCGTCGTTGACCGGCGATCCGCGGCGGGGCCAGGGTGAGGGGGACAGGAGAACCCGGTCCCTTGTCCCGGTCACCGAACTGCGTGCAGGAGGCCGCCATGTTCCAGACACACATCCGTGAACACATCCACCGCGTGGACGACTCCGAAGCGGTTGCCGTCGAGGCGGCCCCGGTCGGCATGCCGACCGCACCGGCTACCTGCCGCGAGCTCTTCTTCCAGCGCTGCCTGTGGTGCGGCACTCCGGACTACCGGCGCCGGTTCTGTCGTGCCTGCGGATCCGTGGCCTTCGCTCTGGAGCGCAGCGCGGGTGTCGGAGTCGTCGTTCGCCGCAACGGCCACGCCCAGCACAACACGTGGTTTGTCGCGATGGACGAGGGCTTCCACCTGCTCTGCCAGGTCGTCGGGACGGCGCCGGTCGTGGTGGCGGTGGGAGCGAGCGTGACTGTCGTACAGGCCGTCGCGCCAATTGGCCGGGGCCTTCCCACCGTCGAACTCACTCACCCTGGCCAGCCGTCGAAGCGCTGGTGGTGACGCCATGCGGTGCCGCGACAGCAGGTCGGGCGTGACGATCAGAAAGGAGGGTGCGTGAGCATCCAGCACGACGTGCCGGACGGATGGGTCGGCGGCCTTCAAGGAGTGGAGCCGGGGGCGCTGGACGGCCTGCGCATCGCCGACTTCTCCCGGGTCCTTGCCGGGCCCTACGCCACCATGCTCCTCGGCGACCTCGGTGCCGACGTGGTCAAGGTCGAACGGCCGGGCATCGGGGACGAGACCCGGGCCTGGCACCCTCCCGCGGACAGCGACGGTACCTCCACCTATTTCCTGAGCGTCAACCGGAACAAGAGGTCGGTCGTCCTTGACCTGACCACGGAGTCCGGCCGCGAACAGGCCCGTGCCCTTGTCGCCGAGTGCGACGTGGTGGTGGAGAACTTCCGCCCCGGCACGATGGAGCGGCTGGGCCTGGGGTATGACGAACTCCGCGCCCGGAAACCAGAGTTGGTTTATTGCTCGATCAGTGGTTTCGGCAGCGGCGCGGGTGCGGCGATCCCCGGCTACGACCTGCTGGTGCAGGCCGTCGGCGGGCTGATGAGCGTGACCGGCACCGCGGAGGGTGAGCCGGTGAAGGCGGGCGTGGCCCTGGTCGATGTCATCACCGGCCTGCACGCCTCTCTCGGTGTCCTCGCCGCCCTCCGGCACCGCGACGCCACCGGGCAGGGCCAGCGAGTGGAGGTGAACCTGCTCGGCTCGCTGCTGTCCGCGCTGGTCAACCAGGCGTCGGCGTTCGCCGTCGCCGGCGTGATACCGGGCCGCATGGGCAACGCGCATCCGAGCATCGCCCCGTACGAGACCTTCCCCACCGCCGATCGTCCCATCGCGCTCGCCGTGGGCAACGACCGGCAGTTCGCGGCGCTCGCCGAGGTCGTCGGGAACGCCGGTCTCGCTCGCGACGGCCGCTTCCGCACCAACGCCGACCGGGTCACCCACCGCGCCGAACTGCGGGACATCCTGACCGAGCGACTCAGCTCCGCAGGCGCCGACCACTGGTCGACCGTCCTGCTGGCGGCCGGGGTGCCCGCCGGACCGGTCAACACCATCGACGATGCCTTCGCCTTCGCCGACAGACTCGGCCTTCCCGGCATCGTCGACATGCCCGTCGCCCTCGCCGACGGGGAAGGAGGCCGGCCATCCCGCCAGATCGCGCACCCCATCGCGTTGAGCGGGACACCCGCGCAGTACCGCTCGCCCCCGCCCCGTCTGGGCCAGCACACCACGCAGGTCCTCCACCGTCGGTCGGACGGGCCCGACCGTGCCCCCGTGTGACCCGGAGCACTCCCCCGACCGTTGGGGGCGTCGGCACGGAGATCCGACCGGCACCACCTATTTCCCATTCCTGATGACAAGGAGCCCGACATGAGCGGCAAGCCGCTGAAGGACCCTCTCGACCTGCTCGACATCGCCTCCACTCTCACCGACGAGGAGCGCGAGATCCAGGTCACCGTGGCCAAGTTCCTGGCCGACCGGGTGCGCCCGCACCTCGGGGAGTGGTTCGAGAACGCCCACTTCGCCCGGGAGCTCGCTCCGGAACTGGGCAAGCTGGGGGTGCTCGGCATGCACCTCGACGGCTACGGCTGCGCCGGGACCAACGCCGTGTCCTACGGCCTGGCCTGCCTGGAGCTGGAGGCGGCGGACTCCGGTTTCCGCAGCTTCGTCTCCGTACAGGGCTCGCTGTCGATGTTCTCCATCTGGAAGTGGGGTACGGAGGAGCAGAAGCAGGAGTGGCTGCCAAGGCTGGCCGCCGGTGAGGCGATCGGCTGCTTCGGCCTGACCGAGCCCGACTTCGGCAGCGACCCCGCCGGGATGCGCACCCGGGCGGTGCGCGACGGCGGCGACTGGATCCTGAACGGCTCCAAGATGTGGATCACCAACGGTGGTATCGCCGATGTGGCCACCGTGTGGGCGCAGACCGAGGGCGGCGTCCGCGGCTTCCTCGTACCGCGCGGCACACCGGGCTTCACCACCCAGGACATCAAGCAGAAGATGTCGCTGCGCGCCTCGATCACCTCCGAGCTGTACTTCGACAACGTGCGGCTCCCCGACTCGGCGCGGCTGCCCCTTGCACAAGGTCTGCGCGGCCCTCTGTCCTGCCTGAACGAGGCCCGCTTCGGCATTCTGTTCGGCGTCGTCGGCGCGGCCCGCGACTCGCTCCGGGCGGCCATCGAGTACGCCGACTCCCGGGTGCAGTTCGGCAAGCCGATCAGCGCCTTCCAGCTCACCCAGAAGAAGCTCGCCGACATGACCGTCTCCCTGGGCAGCGCGGCCCTCCTCGCCCTGCACCTGGGACGACTCAAGGACCAGCACCGCATCAGGCCCGAGCAGATCAGCGCCGGCAAGCTCAACAACGTCCGGGAGGCGATCGCGATCGCGCGGGAGTGCCGCACCGTCCTGGGGGCCAACGGCATCTCCCTGGAGTACTCGCCGCTGCGCCACGCCAACAACCTGGAGTCCGTGCTGACCTACGAGGGCACCGGCGAGATGCACACGCTGGTCGTGGGGCAGGCGATCACCGGCCACCCGGCGTTCCGCTGACCACCCAGGACTCAAGGAAGACGACCGTGAACATCGTCGTACTCGTCAAGCAGGTCCCGGACACCGCTGCCGAACGCACCCTGTCCGAGACCGATCACACCCTTGACCGCGAGAGCGCCGATCTCGTCCTGGACGAGATCAACGAGCGCGCCGCGGAGGAGGCCCTGGCCCTGAAGGAGGCGGTGGGTGCCGAGGTCACCGTCGTGTCCATGGGACCCGACTCCGCGCTCGACGCCATCCGCAAGGTCCTGGCGATGGGCGCCGACTGCGGCATCCACATCTGCGACGACCGGCTCCAGGGCGCCGACATCGTGACCACTGCGAAGGTGCTGGCAGCCGCCGTACGGACCGTGGCGGACGTCGACCTGGTCCTCGCGGGCAACGCGACGACCGACGGACAGGCGAGCGCGGTCCCCGCCGTCGTCGCGGACCTGCTCGGCCTGCCCCCGCTGACGCATGCGCGGGAGCTGACCGTGGAAGCGGGACGGGTGCGCGCGGAGCGCGAGACCGAGTACGGCGAGGCGACGCTCGGCGCGCAGCTGCCCGCGCTGGTGAGCGTCACGGAGAAGATCAACGAACCGCGCTACCCCTCCTTCAAGGGGATCATGGCCGCCAAGAAGAAGCCGGTGGTGACGGTCGACCTCGACGATCTGTTCCCCGACGCGGACGACACCGGATTCCTCGCAACCCGTACCCGCGTGGTGGAGGCCGTCCCGCGTCCGGCACGGATCGCCGGAATCCGTGTCACGGACGACGGTTCGGCCGGCCGGAGGCTCGTCGATTACCTCATCGCCCAGAAAATCATCTGAAACCGCCCCGAACACGAAGCAGGCACCCATGCCCGATGTCCTCGTCCTCGTCGACCACGATGGGGAACGTGTCCACAAGTCCACGCACGAACTCCTCGCCGCCGCACGGCGGTTGGGCGCCCCGGCCGCAGTCGTCGTGGGAGCCCCCGGCACGGCGGCACGCCTCGGTGAGACCCTCGCCCGCCACGGCGCCACCTGCGTCTACGCGGCCGAATCCACCGAGGCGGACGTGTTCCTCGCCACACCGGCCGTCGACGCCTTGGAGCTGGCGGTCCGGGAGACCACCCCTGCCGCCGTTCTGGTCTCCGCGACGGCGGACGGCAAGGAGGTGGCCGGGCGTCTGGCCACGCGGCTGGGCGCCGGGCTGCTGATCGACGCGGTCGACCTGGACTCGTCCGGCGTGGCCACCCAGATCGTCTTCGGCGGGTCGTACACCGTGCGCTCCCAAGTCACCCACGGCATACCGGTCATCGCCGTGCGGCCGGGGTCCTTCGAGCCGGAGGAGCATCCTGAGGAGGCGGAGGAGCAGAAGCTCGTCCCGCCGCCGATCGATCCCGCGGCATCGGCGCGTATCACTGCCCGTCGCGCCGCGCTCGCGGGTGATCGTCCCGAACTCACCGAGGCGACCGTCGTCGTGTCCGGCGGACGCGGTGTCGGAGGAGCGGACGGCTTCAAGGTGGTCGAGGAACTGGCCGATGCCCTGGGAGGCGCGGTGGGTGCCTCCCGCGCTGCGGTCGACGCCGGCTACTACCCGCACCCGTACCAGGTCGGACAGACCGGAAAGTCTGTTTCGCCCCAGCTGTACATCGCCCTGGGCATCTCCGGGGCCATCCAGCACCTTGCCGGGATGCAGACCTCCAAGACGATTGTCGCGGTCAACAAGGACCCGGAGGCGCCGATCCTCGAACTCGCCGACTACGGAGTGGAGGGAGACCTGTTCGCAGTGGCGCCCCAGGTGACGCGGGAAGTGGCCGTCCGCCGCGCGGGCGGCTGACGAGGCCTCTCGGGGACACCGCTTTCGAGGTCCGGGCCGTCCGGCCAGGCCAGGGGGAGAGACACCGTGCTGTTTGCGGAGGGGCCGAGGGCCGGCTGTGACGTTCACATAGAAGCGGAGCATGCGATGGCTCGACGGCGCGGAAGGACCGCCTGCGATCGGGGCGCGTTTCGCCGGGTACGACCACCATCGGCTGGTCGGCGACTGGCATACAGTCTCCCATGTCGTCGAGCTGGCGAAGCAGCGGGTGTTCAGCTGGGCGGTCGTCGATCCCGACGGCCGGTACGGCGACCCCGCACCGGATCCCGCAAAGCCCCTGGCCACCTGGCACTTCGCACTCAGGCCGGAGGGGACCGGAAGGCTGCGGCAGGTCGCGCGGATCGGGCCGGGCCGCTCCGGGATCAGCCTGGCGAGCGACCAAACCCGGAGCTGGAGGAAGTGATCGTGGCCTTCCGCCTTGCCGAGCTCCGCACGAACATCGAAGCCACGTTGCTGGGCATCAAGGTGCTCGCGAAGAGGCCCGCCGAAGGGCGTCGCAGCCCGTGCCCTGCCCGTTCCGGACCAGCCGACAACACCTCGACAAAGCGGTGATCCACCTGTGCCCACCGAACACGCCTGCCAGTCCGCGGCCGAACTCGCCGCACAGCACCTCGACTCGCTGCGCCCCTTCCTGCAAGCCGGTCATCCGCACGGGAGCGGGACGGGCGGCATCGGCGACTGGCCGCTCGGCGCAGCGGCCCTGCTCGTCGTCCTCGCCGGCCTCCGAGCCGATCGGCCCGGTGAGCTGACGCTCTGGCACGCCCATGCCGGCGAGCGGATCCGCGAGGCCCTCGGCCCATTCGTCGCCAGGACCGAGGGGCTCCGGCCGCAGCGGCAACCACGGGGGTGGGAGGCTTTGGCGATGGTGCAGCAAAGAGCACAGGAGCTGCTCACAGACCTGGCCGACGGCAGCCGCCTGGGCCGGCCGGGCGAGCTGTCGGGACAGCTGGCGCTGGTGGAGGACGCGCTGGCCGGGGCCCTGCGGCGCATGGCCGTGCCGGAGGCGGCATCGACGCGATGCGCTGCGGCGCTCGCGGAGACCGCCGGTTCACTGTTCGGCCTGCGCCCGTCCGCACCCCCGCCACCCCACCACACTCCACCGCTGCCCCCGCCCCTGCCGGCCCCGAAGCCACCTCTCCCACCCGACTTGACCGCGAGCATCCTGTTCTAGCGGGTCTTCAACCTGGCCGTGCCGTCGCTCGGCGGCCTCGTCGGAGCCCACGCGGTGGTCGTCAGGCCGAACCGCCGCCCGGCAACAGCGCGGCCGGTGTGGTAGGGCGTACGGCGACCATGCTGGGCCGGGACCCGCTGAGCCGCCATCGGCTCAGCACGCGGCCAGACGACGGAACCGGCTGCCGTGGAACACCAGCGGCGCCCGGTCGGGTTCGGCCTTCAAACGGTGGATCTCCAGCAGCACGATCGTGTGGTCACCGCCCGGGACCTCGGAGTGGATCGAGCAGTCCAGCCAGAGGTTCGCGCCGTGGACGTACACGCTGCCGTCCTCGCCGGCCTCCCAGCCGACGCCCGCGAACCGGTCGCCGTTTCTGGAGGCCAGCGAACGGCAGACCAGATCCTGTCCTTCGGCCAGCACGCTCAGGCCCAGGCGGCCCTGACTCCGCAGCCTCGGCCAGGTCGACGAGGTGTCCTGGACGCAGACCGACACCAGGGCCGGTTCGAGGGAGACCGGGGTGAACGTGCTCGCGGCCATGCCCACCGGCGTCCCCGAATCAAGCGCGCACAGGGCTGTCACCCCGGACGGGAAGCAGCCGAACGCCTGGCGCAGCACGGCGGGATCCGTCGGTGTCGCGACGAGCGGGCTCATCGGACGTCCTCCTGACCGGAAAGCACGGCGCCCAGGCGCCGCAGCGAGCCGTTGTTGCCCGCCACGTGCTGGGAGACGCAGCGCAGGTCGCGCCAGCGACGCTGCATCGGATGGGAGCTGTAGAGCCCCGAGCTGCCTGACAGCGTCATGATCTCGTTGAGGATGCGGATGCCCTCGTGGTGGATGTGCTGGTGGCCGCCGGTGTAGTCGAACCACTCCGTGGGGGTCGGCTCCTCACCCGCGAGCGCCCGGTCCATGACGACGCGGCCGGTCTGCTCCAGCAGGGCGTTCAGCGCCACGGTACGCAGGTGCAGCTCGGCGAACTTCTCCTGGAACACCGGATCCGCGCCGATGACCATCCCGGGGTTGAACGCCGGCCGTTTGGTGGCGGCCAGTTCGGCGAGATCGTCGAGCGCACCCTCCAGGCAGCCGATGACGACGGCGTCGTGCGAGGCACCGGTGGCGGTGTACGGCAGGCCGTAGAAGGGAGCGGGGATGTTGTTGCCGCCCACCAGCGGGCCCGTGAAGCGTTCGGGCACGAAGACGTCGTCCATCGTGAAGTCCGTGCTCTGAGTGGCACGCAGGCCCACCGCGTCCCAGGTGTCGAGGAAAGTGGCCTGCTCGGGGCGGATCAGCGCGATCCGCATGTCCGGGCGCCCGTCCGGCAGCTGGGGCGCGCCCTCGACCACGAAGCCGGCGAGCATCCAGTCCGGCGTGAACGAGCCGCTGGCCAGCGGCCAGCGCCCGCTGAGGCGGTAGCCGCCCTCGACCGCCGTCGCCCTGCCCTTCGGGGCTATCGCCCCACGCAGCATCAGGTCGGCGCCGTCCCCGAACACCTCCTTCTCAAGTGTCTCCCGGGACAGCGACCGTACGAAGAACCAGGCCATCGAGGCCGCCTGGACGGTCCAGCCGGTCGAGCCGTCGGCCCGCGAGATCTCCCGGACCACCCGAGCGCTCGCCACGAGGTCGAGCTGCTCGCCGCCCCAGACCCTGGGCAGGCTCATCCGGAACACACCGGCCTCGCGCAGGGCGGTGATGATCTCCGCGGGAACGGCCCGGGCGGCCTCGGCCTCGGCGGAACGCGCCGCGATCTCGGGCAGGTGCGCGCGGACACGGCCGAGCACACCGTGGCCGGTCCTGGGGTCGTGGGACGAGGTGGACTGAAGCAATGTCGTCATGATCGATCCTTGTGAGTGTGTGCGATCCGTGAGCCCGGAACCGCGTGTCGCTGGTGAGGGCGCATCAAATGGCCGCAGAGAAACGGTCGTTGCGGCGCGGGGGTCACGGAACCGCCGACCGAGGCGCCCCGGTCACTGCCCGCATGATGTGGGGCGGGGCGCAGGTCCTGCTTGTGTCCGGGAGCACCGGAAATTTGTGTGGCTGAGAACACTTCCCGGGGGCCGGTTGCGGATGGCTCAGAGGGACTTACCATCCTCGTCAGGAGTGCCGTCCGCGCCCGTTTCCCGGTGCCGGCACCGCCGGGAGGAGAGCCGCATGCCCCGGATAGCGACGCCGAGCGACGGCACGGCAACCGACAGACTGGACTGCTGGCGCGAAGCCGTCGGCCAGAACCTCGTGCCCCTGGATGTCCTGCCGCGCGAGAGCGCCGACTTCAGCGCGTCACTGCACGCCGTACGGGTCGGCCAGGTGCAGATGTCGGTCATCTCGGCCGCGCCGCACAGCCTCGCGCGCACCCGCCGGCACATCGCCTCCGACGCGCCCGACTACCTGCAGCTCACCCTGCAGCTCACCGGACACGGCGTACTCACCCAGCGGGACCGCCAGGCCCAGGTCGGGCCGGGCGAACTGGTCGTCTACGACACGCGCCGTCCCTTCACCTACGACCTCAACGAGTCCCACAGCGGTCTCGTGCTGATGTTCCCGCGGGCCATGCTGCCGTTGGCGGAGCGCGAGCTGGCGCGTGTGACGGCGACTCCGGTGCCCTGCCACGACGGCCTCGGCCAGGTGGTGCTGCCCCTCCTGCACGGGCTGGCGCGGCAGATGGAGCACCTGGAATCCCGCGGCACGCCCCGGCTCGCCGACAACGTGGTCGGCCTGATCGGCACGCTGCTTGCGGAGCACGCCGACACGGACCCAACGCAGCTGGAGAACGGCCCGGGCCTGCTCGCCGAACGCGTCCTCAGCTACATGGAGCAGCGGCTCGCCGACCCCTGTTTGAGCCCCGAGGGGATCGCGGTCGCCCACCGTATCTCCCGCCGCTACCTGTACAAGTTGCTGGCGGCGCAGGGACACACGGTCGCGGGCTGGATCCGGGAACAGCGCTTGGCCCGGTGCCGACGCGACCTCACCGATCCGGCCCTGGACCACCTTCCGGTCGGTTCCGTCGGCGGGCGCTGGGGCTTCGCCGACCCGGCCCACTTCAGTCACGCCTTCAAGGCGGCGTACGGCATGAGTCCCCGGGAGGCGCGTGCGGCACGTCGGTGACGTCAGCCGGCCGCAGCGAAGCAACAACCCCTACCGAGCGGCTTCTGGCGCGCCCTCAGGCCGCCCGGTAGTCGAAGAATCCACGCCCCGACTTGCGGCCCAGCAGCCCTGATTCGACCATGCGGCGCAGCAGCGGGGGAGGGGAGTACAGCGGTTCCCGGTACTCCTCGTAGAGCGCCTCGCCTATCGCCGCCACGGTGTCCAGCCCGATGAGGTCGGCCAGGTGGAGCGGCCCCATGGGGTGGGCGCAACCGGCAGTCATCCCGGTGTCGATGTCCTCCGCAGTCGCCGTGCCGGAGCCGACCATCCGCACCGCCGACAACAGGTAGGGGATCAGAAGGGAGTTGACCACGAATCCCGCGCGGTCCTGCGCGACGATCGTCTTCTTGCCCAGGATCTCGCCGGCGAAGGCCCGCACCCGCAGTTCCGTGGCCTTCGAGGTGTGCAGCGAGGGGATGACCTCGACCAGGGGCATGGCGGGAACCGGGTTGAAGAAGTGCAGGCCGACCACAGTGTCCGGACGTCCGGCCGCGGCGGCGAGCCGGGCGATGGGGATCGAGGAGGTGTTGCTCGCCAGCACCGCGGTCGGATTCGTGGTCATCTCGCCCAGCCGCCGGAACAGCGCCGTCTTGGCCTGCTCGTCCTCGACGGCGGCCTCGATGACCAGATCGGCCCCGGCCAGGCGGGAGAGGTCGCCCGTGACGGAGACACCGGCCAGAGCGTGCGCGCGCTCCTCGGACCTGAGGGCACCGCGCTTCTCCGCCTTCAGCAGGGAGTCCGCCACACCGGCCAGGCCCGCCCGGGCCCGGTCCTCGGTCACGTCGCACAACGTGACGTGCAGCCCCGCCCGGGCACAGACCTCGGTGATGCCCCGGCCCATCTGGCCCGCGCCTACGACGCCCACGTGCCTGATCGCTGTCATGTGTTCCTCCGCCTGTCCCTGGGTCGGGCGGCGGTCGACGGACCCCGCCACGGTGGGTGCTGCCGTGTTGAGCGTAGGCCGATCACACCCCCTCTGACCTGCTCGGACAGTGCGTCATCCGCGTACAAACATGCACCGGTTCGACGATGGCCGAAGGCCCACGACGGACGGCGTCGACCGCATGCCTGCGAGGCGTCGGGCCGATGCCGGACGCCTGCTGCGGATCCCCGTCTCAGGCGGTGGCGGCAGCGGCCTCCCTCAGTCGGCGGATCACACCGCGAACCGCCGGTGAGGTCTCCCCCCTGCGGTAGGCGCCGACCAGCCGGGTGGTCAGCGCCACGTCCACGAGCGGACGGTACGCCACTCCCGGGATCTGCACACGCCGCAGCGAATCCGGTACCAGTGCCACCGCGAGACCGCCGCCCACCAGCGTCAGAGCAGCGATGAAGTCCCGCACCGGGGGCGCACACCGCGGACTGAACCCCCCTTGGTCCGCCACTTCGAGGATCTGGTCGCGGCAGCCGTACTCCTCGTCGAAGTGCGGGGCCACGAAGTTCTCGTCACACAGCTTCGCCGCCGGTATCGCCTCGTACGCCGCAAGCGGGGCGGCGGCCGGCAGCGCCAGGACGACCTGCTCGGTGAGCAGACAGGTGGCCGTGACGTCCGGCGGGTACTCCGGCCGCCAGCGCAGGAAGCCGACGTCGATGTCCCCGCACGCCAACGCCTCCAGCTGGGCAGGGGTCTCCAACTCGCGGACCTCTACGGTGAGTTCGGTGCCGGAGGCCGCGCAGCGGGTGAGGACGGCGGTCAGCACTCCGGAGAACGCGGCCGAGGCGACGTACGCGATCTGGGCGTGTCCCAGCTCCCCGCGGCCGGCCCGCCGGCCCACCGCCTCGGCGCGCGCGGCCTGCTCAAGCGTCAGCCGTGCCTCTTCGAGAAACAGCCGCCCGGCGCTGGTCAGGGCCGGGCGGGTGCGCCGACCGCGGTCGATCAGCCGTACGCCCAGATGCGACTCCAGCGCCCTGATCTGGGCGCTGAGTGCCGACGGTGCCAGGTGCAGGCGATCCGCCGCCCGAGCGAAGTGCAGCTCGTCCGCGACGACGACGAACGATTCCAGCCAGCGCAGTTCCATCGCTTCCTCCATCCCGCCGGGAATACACACCCCGCGGCGGCGTCAGGGCAGAACAGGACCGCCGCAGGGTGAGTTCGGGGGCGTTACGGTTCAGGGGATCACGACGTAGTTGCTGAATCCGCCGTCGAGGTCCGTGGCGCGTCCCGAGATCGCTTCGTTGACCTTCGTCAGCGGGAACGGCTTGGTGATCAGGTACGACAGGTCCAGGGCTCCGCTGGCCACCATGTCGGCGACCTCCTGGCCCTGCGCGGTGCTGAACCAGTTGGAGCCGATCAGCTGGACCTGCTCGTCCATCAGCCACTTCACGTCCACCGGCAGCCGGTCGGCCACACCGCCGACGTTGACCACCCTGCCACCGCGACGGACGCCCTGCATGGAGTCGAGCATCGTCTCCACCGGGGCCTTCGCGCCCAGGGCGCTGATGACGAAGTCCGCTCCCTCGCCGCCGGTACGCGACTTCGCCCAAGCACCTGTGGAGCCCTCGCCCAGCCGCATGACCTCGATCCGGTCCGGGGCCAGCTCCTGGACACGCTTGAGGAGTTCCTCGTTGCGTCCGGTCCCGAGGACCCTGGAGACACCCGAGGCCAGCGCGAGGAGGGTGGAGGCGACGCCGAGGGTGCCGGTGATGCCGTCGATCAGCGCGACCTGGCCGGGACCGGCCACGGCGTGTCTGAGGGCGCCGTAGGAGGTGCCGATGTAGCCCAGTTTGCCGGCCTGCTCGAACGTCATGTTGTCCGGGATGTTGACGATCGAGTACTGGGGCGCGGTCATGTACTCGCAGAAACCGCCGTAGGGATAGAGGTCGAAGATCCGCTGGCCGTCGCGGGAGGTGCTGAAGTAGCCGTTCAGAGTGAAGTAGCGGCAGCGGCTGAGCTCGCCTCCGCGGCACACCTGGCAGCTCCCGCAGGACCGCAGTGGGCTGACATACACCCGGTCACCGGGCTTGGTGTTCAGCACCGCCTCGCCGACCGCCTCGACCACGCCGGCGGGGTCCAGGCCGAAGATCGCGGGCAGCTTGGGCAGCGGCTGGTGCGGATACCAGGTGGGCCAGTTGTTGATCACGTTGGCCATGTTCGGCACGATTCCGCATGCCTTGACGCGCACCAGCACGTCGGTCGGCCGCGGGGCGGGCACGTCGACCGTGTCCACGGACATCGGCTCACCGAGCGTGTGCAGTCGTGCAGCGAGCATCTTCGCCATTGAAATACTCCTTGAAACTGTTCCGTCCCGACGGGTCGAGGGCCGGAGGCATTCTTTTCGGCGACCGAGGCGGCGGAACTGCGGCTCGGTAATCACATTCGATGTGGTGATGGGCCGTACGGCGCCGAGTGCTACGAATTCGGGAACGGGTTCGGGTAGTTGTCCTCGAGGTCGATGCCCAGCAGGCCCATGATGCGGACGCCGGAGTTGTACCAGGCGATGGACAAGGACAATTCGACCATTTGCCGGTCCGTCAGGTGCTCGGCGGTGGCGCGCCACGTCTCCTCGGAGACGTCGACGTGGAGTGTGGACTCCTTGGCGAGGCGCATGACAGCCCGCTCCGTCTCGTCGAACAGACCGGACGACTCGAAGTCGGCGACGGCGGCGAGCTGCTCCTGGGTAAGGCCCGCTCTGAGTCCGTGCGACTGGTGATGCGCGACCTCGTAGGCGGACCGGGTCGCGTGGCCCACGGTCAGGATGGCCAGTTCACGCAGTTTCGGGCTGAGGTCGGCGGCCCGCAGCGCGTTGGCGTAGGTCAGGAAGGCGTCCAGCTGTGCCGGTGCATGGGTGAGCGCGAGGAAGATGTTCGCGGTCGGGACCTTGCGCTCGGTCTCCAGCCGGTCGTAGAGCGGCTTCAGCGATTCGTCCGCGTCCTCGCGGCGAACGTAGGGAACTCGTGCCATGGCGTCTCCTTGAGGGACGGGCGAAGGGAAGGGTCAGGGCAGGGGCTGTTCGAGGAGGAACCGTTCCAGCGACATCGGATTCGGCGGTTCGGCCGGCGAGGTCTGGGGCGTGCCGGCGAAGGGTGACGCCTCGAAGTACCACTTCTCCAGTGCGGGCAGGCCCCAGCGGGCGTTGGTGCTCAGAGAGGCGGCGTCCCAGCGCACCGGTTCGACCTCGGTGTCGATGGTCTGGTAGTGGCTGTTGAAGACCTCCACCCGGTGGCCGTCGGGGTCGCGGAGGTAGGCGAACAGCATCCCGCCCGGACCGTGTCGTCCGGGGCCGCGCTCCACGCCGTCGCCGTAGCCGAGGATGCCGGCCCAGTCGCAGGCGCTGAAGATGTCGCGGCTCTCGGAGACGGTGTAGGCGAAGTGGTGCAGGGCGGGCCCGGTGTTCTCGACGATCGCGAGGTCGAGGCAGGTCCCCTTGCGGTACATGAACGCGCCCAGCAGTCTGTCGCCGTGCTCCAGGTACTCCGAGTTGCGGAAACCGAGTTCGCTGTAGAAGGCGCACAGCTCGTAGGCGTCGGGCGCGAAGATCTGGTAGTGGTCCAGTCGCTGCGCGTGAGCACCCTTGAACCGCGCGAAGTCGATGTGCAGCCGCGGCCGGGTCTCCATGTGCGCGCACAGTTCGAGCGGCGTTCCGATGGGGTCGGCGACGTGCAGGGTACGGCCCTGGTGGGGGACGTCGACCCACTCGGCGGGCAGCCCCCGCTCACGGAACCAGGCGTACGCGAGGTCGAGGTCCTCGTCGAAGAACACCCGGAAGCCGATCCTCCTGCAGGCGCCCGCGCCCTCGTCGGCCTGTTCCAGGACGAGGCTGTGGTGGCAGGCTTCCGCCAGCCCGCGCAGGTAGCAGGTGTGCTCGTCCTCGTCACTGACGACGAGCCCCAGCGCTCGCGCGTAGAAGTCGCGGCTCGCGGCCAGGTCGGCCACGGTGAGCCGGACATGGCTGGAGCGGGTGATGTTGAAACTCGGGCGCAGATTGACGGGTGGCAGCATGCTGGTCTCCGTGCTCCGATCGGCTCTTGATTTCGATGACTGTAATTCTTCGAAGCCGTTTTACGGCTTGGTCGTGGAAGGCCCGGTTCCGGCGAAAGCGAACGCGGACCATCCGCTGAATTCTGCGGAGTCGCCGAGGGACTCTTCGATACGCAGAACCTCGTTCCACTTGGCCATGCGTTCGGAGCGCGTGAACGAGCCGACCTTCAATTGGCCGGCGTCCCAGCCGACGCTCAGATGTGCGATGGTGACGTCCTCGGTCTCGCCGGAGCGGGCCGACACGATGGTGCCGAAACCGGCGTCCTTCCCGGCGCGCAGGGCCTGGTACGCCTCGGTGACCGTGCCCGCCTGGTTGGGTTTGACGAGGACGGCGTTCGCCGCACCGTTGGTGGCCGCCGCTTCGACCCGTTTGGCGTTCGTGACCAGGTAGTCGTCGCCGATGACCTGGCATCGGTTTCCGTAGCGACGGGTGAACTCCATCATGCCCTCGTGGTCGTCCTCGCCCACCGGGTCCTCGACGGACAGGATCGGGTACTGCTCGATCCAGCCGCCCAGCATGTCGATCAGTGCCGCCGTGTCCAGGGTGCGGTCGTCGAGCGCCAGCGTGTACTGGCCCGCGCTGCCGAACTGCGAGGCCGCGAGGTCCAGGGAAATGCCGACCTGGGTCGAGGGCGCGAAGCCGGCGGTCTCGATCGCCCGGGTCAGGGTCTCCAGCGCCTCCTCATTGGAGTCGAAGGCAGGCCAGAAGCCACCCTCGTCGGCCACCCCCTGTGCCTTGCCCGCCTTCCGCATCAGGCTCCCGGCCGCCCGGTAGATCTCCGCCGTCCAGTCCAGTGCCTCGGAGAAGCTGCCTGCCGCGGGGCAGACGACCATGAAGTCCTGCACATCGACGCGGCGGTCCGCGTGGGCGCCGCCGCCGAAGATCTGGATCTCCGGCAGCGGGATGCGCACCGGCCGACCGCCGGCCAGGTGCTGCCACAGCGGTACACCCGCCGACGCGGCGGCGGCGTGCAGGACGGCCATGGAGGTGGCCACGATCGCGTTGCCGCCGAGACGGCCGCGGTCGGGGGTGCCGTCGAGGTCGATCAGGAGCCGGTCGACGGTCTCCTGGTCGGTGCTGTCCAGGCCCAGGAGGGCGGGCGCGATCTCGTCGTTCACCGAGCCGACCGCGCGATGGACATCCAGACCGCCGAAGCGGGGGCCGCCGTCGCGCAGGTCGAGCGCTTCGCCCTGGCCCGTCGAGGCCCCGGCCGGCGCTATGGCCCGCCCGATCGCGCCGTTCGCGAGGTGTGCCTCGACCTCTACGGTCGGTCGACCGCGTGAGTCCCACACCCTGCGGCCGTGGAGCTGGGCGATCCGCGCGTCTGTCATGGCGGTGCGACCTTTCGGAGTCGGGATGGTACAGGTGGCGAGCGGGCCCGTGCGGGGGCCTGTCGTCGGACGAGGGACACGCTGCGGTCGGCGGCAGGCCGGACCGGCGCGAAGGGCGCCATGGGCAGCTGCCCTCTCCATGAATGCTAACGATAGCGCAATCGTGCGAGGCTGCTCCGATGGTGTCAAGAGTCTGGTGGCGAGAGGGTGCCCGGGATTTGGCATGCGCTCCACGGTCGAGAGCGGCGCCGTCTAATGCTATCGTTCGCACGGCCGGATGGTATCCCGGCCGGTACCCCGGCGGACCCGCTCTTCCTGGATGGAAGGACAGCACAGGTGCGCGGGTCCGCCGGACCGGATCACGGCCTTCAGGAAAGCGAGCCCGACATGGAACCCGAGCCCTCCATGGCACCCATGACCCTCACCACCGTTGTGGCCAGCACACGTCCGGGACGTGTGGGCAGGTCCGTTGCGGACTGGTTCACCGCCAGAGCCGCAGAGGACGAGCGGTTCGAGTCGCACACCGTTGACCTCCAGGAACTCGCGCTGCCCTTCTTCGACGAGCCGCATCCGCCCGCGCTGCGGCAGTACACCAAGAGCCACACCCGCGCCTGGAGCCGCATCGTCGACGCGTCGGACGCCTTCGTGTTCGTCACCCCGGAGTACAACGGGAGCTTCCCCGCCCCGTTGAAGAACGCCTGGGACTACCTGGTCGTTGAGTGGCGGCACAAGCCGGCCGCGTTCGTCAGCTACGGAGGAGTGTCGGCGGGTACGCGGGCGGCACAGATGGGCAAGCAGGTCGTGGCGAATCTCAGGATGCTGCCGATCGGTCCGACGGTGAGCATTCCGTTCGTCAGCGAACTCGTCGAGGACCGCGGTTTCCGGCCCGGCAAGATCCACGAGGCCGCGGCCGAGCAGGTGCTCGACGAGCTGGCGCGTACGTCGCGTGTCATGCGTGGGTTGCGCGGCGGGACGTACTGAGTCGGATCCGACATGACGAAGGCGCCCGGAGCGATGCACTCCGGGCGCCTTCGTCATGCACGGGAGTCAGTCGATGGCCGTGGCCCGAGTGGTCTCGGACGGGGCCCTGCCGTCGGGAGGCGCCGTGCTGCCGCGCAGGATCAGGGATCCGGGGGAGACCGACGTGTACGGGCCGTCGTTGCCCGCCTTGGTCTTGAGCCGACGCATCAGCCACAGCGCGCAGCCGGTGGCCATCTCCTGGATCGGCATGCCGATCGTGGTGAGTCCGGGGCCCCACCAGGAGAAGCCGGGTTCGTCCCCGAACCCGACCACGGACAGTTCGCCGGGCACCTTCACGCCCTGCTCGGACAACTCCTTCAGGACCCCCAGGGTGAGCTGGATCGATCCCAGGACGAGCGCGGTGGGTGCATCGGGTCCGCGCAGCAGCCGACGCACCGCCCGGTGCCCGTGGTCCACGGAAGAGGGTGGCCCCAGCTCCGTGCGCCCGGCATGGTCCGGAAGTCCGCCCTCCCGCAGGGCGGTGCGGAAGCCGCGCAGACGGTCGGCGCCTGTCGGCAGTTCCTCGGGCCCGCCCAGGTAGGCGATGTCGGTGTGGCCCAAGGCCACCAGGTGGGCCGTGGCCCGGCGCAGCGCCTCGTGGTCGTCCACGCCGAACCACTGGGAGCCGAGCGAGGGGTGGCGGCGCAGCAGTTGCAGGTGCGGCAGGGCGCGCAGCAGTTTCACGGACTCGTGGTGAGGGCGTGCGGTGGGCACGATGATGACGCCGGCCACACGGTTCGCGGACAGCTCCCGCAGATGGCGCAGCTCCACCATCCGGTCGTCATCGGTCTCCGAGAGCATCAGCTGGAAGCCCTCGGCCTCCATGTTCTTGGACAGCTCGTGCGCGATGGTCGAGTAGAAACTGTTGCGGATGTCCGGGATCACCAGCGCGACCACGTTGCTGGAGGCGCCCCGCATCATACGCGCCGCGTGGTTGCCGACGTACCCCATCTCCGTAGCGGCTTGCCGAACCCGGAACTTGGTCTCGTCGCTGATCCGCGCGTCGTCGGAGAGGGCCCGGCCGACCGTCGAGACGGAGACCCCGAGGCGTTCGGCGATGTCCCTGGTCGTGACCACGTAAGGGGCCTCCTCGGTTCACTGGTCCCATGCTGTCGCTTTCGGTATGCCAACGATAGCGCGCATCGTCGCGCTCCGTGGTCGGACGGGTGGCGTCCCTCAATCGATCATTCTGAATGTGCTAACGTTAGCATTGTTGGATGAGCCGTGCAGCCATCCGTGGCTGCCCAGTTGCGGAGGTGTCCGTGCGGATCGTCAGATACGCCGTCGACGGCGTGCGTCACTACGGAGAACTCGAAGTGGGCGACTCCAGGATCGCGCGATTCGAAGGTGATCCATATACCGGGCTGGCGCCCACGGGACACGTCGACCAAGTCGGTGACGTTACTGTGCTTCCGCCTCTTGACCGACCCCGGATCTTCGGATTCGCCTACAACTACGCCGCGCACGTCGACGAGACCGACCGCGAGATTCCGGACGTTCCCGTGTGCTTCATGAAGCCGAGCACGGCGGTTGTCGGGCCGGGGGATGCCATCGTCTATCCGGCTGATGGTGAAATGATTCATTTCGAGGGCGAGTTGGTTGTCGTCATCGGAAAGGAAGCCCGTCATGTGAAGCCTTCCGAGGCCCATGAGTACATCCTCGGCTACACGTGTGGAAATGACGTCAGCGATCGCGTCGTCCAGCGCAAGGAAAGCAAATACGGGACGCTGCTGATAGGGAAGGGCCAGGACACGTTCGCGCCTCTCGGCCCTGTCATCGCCACCGGGCTCGACCCCGCCAGGCTCTCCCTGACGACCCGGGTGAACGGCACCGTCGTGCAGTCGGCGAGCACGGCCGACCTGCTGCTGGCCGTCCCTGACATCGTCAGCTACCTCAGCCGCCATCTGACGCTGCTGCCCGGAGACGCGATCATGACCGGCACTCCGTCCGGGGTCGGGCCGATCCGTCCCGGGGACGAGGTCGAGGTCGAGATCGAGGGCATCGGCGTCCTGCGGAACCCGGTCGTGGCCGAGAGCCGCTGACCTGGGTCGTTCACTCGAAGGCCATACGTTCCGGGGGCCCGACACCGTCAAGCGGTGTCGGGCCCCCGGGTGTGCGAGCGGTGGGCGGCCGGCTAACGGACCGCGTTGTTGAACTGCGTGGGACGGACGAAGGTCAGGGCAGCGACGCCCACCAGCGGCAGGACCGTCACCTGCAGCAACCCGGCCCGGCTCCAGCCGAAGGAGTCCACCAGGGCGGCGAAGAGCAGGCCCGAGAAGGCCGCCGTCCCGTAGTAACTGGTGACGAAGAGACCGGAGGCGCGGCCGATCTGCTCAGGGCGGACGGCCCGCTGCATCGCGCTGTTGCTGTTGGGATAGATGAAGCCCAGCCCGAAGGCGCCCATGAGGAAGGCGAACGCGCACTGCGCACCGACACCGACATGCGTCTCGTAGATGCACACGGCGAGGACGGACACCGCGAGCAGGCTCCCGATCAGTAGGTTCCGCTGGTTGACCCGGTCGCCGAGCCAGCCGCCGAGAACGGCCGTCATGCCGCCGAAGCCGAGCAGGCTCATCGCCAGCGCCGCCTGCTCGGAGGTGTAGTGCAGCGAGGTGATGAGGTAGGTGGGGTAGAGGCCGAGGAACCCGTAGATGGCCACTCCGCTGACGACCGAGTGGACCGCCAGCGCGATGGTGTTGCGGTTGTAGGCGGAGGTCGGCATGTACTCGTAGGTCCCGGTCGAGAGGGTCTTCTCGACGCGGTGCTCGGTCAGACCGGTCCTGACGAGGAACAGGGAGGCGGCCGCGATCAGCAGCCCGGCCGCACCGAACAGGTAGAACGGTGCGTGCCATGTGCCGTGGGTGCTCATGAGCCGCACACCGATGAGCGGGGCGATGAAGACACCGACGGAGTAGCCCACCCCGATGACGCCGAAGGCAAGGCCCCGGCGGTGGGCGAAGAAGGCGCCGATCGCGGCGAAGATGGCCGCGGACTGCATGCCCTCGCCGAAGCCGGAGACGACCCTGTACACCGTCATGTCGGCGAGGCCGGTCGCCAGAGGAGTGGCCATCGTGCCCAGGGAGTAGATCACGATGCTGACCAGCAGCACTGTCTTGCGTCGGAAGCGGTCCAGAAGGTAGCCCGCGGGCAGGCCGGCCAGGGCCATCCCGAGCGTGAAGTTCGTCGCCAGCAGTCCGCCCTGCTCCAGCGAGAACCCGTAGTCCTGACGGATGTTGGGCAGGAGCGGGGGGAAGACCTGGCGGTCCATCGCGTTGACCATGTAGGAGAGGACGACCAGCAGGAAGCCCACTGCGATCATGACCCGGGACATGGGCGCGCGGTTGCTTTCTTGGGTGCCGTCGGTGGGCACGGAATTGGTGTCGACTTGGGCTGCGTGAGTCATTGCGGCTCCAAAGGAGGGATCGGCCGCGGCAGGCCGCGGCGGATTCATCGCGGGCACGGCGCCGTACGGCGACGACGAGAAGCGGTGAGCTGAACACGGACTTGGTCCGGCCGGAGGCGTCGATGCGCCTCAGGCGGCGGAATGGGGCGACGGGGCTGACGCGCGGTCGGACGCCGCATACGGAATTCAGCCGGTGATCGCCTGTCGGGGACATCCGTGGCTGTGGAGTCTTCGACGGCTCGACCTTGTGCGGACATGTGCCGGACATCGGGTCGGCGATGGCAGAAACCATGAGGGGAAGTCCGCGGTGCGTCAAGACGTGAACACCGGATTTCTTCGATTGCCCTCGTGTTTCCGGTACTGACGGGGTTCCGCGACTCCCGCCGAGCTCCCCCCGCAGGGGCCGACGATCAGTCTGTACACGCCACTCTTGACGCTTCGAAGACGGTGAGTGCTATCGTTAGCATCGCGTGGCTGTGACAGAGTGATTCGACATGCCCCTGCGTGTTCGTGACCCGTTCCAGGGGCGTACCGCGACGCCTTCGCCGACCACAAGCCGGCGAGCGTCGGCAATCGAACCGACCCCCGTGACCTCTCCACCTCGCCCGCGGCGCCCGTCGGCCTCATCGGACGATGCCGTCGGCCGCCTTTCGGGCGACGATCAACCCTGCTGACCGGATGCGACCGGGCGGGACGCCCGACCGTCCGCGTCACCCGCACGAATCTGCGAGGACGACCTGCCATGAATCCACCGAGCCGCCCTGGCACCGTGCTGCTCACCGACTACGCCTGGCCCGACGACTCCGTCGAGCGCTCGGTCATCGAGGCGGCCGGCCACACCCTCGTGACCGGTCCCGCCGAACCGGCCTCCGCCGAGGTGATCGAGGACCTGGTCGCCGAACACCGCCCCGGCGGCATCCTTACCTGCTGGGCGCCCGTCTCCACCACCGCCGTCCAGACGTCGCCGGGCCTGAGGATCGTCGCCAGACTCGGCGTCGGTCTCGACAACATCGCCGTGGACGCCGCAAGCGAACGAGGTGTGTGGGTCACCAACGTGCCGGACTACTGCGTCGAGGAGGTCTCCGACCATGCGGTGGGCATGGTGCTGGCCTGGACACGCGGCCTGGCCGTGTTCGACCGGGACGTCCGGGGCGGCCGCTGGAACCCCGCGAGTGCCAGACTGCGCCGCCTGTCCACCTTGACCTGCGGCGTCGTCGGATACGGGCGCATCGGGCGCGCCACCGCGCGCAAGCTCGGCGCGTTCGGCTGCCGGATCCTCGCGCACGACCCGCACCCGCCCAAGACCGCCCCTGGAGTGGAGCTGGTGGGCCTGGAGGAGCTACTGCGCCGCAGTGACGTCGTGATTCTCCATGTGCCGCTCACACCCGACACCCACCACATCATCGGCCCCGAGCAGCTGGCCCGGATGAAGCCGGGCGGCCTGCTGGTCAACGTCAGCCGGGGAGGTCTCGTCGACACCGACGCGGTCGTCAAGGCACTGGACAGCGGGCAACTGGACGGGGCCGCCTTCGACGTGCTGGAGAGCGAACCGCACGTTCCGGCCGGACTGCTCCAGCAACCGGGCGCACTGCTCACCCCGCACGTCGCCTTCTCCTCCGACGCCTCGGTCACGGAACTGCGCCGCCGCGCCGCCGAAGAGGTCGTACGCGTTCTCGCGGGCCAGGCGCCCGCTCACGCCTGCAACAGCCCCCGCGGTCTGACGGCCGAGCCGGGGGAACAGTGATGAGCGCCGACTCCGCGCACCCTGATCCGGACTCGGCGCTGACAGATTTCCTGATCGCGCACAAGCTCGCCCGCTCCGGTGAAACCGCCCGCTGGACGCCGCTGGCCGGCGGCGTCTCCTCCGACCTGTGGCGGGTGGACCTGCCCGGACGCTCCCTCTGTGTCAAACGTGCCCTGGCCCGGCTCAAGGTCGCGGCCGACTGGCAGGCACCGGTGTCGCGCAACGCCTACGAATGGGCGTGGATGCGGTTCGCCTCCCGATACCGGCCCGACAGCGTGCCCGAACTGCTGGCCCACGACCCCGAAGCCGGCCTCTTCGCGATGGCGTACCTACCGCCCGAGCACTACCCCATGTGGAAGGCCCAGTTGCTGGCCGGAGAAGTGCGGCCGGAGACCGCGGCGGCCGTCGGAGAGCTGCTCGGCACCCTGCACGCGAAGAGCGCGGGCGACGCCGGCCTCGCCACGGCATTCGCCACCGACGACAACTTCCACGCGCTGCGTATCGAGCCGTACCTGCTGGCGACCGCCGCAGCGCACCCCGAACTGAGCGATGTCCTCCAACGACTTGCCGACCGCACCGCCACCACACATCTGGCCCTGGTCCACGGCGACGTCAGCCCCAAGAACATCCTCGTCGGCCCGTCGGGACCCGTGCTGCTGGACGCCGAGTGCGCCTGGTACGGAGACCCGGCCTTCGACCTCGCCTTCTGCGTCAACCACCTGCTCCTCAAGAGCCTGGTGGTACAAGGGCGGCGCGCCGACCTGCTGCGCTCCGCCCGCGTACTGGCCGAGGAATACGCCAGGTGTGTCGACTGGGAACCCCTGAGCGCCCTCGAGTCACGAGCCGCCTCGCTCCTGCCGGCCCTGCTGCTCGCGCGCGTGGACGGCAAGTCCCCGGTGGAGTACCTCACGGACGACCGGCAACGGGTCTTCGTCCGCACCGTGGCTTCGGCGCTCCTCCGGGCGCCCGCCCAAGCAGTGGCGGACTTCCTGGATGCCTGGACCACCGCGCTCGAACCCCCCACCGGGCCCATCGGAGGCCGGCCCGACTGATCCAGCAGATTCGACCGTTCCCCAGGCCCGACCAAGGAGAGACACATGCGCAGGGTCGTCACCGGCCACGACGCGAATGGCAGGTCGGTCGTCACCAGTGACGGCCCGATCCCCCGCAGCCGTGAGTTCACCAGCCTTCCGGGCTGGGTGTCCCGTCTGCCTTGGGCCACCGAGGCCGGTGAACCGGTCAGCCGGACAGGCGAGGACCCCACACCGAAGATCACGAGCATGCTCCCGGCGCCTGGCGGCACCCGGTTCATCGTATTGACCTTCCCGCCGGACACCGCCATGGCCGACCCGTCGTTCGATCCCGTCGCCTTCGACCAGGAGCAGCGGGCCGACTCGCCCGGCATCGCCGACCTCATGGAGCCCGACGGTATGCACACGACGCCGACGGTCGACTACGGGCTCGTGCTCCAGGGCGAGATCGTCCTCGAACTCGACGACGGCCAGTGCACCCACCTGTCGGCTGGTGACATCGTGATCCAGAACGGCACCCGGCACGCGTGGCGCAACCGCAGTGACAGACCGGTCACCATGGCCTTCGTCCTCATCGGCGCCGCTTGCGACGGCTGACCGGCCACCGGATGTCCGGTCTTCGACCGAGCGGCCGTTGCCTCGGCGTGTACCTGGACGTTCTGGAAACAGGGACGGGTCAGAGTGGGCGACTTGATCTCGTTGCAGGAGGCTTCTTGACCGACTGCCGGAGCCGGCAACTCCTTCAGCGCCTCGCCGCAGGGCAGCAGTGCTGAGCACGGCGGTGGTGCCAGGTGTTCCACGGCGTCACACCGCACGCACGGGGCACCGCTTGCCAGCGGTACCTGCCCGCTGCGAGACCTTCGCCGTCGGTCTGGGCTGCGAGCCCCGCCCTGCGCGAAGGCTCGTCCACTCCGACGGCCTCGCCTTGCGCTGCGGGTAGAGAGCAAGGGTCATCCTTTCGCGCGTAGCGCCCACTCCGGCGCGTCATGCACATCGACATCGTGTCCGATTTGTGAATGGGGCCCCTGAGCTGCAGCTCCCTTTCACATGTTTTTGTTGCTCATGTTTCCGATGACGCATCACGTGGAGTGCGTGGCGATCCTTGAGCCTGCGGCAAAGGGTGCCTGACCTGCTGGTTTAGGTGATGTGCGTGATGCGTGTCGGCGAACTCGAGCCATGCCCCGGCTTCGGACGGCGGCGTTGAGAAGCGCGGTGCGCGTCGGTGACGCCATGGCGACGACCGAAGGCGGCCTTGTCCCGGATCAGCCGGCCGAAGTCGGGGTGCGGGGTCTCCCGATCCCTCTCCTCGACTTCGCGCCGCGGGCGGTTCACGGCCGGCTCCCGCCGAGGGGACGTGCTGACCGGGGGCAAGGCTGATCCGCGCTCTCCTGCGACCCCCAGTGGACCGTGCGGTCGCACCAGCGGTGCGTATCTTCTCGCGGCGGCCGGTGGCGCGCAGGGGTTCGGCGATCAGGTCGGCCAGCCGTAACCGGGGGTCGGCGGAGAGTCGGGGTTGCTGGAAGACGACGCCGAAGGCGGCGCGGTGGCGCCAGCGGTGTGCGGGTCGGCCGTCGATCGCGGAGCAGTTCCGCGACAGCCACCTGTACTCGCCGGAGCGGGAGCGGCATGTCTGCTGAGCCGACGGCCGGGCGGACGATCCGGCGGGCTGTCGCCCTGGACGCCGACCGGCTCGGCTCACCACCATGGTTCACGTGTCCGGCGCCTGCCAGGGGAAGTGCGCCCGACCGGGCGGGAACGGTGCCTTTGACGCCGCCGAAGGTCACCCGGGAGCGCCGGAAGCGACCGGAACCGTGGTTCAGGACCGGCTGACCGGAGGTCCGGCCACCGCACTGCGGCCCACGATCGCCCCCGCCCGGTCGATGCAGATCACGTCGACCGCGACGGGCGCACCCCGCAGCACGGCCAGGGCCTCGTCACGGGCGGCGACCGCCACCAGGTCGCCGAGCGGGACCCCCGCCGCCGCGCACGCCTGGAGGGCGGCCAGACCCGTGTTGGCCCCCGCGACCTCGGTGACCAGGACCTCGTCCGCGCCGCCGCGCCGGGCCAGTTCGGCGAGGAGGCCCTTGTCGACCTGGGAGCGGGCGGAGTGCAGGTCCAGGTGGCCGGCGGCCAGCTTCGACAGTTTGGCGAAGCCTCCGCAGATCGTGAGCCGGTCGACGGGGTGGCGGCGGACGTACTTCAGGACCGCGCCCGCGAAGTCGCCCATGTCGAGCAGGGCGTCCTCGGGGAGGCCGTACGCGGCGACCACCGTCTTCTCCGAGGTCGAGCCGGTGCAGCCCGCCACATGTGTCCGCCCGGCCGCCCGTGCCACGTCGACGCCGCGCCGGATGGAGTCGATCCACGCCGAGCACGAGTACGGCACCACGATCCCCGTCGTGCCCAGGATGGACAGCCCGCCCAGGATGCCGAGGCGCGGGTTCCAGGTGGAGCGGGCGATCTCCTCCCCGTGGTCGACGCAGACGGTGATCTCCACGTCACCGCTGCCGCCGTACGCGGCGGCGACCCGGGCGACGTGGTCGCGCATCATCTGGCGGGGCACCGGGTTGACGGCCGGTTCGCCGACGGGCAGGGGAAGGCCGGGCCGGGTGATCGTGCCCACGCCGGGACCCGCCCTGAAGACGACTCCGGTCCCTGCGGGCAGCCGTCGCACTCTCGCCCTTACCAGCGCGCCATGGGTGACGTCCGGGTCGTCGCCGGCGTCCTTCACGATCCCGGCCATGGCGGTCCCGTCCGTCAGCTCCTCCGCCGCCAGGGCGAACGACGGCGTCTGTCCCCTGGGCAGCGTGACCGTCACCGGGTCGGGAAACTCTCCGGTGAGCAGCGCGGTGTACGCGGCCGTCGTCGCCGCGGTCGCGCAGGCGCCGGTGGTCCAGCCGGGGCGCAGGCCGGTGTGTCTCAGCTGGGCGCCGCGAGCGCCCGTGGGCTCATTCATGAAGGGAACCGAACTCTCGTGCACGTGCTGATCCTGGGCGGCACCACCGAGGCCCGCCGTCTCGCCGAACTCCTGGCGGGCGACGCTCCGCCCGGGCTGCGGGTGACGACCTCGCCGGCCGGGCGGGTGGCAGCGCCCCGGCTGCCGCCCGGCGAGGTGCGCGTCGGCGGCTTCGGCGGCGCCGAGGGGCTGGCCGCGTGGCTGCGCGAACACGAGGTGGACGCGCTCATCGACGCCACGCACCCTTTCGCCGGGGCCATCAGCTTCAACGCGGCACGGGCCGCCGCCACCGCCCATGTTCCCCTGCTCGCCCTGCGACGCCCCGGCTGGGTCCCGGCGGAGGGGGACGACTGGCACGAGGCCGACTCGCTGGAGCACGCCGCCGCAACTCTGCCCGCGCTCGGCCGACGGGTGTTCCTCACCACCGGGCGCATGGGGCTGGCGGCTTTCGCCGCCCTGGAGGACCTGTGGTTCCTCGTACGGTCCGTCGACGCGCCCGAGGCGTCGACCCCGTCCCGCAGGGAGGTGCTGCTCGACCGCGGGCCCTTCACGCTCGACGGGGAGCGCGAGCTGCTGCGCCGCCACCGGATCGACGTCGTCGTCACCAAGGACAGCGGGGGAGCGGCCACCGCCCCGAAGCTGACCGCCGCTCGCGAGGCCGGGCTGCCCGTGGTCGTGGTGCGCGGGCCGCCGGTCCCCGAGGGTGTGCAGGTCGCGACCGGATCGGAGCAGGCGCCGCGATGGCTCAGAACCGCGTGCGACCAGCATGTTTTGCCGAGTACCGGCTGAAACCTGGCCGGGACTTTGCCGCATATGGCTTTTACCTGCAACCTTGTTGCAGCAACCTCAAGGGTGTGGCTGAGAACAATCAATCGCCGAGATGGCACCGCATACGTACATCGATGACCAGCAAGGAATGGGCGAGTGTCGGCGGGATGGCCGCCTTCATCCTGGCGCTGCACGTCATCGGCTGGTTCACGCTGGTCGCGATCGTCGCCCCGGAGCACTACAGCCTGGGCACCAAGACCTTCGGCATCGGCATCGGAGTGACCGCCTACACCCTCGGCATGCGGCACGCCTTCGACGCCGACCACATCGCCGCCATCGACAACACCACCCGCAAGCTGATGCACGAGGGCCAGCGCCCGATGTCGGTCGGCTTCTGGTTCTCCCTCGGCCACTCCACGATCGTCTTCGCCCTCGCCTTCCTGCTCTCCCTCGGCGTCAAGGCACTGGCCGGACCGGTCGAGAACGACGACTCCACCCTGCACAGCGTCACCGGCTGGATCGGCACCACCGTCTCCGGGACCTTCCTCTACGTCATCGCGATCATCAACCTGGTGATCATGGTGGGGATCTGGAAGGTGTTCCGGCAGATGCGCTCCGGCCACTTCGACGAGGCCGCGCTGGAGGAGCAGCTCAACAACCGCGGCTTCATGAACCGCATCCTCGGCAAGGTCATGAAGTCGATCACCAGGCCCTGGCAGATGTACCCGCTCGGTGTCCTGTTCGGTCTCGGCTTCGACACGGCGACCGAGATCGCGCTGCTGGTCCTGGCGGGTTCGGGCGCGGCCTCCGGTCTGCCCTGGTACGCGATCCTGTGCCTGCCGATCCTCTTCGCGGCCGGCATGTCGCTGCTGGACACGATCGACGGCTCGTTCATGAACTTCGCCTACGGCTGGGCCTTCTCCAAGCCGGTCCGCAAGGTCTACTACAACCTCACCATCACCGGCCTGTCGGTGGCCGTCGCGCTCATCATCGGCACGGTCGAGCTGCTGGGCCTGGTCGCGGAGAAGGCAGGCCTGCACGGTGTCTTCTGGGACTGGGTGTCCGGCCTGGACCTGAACATCATCGGCTACGTCATCGTCGGCCTGTTCTTCGCGACCTGGGCTCTCGCCCTGCTGGTGTGGAAGGTCGGCCGGATCGAGGAGAAGTGGACGGCGGGGCTGGCACAGGGGCCCACCCCCGCCGAACAGGGAGCCGAGTAGCCGCCCCGGCCTCACGCGTCCGGGTAGCGGCGAGGCGTCCAGACGACCTCCTCGCCGTCGCCCCGCCGTACGAGCCGCGTCTGGGAGGAGCCGACCAGCAGGATCGTGCGCATGTCGACCTCGGCCGGATCGAGGTCGGCCAGCCGCACGCTGCGCACCTCCTCACCACGGCCGCCGACATCTTGGGCGACCACGACCGGAGTGCCCGGCGCCCGGTGTTCCAGCAGCAGGTCGCGGGCCTTGCCCACCTGCCATGTGCGGCTGCGCGAGCCCGGGTTGTACAGGGCCGGCACCAGGTCCGCCGAGGCCGCGGCGCGCAGTCGCTCGGCGATCACCTCCCAGGGCTTGAGCCGGTCGGAGAGGGAGGTCGTCGCGTAGTGGTGCCCCAGCGGGGCGCCCACCCGTGCGGCAGCCGCGTTGGCCGCGGTCACGCCCGGCAGCACCCGCACCGGCACATTCCCGTACTGCTTCTGTGCGGCGGCCTCCAGGACGGACGGCCGTGGCCATCGCGAAGACTCCTGGGTCTCCGTCGGACACGACCGCCACCCGGCGCCCCCGCTGGGCGAGCTGGAGAGCGAACTCGGCGCGTTCGGCCTCGACCCGGTTGTCGGATCCGTGTCCCTGCCGGCCGTTGCGGACCGGCACGCGGTCCAGGTAGGTGGTGCAGCCGACGAGGTCGTCGGCGGCGGCGAGCGCGCCGCGTGTCTCGGGCGTCAGCCACAGCGGTCCGGCAGGCCCGGTGCCGACCACGACGACCTCCCCGCGCTCCCGCGCCGGAGACTCGGCGTCCACCTGGCTCGGCAGGACGGCGACCGAGAAGTACGGCACCGACTCCGGCTCCACGTCGGCCAGTTCGGCGAGGCGCTCGCCGCTCATGGAGGCCCGCTCGACGTACCGGGCCTCGCCCAGCCGCCCCGAACTCTCCAGCGCCTGCCGCACCTTGGTGAAGGTGCGCCCCAGCTTCATCACCACGGCCGCGTCCGTCGACGCGAGCCGGGCGGTCAGCTCCTCCTCGGGCAGGGTGGTCGGTGGTCTCCGTCGTGACCGGGTAGACCAGCGGTTCCTCGACGTGGTCGGCGCGGATGTGCTTTGCCGCGATGGAGCGGGCGATCGAGCGTCCGTTTCTTCCGCGACGCCTTCCCGCACACGATCGGTCTCGTGGACGACGCCGTACGCCTGGCCGCGTCCCTCGACGAACCGGCGGAGGCCAACCACGTACGGGCCCACGTCCAGGCCGACCTGGCCGCCCACGGCGACGAGCGCCGCGCCACCACCCGTATCGAGGCCTACACGGTCTGGGGCGGCTACGCCTACGGCCGCGAACTCGACGGCCGCCCGGCCGCCGACTCCGACGACTACTTCCAGTACCACGGCGGCATGGTCGCCACCGTCCGCGCCCTGCGCGGCACCGCCCCCGAACCCCTGGGCTCTGCAAGGCATCGCCGAGCGGCTGCTGGAGGCGGAGTCGCGCGGGATGTGGGAGAAGCCGGACCCGGCGGTGCTGCAGGAACTGCGGCAGATGTACGTGGAGACCGAGGGTGACCTGGAGGGCAGTGAGTGAGGCTCTCCCCGCACTATTGCATGCATATTGCAATAGCAGAAGACTTGCAGAAAGGGTGGGCCGTGCCCGAGACTGTCACTCGGGCGCGGGGCCATCTTGTCTGACACGTCCGTCCTCGGATGCCGCCCCGCGCCCCCTTCCGGGCCGCGCCCAACTCCTCATGCCTACGAATCGGTTGCGATATCGGCCGGTGCTTGGGTGCTGATCGCTGGCGGGCAATCATGTGGACATGCGCCGGCCGCTCCACCTTCACACCCCCGAGTGGTTCACGGCCGACGATTCGACCCTGAACGTCGCGCTCGTGTACCCGATACAGGGGCCTGCCGGGATCTTCGGTCCCGCCTGTGAGGCGTGCGCGCGGCTGGCCGCCGAGGAGATCAACAAGGGCGGCGGCGTGCTCGGCAAGGAGCTGCGGTTGTTGGAGGTCGATGGAGGGGCCGACCCGCGGAAGGTCGCCGAGGAGGTCGAGGCCCTGGTGGCGACCGGCGCGGTGCACGGGGTGACCGGCTGGCACATCTCCTCGGTCCGGCAGGCGGTGGCGCCGCGCATCGCGCACCGGGTGCCCTACGTGTACACCGCCCTCTATGAAGGCGGGGAGCGCACGGACGGTGTCTTCATGACCAGTGAGACGCCGGACTGGCAGCTGCTGCCCGCCATGCGGCTGCTCGCCGAGACGCGGGGGGTGCGCAGGTGGTTCGTCGTCGGCAACAACTACGTCTGGCCCCGGCGCACGGCCCGGGCCGCCCGCCGCTACGCCCGCGCGCTGCGGGGTGGACGGGTCTGCGGCGAGGCGTACCTGCCGCTGGGTACCGAGGACTTCGCCGATGTGTTGCGGCGTATCGAGCACGCGGACGCGGACGGTGTGCTGATGTTGCTGGTCGGCAGTGACGCGGTCCGCTTCAACCGGGCCTTCGCCGCTTCCGGCCTCGACCAGAGGTGTCTTCGGCTGAGCACGCTGATGGACGAGAACATGCTGATGGCCAGTGGCCCGGAGACGACCGGCGACCTGTTCAGCACGGCCGGTTTCTTCGCCTCGCTGGCCAATCAGGACACCCTGGACTTCCATGGTCGGTACGCCGGCCGCTTCGGCTTCGAGGCGCCGGCCCCCGGCAGTCTCGGCGAGTCGTGCTACGAGGGGGTGCTGCTGCTGGCCTCGCTCATCGAGCGGGCCCGCACCCTGGACGTCTCAGCGATCTCGGCCGCCGCCGAGACCGTCTCCTACGAGGGCCCGCGCGGCCTGCTCCACCTGCATGACCGGCATGTCCGCCAGCGCATCTACCTGGCGGAGGCGGACGGGCTCGACTTCAACGTGCTCGCCCAACTGCCTTCCCCGCACGACCTGCTGTGACACGGGCCGGGCCGGTCGTGAGCGGTCCTTCCAGGGCCCCGGCCAGCTGTGTGAGCAGGTCGTCCAGCTCCTCGCCCGCAGGCAGAGACTCCAAGTCCGCCCAGTCAGCCCGCACTTCACGCGCCAGCAGCTGCCACCGCTGCTTGCCCCGAGGGGTCAGGTGGGCCAGGACGCGGCGCCGGTCGGCCGGGTCGACACGGCGGTAGACCAGGTTCTGGTCGACGAGTTGGTCCATCAGTTTGGTGAGGCTCGGAGCCGGCAGGAAGGCGTGGTCGGCGAGGGCCGTCATGTTGTGGCCCTGCCCGTCGGAGAGCAGGTCGAGCACCCGCCACGCCTCCACGGAGCAGTCGAACTCGTCCAGGACGGCCTGCACTCGGCGCACGGCGAGACGTTCGGCCCGTGTGAGCAGGTAGAGCAGTTCCTGGGGCCGTCTCGCCATCGCGCTTCTCCCACTCGTGCTCGCCGACCGGTGCCTGAGCCTACCGCTGATCGCCGGGCCCTTGACAAGAGGAATCAGAAAAACTGATCCTTTCCGCAGGAAGCATTGATCGCCGTTGCTGTGATGCCCTCAACCGGGCCTATTCAGCAGCGGCTTCTTCGGTTTTACCGGCCGCGTTACTTTCGCTGGAAACTGTTCTTCAATTGCTCCGCAACGCGGTTGAAACAGTTTCCCCGCAGGCTGTGGTCGCACTTCAGCGACCAGCCCGGAGGCCACCCCGGAACGGCTGGGAAGCACCCGTGCGTCGACGCCGCCGCCTCTGAAGCGCCTTCCCCTCATTCCCTCCCCGAGTCTTTCCGCTCTCTTCGTATCGCCCTTCGGGGCAAGGAGGTTGTGCATGTCCGGGCTCAGCATCAGCAGACGCGGTCTTCTGGCCGGTATATCGGCCGCCGGCGCGTCCGCCGCCCTCAGCGCATGCGGCGCCAAGACGGGCGACAGCACGTCCACCGGCTCCGGCGCCAAGGCCGACACGTCCGGCGACACGGTCAAGGTCGGTCTGCTGAACTCGCTCTCGGGCACCATGGCGATCAGTGAAGTCACCGTCCACAACGCACTGTTGCTCGCGGTGAAGGAGATCAACGCCGCCGGTGGCGTGCTGGGCAAGAAGCTCAAGGCCGTCAGCCAGGACGGCGCCTCCGACTGGCCCACCTTCGCCGAGAAGGCGGAGACCCTCATCAAGGACGACAAGGTCGTGGCCACCTTCGGCTGCTGGACCTCGGCCAGCCGCAAGGCCGTCAAGCCGGTCTTCGAGCGCTACAAGTCGCTGCTGTTCTACCCCGTGCAGTACGAGGGCCTGGAGCAGTCGCCGTACATCTTCTACATCGGCGCCACCACCAACCAGCAGATCGTGCCCGCCCTGGACTATCTCAAGAAGCAGGGCCTGACCAAGCTCTACCTGGTCGGCAGCGACTACGTCTTCCCGCGCACCGCCAACAAGATCATCAAGGCGTACGCGAAGGCCAACGGCATGGAGGTCGTCGGCGAGGACTACGCCCCGCTCGGTTCCACGGAGTTCGGCACCATCACCAACAAGGTCAAGGACGCCGGCGCGGACGCCGTGTTCAACACCCTCAACGGCGACTCCAACGTGGCCTTCTTCAAGGAGTACAAGTCCGCGGGCCTGACCGCGAAGAGCCTGCCGGTGCTCTCCGTCTCCATCGCCGAGGAGGAGGTCAAGAGCATCGGCACCCAGTACCTGGACGGCCAGCTGACGGCCTGGAACTACTACGAGACCACCCCGGGCGCGGCCAACACGAAGTTCGTGGCCGCGTACCAGGCGGCGTACGGCAAGGACAAGCCGACCTCCGACCCGATGGAGGCCGCCTACATCTCCGTCTACCTGTGGAAGGCGATGGTCGAGAAGGCCGGCTCCTTCGACGTGGCGAAGGTGAAGGCCGCCTCCGACGGCATCACGTTCGACGCCCCCGAGGGCAAGGTCACCGTGGACGGCGCCACCCAGCACGTCTACAAGACCGCCCGGATCGGCAAGGTCGGCTCCGACGGTCTGATCACCGAGGTGTGGAACTCGGGCAAGGCGATCAAGCCGGACCCGTACCTCAAGGGTTACTCCTGGGCCTCCGGCCTCTCCTGAGCCGAACCGCCCGTGTACGGACCCGGCCTGCCACAGGCCGGGTCCCGTCCCGCGCCCGCACTCCCGTCCCCGACCCGGAGCCGCTTCATGACGGTCATCCTCAACCAGTCCTTCACCGGCATCAGCATCGGTGCCGTCCTGCTGCTCATCGCCCTCGGTCTGACCCTGACCTTCGGCCAGATGGGTGTGATCAACATGGCGCACGGCGAGTTCATCATGGCCGGCGCCTACACCACGTACGTGCTGCAGAAGTCCATCAGCAGCGCGGGCGTCTCGCTGCTCGTCGCCCTGCCCGTCGCCTTCCTGGTCGCCGGAGCCATGGGCGCCCTGCTGGAATGGCTGCTCATCCGCCGCCTCTACACACGCCCGCTGGACACGCTGCTCGTGACCTGGGGCGTCTCGCTGATGCTCCAGCAGCTCGCCCGCGACACCTTCGGCGCCCCCAACGTGCAGACCGCCGCGCCCGACATCCTCACCGGCAACATCTCCCTGGGCGGCGGCATCACCTTCGCCAACAACCGCCTGTTCATCCTCGGCCTCGCCCTGTTGAGCGTCCTCGCCCTCACCCTCATCCTGAAGCTCACACCACTCGGCCGCCGCATCCGGGCCGTCGTGCAGAACCGCGACCTCGCCGAGGTGTCCGGCATCGCCACCGGCCGGGTCGACCGCCTGACCTTCTTCATCGGCTCGGGTCTCGCGGGCGTGGCCGGTGTCGCCCTCACCCTGGTCGGCCCGATCGGCCCGACGATGGGCACCAACTACATCGTCGACGCCTTCCTGGTCGTCGTCGTGGGCGGCATCGGACAGCTCAAGGGCAGCGTGATCACCGCCTTCGCGCTCGGCGTGCTCCAGTCCGTCCTCGAATACTCGACGACGGTCAGCGTCGCCAAGGTCATCGTGCTCGTGGCGATCGTCGCCTTCCTCCAGTGGCGACCCCAGGGCCTGTACACACTGCGCACCCGGAGCCTGGCATGACGACAACGACCACCTCCGCCCCCGCCGTGGTGACCCCGCCGTCCCCGTCCCCGCTGCAACGGCTCCGCGTCCCCGCCGGGTTCGTCCTCGGCGCCGTCCTCCTGCTCGGCGTCGCACCGGTCGTCCTCTCCGACTTCCGCCTCAACCTCCTCGCCAAGTACCTGTGTTACGCGATCGTCGCCGTCGGCGTCAGCCTCGCCTGGGGCCGCGGCGGGCTCATGGTGCTCGGCCAGGGCGTCTTCTTCGGCCTCGGCGGCTACGCCATGGCCATGCACCTCAAGCTCACCGACGCCGCCGCCACCGGGGAGACCCTCCCCGACTTCATGCAGCTCTACGGCACCGGCGACGCCCTGCCCTGGTGGTGGAAGCCGTTCGCGAACCCGGCGTTCGCGCTCGCCATGACCGTGCTGCTGCCGATGGCGGTCGCGGCTGTTCTCGGCTTCTTCGTCTTCCGCCGCCGGGTGAAGGGCGCCTACTTCGCGATCCTGAGCCAGGCGCTGGCCGCCGCCCTGTCGATCTGGCTGGTCGGCCAGCAGGCCACCACCGGCGGCACCAACGGCCTCACCGACATCCAGGGCTTCTTCGGCTACTCCCTCGACGACCCCGTCAACCAGCGGATGGTCTACTTCATCATCGCCGCTGTCCTGCTGCTCCTGATGATCGGCGCCCGCCAGCTGTTCGTCAGCCGGTACGGCGAACTCCTCGTCGCCGTACGGGACTCCGAGGAGCGGGTGCGCTTCCTCGGCTACGACCCGGCCAACGTCAAGCTCGTCGCGTACGTCCTCGCGGCCGGCATGGCGGGCCTCGCGGGGGCGCTGTTCGTCCCGGCGGTCGGGATCATCTCCCCGGCGCTGATCGGGATCGTGCCGTCCATCGGCTTCGTCATCGGGGCGGCCGTCGGCGGCCGGGCCTCGCTGGTGGGCGCGGTGCTCGGCGCGCTCGCCGTGGCCTGGGCGCAGAGCACGCTCTCCGACGCCTTCCCGGCCGCGTGGACCTACCTCCAGGGCCTGCTGTTCGTGGTCGCTGTCGGCTTCCTGCCCGGCGGCCTGGCCTCCCTGGGCGTCGTCCTGCGCAGGCGCCGTACCGCTACCGCAACTCGTACGACGGGAGAGACGGCATGAGCGGCGAGGGACTGACCGTCCGCGACCTGCGGGTCACCTTCGACGGCTTCACGGCCGTCGACGGCGTCGACCTGGACATCCACCCCGGCGACCTGCGCTTCCTCATCGGCCCCAACGGCGCCGGCAAGACCACCCTGGTCGACGCCGTCACCGGCCTGGTGAAGGCGACGGGCTCGGTGCGCTTCGGCGACCAGGACCTGCTGGGCAGGCCGGTTCAGAAGATCGCCCGCATGGGGATCGGGCGTACGTTCCAGACGGCCACCGTCTTCGAGGAACTGACCGTCCTGCAGAACCTCGACATCGCGGCAGGCGCCGGACGGGGCGTGTGGACCATGCTCCGCCGCCGCAAGGACATCCCCGAGCCGGTCGCGAAGGCCCTGGAGACCACCGGACTGACCGACCTGCGCGACCGCCCCGCCGGCGTCCTCGCCCACGGGCAGAAGCAGTGGCTGGAGATCGGCATGCTGCTCGTCCAGGACGTCAAGCTGCTGCTGCTCGACGAGCCGGTCGCCGGAATGAGCCACGACGAACGCGAGGCCACCGGCGAGTTGCTCCAACGGATCAGCGCGGAGCGGACGGTCGTCGTCATCGAGCACGACATGGACTTCATGCGCTCCTTCGCCCGCAGCGTCAGCGTCCTGCACGCCGGCAGGGTCCTCAGTGAGGGCACGGTCGCCGAGGTCCAGGCCGACGCCAAGGTCCAGGAGGTCTACCTCGGCCGCGCCGCGGAACCCGAGCCCGCTCCCGCCACGCCCGTGGCCGTCGCCGAGGAGGCGTGAATCGGATGATGCTGGAGATCAGCTCCGTCCAGGCCGGCTACGACCGCACCACGGTCCTGCACGGCGTCACGGTCGCGGTCCCGAAGGACGGTGTCGCCACCGTCCTCGGCCACAACGGCGCCGGCAAGAGCACGCTGTTGCGTGCCGCCATGGGCCTGATCAAGGCCAAGAGCGGCACCGTCCGGCTGGACGGCGAGGACATCACCCACCTCGCCCCGCACCAGCGGGTCGCCCGCGGGATGGCGTACGTCCCCCAGGGCCAGCAGTCCTTCCCGCACCTCACCACCGCCGAGAACCTCCAACTCGTCGCCGACGGCCGCCCCGACGGCAAGGAGGCCGTCGCCGAGGCGCTGGACCTCTTCCCGGTCCTGCGCGAACTGTCCGGCCGCCGCGCCGGCCTGCTCTCCGGCGGCCAGCGCCAGCAACTCGCCATCGCCCGCGCGCTGATCACCCGCCCCAGGCTCCTCCTGCTCGACGAGCCGACGGAGGGCATCCAGCCGTCGGTCGTCGCCGAGATCGAGGAGACGATCCTCGCCCTCACCCGACGCGGCGGCCTCTCCGTCCTCCTCGTCGAACAGCACGTCGGGTTCGCCATGCGCGCCGCCCAGCACTACTACGTACTGGAGGCCGGGCGGGTGACGTCCTCGGGCGAGGGCGGAACCGACGCTGAGCAGACCGTACGGGCGGCGCTCAGCGTGTGAGCCCCAGCTGTTGAAGCGTGCCCTCGACCGACTGACAGGCAGGTCGGACGAGGGCACGTTCGGCTGTTCGGCGTGCACGGCGGCGGAGCACGCTCAGGTGCTGCCGCACCGGGCGCATCGGCCGTACACCAGCAGCGCCCCGAAGCATCCGGCGGTAACCCGGTCAGCCGCACGGGCGGCCCACTCCGGCTCAGCTCCTGCCATGCCTCCGCGACCGAGAGATGACGCGCCGAAACGGCGAACAACGCGACGATCTGCAGCCGCCCCGGCGTGCAGCGCAGCCCGTGCCGCTGCAACAGGGCACGGGGCTCGGGAAGCGCCGCCATGCCGCCCCGCGTCCCCCGCGCCGCCCCGCTCACCTCCCCACCGCTCTCGGAGCGCCGCATCCCGCGCCCGCCATGACCCGGCACACGGTCCTGGGACCAACGCCTGATCGGCAGCGCGCCTCTCTTGCTGCTAGCGTGCAGTTGCACATGAGTGGCAATTATGTCGGAGGACGTTGGACATGGCGGTTTACACGCTCCCGGAGCTCCCGTACGACTACTCGGCGCTCGCCCCGGTGATCAGCCCGGAGATCATCGAGCTGCACCACGACAAGCACCACGCGGCGTACGTGAAGGGCGCGAACGACACGCTGGAGCAGCTCGCGGAGGCGCGGGACAAGGAGTCGTGGGGCTCGATCAACGGCCTGGAGAAGAACCTGGCCTTCCACCTCTCCGGGCACATCCTGCACTCGATCTACTGGCACAACATGACCGGCGAGGGCGGCGGCGAGCCCCTGGCCGCCGACGGTGTCGGCGACCTGGCGGACGCGATCACCGAGTCCTTCGGCTCCTTCGCGGGCTTCAAGGCGCAGCTCACGAAGGCGTCGGCCACCACCCAGGGCTCGGGCTGGGGCGTCCTCGCCTACGAGCCGCTCAGCGGGCACCTGATCGTCGAGCAGGTCTACGACCACCAGGGCAACGTCGGCCAGGGCTCCACCCCGATCCTCGTCTTCGACGCCTGGGAGCACGCCTTCTACCTGCAGTACAGGAACCAGAAGGTCGACTTCATCGACGCCATGTGGGCGGTCGTCAACTGGCAGGACGTGGCCAGGCGCTACGCCGCCGCCAAGGAGCGCGGCGACAGCCTGCTGCTCGCCCCGTGACGCGGTAAACCGCGTCGGCACAGACGTCCTGCTCGTGATCGTCTTCTCAACCTTCACCGGCAGGCGGCACAACGAAGGGCTCCCGCAGGGACGTGACCTGCGGGAGCCCTTTCGTTGAGTCAGCTCACGGCCGAGTGCCCTGTTGGCGGCTCCCTGACGCACGGGGTTCCGGACGGCTTACACCGGCCTGGTCCCGCCCTCCCCGGAACGGAAGCCCTCGCGCAGTTGCAGAGGGGCCATGCCGTGCCAGCGGTGGACCGCTCTGCGCAGGGCGCGCTCGTCGGAGAAGCCCGCCTGGCGGGCCACCTCGCGGAGGGTGAGGTGGGGGCGGTGCAGGAGTTGCTCGACGCGTTCGCGGCGGACGCCCTCGACGATCGCCTCGTAGGAGGTGCCGCAGTCGGCCAGCCGGCGGCGCAGGGTGCGTTCGCTGGACGCGTGGCGACGGGCCTGTTCGGCGAACGAGGGGACCACCGGCAGGCACTGCGCCACGGAGATCTCCAGCACTTCCAGGAGGTCCTGCTGCCGGCGCCGTGAGGCCATCTGCGCTTCGAGCAGTTCGAGCGTCGAGGCGTAGGTGGTGGGATCGCGGCCCGGCATCGGCCGGTTGACCCACGCCTGCGGCACCACCATCCGGTTGCGGGCGGCGCCGAAGGACAGAGGGCAGCGGAAGAGGTCGCGGAACGGCCGGACGTCGTGCGGGGCGGGGAAGGCGAAGTGGACCTCCCGGGGCGTGAGGCCGCTGCCGGCGGCGAGGCGGCCCAGCGTGACGACGCTGGAGAACGCCTCCTCGACCAGGAAGACGCCGACGCCCGGATCGACCACCGGGTCCGGGAGGTCGGCCCGCACCACGTAGTCGGAGCCCTCCCGGCCGGCCGACCAGACGGTCATGGCCCCGGACACGTTCTGGAAGCGCACACCCGTCTCGATGGCCACCTGGAGGGTGTCGCCGGCGAGCATCGCGAAACCCAGGAGGCCCCACGCGGTGAGGTGCTGCGCGGCCCCGACCCGCAGACCCAGGTTCTCGTCACCGGTCAGCTCGACGGCGCGCCGGATGACGGCACTGCCCTGGCGGTAGGAGACGCGCAGGGCCGCCGATCGCATCAGGGTCTCGGTGAGACCCACGTGCGCGAGCTCGGGGCGCAGATCGACGCCGTACTCGGCGGTGATCCGGCTGAGGTAGCGCAGGATGTTCGGGGAGATCGTCGCCGAGGTGCTGCGCGTGGTGCCGTTCTCCGGACGCGGTGGGTCGGGCATGGCTTCTCTCCAGGGCCGTACTGGCGACCACTCTAGGCAGGCGCATCGGGGTTCGGCCGCCCTAGCGGGTGCGGATCCAGACCGTCTTCTCCCTGGTCCACTGGGCGAAGGCGTCGGTGGACCGCTCCGCCCCGCCGAATCCGGACTGTTTCCAGCCGCCGAAGGGCGCGGTGATGTCGCCCTCGCTGTAGGCGTTGACGGAGACCACTCCGGCCTGGATGCCGCGGGCGAGGCGGAAGGCGGTGTCGAGGTCGTGGGTCCACAGGGAGGCGGCGAGGCCGTAGGGGGTCGCGTTCGCCGTCCGGATCGCCTCCTGTTCGCTGGCGAAGGTCTGGACGGTGACCACGGGGCCGAACAGCTCCTCGGTGAGGACCGCGCTGCCGTCGGGAGCGCCGGTGACGACCGTGGGCGGGTAGTAGGCCCCGTGCGGGTGCAGTCCGGCCGGCAGTCCGGCGGTGTGGGCCACGGCTCCCGCGGCGACCGCCCCGGCCACGGCGCGGGCGACCCGGTCCCGCGCCGCCCTGCTGATCAGCGGTCCCGTCCGGGTGCCGGGCTCGGCCGGGTCGCCGACGACCAGGGCCCCGGCCGCTGCGGTGAACCGTGCGACGACCTCGGCGGCGATGTCCTCGTGGACCAGGATCCGGGAGCCGGCCGTGCAGTTCTGCCCTGTCGTCAGGAACGCGGCCTCGATCATGTCGTCGATGAGGTCGGCGCCGAAGTCCAGCGCGTCCGGCATCAGGACCTGGGGGCTCTTGCCGCCCATCTCCAGGGACACCCGCTTGAAGTTGGTCTCCGCGGCATCGGCCAGGATCCGCCGCCCGGTCGCCGTCGAGCCCGTGAACGACAGCGCACCGATCCCGGGGTGACGCGCGAGCGCCCGGCCGGCCTGTGCGCCGTGGCCGGGCAGGACGGCGAGCGTGCCGTCCGGCAGTCCCGCCTCCGTCGCCAGCCGTGCCAGGTGGAGGGCCGAGCGCGGGGTGGCTTCGGCGGGTTTGAGCAGCAGACTGTTGCCCGCGGCGAGAGCGGGGCCGATCTTCCAGGCGGCCATGGCGAGCGGGTAGTTCCACGGCAGGACGGCGGCGACCACCCCGACGGGTTCCCGGCTCATCAGACCGAGGTGGTCGTGCCCGGTGGGCGCGATACGGCCGAAGACCTTGTCGGCCGCCTCCGCGAACCAGCGGATCGACTCGATCGCGCCGGGCACGTCGCCGGTGCGGCATTCCGTGACGGGTTTGCCCGCGTCCTCGCAGTCCAGGCGGGCCAGGATCTCCGCGTCGCGCTCCATCAGGTCGGCGAGGCGCAGCAGGACCGCGGCCCGCTCCCGGGGAGGCCGCCCGGCCCACACCCCGCTGTCGAAGACACGGCGGGCCCGCTCCACGGCCAGGTCCACCTCCGCGGCGGTGGTGGCGCGCAGGGTGCCGAGCGTCGCTCCGGTGGCCGGGTTGACGACGGTGAGCAGGCCGCCGTTCGGGTCCGTCGTCACGGGCGGGCCTCCTGCACCAGTTCCCAGCGGCCGTCGGTCTGCCGGGCCAGTCCTCTGCGGCGAAGGTCCTCCAGGTAGCGGGCCAGACCGCGCTCGCCGCGTCTGCGGAACAGCGGGAGGAGCCTGGGGAGGAGGTTAGGCACCAGCATCGAGCAGCGGACCAGACGGGATTCGCCCGGGCGGGGATACACCTCCAGCCGGGGCCGGTCGAGCATGCTCACCACCGCGGCGACGACATCGGACGGCTGCTGCGGCGGGTCCTGGAACTGCAGGGAGTTGCCGCCGTCGACGGCCTCCCGGCGCAGCATCGGGGTGTCCGTGGCCGACGGCAGGACCGAGCCGACCCGGATGCCCTTGTCGCCCAGGTCGAGGGCGATGGACAGCATGGCGCCGCGCAGCCCGAACTTCGACGCCGCGTAGATGGGGGTCTCGCCCTGCGGGAAGATGCCCGCCAGGGACACCGTGGTGATGACGCGGGGGTCGGCGGAGGCCCTCAGCAGAGGGAGGGCGAGCCGGGTCGCGACGAGCGGGGAGAGCAGGTTGAGGTCGATCTCCGGCTCGATGCTCTCCACCTCGCGCACGTCGAACCGCTCGGTGCTGGTCATGCCGACGTTGTTGACCAGCACGTCGAGGCGGCCGAAGGCGGAGGCGACGTGCGCGAAGAGGGCGGCCACCCCCGCCCGGTCCAGCAGGTCGCAGCCGAGGCCGAGGTGACCGGTGCCGGGCAGGCCGTCCGCGACCCGCCGCGCCCGCTCACCGTCGATGTCGACGACGACGCACACGGCGCCGCCGAGCGCGAACCGCCGGCACAGCGCGCTGCCGATGCCGCCCGCGCCGCCGGTCACCAGCATCACCTTGCCGGTGCAGTCGTAGCCGCTCATGCCACGGCCTCCCTGCTGCCGCGGCGGCCGGCGGGCACCGCGGGCGGGCGGCCCTCGGTGGGCCAGCCCATGGCGGCGGCGACCTTCGTGAGGTACTTGGTGTACGCGGCGCTGTCGACGTAGCCGGTGTGGCGCGGGGAGTCCACGAACCGCAGGCCGCCGGACAGGTCCGGACGGTCGCCCCGGATCATACGGGCGAACCGCTCGGCGTTCGGCCTGCCCCGGCGGGTGTCCTCGATGAAGCCGGCGATCAACTGCGCCTGGGCGTCGAACAGTTGATAGGCGCCGGAGTTGGTCTCGAGGAAGCCGACGCCGAACAGCCCCTCGTGCTCGCGCGAGAACGACGACAGATACAGGTCGGGGTGCTGCTCGTCGCCGAAGTAGCGCTGTGCGACGGGCACTTTGTGGACGTAGCCGGTCGCGAGCAGGATCAGGTCGAAGTCGTTGCTGCTGCCGTCGGTGAAATGGACGGTACGGCCCTCGGCCCGCAGGATGCCGGGCCGCGCGGTGATGTCGCCGTGCTGCAGATGGTGCAGCAGCATCGAGTTGACCGTCGGATGGGTCTCGAAGAGCTTGTGGTCCGGTTTCTGCAGGCCGAGGCGGCGCGGATCGCCGTTGACGATCCGCAGGAGCGCGCCGAACAGCTTCTGCTCCAGCCACTTGGGCATCCGGGGACCGACCCCTTCGAGGGTGTCCACGGGCCTGCCGAACAGGTGCTTGGGGATGAACCAGTAGCCGCGGCGCATGCTGATCTCCGCGTGGTCGGCGGCGCGGGCCGCGTCGCAGGCGATGTCGCAGCCGGAGTTGCCCGCACCGACCACCAGCACCCGCCTGCCGCGGAGTTCGTCGCTGCTGCGGTAGCCGATCGTGTGCCGGATCTCGCCGCTGAAGTCCCCCGGGATCTCGGGGACGTTGGGGTGCCACTGCGAGCCGGTGCAGACCACGACCTGCCCGTACCGGCCGGCCCGCCCGTCGGCCCGGGTGACCGTCCAGGTGCCGTCCGGGTTCTTCGCCACGTCACGGACCTCGGTGCCGAACTCGATCCGCTCCGTCAGCCCGTACGCGTCGGCGAAGGACGTCAGATACGACAGGACCTGCTGTCGCGAGGGGTAGTCGGCGAAGTGGTCGGGCATCGGCCAGCCGCCGAAGCCCGAGAGGGTCCGGCTGGAGATGAAATGCGCCGACTCGTACATCGGGCTGCCCGGGTTGTCGATGTCCCACAGGCCGCCCGGACCCGTGTGCCGCTCGATGTGCGTGCAGGGAAGGCCTCGCTCACCGAGCGCCCGTGCCACCGCCAGCCCCGCGGGACCCGCTCCGATGACACACGTGTCGTATGCGGACTCCTTCACGAGTCCACCTCCTCTCGTCGCCACGTTCGGCGTGGGAGGAACTTAGGCAGGCCGGAGCCGCCCGCGGACTGGCCTGTGCGGCCACAAAGGGGACCGTGGCGGCCACCTCCGCTGACCGGCCCGGCACGGGGCGACCTGCCTCGCCCGGGCCGGCGGTTCCCGGCCGCCAGGGTCCTGCGGATGGCCGTCGGCGTCCTCCGCCGGGCCGGTCCGCATTCCTGCGGTTGTCCCCGTTCGCACACGCAGGCCCGGCCACGGTCCGTGACAGGAAGAGGGCCCCATGACCGCAACCGTCGGGGCGACGGCTCCGTCCCGGTCCGCGAGAAACGGCCCGCTCGCGGGGCCCGCCGGGTCACGGCCACCGTGTTCGCCGCCCAGGGCGCGGCGGTGGCCGCCGTGTCCACCACCGTGCCCGCGGCGGAGAGCCGTCTCGGCCTGTCGGCCCTGGCGATGACCACCCTCACCGTCGCCCTCACGCCGGCCGCGGGCGCGGGCAGCTTCGTGGGCCTGGCCGCCGTACGCCGCTCGGGTCCCGTCCCCGCCATGCGCGCGGCGATGCTGACCGCGGCCGCCGTCCTGCTGTGCGGCACGCTTCTTCCGGTCTTCTGGTCTTCCGGACCGACGGCACCAGGGCCGCGGCGGGCGTGGAGATCACGCCGCCTTCCCTGCAACTCCCGTGACGCGTGCCGGCCCGTTGCGGACGAAGTCCTCGCCGCGGTGCGCGACGAGCGTCCGTGGATCCTGGGCGCCCGTCGGATGGGGCCGGTCGCTGCCGAGGACGATCCGGTCCTCCCCGAAGCTGGTGACGGCGAGCCCGACGACGGCCGGGTCGTGAGCGAGACAGCCGACGCAGAAGCGGCGCACGGACGCGCGGGGGGACTCGGACAGATCGGGGACCCCGGGCGGTGGGTGCCGGCGCCGCGCTGCCGCGGACCGCCGGTGCGGAGGCGGTGAGGAGCTCCGCGGACAGGGCGAGGATGTGTTCGGCGTAGGGCAGCAGGGAACCGGGGGCCGGTGGGTGGCCGGTTCCTTTGGGGGTGGGTGGTCCGTAGCGTCGGTGGTATGCGCTACCACCACGTCGACGTCTTTACCGGTCTGCCCTACAGCGGCAACAGCCTCGCGGTCTTCCCGGACCGAGCCGGGCTCACCGGTGACCAGATGCAGCGGATCACCCAGGAGCTGCGCCACTTCGAGTCGGTCTTCCTGGCCCGGGAGGAGACGATGGACGGCCCGGTCTGGGAGGCGCGGGTCTTCGATCTCGCCGAGGAGCTGGACTTCGCCGGGCATCCGGTCATCGGTGCCGCCTGTGTGCTCCACGCCCTGCACGGGTCCGGCGAAGGCGGGCGTGAGCGTGAGCGCGCGTGCTGGACCTTGCGGCTGAAGGCCCGCACCGTGACGGTGGCGACGGAACGGCGCGGGCCCGGACGGTACGCGGGTGTGCTGGACCAGGGGCGAGCGGTCTTCCTCGGGTGTCCTGACCCGGCGCGGGCGGCGGAGATCGCCGGCTGGTTCGGGCTGGAGGCCGGGGACCTCGATCCCGATCTGCCCCCGGAAGTCGTCTCGACGGGGCTGCGCTATCTCGTGCTCCCCGTCCGTGCGGGGGTGCTGGAGCGCGCCCGTATCGCCTCGGACATCACCGGACGGCTGACGGGCCTCGGCGCCCGGTTCGCGTACGTCCTCGACGCCACGGGAATGGAGGCGCGGCACTGGAACAACGACGGGCTGACCGAGGACGTGGCCACCGGCAGCGGGGCGGGGTGCGCCGCCGCCCACCTGCGCCGGTACGGCCGGATCGGTGACGGGGAAGCCGTCACGCTGAGGCAGGGCCGGTTCACCGGGCGCGCCGGCGAGATGACGATCAGCGCCCGCGGACACGGCGAGGACATTCCCTCCGTCCGGGTCGGCGGCGAGGTCGCCTTCGTCGGCGAGGGACTGCTTCGGGCGCTGCCCTGATGACCGGGACACCCGCCCACCCGGGCCCTCGGTGATCGGTGATCGGTGATCGGTGAGGTGCATCCGATCGATTCAGGCGAACTGTCCACGCTGCTGTGCAGGGTGGAGGCGGGCCTGGGGTCGCCGTCGTGTTTTCCGCCCTCACCGCCCCCCATGTGACCACCGTCCGGGATCTCTGCGCGAAACGATGACGTCGGCACGTCCCCCGGCCGGCCGCCGTCTCACATGCCCGGCAGCGGCCGGACCGTGAGGATCTGCTGGGCGGAACCCACCGGCCCGTCGACGTCGTGCAGGACCGTGCTCGTGAGGCCCTGGCCGGTCGGGCCGAAGGCGACCGTCGTGTCCAGCCCGGTCCACCGGCCCCGCGGCTGACGGTGCAGATGGACCGTCAGATCGACGTTCGGGAACATCCACGCGGTCGGCGGCTGCCGTACGGCGATGCCGTTGGCGGTGTCGACCAGTGCGAGGTACGAGGCGAGCGGGCTGACGGTCGCCCCGGCGACCAGGTCCAGCGGGGTGGAGATCCAGGCGGTCGTACGGCCGGGCCGCGGGGGTGCCGCCGGGCGGACGTCGAGGGAGGCGATGTAACCGCCGGGCCAGACCTCGGACAGGGGCCAGGAGGACAGTGACTCCGGTGGGGTGGCGCGGTCCTCGGGCGCGCCCGCGACCGCGGTGGTGTCGAGGGCGGCCAGGTACCAGGCACGGGCCCGGACGGCCGGTCGTCCGGCGATGCTCACCACCGCTTCGAGGAGGGCGATGGTCCGCCCGGGCCGGACGGTCTCCACCCGGATCTCGCACTCGTCGAGGGCCAGGCGGCCGAGGATGTCGTAGCTGATCCGGGAGAGGAGCAGACCGTCGTCCGGTCCGGCCGCCCGGTGCCGGTCGAGCGCGTGGACGACGAGTCCGCCGAGCGGGCTGAAGTGCTGCTCGTCCGGGTCCCAGGCCCCGCTCACGTGCGGTGTCGGCTTGTAGCGGTGGTCGTCGATGGGCTCGAAGTAGCTGTCGGCGTTCAACGGGCGGTTCTCCCGGCGGGTCGGCGGATCAGAGCGTGTTGAGCAGGAGGACGTACACGGCCGTCCCGGCGCCGACGCTGAGGATCGTGCGGCGCCCGAAGGCGAGATGGACGGCGACGGTGACGGCGACCGCGAGCGGCGCGTACCAGATGCCGCCCGGGTCGGTGGTGACCGTGCCGTGCAGCGCGGTCACGGCGAGGACGGCCAGGATGCCGACCGGCATCCACACCGCCAGGCTCCGCACGACCGCCGAGTCGCGCAGCCGCCCCAGCACGGCGAACGGGACGGCGCGCAGCGCCAGGGTGATCGTGAAGGCGATCGCGAGGACGGCCAGGAGGTACGGGGTGCTAGGCATCGGCGACCCTCCGGGTCGTGGCGAGGTGGCGGACCAGGAGCAGCGCGACGAACAGCAGCAGCGCGGTGAACATCGCCAGGCCCGGGGTCAGCACGAGGGCGACGGTGACGCTCGCGCCCGCGAGCAGCAGGGACGGCAGCTCCGCGCGGGAGCGGAACGCGTCCAGGGTGAGCACGGTGAACAGCGCGCACAGGGCGAACTCCAGCCCCTTGACCGGGCCGGGCAGGACCGCGCCGAGGGCGATCCCGGCCACTCCGCCGCCCACCCAGTACGTCTCGCAGGCGATCTGCATCGCCAGCAGCCGGGGTGCGGAGCGCTCGCGCTCGGGCAGCGAGGCGTTGACGGCGTACGCCTCGTCGATCATCGCGTAGACCGCGTACGCCTTCGCCACCGGGTGCCTGACCAGGTGGAGCGGGAACGAGAAGGCGTAGAAGACATGCCGGAAGTTCACCACGAGCACGGTCAGGGCGACCGCGGCGAGCGGGGTGACCGTGGCCACCATCCCCACCAGCAGCAGCTCCAGGGAGCCGGCGAACGTGGCCAGGGACAGGGCCGGGGCGAGCCACCAGGGCAGACCCGCCTGCATGACCAGCAGTCCGAGGGCGATGCCCAGCGGGAAGATGCCGAGGCCCGCCGAGAACGAGTCGCGGACGCCCTGGGCCAGCTGGGTCCGGCGGGTGACCGGGGGCGGTGCGAGGGAGGGGGTGAGCATGTCGTGGGGCACGGGTCCATGGTCCCGCAGAAGCCGCGACACATGGTTGCGAATATTGCTCGGTGTCCCTTCTTCCCTGCAATATTCTCCTCGTGGATGCCATCGACAGAGCAATTATTGCCGAGCTGGAGCGGGACGGGCGGCTGACCAACGTGGAGCTGGCCCAGCGGGTCGGGCTGACCGCCGGTCCCTGTCTGCGCCGGGTGCAGCGGCTGGAGGCCGACGGGATCGTCCGGGGGTACCGGGCGGTGATCGACCCCGCCTCCGTGGGCCGCTCCTTCGAGGTGCTGATCGACCTCAGTCTGGAGGCGCAGGACGCGGCGACCGTCGAGCGGTTCGAGGAGACCCTCGCGCAGGCCGAGGAGGTCCTCGAACTGCGCCGGCTGTTCGGCAGCCCCGACTATTTCGTGCGCGTGGCCGTCGCCGATCTGCCCGCGTACGAGGAGTTCCTGAGCCGACGGGTCATGACCATCCCCAGGATCAGGAACGTCACCTCGCACTTCACCATGAAGACGATCAAGGCGGCCCCGTGGCAAGCACCCGTAGCAAGCGCCCGTGGCAGGCGCCCGTAGCGGGCGTCAGGCGGGCCGGACCAGACCCACGTCATAGGCGAAGATCACCGCCTGGACGCGGTCCCGGGCGCCGATCTTGGTGAGGATCCGGCTGACGTGGGACTTGACGGTGGACTCGGCGAGATGGAGGGCCTCGGCGATCTCGGCGTTGGTGGCGCCGCCCGCGAGAGCGGTGAGGACCTCGTGTTCACGGGGGGTGAGATCGCCGAGCCGGCGTTCCTGGGCGGGCGTACGGCGGGCGTGCCGACTGGTGTAGGTGTCGATGAGCCGGCGGGTGACGCCCGGGGAGACGACGGAGTCGCCCGCGGCCACGGCACGGATGCCGACCACGAGTTCGTCGGGGCGCGCGTCCTTGAGGAAGAACCCGCTGGCCCCGGCGCGCAGCGCGTCGTAGGCGTACTCGTCGAGGTCGAACGTGGTCAGCACGAGGACCCGGGAACGGCCCCCGGACCCGACGATCCGGCGGGTGGCCTCGATGCCGTCCATACCGGGCATCCGGACGTCCATCAGGACCACGTCGGGGCGCAGTTCGGCGGTCAGCCGGACGGCCTCGCTGCCGCTCGCGGCCTCTCCGGCCACCGCCATGTCGGGCTGGGCCTCCAGCAGCATGCGGAAGCCGAGGCGTTGCAGGGCCTGGTCGTCGACGATGAGGACGGTGGTCATGCCGGGCGGTTCTCCAGAGGGATGGTGGGGACGAGACGGGCGTGGACGCTCCAGCCGCCGTGCGCGTTGGGGCCCGAGGTGACCTCGCCCCGGTAGAGGGCGGCCCGCTCGCGCATGCCGACCAGGCCCCGGCCGCCGCCGTGTGTCGTCGCGGGGCGGGCGGGACCGGTGTCCTCGACGGTGAGGCGTACGACGTCACCGGTGGTGAGGGTGACGGTGACGGACGTGTCGGGCGCGGCGTGCTTGAGGGTGTTGGTGAGGGCCTCCTGGACGATCCGGTACACGGCGAGCTGGAGGCCCTGGGACAGACCGGACGGGTCGCCTTCCGTGTGCAGGGCGACGGTCGGGCCCGCCGCCCGGAACCGCTCCAGCAGGGCGTCGAGCTCGGCCAGGCCCGGCTGCGGGGCGAGCGGGGCGTCCCCGTGCGGGGTGTCGTCGGCGCCGATGACCGCGAGCAGCCGACGCAGTTCACCGAGGGCGTCCCGGCCGCTTTCGGCGATGATCCGCAGGGTCTCCGCGCCGCGTTCGGGGCGTTGCGGGGCGAGCGCGGCGGCGCCGTCGGCGAGGCCGACGACGACGGCGAGGGTGTGGCCGAGGATGTCGTGCATCTCGCGGGAGACCCGGGCGCGTTCGCGCGCGGCCGCCAGCAGGGCCTGCTGGTCGCGCTCCTTCTCCAGCCCGTGCACCACCACGTCCACCATCCGACCGGCCAGACCGAGGCCGGCGAACGCGCCCATCGCCGCGATCGCGAGCGCCGTCACCACCTCGGGCCGGGTCACGTGCTCCAGCTGACCGCCGGTCCAGTACACGGTCGCCCAGACGACGATCTGGACGACGGTCACCGCGAGGGCGAGGACCAGTCGGCGCGGCGAGCTGTGCCGGCCGACGTTGAACAGCGCGATGGCCCGGGCGGCGTCGGCCCCGTTGAACGTGCCGACGCCGAGCGCCACCGCGGACACGGTCGTGGTGAGGGCGAACACCGTCACCGGGAACCGTTCCCGCCACAGCAGCGGTACGCAGAACGCGACGAGCAGCCCCAGCTGGGTCGGCACGGCGGCGGCGTTGGCCGGGTTCAGCAGGGACGGCACGCCGAGCGCCGCACACAGGGCGGGCACGCCCCAGCGCCGGTACCGGGGGTGCGCGAGGTCCGCCGTCTTCACGGCGGCGGCCCGGCTGACGAGCGAGGCGATCACCCGCTGCTCCAGGTCGCTCGTCGGCGGCTCGGACAGCCGGGGCCACTGGGCGGGGCGGGCGGGGGCTGGTGGTGCGGTCACGGGACGCGCCCTTCACGGTGCAGGCGGGGGGAGAGGACCGGCGGACGGTGCCTTCGAACGACGGCCGGCGCCGACCGCCGCCGAGGTGGGGATCGTACGACCGCCCCGACGACCGACGACGGCGACCCTGCCGTGCCGACGATCCGGCTGCACGGGACCGGCCCTCCCGCACGGGCTACGGCCCCGCGGTTCGGCTCCGCCGGGCGGGCAGTCTGGCCGTATGAGGTGGGTCCCCACCGGGTCGCAGCGGCTCTGCGGGTCGGCCCTGCCGCACCGACGCCCGCCGCCCCGCCGGGCCGCGGTCTGGCCGGATGAGGTCGGTCCTGCCGGGTCGGTGTGGCTCTGCAGGTCGGCCTTGCCGGGGTGGCTCCGGCTCCGTGGGGTCGGCCTTGCCGCGTCGGCGACGGCCGTGCCGGGTTGGCCCGCCGGTTCGGCGGTCTGGGATCGGTTGAGGCTTTGCTGGGTCGGTCCTGCCGTATCGGCTGAGGGTTTGTGAGGTCGGTCCTGCCGTATCGGCTGCGGCTTTGCGAGGTCGGCTCTGCCGTATCGGCTGTGGCTCTGCCGGGTCGGTCCTGCTGGGTTGGCTGCTGCCCTGTGAGGTCGCCCCGCCGTATCGGCTCCGGTCCTGTCGTAGTTGCCCGGTGAGGTCAGCATTGCGGGGTTGGCTGTGGTGCCGGGGTCTGGTCGGTGGTGGCCGTGGTGCGGGAGTTCAGGGCGTGGCGGAGTTTCTCGCCCTCCACGTCCACGTCCGGCAGGATTCGGTCCAGCCACTTCGGCAGGGCCCAGGCCCGGCGCCCGACCAGGGCCATCACGGCCGGGACGATGGTCATCCGGACCACGAAGGCGTCGAAGAGCACCGCCGAGGCCAGGCCGAGACCGATCGACTTGACCAGTGCCGCGTCGTCGAGGAGGAAGCCGGCGAACACCGAGATCATGATGACGGCGGCGGCGGTGACGACGCGCGCCCCGTGCCGGAAGCCCGCGACGACCGCCTCGACCGGCTCGGCCCCGTGGACGTACTCCTCGCGCATCCGGGTCACGAGGAACACCTCGTAGTCCATGGCGAGTCCGAAGACGACACCGATCAGCAGGATGGGCAGGACGCTGACGATCGGCGCGGTCTGGTCGACGCCGAAGACGTCCTTCAGCCAGCCCCACTGGAACACCGCGACCAGCACGCCCAGGGTGGCGACCACACTGAGCAGGAAGCCCAGGGCGGCCTTGAGCGGGACGAGGACCGAGCGGAACACCAGCAGGAGCAGGATCAGCGCGAGGCCGACGACGATGGCCAGGTAGGGCACCATGGCGTCGCCCAGCTTCCGTGACACGTCGATGTTCACGGCGGTGGTGCCGGTGACCATCAGATCGGCGCCGGTGTCCTTCTTCAGGGCCGCGGCGTGACCGCGGATCTCGGTGACCAGGTCCTGGGTGGCCTCGCTGGTCGGGGAGCTCTGGGGGATCGCGCCGATCAGCGCGACGTCCCCGGCCTCGTTGAAGGCCGCCGGGCGCACGGTGGCGATGTCGTCGAGAGTGCCGAGCATGGCGTACGCGTCCTGCGCGGCCTGCTGGGGGTCGTCGCTGCCGCGGGCGTCCACGACCACGGTGAGCGGTCCGTTGAAGCCGGGCCCGAAGGCCTTGCTCAGGGTGTCGTAGGCGATCCGCTGGGTGGAGCCGGGGGAGGCCATGCTGTCGTCGGGCAGGGTCAGCCGCAGACCGGTCGCGGGCAGCGCCAGCACACCGAGCCCGAGCACCGACACCACCAGCATCCTCACCGGGTTGCGGGTGACGAACCGGCCCCAGCGCACGCCCATCGCCTCGCGCTCGCCGCGCTCCTCCGCACGGTGCCGCGCGCTGGTGAGCCGCCCCTTCATGATCCGCGTCCCGGCGAAGCCGAGCACCGCGGGCAGCAGGGTCAGCGCGACGACCACGGCGACGGCGACCGCGAACGCGGCGGCCAGCCCCATGCTGGTGAGCATCTTGATGCCGATCACGCTCAGCCCCGCCAGCGCGATGATCACGGTCAGCCCGGCGAACACCACGGCCGAACCGGCGGTGCCCAGGGCCCGCCCGGCCGCTTCCTCCGGCGCGTGCCCCTGGCGGATCTCGTCGCGGTGGCGGGAGACGATGAACAGCGCGTAGTCGATCGCCACGGCCAGCCCCAGCATCAGCGCCAGCGTCGAGGACGCCGAGGCCATGTCCACGAACGAGGTGGCGACGGTGATGCACAGGAGGGCGGCGAGCACGCCGATGATCGCGGTGAGGAGCGGCAGACCGGCGGCGGTCATCGAGCCGAAGGTGATCACGAGGACGAGGGCGGCGACGACGAGTCCGATCAGCTCGGCCGCCTTGCTGCCCGCCTTCTCCTCGACGGCGGTGCCGCCCATGCTGACGGTCAGTCCCGATGCCTCGCCCTCCCTCGCGACCTTCTCCAGCGCGTCATGGGCGGCGTCGGTGAGACCGGCCTTCGGCACCTTGTAGGTGACCTGGGCGTAGGCGATCGTGCCGTCCTCGCTCACCAGCCCGCTCGTGAACGGCTCGGAGACGCTCGCCACCTGCGGCGCCGACCTCAACCCGGCGACCAGCGCCGCTATCTCGCCCTGGTGGGCGGCGGAGGTCAGCTTCTGCCCCGCGGGCGCCTCGAACACCACCCGGGCCGTCGCGCCGCCGGCCGAGGCCTGCGGGAATTCCTTCCCCAGCAGGTCGATCGCCTTCTCGGACTGGGTGCCGGGCAGCGTGAAGTCGTCCGTCGTGCCGCCGGAGACACGGGCGGCGCCCACGCCCACGGCGGCCAGCACGACGATCCACGCCATCAGGAACAGTCGTCGTCGCCGGAACGCCAGCCGGCCGAGACGGTAGAGGAAGGTGGCCACGGAAGTACTCCCACCAGGAGGGCTCGCTACGGGGGACAGGGACCGATCGGCCCCGGGCCCACGCTAGGAGCGGAACTCCGCGCCCTTCCGGCACCGCGGTACCGGTTCCGCCGGGGAACCGGTACCGCGGTACCGGTCCGTTCGCCGCTGTCCGCGTCAACTCCCGAGACCTGCCGGAATGCGAAACATTTTCGGAAACGAGCTCGTGACACGGCCGTATCGCGTCCCAATACTGACTTTCCCGAACAGTGGGCACGAAAGGGTTTCGTTATTCATGAACACATGGGTGGACACATGGGCGAGAAAGGCCCTCGCGGCAGCGACGGCCGCCACCATCGGCCTGGCATACGCCATCGCCACCGCCTCGAACGCGTCGGCGTATCAGCCGAGCACCGCCAACCTGTACGTCGCGGCGAATCCCGCCGCCTGCAACAAGAACCCCTGTGTGCTCTACCCGAAGTCCGCCCAACTGCCCGACGGGCGGATCGTGGCGACCTTCGAGGACAGTGAGAGCGCTCCGGTGGGGCAGACCATGCCGGTCTACAAGAGCGACGACGACGGCACCACCTGGGCCAAGCTCGCCGACATCCAGGCACCCGCGTACCTGTCGAACGACACGCAGTACGCGAAGTACACGAGCAACTGGACGAACCCCTATCTCTACGTCCTCCCGCAGAAGGTCGGCAACCTCGCCGAGGGCACCCTGCTGCTGGCGAGCGTGGTCTCCGGGGACGACTACTACTACCAGGAGCAGAAGGCGGCGAACTCCAGCTGGACGCCCTCCGGTGACGGCGACCGCAAGGACGTCGCCCTCGCCCTGTACGCCAGCACGGACGACGGGGCGACCTGGAGCTTCGAGAACATCATCGCCGCCGGCGGCTGGCAGGGCGGCAGCGCCGGGGCGATCGGCCGGGTCTCGTCCGCCAACACCCACGCCCAGGTCGACCCCGTCTGGGAACCCCATCTGTACGCCCGGGGCGGCAAGCTGATCGCCTACTACTCCGACGAGAACGACTACACCGGCTACAACACCACCACCGGCGTCCCGGTCCTCGACCCGGACAACGACACGGCGACCGACTCCGGCGGCCAGGTCCTCGTCCACCGCACCTGGGACGGCACGAGCACGGCCTGGAGCGCCCCGGTGGTCGACGTCCCCGGCTCCACGGTGACCATGGGCGGCGGGAAGACGGAGATCGGCGGCGGCCGCCCCGGCATGACGACGATCGCCCCGACCACCGACGGCAAGTGGCTGATGACGTACGAGTACTGGGGCGGCGGCACCAACGTCCGCTACCGCCTCGGCGACGACCCGCTGACGTTCTTCTCGGCCACCGACGCCGCGATCACCTCGCTCCCCGTGCCCTCCGGCGGCTCCGCGCTCTCCACCGGCGGCAGCCCGGTGCTGCTGCCGATGCCCGACGGCCGGATCGTCTACAACGCGGCCGGCAGCGGCAGCGTCTGGGTCAACGAGTCCGGCACGAGCACCGGCACCTGGAAGCAGTACCAGACAACGATCGCCGGCGGGTACAGCCGTAACCTCCAGTACGTCGACGGCACCGGACGCGTCCTGATCCTCCAGGCCTCCTGGAGCGGCGGCAGCGTCGGACCCGTGAAGTACGCCGAGGTCGACCTCGGCCGCTCCGACGGCGCCTACTACACCCTGGTCAACCGCCTCACCGGCCAGGCCCTCAGCCCGGCGAGCGGCAAGACGCAGGACGCCAACCTCACCGGGAACGTGGCCGACCTCGTCACGGCCGCCGTCAGCTCCTCGGACGACACCCAGCGCTGGCACACCCAGACCAAGGGCTCCGACGTCACCCTCCTGAACAAGGCGGGCGGCCGGGCGGTGGCCATCTGGACCGGCGCCGCCACCGCCGGGCAGAAGCTCGCCCAGTGGGTCGACGACGACGCCACCGACAAGCGCTGGACCCTCGTCGCCTCCTCCACCAGCGGCTACTACAAGCTCCGCTCCGTCAAGAACACCTCGCTCTACATGAGCGGTGCGACCGCCGGCGGCGCCGTCACCCTGGCCGCCTCGGCCGACGACGGCTCCCAGGACTGGCAGCTCGTCCAGGACCCGCTGCCCACGGACGCCTCCTTCACGCTGAAGGGCGCCAACTCCGGCAAGTGCCTGGACGTGCCCAACGGCCAGACCGGCGTCCAGGTGCAGATCTACACCTGCTCCGGCAACGCCAACCAGACGATCACCCAGACCACCGCCGGTGAGCTGCGGATCTCCGGGAAGTGCCTGGCGGCGAACGCGGACGGCACCACCGCGGGCACCAAGGTGATCCTGTGGGCCTGCAACGGCAAGTCCAGCCAGAAGTGGTCGTTCCGTCTGGACGGAACGGTCGTCAACCGTTCCAATGGTCTCGCCGTGGACGTCACCAACTGGGGCACCGCCAACGGATCTCCGGTCCAGTTGTGGACGCCGCTCGGCAACGCCACCCAGAAGTGGAGCCGACAGACACAGTGACCATATCGGACAAGGGCCGGCTGGACGCGCAGTACGGACTGCTGACGAACATCGCCCAGGAAGCGGGCGTCTCGCTCAGCACCGTCTCCAAAGTGGTGCACCGGCGCCGCGACGTGGGCGCGGCGACCCGCACCCGGGTCGAGGAACTGCTTGACCGGCACGGCTATGTCCGCTCCTGGGACCGGGAGGCCGCGGCACCACGGCAGATCATCGCCGTGTTCCGCGACCTCTCCGGTCCCTACACTTTGGAGGTCGTCCGCGGGATCGTGGAGGCGGCCGGTGAACTCGGCATCGACGTGATCACCGGCACCACGGGCCGGCGGTCGATCTCCCAGTGGCTTGAGGAGTGCGTGGCGCTCGGCGCCGCGGGCCTGGTCATCGTGATCTCGATGCTGGCCGAGGAGGACCAGCGCCGGATAGTCGAGCAGCGGCTGCCGGTCGTGCTGGTGGACCCGCTCAGCGCCCCGTCCTCGGACATCCCGAGCATCGGCGTGACGAACTGGAGCGGTGCGCGGGAGGCCGTACAGCATCTGCTGGGCCTCGGGCACCGACGGATCGGCATGGTCGCCGGGCGCTCCCACTCGCTGGCCGGCTCCGCGCGTCTGCACGGCTACCGGGCCGCGCTGGAGGAGGCCGGCATCGACTACGACCCGGCCCTCGTGCGCTCCACCGACTTCGACTACGGCGAGGCGCTCACCGCCACCCTGCACATCCTGCGCGCCGAGCAGCCGCCGACGGCCGTGTTCGCCGCCAGCGACGCACAGGCGCTGGGCGTGCTGGAGGCCGCCCGGCAGCACGGACTGCGTGTGCCGGACGACCTCGCGGTGATGTCCTTCGACGATACGTTGGTGGCGGCCATGGCCTGCCCGCCGCTGAGCGCGGTGCGCCAGCCCTTCGAGGAGCTGGGCCGCGAGGCGACCCGGGTCCTGCTCCAGACGGCCGAGGGCCGCCCGCCCGCCTCCCCGCGCATCGAACTGGCGACGGAACTGGTGCTGCGGACCTCGACGTCCAAGCCCCGCAGCACCTGAGGGGCGTCAGCCCCGTACGACCGTCACGGGCACGTCGTGATGCCGTACGACGACGGCGTCGCGCTGCTCGCCCACGAGCCGCAGGCTCGCGTGCGCCGGGGTGTCCCCGCTGGAGGACCCGGCGTACAGCAGGATCTCGCCGGGTTCCACGATCCGCCGGCCGTCCAGCCCCGTGAAGGCCAGCCGGTCGGTGTGCACCTCGAAGCGGACCGTGGCCTCCTCGCCCGGCTCCAGCGCGGCCTTGGCGAAGCCCAGCAGCTCCCGCACCGGCCGGGTGACCTGGGCGACCGGGTCGGTGACGTACAGCTGGACCGTCTCCGCGCCGGCCAGCGGCCCGGTGTTGCGCACCCGCACCGACACCGTGAACCGCCCGTCCGTGGGCACCAGTTCACGGTCCACGGTCAGTCCGTCGACGGCGAACGTCGTGTACGACAGCCCGTGCCCGAAGGGGAAGGCCGGCGTCGGGTCGAGGTTGGACAGCCAGCTCTGCCGGTCGCCCAGCGGCGGGTGCAGATAGGTGTACGGCTGGCCGGCGGGCGTACGCGGGATCTGCACGGGCAGCTTGCCGCTGAAGTTCGTGGTCCCCGCGAGGAGTTCGGCTACCGCGCGGCCGCCCTCCTCGCCCGGCAGGAAGACCTGCACCAGGGCCGCCGTACCGGAGGCGAACCGGCCCACGGCGTACGGCCGCCCGCTGCTCACCACCAGCACCACCGGCGTTCCCGTCGCCAGCACGGCCTCCACCAGCTCCTCCTGCACCCCGGGCAGCCGCAGATCCTCCACGTCACAGCCCTCGCCCGAGGTCCCGATGCCGAACATCCCGGCCTTGTCGCCGACCACCACCACGGCCGCGTCCGCGCCCGCGGCCTCGGCGACCGCGCCCGCGATCCCCGACCGGTCCGGCTCCCGCACCGGGCAGCCCTCGGCGAACCGCCAGTCCACACCCGGGAGTTCAGCGGCCAGCGCGGCGCGCAGCGACACCGCTTCGACCCCGTTGCCGAGGTCCTCGCGGTCGGAGAGGACATGGTTGGGGAAGCTGTAGCAGCCGAACATCGTGCGGACGTCGTCGGCGCACGGCCCGATCAGGGCGATCCGCCCGGCGGACGGCAGCGGCAGACCACCGGAGTTGGCCAGCAGCACGGCACTGTCCCGGGCGACCGCACGGGCCAGCCGCCGGTTCTCCGGCTTGTCCAGCTCCAGCTCGCCCGCGCGCAGGGCGGGCGGCTCCGGATCCCAGTCGGCGTCCAGGAGCCCGAGCGCGAGCTTCTGCCGCAGCACCCGCCGCACCGCCCGGTCGACGTCCGCCTCGTCGGCCTTCCCCGCGCGGACGGCCCCGACCAGCGCCGCGCCGAAGCCGCGCTGGTCCGGCAGTTCGACGTCCAGGCCCGCCCACAGCGCCCGCGCCCCGGCGTCCGCCAGATCGGCCGCCACCCGGTGCGCGTCCACCAGGAACGGCAGCGACCAGTAGTCCGAGACGACGGTCCCCTCGAAACCCCACTCCTCGCGCAGCACCCCGGTCAGCAGCCGGCGGCTCGCGGCGGGCGCCTCGCCGTCGATCTCGGCGTACGAGTTCATGACCGAGCCCACCCCGGCGGCCACGATCCGCTCGAACGGCGGCAGGATCACGTCGTGCAGCTCGCGGGGGCCGATCCCGACCGGGGCGTGGTTGCGGCCGCCCATCGACGCCGAGTACCCGGCGAAGTGCTTGAGCGTGGCGTACACCCCGGCGCTCTGCAGGCCCCGCACATACGCCTCGCCCATCGCCCCGACGAGATACGGGTCCTCGCCGTACGTCTCCTCGCAGCGCCCCCAGCGGTAGTCGCGGATCACGTCCACGACGGGGGCGAGGCCCTGGTGGACCCCGGCCTCGGCCATGTCGGCGCCGATCGCCTCGCCGACCCGGCCGATCAGCGCCGGGTCGAAGGTGGCCGCCATGGCGAGCGAGGTGGGGTAGATGGTGGCGCCGTACGTGGTGAAGCCGGTCAGGCACTCGTCGTGCGCCATGGCAGGGATGCCGAACCTGCTCTGCCCGATGATCTGCCGCTGGCGGGCCGCGAGCAGCCGGGCGTGTTCCAGCGCGGGCCGGGGCACGGTGCCGTAGGGGCGGGTGAGCTGGCCGAGGCCGTGCCGGGCGGTCTCGTCGAGGTCGCCGACCCGGCCGAAGAGACTGGTGCCGGGGGCGACCTCGGGGCCGGCCGGTTCGACGTCCTCCCAGGTGCTGCTGAGCTGGGCGACCTTCTCCTCCAGGGTGAGGCGGGCGAGCAGCGCCTCGACGCGTTCGCCGGCCGGGAGAGCGGCGTCGGTCCAGGGACGCGCCGGGGAGAGCTGCCGAGAGGGGTCCGGCGTGGTGGTCGTCATGCACGACTCCGTTCTTGGGCATGCCGAGGAGGGCCGGCGCCCCCGTGGCGTCGGCCTCTTCGTCTGCGGCGGTGGGTTACGCGGTCGGTTACTTGGAGAATCCGGCGGTCAGTCCGGCGACCAACCGGCGTCTGGCGAGGACGAAGACCACCAGCATGGGAAGGGTGGAGAGCACCACCGCGGCCATCGTCGCGGGCACGTCGATGCCGAACTCGCCCCGGTAGAGCGTCAGAGCGAGCGGCAGTACGGCCTTGTCGCCGCTCTGGGTGAGGATCAGGGGGAACAGGAAGCCGTTCCAGACCTGGAGGCCGTCGTACACCGCGACCGTCACCAGCGCGGGCCGGGCCAGCGGCGCCGCGAGCGAGAACAGCATGCGCCAGTCCCCGGCGCCGTCCACGACCATCGCCTCGAACAGCGAACGCGGCACGTCCCGCAGGAAGCTGACCAGGATCATCACGGTGACCGGCAGCGCGAACGCCGCCGAGGGCAGCACGATCGCGAGCAGACTGTCGTACATATGCATCCGGATGATCAGCAGATAGACCGGGATGATCACCGCTTGGAGCGGGATCGCCAGGCCCAGCAGATACAGCCGGAAGGTCAGCCGGGAGAAGCGGTCGGCGTGCCGGACGATCGAGAACGCGGCCATCAGGGCCACGACCACGGTGACCGCGACCGTCGCGGCGGTGACGACGACGCTGTTGAGCAGATAGGTGGTGAAGCCGCCGTCCAGGACGGTCCGGTAGTTCTCCAGCGTCGGGTGTCCGGGCAGGGACAGCGGGCTGGCGGTGGTGAAGTCGCCGCGCCCGCGCAGGCTGGTGACGACCAGCCAGTACACGGGGACCACGACCAGCGCGGTCCACCCGAGGGCGGCGCCGCCGGCGACGGTTCTGCGCAAGGCGTTCACATGCCCTCCTGCTGGCTGTCCATCCGGGTGAAGCCGGACAGGCGGGTGGTGAGCAGCGACAGCGCGAGGCCGAACACCACCAGCAGGGTGGCGATCGCGCTGGCCCGGCCCATGTCGTGCGACTGGAAACCCGTGATGTACATGGCCAGCGGCAGGACCCGGGTCGCGGTGCCCGGGCCGCCCGTGCCGCCGGACAGGACGTAGATCAGATCGAAGTAGGTGAGCGAGCCGACCAGCATCAGGGTGCTCGACGTGACCAGCGTGTACTTCAGCTGCGGCAGCGTGATCCGCAGGAAGCGGGTCGCGGGACCGGCGCCGTCGATGGCGGCGGCCTCGTACAACGAGACCGGGATCTGCCGGATGCCCGCCTGGTACAGCAGGGCGTGGAACGGCACGAACTGCCAGGCGATCACGAAGATCACAGTGTAGAGAGCCAGGTCGGGGGAGCCGAGCAGCGGCCGCGCCAGCCAGTGCAGCCCGGGCGTGGCGCCGATGCCGAAGGACGGGTCGAGCAGCGCCTGCCAGGTCAGACCGATCGCCACGGCCGACAGCAGCAGCGGCAGGAACCACACCACGGCGAACAGCGCGCGCAGCCGCCCCTTGGGCGACTGGAACACCCCGAGCGCCAGTGAGACCGGTGTCTGGACCAGCCAGCTCACCGCCATCACCTTGAGGGTGAGCCAGAGCGCCTGCCAGGTGGCGTCGTCGGCGAGGACCCCGCTCCAGTTGGCGGACCCGGCCCAGCCGAGCGAGCCCAGACCGTCCCAGCGGGAGAGGCTCAGCACCACCACGCCGACCAGCGGCACCAGACCGAACAGAGCGAACAGCAGCAGCGCGGGCGCCGCCATGAGCAGGGCACCGCCCGGGCGGCGCCGTGAACGGGCCGTGGCCGGCCGCGTCGTGGAGGACGCGACCGGTCGCGGCGTACGGACCACCGTGGTCATTACTGCGCCGCCTCGCTCATGGCCGTGCCGAACTCCTCCGGCTCGATCTGCCGCAGGAACGACTTGTCCACGTTGGTCAGCAGCGGATCCGCCTGGTCGGAGGGGAGCGCCTGGTCCCAGGAGAGCTGGAACGTCGGGGAGTTCTGCACCAGCTGGTATACGAAGCTCAGCCACTTCTTGTCGTCGGCCGACTTCACCGCCGCCAGCTTGGTGTCCAGTCCGTTGACCGGAGGCACACTGCCCGCCGCGAGATAGGCGTCGACCTGGTCGCCGTTCAGGACGTAGTTCTTCAGGTAGGTGAGCGCCGCCGACTTGTTCTTGCTCTTCGAGTTCAGGGACAGGAAGTTGGAGGGGTTGCCGACGATGGCCTTCGGGTCGCCCGCGCCGCCGGACACCGACGGGAAGGCGACATAGCCCAGGTCCTTCTTCACGAAGTCCGGTGCGGCCTTGACCAGGTTGGCGTACTCCCAGGTGCCCATCAGCTCCATCCCGGCCTTGCCGGTGTAGAGCAGCGCGGTGGAGGCGCCCTGGTCGTAGCTGACGGAGGAGGCGTTGTCGCCGAACGCCCCGGCCTTCGCGAGTTCCTGGAGGCGGGTGTTGGCCGCGGTGACCGCCGGGTCCTTCCAGGCCGCGGCGTCACCGGAGGCGATCTTGGTGAACACCTCGGAGCCGCCCTCGCGGTCGAGCAGGTACTCCAGGTACATCAGCGTCGGCCACTTGGAGTTCGCCGCGAGGGAGATCGGGGTGACCCCGTCGCCCTTCAGCTTCTTCACGGCGGCCAGCAGTCCGTCGTACGTCGTCGGCGCCTCCACGCCCGCGTCCTTGAGGACCTTCTTGTTGTAGTAGAGGACCACCGGGGCCAGCCCGTTGGCCGGTATGCCGTAGACCTTGCTGCTGAACGTGGCGCTCTGCAGCACGCTCGGCGTGAACCGCAGCAGCCCCACCTGAGCGTCGGTCAGGGCGTCGACCTTGTCCGCCTTCACATAGTCGTTCAGCGCGCCGCCGCCCCAGCTGAAGAAGATGTCCGGGGCCTGGTCCGCCCCGAACGCCACCCGCAGCTTCTGCTTGTAGTCGTCGTTCGCGAACAGCCGCAGGGTGATCTTCTCGTCCGGGTGGTCCTTGTTGTAGGCGTCGACGGACTCCTTGAGGATCGTCTGGTCGTTCAGCGCCCACATCGTCAGGCCCTTCGACGACGAGCCCCCCGACGACGATCCGCCCGGCCCCGACGTCCCGCACGCGGCGAGCAGGCTCAGCGCCGCCGTCGCGGTGACCACGGCCACCGCCGCGCGTCGTGTTCTCGGAAATACCCGGATTCCGTGCATGCTCTGCCTCTCTTCTTCCCGGCATGCTCGGCATGCCCTGTCCGTTCGGCAGGCGGCCGGGCGGCTCGCGCGAAAGGCTTTCGACCGCCCTCGCCGCGGACGGCTCGCCTGCTGGACCGGGACACTGGCACGGCCGTCACAGCCAGGACAAGGAGGGGAAAACCGCCGGTTACGAAACATTTTCGAGCGTCCGGGGCGGAACGGCCGGAGCGAGGAGAGCCGGATCACGTCGGACAGTGCGCTCTTGGCCAGTTCGCCGGGGCACGGTACCTTCACTCTGATATCGACGACGGAAACACGGAAGCCGGTGGAAATCCGGCACGGTCGCGCCACTGTGAACGGTGCGCTCCTGGTGGAGGGGCGGACCGCGAGTCAGACCCGGGGCCGTCGTCCTGTGCACCACCGAGATGGGACGCGAACTCCCAGAGGAGGCCCTGCCATGGCGCAGCACGTCGCCCAGCCGACCACCGCCGCACCCGCCGTTCCCGCCAAGCTCCCGCTGAAGGACATCGCTCCCTGGGCGGTCTTCTTCGGCATCCTCATGCTGGTCCTGCTGTACTTCGTCGGCGCCGAGCAGGGCGCCACCTCCGTCGTCTCCGGCGAGGGAGTCCACGAGTGGGTGCACGACGCCCGCCACCTGCTCGGCTTCCCCTGCCACTGACGAGGGACGCCGCACCGCCATGAACTCCGCAACCGTGCGAAACCTCCTGGTGCGGGGCATGCTCGCCGGCCTCGCGGCCGGCGTGCTCGCCCTCGTCGTCGCCTACTTCCTGGGCGAGCCGAACGTCGACAGCGCCATCGGTTTCGAGGAGGCCCACGCCCACGAGCACGAGGTCGAACTCGTCTCCCGCTCCCTTCAGTCCACCGCCGGTCTCGCCACCGGCGTCCTCGTCTACGGGGTCGCCTTCGGCGGCGTCGCCGCCCTCGCCTACTGCTTCGCCCTCGGCCGGGTCGGCCCCTTCGGCCCGCGGGCCACGGCGCTGCTGCTGTCGGGGGCCGCGCTGCTGGCCGTGTACGTCGTGCCGTTCCTGAAGTACCCGGCCAACCCGCCCGCGGTCGGCGACCACGACACGATCGCCAAACGGACCACCCTGTTCTTCCTGATGATGCTGCTCGGTGTGCTGCTCGCGATCGCCGCGGTGATCGCCGGCAAGCGGCTCGCGCCGAGGCTCGGCACCTGGTACGCCACCGTCGTCGCCGTCCTCGGCTTCGTCACCCTGATCGGTCTGGCGTACGCGTTCCTGCCCACGATCAACGAAGTCCCGGCGGACTTCCCGGCCACCCTGCTGTGGCGGTTCCGCCTGTCCACCCTCGCTCTCCAGATCACGCTGTGGACGGGCTTCGGCCTCGTCTTCGGCGAACTGGCCGAACGGCTCCTGAACCCCGGGCCCGTGAAGGCGCCGGCGCGGACGGCCGTGACCGTCCCGCAGTGAGCCGACCGCAAGGACGGTGAACGCACAGGGCCCCCGGATCCGTCCGGGGGCCCTGTCATACGCGGTCGTCCGTTGATTCGCCGGCCGGGTCCAGCGGCTGCCCGAGCCGCAGGTTCCACCGGCCGTCCCGCCCGCTGACCGAGGTGACGCTCAACGGGGGCACGTCGAGCCGCCAGAACGCCGCCGCCGGCGCCCCCAGCACCCGCACCACCACGGCCCGCACGATCTCCGGCTCGACCACCGCGACCGTGTGCCCGTCCGTCTCCGCCGCCGCCCGCAGCCAGCGGCCGACCCGTGCGCACAGGTCCGCCACCGACTCCCCGCCGTGCGGCGCCGCGTCGGGTTCGGCGAGCCAGCGGCCGACCTCCTGTGGCTCGGCGGCGCCGACCTCGGCGAGGGTCAGACCCCGCCAGCGCCCCACGTCCAGACCCGCCAGGTCAGCCTCCTCGACCCCGTCGAGACCGAGGGCGGCCGCCGTCTCCCGGCAGCGCGCACTGGGGGAGACCAGGACCCGGACCGCCGGGCGCAGGGATCCGGCGGCGGCCCGCGCCCGCGCCAGCCCGCCCGCGTCGAGGGAGCATCCGTCGTCGAAACGGGCCTGGCGCAGGGAGTCGTTCATCGCGGGCGGGACGAAGCTGACGCGGCTGGTCACGTGGCGGTTCCTCCAGGAGCGGGGAGCGTGCCCAGGAAGCGTATGTGCGGGCGGTCCCCGGGGGCGGCCCGGGTGACGGCGGCGCGGACGCCGTACACCTCGGCGATCAGCTCCTCGGTGAGGACCTCCTCCGGGGTGCCGCCCGCCACCACACGGCCCCGCCGCAGCACGAGCAGCCGGTCGCAGTACATCGCGGCCAGGTTGAGGTCGTGCAGGGCGACCACGCTGGTGAGCAGGGCGAGCTGGTGCTGGATGTCGAGGTGGTTGGTGGGTTCGTCCAGCAGCAGTTCCCGGGGCTGCTGGGCGAGGGCGCGGGCGATCTGCACCCGCTGGCGCTCCCCGCCGGACAGTGTCCGCCAGGGGCGGGCGGCTTTGTCGGCCAGACCGGTGCGGGCCAGCGCGGAGCGGACGGCCTCCTCGTCCTCGGCGGAGGCGGGCGCCCAGGCCCTGCGGTGCGGGACCCGGCCGAGGCGTACGACGTCGAGGACGGTCAGCGCGACCTGGGTGTCCGCCTGTTGCTCGACCACGGCCACCCGCCGGGCGACGGCGCGGCGCCCCGCCCGCTCCAGCGGGCGTCCGTCGAGCGTGACGGTGCCGGAGGACGGGGCGAGGACACCGGCGAGCAGCCGCAGCAGGGTGGACTTGCCGAAGCCGTTCGGGCCGAGCAGCCCGGTGACGGTCCCGGGGCGTGGGGCGAGGCCGACCCCGTCCAGGATCAGGGTCCCGTCGGCCGACCGACTGACCCGGTCGGCACACAGGCCCGCCGTGGAGGGCTGTCCACGCGCACCTTCTCCCCGCAGTTGTCGAGGGTGACGGGATACCCGGTAGCGGTGCTCCTGGCGGGGGCCGTTCCGGAACCGGCGGAACCGGCGCATCCGGTCAACAGCAGGGCACCGGCAAGGAACAGGGGGAGCGGCGGGACGGACGGGGCGTGCGAGCGGCACGGAACATCCTTCGGCGTCGAGGGCTCATGCGCGAAGCCCGGTCGTGCGGGTGCTCCCCCGGCGTCCTTGCGCCGCCGGAGGCCGCCAGCAGGTCTTCGGACTCGGGGTCATCCGGACGGGGCGCCTTCACGGACCGTTCGCCGTCCAGTGGCCGTTGCCCCGCCCGTCGCCCTCACCGCTGCGCGTCAGCTCCGGATTCGCACCGGATTCCCTGACCCGTCGTGCGTACGTGTACGCACAGGGGTACGACTGGCTTCGGCAAGCTACCACAGGCCCGAGGAGCGGCCCCATGCCGGCGATCAGCCGCATGTGCCAGCGATAAGTGGGACTTCGTATGGCAGAAGCAGATCTCCGCGCTGCATATGAATGGAATATGCGTTTGTGTTCCTCCCCGGCCCGGGTACGGTCACCGGGGAGGTGGTGGCCCATGAGTCAAGGCGCGGAACTCAGGCTCGCCGGTGATCTGGCCCGGCCGGCCCGGCTCACCGTGGCCGACCTGCTGGCCTGGCCCCAGCGGCGGGCCGCGGTCAGCTTCGAGTGCGCCACGAGCGGTGTCCAGCACCACCGCTTCACCGGACCGCTCCTGCACGACGTGCTGTCGGCGGCCCGGCCCGGCTTCGATCCCGCCCGGCGCAAGGACCGGCTGCGGTTCCTGATCGCCGTGCACGGGGCGGACGGGCATCACGCCCTGCTGTCGTGGGCCGAGATCGACCCCGACTTCGGCAACGCGGCCGTGCTGCTCGCCACCACCATCGACGACACCCCGCTCGACGGGGCCGGCCCCCAGCTGGTCCTGCCCCAGGACCGCTGCGGCGCCCGGCACATCAGCGGGATCGACACGATCCGGGTGGACGGCGGCTACATCCCCTGGAGCTGAACGCGAAGGGCGCCCGGGACAGGCCCGGGCGCCCTCGCTCACTTCAGGGGCGGTTCAGGATCAGACCAGGTCGAACCGGTCCAGGTCGGAGACCTTGGTCCAGGCCGCGACGAAGTCCTTCACGAACTTCTCCTTCGCGTCGTCGCTCGCGTAGACCTCGGCGAGGGCGCGCAGCTCGGAGTTGGAACCGAAGACCAGGTCGGCACGGGTGCCGGTCCACTTCAGGTTGCCCGCGTCGTCGCGGCCCTCGAAGGTGTGCTGGTCCTCCGAGGTGGACTTCCAGGTCGTGCCCAGCTCGAGCAGGTTGACGAAGAAGTCGTTGGTCAGGACGCCGGGGGTGTCGGTGAACACGCCGTGCTTGGACTCGCCGCTGTTGGCGCCGAGGACGCGCAGACCGCCGACGAGGACCGTCATCTCGGGGGCGCTCAGCGTGAGCAGGTTCGCCTTGTCGAGCAGCAGGTACTCGGCCGGCAGGCGGGTGCCCTTGCCGGTGTAGTTGCGGAAGCCGTCCCAGTACGGCTCCAGCGCGGCGAACGACTCGGCGTCCGTGTGCGCGTCGGTCGCGTCGACACGGCCCGGCGTGAAGGGGACCTCCACGTCGACGCCGGCGTCCTTGGCGGCCTTCTCGACCGCGGCGGCACCGCCGAGGACGATCAGGTCGGCCACGGAGACCTTCTTGGCCCCGGTGTTGAACTCGGCCTGGACACCCTCGATGACGCTGAGGACGTGACGGAGCTGGTCGGGGTCGTTGGCCTCCCAGCCGCGCTGGGGCTCCAGGCGGATACGGGCGCCGTTGGCACCGCCGCGCTTGTCGCTGCCGCGGAAGGTGGAGGCGGACGCCCAGGCGGTGGAGACCAGCTGGGAGACGGTCAGACCGGAGGCGAGCAGCTTGGCCTTGAGCGCCGTGACGTCGGCCGTGTCGATGGCCTCGCCCTCGGCCTCGGGCAGCGGGTCCTGCCAGATCAGGGTCTCCGCCGGGACCTCGGCGCCGAGGTACTGCGACTTCGGGCCCATGTCACGGTGGGTCAGCTTGAACCAGGCGCGGGCGAACGCGTCGGCGAACTCGGCCGGGTTCTCGTAGAAGCGGCGCGAGATCTGCTCGTAGACCGGGTCGAAGCGCAGCGACAGGTCGGTGGTGAGCATGGTCGGCAGCTGCTTCTTCGACGTGTCGTGCGCGTCGGGGATGATCGCCTCGGCGTCCTTCGCCACCCACTGGTTCGCACCGGCCGGGCTCTGGGTGAGCTCCCACTCGTACTCGAACAGGTTCTTGAAGAACCCGTTGCTCCACTGGGTCGGCGTGGCGGTCCAGGTGACCTCCAGGCCGGAGGTGATGGCGTCGCCGCCCTTGCCGGAGCCGTAGGTGCTGGCCCAGCCGAGGCCCTGGGCCTCGATCGGGGCGGCCTCGGGCTCGGCGCCGACGTTGTCCGCCGGGCCGGCGCCGTGGGTCTTGCCGAAGGTGTGACCACCGGCGATGAGGGCGACGGTCTCCTCGTCGTTCATCGCCATACGGCGGAAGGTCTCACGGATGTCGCGGGCCGCGGCGATCGGGTCCGGGTTGCCGTTGGGGCCCTCGGGGTTGACGTAGATGAGACCCATCTGGACGGCGCCGAGCGGGTTCTCCAGGTCGCGGTCGCCGCTGTAGCGCTGGTCGTCCAGCCAGACCTTCTCGGGACCCCAGTAGACGTCCTCCTCGGCCTCCCAGACGTCGGCGCGGCCGCCGCCGAAGCCGAAGGTCTCGAAGCCCATCTGCTCCAGGGCCACGTTGCCGGTCAGGATCATCAGGTCGGCCCAGGACAGCGCCTGGCCGTACTTCTTCTTCACCGGCCACAGCAGACGGCGGGCCTTGTCCAGGTTGCCGTTGTCCGGCCAGCTGTTCAGCGGCGCGAAGCGCTGCTGGCCGGCGCCGGCGCCGCCGCGGCCGTCGGAGATGCGGTAGGTGCCGGCGCTGTGCCAGGCCATACGGATCATCAGCGGGCCGTAGTTGCCGAAGTCGGCGGGCCACCAGTCCTGGGAGTCCGTCAGCACCGCGGCGATGTCCTGTTTGACAGCCGCCAGGTCGAGGTTCTTGAACGCCTCCGCGTAGTCGAAGTCCTCACCGAGCGGGTTCGCCACCGCCGGGTTCTTGGCGAGGATCTTCAGGTTGAGCCGCTCCGGCCACCACTGGCGGTTGCCGCCGCCCTGGGTGGGGTGTGCCGCACGGTCGTGGGCGACGGGGCACTTCGCCTCGGACGAGGGGTTCTCGGACATAGGGGGGATTCCTTCCGAAGGGGGAAATCAGGGTGCTGCCGCGGTACCGGCGGTGGAACAGGCGGGGCACAGGCCCCAGTAGATGACCTCGGCCTCGTCGATCGAGAAGCCTCGGTCGTCGGACGCGGTGAGACAGGGGGCGTGACCGACCGCGCAGTCGACGTCGGCGACGACGCCGCACGAGCGGCACACGAGGTGGTGGTGGTTGTCCCCGACGCGCCCCTCGAACCGCGCGGGGCTGCCGGGCGGTTCGATACGGCGGACGAGTCCGGCCGCGGTCAGCGCGTGCAGCGCCTCGTACACGGCCTGTACGGAGATGTGGCCGACGCGGTCGCGCACTCCGGAGGCGATCGTCTCGACATCGAGGTGGTCGCCGCTGCGGACGGTCTCCAGCAGCGCGACGCGGGCGGCCGTCACCCGCAGGCCGGCACCGCGCAGCTCTTCGGCGACGGTTCGGGGCTGGGGCGTGGTCATGGGGACAACCTACTCGGCTAAACACGAAGAGTTCAAGAAAACGATGGCAACAAGTTTGGTGTGTCGCGTCGGGGCCGGTTCGTCCCGCTATGGTGGCGTACGGAGTCGCCGGGGACGGGTTCCATTGGGCCGGACGGGGCCAGTGGGGCCGGTGGGGCCCGTGCCAGAATGGGCGTCCCGCCGCCACCACGATCACCGAGGTGCCCCGTGACCAAGCCCGTGGCCCGCGAGCCGCAGCGCCGAAACTCGCGGTCCAACCGGGCGCGCATCCTCGCCACGGCGCGCCGCGAGCTCGGCCGGAATCCCGACGTCACCCTGGAGGAGCTGGCGCGCGCCTCCGGTGTCGTACGGCGCACCCTGTTCGGGCATTTCCCCGGGCGGGCCGCGCTGCTGGAGGCGCTCGCGGAGGAGGCGTCCGAGACGCTGCGCGGGGTGCTGGAGACCGCCCGGCGGCCGGAGGAACCGGCCGAGCGGGCGCTCGCCCACTTCGTGCGCTGCATCTGGCCCGTCGGTGACCGCTACCGGCTGCTGCTCGCGCTCGCCCGGCGTGATCTGGGCATGGAGCGCGTCGCCGAGATCCTGGCGCCCGCCCGTGACGAGGTCACGTCCATCGTGGAGCGCGGCCAGCGCGACGGCGTCTTCCACAACCAGCTCCCGCCCGCCGTGCTGAGCGCGAGCCTGGAGGCCATGCACTTCGCCCTGCTGGAGCAGGTCAACACCGGCGCGCTCGAGGACGACGGCACCCGGACCGCCGTCGTCACGCTCATCGCGGCCGGGGTGCCGGCGGACCGCGCGGGCGCGGTGGTCGAGGAGGTCGCGCCGGAGGCGCCGGCCGAGGAGTCCGACGTCCTGGACTAGGGGCGCGTACGCACGCCCGGCACCCGCGGCACTCGACGAAGGGGCCCTCCTCGGAGGGCCTCTTCGGCGTTTCCGGTGCCGGAGGTTTATTTGCACGCCAGTGGGCAATCGCTTAATCTGCACACCAGTGGGCAATTATCCCGTCGCCGCTAGGAGTCCCCGATGCCCTTGCTTGCCGACACACCCGTGGAGAAGACGACCGGGCCGTACGCGCGGCGCTGGTGGGCGCTGCTCGTGCTCTGCCTGAGCCTGCTGATCGTCGTCATGGCGAACACCTCGCTGATCGTGGCCGCGCCCGACATGACGAAGGACCTGGGCCTCTCCAGCAGTGACCTGCAGTGGGTCATCGACGGCTATACCGTCCCGTACGCGGCGCTGATGCTGGTGCTGGGCGCGATCGGCGACAAGTACAGCCGCCGCGGCGCCCTGATCCTGGGCCTGCTGATCTTCGCGGGCGGCTCGGTGATGGGCAGCCTGGTGGATCGGACCGCCCTGGTCGTCACGGCCCGCGCGATCATGGGCGTCGGCGCCGCGGTGGTCATGCCGGCCACGCTGTCGCTGCTGGTCGCGATGTTCCCCAAGGGGGAGCGCGCCCGGGCCATCACCGCCTGGACCGCCACCTCCGGTCTCGCCATCGCGGTCGGCCCGCTGGTCGCCGGCCGGCTGCTCCGGGACCACGCCTGGGGCTCCACCTTCCTGATCAACGTCCCCATCGCGGTCGTCGCCGTCCTCGGCGCGCTCGCCCTGGTCCCGCCGTCGAGGGCGGTGGGCATGGGCCGGATCGACTACGTCGGCGGACTGCTGTCGATCGTCTCCGTCGGCTCCCTGGTGTACGCCACCATCGAGGGCCCGCACTTCGGCTGGGGTGCCGGCCCGGTCACCGCGGCCGTGGTCGCCGGGGTCGGCCTGGCGGCCTTCGTCGCCTGGGAACTGCGTCACCCGCACCCCATGCTGGATGTGCGCCGGTTCACCGGGCGGGCGTTCAGCGGGTCGATGCTGGCGGTGCTGTTCTTCTTCTTCGGCACCTTCGGCTCGATCTACTACTCCACCCAGTTCCTGCAGTTCGTCCTCGGGTACGACGCGCTGGAGACCGGGGTCCGGCTGCTGCCGCTGGCCGGTGCGGTGTTCGTCGGAGCGGCGGTCACCGGGCGGCTGACCCCGAGGCTGGGCGTGAAGGCCATGGTGGTGGCCGGCATGACCATCGGCAGCGCGGGCGTCTCCCTGCTCACCCGGATCGGGACCGGCTCCGGCTACACCGACTTCGTGCCCTCGCTGCTGCTCCTCGGGTTCGCGATCGGCCTGAGCGTGTCCCCGGCGACCGACACGATCATGGGGTCTTTCCCGGAGTCGGAGCTGGGCGTCGGCGGCGGCGCCAACGACACCGCGCTGGAGCTGGGCGGCTCCCTCGGCATCGCCGTGCTCGGCTCGCTGCTGGGCACCGCCTACCGCGACAAGCTGACCGACCTGGTCGGCGGTCATCTCACGGTGGCGGCGCTGGACACGGCGAAGGACTCGGTGGGCGGCGGCATCGCGGTCGCCGAGCAGATCGCGAAGAACCCGGCCGGCGGTCCCGAGCAGGCCCAGGCCCTGCTCGACGCGGTGCACGAGGCCTTCGCCCTCAGCGTCGCCCGGACCAGCCTGATCGGCGGGATCATCATGGCCGCCGGCACGCTGATCGTCCTGGCGATCCTCCCGGGCCGCGGGCCCTTCGGGGAGGGCCACGAGGAGGAACCGCCACGAACCGCCCAGCCGAAGGACCTGGCGAACGCCGGGTAGGTGAGGGTGCCGGGTGGGTGAAGGTGCCGGGTGGGTGAGGGCGCTGGGTGGGTGAAGGTGCCGGATGGGTGAGAGTGCCGGGTAGGCGAGAACGCCGGGAGACCGAAACGACGGGGGCCGGGCGAAACCGCGCCGGCCCCTCCGCCGCGCTCGCTTCCGTGACGGCCGCCGTCGGGCGGTCCCCATCCGGCGCCCACTTCGCGGCGGGCGTGGGCGGGCGGTCCTCGTCCGGCGCCCACTTCGGCGACGGCCGGGCGGGCGCCTTGTATTGGGCGCTCATTTTGTGACGGGCCCGGGCGGGCAGCCCTCACCCGGATCGGACCGCCGACCGGGGCGGGCGGCCTTTCCTCCGGACCGGACCGACTCCGAGCGACGGCATCTTGCGGCCTGGGCACGGCCCGCCCGGCCGGCCCGTGTGACCTGGGCGCGGTCCGGTTGGGTCGGGCGCCCTGTGATCTTGATGTGGTCCGGTCCGGGCGGCGCTTTGCGGCCTGGGCACGGTCCGTCGGGGCGGCCTGTGTGACCTGGGCGCGGTCCGGCCGAGGTGGGCATCCTGTGATCTTGGTGCGCTGCGGTGCGGTGCGGTGCGGTGCGGGCGGCGCCTTGCGGTTGGGCGTGGTCCGCTTCAGGTCGGCACCCTGTGGTCCAGGTGCGGCTCTGGCTCAGGCGGTACGCCTCGTGGCTTGGGTGCGGCCGGGGGCGGGGCCGGTCTTCGGTCGGTCGTGTCGACGGTCTCCGGGGCGTGGCTTCCCGGGGGCTCCGGCGGGTTCCGGCCCGGCCCGCTCTCCCGTCCGGGTTCCGGTCTGCTCGGCGGAGCGGACGGCCCGGAAGTGGGCCTCAGCCGGTAGTGCCGACGGTCTCTGTGTACGGCTTTCCGTGGGGTCCGGCAGGTTCCGTTTCGGTCCCGCCCTCCTCGCCGGGTGTGATCGTCCCGACCCTGGTCCGGTCTGCGGAGTCGACGGGCTCGGTCCCCGCGGTCGTGTCGTCTGCCTCCGCCGAGGGGACCGGGGCCGGCACCAGACCGCTCATCGCCGCGCACTGTTCGGGGCCCATGACATGGGCCAGTGCCGTGGTGACCGTCTCGGCGAGGGTGGTGGAGGCCTCGCGCAGGAGCGTGCGGGCCTTCTCGGTGAGGGCGATCTCGACGCCCCGCTTGTCCCCGCAGACGGAGCGCCGGGTGACCAGCCCGGTGTGCTGGAGACAGGCGACCTGGTAGGTCAGCCGGGTCTTCGGGCGGCCCAGCAGCTCGGCGACCCGCGTCATGCGCAGGCCCTCCGCCGGGTGCTCCGCGAGCAGGCACAGGATCAGGAACTCGTCGTGCGAGACGTCCAGCCGTTCCTTCACCACCGCTCGCAGCCGCTGCTCCACGGCACCCGTCGCGGCGAGCAGCACCATCCAGGCGCGCAGCTCGGGCGGCAGCAGCCCGGCACCCCGGGCGGACGGGCACGCGGGCAGGTCGGGGGTGTGCTCCTCGGGGTCGGCCATGCATCGAGTGTAACCGTGGTCCAATTTTGGACGACAGGGGTTGTTCAGTTTTGGATAATCGGCTAGCGTCGAGTCATCCAAATTTGAATCACCACTGAACAGGAAACGACCATGACCGTCGCCGTGGAAACCGGACTGTGGCAGCTCGACACCAGCGCTTCCACCGTCGCCCTGAAGCACAAGACGATGTGGGGCCTGGTGACCGTCAAGGGCGCCTTCGGGACCGTCCGCGGCGGGGGAGAGGTGGCCGCAGACGGCTCCGCCACCGGCACCCTCGCCCTCGACGCCGCCTCGCTCGACACCAAGAACGCCAAGCGCGACGAGCACCTGCGCGGCGCCGACTTCTTCGACGCCGCGAACCACCCCGAGATCACCTACGCCGTGCGTTCCGCCGCCCTGCGCGGCGCCGACACGGTCGAGGTCTCCGGCCAGCTCACCGTGCGCGGCATCAGCCGCCCGCACTCCTTCACCGCGAAGCTGACCGGCGCGAGCGCCGACGCCCTCACCCTGGACGCCGAATTCACCGTCGACCGCGCCGAGTTCGGCCTGGGCTGGAACCAGCTCGGTATGATCCGCGGCCTGACCACGGTCACCGGCACGCTCCGCTTCACCCGCGCGACGACCGCCTGACCCACGGCGACCTCATCGTCGTACGGCAGACGTGCGCAGCGCGGAGCCCACGTCCGCGCTCGACAGCGTCTGCGGATCCGCGGTGAACGCCCGCAGCCGGATCCGCACGCTCGGCCCGGGCAGGTGGAACGTCCCCTTGGGCGGCCGGAGTTCGTAGCGGGCCGTGCTGTGCGCGGGCAGCGTGCGCGGCCCCTCGGCCACGATCCAGTACGGGTCCATGCCCTGGCCCGTGGTGAGGGTGAAGTGCGGACTCAGCGCGCTGTCCCCGGTGTTGGTCACCCGTAGGGTCATCAGGGTCACCGCGGTCGCCGAGCCGTGCCGGGCCGCCGTCACCCGCATCCGCAGCGGAGGCGTCCCGGTGGCCGCCGCCGTCGCGCTCGCCAGGGCGGGCAGCAGGACCAGGACGGCCGCGGCGACCCGCGCCGGACGCCGCCGCGCACCCGTCAGGATCCGGGGCCGCGGCTGCCACGCCCCGGCGAACTCCGGCAGCGGCGCGGTGACCGCCGAGGCCAGCCACAGCGGCGTCATCATCAGGTAGTAGCCGTCCTGGGAACGCGTGGCCAGGAAGAACGCGCACCACGGCAGCACGGTCGCGGCCGGCCCCAGCCGCCGGACGAACAGCACGAACACCGCCAGCAGCCCCGCCGCCAGCAGCAGACTCGCGTGCCCGTACCAGTCGAGCCGGTCGCTGCCGTCCGTGAGGTACAGCGAGATGCCGATCAGCCCCTGGCCGTGCAGCACCGCGCCCTGCGTCAGCGGCAGCGCGATCCCCTTCAGCCAGGCCGCCGGCTGCTGCACCAGGAAGTACGTGTTGATCAGCAGCCACACGGTGACGGCGACCCCGGCGATCCGCAGCAGCACGCCCGCCGCCGCGCGCGGGCCCAGCTCACCGCGGCGCACCGCGTAGATCCCGGCCAGCAGGAACGGCACCACGAACCACGACAGCTGCTGGGCGGCGCAGGCCGCGCCGAGGCACGCGGCCCGTGCCACGCCCGCCCGGCCGAGCAGTCCGCCGCGCCCCGTCCGCGGCCAGCGCACCACCGCGGGCAGCAGCAGCGCCAGCGCGAGGATCGCCGGATAACCCTGGCGCCCGTACATCGGCAGGAACGAGAAGCCGAGGCACGCCATGGTCGCGGCCGGCCGCCACGGCGCGGGCAGCATCCGCCACAGCGCCACCGCGCCCACGAGCAGCGCGCCGGTCGCCATGGCCGTCGCGGGGGCGCCGCCGTGCCCGAGCCACAGCAGCGGTGCGGTGAGCAGCGGGGCGAGCGGGGGGTAGCCGTACGTGAAGTCGTAGCCGCCGTACACGGTCGGGGTGAGGGCGACCGTGCCGTGGCCGAACAGCCAGGGCCAGGGGCGGCCGTAGACGGGCCGCCCGGCGGCGAGTTCCCGGGCGGCCTGGGTGGTCAGGACCGCCTCGTCGCCGCCCTGGTGGTACACCGCCCAGGCGCACAGCACCAGGACCACGGCGGTGACCAGCACCCCCAGGTCGATACGGGCCAGCGAACGGGACCGGCGCACGACGAGCGCGAGCACCCCGCAGACCAGGATCGAGGCGTAGCAGACCGAGATGACGGCGGCCACGACGACCTTGTGGCTCGCGGCCGTCGACCACACCGAGCGGGTGCCGATGAAGAGCGTGACGGCGGAGAGCAGGGTCAGCACGCGGTGCCACTGCGCGGGGGGTTCCGGAAGGGCGGACACCGCCGACTGCGTCCGCCGACCGGGTGTCACCAGCGAGGTATCTGCCAAGTGCACGGCACGTGAACGTAGTCGCGCTCGGTGAACGAGCTGTTCCTGGACGTGAAGATTCCGGTGTGTGGCGGGTAAGAAGCGTCCGTGGGAGGCCCGAATCGGTCGCCGTCCGTGTCGCTGTTGGGCCGAACGGGTGACTTGGCGTAAGAATTGGCTGGTGCAGGCATTGAGTGCGAGTCAGTTCAGGGGGACCCGGTGAACCGATACGACGTCACCGACGAGCAGTGGGAAGGGCTCGCCCAGGTGGTTCCCTTGCGGGGCCGGGACGCCTGGCCGTCGGCGGTGGACCACCGTTCGCTGCCCGACGACGTGACCGAGACCCGTCGGCGTTTCGTCGTGCTGCGGGTCAACATCTTCGCCGATGCGCGGGAGGTCGCCGAGACCCTGATGGCGGGCATCCCGGTCCTCCTCGACCTCACCAGCGCGGAGACCGACGTGGCCAAGCGCGTCCTGGACTTCTCCACGGGAGTCGTCTTCGGCCTCGCCAGCGGTATGCACCGCGTCGACCGCAACGTCTTCCTCCTCACCCCGCCGGGCACCGAGGTGAGCGGGATCATGGAGGGCGCGGGGGTGTAGCGGCCCGGGCGCGTCAGCGGGGCATGTCGCTCGATCGTAGGAAGTCCGCGGGGCCGGAACGGTTCGCCCGCCGGCCGGAGTCCTACGGTCCGCATATGACCGCGCCCCCTGCCGCACCCGGCCCCGCACTTTCCGCCGGCACGTCCACCACGTCCGCCTGCCCCACACCCCCACCGGCCTCCGACCGCCCAGCCGCCCCGCCCACCGCCGACCGAGTTGCCGATCTCGACGCGAGGCCCGCCGCCGACCGCCCGGCAGTCCCGCCCATCGCCGAACGCCCCGTCGGCCCGGCCGCGACGCCCGCCGCCGACCGTGTCGCCGGTCTCGACGTGAGGCCCGCCGTCAGCCGCCCTGCCGGTCTCGGCACGACGCCCGCCACCGGCCACCCTGCCGGGACCGGCGCGCCCGACCCCGGGTGTCCTACCGGTTCCGGCACGCTCGCCTCCGTGTCTCCGGCCGGTTCCGGTATGCCCGATGTCGAGCGTGTCGTCGGCCCGGACGGTACGCCCGCCTCCGGACCCCCAGTCGGTTCCGCGCGGCCCCTGCGGCCCTGTGTGACCGAGTTGCGGCTGGCCGCGTTCGCCGGGCATCGGCGGGTGCGGGTTCCGTTGGGGGCCGTCACCGTGATCGCGGGGGACAGCGGGAGCGGGAAGACCTCGGCGGTACGGGCGTACGAGGCGCTGGCGCGGCTCGGCGGCGGGGCGCGGGTCGCCGACGTGTTCCCCGATCCGCTCTCCTGCGTCCCCGAGCGCGCCCGCCCCGACGCCCAGCGGCGCCGCGGCTTCCGGATCGGCTGCACCGCCGACGGCCCCGAGGGCCCGGTCCGCCTCGACGTCGCCGTACAGGCCGAACCCGAACTGCGGATCGTGGGGGAGCGGCTGAGCGCCGACGGGCTGGTGCTGCTGGAGACCGCGCTGCGCGACCCCGGACGCCGTACGGTGCAGGCCGCCTGGCACACCGGCGGATCCGCCCCCGTCACCCGCGCCCCGCTCCCCGACGACCGCCTCGGCACCGCCCTGCTGCCGTTGCGCGTCGCCGGCAAGACCGACGGACAGCGGCAGGTGCTCGCCGCCGCCGAACAGATGGTCGTCGCCCTGCGCTCGGTCTTCGGCTGCGACCCCCAGCCCGAGTGGATGGGCGCCCCCGTGCCCCTCGGTTCCGGCCGGCTGCTCGGCGGCTGCGACAACCTCGCCGACGTGCTCTGGCGCACCCGCGAGGAGTGCGCCCGCCGCCACGGCCAACTGGTCGCCGCCCTCGACGCCGGCTGCGCCGGACGGATCGTCGACCTGCGCGCCGAACCCCTGCCCGACGGCACGGTCCGCGCGGTGCTCGACCGCGGCGACGGCACCGGCACCGAACTCGCCCGCCTCGGCTACGGCGAACTGCGCTACGTCGCCCTCGCCCTGGTCCTCCTCACCGGCCCCGGCGTCCTCGACCTGGACACGGCCGGTGAGGTGCCCTCCGCGATGCAGTCGCTCACCCTGCTCTGCGACAACCTCGACCGCGGCCTGGACCCGCGCCAGCGCACCGGGCTGCTCCGGCTCGCCGTGCGGATGGCCGACCGCGGGCACATCCGCTGCGTCGGCGCGGTCAGCGACCCCACCTGGGCGGCCCGGACCCACGGGGTCACGGTGGTACACCTGGGAAAGTGACAGAACACCTCGACGTGGCGAAACTCCAGCGCAGACTGGCCGAGTTCGCGGCCGCACGGAACTGGCAGCCCTTCCACACCCCCAAGAACCTCGTCTCCGCGCTCAGCGTGGAGGCCTCCGAACTGGTCGAGATCTTCCAGTGGCTGACCCCGGAGGAGTCCGCGCGGGTCATGGCCGACCCGGAGACCGCGCACCGGGTGACGGACGAGGTCGCCGACGTCCTCGCGTATCTGCTCCAGCTCTGCGAGGTGCTCGGCATCGATCCGCTCGCCGCCCTCGACGCGAAGATCGACCGCAACGAACGCAGATTTCCGGCGCCGTAGCCGGCCGGGCTGTGGACAACCAGAGGACTCCCACGGTCCACTTTCACTCTCCGGAGTCATCCGGCGGTCCGAAACCGATTTGTTGTCCACAGATTTCCGTCTTCCTCTGGCTTTTCGCCCCACAGGCCCTCACTCTGGGTAGTGGAACGCTCTCTGTGCGCGAGGGCGGTGCGCAAGGGAGTCCGGGCAGACGTGCGAGGAGCACGTCGGACAGACGGGGGTGGCGCATGGACGCGGTGCGACTCATCCTGACCAGCAGGCGCGCGCTCGCGGGCTGCGCGGGCAGGGCGGAGATTCTCACGGAGGTGTGGCAGGCCCAGGCCCTGGCCCAGGCCATAGGAAGTCGGCTGGCCGTCTCGGGCCCGCCCGAACTGCGTGGCGAGGCCCTTGGGTTGACCGAGCTGGCGGGCCGGGGCTGCGGCGTGCTGGACGCCCCCGACCTCGACCACGCCGATCTCCTGGCCGCACAGCTCACCGCGCTGGAGGACGCCCGCGCGGCCCTGCTCGACCTGGGCGGTCTGCTCGGCGACGTCGGGATCGCCCTGGTCGCCCTGGCCAGCGCGGCGGACGACCAGGGCACGTACTGGCAGTGCATGGAGGCCATCGACGCGGCCGACGAGTCCCGGGATCGCGTCCTGGAGATGCTGCGCAAGCTGGCGGCGAGAGAGGAGCGGGAGGAGCGCGAGGCGAGAGGCGAGAAGGAGGGGGTGGTGTTACCGGAGCGGTGACACCCGGGCCCCCGGGGACGGAACCCCAGTGAGGCGCCACCTACGCACCCGCCTCATCGTGGCGAGGGCCAGTGGTGACCTGGGCTTCGACGCCTTCCAACCGGTACCGTATCTACCCATGGAGCTCATTGCCCTGGGGGACAGGGACCAAGCAGACATGGTCAGGGCAGTCACGTACGGCCGGCAGAGCCATAAGAGCGAGACGGACAGTCAGGCGTCCCCGCTCATGCAGCGGGACAAGGGGATCGCCTACATCGACTCTCAGGACAACTGGCGGCACACCGGGCACTACGAGGACGTCGGGCTGTCCGGTTACGACCCCAAAGTCTTCCGGCCCGACTTCGAGCGGCTCATGGAAGACGCCCGTGCACGGAAGTTCGACGTTGTGGTGATCTATATGCTCTCCCGCCTCACGCGCCAGGGCGCCGCGGAAGCGATGAAGATCCAACAGGAGTTGGCGAATTACGGCGTCGCCCTCGTCTCGACGCAAGAGCCGTTCGTCAACACGTCCGATGACAATCCCTTCGGTGTCGCATTCTTCGCGCTTATCGCGGAGCTTGCTCATCAGGAGTCGAAGAACAAGAGCAAGTTCATCCGCGACGCATTCGCCGCGCTGAAGGCGAAGGGCTCCCACTCCTCCGGCCCGGTGCCCTACGGGTTCGACGTGGAAATGGTCCAGGACGAAGGACTCGCGCTCCGATTGCTGAAGCCGGGGGAGACGAGCGACGCCGAGATCGGCCCCGGTTCGACGCCGGCCGACAACGTGAAGCATGTCATCGAGTGCGCGGAATCCGGCATGAAGGAGAACGCCATCGCGACCCTCATGACGGAGAGGCGGGCGAAGACTCCTCTCGAAAGCCTCGACGAGGACGCGGCGAAGGCACGTATCGAGGCAGCCCGTAAGCGTCGCAAGAACGGCAACGACGATGCAGCGGGTATGGAGTGGTCGGACAAGGTGGTGCGCCGGATCCTGCGTGACCCACGCCTTGCCGGCTTCGCTATCGGCCCCGTCGACCCGAAGACGCGGGAGCGCACTCTCCTCCGCGACGAGGAGGGGCAGCCCGTGCGCCCGCACGAGGGCTTCATCGAGCCGAAGCGGTGGTACGACCTCCAAGCGCTCCTGGACGGGCGAAAGAGGACGAAGCGGCCGTCCCGCGGGGGCTCCATGACGTTCCTGGGCTCATGGGGCGTACTGCGCTGCGGCCTCTGTGGGGCCGGTATGACGATCTCGAACGTCGACTCAACCTATGTCTGCAATCTCCGACGGAGCGTCGGGGATGTCCCGAAGCACGTCACGCGCATCCGCATGGCCGAAACAGACAGCGTCGTCGCCACGCGGCTGTGGGCGAAAGTGGCAACGCTCGACCCGGAGGACGATGACGACGTCGCCATCCTCGCGGCAGCCGCGGAGCGGTTCGCCGTCCAAGGAGCCGACCCGGAGGCCGCAGCTGAACTTGCGGAGCAGGAGGCGCAGTTGGAGCACGTCCAGTCGAGTTTGCGGGAGCTCTACGCCGACCGCGAGGACGGCCTCTACGAGGGCCCCACGGGTCGTGCGGCGTTCCGGGACACCGTCCGGAAGTATCAGGCCCACGAGGCCCGCTGTGCGGCTCGTATCGACGAGCTGAAGGCGTCTGCCACCACGTCGACCCGTCTACCCCTCGACGAGTGGGCAGCAGACTCCGACAACGGGGACCCGCTGGAGCCTGGAGGGCTGTGGGGGAGGTGGAGCGTCGAGGACCGCAGGGCGTTCCTGGCGCTGTTCGTGGACTCCGTGGCCGTCAATGCGAGCACGACGCGCCAGGGAAAGGCGTGGGACCGGGCCAACGGACGGATTGAAATCGAGTGGGCGAATCCTGCACCGACCGAGAAGGACAACGGCTCGGTAACAGCCTGACGGGAGTAGCGGGGTGGTTGTCGTCGGCCGGCGCGACTCCCCGCGTCCTCCGCCTCGACGTCAACGGGAGTCCTCCTCATCCAACAGGTGCCTGTGGATAACTCCAGTAAGCAGTGGTCATGACTGCAACCGTCGCACAGCGTAGCTGTGTTGGTCAGTCCTGGGTCCGAAGTGCCGAACTACCGGTAGTTCGACACTTTGACCTCCAATGACGCCGCAGCCTTGACGGTCGGCGTCGGTCTGGGCTTCGTCCTGAGCGACGAGGACGACATCGCCTGTCTCGGCCTGGACCACTGAGCCCCTTCAGCCGGGCTGCTCCAGGGTGAGGACGTCTGCGAGAGTTGACGACACTCGATTCGTGCTGCACACGCTCTTCGGACGATGCGCCAGGACCTCGGACGTGCCGCGCCTGCCCCGTTTCTCCGAATCTCGCGTTGCGGAGAGCTCGTGGTTGACCATGCGCCCGGCCGGTGACCTTGACAGTGTCTCAGTTAACGACCGCTGTGCTGCGAACTTCTGGCAGGGAGCCGCGAGGAGCGTCATTGGTGGCCATTGGAAGAGCGACCAGGTGCCGTTTGGCAGCGTTCTGGGCATGACTGACGTCGGGGCGGCGGTAGCGCGTTGGGGGACGGCGCGGCTGCTACGGCGGAGGACCGGGGGGGCGATGACGGTCGAGGAGCTCGTGGCGGCAGTGGTCGCCTTGGCGATCGTGTCTGCGAAGAGGCTGGGTGCCGGTCTGGCGAATCGCGCGACTGAGGGTGTGGAGCAGTCGGTAGCCGACCGGCTGGGGCGGCTGTACCAGTGGGTCGCCGGACGGCTGCCCGGTGAGGAGGGCGCGGCTCTGGTCGATGAGGCGGGCCGTTCTCCGGCTGCACAGGCTCTGCTGCGACGGCGGCTGGTACTGGCTCTGGGTGAGGATCCCACCGGTGTTGAGGAGCTGCGGGTGCTGCTGTCGCCGCACGCGCCGGTCCTCGCCCATGGAGATTTCCTTCTCCCGGAATCGTCCGGCATCCCGCGTCAGCTGCCGCTGGCGGTCGCGGATTTCACCGGTCGCGGCCAGGAGTTGGCGCGGCTAGGGCGTGTTGCGAAAGTCCCGTCGTCCGCCCGGAGGGCGGGCCACCCTAGGGCTGGCCGACATGGCGCTCTACGAGGGCGACCACACCGCCGCCGAACTGATCAGCCGCGCGCTTCAGGAGACCGAGGCCTGCGGCGACCATAGAGGCCACAGCAGAGCACTGACCGTGCAAGCCCTACTACACGCCGAGGTAAACAGCCTCAGCGACGCCATCATGCTGGCAGAACAAGCCCTCGCTTGCCCCCGCGACCACGTCGGTGCCGCTCAGGCCAGCTTCCGCCTTGCCCGTCTCTACGGCGCCGCCGGCCGGCATCACGACGTCCTCCACACCCTCCAGCAGTCCCGAACCCATTACCACGCCGCCGGCATGCCCTTCCCCGATCTTGCCGACACCGAGCTCTGCAGGACACTCAACCGCCCCGTGCCCCGCGCCAGTCGCTTCCGCCGCCATCAGTGATTCCTGCGGCTTGACAGATCGAATTGGGAAATCAACCAGTACATAGCCGAGCTGGTCGCCGAGACGGACGAGGCCGGGCGCTGCCTGGTGGTCCGCAACGGCCACCACCGGCCCCGCACCGTTACCACTGCCGCAGGCCCCGTCGAGGTCACGGCCCCGCGCGTGAACGACAAGCGGGTCAACGCGGCCACCGGCGTGCGGATGCGGTTCTCCTCGAAGATCTTGCCGCCGTTGTGCCGCAAGTCGCCGAAGGTCAGCGAGGTGCTGCCGCTGCTCTACCTGCACGGGCTGTCCTCGGGGGACCGCATGCCCGCGCTGGAGCAGTTCCTCGGCAGCTCTGCCGGGCTGTCGCCGGCCACCGTGACCCGGCTGACGAAGCAGTGGCAGGACGACCACGCCGCCTTCCAGCAGCGTGACCTCGCCGAGTCCGACTATGTGTATGTGTGGGCGGACGGGGTGCACCCCAAGGTGAGGCTCGGGCAGGCGCATTCCTGCGTCCTGGTGCTGATGGGCGTGCGTCTGGACGGCACCAAGGAGCTGATCGCGCTGGCCGAGGGGCTGCGCGAGTCCGCCGAGTCGTGGGCCGCCCTGCTGCGCGACTGCCGCCGCCGGGGCAGGCGCGATCCCGAGCTGGTCGTCGGCGACGGTGCGATGGATCTGTGGAAGGCACTGGCCGAGGTGTTCCCGGCTGCCCGCCATCAGCGGTGCTGGGTCCACAAGGCCCGCAACGTCACGAACGCTCTGCCGAAGTCCGCACAGCCGGGCGCGACGAAGGCGATGCAAGGGATGAGATCTACAACGCCGAGGGCCGCGCCCATGCCGAGAAGGCGATCGAGGCGTTCGCGAAGACCTACAGCGCGAAGTTCCCCAAGACGGTCGCGAAGATCACCGACGACACCGAGGAACTGCTGGCGTTCTACGACTTCCCGGCCGAGCACTGGATCCACCTGCGGACCACGAACCCCATCGAGTCGACCTTCTCCACGGTGAAACTCCGCACCAAGGTCACCCGCAGCGCCGGCAGCCCGACCGTGGCCCTCGCGATGGTCTTCAAGCTCGTCGAGCCCGCCCAGGTCCGCTGGCGCGCGGTCACCGGAGCCCACCTCGTCGCCCTCGTCCGCGCTGGCACCACGTTCGAAAACGGCGTCCTCGTCGAGCAGGAGCAGGCCACGGCAGCCTGACAGCCCCCTGTCATGTGTCCCGCCGCGAAAGGAAGAAAGGACCAGTCCATGCCCGAACCCACTGCCACGCTCACCGACTTCATCCGTGCCTACGAACAGGCCACCAACAGCCACGACATCACCCAGCTCGTCCCGCTGATCGCTCCCGAGGCCGTCTACTGGTTCTCCGACGGATCACACCGCGGCCGTGAAGCCGTCCTCTCCGCCATCACCGAGACCTTCTCCACCATCCACGACGAGACCTACCGGATCGACGACCTGGAGTGGATCACCCACAGCGACGACCAGGCGGTATGCCGCTACCGCTTCGCCTGGACCGGAACCATCGACGGCCAGCCGCGATCAGGAAGCGGCCGAGGCACCAACGTGCTCGTCAACAACGCCGGAACCTGGCAGATGCTCCACGAACACCTCAGCACATAGCCAAGCGACAGCGCCGATCCACAGGAATTGACAATTGCTCATCGTTTTCGCAGGTAAGGGACCGTGATGGTCTTAGGTAGTAAGGAGGCCGGATCTTCCTGGATCACCCTGGCCGGCCTCGCCCGCGAGACCCGCCGCATACGCCTCGGCACGCTCATGACGGCCGCCACCTTCCGGCTGCCCGGCGTGCTCGCCATCCAGGTCGCGCAGGTGGACCAGATGTCCGGCGGGCGCGTCGAACTCGGCCTCGGCGCGGGCTGGTTCGAGGAGGAGCACCAGGCGTACGGCATCCCGTTCCCGAAGGCGAGGTTCGGCCGCCTGGAGGAGCAGCTGGAGATCGTCACCGGTCTGTGGGCCACCGAGTCCGGCAAGACCTTCGACTTCCACGGCGAGCACTACGACCTCACGGAGTCGCCCGCACTGCCCAAGCCCGCGCAGCCGAAGATCCCCGTGCTGATCGGCGGCCAAGGAGCGACCCGTACGCCCCGCCTCGCGGCCCGGTTCGCCGACGAGTTCAACATGCCGTTCTCCTCGATCGAGTCCAGCGCGCGCCAGTTCGGCCGGGTCCGGGCCGCCGTCGAGGAGATCGGCCGCGACGCCGACAGCCTCACCTACTCCAACGCCCTCGTCGTCTGTGTCGGCAGGGACGACCGGGAGGTCGCCCGACGGGCCGCCGCCATCGGCCGCGAGGTCGACGAACTGAAGACCAACGGCCTGGCCGGCACCCCCGCCGAGGTCGTCGAGAAGATCGGCCGCTACGCCGAGACCGGCTCCCGCCTCTTCTACCTCCAGATCCTCGACCTGCACGACCTCGACCACCTGGAGCTGATCTCCGCCGAGGTGCAGTCCCAGCTGTCGTAGTCCGGCTGTCGTAGCCCGGCGGGCGGGGCGGCGTGCATCCGGTGATCTGTGACAGGCCTGTGACGGGAACTATGGCTTCCGCCACAGGGCGGCCGGGCCGCTCCTGATGGGGTGACCGGATGCGCCCACCCCGCCGACCCCGCCCCGTTCGTCTCCTCCCGGCCGTCGCCGCCGTGCTCCTGCTCGCCACGGCGTGCGGAACGGAACGGGCGGGCGACACCCTCGGTGAGGGCGACGGCGTGGGAGCGGCCTCCCGGGCGCCCCGCACCCCGGTCACCGACCCGCCGGTGGACGGCGTCCGCATCACCGCCGTGACCCTCCCCGCCACCGCCTCCACCCCGACGCCCAGCGCGTCCGACTGGACCGTCCACGCCGACCGCCTGGCCGACGACTCCGGGATCTCCGCCGCCTACGAGGTCACCAACGACGGCACCGAGGCGCTGACCTACTCCGTGCTGTTCGACTTCACCACGAGCGCGGGCGAGGTCATGAGCAACCAGTGGGTGACCGTGCGGGACGTGGGCGCGGGGAAGACCGTCCGGGGGACCGTCGAGCTGGGCGTCCTCGCCCCGGGCGCCTCGCCGGTGACCACCGTGAAGGTCGCCGAGGTCCGCAAGGTCCCCGCGGCCGAGGCCCCGACGCAGGAGGGCGTCTGCCCGGCCTCCGGGATCCGGGTCACCGCCGACGACGGCGACGCCGCGATGGGCCTGCGTGTCGTCGGACTGCGCCTGGAGAACTGCGGCACGAAGGACTACACCCTCGACGGCTACCCGCTGCTCACCCTCCTCCGCGAGGACCGCGAGCCGGTCGAGGGCGTGCGGATCCTGCACGGCGGCGCCGCCGTCACCACCGGCACCGGCCTCGACGACCCGCCCCGCGCCCTCACCCTGGAACCCGGCGAGAGCGCCGTCTCCGGCCTGGTCTGGCGCAACACCACCGAGGCCGGCCGGGACCCCGTGAACGTCCCCTATGTTCGGATCCGTGCGAAGTCCGGCGCCGCCCCGGTCACGATCACCCCCCGCCTCGACCTCGGCACCACCGGCAAGCTGGGCGTCGGCGCCTGGCAGCGGGCGGAGCGCTGAGGCGGAAATTCGCCCGCCCCCGGGCCCGCACCTCTGTACGTTGGAGCTGCGCACAAGCGCACGACCAGCGCTTTCGCTCGTTCCCGACCCTTCGAGGCACCCACCGTGTTCCTGACGATCACCACCACCGGCACCCCCGAACGCCCCGCCACCGACCTGGGCTATCTGCTGCACAAGCATCCCGGGAAGTCACAGGCGTTCTCCACGTCCTACGGCACCGCGCACGTCCTCTACCCCGAGGCCGAGGCCGACCGCTGCACGGCGGCGCTGCTGCTGGAGGTGGACGCTGTGGCGCTGGTCCGGCGCGGCAAGGGCAAGGGCCGCGGCGGCGCCCCCGACGCGGCGCTCGCGCAGTACGTCAACGACCGCCCGTACGCGGCCTCCTCGCTGCTGGCCGTCGCGCTGAGCGGCGTCTTCTCCAGCGCGATGCGGGCCGTGTGCGCGGCCAGGCCCGAACTTCCCGGGCAGGCCCGGCCGTTGCGCATCGAGGTGCCCGTGCTGCCCGCCCGCGGCGGCCCCGGTCTCGTCCGGGCGCTGTTCGAGCCGCTCGGCTGGACCGTGACCGCCGACCCGGTGGCCCTGGACCCCGCGTTCCCGGAGTGGGGCGATTCGCGGTACGTACGGCTCGTCCTGGAGTCGGGGACCCTGACCCTCGCCGAGGCCCTGCGGCATCTGTATGTGCTGCTGCCGGTCCTCGACGACGCCAAGCACTACTGGGTCTCCTCCGACGAGGTCGACAAGCTGCTGCGCGCCGGTGAGGGCTGGCTGCCCGAGCACCCCGAGCAGCGGCTGATCACCAGCCGCTATCTGTCCCGCCGCTGGTCGCTGACCCGGCAGGCGATGGAGCGGCTGGAGCTGGTGCGGCTCGCCGAGACCGACGACAGCGCGGTCGAGGACATCGACAACGCCGTCGAGGCGGAGGCCGAGACCGAGGAGAAGCCGACCCCGCTGGCCGTGCAGCGCCGCGACGCGATCATCGAGGCGCTGCGGAGGGCCGGTGCCGCCCGGGTGCTCGACCTCGGCTGCGGCCAGGGCCAGTTGGTGCAGGCGCTGCTGAAGGACCCGAAGTTCACCGAGATCGTCGGCATGGACGTGTCGATGCGCGCGCTCACCATCGCCGCCCGCCGGCTGAAGCTGGACCGGATGGGCGAGCGGCAGGCGTCGCGCGTCCGGCTGGTGCAGGGCTCGCTCGCGTACACCGACACCCGTCTCAAGGGCTACGACGCGGCCGTGCTCAGCGAGGTGATCGAGCACCTCGACCTGCCGAGGCTGCCCGCCCTGGAGTACACGGTGTTCGGCGCGGCCCGCCCCCGCACGGTCCTCGTCACCACCCCGAACGTCGAGTACAACGTCCGCTGGGAGTCCCTCCCGGCCGGACACGTACGGCACGGCGACCACCGCTTCGAGTGGACCCGCGAGGAGTTCCGCGCCTGGGCGGCCGCCGTCGCCGAACGACACGGCTACACCGTGGAGTTCGTCCCCGTCGGACCGGACGACCCCGAGGTGGGCCCGCCCACCCAGATGGCCGTGTTCACGGCCGGCACCCCGCACGAGAAGGAGGCGAAGGCGGCATGACCGAGACAGCGAACAAGGGCCGGGTGCTCCCCGTCACCGATCTCTCCCTCGTCGTGCTGATCGGCGCCTCCGGCTCCGGCAAGTCCACTTTCGCGCGGCGGCACTTCAAGCCCACCGAGGTCATCTCCTCCGACTTCTGCCGGGGTCTGGTCTCCGACGACGAGAACGACCAGAGCGCCACCCGGGACGCCTTCGACGTCCTGCACTACATCGCGGGCAAGCGGCTCGCCGCCGGCCGCCGCACGGTCGTCGACGCCACCAGCGTCCAGCAGGAGTCCCGCAGGCAGCTGATCGACCTGGCGAAGCAGTACGACGTGCTGCCCATCGCCATCGTGCTCGACGTGCCCGAGGAGGTGTGCGCCGAGCGCAACGCGGGCCGCACCGACCGCGCCGACATGCCGCGCCGCGTCATCCAGCGCCACACCCGCGAACTCCGGCGCTCCCTGCGCCACCTGGAGCGCGAGGGCTTCCGCAAGGTGCACGTCCTGCGGGGCGTGCAGGACGTGGAGAACGCCACCGTCGTCACCGAGAAGCGCTTCAACGACCTGACCCACCTCACCGGCCCGTTCGACATCGTCGGCGACATCCACGGCTGCGCCGCCGAACTGGAGTCGCTGCTGGGCAAGCTGGGCTACGCCGACGGCGTGCACCCCGAGGGCCGGACGGCCGTCTTCGTCGGCGACCTCGTCGACCGCGGCCCGGACAGCCCCGGCGTGCTGCGCCGGGTGATGTCCATGGTGAAGTCGGGCAACGCCCTGTGCGTGCCGGGCAACCACGAGAACAAGTACGGCCGCCACCTCAAGGGCCGCAAGGTCCAGCACACCCACGGACTCGCCGAGACCATCGAGCAGATGGACGGCGAGAGCGAGGAGTTCCGCGCCGAGGTGCGGGAGTTCATCGACGGACTCGTCAGCCACTACGTCCTCGACGGCGGCCGGCTGGTGGTCTGCCACGCCGGTCTGCCGGAGAAGTACCACGGCCGCACCTCCGGCCGGGTCCGCTCGCACGCGCTGTACGGCGAGACCACCGGCGAGACCGACGAGTTCGGGCTGCCGGTGCGCTACCCGTGGGCGGAGGACTACCGGGGCCGGGCGGCGGTCGTCTACGGCCACACCCCCGTCCCGGAGGCGACCTGGCTGAACAACACCATCTGCCTGGACACCGGTGCCGTCTTCGGCGGCAAGCTCAGCGCGCTGCGCTGGCCGGAGCGCGAGCTGGTCGACGTACCGGCGGAGCAGGTCTGGTACGAGCCGGCGAGGCCGTTGCGGTCGGAGGCGCCCGGCGGGCACGACGGGCGGCCGCTCGACCTGGCGGACGTCCACGGCCGCCGGATCGTCCAGACCCGCTACGACGGGCAGACGCGCGTGTCGATCCGGGAGGAGAACGCGGCGGCGGCCCTGGAGGTCATGAGCCGGTTCGCGGTCGACCCGCGGCTGCTGCCGTACCTCCCGCCGACCATGGCCCCCACGGCTACGAGTCAGGTGGAGGGTTACCTGGAGCACCCGGCGGAGGCGTTCGCGGAGTACGCGAAGGACGGCGTGCGGCGGGTCGTGTGCGAGGAGAAGCACATGGGCTCGCGCGCGGTGGCCCTGGTGTGCCGCGACGCGGAGGCCGCGCGCAGGCGCTTCGGTGTCGAAGGGCCGACCGGGTCGCTCTACACCCGTACCGGCCGGCCGTTCTTCGACGACGCCGCGGTGACCGAGGAGGTCCTCGGGCGGCTGCGGGCGGCGGTGGACGCGGCGGGCCTGTGGGCGGAGCTGGAGACCGACTGGCTGCTGCTGGACGCCGAGCTGATGCCGTGGTCGCTGAAGGCGTCGGGGCTGCTGCGGTCCCAGTACGCGGCGGTCGGCGCCGCCTCCGGGTCCGTCTTCCCGGGCGCGCTGGCCGCGCTGGAGGGCGCCGCGGCCCGGGGCGTCGACGTCACGGACCTGCTGGCGCGGCAGCGCGAGCGCGCCTCGGACGCGGCCGCGTTCACGGAGGCGTACCGACGCTACTGCTGGACGACGGACGGCCTGGACGGCGTACGCCTGGCCCCGTTCCAGCTGCTCGCCGTCCAGGGCCGCAGCCTGGCCGGCCTGCCGCACGACGAGCAACTGGCCCTGCTGGACCGGCTGGTGGAGCACGACGGCACCGGACTGCTGCAGACCACCCAACGGCTGTACGTCGACACCGCCGACCCGGCCTCGGTGGCGGCCGGTGTCGACTGGTGGCTGGAGATGACCGGCCGGGGCGGCGAGGGCATGGTCGTCAAGCCGCTCGGCGCCGTGGTCCGATGGGGGTCCCCCCGCTCGAGCGAAGCCGAGAGTGGGGGAGGCGAGGGCCGTCTGGTCCAGCCCGGCATCAAGTGCCGGGGCCGGGAGTACCTCCGGATCATCTACGGCCCGGAGTACACCCGCCCCGACCACCTGACCCGGCTGCGCGGACGCTTCCTGAACCACAAGCGTTCGCTGGCGATCCGCGAGTACGTGCTCGGCCTGGAGGCCCTGGACCGCCTCGCGGAGGGCGAGCCGCTGTGGCGCGTCCACGAGGCGGTGTTCGGGGTGCTGGCCCTGGAGTCGGAGCCGGTGGACCCGAGACTGTGAGGTCAGCGCCTGCTGCCGAGCGGCGGGTCGAGGGCCTCCAGGGTGGCCAGCGCGTTGTTCCTGATGCCGCCGACGACATAGACGCAGTTGCCGTTCTCCCCGGGCGGGCAGGGGAGGGCGGCGGCCGCCGCGGAGTAGCGGCGGGTCGGCGCCGACGGCAGCGTGGTCCAGAAGCCGGAGGCCGGGTTGTACGACTCGGCGTCGGCCAGCGCGCCGCCGTTGTTCAGACCGGTCACCGCGTAGACACAGGTGCCGGTCTGACCCGGCGGACAGGTCGTGGCCGCCACACCCAGGGCGCCCCGGGGAACGGGCAGCGACGCCACCGTGCTCCAGGCCCTGGTGGCGGGGTTGTACGACTCCACCGTGCCCAGGTACCGGCCGCGGCTGTCGATGCCGCCCACCGCGTAGACGCAGGTGCCCTTCTGGCCCGGCGGGCAGGGGGCGGCCGCGGCGCCCAGGGCGTACCGGGCCGTGGGCAGGGACGCGAGCGTGGTCCAGGTCCTGCTGACCGGATCGAAGGTCTCCACGGACGCCGTGACACCGGAGCGGGCGTACCCGCCCACCGCGTAGACACAGGTCCCCCCCTGCCCGCCCGGGCAGGGCGCGGACGCGGCGCCCAGGCCGTACCGGGCCGTCCGCAGCGCGGTGACCGTGGTCCAGCTGCTGGTCGCGGGGTTGTAGGACTGGGCCGTCGGCAGGACGCCGCCGGTGTCGGCGCCCCCGAGGGCGTACACGCACGTTCCGCTCTGTCCGTCCGGGCAGGGCGCGGCGGCCGCCGTGGGTTCGCTGCGTGGCGACGGCAGATTCGGCAGCGTGGACCAGGCGTTGGTGCGCTGGTTGTACGCCTGCACCGTGGCCAGGAAGCCGGTGCCGTAGCCGCCGATCGCGTAGAGACAGCTTCCGGTCTGCCCGCGCGGACAGGGCGCGGCAGCGGCGCCCAGGTCGAAGCGGGCCGTGGGCACGGACGGCAGCGTGGCCCAGTTCAGTCCGGTGCCGGCACCGGCGGGCAGCATCCCGCACAGCACCGCGACGGCGGCGAGGATCCCGGTCAGGGTGCAGCGGGCGCGCCACCTTCCCGGGATCGTACGTATGGGGGGCACGGCGGACTCCTGTCACCGAGGGGGCATGTACCAGAGATGTCCCACGCCTCCGCGCCGACGCGCCGCCACGGTCCCGTAGTTAGCCCTATCGGCCCAGGGCCCCCGCGCCTCATCCCACCAGCCGCAGCCGCTCCCCGCACACCCCCACCGTCACCGTCTGTCCCCAGGTCAGCTCCACCGCGTCGCTCTCGATGCCGTCCCCGAACGCGACGATCCGCTCGGACTCGACGGTGAGCGTCAGCCGGCTCCCGCCGGTCAGCTCGCCCGCCACGTACGAGGTCCCCGTCGCCGGTGACGGCCATGCCTCCCGGACGCACCACACCAGCCGGTCCTCCGTCGGCGCGGGCAGCCGGGGTCCTTTGCCGCGCTCCTGCCACACCGAGCGGATCCAGCCCGTCGCGCCCGTGCCGGTGCCGACCAGCACGCCGGAGGAGGCCTGGGCCTCGACGACACCCCCGTCGTCCTCGAGGCCCAGGCGGTAGCGGGCGGTCTGGTGACCGGCGGCGCCCAGATAGATCTCGTTGAGGGCCAGCAGCCGCTGGGTGTCGTCGGCGACCGCCTCGACCATGGTCAGCTCGGACACCCCGGTCCCGGAGGCGAGTGCCGAGGGCAGCAGGGCGGCGGCGTCGGCGGGGCGGTGGCGGACCAGGACGCCGGGGTTGCGGCCGGGGTCGGTGTCGATGCCGACCACGGGCTGCCCGGCGAGGTACTTGGCGACGTTCGCCACCAGACCGTCCTGGCCCACCACGATCACCACGTCCTCCGGGGCGAACAGGAAGCGGTCCAGGTCGGCCCGTTCCACCTGGCTCTGGCGCCAGGTCAGGGGGATCGCCGAGGTCACCTCCGCCAGCGCGCGCCGGGTGCGGCGGTGCCGTTCGGCGATCTCCTCGACGTCCCGGCCCCGCGAGGAGAGGAAGAAGGCGGCCTGGCCGTGGGTGCCGTGCCGGGCCACCAGTTCCTCGTACTCCGTGGTGCGGTGGACCAGCACGGCCCGCGGGGCGAGGCTCACTCCCGCGCTCCCAGCTTGGCGAGCAGGCCGGTCAGCACGTCCGGCGAGATGGTGACGCTGTCGATGTGCGGCAGGTTCTCGGCGAGCCGGGTGCCGGTCAGCGCGTTCAGGGTCGTGACGTCGACGTCCGCGTGGACCCGCAGCCAGGCCGCCTGCGCCTGGGCGCGGGCCTCGCCGACCTCGCGCGCCGCCTCGGCCTCCGCCCGGGCGAGCCGTACCGAACGGGCCGCCTCGGCCTCCGCGAGCTTCACCGTGCGCGCCGACTCCGCCTCGGTCAGCCGCTCGCTGCGCCGCGCCTCGGCGTCCGCGAGACGCACCTGCCTGGCGGCCTCGGCCTCGGCGAGCTTCACCGAGCGCGCGGCCTCCGCCTCCGCGAGGCGGACCGTCCGGGTCGCCTCGGACTCCGCCCGCACCTGGTCGGCCGCCGCGGTCTCCTCCGCCTCCCGGCGGGCGTTGGTGCCCCGCTGCTCGACCAACTGCTCCTCGCGCCGGGCGAGTTCGATCCTGCTGGCCAGTTCGTTCTCGGCGATGGTCCGTTCCCGCTCGACCGCCACCGCCCGCCGTTCGTACGTCGCCCGGTCGGCCTCCTGCTGGATCTGCTCACGGGCCGGGGTGCGCAGCGCGCGTTCCACCTCCGGCTCGGGGCGCAGCGCCATCACCCGTACGGCGACCACCTCGATGCCCGTCGCGGGCAGCCGCGGTTCCGCCGCGAGTCCCGCGGCGACCCGTTCCCGTACCGCCGTCACGCCGTCGACCAGCGCCGCCGACAGCGCCGTACGGGCGAGGACGTCCAGGGCGTGCTGCTGGGCGGTCTCGGTGAGCAGGGTGCCGAGCTGTTCCAGGGGCGCGCCGCGCCAGACGCCGGTGTCCGGGTCGACGGAGAAGTCGAGGCGGGCGGCGGCGACGGCCGGGTCGCTGATCCGGTAGGTCACCGTCGCCTGCACGGTGACGTCCTGGAAGTCGACCGTGCGGGCGTGGAAGGTCATGGCCAGTTCCCGGTCGTCGACCGGTACCTCGGAGAGCGCCGCGGTGAGCGCGCGGAACCAGAAGCTGAGCCCCGGGCCGTCGTGCACCAGGGTGCCCGAGCGGTGGTGGCGGATGTGCGCCGTCGGTGCGCCGCGCAGATGGCGCCAGCCGAACCGGCGGGTGATGTCGGCCATGAGAGGTCCCCCCTCGTCCTGATTGTCGTCACTGAGACGATAATCGGAGGGATCACTTGTCGTCAAGAGGACGAAAACAAGCGGTTGCGAAACGACACAAGAGCGGGTGAAGGCGGGCGCGGATGGTCAGGATGGAGGCATGGGATTCCATGTCGACTCCGAGGCCGGGCGGCTGCGCCGCGTCATCCTGCACCGGCCGGATCTCGAGCTCAAAAGGCTCACCCCCAGCAACAAGGACGCACTGCTCTTCGACGACGTGCTCTGGGTACGCCGGGCACGCGCCGAGCACGACGGGTTCGCCGACGTCCTGCGCGACCGGGGCGTCGAGGTCCATCTGTTCGGTGATCTACTCGTCGAGGCCCTGGAGATCCCGGCGGCCCGCGCGCTCGTCCTGGACCGCGTCTTCGACGAGAAGGAATACGGGGTGCTCGCCACCGACCACCTCCGCGCCGCCTTCGCGAACCTGTCCGCGCCCGACCTGGCCGAGGGCCTCGTCGGCGGCATGACCAAACGGGAGTTCCTCCAGGCCAACCCCGAACCGACCTCCGTGCGCTTCCACGTCATGGACCTCGACGACTTCCTCCTCGCCCCGCTGCCCAACCATCTCTTCACCCGCGACACCTCCGCCTGGATCTACGACGGCGTCGCCGTCAACGCCATGCGCTGGCCCGCACGGCAGCGGGAGACCGTGCACTTCGAGGCGATCTACCGCCACCACCCGCTGTTCCGCGGGGAGGACTTCCGCGTCTGGTCCGAGGGGCAGGCCGACTACCCGTCGACCATCGAGGGCGGCGACGTGCTCGTCATCGGCAACGGCGCCGTCCTCATCGGCATGAGCGAGCGCACCACCCCGCAGGCCGTGGAGATGCTCGCGCACAAGCTGTTCGCCGCGGGCTCGGCACAGACCATCGTCGCTCTGGACATGCCGAAGCGGCGCGCCTTCATGCACCTCGACACCGTGATGACGATGGTCGACGGCGACACCTTCACCCAGTACGCCGGCCTCGGCATGCTCCGCTCCTACACCATCGAGCCGGGCGTCGGCGAGAAGGAGCTGAAGGTCACCGACCATCCGCCCGAGCACATGCACCGGGCGATCGCCGCCGCCCTCGGCCTCAGCGAGATCCGGGTGCTCACCGCCACCCAGGACGTGCACGCGGCCGAGCGCGAGCAGTGGGACGACGGCTGCAACGTCCTCGCCGTCGAACCGGGTGTCGTCGTCGCCTACGAGCGCAACGCCACCACCAACACCCATCTGCGCAAACAGGGCATCGAGGTGATCGAGATCCCGGGCAGCGAGCTGGGCCGGGGCAGGGGCGGGCCGCGCTGTATGAGCTGCCCGGTCGAACGGGGGGCCGTGTAGCGAACACGGGAGCCGACGGGACTGTATAGAAATGCTAATCGTCGTATAGACTTCCATGGTCCCGTTCTCGTACCCCTGGAGCGCCCCCATGGCGACTGTCCCGACCGCCCTCGCCGGCCGCCACTTCCTCAAGGAGCTGGACTTCACGGGGGAGGAGTTCCGCGGTCTGATCGAGCTGGCCGCCGAGCTGAAGGCCGCCAAGAAGGCCGGGACCGAGGTCCAGCACCTGCGCGGGAGGAACATCGCGCTGATCTTCGAGAAGACCTCGACCCGCACCCGCTGCGCGTTCGAGGTCGCCGCCGCGGACCAGGGCGCCGCCACCACCTACCTCGACCCCTCCGGCTCGCAGATCGGCCACAAGGAGTCGGTCAAGGACACCGCGCGCGTGCTGGGCCGGATGTACGACGGCATCGAGTACCGCGGCGACAGCCAGCAGAAGGTCGAGGAGCTCGCGGCGTACGCCGGTGTGCCCGTCTACAACGGTCTGACCGACGACTGGCACCCCACCCAGATGCTCGCCGACGTCCTCACGATGACCGAGCACACCGCGAGGCCCCTGCCGGAGATCGCCTTCGCCTACCTCGGGGACGCCCGCTTCAACATGGGCAACTCCTACCTGGTCACCGGGGCCCTGCTCGGCATGGACGTCCGGATCGTCGCGCCGAAGACCTACTGGCCCGCCCAGGAGATCGTGGACCGGGCCCGTGAGCTGGCCGAGGCCAGCGGCGCCCGGATCACGCTCACCGAGTCCGTCGCCGAGGGCGTGCTCGGCGCGGACTTCGTCGCCACCGACGTCTGGGTGTCCATGGGCGAGCCCAAGGAGGTCTGGGACGAGCGGATCGCGGCCCTCGGCCCGTACGCGGTGACCATGGACGTCCTGCGCGCCACCGGCAACCCGGACGTCCGGTTCCTGCACTGCCTGCCGGCCTTCCACGACCTCGGCACCAAGGTGGGCCGCGAGATCTTCGAGACCCACGGCCTGGACTCGCTGGAGGTCACCGACGAGGTCTTCGAGTCCGCCCACTCGGTCGTCTTCGACGAGGCGGAGAACCGCCTGCACACCATCAAGGCCGTCCTGGTCGCCACCCTCGCCTGACCGGCCTCACTCGGGCCGCGGCCGCCACTGCGGGGGCACCACGGCCAGCCGGAACCACACCGCCTTGCCCTTGTCGGTGGGGCGGTGCCCGCAGGACGAGCTGAGGGCGCGGATCAGCAGCAGCCCCCTTCCGTGCTCCAGCCAGGGGTCGGGCTCCACGCCGGAGGGGCGGGTGAGATCGCCCGGCGGCATCGGGTCGGGGTCGTGCACCTCGACCTGGCAGCCGCTCGGGCGCAGCTCCACCACCAGCTCTATCGGGGCGTCCCCGGCGGCCGTGTGCTCCACGGCGTTCGCCACCAGCTCGGCCGTCAGCAGCTCCGCGGTGTCGCTGTCGGCTCCGTGCTCCAGCTCCGCCAGCGCCGTACGGACCAGTGCACGGGCCACCGGCACGGCCGCGGCGGAGTGCGGCAGTGCGATCCGCCAGGAGGCGGCCGAGTCGGAGGGGCGATCTTGCAAGGCGAGTCCGTTCTTGGCGCAGGGTCCCGTGATCGGCATCAGGTGGTCCTGCCTTCAACTTTCAGGAATGGTACGGCTAACGGGTTGCTTACCCCGCCCAACGCTCCGTCTCGCCTGCCTGCTCCCGTTGTTACCGCGTTATTGACGAGCGGTGACACTGCGGGGGGCCGTACAAGAAAAACCGCCCTCCCGAGGGGGAGGGCGGTAAGAAGGCTTACCTCGGTCGCACATGTGCCTCAGCCGAGGTCCACCATGCCCGCCGTGAGCGTCGCCCCGTCGGCCGGGTCGATCAGGATGAACGCCCCCGTGCGCCGCGAGACGGCGTAGTCGTCCAGCGCGAGCGGCTCGGCGGTGCGCAGGGTGATCCGGCCCAGGTCGTTCACGGCCAGCGCGGAGGCCCCGCCGAGGTCCTTCACCAGCGCCTTGACGGTCCTGGTGGTGTGCTTGAGCAGCACCCGGTCGCCGACCCGCAGCGGACGGTCGGCCAGATGGCACACGGCCGCCCGCACGTCCTGGGTGAGCGTCGGCGCGTCGCCGCCCGCCGTGATCATGTCCCCGCGGGAGACGTCCCGCTGGTCCGCCAGCCGCACCCCGACCGACTGCGGCGCGTACACCACCGGCACGTCCTCGCCCAGTACGTCGAGGGCGGCGACCTCGGTGCTCTCGCCGGACGGATGGACCCTCACCCGGTCGCCCACCCGCAGCGAGCCCGACACCAACTGGCCCGCGTAGTGGCGGACATCGCCGTGCCGCAGGACGTACTGCACCGGGAACCGGGCGGGCGCGTCGGCCGGATCGGTGCCGACGGGCACGCTCTCCAGGAACTCCAGCAGGGCCGGACCGGTGTACCAGTCCATGGGCGCCGACCGCTCCACCACGTTGTCTCCGGCCAGCGCCGAGACCGGGATCGGGGTGAAGCCGGGCAGCCCGAACTCGGCGGCGTCGGCGGCGAATTCCTCGACGATCCGCTCGAAGACGTCCTGCCGGTAGCCGACGAGGTCCATCTTGTTGACGGCGAGGACGACCTGCGGCACCCGCAGCAGCCCGGCCACCGCCGCGTGCCGGCGGGTCTGCTCGACGATGCCGTTGCGGGCGTCGACCAGGATGATCGCCAGCTCGGCCGTGGAGGCACCCGTCACCATGTTGCGGGTGTACTGCACATGGCCCGGGGTGTCGGCGAGGATGAACCGCCGCCTGGGCGTGGCGAAGTAGCGGTAGGCCACGTCGATGGTGATGCCCTGCTCGCGCTCGGCGCGCAGCCCGTCGGTGAGGAGGGCCAGGTCGGGCGCGTCCTGGCCGCGGTTGCGGGAGGCGGTCTCCACGGCCTCCAACTGGTCGGCGAGGACCGACTTGGAGTCGTGCAGCAGCCGGCCGACGAGGGTGGACTTGCCGTCGTCGACGGACCCGGCGGTGGCGAACCGGAGGGTGTCTACAGTCATGCCGGTCATCTCTAGAAGTACCCCTCGCGCTTGCGGTCCTCCATGGCGGCCTCGGAGAGCTTGTCGTCGGCGCGGGTGGCGCCGCGCTCGGTGAGCCGGGAGGCGGCGATCTCGGAGATCACCTTCTCGATGGTGTCGGCGTCGGAGTCCACCGCGCCGGTGCAGGACATGTCGCCGACCGTGCGGTAGCGGACCTGCCGCTTCTCGACGGTCTCACCCGGCCGGGGCCCGCCCCACTCACCGGCGGTCAGCCACATCCCGCCCCGTCCGAACACCTCGCGGTAGTGCGCGAAGTAGATGTCGGGCAGTTCGATGTCCTCGCGGGCGATGTACTGCCAGACGTCCAGCTCGGTCCAGTTGGACAGGGGGAAGACGCGGACGTGTTCGCCGGGGGCGTGGCGGCCGTTGTACAGGTTCCACAGCTCGGGCCGCTGGCGGCGTGGGTCCCACTGCGAGAACTCGTCGCGCAGCGAGAACACCCGTTCCTTGGCGCGGGCCTTCTCCTCGTCGCGGCGGCCGCCGCCGAAGACGGCGTCGAACTTCTCCGCCTGGATCCTCTCGGTGAGCGGGAGGGTCTGGAGCGGGTTGCGGGTGCCGTCGGGCCGCTCGCGCAGCACCCCGCGGTCGATGTAGTCCTGTACGGAGGCGACGTGCAGCCGCAGTCCGTGCCGGGCGACGACGCGGTCGCGGTACTCGAGGACCTCGGGGAAGTTGTGCCCGGTGTCGACGTGCAGCAGGGAGAAGGGGATCGCGGCCGGGGCGAACGCCTTCAGCGCGAGGTGCAGCATGAGGATGGAGTCCTTGCCGCCGGAGAACAGGATCACCGGGTTCTCGAACTCGCCCGCGACCTCGCGGAAGATGTGCACCGCCTCGGACTCCAGCGCGTCCAGGTGCGAGAGCGTGTACCCGCTCACACCAGCCCCCGCTCCGCCAGCAGCGCGTACACCGCGTCCGCCGACTCCTGCGGGGTCTGCCGCTGCGTCGGCAGCACGAGCGAGGGGTTCTCCGGCGCCTCGTACGGGTCGTCGACACCGGTCAGGCCGGTCAGCTGTCCCGCCGCCTGGCGGGCGTACAGCCCCTTCACGTCCCGCTCGCTGCACACCTCCACCGGGGTGGCGACATGCACCTCCAGGTACGGCGTCCCGCTCTTCTCGTGCCGCAGCCGCACCGCCTCGCGGCTGTCGGCGTAGGGGGCGATGACGGGGACGACGGACAGCACGCCGTTGCGCGCCAGGACCTCGGAGACCAGCCCGATCCGCTGCACGTTGGTGTTGCGGTCGGCGCGGCTGAAACCGAGCCCGGCGGAGAGGAAGCGGCGGATCTCGTCGCCGTCCAGGACCTCGACGCGGTGTCCCTGGGCCTTCAGTCGCTCGCCGAGCAGGCGGGCGATCGTCGTCTTGCCGGCGCTCGGCAGTCCGGTGAGCCAGACCGTGGCCCCCTGGGCCCTCGGGGCAACGGCCCTTGGCGTGCTGGTCATCCGCAACAGTCCTCTTTCCTACCCGGCGTACAACCCGTCGAACGGTAGGTAAGGAGTCTGAGAGGAGTTGTTAAGGAACCTGAGGTTTAGCTGAGTGACACCTGGTGTCCGTGAGGTCACACCCCGGCGAACTCCGCTCCCGCGTCGCGCAGTCGCTCGTGCAGCCCGTGGAACACGGCCGCCGAACGGGCCCCCGGCCAGTCCCGCGGGAGCAGCCGCGCGGGCAGCCCCGGATCGACGTAGGGCAGATGGCGCCAGGAGTCCAGGGCAAGGAGGTAGTCGCGGTAGGCCTCCTCCGGCGGGGTGTCCGGCCGCTCCTGCCAGGCGTGCAGCACGCCCGCGTGGCGGTCGAGGAACGCCTCGTGCTCCTTGGCGATGGCCGTCAGGTCCCACCAGCGGGCCACCGCCTCGACGGTGGGCGCGAAGCCGAGGTGCTCACCGCGGAAGAAGTCGACGTAGGCCTCCAGCCCGAGCCGCTTCAGGGCGTGCCGGGTCTCCTCGTACAGCCGGGCGGGGGCGATCCACACGCCCGGTGCGGCCGTGCCGAAACCGAGACCGGCCAGCCGGGACCGCAGGACGTGCCGCTTCTGCCGCTCCGACTCCGGCACGGAGAACACCGCCAGCACCCAGCTCTCGTCCCCGGCCGGTGCGGCGCCGTAGACCCGCCGGTCCCCGTCGTCGAGCAACTCCACGGCCTCGTCGGAGAGTTCGTACCCGGCCGAGCCCTGTGCCGTGCGGGCCGGCAGCAGCAGCCCGCGCCGCTTCAGCCGGGACACCGAGGAGCGTACGGAGGGCGCGTCGACGCCGACCGCGGCGAGCAGCCGGATCAGCTCGGCGACGGGCAGCGGACCCTGCGCGAAGCGGCCGTACGCGCCGTAGAGCGTGACGATGAGAGACCGAGGTGCGGGCTGGTCGGACACATTGATCATTTTAGGTCGTCACCCTCACGGCCGGTCACCATCGGTGTCCCGACCGGATGTGACCTTCGTCGTGCCGGCCGACGGCGTACCGCGGGCGGCGTGCGGGGTCAGGCCGCGACGGTCAGGCGGTCCGCCGGGACGCGGTGGGGGGCCACCACGCTGCCGTCGGGGAGGAGTTCGCCGGAGTCGTCGAAGACGATCGTGCCGTCGCACAGCAGGTTCCAGCCCTGCTCCGGGTGGGCGGCGACGACGTGCAGGGAGCGGGCGTCGGCAGGAGCGGCGGCGAAGGAGTGGGAACACATGGCGCACCTCCACGTCGGTGGTGGGCCGGCCGTCCGGTCGGCCTCGCATGGAACGACCATGCGCCCGCCCCCGGGGGCATCGCCAGAGCGTTGCCCGAAGCGTGACAGCACCAGGACAACTCCAGGACCGTTCGCCGACGACCGGTGCGGACTCGCCACCGAAGGGGTGACGGTCACGGCCGCGGGCCCCTTCGCCCGGTACCAGTGGAGGCCCCCCACCACAGGAGGTCTTCCATGTTGCTCCGCCCCGCACTGGCCACGGCGGCCGGTGCCGCCCTGGTCCTGCTCGCGCTGCCGGCCCAGGCCGCCACCGCCGACCCCACCGAGTCCCTCACCGTCTCCTCGGCCGGCACGATCGCCGCGGACGGCACCATCACCCTCTCCGGCACCTACCGCTGCGTCGGCAACACGGGCCCGGTGTTCATCAGCTCCGCCGTCCAGCAGGGCGACGCCCCCGCCCGTTACGGCATCGGCGGCAGCCGTGCGGTGTGCGACGGCGCCGTCCACTCCTGGCGGAACGCCGGCAAGGTCCAGGGGGACGCCGTGGTGGCCGGTCCCGCCCACGTCGAGGCCACGATCACCGAACTCGAACCCCGCGGCGGCCTGCCCCTGCCCCGCTTCCACGCGATCCACCAGCAGGACGTCACGCTGACCCAGAGCTGATCACCCGCCGCGCGCCCCGGCGAGCAGGACGGCAGCCGGGGCGCGGGGGCGGTTGGAGTGTCGGGCGGAGGGCGGTTACCGGTGTCCTTCGCCCGATGGCGACGGATGCCGAGCCCCGGCCCGGTGATTCACGGAGCCGGTCGTTCTCCGGAGCCCCGGACGATCAGGTGGGTGGGTACGGTGAGGGTGCGGGCGCGGGAGCGGTCGCCGTCGAGGCGGGACAGGGCGGTGGTCGCGGCGGTGCGGCCGATCTCCTCGGGATCCTGGGCCACCACGGTCAACGCCGGTTCGAGCGCGTCCGCGAGGGCCACGTCGTCGAAGGCGACGACCGCGACGTCCTTGCGGTGGCTGCGGGCGAGTTCGGTCACTATGCCCAGCGCGACGATGTTGTTGCCGGCGAACAGGGCCGTGGGCGGATCGGGCAGGTCCAGCAGCTGCGCGGTGGCCACCGAGGCGCCGTGCTGGTCGTGGGCGTTGGTGACCAGGGAGCGGTCGTCCGGCAGGCCGGCCTCCCGCAGTGCCTCGCGGTATCCGGCCAGACGTTCGCGGCGGGTGTACAGCTTGGTGGGCAGGTCCCCGATGAAGCCGATCCGGCGGTGGCCGTGGGCGATCAGATGGGCGACGCCGTCGTGGGCGCCCGAGCGGTTGGTGCTCACGACGCTGTCCGTGGCGAGGCCCGTGCCCGGCCGGTCCAGGAAGACGACGGGCAGCCCGCCGGACCGGTGCGGCTTGAGGTGGGAGTGGTCGGCGCCGACGGAGGGGACGACCATCAGAACGCTGACCCGGCGGGCCAGGAAGGTGGCGGTCAGGGCGCGTTCGCGTTCGGGGTCGTCCGCGGAGGAGCCCATGAGCAGGGTCAGCCCCCGGTCGCGGACCGTGTCCTCGATGCTGCTGGCCACGGCCCCGAAGAAGGGGTTGCCGAGGTCGGGGATGACGAGCCCGACGGTGGTGTCGGGCCCGCCGACGCGGATGTTGCGCGCCATCAGGTTCGGCTGGAAACCCAGCCGGGCCACGGCGGCGAGCACCTGTTCCCTGGTCTGCGCGGAGGCGGGTCCGTCCTCGTTGAGGACGCGGGAGACGGTCTTGGCGCTGACACCCACTTCACGGGCGACATCGGCCAGGGTGGGGCGGCGGCTGGCTGCCATGGAGGTGCGGATCTCCTGTGCTCGTCGGTTCCGCCCGCGGCCTCGGGCGGATCCTTGGAGTCGAATCGTGTCGCCAGAACCTGTGGAGCGGTTCTAGCCGGCCTGGACCCCGGCGGCCTTGGCGGCCTTGGAATCCGTCACGACAGTATCCCCGGCCGCGTCGATGGTGAGCGCGCCGGTCATGACGGCGACGACCTCGGCCATCGAGTAGTCGGAGGGCTTGATCACGGCGGCCCGCCGCCCGAGGCGGTGGACGTGGATCCGGTCGGCGATCTCGAAGACGTGCGGCATGTTGTGGCTGATCAGGACGACCGGCATGCCCTTGTCCCGGACGCGCCGGATCAGGTCGAGGACCTGACCGGACTCCTTGACGCCGAGGGCGGCGGTGGGTTCGTCCATGACGACGACCGAGCGGGCCCAGGCCACGGACCGGGCCACGGCGACGGCCTGCCGCTGTCCGCCGGAGAGGGTCTCCACCGACTGGGTCAGCGAGCGCAGCCCGATCTTCAGATCGGCCATGTGCTCGGCGGCCTCCTGCCGCATCCGCTTCTTGTCCAGCATCCGCAAGACACTGCCGAGGACTCCGGGGCGGCGCAGCTCCCGCCCGAGGAACATGTTCGAGGCGATGTCCATCGAGGCGGCCACGGCGAGGTCCTGATACACCGTCTCGATGCCGTGGGCGCGGGCGCTCTGCGGACCGGAGAAGGTGATGGGCTCTCCGTTGAGCCTGATCTCGCCGGCGTCCGGCGTCACCGCGCCGGTGAGCGCCTTGATCAGGCTGGTCTTGCCGGCGCCGTTGTCGCCGATCACGGCGAGGACCTCACCGGGCAGCAGATCGAAGTCCGCGCCGTCGATGGCGGTGACATGGCCGTAGCGCTTGACCAGACCACGGGCCTGGAGGACGGGGGTGGGGGAGTCCGAGGTGGTCATCGGGCCTTCTTCCGGGAGATCTGGTCGACGGTCACCGCGAGGATCACCAGCACACCGGTGATCAGGGTCTGGTAGATGGAGGCGACGCCCATCAGCTGGAGCCCGTTGCGGAAGACACCGACGATGAGCACGCCGATGAACGTGCCGAGGACCGAGCCCCGGCCGCCGAACAGACTGGTCCCGCCGAGGACCACGGCGGTGATGCTGTCGAGGTTGTCGGTCTGCCCGGCCTGCGGATCGCCGACCCCGGTGCGGGAGATGAGCAGCAGGGCGGCGACGCCGTAGAGCAGACCCGCGACGGTGTAGATGCCGATGGTGAGCCGGGAGGTGCGGATGCCGTTCAGCCGGGCGGCTTCCTGGCTGTTGCCGAGGGCGTAGACGTGCCGGCCCCAGCCGGTGCTGCTCAGCGCGTAGGCGAAGGCGAGGAACAGGGCGATGGTGACGAGGGAGCCGTAGGTGATGTCGGTGCGGCCGAGCGGGAAGGTCTCCCCGAGGGCGGTCAGCGGCGCGGGCAGGCCGGTGACCGTCTGCTCCTCGGAGTAGATGTGGGTCAGCGCGAACGCCACGTTGAGCATGCCGAGGGTGACGATGAACGGCGGCAGCGGGATCTTCTGCACCAGCAGCCCGTTGAGCAGTCCGAAGCCGCCGCAGACGACGATGCCCAGCCCGATCGCGACGAGCGGCGGAAGCGACCCCTGCGCGGCCATCTTGGCGATCACGATGCTGCCGAACGCCATGACGGCACCGCACGACAGGTCGATGCCGGCCGTGAGGATGATCAGGGTCTGTCCGATGGCGAGGGTGCCGACCACCATGACCTGTTGCACGATCAGCGAGAAGTTCCCGCCGGTGAGGAACTGGTCGGTGGAGAGGGAGAAGAAGGCACAGGCCAGGAGGAGGGCGACCAGCGGGCCGGTGGTGGGTGCCGTGAGCAGTCTGCGGGCCGTGGTCGGTGCCTTGAGCTCGGCGTACGGCGTGGTCGTGGCTGTCATGCGAAGTCCTTGTCGGAAGACAGAAGTCCTGGTCGGAAGGCACAGGCCCTGAGGGGAGGGCGGCCCGTACGACGGGAAGGGCGTCGTACGGGCCGGGCGCGGCCGGCTCAGCCCCAGCAGTTCTCCAGGCCGAAGGCGGTGTCCTTGGAGTCGACCCCGGTCTGCGCCTTGTCGGTGATCAGGGTGACGCCTGTGTCGGTGTAGCCGGAGGCCTTCTTGCCGTCCTTGGCGTACGTCACCACGGCCTTGACGCCCTCGGCGGCCATCTTCAGCGGGTACTGCTGCGAGGTCGCGGCGATCTTGCCGTCCTTGACCGCCTGGGTGCCGGTGCAGCCGCCGTCCACGGAGACGACGAGGACGTCCTTCTCACGGCCCTTGGCCTTCAGCGCGGTGAACGCGCCGAGGGCGGCCGGCTCGTTGATGGTGTAGACGACGTTGATGTCCGGCTCCTTCTGGAGGCAGTTCTCCATCGCCGTCTGGCCCTTGGCCTGGTCGCCGCCGGTGTCCTGGGCGCAGACCACGTCCTTGTCGGTGGCGCCGAAGCCCTTGAGGAAACCGTTGTGCCGCTGGACGCCGACGGAGACGCCGGGCGCCAGGTCGAGGGTGGCTATCTTCGCGCTCTTGCCCGCCATGGCCGCCTTGGCGTACTCGCCGATCAGCTGCCCGGCCTTGAGGTTGTCGGTGGCGAAGAGGGCGTCGACCGCGCTCTCCGGCTCGGTCGGGGTGTCCAGCGCGATGACCAGGACGCCCTTGGCGCGGGCCTTCGCGATCGCGGGCACGATGGCCTTGGAGTCGCTCGGGGTGATGAGGATGCCCTTCACCCCGGCGGCGACCATGTTCTCGATCGCGGTGACCTGCCCGGCGTTGTCGCCGTCGAACTTGCCGGCCGCGGTCATGAGCTTGACGCCCTCGGACTTCGCGGCCTTCTCCGCGCCCTCCTTCATCTTCACGAAGAACGGGTTGGTGTCCGTCTTGGTGATCAGACCGACCTTGACGCTGCCCGATCCCGATCCGGAGCTCGCGGAGTCCGAGCCGGAGCCGGACCCGCAGGCCGTCAGGGTCAGGGCCGCGACGCCCAGGACCGCGGCGGCTCTGAGGAGGGAGGTGGACGGACGAGTGGTGCGAGACATGAACGACTCCTGCGGGATTGCGAGCGGCGCGGCCGGCATCGGAGGGATGCCGTCCCGAGTTGTCATCGTTGACTTATGTCATCGTTGACACTGCATGGCGAGGATGATGGACTCCGTCTCCCGGAAACGTCAATGCCCCGTACTCGTCACGAATCGGCAACGTCCCCACGGTCGCCCGCAGAGAAGAGCAGCCCATGAGCCCGCGTCAGATCACCGTCCTCGGAGAGTGCGTCGCGGACGCGTTCACCGAGCCCGCGAGCGCCCCGAACGAGCTCGCCCTGCGGGTGCTGCCGGGTGGCGGACCTGCGAACACGGCCGTCTCCCTGGCCCGGCTCGGCACCCCGGCCCGCTTCCTCGCCCGGCTCTCCGGCGATGTCTTCGGCCGGCTGTTCCGCGGCCACCTGGAGGCGTCCGGGGTGGACCTGTCGTACGCCGTCCCGGCCGCCGAACCCAGCACCCTGGCCGTGGCCGAACTCGACGACGGCGGCCAGGCCGCGTTCTCCTTCCACGCGCAGAACACCGCCGACTGGCAGTGGACGGCCGAGGAACTCGCCCGGGTCGACCTGTCCGGCACCGCCTGTGTGCACACCGGATCCCTGGCCCTGGTCCGTGCGCCCGGCGCGGCCGTCGTCGAGGACTTCCTGGCCGCGGCCGCCGCCCGGACGACCGTCAGCATCGACCCCAACGTCCGCCCGCTGCTGGTCGATCCCGACGTCTACCGCGCCCGGCTGGCGCACTGGTGCTCCCTCGCCGACATTTTGCGCCTCAGCGAGGACGACCTGGCACTGCTGCTGCCGGGCACCGCGCCCGAGAAGGCCTGCGACCTCTGGCACACGGCCGGGGTCCGGCTCGTCGTGATCACCCTCGGCGCCGGCGGCGCCCTGGCCTCGCTCGACGGGGAACGGGTGCGGGTGCCCGCGGTCGCCACGAGGGTCGTCGACACGGTCGGCGCGGGCGACTCCTTCACCGCCGGACTGCTCCACCACCTCGGCGCCCGCTCGCTCCTCGGCGGCCGGCTGACGGACGTCCGCCTCGACGACGTCACCGAGGCCTGTCGCTTCGCCGCCCGGGTCGCCGCCCTGACCTGCTCGGTCGCCGGCCCCAACCCTCCGTGGCGCAGCCGGCTGGAGGAGCCCGTACCCCCGTTCGCCCCCTCGACCCTCGACTGACAAGGACCCGAGACCATGACGAAGACACTGCTCGCCGAGTTCACCGCCCGTGAGGGCACCGAGGACGAGGTCGCCCGACTGATCCTGGAGTACGCCGGGAAGGTGCGCGAGGAGGAGGGGAACCTCGCCTTCGACGTGTACACCAAGGCGGAGGCACCGCGCGCCTACTGGATCTTCGAGGTGTACCGGGACGAGGACGCCTTCCAGGCGCATCTGAACGCCCCGTACGGCGGCCCGTTCAACGCGGCGCTCGTCCCGCTGATCGAGGAGGACGCCTCGGTGCTGACGTTCCTGGAGAAAAAGTGACGTTCCTGGAGAAAAAGAAGGAGGCCGGAGACCGGCTCCAGCCGCCTCCCGCCACTCTCAACATATAGCGCACCGGGGGGCTTGCGGCAAGGCCCCCCTCGTACCGCAAAATCCCAGGTCGTGGCCAGGATCCAGCAGAAAAGAGGAATCCACGACGTGCGTGTGCAGAGTGCGTTCGACCTTGCCGACCAGCTCTCCCGGAAGGCCGATCCGGCGCTGATCGCCGCCGACGAGCGGCACTTCGCGGCCGTCGCGGAGTGCCTGGAGGAGTCGATCGCCGAACTGTCCGACCTCCTCGACGCCGAACTCAGGGCGCCCGGCGGCACCGGCCGCCAGGCGATGGACCGGGACATCGAGGTCCACCGTCTGACCGGCCGGCTGCGCACCCTGCGCCGGTTCGGACTGGACCTGTGCCTCGGGCACATGGCCGGCGCGGACGGCTCCGAGCCCGTGTACGTCGGCAGGCTCGGCCTCACCGACCGCGAGGGCCGCCGGCTGCTCATCGACTGGCGCTCCCCGGCGGCCGAGCCGTTCTTCGCCGCGACCCACGCCGACCCGATGGGCCTCGCCAGCCGCCGCCGCTACCGCTGGACCCGGGGCCGGATCAGCGACTACTGGGACGAGGTGTTCACCGCCGACGGGTTCGAGGGGCACGCCGCCGCCCTCGACGACCAGTCCGCCTTCATCGCCAGCCTGGGCGGCAACCGCTCCGAGCGGATGCGGGACGTGCTCTCCACCATCCAGGCCGACCAGGACGCCATCATCCGGGCGGGTTCGCGCGGCGCCCTCGTCGTGGACGGCGGCCCGGGCACCGGCAAGACGGTCGTCGCCCTGCACCGCACCGCCCATCTGCTCTACTCCGACCCGCGCCTCGGGCACCGCCGCGGCGGGGTGCTGTTCGTCGGCCCGCACCGGCCCTATCTGTCGTACGTCGCCGACGTCCTGCCGAGCCTCGGCGAGGAGGGCGTCCAGACCTGCGTCCTGCGCGACCTGGTCCCCGAGGGGGCCGGCGCGGGCGTCGAGACCGACCCGGAGGCGGCCCGGCTGAAGGCGTCCGCGGACCTGGTGAGGGCGATCGAGAAGGCCGTCCGGTTCTACGAGGAGCCGCCCGCCGAGGGCATGACCGTCACCGTCGACCACACCGACGTACGGCTGACCGCCGCCGACTGGGCCGAGGCCTTCGACGCGCCCGAACCCGGCACCCCGCACAACGAGGCCCGCAACCAGATCTGGGAGCGGCTCGTCGAGATCCTGCGGGACCGCCACGGCGGCGACGACCTGCCGCCCGAGCAGTTCCGCCGGGCGGTGCGACAGGACAAGGAACTCCTCGGCACCCTCCAGCGCGCCTGGCCGCTGCTGGAGGCGGCCGACCTGGTCGGGGACCTGTGGACGGTGCCCGCGTATCTGCGGATGTGCGCCCCCTGGCTGAGCCCCGACGAGGTACGACGGCTGCAGCGTGCCGACGCCCAGGCCTGGACGGTGTCCGACCTGCCGCTGCTCGACGCGGCCCGGCAGCGGCTCGGCGACCCGGAGGCGGCGCGGCGCAGACAGCGCGACAAGGCCGTCCTCGCCGCCCAGCGCGAGCGCATGTCCCATGTCGTGGACAACCTGATCCACGCCGTGGCCGACTCCGGCGCCGACGGGGACGACGGCGAGGGACTGGTGACCATGCTGCGCGGCGCGGACGCCCGGGTCAGCCTGGTGGACGAGGCCGAACTGCAGGTCCTCGACCCCGATCTGCTCGCCGGCCCGTTCGCGCACATCGTCGTCGACGAGGCCCAGGAACTCACCGACGCCGAGTGGCAGATGCTGCTGTCGCGCTGTCCGTCCCGGAGCTTCACCGTCGTCGGGGACCGCGCCCAGGCCCGGCACGGGTTCACCGAGTCGTGGCGGGAGCGTCTGGAGCGGATCGGCCTCGACCGGATCGACCTGGCCTCCCTGAGCGTCAACTACCGCACCCCGGCCGAGATCATGGCGGAGGCCGAGCCGGTCGTCCGGGCCGCGCTCCCCGACGCCAACGTCCCGACCTCCATCCGCAGCAACGGCATCCCCGTCGTCCATGGATCCGCCGCGGACCTGGACACGATCCTCGACGACTGGCTCGCCGCCCATGCCGACGGGATCGCCTGTGTCATCGGCGCCCCGGCCTTCCCCGGGACACCCCGGGTCCGCTCCCTGCCCCCGGAGCTGACCAAGGGCCTCGAGTTCGACCTGGTCGTCCTGGTCGACCCGGAGAAGTTCGGCACGGGCGTCGAAGGGGCGGTGGACCGCTATGTCGCGATGACCCGCGCGACCCGCCAACTGGTCGTCCTGACCAGCTCCTGAGGCCTGGCGGGCGGGAAGGCGGCCGGTCAGTCGGTGCGGTAGAGCGCGGTGAGGAGTTCCACCGCGGGCTGGGTGGCGGGATGCGGGTCGTCCCGCCACCAGGCGAGCCGTACGACGATCGGCTCGGCGTCGAGCACCGGGAGGTAGGCGACGCCGGGCCGTGGGTACTGGTGGGCGGTGGACTCGGCCGTCATGCCGACACAGCGGCCGCTGGAGATGACGGTGAGCCAGTCGTCGACGTCATGGATGTCCTCGGTCGCCGGACGGGCGTCCGGCGGCCACAGCTCCGGTGTGGTCGTCCCGGACCGCCGGTCGACCAACAGGGTGCGCTCGGCGAGGTCGGCGAGCCGGACGGGGCCGTCGGCGGCGAGGCGGTCGTCGGTGGACACGGCCGCCATACGCCGTTCGAGACCGACGACGGCCGAGTCGAACCGGCGGTCGTCCAGGTCCCGGCGCACCACCGCGAGGTCGCAGGCGCCCTCCGCGAGGCCGGAGGTGGCGGAGTTCAGACGGACCAGGTGCAGGTCGGTGGCCGGGTGCGCGGTCGCCCAGCGGCGCTGGAAGGCGGGGGTGTGCTGGCCGAGCGCCGACCAGGCGTAGCCGATGCGCAGGCTGGTGTGGCCCGAGGTCGCCGTGCGGACCAGCTCGTCGGCCTCGGCGAGCACCCGCCTGGCCTGCGCGACCACCCGCAGCCCGGTCGCCGTCGGCGTCACCTCGCGCGAGGTGCGGCGCAACAGCCGTACGCCCAGGGACCGTTCGAGTGAGGCCAGGGTGCGGGACACAGCCGCCTGGGAGACGCCGAGGGCGAGGGCGGCGTCGGTGAAGGTGCCCTCGTCGACGATGGCGACGAGACAGCGCAGATGGCGCAACTCCGGATCCATGACTCCAGCGTATAGACGGCTGCCCGGGATGCATTTTGCGCATCGGCCGCGCCACCCCACGATCGCATCATGCGAGCCGCCCCTGCCTCCACCACCCCGGCCTCCACCACCCCCGCGAGCCCTGCCGCACCCTCGTCGCCCGAGCCGTCCCGGATACGGCCGGCCGGTGTGCTCACGATGATCGGCAGCGGTCTGTCCAACCAGACCGGCGCCGCGATCGGTTCCCTCGCCTTCCCCGTGCTCGGTCCGGTCGGGGTCGTCGCGGTCCGCCAGTACGTCGCGGCCGCCGTGCTGACGGCCGTCGGACGGCCGAGGCTGCGCAGCCTCACCTGGTGGCAGTGGCGGCCGGTGCTGGCCCTGGCCGTGGTGTTCGGGACCATGAACCTCTCCCTGTACACCGCCATCGACCGGATCGGCCTCGGCCTCGCCGTGACCCTGGAGTTCCTGGGCCCGCTCACCCTCGCACTGGCCGGCGCGCGCCGCCGGATCGACGCGGTGTGCGCCGCCGTCGCCGCGGCGGGAGCGGTCACGCTGATGCGCCCGCAGCCCTCCGGCGACCACCTCGGCCTCGGGCTCGGTCTGCTCGCCGCGTGCTGCTGGGCCTCGTACATCCTGCTCAACCGGACCGTGGGCCACCGGATCCCCGGCGCCCAGGGCTCGGCGGCGGCCGCACTGGTCTCCGCGGTGACCTTCCTGCCCGTCGGCGCCGCCATCGCCCTCCGCCATCCCCCGACCCTCGCCGCGATCGGCTGCGCGGTGGCCGCCGGTGTGCTGTCCTCAGCCGTCCCCTACCTGGCCGACCTGTACACCCTGCGCCGGGTGCCCGCCCAGGCGTTCGGCCTCTTCATGAGCGTCAACCCCCTGCTCGCGGCCCTGGTCGGCCGGACCGTCCTCGGCCAGCGGCTCGGCGTCCTGGAGTGGACGGCGATCGCGGCGATCGTCACGGCCAACGCGGCGAGCATGCTGACCCGGAGCCGGGACCGGCGCCGGGACTGAGCCGTTCAGCCCGGAGAGCCTCCACGGCGGCGGCCCATCGCCCCTCTTCACACCGACGGCCCAGGGAGCGGGCCGGGCGCATGCGGCCGGGCGGGAGCTGTGGAAGCGTCACGAGCAACCGATCCCATTCCCCGCTGCTCATGAAGGGCCGACGGTGGTTGCTGCGGTTGCCGAGACGGGGGCTCGATTCGCGCTGTCCTGGGGCGAGTTCAGCCTCGGCCAGTACCTGGGGCTGATCCTGATCGCGGTGGGGACGCTGGTCGGCGCCTGGCTGGGGCGCCGGTGGTCGCACCGCTCGACGATGCTGCTCGGCGCCGCGTCCGGGGTGCTGCTGGCGGTGGCCGGCGCCGACATCGTGCCGCACGCCCTGCACGAGGCGGAGGAGCAGGGCCTCGCGGGCTGGATCGTGCCGGTCGTCGTCGCGGCCTCCGCCCTCGCCTCGGCGGGGCACAGCCTGCGCAGACGGGGGGAGCCGGGACGGCTGCTGGGCGCCGGAACGGCCGTCGCCCTCGTACTGCACCGGCTGGTCGAAGGCATGACGGTGGCTCTGCTGGCCTCCGTTCCCGTCGTGGCGGCGCTGACCGTGCACTCCGTCAGCGAAGGACTCGCGTTGACGGCGGTCCTCGACGCGCGCGGCCGAAGGCCGCTGACACCCTGGCTGGTCGCCGTCTGCGTGAGCCCGCTGGTGGGCGGCTGGATCACGCTGGTGGCACCGGTGCCGGAGTGGACGCACGCGCTGCTGCTCGCCATGGTCGCGGGCGTGCTGTTGCGGAACGCGGGCACCGCGCTGGCCCTGGCCCGGCGCCGGCACCTGGCCGGGGAGCTGCCGGCGGCTCCCGTGCTGCTCGCCCTCGGCTCGGCCGCCGCCGTCACCACGGCGGCCGTGCTGGTCCTGCGCTGACCGGGCCGGCCGCGCGCCGTTGAGTTGCGTGTCCGTGACGCGATGCGATGCTGGAGGTGGTTACCCCGCTCGGGGTATGCGCGGCACGCCCTTCATCCGCTGCCGCGCCCTTCCACCCCCGCCTCGGTCAGTGCCGAGTGGCGCGCGGCGGCAGCCACCCCCCCACCGGAAGGGCAGAACCATGGCCCAAGCAGCTCGAGTGCGTCGTGACACGACCAAGATGACCGACATCTGGGACGACCAGCTCCTCTGGTACGCCCGCGCGGTACGGAAGATGCAGAGCAGGCCGGAGAGCGATCCGACCAGCTGGCTCTGGCAGGCCAACATCCACGGCGAGAAGGCGGAAGCCCCCGGCCCCAACCCGGAATGGAACAACTGTCCGCACGGTGGCTGGTTCTTCCTGCCCTGGCACCGCGCCTACCTCCTCTGCTTCGAGGAGATCGTGCGCGACGTCATCCAGAACGAGCTGGACGGACCCGACGACTGGGCCCTGCCGTACTGGAACTACACCCGGGTGACGAACGGCGACCCGGACAGTCCGGAGTCCCTGGAATGCCGTCGCCTGCCGGGCGCGTTCCGCAGCCCGGGCTGGCCCGACGACGACGGCGGCAACCCGCTGTACCTGGCGGAGCCCGAGCGCAGTCCGGGCGCCGCCCTGGGAGCTCCCGTCGGGTGGACCGAGGTCAACCCGCACAAGGCCATGCAGGCAACCCACTTCACCGGGATGACCCAGTTCGGCAGCGAGTACACCGACGGCCATCTGGTCCACAGCAACGGGCAGTCCGGTCTGCTGGAGATGCAGCCGCACAACCTCCTCCACGGTTACGTGGGAGGGGTGATGCTGCAGTTCTACTCGCCCCGGGACCCGATCTTCTGGCTGCACCACGCCAACATCGACCGTCTCTGGGCCGCCTGGATCGCGAGCAACACCGGGCACAAGAACCCGACGGACGCGGACTGGCTCGGCTTCACCCACACCTTCCGCAACGCGCAGGGCAACCAGGTCGGGTTCACGTCCGAGGACCTTCAGTCCGAGCAGGTGCTCGGGTACGTCTACGAGTCGCTGACGGACGGAGTCGGGCTGAAGCCGCCCGAGCGGCTGGTCGCCATGGTGGCGGCCGGTGCCGACCCCTCGCCGGAACAGGTGGCGGCCACCTCGGGCCCGACCGACCTGGGTCCGGACACGCTCGCCGTCCCGCTGACCCCTGAGCCCGGCGCCCGTGCCGGGGCCCTGCCGGAGGCCGCCTCACCGCGGACGCCGAACCGAGCCATCCTCACCATGGACGACGTGCGCGCCGACGCGCCGCCCCAGACGAACTACCGCGTCTTCGTCGGCGCCCGCCCCGGCCATGAGGAGGACCTCGACCCCGAGGGCCCGTACTTCATCGGCCACCTGCACTTCTTCGGCGCCGTCGGCGCCAACACCCACCATCACGGTGGTGCGGGCCTGACCTTCACGTTCGACATCACCGAGCACCTCACCGAGTTGCGCCAGCTGGGCGTGTGGGACGGCGAGGGCATTCCGCCCGTCGTGGTGACACCGGCTCCGCTGGGCCCGCCGCCGCCCGACGCCGGGGAGGAGGCACGGGCCCTCGCGGCCGTGCAGACGCCACCGCCGGACTCGCGTCCCCGCATCGGCAGCATCTCCCTGAGCACCACCTGACCGAGGCAAGGAGGCCGGAATGGACACAGCAGACCTGGCCGGAACCTACACCTACCGAAGCTTCCTCGACCGGCCCGAGCCGGTGGACGACTTCAACCGGCTGCGGTTCGCCCAACTGGAGCTGAGGCTGTCGGTGGAGCCCGGCGGGGCGATCAGCGGAGCGCTGGTCTTCTCCGACGCACCCGACGACTTCCTCGCGATGGACATCACCGGGAAGGCCACGAACGGGTCCCTCGTGCACTTCACCCTGACCGGCAGAGGACAGCCGGACACGCCCATCTCGGACTTCCACTACGAGTACGACGGCATCATCCTCCCGCACTGGCCGACGGGGGTGAACCAGCGGCAGACCCTGGCCGGGACCGTGCTGCGCGCGGCTGACCACGGCAGCGGTCCCGACCGGGCACCGGCCGGTCAGACCGCCGGCTTCCTCGCGGTCAAGCGGGACGGCTGATCCCGCACGCGTGCACGCATGCACGCACGGGCGCCGGCGGCGGAAAGGATCCGCCGCCGGCGCTCCGTCTGCCGAACCGCCTCCTCAGTCCTCGTGTCCGGCCGGGGGCAGCGCGGCACCGGCCCGGCAGCCGACGAAGGAGGCGTTGGGGCAGAAGGCGTCGAAGCCCATGCCGTAGCGGGCGAAGGATCCCCACACCGCCATCCGGACCTCGGGGTACTCGGCCTGGGTGATCGACCTCCCCTGGAGGTCCTTCAGGGCCCGCAGGATCGCGTCGCGGGCCGTGAGGAGGGACGGGTTCTTGGGGGTGAGTTTCAGCCCGTCGACGACGGCCTGCCAGGCGGTGCGGTAGCCGCGTTCCTTGCTGCCGAGCTTCGCGCTGATCCGGCGGGTCATCTCCATGAGCGCGGCGCACCAGATCTCGCCGACGTTGTGGATCCTCGTGTAGTCGAGCCCGTTCGGGGTCTTGCCGATGTCGCCGAAGTCACCGGGGTACCGGTCGTCGTACGGCCGTTGGCGGAAGCCACCCGCCCTGTCGAGAACCCATTCGCCGATGACGGTGTGTTCCTGCTCGTGGGAGAAGTTGAGGATGGTGAGCGCGAAGAAGTCCGACCAGCCTTCGCCCATCGCCAGGGACTGGTTCTCCTGCAGACCGTTGGCATCGTGCAGGCCGCCGACCAGCCGGTTGGTCACACCGTGCGTGAACTCGTGGCGGACGACGTTCGCTTCCTTGGCCGTGTGCCGCTGGGAGCTGCCGACCAGACCCATGTTCATCTCCGCTGCCACACCGTCGGCGCGCGTGATCATATTGGCCGTGCCGAAGACAGGCCGGGGATGGGCGCGTGCCACGACGGGGTCGGCGCCCTGGCCCAGGCCCGAGAAATTGACGGTCTGGAAGTTGCCGTGCTCCTCCGTGAAGCCGAGCATCATGAAGAAGTCGTGCATGTAGTTGCACAGGAAGAAGATGTTCGTGACGAGCTGTTCCGGTGTGTCGGGGTTCGGGGCGAACACCCCGTTGCCCGCCGCGTCGACGTCCACCTGGAAGGTCTTGCCGGTGTCCGCGTCGACGGCCCGCACATTGTTCCCGGCGGTCGCCACGTGCCCGTTCTGCCGTGTGACCCAGGGCCCGGGGAATCCGGGCAACGCCGCCGCCGGGGGTTTGACCGGATAGTCGGTCAGCGGCAGGGGGAAGGAGGCCAGGGCGGGCTCGGTCTCGTCCGGGTTCTGCCGGATCACCACTCCACCGATGACGTGAGGGGTGAGGTCCTGGAGGTACAGGACCTGGGGTGCCGCCGCGTCCGCCGTCCTCGCGTCGGCCTCCACGAGGGCGTGGTACTGCACGGCCCCCTTCTCCCGGGAGAACCTGAACGACCAGGCGAGCCGCACGTCGTCGCCCATGTAGAAGTACACCAGCCGGGCGGGGATCGCCTCGTCGAAGGCGCCTGCCTCGAAGGTCATCGGCTGGTCGTTGCGTGCCTGGGAGCTGAGCCGGCGGAAGCCGGCCGAGATGTCCAGGCCCGGCAGCTCGTCGGTGCCGAACGGGCCGTCGAACGTGGCCGGTTCGGCGGCCTTTGCGGCGCCGGCGGCCAGCGCCGTCTCGACCGGCACCGTCGGCATCGTGGGGACGTTGCGCGGCACGCTCGCCGTGTCGCCGACGACCCTGTCCACCGTGCCGTCCGCGCGCAGCCACACCTTGGGAGCCATGCCCCACACGTCGATGCCGTTGAGCGTCTGCTGGAGGCTGACCACCCGTATGCCGCCGCTCGTTTCCGTCACCTTCGGATCGGCCTCGAACTCGGCGGGTTCTCCGGCGGCGAAGCCGATGGCCCCCGAGACCGAGGAGAGGTACTCCTTGGCCCGGGCGATGTAGTCGCCGTCGGCGGCCTCGGCGCCTGCCCGTTCGGCGAGGCCGGCCGGTGCGCCCTCCACCCGTAGCTCGGTCAGGTGCCCGGTGAAGCGGTTCACCTTGCCGCTCTCGGCGATGAGGGTGTGGCGCACCGACTCCGCCACACGATCGGTCTCGGCGAGGAAGGCCTCGGCGCCCGGGACTCGGGCGAGCCGGTCGTACTCCAGGTCCCGCTTGTCGATCAGCTGTGTCATGACGGATGCTCCTGTCACGGGCGTGGGGCCCGGTGTCGCGGTCCTACGGGTCACAGGCCCGCGAGGGTCAGGGCGGTCGCCGTGACGGAACGGGCGACCGTGGCTGCGAACCGCGTGCTGTGGTCCTGGTCCAGGAGGGTGTCTCCCGGGGTGTGGTACTGCCGGGTGCCCGTGCCGGGCCCTCCGTCGGCGGCGAAGATGTCCTCGGAGACGGCGACGGCGGCCCACCCCCGCTCGTGGAAGCTCGCGTGGTCGCTGCGCCCGATCGCCGGATCGGAGGGCCCCGTGAGCTGCTGCACCGTCACCGCGGGATCGACGGTGGGGACGGTCCCCGCGACGAGCGCGCCCAGCGCGTCGGACGCGCTCACGACCGGACCCGGCACCGAGGAACCGGCGTGGATCTCGACGGTGGGCGGGCTGCCCTGCTGGAGGCCCGCGATCATGTCCATCTGGAAGACACCGGCGATGCGCTCGTCGGCCGTGGCGGCGGCGCGGGCGTAGAACTTGCTGCCGACCAGTCCCTGTTCCTCGGCGTTGAAGAGCACGAAGCGCACGCTGCGGGTCGGTGCCCTGCCGTCCGCGAGCAGTGCGTGCAGGCACTCGGCCGCGGCCAGGACGGCGGCGGTTCCGCTGCCGTCGTCGTCGGCGCCCGGGGCGGGGTCCACGGCGGGATCGTAGGGGCGCGGGTCGCCGTTCTCGTCGACGAAGTCGCCGCTGGAGGCGGTGGAGTCCAGGTGTGCGGTGATGAGCACCGTGGAGTCCGCCCCGGCGACCCGGTGCTCGGCCTCCACGTTGAACAACCGCTGCCCGCGCCACCGGAACGGGTGCAGTCGTACGCTCAGGCCGAGGTCCTGGAAACGGTCCGCGAGCGCCTCGACGACCCGGGGGTTGTCCGCGGCGGAGGCGTCCCGGCTGCGCACCGGCGGTGCCTCGCCGTCCCCGAGCGGCTCGACACCGGAGATGCGCGCGACATGGCCGCGCAGTACCTCGGGGGTCACGGCTGCGAGCACCGCGGCGATCGTCTCCGGGGAGGGACTGCCGTCGCCGGCCGCGTGGGGGCCCGGCTCCGCCATGCCTTCCGCCGGGCCGACGGCGAGTCCTTGCGCCCATGCCTCTCCGGGGCGGGAGAGGAGTGCCGGGTCCGGAAGCAGTCGCTCGGTGTGTCCGGGCTTGGCGTCCGGCAGATGGACGTCCTCGATCGGGGCGCCGGCGGGTGCGGCGACGTAGACACCGCCCGGCGCGGGACCCAGCGGGAGGAGCGGCGGGGTGGTGGGTCCGGCGAGTTCGTCGGCGAGCAGGCCGAAAGCGGATGTGGCACGCGTCGTCGCCTCGTCCGGAGCGTCCGCGAGGCCCTGGGCGGGGGTGAGGCGACGGTCGTCGCGGATCAGGAACGCCGCCGTGTCCTCCAACGGCCCCCGCAAGTCGACCGAGAACCCCGCCTGTTCGAGCGCCGCGGCGCCGCGCATGCTCGTCATGGCCAGCACGAGGCGTGGGGACGCGATGTGCACGGGGACGACCTCGGTCTGGTTCACGACCGCCGCCAGCGCGGGCAGCCCTTGGCCTTCGGACAGCTCGATCCGCGCCCAGAGGACGGGACGGTTCTCCAGGGCGGCCCGGGTGAACACGGGATGGGCCGCCGTGCGCAGCCCGGCTTCCCTGGCGAAGGCGCGCTCCTGGTGGTCCTCGCCCACGAAGACGCACTCATCGGCCGCCGAGGCAGGTGTTCCCGCCCCCGCCGTGCCGGCGACCGCCTCGTCGAAGATCTCCCGGCTGTTCTTGGGGCCCCAGTTCACGAGCGCGTCGTCCGTGAAACGGCCGGGGAACGCCTCCCGCAGGGCCGACGCGGCCCGCTCGACGTCGCCTTCAGCCGAGCCGGGGTTGGAAATGACGCCCTTGCGTACGTCGTGGAAGGTGTCGAGCACGGCGAGGACACGTGGTCGGGGCAGGAACGTCAGCGAACCGTCGGCCTCCCGGCGGGAATCCGCCAAGGTCGCACCAATGTCGAAGAAGAGTACGGGCATTTCGGTGCCTCCACGAAGCGAACCCGTCCGGAATCGGCAGGTGACCGAGTGAACGTCTCGGGCGGCGACGGCCGTTCGAGAACCGGGGGAACCGCGCGAGCGGATGGCGCGGCACGACGGGAAAACCGTGAACGGCCCCGCGCTGTCGGCTGCTGCCACACTCCACTCCGGGATGGGGTTCCCGACCACTCCATCGTCTGCCTGCGGTTGCGCGCGCGCATCCCGGGGTATCGGTGAATTCCTTTCAACACCCGACAGTTGAAGAGGAAACAGTGCTTGTGCCACTCATGGCAACAGGTCGCCTCGCGTGACGGTGGCGCCGTGGTGGGCGCGGATGACCGCGATCACCGTGTCGGCGGTGCGGTCGAGGTGGCTACGGCCGTCGGGCAGTGGTGCCGTGGGGCTGATGTAGCTCTGCGGACCGAAGTGCGTGGCCGGGTCGAGTCGATGGACGGTGATCTTCCCGGCGCGACGGGCCCGGTTCCATCCGCTCCCGCGCGACAGCCGCCAGCGCTGCGGGAAGATCCAGGTGGCGATCTGCTCGATCCGGTCGTTCGTGCTGGTGAGCTGATGCAGGTGCTCGGCATGGGTGAGGTCGTTGGCTCCGTTGTGGAACCCGCCGAGTGTGATCAGCAGGAGCGGGCAGCGCAATTCGGCGTACAGCTCGCGGACGGCGCCGGTGGCGACCTGGGCGCCGCCGCTGTAGCTGAGCAGCACCACGGGCATGCCGCTGTCGGGCCGGTAGCCGGCGAGCCGGAGCTGAGTGGCGATCTGGGAGCCGACGGCCCGGTTGTAGAGGGGTCGGTAGCGGTGATCGGCGGCGACGAAGGTCTGCATGACGTTGTGCAGGAACAGCAGCAGCCCGAAGTGGCGACGCAGCCATGCCCATACCGGCCGATCGGCCAGCGGGTCGGCCAGCGGCGAGTAGGGCTGCACCTGGCCCAGTACCCGAAGCTCCGGTGCTCCGGCGATCAGGGCCTCGACCAGCAGGCCACCGTCCCGGCTGTCGCGGACGCGGCGTTTGCCGATGCCGTCGAGGTAGACGAGGTAGGCGCCCGGGGGACTGTCAGGGGCCGCGCCCCGGGCGTAGGGAACGCCCTCCGGGAGCTCGTCGGCAGGGGCCCGCCAGCCGGCGCCGTAGGCCAGAACCTCGTAGCGGGCCAACAGGGCCTCGGCCAGCAGAGCGGGCCCGACCACGCAGGCCCAGAACAGGAAACCGTTCATGCGATCGACTCCGGTGTCTCGCTCGCGCTGATCCTCACGACAAGTCGCCGGACGGTCTCCACAGCGAGACCCAGCCCGACCCCGGCGACGGCGACACAACCGGCGGCGCTCCACCAGCCCAGCCCGCTCTCCGCGGCGAGGGGGCCGACCAGACCGGTCCCGACCCCCACGAAGAGCAGCAGGTGCAGCAGCGGCCCGAGCAACGGGAAGGCGAGGACGGCGGCGAGCAGCAGCGGGGCGACGACGCCTGGTGTCCACACCAAGCCGGTTTCCGGAGATGACGCGGAGCGCACGAGCCCGGCCAAGGTCCACGCGGTCAGCGGCCACAGCGCGAACACCACACCCTCGACGAGGCCGGCGGGCAGCAGCACCGCGGCCACGCGAGCCCGTGGCATACCGGGCCGGCGCGCCACCAGAGGCAGGATGCGCCCGGCGGCCTCCGACAGCCCGGCGAGCAGCAGCAGGACGACGACCGTGGGGGACATCACTCCGCCTCGCTGTGCCGGACCGGCGGAGACGACTGACCGGCGGGGCCGGCCCGGTGCAGATACCGCTCGAGTTCGTCGGTGGCACGCCGGTATCCCCCCGCCTCGCGCTGGGCGGCCTGCAGGCTGCGGGCCGCTGCCCGGAACCGTGGTTCGTGGAGCAGCCGCCGGGCGAGGACGTGCACCGAGCCCTTGGCCACGTCCTGGGTGCGCATCGACAGGCCGGCGCCGAGCTCGACGACGCGGCGGGCCACCATCGGCTGGTCGGCGCCCTGGGGGATCACCAGCAGCGGAACCCCGGCGTACAGGGCCTCGTTGACGCTGTTCATCCCGCCGTGGGTGACGAACAGCGCCGCCCGGGCCAGCACCTCCGGTTGGGGCACGAACCGGCGGGCGAGCACGTTGGCCGGCAACGGACCCAGCGCCTCGGGATCGGTCTGTCCGGTGGAGACGATCACGGTGCCGCCCAGCGGGGCGAGCGCGGTGGCCAGGCCGCGCAGCAACCGGGGGTCGGCGTCGAACACCGTACCCAGGGAGGCGAACAGCACCGGGTCCCGCAGCCGGTCGGCCGGGAACGACGGGTCGACGGGTCGGGCGCCGATGCTCGGGCCGACGAACCGGTAGGACCGGTCGAAACTCTCGACGGCGGGCTGGAACGCCCGTGAGGTGTACACCAGATTCAGCGGCTGGCGGATGTTGGCGAGGTCGAGCAGGGGCAACCCGCGCGCGTCGAAGCGCCGGTGCAGCGCCCAGCGGGACCGCAGATAACCCCGGACACTGCGGGGCTGAGCCGTCGCCGCGGTCAGCAGGTCCCAGGAGCCACGGGTCGGGCTCGGGACCTGCCGGTCGAGGGCGAACGTGGTGAACGAGGAGGCAGCGGGCACCCCGAGTTCGCGGGCGGCCACCGCGCCCCACGGACAGGCACTGTCGTGGACGATCAGGTCGGGTCGGTCGCGGCGCAGTGCGGTGAGCACGGCGGGCAGCAGGTGGACGGCGGTGCTCGCCAGCGACTCCATCCATGTGACCGGCGTAGGCGGATCGGGGAGCGGCTGGTCGCCCCCGGGGTACAGGTGTACGGCCGCTCCGGCCGCCTCGATCTCGTCACGGAACGCGGGCGAGGTGTGGTACGTGACTTCGTGGCCGCGCCGGACGAGTTCGGCCACGACGGGCAGCGTCGGATTGACGTGCCCGTGCATGCCGATGCCGAGGAACGCGATGGTGCTCACAGACCGACCTCCGTCATGGAAGAAGTTGATGACCGGCCTGGGCCCGTCGGTGCCGCCAAGGAGTCGTCGGCCCGGTACAGCCCCGGCCCACTGACGCGCAGCCCGTCCAGAAAGCGCTCCGCCGTGCGGCACGCGGTGCTGATCAGCCGCTGGGACTGGCCGAAGTCCCACGGTGCGGGCCAGACTTCGATGCCGGTCGGCAGCATGACGGTCGGGATGTGCTGAGACACCTCGCGCAGGTCACGCTCGATCTGGTGGTGCAACAGCAGCAGCCCGGCCCTGGCGGCGATCGCACCGGCACGTCGGCGTGGAACGATGGGGCGCAACGGCGAGCTCTCCGGCCCGGTCGCCACCACCACGACGCTGGCCGCTCCGGCCTGCAGGGCCGCCAGCACCGGGACATAGGCGATCAACCCGCCGTCGACGAGTGTCCGGCCGGCCCGGTCCACCGGGGGCAGCATCCCGGGAACGGCCGCACTGGCCAGCAGCGCGGACTCCAGGTCCCCCTCGTCGAGCAGCACCGCAGCACCGGTGACCAGGTCCGTGGCCACCGCCGTGAACGGGACCGCCAACTCCTCGATCCGCGACGGCAGTCCGGCCCGGGCGATCAGCCGACGCAGACCGCGATCGGTGAAGACGCTGGTCCGTGAGGACAGGCCGCCGAGCGGATACACGTCACGGCGACGCAATCGGGTCCACACGTGTTCCAGCCACGGCGCGGCCCGGTGCGGGTGAGCGGCGGCGATGGCCCCGTTGAGGGCACCCACCGAGGTTCCGACGATCATGTCCGGCAGGAACCCATGGCGCTCCAGCGCGTACCCGACACCGATGTGCGCCGCTCCGAGCACGCCACCGGCGCCGACCACCACGGCCACGGGGCGGGGGAGGGTGTGCAGGCCCGCCGTTGGGGGATTTCCCCTCATGATCCACCTCTCTTGTCATGTCAGTGGTGCATGAGCAGCACGAGGGCCGTGCCCATGGCCGTCGATCCGTGCCAGAAGCGGTCCAGGGGCCCGCCGAGGCCGGTGGACCCGTCCAGGCCGCCGGTGGTTCCGCGCAGCCTGGGCATGTCACGGGTCAGCGACCGGAGCGCGTAGGCCAGCAGACAGAGCGTGAGCGCACCGGTGATCAGGTCGCCGGTCCGCGCGTCCGTGACTCCGCCGTGCCGCACGGGCATCCACGCCATGGCGGCCATGCCGACCGCGTGGGGCGACCTGCGGACGAGGACGGCCAGTCCAGGGCCACGGCGGCCGAGAACCGCGGTCAGCGGAAACCACAGTGCCGCGCCGGCAAAGAGGAACGACGTCGTCCGTCCCGGTGGGGGCCCTTCGCCGATCGGATGCCACGGCATCGCCGCCATCGCCGACGCCATGGCCGCGTGCAGGAGACCGTCGCCTCGGACGAGCCATCCGGAGCCCCGTGGCAGCACGGCATGCCGGAGCGCGTGGACGGCCGCGGCCGCGAACAGCGCTGTCAGCATGCCGCTCACCACGTCAGTGGCGCTCATGCCTTGGACAGTCAGTCAGTGGGCCGTGGGGCGCGAAGAGGGGCCCGCCGGGCCAGTTCCTCCTCCTCGACCAGTTCCAGCATGGGCTTGCCCGGCGCGCAGAGCATCGTCACCACGAACCGGGTGCGCGCGTCGGACAGCGCGTTGCCGTCCTGGTAGTGGATCGGGTCGCCGCCCGGCTCCCAGAACGTCCCGCCCGCCTCGATCACGCGCTCGGGCTCGCCCTCCAACTCGAAACGGACGGCGCCCTCGACGACGTATCCGAACGCCGGTCCCGAGTGGCGGTGGGGCGGGCTTCCCGGGTCGCCGGGCTCCCACTCGACGAAGATGGTCATCGCCGACGCGCCCTCGGGAACGGTGAGCGGAGCGGTGTCCTGCAGCATCGTCGCCGCCGTCTTCCATCCCTCCGACCCGGTCCGCTCTCCGGTCCCCTGCGCTGAGTCCTTGTCCGACATGTGTCGGCCTCCCTCGGATTCATCCGGCCATGGCCACCATGGCCGTCTCCAGTGATGACCGGGCTCCACACGCATCTGTGACACTCGCGGCCACACCAGTGTCACAACATGGGTATGAGCCCTTTCCCAGGTGGTGGCCCGACGTCGCGCCGGGCGCTGTGGCCGGCCGTCGCCGAGGCTGCGCCGGCACGATGAGACGTTCTGGATGTGGTCGGCCATCCGTGCGGAGATGATCGCGGAGCTGGAGCGGTACGGTTTCATCGCGCTGCCGGAACGGCCGGACCCGTCCGTTCCGGCGGTACGACTGGCACGCCAGGACGTATCCCGCCCGCCTCACCACGAGCGAGCGCTTGCGCGAAGGGGCTGGAACTGAAGGCGGTACGCATGGGCATGAGGGACGACAGGGACTCCCTCGACGAGGCGACGAACGTGTTCATGGCGGTACGGCCCCGGCTCTTCGGTATCGCCTACCGCGTGCTCGGCAGCACCACGGAGGCCGAGGACGTCCTCCAGGAGGCGTGGCTGCGCTGGCAGCACACCGACCGGGACGTCGTCCGCGAGCCGGAGGCGTTCCTGGCCACCGTCACCGCCCGGCTGGCGATCAACCTCGCCCAGTCCGCCAGGGTGCGGCGCGAGTCGTACACCGGTCCCTGGCTGCCGGAGCCCATCGACACGCGCGCCGACCCGCAGCTGGGTGCCGAACGGGCCGAGGCGCTCGACCTGGCGGTCCTCTTCCTCCTGGAGAGACTGAACCCCGTGGAACGGGCCGCCTATGTGCTGCGCGAAGCCTTCGACTACCCCTACCGGCAGATCGCGGACATGCTGGAGACCAGCGAGACCAACACGCGCCAGCTGGTGAGCCGCGCGCGCAAGCGCCTCTCCTCGGAGCGCCGCAAGCCCGTCGACGCCACCGAGCACCGACGGCTGATGGAGGTGTTCCTCACCGCGGCGCAGACCGGCGATCTGGCCGTGCTGGAGGACATCCTCACCGAGGACGTGGTCAGCTACACCGACGGGAACGGGCTGCGCGGGGCGTCCCGGATCCCGGTCGTCGGCGCGGTGCGCGTCTCCAGGTACCTCGCCGCCTTCGCCCCGCGCTTCTGGCCGCAGAAGGAGATCGACTGGGTTGAGGCGAACGGCGGTCCCGCCGTCCTCGTCTCGGCCGCCGGGGCCCCCGTGGTCCTGCTGACCCTCGACATCTCCGAGCGCGGCATCGAGCGCGCCCTGTGGGTCATGAATCCGGAGAAACTGGCAGGTTACGTGTCGTCGCTGGGCAACTGAACGGGCCGGGCCGTCACACCACCGGGCACTCGTCGGTCAACCAGTGGTCCGAGACCCGACACACAGAGGTGCGCTCGATGACCGAACCGATCCAGCCGCCCGACCTGTCCATCGCGATGGACTTCGCCGGGGGCTCGTTCGCCCCCCTCTACACCACGACCGTGACCGTGACCGGCGGGACGGCTGCCCACGGGAGAGCCTCGGGGAGGGCACGCTCGGACGACGGAATCCTCGACCTCGACCTGCGTCTGCCCGCCGAACTGGGCGGAGACGGCCGGGGGACCAACCCCGAACAGCTGTTCGCCGCGGGGTTCGCGGCCTGTTTCCACGGCGCGCTGAGCCTCGTGGCGCGCCAGGCCGCGCTCGACCCCGCCGCGCTGTCCGTCGAGGCGACCGTGGCGTTCGGCCGCAGTCCGCAGGACGGCGGATACGTCCTGCACACAGACGTGGTCGTGAGCTGGCCGGGCATCACCCCCGAGGTCGCCATCCCGCTCCTGCGGCGGGCCGACGCACTGTGCCCGTACGCGAGGATGGCCTGGCACGGAACGCCGGCCACCATCACCCTGGCCCCCTGAAAGCCACGGCCAGGGTGTCACAGATCGCGAGGCCGTCCGGTCGTACTGGAGGAAGACCCAGGCGATCGGAGTGGACCCGTGGCTGTCACCGAACAACGTCTTGCCACCATGGTGCTGGTGATCGGCACCGGAGGTGCCGGACTGCGCGCGGCGATCGAGTTGGCCGAGGCCGGCATCGACGTCCTCGCCGTCGGCAAACGCCCCAAGGAAGACGCCCACACCGCCCTCGCGGCCGGGGGCATCAACGCGGCACTGGCCACCATGGACCCCGAGGACAGCTGGCAGCAGCACGCCGCCGACACCCTCAAGGAGAGCTACCTCCTCGCCGATCCCCGCACCGTGGAGATCGTCACCCAGGGCGCCGCCCGCGGCATCGACGACCTGGAGCGCTACGGCATGGCCTTCGCCCGGGAGGAGGACGGCCGGATCTCGCAGCGCTTCTTCGGCGCGCACAAGTTCCGCAGGACCGCCTTCGCCGGCGACTACACCGGCCTGGAGATCCAGCGCACGCTGGTCAGGCGTGCCGAACAGCTCGACATCCCGGTGCTCGAAGGCGTGTACATCACCCGGCTGCTGGTGCACGAGGGTGCCGTGTTCGGCGCGTATGGCTTCGACCTCACCAGCGGCAGGCGCCACCTGATCCGCGCCGACGCCGTGATCCTCGCGGCGGGCGGCCACACCCGTATCTGGCGGCGGACGTCCTCGCGGCGCGACGAGAACACCGGTGACTCCTTCCGGCTGGCCGTGGAGGCCGGAGCAAGGCTGCGGGACGCCGAGCTGGTGCAGTTCCACCCCTCCGGGATCATCGAGCCGGAGAACGCGGCCGGCACCCTGGTCAGCGAGGCCGCCCGGGGCGAGGGCGGCATCCTCCGCAACGCGCTCGGGGAACGCTTCATGGCCCGCTACGACCCCGACCGCATGGAGCTGTCCACCCGCGACCGGGTGGCCCTGGCCGCGTACACGGAGATCAAGGAAGGCCGCGGCACCCCCAAGGGCGGCGTATGGCTGGACGTCTCGCACCTGCCCCGACAGACGATCATGACCCGGCTGCCCCGCGTCTACCAGACCCTGCTGGACCTGCAGATGCTCGACATCACCCGCGAGCCGATCGAGATCGCGCCCACCGCGCACTACTCGATGGGCGGGGTGTGGGTCAGGCCGGAGGACCACAGCACCGACGTACGCGGCCTGTACGCCATCGGCGAGGCGTCGAGCGGGCTGCACGGCGCCAACCGGCTCGGCGGCAACAGCCTCATCGAGCTGCTGGTCTACGGCCGTCTCACGGGCCGGGCCGCCGCGGAGTACTCCCAGTCGCTCACCGCACCGCCACGGTCCGCGGCGGCCGAGGCACGGGCCCGCGCGGAGGTCGACGGACTGCTGGCGGCCGACGGACCCGAGAACGTCCGCGCTCTGCAGCGCGCGATCCGCAACACCATGACCGAGCACGCCGGCGTCGTCCGCGACGAGGAGGGGCTGCGGGCCGGCCTGGCGGAGCTCACGCTGATCGAGAAGCGGATGGCGGACGTCGGCGTCCACCCCGACATCGCCGGCTACCAGGACCTCGCACACGCCTTCGACCTCAAGTCCGCCGCGCTCGCGGCCCGGGCCACCCTCGAATCCGCCCTGGAACGCCGTGAGACCCGCGGCTGCCACAACCGCAGCGACCACCCCGACCTGGATCCCGGTCTCCAGGTCAATCTCGTGTGGTCCCCGACGGCAGGCGTCACACACGAGAGCATTCCGGCCGTCCCCGACGAGATTTCCACTCTGATGGAGGAAGTCTCCACCACGGGAAAACTCGTCGAATAGACGTGTCACAGACAGATCCGGTGCCCGGTCTCTCTTGATACAGGCATCAGGAAAACCCGAAAGGAATTCCGTCATGAAGGTCGTAGTGATCGGTGGAACAGGGCTCATCGGCTCGAAGGTGGTCACCGGGCTCCGGGAGCACGGACACGAGGCGGTCGCGGCGTCGCCCAACACCGGTGTCAACACGCTGACGGGAGAGGGGCTCGCCGAGGTTCTGCGGGGTGCGTCGGTCGTGGTCGACGTGTCGAACTCGCCCTCGTTCGAGGACGACGCCGTCATGGAGTTCTTCCGCACCTCCACGGCCAACCTGCTGAAGGCGGAGACCCAGGCCGATGTGGCGCATCACGTGGCGCTGTCCGTGGTCGGCACCGACCGCCTCCAGGGGAGCGGGTACTTCCGCGCCAAGCAGGTCCAGGAAGACCGGATCAAGGCGTCCGGCAACCCCTACTCCATCGTCCACGCCACCCAGTTCTTCGAGTTCGCGAAGGGGCTCGCCGACGGGCTGACCGAGGGCGACACCGTGCACCTGCCCGCCGGCCGGATCCAGCCCGTCGTCTCCGACGACGTGGCCGCGGCCGTCGCCCGTGCGGCGGTCGGGACCCCGGTGGGCGGCGTGGTGGAGGTGGCCGGTCCCGAGGCGTTCGAGATCGAGGAGTTCGTCCGCATGGGACTGACCGCCCAGAACGACCCCCGCAAGATCGTCACTGACCCGCAGGCGACGTACTGGGGCGCTCCGCTGCAGGAGAACACGCTCCTGCCCGGCCCGGACGCGCACATCGCCGGGACCAGGTTCGCCGACTGGCTCGCACGGCAGAAGTAATTCCTCGGGGTGGCCCTCACCGAAAGGAAAGGGTCACCCGTTTCCCTTGACCGTGAAATCACTCGGCTTTCGTCGTTCTGACTGATCGTCATGCCAAGTCTGCGCTGGCTGCGGCCCATGCCTCCTGTACGGCGCGGATTTCGGTATCGGTGGGCTGACCGGCGTCGATGGGCATGAATCGGGCTGCGATGATCGTTCGGCGGAGCTTGGCGGTCATGTCGGAGATGACGGTGATCGTGTAGCAGTACTGGCCGAAGGGAACCCCTCGCTCAACCGCGCGGCGGGTGCGGTGGTGGGCCTGGCCGACGCCGAGGATGCTGCGGGCTTCGCCGAAGGTCACCTCGATCGACCATCGCGCGGCGTAGCGGGCCACCAGGTGCCCGGCCGGCGCGGTCAGGTCGGTGGAGACCAGGGCCAGGTCGTAGCCGGTGTCCGTGGCATCCTCGCGCAGCAGCACCACCTTCACGGTCCTGGTGTGGAAGGAGCCGTGCCACAGGCAGGTGGTCTCGGCGGTGAACACGGTCTCGGTGCGGCCGTAGCGGGTGACGGCCTGTGGGGTGAACGTCAGGGTGGCGGCCAGTTCGGCCGGGGTGCCGAGCCTGTCGCCTTTCAGGCGGGGACGCCCGCGCCTGCCGGTCGGCGGCGGAGCGAGAGCGTAGAGCACCGCGTGGGATGGCAGACGGGTGGTGAAGGTGACAGATACGGGCAGGTCGCGCAATGCCTTGCCGTGGTAGGCGGCATCCGCGACCACATCGATACGCCGGCCCCAGTGGCAGGCCGCCAGGAACCGGATCATGGATGCGGCCAGTTCGACCTTGGTCTGCTCGCCTTTGGGGCGGTGCAGCCGGGCGGCCACCGGCAGACACACCGGCCGGGGCAGGAACGGCAGCTCCACGACCAGGCCGAGGACGACGAAGCAGGTGCCGTAACCGATCCCGTCACGGCCCGCGGCAGAGCCGTCGTGCTGCCAGGCGGCGCCGAAGACCTTCTTCCCGCGCCGTTTGAACAGTGTGTCGTCCACCACCACCGTCAGCGGGGCGCCGTCGGGCACCAGCGAGCGCACGACCAGGTGGGACAACGACGCACCCAGCGTCTGCGGGTCCCAGCGCGCGGGCAAAGAAGGAGTGCGCCCGGTCATGAGACCAGTGGCGCGTCAAGTTCGCGCCCAGCAGCATCCCGGTGACCGTGCCCCGGCCGGTGTTCGCGATCAGCCCCGTGACCAGCACGGCGGACGTGGAGAAGGTCGGCGAGGTGAAACTGCCGCGCACAGCGCCCAGCACGGCGAGCAGAGATGCGGGTACGGTCGGATCCGCAAGCATCGGCGGGTCCCTCACAGCAGGCGACACAAAGCACCGCCGATGCTTCCTTCGCGTCTGCCTCCCGGCCGGGCCGACGGCCACACGTCACCCGTGTGAGCTACCTACCTTACGCGTTCTATATATGCCTGGTGAGCTGCGGGAACAGGGCCGTGCGGAGAGGTTCACCGTTCAAGAACCGACCAGATCGTGTCAGGTCACACTCTGCTCTCTTCTGTACAGACATCTGACGACGGCCTCCCGTCACCCGCAGCCTCCCGCGTGCAGAACCGATCCATCGTCACCCGATCGAGGGGCGCACGGTGGTGAAGGCGCAATCCGCCCTGGGCAGCCCCGGCAGCCAGCTCCTGATGCCACCTCACATCTCTCTGATGGCGCTGTACCTCGTCCCGGCCCCGGGGCGCCTGTGTGACTTACCGGACCGTATGGGTGAGCCGACAGCGGATCGCCGGGCGGCGTACGGACCCATACCGCTACGAAGATCACGAACCGTCCGTGACCTCCGAGAGGAACCCCTTGAGCCCCGCCCTTACGCGACGCCCTCGGCTCTCTGCCCGTCCAGGCTGAAGACCGCACCGGGTACGAACGCACCAAATTCCGCCACTGGATCGACGCCGACCACGACTCATGTAACACGCGACAGGAGGTCCTGCTGCAGGAGGCCGCCACCGCCCCCGTCCAGGACGCCAACTGCGCATTGAACGGCGGGTCGTGGTACTCCCCGTACGACGACACCTACTTCACCCACGCCCGCAAGAACCGCAGCCACACCCACATCGTCGCCTCAGGCCTCGATGACGGCACCAAGGTCACCGTCTGTGCGGCTCTGTCGGGCCGCTTCTGGTCTCCGCGCGCGGCCCCCAACCTGCTGGCGTGGATGACGTGGTGCGATGAACAGGGCGCCAAGATCCTCGATTCGAACGTGGACCTTGAGCATGATGGCTGGCTTCATCGCTGACGCAGTTGTCGTGATGTCCGTTGTTGGTTTTGTCTCCGTTTGGGGGTTGATGTATGAGGCCTTATCGGCCATCCTCCATCTATCTGAGACCGTCGAGGGGGGGCGGGATGACGACCGTAGATTTTGCTGTGCTTCCCGTTGATGAGGTGGATCTGTCGGGTCTGCCGCCGGTCAGCATCGAGGCTGTCTACGACGTAGTCGAGCCTGGCGACGAGAAGCAACCGCCGGTACGGAGAACGATCCGGCTTGATCTCGACCCCCAGCTGCGCGGAACTGTGAAGCTCGCCAATGTGGCGGCGGCGACGATTCGAGCATCAGCACTGGCCGCCGACGGGTCGGCGCTGGTCAGCAAGTTGGTGGTGATCGAACCTGCTACCGTGCAGCCGGATCAGCCCCGCGGTGAGCAGCGTGCCGAGGCGGTCTGGGAACTCGATGCCAGCGACGTGGCCCTGCTGCGGGACGGCGGCCAACAACTGCCCGGTGACGTCGTCCCCACACTGGTCACGCGCGTGGCGCGGTTCATGGCGATCGGGCGCATCGGTCCAGACTTCGCACGGTCGGCTGTCGGCGTGCTCCCAGTGGCGGATGCGGCGGCGCTGACGGCGACCGGCCTGGAGGGGATGCTGTCGACCCAGGGCGGAACCCGGATCAGCGCCATCGACCTCAACGGCCAGGACCTGTCCGCTCTGGGTCAACTGGCCTGGCAACCCGCGCATCTCGGCATCGATGGCACCGTAACGGCGGCGATGCCCCAACGTCCCGCGATCGGCTGGTTATGGTGGCTGACCGGGCCGCACCAGGTGGCCGGCTTCATGGTGGACGACCTCGACTGTCCGACCGCCGCCCCGGTCCTGCTCAGCCTGCCGGCCCTGGCCGGGACGACCGGCTCAGGAGACCCGACTGGCGGTCCCGACCAGGGCGCTCCGCCCGGCTCGGGTCAGCCGGCCGGTGAGAAGTGCGGATGCGGGTCCGGTGACCGCCTCGTCCCGGCCAACATCAACGAGAGAGAGCTGGCTGACAATCCCGACGTGTTCGCGGAGGACCCGGGATCCTTCTGCACGCCGTTCTCCAATCCCGAGCGCGTGGTCAGTGAGAAGTCCTTCTCCGTGGTCGCCCGCGTGACGCAACCTGACATCGGGCCGGTCGGGACCTCCAAGCTGCGCTCGCTCGGTGTTCTGAACCTGGACGCACCGATCACGCCCCGGCCTGTTGGGCAGCCCGGCCAACCGGGCACCGGTGTCCTGAGCCGGTTGCGTTCCCGGATCCTGGGACTGCGGACTGCCGCACCAGGTGGAGCTACCACGACCGGCGAGGTCGCGGCCCTGCTGGGCGACCGTCTGCCGGTCCGCAACCCGCTGCTCGACCGCTACGCCGATCTGATCCGCCTGCTGCCCGGCGGCCGCACCTCGATGAACGCCTCTCACCCGTTGCAGTGGGAGGACGACATGGCGCAGTACCAGGCGTCGACCGTCTGCCTCGGGCACATCCTCGAGTTTCGGGTGCGCTGGCGGTCGAACGGCTACTCGCTCGGCACCGTGGCGAAGACCCTGACCCTCGCGCCGCGGCAGACCAAGCGCATCCAGAAGATCGAGTGGCAGCGGACCGAGCGGTCCAGCCGGGCCGAGCGGACGCAGCTGACCGACCAGGAGAACGACTCGGTCACCCGGGAGCGCGACTACGACGACCGGGTGGCCGCACATCTCGACGAGTGGTCCTCCGGTGGGTCGACGTCCAGCAGCAAGGCGGTGGCCGGAGGTATCGGGTTCGCCGTCCCGGGGCTGATCGGCGGGATCGGTGGTGGCGCCGGTTCGGCGAGCAGCACCTCTCATCAGGAGGGCGGCCGCGACACCTCGGCGAGTGAGCTGCAGCGGCTCCGGGACTCCATCCGCCGGCACGGCGATGCCCTGCGCCGGTTCGAGAGCACCGTGGTCAACGAGGTGACCGAGGTCGAGACCGTGACTGGCACGACCGAGATCATCCGCAATCCCAACTACGGGCACGCGCTCACCGTCATCTACTACCAGATCCTGCGACATCTCAAGATCACGACCGAACTGGCCGGCGTTCGTGAATGCCTGTTCGTGCCGTTCGCCATCAGGCCCTTCGACGTCCAGCGCGCTTACCGGTGGCGCGAATCCATCCAGAAGAACATCCGCGCCCCCCGCTACGCCCGGGCGCTGCGGTATCTGAAGGACGTCGCCACCGGCTTCTCGACGTCGTCGATCGCACCCGGGCCGCGGGCCGGGCAGCAGCTGACGTTCGTGCGCGGCTCGATCTACGTGAAGCTCGCCGTGGAACGACCCCGGGACGGCGCCGACGGCGCCTTCGACAGCGCCGCCTGGCAGGTGGCCCAGCCGCTGTTGGACGCGGCCTCGCTCGGCGTCTTCTCGCTGCTGGCCGCACTGGATGCCAAGTCCAGGGACGCCCACTTCCAGGCCGAGCACGCACCGGGCATGGCGGCGCGGTGGTCCGATCGCATCGACATCCAGACCGGCGGTGGCCGGACCCTCAGCGCCGACTGCACTCTCGCCTCCCGCTACGGCTTCAACCAGACCGTGCGGATCGACTTCTCGGTGTCGGCCAGCGAACTGGCCGGCCTGAGCCGTCAGGACCTGACTCAGCTGAGGGTCCTACCGCAACTGCCGCTGCCGCCCGGCTCGGTGGCCAACCTGACCCGGGTGTCACTGACCTACAACACCGACCGGTTCGAGCACTCCGCCGAAGGACGCACCGGCACCAACGATCTGATCAAGCCGATCAGCGGCCTGGCGGACCCGGCCACGGTGACCCTGCCGCTGGACGGCTGGGAGCGGGTGGACGAGCGCCTGGAACTGATCCGGGCCGTGGACGAACTGGTCGAGCACCTGAACGAGCACGTGGAGTACTACCAGAAGGCGGTCCTGTGGGAGATGGACCGCGACCGGCTGCTGATGATGCTCGACGGCTTCTATGTGCCGAACAGCAATAACGTCAGCCTGGCCACCGTGGTCGACCGGGAGCCGATCGCCATCATCGGCAACTGCCTGGTATACCGGGTGGGCGCCGCCTCGTTCCTGGGCTTCGGCAAGATCACCACGCCCGAGCAGCTGCGCAACCTCTATGCCGACCGGCAGCCCGCGTCCGACCCGCTGCTGCTGAGTCTGCCGACCGACGGGCTGTACGCGCAGACGATCATGGACGAGTGTGAGGCGCTGGAGCAGCACTTCGGCAACACCGACTGGGCACTGAACGACCCCGATCCCGATCTGAGCACGCTCGATCCGGTGCTGCTGGCCAGCCGCCGGACCGACACCACGCCAGCCACCACGCCGACCCCCTTCCCCGGGACGATCATCAACCTGCAGAACGCCCCCGACGCACCGGCGCCGCAGGGCCTGGCCGGAATCATCGGAGCCGTCACCGACGCCAACGCCTTCCGCGACATGGCCGGCCTGGCCGGGACGCAGGCCAACGCCCGGGCCGCGCTCGAGACGGCAGCCGGTCTGGCGTCCACCTTCGGCAACCAGGCGGCAGCGCTCGAACTGGCCAAGATGGCGAAGGCCGAGCAGGGCACCCGGACCGCAGACCAGAAGCTCGCGTCGATCCAGAAGGCCAAGGACGCCGGGCTCACCTCGCCCGAGCAGGCCAATCAGCAGGCCACGAGCGTGCTGCAGGCCATGAACCCGGGTGGTGCGGCGGCCGAGGCGCCGCACGCGAACCCGGCCATCAACGCGGCCATCACCGCAGCGAAGGACATGCCGGGCAGCATGATCGAGGCCAGCACCGAGGAGGGCTCCACCAAGGTCACCCTCGGCGAGAAGACAGACTCGTCGCGGCCGTTCATCATCGAGGTCGGCGCCGGCCCGGCGCTGCGGGCCTTCGGTCCCAGCCATGACATCACCGGCGTGACCAGGCTCAGTGTCCGCAGTACCCGGCTGCCCGCAGGGACGCCGCTGCGCTGGAGCATCCCCCCGACCGAGACCGGGAAGTACACGATCACCCAGACCCAGTCGGTCGCCGGCGTGAGCGAGGCCGTCATCACCGGGGTGCGGCCCGGCCTGACCGCGATCGACGTCGACGCCATCGACGGCTCGGCCCCGGGGACCAACGAGAGCATCAAGTTCCCCCTGTCCATCCCGCAGTTCATCACCATCGATGACCAGAACGCCCAGCTCGATGCCTTCATGACGGCCAACAACTTCACCGCCGTCCAGGACGCGATCCTTGCCGAGGCTCGTGCGGTCGCCGAGCAGATCCTGCTCGGCCAGGCCAACGTGCGGCTGATCTGGAAGTCCACGGGCGCCAGGGTGCCCGCCACCGTCCCCGCGTCCATGGTGACCAGGATGACGATCGGCAACACCGACCCGTCCGGGAAGGGGAGGTACGGCAGCTCGGCGGCCGGGCCGTCCGCAGCCGGCGTCGGGGACACCGCCTTCGACGAGGTGCTGAATGTCTACCCCGCGTCCTTCGTGGTGCCGGCCCCGGCCGTGGCTACCGACGTCGACGCCGCGACCAACGAACTCGCCCAGATCCTGACCTCACTTCAGGCGTCGGACCCGGTGGTCGAGTCGTGGATCATCCGGGTGTTCGGCCGACTGATCGGCGAGACGCTGGCCCACGAGACCTTCCACTCCCTGCTTCCCGTGCCGTTCGTGCACAACGTGGATGGGTCAGGCAATGCCATCGACACCCGCGACATCATGGATCAGGGCTCCGAGCGGTCCTTCCTGGAGCGGACCGGGATCATCGCCTTGAGCACCGCACCCGGTGACTTCATCGACCACTTGACCGACAACGGCCGGGCCGCCGTCGACGGGCTCGTGAATGCGACGCATCTGGCCAGCCTGCGCAAAACGTTCCCAATCCCACCGACGCCGCCGTTCGATCGGTGACGTCGGCGGGCTCCGGGAACGCACCGCAGACCTCCTTGGCCTGGTCACTTCTCTGAGCTAAGAGGGTTTCTCGGAACCGAGTGTGGGGCTGGGGGTTCCGTACGGGTGTGCTGTTCAGGTGATTGTGGCCGCGCGGGGGCATGAAGGCAGGGCCTCTCGGTAGCACAGAGGGTGTCTACGCCACTGCTCACCGGGAGGCCCTGTGGCCGCAGTTGTATCGGTCTGCCGCGAGAGAGTCCATTCCGGACACGCGTACGTGCGACTGCTTCGCCCACACGTACGGCATCGATGTGGTCGCGGATGCCGCCTACCACGGCAAGGCATTGCGCGACCTGCCCGTATCTGTCACCTTCACCACCCGGCTGCCATCCCACGCGGTGCTCTACGCTCTCGCTCCGCCGCCGACCGGCAGGCGCGGGCGTCCCCGCCTGAAAGGCGACAGGCTCGGCACCCCGGCCGAACTGGCCGCCACCCTGACGTTCACCCCACAGGCCGTCACCCGCTACGGCCGCACCGAGACCGTGTTCACCGCCGAGACCACCTGCCTGTGGTACGGCTCCTTCCACACCAGGACCGTGAAGGTGGTGCTGCTGCGCGAGGATGCCACGGACACCGGCTACGACCTGGCCCTGGTCTCCACCGACCTGACCGCGCCGGCCGGGCACCTGGTGGCCCGCTACGCCGCGCGATGGTCGATCGAGGTGACCTTCGGCGAAGCCCGCAGCATCCTCGGCGTCGGCCAGGCCCACCACCGCACCCGCCGCGCGGTTGAGCGAGGGGTTCCCTTCGGCCAGTACTGCTACACGATCACCGTCATCTCCGACATGACCGCCAAGCTCCGCCGAACGATCATCGCAGCCCGATTCATGCCCATCGACGCCGGTCAGCCCACCGATACCGAAATCCGCGCCGTACAGGAGGCATGGGCCGCAGCCAGCGCAGACTTGGCATGACGATCAGTCAGAACGACGAAAGCCGAGAAATCATGGAGACCCGATGTCCGTAATCGGTGAGGGCCGTGCCGACCTCGCTGCCGCCTTCGTGTCGCTGACCGCCGAAGCCGCCGAGCTGCGTATCAGGGTCACGGAACTCCGCCAGGAACTCGCGGATCTCCGTGAACGTATGAATGTCGTCTCGACCGCGCTGAACCGGCGGACGCACTGCCGCTGATCTTCCCTCGGCCCGGCCACGGCGCAGGCGTCACCGTCGACCGCTCGCATCGGCCGACAGCACTTTTTCCAGGTGCTTCAGGTCACCGGACCGGGCCGCCGCGAGGAACGCCTGAACGAGACGCCGGTGCGCCACGGAGTCGACCGGCTGCCTGCGGCGGATCCCGGTGAGACGCCGCTGGGCGCGTGCGACCTGCTGTCGTGAGTTGACGACGCTGAGGTGCAGGATCTCGGCGATCCGGTCGTACGGGTATCCGAACGCCTCCCTCAGGACGTACGCGGCACGTTGCCTCGGAGTCAGGGTCTCCATCAGCAGGAGCACCGATCGCTCGACGGCGTCCTGACGCTCGGCCACCGATTCGGGGCCCGCGTGGTGGTCCATGGGCTCCGGCAGCGCGGGGTCGGCGCAGGACTCCCGGCGTTTCCAGGCGGACTGGACGACATTGATGGCCAGCCGGACGGCGGTCGTCCTGAGCAGTGCCGACGGGTTGGAGACCGCTGTGCGGTCGGCACCCTGCCACCGCAGCCACGTCTCCTGGATGACGTCCTCGGCCTCGTGCGCGTTCCCGACGATCTGCCCGGCGAGGGCAAGCAGTCCGGGCCTGGCCCGCACGAACACCCAGGTCGCGTCGTCCAGCGCGATGACGGACGGGTCCACCGTCTCCCGGCTCTGCCTCGTCCCGGTCAGATGTGTGTCCATCTCCGGCTCCTCTGCGCAGTGGGGCGGCGGCTCGAAGGGCGGCCGGCACCAATGTCGCGCCCGGGAGTGGCCCCCCGCGCCCTTGGAATGCCGTAGGGGAGTGCGTGGTCCTGCCGTGGCAGGTCCCTGGCCCGGCCCCTCCGGACCGTCGTTCCGGGACGTCGTTCCGGGGCGCGCTCGATCCACCACACGCGCTCGACGTCGGACGTTCTCCGTTTTCGCAGCCGTTTACGATGGATCAGGCTCGCCTCGGTCGGACCACGGCCGCAGTGATCCGGCGACGCACCGGCTGCCGTGCCGCCGGGAGGATCTGACGTGGGAGACTGCATGACGAGCGGCGGTTCCGGAGCCGGACTCCTCGACAGGCGGGACGAGCGTCGGGCCCTCGACGACCTGCTGGCGGGCGCCAGGGAAGGGCGCAGCGGAGTCCTGGTCCTGCGCGGTGAGGCGGGGATCGGGAAGACCGAGCTGCTGAAGTACCTGCGAGGGCGTGCCACCGGATGCCGTACCGTCAGCGCGGCCGGCGTCCAGTCCGAGATGGAGCTCTCCTACGCCGGTCTGCACCAGCTCTGCGCGCCCCTGCTGTCGAGACTCGACAACCTCCCGGAACCGCAGCGCGACGCACTGCGCACGGCGTTCGGGCTGCACGGCGGAGCCACGCCCGACCGGTTCCTGGTGGGTCTGGCCACGCTGAGCCTCCTCTCGGACGCCGGCGGGAGCGAGCCGCTGGTCTGCGTGATCGACGACGCCCAATGGCTGGACCACGTCTCGGCACAGACCCTGGAGTTCGTCGCCCGCAGGCTGCTCGCGGAATCAGTCGTGCTCGCCGTCGCCGTGCGCGAGCCGACCACCGGAGAGAGGTTCACCGGCCTCCCCGAACTGCGCGTGACCGGACTGTTCGAGGACGACTCCCGGAAGCTCCTCGCCTCGGTCGTCACCGGCCCGCTCGACCGCAGGGTGCGTGACCGCATCGTCGCGGAGACCCGCGGCAATCCACTTGCCCTGCTCGAACTGCCGCACGTGCTCACCGCGTTGGACCCCGCGGGCGGCTTCGGACGCCCCGGCGCGGGGACCGTGTCGAACCGGCTGGAGCAGGACTTTCTCCGCCGCGTCCAGGCACTCCCGGCCGAGACGCGACGCCTCCTGTTCATCGCCGCCGCCGAACCGGTCGGCGATGTGACGCTGCTCAGGCGCGCAGCCGAGCAGCTGGGAATCGCCGTGGACGCGGCTGCGGCGGACGCCGAGGCGTCGGGACTGATCACCCTCGGCACCTGGGCGCGCTTCCGTCACCCCCTGGTGCGTTCGGCGGCCTATCGGGCGGCAGACCCGGACGACCTGCGCGAGGTGCACAGAGCTCTGGCGGAGGTGACCGACGCCCGGCTCGATCCGGACCGTCGGGCATGGCACCTGGCGCGTGCCACGCTGGGGCCCGACGAGGCGGTGGCCGCCGAGCTGGTGCGTTCGGCGGACCGGGCGCAGGCGCGGGGCGGAATCGCCGCGGCGGCGGCCTTCCTCGACCGGGCCGCCCAGCTGACGCCCGACCCCGCGCGCCGTGGAGCCAGGGCGCTGGCAGCGGCACACGCCAAATACCAGGCCGGCGCCTTCGACGCCGCGCGGGAACTGGCGGGCGCGGCCGAACTGGGCCCCCTCGACGCCCTGGGAGCCGCACGGTCGACCCTGCTGCGCGGTCGGATCATGGCCGCGTCCAACAGCGCCGGGGCCGGCCTGCCGCTGCTGCTCGAAGCGGCCCGGCGGCTGGAACCGCTCGACGCCGGACTCGCCCGTGAGACGTACCGGGACGCGATCTACGCGGCCCTCACCGCTGGCCGGCTGCCGCAGGGCAAGGGGATCCTCGAAGTGGCCCAGGCCATTCTCGCGGCGCCCACACCCGCCGAACCGACCCGCGACGATCTCCTGCTGGACGGCCAGGCGCTGCTGACCACTCAGGGCTACGCCGTGGGCACACCGATGCTGCGCCAGGCACTGGCCGCGTTCCGCGCCGACGCGATCCCCCCGAAAGAAGCGCTCGGCTGGCTCCCGCTCGCATGCCGCCTGGCCCACAGCACGTGGGACTTCGAGAGCTGGTCCGTGCTCTCGGCACGGCTGGTCGACCTCGCACGGGAGACGGGAGCCCTGTCGGTGCTGCCGTCGGCGCTCCTGCTCCGTCTGTCGAACCGGGTCTTCGCCGGTGATCTCGCCGGTGCCGGCTCCCTGGTCGCGGAGGCGACGGCGATCGGCGAGGCGACCGGCAGCAGCTTCTTCGCCCACTACAGCGCGCTGGTCGTCGAGCCCTGGAAGGGCAGGGAGGCCACGACCCAGCGAGCGATCGACGCGGTCACCCAGGACCTCCTCCTGCGCGGGGAGGGGAAGGTGGAGACCGCCACGCAGTGGGCCGCGGCGGTGCTCTACAACGGCCTCGGCAGGTACGCGGAGGCGTATACGGCCGCCCTGCGCGGCTGCGAGAACCCGCAGGAACTCGGTCTCTCCCTCCAGTCCACGGTCGAGCTGGTCGAGGCTTCCGTACGCCTGGGAAGACCCGCGGACGCGGCCGGGGCGGTGCGCAGGATCAGCGACATGGCGCAGGCCGCCGGGGGCACCGAGTGGGCGCTGGGCACCGCGGCCGGCGTCCGGGCGCTGGTGAGCGAGGGGCAGGTCGCCGACGATCTGTACCGGGAGGCGATCGAACGGCTGGGTGGCGCGGGGGTGCGGATGGACCTCGCCCGGACCCATCTGCTGTACGGGGAATGGCTGCGCCGCGAGAACCGCCGGGCCGATGCCCGTGCTCAGCTGGGCATCGCGCACGACATGCTCACCCACATCGGAGCCGGGGCGTTCGCCGAACGCGCGCGCCGCGAACTTCAGGCGACGGGAGCGAGAGTCCGCAGACATCCCGCCGCGACGCAGACGGCCCTCACCCCTCAGGAGGAGCAGATCGCCCGCCTGGTCCGGGACGGTCTCACGAACCCCGAGATCGGCGCCCAGCTGTTCATCAGCCCCCACACCGTGGAATGGCATCTGCGCAAGGTGTTCTCGAAGCTCGGCATCACCTCCCGAAAGGAGATCCGCACCATCCGTCTCGCAGGCGAGGCGGCGCCGGCCTAGGCCCTGTCGTCACATTCCCGCCTGCCCCGCGGGCGACGGCGGGAATGTGACGACAGGGCCTAGGCGTGGTCGTCCGCGCGCTCGATGTGCGTCTTCCGGTATTCCCGCGCGGTCGGCTTGGCGATCTGCGCACCTTCCCCGTAAAGGATCTCACTGATCCGGGAACGCAGCTGCCGGGAAAGGCCGGCACCCGGACCGATCGGCTTGTACTGCTCGTGCTGGGTGAGGACGTGGAGTCGTTCCTGGCTGAGTGGCTCGTGCACCTCGACGAATTCACCGTCGGGCGTACGCTCGATGATTCCGGTCTCACGTCCGTGCAGTACCTTGTCGCGGTCACCGCGCTGGAGGGCGAGCGCCAGTCGTTTCGTCAGCACGTACGTCGCGAGAGGAACGACGAAGAGGCCGATGCGGACCGCCCACGTCACCGACTCGACCGGAACATGGAAACGGATGGCGATGATGTCGTTGGCGGCGCCGATCACGGCCACCAGATAGAAACCGAGCCATGCGACACCGAGTGCCGTTCGCACAGGACGGTTGCGGGGCCGGTCCAGAAGATTCTGTTCACGTGTGTCACGGGTCGCCCAGGACTCGATGAACGGATACGCGCCCAGGGCCAGGAAGAGACCGACGCCCACCGTCAACGGAATCAGGTTGTCGAGCGCCAGGGTGTGACCCCAGAAGTCGACCTCCCAGCCCGGCATCACCCGGAGCAGTCCGTCCGCCACGCCCATGTACCAGTCGGGCTGCGATCCCGCCGACACCTGGTCGGCACGGTAAGGCCCGTACTTCCAGACGGGGTTGATCTGAGCGACCGAGGCCATGACGAAGACGGCACCGCTCACCGAAAGGAAATACCCGGCTGACTTGATGACGCGTACCTTGGCCGGGACTCCCACGACGTTGCCGTTGGTGCGTCCACGGCCCGGGTACTGGGTGTGCCGGTGGTGGAACATCAGGGCCAGATGGGCGGTCAGCAGTCCCACCATGAGGCCGGGGATGACCAGTACATGGAGGGTGTTGAAGCGCGCCACCAGCTCATTGCCGGGGAACTCGCCTCCGAAGAGGAACATCGAGAGGTACGTTCCGACGATCGGAACGGAGAGGATCGTTCCGTTCACCACGGCGAGTCCGGTCCCGGAGAGCAGGTCGTCGGGGAGGTCGTATCCCGTCAGCCCGGCGAACATGGCGAGGATCAACAGCAGGAATCCGACCACCCAGTTGAGCTCGCGCGGTGTGCGGAACGCGCCGGTGAAGAACACCCGCATCAGGTGGGCGAGCAGGGCGGCGACAAGGACCAACGCCGCCCAGTGATGGGCCTGCCGGATCAGCAGACCGCCGCGGACGTCGAAGGATATGCGCAGGGTCGAGTCGAAAGCCTCCGACACCATCTGGCCGCGTAGTGGTGCGTAACTTCCGCTGTACTGCACCTCCTTCATCGACGGATGGAAGTAGAAGGTCAGATACACGCCCGTGACGATGAGAACGACGAAGCTGTAGAGACAGATCTCCCCCAGCATGAAGGACCAGTGGTCCGGAAAGACCCGTCGTGCCTTTTCTCCGACCAGCCGGCGGACTCCCAGGCGTCCGTCGGCCCAGTCGGCGACTCGTTCGCCCCGCTTCATTTCACTGCCACCCGGGTCTCGGTTCCTCGCATCGCACGGCGTTCGCCTTCTGTCGTTCCGCCCCAGATGCCGTCCACCCGTCCCACCCGCACCGCCCAGTCGAGGCACCGCTCCGCGACGGGACAACGGCTGCACACGGCCTTGGCCTCGTCGATCTGCCGGAGCGTGGGACCGCAGTTGGATACGGGGAAGAAAAGTTCGGGGTCTACCTGCAGGCAAGCGGCCCGTTCACGCCAGTGCATGGCATGGTCACCTCGTTCGGCATTCAGGGGAGAAGAAGTGCGGCGTCGTCCGGTAAGACCGGGCAGCGGCCGTATGTGTGACACGCGGCCGCGGCGGGCCCGTGTCACAAGCTCCGGGAGTTGCCGGTCTCAAGGGGTGAGCCGACGCCCCTGCCGCGTGCGGGGCCGCGCGAGCGAGAGAGCGAGGATGCCCTATGGACCAGAGCGATGCGCTGCCGATCGACGAGCTGTGGGAGGAGCGGCGCTTCCTGCTCGATGTCGCCCACTGGACGCTGGGCGACCCGGGCGCGGCGGAAAGCGTCGTGGACGAGGCATATCGCCGGTGGTACGAGCTGCCCGACGCGGCGCGCCGGCAGATCACCGTCCCCCGGTCCTGGCTGGCGAAGACCGTGGGCGGGATGTGCCTGGACCGGCTCTCACAGCCCGGCCGGGGAGCGGCCGGCCCCGAGGACCGGCACAGGGCGCGGCCGTCGGAGGTGGAGGAGGAGGCCGGTCGGGTCGTGCTGAACGCGCTGGAGTCGCTGCCGACCGCCGAGCGCGCGGCGTTCGTGTTCCGTGCCTTCGGGATGGCCCCGGGCACGGCCGCCGACATCGTCGGCCGCACGGAGCCGGAACTCGCCGAACTCGCCGAACGCGCCCGACGGCGGCTGCAGTTGCGGCGCACCCGCTCCACGACACCACGGCAGCATGACGCCGTCGCCCGCGCCGTGCTCCAGGCGTGCGTCAACGAGAACGGCGAGCTGCTCACGTCGTTGCTCTGCTCGGACGCGACGGCGTTCTTCGACGGTGGTGGCAAGGTACGGTCGTTGACCGGACCGGTCCACGGCGATCGGCCGGTCGCCGACAGCCTGTTGACACTCCTGGCCCGAAGCCCGCACACCACCTTGAGCACCCATTCCGTCAACGGCCGGACCGGCCTCGTCGCCCGCTACGGCCGCCGGGTCGCCGCCGTCATCAGCCTCGACGTCGCGGACGACCGGGTCGCCCAGGTCTGGGTCATGCTCAACCCCGACAAGCTGCGGTCCTGGAACCGGCCCCGCACCGAGGGTGGCGCCGGCTCGGACGAGAGCCCCTGAGAACAAGGAGGAGGCCGTGCCGCAGCCGTCACACACCGTCCGCCACCGCGCCCGGGGACAACCCGGAACGGGAGCGCGAATCGAGAAACGCGGCGATCTTGCTCGGCGAGAACACCCACAGCACCTGGTGAATGCCGTGCTCCGAGGCGGCCGTGGTCATGAAGGCGATGACCCGGCCGTCCCGGTGGACCAGCACGCCCGTGGAGCCGTTGGCGGCGACCAGCTCGGGTACCGCCTCCCGCCACAGGCGCCGATAGGCCGAGAGCCTGGCCACCCGGGCACGACCCAGTACAGGTACCCGGGCACAGCCCCGCATGCCGTTGCCGTCCGAGAGGCTGACGGCATCCGGCGCGAGCAGGGCTTCCAGCGACGCCAGGTCTCCCGTCCTGGCCGCTGAGACGAAGGCGACCAGAAGGCGCCGGTGCTCAGCCGCGTCCACGGCCTCCCGCCGCTCGTCCGACAGGTGCCGACGCGCACGGCTGACGATCTTCCGCACATGGGCGAGGCTGAGTTCGAGCATGTCGGCGATCTCGGCGTAGGCGTAGTCGAACGCCTCGCGCAGTACGTAGGCGGCGCGCTCGACGGGAGTCAGTCTCTCCAGCACCAGCAGGAGCGCCAGCTCCACTGCCTCCGCGCGCTCGGCACCGACCTCGGGGTCCGCACTCGTGTCGACGGGTTCCGGCAGCCACGGTCCGATGTACGTCTCCCGACGTACGCGTGCCGACTGCGCGACGTTGATGGCCAGGCGAGCCGTGGCGCTGGACAGGAAGGCCGCAGGACTCAGCACCACCGAGCGGTCGGTTTTCTGCCAGCGCAGCCATGCCTCCTGGACGACGTCCTCGGCCTCGACCGTGCTGCCGAGGATGCGGTAGGCGATCCCGAACAGCCGTCCGCGGTGGTGGACGAAGACGGCGACAGCGTCCTCGAGATCGTCAGGTGTGGTGAGGGTCGGTTCGGCATACATGATCCACTGGCCTCCGTTGCTCCGGTTCATCCGCTGCATGGACCGCGATCGGCGGGCGCTTGTGACAGAAATGGACGACGCGCATGCACGGCCCCGCAAATCCCACTGTTCGAGACACTGAGATGCTCTGTCTGACACTCGAAGCACTGCATATGATGTCGACAAGGGTGAGGAGGGGAGAACGCATGGTCTCCGCGAGCCGTACGGCACACAGCATCGAGGTCACCGCCGAGGGTCTTCAGGAGGAACTGGCCCGGCTGCAGTTCCAGAAGCAGGCGCTGGAAAGGGAGTTGGCGGCGGTCGTGGCGCATCTCGGCTCGGTACGGCTGGCCCTGCGCGCTCTGGAGAGCGCGCTGGCCACTCCGTCGGCCGCCCTTCAGGTGGATGAGCACACCGTGCCCGGCGCGGCACCGGCGGATACCGGCCCAGATGCGGACAAACAGTACGGAAAGCTGACCGAGCAGATCATGGCGTACTTCGCCGAGGTCGGTGACGTCGAGGTACGGGCCCGTGAGGTCGCGGCGGCGCTCGGCCGTGACGCCGACAGCGGCAGCATCAACGCGGTCCGCAGCACACTCGATCGCCTCGTCGCCTCCTCCCGCATCCAGCGCGCGGGCAGGGGCCTGTACCGCACCGGACGCGCCTAGGCCCTGTCGTCACATTCCCGCCTGCCCCGCGGCGTCATGCACGCACTCTCGGCGCACCGGGCCCTGACCCGAGTACGTCCAGTACGCGAGTCAGGGCCCGGCACGCCGAGAGCACGCACCTGACGCCGCGGGGCCGCCCTTCGGGCGACGGCGGGAATGTGACGACAGGTCCTGGCGCACGGCGGTCACCGGGACGATCCCAGGATCACCACGACGCACACGATCATCGCCAGCGTGATCAGGGCCATCCCGGTGAGTGTTCCTCGCAGCCAGTGCCGGATCCGCACGTGGTGTTGCGCTTCCACCGCGTCCACGCGCTCGGCGATGTGATCGGTCACCAGGCGGGCGACGTGCTTCTGCTCGGCGACGTACCACTGCTCGATGTCCCGCTTCTGCTCGGGGGTGAGTCCCTCCACGCGCGCGGTGAAGGCCGCCACACGGCGGTACATCGCTCCCGTGTGAGCCTCCCGGTACAGGAAGCCCTCGATGCCGGGCAGGCCCCGGGCGGCCTCCTCGCGTGCGGTCACGGCGTACCCCCAAGGGAAACGAGAACCCCACATGGTCATGTCGTGCTGCCTTCCTTCGCACGGTCGGCTCCCGGCGTCCGCCCCCGCCCACCGGCGACGAACGCGTCCCGCGGGTGCTGGACGGAGGCGAGAGACACGAGATCCCGGCCCGTCAGGGCCGCGGTGAGCCAGACCGTCAGAACGCGGATCTTCCGCTCCCAGCTGGGCACCGCGAGCACGTGATAGCCCCGGTGCATCAGCCACGCGGGGAATCCCTTGATGACGACACCCTTGTACTGGAAGATTCCCTTCCCCAGCCCCAGCGTCGCCACCACGCCCAGGCTGTTGTGGCGGTAGTCGCGGACCCGCCGCCCCCGCAGGTCCGCCAGGAGGTTCCTGGCGAGACGTCTGCCCTGTCGCACGGCGTGCTGGGCGTTCGGCACCGTGCGCGCGCCGGGCACCGGCGAGGCCAGGTCGGGGATGGACGCGTCGTCGCCGGCGGCCCACACGTCCGGCACGGGTTCTTCGGCGGTGCCCACCCGCAGATCGGCCCGGGCCAGCAGCAGACCGCGCTCGTCGAGCGGCAGGTCCGTGTGGTTGCGCACGACCGGGTTCGCGGCGTTGCCGGCGGCCCAGACGAGCAGCGTGCAGTCGTACTCCTGCCCGTCGGAGAGGACGACGTGGCCGTCCTCGGCGGACAGCAGCTGGGTGTTGAGATGGACGTGTGCGCCGCGGCGTTCCAGGTGGTGCACCACCCACGCACCCGGCCTGCCGCTCACCTCCGGCAGGATGCGGCCACGGGCCTCGACCAGGTGGAAGGACAGGTCGTCGAAGCTCAGTTCCGGATAGGACCCGAGCATCGCGGTCGCGAGCGACAGCAGCTCTCCGAAGCCCTCGACGCCGGAGAACCCGCCTCCCACGAACGTGACGGTGAGCAGCTTGCGCCGCTCGGGGCCGGGCGGCATGGACGCGGCCTGGTCGAACGCGGTCATCAGCCGGTCACGGATCGCCACGGCCTCCTCCACGTGCTTGAGACCGATGGCCTGCTGTGCGAGCCCGGGAACGGGGAAGGTGCGGGTGACCGCGCCGGCCGTGACCACGAGAATGTCGTAGCGCAGCTCGTAGACGTCTCCGCGCACCGGGCGGACGGTCACCGTACGGTTCGTGCTGCTGATCGCGGTCACCGTGCCCGAGATCAGCCGGGTGCCGCGCAGATGCCGCCGCAGTGACACGACGGCGTGACGTGCCTCCACCGAACCGGCCGCCACCTCCGGCAGGAAGGGCTGATAGGTCATGTACGGGCGCGGGTCGACGACCGTGACCCGAGCCTCGCCCGGACGCAGCTTCCTCTGCAGGCCCCAGGCGGTGTAGAAGCCCGCGTAGCCGCCGCCGACGATCAGGATCTCTCGCATGACTTCCTCTGCTTGTTGTCCGTCACCCTGTAGACCGCGCGGGCCGGGCCGATGTGACATGTGCCGACGGCTCAGACCGTGGAGGTGGGTGCCTGCTCGGCCTTCTCGCCCGCGGCCGATCCGTCCGCGGCCACGGCGTTCACCGCTTGGTGGATCTCCACGGTGAGCGTGTGGACGAGTTCCGTGAGTTGCGTGTTGTGACGCAGTTCGAGCTCCTGCGCCGCGTAGTCGTGATCGGCCTTCTTGCGGGTGAACTCGGCCTGTCGGTTCTGGCCGATCATCACGAACGCGGACAGGAAGATGGCCTCGAGCGAGACGATCAGGGTGAGCGTCGGCCACGGGCTCTTCTCCACCCGGATCATCCACACCGCGAACAGGACCACGTGGAGGTAGACGAACCACATCGACCCGGCGAACCGGGTGATCCAGTCGGCGATCCGCAACTGGACGTCTTCGGCGCGCTCCTTCTGCACCTCCAGGGAGACAGGGTGCCTGCGCGTCGGGGACGGGGTCCGCGATCTCGTCCGGCGCCCGGCCGTCCGGCCCGGACGCCCCCTATCGCAGCGACTCACCGGGGTTGCCCAGGAGGTGGTGCACGGCTCCGTCCACGTCCAGGTGGCGTTCCTCGGCACCGGTGGGCACCACCGCGAAGGTGTGCCGCAGGAAGGACCCCAGGGCTCGTGCCGAGGCGGTCACGACGACCGCCTCCTGCTTCGGCCACGGGCACAGCGCGATGTGCACCCGGTCCGCCTCCGGGCTCCTGCAGGGCCAGATCCGGACGTCGCCGACGCCGGTGAGCCTTTCCAGCCCGTCGAGGAGGAGATCGCGGCCGACCACCCAGCGCACGGTCGCGTCGGTGCACCGGTGGAACGTCAGGGACACCGCGTAGGGATCGGTCCTGTCGTAGGACAGATCGAGCACCATGGGCCGGTCCACCCCTTCGGCGACGACCAGGCGGACCAGCATCCGGCACACCACCGGAGAGCAGCTGTCGGGTTCTCTCATCACATCACCGCTCGGTAAATCGGTGGGATCAAGGGGGAAAGCGGGGCACACGGTGTGCTGCGTCCTGTGCCCCTCGTGTGATTCAGCGACATCACGATTCTGAGAGGCCCCCAAGGGCTCGCACCATCAGTCAAATGACCCGTACGTCGCCGCGCAGTCACGTGACTGATGTTTCTCCTCGCCCACCGGTGCACGGTGAGCCCAAGCCTTCCCACCGCGCAGAGGGGGGAAGGAGGGCACCGACGTACGGAGTACCCATGGCACTCGGCTCGCGCCTCGAACGGCCGCCCCGGACCCCGGTCGGTGTGCGGCCCCCTGTGGTGGTGGGACGCGGACGGCAGCTCCGGGAGGTCATGGCGCTGCTCGGACAGGGCACGGCCGCGGGGCGCCCTCTGCTGCTGTCCGGCGAGCCGGGCGTGGGCAAGAGCGTGCTGCTCGGTGAGGTCACCAAGGCCATGTCCGAGGCGGGTGCCCAGGTGCTGTCGGCCGTCGGCGTCCGGTGCGAGGCCGGACTCGCCTACGCCGGTCTCCACCAGTTGCTGCTGCCGCTGAACGACCGGATACAGCGCCTGGAAGACCCGCAGCGGAGGGTTCTGCGCAGTGCGCTGGGCTACGGCGGCGATCCGGTGCCCGACGGGCTCCATGTCTGTGACGCGGTGGTCTCGCTGCTGCGCCGGGCGGCGACCGAGCGCCCCGTGTTCGTCGTCGTCGACGACCTCGCCCGTTTCGACCGGGCCAGCTCGGCGGTGCTCCGCTCCCTCGCCCGTCGGTCGGCCGGCGGTCCGGTCGGATTCCTCGCCGCCTGCAGATCGGGAGCCGAGACCTTCTTCGAGCGGGCCGGACTCCCCGCGTACGAGCTGCCGCCGCTGGACCGCGACGCGGCGGCGGAACTGCTCAGGGTCCGATTCCCGGGGCTGGCCGCACCGGCGCGGGAGCGCGTCCTGGCGCAGGCGCAGGGCAACCCGCTGGCGCTCGTGGAGCTGTCCGCCGCGCTGAGCGGCCCCCAGCACGACGCGCCGGCCGATCTGCCCGACGTACTGCCTCTCTCCGCCCGACTGCGCAGCCGCCATGCTTCGCGCGTGGCCCGGCTTCCGGCCGCATCGCGCCGGCTCCTGTTGCTCCTCGCCCTCGACGGCACCGGAGATCCGGGGGTCCTGTGTGCCGGTTCGGACGACCCGAAGGTCCTCGCGACCCTGTCAGCGGCGGCATCGGAGCGCCTGATCACCTTCGACGGCGCGAACCGCCGGGTCGCCTTCCGGCATCCGCTGATGAGGGCCGCGGTCGTGGAGGCCAGCACCCTGACCGAGCGCTGCCAGGCCCATCGCGCGCTCGCCGAGATCCGCGCGGAGGCACCCGAGCGGCGGGCCTGGCACCTCGGCCGGGCGACCCTGGTCCCCGACGAGCGGGTCGCCGCCCTGCTGGAGGAGGCCGGGCATCGCGCCGCCCGCCGAGGTGACGCCACATCGGCGGTCGCCACCTTCACCAGGGCCGCCGAGCTGAGCGCCCGTCCCGCGGACCGCGCACGCCGCCTGGTCCGGGCCGCCCACCTCGGCGCCGACGCCACCGGTGAGCCGCGCGTGGCGTCGGAGCTGCTCGACCGCGCCCGCCGCACGGACACCGACCCCATCGGGTCTCCGCTCACCGCCGCCACGGGGGCCCTCCTCCTGCTCAACGGCGACGACGGCGACATCGACATGGCCCACCGCCTCCTGGTGGAGGCCGTCGAGACCGGCAGCCACGGGTACGACGCCGAGGACGACGCCCTCATCGAGGCACTGCACCTGCTGCAGCTGGTGTGCTGGTCCGGTGGCCGCGAGGCCCTGTGGCAACCCTTCCGCGCGGCCCTCGACCGTCTGGAGCCGACTGCGCCGCCGCTGCTCTCCGCCTGCGGCAGGACGTGGGCGGACCTCACCGGCGCCGCCGGCCGCAAGGAACTCGACTCGGTCCTGGCCGGTGTCCGCAAGGAGGAGGACCCGGGGCGGCTCGTCCGCGTCGGCATGGCCTCCGTCCTCCCCGATCGGCTCACGGAACTGCGGGACGTCTCCTGGGAGGCGGTCCGCCGCGGACGCCGGGGCGGCCACGTACGCCGGTACATCGACGCGCTCATGCACCTGTGCCTGCAGGATTTCCCGGCCGGGCGATGGGAGGAGACCGGGGCACTGGCCGCCGAGGGACTGAGCGTCTGCGCGGATCGCCGGTACCCGTTCTTCTCCTGGTTCTTCGCCTACCACCAGGCCCTGCTCGCCGCCGTCCACGGGCGCTTCGACGAAAGCCGCAGTACGGCCGACCGGATCACGCAGTGGGCCATGCCGCGCGGGGTTCTGACGGCGGTGGCCTTCGCCGACCACGCCCGCGTCCTCGCCGAACTCGGCGCGGGCGACTACGAGTGCGCGTACCGCCATGCCGTGGCGATCGCTCCCGCGGGCCGACTCGCACCCCACGCTCCGCACGCGCTGTGGTCCTGCATGGACCTGGTGGAGGCGGCGGTGCACACCCGGCGCACTGCGGAGGCGACGGCACACGTACGTGCGCTGCGCAAAGCCGGTGTCGCGGCGCTCTCCCCGCGGCTGGCGCTGCTGGTGGCGGGCTCGGCCGCCCTGGTCGCCCCTGACGACGGCGTGGTCGGACGGTTCGAGCGGGCGCTCGCCGCCGCGGCGGCGCAGGACCTGCCCTTCGAACGGGCGCGGATCCGGCTGGCCTACGGGGAGCGGCTGAGGCGTATGCGTTCCGTCACCGAGGCCCGAGCCCAACTGGACGCGGCGGTCGAGGTGTTCGAGCAGCTGGGAGCGCGGCCATGGGCCGACCGGGCCGCGGGCGAGCTCCGTGCCACCCACCGGTCCCGTACCGGAGCGCCGCAAGGTTCCGTGACCCTCACCGCGCAGGAGCAGGAGATCGCCGTACTCGCCGCCTCCGGGCTGACCAACAAGCAGATCGGCGAACGTCTCCACCTTTCGCCCCGCACCGTGGGTACGCATCTCTACCAGCTGTTCCCGAGGCTCGGCATCACCTCACGCGCGGCGCTCAGGGACGCGCTCGCGTCTCTTCCTGTACGGCCAGGGCCTCACCGAGGGTCACCCGCGAGGTGATGCCGAGCTTCGGGAAGATCCGGTGGAGATGGGCCGCCACGGTTCGATGGGAGAGGAACAGACGTTCGCCGATCTGTTTGTTGGTCAGCCCGGCGGCGGCGAGTACGGCGATCTGGTGTTCCTGCTCCGTGAGCGGGCTGGTCCCCAGGCCCTGAAGGGCCCCACGGGTGGCGGTACGGCCGGTGGCCCGCAGTTCCTCGGCCGCTCGCGCGGCCCATGGGGCGGCCCCGAGACGGCGGAAGGTCCTGAGGGCGGCGACGAGGTGTGTCCGGGCGTCCTCGACGGCCCGTGCGCGCCGCAGATGCCGCGCGTAGGCCAGGCGGACCCGGGCGAGGTCGAAGGGCCAGCGCTCGGCACCGGGAACGGCGAGCGCCTCCTCGAAGGCGTCGGCGGCCCGGTCCTCGGGGGCGGCGATCGCGGCCGATCCGGCGGTGACCAGCGCCAGGCGGCCGGAGATGCCGGGCAGGCCCGTCTGCCGCATCGCGGCGACATGGGCGCGCGCCTCGGCCCGGCGGCCGCTGCGGACGGCGGCTTCCACGAGGTCCAGGGGAACCCACAGTGCCAGCGGGGCATGGGGGGCGAGCACGCCTGAAGGACTGATCGCCGATGCCTCCCGGTAGGCCACCTCGTGCTCGCCTCGTGCCAGGGCGGCCAGCGCCGTCATGTGCCGCGCGAAGTGCTCGACGGTCCGGGCGCCTCGGGGCACGGCCCACTCCGTGATCCCCTGTGCCAGCTTCCGCACCGTGCCGTCGTCGCCCCGCGCCGCGGCCAGCAGACCCTGGGCCCGGTGGAACTGCTGGGTCAGCATCTGATAGCCGTGGGCCTCGCACAGCGCGAGCCCCTCCTCGGCGAGACGGCCGCACTCGTCCCACCGGCCCGTCATGAAGTCGTCCAGGCACAGCACCACCAGCGCGAGGAGGGCCGAGGTGACCGCGCCGCCTCCACGCCCGTCCTCGACGACGCGCCGAAGCGCCGCACGGCACCCCGTCGCGCGGTCCACGAAGAGTGCCGCCATCGCGACCCGTTCGATCCGGCTCGGGTCCGTCTCCCGGTAAAGGTCCTGGATCACCGCGTCGAGCAGGCCGAGGACCGCCGGGGAGGAGCGCGCCGGGTCGGAGTAGACGCCGCCGAGGAGCTCCTGGAGGGGAGGCATCGGCACGGTCAGCTGCGCCAGGGCGGCGTGATACGCGTCCCAGAGCTCCGGTCTGCCCGCGCACAGACACACTCTGCGCAGGGTGCACAGCGCCTCGAAGAGCGCCTCGTCGTCGCCTTCGGACCGGCCGTCGCGGGTCGTGATCGCACCGACGAGCAGCCGGTGCGCGGTGTTGACGTCACCGTCGCGGTTGAGCAGCACCTGTGAGGCGGCCGCTGCCGCCCGCAGCGACCCCCTCAGTTCGGGGTCGGCACGCCGGGCCTCCACGAGCAGTTCGGCCGCGGTGCGCAGTTCGCCGGCGACGTCGGCGCCCACGAAGGCGGCTTCGGCCAGTCGTCTGCCCCGGTCCGCGGGGCCCGGAGTGAGGTCCGCGGACCGTACCAGCGCGTTGAACGCGCCGACGGCGTCGCCACGGCGTCGGACCCGGTGGGCGGTGTGCTCCAGGAGCGCCGCGACCTGCTCGTCCGGATCGGCCGTGGCCTCCGCCAGGTGCCAGGCCCGGCGATCGGGTTCACCGGCCAGCGCCTCGGCCAGAGCCCGGTGGGCGTCCAGACGCCGACCGCTGGTCGCGCCCGACACGACGGTCGCGCGGATCAGCGGATGGAGGAAGGACAGCCGACCCAGCCCTCGGTGCTCGATCCGCAGCAACTGCGCTCGCTCCGCGGGGGCGAGAAGGGACAGCACGTCCTCGCCGGGGGCGGCGGCCCGCAGTACCGACAGGTCGCCGCCGCCCTCCAGCGCGGCCAGGAGCAGCAGCCGACGGGTCGGGGCCGGCATCTCCGCGACCCGGGAGGAATACAGGTCCTGCAGCCGACGGCTGAGCGGGAGCACCTCGGACAGCACCACGCCCGCGCTGCCTCGCGACTCGCCGAGCGCGGCCGGAAGTTCCAGCAGCGCCAGCGGGTTGCCCCGGGCCTGCGCCAGGACCCGCCGCAGCTCACGCCCGGCGAGCAGCGGGAACCGGGAACCGACCAGGTCGGCCGCCGCGCCGTCGTCCAGCGGGGACAGGGCGAGCTCGGGGAGCCCCGCGTGCTCGAAGAAACTCTCGAACCCCGGACGGCAGGCGGCGAGAAGGCCCGCCCGGCTCCCGGTCAGCCGCCGGGCGACGAACGCGAGCGCCGCGGCGCTCGCCCTGTCGACCCACTGCAGGTCGTCGATGACCAGCAGAACCGGACGGCTGCGTGCGGCCCGGCGGAGCAGCGCCAGGACGGCCCCGTAGAGGATCAGCCGATCCACCGGGGCACCGTCACGCGTGCCCAGCGCCACGGTCAGGGCCTCGCGGTGCACCGGGTCGAGCCCGTCGCACTCGTGCAGCAACGGTTCGAGTACGTGGTGGAGTCCGGCGAAGCTCAGATCCGCGAGGAACTCGACCCCGTCGGAGCGCAGGACCAGCGCACCGGCCGTCGCCGCCGCCGTCGCCGCGGCATCCAGGAGCACGGATTTGCCGACCCCCGGCTCCCCGGACACCACCAGCACCCCACCGCGCCCGAGCACCTGGTCGACGTACGACCGCAGCAGCTCCAGCTCCCGGTCCCGTCCCACCAGCCCCTCGGTCGTGCCACGGGGCACCCACCCGTCACCGGCCACAGAGGCCCCCTTCGAGTTCCCACCGGACGGCGCCTTCGGTGACGTAGCCGAAACACGGTCCCGAGTGCCGGTATCGATTCCTTGTCCAACACCGTGTGACACCTCCGGTCGATCCGACGTGCTCCACGAAGAAGACAAGGCGCGGTCCGGATATGTGACACAGCGAGCGACGCCGGCTGACCGCAGTCGAATGACTCATGCAACTCGCCTCCGGAACAAGGAAGCTGAGCCCGTAGCCGGACCGACGGCGAGTCACCGCCTTCACACGGAATCACCCACGTGAGGAATCACACCATGTCTCTCGGTCTTGAACAGAACGGCGGGCTGACCGTCGGCGTGGATCTCGGCGGCACGAAGATCGCCGCAGGGGCGGTCGACCCCGCCGGGGAGGTCGTCTCCCGAGTGCGCATCCCCACTCCGCACGAACCGGAACGGATCGCCGGGGCGATCGCCGAGGCGGTCCAGCGGGTCCGCGGAGGCCGGGACGACGTCCGGGCGGTCGGCGTCGGAGCCGCCGGATACGTGGACGCGGACCGCTCGACGGTGCGCTTCGCGCCCAACCTGGGCTGGCACGACAAGGAGATCCGGGACATCGTCCAGCAGGCCACCGGGCTTCCGGTCGTCGTCGAGAACGACGCGAACGCCGCCGCATGGGGCGAGTTCGTCCACGGAGCCGGTGCCGGACACGACGACATGCTCATGGTCATGGCGGGCACCGGCCTGGGCGGCGGCATCATCAGCAGGGGCCGGCTCTTCCGCGGACGCTTCGGCATGGCGGGGGAGATCGGCCACTACCGGGCGGTCCCCGACGGGCTCCCGTGCACCTGCGGTCAGCGCGGCTGCATGGAGCAGTACGCGAGCGGGGCGGCCCACACGCGCCGCGCCCGTGAGATGGCGGCCGCCGATCCGGCGCGGGCCGCGGCGGTGCTCGCGCTGGGCGACGGCACCCCCGAGGGCCTTCACGGGCACCATGTGACCGAGGCCGCCCTCAGCGGCGACCCCTTCTCCCTGGAGGTGTTCGCGCAGTCCGGCCGCTGGCTGGGGCAGACCCTCGCCGACCTCGCCTCCATCCTCGACCCGTCCGTCCTCGTCATCGGCGGCGGCCTCGGCGACACCGGCGAGCTGATCAGGCGTCCGGCCGAGATCTCCTACCGCCGGGCCCTCGGTGGCGGCGAGCACCGCGTCTTCGCCGAGGTCCGTACCGCCACCGCCGGATCGGACGCCGGCCTCATCGGCGCGGCGAACCTGGCCCGCCTCCACGAACTGCTCTCCGCCCCGGCAGCCGGTCTCTGAGCGGTGGCGCGCCCGCCGACCGGCGCGAGAAAGGCGGTGTCCGGTCGCCGGGCCGTCGCCATCCCGATCCACGTCCTCTACGACCGGTACGCCCGCCTGACGGGAAGCTCCCGTCCGCGCTGGTGCGCACCCGGTCCTGCGAAGGAGCCCCTCTCCATGACCGCGAACGCCTCTTCCGCGGGGCAGACCCACTCCAGGGCCGCGCTCCGCCCGGCCAACCTCCGGCGCGTCACCTCCGTCTCGGCGGCCGCGTCGATCGGCGGCTTCCTGTTCGGCTACGACAGCGCCGTCATCAACGGAGCCGTCACCGGGATCCAGCACCGATTCGACGTCACCTCCAGCCAGACGGGCACCATCGTCGCCTCCGCCCTGCTGGGTTCCGCCTTCGGAGCCGCCGTCGCCGGGCGTCTGGCCGACCGCATCGGCCGTCGGCGTGTGATGCACCTCGCCGCGGTTCTCTTCGCGATCAGCGCACTCGGCTCGTCCATGCCCTTCTCCGTCTGGGACCTCGGTGCCTGGCGCGTCGTCGGCGGCATGGCGATCGGCCTCGCCTCGCTGATCGGGCCCACCTACATCGCCGAGGTCGCGCCCCCCGACCATCGAGGGCGGCTGGCCTCGTTCCAGCAGGCGGCCATCGTGCTCGGCATCACCGCCTCCCAGCTCGTCAACTGGGGCATCGCCCAAGGAGCCGACGGCAGGAGCGAGAACTCGCTGGGAGCGCTGCACGCCTGGCAGTGGATGCTCATGGCCGCCGTCGTACCGGCGCTCACCTACCTGTTCCTCACCCTGCGCATCCCGGAGTCGCCGCACTACCTCGTCGCGACGGGCCGGGAGACCCGGGCTCTCGCCGTACTGCGCGACCTGCAGGGCACGGACACGGGCGCCGAGGAGCGGGTCGCCGAGATCCAGCACGCTCTGCGGACCGACCACAAGCCGCGGGTACGGGATCTGCTCGACGCGCGTTTCGGGTTGCTGCCGATCGTGTGGGCCGGCATCGGGCTGGCCGTCTTCCAGCAGCTCGTCGGCATCAACGTCATCTTCTACTACTCGTCGCTGCTGTGGCAGTCGGTGGGCATCGACCAGGCCGACTCCCTGCTGATCAGCCTGTCCACGTCGATCGTCAACATCGTCGGAACCGTCGTGGCGATGCTCCTGATCGACCGGGTCGGCCGCAAACCGCTCGCGCTGACCGGTTCGGCCGGCATGGCCGTGTCGCTGGCCTTCGCGTCCTGGGCGTTCTCGTACAGGACGGGCAGCGGCGGCAGTCTGTCCATTCCGGACGCGCAGGGCGCGGTGGCGCTGGTCGCCGCCCACGCCTTCGTGTTCTTCTTCGCGGTCTCCTGGGGCGTGGTGCTCTGGGTGATGGTCGGCGAGATGTTCCCACTGAGGATCCGCGCCGCCGCGATGTCGGTCGCGACCGCCGCCAACTGGATCGCCAACTGGGCCGTCACCGAGAGCTTCCCCCGCATGTCGGACTGGAATCTGTCGTCCACCTACGCCCTCTACGCGGGCTTCGCCGTGCTCTCGTTCGCCTTCGTCGCCCTGCGGGTGCGCGAGACCAACGGCAGGAAGCTGGAGGAGATGGGATGACAGCGTCGTACACCCCCGGGACGAACAACCGGGAGCCCGTCGGTTCGGCCGCAGCGGCCTGCCGGGGTGCCGACATCGAGACCTTCTACCCCGCTCCGGGCGATCTCGCGACCGTCCGGCAGGCACTGACGCTCTGCGATCGGTGCCTGGTGCGGACTCCGTGCCGCCGGTACGCCCTCGACCATCGGGAGCGGTACGGGATCTGGGGCGGACTGACCGAGGAGACCCGGGAGACGCTCATCCGCATCGGGCCGGGTGGGGCCGCCGTACCGACGGTGTGAGCGCGCCCGGGGTGTGAAGGGCGACGGCTAGTGCCGCGGCAGGCAACGTTTGCCCGTCAAGGAGCGGCGTCCGGTGCGTGCTCTCGGCGTGCCGGCCGGAAGTCCTCGTACTGGATGTACTTGGGCTTTCGGCTGGTGCGGCGAGAGGGCGTGCCGGGCGTCGCGACGGGGCGAACGTTGCCTGTCGCGGCACTAGGATGCGGTGCGACGTGACTCCCCGCACGGAGGAAGCCGCACATGCACAGCCCGGCGTGCACGCGATGATCGGCCGCGATGAGGAGCTGCGGATCCTGCGCGGGCTGCTGGCGGACGCGGCGGACGGACGCGGCGGGGCGCTGCTGATCCACGGCACCGCGGGCGTCGGCAAGTCGGCTCTGCTGCGCTCGGTCGGCGCCGAGGGCACCAAGGGCGGTTTCAAGGTGCTGAGCGCGGCCGGTGCGGAGACCGAGCTGTGGCTGCCGCTGGCGGCTCTGCACCTGCTGCTGCAACCCGTCGCCGACGGCATGGCGAAGCTGCCGTCCTTGCACCGGACCGCGCTCGTCGACGCGTTCAGCGCCACGCAGACCGAGCCCCACATCTTCCGGGTCGCGCTCGCCGTGCTCGAACTGCTCGCCGACGAGGCCGACCGGCAACCGCTCCTGCTGCTCGTCGACGATCTGCAGTGGGTCGACGCACCGAGCCGGGACGTCCTCGGATTCGTCGCCCGGCGCACCCGCGATCTTCCCGTGGCGATCGTCACCGCGTCCCGGCTGCACGCTCCCGACTCCTGTGCCCCGAGCGCGCAGCCGGACCTCCCTCTGCAACCGCTCGGCCGGTCGGAATCCGCCGAACTGCTCGACGCGGGTGCACCGGACCTGCCGGCAGCGCTGCGCGCCCTCGTCCTGGAGCGCGCTGCGGGCAACCCGCTGGCCCTGGTCGAACTGCCCAAGACGGTGCAGGACGGCGCACCGCAGCTGGACGACCTGCCCCTGACCCAGCGGCTGGAGGACGCGTTCGCCGCGCGTACGGACTCGGTGAGCCCTCAGTGCCGGATGCTCCTGCTGGCCCTGGCCGTCGAGCCCAACGCGCCACTGAACCGGCTGCTGGAGGTGGCGAGCCGTCTGACGGGCACGGCGGTTTCCGTGGACGCGGTGCAGGAGGCGGTCGACGCGGGTCTGGCCGATCTGGTCGGCCGTACCCTCCGGTTCCGGCATCCGCTGATGCGCTCGGCGATCCACACCCGCGCCACGGTCGCCGACCGGCTGGCCACCCACCGCGCCGTCGCCTCGGCCATGGCCGACACCCCCGAGCTCCAGCTCCTCCACCTGGCCGCCGCGGCGCTCGGCCCGGACGAGGAACTCGCCGCTCGGCTGGAACGTTTCGCCGACACGGCACTGGCCCGGGGCAAGGTGGCCTCGGCCGTGCCTGCCCTCCGTCAGGCGGCCGAGCTCGTCCAGGACCCGCGCCGCAGAACCGGGATCCTGGTCCGGGCGATCGAGTCGGCCAGTGAGATCAACGACCGGATCCAGACCCAGCTGTTGCTGGACCGGGCCGACATGAGCGAACTCGGCCCGCTGGAAAGGGCCCGACTCATGGTCGTGTCCGACAAGGCGGCCTTCGAACCCGACGAGCCGCACCGCCGGATCGAGGACATGGTGACCACGGCGGCCGCCGCGTTCGACACGGGAGGCGTGCAGATCGCCGAGAACCTGCTGTGGCGGGCGGCCGCCCGGTGCTTCTTCCAGGACGGCGACGCTCGGGTGCGTACGCTGGCCGCGGCCGAGCTGGACCGATGGAACCCCGATCCGGACGCGCCCGTCGTCCTCACGGTACGGGCGTACACCGAGCCGTACCGGTACGGCGCCGAGGTGATCGCACGGCTCGGCGGCCTCCGGCCGGACCGCCTGGACGGCCGGATCACGCATTTCCTCGGCAGCGGCGCGATGGTCCTGGGCGATGCCACACTCGCCGCCCGCTACCTGTCCCTGGCCGCCTCGGCGTGGCGGTCGCAGGGCAGGCTCGGGCTGCTCGCCCGGTCACTCGCGGGCAGTTGGCCGCGGGTGTATCTCGGCCAGCTCGACCAGGCCCGCGAGGAGTCCGGCGAAGGGCTCGCCCTGGCCGAGGAGACCGGGGAATGGATCGTCTGGCTCGGGGTGAAGGCGACGGGGAGTCTGGTGGCGGCGCTGCGCGGCGAGACCGAGACCGCGGCCCGGATGCTCGGCGAACTGCGCGCCCACCGGTTGTTCCCCGGTATGCCGTTCGCGGCCGTCATGGCGCAGCAGACCGAGGGCCTGCTCGCACTCTTCGACAGCCGGGCGACCGAGGCGTACGACATTTTCGCACGCGTGTTCGATCCGGCCGACCCGCACCACCACTCGGTCAGCCGCTGGCTGCTCGCACCGGACCTGGCGGACGCCGCAGTGGCCGCGGGCACCGTGCGGCAGGCGCGGCAGCTGCTGGCCGGGCTCCCCGAACTGGCCGCCCGACTGCCCTCGGAAATGATGGTGGTGGCCCACGCCTACACCGAGGCGGTGCTGGCGCCGGACGACACGGCGGAGGCGCAGTACACCACGGCACTGGCCGCGTTGCCCGTCGGCTGGGTGCTGGCGCGGGCCCGGCTGCACCTGCACCACGGCCGTCGGCTCCGCAGGCTACGACGCAATGTCGACGCCCGGAATCCGCTGCGCAGCGCTCGCGACGAGTTCGACCGGGTCGGCGCGCGGCCCTGGGCCGACATGGCCCGCGAGCAGTTGCGCGCCGCCGGGGAGTCGAGCGGCCGACGGCAGGCGAACACCGGTGACCGGCTGTCGGCCCAGGAGATGCAGATCGCGGTGCTCGCGTCGCAGGGGCTGAGCAACCGGGAGATCGGTCAGCGCCTGTTCATCTCGCACCGCACCGTCGGAGCCCATCTGTACCGCATCTATCCCCGGCTGGGCATCACCAGCCGGGGCAGACTCGCCGCCGCGCTGGCGGCACTCCAGGAGGGGCACCCGGCGAGCGACTCCTCGGGCGCCGACGCCGGCTGACCCCACATGGCCGGTGCGAGAGCCCGCGGACCGGCCGACTCGTCCCGGTCGGCCACGGGCGCGGTGATCAGGAGACGGATTACCATGACCGGCGAGGATTCCTGACAAGGGAGCTGCCATGGCGAGGCGCGGTTCACGGGCCGGGCTCCTCGGCAGAGAGAACGAATGCAAGGCCCTCGACGATCTCGTGGCAGGTGCCAGAGCCGGGCGCAGCGGTGTCCTGGTGCTGCGCGGCGAGCCCGGGATCGGCAAGACCGAGCTGCTCGGACACCTGCTCGCGCGTGCCACCGGATGCCGCACCATCAGGGCGGCCGGCGTCCAGTCCGAGATGGAACTCTCCTACGCCGGCCTGCACCAGCTCTGCGCACCCCTGCTCACCGGTCTCGACCACTTGCCCGAACCTCAGCGCGACGCGCTCGGCACGGCCTTCGGACTGCACGCCGGCGCCGCACCCGACCGGTTCCTCGTGGGTCTGGCCACTCTGAGTCTCATCGCGGACGCCGGAGGTGACCAGCCGCTGGTCTGCCTCGTCGACGACGCGCAGTGGCTGGACGAGGCGTCCGCGCTGACCTTGGAGTTCGTGGCCCGGCGACTGCTCGCGGAATCGGTTGTGCTCGTCTTCGCCGTGCGTGAACCCAGCGCCGGCCACGCGCTCGGCAGCCTTCCCGAGCTGTCCGTCACGGGACTGGCCGAGCGCGACTCCCGGGCACTGCTCGACTCGGCCGTCACCGGTCCGCTCGATGAACGGGTGCGCGACCGTATCGTCGCCGAGTCTCGCGGCAATCCGCTGGCCCTGCTGGAGCTGCCACGCGGGCTGACCGCGGCGGAGATGGCCGCGGGCTTCGAGCCGCCGGACGCCCGGCCGTTGTCGAGCCAGATCGAGCAGGGGTTCCTCCGCCGGGTCCAGGCGCTTCCGGCCGAGACCCGACGCCTGCTGTTCCTCGCCGCCGCCGAACCGCTGGGCGACGTGACCCTGCTCAGGCGTGCGGCCGGGCGCCTCGGGATCGACGCCGACACCGCCGTGTCGCACGAGGGCGCGCGGGACCTGATCACCCTCGGCACCCGGGTGCGGTTCCGGCACCCGTTGGTGCGCTCGGCGGCCTATCGGGCGGCGGACCCGAGCGAACGTCGAGAGGCGCACAAGGCACTGGCCGAGGTCACCGATGCCCGGCTCGACCCCGACCGCCGGGCCTGGCACCTGGCCGACGCCGTTTCGGGTCCCGACGAGACGGTCGCCGTCGAACTGGAGCGCTCCGCGGGCCGAGCCCACGCACGCGGCGGTATCGCAGCGGCCGCCGCGTTCCTGCAGCGTGCGACCACGCTGACCCGGGATCCCGCGCGACGCGCCCAGCGCGCGGTGGACGCAGCAGGGGCGAAACTCCAGGCCGGGGCGTTCGAGTCGGCCGCCGCCCTCCTCGCCACCGCGGCGGCCGGCCCCCTCGATGAACTGGGTCGCGCACGGATCGAGGTGCTGCGCGCCGGGATGGCGTTCGCCCAGAACCGCGGCGGAGAGGCCCCGCCGCTGCTGCTCGCCGCCGCACACCGGTTCGGACGGCTCGACGAGGTCGCGCTCGCTCGGGAGACCTACCTGGACGCCATCGCAGCGGCGATATTCGCCGGCCGTCTGGCGCGCGGCCCAGGACTGCTGGAGGTGGGCGAGGCCGCCCGTGCGGCGCCGTCGGCACGGCAGCCACAGGTGTCCGACTTGGTGCTGGACGCCCTCGCGGTGCGACTCACCGACGGTTCCCCGGCCGCGGCGCCGATGATGGAGCGAGCACTGGAAGCGCTCTGCGACGAGCACCTCTCCGTACCGGAGCAGCTGAGTCGGCTCTGGCTCGCGTCCGTCATCGCCGCGGACCTGTGGGACGACGAGCGCTGGCACGCGGCTTCGACGCGCCATGTGACGATCACCCGTGAGGCCGGAGCGCTCAGCGCGCTCCCCGACGCCCTCGACTCCCGCACCTGTGTGCATCTCATCGCCGGGGAACTGGCGGCGGCCGAGTCGCTGACCGAGGAGACGGCGGCGGTGTGCGCGGCCACCGGCAACACCAGCCCCGGGCGGGTCGGTCCCCTCGGCCTGGCCGTCTGGCGTGGTCGCGAGGGCGAGGCCCGTGCGTTGATCGACGCGACCCTGGGCGAGGCGGTGCCGCGTGGCCAGGGGGCCACCGTCACCGTCACACGCTGGTACGAGGCGGTGCTCTGCAACGGGCTCGGCCAGTACGCGCAGGCGCTGGCGGCCGCCCGGGAAGCAACGGCCGAGCACCGGGAGTTCGCCTCGTCCCGGTGGGGGCTGGTCGAGCTGATCGAGGCGGCCGTACGGAGTGGCTCACCCGAGGCGGCCACCGACGCGCTGGAGCGCCTCTCGGCGACGACGCGAGCCGGCGGCACCGACTGGGCGCTGGGCGTGGAGGCGCGCTCGCGGGCGCTGCTCAGCGAGGGCGACACCGCGGAGCGGCTCTACCGCGAGGCGATCGAGCGGCTCGACCGGACGCGCGTGCGCATGGAACTCGCCCGTGCGCATCTGTTGTACGGGGAGTGGCTGCGCCGCGAGAACCGCCGCGTCGACGCCCGTGCCCAACTGGATGTCGCACACCAGATGTTCAGCCGGTTCGGGGCGGAGGCGTTCGCCGAACGAGCGCGAGGGGAGTTGCAGGCCGCGGGGGCGAAGGTGCGCAACCGAACGGTCGCGGCGACGACGGCTCTCACCCCGCAGGAGGCGCAGATCGCCCGGCTCGCCGGGAAAGGGCTCACGAATCCCGAGATCGGCGCCCAGTTGTTCATCAGCCGCCACACGGTCGAGTGGCACCTCCGCAAGGTGTTCTCGAAGCTCAACATCTCCTCCCGCCGGGAGATCCGCGCCGTCCAGTTCGAGGACGAGGCGACGTCGGCCTGATGCGCGATCGGAGCGCGGCAGACCTGACGTCAACGGCATGGCACTGTCACAGAAGCTCCCGGTACCCGGTCATCACTTCCAAAGGCTGAACCGACCGGAGGCAACAGTGTTCGAGCAGCGGACCGAGGCCGAGATGAGGCTGTACTCGGAGAAGACGGCCAGGGAACTCGCCTTGCAGAGACGGCGGCAGGAGAGTGACGCCATCCCGGAGAACAGTGATGCCGTCGAGAACGACGGCGTCAGCGATCCACCGACCTGGGACGACGAGGCGCAGGCACCCACGCCACACCCCCACAACCGTCCCCGAGACGCCGCCACCTCCCCTCCCGCCTGACGTTCATGCAGGTCAGAAGTGGTGCGGCGGCGCTCTCTGTGACGACCCTCAGATGTCCCGGAAGATCTCGATCTGCGCGCCGATCGAGTTCAGGCGTTCCGCCAGGTCCTCGTAGCCGCGGTTGATGACGTACACGTTCCGCAGGACGGACGTGCCCTCCGCCGCCATCATCGCCAGCAGGACGACCACGGCCGGGCGCAGGGCCGGCGGGCACATCATCTCGGCGGCGCGCCAGCGGGTGGGGCCCTCCACCAGGACCCGGTGCGGGTCGAGGAGCTGGAGGCGGCCGCCGAGGCGGTTGAGGTCGGTGAGGTAGATCGCGCGGTTGTCGTAGACCCAGTCGTGGATGAGGGTCTTGCCCGAGGCGACGGCCGCGATGGCCGCGAAGAACGGCACGTTGTCGATGTTCAGGCCGGGGAACGGCATCGGGTGGATCTTGTCGATCGGCGCCTCCAGCTTGGAGGGCCGCACGGTGAGGTCCACCAGCCGGGTGCGGCCGTTGTCGGCGGCGTACTCGGGCGTGCGGTCGTGGTCGAGGCCCATCTCCTCCAGGACCGCCAGCTCGATCTCCAGGAACTCGATGGGGACCCGGCGCACCGTCAGCTCCGACTCGGTGACGACGGCGGCGGCCAGCAGGCTCATCGCCTCCACCGGGTCCTCGGAGGGCGAGTAGTCGACGTCGGTGTCGATGTCCGGCACGCCGTGCACGGTGAGCGTGGTGGTGCCGATGCCCTCGACCCGTACGCCCAGCGCCTCCAGGAAGAAGCACAGGTCCTGGACCATGTAGTTGGAGGAGGCGTTGCGGATGACGGTCACCCCGTCGTGCCGGGCGGCGGCCAGCAGCGCGTTCTCGGTGACCGTGTCCCCGCGCTCGGTCAGCACGATCGGCCGGTCGGGGCGTACGGCGCGGTCGACGACGGCGTGGTACTGCCCCTCCGTCGCCGCGATGTCCAGCCCGAACCGGCGCAGCGCGATCATGTGCGGCTCGATGGTCCGGGTGCCGAGGTCGCAGCCGCCGGCGTAGGGCAGCTTGAAGGAGTCCATGCGGTGCAGCAGCGGGCCGAAGAACATGATGATCGACCGGGTGCGTACGGCGGCGTCGGCGTCGATCGCCGCCATGTCCAGGTCGGCCGGCGGCACGATCTCCAGGTCGACCCCGCCGTTGATCCAGCGGGTGCGCACACCGATGGAGTTCAGCACCTCGAGCAGACGGTAGACCTCCTCGATCCGGGCGACCCGGCGCAGCACCGTGCGCCCCCGGTTGAGCAGTGAGGCGCACAGCAGCGCGACACAGGCGTTCTTGCTCGTCTTGACGTCGATGGCGCCGGACAGGCGACGGCCGCCCACGACCCGCAGATGCATCGGGCCCGCGTAGCCCAACGAGACGATCTCGCTGTCCAGTGCTTCACCGATTCGAGCGATCATCTCAAGGCTGATGTTCTGGTTGCCGCGCTCGATCCGATTGACGGCGCTCTGGCTGGTGTTGAGCGCCTCGGCCAGCTGTGCCTGTGTCCAGCCACGGTGCTGCCGGGCATCACGGATGAGCTTGCCGATGCGTACGAGGTAGTCGTCTGCCATGAGGCCGAGGTTATCTCAGATATGAGATGGCGCCTGTTGGGGGGTCCGTTCGGGTGACGTCGCGTCAACGGCCCCTGCACCCCATCCTGGAGTCCGTCGGCGGGATGCGCCCGGCGAAGCGGCCGTCCGGGTTCTGCCCGTGGAGCGTCTCGCGCGGCTCCCGCTCGAAGTCCGGGAGCCGGTCGCCGAACAGGTGCGGGGCCGAGTCGGACCGGGAGGACGCCCAGGCGGTACGACCTGCCGGCCCAGGTGGCGCCGTACCGGGTCGCCGATCAGGGTGTACGGGGGAGGGGGCAGCGGCAGCGGTGCCGTGGCCGGGGGCGGGTCCTTCAGTCCGGCCGGCAGGTCCTCGGCCGGCATGTCCTCGTCCGGGTCGAGTCCGACCGTCCTGGTGAAGAACCGGGCCGGCGGCAGCGTCATGATCCCGGGCCCGCACCCCGCGTCCGGCAGCCGTCCGCGTCCGTCCAGCCCGAGGGTCCCGGCCAGGGACGCGGCAGCCGCCCCCGTTCGTAGTGGACCGCGCTCGCCGATGTGACGAGCCCGGGCATGACCATCCAGCCCTCATGTACTAGAGTTATCTCGACATCGAGATATCTGCCGAGGCGCACCGCGGCCCCGCGGATCACCGGTCCGGTAGTAAGGGTTACCTAACTTAGCCTGACCTCAGCGGATCGGCCAAGCCCGCGTGGCGGCAGGATGCGGTGGTACGCGCACATCAATGAAGGAGACCGTCGTGTCGGCGAACAGCTTCGACGCCCGCAGCACGCTGCAGGTGGGCGACGAGTCGTACGAGATCTTCCGCCTGGACAAGGTGGAGGGCTCGGCCCGACTCCCCTACAGCCTCAAGGTCCTGCTGGAGAACCTGCTCCGCACGGAGGACGGCGCGAACATCACCGCCGACCACATCCGCGCCCTCGGCACCTGGGACTCGCAGGCCCAGCCCAGCCAGGAGATCCAGTTCACGCCGGCCCGCGTCATCATGCAGGACTTCACCGGTGTGCCCTGTGTCGTCGACCTCGCCACCATGCGTGAGGCCGTCGCGGCCCTCGGCGGCGACCCGGCGAAGATCAACCCGCTCTCCCCGGCCGAGATGGTCATCGACCACTCCGTCATCGCCGACAAGTTCGGCACCAACGACGCCTTCCAGCAGAACGTCGAGCTGGAGTACGGCCGCAACAAGGAGCGCTACCAGTTCCTGCGCTGGGGCCAGACCGCCTTCGACGACTTCAAGGTCGTCCCGCCGGGCACCGGCATCGTCCACCAGGTGAACATCGAGCACCTCGCGCGCACGGTCATGGTCCGTAACGGCCAGGCGTACCCCGACACCCTGGTCGGCACCGACTCGCACACCACCATGGTCAACGGCCTCGGTGTGCTGGGCTGGGGCGTCGGCGGCATCGAGGCCGAGGCCGCGATGCTCGGCCAGCCGGTCTCCATGCTGATCCCGCGCGTCGTCGGCTTCAAGCTCACCGGCGAGCTGCCCACCGGCACCACCGCCACCGACCTGGTGCTCACCATCACCGAGATGCTGCGCAAGCACGGCGTCGTCGGCAAGTTCGTCGAGTTCTACGGCGAGGGTGTGGCGGCCACCAGCCTCGCCAACCGCGCCACCATCGGCAACATGTCCCCCGAGTTCGGCTCCACCGCCGCGATCTTCCCGATCGACGACGAGACCCTGAACTACCTCAGGCTCACCGGCCGCTCCGCGCAGCAGGTCGCGCTCGTCGAGGCGTACGCCAAGGAGCAGGGCCTCTGGCTGGACCCGAAGGCCGAGCCGGACTTCTCCGAGAAGCTCGAGCTGGACCTGTCCACCGTCGTCCCCTCGATCGCCGGCCCGAAGCGCCCGCAGGACCGCATCGTCCTCGCGAACGCCGCCGAGCAGTTCAAGAGCGACGTACGCAACTACGTCGCCACCGCCGACGAGGCGGGCGAGGAGTCCTTCCCGGCCTCCGACGCCCCGGCCGCCAGCAACGGCGTGCCCACCAACCCGGTCACCGTCACCGCCCCCGACGGCTCGACCTACGAGATCGACCACGGCGCCGTCACCGTCGCCGCGATCACCTCCTGCACCAACACCTCCAACCCGTACGTCATGGTCGCCGCCGCGCTGGTGGCCAAGAAGGCGGTGGAGAAGGGCCTGACCCGCAAGCCCTGGGTCAAGACCACCCTCGCCCCGGGCTCCAAGGTCGTCACCGACTACTTCGACAAGGCGGGCCTGACCCCGTACCTCGACAAGGTCGGCTTCAACCTCGTCGGCTACGGCTGCACCACCTGCATCGGCAACTCCGGCCCGCTGCCGGAGGAGGTCTCCAAGGCCGTCAACGACCACGACCTCGCGGTCACCTCGGTCCTCTCCGGCAACCGCAACTTCGAGGGCCGGATCAACCCCGACGTCAAGATGAACTACCTGGCCTCCCCGCCGCTGGTCGTCGCGTACGCCCTCGCGGGCTCCATGAAGGTGGACATCACCAAGGACGCCCTGGGCACCGACCAGGACGGCAACCCGGTCTTCCTCAAGGACATCTGGCCCTCCGAGGCCGAGGTCAACGACGTCGTGGCCAACGCCATCGGCGAGGACATGTTCAGCAAGTCCTACTCCGACGTCTTCGCGGGCGACCTCCAGTGGCAGTCGCTGTCCGTCCCGACCGGCAACACCTTCGAGTGGGACCCCGAGTCGACGTACGTCCGCAAGCCCCCGTACTTCGAGGGCATGGGCATGGACCCGGAGCCGGTCTCCGACATCTCCGGCGCCCGCGTCCTCGCCAAGCTGGGCGACTCGGTCACCACCGACCACATCTCCCCGGCCGGCGCCATCAAGGCCGACACCCCGGCCGGCAAGTACCTCACCGAGCACGGTGTGGAGCGTCGTGACTTCAACTCCTACGGCTCGCGCCGAGGCAACCACGAGGTCATGATCCGCGGCACGTTCGCCAACATCCGCCTGCGCAACCAGATCGCGCCGGGCACCGAGGGCGGCTACACCCGCGACTTCACCCAGGCGGACGCGCCGGTGTCGTTCATCTACGACGCCTCGCAGAACTACCAGGCCGCCGGCACCCCGCTGGTCATCCTGGGCGGCAAGGAGTACGGCTCCGGCTCCTCCCGCGACTGGGCCGCCAAGGGCACCGCGCTGCTCGGCGTCAAGGCCGTCATCACCGAGTCGTACGAGCGCATCCACCGCTCGAATCTCATCGGCATGGGCGTCCTGCCGCTCCAGTTCCCGGCCGGCCAGTCCGCCGACTCCCTCGGCCTGACCGGCGAGGAGACCTTCTCCATCACCGGCGTGACCGAGCTGAACGACGGCACCACCCCGAGCACGGTCAAGGTCAGCACCGACACCGGCGTCGAGTTCGACGCGGTCGTCCGCATCGACACCCCCGGCGAGGCGGACTACTACCGCAACGGCGGCATCATGCAGTACGTGCTGCGCAGCCTGATCCGCAAGTAAGGGTCCAGGCAGGCGGGTTGAGGGCCGTGCTCCCGGGTCACCGGGGGCACGGCCCTTCGCCGTGCAGGCTCACACCCACCCGCGCTGCGCCGCCCGCACCCCCAGCTGGAACCTGCTGGCCGCCCCCAGCCGCTCCTGCAGCTCGCTCACCCGCCGCCGCAGGGTCCTCAGGCTCACCCCCAGATGCCGGGCCACCGCCTCGTCCTTCATCCCGGCCGTCAGCAGCCGGACCAACATCGCCTCCTCCTCGGACAGTTCACGGTCCTGCACGGGCAGGCCGAGGGGAGTCGCCTGCTGCCAGGCCATGTCGAAGAGCTGCTGCAGCGCCTCGGTCACCGCGGAGTGCCGCACCACCACACAGCAGTACCCGCCCGCCGCCGACGCGGTCAGCGGAAGCAGCGCCCGGGACCCGTCGACCACCAGCAACTTGACCGGCACCGAGGGCAACACCCGGGCCCGCTCGCCGAGTTCACCCATCCGCAGGGCCTGGGCCAGCACCTTCGGATCCTCCAGCGCGGTCGCCGCGTAGATCCCCCGGGAGATGATCCCGCGGCTGAGCAGATCCGCCTGCAGATCCTGCTGCGGGGCGGGCGGGGCGAGATACGGGGGAGTGTCGAAGAGGCACACCTCGCGCTCGGCCCGCGCGTACAGCTCCTCCAGCCGGGCCGCGATGGCACCCTCGCCGGACACCACCTCGACCAGCCGGTCCGGCTCCTCGCGCAGCAGCCCCGCCTCGTACGCGGTCGCCAGTTTCTCGGCCGTCGACGCCAGCAGCTCGGACTCCGTCTCGCGCCGCCGGATCAGCGCCCGGACCGCCACCCGTGGGTCCACCGCCCGCATGCCGCCCACGGAGTCCGGCGGCTGCAGCAAACCGAGCGCGAGTAACCGGTTGCAGGCCTCGCGGACCTGGGCCGCGGAGCCGGCGCCCGTCAGCAGCGCCCAGCCGGCCGCCCCGGCATCGGGCTGATGGAGGATCGCCTGGTAGACCAGCTCCTCGAACGCGGAGACCCCCACCGCGGCCCAGGGGCCCGCGGCAGGGGTCTGACTTGCCGTGTCGTATGCCGAGTTCACCATGTCCCGGCACGGTAGAGGATCTTTGTTAAGGCTGAGGAGCAGTCCGTGGGTGCGCCTACTTCAGGCCGAACGCCCGCAGTACGGTCTGGTCGATCCCGTTGCCCTCGCGGTCCGCCGCCCGCACCCGCAGAGACACCGTCTCGGCGCCCTTCGCGGGCTTGAACCGGGCCTTGCCGTCCTCGACCTTCACTTCCTTCCAGGACGCGCCGTCGTCGTAGGAGACCCAGGCCTTCAGAGCGCGCGCCCGCACACTGCCCAGCTGGTTCGCGACCGGCAGCCCGACCTCCACCTGCTTGCCGCGTTCGGCCCGGTTGAGCAGGTCGAGGCCTCGGGGCGCGATGCCGACCGTGAGCAGCGGCAGCGCCGTCTGGCTGTCGGTGTGCACCGAGGTGAAGGTCCACTCGGTGTGTGTGCTCGTGGAGTACCTGGCCCAGGCCGCCCGCCGCTGCACGTCCAGGGCGAAGCGGTACGACGCCTTGTCCGCCGGCACGCCGAAGACGCCGTACCCGCCGAGCGTCGAGTCACCGATCAGCTGCCCGTCCGCGTACAGCTTGCCCTGCGCGGTGCTGTCGGCGCCGTCGATGTTGCCGTAGTGACCGGGCGTGGAATCGGTCAACTCCGCGACCCGGAACGTGAGTTTGTCACCGGTGCGCTGAGAGAGGCCGTACTCCTCGCTGGTTCCCGGCCGGACGACCTGGCGCAGCCAGTTCTCGGTGGTGGGGTCCGTGCCCGGCTCGGTGAAGGTCCGCAACGGGCTCCACTGGCCCCGCAACGTGTTCCACTTCGGGTAGACGACGTGCCAGGTACGGGTGTCGGGGTCGACGTAGTAGTACTCGTCGCGCTCCGTGCCCAGCTCGGTCTCCACGCTGCTCTCGATGCCGAAGCGCTGCCAGGGGCGGAACGTGTACACGGTGTCCGCGCCGATCTCGCCGGCCGTGGCCCCGTAGTAACGGGCCTTCTTCTTCACCGTGTTGGACTTGTCCAGGTCGTAGGTCTGCTCGGCGGTGATGGCGCCGCTCTGCGCCGCGAGCAGGTTGTAGACGTACGGACTGGTCGGCGTGCCCTTCAGCCTCAGCGTGACCTTCTTGCCGGTCTTCAGCAGGTCGCCGAGCTGGGCGCCCTCCTCGCCGGTGGCGATCATCAGCGGGACCGTGGTCGCGCGGTCGACCGCCTCGATCCAGAAACCGGCCTTCTTGCGGTAGGCGATGAGGTAACCCGCACCGGCCTTGGTCGCGTTGTCCAGAGCGCTCTGTGCCCGCTCCGTGGCGCCGAGCGCGACCACCGCCACCTTGCCCTTGACGTCGAGCCCCGCGAAGTCGGCCTCGGTACCGCCGCCCGCGTCCACCGCCTGCACCCGGTGCTCGCCGCTGAACTTCAGCGGGAAGTCCTCGTACGTCTGGGAGTAGTAGAGCGAGGACAGCGCGGTCTTCTCCGGGCTGGTGACGCTCGCCGTCAACTCCTTCGCGTACAGCCGGAACTTGGCGTAGAAGTCCAGGGTCCCCACGGAGACCTGCTTGGTCGGAGCCACATAGATGTGGTCGGTCCAGAAGCCCTGGCTGTAGGTGAGACCCCAGGAGCTGCCCGGCCCCTCGCGGTGCCAGCTGGTGCTGAAGCCCCGGAACTCGGAGTCGTCCTTGGTCTTCGGCTTGATCTCCACCGCCTCACGGGCGTCGAGGACGACCTCGGTGGCCCCGTTCACCGTGATCTCGGGATTGCCGACGACCGAGGTGCCGACGGCGATCCCGCCCCCGTCCCGGTCCGGGATCCAGGTGGAGATCGAGTACGTCCCGGCCGGCACCTGCCAGGTCCAGCCGCTGCCGATGTAGCCGTACTCGGTGGGGTAGGCGCCGTTCAGCTCCTGGAGCGAGTAGATCGACGCCCCGGTGGACGGCTTGCCGTCGCGGCCCAGGATCGAGACCTTCAGGTCGTAGGTCTTCGGCAACTTCTCGAAGCCGACGGCCGTGGTGACCCGGACGCCGTCGGCGGTCGCCGTGATGTGGCCCGTGTACCGGCCCTCGGCCTCCGCCCCGGGGTCGAGACCGACCGGGACCGTGGCGGTGCTCCGCGCGGGCACGGTCACCGTGCCGGCCCCCACCGTGACGTCGGCGAGCGACGACGCGATCTTCAACTCCACCGCCTTGTCAGTGGTGTTGGTGTAGGTGATGTCCTTGTCGACGGCCCCGGTGTCACCGTCCTCGAACGTGCCGAAGCTGAGCGTCGGCGTCGCGAAGACGTTCTGCGTGACGGCCCGCACGGCGTCGACCCGCCCGTCGCCCTGCTCGAACACCGAGTCGGTGGCGTTCGTCTTCGCCGTGCTGGCCAGGGCCTGCTTGATCTGCTGCCCGGTCCAGTCCGGATGCGCCTGAACGACCAGCGCTGCCGTACCCGCGACATGCGGGGTGGCCATCGAAGTACCGCTGGCCGTCGTGTAGTAGTCGTCGACCGGCGTACTGCCGGGCATGGAGGTGCCGACGGCGCGGGCCGCGGTGATGCTCACGCCCGGCGCGGTGATCTCCGGCTTGACCGCGGAGTCACCGAGGCGCGGGCCGCGGCTGGAGAACGAGGCCAGCTGGTCGGACTTGTCGACCGCGCCCACCGTCAGCGCCGAGTCGGCGATGCCCGGGGTGCCCACGGTCTGCTCGCCCGGACCCGAGTTGCCCGACGCGATGACGAAGAGGGTGCCGGTGGACGCGGACAACTCGTCGACGGTCTCACTGAGCACGTCCGAGGGGCCGGACGCCCTGCCGCCCAGCGACATCGAGACGATCTTCGCACCGGAGTGCGCCGCCCACTCCATGCCCGCGATGATCCAGGAGGACTGACCGTCGCCCGCGTTGTTCAGCACCTTGCCGACCAGCAGCTCCGCGCCCGGCGCCACCCCCTTGAACCTGCCCTCCGAGGCCGCGCCCGAGCCGACGATCGTGGACGCCACATGGGTGCCGTGACCGAAGCCGTCCTGCACGGTCTCGTCCGGTACGAAACTCTGCGACCCGGCGATCCTCCCGGCCAGGTCCGGGTGCCCGGTGTCCACGCCGGTGTCCAGGACCGCGACCTTCACGCCCGTGCCGTCGTACCCCGCCCGCCACACCTCGGGCGCGCCGATCTGCGGCACACTCACGTCGAGGGACGCCTTCACCTTGGCGTCCAGCCAGATCTTGTCGATGCCGTCGCCGAGCTGCCTCGCGGCCTTCGCGGTGGGCTCGGTGCCGAGCTTCGGGGCGATGTCCGCCCAGAAGGCGGTGGACTTCCTCGCGCTCAGCGCCGCGCCGTCGATGCCGGGCAGCGCCAGCGTCCGGCGCGCACCCTCAGGGGTCGCCCTGCCCTTGCTGTAGGTGGCGATCACCGGGGTGGCAGCGGTCTTCGCGTCCCCGTACCCCTGCTTGACCAGCTGGGTGACGTTGAACAGGGCCGGGTCGAGCCGTCCCGCCCGGATCAGCGGGACGGCGTCGGCGGGCAGGACGCTGATCTCGCCGTCCTGCTCGCTGGACAGGAAGGTGGCGGCCTCGCGGCCCGTGCCGCGCCGGACGTCGACGGCGTACCTGCCGTCCGGACCGGTGGTGAGCGACACGGTGTCGCCGGTGATGAGGGTGACGGTCTGCGGTGCGGCGGTGCTCGGCCCCGTGAGGGTGGTGGAGGCCGAGGATCCGGAAGCGGATGTGGTGACCGGGAATCCGGAAACGGGTGTGGTGAACCGGGATCCGGGAGCGGATGTCGCGGGCGTGATCGCCCCCGCGAGCAGTCCGGCCGCTCCTGCCACGGCCCACAGGGCGTGGAGTCTTCGCATGGGTGGACGTCCTCCCCTGAACGCGGAAAACGCTTCCGCACGGTGAGCGGAAGCCGAAGATCAGAGTGAGTGCCGGGGCTACGGCGACTCAAGGAGTTCCCGTGGCCGGAGCGTGCCAATGCCCCCTTCGGTCAAGGGAGTTGAGCAGGCCCCGACGGTCCGGGGAGCCCGGTCGTGCGCGGCCGCCCGCCGGATCGCACGGCTGCGGCTCAGTCGGAACACAGCCGTCCCCCAGACAACCGGGACAGTATCGGGACATGACTGCCACCCCGGGGTTCCGCAGCGGACGGGTCCGCGTCCTGATCGTCGACGACGAACCGGCGCTCACCGAAGTGCTGTCCGTGGCCGTCACCGAGGCCGGCTGGCGCCCCTACCCGGTGCCGGACGGGCACAGCGCGCTGCGCGAGGCCCGCCGCTGTGCCCCGCACGCCGTCGTCCTCGACGGCATGCTGCCCGACCTGGACGGCATCCAGGTCCTGCGCCGGCTGCGGTACGAGAACCCCGAGCTGCCCGTCCTCATGCTCACCGCCCGCGACGCCGTCGAACACCGCCTCGACGGTCTCGAGAACGGCGCCGACGACTACGTCACCAAGCCCTTCTCCCTCCAGGAGGTCGTGCTGCGGCTGCGCGGACTGCTGCGCCGCTCCGGCGCCGAACGCGTCCGCACCGACGACTCCGTGCGCGTGCTCGGCGATCTGATGGTCGCCGCCGAGTCCAGAGAGGTGCACCGCGGCGGCGCCGCCGTCGCCCTCACCGCCAAGGAGTTCGACCTGCTCAGCCTGCTCATGGAGCACCCCCGGCAGGTACTGAGCAAGGCCCAGATCCTCGACCGCGTCTGGAGCAGCTCCTTCGACGGCGGCGGCAACCTCGTCGAGGTGTACATCTCCAGCCTGCGCCGCAAGATCGACCGGGGCCGCGCACCCATGATCCACACCGTGCGCGGGCTGGGATACGCCATCCGGCCGGTGGAGGACGGAAGATGAACGCCCACCGCTTCGGGGGCCGTTCCCTGCGCACCCGGCTCCTGCTCTTCATCACCGCCGTCCTGATCGTCGTCTGCGCCGCGATGGCCCTCACCACCGTCTTCGCCCAACGCGCCTACCTGCTGGGCAATTTGGACGACCGGGTCACCAACGCCGCCGAACGCAGCCTCGGCGGGGCCTCCCTCCACCCGGACCTCGCGAGCGACCTGACCTTCCTCAACGAGAGCGGCCACCCGGCCGGTATGCTCGCCGCCCGGCTGGACGCCCATGGAAACGTCCTCGCGGCGGCCACGGTCGGCCAGGACGCCCCGCCCCAGCGCCTCAGCGACGCCCAGACGGCGGTGCTCTCGGGGGTCAGGACCGACGGCAGATACCACACCCGGACCGTCCCCGGCCTCGGCACCTACCGCCTGACCGCCCTGGACAACCACGGTGTCCGCGTGCTCACCGGCCTCCCGATGGACGACGTCCAGGACATGATCAGCGGCCTGGTCGTCATCGAGGCCGTCGTCGCCGCGGCGGGCCTGACCGCCGCCGGGGTCGGCTGCGCCGTCGTCATCCGGCGCCAGCTGCGCCCCCTCGGCCGGGTCGCCGCCACCGCCGTCGAGGTCTCCCACGCGCCGCTGTGCCGGGGCGAGGTCGCCGCACTCACCCGGGTCCCCGAACGCGACACCGACCCCGGCAGCGAGGCCGGCCAGGTCGGCGCCGCCCTCAACCGCATGATCGACCACGTCGAGTCCTCGCTCGCCGAACGCCAGCGCAGCGAGGAGCGGGTGCGCCGCAGTGAGGAACGCATGCGCCGCTTCCTCGCCGACGCCAGCCATGAACTGCGCACCCCGCTCGCCTCCATCGCCGGCTACGCGGAACTCATGAACCGCGGCACCGACCGCATCGAACCCGGTCTGGCCTGGCGCCGGGTGACCGCCGAGTCGGCCCGGATGACCGGCCTGGTGGAGGACCTCCTGCTGCTCGCCCGCCTCGACGAGGGCCGGCCGCTGCAGTCCGCTGAGGTCGACCTCGCCGGCCTCGTGGCCGAGGCGGTGTGGGACGCGCGGGCCGCGGGCGGCGGCCACGACTGGCAGCTCGAACTCCGCCTGGACGCCTCGCCCCTGGTCCTCGGCGACGAGGCCCGCCTCCACCAGGTGGTGGCCAACCTGCTGGCCAACGCCCGGGTGCACACCCCGGCCGGCACCCGGGTGCTGGCGACCGTGGAGGCCCGGGACGGCCTCGTCACCCTCCGCGTCCGCGACGACGGTCCCGGCATCCCGCCCGATCTGCTCCCCACCGTCTTCGAGCGCTTCACCCGCGCCGACACCTCCCGCGCCCGCGCCGTCGCGGGCACCGGATCCGGCCTCGGTCTCGCCATCGTCGCCGCGATCACCGCCGCCCACGGCGGCCGGATCGGCGTCCACAGCGAGCCCGGCCGCACCGAGTTCACCGTCGAACTCCCCCTGACCGGCGACCTGGGCGCCGACACCCTGACCTGGAGTTCCCGGGCCTCGCTGCTGTGATCCACAGAGTGGGTATCCTGATCCGCCGGCTTCCCGAACTGCGGCAGAAGAGGTGTCCCCCATGAGGAACTCGGGCGACTTCATCGCGGACATGTACGGCCTCGGCGCCGGACCCTGGACCATGACCCCCGTCACGCGTGGCGCGCTGGGGCAGATCTGGAGACTCTCCGGGAGCGGCTCCGCCTGGGCCGTGAAGGAACTCCTCTTCGCACGCGAGGAACCCGCCGTCGAGAACGAGGCCACCCTGCGCGACACCGCCGCGGGCCTCGGCGTCGCCGCGCCCCGTCTGATGCCCGCCCGCACCGGGTCGCATGCCGCGCGGCTCCCCGCCGACCGGGGCGGCTCCTGGCTGAAGCTGTACGACTGGGTCGACGGCACCCCGGCCGACCCCGCCGACCCGGCGCTGCTCGACTGGTGCGGCCGGACCCTCGCCCTGCTGCACCGGGCGGGAGAGGGCGCGAGCGAACTGCCCGTCGACTGGTACGAGGAGTGCTGCCCCGAGGCCGACTGGGCGGACCTGCACGACAGGGTCCGCCGGGCCGCCCCGCCCTGGGCCGAGGCGCTGAGCCGGTGCGTCGCTGGCCCCCTCCCGGAGCTGACCCGCTTCGTCTCCCCGTCCGACCCCGCCGATCTGGTCGTCTCGCACCGCGACGTACAGCCCCAGAACGTCCTGCTCGCCGAGGCCGGCCCGGTCCTCCTCGACTGGGACAACGCCGGCCCGGTCGCGGCCCGCCGTGAACTCGCCCAGGCCGTGTTCGTGTGGTCGGGCGGCAACGCCTTCCGCCCCGAGGCGGCCCGCCGGCTCTTCCGCGCCTACCGCGAGGCCGACGGCCCCGCCGTCCTCGACGACCTGAACGCCTTCTCGATGCTCTTCGCGACGGCCCTGAACTACGTCCATGTCCAGGCCGAGGGCGCGCTCGCCCCGGACGCCACCCCCGCCCAACGCGCGTTCGCGAGCGGCCAGACCGTCACGGCCCTCGACACCCTCCCCGACCTGTCCGCGGTGTCCCGTCTGCTGACCGAACTCAAGACCGAGCACTGAGAGCACCGTACGAGACCGTTTACAAGTCGGCCGTACGGCGCTACCTTCCGCCACAGACGAGGTGGGAGCGCTCCCATATCCGGGTCCCCGACGGACCGGAACCCGCCGGAGGCCCGGACACGGACCGCTCCCGCCTCGCGTACCCGCACCCCGCGCCACCCACCCCCACCTGCACGGTCCGTACACGGAAGGACGGACTCGCCATGTCTGTCATGATCACGACAAGCTCAGCGAAGAAAGCAGCCCGGTTACGCTCCCGGGCCCTCCTCCTCGTCCTCCTGGCCCTGCTGGCCACCGTCCCCGCCATCGGCCTGATCGTCACGACCGGCGGCCCGGCCGAGGCCCACGGCACCCCCATGAAACCCGGCAGCCGCACCTTCCTGTGCTGGCAGGACGCGCTGACCGACACCGGTGAGATCAAGCCGGTCAACCCGGCCTGCAAGAACGCCCAGCAGGTCAGCGGCACCACACCGTTCTACAACTGGTTCTCCGTGCTGCGCTCCGACGGCGCCGGCCGCACCCGCGGCTTCGTCCCGGACGGCCAGCTGTGCAGCGGCGGCAACACCAACTTCACCGGCTTCAACGCCGCCCGCAACGACTGGCCGCTGACCCACCTCACCTCGGGCGCGACCGTCGACTTCTCCTACAACGCCTGGGCCGCACACCCGGGCTGGTTCTACGTCTACGTCACCAAGGACGGTTTCGACCCGACGAAGACACTCACCTGGAACGACATGGAGGACCAGCCCTTCCTCTCCGTCGACCACCCGCCGCTCAACGGCTCCCCGGGCACGGTCGAGGCCAACTACTCCTGGACCGGTCAGCTCCCGGCGAACAAGTCGGGTCGCCACATCATCTACATGGTCTGGCAGCGCTCCGACAGCCAGGAGACCTTCTACTCCTGCTCCGACGTCGTCTTCGACGGCGGCAACGGTGAGGTGACCGGCATCCACGAGCCGGGCAACCCCAACGAGCCCGTCCCCGGCACCTGCACCGCCACCCGCCGCACCACCAACAGCTGGAACGGCGGCTACCAGTCCGAGGTGACCGTCACCAACTCCGGTGACGTCCCCATGCTCGGCTGGATGGTCGACTGGACCCTGCCCGCCGGCCAGACGGTGAACAGTCTCTGGAACGGCAACGCCACCTACAACGGCCAGGCGGTGATGGTCCACAACGCCGACTGGAACGGCTCCCTGAGTCCGGGCCAGAGCACGACCTTCGGATACGTCGTCTCCGGCTCGGGAGGTGACAGCGCCACCAGCCTGCCCTGTCGGGTGGGCTGACCGGACCCCGCACGGGGCGGACCCGGTGGGCACCCCACGCCCACCGGGTCCGTCGGTCTATGCGTCCCGCTCCTCCCACACCCTTTCCAGCCAGTGCAGTTGGCGTCGCACCTGTTCCGCCTCGCCCCCCTCGTGCCCGTTGAACGGGTACACGTGGATCTCCCGGCGCGGATCCGCGCCGCCGCTCAGCTCGCCGTACCGGTTGAAGGCCGCGTACGTCCCGCTCGGAGGGCACACGGTGTCGCGCAGCCCGGTGCCGAAGTGGGCCGGGGCCTGGGCCCGGCGGGCGAAGGAGACGCCCTCGATGTAGGAGAGGGTGCGGTAGGCGGCCTGTTCGGTGCCGCGGTGCACCGCGAGATACGCGGCGATCTCGCCGTAGGGGCCCGCGTCGGTGAGGTCCAGGGCGCGGCGGATCCCGCACAGCAGCGGAGCCGTGACCAGGACCGCGGCGAGGTCCGGCAGCAGACCCGCCACGGCCAGCGCGAGTCCGCCGCCCTGGCTGTTGCCGACGGCCGCGATCCGGCCGGCGTCCACCCCGGGCAGCGCGCGCAGGGCCGCCACCGCTCGGACGGCGTCCGTGATCAGCCGCCGGTAGTGACAGTCCCGCGGGGCCCGCAGACCGCGTACGGCCGGGCCGGGGCCACCGGGTGCCTGGGCGTGCGGATCGGGGGTCGAGCCGCCGTTGCCGTACTGGTCGCCCTGGCCGCGGTTGTCCATCAGCAGATGTGCGTACCCGGCGTTCACCCAGGTCAGCCGTTCATGGGGGAGGCCCCGGCCACGGCCGTAGCCGGCGTACTCGACGACGGCGGGCAGCGGGTCGCGGACCCCGGCCGGGCGGGAGTACCAGGCGCGGACCGGGTCGCCGGCGAAGCCGCGGAAGGTCACGTCCCAGGTCTCCGTCAGCCGTAGACCGGTGCCCACCGGGTCGGCCGACACCAACGCGTCGTACTGCGCGGCGTCCTTGAGGGTGTTCTGCCAGAACTCGTCGAAGTCGGCGGGTTCCTCCGGCAGGAAGCGGTAGGTCTCCAGCTCGCTCGGCGGCAGGTCGAACGCGGGCACGAGGGCACCTCGCAGGAATCGGTCCGGACAGGGAAAGTTGCGGAGGCGGTCGGGGCTGCGCTTGGAGGTTCTACCCCGCGCGGAGGTGTTCCCATGCCCGCCATCCGCCTCCGGCGTCTCGTGCCGCACCCATTGACAGCGCTTTCTGAGTGCCCCTAAGTTGCCGCGAAGTTACCGGTAAGAAGCTCGAAAGTTTCGGTATCGCGTTCCCGTCACGGGAGGCCCGAGCATGAGCACCTCCACCACACCGGCCCCACCGCCCGGCACTGAGGACCCGCCCCGGGCACCCGTCCGCCCCGACCCTCCGCCCCGGCGTCCCGGATGGCGCAGAACACTGCGCCGGGACTGGCGGCTGTACTCGCTGGCCGTGCTGCCCCTGCTGTTCTTCCTGGTCTTCCGCTATCTGCCGATGATCGGCAACGTCATCGCGTTCCGCCGGTTCGAACCGGGCGGCTCCCTCCTCGGCGAACAGTGGGTGGGGCTGCGCTATGTACGGATGTTCCTGACCGACCCCACCTTCTGGCAGGTCTTCCGCAACACCCTGTGGCTGGGCGCGCTGACGCTCCTGTTCTGCTTCCCGGTCCCGATCGTGCTGGCGCTGCTGCTCAACGAGGTGCGCCGACGCTCGCTGAAACGGTTCGTGCAGTCGGTGTCGTATCTGCCGCACTTCCTGTCGATCGTGATCGTCGCCGGGATCACCCTGCAGATGCTCTCCGTGGACGGCCCGGTCAACCACGCCCTCGGCTGGTTCGGCCACGACCCGATCCGGTTCGTCCAGGAACCCGGCTGGTTCCGCACCATCTACGTCGGCTCGGAGATCTGGCAGACCGCCGGCTGGGGCACGATCCTCTACCTCGCCGCCCTCACCACGATCGACGAGGACCTCTACGAGGCCGCCCGCATCGACGGCGCGAACCGCTGGCAGCAGATCTGGCACGTCACCCTGCCCGGCATCCGCCCCACCATGATCACCCTGCTGATCCTCAACATCGGCACCTTCATGGCGGTCGGCTTCGAGAAGATCCTGCTGCTGTACAACGCGCTGACCTATCCGACGGCCGACGTGGTCTCCACCTACCTCTACCGCGCCGGCGTGGAGTCCAACAGCTTCAGCTACGCCGCCGCGATCGGCCTGTTCGAGGCGGTCATCGGGCTGGTGCTGGTGACCTCCGCGAACCAGCTGTCGCGCCGCACGGTGGGGACGAGCCTGTGGTGAGGGCCCGGCGGGAGAGCCGCTCCTACCGGGTCTTCCAGGGCGTCAACGGGGTGGTCCTGACCCTGGTCGTCCTTGTGACCCTGTACCCGTTCGCCAACATCGTCGCCCGCTCCTTCAGCGGGGAGCGCCAGATCCGCGCCGGTGAAGTGACCCTGTGGCCCAAGGGGTTCAACCTCACCACGTACGACATCGTCTTCCACGACACGACGTTCTGGCGCAACTACGGCAACACCGTGCTCTACACGGTCGTGTCGACCGTCGTCGCCATGGTGCTGACGACCTGTTACGCCTACGTCCTGTCGAAGCGGCAGCTCAAGGGGCGGGGCGTCCTGGTCGGGGTGGCCGTGTTCACCATGTTCTTCACCGGCGGACTGATCCCGAACTACGTCCTGGTCACCAGTCTCGGCCTGAAGAACTCCGTGTGGGCGATCGCCCTGCCCAACGCGATCAGCGTCTTCAACCTGCTGGTGATGAAGGCCTTCTTCGAGGGGCTGCCGACCGAACTGGAGGAGGCCGCCGAGATCGACGGGCTCACCACGTACGGCATCCTGCTGAGGATCGTGCTGCCGCTGTCCAAGGCGGTCATCGCGACGATGGTGCTCTTCTACTCGGTGTCCTTCTGGAACTCCTGGTTCTCGGCCTACCTGTACATGGACCGCACCGAGCTGATGCCGGTCACCGTCTATCTGCGCAACATGATCGCGGGCGCCACCACCGGCGGCAACGCGGGCGCCGCCACCGAGCAGCTCAGCCAGGTCGGCGCGAACATCCAGGCGGTCACGATCGTGCTCACCTCGCTGCCCATCCTCTGCGTGTACCCGTTCGTCCAGCGCTACTTCGTCTCCGGCGTGATGCTCGGCGCCGTCAAGGGCTGAGCGCCCAACTAGGGAGTATCCGTGAAGAACGCAGGTCAGCTGTCACGGCGTCAGATCCTGGCCGCCGCAGGGTTCATCGGCCTCGCCGGGCTCACCGGCTGCGGCAGCGGCGACGACGGAGGGGACTCCAAGGACCTCTCCAAGAAGCGGGACGGCGCGATGAAGGAGTACCGCGTCGGCGAGCAGTTCAAGGCGGCGAAACCGCTGTCGTTCTCGGTGCTGCACAACAACAACCCCAACTACCCCCTGAAGAACGACTGGTTGTTCTGGAAGGAACTCACCCGGCGCACCGGCGTCACCCTGAAGCCGATCGCGGTCCCGCTGGCCGACTACGAGAAGAAGCGCAGTGTCCTCATCGGCGCGGGCGACGCCCCGTTCCTGATCCCCAAGACGTACCACCCCTCCGAGGTCGCCTTCGTCTCCTCCGGCGCGATCCTCCCGGTCAGCGAGTACGTGCACCTGATGCCCAACTACCAGGACAAGGTCAGGAAGTGGAAGCTGGAGCCGGAACTCGACTCCATCCGCCAGGCCGACGGCAAGTACTACCTGCTGCCCGGACTGCACGAGAAGGTCAAGTCGGGCTACTCGCTGTCGCTGCGCACCGACGTCCTTCAGAAGCTGGGCCTGGCCCTGCCCACCACCTGGGACGAGGTGTACGAGGTCCTCGGGGCGATCCGCGCCGAGTACCCCGACCGCTATCCGCTCTCCGACCGCTGGAGCATCAACACCCCGTATCCGGCAGCCGCGTTGATGAGTTACCTCGGCCAGGCGTACGGCGTCAGGGCGGGCTGGACGTACGACAACATCAGCTGGGACGCCAAGGAGGACGCCTTCGTCTTCACCGGCGCCTCGGACGGCTACCGCCAGATGGTCGAGTATCTGGCGAAGCTGGTCGCCGAGAAGCTGATCGACCCCGAGAGCTTCACCCAGACCGACGACGACGCGGTGCAGAAACTGCTCGGTGAGAAGTCCTTCGCGATCAGCGCCAATCCGCAGGAGCTGGTCCAGAACTACCGTTACAACCTGGAGAAGCAGGTCAAGGGCGCGACCATCGAGATGGTCCCGGTGCCGCTCGGCCCGGCCGGCCCGGTGGTGATCGGCGGGGCCCGGCTGGAGAACGGCGTCATGATCGCCGCCAAGGCCCTCAAGAGCGACACCTTCGTCGCGATGATCCAGTTCATGGACTGGCTCTGGTACTCCGACGAGGGCCAGCGCTTCGCCAAGTGGGGAGTCGAGGGCACCACGTACACCCGCTCGGGCGACACCTACGAGCTGAAGCCCGGCATCAGCCTGATGGGCTCCGACCCGGACGCCCCGAAGGACCTCCAGAAGGACTACGGCTTCTTCAACGGCGTCTTCACCTACGGCGGCAGCTGGGCCCTCGTCTCCTCGTCCTTCGGCCCCGACGAGAAGAAGTTCCAGGACGCCATGGCCCGGCGCGAACAACTCCCCATCGGCCCCGCCCATCCGCTGCAGTCCGTGGAGCAGGAACAGGCCACCCTCTGGGACACCCCGCTGCGCGACCACGTCGTCCAGAACACCCTGAAGTTCGCCCTCGGCAAGCGCCCGCTGTCCGAATGGGACTCCTATGTGGCCGAGTTGAAGGCCAAGAACATGGACCGGCTCGTAGACCTGCACAACAAGGCACGCGACCGCTTCACGAAGGAGAACCGGTGATCCGCGTCCCCGCCGCCCCGGCCGGCCGGCTCTCCGACGCCTGGCGGACCTGCGTCGGCACCGGCCGCATCGAACTCGCCCTGCGCCGCGACTACCAGGACTCCCTCGCCCTCCTCCGGCGCGACATCGGGTTCCGGTACATCCGCGGCCACGGCCTGCTCAGCGACGGCATGGGCGTGTACCGCCCCTACGAGCACGCGGGCACCCGGCACGTCCACCACTCCTTCACCTACGTCGACCAGGTGATCGACGCGTATCTGGCGCTCGGTGTCCGCCCGTTCCTCGAACTCGGCTTCATGCCGGAGGAGCTGGCGTCCGGCGACCAGACGGTCTTCTGGTGGCGGGGCCATGTCACCCCGCCCCGCTCGCACCGGGAATGGGCCGACCTCGTCCGGGCGACCCTGTGCCACCTCGTGGACCGCTACGGCGTCGACGAGGTGCGCACCTGGCCGATCGAGGTGTGGAACGAGCCCAACCTCGCCGACTTCTGGCAGGGCGCGGACGAGCAGGCGTACCACCGGCTCTACGAGGTGACCGCGCACACCGTCAAGGAGGTGGACGCCGGGCTCCAGGTCGGCGGCCCCGCGATCTCCCCGGGCGCCGACGACTGGCTGGACCGGTTCGCCGAGTTCGCCGCGCACCGCGAGGTGCCCGTCGACTTCGTCTCCAAGCACGCCTACACCTCCGGCCCCGCCCAGCACGTGCCGTTCGGCGTCCACCAGACCCTGGCCCCGGCGACCGACCTGCTGGACCAGTTCGCCACCCCGCGGGACCGCCTCAAGGGCACCCGGCTGGCCGGACTGCCGGTGCACATCACCGAGTTCAACTCCTCCTACCGCCCCGACAACCCGGTCCACGACACGGCCTTCCACGCCGCGTATCTGGCCCCCGTGCTGGCCCGGGGCGGCGACCTCGTCGACTCGTTCTCCTACTGGACGTTCAGCGACATGTTCGAGGAGGCCGGGGTCCCCACCGCCCTCTTCCACGGCGGCTTCGGACTGCTCACCCACCGGCAGGTCCGCAAGCCCACCTACCACCTGTACGCGTTCATGGCCCGGATGGGCCCCGATCTGCTCGCCCGGGGCGAGGACCATCTCGTCACCCGGCACGAGGACGGCCGGGTCACCGTCCTCGCCTGGGCGCCGGTCGACCCGGCCGGCGGGACACCCGGCCCCGAGGGGCACGCCCTGCGGCTGTCGCTGCCGGTGGGCGGGGCCGGCGACGGGGCGGGCGACGGGGGCGGGGACGGGCGCGGCGAGGGCGAGGTATTCGTTCGCCGGTCGACCGTCGACGATGAACGGGGCAACGCATACACGGCCTGGCGGCACATGGGCAGCCCCCGCTCCCCGGGCCTCGCCCAGCTCGACGTCCTGCACGAGGCCGCCGAGCCCGCCCGCTGCCATCGGCGGCTGCCCGTCCACGACGGCCGCACCACCCTGGACCTGACCCTCGCCCGCCATGAGATCACCCTCGTCGAACTGACCCCGGTCAGGGACGAGACACCGCCGTGGTGGGACGAGCGTCGGCTGCTGGGCCGGGAGCCCTCATGAGCGCCACGGCGACCGACTTCGGCACCGGGGTCCTCTCCCGCGCCGCCGCCCTGGTCCACACCCTGCTCACCGTCGAGGCGCTGTTCCTCGCGACGGCGGCCCCGGGCCTCGCGGGCCTGCTCCTCCTCGGCCCCGACCCCGCCAACCTGCCCCTCGCGGCCCTCTGTCTGCTGCCGCTCGGCCCGGCCTCCGCCGCCGCGCTGTACGCCCTCCACCACCGCAGCCGCGACCTCACCGATCTGCACCCGGCCCGCGCCTACGGCCGGGGCTGGCGTCTCAACGCCGTCCCCGTCCTCAGGCTCTGGACCCCCCTGCTGGCCTGGCTGACGGTGATCGCCTTCACCCTCACCCACTTCTCCGCCACCGGCCTGCCCCGCTGGTGGGCGGCCCTGCTCGCGCTCATCGGCGTGGCCTGCCTGCTCTGGGGCGCCCACGCCCTGCTGCTCACCTCGCTGTTCAGCTTCCGCGCCCGCGACACCGCCCGCCTCGCCGCGTACTTCACGGTCCGGCACGGGAAGGCCACCCTGGCCTTCGGCTCCCTGCTCGTCCTCGCCGCCGGACTGACCGCCCTGCTGACCGAGGCCCTGCCCGCCCTGCTCGCCGCCCCGCTGCTGCTCTCCCTGCTGCACGCCGGCCGCCCGGTGACCGCCGAGACCGAGGAGGACTTCACCGAATGAGCCAGCCCGGCCAGAACCCCCCGCGCCCCGCCCACCTCCCGCGCACCCCCAAGATCCCCTATGGCGGCGACTACAACCCCGAGCAGTGGCCGGAGCAGGTCTGGGACGAGGACCACCGGCTCTTCGACCGGGCCGGCATCGACACCCTCACCGTCGGCGTCTTCACCTGGTCCCTCACCCAACCCCGCGAGGAGTTCTACGACTTCACCGTCCTCGACCGCATCCTCGACCGGGCCGCCGCCGAGGGCCGCCGGATCTGCCTCGCCACCGGCACGGCCGCCCTCCCGCCCTGGCTGGCCAAGGCCCACCCCGAGGTCAACCGCACCGACTTCGAGGGCCGTCGGCACCGCTACGGTCAGCGCCACAACTTCTGCCCCAGCTCACCCGCGTACCGCAGGCTCGCCACCGCACTGGCCGGGCGTCTCGCCGAACGGTACGCCCACCACCCGGCACTGCTGGCCTGGCACATCAACAACGAGTACGGCGGCGCCTGTTACTGCGAGCGGTGCGCCGGGGCCTTCCGGGGCTGGCTGCGCGAGCGGTACGGCACCCTGGACGCCCTCAACGACGCCTGGTGGACCACCTTCTGGTCGCACCGCTACACCGACTGGGACGAGATCGAGCCGCCCAGCGCCCTCACCGAGCACTGGCGGGGCCCCGACCACACCGCCTTCCAGGGCATCACCCTCGACTACCAGCGGTTCATGACCGACGCCCTGCTCGGCTGCTTCACCGCCGAGAAGGAGGCGATCCGCGCCCACGACCCGGACACCCCGGTCACCACCAACCTCATGGGCGCCTACCGGCCGCTGGACTACCATCGCTGGGCGTCCCACCTGGACTTCGCCTCCTGGGACAACTACCCCCCGCTGGACGCCCCGCCCACGCGGGCGGCCCTCGCCCACGACCTGATGCGCGGCCTCAAGGACGGCACCCCGTTCTGGCTGATGGAGCAGACCCCGTCCACCACCGCCTGCCGTGACGTCAATCCCCTGCGCAGACCGGGGGAGTTGCGGCTCGCGACCTTCCAGGCGATCGCCCACGGCGCCGACGCGGCCCTCTACTTCCAGATGCGCGCCTCACGCGGCGCCTGCGAGAAGTACCACGGCGCGGTCATCGGCCACGCGGGCCGCGACGACACCCGGGTCTTCCAGGAAGTCGCCGCCCTGGGGCGGGAGCTGGAGGTCATCGGCACCGCCACCCTGGGCGCCCGCACCCCCGCCCGTACCGCCCTCCTCTTCGACTGGGACAGCTGGTGGGCCCTGGAGATCTCCGACGGCCCCTCCCGTCTGGTCCGCTACCTGGACGTCGTGCACTCCTACTACCGGGCCGCCCGGGAGGCCGGCGCCGACGTGGACATCGTCCCCGTCACCGCCGACCTCACCCCGTACGACGTCGTCCTCGCTCCCGTCCTGCACCTGATCAAGGGCGACCTGGCCGAGCGCCTGGAGGAGCTGGCCCGGCGCGGCGGCACCGTCCTCGCCACCTTCCTCAGCGCCCGCTCCGACGCGCACGACCGGGCCTTCCTCACCGATGTCCCCGGCCCCCTGGCCCCGCTCCTGGGCATCCGGATCGACGAGTGGGACGCCCGCCCCGCGGACGTCGTCCAGCCCGTCGAGCTGGCGGGCACGCTCTGCGAGGCACGACTGGTCTTCGAACTGGTGCGGCTGCGCGGCGCCGAGGCCGTCGGCACCTACCGCGCGGACTTCTACGAGGGCACCCCGGCGGTGACCCGGCACGCCTTCGGCGCGGGCGAGGGCTGGTACGTCGCCACGGCCCTCGACCAGCCCGGCGTCGACCGGGTGGTCCGCTCCGTCCTCGCCCGGCACGGCCTGATCGGACCGTATACCGCATACAGTGGACTGGAGACCGCACACCGTACGGCGCCGGACGGCACCCGTCTGCTGTTCCTCCTCAACCACACCACCCGCCCGGTCCGCCCGGCCGCCCACACGGCCGCCGTCGACCTGCTCACCGGAAAGCCGGTGGCGCAGGGCGAGCCGCTCCCGCTCGACCCGCTCGGCGTCGTGGTGCTGCGGCTGCGGTAGACGGTTTCAGTGGACGGTCCGCCCATGGGCGTCCGGCACCCCGGACTTGCGCAGGAAGTAGCTGTTGAGGTGGTCCCGCCACTCACGGGCACTGCGCACCTGCTCCTCGAACAGCTCCGCCACCCGCCCGTGCCGGGCCGGTGCCATCAGCCCGGCGAGGCCCGCCCACACCCGGCGGGCCTCCTCGGCCTCCTCGACCCCCTCGAAACGCGTGTCGTAGATGTGCTGGATCACGGTCTTCCCGCTGCTGAGCACATGCCCGTACGGCACATGGTGGAAGAACAGCAGCAGCTCGTCGGGACAGCTCGCGACGGACTCGTACACCTCGGCCCAGGGCCCGCCGTACTGGGCCGCGTACCCCGTCCCGGTCGCCGCGCTGCGGTCGACGCCGACACCGTCGCGGTCGGCGAAGTGGTAGGTGCCCCACGGGCTGTACTCGTAGCCGTCGACGCTCGGCCCGTAGTGATGCCCGGGCTGCACCATGAACCCCACCCCGAGCGGGGCCGTGTACTTCTCGTACGTCCGCCAGGAGCCGTCCAGCACCGCGTGCAGCCCGTCGGCCAGCCGCCGCGGCGCGGACGGGAACGTCAAGCCGATCCACTCGTCCAGGACCCGGTACGGATCGGCGTCCGGCCGCCAGGCCAGCCTGCCGAACGTGTACAGGTTCGCCTGCGCCAGCGGATGCCCCGTCCAGAACGGATCGTCGCCCGCGTTCGACACGGCGACGAGATCACGCGCCGACTCGCCCACGCTCGGCCCGCCCTCGCCCTCCGGCCGGAACCGCAGCACCTCGCTCCACATCGGCCCGAGCCAGCACACGTGCCGCTGCTGCCCCGTGTACTCCTGGGTCGCCTGCACCTCCACCGCATGCCGGGTCCGCGACAGCGCCCCGAGCACCGGTGAGACCGGCTCGCGCACCTGGAAGTCCATCGGCCCGTGCTTGACCTGGAGCACCGCGTTGCCGGCGAACTGCCCGTCCAGCGGCGCGAAATGGTCGTACGCCGCCCGCGCCCGGTCCGTCCTGCGGTCGCGCCAGTCCTGCCGGTGGTCGTAGACGAAGGCCCGCCAGTGCACCGTGCCGCCGTAGGGGGCGAGCGCGCCGGCCAGCAGGTTCGCGCCGTCCGCGTGACTGCGCCCGTAGGTGAACGGCCCCGGCTGGCCCTCGGAGTCGGCCTTCACCACGAACCCGCCGAAGTCGGGGATCGCCTCGTACACCCCGCGCACGGCCCCCGCCCACCACTGCCGCACCGCCTCCTGGAGCGGATCGGCCGTGGACAGCCCGCCGAGCACGACCGGCGCGGCGAAGGTCACCGACAGATGCGTCCGGATGCCGTACGGCCGCAACTCGGCCGCGATCGCCGCGACGTCGCCGATCCGGTCGGTCAGCAGCCGTGCCTCGACCGCGTGCACATTGACGTTGTTGACGCACACGGCGTTGATCCCGCAGGCGGCGAGCAGTCTCGCGTACGCCCGGATCCGGTCGAAGTCCTCCCGCGCCCGTCCGTCCCGCCAGAACAGCGAACCGCCCGCGTAGCCGCGCTCCACCTGGCCCATGACCGGGTGCACGGCCACGTTGTCCCAGTGGTCGAGCATCCGCAGGGCCGTCGCGGGACGGTGCGCCTCCCGGGGGAAGGCGCCCGAGAAGGCATCCTCGCCGAGCCGTACGACCTGGAACAGACCGTGGAGCAGCCCGTGTCCGGCGGAGGCGGTGACGGTCGTCGTACCGTCCTCCCGCTCGATCGTGAACTCCTCCTCGCCGCCCACGGGTTCGCCGTCGGCCGCCTCCAGCAGGAGGTCGCACGGACCGTCGCGGACGATCTCCCCGCCGAACCGTGCGCAGGCGTCGGACACTTCGCGGCGCACGGTGTCGGCCAGGGCACCCGAGCCCCGGATCAGGACGCGCCGGGCCCCCAGCGGCCGAAAGGCCTCCGGGGGCAGCCAGCCGGGATCGATCCCGTTCAAGAGAGCAACTCCACCTCGGACAGACGGACTTCACCGTCGAACACCAAGCGGTACCTCGCGTACCTACCCGGCGACTCCACACCGAACGCCCGCGTCTGCCGGTCCCAGGCGAAGGTCTGGCCGCTGCGGCGGTCCAGGGTCTTCCACGTCGTCCCGTCGGCGGAGCCCTCCAGCCGCCAGCTCCTGGGCGCCGCCGCCCGCTCGGCGGAGGTCAGCGTGTACTGCACGGCCTTCGTGGCAGCGCCGGTCGGCAGGGCGACGGCGCCGGACACGGTCGCGGCCGTCCCGGAGGTGTTGTCGGCCAGGGCCCCGGAGGCGGTGAGCGCGTCGGTCCGAGGCGTCGGCACCCGGTCGTCGCGGGTGATCGACACGGGCGCCGCGTCCTTCCCGCCGCCCCAGGCCGAGGGGCGCGGACCCATGGCGAACTCCAGGGTGCCACCCTTGGCGAGGAGTGCGTGGGGGAGCGAAGTCGACGTCCAGGTACGGCCGTTGACCTTCAGGCCCTGGACGTAGACGTTTCGCGCGCTGTTCTTCGGGGCCTTCACCACGAGGTCCCCGCCGTTCTCCAGGTGCACGGTCGCCTTCGTGAACAGCGGGGAGCCGACGGTGTACTCGCCACTGCCCATCACCAGCGGGTAGAAGCCGAGCGCGGAGAACAGGTACCAGGCCGACTGCTCGCCGTTGTCCTCGTCGCCGTGGTAGCCCTGTCCGATCGCGCTTCCGGTGTAGAGCCGCGACAGCACCTCGCGGACCTTCGCCTGCGCCTTCCAGGGCTGCCCGGCCGCGTCGTACATGTAGATCGCGTGGTGGGCGACCTGGTTGGAGTGCCCGTACATGCCCATCCGGACGTCGCGGGCCTCCGTCATCTCGTGGATGACCCCGCCGTAGGAGCCCACGAACTCGGGCGAGGCGGTCTCGGGGGTCGCGAAGTACGTGTCGAGCTTCTCCGCCAGGCCGGCCAGGCCGCCGTACAGGTTGGCGAGGCCCCGGCTGTCCTGCGGGGCGGTGAAGGCATAGCCCCAGCCGTTGGTCTCGGTGTAGTCGTAGCCCCACACCCGCGGGTCGTACCGCGACGACTCGACGCGCCAGGAGCCGTCCTCGTCCCGGCCCTGGAAGAAGCCCGCCCGGGTGTCGAACAGGTTCACGTACCCCTGGGCGCGGTTGAGGAAGTACGCCGACTCCTCCGCGTACCGCTGCTCGCCGGTCGTCCGGTACAGGGCCTGGCCCATGCGGGCGATGCCGTAGTCGTTGAGGTAGCCCTCCAGCGCCCAGGACAGTCCCTCGTGGGTGGCCGTGCTCGTGTAGCCGAGGAAGGGGGAGGTCGCCATGCCCTTGCGGCCCACGCCCGAGGACGGCGGGACGACGGTGGCGTTCTTCAGGGCCGCCTCGTAGGCCGCCTTCGCGTCGAAGCGGACGCCCTTGACATAGGCGTCGGCGAAGGCCACGTCCGAGGAGGTGCCGGTCATCAGGTCGGCGTATCCGGGCGAGGACCAGCGCGAGGTCCAGCCGCCGTCCTTGTACTGCTGCACGAAACCGTCCGTCAGCACGCCCGCCTGAGTGGGCGTCAGCAGGGCGTACGCGGGCCAGGTCGTCCGATAGGTGTCCCAGAAGCCGTTGTTGACGTACACCTTGCCGTCCACGATCTTCGCGCCGGTGTGCGTCGGGGTGTCCTGGCTCTCCATCGGGGAGAACGGAGAGGCGTACCGGTACGTCGAACCGACCTTCTCGAAGCCGGAGTTGGGATACAGGTACAGCCGGTAGAGGCTGGAGTAGAGGGTCGTCAGCTGGTCCGGAGTGGCTCCCTCGACCTCCACCTTGCCGAGGAGCGCGTCCCACTGCTGCCGGGCCCGCTGCTTCACCGTGTCGAAGCCGGTGCCGACCGGGATCTCCTGGCGCAGGTTGTCCCTCGCCTGGTCGAGGCTGATCAGAGAGGTCGCCAGCTTCAGGGTGACCGTCCGGTCGGCGCCCGCGTCGAACCGCAGATAGCCCTTGACCCCGTTCGACGCCCCGTCCGTGACCGGGGCGTCGAACTCGCCGTACACGAACAGCCGGGTCGCGCCCGTCGACAGCCCGGACTTCACGTCCGAGTAACCGGTGACGATCCCCGAGGCCCGGTCGAGCGTGAGCCCCGCCTGGTCGGTGACATTGTCGAACAGAACGCTCGCGTCGGAGCCCGGGTAGGTGAAGCGCAGGGCGGCCGCGTGGTCGGTCGGGGCCATCTCCGCCCTGAGCCCGTTCTCGAAGCGCACTCCGTAGTAGTACGGCCGCGCGGTCTCCTCCGTGTGCCGGAACGCCAGCGCCCGGGCCGTCCGCCCGGTGTCCGGGGTGCCCGCCGCGGCCGACGGCATCACCTGGAAGGTCTGCCGGTCGCCCATCCACGGGCTCGGCTCATGACTCGCGCCGAACGCCTGGATCGTGGGCAGATTGTCCGCGTTGTTCCCCCGCGCGTAGTCGTACAGCCAGCTCAGCGAGGACGCGTTCGTCACCGGGGTCCAGAAGTTGAACCCGTGCGGCACGGCCGTCGCCGGGAAGGTGTTGCCGCGCGAGAAGCCCCCGCTGGAGTTCGTCCCCCGCGTGGTCACCGCGTAGTCCGACAGATGCGCCCGCACCGGCTCCGGGGCGACCGCGCCCAGCGCGATGTCGTCCACCCAGCCGCGGAACCGCGCCGGGCCGCCGGGGGAGTCGTAGGCCACCAGGATCCGGTCGACCGTCTTCCCGGCTGCCACGGACCCGATCGCCGACTCCACGTCGTTCCACTGGTTGACGTACAGCACCTTCGCCGCGCCCTGCCCGCGCGGCGACAGCGGGAAGCCGTACCGGTCCACCGCGCCGAGCCCGCTGAGGTAGGTCCCGTCGGTGAACGCCAGGTCGACCGAGACGTTCGTCGCCGCGTAGTCCCGCTCGCCGTCGGCCAGCTGCGGGAAGATCCGGTACGCGAGCCGGGTCCGGGCGCCGACCCGGACGTTCACGTCGAAGACCTTGTTGTACGCGTACGCCCGTCCGGCGGCGGTGTGGCGCCCGGCGTACCGCAGCGCCCGCACCCCCGTGAACCCGGCCCGCGCCTTCGCCGTCGGGGAGCCGCTCGGGCCCCGGTCGACGGCGGTGAGCATGTCCGGCGGCACCGGCCCCTCGCTCCCGCCCGTCGCGAGCCGCAGATCGGCGAGCTGGAGGATGTCGGCGCCGTGGTTCCTGGTGATGTCGAGCCGGAAGTGCCGGTACTCGGCCGGCGCCGCGAGGGTGTACGTCTTCGTCTGGAAACGTTCGGTGAAGTCTTCGCCGGAGCGGCTGTCGAGGACCGTCCAGGTGCCGCCGTCCGCCGAGCCGCTCAGGGTCCAGTCGGCCGGGTCGCGTTCGGCGACGTCATTGGCCGAGGTGAGCGCGTACATGGTCACCGCGGCCGGGGAGTCCAGGTCGAACTCGGCCCAGCCGGTGGCCGCGAACGTCAGCCACTTGGTGCTCGGCTCGCCGTCGGCCAGGTTCTCCTTCACCTCGCCGCCCCCGGTGTTCTCGGCGCTCGCCCGGACCCCGGTGACCCGGTCGGTCACCTCACCGGGCAGCCCGCCGGTCGCGTAGCCTCCGTCGACCCCAAAGGCCCGCTCGGACGTGCTGGTCCAGTCCGGGGCGGGCTGGCCGGCCTCGAACGAGGAGGCGAACGCCCGGGCGGGCGGCGGGAGGTGCGCCGACCGGGCGACCGCCGTCGGAGCGCCGACCGTCATGACGAGGGCGGCCGTGACCGCCACCGCGCGTAACCGTCCGAACCACTGCATGCGTGTGCATCCTCCCCGCCCGGACCAGGGCCTTGGACAACGTTGTCCAGTGTGGTGCGCAGCCCTAGTAGGGGGCCAAGTGAGGGGTGATGTCAAGGATGTTGATTGCGCCGGACGGGGCACATGTCGTGGATTTTTCCGGCAGGGCGGCCCGGGATGCTTCATATTTCCGGGAGGTCTCAACTCGGAAAAGACCGATGGCCGACCGTGCCCTCGATCTTGCTCCGCCGGAGGGGAGTGGACTATACCTGTCGGCGATTCACGCGACCCGCAATGACTCTGCCCGACCTGAGAAGGCGAGGACTTGAGGATGGGATCCAGCTCCGCACACTCCGGTGCCGTGAACGGCGAATCGGCGGGTTTCGGCCGCCGCGATCTGATCAGGCGGTCCGCCGCACTCGGCCTGGTCTCCGTCCCCGCGCTCGGCTTTCTGACCGCGTGCGCGAGCAGCGGCGCCGGTGACGAGGACAAGGCCAAGGCCGGAAAGAAGACGGCGAAGAACCCTCTCGCGGTCAATGAGACCGCGCAGATGGAATTCGTGCTGTTCGACGGCGGTTTCGGCAAGGAGTACGCCGAGGACGCCGTGAAGATCTACGAGAAGGACTTCCCGAAGGCGAAGGTGAAGTTCTCGGCCACCCAGAAGATCCAGTCCACGCTCCAGCCCCGGTTCAACCAGGGCACCCCGCCCGACCTCATCGACAACTCCGGCGCCGAGCAGATGGACATGGGCGTCCTGGTCGGCAAGAAGCAGCTCGCCGACCTCACCCCGCTGCTGGACGCCCCGTCGTACGACGATCCGGCCAAGAAGGTCCGCGACACCCTGCGCCCGGGCATCGTCGAGATGGGCCAGTTCGACGGCGACCCGGTCTGGATCATGTACTACGCCTACACCGTCTACGGCGTCTGGTACTCGCAGAAGGCCCTGGACTCGCTGGACGCCGCCTATCCCGAGACCTGGGACGAGATGCTCGCGGTCTGTGAGAAGGCCAGGAAGAAGGGCATGGCCGGCTGGACGTACGCGGGCAAATACCCGTATTACCTCCCGTTCTCCCTCTATCCGATGATCGGCAAGGTCGGCGGCCGTGAAGTCCTCGACGCCATCGACAACCTGGAGCCGAACGCCTGGAAACACCCCGCCGTCAAGGCCTGTTTCGAGGCGTACTACGAGCTCTACAAGAAGGGGTACGTCCTCAAGGGCACCCCGGGCCTGGACCACATCCAGTCGCAGACCGCCTGGGCCGAGGGCAAGGCCCTGTTCCTCCCCAACGGCTCCTGGGTGGAGAACGAGTCGGCCAAGGTGATCCCGGCCGACTTCGACCTCGCCGTCTCCGCGCCCACCGGCATCGACTCCTCCGACGCCATGCCCTTCGGCACCATCTGGGCCTCCGGCGGTGAGCCCTTCGTCGTCCCCGCCAAGGCCAAGAACGGCTCCGGCGGCATGGAGCAACTGCGGATCATGCTCAGCGAGGCCTCCTCCAGGAACTTCACCGCCAAGGTCAAGTCGCTCACGGCGTACAACGGCGGCACCGACGGCATCACCCTCACCCCCGGTCTGAAGTCCGGTGTCGCCGCACTGGAGAAGGCCGGCGACAACGTGCTGAACCCGCGGATGCAGGACTGGTACGTCCAGTTGCAGAAGGAGCAGATCGGCGTCGGCGGTCTCGGCGAGATGATGGCCGGACGGCTCACTCCCGCGGAAGCCATCGCCAAGATCCAGGGATATGCCGACGCCGCCGCCAAGGACACCTCGATCAAGCACTACAAGCACCAGTAGGTGGCGATGCAGCACGGCAAATACCGGTTCATCGTGGGGTTTTTGGCGCTCCCTCTCGGACTGTACGCGCTTTTCGTGATCTGGCCGTTCATCCAGTCCATCTCCTACTCGTTCACGGACTGGACCGGTCTGAGTCCCGAATTCAAGATGGTCGGCCTCGGGAACTACCGCAGGATGCTGGACGACCAGATCTTCTGGAAGTCCCTGTGGCACAGTCTGCTGTTCGCACTCCTCGTGCCCCTGGTGACGATCGGACTCGCGCTTTTCCTGTCCTTCATGATCAATGTCGGCGGGCGGCGAAGAGAGGGAGGCCCCGCCGTTTCCGGCGTCCGGGGCTCCTCCTTCTACAAGATCGTGTATTTCTTCCCGCAGGTGCTGTCCATCGCGATCGTCGCGCTGCTGTTCGCCTTCGCGTACAACCCGGACAGCGGAGCGATCAATTCCTTCCTGCGCGGCATCGGGCTGGGCGGCGTCCAGCCGCTCTGGCTCGGCGATCCGGATCTCGCGCTGTGGTGCGTGATGGCGGTCCTCGTCTGGTCCACGGTCGGCTTCTTCGTGGTCCTGTTCTCGGCGGGCATGGCCTCCATCCCCGCCGACCTGTACGAGGCCGCCCTCCTCGACGGCGCGTCCCGGGTGGACACGTTCTTCCGGGTGACCCTGCCGCTGCTCTGGGACACCGTGCAGTCGGGCTGGGTGTACCTGGGCATCCTCGCCCTCGGCGCGGAGTCGTTCGCGGTCGTGCAGATCATGACGACCGGTCCCGGCGGCCCCGACTACTCGACCACCGTCTTGGTCCTGTACGTGTACCAGAAGGCGTTCCGTGACGGTCAGGCCGCCTACGCCACCACCATCGGCGTCGCCCTGCTCGTCGTCACGCTGGCCTTCGCCGCCGTCGTGATGCGGCTCGGACGGCGCGAGCGGCTGGAGTACTGACGATGAAGACGAGCGAACCGACGACCGAACCCCCGGCTCCCGTCCCGGTGACCGTCACGAAGGCGGACGGGCGCCCCGGCCGGCCGGACCCGGCCCGCAGGTCCGAGGGCCGGGTCCTGAACGTCTTCTCGCACGGCCTGCTTCTCCTGTGGGCCGTGATGGTCGTACTGCCGCTGCTGTGGGCGGTGATGACCTCCTTCAAGGACGACCGGTCCATCTTCTCCTCGCCCTGGGCGCTGCCCCGCACCCTGCACCTCGACAACTGGTCACGGGCCTGGACCGAGGCCAACATGAGCGGCTACTTCCTCAACACCGTTCTGGTGGTGGGCGGTTCGCTCCTCGGCACCCTGGTCCTCGGCTCCATGGCGGCCTATGTCCTCGCCCGCTTCGACTTCCCCGGCAACCGGTTCATCTACTACCTGTTCATCGGGGGCATGAGCTTCCCCGTCATGCTGGCGCTGGTCCCGCTGTTCTACGTGGTGAACAACATGGGGCTGCTCAACACCCTGCACGGCCTGATCCTGGTCTACATCGCCTACTCGCTGCCGTTCACCGTGTTCTTCCTGACGGCGTTCTTCCGCACCCTGCCCGCCTCGGTGGCGGAGGCCGCGTTCGTCGACGGCGCCTCGCACACCCGGATCTTCTTCCAGATCATGCTGCCCATGGCGAAGCCCGGCCTGATCAGCGTGGGCATCTTCAACTTCCTCGGCCAGTGGAACCAGTACATGCTGCCCACGGTCCTCAACACCGACCCCGACAAACGGGTCCTCACCCAGGGGCTCGTCCAGCTGGCGGTCAGTCAGGGCTACAAGGGGGACTGGTCGGGACTCTTCGCCGGCCTGGTCATGGCCATGCTCCCGGTGCTCGCGGCGTACGTCGTCTTCCAGCGGCAGGTGGTGCAGGGGTTGACAGCAGGCGCCCTGAAGTAAACCCGGCGTCTTCATGCGGCGTACACGGACCTCCGGTGCGCGTGTTGTCGTGTACGCCGCTTTTCACTGACTGTCCCCCCTTTTGATCACCACGCTCCGAAGTCCTTCACACCCGGAATGCCACTTTCCGCAACGCCCCGCAGCCACCCCCGCACACCCCGCGACGCTCTCTCGGGTGAGCGCGGGTCTGCTTGTTCGAGCGTGCGGATACTGTTCAACCTCTTGACGGGAGTGGACCCGAACGGCTCAGCTTAGAGTTCACTAGTTGGACATAGACGGGACCTCATCGAAGCGGTCCCGCGCGCAGGAGGTCGTCGTGGAGACTCCGGGGTCGCAGTCGTCGCTGCATCGGGCCAACCTGGAGCGGGTCGTACGCGCCGTGCGGCTGGCCGGGTCCCTGACGCAGGCCGAGATCGCCCGGACGACGGGGCTGTCCGCCGCGACCGTCTCCAACATCGTGCGCGAGCTCAAGGACGGCGGAACCGTCGAGGTCACGCCCACGTCGGCGGGCGGACGCAGGGCGCGGAGTGTATCGCTCAGCGGGGACGCCGGCATTGTCATCGGGGTGGATTTCGGCCACACCCATCTACGCGTCGCGCTCGGCAATCTCGCCCATCAGGTGCTCGCCGAGGAGTCCGAGCCGCTGGATGTGGACGCCTCCTCGACGCAGGGCTTCGACCGGGCGGAACAGCTGGTCATGCGGCTGATCGAGGCGACCGGCGTGGACCACTCGAAGATCGCGGGAGTGGGGCTCGGCGTGCCCGGCCCGATCGAGCTGGAGTCCGGCACCCTCGGCTCCTCGGCCATCCTCCCCGGCTGGATCGGCACCAGACCCGCCGAGGAGCTCAGAGGCCGCCTCGGTGTGCCCGTGCACGTGGACAACGACGCCAACCTCGGCGCCCTCGGTGAGCTGGTCTGGGGCAGTGGCCGGGGCGTTCGTGATCTTGCTTACATCAAGGTCGCGAGCGGTGTGGGGGCCGGTCTGGTGATCGAGGGGAAGATCTATCGCGGCCCGGGTGGCACCGCAGGAGAAATCGGACATATTACACTCGATGAATCCGGCCCGGTCTGCCGCTGCGGCAACCGGGGCTGCCTGGAGACCTTCGCGGCCGCGCGCTATGTGCTGCCGTTGCTCCAGTCCAGCCACGGCACGGACCTCACGATGGAGGGCGTCGTGCGGCTGGCCAGGGGCGGAGACCCGGGCTGCCGTCGCGTGATCGCCGACGTCGGCCGCCATATCGGCAGTGGAGTCGCCAATCTCTGCAACCTGCTGAACCCGAGCCGGGTGGTCCTGGGCGGTGATCTCGCCGAGGCCGGTGAGCTGGTGCTCGGTCCCATCAGAGAGTCCGTCGGCCGCTATGCGATCCCCAGTGCGGCGCGTCAACTTTCCGTTCTCCCGGGGGCGCTTGGCGGTCGTGCCGAGGTGCTCGGAGCACTCGCTCTCGCGCTCAGCGAGATGGGTGATTCGACCCTTTTGGACGGTACCCTGTCCAGCGCGACACCTGCCTTCACTTAGAGAACGAATGACGCCGTTGCCATCTCGTTAAGTATTTACTTCTTGACGTCGAACTTGCGGCCGAGTTGACTTCGAGCCACCTCGGCCGCAGCGTTGCGGCCCTGTCAGGGAGGCACACCCCAAAATGAACGCAACGATGCGTAGAGTCGTGATCGGCGCCACCGCCGTGTCCATGGCGCTGTCGATTGCCGCGTGCGGCAAGGCCGGCGACGACAAGGACAAGGACTCTGGCAGCAGCTCGGACAGCAAGTCCATCGGTCTGCTGCTCCCCGACAACGTCACCGCGCGCTACGAGAAGTTCGACCGGCCGTACTTCGACGCGAAGGTCAAGGAGCTCTGCTCCGACTGTGACGTGCAGTACGCGAACGCCGCGGCCGACCCGGCCAAGCAGGCCCAGCAGATGAGCTCCATGGTGACCAAGGGCGTGAAGGTCATCGTGATCTCCGCCCAGGACTCCGCCGCCATCAAGTCCTCCATCCAGTCCGCGGTGGACAAGGGCGTCAAGGTCGTCGCGTACGACCGCCTCGCCCAGGGCCCGGTCAGCGCGTACGTCTCCTTCGACAACGAGAAGGTCGGCCAGCTCCAGGGCGAGGCCCTGCTCGCCGCCCTCGGCTCCAAGGCGACCACGAAGTCCAAGATCGTCATGATCAACGGTGACGACGCCGACCCGAACGCCGCCCAGTTCAAGGCCGGTGCCCACAAGGCCCTCGACGGCAAGGTCACCATCGCCTACGAGCAGTCCGGCCTGTGGAAGGACACCGTCGCCGCCCAGAAGATGTCCGCGGCGATCACCCAGCTGGGCGCCAAGAACATCGCGGGCGTCTACGCCGCCAACGACGGCATGGCCGGTGGCATCGCCAACACCCTCAAGGGTGCGAAGATCAGCGGCATCCCGCTGACCGGCCAGGACGCCGAGCTCGCCGCCATCCAGCGGATCGTCGCCGGCACCCAGTCCTCCACGGTCTACAAGGCCTACAAGCCCGAGGCCGACACCGCCGCCGAGCTCGCGGTCAACCTGCTCGAGGGCAAGGACATCAAGTCCCTCGCCGACACCTCGGTGACCAGCGGCTCCGGCGACAAGGTCCAGGCCAAGCTGCTGACCCCGGTGTCCGTCACGGTGGACAACATCAAGGACACGGTCGTCAAGGACGGTCTGTACACGGTCGCGGACATCTGCACCGCCGACTACGCCGCCGCCTGCAAGAAGGCCGGCCTGGAGTAGTCGCGCGCACCCCGCGCGACCCGGCCCGAGTCCCGTCGAGGGGCTCGGGCCCAGACCGCCGAGCGGTCCCGCGAGACCCCGCCGACGCCTGCCCCACCTTCACACCCCGCTGCCGGGGCGGGCGTCGGACGGAACCGTTGCCAAGCGCGACGGATTCGCGCATGTTCATCTTGTAAACCTCGTGCGTACCGCGGCCCCGCGCCGCCCCTCGCACGTCCCTCCGCGCACTACCCCAAGCGCGGCATCCCCGCCGGTCAGGCGGCGAAGGAGATGGTTCACGTGTCCGCTACGCCCGTGCTGGCGTTGCGCGGAGTCTCCAAGCGATTCGGTGCGGTCCAGGCCCTCACCGATGTCGATCTGGAGGTTCACGCCGGAGAAGTGGTCGCCCTGGTGGGCGACAACGGCGCAGGAAAGTCGACCCTGGTCAAGACGATCGCGGGTGTCCACCCCATCGATGAGGGCGTCATCGAGTGGGAGGGCAAGCCGGTCAGCATCACCAAGCCGCACGACGCCCAGGGTCTCGGCGTCGCGACGGTCTACCAGGACCTCGCGCTCTGCGACAACCTCGACGTCGTGGGCAACCTCTACCTCGGCCGCGAGCTGCTGCACCGGGGCGTCATCGACGAGGTGACGATGGAGAAGAACGCCCGCGAACTGCTGTCCACGCTCTCCATCCGGATCCCGAGCGTGCGCATCCCGATCGCGAGCCTCTCCGGCGGTCAGCGCCAGGTCGTCGCCATCGCCCGCGCCCTGATCGGCGAGCCCAAGGTCGTCATCCTCGACGAGCCCACCGCCGCCCTCGGCGTCGAGCAGACCGCGCAGGTCCTCGACCTGGTCGAGCGGCTGCGCGAGCGCAACCTCGGCGTCATCCTGATCAGCCACAACATGGCCGACGTCAAGGCGGTCGCCGACACCGTCGCCGTCCTGCGCCTGGGCAAGAACAACGGCTCCTTCCCGGTGAAGGACACCAGCCACGAAGAGATCATCGCCGCGATCACGGGTGCCACGGACAACGCCGTGACCCGTCGTGCGGAGCGGCGCACCGCGGAGGCGGCACAGTGAGCGACACGTCGAAGACCGTGAAGAGCGACTCCCCGGAGCCGGAGAAGTCCGGTACGGCCACCAAGGTCGACACGACCGAGGGTTTCGCCGCGACGCAGGACACCGTCGCCCCCGCCGACGACCCGACGGCCGCTCCGGTCGCCGTCGTCGACCCGCGGCTGCTGGTCCGTGAAGAGGGCCTCAAGGGCTACCTCACCGAGTTCAAGCGCAAGGTCAAGGGCGGCGAGCTCGGCTCGCTGCCGGTCGTCATCGGTCTGATCGTCATCTGGACGATCTTCCAGACGCAGAACGACCGCTTCCTCAGCGCCGACAACCTCTCGAACATCAGCTACTTCATGTCGGCCACCGGCATGCTGGCCATCGGCCTGGTGTTCGTCCTGCTGCTCGGCGAGATCGACCTGTCGGTCGGTTCGGTCAGCGGTCTGTCCTCCACCCTGTTCGCCGTGTTCGCGGTGAACCACGGGGTGAACCCCTGGCTGGCGCTGGTGCTCGCGGTGATCACCGGTGTCGCCATCGGTTCGCTCCAGGGCTGGTTCTTCGCCAAGGTCGGCGTGCCGGCGTTCGTCGTCACCCTGGCCGGCTTCCTCGGCTGGAACGGCCTCATGCTGTGGCTGCTCGGCGACAGCGGCACGATCAACATCCCGTCCGACACCGGTCCGGTCCATCTGCTCGGCCAGAGCTCCTTCTTCATGGACCAGGCCATCATCGGCGCCTACCTGCTGGCCGGCCTCGCCGTCGTGCTGTCCCTCGTCGGCAACTTCAACGAGCAGCGCCGCCGCAGGGCCGCGGGTGTGCCGTTCCGGCCGACCAGCGAGATCCTGCTGCGCGTGGGCGCCCTCGCCGTGGCGGCCTTCGTCTCCGCCGCCGTCCTGAACGACGCGGCCGGTGTCTCCAACGCCCTGGTGATCTTCCTCGCGGCGCTGGTGGTCGTCGACTTCGTGCTCCGCCGTACCACCTACGGCCGTCAGGTCTTCGCGGTCGGCGGCGGCATCGAGGCCGCGCGCCGTGCCGGTATCAACGTGCCGATGGTCCGGATCACCGTGTTCGCCATCTCCGGCGGCTTCGCGGCGATCGGCGGTATGTTCTTCGCCGGCCAGACCGCGAGCGCGACGCTGTCCGCCGGTGGCGGCAACACGCTGATGCTCGCCATCGCGGCGGCCGTCATCGGTGGCACCAGCCTCTTCGGTGGCCGTGGTTCCGTGTGGTCGGCACTGCTGGGCATGCTCGTCATCCAGTCCATCCAGACCGGTCTGGACCTGCTGAACATGAACACCTCGATCCAGTACATGATCACCGGTGGCGTTCTGCTGGGCGCCGTCGTGATCGACTCCGTGTCCCGTAAGTCCCAGAAGGCCGCGGGTCGCGGATAGCGCCTCTCGCCGTACGGGGTGCGGTGGGACTGCGGCTGACTCCGCCGTCGCGGCCTGTCGCGCCCACGCGGCGGAGCCGCATGTAGATACAGCCCCGCGCCCCTTCCGGTATCCGAATGTGCCCGGCACCTCACCGTGCCGGGCATAGTCGTGTCATAGGCCGGGTCGCGGAACATTAGACTCGACTGGCCCGGCAACAGCTCGAACAGCGTTTACTGCAAGGAGGCACGGGTGCCGCTGCTGACCCGCATCAGGGGACCGCGCGATCTGGACCGGCTCAGCCCGGAGGAGCTGGACCAGCTGGCGGAGGAGATCCGGACCTTCCTGGTCGATGCCGTGTCCAAGACCGGTGGCCACCTCGGCCCCAACCTCGGCGTGGTCGAGCTCACCATCGCGCTGCACCGGGTCTTCGAGTCCCCCAAGGACAAGATCCTGTGGGACACCGGCCACCAGTCCTACGTGCACAAGCTGCTCACCGGCCGGCAGGACTTCTCCCGGCTCAAGATGAAGGGCGGCCTGTCCGGCTACCCCTCGCAGGCCGAGTCCGAGCACGACGTCATCGAGAACAGCCACGCCTCCACGGTCCTCGGCTGGGCCGACGGCATCGCCAAGGGCAACGAGATCCTCGACCGCGACAGCCATGTCGTGGCGGTCATCGGCGACGGCGCCCTCACCGGCGGCATGGCCTGGGAGGCGCTCAACAACATCGCCGACGCCAAGGACCGTCCGCTGGTCATCGTCGTCAACGACAACGAGCGCTCGTACGCGCCGACCATCGGCGGCCTCGCCAACCACCTCGCGACCCTGCGCACCACCGACGGCTACGAGCGGTTCCTGGCCCGCGGCAAGGACCTCCTGGAGCGCACCCCCGTCGTCGGCAAGCCCCTGTTCGACACCCTGCACGGCGCCAAGAAGGGACTGAAGGACTTCATCGCGCCCCAGGGCATGTTCGAGGACCTCGGTCTGAAGTACGTCGGCCCGATCGACGGCCACGACCTGGAGGCCCTGGAGTCCGCGCTGGCCAAGGCGAAGCGCTTCGGCGGCCCCGTGATCGTGCACTGCCTCACCGAGAAGGGCCGCGGCTACCAGCCCGCCCTCCAGGACGAGGCCGACCGCTTCCACGCCGTCGGCAAGATCCACCCCGACACCGGTCTGCCCATCGCCTCCTCCGGCGCCGACTGGACCTCCGTGTTCGGCGAGGAGATGGTCAGGCTCGGCGAGGAGCGCCAGGACGTCGTCGCCATCACCGCGGCCATGCTCCAGCCCGTCGGGCTCGACAAGTTCGCCAAGCGCTTCCCGGAGCGGGTCTACGACGTCGGCATCGCCGAGCAGCACGGCGCCGTCTCCGCCGCGGGCCTCGCCCACGCCGGCGTGCACCCCGTCTTCGCGGTCTACGCCACCTTCCTCAACCGCGCCTTCGACCAGGTGCTGATGGACGTGGCCCTGCACAAGTGCGGTGTCACGTTCGTCCTGGACCGGGCGGGTGTCACCGGCACCGACGGCGCCTCCCACAACGGCATGTGGGACATGTCGATCCTCCAGGTCGTCCCCGGCCTCAGGCTCGCCGCACCGCGCGACGCCGACCAGGTCCGCGCCCAGCTCCGCGAGGCCGTCGCCGTCGACGACGCGCCGACGGTCGTACGGTTCTCCAAGGGCGCCGTCGGCCCCGCCGTCCCCGCCGTGGGACGCGTGGGCGGCATGGACGTGCTGCGCGAGCCGGGCACCGACACGCCCGACGTGCTGCTCGTCTCCGTGGGCGCCCTCGCCCCGATGTGCCTGGAGATCGCCGGCCTGCTCGACCGGCAGGGCATCTCCACCACCGTCGTCGACCCGCGCTGGGTCAAGCCCGTCGACGAGGCCATGGCGCCGCTCGCCGAGCAGCACCGGGTGGTCGTCACCGTCGAGGACAACAGCCGCGTCGGCGGAGTCGGCTCGGCCGTCGCCCAGGCCCTGCGCGACGCGGGCGTGGACGTCCCGCTGCGCGACTTCGGCATCCCGCCCCGCTTCCTCGACCACGCCTCCCGTGCCGAGGTCATGGCCGAGATCGGGCTGACCGCCCCCGACATCGCCCGCCAGGTCACCGGACTCGTCGCCAAGCTGGACGGCAGGTACGGCACCCAGGCCGCCGAGGTGGACTCCGTGGAGCCCGCCCGCGACTGACACCCGCCGGGGGCAACCCGACACGCCCGGATGGGCCGGTTCCACCACTGCGAAGAGTGGTGAAACCGGCCCATTCGCGTTAACCCGCCCGTGCCGGGGCATACGACCTAGGCCCCCTCTCGATCATGTCGAGGACGACACAGCGTGGGAGGTACCCCGTGAGCAGCACCCTCTTCCGGACGAAGAGAGTCGAGCAGTCCATCCTCGACACCGAGGAACCCGAGCACGCGCTCAAGAAATCCTTGTCCGCACTGGATCTGACCGTCTTCGGCGTCGGCGTCATCATCGGCACCGGCATCTTCGTCCTGACCGGCACGGTCGCCAAGAACAACGCCGGACCCGCCGTCGCCCTGGCCTTCGTCGCGGCCGGGGTGGCCTGCGCGCTCGCCGCGCTCTGCTACGCCGAGTTCGCCTCCACCGTCCCGGTGGCCGGCTCGGCGTACACCTTCTCGTACGCCTCCCTCGGTGAACTGCCCGCCTGGATCATCGGCTGGGACCTGGTCCTGGAGTTCGCGCTCGGTACGGCGGTGGTGGCCGTCGGCTGGTCCGGGTACATCGCCTCGCTGCTCGACAACGCCGGCTGGCATCTGCCGGCGTCGCTCAGCGGGCGCGAGGGGGCGGACGGCTTCGGCTTCGACATCCTCGCCGCCGCGCTCGTCCTGCTGCTCACGACGATCCTCGTGATCGGCACCAAACTCTCCGCGCGGCTGACCTCGATCGTCGTCGCCATCAAGGTGACCGTCGTGCTGACCGTGATCATCGCGGGCGCCTTCTTCATCCACGGCGAGAACTACGACCCGTTCATCCCGAAGGCCCAGACGGTGGAGGCGGGCAACAACCTCCAGGCGCCGCTCATCCAGCTGATGTTCGGCTGGGCGCCGTCCAACTTCGGCGTGATGGGCATCTTCACCGCCGCCTCCGTGGTGTTCTTCGCGTTCATCGGCTTCGACGTGGTCGCGACGGCCGCCGAGGAGACCAAGAACCCGCAGCGCGACATGCCGCGCGGCATCCTCGGCTCCCTGATCATCTGCACCGTCCTGTACGTCGCCGTGTCGATCGTCGTCACCGGGATGGAGCACTACAGCAAGCTGTCCGTGAGCGCCCCGCTCGCCGACGCGTTCAAGCACACCGGACACCCCTGGTACGCGGGCTTCATCAGCTTCGGCGCCGCCGTCGGCCTGACCACCGTCTGCATGATCCTGCTCCTCGGCCAGACCCGGGTGTTCTTCGCGATGAGCCGCGACGGACTGCTGCCGCGCTTCTTCTCCCACGTCCACCCGCGCTTCAAGACCCCGCACCGGCCGACCATCCTGCTCGGTGTGCTGATCGCGATCCTGGCCGGCTTCACCAGCCTCAGCGAGCTGGCCGAACTGGTGAACATCGGCACGCTCTTCGCGTTCGTCGTCGTCGCGATCGGCGTGATCATCCTGCGCCGCACCCGCCCCGACCTGCCGCGCGCCTTCCGCACCCCCTGGGTGCCGGTCGTCCCGATCCTTTCGGTGTGCGCCTCGCTGTGGCTGATGCTCAACCTGCCCACCGAGACCTGGCTCCGGTTCGGCATCTGGATGGTCGTCGGCTTCTTCGTCTACTTCCTCTACGGCCGCACGCACAGCCGCCTCGGACGCCATGAGGAGACGACGGCCGACGAGGTGCGCGGGGGAGGGGAGACGGCCTGAGCCTCCTTCAGGAGGCGTCCGCCGGACCCCGTACCGCACGAGGGCCCGTCACCTCGGCGCCGAGGTCCGTCACCCGGCGGCGCAGCGCGCGGTCGGCGGTGACGACCAGACGGGGGCGGCCGTCGGCCCGGGCGACCAGGCCGACGATGTGGTCGTCCCCGCTGCCGGCCGCCGACTCCACCCGAACCCCCGCCACCGGCTCCACCCCGCGCGCCGCGCCCTCCACGACGAGCACGATCTCCACGGGCCCGGCGTGCCCCGGCAGCCCGTCCGCGGCCAGCCGGTCCCGCAGCCGCTCCGCGGCGCCCCGCCGGTCCCGCCACCAGCCGTCGGGCACCGACCCGACCACGTTCGCGCCGTCGACGATCACGAGCAGGGCGGGGCTGTCGTCCGCGGGGGCGTCCAGGGCGTCCATGGGACCAGCGTCCCACGGACGCCCCGGCCACCGGCCCGGCGGGAGTGGCGGGGAAGCCGCCGACATAAAGTGAACGGGTGAACGGCGACTGGCTCATGCGCGGCCGCGACGGGCGGCTCAGTGTCTATCTGACGTCCGACGACGCCGTCCTGTGCCGCGCGGAACGCGCACCGGGCGGGCCCTGGGACGGCCCGCGCCGGGTCGGCGGCGACCAGCGGCTGCACCCCGTGCTCGCCGTCGGCCAGGGCGCCGACGGCTACGCGCATCTGGTGTCCTGGCGCCCGACCGTGAAGACCGAGGCGAGCCTGGTGCACTCCGTCCACTACCGGCCGCTGCTCGCCCCGCTGGACTGGGCGCCCGTCGGCCACCCGGACCGGCGGGGCGTCCGCACCGGGCCGCCGGCCGTCGCGGTGGACGCCGAGGGACGCGCCCATGTCTTCGTCCGGGGCGGGGCCGCCGGGCTCGGCATGCTCGCCCAGAAGGAGAAGGGCGGCTGGGAGCCCTGGCGGGATCTCGGGGGCAAGGGCGTCGAGGGGCCGCCCGTCGCGGTGACGGGGGAGTCGGGACGGATCGAGGTGTACGCGGCCGTCCCCGGCGGGATCCTGCACTGGCGTCAGGAGGAGGCCGGCGGGCCGCCCGTACTGGAGGAGGCACTGGAGGCGCCGGTCCGCCCCGGCACCCTGCGGGCCCTCGCCACCTCGGCCGAGCACACCACCCTCTACTACACGGACGACTCCGGCGAGGTGTGGGCCTGGCGTCCCGGCGGCAAACCGGCCCCGCTGCTCGCCGCCGCCGGGTCCGGTCCGGTCGCCGCGATCCGCTGCGCACTCGACGGCCACGACTGCACCCTGCTCGCCCAGCGCTCGGCGAGCGGCCGGGTCGCCTTCGCCGCCTACCCCACCGAACAGGAGTCGGCGGGCGCCTGGTGGGCGGAGTCCGGCCCCCGGCTGGACCCGGACGCCGAGGTGGCACTGGCCGTGGACCACGAGGACCGCGTGGTCGCCGCCACCCTGTCCCCGTCGACCGGCCGCCTCCTGCTCAGCCGCCGCAAGGACGAGCCGGTGCTCGCGCTGACGGCGTGGCAGGAGGTCTGACCCACCGTCACCTTTGCCGGAGGCGTGGCGTCGGCGGTCAGGAACTCCCGCCGGTGGCCGGGGACTTCTTCGCGGACTCCGGGATCTCGGCGTCGGAGCGGACCGCCTTCCACAGGGTGGAGGCCTGGGGCTCGGCGGCTACGACCCGGTTCGGGTCGACCTTGTCGTACGCCACCGGGAGCATGATCGTCTCCATGGTCGACGGGTCGACCCCGTTGAGGCTGCGGCCGAACTCCGACAGCTTGGTGAGCGAGGCGAGACCGGAGTCGGTGGTGAGGGCCGCGGTGAGCTGGTCGGCGATCTTGTAGGCCTTGGCGGGACTGCCCAGCAGGTCCTGCTTCTTGATCTCGCTCAGCAGGGCGAGCATGAACTGCTGCTGGAGTCCGATGCGGCCGAGGTCACTGCCGTCGCCGATGCCGTGCCGGGTCCGGACGAACTGCAGGGCCTGCGTCCCGTCCAGCCGGTGGGTGCCCGCGGTCAGGTCGAGGCCGCTGGAGGTGTCGTGGATGTCCTGGTCGACGGTGACCGTCACCCCGCCGATCGCGTCCACCAGCCCCTTGAAGCCCGCGAAGTCGACCTCGACGTAGTGGTCCATGCGGACCCCGGACATCTGCTCCACCGTCTTGACCACGCAGGCCGGACCGACCTGCGAGTAGACGGAGTTGAACATCACGCGCTTCGCGGTCGCCACCGTCGAGCCGTCGGACTTGGTGCACTCGGGCCGGGTCACCAGGGTGTCGCGCGGGATGCTGATGGCGACGGCCTCGGTGCGGCCCTCGGGGATGTGCATCACCAGCGCGGTGTCGGAGCGGGCGCCCGCGACCTTGCCGGTGTTCAGCGCGGCGTTCGCCCCGGCACGCGAGTCCGACCCCAGGATCAGGATGTTCTGGCCGGAGGTCGGGAGCTTCTCCGGCCGGTCGTCGCCGATCGCCCGGTCGATGTCGACGCCCTTGAGGTTGCCGTCGAGGTCCCGGTAGAGCCAGTACGCGGTGCCGGCGCCGGCCACGAGGAGGAGGGTCAGCGCGAGCAGGATCCACCGGCCGGTCCGGCGTCGGCGGCGGGGGGCGCCGCCGCCCGGGGAGGGCGATGTGCTCGGGCTCTCGACGGCTGGGGTCGTCATACGGGTCGGTGTCCTCGTGCTTCTGGGATGACTTTCTCGGATCCGGGCAGGCGTGCACCCGGGCGTTCGGAAGACCGGCGACCCCCGTCGGCCGTTGTACGACAGTGATCCACATCACGTGAATGCCCTGGTGGGCCGGGGTGGGTGAGGGTGGCCTCCCGGCCGGTCTCCCCGCCGGTCTCCCGGCCGGTCTTCCCGCCGGGCCGTCCGGCCGGTGGCTCGGAGCAGTGTAGGGACCATGCATATGATGTGAGAATTCCAGCCACCCGGCGTCACGGGTCGGCCATGTCGTCAGGAGGCCGTGATGCCGGTGCGGGGTCGGTCCGCGCGCGCCGCGACCCGGCGCGGTTCCGCCGTGCCGGTGGCCGCTGCCGCCGCCGTGCCGCCTGCGGCCGTGACCGGCACGGCCACGGGCACCTGGCTCACCCTCGGCAGGGACGGCCGGCTCACCGCGTACGCGCCCGCTCGCGGCGGACTGCTGCGCTGGACCGAGGCCCGGCCCGGCGGCCCCGGCTGGTCGGGACCGGACCTCGTGGAGGTCCGCGGCCTCACCCATCTCGCGATCGTCCAGGGGGCGGACGCCTACGTCCACTTCCTGGGCCGGCGGGAACGCCCGCACGGGGACGGGGCCGTCGAGGTGGACGTCGTCCACGCGATCCAGTATCAGAGCGGACGGCCCGTCACGGAGTGGCGCTCCCTGGGCAATCCGCACCCCGAGCCGGACCGTGCGCGGCGTTTCGGCGCCCCGGCGGGTGCCGTGGCCTCCGACGGAACCGTGCATGTGTTCGCGCCCAACGCGGGTGGCGGGCTGATGATGCGCCGGGAGGGCAGGGGCGGCCGCTGGGAGCCCTGGGCCGATCTGCGCGGCACGGACGTGCGGGACGGGCTCACCGCGGCGGCGACCTCGGACGGCCGGGTCGAGGTGTTCGCCCCGGCCGGGGGCGCCGCCCTGCACTGGTTCCAGCCCGAGCCCGCCGCCGACCCGCAGCGCTCGCACGACGTACGGCCCGCCCCGGCGCCGGGATCCGTCGCCGCGCTGGAGACCGCGCCCGGCCGGCTCACGTACTTCTGGACCGACCCGGTCGGCGGCGGGCTGGTCGGCCACCGGCGCGGCGGCTGGTCCGTCCCGCTGGGCGGCACTCCGGGGGACGGGGCCAACGCCGTGCTGCGCACCGTGCTCGACGGCCACGACTGCACGGTGATCGCCCACCGCGGCGCGTCCGGCACCGTCCTGGTCGGGGTCTGCGCCACGGAGGCCGAGTCCTCCGGCCTGTGGTGGACGGACACCGGCCTGCCCTGTGCGGGCGATCCGGCCCTGGCTCACGACGGCCACGGCCGGGTGGTGGTCGCGGCCTTCGATCCCGGCGGGACCCTGCGCCTTGCCCGCCAGATTTCCGGACCGGGGCTGGTCCTCGGGGAACCGGCGCCGGTGTGAGGCCGGGGGAAACCGATTACCGCCGGACCGTCGATTACTGCTGGACAGCCCGTGGAACAGGTGGAAACATCATGACTGATCAGTAAATCTTCGGTAATCCTTTGCTGTTCATCAGGTGAACGGGGGGTGCCGGTCTCGTGCGCGAGCCGGCCTCGGACGTGGAAAGTGCGGAAGTACAGGTGAGCCTCAACAACCCCGAGGCGAGCGCGCTCGTGTCGACATATCGATCTTTGGTGCCGCTGGGGGCGCGGCGCCGGATCGTGCGACGGGTTCCCCACCCGCTGCGTTCCTCGGTGAAGCGTTCCCTGGCCTCCGCCGACGCCGTCCGTTCCGCCGTGGTCGTCCGGGCACTCGGCGGACAGGGCCGGGGAGGCCGGCGTACCGGCGCGGGGATCCGGGTCGTCCGGGTGGCCGGCAAGCACGTCCGGGCCGTGGAGGTCCCCGGGGCCACCGCGTGGGCCGCCCGGGCCCGCAATCTGCACATCCTCGTCTCCGTGCTGGAGGAGGCGGGCATCGACTACTTCTGTGTGCGCGGTCATGGCTCGCTCACCCCGAGCGTCGCCGTGCCCGCCCGGCGGCGGGCCGAACTGGAGGCGCTGCTGCGGGTCGTCGGCGAGGAGGGTGCCGGATACGCCGGTCCCGTCTCCGGCGGACCGATGCGTCCCGGCGGCGCCGTCGCCACCTGGCGGGCCCTGCGCGGCCAGGACGTGGTGCGCGTGGCGTGGAACGTCTGCGACCCCAGCGGCCATCTGGTCTTCGGCCGGGAGTCCGGCTGCGACATCGAGTTCTGGGCGGAGCGCGACGGGCAGTTGGTCGCGCCGCGCCCCAACCGGGTGATGACCGAGGTGCCGCTGGACGCGGGCCGCTGCTGGGCGGAGCAGAAACGTTTCAGTGTCGTACCGGCCGTCTACTCCACCGGACACGCCCGCACCCTGCCGGAGTTCGTCGCCGCCCTGCCCGAGGACCACCTCTTCCCCATCGACGTCGTCTACACCTGGGTCGACGACTCCGACCCGGTCTGGCGGGCGAACCGCGACGCACTGCGCGGCCGGCACACCACCGCCTCCGGCGGCGCACTGCACGAGCAGGCGGCCAACGACGCCCGCTACACCAGCCGCGACGAACTGCGGTACTCCCTGCGCTCGATCCACCAGTACGCCCCCTGGGTGCGCACCATCTTCCTCGTCACCGCCGGCCAGGTGCCGTCCTGGCTGAACACCGGCTTCCCCGGCATCCGGGTGGTCGACCACCGGGAAATCTTCTCCGACCCCCACGCCCTGCCCACGTTCAACTCCCACGCCATCGAGAGCCAGTTGCACCACATCCGGGACCTCTCGGAGCACTTCCTCTACCTCAACGACGACGTTTTCTTCGGCCGCCCGGTCCAGCCCGGCCAGTTCTTCCACGCCAACGGACTCACCAAGTTCTTCCAGTCCAAGGCGCTGATCCCGTCCGGCCGGGCGGACACCGAGGACCTGCCCGTCAACGCGGCCGGCCGCAACAGCCGCGGACTGATCGCCCAGCAGTTCGGCACCGTCATCTCGCAGAAGATGAAACACACCCCGCACGCCCTGCGCCGCAGCGTCCTCACCGAGATAGAGCAGATCTACGCCAAGGCCCACCGGGTGACCCAGCACTCCCGCTTCCGCTCGCCCAGCGACGTGCCGATCGCCTCCTCGCTGCACCACTACTACGCCTACCACTCGGCCCGCGCCACGGTCGGCGACATCCGCTACGTGTACGTCGACCTCGCCGACGCCCTCGCCCAGCGGCGACTGGACAACCTGCTCGCCCGCCGCAACTTCGACACCTTCTGTATGAACGACACGGTCACGGCGGCCGATCCCGACGCCCAGAGCCGGATGGTGAAGAACTTCCTGGAGGCCTACTTCCCCGTGCTCAGCCCCTTCGAGAAGGACTCCGGCATCCAGCTGCCGGACGACCCGCACCCCGCCCCGCAGCACCCCCGCGCCGACGGGCGCGCGACCGGACCGGGGCGCCTCGGCCGATGACCTCCAGAACCCCCACCCCCGCACCCGAGCGCGGCGGGGCGGCCAGGCTGCGCGGCCGGGCCGTCGCCCTGCGTGAACGCGTCATGCTCGGCCTGTTCGTCCCGCTGCGCGCGAAACGCACCGCCCGGCTGCGCTACGCCGCCATCCTCGACGGCCAGACCGTGAACCTGCACGCGGCGCTGCCGCCGTCCGCCGGCCGTCCCGACCGCGCCGAGATCGTGCTGCTCCGACGCGGCAGCCGCCACCTCGCCGAGGCCCGCGTCCACACCGGCCCCGACGGCGAGGCCCTGGTCGACGCCGCGATCCTGCTGGGCGCCGAGGTCGGCGGCGTCCCCGTCGGCACCGGCCGCTGGCGGCTGCGGCTGCGCGTCCACTCCGGACGCAGACGCCGCACCCTGTCCCTGCTGCTCCTGAAGCCGCCGACGCCGTACGAGGGCCCCACCAAGCCGATGGAGGCCTCCCCGGTGACGGGGGAGCGGCACCGGCTCGGCCGCTCCGTGCGCGGCAGCGCCCGCCTGGTCAGCACCGGTGCGCGCGCCGCCGTGGAGGTGGCCAAGGTGCACCTCGGCCACGCCGGGGTCACCGTCGACTTCCGGGTCCTCGGCACCCGCGCCGAGGACCCCCGGGCCGAGTTCGTCGCCTCCGGACGCCGGATCGAACAGCCCGTCACCCCGCTCGGCGCCGGCGTCTACCGCGTCGACGTCCCCCTGGACCGGATGCCGCCGCGCGGCACCCGCCCCGAGCACTGGGACGTCGTCCTGACCGACCGCACCGGGCACGCCCGACGCCTCGGCCGCCGGCTGCACGACGTCCGCAACCCCCTGCGCGTCTTCGCGATGCGCGCCCTGGCCATCACCCCCCAGGGCCACCCGCCCCTGATCGTCCAACCGCGCTACACCCCCGCAGGAAACCTCCGCATCACCTGCACGCGCATGCCCGAGGCAGGCTGACCACAGATATGAAGATCACGTTCCTGCTGACCACGGCCGACGCCGTCGGCGGTACCGAACGCGCGGTGTACAACCAGGCCTCCGAACTCGCCGCCCGGCACGACGTACGGGTGCTCAGCGTCTTCAAGAGCAAGCGCGAGCAGTTCTTCACCCCGCACGAACGGGTCCGCGTCGACTACCTCGTCGACCTCACCGCACCCGCCCCCCGCCCACTGCGCCCCACCGCCGTCGACGACACCGTCTGGACGGGCCTCGCCGCCCAGCCCAGCCAGATCGTCGACCGCGACTGGGAACCCGCCTTCAACCGGCTCTCCGACCTCGAACTCGGACTCGCCCTCCAGGACACCGACACCGACGTCCTGGTCACCACCACCCCCGCCCTGATGGCCCTGGCCGTCCACCTGGCCCCGGCCCAGGTGATCACCGTCCACCAGGAGCACCGGGTCTCCGAACTGCGCGGCGCCAGCGGTGAGCCGCTGCGCCGGTACGCCGCCCGGCTGGACTGCCTCGCCGTGCTCAGCGAGCGCACCCGGGACTGGTTCGCCGAGACCCTAGGGGACGCCGCGCCTCGGCTGGAGGTCGTGCCCAACGCCCTGCCCGGCGGCTTCCGGCCCCGCTCCACCCTCCAGACCCGCACGGTGGTCATCGCCGGCCGGCTCGTAGCCGAGAAGCAGATCGACCACGCCGTCACCGCCTGGGCCACGGTCGCCCGGTACCACCCGGACTGGCAGCTGCGGATCTTCGGCGACGGACCCCTCAGCGGAGCCCTGCGCCGGCAGATCGACATGCTCGGACTGCACGACTGCGTCCAGCTCAACGGCAACTCCCGGCATCTGGCCGAGGAGTGGGCCAAGGCCAGCATCGCCACCCTCACCTCCCGCAACGAGGCCTTCGGGCTGGTCCTCGCCGAGGCCCAGGCCGCCGGTGTGCCGGTGGTCTCCTACGACTCGCCCAACGGCCCGCGCGAGGTCGTCATCGACGGCGAGACCGGCATCCTCGTCCCGCCCGGCGACACCGACGCCCTCGCCTCGGCGCTGCTGCTGCTCATCCAGGACGCCGAACTGCGCGCCCGGATGGGCGCCGCGGCCCTGGCCTCGGTGAACCGCTTCTCGCCCACCGTGGTCACCGCCACCTGGGAGCGGATTCTGCATGAGCTGGCCGCCGAACGCGACACCGGCCGACGGGCCGTCGCCAAGGCCGAACGCCAGGCCCTGCACGCCTACTTCGGCGGCGCCGAGGGCATCGTGCCCGCCGCCGCCCCCGCCCCCGCCACCACCGTCCGCAGCTCCGACCAGCGCGCCCTGGAACAACGTCTGCTCCAGCGCCGCGAGTTCGTCAGCGACGGCGGCCAGATCTGCCGGCTCCTCGACTGGGAGTCCCCCTGGGACGTCGTCCAGCAGAACCTGGCCCTGGTGGCCAACGTGCTCGAAGGGGCCGACATCCCCTATCTCGTCGTACGCGACCATCTGGTACGGCACTCCGTCGCCGTGCACGCCGTGTACCGCGAGGCGGTCTTCAAGGCGCTCGCCGAGCGCCACCGCGACGACGCCGTGTACGCCGCCGTCCTCAACGAGAGCCAGAAGACGGTCGCGACGGTCCTCGCCGGCCTCGTCGCCCCCTACGCCGACACCCCGTCCTCGGGCATCCGCGTCTACCGGAACGTCGTCGCCCCCTCGCGCCTGCTGCGCCTGGGCGCCGTCTACGGCACCACGATCTCCTTCTGGGAGAACGACCCCGAGGACCCCGCCCACCTCCACGCCCCCGCCCGCACCCTGATCGGCGACCGGATCCCCAACGCGGCCATGCGCCGCTCCACCCTCACCCTCGCCGGCCGCCCCTATCCCACCATCGAGGCCTTCACCCAACGGCTGCACGCAGACGTCGACTTCCCCGTCGACGCCGTCTACACCTGGGTCGACGGCTCCGACGTCGCCTGGCTGGAGCGCAAGAACGCCGTGCTGGCCGCGCTGGGCCTGGACACCGAGGACGCGGCGACCAGCGCCGCCCGCTTCCGCGACCGCGACGAACTGCGCTACTCCCTGCGCTCGATCGACATGTACGCGCCCTGGATCCGGAACATCTACCTCGTCACCGACCGGCAGGTCCCGCACTGGCTGGACACCTCGCACCCGCGCGTCCGCGTGGTCGACCACAGCGAGATCTTCGGCGACCGGGGCGCGCTGCCGACGTACAACTCCCACGCCATCGAAAGCCAGTTGCACCACATCGAGGGCCTCGCCGAGCATTTCCTGTACTTCAACGACGATGTGTTCCTCGGCCGGACCGTGCGGCCGGACCTGTTCTTCCTCGGCAACGGCCAGGCCCGGCACTTCATGTCGCCCACCTCCGTGCCCATGGCACCGCCCGGCCCCGAGGACGAGTTCAACATCAGCGCCGCGAAGAACAACCGGGCCCTGATCCGTCACGACTTCGGGCAGACGCCCGTGCACTCCTTCCTGCACGCCCCGCACCCGCTGCGGCGCAGCGTCCTCGCCGACATCGAACAGCGCTACGGGCAGGCCGTGTCGGGCACCGCCGCCAGCCAGCTGCGCAGCCACGGCGATGTCTCCGTCGCCTCCTCGCTGCACCACTACGTCGGCTACCACACCCTGCGCAGCGTGCCCGGCAGCATCGCCTGCGGATTCGTCAACGTCGGCCTCGCCGAGCACGCCGCCCGGCTGAACCGGATCCTCGGCGTGCGCCCGCACGACGTGTTCTGCCTGAACGACTACCACGACGGAGACGTCCCCGAGGACGAGCAGGACGCCATCCTCGCCGCGTTCCTGCCCAGCTACTTCCCGGTCCCCAGCCAGTACGAGACCGGGTCCGTGCGCAACCAGCGCGCCCACGCCGGCTATCTGCCGGGATGGCCCCTGTGACCGCAAGGAGCGACAACATGACCAGCCCCGCGTCCGTACTGCAGGTCGTGGCCCACCCCGACGACGACCTGTACTTCATGAACCCGGCCGTCTTCCAGGGCCTCAAGGCCGGTGTCCGCACCACCACCGTCTACCTCACCGCCGGTGACGCGAACGGACTCAACCCCCGGCCCTGGCAGCAGGAACCCGCCGTCGAGGACCGGGCGGCCTACGGCAAGGCACGGCAGAACGGCATCAAGGCCGCCTACGCCGCCATGCTGCTCGGCGACCGCACCGCGGCCTGGAAGCCGGCCACCCTGTCCACGGCGGGCGGCGCCGTGGCCGAGGCCTACTCACTCGCCGACGCGCCCTGGGCGACCCTGGTCTTCCTCAACATCCGCCAGCACGGCACCCCGGAGGGCCCGCCGCGCAGCCTGCACGCGCTGTGGCACGAGGAGACCGAGCGGGTCCCCACCCTCGTCGTCGCCGGCGGCCTGGTGCACGAGCCGCACGCCTACACCCGCACGGGCCTGGTGGACACGCTGGTCCAGCTCATGGACCTGGTCCGGCCCACCCTGGTGCGCACCATGGACCCGGACCCCGACCGGCTGGTCCACGACGAGAAGCACCCCCAGCGGCACGACTTCGGCGACCTCTCCGACCACTGCGACCACACCGCGGCCGCGCTGTTCACCTGGCTGGCGCTCGACCACTACCAGGGCCCCGGCGAGAACCGCGCCTTCTCCGTGGAGTCCTACCGCGGCTACGCCAACGAGCGCTGGCCGCACAACCTGAGCCCTCAGGCGGTCTCCCTCAAGGAGTACTTCCTCAACGTCTACGGCGCCGCCGACGGCTACGACGGCGGGGACCCGGCCGGCAGCGGCGACTACGCCGTCGCCCTGAACGCCCGCTCCACGGGCTGGGTGCAGAGCACCGCCCCGCGCCATCCGTCCGGCGCGCCCTGGCTGCTCGCCGACCGGCGGGGCCGGCTCGCCGCGTTCGCCGTCGTCAACCAGCAGGCGGCGGTCTGGCTGGAGGCCCGGCCGGGCACCGACGAGTGGCGCGGCCCCTTCCTCCTCGGCGGCGGCCCCCTCGCCCCGGGCCTCGCCGTCGGCCTCACCCCGGACGGACGCTGGCAGGTGTTCGCCGAGCGGCTCTCGCATCTCGCGGCCGACGGCGCCCACACCCGGGAGATCGTCCTGCTCGAACAGGCCGAGCCCGACGGCGTGTTCCCCGGCTGGGTCACCCTCGGCAACCCCTCCGCCGGCGACCCGCAGCGCGACCGCCACCTCGGCACCCCGGCCGTCACCCGCGACGGCCGGGGCCGGCTGCACCTGTTCGTGCGCAACGCCGGGCAGGGCCTGCACACCCGGATCCAGGAGACCGACGGCTCCTGGGGCGACTGGACCGATCTGCGGGGGCACGAACTCCAGGAGGGCATCGCCGCCCTCACCGCCTCCAACGGCCATGTCGAGGTGTTCGCCGCCAGCAGGGAGGGCGTCTTCCACTGGGCGCAGGGCTCCCTCGACGCTCCGCTGAGCCGGGCGCCGCGGTTCCGGCTCACCGTGCCCGCCGGGCCCGCCGCGGCCGTGGTCCAGCCGACCGGCCAGGTCATGACGGTGTACCGGCAGCCCGGCACCGGACGGCTGCTCATGGCCCAGGAGGACGCCCCCGGCGGCCGCTGGGCCCAGCCCGCGGCCTCGATCGGGGGCCGCGGCGGCTTCGGCGCCGTCGCGCTGGCCGCCTCGCCGTCGCCCGCGGGCGGCACGCTGGTCGTCACCCGCGGCGACCTCGGCGGGGTGGCCCACCGCTTCCTGCCGGGCGACGGGACCTGGCGGGAACTGCCCACGACGGAGCTCGGCGGGACGATCGCCGGTGCCCCCGCGGCCGCCTTCGACGCCCTCGGCCGCGCCGTGATCGCGGTCCTGGGCACCGACGGCCGTCTCGCGGTGGCCCGTCAACTCGCCCCAGAGTCACCGGAGTTCGGACCGTGGACGGTCACGGGCTGACCAACTGAGGAGGGCCCCCGCCGTCCGGCGGGGGCCCTCCTCACTTCTGTACGACGCTCATGTCACGCCGGGACCGACGCCGTCCCCGGCGCCAGGAACCGCTTGCCGTTCACCCGCTCGGAGACACCCTCGCGGTCCAGGTACGGCGTGATGCCGCCCAGGTGGAAGGGCCAGCCCGCGCCCGTGATCAGGCACAGGTCGATGTCCTGCGCCTCGGCGACCACGCCCTCGTCGAGCATGAGCCCGATCTCCTGCGCCACCGCGTCCAGGACGCGCGCCCGCACCTGCTCCTCGGTGAGGACGGTGTCGCCCTGCTTCAGCAGCGCGGCGACCTCGGGGTCCAGCTCCGGCTTGCCGCTGTCGTAGACGTAGAAGCCGCGCTTGCCGGCCTCGACGACCGCCTTGAGGTTCGGGGAGACCGTGAAGCGGTCCGGGAACGCCCGGTGGAGCGTCTCCGAGACGTGCAGGCCGATCGCCGGGCCGACCAGTTCGAGGAGGACCAGCGGGGACATCGGCAGACCGAGCGGCTCCACGCCCTTCTCCGCCACCTCGACCGGGGTGCCCTCGTCGATGACGTTCTGCACCTCGCCCATGAAGCGGGTCAGGATGCGGTTCACGACGAACGCCGGGGCGTCCTTCGTCAGCACCGCCGTCTTCTTCAGCTTCTTGGCCACGGCGAACGCGGTGGCCAGCGACGCGTCGTCGGTCTGCTCGCCGCGGACGATCTCCAGCAGCGGCAGGACCGCGACCGGGTTGAAGAAGTGGAAGCCCACGACCCGCTCGGGGTGCTTGAGCTTCGACGCCATCTCCGACACGGAGAGGGAGGAGGTGTTCGTGGCGAGGATCGCGTGCGCCGGGGCGACGGCCTCGACCTCCGCGAACACCTGCTGCTTGACGCCGATCTCCTCGAACACGGCCTCGATGACGAAGTCCGCGTCCGCGAAGCCCTCGGCCTTGTCCAGCACACCGGTGACCAGGGCCTTGAGACGGTTGGCCTTGTCCTGGTTGATCCGGCCCTTGCCGAGCAGCTTCTCGATCTCGGCGTGGACATAGCCCACGCCCTTGTCGACGCGCTCCTGGTCGATGTCGGTCAGCACGACCGGCACCTCCAGGCGGCGCAGGAACAGCAGGGCGAGCTGCGAGGCCATCAGACCGGCGCCGACGACACCGACCTTGGTGACCGGACGGGCCAGGTTCTTGTCCGGGGCGCCGGCCGGGCGCTTGCCGCGCTTCTGCACCAGGTTGAACGCGTAGATGCCGGCACGCAGTTCACCGCCCATGATCAGGTCGGCGAGCGCGGTGTCCTCCGCGTCGTAGCCCTGCTGGAGGTCGCCGTTCCTGGCGGCGGCGATGATGTCGAGGGCGCGGTAGGCGGCCGGGGCCGCGCCGTGCACCTTGGAGTCGGCGACGAACCGGCCGCGCGCGACGGCCTGGTCCCAGGCCTCACCGCGGTCGACGACCGGGCGCTCCACCGCGATGTCGCCCCGCAGGACGTTCGCCGTCCAGATCAGCGACTGCTCCAGGAAGTCCGCGCCCTCGAAGAGCGCGTCGGCGATCCCGAGCTCGAAGACCTGCTGACCCTTGAGCTGCTTGTTCTGGTTCAGGCTGTTCTCGACGATCACCGAGACGGCCTTGTCGGCGCCGATCAGGTTCGGCAGCAGCGTGCAGCCGCCCCAGCCGGGGATCAGACCGAGGAAGACCTCGGGCAGGGAGAACGCCGGCAGCGCCTTGGACACGGTGCGGTAGGTGCAGTGCAGACCGACCTCGACACCGCCGCCCATCGCCGCGCCGTTGTAGTAGGCGAAGGTCGGGACCGCGAGGCCCGCGAGGCGCTTGAAGACCTCGTGGCCGCCCTTGCCGATGGCGAGCGCGTGGTCGTACTCCTTGAGGAGCTCGACGCCCTTGAGGTCCGCGCCGACGGCGAAGATGAACGGCTTGCCGGTCACACCGGCACCGACGATCTCGCCGGCCGCGGCCTCCTTCTCCACCTGGTCGATCGCGAGGCCCAGGTTCGCGAGCGACGCGGGGCCGAAGGTGGTCGGCTTGGTGTGGTCGAAGCCGTTGTCCAGCGTGATCAGCGCGAAACGGCCCGCGCCGAACGGCAGGTCGAGGTGGCGCACGTGCGCCGACGTCACGACCTCGTCCGGGAACAGCTCGGCCGCACCCTTCAGCAGCTCGGTGGTGGTGCTCACTTGTCCCCCTCGAAGTGCGGGTTCTCCCAGATGACCGTCGCGCCCATGCCGAAGCCGACGCACATGGTGGTCAGGCCGTAGCGGACGTGCGGCTGCTCCTCGAACTGGCGGGCCAGCTGCGTCATCAGGCGGACGCCGGAGGAGGCCAGCGGGTGGCCGAAGGCGATGGCGCCGCCGTACTGGTTGACGCGCTCGTCGTCGTCGGCGATGCCGTAGTGGTCGAGGAAGGCCAGCACCTGCACGGCGAAGGCCTCGTTGATCTCGAACAGACCGATGTCGGAGATGGACAGACCCGCCTGCGCGAGCGCCTTCTCGGTGGCCGGGATCGGGCCGTAGCCCATGACCTCCGGCTCGACGCCCGCGAAGGAGTACGCCACGAGGCGCATCTTGACCGGCAGGCCGTTCTCGCGGGCGAAGTCCTCGGAGGCGATCAGCGAGGCGGTCGCGCCGTCGTTCAGACCGGCCGCGTTACCGGCGGTGACCCGGCCGTGGACGCGGAACGGGGTCTTCAGACCGGAGAGGTTCTCCAGGGTGGTGCCCGGGCGCATCGGCTCGTCGGCGGTGACCAGGCCCCAGCCCGTCTCACCGGCGTCCGCGTTGGTGCGGCGCACCGAGATCGGCACCAGATCGGCCTGGATCTTGCCGTCGGCGTACGCCTTGGCGGCCTTCTCCTGGGAGCGGACCGCGTACTCGTCCGCGCGCAGCTTGGTGATCTGCGGGTAGCGGTCGTGCAGGTTCTCCGCGGTCATGCCCATGAACAGGGCGGACTCGTCGACGAGCTTCTCGGAGACGAACCGCGGGTTCGGGTCCACGCCCTCGCCCATCGGGTGGCGGCCCATGTGCTCGACACCGCCGGCGATCGCGATGTCGTACGCGCCGAAGGCGACCGAGCCCGCGACCGTGGTGACCGCGGTCAGGGCGCCGGCGCACATCCGGTCGATGGAGTAGCCGGGCACCGACTGGGGGAGACCGGCCAGGATGCCGGCGGTGCGGCCGATGGTCAGGCCCTGGTCGCCGATCTGCGTGGTCGCGGCGATGGCGACCTCGTCGATCTTCTGGGGGTCGAGACCGGGGTTGCGGCGCAGCAGCTCCCGGATCGCCTTCACGACGAGGTCGTCGGCGCGGGTCTCGTGGTAGATGCCCTTCGGGCCCGCCTTGCCGAACGGGGTACGGACGCCGTCGACGAAGACGACGTCCCTGACGGTACGAGGCACGATGGCTCTCCTCCAGAGGGTGCGGGATGGCACTGCTGCGATGCGCAAGCTGAGCGCGCGCTCAGGACCCATGCTACTTATCGGTAACGTAGCTGCCCAGTCCCGGAGGTCCAAGCGGCGAAGGTCACACCTTCGGGGGAGCGGTCGACCCCCGCGGCGTCAGCACCGGAGTGGGCACGGGGTGCGATCCCGGCCCCCGTCCGGTGATCGCCCCGAACAGCGTCCGGGCCGCCTCCGCGCCGAATCCGTGCACGTCATGGCTCATCGCGGAGAGCGTCGGATGGGTCAGCCGGCACAGCTGGGAGTCGTCCCAGGCCAGCAGGGAGACGTCCCGCGGCACGCTCAGCCCCATCTCGGCCGCCACCGCCAGCCCGGCCACCGCCATGATGTCGTTGTCGTAGACGACGGCCGTCGGCCGGTCCGGCGGGGCGGCGGTCAGCATCGAGCGGGTGGCCCGCGCCCCCGCCTCCCCGGAGTAGTCCGTGGCCACCTGCCAGGCCCCGGCCAGCCCCAGCTCACGCGCCGCCGCGTCGAAGGCGGCCGTCCGCATCACCGTGTGCCCGAGCGCGGCGGCACCCCCCACCCGGGCGATACGACGGTGACCCAGCGCGGCGAGATAGCGCACCGCCTCCGTCACCGCCGTCGCGTCGTCCGTCCACACCGACGTCAGGGACCCGGTCAGCGAGGGATGCCCGACCGCCACCACCGGCATCCCGAGCCGCTCGGCGGCCGCGACCCGGGGATCGTCGGCCCGGAAGTCCACCAGGATCGCGCCGCCGATCTGCCGCCCCCGCCACCACGACTCCAGGAGATGGGCCTCCTCCTCCACGCTTCTGACCAGCCGCAGCAGCAGCGAGCAGGCGTGCTCGGTCAGCACGCTCTCCACCCCGGAGACGAACTCCATGTAGAACGGCTCCAGGCCCAGCATCCGGGCCGGCCGGCAGATCGCCAGCCCCACCACGTCCACCCGCGAGCTCGACAGCGACCGCGCGGTCAGGTTCGGCTCCCAGCCCAGCTCCCGCGCCGCCGTGAAGATCCGCTCCCGGGTCGCCTCCGACAGACCCGGCTTGCGGTTGAACGCGAGCGACACCGCCCCCTTGGACACCCCGGCGCGCGCGGCGACGTCCTTGATGGTGACGCGGGAGGTCGTCATCGGGAGGGCTCCAGGCAGTACAGGGCGGCACGGGCCGCGTCGGCACCGGGAGTCTGCCAGCCCGTCACACCGATCGTCACCCGTTCCCCGGGGAGCAGCGTCACCAGCCCCCGGTCGGCCCGTACGTCCGGCCCCAGCCGGTCGGCCTGGAGCAGCAGATCCCGTACGAGGGTGTGGGCCGTCACCGTGACGCTCCCCGGTGCCACGGTCACCTCGAACTCGGGTTCCGGCCAAGGGATCTCCCGGTCGGCCACCGGAAACCACCACGCCCTCAGACCGCCCGCGTCCGCCACCAGGAACTCCTTCGCCCCGGTCGGCTCCAGCTCCGTCGGTACCCGTACCAGGCCCACCGCCCGGGCTCCCGCCGCCAGTTCGGCGTCCGCCGTCCCGAGCGCCTCCCCCGCCACGGACATGCGCCGCAGCCGCACCGTCCCCGACCACGGCTCGGCGGACTGGTTGACCGCCGCCAACACCACTTCCTCACCCCGCACTTGGAGCGTCAGCAACCGGTCCGCGTACAGCCGCCGCAGCTCGTGGTACAGCGGCTTCTCCCGCCCGTCCCCGTCGATCGCCGCCCACGAGGTCACCGGCCAGCAGTCGTTGAGCTGCCAGAGGACCGTGCCCGCGCACACCGGCCAGTGCGACCGCCAGTGCTCGATCCCGGTGGCCACCGCCCGCACCTGGTTGACCTGCGTCAGATAGTGCCAGCGGTCGAAGTCCCCCTCCGGCGGCGTGAAATGCCGGGCCAGCCCGCGCGCCAGCTTGCCGTTGCCGTCGTCCGCCTTCTGCCGGTGCAGCATCCCGGGGGAGTCCGCGGCGAGCTCCTCACCCGGCAGCGCCCGCCGCAGCGTGGCGTACGCGGGCGGCGCCTGCCAGCCGAACTCGGCGACGAACCGCGGCACTTCGGCGCGGTACTCGGTGTAGTCCCGCCGGTTCCACACCTCCCAGGAGTGGTGCGTGCCATGCGCCGGGTCGTTCGGATGCCGCGCCCAGGAACCCGACCAGGGGCTGCCCGCCGTGTACGGCCGGGTGGGGTCCGACTCGGCCACGACCCGCGGCAGTACGCCCAGGTAGTACCCCTCCCCCCAGGAGTCCCCGGCGAGCCGCCCCTCCCAGCCCCAGTCCCGGAACCCCCACAGGTTCTCGTTGTTGCCGTTCCACAGCACCAGCGACGGATGCGGCATCAGCCGTACGACGTTCTCCCGGGCCTCCGCCTCCACCTCGCCGCGCAGCGGCTGCTCCTCGGGGTAGGCCGCGCACGCGAACGGGAAGTCCTGCCACACCAGGAGCCCCAGCTCGTCGCAGGCGTCGTAGAAGTCCTCGCTCTCGTAGATCCCGCCGCCCCACACCCGCACCAGGTCCACCCCGGCGCCGGCGGCCTGCCCCAGCCGCCGCCGGTAGCGTTCCCGGGTCACCCGGGAGGGGAAGACGTCGTCCGGGATCCAGTTCACGCCGCGCGCGAACAGCCGCTCGCCGTTGACGACCAGGGTGAACCCGGTGCCGTGCGCATCGGGCCGCCGGTCCAGTTCGACGGTCCGGAAACCGATCCGCCGCCGCCAGGAGTCCAGCGCCGCACCTTCGTGACGCAACGTCAATTCCACGTCGTACAGGGGCTGCTCGCCGTAGCCGCGCGGCCACCACAGCCGTGCCCCGGGCACCTCCAGCCGGACGGCCGCGCCCGTCCCCTCGACCCGGGCACGCGCCTCGATCCCGCCCACCCGGGCCGTCACCGTCAGCCCGGCCTCCACCCGGGTCCGCTCCACCTCCACCCGCAACTCGACCACCCCGACGCCCTGTTCGACGGTGACCAGGGGCCGCACCCGGGCGATCCGCGCCGTCGACCAGCGCTCCAGCCGCACCGGCCGCCAGATCCCCGCCGTCACCAGCGTCGGCCCCCAGTCCCAGCCGAAGGAGCAGGCCATCTTGCGCAGGTACTGGTAGGGCTCCGCATAGGCGGCGGGCCGCTCACCCAGCCGTCCGCGCACCGCCTCGGCCTCGGCGTACGCGGACGCGAACCGGACCGTCAGCCGCCCGCTCGCCCCCGTCACATCGAACCGGTACGAGCGGTGCATGTTCCGCACCGACCCCAGCAGCCGCCCGTCGAGCAGGATCTCGGCGGACGTGTCCAGACCGTCGAAGACCAGATCGGTCTGCTCATGCCCGGACGCCACGTCCGGCAGGTCCGTCTCGTACGTCCACTCGCGCCGCCCCACCCAGGCGACCTCGTGCTCGCCCCGGCCGACGAACGGGTCCGGGATCACCCCGGCGGCCAGCAGATCGGTGTGCACACACCCCGGCACCGAGGCCGCCAGCGCCTCTCCTTCGTGCCGCAGGATCCATCCGTCGACGAGCGGTGAGGCCACCAGCATGCGCACTCCCTAAACCGGTCGAGCCGAGTATTGGGTGCCAGATCTCCATCCTTGGCGGGAATGGGACTTTACCGGTTGAGGAAAGCGCTGTCAGAGTGCCGAATCAGCCAACCCGCACCATTCGCCCCACCCGCACGTGCTCGTCCGTCCCCTCGAACGGAGCTGATGCACATGAACCGCCGTACAGTCCTGGCCGCCGCCGTGGGAGCCGCGCTGCTCGTCCTGCCCGCCTGTACCGCCACCGGCGGCACCTCGAAGGGGGCCGACGCCAAGGCCGCCGACGATCCGTCGAAGGTCACCGGCAGCATCACGGTCCTCACCCAGCGGACCGACCTCGTGCAGGACGGCACGATGAACAAGTACGCGGCCGAGTTCAACAAGACGTATCCGAAGGTGAAGGTCGAGTTCCAGGCCCTCACCAACTACGAGGCCGAAGTCAAGATCCGGATGAACACGGAGAACTACGGGGACGTCCTGATGATCCCCGGGGTCATCAAGAAGAGCGACTACCCGAAGTTCTTCGCCTCGCTCGGCACGGTCCAGGAGCGCAGCGAGAAGTACCGGTTCACCGACTTCACCGCCGTCGACGGCAAGGTCTACGGCCAGAGCCCCATCGGGGTGATGCCCGGCTTCGTCTACAACAAGCGGGTCTGGAAGGAGGCCGGGGTCACCGACTGGCCCACCACCCCCGCCGCGTTCCTCGCCGGCCTGAAGGCGATCAAGGCGAAGACGGACGCCGTCCCCTACTACACCAACTTCGCCGCGGGCTGGACGCTCACCTCCTGGACCTTCGTCAACGGCTCGGTCCACTGCGATCCGCAGGCCACCACGAAACTGGCCGAGGGCGACCCCTGGGCCGAGGGCGCCGATCTGCGCGTCGGCGACACCCTCCTGTACGACATCGTCCACGAGGGCCTCGCCGAGAAGGACCCCACCACCTCCAACTGGGAGGCGTCGAAACCCCAGTTGGCCAAGGGGGAGATCGCCACGCAGTGGCTCGGCACCTGGGCGATCGTCCAGTTCCAGGACGCCGCCCGCAAGGCCGGCGTCGACCCCGACGACATCGGCTTCATGCCCTTCCCGGCCCAGGTGGGCGGAGAGTTCTGCGCGGTCGTCAGCCCCGACTACAACCAGGCCGTCAACGTCCACTCCGAGCACAAGGAGGCCGCCCGCGCCTGGATCGACTGGTTCACCGACAAGTCCGGCTACGACAAGGACAACCTCGCTATCTCCCCGCTGAAGGGCGCGGCCCTGCCCGAGGTGCTGAAGCCGTACGAGGACGCGGGCGTGAAGCTCATCGAGCTCGACGACAGCAAGGGCGCCGAGGTCAAGCTGATCGACACCGAGTCGGAGGTCGGCATCAACACCCCCGACTACCGCCAGGACCTCGTCGACCTCGCACGCGGCGCCCGCAAGGGCACCCTGGACGACTTCCTCGCGGACCTCGGCAGGAAGTGGACGGACACCCGGAAGACCGTGGGGTCCTGATGGCGGACACCACCGAGAAACCGGCGGTGGGACGTCCCGGGGCGCGGCCGGTACGAGGGGACGCCCCCGTACCGGCCCCGGCCCCCCGCCGGGCCCGCTTCTGGCGGCGGCTGACCCCCTGGCTGTTCCTCGCCGCACCGCTCGCCCTGCTGATCGCCTTCACCTACGCGCCGATCGTCAACATGGTCGCGTTCAGCTTCACCGACTGGGACGGCGTCAGCCCCGGGCTGCACTACACGGGCACCGAGAACTACACCGAACTCTTCACCCGCCCCGACCTGTTCGAGGTCTTCTTCGTCAGCGGCTACTACCTGGCCGCCTCGGCCGTGCAGATCGTGGCCGCGCTCTACTTCGCCACGGTCCTCAGCTTCGACGTCCGCTTCCGGAACCTCTTCAAGGGCGTGCTGTTCTTCCCGTACCTGATCAACGGGGTCGCGATCGGTTTCGTCTTCCTGTACTTCTTCCAGGACGGCGGCACCCTCGACTCGGTCCTCGCCCTGTTCGGACACCACGCCGACCACGCCTGGCTCGGCACCCCGGTCTCCGCGAACACCTCCCTCGCGGGCGTCTCCGTCTGGCGCTACCTGGGCCTGAACTTCGTGCTGTTCCTGGGCGCGATCCAGTCCATCCCGGGCGAGCTGTACGAGGCGTCCGAGCTGGACGGCGCGAACCGCTGGCACCAGTTCCGGCACATCATCCTGCCCGGCATCAAACCGGTGCTGACGCTGACCGTGATCCTCTCGGTCTCCGGCTCGCTGTCGGCCTTCGAGATCCCGTACATCATGACGGGCGGGGCGACCGGCACCGAGACCTTCGTGATCCAGACCGTGAAGCTGGCCTTCCAGTTCAACAAGACGGGCCTCGCCTCGGCCGCCGCCGTGGTCCTGCTGCTGATCATCCTGGCAGTGACCTGGCTCCAGCGCCGCCTGGTCCCCGACGACAGGGTGGACCTCGTATGACCCGCCGCGCCGCAGCCCGCACCCTGATGTACCTGTCCCTGGTCCTCGCCTCGCTGGTCGTGCTGCTCCCGCTGGGCGTGGTCCTGCTGACCTCGCTCAAGACCGACGAGGAACTCGCCGACGACAGCGGGGCCCTGTCGCTCCCGGACGACCCCCTGAACTTCCACAACTACGTGACGGCGTTCCAGGACGGCCGGATGCTCCCGGCCTTCGGGCACACCGCGTTCATCCTGGTGTTCTCGATCGGCGGGACCGTCCTCATCGGCTCCATGACGGCGTACGCCATCGACCGCTTCACGTTCCGCTTCCGCAAGCTGGTGGTGGCCCTGTTCCTGCTGGCCGCCCTGGTCCCCGGGGTCACCACGCAGGTGGCGACCTTCCAGATCGTCAACAGCTTCGGCATGTTCGACACGCTCTGGGCGCCCATCGCCCTCTACATGGGCACGGACATCGTCTCGATCTACATCTTCCTGCAGTTCGTCCGCTCGATCCCCCTCTCGCTGGACGAGTCGGCCCGCCTGGACGGCGCGAACGCCTTCACCGTCTACCGGAAAATCATCTTCCCGCTGCTGAAGCCGGCGATCGCGACCGTCGTGATCGTGAAGGGGATCACCGTCTACAACGACTTCTACATCCCGTTCCTCTACATGCCGTCACAAGATCTTGGCGTGATCTCGACGTCCCTGTTCCGCTTCAAGGGCCCCTTCGGCGCCCACTGGGAGACGATCTCGGCCGGAGCGGTCCTGGTGATCCTGCCGACCCTGATCGTCTTCCTGGTCCTCCAGAAGTACATCTACAACGGCTTCATGCGAGGGGCGACCAGGTGAGAGGCCTGCTGCGGACGACCCGCGGCCGCCGTACGACGAGAAGTCCCACGGCGGCCGGGCGCACTCTCAGGCGGACAGTGCCTTGACCAGCACGGGCGTCACCTGCTCCACCTGCCAGGGCCGGGCGCCGAGCCCGGAGAGCACGCCCCCGATCGACTCCACGTCGACAGGGGCCGGCGGCTCCCAGCAGACCCTGCGCACCGAGTCCGGGGCGATCAGGTTCTCCTGGGGCATGTTCAGCTGCTCGGCCAGCGCGGAGACGGCGGACCGGGCCGCCGACAGGCGGGCTGCGGCCGCCGGGTCCTTGTCGGCCCAGGCCCGCGGCGGCGGAGGCCCCGCGACGGGCTGCCCCGGCTGCGGCAGCTGGGACTCGCCGAGCGCCTTCGCCCGGTCGACGGCGGCCTGCCACTGCTCCAGCTGGCGCCGGCCCATCCGGTGCCCGTAGCCGTTCAGCGCGGTCAGCGCGTGCACGTTGGCGGGGAGGGCGAGCGCGGCCTCCACGATCGCCGCGTCGGAGAGCACCTTGCCCGGTGAGACGTCCCGGCGCTGGGCGATCCGGTCCCGGGTCTGCCACAGCTCCCGGACCACGCCGAGCTGCCGGCGTCTGCGCACCTTGTGCATGCCGGACGTACGGCGCCAGGGATCCTTGCGGGGCTCGGGCGGGGGAGCGGAGGCGATGGCGTCGAACTCCTGGTGGGCCCACTCCAGCTTGCCCTGCCGGTCCAGCTCCTTCTCCAGCGCGTCGCGCAGGTCGACGAGGAGCTCGACGTCCAGGGCGGCGTAGCGCAGCCAGGGCTCGGGGAGCGGGCGGGTGGACCAGTCTACGGCGGAGTGGCCCTTCTCCAGGACGAAACCGAGCACGCTCTCGACCATCGCGCCGAGGCCGACGCGTGGGAACCCGGCGAGCCGCCCGGCCAGCTCGGTGTCGAACAGCCGGGTGGGCACGAGGCCTATCTCGCGCAGACAGGGCAGGTCCTGGGTGGCGGCGTGCAGCACCCACTCGACGTCGGAGAGGGCCTCGCCGAGCCCGGAGAGGTCGGGGCAGGCGACGGGGTCGATCAGCGCGCTGCCGGCGCCCTCACGGCGCAGCTGCACCAGATAGGCGCGCTGTCCGTAGCGGTAGCCGGAGGCGCGCTCGGCGTCGACGGCGACGGGGCCGGTGCCGGCGGCGAAGGCGGCGATCGCCTCGGCGAGGGAGGCCTCGTCGGCGATCACCGGCGGGATGCCCTCGCGGGGTTCGAGCAGAGGGGTCGACTGAGGTGTGGGCGCCCCGGAAACAGAAGCAGTAGATCCGCCGTCGTCCGGAGGGGCGCCTCCGGTGGTTCGCAGTGAGCTGGCTGCTGCGGTTTCTTGGGCGTCGGTCACCTGTCAAGGGTATCCGTGTGGGGACGCGACCCGCCGACGGAACGTTCCGCCGACGGGCGCCCCAGGGTCGTAAACCAGTCAGGGCCGGGAAGAGGCCGCAAAGAGGCCCGGAAGTGGCCGGCAGGAGACGGGGAAAGGCCGGGGAGGAGCAGGGAAGGGCGGGGAAGGGATCGGGAACGCGGGCAGAGGGAGGGGGGGAAGAGAAGTCGGAAGGGGTCCGCCGACCGAGGGAACGGGCTGGGGGAAGGGCTGGGGGAAGGGCCGGAGGGACCCGACGTCGTGGTCCCGCCGGGGTCTCAGTGGATGATGCCGGTCCGCAGGGCCACCGCGACCATCCCGGCGCGGTCGCCCGTGCCGAGCTTGCGGGCGATCCGGGCGAGGTGGCTCTTGACGGTCAGCGCGGACAGTCCCATCGAGACGCCGATCGCCTTGTTCGACTGGCCTTCGGCGACCAGGCGCAGTACCTCGACCTCGCGGCCGGAGAGCTCGCGGTAGCCGCCCGGGTGGCTCGGGGCACCCGGGGGGCGGCGGTGCAGCCTGGCGGCCGCGGATCCGATGGGGGCGGCACCGGGCCGGGTGGGGAGCCCGACGTTGGTGCGGGTGCCGGTGACGACGTAGCCCTTCACACCGCCCGCGAGGGCGTTGCGCACGGCGCCGATGTCGTCGGCGGCGGACAGGGCGAGCCCGTTGGGCCAGCCCGCGGCGCGGGTCTCCGACAGCAGGGTGAGACCGGAGCCGTCGGGGAGGTGGACGTCGGCGACGCAGATGTCCCGGGGGTTGCCGACGCGGGGACGAGCCTCCGCGATGGACGAGGCCTCGATGACGTCGCGCACACCGAGCGCCCACAGATGGCGGGTGACGGTGGAACGCACGCGCGGGTCGGCCACGACCACCATGGCGGTGGGCTTGTTCGGGCGGTAGGCGACCAGGCTTGCGGGCTGCTCGAGAAGAACGGACACCAGGCCTCCTGGGTGGGGGACGGAGCCGGTTCGGGGGCTTGTGGGGAGAGGGCGGCCCGGACGAACCGTGCTTTCAAGGTCACAGTCGTCTTCGGCAGCGGGCCGGGGGTCCTTTAGAAAATGATCACGATCTAGTGAGTAACAATACGTGCAATTCGGACACGCGATCGATCATCCGAAGATCGAATCGGTTTGGGTGGATACGGTCCGGGATCGAAAGTGGCCGTATCGACAAAGAGATGGTCAATCAGGACGGCCAAATGGGTCGGCCGCCGTTTCCGGCGGCCGACCCACTCGTACAGCTGTACCGTCCTAACGCGACTGCGGCCCCCGGCGCTGCGGCAGGGTCACCACCGAGGCGTCTCCGGGGCCCGCCGGGGGCAGGCCCGCCACCTGGGCCAGCAGATCGCACCAGGACGCCAGGTGGGCCGCCGCGTCCGGGACCCCGCCCAGGCCCTCGCGGGGGGTCCAGGAGGCGCGGATCTCGATCTGCGAGTTCGCCGGCCGCTCCGCGAGACCGCCGAAGTAGTGCGAGCTCGCCCGGGTGACCGTCCCGCTCGGCTCGCCGTACCCGAGGCCGCGCGCCTGGAGCGCGCCGGTCAGCCAGGACCAGCACACCTCCGGCAGCAGCGGGTCGGCCGCCATCTCCGCCTCCAGCTCCGCCCGCACCAGCGTCACCAGCCGGAACGTCCCGCGCCAGGCGTCGTGCCCGTCCGGGTCGTGCAGCAGCACCAGCCGCCCGTCGGCGAGATCCTGCTCGCCGTCCACGACGGTCGCCTCCAGGGCGTACGCGTACGGGGCGAGCCGCTTGGGCGCCGGGGTCGGGTCGACCTCGATCTGCGGCCGCAGCCGCGCCGCCCTCAGCGCCTCGACGGCGGCCCGGAACGGCGGCGGTGCCGACCTGCCTCCATCGCGCTCCCCCTCGTTCGCCTCGTCCATCCCGCCAGCGCCGTCCGACAGTCGTCCCTGAGCCGCAGCCATGCGGGGAAGATTAAGGGGAACGACGGCCTCGCGCAGGGCAAGACACCCGCGCGGGACCCGCGGGCGGCTGCGCGCTGGGCGAACACGCCCCCCGCCCGCAAGGGCCGAACGGGTGTCTCGCAGGCACGGCGGGAGGCGGTGGGGGCGGCTCCACCGGCTCCGGCGCCGTGCGAGACTTGCCGTCGTGAGCGCGAACGAGAGCCCCGCGGGCCGGCAGCCGACAGCGACGTACGACAGCCCCTTCCTGAAGGCGTGCAGGCGCGAACCCGTGCCGCACACCCCCGTGTGGTTCATGCGCCAGGCGGGCCGCTCGCTGCCGGAGTACCGCAAGGTCCGCGAGGGCATCCCCATGCTGGAGTCGTGCACGCGGCCCGAGCTGGTCACCGAGATCACGCTCCAGCCCGTGCGCCGGCACAACGTCGACGCCGCGATCTACTACAGCGACATCGTCGTCCCGCTCAAGGCCATCGGCGTCGACCTCGACATCAAGCCCGGCGTCGGCCCGGTCGTCGAGCACCCGATCCGCACCCGCGCCGACCTCGCCCAGCTCCGTGACCTCACCCCCGAGGACGTCTCCTACGTCACCGAGGCGGTCGGTCTGCTCACCGCCGAGCTCGGCGCCACCCCGCTGATTGGCTTCGCGGGCGCGCCGTTCACCCTCGCGAGCTACCTCGTCGAGGGCGGCCCGTCGCGCACGTACGAGAACGCCAAGGCGATGATGTACGGCGACCCGCAGCTCTGGGCCGACCTCCTCGACCGTCTCGCCGAGATCACCTCCGCGTTCCTGAAGGTCCAGATCGAGGCGGGCGCGAGCGCCGTCCAGCTGTTCGACTCCTGGGCGGGCGCCCTCGCCCCGGCCGACTACCGCCGCTCGGTGCTGCCCGCCTCCGCGAAGGTCTTCCGCGCCGTCGAGTCCTACGGCGTCCCGCGCATCCACTTCGGCGTCGGCACCGGCGAGCTGCTGCACCTCATGGGCGAGGCCGGCGCGGACGTCGTCGGCGTCGACTGGCGCGTCCCGCTGGACGAGGCCGCCCGCCGGGTCGGCCCCGGCAAGGCGCTCCAGGGCAACCTCGACTCGACCGTCCTGTTCGCCGGCACCGAGGCCGTCGAGACCAAGGCCCGCGAGGTCCTCGACGCGGCCGCCGGCCTGGAGGGCCATGTCTTCAACCTCGGCCACGGCGTGATGCCGTCCACCGACCCGGACGCGCTCACCCGCCTCGTGGAGTACGTCCACACGCAGACGGCCCGCTGAGTCATCACGTGTGCCGGGGCCGGGCCCGTCTGCCGAACAGCAGCCCGCGCGGCTCCGGGGGCGGCGGGGTGCCCGGCTTGAGCGGCCAGGCCAGCAGCATGCCCGTGAGGAAGCCGACGACATGCGCCGCGTACGCCACGGTGCCCGCCTCGGAGACCCCCTCGCCGGAGGAGTACACCGCCTGGAGCCCGAACCAGAAGCCCAGCACCAGCCAGGCAGGCAGCCGCAGCGGCAGGAAGACCAGGAACGGCACCAGCACCCACACCCTGGCCCTCGGATACAGCACCAGATAGGCGCCGAGCACCCCCGCGATCGCCCCGGACGCGCCGATCAGCGGATCGGTGGAGTCGGCGTTCAGCAGCGCGAAGCCGTACGACGCCGCATAGCCGCAGGCGACGTAGAACAGCGCGAAGCGGAGGTGGCCCATGCGGTCCTCGATGTTGTTCCCGAAGATCAGCAGGAACAGCATGTTGCCCAGCAGGTGCAGCCAGCCGCCGTGCAGGAACATCGCCGTGAACACGCTCAGCACCGGCGACTTGGTGTAGTCCGGCGGGCCCAGCAGACAGCCGCCGCCGCGGACGCCGCCCGTCGGTACGAGCTGCGGGAGCTGATCGTGGATCAACTCGCGCGGCACGGCCGCGTAGTGCTCCAGGAAGGCGTGCAGATGGCAGGTCTGCGCCAGGGCGCTGTCGCCGGCCACGGAGCCCGACAGACCCGGCATGAACCAGAAGACCAGCACGTTCGCCGCGATCAACGCGTACGTCACCACGGGCGTGCGGCGCACCGGGTTCACGTCATGGACGGGGATGACCACAAGGAAGTACTGCCCCCGATCCGTTCGTCGAATCGGTGAACGCGCTCCGCGGTGGCCGCGTATGAACCGGCAACCGCCCGCGGCCCGGGGAAGGCGGACCGCGGGGACGACGTGAGGAACAGGCGATGAACGACCGAGTTACCCCCGCGATGCACGCCACGCCCGACGGCGAGGCGGAGATCGCCCTGGTCATCCGGCTGCCCTGGGAGGACGTGGCCCGGCTCGGCCAGGAGGCCGGGCGGCTCGCTTCGCAGATGCAGCGACCGGTGACGCTGGACGAGGCCGTGTCGCACCGGCTGCGGTCGCGGCCTGCGGCTGCCGCGCATGCCAAGCCGGCGGAGCAGGTTGTCGCCGCGGCGCCGGTCTCCGCGCTGCCGCGGCTTGGTACCGCGTAAGGAACGTTGTCGGGCGCGGGTGCGTGGGGGCTGGTCGCGCCCACGCGGCGGAGCCGCAAATCGACACAGCCCCGCGCCCCTACGTCGGCTGGCCTGACCCTCGTAGCCTAGTTGCCGCTTTTCTGGCCGCCACCAGGACCGGGTCCCAGACCGGGCTGAACGGTGGGGCGTAGCCCAGGTCCAGGGCTGTCATCTGTTCCACCGTCATCCCGGCCGTCAGGGCCACTGCCGCGATGTCGACCCGCTTGGCCGCGCCCTCCCTGCCGACGATCTGGACGCCCAGGAGGCGGCCCGTGCGGCGTTCCGCGAGCATCTTGACCGTCATGGGGGAGGCGCCGGGGTAGTAGCCGGCGCGGCTCGTGGACTCGATGGTGACCGTCTCGTACTGGAGGCCCACCCTGCGCGCGTCCTTCTCGCGCAGACCCGTACGGGCGATCTCCAGGTCGCAGACCTTGCTGACGGCGGTCCCGACGACACCGGGGAAGGTGGCGTAGCCGCCGCCGGCGTTGGTACCGATGATCTGGCCGTGCTTGTTGGCGTGGGTACCGAGGGCGATGTGCCGCTCCTGCCCGGAGACCAGGTCGAGGACCTCCACGCAGTCGCCGCCCGCCCAGATGACCCCGTCGCCAAGGGGGCCGCGCACCCGCATCGCCAGGTCGGTGAGCAGACCGCCGTGGGCGCCCAGAGGCAGGCCGGCGGCTTCGGCGAGGGCGGTCTCGGGGCGGACGCCGATACCGAGGACGACCACGTCCGCCGGGTACTCGGCGTCCTTCGTGACCACCGCCCGCACCCGGCCGTCCTCGCCGGTGGGCAGTGCGGTGACCTCGGCGTCGTTGACCATGGTGATGCCGAGGCCCTCCATGGCCCGGTGGACCAGCCGGCCCATGTCCGGGTCCAGGGTGGACATCGGCTCGCTGCCGCGGTTGACGACGGTCACCTCGTAGCCGCGGTTGATGAGCGCCTCGGCCATCTCCACGCCGATGTAGCCCGCGCCGACGACCACGGCCCGCCTCCCCCGCGCGCGGGCCAGCGTGTCCAGCAGCGCCTGGCCGTCGTCCAGCGTCTGCACCCCGTGCACACCGGGGGCGTCCACGCCCGGCAGGTCCGGGCGGACCGGGCGTGCCCCGGTCGCGATCACGAGCTTGTCGTACGACGTCCAGGACGCGTCCCCGGAATCGACGTCACGCGCGCGTACCCGCCGTCCGGGCACGTCGATCTCCGTGACCTCGGTGCGCAGCCGCAGGTCGATCCCGCGCGCGCGGTGCTCCTCGGGGGTGCGGGCGATCAGGTCGTCCCGGTCGGTGACGTCGCCGCCCACCCAGTAAGGGATCCCGCACGCGGAGTACGAGGTGAAGTGACCGCGCTCGAACGCGACGATCTCCAGCTCCTCCTGCCCCTTGAGACGGCGGGCCTGGGACGCCGCGGACATGCCCGCGGCGTCACCGCCGATCACGACCAGTCGTTCCCGCGCAGGCATGCTCATACGAACACGCTACGGGGGAGGCGCACTTCAGTCCCCCTCGGGCCCGCGCGGCGTCCGGCGGCGCGGCAGCCGCAGCCAGGCCAGGACCAGCAGCACGGCCACCACGAGGAACGGCAGCACCGCGCCGAAGGCCACGGTGATCCAGCGCAGCACGCTCACGAACGCGCCCCAGCCGCCCGCCAGCGCGTCCAGGAAGCCGGGGTCGTCGTCCTCGGCCGCCTTCGGGGCCGGCTTCTCCGACAGGCTCAGCGTGATCGTCGCCAGGCTGGTGCGGTCCTTCAGGGACGCCTGCTGGGCGAGCAGCGCCTCCAGGTCGGCCTCCCGGCTGCTCAGTTCACCCTCCAGGGTGACCACGTCGCTCAGTTTGGTGGCCCGGTCCATGAGCTCGCGGATTCGGGCGACGCTGGCCCGCTGGGACGTGATGCGGCTGTCGACGTCGACGACCTGGTCGGTGACGTCCTGGGCCTTCGCCGTACGCTCCAGCAGCTCACCCGCGCCCTGGAGGTCGGCGAGGACCTCGTCGTACCGCTCGACGGGCACCCGCAGGACGACCCGGGTGCGCTCGGTGCCGTCCCCGTCCCGGTTCGTGCTCTCGTCGCCGACGTAGCCGCCCGCGTTCTCGGTGGTCGTACGGGCCTCGTCGAGGGCCTTGGGAACGTCCTTGACCCGCACGCTCAGCGAGGCGGTGCGGATGATCCGGTTCGCGGTGAGCTTCGGCGCGGAAGAGGCCCCGGAAGAGGCCTGGGAGCCGCTCGCCCCGGCGCCCGCCTTGGCGTCGGACCGGGCGGCCTCGCCGGCGGCGGCCTTGTCGGCGAGGCTCGCGCTGTCGCCTCCCGAGTCGCTCGCGCCGCTGCACCCGGTGAGCGCGAGTGCGGCGGCCAGCAGGACGCCGGCCAGGGCGTGGACGGGCCGTGCGGATCGTCGTGCGTGCATGTGGACGTACCCCCGAGGGTTGAGACGACTGACGTTCCTTCGACGCCGGGGCGGGCCGGGACGTTGGACGGAATCGGTTCCGAAGCGGTCACGGTCGGGACTCGGAGGGGCCACATGGCCCTGGCGGCGGTGTCGGTGGGGTCTGAGAGAGTGGGGGACATGAGCGCAACGGGTTCGCGTGCGGGGCAGCACGTCGTCGTCATCGGAGCCGGCATCGCAGGCCTGGCCGCGGCCCACCGGCTGCTGGCGCGCGGGGCGCGGGTGACCGTCCTGGAGGCCTCCGAGCGGGTCGGCGGCAAGCTGCTGCCCGGCGAGATCGCGGGCGTCCGCGTGGACCTCGGCGCCGAGTCGCTGCTGGCCCGCCGCCCCGAGGCGGTCGCCCTCGCGCGCGAGGCGGGACTGACGGACCTGCTGCAGCCGCCCGCCACCGCCACTGCCTCGATCTGGACCCGCGGCGCGCTGCGCCCCATGCCCAAGGGCCATGTCATGGGCGTCCCCGGCACCGCGGCGGCCCTGTCCGGCGTGCTGTCCGACGAGGGACTCGCCCGCATCGAACGCGACGCCGACCTGCCGCGCACGGAGGTCGGCGAGGACGTCGCGGTCGGGGAGTACGTGGCGGCCCGGCTGGGCCGCGAGGTCGTCGACCGTCTGATCGAACCCCTCCTCGGCGGGGTGTACGCCGGGGACGCCTACCGCATCTCGATGCGCTCGGCCGTACCACAGCTGTTCCAGGCGGCGCTCACGCACACGTCGTTGACCGAGGCCGTCCGCGAGATCCAGGCGAAGGCCGCCGCGCAGCAGCAGACCGGACCGGTGTTCACGGGCGTCGAGGGCGGGGTGGGCCGGCTGCCGCTCGCGGTCGCGGAGTCGGTCCGGGCACGGGGCGGCGAGATCCACACGCGCGTGCCCGTCACCGGCCTGCGCCGCGAGCCCGGCGGCTGGCAGGTCACCACCGGTGAGCGCGTGCTGCACGCGGACGCCGTGGTCCTCGCCGTGCCCGCGCCCGCCGCCGCCGCGCTGCTGGCCGCCGAGTCCCCGGCCGCCGCCGCCGAACTGCGCACCGTCGAGTACGCCTCGATGGCCCTGGTCACCCTCGCCTACCGCCGTTCCGAGGCCGCCCTGCCCGAGGGCAGCGGCTTCCTCGTCCCGCCGGTCGACGGCCACACCATCAAGGCGTCGACGTTCGCCTCGCAGAAGTGGGGCTGGATCGCCGACGAGGACCCGGACGTGCTGGTGCTGCGCACCTCCGTCGGGCGGTACGGCGAGACGGAGATCCTCGGCCGCGACGACGCCGGCCTCGTCGAGGTCTCCCGCCACGACCTGCGCGAGGCCACCGGCCTGACCGCCACGCCCGTGGAGACCCGGGTCACCCGCTGGACGGACGGCCTGCCCCAGTACCCCGTCGGCCACCACGCGCGCGTGGCCCGCATCCGCGAGCACGTGGCGAAGCTGCCGGGCCTCGCGGTGTGCGGCGCGCAGTACGACGGCGTCGGCGTCCCCGCGTGCATCGCGAGCGCCCACGCGGCCGTCGACCAGATCCACGGCGACCTGAGCGCCGTACAGGAGCTCACCGCCCACCCGGTGCAAAGTCTGCACGGCGGAGCAGGAGAATGAGAACCATGAGTGACGACGCCCCCACCACCGAGTCCGGCAGGATCCCGAACAAGGGCAAGCTGGCCAAGGACCTCAACGAGGTCATCCGCTACACGCTGTGGTCGGTCTTCAGGCTGAAGGACGTGCTGCCCGAGGACCGTACGGGCTACGCCGACGAGGTCCAGGAGCTGTTCGACCAGCTCGCCGCCAAGGACGTGACGATCCGCGGCACGTACGACGTGTCCGGCCTGCGCGCCGACGCCGACGTCATGATCTGGTGGCACGCCGAGACCAGCGACCAGCTCCAGGAGGCGTACAACCTGTTCCGCCGCACCCGGCTGGGCCGCGCCCTGGAGCCGGTCTGGTCGAACATGGCGCTGCACCGCCCCGCCGAGTTCAACCGCTCCCACATCCCGGCGTTCCTCGCCGACGAGACGCCCCGCGACTATGTCAGCGTCTACCCCTTCGTCCGCAGCTACGACTGGTACCTGCTGCCCGACGAGGACCGCCGCCGGATGCTCGCCGACCACGGCAAGATGGCCCGCGGCTACCCGGACGTCCGCGCCAACACGGTCGCGTCCTTCTCCCTCGGCGACTACGAGTGGATCCTCGCCTTCGAGGCCGACGAGCTGTACCGCATCGTCGACCTCATGCGTCACCTGCGCGCCTCGGAGGCCCGGATGCACGTCCGCGAGGAGGTCCCGTTCTACACGGGCCGCCGCAAGTCGGTGGGGGACCTGATCGCAGGCCTCGCGTAAGGCGCCCCGAAAGGGGCGCGGGGAACTGCGCGACCGGCCACGACCGGCCCGCAGTTCCCCACGGCCTCACGTCACTTCTTCTTCGGAGCAACCGGAGCCGGCTCCACATGCCCCGCACAGGCGGCCCGCCGCGAGGGCACCCGGTCCTCCAGCAGATACGCGTCGAGATGCCCGTTGACGCACTGGTTGGGCCCGCCCGCGATGCCGTGCGTTCCGGAGTCCCGCTCGGTCACCAGCACCGACCCCGACAGGCGACGGTGCATCTCCAGCGCCCCGTCATACGGCGCGGCGGCGTCCCGCTCGGAGGCGAGGATCAGCGTCGGCGGCAGCTCGCCGGGCCCGGTCCGCACGTCCACCGGCTTCTGCCGGGCCGTCGGCCAGTACGCGCAGGGCAGGTTCGCCCATACGTTGTCCCAGGTCTCGAACGGCGCCACGCGCGCGAGCCGGGTGTTGTCGCGGTCCCACACCTTGAAGTCCGTCGGCCAGGGCCCGTCGTTGCACTCCACGGCCGTGTAGACGGCGGCGGAGTTCTCCGACTCGGCCGCGGCCTCGGTCACCGGCCCGGCCTGCGCGATCAGCTCCTTCGGGTCGCCCCTCAGATAGTCCGACAGCGCCTGCGCCCGGTGCGGCCAGTAGTCGTCGTAGTACCCGGCCTGCAGGAACGCGCTCTGGAGCTGCGCCGGTCCGACCTTCCCACCGGCCGGCTCCGCGGCCAGCCGGGCCCGGGCCCGCTCATAGCTGGCCAGCACCTTCTCGGGCGTGTCGCCCAGCCGGTACACCTTGTCGTGCCTCGCGACCCACTCCCGGAAGTCGGTCCAGCGGCTCTCGAACGCCATCGACTGGTCGAGGTTGTTGCGGTACCAGATCCGCTCCGGGTCCGGGTTGACCGCCGCGTCGAACACCATCCGCCGTACGTGCGAGGGGAACAGGGTGGCGTACACCGCCCCGAAGTAGCTGCCGTACGACGCCCCCATGAAGTTCAGCTGTTTCTCGCCCAGCGCGGCCCGCAGCACGTCCAGGTCACGGGCGTTGTTGATCGAGTTGTAGTGCCGCAGCCCGCTGCCGGACCGCTCGGCGCAGCCGCGCGCGTACGCCTTCGCCTCGGCGATCCGCTCCCGCTTGTACGACTCGGACGGGTGGACGGGCGCCGGGGAGGGGCCCTTGAAGAAGTTCTTGGGGTCCTGGCAGGACACCGGGGCGGAGCGGCCGACGCCGCGCGGGTCGTAGCCGACGAGGTCGTACGCCGCGCCGATGCGCTTCCACTCCGGGAGCAGGCCGGCCAGCGGGAAGTACAGCCCGGAGCCGCCCGGGCCGCCCGGGTTGAAGACCAGCGCGCCCTTGCGGGGCATCCGGTGCTTGCTGTTGTGCGGGTCCCGCTGGGTGGCCCTGACCCGGCTGACGGTCAGTTGGATCTGCTTGCCGTTCGGCCGCGCGTAGTCGAGCGGGACGCCGACCGTGCCGCACTGCATGCTGCTGGGCAGATCCTGGGCGTCGGAGCACGTGCCGAAGGCGATGCCCCGGGCGGCGGCCCGGGCGGCGGCGAGCGCGACACCGGCGGGAGCGGTGCCGGCCCGCGCGGAGCCGGAGGCGCCCGGGGTGGCGGGAAGGCCGCCGGCGGGGGCGGCGGAGAGGGTGGTCAGGAGCAGGGCTCCCATGGCCGAGTAGAGCGCGGCGGCTCTCATTCGCGTGTCCCTTCGATGCGCGGCGGCGACAGAAGGGATGTTTCGGACGGCCGTGCGGCAAGGCAAGCACCGCCCCCGGGTGTCGGCGCCAATGCTCCAAGTGCGCCCCCGGGAAGGGGAACGCGCGGGGGTCAGGGCTCGCGGTGGGCGAACGCGGCGCGCAGATCGGGCTCGTCGACCGCGCGGATGCCGAGAACGGCCACGGACGTCAGATACGAACGGTCGTCGCCCCCGGTGCCGCCGGGGTCGCCGGCCCGCCGGGCCAGGGTGCCCAGCAGGCGCTGCCCGGCGGGCGAGGCCCAGCGTGCGTAGGGATGCACCTCGACCCGCGCTATCGCCAGACAGCTCAGGGTGAGCGCCAGGGGCAGCGCGAACCACAGGGCGATCAGCCCGCGCGGCATCCCCGTACCGTCGGAGGGCACCGGCATCAGCAGCGCCACCGCGCCCACCGCCAGGACGACCCCGGCCGCCAGCCGCACCTGACGCACCCCGGCCTCGACCGTCGTACGGGCCCCGTCGGGCACCGCGAGCCCCGCGCTGACCAGCCGGTCGGCGAGACCGCGCACCGCGTCGGCGGACGCCGCACCGGCCCGCGCCGGCGCGATCCGGGACTGCCCCTCGGGCCCGATGGCCCCGATCACCGACCGCTCCATCTCGTCGCGTCCGCGCGGGTCCACGACGGTCGCCCAGCCGGTGCGGGCGAGCAGCAGCCGCCGCTGCCGGGCCATCGACACCATCGTCAGATCGGCGACCCGGCCGGGTCCGCCGGACAGGAAGGCCGCCTCGTAGAGCGTCAGGTCGTGTCCCCGGCTCGCGCTCGCGTCCTCGGTGTCCACGGCCGCCGCACGGACGGCGGCCAGGCACAGCCGGGTGCACGCCGTGCCCGCGGCCGCCCAGGCCAACAGCAGGAGAAGGACCCAGAACATGTCACGTTTCTATGCCGTGTACACGGGAAAACGCCATGCCCTGTTCATCATCCGGACGGAGCGTTGTGGGTATGTGACGTTCCGCTTGGCTCAGGACGGCGACGGCGTCAGCGGCACCACGACCCCGGGGCTGGCCGTGGGCGTGGGCGTGCCGGTCGCCGCAAGGTCCCGGGCCAGGGACTCGAAGTCCACGTACCCGGTGGCCTCAAGGATCTCGATGTGGTCCAGAACGGTCGTGTTGGCGTCGTCGGCGAGCGCCCGCACCAGCGAGTTCTGGGTACCGGCCCGCACCTGTGCGACGACGGTGAACACCCGGCCGTGCGCCAGCCGCAGGATGTTGGCGAACTTCCGGTCGAAGTCCACGCCCTGCGCCGCGTTCAGCTCCGCCAGCCAGGCCTTCTGCTGGTCGCCCGGCTCGTTCGGCAGACCGAGCCCCAGCTTCGCGGCCACGTCCCGCACCCGCTCGTCCAGGAACGTGTGCCCCTCGACGAGGTGCTGCCCGGCGGTCCGTACGGCCTCGGTCGTGCCCTTGCGCTGCGCCAGCTGACCGGCGGGCAGCTCCCACAGCCCGGCCAGCCGGACCTTCGTGACGAACTCCCGGTCGAGCTCGGACAGCGGACCGTACTGCGTGAGCACGGTCTGCGCGTTCAGTACGTCCGCCCCGGCCGACCCGGTGGACGACTGGTTCGAGTACGACGCGACGGGGATGAACAACGCCACGCAGGTCGCGGCCAGGCCGGTCACGATGATCCCGGTCCCGCTGAAGATGCCTCTGCCCTTGACGGGGGGTCGCGGTCGCATGGGGGCCTCCTGCTCACGGCACCGCACGCCAGTGCGTTTCGGGTGCGAAAAGGCATATTACTGCCCCGGCAACTTGGCCTCCCCGCAGGGGTGAAGGAACGGTGAACGCCCTGGCTAGCGCCGGATCAGCGCCCGGCCCGCCCGTGCCGCCCGCGCCAGCCGCGACCCCGACCGCGGCGCCGGTCCCGACCGGTCCTGCCACCAGGTGCGCAGCTCCCGCCGGACCCGCCCCTGCGCCGGCGACCCGTCCAGCAGCACCCGCTCGACGAAGTCCAGGGCGTCCTGCCGGTAGCCGCCGCGCATCGGATGGCCCTGGGCGTACGCGAGGAACGCCGCCCGGTACCCGTCGCCGAGGAGGACCGGCAGCTCCGGCGCCACCTTGGCCACCACCCCGGCCCGCTTCGCCGCCAGCGCCCGCGCCTGCACCCCGATCCGCACCCGGTCGAAGCCCTCCGGCACCGGCGTCCCCGCGACGAGCGCGGACAACAGCGCGGCCTGGGCGAGCCCGAGCCGCTGCCGCGTCAGGTCATCGACGCCGACGCCGACGCCGACGCCGATGCCGGGGATGGGTGCCGGTGCCGACGCGGCGGCGGGGGCGACCGCGACGGCGGACGCGAGGGGAGACGCCACCGTGACGGCGGACGCGGGCGCCGGCGCGACCGCCGTTCGCGTCCCGCCGCCGCCACCTTCGCCGACGCCCAGTTCGACGCCGACTCCGACGCCCACGCCGACTCCGCTTGACTCGCCTCGTCCCACCGGCGCGCCCTGTCCGGTCCGTGCCGCCCCCGCCGCCGCCCGCGCGTCCCGGCCGAGCCGGATCAGCTCCCGCTTGACCGCGAGCCGCTCCCCGTCCCGCACCGCGTCCCGGATCGCCTCCAACTCCAGCTCCAGTACGGCGGGTTCGGGGAAGTTCTCGTCGCGCTCCAGCAGCACCCCGGGCGGCGAGACCCGGGACGCGAGGTCGGTCAGGATGTCGAGGACCGGACGCGGCACGGGATGGGCGTGGCTGTCGTGCCAGACGCCGTCCCGGGCGAACCCGCCCGCGACATGGACGTAGGCGAGGGCCTCCAGGGGCAGCTCGTCGAGCGCCCCGGCGGGGTCCTCGCCGCGGTTGACGTGATTGGTGTACAGGTTCGCCACGTCGATGAGCAGCCGTACGCCCGTCCGGTCGGCCAGCTCGTACAGGAACTGCCCCTCCGTCATCTCCTCGCCCGGCCAGGCGATCAGCGCGGCGATGTTCTCGACGGCCAGCGGCACGGGCAGCGCGTCCTGCGCGACACGGACGTTCTCGCAGAGCACGTCGAGAGCGTCCCGGGTGCGCGGCACCGGCAGCAGATGACCGGCCTCCAGCCGCGGGGTCGCGGTCAGCGGGCCGCCCGCGCGGACGAACGCGATGTGCTCGGTGACCAGCGGCGACCCCAGGACCGAGGCCCGCTCGGCGAGGGCCGCGAGCCGCCCCTCGTCGGGCCGTTCGGCACCGCCGAGCCCCAGGCCGACGCCGTGCGGGACGACGGTGACCCCGCGCTCGCGCAGCCGCGTCAGGGAGGCGGGGAGGTGTCCGGGGCAGGTGTTCTCCGCCACGACCTCGACCCAGTCGATGCCCGGCATCCGCTCCACCGCGTCCGCGATCTCCGGCCGCCAGCCTATGCCCGTTCCCAGTCGTGTCATGGTCACCGCCTCCTTGGTCCCCCCTCGGTGGTGACGGTGGTATGACCCCGCCGCCGACCGCCGAACCACCCGGCGCCCACCTTCAGAGCTACATTTGAGGTTCGGCCGGGCGCGCTCGGCGCAGGGCCGGATGATCCGCCACGACGGTGCAGCTGCCCGGCGCGATCTCGGTGAACCCCGCGTCCCGCACCAGCGGCAGCCCGCTCGTCGTGAGCTCGCGCCACCGCGCGGGGTCGGCGGTCCGCACGGCGAGCGCGAAACCGGACGCACGCCAGGCGCTCCGCTCCTCCTCCGACAGCTCCCACCAGGCGAGCTGGGCACCGTGCCCGGCCTGCGCCATCGCCTTCCCGGCGGACATGTCGAGCTCCGGGTTCAGCCAGATGACCGGAACCCCGGGCTCGGTCCCGGCCGGCGGCTCGGGGTCGTCGAGATCGGTCCCGGAGACCTGGAGCCGGGCCAGATCCTTGGGCCACCCGTCCAGCGGCACCGGCGGAAACACCCGCACCTCGGCGCTCTTCCCGCCCACGGTGACCCCGTCCAGCGCCTCGGCACGCCGCCACTCGGCCCCACGGGCCCGCCGCACGACCTTGCGGATCCGGGCGTCCTGCCAGTCCCGCACGGCCTGTGCCCATTCCCCGTCGCCCAGCGACCTCTCGTCGCCGAGCATCACGAGCACGGCCCGGGCGGCGGTCTCGAGCGCGTCGGTACGAGCGGGCGGCGCGCTCCTTTCCATGCGCACGACCAGGGGGAGGACGTACTGAGGCGCGGAGTCGCGAAGACTGGCCTCGGACTGGAAGGGACTGTCCTCGGGGGGCTGATGATCAAGGCTCACACCAGCCAACCCTAAGGGGCGCGGGGCTGTGTCGATGTGCGGCTCCGCCGCGGGGCGCGACCAGCCACAGACAACCCGCACCCGCCGTACGACAGCATGGACCCCCATGGAACGCGTTCTCCGTCTCACAGACGCCGGCCGCCGCTACGGCTTACGCGGCCCCTGGGTCATCCGCAACATCGACCTGCACATCACCCCCGCCACCCTCACCCGCATAGAAGGCCCCAACGGCACCGGCAAATCCACCCTCCTCCGGCTCCTCGCCCGCATCGACGCCCCGACAGAGGGCCACGTGAGGGGCCGCCCCTGCACGGCCTATGTCCCCGAACGCTTCCCGGCGGCCCTCCCCTTCACCCCCGTCGACTACCTCACCCACCTCGGCGCGGTCCACGGCCTGCCCCGGCCCGCGGCCACCCGCGCCGCAGGCGACTGGCTGGACCGCTTCGGCGCCGCCGCCCACGCCCGCACCCCGATGTCCCAGCTGTCGAAGGGCAGCAGCCAGAAGGTCGCCGTCGCCCAAGCCCTCCTCGCCGAACCGGAGTTGCTGATCCTGGACGAGGCATGGACCGGCCTGGACACCGAAGCGCGCGCCGAACTGGAGAGGGCGGTCGCCGAACGCACGGCCGCCGGTGCCGCCGTCGTCTTCGTCGACCACGACCCCCGCCGCCTCAACGGCACCACGGACGCCGTGTACACGGTCCGCGACGGCACCCTGCACCGCCGTACCGGAGGAGGGGAAGGAGAAGGGGAAGGGGAAGGGGAAGCCGAAGGCGGGGGACCGCACACCACGATCGAGGTACGAGGTCCCGCGCCCCTCCCCCCGGAGGCGGCGCGCAGGGCCACCGTGGCCGAGGAGACGGCCGACCGCACCCACCGCCTCACCGTCCCCGCCTCCCACTCCGACGTCGTGCTCCGCGCCCTGCTGACCGCCCGCCCGCCGTACCACGTGGTGAGCGTGCGGCCGTCCGACCCCGAAGGCCCGCGATGACCGCCCTGCTGCGCTACCAGACCGCCCTGCTCCTGCGCTCCCAGCGCTGGCTGCCGCCGTTCCTGCTGTACGTCGTCTTCCTGGGCGTCGGGGTGCAGGGCGGCCAGCCGCTGCTGGACTCGCTCGGCTGGACGGCCGCCGTGCTGCTGCCCACCGCCGCCTGGCTGGTGCGGAGCTGCGTCACGGGCGAGCCCCCGGCCGCCCGGACCGTCGTGGCGGCGGCGGCCGGGCCCGCCCGGGCGCACCTGGCCGCCGTGCTGACCGCGCTCGGCGCGGCCGTGCTCCTCGGTACGGTCGCCACGGCGGCGGTCGTCTACATCAGCGACCCGGTCGGCGCCGACCACCAGCACCGCATCCCGGTCCCCGCGGCCGGCGCGGCCGGCTTGCTCGCCTCCCTGACCTGCGCCCTGCTCGGCACGGCCGTCGGCGCGCTCACCGCTCCGCCCGTTCTGCGCTCCACGGGCCGGGCCGTCCCGGCGCTGCTGCTGGCGGCCCTGCTGGCGCTGGTGGTGAGCGGCTCCCCGGCCCACGCGGCGGTCACCGGCCTGGTCACCGGCTCCCGCTCGGCGACGGTCAGCCTTCCGCTGGTTCCGCTCGCCGCCGCCGTACTCGTCACGGCCGCGGCGGTCGCGGTGGCCTGCGCGCTCACCTCCCGCAGATCACCCTGAACGGGCGGTCCGCCGTGCCTTCTGCCTCCCTCATGCGGACCGGGCAGCAGGCGTCCTCATTCATCCCTCCCGCGGACGAGGCTCATGACGACGTCCGGACGGCCCCGATCAGCTCGGACACCTTCACGAACCGGTACCCCCGGCGCCGTAGCTCGGGCACGATCGCCCGCACCGCCCGCTCGGTCACCGGCGCGGCGCTGCGGGTGCAGTGCATGACGACCACGGATCCCGGCCGCACCCCGTCCAGGACCTCCCGGGCCACCGCGTCGGCGTCCGTCGCGAACGCGTCCCCGCTGACCACGTCCCACTGCACCGCGGTCACCCCGAGTCCGCTGACCGCGCGCAGTGCCCGCTTGTCGTAACAGCCGCCGGGGAAGCGGAAGTACGGCATCGCGTCCGGTACCCCCGCCTTGCGGAAGGCGGTGTACGCCCGCTCCACGTCCGCGCGCATCCGGTCCTCGGCCACGGTCGGCAGGCCGTAGCAGTCACCGGTGAACGCGTAGTGGCTGTAGGAGTGGTTGGCGACCTCGAACAGCGGGTCCCGCCCGATGGAGCGGGCCTCGGCCGGGTACTCCTCGGCCCACCGCCCGGTCATGAACACGGTGGCCGGCACCTTCAGTCCGCGCAGCGCCGAGATCAGCCCCGGGTTGTCGAAGCGCTCCCCGCCCGCGGCCCGCGGTCCCTGATCGGCGGTCATGTCGGCGTCGAAGGTGAGGGCGACGGTCTTGCCGAGCGTACGCGGACCGTTCGTGAAGACCGGGGTGAGCCCGGCCGGCCCGGGCGCCAGCGTCGGCGCCCGCGAGGGCTCGGCGGAGGCCGGCTCCGAGGGGGAGGCGGAGGCCGAGGAGGGGGCGGGCGCCGACGGGCGGGCGGCCTGGGGGGCCGGGGAGGTGCCGCAGGCGGTGAGAGCGGCGCCGAGGGCACAGACGGCGGCCAGACGACGTACAGGAATGATCACCGTATGAACATACGAGAGATCAAGCCTTAGTTATGACAATAGGACTGGGCTGGCCCGTAGGCATCACCCACCCGGCGGTGGTTCGAGAGGTGGGGCCGGAGGGGGTTCCGTGTGGGGGCCCGGCTGCTGCGGGGCCCGCTCGAGGAAGCGCAGCAGTTCCACCGGGATGGGCAGCACCAGCGTGGAGTTCTTCTCCGCCGCCACCGCCATCACCGTCTGGAGCAGCCGCAGCTGGAGCGCGGACGGTGTGTCGGCCATCTGCTGGGCCGCCTCGGCGAGCTTCTTCGACGCCTGGAGCTCCGCGTCCGCGTTGATGATCCGGGCCCGGCGCTCCCGGTCGGCCTCGGCCTGGCGGGCCATCGAGCGCTTCATGGACTCCGGCAGGGACACGTCCTTGATCTCGACCCGGTCGATCTGCACGCCCCAGCCGATGGCCGGACTGTCGATCATCAGCTCCAGACCCTCGTTGAGCTTCTCCCGGTTCGACAGCAGATCGTCCAGCTCGCTCTTGCCGATGATCGAACGCAGCGAGGTCTGCGCCATCTGGGAGACGGCGAACCGGTAGTCCTCGACGTTGATGACCGCGGCCGCCGCGTCCACGACCCGGAAGTAGACCACCGCGTCGACCCGCACGGTCACGTTGTCACGGGTGATGCCCTCCTGCGCGGGGATGGGCATGGTCACGATCTGCATATTGACCTTGTGCAGCCGGTCCACGCCCGGGATCACCGTCGTGAACCCCGGCGTGCGCACGTCCCCGCGCAGCCGGCCCAGCCGGAGCACGACCCCGCGCTCGTACTGCTTGACGACCCGTGCCGCCGCCCCGAAATACACCAGGCCCGCCGCCGCGGCCGCCAGGACCGCGCCGAGTACTTCCTCGAACATGACGACCTCCTCGACAGAGGGCCGTTCTGTCTGCATATGCAACGATATGCCCGCCGTCCGGCCCGGGGCCACGCCCCGGAGCACGGACCGGACGACGGACCGGACGACGGACCGGACGACGGCCCCGCACGGCTCTCGGGCCGCCGGGGCGGGGCCCCTCAGACCGCCGGGGCCCGGACCGGCTCCCTGACCCGCACCGGCTCCGTGCCGGCCGCGCTGTGCTGCCGGGCCCAGGACTCCAGGGCCGTACGGCAGGCGTGGTCGAGGTGGTGCAGGCCGGTGAGGTTCAGCTCGACGGGCCGGTCCTGCGGGAGAGCCTCCAGGCTGTCGAGGATCTTCGGCAGCCGCAGGAAGGTCGCGTTGCCCGACAGATGCGCCTGGACCGGACCGGCGCCCTTGTCGACCACCTCCAGCCGGAGGTGCGAGGCCTCCCAGGCCGTCTTCGCCACGGCGAGCGCCAGCCCGACGAGCACCCCCTCGAACATGCTGACCACGACGATCGACACGGCCGTGACGACCAGGATCAGCGCCTCGCCGCGGTGCTCGCGCCACAGGGACGCGAGCGCGCGGAGCGGGACCAGCTTGGCGCCGGCGTGGACGAGGACGCCGGCCAGCGCCGGGATCGGGATATAGGCCAGCGCGTCCGGCAGCAGGGCCGCGAACAGCAGCAGCCACACCCCGTGCAGCACCCGGGACGCCTTGGTGCGCGCGCCCGCCTGGACGTTGGCCGCGCTGCGCACGATCACCGCGGTCATCGGCAGCGCGCCGAGCAGCCCGCAGAGCGCGTTGCCCGCGCCCTGCGCGACCAGTTCCCTGTCGTACTCGGTGCGCGGCCCGTCGTGCAGCCGGTCCACGGCCGCCGCGCTGAACAGCGACTCGGCGGACGCGATCAGGGTGAACGCGACGATCGTGCCGAGCAGCCCGACGCCCACGAGCCCGCCGAACGCGGACAGCGGGGGCGGCTGGACGGAGCCGAGCAGACCGTGTACCTCCACGGTGGCCACCGGCAGGTCGAGCAGCAGGGCGGCGAGGGTGGCGAGGCCCACCGCGGCGAGCGGTCCCGGCACGGTGCGCACCTTCGCCGGCAGCCGCTTCCACAGCACGAGGACGGCGACGGTGCCCGCGCCCAGCGCGAGCGAGGCCGACGCGCCGGGGCTGCCGAACGCGTCCACGAGCGCCGCGGGCAGTCCGGCGATCTTCTCCGGGCCGGAGTCCGGGGCCTTGGCGCCGACCAGCGTGTACACCTGGCCGGCGATCAGCACCAGACCGATCCCGGCGAGCATGCCCTCGACGACGGAGACCGAGATGGCCCGGAAGTACCGGCCCAGCCTGAGGGCGCCCATGGTGATCTGCAGGGCGCCCGTGGCGAGGACGATCACTCCGAGGGCGGGCAGACCGAACTCCCGCACCGCCTCGAAGACCAGCACGGTCAGCCCGGCCGCCGGTCCGGAGACCTGGAGGGAGCTGCCGCGCATCAGACCGGTGACGACGCCGCCGACGATGCCGGTGACGAGCCCGAGCTCGGCCGGCACGCCGGAGGCCACGGCCACGCCCACGCACAGCGGGAGCGCGACCAGGAAGACGACGAGCGAGGCGGCGAAGTCCTGCCGCAGATGGGGGAACCTGGCTATTCGGGTGTTCTTCGGCTGGGTCATCGCGGCGCTCACAGGGCTTCGAAGCCGTCGGTGTCCACGTGGTGTTCCAGCACCGCGCCGGTGTGCACCTCGTAGTACCAGCCGCGCACCCGCAGCCGGCCGTCGGCGAGCCGCTTCTCCACACAGGGGTAGGAGCGCAGTCGCAGCAGCTGGGCGAGGACGTGGTTCTGGACCGCGAGGGCGACCGTCGGATCGCCGGGGTCGGCGGCCGAGGGCTCGTCGGCGGCGTGCGCGAGCCAGTCGCGTACGGCGGGGACGGCGTCAAGGTCGTCGCCGCGCACCAGCGCGCCGACCGCCCCGCAGTGGGAGTGGCCGCAGACGACGACGTCCTGGACGCCGAGGACCTCCACCGCGTACTCGATGGTGGCGGCCTCGCCGGTGGGGCGCTCGGAGCCGTACGGCGGGACGATGTTGCCCGCGGTGCGCAGCTCGAAGAGCTCGCCGGGACGGGCGCCCGTGATCAGCGCGGGGACGACCCGCGAATCGGAGCAGGTGATGAACAGGACCTGCGGGGACTGGCCTTCGGCGAGCTTGGCGAACTCCTCAGGGCGCTGTCCGAACGTACGGGCGTTGTCGATGAGGGGCTGCATGACGTGGTGACTCCTCCTGGCGCGCTGTGGGGGGCGCGTCGGATGTGCAGAACAGGACAGGTGGGGGAACTGCGAACTGTTGTTGCGGAGGGAGTCGTCTCAGCAGCGGAAGACCTGGAGCGCCGCCGGGGAGTGGCCCGCCGAGGATCTCGACGAGCGGTGATGGGGGTCGGCCGGACGGATCGGTGGGTGCTCGGCCGCCGGGTCCAGGGCCAGCAGGGTGCGCTCGGGCTCCTGGGGGGCCGAGGCGGCGCCGACGGTGGCGCGGTGCCGGTCACGGGGGCGCAGGGGGTCCGCGGGGCCGCCGTGACCGCAGTCGCGGACGGTGACGAGCTCGTCGCGCAGCGGCTTCCCGGCGGGTTTGATTCCGGTCTTGGTCTTGGCCTCGGCCTGACGCACGGTGTGCGCGTGTGCGAAGGAAGACGCGGGTGCGAAGAACGGGAGGGCGAGCAGGACGGCGGCGAGGAGCGCGAGCGCGGTCCGGGCCGTCGCACCTCGGAACATGTGCCCCCCTTCCCGCCATGCGCACGTCTAGTACAGACCAATGACTGGTCAATGGTTGGTCAAGAAACACGTTAACCCTGCAAAGTTGTTTGCAGGGTTAACTCCGCGTTTCGAGAACAAGTGCGCCTCAAAAGCGTGGGTGATGTGGCGTGATTTCCCTCTAGACGGCCTCGGCGAGCCGCTTTGCGTCCCGGGCCAGCGCGGTGAGCCGGGAGATCGCCCGGAAGTACTTCTTGCGGTAGCCGCCGTTCAGCATCTCCTCGCTGAACAGCCGGTCGAAGGGGAGCCCGGAGGCCAGCACCGGGACCTCGCGGTCGTAGAGCCGGTCGGCCAGGACGACCAGCCGCAGCGCCGTCGACTGGTCGGGAACGGGCTGGACGTCCGTCAGACACACCGCCTTCAGGCCATCGGCGAGCGCTCCGTAACGGCTCGGGTGGACCCGGGAGAGATGGTCGAGGAGGTGCGGGAAGTCGTCCAGCGAGGAGCCCGGGGTGGCGTACGCCGCCTTCGTCACCTGTTCGTCGGAGTACGGCGCCGGAGCCTCGGGCAGACCGCGGTGGCGGTAGTCCTCGCCGTCGATGCGCAGGGTGCGGAAGTGCGCGGACAGGCCCTGGATCTCGCGCAGGAAGTCGACGGCCGCGAACCGGCCCTCGCCGAGCTTGCCGGGCAGGGTGTTGGAGGTGGCGGCCAGCGCCACCCCCGCCTCGACCAGCTTGCCGAGCAGGGACGACACGAGCACGGTGTCGCCCGGGTCGTCCAGCTCGAACTCGTCGATGCACAGCAGCCGGTGCCCCGAGAGCGTGCGGACGGTCTGCTGGAAGCCGAGGGCGCCGACCAGGTTCGTCAGCTCCACGAAGGTGCCGAACGCCTTCAGCCCGGGCTCGGCCGGGGTGGCGTGCCACAGGGAGGCGAGCAGGTGGGTCTTGCCGACGCCGTAGCCGCCGTCGAGGTAGACCCCGCGCGGACCGGCGGGCGCCTTGGGCGTCTTCGCCCTGCCGAACCCGAGGAACCCGCGCCGGGCGCCGCCGCCCACGGCGTGCGCCCCGCCGAGCCCGCCCGCGAAGCCCTCCAGGACCGACACGGCCTCGGTCTGGCTGGGCTGGTTCGGGTCCGGGAGGTAGGTGCTGAAGCGCACCGAGTCGAAGCGGGGCGGCGGCACCATCTCGGCGACCAGCCGGTCCGCCGGGACGTACGGCTCGAGGGCGCACAGGGACAGCGGGGCCGCGTCGGCTATCTCGTCGACAGGGGCGGAAGGGGTGGAGGACGACACGGTTCCCCATGCTAATCCGCGTGCCAGACTGCGAGGCATGCGACGGCTGTTCCCTGTGACCGACCAGACACCGACCCCCGCCCCTGGCGACCGGGAGTGGAGCCTCGACGAGCTCGCCGAGGCCTACGCCTATCCCGAGCCCGCGGCCGGGGAGCCGCGGCCCTGGCTGCGGGCCAACATGGTCTCCACGCTCGACGGCGCCGCCCAGCACGACGGGCGCTCCCAGCCCATCTCCACTGCGGCCGACATGCGGATCTTCGGCACGCTGCGGGGGCTCGCGGACGTGGTGGTCGTGGGCGCGGAAACGGTACGGCAGGAGGGGTACCGGCCGGCCCGCGCGCGGGCGGAGTTCGCCGCGCGGCGGGAGGCGGCCGGACAGGGGCCCGCACCCGCGATCGCCGTGGTCACCGCCGGCCTGGACCTGGACTTCTCGCTGCCGCTGTTCACCTCGCCGCTGGTGCCGACCCTGCTGCTGACCGGTGCCGCGGCCGCCCCCGACAAGGTGGCCGCGGCCGAGAAGGCGGGGGCGCGGGTGCTGATCGCCGGTGACGGGACGGGCGTGGACCCCGCGCGGGCCGTCGCGGCCCTCGCCGGGCTGGGGCACACCCGGCTGCTGACCGAGGGCGGGCCCCGGATGCTGGGTCAGTTCGTCGCCGCCGGGGTGCTGGACGAGCTGTGTCTGACCGTCTCCCCGATGCTCACCGCGGGGGACGCGCAGCGCATCGCGGGCGGACCGTCGATCCCGGTGCCGCAGCGGTTCGCACTGGTGTCCCTCCTGGAGGAGGGGGGTTTCCTCTTCGGCCGCTATCGGCGGTCCTGAAATCGTTCAGTGGTACCGGTGGTCCCGAAAATGGCGGAATGAATCGTTCCGCTTGGCTTCGGGTGGGCACACTAAAACTCGCAGCCCCCGTGAGATCACGGGGCAGGATGGTTTCCGCAGAAGGGGCGGCGTCCGGTGTTCACAAGCGTTCTGATGATCGAGAAAGCACTGACCTCAGCCGACGTGGAGTTCGTCACCACCCTGCACGGGGACGAGGACGTCGCCTTCCACGTCCTGCTCCAGCCGCGCGGCGACCAGGCGGACCGCCTGCTGCGGGCCATCGACGACGTCGCCCTCGGCGAGCTGGACGAGGCTGCGCGGGAGCGGGAGACGCCGGAGGGCGACGAGGCGAAGGGGTTCGGGGAGCGGGCGCTGGAGGTGTCCCTGCAGGCGCTGCACGCCTCCGGCAGTCCGGCGGAGGGGCGGTTGGTCGAGGATCACCCGTTGGACGCGCTGAAGTCGCTGGTGGAGGAGGTGGAGGCGGACGAGGTGATCGTGCTGACCGATCCTCACTACGTGGAGGAGTTCTTCCATCGGGACTGGGCTTCCCGGGCTCGGCACAAGGTGGGTGTTCCGGTGCTGAAGCTGTTCTCGCACAGCAAGGTGTGAGCCCCTGGGGGGTTGCCGTCACCCCGACCCCATAGGCTGGGGCGGATTCACCGTCGTACGCACCCCTGGAGATCACGCATGGCAGCCGGCCTTCCTCCCGCCATGGACCGACCGCACTTCATCGGCATCGGCGGCGCCGGGATGTCGGGGATCGCGAAGATCCTCGCCCAGCGCGGGGCGAAGGTGGCCGGCAGCGACGCCAAGGAGTCCGGGACCGCGGCGGCGCTGCGGGCGCTCGGGGCCACCGTGCACATCGGGCACGCGGCGGAGCACCTCGCGGACGACGCGAGCTGTGTCGTCGTGTCCTCGGCCATCCGCAGGGACAACCCGGAGCTGGCCCGCGCGGCCGAGCTGGGGATCCCGGTCGTGCACCGGTCCGACGCGCTCGCCGCGCTGATGGAGGGGCTGCGGCCGATCGCGGTCGCCGGTACCCACGGCAAGACCACCACCACGTCCATGCTGGCGGTCTCGCTCTCCGAGCTGGGCCTGAAGCCGTCGTACGCGATCGGCGGCGACCTGGACGCCCCCGGCTCCAACGCGCTGCACGGCGACGGCGAGATCTTCGTCGCCGAGGCGGACGAATCGGACCGCAGCTTCCACAAGTACGCCCCCGAGGTCGCGATCGTCCTCAACGTGGAGCTGGACCACCACGCCAACTACGCCTCGATGGACGAGATCTACGAGTCCTTCGAGACCTTCGCCGGGAAGATCGTGCCCGGCGGCACGCTGGTGGTCTCCGCCGACCAGGCGGGCGCCCGTGAGCTGACCCGGCGGGTCGAGGGCGTGCGGGTGGTGACGTACGGCGAGGCCGAGGACGCCGACGTCCGGGTGCTGTCGGTCGTACCGCAGGGGCTGAAGAGCCTGGTGACGGTGGTGCTGGACGGGCGGGAGATCACCTTCACGGTGTCCGTGCCCGGCCGGCACTACGCGCTCAACGCCGTCGCCGCGCTGACCGCGGGGGCCGCGCTCGGTGTCCCCGCCGCCGAGCTCGCGCCCGCGATCGCCGCGTACACGGGCGTCAAGCGGCGCCTCCAGCTCAAGGGCGAGGCGGCCGGCGTCCAGGTGATCGACTCCTACGCCCACCACCCCACCGAGATGACCGCCGACCTCGAGGCGATGCGCGCCGCGGCCGGGGACGCCCGCATCCTGGTCGTCTTCCAGCCGCACCTGTTCTCCCGCACGCAGGAGCTCGGCACCGAGATGGGACAGTCCCTGACCCTCGCCGACGCCTCCGTCGTCCTCGACATCTACCCGGCCCGCGAGGACCCGGTCCCGGGGGTGACGAGCGCGCTGATCATCGACGCGGCCCGGGCGGCCGGCGCGGACGTGACGGCAGTGCACGACAAGGACGAGGTGCCCTCCGTGATCGCGGGAATGGCGAAGCCCGGTGATCTCGTTCTCACCATGGGCGCGGGTGACGTGACGGACCTGGGCCCGCGCATTCTGGACCGTCTTTCGAACTGAGGGGCTGAGAATCGTGTCGTACGACGTCGAGAAGCCGGACGAGCAGTGGCGGGCGGAGCTGACGCCCGGCGAGTACGCCGTGCTGCGCCAGGCCGCGACGGAGCCCGCCTTCACCGGTGAGTACACCAACACCAAGACCGAGGGCGTCTACTCCTGTCGGGCCTGTGGCGCCGAACTGTTCACCTCCGCCACCAAGTTCGACTCGCACTGCGGCTGGCCGTCCTTCTTCGACCCGAAGGACACCGACGCGGTCGAGCTGATCGAGGACCGCTCGCACGGGATGCTCCGCACCGAGGTCCGCTGCGCCCGCTGCGGCTCCCACCTCGGGCACGTGTTCGAGGGTGAGGGGTACGGGACGCCCACCGACCAGCGCTACTGCATCAACTCGATCTCGCTGCGGCTGGCGCCGGACGCGGGCTGAGACAAGCCGCCCCGGACGCCGCTCACAGCAGCTTGCGCTGCACCATCGCCGACAGCACCAGCATCCCCGGCAGCAGCGGCAGCCAGACGGTGAGGGTGCGGTAGCCGATCACGGTGGCGGTGGCCAGGGCGAGCGGGGTGCCGTAACCGGCCAGGGTGAGGATCAGGGCCGCGTCCACCGGGCCGATGCCGCCCGGGGCGGGGACGGCACCCGCGGCGGTGCTGGCGGCGAGGAACGCGAACAGCAACTGGGGCCAGGACAGGGGCAGATCCAGCGCCCTGCCCACCGAGGCCACCACGCTCGCCTGGATCAGCGGGGCGGCGGCGGCCCCGCCCCACAGGGGCAGGAAACGGCCCGGACGCGTGTGCAGGTGGCGCGCGTCCGTGAGCGCCGTCCGGACGAACTCCATGACCGGGCCGCGCACCGCCCGCACCAGGGCCAGGACCACCGCGGCCCCGGCGGGCACCAGGAGGAGTCCGGCCACCGCGCCCAGCAGGGTCCGGCCGTCCGGCACGAGCGCCGCCGGGCGTACCGCGGTGGGGGCGAGCAGCAGGAAGGCGAGCACCACCGGGGTCTTCGCCACCGCTCTGACCAGGGAGTACAGCGCGATGGAGGCGGTCGCCCGGGAGAGCGGCACGCCCTGGCGCTGAAGGAAGCGGACCGTCACCGCGTGGGCGCCGATGCTCGCGGGCAGGACGTGGTTCGCGGCGCCCGCGGCGATCTGGGAGGCCACCAGCGGCCCCGGCGGCAGCCGGTCGGGGACCGCGCCCTGGCGGACACAGGCGGCCGCGGCCGAGCCGAGGTAGGTGAAGACCAGGCCGGCCAGCAGCCACCACGGATCGGCCCCGGCCAGCCGGGCGGTGCCGTCGCGCACGGCGTGCCAGTCGACGGCCGCCCACACCCCCAGGTACAGCACGGGCAGCAGACTCACGGCGTGGCGTGCGGAGGGGCGGAAGCGGCGGGGGGCCGCGGTCGCCGAGGGGGGTGGGGTGAGGGCGGCGAGGCACTCGGCCGGGGCTGCGGCGGGGGGCTGGAGCGCGGTGGCGCGTGGGGTGTCGCTCGGGAGCGCGGTGAGTGCGGGGAGCTGGGGCGGGTCGGCGGGATGGTCCGGCGCGGCGGGGGGCGGGGGCGTGGTGGCGGGGCTGGTGGGGAGCGGCAGCAGGGTCACGGCGCACGTCGTCCTTCCGCGGCGCCACGGCGGCGCCGTACAGGCCCTGGGGTGGGGAGGGGACGGGGGAGAAGTTTCCCCTCCGGTGTGACGGCGTGGTGTCCGGGAGCCGACGAGGTGCGGGCGGAGGGGCGACCGGGGTGCGGTGCGGCTGTGGGAGTTCTGCCCTGCCCGGGTACCGCTCATCCCGTCGGCGCCGCGGTTCAGGCGTGACCCAGGGGAAGGGTCAGCAGGAAGGCGGTGGGCTCCGGGGTCTCGGTGAGCTCCAGCGTGCCGCCGTGCGCGCGGACCAGGGAGCGGGCCACGGACAGACCCAGTCCGCTGCCGCCGCGGTCGCGGCTGCGGGCCTTGTCGACCCGGTAGAAGCGGTCGAAGACCCGGTCCCGGTCGCCGGGCGGTATGCCCGGGCCGCGGTCGGCCACCCGGACGCGGGCCGTGAAGGGGGTGACGGAGACCTCGATGTTCACCGGCGTGCCGGACGGGGTGTGCACGGCCGCGTTGGTGAGGAGGTTGTCCAGGACCTGGCGGATGCGGTGCGGGTCCATGCGGAGGGGGAGGGCGGCGGGGCCCGGGGCGAGCGTCAGGGGGTGGCCGGGGTGGCTCGCGCGGAACGCGTCGGCCGCCTGGGCGACCAGCTCCACCAGGTCGGCGTTCTCCATCCTGAGCGGGGTCTCCACCTCCGCCGCGTCCAGCCGGGCCAGCAGCAGGAGGTCGTCGAGGAGGACCCCCATCCGGGCGGCCTCGGCGCGCAGCCGGGCCAGATGCCGGTCGCGTTCCTCGGGGGCGTTGGCGGCGGCGTACTGGAAGAGGTCCGCGTACCCGCGGACCGACATCAGCGGGGTGCGCAGTTCGTGTGAGGCGTCCGCGACGAACCGGCGCAGCCGCTGCTCGGCCCGCGCCCGCACGGCGAGCGAGTCGTCGATGTGCTCCAGCATGGTGTTGAACGCGGTGCGCAGCTCCTCCACCTCCGGGCCGCCGCCCGGCCGGTCGGCGCGCAGCGGCAGCCGGGACGCCGACTCGGTCAGATCGTGGGAGGCGATGCCGTGCGCGGTGTGCGCCATGGCGCTGAGCGGCTGGAGCCCGCGCCGCAGCATGGCCCGCCCGAACACCACCAGGGCCGCGAGCGCCAGCACGAACGTGACGACCTGGATGGTGATCAGGTGCTGGACGGTGTTGTCGATGCCGTCCAAAGGAGCGCCGCTGACCAGGACCACGCCCGGCTCCACCTCGCAGGCGCGCAGCCGGTACACGCCGTCTCCTCGGAGGTGCTCGGTGCGCACCACCTCGTGGTCGGCGACGGTCTGCGCCCGGGCCAGGGTGGTGAGGTCCTCGACGTCCTCGGGCACGTCGCCGGGGTCCTCCGGCTTGCGCAGCACGGGCGTGCCGTCGCGCACGTCGTACACGGCGTAGTACCAGCCCCAGTACTTCTTCCCGGTCAGGCTGCCGGAGTCGACGATGCTCTTGGTCTGGGCGACCTGGGCGATCGCGAGCTGCTCGTTGAGCTGGGCCGACAGATAGTCCCGCATATAGGTGGTCAGGGCCGTGCCGACGACGGCGAAGACCACCAGGGCCAGCGCGCCGAGGCCCAGCGCCAGCCGGGTGCCGAGCCGCATCCCGCGGTACGTCCGCCGCAGTCTGCCGATCGCCGGGCTCACTCGGCCGCCTGCCGGATGACGTACCCGAAGCCCCGTACCGTCTGGATCAGCGGATCGTCGCCGGTCACGTCCAGCTTGCGGCGCAGCCGGCTCACCACCAGCTCCACCACGTTGGAGCGGCCGCCGAAGCCGTACTCCCAGACGTGGTCGAGGATCTGCGCCTTGGTCAGCACGGTCGGCGACTTGCGCATGAGGTAGCGCAGCACCTCGTACTCGGTGGGGGTGAGCGTCAGCAGCTTCCCGGCGCGGCGGACCTCGCGGGTGTCCTCGTCCATCGTCAGGTCGGCGACGCGCAGCACCGAGCGCTGGAAGCCGGGCCCGGCGCTGCGCCGCAGCACGGTCCGCAGCCGGGCCATCAGCTCCTCCACCGCGAACGGCTTCACCAGGTAGTCGTCCCCGCCCCGGGTCAGCCCCGCGACCCGGTCCGCGACCCCGTCCCGGGCCGTGAGGAACACCACCGGCACCATGGTCCCCGACTGCCGCAGCCGGTCCAGGACGCCGAAGCCGTCGATGTCGGGCAGCATCAGGTCGAGCACCACGATGTCCGGATGGAACTCGGCGGCGCGGCGCAGCGCCTCCTCACCGGAGTTCGCGGTGACCGCGCTCCAGCCCTCGTAGCGGGCGACCGTCGCCACGAGATCGGCGATCGGCGGGTCGTCGTCCACGACGAGGAGGCGCACTTTTTCCACCCGCTCATAGTGCGCCACCCGCGCCCCGGCGCCAGACCCGCGTCCGTCCCGCGCGCGGATCGATAAACTCTTGAAAGTTGTACGACAGGAAATCGACAGCACAGCACGGACAAGCTCTGTGTTCTGAGGACCCGATCAAGGAGTTTCCGTCCGTGACGACCGTCCAGTCGCCTCCCGTTCCCCCCACGGCGATACGTCCCAAAGTAGTGGCCCGCACCGGCCTGTACGCCGTGCTGGCCGCGAACGCGGCCGTCGTGACCCTCTTCGCCGTGCAGGCGGGATTCGCCTCCAACGCGCTCGTCGTGATCGGCCGGTTCGCCGGTCTGTACGGCGCGCTGCTGATGGCGTTCCAGCTGCTGCTGGTGGCCCGGCTGCCCTGGCTCGACCGCCGGATCGGCATGGACCGGCTGACCAACTGGCACCGCTGGACCGGCTTCGGCCTGCTGTGGACGCTGGTCGGGCATGTGGTGTTCATCACCTTCGGCTACGCCGACTCCTCCTCGATGGACCCGGTCAGCCAGCTCGTCGACCTCGCCGAGACCGTCGAGGGCGTGCTGCGCGCCGCCGTCGCCATGGTGCTGATCCTCGTCGTCGGCGGCGTCTCCGCCCGCTGGGCCCGCCGCCGGCTCGCCTACGAGACCTGGCACTTCATCCACCTGTACACCTACGTCGCCGTGGTGCTGGCCTTCACCCACCAGGTCGCGGTCGGTACGACCTTCACCGCCTCCTCCGCCGCCACGGCGTACTGGTACGGCGTGTGGACCGTCGCCCTCGGCTCGGTGGCCCTCGGCCGGGCGGTCCTGCCGCTGTGGCGCAACTGGCGGCACCAGCTGCGGGTCGAGAAGGTCGTCCCCGAGTCGGACAACGTCGTGTCCGTCTACATCACCGGCCGTGACCTGGACCGGCTGCCCGCGCGCGCCGGCCAGTTCTTCCTCTGGCGTTTCCTGACGAAGGACCGCTGGTGGCAGGCGAACCCCTTCTCCCTGTCCGCCGCCCCCGACGGCACCCGGCTCAGGCTGACCGCCAAGGCCGCCGGTGACGGCTCCGCGGGCCTGCGCCACATCAAGCCCGGCACCCGCGTCTTCGCCGAGGGCCCCTACGGCGCCTTCACCGCGATGCACCGCACCCGCCCCGAGTCCCTGCTCATCGCCGGCGGCGTCGGCGTCACGCCCATCCGGGCGCTGCTGGAGGAGATCGACGGCCACGCGATCGTCGTCTACCGCGTCGGCGGCGAGCGCGACGCCGTCCTCTACGACGAGCTGCGCGACCTCGCCGCCGCCAAGGGCGCCGAGCTGCACCTGGTCACCGGTCCGCCGGTGCCGGACCGGCTGGCGCCGCGCGAGCTGGCCGCGCTGGTGCCGGACATCGCCGAGCGGGACGTCTTCCTGTGCGGACCGCCGCCGATGATGAACGCGGTGCTGGGCTCCCTGCGCGAGCTGGACGTGCCCAGGACGCAGATCCACTTCGAACGCTTCAGCCTGGCGGGATGAGGAAGAAACAGTGAAGCGAGCCCTACCTGTCCTGGTCCTGAGCGTGGCGGGTCTGATCCCGGTCTGGCGCTACGAGCCGTCCACCCCGGCCTCGTCCTCCTCCTCGGCCGCGGCGGAGTCGACGACCCCCTCCACCTCCGCCTCGGGCACCACCTTCACCGGTACGACCGTGACCACCGAGAAGGGCGACGTCCAGGTCCAGGTGACCTACGACGGCGACGAGATCACGGCCGTGAAGATGCTGAAGCAGCCGAACCATCCGCAGACCACGGCGGCGGTGCCGAAGCTGATCTCGCAGACGCTTCAGGCGCAGAGCGCCGACATCGACACCGTCTCCGGGGCCACCCTCACCAGCGACGCCTACAAGGAGTCCCTCCAGGCCGCGATCGACCAGGAGGCGTCCGCCGCGTCGGCGTCCCCGTCGGCCTCGGCCTCCGCCGCCTCCTCGCAGACGGTCCCGGGTTCCACCGTGTCCACGGAGAAGGGCGACGTCCAGGTCCAGGTGACCTTCGAGGGCGACGAGATCACGGCCGTGAAGATGCTGAAGCAGCCGAACCATCCGCAGACCACGGCGGCGGTGCCGAAGCTGATCTCGCAGACGCTTCAGGCGCAGAGCGCCGACATCGACACGGTGTCCGGCGCGACGATCACGAGCGACGGCTACAAGGAGTCCCTCCAGGCCGCGATCGACGCGAAGGGCTGACATGCACAGGGTCGAGCACGTCATGGGCTTCCCCGTCTCGCTGCGCATCGACGACGAGCGGGTCCCCGAGGGGGCCGCGGACGCCGTCTTCGCCTGGCTGCGGGAGGTCGACGAGCGGTTCAGCCCCTTCAAGGAGGGCAGCGAGGTGTCCCGGCTGGACCGGGGCGAGCTGTCCTCCGCCGAGGTGAGCGCCGATCTCGCCGAGGTGCTCGGCCTGTGCGAGGAGTACCGGGTCGCCACCGGCGGCGCCTTCGACGTACGGCTGCCCGGGCGGGGCCTCGATCCCTGCGCGGTGGTCAAGGGCTGGTCGGTGCAGCGGGCGGCGGAGCTGCTGACCGGCGCCGGGCTCCACCGCTTCTGCCTCAACGCCGGGGGTGACGTGGTCGTCTCGGGCGGGCCCTGGCGGGTCGGCGTACGGCATCCCCATCTCGCCGACAAGGTCTGCGCGGTGCTGGAGCTGACGGACGCGGCGGTCGCCACCTCCGCCCGCTACGAGCGCGGCGACCACATCCTCGACGGCCGCACCGGCCTGCCCGCGACCGGCCTCGACAGCCTCACCGTCGTCGCCCCGACCCTCACCCTCGCGGACACCGTCGCCACGGCCGCGTTCGCGCAGGGCGCGCAGGGTGTGCAGTGGGCGGCCGGCCGGGCGGGCTGCGAGGTGTTCGCGGTGCTCGAGGGCGGCGATGTACTGCGCACCCCCGGTTTCCCGACCGCGGGGGAACGGGCCGCGGCCTAGGACCTGGCCTCTGTCGTCGGAAGCTCTCGACTTCCTCAAGTCGTGCTTGGCGTACGGCCCGTGCGGGGCATCCCCCTGCCACACAGATCCGTAGCGAGAGGCAACGGGGGGCAGGAGAGATGGAGTTCCTGGTGATCGTGGGGTTCGGGCTCGTCGTGATGTTCGTGGTCGGGGCCCTGCGCGGGACCGGGTCGTCGCGCCGTCGGCGCAGGGGCGGCTGGGGTGACGGTGGCGGGGGCGGCTGCGGTGACGGCTCGTCCTGCGGGGGCGGTTCGTCCTGCGGCGGTGGCGGTGGTTGTGGGGGCGGCGGGGGAGGCGACTGAGCCCTGAACGCCAAGGGGCGGGCCGCCGGAAGGGGATCCGGCGGCCCGCCCGTCCTTCCCGGCGGGTCAGCTCACGTCGGAGGCGTCCAGGCGGTACAGACCGCTGTAGTCGGAGACCGCCGTGCCGTTCTTCTTGACCCAGGTCGAGATCTCGGTGTTCGACGAGCCCTGCCCGCTGTCGCTGACGACGATGTAGTGCAGTTTGCCGGACTTCACCAGGGACTTGAGCTTGGCGAGGGTCATCGCGTTGTCCGAGCCGGACCAGCCGCCCATCGAGATGACCGGCTCACCGGACTCCAGGATGATCGAGGAGGCCGTCTGGTCGGTGGCGACCGCGACCAGCCAGGTGGCGCCGTCCTGGTTCTTCTCGAGATAGCTGATCATCGCGGAGCTGACCTGCGTGCCGCCGCCCATGCCGCCGCCGCTGCGGGCGCCGTCCGTACCGGACTCGGTGCCGGATTCCGTGCCGGACTCGCTGGACGAGGAGCCGCTTCCGGAGGGGGCGCTGCCGGACGGGGGCTGGCCCGTCGACTGACCGCTCGCACTGCCGGAGCCGCTCGAAGCGCTCGTCGACCCGCCCGGACCGCCGTCACCGCTCGGCCGCTGGCCCCCGCCCATGCCGCCACCGCCGCCCATGCCGCCTCCGGTGCTGGGACCGGCCGTCGGGTTGGTGCCGTTGGTGCTGGAGGTCGCCGCCGAGACCGAGTAGGCCGCCGGACCGGCGAGCAGGGCCACGACCGCCGCGAGGGCCGCGACGCCCATCAGCCGGTGCCGCCGGGTGAAGCGGCCGGCCAGCAGACCGAGGACGGACAGGGTGCCCAGGGCGGCCACCGCGATCTCCGCGACCGTGTACAGCGTGCCGGAGCCGGAGACCCGCTGGAGCAGGACGACCGCCCAGCCGGTGCTGGCCGCGACCGCGGCCGGGAGCACCCACGCCCACTTCGCGGCGGCACCCTCACGGAAGGCCCGGTACAGCATGACCCCGCCCGCACCGGCCAGCGCCGCGACGCCGGGCGCCATGGCGGTGACGTAGTAGGGGTGGAAGGTGCCCTCGGCGAGGGCGAAGGTCAGGTAGTGGAGGACGAACCAGCCGCCCCACAGGAGGAGGGCCGCGCGCTTCGCGTCGGTGCGGGGTGCCCGGCCGCGCAGGACCAGGCCGGCCACCAGGGCGATCGCCGCGAAGGGGATCAGCCAGGAGATCTGACCGCCCATGATCTCGTTGAACAGCCGGTACAGACCCGCCTCGCCGCCGAAGCTGGCGCCGTTGCCCTGGGAGCCCACCGACGCACTCGCGCCGAAGATCCGGCCGAAGCCGTTGTAGCCGATGACCAGGTCCCAGACCGTGTTGTCGGTGGAGCCGCCGATGTAGGGGCGGGAGGAGGCCGGGATCAGATCGACGACCACCATCCACCAGGCGCTGGAGACGACGAGCGCGACCGTGCCGACGGCGAGGTTGCGGATGCGGCGGCCGAGGGAGGCGTTCGCGGCCCACAGGTAGACCAGGAAGAACGCGGGCAGGACGACGTACGCCTGCATCATCTTGGTGTTGAAGGCGAAGCCGATCGCCACGCCCGACCACACCAGCGGCATCAGCCGTCCGGTGCGCACGGCCTTCAGCAGGGCCGCCGCGCCCAGCAGCATCAGGAAGACGAGGACCGGGTCGGGGTTGGTGTCCCGGGTGATGGCGACCGTGATCGGGGTGAGGGTCAGGGCGAGGGCGGCGATCGTCGCCGCGACCGGACCGAAGTCCCGCTTGACCAGCCGGTGCAGGAGGGCGACCGAGCCGGCCCCGACCGCGACCATCGGCAGCATCAGCTGCCAGGTGCCGTAACCGAACACCCGGGCCGACAGGCCCATCACCCACAGGGCGAAGGGGGGTTTGTCGACGGTGATGAAGCTGCCGGCGTCCAGGGCGCCGAAGAAGAACGCCTTCCAGCTCTTGGTGCCGGAGTAGACGGCCGCGTTGTAGAAGGTGTTGCCGGAGATGGAGGACAGGTTCCAGGCGTACAGGGCCGTCGCGAGGACGAGGATCGCCCAGAGGGCCGGGCGGGCCCAGCGCGGGTCGTCGGGGGCGCCGGTGAACAGACGGCGGGCGCGGGCGGCGAGGCCGGACCCGGCGCCGTCGGCCGGCGGGACCGACCGGTGACGGGGGCCGTCCTCCCGGGACGGGGCGGGCGGCGGGGCGAGGGTCGTCATGACGCGTACTCCAGGTGGGCGTGCGCCCCGGCGGGCCGGGCGGTGGGGACGGAGGAGGCGGAGGAGTCGGGGGAGTCGGGGGTGGTGCGGGCCGCGGGTACCTGCGGGGTGCTCGTGCGGCGCGGGACGCCGGGGACGCGGGTGCGGCCGGTGAGGGTGGAGCGGAGCATCCGGCCCATGCCCTTGAGGTCGTCGACGGCCGTGCGGACGATGTCGACGCGGCTGTCGGGGTCGTCGGTCCAGTCGACCGGCACCTCGTGGATGCGCAGCCGGTTGCGCTGGGCCAGGACCAGCAGTTCGGTGTCGAAGAACCAGGCGGTGTCCTCGATGTGTGGGGCGAGGGCGCGGAAGACATCGGCGCGGACGGCCTTGAAGCCGCACTGCGCGTCCGAGAAGCGGGCGCCGAGACCGGCCTTGAGCAGGGCGTTGTAGGAGCGGGAGACGAACTCCCGCTTGGCGCCCCGGACCACGGCCGACTGCCGGTGCAGCCGGCTGCCGATCGCGACGTCGCTGTGGCCGGACAGGAGCGGTGCGACCAGGGGGAGGAAGGCCTCCAGGCCGGTCGACAGATCCACGTCCATGTAGGCGACGACGTCCGCCGTGGACCGCGACCACACGTGCTTCAGGGCGCGGCCCCGGCCCTTCTCCTCCAGCCGCCGGGCGTGGACATGGGGCAGACGCAGGGTCAGATCGGTCGCCACGCTCCAGGTGGCGTCCGTGCTGGCGTTGTCCGCGACCGTGATGCGGAACGGGAACGGGAAGGACTCTTCGAGGTGTGCGTGGAGACGGCCGATGCTGTCGGCGAGGACGTGTGCCTCGTTGTACACCGGCACCACGATCTCGACCGACCGGCGCCGGACGCCTCCCGCGTTCGTTGCGTTCATGGTCTTGACGATGGGGGCCGTCTCTGGGCAATCCCTGAGCCGCTTCTGAGGGGAGAGTGAGAATCAGGGGACTCACAGGTCGGGCACAGAAGACGGAGGTGAAGCGCGCCATACACCCGCTGCCCGTCTGAAACACGACCGGTCTAGACTCTCCCCGCAACAGTCCGAACTCGGCTGGTCGAGAGCGGGCGGGAACGGCCAGACCCGAAGGGTGTTCGGCGTTTTGATACGGATAGATTCAGTCACCAAGCGGTATCCGGACGGCACGGTGGCGGTCGACCATCTCTCCCTGGAGATACCGGACCGCGCGATCACCGTCCTCGTCGGCCCCTCCGGATGCGGCAAGACGACGACGCTGCGGATGATCAACCGGATGGTCGAGCCCAGCGAGGGCGCCATCTGGATCGACGGCAAGGACAGCCGGCAGCAGCCCGTCAACACCCTGCGCCGGTCCATGGGTTACGTCATCCAGAACGCCGGGCTCTTCCAGCACCGCACGATCGTCGACAACATCGCCACCGTGCCCCGGCTGCTCGGCTGGAGCAAGGACCGGGCCCGCTCCCGGGCCCGCGAGCTGATGGAGCGCGTCGGACTCGACGCCTCCCTCGCCAAGCGCTACCCCTACCAGCTCTCCGGCGGCCAGCAGCAGCGCGTCGGCGTGGCCCGGGCGCTCGCCGCCGATCCGCCGGTGCTGCTGATGGACGAGCCGTTCTCGGCGGTCGACCCCGTCGTCCGCAAGGGGCTCCAGGACGAACTCCTGCGGATCCAGGACGAGTTGGGCAAGACCATCGTCTTCGTCACCCATGACATCGACGAGGCGGTCAAACTCGGCACCATGGTCGCGGTGCTGCGCACCGGCGGCCGGCTCGCCCAGTACGCGCCGCCCGCCGAGCTGCTGTCGAACCCGGCCGACACGTTCGTCGAGGACTTCCTCGGCGCCGACCGCGGCATCCGCCGGCTGTCCTTCTTCTCCGCCGCCGGACTCGACCTGCTCACCGCGCCGATCGTCGCCGTCGACGCCACCGCCGAGCAGATCGCCCGCGCCGCCCAGGGCGCCCCGTACGTCCTCGTCACCGGCATCGACGGCAAGCCGCTCGGCTGGAGCGAGCCGGGCGCCCTGACCGCGGGGAGCATCGACACCGGCCGACTCCTCTCGTACGGGCGGCCGTTCGTCGCCGGCGAGGACTCGCTGCGCTCCGCCCTCGACTGCGCTGTGCTCTCCCCCGCCGGCTGGGCCGTCGCCGTGGACGGCGAGGGCCGCGCCACCGGTGTCGTCTCCCAGACCGCCATCGCCGAGGCGATCCGCGGCGCGCACGAGGCCGTCCCGGGCGGCGGCACCACCGGCGCGGGCGAGCCGAAGGCCCTGCGATGAACCGCTTCTTCGACATCCCCAGCGACCTCCAGCACGACTGGATCGGTCTCGTCGGACTCCATCTGCGCGAGGCCCTGCTGCCGGTCCTCGGCGGCCTGCTGCTGGCCCTGCCCATCGCCCAACTGTGCGTGCGGCTCCGCTGGTTGTACCCGCCCGTACTGTGGGTGACGACCGTGCTCTACGCCATCCCGTCGCTCGCGTTCTTCGTCGTCCTCATCGACTACACCGGCCAGACCGAGCTGACGGTCATGATCCCGCTCACCGTCTACACCCTGGTCGTGCTGGTCCCGGCGATCGTCGACGGTGTCCGTTCGGTGCCGCAGGAGACCCTCGCCGCCGCGACCGCGATGGGCTTCGGGCCCGTACGCCGCTACATCCAGGTCCAGTTGCCGATCGCCACGCCCGCGATCGTCGCCGGACTGCGGGTGGCGACCGTGTCCAGCATCAGCCTGGTCAGCGTCGGCATGCTGATCGGCAACCAGGGCGCGCTCGGCAACCTGCTGCACGACGCGCAGATCTACAACCGGCCCGAACTCGCCTGGAACTCCGTGCTCACCACGGCGGCCCTCGCCGTCCTGGTGGACGCCCTGCTGGTCGGCGTACGGGTCCTGCTCACCCCCTGGATGCCGAGCGGATCGGGCGCGACCCGCACCCGGAAGGAGGCCACGGCCCGGTGAACGTCCTGCACTTCATCACCTCCTTCTTCACCGACGGCGCCCACTGGTCGGGCTACGACGGCATCCCGACCCGTCTCCTCGAACACCTCCAGTACTCCCTGGAGGCGCTCGGCCTCGCCGCCCTGATCGGACTTCCCGTCGGCCTGGTCACCGGCCACTACGGCAAGGGCGGCAACACCCTCACCCTGATCGCCACCGCCGCGCGGGCCCTGCCCACCTTCGGCCTGCTGGTGCTCATCGTCATCATCGCCGGCTTCGGCATGCTGCCCGTGATGATCCCGCTGGTCGTCCTCGCCGTCCCGCCGGTCCTCGTCACCACCTACGAGGCGGTGCGCTCCGTCGACCGCTCCCCGGTGGACGCCGCGCGCGGCATCGGCATGTCGGAGATGCGGATCCTGCTCCAGGTGGAACTCCCGGTCGCGCTCCCGCTGATCCTCGGCGGGCTGCGCTCGGCGGCCATCCAGATCGTGTCCACGGCCACCATCGCCGCGTACGTCGGCCTCGGCGGCCTCGGCCGCTACATCGTCGACGGGCTCTACCAGCACGACTACGAGAAGGTCGTGGGCGGCGCGGCCCTGGTGGCGGCGATGGCCCTTGCCACGCTCGCCCTGTTCTGGGCGGCGGCCCGGGCGGCGGTCTCTCCAGGCGTACGCCAGAGCAACTGACCTGCTTTCAAGGGGGGCGGGGCCGCATCGATGTGCGGCTCCGCCGCGTGGGCGCGACCGGCCACAACCGGTCCGCAGTTCCCCGCAACCGCCCGTACCCGTACCTACCCGCCGCTCCGGGCGAGCGCCTGCTCCAGCACCACCAGCAGCGCGTCCCGCACGGACCCCCGCTCCCGCGCGTCGAACACCAGCAGCGGCACGCCCTCGGAGACGTCGAGGGCCCAGCGGACCTCGTCGAGCGAGTGGTCGACCTTGCCGTCGAAGGCGTTCACGGCCACCGCGAACGGGATCTGCCGGTGCTCGAAGTAGTCCACGGCGGCGTAGCAGTCGTCGAGCCGGCGGGTGTCGACGATGACCAGACCGCCGACCGCGCCCTCCACGATGTCGTCCCACATGAAGCCGAAGCGTTCCTGGCCGGGGGTACCGAACAGGTACAGCTTCAGCGTCGGGTCGATGGTGATGCAGCCGAAGTCCATCGCCACGGTGGTCGTGGTCTTGCGCGGCGTGTGGCTGAGGTCGTCCACCCCCGCCGCCACCTCGGTGATGGCCGCCTCGGTGGTGAGCGGCTCGATCTCGGAGATGGAGCCGACGGCGGTGGTCTTGCCCACGCCGAAGCCGCCCGCGATCACCAGCTTCACCGGCAGCGGCGGCCGTACGGCGGCCTGGCCGGCGGCCGGACGGGCGAGCGGTTCAGTCGGAGTCACGGAGTACCCCCCGGGAGTCGGGGATGGCCCGCAGGCCATCGATAACCCTGCGCAGGACGGATGCGTCATGGGTGACGCCGGAGTCGGGCACGTGCACCGAGAGCTGCCCCACCGAGCGCAGGTCCTCGGCGAGGACCCGCACCACGTTCAGGTGCAGCCGCAGCCGGGCCGCGATCTCCGCGATGGACTGCGGCACCCGGCAGGCGGCGACGATGTCGTGCTGTTCGAAGGAGAGCCGGTCGAGCGCGTCGATCCCCTCGGTGGTCGCCACCAGCTGGGTCTCCACGGGCATCGCCCGTCCGGACGTGGCCTCGCCCGCGCCGGCGACCCGGCCGGCGGTGACCAGGAAGGGCCGTACCGCGGGCGCGGGGCCGACCGGGCCGGCCGGGGCGAGGGGTTCCTCGCCGGGGCCGTGCGGGTTCAGGCCGTCCGCCATCGGTGTTCGCTTCCTCTGCCGGTGGCCCGCGGTCAGCGGGTCCGGGTGGCGCCGACGCTGTTCTTCAGCTCCAGGACGAGCTGCGGGCTCAGCGCGGCACCGGCGCGATTGGCGAAGACGGTCATCTCGTAGGCGATGTTGCCCAGCTTGGCCTCCTTGTCGGTGACCACGCCGAGGACGGCGCCGCTGCCGATCGCGGAGACCAGCACGTGGCCGCCCTCCAGATCGATGATGACCTTGTTCAGGCCGCCCAGACCGTAGTTGCCGGAGGCGCCCGCGGCGAGGCTGGTGATGCCGGAGACGATCGCCGCGAGGCGCTCGGAGTCGGCGTGCTCGCGCAGCTCCGACACCGCGATCAGCAGGCCGTCGGAGGACACCGCGATGGCGTCGACGACGCCCGCGGTCTCGGTGGCGAAACGGTTGAGCAGCCAGGTGAAGTCGGCTGCGGCAGCCCGCAGATCGGTCGGCGTGGTGTCTCCGGTGGGAGTTCCACCTGTCGACGTGCTCACTGCTCGGCTCCTTCCGGAAGGTGGTTCTGGTGGTGCGGGGGGTTCCGGTGGTCGTCCGGGACCCGTCGGTCGTGCGCGCTGTCGGTGTCGCGGTGGGCGCGTTCCACGGCCGCCTCGAACTCCTCCAGCGCGCTGCGCACGGCGTCCGCGTCTGCGGGCCGCGCCGCCTGCCGCGCCATTGCGGCGGAGGCGTCCACAGTGGTCCGCAGGGTGGCCCCGCGCACCCGCCGCCGCAGCGGCCGGGCCCCCTCGGCGGCGGCCGCCCGCTCCTCGCCGAGGACGGCCGCGGGGACGGCCGGGCCGACGGGGTCGGGGGTACGGGCGTGGGCTTCGGAGGACATCGAGTCGCCGGAGACCGAGGCGGAGGCGGAGACGGATGCCGGGGCGGGGCCGCCGGTCGCCGGGGCCGCCGCCCGCTCGCCGGACGCCGACGCCGTCGTCGGGTCTGCCGTACGGCCGGCGTGCGCCGGGGCGGACTCCCGGGGAGCCGTGTGTCCCTCGGCGGACGCGGAGGCCCAGGTCGTGCTCCGTCCGTCGGAGGCCGGGGTGCCGTTCGACGCGGCCGTGCCGGTGGCCGGTGCCGGGGCGGACGTCCTGGTCGTGCGGCGGGGCAGGGCCGGGGCCTCCGTGCCGGACTCCTCGGCGGTACGGCGGTGAGCCGCCGTCTCCGGGTCCGCGCCGTCGGCCGCCGTGGCCGGCTCGGGGTCCCGCTCGGCCCAGGAGGGCTGTTCGCGGCGCGGCACCCGGCGGGGGAGCGAGCTCGCCTCGTCGCCCGTCGGGGAGGCCGCGGCGGCGGGGGAGGGACCGGTGGCGGGGGCCGACGGGGCCGGGAGGGACTGGGTCGCGGCGGTGGGCACGCCGACCTCGCTGAGCGTCAGCAGCAGCGTGGCCGGGATGCGGACCTCGGCCGTCACACCGCCGCCCGGGGTACGGGAGAGGGTGACGTCGACGTCCCAGCGGCGGGCCAGCGCACCGACCACGAACAGACCGAGCACCTTCGTCGGCACCAGGTCGAGCCGCTCACGGCGCACCAGCCGGGCGTTCTCCTCGGCGAGCCGCTCGGCACTCATGCCGAGGCCGTGGTCGGAGACGGTGATCGAGGCGCCGCCCTGCTCGGAGCCGACCCGCACCTCGACGGGGCTGCCCTCCGGCGAGAACGACACGGCGTTCTCCAGGAGTTCGGCGATCATCAGCGTGAGGTCGCCGACGATGTCGGGCTCCACGACGGCCTCGCCGCGGGCGTGGAGCTGCACCCGCTGATAGCCCTCGATCTGGCCGAGCGCGGCACGCACCACGTTGGTCAGCTCGGTCGGACCGGAGTCGAGGACGGTCTCGCGGATGCCCGCCAGCAGCATCAGGCTGTCGGCGTTGCGGCGCAGGCGCACCGCGATGTGGTCGATGGAGTAGAGCCGCTCCAGCAGCGCCGGGTCGGTCTCCCCGCGCTCCACCCAGTCGATCAGCGCGAGCTGGCGGGTCGTCAGGTTGGAGACACGGCGGCCGACGTTGCCGAACATCTCGGCGACGTTGCGCCGGCTGAGCACCTGGCGCTCCAGCAGCGCCGCCGCGGTCGTCTGCACGTTGTTGAAGGCCTCGGCCAGCTCACCGATCTCGTCGTCGGCGGTGACCGGCAGCTCACGCAGCCGCGGTGAGCCGGTCTCCTCGGCGTCGTCGTCGGCGACCCGGGCGAGCTCGCGCCCGGCGACGTCGGCGACCTCCTGCGCGGCACCGGTCAGGGCCAGCACCGGGCGCACCACGGAGCGCCGTACGAGGATGGAGAACGCGATCCACAGGGCGAAGCAGACCAGCGCGAGGTTGAGCAGCAGACCGGCCCGCCACTGGGCGCTGACGGAGGCGTCGTCGGCGCGGTCGGCGATCTGGTCGATCAGCGAGGTGGTGATCTTCAGCCGGGTCCCGGCCTGCGCGCTGTAGTCCGGGTAGGAGGCGAGGGCCGCCCGGAACGCCTTGCGGATGTCCGCCTGCGACTCGGCCTGCAACGCGCTCGGGTCGACGGCCAGTTCGGCGAAGTGCTGGCTGATGGAGGCCTGCGCGGAGTTGTGCTCGACGCCGCCGAGCTCGTCGGTCTGCGCCGCGGAGGCGAACCGGCCGAAGCGGTCGGCCTGGTAGGTGTACAGCTCGTAGGAGCCGACCGCGCCGGTGTACTCGATCAGCGCGTTGCTGTCACCGGTGCGCGAGGAGAACACACCGGTCTCGTAGGCGCCGTGGGCGGCGTCGGCGCGCAGCAGCGAGTCGAGCAGGTTGCCGGTGAAGGTGCTGGCCAGGTTGGAGTCGCGGTCCAGGCCCAGCCCGTCGATGACGGCGTCCGAGGCGCCTGAGTACGCCGGGTCGATGTTGTCGGCGGGCAGATAGCCCTGCTCGATCGTGGTCCGCAGACCCGCCAGGCCCTCGATCCCGCGCAGCGCCTGCGCCTCGCTGTCGGGCAGCCGGTCGCCGAAGGCGTCGACCACCTTGCGCACCTGGGTGTCCACGGCGAGCTGGGCCTTGCGGTAGGCGTCCGTGGAGGGCGTGCCGCCGTCGAAGGACGCCTGGTGCCGCACCGAGAGCAGGATCGCCTGCTGGTGCTCGTTCTGGAGATCGGAGACCAGCTGGGCCACCTGGGTGCTGTCCCGCACCAGTTGGGCGGCGTTCTCGGCCTGGTTGGACTCCTGCACCAGCTCGGTGAAGAGGTACGCAAGCATCAGGGCGATGACCCCGAGCGGGATGCCGACGAGCAGGTTCAGCTTGCGCTGGAAGGGCCACCGGTCGGCGAAGCTCCGCAGCCCCCGGCGCACGGACGTCGGTGCCGAAGTCGCTGACCGGGCGGGCGCGTCCACCTCTTTCGTGGACACCGGGCCTCCTTCGAAGGGGTGTTGCGGGCGTGCCGGGCCACGCGTGTGGCCGAATGTGAACGAAACGGCATTCGAGTGGCCCCCGCACACCGCCGTGGCCGCTGCCGACTCCGGCGACGATATCGCTTCTCTGATCGATCGAGCACGTCGCCCTACGTCAAGAATCCATTACGAAGAGCCCCCTAAACCTCCAGGAAGGCCTTTCAAACACTACGCAACTGACCACGAAACGAATCGAATCGGTAACAGAACCGCTCTTGACTGATGAAGAACCGGGTGGATTGGATCAGGCCAGGCTCCATGCCTCGTCAGTTCCTCATCGCCCCCCAGAGCTCGGAACGGAACCGTGACTTCCAACGCCCACAGCAGCAGGTCCAGGTCCCTCAGGAACACCGGCGCGGCGGCCGTCGCGCTCGCCGCGGCGACGGCCCTGCTCGCAGGATGCGGCTCCTCCGACGACAAGTCCGACCCGCTCGCGGGGGACAAGGCGGCAGGCGGGACCGTCGTCGTCGGCTCCAACAACTTCGCCGAGAGCATCCTGATCGCCGACATCTACGGCGAGGCCCTCAAGGCCAAGGGCATCAAGGTGTCCTACAAGCCCAACATCGGCAGCCGTGAGACCACGTACGGCCTGCTCAAGAACGGCTCCATCACCGTTCTGCCGGAGTACAACGGCTCGCTGCTGGCCTACCTCGACGCGAAGGCCGAGCAGAAGTCCCTCGCGACCGTGAACGCCGCCGTCAAGGCCAAGCTCGACTCCAAGCTGACGCTGCTGGAGTCCTCGCCGGCCGAGGACAAGGACTCCGTCACGCTGAACAAGGCGACCGCGGACCAGTACAAGCTCACCTCCGAGTCCACCCTCGCCGACCTCAAGGACGTCGCGCCCGACCTGATCCTGGGCGGCTCGCCCGAGTTCCAGACCCGGCAGCAGGGCATGGTGGGCCTGGAGTCGGTGTACGGCCTGAAGTTCAAGTCCTTCAAGGCGCTGGACGCCGGCGGTCCGCTGACCCAGGCCGCGCTGAAGAAGAACACCGTGCAGGCCGCGGACATCTTCACCACCGACCCGACCATCACCAAGGAAGGGTTCGTCGTCCTCCAGGACCCGGAGAACCTCTTCGGCTTCGCGAACGTGACGCCCCTGGTCTACAAGAGCGGGCTCTCGGACGAGGGCGTGGACGCGCTCAACGCCGTCTCCGCCAAGCTGGACACGAAGACCCTGCTGGACCTGGACTCGCAGGTGCAGCTGGAGAGCAAGGACCCGCTCGACGTCGCCAAGGCCTGGCTGAAGTCCGCAGGCCTCGACTGACGTTGGCAACGCCTTCCGACCCTTTGCCGGTCGTCCTGACCGGCACCGGCCTCACCGTCGGCGAGCTCATCGCGCTCGCCGACGGTGAGGCCGTGCCCGCGGTGGACCCCGAGGCCCGCGAACGGGCCGTACGTTCCTGGCGGGCCGCCCGGCGTCTGGCCGCCCGGGGACGGCTCTACGGCCGCGGTACGGGTGTCGGCGCGCACCGCTCGGTGAGCGTCGACGAGGACGACGAGACCGCCCACGGCCTGCGTCTGCTGCGCAGCCACGCGGGCGGTGCCGGCGCGCCGCTGCCCGCCCGCCAGGTCCGGGCGATGCTCGCCGTCCGCGCCAACCAGCTCCTCGCCGGAGGCTCCGGCATCCAGCCGGCCATCGTCGACGCCCTCACCGAGGCCCTGCGGCTGGGCGTCCACCCGGAGGTCAACGAGTACGGCGGCATCGGCACCGGCGACCTCACGGCCCTGGCCCAGACGGGCCTGACCCTGATCGGCGAACGCCCCTGGACGCCCACCCCCCACCCCGCCCCTCCGCCCCCAGCCCCTGCCTCACAACCGGCCACCGCCTCGCAGCCGGGTGCCGCCCGACAGCCGGTCACCGTCCCGCGCCCGGGCCTCACTCCGGAGCCGGTCACCGTGCCGGAGCCGGGCTTCACCCCGGAGCCGGTCACCGTGCCGCATCCGGGCCTCACGCCGGAGCCGGTCACCGTGCCGCATCCGGGCCTCACGCCGGAGCCGGTCACCGTCCCGCGCCCGGGCCTCGCCCCGGAGCCGGTCACCGTCCCGCGCCCGGGCCTCGCCCCGGAGCCGGTCACCGTCCCGCGCCCGGGCCTCGCCCCGGAGCCGACCACCGTCCCGCATCCGGGCCTCGCCCCGGAGCCGACCACCGTCCCGCGCCCGGGCCTCGCCCCGGAGCCGGTCACCGCCCCGCATCCGGGCCTCATCCCGGAGTCGGTCACCGTGCCGGAGCCGGGCCTCGCCCCGGAGCCGGTCACCGGGTTGGAGCCGGGTCTCGCCTCGGAGTCGGGGGTCGTTCGACGGGCGGTCGTTGCTGCCGCGCAACCGGCCACCGTTGCGGACCCGTTCTCCGTCGGCGGTCCCGAGGTCGGCGCCCCGGGGGCCGTACCGGACGGGGACCTGTTCGACTCGGCGGACGCCGCCTGGCGCGGTCCGGGCCGGGCCGCCGGTCCCGACGCCGGTATGGTCGGCTGGCCCAACACCTCCTGGCGGGACCTCGGACCGGACCCGCAGGCTGATCGGACCGAGCCCGGCGTACCCGCGGCCGCCGCCGTGCCGACCCCGTCGGTCGCGGCGGCCGTGGCCTCCCCGCCGGTGACACGCACCGCGCCCGTCGGGCCCCTCGCCTCGGCCGAGACGCCCCTCACCGTCGCCGCACCGGGGGCGGCCCCCGGCGCCCTCCCCGCCCCCGTCGCCCTGCACCCCGGTGACGCGCTCGCCCTGCTGAGCAGCAACGCGCTCGCGCTGGGACAGGCCGCGCTGGCACAGCACGGGCTCGACATGCTGCTGCGGGCCACGCATGCCGTGGCCGCGCTCTCGCTGGCGGCGGTGGGCGGTTCGGCGCAGGCCTACGCGGCCGCCGTGCACGCGCTCAGACCGTACGAGGGCGCGGCGCGGGCCGCCGGGGAGGTAAGGCGGCTGCTCGGGATCGGGGACGACGGGGAGGGGATGCCCGGCCGGCGGATCCAGGACCCCTTCGGGTTCCGGGCCTTCCCGCAGGCACACGGCTGCGCCCTGGACGCCTGCGCCCGGCTGCGCACGGTCGTCGAGGTCGAGGTCAACTGCCCCTCCGAGAACCCCCTCGTGGCCGCCGACGGCACCACCGCCCACCACCACGGCGGTTTCTTCGCCGCACCTCTGGGCCTCGCCCTGGACGCGGCCGACCTCGCCCTGCTCCAGACGGCCCAGCTCTCCGTGGCCCGGCTGTCCGCGCTCGGCGACCCGGACCTCACCGGGCTGCCCGCCTTCCTCGCCGCCGGACCCGCGAGCAGCTCGGGCACGATGATCCTGGAGTACACCGCCAACTCCGCGCTCGCGGACCTGCGTTCGTGCGCGGCGCCCGCCTCGGCCGGGCACGCCGTCCTCTCGCGCGGGCTGGAGGAGGCCGCCAGCTTCGCCGGCCAGGCCGCCCGGCAGACCCTCCGGGCGACCGCGGCCTACGGCACCGTCCTCGCCTGCGAACTCGTCACCGCCGTAAGGGCGTTGAGAATGCGGCCGGTCCCGCCGCCGGTCCCCGCGTTCACCCTGGCCACGGCCGTCCTGCCCGTCGGCACGGAGGACCGTCCCCTGACCGGAGACCTGGCCGCGGCAGCCGAACTGCTGCTGCGGCTCGCGGAGTTGTGACGCGGTGGCCCGGTAGTCCGATGGTTTGGTAGTCCGACGGCTCAGTAGCCCACGTAGAACGTCGCGTCCTGCTGCTCGGTCGACGTCGAGATCGGGTCGATGCGCAGGACGTAGTTCGAGTGCCGGATGTAGCGGGTGGGGTTGTTGTACGAGCGGAACGACGACCAGGACGTGTCCGCGAGGCCCGCCGTCCGGTAGAAGGTCGCGTCCCCCGCGAACGTCGACGTACCGTCGTTGACGTCCAGTTGGAGCGCGTAGTTGTAGTGCCGCAGATAGCGGGTCGGGTAGTTGACCGACCGGAAGGAGACGCCGGAGCTGTCCGCGAGGCCCGGGACGATCGTCCACAGCGAGTCCTTGTACGGCTCCACCGGGTACTCGTCGATGCGGCCGACGTAGTTGGAGTGGCGGACGTAACGCGCCGGGTAGTTGTAGGACTTGAGACGGTTCCAGGCGGGTGCGCCCCAGTAGGAGAGCAGGGCGTTGTACTGGGCCGTGGTGATCGTCGAGATGCCGCAGTGCTTGGAGTTGACCGGCTGGGTGTACGTCTTCTGGTCCAGCGCGGTCCAGGTGCCCGCCGACAGGTCGCTGGACTGCCAGGCGTAGAAGACGCCGTTGGGGGTGTAGGTGTCGCCCCAGAGCCACCAGGTGCCGGAGGACAGGGACTTGACCAGGGTCGGCGCCTCGGTGCCGCCATGTGCGGCGCCGGTGGAGAACTCCGTGAAGCTGCCCGGGTCGAGAGTCGTGGAGCGGGCCCCCACCAGGGTCTGGTTCTTCTTGAAGTAGAGGTAGTTGTAGCCGTTCACCCCCACGGCCATGTCGCCGTCGATCACGTCGTAGCCCGGGTCGAAGAAGACCTGCGGGGCCGAGGCCGTGACGAAGTCGCTGGTGTAGTTCACCATGATCACGTTGTGGCCGCTGTCGTTGACGGCGGAGTAGATGAGCCCGTACTGCCCCCGGCTCGCGTCCCAGAACGCCTCGGGCGCCCAGCTGTGGGTGTTCATGTCGTGCAGCTTCAGCCGGTGGTAGCCGGTGAACGTGCGCAGGTCCGTGGAGTTCCACACGTGCACGTACTGGCTGACGTAACTCCAGTCGGTGCCCTTGAGGTCGGTGGCGAGCACCACGAAGGTGCCGTCCTGCTTCTTCAGGATGAACGGGTCGCGCAGCCCGAGCGCGCCCTCGGTCGGCGTGACCACCGGGTTGTTCTGGTTCAGCGGCGTCCAGCGCAGCCCGTCCGTGCTGACGGCCAGGTGCAGGCCGTAGTCGGTGCCGTCGCCGAGGTTGGTCGACTCGGTGAAGTAGCACATCACGTACGCCGAGTCGGCCGCGTGGGCCGCCGGGGTGCCGAGCGTGAGGGCGAGGGGCACGGAGGCCGCCGCGCCGAGGAAGAGGCGGCGGGAGGGGTTGGGGGTCATGTGCTCTCCACGGGGGATGCGGGTGCCTTGTCGATATGTCGAACAAGGTTCGATGAGCCGATCAGAAGGTAGGGGTGCGGGAGAAGCGGGTCAATCGCTGTGACAGGAAAAACTCCGGTGAACTCCTCGCCCCGGCACGGCTACCCTCGGCGGCCGTGAACAGAAGACGGCGCAAGAAACTCACGAAGTCCCTTGCCGGGGCGGTCCTGTGCGACCAGGACGCGCGCGTCGACCGGCTGCTGAAGGCCGGCGCCGACCCCGCCGCACCCGACGCGGACGGTACGACTCCCCTGTACGCGGCCTGTGTTCAGGGCTCGGCCGGTATCGCCCGCAACCTGCTGGCCGCCGGTGCGCCGCCCGACGCGGAGAGCGCCGGGCCCGGCGCCGAGGGAACTCCCCTGTGCGCGGCCGCCTGTTGGGGCCACACCGACACCGTCCGCGTCCTGCTGGCCCATGGCGCCGACCCCACGCTCCGCGAGGACCACGGCACCGGCTGGACGCCGCTGCGCTGGGCGCTGAGGGGACCGCATCCGGAGACGGCCGACCTGCTGCGGGCCGCGATCGCCCGCCGGGAGGCCGAAGGACCGGCCCGCACACCGACCGAAGCCCCGGTCGAAGCCCCGGTCGACGGACCGCTCAGCGCGCCGGGCCCGACCCCAGGGTGAGGTCGGCGATCACCCGGTCGATCAGGGCGATCAGCACGTCCCGGCACGACTCCCGCTCCCGCGCGTCGCACAGCAGCACCGGGACCCCCTCCGGCAGCGCCAGGGACGCCCTGATCTCCGCCGCGGGATAGGGGTGCTCCCCGTGGAAGCCGTTCACCGCGACCACGAAGGGGATGCGCCTGCGCTCGAAGAAGTCGATCGCCGCGAAACTCGACTCCGGCCGGCGCACATCGACCAGCACCACCGCCCCGAGCGCCCCGACGGCCAGGTCGTTCCACATGAACCAGAACCGCTGCTGCCCCGGGGTGCCGAACAGATACAGCACCAGGTCGTCGCCGATGGTGATCCGTCCGAAGTCGAGGGCCACGGTGGTGGACCGTTTCTCCTCGATGCCCTTCAGATCGTCGACCTCCAGCCCGGCGACGGTCAGCGGCTCCTCCGTGCGCAGCGGAGCGATCTCGCTGACCGACCCGACCATGGTGGTCTTGCCGACGCCGAAGCCGCCGGCGATGAGGATCTTCACCGTGTCGGGCGCCGCGACCGCGCCTGCGGTGGGCTCAGATCCGGCCAAGGCCGTCCCTCACTTTCTGCAGCAGGTCCAGATCCGCGGCACCGGAGACGGAACGGGGCGGCCGGGCCGTGATCAGGCCCGCCTCCAGCAGATCGCAGAGCATGATGACGACCACGCTCACCGGCAGGTCGAGATGGGCCGCGAGCTCCGCCACGGCCACCGGACGCGCGCTCAGCCGCAGGATCCGGGCGTGTTCCGGCTGCGGCCGCGCGGCCCGCTCGGGCGGCGGGTCCACCGCCGTCACCGTCGTGATGAGCGTGAAGTCGGCTCGGCTGGGCCGGGTCCGCCCACCGGTGAGGGTGAACGGCCTGACGAGCCGGCCCGCTTCGTCGCCTTGGCTCACCTCACCCGCCGTTGCCGCGGACGGCGGGACCGATACCGGCCCGCGGTGCCGCGCTCAGGTGCTCGCCGATCTTCTTCACCAGCATGTTCATCTGGTACGCGACCACACCGACGTCCGCGTGCGAGCCGGCCAGCACCACCAGATGGGCGCCGGGCCCCGCCGAGGTGAGGATCAGATAGCTGTTCGCCATCTCGATGAGCGCCTGGCGCACCGGGCCGCCGCGGAAGTCCATGCTGACGCCCTTGCTCAGGCTCATCAGGCCCGAGGCGGTCGCCGCCAGCCGCTCGGCGTCCTCCCGCAGGAACCCGGTGGACTTGCTGACCACCAGCCCGTCCTCGGAGAGCACGACGGCCTGGTTCACATCGGCAACCCGGTCCACGAGGCCGGTCAGCAACTGGTCGAGCTGGGTGTTCGTGGCGGGGATGGAGTGTGTCATCGCGGTGTCCTTCATGAGCGGTCGGCGGGCGGGGTCGGGGTCTGGGTGGCGCCTGCGGCGGTGACCGCCGGACCGGGCGGGGGTACGGCGTCGTCGGCATCGGTGTCCTCGTGGTCGCGTGCCTGGAGCGTGCCGCGCTGGAAACCGGCGAGGGAGGAGGCCGCGCGCTCGGCCGTGAAGTCGTCGGGGAAACCGTCCTCCTCGCAGGGGGGCGCCTCCTCCCGCAACTCGGCGGCGAGGCTGGTCTGCGGAACCCGCTGCGGCAACGGCCTGAGCCCACTCGCCCGGGCCCCGGCACCGGCGGTCGCGAGCCCGGGGGAGCGGGGTGCCTCTTCGTGCTCGTGCTCGTGCTGGTGCTCGTGCGCGTGCCGGGACTCGGACGCGGACTCGGGTGCGGCCGGGGACGACGGCGTGCCGTTCGTGTTCCTCGGGCCGCCCGCCGGTGCGGAGGCCTCCTGGATGGCGGCGGCCTTGTCGCGTCGCGGCAGCGGTGGGGTGCGCCCGCCGTGGGGCCGACCGGGCTCGGGCCCGGTCGTGGACGGGGACGCGGGCTTCTCGGCGCCGGCCGGCTCCACGGCCGTACCGGACCCGTCGGACATCTCGTCGGCCACGGCCGGTTCCGCCTGGTCCGAGAGCCCCCGCAGGGCCTCGGACAGTCTGCGGATCGTGTCCACCGGCTCGGGCGCGGCCGGGGCGAGCGGGGCGGTGGTCTCGCGGACCACGATGTCGTGCGGGACCAGGACGATCGCCGTGACACCGCCGTACGGCGAGGGGCGCAGGGTCACCGCGACGCCGTGCCGGGTGGCCAGCCGGGCGATCACGAACATGCCGAGCCGCAGGTCGTCGGCGAGCGCGACCACGTCGAACTGCGGGGGCACCGCCAACTGCGCGTTGAAGGACTCGTAGTCCTCCTCGGACAGACCGAGACCGCGGTCCTCGACCTCGATCGCCAGCCCCTTGGCCACCATCGAGGCCCGCACTCCCACCGGACTCGGCGCCGCCGAGTACGAGGTCGCGTTGTCGATCAGCTCGGCCAGCAGATGGATCACGTCGGCCACCGCGGGCGGCGCGATGTAGAGGTCCTCCTCGGTGTGCACCTCCACCCGCTGGTACTGGGCCACCTCACCGACCGCGCTGCGCAGGATGTCGATCAGCGCCACCGGCTCCGACCAGCTGCGCCCGGGCCGGCCGCCGCTGATGATGACGAGGTTCTCCTCGTACCGGCGCAACTGGCTGGCCGTGGAGTCGAGTTCGTACAGTCCCTTGAGGACCTCCGGGTCCTGGTGGGTGCGCTCCAGCGCGTCGAGCTTGCTGAGCTGGAGGTTGACCAGGTTCTGGCTCTGCCGGGCGATGCCGAGGATGACCTTCTGGAAACCCCTCCGGGTGTCGGCGAGTTCGACCGCGGTGTGCACGGCGGTGCGCTGCGCCGCGTTGAACGCCGCGGCCACCTGGCCGAGTTCGTCGCCGCCGTAGTCCAGCGGCGGGGTCGCCGATTCCACATCGACAGTCTCTCCCCGGTCCAGCCGCGCCACCACGTCCGGGAGCCGTTCCTGCGCCAGACTGAGCGTCGCCATCCGCAGACCGCGCAGCCGCCGGGACAGCGACCGGGTGATCCGCCAGGACATGCCGACGCACAGCAGCAGGGCGACGAGACCGCCGGCGCTCAGCGAGGCGGCCTTGATGAGCAGGGAGCGCGCGTTGTCCGCGCTGTGCTGGAGCAGCGAGGCGGTCTGCCGCTGGATGAGCGCCGCGTACTGGTCGGAGACCTCGATGAGCGCGGCCCGCCACTGCTTCTGCACGTCCGGCAGGACGACCAGGCCCTTCTTGTCCCGCTCGGCCCCGGCCGCGAGCACCTTGTCCTCGATGGACTGCAGGATCTGCCACTGGTAGCTGGTGAGGATCTTCTCGGTCTCGGTCTTCGCGGCCCCGGTGAGGGAGGGGACGATCTGGTCCTCCACCAGCCAGCGGCGGGTGTTCACCGTCTGGGCGAACTGCGACCAGGTCTTCTGGTCCATCCGCCCCGTGGGCCCCGCCAGGGTCAGCCGGAGGTCCTCCTCCGAGACGAGTTCCGCCGCGTGCTCCAGCGCGACGAGCGGCCCGGCCTCCGAGGTGAGGTCGCCGTCGTCGACCTGCGACAGCTCCTGGAAGGCGTGGATCTGGACGTCGATGATCGAGGTGTACTGGTCCAGGGCCTGCGCGGCGGTGATGCCCGTGGGACGGTCCACCTGGCCCCGGTAGTACTCCAGGCTGCTCACCGAGGCGACGACCGAGTACAACTGGTCCTTGACCCGCTCGGGCGCCTGCTGGATGTCGTCGGCCCGGGAGACCAGCTTGGCGACGGCCCCGTCCGTCCTCCTGCGCTGGGCGTCCAGCGCGGCGCGGGCGGTGTCGCCCCCGGAGGCCAGCCACACGGCCGACAGACTGCGCTCCTGCTGGAGCGCAAGGGTCGCCTCGGTGCCCATCGCGCCGGTGGAGCGGCTCAGTTCGGTCTGCGTGCGCAGCCGCAGCCCCTCCGAGAACATCTGGATCGTCGTCACACCCCACATGGCGGCGAGCGTGACGCTGGGCACCAGCGCCAGGAGTATCAGGGAGAGACGTATGGAGCCGAGACGCCGGCGCCGGGCACCTGTCCGTGGAGACATGGTCGTCCTAGGGTGATCAGCGGGGAGCGGATGCGGGGAGAGGGGCGGGGGACCGGCGTGGGCCGCCGGGTCAGCGCGTGCCGTCGGCGGCGAACCGTGCCACGTCGGAGACATTGGCCTTCGTGACGAAGGCCGGCCCCGTCAGGACGGGGGACACACCGCCTCCGCTGATGTTGCCGTTCGTCCGGTACAGCCAGAGCGCGTCCACGGCCAGATAGCCCTGGAGATACGGCTGTTGGTCCACCGCGAACTGCACACTGCCGTCACGGACCGCCCCGACCAGGTCCTTGTTGAGGTCGAAGGTGGCGACCTTCGCCTTGCTGCCCGCCTTCTTCGCCGCGTCGACGGAGGCGAGCGCGAACTGCGCCCCGTTGGCGATCACTTCGTCGATGCCGGGATCCTGCTGGAGGCGTGCCGTCACGGCGGCGGTCATCGCGTCCATGTCGGTCCCGTCCACGTAGAGCATCTCGGTCTCCCCGGTGAACGTCTTCTTCACACCGGCGCAGCGGGCCTCCAGGGAGATGTTGCCGCGCTCGTGGATGACGCACAGGGCGTGCTTCGCACCGAGGCCGTCGAGCTTGTCGCCGACCGCCCGGCCCGCGACGCTCTCGTCCTGGCCGAAGTACTCCAGCGCTCCGGTCGACTGCCAGTCGTCGATACCGGAGTTGAGACCGACCACGGGTATCCCGGCCGCCTTCGCCGCGGCCACCGGGCTCTTCATCGCCTGCGGCTTGGCCAGCGTCACCGCGATGCCGTCCACGTTGTCGCGGACCGCGTCCCGCACCAGCTCGGCCTGACCGGCCGCGTCGGCGTCGCTCGCATAGCTCAGCTCGACGTTGTCCTTGGCGGCCGCGGCCTCGGCGCCCTTGCGCACCAGCTCCCAGAAGGCGTCGCCCTTGGCGCCGTGGGTGACCAGTGCGACCTTCATCCGGCCGCCGGAGCCGCTCGCTCCGTCCGACCCGGAGGAGCCGTCGTCGGAACAGCCGGCGAGGAACAGGGCGCAGGTGACCGCGAGGACGGTCAGGCGCACCGATCCGGTGGGGCCGGCGGGTCTTGGAGGCGGTGAGGCGGGGAGGGGACTGTTCATGGGGGGCTGCACCTCGCTGTGCGGCAGAGCATGAGGACGGGGCTGCGCCGCCGGAGCGACGGGGTGGGCGCCGACGAGACGCTATCGCTGGCTCGGAGCCAACCGTGTGTGACCGCTGGTAGTCAAGTAAACAACCACTTGGGGTGAGGTGCTGCTGCCGCATCGTGATGTGGGACGGGACCGGAGGGGGCGAAAGGGAGCATAGCCGCAGGTTGATTGAATGATCGTCAAAATTGCGGAACGCGCCGCGTCACCGCGGGTCAGGGCTTGCGCGCCACCGCCCCGTACATCGCGATGTCCTCGTCGCACGGCACCTCGGTGCCCGTACCGTCGGGACGCCGGCGGTGCGCCTGGACGATGCCGGGCTCGACCAGGCCGAGCCCCGTGAAGAACGCGGTTGCCCGGGGGCGGCGGATCGAGCAGCCGGCGCACGAGGCCCACCGTGTCGTCCTCGTCCAGCGGGAAGCGCGCGATCGCGATCACGGTCCGAGCCGCCCGGCATCGCGTCACCGGCCTCGCGGTCCGCCGGGAAGTGGTCCTCGCCGCCGATGAGGCAGTCGTAGACCCGCGCGGGGTGAGCTGTCCCGGTGTCGGTCTCTTCAGGGCTCATACGTCCAACCTCCCACTCCCGTGAGCCGGTTGAACAGGCGTACGGAGCCGGAAACGACCGCCCCCTACACTGAACCGGTTCACGCCCAGCCGAGGAGGTCGACCACCGTGGCGTTCGAGGATCCCGCGGCCGAGGTGCTCGCGCACGCGGCCGAGACCTTCGGGCTGCTCGCCTCCCCGGCCCGGCTGCACCTGGTGTGGGCGCTGGCCCACGGCGAGAGCGATGTGACGGGGCTCGCCGAGCGGGTCGGCGGCGCGCTGCCGGCCGTCAGCCAGCATCTGACCAAGCTGAAGCTGGCCGGTCTCGTCCGCTCCCGCCGCGAAGGCCGCCGCCAGGTCTACTTCGTCGACGACCCGGACGTCGTGGACGTCGTCCGCCTGGCCATGGACCGCCTCGCCGACCGGAGCGACCCGGCCGACCACCGGACCCGTCCGTCCGGCCGGTCCGACCGCGTCGCCGGGGCCGCCCGCCCGGCCGCCCGTCTCCGTGGCCTCTGACGCACCCGCCACCGGCGCCGACGGCACCGCCCTGCAGGTGCTGCGCCGCCTGGAGAGCGGGCCGCGCGGGCTGACCGACGCCGAGGCCGCCGCCCGGCTCGCCGCCACCGGCGACAACACACCGCCCGCGGCCCGCCCCGCCTCCTGGCCCCGGCTGCTGCTGCGCGGCACCCGGGACCCCTTCACCACCGTCCTCCTCGTCCTCGGCCTGGTCTCCGCGCTCGTCGCCTCCTGGGGCACCGCCGCCGTGATCCTCGCGCTCGTCGCGGTCGGCGTGGCGCTCCGCGCGAGCGGCGAGCACCGCGCCGACCGGTCCCTGGCCGGGCTGCGCGCCCTGGTCGCCGGCACGGCCACCGTGCTGCGCCGCCCGGCCGACGGGGAGCCGCCCCGGGCCCGTGAGCTGCCGGTCGCCGATCTCGTCCCGGGCGATGTGATCCGGCTCGGCCCGGGCGACCTCGTCCCGGCGGACGTACGACTGCTGCGCGCCCGCGGCCTCACCGTGCACCAGTCCGCGCTGACGGGCGAGTCGGCGCCGGTCGCGAAGTCGGCCGCGCAGAGCCCGGACCCCGCCGCCGAGTCCCACCTCTGCTTCCAGGGCGGCGGCATCGCCTCCGGCAGCGCCACCGCCGTGGTCCTCGCCACCGGGGCGCACACCCGGATCGCCGCCGCGCTCGACGGGCCGGGACGACGGGAGCCCAGTGCCTTCGACCGGTCCGTGCACGGCATCTCCTGGGTGCTGATCCGCTTCATGCTGCTCACCCCGCCGCTGGTGCTGATGGCGAACGCCGCCCTGCGCGGCCGGGGCCTGGAGACCCTGCCCTTCGCGGTCGCGGTGGCCGTCGGCCTCACGCCCGAGATGCTCCCGGTGATCGTCACCACCTGTCTGGCCCGGGGCGCGGCGCTGCTCGCCCGTACCCACGGCGTGATCGTCAAACGGCTGCCCGCCCTGCACGACCTCGGCGCGATCGACGTCCTCTGCGTCGACAAGACGGGCACCCTCACCCAGGACCGCCCGGTCGTCGACCGCTCCCTCGGCCCGGACGGCCACGACGACCCCGGCTCCCTGCACTGGGCCGCCGTCAACGCCTGGTGGACCCTCCAGCTCGCCGAACTCCCCGAGCCGGACACCCTCGACGAGGCGCTCCTGGAGGCGGCCGCGCATCCCGGGGCGGACGGCCCCGAGGCGTACGACGCAGTGGACGCCGTCCCCCACGACCCGGTCCGGCGCCTGGCCACCGCGGTGCTGCGCGGCCCCCGTCCCGGCACCCACACGCTGGTCGTCAAGGGCGCGGTGGAAGATGTCCTGGACCGGTGTGTCCTGGCGGAAGGGGAGCGGGACCGGCTGGCCGCGCTCGCCCGGCGCGAGGCGGACGGCGGTCTGCGCCTGCTCGCCGTCGCCACCGCGCAGCGCCCCGCGCGCACCCGCCCCTACACCCCCGCCGACGAACGCGGCCTCACCTTCCGCGGTCTGGTCACCTTCCGCGACACCCTCGCCCCGGAGGCCGCCGAGACCCTGCGCGGCCTGCTCGACCAGGGCGTCACGGTCCGCGTCCTGACCGGGGACCACCCGGGCACGGCCACCCGCGTCTGCCGCGAGCTGGGGTGGGAGCCGGACCGGGTGGTCGTCGGGGCGGACACCGGCCCGGAAGCGGACGGACGGCCCCCGACCGGCGGCACCGGTACGGACCCGGCGGTCGTGGGTGCGGGGGTCGGAGGTGCGGGTGCGGGGCAGAGTCCGGAGGCGGGTTACGGTGCCGACCCGGCGGTCGTGGGTGAGGGCGCGGGCGCCGGCGGCGTAGGCGCGGACGCGGGGCACGGGCCGGACGCGGGGCACGTTGCGGCAGCGCAAGGGCGCGCCGCTGCCGGACCCGCCGTCCCCGGCCTCACCGTGCACGCCCGGTGCACCCCCGCCGACAAGGCGCGCGTGGTCGAGGAGCTGCGGGCGGCCGGGCACATCGTGGGGTTCCTCGGGGACGGGGTCAACGACGCCCCCGCCCTGCGCGCCGCCGACGTCGGCATCGCGCCGCGCTCGGCCTGTGCCGTCGCCCGGGAGTGCGCAGACGTCGTCCTGGGCGAGAAGGACCTCGCGGCCGTGGGTCACGCCGTCGCTGCGGGCCGGCACAGCAGCGGCAACATCGCCTCGTATCTGCGCGTCACCCTCTCCTCCAACCTCGGCAACGTCCTCGCGATGCTCACGGCGGGTCTGCTGCTGCCGTTCCTGCCGATGCTCCCGGCCCAGGTGCTCGTGCAGAACCTGTGCTTCGACGCCGCCCAGCTCGCCTTCGCGTACGACCGTCCCGGCGCCGCCGCGCTGCGCCGCCCCGCCGGGCTGCGGCCCCGCTCCTTCCTGCGGTTCCTCACCGGGTTCGGCGCGCTCAACGCGGTCGCCGACCTCGCCACCTTCGGGGTGCTCGCCCTCGCCCTGCACGGCCCCGACGCGGTCGACGACGAGGCCGTCTTCCACTCCGCCTGGTTCACCGAGAACCTGCTCACCCAGGCCCTGGTGATGGTGCTGCTGCGCACCGGACGCGGCGGCGCGGGCACGGGGCCCGTCGCCCGGGCCGCCGCCCTGCTCGGCGCCGTCGGACTGCTGCTGCCGCCGAGCCCGCTGGGCGCGCGGCTCGGCATGACCGCGCTGCCGCCGGCGTACTACCTGCTGCTCACCACCGTCCTCGGTCTGTACGCACTGGCCCTGCGCCGGGGCGCTCGGTGGGCTCGGGGCGCTCGGTGCGAGGAGCCTGCGGGTTGTACAGTTGCGCAACATAGCAACCATTGCTGACGGAGAGGTCTCGAGCATGCTGCGCAATGGACTGGAGCCCTGGCACCTGCTGGTCGTGGCGGTCGTCGTCGTCCTGGTGTTCGGCTCGAAGAAGCTGCCGGACACGGCGCGCGCCCTCGGCAAGTCGATGCGCATCCTCAAGAGCGAGGCCAGGGCGATGAAGGAGGACGGCGCCGCGGGCGGCACCGTCTCCGAGGCGCAGACCCCGGTCACGACCACTCCGGTCACGGCCGCTCAGGTCACGACCTCTCCGGCGGAACCGCCCGCCACCGCGTACTGAGACAACCGGCGGGGCCGGGACCGTCCTGCCGTGCGCAGGTGGTCCCGGCCCCGCCGGTGTGGTCGAACGCCTGCCTCAGGCGGGCTCGCCCGGCAGCGCGGGCGGCTGGAGCGCCTCGGCGGCCGCCCGGGCCGCCTTGCGCCGCTTGCGACGGCTCACCCTCGGATCCTGGTCGGGCAGCCAGCCGAACGTCATGCAACTGCCCACGACGCCCAGCAGCAGGCCGACGAAGAACCCGCCCAGGTTGGACGTGACCCAGGTGGCCAGCGAGAGCAGTACCGCGATCACGGAGTAGAACAGCCGCTGCGCCGGGTTGAAGACGATCAGCAGGCCGCAGACGAGCATCAGGGTGGGCAGGAGGTAACCCGCCAGGCCCTGCATACCGATGTGCAGGATGACCGGAAGCGGCGCCTTCATGGTCACCAGGATCTCGGCGCCGCCGAGCGTGAGCAGCACCCCGCCCAGGAAGGGCCGACGCCCTCGCCAGGCACGGTAGGTGCTGCGCCACTGGCTCTCGCCGCTCACTGAGGGCAACCCCCGGTCCCGAACCGCATGTGCAGGTCGGGCAGCTTGAAGACGCCGGCGGTGGCCGCGTAGTTGTGCTGGTACAGGTTCTTGATGAGGACGGTGTCGGCCTGCTGGCCGTAGACGCCCTCGGGGCCCTTCACGCCGCCCTTGTTGAAGGTGCTGGCGTCGCCACCGATCTCGATGCCGTGGAACTCGGCGTCACCCTTGATGACGTCGGAGTCGATGGCCAGGTTCTCCACGTGCACCGGCGTGCCGTCGCCACCCGCGGTGAGCAGGAGCTGGATGCCGCCGAGGTCGACGCTCTGGCACATGTTGGTGATGTCGCCGTTCTTCACGACCGAGGTGACGACCAGGACCTGGCCACCGGTGTCGCCCTGGTTGGGGCTGTTCTCGATCATGCTGTCCAGCGCGCCGAACTGCTCGAATCCGGTGCCGTCGAGCTTGTCGCCGGTGACCACGAACGGCATGCCCGAGATGGCGAACTGCACGCCGAGGGCGCCCTCGGCGGTGAGGATCGCGAGGCCGGCGGCGACCGCGGCGGCCGGCACCGCCATCACCGCGGCCCGGCGCAGCCGGACCCGGCCGCGTCTGCCGGAGGAACCGCTTTCCGGGTTCCCGGGGGTGTTGTCGTCGGACGGCGTGGCGTCCGGGGACGAGGCCATGTCTGCTCCCATGCGCTTGAAGTGGTGCGGGTCGGGCTTCAGTGGCGCGTTGTCCTGGCGCGGACAGCGGCTGCCGCGCACGCCTCCTCGCAACTCCCGGAAGCCGTAAGGGCTTTCACGTTACGCAGCAGTAGCCAACGAGGAAGTTACCGATGGTTACAGCAAGGGGTCAAGGGAGATGTGGAAAAAGAGTGTTCATCATGTGGCGCCTGTGGATCAAGTCCGTCACATGTTCCCTGCATATATCTGTCAGATCATCAACTTGCTTACAACGTATTGACGTTGACGGAACCTCAGGTCTACAACTCTCCCTGGCTCAGCCCGTATCCGTGGCTCGGCCCGGATCCGTGGCGCCGGATCCGCCGCGCGGCGACCACCGCGCTCCCGGACCTTCCGTTCCCTGTGGGCGGATCCACCCGAGTCCGATCCCCATCCGGCACCGGTACGGCCGCTTCCCCCCGCGGGCCGCATCCGGTCGCCCATCCCGCCCGGCCCGGCCGGAGTCACCCTCCAGTGACTCCGGCCGGTCACCGGCCGGCTGCCGTTGCCGGTCCGTCACGTACGGAGAAGGCGTCACGGGCCGGCAACGGCGGACGCCGCGTCGCGTCCCCCCACGTTGCGAACGGCACCCACGATCCAACCAACTCCCCCGAAACACCCCCCAGTTCAGAGAGAGGCACCCGCCAATGCGCATCCGCTCCCTTCTTGCCGTCGCCGGTACCGCCGTCGCGCTCACCCTCCCGGCCGTCACCCCGGCCTCCGCGGCCGGCGCGGTCCTGACCACCGTCAACGGCGATGTCGCGGTCGGCGACGTCCTCACCGCGTCCCTGGCCAGCGGTACCACCGCGACGCTGTACAACAGCGCGACCGGTACCAGCGGCGTCACCTGCACCACGTCCACCTTCACCGCCGCGGTCACCGACAACCCGGCCGCCCCGGGCACCGCCACCGAGTCGCTCACCGGCCAGACGTTCAGCAACTGCACCTCGAACGTCCTCGGTGTCACCGGCGTCACCAGCGTCACCGTCAACAACCTGCCGTACACCACCACGGTCACCTCGGACGGCGTCGTCGCGGTCACCCCGCCCAGCGGCTCCACGGTCCAGACCACGCTCGTCCTGCGCACCCTGCTGGGCAGCATCACCTGTGTCTACCAGGCGCCCAGCCTGGCCGGCACGGCGAGCAACACCGACAACAGCATCGCCTTCAGCAACCAGGCGTTCGCCAAGTCGTCCGGCTCGACGCTCTGCCCCTCGGCCGGCTACTTCACCGCCACGTACGCCCCGGTGACCGACGGGACCGACGCGGTCACCGTCAACTGACCCTCGTAACAGAGGACTTCAGCGCCGGCGCAGACGCAGCGCCAGGGCGACGCCACCGGTGAGCACCAGCACGGCGGTGGCGCCGCCCGCCAGCAGCGGCGCGGACGGACCCGAACTAGCTCCGGTGGCGGACGCCACCGGGGTGCTCCCGGGTGCGTCCGCGCCCGTCTGTGCGGGCGAGGCGGCGGCCGGCTCCGACGAGCCGGCGGCCGCCGTGGACGCGGTGGCTGTGGCGGAGGCGGTCGGCGCGGCCGACGAAGGTGTCGCCGAGCCCTTTGCCGAAGGCGTCGCCGCGGCCTTTGCCTCCTTCTCCTCCGAGAACACCACGTCGGAGCACGAGTAGTACGTGTCGGGCGTGCTGCTGTTCTGCCAGATCGTGTACAGCACCTGACGCCCCGTCCGGTCGGCGGGCAGTTTCGCGCTGAACCGGTAGGCGCCCTGGCTCAGCGTCGGGTCCTTGACCTCGGCGAACGGGCGCTCCGGGAGATCGTCCCAGGTGAGCGGTTTCGTGGGGTCGTAGCCCTGCTTCGTCAGATAGAGCCGGAAGGTCCCGGTGTGCGGGATCGTCGAGGCGTACGTCATCCTCAGCGTCCCGCCCGGCGTCAGCCGGGTCGTCGGCCAGTCGGCGCGTGCGAGGTCCAGCCCCTGGTAGGCGGACAGCCCCCCGCTGCACAGCTTGCCGTCCGGAATCGTCTGCCGGTCACGGCCGTTGACGTTCGCCACCCGCAGGTTGTCCCAGGCGGCGAACGACGTCCCGTTGGCGGCGATCGCCGCCTTGCAGGCCGCGCTGCCGGTCTGCGTGCCCTCCGGGGAGCAGCCGTAGACCCGGCTGGACGGCTGGGTGGGCGCGCCATGGGCCAGGGCGGGGCCGGCGGCCCACAGGTTCAGCAGCAGGGGACTCACGGCGGCCGCCGTAAGGGCGGCGCTGCGGTGTGCGGTCATCCGGGGCATCGGGGACGTCTCCTCGGCCGGCGCGGGCGGTGTGTTCAGTCCAGTACGGGAACCGCGACCGGCGCGTTCAGTCCACCCCTGCATGCGTCAAGGGTGGGTTTCCGGCCGGATCGAGGGTTTCCCCCGTATCGGGATGACCATTCCTTTGCCTATCGTTCCTGCACAGCTGAACCACAGGTAACCCCTGGCGGAAGCAGCTTCCCGCGCCTGGCCGGCCATCGCGTTCCACCCCCCTCCGCTTCGACGCCGAAGCGATCGACCGTTGCTCCGCGCTGCCTGCCCGGAGCCGGCCACGAAAGGCACGCCCTTGCGCACCTCACCCGCTCTCAGGCGACAGCTGATATCCGCCGCCGCGCTCTCCGCGGCCCTGCTCACCGCCGCCTCCACCGCCTCCGCGGTCGCCGCCCAGGACACTGCTCCCGCCGCTTCCGCCGTGCCCGCCGCGCAGACCGAGGCCGCCCCCGGCACGGTCGCCGAGCGCCTCATCGTCGGTTACAAGTCCGGTGCCGACGAGGCCACGTCGAACGCGGCCGCCGAGGCCGACGCCGCCGCCAAGGGCGAGCAGGCCGGCGAGGACGTCGACTTCCGGCGCCGGCTGGGCACCGGCGCGGCCCTGGTCGACCTGGGCGAGGACCTCACCCGGGCGGACGTCGCCGACGTCGTCGCGCGGTACCAGGCGGACCCGCAGGTCGCCTATGTCGTCCCGGACCGGCTCAACACGCCCCAGGCCGACCCGAACGACACCGAGTACGCCAAGCAGTGGGACCTCTACGAGACCACCGCCGGTATGAACGTCCCCGGCGCCTGGGCCACTTCGACCGGCAGCGGAGTCACCGTCGCCGTCATCGACACCGGTTACGTCGCCCACAGCGACCTCGCCGCGAACATCGTCGGCGGCTACGACTTCATCGCCGACACCGCGGTCTCGGTGGACGGCGACGGCCGCGACAGCAACCCGGCCGACCCGGGGGACTGGTACAACGCGAACGAGTGCGGCTCGGGCATCCCGGCCTCCACCTCCTCCTGGCACGGCACCCATGTGGCCGGCACCATCGCCGCCGTCACGAACAACAACAAGGGTGTCGCGGGCATCGCCTACGGCGCGAAGATCTCCCCGGTCCGTGTCCTCGGCAAGTGCGGCGGCTACGACTCCGACATCATCGACGCCATCACCTGGGCGTCCGGCGGCACCGTCTCCGGTGTGCCCGCCAACACCAATGTCGCCAAGGTCATCAACATGAGCCTGGGCGGCGACGGCGCCTGCACCTCCGCCACCCAGAGCGCGATCACCGCGGCCGTGAACCGCGGCACCACCGTCGTCGTGGCGGCCGGCAACGACAACGACAACGTCGCGAACCACTCGCCGGGCAACTGCAACAACGTCATCTCGGTCGCCGCCACCAGCCGTACCGGAGCCAAGGCGTCCTACTCCAACTACGGCTCCCTGGTGGACATCTCCGCCCCCGGCGGCCAGACCAGCACCGGCACCGCCAACGGCATCCTGTCCACGCTGAACTCCGGCAGCAAGACGCCGTCGACCGAGTCGTACGCCTACTACCAGGGCACCAGCATGGCCACCCCGCACATCGCGGGCCTGGTCGCGCTGATGAAGTCGGCGAACTCCGCGCTGACCCCGGCGCAGATCGAGACCGCCATCAAGAACAACGCCCGTGCGCTGCCCGGCGCCTGCTCCGGCGGCTGCGGCGCGGGTCTGGCCGACGCGGCGAAGACGGTGGCGGCGGTGAGCGGCACCGGCGGCGGCTCGACCGGCGGCACCACGTTCTCCAGCAGCACCGCGGTCGCCGTCCCGGACAACGGCGCGGCGATCACCTCCTCCATCGCCGTCAGCGGACTGAGCGGCAACGCGCCCTCGACCCTGAAGGTCGCCGTCGACATCACCCACACCTACCGCGGTGACCTGGTCGTCGACCTGGTCGCCCCGGACGGTTCGACGTACCGCCTGAAGGCCTCCAGCACCTCGGACTCCGCGGACAACGTCAACACCACCTACACGGTGGACGCCTCCAGCGAGGCCGCGAACGGCACCTGGAAGCTGAAGGTCCAGGACGTGGCCGCGCAGGACACGGGCACCCTCAACGGCTGGAAGCTGACCTTCTGAGCCGACCGCGGGGAACGCCCCGCGTGAGCTGAGACGGGCGGGCCGACCGGTGTGGATGGACACCGGCCGGCCCGCCGCACTGTTTTTCACGCGCCCTTTCGCGCGGTCCCTTACGCCGTCAGGAGGCCGCGCGCTCCTCCAGCGAGGCCAGCACCCGCTGCCCGCGGTCGGCCCGGGTGTCCAGACGCGGCAGCACCCCCGACACCGCGATGCTCGGCAGGATGTGCGCCCACATCACCGACAGCCGGTCGGCGAGGTCCGCGCGGCCGGTCAGCGCCCGTGACATCAACTGGATACCGGTGAAGGAGCCCACCAGCAGCTCCACGGTCTCCCGGGGCCTCACCGTGGGCAGCAGCTCACCTCGCTCGCGGGCCAGTTCGAAGAGGTCGGTGAGCCGCTCGGCCCACTGCCGGAACGGCTCGCCGTGATCGATCCCGGACGGTGTCTCCATGTCCACCGCCAGCCGCACACTGCCCCGCAACAACGCGTTGCTCAGCAGCCGTTGACCCACCACGAAGGTCATGTCGACGATCTCCTGGAGCTTGCAGGCCTGCGGCGGCACCGCGCCGAACGGCACCTGCTCGTTCAGGACCGCGTGGGCGAGCGATTCCTTCGACGGGAAGTGGAAGTACAGGGCGCCCTTGGTGACTTCGGCACGTTCCAGGACCATGGAGATGGTGGTGGACATGTAGCCGTGCTCGTCGAAGACCGCGCCGGCCGCCTCCACGATCGCCCTGCGCGTCCGGATGGCGCGCTCCTGTTTCGCCATAAGAGCCCCTTCACGGCAGCGAGTTGGGCAAGAACGCGCGATCGACCGCGGTCCGCCCCGATCATAGGATGCCGTCGACTGATCTCATTGAAAACAAACCGGTCGCCTCGTACTCTAACGCTTACCGGAGCGGACGGTTCGCCGTCTGCCATGGCCTTCGGGGGACCGTAGGGAGAGACATGACTCGACCGCGGCAGCTTGCCGACGCTCCGTCCTTGACCGCCACCGTGCCTCGCCAGCTCGTGCATCGCGCGGCCCTGTCGGAGACCCTGCTCACCGGCTGGCGGCGTACCGGGGAGGACCGGTTCTCGGTCTCCGCCCAGTGGCCACGGGCCCATGGGTTACACGTGTCGCCCGACTGGTCCGCTTATGACCCCCTGCTGGTCGTCGAAACGGTCCGCCAGGCCGGCACCCTCATCACGCACGCCGAGTACGGCGTTCCGCTGGATCACCAGTTCGTCATGCAGGAGTTCCAAGTCCACGCGGTGGCCGAGAAGTTGGCGGTGGACCCACGGCCGGCCGAGCCGGAGCTGGAGCTGCTCTTCGCCGAGGTCCAGTACCGCGGCCGACGCCTTTCCGGCGCCCGGTACACCGCGCGGGTGCTGCGCGAGGGCGAACCGGTGGCCGCGGCGGACGTCTCCTTCACCGTCGTCGCCGGGCCCGTCTACCGCCGGCTGCGCGGCGGGCGCACCCCCGAGTCGGTGACCGTGACCCCGCTGCCGGCCGGTCTCTCCCCGGCCGACGTGGACCGCGCGCTGCCCACCGATGTGGTCCTCGCCCCGGCCGACGGCCCCGATCGCTGGCAGTTGCGAGTAGATACCGCACACCCCGTTTTCTTCGACCATCCGCTCGACCATGTTCCCGGCATGCTCCTTCTGGAGGCCGCCCGTCAGGTGGCCCGGCTGCTCGGAGCCGACGGACGGTCGGCTGTTCTGTATCACGCGCTCTTCCATCGCTACGCCGAACTGGACGAACCCATCTGGATCGAGGCAAAGGGAGGCCATGGAACCGATGTGCAAGTCCTCGGAACGCAAGGGGAGTCGACGGTCTTCACATGCCTGGTGGGTACCGCCGCACGGTGAGCTATTGTGTACTGGGGGTAAGAAACAAACGGCATGACCCGTTCTTTACCGGCCCAGGAGAGTCCAGTCGATGGCGAGGCAGTTACGCGCCGAACAGACCCGCGCGACGATCATCACGGCCGCTGCCGATCTGTTCGACCGGCACGGCTACGAATCGACGAGCCTCAGTGAGATCGTCGAGCACGCCCGTGTCACCAAGGGAGCGCTCTACTTCCATTTCGCGGCCAAGGAGGATCTCGCCCACGCCATCATGGAGTTGCAGTCCCAGGCCTCTCGCCGGGTCGCCGGCGAGATCGACGACCGGGGCTATCCGGCACTCGAAGCGCTGATGCGCCTCACGTTCGGCCTCGCGCGGCTTTCGGTCGAGGGCCCGATCGCCCGCGCGGGGCTCCGGCTCGCCACCGGGGGAGTGCCGGTCAAGCCACCACTGCGGCATCCGTTCGCGGAGTGGCTGGAGCTGATGAACCGCCGGCTCATGGGCGCGGTGAAGGAGTCCGACATCCATCCGGACGTCGACATCGACGCCGTCTCCCACTCCCTGGTCTGCTTCTTCGTGGGCACCCGGGTGGTGGGCCGCTCCCGTGAACCGGCGGCCCGGCTGCCGCGCCGGATGGCCGAGATGTGGTACGTCCTCATCCGCGGCCTGGTGCCGGTCCCGCGCCGCCCGCGCTACCTCAGCCTCGCGGCGCGACTGGAGCGGGAGATCATGGCGGGCTGAGGGCTGAGGGCTGAGGGCTGAGGGCTGAGGGCTGAGGGCCGAGACGGGCGCGGCGGAGCCGACAGCTGAGCGGCGCCGCGGTGACGTACCGCGCGGGGCCGGACGACGGCCGGGTGGAGCGGGCCGGGCGCTACGGTGAGCCGTATGCCCGACACCCCCACCCCGCCGCCCGGCGTCCCGGCCCCGCCGCCCGTCATCCTCGGCGACGAGCCCGGCTCCTTCCCTCACGGTGTCCTCGCCGAGCGGCACCCGGCGATCATCCGGCAGGTACGGGACGCCTTCCCCTGGGACCCCGCCGTGCACCACGCCCTGGACGCGCTGCTGGAGAGCTGTCTGAAGGGCGTGGTCGAACCGCTCCCCGCCGACGCGCCCGACGTCGACCGCTGGCGGCGATGGGGCCTCGACACCTGCACGGGCCGGTCCTGGTTCGAGACCCCGTGGCTGTGGGCGGAGAGCTACTTCTACCGCCGACTCCTCGAAGCCGTCGGCCACTTCGGCCCCGGCGTCTGGCGGGGCATCGACCCGTTCCAGCCCTTCAAGCGAGCCGAACTCGACGCACCCGAGACCGGTGAGGAACTGGCCGCGCTCGACCCGCTGCGGACCCGCCCGGCCGACGAACGCGCCCGCGCCCTGCTGCACGGCTCGCTCTGGGGCAACCGCGCCGACCTCGGCTTCCGCCTCTCCGACGCCGACGCCGAGGCACGGGACGCGGCGCCGGGACTGGTCGCCGACGACAGCGAGGCCCTGTGGGCGCTCCTCCCGGCCGGCCGGAGGACCCCCGGCACGGTCTGCCTGATCGCCGACAACGCAGGCCGCGAACTGATCCCCGACCTCCTCCTCGCCGCCCATCTCCTCGAACAGGGCCGGGCCGGCCGGGTCGTCCTGCATGTCAAGCCGTACCCGTACTACGTCTCCGACGCCACGCCCGCCGACGTCGTCGACGCGCTCCGCACGCTCACGGCCGCCCCGGGCGAGGCCGCCGCGTACGGCCGCCGGCTGTGGGCGGCGACGGCGGACGGCACCCTCGCCGTCCGCGCCCACCCCTTCGCCGCCGCACCACTGCCGTACGCCGAACTGCCGCCCGATCTGCGCGCGGAGTTCGCCGCGGCCGACCTGACCGTCGTCAAGGGCGACCTCAACTACCGCCGTCTGGTGGGTGACCGCCGCTGGCCGCCCACCACCCCCTTCGCCGACACCGTCGGGTACTTCCCCGGCCCGGTCGCGGCCCTGCGCACCCTCAAGTCCGAGGTGATCACCGGCCTGACCGAGGAGACCGAGTCCGCCCTGGACGCGGCGGAGGGCGGGCGCTGGCGCACCGGCGGCACCCACGCCCTGATCCAGGTCCGGGACTGAGCGGCGGCCGGCGCGGACGTCCCCGAATCGCAAGCCCGGCCGCCCCGTTCACGCGATGGTGTGATCATGTGCCGCCGTACGGATGGGTGTCGGGGGCCCCGGGTAGGGCCCCGGCCATGAAGCAGCCGTTCGAACTCCCGCACTTCTACATGCCGCACCCCGCGCGGCTGAACCCGCACGTCGAGGAGGCTCGTGCCCACTCGACGCGCTGGGCGCGCGACATGGGCATGCTGGAGGGGTCCGGGATCTGGGAGCAGGCCGATCTGGAGGCGCACGACTACGGCCTGCTCTGCGCCTACACCCACCCCGACTGCGACGGCCCCGCGCTGTCGCTGATCACGGACTGGTACGTGTGGGTGTTCTTCTTCGACGACCACTTCCTCGACATGTTCAAGCGCACTCCCGACCGCGCCGCCGGCAAGGCCCATCTGGACCGGCTCCCGCTGTTCATGCCGCTGGACCCGGCGGCGCCCGTACCCGAGCCGCGCAATCCGGTCGAGGCGGGTCTGAAGGACCTGTGGGCGCGCACGGTGCCCGCCATGTCGCCGGACTGGCGGCGCCGTTTCGCCGTGGCCACGGAACACCTGCTCAACGAGTCGATGTGGGAGCTGTCCAACATCGACGGGGGACGGATCGCCAACCCCGTCGAGTACATCGAGATGCGCCGCAAGGTGGGCGGCGCGCCCTGGTCGGCGGGGCTCGTGGAGTACGCCACCGCCGAGGTGCCCGCCTCCGTCGCCGGAACGAGGCCGCTGCGGGTGCTGATGGAGACGTTCTCCGACGCCGTGCACCTGCGCAACGACCTGTTCTCCTACCAGCGCGAGGTCGAGGACGAGGGCGAGAACAGCAACGGCGTGCTGGTCCTGGAGACCTTCTTCGGCTGCACCACCCAGGAGGCCGCCGACACCGTCAACGACATCCTCACCTCCCGCCTCCACCAGTTCGAGCACACCGCGTTCACCGAAGTGCCCGCGCTGGCCCTGGAGAAGGGCCTGCGCCCCGACGAGGTCGCCGCCGTCGCCGCCTACACCAAGGGCCTCCAGGACTGGCAGTCCGGCGGCCACGAGTGGCATCTGCGCTCCAGCCGCTACATGAACCAGGGCGCCGTCTCCGTCGCCCCCTGGCAGCGGCTGACCGGTCCCGGCACCACCGCCGCGGATGTCGTGGCGCTGCTCGCCTCGGCCGCCTCGGAGCGCCTGCGGGCGTACGCGCACATGCCGTTCCAGAAGGTCGGCCCGTCGCTGCTGCCCGACTTCCGCATGCCGTACCAGGTCGAGCTCAGCCCCCATCTGGCGGCGGCCCGGCCCCGGCTGACGGCGTGGATGCACGGGACGGGCATGCTGGCCGAGGGCGTCTGGGACGAGGACAAGCTCGACGCCTACGACCTCCCGCTGTGCTCGGCCGGCCTCGATCCGGACGCCGCCCCCGAGGCCCTCGACCTCAGCGCCCAGTGGCTCGCCTGGGGCACCTACGGCGACGACTACTACCCCCTGGTCTTCGGCCGCCGCCACGACCTGGCCGCCGCCCGCCTCACCACCGCGCGCCTCTCGGCCTGTATGCCCGTCGGGGACGAGCCGGTGCCCGTCGTGCCGGTCAACGGCATGGAGCGCGGCCTGATCGACCTGTGGGCCCGCACCACCGCCGGCCTCACCCCCGAGGAGCGGCGCCCGCTGCGCGCCGCCGTCGACAAGATGACCGAGAGCTGGGTCTGGGAGCTGTCCAACCAGCTCCAGAACCGCGTCCCCGACCCGGTCGACTACCTGGAGATGCGCCGCGCCACCTTCGGCTCCGACCTCACCCTGAGCATGTGCCGGATGGGCCGGGGGCCCGCCGTCCCGCCGGAGATCTACCGCACCGGACCCGTGCAGGCCCTGGAGAACGCCGCCATCGACTACGGCTGCCTCACCAACGACGTGTTCTCGTACCAGAAGGAGATCGAGTACGAGGGCGAGATGCACAACGCGATCCTCGTCGTGCAGCACTTCTTCGGGTGCGACTACCCGACCGCGCTCGGCATCGTCCATGACCTGATGACCCAGCGGATGCGGCAGTTCGAGCACATCGCCGCGCACGAACTGCCGGTCCTGTACGACGACTTCGAGCTGTCCGCCGAGGCCCGCGCCGCCCTCGGGGGCTATGTGGCGGACCTCCAGAACTGGATGGCGGGCGTCCTGCACTGGCACCGCGAGGTCGACCGCTACAAGCCGGCCTTCCTGGCCCGGCGCTCCCACGGCTTCCTCCCGGACCGCGTCCCCACGGCGCCCGTCGCCCGTCCGGCGGGTCAGACGGGCTGACGCTCCGTCCGGGCGGCATGCTCGACCGCGGCCCGCGCCAGCGCCCGGACGACCGGGTGCGGGCGCGAGCCGTCGCCGGACAGCTCCGGCTGGAAGAGGGACGCCAGGAAGAAGGGATGGCCCGGGAGTTCGGCGATCCGGACGTGCCCGTCCTCGTCGTGGCCCGAGAAGCGCAGCCCGTGGGCGCGCAGGGTGTCGAGGTGGCGGGAGGGGCCGTAGGCGCAGAAGTAGCGCTCGACCGTGCGCTCCGAGCCGATCACGGACTCGGCGAGCGAGCCCGGCTCGATCGTGACGACGCCCTCGTGGCCGACGAGCGAACACGCCAGCGGCGCGATGAGGAAGTCGTCGGCGTCCGGGTCGTTCTCGGCGTGCGCCACGTGCGGGAGTCCGCACACGTTCCGCGCGAACTCCAGCAGGGCGTGCTGGAATCCGCCGCAGGTGCCGAGGAAGGGGATGCCCGTCTCGCGCGCGGTGCGGATCGCGGCCAGCACGCCCGCCTCGCTGCGGTACGGGCTGCCCGGCAGCACCCACACCGCGTCGAAGCCGCGCACGGCGTCCGGTGCCTCCGCGTCCTCGGACGAGATCCAGTAGGCGTCCAGGACCAGGCGGTCCCGGGCGGCGAGGGCGTCCAGCAGAAGGGGGACGCGGGTGTGCGAGACGACATGGGGGGAGCGGTCGCCGACCAGGGCGACCTTGGCGATCCGAGCTGCTGTTTCCGTCATGTCCCTCATCCTGGGCGCGGTGTCTCGTTCACGTCCAACGATGATTTCTGCTCTCTCGATAAGCAGTCCTGATGAGACGCTGGCCGTATGGACCCGCACCTCCTGCGCACCTACGTCACCGTCGCCCGCCTCGCCTCCTTCTCCGAGGCCGCCCGGGAACTCGGCTACACCCAGTCGGCCGTCTCCCAGCACATCGCGGCCCTGGAACAGGATCTCGGCGCGGCGCTGCTCACCCGCCGCCCCGTCACCCCCACGGCGGCCGGCGAGAGGCTCCTGGAGCACGCGGGCCCGCTGCTGCTGCGCCTGGAGGCGGCCCGCGCGGACGTCGTACGGATGGCCGCCGCGCCCGCGCACGGACTGACCCTCGCCACCTCCCCGACCGCCCTGCTCCCTGCGGCCCTCGCCGCGCTTCCGCCCGCCGGGGTGACCCTGCGCGTCCTCGCCCGCGACGAGGTCCCGGCCGCCGTCGCCGCAGGCACCGCCGACCTCGGCCTGGTGGACGGCCTGGCCGCGCCCAGCGACCCGCTCCGGCTGCCCGACGTGGCGCCGCTGACCACGTACGGCGTGGCGGAGGAACCCGTGTGCGTCCTGCTCCCTGCGACCCACCCCCTGGCCCGCCGCACCGGCCTGCGCCTCGGCGACCTCGCCGACGCCCGCTGGCTGGACGCCCCCGGCACGGCCCTCCCGCTGCCCCGGCTGCGCGCGGCGAACGGCGGCCGGGGCTTCAGGCCCGCCCTGCGCTACGACGGCACCGACGTCCGGCTGCTGACCGCGCTGGCCGCCGCCGGCCACGGCCTCGCGCTGCTGCCCCGCTCGGCCGCCACCGGAGTGCCCGGCGCGGTCGCCGTGCCGGTCACCGAGCCCCGGCTCGTCCACCGCACGGAACTCGTCCACGGGGGCGCGCCGACGGGCGCGGCGGGGCTCCTGGCGCAGGAGCTGTCCACGGGGGCAGGAACGCACGCGGGTGATCTGGACGCCGGTCGCCGCGAATGAGGGGGCGGCGCCCCCCTTCCCGGGGGCGCGGGGAACCGCGCGACCGGCCCCCACCGCCCGCGCATCTCCGCACCCGCGCACGACCAGTCTCACTCGTTCGGGAAACGTCACGCACCGCGGCGCCGGGTAGAGCCCCACCCGGAGGCGATCCATGGAACAGACCGCGTTGCGTCCCAAGCCCCTGCCCGGCCGGGAAGCCGGCGGCGGCGCCGAGCGGGGCGGCCGGGCCCGCCGCCCGCGCGCCGGCCGCCGCGGGGGCCGGCCGGCGCGCGCCCTGTCCGGCCTGCTCGCCGGAGCGGTGCTGCTGCTCTCCGGTGTCGGCCTCGGCACGCTCGGGACGGCCGTGATCGGCACGAGCGGGCTCGCGGAGCTCCGGCGGGAGACGGTACGGGGCCTCGCCGACCGTGCCGGTCCCGCCGCCCCGGCGACCCCGGCCCCGCGACCGTCCCGCGCGACCCTGGGCCTGGAGGCCGTGGACGCCGGGCGGGAGGGCGCCCGGATCGTCGCCGTCCACGTGCCCGGACCCGGGTACGCGGCGGGGCTGGTGCGCGGCGATGTCCTGCTGGCGTTCGGCGGGACGCGGATCGGCTCGGCGGCCGATCTGGCGCGCGCGGTCGGCGAGGCCCGTCCCGGCCGCCGGGTGACCCTGAAGCTCCGTCGTGAGAACGGCGGCCACCGGCAGGTGAGGGTCACGCCCGGTGTGGTCGTGTGAGGTCACCCGGCCCGGAAGCGGCTGATGAGCCGGCGCCCGTCGGACCACTGGTCACGGCCGCCCCCTGAGGGTCACCATGAGCCCATGCCCGGCACCCTTCTCGCCTTCCTCGGCGCCTGCACGCTCATCGCCGCCTCGCCCGGACCCAGCACCGTGCTGATCATCAAGCGGTCGCTGCACAGCCGCCGCGCCGGCTTCCTGACCGTCCTCGGCAACGAGACCGGCGTCGCCCTGTCCTTCCTCCCGCAGTTCGTCCCCGAGGGGGCCCCGCACCTGCCCGTGGGGGCACCTCCCACGCCCTTGAGGCAGTGGGGGAGGTGGGCCTCGCCGCCCTGTGGGCCCACTACGAGGTCGGGTTCCACGGCCTCTGCGTCTGGTTCGTCGGCCGGATGAAGGCCGTGCTGTCCCGGGCCGGGGCGCGCCGGCGCCTGGAGCAGGTCTCCGGCGGCGTGCTGCTGCTTCTCGGCGTCCGCATGGCGCTGGAGAGCTGACCGGACCCGGCACCACCGCCCGCGCCGCGCGAACCGGCTCGCGCGGCTCCCGCAGGCCGGGCAGGATGCTGCCCGTAGTCACCGTTCACCACCGAGGGAGACCCGGATGACCGGCACCGCGCCCGCGCTCTTCACCGCCGACGACTACCGGGCCCGTATGGCACGGGCCGCGCGCGAGGCCGCCGACGCCGGACTCGCCGGGCTGCTCGTGGCACCCGGACCCGACCTCGTCTGGCTCACCGGCTACGCGCCCCCCGCCGCCACCGAACGGCTCACCCTGCTCGCCCTCACCCCCGGCCACGACCCCGTCCTGGTCGTCCCCACCCTGGAGGCACCGGACGCGGCGAAGGCGGCCGGCGCCCCGGCCCTCACCCTGCGGGACTGGACCGACGGCAAGGACCCCTACGCCGTCACCGCGGGCCTCCTCGACCCGCGCGGCCGGTTCGGCGTCAGCGACAACACCTGGGCGATGCATCTGCTGGGCCTGCAACGGGCCCTGCCCGGTACCTCCTACGCCGCCCTCACCGAGGTCCTGCCGATGCTGCGGGCCGTCAAGGACCCGGCCGAACTGCGGCTGATGGCCGCCGCGGGCGCCGCCGCCGACCGGGCGTTCGAGGAGATCCGCACCCTGCCCTTCGCCGGGCGCCGCGAGGCCGAGGTCGGCGCCGACCTCGCCGGCCTGCTGCGCCGCTTCGGGCACTCCCAGGTCGACTTCACCATCGTCGCCTCAGGACCCAACGGCGCCAACCCGCACCACGAGGTCGGCGACCGCGTCATCGCACACGGCGACATGGTCGTCCTCGACTTCGGCGGCCTCAAGGACGGCTACGGCTCCGACACCTCCCGCACCGTCCACGTCGGCGAACCCACCGACGAGGAACGCCGGGTCCACGACCTCGTCCGCGAGGCCCAGGAGGCCGGCTTCCGGGCCGTGCGCCCCGGCGTCGCCTGCCAGGAGGTGGACCGGGCCGCCCGCGCGGTCATCGCCGACGCCGGGTACGGCGCGTACTTCATCCACCGCACCGGCCACGGCATCGGCGTCACCACCCACGAGCCGCCGTACATGATCGAGGGCGAGGAGCAGCCCCTCGTGCCCGGCATGTGCTTCTCCGTGGAGCCCGGTGTCTACCTGCCCGGCCGGTTCGGGGTGCGCATCGAGGACATCGTCACCGTCACGGAGGACGGCGGCCGCCGCCTCAACGACACCACCCGCGAGCTGGTCGTCGTCGACTGAGCCCGCCCCACCGACCCACCCCCAGGAGTCCGGCACCCACCCGAACGGCAACGGCGCGATCATGACCCAGGCACCGACACCCACCGCGGACACCGTCCGCCGACTGGTCCGCGCGCTCCTCAAGGAGGGCGACCGCGGCGGACCGGGACCCCAGGTGCGGCCCGTCGCCGAGGAGGGCGGACACTGGACCTGGTGGGTCGGCACCCGCCATGTGCTGCGGCTCGCCCCCGACCACGACGCCACCGTCCGCCAGCGCCGCGAACTGCGGCTGCGCGACCTGGTCCGCCCGCACGTACCCGTCGCCCTGCCGACCGGCGTCGCGCACGGCGAGTGGTCGCCCGGGCTCACCTACACCCTGGACACCAAGGTGCCCGGCGGCACCGCCGAGGAGCACGACGTGTCCGCCGTCGGCGAGGCCGACCTCGCGGGCCTCCTCGGCGGACTGCGCGAGGTACCGCCCCGGCAGGCCGAGACGCTCGGCGTGCCGCGCGTCGCCCCGCGCTCCCTGGAGGCGCTGCGCCGCATGGCCGTGGCCGCCGCCGACACCCTCGCCCGCGCCGACGAGTTCGACCCCGTACGCCTGCACCAGTTCACCCAGGCCGGCGCGGCCCAGCTCGCCGCGCAGCCCGCCACCGCCGTGCTCGTCCACCACCGGCTGCGCGGCGAGCACCTCGTGGTCAGCGCCGACGGCCGGGTGCGGGGTGTCCTCGACTGGACGGACGCGGTGATCGGCGACCCCGCCGAGGACATCGCCGGACTCGCCCTCGCCGTGGGCTCCGGCGCCGCCGTCCGCGCCGCCACCCTGGCCGGCTACGGCGCCCGCCCCTGCCTGCGCGGCCTCTGGCTGGCGCGCTGCGACACGGTCACCCGCCTCGCCGACCGCCTCGCCGGCCGCGGCACGCCCCCGCTCCCCGTCCTGCACACCCAACTCCGCCACGCCTGGGAGCCGATCCTGCTGGAGAGAACGACGGAATTCAGAGAAGACGACGAGTAGACGCGCCCCAGAAGGGGCGCGGGGAACCGCGCGACCGGCCACGACGCACCCGCACCCGGCAGCCGGACAGCACACACCACCCCGGACCCCGTCACTCCTGCAACAACACCACGCACGACTCCCCGGGCACCTCCAGCAGCCCGTCCGCCCCCGGCACGGAAACCGGCTCCCACGCGGCGAGCACCCGCGCCGGCCGCGGCCCCAGCGGAATCGCCGCAGGCCCCCCGCCCAGGTTCACCGCGACCCGCACGTCCCCGCGCCGGAACGCGAGCCAGCGGGCCCCGGCGTCCCGGGCGACCTTGATGTCCGCGAGGTCGGGATCGGTGAGGTCCGGCTGACCGTGCCGCAGCGCGATCAGCTCGCGGTACCAGGCGAGCACGCGCGCGTGAGGCGCCCGTTCCCGCTCGGACCAGTCCAGGCAGGAGCGGTCCCGGGTCGCCGGGTCCTGCGGATCCGGTACGTCCGCCTCGGCCCAGCCGTGCTCCGCGAACTCCCGCCGCCTGCCCCGCCGTACCGCCTCGGCCAGCTCGGGATCGGTGTGGTCGGTGAAGTACTGCCAGGGCGTGCCCGCCGCCCACTCCTCGCCCATGAACAGCATCGGCGTGAACGGCGCGGTCAGCGTCAGCGCCGCCGCGCAGGCGAGCAGCCCGGGGGAGAGGGCGGCCGCGAGCCGGTCGCCCTGCGCCCGGTTGCCGATCTGGTCGTGGGTCTGGGAGTAGCCCAGCAGCCGGTGCGCGGGGACGCGGGAGCGGTCCAGCGGGCGCCCGTGGTGCCGCTCCCGGAAGCCGGAGTACCCGCCGTCGTGGAAGTACCCGCCGGTGAGGGTCCTGGTGAGCGCGGCGAACGGATCGCGCGCGAAGTCGGCGTAGTAGCCCTGGGACTCCCCGGTGAGCGCGGTGTGCAGGGCGTGGTGGAAGTCGTCGTTCCACTGGGCGTGCAGCCCGAGTCCGCCCTCGCGGCGGGGCGTGATCAGCCGCGGGTCGTTCAGGTCCGACTCGGCGATCAGGAACAGCGGCCGGCCCGTGTCGGCGGCGAGCGCGTCCACGGCCGCCGACAGCTCCTCCAGAAAGGGGTACGCGCGCGTGTCGGCCAGCGCGTGCACCGCGTCCAGCCGCAGCCCGTCGAGCCGGTAGTCCCGCAGCCAGGCCAGCGCACTGCCCAGCAGATACGCCCGCACCTCGTCCGAGCCGGGCGCGTCCAGGTTGACGGCCGCGCCCCAGGGCGTGTGATGACGCTCGGTGAAGTACGGGCCGAACTCGGGCAGGTAATTGCCGGACGGGCCCAGGTGGTTGTGCACGACGTCCAGGACCACGCCCAGGCCCCGTTCGTGCGCCCGGTCGACGAACCGCTTCAGCCCCTCGGGTCCGCCGTACGGCTCGTGCACCGCCCACGGCGAGACCCCGTCGTACCCCCAGCCGTGCCGGCCCGGGAACGGGCACAGCGGCATCAACTCGACGTGGGTGACACCGAGTTCGGCCAGATGTTCCAGGCGTCCGGCGGCCGCGTCCAGGGTGCCCTCGGCGGTGAACGTGCCCACGTGCAGCTCATAGAGGACCGCGCCCGGCAGCGGGCGCCCCGGCCACGGGACACGCCAGTCGTACCGGCCCTGGTCGACGACCGCGCTCAGCCCGTCCGGCCCGTCCGGCTGGCGGCGCGAGCGCGGGTCCGGGCGGACCGGGCCGTCGTCCACCGCGAAGCCGTACCGCGAACCGTCCGCGGCCTCCGCCTCCCCCGTCCACCAGCCGGCCCGCTCCGGATCCGGCCGGAGCGCGCGCGGGACGCCGTCGCACTCCAGCGTCACCCGGCCGGCCTGTGGTGCCCACACCTCGAACTGCACGGACGGTTCCCCTTACGTCTGCTCACCGTGATGTAGCCGGGGTCCATCGTGCGGCAAACGGGTTCCGTCCCACGGGGCAACACCCCCATCGCGGGGGGTGTCTTCGGCCACGCGCGCGGGCGGCCGTTCACCCGTTTTCTGGACACCCGGGGTTCACTGACCGACAATCACCAGCGTGACGTCGTCTTTCGAGGTGAACCCGTACCCCGCGCGGCTGTCCGACGCGGAGCGCGACAGGGCGCTGAAGGTGCTCCGTGACGGCGTCGCCATGGGCCGGCTGTCGCACGACACCTTCATCCGCCGCATGGAACTCGCGCTCGCCGCCCGCCGCTCCGACGAACTGGTCGCGCTCACCGCCGACCTGCCCAAGGAGAGCCGGCTCTCCCGCGTGGTCTTCGGCTCCGTCGAGGCCGTCTCCGGGTTCACCGTGCGGCTGCGCCGGGCCTGGCAGGCCGAGCGGCTGCCCAAGCTGCTGCTGCCGCACCCCGGCACCGAACAGGCGCTGCGCATCGGCCGCGACCCCGTCAACGGGCTGCGGCTGACCCACGAGAGCGTCTCGCGGGTGCACGCCGAACTCACCCGCCAGGGCGGCATGTGGGTGCTGCGCGACCTCGGCTCCACCAACGGCACCACCGTCAACGGCCGCCGGGTCATCGGCGCGGCCGTCGTCCGCGAGGGCGACCAGGTCTCCTTCGGGAACATCGCGTTCCGCCTCTCCGTGAACTGAGCCGGCCCACCGCCGGAGCCTCCACCCGGACCCGCCTCGACCGCCTTGCCCGGGTAACGGCGGATACGGCGGTGTTGACGTACCACCGCGCCATGACTCAGGGTGCGTAGACCGGATACGCCCGGTGAAGCGACGGCGCCGTCATGGAGGTGTGCCCTGCCGCCACTCCTCCGCTACCCGACCGTGGACGAACTCGCGGCCCGCGCCGCCGCGCTCGCCGCCCGCCACCCCCGGGACGCCCGCCTGCGCCGGGTCGGGCTGTCCCGCGCGGGCACCCCGCTGTGGCTGCTCTCCGTCGGCCGGGGCACCCGCCAGGTCCTCGTCGTCGCCGGACCGCACGCCAACGAGCCCGTGGGCGGCGCCACCGCCCTCAGACTGGCCGAACGGGCCCTCGCCGACCCCCGGCTCACCGAGGGCGCCGACGCCACCTGGAACCTGCTGCTCTGCCTCGACCCCGACGGGCTGCGCCGCAACGAGGGCTGGCTGACCGGCCCCTACAGCCTCGGCCGCCACTTCCGGCACTTCTTCCGGCCCGGCTTCCTGGAACAGCCCGAATGGCTGCCCGACGGGGCGGCCGCCGCCGCGCTCCCGGAGACCCGGGCGCTGCTCCGCCTCCAGGACGAACTGAAACCTTTCTTCCAGTGCTCGCTGCACGGCGTCGACATCGGCGGCGGGTTCGTCGAACTCACCCGTGACCTGCCCGGCCTCGACCGCCGCATCGCCTACGCCGCAGCCCGGCTCGGCATCCCGCGCGAACTCGGCGCGTACGACACCCTCTACTGGCCGGTGCTGGGACCCGCCGTCTACCGGATCCCGCCCCCGTGCCGGCGCGACCTGGCCGCCGCCATCACCGAGGCAGCCGTCGAGTCGACCTGGTACCACCCGCACCGGCACGGGACGCTCACCGCGGTCGTCGAGGCGCCCATGTGGGGCGTGGCCGCGGTCGAGGACGGCTCCCCGCCCGCCGACCGGGACGCGGCGCTGCGGGCCGTGAGCGGCACCCTGCGGCACGACACCCGGGTGCTGGAGGACCTCCTGGCCCGGATACGGCCCCGGCTGCCCGGCACCCCCGAGGCCGACCGGCTGCTCGCGCCCGTCGACGACTACCTCCTGGTCTGCCCCGGGCTCGCCGACGCCTGGGACCCCGGCACCGCCGACCCCGGGCGCCCCCTGCCACCCCTCACCACCGCCCATCTGACGGCCCTGCGCATCGCCGGCCGGCGCATCGCCGTCCGCACCGCGGGCCTGCTGCACCAGCTCGTCACCGGCGCCGGGCACGACCCGGCGGGCGCCCTGCCGGAGCTGGACGCGCTCATCGACCGCTGGTGCGCCGCCTTCCGGGACGACTGCCAGGCCCGCTGGGTCCCGGTCGCCCGCCAGGTGGAGTACCAGGCGAGGGTCGTGCTCGCGGCGTTCGAACTGGCCGGGCGGCCCCCTCGGCCCACGCGTTCGGGTGAGCCGGACTGGGGAACCCAGGCCACCGTGCCGATGCACCGGGAATGAGACACTCGCACCCCCTTTCCCCGCTGCCCCTGCGGGGCGTCCTGCTGCCGGCCACCGCCGCCCTCCTCCTCGCCGCCGGTGCCGCTCCCGCGCGGGCGGCCTCCCAGGACCCCCAGCCCGGCAACTGGCTCCAGCTCTCCGTCACCCGCGACACCGCCCCCTCCGACGACACCCGCGGCACCCTGCTGCTGTGCGGCCCGCCCCAGGGCCACCGGCGCGCCGCCGAGGCCTGCGACCAGCTCAACGCGGTCAACGGCGACCTGCACGCCCTCCCGGCCGCCCAGGACACCGTCTGCACCCTCGTCTACGCCCCGGTGACCGCCCACGCGAGCGGACAGTGGAACGGCAAGGCCGTCGCGTACGCCCAGACCTTCGCGAACGCCTGCGAGATGGAGGCCCGCACCGGCGCGGTGTTCGCCCTGGACGACACCGGGACCACCGCACCCGGAGCCTGACCGGGGTACCGCCGAGGGGGTGGCGCGGGCCCTGCCCTACGCCGCCCGCTCGCGCGCGTGCAGGGCCGCCGCGACGACGGTGCGGCTCTGGTGCTCCACCTGGTGCTCGAGCGGCACCCAGCGGGCGCCGAAGCGCACGGCGAACGCGTCGCTCCACATCCCGACGAGCTGCTCCAGCCGTGGCGCGGCGTGGTCGTCGCTCTCCTGGAGCACCCGCCACAGCATCGCCGCCGCCCTCAGCGGCAGCCGCCGGGCGAAGGCGTCCACACTGCCGACGTACGCCCTCGTCGTGTCGGCGGGCGGGGTGTGCGTCCAGTCCGAGGCCAGGCCCGGCACCAGCTCCAGCCCCCAACGCGCCGCCCGCAGCAGCGGCCCGTCCACCCCCTCCAGCCGCGGCAGCGCCTCGGTGAGCACCCGCTCCACCTCCCGGGCGTCCCGCAGCAGCCGCTCCGCCAGGCGCCGGATCGCCGCGGCCGGCGCGGGGTGCGGCGCGCAGTCGTCCACCAGGTCGCTCGCCCACATCGGCACCTCCACCACCGCCGTCAGACCGCCGTAGCGATGGGCGTGGTACCAGGTGCTGTGCCGGGCGTCGTCCGGCATGCTCGGGTACGCCGCGCCCGCGTCGGCGTCCGGCATCACCCGCACCCCCGGCCCGGAGGCCGGCCAGCCCGCCGCGTCCGAGGCGCCCGTCTCGACGGGGATGTGCAACTGCGCCGCGGACTTCGCGAACGGCTCGGCGAGCCCCGGGATGTCCTTCGTCAGCTGTACCCAGCTGCCGCCCAGATCGGTGCCGTGCAGGGTCACCTGGAGGTAGGGCCGCAGCTCGTCGATGACCCGGGTCAGCGCACGTGTCTCGGGCGGCAGCCGGTCGGGCGGCAGCACGGCGGGCGACCACTCCGGCTGCTCGGGCCCCGCCGGCCGGAAGAAGCCCAGGTGGTACTCCAGCAGACTGCGCGGCGCGGGCGTGACATGCAGACTCGCGCCGTCCGGATCCGCGCACAGCAGGAAGTGCCAGGAGGTGCCGTTGCGCAACTCCCTTTCGTGCAGCACCCGTTCGGCCAGGGACAGCAGGGTCGGGCCGCCGGTGGGCTCATTGGCGTGGGCGCCCGCGACGACCAGCACCGCCCGCCGGGCACGCCCCACGGACAGCAGATGCAGCGGACGGCCCGCGCGGGAGAGCCCCACCTGGCGCAGGGCGCACAGTCCGGGATGCCGCGCGGTCAGGGCCCGGGCGCTGGTCGTCAGTTCGGTCACCGTGGGGTAGCGCAGCACCGGCAGGAGACTCACCCCCGTCTTGTCCGACCGGCTTCGCTCTCCGCAGTACCCCACGGACTCGGTGAACTGTCAAGAATGCCCAGGGAGCCGCGGGGGAGCCTCCGGGGGGCGCCCGGAAGCGCGCGCCGCCGGACCCGGCGAACGGCTCCGCCGCCCGGCTCAGTCCGCGCGTTCCAGCAGCGCCACCGGCAGTTCCGCGAAGAGTTCCGCCACGCGCGCGTGCCCCTCGAACTCCCGACCCGGCACCAGGACGTCGGCCCACCGTCCCGGCGGCAGCGGCAGCCGGGTCTCCCGCCAGCCGCCCGCCTCCGCCAGCCGCAGCGACAGCCGGGTCACGGCCGTGACCGTCTCACCCGAGCGCGCGAACGCCAGGCAGTGCTCCCCGGCCGGACCCTCGGCGGTCAACGGCTCGTACGCCGCCGCCGTCCCGAACGCGCCGGGCCGGCGCCGGCGCAGCCGCAGCGCGGCCCGGGTCACCGCCGCCTTGGGACCGCCCTCCTCGGGCGGGAACCGCACGGGGCGCCGGTTGTCCGGATCCACCAGGGCGCGGCAGTCGTTCTCGGTGCCCTGGTAGACGTCCGGCACCCCCGGCATCGTCAGATGCACCAGGGCCGTACCGAGCACATTGGCCCCGATGTACGGCTCCAGCGCGCGGCGCAGCGCCGCCACCCGCTCCCCGGACGCCCCGCACGGGCCCGCCGCGACGAACGCGGCCACCGCCTCCTCGTACGGCGGCTCCTGCTCGGTCCAGCTCGTGTACAGGCCCGCCTCGCGCACATGCTTCAGCAGCGCCTCCCGCACGCGCTCCCCGTCCGCCGGGCCGAGCCCGAACACCGTCTGCCAAGCCGCCCAGGCGAGCTGACCGTCCGGCACCTCCGCCTCCGCGCGCGTGACCTCCTCCAGGACCTCCGCCCAGCGCTGCGGGCACTCGGTGAGCACGGCCAGCGCGGCCCGTACGTCGGCGCTGCGCTTGGTGTCGTGCGTGGACACGACCGTGCCGCTCGCCGGCCAGTCGCGCTGCACGCGCGCGCAGTACGCGTGGAACTCCGCCGGGGACACCCCGGGACGGTCCGGCTCGCCGCCCACCTCGTTCGCCGCGAGCAGCGGGACGTACCGGTAGAACGCGGTGTCCTCCACCGACTTGGCGCGCAGCGCGGACGCCGTCTGCGCGAACCGGGCCCGGAACTCCGCGCGCAGCGGCCCCTCCCCGCCCAGCACCAGCGCCCGCACCGCGTCGACGGCGCCCGCCTCCTCCGCCACCGTGAACGCCCCCCGGGCCTCCTCGGCCGCCTCCTCGGTGACCACGGCGGCCGCGTCGCCCGAGGCGTACGGCCGGTAGACCTCCATCCGGACCAGCAGCTCCTCCAGCGCCGTGCGCAGTGCCCAGGGCGCCCGGTCGCGCAGCACGGGATCCGCGGCGTCCGCGCAGATCCGGGAGGCGAGCCGGGTCAGCCGGTCCCGTTCGGCCGCCAGCTCGTGCGTCAGCACCCCGTACGCCGCCCGGCGCGCGGTCGCCGCCCAGTCGCCGCCCCGGTCCGTCTGCGGGGCCGCGAAGCGCCGGTACAGGCCCAGCAGCTCCCGGGCGCCCACGGGGTCCGTGAAGAGGCCGTCGACGCGGCGCAGGGCGTCGTAGCCGGTGGTGCCGGCGACCGGCCAGGAGTCCGGCAGCCGCTCCCCGTCCGCGAGGATCTTCTCCACGACCGTCCAGCGGCCGCCGGTGGCCTCGTGCAGCCGCTCCAGATAGCCGTCGGGGTCGGCGAGCCCGTCCGGGTGGTCGATCCGCAGCCCGTCGAGGACGCCCTCGCGCAGCAGCCGCAGGACCGTGCCGTGGGTGGCCTCGAAGACCTCCGGGTCCTCCACCCGCACCCCGATCAGCTCCGAGATGCTGAAGAACCGCCGGTAGTTCAGTTCGGTGCGGGCCAGCCGCCACCACACCGGCCGGTACCACTGGGCGTCCAGCAGCCGCGGCAGCGGCAGCTCCGCGGTGCCCGCGCGGAGCGGCAGGACATGGTCGTAGTAGCGCAGGACGTCCCCGTCCACCCGCAGCCGCTCCAGCTCCCCGCCGACGGGCCCGCCGAGCACCGGCACCAGCACCCGGCCGCCACCCGCCTCCCAGTCGATGTCGAACCAGCGCGCGTACGGCGACCCGGGCCCCTCCCGCAGCACCTCCCACAGGGCGCGGTTGTGGCGCGGGGCCATCGCCATGTGGTTCGGCACGAGGTCCGCGACCAGCCCGAGCCCGTGCTCCCGCGCGGTGGCCGCCAGCGCCCGCAGCCCCTCCTCGCCACCCAGCTCCTCGCGCACGCGCGCGTGGTCCACCACGTCATAGCCGTGCGGGGAGCCCGGCACGGCCTCCAGGACCGGGGAGAGATGCAGATGCGACACACCGAGCGAGGCCAGGTACGGCACGGCGGCCGCCGCGGCGCCGAACGGGAACGCGGGCTGCAGCTGCAACCGGTAGGTGGCCGTGGGCACGACAGGAAACGCGAGGCTCATGGAAACCTACGTACCCGCGCTGCCTGCTTTCCTGTCACTCGGATCGACGGGGTCACCGGGGTTCACCGGCCGGGATCAGGCCGGCCGCTGCAGCACCGCCATGCTCCGATCGGCCAGCACCAGCCGCTCACCCGCCTGCACCTTGCGGCCCGTGCCCGGCGCGACCGGCTCCGGGTCGGCGGTGTCCACGACCACCTGCCACTGCCGCCCGTGGTCGACCGGCACCACGAACTCCAGCTCCTTGGGGGAGGCGTTGAACAGCAGCAGGAACGAGTCGTCGGTGATCCGCTCCCCGCGCGGGCCCGGCTCCGAGATCGCGTTGCCGTTGAGGAACACCGACAGCGCCGAGGCCTGCGCCCGCTCCCAGTCCCGCTGGGTCATCTCCCCGCCCTCCGGGGTGAACCAGGCGATGTCCGACAGCTCGTCGTGGGTGCCCTCCACGGGCCGCCCGTGGAAGAAGCGCCGCCGCCGGAAGACGGGGTGCTCGCGGCGCAGCCGGGTGAGCGCACGGGTGAAGTCCAGCAGCCCGCTGCCCTCCTCGGGCCAGTGCACCCACGCCAGCTCGCTGTCCTGGCAGTAGGCGTTGTTGTTGCCCCGCTGGGTCCGCCCGAACTCATCCCCGTGGCTGATCATCGGCACGCCCTGGGACAGCAGCAGCGTGGCGACGAAGTTGCGCATCTGCCGGGCCCGCAGCACCCGTACGCGCGCGTCCTCGGTCTCGCCCTCCGCGCCGCAGTTCCAGGACCGGTTGTGGCTCTCGCCGTCCCGGTTGTCCTCCCCGTTCGCCTGGTTGTGCTTGTCGTTGTACGCCACCAGGTCGTGCAGGGTGAACCCGTCGTGGCAGGTCACGAAGTTGATCGAGGCCAGCGGACGGCGGCCGTCGTCCTGGTAGAGGTCGGAGGAGCCGGTCAGCCGGGAGGCGAACTCCGCCAGGGTGCGCTGCTCGCCCCGCCACAGATCGCGCACGGTGTCCCGGTACTTGCCGTTCCACTCCGTCCACAGCGGCGGGAAGTTGCCCACCTGGTAGCCGCCCTCGCCCACGTCCCAGGGCTCCGCGATCAGCTTCACCTGGGAGACGACCGGGTCCTGCTGCACCAGGTCGAAGAACGACGACAGCCGGTCCACCTCGTGGAACTGCCGGGCGAGCGTCGCCGCGAGGTCGAAGCGGAAGCCGTCCACATGCATCTCGGTCACCCAGTACCGCAACGAGTCCATGATCATCTGGAGGACGTGCGGCGACCGCATGAGCAGCGAGTTCCCCGTGCCGGTCGTGTCCGTGTAGTAGCGGGCGTCCTCGGCCAGCCGGTAGTACTTCTGGTTGTCGATGCCGCGGAAGGACAGCGTCGGGCCCAGATGACTGCCCTCGGCGGTGTGGTTGTAGACCACGTCGAGGATCACCTCGATGCCCGCCTCGTGCAGTGCCCGCACCGCCGACTTGAACTCCAGCACCTGCTGGCCCCGGTCGCCCCAGGAGGCGTACGCGTTGTGCGGGGAGAAGAAGCCGATCGTGTTGTAGCCCCAGTAGTTGTTCAGGCCCATGTCGACCAGCCGGTGGTCGTTGACGAACTGGTGCACCGGCATCAGCTCCAGCGCCGTCACCCCGAGCCCGGTCAGATGCTCGATCACCGCCGGGTGCGCGAGGCCCGCGTAGGTGCCGCGCAGCTCCTCCGGCAGCCCCGGATGGAGCATCGTCAGCCCCTTCACATGGGCCTCGTAGATCACCGTGCGGTGGTACTCGGTGCGCGGCGGCCGGTCGTCGCCCCAGTCGAAGTACGGGTTGACCACCACCGACGTCATGGTGTGCGGCGCGGAGTCGAGGTCGTTGCGCTTCTCGGGGGAGCCGAAGGGATACCCGTACACCTCCTCGCCCCAGCGGACCGCGCCGGCGACCGCCTTCGCGTACGGGTCGAGCAGCAGCTTCGCCGAGTTGCAGCGCAGCCCGCGCGCGGGGTCGTACGGGCCGTGCACCCTGAAGCCGTAGCGCTGGCCGGGCATCACGCCCGGCAGATACGCGTGCCGGACGAACGCGTCGCTCTCCCGCAGTTCCACCGCCGTCTCCGAGCCGTCGTCGTGCAGCAGACACAGCTCTACTCGGTCCGCGGCCTCCGTGAAGACCGCGAAATTCGTGCCGGCGCCGTCGTACGTGGCACCGAGGGGGTACGCCTCTCCAGGCCAGACCTGCATGAACCGACTCTTTCAGGTGTGCCGCCGAGCCGGGGGCGCCTCGGCGCCCGAGTCTCGCGGAAACTGATGGAACCGCATTCGACTTACTGCCCTCTTACCTGTCGACCAGTGCATACGCCGGGCATACGGCGTACGCCGCATTCAGTGGGGCAGACAGACGTACTCCCGGCAGCAGGGGGAGTAGGGGGCAATTGTGCGCACGACAGTGCGCCGCCACCTGGGCAAGGTGGTGGCGGGTACGGCCATCGCAGTGGCTTCGACAGCCGTGATGGTCGCGATCACCCTGCCGGGCACGGCGGGGGCGGACGACAAGACAGGGCAGGGCGGGACCGGCCAGAGCGCCGGGCAGGCGGCCGCGGCAGGCGACAGCGCCGCGGTGGCGCCGGGCGTCGTCCAGGCCGCGCCCGACGAGGGCGAGAAGGGCAAGGGCAGCGACCCGCTCACGGACGACGAGATGAAGCGGGCCGAGAGCGTCGCGCTCAGCCGGCAGGCGTTCAACGCCGCGCAGAACGTCGAGGGCGAGCGCGGCCCGCAGCGCCTCGGCGTGGAACTCGCCGCGCCCGACGCCGACGAACTCGACGACCCGGACGCGCCCCGGCGCGCCGACGTCACGTTCTACGACTACAAGACCGACACGGTCGTCACCAAGACCGTCAACCTCGACACCGGCAAGGTGGAGAACACCGGCACCCAGCGCGGCGTCCAGCCGCCGCTGAGCCGCGACGAGCAGAACGAGGCGGCGCGGGTGCTCATCGCCGACCCGCTCGGCGCCGGCCTCAAGGCCGACTACAAGGACGCCACCGGCAAGGAGCTCACCTCCGCGGACCAGCTGGAGCTCTCCAGCATGATCTACCACTCGGTGCCCGGCGCCCAGCCGGCCGCACTCGACACCTGCGGTGAGCACCGCTGCGTCCGGCTGCTGCCGAAGGTGAAGAACGGTCCCTGGATCGACGCCCGGTCCCTGGTGATCGACCTCAGCGCCGGCAAGGTCACCAAGCTCAACGGCTGACACGGCCCGTATCTCCACTCTTCCCACCCGTCACCTCCTGTCAGGGAGTCATGTCCTCATGCGCGTCACCAGAATGAGCCGTACCCAGAAGGGGGCGGCCTTCGGCCTGTCCCTGGCCGCGCTGGCCGCCGGCGCGACCGCCGGGGCCGGCCCCGCCGTCGCCCAGGCGAAGGCCGCCCCCGCGGCGGCGGCCGCCGCCGACTGCAGCGCCGCCTACCGCATCGAACAGAAGCTCTCCACCGGCACCACCTGGCGCATGTGCTGGCGCTACGAGGCCAAGTCCGGGCTCGTCCTGGAGAAGGTCACCTACCAGCCGCCCGGCGAGCCCAAGCCGATCCGCGTCCTCACCAGCGCCAAGATCGCCCAGATCCATGTGCCCTACGACGACGGCAAGAACGAGTACAACGACGTCACCGACTTCAACTTCGGCTCCGGCCTGGTCAATCTGAAGCCCGCCGAGTGCCCCGGCGGCACCATCAAGACCATCAAGGTCCCGGAGACCGCCCCGGCCGACTCGAACGTCAAGGGCATGTGCACCACGACCCGTTCGCGCGGTCACGCCTACCGCATGCAGGCCGACAACAACAAGGTCTACCAGGCCCAGGGCAAGGACCTGCTGATCTACACGGTCAACAAGGTCGGCTGGTACGAGTACATGACCGAGTGGCGCTTCTCCGACGACGGCACCGTCAACATGAACGTCGGCGCCACCGGCAGCCTCTCGCCCTTCGACTACGACGCCGGCGACGGCCGCGGCTGGCCGATAGGCAACGGCGCCCAGGCCAAGGCCACCAGCCACAGCCACAACGTCTTCTGGCGGCTGGACTTCGGCCTCGACGGCTCCTCCGCCAACAAGATCGAGCAGTACGACTCGAAGGTCAGCGCCCCCGCGAGCGGCCAGCAGGGCCCGACCAACAAGACCACCCGCACCGCCGTCACCAAGGAACTCGCGGGCGACGCCAAGAACATGCGCTGGTGGCGCGTGGTCAGCAACATCGGCAAGAACAAGGACGGGCACGCGCGCAGCTACGAACTCGTCCCGGGCGCCACCACCAAGTACTCCGGACGCAGCTTCACCAAGCACGACGTCTACTTCACCGAGTACAACAAGTGCGAGATGTACGCGAGCAACAACCCCCTCAACTGCGGTACGGGACACCCGAAGGCCGTCGACGGCTGGGTGAACGGGCAGACCCTCAAGCACCCCGTGGTCTGGGTGAACGTGGGCTTCCACCACATCGCCCGCGACGAGGACCAGCAGCCCATGCCGGTCCACTGGCAGGGCTTCTCCATCGCCCCCCGGGACGTCACGGCCATGAATCCGCTCACACCGTCCGCGCTCCAGGACGAGAACGGCATCCCGCGTAACGGCGGTTGAGAAACGACCTGCCCATCCGGCTGCACCGCCGACCGGTCCCGGAGTACCCTTCCTTGATCGTTGAGACGGGGAGAGCTCGGGGGAGCGGAAGGCGGTGCTTGGGTGGGCTCGGGAGGGCTGGAGCTGCCCCCTGGTGACGAGGGTCACGAGGGGAACTCCACAGAGGTCCCGCCCGGAACGGTGTCCCTGGCCCGGCCGATGGAGACCAACGCCATCGGCCCGGAGCTGGACTGGGACGCCGACGCCTGGCGCGAGGTGCGCACCCGCGCCCAGCGGGCCGGCCGGGCCTACATATGGCTGAACCTCGTCGAACAGCGGCTGCGCGCCGTGGTGGCCGCCGTGCTGCGGCCCATCTACGAACCCGTCCACGGCGACGAATGGGTGGTCGCCGCGGCCGGCCCCGCCGGCCAGGAATGGGTGCAGCGCGCCGTCGCGGTCCGTGAAGTCAGCCGCCGCAAGGGCTACTTGCTCGACCCGGCCGACGACAACGTCATCTCCTTCCTGACGTTGCCCCAGCTGCGCGAGCTGATGGTGCAGCACTGGCCGTGCTTCGAGCCCTACCTCGACGACCGCCGGGACGTCGAACTCGCCCTGGACGAGCTGGAGGTGACCCGCAATGTCGTCTCCCGCAACCGGGCGCTCTCCGAGGCCGTCCTGGGCCAGGCCGAGCGGGCCTCGGCGCGGCTCCTGGAGATGCTCGGCACCGGCGGCGACGTGCCGTCCGCGCGCCGGCTGCCCGTGGACGCGGTCGAGGACCTCGTCGGCGACCGGTACGCGGACGTGGTCGCCGTCCACCCCGACCGGGTCCGGCTGCTGCGCCAGTTCCCGGCCGAGGACATCTTCGACGGCTCGCGCCGCATCGACGCCATCGGCATCGGGCTCAACCTGCTGGTGCAGAACTTCTCCGGCCGCCGTCTGGTCCGCCTCGCCGAGGCGGGCGCCCGGGTCCGGCTGCTCTTCCTCAACCCGGCCTCCAGCTCGGTCAAGCGCCGGGAGCGCGAACTCGGGATGAAACGGGGCGAACTCAGCCGCTCGGTGGAGATGAACATCCTCCACATGCGGCGCGTCCGCTCCCGGCTGCGCGACCCGGGCGCCTTCCAGATCCAGGTGTACGACGAGACGCCCCGCTTCACGGCCTACCTCGTGGACGGCGACGGCACCGACGGCGTCGCGGTCGTCCAGTCCTATCTGCGGCGCATGCGGGGCATGGAGGCGCCGGTGCTGGTGCTGCGCGGGGGCAACCGGGTGGTCAAGCCGGGCGAGGTGGACGAAGGGGGCCTTTTCGCCGCCTATCGCGAGGAGTTCGAACTGGCCTGGGCGGATTCGCGGCCTGTGTCCTGAATCATCCGACGGCCCGGCGCGGACGGCGGAACGCGGTCCCCTGATTGTCAGTGCCCCGTGCGAAGGTGGAGACCACAGGGGGAAAGCACCACCGAGAAGGGGGGCCGTCATGGCCTGGTACCGGGAGCTGCTCGTCGGCTTCGACCTGGAGACGACCGGGACGGATCCGCGCGAGGCGCGCATCGTCACGGGCGCCGTGATCGAGGTCGGGGACGGACAGGTCCTCGGGCGCAAGGAGTGGCTGGCGGACCCGGGCGTGGAGATCCCGGCCGACGCGGTCGCCGTGCACGGGATCAGCAATGAGCGGGCCGCCGCCGAGGGCAGCCCCGCCGACCGGGTCGCGGACGCGATCGCCGACGTCCTCACGGGCTACTGGCGCACCGGCGTCCCGGTCGTCGCCTACAACGCGACCTTCGACCTGACCCTGCTCTCCGCCGAACTGCGCCGCCATGGCCTGCCCTCCCTGCGCGACCGGCTCGGCGGACTCGACCCGGCGCCGGTCGTCGACCCGTACACCATCGACCGCTGGGCCGACCGCTACCGCCGCGGCAAGCGCAACCTCGAAGCGGTCTGCGCCGAGTACGGCGTCACCCTGGATTCCGCCCATGACGCCTCCGCCGACGCCCTCGCCGCCGCCCGGCTGGCCTGCGCGATAGCCGTCCGCCACCCCAAGGTCGGCGCCCTCGGCCCGGCGGAGCTGCACCGCCGCCAGATCGAGTGGTACGCGGACTGGGCGGCGGACTTCCAGAGCTTCCTGCGCCGCAAGGGCGAGACGGACGCGGTGGTGGACGCCTCCTGGCCGGTCCGCGAACCGGCCGACAGCGGCGCCAAGTAGGACCGGCTCAGAAGGGGTACCAGCGCACTGCCGCATCCCCGTCTCGCAGCGATGCCACCCTCCGCTCGAACTCCGTGAGCGCCTTGGGGTTGGCGGGCGCGTGCTGGGCGACCCAGGCGCAGCTCGCCGTCTCCCGGGCGCCCCGCAGCACCGCACAGCCCTCCCACTCCCGTACGTCCCAGCCGTAGGCGGCGGTGAAGGAGTCATAGGCGTCCGCGGGCAGGCCGTAGCGGTCGCGGGAGAGGGCCATCACCACCAGGTCGTGCTCCCGCAGGTCCGCCGAGACGGTCTCCAGATCGACCAGGACCGGACCGTCGGGGCCCACGTGCACATTGCGCGGCAGCGCGTCGCCGTGGATCGGGCCCGGCGGCAGCTGGGGGACCAGAGCGCCGGCGGCCGCCGCGAAGCCGTCGCGGCGCTCGCGCAGATACGCCGCGTCCGCCGGGTCGATCGCGTCACCGGCGAGCCGCAGCCAGCGCTCCACCCCGGACAGCAGATCCCGGGGCGGCAGACCGAAGGAGGGAGTGGGCAGGGCGTGCACCGACCGCAGCAGTTCGGCCAGATCCCGCGGCTCGGCAGGCCGTACGGCATCGGGCAGCCGGTGCCACACCGTCACCGGATGCCCCTCCACCAGCAGTGGCTCGGGCCCGGCCGCCCTTACGGCGGGGACACCGGCCTCGGCCAGCCAGGCGGCGATGTCCAGCTCGCGCCGCGCCCGGTCCAGCAGTTCGGCGTCCCGGCCCACCTTCACCACCAGGTCACCGGCGGCGAACACCGCGTTCTCCCCCAGGGCGAGGAGCCGAGCGTCCCGCGCCGGACCGGGCAGTACCTCCGCCCCGGCCAGTACGTCCCGCGCCCTTGCCTCGTCCACCGTCCGCCTCCTCGGTCGATTCCGGCCAGTCTCGCATTCCCCCAGGCCCCGGCCTTTCAGGAGTACTGCGGCGGAGCCGTCGACCTCGACGGACCGCGCACCCGGCCGCAGCGGGACGGCAACCTCGCGCTCGCCCGCTACCGGCGCTGACCCGCACTGTCGTAATCGAGGCCAGACCCCGCGCCCGCGACATGATCCGAACGACAGGCCCTGGTCCGCGCGGACACACGAGGAGGGCCCGTCGGTTCCCCTGTGACCGACGGGCCCCCGGATCGTGCAGCCGGGATCAGACGGGCAGCCGCTCGCCCTCGTCGTCGCGCGCGGCCCCGCCCGCGACGGCCTCCGCGGACTCGTCGTGCGTCATGTCCGGCAGCCAGCCCAGCCAGCCGGGCAGGTACCAGTTGCGCTCGCCGAGCAGGGCCATCACCGCCGGGAGCAGCACACCCCGGATGATCGTCGCGTCGATCAGCACGGCCGCCGCGAGGCCCACGCCCATCTGCTTCATGGACTGCATGGACAGCGTTCCGAAGATCGCGAACACGGCGACCATGATCACGGCGGCGCTGGTCACGACACCCGCCGTGGTGACGACACCGTGCTGGATGGCCTCGTTCGTGCTGCGCCCCCGCATCCGCGCCTCACGGATCCGCGACACCACGAACACGTGGTAGTCCATCGACAGACCGAAAAGGATCACGAAGAGGAACAGCGGCAGCCAGGTGATGATCGCGCCGACGCCCTCCGCGCCCACCAGCGAGGCACCCCAGCCGTGCTGGAAGACCGCGACCAGGATGCCGTAGGCGGCCCCCACCGACAGCAGGTTGAGCACGATCGAGGTGATCGCGACCGTCAGCGAGCGGAACGACAGCAGCATCAGCAGGAAGGCGAAGACCACCACGAACGCGAAGACCGGGACGACCGAGCCGATCAGCTGGTCGTTGAAGTCCTGGTTGCCCGCGACCTGACCGGTGATCGGCGCCTGCACCCCGTCGACCTTGCCGAGCGTGGCCGGCCGCACCTCGTCGCGCAGGATGTCCAGGCTCGCGCCCGCCTTGTCCTGGTCGGAGCCGCCGACCAGCGGGACGTAGACGAACGCGACGTTCTGCGCGTCGTGCAGCTTGATCTCCACCGGGCCGCGCGAGGCGCCCGAGCTGACCGCCTGCTCCTTGAACGCGGCGAGCGCGTCCTTCACCTCCGAGGAGTTGATGTCGTCGGCCTTCACCACGACCGTGGCCGGCTCGGAGCCGCCCGGGAAGGCCTCGTTGACCCGGTTGTACGTCTGCACGATCGGCAGCGAGTCGCCGAACTCCTGGTCCAGGGTGAGGTTCTGCGTCTTCATGCCGAGCGCCGGAGCCGCGACGGCCAGCAGCGCGCCGGCCGCGACCAGCACGGAGACGACGGGCTTGGCGAGCACCCCCTTGAGGACGGCCGACCAGAACCGGCTGCCCTGCTCGCCGGTCTGCGCGCGCCGCCGCTTCAGGAACGGCAGACGGCCCTTCTCCACCCGCTCGCCGAGCAGCGACAGCAGCGCGGGCAGCACGGTCACCGAACCGACCATCGCGACCGCCACCACCATCAGCGAGGCCAGTCCCATCGCCTCGAACGTGGCGAGCCCGGTGAACAGCATGCCCGCCATCGCCACACACACCGTGACACCGGAGACGATCACGGCCCGGCCGCTGGTCGCCGCCGCGATCCTGAGCGCGGTCCCCGCGTCCCGCCCCGCGGCCCGCTCCTCACGCTCCCGGCGCAGATAGAACAGGCAGTAGTCGACCCCCACGGCCAGACCCACCAGCAGCATCACCGAGCTGGCGGTGTCGTCCATCGGCTGGAAGTGACTGACGATCGCCATCAGACCGGTCGTCGCCATGATCGCGGTGAGCGCCAGCGCCACCGGCAGCAGCGCGGCCACCAGCGCGCCGAACGCGATCAGCAGAATGCCCAGCGCCACCGGCACCGCGGAGAGCTCGGCCTGCTGGAAGTCGTCGCCGAACGCGTCGTCGAACGTCTTCATCATGCTGGCGCCGCCGATCTCCTCGATCCGCAGCGAGGAGTGCTCCTTCTGCACCCCGGCGACCGCCTTCAGCACCGGCTCGACCCGCTCGCCGGCCGTGTCGGAGTCACCGCGCATGTCGAACTGCACGAGCGCGCTGCGTCCGTCCTTCGAGATCGTGTCCGTGTCGTACGGCGAAGTCACGTCGGTGACCTTCCCGGTCCCCTCCACTGCCGTGACGACCGCGGCGACCGCGGAGCGGAACTCGGCGTCGGTCGCCTTGAGCGACCCGCCCTTTGCCTGGACCAGCACGGTCTCGCCGGCCGGCTCCTCGATGCCCGCGTCCTCGATGATCTTCGCCGCGGTGTGGGTCTCGCCCCCGAGCTGGTCGCTCTCCTTGACGTCGACCGTGCCCACCGCCGACCCGATGCCCATGGCCAGGACGACGAACAGCACCCAGATGCCGACGGCGGCCCATCGGTGGCGTGCGCTCCAGCCGCCGGCCCGGGCCGCCAGGCCCCGTACCCGCGTATCTCCATGTGCCATGACGGGCCTGCCCCCTCGTGAGCGGTGGCAGCCCCCTGCCGCCACCTTTCGATTCGAAGGTATGGGCCGGATAAAGCCTTCTCGTCGTGCTCCCCGGTGAAGTGCGGGCGGGCGGGGTCCTCCCCTCGGAGCGGGCCGACTCACCGCAGGGGAGGAGGTGGCCCCCTACATCTATCTTGTGATCTCGGGGACGGGCACCAGGGTTCGGCTCCGCCGCCACCGCCTGCGGACCCTAGGGTGAGAGGCATGACGACGACGTACGCGGCCCTGCTGCGCGGGATCAACGTGGGCGGAGCCAGAAAGCTCCCGATGGCCGACCTCCGCACCCTCATGCAAGGGCTCGCATACGGCGACGTCCGCACCTATCTCCAGAGCGGCCAGGCCGTCTTCTCCTCGGCCCACGGCGACGAGGAGAGCCTCGCCGCCGAACTGGCCGCGGCGATCGCGCAGGAGTTCGGCTTCGACGTCGACGTCCTCGTCCGCGACCACGCGTACCTGAAGACGATCGCCGAGGCCTGCCCGTTCCCCGCCGCCGGCCTCCAGCCCAAGCAGCTCCACGTGACCTACTTCTCCGCGCCCGTCGACGCCGAGCGCTTCGCGGAGATCGACCGGGCCGCCCATCTGCCCGAGGAGTTCCGCCTCGGCGACCGCGCGCTGTACCTGTACGTCCCCGACGGCCTCGGCCGCTCCAAGCTCGCGGAGCTGCTGTCGAGGCCCCGCTTCACCAAGGGCCTGGTGGCGACCAGCCGGAACTGGAACACCGTGCTGAAACTGGTGGAGATGACGGAACCGTAGGCTCGTCCCATGCGCTACATCATCATCGGGGCAGGGGCGGTCGGCGGCACCGTCGGCGGACGGCTGGCGGAGGCCGGACAGGAGGTCGTCCTGGTCGCCCGGGGCGCCCACGCGGCGGCGCTGAAGGAGGGCGGGCTGCGGCTGAGGGTGCCGCAGGGTGAGCTGACACAGCGGCTGCCCGTCGTCGGCGGACCGCGGGAACTCGGCGTACTGCGCGCCGACGACGTCCTCGTCCTCGCCGTGAAGACCCAGGACAGCGAGGCGGCCCTCGGCACCTGGGGCCCGGCCCCGGTCGAGGGCGGCGGCACGGCCGCCGAGCGGCTGCCCCTGGTCTGCGCGCAGAACGGGGTCGAGAGCCAGCGCCTGGCCCTGCGCCGCTTCCGTCAGGTGTACGGCGTCTGCGTCTGGCTGCCCTCCACCCATGTCGAACCCGGCGTCGTCTCCGCCGCCGGCAGCCCGCTCACCGGCATCCTCCACCTCGGCCGCCACCCGCACGGCACCGACGACACCGCCCGCCGGATCGCCGCCGACCTGGAGAAGGCCCACTTCGAGGCCCCGGTCGTCGAGGACGTGGCCCGCTGGCAGTACGCCAAGCTGCTGTCCAACCTGGGCAACGCGCTGGAGGCGGTCGCCGGCGGTCTGGGCGGCGACCCGCTGGCCGAGGCGCTGTTCGCCCGGGTCCGGGCGGAGGGCGCGGCCGTGCTCGACGCGGCGGGCATCGCACACGCGAGCCCCGAGGAACAGCGCGCCGTGCGCGGCGACAAGGTCACCCTCGTCCCCCTCGACGGCGTCCCGCGCGGCGGCGGCTCCTCCTGGCAGTCCCTGAGCCGGGGCGCCGGCACCATCGAGGCCGACTACCTCAACGGCGAGATCGTCCTCCTCGGCCGGCTGCACGGCGTACCGACCCCGCTGAACGAACTCCTCCAGCGGCTGGCGAACGCATCCGCACGGGAGCGGAAGGCACCGGGGGCGCTGTCGGTGCAGGAGCTGGTACGCCTGGCCGACACCGTCAGCGGCTGAGCAGCGCCGCGCCCACGCTCGGATGCCGCAGATAGTCCAGGACGCCGTGCGGCCACCACGGCGCGATGCTGACGTCCGGCAACTGCTCCACCTCCGGGAAGACCCGGGCGAGTTCACCCTTCGGTACGGCGACGAAGTCCCCGACGTCGGCGAGGTTCACCCACCGCCGCACATTGCCGGGCTTCGCGCCGAACCCGCCCTGTGGCGCGGGGTCGAGCCGATGGAAGATCGCATGGGGGAGGGCGAGGGGCGAACCGAGGGTGAGCAGCAGCTGTACGTCGAGCGCTTCGCCGAGGCCGTGCAGTGCCTCGTAGGCCACGACACTGCCGAGCGAGTGGGCGACGACGACTTCGGGGCGGTGGCGCAGCAGGGCTTCCCGCACCCGCTCCAGCACGTGCGCCCGGCGGTCGGCGAAGTACCGGGCGACTTCCGGGAACACCAGCCGCACGCTCTTCTCGACCACCGCGGGCCTCTCCCCGCTGCGCCGGGCGACCTCCCCGCAGATCCACCGCAGCCAGCCGGTGGCCCGCCCCTGCACCCCGTCGGGCGCGACGCCCCAGGCGGCCGCCCAGTGCTCCACCAGCGCCACCTCGGCGTCGCTCAACTCCTCTCCCTGCCGCTCGCTGCGCAGCAGGTCGGCGTAGTAGGCGGCCTCCAGGTCGAGCGAGGGGACCGCGCCGCCGAGCGCACCCTGCCAGTCGGCACGCAGCCGGGCGGCGCCGAGGGCGGGGGTGAGGTCGGCGGCCTTGTAGGTGCGGACGCCGTGGATGCCTAGGGTGCGGGTCATGCGGGGGTGTCCTTCGGGGGGTTGGCGGTCAGGGAGTAGGTGGCCAGGGCGCCGTTCAGCACGACGTAGAGGTGGTCGGGGCCGGCGAATCCGTAGGCCTCGGGCTCATCGGCGAGGGGAACGCGTGAGCAGGGGCGCAGGGTCGAGGTGTCCCAGACCGTGAGGACGGGTGCGGTCTCGTCCCTGAACGCGAGGGCCATGAGCTTGCTGTCGGCGGAGAACATCAAGGGAAAACGGCGTCCGGGATCGCCGATGTGAACGGTCTCGGGTGAGGGAAGTTCATCGGCAGGCCCTCGGCGGAAGACGTACATCTCAGGGGATGCCATCGCTGCCAGGACACTGCCGTCGGGTGAGAAGACGAGCTCTTTCACACGGCGGTTCAGTCTCCCCTCGGTGAGCACTCGGCCGGTGGCGGGATCGCGGAGGGTGAGCCGTCCGCTCCCGCGTTCATGGACGGCGATGAACCGCCCCTTGGGGCAGCCGACGACGGTCTCCCCGTCGAAGTGCGGCAATCGCGGAGTCCGTGCTTCTCGGCCGAAGTCCTTCCACAGTTTCAGGCCCCGGTTCTGCTCGGCGCTGACGAGCACCCCGGTGGCCGGGTGGACGGCGATGGAGGTGAATTGGTTATCCGCCTCCAGCCGGTTGACCACCCGGGCTTCCTTCACGTCCACGATGTTCAGTGACCGCCAGCAGCCCAGGGCCAACAGAGAACCGTCGGGAGTGAAGGCGATGTCGATGTCGATGTCGCTGTCGGTACCGGTACCGATGTGCGCAACGATCTCCCGCGTGGCGACGGACCGCAGCGACACACTGCCGGGGGAGGCGGTGGCCAGGAAGCAGCCGTCCGGCGAGAACGCGACCGCGGAGGACGGCGTGCGCGTCAGAGGCGTCCACCGGTCCTGTGCGGGCTCCCACAGGGTGACTCCGGCGGTGCCGCACACGACCAGGAACGATCCGTCAGGGCTGAAGGCCACGTCGCGCACCTCCTCCACATCGTCGACCTCCTCGCCCGCCTCCCGGCGCGTGCGTTCCGTCGGCCGGCCGTCGACGATGTCCCACACCGATACGCCGTGCTCCTTGCTGCCCACTGCGAGCCGACGGCTGTCCGGCGAGAAGGCCAGCGCGGTGGCGGCGCCGGTTCTGCAGTCCCAGGGCGGTCCGGCGAACACCTGGTTGTGTACGTCCCAGAGCTGGATGCTCCGCCTGAACGACGGCCTGGCGAGGGCGATCAGCCGGCCGTCCGGAGAGAAGGCGACCCTGTTGACGATGTCGACTCCCGGCCGATTGAGCTGGGGGATGACCGGCTTCCAGGTCTCCGTCTCCAGCAGGCCGATCCCGCTCCAGGTGGCGAGGGCCAACAAGCCCCCGTCAGGCGAGAAGGCGAGGTGCTGAACACCGTTCCTGGCATCGACGAATCGACTCCCGGACACGGGCGGACCACCCTCGGCCCACCGGAGGGCGTGCCCCGCGGCCTCCGGTCGTACCGCCGACCGGCGGGCGATCCCGGTGAACTCCCGCCGGAGGTCGGCGAGTCCCAGCCGCTCGGCGTCGAAGGCGAACACGGCCGCCCTGTCGGACGCGCTGCGCAGCCGGGCGTGCGTGCGCCAGGAGGCGCTGAGCAATGTCAGACAGTTCGTCGCCTGTTCGGAACGGACGAGGTCCATCGCCCGGTGGTCCTCCCTGGGATCGAAGCGGACCAGGAAGCAGGGGTCGGTGAGGAGCGCCTCGGCATGGGCCACCGAGCCGGCCTGTGCGGCATGCCCCAGCGCGTGCCGCAGGACGTACGGCTCGTCCTCGGCCGCCTCCCAGAGATCCTCGCCCTGCTCCGTGCCTCCCGCGAAGGGGCCGACGAGCTCGGCGAGCAGCTGCCGCTCCAGGCCGGTCCCCTCCGCCTCGTCCAGGGGATCCTCGCTCACGGGGTGGTCCCGCAGATAGTCGACCAGCCCCTGGTGGAAGAGCCGGTACAGGGTCTCCCCGCTCTGCGGGTCGGTGCCGTAGCGCAGGAACGGCGAGGCCTCCCACAGCGTGTCGCGCAGACCCTCGTCGGCGATGTCCTGGGCGTCCAGGGCGCGCAGACAGCGGTGCAGCACCGTGCGGGGCATACCGGCGCCACGGGAGCGGGCCAGCACCGCGAGCACGGCTCGCAGGGCGGGAAAGTCCTGACGCCGGGTGGTCAGGATCGATTCGAGCAGGGAGGGCAGGTCGGCCGAGGCCGCCTTCGCGTAGGTGGCGGCGCCCGCCTCGTCCCGGGGCGGGTGCTTCAGCGTCAGCAGGAAGTGGACGTACAGACCGGCGAGGAGGAACGGCCCCCAGGGCCCGTTCGGGCGGCCGCCGCGGACGATGTACTGCGCGCCCCGCTTCGCCAGCACGTCGACGAAGTCCGCCGGGCCACCGGAGACGTAGGGCTCCCTGGCCCGGAGCATCGCGTGGATGTAGCGCTGCACGTCGTGCTCCACCATGACGGGGGCGGCCGTGTCGAGGTCGATGCGCTCGCTCGTGACGTCCGCCGTCTGTTCGAGCGCGTGCAGCGCGGTGACGACCTCCTGTCGGCCCCCGAGCAGGATCCTGCACGGCCTCGTCCCCTTGCCGCGGCCCGAGGACAGGAGGTCGGCCACCAGATGCAGCACCTCCTGGGGCTCGCTGCTCTCGTCGACCGCGTCGATCACGAGGAGACGGTCCTCGCCCTCCTCGGCGAGTGCTGTGCCCAGCCGCCGCGCGTTCCAGGGCAGCACCCCCGGTCCCCCCGCCGACCGGGGAGTGGCGATCAGCTTCCCGTCGCGCGTCGGCCGCTCCAGCCCCACGAGGGAGGCGACGGCCTCCACCACCTGCTGAGCCGTCCGCTGCCGCGCATGCACCGCCACCACCCCGGGTACCTCGGGCAGTTCCCGCCCCGCCGACTCCCACAGCTCCCGGTACCGCTGCCGCAGCGCCGGATCGGCGGCGCAGACGATCACCCCGAGCAGTCCGGACTTGCCCGCCCCCGCCGCGCCCGTCACCGTCAGCAGCCGGCCGTCCCCGGCCAGCCAGGTGGTGTACTGCTCCAGCTCCGCCGCCCGGCCGGAGAAGAACCCGGCACCGGTGTCGGTCGGGACGAGTCCACGTCCCGAGGCACGGTCGGCGAAGTAGGCCGAGTCGTCGACCTGTTGGTCCCCCGAGCCGGAGGGGTTCGTGACGCCTTCGCCGGGCACATGCCCCAACGACCGCTGCCGCAGCCGCCGTTGCTCATCCGTCAGCCCCACCAGCCGAGGGTTCGGCAGGAACGGCCAGTCCGCGTCGCCCTGTTCGAGGTGGAAGCCCAGCGACAGCCGCAGCCCCGCCGCGTCCTTGCGGTTGACCCGGATCACCTCGTGCACGAACCGGCCGAACGGGACCGACTCCTCGTCGAGGGCGAAGTCCCGGTCCGCCAGCCGGTGCAGCGCGGCGGCGACCCAGCCGCTGAACCGCCCCCGCTCGGTGGGGGTGTCGGCGACGCACGCCCCCAGCGCCCACACCCCCCGCTCCACGTCCAGCTCGGTGAACGGCTGGCGTCCCGTCGCCGTCCCCGCCGAGCAGGTGTCCACCAGGAAGACGACCCGCCGCCGGTTCCCGCCCCGCTCCACCTCCTGCTGGGCCTTCTCGATCCAGCGGTCGACGTCCACCTCACGGTCGTCCCGCGCGACGAACGACAGCCGCGCTCCACGGTCCACCCGTCCATGCCCCACGAGGTGGACGACGATCACCTCGGCGGGGGGCGGCTCCTTGACCAGACGTCCGCGCAGCAGCGTCTCGATCTCGTCCTCGTCCAGGTCGAGTGCGGTCTCCACCTCGGCGTTCAACCGCTCGAAGGCCTTGGCGACCTCCTCCACCCGTCCGGCGACGAAACCGAGCTCCTCCTCGGTGCCGCCCTCGTCGAAGCTCCCGACACCGATCGACAGCAAGAACACCCGGGGGGTACGGCGGTCCTCGGCCGTCCCGCCCACCGACTCGTCCACCACGTCTCCCCCGCGCACCGTACGGACCCACGACCGCCCGGAGGGTCACACCCCCCCGGCACGACCTCCCGACGCTATCGGATCGCGTGGCACCCCACACGCCGTCAGCCGGAATGCGCACCCTCAGGTGCCGGAACGCCCCGCGGCGGTCGTTCAGGCCCCGACCGCCGCGAGGGCCGGCCGCCGTGCCGCGTCGTACCGGTCCAGCAGCAGCCGCGCCACCTCGGGCGCCGGGCCCAGGACCTCGGCCAGGACGTCCGCGTCGGCCGCGCCGCGGGCGATGCGGTCCGGGAGGCGGCCGGGCGCCAGGACGTACGGCGCGACGGCGACGCGGGCGCAGCCCAGCTCGCGCAGTGCGCGCACCGCGTCCTCGGTGCGCGGCAGGGATGCGGAGGCGAACGCAGGCCGCACGGCGCACCAACCGGTGTGCCGCCACTCCCGCGCGATTGCTGCGATCACTGCGATCGCCTCCGGGTCCGTGGACCCCGCCGAGGCCAGCACGACCCCGGTCGAGGACTTGTCGGCGGGCGTCAGGCCCGCCTCGTACAGCCGCCGGTCCAGCGCCCGCAGCAGCAGCGGCGACGGACCGAGCACCTCGGCCTGCCGGATCCGCAGCCGCGGCGGCGCGTCCCGCAGGACCGCCGGGATGTCCGCCTTCGCGTGGAAGGCGCGGGTGAGCAGCAGCGGGAGGGCGACGACGTCGCGTACGCCCTCGGCCGCCAGGGACTCCAGCACCCCGTGCACGGAGGGGAGGGTGAAGTCCAGGAAGCCGGTCTCCACGCGCAGCCCCGGCCGCAGCGACCGTACCCGCCGCACGAGGGCGTGCACGGTCGCGGCGTGCCGCGGATCGCGGCTGCCGTGGGCGACGACGAGGAGGACCGGCCCGGTGCGCATCCTGAGGATCAGCCCTTCACCAGCAGGCCGCGGCTGCGCAGCACCCAGCGCTCCAGCGGGCTGAAGATCAGCAGGTCGATGGCGATGCCGACGAACAGGATGAGCAGGATCGCCTCGAACACCATGCCCATGTCGCTGGCGTTGCGGCCGTTCTCCAGGAGCTGGCCCAGGCCCACGCCGAGGTCGGGGAAGGAGGCGATGATCTCCGCCGCCATCAGCGACCGCCACGAGAACGCCCAGCCCTGCTTCAGACCGGCCACATAGCCCGGCAGCGCGGCCGGCAGCGTGATGTACACGGTGCCCTTGACGCCCGTCGCGCCCATGGTGCGGCCGGCCCGCAGGAACAGCGGCGGCACCTGGTCGACGCCGGACACCAGCCCGTTGGCGATCGAGGGGACCGCGCCCAGCAGGATCACCGCGTACATCATCGAGTTGTTCAGACCCAGCCACAGCACGGCCGGCGGCACCCACGCCACCGACGGCAGGGACTGGAGCCCGGACAGGATCGGACCGATCGCCGCCCGGACGAACTTCACCCGTGCCACCAGCAGCCCCAGCGGGGTGCCGATGGCGAGCGCGAAGAGGAAGCCGAGCAGACCGCGCGAGACGCTCGTCCAGATGTAGCCGAGCAGCGTGCCCTCGAGCCAGGCCGTCTTCAGCGTCTGCCAGACGTCCCCGGGCGCCACCAGCTTGGTCGGGTCGTCGACGACCTTGAACGCGATCTGCCAGACGACCAGCAGCAGCAGGGTCGCCAGGATCGGCGGCAGGATCTTGTCCACGAAGGTCCGCGCGAACGGCGTCCGGCCGGTGGCGGTGACCCCGTCCAGCGCGTCGAGACCGGCCTCGACGCTCCCGGAGTCGGCGGACTTCGTCTCAGTGCTGGCCATGACGGCGGATCTCCCCACGCAGGACATCGGTGATTTCCAGGGACAGTTCCGCCACGGGGGCGTCCTCGATACGGCGCGGCTGCGGGATGTCGACCACCCACTCGCGCGCGATCCGACCCGGCCGGGACGACAGCAGGATCACCCGCTGGGCGAGCCGCACCGCCTCGCGCACATTGTGCGTGACGAACAGGACCGACAGGCCCGTCTCCGTCCAGATCCGGGTCAGCTCGTCGTGCAGCACGTCCCGGGTGATGGCGTCCAGCGCCGCGAACGGCTCGTCCATCAGCAGCAGCTGGCTCTCCTGGGCGAGCGCCCGGGCCATCGCCACCCGCTGGCGCATACCGCCGGACAGCTCGTGCACCCGCTTGCCGTACGCGCCCTTCAGCCGGACCAGCTCGAGCAGCTCCTCGGCGCGGCCGCGCCGGTCGTTCTTGGCGACTCCCCTGAGCTTCAGGGCGAGTTCGATGTTCTTGCCGGCGGTGAGCCAGGGGAACAGGGCGTGCTCCTGGAACATCAGCGCCGGACGGCCGTCGGTCGTGATGGACCCGGCGGTGGGCTGGTCCAGCCCGGCCACCAGGTTCAGCAGCGTCGACTTGCCACAGCCCGAGGCCCCCAGGAGGGTGACGAACTCGCCCGGTGCGACATCGAGGGTGATGTCGTCCAGGACGAGCTGCTGCCCGCCCGGTCCCGCGAAGGACTTCGATACGTGATCGAGGCGTGCCGCGTACTCCACCGTTTCGGCGGCCTTGGCGAGGGTCGTGCTCATGGTCGTCACCTCCTGGGAACTCATCGGGACTTCGGTCAGCTGCCGCTCACGCCGAGACCGGCGTCGTCGACCGCGGTCTCACCCTCGGCCTTGAGGACCTTGTTCAGGATCGACAGGTCGTAGATGCCCTTGAGGTCGGGCTTCTCCAGCAGACCCGCCTTGACGGCGTGCTCCGCCTCGGTGTTGAGGGTGGAGGCCAGCGGGTCGTTGATGAACTGGATCGACTTCCACGCCGGGTCCAGGACGTCCGTCGGCAGCGCCTTGCCGGAGTCCGCCTCCAGCTGCTTGTTCGCCGCCGCCTTCGCCTCGTCCGGGTTGGCGTTGATCCACTTGTTGGTCTCGACCGAGCCCTTCAGCACGGCCTCGACGACCTTCGGGTGCTCGGTGAGGAACTTCTGCGACACGATGATGTTCGTGATCACGAACTTCTTCTCGGGCCACAGCGTCGACTCGTCGAGGAGCACCTTGCCGCCCTCGGCGACCAGCTTCGACGCGGTGGGCTCGGGCACCCACGCTCCGTCGATCGAGCCCGCCTTGAAGGCGTCCGGGGTCACCTTGTTGTCGCTGCGCACGACGGTGACGTCGCCCTTGCCGCTCTGCGCGTCGACCTTCCAGCCCTGGTCCGCGATCCAGTTGAGGAACGCCACGTCCTGCGTGTTGCCGAGCTGAGGCGTGGCGATCTTCTTGCCCTTGACGTCCTTGAGGGACTTGACCTTGTCCGGGTTGACGACGAGCTTCACGCCGCCGGAGGCCGAACCGCCGATGATCCGCAGGGACTTGCCGTCGGACTTGGCGTAGCCGTTGATCGCGGGGGAGGGGCCGATCCAGCCGATGTCGATGGACCCGGCGTTCAGCGCCTCGATCTCCGAGGGGCCGGCGTTGAAGGTGGCGTAGGAGGCCTTCGTGGCGCCGAGCGCCTTCTGGAAGATGCCCTGCTCACGGCCGACGAGCGCGGTCGCGTGGGTCAGGTTGCCGAAGTAACCGATCTTGACGGTGTCGAGCCCGTCGATCTTCTCCGCCCCGGCGGCGACCTTCTCGTTCTTGTTGGTGTCCTTGGCCTCGGACCCGTAGCCGCAGGCGGCGAGGGCGAGGAGGGGGAGTGCGGCTACGGCGGCGAGGCCGCGGCGAAGGGTCGTCGAGCGGGCTGAACGGCTGGCAGGCACGGGAGGGGTTCCTCTCGTTGGCCCGGCGGTCACGGTCTTTCAGGTCGTGGCCGGGTAATCGGCAAAGGGTCTTCGTCGCTTCCGGGACGTCGGGTGGGGGGACGGGGCGCGCAGGCAGTGCGCGTACGTCAGCGCACACATCGCGCCACTCCGCCCTGTCCGCTGCCGAGGGCGCCGCTGCCGACCCGGCCGCCCTCCTTCGCGAACGACCCGTAGAAATCCGTGGAGTTCATGCTCAGAAGTCCCAGCCGTCGTCGTCGGACTCGTCCTTGACGGGCTCGGGGGAGGCGAACGACTCGCCGACCATGCCGGCGGTCAGCGTGGTGCCGTCCGCCGGGTCGATCAGGATGAACGATCCTGTCCGGCGCGAATCCGCGTAGGAGTCCACCGGCAGGGGCTCCGCGGTGCGGATCTTCACCCGGCCGATGTCGTTGGCGGCGAGCTGTCCCGGGTGCGGGTGCAGGGACAGGTCGTCGAGGGTGAGCCGGGACGGGATGTCCTTGACGATCGCCTTGACCGTGCGGGTGCCGTGCTTGATCAGCACCCGGTGGCCGACGGTCAGCGGCTGGTCGGCCACATGGCAGACGGTCGCCTCCACGTCCTGCGTGGTCGGGGGCGCGTCCTTGCTGGGCACGATCAGATCGCCGCGCGAGACGTCGATGTCGTCGGCGAGCAGCACGGTCACCGACTGCGTCGTCCACGCCACGTCCACCGGCGCGCCCAGCAGGTCGATCCCGGAGATCGTGGAGGTGCGGCCGGACGGCAGGACCGTGACCGGGTCGCCCACCCGGAAGGTGCCGGCGGCGATCTGGCCCGCGTAGCCCCGGTAGTCGGGGTGCTCGGCGGTCTGCGGCCGGATCACGTACTGCACGGGCAGCCGGGCGTGGCAGTGCGCCAGGTCGTGGCTGACGGGGACGGTCTCCAGGTGCTCCAGGACCGTCGGGCCGCCGTACCAGTCCATGGTGGCGGAGGGCTCCACCACGTTGTCGCCAGCGAGTGCGGAGATCGGGATCGCGGTGACCTCCGGGACGCCCAGCTCGGTCGCGTACGCCGTGAACTCCTCGGCGATCGCGGCGAACACGGACTCCTTGTAGTCGACCAGGTCCATCTTGTTGACGGCGAGGACGACGTGCGGGACGCGCAGCAGGGCCGCGATCGCCGCGTGCCGGCGGGTCTGCTCGACGACGCCGTTGCGGGCGTCGACCAGGATCACCGTCAGCTCGGCCGTGGAGGCACCCGTCACCATGTTGCGGGTGTACTGCACATGGCCGGGCGTGTCGGCGAGGATGAACCGGCGCTTCGTCGTGGCGAAGTAGCGGTACGCCACGTCGATGGTGATGCCCTGCTCGCGCTCGGCGCGCAGCCCGTCGGTGAGGAGGGCGAGGTCCGGGCCCTCCTGGCCGCGGCCGGCCGAGGCGCGCTCCACGGCCTCCAGCTGGTCGGTGAGGACCGACTTGGAGTCGTGCAGCAGCCGGCCGACGAGGGTGGACTTGCCGTCGTCGACGGAGCCGGCGGTGGCGAACCGCAGCAGGGTGGTGGCCGAGAGCTCCTCGGCGGTGATCGTGCTCATGGCTAGAAGTACCCCTCGCGCTTGCGGTCTTCCATCGCGGCCTCGGACATCTTGTCGTCGGCGCGGGTGGCGCCGCGCTCGGTGAGCCGGGAGGCGGCGATCTCGGTGATGACCTGGTCCAGGGTCACCGCGTCGGAGTCGACGGCACCGGTGCAGGACATGTCACCGACGGTCCGGTAGCGCACGAGGCGCTTCTCGACGGTCTCGCCGTCCTTGGGCCCGCCCCACTCACCGGCGGTGAGCCACATCCCGGACCGCTGGAACACCTCCCGCTCGTGCGCGAAGTAGATGTCGGGCAGTTCGATGTCCTCGCGGGCGATGTACTGCCAGACGTCCAGCTCGGTCCAGTTGGACAGGGGGAAGACACGGACGTGTTCGCCGGGGGCGTGGCGGCCGTTGTACAGGTTCCACAGCTCGGGCCGCTGGCGGCGCGGGTCCCACTGCGAGAACTCGTCGCGCAGCGAGAACACCCGTTCCTTGGCGCGGGCCTTCTCCTCGTCGCGGCGGCCGCCGCCGAAGACGGCGTCGAACTTCTCCGCCTGGATCCTCTCGGTGAGCGGGAGGGTCTGGAGCGGGTTGCGGGTGCCGTCGGGCCGCTCGCGCAGCACCCCGCGGTCGATGTAGTCCTGTACGGAGGCGACGTGCAGCCGCAGTCCGTGCCGGGCGACGACGCGGTCGCGGTACTCGAGGACCTCGGGGAAGTTGTGCCCGGTGTCGACGTGGAGGAGGGAGAAGGGGATCGCGGCCGGGGCGAACGCCTTCAGCGCGAGGTGCAGCATGAGGATGGAGTCCTTGCCGCCGGAGAACAGGATCACCGGGTTCTCGAACTCGCCCGCGACCTCGCGGAAGATGTGCACCGCCTCGGACTCCAGCGCGTCCAGGTGGCTGAGGGCGTACGGACTGGCCGTGCCCTCCTCGGCCGTGGCGACGGTCGTCACACCAAACCCCTCTCGCTGAGCAGCGCGTACACCGACGCCGCGGACTCCTGCACGGTCTGGTTCTGGGACTCGATCCGCAGATCGGGCGACTCGGGCGACTCGTACGGGTCGTCGACACCGGTCAGCCCGCTCAGCTCGCCCGCCGCCTGCTTGGCGTACAGGCCCTTCACATCGCGTACGGAGCACACCTCGACCGGAGTCGCCACATGCACCTCCAGGTACGCTGCCCCACCCTTCTGGTGACGCCCCCGGACCGCCTCCCGGCTGTCCGCGTACGGCGCGATCACCGGCACGAGCGCCTTCACGCCGTTGCGGGCGAGCAGTTCGGCGAGGAAGCCGATGCGCTGCACGTTGGTGTGCCGGTCCTCGCGGCTGAAGCCGAGGCCCGCGGAGATGAACTCGCGGATCTCGTCGCCGTCGAGCACCTCGACGCGGTGGCCCTCCTCGCGCAGCCGGCCGGCCAGCTCGTACGCGATGGTGGTCTTGCCGGCACTCGGCAGACCCGTGAGCCAGACGGTGGCTCCGGTCGTCACGTGGTTCTCCAATGTCGTAGGCACAGTGGGCTCGGTCATGGGGGTCAGCCGTGCAGTCCGCACTCGGTCTTGGCGCGTCCCGCCCAGCGGCCGGAGCGTGCGTCCTCGCCCTCGAGGACCCGGCGGGTGCAGGGGGCGCAGCCGACGGAGGCGTAGCCGTCCATCAGCAGGGGGTTGGACAGTACGCCGTGCTCGGTGATGTACGCATCGACGTCGTCCTGCGTCCAGCGGGCGATTGGCGAGATCTTGACCTTCTGCCGCTTCTCGTCCCAGCCGACGACCGGGGTGTTCGCCCGGGTCGGGGACTCGTCGCGCCGCAGGCCGGTGGCCCAGGCCTGATATCCCGCGAGCCCCTCCTCCAACGGCCGCACCTTGCGCAGCTTGCAGCACAGGTCGGGGTCGCGGTCGTGCAACTTCGGCCCGTACTCGGCGTCCTGCTCGGCGACCGTCTGGCGCGGGGTGAGCGTGATGACGTTGACGTCCATCACGGCCTCGACCGCGTCGCGGGTGCCGATGGTCTCCGGGAAGTGGTAGCCGGTGTCGAGGAACACCACGTCCACGCCCTTGAGGACCCGGGACGCCAGATGGGCGACCACCGCGTCCTCCATGGAGGAGGTCACACAGAAGCCCTTGCCGAAGGTGTCCACCGCCCACTGGAGGATCTCCAGCGCGGAGGCGTCCTCCAGCTCACGGCCCGCCTGCTCGGCGAGCGCCTTCAACTCCTCGGTCGTACGGCCTTCCTGAACCGTCGTCATATCCGGTCCCCTCCCGTGTCGGTGCGCTGAACGCCCCGGGCCAGCAGCCCGAGGAACTTCAGCTGGAATGCGCGGTTGCATGCCGCGCATTCCCACGCGCCGTGGCCCTGTTCGTTCGGTCGCAGGTCCTCGTCGCCGCAGTAGGGGCAGTGGAAGGGGGCGGCCCGCTCGCTCATGAGAGGGCCTCCTCACCGGCGCGAGCGGCCCAGACGGCGAACCGCTCGCCGTCCTCGCGCTCCGCCTGGAAACGCTTGAGCACCCGCTCGACGTAGTCGGGCAGTTCCTCCGAGGTCACCTTCAGACCGCGGACCTTGCGGCCGAAGCCGGCCTCAAGGCCCAGGGCGCCGCCCAGGTGCACCTGGTAGCCCTCGACCTGTTCGCCTGCGTCGTTCAGGACCAGCTGACCCTTGAGACCGATGTCCGCGACCTGGATACGGGCGCAGGCGTTCGGGCAGCCGTTGAGGTTGATGGTCAGCGGCTCGTCGAACTCCGGGAGGCGGCGCTCCAGCTCGTCGATGAGCGTGCTGCCGCGCTGCTTGGTCTCGACGATGGCGAGCTTGCAGTACTCGATGCCGGTGCAGGCCATGGTGCCGCGCCGGAACGGGGACGGCTTCGCGGTCAGGTCCAGCGCCTCGAGCGCCTCGACCAGCGACTCGACCTGCGCCTCCTCGACATCGAGGACGATCATCTTCTGCTCGACCGTGGTACGGACCCGGCCGGAGCCGTGCGCCTCGGCGAGGTCGGCGATCTTCGACAGCGTGGAGCCGTCGACGCGGCCGACGCGCGGCGCGAAGCCGACGTAGAAGCGGCCGTCCTTCTGGCGGTGCACGCCGACGTGGTCGCGCCAGCGCTCGACGGGCTGGGCCGGGGCCGGGCCGTCGACCAGCTTGCGCTTGAGGTAGTCGTCCTCCAGGACCTGGCGGAACTTCTCCGCGCCCCAGTCGGCGACCAGGAACTTCAGCCGGGCGCGGGTGCGCAGGCGCCGGTAGCCGTAGTCGCGGAAGATCGAGATGACGCCCTCGTAGACGTCCGCGACCTCGTCCAGCGGGACCCAGGCGCCGAGCCGGACGCCGATCTTCGGGTTGGTGGACAGACCGCCGCCGACCCACAGGTCGAAGCCGGGGCCGTGCTCGGGGTGGTCGACGCCGACGAACGCGATGTCGTTGATCTCGTGCGCCACATCGAGGAGCGGCGAGCCGGAGATCGCGGACTTGAACTTGCGGGGCAGGTTCGAGAACGCCTTGTTGCCGATGATCCGGCGCTGGATCTCCTCGATGGCGGGGGAGCCGTCGAGGATCTCGTCCTCGGCGATGCCGGCCACCGGCGAGCCGATGACCACACGGGGGGTGTCGCCGCAGGCCTCGGTGGTCGACAGACCGACCGCCTCCAGCCGCTGCCAGATCTCGGGCACGTCCTCGATGCGGATCCAGTGGTACTGGACGTTCTGCCGGTCGGTGATGTCCGCCGTACCGCGCGCGAACTCCTGGGAGATCTCCCCGATCACCCGCAGCTGCTGCGTGGTCAGCCGGCCGCCGTCGATGCGCACCCGCAGCATGAAGTACTTGTCGTCCAGCTCCTCCGGCTCCAGGATCGCGGTCTTGCCGCCGTCGATCCCGGGCTTGCGCTGGGTGTACAGCCCCCACCAGCGCATCCGGCCGCGCAGGTCGTTGGGGTCGATCGAGTCGAAGCCGCGCTTGGAGTAGATCGTCTCAATGCGTGTCCGCACATTGAGACCGTCGTCGTCCTTCTTGAACTGCTCGTTGCCGTTGAGCGGGGTGTGGTGCCCCATGGCCCACTGCCCCTCGCCGCGGTGACGGCTCACCTTGCGGCGGGGCGCGGAGGCGGCAGGGTTCTGTGGGGTGGCGGCCATCGTGAATACGTCCTTCGGGACAGGCGGAAAGCGGCTCTGACCTGCGCGTACGGGCGCATGGGGGGATATGTGCGCGTCGTTGCGCGAGGGAAAGGCAGGGGAAAGCGGAGGGAAGGCTGGCTCAGGAGACGCGGCGGCGCTGTGCTGTCAGCCCGCCGGACAGATGGCGCTGGACATGCGGCCGAGGTCGACGTGCCGCCGACTCACCAAGGCAATTCCAGTTCCAGACATGACGGAAGCGTGGCACGGCGATCTGGACACAGTCCAGCTTTATCCGCCATGTGGACACCCTTGTCCCGAGATGTGAGACGCGGGTGTCCTCGATCACATGGCGCGCACGGCCCCTTGTCCCCGCAGGTCAGAACCGGTATGCACGGCCCGGTCAGCCGGCCTGCGCACCAGGCCAGGGGCCCGGCGCGGACACTTCGGGCTGCTCCTCCACCTTGGTGTCGAACAGCTGGAAACCCCGCCGCTGGTAGTTCGCCATGGCATGCTCGCCGTCCAGGCTGCAGGTGTGCAGCCACACCCGCTTGGTCTGCGGCAGGCCCGGCCAGCGGTCCCCGAGGTCCCAGGCGCGGGCGGCCCCGTACGACAGCAGGTGCCCGCCGATCCGCCGCCCCCGGAAGGCGGGGAGCAGCCCGAAGTACACGATCTCCACGACCCCGTCGTCCTGCGGCTCCAGCTCCACGTACCCGGCGGGCGTGCCGTGGTCGTGGGCGACCCAGGTCTCGACCCCCGGGCGCGCCAGATGCTCGGCCCAGCGCGCGTACGGCCAGCCCAGCCGGTCGATCCAGCGGATGTCGCCGCCGACGGAGGCGTAGAGGAACCGGCTGAACTCGGGTGAGGGCACCTCGGCGCGGACGATCCGGACGTCACCCTCCGGCGCGGCTGCCGGGAGGAGATCGGTCGGCGCGGTCTGCTCCAGGGACCAGGTGGTCACGGGGATGTTGGTCATGCGGCCAGGGAATCATCGCGGCCGAGGGTCTGTCGATCGCGGTCCACGGGCCGACCGCCCGACCACCGGCCCGCGGCGGTCCGCCCCGGCCGGGCCTGGGCCGACCGCTCCCGCCTCCTACTGGGCCGGCATGCCCGCAGGATGGTCCACGGCCGTGCTCGCGAGCGTGGACAGGGGTGTGGCGAACAGCACGCGGCCGGACTGGGTCCAGACCTCGCCGGTCTCCGCCCAGTAGGAGAGGGACTCCGTGCGGGTGCTCCAGCAGTGGTGCGACCCGTGGGCGCCGCACTCCGCGGCCCGCGCCCCGTCCTCCTCGGCGGTGGTCTGCCGCCACAGCACACCGTGCCGGTCCCCGGCCCCGGCCGCCCGGCTCACGTACCAGGCGCCGCCGTACGACAGCACGCCCCGCACTCCGGTGAGCTTCGTCTGGTACGCCTCCGACACCCGGGCGCGTCCGTCGGCGCCGTCGGCGAGCAGGCCCGTGCGTCCGGCGGCCGTGCTGAACGGATAGCGCCACAGCCGGGCGACCCGGTCACCGCCGTCGAGGGTCCACTCGCCGGCGACCAGCGTGTCCGGGGCGGTGCTGCGGTCGAGGGAGATCGTCGTGGGCCGTGGGGCGTCCGCGCCGTCGAGCCGGTAGGAGCCCACGGCCGGCAGGACGAACCGGTAGCCGTGCGCCGACCAGCCGCCGTCGATGCGGCCGACGGCCTCGCCGAGGACGTCGGCGCGCTGGACGCGGTTCATGTCGTACACGTACAGCGCGGCCGTGTCCCCGTCGTCGGCGGTGACCAGCAGCTTGTCCTGGTACCAGACCATCCCGGAGACATGGGAGACCAGCCCCCGGTAGTCCCGGCCGCCGTCCACCGGCACGGCCAGCAGCACCCAGGTGTACGAGAGGCGGCCGAGGTCGTTGGCGTCGACGAACGCGACCCGGGCCAGGCCCTGGTCGGCCGGGGTGCCGCCGGTGTCCGACCAGGCGGAGAGCACCACCCGGTTGCTGCCCCAGACGCCGTCGTCGTCCGCGTCGCCCGACGTGGTGACCGCGCCCGGCTCCCAGCCCTCGGTGTCGCCGCTGTTCCAGCAGTACGCCCGGGTGGCCGCGGGGGAGACCGGAAGGTCCGCGCGTTCGGCCGTGGAACAGTCGTCCGCGTCGCGCAGCGCGCCGTCGGCGTGGGCGAGCACGGCGCCCACCCCGACCGGCTCACCCATCGCGCCCGCCAGCCGGTTCAGATCGGCCTGCGGCACCATGTCCTGCGTCAGGCCCGGCCGCCCCGTCCCCGCGGCGGCCAGCGGCTTCAGGGCCCCGGGGCCCTCGTCGGTGACCGTGGCCTGGGAGGCGCTGATCATGGTGGCTGCGGCGGTGAGGGCGAGAGCCGTCCCGGCCAGGAACGCCCGTACCGCCCTGCCCCGCCTGCGCCGGCGATGTCGGCCGCGATGTCTCATTCGTCCTCCCGAGGCGGGCCAACTGCGCCTGATGATCCGTACGTTGACCGAGGAGCAGGTGGGGTGACCCGTAGAGGGATGCTACGGCAGAGGGGGGCCGTCCCGGACGAAGACCTCGCAAATATGCGGAAGATGCCACCGAGTGCAGCATTCTCGCTACAGTGAGCCATCACGGCGTGCCGGCCCGGTCCCGCAGGACCGCGGGCGCCGTCGAGTGCGGCAACAGCCCCGCCCGGTCGGCCGGAAGGAGCACCTCGACCTCCGCCTCCTCGCAGAAACGATACGGCCGGTGTTCCAGGAAACCCCCCAGATACCGCCGTACCCGCGACATCTCGGCCCGCACCGTCACCGTGCGCGCCGGATCGCCGAACATGTCCTCCGCCAGCCCCGACGCACTGCGCCCGCCCCGGTGCGCCGCCAGCACATACAGCAACTCCGCGTGCCGCGGACTGAGTTCGTGCGACCAGGTGCCCGCCCCGCCCGACACCGTCACCGACCAGCGCCGCGCCCGGCTCACATCCAGCACGATCCGGGTCGCGTCCCCCGGCGCCCGCCCGCCCGCCTCGTCCACCGGGCGCACCAACCAGCCCCCGGCCAGCGGCTCCAGCGTGCACAGCCCGAGCGCCGGCAGCCACCGCCGCCCCGCCGAGGGCGACTTCGGCAGCGCGATCCGGGCGGCGTACGGCATCCCGCTCACCGCCGCCGTCCAGCCGTCCCCGTCCACCACCACCGCCCGGCCGCCCAACCGGGCCAGCACCGGCGCCGCCACCGCCCGCAGCCGCTCCAGCGACCCCACGTGCACCTCCCGCAGCCGCGCCTCGGCGAGCTTGGCCACCGACTCCACCCACGCCAGCGTCGCCGGATGCATCGTCTCCAGCGGCCCGCTGACATCGACCACCCCGAGCAGCCGCCCGTCGCGCGGATCGCAGATCGGCGCCCCCGCACACGTCCAGCTCCCGTGCGACCGTACGAAATGCTCACCGGCGAACACCTGCACCGGCCGCCGCACCACCGCCGGCGTGCCCACCCCGTTGGTGCCGACCACGCCCTCGCCCCAGTCCGCGCCCGGCTCCAGCCCCAGCCCGTCCGCCCGGCGCAGCACCGGCGGACAGCCCTCCCGCCACAGCACCCGGCCCGCCCCGTCGGCGACCACCATGATGTGCTGCGCCACGTCCGCCACCGACAACAGCCCCTCGCGCAGCACCGGAAGCACCTCCCGCAGCGGCGACTCCTCCCGCAGCCGCCGCACTTCGTCCGCGCCCAGCGTCCCCGGCGGGAAACCGTGCTCCGGATCCACCCCGCCGCGCAGCACCCGCTCCCAGGACTGCTCGATCACCGGACGCGGCGCCACCCGCGCCCGCCGGCCGGCCAGCCGCGCGTCCCGCATCTCGTTGAGCACCCGCGCCGCCCGCGCGGCGTCGACGGCCGCCAGCCGGGACACGTTCATCGGCGAGTGGGCCACAGGAGCCTCCCGGGGGACACGGAGTGATGCAACCGACAGTTTCCGACCGGTCGTTTCCGGCCGATGGTCTCCGACCGACTGTTTCCAGTCGTGCCGAAGGCCCCCATCTTGCCGCCCGCCCCGCCCGGAGGGGTGCACTCCGGTCACAACCGCCCACAAGTTGCAACCCCTTGCAACCCTGGTGAACATCCACAGCGTGTCCGAAACTTGAGCCACGCCGTCCCGAGCGGCGATTCTGGCCTCGCAGGGCCAAAGCCGCGGGGGTGGTGCCGTGTCGGCGCAGCACCACCCCCGCACCTGTCCGCCCAGCTCAGACCCCGGGTGCGGCCCGCTCCACCAAGGCCCCCAGCGCAAGGCTGTGCGGCAGCGTGCCGAACGCCGCACCCCCGTCCCCGCCGAGCCGCGACGCACAGAACGCGTCGGCCACCTCCGGCGGCGCGAACCGCACCAGCAGCGCCCCCTGGAGCACCAGTGCGAACCGCTCCGCCAGCCGCCGCGCCCGCGCCTGGACCCCGTGCAGATCGGCCAACTCCGTCAGCAGCCCCCTGATCGCCCCGTCCAGCCGGTGATCCGCCCCGCGCGCCCGCCCCACCTCCCGCAGATACGCGTCCAGCGCCCCCGGCTCCCGCTGCAACGCCCGCAGCACATCGAGCGCCTGCACATTGCCCGCGCCCTCCCACACCGAGTTCAGCGGCGACTCGCGCACCAGCCGCGGCATCCCCGACTCCTCCACGTACCCGTTGCCGCCGAGGCACTCCGCCGCCTCCACCACCAGCGGCGCACAGCGCTTGGTCACCCAGTACTTCGCCGCCGGCACCGCGATCCGCAGGAACGCCCGCTCCTGCTCGCCCCCGTCGTCACAGGCCGCCGCCAGCCGCAGCCCCAGCGTCGTCGCCGCCTCCGACTCCACCGCCAGATCCGCCAGCACGTTGCGCATCAGCGGCTTGTCGAGCAGCCGCCCTCCGAACGCCTCGCGGTAGGTGCAGTGATGGACCGCCTGCGCCACCGCCTGCCGCATCAGCCCCGCCGACCCCAGCACACAGTCCACCCGGGTCGCCGCCACCATGTCGATGATCGTGCGCACCCCCCGCCCCTCCTCCCCGACCCGGCGCGCCCACGTCCCGTCGAACTCCACCTCCGCCGACGCGTTCGACCGGTTGCCCAGCTTGTCCTTCAGCCGCTGCAGCCGGAACACGTTGCGGTCCCCGTCCTGAAGCACCCGCGGCACCAGGAAGCACGTCAGACCCTCCGGAGCCTGCGCCAGCACCAGGAAACCGTCCGACATCGGCGCCGAACAGAACCACTTGTGCCCCGTCAGCGCATACGTCCCCGCCTCCGCCAGCGGCACCGCCCGCGTCGTGTTCGCCCGGACGTCGCTGCCCCCCTGCTTCTCCGTCATCCCCATCCCGAACAGCGCCCCCGCCTTCAGCCGCGCGGGCCGCAGACCGCGGTCGTAGACCTGGGACGTCAGCCGGGGCTCCCACTCCGCGGCCAGCTCCGGATCCGTCCGCAGCGCCGGCACCGCCGCGTGCGTCATCGACAGCGGACAGCAGGTGCCCGCGTCCACCTGCGTCCACACCACGAACGCCGCCGCCCGCCGCACCTGCCCGCCCGGCCGCGTCCACGCCGCCGTCAACCCGGCGCCCACCCCCTTGCCCAGCAGCCGGTGCCACGACGGATGGAAGTCCACCTCGTCCACCCGGTGCCCGAACCGGTCGTGCGTGCGCAGCCTCGGCGGATGCGTGTCCGCCTGCACCGCCCACTCCCGCAGCTGCTCCGACCCGGCGGCCCGCCCCAGCCCGGACAGCTCGCCGTGCGCCTCCTCCACCAGCGCGGGATCCAGATGCCGCTCCACGGCCGACACCAGGGCCCGGTCGGCGCCGTAGACGTCGTACCCGCTCAGTTCGGGGGGCTGGTTGGTCACCGTGTGCGTGCTGCCTGCCATACCGCGAACCTACCCCCGGGTACGCCCCCGACGCCGACCCGAGACCCGCGCGCCGCGCCCCGACCAGGCGATGTGGCCTTGCCGGAGGTGAGTGCAGACCCGAACGGCGGATACCTTTAGGGCGTGCAGCCAGCAAGTCAGTCACCCGAGCAACCCGGAGGCCCCACGGGACGCCTCCACCGGGCGCGTGCCCTCTACCGGAACGTCTCCAAGCGCCGGACCGCCTGGCTGCTGTTGAAGGACACCGTCAACTCCTGCATCGAGTACCGCATCCTCGGCCTCGCCGCCGAAGCCGCGTTCTTCACCCTGCTGTCCGTGCCGCCCCTGCTGCTCAGCCTCATCGGCCTGCTCGGCTACGTCGACGACTGGACCGGCACCGACTCCATCAGCAGCCTGGAGAGCAACCTCCTCGAAGCCTCCCGCACGGTCCTGTCCGACAAGGGCGTCGCACAGATCGCCCAGCCCATCCTCGACGACGTCATGAAGGGCGGCCGCCCCGACGTCATCTCCATAGGCTTCCTGTTCGCCCTGTGGTCCGGCTCCCGCGCCGTCAACGTCTTCATCGACACCATCACCGTCATGTACGGCCTCGACGGCGTCCGCGGCATCGTCAAGACCCGGCTGGTGGCGTTCCTGCTGTTCCTCGCCGCCCTGCTGATCGGCTCCGTCGCCCTGCCCCTCATGGTGGCCGGACCCGACGCCGTCGTGCGGATCGTGCCCTGGTCGACCACCCTCGTCCAGATCCTGTACTGGCCCGTGGTGATCGTCCTGTCCGTGGCCTTCCTGACCACCCTCTACCACGTGTCCGTGCCCGTGCGCTCCCCGTGGATCGAGGACGTCCCCGGCGCGCTCGTCGCCCTCGCCATGTGGGTCCTCGGCAGCTTCCTGCTGCGCATCTACCTCACCCACACCATCGAGGGCGCCTCCATCTACGGCTCCCTCGCCGCCGCGGTCGCCGTCATGCTGTGGATCGGCGTGTCCGCCTTCGCCGTACTGGTCGGCGCCGCCGTCAACGCCGCCATCGACCGGGTCTGGCCCGCCGCCGCGACCGCCGCCGCCCGCGCCGCCAACGAACGCGTCCGCGAGGAGGAGGCCGCCGAGTACGTCGCCCGCATGGCCGCCGCCCGCACCCACGACGACGACCCCGACGACCCCGACATGCCCTCCGAGTTCCCCGAACGCTGGTCCCGCTTCCTGCCCCCCGACGACGTCACCGCCCGGCTGCGCACCCACGCCAGGACCTCCCCGAAGCAGAACGGCACGACGGGGACCCACGGGGAGGAACCGGGGCCGGGGGAGAACGGGAAGTGAGCACGGGCGGCCCGGTGACGCCCCGCGACGACGCGTGACCTCGGGTGACCCCCGGCCGGGGCGGCGTAGCCTGGCACCCGTGTACCAGGAACGGCCCTCCCGGCTGGCCGGCGCGGTGGTCTGGACGAACGCACCCGTGCCCGGATCCCACGCGCTCCCCGTCCTGCCCGACGGCTGCATGGACCTGCTGTGGAACGACGGCCGCCTGCTGGTCGCCGGCCCCGACACCCGCGCCCATGTCCCCGACGGACCGCCCACGGCCTGGGCCGGCGTCCGCTTCTACCCCGGCACCGCGCCCGCCCTGCTCGGCGTACCGGCCCACGCGCTGCGCGACCGCCGCGTGGACCTGGCCGACCTGTGGCCGGCGGCCCGCGTACGGCGTCTGACCGCCCGCGTCGCCGCCGCCCCCGACCCCGCCACGGCCCTGGAGGACCTGGCCCTGGAGCGGGCCGCGCCGCCCGACCCCGAACTGCGCCGACTGGTCACCGCGCTCGCCGGGGGCAGCTCCGTCGCCGCCACCGCTGACGCACTCGGCCTGGGCGCCCGGCGGCTGCACCGCCGCTCCCTCGCCGCCTTCGGCTACGGCCCGAAGACCCTCGCCCGGATCCTGCGGCTGCGGCGCGCCCTCGACCTCGCCCGCGCCGGAGTGCCGTACGCGGACACCGCGGCCCGCGCCGGATACGCCGACCAGGCCCATCTCGCCCGTGACGTACGGGAGTTCACCGGCACCACACTGAGCGGCCTACTGAGGCCCTAGCGGCGCGAACAGATCGACGCCGTTGCCGTCCGGGTCGTGCACCACGGCGTACCGCTGGCCCCAGAACGCGTCCCAGGGCTTCAGCTCGCCGTGGTGGCCGGCGCCCACCAGCTCCTCGTACACCGCGTCGACCTCGGCCGGCCCGTCGCAGCGCAGCGCGAGCGAGGCCCGGCCGCCCCCGGACGGCGCACGCCAGCCCGGATGGAAGGACCGCACGGTCTCCTCGGTGTCCAGCAGCAGCCGCAGCCCGCCCGGCAGCTCCGCCTCGGTGTGCGGCTCCCGCTCGGCGCCGTCGGGGAACGCGAACCCCAGCCGGCGGTAGAAGGCGACGGCGGCGGCCATGTCGGAGACCACCAGCCCGATGGCATCGAATCGTGTACGCATACGGCCACCGTAGGCGCGGCGGGGTGGCCGGTCTTGAAGGAAACGGACAGCCCGGCCCGAACGGGCCGGTGCCCCCGTCAGCCGAAGCGCACCGGCCCGTTCGGGCTGTCCACCGTGAAGGAGAACGCCGCCGGGCCCTCCGTGAGGCGCAGGTCCGTGCCGAGGAGCGCCAGCAGCGGACGGAGCTCCTCGGGGTCGGGGGCCGTGGCGGTCAGCTCCCGCAGCGGGGTCACCGGCAGCCCGGACGCCGACGGGTGGGGCGCCGCACCCCAGTCGATGAGGAACGGCACCAGACCGGACGGGTGCGGGCGGCCGCCGTCGGTCAGCCGCCACCGCAGCAGCGTGCCGTCGGGCCGCCGCCGGCTCATCTCCCGTACGTCACCCGGGTCGTAGCCCCCGGCCCGGGCCGCCGCGACCGTCGCGTCCAGGTCCGCCGGGCCGATCGCCCAGGTGAGGACCCGCGCCCGGTCGAGACCGTCCACGCCGAACGGGCGCGGACCCGCCGGTGCGGGCCGCTCCGGATCGGGGCCGAGGATCTCCAGATACGCGCCACCGCCCAGCCCCACCAGATGGTTGCGGGTGCCGTGCTCCGGATGCACCCCGCCCGGCGCGGGCGCCACTCCCGTGCGCCGGGTGAACTCCGCGACCGTCGCCGTCAGTTCGGGGGTCGCGAGGACGATGTGGTCGAGACGTGCAGGAATGGTGTTCATCCCGGCCGAGCCTACGCGCCCCGCCGCAGGCAACGCCCGCGCCTGTGGAACGCCGGTGCGGCACGACGGCGCCGTGACCCCCACCCCGCGCCCCCTGCGCGGACCCCGCCGAACCGACCGCCCGGGCCCAGGCGTTGGGGATCGCCCCCCGAACTCGTCCGCACCACCGACGTCGACGGCCACACCCTCGCCCGGCAGTCCGTCGGCGTGTACGGCGACGACGGCTTCTCCGCCTCCTGGTTCTCCCGGAAGGCCGGCGCCTCCTTCCGGCTCGCCGTCGACCGCGCCACGTTCACCGCCGCCGACTGCCCCGACCAGCCGGTCCCCGGCACCGACGGCCCCTCCACCACCTGCGTCCGCGACGGTGACGCCTGGTACCGCACCACCGACGGACACAGCGAGTACGCCCTGCCGGAGAAGGGCCTGGTCGTCCGGGTCAGCGGCGACGGCGTACCGCGCGCCGACCTGCCCCCGGAGGGCGACGGCGCCCCCGACAACCACGTCGGCACGGGCGGCTGAAAGTTTCGCTCGACGATCTCTCTGGGACACCGCCGCCCACGGCCATAGGCTCGACGGCATGACCGCCCGCCTGCTCGTGTACACCCGCACCACCGCCTACCGCCACGACTCCATCCCGGACGCCGTCACCGCCGTACGGACCCTGGACGGCTTCACCGTCGACCACAGCGAGGACCCGGCGGCCCTGGAGGCCCCCCTGGACGCGTACGCGGCCGTGGTCTTCCTCTCCACCAGCGGCGAGGTCCTCACCCCCGCCGGACGCTCTCGCCTCACCGCGTACGTCGGCGCGGGCGGCGGCTTCGTCGGCGTGCACGCGGCGGCCTGCACCGAGTACGACTGGCCGTACTACGGCGAACTCCTCGGCGCCCGCTTCGATCGCCACCCCGCCCACCAGCCCGGCAAGGCGGTCGTCGAGGACCACGACCACCCCGCCACCCGGCACCTGCCCACCGTCTGGGACTTCACCGACGAGTGGTACGACTTCCGCACCAACCCCCGCGGCCGGGTCCGCGTCCTCGCCTGCGCCGACGAGTCCTCCTACGAGGGCGGCGGGATGGGCGCCGACCACCCCCTGGTCTGGTGCCGCGAGGAAGGCGCGGGCCGTGTCTTCTACACCGCTCTCGGACACGCCTCCGAGGCCTACCGCGACCCCGGCTTCCTGGCCCATCTGCGGGGCGGGATCGCCTGGGCGGCCCGGGTGGGCCAGGACGCCCAGTGACGTTTCTGCGGTGAACCGCTTCCGCCATCGGGGTGAGTGACCCCCGCGCCGGGAACGGTCCGCACCAGCCCGCCGGAGATCCTCCTGTCCGGTGGCAGGAACCGTCAGGAGGAGCCGGACGTTGACTTACGGGACCAAGCTGCGGGAGCGGATCGCCGCACCGGGGACCACCCCGCTGATCGGCGTGTACGACATGTACTCGGCGTCGATCGCCGCGCAGCACTACGACGGGATGTTCGTCTCCGGGTTCGGCTTCGCCGCCTCCTACTACGGACTGCCCGACATCGGCTTCATCGCCTGGCCCGACATGATGGCGTTCGTCCAGCGGCTGCGCGGCGCCTTCCCCGGCCACCATCTGCTGGTCGACATCGACGACGGCTATGTCGACCCCGAGGTCGCCTGCCACGTGGTGGAGGGCCTCGAACGGATCGGTGCCTCCGGTGTGGTCCTGGAGGACCAGAAACGGCCCCGCCGCTGCGGCCACGCCGACGGCAAACAGGTGCTGCCCCTGGAGGAGTACCTCGCCAAGCTGGAGATGGTCCTCGCCACCCGCCGGGACCTGCTCGTCGTGGCCCGCACGGACGCCACCGACGAGCACGACATCCTGCACCGCGCGGAGACGCTCGCCGCCACCGACGCGGACGTGGTCCTCGTCGACGGCGTCCGCAGCGTCGACTGGATCCGCCGCATCCGGGCCGTCACCGGCGGCAAGCCACTGCTGTTCAACCAGATCGCGGGCGGCAAGTCCCCCCGGCTCTCCCTCGGCGAACTCGACGCCCTCGGCGTGGACGTCGCGATCTACAGCACGCCCTGCCTGTTCGCCGCCCACGAGGCCATGCACGCCGCCCTCACCGAACTCCGCCGCGCGGACGGCCGGTTGCCCGAGAAGGGCAACGCCCCCGACGGGGTGGGCGTGGACACCGCGACCCGCCTCCTGGAACGCAACATCACCCGCAGCCGCGACCAACGGACGGCCACAGCCACCCCGGGCCCGCGCACCGGCACCCGACATCCGGCCGACCTGGAGGCCTGACCAGTCACCGCCCGACGACGAGCCCGGCCACTCCGGGCCCGTGTGCCGGTGCCGGGCAGCCGGTCGACCTGGAGGCCTGACGGGTCGCCGCCTGACGGCGAGCTCGGCCACTTCGGGCCCGTGTGCCGGTGCCGGGCAGCCGGTCGACCTGGAGGCCTGACGGGTCGCCGCCTGACGACGAGCCCGGCCACTTCGGGCCCGCGCACCGGCACCCGACAGACGGCCGACCTGGAGGCCTGACGGGTCGCCGCCCGACGACGAGCCCGGCCACTTCGGGCTCGTGTGCCGGTGCTGGGCAGCCGGTCGACCTGGAGGCATGACCGGTCGCCCCCTGACGACGAGCCCGACTCCTCCGGCTCCACGCGTCGGCGCCGAGCGGTCGGCCGAGTCTGTGGGGGGACCGCGCCGCCCCCTAACGGCGGGCACCGACTCCCTGGCATGCCCCGACTGATCGCAGCGCGACCCAAGGGCCGAGCCGCCTAAGGGAGTTACCCCGCATCCCGCCAGGCTGCTCGGCGACATCCTCCCGCCCGGTCCGACGTCGCACGTGCCGCCGACCGCGACCTGCTCCTCGTACGCGTCGGCGGCCGGTGAACCCCTGCCGCGCCGGACACCTCTCTCAACGCCGCGGCGGAGCCGTGCTCGCCCGCTCCACCAGACGGGTCGACAGCTCCGTCCGGGTGCCCTCCGGGCGCTCGCCGTCCATCATCCGCACCAGCAGTCGCAGCGCCGTCGCCGCCATCTCCGCCAGCGGCTGGCGGACGGTGGTCAGGCCGGGGGTCGTCCAGCGGGACTCCGGCAGATCGTCGAACCCGACCACGCTGATGTCGTACGGGATCCTCAACCCCCTTTCCAGCGCGGCCCGGTAGACCCCGAGGGCCATCGCGTCGGAGCACACGAACACCGCCGTCGGCGGCTCGGGCAGGTCGAGGAGCTCCCGCATCCGTCGGTGCGCGGTGGACTCGTCGAAACCACCGTTGCGCACATACTCGGCCCGCTGCGGCAGCCCCGCCGCCGCCAGCGCCGAACGGTACCCCGCCACCCGCGCGCTGCTGCACATCTTCCGGCGCGGCCCGGCGATCACGGCGATCCGCTCATGCCCGAGCGCCAGCAGATGCTCGGTCGCGGTCACCCCGCCCTGCCAGTTCGCCGCCCCCACCGACACCACGTCCGACGGCGGCTCCACCGCCGGATCGATCAGCACGAACGGCGTACGGTGCTGCGCCAGCCACGCGTACTGGGAGTCCGTCAACTCGGCCAGATTGAACAGGACTCCGGCCGAACCGCGCACGGTCAGCTTGTCCAGCCAGCCCCGCTGCGGACGGCCGGCCCGGGTCCGGGACAGCGCCGCCGAGACCACCACGTCCAGCCCCGCGTCGTGCGCCGCCTCCTCCACCCCGTGCAGCACCGCCCCCGACCAGGAACTCTCCAGCGAGTGCACGACCAGATCGACCAGCCGGGGCGGCTTCGAGGCGTCGAAGCGCGGTCTGCGCACATAACCGAGCCGGTCCAGCGCTTCGGTGACCCGGCGTCTGGTCTCGGGCGCGACGTCCTCCCGCCCGTTGACCACCTTGGACGCGGTGGGTACGGACACCCCCGCCTCGCGGGCCACGACCGCCAGCGTCGGCCCGGCCGTCGCACTCGCACCCGCCGTGCGCACCATGAGGAACCACCTCTCCGGCCCGCCCGAGGGCCAGCGAAAGCTCGACCAGCGCCCTTTCGGAGCCGATCCGAACAGGCGGCTCGCAGAAAGCGCTTGCTATCCTAGGGGCGGGGCGGCGAGAGGTGAAGACATCGGGGGCCGCGGGGTCCCGGCGGGCGGAACTTTCGAAAACCGGCGTCGACCGCGGAGTCAGCCGACCGCCGTGCACGTCAGCCGGAAGTCCCGGAAGTCCGCCGTGAACGCCGCGTCGACGAGATCCCGCACGTGCACACCGGCCAGCGTGCCCGTGAAGCGCAACCGTCCGCCATGATCGTCGGACAGCCGGGCGCAGTCCAGCGGCGGACCGACGGGCGTGCGCACCGTCTCCTGCGCCTCCCGGCTCTCCCGTGCGTACCAGAAGCGCGCTTCCGCCCCTTCCACGGTCACCCCCAGCGTGACCGGCGCGCTCGCGTCGATCTCCACGACCGCCGCCTGCCGCGTCCCCGTCTCGTCCCGCTCCACCAGGCTCAGCACGGTCCGGCCCCCGCCCTGCCACTGCTGGCCGCGCTGCGGCTCCCCCGGAGGCTCCGCCCAGGTCAGGTCGAGCGAGAGGTACGCCTCCGCGTCGTACCGCAGGATCAGACCCGCGGCCTGGGTGTAGGTGAACGGCCGTGCCTCGACCGTGACGTGGGCGGTCGCCCGGTGCTCCGTGAGGCGCTGGGCGAGCAGGCTCTGCGCCCAGCGGGACTCCGGTCCCTGACGGCCGCGGAGCCGGATCCAGCCGGGGCGGGAGACGACGTCCGCCCAGGAGGGGTCCGGGGGTTCCCGCAGAGTGCTCCAGGGCCAGCCCAACGGGGTTTTGGGGGAGGGGGGTTGGCTCTCCGGCCCGGAGACCGGCCGCTCGGTCGTCCGCACGGCTCGCGGGACGGCGACCTCGACCGCCGGGTGCCAACCGCCCTGCCGGAGCCGGGGTCTTCCCTCGTCGTCCCAGACCACCGCCTGGATCGCGGTCTCCCGGCCCAGGGTGCAGCGCGGGCCGTCCGGGGTGCGCAGCGGACGGGCCGTGAGATGGCTCAGGAACCACTCGCCCTCCGGCGTCCGGACCAGCTCGCCGTGCCCCGCCTTCTGCAACGGCAGTTCCGGGTCGTCGCGGGAGGTCAGCATCGGGCGGTCGTCGAGTGCGTACGGGCCGGTGAGCGTGCGGCTGCGGGCGGTGCGGACACCGTGCTCGAAACCGGTGCCGCCCTCGGCCAGCAGCAGGTGGTACCAGCCGTCGTGACGGAGCAGCTTCGGCCCCTCGATCAGCCGCTCGTGCTGGAGCAGCAGGTGGGTGCCGCCGAGCGGGGCGAGGGTGTCGCGGTCCAGTTCGGTGAGGACGATGCCGGCGAAACGCCGTCCGCCGGGGCGGTGGTCGTTCTGCAGATTGAGCAGCCAGAGCCGGCCGTCCTCGTGGAAGAGGGCGGGATCGAACCCATGACCCGGGACGCGGCGCGGCGGCGCCCAGGGCCCGCTCACCTCGGTCGCCGTGGTGACGTAGGTGTCCTGGTCGAAGTACGGCGTGCCGACCGACCGTACGACGGAGTACACCACCCAGAAACGTTCGCCGTCCCAGCTCAGCGACGGCGCCCAGATGCCGCCCGAGTCGGGGACACCGGCCAGCGTCCCACCGGGAGCCGCGCCCTCCACATGGCCCGCGTACTCCCAGTGCGCCAGATCGCGGGACCGGTGGACCGGGATCGTCGGGAACCATTCGAAGGAGCTGGTCGCCACGTAGTACCAGTCGCCGGCCCGGATGAGGGAGGGGTCGGGGGCGAAGCCGCGGAGGACGGGGTTGCGGGCGACGGTCGACTGTACGGGGGTGGCGGTCGACTGTATGCGGTCGCCGGTCGCCCGTAGAGGGTCAACGGTTGTCTGTATACCGTCGCCGCCGGCGTTCGGCACGGTGCTCACTTCAGCGCCCCCAGCGTCACTCCGGTCCGCCAGTACCGCCGCATCGCGACCATCACGACGGCCATCGGCACGATCGACAGCAGGGCCCCGGTCAGCACCAGCCCCGTCAGGTCGACACCGGACTCCATCCGCTTGCCGCTCCAGTTGTACAGGCCCAGGTTCAGGGTCCAGTTCTCCTCGCCGCGCAGGACCGTCAGCGGGAGGAAGAAGGCGTTCCAGGTGTTCACGAAGGCCAGCAGGAACACCGTGGCGCCGCCCGTGGTCATCATCCGCATCACGATGCTGAAGAAGATGCGCAGTTCGCCGGCGCCGTCGAGGCGGGCCGCCTCCAGCAGTTCGTAGGGGATCGTCGCCTCGGTGTAGACCTTGGCGAGATAGACGCTGAACGGGTTGATCAGACAGGGCACCAGCATCGCCCACGGGGTGTCGACCATGCCGATCGCCGAGAACAGCAGATAGAGCGGCAGGGTGAGCAGGGCGAGCGGGATCAGGAACGACCCCACCACGCAGGCGAAGACCAGATTGCGGCCCGGGAAGTCGAAGCGGGCGAGGCCGTAGCCGGTGGCCAGCGCGATGATCGTGCCGCCGAGGGAGCCGACACCGGCGTAGAGCAGGGAGTTGGCGGTCCAGCGCAGGAAGATGCCGTCCTCGTACGTGAACAGCTGGTGCAGGTTGTCCCACAGGTGCCAGCCGGAGAACCACAGGCCGTTGCTCTGGTAGAGCCCGATGCGGTCCTTCGTCGCGGCGATGATCAGCCAGTAGATGGGAAACAGACTGTAGACACTGGCCAGCACCAGGCCGATCAGCACGAACCGCTGGCCGCCCCGGCCGCGCGCGGCCGGATCGGGACGGTTGAACCTGCGCACGGCACGGGTCTTCGGGCGGTCCTCGGTGAGCGTCATCAGTCGGCCTCCTTCGAAGTGAGCCGGTAGAAGAGGAAGGAGGCGACACCGAGGATCAGGGCCAGCAGGACGGACAGGGCGGCGGCGTAGTGGTAGTTGCTCGCGTTGAACGCCTGGTTGTAGATGATCATGATGGGGGTGAAACTGTCGTTCACCGTCTGCGGGGTCACGTTCCGGAACAGCGCGGGCTCGTTGAAGATCTGCAGCATCTGGATGATGGAGAGCAGACCGGTCAGGACCAGCGCCCCGCGCACATACGGCACCTTGACGCTGCGCGCGATACGGATCTCGCCCGCCCCGTCCAGCCGGGCCGCCTCGAACAGCTCGCGCGGCACAGCCTGCAACGCGGAGTAGATGATCACCATGTTGTAGCCGATGCCGTGCCAGGTGAGCAGGTTGCCGATGGACGGCCACACCATGGACGGCGCGAAGAAGTTCCAGTCGAACCCGAAGGCCCTGCCCAGCGTGGTCAGCGGGCCGACCTCGGGGCTGTAGAGGTTGACCCACACGATCGCGGCGACCACACCGGGGATCATGTAGGGGACCAGCAGCATGATCCGGAAACGGCTCGCCGCACGGGACGCGAGCGTGTCGAGGAGCAGCGCCAGCACCAGGCTGATCAGCAGCATCAGCGGGATCTGCACACAGGCGAACAGCACCACGCGCAGGATCGAGCCGAGGAACGCGGTGTCCGTCAGCCCCTGCCGGTAGTTCGCCAGGCCGGCGAACTCGTCCGTGGAGCCGCCGAGCCCGAGCCCGGACTGCTGGGTGCGGTACAGCGACTGGTACACGGCGTAGCCGATCGGGACCAGGTACAGGAACACGAAGCCGAGCTGGAAGGGCACCGTGAACGCGGCACCCTTCCAGCGCAGTGAGCGAATCATCGGTCGGCGCCTCAGCCCTCGACGCTGATGCCGCGGGACTTCAGGTCGTCGACCGTCCACTGCTGCATGTGGGCGAGGAGGTCGGTGACCTTCTGCTGCTTGGCCACCACCTTGCCCCACTGGGCCTGCAACTCGGTGAACATCGCGGTCCAGTCGGGGCCGAAGGTCCAGTCGGTGGTGGCGGTGCCCAGGCTGTCCGTGACGATCTTCTTGGCGGGCTCGTAGTGGTCACCGAGCAGCTTCTCCGAGATCGCCTTGTCGACATAGTCCGCGCTGTCGGTCAGGCCCGGCATGACACCGCTGCCGGTCTCCGGGTTCGCCATGCTGTCCACCGCCCCCTTGTTGGTGGACAGCCACAGCGCCGCCTCGGCGGCCTGCTTCTTGTACTTGCACTGCGAGGTGACCAGATTGATGTTGGCGCTCTGGTTGGTGCCCGCGGGTGTCCTGGCCGCCTCGCCCTTGTACGTCGGCCACGGAGACAGCGCCCACTGACCGAAGGACTTGGTGAAGCTGTTCACCATGCCGCCCATCTGCCAGGTGGAGATCTGCCGGGTGACGGTGCCGGCGTCGTCGAAGTTGCGCTGCAGGGCGGCGTAGTCGGCGAACGACAGCTTCGAGTTGAGGTCGTTGTCGATGACCTGCTGGATCACGTCGGCGGCCTTCAGACTGCCCGCGTCCTGGAAGTCCACCTTCCAGGAGTTGCCGTCGATGGAGTACCAGTGGGCGCCCGCCTGCATGGCGAGCACCTCCAGGGTGCTGGGGTCCTCACCGGCGTAGTTCGTGACGTGGATGCCGTGCTTCTTCAGCACCTTGCCCGCGGCGATGAAGTCGTCCCAGGTCGCCGGCGGCTCCAGGCCGTACTTCTTGAAGATGTCGGTGCGGTAGATGGTGAAGGCCGGTGCCGCGCTGGTGGGCACGCCGTAGACCTTGCCCTGCACCTGGGCCCCCGCCCACGCGCCGGGCAGGAACTCGTCCTTGCTGGAACCGACGTACTCGCTGATGTCGGCCAGCGCGCCCTGCGAGACCCAGCTGGTCACGTACTCGGCGGTGTTCTGGAGCAGACACGGCGCGTTCTTCGCCTTGACGGCGTTCGCGAGCTGCTTCTGCATGGTCAGCTGGTCGGTGACCTTCGTGTACTTCAGCTGGATGTCCTTGTGGGACGCGTTGAACATCTTGACGACCGTCTCCTGGCCGTTCGCCCAGCCCCAGAAGGGGAGGGTGACCGGGCCGGAGGCCGAGGAGTCCCCGTCGTCGGAACCGCCGCAGGCGGTGAGCAGACCTGTCAGTGCGAGACCCGCGACGGCGGCGTGGGCGAACCTTCTCCGGGGGCTGGTGGAGTTCATCTGACCGTGATCCTTCGGGAAGTAGGCGTCTCGGAAGAGCCGAGAACGGCGGCTCGGTACTGGCCGGGAACGGCGGCCGGCACATCGGCTGCGGCAGCGGCTCGCGCTCGTGGGGGTTCGGCCGAAGCGGAAGGGCGAGAGATGTAGAAACCGGTTGCCGAGGACGGTAGGGCGTCTGGTCCGGGCTTATCAAGGGGCGTGCGGGAAAAAGTTGTCGAGAGGGAGATTGGGAGCATTATTTGTGCAGGTCAGAGTGGGGAAACCGTTTACGGTCAGCCGGAATCGATCGAGCTGCGCGCTCGGTACCCCCGGCCTCGGCGGGATGCGTGACGAGGCCGTCCTGACCGGTACCGGTGAGCGGGACCCCTCGCCGTGCCGGGCGCGCGACCTGGGTACGGGTCGGCGCCGGCGCCACGGCGCGGGGGCCGACAGGGCCGTGCTCCACCGCGCCCACGCGCGCGTGGCGAACGGCCCGCTTCCCCCGCTCCGTACGTGGGATCCCGGTCAGGCCACCCGGGCGAGGTCCGCGTGGCGTACTTCGTGGGCCAGGGGCAGGTCGTCGGCCAAGCGCTCCAGTTCCTCCACCACGATAAGCCCGAGCCGTTCCAGCTCATTGCCGAGGGAGCCGGCGATGTGAGGGGTCAGGAAGACGTTGGGGAGGCGGTACAGGGGTGAGTCGGCGGGCAGCGGCTCCGGATCGGTGACGTCGAGGACCGCGTGCAGCCGGCCGGAGACCAGTTCGTCGGTGAGTGCCACATGGTCGACGAGAGCGCCGCGGGAGGTGTTGATCAGCACACCTCCGTCGCGGATCAGGGCGAGACGGGGGCGGTCCAGCAGGTGATGGGTCTCGGGGATGTCGGGGGCGTGCAGGCTGACGATGTCGCTGTGCCGCAGCAGGTCCTCCAGCGAGACGAGCCGGGCGCCGAGCGCCGCGGCCTCGGACGCCTCCACGTACGGGTCGTGGAGGAGGACCTCGAGGTCGTACGGGCGCAGTAGTTCGAGCAGCCTGCGGCCCACCCGGGAGGCGCCGATGACGCCGATCCGGCGGCCGAGGTTGCCGGTGGCGGCCGTCTCGGCGGGGGTCGGCTGGGCATGGGTCCGGCGGTAGCGCTCACGGTGGGCGAAGGCGTCCTTCCCCGCGAGCAGGATCATCGCGAGCGTGTACTCGGCGACCGGTACGGCGTTGCCGGTGACCGCGCTGGAGACCTTCACCCCGCGTTCCCACAGGGCCTCGCCGACCAGTGAGCGCACGGAGCCCGCGGCGTGCAGGACCGAGCGCAGCCGGGGCAGCGCGGCGAGCGCCTCCGCGTCGAGATGGGGGCAGCCCCAGCCGGTGATCAGCACATCGGCGCCGCCCAGCGCCGACGCGGCGGCCGGGTCGGCGAAGTCCCGCACGACGAGGCCGGGATCGATCTCGGCCGTCCGCCGCAGCCGGGCCAGGAGTGGGGCGGGGAACAGCAGCGGGAGGTGCACCGGATCCATGGCGAACACGGCCCTGGGCAGCTGGGCGCTGGGCATGACTCTCCTGAGGTGCGTAGGAAACGTTTTCTGGAAGCGCTCCCTACGGTAGATCCGTCCTGGAGGCAGGGTCAATCGGTCGGACTGATCGCTCTGTCGTAAATATTTCGGGCTGTTTCTGCGGTAAAGCGCCATTTCAGAGAGGTTGTTGGCGGCTGGGGGAGGAGGTGTGCCGCTCGGTGGCGGGAGCGGCGGGAGCGGCGGGAGTGTGCGGCAGCGGCGCGACTTGTTTCCGGCCGTTTCCGGTGCAGGGGGTGCAGGGGGTGCAGGGGGTGAAGGGGAGGGTGCGGTGTCCGGCCGGATGGCCGCAGGGCGTGAGACGGGTGGCCGTACCCCGCCCGGCGGCGGCGTCCCCGAAAACGGTCCCGGGGACATGCGCCCGTGCCGGGCCGGGGTGGAGGGGGTCCGTCGAGCGCTCCGGCCTGCCCCGATCTCCGAATGTGTGCAGGTCGGGGACTTGTGCGGTGAGTCTGGCGGGCGACCGCGGGGCGAGGTGAGGTCGGCGGCGTGCCGTGCACAGGATTTTCGAAAGTCTGTGAGGACCCTTGACGTCCCCCGGAGAGCGGAACAAGCTCTGGCCACCTACTTATGGCAACCGGTTGCTATCCGTTGTCTCCCGCCGTTTCAGCCATTTCCGCCGTTTCAGCCGCCCCCGCTGTCCGGCCAGCCCTGCCCGTTCGGGATCAGCCTCCCCCCTGCCGCCGCGAGGAGCCCCGCTTGACTTCGTCCCCCGCCTGAGGGCGGGAGATTCCAGCGGTCGCCCGCTGGGTTTCCTGCTTCACCGACGACCGCCCCGTCCGGGAGGACTCCCGTTGAGGTCTTGCACCGTCTCCACAGGCAGACGTCGGCCCGCCCTGGCGGCGAACCGGCCTTCCCCGCCCTGCCCCGCAGGAGCTTCGTTTCCTCCCCGGCTGAAGCCGGGGGTATCCACGAAGGAGAGTCCTGATGGACACGCCCCTGTCCCGCCGTACCGCCCTCCAGGCCGTCGGCGCCACCGCGCTCGCCGCCGGACTGTCCGGCGGCCTGACGGCCACGGCGGCGCACGCGGACGACGACCACTCCGCCCCGAAGCTGCTCACCTACCCCCGCCCCGCCGCCGTGCCCACCAACACCAGCTTCAGGGTCCGCGTCCGCACCGCCCCCGACGGCGCGTGGCAGACCCTCGACGTCTACCGGCCGCAGCTCGAGGAGATCAACCCGACCACCGGCTCGGGCAAGGTCTACAACTCCTCCTTGGTCTACTTCGACTTCCAGGGCTCCGTGGAGATCGAGGTGACGTATCTCAAGGGCGGCACCACCAAGGCGCGGGTGAGACCGGACTCGTACGGCATCACGCCCGAACTCGGCGGTGACACCCTGGTGTTCACGCTCGACGAGCCGAAGGACCTGGTCGTCCAGATCAACGACGAGATCTTCGACTGTCTGCACGTCCTCACCAACCGCGTCGAACACCACCCGTGCGCCGCCGACGACCCGGACGTCATCTACTTCGGCCCCGGTGTGCAGACCGTCCCCGGCGGCACCCTCACCGTCCCCAGCGGCAAGACCGTGTATCTCGCCGGCGGCGCCGTCCTGAAGGCGACGGTCCTCTTCAGGGACGTGGAGAAGGCCGCCCTCAAGGGGCACGGAATGATCTGGGCGAGCCCCGGTCAGGGCGTGCTGTGCGAGGGCAGTACGAACATCCGGGTCGAGGACGTCATCATCATGAACCCGGGGAACTACATCACCACCCTCGGCGAGGCCCGCAACGTCCGGATGAGGAAGGTCCGCGGCTTCAGCTCCAAGGGCAACGGCGACGGCATCGACATCTTCTCCTCCAGCGACGTCGTCCTCGACGGCTGCTTCCTGCGCAACTCCGACGACTGCATCGCCGTCTACGCCCACCGCTGGGACTACTACGGCGACACCCGCGACATCACCGTCCAGAACTGCACCCTGTGGGCCGACGTCGCCCACCCGGTCAACATCGGCACGCACGGCAACACCGACGCCCCCGAGGTCATCGAGAACCTGCTGATCAGGAACATCGACATCCTCGACCACCGCGAACCCCAGATGAACTACCAGGGCTGCATCGCCCTCAACCCCGGCGACTCCAACCTGATCAGGAACGTCCGTATCGAGGACGTACGGATCGAGGACTTCCGCTGGGGCCAGGTCATCTACATGAAGGTCATGTACAACACGAAGTACAACACCTCGGCCGGCCGCGGTATCGAGGACGTCTACATCAAGAACCTCACCTACACCGGCACCCACGCCAACCCCTCGCTCTTCCTCGGGTACGACGCCGACCACGCCATCAAGAACGTCACCTTCGAGAACCTGGTGATCAACGGGGTCGTCATCGCCGACTCGATGAGGAAGCCGAGCTGGTACTACACCACCGACACCATCCAGTGGTTCGCCAACGAGCATGTGACGAACCTGAAGTTCCTCACGACCGCCGAGGCGGCCGCCCTGTGAGCCCGATCAGCCGCCGCGGTCTGCTGAAGTCCTCCACGGCGCTGCTCCTCGCCGGGGGCGCCGGCACCCTGTTCGTACCCGCCGCCCGGGCGGCGCAGGACGGGACCGGGAGCACGGCGGGGAGCGGGGCGGCGTTCGCCTTCGCCCACCCCGGGCTGCTGCACAGCGCCGCCGATCTGGCGCGGATGAGGTCGGCGGTCGACGGTATGCGGTCGCCTGTCTACGACGGATTCCTCGCGCTGACCGCACACAGTCGATCGAAGACCGCATACACCATCCAGAACACCGGCCAGATCACCTCCTGGGGCCGCGGACCCGCCAACTACCAGAACCAGGCCGTCGCCGACTGCGCCGCCGCCTACCAGAACGCCCTCGTCTGGGCCGTCACCGGCGACCGCGCCCACGCCGACAAGGCCCGCGACATCCTCAACGCCTGGTCCGCCTCCCTCACCATGGTCACCGGCGCCGACGGGCCCCTCGGCGCCGGCCTTCAGGCCTTCAAACTCGCCAACGCCGCCGAACTCCTGCGCCACACCGGCTACGACGGCTGGACCGACTCCGACATCGCCCGCTGCGAACGCTCCTTCCTCGACGTCTGGTATCCCGCGATCTCCGGCTACATGCTGTACGCCAACGGCAACTGGGACCTCACCGCCGTCCAGTCGATCCTCGCCATCGCCGTCTTCTGCGAGGAACGCACCCTCTTCGAGGACGCCCTGCGCTACGCCGCCGCCGGCACCGGGAACGGCAGCGTCCCCCACCGTGTCGTCGCCCCCGGCGGCCAGGGCCAGGAGTCCGGCCGCGACCAGGGCCACGAGCAGCTCGCCGTCGGCCTGATGGGCGACGCCGCCCAGGTCGCCTGGAACCAGGGCGTCGACCTGTGGGGCTTCGACGGCCACCGCATCCTCGCCAACGCGGAGTACGCCGCCCGCTACAACCTGGGCGGCGACGTCGATTTCACCCCCGACCTCGACCGCACCGGCAAGTACATCAAGACCGCCGTCTCCGCGACCGCCCGCGGCAGCCTCCCCCCGATCTACGAGATGTACTACGCCCACTACGCCGGAGTCCGCGGCCTCGACGCCCCGTACGCCGAGGCCGCGATCTTCCGCGGCACGGGCGGGACCCGGGTGGTCGAGGGCAGCAACGACGACCTGCCGGGCTTCGGCACCCTCACCTGGGCCGGGAGCACGGCTCCCGCGCCCACCGCCCCGACCGCGCCGGCGGGCGTCACCGCGGTGGGGGAGGGGAAAGCGGTTGCTGTGGCGTGGCTGCCGTCCGCCTGGGCCACCGCATACACCCTTCTGCGTGCCGACGACCCCGCGGGCCCCTACGAGGAGCTCGCCTCCGGGATCACGGATCCGGCGTACACCGACACCCGGGTCCGCGTGGGACGGACGTACCACTACACGGTCACCTCCTCCAACTCCCTCGGAGAAAGCGTGAGTTCGGCGATCGCCTCGGCGGCCGCCGGTCTGCCCTCGCCCTGGGCGACCGCCGACACCGGCGCGGTGCGTATCCCGGGGGCGGCCGCGTTCGACGGGGAACGGTTCGTGCTGGAGGCGTCCGGTACCGCCGACGCCTACCGCCTCGCCCATCTGCCCCTGCGCGGCGACGGCACCGTCACCGCCCGGATCGTCTGGCCGCTCGGCTCCCAGTACTCCAAGATCGGCGTCACCCTCCGCGCCTCCCTCGACGCCGACGCCCCGCACGCCTCGATGCTCCTCCAGGGGCTGCCCCTGCACACCTGGAGCGGTGTGTGGACCGTACGCCCGTCCGCCGGCGCGCAGACCTCGGCCACCGGCAGCACCCCCGTGCCCCCGTCCCAGCAGGAGGCGATCACCGCCAAGGCCTCGTTCCCGATCTCGAACCTCGGCGCGCTGCCCGAGTCGGCGACACCGCTGGAGGCGCCGTACGTCGAGGGCGCGGGGGACGGGTACCGGCTGCGGGCCCCTTACTGGGTGCGGGTGACCCGCGAAGGGCGGCGCTTCACCGGCTCGATCTCCGCGGACGGTGTGCGGTGGACCGTCGTCGGTACGACCGAGGTCGACGGTATGCCGCATATCGCATACGCCGGTCTCGCCCTCACCTCCTGCCTCGGCATCGACCAGGACTACGCCGAGACCGGCACCGGCGCCTTCGACAACGTCAGCGTGACCGGCCCCGCCGGCGACATCTGGCGCACCCCCCGCCCCACCCGCAGGGTCACCGACCTCCACGCGGCACCCGACCCCGACGGAATCCGCCTGACCTGGACCGATCCCGACCTCTCCGCCCGCTACACCGTCCGGCGGGCCTCCCGCCCGCACGGCCCGTACCGCACCCTCGCCACCGCCGTCGGCCCCGTCGGCTTCGGCGCCCGCATCCGCTACACCGACCCGACCGGCACACCCGGCACGACGTACCACTACACCGTGGCGAAGACCAACTGCACGGGACGAGGGCCGCGTTCGGAAGCGGTCGAGGCCGTCGCCCCGGCCGTCACCACCCCGTCGGACGCCTCGACCGCCACTGGCGACAACGCACGCGCGGCCCTCCCCGAGCCGTGGACGAACGGCGACCTCGGCGACGTCATCGGCGACCGCCGGGACCACGGCACCCTCGGCGTCGTCGCCGTCCTCACCCCCGGCAGCGCCACCTACGACGACGGCACCTTCGTCGTCAACGGCGCCGGCGTCGATCTCAACGTCAACTCACAAGGAATGACCGGCCAGTTCGTGCGGCGCACCGTCACCGGCGACTGTGAGATCACCGCCCGGCTGCTCTCCCGTGAAGGCGCGACCGCCGACCGGATCGGGCTGCTGATGACCAAGTCCCTGTCGCCCTTCGACCAGGCGGCCGGAGTGATCGTCACCGGCGGCACCGGCGCCCAGCTCATGCTGCGGCCGACGGTGGCCGGCGCCTCGGTCTTCTCCGGGACGACCACCGTCCCACAACTCCCCCTCCTCCTGCGGCTGAAGCGCACCGGGACCGCCTTCACCGCCTCCGTCTCCACCGACGACGGCGCCACCTGGACCCCCCTCGCCCAGGGAACGGTCCCCACCTTCGGTGACGCCCCCTACCACGTGGGCCTGGTGGTCTGCTCCCGCAACCAGACGGCCCTCGGCACCGCACGGTTCGGCGAGGTGATCGTCACCTCGCCCTAGAAACGGGGATCCCCCACGGATCCCCCCCCCACGATGGGAGCCCACACCCATGAGCCGCACCTCCCCCCACCACCCGCCTCACCACCGGCTTCACGATCCGGGCGACATGAGCCGCCGCGGTCTGCTCCGGACCGCCGGCGGTCTCACCGCGGCCCTCGCCCTCGGCGCGGGCGCCGCCTCGGCGGCCGGCACCGCCGACGCCGCGCCCGCCGCCTTCACCCACCCGGGCATGCTGCACAACGCGGGCGACATCAACCGGGCCAGGGTCCGGGTCGCCGCAGGCACCGACCCCTGGCTGTCCGGCTGGAACAGGCTGACCGCCAACTCCCACTCCCAGTCCACCTGGACGCCCCGCGCGACGGCCACCGTCGTCCGCGGCGGCACCGGCGAGAACTACGGCCTCCTCTACAACGACATCGCCGCCGCCTACCAGAACGCCCTGCGCTGGCGAGTCGCCGGCACCGAGGCCCATGCGCAGTGCGCCGTGAACATCCTCAACGCCTGGGCGACCACCCTGACGTCGATCACCGGCAACGCCGACCGCTTCCTCGCCGCCGGCATCTACGGCTGGCAGTTCGCCAACGCCGCCGAACTCATGCGGGACCACGACGACTTCGACCTCGCCGCGTTCCAGAGCATGATGGAATCCGTCTTCTACCCGCTCAACGACAGCTTCCTGACGCACCACAACGACGCCTGCATCACCAACTACTGGGCCAACTGGGACCTGTGCACCATGGCCTCCGTCCTGGCCATCGGCATCCTCAACGAGGACTCCGCCAAGTACGACCAGGCCGTCACGTACTTCAGGTCGGGCGCCGGAAACGGCTCGCTCGCGCACGCCGTGCCGTACCTGTACACCGACGACGACGGCTACGCGCTCGGCCAGTGGCAGGAGTCCGGCCGCGACCAGGGACACACCGTCATGGGCATGGGGCAGATGGGCGCGATCTGCGAGATGGCCTGGAACCAGGGCGACGACCTGTACTCCTACGACAGCCGCCGCTTCCTGAAGGCCGCCCAGTACGTCGCCAAGTACAACCTCGGCGACGACGTCCCCTTCACGACCTACACCTGGGGAACCGGGCAGAACTGCTCCCAGCAGTCCCAGACCGCGATCTCCGCCTCCTCCCGGGGCCAGGTCCGCCCCGTCTGGGCGATGCTCCACTACCACTACAACCGGCGCCTGTACCTCGACGACCCCTACCTCTCCCGGATGTGCCTGTCCGTCGCCCCCGAGGGCGGCGGCGGGGACTACGGATCCACCAGCGGCGGCTACGACCAGCTGGGTTTCGGCACCCTCATGTACGCCAAATAGCCCTGTCACAGGCTCGTGCACCGGAATACCCCGCACGGGTGTGGTGCTCTGGTAATACCGGGGCACGAGCGCTGCGAAGGGCTGGTGGGCAGATGACGGCAGACCGGACGACCCCCGCGGCGGAGGACCGGCAGTACCCCGACCCGGTCGTCACGACCCCCTACGGGGCCGTCCGCGGACGCTCCGAGCAGGGCATCGCCGTGTTCCGGGGCATCCCCTACGCGGCACCCCCCTTCGGCCCCCGCCGCTTCCGGCCGCCCGAGCCGCCCGAGCCCTGGGACGGGATCCGCGACGCGGGCGCCTTCGGACCGACGCCGCCGAAACCGCCGTACTCCGAGGCCTTCGCCCAGTACCTGTCCGACCCGGTCGTGCCCGGCGACGACTGCCTCAACCTCAACGTCTGGACGCCCGACCCCGGCCCCGGCGCCCGCCTGCCCGTCCTGGTGTGGCTGCACGGCGGGGCGCTGACCAGGGGTTCGTCCGCCGTGCCCGTGTACGACGGACGGCACTTCGCCCGCGACGGCATCGTCTTCGTCTCGGTCAACTACCGGCTCGGCGTCGAGGGCTACGGGCTGTTCCCGGACGCCCCCGCCAACCCCGGCCTGCGCGACCAGCTCGCCGCCCTGCAGTGGGTCCACCGGTCCATCAGGGCTTTTGGCGGCGACCCCGACAGGGTCACCCTGGCCGGACAGTCCGCCGGCGCCATCAGTGCCGGCGCGCTGATCGCCGCCCCCCAGGCCCAGGGACTGTTCCGGCGGGCCGTCCTGCAGAGCGGACCGCCGGAGGCCTCCGAACGCGACAAGGTACGCCGCATGGTGCGCCGTATGGCCACCCGGCTGAAGATCCCCGCCACCGCCGAGGCCTTCGCCGCCGTCGACCGCGACCTGCTGCTGCGCACCCAGGCCGACGTCGGCCGGCTCAGCAGCCCCGTCCTGGGCGGCCCCGCCTTCGGTATCGTCGTCGACGGCGACCTCGTCCCGCGCGACCCGCTCCAGGCCCTGGTCGAGGGCGACGCGGCCCCCGGATGCGATTTCCTCCTCGGCTGGACCCGTGACGAGTACCGGCTCTGGCTCGTCCCCGGCGGGCTCCTGGAACGCGTCGACCGGCTCGGCGCCGTCGCCCTCGCCGGCGCCATGGCCCGCTGCCACTGCGGCCACGAGGTCCCCCGCGGCTATCGCACCCTGAACCCCGAGGCCGGAACCGCCGAGATCGTCGGCCAGATGGTCACCGACCACCTGCTGCGCCGGCCCCTGCACCGCCTGGCCGACGCCCGCCCCGGAACCTCGTACGTCTACGAGTTCGCCTGGCCCTCCCTGCGCCCCGGCCTCGGCGCCTGCCACGCCCTCGAACTCGGCTTCGTCTTCGACACCGGCCACACACCCGAGACCGCGAAACTCGCCGGGGAGGACACCCCGCAGGAACTGGCCGACGCGATGCACTCGGCGTGGGTGCGGTTCGTGGCGACGGGCGATCCGGGGTGGGAGGCGTGGGACGAGCGGCATCCCGTACGGGTGCTCGGGTCGGGGGGCGGTGTGAGTGCGGCGGAGCCGGGTACGCCGCCGCATACGGGCGGTCGTGTACGGCGGTCGGGCGACGGGATTCCGTATGCAGAAACCGGTGGATCGCATACCGCCTACGGCCTACGCGACCACGAGCTGGCCCTGTGGACCACCCCTGCCGGACCCACCCCACCCCAGCCCCCCGGCCCGGCCACCTCACCGACCACGCCCCCGGCCCCGCTCAACGGCGGCCGGATCATCCGCACCACGGAACTCAGATCGGCCGTACGACGGCTGCGCCGCCCCGGCGGAGTCCAGCGCGACTGACCCCGCCGACCGCGCGCCGGCTCCCGCTCATCGAGCCGCGAGCGACCCCCCGCCCACGTCCGCCACCGAGTCCCTTACCACCACATGGGTCCCCAGCAGCAGGTGCTCGCCGGGCGCGTCGGGGGCGCGGCCGAGGACCGTACGGACGGCGAGACGGCCGAGTTCCTCGTAGGGGACATGGACCGTGGTCAGGGCGGGGTGCAGGTCGCGGGCGAACGGGATGTCGTCGTAGCCGGCCAGGGAGACGTCGCCCGGGACGTCGAGGCCTGCCTCGTGGAGGGCGGTCAGGGCGCCGGCCGCGACCATGTCGGTCGCCGCGACGACCGCCGTGAAGTCCAGGCGCCGTTCGAGGGCCCGGCGCAGCAGCCGGTAGCCGGTGTCCCGGGTGAAGTCGCCGTGCAGGATCAGCGCCGGGTCCACCTCGACGCCGCGGGCCCGGTGCGCCTGGCGGTAGCCGCGCTCACGGCCGAGCGCCGTCGTGTGGTCGGGCTTGCCGCCGAGGAACAGCACCCGGCGGTGGCCCTGGGTGAGGACGTGCGCGACCAGGGCGAAGGCGCCGCCCTCGTTGTCGTACTCGACGACCGTCACCGGCGCGCCCGGTCCCAGTGGCGGGCGGCCGCACAGCACCAGCCGGGATCCCGCCGACGCCAGTGAGTCGGCCATACGACGGGTGCGCTCGCGGTACTCCGGGGTGTCGGCGGCGCCGCCGACGAGGATCACCGCGGTGGCGCGCTGCGCCCGCATCGTCTCGACGAAGTCCAGCTCATGGCGTACGTCGCCCTCCGTGCTGCACACCAGGCACAGGTGACCGAGCCGGTGCGCCTCGCGTTCCACGCCGTGCGCCATGTGCGCGAACGACGGTCCCGTGATGTCCTCCAGTACGAACGCCAGGGTGGGCGTCCCGGCCCCCGCGATCGCCTTGGCGCGCGCGTCGGCGACGTAGTCCAGCTCGCCGACGGCCTGGAGCACCCGGGTGCGGGTCTCGGCGCTCACCGGATACACCCCGCCGAGCACCCGCGACACGGTCGACGCCGACACCCCCGCCCGGGCCGCCACGTCACGAATGGTGCTGCGTGCCGCGTCCGCGCTTTTTCTCGTCATCGCGCCCCTCCCCTTCGGAAACACCGGCAGCAACCGGTTTCCACCAGCGGAGGCTAGCAGTGTCGGCGGGTGCGGGCGGAGAAACTACGCCGTCGCCAGGGTCCGCGCGATCGATGCCACCGCCTCGGGGCCGACCCGGCAGCAGCCGCCGATCAGGCGCGCGCCCGCGTCCCTCCAGCCGAGGACCTGCTCGGGGGCGAAGGAGGAGCGGCCGTTCCAGGCGCGGGCCTGCGCGTCCCAGGACTCTCCGCTGTTGGGATAGACGACGACCGGCTTGCCCGTGACCCGGGCGGCCGTCGCCACGGCGGCGTCGACGTCCTCCGGGGCGCAGCAGTTGACGCCGACCGCGATCACCTCGTCGGCCTCGGCGGCCAGGGCGAACGCCTCGTCCAGCGGCTGGCCGGCCCGCGTCCGTACACCGTCGACGGTATACGAAAGCCAGGCGGGTACCCCCAGCCCCCGCACCGCCCGCAGCAGCGCCTCGGCCTCCTCGGCGTCGGGAACGGTCTCCAGTGCCAGCACATCGGGCGCGGCGGCGGCCAGGACCTCCAGCCGGGGCCGGTGGAAACGTTCCAGCTCCGCGACGCTCAGCCCGTAGCGGCCCCGGTACTCGGAGCCGTCCGCGAGCATCGCGCCGTACGGTCCCACCGACGCGGCCACCCACAGCGGCTGCGTGATCCCCTTGTCCCGGGCCTGACGGGCGGCCTCGCGGGCCAGTTCCACGCTCAGCGTCAGCAGCCGGGCGGACTCCTCGGGGGAGATGCCGCGCTTGGCGAAGCCCTCGAAGGTGGCCTGGTAGCTGGAGGTGATCGCCACGTTCGCGCCCGCCTCGAAGTAGGCGAGGTGTGCCTCGGTGATCGCCTCGGGCCGTTCGGCCAGCAGCCGCGCGGACCACAGCTCGTCGCTCAGGTCGTGTCCGGCGGACTCCAGCTGGTTGGACATGCCGCCGTCGAGGACGACGGTTCCTGCGGCGAGCGCCTCGGCGAGCGGGGTGCCGGAAGGGGAAGGGGTTTCGCTGGTCATGACCTGACGCTAGTCCAAGGCGCTGCGGAAGGCCCCTCCCGTCCGCCTCGTGAACACAACGCCCACCTTGTGGGAAGGGCCACCGCCGGCCTTGGCGGACGCCGTCCGACACCGACACGGACACCGACCTCGTCCACGCCGAAGCCGGATCGGCCCGCGGGGCGTGTCTCTCTGGCGGGGGTCGGCCCGCGGGGTGTGTCTCTCTGGCCGGGGTCGGCCCGCGGGGCGTGTCTCTCTGGCCGGGGTCGGCCCGCGGCATACGTTCCTCAGGCCCGGGTCGGCCCGCGGCACATGTCCCTCAGGTCCGGCTCGGCTCGCAGCATGTGCGTCCCTCAGGTCCGGCTCGGCTCGCAGCATGTGCGTCCCTCAGGTCCGGCTCGGCTCCCGGTGCGTGCTTCCTACGCCGCGTGGCGGCCGCCCCCGCGGTGGGGACGGGGCCGTCTCCGTAGGGTCATCGGCATCCCGAGGCCCGCGAGCAGGCCCGCGGCGAGCACGTACGGCCACCACCCCATCCCGCTGCTCATGCCACTGTTCGCGCTGCGGGTCTCCACCGACACCGCGTGGGAGGAGGCCGACTTGCCGACCGCCGAGGGGGAGGAGCCCGTGGCGTCGGCGGTGAGGACCACGTCGTTGCCGTCGCCGCCCCGGTAGCTGATCCGGTAGACGGCGTCGCCGAGCCGTACCTCGGCGCCCTCCCGTAGCCCGTCGAAGGTGCCGGAGACCGCACCGCGCCCGGTGTGGTCGAGAACGGTGATCTCCTTCGCGCCTTCCCCTTCCACCGCCTCCGAAAGATCGAGCCCCCCGCCCAGCCGCACCCGGCCGCCCACCTTCAACGGCGAGGGCCTCACGACGAGTTGACCCTCGGCGCTCTGGACGTAGTCACCACTCACCGTCAACCCGCCCGCGACCACACCCCGGTTGGTGACAGGCCCCTTCACCGTGCCCTTGCCGTCGAGGGCGCTCAGCACGCGCAGCGCCGCCCCGCCCGTGTCCAGTCGTGCCGAGGCCGAAGTCAGGTGTATCGCACGGCTGTTGGCGAGGCTCGCGCCGCCGCGCAGAGCGAGGGTGCCCTTGCTGACCGTCGTCGTGCCGGTGTACGTCACGGAGGGTCCGGTGAGCGTCGTGGTCGCCGCGCCGGACTGGACGAGCGCGCCGCTGCCGCCGATGCCCGACAGGGAGACGGGTGTGGTGGTGTTCCGCACGACGAGGGTCCCGTCGTTCACGATCCGCCGCCGCGCCGTGCCGGTGAGCAGCGAACCGTCGCCGCCCGCCGCCCCCGAGCCCAGCCGCAGCACCGCACCCCGCTGCACGGTGGTGGAGCCGTCGTAGTGCTGGGCGGCCGCGAAGGTGACGTCGTTGCCCTTGGTGCCGGCGATCACGACGTCCCCGGCGCCGGGTGCGGCGAGCGTGTCGTGGTACCGGCCGCCGCCGATGGGGGCGCCGAGCGTCACGGGCCCGTTGTAGTCGAACGTCAGCAGGGACCGGCGTCCGCTGCGTTCGTGCAGGTTGATGTAGACGGTGTCCTTGGTGCCGGGCATGAAGATCCGGTGCGTGGTGCCGTCGCCCCACCGGACGTCCGCGCCCTCGATGTTGGTGCCCCGCTTGTTCAACTGGTGTGGTATCGCACGCCAGTTGAGGTCCGGGTCGCTCAACGACGGGTGGGTGTCCCCGCCCCGGTCGCTGTAGCTGTACTGCCCGGTGAGGACGACCTTGCTGCCGGGCCGGCTGTGGACGTTGACGTCGCTGCCGTACTCCCGCTGGTAGAAGTCCTGGCGCAGGGTGATCGTCTGGTTCAGCGGGGTGTCGATGATCCAGGAGCCCTGGTTGAGGATGGCGCGGGCGGCGGGCAGGGCCACGGGGTACTCGGGGCGGCCGACGGCCATGCCGGTGCCGTTGTCGATCACCCCGGTGAAGGGGTGGGTGCCCGCCAGGTCGAGGGTGCCCCACATGCCGCGGGGCTGGGTGACCAGGCCGGAGCCGCTGATCGTGCCGATGTTGAAGGTGCGGGTGAGCGACAGACGGAGGGTGCCGTCGACGCGGATGTTGAGCTGGTTGAGCTGGTATCCGGGGGTGTCGTACGGGAAATGGCCGATCAGTCCGGTGCCGCCCCCGGTGCCGTACTGAAGGGTGGTGCCGCGGTCGACCGTGATCGCGGGCGGGTCGGGCCGGGTGACCGTCGTGTACGGGTGGTTGCCGCCCCGGGTGCGTACGGTCTGCCGCTGCCGGGCCTTCGGCAGGGTGAAGTCGCTGTCCTTGCTGAGGACCAGCGTGCCGCCGCCGCGGACGGTGAGCGTGCCCTCGCCGCGCAGGACGCCGTCGTACGTCGTCGTCCCGGAGGGCACGGTGATCACGGTGTCGCCGGTGAGGGTCACGTCCCGGTTCGCGAGCACGTCGGCGGTGACGTCCCGCGCGCCGGCGGCCACGGCCGGGGGAGCGGTGACCAGGAGGGCGGCGACGGCCGCGAGGGCGCCGACGGCCGCGCTGGAGATGTGGAGGGGGCTGCGCACAGGTCGGAGACGGCACGGGGTCATCGCCGATAACAGAAATTCGCCGCGCCGCTGGAAACCTCCGGGTCTCGCCGCACTTCTCCAGAAAAGGCTTTCTATCAAGTCCCGTCAGACCCGTTGACCTGCTGGTAACACACCCTTACCTTTTCGGCGTTCGTCATTCCACATGGCGTTCGCATCCTCGAACGCGCCCGCAGCTTCGAACACACCTGTAGTCCCGTGAAGGTGGTCGTTCCCCGAGAGGTATCCCCATGAGACGTGTGTACGCCACCCTGCTCGCCCTCTGTCTGGCGCTGATCGGCGCCCTCGCCACCGCCGGTCCCGCCCAGGCGGCGGCCGTGACCGTCCCCAACGGCGTCCAGTTCACCGACACTTCCGGCGCCGTGGTGCACGCGCACGGCGGCGGGGTCATCAAGGTCGGCAGTTACTACTACTGGTTCGGTGAGGACCGCAACGCGGACAACACCTTCCGGTACGTGGACGCCTACCGCTCCACCGACCTGAAGAACTGGGAGTTCAGGAACCATGTCCTGACCCAGTCCAGTGCCTCCGAGCTCGGCACCGCCTACATCGAGCGGCCGAAGGTCGTCTACAACGCCTCCACCGGCAAGTTCGTCATGTGGATGCACAAGGAGAACGGCACCGACTACAGCGAGGCCCGCGCGGCCGTCGCCGTCTCCGACACCGTCGACGGCACCTACACCTACCAGGGCAGCTTCCGCCCCCTCGGCTCCTACATGTCCCGGGACATCACCACCTTCGTCGACACCGACGGAACCGGTTACATGGTCTCCGCCGCGAACGAGAACTACGACCTGCACATCTACAAGCTCACCGCCGACTACACGGCGATCGACAGTCTGGTCGCCAACCCCTGGGCGGGCGGGCACCGCGAGGCGCCGGCCCTGTTCAAGCGGGGCGGCGTCTACTTCATGCTGACGTCGGGCGCCACCGGCTGGAGCGCCAACCAGCAGCAGTACGCCACCGCGACCAGCCTGGCCGGCCCCTGGACGTCGATGGCGAACGTCGGCGACTCCACCACCTACGGCTCGCAGACCGCGTACGTCCTTCCCGTCCAGGGCACTTCGGGGACGTCGTACCTGTACATGGGCGACCGCTGGGGCAACTCCTTCGGCGGCACGGTCAACGACTCCCGCTATGTGTGGCTGCCGCTGACCTTCCCGACCACCACGACCATGTCGATGTCCTGGTACCCGGAGGTCACCGTGGACACGGCGGCCGGGACGGTGACCGGCACCAGCGCCACCTACAACACGCTGGTCGCCCGGCACTCGTCCAAGTGCGCCGACGTGACCAGCCAGTCGCTCTGGCAGGGCGCCCAGATCAAGCAGTACACCTGCAACGGCGGCAACAACCAGAAGTACTGGTTCAAGTCCGTCGGCAGCGGCTACTACCAGCTGGTCACCCGCCAGAGCTCGCTGTGCGTGCAGGAGAACGCGAGCACCGTCACCCAGGAGAACTGCGACTCCTCGGCCACCACCCAGCAGTGGTCCGTGACCACCAGCGGCAGCTATGTGAACATCAAGTCCCGGGCGAGCGGCGAATGCCTCGACGTGAACGGCGCGTCCACCGCCGACTCGGCCGCGATCATCACATACACCTGCAACGGCGGTACGAACCAGCAGTGGACGCAGGGCTCATGACGTGACGTCAGGCGAGCAGGTCGATCGCGTCGATCGATGTGCCCGCGCTGAGGAAGGACGTCGTCCCCGAGCCGCTCGCCACGTAGATCTTCAGCTGGTTGTAGGCGCTGGTGTCCGTCAGCCAGGCGGACGCCGGCACGCTGTAGGTGAACGTGTAGTTGTTGCCCCGGTAGGAGCCCACGGTCAGCGACCGGGTGCTCGGCTGGGTGGGCGGGGAGGGGACGGCCGAGGTCCAGGTGTCGTTGACGGCGATCTGCGGCCGGCCGTTGGCGTAGGCCGTCGTCACGCCGATGCGCAGGGTGTGCGCGGCGGCGGCCTGGGCGGCGGTCAGCCGGAAGTGGACGATGATGCCGCTGTTGACGTCCTTCCACAGATAGCAGGGGAAGGCGGAGGTCTCGGTGCCGCTGCCGATGACCACGTTGCCCGTCCAGGAGGCGGCCCGTACGTCGGAGGGGTGCGCGTACGTCATCAGGTCGGCGTTCTTGAAGCCGCCGGGCGTGCCGTTCCAGTCCCCGATGCGCCAGATCGCGCTCGCGTTGCCCGGGTCGTTGGAGGACGGGATCGCGATCGTGTTGAGGGTGGTCGTCCCGCCGGCGGACACCGTCACCTGCGTACTGTATACAGCCAACTCGCCCTTGTAGACGGTCAGCGTGTACGTCCCCGGCAGCGCCCCGCCGATGGAGAAGTAGCCGTCCGAGGCCCGAGCCGACCCCCAGTACTGCGCGGCCGAGTTGGCGAGCCCGACGGTGTACGGGTACGCCGTGTTGCGCCCGCTGATGCCCACGCCGGCCACCCGGCCCCGGCCGCTCGCGGAGACGTACCCGGAGATGCCGAGGGAGTCCGCCCAGGACGTGGTCAGGGTGGCCGGGTAGAGGGACGAGGAGGGGGCTCCGCCGTCCGTGAAGGCGATGACGTACGGGCCCTGGAGGCCGAAGCGCTGGGCCTCGGTCTGGTTCTCGCCGTAGTAGAGGATCTCGTACAGGCCGCCGCCGTCGGCGCTCTGGTGGCGCAGCAGGGAGCGGTAGAAGGGTCCGCCGGAGGCCTTCTCGTGGTTGCTGCGGACGATCCACAGTCCGACGGATCCCGTGGACCATCCGATGTAGTCGTAGTCGATCACCCGCACCTTCGCGTAGTGCTTCGAGCGGGTCTGGCCGTCGGACTTCGCGAACACGTCCGAGGCCTCGATGGTGGAGGACGTGTAGGTGTAGGAGTCGGGCTCGTCGTTGAGGAACAGGCCCTTCTTCACGCGGACGATATAGCGGGTGGCCGAGACCGAGGTGTCGGCCTTGTTGGTCCAGAGGTAGACGTTGTTCACGCCGCTGCGGGCCGCGTAGTAGTGCTTGAGCGTGCCGTAGGCGACCGAGATCAGGATCGTCGAGCCGGACTGGGCGATCGTCACCGTCGAGGTGCCGAGGCCGGATTCGATGTGCGAGTTCTTGCCGTCGTAGCCCTGGTACTCGGTGCCCTTGTAGACCAGCGAGGTCAGGTCCCCGTTGGTCTTGCTGACCTTGAAGACGAGGCTCGCGCCGGTGTCGACGACGTAGTGGGAGCCGTCGTCGCTCCAGCCGAAGGCCGCCGCGGAGGCGGGGGAGGCGAGCGGGCCGGCGAGGGCCGCCGTGCCGGCGGCGGCCGCGGCGGAGAGGACGAAGGTGCGGCGTCGGACCGGGTGGCTGTCGGATCCGGACATGGGGGAGCCTCCTTCGGGAGGTGTGGGGTGTGCGGGTGTGGGAGAGAGTGACAGTTGAATCGATTTCGCGAAAGGGCTTTCGCCGGTGGGAGGTTGGCAATCTCGTGAAATCGGTTCAAGGTCTAGAAAGCGCTTGCCAATGGCGGTACGGTCCAGCCGCCAGGACTGCCGCCGTGACGGAGGAGCCCCAGTGAGACGTTTCACCATCGCCGTGCCGACCGCACTGGCCCTGACCGCCGTCCTCACGGCCCTCCCCGCCACCGCGCAGGCGCACGAGCACCGCCCCGCACCCCTCGGCATCGACCACTGCACCGCCGGCGCCTGCCACTTCGACGTCCCGCCCGGCACCTACGACGTCCGCGTCGTCCTCGGCGGCGACACCGACTCCAGCACCTCCGTCAGCGGGGAGACCCGGCGGGCGCTCCTCGCCGAGACCGCGGTCCCGGCCGGCGGACGCGCCGTCCGCAGCTTCACGGTGAACGTCCGTACGCCGGAGGGCGAACCGACCGGCGCCGAGGGAACTCCCGGACTGGACCTGGCACTCGGCGGCAGCGCACCCGCCCTCGCGGACATCCGGGTCACTCCCGCCCGGCACCCCCGGCAGGTCTTCCTGGTCGGCGACTCCACCGTCTGCGACCAGCCCGGCGACCCCTACACCGGCTGGGGCCAGGAACTGCCGCAGTACCTGCGCCGGGGCGTCTCCGTCGCCAACTACGCCGATTCCGGCGAGAGTACGGTCACCTACCTGCAGAACCCCCAGCTCTGGGCCACCGTCCAGCCGCTGATCCGCCCCGGCGACCTGGTCCTGGTCCAGCTCGCGCACAACGACAAGACGACCGACGAGGTGACGTACCGCGCGAACCTGGAGACACTGGTGGCGGGGGTCCGGGAGAAGGGCGGCCGGCCCGTCCTCGTCACCCCCGTCGTGCGCCGCTGGTTCAACGCCGACGGCACACTGAACAACGGAACGGCCCTGCTGGTCAACGGACTCGGCGTCGACCACCCGGCGGTGATCCGCTCGGTCGCCGCCGCCCAGGACGTACCGTTGATCGACCTCACCGCCAAGACCAAGGCGCTGGTGGAGTCTCTGGGCGTGGAGGGCTCCAAGGCGCTGTACCTGTACAACGAGAAACGCGACAACACACACACCTCCGTGCACGGAGCCACGGTCTACGCGGGCCTGGTCCGCGACGAGCTCGCCGCCCAGCACCTGGTGCCCCGGGGCACCGTACGGGTGGGATGAACTCCTGGGGGCGCCCCGACCGGAACCGGGACGCCCCCAGGGCCTGACCCGCCCCGCCCCCCCCGCGCCGAGAGAGAAACCGCCGATGCACCTGCCGCCTCCCGACCCCGCCCTCAGCCCCCGCACCGGCTTCACCCGCGCCCACTGGGAGGCCGCCGCCGACGCGCTGCTGGCCGCGGTGGAGCCGTACGCCACCGAGGACCGCGCCCTCTACCACTTCCCCGGCGACCGGCAGAGCTGGGCGGGCCGCCTCTCCGACGGACTGGAGGGGTACGCACGGACCCTGCTTCTCGCCGCGTTCCGCCGCGACGAGACAGCCCTGGAGCGGTACGCCGACGGACTCACGGCCGGCGTCTCGGGCGTCTGGCCCCGGATCGAGGACCGCAGCCAGCCGCTCGTCGAGGCCGCGTCCGTCGCCCTCGCGCTGCGGCTGACCCGCCCCCTCCTGTGGGACCGCCTCGACGACACCGTGCGGCAGCGCGCCGCGCACTGGCTCGGCGACGCGCTGACCGCCGAACCCTGGCCCTGCAACTGGGAGTTGTTCCCCGTCACGGTCGGCGGCTTCCTCCAGGAGATCGGCCACGAGAGCGAGGCGGCCGGCAAGGCGGTCGACCGCGGGCTGGAACGGATCGAGCAGTGGTACGTCGGCGGCGGCTGGTACACGGACGGCGACGGCCGGAAGTACGACTACTACAACGGCTGGGCCATGCACCTGTATCCGGTGCTGCACGCCTGGCTCGCCGACGACAGTCGACTGCTGGCGGTATACGGAAGCCGGCTCGAGACCCACCTCGCCGACTACGCGCGGCTGTTCGGCGGCGACGGCGCCCCGATGCACCAGGGCCGCTCCCTCACCTACCGCTTCGCGACCACCGCCCCGCTGTGGCTGGGCGCCCTCACCGGCCGCACCCCGCTGTCGCCCGGCGAGACCCGCCGACTGGCCTCGGGCGCCCTGAAGTACTTCCTGGAGCGGGACGCCGTGGACGAGCGCGGGCTGCTCACCCTCGGCTGGCACGGCCCCGACCCCGCCGTCCTCCAGGGCTACTCGGGCCCCGCCTCCCCCTACTGGGCGAGCAAGGGGTTCCTCGGCCTGCTGCTCCCGCCGGACCACGAGGTGTGGACGGCCGGGGAGGAGCCGGGCCCGGCGGAGCGCGAGGACGCGGTGACCCCGGTCGCCGCGCCCAACTGGCTGCTCCAGTCGACACGGGCGGACGGCGTGGTCCGGCTGCACAACCACGGCAGCGAGGACGTCCGCTACGACCCGTACTACACCCGGCTGGCGTACTCCACGGTGACGGCGCCCTCCCCCTCGTACGACAACAGTGTGATGGTCGGGGGAGACCCGGGGCGTACGGGTATCGAGCCGCTGGGCGCCGGCGACGGGTGGGTGGCCTCCCGGCACACCGCGGGCGGCGGGGCACGGGTGACGAGCGTGCTGCTGGCGCGCGGGGCGACGGAGGTGCGGGCCCATCTCGTGACGGGGGCGGCGCCGGGCACGCCGGTCCGGGTCACCGGATGGCACGCGGGGGACGGGCTGCGGGCGGACCTCGTCCCGGTCCACGGCCTGGAGGCCTCCGCCGAGGACGCCGCCGCCGACACCGAAGCCCCCGGCGACACCGCGACCCCGGCCGGCACCGACTCCCTCGCAGGTACTACGGGGGCCGGCGGCACCCTCTTCGTCGCGCTCGCCCGGCTCACCGCCGAGCCGGAAACCGTCCCCCTGGAGGAGACGGTTTCCGTGCGGGCGGACGGGCCGGACGGGATCCGGGTCCGCTGGAGCGACGGCCCGGAGGTCCGGGTGACCCTGTCGGGGGACGCCGTACGGGTCAGGGCTTGAGCCGGGCGATCCGCAGGGTCGTCGTGGTCGGCGAGGCCCCGGTCAGCGGCTTGGCGTAGGTCGGGGTCACGGGAGCGTACGCCCAGGTGAGCGTCCCGTCCTTGAGGACCGCGATGTCACCGCTGATCCGGGTGTTCACCACCTTGTCCGCGCTCTGGAACTTGCCGGTCCAGTCGATGAGACGCAGATGGGTGCCGGTGAAGGTGCCCGTGCAGGTGCCGGAGGCGCACTTGGCGTTCTTCAGGGACTCCCAGGACACCAGGAGCCGGTCCTTGCCGTACGGGGCGACATGGACGTTGACGTTCTCGGTGCCGGCCGCGCTGGTGAGGTAGACCGCCTTGCCGGGACCGGAGTTGCGGTTCTTCATGAAGGCCACGGCGACCTGGTGGGTGCTGGTCTTCGGCTTGACCGTCCAGCCCCGCCCGCTGGAGTCGTCCGGGTTCTTCTTCGCGGAGGCCGCCCCGCGCGAGGCGAACGCCGTGACGTACCGGCCGGTGGAGGACTTCACCAGATCACCCGTACGGCCCGGGAACGTGCCGCCGCAGTAGCCCGCCCAGCACTGCTCGCGCTGCACGACCGGGGCGACGTCCGGTGCGCCGATCTTCGTGGAGACGAACAGGCCCGAACGCCAGTCGTCGAAGCACAGGGAGGTGAACGCGCCGGTGGTCTCGGCGTGCAGCGCGATGCCCTCGTTGTGGCTGCACCCCCAGCCCCAGCCGCCGCCGAGCTTGGCGCCCTTGGCGCTGATGTACTGCAGCTTGTCGCCGTAGTGCCCGTCGGCGAAGCCGCCCGCGCCGTGCACGACGAAATAGGCGCCGTACTTGGTGCCGTTCCAGGTGAGCTGGCCGTCCAGCACCGGGGAGGTGTCGTTCGACGCGGTGCCGGTGAGCTTGGTGCGGAAGGTCTGCTTGCCGCCCGTGTACCGGATGATCGCGGCCGCCGTGTCCTTCCACTTGTTGGTGTCGGCGACCCGGGTGAGCAGCGCGAAGCCGTCGTTGTGCGCGACCAGGCCGCCGACCTCCTTGGCCCCCTTGACGACCGTGTCCGCGCCCGAGCGCTTCCCGGCGGCGGTCAGCGGGGTGACGTGGATGCCGTCCGCGGCGGGCCAGGCCACCCGCAGCGTCCCGTTCGGGGCCACCGCGGTCGTCGTCCGCGTCCACTCCCGCGTGTTGTTGTAACCGGCCGACAAGTAGGGGAACTTGGCGGTGAGGGCCACGGCGGTGGTGGTGGGAGCGAGGTTCGGGGCGGTGGCGGGCGCGGCCCCGGCGGTGGCGTACCACGCGCCGGCGAGCACCCCGGCGGCCGCCAGGGCGCCGATCGCGGGCTTGCGGGCCGCGCGGATGCGGCGGTGGCGCGTTGTGCGTCGAGCAGTTGTCATGGCCTGTTGTTGCCACCGGGGCGGAAAAGGGTTGCCGGGGCGGAAGAGAATTCCTGCGCCTGCCGCACCGGGTCCTTCGGGCGCACCGCGAGAGGCTCCCGCGGAGGCGTAATCGCGTTGCCGCGAGGCAGGCCCTGCACCACAATCCCCGCATGACTTCTGCCATCCGCCATGTGACGATCGACTGTTCCGACGCCTACGCCGTGGCCTCCTTCTGGTCCGAGGTGCTCGGTCTTCCCGTCCACGAGGACGACAAGCCCGGCGCCGAGGAGGTGTTGATCGAGGGCGCGGGACTGCTCTTCGTCACCGTGCCGGAGGCCAAGACGATCAAGAACCGTGTGCACCTCGACCTGGAGCCGCAGGACCGCACCCGGGACGAGGAGGTCGAGCGGCTGCTCGCCCTCGGCGCCACGCTGGTCGCCGACCGGCGCAGGCCCGACGGCACCGGGTGGGCCCTGCTCGCGGACCCGGAGGGCAACGAGTTCTGCGTGGAGCGCAGCCGGTCGGAGCGGGCGGCCCCCGCGGCGGGCTGACCGTCGGCCACGGTTCGGCCGGAGCCGAACCATCAGGCCCCTAACCTGCCCGTATGACCCCCTTCGCCGCACTCCATCGCGCCGACTCCCCGCTCCTGCTGCCCAACGCCTGGGACCACGCCTCCGCGCGGGCCCTGGCTGGACTGGGCTTCCCGGCGATCGGCACGACGAGTCTGGCCGTCGCCGCGGCCGCCGGTCTGCCCGACGGGGAGTCGGCGACCCGTGACGAGACCCTCCGCCTCGCCCTCGTCCTCGGCTCGCAGCCGTTCCTCCTCTCCGTGGACGCGGAGGGCGGTTTCGGCGAAGACCCGGACGAGGTGGGGGAGTTCGCCCGCCGCCTCGCCGCCGTGGGAGCGGTCGGCATCAACCTGGAGGACGCCCTCGGACCCGCCGGCCGGCACGCGGCGAAGATCGCCGCGGTCAAGCGGGCCGCGCCCGGTCTCTTCGTCAACGCCCGTACGGACACCTACTGGTTGGGCCAGGACGAGAAGGAGGCGGGTGAAGACGAGAAGTGGCGCGAGACCCTCTCCCGTCTCGACACCTACCAACAGGCGGGCGCCGACGGCGTGTTCGTCCCCGGGCTGACCGATCCGGCGCGGATCGCCGCACTCGTCGCCCGCCTCGACACCCCCCTCAACCTCCTCTTCTCCCCGGCCGGCCCGACCGTCCCGCAGCTAGCCGGACTCGGGGTGCGCCGGGTCAGCCTGGGTTCGCTGCTGTACCGGCGGGCACTCGGCGCCGCGCTGGAGGCGATGACCGGGATCCGTGACGGCCGTGCGCCCGAGGGGAGGACACCGTCGTACGGCGATGTCCAGGCCCTCGCCACCCCGGACCCATCGGCCTGAGCCCCTGGGGTCAGGCCGCCCCGTCGGCCTCCCTGGGCCAGTGCGTCAGCGCGGTGTGCAGCGCGTCGATCGCCTTCTCCCACGACCGCTGGACGTCCCGGGGCGCGCCGAACGATCCGCCGGCCTCCAGGGCGCAGTAGCCGTGGAAGGTGCTGCGCAACAGGCGGACGGCATCGGTGAGGTCGGGTTCGGCGAGGCCGTAGGCGCGGAGCATGCCATGGGTGATCTCGGCGGTGCGGCGCATCGCGGCGGAGTCGACCGCGGTGCCCTGGTCGATACGGATCTGCGCGGCCGCGTACCGTCCGGGGTGCTGGAGGGCGTACTCCCGGTAGGCCCCGGCGAACGCGGCGAGCGCGTCCTTGCCGGCGAGCCCGGCGACGGCCGGTGCGATCCGGTCGATCATCTCGCCGCCGACGAACAGCGCGAGCCGGGTCCGCAGGTCCTTGAGGTTCTTGACGTGGGAGTACAGGCTCGCGTCCTTGACGCCGAAGCGCCGGGCCAGCGCCGAGAGGGTGACGCCGTCGGGCCCGGCCTCGTCGGCCAGTTCGGCGGCGGCCGCGACCAGTCGGTCGGCGGTGAGGCCGGCTCGGGGCATGGGGACCGCCTTGGGTGTTCGGGCCTGGACAGTTCGGGAGCGATCCTAGAGGGGACCGGCCCGCTTTCCCCGGAGGCCGTCGACTCCCTGATCAACCACCCTTTTCCGTGGGCGAGTTGACTCCCGACCGGTATGAGACGACACTCTCACGCCATGGATGCGGGTAACCGATCGGGCGATGTCGAACTCACCGATCCCAAGGCCATGCGGGCGCTCGCGCACCCGGTGCGGCTGGCCGTGCTGGAACGGCTCCAGCGGTACGGGCCCGCCACGGCCACGCAGCTCTCCCCGCACGTCGGTGCGACGCCGTCCGTGACGAGCTGGCATCTGCGCCATCTCGCCGGCTTCGGGCTGGTCCGCGACGCCGAGGCCGGGACGGACCGGCGGGAGCGGCGCTGGGAGTCGGTGGGCCGGGGCTTCCGGTTCCGGGCGCCGGAGGACGCGGAGGGGCGCTCGGCCGCGCGGGTCCTGGTCGCGGAGATGTTCGCGCGGACCGCCGGACTGCCGGTGCGCTGGCTCACCGAGACCGAACCGGACCTGGAGCCGGAGTGGGTGGCCCGGGCCGGCGGGCTGAACAGCCGGATCGTCGTCACCGCCGAGGAACTGGCCGGGCTCCAGGAGGCCGTCGAGGAACTTCTCGCGCCGTATCTCGCCCGCAAGGGGGAGCCGTGGCCGCCCGGCAGCCGGGGCGTGCGCGTCCTCACGTACACACTTCCCGAGGGCGCCGCGGAGTGAGGGCGGGCCCGGGCTCGTTGTGGCGTGACGGCCGGTTCCTGCGGTTCTGGGCCGGGCAGACCGTCTCCCAGTGCGGCGACCGGGTCTCCGACCTCGCGCTGCCGCTGGTCGCGGTCGGGACCCTGCACGCCTCCGCCGCCGAGGTGGCATGGCTGACGGCACTCGTCTGGGTGCCGAACCTGTTCGGGCTGTTCCTCGGCGCCTGGGTCGACCGGCGCCCCGGCAAGCGCCGGCTCATGATCGGCACCGATCTGGTGCGCGCCGCCCTGCTGCTCACCCTGCCGGTCGCGGCGCTCCTGGGCGAGCTCACCCTGGCCCAGCTCTACGCGGTGGCGGCGCTGAGCGGGGCGGCGGCGGTGGTGTTCGGGTCGGCGTACCAGAGCTTCTTCGCCCACCTCGTGCCGCAGTCGTCGTACCTCGACGCCAACAGCAAGCTCGCCGCGAGCCGTTCGGTGTCCTTCGTGGCCGGTCCGGCCCTGGGCGGCGGCCTGGTCCAGCTGCTGACCGCGCCGGTCGCCGTCGCGGCCGACTGTCTGTCCTTCCTGGCGTCGGCGCTGCTGCTGCGCCCGGTCCGCGTCGACGAACCGGAGCCCGTCGGCCCCGACGGGCCGTCCCTGCCGCGGCTCGCCGGGGAAGGGCTCGCCTTCGTGCTGCGTCAGCCGGTGCTGCGGGCGAGCCTCGGCTGCTCGGCGACCGTCAACTTCTTCACCTTCCTGACCGGCACCGGGCTGCTGGTGCTGTTCGCCGACCGGGAACTCGGGCTGTCCCCGGCGGCGACCGGGCTGGCGTTCGGGGCGGGGGCGCTCGGGGCGCTCCTCGGGGCGGTGACCGCACCCGCGCTGTCCCGGCGGATCGGCCTCGGCCGCAGCATCGCGGTGGGCGCCGTCGTGTTCCCGGCGCCCCTCGCGCTGCTCTGGGCCGCCCAGGGGCCGTTCCTCGCCCGGGCCGCGGTGCTGGCGGCCGCCTGGTTCCTCTCCTGCTTCGGCGTCATGATCTTCGACGTCAACCTCAACTCGCTGGACACGGCGGTGACTCCGGACGGCCTCCGGGGCCGGGTGATCGGCGCGTACAGCACGGTCAACTACGGGGTACGGCCCCTGGGCGCCCTGGTCGGCGGCGGACTCGCCACCGCCGTGGGCCTGCGCGCGGCCTTCACCGTGGCCGCCGTGGGCGGCGCGCTGTCGGTGCTGTGGCTGCTGCGCTCACCGATCCCGGCCATCCGCGACCTGGACGACATCCCCCGGCCCGAACGGCCCGTCGAGGCCCCGGAGCCCGCGCCGGTCACGCGTGCGGATTGAGGCCGTTCGACAGGCCGGTGTACGCCGGCTTCGCCGTGTAGCCCTCGTTGTACGGCAGTGCCGCCCCGTAGCCGCTGAACGTGCCCGGCACCCACGAGTACTTGTCGGTGACGCCCCACAGGGTGACCCCGGCGCACCGGGCCACACCGAGGCAGTTCTCGCTCGCCTTCTTGTAGTCGGCGGACTGCTGGGCGAGTTCGGCGGCGGAGGCGGGCAGCGGGATACGGATGTCGAGCTCGGTGACCGACACCTCCAGGCCGAGGTCGGAGAACCGCTTCAGGTTCGCCTTCATCGACGCGGGCACCTTGCCCACCTCGAAGTGCGACTGGAAGCCGATGCCGTGCAACGGCACGCCCTGTGCGCGGAGTTGCTTCGCCAGCGCGTACAGGGCATCGCTCTTGGCGCCCGCCGCCTCGATGTTGTAGTCGTTGATGTACAGCTTCGCGGCGGGATCGGCGGCGTGCGCCCACTTCAGCGCGTTGGCGATGTATCCGGTGCCCAGCTTGTTCTGCCACAGCGAACCGCGCATCGAACCGTCCTCGTTGAACGCCTCGTTGACCACGTCCCAGGCGTACACCTTGCCCTTGTAGCGGCCGACCTCGGTGTCGATGTGGCTCTTGAGGAGAGAGTTCAGCTCGGTCGCGGAGAAGGTGCCGTTCTTCAGCCAGGACGGCAACTGCGCGTACCAGACGAGTGTGTGACCCCGCACCCCTTGGTGGTGCGCCGCGGCGTGCGCCACCAGCCGGTCCGCGGCGGCCCAGTTGAAGCTGCCCCGGCTCGGTTCGACCGCGTCCCACTTCATCGCGTTCTCCGCCGTCACCGAGTTGAACTCCCGGTCCAGGACGGTGGTGTACGAGGTGTCGGAGGTCAGCGGGGCGTCGCCGACCGCCGCGCCGATCCGCACCCCGCGCCCGTCGGCGTATCCGCGCAGGGTGGTGGCGGCCGAGGCCTCGGGCGTCAGATGCGGCAGCGCGACGGCGGTGGCGGCGACGAGCGCGCCCACGACGGCGAGCGGGACGGGACGCAGGAGGCGGCGCCGGCGGCGGTGGTTCACCGGGGTGTGGGGCACGATGGCTCCTCGGGGTGGGGCGTGGCGATGTGGGTGCTTCCCCTCCAGGTCGCCGCCGACGGCCCTAAGGTTGCCGGAGGGTACGGCAGGGGGAGGGGGGGACGGTTGGCGTACCGGGCGCGCGGCGGCCGCACGGGGCGGACCGCCCCCGAGAGCCGCGAGCAACCCCTGTGGCGGCAGCGGGACTTCGGGGTCTTCTGGGCCGCGCAGACCCTGTCCTTCCTCGGTGACTCCTTCGCGCTCGTCGCCCTGCCCCTGCTCGTCCTGCAGGCCACCGGCTCGCTCGCCCGGATGGGCCTGCTCACGGCGGTCGGCGGTGCCGCCTCGGTCGTCGCCGCCGTGTTCGCCGGGGCGGTGGTGGACCGGGTCGACCGGCGGCGCCTCCTCATCGGCTGCGACCTGGTGCGGATGGCGCTCTACGCGCTGATCCCGCTGGCGTGGCTCGCCGGACCGCAGGTCTGGCTGCTCTACACCGTGCTGCCGCTGTGCGAGGCCGTGGGCATGCTGTTCGCGGTCGGCTACGTCACCGTGGTCCGCGGCCTGGTCGGCACCGCGCAGCTCACGGAGGCCAACGGCCGCCTCAACGCGACCGCCGCCACGGCCGGCGTCCTGGGCCCGCTGTGCGCCGGTGTCCTCGCGGGCTGGGCGGGACCGGCCGCCGCGATCGGCGTCGACGCGGCCAGCTTCGGCGTCTCGGCCGCCTGTCTGGCCGTCGTACGGATCCGGCGGCGGCCGGCGGACGAGGAACCGGCCGAACGGGCCGGGCTGTGGCGGGACCTGCGGACCGGGGTGGCGTTCCTGTACGGCCATCCGGTGCTGCGTGCGCTGACCGCCCTCCTCTTCGTCCTCAGCTTCCTCACCCTCGGACTCAACGACCTGCTCGTCTACCACCTCAAGCACGACCTCGGCCATGACGACGGCACCGTCGGCACCGTCCTGGCGGTCGGCGCGCTCGGCACCGTCACCGGGTCCCTGCTGGTGGCGCGGGTGCGCCGCAGGCTGGGCTTCGGCCGGACCTGGACGGCGGCGGTCGCCGTGAGCGGCGCCGCCGTCGCGGGCCTGGGGCGGGCCCGGGACGTGCCCGTCGTCGGCGCCCTCGCCGCCGTCTTCCTGGCCTGCGTCGCCGTCGCCGGCACCTGCTCGATGTCCCTGCGCCAGGAGGTCACCCCCGAACCCCTGCTGGGCCGGGTCACCTCCGCCTTCTGGACCCTCCAGTACGCGGCGGCCCCCGTCGGCGCGGCCGTCCTGACGTGGACGGCGGAACACCACGGCACGGCCCCCGTGGCCCTGGCGGCGGGCGCGGCCTGCGTCCTGCTCGCCGGGGTCGCCCTGCTGACGCCGGTGCGGGGTGCCGGGCGGAGGTGACCGAGGTGACCCAGGCGACCGGGGTGATCGCGGTGACCGGTCACCCCCGCCCGGCGCCGTTCATTGCGTCCTCTTCCGGATGGGCAGCCCCGTCGCGGGGAGCAGCGCCAGCGCGAGCAGCGCGGCGGCCACCAGACAGGCGGTGCGGAAGCCCGCCGGATCCAGGCCCGCCGAGCCCAGCACCACCGACACCAGCGCGGTGCCGGCCGACGCGCTCACCTGGGCGTTGATGCTCAGCGCCGTGGTCGCCGCGGCCAGCCGCTCCTTCGGCAGGTCGCGGCTCGCCGTCGTCATCGTCGGCATCAGCACCATCCCGGCGCCCACCCCCAGCAACACCGTGGCGGCGACCGGCCGCCAGGCGGGCACGTCCGCCGTCCCGAGGGCCAGGCCCGTCAGCGCCATGCCGAGGGCGCCCACCGCGATCCCGGCCCGGATCAGCCGCCGCGGCGACACCTTGTCGACGTTGCGCGCCGCGATCTGCATGGTCGTACCGACCGCGAGCCCGACCGGCACCCCCAGCAGCCCCGTGGCCGTCGGGCTCCAGCCGCGCACCTGCTGCCAGTACACCGGCCCGAGCAGCATCGACCCGAAGTAGCCGCAGCTGAACAACGCCAGGGTGGCGATGCTCACGCCGAACGTGCGGTCCGTCAGCAGCCGCAGATCCAGCAGCGGGTGCCGTACCGACAGCGCCCGCCCCACGAATCCGGCGATCAGGGCCGCTCCGGCCAGCGCGGGCACCAGCGCGGCCGGTGCGGCGAACTCGCCCCGCTCGCCGCCGCGCGCCAGTCCGAACAGCAGCAGCGCGAGCCCCGGGGACAGCATCAGCAGACCGGGCACGTCGAGCCGGGGCGCGGGCGCCGTGCCACGGGGCGGGTCCGGGCGCAGCAGCTTCGCCGCGAGCACCGACGCCACCACTCCGACGGGCAGGTTGACCAGGAAGATCCAGCGCCAGGACAGCGCGTCGAGCAGCCAGCCGCCGAGCACCGGCCCGGCCACCGGGCCGACCAGGACCGGCAGTCCGAGCAGGGCCATCGTGCGGCCGTACCGCTCCCGGTCGGCGGCCCCCATCGCCATCGCCATGCCGACGGGCATCAACAGGCCGCCGCCGAGCCCCTGCAGCGCCCGGAACACGATCAGGCTCACGATGTCCCAGGCACAGGCCGCGAGCAGCGACCCGAGGGTGAACAGGACGAGCGCGACGAGATACGTGCGCCGGGTGCCGAGGCGTGCCATCGCCCAGGCGGCGGTCGGCACGACGGCGGCCAGTGCCAGCGTGTACGCGGTGACCGTCCACTGGGCCGTCTCCAGCGGGGCGCGGAACGCCTCCGACAGGCTGCGCAGCGCGACGTTGACGATCGTGACGTCCAGCACCGACATCACCGAGCCGATGACGACGACGAGGAGCGTGCGGTTCAGGACGGCGGCGTCGGTTCCCGGCGCCGTCTCCACGGCCCGTACCGTGGTCATGGCGGGCGCCCTCAGCCCTGGTAGGGGTGGACTCGGCGGGCCGCCCGCAAGGCCCGTCCCCACCAGGCGAGTTGGCCGAGCATGCCCTTGGCTGCGCCCTCGCACACGGCGGCGTCCCGGGGGCGGCCGTCCTCACCGAGCCCGGACCACGGACCGTGCAGACTGACCGCGTCGCGCATGGTCGTGGCGTGCAACTCCGCGAAGACCAGACGGAGTTGTTCCACCGCACGCACCCCGCCGGCGAGTCCGCCGTACGACACGAAACCGACCGGCTTGGCCTGCCACTGTGCGTGGTGCCAGTCGATGAAGTTCTTCAGCGAGGCCGGGAAGCTGTGGTTGTACTCGGGCGTGACGACCACGAACGCGTCGGCGGCGGCCAGGCGCGGTGACACGTCCGCGAGGGCGGCCACGGCCGCGGTGCTCGGCGCCGTCCCCCAGCCCGGCATGACCAGGGGCAGGTCGATGTCCGCGAGGTCGATAACGAACAGGTCCAGGCCGTCGTGGGCGGCCGCGGCGCCGAGGAACCACTCGGCCACCCCACGGCCCTGACGGCCCTCGCGGACACTGCCGACGACGACGGCGACCCGTAAGGGCGTCTCCTCCTGGGCGGCGGCAGCGGCGGCGGTGTTGACGGGCATGGGTGTCCCCCTTGTTCTCCCTGCGCCCCCTCAGGGGCGGGACGGCCGCTCCGTACGGCCTCACACCCGAGAAACTACAACGGCCGTTGTAGAAATTACAACGCTCGTTGTTATTCGCCGACGCGTACGTGAGGATGGGGGCAGGCGAGGACGGGAGGAGACGCGGTGGGCGGTACCAACGACGCGTGGATGGATGCGGCGCGACGGGACTACTCGCCCCGGAAGCTGGAGAAGTGGGTCGCCATGGCGGGCGCGGCCTGCACGGTCTTCGGGCGGGAGGGGTACGCGCGCGCCTCGGTCGACGCGCTCGCCGCCGAGGCCGGGGTGTCGACGCGCACCCTCTACAACCACTTCCCCGGCGGCAAGGCACAGCTCTTCCGCACGGTCGTCACCTGGACGTCCGGCGAGGTCAAGGACGCCCAGATCGCCCGGCTGCACGCCGTGCTGGCCCCCGGACGACCGCCCCGCCCGCAGGACCTGGAACGCGATCTCGTCGCGCTCGCCCGGAGCTTCGTCGGTCTCATGGACGACTACCCGAGCCACTTCGCGCTGGTCCGGCACATCCACGCCGAGGCCGACCATGTGCCGCCCGAGGTGCTCCAGGCCTGGCGGGACGCCGGCCCGGGCCCGGCCGGCGAGGCCCTCGCCGGGGCGTTCGAGACTCTGGCCGAGGCCGGTCTGCTCGACCTGCGCGGCGACGCCCCCCTCGCCGCCGCGCACTTCATGGCCCTGATCTCGCACACCCTCACCCAGCGGTCCCACTACGGGGTGCTGCCCGTGCCCCAGGAGGAGACGGAACGCCTGGTCGTCGGGGGCGTCGCGGCGTTCGTCCGGGCGTACCGGATGCCGTGAGGCGCTGCGTCAGCCGTTCACCCCGGTGTACTTCCCCAGGCTCCACCGCCACAGCAGCCGGGAGCCCAGATACGCCAGGACACCCAGCAGGGGGGAGGCCGCGGCCAGCCAGTAGGGGACGCCGGTGCCATGGCCGTGGCCGGTGAGGACGGCGGCCGGGAAGTAGGCGACGAACGCGAGCGGAAGGCCGTACGTCAGCAGACCGCCGACCGCCCGGGGCAGCACGTTCAGCGGGTAGCTGCCGAAAGTGCCGAGGAGTTCCTCCAGCCAGCCGCTCCAGTAGTCGGCGGCCGGGAAGCGCAGCGCGGCGCAGGCCACCGCCGTGAACAGCGCCGCCTCCAGCAGCATGCCGCCCACGACCGCGGCGACCAGGTACGAGATCCGGCCCGCCGTCCAGTCCAGCTGACTGCGGCCGAGCGCACCCGCCATCAGACCCGTCGCCACCGTGAGATCGCCGATGGCGTTGGTCGGGAAGTAGGCGAGCTGGACCTGGCGGTGCACCGGCATGGGGCGCAGCAGATAGACGTCGATCTTCCCTTCCTGGATCTGCCGGCCGATGAAGTGCACCCGTCCCAGCAGCAGCACCATCAGACCGTGGGCGAGCATCCGGATCGCCGGGATCAGCAGCACCTCCGAACTGTCCCAGCCGCCCATCCCGGTGAACCGGGACAGCAGCACGGTCGCGAACACGATCACCGACACCTGCCAGATCGCGCCGATCGCGATGTTCAGCAGGAACTCGCTGCGGTACTCCATCGAGGAACGGATGTTGAGCAGCGTGATGCGCCACACGATGCGCAGGGACTTCAGCGACATCTCAGCCTCCCTGCGAGATCACACGTCGTGCGGCCTGCCGCCACACCCACCGGGTGAACAGCGCCAGCACGACCACCCAGCCGGCCTGCACGGCCAACTGGACCACGGCGTCGGACAGGTGGATCCGTCCGATGTAGATCGACAGCGGCACGCTCAGCGTCGCCTGGAACGGCAGGAACCCGCTCAGCGTGAGGAACCAGTCCGGGAAGAACCACAGCGGCGCGTACACCCCGGACAGCAGGTTCTGCGCGAAGATCAGGATCAGCATCGCGGAGTTGTTGCGGATGGTGAAGAAGCACAGCTGGTCCAGGATCAGCATCACGTAGTACAGCACCAGCTGGCCGAGCAGCAGACTCACCGCGAACACCGCGGCCACGGCGGCCGATCCGGGCGGGTCGACCACCCCGGCCGCCAGGCACGCGGTGTACCCGGCCAGCGCCCAGGTGAAGCCGTACAGTTGCTCGCCGAACGCACGCAGGGCGTAGTAGCGCTGCGGCGGCAGCGGGCGCAGATACCAGTAGACGATGGTGCCGTAGTGCATGTGCTGGATCACGCTGTCGCGGCCGGTGTACTGGTCCAACTGCCGGATGCGGGAGGCGAGCACGGCCAGGACGGCGTACGTGACCGCCTGCCCCTCGTCGAGTCCGGCGGTGGTGCCGGTGCGGGAGTACAGGCCGTGCCACAGGGAGGCCACCAGCACCACCTGCACGGTCAGCCGGAGCAGCACGGCCGTCATCCGGGGCGGGGCGTGGAGCTCTCCCAGCGGGGTGACACGGGCGGTACGCCAGGCGGTCACGGTCGCCATCACACCGCCTCCGCGTGGATGTAGGCGGCCCGCATCACGTCCTCAAGATCGGCCTCGTCCAGCGCGATGTCCGTCACCTCGTACCGCTCGATGACCGACTTCAGCGCCTGGTGCACGGTCGGGGCGGCGGACCCGTCCGGACCGAACACCACCCGTGCCCCCTCGCGCCGGACCACCGCGATCCCCGGCAGCGCCCCGACCTCGGCGTGCGGATCGGTGAGCGTGGCCCGCACCTGCCAGGTGGAGCCGAACTTGCGGCGGATCTCGTCGAGGGTGCCGTCCAGCACGAGCCGGCCGTGGTTGACCAGCACCACCCGCTCGGCGAGCCGCTCGACCTCCGTCATGTCGTGCGTGGTCAACAGGACGGTGCGGCCCCGCTGGTCGACCTGGTACCGCAGGAACTCGCGGACCTGCTCCTTGACCACCACGTCCATGCCGATGGTCGGTTCGTCGAGGAACACGACCGGCGGATCGTGCAGCAGCGCCGCCGCCAGATCGCAGCGCACCCGCTGGCCGAGGGAGAGGTGCCGGACCCGGGTGTCCCAGAAGGAGGACAGCGCGAGGAGGTCGTCGAACTCCGCGAGCCGGGCGCTGTGCTCGGCCTGCGGCACCTCGTAGATGTCCCGCAGGATGGAGAAGGACTCGCGCACCGGCAGGTCCCACCACAGCTGGGTGCGCTGTCCGAACACCGCCCCGATGTTGCGGGCGTTGCGCTCACGGTCCTGGTACGGCACCACCCCCGCGACCCGGGCCTCGCCGGAGCTCGGGGTGAGGATGCCGGTGAGCATCTTGATGGTGGTCGACTTGCCGGCGCCGTTCGGGCCGAGCAGGGCGAGGAGTTCGCCCGAGTCCACGTCGAAGGTGATGTCGCTGACCGCGTGTTTGGCCACCCGTTCCGGGTTGACCAGGGACCGCAGGGCGCCGCCGAAGCCGGGGCGGCGGACAGTGGTGTGGAAGGTGCGGGACAGACCGCGCACCTGGATGGTGCCGCTCACTCAGTCAACCTCCAGTGAAGCGCGGCCGGCCGGCGGGAGGCCGGCACGGCCGCGGGAGAGGTCCTTACATTCTCGGAATGTCGATCAAAAGGTCAATCGATTAATCGACTGGGGTCCAGCTGTCCGGAGTCCGGTCATCCGGTGGCCGTGAACACGAACGAGAACTCGGCCGGTGCCGCGCCGAGGACGTACTGCGGCAGCGGACCGGGGCCGCACGACTGGGAGCCGAGGCCGTGCTGGCCGTGGTCGAGGTTGACCCAGACCGTGTCGCCCGGGGTGAGATCGGTGCGGTGCCGGGCGGCGTCCAGCTGCTCGCTCGTCCAGCGGCGGGCCGTGAACCAGAACTCCGGGTCGCCCTCGACACGCAGTCCGCCGAGCTCCGCCCAGCGGACGTCGGCGCGGGCGCCGTTCTCCTGCGGACGGACGTACGGCGTCTGCATACGGTCCACCGTCGACTGCCAACGGCCCAGCGCCGACGCCGTCCTGCTGTCCGGATACGCCTCACCGGGACCGCCGCCGAACCAGGTCACCGCGTCGGCCTCGGCCAGCCCGAAGCGCACGCCGAGCCGGGGCAGGGGCACGGTCCAGTCGCCCTCGGGGGTGACGGAGACGGTCAGCTGCAGGCGATCGCCGTCCGACCGCCAGGTGTATACCGTCGACAGTCCCACCTCGCGGGCCGCCGGCGCCACCCGTGTCCGCACCGTCAGCGCGTCGGCACCGAGTTCCACCGCGTCCAGGCGGTGCCGCATCCGGTGCAGGCCCAGCTCGCGCCAGAGCGTCGTGTAGCGGACGCCGGACTGCCAGGCCGTGCCGTCGTCGTTGTCGGTGGTGGCCCGCCACACGTCCAGGCGCAGACCGGTCACCGTCACCGGGCCGATGGCGCGCAGGGCGCCCGTGCGGGCGTCGAAGACGGCCGGACCCAGGGTGATCGGTCCGCCTTCCGCCACCGGGCCGGCGGTCGCGGCGACCGAGGGGACGGGCCGGGCCGCGGCGGGCAGTTCGCCCCAGGCGACCACATGGCCGGCGGTCGCCCAGGCGGTGTCCTCGGCGAGCACGGCGCGCACCGTCCAGCCGGTCTCCGCGCCGGCCGGCACGTCCGGCGGGGGCTGCGGCAGCTTCACCTCCGCCGACTCGCCCGCCGCGAGCGCGGGCACCGGCAGGCTCCCCGACGCGACGCTCTCGCCGTCGGCCTCGAACGACCAGGTGAAGGCCAGCGCCGACAGGTCGGCGAAGTCCTGCTTGTTGGTGACGCGGACCGTGCCGTCGCCGCAGCCCTCGACGGCGACCGGCTCGATCACCTTCTTGAACTCGGTGAGGCCGGGGGAGGGGGTGCGGTCGGGCAGCAGCAGGCCGTCGCAGACGAAGTTCCCGTCGTGCAGCTCCTCGCCGAAGTCGCCGCCGTAGGCGTAGCCGAGCGTGGAGTGCTCGATGCCGTGGTCGATCCACTCCCAGACGAAGCCGCCCTGGACCCGGTCGTGCGCCTCGAAGATCCGCTGGTAGTCGGCGAGTCCGCCCGGCCCGTTGCCCATGGCGTGGGCGTACTCGCACAGCAGGAAGGGCAGTCCGCGCCGCTTGCCGGTGCCGCCGTCCAGGTCCCGGCCGATCCGGTCGACCTCCTCGTACGAGGCGTACATCCGGGAGTACATGTCGGTGTCGCGGCAGTTCCAGTCGCCCTCGTATTGGACGAGGCGGGAGGTGTCGCGGGCGTGGATCCACTCGGCCATCGCGGTCAGACCGCGGCCGGTGCCGGCCTCGTTGCCGAGGGACCAGATCACCACCGACGGATGGTTCTTGTCGCGCTCGACCATACGCGCGGCGCGGTCCAGGAGGGCCGGGGTCCAGCGGTCGTCGTCGACGGGGTTGTCCCGCCAGTCCTGCTCGACGAAGCCGTGGGTCTCCAGGTCGCACTCGTCGACCACCCACAGCCCGTAGGTGTCGCACAGGTCGAGGAAGGCGGGGTGGGGCGGGTAGTGGGAGGTGCGGACGGCGTTGACGTTGTGCCGCTTCATCAGCAGCACGTCCTCGCGCATGGTCTCCAGGTCCAGGGCGCGGCCCCGCCTGGGGTGCCACTCGTGCCGGTTGACGCCCTTGAAGAGGACCGGCTTCCCGTTGACCTTGATCAGTCCGTCGGCCAGCTCCACCGTCCGGAAGCCGATCCGCAGCGGCACCCGTTCGCCCTCGGTCGCGAGCACGCCGTCGTACAGCCGGGGCGTCTCCGCCGTCCACGGTGCGACGGGGACGGTGACCGGCTCCCCGGTCGCGACATCGATGTCGAGAGCGGGCACGGTCACCCGCCCGTCGACGTCGGAGTCGACCCGCAGGGTGCCCTCGCCCGTGACATGGTCGTAGGAGGCGTGCACGAAGAAGTCGCGCACCGCGCCCGCCGGCCGGTGCAGCAGGGTCACGTCACGGAAGATGCCCGGGAGCCACCACTGGTCCTGGTCCTCGAGGTAGGAGCCGGACGACCACTGGTGGACGCGCACCGCCAGTACATTGTCGGCAGTCTTCAGCAGATCGCCGACCGCGAACTCGTGCGCCAGCCGCGACCCCTTGAACTCGCCGAGCTCGGTCCCGTTCAGCCACACCCGGGCGCAGGACTCGACCCCGTCGAACCGCAGGACCGCGCCGCCGTCCGACAGCCCGGGCCAGTCCGCCGGCAGGTCGAAGACCCGCAGATGGTCGCCGGTCGGGTTCTCGGTCGGGACGCGGGGCGGGTCCACCGGGAACGGGTAGAGATGGTTGGTGTAGATCGGCGCACCGAAGGCGCCCTCGCCCTGGAGGACCCAGTGGCCGGGGACCGAGACCTCGGCCCAGTCCCCGGCGTCGTATCCGTCCGCGGCGAACGAGGCGTCCTCGGCGTCCGCCGTCGGCGACAGACGGAAACGCCAACTACCGTTCAACGAAACCGACTTGGCGTCCGAGGACGCATACCAGGCGCGGGGCGCGAGCGCCCCGTCGCCCGGTGAGACGTCCTCGACGTAGTCGACGGACGCCGTGCTGTCGGTCGTGCCGGTGGTGGTGCCGGTGGTGCGGAAGGACATCGGTCTCCTAGGTCAGCCCTTGATGCCGGTCTGGGCGATCCCCTGCACCAGCCAGCGCTGGAGGAAGAGGAACACGAGCAGCAGGGGCAGGATGGAAATGGCCGTGGCCATGAAGATCAGGTGGTAGTTGACCGTCTGGTTCGTCATGTACGACGACAGCGCGACCTGCACCGTCCAGGCGCTCGGGTCCTGGCCGATGACCAGCGGCCACAGAAAGGAGTTCCATCCGTTGATGAAGGTGATCGTGGCGATCGCGGCGAAGAAGTTCAGCGAGTTCGGTACGACGACGCGCCAGTACGCGCCCCAGTAGCCGAGCCCGTCCACCCGCGCCGCCTCCTCCAGCTCCTTGGGGAACCCCAGGAAGTACTGCCGGAAGAGGAAGCAGGTGAAACCACTGAAGAGGCCCGGGATGATGAGACCTCGGTAACTGTCCACCCAGCCGAGGGACGACACCAGCACGAAACTCGGCACGAAGGTCACGGCCGTCGGCACCATCAGGGTGACCAGCACGGCGTAGAAGACCTTGTTGGCGTGCCGGTAGGGGATGCGGGCGAGGCCGTAGCCGGCCAGCGAGCACACCAGGAGGATGCCCGAGGTGTGCAGGACGGCCACGACCACGGAGTTCCACATGGCGTGCGCGAAGTCGACCGTGGTGTCGTCGAACGGCTCGCTGAGGTTGCCCCACTGGATGTCCGTGGGGAACCACTTCCAGCTCTCGCCCGTGATCTCCTGGTCCGTCATCAGCGCGTTGCGGACGATCAGGTAGAAGGGGATCAGGAAGAGCAGCCCGGCGATGCCGGTCGCGACGTACAGACCGGTGCTGCCGATGACCCCGCCGCCGCGCCTGGCCCTGGCCGGCGTGGTGGCCTTCTTGATGTCGGGTGCCGTGGTGGTCACTTGGACTCCTCACCCCTTCCGAAGCCCATGATCTTTCCTTGCAGCAGCGTGACGACGCAGATCAGCAGGGTCAGCACGACCGCGCCCGCGCTGCCCGCGCCGTAGTTCTGGTTCTCGCCCAGCGCCATCTTGTACAGCTCGACCAGCGGCGGCTGGCCCCACGTGGTCTTGGAGAGCAGGTTGTAGAACTCGTCGAAGGCCTGGTAGGCGGCGATGAGCAGGAGCAGGATCACCGCGGTGGAAGTGGCCCGCAGCTGGGGAAGCGTGATGTACCGGAAGGTCTGCCAGCCCGGCTTGGCGCCGTCGATGGCGGCGGCCTCGTACAGCTCCTGCGGGATGTTCTGCAGCGCCGCGAGGAACAGGATCATGTAGAAGCCGGACTGGAGCCACAGCCGGACGGTCACGATGACCAGCCAGTACCAGGGCGGATCGGGGTTGGCGAGCCAGGCGATGTTCTCGACGCCGAACCAGTCGAGGACGGTGTTGGCCAGGCCGAAGCGGACGCCGTTGAAGATGGACATCTTCCAGATCAGCGCGGCGGCGACATAGCTGCACGCGGTCGGCAGGAAGAACACCGACCGGAAGAACGCCCGCATGAACCGCAGCCGGTTGACCAGCAGTGCCAGGCCCAGCGAGAGCCCCCAGGTGGCGGGCACGATGAACGCGGCGAACACGGTGAAGGTGACGAGGGAGTTGCGGAAGTCGGTGTCGGTCAGGATCTGCTTGTAGTTGGCGAAACCGACGAACTCGCTCGGGGTGACCGTGAAGCGTGCCTCGAAGAAGCTGAGGTACATGCTCCAGACGATCGGCACGAAGACGAAGATCACCAGGCCGATGAGGAACGGCCCGGTGAAGAGCCAGAAGTTGAAGGTGCTGCTCGCCCGCAGGCCCCGCCGCGGCCGGGTCCTGGGGACCTCGGCCGGGGCGGGCTGGGCGACCTGCTGTGGGGTGGCGGTCGACATGGCGTGATCCGTCCGGCGGGCTCAGCCGAACAGCTTCGTCAGCTCGGCGTCGACCTTCTTCTCGGCGGCGGCGAGCTGGGCCTTCGGGTCGGCGTCCTTACGGACGGAGTTGGCCATCACGTCGTTGATCGCGGAGATCATCGCCTGGGTCCAGCCGATGTTGTCGAAGTGGCCGAACTCGTTGAAGAGCTTCACACCCTCGGCCGGGAGACCGGACTTCAGCTTGGTCGCGGACTGGGCGAGGGAGGTGCGCGGCGGGATGTGGAAGCCGTAGGAGGTGGCGAAGTCCTCCTGGTACTTCTTCTGCTCGATCCACAGCCACTTGACGTATTCCTTGGCCGCGTCGACGTTGTCGCCCTTGGCGTTGACGAACATCGACCAACCACCGTTGGTGACCGACTGCCTGCCCGCCGAACCGACCTTCGGGAAGGGGAAGATGCCGATGTCGTCGCCGAGCGCCTTCTGCATGGTCGGCATGGCCCACATACCGCACCACTGGATCGCGGTCAGGCCCTGGGTGAAGGCCGACGGGTCCCACCAGTCGGCGGGGGCGTCGAGGAGCAGGTTGCCGCTGGTGAACAGGGAGCGCAGCTGCTTGAGACCCTCGGCGACCGCGTCGGTGTTGAAGGCCACCTTGTGGTCCTCGGTGAGGGTGTCGGCGCCGGCCGACCAGATCAGCGGGTTCTGCACCGGGGTGATGTCGTTGCCGAGGAAGGCGCCCTTGACCTTGCTGGTCTTGAGCTTGGCCGCGGCCTCGATCAGCTCCTCCAGCGTCTGCGGCACCTCGATCTTCGCCTTCTCGAACAGCGAGGGCCGGTAGAAGAAGAACTGCGGGTCGTCGATCATCCGGACGCCGTAGATCTTGCCGTCGACCGTGTGCGACGTGATGTCGGCCGGGTTGAAGTCGTCCTTGACCGGCTCGATGATGTCGGTCAGATCCGCCACCTGACCGCTCTTGACGAGCTGGATCTGCGGGTGGAACTCGAACACGTCGGGCGCGTTCTTGGTGAGCAGGGCGGCGAACAGCTTCTGCTCGAACTGGGAGCCGGTGATCCACTGGGTGGTGACGTTCGCGCCCTTGTAGGCCTTGGCGTACCGCTTGACGGCCTGCTCGACGCCCGCCTCGCCGTACGCGTGGAAGTACTGCACGAGGTTCTTGCCCGAGCCGCTGCTCCCGCCGCGACCGTTGTTGCCACCGCATGCGGCCAGGGATCCGGCCGCGGCCATACCCGCCGCGGCCCGGAACAGGGAACGGCGGGACCAGTTGTTGTTGCTCATTGCCGACATGCTGACGTCCTTGTCTCGAAGTACGGCTACGGCTCGGTGCATCGGCGTCAGGTGGCTCAATTCCTGTCGCGGAGCGGGACGTTAACCTTCGGCTAAGGCTTCGGCAAGGGGTTGGACGAAGTCTGTTCGAAGCGTTGTGATCGGTTCGGGATGACGAACGGACGCCCCCGCGGGCATGCCGGAGGGCGGGGTGCAGGACGGGGTGTAGGACGACCGCGCATGGGTAACGCGGGCGCGGGGAGGGGGGGTGAGGGCCGCCGGTGTCAGGGGCCGGCGGCCCTCGGCTCACGAGGCGGGCGCGGTGCGGCTCCTGGCCGGGGCGGCGCGCTTGGTGCTCCGCTGCCCGACGCGCTGCAGCGCCCCTTCGAGTGCGAACGTCGCGGCTCCGAGGCAGACGGGGTCGGTGGGGATCGCGGAGAGGACGATCCGGCTGGCGGCCAGCGGCCGTTTCAGCGCGTGCCGGGCGACGGCCTCGCGCACCTCCTCCAGCAGGGGTTCGCCGAGCCGGGCCGCGACCCAGCTGCTCAGCACCACCACCTCGGGATTGAGCACATTGACCAGGACGGCGACGGCGGCGCCCAGGTAACGGGCCGTTTCCCGGACGACCTTGACGGCCACCTCGTCCCCCGCGGCGACCCCGGCCGCCAGCGCGTCGATGGTGGCGGTCTGGTCCCCCGGGTGCAACAGGGGGCTCTGCGGGCCGATCTCGCGCAGATTCTGCATGATCCCGAGCGCGCCGACGTACGTCTCCACACAGCCGTGATTGCCGCAGCGGCACAGTCGCCCGTCGAGCACGAGCGTGGTGTGGCCCCACTCGCCCGCGCTGTTGCTGACGCCCCGGTGCAGCCCGCCGCCCAGCACGAGACCGGCGCCCACGCCCGTGCCGAGGTTCACCACGACCGCGTCGCCATGGCCGCGCGCCGCCCCGAACCACAGCTCGGCGACCGCGCTGGCCCGCAGCGGATTGTCCAAGTACAGGGGATACGCGATGTGTTCGGAGAGCAGATCGAGCAACGGCACGTCGTGCCAGTCCCAGTTGGGCGCGTACTCGGCGATGCCGGTGTCGCGGTCCACCTGGCCCGGCACGCTCACCCCGACCCCGAGCACCCGCGCCGCGTCCACCCCGGCCTGCGCGACCACCGAGCCGACGGCCGCCGCGACATGACCGACCACCTGCTCCGGACGGCTCTCGCCGGGGCGCATGTTCTCCTCGGCGCGGGCCAGCACGTTCAGCGCCAGGTCGAACAGCTCGACATGGACGTACGTCTCCGCGATGTCGACACCGATCAACGCGCCCCCCGACGCGTTGACGGCCACGAGGCCCCGGGGGCGGCCGCCCGCCGAGTCCTCGAACCCGACCTCCGTGATCATGCGGAGGTCGAGCAGCTCGCCGACCAGCGTGGCGACCGTGGCGAGGGACAGTCCCGTCGCGGCCGCCAGCTCCTGCCGGGAGGTGGGCGAGGAGGCGATGATCTGGCGCAGCACCTCGTAGCGGTTCGCGGTGCGGATGTCCCGTGATGTGCCGCGCTTCATCGAGCTCCCTTCGCCGCCCCCGGCACCGAGGCCGGTAGCGGCGACGGCACCGGCGCGGCGACAGGCTATGGCGTGCCACGACGTTCGACAAGGGGTTAGGAAAGGGGCTTTATAAAGTCCGGCGCGCCCCGGTGCGCGGGTGGCGCGTTCAGGTCCCCAGGACGTCCCGTACGAAGGCGTTGGTGAACTTCCCGGCGGGGTCCAGCTCCCGGACCAGCGCCGCGAACTCCTCCATCCGGGGATAGCGTTCACGCAGCGCGGGAGCCGGGATCCCGAACACCTTCCCCCAGTGCGGCCGCGGGGAGAACGGCTCCAGAGCGGCCTCCACCTCCCGTACGACCGGCAGCACGGCCGGCGTGTCCGCGATCCAGGTGAAGTGCACGGCGACCGTGTCCCGGCCGTACGCCGGGCTGAGCCACTGGTCGTCCGCGGACACCGTCCGCACCTCGCAGATCTGCAGGACACGGGCGACCGTCTCCCGGATCCCGTCGATCGCATACAGTATTCCGTCGGCTGCCGACCGTGGCAGCAGATACTCGCTCTGCAGCTCCTCCCCGCTGCTCGGCGTGAACTCCGCCCGGAAGTGCGGCAACCGCTCGTGCCACGACCCCGGCACCCCGAGCTGCTCGGTGCAGTTGGCCGCGGGCATCCCCGGCACCGGGTGCAGGGCCTCGGTGGCGGGCGCGGCCCACGGGAACGGGGTCAGCGGCTCGTCGGTGCGCCGCTTCAGCCACACCTGCCGGAAACCGGGAGCATCCCAGTCGGTGAACAGGCTGACGCTGTACGCGGCCCCCGCCACCGTCTCGAAGTCCAGCCCGTCCAGCGGGAGTTCGGTGAACAGGTGCTGCTCCACCCGATAGTCCGGCTCCAGGTCCAGGGTGAGGGCGGTGACCACGCCGAGCGCGCCCAGGGAGGTCACGGCCCCGCCGAAGCGCGCGTCCTCGCGCCCGATCACCACGGTCGAGCCGTCCGCCGTGACGATCTCCACCTCGCGCACCGCCGAGGCGAGGGAGCCGTTGCGCACCCCCGACCCATGGGTGCCGGTGGCCACCGAGCCGGCCACGGAGATATGCGGCAGGGAGGCCATGTTCGGCAGGGCGAGCCCGTGCTCGTGCACCCGCCGGGCCAGGGCCGCGTACCGCACTCCGCCGCCCACCCGCACCGTGCGGGCCGCCGTGTCCACGTCGATCTCGGCCGGCAGCGCGTCCAGCGACAGCAGCACCCCGTCGGCGCCCGGCTCGGCGATCCGGTTGAAGGAATGCCCGCTGCCGAGCACCCGCACCCGGCCGGCGCCCGCCACGAGCGCCCGCAGCCCGTCCACGGACCCGGGCCGGTGCAGCCCGCCGGCGGCGAAGACGATGTTGCCCGCCCAGTTCCGCCACGACCGGCTCCCCGCCGCCGCGCCGCGCTCCGGCCCGTCCTGTCCTGCCCCGTCCTGCCCCGCCCCGTCCGTCACGGTCCCGCCCATACGACTGCCCGCCCTTTCGAGGTGATCGAGAACAAGGAATACCCAGGTCGAACCTACCTTGCCCGCAACACGAGACCCCCCGCCCCCGCCCCCGCGCCGCCGGGGGCATACCGTGAGGAGTCGTACGCCTGAGCCGGGAGGAGAGACGGATGGGCAGCCGTACCGCGCTGGTCGAGGATCTGATGGAGCGGTTTCCGCATGTGCCGCGGGAGGCCGTCTTCAAGGAGGACCTGCTGCGCGGGGGAGTGGCCTTCGACCCCTCCGCCCTCAGCGACAACGAGTCGGGCGAGGTCAAGCCGAAGTCGTACTTCATCTTCTCCTTCGACCACGGCACGCTGCCCGAGCTGGGTGAGGCCGCGCTGCGCCGGCCGCCCGAGGAGATCATCCTGACCGGCGGCCCGTACGACCTGCGGCGCACGGTCGTGTCCGTGCGGGTGAACCCGGCCTCGCCCTACCGGGTGGCGGCCGACGACGCGGGCCTGCTCGGGCTGTACCTCGACGGGAAGCGGATCGCGGACGTCGGCGTGCCGCCGATGCCCGAGTACTACCGGCACACGCTGTCCAACGGGAAGTCCGTGATGGAGGTCGCCCCGACCATCCAGTGGGGCTACCTCATCTATCTGACGGTCTTCCGGGTCTGCCAGTACTTCGGCGCCAAGGAGGAGTGCCAGTACTGCGACATCAACCACAACTGGCGACAGCACAAGGCCGCCGGTCGACCGTATACAGGGGTCAAGGACGTCGAGGAGGTGCTGGAGGCCCTCGAGATCATCGACAAGTACGACACCGCGAAGGCGTCCACCGCCTACACCCTCACCGGCGGCGCCATCACCAAGACGGTCGCCGGGCGCGACGAGGCCGACTTCTACGGCCACTACGCCAAGGCGATCGAGGAGCGCTTCCCGGGCCGCTGGATCGGCAAGGTCGTCGCCCAGGCGCTGCCGCGCGACGACGTGCAGCGCTTCAAGGACTACGGCGTGCAGATCTACCACCCCAACTACGAGGTGTGGGACCGCCGGCTGTTCGAGCTGTACTGCCCCGGCAAGGAGCGCTACGTCGGCCGCGACGAGTGGCACAAGCGGATCCTCGACTCCGCCGAGGTGTTCGGTGCGCGCAACGTCATCCCCAACTTCGTGGCGGGCGTGGAGATGGCCGAGCCGTTCGGCTTCACCACCGTCGACGAGGCGATCGCGTCGACCACCGAGGGGCTGCGCTTCTTCATGTCACAGGGCATCACCCCGCGCTTCACCACGTGGTGCCCGGAGCCGACCACCCCGCTCGGCAAGGCCAACCCGCAGGGCGCGCCGCTGGAGTACCACATCCGTCTGCTGGAGGCCTACCGGTCCACCATGGACGAGTTCGGGCTCTCCTCGCCCCCCGGCTACGGCCCGCCCGGACCGGGGCGCGCGGTGTTCTCCGTGAGTTCCTTCATGGACAGTCTTCCGGCGCAGGAGGAGACGGCCGTATAGTCCCGGCACCGCTGTTGGGCACAGAGGTGAACACAGAGCGGCCCGCGTCCGTACTCTCCGGCGGAGAAGTGGGCGCGGCCGCCTGCCGAGACCCTGTACGGACGTCCTTACATGACATCTGAACAGGGCGCTTGTCAGTTGTGTGAGAAACGTGAAATCCTCGGTGCCTGCCGCGAGGTTCCCCCCAACTCCATTGCCGTCATGGTGAGTTGACCTCGCATTTGTGGATGCAGGAGTCACATGCCCGACCTGCCGACCCCGAAGGACGCCGCGGAGGCCGCGCTGTTCTCCGAGTGCTGGGACGCCGTCCTGTCGTACGCGGACCTGTGCACGTCCGGCTCGACCGCGGCCAACCAGCTGGCCCGCGAGGCGTTCGCGCTCGGCATACACGAGGCCCGCGCCGCCGACGACGGTACCGCACGAGGTGCCGGCCGCCGCTCTTCCCGGCTGCCCCGGATCCCCCTGCTGCTGACCGCCGTACGCAACACGGCGGCCGCCTGGGAGACCGAGGGGCAGGGGCACAAACTCGATCCCGACCTGCGACTGTGGCTCAACTCGGACAAGGCCTGGCGCTACACCGGCCCGCCGCTGAGCCGCCCCATCGCCCTGCGCGGACTGCGCGACATGGGCGAGTCGGACGCCACCCTGCTGTGGCTGGCGGAGGTGGAGGCGCTTCCGCTGCGCTCCGTCGTCCGCCGCCAGGGCCTCGACCCGGACGCCTCCGTCGAGGAACTCAACGCGGTCCGCGGGCTGTTCCGCGACCGCTGCCACCGCAACCACCTCGACACGCCGATGAGCGCGGAGTGCCGCTCCTACGTCCGGCTGCTCGACGCCGTCACCCGCTCGCCCGGCGCCGACACCCCCGACGACCTCTCCCGGCACCTCGCCACCTGTGTCGAGTGCGCCGAGGCCGCCGCCTGTCTGCGGCTGCACGGCGGCGGACTGCCCGCCGCGCTCGCCGGCGGAGTCATCGGCTGGGGCGGTCTCGCCTACCTGGAGCGCCGCCGCCGCGCCGCCGAGGTCCGCCTCGGCGCCGGACGGGCCGACGGGCCGGACCCGGAGGGCCAGGCGGAGCGGGCCGCGGCCCACAAGGCCCGCCTGCGGCGCCACGGACTGCTCGCCGCCGCCGTCCTGGTCTCGGGGCTGGCGCTCGCCGCGTCGCTGATGCCGTTCGGCGGCGACAGCGGCACCGACGCGCAGACCGCCCCCACCGACACCACCCCGGTGGCCGGCCCCGGCTCCACCGTGCCGTCCTCCGGCGCGCCCGTGACCTCCGCCCGCCCGTCGTCGGCGTCCCCGGCGCCGTCCGCGAGCGACACGCCGGGCACCGGCGCGAACGGCGACGAGAAGCCCGACCCCGAACCGCAGGGCACCTCCTCCGCCACCGCCGGCACCGGCGGCGGCGAGACCGGGGAAGCGGCCGTCTGCGAGGTCCGCTACGAGCTCGTCAACCAGTGGCCCGACGGCTTCCAGGCCAGCGTCACCTTCACCTCGCCGACCGCCCTGGACTCCTGGCGGGTCGCCTGGTCCTTCGCGGACGGGCAGCACGTCGACCAGATGTGGGACGCGAGCGTCGCCCAGCAGGGCACCCGGGTCACCGCGACCGCCGCCGACTACAACCGCTCCGTCGCCGCGGGCTCCACCGTCACCTTCGGGTTCCTCGCCTCCTGGCAGGACACCAACACGGCACCGTCCGGCTTCACGCTCAACGGCCAGGAGTGCACGGACTCCTGAGCGCCCGTCCAGGAGAAAAAGAAGTGGCGTCCTCCGTCAGGTCCCCCTAGCCTGACGGAGTCGTACAGCGACACAGCAACAGCAGGGACACAGGAACAGGAGGTGGGACCGATGACTGTCACCGGCACCGGGGCCGCTCGACGCGGCCAGACGATCGTCCACCTCACCCCCGCGGTCTCCGGCTGACCGACCGAACCTCTCCGCGCGCCCGCGCGCGCCGCCGGGGCCGCCCTGTGAAGGGTCTCCCTTGCCTCTCTCTGTTTCTTCCGATGCTCCGTCCTGCTCCGACGCTTCGTCACACCCTCTCGCCGTCCTCGGCTGGGACGAGGGCTGGGCGGCCGCGTTCGCGCCCCACGCCGAGCACGGGCTGCTGCCCGGCCGGGTCGTCCGGGTCGACCGCGGTCTGTGCGACGTCGTCACGGCGGACGGCACGGTCCGGGCCGACACCGAGTTCGTCGTCCCCCACGACCCGACGAAGGTCGTCTGCACCGGCGACTGGGTCGCCCTCGACCCCGAGGGCGCCGATCCGCGGTACGTCCGCACGCTGCTGCCCCGCCGTACCGCGTTCGTCCGCTCCACCTCCTCCAAGCGGTCCGAGGGACAGATCCTCGCCGCGAACGTCGACCACGCCGTCGTCGCGATCTCCCTCGCCGTCGACCTCGACCTCGGCCGGATCGAACGGTTCCTGGCGCTGGCCTGGGAGTCCGGCGCGCAGCCCGTCGTCGTGCTCACCAAGGCCGACCTGGTGCCCGACCCGGTCGTGCTGGCGCATCTCGTCCAGGACGTGGAGACCAGCGCCCCCGGGGTGCCGGTGCTGCCCGTCCGCGCCCGCGACGGCGAGGGCGTCGAGGAGCTCGCCGCGCTCCTCGGACGGGGCACGTCCGTGCTGCTCGGCGCGTCCGGCGCCGGCAAGTCCACCCTCGCGAACGCGCTCGCCGGCGCCGATGTGATGGCCGTCCAGGCCACCCGTGACCTCGACGGCAAGGGCCGGCACACCACGACCACCCGCAATCTGCTGCCGCTGCCCGGCGGCGGTGTGCTCATCGACACCCCCGGACTGCGCGGGGTCGGCCTGTGGGACGCCGGGGGCGGGGTCGGGCAGGTCTTCGCGGAGATCGAGGAGCTGGCCCGCGGCTGCCGGTTCCACGACTGCGCGCACGACGCGGAACCGGGGTGCGCGGTGCGCGCCGCCGTCGACGACGGGGAGCTCGCCCCGCGCCGGCTGGACAGCTACCGCAAGCTCGTCCGGGAGAACCAGTGGATCGTCGCCAAGTCCGACGCCCGGGTCCGCGCCGACATCCGCCAGGACTGGAAGCGCAAGAAGGCGGAGGGCCGCGCGGCCGGGGACGCCAAGCGGGGCCGCGGCCCCTGGCAGCCCGCGCCGCCCCGGTGACCCCCACCCGGCCCCGACCACCACGTCCGATTTCCGCTGGCGCCCGCCCCGTCCCGCGCGAAGACTGGAGGGCATGAAAGGTCAGGACACCCCGTACGACACCCGGTACGAGGCGGTGCGCAGCCGGGACGGGCGGTTCGACGGGGAGTTCTTCTTCGCCGTCGAGACCACCGGCATCTACTGCCGGCCCAGCTGCCCCGCCGTCACCCCGAAGCGGCGCAACGTGCGCTTCTTCACCACGGCCGCCGCCGCGCAGGGCTCGGGGTTCCGGGCCTGCCGGCGGTGCCGCCCGGACGCCGTGCCGGGCTCCGCCGACTGGAACGTGCGCGCCGACGTCGTCGGCCGCGCGATGCGGCTGATCGGCGACGGGGTCGTGGACCGGGAGGGCGTCGCCGGGCTCGCCGTACGGCTCGGCTACAGCGCCCGGCAGGTGCAGCGGCAGCTCACCGCCGAGGTCGGCGCCGGCCCCGTCGCCCTCGCCCGCGTCCAGCGCGCCCACACCGCGCGCACGCTGCTCCAGACCACCGGGCTGCCGGTCACGGAGATCGCCTTCGCGTCCGGGTTCGCCAGCGTGCGCCAGTTCAACGACACGATCCGCGCCGTGTACGCGGCGACCCCGACCCAGCTGCGCGCCGCCGCCGCTCGCACCTCCCGCCGCACCGGCACCCCGGCCGTCGGCACCCCGGCCGCCGGGATCCCGCTGCGGCTCGCCCACCGGGGCCCCTACCGGGCGGGCCCGGTCTTCGATCTGCTGGAGCGGGAGGCCGTGCCCGGGGTGGAGGAGGTCGGCGGACCGGCCGGCGGACGGACGTACCGGCGTACGCTCGGCCTCCCGTACGGCACCGCGATCGTCGCCGTCGACGAGCGGCCGGGCGACCCGGGCCGCGCGGGCGCCCTCCACCCCGGCGGCTGGCTCGACGCCCGGCTGCACCTCACCGACCCGCGCGACCTCACCACCGCCGTCCAGCGGCTGCGCCGGCTCTTCGACCTCGACGCCGACCCGTACGCCGTCGACGAGCGCCTCGGCGCCGACCCCCGGCTCGCCCCGCTGGTCGCCGCCCGGCCGGGGCTGCGGGCCCCCGGGGCCGCCGACCCCGAGGAGTACGCCGTACGGGCCCTGGTCGGCCGTACGGAGTCCGAACGGCTGGTCCGCGCCCACGGCAAGGCCCTCGACGCGCCCTGCGGCACCCTCACCCATCTCTTCCCGGAACCGGCCGCCCTGACGGAGGCCGTGGGCCCGCTCGCCGTCGCCCTCGCCGACGGCCGGGTCCGCCTCGACCCCGGCGCCGACCGGGACGACGCCGAGGCCGCCCTGCTCGCCGTACCCGGGCTGGACGCCCGTACCGTGGCGGCGATCAGGGCCCGCGCCCTCGGCGACCCCGATGTCGCGCCGCCCGGCGCCGACGCACCCGACACCTGGCGTCCCTGGCGGACCTACGCCCTTCACCATCTGCGCGCAGCGGAGGAGACCCCATGACGACCGGCAACGCGCCCGTGTACTGGACCAGCGCCGACGGCCCGCTCGGCCCCCTGCTGCTGACCGCCGCCCCCGACGGCGCCCTGACCTCGCTCTCCGTCGAGGGGCAGAAGGGCGGACGCACCGTCCAGGACGGCTGGCGGCACGACCCGGGCCCCTTCCGCGCCGCCGAGGAGCAGCTCGCCGCCTACTTCGCCGGAGAGCTGAAGGAGTTCCGGCTGGAGCTGCGCGCCGAGGGCACGGAGTTCCGCGCGCGGGTGTGGGCGGCCCTCGACGCCGTCCCCTACGGGGCGACCACGACGTACGGCGAGATCGCCGCCCGGATCGGGGCCTCCCGCATGGCCGTGCGGGCCGTCGGCGGGGCGATCGGCGCCAATCCGCTGCTGATCCTGCGGCCCTGCCACCGGGTGATCGGCGCGGACGGTTCCCTCACGGGGTACGCGGGCGGTCTGGAGCGCAAGATCCGGCTGCTGGAACTTGAGGGCGTGCGGTCCTGAAAAATCAGAGGGCGGCTCCGTCCGGCAGGGCCCCGTGGCAGCCGTCCAGGGGGTGCGCGGGCGCATACCGCGGTACGTCGCGGGAGTCGCCCGTCCACCGGCTCGCGCGTCCGTCACACGACGCTCCAGGAGCGCTCCCCATACCGTCTGAGCTGGTCTTTCACTCCCTCCGCGCCTATGTTTCCCCCTGTCGGGAACAAGCCCGGGGGGAAGGAAACCGATGGACCGTCATATCCGCACGGTGGACGATGTGCTGGAACTTCTGGACGGCCTGTTCGCGCCGGAGGCCGACCGCTGGACGGCCGACGGGGCCGGCTGGTGGGACGGCTTCTACACCGACCGGTCCAGGCCGGTGCCGTTCTTCGCCGCGAAGCCGGACGAGAACCTCGTCTCGTACCTCGACCGAGGGCTGATCGCCCCGGGCCGCGCCCTCGACCTGGGCTGCGGGCCCGGCCGCAACGCCCTGCACCTCGCCGCCCGGGGCTTCGAGGTGGACGCGGTCGACCTCTCCCCGACGGCCGTCGCCTGGGCCGAGGAACGGGCCCGGGAGGCGGGAGCCGACATCCGGTTCCACTGCGGCGACGCCTTCGCCCCCGGCGCCACGGCCCTCGACGGGCCGTACGACCTCGTCCACGACTCCGGCTGCTTCCACCATCTGCCGCCGCACCGCCGCGTCAGCCATCTCGCCCTCCTCGACCGCGTCCTGGCCCCCGGCGGCCACCTCTCCCTCACCTGCTTCGCCGCCGGGCGGATGGGCTCGGAACTCCCCGACGAGGCCTTCTACCACCGCTCCCGACTCGAGGGCGGCCTCGCCTACACCCCCGAGTCCCTGCGCGCGATCTTCGGCGACCTCACCGAGGTCGAGCTGCGGGGCATGCGGCAGCAGGGGCCCGAGTCGCCGCTGTTCGGCGAGTCCTTCCTCTGGACGGCGCTCTTCCGGCGTGAGGGGTAGGGGCCATGGGCGCCACGAGCGGACGGCTGCGGATCACCCCCACAGCACCGCCCCCAGCCACGCCCCCGTGATCAGCAGGCAGGTGAACAGCTCCGTGAGCACGCTGGAGCCGCCCGAGCGCATGGCCGTGCGCAGGGCCGCGCGGGCCTCGCCGTGCCCGCCCAGCCGGAGCCGCTCACAGAGGTAGATGCCGCCCATGAAACCGGGGATCGCGCCCAGCACGGGCACCAGGAAGAAGCCGAGAAGCGCCCCGACCCCGGCGTACACCGCCATCCGGGGGGTCGCGCCGCTCTCCCGCAGCCGGCGCGGTGGCAGCGCCCAGCGGACCACCTGGCTCAGGAACAGCGCGACGGTGGCGCCCACGAGCACCCACCAGGCGACCGGCTGCGGATCCTTCAGCGCCCACCACAGGACCGCGGACCACACGAACCACGAGCCCGGCACCCCCGGCACCAGCACTCCGCACAGGCCGAGCAGGATCACCAGGCCGACCAGCAGGAGTTCCCACGGTCCCATCTGCCCAGAGTGCCGGAATCACGGGGAACCCGCAGGTCAAGACGGGGCCCGCTCGTGGGCGACCCGGCCGGGCCGCCAAGGCCCGGTGCACACTTCGGCATCGAGAACGTGGTGCGGGCTCATGAGGCGCAGGGGCGCACAGGGGATTTGAGCCGGGGTCACTCCCGAGGTCGCCGGGTGGTTCTCCCGTGGGGGGTGGGACCGCCCGTCGACCGTCGTCCGCGTAGGGCCGTACTGACATTCGACGGTGACGCATTTTCCGGATGCCCCGTTTTCATCCGGGCCGTGCGGTGGACAATTGGGGGCATGAGCCAGCAGGGGGGAAGGCCCACCGGTCCCGAGGACGACTGGTGGGGGCAGCTGTACGACGACTCCACCGCGGACACGGGCCCCGCGCCCACCGCGGACTCCCTGGACGACCGCTTCGCCTCGGCGGCGGGGACGGTGCGTCCCACGGGTCCGGCGAACCAGGTCCCGCCCCCACGCACGCCGACGGAACAGGCGGTGGCGGACGCCCAGACCGACTGGTGGCTGGCCCCGGACGCGGCAACGGCCCCCACGCCGTCGTCCACCGGGTCCGTGCCGTCGTCGTCCGACGGGTCCGTGGCGTCGTCGTCCACCGGGTCCGTGGCGTCGTCGTCCGACGGGTCCGTGCCGTCGTCGTCCACCCGATCCGCACCGTCGTCATCCGCCGGTGCCGCACCGAGCCCGGACGCGGGTGCCGGGCAGATCCCCGACCCTGGTGCCGGGCCGACCCCGGACGTCGGCGCCGGGCCGACCCCGGACGCACTGTCGGCTTCCCGGTCCATGCCGCCTCCGCCCGACCTGCCCCCCGCCCCCATGGCTCTCCCTCCGGGCCCGCCGCCTCCCGGCTTCACCCACCCCTCGCCTGCCGCCCGGTCGACCGGTACGCCCCCGCCCCCGTCCGTCGGCACCCCCACCACCTCCACCAGCGGTCTCGTCGCCCGGACCCCCACCGCCGTCGACCTGCCTCTGATGCCCGACGAGCTCACGGCGTACGTCGGGTCGCGGCCGCCGACCTACGACGCCGAGCCCACCGCGCTGCCGACCGCCGATCCGGACGCGCTGGACGACCTGGTGGCCGACACCGTGCTGGACGGGGCCTTCTACGGGAACTGTGCGCTCAGGGCCGTGTCGGTGCGCGGGGACTCGGCGCGGTACCGGGGCGAGCCGCGCCGGGACGCGCTGCTCGTCGCCCGGTTCGGCACCGGCGAGCACGCGCTGGTGCTGGTGGCGATGGCGACCGGCGCGCGGGCCACGCCGGGCGCGCACCGGGCGGCCGCCGAGGCCTGCCGGTGGATCGGCCGGGCCGTGGGCCGCAGCCATGTCCGGCTGGCGCAGGACATGAGGGCCGCCCGGCGCGGCGACCTGAAGTCCGGACTGCACCGCCTCACCGACCGCAGCCTCGGCCGGCTCAGGGCCGCAGCCGCCGAACAGGGCCTGGAGCCCGACGCGTACACGGCCACCCTGCGCTGTCTGCTGCTGCCCGCCGACCCCGAGTGCCGTACCCGGGTCTTCTTCGGCGTCGGCGACGGCGGTCTGTTCCGGCTGCGCGGCGGGGAGTGGCAGGACCTGGAGCCGGGGGTCGGCGAGGTCGCCGGGGAGCCCGTCGTCGGGTTCGGCGCGCTGCCCGCGGAGACGCCCGAGGGCGACCGGCTCACCATGGACCTCGGCATCCCGACCCCGCCGAGCCCCTACGACCCGCCCCCCGAGCCGCCCCGCGACCCCTTCCGCTTCCGTGCCTCCGTAGCCCGGCCGGGTGACACCCTGCTGATGTGCACGAGCGGCCTCGCCGACCCCCTGCGCGGTGAGCCCGCACTCCCCGCCCACCTCACGGAACGCTGGTCGCGGCAGCCCCCGCCCGGCCTCGCCGCGTTCCTCGCCGACACCCAGGTCCGGGTCAAGGGCTACGCGGACGACCGTACGGCGGCGGCCGTCTGGGAGGCGTGAGCGTCCCGGCCCGGCCACTGTGGAGGGAGGTACCCGAGGTTCCGAGAAGGGGTGCGTCCGGCCATGGCCAAGCAGAACGTCGCCGAGCAGTTCGTGGACATCCTCGCCCGCGCCGGGGTCAGACGCGGGGCTACTTCTCGTGTTGGGTTAACTGCGCACCGTGATGGGCTGATTGCCGTGTGGAGCGACGGGTGACTCCGGAAGCTCCAAGCAGCCGGGACAGATACAACCCGGTGGTCGCCGCCGGGCGGGCGGAGACGGAAAACGCCGGTGGAGGCCTGATAAGACCGAGACTCGTCTCGGCTCGGGCCTGTGAAGCGGGAACCCACCGAAGCTCTCCGAGGCATCCGGAAGGTGCCGCGTTGGGGCCGCCCGCACTAGATGTGCGGGCGGCCCCAATGCTGTCTCCCTCCTGGTGACATCGCCGCCGCGCCCGCCCCCGAGAAGGCCGCCGGGACCGCCCTCGTCACCAGCCGTCCCACGGTCCGCCCCGGGGACGCCGAGATCGACGCCCTGGTCCGGATGATCGACGCGGCCGGCCGGGTCACCCTGTTCTGCGGCAGCGGCACGGCCGGCGCGCACGCCGAGGTCATGGAACTCGCGGGGAAGATCAAGTCCCCGGTGGGCCACGCCCTGCGCGGCAAGGAGCACATCCAGTACGACGTCGGGATGAGCGGTCTCACGATGTCCAGATCGCCCAGGTCGACGTCCGCCCCGAACACCTCGGCCGCTGCTCCCGGCTGGACCTCGCCGTGTGGGGCGACGTGGGCGAGACGCTGCGCTGCCTGATCCCCCGGGTGCGGCCCAAGGACGACCGGCGGTTCCTGGACCGCATGCTGAAGAAGCACGCGGACGCGCTGGAGGGGGTCGTCAGGGCGTACACCCGGAAGGTGGAGAAGCACGTCCCGCTGCACCCCGAGTACGTCGCCTCCGTCCTCGACGAACTCGCCGACGACGAAGCCGTGTTCACCGTGGACACCGGTATGTGCAATGTCTGGGCGGCCCGCTATCTCACCCCCAACGGCCGCCGTCGGGTGATCGGTTCCTTCTCCCACGGCTCGATGGCGAACGCGCTGCCCATGGCGGTCGGGGCGCAGTTCACCGACCGCCGCCGCCAGGTCGTCTCGATGTCCGGCGACGGCGGATTCACCATGCTGATGGGCGACTTCCTGACGCTGGTGCAGTACGACCTGCCGGTGAAGGTCGTACTGTTCAACAACTCCTCTCTCGGCATGGTCGAGTTGGAGATGCTGGTCGCCGGACTTCCCTCGTACGGCACCACCAACAAGAACCCCGACTTCGCCCTGGTCGCCCGCTCCTGCGGGGCCTACGGCGTCCGCGTGGAGAAGCCCAAGCAGCTCGCCGGCGCCCTCAGGGACGCCTTCCGGCACAAGGGTCCCGCCCTCGTCGACGTCGTCACCGACCCCCACGCGCTGTCCATCCCGCCGAAGATCAGCGCCGAGATGGTGACCGGGTTCGCCCTGTCCGCCTCGAAGATCGTGCTGGACGGCGGGGTCGGCCGGATGCTCCAGATGGCCCGCTCCAACCTCCGTACCATGCCCCGTCCTTGAGACGCCCCTGAAACGCGCCGTCTGGTCATCGTCGAACTGCCCGGCACGGCTGCAGCGAAGGGCCGGGTCGTACGGCTGGACCAGGACGTCGGACGCTCCACTGAGCGACGCATTCCGGCCAACTTCGGCGGGGGTGGCCGCCCGGGCCCGCGGGGGGACGGCTCGCAGGCCGCGCGGGCGTACGCCCTTCGGGGGCGGGCCCGTGCCGTCGTACCGCGTCACCCCCGCACGGAAACCGGGTCCGTACGGTGGCGAAACCGGTCTCGTCCCCGGTGATCCGGCCGGACCGCGCACCGGGGGGCGCGGTCCGGCCGACCGCTTGTGCGCCCCCTCGAACATGGCCGAACACCCGGGCGTGGACGATTCGACATGACTGGCGCCGTGCCGACCGGGCATGGATCCCGTGAACGTGTTCGAGCAGGAGGGGAACCGACATCGGCACGCGGGCGGGGGTCATGGTGAGGCAGGCACGGGGCAGCGGTCGGACGGCGATCGCGGGCACCTCGGCGGCACAGCGGGAAACGGAGATCGCGGAGGGGGACGACACCGTAGACGCGCAGCTCAATCGCAGACTCGGGCCGGCCGACCTGCGGGCGGTGCCCGAGGCGCGCCGCGCGCTGCGCGAGCTGTTGCGGGGCTGGGGCAAGCCCGGCCGCTCGGAGACGGCGGAACTGCTGACCAGCGAACTCGTCACCAACGCACTGGTGCACACCGACGACGAGGCGGTCCTGACGGCCACCGTGTCACCGGCCGGTCTGCGGGTGGAGGTGCGGGACTCCGTGCCGGGCCGCCCCCGGCCCACCGTGCCGGCCGCCGACGACGGCACGCACGGCCGGGGCCTGGTCCTGGTGCAGTCCCTCGCGGACTCCTGGGGCGTCCGGGCGCAGGGCGCCGGGAAGGTCGTCTGGTTCGAACTGACCGCCGGGGCGGCCTGAGACCCGGACAGGGCACGGGAAGGGGGCGCGACCGTGGCGGTCGCGCCCCCTTCCCAAGGTGTCACCGGTCGGCCGTCAGCCGGACCGGGAGGTCAGCCGAACTGCTGCTCCAGGTCCTTGAGCTTGCGCTCCAGGGAGTCCAGGCGCGGCAGGGCCATGGTGTCGTCCTCCGCCGTGAGGTCGACGGAGTACCCGTCGGAGGACTGGCGCACCGGCTGGAGGGAGGGCCGCTGGCGGACCGGCAGCTGCTCCGGCGCACCGGATATGCCGCTCTCCGCGGAGACCCGCTCGGCCGAGGCCGCGGCGGTCGCGGGCTCCAGGGCCGCGGCCTGGCCGGGCTCCAGCTGACGGCCACCGCCACCGCCGCCGCCCCGCCCGGGCCAGCGGCCGTGACCCCGGCTGATCGCCTTGAGCTGGGCCCGCTCCAGGCGCTGCTCCTCGCGACGGCGCAGCTTGGCCTCTTCCTTGCGGGCCTTGTCGTCGCGGACCTCCTCGACGGCCTCGTCCAGGCTGCGCACGTTCTCCAGCAGCATCAGGGACCACGCCTTGTAGGTCTCACGGGGGGCCCGCACCCAGCGCACCACACGGATCTGCGGCAGCGGACGGGGCACCAGACCCTGCTCGCGCAGCGCGGCGCGACGGGTCTGCTTCAGCGCCCGGTCGAACAGCACGGCCGCGGACAGCGACATGCCGGCGAAGAAGTGCGGGGCGCCCGCGTGGCTCAGACCCCTGGGCGCGTGCACCCAGTTGAACCAGGCCGCTGCGCCGGCGAACGTCCACACGAGTATCCGGGAGCCGAGCGCCGCGTCACCGTGGGAGGCCTCGCGGACCGCGAGGACGGAGCAGAACATCGCCGCGCCGTCCAGGCCGAACGGCACCAGGTACTCCCAGCCGCCGGACAGTCCGAGGTTCTGCTCGCCGAAGCCGACCAGGCCGTGGAAGGAGAGCGCGGCGGCGACGGCCGCACAGCAGAACAGAAGGACATAGGAGGCGGTGCCGTATATGGCCTCCTTGCGCCTGCGGCGCTCCTCGCTGCGTTCCCACGAGTCGTCGGTTTTGGCGTGCTCCCCGGACCGCTTGCTCCGCGCGAGCACCGCCACCGCCGCCAGCATGCCCAGGAGCAGTACGGCGCCCGGAAGCAGCCAGTTCAGCGATATGTCGGTCAGTCTCATCTGGGGTCCCTTGCATTGGGATAGGGCGTAACGCCCGCCATAGTGACCCAATCCCGCCGTCCCTCAGGGGGTTTCGGGGCAAGAGGCCGCCAAGGAGGTGCAAGGGGATGCCCAGGGCGACGTTCCAGCTCGAACTGCCGCTTGAGGGGCGGGAGTTGAGTTCGAACAAGACTACCCGTACGGGTGGTTCCACGGAAAGTTCCCGCGGCAGGTGAGGAAATTGTGAATCAGCTGTAACCATAGGGGCGTCTCGTCCGGGTGATCTTACGTCAAGCCCGTGGCGGCCGTACCCCCGGGGGTGCCTGAGGACGCCTCAGCCGGCGGCGGCCGCGGTGAGCCTGCCGATCCGGTCCGCGTCGCAGGTGCGCGGGCAGGTGGCGCAGGTGTCCTCGGGGCGCACCGTGTAGAACATGCAGCAGCTCGCCCGGTCCCGGGTGGGCAGCGACTCCCCGTCCGGACCGGTCAGTTCACGGAAGGCCGCGGAGCCGACGTACGGCTTGGTGGCGCCCGGCAGCAGCAGCTCCAGCTCGTGCCGCGCCCGCTGCTGCTCACCGTCGCCGAACAGATGGGCGACGTACCACAGGCCCTCGACGATCTCGTCCGTCACCATGCCCCACAGCGCGCGCCCGCGCCGCCGGGTCCGCGGCCCGAACCCGGCGAGCACCGGCTCGTGGTGCTCGGCCACCGCCGCCCGCACCTGCGCCCGCAGCGCCTCCTCGTCCGGCACCACCCGTGCGCCGGGCAGCGCCGCCGCCGGGTCCCCCGGCAGGCAGGCGAACGACGGCGGCGGGCGTACGGCCATCCGCATGCCGTCGCCGGTGCGGTCGTACGAGACGTGCGTCACGGGGTAGCGAGGAACCCGGCGGTGCAGGAACCAGGGCACGGTGATCAGCAGACAGGCCGGCCAGGCGTACCGGTGCAGTCCGAAGCTCGCCGTCACGTCGGGGCGGGCCCGCTGCCCGTAGTCCCGCACCACCTGGGCGTCGTCCCAGGCCAGGAAGGCGTCCAGGGCGGCGCCGCCCGCGGCGAGGTCCGCCGCCGCGACCCAGCCGCCGCCCCGGGGCGCCGCCGCGCCGGGGTCCAGCTCGGTGACGGTCAGACCCGGATAGACCTCGGTGAGACGGGCGTAGGACTCCGCTGTGACCGACGGGGCTGAGGGCATGCCGGGGACCACCGTTCCGGAAGGCGGGATGGGTGAAAGCAGGGGCTTTCGAAGGTAAGCCTAACCTTATCCAGTGTCCTCGGGATTTGAACTGACGGCCAGTACGCCTAAGGTGCTTGACGGGCGAGTAACAACCCGCCGTAATGACCCCAAGTACCGACACGTCCGCCAGGAGGACCCGTGAAGCAGGGCACGCAGGGCTCCGCCGGGACGGGGATCGGGCAGGACGACCCGGCCCGCGCCCGGGTGCCGGCCCAGCAGCGGGCGGTCCCCTCCCAGGAACTGGACGGGGAGCGCTGCGGGCCGCGGGGCGCCGCGCGCGGGGAGCACACGCACAGCGAGCCGCCGATCCCGCAGCCCCGGCCGGTCGTCCAGCGGGCCTCCGTGCGCGGGCAGATCCTGGACGCGCTGCGCACCGCGCTGGTCTCCGGGGAGCTCAGGCCGGGCGAGGTGTACTCGGCTCCGGTCCTCGGCGACCGCTTCGGGGTCTCGGCGACCCCGGTGCGCGAGGCGATGCAGCAGCTCGCGATGGAGGGCACCGTCGAGGTCGTGCCCAACCGGGGGTTCCGCGTCGTCGAGCGCGGCGCACGGGAACTCGCCGAGCTGGCCGAGGTGCGGGCGCTGATCGAGGTGCCGGTCATGCAGCGGCTGGCCCGTACGGTGCCGGCCGAGCGGTGGGCCGAGCTCAGGCCCCTCGCCGAGGCGACGGTCCGTGCCGCGGGCTCCGGGTGCCGGGTGACGTACGGCGAGGCGGACCGCGTCTTCCACCGGGCGCTGCTCGCCCCCGCCGGGAACGAACAGCTCGTCGCCATCGCGGAGGATCTCCATCGCCGTGCCCAGTGGCCCCTGGTCGGCGGGCCCGGGCCGCGCGTGCGGGCCGAGTTGCTTGCCGACGCGGCGGAGCATCTCGCTCTGCTCGATGCGTTGTGCGCGGGGGAGTCGGAGGCCGTTCAGGTTCTGGTCCGTAACCACTTCGCGGGCGTTGCCTGAGGCTGTGGTTCGGTGCGGCGCCGTTGTGGCCGGTCGCGCAGTTCCCCGCGCCCCTACGGGCGCTGACGCGCCCCCTGACTACGCCGTCGCCGCCGGTGGTGGTGCCAACTGGGCCGCCAGCCAGGTCGGTACGCCGCCCAGCAGGCGGAACAGGCGGCGGGCCTCCTCCCTGAGCCGGGAGGCCTCCGGTTCGGTCTCGGTGTCCGCGAGGGAGACGAGCGCCGGAGCGGTTCCGACCAGGTAGCCCAACTCCTCCCGGATGCGCAGGGATTCGGCGAAGCCGTGGCGTGCCTCCGCCAGCTCCCCGTCCCGCAGGGCCAGTCCGGCCAGATGCCGCCAGGTGAACGACAGCAGCAGCTCGTCCGAGTGCGCCGCCGCCGCCGTGTGGGCGCGCCGGTACGCGGCCCGCGCGGCCTGCGGGGAGCGCGAGATGTTCTCCGCGAGCAGCCCGCGCCGGAAGTCCAGCAGCGCCCGCCCCACCGCGTCCGGCGGGATCAGCGCCGCCGCCCGGCCGAGCGCCGCCCGCGCCTCGTCCACCCGGTCGCGCACCGCGTGCAGGGTGGCGGCGTAGGCGAGATAGCCCCGTTCGCAGGCGGCCGCGCCCCGCTCCTCGTCGTCGTGCGCGAGCGCCTCCGCCGTGCGCAGCGCGTCCTCGGCGTCCTGCCAGCCCTGTTCGGTGTACAGACACCGCTCGACGAGCAGCGCCGCCCGCTGGATCGCGCCCGGCGCGGTGTCCGCCGGCAGCAGGGCCGCGGCGTCGACCCAGCAGGCCCGCGAGCGCAACCGCCACACGGCGATCTGGACGGGATCGTCATCTGCGGTCGTTCCGGTACCAGACATGGCGGAGTACGCCACGTTGCCCTCCCCGAGCGCGCCGTCGAGCCTTGAGTAGGTGGTTGCGGCATCTCAGCACGAATCCCGGCGCCGGGCCAAGGGGGCGGGTGAAGGATTTCACAAAGTCGTGGGACTGTCCGCCCCCGAGGTTTCGACGGGGGGCGGCCCGAACTCAGCTCATCCGCAGCGCCAGGAAGAAATCCAGCTTGTCCTCCAGCCGCGACAGATCACGGCTCGTCAACTGCTCGATCCGGCCGACCCGGTAGCGCAGGGTGTTGACGTGGAGATGCAGTCGGGACGCGCACCGAGTCCAGGAGCCGTCGCACTCCAGGAACGCCTCCAGCGTCGGGATCAGCTCGGCCCGGTGGCGCCGGTCGTACTCGCGCAGCGGGTCCAGCAGCCGCGCCGTGAACGCCCGGCGCACGTCGTCCGGGACGAACGGCAGCAGCAGCACGTGCGAGGCGAGCTCCTGGTGCCCGGCCGCGCAGACCCGGCCGGGCCGGGCCGCCGCGACCCGCCGTGCGTGCCGCGCCTCCTCCAGCGCCCCGCGCAGCCCCTCCGCCGAGTGCACGGCCGCGCTCACCCCGAGCGTGAGGCGCCCGTCACCGTCCAGCCCCGCCGACAGCGGCTCCCGTACGGCGGCCAGCAGCGCCTCGGCGAGGATGCCCGCCTCGGAGCCGTCGTGCTCGGTGGAGACCGCCGGCAGGGGCACCAGGGCGACGGCCTCGTCACCGGTGTGGGCGACGGCGATCCGGTCGGACGGCTCGGTCCCGGTCGCCAGCGGGTCCACCAGGATCTCCTCCAGCAGCGACTGGGTCACCGGACCCGTCTGCGGGCCCTCGCCCTCGGGACGGTCCCACTCCACGCGCGCCACGACCACCTGCCAGTGCGGGGCGGCGCCCAGGCCCGGCAGCAGCACCGGCGCGGCCACTCGCAGCCGCGCCGCGATCTCCGCCGGGGCCGCGCCGGTCTGCACCAGCTCCAGCACCTCCTGCGCGAGCCGCCGGCGCACCGTGCGCGCCGCGTCCCGCCGGTCCCGCTCGACCGCGATCAGCTGGGTGACGCCGTACAGCAGGTCCAGCCGCTCCTCCTGCCACTCCCCGGCGTCCGCCTCCACGGCCAGCAGCCATTCCGACAGCACGCTCTCGCGCACGTCCCGCCCGCCCTGCGCGCCGCGGCCGCCGCCGCTGCGGACCGGGAACAGCGAGTACGTCGTGGGGCCCACCATCGTCCGGTGCGGCCCGCGCCGCCCGCCGCGCACCGCCGCGAGCTGCTCCCCGGCCAGCCGGGCGCACACCTCGGCCGGCAGCGCCGGGCCAGCCGTCTTCGGGCCCGCGATCAGCCGCCCGGTGGGGGACAGCACCCAGGCCCGCAGGTCCAGATCGGAGCCGAGCAGATCCAGGACCACGTCCGGGCCGCCGCCCGCCGGACCCGAGGTCATCATCCGCCGGTGCCGGTCCACCACCGCCGCGAGATCCCCGGCACGCTCCCCGCTGACCTGCCGGACGACATGCTCGGTGATCGTCGCGAAGGCCACCGACTCGTGCACCGCGAACACCGGCAGCCGGTGCCGGGCGCAGGCCTCGACGAGATCGTCCGGCACGTACCCCAGCTCGGCCGTGCCCGCCGCCAGCCCGGCCACCTGGGCCTGCACCAGGATCCGTACGAACGACTCGGAGTCCGCGGGCCCCCGGCGCCAGGCCAGGCCCGTCAGCACCAGCTCGCCGCCGGAGAGATAGCGGCTCGGGTCCCGCAGGTCGGTGGTCATCACCCCGCGCACCGCGCGGTCGAGCTCGTCCTCGCCGCCGAGCAGCCGCAGCCCCAGCGCATCGGTGTCCAGAAGTGCGCGCAGCCGCATCTCGTCGCCGCCGTTCCTTGTCTCTTGTCTCGAAGACTGTCTCGAAAACTACGATGAAAAGTGAAGGGATCCGTGGGACGGGGGCCCGGTGGTGTTTCCCGGAGGGAACCCAGCGGATACGGAGAGGTTTCCGATGGCCTCCGTTCATACGAATCTACAAGATGCCTGTCGCGACCAGCCAACTCCTTCATGGTTTCCGTGACTGACACGGTCGGAGTACGGCGCTGTGTACTGAGCCCACTGCGCGTGAACAGCACATGAACGAGCCGGGCCCGCCGCACACGATCTGGCTCGATCCGTACGACCCACGAGACGAAGAAGAGAGCCGGTCATGGACTTCCTTCGCCCCGCAAGCTGGGAGGAGGCGCTCGCCGCGAAGGCCGAGCACCCCAGCGCGGTGCCGATCGCCGGGGGCACCGATGTGATGGTCGAGATCAACTTCGACCACCGGCGGCCCGAGTACCTCCTGGACCTGAACCGCGTCGCCGACCTCTACGAGTGGGAGACCGGCGAGGACTCCGTGCGGCTGGGCGCCTCCGTGCCGTACACGCAGATCATGGAGAACCTGCGGTCCGAACTGCCGGGCCTGGCCCTCGCCTCGCACACCGTGGCCTCCCCGCAGATCCGCAACCGCGGCGGCGTCGGCGGCAACCTCGGCACCGCCTCCCCGGCCGGGGACGCCCACCCCGCCCTGCTGGCGGCCGGCGCCGAGGTCGAGGCCGAGTCGGTGCGCGGCAGCCGCCGTATCCCCATCGACGCCTTCTACACCGGCGTCAAGCGCAACGCGCTCGCCCCCGACGAACTGATCCGCGCGATCCACATCAAGAAGGCCGACGGCCCGCAGCAGTACTCCAAGGTCGGCACCCGCAACGCCATGGTCATCGCCGTCTGCGCCTTCGGCCTCGCCCTGCACCCCGACACCCGCACGGTCCGCACCGGCATCGGATCCGCCGCCCCCACCCCCGTCCGGGCGAAGGCCGCCGAGGACTTCCTGAACGCGGCTCTGGAGGAGGGCGGCTTCTGGGACAACGGGAAGATCGTCACCCCGTCGGTCGCCAAGGAGTTCGCCACGCTCTGCGCCGCCGCCTGCAACCCCATCGACGACGTCCGCGGCACCGCGAGCTACCGCCGGCACGCGGTCGGCGTCATGGCCCGCCGCACCCTGACCTGGACCTGGGAGTCGTACCGCGGCACCCGCCGCACCTCGGAAGGAGCCGCGTGATGCGCGTCAACCTCACCGTCAACGGACGCCCCCAGGAGGCCGACGACGTCTGGGAGGGCGAGAGCCTGCTCTACGTCCTGCGCGAGCGCCTCGGCCTGCCCGGCTCCAAGAACGCCTGCGAACAGGGCGAATGCGGATCCTGCACGGTCCGCCTGGACGGGGTGCCGGTCTGCGCCTGCCTGGTCGCGGCCGGCCAGGCCGAGGGCCGCGAGGTCGTCACCGTCGAGGGCCTCGCCGAGTACGCCCGGCAGCGCTCGTCCGGCGACGCGGGCGACACCCCGGACCTCGCCCCGATCCAGCAGGCGTTCATCGACGCCGGCGCCGTCCAGTGCGGCTTCTGCACCCCCGGTCTGCTGGTCGCCGCCGACGAGATGCTGGAGCGCAACCCCGACCCGAGCGACGCGGACATCCGCGAGGCCCTCTCGGGCAACCTGTGCCGCTGCACCGGCTACGAGAAGATCATGGACGCGGTCCGCCTCGCGGCCGCCCGGCAGTCAGAGGCGGTCTGAGCCCATGCCGACCAACGGCGTTCCCACGAAGATCACCCAGGGGTCGCACACCAAGGGCGGCATCGGCGAGTCGACGCTCCGCCCGGACGGCACCCTCAAGGTCACCGGAGAGTTCGCCTACTCCTCCGACCTGTGGCACGAGGACATGCTCTGGGGCCAGATCCTGCGCTCCACCGTCGCCCACGCCGAGATCGTCTCCCTCGACACGAGCGAGGCCCTCGCCACGCCCGGCGTGTACGCCGTGATGACGTACGACGACCTGCCCACCGAGGTGAAGAACTACGGCCTGGAGATCCAGGACACCCCCGTCCTGGCGCACGGCAAGGTACGCCACCACGGAGAGCCCGTCGCGATCGTCGCCGCCGACCACCCGGAGACCGCCCGCCGCGCCGCCGCCAAGATCAGGGTCGAGTACCGCGAGCTGCCGGTGATCACCGACGAGGCCTCGGCGACCGCCCCGGACGCGGTCCTCGTCCACGAGCACCGCACCGACCACCACATCGGCCATGTCGCGCACCCGAACATCGTCCACCGCCAGCCCATCGTCCGCGGCGACGCGGCCGCGGCCGCCGCGCGGGCCGACGTGATCGTCCGGGGCGAGTACACCTTCGGCATGCAGGACCAGGCCTTCCTCGGCCCCGAGTCCGGCCTCGCCGTCCCCGAGGAGGACGGCGGCGTCCACCTCTACATCGCCACCCAGTGGCTCCACTCCGACCTGCGCCAGATCGCCCCCGTCCTCGGCCTCCCGCCGGAGAAGGTGCGGATGACGCTGGCCGGCGTCGGCGGCGCCTTCGGCGGCCGCGAGGACCTGTCGATGCAGATCCACGCCTGTCTGCTGGCCCTGCGCACCGGCAAACCCGTCAAGATCGTCTACAACCGGTTCGAGTCCTTCTTCGGACACGTCCACCGCCACCCCGCCAAGCTCACCTACGAGCACGGCGCGACCCGCGACGGCAAGCTCACCCACGTCAGGTGCCGGATCGTCCTCGACGGCGGCGCGTACGCCTCCGCCTCCCCGGCGGTCGTCGGCAACGCCGCCTCCCTGGGCATCGGTCCGTACGTCGTCGACGACGTCGACATCGAGGCGATCGCCCTCTACACCAACAACCCGCCCTGCGGCGCGATGCGCGGCTTCGGCGCGGTCCAGGCCTGCTTCGCCTACGAGGCGCAGATGGACAAGGTGGCGAAGGAACTCGGCCTGGACCCGGTGGAGTTCCGGCAGCGCAACGCCATGGAGCAGGGCACGCTCCTGCCCACCGGCCAGCCGGTCGACTCCCCGGCGCCGGTCGCCGAACTCCTGCGCCGCGTCAAGGCGATGCCGATGCCGCCGGAGCGCCAGTGGGAGTCCAGCGAGGGCGCGGACGTACGGCAGCTCCCCGGCGGTCTGTCCAACACCACCCACGGCGAGGGCGTGGTCCGGGGCGTCGGCTACGCGGTCGGCATCAAGAACGTCGGCTTCTCCGAGGGCTTCGACGACTACTCCACCGCCCGCGTCCGGCTGGAGGCCGTGGCCGGCGAGCCCGTCGTCACCGTGCACACGGCGATGGCGGAGGTCGGCCAGGGCGGGGTCACCGTCCACGCCCAGATCGCCCGCACCGAGCTGGGCGTGGCCCAGGTCACCATCCACCCCGCCAACACCGAGGTGGGGAGCGCCGGTTCCACCTCGGCGTCCCGGCAGACGTACGTCACCGGCGGCGCCGTGAAGAACGCCTGCGAGCTGGTCCGCGAGCAGGTCCTGGAGCTGGGGCGCCGCAGGTTCGGCACCTACCACCCCGCCTGGGCCACCGCCGAACTGCTCCTGGAGGGCGGCAAGGTCGTCACCGACGGCGGCGAGGTCCTCGCCGACCTGGTGGACGTCCTGGGCGAGGAGGCCGTGGAGGTCGAGGAGGAGTGGCGGCACCGGCCCACCGAGCCCTTCGACCTGCGCACCGGACAGGGCAACGGCCATGTCCAGTACAGCTTCGCCGCGCACCGGGCGGTCGTCGAGGTCGACACCGAGCTGGGCCTGGTCAAGGTGATCGAACTGGCCTGCGCCCAGGACGTCGGCAAGGCGCTCAACCCGCTGTCCGTGCTCGGCCAGATCCAGGGCGGCACCATCCAGGGCCTGGGCGTCGCCGTCATGGAGGAGATCATCGTCGACCCGAAGACGGCGAAGGTGAAGAACCCCTCCTTCACGGACTACCTCATCCCCACCATCCTCGACACGCCGACCATCCCCGTCGACGTCCTCGAACTCGCCGACGACCACGCCCCGTACGGCCTGCGCGGCATCGGCGAGGCCCCCACCCTGTCCTCCACCCCGGCGGTGCTCGCGGCCGTGCGCGCCGCGACGGGCCTGGAGCTGAACAGGACGCCGGTCCGCCCGGAACACCTCACCGGCACGGCGTAGCAACCCACCCCCGTTCCGCCCCGGGCCGTCCCCAGGTCGCACCGTCCCAACCCCCTTCCGAGACTTGGGAGACGGCACCATGGCCCAGCAGTCCCTGGCGCCCGCAAGCGTGGGACGCGGAAGCCGTCTCCCTACTCGATCACCGCGGGCGTGGCCGCCGGCGTCGTCTCCCACACGGCCGTCAAGGCGGCTCAGGGCAGGGCGCGGGAGATCGGTGCGTTTCTGTGGGGCCTCACAGGCATCTTCCTGCTCTCTTTCGCCCTCCATCCCTTTGAGGACTGGCTGGGCGTGCGCCGGCCGGCCGTCGCCGCACCCTCCCCACCCCGACCGCCAAGGAGACAGGACATGCTGGACATCGCCGAGGAACTCGACCGGTGGGTCGAGCAGGGACGTGACTTCGCCGTCGCCACCGTGGTGGCCGTCGGCGGCAGCGCGCCCCGCCGGCCCGGCGCCGCCCTCGCGGTGGACGCCGACGGCACGGCGATCGGCTCGGTCTCCGGGGGCTGTGTCGAGGGCGCGGTGTACGAGCTGTGCCGCGAGGCCCTCGCCGACGGCCGGACGGTCCTCGAACGCTTCGGGTACAGCGACGACGACGCCTTCGCCGTGGGCCTCACCTGCGGCGGTGTCATCGACATCCTGGTCATGCCGGTGCGGGCCGGCGACCCCGTCCGCGCGGTGGCCGGGGCCGCGCTCGCCACCGCCGCGGCCGGCGGCACGGCGGCACTGGCCCGGGTCGTCACCGGCCCGGCGGACCTCGTCGGCCGCGCGCTCCTCGTCCGCCCCGACGGGTCGTACGACGGCGGCCTCGGCGACCGCCCCGCACTGGACCGCACGGTGGCCGCCGAGGCCGGCGCTTTCCTCGACGCCGGCCGCACCGGCACCGTGGAGATCGGCGCCCAGGGCTCCCGCTGCGGAACCCCGCTCACCGTCCTCGTGGAGTCCTCGGTGCCGCCGCCCCGGATGATCGTGTTCGGCGCGATCGACTTCGCCTCGGCGCTCGTCCGGGTCGGCAAGTTCCTGGGCCACCGTGTCACGGTGTGCGACGCCCGCCCCGTCTTCGCGACCCGGGCCCGCTTCCCCGAGGCCGACGAGATCGTCGTCGAGTGGCCGCACCGGTATCTGGAGCGTACGGAGGTGGACGCCAGGACCGTGCTGTGCGTGCTGACCCACGACGCCAAGTTCGACGTGCCCCTGCTCCGGCTGGCGCTGCGGCTGCCCGTGGCGTACGTCGGCGCGATGGGCTCCCGCCGCACCCACCTGGAGCGCAACGAACGCCTGCGCGAGGTCGGCGTCACGGAACTGGAACTGGCCCGGCTGCGCTCACCCATCGGCCTCGACCTGGGCGCCCGCACCCCCGAGGAGACGGCCCTGTCGATCGCCGCCGAGATCGTCGCCGCCCGCCGCGGCGGCACCGGCGTCCCGCTCACCGGCGCCCACACCCCGATCCACCACGACCTGCCCACCCGCCCGCCGACCCGGATCGGCTCAGTGGCCTGACGCCGGGGGCCTCACGCCTGGCCGCTCACGCCCGCCGCAGCAGCCCCTCCACCGCCCGTCCGAACATCCGGCGGCCCGCCGTCCGCAGCAGTGGGTCGAACGGGGTGGGAAGGAAGCGGACGCCGAGTTCCTCGCGCCACACGACCCGGGTCAGGCCGTCCGGGTCCGGCCGTACCTCGATCTCTGCCCAGCCCCGGACCACCCGGCCGCGTTTGACGAGCCGGCACCGGCCCGGCCCGTCGCCGGACGGCGGCTGCCACTCGGTGACCTCCATCCGGTCGTCGAAGGACAGCGGGCCGAGCCCCGAACGGGCCACGATCACCGTGCCCTCGCCGTCCGGCGGGGGAGTGACCACGGTGACGCGGGTGAGCGGGACCACCTCGCCGTGCCGCCGCCACTCGGTGAGCCGGCGCCAGGCCTCCGCGACGGGGAGCGGCGCGGTGCGTTCGAGCTGGAAGATGACCACACGACGATCGTAGGCAGTCCGCGCCGCCCCCTGTCGGGGCGTACGCCCGTACGGCACCATGAGGGCCGACCTCGCACGCACCCCGCACCACCACCGGCACGGGAGGACGTCACGTGGACCGCACAGGGCTCGGCGCACTGGACGACTTGCAGCGGGACCCCTACCCGCTCTACGCACGGGCCCGGGCGGCCGGGGGCCTGCTCCACGTCCCCGAGCTGGACGCCTGGCTGGTCGCCCGCGACCACGACGTACGCGAAGTGCTGCGCAGGCCCGAGGACTTCTCGTCCGCGGGGGCGCTGCGCCCCGACGTGATGCCCTCGCCGGCCGCGCTCGCGGTGCTCGGCACCGGCTTCGGCGGGCGGCCCGTGGTCGTCGGCGCCGACGGCGAGGAGCACCAGCGGCTGCGCGCGCCCCTGGTCCGCGGACTGTCCCCCGCACGGGTCGCCGCAGTCCTGCCGTACGCCGCGGAGCGCGCCGCCGCCCTGGTAGAGGAGTTCGCCGGGGACGGGCGGGTGGAGCTGATGGCGGCGTACGCGCGCCGGCTGCCCGGCGAGGTCGTCGGGCGGATCGTCGGGCTGGACCCGGCCGATGTGCCGGCCGTCGTGCACGGCGGTCACCGGGCGGAGGAGCTGCTGTTCCGGCCGCTGACGGAGAAGGAGCAGATCGCCGCCGCCGAGGACACGGTCGCCGGGCAGCGCCTGCTGGACCGGTACGCCCGGGAGCGGCACGCCGATCCCCGCCCCGACCTGTGCTCGGAGATCGTCGCCTCCGTCGCCTCCGCCGGTTCCCCGGAGCCGGCGCGGGGCGAACTCACCCTGGACGAACGGCACGAGGTGGTCTCCCACCTCCAGAACCTGGTGATCGCGGGCCACTTGACCACCACCGCGCTGATCGGCACCAGCGTGCTGCACCTGCTGCGGCACCCCGCCCAGTGGGACCTGCTGTGCGCGGAGCCGGAGCGGATCCCCGCGGCCGTCGAGGAGGCCGCCCGCTACGACACCGCGCTCCAGGGCTTCCGCCGGGTCACCACCCGCCCGCTCACCCTCGCCGGCACCGAACTCCCTGCCGGAGCCTCCCTGTTCGTCGCCTTCGGCGCGACGGGCCGGGACGGGGCGCGGCATCCGCGGCCGGACGCGTTCGACATCACCCGCCCGCCCGGCCGCCACCTCGCCTTCGGCCACGGCCCGCACACCTGCCCCGGCGCCCAGCTGGCCCGCGAGCAACTCCGCCTGACGCTCACCGAGTTGACCCGCCGCCTGCCGGGCCTGCGGCTGGACGCGGACCGCCCCGTCGTCATGCGTCCGACGCTGATCCACCGCTCCCCGCAGGAGCTGCACCTGACCTGGTGAGGGTCAGCGGTAGACCTTCCCCGGCTCCGCCTCGCCCGGCGCGAGGAGCTGGGGCACGGTGACGAACACGAACCCCCGTTCCTTCAGGGCGTCGATGATGCCGGGCACGGCCGGGACGGTCCCGTCGTAGAGGTCGTGCAGCAGGATGATGCCGTCGCGGTCGGCCTGGGCGAGGACGCGCTTCGTGATGAGCGCGGAGTCCGTCGTCCGATAGTCCTTGGCCGTCACCGTCCACAGGATCTCCGCGAGGCCCTCCTCGCGGCAGATCTCGTGCACGGTCTCGTTCGTGCGGCCCTGTGGCGGGCGCATCAGCGTGGGCCGGCGTCCGGTGAGGCGCTCTATCGCGTCGTCGGGGCGCCGGAGTTCCTCGCGTATCTCGTCCGGCTCGATCCGCGTGAGTATCTTGTGGTCCCAGGTGTGACTGGCCACCTCGTGGCCCTCGGCGGCCATGCGCCGGACGAGGTCCGGGTACTTCTCGATGTGCCGCTTCCCCAGGAGGAAGAAGGTCGCGTGGACCTGTTTCTCCTCGAGGATGTCCAGCAGCCTGGCCGAGTGCTCGCTGGGGCCCGCGTCGAAGGTGAGCGCTATGCACTTCACCTCGCGGCAGTCGACGGCACCCAGGCGGGCTGCCGCCTGCGCGGTGGACGCGGGGCGGGCGCGGGCGGCGCTGGGGGGCGTGGTCTCCAAGCCACCGCAGCCGGTGAGTGCGACCGCCAGGCAGGCGGCCGCCGCCGAGACGGCGACGGCACGCAACCCGGCCCCCGTTTTCTTCATCTTCCTGGTCAGAGAAGGCATGCCGAGACTATACAGAGCGTGTATACACCCTATGTATAGTCTCCGCGTCATGCGCTCACTGGGCGTAGAAGGTGGCGTCCCCCTTGTCCGTCGTGGTGCTCGGGGTCTGCACGTACAGCAGGTAGTTGTAGTGCCGGATGTAGCGGCCCGCGTAGTTGTAGGACTCGTACGAGATCCCCGCCGAGTCGGCGAGCCCGGACCGCTGGTAGAAGCTGGCGTCGGAGGCGAAGGCCGAGGTGCCGTCGTTCTTCTCCACCCACACCTCGAAGTTCTTGTGCCGCAGGTAGTAGCCGGGGAAGTTCGTCGACTCCAGCGACACCGTGCCGGTGCCGGCCAGCCCCGTCACGACCCGGAACTGCGAGTCCGCCAGCGGGCTGACGTTCGCCTCGATCCTCCCCCGGTACTCCCAGTGCCGGATGAACCGGTCCGGGTAGTTGTAGGAGGAGAACCGCTGCGGGGTGACCCCGTCGGCCACCGGGATGCCGAAGTCCGGCGTGCCGTCCGCCTTCCAGTACACCTTCTGCACCCGGGTGCGCCGGTTGGGGTCGTTCAGCGGGTCGCCGGAGATGTCCTTGTAGCTGCGGTCGTGGTAGACGAGGATGTCCGACTTGCCGTCCTCGGACACGGTGAAGGAGTTGTGCCCCGGCCCGTACTGCGAGGTCGCCGCGCTCGACGTGAACACCGGCGACGAACCCTTCGTCCAGGACGCCGCGTTGGTCAGGTCCGCCGTCGCGGACGCGGTCAGCATCCCCAGGCAGTAGTTGGCGTCCGTGGCGCTCGCCGAGTAGGTCAGGAACACCTTGTCGCCGTGCTGGATCAGCGCCGGCCCCTCGTTGACCTTGTAGCCCACCGTCTCCCAGGACAGCGTCGGCTGCGAGATCTCCGTCGGAGTGCCGGAGATCGTCCAGGGGTTGGACATCTTCGCGATGAACAGGCTCGTGTTGTTGTCCTCGGACGGGTTGCGCTGCGCCCAGGCGAGATAGCGCACGCCGTTGACCACGAACGTGGTGGCGTCCAGGGAGAAGCTCTCCCAGGTCGTGGTGATCTGGCCCTTCTCGGTCCAGGTCGCGGTCAGCGGGTTGGCGCCGGTGCCTTCGAGGACGTACATCCGGATCGCCCATACGTCGGACGTCGACCCGGCCGCGAAGTACACGTACCACTTGCCGTCGATGAAGTGGATCTCCGGCGCCCAGATGTGCGCGCCCATGATCCCGCTGGAGTGCTTGGTCCAGATGGTGACCTCGGAGGCCGTGGCGAGGCCCTGGATGGTCGTCGCCCGGCGCAGCACGATCCGGTCGTACTCCGGGACGGTGGCGGTGAAGTAGTAGTAGCCGTCGGTGTGCTTGAAGATGTGCGGGTCGGCGCGCTGCGCCGCGATCGGGTTGGTGTAGGTCACGGCGGGGGATTCCGGTACGGCGGCCTGGGCGGGGGAGCCCACGCCGGTGAGGACGGCCGCGAGGGCGACGAGGACGGCCAGGAGCAGCCGTACGGCGTTGCGTCTCAAGGGGGTTCTCCTGGGGGAGGGGGTGCGGGGATCAGGTGGTGGGCACGAGGCGCCACTGCTGGCAGGTGTTGTCCAGCCAGGTCCACTGACGTACGTCGGTGCCGTTCGCGGTACCGCAGTTCGCGACGTCGGCGACCTTGCCGGTGGATTCGTTGACGATCCGGACGTAGTCGCCGGTGGCGGTGAACACCAGCCGGAAACGCTGGCACTTGTTGTTCAGCCAGGACCACTGCCGGATGTCGGTGCCGTCCGCGCTCGCGCAGTCGGCGATGTCGGCGACCTTGCCGGTGGCCACGTTGACCAGCCGGTTGGTGTCGTCGCCGAGGTCCTCGATCTTCCACTTCTGGTTGGTCCCGCCGTTGCAGGTCCACTGGAAGATGTTCGTGCCGTCGGCCGTGGCGCCGCCCTCGACGTCCAGGCACTTGCCGCTGTTGCGGTTGACCAGGGTGTACGCGGTCGGGGTGGTCGCCGTCTCGCCCGACGGTCCGGGCAGCGAGGTGCCGAGGGCGACCGGGGTGCCGAAGTTCGGGGTGCCGTCGGCGTTCCAGGTGAACTTCTGCGCCCGGGTCGTGCGCCCGTTGCCGCAGCCGCCGCTGCTGGAGGAGTTGGCGTGGTAGACGATCCAGTTCTCGGTGCCGTCCGGCGAGCTGAAGAAGCCGTTGTGGCCCGGGCCGTAGACCCCGCCTGCATCACTGCGCTGGAAGACGGGCGACTGCGTCTTCGTCCACGAGGACGGGCTGAGCGGATCAGAGCCGGTCAGCTCCAGCAGCCCCAGCTTGTAGTCCGCCGTGGTGCAGTAGCTCGCCGAGAACGTCAGGAACGTCCGGCCGTCGTGATACAGCGGCTCGGGGCCCTCGTTCACCGCCGCGCCCGAGGTCTCCCAGCTCAGGGTGGGGCTGGAGATGATCGTGAAGGTGTCGCTGGACAGGGTGTACGGGTTGCTCATCGGCGCGATGACCAGGCTCTGCTTGCTGCCGTTGATGAACCCGCTGCCGACCAGGTACAGCTTGCTGTTCGCCTGGAGCACGGTGGCGTCGATCAGCCAGCCGCCCGGGGTGAGGTTGGAGCCGGTGAGCGAACCCTTGTAGGTGTACGGGCCCAGCGGATCGGTGCCGGCGCTCTCCAGGACATGGGTGCGCTGGGAGTCGCAGCAGGAGACACCGCTCGGTCCGGCCGAGTAGTACAGGTACCAGTGGCCGTTGAACTGGTGGAGCTCCGGCGCCCAGATGTTGGTGTTGCGGGTGGACGTGGTGTCCGACCACACCTGCACATTGGGCGCGGTGGCCAGGCCGGCCAGCGTCGGCGACTTGCGGATGCCGAGGATGCCGGTGAACGTCGTGGTGATCAGGTAGTAGTTGCCGTCGTAGTACTCCAGCCAGGGGTCGGCGCCCTTGTACGACTTCAGCGGGTTGGTGTACGGGCGGCCGTCCGCCGCGGACACCGGCTGGGTCGCCGCCACCAGGGCCACCAGCAGCGTCAGCACGCAGACGAGCAGAGGTCTGCGGCGGCGCTTCGCGGGCGAACCGGAGCGTCGACGGAACATCCGAGGCATACAGGACCGTCCCTTGTCCGTAATTTCGAACGTAGTTCGTAACTTCGGCCCAGAACATAAGGGGGCTGCATGTCCGCGTCAATGCTTTCGGCGGGGCGGGGTGGGGTCCGCCCGTTCGAAGGGGTTTTTCCTGAGGCGCCTGCATGGTGCATGCCTACTCGTGCGGGTGACGGCCCAGGTCTCGGCCTGGATCCGGAGCCATCGCCTCTGATGGCCCGAGGCGGTTCGCGCATGCCGGAGGAAATGGTCCCGGCGGTCGGTTCCGGAACATGTGAGTCCCGAACAATTGAAAAGGAAAGAACGGAAAGGGTGTGCTTCATGCCGCCTGTGGTTGCCCCGTTCCTGATCGGACTCATCGCCGCACCTCTCGCCGAAAGGGTCGTCAAACCCCTGATGCGCGGACTGGTGAAGACCTCCGTCGGACTCGTCCTCGAGGTCAAGCGTGCCGCCCGCGAGGCCGGTGAGGGACTCCAGGACCTCGCCGCCGAGGTGACCGCCGAGGTCGTGGCCGCGCAGATGGCGGGCGGTGACGGTGTCCGCGGCGCGGCCCCGGCCGGGCGCCCGCCCGCCGTCGCCACCGGCAAGGCGCACCGGGACACCCACGCCGTACCCGTTCCACGGAAAGACCTCGGGGATCCGCTGACCATGCTGGTGACAATGTGCTCCGCCGTTCCCGGGCGGCAGTGCCGGAAGATTCCAGAAATGGCGGGGAAAAGACATTTCGCGAGCGTATTCGCCGACGTGCTGGAAAAAGCTTCCGGCATCAGAACGGTGCGCGCCGGCGAGGTCACCGGAGGCGTCCCGGTCCTCCATGACCCGGCACTCGGAACCGCCGAGATCGGCGAAATCCTCAGGAATTCACCTACAGCCGTACTCCGCTGTGTCCGCCCCCGATCCGATGAGAAATCGGCACCGGCGAACCGGACGGCGGAATCGGCCGCGGCACCCGCCCGGAACGCCCCGGGCCGCACGCTCGCGCTCGCCGGCGGTGCCACCGTGGCCGCCCTCGCCCTCGGCCCCGGCAAGCTGCTGCGCCGCCCCTCGCCGTCCTCGGCGCCGTGGTCACCGCCACCGCCCTCGTCGTCCGCAGGGCCGTCACCACCGCGGCCACCGCCGCCGCCCCCGCCGACGAGACCTCACCCCGGCGCCCGGCCTCCTTGCTGCGCTTCCTCCTCGATATCGTCGGACCGCACCGGCCCCGGCCCCCGGCCCCGGCTCTGTCTCGCCTCCGCCCTGTCCGCCCTGTGCCGGCTCACCGAGGTCGCCCTCGGCCTGTTCCTCGGCTGGATCGCGCTCGTCCTCATCAAGGGCCAGGCCCACCCCTGCTCGCCCTCGGACTCACCACCGCCTCCGCCCAGTTGTGGTTCCTCGCCGGGGCGGCCGCCTACGCCGCCCCGACCCGCACGGTCATTCCGGGCGCACCACCACGACTGCCGCGGCTTCCGGTGCGGGGATGACGGACGGTCACCCCGGGTTCCACACGGCTTCCGGTCTCCAGGCAACCTCGGCGGGCCTGCGCCCCTCCTAGGAGTCGAACCCCGCGGAACCCGGACAGGAGTGCCCGTTGTCCCGTCAGTTGTCCCGTCGTCGTTTCATGGTCTACACGCTCGCGGCGTCCACCCTGACCGTCGCGGCCCCCCTCGCCTGCGACGCGCCGCCCGCCGAGGGGGCCGAGCCCGCGCGGCGGTCCTCCGACGTGCTGGTGACCGGGGCCGACGAGGAGATGCTGGTCCTCGAGGTCACCGCGGCCAACAGGATCGTCGTACGGCTGCCGAGGGTCGAGGTCGGGCAGGGGGTGACCACCGCCGTCGCGATGATGATCGCCGAGGAGCTGGACGCCCGGCTCGCCGACATCGACATCCCCCTCGCCGACGCCCGCACCAAGGGCAACCAGTACACCGGCGGCTCCAGTTCGGTCCGCTCGCTGTACGGACCGGCCCGGCAGCTCGCCGCCACCGCGCGGGCCAAGCTGGTCACCGCGGCGGCCCGGCTCTGGCACGTCCCGGCGCGCGCCCTGCGGACCAAGGACACCAAGGTCTACGCCCCGGACGGACGCTCGGCCACCTTCGGCTACCTCACCGGGTACGCCGCCGCCATCCGCGTGCCCGCCGTGTCCGCCAAGCCCAAGCCGGCGTCCAGGCACCGGGTGATCGGGCGGCCCACGACCCGGATCGACGCCCGTGACATCGTCACCGGCAAAGCCCGCTACGCCGGTGACCTCGCGGTGGCGGGTGCCAGGCCGACCGTGGTCGCGCGGCCGCCCACACTCGGCGGCACGGTGGTCTCCCTCGACGACCGCGCGGCCCGGGCGCTGCCCGGTGTGCACGCCGTGGTGCGGGTCGCGGGCGGGGTCGCCGTGGTGGCGGAGACCTTCCACCACGCCTTCCAGGCCCGCGACGCGCTGAAGATCACCTGGGCCCCGGGCCCGCTCGCCGCGCTCTCCGACGCCGACATCCGCCGCCGGCTGCGCGCCGCCGTGCCCCGCCTCGGCACCCCGCCACGCGGATCGGCGCAGGTGGAGGGCGAGTTCGAGTTCGCCTTCGTCAGCCACGCGCCGATGGAGGTGCTGACCGCGGTGGCGGACGTCCGCAGCACCAAGGCCGCGATCTGGTTCTCCTCGCAGACCCCGATGGACGCCCGCGACAGCATCGCCGAGGCCGTCGGCCTGCCCGCCGCCAAGGTCACGGTCCATGTGATGCGCGGCGGCGGCTCGTTCGGCCGGCGGCTCGACTCCGACGCCGCCCTGGAGGCGGCCCTCATCTCGAAGGCGGCGGGCCGCCCCGTCAAACTGATGTGGAGCCGCGCCGACGACCTCCGGCACGGCCGGATGCGCCCGGCCGGCCATCACCGCATCCGCGCCAGCCTCGCCGGCGGCCGCGTGGTGGCCTTCGCCCACTCCATGGCCTCGGTGAGCGAGGACTACGAGGGGAAGGGCGCCGTCCGGCGGGCGTCCTTCGCGTCGGCGGCCGGACCGCTGCCCAGCGACAGCGGCCTGTACAACTTCGGCGCCCTGTCCGGGGACTACGGCTCCGTCGGGCTGGCCAGGATCCCGCTGGGCGCCTGGCGGTCGGTGGACTCCGGGACCTCACGGACGGCGGAGGAGATCGTCGTCGACGAGATCGCCGTACGCCTCGGGAAGGACCCGGTCGCGTTCCGCCGTACGACCCTGCGCAGCAAGGCCGTCCGGGCCGTGCTCGCCAAGGCGGCGGCAGCCGGGCACTGGGGCCGCGCCCTCCCGGCCGGGCACGGACAGGGGGTCGCCGTGCACGAGGAGTACGGCTCCTGTGTGGCCTGCCTGGCCGAGATCGACGCCACCGACCCGAAGAAGCCCCGGGTGACCCGGATGGTGATGGCCGCCGACGTGGGCACCGCCGTCAACCCGCGCGGGCTCCAGGCCCAGCTCATGGGCACCGCGCTCGACGGCATCTCCACCGTCCTGACGGCCGGTCTGCACATCGACCGGGGCGCCGTCCGCGAGGGCAGCTACGCCGACTTCCGTTACGCTCGCCAGCGCGACGCCCCGCTCCGCTTCGAGGCGTACATCATGCCCTCGCACGGGGAACCGGGCGGCGCGGGCGAACTCGGCGTCCCGGCGGCGGCCGGCGCGGTCGCCAACGCCTACGCCCGCGCGACGGGCACCAAGCCGCGGCGCTTCCCCCTGAACTTCTGAACTTCTGAGCCCCTGAGCCCCTGAGCCCCTCAACGGAAGGTGCCCATGCCCTCCTACTCCTTCGTCCTCAACGGCAAGCCGGTCACCGTCGAGGCGCCCGCCGACATGCCGCTGCTGTGGGTGCTGCGGGACCTGCTGAACGTCACCGGCCCCAAGTACGGCTGCGGCGTCGGCGTCTGCCGCGCGTGCACGAGCCATCTGGACGGCGGTGAGATCCAGCCCTGTGTCGTCCCGGTCGCCGACTGCGCGGACCGCGAGGTCACCACCATCGAGGGCCTGGCCGACGGCGACCGGCTGCACCCCGTCCAGCAGGCCTGGCTGGAGTGCGACGTGGCACAGTGCGGCTTCTGCCAGCCCGGCCAGATCATGGCCGCGGCGGCCCTGATGAAGCGCACCGCCCGGCCCACCGACGCCGACATCGACCGCATCGAGAACGTGTGCCGGTGCGGCACCTACCCCCGGATCCGCGAGGCGATCAAGAAGGCGTCGGCGACCGGCTGAGACCGGGCCGGAGCCCACCGGGGCCGACGTTTGCCCGGCGCTGTCGGATCCGCGGGAACTGAACGGCGTTCCCGTCCGACTCGTGAGGGGGAGGCGGGATCAGCCGGGCGGAGGGCGTGGACGGTGGTGTGCATGTGGGGGCGAGCGGAGCGAGCCGTGGGCTGCGTGGCAGCATCGGGCGACGTGAGCGTGTCCCTGGCGGTGCGGAGCCTGCGGGCGGCGGTGTTCGCCGTACTGTGCGTGCTGCTCGCGGCCGGTGGCCATGTGCTGGCCACGGGCGTGGCCCCGCCGGTGCGGACCCAGGCCGCGGGGGCACTCGTGCTGTTCGCGGCCGGCTGTCTGCTGGGCGGGCGGGAGCGCTCGCTGGCCGGCATCGGGGGCGGCACGCTCGCGTCCCAGGCCGGGCTGCACTTCGCCTTCGCCACCGCCCGGCCGCAGACCGTGATGGTCATGCACGGACTGCGGATGACCCACTCCGCCGGGCACCCGCACACCCCGCACGCCACCGCCGCCCACCTCGGGGCGGCCCTGCTGCTGACCTGGTGGCTGCGGCGCGGCGAGGCCGCCCTGTGGTCGCTGCTGCGGTGGGCCGGCGCCCTCGTGCCCGGGCTCGTCGCCTGGTGGCAGGTGGCGCGGGGGGCGCGGGCCGTCCCGGCCGTGCCGCGCCCCGGCCGGCCGGCGGGCGGGGGAGCGGGAACGCCGCGGCAGGCGCTGCTGCGGTACGCCGTGCACCGGCGCGGGCCGCCGGCGTGGATGTCGTACGCGATCCGCTGAGCGGACCACCACCCGACATCCCGTCCCGACCGTCCCGAGTACGGAGAGCCACTCACCCATGTCCATGACCCGCACCACCACCCTGCGCCGGGCCGCCGCCGTCGCCGCCCTCGCCGTCGCCGGGGTCCTCACCGCCGCCGGCGCCGCCTCCGCCCATGTCACCGTCCACCCCGAGACCTACGCCAAGGGAGCCACCGACGGGCTGCTGACGTTCCGGGTGCCCAACGAGGAGGACACCGCCTCCACCACCAAGGTGCAGATCTTCCTGCCGACCGACCACCCCCTCCTCGGCGTCCTCGTCTCGCCCCGGGACGGCTGGACGGCCAAGGTGACGAACACCAAGCTCAAGACGCCGGTCAGGACCGACGACGGCACCATCACCGAGGCCGTCTCCGAGATCACCTGGACCGGTGGGCGGATCACCGCCGGGCAGTACGAGGACTTCGACGTCGCCTTCGGGCAACTTCCCGACGACACCGACCAGTTGGCCTTCAAGGCGCTCCAGACCTACTCCGACGGCAAGGTCACCCGCTGGATCGAGGAGGCGGCCTCCGGCGACGACGAACCGGAGAACCCGGCGCCGGTGGTCACCCTCACCGCCAAGGGGGCCGACGCCGGGGACACGGACACCGACGGCGCGACCGCCGCGACGGCCGAGAAGAGCGGCTCCGGCACCGCCTCCGCCGCCTCCGGCTCGGACAGCGACTCGACCGCCCGTGGCCTCGCGGCCGCCGGTCTGGCCGCGGGCGTCCTGGGGCTGGCCGCGGCCGCGTTCGCCGTGGTCCGCACCCGGCCGAACCGCTCACGGCCCGAGTAGACCGGACCGGTCGCCGCCCCGCCCTGCGGACCGTCCCGGGGCGGGGCGTCGGCGTGTCAGGGCCCGGAGTTCAGGGCGACCGCCTCGCGGAAGGCGGCGCGGCAGGCCAGGACCGCGGGGTGATGGGTGCGGCCCTGGCGCACGACGGTGAAGACACGGCGGGTGCGGCGGCCCCGGGGGAGCGGGTGGAGGGCGACGGTGGGGCGGCGGCCGCACCAGACGAGGTCGGGCAGGAAGGCCGCGGCGAGGCCCTGTTCGACCAGCCGGAGGTGGAGCAGGAGGTCCGTGCTCTCGAACCGTACGTCGGGCTCGAAACCGGCGTCCCGGCACAGCGCCACGGCCCACCGCCGCGCCGGGGTGCCCTCGGGCTCCATCACCCAGGGACACCCGGCGAGGGTCCGCAGCACGGCCGGCGGTGCGCCGGAGTCGGCCTCGTCGCCTTCCCGGGCGTCGGCGGCCGGGCCTTCGGCCGGGCGGGGCGGGGCCAGGCGCAAGGGGTCGTCGAGCAGGTCCTGCTGTTCGAGTCCGGCGGGGCGCGGGTTGGGGCTGCCGGGGTACTCCTCGGCGAGGACCAGGTCGAAGTCGCGGGCCTGGAGCGCGGGCAGCGCCCGCTCCGGCTCCCACTGCGTGACGTGGACGCGCAGGAGCGGATGCCGGTCGCGCAGCAGGGCGAGCGCCGCCGGGACCAGGGCGAGCGCGGCCGTCTGGAAGGAGGCGACGCGCACCGTGCCCGTCAGTTCGGTGAGCGAGGCGGCGATGTCCGCCTCCGCGCGCTCCAGACGCGCGAGCACCGCCTCGGTGTGCGCGACGAGGATCTCGGCCTGCTCGGTCAGCCGTACCCGCCGTCCCACCGGCTCCAGCAGCGGGACGCCGGCCTCGGCCTCCAGCTGCGAGAGCTGCTGGGACACCGACGAGGGGGCGTACGACAGGGCGGCGGCGACGGCCGCGAGCGTCCCGCGGTGCTTGAGCTCGCGCAGCAGGCGCAAACGGTGGAGGTCGAACAAGGGCCGTACCGCTTCAGGAGGGCTTATCCGTCGGGATCCGGCGGGATCCGGCGGGATCGGGCAGGATCCGTCGGTTTTTCCGATGAGTATAGGTCGGAAACATGCGCTGGACCGAACATGACGTCCGGCCCGAACCTGAACGGGTGCCCGAGAACCCTTCCTCCCTTTTCTCCCTCCCCGCGCCCCGCTGGCTCGCCCGCCCCGGCGCCCGCGCCTGGCGATGCGCCCCCGCCCCCGACGGGGTGCGCGACTTCCACGCCGCGCTCCCCGGCTACGCCCCCACCCCGCTCACCGAACTCCCGCCGCTCGCCGCCGAGTCGGGCGTCGGCCGGGTCTTCGTCAAGGACGAGTCCAGCCGGCTGGGCCTGCCCGCGTTCAAGGCGCTGGGCGTGTCCTGGGCCGTCCACCGCATCCTCGCCGAGCGGCCCCAGGACGGCCCGCTGACCCTGGTCACCGCCACCGACGGCAACCACGGCCGCGCGGTGGCCCGGACCGCCCGGCTGCTCGGCCGGCCGGCGCGGGTCTTCGTGCCGAGCGGCGTCCATCCCGGCGCCGTGGCCGCGATCGCCGCCGAGGGCGCCGAGGTCACCGAGGTCGCGGGCTCCTACGACGACGCCGTGCGGCGGGCGGCCCGGGCGGCCGACGCGCCGGACGCGGTCCTCGTCCAGGACACCGGATGGCCGGGATACGAGCGGATCCCCGGATGGATCGTCGAGGGCTACTCCACCCTCTGCGCCGAGATCGACGACCAACTGGCCGCCGCGGGAGTCCCGGGCCCCGGACTCGTCGTCGTACCGGTGGGCGTGGGCTCCTTCGCCCAGGCCGTAGTCACCCACTACCGCAGCCGTCCCGCCCCCGGTCCGGCGGCCCCGGCGCTGCTGTCCGTGGAGCCGGACACCGCGGCCTGCGTCCTCGCGAGCCTCGCCCACGGCGTACCGGTCAGCGTCCCCACCGGCGACACCACGATGGCCGGCCTGAACTGCGGCACCCCCTCCGGCCTCGCCTGGCCCCGTCTGCACGGCGGGTTGGACGCCGCGGTCGCCGTCACCGACGCCGACAGCGCCCGCGCGGCCGCCGACCTCGCCGCGCTCGGAGTGTCGTCGGGCCCCTGCGGCGCCGCCCCGCTCGCCGGTCTGCGCGCGGCCCTCACGGGCGACGGCGCCGACGCACGCCGTACGGCCCTGGGGCTCGACGCGACCTCGGTGGTCGTCCTGCTGAGCACCGAGGGCACGGCCGCCAACCCCCATGCCCACGCCGGCACCCGCGACGCCCGAACCACCCCGGAGAGCCCGTCATGACCACCCCCACGCTCACCGTCGACGGCCCCCGCCTGTGGCGGTCCCTGATGGACCTCGCCGCCATCGGCGCCTACGACGACGAGCGCACCGGACTGCGCGGCGTCAACCGTCTCGCGCTCACCGACGCCGACGCGGCCGGCCGCCGCCGGGTCGTCGCGTGGATGGAGGAGGCCAAACTGACCGTCCGTGTCGACCGCATGGGCAACATCTACGGCCGCCGCGAGGGCACCGACCCCACCGCGGCCCCCGTCCTCACCGGCTCGCACATCGACAGCGTGGCCACCGCCGGAGCCTTCGACGGCTGCCTCGGCGTCCTCGGCGGCATCGAGGTCGTACGGACCCTGAACGAGCGCGGCATCCGCACCCGCCACCCGATCGAGGTCGGCGTCTTCACCGAGGAGGAGGGCGTCCGCTTCGGCACCGACATGCTCGGCAGCGCCGTCGCCGCGGGCCGGCTCCCCCTGGAGTACGCCCACGCCCTGACCGACCGCGACGGCCGCACCCTCGGCGGCGAACTCGCCCGCACCGGCTTCGACGGCCCCGCGGACGTCCGCCTCGCCCCGCCGCACGCCTACGTCGAGTGCCACATCGAACAGGGCCCCGTGCTCGCCGAGAGCGGGGTGGAGATCGGTGTCGTCACCGGGGTGCAGGGCATCTCCTGGCAGGAGATCACCGTTCACGGCCGTGCCGCGCACGCCGGGACCACACCGACCCGCCTGCGCGCCGACGCGGGCCTCGCCGCCGCGCGGATCGTCGTCCGGCTGCGGGAGCTGGTGGACTCCGGGGCGTACGGGGACCTGCGCGCCACCGTCGGCCATCTGACCGTCCATCCGGACCTGACGAACATCGTCCCGGCCCGCGCGGAGCTGACCGTCGACCTGCGCAACCCCGACGACACCCTGATGGCCCGCGCGGAGGAGGCCCTCGCCGCCTTCCTGCGCGAGCTTCAGGAGAGCCGGCCGGGGCTGTCGGTGACCACCCGGCGGATGGCCAGGACCGGGTACGTCCCCTTCGACGAGGGCGTGCGGAAGGTCATCGCGCGGGCCGCCGACGAGCTCGGCCTGGCGCATGTCCCCCTGCTCTCCGGCGCCGGGCACGACGCCCAGGAGATCGCCGCGCTCTGCCCGACCGCCATGATCTTCGTACGCGGTGAGTACGACGGCATCAGCCACAACCCCCGCGAGTACTCCACCCCCGAGGCCTGCGCCCACGGTGTCGACGTCCTCGCGACCACGCTGCTGCGCCTGGCCGGCCAGGACTGATCCCCCGTACCTTCCCCGAGAGGCCCGCATGCCCACCGAGACCCCCTCCACGCCCTCCACCCCCTCCCAGCTGCTCGCCCGTCTCGTCTCGCTCGACTCCGTCAACCCGGACCTGGTGGCCGGCGGCGCCGGTGAGAGCGCCGTCGCGGACTTCTGCGGCCGGTGGCTGGCCGACCGCGGCTTCGAGGTGCACCGCCTGGAGCGGCGCCCCGGCCGGCCCTCGCTGGTCGCGGTCGCCCGCGGTACCGGCGGCGGCCGCTCCCTCATGCTCAACGGCCATCTCGACACGGTCGGCCACGCCGGCTACGACGGCGACCCGCTCGACCCGCGGATCCACGACGGCAGGATGTACGGCCGCGGCACCTTCGACATGAAGGGCGGCATCGCGGCGATGATGGTCGCCGCCGCCCGCGCCACCGCGCGGGGGCCGCTGCGCGGCGACGTCCTCCTCGCCTGTGTCGCCGACGAGGAGCACGGCAGCTCGGGCACCGAGGAGGTGCTGGAGTCCTTCACCGCCGACGCGGCGATCGTCACCGAGCCGAGCCACCTCGAAGTCACCCTCGCCCACAAGGGGTTCGCCTGGTTCGACGTGGAGATCGAGGGCCGCGCCGCGCACGGGTCCCGGCCCGACCTCGGTGTCGACGCCATCGCCAAGGCCGGCCACTTCCTGGTGGCCCTGGAGGAACTCGGCGCGCGGCTCGGCCGGGGCCCGGCGCACCCCCTGCTGGGCACCGGGACCGTGCACGCCTCGGTCGTCCACGGCGGTGAGGAGCCCTCCACCTATCCCGCGCACTGCCGGATCACCCTGGAGCGCCGGACCGTTCCCGGCGAGAGCGCGGAGGCCGTCGGGCGCGAGCTGACCGCCGTACTCGACCATCTGGCCGCCACGGTGCCCGACTTCCGGTACCGGCTGACGCCCGGGCTGCACCGCGAGCCGTTCGCGGCCGACCCCGGGGCGGCGATCGTGCGCACCCTCACCCACCACGCCGAGCGGGCCCTCGGCCGTCCGCCCGTCGTCCGCGCGGAGTTCTTCTGGACCGACTGCGCGCTCCTCGACCGCGCCGGCATCCCCTGTCTGCTGTTCGGGGCCGACGGCGAAGGCGCCCATGCGGCCACCGAGTACGTCGACCTCGCCTCCCTGGACCGTCTCACCGACGTCCTCACGGCGACCGTCGCGGACTTCTGCGCCTGAACCGGCGGGGGACGGGGGCCCGGGCGGGTGTGCTTGAGTGGGGGCGTCGCGACCGCCCCTCACGAACGGACCCGTACCCCCATGCATGTGCTGATCCTCGGCGGGACGACGGAGGGCCGCCGGCTCGCCGAACTGCTGCACGGCAGGCCCGGCCTGGCGGTGACCACCTCGCTCGCCGGACGGGTCGCGAGCCCCCGGCTGCCCCCGGGCGAGGTCCGCGTCGGGGGCTTCGGCGGCCCCGAGGCGCTGTCGGCCTGGCTGCGCGAGCGGCGGGTCGGCGCGCTCGTCGACGCCACCCATCCCTTCGCCGCGACGATGAGCCGCCACGCGGCCCTGGCCGCCGCCGGCGCCGAGATCCCCCTGCTGGCCCTGCGCCGACCCGGCTGGACCCCGGGGGAGGGGGACGACTGGCACGAGGCCGGCTCGGTCGAGGAGGCCGCCGCGGTGCTGCCCGCGCTGGGGCGCCGGGTGTTCCTGACGACCGGCCGCCTGGGGCTGTCCGCGTTCGCGGGGCCGGCCGACCTGTGGTTCCTCGTCCGGTCCGTCGACCCGCCCGAGGGCCCTCGTCCCGCCCGGGCACGGATCCTGCTCGACCGGGGCCCGTTCACCCTCGACGGGGAGCGGGAGCTGCTGCGCCGGCACCGTATCGACGTCGTGGTGACCAAGGACAGCGGGGGAGCCGCCACCGCCCCGAAACTGACGGCGGCCCGGGAGGCGGGCCTGCCGGTGGTCGTGGTCCGCCGTCCCCCGCTCCCCGAGGGAGTCCCCGTCACCCCCACCCCGGAGGCGGCGGCCACGTGGGTCACCGAACGGTGGTCCGGTACGGCCGGCTGACCCCCGTACCGCTCCCTGACCACCCGTCGGCCGTCGCCGCCGTCACTCCTCCTCGCTCGCGAGGGCATTGACCGCCGCCGCGGCGATCGCGCTGCCCCCGCGGCGGCCCCGCACCACCAGGTACTCCAGTCCGGACGGGTTGGCGGCCAGCGCGTCCTTGGACTCGGCGGCGCCGACGAAACCCACCGGCGCGCCGATCACGGCGGCGGGCCGGGGCGCGCCCGCCTCGATCATCTCCAGCAGCCGGAACAGCGCGGTCGGCGCGTTGCCGACGGCGACGACCGCGCCGTCCAGCCGGTCCCGCCACAGCTCCAGCGCGGCGGCGCTGCGCGTCGTCCCCAGCCCGGCCGCCAGCTCCGGCACGGCCGGGTCGGACAGGGTGCACAGCACCTCGTTGCCCGCGGGCAGCCGTCGGCGGGTCACCCCGCTCGCCACCATCTGCACATCGCAGAGGACGGGCGCGCCCCCGCGCAGGGCCTCCCGGGCCCGCGCCACGACACCCGGCGTCCAGGCCAGGTCCCGTACGAGGTCCACCATCCCGCAGGCGTGGATCATCCGGACCGCGACCTGTCCGACATCGGCGGGCAGCCCCGAGAGATCGGCCTCCGCGCGGATCGTGGCGAAGGACTGACGGTAGATGGCCGCGCCGTCCTTCTCGTAGTCGTAGCTGGTCACGGTGTTCGCCATGGCGGCGAGCATACCGAGGGCACCCGACCGCCCCTCGCCGGTGCGGGTGTGCGGGATGCCGGGCGCCTCGATGATCTCGTCGGGGACGTGCCGGGGCGAGGCGCCCCGCGGACGGCCGCGCGCATGCGCTCGCGCAGCGCCTCGTCCAGGACCGACACCTCCCGCCCCACCCTCCGGCGGCACCCCTCCCCGCCCGCCCGTCGGCCCCGGCCGTGACCCGGTCCACTCCACGCTCGTGGTCCCCCTGTGTGCCCGGGGCGCCACCCTCGGGGTCGCCCGGTTCTGTCGCCACCGCAACCCCGACCGCTACGACGACGAGGACCTGCTGCTCGCCCAGGAGATCGCCGCCCGCGCGGCCGTCGCCGTGGACAACGCCCGCCGCTACACGCACGCCCGCGCCACCGCCCTCAGCCTCCAGCGCAGTCTGCTCCCGCCGCGCACACCCCCGCAGTCCGCCGTGTCGGTCGCCTGCCGCTATCTGCCCGCCGGGGGCCGGGCCGGGGTCGGCGGCGACTGGTACGACGTCATCCCGCTGTCCGGGGCCCGGGTCGCCCTCGTCGTGGGGGACGTCGTCGGCCACGACATCCACGCCGCCGCCACCATGGGCCGGCTGCGCACCGCCGTACGCACCCTCGCCGACATCGACCTGCCGCCCGACGAACTCCTCACCCACCTCGACGACGTCGTGCTGCGCCTGTCCGCCGAGGCCGCCGCAGACCCGGACCGCGAGGACACCGGGGACATCGGCGCCACCTGCCTGTACGCGGTCCACGACCCCGTCGGCCGCTGCTGCACCCTCGCCCGGGCCGGCCATGTGCTGCCCGTGGTCAGGGCGGCGGACGGCACCGTCGACACCCTCGAACCGCCGCCGGGACCCCCGCTGGGCCTGGGCGGGCTGCCGTTCGAGGCCGTGGAGGTGGAGCTCCCCGAGGGCAGCCTCCTCGCCCTCTGCACCGATGGTCTGATCGCGGCCCGTGACCACGACGTCGAGACCGGCCTCGCCCTGCTCCGCGAGTCGCTCGCCCGGCCCGCCGCCGATCTGGAGGCCACCTGCGACACCGTCCTGTCCACCCTGCTGCCGGACCGCCCCGACGACGACGTGGCCCTCCTCCTCGCCCGCACCCACGCCCTCGGGGACGGCCAGGTGGCCGGCTGGGACCTGGAGCCCGACCCGGCCGCCGTCTCCCGGGCCCGCTCGGAGGTGTCCCGGCAGCTCGCCGACTGGGGACTCGACGGGCTCGACTTCACCGCCGAGCTGGTGGTCAGCGAACTGGTCACCAACGCCATCCGCTACGGCACCCCGCCCCTCGGACTGCGCCTCATCAACGACCGCGGTCTGCTGTGCGAGGTCTCCGACGCCGGCAGCACCACCCCCCACCAGCGCCGCGCCCGGGTCTACGACGAGGGCGGCCGCGGCCTCCTGCTGGTTGCCCGGCTCGCCGCACACGGGGGCACCCGGCACGCCCGCCACGGCAAGACGGTCTGGGCCCAGCTCGGCACCTCGGCCGGCCTCCCGGAGCCGGCCTTCGCGTAGACGGCGGCCGACGGGCGGCGGGACCCGTCCGGTGTCAGGCTGAAGGGGCCAGGACCTGCGGCTGCGGAAGGGAATCCCCGTGATCACCACCGACCCCACTCCCGGTGCCCCCTGCTGGATCGACCTCGGTTCCCCCGATGTGGGGACCGCCGCGGACTTCTACGGCGCCGTGCTCGGCTGGGAGTACGAGCCCATGGGCGGCGAGGGGGAGGAAAGCCAGGGCGGGATGTTCAAGAAGGACGGGAAGACCGTCGCCGGGCTCGGCAGGCTCACCGAGGAGGGGGCGCGCTCCGCCTGGATGATCTACTACGACGTCGCCGACGCCGACGCCACGACCGAGGCCGTCCGGCGGGCGGGCGGCACGGTCCGGGTGGAACCCCGTGACCTCGGCGAATGGGGTCGGATGGCCCAGTACAGCGATCCCCAGGGCGGCCAGTTCGCCGTCTGGCAGCCGGGCAGCGAGGCGGGCTTCGAACTGGTCGAGGAGCCGGGCTCGCTGTCCTGGACCGAGCTGTACACGACCGACGCGCGGGCCGCCAAGGAGTTCTACGGCGATGTCCTCGGCTGGCGGTTCGGTGACATGGAGATGCCGGGCGGCGGGGGCACGTACACCCTGATCACCCCCGAGGGGCTCCCCGAGGAGCGGATGCAGGGCGGTCTGATGGAGGTCCGCGAGCAGGACCTCTCCCTCGCGGACGGACACCCCTACTGGCACCCGGTCTTCGCCGTCACCGACTGCGACGCCGCCGTCGCCGAGGTGACCGGCCACGGCGGCAGTGTGCAGATGGGGCCGGTGGACGCGGAGGGCGTGGGCCGCCTCGCCGTCTGCGTCGACCCGGCGAACGCCGACTTCGTGGTGCTCAGGCCCACCAGGACCACCGGGAACTGAGTCCCCCGGCCGAGCTTTTTGCGGTGTCCGCCCCCAGCGCGTCCAGCGCGGCGGAGGGAACGGGCGGCAGCAGGGCCGCCGCGGCCGCGCCCGCGATCAGCAGATACGGGTGGGCGCTCGCGTCGCCGGGCCGCGGCTCCAGCCGGGCCCCAAAGCCACGCTCCAGCGGGATCCGGACCATGGCGCCGGGCCGCTGACCGCGCCCACGCGAAGGCGCCGCACCGCCACGACCCGGGGGCCGGTGGCGCCGTGCCTTCCGCGTCGCTCAGCCCTTCGCCCGCCGGCCGCTGCGACGCGGGGCCGGTTCGGCGCCGTCGAGGAGGGCCAGCCGGCGCTCCTCGCCGTGCTCCTCCACCTGCCGTACGACCTGGCGCAGCCCCTCGGCGACGCCGCGGCACTCCGCGTCGCTGAGCCGGGAGGCGACGAACGCCTCCTCCTGGTTGAACTCCGGGAACAGGCGCCGCATCAGCGTCTCGCCCTCCTCGGTGAGGCTCAGCAGCACCAGCCGGCCGTCCGAGGGGTGACCGGCCCGCCGGAGCAGCCCGCGCCCCTCCAGGGTCCGGGAGACCCCGGTGAGCGTGCCCTTGGAGATACCGGCCTCCTCCGCGACATGCCGGGTCTCGGACTCGCCCCAGACCCACACCACCCAGAGCACGACGAACGCCGTCCAGGTCAGATCGGCGCCGCGCAGCACGGAGTTCTCCAGGTGCTGGCGGACGGCCGACGCGGCGCGGTAGATGTTGGCGACCACCGCCATCTGCTCACCGTGGATCGGTATCCCGCCGAGCTTGGCCGCGGCCAGCTTCTCCGCTTCGGTGATGGACCGGTGCCCTGGCACTGGCACGCCCCCTTCGATTCGATCATCGGTCGATCGTTCGGAGTCAAAATATACGAGGGCGGACATGCTGGGGTAGACCAGGGGTTTCCAGGGGGCGGGTCACCCGCCGTACCAGGTCCACCCAGGTGGCCCGCAGACGGTCGGCCGGGATCCCGCAGGAGCCGCCCAGATGGTCCATCGTCTCGAAGTTGGTGAAGGCGAGGCCCGTCACGGAGTCGTTGCGAACCGGCGGAACAGGGTGCCCTTGCCGACCCCGACCCCGACCCCGACCCCGACCCCGACCCCGGCCGCGTCCGCGACCGCCTGCATGGTCACCTGCCGTGTTCGCCGGTCGGGTGTGCGGTCTCCGCCCTCGGCCGGTCATTGCGTCGGCTGCCGTCTGGGCGCGGGCGGCGGCTTCCTCACCCCGCTCAGGTCCAGGGCCTTGGCGAGTTCCTGCAGCCGGGCCCGCTGTTCCTGCTCGCTCCACAGGCCGGTGGTCGGCTCCGGGGTCGAGCCGTCCCAGAAGTCGTGGGGCTGCCAGTCCCTGCGGTCGCCGAGCTTCTCGACGGTTCCCCTCGGGCCCTGTTGGGTGACCGCACCGCGGTTCGGGTGCAGCTCGGGGTGATCGCGTTCCTGGAGGGGGTCCGCCGTCGCCATGGTCGCCGTGACCAGTGCCTGGGCGGCATGCCGCCAGGTGAAACTCCTGAGGATGTCGTACAGCTGATCGGCGTCCTGGCGGGCGGCCGGCAGTCTGTGGCGCAGCGCCGCGATGGCCGTGGCCCATGCCTGCGCCCGCGCGTCCGAACCGCCCTCGGCCTCCTTGCCGCTCCCGGGGTCGATGGTGAAGGGGGCGTCGACGGTCATGCCGGCGCCGATGTCGGTCACCTGTTGGAGGAACTGGGCCGCGCCGCTCTCTCCGTTGACCAGGACGGGGATGCTGCGTCCCGCCGCCTCGGTGGCGACCAGGCCGAAGCCTTCGTGCAGCGAGGGCATGATCAGCGCGTGGGTCCGTTCGCGGTCGTTCTCCAGATCCGCCGGGTTGGTGCTGAAGGGGAGCATGGTGACGCCGCCCTCGCCATGGGCCTGGATGATCGACGTCCACTGGGCGTGTTCGACCGGGTTCTTCTCCGGGTGCGGCCCGCCCCGGATCGTCAGCCGGACGTCCAGGCCCTGGCCGCCCCTGGCCTTCGGGCGCCGCAGCAACCCGATCGCCTGGACGGCCGCCTCGACGCCCTTGATCTCGTCCGTGGCCCGCCCCGGCAGAAGCAGTTTGAGCTTCCTCGGGAGGTGCAGCTTGTACTTGGCCTTGTTGAGGAACGACGGTTCGACCGGGGTCCCGATCTCTGTTCCCGGCACGAAGGCGTGCAGCGCGGGAACCCGCAGGATCTGCTCCGAGAGCCGTCCGGCCTCCTTGGCGAGCAGTGGTCCCACACCGGCCACCAGATCGGCCTTGTGCATCAGCTTGCGTTCGGTGACGGCCTTTCGGGCGCCCTTGTCCGGCTGGTGCTTGATCTTGTCCAGTCGCACGGGACTGGTGTGCAGGAAGTGCACCACCCGTGCACCGGGGTACCAGGCGTCCCGTATCCGCTGCGCCGCGGGACCGGAGAAACGGGAATGCCCGATGACGATGTCGAAGGCGTCCTCCGCCGTGGGCAGCTCGTACTGGCCGGGTGAGCCGTTGGCCAGGACGTCCAGGCGGTCCCGGCCTTCCTTCACACCGGGGACCGAAGCGTTGACGATCTTCGCGCCACCGTGCTGGCCGGTCATCTTCCTGTGGTCGTAGTCCTCGTGGTCGTCGACGGTGAGCAGCGTGACGTCGTGGTCGTGGTGGAGCCCCTTGACCAGCTCCATGTTGAACACCGGGACTCCGCCCAGGCCCAGCCCGCTCTCGTCGCAGACCACCAGCACCCGGCGGCGGGGTCCGGCGGCCGCCTCGGACTCCTCGTCGTCGGTCTTCACCCGCTGCACGATGTCCGGCCCGGCGGTACTGCGCTGCACGGCCGGGCCCTGGTGGTGGCCGTGCCCGTCGCCGGCGTGGTGCTGCGCGGGTGCCGGGGCGGCGGCCAGCCGCTCGTTGGCGGCGGCCTCCCGTTCGAAGGGGTCCCGCGGGTCGGACACCCGTACACCGTCTCCGCGGTCGGTGCCCGCGACGGGTCCCTTGCGCTGCTGGGAGACATGGGTCAGCTCGTGGAACAGGGTCCGGTCGTCGATGCCGCCGGTGCCGGAGACGATGTGGTCGCCCACCGTGTAGGCGCGGGCGCTCAGGTCCGCCGCGGACCGCTGGGCCACCACGTCCGTGTGGAGGCGTACGGCGGAGAAGTCCTCCTGGAGCACCGCCTCGGCCTTTTTGCGCCGTGTCGCGTCCAGCGGACTTCCGCCCCGGGACGTCACCTTCTTGATCTCCGCACCCACGTCGGTCCGTGAGGCCTCCGCCCCCGAGGTGTCCGGGCCCTGGAGATGTCCGGAACGCCGCAGCAGCTGGGCCACGGCGGCGTTGCCGGCGGTCCGCTGGAGTGTGGCCAGCCGTTCCGCCGGTGTGGGTGACGCCGGTCGCGGCGCTGGTCCGGGCTTCGCCGGGCGCTGCTCGTCCCGGGTCTCTCTACGCGTGCTCATCGCGGTCCTCGGCGTCGTGGGGCCTTCTCGCCAGCCTAGGTTCGCGGCCCCCGGGCCGCTGTGGCAACGAGGGCAGTCTCAAGGGCAGTCGAAGCGGCGGCGAGTGCATGATGACCATCAGCGGAACACTTCGCGCATCTCGGTGGACGAGGATCGTCACCGGGCGGCAGCTCACGCAGCTGCCCGGCGTCAACCGGCCCGCCGTGCGGGAGGCGATCAAGGATCGAGAGGCCGCGCCGGCGGCGCGAGCGGAGCAGTCGGCGCCCGGCGCCCGAGCCTGTGAGCACGGGTTTTCCTGAACAGACCAGGCGTCCCCTCCGTATACGCCGAGGTGACCGCGAAGAAGCCGGACCGTGCCTCCGCGTGGGTGCGAGCCGGGCTGTTCGCGCTCGTCGGCAGTGTGCTCGCGGCCCTCGGCCATCACGCCGTCACCGAACAGGCGGTGCCCTGGCGGCTGGTGACCGTCTTCACGGTGGCCCAGTGCGCGCTGGCCAGACCCTTCGTGCGGCGCGCGCTCTCCCTGCCGGTGGCCGTCGGCTGCACCCTCGTGGCGCAGACCGGGCTGCACCTCGCCCTGGCCCGGGCCGGAGACGGGCACGAGACGGCGACGGGCCCCATGGGGCACAGCGGTCATACCGGTCACGCCGCTCACGTTGCTCACGCCGCGATGACGGGCGGGCATGTCCCGCATCACGCGGGCACGGTCATGACGGTGGCTCACCTGCTGGCGGCGCTCGCCACGGCCTGGCTGCTCCACCGGGCCGACGCCGCCGTGACGGTGGCTCTGGCGGCGGCCCGGTCCGTGCGGTCGGCCGTGCTCGCCGTGCTGGCGAGGGTGCTGCCGCCGCTGGTCCGCGGCACGCTCCGCGAGACGTCGGCGGCCATGGACCGGACCGGGCACTTCACCCCGCGCGCCGCCGCGGGGACACGCGATCTGGAACACGCGCTGGTGCGCAGGGGACCCCCGGGACGGGCGTCGTACGTCCCGGTCCTTCCCTCACCCCGGCCGGCCGGCTTCGGCCCGCCGGGTCCCAGCACCAGCAAGGAGTGCCCCTGTGCCCCTGTTCCCCGTGTCCCCGTACGCGTCCGTCCGCACCGTGCGGCGGGCCGGTGCGGTCGGCGTCCTCACGCTGACCGCCGCCCTCGCCCTGGCCGGGCCCGCCTTCGCCCACGCGGAGGTGGAGGCCGACACCGCGCAGGCCCTGGCCGAGAACGTCACCCTCAGCTTCGTCTCCGAGGCGGAGTCCGCCGAGGCGGGCTTCACCGAGATGCGCGTCGTCCTTCCTGAGGGCATCGCGCCGGGTGACGTCACGCTCGTCGACGCCCCCAAGGGCTGGACGTTCAAGGCCACGAGCGACGGCTACACCGTCGGCGGCCCGAAGCTCGCCGTCGGCACGGACGCCGAGTACCAGGTCAAGGTCCGCCAGCTGCCGGACGAGAAGGAACTCGCCTTCAAGACCGTCGAGACGTACAGCGACGGTGAGATCTCCCGCTGGATCGAGCTGCCGGGCGGCGGGGCGGAGCCCGAACAGCCCGCGCCCGTCCTGAAGCTCAAGGCCGCCGCGGCGGGCGCCACCCCCGTCAGCCCCAGCCCCACGTCGAGCGCCTCGCCTTCGGTGACCGCGTCCACCCCTGCCGCCGACCCCTCGGAGGAGACGACCCCGGTCGCCGGCACCGAGGAGAAGGAGGACCGGGACGAGGGCGGCTCGACCGGGCTGCTCGCCGGTGGCGCGATCGCGGCGCTCGCCGTTCTGGGCGGCGGCGCGTGGTGGCTGGTCCGGCGCCGCTCGACGGCGGCCGAGGACTGACCCGCGCCTCACCCGCGCAGCGGGGTACCCCCGTCCGGTCCGGGCGGGGGCACCCCGCCGCGTCCCCGCAGGCCGCCCACCGGACGTCATACGACGATGCAGGTCGGCGCGGCCCAGAGCACGGTCGTCACCCCCGACGGCCGGGACATCGGGGTGCCCCGGCGCTCCGGAGGTCCTGCGGGCCGCGGGCCCGACACCCACCGATCACCGGGCACAGCGCCACCTCGTTGAAGCCCCCGCGACGCACCGAACGTTCGGGTCACGACATCCCGGAGGCGCGCAGGACCGCCTTCACCGTCTCGTCGTCGATCTGCTCGGTCAGCCGGCGCAGTACCTGTTCGCCCTGGCGCAGGGTGCCCCGCTCCAGGGAGCGGCGCACGCCCGTGTCGACCTCGTGCCGGAGGAAGGGGTCGGCGGCCAGGACGCGGGCGTCCAGTTCGAGGCGGTGGCCCTGGGTGTCCCGCAGGACGAGCCGGGTGGTGACGCCGTCGTGGCGCCGTACGGAGACGAGGGAGTCGGTCCGTACGGAACGTCGGCTCAGCGGGCCGCGGACCGTCAGCCGGCCGGGGCCCGCGGTGACGCGCGGGGGGAGCAGGACGGTGAAGAGCGCCACCGTCAGGGTGAGCCAGAGCAGGGCGCGCGGCCCGGTCAGCGTGCCGGCGTCCCAGTCGGTCAGCACGGCCATGGCGCCGAAGAGCAGGGCGCAGACCGCCGCGAGCCGGGCACTTCCGCACCAGTTGCGGTCCCCGGCCGGACTCGGCGGTCCGCTGCCTCGCATGCCGCCGACGCTAGGCGCGTGCGGCGGACCGGGCGACCGGCTCTGACGGTCCCCTGATGCCGCGGGGCCCGGTCTTGACGGGTTCCTGACGCCGTCGCCGTTCGGCCGTAAGAGACCCGTCAAAGCCGTGGGCGCCGCCGTATGGGACCCGTCAACGACCGGCCGTATCCGGCCACGGAGGAGCTTTCCTCTAAGCGTCCGACGCAACGAATCTCGACTTCAGGAGCCCACGGTGGCCGATCTGGCCTTCGTTCTCGTCACGATCGCGGTGTTCGCGCTGGTGGCCCTCGTCGCCCGGGGGGTGACGAAGCTGTGACCGCCGAGAACATCGTCGGCCTGGTCGTGGCCGTCGCCCTGCTGGGCTATCTCGTCCTCGCCCTGATCTTCCCGGAGAGGTTCTGAGCGCTGATGGGTCCCGTACTCGCCGGCGTGCTCCAGCTGCTCGCCCTCATGGGCGCACTGGCCCTCGCCTACATCCCCCTCGGCACCTACCTGGCCAAGGTCTACTCCTCCGACCGGCACTGGCGCGTCGAGCGATGGATCTACCGGGGCATAGGCGCCGACCCCGACACACAGATGCGCTGGCCCGCCTATCTGCGCGGGGTGCTCGCCTTCTCCGCCGTCTGTGTCCTCTTCCTGTATCTGCTCCAGCGGTCGCAGGGTGTCCTGCCCGGCTCGCTCGGCTTCTCCTCCATCGAGCCGGCGCAGGCCTTCAACACCGCCGTCTCGTTCGTCACCAACACCAACTGGCAGTCGTACTACGGCGAACAGACCATGGGCCATGTCGTGCAGACCGCCGGTCTCGCCGTGCAGAACTTCGTCTCCGCCGCCGTCGGCATCGCCGTCGCGGTGGCCCTGGTGCGCGGTTTCGCCCGGTCGCGCACCGGTGAACTCGGCAACTTCTGGGCCGACCTGGTGCGCGGCACGGTCCGCGTCCTGGTGCCGCTCGCGGCCGTCGCCGCCGTGGTGCTGGTGGCGTGCGGGGCGATCCAGAACTTCTCCGGCATCCATGCGGTCGGACAGTTCACCGGCGGCTCCCAGCAGTGGAACGGCGGGGCGGTGGCCTCGCAGGAGGCCATCAAGGAGCTGGGGACCAACGGCGGCGGCTACTTCAACGCCAACTCCGCGCACCCCTTCGAGAACCCGACCCCGTTCACCAACCTCTTCGAGATCTTCCTGCTGCTGGTGATCCCGTTCGCGCTGACCCGCGCCTTCGGCCTGATGGTCGGCTCGGTCCGGCAGGGCTACGCGATCCTCGCGACCATGGCCTCCATCTGGCTCGGCTTCGTCGCCCTGATGATGTGGACGGAGTTCGCCCATCACGGCCCCGCGCTCCAGCTCGCGGGCGGGGCGATGGAGGGCAAGGAGGTCCGCTTCGGCGTCGGCGGCTCGTCGATCTTCGCGGTGTCGACGACGCTCACCTCCACCGGCGCGGTGGACTCCTTCCACTCCTCCTTCACCGGCCTCGGCGGCGGCCTCACGATGCTCGGCATGATGCTGGGCGAGATCGCCCCGGGCGGCACCGGCTCCGGTCTCTACGGCATGCTGGTCATGGCGGTCATCGCGGTGTTCATCGCCGGTCTGATGGTGGGACGTACGCCCGAGTACCTGGGCAAGAAGATCGGCACCCGCGAGATGAAGCTCGCCGCCTGCTACCTCCTGGTCACCCCGGCGCTGGTGCTGGTCCTCACCGCGGTGTCCATGGCGCTGCCGACGCCGCCGCACTCGATGCTCAACCCGGGAGCGCACGGGTTCTCCGAGGTGCTGTACGCCTTCACCTCGGCCGCCAACAACAACGGTTCGGCCTTCGCCGGTCTGAACGCGAACACCGACTGGTACAACACGGCGACCGGGATCGCGATGCTGCTGGGCCGCTTCCTGCCGATGATCTTCGTGCTGGCGCTCGCGGGCTCCCTCGCCGAGCAGCGGCCGGTCCCGGTCACCGCGGGCACCCTGCGCACCGAGAAACCGCTGTTCACCGGCCTGCTGGTGGGCGCGATCCTGATCATCACCGGTCTGACCTACTTCCCGGCCCTCGCACTGGGCCCGCTCGCCGAGGGGCTGGCGACATGACCACCGACGTGACGAAGCACGAGGACACGATGTCCACAGCCACCGGGAACCGGGCGCCGCACAGCGACGTACCCACCGGGCACAAGCACCCCGAGGCCCGGGTGGGCGCGGGACTCTTCGACCCGAAGGCGCTGGTGAGATCCCTGCCGGACGCCTTCCGCAAGCTGGACCCACGGGTGATGGTCACGTCGCCGGTGATGTTCGTGGTGTGGATCGGTTCCCTGCTGACCACCGTGTTCTCGTTCAAGGACCCGGGTGACTGGTTCGGCTGGACCATCAGCGCCTGGCTCTGGCTGACCGTGGTCTTCGCCAACCTGGCCGAGGCGGTCGCCGAGGGCCGCGGCAGGGCCCAGGCCGACACCCTGCGCCGGGCCAGGACCGACACGGTCGCCCGCAGGATCGCCGGGGACTCCGAAGAGCGCGTCCCCGGCACCGAGTTGAGGATCGGCGACCTGGTCGTCTGCGAGGCCGGCGACACCATCCCCGGCGACGGCGATGTCGTCGAGGGGGTCGCGTCCGTCGACGAGTCGGCCATCACCGGTGAGTCCGCGCCCGTCATCCGTGAGTCCGGCGGCGACCGTTCGGCCGTCACCGGCGGCACGAAGGTGCTCTCCGACCGGATCGTCGTCAGGATCACGACCAGGCCGGGGGAGACCTTCATCGACCGGATGATCAGCCTGGTGGAGGGCGCGGCCCGGCAGAAGACGCCCAACGAGATCGCGCTGAACATCCTGCTGGCGTCCCTGACGATCGTGTTCCTGCTGGCGGTCGCCACCCTGCCGCCGTTCGCGGACTACGCGGGCACCCACCTGACGATGGTCGTCCTGGTCGCCCTGCTGGTCTGTCTGATCCCCACCACGATCGGCGCCCTGCTCTCCGCGATCGGCATCGCCGGCATGGACCGGCTCGTGCAGCGCAATGTGCTGGCGATGTCGGGGCGCGCGGTCGAGGCCGCCGGCGACGTCTCGACCCTGCTGCTCGACAAGACGGGCACCATCACCCTCGGCAACCGCCGGGCCGCCGCGTTCGTCCCCGTGAGCGGGACGACCGAGGCGGAGGTGGCCGACGCGGCCCAGCTGTCGTCGCTGGCCGACGAGACCCCCGAGGGCCGCTCCGTCGTCGTCCTCGCGAAGGAACGGTACGGCCTGCGGGAGCGGCACCAGGGCGAGTTGTCCGGCGCCGAGTGGATCGCCTTCACCGCCCAGACCCGGATGTCGGGCGTGGACGTCGACGGCCGGAGCATCCGCAAGGGCGCGGCCGGCTCGGTCGCCGGCTGGGTGAGGGAGCAGGGCGGCACGGTCGCCGAGGACGCGGAGGGCGTCGCCGCCCGTATCGCCGAGGAGGGCGGCACGCCGCTCCTCGTGGCGGTGAAGGACACCAGGGGCGCCCGCGTGCTGGGCGTCGTCCACCTGAAGGACGTCGTCAAGGACGGCATGCGGGAGCGGTTCGACGAGCTGCGCCGCATGGGCATCAGGACCGTCATGATCACCGGCGACAACCCGCTGACCGCGAAGGCGATCGCCGAGGAGGCGGGCGTCGACGACTTCCTCGCCGAGGCCACGCCCGAGGACAAGATGGCGCTCATCAAGCGGGAGCAGGCGGGCGGCAAGCTCGTCGCGATGACCGGTGACGGCACCAACGACGCCCCGGCCCTCGCCCAGGCGGACGTCGGCGTGGCGATGAACACGGGCACGTCGGCCGCCAAGGAGGCCGGCAACATGGTCGACCTCGACTCCGACCCCACCAAGCTCATCGAGATCGTCGAGATCGGCAAGCAACTCCTCATCACCCGGGGCGCGCTCACGACGTTCTCCATAGCCAACGACGTCGCCAAGTACTTCGCGATCATCCCCGCGCTGTTCGCCGCCGTCTACCCGGGCCTGGACAAGCTCAACATCATGGGCCTGTCCTCACCGGACTCCGCGATCCTCTCCGCCGTCGTCTTCAACGCGCTGATCATCGTCGCGCTGGTGCCGCTCTCCCTGAAGGGCGTGCGGTACCGGCCGGTCAGCGCGGACCGGATGCTGCGGCGCAATCTCACGGTCTACGGCATCGGCGGACTGATCGCGCCCTTCGCCGGCATCAAACTCATCGACCTGCTCGTCTCTCTGATCCCCGGGATCGGGTGAAGGACCATGAACAACTCCGTCACGAACACCGTCCGGCTGCTCGGGGCGGGCCTGCGCGCCCTCCTCGTCCTGACCCTGGTGACCGGTGTCCTCTACCCGCTGGCCGTCACCGGCGTCGCCCGGGGGCTGTTCCCCCACCAGGCCGACGGTTCGCAGATCACGGCGGACGGCAAGGTCGTCGGCTCCTCCCTGATCGGCCAGCAGGGCTACGGCCCGGACTACTTCCAGCCGCGCCCCGCGAACGGGCTCGGCGAGAACTCCGTCAACACCCGGTACCAGCTGCTGCTGTCCGGCGCCACCAACCTCGCCGCCGACAACAAGGACCTGATCCGGCAGGTCGAGCGGGCCAGGGCCAAGGTGATCGAGGAGAACTCCACCGCCGGCTACACCGTCCGGCCCTCCCAGGTCCCCGCCGACGCCGTCACCTCCTCCGGCTCCGGCCTCGACCCCGACATCTCCCCGCAGTACGCCGACCTCCAGGTCCACCGGGTCGCCGCACGCAACCACCTCTCCGTCGCAAGGGTCCAAAGGCTCGTCGACGCGCACACCGAGGGCCGCACCCTCGGCTTCATCGGGGAACCCCGGGTCAATGTGCTCGAACTCAACATCGCGCTCAAGGAGCTGGTGGCCAAGGGCTGACGGGGCGGTACGGCCCGGGGCACGGAAACCCCGGGCCGGGCCGCGCGCAGCGCACCACGGGCTTCACCACCGGACTTCAAGGAGTGTTGACCCGCCGACAACCCGATCGCGGTGTGCCCCGAGGCCCGGGTTGGTTAGGGTGCCGGGAGGGGCCGGCGGCAGTCGGCGCCCGCAGACCGATTCCGAACCGGCCACGGGAGAAGTGCTGTTACGGATCCGGAACACCGCCCACCGATCACGGCAGAGCACCGAAGGCCGCCCGTGACCGGCAGGCCGGCGCCCGCGGTGCTGCCCCCGTCGTCGCGGGGGTGGCTGGGGCTGACGGCCGCCCTCGCCTCTCTGCTGGTCGTCGTGCTCGGCATCCGCTACGCCGACGACAGCCGGCCCGGCCTGGTCGACACGCGGATCTCGGCGGTGGTGGACGGTGTGACGCCGCCCTGGCGGGACGTCGCGCTGGCCCTGGACTCCCTGGGGGAGCCCGCGGGAGCCGTGACGGTGGTCATCGCCACCGTCACGGGCTGTCTGCTGCTACGGCGGCCCCGCGCGGCGGTGCTCGTCGTGGCCGGGGTCAGCGCCGCCGTGGGCACGGCGACGCTGCTCAAGTCCCTGGTGGGACGCACGATCCACGGCGCCGACAACCTGTCCTATCCGAGCGGGCACACCGCCTTCCTCACCGCGCTCGCCCTCGCCGTGGCCCTGCTCGCGACCGAGCGGCTCCGCCTCGGCAGGACGGCCGGCGCCTCACTCGTCCTCGGCGCCGCGCTGGTCGCCGGCGCCGCCATGGGCTGGGCGCAGGTCGCTCTGGGCGCGCACTACCCGACCGACGTCCTCGGCGGCTGGTGCACCGCGCTGGCGCTGACACCGGCGACCGCGTGGCTGGTCGACCGGACGGCTGACCGGCTGACGGACCGGCCCGGCGGCCCGACGACTGACCGGACGTCCGAACGGACGGCTGACCGGGCAACCGACCGGACGGTCGAGGCCGGCCGACGGGAGCGCCGCTGACATGGGGTCACGCCAGACGGCGGAACACCGGCTTCACCGGCCGCCCGGCCAGCCAGGGCGTCGGGTCGGTGGCGTCCAGCGCCTTCCGGTACACCGCGCACGCCTGCGCCACCACATCGACGGTGTGATCGATGTCGGCCTCGCTGAGCGCGCTGCTCACCACGAACGACGGGGCCAGCACCCCGCCCGCGAGGAGCCGGCGCAGGAACAGCGTGCGGTACCGCTGCGACGGCTGCCCGTGTTCGTCGAGGGTGGCGAAGACCAGATTGCTGGCCCGCCCCCGGACGACGAGGTGGTCGCCGACGCCCATACCGGCCGCGGCCTCGCGGACCCCGGCGGCCAGCCGCTCGCCGAGGGCGTGCAACCGCGCCGTGACGCCCTCCTCGACGTAGGTCGACTGCACGGCCATCGCGGCCGCCAGGGAGTGCGTCTCCGCGCCGTGCGTGGTGGACAGCAGGAACACCCGGTCGCCGGAGTGCCGCAGCCCGCCCAGCTCCATCAGATCGCGGCGCCCGGCCAGCGCGGAGACGGCGAATCCGTTGCCCAGCGCCTTGCCGAACGTGGAGAGGTCGGGGACGACGCCGTACAGTCCCTGGGCGCCCGCCTCGGACCAGCGGAAGCCGGTGATCATCTCGTCGAAGATCAGGACGCAGCCGTGCCGGTCGGCCAGCGCGCGCAGACCGGCGAGGTACCCGGGCGGCGGCTCGCTGTGGGTGGCGGGTTCGAGGATCAGACACGCGACCTCGCCCTCGTACCGGGTGAGCAGTTCCTCGGTGGCGGCCAGATCCCCGTACGGGAACGCCACGGTGAGCTCGTTGGTCGCCGAGGGGATGCCGGCGGACATCGGTGTGGTGCCGATGAACCAGTCGTCGACGGAGAAGAAGGGATGGTCGGCGCAGAGGGCCACCCGCGGCCGTCCGGTGGCGGCCCGGGCGAGGCGCACCGCGGCGGTGGTGGCGTCGGAGCCGTTCTTCGCGAACTTCACCATCTCGGCGGTCGGCACCGTGGCCAGGAAGCGTTCCGCCGCCTCCACCTCCACGATGGACGGCCGGACGAAGTTGCTGCCGCGTTCGAGCTCCCGCCGCACCGCCTCGATCACCCGGGGATGCGCGTGCCCGAGGCTGACCGACCGCAGCCCGGAGCCGTACTCGACATAGCGGTTGCCGTCGACGTCCCACACATGGGCACCGCGGCCGTGGCTGATGACCGGGGCCAGGTTGTCGGGGTACTGGTCGTCGCCCTTGGCGTAGGTGTGCGCGCCCCCGGGGATCAGGGCGTGCAGCCGCTCGTTCGCGGTCCGCGACCGGGGCAGGGCGAGCACTTGGGTGTCTTCGGTGTCCACACCGACCTCAACTTTCTTTCTTACTTCAGGACCTCGGCGAGGCTCGGCGCCTCCCGGTCCCGCTGGGACATCGAGGTGACCGGCAGCGGCCAGGGAATGGCGAGCTCCGGGTCGTCGAAGGCGATCGTCACGTCCTCGGCCGGATCGTGCGGGCGGTCGATCCGGTAGGAGGTGTCGGCGGTCTCGGTCAGCGCCTGGAAGCCGTGCGCGCACCCCGCCGGGATGTACAGGGTCACCTGCGTGTCGCCGGACAGCTCGAAGAAGCCCTTGCCGAGGTAGGTCGGCGAGTCCGGCCGCAGGTCCACGACGACGTCGAAGATCCTGCCGTACGAGCACCGCACCAGCTTGGCCTCGCCGGCGCCGGAGCGCAGGTGCAGGCCGCGCAGCACGCCCCGCACCGAGCGGGACAGGCTGTCCTGCACGAAGGCGTCCGGGTCGAGGCCCACCGAGCGGACCACGTCGGCGTCGAAGGTCCGGCAGAAGAAGCCGCGTTCGTCGGCGTACGGCGTCGGCTCGAACAGGTACGCGCCGGCGATCTCCGGAACTTCTCGCGCTTTCATGGAGCCTCCCGCAGGGTGTGGGTGGGGCCGGTGGCCGGGAACAGGGCCGCCGTCAGGGCGGTGAACTGGCGCTCGAGGTGCTGGGCGGCGGCCAGGTTCCGCTCGGCGAGGGTCCGCCGCAGCTCCGCCGATCGCCGTTCCAGCTCCCGGAACTGCCCGAGCAGCCGGTCGGCGTCGACCTCGCGCGCCGGGTGGCAGTACGCGCCCAGCCCCATCTGCGCCATCAGCGCGTCGCTCTTGGCCGCATAGCTGAGCGCGAGCGTGGGCGTGCCGGCCTTCAGCGCGCAGATCAGATTGTGGTAGCGGGTCGCCACCACGCTGTCGGCCGCCGCCGCCTCCTTCATCAGGTCGGCCAGCGAGGCCGTCCCGGCGGCGGTGACCAGCGGCGAGTCCACCGCGTCGAGGATCGCCGCGACCACCGGCGCGTCGACGTCGTCGCCGGTGAGCAGCCGGACCGGCCTGCCGTCCTCGACCAGCGCGCGGACGAACCGGGTCACCCCGTCGAGGTAGAGGCGGTGGATCTCCTCGGCCCGGGCGCGGTCGTCGTCGCCGCCGTGGAAGGCCATGACGCCGACACAGACCTGGCCGGGGGTGTCCGAGGGCGCGCCCGCCGGCGGGGCCGGCAGGGCGAACGCGAGGTCCGGGTGGACCTCGTCGCGCGCGGTGTCCACGCCCATCGCCCGCATCGCGTCGCGGGACGGGGCGTCCCGGTACGACCGGTAGGCGGCCAGCCGCGCCGACCAGCGCACCAGGGTCCGGGTCGCCCGGTTGCCGATCGGGGCGGCGCCGACGCCGACCAGCGCGACCCGGGCGCCGGTGACCCGGCCGCTCGCGCAGAGCAGGAACAGCGCGTACGGGAAGCCCCACGGCCGCAGCGGCAGGGTGGCCTCCAGCACGCCCATGCCGGGGACGATCACCACGTCGTGCCGGCGCACCCAGGCGGCGGTGCGGAACACGTCGACGAGCTTGCCCAGGGCCTTGCCCGCGACCGCGCCCGCCCGTGACGCGGTCCGGTACTCCCCGCGGTACCAGTGCAGCCGCGTCGCGGGGATCCCGTACCGGGCCGTCACCGCCTCGGGGCCGCCGCACAGCGCGTCCACGACGGCGTCCGGATGCTCGGCGCGCAGGTATCCGAGGACGGCTTCCAGCGATCCGTCGTTGCCGAGGTTCCCGGAGCCGAGCAGACCGAACAGCCCAATACGGGCCGGGGTCACGGCTGCCTCCCTTCCCGGCCGGCGACCAGGGCGTCGACGGAGACGGTGAGCCGGGCCGGGTCGACGGGGGCGCGGTCCTCGACCCGCTCGCCGGCGCCCGGCCGTACCCGGCTGGTCATCCACGCGGCCAGATGGCGGAAGCAGGCGCGCCGGTCGGCCGGGGACAGCGGCGCCCGCCGGATCGCCGAGGCGAAGCCCCAGACGTACTCGGCGAGCAGCCGCGGCGTCGGGTGCAGCGGGCCGGCCCGGCGCGGGTCCAGGTTGACGCACCGGGAGCGCTTGGAGGGGTTCGCCCGCTCGGCGCGGGTGGGGTGGTCGCGGCGGAAGTACAGCAGCTCGGGCACCTGGTGGAAGGGGCCGTGCAGGGTGATCTCGGCGACGAACGTGCGGTCCGCGTGGTGGTAGCTGTCCATCGGCTTCACCCGGCGCAGCATGTCGGCCCGCAGCACTCCGTAGAAGTCGTCGCCGCCCGGCTCGAACAGCAGACTGCGGAAGCGCTCCGGCGCGTGCGGCGAGTCGGTGGCGAGCGTGTACTCGTACGGCACCTTCACCCGGCCGTCGCCGTCGATGACCGCCTGGCCGGTGTGCGCGAGGATCATGTCCGGCCGCTCGTCCAGCGCCTCCACACAGCGCCGCAGCAGGTCCCGGCCGTACAGGTCGTCGTGCGAGGCCCACTTGAACAGCTCGCCGCGGGACTCGGCGAACACCAGGTTGTGGTTCGGCGTGGCGCCGATGTTCCGGGCCAGCCGCAGGTACCGGATCCGCGAGTCCTTCGCGGCGTACCGGCGGCAGATGTCCTCGGTCCCGTCGGTCGAGGCGTTGTCGGAGACGACCAGCTCGAAGTCCTCGTACGTCTGGCCGAGCAGGGCGTCGAACGACTCGGCCAGGTACTCCTCGCCGTTGTACACGGGCAGGCCGATGCTCAGCCTGGGTCGGTCGGTCATGAGGTCCTCACTTCGGGAACGGAGTCGTGGTGCCGCTCGCGCAGGGCCGACCGCAGCTGCAGCCACCACACGGCCGAGGCGCTGACGGTCGCGGCGGCGGCGCCCCAGGCCGAGCCGACCGTGCCGCCCAGGACCGCCCCGCCGAGCCCGCCGCCGACATAGCAGGCGGAGGCGAACAACTGGCAGCGCAGGCTGCGCCGGGCCGCGCCGAGCGCGCGCAGCCCGGCCGCCGCGCCGGTGCCCAGGCCCGCGCCCGCGACACCGAGGGTGATCGGCACGATGAGCTGTGCGGCGGAGTGCCAGACGTCGCCGAGCACCAGCTCGCCGAGCCGGTCCGGCACCGGCAGCAGCGCCCCGCCCCAGAGCAGCGCGCCGACGGCCTGCCCGCCGCCGAGCAGGAGACAGAACGTGCCGAGCCGCTGCGGGGCCTGCCGCAGCACCCGTGCCGCCTCCGGGACCGTGACCAGGGACAGCCCCATCAGTACGGCGAGGAACGGGCCCATCAGGAGCTCGGCGCCCCGCACCGCGCCCACCGCGCCGACCCCGGCGATGACGCCGAGCCCGTACGCCCGCAGCTGGCTCGCGCCGCTGAGGCTGACGTTCTCGACGAGGTACCGGTAGCCGAGATCGCGCTGCTCGCGCAGCCAGCCGCGGGCTCCGGCCGGCCGGGGCCGGATGCCGGACTGGAGGCAGCCGTAGACGGCGGCCACCGCCGCGGACGCGCCCCAGGCGAGCACGAAGGCGGCCACGCTGTCCACATGGGCCGCCACGACCATGGCGGGGATCAGCGCGACGCCCCACACCAGGTCGTTGAGGAACGCCTTGCGTCCGGCGCCGGCGGCGAAGAACGAGAACCGCCAGGCGTCCTGGAGCAGCAGCCCCGGCAGCACGACCGCGAGGCAGGCGAACGCGGGTCCGACCCGCCCGCCGAGCGCGAGGCCGGCCAGCAGACACGGCACGGCGATGGCGGCGCCGACGCCGAGCGCGGTACCCGTCGAGCGGGCCACCGCCCCGCGCCAGGACGCCTCCGGCACACCGCTGAAGCGCACCACGAGCGGGTCGGTGGCCAGCCCGCGGGAGACGTTGAGCACCACGCCGTAGGTCACCCAGGCCAGGCTGAACACCCCGAACGCGGTCACCCCCAGCGAGCGGGCCACGTAGATGCCCACCGCGAAGTTGGAGATGCTGGAGGCCGCCTGGTCGGCCAGCCCCCAGGACAGCCGGCCGACGAGGGCCCGCCGGGCGGATCCGGCCGGTGCCCCCGGTTCCGCCGGGGCCGGCGGCCGGGGCGGCTGCGTCGTCTTCTTCTCCTCGGTGGTCATCGGCGTCACACCTTGATCAGTTCGGCGCCGCGCAGGGCGTCGGCCGCGGCGGCGACGGCGTCGAACGGCAGCCCGGACCGCTCGGCGACGTCCAGCAGACTGTGCTCGCCGTCGGAGAGGCTGAGCACCCAGAGCATGGCCATCTGGGCCTGCTGGGTGTCGCTGCGGCCGCCGAGCGCGTCGTACAGCCCGCGTCGGCCCAGCTGTGGTTCGCCGTAGGGGCTGAGATTGACGTACCGCCGGTTGCGGTCGAGGACGTCGAACGCCTCGCGGCAGACCGCGAGGGTGTCCTCCATCGCCTCCGGGGAGACGAAGTCCAGGTTGTCCGCCGAGGTGTGGTACTCGGGATAGCCCGCGTACGGGGTCCGGCTGAGCGAGCCCACGCCGAGATCGAACCCGGGCGAGCAGTACTGCCGCTCGTCGTAGCCGTACGGGGTGAACTCGGCGATGTGGTGCGGACGTCCGGAGACGGTCAGCACATGCCGCAGCACCCGGTCGATCTCCGCGTCGCCGCGCCTCGACCGCTTGTACGTCAGCCGGCCCGGATCGCCGGCGCAGGCCAGCACCAGCCCGTGTCTGACCCGCTCCACGCGCTCCGCGTTGCGGGCCAGCCAGGTGATCGCCCCGATGGTGCCGGGCGCGAAGATGAACCGGTAGGTGTAGTACGGCGTCCGCTCCGCCAGCGCCCGGGCCAGGAACACCGCCACCGCGACGCCGGCCATGTTGTCGTTGGCCAGCGACGGGTGGCAGACATGGCAGGAGACGATCACCTCGTCGGCGACCTGCCCGGGGACCACGTGCTCGGCGTAGGTGAGGTGGCCGTCGGCGAGCGTGGAGTCGATCCGCACCTCGTACTCGCCGTCCGGCAGCGCGTCCAGGGTCTCCTGGGCCAGGCAGAACCCCCACTCCGGCCGGTAGTAACTCGTGCGGTACGGCACCCAGGACGGGTGGTCCGGCAGGGTGTGCAGATGCCCGCGCAGCTCGGACAGCGGCAGGGTCGCCGACACCGGCACGCTGTAGCCGAGCACATGGAGGCTGGACTCGGCGAAGTCGACGACCCGCCGGCCGGTGGAGTCGGCGATGTACGCGTCCCGGATGTTCCACTCCTGCGGCACCGTCCAGTCGAGCACCTGTGTCCCGGTCGGCACCTCGTGCACCCGCAACGGGACGTACTCGCCGACGATGTCCAGGGTGGCGCGCACCCCGTCGCCGGTGATGCTCCGGCACAGCGGGTACAACCGCTCCACCAGCGCGTACATCTCCTCGCCGGCCGTCGTCATCGGCGCCACCGCAGGGTGTCGTCGACCGCGCCCGCCTCGGACGCCGCGCGCAGCACGGCCAGCCGGGTGAAACGCCGGTCGAAGTCGTCCTTGGTCAGTCCGAACGTCCGGTAGGCGTCGGCGAGTTCGAGCGCGCCCTGCTTCACCGTCCACGCGCAGTCGAAGCCGGGTATCGCGGCCCGGAACCGGGAGAAGTCCACCCGGTACGACCGCGGATCGGCGCCGTTCTCCCCGGTGATCCTCACCTTCGCGCCGGGTACCGCCTCGGCGACCTGCCCGGCGATCTCGGCGACCGTGACGTTGTTGACCTCGCTGCCGATGTTGAACGCCCGGTCGTGCACCGCTTCCCGCGGCGCGGTCAGCGCGGCCGTGAAGGCCCGGGCGATGTCGGCGGCGTGCACCAGCGGACGCCAGGGGGTGCCGTCGGAGAGGACGAGGACCTCGCCGGACAGCAGGGCGTGCCCCACCAGGTTGTTCAGCACGATGTCGGCGCGCAGCCGGGGCGAGAAGCCGAAGGCGGTGGCGTTGCGCATGTACACCGGGGTGAAGTCGTCGTCGGCCAGCTCGTGCAGGTCGTCCTCCACCCGCACCTTGGACTCCGCGTACGGCGTCACCGGCCGCAGCGGGGCGTCCTCGGCCACCAGCTCGTCGCCGCCGGCGGCGCCGTAGACCGAGCACGTCGACGCGTAGAGGAAGCGCCGCACCCCGGCCTCGCGGGCCAGCCGGGCCAGCCGTACGGACGCGTGGTGGTTGATGTCGTAGGTGAGTTCCGGCGCCAGCGACCCCAGCGGGTCGTTGGACAGCGCGGCCAGATGGATCACGGCGTCCACCCCGGCCACGTGCTCGGCCGTGACGTCACGCAGGTCGACGCGCGGCCCCTTCGGGTCGTCCGGCGTCGGGCCGAGCACGCAGTCGGCGAACAGGCCGGCGTCCAGTCCGACGACCTCGTGCCCGGCGGCCGCGAGGACCGGGGCCATCACGGTGCCCAGATAGCCCTGGTGCCCGGTCAGCAGTACACGCACGGTTCATTCCCCCAGGTTCAGAGTGAGTTTGGTGACGGCGAACGCCTCGGCGTAGCGCGCGTGGCATTCGATACCGCGGATCCGGGCGAGACCCAGGAAGGCCTCGCGGTCGTACCAGGGCCGGTGCCGCTGCGAGGGATAGTGCTCCTGGAGCAGCCGCACCTTCTCCTCGGCGACCTCCGGCGACAGCGGCTGGTACGCCGTCGGACGGCCGAGATCGCCGTCCCACTTGACGATCTCGTAGCCGAGCACCAGGTGGTCGCGGAAGGCGGTGGGGATCAGCTGGGCCAGACCGCGGTGGTCCTGGTGCGCGTCATCGGCGCGCGGCGCCAGGATCAGATCCGGGTCGGTCCGTCCGCGCAGTTCCTCGACGGCGGCCTTGGCCTCGTCCCAGTGCACGGGCATGCGGCCGTCCGGCAGTTTGAGTACGGTCAGCCGCAGGTCCGCGCCCGGGCAGAAGGCGGCGAGCGCGGCCCGCTCCTCCTGCTCGCGTTCGGTGCCACCGCCGGAGAGCACCAGCGCGTCGACCCGCAGTCCGGGCCGCGCGAGGCACAGGGCGAGCAGGGTGCCGCCGGCGCCGATGGCGATGTCGTCGCAGTGCGCGCCCACGGCGACGATCGCGTCCAGGGACCCGGACCCGAGCCGGATCACGCGCGCACCCCCTGCTCCCACACGGCCCACGGACGCTCGCCGCGGGCGTAGTCGGCGTCCAGCGCGGCCCGCTCCTTCACGGTGTCGGTCGGCTTCCAGAAACCGCGGTGCTGGTGCGCCACCAGCCGGCCGCGCTTGGCCAGCTGGGCACATCCGTCGGCGACCAGGTCCCCGTTCTCCGGTATGTGGTCGAAGATCTCCTGGCGGAGCACGAAGTAGCCGCCGTTCTCCCACAGCGGCAGTTCGCTCACCGCCGTGATACCGCCCACCAGTCCGTCCTCGCCCAACTCCACGCAGTGGAACGACGACTGCGGCGGCACCACCATCATCGACGCACCCGCGTCGCGCGCGGCGAACCGGTCGATCATCTCCGGCAGCGGGGCGTCGGTGAGCACGTCGGCGTAGTTGGCGAGGAACATCTCGTCCCCGTCCAGGTGGTGCCGTACCCGGCGCAGCCGCTCCCCGATCGGCGACTCGATGCCGGTCTGCGCGAACGTGATCGTCCAGTCCGAGATGTCGGTGGACAGCAACTCGGTCCGCCCGCCGCGCAGCACGAAGTCGTTGGACGTGGTCTCCTCGTAGTTGAGGAAGAAGTTCTTGATGTGGTCCGCCCCGTACCCGAGGCACAGGATGAACTCCGTGTGCCCGAAGTGCGCGTAGTAGCGCATGACATGCCAGATCAGCGGGCGCGGGCCGACCATCGCCATCGGCTTGGGGACGTCGTCGGAGGTTCCGTTGCGCATCCGCATCCCGTAACCGCCGCAGAACAGTACGACCTTCATCGCTCGACCTCGACAATGCTCAGTTCCGGGATGGGGAAGACCAGCCGGCCGCCCCACTCGTGCACGTAGGACAGCTGCTCGACCAGCTCGGTCCGCAGGTTCCAGGGGAGGACGAGGACGTAGTCGGGCTTGTCGGCGGCGATCTGCTCGGGCGGCAGGATCGGGATGCGGGTGCCCGGGGTGAACCTGCCGTGCTTGTAGGGGTTGCGGTCCACCGTGTACGCGAGCAGGTCGGGCCGGACACCGCAGTGGTTGAGCAGCGTGTTGCCCTTGCCCGGCGCGCCGTAGCCGACGACCGTCTCGCCCCGCTCGGCCGCCTCGACGAGGAACCGCAGCAGGTCCCGGCGCACCTTGGCCACCCGCGCGGAGAACTCGGTGTACCCGGACAGCTCCTGGAGCCCGGCGGCCTTCTCCCGGTCCAGTACGTCGGTCACCCGCTGTGTGGGTTCGCCGGCCACCTCGGCGGGCCGGGCCCACAGCCGGATGGAACCGCCGTGCGTGGGCAGCAGCTCGACGTCCACGAGCGTGAGTCCGCCGCTCTCAAGGGCTCGGATCGCGGAGGCAACGGTGTAGTACTGGAAGTGCTCGTGGTAGATGGTGTCGTACTGGTTCTCCTCGATCAGGGTCAGCAGGTGCTGCACCTCGATCGAGACCCAGCCGTCGTCGGCGACCAGGGCGCGCAGCCCCTGGGTGAAGCCGACCACGTCGGGGATGTGCGCGTACACGTTGTTGGCCACGACCAGGTCCGCCGGGCCGTGCTCGGCACGGACGGCCGAGCCGGTCTCCGGCGACAGGAACGCCGTGAGCGTGGGCACACCCGCCTCCCGCGCCGCGGCCCCCACGTTCACCGAGGGCTCGATGCCGAGGCAGCGGATCCCCCGGTCCACCACATGCCTCAGCAGGTACCCGTCGTTGCTCGCGACCTCGGCCACGAAGGCGTCGGGGCCGAGACCCACCCGCTCCACGGCGCCGGCGACGAACGTGCGCGCGTGCTCCACCCAGGAGGTCGAGAAGGAGGAGAAGTACGCGTACTCGCTGAACGTCTCCTCCGGCGTGATCAGCGGAGGTATCTGCGCGAGCCAGCAGTCGGTGCAGACCCGCAGATGCAGCGGGTACGTCGGTTCCGGTCGGTCCAGCTGGTCAGCGGCGAGAAAGCTCTCGCACGGTGGCGTCGCCCCCAGATCGACGACGCTCGCCAGCGCCGCCGAGCCGCAGAGTCGGCATCGTGTCATCTACTGCCCCCCATTGCTTCCGTCCGACCCGCGATCGCGGTGCGGTACTCCTCCACCAGGCGCTCCAGGCCGACGGCCGGGCTGAAGCCCTGCTCGTAACGGCGCCGGGCCGCCCGGCCCATCTCCTGGCCCAGGGCCGGCTCGCCCGCGATCCGGCGCAGAGCGGACGCGAGCGAGGCGGCCTCGCCCGGCCGGTGCAGCAGCCCGGTCACCCCGTCCTCGACGAGTTCGACGAAGGCGCCGTGACCGGCGGCGACGGCCGGGACCCCCGCCGCCATCGCCTCCACGACCACCAGACCGAACGCCTCCAGCCAGGTCGAGGGAGCCACCACGGCGACCGACCGCGCGATCGCCCGCCGGCACGCGGCCTGGTCGTACAGACCGACGTACCGCACGTCGTCCCGGCCCGCCGCCCAGGCGCTCACCTCCGGCTCCAGCGGCCCCGAACCGGCGATCACCAGCGGCACGCCCACCCCGCCCCCGGCGGCGATCTCGTCCCAGGCGGCCATCAGCAGCCGGATGCCCTTGGCCTCCGCGAGCCGGCCGAGATAGAGCAGATGCTCGCCGGCGCCCTCCCTGCGGGCGCCCGGTTCGGGCACGAAGTTGTGCTTCACCGCAAGGCGCCCGGCCGGCAGGCCGGCCCGCACCAGGACCTCGCGCTGCGCCGCGGAGATGCACAGGAACCGCTCCACACCGGACCACCACCGCCGCCGGTTGACCGACAGGCTCACCGCCAGCGGCACCGTCGCCAGCCGGGAGCCCCGGTAGCAGCCGTGCCGCACGGCGGGCAGCGGTGTGGAGCCGACGCACTCGGTGCACGGCCGGCCGTCCCGTTGCAGGGTGCCGGGCGGGCAGACCTGGGTGTAGTTGTGCAGCGTGGCGACGGCGGGCACACCGGCGTCGGCGCAGGCGGCCAGCACCGCGGGCGACAGCAGCGGGAAGACGTTGTGGACGTGCACCACGTCCGGCCGTTCGGCGCGCAGCCGGGCGGCCAGCTCCGTGCGCACCGCCGGGTTCCACGGCACGAGCAGCGGTATGGCGACCTTGCCCGGCAGGGACCGGGCGGCGATGTCGTCGCTGCGCCGCTCGAACACCTCGACCCGGTGACCGGCTCCGCGCAGCAGCTCCACCTCCTGGTCGACGACCTTGTTCTCCCCGCTCGGCTGCGCCGAGGCGTAGCGGTTGTGCACCACGAGGACGTGCATGTTCAGGTCACCTCCGATCTCTGGGCCCAGCGCGGGACGCGTTGTCCGGGGATGTAGGGGGCCGCCGGGGGAGCGGCCTCGGCAGGTGCCGCCAGCAGTGAGGCGGCCAGGGCGAGATGCAGCAGATACGGCGAGGCGTCGCCCAGCCCGGCCTCGGTGTACGACGCGATCGCGCAGTAGCTGATCAGGAAGATCGCGCAGGCCCTCGACAGCGACGGCGGCCGCAGCAGCGCGACACCGCCCAGCACGACGATGATCGCCGCCACCAGGGCGATGCCGGCCATGCCCTGCTCGTTGTAGACGGCCAGCCAGCTGTTGTCGATCGGGAGCCCGCCGAACGACTTGTCGCCCAGGCCGGTGCCGAACAGGTACTGCGAGGTCGTCCGGGGCGCCGCCAGCAGGGCGTGCCAGACCTTCGCCCGGCCGGTCAGGCTGGCGAAGTTCTCCTGACTCTGCCCGCGCAGGAACCACGCCTGCAGCGCGGAGCTGAACCCCACCGCGGCCACCGTCGCGCACACCACCGCCCAGGTGAAGAAGCGGCGGGCGGCGGCGCTGGTCAGGACGAGCGAGCCGATCGCCAGCACCAGCCCGATGATCAGGCCGAGCGTCGCCGTCCGGGTGTGGGTCAGCGCGAGCAGGACGAGGGACGGCACGATCACCACCGCCGCGCCGGTCCGGTCGGTGCGGCGGCCCAGCAGGAGCAGCACGGTCAGCCCGATGATCACCGCGGCGTACTGTCCGATCTGCGGCGGGGTGAGCGGCCACAACGCGCCGACCAGCCGACCGCCGTAGAGGTCGGGCAGGGCCGCGCCCGGTGAGACGACCAGGCCGACGGCCACCGTCCCGAGCACCGCGAAGTACATCCGGATGTGGTGCCGGACGAACGTCGTGCCGCCGTCCCACCAGCGGCTGAGCAGCCACAGCGTGCCGATGAACAGCGCCAGCCGGGTGCAGCGGAACAGCGCCCCGAACCCGGCCCCCTGGCTCACGCTGGAGATCAGGCTCGGCACCAGCAGCAGGGTGAGCAGGAAGACGTAGGCGCTGGCCCGGACGCGCACCCGGGGGTTGACCAGGAGCGCCAGCGCGAACGCGGCGACCAGTGAGCCCATGGTGACCATCTGGATGAGCGAGCGGGGCAGCGGGACGATGGTCCTCGCCCCGGCGGAGCCCAGGGTGTTGAGGATCAGCAGCCCCCAGACCGCCCCGACGATCCTCGGCGTGCGGTCCGTGCCCGTGTCGGCGGACCTCATCTCAATCACCGTCCCCTGCGCGCAGGGTGCTGCCCGCGTCCTGCCGGTACGGCGCGGCCCGCCACTGCTTGAAGCCGACCGTCCGGCTCGCGTCGTGCACGACGAAGGTCCACGGACCGACGTAGACGTTGTCGTGCCAGCGGTTGTGCTGCTGTTCGGTGATCGCCTCGGCCACCCGCTCGCCCTGGTAGGGCGACCAGTCCGGATAGGTGCCGTAGTTGGACAGCACCGCCATCCGGTCGCACTTCACCGTGCAGTCGAGGACCGACTTGTCCAGTACGAAGCGGTTGTCGTGGATGTCCACCCGCTGGGTCCTCCACCGGCAGTCGGAGTAGAGCGGCGCCTTGGCGATCGCCGGCTGCACACAGCGGTCGGTGTTCTTCACCAGCAACGTGCAGTCACCGGAGGAGGTGTTGGCCGGGCTGTTGCAGAACCGGTCGGCGTTCTCCCACAGGGTGATCCCGGACCAGTTGTCCTCCAGCACGTTCCGGTAGACGTCGATCTTGTCCGTGCGGGCGCGGACCCGCGGCTCCCCGCCGGACTCGGACAGGTAGACGGTCGCGAACGGGAAGGTGTCGCCGGCGGCGGCGTAGGCGCGGCCCTCGACCCAGTTGTTCTGCCGGATCGTGTTGTTCCGGATGATCGCGTTGTAGCTGATCTCGTAGATCAGCGCGGCCCCGTCGTTGCCCTCGATCAGGTTGTTCTCGATCAGGAAGTCGTTGTTGTTGGTGTCCGCCCACAGCCCGGTCCCGCGGTTGTCGTGCACCCAGTTGCCGCGTACGTCCGCGCCGTCGACGGCCCAGAACTTGACGCCTCCGCTGCAGCCGCAGTCCGGCCGCCGCCGCTCCCAGTCGTCCGCGTTGTTGCCCACGATCTCGTTGCCCTCGACCACCAGGTCACGCAGGGCGCCGCCGCCCTTGTACGCGTTCATGCCGTACTGGCCGTTGTCGCGCAGACAGCTGGCGCGGACCTGCTGGCGGGCGCCGGCCATCAGCCCGGCGCCGGAGTTCTTCCGGATCGTCGCGTGCTCGATCACCCAGCCGTCGGCCGAGTCGTGATTGACCACGCCCTCGTCACGGGGCGCGACGAACCCCTGCACGGTCAGGTAGCGGATCGTGACGTCGGGGGCGGTGCCGCCGAACGCGTACTGGTTGCTCCTGCGGCCGTCGAGCACCGCGCCCGGCGCGCCGAGGTAGACGTCCCCCTCCTTCGGGATCACCTGGTCGTAGGTGTCCGACATGAGGGTGTGCTTGCCCGGCCGGAGCCAGAAGGTGGTGTGCGGGGGACTGCTCTCGGTCTTGGCGGCCAGGTCGCCCGGCACCGCCGGGTCGACCGTCACCGCGCCCGCCGGTGCCTTCGCCGGCCCGGCCTTGGGCTTGGCGCACACCTGGGCCACGGATCTGGAGGGCGCGGAGGTCGGCTTCGGCGCCGCGTCCGTCGTGCCGCTCTCACAGCCCGTCGCCGCCAGCAGGGCCAGCACCAGCGGTGCCGCCGGCCACACCCGGTGCCGCCACTTGATCCCCACGCGTCCTCCCCCCCTTCCTAACCGTGGAACCCGAGTACGGTGGTGAACTCCCGCAGGCCGTCGGCGAATCCGGTGCCGATCAGCACGGTGGCGGGTTCCTTGCGGCCGAAGCCGGCGGAGTACCAGCCCAGCGGCGGGTCGCTCTCGCCGCGGTGGGCCCGCCAGCTCAGCTCCGCGGGCAGGTCGAGCGCCGCGGAGCGGTCCTCGCCGTCCAGGGTCCAGGTGAGCCGCGCCCGGTTGCCCACCAGGTCCGCGGTGATCGCCGGGCCGAGGTGGAACGCCAGCCGCACGGCCCGGCGCGGACCGCGCACCTCGTCGACGATCTTCAACTCCCGGGTCGCGGCCGTCAGTTCCACCTGGCGGCGGTGCGCGGAGGGCTCGTAACCGTCGTGCTCGGCGCACCAGCGGGCCACGCCTTCGTCCGACGGGTCCGCGACCAGGACCCGGGTGCGGGCCTGCCGGGTCCACAGGAACGGGCCGCCGGAGACGGACTGGTCGGCGCCGTCCAGCTGCAGGGTGTTGTGGCCGAGCGTCGACCGGAAGTACCGCCGCCACTCGGGCTGTCCGTGGTAGCAGTACGTCCCCGGGTCGGCGAGTACGTCGACGCCGTCGTGCCGGACCTCCACGGACAGCGCGTCCGCGTGGGCGTGCGCGGCGATGGAAAGAAAGCCGTGCGGCCCGCCGTCACAGCGGCACCAGATCTCCGCCCTTTCCTCCCTGTCCTGGGTGCTCCGCAGGATGGTCATGCCCGCGTCGGCGAAATGGGCCGGCCGGTTCGCCGGGCGGGACACGCCCCGTTCCGTGGGCTTGATGAGCGCGGCCAGCAGCGGGGTGCGCACATCGGTGCCGGTCACCTCCGGCCACCAGGAGAGCCGCCCGAACACGGCGTCCCCGGTGGCCAGCAGCGAGCCCCAGCGGTCGGTGCCCGCGCCGTCCACGACCAGACCGTGCCCGTCGTCCGCGTCCCCCTGGCGCGGCGGCCGCAGCCGGCCGTCCACGACGGCCGCGAGCGCGTCGGTCATCCGCAGCAGCACCAGCCGGACCGTCGCGGGAACCGGCACCCCGGCGGCGTCCGCCTCGGCCACCGCGGCCAGGCCCAGCTCCAGCACCAGTCCGTGGTACTCGGTGGCCAGCTCACGGTTGAGACCGGAGAGGAAGGTGTTGGCGCGCAGCTGCCGGTCCAGCGACCGCAGCGCGTCGGCCCGCCAGCGCGCCGAGCCGGGGAACCAGTCGAACGCGCAGGCCGCGGCGAACTGTCCGGCGTCCTCGGCGATGACGTGGTTGTTCGCCGAGGACCCCCGGCTGGGGAAGGCGGCCAGCCAGCGCTGGTGGTGCCAGATCTGGTCCCGCGCCACCGGGTTGTCCTCGAACAGGGCGGCCGCGCCCGGCCAGCCGTCGAGCAGCCGGCGGATCCACACCCAGGACAGCAGCCGGATCCCCAGCTCGATGCCGCTGGTCCAGTGCACCCCGCGCAGCGGCGGGTTGGCCGCCCACCACGACCGCAGATGCGCGGCCACCCGCTCGGCGTACCGCTCGTCCCCGGTGACCGCGTAGGCGGCGGCGAGGCGGGTGAGGTACTGGTGCCGGGAGGGCTCCCAGATCTGCTTGATGTCCCCGACCGCGTCCTCGTCCCGGTACGGCACGTCGAACGCGTAGCCCGCCGGCGCCCGGCGCCCGGTCTTCGGGTCGTACCACCAGTCCGGGTCGGCCAGGTCGTCGCGGTCCACCCCGAAGAACTCCGCGTGCCCCTCCATCAGCCGGTCCGCGTCGGCGACGAGGCGTTTCGCGGCGTCCGGCGGCACCGCGGCGATCGCCCCCGCGGGCAGGACGGCGGTGAACCGGGCACCGGTCACGTCCGGACCGGCCGGCGGCGCCGACCGCCACCGGCGCCTGCGCACCGCGTCGGTCACCCGGCCGCCGACCTCCCGCGGCCCCATCCGGGACAGCCGCCGCAGATACCAGCCCGCGCTCATGCTCATCGCGCCCCCGCCAGGGTCACCGGCACGCCGGAGGCCAGGCCGCTCTGCACGGCGAGGGTGGCCGCCGTGGTGGCGACCAGCGACTGAAGCGGCACCGGCATCGGCCCGCCGGTCCGCACGGCCCTGACGAACGCGGCCAGCTCGGCCTCCTGGCCCTTGTCCCGGGCCTTGGGCAGCCGCGAGCTGACCCACCGCTTACGGCTGTGGACCGAGGCACGGACGAAGTCGTCGAGCCGCAGCACCCTGCCGTCCGCGACGAGGTCCAGCGTCTCCTTGGGGAAGCCGGGCGCGCCGGTGGTGACGTAGCTGATGGCGGCGGTGGAGCCGTCCGGGTAGCGCAGCAGGACCTGGAGGTCCTCGGTGCCGGGCGTGGCGACCGCGTACACCGAGACCGGGTCGGCCTCCAGCAGCCAGCTCGCCGTGTCGATGAAGTGGCCGCCCTCGCCGGCGAACCGCGAGCCCTCGGTGCCCTGTTGCAGGTACCAGCTGCCGTGCTCCAGCCGTCCCGCGTTGACCAGGTAGCGCAGGCTCGCCGGCCCGGTCCGGGCGCCGAACTGCTGCCTGGCCTCCGTCAGGAGCGGCGCGAAGCGGCGGTTGAAGCCCACCTGGAGCCGGTCGTTGCCGGACTCCTCCACCGCCGCGAGCACCCCGGCCAGCTCGTCCTCGGTCAGCGCCAGGGGCTTCTCCACGAAGACCGTCTTGCCCGCCAGCAGCGCCTTGCGGGTCAGTTCGGCGTGCGAGCTGTGCCGGGTGACCACGAACACGGCGTCGATCGACCCGTCGCCGAGGACGGCGTCGAGATCGGTGGTCGCGTCGGCGAAGCCGAACTTGCGTTGCGCGTTGGCCGCGGACAGCGCCGTCGTGGTGACGACCGTCGACAGCTCGACACCCTCGCGCCCCGACAGGTGCGGCAGCAGCATCGACGTGGCGTAGTTCCCGGCGCCGACGAACGCGAGCCGCACCGGCTTCCCGGCGGCCCGGACCGGTGCCGGCTTCCCGGTCACCACCGGCACGGCGGGCACCGTCACCGCCGGGACCTCGGCCTCGACCGTGTGCCCGGGGTACCGGAACAGCACGGCCACGGCCTTCAGTTCGCCCTCCTTCAGCCGCCGGTACGTCTCGACGGCGTCGTCGAACTCGGCGATGTGGGAGATCAGGGGTTCCACGTCGACCCGGCCGAGGGCGAGGAGATCGAGGAAGCACGCCAGGTTGCGGCGCTCGGTCCAGCGCACATAGCCGATCGGGTAGTCCCGCCCCTCGAGTTCGTACGAGGGGTCGTAGCGCCCGGGGCCGTACGAGCGGGAGAAACGGACGTCCAGTTCCTTCTCGTAGTACGCGTTCCACGGCAGGTCCAGGCGGCACTTGCCGATGTCGACGACCCGGCCGCGGTCCCGGCTCAGCCGGGCGGCCAGCTCGACGGGCTGGTTGCTGCCGCCGCCGGCGGCCAGATAGACCTGGTCGACGCCATGACCGCCGGTGAGTTCGGCGACGGCGTTCTCCACGGCGGAGGAGGCGGGATCGCCGCAGGCCGCCGCGCCCAGACGCTCGGCCAGCTCGCAGCGCGCCGGGTCGGGGTCGGCCCCGACGACCCGGACCCCCGAGGCGGCCAGCAGCTGCACCACCAGCTGCCCGATCAGCCCGAGGCCGATGACCAGCGCCACCTCGCCGAGCCGTGACTCGCCCTGCCGGACGCCCTGCAGCGCGATCGACCCGACGGTCCCGAAGGCCGCGTGCCGCGGCGCGAGGCCGTCCGGCACCCGGGCGTAGAGGTTCCTCGGCACCCAGTTCAGCTCGGCGTGCAACGCGTGCTCGTTGCCGGCGCAGGCCACCAGGTCGCCGACCTTCACGTCGTCGATCCCGGCGCCGACCTCCTCGACCACCCCGCACAGCGAGTAGCCCAGCGGCGTGTAGGAGTCCAGCTTGCCCATCACCTTGCGGTAGGTGGCGGGCACCCCGTTGGTGGCCACGCTCTGCACCACCTTGGCCACCTGGTCCGGCCGGGACCGGGCCTTGCCCAGCATCGACATGCCGGCCTCGGACACCTTCATCAGCTCGGTCCCGGTGGAGATCAGCGAGAAGGCGCTGCGGACCAGCACCCCGCCCGGCTTGCACCCCGGCACCGGCACGTCGAGGAGGGCCAGCTCGCCGCTCTTGTAGTTCTGTACGACCTGTTTCACCCGAAGTCCTCTGTCTCTACGCCGTCACGGGAGAGTTCTGGCCGGCCCCGGAGGTCGCGCCGCGATACCAGTACTCGAGGGTCAGCACATGCCACAGATGTTTGGAGAAGTCCCGCTGCCCGGCGGCGTCCTCGGCGACCATGCGCGCCAGCGCGTCGCGCCGCAGCAGCCCGGAACGGACCAGCTCGCCGTCGTCGACCACCTCCCGCACCAGCGGCGCCAGATCCCGGCTCATCCAGGCCCGCAGCGGGGCGCTGAACAGGCCCTTGGGCCGGTACACGATCTCCCGGGGCAGGATCGAGCAGGCCGCCTCCTTCAGGACGGCCTTGCCCTGCCGTCCCACGATCTTGCGGTCGCCGGGCACGGCGAACGCCGCCCGGACCACCTCGACGTCCACGTACGGCACCCGCACCTCGGTCGACGCGGCCATGCTCGACCGGTCCGTGTAGGCGAGGTTCAGGCCCGGCAGGAACATCCGGGCGTCGCCCAGGCACATGCGGTTGACGAAGTCGTCGAGGTCGTTGTCCTCGTAGACGTCCGCGTGCTCGGTCAGGACGTCCTCGACCGTCCCGGCCAGGTCCGGATCGATCAGGGCGAGCAGCTCGTCCTGGTCGTACAGGGTGTAGCTGCGCCGGAACGCGGTCTCCTCCGGCAGATCGGCGAAGGAGAGGAACCGCTTGGCGAAGCGCACCGACCGGTACCCCCGGGTCGCCGAGGCCACCGGCAGCCGGTCCACGGCCGAGGACAGACCACGCCGCAGGGGACGCGGGACGCGCTGGTAGCGCAGCGCGATCTTGTTGGCCAGGTGCTTGCGGTACCCGGCGAACAGCTCGTCGGCGCCCATCCCGGAGAGCATCACCTTCACCCCGGCCTCCCGGGCGGCCGAGCAGATCAGGAACGTGTTGATCGCGGCGGGGTCGCCGATCGGCTCGTCCAGCGCGTGCGTCATCCGCGGCAGCAGATCGAGCACGTCCGGAGCGATCTCGATCTCGTGCAGGTCGACGCCGAACCGCTCGGCCACCTGCCGGGCGTAGCGCAGGTCGTCCGGCATCGCCTCGAACTTCGCGTCCTCGGCGCGGAACCCGATCGTGTAGGCGGAGATCCCGGGGTGCTCGCGGGCCGCCAGCGCGGTCAGATAGCTGGAGTCGAGACCGCCGGAGAGGAAGGTCGCCACGGGGACGTCGGAGAGCAGATGGCGCCGGGTCGACTCCTCGACGACGGCGGCGATGTCCGGCAGGTCACCGCTGCGGGCCCGCTCCCGGCCCTCGGCGGCGACGTCCCGGAGGTTCCAGTACCGGCCGCGCTCCACCCGGCCGTCCGGCCGGACGCGCATCCAGCTCCCCGGCGGCAGCTTCTCCGCCTCGCGGAACGCGCACCGTGAGTCCGGCACCCAGTAGTAGAGCAGCGACGCCACCAGCGCCGCCGGGTCCACCTGCAGCGAACCGCCCGTCACGGCGGCCAGCGCCTTCAGCTCGGAGGCGAACAGCAGACCCTCGCCGCGCCGCAGCAGGAACAGCGGCTTGATGCCGAGCTGGTCGCGGGCGAGCACCAGCTCACCGGTGCGCTCGTCGAAGACCCCGAACGCGAACATGCCGCGCAGCCGGGGCAGACAGTCCGTGCCCCAGCGCCGCCAGGCCTCCAGCAGCACCTCGGTGTCGGAGGTCCCGCGGAAGCGCACCCCGGTGCCCTCCAGCTCGGCCCGCAGCTCGGGCGCGTTGTACAGCTCGCCGTTGTACGTCAGGACGAGGCCGCCCGAGGCCATCGGCTGGGCGCCGGTCTCCGACAGGTCGATGATGGACAGCCGGCGGTGCCCGAGGTGCACCTCGCCGTCACCGACGGGGTGGCTGTAGCGGCCCGCCCCGTCCGGACCGCGGTGGGCGAGGGTGTCGGTGAGCCGGTCGGTCACCGCCTTCCCGTCCGGCCATCGGTAAGCTCCTGCGATGCCACACATGTCCTACTGAGCCTCCTGGTCGCTGTCCGGGACCCGCGCCGCCCACAGGGGCAGCCGCTCCGCCCGCCGCGGGACCGTCCCCTTCGGCCGGGCCGGCCGCTCGCTCTGGCCGCGCAACGCGGTTGCCAGCCCGTCCCACAGCGTGCCGTCGGTCCGGTCACGGGGATCGGGGTCGATCAGCACCACACCGATCACCGGGATGCGCTGGTCCGCGAGCTGCCGCGCCACGGTGTGCAGCCATGCGGCGCTGCCGTGCCCGGCCCGCACGACGAGCACGGTCCGGGTGCCGAGATACTGCAGGTCGGTCCATGCCGTGCCGGGCGCCACCGAGCCGACGCCGAGCCGGCGCTCCTGGGGCGACACGGCCTCGGCGCGCTCGCCGCCCACCACGGTGGGATCGCCCGGCTTCGGGCGGCGACGCGAGAGCTGCGGTCCGGGCAGACCGTCGACGACGACCACCGGCGGCCCGTCCGCCGCCAGCGCCCTCGCGAGGTCCAGGGCGATCACACAGGTGTGGCGCGCGCAGCCCAGTTCCAGCAGCGACACGGGTTCCGCGGCGCCGCGCACGGCGCGGGCCAGCGAGGTGGTGAGCCGTTCGCGGGCCGCCCGGACCCGGCGGCGCTGCCAGCGCCCCGCCGACCGGTGGGGCAGCTCGGCGATGACCGAGGCGCCGAGGTTCGCGGCGATCTCCCGGCGCAGCACGGGACGGTCCGCCACCACCGCGCCGACCGCGGCCACCGCGAGCCCGAGGAAGAGCCCGAGGAAGAGCCCGATCCCGGCGTCGGTGGCCGCCGTCTTCGGCAGGGACTGCCGCACCAATTGCGGGGAGTCCACGATCTGCGTGCCGGCGACCAGCCGCGGTGTGCCGATGCTCGCCTCCGCGGCACGCTGGCCGAAGTCGGTGATCTGCGAGGTGAGTTCGGCCCGGCGGGCGTAGAGCGACTCCAGGTCGGCCGAGGACTCCGGCCCGCTCTCCCCGCTGCCGTCCCCGATCGCCTTGTTGACCTGGGCCAGTTGGTCCTTGAGCTGGTCACGCTGGTCGAGCAGGGCCTTGGCCTCGGCGCGCGCGGACGACTGGATCCGCCGCACGTGGTCCGCGACGAACGCGTCGGCCAGCGCCTTGGCGCGGGCCACCGCCTGTGCGTCGCTGTCACCGGTGACGGTGATCTGCAGCACGTTGTTGGTCAGTCCGAGACCGCTGTAGTCCTTCATGAACTCCTCGGCCCTCTCCTGCGACCTGAGGGACTTCAGGGCCGTGTCCGCGATCCGTGTGGTCTGCAGCAGCGCGACATCGGTGCGGATCAGCGTTCCGGGGTCGTTCGGCTGGTCCTCCTCGTGCGCCACCAGCACCTTGGTCACCGCGGTCGGCGGCTGCGGCAGCAGGAACGCCACCGCCGTGCCGGCGAGCAGCCCCAGCAGCGCGAGGGAGCACCACAGGCGGCGCCGTCTGCGCACCGCGGCCACCAGGGCCTGCAGATCGATCAGCGGAGCGGCGGCCGACGACTCCGCGGTCGTACTCGTCGTCACCCTGTGACCCCCGTAGCGTCGTCCAGCTCACCGTCGAACTCCGCGAGCGCCGGTACGGCGGCCCGCCGAGGGTGGTCGGCCGGCCGCGTCGCACGGACCGGACCGGCGAGGACGACGCCGACGACCGCGTGCTTGGCGTCCGCGCACGCCTCGGCGATGCCACCGAGTTCCCCCGCGGTCCAGCTGCCCGCGCTGACCACGACCAGGGCACCGGACTCGTGGTCCCGGTCCGGCACCATCGGCCGGGACACCGGGACCGCCACCGCCCGCAGCAGCGGATCGCCCGCGGCCTCGACGACGAGCTGTCCGGCCGCCCGGCGGGCGCTCTCGTCCCCCTCGGGGAAGACGACCAGCAGCCGCCGCGGGACCGGCTGCTGGTCCCTCAGCCGGGAGCACACCCGCCGGTAGCGGATCTGCCGGCTCGCCTCGTCGCCGGAGGACTGTGGCGCCGGCAGGTCCCACCGGACGTCGAGGCCCAGCAGCCGGCGGAGCCAGCGCGGACCCCGGCCGTCCGGCCGGTGCCCGGGCCGTTCGACGGGGACGTCGACCGTGCCCAGCAGCGCTGAGCCCAGCGCCGCGGTGATCTCCGCCTCGCCGCGCAGCCGGCGGCTCATCCGCGCGGCGGTGAGATGCCCGATGACCGCGCACAGGAAGAACAGCAGCGCTCCGCCGGCGATCAGCTGTGTCCTCGTCGGCGGTGCCTCGCCGGTCGGCCGGGCCGCCGACCCCATGACGACCATGTTCTTCGCCTCGTCCTCGGCCGGGTCGGCCTGCTCCAGCGTGTTGATGGCCTCCCGCAGCGCGGTGCGCAGCTTCTCCAGCTCGGTGCGGGTCTGCACGCTCTCCACGGTCTGCCCCGGATCGGCCGCGTCGGCCAGCTGGCTGATCCGGCGGCTGGTGGCCTCCACCGACTTCTGCAGCGCGGCGAGCTCCTGCGCCGCCTCGGGGTCGGCGCTCTCGCTCGCGATCCGGGTGGCGTAGGAGACGAACTCCTTGGCCACCTGGTCGGAGAGCCGCTGGGCGCGCTCCGGCGTCCCGGCCGTGCCGGAGATCTTGATGATGTTCCCGTCGGTGGCCTTGGCGCTGACCTGCTCCCGCAGGTCACTGGCGCTCACCCCGGCCCAGCCGAGCGTGGCGGCAGCCCGGTCGACCACCACCGAACTGGTCGCCACCTCCGTCTGCGTCAGCAGCTCACGCTCCTCCCACGTCCCCGGCAGCAGCACCGACGCCGAGGTCGTGTAGCGCGCCGGGAACAGCACGGAGGCGCCGTAGCCGACGAGCGCACCCACCAGGGCGAGGAGGGCGAGCAGCCGCCAGCGCCGACGGACGATCCGCCCGATCGTGACCAGGCGTATGGTGTCATCGCTCAAAGGTGCGGCCTTCCCCTGCCGGATCCGGGTCGCGTGCCGTCACCGGGGTCCGGTCCCGGCACGCGGCGGCGTAGGCGGCGAGCAGTGAGCGCTGGGAGTTGCGCCAGGACAGCGGTCCGCTGATCCGCTCCTGGCCGATCTTGCCCATCAGGGCGCGCTTCTCCGGATCGTCCAGCAGCCGCGCGATGAGCCCGGCGAACTCGCTCTCGTCGTTGGCGGGTGCGTAGACGGCGGCGTCACCGGCGGAGACCCGCGCCTCCCGGAGGTCGAAGGAGACGAGCGGCCGGCCCATCACCATGTACTCCAGGACCTTGTTCATGGTCGACACGTCGTTGAGCGGATTGTGCGGGTCGGGGGAGAGGCACACGTCCGCGGTGGACAGGTAGCGCACCAGGTCGGCGTCCGGGATGCGCCCGGTGAACTGCACCTGTTCCGCGAGCCCGAGCCGCCGGGACAGCTCCACCATCGCCTCGAAGGTGTCCCCGGCGCCGACGAACACGGCGTGCCAGTCGGTCCGCCCCTGCTCGTCGCGCAGCTTCGCCAGGGACCGCAGGGCGTAGTCGACGCCGTCCTGCGGGCCCATGACGCCGAGGTAGCACAGCAGGTGCGGCTTGCCGCGCTTCAGCTCCGGCTCGGGCGGTACGGGGTGGAACCGGTCGATGTCGGGTGCGCTGCGCACCACGAAGACGTCCTCCGGCCGACGTCCGCCGCGGCGCACCGCGACGTCCCGGTAGCTCTCGTTGGTGGCGAGCACGACGTCGGCGGCCCGGTAGGTCATCCGTTCCAGCGCGCACACCCCGCGGTAGAGCAGGTCCTGGCCGCGGTCGAACCGGGAGAGGTACAGCTCGGGCACCAGGTCGTGCTGGTCGAAGACGAACCGCGCGCCGCGCCGCTTCAGCCACAGCGCCGGCAGGAACAGCAGGTCGGGCGGGTTGCAGGCGTGCACCACGTCGACCGGGCCGACCTTGCGGGCCAGCCGGACCGTGTGCCACAACGCCGAGCCGTACTCCCGCAGATACCCGGCCGGCCCGCCGGTGGCGGCGCGCAACGGGTAGCGGTGGATCCGCACCCCGTCGATCTCCGCCTCCGGCTCGGTGTCCCGTTTCGTTCCCTGCGGGCAGATGACGTCCACCGTCCAGCCCGCGTCGCGCAGCGTCGTGCACTCCTGCCACACCCGCCGGTCGAAGGGCACCGACAGGTTCTCCACCAGGATCAGCGCGCGCCGGCCCGGCCGCCCGCCCCCGGTCGTGTCACCAAGCAAGGCCCATGTACCCCGGTTCGGCCCGGCGCACATCGGCGTCGGGGAGGCGGATCAGGTCGACGATCACCGGGCCGTCGCCGCCGTGGGGCAGCGCCGACAGCACCTCCGGGTCCCTGGTGCCGACCAGGCACACCTCGGCGTGGTCGAGCACCTCCTCGACGGAGTCCGCGAGGAGCTGCGCGAGATGCGGCAGCCGGGTCTCGATGTACTCGCGGTTCGCGCCGAGCAGCCGGGAGAGGCTCACATTGGCGTCGTAGATCTTCAGGTCGTACCCCTTGCCGAAGAGCCGCTCCGCCAATTCGACGAGCGGGCTCTCGCGCAGGTCGTCGGTGCCGGGTTTGAAGGACAGCCCGAACAGCCCCGCCCGGCGTTTGCCGGTGCGCTCGACCAGCTCCACCGCGCGTTGCAGATGGTCGGAGTTGGACGGCAGCACATGCGACAGGATCGGCACCGAGACGTCGGCCCGCTGCGCCGCGTGGACCAGGCTGCGCAGGTCCTTGGGCAGGCAGGAGCCGCCGAAGGCGAAGCCGGGCCGCAGATAGGCGGGGCTGATGTTCAGCTTGCGGTCGGCCAGGAACACGTCCATCACCTGGTGCGAGTCCACGCCGAGCGCCTGGCACACCGCGCCCAGCTCGTTCGCGAAGCCGATCTTGAGGCCGTGGAACGCGTTGTCCGCGTACTTGATCGCCTCGGCCGTCGGGATCGGCACCCGGAACACCTCGCCGGGCAGGCCGTCGTACAGCGCCAGCACGGTGTCGCCGCTCGCCGCGTCGAGTTCGCCGACGACGGTCTTGGGCGGGTCGAAGAAGTCCCGCACGCTGGTGCCCTCGCGCAGGAACTCCGGGTTGACCGCGACCCCGATGTCGACGCCGGCGGTGCCGCCGACGTACTTCTCCAGGATCGGGACCAGCAGGTTCAGACAGGTGCCCGGGAGCATGGTGCTGCGGAACACGACGGTGTGCCGCCCACCGCGCTCGGCCAGCGCCGCGCCGATCTCCTCGGTGACCCGCTCCAAGTACGTGGTGCACAGGCTGCCGTTGGGCTCCGAGGGGGTGCCCACACAGACCAGCGACACCTCGCTGTCCCCGACCGCCTCGCGGACGTCGCCGGTGGCGCGCAGCGCGCCGGTCCGCACGACCTCGGCGATGAGTTCGCCGATCCGCTCCTCGACCACCGGGGCCTTGCCGTTGTTGACCAGGTCGACCTTCACCTGGTTGACGTCGACCCCGATGACCTCGTGCCCCATGCTGGCCAGGCACGCGGCCGACACACAGCCCACGTAGCCGAGCCCGAAAACGCTGACCTTCATGAATGGTTCCTCCCCCCGGGCAGGCACTCCCGGCCTGCCGTCGGCCTGTCGGCCGGACGACGATTCCCGCGCATCAGTAGGCCCCCTGCCCGTAGAGCACCGCACGCAGCGTCTTCCACAAGATCACCGTGTCCAGGGCGAGCGACCAGTCCTCCACGTACCGCAGGTCCAGGCGGACCGCCTCCTCCCACGACAGATCGCTGCGTCCGCTGATCTGCCACAGGCCGGTGAGTCCGGGCTTGACCAGCAGCCGCCGCCGGATGTCCGGGCCGTACGCGGCGGACTCCTCCGGCAGCGGAGGCCGCGGACCGACGAGCGACATCGAGCCGGTGAGGACGTTGAACAGCTGCGGGAGCTCGTCGATCGAGTACCGGCGCAGCACCGCTCCCACCCGGGTCACCCGAGGATCCCGGCGGAGCTTGAACAGCGGGCCGGCGCCCTCGTTGCGGTCGGCGAGCTGGGCCCGGGCCCCGTCGGCCCCGGCGACCATGGTGCGGAACTTGAGGATGGTGAACTCGCGGCCGTCCTTGCCGACCCGGCGCTGGCGGTAGAACGCCCCGCCCCGGCTGTCCAGCAGCACGAGCAGCCCGACGCACACCATCAGCGGCGCGAACAGCAGCAGCAGGATCGCGGCGCCCATCCGGTCGACGACCATCTTGACGGCCCGGCGGCCCCCGGTGAAGGTCGGCATGCTGACCCGCAGCAGCGGTATCCCCAGCACCGCGTCGACGTGCAGCCGCGGTCCGGCCACCTCCATCAGCACCGGGGCCACGACCATCTCGGCGTCGGTGCCCTCGAGGTTCCAGGCCAGCCGCTGCAGCCGCTCGGGCGACCAGTGCGGGTCCGGGGTGACCGCGAGGACACGGTAGCCGTCGCCGTGGACGTGCTTGGCGACGTCCGCCAGCCGGCCGACGACGGGCACTCCGTCCAGCAGGTCACCGTCGATTCCGGGACCGTCCGTCGTGCACACGGCGTCCACCCGCCAGCCGAGGTGCGGGAACTTGCGGGTCCGGGTGATCAGGTCGTGCACGGTGTCCGGGCTCCCGGCGGCGAGCACCGGTCGCAGACACTGGCCGTCCTTGCGCTGTTTGTGCAGCGAGAGCCGCAGCAGGTACCGCACGGTCATGGTGACGACCGCGATCGCGGGGATCGCCACGAAGATCCAGAGTTTGATGTTGCGTGAGGTCAGGGCGATCCCGCCGAGCGCCAGGACGACGGTCGCCGCGAACAGCGAGCGTCCGAGGCGGCGGAACTCCTCGGCGCCCTGGCCGAGCACGGCCGGCGCCCAGGAACGGCTCACGGCGAGCGACCCCAGCACCAGCAGCTCGGTGCCGAAGGCGAGAATCCCCCATTTCTCATGCCAGTTGGCCGCGTCACGGGCCCCGAAGAAGTTGCCGATCGCCGCCACCACACAGGCGGTGGCCACGGTGTCGCTGGTGATCACGGTACGGCGGTACCGCTGCTCCCAGTCGATAGCGGGCCGGCTGATTGTCCCGTTCGCCAGACGTCCGCGCGCAGACGTGAACGGGCTGACAAGTCCCCCTTGCCGCACAGAACCCCCCAGGTCCCCAGTGGTTCGACGTGTTCGTCCAACACTGTTGCTCCCGTTGCTCCCCCCCGGGAGGCCCCCGCCTCCCGCACCGATCTCCCCTCCGGGGCCCCCGCCCCCCGCGCCGTGCCGTTGCTCCCCCGCGAGAGGCCCCCGCCTCCCGCGCATGGCATCGCGGCCGTCTCAGAGCTGCTTGAACTCACCCCGGTGGCAGTGGACTCGCAGGTCCTGCCGAACGCTCGGGGTGTACGGAACCCGTCGGAACCCCGGATGCTCCCCGCATCCCAAGTCCCTTGCCGGGCTCATGAATTGATCATCCCCACGCCTGACGCCGGGGACGCGACTGCTGGTACTCCGTAGCCCAGGACCTATTGATCATTAATGGTCGCCTCGTCTCCGAACAGCTGAAGCACGGTCAATCTAGACCATCGGGGCCGGTATGAAGAGAGGATGTGTGTATTTTGTGCTCAACCTTTGAGACTTGATCGCTTTACCGTTGCCGAGGCGTGGTCGAGCGCTACGGGGCCGGTCACCGGGGGTGGCGGTGGGTTCAGGCATGATCACTCAGAGTTGATCAAGATGCTCGAAGATCATGTGTAAACGGGTGCAAAACGCCCTGCCAGGGCTATGGTGAGGCGATGGTCGAATCTGCGGTGCGGTTCCGACATATGGCCGAAGTGCGTCCCCCGTCTGACGGAGCGTCGGTCCCCGGGCCGTGATCAGCGGATGAATCCCGCGTCGCGGTCGGCGCTGCCGCCGCCCCGGGCGAGGGGGGACCTCGCGCTCGCGCGGGGTGAGCCGGTCCAACCGGGCCTGAGCCGCGGCGGCTTGGGGCCGGCCCGTCGCACGGCGCCGGCCGATCGGACGGCGGGCCGCCGGTCCGCCACAGTGGCCCTGGATATCGAGGAGGGCAGCACCGCCGTGGTGCGCGCCGCTCCGGAAGCCGGCATCACCCTGCCGAGGAGTCATCCCGGTCGAGGAGACCCTGGCTGCCCTCGACACCCTGGTGCGGCAGCTCGGCATGTCGAGTCCGGTGGCGCGCGCGTCCTCGGCCCCCGCGTCGAGGCACTCCCGGTACGGCGGCTGATCCGCCACCCGCCGCCGGACCTCCCGCGGGACGAGGTCGCACACGGGTTCTGGTACCGCCTCGCGCACAGCATCATGCGTCGCCCCGTCGCCTGCACGGCCGGGGTGCTCACCGTCCTGCCGCTGGCCGCCGCGCCGTTCCTGCGCCCCTGCGGCGCTTCTACGCCCGCCACGGCCTCCGGGAGGGCGACGACCCGCCCCCCACACCCGAACTCCGTCCCGTACCGGCCCGTACGCCGCCCGACCGACCCTCCCGCCGAGGACAGGAACCGGCCCCGTTCCCGGCTAGCTTGCTCTCCATGACGAACAAGACGTCCGCGCCCGGCCCCGTGCTCTCCGCCCGTGCCCTCAACCGCGCGACCCTCCACCGGCAGCTCCTCCTGCGGCCCGCCGCGCTGCCGGTGGAGGCGGCCGTCGAGCACCTGCTGGGTCTGCAGGCGCAGAACGTCAAGCCCCCGTACCACGCCCTCGCCGCCCGGCTGGAGGGCTTCGCCCCCGAGCGGCTGTCGGCGCCGATGGCCGACCGTGAGGTGGTCCGGATCGTCACCCTGCGCTCGACCATCCACACCCACACCGCCGCCGACTGCCTCACCCTGCGGCCGTTCGTCCAGCCGGCCCGGGACCGGGAGCTGACCCACTTCCGCACCGGCCTCGCCGGGGTCGACCTCGACCGGCTCGCCGTCCTCGCCCGTGACCTCGTCGAGGCCGAGCCGCGCACCATGAAGCAGCTGCGCGAGGCCCTCTCCGCCGAGTGGCCGGACGCCGACCCGCAGTCCCTGGCCGTCGCCGCCCGCTGCCGGCTGCCCCTCGTCCAGGTCACCCCGCGCGGACTGTGGGGCAGGAGCGGACAGGTCGCCCTCACCACCGCCGAGCACTGGCTCGGCCGGCCCGCGCGGGCGGCGCCCGCCCCGGAGACCGTCGTCCGGCGCTATCTCGCCGCCTTCGGCCCCGCCTCCGTCAAGGACATGCAGACCTGGGCCGGACTCACCCGGCTGCGCCCGGCCTTCGAACGGCTGCGGCCCGCACTCCTCACCTTCCGGGACGAGCACGGCACCGAACTCTTCGACCTCCCGGACGCCCCGCGCCCCGACCCGGACACCCCGGCCCCGCCCCGCTTCCTCCCCGAGTTCGACAACCTGCTGCTCTCGCACGCCGATCGCACCCGGGTGGTCCCGCCCGCCCTGCACGGCCGTGCCTGGCAGGGCAACCAGGCCTTTCGCACCCTCCTCGTCGACGGCTTCCTCGCGGGCCTGTGGAAACAGGAGGAGGACGCCCGTCGCGTCGGCCTCGTCGTCGAGCCGTTCGGCCGGTTCACCCGGGACCAGCGGGCGGCGGTGACCGCGGAGGCGGAGCGGATGCTGCGGGTGCTGCACCCGGGGACGCCGTACGACATCCGGTTCGGGACCGTCGTACCCCGGTAGCCCCCGCGGACGGGGTCAGGGCATGGAGAGGGGGCGCTGCGGGCCGCTCGTGGAGGCTCGCAGCGCCCCCTGGTCGTTCACCTGAGGGGTGCTCAGGACTTCTTGCGGGTCACTCGTCCGCCGGCTCTGCGCCTACGAGTTGACCTGCGCGGTGACGAGGTCGGAGAAGGTGGTCAGCCGGGTGTACACACCCGGGTAACCGGCCTCCGCGCAGCCCTCGCCCCATGAAGTGATCCCTGCCAGGACGCCCCCGATGAGCAGGGGACCGCCGCTGTCGCCCTGGCAGGTGTCTACACCGCCGGATGTGTATCCGGCGCAAACCATGTCGGTCGCGACGTAGTCGGAACCGTAGGAGGAGCGGCAGCTGGAGTCGGACACGATCGGGACGGTCGCGGTCCGCAGCTGGTTGGAGGAGCTGCCGTTCTCCGAGGTGGTGCCCCAGCCGAGGACGCGGGCCGTGGTGCCGGCCGCGTACACGCTGGTCTGGGAGGAGGAGACGTACGACGCCGGGGTGTACGACATCGAGGTCGCCAGGGTCAGGACGGCCACGTCGTCACCGTTGGTGGCGTCCGTGTAGTCCGGGTTGATCCAGATCTTGCTCACCCGGCTGACCGTGCCGTTGGTGCCGTTCAGGTAGGTGCGGCCGCCGACGACCCGCACACTGCTGGTGGTCTCGCCGACCATACAGTGGGCCGCCGTGACCACCTTGGTCGCCGAGACCAGGGTGCCGCCGCAGAACTGGTTCTGCGAGGCGTCCGTGATCTGCATCATGAACGGGTACGCCGTCGTGGTGGTGGTCGTGCCGCCGACGATCGGCTGCGGCGCTGCGACAGCGGTGGGGGCGCTGAGCAGAGCCGTCGCCGCCGCGGCGGCGGTGGCCGCGACGAGCGCCGCGGCCTTCTTGGCACGGTTGAGCGCGAACATGCGTCTCCTCGTGGGGGATTTGCCGGTGGGGGATCGCGCGGGTGCTGGTGTGGGGGGTAGTGCACGGGGGCCGCGGGACCGACCCCCGTGTGCCCGGGCGAGCGGCACATCCCGAACGCTAGGGGCCGCAGCGGCCTCCTCCCAATGAGGGAACCCCCTAGGGGCATCGGGGCAGGGAAAACCCTCGGTCGGTCCGCGGGCGCCCCTCGTCAGCCCGCGTACGGCAGTTAACCTCCGCGTGGCTCACTTCGCGTGACGCCCCGCCGCCAGCCGGACGATGTCCACCCGGGAGCGGATCCCGAGCTTGCGGTACACCCGGGTCAGGGTCGCCTCGACCGTCTTGACGCTGATGAACAGCCGTGCCGCGATCTCCCGGTTCGTCGCGCCCTCCATGACCAGCGCGGCCACCTGACGCTCCATCGCGGCCAGGCCCTCGAGGGCGTCGGAGGCCGGCGGCCCCTGCGGGGCGACCGGCACGGGCTCGCCGGCGCCCGCCGCCGCTGCCGCGTCGACCTGCCGCAGCCAGGGCAGCGCCCGGCACCGCCGGAACAGCCGTGCCGCCTCGTCGTACGAGGTCGGACCGGGCCGTGGCGCGCGCAGCCGGGCCAGGGCGAACGCGGCCCGCGCCTCCTCCAGGCCGTACCCCAGCTTGGCCAGCCGGTCCTGAACGGACGTCAGCCGGGCCAGCGCCCCCTCGTGGTCGCCGTGCGCGGCGCGGACGAGGGCCTCCGCCCGGTCGAGGACCGCGAGGACGCTCTCCCGGCCGAGCCGCAGCGCCTGCTCGCGGGCGACGTCGATGACGTCCTGCGCCTCGCCCGGCTCGCCGACGCGGACCAGGGCCTCGGCGAGGTCGCCGTGCCAGCGGCCGCGCGCCGGGTCGGTGATGCGCAGTCCCGTCTCCAGCTCCCGCACCCGGCGCAGCGAGCCGACCGCGGCCGCCGCGTCGCCGGCCACGAGCTGGGCGTGGCCCAGGGCGGCCAGGGCACGCGAGAGGTACATCTGGTCGCCGTCCTCCTCGGCGCGGTCGGCGGCCTCCCGGGCGAGGACCAGCGCCCGGTCCAGATCGCCGCCGGAGGCCTCGGCGAGCGAGGCGAGCATCGCGGACGCGCCGAGGCCGATGCCGGAGTCACGGGCCAGCCGCAGGCTCTCGCGGGACAGGTCGAGGGCGCGTCCGCAGTGCCCGGAGCGCAGTTCGGTCTCGGCGAGGAAGCGCTGGAAGTGCACCTCGCTCTCCACCATGCCGCGCCGGCGCACCTCGCGCAGCAGCGCGGTGATGGTGGCCCGGGCCTCGGGCAGCTGGTCGCTCATCAGCAGCCAGCGGAACCGGGCGGCGCCGACACCGTTGTGATGGCACGCCACATACGGGTCCTGAGGCTCCCTCAGCGCCCGTTTGATGGTGGTGGGCGCGTTCGGATGGCCCATCAGGGTCTCGGTGGAGGCCTGGAAGGACAGCGCCATCAGCTCGGTGCGCCGGTCGTCGCCGCGCGCGGCCAGCTCCGCCGCGTGCGCGGCCTCCTGGCGGGCCTCGGAGAAGTCGCCCTCGACGATCAGCTTGCGCCAGGCGAGGTGGTAGTGGACCAGGGCGAGCAGCCGGGGGTCGTCGCCGGCGTCGGCGAGGGCCTGCGGGAAGACGGCGTCGACGTCGCCGAGGGCCTGCCCGGCGGACTCGATGACCACCTCCCAGGCGCGGATCCGGTCGGCGGGCACGGTGGCCCGGGTCAGCACCTCGCGGGCGATGTCCCGCGCCAGGTCCACCTCGCCGGCGGTGATCGCGTCCTCGGCGGCCTTCAGCCGGTGCTCGTCCGGGGGAGGGGTGCCGTCCGGCGGGGTGTGCCGGGCGGCGAGCAGCCCGAGGGAGGCGGCGACGGACGGGGCGCCGCGGTCACGGGCGAGGGCCGCCGCCTCGGCGAGCCGCGCGGCCACCTCCGGGTCGGTGCCGGTGGTGGCGAGGGCGAGGTTGCGGGCCCGCTCGATCGGGTCGGAGGCGGCGGTGGACAGCGCTGCGTGCGCGGCCCGGCGCTCCTGCACGGGCGCCTCGGCGTACAGCGCCGCCGAGATCAGCGGATGCGCGAACCGTACGGCGGGACCCTCGGGCTCGGTCGCCAGCAGGCCGAGTGCGGCGGCCTGGGCGGTCTCGGCCTCGGCGTTCTCCCGGCCGGCCGCGTGCAGCAGGGCCAGGGTGGGGCGGGCGCCGGCGCTGGCCACCAGCAGGGTGCGCCGGGCCTCGTCGGAGAGCATGTCGAGGCGGCTGAGCACCAGGGCGCGCAGCGAGGTCGGCACCGGCAGCGGCTCGCCGGGGCGCGGCGGGGTCGGGTTCTCGCCGAGCGCCCGGCCGAGCTCCAGCGCGAACAGGGGGTTGCCGCCGCTGGTGCGGTGGATCTCGCGGACCGTGGAGCGGGGCAGGTCGGTGTAGCCGCGGTGGTCGAGCAGGGCGGAGACCTGGGCGCGGGAGAGCGGGTTGAGGCGGACGGCGAGGGTGTCGGGCGGGGACGCGCGTAGATGGCGGTCGTACTCCTGGCCCTCGGTGCGGACCGCGCAGAGCAGCTGGACGGGGGTGTCGCCGAGGCGGCGGGCGGCGAAGCCGAGGAGTTCGGCGCTGGCCGAGTCCAGCCACTGGAGGTCGTCGGCGACGAGCAGGACGGGACCGGAGGCCGCGAGGGCGCGCAGGGCGGAGAGCACGGCGAGCCGCAGGGCGAGTCCGTCGCGCTGCAGGGTGGACTCGCCGCGGCCGGTCAGGGCCGATTCCAGTGCGGTGCGCTGCGCCGCCGGCAGCTTGTCCGAGATCTCGTCGAGGACCAGGCCGAACAGATCGGCCAGGGCCAGGAAGGGGAGGTGGGATTCGGACTCGGTCGCCGAGCAGCGCAACACGGTGTGCGCGGCGTCGCCGTAATCCGCGGCCAATGCCCGCAGCACGGTCGACTTTCCTATTCCGGCGGGGCCGTGGAGCAGCACACTGCCGCCGCGCGCGAGCTGGTCACGGGCCGAGGTGAACAGCTCGTCCCTGCCTATGACCAGGTCGGGGCGGCACCTGGCAGGCTCCTTGAAGTCCCGTCGCACGGTCACCGCTCCCTTCCGAGTGTCGTGTCCGGGCCAAATTCTAGGCAACGTCTCTTTGAAATTCGGAGGGACGGCCGGGTGAGGGAGATAACAACGTTACGCATAAGTAAATTCACTGTGGCGGCGGATGAATGAGTAGGCGTCCGTGGTAGCCCCTCCCTGGCTTGAACCGAGCGGTTCGCACCCCCCGCGCTCCGGGTGCCGCGACAGGTGTGGGAGCACTCTTCCATGCCCTTGTTACCGACGGGAACCACTCGTCTCGGGCAAGAAACGACCCAGGTCGCCTAGGGCAGCAGCCCCGACCGGCGGGCCGCGGCCACCGCCTCGCCACGGGTGTGGGCGCCCAGGCGGCGCATCGCGGAGCGGAGGTAGGCCTTCACCGTCTCCGGGCGCAGGCCGAGACGCTCCGCCGCGGACGCGTTCGTCGCGCCCGCCGCCACGCACGCGAGGACGTCCAGCTCGCGCGGGGCGAGCACGACCTGCTCACCGGCCTCGCCCGGGGTCAGCAGACCGCACGCCTGGAGCAGCTCCTCGCGCAGCGCCGGGTCGCCGATCCGCGGGGCCAGCGCCCGCAGCGCGGCATGCGCCTCGCGCACCTGCTCCCAGCCGGGCCCCGGCCCGGACGCGGGGCCGGGGGCGGGCCCCGGCCGGGCCTCGGCCAGCAGCCCGCGCGCCTCGTCCTCGACGACCAGCGCCTGCTCCACGTCCCGCGCCACGTCGACGGCCACGTTCAGCGTGCGGTCGCCGAGCGGCTGGGCGGTGCGCAGGGCGCCGTACAGCACCCCGCGCACCCGGCGCCGTACCACCACCGGGATCGCCAGCACCGAACGCAGCCCCTCCTCGGCGACCGCCGCGTCGTACTCGTGGCTGATCTGCTGGGAGAGCGAGTAGTCGGTCACCGCGCACGGACGGGCCCGCGCGACCGCCTTGCCGCCGAGGCCGTTGCCCGAGATCACATGGAGGCCGCTGAGCGCGAACGTGGTCGCGCCGCTGAACTCGCTGATCCGCATCCGGGCACGCCCCGGCTCCACCAGGCCGCCGAAGGCGACCGGCAGCCCCGTCTTACGCCGCAGGCGCGCCAGCGCCCCGCGGATCTCCGCCGTACCGGCTGGGTCTGCTGCCACGTCCTCGCCCTTTCCGCGTGGCTGGGGATGATCCCACATGTCACCCCCGCGCGCCGCACTCCCCCCGTTCGGGGGTAGTGAGACCTGCATCACGGATTACACGATGGCAGAGAGCCGCCCGGCAATGGCCCGGCACCTAGGAGGACACCGATGACGACGGCCACCGAGCAGTTCCGCAGGGCACGGGACTTCCTGCTGGAACACCGTGAGGACTACACCGCCGCCTACGAGGGCTTCGCCTGGCCCCGCCCCGAGCACTTCAACTGGGCCCTCGACTGGTTCGACGTCATCGCGCAGGACAACCACCGCGCCGCGCTCCACATCGTGGAGGAGGACGGCACCGAGACCCGGCTGACCTTCGCCGAACTGTCCGACCGCTCCGACCGGGTCGCGAACTGGCTGCGCGGGCGCGGGGTCGCCGCCGAGGACCGGATCCTCGTCATGCTCGGCAACCAGGCCGAGCTGTGGGAGACCGCGCTGGCCGCGATGAAGCTGCGCGCCGTCGTCATCCCCGCCACCCCGCTGCTCGGCCCCGCCGATCTGCGCGACCGCGTCGAGCGCGGCCGGGTCGCGCACGTGCTCGTGCGCGCGGAGGACGCCGGCAAGTTCGACGAGGTGCCCGGCGGCTACACCCGGATCGCGGTCGGCGGCGCGCCCGGCGGCTGGCAGGCGTACGAGGACGCGTACGCCGCGCCCGCCGGCTTCACCCCCGCCGGCCCCACCCTCGCCGACGACCCCCTGATGCTGTACTTCACCTCCGGCACCACCGCCCGCCCCAAGCTGGTCGAGCACACCCACACCTCGTACCCCGTCGGGCACCTGGCCACCATGTACTGGATCGGGCTCCAGCCCGGTGACGTGCATCTGAACATCTCCTCGCCGGGCTGGGCCAAGCACGCCTGGTCGAACCTGTTCGCGCCGTGGAACGCGGAGGCGACCGTCTTCATCCACAACTACACGCGCTTCGACCCGGCCCGGCTGATGGCGGAGATGGAGCGGGCCGGCGTCACCACCTTCTGCGCCCCGCCCACCGTGTGGCGGATGCTCATCCAGGCCGACCTGACCCAGCTCGCCACCCCGCCGAGGGAGGTGGTGGCGGCCGGCGAGCCGCTCAACCCCGAGGTGATCGAGCAGGTGCGGCGGGCCTGGCGGGTGACGATCCGGGACGGCTTCGGGCAGACGGAGACGGCCGTGCAGGTCGCCAACAGCCCCGGGCAGGAACTGAAGACCGGCTCGATGGGCCGGCCGAGCCCCGGCTACCGGGTGGAGCTGCTGGACCCCGTCTCGGGCGCCCCGGGCGCCACCGAGGGCGAGATCGCGCTGGACCTCGCGGCCCGGCCGGTGGGCCTGATGACCGGCTACCACGGCGACGCCGACCGTACGGCGGAGGCGATGGCCGGCGGCTACTACCGCACCGGCGACATCGGCGCCCGCGACGCCGACGGCTACATCACCTACGTGGGCCGCGCCGACGACGTGTTCAAGGCCTCCGACTACAAGATCAGCCCGTTCGAGCTGGAGAGCGCGCTGCTGGAGCACGAGGCGGTCGCCGAGGCGGCCGTGGTGCCCGCGCCGGACGAGCTGCGCCTCGCCGTGCCGAAGGCGTACGTCGTCCTCGCGGAGGGCTGGCAGCCGGGGCCGGACACGGCGAAGGTGCTGTTCGAGCACTCCCGTGAGGTCCTCGCCCCCTACAAGCGCATCCGCCGCCTGGAGTTCGCCCCGCTGCCCAAGACCGTCTCCGGCAAGATCCGCCGGATCGAGCTGCGCGAGGCGACGGCGGCGGGATCGGCGGGCGAGTACCGAGAGGAGGACTTCCGGTGACGGGGACGTCGTACACCCACGGGACCGGTGGGACGGCCCTGCTCGGGGACACCATCGGCGCGAACCTGGACCGGGCGGTCGCCGCCTGGCCGGACCGCGAGGCGCTCGTCGATGTGCCCTCGGGACGGCGCTGGACCTACGCCCGGTTCGCCGCCGACGTCGACGAGCTGGCGTACGCCCTGCTCGCGAGCGGGATCGCCCGGGGCGACCGGGTGGGCATCTGGGCGGTCAACTGCCCGGAGTGGGTCCTGGTCCAGTACGCCACCGCCCGCATCGGGGCGATCATGGTGAACATCAACCCGGCCTACCGCACCCACGAGGTGGAGTACGTCCTCGAGCAGGCCGGGGTCTCGCTGCTCTTCGCCTCGCTGCGGCACAAGACCAGCGACTACCGGGCGATGGTCGAGCAAGTGCGGGGAAGATGCCCGGAGTTGCGGGAGACCGTCTTCATCGGGGATCCGAGCTGGGCGGCCCTGACCGCCCGGGCCAGGCCGGTGCCCTTCGCGGACCTGTCCTGCGACGACCCGATCAACATCCAGTACACCTCGGGGACCACGGGCTTCCCCAAGGGGGCCACCCTCTCCCACCACAACATCCTCAACAACGGCTACTTCGTGGGCGAGATGATCGCCTACACCGAGCAGGACCGGATCTGCGTCCCGGTGCCCTTCTACCACTGCTTCGGCATGGTCATGGGCAACCTCGCGGCCACCTCGCACGGCGCCTGCGTGGTGATCCCGGCCCCCGCCTTCGACCCGCGGGCCACCCTGGAGGCCGTCCAGCAGGAGCGCTGCACCTCCCTGTACGGCGTGCCGACCATGTTCATCGCGGAGCTCAACCTCCCCGACTTCGCGTCGTACGACCTCTCCACCCTGCGCACCGGCATCATGGCGGGCTCGCCCTGCCCGGTGGAGGTGATGAAGCGGGTCGTCTCGGAGATGAACATGGCCGAGGTGTCGATCTGTTACGGCATGACCGAGACCTCGCCCGTCTCCACCCAGACCCGCCGCGACGACGACCTGGGCCGCCGCACCGGCACGGTCGGCCGGGTGCTCCCGCACATCGAGGTGAAGGTCGCCGACCCCGCGACCGGGGTCACGCAGCCGCGCGGCACGGCGGGCGAGCTGTGCACCCGCGGCTACAGCGTGATGCTCGGCTACTGGAACGAGCCGGAGAAGACCGCCGAGGCGATCGACGTGGGCCGCTGGATGCACACCGGGGACCTGGCGGTGATGCGCGCGGACGGTTACGTGGAGATCGTCGGCCGGATCAAGGACATGATCATCCGCGGCGGCGAGAACATCTACCCGCGCGAGATCGAGGAGTTCCTCCACGGCCATCCGAAGATCCAGGACGTCCAGGTGGTCGGCGTCCCGCACGAGCGGTACGGCGAGGAGGTCCTCGCCTGTGTCATCCCGCGCGACCCGGCCGACCCGCCGACCCTGGAGGAGGTGCGCGCCCACTGCGAGGGGCGGCTCGCGCACTACAAGGTGCCCAGCAGGCTCCAGGTGCTGGAGGTGTTCCCGATGACCGTCTCCGGGAAGGTCCGCAAGATCGAGCTGCGGCAGACGTACGGCGCCTGAGCCCCGGCGGCGGCCGTCGCCTCAGGCGCCCCGGGCGTCGAGGGCGGCGGCCGCCGCGTTCACGGGCTGCGGGGTGCCCGTCAGGTCCAGCAGGAACAGCGGGACGCGCAGCCGGTCGGCGCCGGCCCGGGCCTCGTCGGCGTACCCGGCGAGCGAGAAGTACACACAGTCCGCGGACTCGGTCATCGCCGTCAGCCACAGACACTCCACGTCCCGCAGCGCGGCCGGGCGCACGCTCGGGTCGACCTGGGCCAGCAGTCCGGGTGCGGCGAGGCCGATCCCCGAGGTGGGCCGTTGATCGGCCCGCCGGACCTCGCCGTGGCCCAGCCAGCGCAGATAGAGGGCGGCCGCGGTGACCGCGTCGAGCGCGGTCCTGATGGCGACGGACCGGAAGACGGCCCGGTGCGGCGCAGGCGGCTCCGGAGCCGGTTCCCTCACGCCGGGTTCCGCGCGCCGGGTCCCGCCGGTCACCGGCAGCCGCAGCGCCGTGCCGCACGGGCAGCCCAGTTCCGGGTGCGGCCACTGGCCGTCGCGGCCGCAGGAGCCGCAGTGCAGGGTGACCCAGTCCTCGTCCCAGGCGCGGTGCACGACGGCCGTCGGAGCCGCCCCCGGATCGAGCGCGGGGGCGACGGGGGCACCGCACGCGCACAGATAGGACGGCACGGTGTAGAGGCGCTCGCGCCGGCAGGCCGGGCAGCGCACCGGCACGCTCTCGGACATGGCCCCATCGTCCTCCTCGGGCCCTCTCCTGTCCGTGTCTTGACCACCTTCGGGCACGGCTTTACATTGCTTCCGGATAGCAGAAAACAGTTTCCACATAATGGAAGTGCGGGGCCCCTCGTGGCGGGCGCGACGGGAGGGCGGCCCCCCAGTCGAAGAGGAGCACGCGATGGCTCGTATGACCGCTGCCCGCGCGGCAGTCGAGATCCTCCGGCGTGAGGGCGTCACCGCCGCGTTCGGTGTCCCCGGCGCGGCGATCAACCCGTTCTACGCCGCGCTCAAGGCCTGCGGCGGCATCGACCACACCCTCGCCCGCCATGTCGAGGGCGCCTCGCACATGGCCGAGGGCTACACCCGCACCCACCCCGGCACCATCGGTGTCTGCGTCGGCACCTCCGGACCGGCCGGCACCGACATGATCACCGGGCTCTACTCGGCGATCGGCGACTCGATCCCGATCCTGTGCATCACGGGCCAGGCCCCGACCGCCGTGATCCACAAGGAGGACTTCCAGGCCGTCGACATCGCCTCGATCGCCCGGCCGGTGACCAAGTGGGCGGTCACCGTCCTGGAGGCCGCCCAGGTCCCCGGGGTGTTCCAGCAGGCCTTCCACCTGATGCGCTCCGGCCGGCCCGGTCCGGTCCTGATCGACCTGCCGGTCGACGTCCAGCTCACCGAGATCGAGTTCGACCCGGACACCTACGCACCGCTGCCGGTCCACCGGCCCGCCGCGACCCGCGCCCAGATCGACAAGGCGCTCGGCATGCTCAACGCCGCCCGGCGCCCGCTGATCGTCGCGGGCGGCGGGGTCGTCGGCGCCGACGCCTGCGCGCTCCTCGTGGAGTTCGCCGAGCTGACCGGTACCCCGGTCGTGCCGACCCTGATGGGCTGGGGCGCGATCCCCGACGGCCATGAGCTGAACGCCGGCATGGTGGGCCTGCAGACCTCGCACCGCTACGGCAACGCGACCTTCCTCGAGTCCGACTTCGTCCTCGGCATCGGCAACCGCTGGGCCAACCGCCACACCGGCCGCCTCGACGTCTACACCCGGGGCCGCACCTTCGTCCACGTCGACATCGACCCCACCCAGATCGGCCGGATCTTCGCCCCCGACTACGGCATCCCCTCCGACGCCGGGGCCGCCCTCGCCCTGTTCGTCGAGGCGGCGAAGGAGCTGAAGGCCGCGGGCGCCCTGCCCGACCGGTCCGCCTGGGCGGCGGCCGCGCAGCACCGGCGGGCCACCCTCCAGCGCCGTACGCACTTCGACGACGTGCCGATCAAACCCCAGCGGGTCTACGAGGAGATGAACAAGGCCTTCGGCCCCGAGACCCGGTACGTCACCACCATCGGCCTCTCCCAGATCGCCGGAGCCCAGCTGCTGCACGTCCACCGGCCGCGCCACTGGATCAACTGCGGCCAGGCGGGCCCGCTCGGCTGGACGATCCCGGCGGCGCTCGGCGTCGCCAAGGCCGACCCGGACGCCCAGGTCGTCGCCCTCTCCGGCGACTACGACTTCCAGTTCATGATCGAGGAGCTGGCCGTCGGCGCCCAGCACCGGATCCCGTACGTCCACGTCCTGGTGAACAACGCCTACCTGGGCCTGATCCGCCAGGCGCAGCGGGCCTTCGACATCGACTTCCAGGTCAGCCTGGAGTTTGAGAACCTCAACTCCCCCGAGCTGGGCGTCTACGGCGTCGACCATGTGAAGGTCGCCGAGGGCCTCGGCTGCAAGGCGATCCGGGTGACGGACCCGGACGACCTCGGGTCGGCCTTCGAGCGGGCCCGCAAGCTCGCCGCCGAGTTCCGGGTGCCGGTCGTCGTGGAGGCGATCCTGGAGCGGGTCACGAACATCGCGATGAGCGTCACCAACGACATCGGCGAGGTCGTGGAGTTCGAGGAAGTCGCCACCGAACCGGGCCACGCCCCGACCTCGATCAGACCGCTCGAGGTCTGACCCCGGCCGTCAGCCCGCCCCGCAGCTGTAACCGCCCCCGCCGAAGTGCTCCGTCCCGCCCGTGCCGCCGCCCCGGGACGTGCCCCGGGGGCGGTCCCGGTCCTTCACCTCGACGCGGGCCGTCAGTCCTGTGCGCAGGGCGAAGCGCGCGGCCACGACCTTGAGGGCGGGCTCGCCGTGGAGGGCGACCGCGAGGAGGGCGTCGGCGTCCGACAGGCCCTGCCGGCTCGTCGGGAGGGGATGTGCGGCGAGCAGGTCGTCGAGGGCGCGCCGGGCGGCGCGGGTGCGGCGCGGCGGAAGGGTGCGCAGGAACCCTGCGGCCTTGAGCCCGGCCCGCACCCGCCCGAGCCCCCGCCGGACGTCCGCCGCCCGCAGCAGGTCCCGTGGACCGGCGGGCTCGAGGAGCGCCCCGTGCACGGCCTCGGCGAGCAGGGGCAGGTCCTGCCCGGCACCCTCGGTGGACGTCTCCGAGGTCCGCAGGGTGCCGGGCCGGCCCGCTTCCACGACGCCCCGCAGATGCAGGTCGACGACGGCCACGGTGACGGCGGCGCGGGCTCCCGCCCGCAGCAGCGCGACCTCGTGCGCGCGGAGCTGGTACACCGTGTCGCCGTCACCCATGGCTCACCCCCCGTCACGGAGGCCCGCCACCCCCGTGCCGGCGGGCCTCGTGTGACCACGATGTGCCCGCACCCGGGCCCGGTTGAAGCCTTCTGACCGAGGTTCAGAGGTTGATTTGAGGTTGGCGTACCCGCCCTACGTCGGTTGCTGTCCGTGGTGCTCCGACAGCCCGGGCCAGTCGTCGGGCCCACCGCCCTGCCACTCGATGAAGTCGCTCTCCTCGAGATCGGTCACATACAGATCGGCCAGCCGCAGGATCTCGCTGACGTCGTCCGCGTGCGTGGCGATCCCCAGCGTCTCGTCGCCCTCGGTCACCCGCCGGGAACCGTCGAGGGCCGGCGGATGCACCACGACATGCGGATGCTCCGTTGGATGTGCCATGCCTTCAGCGTCCTGCCGGCGGGGCGGATCCGCACGCGGAAAGGGATCCGGGCGGTGCCGTCGCCCGGGCGCGACATGACAGATGTCGGCGACGGCACCGCCCGGAGCTCTCGGGGGGAGGGGTGTCAGACCCGGGCGCCGGAGAGGCGTTCCACGGCCCGCAGCAGTGCCGAGTGGTCCAGGCCGCCGTCGCCCTGGGCCCGCAGCGACGCCACGAGCTGGGCCACCACGGCACCGGCCGGCAGGGCCGCGCCGACGGCACGGGCCGCGTCGGTCACGATGCCCATGTCCTTGTGGTGCAGGTCGATCCGGAAGCCCGGCCGGAAGTCGCGCCGCAGGAAGTTGTCCTTCTTGCGGGTCAGGACCGTCGAGCCGGCCAGACCGCTGTTCAGCACGTCCAGCGCGGCCCCCAGCTCCACGCCCGACTTCTCCAGGAACACCACGGCCTCGGCGCACGCCTGGAGGTTCACGGCCACGATCAGCTGGTTGGCGGCCTTCACGGTCTGCCCGCAGCCGTGCGGCCCGCACCGCACCACGGTCCTGCCGAGCACCTCGAAGAGCGGCAGCGCGGCGTCGAAGTCGGCCTGCTCGCCGCCGACCATGATGGACAGCACCGCCTCGACCGCCCCCGCCTCGCCGCCGGACACGGGTGCGTCCAGGACCCGGATCCCCTTCTCCCGCGCCGCCCGCGCCAGCTCGACGGAGGTCTGCGGGGTGATCGAGGACATGTCGACGAGCAGGGCGCCGGGGCGGGCGTGCGCCAGGATGCCGTCCGGGCCGTACGCGACGGCCTCGACCTGCGGGGAGGCCGGCACCATCGTGACGATCACCTCGGCGTCCCGCACGGCCTCGGCGACCGAGGCGGCGGCCGTGCCTCCGGCGGCGGCCAGCCGGTCCAGCTTGTCCCGCTCCAGCGTGAACCCGGTGACGTCGTAACCCGCCTTGAGCAGGTTCTCGGACATGGGGGAGCCCATGATGCCGAGACCTATCCAGGCGACCTTGGGCAGGGGTGCGGTGCTCATGGAGGGATGCCTCTCGTACGGGGGTCAGCGGGCGGCGCGGGCCTCGCGGGGGAGCCAGTCGAAGGCCTCGGCGCTCGGGCGGTCGCCCGGCTTGTACTCCAGGCCGGTCCAGCCGTCGTAGCCGGCCTTCGCCAGCCGGTCGAGGAGGTATGCGAGCGGCAGCGTGCCGGTGCCGGGCGCGCCGCGGCCGGGGGAGTCGGCGATCTGGACGTGGCCGGTCCGCGCCGCGTGGGTCTCGATCACCCGGGGCAGGTCCTCGCCGTTCATCGCCAGGTGGTACAGGTCCATCAGGAACATCGCGTTGCCGAGGCCCGTCGCCTCGTTCACCCGGTCCGCGACCTCGACCGCGGCCTGGGCGCTCACCAGCGGACAGTGCGGCGACTCGAGCCGGTTCAGGGCCTCGACCAGCAGGGTCGCGCCGATCCGGTCGGCGGCCCGGGCGGCGAGGGCGAGGTTCTCCAGCGCGAGCGCGTCCTGCTCCGCCGGGTCCACGCCGGCGACGCGGTTGCCGTAGAGCGCGTTGAGCGCCGTACAGCCCAGGGAGCCGGCGAAGTCGGCGGCCGGCTCGATGTTGGCGCGGAAGCGCTCCGACTCCTCGCCGGGCAGGGAGAGGGCGCCGCGGTCCGGGCCCGGGAGCCGTCCGGCGTAGAAGTTCAGGCCGGTCAGCCGGACGCCCGCGTCCTCGATCGCGCCCTTGAGGGCGTCGAGTTCCGGCCGGGCGGGGGCGGGGGAGTCGACCCAGGGCCACCACAGCTCGACCGCGGTGAAGCCGGCCGCGGCGGCGGCCGCGGGGCGCTCCAGGAGCGGGAGTTCCGTGAAGAGGATCGACAGGTTGACGTCGAAGCGCCGGTCTTCGAGTCCCATGGGATGCCGCGCCCCCTTCTTCTGGTCTCTTCTGTCTATTCCGTATGGTGGAAGTGATTTTCTGCTTACTGGAAGACTGGCGGGCGGGTTGTGGCTTGTCAAGGGCGTGCGCCGCGCCGGTCCGTTAAGGTCGGGGTCCTGGTGAGGCCGGTCGGAGAAGGTGTGGGGGCGCGATGCGACTGAAAGTGGAGTTCACCACCGAGCCCTTCGATCTCGACGAGGCGCCCGCGCACGCGCTGGTCGCCCGCGAGGTGATCGAGGCCGCCGATCTGGACGCCGTCGACGTCGGGCCGTTCGGCAACACCGCGGAGGGCGGCGCCGAGACCGTGATCGCCGCCGTCGACGCCCTGCTGCGCCGCTCGCTCGGCGCGGGCGCCACCCGGATCACCCTCCAGGTCAACGTCGTCGACACGGCCGCCGAGGAGGAGGGCGCGTGACCGGCACCGGCGACGAGCCCTTCATCGCGGCCGTGAAGCCGCTGGTCGACGCGATGGGCGGCGAGATGCTCCCGCCCGACGAGGCCGGCCCCGACGACGTGGTCCTCGCCTGGGAGGGTGCCGACGTCGTCGCCGTGCGGCTGCCCCAGCTCGCCGACTCCCTCGACCACATCCTGGCCGCCCTGGAGCGCAGGAAGGGCAAGCCCCTCGCCGACCTGGACCGCAAGGCCAAGCAGGAGGTCGTCCGGACGCTCGAGGCGCGCGGCGCCTTCTCCGTGCGGCACGGCGTGGAGACCGTGGCGAGCGCCCTCGGGGTGAGCCGCTTCACCGTCTACAACTACCTCAACCGGGAAAAAGGGGTCTGAAGCGCGGGATGCGCCACGGCCCGCTCGGAGGGGGCATCCCGTAACCCGGAATTTTCAACAAAGTGTTGACGCGGGTCCGTGGGGAGGCGTTAGCTGACCCCGTGACTTCGACTTCGACGCCCCCGGGCCTGGCCCGGTTCAACGACCTGGAGGAGCATGCGGCGGCCGCCGCCCTCCACGAGGCGTGCGCGTCCGCCGCCTGGGGGCGGCGCCTGATCGCCGGCCGCCCCTACCCCGACGTCGACGCCCTGTACGCCGCGAGCGACGCCGCCATGGCGGAGCTGACCGAGGCCGACCTGGCGGAGGCGATGGCCGGGCATCCGCCGATCGGACGCCCCGCACCGGGGGACCCGGTCTCCGCCCGTGAGCAGCGCGGCATGGCCGGGGCGTCCGCGGACCTCAAGGCCGAGATGCTCGCGCTCAACCTGGCCTACCAGGAGAAGTTCGGGCATGTGTTCCTGATCTGCGCCACCGGCCGCACCGGCGCCGAGATGCGCGACGCCGCCCGGGAGCGCCTCGGCAACACGCCGGAGCGGGAACGCGAGACCGTCCGCACCGAACTCGGCAGGATCAACCGTGTCCGTCTGGCCCGACTCGCCGAAGAGGACTGACGCAGGATGAGCACCGGTACCACCGCCTCCGTGTCCACCCACATCCTGGACACCAGCGTCGGCCGCCCCGCCCGGGGCGTCGCCGTCCGGCTCTCCGTCCGGACGGGCCAGGAACACGAGTGGCAGGCGCTCGGCGGCTCCGCGACCGACGCGGACGGCCGGTGCAAGGACCTCCCGGCGCTGCCGGAAGGGGTCACCCGGGTACGGCTCGACTTCCTGGTGGAGCCGTACCTCACCCAGAAGCAAGCCGAGGCGCAGCAGGACGCCCCCGCGCACCGGGACAGCGGTGCCGTGTTCTTCCCCGAGGTCGTCGTCACCTTCGCGGTGGAGCCCGGCGAGCACTACCACGTACCGCTGCTGCTCAACCCGTTCGGCTACTCCGTATACCGAGGGAGCTAGCTAGATGCCCATCCTGGGACCGAACCAGTACGGCAAGGCCGAGAACCGCGTCGTCAGGATCACGCGGGACGGCGCCACCCACCACATCAGGGACCTGAACGTGTCGGTGTCGCTCTCCGGCGACATGGACGAGGTCCACTACTCGGGCTCCAACGCCAACGTCCTGCCGACCGACACCACCAAGAACACGGTGTACGCGTTCGCCAAGGAACACGGCATCGACTCCCCCGAGCAGTTCGGCATCCACCTCGCCCGGCACTTCGTCGGCTCGCAGGAGCCGATCCACCGCGCCCGCATCCGCATCGAGGAGTACGCCTGGGAGCGCATCGAGCACTCCGGCGAGGGCGCCCACTCCTTCGTCCGCAGGGGGCAGGAGACCCGGCTCACCCAGGTCACCCACGACGGCTCGTCCTGGGAGGTCGTCTCCGGCCTCAAGGACCTGACCGTGATGAACTCGACCGACTCCGAGTTCTGGGGCTACGTCAAGGACACGTACACGACCCTCCCCGAGGCCCACGACCGGATCCTCGCCACCGACGTCTCGGCCCGCTGGCGCTTCGGCTGGAGCGACGACGCCGAGGACGCGCCGGACTGGGAGGAGTCGTACGCTCAGGTGAAGGGGCATCTGCTGCGGTCCTTCGCCGAGACGTACTCGCTTTCGCTCCAGCAGACCCTCTACGCGATGGGCGCGCGGATCATCGACCACCGCGACGAGATCGACGAGGTCCGCTTCTCCCTCCCGAACAAGCACCACTTCCTGGTGGACCTGGCGCCGTTCGGCCTGAAGAACGACAACGAGGTGTACTTCGCCGCCGACCGCCCCTACGGCCTGATCGAGGCCACCGTGCTCAGGGACGGCCACGAGGCGAAGATCCCGGCTGACCTCACCAACCTCTGAAGGACGGACCATGGCAGCAGCCCTCCAGCGCGTCGTCATCGAGAACTGCTCGATCGCCACCGTCGACGCCGACGACACCGAGTACCCGGCCGGACACCTCGTCCTGGCCGGCAACCGCATCGAGGCGGTCGGCGCGGGCCCGGCCCCCGAGGGCCTGGAGAACGTCGTACGCCGGATCGACGCCACCGGCCATCTGGCCACCCCCGGCCTGGTCAACACCCATCACCACTTCTACCAGTGGATCACCCGGGGCCTGGCCACCGACCACAACCTCTTCGACTGGCTGGTCGCTCTGTACCCGACCTGGGCGCGCATCGACGAGCCGATGGTCCGGGCGGCGGCCCAGGGGTCGCTGGCGACGCTGGCCCGGGGCGGGGTCACCACCGCCATGGACCACCACTACGTCTTCCCCCGCGGCTCCGGCGACCTGTCCAGCGCGATCATCGGCGCCGCCCGGGACATGGGCGTCCGCTTCACCCTGGCCCGCGGCTCGATGGACCGCAGCGAGAAGGACGGCGGACTGCCCCCGGACTTCGCCGTCGAGACCCTCGAGGGGGCCCTCGCCGCCACCGAGGAGACCGTCGCCGAGCACCACGACGCCTCCTTCGACGCGATGACCCAGGTCGCCGTCGCCCCCTGCTCGCCCTTCTCCGTCTCCACCGAACTCCTGCGGCAGGGAGCCGAGCTGGGCCGCCGGCTCGGGGTCCGGCTGCACACCCACGGCTCGGAGACGGTCGAGGAGGAGAAGTTCTGCCACGAACTGTTCGGTCTGGGCCCGACCGACTACTTCGAGTCCACCGGCTGGCTCGGCGAGGACGTGTGGATGGCGCACTGCGTCCACATGAACGACTCCGACATCGACGCCTTCGCCCGGACGCGGACGGGCGTCGCCCACTGCCCGTCGTCCAACGCCCGGCTGGCCGCCGGTATCGCCCGCGTCCCCGACATGCTCGCCGCCGGTGTCCCGGTCGGCCTCGGCGTGGACGGCACGGCGTCCAACGAGTCCGGCGAGCTCCACACCGAACTGCGCAACGCCCTGCTCGTCAACCGCCTCGGCGCCCACCGCGAGGCCGCCCTGAGCGCCCGTCAGGCCCTGCGGCTCGGAACCCACGGCGGCGCCCAGGTGCTGGGCCGGGCCCGCGAGATCGGCTCCCTGGAGCCGGGCAAGCTCGCCGACCTGGTGCTGTGGCGGATGGACACCCTCGCCCACGCCTCCATCGCCGACCCGGTCGCCGCGCTGGTCCTCGGCGCCGCCGCCCCGGTCACCGCCTCCTTCGTGAACGGCCGTCAGATCGTGGAGAACGGCCGGCTGCTCACCGCCGACGAGGACGCGATCGCCCGCGCGACCCGCGAGGAGGCCCGGCGGCTGGCGCGGATCGCCGCGCGGGACTGACCGGACCGCCTCGAACTCCGGCCGAGGGGGACGGCCCTCGGCCGGTCACCTCAGTCGATCTCGTAACTGTCGCCGTACACCTTCCACTTGAGCGGCGGCTCCAGATCCAGGTTCCCCTGGTTCAGGAACACCCGCTGGGCCGTCTCCACCCGGCTCACGTCACTGTGCGCCGGCTCCTGTTTCATCGCCCACACCCGGGCGTCCAGGAAGGCGTGCAGATACGTCGTCTCGTCGCCGCCGTCCGCCGGGGTGTCCGCGTGGGCGCGGGCCCGCTTGCGAATGCCGCCGAAGCTCAGGGTGTCGGTGCCCGGGCCGTGCATCACCAGGGCGTCGTAGTAGGCGAACTGGCCGAGCGTGCCCACACCGTCCTTCCTGCCCCGCGCGACCGCCGGGTCGAAGTAGACGCGGTCCCGCTCGTCGCGCTGGGCCTTGCGGAACCCGGCCGTCTTCGCCGCCGTGCGCCAGGCGGCCGGGAATCCCGGGTCGAGCCCCTCGTGCGAGTCGCTGCCGTTCACGGTGCGCAGCGCGGGCAGATACCCGGCCAGCGCGTTGCCCGGGTGCCGCTCGGTGTACAGCTCGACGAGGGCGAGCATGTCGCTCGTACCGGAGCAGAAGCCGATGATCCCGCCGGTGTAGCCACGGCCGTCGCCGATGTCCTCGAGGTACTTGTACTGCGCCTTCCAGTCCAGTGACGAGTTCTCCGCGCTGGACACCAGCCGCATCGCGATGTCCTTCTTCTCCGGATCGGCCAGTCCGGTCGCGGTGGCGGCCTCGGCCGAGGGCCACTGCGTGGCGAGCACCCCGGCGCCGAGGGCGGCGAGCAGAGTGCGGCGGGTGGCTCGTGCGTGCGGGAAGGGCAACGTCATCTCCCAAGTCGGGCGTTGTCAAAGGCGGTTGAGCCTGCCGCGGGATCTTGGGAATGTCGTGGGACACAGATGGGACGGCGCTGTGAGTGGGGCACGGCCGGATGGCCGGTTCCAGGGCGGCCGGGCACCGATCCTGGCACGTCCCTCACACCCGGCGTGGGGAAGCCAGCAGATAGCGCGCCCTGGTGCGGGGATCGGTGTGCTCGCCGACCTGCCAGCCCGCCCTCTCCAGGGTCGCCGCGCAGGCGCTCAGCGTCGCGTCGTCCGGTCCGCGCACGGCCACGGCCTCCGGCTGGGGGGTCGCCCGGACCCGGTACCCCTCGCCGTCCGGCCCGGCCGGGCGGTGCCCGCCGGCCTCCAGGGCGAGGGCGGCGGCTCGCACCAGGTGCGCGCGCTCCCAGCCGCAGGGACGGTCCACCGATCCGTCCGGATGCGTCATCCGGCGCAGCTCCAGCAGGCCCTGCCAGGCACTGTGCACCTCCCGCGCCCGGGCCGGGCCGTCCGCGCCGGGGTCCTCCTCGCCGCCGACCCGCGCGGCGAACACACCGGCGCCGGTCTCCTGCCCCGGGGACGCGGGCGCCGGCTCGGCCCCCGCCGTCTCCGGCGCCGTCTGCGCCCGGGGCTCCGTCTCCCGTATCCGGTGGCCCGCCGGGGTCAGGAAGTGGTCGTGCGGCGGCCGCGGGTGGCGGAAGGCGAGCCCTCGCCGCACCAGGGCCGCCAGCTGTGCCTCCGTACCCCTGAGCCGGCCCGTGACGGGTTCGGCGGCGTCGATCACCCGCCGTTGCGCGGCGGTCGGCGGTCGGGTCACGGCCTGCTCCCCCCTGTCGGCCCCGCCCTGCGCAGGGCCCACTCGAAGGCTACGGCCCGGGTCTGACATTCCAGGCGGCGACCACCGGCCGCCCGTGCTCCGTGCCCAGCCGGCCCAGGGTGCCGGTGGTGAGCCGGAAGAGCGCCCCGGCCGACGGGGCGAGTCCGAGGTAGCGGGCGGTCAGCACCCGCAGGAAGTGCCCGTGCGCCACCAGCGCCACCTCCCCGTCGGCAGCGGCCGCCCGCACCCGCGCGAGCACCCGGTCGGCCCGCTCGCCGACCTCCCCGGGCGTCTCCCCGGGATGCTCCGGCGGGCCCGGCGCCACCCCGTCGTCGAACAGGAACCAGTCGGGCCGCCCCCGCTGGATCTCGGCGGTCGTGACGCCCTCGTACCCGCCGTAGTCCCACTCCCGCAGATCGGGGTCGACCCGGGCGCCGTACAGCCCGGCCAGTTCCGCCGTCTCCCGGGCCCGCTCCAGCGGGCTCACGTACGCGGCGCCGATCCGCAGCGATCCGATGAGCGTCGTCAGCCGCCGTGCCTCGTCCCGCCCGTGCTCGGTCAGCGGAACGTCCGTCCAGCCCGTGTGCCGCCCGGACCGCGACCACTCGGTCTCACCGTGCCGGACGAGGAGGAGATCGGCCACGTTTGTCAGGGTACGACGGTGATCGACGGCGCACGACACGAGGACGGCCCGGTGCCGTCCCACTCGTGCGGGTGAAGTCTCCGCCGTCCGGTCCGCACCGCCGTCGCGGCGTCCTACGTTCGGAGCCGACACCGGGAGCACGAGCGGACGCGGGAGGCCAGGTGGCGGGGTGGGGACAGCGCACGGGCAGGACGGACTACGCGCCGAACAGCGCCACGGACCGGGTGGTGAGGCTGTGTACGCAGCTCGTGACCGAGTTTCATCCGCTGCGTACGCCCATGCCCCTGCTCGCCCTGCACGCGGTCGCGGAGCAGGGCGCCGGGACGGCCGCGGACGACAACGTCCGCAAGGGGGTGGGGTTCCTGCGGGAGCTGCACCTGCGGCGCGGGCTGCGGTGCCGGGTGGTCGAGGCGGAGCGGGAGGGGGACGACTTCCAACGGGGTCTGGCGGTCCTGACGGACCTGGCGGGCAAGCCGTGGGAGAGCCGCCACCGGCCGCACTCCGAGACGTACGCCTTCCCGCGGTCCGGGCTGTTGGAGGCCGTCGAGCAGGCCGTGGCCGCCGAGGACGAGCACGGGGTGCTGCCCCGGCTGGAGCGCATGCGGTGGCGGCCCGGCCCGACGGGTGACCCCGACGGCTGGGCGCAGCAGGCGCTGCGGGCGGCCATGAGCCCGGCCAACCTCGTCGGCGCGGCCGTCGTCGCGACGCTCGGGGGTGTCGCGGCCGTGCACGGAGAGCTCGTGGCCGGCCTGCTGGCCGGACTGCTGCTGGTGCTTCTGGGCAGTGCCTGGTCGCGCCACCACGAGGGGCTGCTCCCCTGGCACGGTCCGGCCGGCCGCTGGCTGTCGACCACCACCTTCGTGGCCGTCGAGAGCGACTTCGCCCCGGTCTGGTCGTTCTGGCGGCCCCGTCTGTCCCGTGCCACGCGGGCGGCCCGGGCGCAGGAGGTGGCCCGGACCTTCCGGCTGGCGTGCGACGGGCCCGGGGGCCCCGAGCGGGAGCGGGCCCGCCAGTTCTACCTCGAACTGCGCACCCTGGCCCTCCTGGACGACCTCCGGCACAACTTCCGGCCCCGGCCGGTGCTGCGGGTCCGCCGGCACGCGACCCCACCGGTGGTGTTCGTGCCGCGGGCCTGCCCCGCGAACGGCGGGATCACCCTGCTCCGCGTCATCAGTGACGTGCGCAGCCGCCGCAGCGAGCTGGACCCCCTGCTCGTCATCGCGGGCCTGACCCGGGCGGACGAGGCCGAACTGCACGTCCGCAGGGTGGTGCCGCCGGCGTTCACCGACGCGGAGGCCGACCCGGACCCCTCCGCCCTGTACTGGGCGTGGGTCCGCGACCATCTCAGGGTCGGCCAGTCGCCGAGCGTCGCCGCCAGTCTGCCCTGGGTGCTGTCGATCCGCCTGCCCGCCTCCCTGCTCGGCTCGACGGGGACGCAGGCGCACGACGCGTCGCCGATCGGTCCGCCCCGCTGGGTGCGCGGCGCTCCGCGGCTGCTCGCCGCGCTGGTCGTGACGGGCATGCTGACCGGCGCCGGGGTGCTCGCGGGCGCGCAGCCGGAGAACTGCGACGACCGTCGGCTGCACGCCTTCGACCGGGCCACCGAGGTCGTCGGCGGCGAGTGCGTGGGCCTCTCGGACGGCACGGTGGTGTTCGGCCCGGACGGCGGGGTGCGGCTGGACGGCAGGACCTCCGACCGCCCCGGTGACGGCAAGGGGGCCGCCGGGACCGGCCTGCCCCAGCTGATGAGACGTGTCGCGGCCGAGAACGAGGACGCCCGGTCCGGGCCGCACGTGGTGGTGTTCTACGTGGGAGAGCTGACCACCGGCGGCAGGAAGCAGGCGGCGACGGCGCTCAACGGGCTCCGGGAACTCGCCGGTGTCCACGCCAAACAGAAGGCCGTCAACGCCAGGGACGGCGCGGGCGAGGCCGGGCGTCCCAAGGTCGTCGTCGAGGTGGCCAACGGCGGCCGTCTGATGGAGCGGCAGGACAAGGCGGTCACCCGCGTCATCGACTACGCGCACGCCCACCCGGACGAGGTGCTGGGGGTGGTGGGGTTCAGCCGGGACGACGAGGACACGGAGGGCTCGGTGCGGCGGCTTCGGGACGCCGGGCTGAACGTCCTGGCCCCCCAGAACTCCGACGACGGACTCGCGGCCGGGTACGCGAACTACTTCGGTCTCGCCGCCACGAACCGGGAGGAGGCCCGCGCCTTCCAGGACGCCGTCGACACGGGACGGGTGGCCGTGGAGCCCGGCGAGGTCCTGATCCTCACGCCGGACGGCACCGGGGACAAGTACAGCACCCAGCAGGCGGACGACGCGGAGCAGGCTCTCGACGCGACCGGGAAGCTCACCGCCCGGAGGATGACGTACGACACTCTGGCCGAGGTGGGCGAGGAGTTGTGCCGGCCGGGGCTGACCGCCCTCTACTTCACGGGCCGGGCCGAGAAGCTGACCGAACTGGCCGACGCGGTGTCGAGTTCGCGGTGCGCGCCCGAGAAGCTGACGATCATGACCGGGGACGACTCGACCAAGACGCTGGCCACGGCGGGCCAGGAGCGGCTCATCGGCGACGTGACGCTCTACTACGCCTCGCTCGCGGCTCCCGAACACACCCTCTCCGACTCCCCGTTGCCCACGCACATCGCGGACGTCCTGGACGTGGAGACGCCGGACGACGACGATCCGCTGTTCGAGGACGGCACGATGGCGCTCGCGTACGACGCCATGACCGTCCTCTACGACGCGGCCCAGAAGGCTTTCTGGCGGCCGGAGTTCGTCAACGGGGAGCTGCTGAAGACGAAGGGTAAGGGCGCCGGGGGGCCGATCGATCTGAGCCCGGGGCGACGCCCCAGGCCGTGCGGGCACACCGTGGCCCTCTTCAAGGTGTACAAGGAGGCCGGATCGGCCGGGTCCGGGCAGAAGACCGAGGAGGCCTACTACGCCGGGCCCGATGCCGCCGCCGACGGCTGCCCGGCCTCCTGACGGGGCCTACTGCCGATAACCGCTCAGGAACCGCCCGATCCTGCCGATCGCCGTCTCCAGGTCCTCCGCGTGCGGGAGCGTCAGGATGCGGAAGTGGTCCGGAGTGGGCCAGTTGAAACCGGTGCCCTGGACCACCTGGATCTTCTCCTGGAGCAGCAGGTCCAGGACGAACTTCTCGTCGTCGTGGATCGGGTGGACCTTGGGGTCGATGCGCGGGAACGCGTACAGCGCGCCCTTCGGCTTCACGCAGGACACGCCCGGGATCTCGTTGAGCTTCTCCCAGGCCACGTCGCGCTGTTCATGCAGCCGGCCGCCCGGCGTGGTGAGGTCCCGGATGGACTGCCGGCCGCCGAGCGCGGCCTGGATGGCGTACTGGGCGGGCGCGTTGGCGCACAGCCGCATGGAGGCCAGCATGGTCAGGCCCTCCAGGTAGTCGCGCGCGTGCTGCTTGGGGCCCGTGACCACCAGCCAGCCCGAGCGGAAGCCCGCCACCCGGTAGGTCTTCGACAGCCCGCAGAAGGTCAGCACGACCAGGTCCGGGGCGAGCGCGGCGGCGGAGTGGTGCACGGCGTCGTCGTACAGGATCTGGTCGTAGATCTCGTCGGCGAAGACCATCAGGCCGTGCCGGCGGGCGAGGTCGAGGATGCCCTCGACGATCTCCTTGGGGTAGACCGCGCCGGTGGGGTTGTTGGGGTTGATGATGACCACGGCCTTGGTGCGGTCCGTGATCTTCGACGCCATGTCGTCCAGGTCGGGGTACCAGTCGGCCTGTTCGTCGCAGAGGTAGTGGACCGCCTTGCCGCCCGCGAGGGTGGTCACCGCCGTCCAGAGGGGGAAGTCGGGGGCGGGGATGAGGATCTCGTCGCCGTCCTCGACCAGCGCCTGGACGGCCATCGAGATCAGCTCGGAGATGCCGTTGCCGAGGAAGACGTCGTCGACGCCGACCTCCAGGCCCAGCGTCTGGTAGCGCTGGGCGACGGCCCGGCGGGCGGAGAGGACACCGCGCGAGTCGGTGTAGCCGTGGGCCTTCGGCAGCATCCGGATCATGTCCTGGAGGATCTCCTCCGGCGCCTCGAAACCGAACAGCGCGGGGTTGCCGGTGTTCAGGCGGAGCACGCTGTGGCCCGCCTCCTCCAGCGCGTTGGCGTGCTCGACCACCGGGCCGCGGATCTCGTAGCAGACCTCGCTGAGCTTGTTCGACTGCCGGAACTCCATGCGCGCTCGCCCCTCCGGTTTCGTGTGTTGCTTGGTTTTACCAAGTTCCAGCTTGGAAAGTCCAACGACATGTCTAGACTGCGTCGCATGTCACCTCGTCGAAGCTACGACCAGTACTGTTCCGCCGCCCGGGCGCTCGACGCCGTCGGGGACCGCTGGACCCTGCTGATCGTCCGGGAGCTGCTCGCGGGCCCGCGCCGGTACACGGACCTGCACGCCGATCTGCCGGGCGTCAGCACGGACGTGCTCGCCGGACGACTGAGGGACATGGAGCGCGACGGCCTCGCCACCCGCCGCCGGCTGCCCCCGCCGGGCGCCGCCTATGTCTACGAACTCACCTCACGTGGACGGGAGTTGCTGCCGGTGCTCCAGGCGCTGGGCCGCTGGGGCGAGGGGGAGCTCGGCGAGCGCCGCCCCACCGACGCCGTCCGCGCGCACTGGTTCGCCCTGCCCCTGCTGCGGGCGCTGGACGGTGAGGGGCTCCTCGAAGTCCACCTGGACGAAGGGGACTTCCATCTCTACGTCGGCGCCGAGGACGGCCCGGTCCACGGCGCCGGCCCGGCCCCCCGGGAGCCCGACGCCCGCCTGGCGCTGGACGCCGCCACCTGCGCGGCCGTGGCCCGGGGGGAGGTGGCACTGCTCGACGCGGTGCGCGCCGGACGAATCACCGTCAGCGGGGAGGGCACCCTCGCCAAGACACTCCGCGAGGCATGACCCGCCCCCGCCCCGAAGACCGCCCCGAGGCCGGGTCCGAGGCCGGATCCTAGGCCGGGTTCGAGGCCGGGCCTGAGGCTGGATCGGAGGTTGCCCGCTGGGCCGGAGGGGAGGCTGGGCCCGAGGCTGCCCGTTAGGCCGGGCCCGAGGCCGGGCCTGAGGCTGGATCGGAGGTTGCCCTATAGGCCCGGTCTGAGGCTCCCCCCCCAGGCTGGGCCCCGGGCGATTCGAGGCCGGGCCCCGGCCGGATCGGAGGCTGCCCCGAGGCCGGGCCTGAGGCTGGTTCGGAGGTTGCCCGCTGGGCCGGATCGGAGGCTGGGCCCGAGGCCGGATCCGAGGCCGGGCCTGAGGCTGGTTCGGAGATTGCCCGCTAGGCCGGATCGGAGGCTGCCCCCGAGGCCGGGCCGGAGGCTGGATCCGAGGTTGCCCTCCAGGCCCGGTCGAGGCTGCCCCCGAGGCTGGGCCTCTGGCGGATTCGAGGCCGGGCCCCCGGCCGGATCGGAGGCTGCCCCGAGGCGGGCCTGAGGGTGGGGCCGAGGTTGCCCGCTAGGCCGGATCCGAGGCTGCCCCCGAGGCCGGGCCTGAGGCTGGGTTCGAGGTTGCCCGATGGGCCGGGTCGGCGGCCGGTACTGTGGCTGCCCCCTAGGCCGGGCCCGAGGCCGGATGCGAGGCTGCCTCCGAGGTCGGGGCCGCGGGGGTCCCCGTGGGGCGGTGTGGCGAAGGCCCATCACCGTGCGGTGATGGGCCTTGCTCGGGTGTCGGGGACGCTCAGGCGGCCGGGGGTGGTGGTACGTGTCGCGGGCGGCCCGAGCCGCGGGTCAGTGTGTAGCCGCCGATGCCGGCCAGCGCGGCCAGGATCGCGCCGATCGCGGTCCACACCCAGCGGTCGGACCACCAGCCCGAGGCCCAGCCGTCGTCCGGCTCGATGCTCGACAGCACGGCCGTCGCCGAGGAATCCTCCTCCTCCGCCTCGGACTTGACGGCGATGCCCGGGACGAGCGGCTTCGCCAGCGAGCCGTCCACGGCCGCCGCGCCGCCGATGTCCTTGGAGTCGACGCGCAGTTCGGCGCTCACCGGCTGGCCCAGGTCGGCCGCCTTCAGAGCGACGGCCGTCAGCCGGACGTAGTACGTGCCCGGCAGCGGGTCGTTCGCCCACGGCTCCGACCAGGCGCGGACCGTGCGCAGCACACACGCCAGCTCCACGGTGGCCGCGTCCTGGGCGGCGGTGCGCGTCTGGGCGCCGTACTGGCAGGCCTGACGGCGCCGCAGACCGTCGTACACATCGATCTGCCAGCTCTGGGCGAGGTGCGAATCCGGCAGCTTCACCGTCGCCTTCACGGTGGGCCGCTGGCCCGAGTCCGCCGGGAACGACCAGTACAGGTAGTCACCCGTGGAGGCGCTCGCGGTGGCCGTCTGCCCCTGCTCGACCTCCACCGCCGTACGGAACGCGGTGCCCGCCGAGGTCGGCGCGGCACTGTCCCCGGAGGGGCTCGCCGAGGGCGAGGAGTCCGCGGCGGCCGGTCCGGCCGCCAGGCCCAGCGCCAGCAGCGCGCCGCCCAGCACGCGTGTGATCCGCATCGGTTGGATCCGCATCAGTTGGTCCTCCAGACCGCGACACGCCAGCGCGACAGCCAGCCCCAGATCAGACCCGCGAGGAAGCCGGTCAGTACCAGCAGGCCGAGCAGCCACCAGCCCCGCCCGAGCCCGAACGACGCCACGTCGCTCGCCTGTGACGGCGCGTCGACCACGTCCACGGTCAGCTCCACCGGCATACCGGGCGTGGTCTTCACCCCGGCGCCCGCCGAGAAGGAGTTCGTCACCTGCAGGCACACCGTCTCGGCCGCCGCGTCCTCGTCGTCGCTCTCCGCCTTCGGGTAGCGCAGACCGGTTGAGACCACGTCGGTACGGCCGTTGCCCGCCGCCTCACCGCGGACGATCTCCCGGCCGTGCACCGTGACGGCCCGCAGCAGCACCCCGTAGTCCGGGTTCATCGCCCGGTCGGAGGCCACGCTCACCGAGGCCCGCAGCTCCTGGCCCGGCTCGACGTCCACCTTGTACCAGCGCTCCTGGCCGAACTCCTCGCGGTCGGTGTACAGACCCGACTTCAGGGTCGGCGCGGCCGAGCAGGAGTCCTTGCCCTCGGTGGCGACCGGCGTCACCACCGGGTCGGCCGCTCGGTCCACCAACTGGTTGACCTTGTCGGTGAGTTCCTCGGTGTGCTCGACCGAGGTGTAGGTGCCGCCGGTGGCCTCGGCGATACAGCTCAGCTGCTGGCGCATCTTCGTGTTGGGCACCAGACCCAGGGTGTCGATGGTCAGACCGATCCCCTTGGCCGCGATCTCGCGGGCCACCTCGCACGGGTCGAGCGGGGCACAGGTGTCCTCGCCGTCGCTGATCAGCACGATCCGCTTGGAGCCGGTGCCGCCCTCGAGGTCGTCGGCCGCCTTCAGCAGCGCGGGGCCGATCGGCGTCCAGCCGGTGGGGGACAGGGTCGCCACCGCCGCCTTGGCCTCGGTGCGGTCCACCTGGCCGACCGGGTAGAGCTGTGCGGTGTCCTTGCAGCCCGTCTTCTGGTCGTCGCCCGGGTAGTTGGCGCCGAGGGTGCGGATGCCGAGGAGGACGGTCTCCGGGGTCGCGTCCAGCACCTCGTTGAACGCCTGCTTGGCCGCGGCCATGCGCGTCCCGCCGTCGATGTCCTTCGTCCGCATCGAGCCGCTGACGTCGAGGACCAGGTCGACCTTGGGCGCGAGGGCGGTGGTCTCGTCGGCCACCGCCCCGGCCGGGAACGCGAGCCCGGCCGTGAGCGCGGCGAGCAGGGCGCACACGCCCGCCGCCAGCCGTTGTGTTCTGATCATCGGCGGATCTTATTGATCAGGGGTGTCCCGCCACAAAACGGGGCCGACAACAGTGCGTGAACGCATACCGGATACACCGTCAGTTCCCCTGCTCCACCAGCGGGTTGGGCAGCTCGGCCCACTGGTCCCCGGGGGTGCCGGGCGAGAGCCGCATCAGCGTCAGCGCCTTCGCCGGCAGCGGCCGCTCGCACAGTGCCACCAGATCGGGGGTGCGCGGCAGATCCCGTACGGCCGTGCCGAGCGCCGCCCCCAGGGCCGTACCGCTGCCCGCCGTCGCCGCCAGCGACCCCGCCACCAGCGAGCCGAACAGCTTGCGCCGCAGCGCCGACTCGTCGTCGGTGAGGATCCGCGCGGGCAGATCGGCGGGCAGCGCGACGCCGTGCCGGGCCAGCCGGGCGGGGCAGACGCGGATGTCGGCGAGATCGCGGTAGACCAGCCGCAGCGGCGCCCCCGACGCCGACACGACGAGCAGCAGATTCTGCCCGTGCGCCTCCAGCGCCACCCCCAGCTCCAGCAGCCGCAGCCCCACGGTGAGCGCGAGCCGGGCGAACTCCGCCGTCCACGCCGCCGACGCGGGCAGGCCGGTGCCGGCGAGCGCGGCCACCGGGACGACATGCTCGCCCGGACCCGCGTACACCGCCGGCGACTCCCGCAGCACGGCGGCGAGTTCGGGGGAGTCGGGGGTGGCCGCGCCGAGCGTGCGCGTGATGTGCAGCAGGCCGTCCGTGCGCGCGGCGAGGGTCTCCGCGAACGCCGACAGGGCCGCCGAGGAGGCGACGGACCCCACCGAGATGTCCCGCACCGAGGACGTCAGCCGGGCGCTCAGCGAGGTCTTCACATGCGGCCCGCCCGGCAGCGCCAGCGTCCGCAGCGACATCAGCGGACGCGCCGGCACCTCCCCGGCCTCCTGCCCGCCGGACCGCTTCAGGACATGCGCCGCCTGCCACGGATGCACCGGGATCAGCAGCCGCTCCCCGTCCCGCAGGTCCGTCGGCCACACACCCGACACCAGGCACTCCCCGGCCGGCACCGGCACCAGCCCCAGCCGCACCACCGGCCGGTGCTCCGGACCGTACGCCAGCTGCTCGGCGACCGAGAAACCGGGCCGGGAACGGCAGTTGGGGTGATACGGATGCCCGTCCACCACCCGCTGCTCCCACTCCCAGTCGTGCGCCGGCCACCCCGGTGCCACGGGCTCCTGCGCGGCCCGCGACAGCGCGAGCGAGGCCGCGCTGTGCCCCAGCTCGGCGGCGAAACCGCTGCCGTGGGGCACCGCCAGCGCCGTCATCAGACGCGCCGGATCGTCGTACGCCACCGCGTCCAGCCGTACCTCGGTCACATACCCGGCGGTCGCGTACGGGTCGGCGCGCGGGCCGTGCAGCCGACGGCCGTCCGCCAGCCGCAGCACGAGCGCGTCCCGGCGGGCGTCCCGGCCGGTGATCCACGGCAGCGGCTCCTGCGCGAGGGCCCGCCACAGCCGGGTCAGCACGGCCGCCCGGGCGCCGGGCAGCGCGGCGGCGTACCGGGCGACGAGATCCGGACGCAGCGCGGAGAGTTCGGCGGCCACCTCGGCCTCGGCGGTGGGCGGTCGGTCCACGGGTGGGCTCCTCGGGGTGCGGGTACGTGAGTCACGAAGGGGGCCGCGACGCCAGCGATACTGATCGTCTCCGCCCAGAAGAACCGTAGGGAACGAGTGCAACGCGTGGACCTCATCCCCCCGCCCGCCGAGGCCGCCCGGCCCGCCGACCCCGCCGTGGACGACGGCCGGGCCGACGCCTGCGCGGTCGCGCCGCTGCTCAACTGCCTCCTGAGGGAGGTGGCCGAGCCGCTGCCCGAGCCCCCCGGGCCGGACGGCGGGCGCGTCTACCGGCTGCCCGGCACCGGCCGGCTGCTCCGGGTGCGCGGCGCGCGCCGCCCCGCCGGACCCGAGCTGCGCACGGGGGACACCTGGGAGCCGCTCGGCCACGCCGAACTCGTCAAACTGGTCGCGGAGGAGCTGCGCCGCCACACCGGCCTCTCCAACCACGAGCTGCCCATCGAGATGACCGACAGCCGGGACGCCGTCGCCGCGCTGCTCGCCGCACGCGCGCGGGCCACCCCGCCCGCCGGCCGCTATCTGCTCTCCGAGCAGTCCCTCGTCACCGGTCACCCCCACCACCCCGCCCCCAAGGCGCGTGGCGGCGGCCCGGTGGCCGGCTGGCTGCCCTACGCCCCGGAGGCCCACGCCCGCTTCCCCCTGGTCCTCCTGGCCGTCCGCGAGGACCTGGTCGTCGAGGAGGGCGACACCTGCGCCCTCGACGCCCTCGGCGCGGCCCCGGCCGGCTACCGGCTGCTGCCAGCCCACCCCTGGCAGCTCGACCTGACGGCCCCGGAACTGGCCCCCGCGTTCGCCGACGGCCGTCTGCTGCGGCTCGGCACGACCGCCTTCGACGCCTGGCCGACGGCCGCCGTGCGCACCCTCTACGCACCCGGACACGACCTGTTCCTGAAGTTCAGCCTCGATGTGCGCATCACCAACGACGTCCGCCGGCTGTGGCGGCACGACCTGCTGAAACTGCGCCGCACCGACACGGCCGTCACCCGCGCCTTCGCCGCCCTCGACGGCCCGGCCGCCTGGCTCAGCGACCGCGGCTACCGCACCGCGTCCTTCGCCTTCGAGGAACTCGCCGTCCTCATCCGCGACGGCCTCGACGGCCCGCTGCTGCCCGGCGCCACCCCGCTGCTCGCGGCGGGCCTCACGGAGGGGTTCACGGGCAGCCCGCTCGACACCGCGACGGACCCGGCGGCCTGGTGGGAGGCGTATCTGCGGGCCGTCGTGCCGCCCGCGCTCACGGTCTTCGCCGAGCACGGCGTGGTCCTGGAGGCGCACCTGCAGAACACCCTGGTCGCCGTCGACGCGGCCGGTGTGCCGGTGCAGGCGCTGTTCCGGGACGCCGAGGGCGTCAAGCTCCTCGCGGACGTCGAGCGGGCGGCCGGCTGGGAGCGGCTGGTGTACTGCCTGGTCGTCAACCACCTCGCCGAGATCGCCGCCGCCCTCGCCGAGCGGCACCCCGGCCTCGACCCCTGGCCCGCCGTCCGCCGCGAGCTGGCCCGCCACGACCTGCCCGAGGCGCACGCCCTGCTCACCGCCCCCACCCTGCCCGGCAAGACGAACCTGCTGCTGCGCTGGACCGGCGCGGACGGCGCGGACGCCCGCTACCTGCCGCTGCCGAACCCGCTGGCCTGTACATGATCTGAATTAAGGTGGGGCGTGTGCTGCGCGAAGTGACTGCCGTCCGATACGTGACCCCGCTGCGGTCCGGCGGCTCCGTACCCGGAGTCGTCGAGGCCGACGACCTGGGGACCTACGTCGTGAAGTTCACCGGCTCCGCGCAGGGCCGCAAGGCGCTGGTCGCCGAGGTGATCGTGGGCGAGCTGGCCCGGGCACTGGGGCTGCGCTTCCCCGAGCTGGTCCTGGTCCACTTCGACCCGGCGATCGCCGACGACGAGCCCCACCAGGAGGTGCGCGACCTGCACGGCGCGAGCGCGGGCCTCAACCTCGGGATGGACTACCTCCCGGGCGCGAAGGACTTCACACCGGAGGCGGCGAAGACCTTCCCGGTGGATGCGCGGGAGGCGGGGAAGGTCGTCTGGCTGGACGCCCTCACGGTCAACGTCGACCGTACGGTCCACAGCTCCAACCTGATGATCTGGCCCACCCTCGGCGTCGTGCCGCCGCGGCTGTGGCTGATCGACCACGGCGCCGCCCTCGTCTTCCACCACCGCTGGGACGCCTCCGACCCCACCAGGGCCTACGACTTCCGCCACCACGCCCTCGGCCACTACGGCCCAAACGTGCGCGCCGCCGACGCGGAGCTCGCGCCGAAGGTGACCCGGGAGCTGCTGCGGGACATCGTCGCCGAGGTCCCGGACGCCTGGCTGCTCGGCGAGGAGGGCTTCGCGACGCCGGACGACATCAGGGCGGCGTACGTGGACTACCTCCACGCGCGCGTGGAGGCCTCCGCGGCCTGGCTCCCCACCGCCTTCCCGTCGCGGGAGGAACTCGCCGCCGAGGAGGCCCTCCGGGCGGCACGTACCCAGCAGGGCCGTCCGGGCTGGCTCAAGCGGGTCCCCGACCTGCACGGCAAGCCGGCGGCGGAACAGGATTGGTCGGTGCACCTCGGATGAGTGACCAGCAGCCCGTTGACCAGCAGCGCGTCGAGATCGAGTACTGCACCCAGTGCCGCTGGCTGCCGCGTGCCGCCTGGCTGGCGCAGGAACTGCTGACGACGTTCGAGACCGAGCTGACGGAGCTCGCGCTGAAGCCGGGCAAGGGCGGGGTCTTCGTCGTACGGGTGAACGACGAGGTGGTGTGGGACCGCCGGGAGCAGGGCTTCCCGGAGCCGACGGCGGTCAAGCGGCTGGTCCGCGACCGGGTGGCCCCGGGGAAGCCCCTGGGCCACTCGGACCGCGCGGCGGACGTCAGCCCCTGAGCTGCTCGTAGGCGGGCAGGGTGAGGAAGTCGACGTAGTCCTGGTCGAGCGCGACCTCCAGGAACAGGTCGTGCGCCTGCTGCCAGTGACCGGCGGCGAAGGCCGCCTCGCCCAGCTCGGCGCGGAGGGCGGCGAGCTCCTCGGCCGCGATCTTCCGGGCCAGCTCCGGGGTCGCCTTCTCGCCGTTCTCGAACTCCACGCCCGCGTTGATCCACTGCCAGACCTGCGAGCGGGAGATCTCGGCGGTGGCCGCGTCCTCCATGAGGTTGAAGATGGCGACGGCGCCCAGGCCGCGCAGCCAGGCCTCGATGTACCGGATGCCCACCTGCACGGCGTTGACCAGACCCGGGTAGCTCGGCCGGGCGTCCAGCGAGTCGACCGCGATCAGCTCGGCGGCCTCGACCCGGACGTCCTCACGCAGGCGGTCCTTCTGGTGCGGCCGGTCGCCGAGGACCTTGTCGAAGGACTCCATGGCGATCGGCACCAGATCGGGGTGGGCGACCCAGGAGCCGTCGAAGCCGTCACCGGCCTCCCGGTCCTTGTCGGCGCGGACCTTCTCGAAGGCCACCTTGTTGACCTCGGGGTCCCGGCGGGAGGGGATGAAGGCCGCCATGCCGCCGATGGCGTGCGCGCCGCGCTTGTGGCAGGTGCGCACGAGGAGTTCGGTGTACGCGCGCATGAACGGGGCGGTCATCGTGACCTGGTTGCGGTCCGGGAGGACGAACTTCGGCCCGCCGTCCCGGAAGTTCTTCACGATGGAGAACAGGTAGTCCCAGCGGCCCGCGTTCAACCCCGAGGCGTGGTCGCGGAGTTCGTAGAGGATCTCCTCCATCTCGTACGCGGCGGTGATCGTCTCGATGAGGACGGTGGCGCGGACCGTGCCCTGCGGGATGCCGACGTACTCCTGCGCGAAGACGAACACGTCGTTCCACAGGCGGGCTTCCAGGTGCGACTCCGTCTTCGGGAGGTAGAAGTACGGGCCCTTGCCGAGGTCGAGCAGCCGCCGTGCGTTGTGGAAGAAGTACAGGCCGAAGTCGACGAGGGCGCCGGGGACCGGGCTGCCGTCCCCGTCGACCAGGTGCCGCTCGTCGAGGTGCCAGCCGCGCGGACGCATGACGACCGTCGCCAGCTCCTCGTCCGGCCGCAGGGCGTAGGACTTGCCGCTCGCCCGGTCCGTGAAGTCGATGTTCCGGGTGTAGGCGTCGGCCATGTTGACCTGGCCCAGGATCACGTTCTCCCAGGTGGGCGCGGAGGCGTCCTCGAAGTCCGCGAGCCAGATCCGCGCCCCCGAGTTGAGGGCGTTGATCGTCATCTTGCGGTCGGTGGGGCCGGTGATCTCGACCCGGCGGTCCTCCAGGGCGGGCGGGCAGGGCGCCACCCGCCAGGAGTCGTCGGCGCGGATCGCGGCGGTCTCCGGCAGGAAGTCGAGCGTGGAGGTGCGGGCGATCTCGGCGCGGCGCTCCGCGCGGCGGGCGAGGAGTGCGTCGCGGCGCGGGGTGAACCGCCGGTGCAGCTCGGCCACGAAGGCGAGGGCGGCCTCGGTGAGGACCTCCTCCTGCCGCGGCAGGGGCTCGGCGTCGACGATGGCCGGCGGGGACGGCGCTGGTGCGGACATGAACGTCACTTCCTTCAGCGAGCGTGGCACCGGGTGCCCTGGTGAAAGTGGATACTAGTTTCCTCATCGTGGAAGTTCAATGGTTTGTTGATCTCAGGGCGCCTCCGGGTCGGGGCCGAGCCGGACCAGATCCCCGGGGGTGTCGATGTCGTACGGCAGCCCGGCGTCACCACACTCGACGAGGACGATCTCGGCCGAGTGCGCCTTCAGATAGACGCGCGCCCCCTGGTCGCCCCGCGCGCCCTCCGCCACTCCCGCCCAGTGGGCCGCACCGAACAGGACGGGATGCCCGCGCACCCCGTCGTAGGCCGCCGCGGCCAGCGACCCCTCGCCCTCGTACGCGGCGAGCACCCGGGCCGTCGCCTCCGTTCCGATGCCCGGCTGGTCGACGAGCGACACCAGCGCCGCCCGCGCCCCCGTCCCGGTGAGCGATTCCAGCCCGGCCCGCAGCGAGGAACCCATACCTTCCTCCCACCCCGGGTTCTCCACCAGCACGCACCCCTCCAGCCGCGCCCGCTCCCGTACGGCCTGGGCGGCGGCCCCCAGGACCACGTGCACGCGCGTGCAGCCGGCCGCCCGCAGCACCCCCACCGCATGCTCCACCAGCGGCCGTCCCCGGTGCGTCAGCAGCGCCTTCGGGCGCCCGCCGAGCCGCCGCCCGCCCCCGGCCGCGAGCACCAGCCCGGCGACCTCGTCCCTGTCGTACGTCATGGATCCTGCATACCGCACGCGGCCGGTGACGCGCGGATCACGCTGTGCAGCAACTCGGTGACGCAGCGGACTGGCGCCCGCGGCCCGAGGTGGCGTTAACTGGGCGCCCGCATCGTCCGGGGCCCGACCGGCACCCGGTGCGGGAGCATGCACGCGTACGACGGGGTGCGAGGGGGAGGACTGCGGTGCGGAGCGTGGAGCAGAGGCCTGTGACCGGCACTGACAAGGACCCACGGGTGGTGGAGCTGCGCTCCGCCGTGTCCCGGCTGCGCCGGGAACTCGCCGCGCACCCAGCGGAGTTCCGGGACCGGGACATCGCGGAGGAGGAACTCGCCGCCCTGGCCGCGATGGCCGCCGGCGGCGCCCCCGAGATACCGCGCCTGCGCCGCTCGCTGCTTCTGATCGCCGGAGCGATCGGCTCGGTCAGCGCCCTCGCCCACGGCCTCACCCAGGTCCGCAGAGCAGTCGACCTGTTCGGCGAGCCGCCGCGCGGCTGAGGGGTCCGGGGCGGGGTGATCCGGCGCCCGGGCCGCAGACGCGCCGCCGTGCGGCTGAAGGCGCCGGGGCCGGTAGAGCCGGTCGGAGCCGGTCGGAGCCGGTCGGGCCGGTCGGAGCCGGTCGGGCCGGTCGGAGCCGGTCGGGCCGGTCGGAGCCGGTCGGGCCGGTCGAGCCGGTCGAGTCCTAGGCCACCGGGCCCGAGTGGGTCAGGGCCTGGGAGAGGTCGGCGGCCACCTGTTGGAGGACCGGGACGATGTGTTCCGTCGCCGCGTCCGTGACGCGGCCCGCCGGGCCGGAGATGGAGACGGCCGCCGCGGTGGGGGAGTCGGGGACGGACACCGCGAGACAGCGGACGCCGATCTCCTGCTCGTTGTCGTCGACCGCGTAGCCGGCGCGCCGGACGTCCGCGAGGGCCGCGAGGAATCCCTCCGGCGTGGTGATCGTCTTCTCGGTCGCGGCCGGCATGCCCGTCCGGGCGAGCAGCGCACGCACCTCGGCGTCCGGGAACCCCGCGAGCAGCGCCTTGCCCACCCCCGTGGAGTGCGGCAGCACCCGCCGCCCCACCTCGGTGAACATCCGCATCGAGTGCTTCGACGGCACCTGGGCCACGTACACGATCTCGTCCCCGTCGAGCAGCGCCATGTTCGCCGTCTCCCCGGTCTCCTCGACCAGACGGGCCAGATAGGGGCGCGCCCAGGTGCCGAGCAGCCGGGACGCCGACTCGCCGAGCCGGATCAGCCGCGGACCGAGCGCGTAGCGGCGGTTGGGCTGCTGCCGGACGTACCCGCAGACGACCAGTGTGCGCATCAGCCGGTGGATGGTGGGCAGCGGCAGCCCGCTGCTCACGGACAGCTCGCTCAGCCCGACCTCGCCGCCCGCGTCCGCCATCCGCTCCAGCAGGTCGAAGGCGCGCTCGAGGGACTGGACCCCTCCGCCGGCGGACCGGGCGGAGTCGGAGGTGCTGGCGCTCGACGTCGGCACGGCGCGTTCCTTTCGACACGGGCGGGAGGAGCTGAAGCGTCTCTAATCAGCTAAGCGATCCTATGCGAGACCTGGTGTCTGGCATGGGTTGTGTCCACCGTGGTGGGGTGGCGTGGGCGTGCAGGTGGAAGCCTGCGCCCAGTGCTGCCCCTTGGGGCCGGTGTCGGCGGGTGGTGGGTGTGCTGATCGTCGTCACGCCCTGGTGCCGGTGGGCTGCGCGGGGCAGCCGGATCCGGCCCGTGTGAGTGTGTCCCTCCGGACGCTTGCCCGCCGGTCCTGAGGGGCCGGTGGGGGAGGGTGCCCTGCGTCGCCTGGGCGCGGGGCGTGGGCTGGTGCGCCGGGTGGGCCCGGTCTTGGACCGGTCCCGGCGGGCTGGTGGGGTGGCCGGTTCGACCACGGCGGTGGCTTCGAGCTTGTCGACCACGCTGCGGATGGTCATGGTGCCGCTTGTGCGGTCGGTGACGGTTCTGCTTTGGTGGGTGAGTCCGCGAGCGGCGATGCGCTGCCATGCTCCGGTGTCGCGGTCGCCCTGCCAGCCGCACTGCGGGTTGGGGCAGATGGCCCATGTCCAGCCGGGGGTGGTGGGCCGGTCGGGGGCCTTGCGGTGGCGCAGCGGGACGAGGCAGCGGGGGCAGTGCCATGAGGTGCCCCGGGCCGGGACCGTGACCACGGCGATGCCCGCTTCGGCGGCCAGGTGCCGCATCTGGTTCACGATCTGCCCGCGGACCTGCTGGGACAGCCGGGTGTTGAGGGTGCGGCCCATGCCCCGGGCCTGAAGCGAGCGCAGGTCCTCGACGTAGATCACACTCACACCCGCGGCGAGAGCCTGGTCGACCGTCCAGCGGGCCGCGGACCGGGCGAGCGCGTCGTTGAGGTTCGAGCGCCGGTCGGCCAGGTGCCGGAACTCCTCGGCCAGCACGGCATACCTGCCGGACAGGCGGTGCCCGTCGGTGTCGCCGATGAGGCGCTGGTAGTGGCCGGTCTTGGCGTGCAGGTACTCGCTCTCGCGGCGCAGCCGGTGCTGCTTGGCCAGTACTCCGGCGGCCCGGAACTGGGCACCGGAGCCCAATGCGGTAATCGTCCCGTTGCCGTGGAGGCGGACAGGGCCCGCGCTGAGCAGGGTGTTCAGTCCCCAGTCCACGCCGAGCGCGCTCGTGTGCCCGGTGCGCCGGGTGGCGGGTACGGCGTGGGTGTGGGCGAGGTCGGCGTGGATGCGGCCGGAGTGGATGCGCAGGGTGGGCAGGTGCAGCACCGCGCCGGGCGGGACGGTCGGCGGCAGCTTGATCGGGCAGGCCACCCACGTCCAGTCCGCGTACGAGCGCGGGTTGGGGCGGGTGGGCAGCTGTAGCCGCAGCAGTGCCCGGCCCGGATCGTCAGCGCGTGCGATCGACGCCTGCTGGCCGTCACACGCCGACAGCAGCAGCATCCGCGCCGCCCGGGGTGCGGCCTCCAGCTCGAACACATCGGCCGGCATGCGGCCGTGCTTCGTACCGAACGCGGCGATCTGCCGGGTCCGGGACCTGACCACACCGGACGGCAGATGCTTCCCCTCGGGGGCCGCCTCACGGACGGCATCCCACTCGCCCGGGGTCCGCCTCGCCGGAGCGGCGGGCCACGTCGCGAGGATCCCGGCGGTCAGATCGGCCCGCCACTTCACCGACCGCAGCACACGCCCGGCCTGCTCCTGAGCCATCCGCACGACCCGGTCGTTGACCCGGACGCCCTCGGGCGGGCTGATCGCCCAGCCCAGACGCCGCAACGCCATCCATGCCTGCGACGGCAGCCCGCGGCCCCCGGCATCCGCCCCCGAGGCCAGCAGGTCGACATCGGCCGTATTCCAGTGCTCCGCCAGCAACCCGGCCGCCATGCCGGACACCAGATCCGCCGTCCAGCCCACCCGCTCCGCCACGGCCGTGGCCGACAGCACCTGGCCCGTCTTCTCCACCACACCCGTACAAAGCAGACCACGAGCACACGCCGTGCGGGCCGTCTCACCCTCACCCAGCGGCAGTCTGCGGCTCACCGGCCCCCCTTCCCTCACCCGTGGTGCTGTCATCCGATCAACGACACACCCGCGAAAAGGTCACCCATTCGATCCACGCACTCACACACGACACCTATCCCGGACACGCCGGTCGGTTGACTCCCCGGTCGTGCGTAGCTACGTTCTGATCACTGGAATTCTATTTCCACTTTATGGAAACTTCCAGAGTGGCGGCGGTGGAGGCACCCTGGAGGCGGGGCGCCCTTGACGCTCGCGAGGCGGCGGGGAAGACTCCTTCAACAGAACGTTGAATTCCGTTACGCGGAAGTAAACGGCGGCAGAGAGGGGTCCGGGTGTCCGACGCTGAACTGGTGCTGCGCTCGACGCGCGTCATCACCCCCGAAGGGACGCGCGCCGCCTCGGTCGCCGTCTCCGACGGGACGATCACGGCCGTGCTGCCGTACGACGCCCCCCTCCCCGCGGGGGCCCGACTGGAGGACCTCGGCGACGACGTCCTGCTGCCCGGCCTGGTCGACACTCATGTGCACGTCAACGACCCCGGCCGCACCCACTGGGAGGGCTTCTGGACCGCCACCCGCGCGGCGGCGGCCGGCGGCATCACCACCCTCGTCGACATGCCCCTGAACTCGCTCCCGCCCACCACGACCGTCGACCACCTGCGCGTCAAGCGGGAGGTCGCCGCCGACAAGGCGCACATCGACATCGGCTTCTGGGGCGGCGCCCTGCCCGGCAACGTCAAGGACCTGCGCCCCCTGCACAACGCCGGTGTCTTCGGCTTCAAGGCGTTCCTGTCCCCGTCCGGCGTGGAGGAGTTCCCGCACCTGGACCAGGACGGACTGACCCGCTCCCTGACCGAGATCGCCGGCTTCGGCGGCCTGCTCATCGTCCACGCCGAGGACCCGCACCACCTCGACGCCGCCCCGCAGCAGGGCGGTCCGCGCTACGCCGACTTCCTGGCGAGCCGCCCCCGCGCCGCTGAGGACTCGGCCATCGCCACCCTGATCGACCGGGCGAAACGCCTCGACGCGCGCGTGCACGTCCTGCACCTTTCCTCCAGCGACGCGCTGCCGCTGATCGCCGCCGCCAAGGCGGAGGGCGTGCGCATCACGGCCGAGACCTGCCCCCACTACCTCACCCTCACCGCCGAGGAGGTCCCCGACGGCGCCAGCGAGTTCAAGTGCTGCCCGCCCATCCGCGAGGCCGCCAACCAGGACCTGCTCTGGCAGGCGCTCGCCGACGGCACCGTCGACTGCGTGGTCACCGACCACTCCCCGTCGACGGCCGACCTGAAGACCGGCGACTTCGCGACGGCCTGGGGCGGCATCTCCGGCCTCCAGCTGAGCCTCGCCGCGGTCTGGACCGAGGCCCGCCGACGCGGGCACGGCCTGGAGGACGTGGTCCGCTGGATGTCGGCGAACACCGCGCGGCTCGTGGGCCTGGACACCCGCAAGGGCGCCATCGAGGCGGGCCGCGACGCCGACTTCGCCGTCCTCGCCCCCGACGCGAGCTTCACCGTCGACCCGGCCGCCCTCCAGCACCGCAACCGGGTCACCGCGTACGCCGGCCGGACCCTGTACGGCGTCGTGCGGTCGACCTGGCTGCGCGGTGAACGCATCGTCGCGGACGGCGAGTTCACCGCACCGCAGGGCGCCCTGCTCACCCGCACCCCCTGAGCGCACCCGCACCGGCCGATCCCGAAAGGCACACCCCGTGGCAGCGATACCGACGTTCACCGGCGACGCGAACCCCTACGGCGGCGGCGACCCGTACGCGGACTACCGCACCGCCGAGTTCTCCTTCACGGACCTCGCCGACCTCGCCGACCGGCAGCTCGGCGCCGCCGTCGTCGCCGCCAACGACGAGTTCTTCGCCGAGCGCGAGAACCTGCTCCTGCCCCACCGCGCCGCGTTCGACCCCGAGCGCTTCGGCCACAAGGGCAAGATCATGGACGGCTGGGAGACCCGCCGCCGCCGCGGCGCCTCCGCCGGCCACCCGTGGCCCGCCCCCGAGGACCACGACTGGGCCCTGGTCCGCCTCGGCGCCCCCGGGGTGATCCGCGGGATCGTCGTCGACACCGCCCACTTCCGCGGCAACTACCCGCAGGCCGTCTCGGTCGAGGGCACGTCCGTCCCGGGCGCCCCGTCCCCGGAGGACCTCCTCGGCGACGACGTGAAATGGACGACCCTGGTGCCGCGCACGCCCGTCGGCGGCCACGCGGCGAACGGCTTCGCCGTCTCCCTCGAACAGCGCTTCACGCACCTGCGCGTCAACCAGCACCCCGACGGGGGCATAGCCCGCCTCCGCGTGTACGGCGAGGTCGTCCCGGACCCCGCATGGCTGGAGCTGCTCGGCACCTTCGACGTCGTCGCCCTGGAGAACGGCGGCCGGGCCGAGGACGCCTCGAACCGCTTCTACTCACCCCCGTCGAACACCATCCGCCCCGGCCGCTCCCGCCAGATGGACGACGGCTGGGAGACCCGCCGGCGCCGCGACCAGGGCAACGACTGGATCCGCTACCGGCTGGTCGCCCAGTCCCTGATCCGCGCCGTGGAGATCGACACGGCGTATCTGAAGGGCAACAGCGCCGGCTGGGCATCGGTCTCGGTCCGCGACGGTGACGAGGGGGGCTGGACCGAGATCCTCCCCCGCACCCGCCTCCAGCCCGACACCAACCACCGCTTCCCCCTCCCCACCCCCACCGTCGCCACCCACGCCCGCGTGGACATCTACCCCGACGGCGGGATCTCCCGCCTGCGCCTGCACGGCTCCCTCACCGAAAAGGGCACCAACCACCTGAAGGCCCACCACCGCGAACTGAACGGCTGACCCTCCGACACCGCGACTGTCCTGCCCCCGCCCCGACCTGCCGACCGCCCGCACCAGGGCCCAGCCCGGGGTCTGGCGTCCTGCCCCCGGTCTGCCGACCGCCCGGACGGGGGTCGGGCCGGGGCCTGGCGTTCTGCCCCCCGGGCCAGCCGCACCGCCATGGTGCCGTCGGTGTCCCGGTCGCCCCCGGTCGCGAGGGCCACCTTGTCGGGCAGGGTTCCGTAGGCCGTTGTCATGGGTCCATCCCACCGGTCGTCCCACGGGCGCGCCGGCGGGCAACGGACGCCGGCCTCAGCTCACACGCGCCGAGCGGAACTCTTCCCTCCGCCTCCCGCGTTCTCCCTCCGTGACCCTTCAGCAAGAAATCGTCGGCAACGCCATGCAGATGGCGGTCGTCCACCTCGCCCCCGGCCAGACCGTGTACTGCGAAGCCGGAAAGTTCCTGTTCAAGACCACGAACGTGAGTATGGAGACCCGCCTGGGCGGCCCGTCCGGCAGCAACGGCGGCCAGCCTCAGAACGGCGGCGGCAGTGGCGGCGGCATGGGCGGCATGCTCCGCCAGGCCATGGGCACCGCCCTGCAGGTCGGCCAGCGCGCCCTCGCGGGCGAGTCGCTGGCGTTCCAGTACTTCACCGCCCAGGGCGGCGAGGGCACGGTCGGCTTCGCGGGTGTCCTCCCGGGCGAGATGCGCGCCCTGGAGCTGAACGGCACACGCGCGTGGTTCGCCGAGAAGGACGCCTTCGTCGCCGCCGAGTCCACCGTCGAGTTCGGCATCGCCTTCCAGGGCGGCCGCACCGGCATGAAGGGCGGCGAGGGCTTCGTCCTGGAGAAGTTCACCGGGTACGGCACGGTGATCATCGCCGGCGCGGGCAACTTCATCGACCTGAACCCGGCCGACTTCGGCGGCCGCATCGAGGTCGACACCGGCTGCGTGGTCGCCTTCGAGGAGGGTATCCAGTACGGCGTCCAGCGCGTCGGCGGCCTCAACCGCCAGGGCCTGATGAACGCGGTCTTCGGCGGCGAGGGCCTCTCCCTGGCCACCCTGGAGGGCAACGGCCGCGTCATCCTGCAGTCCCTCACCATCGAGAGCCTCGCCAACGCCCTGAAGAAGGCCCAGGGCGGCGACAAGCAGGGCCCGACGGGCGGACTGTTCTCGACGAACGCGGGCTGAGCGCGGACGCGGCGATGAGTTGCGGGCTCCCGCGGGGTCTGAGGTGATGACAACGGACCCCGCACGAGAAAGCAGGCACCCGCCATGGGCAAGCTCGTCTCCACCATCTTCGTCACCCTGGACGGCGTCTACCAGGCCCCCGGCGGCCCCGAGGAGGACACCCGGGACGGCTTCGCGCACGGCGGCTGGAGCTTCGCGTTCGCCGACGAGGACTTCGGCGGCTTCGTCGACGAGGTCTTCGAGGGGGTCGGGGCGTTCCTCCTCGGCCGCCGGACGTACGACATCTTCGCCTCGTACTGGCCGAAGGTGACCGACCCCGCCCACCCGGTGGCCGGCAAGCTGAACGCCCTGCCGAAGTACGTGCCCTCCTCGACCCTGACCGACCCGCGGTGGGCCGGCACCACGGTCCTCGGCGGCGACCTCGCCCAGGAGGTCACGGCCCTGAAGGAGACCACCGACGGCGAGCTCCAGGTGCACGGCAGCGGCGCCCTCGTCCGGTCGCTGCTCGCCCTCGACCTCGTCGACACGCTCCATCTGCTGACCTTCCCGGTGGTCCTCGGCACCGGCCTGCGCTTCTTCGCCGAGGGCGCCGTCCCGACGGCGTTCCGCCACACCGCGGGCCGCATCACGGGAAAGGGTGTCTCCATCCAGACGTACGACTTCGCGGGCCGTCCGAGCTACGGCTCCTTCGGCCCCCCGGAAGAGGCCTGACACACGCGGCCGTCCACCTTCCCGTCGGCTCCGCCGGGCCCGGTCGGGGGCGTCGACCCCCCTCCCGGAACACATCCCTCCCCGGCCTCGGGCACCCGGCCCGCGAAGTTAATTCGCGGAAAACTCATGGGACGTGACGGGAAAATCTCCGGAGTTGTCATTGACATGCCATGGTCTACGCGCGTCATCATGAAGCCATGAGATTCCCCCCACGTATCACCCGCGTCGGCGCCGCGGCAGCCGTGCTGTCCGCCCTCCTGGTGGGCGGCGCCGTCACCGCCACGCCCGCGGCCGCCGCGGTCGGCAGCATCTGTTACAGCGATCTGCCGTCCCAGGCGTACGACACGCTCGAACTGATCGAGCAGGGCGGTCCGTTCCCGTACTCGCAGGACGGCAGCGTCTTCCAGAACCGCGAAGGCGTCCTGCCGAGCCGGTCCACCGGCTACTACCACGAGTACACCGTGAAGACCCCCGGGTCCTCCACGCGCGGCGCACGCCGCATCGTCACGGGTCAGCAGTACGAGGAGGACTACTACACCTCCGACCACTACGCGACCTTCGACCTGATCGACTACGACTGCTGAGTCCCCCCACGGACCAGCCCTAGGAGCGGCGCACCCCCTCGCCCCGCGGCCCCCCCCACGCACCACGGCCGCGGGGCGAGGCATGTCCGCCCGCACCCGCGTCCCTGAACTCGCCCTCTCCGCAGGGGGAAAGAACGCCATATTGGGTAAGTATCAGGTTATGGGAGTGTTTCTGATCACAGGTGCCGGTTCCGGCATCGGCGCGGCCCTGGCCGCCCATTTCGCCGAGCGCGGCCACGAGTTGTGGCTGCTGGCCCGGGACGAGACGAGGGCCAGAGCGCTGCGGGCGCGGTTCCCCCGGAGCCGCACCCTGGTGGCGGACCTGGCCGAGCCGGGCGCGCTGCGCACCCGGCTGGAGACGCAGGCGCTGCCCCCGCGGCTGGACTCGCTGCTGCATGTGGCCGGTGTGGCCGAGTCGGGCCGGGTCGGTGAGGCCGGTGCGGAGGTCTGGGAGCGCACGCTCGCGGTCAATCTCGTCGCTCCGGCGGAGCTCACCCGGCTGCTGCTGCCCGCGCTGCGGGCGGCCCGCGGGCAGGTCGTCTTCATGAACTCGGGAGCGGGCATGCACGCGCCCCCGCGGCTGGGCGCCTACGCGGCGTCCAAGTTCGGTCTGAAGGCGCTGGCCGAGTCCCTGAGAGCGGAGGAGTACGAGCACGGCGTCCGGGTCACCACCGTCTACCCGGGCGAGACCGACACCCCGATGCAGGTCCGGCTGCACCGGGAGTTCGGGCTGCCCTACCAACCGGAAGCCCATATGAGCCCGGCCTCCGTGGCCGCCGCCGTCGTCACGGCGCTCGGTCTGCCGAAGGACGCGACGATGAGCGATCTGATGCTGCGTCCGGGCTGCTGAGCCGGTTCCCGCCCGCGCCGGGCCCGTCGTCGCCGGGCCCGGCCGTCCCGGTGTTCCAGATGCCCACCAGGTCGGCGTAGAACGGGACTTCGGCCAGCAGCGCGTCATGGGTGCCGACCCAGGCGCGTCGCCCGTCCAGGAGGAGCACCTTGTCCGCACGGCGGGCGAGGGCGAGCCGGTGGGCGAGGGTGACGACCGTACCGGGCCGCCGCCGGAACGCCTCCTCCACCCGCCGTTCCGCCTCGGCGTCCAGGTGCCGCGTCGCCTCGTCGAGCACGACGAGCGCGGCGGGGGAGAGATGGACCCGTGCCAGCGCGACGAGCTGCCGCTCGCCCGAGGACAGCCCGGCCGGGTCCACCTGGCCGTCGAGCCCGCCCAGCCGCCGTACGACCCGGCCCAGGCCGAGTTCCTCCACGGTGCGGGCGACGGCCTCGTCCGGGGCATCGGGGGCGAGTTGGCAGAGGTTCTCGCGCAACGTCCCCGCGAACACATAGGGGTTCTGCGGCAGCAGGGCCCGGGCCCGGCTCAGGTCGGCCCGCGCGATCCGGTCCAGCGGCACGCCCCCCAGGGTGACCCGCCCGCCGTCGGGCGGGAGGATCCCGGTGAGGAGGTCGGCCGTCGTGGACTTCCCCACGCCGGAGGGCCCGACCACGGCCAGGTGGTCGCCGTGCGCGAGGCGGAGATCGAGGCCGTCGACCACCGGATCGGCGTCCGGGCCGTAGGCGAAGGTGACGTCCGACAGCACGACCGATCCGTCGGCGGGCCGGAGCGCGGGATCGGGGTCCTCCGGGAGCCCGGGGTGGCGCGCGGCCCCGGCGAGCCGCTCCGCCGCCACCGACAGCCGCAGCCAGGAGGCGCCGACCCCCTGCACCAGCAGCCGGACGGCGGGTTCGAGCGTCGACAGGACATAGCTGAGCACCCCCACGACGTCGCCCGGCGTCATCCCGCGGTCCACCAGGCCCGGCGCGGCCAGCACCACCAGCAGCAGCGGGCTGTGCGCGCCCAGCGCCACGATCACCCGGCGCGCCGCCGCGACGGACGCCAGCTTCCGGGAGGCGCGCAACTGGGCCCGCACCGCGTCCAGCACCTCCCGCTCCGCCCGGTCGTGCGTGCCGGTCGCGACGATGTCGCGCAGCGCCCCGACCGTGACGACGGTCTCCCGCGCGAGCGTCTCCTCGGCCTGGAACGCCGCATGCTGGCGCCGGACGGTCGCCGGCGCCAGGACGGCGAACACGCCCAGCGCCAGCACCAGCGGCACGGCCACGAGCGGTACGGCGGCCGGGGCGATGAAAGCGGTGCCCACGACGACCGCCCCGACCGTCAGCACGAACTGCCAGACGAGCATGAGCTGTCCGGCGAGCGCGTCACGGACCGCCTCCACCTGCCGGGTGAGCTGCGCCACCGCGACGGCGTCGACACCGTCCCGCCGGGCGCCGCGCCCCACCGCACGGCGCAGGGTGCCGGTGACCACCTCGCCGAGGAGACGGTCCCGCAGCGGCTCGACGATCTCGGCCAGCCAGGGGTAGGTCTGCCGGCTCGCCCAGGCTCCGCCCAGGGTGCACAGGGCGAACACGGCCAGGCCCAGGGCTGCCGTCCGGGGGCGGTGCGCCAGGAAGCCCTCGTCGACGGCGAGGGCCAGGGCCTTGCCGGAGACGAGGGCGGGCGCGGCCGACACCAGCGTCCACCAGGCCAGCCGGAGCGCCGCGGCCCGGCTGTGGGCGAGGGTGCCGCGCACCAGGTGCAGCGCCGCGGCGCTGGTGGTGAGCGGCGCCGGGACCGTCGTACGAGAGCCCGGGTCCCCGTCGGGGCCCGGGTGAGGGTGAGGGCGCGGGCGGGGGGCGTCGGCGGTGCCGTCGGCCATGCGTGCCTGTCCTTTCGTCCGTGGTCCGGTCCGGTCGTCCGTGGTCCGGTCCGCTCCGCATCCGGGCGTACGGGCCGTCAGTCCCCGGAGCCCCCGGGCCCGTCGGATTCGCCCGTGCCGGTGAAGATGCGGCGGTAGGCCGGTGTCCGCCACAGCTCGTGGTGGGGGGCGACGGCCCGGACGCGTCCCTGGTCCAGCCAGGCCACCGCGTCCGCCCGGGCCGCCGTGGACGTCCGGTGGGTCACGATCAGCCGGGTGCGGTCCCCGTGGGAGGCCTCCACGGCGTGCAGCACCGCGGCCTCGGTGGCGGTGTCGAGGCTGGAGGTGGCGTCGTCGAGGACGAGCAGCCGGCAGTCGCGGGCCAGGGCGCGCGCGAGCCCCACCCGCTGCCGTTGTCCCCCGGACAGGGGCGCGTCGGCGAGAGGGGTGTCGTAACCGGCGGGCAGCCGGCGCACGAAGGGGTCCGCCTGCGCCGCGCGAGCGGCCCGGCGGGCGTCGGCGGCGCGGACCGGCTCCGCGGCGGCCGTCAGGGCGTCGAGGACGGTGACCCCGGTCAGCGCCGGGTCGCCGAAGGCGTAGGAGACGGCGCTCCGCAGGTCCGCGGGACGGATCTCGTCCAGCGGTACGCCGTCCAGCAGCACCAGGCCCCCGTCCGGGACCAGCAGCCCGCCGGCGACCGCGGCCAGCGTGGAGCGGCCCGACCCCGAACTCCCCACCAGGGCCGTGCAGCTGCCCGCCGGGAGGACCAGCTCCAGCCGGTCCAGGACGGCCCGCCCGGACCGCCGTACGGTGACCTCACGGATCTCCACCCGTCCGGGACCCGGCGGCAGGGCGCGCAGCCCCACCGGCCCCCGGGGGGTGTCGAGCACCTCGGACACCCGGGCCTGTCCCGCCCGGGCGCGGGCGAGGTCCAGCAGGCTCTGCGCCGTGCCGAAGCCGCCGAGACCCAGCGCGGTGTAGCCGAGCGCGGCGATCAACTCGCCCGTGCTGAGCGCCCCGGTGGAGAGTTCGTGTCCGGCGACGGCGAGCACGGTGATCTGGGTGGCGGGAGCGAGCAGACCGGTGGACCAGGCGACCCGGCGCTGGCTGTCCCACAACGCGCGTCCGTGCCGGGAGAGTTCGCCCACCGGCCGCAGCACGCGCTCGATCTCCTGCTCGACGGTTCCGGCGGCGGCGATGGTGCGGCTGCCCGCGAGGGCGTCCAGCAGCCGGGCGGCCACGGCGGCCTGTGCGCTCTGGTAGCCGGTGCCGCGCCGTACGGTGCGCCGCAGTTGCCGGCGCAGCAGCAGCCAGCCGGCCGGGGCGGTCACCAGGAAGGCCGCGGCCAGTTCGGGGGCGAGCAGGCCGAGGGCCACCACGGCGCCGGTCGCCATGGCGAGTTGGGCGACCGCGTAGACGATCGCCTGGCCGGCCAGGCCGGCCTCCGCGGTGCCGGCGGTGAGCCGGGCCACCAGGTCGCCGGTCGCCGTCTGCCGTGCGGGGTGGGGGCCGCCGGCCATGATGTGGCGCACCAGGGCGGCGCGCAGCCGGGCCGTCGTCTCGGCGGTGGCGCGCGGTCCCGCGTACTGCGCGACGGCCTCCGCCACCGTGAGCAGTCCGACGACCGCGGCCAGCGGGACGACCCCGGCGCCGCCGCCACCGGACAGGGCCCGGTCGACGGCCCGCGACACGGCGGCGGGCAGCAGCAGCGCGGCGAGCGAGCCGGCCGCCACGGACAGCGCGAGCGCGGTGGGCCACCACAGACGGAGTACGGTGGTGGTGAGGCCGTGCCGCATACGGGGCTCCTGCGGGAGAGGGACGGACGGTCCGAACGGGTGGCACATGAGCGCCGGCCCGGGCTCTAGGTCAGCCCGGGCCGGCTCTGTTCATCCGGCCTTCCGGTCACCCGGCCGTCCGGTGGTGGGGCGCACCGGCCCCGGGGGTGCCGACTACAGGCACAGCAGGGTGCTGACGGTGCTGTTGGTGCAGTTCACCGCGGAGAGGGAGCTGATCACCGACATGTACTCGGTGGTCTCTTCGGGGGTCTCCAGGGCCTGCAGGCTGAGGATGGACATGGTGCACTCCTGTCACTTCGGTTGGTGCTTCTGCTTCCCGGCGGTCGCCGGAAACTCTGGGCCGCGAAGGGTGTTCGCGGAGGGTGGTGCGCGCAGGGGACACCGCGGGCGGTGTCAGGCCGTCCGCTGCCAGAAGGGCAGCGCCGGGGTGTCGGCCAGGGCCGATCCGAGGGCGAGCAGGACGCCGGCGGAGCCGGTGGCCAGGTCCATCGACAGCCGCAGGAGCTGCTCGCCGGGGAAGGCCACGTGTCCCTGATAGGGGATCAGATGCCAGACCAGCCGCCGGATGTGACGCCGGATCACCCGGTCGTGCGCTCCGCTGTCGTCCTGGAGCAGGCACAGCAGCCAGACCAGCCCCGCCCGCCCGTTGAACAGCCCGGGCTGGACGATGAACTCGGGCTCGGCCGCGCCGCGGATGCGGTCCAGGCTCTGCCGCAGTGCCGGATCCGGGCGGTGGCGCAGATAGGTGTGGAGGACGGCGGCGATACCGGCGCTGCCCGACTCCAGGTACGGCAGCACCCTGCTGCCTTCGTCGACCTGGAGGGTGCCGTCCTCGACGAGGATGCAGCGGTCCAGGTCCCGGCCTAGCGCCACCTCCGCGAGGTCGAGCAGCTCGCGGTCGCCGGTGCTGTCGTACAGGCGCAGGAACAACAGCGCGGCTCCGGTGCTGCCGTGCATCAGCCCGCTGCGGGCGGCGGTCGGTGGGCCGCCCTCGCCGGAGGGGGCCCGCAGGCGGTCGGCGAGGCGTCCGGCGGTGTCGACCGCGGCGGCGTGCAGGGAGGCGTCGCCGGTGGTGCCGGCGAAGTGCAGCAGGGTGAGCCCGATGCCGGGCAGTCCGCCGGCGAGATCGCTGCCCTGGCCGTCCGGCGGGTCCTTCAGCAGCCGGTCGAGGAGGTTGTGCGCCTGCCGGGCGTGGCCGAGGCGGTCGAGGGCCAGGGCGACTCCGTGCGAGCCGGTGTAGAGACCGGGGCGGCAGGGTTCGCGGGCGACGGCGTCCAGGAGCCACTGGACGTGGTCGGGGGCGACGGGTGCGCCGGTGCAGTGCAGGGCCCACAGCACGCCCGAGGCGCCGTACGCGAGTCCGAGTCCGTCGTGGGTGAACTGGTTCGGGTCGCCCGGGAAGAGCCGGTCGGTGCGTTCCGGGGTGGCGCTGGCGTTGATCGCCGCGGCCATCGAGTCGCGCAGGGCGGGCCAGGAGGCGCGGTCGCCGCCGAAGAGGGCGGTGAGCGTGTCGCGCCCCGGTGGGCCGGAGGGAGACGGCGAGGTGGGCGGGGACGAGGTGGGGGCGGGCAGTCCGAAGCGGTCCGCCGCGGCGCCGGCCAGCTGCGCCCGTTTCCCCGGGTCCAGCGACGTCAGCTGCATCAGCGGCATGAAGATCCACAGGCGCAGGGCGTCGAGGGCGTGCAGGTCGATCGCGAACCCGTGCAGGTCGGCGGGGGCCGCGAAGCCGGCGGCGCCGAGTCCGGGTCTGACGAACGCGTCGACGGGGGAGGCGAGTTCGAAGTCGATGAAGCAGACCCGCCCGTCGGGGCGGACGATCAGGTTGCGCGGATGGAGGTCCCCGAAGACGACCCCGCGGTCGTGGATGGCGCGCAGCCCTTCCTCGATGCCCTCCAGGACCTCGAGCGCCTCCGCTCTGTAGCGGTCGACGTCCGTCTGGTCGGGATCGGGATGGACCAGGGGGTAGCGTCGCGCGAACCACCGGTTCAGCGGCTCGCCCTCCACGTACTCCTGGACCAGGAAGTGGTGTTCCCAGGCGGTGAAGTAGTCGAGGGCGGCGGGTACGGCGGACACCCCGTCCAGCCGGTGGAGGATGTCCCGCTCCTTGCCGAGCCGGAGCACGGCGTCCTCCCCGCGCTGGTCGAGCCCGGCGTGCGGGCGGGCCTCCTTGAGGACCACCTCCTCGCCCCCGCCGGTGGGCCGGGCGATGTAGATGCCCCCGCCGTTGGAGAAGTGCAGGGCCCGTTCCACGGAGTAGCGGAACTCGGCCGTGCTCGCTCTCGCCCGGTCGGCCAGTGCCTGTGCCAGGACACCGGGCACGGGAGCCCAGTCGGGCACCTCGAACACCGCGCGCCGCACGTCGGGCCGCAGCCGGCCCGAGGGTTCCCGCAGCGCCAGGACCAGCTCGCCGGTCTCCGAGCGGCAGAACTGCTCGGTGAACCCGCCGTAGCGCAGATACAACGGCCCTTCGCGCCAGCGCAGATCACTCAGGATGTACGGCCCCTGCTGCCCCGCGAGGGCCGCGTCGAGGTCGTGCAGACATCGCTCCAGTGCCGGTTCGTCGACCGGGTACAGCGTCATGAACTTCCCGCTCGACCCCCGTGAGGCGTACTTCGCGTTCTGGGTCTGCACCAGCGCCGGGCTGCGCAGGAACTTGAACGCCACGCGGTTCTCGAAGCAGTAGGCGGCGACCACCGACAGGATGTGCTCCGCGTTGTCCATGCACGCGGACACATGGATCTTCCAGCCCTGGTCGGGGAGTTCGACGTCCGTGAGCTGCCGCCCCACCCAGACGTCCCGTGCGTTGCCGGCCCAGCCGGCCGGTAACGGCTGGGCGACGGCGTCGAACTCCTCCACCGTCGCCCAGCGGACAGGCGAGTCGTAGAACACCGGATCGGCATACGAAAACGCCTCGTAGCGCATGTCCATAAGGCCCCCCATCGCAGTGATTCGACATTCCCGGACGGATGCAGTGGCAACGCCGGACCGTTTCACCCCCCGAGGGGAGTGGTACTGTGACCGGTTTGCGTCCACGAAGTGAAGGTAACGTAAGGCCGGCTTGCGCAGGCAGGGCGCATACAGCGCTCTCGCCGAGCGCGCGAAGCCCGCCCCTCCCCGGAAAAGCACGACCAATTGCACCCGCATATCAGTTCGACCTTGTGGACCGTGAATAAATCCAGATATCCGGGTTTCCAGAAATGTGGCCGGCCGGGCGAAGGCGGGTGCGCGCCCCGGGGTTCGTCGGTCCGGAATGAGTGATTTGGGCAGCATTTCGGGCGGCAGGTGCTGAAGTATCGATTCGGCGAACGGATGCGCAATGTGGAGGATGTGTGCGCTTTGTGTGATTGAATCATGCACAACTCGGCCAGGTGGCTTGATCTGATCGACCGGATCCCCCGTGTCCTGCATCCCCTGTCAGGACTGCCGTGCGCCCGGGTCAGGGCCACCGGCCGAGCCGAAACGCACGTGAAGGGAACCCTCGATGACCGCGACCGTCTCCAACTTCTACTACGGCGCGGTGACTCCGGTTTCCGCGTATCTGATGGCCTGTCTGGGCGCGGCGCTGGGGCTGCGGTGCACGACGAGGTCGCTGCGCCGGCCGCACCGCCGGGCCGCCTGGCTGGCGCTGGGCGCCGTCGCCATCGGCTGCGGCATCTGGACCATGCACTTCATCGCCATGATCGGCTTCAGCGTCCAGGGCGCCCTGGTCGGCTACGACACGACGAAGACGCTCCTCAGCCTGGTCGTCGCGATCGTCGTCGTCGCCCTCGGTGTGTTCCTCGTCGGCTACCGGGGCGGCTCCCCGGCGAACCTGGCGACGGCGGGCACGGTCACCGGCCTCGGCGTCGCGGCCATGCACTACCTCGGCATGGGCGCCATCCACACCAACGGCACCCTGCACTACGACACCGTGACGGTGGGGCTGTCCGTGGCGATCGCCGTCGCCGCCGCCACCGCGGCCCTCTGGGCGGCGGTCTCCATCCACAAGCTCTGGTCCAGCCTGGGCGCGGCCCTGGTCATGGGCGTGGCCGTGACGGGCATGCACTACACCGGCATGGCCGCGGTCTCCGTCCACCTCACCGGCACGTCCGCCGTCGCCCAGTCCTCCACCAGCCTGCTGTCGTTCCTCCTCGTCATGCTCGCCGGCCCCCTCGCGGTCCTGCTGATCGCCGCGGTCATCGTCATGTTCGACCCCGACATGATGCTCGGCGACGACGACTGGAACCAGGCGGCGCCCGCGGCACAGCACCCGGCCGGCGACTACTCCGCCCAGCCCTCGCAGCAGTACGGCTCCTGGTAGGCGTACGCTTCCGGCCCGCGCGGCCGGTCGGTCCGGCCCCCGGCTCTCCGGAAGGCCGACCCACTGCACGAGTCCCACCCGCCCGTGGGCGAACTCGCGCATCCGGCCCAGGACCGCATCGGCCGTGGGGCGGTGCGGCCGGGACGGAAGGCGCGCGGCCGCCGGGCGGGGCGGTCCGAAAGTGGACGGGGGCGCGACCTTCGTCGACGCTCGCGCCGACAGGGAGGTGCCGGCGCTCCCCACTGCGTAGATTTGCCGACCATGAGGGGACAGGACGGCACGGCACGGACACCGGACGCGCTGGGCACGGCGCCGGGACTCGTACGGCGCAGATGGCTGTTGCCGTCCGCGCTGGTCGCCGAACTCGACACGGATCCCGGGACGTCGGGGCGGCGGCCCCGGCGCACCGCGCGGGACTGGGCCGTCGACTTCACCTGCTTCCTGCTGGCCGTAGTCGTCGGCCTGATCGCCTCCGAGAGCCTCGGCGCCGACGACCTTCCGCGCGCCCTCGTCGTCACCGACCAGCTCCTCGGCGTGCTGTCCTGCGCCGCGCTCTGGCTGCGCCGCCGCCGCCCGCTCGGCCTCGCGGTGGCGATGATCCCGGTCGGGTTCCTCTCCGACACCGCGGGCGGCGCCTGCATGGTCGCCCTGTTCACCCTCGCCGTGCACCGCCCCTTCCGGTACGTGGCGTTCGTCGGCGGTGCCGACCTCGCGCTGGTCCCGTTGTTCGTCTGGCTGCGCCCCGAGCCGGACCTGGCGTACCCGGCGGCGGTGGTGTTCACCGTGATCGTCACCGTCGCGGTCATCGGCTGGGGCATGTTCGTCCGGTCCAAGCGGCAGCTCGTGCTGAGCCTGCGCGACCGGGCCCGGCGCGCCGAGACGGAGGCGCGGCTGCGGGCCGAGCAGGCGCAGCGGCTGGCGCGTGAGGCCATCGCGCGCGAGATGCACGACGTGCTCGCGCACCGGCTGACCCTGTTGAGCGTGCACGCCGGCGCGCTGGAGTTCCGCCCGGACGCGCCTCGCGAGGAGATCGCGCGGGCCGCCGGTGTCATCCGGGAGAGCGCCCACGAGGCCCTTCAGGACCTGCGCGAGATCATCGGTGTCCTGCGGGCCGGGGAATCCGACGACGGCGGACGCCCCCAGCCCACGCTGGCCGCCCTGGACGCCCTCGTCGCCGAGTCCCGCGAGGCCGGTCTGAAGGTCACCCTCGACCAGCGTGTCACCGACCCCGCCGCCGTGCCCGCCTCCGTCGGCCGCACCGCCTACCGCATCGCCCAGGAGGGCCTCACCAACGCCCGCAAGCACGCCCCGGGTGCGGAGACCGAGGTCGCCGTCGGGGGCGGTCCGGGCGAGGGCCTCACGGTGCTCGTGCGCAACGCCGCCCCCGACGGCGACATCCCGGCCGTCCCCGGTTCCGGCCAGGGCCTGATCGGGCTGACCGAACGGGCGACCCTGGCCGGCGGACGGCTGGCGCACGGGCCCCGGGACGACGGCGGGTTCGAGGTGCGCGGCTGGCTGCCGTGGCCGGGGACGGCCCCCTCGTGATCCGTGGTTGTGTGGGGCCATGACTGCGATCCGACTCCTCCTCGTCGACGACGATCCCCTCGTGCGCGCCGGTCTGTCCCTCATGCTGGGCGGTGCAGAAGACATCGAGATCGTCGGTGAGGCCGCCGACGGCGGGGAGGCCGAGACGCTCGTCGACCGCGTCCGCCCCGACGTCGTCCTGATGGACATCCGGATGCCCGCCGTGGACGGCCTGACCGCCACGGAACGGCTGCGCCGCCGCCCGGACGCCCCGCAGGTCGTGGTCCTCACCACCTTCCACGCCGACGAGCAGGTGCTGCGCGCCCTGCGCGCGGGTGCCGCCGGTTTCGTCCTCAAGGACACCCCGCCCGCCGAGATCCTGGACGCCGTGCGCCGGGTCGCGGGCGGCGACCCCGTGCTGTCGCCGGCCGTCACCCGGCAGCTGATCGACCACGCGGCCGGATCCGCCGCCGACACCCGGCGCACCCGCGCGCGTGAGCGGCTCACCGTCCTCGCCGAGCGCGAGCGGGAGGTCGCCGTCGCGGTCGGCCGGGGCCTGTCCAACGCCGAGATCGCCGCCGTGCTCTTCATGAGCGTCGCCACCGTCAAGGCCCACGTGTCCCGCATCCTGGCCCGGCTCGGCCTCAACAACCGCGTGCAGATCGCCCTGCTGGCGTACGACGCGGGCCTCCTGGACGGCGAGGACGGGCACTAGTGCCCTTCTGACGCAGCCTGCCGGTGCGCTGGTGACGCGGTGAGGGGAAGGGGGAGGGTGGGCTCACGCGCCCGGGATCTCCGCCAGGGACACCGGCCGGCGCTCCCGGCGCGAGACGTCACAGGCCTCCGCGATCCGGAAGGCCTGCAGCGCCTCCCGCCCGTCGCAGGGGTTGGCGCGCCCGCCCCGCAGCACCTCCACGAAGGCGATGAGCTCCGCCTCGTACGCGGGCCCGAAGCGCTCCAGGAAGCCGCCCCAGGGCTTGTCCGCGGCCGGCGGACCGGTGGGTTCGGTGGAGGCGATCGGCGTACGGTCGTCCAGACCGACCACGATCTGGTCGAGCTCCCCGGCCAGCTCCATGCGGACGTCGTAGCCGGCGCCGTTCAGCCGGGTCGCGGTGGCGGTGGCGAGGGTGCCGTCATCGAGGGTGAGGACCGCCGCGGCCGTGTCGACGTCCCCCGCCGCCCGGAACATCGCGGGACCGGCGTCGGACCCGGTGGCGTACACCTCGCGCACCTCGTGCCCGGTCACCCAGCGCAGACAGTCGAAGTCGTGGATCAGGGCGTCCCGGTAGATCCCGCCGGACAGCGGCAGCCACTCGGCGGGCGGCGGCGACTGGTCGGAGGTCAGCGCCCGCACGGTGTGCAACCGCCCGAGCCGACCGGACCGCACGGCCTCCCGGGCCCCCGCGTAGCCCGCGTCGAAGCGCCGCTGGAACCCCATCTGGAGCACCGTTCCCGCGGCCTCGACCTCTCCGATCGCCTGTAAGGTCCCCGCCAGGTCCAGCGCGATGGGCTTCTCGCAGAACACCGGGAGCCCGGAGCGTGCTGCCCGACCGATCAGTTCGGCGTGCGCCGCGGTGGCCGTGGTGATCACGACCGCGTCCACACCCCAGCGGAAGATCTCGTCCACCCCGGGGGCGGCCGTCTCGCCCAGCCGCAGCGCGAGCTCCTGGGCCCGCGCGGGGTCCGCGTCCGTCAGGATCAGGGATCCGACCTCGCGGTGACGGCTGAGTGTGTTCGCATGAATCGTGCCGATGCGGCCCGTCCCGATGACCCCGATGCGCATGAAAACAAAGTGACCTCGCAGGCCGCACGATGTCAATCCGTATGTCCGGACAACCGAACTACACAACTTCCCGTCAACAGCGCCCGCGGCTACGCTCGGCGGGTGCCGAAACCAGAAGTGGACCCGACCGTGCAGCTCGAACTCCGCGTGGACCGAAGCTCCCCGGTGCCCTTGTACTTCCAGCTGTCCCAGCAGCTGGAGGCCGCGATCGAGCACGGATCGCTCACCCCCGGCAGCCTCCTGGGCAACGAGATCGAGCTCGCCGCGCGGCTCGGCCTCTCCCGCCCGACCGTGCGCCAGGCGATCCAGTCGCTCGTCGACAAGGGGCTGCTGGTGCGCCGCCGGGGCGTCGGCACCCAGGTCGTGCACAGCCAGGTCAAGCGCCCCCTGGAGCTCAGCAGCCTCTACGACGACCTGGAGGCGGCCGGCCAGCGCCCCGCCACGTCCGTCCTGGTCAACACCGTCGTCCCCGCCTCCGCCGAGGTCGCCGCCGCGCTCGCGGTCGCCGAGGGCAGCGAGGTGCACCGGGTGGAACGGCTGCGGCTCGCGCACGGGGAGCCGATGGCGTACCTCTGCAACCACATCCCGGGCGGACTGCTCGACCTGGACACCGGCCAGCTGGAGGCCACCGGGCTGTACCGCCTGATGCGGGCCGCCGGGATCACCCTGCACAGCGCCCGCCAGTCCATCGGCGCCCGGGCCGCCACCCCCGCCGAGGCCGAACGCCTCGCCGAGGAGCCCGGCGCCCCCCTGCTCACCATGCAGCGCACCACCTTCGACGACACCGGCCGCGCGGTCGAATTCGGCGACCACATCTACCGCCCGAGCCGCTATTCCTTCGAGTTCCAGCTGCTCGTACGGTCCTGAGGTCTGTCCGGGCCTTGCTGCGGCGGACCTCAGGGGCGCGAGGAACTGCGCGACCAGCCCCGATGCACCCGCACTCGGCACACGGCGTGCATTCCCCTTTGCTCCCCCGCACAGCACCCACCCGGAGGGTGAGGCAGAATCGGGCATTGATGAGCACCTACGGCAACTTCAGCGCCCCCATCGGCTCCAGGCGTGCCCCCGCACTGCGGACAGTGGGCACCAGAGAGCGCCGCTCACACCTGACGGCGCCCCGCGTGCCGACGGTGGGCATCGACATCGGCGGCACCAAGGTGATGGCGGGCGTCGTGGACGCCGACGGCAACATCCTGGAGAAGGTCCGCACCGAGACCCCGGACAAGTCGAAGAGCCCCAAGGTCGTCGAGGACACCATCGTCGAACTGGTCCTGGACCTCTCCGACCGGCACGACGTGCACGCCGTCGGCATCGGCGCGGCCGGCTGGGTCGACGCCGACCGCAACCGCGTCCTGTTCGCCCCCCATCTGTCCTGGCGCAACGAGCCGCTGCGCGACCGCCTCTCCGGCCGCCTCTCGGTCCCCGTCCTCGTCGACAACGACGCCAACACCGCCGCCTGGGCGGAGTGGCGCTTCGGCGCGGGCCGCGGCGAGGACCACCTGGTCATGATCACGCTGGGCACCGGCATCGGCGGCGCGATCCTGGAGGACGGCCAGGTCAAGCGGGGCAAGTACGGCGTCGCGGGTGAGTTCGGGCATATGCAGGTGGTGCCCGGCGGCCACCGCTGCCCGTGCGGCAACCGCGGCTGCTGGGAGCAGTACAGCTCCGGGAACGCCCTGGTCAGGGAGGCCAAGGAGCTCGCCGCCGCCGACTCCCCGGTGGCGTACGGGATCATCGAGCACGTCAAGGGCCAGATCGGCGACATCAGCGGCCCGATGATCACGGAGCTGGCCCGCGAGGGCGACGCGATGTGCATCGAGCTGCTCCAGGACATCGGCCAGTGGCTCGGCGTCGGCATCGCCAACCTGGCCGCCGCGCTCGACCCCTCCTGCTTCGTGATCGGCGGCGGTGTGTCGGCCGCCGACGAGCTGCTCATCGCCCCCGCGCGCGACGCCTTCAAGCGCCAGCTCACCGGGCGCGGCTACCGCCCGGAGGCCCGGATCGTCCGCGCCCAGCTCGGCCCCGAGGCCGGCATGGTCGGCGCCGCGGACCTCGCGCGCCTGGTCGCCCGCCGCTTCCGGCGCGCCAAGCGGCGCCGCGTCGAGCGCTACGAGCGCTTCGAACGGTTCACGGACGCCGCCCGCCGCACCCGGGACACGGCATGATCCAGGCACCACCCCGCACGACCCCCGCGTCCGGCCCCGGCCGTGGGGCCCGCACCACCCGCGACATCCGCACCACGGGTTACCTCCGCACCATCCGCACCATCTGTGACATCCGTGCCGCCCGCACCGCCCGCACCACCAGGGACATCGCATGACCGCCTCGCTGCCCCGCCAGGCGGCGCCCCCCGACGAGCCGCCCCGGCCGCCGGAGGACCGCCGCCATGTGATCCGGCGCAGGGCGCTCACCCTGCTGATCATCGTGCTGCTCATCGGCGTCCCGGCCGGGTACCTGGTGATCTCCGCCAACCAGAGCCGGGACAGCGGCAAGGACAAGGAGGCGAAGTACTCGGCGACCGGCCTGACCGCCGGCTGGCCCTCCAAGGTCCAGCGCCGCCTCTACCAGGTGCCGGTCCCGCACCCGTCCAACCAGGTCGCCTACTACGAGACGAACAACTGGAAGACCAGCCGGCTCTACGTGCAGTTCCAGACCACGCACGCCGGCCTCGACCAGTTCCTGCGCCAGATCGGCGCCGCCCGGACCGACCTCAGGCGCGGCGACATCACCATCAGCGCCCGGGACCAGGGCATCACGGGCTGGCGGTTCAAGGGACCGGGCGCCCGCACGGGCCAGTTCTACGGCATGGTCGTCGAGAAGAAGAACCCCACGCCCACCCTGGACGTCGTCGTGAACTACGGCAACCCCGTCTACCCCTTCGTGTACGTCGTCTCGCGCACGGTTCCCTAGGACAGGTCGCCGGGACCGGTTGTCAGACCCCGCCCGTAGAGTCGAAGACGAGTGATCCGGGATGCGGGCGGGAGGTGGACAAGTGCGTACGGGCGACAGCTCTCCGGCGGAACGGGCGGGCGTCCCGGTGCGCCTCGCCGCGGTCTTCCTGCCCGCCCCGCTCCCGCGCGAGGGCCGCATGGTGTTCTGGGACCCCACCGCGGCCTGGGACCCGCCGCCCGCCCCGGTGGACCTGACCGAGCTGACCGTCGTCCGCCCGCACGGCGCCACCGTCCGCCGTAAACAGGTCCCCGCCCTGACCCTGCCCCTGGACCGGGCGCTGCCGCTGCTGGTGCACGCCCGCCGCGACCCCGCCGCCCACCCCGCCACCGCCTGCTGGGGCGCGGCCGCGCTGCACGCGCTGCGGCTCACCGCCCGGGGCCGGCTGCTCCCCGGCCTGACCCCCTCCGGCCAGGACGCCTGGCGGGCCGGCCCTCTGGATCCGGAGGACATCGCGCATCTGCGCGCGATCGCCGCAGCCCTGCCCCACGAGGGGCACGCCGTCCCCCTGCCCGGCCCCGGACCGCTCCGGCTGCCGCAGCCGGAGGCCCTGGTGCGCGCCTTCCTGGACGCCGTCGCCGACACCCTGCCCCGCACCCCGGCCGCGCCGCACGCCGCCGGGAAACCCTTCGCCGACCGCCGCCCCCAGCGGCTGCCCGGAGCGCACGACTGGGCGGCGGAGGTCGCCGCCGGCATGGACGCGGGCGTGCGCGTCTCGCTCCGCCTCGACCTGTCCGCGTACGACATGTTCGACGCCTCCGACGCGTCGTCCGACGACGGCGGGCGCGGACGCGCCGCCGGTGCCGCGATCGTCCAGGTGCACAGCCTCGCCGACCCCACCCTGGTGACCGACGCGGCGGCCCTGTGGGCGGGCGAGGCGGACACGGCCTTCGGACCCCGCGCGCGCGTGGACGCCGCCCTCGCCGTGCGGCGCGCGGCGCGCGTGTGGCCGCCGCTGGCCCGGCTCGCCGAACAGCCCACGCCCGACGTACTGGCCCTTTCCGAGGACGAGTTGGGCGATCTGCTCGGCGTGGCGGCGACCCGGCTCGCGGCGGCCGGGGTCGCCGTGCACTGGCCGCGGGACCTGGCGCAGGACCTCAGCGCCACGGCGGTGGTCCGGCCCGCGCCGGGCTCGGCGACCGACGGCACCGGCTTCTTCGACAGCGAGGAACTGCTCCGGTTCCGCTGGCAGCTGGCGCTCGGCGGCGACCCGCTCAGCGAGGCCGAGATGGACGCGCTGGCCGAGGCCCACCGGCCAGTGGTGCGGCTGCGTGACCAGTGGGTGCTGGTCGACCCGGCGCTGGTCCGCAAGGCCCGCAGGCGCGAACTGGGCCTGCTGGACCCGGTGGACGCCCTGTCCGCCGCCCTCACCGGCACCGCCGAGGTCGACGGCGAGAGCGTGGAGGCGGTGCCGGTGGGCGCCCTCGCGGCCCTGCGCGACCGCCTCACGGCCGGGGTGCACCCGGCGGCCCCGCCCCCCGGTTTGCACGCCACCCTCCGCGACTACCAGCTCCGCGGCCTGGCCTGGCTGGACCTCATGACCTCCCTCGGCCTCGGCGGCTGCCTCGCCGACGACATGGGCCTCGGCAAGACGATCACCTTGATCGCCCTGCACCTCAAGCGGGAGCGCATCGAACCCACCCTCGTGGTCTGCCCCGCCTCCCTCCTGGGCAACTGGCAGCGCGAGATCACCCGCTTCGCCCCCGGCGTCCCCGTCCGCCGCTTCCACGGACCCGACCGTTCCCTGGCCGACCTGACCGGCGGTTTCGTCCTCACCACGTACGGCACCATGCGCTCCACCGCCGCGACACTGGCCGCCCAGCCGTGGGGCATGGTCGTCGCGGACGAGGCGCAGCACGTGAAGAACCCCTACTCGGCGACGGCGAAGGCACTGCGCACGATCCCGTCCCCCGCGCGCGTCGCCCTCACCGGCACCCCCGTCGAGAACAACCTCTCCGAACTGTGGGCCCTGCTGGACTGGACGACCCCCGGCCTCCTCGGCCCCCTGAAGTCCTTCCGTGCCCGGCACGCGCGCGCGGTGGAGAACGGCGAGGACGCGCAGGCGGTGGAGCGCCTGGCCCGTCTGGTCCGTCCCTTCCTCCTGCGCCGCAAGAAGTCCGATCCCGGGATCGTCCCCGAACTGCCGCCCAAGACCGAGACCGACCGTCCGGTGCCGCTCACCCGTGAACAGGCCTCCCTGTACGAGGCGGTGGTGCGTGAGTCGTTGCTCGCCATCGAGACGGCACAGGGGATCGCTCGCCGGGGCTTGGTGCTGAAGCTGCTGGGCGCGCTGAAGCAGATCTGCGACCACCCCGCGCTGTATCTGAAGGAGGAGACCGTCTCCGTCGGAGAGCGGCTGGCCGCCCGCTCCGGCAAGCTCGCCCTCCTCGACGAACTGCTGGACACCGTCCTCGCCGAGGACGGCTCGGTGCTGGTCTTCACCCAGTACGTCGGCATGGCCCGGCTGATCACCGCCCACCTCGCCGACCGGGCGATCCCGGTGGAGCTGCTGCACGGCGGCACACCGGTCCCGGAACGCGAGCACATGGTCGACCGCTTCCAGGCCGGCGCCACCCCCGTCCTCGTCCTCTCCCTCAAGGCCGCCGGCACCGGCCTGAACCTCACCCGCGCGGGCCATGTCGTCCACTTCGACCGCTGGTGGAACCCCGCGGTGGAGGAACAGGCCACCGACCGCGCGTACCGCATCGGCCAGACCCAGCCCGTCCAGGTGCACCGCCTCATCACGGAGGGCACGGTCGAGGACCGCATCGCCGAGATGCTCGCCTCCAAGCGGGCCCTGGCCGACGCCGTCCTGGGCTCCGGCGAGGCCGCCCTCACCGAGCTGACGCACAGTGAGCTGACCGACCTGGTGCGACTGCGGAGGGAGGCGTGATGAGCGGGCGGGAGGAGCGCGGGGAGCCGGTGACGGACCCGGCGGCCGAGCGGCCGGCCGACGCCGCACGGCGCGCCCTGCGGGCGGCACGGGAGGAGCCGGTGCAGACGCCGGGGGCGGGCGACACGGCGGCGGCCGAGCGGCCGGCCGATGCCGCACGGCGCGCCCTGCGGGCGGCACGGGAGCGGGGGAGCCGGGGCGAGGCACCGGCACCGGTCGGACCCGGTGCGGGGGAGACCCCGCCCGTCCGCGACGACCTGGTTCCCCCGACACGACAGAAGACACCACCCGAAGCCACCCCCACCGAAGCCGCACCACACCCGACGGCCGCCCCGGACGACGGTCTCGTCCCGGACGGCGGTCCCTTCCCGGGCGGTGGCCCCGCCCAGGCCACGGACTCAGCCGTGGGTGGCCCCGTCCCGGCCGTTGACTCAGCCGTGGGCGTGCCTGCCCCGGCAACCGACTCCACCGTGCGCGGGCCCGCCTCGGCAACCGACTCCACCGTGGGCGGGCCCGCCTCGGCTGCCGACTCCGCGCTGCGCGGCTCCGCCACGGGGGACCTTGTCGACCCGGGCGCCCCCGACGTGAACTCCCCCAGGCCGACCGCCCGTCCCGGGGACATCGCGCGGGAGGCGTTGCGGGCCGCCCGGGCCCAGGCGCGGCGGAACGCGGCCGAACCGGGGGAGCCGGACGCCGGGCGGCCCCGGCCGTCCGCCAGGACCAGGGGCGCCGAACGTCCCGCCGTCCCCGGCACCGCCGACCCGTTCCTGCGCCGCCCGAGCCGCCCGAGGGACCCCGCCGGCGGTGACCGCAAGGCCCGCGAACGCGCCCGGCTGGTACGGGAGTCCCTCGCCGACGCGTTCCGGATGCCCTCCGACGACCTGCCCCCGTCCACCGCACCTGACTCGGCCGCCACCACCCCCGACGCCGCCCCACGCCCCACCCCCGCACCGGACCGAGCCGCGACAACTCCCGACATCGCCCCACGCCCCACCCCCGCACCGGACCGAGCCGCGACAACTCCCGACATCGCCCCACGCCCCACCCCCGCACCGGACCGAGCCGCCACCACCCCCGACACCACCCCACGCCTCACCCCACGCCCCACCCCGACACTCGGTGACGCACCCCGCCCCGGCCCCGCCCACGAGCCGTACCCGACTCCTCTCACTCCAGCCGCATTCCCCGGCCCACCCCAGGCTGCCTCCGCTCCCACCCCCGTCTCCCCCCGCTCCATGGCCGCCCCCTCCCGTGACGGGGAGCACCGGCGTACCTTTCCCGCCTTTCCGGCCCTCCCGGGGCCCGGAGAGGGGGAGGAAGCCCGGTTCGCCGAGACCTGGTGGGGGCATGCCTGGGTGGCCGCGCTGGAGGAAGGGGCGCTGGACGTCAAGCGGCTGGCCCGGGGCCGGGGTTACGCCCAGCGGGGGCACGTGGACGCCATCACCGTCACCCCCGGACTCGTCCTCGCGTACGTGCAGGGCAGCCGGCCCCGCCCGTACCGCGTACAGGTGCGGCTGCGGACGCTCGGGGACGAGGACTGGGAGCGGTTCCTGGCCGCCGCGGTGGACCGCCCCGCGCACATCGCCGCACTGCTCGACAAGGAGATGCCGGAGTCCCTCGCCGACTGCGGGGTGCCGCTGCTCCCCGGCCCCGGCGACCTCGAACCGCACTGCAGCTGCCCCGACCGCGCCCACCCCTGCAAACACGCCGCCGCCCTCTGCTACCAGACCGCGCGGCTGCTGGACGCCGACCCGTTCGTGCTGCTCCTGCTGCGCGGCCGGGGCGAGCGCGAACTGCTGGACGCGCTGTCCCGTCGTAACGCCGCCCGCGCGGCCCGGGCCGCCCAGGAGCGGGAACCGGCCACCCTGCCGGGCGTCCGCGCCACGGAGGTGTTCGCCCCCGGCCCCGCGCGTCGACTGCCGCCGCTGCCCGCCCCCTTGCCCGTCCCGCCGCACCCGGAGCAGCCCCCCGCCTACCCCTCCGCACCGAACGGCCCCGACTCCTTCGCCCTGGACCAGCTCGCCACCGACGCCGCCGCGCGCGCCCACGCCCTGCTCGCCACCGGCCACGACGAGATCGGCGAACTGACCCTGTGGCAGGACGCCGTACGGCTGGCCGCCGCCCGTCCCGGCTCCGGACTCACCCTCGCCACCCGCGCCCTGTACGCCTCGCTCGCCTCCGCCGCCGGCCGCACCCCGTCCGAACTGGCCCGCGCGGTCGCCGCCTGGCGGCAGGGCGGACCGGACGGCCTCACCGTCCTGGAGGAGCCCTGGGACCCGCCGGCGGGCCGTTTCGACCGGGCCCGCCCGCTCCTCCTCGCCGCCGACCTCCCCGCCTTCCGCCCCTGGCGCAACCACCTCACCCACCCCGGCGGCCATGTCCAGCTCCGCTTCGGCCGCGACGGCCTGTGGTACCCGTACGAGTCCGAGCCCGGCCACGACGACTGGTGGCCCCGCGGCACCCCCGACCCCGACCCGGTGGGCGCCCTGACCGGCCTCGGCGGCACCGAGGAGCCGTAGCGGACCGCACCGTCTGTACGATGCACGCGCACCGGTGCCGCGGGCCGTGCCCGCCGGAGGGCCTTCCCGACGCCGCCACACAGGGCGGACGCTTCCACAAAGTGGGACGGGCCGCACGGGGTTCCGACCCAGGTGCGTGAGAAGCCGTGAGATGTGGGAGCGTGAGCCGGGTGAGTGAGAGTACGTCCAGCACCCTTCAATACCGCTTTGACGGGCCGGAAGACGCCCCGGTCCTGATCCTGGGGCCCTCCCTGGGCACCACCTGGCACATGTGGGACCGTCAGGTCCCCGAACTGGCCCAGCAGTGGCGGATCTTCCGGTACGACCTGCCCGGTCACGGCGGCGCCCCGGCCTACCCGGCCGGCTCCGTGTCCGATCTCGCCGAGCGGCTGCTCGCCACCCTCGACGGGCTCGGGGTGCAGCGCTTCGGCTACGCGGGCTGCGCCTTCGGCGGCGCGGTCGGCGTGGAACTGGCACTGCGTCACCCGGAGCGGGTCGCCTCGCTCGGGCTGATCGCCGCCTCGCCGAGGTTCGGCACCGCGGACGAGTTCCGCCAGCGCGGGGTGATCGTCCGTACGAACGGGCTCGACCCCATCGCCCGCACCTCGCCCGACCGCTGGTTCACGGCCGGCTTCGCGGCGGCGCAGCCCGCGATCACCGAGTGGGCCGTGCAGATGGTGCGCACCACCGATCCCGGCTGCTACATCGCGGCCTGCGAGGCGCTCGCCGCGTTCGACGTCCGCGCCGAACTCGGCCGGATCGGCGTCCCCACGCTCGTGCTCGTCGGCTCCGACGACCAGGTGACCGGCCCCGCCGAGGCGCGCACCCTGGTCGCCGGCATCCCCGACGCCCGTCTGGCCGTCGTACCCGGCGCCTCCCATCTGGTCCCGGTGGAGCAGCCCGCCGCCGTCACCGACCTCCTGGTGCGGCACTTCTCCACGGCCTGGCAGCCCGCCTACGAGACCACGACCGGGCAGACGGCCGTGCCGGGCATCCCCGTCCGCGCGGTGACGAACCAGACCCTGACCCAGCTCCAGACCTCGGTCCCGCCGCCGCAGCCGGTGGCCATCGCCGAGATCGCGCCCGCCCCCGTCGAGGAGCCGGTGCAGGTCATGGGCCGCCCGGATCCGTACGACGCCGGGCTGAAGGTGCGCCGCGAGGTCCTCGGGGACGCGCACGTGGACCGGGCGCTGTCCCAGGCCGACGACTTCTCCGGGGACTTCCAGGAGTTCATCACCCGCTACGCCTGGGGCGAGATCTGGGACCGCCCCGGCCTCGACCGGCGGTCGCGCTCCTGTGTCACGCTCACCGCCCTGGTCGCCGGGGGTCACCTCGACGAACTCGCGTTCCACACCCGGGCCGCCCTGCGCAACGGCCTCACCCCCGACGAGATCAAGGAGGTGCTGCTGATGGCGGCGGTCTACTGCGGGGTACCGGCGGCCAACAGCGCCTTCCGGGTGGCCCAGCAGATCATCCGGGAGGAGACCACCCCGGTCGACTGAGCCGCGCCGCCCGCGCCGGGGCAGGATGGACCCCATGACGAGCATGACGACCATGAAGCTGACGAAGAAGGCGCACTCCTGCGTCCGTCTGGAGAAGGACGGGCGCACGCTCGTCCTCGACCCGGGCGGGTTCAGCGAGGCGGACGCGGCCGTCGGCGCCGAGGCGATCCTGGTCACGCACGAGCACCCGGACCACTTCAGTGAGGAGCGGCTGCGGGCGGCCCTGGACGCGAATCCCGCCGCCGAGATCTGGACCCTGCGCTCGGTCGCGGAGAAGATCTCGGCGGCCTTCCCCGGCCGTGTCCACACCGTCGGCCACGGCGACACCTTCACCGCGGCCGGCTTCGACGTCCAGGTCCACGGCGAACTGCACGCCGTCATCCACCCGGACATCCCCCGCATCACCAACGTCGGCTACCTGATCGACGACGGCCGCCTCTTCCACCCCGGCGACGCCCTCACCGTCCCCGACCGGGCCGTCGAGACGCTGATGCTCCCGGTCATGGCCCCCTGGAGCAAGATCTCCGAGGTCATCGACTACGTCCGCGAGGTGGGGCCGCAGCGCGCCTACGACATCCACGACGCCCTGCTCACCGACCTCGCCCGCCCGATCTACGACAACCAGATCGGCGCCCTCGGCGGCGCGCCGCACCTCAGGCTGGCGTCCGGGGAGAGCGCGGCACTGTGAGTGTCGGTGGCGCCCGGTAGGTTGGAGGACATGCGCATCGCGACCTGGAACGTCAACTCGATCACCGCCCGCCTGCCCAGGCTGCTGGCCTGGCTGGAGAGCAGCGGCACGGACGTGCTGTGCCTGCAGGAGGCCAAGCTGGCCGAGGAGCAGTTCCCCTTCGACCAGCTGCGCGAACTGGGCTACGAGGCGACGGTCAACGCCACCGGCCGGTGGAACGGCGTGGCGGTGATCTCCCGGGTCGGCATCGAGGACGTGGTGAAGGGCCTGCCCGGCGACCCCGGTTACGACGGCTCCGTGGAGCCCCGGGCGATCTCCGCGACCTGCGGCCCGGTCCGCGTCTGGTCGGTGTACGTGCCGAACGGCCGCGAGGTGGACCACCCGCACTACGCCTACAAGCTCCAGTGGTTCGAGGCCCTGAAGGCGGCCGTCGCGGGCGACGCGGCGGGCGGCCGCCCGTTCGCCGTCCTCGGCGACTACAACGTGGCGCCGACGGACGACGACGTCTTCGACGTGGCGGCCTTCGAGGGCCTCACCCATGTCACCCCGGCCGAGCGCGCCGCCCTGACCTCCCTGCGCGAGGCCGGCCTGTCCGACGTCGTCCCACGGCCCCTGAAGTACGACCACCCGTTCACGTACTGGGACTACCGTCAGCTGGCGTTCCCCAAGAACCGCGGCATGCGCATCGACCTGGTCTACGGCAACGAACCGTTCGCGAAGGCCGTCAAGGACTCCTACGTCGACCGCGAGGAGCGCAAGGGCAAGGGCGCCTCCGACCACGCGCCGGTCGTCGTCGACCTCGACGTCTAGCCCTCACCCACGTCCGGCGCTCACAGCAGCCGCAGGTCCACCGCCCCGGCGAGCGCCGCGTACCCCGCGTCCCCGGGATGCAGATGGTCCCCGCTGTCGTACGTGGCGAGCATCCGCTCCGGGGCGGCGGGGTCGCGCAGGGCGCGGTCGAAGTCGAGGACGGCGTGGAAGGCGCCGGTGGTCCGGATCCAGGCGTTCAGCGCGGCCCGCTCGGCCTCCACGGCGGCCGTGCAGCCCGCGGAGCCCCCGCAGGGCGGCAGCGTCGCGCCGAGCACCCGCAGGCCGTGCGCCCGCGCCCGCCCGGCGATCTCCCGCAGCCCGGCGGCCACCGCGGCGGCCGCCGTCCCGTCCCGCAGGTCGTTGATGCCCTCGAACACGACCAGCGTGCGGACCGAGGTCTGCGCGAGGACGTCCCGGTCCAGCCGGTGCGGGGCGCTGACCCCGCCGCCGACCGGGGCGATCCCGTCGCCCGGGTAGCGGTCGGCCGCCACCCGGTTCGACGCGATCCCCGCGTTGAGCACGCCGTAGGACGGCACCGCGTGCTGTCGGCGCAGCCGGGCCGCGAGGGCGTCCGGCCAGCGCCGGTTCGCCCCCACCGTGGACCGGTCGCCGTCGGTGATCGAGTCCCCGAGCAGCACCACCGCACCGGGCCCGCCGCCCACGTCCACCCCGGTCAGCAGGGGCCAGGTCCCGATCGTGGCGGGGTACGCCGTCCCGTCCGCGTCCGCCGTGTGGTCGCCCGGTCCGCTCAGGTACGACCGCTGCACCGCGAGGCCGTGCCAGGGCACCGCGGTCACCGTGCCGGGCAGATGGAGACTCACCAGCAGATCCGTGTCCGCGGGCACGGTGAACGGCAGCGGATCGCCGACCGCCTGCGCCCCCGCGGGCACCTCGACGCCCGGCGGGCCCCCGAAGGACAGCGGCACCGGGGCCGACCGCGGTGCCGCGCCCGCCGAACGCACCGCCACCGTCGCCGCCCCGATCCGCACCGGCGCCGAGGCGAACGCGTTGTCGAAGCGGAGCCGTACCCGGGGCCCGCCCACCGAGGTGTGCACCACCAGCCGCAGAGTGCGGTCGGTCCACGGGCCGACCGCCGCCGACGCGGAGGGCGAGGCCGCCCAGGTGCCGGTCCAGTCCGTCGGCGCGGGGCGCACGGCCAGCGCGAACACATGCAGCCGGGGCGCGAAGGGCAGCCGTACCGAGACGACCTCGCGCCCCCGGGCCAACGGGACCGTCACCACGTACAGCCGGGGCCGCTCGGTGACGGGCCCGCCGGGGGTGCCGAGGTGCGCCAGGGCGAAGGCCTTGGTGGCGAGCGGGCCGGTGCGCCAGTCGGGGGCGGTCAGCAGGAAGGGGGAGCGTGTGCCGTCGGCGTAGGTGACGCTGCCCGGGCCGCCCGCCGCCCGGCCGCCGGTGCTCGTGACCAGGAAGGCGAGGGCGTCGCCGTGCCCGTCGGCCCGTACGGTCTGCGCGGCGGCGCGGACGTTGTCGGGGGAGCCCGGCGGGTGCGGGGGCCAGGCCAGCCGGGCGCCCCGTACGGTCGGCGCGCGTCCCGGGAGCCAGCCCGCGGCGGCCAGGGCGGAGGCCGGCAGATGGTTGCCCGCGCCGTCGAGGTCCACGGTGGAGGCGTTGTCGTACCACGCCTGGAGCGGGGGCGGCAGCGGCGGGGCGACGGCCCGCGCGGGCGCGAGGAACAGCCCGGACCAGACGAGGGCCAGGGCGACCCCCCACGCACGTCGGCGCATGAACCGATCCCTCCCGCACACCCGTCGGCCGGCAGCGCCTCGCGACGCTGGGCAGCGGGCGGGGCCCGGTCAACGCGCCATGCGGGCCCGGGCGGAGGATTCGACCGTACGTACGTGCCAGCGCGCCTGTGGTGCGCACGTCGGTGCGAATGACACGCTGGAGGCATGGACATCCCTTTCCTGGGCAACAGGCGCAAGAAGCACGGTGAAGCGGTCCTGGCCGCCGACCCCGAGGGGGTGGCGGAGCTCCTCTCCGAGTGCGAGCTGCTGCGCTCCCAGGCGGCCCGGGCGGGGATCAGACTCGACGACACGGTCGCCTCGTTGGAGGCGCTCGACCAGATGGTGCCGCGCTGGCGCGACGACGAGGAGACCCTGCCCTGGCTCGGTAACGACGCCGGGCTCTACCTGGGTACGGTCATCGTGCGGACCGTGCCCGGCGCCGGGTGGCAGTTCCGGGTGGACGGGCAGCCCGTCGTACGGCTCGCCTCGGGGCGGGAGTTCGACGTCGTGGACTCCGGGCGTGCGTGGGCGGCCAGTGGAGTGCCCGAACTGTCCCAGCTGTACGGCGAGGTGGCCGAGGCCTGAGCCCTCGCACGTCAGCGGTATAAGGCCGACGTAAATACGGCTTATGTCCCAGGGGTGCGTGTCGTGTCCTGGGGCGGAGCCGCGCTGGATAGTTTCCTCCAAGATTCTCAAGCACTGAAGGGGGCGACTAGGATGGGCCGTTCATCCCCCAGAACCGGGGTCGCGACCGCCGCGGCGGCAGAACCGGGGACGCTGCTGCCAGGTGGTGGGGGACTCTCCGCGGCAATCCGGCCGTAGGGGGCGGAAGTCACAGAGCCCTGCCCGGCCGGCGCCGGTCGCAGATCACTGCTCGCGCAGCGGGACCGACACGTACGACGGGTCGGTCGCCGGCGAGGAGAAGGTCAGCCGCGCGCCGGACGGGTTGTGCTCGAGGTAGAGCGGGTCGACCGTGTCGACCACCAGGGCCAGCCGATGCCCTGCCGGGACGTCGTAGGCCGTGGAGAACAGCTCCAGGTCGAGACCGAACGGCTTTCCGGGCGTTCGCCCGTGGAAGGTGTACGGCGCGTGCGAGACCAGCTTGCCGAGGCCGAGCGGCCCCACGTCATAGACGTAGGCGACGAGGGTGCCGCTCTCCTCGGTCGGGGTGAGCGTGGTGTGCAACCGGGCGGTACCGCGCACCTGTTGCGCCGTGGCGTACTTCTGCGACTGCCACACGGCGGCCCAGTACCGGGGGAGCAGGGGGATCGAGGCGACCGGGGGGACCCGTGCGACCTGGTCGAGGATGCTGGAGAGGAACACGATCCCGCCGTCGGCGCCCGAGTCGACGTTCGTGTGGATCGTGGTGGTGCCGGCCAGGGCGATCTTCTCGCGGGTGGCGCCCACCGACTTCCAGTCCGGATAGCCCTCGTAGCCGTCCGTGGAGCGGGACGTGAGCTGGACGGGCTGTTCGCGGTCGATGCCGTTGTCGACGCCCTTGAGGTAGTGGTCCATCCAGCGCCGGGTGTCCGTCCACACGTCGTTGGGCAGGCCGAACAGGCCGGGGAGTTCGGCGGTCGCGTGGTCGCCGGGGCGCAGTTCCAGCCGCTTGGGGCCGGTCAGCCGCTCGTAGAGGGCGGCGGACTGGTTGGGCGGGAAGATGGTGTCGCCCCAGGCGCCGGCCATCAGCACGGCCGTGCCGTTCTCGTCGAGCAGGTCCAGGTAGCTCGCGGGGGAACGTTTCCTCCCCCAGGCGACGATCTCCTGCTCCTTCGTCAGGTCGGAGTCGTAGAAGGCGGAGAAGATCTCCCGGGACTCCGCGCTCTGCCGGCCGGCGACCGTGCCCACCGTGTCGAGCACGGCGGCCGCCTGGAGGTGCTGGGTGCGGCCGGAGTAGATCGAGTCGATCAGATCTCCCCAACCGCTGAGCGAGGCCACGGCCTTGACCCGCGGATCGTGCGCGGCGGCCAGCAGGCTGATGCCCGCGCCGTAGGAGACGCCCGCCATGCCGATGTGCCGCGCGTCCGCCGGGGTGTGGGCGAGCGCCCAGTCGACGACCTTGGACGCGTCGGCCACGTCGCGCGGACCGGCCACGTCGATCTCGCCGCCCGACTGCCAGAAGCCGCGCACGTTGTAGCCCAGCACGACATACCCGTCGTCGGCGAGCCGCTGCGCCTGGGCGAGGTACTGCACCTGAGGGAAGCCCCAGCTGGTGGGGAGCACGATCAGCGGGTAGCGGCGGGCGCCGTCGGCGCCGGCCGGGGTGATCACGTTGGCCTTCAGGACCGTGCCGCCGTCCCCGGCGATGTCGACGTACCGGACCGCGCCCTCGGCGGCCTGCGCGGCGGGCGCGAGGCCCAGGACGCCACCGGCGACCAGGGAGGCGGACACGGCACCGACGGCGGTCGTGCGCAGGGCCCTACGGCGCGGTCGTCGTCCCACGGGTCACTCCTCGGCTGCGTCACTGCAAAAGTGACCCGACGGTAACCGGCGGCCTTACCGGAAGTAACCCGTCAGTAAGTTACGTGGCGGTAACGATTGGTTCGGCGGGCAGCGGCGCCTGGGACACCCGGGTCACGTCCTCGACCAGCTCGACCACATCGGGGCCGTACGCCTGCGAGTTGACGACCTTCAGGAGCAGGACGAAGGAGTTGCCGCCGTACTTGCGGGCCAGCCGCTCGTGATGCCGGACCAGATACCGGGTGGCGGCCTGGTTGTTGATGGCGCGCTGCCCGCAGAACAGGAACACCGGCCGCGCCTCGCGCCGCTGACCCGCCGTCAGCCGGGCCAGCAGCACGTACTCGGTGATGCCCGCGTCCATCCGGTACTGCTCGGTGCCGATCCGGAACGCGAGGCGGTCCGGCCCCGGCTCCCGGTCGGTGTTGACCCGCACCCCGGGCAGCATCGCCTGGAGATGGGCCGCCATCCGCCGGTTGGACCCCGGGCCGCCCATGCAGAACTCCGTCCGCTCCCCGAACCCCTGCCGGGCCGCGTCCTGGGTGACCACCTCGGCGCCCGCCCCGCAGTCCTTGATGAGCGCGGCGAGCTCCAGCAGCGCGAACACGTCGTGGCGGTGCACCGCGAGATCCGGGCCGCCCGCGTCACGGTTGACGACGAGCAGGCACTCGGAGTGCTCCGGCAGCCCGAAGAAGGCCTGCTTGCGCCGGAGTTTCCGGCGCCACAGGTAGGTCCGGGCCACCCAGCCGAGCGCGGCGCTCAGGCCGGTCGCGACGATCCCCAGGACGATGTTGCGCACGTCGTCGTTCATGGGCGCGCATGGTAGCGGGCGGACATGCCGTTGACGTACCCGTGTTCGAGGTGTGGCAGTCGTATGACAGTGCCCGGAAGGAGCCTGTCGAGGCCCCCCGAATCTGGCTACGCTGCGCGGACGGTTCCCGACTGGAGGTACGGATGCGTCGCCCTGTCGCGCGGAAACTGTCGGTCCTGGCGGTCTCGGCCGCCGTGGTCACGGTGGGGGCCGCAGCGCCGCCCGCCGCCGGGAGAACGACCCCTGGGAAGGTCCCCGTCGCCGTCGGGTACGGCGGTGCCGTCGCCAGCGTCGACGCGGACGCCTCCGCCGCCGGCATCGAGGTGCTCAGGAAGGGCGGCAACGCCGTCGACGCGGCCGTCGCCACCGCCGCCGCCCTCGGCGTCACCGAGCCCTACTCCTCCGGCATCGGCGGAGGCGGCTACTTCGTCTACTACGACGCCAAGTCCCGTACGGTGCACACCATCGACGGCCGCGAGCGGGCACCGCTCACCGCCGACGCGAACCTGTTCCTGGAGAACGGCGCCCCGCTCGCCTTCGCCGACGCCGTCAGCAGCGGCCTGAGCGTCGGCACCCCCGGCACCCCAGCCACCTGGGCGACCGCGCTGGACCAGTGGGGCAGCCAGCAGCTCGGTTCGGTCCTGAAGCCCGCGGAGCGCATCGCCCGCGAGGGCTTCACCGTCGACGACACCTTCCGCTCCCAGACCGCCGCCAACGAAACCCGCTTCCGCTACTTCCCGGACACCGCGAAACTGTTCCTGCCCGGCGGCCAACTCCCGTCCGTGGGGTCCACGTTCAAGAACCCCGACCTCGCGGGGACCTACCGGGAGCTGGGCCGCAAGGGCGTCTCGGCGCTCTACGAAGGCGACCTCGGCGAGGACATCGTCGACACCGTCAACCACCCGCCCGTGGACCCGGCCTCGGGCTGGAAGGCCCGCCCCGGCGCCCTGACCGCGAACGACCTCGCCGCCTACCGCGCCAAGCTCCAGGCGCCCACCAGGACGACGTACCGCGGCCTCGGCGTCTACTCCATCGCCCCCTCCTCCTCCGGCGGCACCACCGTCGGCGAGGCCCTCAACATCCTCGAGAACACGGACCTCACGAAGGCGAGCGAGGTCCAGTACCTGCACCACTACATCGAGGCCAGCCGGATCTCGTTCGCCGACCGGGGGCGCTGGGTCGGCGACCCCGCCTTCGAGGACGTCCCGACGAAGCAGCTGCTGTCGCAGAAGTACGCCGACTCGCGCGCCTGCCTCATCAAGGACGACGCGGTGCTCACCAGCCCCGTCGCACCCGGCGATCCGCGCAACCCGGCCGCCTGCGGCACCGGGGGCACGGCGGCGCCGACGACGTACGAGGGCGAGAACACCACCCATCTCACGGTGGCCGACAAGTGGGGGAACGTCGTCTCCTACACGCTCACCATCGAGCAGACCGGCGGCAGCGCGATCACCGTCCCGGGCCGCGGCTTCCTCCTCAACAACGAGCTGACGGACTTCTCCTTCACCCCCGCCAACCCGGCCGTGCACGACCCGAACCTGCCGGGTCCGGGCAAGCGGCCGCGTTCCTCCCTCTCCCCGACGATCGTCCTCGACCGGCAGGGCAAGCCGGTGGTGGCGCTCGGCTCGCCCGGCGGAGCCACCATCATCACCACCGTGCTCCAGACCCTCACCGAGTTCCTCGACCGGGGCCTGCCGCTCGTCGACGCGATCGCCGCGCCCCGCGTCAGCCAGCGCAACGCGGCCCAGACGGACATGGAACCCGCCCTCTACAACGACACCGGCCCCGACGGCATCAGGTCCCAACTGGAGGCGATCGGGCACTCGTTCAGGCTGAACGCCGAGATCGGCGCGGCGACCGGGGTGCAGCGGCTGCCCGGCGGGAAGTGGCTGGCCGCCGCCGAGACCGTACGGCGCGGCGGCGGTTCGGCCCAGGTCGTGCACCCGGCGTCATAGCTCCGGGGCGGGGACGGGCGGCTCGGTGCGGAACGCGAGCTGCCCGTCCTCCGCCTCCACCCGGACCCGGTCCCCGTTCTTGATCCGGCCGTCGAGCAGCAGCCGCGACAGCCGGTTGTCCACCTCGCGCTGGATCGTGCGGCGCAACGGCCGGGCCCCGTACTCGGGTTGGTAGCCGCGCTCGGCCAGCCAGTCCACCGCCCCGGCCGCGAACTCCACACCGATGCCCTGCGCCTGCAGCAGCCGCCGGGTCTTCTGCAGCAACAGGTCGGTGATCTGCCGCAGTTGGTCGCCGGTGAGCTGGTGGAAGACCACGATCTCGTCGATGCGGTTGAGGAACTCCGGCCGGAAGTGGTCCCGCAGCGGCCGCAGGATCTGCTCCCGCCGCGCCTCCTCGTCCGCCTCGGCGCCGCCCGGTCCGAAGCCGATGCCGGCGCCGCGCCGGCCGATCGCCTCCGATCCCAGGTTGCTCGTCATCACGATCACCGTGTTGGTGAAGTCGACCGTACGGCCCTGGGAGTCGGTCAGCCGTCCGTCGTCGAGCACCTGCAGCAGGATGTTGAAGACGTCCGGGTGTGCCTTCTCCACCTCGTCGAGCAGCAGCAGCGAGTACGGGTGCCGGCGCACCACCTCGGTGAGCTGACCGGCCTCCTCGTGGCCGACGTACCCGGGCGGGGCGCCCACCAGCCGGCTGACGGTGTGCCGCTCCTGGTACTCGCTCATGTCGAGCCGGACCATCCGCTCCTCGCTGCCGAACAGGGCCTCCGCGAGCGCCCGGGCCAGCTCGGTCTTGCCGACCCCGGTCGGCCCGAGGAAGAGGAAGCTGCCGATCGGCCGCTCCGGGCTCGACAGCCCGGCGCGCGAGCGCAGCACCGCGTCCGAGACGACCCGTACGGCCTCCTCCTGGCCCACCACCCGCTGGTGCAGATGCTCCTCCAGCCCCAGCAGCCGGTCCTTCTCCTCCTGGGTGAGGCTCGCGACCGGGATGCCCGTCTGCCGGGACACCACCTCGGCGACGGCCTCCGCGGTGACCTCCAGGTGCTGGCCCTCGTCGACCTCCTCCTCACCCGAGGTGTCCGCGATGCGCTGCTTCAACTCGGTGATCCGGTCACGCAGTTGGGTGGCCAGCTCGTACTGCTCGTCCGCGACGGCCTGGTCCTTGTCCCGGGCGAGCTGCTCGGCCTCGCGCTCCATCGCCCGTACGTCCGTGCCCTTGGTGCGGGCGCCGAGGCGCACCCGGGCCCCGGCCTGGTCGATCAGGTCGATCGCCTTGTCCGGCAGCCGGCGGTCGGTGAGATAGCGGTCCGACAGCTCCACGGCCGCCACCAGCGCCTCGTCGGTGTAGCGGACCTGGTGATGGGCCTCGTAGCGGTCGCGCAGCCCGCGCAGGATCTCGATCGTGTCCGGCACGGTCGGCTCGGGCACCAGGATCGGCTGGAAGCGGCGGGCGAGCGCCGCGTCCTTCTCGATCCGCCGGTACTCCTCCAGCGTCGTCGCCCCGACGACATGCAGCTCGCCGCGCGCCAGCGCCGGCTTGAGGATGTTCCCGGCGTCCATCGAGCCGCCCTCGCCGCCCCCGCCCGCGCCGACCACCGTGTGCAGCTCGTCGATGAACACGATCAGCTGGTCGGAGTGGGCGCGGATCTCGCCCACGATGCTGTTCAGACGCTCCTCGAAGTCGCCCCGGAAGCGGGTGCCCGCGACCACCCCGGTCAGGTCCAGGGCGATCACCCGGCGGCCGTCCAGCACGTCCGGCACGTCCCCGTCCGCGATGCGCTGGGCGAGCCCCTCCACCACGGCGGTCTTGCCGACGCCCGCGTCCCCGATCAGCACCGGGTTGTTCTTGCCGCGCCGGGACAGCACCTCGATGGTCTGCTCGATCTCGTCGTCCCGGCCGATCACCGGGTCGATCCGGCCCTGGCGGGCCAGCTCGGTGAGGTCGCGGCCGTACTTGTCCAGGGTGGGGGTGCCGGTGGGGCGCTGCCGCTCGGGGTGCGCCTGGGCGGTCTCCGTGGCCTCGGGCGGCAGCCCGGCGGGGGCGAACCGGGCCGCGTTCAGGATGTGCCCGGCCGCCGAGTCCGGGTTCGCGGCGAGGGCGCTGAGCACATGCTCGGGGCCGATGTACCCCGCCCCGCGCGACCGGGCCAGGTCGTGCGCGTCCAGCAGGGCCCGTTTGGCGGCCGGGGTGAGGGACAGCGAGGTCGGCGGGGGCGCCTCGCCCGGCGGGTGCTGCACCGGCCCCGACCGCTTGTCGATCTCCGCCGCCAGCGAGTCGGGATCCGCGCCGACCCGGCTGAGCAGGCTCCGGGTCGGCTCCGCGGAGAGGGCCGCGCGCAGCAGATGCTCGGTGTCCAGGTCACGGCTGCCGTGCTCGGCGGCGTACTGGGCGGCGCCCCGGACCAGTTCCCGGGCCGGCTGGCTCAGGAGCTGGCCGATGTTGATCTGGCGGGGGCCGGGGCGGGGGCCGCCGAAGAAGCGGGCCAGGAATTCACCGAAGGGGTCGCCCTCCGGGCCGATGTAGCCGCTGGTCATGGCGTTCCGTTCGATCGACGTGCGTGGCCGGGCGGACGGGTGCCCTGGCCGTGCCGGGCTACACCACGATTGCACGTTCCGAATGGCGCGGCATGTCCTGCGCGGTGCCGTTGTGTGGCGAGTGCGGGTGGTATGTGGTTGATCGCGCAGTTCCCCGCGCCCCTTGAGGTTGGCTGTGGTCACCGCCTCTCTGTCAGGACCCGGGGACCCTCCTCCGTGATCGCCACCGTGTGTTCCGTGTGGGCGGCTCTTGAGCCGTCGTTGGTGCGGAGGGTCCAGCCGTCGGGGGCCGTGTGCCAGTCGTCGCGGCCGCTCGCGATGAGCATGGGCTCGATGGCGATCGCCATGCCGGCGCGCAGGCGCAGGCCCCGGCCGGGGCGGCCCTCGTTGGGGACCCCGGGGTCCTCGTGCATATGGCGGCCGATGCCGTGGCCGCCGAAGCCGTCGGGGATGCCGTAGCCGCCCGTACGGCAGACCGTGCCGATCGCGTGGGCGATGTCGCCGATGCGGTTGCCGGGGACCGCCGCCGCGATGCCGGCCGCCAGGGCCCGCTCCGCCGTGTCGATCAGCCGGAGGTCCGCCGGGCGCGCCCGGCCGACGGTGAAGCTGATGGCCGAGTCGCCGACCCAGCCGCCCAGCCGTGCCCCGCAGTCGACGGAGACGAGGTCGCCGTCGCGCAGCCGGTGGGCGGTGGGGATGCCGTGCACGATCGCGTCGTTCACGGAGGTGCAGATCACCGCCGGGAACGGGGTCGGCGCGAAGGCCGGACGGTAGCCGAGGAAGGGCGAGTCCGCGCCCGCCTCCCGCAGGACGTCCCGCGCCACCTCGTCCAGTTCCAGCAGGGAGACGCCCACGCCGGCCGCCTCGCGCACCGCGGTCAGGGTCCGCGCGACGACCTGGCCGGCTTCGTACATGGCGTCGATCGACGCCCGGGTCTTGAGTTCCACCATGCCAATTACTATACCGGTATTAGAATGACGGCATGGTGCGTAACCCGTTGACCCCCGAAGAGCGCGAGCGCGGCGAGCGGCTCGGGCGGTTGCTGCGCGAGGCGCGCGGCGGCCGGAGCATGGCCGAGATCGCGGCGAGCGCGGGCATCTCCGCCGAGACCCTCCGCAAGATCGAGACCGGACGGGCGCCGACCCCGGCGTTCTTCACCGTTGCCGCGCTGGCCGTCGCGCTGGGGCTGTCCATGGACGAGCTGGCGGGGCGGTGTGCGTTGGCCGGGGTGTGAGGGCGGCGCGTACTCGGCCGGGGCGGGGCTCTTTCCGGCCAAGGCGCGTGCGGCGCCCTCCGCGTCCGCTTTGAAAACTCGTCGTAGCCCGGCTGTAACACTGCTGGTGTTTTCTGACGGTCGGAGTGTTCCGGTCGGGCGGGAGCTGTGCGATGGGTGTGGATCAACTCCCGGGCCGGGTGCGGGAGTTCGCGAACTACCTGAACGGGCTGCTGGCGCGCCTCGATCAGGGCGGCGGCTGGTGCGCGGTGTTCTGGCAGCGCGATCCCGACGGTATGCAGGCCTGCCTCGACGGGCGGGAGATGCCGCCCTGGGACGTCGTGGAAGCGGTGCTCCAGGACTTCGCCGCGGAGTACGGCACCCCGGCCGCCGCCCAGGAGGCCGATCGCGCCCGGTCCCTGCACGCGGCCGCGCTCCTCGCGTACGACGCGCGTCCCGGCGGCCGTGAGGCGCTCGGCGACCGGCTCGACGTGATGCTCCGCGAGCAGCGCTACGCCGCCGAACGCCAGGCCGAGTTGGGGCGGCTGCTCGGCGCCGCGGCCACCCAGGAGGACGCCGAGGCCATCCGTCTCGACCTCGCCTGGGCCCATGACGACCACGAACGCGCGGTCGCACGCTGCGCCGAACTCCGCCACCGGATGACCGAGTGGGAGCGCCGGGCGGGGGAGGACCGCATCGCCGACACCCATGCGCTACGCCGGCCGTCGACCACGTACGGGAGCACGTCGTCGTACGGGAGCGGGAGTGACAGTTGGGGCGTGAGGGAGGCGCAGGGCGACCCTGAGGCCTTCGGGAGCAGGGCCGCGGGCGGCCTCGCGGCCTCCGGCCGCGGCATGCAGGCCGAGGCGTCCCACCCGGACCCCCGACACGGCGGCGAAGCGGCGGCGGGACCCGGCGGCCACACACACGGACCCGAGGCCGTGCCGGCCCCCGCCGGTCACCTGCGGCCCGAGGCGGCGCCGGCCCCCGGCGGTCACCCGCACGCCGAGGCTGGCCAGGTCTCCGGCGGTCATGTGCGGGGTGAGGTGGGTCAGGTCTTCGGAGGTCATCCGGGGGGTGAGGCTGCGCGGGTCTCCGGCGGTCGTTTGCGGGGTGAGGTTGGTCAGGTCTCCGGTGGTCATCCGGGGGGTGAGGCTGCGCGGGTGTCCGGCGGTCGTTTGCGGGGTGAGGTTGGTCAGGTCTCCGGAGGTCATCCGGGGGGTGAGGCTGCGCGGGTGTCCGGCGGTCGTTTGCGCGGTGAGGCAGGCCAGGCTTCCGGCGGTCATCTGCGGGGCGAGGCTGCGCAGGCCCCCGGTAGTTCCTTGGGCGCCGAGGCGATCTCGGCGCCCGGCGGGCACCCGGGGGCCGAGACGGCGCCGGTGCCCGGCCCCTCGGGGTACGGCGTCGGTGCGGCGGCCGGTTCCCCGGATCCCGCCCGCGACGGGGAACCCTCGGTGGGCGGCCGAGGCGCCGCCGGACCGGCTGCCGGTTCCCCCGCGTTCAACCCGGCTTCCCCCTCCGCCTTCACCCCGGCCTCGGCCTCCGGCTCGGCCTACGCCCCGGCCGCCCCCTCCGCCTTCACCCCGGCCCCGGCCGTCTCCTCCGGCCACACCCCGGTCGCCCCCTCCACCTCCGTCTTCGACTCGGTCTCCGTGTTCGAGCCGGCTCCCGGGCAGGGGGCCGGGCGTCAGGACGGCGGTGAACTCGCCCCGGAGGAGGAGACCGGTCCCGCCCATGACCGGAGTGCGCAGGCCGACCCCGAGCCCGGGAAGGGCGCCAAGCAGAAGAAGCGGCGGCGGGGCAGTGCCCGGTTCGCCGGGATGGCTCAGGAGGAGGACGACGCCGTCGTCGTACCGCCGAGTGCCGCGCCCTTGGCGCCCGAACCCGGTCCCGCGGCCCGGCGTACGCTGCGCGGCGCCCGGTTCGCCGGGGCGGCCGCGCGGGCGGAGCGGCGGGAGGAGCCGCAGCGGGAGCCGCTGGACGCCGAGGCGCGGCGGGAGACCGTGCGGGCGGTGGAGCGGCTGGTGGGGCTGCGGGGGGAGGGCCGCAGCGGCGAGGCGCACGCGCTGCTCGTCGAGCTGGCGTACTGGCCGGCCGCCCGGATCCCGCTGCTCGCCGCGGAGCTCCAGCGCGCCGGGCTCAGCGCCGACTGGACGACCCTGCTCTGGGAGGCCGCCTCACTGCCCGCCGACCGGCTGGTGGAGGCCGCGGACGCCCTGGTCGCGGTCGGGCGCACGGCGGACGGCGAGCAGATCCTGCGGCAGGGCGTCGCGCGTCCGGCCGAGGAGATCGGCGAGGCCGTCCTCGGGCTGCACACGGGCGGCCGCCGCCGCGAGGCCCGCGCCCTGCTCGACGCCTACGTCCGCGTCCGCACCCCGGAGGAGGCCGCCCGCAGCGCCGCCCCCGACCCCCAGACCCTCGTCCCGCTGCTCCTGGAGGCCGCCCGGGGCGTCTCGGAACAGCGCCGCTGGGACCTGGTGCACGCCCTGCGGGTGGCCGGCTTCACCGCCTGACGGGGGCGCACGCTACGCCGTACGCCTCCCGGCTCACCCACGTGAGTGTGAAACGCGATCGACTCCGCGGGTTAACGACGATGGTCTTGGCAAGCCCCTCCCGGAGGCTTACGTTCGTCCCTCTACGACCTTCGTCTACGGGCGTAGAGGCTCTGACGTCCCGTCGAAGGAGCAGCTCATGACCGACGTCGTACGTGCCGCACTGGTCCAGGCCACCTGGACCGGCGACACCGCGTCCATGGTGGCGAAACACGAGGAGCACGCCCGCGAGGCGGCCCGGCAGGGCGCGAAGGTGATCGGGTTCCAGGAGGTCTTCAACGCCCCCTACTTCTGCCAGGTGCAGGAGCCCGAGCACTACCGCTGGGCCGAGCCGGTGCCGGACGGGCCGACCGTGCGTCGTATGCAGGACCTCGCGCGCGAGACCGGCATGGTGATCGTCGTCCCCGTGTTCGAGGTCGAGCAGAGCGGTTTCTACTACAACACCGCCGCCGTGATCGACGCCGACGGCTCCTACCTCGGCAAGTACCGCAAGCACCACATCCCGCAGGTCAAGGGCTTCTGGGAGAAGTACTACTTCCGGCCGGGGAACCTCGGCTGGCCCGTCTTCGACACGGCCGTCGGCAGGATCGGCGTCTACATCTGCTACGACCGCCACTTCCCCGAGGGCTGGCGGCAGCTCGGCATCAACGGCGCCCAGCTCGTCTACAACCCCTCCGCCACCCACCGCGGTCTGTCCAGCCACCTGTGGCAGCTGGAGCAGCCCGCCGCGGCCGTCGCCAACGAGTACTTCGTCGCCGCGATCAACCGTGTGGGAGTGGAGGAGTACGGGGACAACGATTTCTACGGGACGTCGTACTTCGTCGACCCGCGAGGGCAGTTCGTGGGCGAGGTCGCGAGCGACAGGAGCGAGGAACTCGTCGTCCGCGACCTGGACTTCGACCTGATCGAAGAGGTGCGGCAGCAGTGGGCCTTCTACCGCGACCGCCGCCCCGACGCCTACGAAGGGCTGGTACAGCCGTGAGCGACCTGTACGCGCGTCACCGGAACGTCCTGCCGGACTGGCTGGCGCTCTACTACGAGGAGCCGCTGGAGATCACGCACGGCGAGGGACGGCACGTCTGGGGCGCCGACGGCACGAAGTACCTCGACTTCTTCGGCGGCATCCTGACGACGATGACCGCCCACGCCCTGCCCGAGGTGACCAAGGCGGTCAGCGATCAGGCCGGGCGCATCGTGCACTCCTCCACGCTGTACCTCAACCGGCCGATGGTCGAGCTCGCCGAGCGGATCGCCCAGCTCAGCGGCGTCCCCGACGCCCGGGTCTTCTTCACGACCTCCGGCACGGAGGCCAACGACACGGCCCTGCTGCTCGCCACCACCTACCGGCGCAGCAACACCGTGCTGGCCATGCGCAACAGCTACCACGGCCGCTCCTTCAGCGCCGTCGGCATCACCGGCAACCGTGGCTGGTCCCCGACCTCCCTGTCCCCGCTCCAGACGCTGTACGTGCACGGCGGGGTGCGCGGCCGCGGACCGTTCGCCGAGCTGGACGACGAGGCGTACATCGCGGCCTGTGTCGACGACCTCAAGGACCTGCTGGGACACACCCGCCCGCCGGCCGCCCTCATCGCCGAGCCCATCCAGGGCGTCGGCGGCTTCACCTCGCCCCCCGACGGCCTGTACGCGGCCTTCCGGGACGTGCTGCACGAGCGGGGCGTCCTGTGGATCGCCGACGAGGTCCAGACCGGCTGGGGCCGCACCGGCGACCACTTCTGGGGCTGGCAGGCGCATGGCCGCAGCGGCCCGCCCGACATCGTGACCTTCGCCAAGGGCATCGGCAACGGCTCCTCCATCGGCGGGGTGATCGCCCGCGCCGAGATCATGAACTGCCTGGACGCCAACAGCATCTCCACCTTCGGCGGCACCCAGCTCACCATGGCCGCCGGCCTCGCCAACCTCACCTACCTCCTGGAACACGACCTCCAGGGCAACGCCCGGCGCGTCGGCGGTCTGCTCATCGAGCGGCTGCGGTCCGTCGCCGCCCAGGACCCCGGCGTACGGGAGGTGCGCGGACGCGGTCTGATGATCGGCGTCGAGCTGACGAAACCCGGCACCGACCGGGCCGACCCGGAGCGGGCGTCCGCCGTGCTGGAGGCGGCCCGCGCGGGCGGACTGCTGATCGGCAAGGGCGGCGGGCACGACACCAGCGCCCTCAGGATCGCCCCGCCGCTGTCCCTCACCGTCGCGGAGGCCGAGGAGGGCGCCGCGATCCTTCAGAGCGCGCTGAGGAGCACGCAGTAGCAGCGGCACCCGCCGCGCAGTCCCGGCGCCCACCGCGCCGGTCGAGCAAGGGAACACCGCCATGACCACCACCCTGGAGACCTGGGGCCCCGTCGAGCCCCTGGAACCCGCCCTGTCGGTCCGTCAGGTCCTGTCCCTGGAACGCGTCCTGGCCGGGGACCCCGAGGTGGTGGCCGGCGCGGACCGGCTCGACCGGCCGGTGCGCTGGGTGCACGTCGCCGAGGCGCCCGACGTCGGCGTGATGCTCACCGGCGGCGAGATGGTCCTCACCACCGGTGTGCTGCTCGCCGGGGACGAGACCGCCCAGGCCGAGTACATCCGGTCCCTGCACCGCGCCGAGGCCGCCGCCGTGGTCCTCGGCCTCGGGCGCGCCTTCCCCGCCCCGCCCGACGCGATGCGGCGTGCCGCCGAGCGCTGCGGGCTGCCCCTGGTCGTGCTGCACCGGCCGTTCCCGTTCGCCGAGCTGACCGAGGAGGTCCAGTCCCGGCTGGTGCGCCGCAAGTTCGCCGCCGTCAGCCTCTCGGAGGCCGTACGGACCGCCCTGACCGGGCTGATGACCGCCGGGGCGCCGCTGCAGCGGCTGCTCGACGAGATCGCCCACCACACCGGCTGTCCCGTCGTCGTCACCAACCTCGCCCACCGGGTGCTGGCCACCGGCGGGGAGCGGTCGGCGGTCGACGACGTGCTGCGGGACTGGGAACGCATCGCCCGGCAGGCCGGCGGCAACGAGGGCGACGGCTGGATCCGCGCCGAACTCGGCGGCCGCGGCGAACGGTGGGGCGAGATCATGCTCTGCGGCTACCGCGGCGACACCGCCGGCGGCCGGCTGCTCGCCGACCGGGCCGCCGAGGCGCTCGTCCTGCACCGCATGCTCGGCGGCGCCTCCGCCCACACCTGGGAGGAGCAGTCCGCGCAGAGCCTGCTCACCGACCTCGCCTCCGGTGTCGTACCGGCCCGCCAGCTGCTGCCGCGGGCCCGCGCGGCCGGACTGCCCGTCAACCGGCGCACCTTCGTCCCCCTCGTCGTCCGCGACGGCGAACCCGCCGCACTCGACCGCATGCTGCGGCTGCTGGGCCTGCCCGGACTGGTCGCGGAGCTCGCCGACGGGGCCACCGCCGTGCTGCTCAGCCTCGCCCGCGACCAGGACGCCGAGGTCCTCGCCGCACACTTCGCGGCCCGGCTGCGCACCGAGTCCGGCGAGGCCCGCACGGTCGTCGCCTCGGCCGGAGGGCGCACCCTCTGGGAGGACGTCCCGGCCGGACTGCGCGAGGCCCAGCACGTCGCCGACGCCGTCGCCGACTCCTCGGCCGCCCTCGACCTGCCGCCCGTCGTGCGGCTCAGGGACGTCCATCTGCGCGGTCTGATCAGGCTGCTGCGCGACGACCCGCACGTCCAGGCCTTCGCCGAGCGCGAGCTCGACGGACTGCTCTGCGCGGCCGGCGACGACCTCCTCGCGGTGCTGCGCACCTATCTCGCCACCGGCCGCAACAAGTCCCGCACCGCCCAGCTCCACCATGTCTCCCGGCCGGCCCTCTACCGCCGTCTGGAGGCGATACAGGCCCGGCTCGGGGTGGACCTGGACGACTTCGAACAGGCCGCCTCGGTCCATATCGCGCTGCTCGCGCACGACGCCCAGCAAGCCTGAACCCACCGGTCCCGGCAGCCCCGGGCAACAGCCCCGAAACATGGAACGACCTGCGAAAACGGCGGTGAAACATGGGACTTGGCGGACGTGACACGGTGGCACGCCCAGCTCCCCCAGACGTGACACCGTGCAACTCAAAGCGGGCTCGCGGGCTTTCTAAGGTCCTCTCACACCGAGCGACCGGAGGTCCCGATGAGCAGAGTGATCCGCGCCGCCGTGTTCCAGACGGCCTGGACCGGCGACAAGGAATCGATGATCCAGGTACACGAGCAGGCGGTCCGCGACGCGGCCGCGCAGGGTGCTCAGGTCCTGTGCTTCCAGGAGCTGTTCTACGGGCCCTACTTCTGCCAGGTGCAGGACCCGCAGTTCTACGAGTACGCCGAGCAGATCCCGGACGGCCCGATCGTCCAGCGCTTCCAGGCGCTCGCCCGCGAGCACGGCATCGTCCTGGTGCTCCCGATGTACGAGGAGGAGCAGCCGGGCGTCCTCTACAACACCGCCGCGGTGATCGACGCCGACGGCTCCTACCTCGGCAAGTACCGCAAGCACCACATCCCGCAGGTCAAGGGCTTCTGGGAGAAGTTCTACTTCCGCCCGGGGAACGTCGGCTGGCCGATCTTCGACACGGCCGTCGGGAAGATCGGCGTCTACATCTGCTACGACCGCCACTTCCCCGAGGGCTGGCGGGCCCTCGGCCTCGCGGGAGCCGAGATCGTCTTCAACCCCTCGGCCACCTCGCGCGGCCTGTCCGCCTACCTCTGGCAGCTGGAGCAGCCGGCGGCGGCCGTCGCCAACGAGTACTTCGTCGGCGCCATCAACCGGGTCGGCACCGAGGAACTCGGCGAGAACGACTTCTACGGGACCTCCTACTTCGTGGACCCGGAGGCCCAGTTCGTCGGCGAGGTCGCCAGCGACAAGGAGACCGAACTCGTCGTCCGCGACCTGGACATGGCCAAGCTCCGCGAGGTCCGCGACCGCTGGCAGTTCTACCGCGACCGCCGCCCGGAGGCGTACGGCCCGCTGACGACCCCGTGAACCTTGCAGTTCCCCGCGCCTGTGTCTTTCAGGGGCGCGGGGAACTGCGCGACCAGCCCCCACCGACCCGCACCCGACCGACCAACTACCTCTCCGGAGCCGGAAATGAGCAGCCGTAAAATCATCCGCGGCGGTCTCGTCATCACCGCGTCCGACGAGATCCACGCCGACGTCCTGATCGAGGACGGCCGTATCGCCGCCCTCGCCGCCTCCGGCACCCCGGCCGCCGAGGCCTGGACCGACGGGCAGGTCATCGACGCCACCGGGAAGTACGTCATCCCGGGCGGGGTCGACGCCCACACCCACATGGAGCTGCCGTTCGGCGGCACCTTCGCCTCCGACACCTTCGAGACCGGCACCCGGGCCGCCGCCTGGGGCGGTACCACCACGATCGTCGACTTCGCGGTGCAGAGCGTCGGGCAGAGCCTGCGCGACGGCCTGGACGCCTGGCACGCCAAGGCCGAGGGCAACTGCGCGATCGACTACGCCTTCCACATGATCGTCTCCGATGTGAACGAGGGGACGCTCAAGGAGATGGACCACCTGGTGGAGGAGGGCGTCACCTCCTTCAAGCAGTTCATGGCCTACCCGGGGGTCTTCTACAGCGACGACGGCCAGATCCTGCGCGCCATGCAGCGCTCCGCCGACAACGGCGGCCTGATCATGATGCACGCCGAGAACGGCATCGCGATCGACGTCCTGGTGGAGCAGGCGCTGGCGCGCGGCGAGCGGGACCCGCGCTACCACGGCGAGGTCCGCAAGGCCCTCCTCGAGGCCGAGGCCACCCACCGCGCCATCCGGCTCGCGCAGGTCGCCGGCGCGCCCCTGTACGTCGTGCACGTCTCGGCGATGGAGGCGGTCGCCGAGCTGGCCCGGGCACGCGACGAGGGGCTGAACGTCTTCGGCGAGACCTGCCCGCAGTATCTGTTCCTGTCGACGGACAACCTCGCCGAGCCGGACTTCGAGGGCGCGAAGTACGTGTGCAGCACCCCGCTGCGGCCGAAGGAGCACCAGGCCAAGCTGTGGCAGGGCCTGCGCACCAACGACCTGCAGGTGGTCTCCACGGACCACTGCCCGTTCTGCTTCGTGGGCCAGAAGGAGCTGGGGCGCGGCGACTTCTCCAAGATCCCCAACGGTCTGCCGGGCGTCGAGAACCGGATGGACCTGCTCCACCAGGCCGTCGTCGACGGGCACATCACCCGCCGCCGCTGGATCGAGATCGCCTGTGCGACCCCGGCCCGGATGTTCGGCATGTACCCGAAGAAGGGCACGATCGCCCCCGGCGCCGACGCGGACGTCGTGATCTACGACCCGCACACCGAGCAGACCCTCTCCGCCGAGACCCATCACATGAACGTCGACTACTCCGCGTACGAGGGCAAACGCCTCACCGGCCGCGTCGAGACGGTCCTGTCGCGGGGCGAACTCGTCATCACCGAGCGGGAGTACACCGGACGCGCGGGTCACGGCGTCTACACCCCGCGCTCCACCTGTCAGTACCTCACCTAGGAAGGGTGCCCATGGACTTCGGACTCGTCCTGCAGACCGACCCGCCGGCCTCGAAGGTCGTCGAGCTGATGCAACGCGCGGAGGACAACGGCTTCACCTACGGCTGGACCTTCGACTCCGCCGTGCTCTGGCAGGAACCGTTCGTGATCTACAGCCAGATCCTGGCCGGCACGAGCAGGCTGACCGTCGGGCCGATGGTGACCAACCCGGGCACCCGCACCTGGGAGGTCACCGCCTCCACCTTCGCCACGCTCAACGACATGTTCGGCAACCGCACGGTCTGCGGCATCGGCCGCGGCGACTCCGCGATGCGGGTGGCGGGCCGCGCCCCGAACACCCTCGCCCGGATCAGCGAGGCCATGAAGGTCATCCGCGCCCTCGGCTCGGGCCAGGAGGCGGACCTCGGCGGCACGGTGATCCGGTTCCCCTGGATCAAGGAGGGCGCGGAGCTTCCCGTCTGGATGGCCGCGTACGGGCCGAAGGCGCTGAAGATGACCGGCGAGGAGGCCGACGGGTTCATCCTCCAGCTCTCCGACCTGTACCTCACCGAGTACATGGTGAAGGCGGTCAAGGACGCGGCGGTCGCGGCCGGCCGTGACCCCGGCGACGTGAAGATCTGTGTCGCCGCCCCCGCCTACGTCACCGACGACGACTCGCCCGAGGCGCTCGCCCACGCCCGCGACCAGTGCCGCTGGTTCGGCGGGATGGTCGGCAACCATGTCGCCGACCTGGTCTCCAAGTACGGCGCGCACTCCTCCCAGGTCCCCGAGGAACTCACCGACTACATCAAGGCCCGTGAGGGGTACGACTACTCCCACCACGGCCGCAGCGACAACCCCGACACCGCGTTCGTGCCCGACGAGATCGTCGACCGGTTCTGTGTCATCGGCCCCGTCGAGAGGCACATCGAGAAGCTGAACGCCCTGCGCGAGCTGGGCGTCGACCAGTTCGCCGTCTACGACATGCACGACGCGCGCGAGAAGGTCATCGACGCGTACGGCACCACGGTCATCCCCGCCGTCAACGGCTGACACAGCCCGGACAGCCAACTCCCCATCCCCCCACTCCAGTTCTCCCCTCCTCCACCGTCCTGGAGGAGGGGGCCGGAGACCCGCACGGCCTTTCCGGATCCGCCCCTCGTTTGATTGGCCTGCCCATGACCGACACCGCTCCCACGGCCATACCCGTGTCCGACCAAGTCACCCTCCCCGACGGGCGCGTGGAGTTCGCCCCGGGCGCCCCGCCGCCCAGCGGCCCCTACGCCAACGAGGACCTCCTGCCGGTTCCCGTCGAGAAGCGCACCTGGACCACGTACAACTTCTCGGCGCTGTGGGTCGGCATGGCCCACAACACGGCGTCGTGGACGCTCGCCTCCGGTCTGATCGCCGTCGGCATGGACTGGAAGCAGGCGGTGTTCACCATCGCCCTGGCCAACGTGATCGTGCTGGTCCCGATGCTCCTCACCGGGCACGCCGGACCGAAGTACGGCATCCCCTTCCCGGTCTTCGCCCGCGCCTCCTTCGGCATCCGCGGCGCCAACCTCCCCGCCGTCGTCAGGGCGTTGGTGGCCTGCGGCTGGTTCGGCATCCAGACCTGGATCGGCGGTGAGGCGATCTACTTCCTCGCCGGAAAGCTGATCGGCAACGGCTGGAGCGACGCCGGGCAGATCGGCGGCCACCCCTGGACCATGTGGCTGTCGTTCGCGATCTTCTGGGCGATCCAGGTGGCCATCATCTACCGGGGTATGGAGACCATCCGCCGCTTCGAGAACTGGGCGGCGCCCTTCGTCATCGTCGGCGCGCTGGTGATGCTGATCTGGATGAGCAACAAGGCGGGCGGCTTCGGCCCGCTGCTCGACCAGCCCTCCAAGCTCGGCTGGGGCGGCGACTTCTGGAAGCTGTTCTGGCCCTCCCTCATGGGCATGATCGGCTTCTGGTCCACGCTGTCGCTGAACATCCCGGACTTCACCCGGTACGGGAAGTCGCAGAAGGCGCAGACCTGGGGCCAGGCGCTGGGCCTGCCCACGACGATGACGCTGTTCGCGCTGCTGTCGGTGCTGGTCACCTCCGGCTCGCAGGCCGTCTACGGCGAGACGATCTGGGACCCGGTCCAGCTGGCCGCCAAGACCGACAACGTCTTCGGGCTGCTGTTCGCGCTGGTGACCGTGCTGGTGGCGACCCTGTCGGTGAACATCGCGGCCAACCTGGTCTCGCCCGCGTTCGACTTCTCCAACGTGGCGCCGCGCCGGATCAGCTTCCGCACCGGAGCCCTCGCCACCTGTGTCATCGGGGTGCTGATCTTCCCCTGGAAGCTGTACTCCGACCCGCAGGGCTACATCTTCACCTGGCTCGGTCTGGTCGGCGGTCTGCTCGGCACGGTCGCCGGCATCCTCATCGCCGACTACTGGATCCTGCGCCGCGGCAGACTGGACCTGACCGACCTGTACCGGGCGGGCGGCCGCTACTGGTACGAGAGCGGCTGGAACTGGCGGGCCGTCGCGGCCTTCCTGACGGGCGGCGTCCTCGCGATCGGCGGCGCCAGCTTCAAGCCGATCATCGACGGCAGGCCCATCCCGGCCCTGGAGCCCCTCGCCGACTACGGCTGGGCGGTCGGCCTCGGCACCTCGACGGTGGTGTACCTGGCCCTGATGCTGCTGACCGGACGGCGCAAGCACATCGGTGGCTGACGCACGGACACAGCGGAACGGCCGGAGGAGTCCTGGACTCCTCCGGCCGTTCCGCGTGCTCAGCCGGCGCTCTTCTGCAGAGCGGCCACGGCCTCCTTCGCCGCCTTGATCGCCCCCGTGTTGATCACGTCCGTGCTGGGGGCCTTCTTCGACTCGAAGTCGCTGCCGTTGTAGGTGACGACGACCAGCGCGTTGGAGACGCGGGCGATGACGGTGCCCTCCCGGGTCTGCTGCTTGTCCTCCGTGGTCAGGTTCACCACCGAGTACCCGGCGTCGCCGAGGCCCGGCACATCGCCGCCGCCGCTCTTCTCCTTCAGCCGGTCCGTGTACGAGGACTGCGCCTCGGCGTCCGAGTCCGTGATCTCGAAGGAGATGTCGAGCCAGCGGTAGTCGAACCCCTTGAGCGCGTTCCAGGAGCAGGTGCGGCGCAGCTTGGTGTCCGTGGAGGGGATCTCCTTGCCGGCCGTCTTGGCGCCCGGCACCAGCGAGGTGATCGTCTTGGTGGCCACGCTCGTGCAGGGCGCGAGCGCGGCGTCGTACGTCTTGGACGCGGCGGCCTCGGACGAGTCGCCGTCGGCGGTCTTCTTCTCGGACTGGGTCTGCTGGGTGTCCTTGGCCGCGGTGTCCTGGGCGTCGGCGTCCGAACCGGACGTCATCGCCCAGCCCGCGCAGGCCAGCACGACCACCGGGGTCAGACGGGCGGTGAGGGCGAGCGGCAGTGGGAGAGAACGCACGGCGCACTTTCGTGGGGGACGGTGCGGACAGCAGTCCGCAGTGCGGACAAGGACGCCAGTGTCACACGACTCCCTGTGGGGCGGAAGCGAAAACTCGCAGCGTGCCTGCGCGGTGACGAAGGGGCACGAGCAGGCGCGCCCCTCCTGACATATCGTCGGATTTTTCGGGTGTACGGGGATAAATTGGCACCACGACCAGTCATCTACGGAGAGCCATGCCCGAATCCGCCGCCCCCGAGGCCCGCGCCCGCACCCTGCTGGGCCGCCCCAAGCTGTGGCTGCTGCCCACGGTCCTGACCGGACTGCTCGCCCTGCTGCTGTCCCTCCTCTACATGGGCGGCATCGTCAACCCCAAGGGCGACCTGCACGACCTGCCCGTCGCCCTCGTCAACAGCGACACCGGCAAGCCCCCCGCCGGGCAGCGGCAGAACCTGGGCACCCAGGTCGCCGCCGCCATCGCCGCCGACACCGCCGGCGGCTCGGTCGACTGGCGCCTCCTGACCCGCGCCGAGGCGCAGGACGAACTGGACTCCGGGAAGGTGTACGGCGCGCTCGTCATCCCCGCGGACTTCACCGACTCCCTCACCGCGCTCACCACCACCCACGCCACCGTGCGGCCGACGATCACCACCCTCACCAACCCCGGCAAGGGCAGCCTGGGCTCCTCCCTGGCGAGCCAGATCACCACCACGGCGGCCCACCAGGTCTCCCTCACCATCGGCAAGCAGCTCACCGCCGCCGCCCCCGCCGCCGACTCCACGACCGCGCTGCTGCTCGCCGACCCCGTGAACGTCGTCACCCAGGTCGGGCACCCCATCGGCACCCACAGCGGTCTCGGTCTGACCGCCTTCTACTACACCCTGCTGCTCGTCCTCGCCGGCTTCATGGGCGGCAACGTCATCAGCAACGGCGTGGACACCGCCCTCGGGTACGCCGACAACGAGATCGGCCCCTGGCACACCCGCCGCCCCACCGTGCCGATCGACCGCACCCAGACCCTGCTGCTGAAGATGGCGATGACCGCCGGCATCACCCTCGTCAGCGTCTCGCTGGTGATGCTCGCCTGCGTCGCGATCCTGGACATGGACGCCTCGCACCTGCCGCTGCTGTGGATCTACTCCTACTGCGCGACCCTCGCGGTCGGCCTCGGCGTCCAGGCCATCAACGCGGCCTTCGGCGGCATCGGCCAGCTGGTGTCCCTGTTCGTCTTCATCGTCCTCGGCCTGCCGTCCTCCGGCGCCACCGTCCCCCTCCAGGCCGTGCCCGACTTCTACCGCTTCCTGGCGAACTTCGAGCCCATGCGGCAGCTCAGCGACGGCGTCCGCGCCATCCTCTTCTTCGACGCGCGGGGCGACGCCGGACTGACCCGCTCCTGGATCATGATCGCGATCGGCACCGCCCTCGCCCTCCTCTTCGGCTTCACCATGACCCGCTACTACGACCGCAAGGGCCACAAGCGCCTCACCCCGCAGCCCGCGTGATCCCCACCCCGGCCGGATAGCCTTCCGGGATGAGCTTCACCACGCGGCCCACCCTCCAGGGCACCTTCGGCATGGTGTCCTCCACGCACTGGCTGGCCTCCCAGTCCGCGATGGCCGTCCTGGAGGACGGCGGCAACGCCTGTGACGCCGCCGTCGCCGGGGCGTTCGTCCTGCACGTCGTCGAACCGCACCTCAACGGCCCCGCCGGCGAGGTCCCCGTCCTGCTCGCCCCGGCCGGCGGCGAGGTCCGCGTGCTGTGCGGGCAGGGCGTCGCACCGGCGGGCGCCACGGTCGCCCACTACCGGGGCCTCGGCCTGGACCTCGTCCCCGGCACCGGCCCGCTGGCCGCCGCCGTGCCCGGCGCGTTCGACGCCTGGATGGTCCTGCTGCGCGACCACGGCACCAAGGACCTCGCCGACGTCCTGAAGTACGCCGTCGGGTACGCCGAGCACGGGCACGCGCCCGTGGAGAACCTCGGCGCGACCGTCGAGACGGTACGGGAGCTGTTCGAGACGGAGTGGACCTCGTCGGCGGAGGTGTACCTGCCCGGCGGCCGGGCGCCCCGGCCCGGCGCGCTCTTCCGCAACCCCGCCCTCGCCGCCACCTGGCGGCGGCTCCTCGCCGAGACCGCCGGGGCCGGGGACCGGGAGGCGCGCATCGAGGCCGCGCGGGAGGTGTGGCGCACCGGCTTCGTCGCCGAGGCGCTCCTGCGCCAGTCCGCCCGGCCCACCCTGGACACCAGCGGCGTGCACCACACCGGCACCCTCGCCGCCGCCGACCTCGCCGGCTGGTCCGCGGCCTACGAGACACCGGCGACGTACGACTGGAACGGCTGGACCCTGTGCAAGGCCGGCCCCTGGAGCCAGGGCCCGGCCTTCCTCCAGCAGCTCGCCCTGCTCCCGCCCGAACTGCCCGCGTACGGCTCCGCGGAGTACGTCCATCTGCTCGTCGAGGGCTGCAAGCTCGCCATGGCCGACCGCGAGGCCTGGTACGGCGACGCGGCCGAGGTCCCGCTGACCGACCTGCTCTCGGCCGGCTACAACGCGGGGCGCCGCGCGCTCGTCGGCGACAAGGCGTCGTACGAGCTGCGCCCGGGCAGCCCCGGCGGACGCCCGCCCCGGCTCGGCGCGCAGGCGCACACGGTGCTCTCCGACGAGCCGGGGTTCAGCCCGATGGGGGCCGGCGAACCGACCGTCGCCACGCCGAGGGGCACCGGGCCGCGGGTCACCGGGGACGGCCTCACCCGGGGCGACACCTGCCACCTCGACGTCGTCGACCGCTGGGGCGCCATGGTCGCGGCCACGCCCAGCGGCGGCTGGCTCCAGTCCAACCCGGTCGTCCCGGAGCTGGGCTTCCCGCTCGGCACGCGGCTGCAGATGACCTGGCTGGAGGAGGGGCTGCCCAACTCCCTCACCCCCGGCCGCCGCCCCCGCACCACCCTCACCCCCTCCCTCGCCCTGCGCGACGGGGTGCCGGTGCTGGCCTTCGGCACCCCCGGCGGCGATCAGCAGGACCAGTGGCAGCTGCACTTCTTCCTCGCGGTCGCCCACCACGCGCGCGTGCGCGGCGGCCTCGACCTCCAGGGCGCGATCGACGCCCCGAACTGGCACACCGATTCCTTCCCCTCCTCCTTCTATCCGCGCGGCATGCGGCCGGGCAGCGTCACCGTCGAGTCGCGGACGCCGGCCGAGGTGGTGGAGGGGCTGCGGCGGCGCGGCCACGACGTGACCGTCGGCGCGCCCTGGTCCGAGGGCCGGCTGTGCGCCGTCGCCCGCGACCCCGGGACGGGGATCCTGTCGGCGGCGGCGAACCCGCGCGGGATGCAGGGGTACGCGGTGGGCCGCTGACCGGTGCCCCTGGGGGCGGCACCGGTTCTTCATCCCGATTCCGCCCGGAGTGCACCGGCGGGGTGGGGAATGTCAGTGGGGCGTGCTCTCATGGGGGACATGATCGAAGAGAAGGAACCCCTCGACGGCTTCGACGAGTTTCTCGCCCGTCACTCGGCCGATGTGGAGGAAGCGGTCCGCAAGGCCGCCGAGGCCGAGATCATGCCCCGCTTCCGGCAGCTCGCCGAGCACGAGGTCGACCAGAAGAGCGGTCCCCACGACCTGGTGACCGACGCCGACCGGGGCGCCGAACTGTTCCTCACCGGGGCCCTCGGCGCCCTGCTGCCCGGCTCGGTCGTCGTCGGCGAGGAGGCGGTCCACGCCGACCCCACGACGTACGAGGCGATACGGCACGACGCACCGGTCTGGATCGTCGACCCGGTCGACGGCACCCGTCAGTTCGTCCGCGGCGAGGAGGGCTTCTGCACCCTGGTCGCCCTCGCCCACCGCGGTGTCCTGCTCGCCTCCTGGACCTACGCCCCGGCCCGTGACCAGCTCGCCACCGCGGTGCGCGGCGGCGGCGCCCTCCTCGACGGGGAGCGGCTGTTCGCCGGACCGCCCGCGCCCGGCCGCGACCTGGTGGTGGCCACCTCGCACCCGGACTACACCACCGACGAGCAGAAGCGCGCCCTGCTCGCCCTGCGCACGGAGGGCGTGGCCCCCCGCCCCTGCGGATCGGCCGGCCTGGAGTATCTCGCCATGGCCCGGGGCGAGTTGGACGCGACCGCCTTCTCCTGGGAGGCCGCCTGGGACCACGCGGCCGGACTGCTGCTGGTCGAGGAGGCGGGCGGCGCCCATCTGACCCTCACCGGCGAGCCGTTCCGCATCACCGGCGGCAACTCCCTGCCCTTCACCGCCGCCCGCGACGCGGCCACGGCCCGCCGCGTGGCGGACCTGCTGGCGAGCGGCCAGTCCACGGCGGGCTGACGTTCCACAGCGGGCCGACGCCCTGGGGCGGGTGCCCTTCGGCGGGGTGTCGTACCCCCGGCATATCCTGATCCCGGAGGCCGCCGGGCTGCGGGGGCCGCCCGCTGACGAAGGGGTCGAAGTGCCGTCGATGCTCGATGCGGTCGTGGTGGGGGCGGGGCCCAACGGGCTCACCGCCGCAGTGGAGCTGGCCCGCCGCGGCTTCTCCGTCGCCCTGTTCGAGGCGCGCGACACCGTGGGCGGGGGATGCCGCACCGAGGAACTCACCCTTCCGGGCTTCCGGCACGACCCCTGCGCGGCCGCCCACCCCCTCGGCATCAACTCACCGGCGTTCCGCGCCCTGCCGCTCCAGCGGTACGGCCTTCAGTGGCTGCACGCCGAACTGCCCATGGCGCACCCGTTCCCCGACGGCACCGCCGCCGTGCTGTCCCGCTCGGTCGCCGAGACCGCCGCCTCCTTCGGCCCGCGCGACGCCGGCACCTACCGCCGGCTGGTGGAGCCGTTCCTGCCCCACTGGGACACCCTCGTGCGCGACTTCATGTCGCTGCCGCTCACCGCGCTCCCGCGCGACCCCGTCACCCTGGCCCGGTTCGGCCTGGCCGGGCTGCCCCCCTCCACCTGGCTGATGCGCCGGTTCCGCGACGAACCGGCCAGGACCCTCTTCGCCGGACTCGTCGCCCATGTCATGGCCCCCCTCGGCGGCCTCGCCACCGGCGCCGTCGGCCTGGTCTTCGCCCTCGCCGCGCACGCCCGCGGCTGGCCGGTGGCCCGCGGCGGCTCCCAGGCGATCTCCGACGCGCTCGCCGCCTACCTGAAGGACCTCGGCGGCAGCGTCCACACCGACTACGAGGTCAAGCGCCTCGACGACCTGCCCCCGGCCCGCGCCTACGTCTTCGACACCACCCCCACCGCCCTCGCCCGTATCGCCGGCTTCGGCAGCCACTACGCGCGCTTCCGCTACGGCGCCGCCGCCTTCAAGATCGACTACGCGCTCGACGGACCGGTCCCCTGGACCGCGCCCGAGGCACGGGTGGCCGGGACCGTCCAGGTCGCCGCCGACAGCACCGAGATCCGCACCGCCCTGCGTGCCGCCTCCCAGGAGGGCCGGGCACCCGAGCGCCCCTTCCTGATCACGGTCCAGCCCGGAGTCGTCGACCCCACCCGCGCCCCGGCGGGCAAGCAGGTGTTCTGGGCCTACGGGCATGTGCCCAACGGCTGGACCGGCGACCTCACCGACGCCGTCGAACGCCAACTGGAGCGTTTCGCCCCGGGATTCCGCGACCGCGTCCTCGCCCGCGCGATCGCCGGCCCGGCCGAACTCGCCGTCCGCAACGCCAACTACGTCGGCGGCGACATCGCCGCCGGCGCGGCCACCGGCCTCCAGCTCCTGCTGCGGCCCAAGCTCTCCCTGCGCCCGTACGCCACCCCGCACCCGGCCGTGTTCCTCTGCTCCTCGTCCACCCCGCCGGGCCCCGGGGTCCACGGCATGTCGGGTCACAACGCGGCGAAGGCCGTGTGGCGGAGGCTGCGCGCCCAGTCCTGACACACCCGCGCAGAGCCCCCGCGAAATGCGCGGGCCCACCGGGGCGGCCGGTGGGTATACAGAGCCATGACCACCATCACGCTCGTGCAGGGCGACATCACCGGCCAGTCCGTGGACGCCGTCGTCAACGCGGCCAACTCCTCGCTGCTCGGCGGCGGCGGTGTCGACGGCGCCATCCACCGCCGGGGCGGCCCGGAGATCCTCGCCGACTGCCGCCGCCTGCGCGCCTCCCACTACGGCAGGGGCCTGCCCACCGGCCGGGCGGTCGCCACCACGGCCGGTGACCTGGACGCCCGCTGGGTCATCCACACCGTGGGCCCCGTGTACAGCGCGAGCGAGGACCGCTCCGAGCTGCTGGCCTCCTGCTACCGCGAGTCCCTGCGCGTCGCGGACGAACTGGGCGCCCGCACCGTCGCCTTCCCCGCCGTCTCGGCCGGTATCTACGGCTGGCCGCTGGACGACGCCGCCCGCATCGCGGTGGAGACGGTACGCACCACACCGACCCGGGTCGAGGAGATCAGGTTCGTCCTGTTCGACGAGCGGGCGTACGCGGCGTTCGCGCGGCAGGCCGGCTGAGAGGACACGCCGCCGGACGGCCCATGCCACGGCTTCCGCAGCATCCGGACATATCTTGTGAAATATGACCAAATGCCATGTGCTGTACCTGGCGTGCACCGCCGCGATCGTCGGGACGGGGCTCGGTGCCGCCCCGGCGGCCGCCGGGCACCACCCCCACCACGTGACCCATGTGGTCCGGCAGGGACAATCCATCCAGAAGGCGGTGGACGCCGCCGCCCCCGGTGACACCGTGTACGTGACCGCCGGGACCTACCGCGAGAGCGTCACCGTCGCCACCGACGGGGTGACGCTGGCCGGCGGCCCCCGCGCCGTGCTGCGACCGGCCCCGGTCAAGAAGAAGGCCGTCGGCACCTGCGCCGCCGACGGCAACGGCATCTGCGTGACCGGCACCAAGGCCCACAAGGTCAAGGACGTCACCGTCGCCGGACTGACCGTCACCGGGTTCACCAGGAACGGCGTCTACGCCACCGCCACCGACAAGCTGACCGTACGCAACGTCACGGCCGAGAAGAACGGCGTCTGGGGCATCGCCACCGAGGCCTCCGAGCGCACGCTGCTGCGCGGCAACACCGCCCGCGACAACGGCGACGCCGGACTGTTCCTCGCCAACACCGTCAAGGAGGAGCAGGGTGCCACGGAAACCCGGGGCACCCGGGTCCTGGGCAACAAGCTGGAGGGCAACCGCATCGGCGTCACCGTCCGCCGGCTGCGCGACCTCACCGTCGCCCGCAACGAGATGACCGGCAACTGCGCGGCCGTCTTCGTCGTCGGAGACGAGAACAAGCCCAAGGCCGGCCGCGTCACCGTCCGCGACAACCGCATCGTCGCCAACAACAAGTCCTGCCCGAAGACCGCCCGGCTCGACGCCCTCCAGGGCACCGGCATCGTCCTCACCGGCGCCGAGGACAGCGTGATCACCCACAACGTGATCCGCGACAACGCCGGCAACTCCTCGCTCTCCGGCGGCATCGTCCTGCTCAAGAGCTTCGTGGGCACCACCAGCGACCGGAACCGGATCAGCGACAACACCCTGTCCGGCAACTCCCCGGCCGACCTCGTCGTCACCGACACCGAGGGCAAGGGCAACACCTTCGAGCGCAACTCCTGCAAGGCCTCCAGGCCCGCGGGTCTGTGCTGACCGGACACCCGTCCCCCTGACAGGTTCCTTCGAGAAGAAAGGCGGCACATGACGACCGCTCAAAGCGCCCCGCCCCCACCCATGCGGCTGCGGGAGCTCGTGTTCGGGGCGGCATGTGCCGCCGCCCTGCGTGCCTCGGCCCGGCTCGGCGTCGCCGACGCCCTCGGCGAGGCCCCCATGACCGTGGAGGACCTCGCGGCCGCGGTGAAGACCGAGCCCAAGCCGCTGCGCCGGCTGCTGCGCGCCCTGTCCTGCTACGGAGTCTTCGCCGAGCGCCCCGACGGTATGTTCACCCACACCGACATGTCCCGGCTGCTGCGCGAGGACGACCCGCACAGCCTGCGCAACATCGCCCTGTGGTGCACCGAACCCTGGACCTGGGACGCCTGGCCCAAACTGGACGAGGCGGTGCGCACCGGCCACAACGTCGTGGAGGACCTCTACGGCAAGGAGTTCTTCACCTACCTCAACGAGGACGCCCCCGAGTCGGCCGAGGTCTTCAACCGGGCCATGACCACCTCCAGCGAGCAGTCCGCCCGGGAGGTCGCCGCCCTGCTCGACCTGTCAGGCGCCGCCTCGGTCGCGGACATCGGCGGCGGCCAGGGCCATGTGGTGGCCAGCCTGCTCGACAAGTACCCGGCGATGCGGGGCACCCTGCTCGACCTGCCCCGCGTGGTCGACAACGCCGTGCCCCGGCTGCGCGAGGGCGGCGACCTCGCGGGCCGCGCCCGGATCGTCCCCGGCGACGTCCGCAAGGCCGTCCCCGTCCAGGCCGACGTCTACGTCATCAAGAACATCCTGGAGTGGGACGACGAGTCCACCGCCAGGACCCTCGCCAACGTCATCGCGGCGGGCGGCCCCGGCACCCGGGTCGTCGTCATCGAGAACCTCGTCGACGACACCCCCTCCATGCGGTTCAGCACCGCCATGGACCTGCTGCTGCTCCTCAACGTCGGCGGGGCCAAGCACACCACCGAGTCCATGGTGAGCCGGCTCACCGAGGCGGGCCTGGTCATCGACGACATCCGGCCCGTCAACCCCTATCTGCACGCCTTCGACTGCCACGTCCCCGGCTGACCGAGGGGCCGTACACCCCCGAACCACCGGTCGCCGGGTCCGCGACGATGCGGACCCGGCGACCGGTGACACCGGCGCGGACTCAGCCGGCCGGGTCGCGCTCCCAGAGGTAGAAGCGCTGCGCCATGGCGTCCTTCGGGGAACGCCAGGTCTCGGGGTCGTACGCGCTGACGTACGCCGTCAGCCGCTCGCTGACGTCCCGGAACTCGGGGTGGTTCGTGACCTTGGCGATGGCCGGACCGGGGTCGCGCTCCGACTCGATCAGATGCAGGTACACATCGCCGAACTGGAAGAGGCTGCGCCGGACGACCCCGACGAGATGCGGCAGCTCTCCCCGGTCGGACTCCTCGAACACCTTGGCGATGCCGGGGGCCGAACCGGGGGCCATACGGGCGACGATCAGGGCTTGGTGCATGGGGGAGTGTCCTCCGTCCGGTTCAGTCGGTCAGGCCCGGAGTGGTTCCGCGCTCCGCGGCGGCCTTCTCGATGCGGTCCCGGATCAGGGCCAGCTGGACCTTGGAGTTCCGGTTGATGTTGTCGGTCATCCACTCGTCGTCGACCGGCGCGTCCGGCTTCATCGCGAAGTCCTGCGTCCAGATCATCCGCACCCCGGCCGGCACCTCCTCGTACCGCCAGTGGATGTCCATGTGGGCGAACGGACCCGTCTCCACCCGGCGGGCCCGGACGGTGAGCGTCTCGCGGTTCGGCTCGCGCTCGGAGACCCAGCTCCAGACCTTGCCGTTGTCGTCCGGGTGCATGGTCAGCCGGAACGTGGTCTTCCGTCCCTCGCGGGAGAGGACCTCCACGGACGCGTACTCGCTGAACAGCCGCGGCCAGTTCTCCAGATCGTTGGTCATGTCCCAGACCAGGTCGAGCGGAGCGCCGATGGTGATCTCGTTCTGCGTGTGTCCGGTCATGGCGTCACGCCCCCGCCGGCAGCGCGCTGTTGACCCGGTCGAGGAACTCCCGGGGTGTCCGGCAGGCCTCCAGGTCCAGGTCCAGGGCCGTACCGAAGCGGTTCTCCAGCTCGCCCACGATGCCGAGCATGCCCAGCGAGTCGATGCCGAGCTCGGCGAACTCGCCGTCCGCGTGCTCCTTCAGCTGCTCCGGCGGCACGGTGATCCCGGCGGCCTTCTTCATCAGACCGGCGAGATCGTCCAGGGTGATGCGGTCACTCATGCGATACCTCTCCTTCGTGCTGGTCCCTGCTGTGCGTGCCCCGCCTCGCTACGAGGCGTGGGCGGCGCCGTGCCGCAGCACCAGCGCCGAGTTCGACCCCATGAGGCCCCGGCTGAGGACCAGCGCCGTCCGCATCTCGGCGGGACGCGCGCGTTCGGTCACCAGATCCAGGTCATGGCAGATGTCGAAGACATGGGGGGTGGGCGGGATCAGACCGTGCTCCATCGCCAGCACCGCGGCCGCCGTGTCCAGCACCGGCGCCCCGCCGAAGGCCCGGCCGATCCCGGTCTTCGGCGCCGTCACCGGCACCCTGCGGCCGTGCGCGCCGAGCGCGTCGGCGATCGCGAGCGCCTCCGCCCGGTCCGCCTCCGGCACCCCGAGGGCGTCGGCGAAGACCACGTCGATCTCCTCCGGCGCACAGCCCGCCTCGTCCAGGGCGACCCGGACGGCCTGGGCGAGACCCTCCCGGGACTCCGCCCAGCGGCCGGCGCCGGTGAACGTCGCCGCGTGCCCGTCCAGGGTGGCCCGCACCCGGGCCCCCCGCTCCAGCGCCGAGGCCTGTGCCTCCACGACGAACATGGCGCCGCCCTCGGCGGGCACGAACCCGCACGCCGCGTCGGTGAACGGACGGTAGGCGCGCTCCGGCTCCGCCACCGTGCTCAGCGCGTCGTAACCGAGCTGGCAGACCATCGAGTACGGGGCGAGCGGGGCCTCGGTCGAGCCGGTCACCAGCACGTCCGTGCCGCGCCGCACCGCCCGCGCCGCGTGCGCGAGGGCGTCCAGGCCGCCCGCCTCGTCCGCGGCGAGGACCGAGCAGGGGCCCTTGAAGCCGCGGCGGATCGAGATCTGGCCGGTGCTCGCCGCGTAGAACCAGGCGATCGACTGGTACGGCCCGACGAACCGGCTGCCCTTGCCCCACAGCTGCTGGAGCTCGCGCTGCCCGAACTCGCCGCCGCCGCTGCCGGCCGCGGTGACCACGCCCACCGAGTAGGGGGCCTCGGCGGTGTCGGCCTGGCCGAGCCGGGCGTCGTCCAGCGCGAGATCGGCGGCGGCCATCGCGAAGTGCGTGAACCGGTCCGTCTGGACGAGGAAGCGCTCCTCGACGGCGGCCGCCGCGTCGAAGTCCCGGACCTCGCCGGCCACCCGCAGCGGCAGGTGCTCGCACCCCTCGCGGGTGACCCGGTCCAGGACGCTGATGCCTTCCTGCGTGGCCTTCCAGAAGGCCTGGGTGCTGGATCCGTTCGGCGCGACGACACCGATTCCGGTGACGGCGGCGCGCCGTGGCTGCGGTGCGCTCATCATGTCCTCTCCCTCGGCCGGGTCAGGACCACCGCGGACTGGAACCCGCCGAACCCGCTGCCCACGGAGAGCACGCTGTTCAGCGTCCGTTCGCGCGCGACCCGCGGCACGTAGTCGAGGTCGCACTCGGGGTCGGGGGTCTCGTAGTTCGCGGTGGGCGGTACCACCTGGTGGGCCATGGCCAGGACACAGGCGACGACCTCGATCGCGCCGATCGCGCCGAGCGAGTGACCCACCATGGACTTGATGGAGCTCATCGGGGTGGCGTACGCGTGCTGCCCGAGGGCCCGCTTCACGGCGGCCGTCTCATGACGGTCGTTCTGCAGGGTGCCCGACCCGTGCGCGTTGACGTAGTCGATGGCCGTGGGGTCGAGCCGGGCGTGGTCGAGGGCGAAGTCGATCGCCCGGGCCATCTCCAGGCCCTCCTTGGTCAGGCCGGTCATGTGGTACGCGTTGCCGAAGGTGGCGTAGCCGCCCAGCTCGCAGTACACGCGCGCGCCACGGGCCTTGGCGTGCTCCAGCTCCTCCAGGACGAGGACGGCGCCGCCCTCGCCCATCACGAAGCCGTTGCGGTCGGCGTCGAAGGGGCGGGAGGCATGGGCGGGGTCGTCGTTGTTCGGCGACGTCGCCTTGATCGCGTCGAAGCAGGCCATCGTGATCGGGGAGATCGGCGAGTCCGACGCGCCGGCTATGCAGACGTCGGCCCGGCCCTCCTCGATCGTGTGGAAGGCGTACCCGACGGCGTCCAGCCCCGAGGTGCAGCCGGTGGAGACCGTCTGCACCGGGCCGCGCGCCTCGAACCGCTCGGCGACCGTGGCCGCGAGCGTGGCGGGCGTGAACGCGCGGTGCAGCTCGGGCTCCGCGCGCCTCTGGTCGACGTCCCAGCGCTGCCCGTGATGGCTGACCAGGACGTAGTCGTGCTCCAGCCGGGTGGTGCCGCCGACCGCGGTGCCCAGCGACACCCCGACCCGCCACGGGTTCTCGCGGGCCAGGTCGAGGCCCGAGTCCCGCACCGCCTCCTCCCCGGCGACCAGCGCGAACTGTATGTACCGGTCGCTTCGGGCGACCTCCTCGGCGGCCAGCCCCGAGGCCGCCGGGTCGAAGTCGCACTCGGCGGCGATCCGCGACCTCAGGCCGGCCGGATCGAAGAAGGTGATGCCCCGGGTCGCGGTCCGCCCGTGCGAGAGCAGGTCCCAGAACGCCGGTGCGCCGATGCCGCCGGGTGCGACCACGCCTATGCCGGTGACCGCCACCCGCCTGCTCATGAGACGACCTCGGCGGTCTCCTCGGTGTCGACGTGACCGAGCGGCGGGCTCGGGGCCAGCGGCCCCAGGTGGAAGACGAGCCGCGCCTCCACCCTGCCGACATTGCGGAAGCGGTGCTTCATGTGCATGGGGATCAGCAAGCCCTGCTCCGGCTGGAGCGGGACCGGCTCGCCGTCCAGGTCGACCTCCAGCTGTCCGCACAGGACGTACACGAACTCCTCGGAGTACGGGTGGTAGTGCTCGCCGATGCGGTCACCGGGCTGGATGAGGGCCACGCCCATGAAACCGCTGGTGGAGCCGACCGTGGCCGGGGTGAGCATGGCGCGCAGGTCGCCGCCGCGCCGGGTGTTGGGCTCGACCTCGCTGAGATCCACGACTCTGGGACGGGAATTGATCACGACGTTGCTCCGATCGTGTGCTGTGCTGTGCTCTGCCGAGGGGCGGGGCGGGACGGGTCAGGCGCCGGGGGAGCGGCGGTCGGTGACGAGGGTCATCCGGGTGGGCCCGGCGGCACCCTTGGCGGCGCGGCCGTCCAGCAGCCGCTTCAGCTCGGCCGCCTTCGGGGACAGCGCCGGGTCGTCGGCGCGGACACCGTGCCGCACGTCCACCAGGCGCACCACGACGTCGTCGCGCTGGAAGATCGTGCTGCTCAGCACCGGGCACTTCGGGTCGTCCGCCGCCGCCTCGTCCTGCTCGGCCAGCAGCCGGGCCAGCTCCAGGCCGTGGCCGGCCTTCGCGGGGTAGTACAGGGCGTGCCGTTCGGCCTTCGGGTTCTCCTGGTCCGCCGCCACGTGGTGGACGGCGGGCAGTGCCGCCCGGGTGAAGAAGACCCGCGCGGAGTCCGGGTCGTCGAGGTCCCGGTCCTGCTCCAGATGGGGGTTGATGGCCTCCTCGACGGCCCGCACCTCGGGCTGCCGGGCGACGTGCCGCAGCGCGGCCATCAGGTCGCCGCGCACCTCGACGGCCCGCACCACCCGGTTGCCGTGCATGAACAGCGAGGTGCGGCACAGCCGGGTGGTCTCGTCGACCTTCGGCTCGGGCGAGGCGTAGTCGGCGAGGATCTTCGCCACGGCCTCCTCGCTGCCGGGCTTCACGGTGAAGGTGAGCGCGTGCCGGATCACGCCGTCGCCCATCCGGGGCGCGGTCTGCAGGCTGCGCGCGGTGGCCGACGCCGGGCCGCCGGTCTCCCGTACGACGTGGAAGCGCAGGCTGCGGGTGTCTCGGACGCAGCTGTGCAGCGGCTTGACCATCTCCACGTGCTCCTCGCTGTTCACCCAGGTGAGGAACGGCGGGGCGCTCTCCCATTCGCTGGTGATCAGCCACTGGGAGGGGTTCTCGATCGACTGGCAGAGCTGGTCGCTGACATGGCCGGGGACGGAGGCGACCTGGTTGCAGAGTTGCTCGTAGGCCTCCAGGAACTGCTGCTGGGCGCCGTCGTGGACGTCCACGAGCAGGACGACCCGCAGCCGGGAGCCGTCGAACACGGACTGGGAGACCCGCTGCGACACGCGGCGGGTGAGCGGGGCGGAGGCGGGAGCGGACGTGGTGGTCATGCGGGGCACATCTCCTTCGCGGGAAGAGGGCGGTGGACTTCGCCCGCGGTGCCGCGGGGTGAGGTCACCGTCCGCGCGGTGGGCGTGACTCGATCGTGGGCCGCTCCCCGCGGGCGCGCGATTCGGTGGGGACTACGCGGGTGACCGCTCACCCCTGGGGGTGACGGCCCGGGTGACGGTTCATCGGAGGTGGGCGAAGACGACCAGGTTGTCCTTGTAGTCCTTGGCCGAGTGGTCGTAGTTGCCGGCGCAGGTGATCAGCCGGGCCTCGGCCCGCGGTGAGTCGGCGTAGACCCGCTCGCTGGGGAAGTCGTCCTTGGCGAACGTCTCGGTGTCGTCGACCTCGAAGTGCGCGACGCTGCGGTCGGCCCGCACGACGTCGAAGACATCGCCCTTCTTCAGGTACTGCAACCCGGCGAACACGGCGGCGGAGGTCTTGGTGTCGACGTGACCGGCGATGATCGCGGTGCCCGTCTCGCCCGGGGAGGGGCCGGCGGCGTGCCAGCCGACGAGGTTGGTGTCGTTCGGGGGCGGCGCCTCGAGCTGTCCCTTGTCGTTCAGGGAGAGGTCGGTGAAGGGGGCGTCGACCGAGATCCGGGGGATGCGCAGCCGGACCGGCCGGGAGCGGGGCAGATGCCGGCCCACGGGCCGGTCGGCGCCCGCGCCGGGGGCGGAGGAACGCGGCGGCGCCGGGGAGAGCGCGGTCCCGGGGCCCTGGGGCGCCTGCCGGGCCTGCGGCGGGAGAGAGGGGGAGCCGGCGGACGACCCGTCGTTGCCGCCGATCAGGCTCACCGCCAGGATCAGCAGCGCCACGGCGCACAGCACGGTCAGCGTGGAGCGCGACTCCTGGCCGCCCGGCTCGTCGGCGGCGGCGGGGGAGGGAGGGGGGACTGCCATCGGGTAACACCTCGGACAGGGCAGGTCTGCGGGGGCGGACGGGCGGGGCCGGGAACCGGCCGGGCGGCCGCCACACGATGCACCGGTGGCGGCCGCGGCTCTATCGCGTCCGGCATGGTCAGGCCAGGCCGTGGGCCGACTTCTTGCGGCGCACGCCGTACAGACCGGCCCCGGCGACCGCGAGGACGGCCAGGCCGCCCGCGGTCACGGCCGGAGCGGCCAGGGCGCCACCGCCGGTGTGCACACCGCCGTGGGGCTTGTCCTTGCCGCTCCAGGAGTCCTCACTGTCCTCCTTGCTCCAGGACGAGTCGTCCTTGGCGGAGTCGTCCTTGGTCCAGGAGTCCTCCTTCGACGAGTCGTCCTTGCTCCAGGACTCCTCCTTGGAGCCGTCCTCCTTGCTCCACTCCTTGGCGCCCTTCTCGTGGCCGTCGGTCACGAAGGTCAGGGCGCCGCCGCCGGTGTGCATGCCGCCGTGGGGCTTGCCGTGCTCCTTGCCGGAGTCCTCCTTGCCGGAGTCCTCCTTGCTCCAGTCGGAGTCGTCCTTGGTGTAGCCGGAGTCCTCCTTGGTCGACGACTCGTCCTTCTTGCTGTAGGACGAGTCGCCCTTCTCCCAGTCGCCGTCGGCCGCGTAGGCGCCGGGCGCGGTGAGGGCGAGGACGGCCGAGGCCGCCGCGCTGGCCAGGATGATGCGAGCTGAACGCATGTGCGGGGATCCTTCCTTCCGTCATGGCCGGGCAGCTGGTGCTTCGTCAGCTGGGATGAACCGGCCCTGACGTGATCCACCGTCAGTCACGGTGTCGCGCCCCACCACTCGGGGCGGTCACGCGGGTGAACGGGCCCCGCCAAACGAGTCGGCCGGCAGCGCGGGGCTGCCGGCCGAGGTCGTGCGGGTCGTGCGGGTCAGGGCAAGGACAGGACGGTGTCCAGTACCTGACGCAGCGTCGACTGGGGGTCCGGGACCGGACCGGGGGAGCGCCAGGCGACGAATCCGTCCGGCCGGACCAGGACGGCGCCCCCGGGCCCGACCCCGTGCGCGGCGCGCCAGTCGGTGCCCGCGGGGCCCTCCAGCGGGGTCAGGTCGGCGTCGCGCGCGGCGCCCACCCGGTACGGGGCCAGCGGGATCGCGTCCCGGTCGGCGAGGCGGGCGGCGGCCTCCTGCCAGGCGCCCGGCTCACCGCCCGCGTCCTCGTCGTCGGCGTCGCTGAGCAGCACCAGGGTGCGCTCGTACAGGTCGAGCGTGGAGATCCGCTCGCCCGCGCGCCGTACCCACAGATGGGGCGCCCTGCTGCCGGGCTCCCCGGTCAGGGAGAGCCCGTCCGGGACGACGGGGGTCGACGGGTCGGCGCCGGCGACGGCGCCCCGCGGATAGCGGTAGCCGAGGGCCACGTTGAGGATGCCGCGCTGCGGTCCGCCGCCGCCGGCGCCGGGCGGCGGCGCGAAGCCGGGGTGGCTGTGCTCCGCCGAGCGGGCGGCGGCGCGGGCGCTGGTGGCCTCCGCGACCGGCCGGCGCTCCGCGTCGTAGGTGTCGAGGAGCCCGTCGCCCGCCCAGCCGCCGAGCACCGCCGCCAGCTTCCAGGCGAGGTTGTGGGCGTCCTGGATCCCGGTGTTGGAGCCGAACGCGCCGGTGGGGGACATCTCGTGCGCCGAGTCGCCGGCCAGGAAGACCCGCCCCGAACGGTAGGCCCGGGTCACCCGCTGGGCGGCGTGCCAGGGCGCCTTGCCGGTGATCTCCACGTCCAGGTCGGGGACCCCGACCGCCCGGCGGATGTGCGCGATGCAGCGTTCGTCGGTGAACTCCTCCATCGTCTCGCCGTGTTCGGGGTGCCAGGGGGCGTGGAAGACCCAGTTCTCGCGGTTGTCCACGGGCAGCAGCGCACCGTCGGCGTCCGGCTCGGTCAGGTAGCAGACGATGAAGCGGCGCTCGCCCACCACCTCGGCGAGGCGGCGGGAGCGGAACGTCATGCTGATGTTGTGGAACAGGTCGCCGGGGCCGCTCTGCCCGATGCCGAGCGCCTCCCGCACGGGGCTGCGCGGGCCGTCGGCGGCGACCAGGTAGTCCGCGCGGATCGTGGTGTGCTCGCCGGTGTCCCGGCTCTTGACCAGCGCGGTGACGCCCTGGTCGTCGGCTTCGAAGGACATCAGCTCGGTGTGGAAGCGCAGATCGCCGCCGAGCGCCGCGGCCTGGTCCAGCAGCACCGGCTCCAGGTCGTTCTGGCTGCACAGGCACCAGCCGCTCGGACTGAACCGGGCCAGGCCGCCGCCCGGGTCGATGTCCTTGAACAGCCACTCGCCCGCGTCGCCGACCAGGGTGGGCGTCTGCAGGATGCCGTGGTTCTCGGCCAGCGTCGCCGCGGCCTCGTGGATCCCGGGTTCGGCTCCGGCGACCCGGAACAGCTCCATCGTGCGGACGTTGTTGCCGCGGCCGCGCGGATGGACGGAGGTGCCGGCGTGGCGCTCCACCAGGGTGTGCCGCACCCCCAGCCGGCCCAGGAACAGGGACGTCGACAGGCCCACCAGGGAACCGCCGACGATGAGGACCGGGACCCTGTGGACCCTCTCGCCGGCTCCGCCGGCCATCTCGTTCGTCATTCCTTCATCACTCGCCTCCAGGCATCATGTCCGCCGGCTCCACCGGAATGGGTCCGCGGGTTCATGCATTGCCCCGCACGGCGGACACCGCCTCGGGCCGCGGCCGCTTCACCCGCTTGACCCACCCGATTCACCGTGCTGACGCCCTCACGGGCGAACGGGTGACGCCGCACCGGCGCCACCCGTGACGAACCGCCGCCCGCTCAGCCCTCGATGCGGTGCGTGCTCCAGAAGGAGGTGAGGTCCGTGGTCGTGGCGGCCTGCGCGGCCGCCTTGAACTCGGCCGTGGTCGACACGCCGTACCAGTGTGAAGTGGCGTAGCTCTTCAGCAGGTTGGCCATCGCCGTGTCCCCGATGAGCCGCCGCAGGTCGTGCAGGGCGCACTTGCCGTAGGTGTAGACGACCGTGCCGTACCGGGAGGAGTGGGCGTCCCAGTAGGCCATCGAGTTGGTGATCTTCTCCTCGGACGACGCCCACGACACGCTGTTCCAGCAGTTCGTGCCGGTGCTGCCCAGGGCCAGGTCGGTGGCGTAGTCGGTGAACGACTCGTCCAGCCAGGGGCTGTTGTACTCGTCGTCGCCGACGATGCCGTACCACCACTGGTGGCCGATCTCATGGGTGAGCGCGGTGGTGCTGACCAGGTCGAGGACGAATCCGGGGTACTCCATGCCGCCGAACCAGAAGTTGTTGTCGATGACGGCGTCCAGCTCGCCGTACGGGTACGCCCCGAAGCGTGCCGCGTGGGCGTCGACCGCGGTCTTCGCGGTGCTGAGCATCGACTGGGCGCTGCTGGAGCTGATGCCGGAGACCGAGTAGACGTTGATCGGCGTCCCCGCGGTGGAGGTGCCGGAGATCTTGCTGAAGGGCCCGGCCGCCCAGGCGAAGTCACGGACCTGGGTGGCGGTGGCCGTGGTGACGGTACGTCCGCTGGAGCCGGCCGCGTCGACGGAGGTGCCGGTGGCCGGGACCAGCAGGGTGGTCGGGTGGTCGAGGGTCACCTTGAAGTCGGCGGCCAGGGAGTAGAAGGACTCGCCGTTGTTGGTGTACGGGTCCAGGTGCCAGCCCGTGCCGTCCTTGACGGCGAGCACGGGCAGCGCGTTGCCGATGAAGCTGAAGGAGCCGTCGTAGCCGAACCGGTCCGCGCCGCTGGGCACCGAGATGCCCAGGTCGAAGCCGATGGTGGCGCTCTGGCCCTGGGCGAGCGGGGTGGCCAGGGTGATCGGCAGGGCGGTGCAGGAGACCGCGAGGGCGCCGGCCGTGCCGCCGGTGACGTTGGTGACGGTGATCGGCGGTGCGGAGCAGGTGCCGTGGTAGTTGTCCCACAGCCGCAGGTACACCTCGCTCAGCGCGGTGGCGGAGGCGTTGGTGAAGGTGGCCGTCTCGTGCCCGGTCCACACCGTGCCGGCGGTGTTGCTGGTGAGGCTGACGGTGTACGCCGGTGCGGCGGGCGTCCGGGTCGCGTCGGCGGGCGGAGTGGTCGCGGCGGAGGTGTCCAGGGCGATGTCGTCGAGGACGAAGCTCGACTGGAGGCTGGAGTCCTCGGTGCCGGTGAAGGACAGAGCGACGGTCTGGCCCGCGAACGCGGACACGTCGAACGACTTCTGGACGTACCCGGTGTTCTTGTCGAGGTTCGAGTACGTCGCGAGGGTGGTCGAGCCGATCTTGGCGGTGAGCTTGTCGTAGGCGGTGGAGGACGTCGTCTCGGCCGTGTCGATGTGCAGCCAGAAGGTGAGGGTGGCCTTCGCGCAGTCGGAGGGGACGGTGACGGTCTGCGAGAGCGTGTCGGTGTGCGTGCCGCCGGTGCCGTCCAGCCATGCGTAGTACCCGCCGCCGTGCGCGCTCTGGCCGGTGCGGTTGGTGACGACGGTGGTCGAGGACTGGGTCCAGGAGGTGGCACCGCTCTCGAAGCCGCCGTTGGCGACGGCCTGGGAGGGGGTGCAGGCCGCGGCCGCCGCCGCGGGGGCGGCGCCCGCCGGGACGGCGGGCAGGACGAGGGCGGCCGTCGCGGCGAGGGCGAGCGCGCTCGCGGCGAGGGCCTTGCGGGGTACGGGTCTCACACGTGGCTCCTTGTGGGGTGTGCGGAGGGTGAGCGGCGGTGTGCGACGGGTGGGGGAAGCCTGACAGAATTGACGGGTCCATGCCACAACGGCAAGGCAAAGGAATCTCACAGACGTATGCGCGGCCGACGCGCGGCTGACGTATCTCACACCGCGGAAGACCCCGCTCACACCCCGCCCGCCCCCGCTGTGCGGCACGCTTAACCCCCGGCGCCCCATCGGGGAGACACCTGCGTAATGCACACTTCGTACCTTCGACAAGGCCCCCACCAGGGCCGTTCACCAGAACGCGGCAGAACGAGAGGGGCGCCCGTGGCCGTGCCGGACCCGCGGACCGACAGCGCGACCAAGGTGCGCACGGTCTGCTCGTACTGCGGTGTCGGCTGTGGCATGGTCCTCGACGTCGGCCTCGGCCCCGACGGACGCCGTACGGTCCTGAAGGCGTCCGGCGACAAGGAGCACCCGGCGAACGCCGGCCGGCTCTGCACCAAGGGCGCCACCACCGCCGACCTGCTCGCCGCCCCCGGCCGCCTCACCGCCGCCCTGGTCCGCGCCGACCGGGGTGATCAGGCCGAGCCCGCCCCCGTGGACGAGGCCGTCGCCGAGACCGCGCGCCGGCTGCGGGCCGTCGTCGACGCGCACGGTCCCGACGCGGTCGCCCTCTATGTCTCCGGCCAGATGAGCCTGGAGGCCCAGTACCTCGCGAACAAGCTCACCAAGGGCTATCTGCGCACCAACAACATCGAGTCGAACTCCCGGCTGTGCATGGCGAGCGCCGGCACCGGCTACAAGCTGTCCCTCGGCGCCGACGGCCCGCCCGGCTCCTACGCGGACCTCGACCGGGCGGACGTGTTCCTCGTCATCGGCTCCAACATGGCCGACTGCCACCCCATCCTCTTCCTGCGCATGATGGACCGGGTCAAGGCGGGCGCGAAACTGATCGTCGTCGACCCCCGGCGCACCGCCACCGCCGCCAAGGCCGACCTGTTCCTCCAGGTCAGGCCGGGCACCGACCTCGCCCTCCTCAATGGCCTGCTGCATCTGATCCACGACAGCGGCCACACCGACCCCGCGTTCACCGCCGCGTACACCGAGGGCTGGGAGGCGATGGAGGAGTTCCTCGCCGACTACCCGCCCGCCACCGTCGCGGAGCTCACCGGCATCCCCGAGGCCGACCTGCGCGAGGCGGCCCGGCTGATCGGCGAGGCGGGGGAGTTCACCAGCTGCTGGACCATGGGCCTCAACCAGTCCACGCACGGCACCTGGAACACCAACGCCCTGGTCAACCTGCACCTCGCCACCGGCAAGATCTGCCGCCCCGGCAGCGGCCCCTTCTCCCTCACCGGCCAGCCCAACGCCATGGGCGGCCGCGAGATGGGCTACATGGGACCGGGGCTGCCCGGCCAGCGCTCGGTCCTCGTCGACGCCGACCGCGCCTTCACCGAGGAGGTGTGGGGCCTTGGGCCCGGCACGATCCGCGCCGACGGCGTCGGCAGGGGCACGATCGAGATGTTCCGGAAGATGGCCGACGGCGAGATCAAGGCCTGCTGGATCATCTGCACCAACCCGGTCGCCTCCGTGGCCAACCGCAGGACCGTCATCGAGGGCCTGGAGGCCGCCGAGTTCGTCGTCGCCCAGGACGTCTTCGCCGACACCGAGACCAACGCGTACGCCGACGTCGTGCTGCCCGCCGCCCTGTGGACCGAGACCGAGGGCGTCCTCATCAACAGCGAGCGCAACCTCACCCTCGCCCGCCCCGCCGCCGACCCGCCCGGCGAGGCCACCGCCGACTGGCGCCTGATCGCCGACGTCGCCCGCGCGATGGGCTACGAGGACGGCTTCTCCTACACGAGCGCGGAGGAGATCTTCGAGGAGATCAAGCGCTTCCACAACCCGCAGACCGGCTACGACCTGCGGGGAGTCACCTACGACCGGCTGCGCGAGACCCCCGTCCAGTGGCCCGCCGCCACCGCCGACGGCCCCGACCGCAACCCGGTCCGGTACGTGAACCCCGACGGCACCCTCACCTTCGCCACCCCCTCCGGCCGCGCCGTCTTCCACGCCCGCCCGCATCTCGACCCCGCCGAGATGCCGGACGACGACTACCCGTTCGTCCTCAACACCGGCCGCCTCCAGCACCAGTGGCACACCCTCACCAAGACCGCCAGGGTCGCCAAGCTCAACAAGCTTAACCCCGGACCCTTCGTCGAGGTGCACCCCGAGGACGCGGCCGCGCTCGGTCTCGCCGACGGCGACTCCGTCGAGGTCGCCTCGCGGCGCGGCCGGGCCGTGCTGCCCGCCGTCGTCACCGACCGGGTGCTGCCCGGGTCCTGCTTCGCGCCGTTCCACTGGAACGACCTGTTCGGCGAGTACCTCAGCGTCAACGCCGTGACCAGCGACGCCGTCGACCCGCTCTCCTTCCAGCCGGAGCTGAAGGTGTGCGCGGTGTCCCTGACGAAGGTGTCGACCCCGGTGAGCGTGTCCGGGCCGGTGAGCACGCCGGAGCCGCAGGTGCTCGCGCCCACCGCCGTGCTGCCCTCCGCCGCCTCCGTCTTCGGCCTGGAGCCCGCCCCGCCGCCGGTCCTCACCGAACACGAACGCCGGTACCTGGTCGGCTTCCTCGCCGGCATCCCGGCCGGCGCCCCCGGCGTGCCCGTCCTGCCGCCGGACGCCCCCTTCAGCCCCGACCACGCCCTGTGGGTCAACGGCACCCTCGCCGGCATGTACTCCCGCACCGCGACCGCACCGGCGCCCGAGGAGCGCGCCGGGCGCCAGGTGGTGATCCTCTGGGCCTCGCAGACCGGCAACGCCGAGGAGTTCGCCGCCACCACCGCCGAGCGCCTCACCGCGGGCGGCCACACCCCCTCCCTCGTCGCCATGGACGAGGCCGACCCGGCCGCCCTGCCCGCCGGCGCCGATCTGCTGCTGATCACCAGCACCTTCGGCGACGGCGACGCCCCCGACAACGGCGCCGGCTTCTGGGACGGCCTCGACGCGTTGGACACCGGCCGCCTGGAGGGCCGCCGCTACGCCGTCCTGGCCTTCGGGGACTCCTCCTACGACGACTTCTGCGGGCACGGGCGGCGCCTGGACGACCGTATGGGCGAACTCGGCGCGGTACGGCTCGCCCCGCGCACCGACTGCGAACCCGACTACGAGCCGCAGGCCGAGGTCTGGCTGGACCAGGTGCTCACGGCGCTGAAGGAGGCCACCGACCACGGCGGCGCGGCCTCCTCCGTGGCCACCCCCGCCGTCCCGGCGGCCGTCCGCGCACCGGTCCCGGCACCCGTCCCGGCACCGGCCGCCGCCCCGCCCCGCCCGAAGCGCCCCACCCCCGTCACCGCCCGGCTCGCCGGGAACCGGCTGCTCAGCCGGGCCGGTTCCGGCAAGGAGGTGCGCCGCTTCACCTTCGACACCCGAGGCGGCGAGACCCCCCTGGTGTACGAGGCGGGCGACGCCCTCGGCGTACGGCCCCTCAACTCCCCCGCGCTGGTGGAGGAGTGGCTGGCCGTCACCGGTCTGGACGCGGACGCGGCCGTCCAGGTGGCCGGGACCGGCGAGGTCGGTCTCGGCCAGGCCCTGCTGCGGCACCTCGACATCACCCGGATCACCCCGGCCCTGCTGCGCTTCACCGCCGACCGCGCCCGCGACCCGCGCGAGCTGCGCAAGCTGCTGCGGCCGGACAACAAGGGCGAGCTGGCGAAGTGGTCCTGGGGCCGGCAGGCCGTCGACGTGGCCGCCGAGTTCGGGATCCGGGCCGGCGCCCAGGAGTGGACCGAGGCGCTGGGCCGCCTCCAGCCGCGCCTGTACTCGATCTCCAGCAGCCCGCTGACCGACCCCCACCTGGTCTCGCTGACCGTCTCCGTGGTGCGCTACGAGAACCTCGCCGGCCGTCCCCGCCAGGGCGTCTGCTCGCCGTTCCTCGCCGACGCCGCCCCGGACACCGAGGTCCCGGTACACGTCCAGCGCTCGCCGCACTTCCGCCCGCCCGCCAACCCGAACACCCCGATGGTGATGGTCGGGCCCGGTACCGGTGTGGCGCCCTTCGTCGGCTTCCTGCAGGAGCGCCGGGCCCGTGGCCACCGGGCCCCCAACTGGCTGTTCTTCGGCGAACAGCGCCGATCCACCGACTTCTACTACGAGGAGGAGCTCACCGCCCTGCTCGCCGACGGCGGCCTCGCCCGGCTCGACACCGCCTTCTCCCGCGACCAGCGCGCCAAGGTGTACGTCCAGGACCGGATGCGCGAGCACGGCTCCCACCTGTGGTCCTGGCTCCAGGACGGCGCCCACTTCTATGTCTGCGGCGACGCCTCCCGGATGGCCAAGGACGTCGACCAGGCGCTGCGCGACGTCGCCGTCGTGCACGGCGGACTGGGCGAGACGGAGGCCGCGGCGTATGTCAAGCAGCTCGCCTCGGACAAGCGCTACGTGCGAGACGTGTACTGACCGGTGAAATCCGGCCAGAACGGCGCGCCCCTGTTCGGTTTATCAACACTATCCGACAAGATCTGACGCACCCTCCGTCCGTGCCGTCGCACGGGTCCCCCAGAGGAAGGTCGTGGTCATGTCGCACCCGCACGCGTCGCCCATGGACCGGCCGGACCGCCCCGCGCGGGTGGCCGTCAGCCGTCGCCGTCTGCTCGAGGGATCGGCCGCCGTCCTCGGCGCCCTCGCCCTGTCCGCCCCCGGCGCCCACCGCGCCGCCGCCGCGGGCGCCGTCGTGGACAACCCCGAGTGGAACGGCCGCCTCGACGTCTTCCGGCTCGGCACCGAGGCCCCGCACGCCACCCTCATGCCGTACGCCGACCTCGCCCAGGCCCTCGCCGCCGACCGCACCCGCTCCCCGTACCGGCTGAGCCTCGACGGCACCTGGAGGTTCGCCCACGCCGACCGGCCCGACGACCGCGACCCCGACTTCCACCGCACCGACCTCGACGACAGCGACTGGGCGACCCTCCCGGTCCCCTCCGCCTGGCAGCTGCACGGCTACGACCGCCCGCTCTACGTCAACATCACCTACCCCTGGTGGGGTCCCAACGGACTCGGCGAGGACGCCCAGCCGCCGGCCGCGCCCACCCGCTTCAACCCCGTCGGCCAGTACCGCCGTACCTTCACCGTCCCGCGCGGCTGGGCGGGCCGGCGCACCTTCCTCCACTTCGAGGGCGTCAAGTCCGCCCACTACGTCTGGATCAACGGCGAACTCGTCGGCTACCACGAGGACTCCTACACCCCCGCCGAGTACGACATCACCCCGTACCTGAGACCCGGCACCAACCAGATCGCCGTGGAGGTCTACCGCTACTCCGACGGCGACTGGCTGGAGGACCAGGACATGATCCGGCTGAGCGGCATCTTCCGCTCGGTGTACCTCTACTCCACCCCGGCCGTGCACCTGCGCGACTTCCGCCTCGACACCCCGCTCGGCGACGGTCACACCACGGCCGCGCTGTCGGTCACCGCGAGCGTGCGCGACTACGGCGGCGAGGGCGCCGGCCGGTACGCCGTCGAGACCCAGCTCTACGACGCGGGCGGCCACCCGGTGTGGTCCCGGCCGCTGCGCCAGGCGGCCGACCTCGGCTCCGGCGAGGAGCGGACCGTACAGGCCGAGAAGGCCGTGCCCGCGCCGCGCCTGTGGTCGGCCGAGCATCCCTACCTCTACACCGCCGTGCTCCGGCTGCGCGACCCGGCCGGCCGGGTGATCGAGACCCTCTCGCACCGCGTCGGCCTGCGCGAGTTCGTCCTGAAGGACGGGCTGATGCGCATCAACGGCAAGCCGGTCTCCCTGCGCGGCACCAACCGGCACGAGATGCACCCGGCGCGCGGCTCCGCCCTGACCCGCGCGGACCTCGTCGAGGACATCCGGCTGGTCAAACGTCTCAACATCAACACCGTGCGCACCTCCCACTACCCCAACAACCCGCTCTGGCTGGAGCTCGCCGACGCGTACGGCCTCTACCTCGTCGACGAGACCAACCTCGAGACCCACGGCATCCGCGGCCAGTACCCCGGCGACCACCCCGAATGGACCGCGGCCTGTGTGGCCCGCGCCCAGAACATGGTCCACCGCGACAAGAACCACGCCTCGGTCGTCATCTGGTCCCTCGGCAACGAGGCCGGCGGCGGCAGCACCTTCACCGCCATGCACGACTGGATCCGCTCCTACGACACCACCCGGGTCATCCAGTACGAGGGCGACGACCGCCCCGGCATCAGCGACATCCGCTCCGAGATGTACGACACCCCCGCCCGCGTCGAGGCCCGCGCGCAGGACACCGCCGACACCCGGCCGTACGTGATGATCGAGTACGCCCACTCGATGGGGAACTCCACCGGCAACCTCACCGAGTACTGGGACCTGGTCCGCGGTCACGACGTCCTCCAGGGCGGCTGGATCTGGGACTTCGTCGACCAGGCCCTGAGCTGGCCCACCCCGGTCCGCACCCTGTTCACCGAGTCCGGGCCCGCCGCGCTGGCCGGCGAGATCGTCAACCCCAGCGGAAGCTTCCGCCGCGACCGGGGCGTCTCGGGCGCCACGGTCTTCGCGCGCGACCCGCGCCTGGACCTCACCGGCTCGCTCACCCTGGAGGCCTGGGTCACCCCGCACGTCACCGGCTACCACCAGCCGATCCTGGTCAAGGGCGACACCCACTACTCCCTGAAGCAGTCGGGCCGCACCCTGGAGTTCTTCATCTACGGCAGCGGCCAGTGGATCAGCGCGAGCTGGGCGGTCCCCGACGACTGGACCGGCCGCGAACACCACGTCGCGGGCGTCTTCGACGCCGACGCCGGCACCCTCACCCTCCATGTCGACGGCGCGGTCCGGGCCACCCGCACCACCACCGTGCGCCCCGCCGTCAACACCGCGCCCCTGTCCCTGGCCGGCGACGTCGACAACGCGACCCGGGAGTTCAGCGGCACGATCCGCGCCGCCCGCGTCCACGCCCGCGCCCTGACCGCCGCCGAACTCGCCTCCGACGACCGCGGTCCCGGCGACGACGGCGTACGGTTCTGGTTCGACGCCGCCACCGTCGACGTCACCGAGAAGCGGCCCCGCGGGAAGACCTTCCTGGCCTACGGCGGCGACTGGGGCGACAACCCCAACGACGGCGCCTTCTCCGGGGACGGCATCGTGCTGGCCGACCGCGGCCTCACCGGAAAGTCCGCCCAGGTCAAACGCGTCTACCAGGCCGTCCGGGCCCGCCCCGCGACGGGCGAGCGGCTGGCCCCCGGCGACCGGGTCACCCTCACCAACGAGTACCTCTTCACCGACCTCCGCGACTTCGACGGCCACTGGGAGCTGCTCGCCGACGGCAGGGCGGTGCAGCGCGGCAGGCTGAGCCGGGACCGGCTGAAGCTGCCCCCGCTGTCCGCCAGGGACATCACCGTGCCCTTCGCCCCGCCGCGCGACCCCGCGCCCGGCACGGAGTACTTCCTGAACCTGTCCTTCACCACCCGGGAGACCACCCCGTGGGCCAGGGCGGGCTTCGAAGTGGCCCGGCAGCAGATCCCGGTCGACGCCGGCAGCCCCGCCGTCACCCCCGTGCCCCTCGCCGCCGTCCCCGCCCTCACCCACGAGGACGGCGCCACGTCCGTCACCGTCACCGGCAAGGACTTCTCCGTCACCGTCGACAAGCGGACCGGCGTCATCACCTCCTACCGCTCCGGCGGCTCCCCCCTGATCGTCTCCGGGCCCGCCCCGAACTTCTGGCGCGCCCCCACCGACAACGACCGCGGCAACGGCCAGCACACCCGCAACCAGACCTGGCGCGACGCCGGCGCCCGCCGCAAGGTCACCGGCATCGCCGTACGGGCCCTGCGCGACCGGGCCGTCGAGATCGAGGTCACCGGCACCCTGCCCACGACCACCGAGTCGGCGTACTCCACCACCTACACCGTCTTCGGCAACGGCGAGATCAAGGTCGACCACACCCTCCACCCGGGCGCCGCCACCCTGCCGTACCTCCCCGAGGTGGGCACGCTGCTCTTCCTGCCCGCCCGGCTCGAACACCTGCACTACTACGGCCGCGGCCCCGAGGAGAACCACTGGGACCGCAACGACGCCACCGACGTCGGCCTCCACACCGGCACCGTCAGCGGCCAGTGGACCCCCTATCTGCGCCCGCAGGAGAACGGCAACAAGACCGACGTCCGCTGGGTCGCCCTCACCGGCGGCGACGGCCCGGGACTGCTCGTCAGCGGCGAGCCGCTGCTGGAGTTCAACGCCTCGCACTTCACCCCCGAGGACCTCTCCGTCGGCGCCCGGCACGACTACCAGCTCACCCCGCGCAGGGAGGTCGTCCTGCGGGTGAACCACCGCCAGATGGGCGTCGGCGGCGACAACAGCTGGGGCGCCCACACCCACGACGCGTACAAGCTCCTCGCCGACCGCGACTACTCCCACACCTACCGGCTGCGCCCCCTGACCGACCCGGCCCGGGCGACGCGGGCCTCGCGCCGGCCGACGGCCACGCAGTAGCGGGCGGACCGTCCCTGGGTACCGTTTCCTGACGGAACACGAAACGGTACCCAGGGAACAGGAACCTCTCATGACCGAGCAGGACGAGCGATTCGACGTTGTCGTACTGGGCGCCGGCCCCGGCGGCTATGTGGCCGCGGTCCGTGCCGCCCAGCTGGGCAAGCGCGTCGCCGTCGTCGAGGAGAAGTACTGGGGCGGGGTCTGCCTGAACGTGGGCTGCATCCCCACCAAGGCCCTCCTGCGCAACGCCGAACTCGCCCACATCTTCACCCACGAGGCGAAGACCTTCGGCATCAAGGTCGACGGCCAGGTCTCCTTCGACTACGGCGAGGCCTACCGCCGCAGCCGCAAGGTCGCCGACGGCCGCGTCAAGGGCGTCCACTACCTGATGAAGAAGAACGGGATCACCGAGTACGACGGCCGCGGCACCTTCCTCGACCCGCACACCCTCCAGGTCACCGGCTACGACGGCGAGACCCGCACGATCGGCTTCGAGGACTGCATCATCGCCACCGGCGCCACCCCCAAGCTGCTCCCCGGCACCCGCCGCACCTCCCGGGTCGTCACCTACGAGGAGCAGATCCTCGCCGAGGAGCTCCCGCAGTCCGTGATCATCGCGGGCGCCGGTGCCATCGGCATCGAGTTCGCCTACGTCCTGAACAACTACGGCGTGAAGGTCACCGTCGTGGAGTTCCTGGACCGCGTCGCGCCCCTGGAGGACGCCGAGGTCTCCGCCGAACTCGCCCGCCAGTACCGCAAGCTGGGCATCGACGTCCTCACCTCCACCCGGGTCGACTCCATCGACGAGTCCGGGCCCCAGGTCCGGGTCACCGTCACCGGCAAGGACGGCGCCCCGCGGGTCCTGGAGGCCGACAAGGTCCTCCAGGCCATCGGCTTCGCCCCGAACGTCACCGGCTTCGGCCTGGAGAACACCGGCGTCACCGTCACCGAGCGCGGCGCGATCGAGGTCGACGGCCGCTGCCGCACCTCCGTGCCGCACCTGTACGCCATCGGCGACGTCACCGCCAAGCTGATGCTCGCCCACACCGCCGAGGCCATGGGGGTGATCGCCGCCGAGACCCTCGCCGGCGCCGAGACCATGGAACTCGACTACGCGATGATCCCGCGCGCCACCTACTGCCAGCCGCAGATCGCCAGCTTCGGCTACACCGAGGCCCAGGCCCGCGAACTCGGGTACGACGTCAAGGTCGCGAAGTTCCCCTTCACCGCCAACGGCAAGTCCCACGGCCTCGGCGACACCACGGGCTTCGTGAAGCTCATCTCGGACGCGAAGTACGGCGAACTGATCGGCGGCCACCTCATCGGCCCCGACGTCACCGAACTCCTGCCGGAGCTGACCCTGGCCCAGCAGTGGGACCTCACCGTCCACGAGGTCGCCCGCAACGTCCACGCCCACCCCACCCTCGGCGAAGCCGTCAAGGAAGCCGTCCACGGCCTCGCCGGTCACATGATCAACATGTGAGCCCGGGCGGCGGGGCCGTCCGGGGCACCCACCCGAACGGCCCCGCCGCGCTCGCCGCCCGCCGACGCCCGGGATGTCCTGGCACCAGCCGCAGGACCTTCAGCGACGGCACGCGGCGCAGCACCGGAAGGGACGCCCCCCATGACCTCCCACCCCTCTCCGCACAGCCCGAACGGCCCCACCGGCCACACCCAGGGTGAGATCGGCACCGCCTGGTCCGTCCCGCCCGGCGGCCCGCGCCGGTCCGCGGCGGCCGCCCGCGACAGCTTCGCCTCCGGCGGGATCGTCTTCGCCGGCGTCCTGCTGCTCTGCGGCGGTCTCCTGTCCGTCGTCCAGGCCGTGGTCGCCCTCGCCGGTGACGACGTCTACGCCAGTGTCGGCTCCTACGTCTACGAACTCAGCCTCACCGGCTGGGGCGCGATCCACCTCACGCTCGGCGTCCTCGCCGCCGCGACCGGCGCGGCGCTCCTGCGCGGCGTGGCCCGGGCCCGCTTCCCCGGCATCCTCCTGGCCGCGCTCAGCCTGGTCGCCCAGTGGCTGTTCCTGCCCTACGAACCACCGTGGTCGGTCACCGTCATGGCGATCGACGTGTTCGTGATCTGGTCCCTGGCCATGCTCCCGGAGCGGACCCGACCGGAACCGCCCCGAGCCCGCCGGAGCGGATGATGTCCATGTCGGATTCTCGCCAGCGCCGACGCGGCCGGTGGCCGATGCTGGACGCATGCAGAACGCGATGCACACCGACCGCGAGCGCTGTGTGCGCGCCGTGCAGTCGAAGGACGCACGGTTCGACGGATGGTTCTTCACCGCGGTCCTGACCACCGGTATCTACTGCCGGCCGAGTTGCCCCGCCGTGCCGCCCAAGCCGCAGAACATGGTCTTCCACCCGAGCGCCGCCGCCTGTCAGCAGGCCGGCTTCCGCGCCTGCAAGCGCTGCCGGCCGGACACCAGCCCGGGGTCCCCGGAGTGGAACCAGCGGGCCGACCTGGTCGCCCGCGCCATGCGGCTGATCGCCGACGGGGTCGTCGACCGGGACGGTGTGCCCGGACTCGCCGTCCGCCTCGGCTACAGCACCCGCCAGGTGGAACGCCAGCTCCTCGCCGAACTCGGCGCGGGCCCCCTGGCGCTGGCCCGCGCCCAGCGTGCCCAGACGGCCCGCCTCCTCGTCGAGACGACCGGACTGCCCATGGCGGACGTGGCGTTCGCCGCCGGCTTCTCCTCGGTGCGCACCTTCAACGACACCGTGCGCGAGGTGTTCGCGCTGTCCCCGAGCGCGCTGCGCGCCCGCGTCCCGAAGAAGGACCAGCCCCCGCCCACCGGCCCCGCGGCACCGGCCACCGGCGGCACCCTCCAGCTCCGGCTGCCGTTCCGGGCCCCGCTCAACCCCGACAACCTCTTCGGACACCTCGCCGCGACCGCCGTCCCCGGTGTGGAGGAGTGGCGCGACGGCGCCTTCCGGCGCACCCTGCGGCTCCCGTACGGCCACGGAGTCGTCGCGCTCACCCCGCACCCCGACCACATCGGCTGCCGGCTCACCCTCACCGACCTGCGCGATCTCACCGTCGCCACCAGCCGCTGCCGGCGCATGCTCGACCTCGACGCCGACCCGGTCGCCGTCGACGACCAGCTGCGCACGGACCCGCTGCTCGCGCCCCTGGTCGACAAGGCGCCCGGCCGCCGGGTGCCGCGCACGGTCGACGAGGCCGAGTTCGCCGTACGCGCCGTGCTGGGCCAGCAGGTGTCCACGGCGGCCGCCCGCACCCACGCGGCCCGGCTGGTCACCGCGCACGGCGAGCCGGTCGACGACCCGGAAGGCGGCCTCACCCGTCTCTTCCCGTCCCCCGAGGCCCTGGCCGACGTCGACCCCGAGTCCCTGGCGATGCCCCGCACCCGCCGCACCACCTTCACCACCCTCGTCCGCCATCTGGCCGACGGAACACTCCATCTGGGCCCCGAGAGCGACTGGCCGGAGACCCGCGCCCAGCTCCTCGCCCTCCCCGGCTTCGGCCCCTGGACCGTCGACGTCATCGCCATGCGCGCCCTCGGCGACCCCGACGCCTTCCTCCCCACCGACCTCGGAATCCGGCGTGCCGCCCAGGAACTGGGCCTGCCGTCCACCCCGGCGGCCCTGACGGCCCGCGCGGCGGCCTGGCGCCCCTGGCGGGCGTACGCGGTCCAGTACCTGTGGGCGACCGACAGCCACCCGATCAACTTCCTGCCTGTCTAGGGACGTTCCCATGAAGAAGCACACCGTCATCGACAGCCCGTACGGCCCCCTCACCCTCGTCGCCGACGACGACGGCGTGCTGTGCGGCCTCTACATGAGCGGACAGCGCCACCGGCCGCCGCAGGAGAGCTTCGGCCCGCGCGACGACACCCTCTTCGGCGCGGCCGAGGAACAGCTGGAGGCCTATTTCGAGGGCGGACTGAAGGAGTTCACCCTCCGACTCCGCATGACGGGAACCCCGTTCCAGCGCGAGGTGTGGGACCAGCTCCGCAGGATCCCGTACGGCGAGACCCGCTCCTACGGCGAACTCGCCGAGTTCCTCGGCAACCCGGGCGCCTCCCGCGCCGTGGGCCTCGCCAACGGCAAGAACCCGATCGGGATCATCGTCCCCTGCCACCGCGTGGTCGGCGCGAACGGCGGCCTCACCGGTTACGGCGGCGGCCTGGACCGCAAGCAGCGCCTGCTGGACTTCGAGAGCGGCACGGCACTGTTCTGACCCGCGGACCGCTCACGTCCCTCTCCCCCAACCCCACACAAGCACTTGAAGGTCATGCTCGAACCATGCGTATGGAGCAGATCCACCGGGGGGCGACCTTCCCGAGAGCGCGTGGGGAGACGCGTTCCTCTCCTACGCCCCCGACGGCCGGATGCCCTCGCGCGGCCAGCCGTACGGGACGATCGTCACGAAGGACGGGGAGGATCGCGGTGGTCAACCCCGCCGAGGGGACGACGGAGTTGGTCCTGCGACTCCTGCACGCCGCCCATGCCATCGCCCGCGCCCGCCGCGAGCGGTGAGGCGCTCAGACCGGCCGGGGGTCCAGCTCCCGCAGCAGCCGTGGCAGGGCGGTGCCGATCGGTTCGCGGACGACCTCGTCGGCGATCTCGTCGTACGGGGTCGGCTCGGCGTTGACGATGAGCAGGCGGGCGCCGTGGTCGGCGGCGACACCGGCGAGGCCCGCGGCGGGCTGGACCTGGAGGCTGGTGCCGACGGCGATGAACACGGTGCAGGCCTTGGTGATCGCGAGCGCGTCGCCGAGGACGACCGGGTCGAGCCGCTCGCCGAACATCACGGTGGCCGTCTTCAGGATCCCGCCGCACTCCAGACAGGGCGGGTCCGGCTCGCCGGCGTCCACGCGGGCGAGGGCGTCCGCCATCGACCCACGGGCGTGACACTTCGTGCAGACCACGCCGTGCGCGGTGCCGTGCAGCTCCAGCACCTTGCGGTCGGGCAGGCCCGCGCGCTGGTGGAGGCCGTCCACGTTCTGGGTGATCACCCGCACCGGGGTCCCGGACCGCTCCAGCTCGGCGACGGCCAGGTGCGCGGCGTTCGGCTCGGCCCGCAGTGCGCCGGTCTCCCGCCGCATCAGCCAGGAGCGCCGCCGGATCTCCGGGTCCCGCATGTAGAAGTCGTAGGTCACGAGCTTCTCGGCCTCGGGGTCGCGCCGCCACAGCCCGTTCGGACCGCGGTAGTCGGGGATCCCGGAATCGGTGGAGATGCCGGCACCGCTGAGGAGGGCGACGAGTGGCCTGTTCATGGGCCTGAGGGTAAGGTGCCCGCCCGCTCGGGGCGAACGGATATCCGGTGCGCCGGCCGGGGCGTCAGCAGGTCTGGCGGACGTAGCCGGCGGAGCCCTCGGGCACGACCTCCTCGTCGCGGCGCACGACGCCGAGGGTGTCGCCCCAGCCGGAGCAGGCCTGCGCCAGCCCCTTCGCCGTGTACTCGACCACCAGCACGTTGTCGTCGAACGCCTCGGCGAACGCGCCGCACTCGTCGTAGTCGGCGCACTCCTCCACGATGGCGAAGTCCAGGCCCACGGCCTCCCGGTCGGCCACGAGTTCGACGGTGTTCTTCTGGGCGATGGCCAGCCCGTCGGCGTGCGCGTGTGCCGCGAGCAGCTTCATGAGCGCCTCGGCCTGGTCGGCCCGGAGGTAGGACGGGAAGCGGGTGAAGGTGTCGTAGTTGTCGGGCTCGACGGCCCGGTAGCCCTTGGCCGCGCACCCGTCGATCCAGGTGTTCAGCTCGGCGGCGATACGGCGGCGCTTGGCGTCGGTGCGGATGTCCAGGACCGCCTCGTCCCAGTCCTTGTCGTAGACGACCTCGCCCTCGGCGTCGCGCAGCAGCAGATCGGCGTCCCAGTCGCCCTCCGCGCCCTGCTGCGCCTGGAAGGCGTTGATGTTGCAGATGGTGTAGACACCGGGCGCGGGGGCGCTCTCGTGGCTGCGGCTCACCACCTTCACCCCGGCCTGCGGGGTGTACGCGCCCCCTATCTGGTAGTCCCACCGCACATGCTTCGGCGGCGGCGTCACGGCGCCGGCGGACGCGGAGGCAGAGGGGGAGGGGGAGGGGGAGGGGGAGGGGGACACGGACGGGGTCTCCGACGGGGACGCGGTCGCGCCGGGCGCGTGCGCCGCGGTGGCGCTGCTCTGGGGACGCGAGGTGATCTTCACGGCCGCGACGCCCAGCCCGGTGACGGCCAGGACCGCGGCGAGGCCGACGAACACGCGCCGCCTTCGACGCCCGCGTCCGTTTCCGGAGCCGGGCGGGGGCGGCGCGGCGGGCTCCCCGGGCTCCCCGGTCTCCACCGGCCCCTCGGAATCCGGCAACGCCCGCAGCGTACGGCGCAGTTCGTCGAGGCCCGGGCGGGCCGCCGGGTCCTTGTCGAGGCAGCGTTCGGCGATGCCGCGCAGCGGTTCGGCGACTCCGTCCAGGGCCGGCGCCTCGTACATCACCCGATAGCCCGTCAAGTACGGGCTGCTGCCGTCGAACGGGCGGTTGCCGGTGGCCGCGTAGACCAGCAGCGACCCCAGCGAGAAGACGTCCGAGGCACCGGTGACCTCGCGCGGCGCGGTGAACTGCTCCGGCGACATGAAGGGCGGGGTGCCGATCAGCCGGCCGGTCATGGTGAGGGCCTCGTTGTCCACGGCGTGCGAGATGCCGAAGTCGATGACACGGGGGCCGTCCTCGGCCATCAGGACATTGCTCGGCTTCAGATCACGGTGCACCACACCGGCCCGGTGGATGTCCCGCAGTGCCTCGACGAGCCCCAGCGCGAGCACCCGCAACGCGCGTCCGCGCAACGGGCCGTCCTCGGCCACGATGTCCGACAGCGTGCGGCCCGGGATGTACAGGGTCGCCATCCACGGCTGCGCCGCGTCCGGATCGGCGTCCACCACCGGCGCGGTGAAGGCCCCGCTGACCCTGCGGGCCGCCGTGACCTCCTGCCGGAAGCGCGTGCGGAACTCCTCGTCCAGCGCGTACGGCGGGTGCACGACCTTGACCGCGACCCGCCGTCCGGAGTCCGACAGGCCCAGATAGACGATGCCCATGCCACCACTGCCGAGCCGGTCGACCAGGGTGTAGCCGCCCATGGACTGCGGATCGCCGGGGCTCAGCGACATCGCGCGTCACCTTTTCCAAGTGCCGGGCTCCGAGAAGCTGTTCAAGGGGCAACAGACTAGGCCCTGTCCGGGCACGCACCCCCGCCGGGCCCTCGGCCGCCGTCGGCCGATCATGACGCATGCCCCGCATGCTGTCGATGTCCGTTGTTGCTCGGACCTTGTTCGCCGGTTGCCTGTGCGGATGCCGCGCGCGGTGTTAGCGTCCCGGCATGGCCAAGGTCACCGTCTCCCTCGATGCCCGGCTCGTCGTCGAGGTCATGGTTCTCTCCGGGGTCGGCAACCCCCAGGACGCCGTCGAACTCGTCGTCCGGGACTACATCGAGCGCGGGCACCGCACGGAGGCCCGGGTCGCCGCCCGCGACGAGGCGCTGCGCGAGGTGGACGGCGCACCGCCCAACCCCGAGGGCTGAGCCGGCGGCGTCCATGGCTCAGGTCGCCGGGTGGCCGTTCTCCAGTTCGACCGGTCCCGAGCCGTCCGCGAGGGCGTCGAGGGCGGCCAGGACACGGTGGCCGAGGGCGCCCAGCAGATGGCCGGTGATCTCCTCGCGCGGGACCAGCCGCCAGGACAGCAGTTCCTCCTCCTGGAGCCGGATCGCCTTGAGGTCGTCCTCGTCGAGGATCCCGCCGTCGTAGAGGTACGCCACCAGCGGCGGCCTGCCCGGTCCGACCGACCAGTCCACCGCGAGCAGCCGCCCGAGCGGACGGTCGAGGCCGATCTCCTCCAGCGTCTCGCGGCGCGCGCCCTGCCGGGGGGTCTCGTTCAGGTCGGACTCCACGGTGCCGCCCGGCAGCGCCCAGCCGTCCCGGTAGTTGGGCTCGACGAGCAGCACCTGCCCGCGCGCGTCCCGGAAGAGGACGGCGGCGCCGGCCAGGATGCGCGGCAGGGAGGCGATGTACGCGGCGAAGTCGGAGGCGCTGGAGGCAGTCATCCCAGCAGGGTATCCAGCCCCCTCGCCCGGTTCCGCCGCCCGCGCCCGCACGCGCCCGCCCATGACACCCCGGTGCGCTCGCACACCCACCCGCGCGCCCCTCGCGCCCCCCTTCCGTTCCCTTACGCCTCCACCAACCGCACCGTCCGCTCCGCCAGCTCGCTGATCCGGGCCCCGTCGAAGCCGAACACCGCGCTGTGCACGGTGTCCTCCAGCGGGTCCGTCCAGTGGGCGGGGATCGCCCGTGCCCCCGCCAGGACGCCGGCCACCGAGCCCGCCGTGGCGCCGTTGGAGTCGGTGTCCAGGCCGCCGCGGACGGTGAGGGCGAGGGTGCGCGTGAAGTCGCCGTCGCCGTAGAGCAGCCCGGCGGTGAGGACGGCGGCGTTCGGGACGGTGTGGATCCAGCCCAGGCCGGACGTCTCGGCGCCGATCGTGGCGAGGGTGTCCTCCCAGCTCAGGCCCGTGTCGTGGAGAGCGGCGACCCGGCGCACGGTCCGGGCGAGACGGCTGCTCGCCGGGATGACGGCCATCGCCTCCTCGAACGCGCCGCGCACCGTCGGCGCGGTGAACGCCGCCGCGATCAGCGCCGCCGACCACATCGCGCCGTAGACCCCGTTCCCGGTGTGCGAGAGCACCGCGTCCCGGCGGGCGAGGGACGCGGCGCGCCGTGGGGCGCCGGGGCTGGTCCAGCCGTAGACGTCGGCGCGGATGAGGGCGCCGATCCACTCCTGGTACGGATTGTCGTACGTCGCCGTCAGCGGCGGTCTGATGCCGCCCGCGAGGTTGCGGTAGGCGGCGCGTTCCGCGGTGAACGTCTGCAGGTACGGCAGCCGCAGCAGCCACAGGTCGCCGACCTGCTCGGTGGTGAAGGCGAAGCCGTGGGTCTCCAGCAGGTCGAGGCCGAGGATCGCGTAGTCGACGTCGTCGTCGCGGCAGCTGCCGTGGACCCGGCCGCGCACACAGCTGCGCCACTCGGGCCGCAGCCGCCCGCGGTCCTCCTCGGTGGCGGGCTCGGGCAGATAGTCGGTGAGGGGGAGCGCGCCGGCGCGGCGCAGATAGCCGTCGATGCGCTCGCGGGTCCACACCTCGCCCTGTTCGACCGGTTTGCCGAGCATGTTGCCGGCGATCCGGCCCAGCCAGCCGCCGAGCACACGGTCGGCGAGGGCGGGCCCGGTGGTCCGGGAAGTCCCCATGGGGGTCATGGATCCGGTTTACCCGATTCCGGGCGGGCGCGCGCGGTTTTCGGCGGCCTCCACAGGCGGCCCTCAGGCTGTCCCAGGGTGCGGGCAACGCATGACGGCGGGGGCGTCCTCCGGTTAAGGTCGCTGCGGCGCGACTGGCCCTGACGTGCGCGGGGCCCGGAGAGCAAGGGGATGGAAACGGTGGCGGACGCTGCAACGCAGGGCACCCGACAGCGGGTGCTCGTGGCCGCGGACAAATTCAAGGGGTCGCTGACGGCCGTACAGGTCGCCGAGCGGGTGACGGCCGGGCTGCGCCGGGCCGTGCCGGACGTCGAAGTGGAGGCCCTGCCGGTCGCCGACGGCGGCGACGGCACCGTCGACGCGGCGGTCGCGGCCGGGTTCGAGCGCCGGGAGGTACGGGTCGCCGGTCCCCTCGGGCACGAGGTCACCGCCGCGTTCGCGCTGCGCGGCGACACCGCCGTGGTGGAGATGGCGGAGGCGAGCGGTCTGCAACGGCTGCCCGCCGGTGTCTTCGCCCCGCTGACGGCCTCGACGTACGGCTCCGGAGAGCTGCTGCGGGCCGCGCTGGACGCGGGTGTCCGGACGATCGTGTTCGGGGTCGGCGGCAGTGCGACCACCGACGGCGGCGCGGGCATGCTGTCCGCGCTCGGGGCCCGGTTCCTGGACGAGGACGGCGAGCCGGTGGCGCCGGGCGGCGGCGGACTCGCGGACCTGGACCGCGCCGACCTGTCCGGTCTCGACCCGCGGCTGAAGTCCGTGGAACTGGTCCTCGCCAGCGACGTCGACAACCCGCTGACCGGCCCGAAGGGCGCCCCGGCGGTGTACGGGCCGCAGAAGGGCGCCTCCCCGGACGACGTGGAGGCGCTGGACGAGGCGCTCGCGCACTACGCGAAGGTCCTGGAGGCGGCCGTCGGTCTGCGGGCCGCGGAGTACGCGGTCGCGCCGGGCGCCGGGGCCGCGGGCGGCATCGGCTACGGCGCCCTGCTGCTGGGGGCCCGGTTCCGGGCCGGCATCGAGGTGATGCTGGACGTGCTGGGCTTCGCGCCGGCCCTGGAGCGGGCGGAGCTGGTGATCACCGGCGAGGGCTCGCTGGACGCGCAGACGCTGCACGGCAAGGCCCCCGCCGGGGTCGCGGCCGCCGCCCGTGCCGCCGGCAAGGAGGTCGTCGCGGTCTGCGGCCGGCTCGCCCTGCCGCCGGAGGCCCTCGGCCGCGCCGGCATCCGCCGGGCATACCCCCTGACGGAGATCGAGCCGGACGTCTCCACGTGCATCTCGGACGCGGGCCCGATCCTGGAGCGGGTCGCCGAGCGCATCGCCGGGGACTTCCTGACCTGACAGCACCACAAGCGCCCCTCAAGGGGCGCGGGGAACTGCGCGAAGGGCCACGACGGCGCAGCAGACGAACAACCAGCACGAAGGGCCCCGGACCACATCGGTCCGGGGCCCTTCGACACGCGTACCGCTACGGCAACTGGGCCGCCCGTGCCTCACGCCGGTTGTCGCGGAAGTTGTTCACCCGGCGGGCCGTGGCGAACAGCGGGATCACCGCGCCCATGACGAGCTGCAGCGCGCAGCCGGTCTGCAGCAGCAGCTGACCGCTCGGGGCGTCGAACGCCCAGGCCGCCAGCAGCCCCATCGACAGCACGATCCAGACGAGCACCGCGCCGGCGAGGCGGCCCCGCGGCTTGGGGTACTCGACCCGGCTCACCATCAGCCAGGCGGTGCCCAGGATGGCCAGCAGCGTCGCCACGAAAGGCAGCTCGAGCAGCACGATCGAGACGACGGTGAGCGCGCCGAACGGCGAGGGCATGCCCTGGAACATGCCGTTCGGCGGTGTCACGCACGAGAATCTCGCCAGTCGCAGCACCACGGCCAGCAGGACGACGATCGCGCCGAGCGCCGCCACCCGCTGGTGGGCGTCGTCGGCGACCATGCCGTAGACCAGGACGAAGTACGCCGGGGCCAGGCCGAAGCTGATCAGGTCGGAGAGGTTGTCCAGCTCCGCGCCCATCGGCGAGCTGCGCAGCTTGCGCGCGACCAGGCCGTCGAACAGGTCGAACACGGCCGCGCAGAGCATCAGGATGACGGCGGTGGCCGCGCTGTGGCGGGCCATGCCGGTCTCCTGGTCCCCGGTGAGGTGCGGGATCAGGATGCCGGTGGTGGTGAAGTACACCGCCATGAAGCCGCACGTGGCGTTGCCGAGGGTGAGGGTGTCCGCTATCGACAGACGCAGCGAGAGGGGCATCTCCTCCTCGTCGTCCGCGTCGTCGGCCTCGGGCACCCAGCCCGCCTGGGTCTCAGGGTCAATCACGGTCAATGCGAGTCACCCCCGCCACGGTCTTCTGGCCGACCTCGACCGCGACCTCCACGCCCTCGGGCAGGTAGATGTCGACGCGCGAGCCGAAGCGGATGAGGCCGATCCGCTCGCCCTGCTCGACCTTCGTGCCCTCGGGGAGGTAGGGGACGATACGGCGGGCGACGGCACCGGCGATCTGGATCATCTCGATGTCACCGAGTTCGGTGTCGAAGTGCCAGACGACGCGCTCGTTGTTCTCGCTCTCCTTGTTGAACGCCGGAACGAACCCGCCGGGGATGTGCTCCACGGACGTGACCGTGCCGGAGAGCGGCGCGCGGTTGACGTGGACGTTGAGCGGGCTCATGAAGATCGCGACCCGGGTGCGTCCGTCCTTCCACGGCATGATGCTCTGCACCACTCCGTCGGCGGGGGAGATGACCCGGCCCGGCGCGATCTCGCGCTCGGGGTCGCGGAAGAACCACAGCATGCCCGCCGCGAGAGCGGTGGCGGGTACGGCGACGGCCTTGGCGACGCCCGAGCGGCGGGCGCGGACCAGGCTGACGGCTGCGGTGGCGACGGTCGGCAGAAGCCACGGCGATGCTCCGCGCGCGAGGCGTGCGCCTACCAGGCGGTCGCGGTGTGCAGAGGTTTGGCTGTGGGGCATGGATGACCTTCGTAGCGGACGATGCCGCGCTTCGACGGGGGACGGCGGCTTTCCGGCGATCGTAGCGGTTCGGGGGCGCAACTGGGTAAGCCAGGAAGCCGAGTCGACGGCCGGGGGAAGTTGACGGGGTGTGATCTTCTTCTCGAAGAAAACACCCCCAACCCGGACATCTAGCCCTGGAACCGATACTCTTCGAGCAGTCGGCGCCCGATGATCATTTTCTGGATTTCGGCGGTACCTTCACCGATCAGCAGCATCGGGGCCTCCCGGTAGAGGCGCTCGATCTCGTACTCCTTGGAGAAGCCGTAGCCGCCGTGGATCCGGAAGGCATCCTCCACGACCTCCTTGCAGTACTCGGAGGCGAGGTACTTCGCCATACCGGCTTCAAGGTCGTTTCGTTCCCCGGAGTCCTTTTTGCGTGCCGCGTTCACCATCATGGCATGCGCGGCCTCGACCTTGGTAGCCATCTCGGCGAGCTTGAACTGGATCGCCTGGTGCTGGGCGATCGCCTTGCCGAACGTGTGCCGCTGCTGGGCGTACTGAACGCCCAGCTCGAAGGCACGCTGAGCGACGCCGCAGCCACGCGCCGCCACATTCACGCGTCCCACCTCGACGCCGTCCATCATTTGGTAAAAACCTCGGCCGGTGACCCCGCCGAGCACCCGATCGGCGGGAAGCCGCAGGCCATCCATGATCAGCTCGGTGGTGTCGACACCCTTGTAGCCCATCTTCTCGATCTTGCCGGGGATCGTGAGGCCGGGGCGGACCTCTCCGAAGCCGGGCTCCTTCTCGATCAGGAAGGTGGTCATCGACTTGTGGGGGGCCGTGCCCTCGGGGTGTCCTTCGTCACTTCTGACCAGAACGGCCACCAGCGACGACGTACCGCCGTTCGTCAGCCACATCTTCTGACCGTTGAGGACGTACTCCTCGCCGTCCCGCACCGCCTTCGACGTGATCGCCGACACGTCCGAGCCGAGACCCGGCTCCGACATCGAGAACGCGCCCCGGACGTCGCCGGCCGCCATCCGCGGCAGGAAGTGGTCCTTCTGCTCCTGCGTGCCGTGCTGCTTGAGCATGTACGCCACGATGAAGTGCGTGTTGATGATCCCGGAGACCGACATCCAGCCCCGGGCGATCTCCTCCACGCACAGCGCGTAGGTGAGGAGCGACTCGCCCAGACCCCCGTACTCCTCGGGGATCATCAGGCCGAACAGGCCGAGTTCCCTGAGGCCGTCGACGATCTGCTGCGGGTACTCGTCGCGGTGCTCCAGCTCGGTGGCGACCGGGATGATCTCCTTGTCCACGAAGTCGCGGACGGTGGAGAGGATCTCCTGCTGGACGTCGGTCAGACCGGCGGTCTGGGCGAGACGGGCCATGGCCTACTTCTCCTGCTGCTTGAGTTCGGGGCGGCCGGGCTGCTCGCCGCCGCGCTCCTTGATGTACGTCTCGGTCGGCACCATCACCTTGCGGCGGAACACGCACACGAGCGTGCCGTCCTGCTTGTAGCCCTTGGTCTCGACATGGACGATCCCACGGTCGTTCTTCGACTTCGAGGGCCACTTGTCCAGCACGGTCGTCTCGCCGTAGATCGTGTCGCCGTGGAAGGTCGGCGCCACGTGCCGGAGCGACTCGATCTCCAGGTTGGCGATCGCCTTGCCGGACACGTCCGGCACGGACATGCCGAGCAGCAGGGAGTAGATGTAGTTCCCGACCACCACGTTCCTGCCGAAGTCCGTGGTGTTCTCGGCGTAGTTGACGTCCATGTGGAGCGGGTGGTGGTTCATGGTGAGGAGACAGAACAGATGGTCGTCGTACTCGGTGACCGTCTTGCCCGGCCAGTGCTTGTACGTCGCCCCGACCTCGAACTCCTCGTAGGTGCGTCCGAACTGCATCGTCACGCCTCCGGGATCTCGAACGCCGACGTGCGCTTCATGCCGGCCGCGCGGCCCTTGCCCGAGATGACCAGCGCCATCTTGCGGCTGGCCTCGTCGATCATCTCGTCGCCGAGCATCGCCGAGCCCTTCTTCCCGCCCGCCTCGGACGTGTAGTAGTCGTACGCGTCCAGGATCAGCTCGGCGTGGTCGTAGTCCTCCTGGGAGGGCGAGAAGATCTCGTTGGACGCCTCGACCTGGCCGGGGTGCAGCACCCACTTGCCGTCGAAGCCGAGCGCGGCGGCGCGCTGCGCGACCTCGCGGTAGCCGTCGACGTTGCGGATCTGGAGGTAGGGGCCGTCGATCGCCTGGAGGTCGTTGGCGCGGGCGGCCATCAGGATCTTCATCAGGATGTAGTGGTAGGCGTCGGCCGGGTAGCCGGGCGGCTGCTCACCCACGACCAGCGACTTCATGTTGATCGACGCCATGAAGTCGGCCGGGCCGAAGATGATCGTCTCGATGCGCGGGGATGCCTGCGCGATCTCGTTGACGTTGTTCAGGCCCTGGGCGTTCTCGATCTGCGCCTCGATGCCGATCCTGCCGACCTCGAAGCCCATGGTCTTCTCGATCTGCGTCAGCAGCAGGTCCAGGGCGACGATCTGCTGGGCGTTCTGCACCTTCGGCAGCATGATGCAGTCGAGGTTCGGGCCGGCGCCCTCGACGACCGTGACGACGTCACGGTACGTCCACTCGGTCGTCCAGTCGTTGACGCGCACGACCCGGGTCTTGCCGGTCCAGTCGCCCTCGTTGAGGAACTTGACGATGGTGTGCCGCGCCTCGGGCTTGGCGAGCGGGGCGCACGCGTCCTCCAGGTCGAGGAAGACCTGGTCCGCCGCCAGGCCCTGCGCCTTCTCCAGGAAGCGGGGGTTGCTGCCCGGGACCGCGAGACACGAGCGGCGCGGACGCAGACGGTTGACGGTCATGCGGGGACCTCCAGGGGGTCGAGCTTGTTCGCTTTGCGGATCTCGTCGACGATGCGGCCGATGATCCCGGTGATGTCGAAGTCCTTCGGGGTGAAGACGGCGGCCACTCCGGCGGCCCTGAGCTGCTCGGCGTCACCATTCGGGATGATGCCACCGGCGATCACCGGTATATCTGTGGCACCGGCCACACGGAGCCGTTCCAGCACGTCCGGCACGAGTTGCGCGTGCGAGCCGGACAGGATCGACAGGCCCACCGCGTGCACGTCCTCGGCCAGCGCCGCGTCCACGATCTGCTCCGGGGTGAGCCGGATGCCCTGGTAGACCACCTCGAAGCCGGCGTCGCGGGCGCGCACGGCGATCTGCTCGGCGCCGTTGGAGTGCCCGTCCAGGCCCGGCTTGCCGACCAGGAAGCGCAGCTTGCCCGTGCCGAGGTCCTGCGCGGTCGTCTCCACCCTGCGGCGGACCTCCGACATGGCCGAGCCCTCCTCGGCGGGGACCGCCACCGGAGCCGAGGAGACCCCGGTCGGCGCCCGGAACTCGCCGAACACCTCGCGCAGGGCCCCGGCCCACTCACCGGTCGTGACCCCGGCGCGGGCGCACTCCAGGGTGGCCTCCATGAGGTTGTCGGTGCCCTTGGCGGCCTCCTTCAGCTTCTCCAGCGCCTTGCAGGGCCGCGGGTGGTTGAAGGGCGGCTGGTAGCGGGTGTCGCGCCAGGTCCGCAGCGATGAGACGACACGAGCCTCGACAGCCGGATCGACTGTCTGGATGGCTGTATCGAGATCGGCCGTCAAGGGATTCGGCTCGGTGGTGTTGAAGATGTTGACGCCGACGATCTTCTCTTGACCGGACTCAATACGAGCGCGGCGCTCGGCGTGCGAGGAGACCAGCTGCGACTTCAGGTAGCCGGACTCCACCGCGGCCATCGCGCCGCCCATCTCCTGGATCCGCCCGATCTCCGCGAGCGACTCCTCGACGAGCTTGGCGACCTTCGCCTCGACGACGTGCGAGCCCTCGAAGAGGTCCTCGTACTCCAGCAGATCGCTCTCGTGCGCGAGGACCTGCTGGATCCGCAGCGACCACTGCTGGTCCCAGGGCCGGGGCAGGCCCAGCGCCTCGTTCCAGGCCGGCAGCTGCACGGCACGCGCGCGGGCGTCCTTCGACAGCGTCACGGCCAGCATCTCCAGCACGATCCGCTGGACGTTGTTCTCCGGCTGCGCCTCGGTCAGCCCGAGCGAGTTGACCTGGACGCCGTACCGGAAGCGGCGCTGCTTGGGGTTCTCGATGCCGTACCGCTCCCGTGTGATCTGGTCCCAGATCCGCCCGAACGCCCGCATCTTGCACATCTCCTCGACGAAGCGGACGCCCGCGTTCACGAAGAAGGAGATCCGGGCCACGACGTCGCCGAACTTCTCGGCGGGGACCTGTCCCGAGTCGCGCACGGCGTCGAGCACCGCGATCGCGGTGGACATCGCGTACGCGATCTCCTGGACCGGCGTGGCGCCCGCCTCCTGCAGGTGGTAGCTGCAGATGTTGATCGGGTTCCACTTCGGGATGTGGGAGACCGTGTACGCGATCATGTCCGTCGTCAGGCGCAGGCTCGGTCCCGGCGGGAAGACGTGCGTGCCCCGGGACAGGTACTCCTTGACGATGTCGTTCTGGGTCGTGCCCTGGAGCCGGGTGATGTCCGCGCCCTGCTCCTCGGCGACGACCTGGTAGAGCGCCAGCAGCCACATGGCGGTGGCGTTGATCGTCATCGAGGTGTTCATCTGCTCCAGGGGGATGTCCTGGAACAGCCGGCGCATGTCACCGAGATGGGCCACCGGCACGCCGACCCGGCCGACCTCGCCGCGGGCGAGGACGTGGTCGGAGTCGTAGCCGGTCTGGGTCGGCAGGTCGAACGCCACCGACAGGCCCGTCTGGCCCTTGGCGAGGTTGCGCCGGTACAGCTCGTTGGACGCCTCGGCGGTGGAGTGGCCGGCGTACGTGCGCATGAGCCACGGCCGGTCCTTCTCCCGCGTGCCGTCGGCGGGCTGACGCTCAGTCATCTATGACCCCGGGTGTCTCAGATGTTGCGGAAGCGGTTGATGGCGTCGAGGTGCTGGGCGCGCATCTCCTCGTCGCGCACGCCGAGGCCTTCCCCGGGGGCGAGGCACAGGACGCCGACCTTGCCCTGGTGGAGGTTGCGGTGCACGTCGTACGCGGCCTGGCCGGTCTCCTCCAGGGAGTAGGTCTTCGACAGGGTCGGGTGGATCCTGCCCTTCGCGATGAGCCGGTTGGCCTCCCAGGCCTCGCGGTAGTTGGCGAAGTGCGAACCGATGATCCGCTTCAGGGACATCCACAGGTAGCGGTTGTCGTACTCGTGCATGTAGCCCGAGGTCGAGGCGCAGGTGGTGATGGTGCCGCCCTTGCGGGTGACGAAGACGGAGGCGCCGAAGGTCTCGCGGCCCGGGTGCTCGAAGACGATGTCGATGTCCTCGCCGCCGGTGAGTTCACGGATGCGCTTGCCGAAGCGCTTCCACTCCTTCGGGTCCTGGGTCTGCTCGTCCTTCCAGAACCTGTAGCCCTCGGCGTTGCGGTCGATGATCGCCTCGGCGCCCATCGCACGGCAGATGTCCGCCTTCTGCGGCGAGGAGACGACACAGATGGGGTTGGCGCCGCCGGCCAGCGCGAACTGGGTGGCGTACGAGCCGAGTCCGCCGCTCGCGCCCCAGATCAGGACGTTGTCGCCCTGCTTCATGCCGGCGCCGTTGCGGGAGACCAGCTGCCGGTAGGCGGTGGAGTTGACCAGACCGGGGGCGGCGGCCTCCTCCCAGCTGAGGTGGCCCGGCTTGGGCATCAGCTGGTTGGACTTGACCAGGGCGATCTCGGCGAGGCCGCCGAAGTTGGTCTCGAAGCCCCAGATGCGCTGCTCCGGGTCGAGCATCGTGTCGTTGTGGCCGTCGGAGGACTCCAGCTCGACGGACAGACAGTGCGCGACGACCTCGTCGCCCGGCTTCCAGGCGTTGACGCCGGGGCCGGTGCGCAGGACGACGCCCGCGAGGTCGGAGCCGATGATGTGGTACGGCAGGTCGTGGCGCTTGGTCAGCTCGCTGAGCCGGCCGTAGCGCTCCAGGAAGCCGAACGTGGACAGCGGCTCGAAGATCGAGGTCCACACGGAGTTGTAGTTGACCGAGGAGGCCATGACGGCCACCAGGGCCTCGCCCGGGCCGAGCTCGGGCAGCGGAACCTCGTCGAGGTGGATCGACTTGCGCGGGTCCTTGTCGCGGGTCTCGAGCCCGGCGAACATCTCGGTCTCGTCCTTGTGGACGGTGATCGCACGGTACGACTCGGGCAGCGGCAGGGCGGCGAAGTCGGCCGGCGTCACGTCCGGCGACTGGATCGCGTCCAGGATGTCCTGAGTGGTCACGGTGTTGCCTCCGGCGGTGAGCGCCCTGAGGGAGGGGCGCTGTGAGGGTTGGTTCGGTGCTGTTCGGCGGCGCTTTGTGGCGCGGGAGGTTGCCTGTGACGCAGGCGTCCGGGCGCGCAGGCCATGAGCTGCGGGGACAGCCGGCGTACGAAAGGTCTCTGCACGCCGGCCGCCCGGACACCTCCAACGTATGACACCGCGTGTCACCTCGCAAGGCACTGAGTGCCAGAACTTCCTCTCAGATGAAATCTTTACGTAACAAATGAGCGATGATCGATCGAACGGGGTCTGAAATCCGCCTGAAAAGATGCCCTGACATGCCAAAACGGCCACCCGGGCGGGTGGCCGTCATCACAGGGCGAAAGCGCGGTCAGCGCTCCTTGAGGGCCTGCTCGATGGCGCGCATGACCTCGTCGAGCGGGGCGTCGGTACGGGCGACCGTCACCAGCACCTCGCCCTGCGCGGAGATGGCCGCGGGGGCCGGCCTGGCCGGCGCGCCGCCGCTGCGTCCGGCGCCGATGCCGGTGCCGAAGGTCCGGCGGACGATGGCGAAGGCGTGGTCGAGCTGGGTCTCGACGTCGCCCTGGCCGCCCGCCCGCAGCCAGCGCCGCAGGACGTGGTTGTGGGCGGTGACCACGGCGGAGGCGGCGACCTCGGCCAGCAGCGGGTCGTCGTTGGCGTCGTCGTCGTGCGCGTGCTCGTCGAAGTGGCCGAGGAGGTAGCGGGTGAACAGCCGCTCGTAGCGGGCCACCGAGGCGATCTCCGCCTCCCGCAGGGTGGGCACCTCACGGGTCAGCTTGTAGCGGGCGACCGAGATCTCCGGCCGCGCCGCGTACATCTTCATGACCTCCTTGATGCCGCGGCACACGGTGTCGAGGGGGTGCTCGTGGGCCGGGGCCGCGTTGAGGACGGCCTCGGCGCGGATCAGGGTGTCGTCGTGGTCGGGGAAGATCGCCTCTTCCTTGGAGCGGAAGTGGCGGAAGAAGGTGCGGCGGGCGACGCCGGCCGCGGCCGCGATCTCGTCGACGGTGGTCGCCTCGTACCCCTTCGTGGCGAACAGTTCCATGGCCGCGGCCGCCAGTTCGCGGCGCATCCTGAGCCGCTGGGCGGCCGCGCGGCTGCCCGCGGCACTCTCCGAAACGTCGGGCGTGGCTGGTGTACGTGGGGACCTGGCGGGCTGGGACATGCCCCGAACGTACTGCATGTGCGCAGCTCTCTGCGCAGGTCCGGGGTTTCCCCCGCTCCCGGGGAGCGGGGGAGAACCGGGCCCGGCCGGCGCCAGGGGCCCGCCGGGGTCGAGCAGTCCGCCCCAGGCCCCACCGTCGGCTGAGCCTTCGAGCCGGTCGCCGACGCCGTCAGCGGCGGGCATATTCGCGGAAACCCCGGCCCGTCTTGCGGCCGAGGCAGCCCGCGGCCACCAGGTGCTCCAGGAGCGGGGCCGGGGCGAGGCCCGGGTCGCGGAACTCCCGGTGCAGGACCTTCTCGATCGCGAGGGAGACGTCCAGCCCGACGACGTCCAGCAGTTCGAACGGACCCATCGGGTAACCGCCGCCCAGCTTCATCGCGGCGTCGATGTCGTCGAGAGACGCATAGTGTTCCTGCACCATCTTGATCGCGTTGTTGAGGTACGGGAACAGCAGGGCGTTCACGATGAATCCCGCACGGTCCCCGCAGTCCACGGCGTGCTTCTTGATCCGTCCGCACACCTCGTGAACCGTCGAGTGGACGTCCTCGGCCGTCAGCACCGTACGGACGACCTCGACCAGCTTCATGGCCGGCGCCGGGTTGAAGAAGTGCATCCCGATGACGTCCTGCGGGCGCGAGGTGGCCCGGGCGCAGGCGACGACCGGCAGCGAGGAGGTGGTGGTGGCCAGCACGGCACCCGGCTTGCAGACCTTGTCGAAGGTCGCGAACAGCTGCCGCTTGATCTCCAGGTCCTCGGCGACCGCCTCGACGGCCAGGTCGACGTCGGCGAACGCGTCGTAGGAGCCGGCCGGGGTGATCCGCTCCAGGGTCTGCGCGGCGGCCTCGGCGGTCATCCGGCCCTTGTCGACCGAGCGCGCCAGGTTCTTGCCGATCCGGGCCTTCGCCGTCTGCGCCTTCTCCTCGCTGCGGGCGGCCAGGACGACGTCGTAGCCCGCCTTGGCGAACACCTCGGCGATCCCGGAGGCCATCGTGCCGGAACCGGCCACCCCGACGCTGCGGACCTCGCGGCCGGGGACGCCGGAGCCGCCGGTGGCGGGCGTCAGCGCGTCCGGGACGACGGTCGCGCTGCCCGGCGCCTCGTAGGTGTAGAAGCCGCGGCCCGCCTTACGGCCCGTCAGACCGGCCTCGCTGAGCTGCTTGAGGATCGGGGCGGGCGCGTGCAGCCGGTCGCGCGACTCGGCGTACATCGCCTCCAGGACCGTACGGGCCGTGTCGACGCCGATCAGGTCGAGCAGCGCCAGCGGGCCCATCGGCAGCCCGCAGCCGAGCCGCATCGCGGCGTCGATGTCCTCACGGGAGGCGTAGCGCGCCTCGTACATCGCGGCGGCCTGGTTGAGGTAGCCGAACAGCAGCCCGTCCGCGACGAATCCGGGGCGGTCGCCGACCGCGACCGGCTCCTTGCCGAGGTCCAGGGCGAGGTTGGTGACGGCGGAGACGGCGGCCGGCGCGGTCAGCACCGAGGACACCACCTCGACCAGCTTCATCGCGGGCGCCGGGTTGAAGAAGTGCAGACCGAGCACGCGCTCCGGACGGGCCGACTCGGCGGCGAGCCGGGTCACGGACAGGGCGTTGGTACCGGTGGCGAGGATCGTCTCCGGCCGGACGATGCCGTCCAGCTCGCGGAAGATCTGCTGCTTGATCTCGTACGACTCCGGAGCCACCTCGATCACCAGCTCGGCGTCGGCCGCCGCGCGCAGGTCGGTGGCGGTGCGGATCCGGGCCAGGGCGCCCGTGCGCTCCTGCTCGGTGAGCCGGCCGCGCTGCACGGCACGGGCGGTGGAGGACTCCAGCACGGCGAGCGAACGGGCCGTGCGCTCCTCGCTGATGTCGATGCCGATCACCTCACGGCCGGCCTTGGCCAGGACCTCGGCGATGCCGGTGCCCATGGTGCCGAGGCCGACGACGGCGATCGTCCGGAGCGGGGACAGAGAGGTGTCGGAGAGGGGAGTGGCCATCGCGGGACTCCAGAAGAAGAGGGTGACGACTGGGAACGCCCCCGGGTGCGCCGGGAGAACCTCTGCGAGGCCTGGGCGCACCGGGTGCGGAAAGGGTTGCGGGTGGTGCCGGGCTACGAGCGCACACGCCCGGTGCCGGTCGCCGGGGGCGCGCACAACGCCCTGCGGACGAACGGGAGATCCGACCGGCCCTGTCCCGTGGCCGGGTCGTACAGCGGTACGTGGTACCGAACCGACTTCCTTCGCGGAGGCTGCGTCACCAGGCCGCCGCGAGGAGGATGCGAGTGGGTGACTCGCTCTCCTGAGCTTAACCGGCGGGTAACGAGCGCGCCAGCCCCCGAAATGTGAGCTGACTCGCTCCGCCGTCCACCGCCTAGGCTCGCCCTCATGGACGAAGAGTTGCGGGCGCTCACGGAGCGTTTACGGCAGGAGTCGGGCGGCACGGCGGCGTACGAGCGGCTGGCGGCGGACGCCGGCCCCGACGAACTGGCGGCGGTGCTCACCGAACCGGGGCGGCCGCTGTGGGCCCGGGAGCTCGCCGCCTTCCGGCTGGGCCTCGCCGGGGACCGGCGCGCCTTCGAGGCGCTCGTCCTGCTGCTCAACCACCGTGACCCGCCGCGCTGTGCCGGTGCCGCCCACGCCCTGGCCCGGCTGGGCGATCCCCGGACCGCCCGTGCGGCGGCGGCCCTCGCCACCAACGAACTGCGGGTCGCCTACGCCCTGCACCCGGTCCGCCTCCTGGTGGAGCTGCGGGCGCCGGAGTCGGTGCCCGCGCTGATCACCACCCTCCGGCGGCGGCTGACGCCCCACGACCCCTACCGGCGCGTGGCCCTCGCCTGTGTGGAGGGTCTCGGTGCGCTCGGCGACGCCCGCGCCCGGCCCGTTCTGAGCGACGCCCTCGCCCATCCGGCGCTCGCGGAGGCGGCCGTGCACGCGCTGGCGCGGATCCCCCGACAGCGCTGACTTACCGTCAACAGCGTTTTATCGCCAATTAGTTCGAGATTTGAATACCCGTTCGAGGGGAAGATCGCCTTCCGCCGAAATCCGGCTCGGTGTGCCCGCAGGGCTGCTGCCGAACTGACCGCGGACAAGGCCGGACCTGTCCGGCTACGGAGGGTGAGAGACAGTGACCAGTGCGCAACTCCCGGACGAGATGGACGAGATATCCGACCTGGCCCTACGTCAAGACCCGGTAAAAACGTTCGGCCGGTTCCTCGAGGAGAAGTGGACGGCGGTCTGCCGGGGACTGGAGATAGACCCGTGGCAGACCGAGACCGTCCTCGGGGATCTGCGAGAGGTGCTCCACCCCTGGGGCGAGCGGCCCGTCGGCACGCGCTGCGAACCGCCCTCGTTCGTCTCGGCGGACGGCTTCCCCGCCGAACTCTCCGTCAGCTGGAAGGCCGGCCGGCCCGAGGTCCGCATCCTCTTCGAGTCGCTCGGCTCCGACGGCACCCCGCTCGGCTGCCAGGAGGCCGGCCGGGACCTGACGCGCCGGCTCGCCGGGAGCCCCAGGACGGACATCGCGCGGTACCTGGGCATCGAGGACCTGTTCCTCACGTCGGACCCCGAGCGCTACCGGGCCACGCTCTGGCACTCCCTGGCCTGGAGACCGGGACACCGGCCGCACTACAAGGTCTACCTCAACCCGCAGGTGAACGGCCTGGACCGGGCGTACGAGGTGATGGCCGAGGCCATGCACCGGCTCGGCCTGGCCGACGCCTGGCGGCCGGTGGCCGAGCGCGGCAGGGAACTCGCCAAGCAGGGGCACGAACTGGAGCTCATGGCCCTCGACCTGGACGCCGGGAACACCTCCCGGGTCAAGGTCTACTACCGGCACCTTCCAATGGAGATGGAGGAACTGGACACGGTCGCGGCCCTGGCGCACCGCTACGAGCCCGAGCGGGCGGCCCGGGCGCGGTCCGTCATCTACGGGCGGGACAGCGGCACCGTGAGCAACGAGCCGATGACCTGCCTGGCGTTCCGGGAGGGCACCCCCGGTCCCGAGGAGGCCAACCTCTATCTGCGCCTGCCGGACAACACCCACGACGACGCGGAGGCGGCCGCGCGTGTCGCCCGGCTCATGGACCTGGAGGGGGTCGACCCCCGTCCGCTCGCCAAGATCCTGCGGGAACTGGGGGCGGGCGGCCCGGGGGTCACCGGCGCGCTCCAGGAACTGTGCAGCTACCGGACGATCTCGCCGCGGACGCCCGCGGACATCGGCCTGTACCTGCGGTTCGGCACGTACGCCGAGCACCAGGCCGGCCTCCCGGTCTGACCCCGGAGCGACCCGTCCGAGCGAGGTGACGGCCCTTCAGGGGCCCCTCCGGGACCGGCGCAACGGCTCCGTGCGGTCAACGGCGACCTCGCGGAGCCCTCGCGGAACCCTTCTCGCGGCAGGGTCCTCGCGGCAACGGTCAGCCGCGGAAGCCCAGCAGCCCGTGCAGCACCGAGCCGTGCGCCGCCGGTGAGGCGACCTTGCCGGTCGGCGGCCTGGGGTCGGGCTGGGCCCGGCATGTCGCGTCGACCGCGCCGATGCCGCGCGGGACCGTGCCGTCGGTCAGATAGGCCGCCAGGTGCCGGTCGAGGCAGCTGTTCCCGCTCAGCGTGATGCCGTGGTTCCCGCCGCCCTGTTCGACCACGAGACTGGAGCCGCGCAGCAGGGCGTGGACGATGGTGCCGCCCTCGTACGGGGTGGCCGCGTCGTTCGTCGCCTGGAACAGCAGGACCGGCGGCAAAGCCCCGCCCGCGATGTTCACCGGGCCCCGCGACCGGGTCGGCCAGAACGCGCACGGCGCGTTGTACCAGGCGTTGTTCCAGGCCATGAACGGCGCCTTGCGGTACGTCTCCCAGTTGTCCGAGCGCCACTCCTCCCAGTCGTGCGGCCAGTGGGCGTCCCGGCACTGCACCGCGGTGTAGACGCTGTACCCGTTGTCCCCGGAGGCGTCCACGGCGGCGAAGTTCTCGTACGCCCGCACCAGCGGGTCGGCCTTCTTGTCGTTGACGTACGCCGCGAACGCGTTGGCGAGGTGCGGCCAGTAGCCGTTGTAGTAGCCGCCCGGCAGGAAGGTGTCCTCCAGCTCCGCGGCGCCCACCTTGCCGCCGGCGGGCCTGCGGGCGAGCGCCGCCCGCATCGCGTACCACTTCCGCTCGACCTCGTCCGGGTCGCGGCCCAGCCGGTAGGTGTCGTCGTACCGGGCGATCCATGCCATCAGCGCGCGGTGCCGGTCGTCGAACGCGCGGTCCTGGGTGAGGTTGTCGTCGTACCAGACGCCCGTGGGGTCGACGATCGAGTCGAGGACCAGGCGCCGCACCCGCTGCGGGTACAGCTTGGCGTAGACCGCGCCGAGGTAGGTGCCGTACGAGTAGCCGAAGTAGTTCAGCTTCGGCGCGCCGGTGGCGGCGCGGATCGCGTCCATGTCGCGCACGGTGCTGATCGTGTCGATGTACGGCAGCACGCGCGCGTACTTCCTGCCGCACGCCTCGGCGAAGGACCGCGCCCGCTCCAGGTTGGCCTTCTCGACCGCCTCGGCGGCCGGCACGGAGTCCGGGCGCACGGGCGCGAAGTGGCCGGGGGCGCAGTCCAGCGCGGGCGTGCTCTTTCCCACCCCGCGCGGGTCGAAGCCGATCACGTCGTACTGGGCCGCGACCGCCTTCGGCAGCGCGGAGGCGACGAAACCGGCGAGGGACAGCCCGCGTCCACCGGGCCCGCCGGGGTTGACCAGCAGCGGACCCTGGTACGTCTGCGCGGTGTGCGGGACCCGGGAGAGCGCCAGGGTGATCCGCTCCCCGTCCGGGTCGTCGTGGTCGAGCGGCACCTTCAGGGACGCGCACTGGAGCGTCGGCTGGTCGGCGGTGGCGCACTTCTTCCAGGTGAGCTGCGTCGCCCGGGCGGCGGCCGCGGGCGCCGGGGACGCCCCGGCCGGTACGGCCGTGACGGTCCCGGCCAGGACGACGGCGGTGGCGCACAGCACGGCTGCGCGAGTGTTCAAGAAGTCCTCCCAGGACGGAGGGGGGCCTTAAGACGGCCGGGCCGCGTGGCTCACGGCCCTCGCGGCATCGTCCCGGAAAGATCGTCCGGAGATAGGTATTGCCGGGCGATTTGACCCGTTCGGGCGCGTGACGCGCCCGGACGCGCTCAGATCAGGGTGAGCTGGGTCGGCGCGGACACCTCCTCGGCCGGCGCGTGCTCCTCCTGCTCCGGCGGCCGGATCCGGCGCGGCATCCCCGCGGGCGCGGGCCCGATGCCGTACTCCTGGGCCAGTTCGTGCACCTGGCGGGTGATCCGGCGCTGGTACCACTTGGGGGCGTACGCGCCGTCGGCGTACAGCCGCTCGTAGCGGCGCACCAGGTGCGGGTGGTGCTGACCCAGCCAGGCCATGAACCACTCGCGCGCCCCGGGCCGCAGATGCAGCACGAGCGGGGTGACGGAGGTCGCCCCCGCCGCCGCGACCGCCCGCACGGTGGCCCGCAGCTGCGCCGGTTCGTCGGACAGGAACGGGATCACCGGCGCCATCAGCACGCCGACGCCCAGACCGTGCTCGGTGAAGGTCCGTACGACGTCCAGCCGCCGCTCGGGGGCCGGGGTGCCCGGCTCCACGGTCCGCCACAGCTCGGTGTCGGTGAAGCCGACCGAGACGGAGAGGCCGACGTCGGTCACCGCGGCGGACTGCTTCAGCAGCTCCAGGTCGCGCAGGATCAGCGTGCCCTTGGTCAGGATCGAGTAGGGGTTCGCCCGGTCGCGCAGGGCGGCCAGGATGCCCGGCATCAGCCGGTAGCGGCCCTCCGCGCGCTGGTAGCAGTCGACGTTGGTGCCCATCGCCACGTGCTCCCCGTTCCAGCGCGGCGAGGCCAGCTGGCGGCGCAGCACCTCGGGCGCGTTCACCTTGACGACGATCTGGGTGTCGAAGCCGATCCCGGTGTCCAGGTCGAGATAGCTGTGCGTCTTGCGGGCGAAGCAGTACACGCACGCGTGGGTGCAGCCCCGATAGGGGTTCACCGTCCACTCGAACGGCATCCGGGAGGCCCCCGGCACCCGGTTGAGGACCGTGCGGGCCCGCACCTCGTGGAACGTGATGCCGGCGAACTCGGGCGTGTCGAACGTCCGGGTCGTGACCGCGTCCGCGCCGAACAGCGCGGGGTCGGCCGGACGGTCGTGGCGGGACTCCGGGGCGAGATTCTCCCAGCGCATGACGCCTCCTCCGTAGCACTCCCCTGCACCTGGACCCACAATAGAACATCTGTTCCCATGATCGTGCGAACGGGCGTCTGCCTCGGCGTTTCGCGCACCCCGTGATCGTTTACCCCACCCCGATTTGGGCGGCCGTGGAGCGGGGTGGTTGGCTTGCCCTTCCCGGGAAACCCCGAGCAATCCTGAGCAACACGGACCTGGAGGAACTTCATGGCGCAGGTCGAGGCCACCACCGAGCGGGTCGTCGCGGCGGACCCCGACAAGGTGTTCGACACGCTGGCCGACTACAGCGGCACGCGCGCGAACCTGCTGCCCGCCCACTTCAGCGAGTACGAGGTGCGCGAGGGCGGCGACGGCGAGGGCACCCTCGTCCACTGGAAGCTCCAGGCCACCAGCAAGCGGGTCCGCGACTGCCTCCTGGAGGTCACCGAGCCCACCGACGGCGAACTGGTGGAGAAGGACCGCAACTCCTCCATGGTCACCGTCTGGCGCGTCACCCCGGCCGGCGAGGGCAAGGCCCGCGTGGTCGTCACCAGCACCTGGAAGGGCGCCGGCGGCATCGGCGGCTTCTTCGAGCGGACCTTCGCGCCCAAGGGCCTCGCCCGTATCTACGACGAGATCCTCGCCAAGCTCGCCACCGAGGTCGAGAAGTAGCAACCCCCGGGCGACCGCCGCCCGTTGCACCCCCTCACCGGTTCGGGTGGATTCCGCCCGCGACCGGGACGGCGCCGTAACCCCGCGCACCTGCCCCGAGTTGCCGCTTCACGCGGGAACCGTGCGGCAGGTGCGACGAGGGGAGCGGCCCATGGGCGGGACCACACGGGCACGGCACGAGCCGGTTCCGGCACCCCGGCCCCAGTTAGGCCCCGAACGCTCGGACCCGCCGCCCTCGCCGCCCGGCACCGGGACGACCCCGAGCCCCCGCCGGGCCCGCCCCGCCCTGCTCGGACTGCTGCTCGCCCTGTTCCTCGCCACCGTGGAGCAGCCGGCCGTCGTCGTCGCCCTGCCGACGATCGCCGGCGACCTGCACGCCCTGGACCGGATGACCTGGCCGGTCACCGCCTCCCTCCTCGCCGCCGCCGTCGCGCTGCCCGTGCACGGCCTGCTGGGCGCCCGCTTCGGCCGCAAGGGCGCCCTCCAGTGCGCGATCCTGATCTGCGTCGCGGGCGCCGCGCTCGCCGGACGCGCCCGGACCATGGACCAGCTGATCGCCTTCAGCGCCCTCCAGGGCCTCGGCGCCGGCGGCATCCTGAGCGGCGTCCGGAACCTCCTCACCCACCTCGTCCCGCCCCGGCGGCGCGGCAGCCGCGCCGGACTCGCCGGAGCCGTGTCCGGACTGGCCTGGGTCACCGGACCACCCCTCGGCGGCCACCTCACCGACCAGCTCTCCTGGCGCTGGTGCTTCTCCGCCGCGATCCCCGCCGGGCTGCTCGCCCTGGCCCTCGTCAGCCTCGCCCCGAAGCCGCCCGAGCCTCGGTCCGGGCCGCGCCTCGACGTGCTCGGCACCCTGCTGCTCACCGCCGCCGCCACCTGCGCGGTGCTGCTGGCCGGCCTGGCCGGCACCCGCCACGCCGGGGACTCCGCCGTCGTCGTCGGCCTCGCCGCGGGGGCGGCCGCCGCCGTCCTCCTCTTCCTCCTCGCCGAGGGCGTCGCCACCGACCCGCTCATCCCGCTGCGGCTGCTGCGCGACCCCGTCTTCACCGTCACCGGCCTGGTCGGCCTGATCACCGGCGCCGCCCTGTCCGGCGCGGCGAGCTGTCTGCCGGCCTATCTCCAACTGGCCGACGGCACCTCCGCCACCGAGGCCGGACTCCGCACGCTCCCGCTCACCGGCGCCGTCGCGGGCGCCTCCCTGCTGTGCGGACGGCTGGTCCGGCGCACCGGCCCCCACCGGACCTTCCCGGTCCTCGGCAGCGCCCTCATCGTCCTCGCCACCTGGCTGCTGTCCCGCCCCGACCCCGGCACGCCCCGGCTGACGCACGGTCTGTGGACCGCCGTCCTCGGCGCGGGCATCGGCCTCGTGACCCCCGTTTTGCTGCCCGCCGTGCGCAACGCCGCCCGCCCCGCCGACCTCGCCGCCGCCACCGGTGCCCACACCGGCCTGTACCGGCTCGGCGGCGCACTCGGCGCCGCCCTGTGCGGCGCCCTCCTCGCCCACCGGCTCACCGGCGCCCTCGCCGACCGTCCGCCCACGGCCCCCGGCCTCCCCGACCCGCGCTCCCTCACCCCGGACCTCGTGCACACCCTGCCCCCGGCCCCGCGCGCCGCCTGGACCGGCGCCTACGCCGACGCCCTGCCCGGGATCCTCCCCCTCCTCGTCCCGGTCCTGCTGCTCGCCCTGCTCACCGCCTGCTTCCTCAAGGAGACCTCCCCGCCCCGCACCCGGACCCCCCGCCCGACCGCAGCGCCCGCCCGCCCCGCCGCCGAAACGGAGCCCGTGACCGTGACCGCCCGCATCCCGCAGGCCCGCACGCCGTACACCGCCGGCCTCCCCCTCTCCGGCACCGTCCGCCACCACGACGGCACCGCCGTACCCCACGCCGCCCTCACCCTCATCGACGCCACCGGCGCCCAGGTCGGCCGGGGCGCCGGCGGCGAGGACGGCCGCTACGCCCTGTCCACGCCCGGCCCCGGCGCCTACGTCCTGATCGCCGCCGCCGGTGGTCACCGCCCCCAGGCCGTCACCGTCACGGTCGCGGAGCGGCCCGTCGCACTCGACCTCGTCCTCGGCGGCGCCGGACGCCTCACCGGGACCGTCGTCACCGCCGACGGCAGCCCCGTCCCCGACGCCGTCGTCACCCTCGCCAACGCCCACGGCGAGGTCGTCGCGAGCACCCGCAGCGACCGCGCCGGCGACTACGCCGTCACCGGACTGATCGCCGGCGCGTACACCCTCGCCGCGAGCGCCCCCGCCTTCCGGCCGTCCGCCCTCCCGGTCACCGTCACGGCCTCCCTGGAGACCCGCCAGGACATCGAACTCGCGGGCGGCTCCGTGGTCCGCGGCACCGTCCGCGACGGCACCGGCCGGCCCGTCGAGGACGCGCGCGTGACCCTCCTCGGCGCGGCGGGCACCGTCCTCGACACCCTCACCACCGGCCCCGACGGCACCTTCCGCTTCGTCGACCTGGCCTCGGGCGAGTACACCGTCATCGCCACCGGATACCCGCCCGTCGCCACCGTCCTGAAGGTCGCCGGCGGCACCCGCACCGAACACGACGTGCGGCTCGCCCACGCGGACCGAGAGGACTGAACGGAGCGTGAGCCCCGCGGCGTACCCCGGCGCGCTCCGGTGAAACCAATTACAGAATTGCCGCACATCCCGACCTGCGCGCGCCGTACGGTTGGTGCTGCGGACAGATCTTGCACAGCTCTGGGGAGAGAGGGCCTGGGCCATGGACCGTGGCACCGAGAGGGACGCACCTCCCAGCCGCGGAGCGAACAGCGCGGCGGCGGACGACACCGCCGATCCCGGGCGCGTCCCCCTGGCCGTGGTCGTCGTCGACCGCGACGGCCTCGTCTCCCACTGGAGCACCGGCGCACGCCGGCTCTTCGGCGTCGCCAAGGAGGAGGCGATCGGCGAGCCCGCCATCGATCTCCTCCCCGTCTCCGGCGCCCTCCCCGAACCCGAGGACACCTACGGCGAGTACGGCGCCTACGACGGCCTGGGACCGGGCCTGGACTCCTCCCTCGACCAGGGCCTGGGCTACCCCGCCGCCGGACGCGCCCGCCTCACCGTCCCCGGACGGGACCGCGAGCGCGCCGACGTCCTGTGGTGGGCCTACCCGCTGGTCGGCCCCGGCCGCGAACGGCTCCTGGTGCTCGCCGCCGACGCGGGCGCACTCCACCAGGAGCAGCCCGCGGACCCGTACGCCGTCGAACGCATCGCACCCGGCTTCGCCCTGCACACCGACTTCCCCGGCGCCGAGGACCTCGCCCGCAGACTCCCCGACATCCTGCCCAGCATGAGCGTCGGCGAGAGCGCCCGCATCGTCGCCCAGATCCTCGAACTCGGCTATCCCGTCCTGGAGTTCAGCCAGAACGACCGGGTGCCCGTCACCCCCGACTGGGGCGTGACCCGGCGCACCGAACGCAGGGTCCGCCGCGAACGCGCCGTCCGCGCGGCCGCCGAGGGCCGGCCGCTGCCGCAGGACCTCGCCGACGAGGCCGAGGACCTCGAGTACGCCGCCGTCCGCGAGCGCCTGGAGTTCCTCAACGAGGTCAGCGGAAGGATCGGCACCTCCCTCGACCTGTCCCGCACCATCAACGAGGTCTGCAGGGCCGTCGTCCCCCGCTTCACCGATGTCGCCGGCACCTATCTGCGCGAACAGGTCGTCGCCGGCGAGGGGTTCGCGGAAGGTGTGCCGGACACCACGACCATGTGGCACCGGGTCGCCGTCGAGCACACCGACGAACCCGGCCGCTGGGACGACGTCATCCCCGTCGGCGAGGCCATGCCCTTCCCGGCGCACACCCCGTTCTTCCAGTGCATGACCACCGGCAAGCCCGTCCTGGTGCCGCGGATCAGCGAGCAGATGGGCCACGCCATCGCCTCGCAGTTCGAAAAGCGCGACATCCGGCCCCTCATCAACGGCCGCTCCATGCTCGTCGTCCCGCTCAAGGCCCGCAACGTCGTCCTCGGCTTCATGGTCCTGCTACGCCACCCCGCACGCGCCGAGTTCAACGACATGGACCGCGTCACCGGCGCCGAACTCGCCGCCCGCGCCGGCCTCGTGCTCGACAACGCGCGCATGTACACCTACCAGGAGTCCGTCGCCGAGACCCTCCAGGACAGCATGCTGCCGCACATCCCGCCGCGCATGGCGGGCTGCGACATCGCCACCCGCTATCTGCCCGGCACCCTCCTCGGCCGGGTCGGCGGCGACTGGTTCGACTCCGTGAAACTCCCCGGCGCCCGCACCGCCCTCGTCGTCGGCGACGTCATGGGTCACGGCCTCAACTCGGCCGCCATGATGGGCCAGTTGCGCACCGCCGTACAGACCATGGCCGCCCTCGACCTGCCGCCCGCGCAACTCCTGCGCAACCTTGACGACCTGGCGCAGCGCCTCGGCGACACCTACCTCGCCACCTGCCTGTACGCCGTCTACGACCCGATCGAGGGCGAACTGCACCTCGCCAACGCCGGCCACATCCCGCCGGTGCTGGTGCGGGCCGTCGACGGCCGCAGCGAACTCCTCGCCCTGCCCACCGGAGCGCCCATCGGCGTCGGCGGAGTGCCCTTCGAGTCCGTACGCCTGCGCGTGGAACCCGGCGACCGGCTCGTGATGTGCACCGACGGCCTGGTGGAGGTGCGCGGCGAGGACATCGGCGTGGGCCTGGCGGCCCTGTGCGAGTCCGCCGCCCACCCGGCCGCCTCCATGGACGACGCCTGCGACACCATCATCCGCGCCCTGGCTGCGACATTTTCGGAAGCGGGCCGCGGCGGCCGCAAGGACGACGTGGCCCTGCTGATGGCCCGACTGAACGGCATCGAACCCGACGACGTCGCCGAATGGCGCTTCCGCCTCGACCCGGCCGAGGTCCCCCGGGCCCGCGCGGCCGTCCGCGAACAGCTCCACGACTGGGGGCTCGCGAAACTGGCGTACCCCGCGGAGCTGATGGTCGGCGAGCTGGTCACCAATGCCGTACGGCACTCCCACCGGCTGCCCGTCGCCCTGCGGCTGGTGCGCGGCGAGACGCTGCTGTGCGAGGTGGACGACGACCACCACGATCTGCCGACCCTGCTGAGCGCCGGACCCGAGGACGAGGCCGGACGGGGACTGCGGGTGGTGAGCACCCTGGCCCGTGAGTGGGGGACCAGCCGCACCGGCACCGGCAAGTCGGTGTGGTTCGAACTGACGCTGCCGAGACGCTGAAGAACGTGCGCCCACCCCTTTCGACACAAGGGGCGCACAACGGCGTACGCGGCGCGCACCAGGCGTGAAGGAACCGCGCGTTCTGCTTGTCGCGGCAACCCGGGGGCGGTAGACCGTACTCGCCCGTCACTCATGACGGATCGGCGCCGCACCCTGGGGAGTTGGGATGAGCGTGACGATGCGATACCGGGAGGCCTGGGAGGGCTTCTGGCGTGAGGCCCCTCATGACACCGGCGCGGTGTTCTGGGACGCGGACCCCAAGGTGACCGCGGCCCTCCACCTCGCCCTGTTCGAGCCGTACGTCGCCGACACCGTACTGCCGTTGATCGACCTCGGCTGCGGCAACGGCACCCAGACCCGCTTCCTCGCCGACCGCTTCCCGCAGGTCCTCGGCGTCGACCTGGCGGCCGCCGCCCTCGACCACGCCCGGCAGGCCGACCCCGAGGGCCGTGCGCGGTACCGGCTGCTGGACGCCGCCGAACGGGGTGCCGTCGAGGCCCTGCACGCCGAACTCGGCGACGCCCACGTCTATATGAGGGGCGTCCTGCACCAGTGCGAGCCCGCCGACCGGCAGCCCCTCGCCGACGGGATCGCCGCGCTCCTCGGCGAGCGGGGCCGGGTCTTCCTCGTCGAACCGTCCCAGGCCGCCGGCGCCGTGCTCGGCGGCCTCGCCCACGGGCCGGCCGGCCCGCCCCCGAAGCTCGCGCCGATCTTCCGCCACGGCATAGCGCCCGGCGAGGTCGCGGACGCCGCCGTGCCCGCCCACCTCGAGGCGGCCGGCCTCACCGTCCTGGCGAGCGGCGAACTCCCGCTCACCACCACGGAGTCCACCCCGAACGGCACCCTGATCGAACTACCGTCGAACTGGCTGGTGGCGGGCCGACCGACCTGACCACCACACGAGCCCTCACCGGTCCCGGCCGACCGCCGCGTCGGTTCGCCGACCGGCTGGGGCGGGGCGGGGTTCGTCCTTGCCGGCCTAGGTCGGGTGGCGCGTTCGTACCGTCCCGGTTCTCCGGTCGGGCGGGGTAGGGCGGTGTGCCGTCGGCGGTTCCGGCCGGGTGGGGTGGGGTTCGTCCTTGCCGCGTCGGTTCGCCGACCGGGCGGGGCGGGGTGGTTCGCCCATGTGGGTCTCGGTCGGGTGGTGTGTTGGTGCCGCGTGGGTTCGTTGGTCGGGCGGGCGGGGCCGGGGGGGGGCGACACCACCCGGCCCCGCCCGCCCGGGTGGCGAGGCCGTGGGCTGTCCGCCCGGCCGGTGGGCCGGTCAGGCGTGCGTCCTGCCCGTCTGCCGGCGGGCGAGCCGGTCAGGCCGGGCGCCTCGCCCCTGGACCGTTGGACCGTCGAACCGGGTCAGGCGGTGAGCCGGGTCAGTGTCTCCTCGAAGGGGAGTGCGTCCCGGCCCGGACGGTTGTGGGGGAGGCGGGCGAGGAGGGCCGCCATGCCGCAGGTGTCGGTCGCGCCGGAGAACACCAGTCCGGCGCCGATCAGCCCCGACAGCCAGTGCGCCGGCGGCCAGGCGAGGCCCGCCAGGAATCCGGCGACGACCAGGGAACCGGCGGCCAGCCGCACCTGGCGGTCCATCGGCCACGGGGTGCGGGCACCGACCGCCCGCTCCAGCCGGTGCCCGGCCGCGGCCCACGCCCCGGTGCCGCCCTCCAGCGTGGCCGCCGGGACCCCGAGGTCCGCGAGCCGGGCACAGCCCCGCGAGGACCGGGCCCCGGAGGCGCACACGATCAACAGGGGGCGCCGGAGTGCCGCCTCCGTCAGCGCGGCCGAGGCCTCGCCGAGCCGGTCCAGCGGCACGTTGTGCGCGCCGGGCAGATGACCCGAGGCGTACTCGCCCGGGGTACGGACGTCCACGACAGTGAACGCGTCGAGCCGGGCGGCCGCCTCGGCGGTGGCCAGTGCGGCCGGGGTGGTCTGCGGACCGTTCACGGAACAGAACCTTTCTGTGGGGTGTTGTCCCGCACGGGTAGGATACCCGCGGGGGTATGTGGGGATATGGAGGAGGAACCGTGCAACTCGACATGTCGGCCGAGGAGCTGAAGTCCGCGCTCAACCGGCTGCGACGCGCCCAGGGGCAGCTCGCGGGCGTGATCCGGATGATCGAGGAGGGCCGGGACTGCGAGGACGTGATCACCCAGCTCGCCGCGGTCTCCCGGGCCCTGGACCGGGCCGGTTTCGCGATCATCGCCACCGGCCTGGAGCAGTGCATGACCAGCGAGGACCCGGAGGTCCGGGACTCCACGCAGATGCGCGCCCGCCTGGAGAAACTGTTCCTGTCGCTGGCCTGAGCCGGGCGTCGGGCCCGCGGGCCGGGCCGGGGAGGGGCCATCTGCGGCGGCCGGCGGTCACAGCACGGCCGTCAGGCCCATCCCCGCCGCGACGGTGAGCAGCACCGCGCCGAAGATCCGCTGGAGGGTGGCGGGGGAGACCCGCGCGGCGAGCCGCCGCCCGTCCCAGGCCCCCAGCACGGCCGTCGCCAGGAACGGCAGGATGAGGGCCCAGTCCAGCCCGCTCGCCGTGTAGGCGCGCGCCCCGAGCGCCACCAGCGCGTTCGTGACGATCACCAGCAGACTCGTGCCCACGGCGGCCCCCATGGGCACCGCCAGGACACCCACCAGCGCCGGCACGGCGAGGAAGCCGCCGCCGACCCCGAGGAACCCGGTCACCGCGCCGAGACCCGCCCCCGCCCCGGCCGCCCGGGCCGCCGAGACCGACGTCCGCGCGCGGGGGGTGACGCGACGCAGCATCCGTACGGCCGCCACGGCGGCGAGCACCGCGAACATCGCCGTCAGCACGGTCTGCGGGATCCGCGCGGAGAGGGCGCCGGCCGTCGCGGCGGGCAGTACCCCCGCCGCCGCGAACAGCAGCCCCGCCCGCCAGCGCACCGCCCCCGCGCGGGCGTGGGCCACGAGCGCGGTGACCGAGGTGACGATCACGATGACCAGGCTCGCGGTGGTCGCCGAGGCCGGGTCGAAGTCCAGCAGGTAGATCAGCGCCGGTACGGTCAGGATGCTGCCGCCCGCCCCCAGCGCGCCCAGGGCGACACCGACCAGGGCCCCGGCGAGCAGTGCCAGCGCGAACGCGCTCACCGCACGGTCCCGGCGGCCCCGCGCGCGCTCTCGACGGGCAGACCCAGGGCGGCCCACTCCCGCATCCCGCCGACCACGTCCGGCGCGGACACACCCCGCGCGGCGAGCAGCCCGGCCGCCTGCCGGGAACGGCTGCCGGACCGGCAGATCAGCACCGGGTCCCGCCCGTCGGGCAGCCCCGCCACCTCGTCGGCCATCCCGTCCGTCAGCGCGGACAGCGGCAGGTGGACGGCGCCCGGCGCATGACCGGCGGCGAACTCCTCCTCCTCGCGGACGTCGACCAGCACGGCCGTACCCTCCTGGAGCAGCCGGTGGGCCTCGGCGGGGGTGACCCGGCCCGTGGCGAGCCGCAGACCGGCCCCGGCCGCCGCGGCGAAGCCGTCGTCGACGGCCACCACCGCCCGGCCCGCCGCGTCGAGCAGGGACGCGGCGATCGCCGCCCGCATCCCGCCCGCGCAGTGCACCCACACCGGGCCGGCCGGCACCTCCGCCAGCCGCCGGTGCAGCTGGTGCACCGGGATGTGGACGCTGCCCTCGATCCAGCCGGCGGCCCGCTCGCCGTCGCGGCGCACGTCCAGCACGACGACGTCGTCGCGGCGCGCCCGGGCGGCGGCGAGTCCGGCGAAGGTCGACCGGGGGAAGGAGGCGGGGGCCGTCCCCTCGGGGAGCCAGTCGGCCGGGGAGCCGACGGCCGCCGCGGCCGGCCGGTCGATGCCGACCCGGCTCAGCTCCCGCTGCGCCCGGGAGACGTCCTCGGCGCTCGCCGCGAGCAGCGTCACCGGCTTGCCCCACGGGACCATCCAGGCGAGATAGGTCGCCAGCTGCCCGTCGACCTCGAAGTTGAACGCGCCCGCCACATGCCCCTCGGCGAACGCCACCCGGCCGCGCAGGTCCACCACCCACTCACCGGCCGCGAGCCGCCGGGCGAGCTCGGCCGCGTCGGCCCGCCGGGGCGGCGTCAGATCCACCGGCGCCGGCCCGCCCGCGTTGGCCGGGCCCATGTGCGCGTAGTACGCGGGCACGTCGTCCAGCCCGGCCAGCAGCTCCTTCACGAACGTGTCCACGTCCTGCGCCAGCGCCGGATTGGACGCCTTCTCCGCGCCGATCGTGCTGCTCTCGCCGTCCGTCTGCGCGGCGGAACAGAAACTTCCGAAGCCGTGCGTCGGCAGCACGGACACCTCGTCGCCCAGCTCGGCGGCGAGCCGGTGCGCGGAGGCGTGCTGGGCCCGGGCCAGCCGCTCGGTCAGCCGCGGTTCCACCAGGTCGGGGCGGCCCACGCTGCCGATCAGCAGCGACCCGCCGGTGAACGCCGCCACCGGCCGCCCCGACTCCTGAAGGACGTACGCCGTGTGGTGCGGGGTGTGCCCGGGCGTGGCCACCGCGCGCAGCACCAGGTCCTCGTCGACCGGCTCCAGGTCCCCGTCGGCGACCGGCACGCGCGGGTACGCCACCTCCGCCCCGGCCGGCACCAGATAGCGGGCCCCGGTCAGCCGGGCCAGCTCCAGGCCGCCGGTCACGTAGTCGTTGTGGACGTGGGTCTCGGCGACGGCCACGATCCGCACCCCGCGCCGGGCCGCCGCGGCGATCACCCGGTCGATGTCCCGCGGCGGATCCACGACCACCGCGGCCCGGACGCCGCCCGCCAGATAGCTGCGGTTTCCCAGCCCCTCGGTCTTGAGGACGTCGGCAAAGAACACGGCACTCTCCCTCGCTGAAGAATTACCCCCCGGGGTATCTGTCCCTCACCGTAACAGAGATACCCCCAGGGGTATTCCGGCGGGCGTTCCGGTCCCCGATCCGCGCGCCTTCACCCGCCCCGGATGACACGGTGTCCCCGGACATCCACGCCCCGGCCCAGGAGAACCCCGGTGAACCCACCCGCACTCGACGCCCTCGACCTGAAGCTGCTCCAGGCGCTGCAGCTCGACGGCCGGGCGCCGTTCAGCCGTCTCGCCCAGGTCCTGGGGGTCTCCGACCAGACCGTCGCCCGCCGCTTCCGCAGGCTGCGCACCACCGCCGGGCTACGCGTCCTCGGCATGACCGACGAGGTCCGGCTCGGCCGCAGCAACTGGATCGTCCGGCTCTCCTGCACCCCCGACGTCGCCGACCCGCTCGCCGCCGCCCTCGCCCGCCGCCCCGACACCATGTACGTCGCCCTGATCTCCGGCGGCACCGAGGTGATGTGCGCGATGCGGCCCCGCAGCCGCCGCGAACGCGACGAACTCCTCCTCGGCCACCTCCGCCGCATCCCGCGCGTCACCTCGATCAGCGCCCACTGCCTCCTGCACTCCTTCTACGGCGGCCCCCTCGGCTGGCTCACCAAGACCGACGCCCTCACCCCCGACGAAGCCGCCGCACTGCGCCGGCCCCACCCCGAGGCCCCCGCCGGACCGGTCGGCGTCGACGCGGACGACGAACGCCTCCTCGCCCTGCTCCACGAGGACGGCCGCACCCCCCTCACCGCACTCCAGACCGCCACCGGCCTCACCGAGTCCGTGGTCGCCCGCCGTCTGGAGCGGCTGCTCGCGACCGGCGTGCTCTACTTCGACGTCCAGCACGACGTCGAACCCCTCGGCCAGGAGATCGAGGCACTGCTCTGGCTCACCGTGGAACCCGCCGCCCTGGCCGCCGTCGGCCACGCCCTGGCCGCCCACCCCGAGGTCCGCTTCGCCGCCGCCACCACCGGGCAGGCCAACCTCTTCGCCGCCACCCTGCACACCGGCCCCGGCGCCCTCTACGCCTACCTCAGCGAGCGCATCGGCGCCCTGGCGGGCGTACGGTCCGTCGAAACCCTCCTGACACTCCGCCAGGTGAAGCAACTCGCCTACGACCGGAGTCGCTCCCCGGGCGGCCGGGGAACCGCCCACTAGGCTCGGCACCCTCCAGCGGAAGGGAACGGGACGTGAAGATCCTGATCAGCGCCGACATGGAGGGCGCCACCGGCGTCACCTGGCCGGCCGACGTACTGCCCGGGACCCCGCAGTGGGAACGGTGCCGGTCGATGTTCACCTCCGACGTCAACGCCGCCGCCCTCGGCTTCTTCGACGGCGGCGCCGACGAGGTGCTCGTCAACGAGGCCCACTGGACCATGCGCAACCTCCTCCTCGAACGCCTCGACGACCGCGTCGAGATGCTCACCGGCCGCCACAAGTCCCTCTCCATGGTGGAAGGCGTCCAGCACGGGGACATCGACGGCATCGCCTTCGTCGGCTACCACGCCGGCGCAGGCATGGAGGGCGTCCTCGCCCACACCTACCTCGCCAACTCCCTCACCGGCGTCTGGCTGAACGACGTACGCGCCAGCGAGGGCCTCCTCAACGCACGTGTCGTCGCCGAGTACGGCGTCCCCGTCGTCCTGGTCACCGGCGACGACGTGGCCTGCGAGGACGCCCTCGGCTACGCCCCCGAGGCCCTGAAGGTGGCCGTCAAGGACCATGTCTCCCGCTACGCCGCCGTGTGCCGGACACCGGCCCGCACCGCCGCCGACATCCGCGCCGCGGCCAAGGAGGCGGCGGCCCTCGCCGTACGACGGGATCCGGCCGACGGCGGACCGTACACGGTCGCCGTCGAGGTCGACGCCGAACACCTCGCCCTCGCCGCCACCGTCGTACCCGGCGTGAGACGCACCGGCGAACGTAGGATCGCGTACACCAGCGGCACGATGTACGAGTGCATCCGCACCTTCAAGGCGGTCACCACCGTCGTCTCGGCCGCGATCGAGGAGCAGTACGGCTGAGCAGCGGTACGGCGGTACGGCAGAGCGGCAGAGCGGCAGGGCCGCACGGCGGGAACAGGAGCGGGATGGCTGACGCGCAGGCTCGGGACGAGGTCGTCCGGTTCACCTCCGACCTCATCCGTATCGACACCACCAACCGGGGCGGCGGCGACTGCCGGGAACGGCCCGCCGCCGAGTACGCGGCCGCACGGCTGGCCGACGCCGGCCTCGACCCCGTCCTCCTCGAACGCACCCCCGGACGCACCAACGTCGTCGCCCGCGTCGAGGGCACCGACCCCTCGGCCGACGCCCTGCTCCTCCACGGCCACCTCGACGTCGTCCCCGCCGAGGCCGCCGACTGGACCGTGCACCCCTTCTCCGGCGAGATCCGCGACGGGGTGGTGTGGGGCCGCGGCGCCGTCGACATGAAGAACATGGACGCGATGATCCTCGCCGTGGTGCGCGCCTGGGCCCGGCAGGGCGTGCGCCCCCGCCGCGACATCGTCCTCGCCTTCACCGCCGACGAGGAGGCCAACGCCGAGGACGGCGCCGGATTCCTCGCCGAGCGGCACGCCGCCCTCTTCGAAGGGTGCACCGAGGCCGTCGGCGAGTCCGGCGCGTTCACCTTCCACGACGGCGCCGGCCGCGAGATCTACCCCATCGCGGCGGGCGAGCGCGGCACCGGCTGGCTCCGCCTCACCGCCCGCGGCCGCGCCGGACACGGCTCCAAGGTCAACCGGGAGAACGCCGTCACCCGCCTCGCCGCCGCCGTCACCCGGATCGGCGAGCACGCCTGGCCGCTGCGCCTGACCCCCACCGTCCGCGCCGCCCTCACCGAACTCGCCGCCGTCTACGGCCTGGAGAGCTCCCTCCACGACCCCGAAGCCGTGGACATCCTGCTGGACAAGCTCGGCCCGGCCGCGTCCCTCGTCGAGGCGACGGTCCGCAACAGCGCCAACCCGACCATGCTGGAAGCCGGTTACAAGCTCAACGTCATCCCCGGCGAGGCCGTCGCCCATGTCGACGGACGCTATCTCCGGGGCACCGAGGACGAGTTCGCCGCCACCCTCGACGAACTCACCGGCCCCGACGTCGACTGGGAGTTCCGCCACCGCTCCGTCGCCCTCCAGGCACCCGTCGACGCCCCCCTCTACGCCAAGATGCGGGCCGCCGTCGAGGAGTTCGCCCCCGGGGGACACGTCGTGCCGTACTGCATGTCCGGCGGCACCGACGCCAAGCAGTTCTCGCTGCTCGGCATCGACGCCGCCTACGGCTTCGCCCCGCTGAAGCTGCCCGAGGGCTTCGACTACCAGGCCCTCTTCCACGGCGTCGACGAACGCGTCCCCGTCGAGGCCCTGCACTTCGGCGTCCAGGTCCTCGACCGGTTCCTGCGCACGGCCTAGACGAGCGGGGAGAACGTGCAGATCCTGCCGTACGGTTCCTGGCCCTCACCTCTCGACGCCCGCCTCGCCGCCGCCCACGACGGGCGGCCCGAGTACGTCGGTTTCGTCGGCGACGAGGTGTGGTGGACCGCGCCCCGCCCCACCGAGGACGGCCGCCGCACCCTCGTCCGCCGCCACCCCGACGGCACCGAGGAGTCGCTGCTGCCCCCGCCCTGGAACGTCCGCAGCCGCGTCCACGAGTACGGCGGCCACCCCTGGGCGGCCGCCCCGCTGGCCGACGGCCCGCTGCTGGTGTTCGTCCACCACGCCGACCAGCGTCTGTACATCCGCCGCCCCGGCCACGAGCCGCGCCCGTTGACACCCCTTTCCGCCCTCGGCGGCGGACTGCGCTGGGTGGAACCCCTGTTGCTCCTCGACCGGGGCGAAGTCTGGTGCGTCCTGGAGGAGTTCACCGGCCCCGCCCCCACCGACGTCCGCCGTCTCCTGGCCGCCGTCCCCCTCGACGGCTCGGCCGCCCACGACCGCGGCGCCGTCCGGGAACTCACCGGCGACCACCACCGCTTCCTCACCGGCCCCCGCCTCTCGCCCGACGGCCGGCACGCCGCCTGGCTGGTCTGGGACCACCCCCGGATGCCCTGGGACGGCACCGAGGTGATCGTCGCCGAGGTCACCCCGGCAGGGACCCTGAGCGGGGCACGGGTGGTGGCGGGCGGCCCGGAGGAGTCGATCACCCAGGTGGACTGGCAGCGGTCGACGGGCGGCGGTATGCGGTCCGCAGGCTTCGGTATGCAGTCCGCGGTCGACGGCGTCCGGTCCGCGGACGACGGTATGCAGTCCACCGGCGACCGTAGCCGGCCTCCCGTCGACCGCCTCCTGTATGCGAGCGACCGCACCGGCTGGTGGAACCTCTACCGGGACCACCAACCCCTCTGCCCTCGTGAGGAGGAGTTCGGCGGCGCCCTCTGGAAGCTCGGCCTGTGCTGGTTCGCCCCGCTGGACGACGGGCTCGTCGCCGTCGTGCACGGCCGGGGCGCCACCGCGCTCGGCATCCTCGACCCGGAGACCGGGGAACTGGTCGACGCGGCGGGGCCGTGGACGGAGTTCGCCCCGACGCTGGCCGTGCGCGGGAACCGGGTGGTCGCGGTGGCGGCCAGCCCGCGGACCGGCTACGAGGTGGTGGAGCTGGACGCCCGGACCGGCCGGGCCCGGGTGATCGGCGGCGCGCACGAGGACTCCGTGGATCCCGTGTACTACCCCGAGCCCCAGATCCGCACCTTCGCCGGCCCCGACGGGCGGGAGGTCCACGCCCACGTCTACCCACCGCACCACCCCGCCTGCGCGGCGCCCGGGCACGAGCTGCCGCCCTACGTGGTGTGGGCGCACGGCGGGCCCACCGACCGGACGCCGCTGGTGCTGGACCTGGAGATCGCCTACTTCACCTCCCGGGGCATCGGGGTCGCCGAGGTCGACTACGGCGGGTCGACCGGATACGGCCGGGAGTACCGGGAGCGGCTGCGCGAGCAGTGGGGAGTGGTGGACGTCGAGGACTGCGCCGCCGTCGCCCGGGCGCTCGCCGACGAGGGCACCGCCGACCGGGCCCGGCTGGCGATCCGCGGCGGCAGCGCCGGAGGCTGGACCGCCGCCGCCTCACTGACCGGAACCGAGGTGTATGCGTGCGCCACCATCCGGTATCCCGTACTGGACCTGGTGGGCTGGGCGACGGGCGGGACCCACGACCTGGAGTCCCGCTACCCGGACACCCTGGTGGGCCCGCTCGCCGAGGTGCCCGCCCGCTACGCGGAGCGCTCGCCCGTCGAGCACGCCGAGCGGATCACCGTACCGTTTCTGCTGTTGCAGGGCCTGGACGACGTGATCTGCCCGCCGGCCCAGTGCGACCGGTTCCTGGCCCGGCTGGCGGGACGGCCGGTGCCGTACGCCTACCTCGCGTTCGAGGGCGAGGGCCACGGCTTCCGGCGGGCCGGGACCACCGTGCGGGCGCTGGAGGCCGAGCTGTCCCTGTACGCTCAGGTGTTCGGGCTGCGCCCGCCCGGCATCCCCACCCTGGAGTTCACGCAGTGAAGGACCTCGTGCGGCCGTCCCGGCTGGCCCCCGGCGCCCGGGTGGCCGTCGTCGCCCCCAGCGGCCCCGTGGCGGAGGAGCGGCTCCAGGCCGGGCTCGATCTGCTGCGCGGCTGGGACCTCGACCCGGTGGCCGCGCCGCACGTCCTGGACCGCCACCCGGACCTCGGACATCTCGCCGGCACGGACGCCGACCGGGCCGCCGACCTCCAGCGGGCCTGGTGCGACCCGTCCGTGGACGCCGTGCTGTGCGCCCGCGGCGGCTACGGCGCGCAGCGCGTCGTCGACCTGCTGGACTGGGAGGCGATGCGGGCGGCCGGGCCCAAGGTGTTCGTCGGGTTCAGCGACAGCACCACGCTCCACGAGGCGTTCGCGGTCCGCCTCGGCCTGGTCACGCTCTACGGCCCGGTCGCCGCCGGCATCGACTTCGTCAAGAACGCCCGCGCCCAGGACCACCTCAGGGCCACCCTCTTCGCCCCCGAGACCGTCCGCACCCTCACCTCCGCCACCCCCGGCCGCGCCCTCGCCCCCGGCCGGGCCCGGGGCGTCACCCTCGGCGGCTGCCTCACCCTCCTCGCCACCGGACACGGCACCCCGCACACCCGGACCGGCGCGCGCGGTGGGCTGCTGCTCATCGAGGACGTGGCCGAACCGCCGTACGCCGTGGACCGCGCCCTCACCCAGCTGCTGCGCACCGGATGGCTGGACGGCGTCGCCGGGATCGCGCTCGGCTCCTGGGACCGCTGCGGGCCGTACGAGGAGCTGCGGCCGGTCTTCGCCGACCGGCTCGGCGGGCTCGGCGTGCCGGTCGTCGAGGAACTCGGCTTCGGGCACCGCGAGGGCGCGCTGACCGTGCCCTTCGGGGTGGGCGCCGAGCTCGACGCGGACGCCGGCACCCTCACCCTGGACGGGCCGGCCCTGCGCTGACGTGCGGGGCGGCCGTTCGCGGCCCACCCTGGACGTATGACCGCGAAGACCACGAAGACGGGGAAGTCCGCGAAGGCCTCCGGCACCCACCGCGGCTCCGGTGGCTGGCGCGCGTCGATGACACCCGGCCGGGTCACCATGATGGTGCTCGCCGCGCTCACTCTGATCTTCATCTTCGAGAACACCCAGGAGACGAAGATCAGACTGCTGATCCCCGAGGTGACCATGCCGCTGTGGGCGGCGCTGCTCGCCACCGGGCTGATCGGCGCGCTGTGCGGGGCGTACTTCGGCATGGGCCGCCGTCGCCGCTGACCGGCCGTAGGCTGACGGGATGCCGCACACCGCCTCCCGCCATCTCGCCGAGGGCCCCCGCGTGGGGATACGCCATTTCACCTATGCCGACGGGGCCGAGTTCACCGCGCGGGTCCGTGAGAGCGCGGACCTGCACCACCCGTGGCTGTTCCCGCCGGCCACCCCCGAGGCGTACGACGCCTACGCGGGACGGTTGATCGAGGACCCGACGAAGGCCGGGTTCCTGGTCTGCGAGACATCCGGCGACGTGCGGGGCGACGGCGCGATCGCCGGGTTCATCAACATCAACAACATCGTGCACGGCGCCTTCCAGTGCGGTGCGCTCGGCTACGGCGCCTTCGCGCACGCGGCCGGCCGCGGGCTGATGCGCGAGGGGCTCGACCTGGTGGTCGGGTACGCGTTCGGGCCGATGCGGCTGCACCGGCTGGAGATCAACGTGCAGCCGGGGAACGCCGCGTCGATCGCCCTCGCCCGCGCGTGCGGGTTCCGGCTGGAGGGATTCTCCCCGAAGATGATCAACATCGACGGGGAGTGGCGGGACCACGAACGATGGGCGCTCACCGCCGAGCTGCGGACTTCCGGTTGATCTTCATGGTGTCGAGGTCCGTCACCGTCGACCTCAGCCCGGCGAACCCGTAGCCGAGCTCGCGCAGGGCCGTCTCCGCCCGGTCCTCGGCGAGCGCGCCCGCCATCTCCTCGCCGTCCGCCGGGTCGGACACCACCACGAACCGCATCGAGAAGTGCTTCAGCGGCCGCGGCTCGTACGACAGCGTGCCCTCCTCGGTGAAGCGCATGCTGGTCATGCCGTGGTCGGCGGCCTCGGCGACCAGCCGGGCACGGGCCTCCTCGGTCAGACCGTCCCACGTACCCCGGACGATCACCCGGTAGGTGTGCCGCTCGCTCATGTTCGCTCCTCGCTCAACTCCTTGGACGGCCGAGGGTACGTCGGCGAGGATGCGGCGCATGCGGAATTTCGTCGTGGTCGACGCTCCCTCGAACCTGGGGCTGCGGCCGCCCGCGCCCGGTACCGTCCCCGGCTGCCACAAGCTCGCCGGCGCCCTGCGGGACCAGGGGATCCTGCGGCGGCTCGGCGCGGCCGAGGGCGGGGTGGTCGTGCCGCCGCGCTACGACCGGGGCGACTGGCAGGAGGGCGACGGCGTCTTCAACGCGGCCGCGCTCGCCGTGTACACCCGCCGGCTCGCCGACCGGATCGAACGGCATGTGCGGGCCGGCGGCTTTCCCGTCGTCCTCGGCGGGGACTGCTCGATCCAGCTCGGCGCGTCGCTCGCCCTGCGCCGCCTCGGCCGGTACGGGCTCGCGGTCGTGGACGCCTCGCCCGACTTCCGGCACCCGGGCAACTCCGACCGCGTCGGAGCCGCGGGCGGCGAGGAGGCCGCCCTCGCCACCGGCCGCGGCCAGCGCGACCTCACCAACCTGGAGGGCCTCGGCCCCTACCTCCGCGACGAGGACATCCGCTTCCTCGGCGTCCGTGACGCCTACCTCGAGGATCCCGAGGTCGTCGAACTCCGCGCCCTGAAGGTGCCCGTCGTCACGGTCGGCGAACTGCGCACCTGGGAACCCGAGGCACTCGGCGACGCCACCGCCCAGGCCTTCGAGATCCCCCAACTGGACGGCTTCTGGGTCCACTTGGACGCCGACGTCCTCGACCCGACGGTCATGCCGGCCGTGGACAGCCCCGACCCCGACGGACTGCTCCCCGGCGAACTCCTCGCCCTGCTGCGGCCGTTGCTCGCCTCCCCGCGCTGCGTCGGCCTCAACGTCACCATCTACGACCCCGACCTGGACCCCGACGGCACCGCCGGCGCCCTCCTCACCGACCTCGTGGTGTCCGCGCTCACCCCGGACACGACCTAGCCGACGGCACTGCGGTCGACGTACTCGTACACCGAGCCGTCCGGGTGGCGGACGATCAGGTTGCGGCCCGGCCGACGACCGGGGGAGAGGCGGAACTCGGCCACGCCGCCCGGCGCGCGGAACACGGCCCCGACCCCGGCGCCATGCCCCCGGCCGGCCCGGCCGCCGGTCTCGGCACCCCCTACCCGCCGATGCCGCCCGCCCCGCCCGGTACGGACACGGACAAGATCGACCCGGAGAACCCGCACCACCGGGCGTGACACCGCATGCCGGGCCCGGGCCGCGCACGTTTGGCCGTCCCGGCCGGGGGGACGCGGAAGTCCCGTACACGCGACACCCCGCACGGAGGTGATCCGTGGCACCGCCTCGCACCGTGAGCACCGGCGGAACCGGCGACCGCGACCGGCACGCCGCCGTGGTGGCGCCGACCCCCGAGGCCGTGAAGAACCGCCGGCGACCGGATTCGCCCGAACCCGACCCGACGGACGGCACCTCGGAGGAGGCCCGCCACGCCGCCATCGTGGCGCCGACCCCGGAGGTCGCCAAGCGCCGGTCCGGCGCCCGTGCGACCCGCCCCCGCCCCCCTTCCGAAGGAGGCCAGTTATCCGATGGACACCGCCGAACTCACCGCACTCACCGAACTCGGACAGCAGTTGCGCGTGGACAGTGTGCGTGCGGCCGCCGCCGCCGGTTCCGGGCATCCGACGTCGTCGATGTCGGCCGCGGACCTGATGGCGGTGCTGCTCGCGCACCACCTGCGCTACGACTTCGACCGTCCCGCCCACCCGGCCAACGACCGCTTCGTCCTCTCCAAGGGGCACGCCTCCCCCCTCCTGTACTCCGCCTACAAGGCGGCCGGCGCGATCGGCGACGACGAGCTGCTCACCTTCCGCACGCTCGGCAGCCGGCTGGAAGGGCATCCCACCCCGCAGCGGCTGCCCTGGGTCGAGACGGCCACCGGTTCGCTCGGCCAGGGCCTGCCCGTCGGCGTCGGCATCGCCCTCGCCGGCAAGCGACTGGACCGCACCGGCTACCGGGTGTGGGTGCTGTGCGGGGACAGCGAGCTCGCCGAGGGCTCGGTGTGGGAGGCCGCCGAGCACGCGGCGTACGAACATCTGGACGATCTCACCGCGATCGTCGACGTCAACCGGCTCGGCCAGCGCGGCCCGACCCGGCACGGCCACGACCTCGACGCCTACGCCCGCCGCTTCCAGGCCTTCGGCTGGCACACCGTGGAGATCGACGGCCACGACGTGGCCGCGATCGACCGGGCGTACGGCGAGGCGGTCTCCACCCGGGGGCAGCCCACCGTGATCCTCGCCCGTACCCTCAAGGGCCGCGGCGTGGCGGGCGTCCAGGACCGCGAGGGCCTGCACGGCAAGCCGCTGCCCGACCCCGACGAGGCGATCGAGGAACTGGGCGGCCCGCGCGACCTGCGCGTCGAGGTCCATGAGCCGCCTGCCGCGCGCGCACTGCGCTCCGTCCCCACCGGACGGCCGGACCTGCCCCGCTGGGAGAAGGACTCCGGCGAGCAGGTCGCCACCCGGGACGCCTACGGGCAGGCCCTCGCCGCCCTCGGCGCCGCCCGCCCCGACGTCGTCGCCCTGGACGGCGAGGTGAGCGACTCGACGCGCGCCGAGTACTTCGCCAAGGAACACCCCGACCGCTTCTTCGAGTGCTACATCGCCGAACAGCAGCTCGTCGCCGCCGCGGTCGGTCTCGCGACGCGCGGCTGGGTGCCGTACGCCTCCACGTTCGCCGCCTTCCTGACCCGCGCCCACGACTTCGTGCGGATGGCGTCCGTCAGCGGTGCCGGCATCAACCTGGTCGGCTCGCACGCGGGCGTCGCCATCGGGCAGGACGGGCCCTCGCAGATGGGGCTGGAGGACCTCGCGATGTTCCGGGCCGTACAGGGCTCGACCGTGCTCTACCCGTGCGACGCCAACCAGACCGCGCGGCTGGTCACCGCCATGGCCGGGCTCGACGGCATCCGCTACCTGCGCACCTCGCGCGGCGGCGGCCCGGCGCTGTACGGGCCCGACGAGGAGTTCCCGATCGGCGGCAGCAAGGTGCTGCGCGCCTCCGACCGCGACCGGATGACGATCGTCGCGGCCGGGGTCACCGTCCCCGAGGCCCTCTCGGCGGCCGACGCGCTGGCGGGCGCGGGCATCGCGGTCCGGGTCGTCGACCTGTACTCGGTCAAGCCGGTCGACCGGGTCACCCTGCGCCGCGCGGCCGAGGAGACCGGTGCTCTGCTGACGGTGGAGGACCATCATCCGCAGGGCGGCCTCGGCGACGCCGTCCTCGACGCGTTCCTCGACGGCCGTCCCGTGCCCCGGCTGGCGCGGCTCGCGGTCCGTACGACACCGGGCTCCGCGTCCCCGGCCGAGCAGCTGCACGCCGCGGGCATCGACGCCGAGTCGATCGCCGCGTCCGTCCGGCTGCTGGTGGAGACGGCGGTCGTGCCGTGAGCCGGGACCACGCTCGCGGCCGGAAAGCGGCTGAACCTGACCCCGCAGGCGGTCACGGAGCTGCTGTCGCAGCAGCTGAAGGACAAGCGCCACCGGCGCCCTGGTCGAACGCCGGACGGAGGCCCTCGCCGACCGGCTGCACGACCGCACCTCGGAGGTGCGCGACCAGCTGGAGAGCGGGATGTCCGACAACGAGGAGGACGACTCCGAGGCCGAGGCGGAGTACGAGGGCGGAGGGGACGCAGGGGACGAGGGGACACAGAGGACACGGGAAAGACCGAGGACGGAGGGTGCCAGGGCACCACGAAGGGTGTCGTCTCCTTCCACCGTCCATCTGGCGTGCCCAGGGCCGCCGCGCCCGGCTGGGCCTGACGAACTTCGCCCGCTTCATCAGGCTCAACACCTCCCACGAGGACGCGGTAGCGGAGGAGGACGCCCGGGAGGACGATGAGGGGAACCGGGAGGAGGACGAGGAGTACGAGGACGACGAAGAGGAGGGTGAGCCCGAGGACGAGTACGACGAGGAGGAGCCCGAGGACGACTACGAGCAGGAACCGGAGGACGCCTGTCATCGCCGGCGGCATCCGGATCAACCTGCTCGACATCGAGCTGCTCACCGTCAAGCTCCGGCTCGTGGTGCGACTGGTGGGCGACCCGGGTGCGCGCCCGGCTCAACCGCCTCGAGGAACTGGCCCCGGCACGTGCCCCGCAGGACGTCCGTGAGGAGAGTCTCGATGACCGGACTGCGTTACGTCTACGCCGTGTGCCGGCCGCTCGGCGCACCCTTGCAGGCCGATCTGACGGGGGTCGCGGGCGATCCGCCCCGGCTGCTCACCCACCACGGTCTGATCGCCGTGGTCAGCCACGTACCGGAACGGGACTTCTCCGAGGAGGCGCTGCGCCGCCATCTGGAGGACCTGGACTGGCTGGCCGCCACCGCCCGCGCCCATCAGCAGGTCGTCGACGCGCTCACCGCCGTCACGACCCCGCTCCCGCTGCGGCTCGCCACCGTCTTCCGTGACGACAGCGGCGTACGCGTGATGATGGAGCAGCAGGAGGACCACTTCCGCCGCACGCTGGACCGGCTGACCGGGCGTGTGGAGTGGGGCGTCAAGGTGTACGTCGAACCGGAGCCCGAGCCGGTGACGGCCGCGCCGTCGCCCGTGCGGCCCGCCTCCGGGCGGGACTCTCTCCAGCAGCGCCGGCGGCAGGCCAGGACACAGGAGGACACCTTGCAGCGCGCCGAGCGGTTCGCGGCCCGGCTGCACTCCACGCTCCGCGCGCACGCCGAGGACGCCCGGCTCCATCCGCCGCGGAACTCCACGCTTTCCGCGGCCGGCGCGGGGCAGAACGTGCTGAACGCCGCCTATCTCGTGCCGCGCGCCCGGTCCGAGGAGTTCGTGGAGATCGTGGACCGCACGAAGGGCGAGGAACCCGGAATCCGCGTGGAACTCACCGGACCGTGGGCCGCCTATTCGTTCGTCGAGCAGGCCGAAGAAGTCGAGCAGGCCGAAGAAGAGGGTGGCGAGGAGAAAATGAGCCCTTGAGGGCCCGTGGGAAAACCGTGGTGTGAACCTCCTGCGGCCATGGCTCAGGCGTTCTTTCGGCACAGGATCTCTCCGTGCAGCACGGCGAACCAGCCGTCCTCCTGCCGGCCCCACTCCCGCCAGGCCTCCGACACGGCCCGCAGCTGCTCCGGCGTGGCGTGCCCGCCCTCGACGGCGCGTTCCGCGTACGCCGACGCCAGGGTCCGGTCGGCCCACAGGCCGCTCCACCACGCCCGCTCCTGCGGGCTGCTGAACGTCCAGGTGGCGGAGGTCGCCGTGATGTCGGTGAAACCGGCTGCCAGCGCCCAGGACTTCAGCCGCCGTCCGGCGTCCGGCTCGCCCCCGTTGGCCCGTGCCACCCGCCGGTACAGGTCCTGCCAGTCGTCCATGCCGGGCGAGGCGGGGTGCCAGATCATCGCCGAGTAGTCCGAGTCGCGCACCGCGACGTACCCGCCCGGCTTCGTCACCCGCCGCATCTCGCGCAGCGCCTGCACCGGATCGCCGACGTGCTGGAGCACCTGGTGGGCGTGGACCACGCAGAACGAGTCGTCCGGGTGTTCCAGTGCGTGGACGTCGGCGACGGCGAAGTCGACGTTGGTCAGGCCCCGGTCGGCGGCGGTGGCCCGCGCCTGTTCCAGGACGTCCTCGGCGCGGTCGACACCGGTGACGTGCCCGTCGGGGACCAGGGCCGCCAGGTCGGCGGTGATCGTGCCCGGGCCGCAGCCGATGTCCAGGATCCGCATGTGCGGCTTCAGCGAACCGAGCAGGTAGGCCGCGGAGTTGGCGGCGGTTCGCCAGGTGTGGGAACGCAGCACCGACTCGTGGTGCCCGTGGGTGTAGACGGCGGTCTCCTGTGCCTTCGGCATGGCTCGGTCCCTCTTCTCGACGTACCGGCCCCCGGGCTCGGGGAGTCCGGGGCGATGCTCGTCACCGTACGCGCATCGACCGCATCTTGAGACCATCTGTTTTGCCATGTGGACTGACTGGGCGTCAGAAAGTGGTCGGCTACCCTGAAGCCGCCGCCTCCCGCGCGGGCGGCGTCCGCGACCGGGAGGGTCCCCGTATGCGCCTGCTGCTCGTCCGCCACGGCCAGACCCCCACGAACGTCCACTGCCTCCTCGACACCGCCGCCCCCGGCCCCGGCCTCACCGCGCTCGGCGAGCAGCAGGCGGCCGCCCTGGTCGACGCCCTCGCAGGCGAGCACCTCGACGCGGTGTACGCCTCCACCCTGGTGCGCACCCAGCTCACCGCCGCCCCCCTGGCCGCCGCCCGCGGCCTCGACGTGCAGGTCCGCGACGGCATCCGCGAGGTCTTCGCGGGAGACCTGGAGATGCGGCCCGGCGAGTCCCCGCAGGCCGCGCTCTACATGCGCACGGTGTTCGCCTGGGCCGACGGCGACCTGGACCTGCGGATGCCGGGCGGCGAGAGCGGCGCCGAGTTCCTCGCCCGCTACGACGCCGTGGTCGCCGAGGCCGCCGCCGGTGCGTCGGCCGCGGCCCTGGTCAGCCACGGCGCCGCCATCCGCACCTGGACCGCCGCCCGCGCCCGCAACGTCGACGTCCCCTTCGCCGCCGCCCACCGCCTAGCCAACACCGGCGCGGTGATCCTGGAGGGCGACCCCGTGTCCGGCTGGCAGGTCCTGACCTGGGCGGGCGCCACGGTGCGGCCGGCGGGCGAGGGCGGCCCGGCGGGCGAGCCCGCCACCGGGGACCGGGAGGATTAAGAGTTTGCCGCCCGGCGGGGGCGGACCGCAGAATGCCTCCTCATGGGACACCTGGAAGCCGCGCACCTCGAGTACTACCTCCCCGACGGGAGGGCGCTGCTCGGCGACGTGTCCTTCCGGGTGGGCGAAGGGGCCGTGGTCGCCCTGGTCGGCCCCAACGGCGCCGGCAAGACCACCCTGCTGCGCCTGATCTCCGGCGAGCTGAAGCCCCACGGCGGCACCGTGACCGTCAGCGGCGGCCTCGGCGTGATGCGCCAGTTCGTCGGTTCCGTACGCGACGAGACGACCGTGCGCGATCTGCTGGTGTCGGTGTCCTCGCCCCGGATCCAGGACGTCGCGAAGGCCGTCGACCGGGCCGAGCACGCGATCATGACCGTCGACGACGAGGCCGCCCAGCTCCAGTACGCGCAGGCCCTCTCCGACTGGGCCGAGGTCCGCGGCTACGAGGCCGAGACGCTGTGGGACATGTGCACCACGGCCGCGCTCGGGGTGCCGTACGACAAGGCGCAGTTCCGGCTCGTGCGCACGCTCTCCGGCGGCGAGCAGAAGCGGCTCGTGCTCGAGGCCCTGCTGCGCGGCACCGACGAGGTGCTGCTGCTCGACGAGCCCGACAACTACCTCGACGTCCCCGGCAAGCGCTGGCTGGAGGAGCGGCTCAAGGAGACCCGCAAGACGGTCCTCTTCGTCTCCCACGACCGCGAACTCCTCTCCCGCGCCGCCGAGAAGATCGTCTCCGTGGAGCCCTCGCCCACCGGCGCCGACGCCTGGGTGCACGGCGGCGGCTTCGCCACCTACCACGACGCCCGCCGTCAACGCTTCGCCCGCTTCGAGGAGTTGCGCCGCCGCTGGGACGAGAAGCACGCCCAGCTGAAGAAGCTCGTGCTGAACCTCCGTCAGGCCGCCTCCATCAGCCCCGACATGGCCTCCCGCTACGCGGCCGCCCAGACCAGGCTGCGCAAGTTCGAGGAGGCCGGCCCGCCGCCGGAGCCGCCGCGCGAGCAGGACATCAAGATGCGTCTCAAGGGCGGCCGCACGGGCGTACGGGCCGTCACCTGCAAGGGACTTGAGCTCACCGGCCTGATGAAACCGTTCGACCTGGAGGTCTTCTACGGCGAACGGGTCGCCGTCCTCGGCTCCAACGGCTCCGGCAAGTCCCACTTCCTGCGCCTCCTCGCCGGCGACGGCGTGGCCCACACCGGCGAGTGGAAGCTCGGCGCGCGGGTCGTGGCCGGGCACTTCGCCCAGACCCACGCCCACCCCGAGCTCCAGGGCCGCACCCTCCTCGACATCCTGTGGAAGGAGCACGCCCAGGACCGGGGCGCGGCGATGTCCCGGCTGCGCCGCTACGAGCTCACCCAGCAGGCCGAACAGGCCTTCGACAAGCTCTCCGGCGGCCAGCAGGCCCGCTTCCAGATCCTGCTGCTGGAACTGGAGGGCGTGACCGCGCTCCTGCTCGACGAGCCGACCGACAACCTCGACCTGGAATCCGCCGAGGCGCTCCAGGAGGGGCTGGAGGCCTTCGAGGGCACGGTCCTCGCCGTCACCCACGACCGCTGGTTCGCCCGCTCCTTCGACCGCTACCTCGTCTTCGGCAGCGACGGCCGGGTCCGCGAGACGCCGGAGCCGGTGTGGGACGAACGACGGGTGGAGCGCGCCCGGTAGCGGACGCCCGGGGGCCCGGGGGGCCGAATGTTCGTACAGTGGAGTGGACGCAGTAGGCGGAACGACGAGCGGGGCACCACCATGACCGGAGTCGACCCTGACCGGCTGGACGACCAGCAGCTCATGAAAGAGCTGGAGACGATCCACCGCACGCGCCACGACACCCTGCTGTACGGCTCGAACGACGCCCTGCGCGCCCACAACGACCGCATGGCCCGGCTGGAGGGCGAGTACCTGCGCCGCAACCCGCGCCGCTTCGTCGCCCCCGGCCGCACCCGCGAGGGGGCCAGGGAACGAGCCGTCGCGGCGAACGGGGGCCGCGGCGCACGCCCGGCGACCGGGACGGCCGCGGCGGAGACTCCGGTCGGCAAGTGGGGGCCGGGCTCGGCGGGCGGGGGCTCCGGGGCGAGGTGAGCGGACGGACGGCCGCGGCGGCCGTCCGGGCGCGAGGCGGCCCCGGGATCCGCGGTCGGATCCTGGGGCCGCCCTGTTCAGCGCTGTGCCTTACTGGCCGCTGTCCTCGCCGCCATCGGCCTGGACGCTGCCGTTGCCGTTGCCGTTGATGCAGCTGTACTGGGCGCCGTTGTCCTGGTTGGCCGACCCGAGGCCGAGCAGCGCTCCGAGTCCGAGGTTCAGCTTCGAGAGGTTCACCAGGCCGACGTTGACCTCGCCCGTCTGGGTGCAGTTCTGGGCGTTGCCGTCCGAGCCGCCGTAGGCGGAGGCGGCGCCCGCACCGGCCAGGGTGAGGCTGCCGATCATTGCGGCCACGAGGCCGGCCTTGCGAAGCGTGCGCATTACATCCCCTTTGCTTTCTGGGTGGTGTGTCTCGTGATGTAACTGAACGTTACGAGTGTGCACCGTATGTTACGATTGCACCTTTTGCACCCCAACACGCCGACCCATTCACGGCAACCACCGGCATGCCACTCGGGGGACACGGGGCCGCCGAAGTCGCCTGTTCGGAGCTGTACCGCGGACCTCAGCGGCCTCAGCGGCCTCAGCGGCCGCTCGCGACCACCGCCTCGGCCAGTTCGGACGCGTTGGCGTAGCGCTTCCTGTGCGACAGCCGGTGCACGGCGTCCACCAGCGCGTCGGGCGCGTTCTCGCGGCGCAGGGCCACGGACAGCTCCCGCGGATCCGCGGGGAAGGAACCGCGCCCCAGGATCCGGCCCAGCTCCTGCCGGACCGTCGCCAGCGACGCCTGGGGGGAGCCCGGTACCACCGGACCGCCCCAGATCTGCGGATCGTCCTCGGCGGACGGCTCCGGATCGTGCCACTCCGTGGACCGCGTGGGGTGTCCCGAGCGGAGCAGGCCCTGCAACTCGTGCTTCATCTCTTCGTCCCGGTGCACGCTCAACCGGTCGCTGCCTCGCTGCATGTCTCCCTCCAGATCTTCGGGCTGGGCCCACCGCGTACCCGGGCCCCGGGGGCCGACACGGGATCCCGGGGATCCTTCACCGCCGCGCGCCCCTGGCCGGGTGCCCGGCCTGCGTTCCGCAGGTCACCCGTGTGGCGGGCCCCGTCCCGCCAATGGACCGTGGCCGCGCGCGGTCGCGCGGGTCTGCGGCTGTGATGGGGGCGGGGCGTGAACGCCGTGCCCCGTCCTCGTCGGCCGAAGGAGCCGTCCCATGCGCCGCACCGCCCCCTTCCTCCTCGCCGCCGCCCTGCTGGTCGCCGCCGGGCCGGTCGCGGCCGCCGATCCGGCGGCCGAGGTCGGCCCGGGCAGCGTCGCCCCCGGGGGCAGCGTCACCGTGTCGGTCACCTGCGACCCCCTCGGCGGCACCGCCCCGGAGACCCTGGACGCCGCCTCACAGGCGTTCTCCGCGGGGACCGTCAAGCTGACCAAGGTCCCCGGCGCCGACGGGACCGCCGCCGGGCCCGCCTACCAGGGCAGCGCCCTCGTCGCCGCCGGCCTCGGCGCGGACGACGGCGGGCTCGGCCCGGACACCGCCTGGACCGTCGACGGCACCTGCCCGGCACCCCCCGGCGGCCAGGGCAGCCCCTGGAGCGCCACCTTCGACGTCAACCGGCCCACCACCGCGGACGGCACCACCGGCGGGGACGGGGGCGGGGGCGCAGACACGGGAGCGGACGGGGGAACCGGCGGGAGCGCAGGCGCGGGCCTGGACGGGGGAGCGGGTCTCGACGCAGGCGTCGGTGCGGATCTCGGTGCGGATCTCGGTCCCGATCTCGGCGGGGCTGTCGGTGGAGGCGTCGGCGGGGGCGGCATCCCGCCCTGCCCCCTGACCCCCGGCCAGAGCGCCCCCTCCTGCGACGGCGGCCGCGCCTGCCCGCACGACAAGCCCTGCCCCACCGCCCGCCCCACGCAGCACCCCACGGAGCGTCCCACCGCCCCGGCCTCCGTCGACCACGGCGTACGGGCCGGCACGGGCGGCGCCTTCCGTGACTCCGTGCCCGCCCTCGTCGCCGGCGGACTGCTCATCGCGGGCGCGTTCGGCGCCGCCGCCCACCGGCTGCTGCGCCGCCGCAGGACCCCGGCGGACGCCTGACCCGGCCCGACGGCCGGCCCGGCCCCCGCTGTGACCGGCGCGACGCGGGCGGGCGGCCATGGGCCCGGGACCCACGGGGTACACACAGCACGGGGGCACGACCCGCCCCGTACGAGACGGCACGCACCACCGGCACCCCGGGCACCGCACCCCACGTGGCCCCGGCGGACGCCGGCACCCGGCACCAGGGACGGACTGCGCGGAGGACCCCATGCGGCGCACGGAACCGGAGGACCACGGACCCGTCCGCTACGGCCCCCCGCTCCCGCCCGACGGACTGCCCGTCCTGCCCGAACTCGCCGACGTCCTCGCCCGGGCCGCCACGCGCGCGTACGGCGAACCCGTCGGCGGCAGCCCCGAGCTGCTGGACGCCGCCCGCGGCCACCTGGAACGACGCGGCGCCCCCGCCGGGCACGGGCGGGTCGTCGCCGCGCCCGGAGCGCCCGCGCTGCTGGTCGCGCTGACCGCCGCGCTCGGCGGCGACGTCCTGGTGCCCCGGCCCTGCGCGGCCTGGTGGGCGCCGTACGCCCGCCTCCTCGGCCGGCCCGTCTTCCATGTGGCGACCCCCGCCGAGTGCGGCGGCGTACCGGACCCGTACGCCCTGCTGGAGACCGTGCGCCGAGTGCGCGCCGAGGGCGGGGAACCGCGGCTGCTGGTGCTGTCCCCCGCCGACGACCCCACCGCCACCGTCGCCCCGCCCGAGGTGCTCCACGAGGCCGTCGAGGCCGCCGCCGGGGAGGGCCTGCACCTGGTCAGCGACGAGACCTGGCGCGACACCCTGCACAGCCCGCACGACACCGTGCCGGTCGGCCCCGCCGAGATGCTGCCCGAGCGGGTCACCGTCGTCACCGACCTGGCCGGCGCGCTGCTGCCCGGCGGCTGGCCCGCCGCCGTCGCCCGGCTGCCCGCCTCGGCCGCCGGGGACGACCTGCACGCGCGCGTGCTCGACGTCCTCACCGCGCTCGACGCCCGCGTGGCCGCGCCTGTCGCCGCGGCCGCCGCGTACGCCCTGGCCGACCCCGAGGCGGTCACCGCGCGCGTGGCCGCCACCGTAGGGCTGCACGCGCGCGTGGCCCGCGCCCTGCACGCCACGGTCGTGGCCGCGGGAGCCCTCGCCCCGCCGCCGCAGGCCGGACGCCACCTGTACGCCGACCTCGGCCCCCTGCGGGAGGCGCTCGCCGCGCGCGGGGTGGGCGACGCCCAGGACCTGGAGGACTTCCTCACCGCCCGGCTCGGTATGCCCGCGCCCGGCGGCCACCGCTTCGGGGACGACCTCGGCGCGCTGCGCGTCCGCCTGTCCACCGGCCCCCTGCTGGGCGGCACGGACGCCGAGCGCGCGGAGTGCCTCACCTCGCCCACGCCGTTGGAACTGCCACACGTGCAACGCGCGTTGACGCTTCTGAGGTCGGTCTTCGACGATCTCCGTGACGACGCTCAGCGACGGGAGTCTCCTCGATGACGCAGCAGTCCGAGTCGCCCACCACCGCCGGACCCGTGCCCCGGCCGGACACCGACACCCTGGTCCCGCCCCCTTTTCCCCCGCTCGCCGAGCCCCGCCCGCCGGGCGAGCGGCGGGTGTGGCCGCGCTCCTTCCGCGACCGGCTGACCGCCCCGCTGCCCGGCCTCAAGGCCCTCGCCCGCTTCGCCCGCGAGGGCTCCGTACGCCCCGGCAGGGAAGGCCTCGCCGACGTCCCCCGGCTGCCCTTCGCCCCCGCTCCGCTGCCCCGCGCGGACGCCGGCACCCTCGCCGTCACCTGGGCGGGACACGCCAGCTGGGTGCTGCGCATCGGCGGACTCACCGTCCTCACCGACCCGGTCTGGTCCCGCCGGATCCTCGGCACCCCGGCCCGCATCACCCCCGTGGGCCTGCCCTGGGAGGACCTGCCGCCCGTCGACGCGGTCGTCATCAGCCACAACCACTACGACCACCTCGACGCCCCGACCCTGCGCCGACTGCCGCGCGACACCCCCGTGTTCGTGCCCGCCGGGCTCGGACGCTGGTTCCGGCGGCGCCGGTTCACGGCCGTGACCGAGCTGGACTGGTGGGAGGCGGCCGAACTGTCCGGCGTCCGCCTCGACTTCGTCCCCGCCCACCACTGGTCCAAGCGCACCCTGCTCGACACCTGCCGTTCCCTCTGGGGCGGCTGGGTGCTCACCGCCCCCGACGGACAGCGCCTGTACTTCGCCGGCGACACCGGCTACGGCCACTGGTTCTCCCTCATCGGCCGCCGCCACCCCGGCATCGACCTCGCCCTGCTGCCCATCGGCGCCTACGACCCCCGCTGGTGGCTCAGCGACGTCCACTGCGACCCCGAGGAGGCCGTCCGGGCCACCCTCGACCTCGGCGCCCGCCGTATGGCCCCCATGCACTGGGCGACCTTCGTCCTCTCCGCGGAACCGGTCCTGGAACCCCTGGAGCGGGTACGGGCCGCCTGGGCGAAGGAAGGCCTGGCCCACGACGACCTCTGGGACCTCCCCATCGGAGGCTCGCGGCTGCTGCAACCCCCTCAGGGGCGCGGGGAACTGCGCGACCGGCCACAACCGGCCCGCAGATGACCACGGGCTCCTCCCGGCTTCACCTGGCGGAGCGGAACCTCCGCCACACACTCGGCGCCGCGCCGACCAGAACGGTCAGCGCGACCGCCGTCACCACCCCCTGCCACGGCTCCGGGAACAGCGAACCCCCCAGAATCCCGATCAACTGATAAGTGAGCGCCCACGCCAGACAGGCCGGAAGGTTGCCCCGCGCGAACCGCCGCAGCGGCCAGTCCGCCATCAGACAGGCCAGCATCACCGGGATCCGGCCCGCCGGCACCAGCCGCGACAGCACCAGCACCGCCACATCGTGCTCGGCGAGCCGGGTCTGCGCCTGCTCCAGCCGCTGCTCCGGCGCCCGCGCACGGATCGCCTCCAGCCAGCGCGAGCCGTTCCTCGAACGCATCCCGCGCCGCCCCAGCCAGTACAGGGTCGCGTCCCCGAGGAACGCCGCCAGCGACGCCGTCACGAACACCAGCGCCAGCGAGAACGGCGCGGTCTGATGAAACGCCACCACCGCCGCCGAACTCACCAGCGCCCCCGTCGGCACCACCGGCACCAGGGCCCCGATCAGCACCAGCAGGAACAGCGACGGATAGCCGATCGCCTGCTGCGTGGACTCCGTCGGCACGACCGTCGTGGCGGCCGCGGCGAGCCACCACCTCACCGCACGACCTCGGGGCGCACGCTCTCGCCGTGTTCCAGCCGGTGCACCGTCACGCCCGGCGCACGCAGCGCCGCCAGGCGCACGAACTCCTCACCCGGCGCATGGAACTCATGGGGGCGCACGGCGTCCATCCCGATGGGCCAGTACGTGCCGTAGTGCACCGGCACCGCGCTCCCCGGCGCCAGCCGGGCCAGCGCCTCGGCCGCCCGGCCCGCGTCCAGATGCCCCTCGCCCAGGTACGGGCCCCAGCCGCCGACCGGCAGCAGCGCCACGTCGACCGGCCCGACCTCACGCGCCATGTCCTCGAACAGCCCGGTGTCCCCGGCGAAGTAGGTGCGCGCCTCGCCCTCGACGACGTACCCGAGCGCGGGGGAGCGGTGCCGGCCCACCGGCAGCCGCCGCCCGTCGTGCCGCGCGGGCACCGCCCGTATCCGCACCCCGCCCACCGAGGTCACCTCACCCGGCTCCACCTCGCTGACCTGGAGATGCGACAGCCGCCGCAGCGCCGGGACGGCGCGCGGCGCACCCCGGGGCACCAGCAGGCGCGTACCCGGCGCGAGGCGCGCCAGCGACGGCACATGGAGATGGTCGGCGTGCAGATGGGAGACGACCACCACGTCCGCCCGCCACGCGGCCGGCGGGGGGAGCACACCCCGGCGGCGGCGCAGATGCGCGAGCCGGCGCACGAACAAGGGGTCGGTCAGCACGCGCACGTTCGCATCCTCGACCGTACAGGTCGCGTGACCCCACCAGGTGATCTCCACCGGCACCCCCTTTGCCTCCTTCGCGCGACTCCCCCGAAGCCTACGGGCAGGAGTAGGGTCGGCGGCGAAACCCGGAGGTGAGGGGGACGCCATGGGACCGGTGCGGGTCACGGCGATCGCGAGTCTGACACCGCTCGAGGAACTGGACGCCGATCCCTTCCTGGTGGACTCCCGCAGCCAGCACGCGATGTGCGCGCGCTGGGCCGCCCAGCGCGGCTACACCGTCAGCCGCGAGCTGCTGGTGCGCGGACTGCGCGCCGACCACTGCGTGCTCTGGGACGGGGTGCGGCCCGGTGTCGACCTGTTCGTCGCGCCCAGCCGCCGGGTCCTGGAGAGCGCCCTGTCGGACGTCGAGGAGTTCACCGAGGAGTGCGCCCGCCGCGGGGTGCGCGTGGAGACCGTCGGCTACGCCGAACCCGCCTACGACGCCCAGATGAAGGCCCACGTCCACCGACGCCTGTCGATGCCGACGGCCGGCTACGACGGACGCTGAGGGCCGGGCGCGACGGACGGTGAGAACGCCGACCGGGCCGGTTGTCAGTCCCGTGTGACAGGGTGGACGGCGGCCCCTCCTCTCGGTGTCGGGGCCGGAAGGGGCGAGGTGACGGGGCGTGCACGGGGTGCGGTGGCGGCGGGCCGTCAGCCAGGCGGGGCGGAGCCTCGCCGTGTGGGCCGTCTCCACGCTGACGATGCTGGTGCTCGCGGGGATCCTGCCCGACTTCCGGCTCCAGTCCGCCGACGGCGACAGCGCCACCACCATCGCCGTCACCGCGGCCGTCGGCGCCGGCGTCTTCGGTCTCCTCTCCGCCCTGGTCTGGCCCCTCCTCGTCCGCCTCCTGCTCCTGGTGCCGGCGCTCGTCCTCGGCCTGCTGGTGTTCTTCCTCAACGGCTCCCTGCTGCTGATAGCGCTGCGGCTGACGCCCTCCGGACAGACCGAGGCCGCGCCCGAGACCGCCGTCATCGTCGCCGCCGTGATGTCCGCCGTCGCCTCCGCGACCGGCGGCGCCCTCGCCGTCCGCGACGACGACGCCTACCGCCGCCGCCTCTACCGCCTCGCCGACCGCCGCCGCCGGGGCGGCCCGCCCTGCGCCGCCACCCCGGGCACCGTGTTCCTCCAGCTCGACGGCGTCGGCCACGACGTGCTCTCCGCCGCCGTCGACAAGGGCCTGATGCCGACGATCGCCACCTGGCTCGGCCGCACCCCGGGCACCGCCCCGGCCTTCGCCGCCGACGGCACTCCGGGCACCGCGCCGGCCTCCGCCGCCGACGGCACCCCCTGCCGGGGCACCCGCCCCACCGCCCTCCCCACCCACCGCCTCACCCCCTGGCACACCGACTGGTCCAGCCAGACCGGCGCCAGCCAGCTCGGCATCCTGCACGGCAGCAACCACGACGTGCCCGCCTTCCGCTGGTACGAGAAGGACAGCCGGGAGGTGATGGTCTGCAACCGCCCCACCAGCGCCGCCGAACTCCAGCGCCGCGCCGTCGAGCGCACCGGCGACGGCGGACTGCTCACCCTGGACGGCGCCAGCCGCGGCAACCTCTTCGGCGGCGGCGCCGACGAACAGGCCCTCGTGCTGTCCATCGCCACCCGCCGCAGAGGCCGCGACACCCGCTCCCGCGCCGGCTACTTCGCCTACTTCTCCGACCCCGCCAACGCCGTGCGCACCGCCCTGTCCTTCGTCGCCGAGGTGGTCCGCGAGATCGCCCAGTCCACCCGCGCCCGGCTGCGGGGGGAGCGCCCGCGCGTGAGCCGCGGCGGCCTGTACCCGTTCGTCCGCGCCTTCGCCACCGTCGTGGAACGCGACGTCGTCGTGGCCGCCGTCATGGGCGACCTGCTGGCCGGCCGCACCGCCGTCTACGCCGACCTGGTCGCCTACGACGAGGTCGCCCACCACTCCGGCCCGCTCGGCCGGGACACCGGCCAGGTCCTCGGCCGCCTCGACCGTGCCCTCGCCCTGATCGAGAAGGCCGCCGAGCACGCCCCCCGCCCCTACCGGATCGTCGTCCTGTCCGACCACGGCCAGAGCCCCGGCGAGACCTTCCGCGCCCGCTACGGCCTCACCCTCGGCGACCTGGTGCGCGCCGGCAGCGGCCTGCCCGTGCCGCGCCGCGCCGAGAGGACGCACAGCGGCGCCGAGGCCCGCGCGGCCGTCCGCGCCGCGCTGCGCCGGCCCGTCGAGGAGAGCGGCGAACGGCACCGCCCGGCCGGCCGCCGCTCCGAGCCGATCGTCCTCGCCTCCGGGAACCTCGCCCTGATCTCCTTCCCCGACGTCCCGCACCGGATGACCAAGGAGGAGATCGACGCCCGTCACCCCGCCCTGCTGTCCACCCTCGCCAACCACCCCGGCATCGGCTTCCTCCTCGTCCGCAGCGAGGAGCACGGCGGGGTCGTCCTCGGCGCCCACGGCGCCGAGACCCCCCTGGACCGGCTCGACGACGACCCCGGCCCGCTGGCCCCGTTCGGGCCCGGCGCCGCCGACGCCGTGCGCCGCACCCACTCCTTCCCGCACACCGCCGACATCATGGTCAACTCCTGCCACGACCCGGCCGACGGCGAGGTCCTCGCCTTCGAGGAGCAGATCGGCTCCCACGGCGGCCTCGGCGGCGCCCAGTCCAGACCCTTCCTGCTGTCCCCGCTCGCCCTGTCCGCCCCCGTCGACGACGGCGGGATCCTCACCGGCGCCGAACACGTCCACCGCGTCCTGCGCCGCTGGCTGCGCGAGTCCGACGGACCCCAGATACCGCTGGAGCCGGCCCCGGAGGAACGGGCCGCCTGAAAATCGGCTGCGCCGCCACGGCCGTACACCCACACTGGCCGTGTCGCCCTCCCCCCAGCCCCAAGGAGCAGCAGCGTTGCAGGCTGCCGTCACCGTCACGCCCTCCCGCATCCCCGACCTCCTTCTCGGTCTCGCCACCGTGCGGCCCGTCTTCCTCTGGGGCGCCCCCGGCATCGGCAAGTCCTCCCTGGTCCGGGAGTTCGCCCAGTCGCTGGGACTGGAGTGCGTGAGCCTGCTCGGCACGCAGCTCGCGCCGGAGGACCTGATCGGCGTGCCCCAGATCCGCGAGGGACGCTCGGTGTTCTGCCCGCCGGAGGCGATCGCCCGCGACGAGCCGTACTGCCTGTTCCTGGACGAGCTGAACGCGGCCGGCCCGGACGTGCAGAAGGCGTTCTACTCGCTGATCCTGGACCGCCGTATCGGCACCTACGAACTCCCCAAGGGCTCGATCGTCATCGGCGCCGGCAACCGCGCCACCGACAACGCGCTCGCCCGGCCCATCGCCTCCGCGCTCGTCAACCGCCTCACCCACGTCCACCTGGAGGCCTCCCCGAGGGACTGGCTGGCCTGGGCGGCCGCCCACGGCATCCACCCCTGGATCCTCGACCACCTCACCGACCGGCCCGACCACCTGTGGTCCAAGCCGCCGAAGACCGAGGAGCCCTTCTCCACGCCCCGCTCCTGGCACATGCTCTCCGACGCGCTGCACTCCTTCGGCCGTGACCTCGACGAGGACACCCTCAAGGTCCTCGCGCACGGCACGCTCACCCCCGCGCACGCCACCGCCTTCTGCGGCTACGTCAAGATCGTCCGCAGCCGGTACGGCATCGAGGCCGTCCTGCGGGGCGACGCGCCCTGGCCGCACCGCGTCGAGGACCGCGACCTGCTCTACTACCTCGCCGACTCCTTCCGCGGCCGGCTGATCAAGGAACTCCCCGCCGTCAAGGAGCACATGCCGGCGAACGGCCGGCAGACCGCGTACCGCGCCAAGTCGCTCCTCGTGCAGCTCGCCGAGATCTCCGTCGAGGTCGCCCAGACCGTCATCGCCTCCGACCCCGACGGCAACCCCGTCCTGCCGGCCTGGTTCCTGGTGGAGGCGGCCCGTGACATGCCCCGGCTGGTGGAGGCACGGCGATGACGCGGGCGGACCGGGCGGACCAGGTGGACCGGGTGAAACAGGTGAACGGGGTGAACCGGCGGGGACGCGGCCGGGAGCGGGATGCGGGCACGGCGACGAGCGGAGCCACCCCGCAGACGGGCACGGCGCCGGAGCGGACGCGGGAGGGGCGATGAGCAAGGGCGGGCGGGGGAGGAAGAAGCGGGACCTGGCGGCGGAGGCGTTCACGGAGGGGCTGCGGCTGATGCACGCCAACCCGGCCCTCGACGCCGTCGCCTTCGACGTGTGCCGCGAGGAGGACTGCGAACTGGCGCCCCGCGACGGCCTCGTCCGGGTCGACTCCGAAGGCACCGCCCACGCCCACCCGGCCCGCATCGCCGACCCCGCCGTCTGGGCCTGGTCCCTCGCCCACGCCGCCCTCCACCTCGGCTTCGGCCACCTCCCGGCGGCCGAGGGCGCCCGCGTCCAGCCCGACCGGTACGACATCGCCGCCCGCTGCACCGTCGTCAACCGCTTCCTGCTCACCTTCCCCGTAGGCAGACCCCCCGAGGACCGGCCGCTCACCTACCCCGACGGCGACGAGGAGCAGCTCGCCGCCCGCTGGCGCCGCGACGGCCTCCCCACCGCCTACCAGCACTGCGGCACCGCGGGCCCGGACCCCGACCAGCTGCTGCTGCCCTGGGACACCCGGTGGCGCGGCCGGCCCCCCGACCGGCAGCTCGCCTTCGCCACCGCCCTCACCCGGACCGTATCCGCCGCCATGGACATGGCCGGCGGCCGGCGCGCCTCCCTCGACGACGACCTGGACCCCGCGCGCCCCTGGGAACGGGCCCTGAGCTGGTTCATCTCCTCCTACCCGCTCCTCGGCGGCATCGCCGCAGGCATCACACTCGTCCCCGACGCCGAGCTCGCCCGCGCCCACGGCATCCGGATCGCCGCCGTCGACGCCGAGGCCGGCGAGATCTACCTCAACCCCCTGCACCACCTCGAGGACGACGAATGGCGCTTCGTCCTCGCCCACGAGATGCTGCACGCCGCCCTGCGCCACGGCGACCGCTGCGGCACCCGCGACCCCTACCTCTTCAACGTCGCCTGCGACTACGTCATCAACGGCTGGCTGCGCGAGATGCAGATCGGCACCATGCCCGAGGGACTGCTGTACGACCCCTCGCTCGCCGGTCTGTCCGCCGAGGAGGTCTACGACCGCATCGCCGGCGACCTGCGCCGCCTGCGCCGGCTGTCCACCCTGCGCGGCAAGGGCGTCGGCGACGTCCTCGGCGGCCCCCTCGGCCCGCCCCGCGACTGCGTCGACCTCGACGGCTTCTACCGGCGCGGCCTCGCCCACGGCCTCGACCTGCACCAACGCGAGGAACGCGGGCTGCTCCCCGGCGCTCTCGTCGAGGAGATCCGCGCCCTCAGCCACCCTCCGCTGCCCTGGGACGCCCGCCTCGCCCGCTGGTTCGACGAGTTCGTCCCCCGCCCCGAGCCCGTCCGGTCGTACGCCCGCCCCGCCCGCCGCCAGGCCTCCACCCCCGACATCCCGCGCGCCGGCCGCCATTTCCCGCCCGAGGAGGTGCCCCGCTGCACCTTCGGCGTCGTCCTGGACACCTCCGGCTCCATGAACACCTCCCTCCTCGGCAAGGCCCTCGGCGCCATCGCCTCCTACGCCGAGGCCCGCGACGTACCCGCCGCCCGCGTCGTCTTCTGCGACGCCGTCCCGCACGACGCCGGCTATCTCCCCGTCACCGAGATCGCCGACCGGGTCAGGGTCCGCGGCCGCGGCGGTACGGTCCTGCAGCCCGGCATCGACCTGCTGCACCGCGCCGACGACTTCCCGCGCGACGCTCCCGTGCTGGTCATCACCGACGGCTGGTGCGACGTCCTGCGCGTCCGGCGCGAACACGCCTACCTGATCCCGCAGGGCGGCCGGCTGCCGTTCACGGCTCAGGGGCCGGTGTTCCGGGTGCGCTGAGCCAGAGTGTGATCGGATGGGGCCCACGGAAACCCGTCCGACGGGAAACCCACGCGAAAGGAACAACCGTGGCCACCACGCGCTCCGCTCACACCGTCTGGGAAGGCAACCTGCTCGAGGGCAACGGCGTCGTCACCTTCGACTCCTCCGGCATCGGTCAGCAGCCGGTGTCGTGGCCGTCGCGCGCCGAGAAGGCGAACGGCAGGACCAGCCCCGAGGAGCTGATCGCCGCCGCCCACTCCAGCTGCTTCTCCATGGCCCTGTCGCACGGGCTGGCGGGCGCGGGCACCCCGCCCACCAAGCTCGTCACCTCGGCCGATGTCACCTTCCAGCCGGGTGAGGGCATCACCGGCATCCACCTCACCGTCGAGGGCACGGTCCCCGGCATCGACGACGACGCCTTCGTCGCCGCCGCCGAGGACGCCAAGAAGAACTGCCCCGTCAGCCAGGCCCTCACCGGCACCACGATCACCCTGTCGGCCAAGCTCGCCTGACCGACACCCCCACCCCGCCACCGGCCGGCCCGCACCCCGCGTGCCGGCCGGTGCCGTACACCCGCTCGCAGGCGCGGTGCGGCCGACCCGCGCACGGGCTGGTGCGGCCCGCTCACGCTGCGGGTCCACCTCCCGCGCGGGCCGCCCGTACGACGGCCCCGCCGGGGAATCCGCCCGGGGTGTGCCCCGGGCGCCCCATTGACAGAATCCCGCGCACGATTTGTGCTGGAAGTCCGGTGGCACGGGTGGCTCCCTGGCGGAAGGGGACGGCGATGGGACGTCCGGTCGGCATCGATCTCGGCACCACGAACTCGGTGGTGGCCGTCCTGGAGGGCGGCGACCCCACGGTCATCGCCAACGCGGAGGGCGCACGGACCACCCCGTCCGTCGTGGCCTTCGCCAAGAACGGCGAGGTGCTCGTCGGCGAGGTCGCCAAACGGCAGGCCGTCACCAACGTCGACCGCACCGCCCGCTCGGTCAAGCGCCACATGGGCGACGTGCACTGGCGCTTCCCCGAACAGGGCGACGTGGACGGCACCCGCTACCGCGCCCAGGAACTCTCCGCCCGTGTCCTGCAGAAACTGAAGCGGGACGCCGAGGCCTACCTCGGCGAGGACGTCACCGACGCCGTGATCACCGTCCCCGCCTACTTCGACGACTCCCAGCGGCAGGCCACCAAGGAAGCCGGGGAGATCGCCGGTCTGAAGGTGCTGCGGATCATCAACGAGCCGACCGCCGCCGCCCTCGCCTACGGACTCGACCGCAGCCAGGAACAGACGGTCCTCGTCTTCGACCTCGGCGGCGGCACCTTCGACGTCTCGCTCCTGGAGATCGGCGACGGCGTCATCGAGGTCAAGGCCACCAACGGCGACACCCTGCTCGGCGGCGACGACTGGGACCAGCGGGTCGTCGAGCACCTCGTGAAGAAGTTCAAGGGCCAGTACGGCATCGACCTCGGCAACGACAAGATGGCGGTGCAACGGCTGCGCGAGGGAGCCGAGAAGGCGAAGATCGAACTGTCCTCGTCCTCCGAGACCACCATCAACCTCCCCTACATCACCGCCTCCGCCGAAGGCCCCCTGCACCTCGACGAGAAACTGACCCGCGCTCAGTTCCAGGAGCTCACCGCCGACTTGCTCGACCGCTGCCGCACGCCCTTCCACCAGGCGGTCAAGGACGCCAAGGTCAAGCTGTCCGCGATCGACCACGTCATCCTCGTCGGCGGCTCCACCCGGATGCCCGCGGTCACCGATCTGGTACGGGAGCTGACCGGCAAGGACCCGCACAAGGGCGTCAACCCCGACGAGGTCGTCGCCGTCGGCGCCGCCCTCCAGGCGGGCGTGATCCGCGGTGACGTCAAGGACGTCCTCCTCCTCGACGTCACCCCGCTGTCCCTCGGCATCGAGACCAAGGGCGGCATCATGACCAAGCTCATCGAACGCAACACCACGATCCCCACCCGCCGTTCGGAGATCTTCACCACCGCCGCCGACAACCAGCCCTCCGTCGGCATCCAGGTCTACCAGGGCGAACGCGAGATCGCCGCCTACAACAAGAAGCTCGGCGTCTTCGACCTCACCGGTCTGCCGCCCGCCCCGCGCGGGGTCCCGCAGATCGAGGTCGCCTTCGACATCGACGCCAACGGGATCATGCACGTCTCCGCCAAGGACCTCGCCACCGGCCGCGAACAGAAGATGACCGTCACCGGCGGCTCGGCGCTCCCCAAGGACGACATCGACCGCATGATGCGCGAGGCCGAGCAGTACGCCGACGAGGACCGCGCCCGCCGCGAGGCCGCCGAGACCCGCAACCAGGCCGAGCAACTCGTCTACCAGACCGAGAAGTTCCTCCGCGAGAACGAGGAACGGGTACCCGCCGAGACCAGGGAGGAGGTGTCCTCGGCGGTCACCGAGCTGAAGGGCCTGCTGGAGCAGCAGGCCGACACCGCCGCTCTGCGGACCGGCCTCGACAAACTGGCCGGCGTCAGCCAGAAGATGGGCCAGGCGATGTACGCCCAGGCCCAGCAGCAGCCGACCGCCACCCCCACGGGCGACCACGACACCGACCACGACACCGACCGCGGCCGCCGGGACACCGGCCGGACGGCGGACGACGACGAGACGGTCGTCGACGCGGAGATCGTCGACGACGACACCGACCAGGCCAGGGGAGCCTGACGCGGCAGCGGCAGCGGCAGCCGCAGCCGCAGTGGCAGCCGAAGCCGCAGCCGCAGTGGCAGCGGACGTGGGTGGCGTGTGACGCCGCAGCCGACGCGGAGGCGCTGCCCGGGACACCCGGGCGCGCCCGCCGCGCGCCCCCCGCCTCCCTCGCTCACGCCTTGCGGGCGACCCCCGCGTACACCGGCACGATGCCCTCCGCCTGCGCCGCCACGTCCTCCGGCTCCGGCCGCCAGCCCGAGACCGGGATCAGACCGGGGCCGAGCAGTTCCAGCCCCTCGAAGAACCGCGCGAACTCGGGGAGGGAGCGCGGGAAGAACGGCGTGCCGCTGCGCCGGAAGTGGTTCGCCGCGTTCTCCATGGCCTCGGGGCTGAGGTCCGGGGTCACCTGCGAGAGGATCAGCCAGCTGCCCGGCGCGAGCCGCGCGACGTACTCCCGTACGAGGTCGTAGGCCCCGTCGTCGAGGTAGTGCGTCAGCGCCACCAGGGACAGCGCCACCGGCTGTTCGAGGTCGAGGGACTGCGCGGCCCGCTCCAGCAGCGCCGCGAGGTCACGGACGTCGGCGTGCACGTACTCGGTGGAGCCCTCCGCGGTGCCGTGCAGCAGCGCCTCGGCGTGCCGCAGCACGATCGGGTCGTTGTCCGCGTACACCACCCGCGCCTCCGGCGCCACGCCCTGGGCGACCTGGTGCAGGTTCGGCTCGGTGGGGATGCCCGTGCCGATGTCCAGGAACTGCCGGATCCCCGCCTCGGCGGCCGCCCGCACGGCCCGCTGCATGAAACGCCGGTTGCCGCGCGCCCCGCGCAGCACCGTGCCGTCCACGGCGAGGATCTTCCGGGCCAGCTCCTCGTCCACCGGGTAGTTGTCCTTGCCGCCCAGCCACCAGTCGTAGACGCGCGCCGGATGCGGCCTGCTGGTGTCGATACGGACGGGTGCCTTCCGGTCCTCGGATCCGGTCGTCATACGGGCTCTTCTCCTCGCGAGTGGGGCGGACAGGGCGGACAAGGGGGGCAGGGCGGTCAGATGGTGCTCAGAGGGTCTCGCGGAGGTCCTCCAGGAGCCCGCGGGTCTCCTGGGCGGACGCGGCGTGCGTCGTCAGATGGTCCAGGACCTCCAGATGCGCGGAGACCTCCTTGCGCGAGTCGAGATACAGGGCGCCCGTCAGATACTCGGTGACGACCATGTCGGGCAGCTCGGGCTCGGCGAAACGGAACAGCGAGAAGGGCGCGGCCGTCCCCGGATGCGGGCCGTCGGCGAACTCGGCGATCTGCAGGGTGATCCGGTCCCGCTCCGTCAACTCCAGCAGTTTGTCGAGCTGTTCGCGCATGACGGAAGGGTCCTCGCACACCGGCCGGCGCAGCACCGTCTCGTCCAGCACCGCCCACAGATGCGGGGGGTTCAAACCCTCCAACAGCCGCTGCCGCGCCATCCGCAGCGACACATGCCGTTCGATCGCGTCCGGGGTCGTCCGCCCGACCGTGCCGGCCTCCAGCACGGCACGGGCGTACCGCTCCGTCTGCAACAGCCCCGGCACGAAGTGCGGTTCGTAGCTGCGGATCAGCCGGGCCGCGCCCTCCAGGCTGACGTAGAGACTGAACCACTCCGGCAGCACGTCGTGGAAGCGCTGCCACCAGCCGGGGAGGTTCGCGTCCTCGGCGAGCCGGACGAACGCCGCGGCCTCGCCCTCGGAGACGCCGTACGCCTCCAGCAGCACCTGCACGTACGGGATCTTCAGCGCGACCTCGGCCGTCTCCATGCGCCGTACGGTCGCCGGAGCCACCCGCAGCGCGCGGGCAGCCTCCTCACGGCCGATACCGGCCGCCTCGCGCAGCTCCTGAAGCCGTCTGCCGAGCACCACCTGGCCCACCGTAGGCGCGGGCCGCCGTTCACTCACGCCACGTCTCCCCTACGTGTCGAGGCACGCGGGTCAGTGTGTCATGTTCCGGCCGCAGTCTCACCGGTACGGCGATGATGTCCTCGCCACGCGTGACACCAGAGGTACGTGGGGTGGGCGGGGCATGACGTCCGGGGTAATCGACTCGTCCCGATCCGGGCGGGATCGTGGAGCCATCGGGTTCCGGGCCGGCGCACTCCGGCCCGGAACCCGTCCGAGACCCCGATCCCCCAGCCGATCCGCAGCTGATTCCGACCTCGACGGAGGGGGATTCGCCATGTCCGCAGCCCAGCCCGCCCCACTCACCGCACTTGCCCGCACCGCCGAGCCGTACACCGCACTGCGCCGCTTTTTGGCCGCGGACGCCGTCGTCACCGGCGTGAACGCTCTCGCCTATCTCGCCGCGTCAGGCCCGCTGGGCCGCCTCCTGGGCGTCGACGCCACCCTGCTCCTCGCCCTCGGCGCGTTCCTCACGATGTACGCGGTCGCCGTCGGCGCACTGGCCTCGCGGACCCGGCCGGCCGCGCTGCCGGTGCGGGCGGTGGTGGAGGCCAACCTCGCCTGGAGCGTGCTCAGTTGCCTCGCCCTCGCCCTCTGGCTGTCCCCGACCGCGGCGGGCGCGGTGTGGACGGTGCTCCAGGCCCTGACGGTGGCCGGTTTCGCCGTACTCCAGCACTTCGCCCTGAAGGCGTCAACTCATCAGTGAGTGCAGATACTTGACCGTCGCCGGGTCCGCCGGAAGCAGCGTCTCGACGGCCAGCTCGGCGACGGTCACGTCCATGGGCGTGTTGAACGTGGAGATCGACGAGATGAACGACAGGGTCCGCCCCGCGTGCTCGATCTGCATCGGCAGCGCGAAGTACGGTACGGGCTCCGCAGGTTCGGCGGTCCGCCCGCTCCCCTCCGGCACCGGATAGGCGGCGACCTCCTCGTACAGCGCCCGCAGCGGAGCCGAACGGTGCAGGGCGATCTGACGCTCCATCTGGGCGAGGAGATGCCCCCGCCACTCGGGCAGATTACGGATGCGCGGCGCCAGACCCCGCGGATGCAGCGTCAGCCGCATCGCGTTCAACGGCGGCGCGAGCAGCGACTCCGGCAGCCCCTCCAGCAGCATCGCGATGCCCCGGTTGGCCGCCACGACGTCGTACCTCGCGTCCACCACCAGCGCCGGATACGGCTCGTAGCCCTGGATGAGCCGCTCCAGACCGGCCCGCAGCGCGTCCAGCGCCGGGTCGTCGAGCGGGGTCTCCGGGTAGCGCGGGGCGTAACCCGCCGCCAGCAGCAGCGCGTTGCGCTCGCGCACCGGCACCTCCAGATGCTCCGCCAGCCGCAGCACCATCTCCTCGCTGGGCCGGGAGCGGCCCGTCTCCACGAAACTGATGTGCCGCGCCGACGAACCCGCCCGCAGCGCCAACTCCAGCTGACTGACCCGCCGCCGCTCGCGCCAGGCCCGCAGCAAGGGGCCCACCCCCGGCTCGGCGGGGACGGCGGACGCGGCGTTCGTACGGGTCGCGACAGTGGCCATAGGGTCGACCGTAGTCGACAGAGCCCGCGCAGGGGTGCGGGCGAGAGGTGGTGGACGACCGTGCCGTGGATCGCACGCCGGAACGCGTTCGAGGCCGAGGCGGTGTACCGGGCACGAGTGCGCGGCTGTCTGCTGGGCGGGGCCCTCGGCGACGCGCTGGGCTACCCGGTGGAGTTCGACTCCCTCGCCCGGATCCGCGCCGCGCACGGCGAACGCGGCGTCACCGGGCTCGTCCCCGACGCGGCCGGCGTGGTCGGCCGGATCAGCGACGACACCCAGATGACCCTCTTCACCGCCGAGGGCGTCGAACAGGCCGTGCGCCGCGAACGCGAGAAGGGGATCGGCGGCGGAGCGCCCCGACTGGTGCGCTGGGCCTACGAACGCTGGCTGCACACCCAGCGCGTCCCCGCACCCGACGGCGGCCCCACCGCCCACGGCTACGCCGGACCGGCCGGCGGACTCGTCACCGAGCCCTGGCTGTACGCCCGCCGCGCCCCGGGCAACGCCTGCCTGAGCGGTCTCCAGCAGGACTTCGTCCCCGAGCCCTGGACCGAACTCGGCCCACCCGGACCGGTCAACCCGGACTCCAAGGGCTGCGGCGCCGTCATGCGGGCGGCACCCTTCGGCCTCACCGGCGCCTCCGCGGAGTCCGCCTTCCAGCTCGCCGCCGTCTGCGCCCAGATGACCCACGGCCACCCCACCGGCTACTACGCGGCCGGTGCCCTCGCCGCCATCGTCCGGCACCTCCTCGACGGCGAGTCCCTCGAGGGCGCGGTCCTGCGCACCCTGCGCCTGCTGGCCCGGCACCCCGGCCATGAGGAGACGAGCACCGCCCTGCGACAGGCCCTGGACCTGGCGGCGGACGGCGACCCCACCGCCGAGAAGACCGAACGCCTCGGCGCCGGCTGGATCGCCGAGGAGGCCCTCGCCATCGGCGTCTACGCAGCCCTGGCCCACACCGACGTGGAACGCGCCCTGCTGCTCGCCGTCAACCATTCGGGCGACAGCGACTCCACCGGCTCCCTCTGCGGCAACCTCGTCGGCGCCCGCCACGGCGACCTGGGCCTCCCGCACACCTGGCTGCGCCGACTGGAGGGCCGGGCCCGGATCGCCGCCGTGGCCGACGACCTCGCCGACGAGGCGGCCCGGGCCTGAGCGGCTGCGTCGCGCCATGGCTTGCGACCAGGGCCGCCGCAGCTCCGCTGTGGCAGGCTGGACGGGTACGCGACACCCACGAACGGAGTCACCCCGTGGCTGTGGAACCGCTTTCCCAGAAGGAGATCGAGGACCGTCTGTCCGAACTGCCCGGCTGGGCCGTGGACGGCGACCGCCTCACCCGCTCCTACCGTCTGGCCTCCCATTTCGCCGCGACCGCCCTCGTCGTCCAGGTGGCGCAGATCCAGGACGCGCTCGACCACCACTCGGACCTCACCCTCGGCTACAACACGGTCTCCCTCGCGGTGAACACCCACAGCGTCGGCGGGGCCGTCACCGCGCTGGACTTCGAACTGGCGCGGCGGGTGGAGGCGGCGGCGGGCGGACACGGGGCGGAGTGACGCACACCGCCGGGGCGACGGCATACAGTCCGCGAAATAGTGCGTACGGAGGTCGGTCGCCGGTCACCTGTATGCCGCATCCGGTCCACAGCATTCGATAGATGACATACGGCGAGCTGTATGCGGCTCGCGGCATACAGTGTGGCGCACATCGCACATCGCATACAGCCGACGGGCGGACCGGGGAGCGCGCGTGCTGGACTACGACAAGGAAGCCGAACGCTACGACGCCTCACGCGGCGGCGAACCCCGCGCGGCCGCCGCCGCTGACGCCGTCCTCGGTCTGCTGCCGCCCGGTACCCGCAGTCTGCTGGACGTCGCCTGCGGCACGGGCATCGTCACCCGCCGGCTCGCCTGTGGCCGCGGCGCCCCGCGGGTGACGGGCGTCGATCTGTCGCCCGAGATGGCCCGGCACGCGGGCGCCCGGCTGCCCGGCGCGATCGTCCGCGCGGACAGCCGCCGACTGCCCTTCCGCGACGGCCGGTTCGACGCGGTGAGCAGCGTGTGGCTGCTGCATCTCGTCGACGACCCGGGGGACGTGCGGAGGATCGTCGCCGAGTGCGCCCGGGTGCTGCGGCCGGGCGGGGTGTACGTCACCACCGTCGACAAGGGCGCCTCGCACAACGTGGGCAGCGACATCGACGCCGTCCTCTCGTCCCGCCCGCGCCGCCCCGCCTCCGACGCCACGGCGCTCGTCGAGTCGTACGCCGCCGGGTGTGGTCTGGTCCCCGCCGGGCAGGCCCGTTTCGCCGGCCGCGGGCAGGGGCGCAGCCCGCGCCGGGCGATCGCCGACCTCAGGCGCGGCTGGTTCGTCACCTTGCCGCCCGGCGACCCGCTGGCCGACGAGTTCGCCGCCCGCCTCGCGGCCCTGCCCGACCAGGAACGCCCGCGCCCGGAACCGGAGTTCACCCTGCGCGCCTTCCGGAGACCGCGGCAGGCGCTGCCGGACCCGGAGTCGAACCGCTGAACCCGTCGGTCCTGTCGAACCTGCCCGGTCGGACCGCCCGGTCGAACCGGCCGCCGAAGTGAACGCAGAAGTGGCCGAAACACACGGCAACGTGGCCGGACCCCACGGCGACTGAGAGTGCGGAACCCGTCCGTCCTCTCTGGAGGTTCGTCCCGTGCAGCACCCGCGCAAGCACCGCAGACGCCGAGCCCTCCTCTCGGCGACGACAGCCGCCGCGGCCCTGGTCGCCGCAGGCCTGACCGCCCTCGGCACCGGCACCGCCACGGCCGCCACCGCCCGCCAGGTCGAGGCCCTCGACCGGGGCGTGGTCAGCGTCCACACCGACAGCGGCAACCTGGTCAGCTGGCGCTGGCTGGGCACCGACCCCGACAGCGTCTCCTTCAACGTCTACCGGGCCGGCACCAAGGTCAACGCGACCCCGATCACCGGCTCCACCGACTACTTCCACTCCGGCGCCCCCGCCCAGGCCGACTACACGGTCCGCGCGATCGTCAATGGTGTCGAACAGGCCGACTCGGTCCACGCGATCCAGTTCCGCACCGGCTACAAGGACGTCCCGATCACCCCGCCGGCCGGCGGCACCACCCCCGACGGCGTCGCCTACACCTACGAGGCCAACGACGCCTCCGTGGGCGACCTCGACGGCGACGGCGCCCTGGACTTCGTCCTCAAGTGGCAGCCGACCAACGCCAAGGACAACTCCCAGTCGGGATACACCGGCAACACGATCGTCGACGGCATACGACTGGACGGCACCCGGCTGTGGCGGGTCGACCTGGGCCGCAACATCCGTTCCGGCGCCCACTACACGCAGTTCCAGGTGTACGACTACGACGGCGACGGCAAGGCCGAGGTCGCGATGAAGACCGCCGACGGCACGGTCGACGGCACCGGCGCGGTGATCGGCGGTTCCACCGCCGACTACCGCAACTCCAGCGGCTACGTCCTGTCCGGCCCCGAGTACCTGACCATGTTCAACGGGCAGACGGGCAGGGCGATGCAGAGCGTCGACTACGTCCCGGCCCGCGGCACGGTCTCGTCCTGGGGCGACTCGTACGGCAACCGCGTCGACCGCTTCCTCGCGGGGACGGCGTACCTCGACGGCTCCCGGCCCTCCCTGATCATGGCGCGCGGCTACTACACCCGAACGGTGATCGCCGCCTGGGACTGGCGCGGCGGCGCCTTCACCCGCCGCTGGACCTTCGACACCAACTCCTCCACCAACAGCGGCAAGGGCTACGACGGCCAGGGCTCGCACAGTCTCTCCGTCGGGGACGTCGACGGTGACGGCAAGGACGAGATCGTCTACGGGGCGATGGCGGTCGACGACAACGGCAACGGTCTGTGGACGACGAAGACGGGCCACGGCGACGCCCAGCACCTCGGCGACCTCGACCCGTCCCACGCGGGCCTGGAGTACTTCAAGGTCTCGGAGTCGGGCAGCCAGCCCGCCGAGCTGTACATCAACCCGGCGAACGGCACGGTCAACTGGCAGCTGGCCGCCTGCTGCGACAACGGCCGCGGGGTCGCGGGCGACATCTGGGCGGGCAACGACGGCGCCGAGGTGTGGTCGGCCTCCGACTCCTCCATCCGTGACGAGGCGGGCGCGACGAAGGGCCGCGAACCCTCCTCGGTCAACTTCCTGTCCTGGTGGGACGCCGACACCACCCGGGAACTCCTCGACGGCACCCACATCGACAAGTACGGCACGTCCTCCGACACCCGCCTGCTGACCGGCTCCGACGTCCACTCCAACAACAGCACCAAGGCCACCCCGTCGCTGTCCGGGGACATCCTCGGCGACTGGCGCGAGGAGGTCGTCTGGCCCACCACCGACAACACCGCCCTGCGGATCTACTCGACCCCGTACGAGACCACGACGCGCATCACCACGCTCCTGCACGACACGATGTACCGCACCGGCCTGGCCTGGCAGAACACGGCCTACAACCAGCCCCCGCACCCGAGCTTCTTCATCGGCGACGGCATGGCGACGGCTCCCCGGCCGACGGTGTACACCCCCTGACCGGGGCGTGCGGAAGGCCCCGCCCGAGGTTGGACGGGGCCTTCCGCACGGCCGTGCGACGGATCAGTTCAGCGCTTTGGACACGTTCCCGTAGAACGTGATGGCGGGCCAACCGCGCGAGGTGAGCAGCTCGTTGATGGCGTTGGCGACCTCCAGCGCCGTGACGTCCATCGCCGGCGGCCCGGGCATCTGGTCGATGGTGAAGTTGACGATGATGTATCCGTCCTCCGCCGGGTCCGGCTGATTGGCGACCCCGCGGAACGCGACGCCGTTGCCCCACGCCGGAGTCGACTCGTCCGTCTGCTCGGCGACTTCGCTCTCCTCGGCCCCGGCCGCGCCGGCGGACGCGAGGACCGCGCCTGCCGCCGCGGAGCCCGAAGAGACCAGTAGGGCACGTCTGGACACTCCCATGTTCCCCTCCCCACTCTCCTGCCTCCTGGGTGAAGGCGGGATCGATCGTATGAGCGAAACTCGGGCTGTAGTGCTGAACGAAATCATCCGGTTCGCCGGTGCCGGACTCACCCCACCGTGCAGCTCTGATCACCCAGCTTGAACGCAGTCGGTTTCGCGTTCGTGCCCGTCCAGCTGCCTGTGAAGCCGAAGCTCACGGAGGCGCCCGCCGCCACGTTGGCGTTCCAGGTGACGTTCTTCGCGGTCACCGCCGCACCGGACTGGGTGTAGTCGGCGTTCCAGAGCTGGGAGACCGTCTGGCCGTTGGGGAAGGACCAGTTGAGACTCCAGCCGGACCACGCGCTGGTGCCCGTGTTGGCGAGTTTCACGTCCGCCTGGAAGCCGCCGGTCCACTGGTTGGTGATCGTGTACGTCACCGCGCAGGCCCCGGTCGGGGTGGGATCCGTACCGCCGCCACCGTCGCCGCCCCCGCTTCCGCCGCCGCTCGTGTCGGAGGTGTCGCCGTAGACGACGCCCCGGCCGTTCGTCGACACGTACACCCGGCCGTAGACCCGCGGGTCACCGGTGATCGCGGCACCCGTCCAACCCCACTGGTGCGCATCGTCGTTGACACGGGTCCAGGTCGCGCCCTTGTCGGTCGAACGGAAGATCCCGCGCACACCGGCGATCTTCGCGCTGGTGTAGAGCGTCTGGTACGAGGCGCCGGTCGCCGCCTTCCCGAAGCCGATGGTGTCGGCCTGCTCGACGGTCGACAGCTTGGTGAACGTCGCGCCGGAATCGGTGGAGTGCCACAGCCCGTACGCCCCGTCGCTCGCCCCGCCGGCCAGCCACACATCGCCCTTCGTACCGGCGAGCGCCTTGAAACGCACGCTGTCCCCGCTGGGCAGGCCCGTCGCCGACGACGCGGTGAAGGTCGCCCCGCCGTCCGAACTGACGTAGAACTTGCCGGACTTGAAGCCGTAGAAGGTCTTGGGGTCGACCCGGTCCGATTCGACGACCGCACCGGAGGGGATCCCGCTCGACGCCTGCCACGACGTACCGAAACCGGTCGTGTACTGCACCCCGGTGCCCGCCGGGCTCCACACGAACCGGCTGCCGTCCGCCGCCGCGGCCACCGTCCCGCCGCCGCTCACCCCCGAAGGATCCGTCCCGGCGAACCAGTTGGCCCCGTTGTCCGTCGAGAACGCCACATGCGGGCCCGAGTCCAGATTGCCGACCCTGACCACCGTGTTCGGGGTGGTCTCCGCGAAGTCCAGGCTGGTGGTCGTCGTGAAGTTCGGGGAGGTGAACATCATCGACGGCACCTTGGTGAGATCCGTGTGCCGGAATCCGCCGACGTCACCGAGCGCGCTGAGCAGCGGGGCGCCGGTCGGGGGAGAGGCGAGGTCGTTGACCGCCGTCTCCTCCAGCCCCTGGACCATCGGCTTGACGGTGAACTGGCTGCCGCTGTCCCAGTTGGTGAGGTTCTCCGTGCCGTAGATCGTCGCGCCCGTCCCGTACATCATGCGGGCGGAGTTGAACGGGTCGATCTCCAACGCCTCGGTCATCCACCCGAGTTTGGGCGTCTGCTCCGGCGGCGACGGGTTCGCGCCCCAGGTCAGCCACGGCGACGAGGAGACATCCATCGTGAACCGGTTCGCACGGTTGGGGTACGACGTGTAGTCCCACGCCTTCGTCCAGGTCCCGCCGCTGTCCGTGGAGCGGAAGATCTGGGTGTCGGGCCACCAGGAGCTGTAGGCGGTCGCCATCACGGTGCCGGGCTTCTGCCGGTCGACCGTCAGCCCGCTGAAACCGTAGTAGGTGTCGGCCTCCGCCACCGGGCTGATGTCCGTCCAGGTCCCGGTCGCCGTCGCGTACCGCATCAGCCGGCCCTTGCCGCCGTCGTACGGACCGCCCTTGTCGCTGTATGCGATGTACAGATAGCCGTTGACGGTATCCAGTACACCCTTGTGCGCCAGATATCCCGTCGGCTGACCGGCCAGCCGCGACCAGGTCGCCCCCGCGTCCGTCGACCGGTACACCGCGTTGTCCTTGTCCGCGACCCCGACGTAGATCGTCTTCGTCGCGGTGCCGGACGTGCCCGTCGACTCGTCGAAGGTGACCCAGACGATCCCCTGGTTGTCGCTGGCGTACCCGCTGGTGTCGCTGGGATCCTGTACATAGTTGCCGACATTCGGGAAATTGCTCACCTGCGACCAGGTCACCCCCGAGTCCGTCGACCGCCACAGCCCCTTGCCGCTCGGCGCGCCGAGGTACAGCACGCTGTTCCGGTTCGGGTCGACGGCGAGCCGCTCGCCCATGCCCCGGCCGGGCATGTTCCCGCCCAGCTTGAAGGGGAGGTCCGTCTTCTGCCAGCTGGCGCCCCGGTCGCCGGACCGCAGCACGGCGCCGTTGGCCGGATCCCAGCTGTTGGTGTATGTGCCGACCGCCGCGTACACCTTGTTCGGGTCGAGGGCGTCGGAGGCCAGGCTCACCACACCGGTGTGCCCCCAGTCCGCCCAGCCGACCGAGTCCAGCAGCGGCGTCCAGGTCTTCGTCGACTCCTGCCAGCGGTAGGCGCCGCCGATGTCGGTGCGGGCGTACGCGAGGTTCTTCTCCTTGCGGTTGAAGACGATGCCCGGGACGAAGCCGCCGCCGTCGATCCGGGCGTTCTTCCAGGTGTACGACTCTGCGGCCAGCGTCGCCCGGGGGGCGGTGTCGGCGGCCAGCGCGGGCGGGCTGCCGACGAGCAGGCCGGCGGCGAGCGCCAGCACAGCCGTCAGAATGCGCTTTCTTCGCACGGTGGGGGTCCTTCCTCGCGAAGCCATGTGTGCGGGGGGAGGTGCGGGAAGTACGACGTGCCGGGTGCGGGATGCGCCACGACCGGGCGGCCCCCCATGCGGGAAGGGGCCGCCCGGCGCGGTACGCGGAGCGTTAGCGGGGACTTATTCGAGGAGCTCCGCGTACGAGCCCATGGCCAGGGCGATGTCGGCCTGGGCCCAGAACCGGTGGTACGTGAACACGGGCGCGGCGCCGCCCGCGAGATAGCTCTCGATCTTCGACCACGCCGGGTCGCTCTTGTAGAACGAACGCAGTGAGGTGAAGGTCGAGGAGGAGCTGATCGTGTCGCCGTTCGGCATCTTCCCGCTCCAGCCGCTCGGGACGTACACGCCGTCGTCGAAGCGGTTGTAGTCGGCGCGGGTCTCGGGGACCGCGATGCCGAGGGTGTCCTGGTAGTTGGTCCACATGCCGTCCAGCAGGGCCTTGGCGGTCGACTTGGCCTCCGTGTCACCGGACCTGGCGGCGTAGTACGTGAGGGTCTTGGCGTACGCGGCGGCCACGCCGACGTCGTTGGTGTAGTCGGCGACGGTGACGTGAAGTCCCGTGTTGGCGCCGGGACTCGAGGCGTTCCAGGTGTCGGGCTGGCCCGACCACTGGAGGGTGGAGGGGATCAGGAAGGTGCCGTCCGGGTTGATCGTGGTCTTGGACAGCGCCCAGTCGACCCACTTGTCGAGGACCGTCTTGGCCGCCGCGTTCCCCGTCTGCTGGTAGTACTCGGCGACCCGCTCCATCGACCAGGCCTGGAACCCGAACCACTGGTTGGACGGCGGGTCGTGGTAGACGGGCTGCTGGTCGTAGTACATGCCGTAGAAGGTCGACGTGCCGGACGGGGGAGTGGCGTAGCGGCCGGCCCAGCTGTTGGTCGCGCCGCCCGCGATGGCGCCCTCGCTGGACTGCAGCCAGCGGTAGAACTCCATCTGCCGGGTGAGGGACTTGGCCCAGTCGGCCTGTCCCGTCGCCGACTTGGGCTTGAGGTCGGCGTAGCTGCTCAGCGCGTAGGCGGCCAGGGGGTTCTGGTAGCCGCCGTGGGTGTGGCTGGAGCCGATGCGCCAGGCCCAGCCGGCGCTGGTGTCCGTGGCGCCGCCCCAGGCGTAGTACCAGGACAGCAGATAGTGCGAGGCGTCCTTGCCGGTGCCGGCCGCGCACGCGGTCGGACCGACACAGCTGCCGATCTTCTTGAAGTACTTGTCGTACATCGCATACCGCAGATAGTCGCCCATCTTCGCGGCCTTGCCGACGGTCGCCGAGACGTCACCGCCCTTGCCCTGCGCGGTCGCCCAGACGTCCGCCCAGTACGCCGCCTGCACCGCCCGCGCGTCGGCGTCCGGGGCGTTGGTGTACTTCCACTGCTTGGCGTAGGACGAGTCGCCGGTGAACAGGTCCAGATACCCGTTCGTGCCGCCGTACTTGAAGGCGTCGCAGGTCGGCTGCGGGACCGTCTCCCACACCGACTCCTGCGCACCGCGCTGGAAGGTGTTGATGTACGACGGTCCGGTCGCGGTCGGGCCTGCCTCGCACTTGCCGGGCTCGTTGCCGTAGCCGTAGACGTTGTCGACGTCCTGCAACCAGTGCATACCGTAGACGTCGTCCGTGCTGTATGCGGTCTTCAGTTCACCGGCGATCGGATCCGATCCCACCGACACACCCGTGTCCAGCCGCGCCGGATACTCGTTCGGCGTGTCCAGCTCCGGTGCGTACGTCGCCGGTTTCGACGCGTTGTAGAAGGAGTTCGTCGGCTGGTCGGCGTGGGTGGGGATCATGTACTTCTCCATGATGTCCCACGCGCCGTTGAACTTGGTCCAGTCGCCGGTGATCTTGCCGTACATGGCCTGCAGCCAGAGAAGGTAGCTGTAGGCCTCTGACGTGGTCTCGTGGCCCTGGTCCGGCGCCTCGACGATCAGGGTCTCCACCGAGTGGTAGGGGATGCCCTCGGGGGAGAAGTAGCCGTTCGCCGGGTTGGTGATCTTGCCGTAGAGGTCCAGGAACCGCGCGTCGTACACCTTGCTGCCCGCGATCTCGGTGACCGTGACCGATGCCTTCGCGTGTCCGGTGGCCGTCGACTCGAACACGGCCGCGCCGGTGCCGGAGGCGTTCGCGGTGACGGTCACCTTCTGGGCGGTGCTCCAGTTCGACGGGGTGAACGTGAGCGAGGCGCCGCCGGTCACCGTCAGACCCGTGTTGCCGCTGGCCCGGGCGGTCGTGACGGTCACATTGGCCGACGGCTGGGTCGACAGCTTCACCTCGTAGGTGCCGGTCTTGCCCTGCTGCACCGCCAGCTGGTTGGTGGAGGCGACCACGGCCGGTCCCGAGGCGACCGTGATGCCGACCGGCGTCGACGTGCCCGACGCGCCCAGGCTGTCGTAGGCCCTCGCCACCAGCGAGTGACTGCCCACCGCCAACCCGGCGGCCGACAGCGTGTACGGCGCGGTGGTGTCCGTGCCCAGCAGGGTCGTGTCGTCGTAGAACTCGACCTTGGTGACGGTCGCGCTGTCGGCGGCCGCGGCGGTCGCCGCGAGCGGCACCGCGTCGCCCTGGGTGTAGACGGCGCCCGCCGCGGGGCTGGTCAGCACCGTGATCGGCGGCTGGTGCGCACCGGTGCAGGTGGTGCCGTTGATCGCGAAGGCGGCGGGCGCGGTGTTGGTGCCGCTGTAGGTGAACTGCGCGCCGGTGCTCACCGCGGCACCCGCCGCGATGGTCCCGTTGTAGGTGGCGTTGTTCACCGTGATCTGCTGGCCGGACTGCGCCCAGGTGCCGTTCCAGCCGTTCGACAGCTTCTGGTTGCCCGTGTAGGCGTACGTCAGGGTCCAGCCGCTGATGGGATCGGTGCCGCGGTTGGTGAGGGTGAGGTCGGCGGTGAAACCGGAGCCCCAGTCGTTGGTCTTGTAGTCCACGCTGCACTGGAGCGCCGCCGCCTGGGCGGGCGTCGGGAGCGTGCTCAGCATGGCGAAGGGAAGCGCGAGGGCCGCGACTACGGCGGTCCACAGGCGCCGCGTCGCACGACGTCTGCGTACGGGATCCATGGTTCCGGTTCCTCCTTGCGGCTCTAAGCGGTGGGGGGAGGAGCAACAAGCCCTGAACCAGTGGGAGCGCTCCCATAGTGGGGAAAGGGGTGAAGGCGGTCAAGGTGCTTGAAGAGTCGAAAACATTCGACGCGAGAAGTTGAGGGAAAGTCAGCGTCTCCCCTGTTCTTTGCCAGTGCTTGGCGCTAACTTCGAGACACCAGTGGGAGCGATTCCATCAGTCGACGCGTCCGTCACGACGCGCTGAGCTGCAAGGAGTCGCTCATGCGACACCCCCCTCGTTCAATCCTTTTAGCCGTCGCCGGCGCGGTCGCCCTCGGGACGGGCGTGGCCCTGCCGGTCATGACGGCCCAGGGAGCCACGCCTGCCTGCACGGTGGAGTACTCCGTCACCAGCCAGTGGGACGCCGGCTTCCAGGGCGCGGTGCGGATCACCAACAACGCGGCCGCCGTGAGCAGTTGGACCCTGACCTTCGACTTCGCGAACGGGCAGAAGGTCACCCAGGGCTGGAGCGCCAAGTGGTCCCAGTCGGGTACGGCCGTCACCGCGGCGAACGAGAGCTGGAACGGCTCGCTCGGCACCGGCGCGAGCGTCGACGCGGGCTTCATCGCGTCGAAGGGCGCGACGAACGCCGTACCCACGACGTTCCGGCTCAACGGCACCGTCTGCAACGTGGACGGCGGCTCCACCCCGACACCGACCCCGACCCCGACCGCGACGGCCACCACCCCGCCCGGCACCGGTGACGCACCGCCCCGGCTGAGCGTGTCCGGCAACAAGCTCGTGGACGCCGACGGCCGCACCCGCAGGCTGCTCGGCGTGAACCGGTCCGGCGGCGAGTTCATGTGCGTCCAGGGCCGCGGCATCTGGGACGGCCCGGTCGACGACGCGGCGGTCCAGGCGATCGCCGACTGGAACGCCAACACGGTCCGCATCCCGCTCAACGAGGAGTGCTGGCTGGGCCTGTCGAACATCAACTCCGCCTACGGCGGGGCGAACTACGTCAACGCCGTCAAGGACCTGGTGGCCCGCGTCGAGGCGCACGGCATGACCCCGGTCGTCGAACTGCACTGGACCTACGGCCAGTACACCGGCAACTCGGCCGGCTGCTCGGACGTGCACGCCAGCTGTCAGAAGCCGATGCCCGACATGCAGTACACCCCCGCGTTCTGGACGTCGGTCGCGAACACCTTCAAGGGCGACCAGGCCGTCGTGTTCGACCTGTTCAACGAGCCCTACCCGGACCGCGCCACCTCCACGACCACCCAGGCCTGGCAGTGCTGGCGGGACGGCGGCACCTGCCCCGGCATCGGGTACGAGGTCGCCGGTATGCAGGATCTCGTCGATTCCATACGGTCGACCGGCGCCCGCAATGTGATCCTCGCCGGCGGCCTCGCCTACTCCAACGACCTCAGCCAGTGGCTGACGTACAGGCCCACCGACCCGACCGGCAATCTCGCCGCCGCCTACCACGTCTACAACTTCAACTCCTGCGCGAACGAGAGCTGCTGGAACTCCACGCTGGCCCCCGTCGCCGCCCAGGTGCCGCTCGTGGCCGGCGAGATCGGGGAGAACACCTGCTCGCACACGTTCGTCGACCAGGTCATGAAGTGGTTCGACGACCGGGAGCTGTCGTACCTGGGCTGGACCTGGAACACCTGGGACTGCTCCTCGGGCCCGTCCCTGATCTCCAGCTACGACGGGACCCCCACCGCGTACGGCACCGGGCTGCGCGACCACCTGCGCGCCCTCGACGGATAGGCGCCATCAGCAGCAAGGGACGTCAGGAACGGACGGAACGAACGGAACGAACGGCACGGACAACACCCGCGACGGACAAGGAAACCCGCACTCATGAGCCGTAGCAGAACAGCGATGCTCGCCGCGCTGGCGCTGGTCGCCGGCGCCTCCGGGACGGCACTCGCGGTGGTCCCGGGCGATCCGGGCATCGCCGCCATCCCGTGCACCGTGGCCTACACCGTGCAGAACCAGTGGGACACCGGCTTCACCGCCAACGTCACCGTGACCAACAACTCGGCCGCGAAGACGAGTTGGTCGGTGAAGTGGGCGTACGCCGGCAACCAGAAGATCACCAACGGCTGGAACGCGAAGATCACCCAGTCCGGTACTGCCGTCACCGCGAACAACGAGACCTACAACGGGACGCTGCCGAACGGCGGTTCGGTCAGCTTCGGGTTCCAGGCCTCCTACAGCGGCACCAACGCGGTCCCGGCCTCGTTCACGCTCGACGGGGTCACCTGCAACGTCGACAGCGGCACCGGCACGCCCACCGATCCCGGCACCCCGACCGACCCGGGCACCCCGTCCACCAAGGTCGACAACCCCTACGCGGGCGCCAAGGTGTACGTGAACCCCGAGTGGTCGGCGAAGGCGGCGGCCGAGACGGGCGGCTCCCGGATCTCCAGCCAGCCCACCGGCGTCTGGCTCGACCGCATCGCCGCGATCAACGGCACCAGCAGCAGCATGGGCCTGCGCGCCCACCTCGACGCGGCCCTCGCCCAGAAGGGCAGCGGCGAAGAGGTCGTCCAGCTGGTCGTCTACGACCTGCCCGGCCGTGACTGCGCCGCCCTCGCCTCCAACGGCGAGCTCGGCCCGACGGAGATCGACAAGTACAAGACGCAGTTCATCGACCCGATCGCGGCGATCCTCGCGGACAGCAAGTACGCCTCGCTGCGGATCGTCACCACCATCGAGATCGACTCGCTGCCCAACCTGGTCACCAACACCGGCAGCCGGCCCACCGCCACCGCGGCCTGCGACACCATGAAGGCCAACGGCAACTACGTGAAGGGCGTGGGCTACGCGCTGAACAAGCTTGGCGACATCCCCAACGTCTACAACTACATCGACGCCGGTCACCACGGCTGGCTCGGCTGGGACGACAACTTCGCCCCGTCCGCCCAGCTCTTCTACCAGGCCGCCACCGCGGAGGGGGCGACCGTGGACGATGTGCACGGCTTCATCACCAACACGGCGAACTACAGCGCCCTGAAGGAGAACAACTTCACCATCAACGACAGCGTCAACGGCACCTCCGTACGCCAGTCGAAGTGGGTGGACTGGAACCGGTACGTCGACGAGCTGTCGTACGCGCAGGCCTTCCGCACCCAGCTGGTGTCCACCGGCTTCCGGTCGGGCATCGGCATGCTGATCGACACCTCCCGCAACGGCTGGGGCGGCACCGCACGGCCCACCGGTCCGGGCGCCACGACCAGCGTCGACACCTATGTCGACGGGGGCCGCTACGACCGCCGTATCCACGTCGGCAACTGGTGCAACCAGTCCGGCGCCGGCCTCGGCGAGCGCCCGCAGGCCGCACCGGCCGCCGGGATCGACGCGTACGTGTGGATGAAGCCGCCGGGCGAGTCCGACGGCTCCAGCTCCGCCATCGCCAACGACGAGGGCAAGGGCTTCGACCGCATGTGCGACCCGACGTACACGGGCAACGCCCGCAACGGCAACAACATGTCGGGGGCCCTGGCCAACGCCCCGCTGTCCGGGCACTGGTTCTCGGCCCAGTTCCAGCAGCTGATGCAGAACGCCTACCCGCCGCTGTAGGAACCGGCGCGGGTCCCGTCCGGCCGCTCCCGAGCCCGGGGAGCGGCCGGACGCGGCGGATTCCGGGACCGGAGGAGCGAAGTTTTTGCCGTCCCGGCAACAATCGTGGCCCTCGCGCGGTGTGCCGGAGCACTCTTGCGGCACACCGACGAGAGGCTGACCACCATGGCGCACCACCCGCACGAGCACGGCGACCACGAGCACGGCGACCACGAGCAGAGCGCGCACCGGCGGGACGCTCACGGCCACGGCGGGCACAAGCACCGTCACGGCCACGGCCCCGGGCACGGCCAAGGGCACGGCCATCACACCGACATCGACTGGGCGGAGATGGCCCCGCACCTCGTGGCCCAGGCGGAACTGTTCACCCCGCTGTACGAGCGGGCCCTGACCTGGCTCGGCAAGGAGGTGACCGAGCCGGGGCTGATCGTCGACCTGGGCAGCGGTCCGGGCGTCGTCTCGGGGCTGTTCGCCGAGACCTTCCCCGGCGCCCGGGTCCTCGCGGTCGACGGCTCCGAACCGCTGCTGGAGCAGGCCGAGGCCCGCGCCGCCCGGCTCGGGTACGCCGACCGCTTCGGCACCCTCGCCGGAGAACTCCCCGGCATCCTGGACGAGTTGGACTATCCCGCCGACCTGCTGTGGGCGGGGCGCAGTCTGCACCACCTGGGCGACCAGCGGGCCGCCCTGACCGCCTTCGCCGAGCGGCTCGCGCCCGGCGGCACGCTGGCGATCATGGAGGGGGGCCTGCCGAGCCGGTTCCTGCCGCGTGACATCGGCATCGGCCGCCCCGGCCTGGAGGCACGGCTCGACGCGCTCCAGGAGGAGTGGTTCGCACAGATGCGGGCCGACCTGCCGGGCACCGTCGAGGTGACCGAGGACTGGCCGGCCCTGCTCGGCTCCGCGGGCCTGAAGCACACGCGCAGCCGCAGCTTCCTCCTCGACCTGCCCGCCCCCGCCTCCGACCGGGCCCGCGCCTACATCGCCGACTCGCTGGGCCGGCTGCGCGAGATCTACGGCGACGTCCTCGACCCCGAGGACCGCGCCGTGCTCGACCGCCTCCTCGACCCCGCCGACCCGGCCGGCGTCCGGCGCAGGTCCGATGTGTTCGTGCTGGCCGCACACACCGTGCATACGGCGGTGAAGCCCGCGTAGTCCGGACGGCGAGCCCCCGCACACCCGCCTCCCGTCCGTCACCTCCTGCGCCGACTCCTGCGTCGTCTCCTCCCTCATCTCCTCCTTCATCTCCTCCGTCACGTCCCGTGTCGTCCATAGTGACCTGGGTCACATTTCGGCAGTAGGATGGGAGCGCGGTTCCGCTCGGACGCGGCATCCCTGACGCGGTCCGTGCGGGGAGACGGGGGCCGTCATGGACCGTTACGTCAGTCAGGACACCAGCGGCTGGACCGAGTTGCGCGTCCACGGGGTGTCGGGGACGCCACCCGAGGCCGAACTCTGCCACCCCGCCGTCGCGTTGGTGGCGGGCGACCGGCTCGCCGGCTTCTACCGGCGGATCTGGGAGCGCGCCCGCGGCGCCCCCGACGGTCCGGACTTCCGCCGCGAGGGATACTCCTGGGGAAAGCTCACCTCGGGCGACAACTCCCGTGCCCTGTGGCTGCTTCTGCTGCCCTTCATGTTCCTCAACCTCGCCTACTACATGGACCCGGACCACCGCGTCGTCGACGGCGGCACCCGGGTCGTGCCCGAACGCATGGCCGTCCAGCGGCTCCTCGCGCTCTCTCTCACCGGCACCTATGTCCTGGCCGCCACCTCCGTGTCGATGGACCTGGTCGGCTGGCAGTGCGCAGCGCACACCGGCCCAGGCCGACCGACCTGCTCCAGCGGCGGGTTCTGGCTCAACTGGCTGCACTACAGCTGGCTGGACTCCACCGGCCGGCACCTCGCCGTCGCCTCGATCGTGCCGCTCGCCCTCGTCGCCCTGCTGTGGTGGACCGCCCGCAGGACCTGGGCCACCATGGAGGCCCAGCAGGTCCCCCAGGTCAAAGGCACGGTGGACGTCCGACTGCCCCTGGAGGACCGCCGGTTGTGGAACGGCCGCGGACCCGTGCGCGAGCTGCGCGCCCTGCACGTCGCCGGCGCCCTCGCCGTCGTGGGCGTCCTGCTGCTCGCGCCGCTGCTGCCCGGCGCGGACCTCACCAGCCTGTCCCACGGCGGCACCTGGCACCCGGCGGCGGCCGTCGTCCGCAACCTCCTGCTGCTCGCCCTGCTCCTCGTCGTGGCGCTGGTCGTGGTCCAGGTCCCGCGGGTGAAGGACCGGGACCGGCCGGACCGGCCGGACCGGCCCGAACAGCACGCGACCCGCACGGACGACGACCTCGACGGCCACCGCGTCCTGCCCTGGCTCGTGACCGCGCTCGTGGCCGGTGCCCTCGCCGTGGCCTGCTGGGGCGCGGCGGACGCCGGTCCGTCCGACGCGGCCCCCGGGACCCATGCCCTGCCCTGGCAGACCGGTGCCGTGCGCTGGCTGCTCGTCGCCCAGGGCGCGCTCCTGCTGCTCCTCGCCGCCTCCCATGTCGTACGCGGAACGGCGAGGACGACACCCCCCGACCGCGACCTCCTCGACAGCCCCGACTTCCCGCGCCCGGTCTGGGGCGGCATGAGCATGGCCGGGGTCGCCCTCCTCGCCACCCTGCTGGCGACCGCCCTCGCCGCCGGCGTCACCCTCCGCGCGGCGGAGATCCTCGGCGCGCCCACGGTCCCCGGACACCCCACCGGCGACCAACGGCCCCTGCTCGTGCCGACCGCCTACTTCTGGGCGGCGGTGTGCGCGCTCGCCCTCGCCGTCGTGGCGCTGCTCCCCGCCGCCCGCGCCTGGGCGGGCATGCGCCACGGCCGCGTGGAGGCGCTGCACCACGTCAAGGAGTTCTACCCGCTCGACGACTTCGGCCGCGCACCGCTGGCACGGCGCCGGCACATCGCCGACGTATGGGCCCGCGCCCGGGGGCTCGGTCCCGCCGCCGCGGGCGGACTCGGCCTGCTGCTGCTCGCCGCCGCCGTGATCGCGGCGGCCGGAGTCGCCCTGGACCTGGCCCTGGGCACCCGGCTCGTCAGCGACGGCTCCCGCTGGCTGACCACCGCCGCCAACCTCGTCCTGACCGGCCTGGTCGCCGGACTGCTCTGGGCCGGACGCCAGGCCTACCGCAGCGCGAGCTTCCGGCGCACGATCGGCATCCTCTGGGACGTCGGCACGTTCTGGCCGCGCGCCACCCACCCCTTCGCCCCGCCCTGCTACGCCGAGCGGACCGTGCCCGACCTGCTGACCCGCCTGGAATACCTCACCGGTACGGCCGAGGAGCAGCTGGAGCACCAGGAGCGGCCACGCGGACGGGTGCTGCTGTCCTGCCATTCGCAGGGCTCCGTGATCGGGGCGGCCGTCCTGATGCAGGCGAGGACCGCGGCCGGCGTCCGCGCCGCCCTGCTGACCTACGGCTGCCCGCTGACCGGGCTGTACGCGCGGTTCTTCCCCGCCTACTTCGGCGCGGACGCCGTACACCGCCTCGGGCGGATCCTGGCCAACACGGAGGACCCCCTCCCCGCCCACGGGGGGAGTCCCGGCCTCGCCGAGGACACGCGCTGGTACAACCTGTACCGCGCCGGCGACCCCATCGGCGGGTGGGTCGTACGGGACACGGCTCCGTTGCGGCCGAGCGACCCACTGCGCCGCGGGGACCGGCAGCTGCTCGACCCGACGCAGTTGTGCAAGCAGCCCGGCGACACCTGCTACCAGCCCCCGAAGGGACACTCCGACTACTTCTCCGACCCGGCCTTCGACGTGTGCGTCCGTGATCTCGTCGCCGGCGGCACGGGTCCGCCGCCGACCGACCCGCCCTCCACCGTCGTCCCCGTGGTCCTGTCCGAGTCCGTGGACGGCGCGGCCCCGGTCACCCGGGCCCGGCTGTGAGGGCCCGGCCATGAGACGAGGGGCGCGGCCGACGGCCACGCCCCTCGTCCACGACAAGCCCGGGTTCAGCCGATGTCGAACGTCGACGGGTCCGGACCGATCCGCCGGTCCTCGTTGAGCGCGCTGATCGCCGCCAGGTCCTCGGTGTCCAGACTGAAGTCGAACACCTCGATGTTCTCCCTGATCCGCGACGGCGTCACGGACTTCGGGATCACCACGTTGCCGATCTGGAGGTGCCAGCGCAGCACCACCTGGGCCGGGGTGCGGTTGTGCTTCTGGGCGATCGCGACGATCGCCGGGACCTCCAGCAGCCCCTTGCCCTGGCCCAGCGGCGACCAGGCCTCGGTGGCGATGCCCTGCTCCGCGTGGAACTCCCGCAGCGCGTGCTGCTGGAGGTGCGGGTGCAGCTCGATCTGGTTGACCGCCGGGACGACCGCCGTCTCGCCCGTCAGCCGCTCGAGCTGCTCGACGGGGAAGTTGGAGACACCGATCGCCTTGGCCCGGCCGTCCGCGTACAGCTTCTCGAACGCCTTGTACGTGTCGACGTACTTGTCCCGGGCCGGCAGCGGCCAGTGGATGAGGTACAGATCGACGTACTCCAGGCCCAGCTTGCCGAGCGAGGTGTCGAACGCGCGCAGGGTCGCGTCGTAGCCCTGGTCGGAGTTCCAGAGCTTGGTGGTGACGAAGATGTCCTCGCGGGGCACCCCGGAGGCGGAGATCGCCTTGCCGGTGCCCTCTTCGTTGCCGTAGATCGCCGCTGTGTCGATGCTGCGGTACCCGGCCTCCAGCGCGGTGGAGACCGCCCGCTCCGCCTCGTCGTCCGGCACCTGCCAGACGCCGAAGCCCAGCTGGGGCATCTCCACGCCGTTGTTGAGGATGATCGGGGGGACCTTGCTGCTCACGAGCTCTCGATCCTTCGGTTGTCCGTCAAAGTCGTACTCCCATCGTCAACGATCACACGCCGTGATGCATTCCTGACCCCGAATCGCGAATTCGGACCCCAGGGCTTCACGTCCGATGGAGGGCTTTTCGTCCGGTACGGGGATTCATGTCCGGTACAGCGCGTCGACCTCGTTGGCGTACGCGTTCTCGATCGCCTTGCGCTTCAGCTTCAGCGACGGCGTGAGCAGCCCGTGCTCCTCCGTGAACGGCTGGGCCAGGATGCGGAAGGTGCGGATCGACTCCGCCTGCGAGACCAGCGTGTTCGCGGCCACCACCGACCGGCGCACCTCCGCCTCCAGGTCCGGGTCCCGCACCAGCTCGGCGGGCGTCATCCGCGGCTTGCCGCGCATCTGCAGCCAGTGCTCCACCGCTTCCTGGTCGAGCGTGACCAGCGCGGCGACGAACGGCCGGTCGTTGCCGACGACGATGCACTGGCCGACCAGCGGATGGTCGCGCACCCGCTCCTCCAGCAGCCCCGGCGAGACACTCTTGCCGCCCGAGGTGACGAGGATCTCCTTCTTGCGGCCGGTGATGGTGAGATAGCCGTCCTCGTCGAGGGAACCCAGGTCGCCGGTGGCCAGCCAGCCGTCGTGCAGGGTCTCGTCGGTCGCCTTGGGGTTGTTGAGATAGCCCTGGAACACATTGTCGCCGCGCAGCCAGATCTCCCCGTCGTCGGCGATGTGCACGGTCATCCCGGGGATGGGCTGCCCGACCGTGCCGTAGCGGGTGCGGCCGGGCGGGTTGGCGGTCGCGGCCGCCGTCGTCTCGGTCAGCCCGTACCCCTCGTACACCTGCACGCCCGCGCCCGCGAAGAACAGCCCCAGCCGGCGGTCCATCGCCGAACCGCCCGACATCGCGTGCCGCACCCGGCCGCCCATCGCCGCGCGCACCTTCGCGTAGACGACCTTGTCGAAGAACTGGTGCTGCATCCGCAGCCCCGCCGACGGGCCCGGCCCGATGCCCCACGCCTTCGCCTCCACCGCCTCCGCGTACGCCGTCGCCACCTCCACCGCCTTCTCGAACGGCCCCGATCTGCCCTCCCGCTCGGCCTTGCGGCGGGCCGCGTTGAAGACCTTCTCGAAGATGTACGGCACGGCCAGGAAGAAGGTCGGCCGGAACGCGGCCAGGTCCGGCAGCAGGGCCGCCGCGTGCAGCTGGGGCTGATGGCCGAAACGGACCTTGCCGCGGATCGCGGCGATCTGCACCATTCGCCCGAACACATGCGCGAGCGGCAGGAACAGCAGCGTCGCCGCCTCGTCGCCCTTGCGGGAGTGGAACACCGGCTCCCAGCGTTCGATGACCGTGTCCGCCTCGAACATGAAGTTGCCGTGCGAGATCACACAGCCCTTGGGGCGGCCCGTGGTGCCCGAGGTGTAGATCACCGTGGCGACCGAGTCCGGCGTGACCGCCTCCCGGTGCCGGTGCACCACCTCGTCCTCCACCGAGGCGCCCGCGTCGTACAGCTCCTGCACACACCCCTCGTCCAGCTGCCACAGCTGTCCGAGCCGCGGCAGCCGGTCGATGACCGTGGCGATCGTCATCGCGTGGTCCTCGTGCTCCACCACCGCGGCCGTGCACTCCGCGTCGTACAGCATCCAGAAGCACTGCTCCGCCGACGACGTGGGATACACCGGCACCACCTGCGCGCCGATCGTCCACAGCGCGTAGTCGAACAGGGTCCACTCGTAGCGGGTGCGGGACATGATCGCGACCCGGTCGCCGAACCGGACACCCCGCGCGAGCAGGCCCTTCGCGAGCGCGAGGACCTCGTCGCGGAACTCGGCCGACGTCACGTCCCGCCACTGGTCGTGCTCGTCCTTGCGGCCCAGCGCCACATGGAGCGGGTCCTCCTGGGCGTGCCGGAACACGACATCGGCCAGACCGCCGACCGGCGGCGCCAACGCCAACGGAGGGTTGGTGAACTCGCGCAAAACCAGCACCCCGCTTCTCAAGGCCGCGCAGCGCCGTGAAAGCTACCCCACGCTCGGGCGGGGCGGGAGGGGGCCGGAAAGCGAGCGATGCTCTCGTCTGGGCTGGTCAGTGCCGGAAAATGGGCTCACATGGGGAAGGGTCGGACAGAAAACTGACGGTTCAGTAAGTTTCGGTGCCGTAATCTCCACCGAATCTGCCCGCAGCGCTTACGCCGCCCGGCCCCTCCCTGCGGGGCTCCCGGACGGCGCGCCGCCTTCTCCTCGGTCAGCGCCGCGGCGGCCGATTCCGTCACTGTGGCTGTACTGGACGCTTGCGGTATGCGGTATGCGGTATGCGGTATGCGGTATGCGGTGTACGGCGAGAGGTATGCGGCATACGGCGGGCGCTGTGCCGGATACTGCGGGCGGTATGCCGCATGCGGTACGCGGACGTTCGAATGGTGTACGCACCTCTCACTCGCCCCGGCCGCCCCGCCCACCCCCACCCCCCGCCGTCGGCCGCCGTTGCAGCCGGTCCCCGCCCGTCAGGATCGCCGCCGCCAGCGCGTCCGCCGCGCCCTGGGCCGCCGCGTGCCGCCGTCCGTGCACCAGGACGAAGTCGACGCGGCCCAGTTCCGGCAGTCCCGCCCGCTCGGGGATCCGGACCAGGCCCGGTGGGACGAGGCCGCGGGAGTGCGCCATCACGCCGAGGCCGGCCCGGGCCGCGGCGATCAGCCCGTTGAGGCTGCCGCTGGTGCAGACGATCCGCCAGGCGCGCCCCTGCCGTTCGAGCGCCTCGAAGGCCAGGGCGCGGGTGATGCCCGGCGGCGGGAAGACGATGAGCGGCACCGGTCGCTCGGGGTCCAGGCGGAGCCGCTCCGCGCCGATCCACACCAGGTCGTCGTGCCAGACCACTTCGCCGCGCGGGTCCTCTGGGCGCCGTTTGGCGAGCACCAGGTCGAGCTTTCCGGCGGCGAGGTGTTCGTAGAGGGTGCCGGACAGCTCCACGGTCAGTTCGAGGTCGACCTCCGGGTGGTCGTGGCGGAAGCCTTCGAGGATCTCCGGCAGCCGGGTCAGGACGAAGTCCTCGGAGGCGCCGAAGCGGAGCCGGCCGCGTAGGCGCGTCCCGGCGAAGAAAGCGCTTGCCTGCTCGTGGACCTCCACGATCCGGCGCGCGAAGCCGAGCATCGCCTCGCCGTCCTCGGTGAGTTCCACGGAGTGCGTGTCCCGGGTGAACAGGGCCCGCCCGGTCGCGTCCTCCAGCCGCCGTACGTGCTGGCTGACGGTGGACTGACGCAGCCCGAGGCGGCGCGCGGCCTGGGTGAAGCTCAGCGTCTGGGCGACCGCGAGGAAGGTCCGCAGATGGGAGGGGTCGTACACGGTAGGCACTGTACTGGTTATCGCATACCACGATCACAGTCAGAGCGGTATGACGGATTCCCGATCACGGAACGGAAGAGGACGATGGAGAGGGGCCCTCCGGCCCCGACGCACCCCATCGAACGTACGTGGAGCACCGTGAAACGCCTGCAGTGGCCGAGCCGGATGCCGGTCGACCCCTACATCCTGCTGTTGCTCGGGACGGTCGGGCTCGCGGCACTGTTCCCGGCCCGCGGCACCGCCGCCGACGTGGCCTCCGGAGCCTCCACGGCCGCCATCGCCTTCCTCTTCTTCCTCTACGGCGCCCGCCTCTCCACCCGCGAGGCCCTCGACGGCCTCAGGCACTGGCGGCTGCACACCACCGTCCTCATCTGCACCTTCGTCGTCTTCCCGCTGCTGGGCCTCGCCGCCCGAGGCCTCGTGCCGGTCTTCCTCACCCAGCCGCTCTACCAGGGGCTGCTCTTCCTCACTCTCGTCCCCTCGACCGTCCAGTCGTCGATCGCCTTCACCTCGATCGCCCGAGGGAACGTTCCTGCCGCGATCTGCGCCGGATCCTTCTCCTCCCTGGTCGGCATCGTCGTCACGCCGCTGCTCGCCGCCGCGCTCCTCGGCAGCGGCGGAGGGGGCTTCTCCGCCGACTCGCTGGTGGAGATCGTGCTGCAGTTGCTGGTGCCGTTCGCCGCCGGACAGCTGCTGCGCCGCTGGATCGGCCCCTTCGTCGCCCGGCACAAGAAGGTCCTCGGGCTGGTCGACCGCGGCTCGATCCTCCTGGTCGTCTACACCGCGTTCAGCGAGGGCATGGTCCAGGGCATCTGGCACCAGGTGAGCCCCCTGCGCCTCGGCGGGCTGCTCGTCGTCGAGGCCGTCCTGCTCGCGGTGATGCTCGCCCTGACCTGGTACGGCGGCAAGGCGCTGCGTTTCGGCCGGGAGGACCGGATCGCCATCCAGTTCGCGGGCTCGAAGAAGTCCCTCGCCTCCGGACTGCCCATGGCGAGCGTCCTGTTCGGCGCGCACGCCTCCCTCGCCGTGCTGCCGCTGATGCTGTTCCACCAGATGCAGCTGATGGTGTGCGCGGTGATCGCCAAGCGGCGGGCGCGCGACCCGCTGGAGGAGTCGCGGCCGGACGTCGCCCAGCGGGCCTCGGCGGCCGTGTGAGACACCCGAACGCGACCGCCGTACGGGCCCGTTGATCCGGATGCCGGGCACGCATCGCTCATGACGGATAACGTTCCGTCATGACCGCACCCCTCACGCTCGCCCCCGCGCGCACCGCCCTCGTCCTCGTCGACCTGATGGACCGGATCGTCGCCCTGCCCCTGGAACCCCGCAAGGGCGCCGAAGTACTGTCCGTCGCCGCGGAGTTGGCCCATACCTTCCGCTCGGCCGGCGCCCCGGTCGTCCTCGTCCGCGTCGAACGCCCCGGCGTCGCCGAACAGCCCCCCGGCAGCGGACTCGTCCACGGGCTGCACGCCCCGGGCGACGTGGAGATCGTCAAGCGGACGATCGGCGCCTTCCAGGGCACCGGCCTGGACGAGGCGCTGCGCGCCCGGGGCGTCACCACCGTCGTGTTCGGCGGCATCGCCACCAACCTCGGCGTCGAGTCCACCGCCCGCGCCGCCGGCGACCTCGGCTACGACCTCGTCTTCGTCGAGGACGCCATGGCCGCTCTCACCGAGGCCGAGCACGAGGCGTCGGTGAAGCTGGACTTCCCGCGCCTCGGCACCGTCGTACCGGCGGCGCGGCTGCGCCTGGCGGCGGACTGAGGCGGGGCCCCCGCGGCGCAGGGGGCGCTCCCCGCCGTTCGGGGCCCCGCCGCCGTGCCGCGGGGGGACCGGGTCACCCGCGGGCGGCCGCGGTCCGCAGGGCGATGCGGTCCTCACCCGCGTACACGTTCATGGAGCTGCCCCGCAGGAAGCCCACCAGCGTCAGTCCCGTCTCCGCGGCCAGGTCCACGGCCAGCGAGGACGGCGCCGAGACCGCCGCGAGCACCGGGATGCCCGCCATCACGGCCTTCTGCGCCAGCTCGAAGGAGGCCCGCCCCGACACCAGCAGGATCGTGCGCGACAGCGGCAGGTCACCGTTCTGCAGGGCGCGCCCGACGAGCTTGTCGACCGCGTTGTGCCGGCCCACGTCCTCGCGTACGTCCAGCAGCTCGCCGTCCTCGCTGAACAGGGCCGCCGCGTGCAGCCCCCCGGTCCGGTCGAACACCCGCTGGGCCGCGCGCAGCCGGTCGGGGAGCGCCGCGAGCAGATCGGCGTCGACGCGGACCGGGGGAGTGTCGGCGATCGGCCAGCGGGCCGTCGTCCGCACCGCGTCCAGGCTGGCCTTGCCGCACAGACCGCACGACGAGGTGGTGTACACGTTCCGCTCGAGGGTGATGTCGGGGAGTGTCACCCCGGGGGACGTCTTCACGTCGACCACGTTGTAGGTGTTGGAGCCGTCGGCGGTCGCCCCGGCGCAGTAGACGATGTTCTGCAGATCGGATACGTCGGCCAGCACGCCCTCGCTGACCAGGAACCCGGCCGCCAGCGCGAAGTCGTCGCCCGGTGTGCGCATGGTGATGGCGAGCGGCTTGCCGTTCAGCCGGATCTCCATCGGTTCCTCGGCGACGAGCGTGTCCGGGCGGGTGGAGACCGCCCCGTCGCGTATGCGGAGCACCTTGCGTCGTTCGGTCACTCGTCCCATGTGGTGATCAGCCCCGGTTCTGTACGTGCTGGTAGCCGAAGCGGCCCTTGATGCAGAGATTGCCGTGGGTCACCGGGTTGTCGTGCGGCGAGGTGACCTTCACGATCTCATTGTCCTGCACGTGGAGGGTCAGATTGCAGCCCACTCCGCAGTAGGCGCACACCGTCGTCGTGCGGGTCTGCGCCGACTCGTCCCAGGTGCCCGCCTCCCGCCGGTCGTACTCGGAGCGGAACGACAGCGCCCCCGTCGGACACACCTCGATGCAGTTCCCGCAGTACACACACGCCGAATCGGTCAGCGGGGCGTCCTGCTCCACCGCGATCCGGGCGTCGAAACCCCGGCCCGTCACGGAGATCGCGAAGGTGTTCTGCCACTGGTCCCCGCAGGCGTCGACGCACTTGTAGCAGAGGATGCACTTGTCGTAGTCGCGGACGTAGAGGTCGTTGTCGATCTTCGGCTCTTCGTTCAGCCGGGCCGCGTCCGGGCCGAAACGGTCGGGCTTCGCGTCGTACTCCTTGATCCACTCCGCGGCCCGGGGGGTCGTGGACAGGTCGACCGAGGAGGCCAGCAGCTCCAGGACGATCTTCCGGCTGTGCCGCGCCCGCTCGGTGTCCGTCCGCACCACCATCCCCGGCTCCGCCCGGCGCGAGCAGGCCGGCACCAGCGTGCGCGCCCCCTCGACCTCGACGACGCACACCCGGCACGCGTTCTTCGGCCGCAGTGTGTCGCCCTCGCACAGGGTCGGCACGTCCTTCCCGGCCGCCCGGCAGGCGTCGAGGACCGTCGCCCCCTCCGGAACCCGGACCTGCGTCCCGTCGAGCGTGAACTCCAGCAGCCGACGCGGTATCCCCAGCGGTGTCACGGTCATGCGTACGCCCCCAGACGGTCGATGGCGGATTCCACGGCGTTCCACGCGGTCTGCCCCAGACCGCAGATCGAGGCGTCCCGCATCGCCCGCCCCACCTCCCTGAGCAGGGCGATGTCGTCGGCCGCCGCCGCACCCGCACGGTCGGCGATCCGGCGCAGCGCCTCCTCCTGGCGCACGGTCCCCACCCGGCACGGCACGCACTGCCCACAGGACTCGTCGCGGAAGAACTCCGCGATGCGCAGCAGCAGACGGGGCAGTGGCACGGTGTCGTCGAACGCCATGACCACCCCCGAGCCGAGGGTCGTGCCCGCCTCACGGGTGCCCTCGAAGGTGAGCGGGATACCGAGCTCGTCGGGCCGTACGAACCCGCCGGCCGCACCGCCGAGCAGCACGGCCCGCAGCCCGGGCCGCACCCCCGCCCGCTCCAGCAGCTCGCCCAGCGTCGCGCCGAAGGGCAGCTCGTACACCCCGGGGCGCTCGACGCTCCCCGACACGCAGTACAGCTTGGGGCCGGTGGAGCGTGCCGTGCCGATCGCCGCGTACGCTGGTGCGCCCATCGTCAGGATCGGCAGGACGTTGACGAGCGTCTCCACGTTGTTCTCGACCGTCGGCTTGCCGAACAGGCCCTTCTCCACCGGGAACGGCGGCTTCGACCGCGGCTCGCCCCGGAAGCCCTCGATCGAGTTGAACAGGGCGGTCTCCTCGCCGCAGATGTAGGCGCCGGCGCCGCGCCGGATCTCGATGTCGAAGGCGAAGCCCTGGCCGAGGACGTCGTCGCCGAGCAGCCCGCGGGCCCGCGCCTGGTCGACGGCATACTGCATACGGTGTATCGCCCGCGGATACTCGCCCCGCAGATACAGGTATCCGGTATGCGCGCCGATCGCATACGCCGCGATCGTCATCGCCTCCACCAGCGCGTACGGATCGCCCTCCATGATCACGCGGTCCTTGAAGGTGCCCGGCTCGGATTCGTCGGCGTTGCACACCAGGTGGTGCGGACGGTCCGGCTGGGACGCCGTGGCCTGCCACTTGCGGCCCGTGGGGAACGCGGCCCCGCCCCGGCCGACCAGCCCGGAGTCGGTGACCTCACGGATGACCCCGGCGGGGCCGAGCGCGAACGCCCGCCGCAGGGCCGCGTATCCGCCGTGCGCCCGGTAGTCGTCCAGCGACGACGGATCGACCACCCCGACCCGGCGCAGCAGCGTCAGCGACGGATCGCCGGCCTGCGGGACCGCCAGCGCCGCCGACGGCTCCTGCGGCGCCGAGTCGGGCGCGGTCGCGGCGAGTACGGCCGCCTCGACGGCCGACGGCGCCGACACCGCCGTACGCACCGGATCGCCCGCCCTGATCGCGAGGGCGGCCGGGGCGCGTTCACACAGGCCGAGGCAGGGACTGCGCTCCACGGCCACCCCGCTGCCCGGGCCGAGCCGGGCCTCGACGCCAGCGCACAGACCGGCCGCGCCGGCCGCCGTGCAGGCGAGGTCCGTGCACACGTGCAGCACGGTCGCCGGACGGGGCCGTACCGAGAACATCGCGTAGAACGTGGCGACGCCGTACGCCTCCGCCGGCGGCACGGTCAGCCGCCGGCACAGGTAGTCGAGGGCGCCCTCGCTGATCCAGCCGACGCGGTCGTTGAGGGCGTGCAGCCCCGGCAGCAGCAGGTCACGGCGGTCGCGGGCCTCGCGGCCGCCGCGCGCCCAGCGAGGTCGGCGTCCGTGCGGTCGGCGCCCTCCCACGACGACCGCGGAGGGCCGAGCAGGGCGTCCACGGCCGCCCGTTCCTCGTCGGTGGGCTTGCTGTCACCGAAGTGCAGGTCCACGTGCGTCACCTCACAGTGATCGGGGCGGGCAGCTTCTCGATCCGGATCGCCGACGCCTTGAACTCCGCCGTTCCCGCGATCGGGCAGTTCGCCTCGATCGTGAGCTGGTTGGTGTCCACCTCGTCGGGAAAGTGCATCGTCATGAACGCGAGCCCGGGCCGCAGCGCGGTGTCGATCCACACCGGCGCCACGACCGTGCCGCGCCGCGAGGTGACCCGCACCTGCTCGCCGACCACGACCCCGTACCGCTCGGCGTCCTCCGGACACAGCTCGACGAACTCGCCGCGCCGCAGCGGGGAGGCGAAACTCCCGCTCTGCACACCGGTGTTGTAGGAGTCCAGTCGCCGTCCGGTGGTCAGCCGGATCGGGTACCGCTCGTCGGTCAGATCGACGGGAGGGTCGTGCCGCACGATCCCGAACGGCGCTCGCCTGCCTCGCCGTTGCGGATCGGCCTCCCACAACCGGCCGTGCAGGTAAGTGGGTTCGAGGCGCTCGGTGCTCGGGCACGGCCACTGGATGCCCTGGTGCTCCTCCAGCCGGGTGTACGTCATGCCGTGGTGGTCGGGGGAGAGGGACCGGAGTTCGTTCCACACGGCCTCGGCGTCGGCGTACTTCCAGTCGTGGCCGAGCCGCGCCGCGAGGTCGCAGATGATGTCGATGTCCTCGCGCGCCTCACCGGGCGGGGTGACCGCGCGGCGCACCCGCTGCACCCGCCGCTCGCTGTTGGTGGTCGTGCCGTCGGTCTCCGCCCAGCCGGCGGTCGCGGGCAGCACGACGTCCGCCAACTCGGCCGTCCTGGTGAGGAAGATGTCCTGCACGACGAGGAAGTCCAGCTGCCGCATGCGCCGTACGGCCTGCTCGCTGTCGGCCTCCGACTGCGCCGGGTTCTCGCCGATGCAGTACACGGCCCTCAGCGTCCCCTCCTCCATCGCCTCGAACATCTCCGTCAGGTTCATCCCGTAGTGCGGCTGGATGACGGTGTCCCACGACGACTCGAACTTCAGCCGGGCCGCGGGGTCGAGGATGTCCTGGAAACCGGGCAGCCGGTTGGGGATGGCGCCCATGTCGCCGCCGCCCTGCACGTTGTTCTGACCGCGCAACGGCTGCAACCCGGCTCCGTAGCGCCCGATCTGACCGGTCAACAGAGAAAGATTGATCAGCGCGCGCACATTGTCGGTGCCGTTGTGGTGCTCGGTGATGCCGAGGGTCCAGCACAGCTGGGCGCGCTCGGCACGGGCGTAGGCGTGCGCCAACTCCCGGATGGCGGCGGCCGGGACGCCCGTCACCTTCTCGGCCAGCGACAGCGTCCAGGGCTCGACGAGCGCCCGGTACTCCTCGAAGCCGGAGGTCGCCCGCTCGATGAACGTCTCGTTGGCCAGGCCCGCCCGGATGATCTCGCGGCCGATCGCGTGCGCCATCGGGATGTCCGTGCCGACGTTGAGGCCGAGCCAGCTCTCCGCCCACTCGGCGGTGGAGGTGCGGCGCGGGTCCACCGCGTACATCCGGGCGCCGTTCCTGATCCCCTTCAGCACGTGCTGGAAGAAGATCGGGTGCGCGAAACGGGCGTTGGAGCCCCACATCACGATGAGGTCGGTGTGCTCGATCTCCTCGTACGACGACGTCCCGCCGCCCGAGCCGAAGGCCGCCGACAGCCCCGCGACGCTCGGCGCGTGACAGGTGCGGTTGCACGAGTCGACGTTGTTGGTGCCCATCACCACCCGGGCGAACTTCTGCGCCACGAAGTTCATCTCGTTGGTGGCCCGGGCGCAGGAGAACATGCCGAACGCCCCCCGGTTGCGCCCGAGTCCACGACTCGCGCGGTCGAGCGCCTCCTCCCAGCTCGCGGGTCGGAAGGGCTCGTCGCGGGAGTCGCGCACCAGCGGGTGGGTGAGCCGGGTGTAGGTCTTCGACGGCCGCTTCCTCATACGTCACTCCTCATGCGGCGCTCCTGATCGCGAGCAGGTCCGAGATGGCGTGCACGGTGCGCAGGGTGGGCACGTCGACGCCGGTGATCTCCGCCAACTCGACGACGGCCGCGAGCAGTACGTCGAGTTCGAGCGGCTTGCCGCGCTCCAGGTCCTGGAGCGTGGAGGTGCGGTGGTCGCCGACCCGCTCCGCGCCCGCGAGCCGGCGTTCGATGGAGACGCCCACCTCACAGCCGAGGGCCTCGGCGACGGACAGCGTCTCGCGCATCATCGTCTCGATGACCCGGCGGGTGCCGCCGTGCAGGCACATCTGCCGCATGGTGGCGCGGGCGAGCGCGCTGATCGGGTTGAAGGAGATGTTGCCCAGCAGCTTCAGCCAGATGTCGTTGCGCAGATCCGGCTCCACCGGGCACTTCAGGCCGCCCGCCGCCATCGCCTCGCTGAAGCGGGAGCACCGGCCCGAGACACTGCGGTCGGGCTCGCCGACCGAGAACCGGGTGCCCTCCAAGTGCCGTACGACGCCCGGCGCTTCGAGTTCGGTGGCCGCGTACACCACGCAGCCGACGGCCCGTTCGGGCGCGAGCACCGCACTGACCGCGCCACCGGGGTCCACACTCTCCACACGGTGACCGTCGTAGGGGCCGCCGTGCCGGTGGAAGTACCACCAGGGGATGCCGTTCTGGGCGGCGATCACCGCCGTGGTGCCGTGCAGCAGAGGCTCGATCAGCGGCCCGCACGCCGCGTACGAGTGGGCCTTCAGCCCCAGGAACACGAAGTCGGCCGGGCCGATCTCGGCCGGGTCGTCGGTGGCGTGGGCGCGGGCGGTGAAGTCGCCGCGCGGACTGTGCACCCGCACTCCGTCCCGCCTCATGGCCGCCAGATGCGGTCCACGGGCGACGAGATGCACATCGGCGCCCGCGCGATGGAGCGCTGCACCGACGTAGGCGCCGATCGCACCGGCGCCGAGGACTGCGACTTTCATGGTGAGGGAGCTCCGTTCGGTCGAGGGTACCGAGGAACTGCCGAACACTGTCGACTGAATATTGTCTACAGTATGGTGGTTACGGCGGCAAGGGTCCGCGCACGGGTCCGCGCCACCACCGGTCGCGCCGCGGGGAAACCGGCCGGTCCGACCGTTCGGCGCAGGCTGCATACCGTTCACCGCATACGGTCGACGCGCCGCCTTCTCAACACCCTTGATCCTTCCTACCGTTCGGGATTCATGAGTCCCCCTGTCGCACCGCCCGGCTGGAGCCGCTGGCTCGTGCCCCCGGCCGCCCTCTCGGTCCACCTCTCCATCGGCCAGGCCTACGCCTGGTCCGTCTTCAAGCCCCCGCTGGAGTCCGCGCTCGGCCTCAGCGGCACCCAGAGCGCACTGCCCTTCCAGCTCGCCATCGTCATGCTCGGTCTGTCCGCCGCGTTCGGCGGCACGCTCGTCGAGCGCAACGGGCCGCGCTGGGCGATGACGGTCGCCCTGGTCTGCTTCTCCTCGGGCTTCCTGATCTCCGCGCTCGGCGCCGCCACCGAGCAGTACTGGCTGATCGTCCTCGGCTACGGCTTCGTCGGCGGCATCGGCCTGGGCATCGGCTACATCTCGCCGGTCTCCACCCTGATCAAGTGGTTCCCCGACCGGCCCGGCATGGCCACCGGCATCGCCATCATGGGCTTCGGCGGCGGCGCGCTCATCGCCTCGCCCTGGTCGGCGCAGATGCTGGAGTCGTTCGGCGCGGACCACTCCGGGATCGCGCTCGCGTTCCTCGTCCACGGAATATCGTATGCAGTCTTCATGACCCTCGGTGTGCTCCTCGTCCGCGTGCCCCGCACCGTCCAGGCGGTCCCCGACGGGACGAGCGACGGGACGAGCGACGGGACGAACGACGAGACGAGCGACGGGACGAGTGGTGTCACGGGCGTGCAGGTCTCGGCCCGCTCCGCGGTGCGCACCCCGCAGTTCTGGTGCCTGTGGGTCGTCCTGTGCATGAACGTGACCGCCGGCATCGGCATCCTGGAGAAGGCCGCCCCGATGATCACGGACTTCTTCGCCGACACCTCCACCCCGGTGACCGTGACGGCCGCCGCCGGGTTCGTCGCCCTGCTGTCCTCGGCCAACATGGCCGGCCGCATCGGCTGGTCGTCCACCTCCGACCTGATCGGCCGCAAGAACATCTACCGCCTCTACCTGGGCGTCGGCGCCTTCATGTACGCGTTGATCGCGCTGTTCGGCGACTCCTCCAAGCCGCTGTTCATCCTCTCCGCCCTGGTGATCCTCTCCTTCTACGGCGGCGGCTTCGCGACGATCCCCGCCTACCTCAAGGACCTCTTCGGCACCTACCAGGTCGGGGCGATCCACGGCCGGCTCCTCACCGCCTGGTCCACGGCCGGCGTCCTCGGACCGCTGATCGTCAACTGGATCGCCGACCGCCAGGAGGAGGCAGGCAAGCACGGCGCGGACCTCTACTCCCTGTCCCTGTTCATCATGATCGGGCTGCTCGCCGTCGGCTTCGTCGCCAACGAGCTGGTCCGCCCCGTCGCCGCCCGCCACCACGTGCCCGCCCCGCCGAAGGAGGCCGCCGATGTCACAGCCCGACAGCAGCCCGAGTCCGCCTGAGCCGGACCGCCGGCCGCTCATCGCGCTCGCCTGGCTGTGGGTGGGCGCCCCGCTCGCCTACGGACTGTACGAGCTGGTGCAGAAGGCGGCGAAACTGTTCACCGGGTAGCCGTTCAGGCTGCTCATGGGCAGGTGTTCGGGAAGTGCGCGGGCGTCCGGGGGTTAGAGGGAAGCCGACAACCCCGGCGCCCGTTTCCTGTCGCAACACCTGTCCCCGTACCCGCGAGTCACTGATCAGACTGGTGGATCCCGCTACCCAAGGCAACGAGGGGGACCCCCACATGAACGGCTCGCGCATCGCCGCCGTCGGCCACTACCAGCCCGCCAAGGTGCTCACCAACGAGGAACTGGCGGGCATGGTCGACACCAGTGACGAGTGGATCAGGAGCCGGGTGGGCATCCACACCCGCCACATCGCCGGCCCCGACGAGCCCGTGGACGAGCTCGCCGCGCACGCCGCGGCCAAGGCGCTCGCCGCCGCCGGCCTCGCCCCCGCCGACATCGACCTGGTGCTGGTCGCCACCTCCACCGCCGTCGACCGCTCGCCCAACATGGCCGCCCGGGTCGCCGCCCGCCTCGGCATCCCGCGCCCGGCCGCCATGGACGTCAACGTCGTGTGCGCCGGCTTCACCCACGCCCTGGCGACCGGCGACCACACCGTCCGCGCGGGCGCCGCGACCCGCGCCCTGGTCATCGGCGCCGACAAGATGTCCGAGGTCACGGACTGGTCCGACCGCACGACCTGCGTCCTCGTCGGCGACGGAGCGGGCGCCGCGGTCGTCGAGGCCTGTCCCGACGGCGTCGAGCCCGGGATCTCGCCCGTGCTGTGGGGGTCGGTGCCCGAGATGGGGCACGCGGTGCGGATCGAGGGCCAGCCGGCGCGGTTCGCCCAGGAAGGGCAGAGCGTCTACCGGTGGGCCACCACCCAGCTGCCGCCGCTCGCCCGCCAGGCCTGCGAACGCGCCGGACTGCGCCCCGAGGATCTCGCCGCCGTCGTGCTGCACCAGGCGAACCTGCGGATCATCGAGCCGCTCGCCCAGAAGATCGGCGCCGTCAACGCGGTGGTCGCCCGCGATGTCACCGCTTCGGGGAACACCTCCGCCGCCAGCATCCCGCTCGCCTTCTCCAAGCTGGTCGAGCAGGGCGCGATCTCCACCGGGGATCCGGTGCTGCTGTTCGGCTTCGGAGGCAACCTGTCGTACGCCGGACAGGTCGTACGCTGCCCGTGAACGGCCCGCCGGAGGCGGTGTGACGCGTCCGACGGCCCGGAGGGCTGGCCACAGTGCGCCGTAGACTGTAGACGAAAGACAATCGATACTCGGCTGTAGACAGTACGCAGTACACAGTGGACAGCCGACTCCATACAGTCTGACTCCATACGTCTTTCGCATGCGTGGCTACTCCGGCCGGCCGTTGCTGCCCGGCGCTGCCCAGGAGGGGAACCGACCGATGTTGTCGACAGGACTGCCGCAGGGCGCGGTGCCCAAGCTCGAACGGCCAGGCCCGCTGCGCGACCGCGTCTACGAGGCGCTGCTCGAGCTCATCACCACCCGGGCCCTCCAGCCGGGTCAGCACCTCGTCGAGAGCGAGCTGGCGAACCACCTCGGCGTCTCGCGCCAGCCCGTCCGTGAGGCGCTGCAACGGCTCAACACCGAGGGCTGGGTGGACCTCAGGCCCGCGCAGGGCGCGTTCGTGCACGAGCCGACCGAGGAGGAGGCCGACCAGCTCCTCACGGTCCGCACGCTGCTGGAGGCCGAGGCGGCCCGCCTCGCGGCCGCGCGGGCGAAGACGTACGACGTCGACGCCCTGGACGAGATCCTGGCCCTCGGTCTGCAGGCCGTGGCCGACGACGACGTGGACGCCGCCGTCGCCCTCAACGCCCGGTTCCACGCCAAGATCATGGAGCTGGCGGGCAACGCGGTCCTGGCCGAGCTGGCGGCCCAGGTCGACCGGCGGGTGCGCTGGTACTACACGCCGGTCGCCCGGCAGCGCGGCGAGCAGTCCTGGATCGAGCACCGTGATCTGATCACCGCGATCCTCAACCGCGACGAACAGCTCGCCACCCGGCTGATGCGGGAGCACACGGAGCACACCCGGCGCTCTTACCACGCCCGCGCCAAGTCCTGAACCTTCCCCGGGGGTGCAGGGCCTGGCGGTCCTGCACCCCCGGGGTTCCCGGCGTACCTGACGGCTCCTCGAAAACCGACGTGGGCACGCCGATCAGGGCCCGCCACGTCGTGGTGGGGGCCCCGATCCGGTACGCCCGTCTAGGCGGTGGCGCCGCTCGCGCGTGCTCCCTTCCCGCCGACCGGTCCCCGCGCCGTGGCCCCCGGCTGCCGCAGCAGCAGGGCGATGCCCGCCGCCGCCATGGAGACACCGCCCGCCAGGGCGTACGCGCCGTCGTAGCCCCAGGCCGCGACCACCAGCGAGCCCAGCCCGCCGCCGAACAGGCCGCTGACGAGCTTGCCGCTGTACACCAGGCCGTACGTGGTGGCGTTGTAGTTCTCGCCGAAGTAGTCCGGGGTGAGCGCGGCGAACAGCGGGTAGAACGCGCCGCCGCCGAAGCCGGAGAGGAAGGCGAAGAACAGGAACAGCCCCTCGCTTTGGACGTCACCGGCCCAGATCACACCGAACTGCGCGAGCCCCAGCACGACGATGACGAACACCAGGGTGGACCTGCGGCCCCAGCGATCCGACAGCCAGCCCACGACCCCGCGGCCCACACCGTTGACGACCGCCATGACGCCCATCGAGGAGGCCGCGACCAGGGGGCCGAATCCGACGTCCTTGGCGTAGTCGACCTGGAAGGAGATCCCGAAGACGGACACCCCGGCCGTCAACACGATCGAGACCCACATCAGGGGCAGCACCCCGGTCCGGATCGCCTCCTTCGGCGTGAACTGCCGTACCGCGGGAGGGTTCTTGGCCAGGATCATCGCGCTTGTGCCGTTACCGGCGGCGTACGTCAGCGGATCGATGTCGGCCGGCCACCAGTTCTTCGGCGGATCCTTGAAGAACAACGCGCACCCGAACACCACGATCATGATGTAACAGCCGATCAGATCGAGGACCCGGTGGTAATTGGCCGTGTCGAAGCCGTAGTTGAAGATGAAGATGAACGGCAGCGAGCCGTACGCGAAGCCGCCGTTGACGAAGCCGGTACGGGCGCCGCGCCGTTCCGGGAACCACTTGCCGACCATGTTGATGCAGGTCGCGTAGACCAGTCCGGCGCCGAGGCCGCCGATCACCCCGAACCCGAGGATCGCCATCAGCACATCGCTCAGGTGCGACAGTGCGAGGAATCCGATCAGGCACATACCGGATCCCGTATACATCGCGCCGCGCGCCGACAGGATCCCGCGCTCCCGCAGCCAGCCCGCCGGAAACGCGACCCCCGCCTGGAAAAACACCCAGACGCTGAGGATCCAGAAGGTGTTCGACTGCGTCCAGCCGTGCGCGTGGGACAGGGTGTCCTCCGCGGAGCCGTACGCGTACTCGAAGACGCTGATCGCCATCATGGCGATCCACGGCAGATAGATCATGAGCTTGCGGGAGTGCCCGAGGAGGTCCCGGTCGCTCTCGCCGATGCGGTACACGCGGCCGCGCGCGTCGGACACTTCCCGGTAGGGAAGCCCTTCGCGGGCGCCGGAGTCGGTCGACGAGCCGTTCGCCTGTATGCGATCCGCCGTCATTGTCTACGCCATCTCCTCGCCGAGCGGTTGCGGGTTGGGGACGATGCTCCGGGCCTTCGGTGTGTTCGGGGACTTCAGGAACAGCGCCAGGACCGCCGAGGCCAGCCCGATGGAACCCGCGAGCACGAACGCGCCCTCGTAGTCCCACGCGTCGACGACGAGCGCGCCCACCCCGGAGCCGACGAGTCCCGAGATCAGCTTCGAGCTGTAGACCATGCCGTAGTTGCTGGCGTTGTTGTTCTCGCCGAAGTAGTCGGCCGTCATGGCCGCGAACAGCGGGAAGATCGCCCCGCCGCCGAAGCCGGAGACCATCGAGCAGAACAGGAAGAACGGCATGCTGCCCATCTGGCCCGACACCAGCACACCGAACTGCGCGGTGCCCAGCACGAGGCACACGATGATCAGCGTGTTGCGGCGGCCGTACCGGTCGGAGATCCAGCCGATCACCCCGCGGCCGGTGCCGTTGACGATCGCCTTCAGGGACATCGCGGTGGCCACGATCCCGCCCGCGAACCCCATGTCCTTGCCGAACGGCACCTGGAAGGCGATACCGAAGATGTTGATGCCGGCCGTGCACAGCAGACAGAACCACATCATCCACAGCACGGGGGTGCGCGCGGCCTCCCTCGGGGTGTACTGCCGGGCCGCCGGCGGGTTCTTGGCCAGCGCCCGGCGGATCTTCGGGTCGTCGGTCACCTTCAGCGGATCGACCTGCGCGGGCCACCAGTTCTTCGGCGGATCCCGGAAGAACCAGCCCGCCGTGGCCACCACCAGACACAGCCCGACGCCCACCGACGCCAGCACGCCCCGGTAGTTGCCGAGGTCCATGTACGAGGTGAACAGGAACACGAACGGCACCGACCCGTAGGCGAAGCCGCCGTTGACGAAGCCGGTCTTGCCGCCCTTGCGCTCCGGATACCACTTGCCGACCATGTTCACGCAGGTCGCGTACACCAGACCGGCGCCGATACCGCTGCACATGCCGAAGCCGAAGTAGGCGACGAGCACGTTCGGCGCGTACGCCAGCGAGAGATAGCCCAGCAGCGTCCCGACCGCGCCGATCAGCATCGCCGTACGGGCGGGCAGCCTGCCGCTCTCCCGCAGCTGCCCGGCCGGGAAGGCCACGGCCGCCTGGAAGAACACCCAGACGCCCATCAGCCAGAAGATGTGCCCGCTGCTCCACAGATGCGCCTCGTGGAGCGTGTCCTCCGCCGACGTGAACGCGTACTCGGCGGAGCTGATGCCCATCATGCCCACCCAGGGCAGGATGACCATCCACTTGCGTGTGCGGCCCATGATGTCGACGTCGGACTCGCCGATCCGGTACACGCGGCCGTTGCGGTCCGTCACCTCCCGGTAGGGGAGGGACATCGAGTAGTCGGTTGTTGTCATGTCGCTCAGCACCCCTTGCGTCGAAAGTTCTGGCCAGCGCCCCCTGTCCATTGCCTTTCGTGCGCGCACGGGTCCCGGGGCCGGCCGGCGCGCACCCGCCGGCCGGCCCCCTCCGCGTCACCTCATGAACCGCCCCCCAACAGCCCCGCCGCCCGCGCCCAGCGGTACTTCGCACCCAGCACGGCAACCGGTTTCTCGGTCGTGTACGGGTACGCCACCACCCCCCGCTCGAACAGGTACTGGCAGGCCTCCTCGACCTCGACGTCACCGGCGAGCGACGCGACGACGGGCTTTTGTATACCGCGTGCACGGAACTCGTCGACCACCCGCGCGGTGAGCTCCGCGAACACCATCGGCGGGGTGACGATGGTGTGCCAGTAGCCGAGGACGAGCGCGTGGATGCGCGGGTCCTCGAGCCCCAGCCGGATCGTCGCCTCGTACGTCGACGGCGGCTCGCCCCCGGTGATGTCGACCGGGTTGCCCGCGGCGCCGAACGGGGGGATGAACTCCCGGAACGCCGCGTCCAGGTCCGGCGGGATCTCCATCAGGGTCAGCCCGTTGTCGGTGACCGCGTCGGACAGCAGCACCCCGCTGCCGCCGGCCCCGGTGATGATCACCACGTTGTCGCCCCGCGGGGCCGGCAGCACCGGCAGCGCCCGGGCGTACTCCAGCATGTCGTTCAGGCCCGGCGCACGGATCACGCCCGCCTGCCGAAGGATGTCGTCGTACACGGCGTCGTCGCCGGCGAGCGCCCCGGTGTGCGAGCCGGCCGCCTTCGCCCCCGCCGCCGTACGTCCCGCCTTCAGCACGACGACCGGCTTCTTCGGCACGGTCGCCCGCGCCGCCTCGACGAACGCGCGCCCGTCCTTGAGGTCCTCCAGGTGCATCGCGATGCACTGGGTGTGCGGGTCCTCGCCGAACCAGGTCAGCAGGTCGTCCTCGTCCAGGTCCGACTTGTTGCCGAGCCCGACGATCGCCGACACGCCCGTCTTCGTGGTGCGGGCGAACCCGAGGATCGCCATCCCGATGCCGCCCGACTGCGAGGTCAGCGCCACCGAGCCCCTGACGTCGTACGGCGTGCAGAACGTGGCGCACAGGTCGTGCCAGGTCGAGTAGTAGCCGTAGATGTTGGGCCCCAGCAGACGGACGCCGTGCCGCTCGGCGATCGCCACGATCTCCGCCTGGAGTTCGTGTTCGCCGGTCTCGGCGAAACCGGAGGGGATGAGCACGGCATTGGGGATCCCCTTGCGTCCCACCTCCTCCAGGGCCGAGGCCACGAACCGGGCGGGGATCGCGAAGACCGCCACATCCACCTCTCCGGGAACGTCCGTGACACTCTTGTACGCCTTGCGGCCCAGGATGTCATCGGCCCGGGGGTTCACCGGATGGATGTCTCCGGCGAAGCCGCCGTCGACGAGGTTGCGCATCACCGAGTTGCCGATCTTGCCCCGCTCGTTGGAGGCGCCGATGACGGCGACGGAGCGGGGCTGCATCAGCCGGCGCATCGTCGACAGGATCTCGTCGCGTGCATACCGTCGACGGGATACCGGCTGCGACCGACTGAGGATCACCCGGATGTCGGCGGCGACCGCCCCCTCCGGCGTCGCGATCACCGGATTGAGGTCGACCTCCGCGATCTCGGGGAAGTCGGCGACCAGCCGTGACACCCGCCGGATCTGCTCGGCCACCGCCCACCGGTCCACCCCGGCCTGCCCCCGCACCCCGCGCAGGATCTCCGCCGACCGGATCGAGTCCAGCATCGACAGCGCCTCGTCCGCGTCCACCGGCGCCAGCCGGAAGGTGACGTCCTTGAGCACCTCGACGAGCACCCCGCCGAGCCCGAACGCCACCACCTTCCCGAACGTGGGATCGGTGACCGCCCCGACGATGACCTCCTGGCCCTTCGGCAGCAGCTCCTGGATCTGCACGCCCTCGATCCGGGCATCGGCGTCGTAGGCCCGCGCGTTCTCCACGATCCGGTGGAACGCGGCCCGCACCTCCGCCGCGCCCTCGACGCCCACGACGACCCCGCCGGCATCGGTCTTGTGCAGGATGTCCGGCGAGACGATCTTCATCACCACCGGCCCGCCGAACCGCGCCGCGTACGCCACGGCCTCCTCGACGTCCGTCGCCAGCTCCTCGCCCGGCACGGCGATCCCGTACGCGTCGGCGACCACCTTGCCCTCCGGCGCGGTGAGCGCGGTGCGCCCCTGCTCCCGCACGGCGTCGAGCAGCGCGCGCACCCGCGCGATCCGGTCCTCGGCCATCACGTCAGATCACCCCGTTCGACTTGAGCAGCGACAACTCCTCGTCACCGAGGCCGAGTTCACCGACGTAGATCTCCTCGTTGTGCTCGCCGAGCAGCGGGGAGGAGGTCACCTCGACGGGGGAGTCGGACAGCTTCAGCGGGCTGCCGACGGTCGTGAACTCACCGCGCTGCGGGTGTGGGACGCGGACCACCATCTCGTTGGCGACCAGCGACTCGTCCTCGATGATCTCCCGCGTGGACAGGATCGGCCCGCACGGGATGTTGTGGGCGTTGAGCCGCTCCAGCACCTCCCACTTGGGCAGCGTCGAGGACCACTCCTCGATCAGCTGGAACATCTTGTTCAGCTTGGGCAGCCGGGCCTCGGGCGTCGCCCACTCGGGGTCGTCGGCCAGTTCGGGCCGGCCGATCAGCTCGGTGAGCGGCCGCCAGCCGACGGGCTGCACGATCACGTACACGTAGTCGTTGGGGCCGCCCGGCGCGCACCTGACCGCCCAGCCGGGCTGCCCGCCGCCGGAGGCGTTGCCGGAGCGGGGCACCTCGTCGCCGAAGTCGTCATTGGGGTACTCGGCGAGCGGTCCGTGCGCGAGACGCTGCTGGTCGCGCAGTTTTACCCGGCACAGGTTGAGCACGGCGTGCTGCATGGCGACATTGACCCGCTGGCCGCGTCCGGTCCGCTCCCGCTGGAAGAGTGCCGCCAGTATCCCGGCGACTGTATGCACTCCGGTGCCCGAGTCACCGATCTGCGCCCCCGTCGCCAGCGGTGGCCCGTCCTCGAAGCCGGTGGTCGCCATCGACCCGCCCATGGCCTGGGCGACGACCTCGTACGCCTTGAAGTCGGTGTACGGCCCCTCCCCGAAGCCCTTGATCGACGCATACACGATCCGGGGATTGATGTTCTGTATGCGATCCCAGGTGAACCCCATACGGTCGACCGCACCCGGGCCGAAGTTCTCCACCATCACATCCGAGCGCCGGATCAGCTCGGTGAGGATCTCCTTGCCACGCTCGGTCTTGGTGTTGAGGGTGATGCTCCGCTTGTTGCAGTTGAGCATCGTGAAGTAGAGGGAGTCCACGTCCGGGAGGTCGCGCAGCTGCCCCCGCGTGATGTCACCGGAGGGCGCCTCCAGTTTCACGACGTCGGCGCCGAGCCAGGCGAGCAGCTGGGTCGCGGAGGGCCCGGACTGGACGTGGGTCATGTCGAGGACGCGAATGCCCTCGAGTGCCCTGGCGGTCATGGGCGTTCACCTCACTTGTACATGGTCTGGTTCATGGTTCCGGGGGCGTACGCGTCCGGGTCCACCCAGACGTTGATCAGCGAGGGCTTGCCCGACTCGCGGGCGCGGCGCAGCGCCGGGCCGATGTCGGCGGGGTCGCGCACCTCCTCGCCGTGACCGCCCAGCATCTGGGCGAACTTGTCGTAGGGGACGTCACCGAGGGTGTTGCCGATCCGCTCGCGCTCCACGCCGTACTTGGCGGCCTGGCCGTAACGGATCTGGTTCATCGAGGAGTTGTTGCCGACGATGCCGACGAACGGCAGGTCGTAGCGGACGAGCGTCTCGAAGTCCCAGCCGGTGAGGGAGAACGCGCCGTCGCCGAAGAGCGCCACGACCTCCTTGTCGGGCCGTGCCTGTTTGGCCGCGAGGACGAAGGGGACGCCGACGCCGAGGGTGCCCAGCGGACCCGGATCCATCCAGTGGCCGGGCGACTTGGGCTGGACAACCTGGCCGGAGAAGGTGACGATGTCGCCGCCGTCGCCGATGTAGATCGAGTCCTCGGTGAGGAAGTCGTTGATCTCGCTCACCAGACGGTAGGGGTGAATGGGGGTGGCGTCCGAGCGCAGTTGGGGCAACCGCTTCTCGATCGCGCTCTGTTCGGCGGCGCGCAGCTCGTCGAGCCACTCCTTGCGTTTGGCGGCGCCCCCGTTGATCCGTCCGGAGGCCGCCTCCGTCACCGACTTCAGCACCAGGCCCGCGTCGCCGACGATGCCGAGGTCGATGTCGCGGTTCTTGCCGACGGTGCGGTAGTCGAGGTCGATCTGCACGACGGTCGCGTCCGGGGAGAGCCGCTTGCCGTAGCCCATGCGGAAGTCGAAGGGAGTGCCGACGATCACGATGACGTCGGCGTGGGAGAAGGCGTACCGGCGCGAGAGCTGGAAGTGGTGCGGGTCGCCGGGCGGCAGGGTGCCGCGGCCGGCGCCGTTCATGTACGCCGGGATGTTCAGGGTGCGCACCAGCTCGACTGCGGTCTCCGTGCCCCGGGTCGTCCAGACCTGGCCGCCCAGCAGGATCGCGGGCTTCTCGGCGTGCACGAGGAGGTCGGCGAGCTTCTGCACCGCCTCGGGGTCGCCGGCCGACCGCGTCGAGGCGCGGTAGGCGCCGGCCTCGGGGACCCGGGCCCTGGACACCGGCACCTTGGCGTCGAGGACGTCGCGCGGGATCTCCAGGAAGGACGGCCCGGGCGCGCCGTGGTAGCACTCGCGGAACGCCATCGACACCATGTCGGCGGCGCGCGCGGTGTCCGGCACGGTCGCCGCGAACTTGGTGATCGGCGTCATCATGTCGACGTGCGGCAGGTCCTGGAGGGACCCCATCTTGTGCTGGGTGAGCGCGCCCTGACCGCCGATCAGCAGCATCGGGGACTCCGCGCGGAAGGCGTTGGCGACGCCGGTGACGGCGTCGGTGGTGCCGGGTCCTGCCGTGACCACCGCGCAGCCCGGCCGCCCCGTGATGCGGGCGTAGCCGTCGGCGGCGTGCGCGGCGACCTGTTCGTGTCGAACGTCGACGACTTCTATGCCCTCGTCGACGCAGCCGTCGTAGATGTCGATGATGTGGCCGCCGCACAGGGTGTAGATGCGGTCGACCCCCTCCGCCTTCAGGGCTTTGGCAACGAGATGGCCGCCGGAGATCACGTCCTGCGTGTCGTCGGGCATGGCGCAGTCCTGTCCCTTCGTAGGGGGGTGGGATGCTGTATGCGGTACATTGCATACAGTCGACGAATACTGTATGAAGCTTGTTATCCCGCATCCGGTGGGTGGTGTCCAGGGGGCGTGCGGCACTTTCAGACAGGAGCCGAAATGGACCTGTACGAACACCAGGCAAGGGAACTCTTCGAGGAACACGGCATCCCGGTGCCGAGGGCCGAGGTCACCGACTCGCCCAAGGAGGCACGGGGGATCGCCCGCCGGCTCGGCGGGAAGGTCATGGTGAAAGCCCAGGTCAAGACGGGGGGACGGGGCAAGGCGGGTGGGGTCAAGTTGGCCGCCGACCCGGCCGCGGCCGAGCTCACGGCCCGGCAGATCCTGGGCATGGACATCAAGGGGCACCGGGTCGGCTCGGTGATGCTGGCCCAGCCCGTCGACATCGACACCGAGTTCTACGTCTCCTACGTGCTGGACCGCGCGGCCGGCCGGTTCCTCGCGATCGCCTCCGCCGAGGGCGGCATGGACATCGAGACGGTCGCCGCCGACCGGCCCGAGGCGGTGGCCCGCATCCCCGTCGACCCGGCCGTGGGCGTCACCTCGGCGAAGGCCGCCGAGATCGTGGCCGCGGCCGGACTCCCCGCGCAGACCGCGGACGTCCTCATCCGGCTGTGGCAGGTCCTGGTCCGCGAGGACGCCCTGCTCGTCGAGGTCAACCCGCTGGTACGCACCCGGCAGGGGCGGATCCTCGCCCTCGACGGCAAGGTCACCCTGGACGACAACGCCGCGTTCCGGCAGGCCCGTTGGGCCGCGGGAGCGGACCCGGACGGGCCGGCCGACCCGCTGGAGGCGGCCGCCGCGGCCCGGGGCCTGAACTACGTCCGGCTCGACGGCGAGGTCGGCGTCATCGGCAACGGCGCCGGCCTCGTCATGTCCACCCTCGACGTGGTGGCCGGCTGCGGCGCCCGCCCCGCCGACTTCCTCGACATCGGCGGCGGAGCGTCCGCGCAGGTCATGGCCGACGGACTGGCCGTCATCCTGGCCGACCCCGCCGTGAAGTCCGTCCTCGTCAACGTCTTCGGCGGCATCACCGCCTGCGACGCGGTCGCCGAGGGCATCGTGCGGGCCCTGGACACGGTACGGCTGACCAGGCCGCTCGTCGTCCGGCTCGACGGCAACAACGCGGACCGGGGGCGAGCGATCCTCGACGAGAGGCGCCATCCCCTGGTCCAGCAGGTCACCACGATGGACGGCGCCGCGCGCCGTGCCGCCGAACTCGCCACCGCGGGCTGAGGACACCGGAGGACACCATGGCCATTTACCTCACCAGGGAGAGCAAGGTCCTCGTCCAGGGCATGACCGGCGGCGAGGGCATGAAGCACACCCGGCGCATGCTCGCCGCCGGCACGAACGTCGTCGGCGGCGTCAACCCGCGCAAGGCGGGCCGTACCGTCGACTTCGACGAGCGATCCGTATCCGTTTTCGGGTCGGTCGCCGACTGTATGCAGTCGACCGGCGCCGATGTGAGTGTCGTCTTCGTGCCGCCCGCGTTCGTCAAAGCGGCGGTGACCGAGGCCGCCGACGCCGGTATCGGCCTCGTCGTCGTCATCACGGAGGGCGTCCCGGTCCATGACTCCGTCGCCTTCACCGCGTACGCCAAGGCGCGCGGCACCCGGGTCGTCGGACCCAACTGCCCCGGTCTGATCACCCCCGGGCAGTCCAACGCGGGCATCATCCCGGCCGACATCGCCAAGCCGGGCCGTATCGGACTGGTCTCCAAGTCCGGCACGCTCACCTACCAACTCATGTACGAACTACGGGACATCGGGTTCTCGACCTGTGTCGGCATCGGGGGCGACCCGGTCGTCGGCACCAGCCACATCGACTGCCTGGCCGCCTTCCAGGACGACCCCGACACCGAACTGATCGTGCTCATCGGGGAGATCGGCGGTGACGCCGAGGAGCGGGCCGCGGCCTACATCCGTGACCACGTCACCAAGCCCGTCGTCGCCTATGTCGCAGGTTTCACCGCGCCCGAGGGCCGCACGATGGGCCACGCGGGCGCGATCGTGTCCGGTTCGTCGGGCACCGCGCAGGCCAAGAAGGAGGCGCTGGAGGCGGCCGGGGTCCGGGTGGGCGCCACGCCGACCGGGACCGCACGGCTCGCCCTCGCCGTACTCGACGAAGACGAAGGGGTGTGACCGCGTCCCCATGGCCACCGCCCTCACCCTGAAGTCCGGTACCTCCTGGGACGACGTCTGGCGGCGCTGCCTCGCCGTCGCCCCGGAGGCCTTCCGTGACGACCGTGTGCTCAACCTCTGGAACGCCGGCTGGCACGCGGACGGCCGGGTGCTGCCCGCCACCAGCCCCGTCGACGGCACGCCCGTCGCCGGACCGCCCCGCCTGGACGCCGACACCGCGCACCGGGCCGTCTGTGCCGCGCTCGACCGGCACCGCGCCTGGCGGCACGTCCCGCTCGACGAACGCCGGGCCCGGATCGCCGCCACCCTCGACGCCCTCGCCGAGCACCGTGAACTCCTCGCCCTGCTGCTGGTGTGGGAGATCGGCAAACCGTGGCGGCTCGCGCAGGCCGACGTGGACCGGGCGGTCGACGGGGTGCGCTGGTACGTCGACGGGATCGAGCCGATGCTGGCCGGCCGGGCCCCGCTGGACGGCCCGGTCTCCAACATCGCCAGCTGGAACTATCCGATGAGCGTCCTCGTGCACGCGGTGCTGGTGCAGGCACTGGCGGGCAACGCGGTCATCGCCAAGACCCCCACCGACGGCGGCGTCGCCTGTCTGACGCTCGCCTGCGCGCTGGCCGCCCGGGAGGGGATCCCCGTCACCCTGCTGAGCGGCAGCGGGGGCGAGCTGTCCCAGGCGCTGGTGCGGGCTCCCGAGATCGGCTGTGTCTCCTTCGTCGGCGGCCGCGACACCGGCGCCGCGGTGGCCACGGCCGTCGCCGACCTCGGCAAACGGCATGTCCTCGAACAGGAGGGACTCAACACCTGGGGCATCTGGAACTGTTCGGACTTCGACACCCTCGCCGAGGTGATCCCCAAGCTGTTCGACTACGGCAAACAGCGCTGTACGGCGTATCCGCGGTTCGTCGTCCAGCGCGAGCTGTTCGACGCGTTCCTCACCGCCTACCTCCCGGCGGTGCGCACCCTGACGGTCGGACACCCGCTGGCCGTGGAGCGGCGCGCCGACCCCTACCCCCGGCTGGACTTCGGACCGTTGATCAACGCGGCCAAGGCCAAGGAGCTGCGCGACCAGGTCGCCGAGGCCGTCGACCGCGGAGCCGTCCCGCTGTACCGCGGCGACCCGGCCGAGGCCCGGTTCCTCCCCGGCCAGGACACCTCGGCGTACGTCCAGCCCGTCGCGCTCCTCAACCCGCCGCCGTCCTCGCCGCTGCACCACGCGGAGCCGTTCGGGCCGGTCGACACGATCGTCCTGGTCGACACGGAGGCGGAGCTGCTCGCCGCGATGAACGCGTCCAACGGCGCGCTCGTCGCCACCCTCTCCACGGACGACCGCGCCACGTACGAACGGCTGGCGCCGCAGATCCGCGCGTTCAAGGTCGGACACGGCCGGCCCCGCTCGCGCGGCGACCGCGAGGAGCTGTTCGGCGGGTTCGGCGCGTCCTGGCGGGGCGCGTTCGTCGGCGGCGAGCTGCTGGTGCGCGCGGTGACCCGGGGACCGGCGGGGGAGCGGCTGCCGGGGAACTTCCCGGAGTACCAGCTGATGCCCTGACGCCGTCCGCGTCACCTCACCCGGGCGACGACCTCGTCCGCCGGCCACCGCGCCACGCCCCGCGGGGAGGGGCGCGGCAGGCTGGGCACGATGTGGTTCACCCCGGCGTCGACGAGCCCGGCGACCGTCTCACGGGTGGCCGGGTGGCCGGGTGGCCGGGTGGGCGTGGCGGGGGAGCGGCCGAGGTTCCGGGCGCGCTGGGCGACGTAACCGACCTCATGGTGCCGCCATGGTCCGGGGATGGTCCCGATGCCGACCTGCTCGGCGACCAGCCGCGGCAGCCGGTGCCCCGGCCGCCGACGAGCAGCGCGCATCCGCGGGGCGAGCGGGGGCCCGGCCGCCGGGCGGCCTGGGCTCGGAGCGGGTGCTCCTGAGCCGGTGGTGGGCGCCGTGGAAGTCGAAGACGTCGCGGGTCCACGTCCGCCGGAGGATCTCCAGGGTCTCGGCGAGACGGGCGAGGCCCTCGGCGGGCGGGACGAGGGTGAGGCCGTACGCTTCCGCTGCCGGCGCTGCGGATCCTGCTCGCCGGGGTGCCGGGGTGCCGGCGGCCCGACATCGCCGTGACCGGCGCGTCACCCCGGGTGACGCCCCTCGCCCCGCCCCCGCCGCGGCCGTCTGGCGTGCGGATATGCAGGTGAAACGCACTCCGAAAGCTTGGTATTGTTGTCCATGTCGCCGCGGGGAACACCCTCCGGCCGACACACACCTTGTCCGGGTGGCGGAATGGCAGACGCGCTAGCTTGAGGTGCTAGTGCCCTTTATCGGGCGTGGGGGTTCAAGTCCCCCCTCGGACACTCTCACTCTCCGTACGGAGCGCGATCCGCTCGGTGAGTACATGAGGCCCGCACCAGGCTCCTGCCGGTGCGGGCTTTCTCGTTGTCGCGCTCGACCGGTGTGGACGGGGCGGCCGTTCGGGAGCGCTCCCGGGCCTTCCCTGCCGCACTGCAATTGTTTACATCTCGGCCTGATTGTCGCGGAAGACCGTTTATCACTTGTTCTGTCGCGGTCCTCGTGCGGGCGGTGGCGTGGCCGCACCCCAGTACGGCTGACGGTTCGTCAATGTTCATCAGGGTCCGCATATTGACGGTCTGTAGCGCCATCTTGTGGTGATACGATCACGCTCGCTTGTAGAGCGGGCGGATGGGTGCAAGACGACATCTCCGACTACGGGGACAGTCCGGGCGGCAACCCCGATGCGGGCGGTCCGCCGATCCACCCGCATATTGACGGGAATTCAGCAACTGGCCGTCAGTCGAGGCCGCCTGAAGAGAGTCTTATGACTGATTACATACAGAACCCGGTACTCTGGGCTCTCCTCGTCGCCGTACTCGTCGCAGTCGCCGTCATTGTTCGCCAGCGCAGGGCGGCGCGGACGTTAAGGCAGGAGTTCGCAGATGTCCGGGCTCGCCATGCCGAGCTCGAGAACGGGTACGCGAAATCCGTCGAGGCAGCTCAGGAAAGAGCCGAAGAGGCTACGAAAACGGTCCTGAAGTCCGCCATGCGGACCCTCCAGGGCCTCGCCGCGGAACAGCAGTTGATTGTCTCCCGGCTGCAGAACAAATACGGTGAGTCGGTCATCCTCCAGGACCTGTTGGAGATCGACCACACCAACTCCCAGTTCGGCCGACGCGCCCAGTCCATCGCCGTCCTGTGCGACGGCTGGCTCGGACGTCAGCGCGATGTCGCCTCGGTCTACGACGTCGTCCGCAGTGCCCAGGGCAGGGTCCGTCATTACCGGCGGGTGGAAATTCTCTCGCAGGTCGACTTCGGCATCACCAGCCGCGCCGTCGAACCGGTCGCCCTGGCCCTCGCCGAACTCCTCGACAACGCCACCAGCTATTCCAGCCCGGACACCGTCGTCGAAATCAACATCCGCACCGTGCCCAAGGGCATTTGCATCGTCGTGGACGACGCCGGTGTCGGCATGAACGACGAGGAACGGGCCCGCGCCGAGAAACTCCTGTCCAGCGAGCGCGTCTCCGGCGTCTCCGCACTCGGCAACCCGCCGCAGTTCGGCTTCGCGGTCATCGGCGTGCTCAGCGAGCGCTTCGGCTTCGAGGTGTCCGTGGACTCCTCCTCCCCGTACGGCGGCGTCCGCGCGGTCCTTCTCCTGCCGCACGACCTGCTCACGACCGCACCCGAGCAGAAGGACCCGACCCCCGCCCCGTCCGCCGTGACCGCAGCGCCGGCCCCCGGCGGTCCCGAGGCCCCGCTGACCATGGCCACCACCGCCGACGGGCTGCCGAAGCGGCGCCGCAAGCGGCCCATGGCCATCGTGCCCGGCAGCGCCTCGAACGGCACCGGCCCCGCCCGCTCGGGCGCGGAGACGGCAGCGATCATGGGCGCCTTCCAGCGCGGCACCCGCTCCGGCCGGGCCACGCAGACGGACCCCGCGGAACAGTCGAGCAGCACCCGTGGTGCAAGCAGCGAAGGGCATGAGTTCTCGTGAACGACGACCTGTCATGGATGCTTGACAGCGCCCTGGAGATCCCCGGGGCCCTGCACGCCGTCCTGATCTCCGCCGACGGCCTGCTGATGGCACGGACGCAGGACTTCGGCAAGGACGACGCGGACCGGGTGGCGGCGGCGATGAGCGGTGTGCAGTCGCTCAGCCGCTCGCTCGCCTTCTTCTGCGAGGACGCCGGCCAGCGGTGGCGCCAGACGCTCGTCGAGTTCGACGGGGGCTGGGTCTTCCTGATCTCCGCCGGCGAGGGCGCCTACCTCGGCGTCTCCGCCTCGCCCGACGTCGACATGCAGGACATCACCTTCCGGATGCAGCAACTCGTCGGTCAGCTCGGCAAGGCCCTGACGACCCCGCCGCGCGAGAACCTCGGCGTACGGTCATGACCGGTTTCGACGAACTGGAACCCCAGACACCGGAATTAGTGCGTCCGTACGTCATCACCAAGGGACGCGGACTGCCCGATGAGGACAAGCTCTCCCTCATCACCCTGGTCACCGCTGTCGCCGACCGGCAGCAGCGGCCCACCCGGCTGTCCCCGGAGGAGCAGAACCTGCTCGACCTCTGCTCGGCGGGCTACCTCTCGGTCGCCGAGATCGCGGGGCACACCCAACTGCCCCTCGGCGTGGTCAAGATCCTCCTCGCCGCCCTCACCGAGGGCGGCTACCTCGTCACCCGCCCGCCCGTACAACGGGCCCCGCTCGCCGACAGGGACATCCTGGAGGAGGTGCTGAATGGTCTCAGGGCCAAGTTTGGATGAGACGGCGTACGTCCGAGAGGGCGCGACGCAGACTGCGGTGAAGATCCTCGTGGTCGGCCACTTCGCGGTGGGCAAGACCACGTTCATCGGGGCCATCTCCGAGATCCAGCCGCTGTCCACCGAGGAGACGATGACGCGGGCAGCGGAATCGGTCGACGACCTCAAGGGAGTCCAGGGCAAGACCACCACCACGGTCGCCATGGACTTCGGCCGCCTGACCATCAGCGACCGCGTCGTGCTGTACCTGTTCGGAACGCCGGGCCAGCAGCGCTTCGTGCAGATGTGGGAGGACATGGCACGCGGCGCGCTCGGCGCGCTGGTGCTGGTCGACCCCGAGCGGCTCGCGGACTCCTTCGCCGTGATCGACCTGATCGAGCAGTACGGACTCGACTACGCCATCGCCGTCAACCACTTCGACGGCGCGCCCCCGCGTGACGTGACGGCCCTGCGCGAAGCACTGGACCTGCTCGACGACACCCCCGTCGTCACCTGCGACGCACGGGACGAGAAGTCCTCGGCCCACGCGCTGATCACCCTCGTCCGTCACTTGCAGGACCGTGCCCACTAGGAGCAGAAATGGACGCCCAACCCACCGCCCCCGTGCCCCCTCCGGGTTGCCCGGCGCACCAGCCCGGCGGCAGAGTGCCGCTGTACGGGCCTGAGTACGCGGCCGATCCGCAGGCCTACTACACCTACCTGCGGCACTACGGGCCCACCGCGCCCGTGGAGATCGCCCCAGGAGTCGAGGCCACCCTCGTCACCGAATACGCGACCGCCCTCCAACTCCTCCAGGACTCAGGTTCGTTCCGCAAGGACGCACGCCGCTGGCGGGACTTCAACGAGGGCCGCATCGCCCCCGACAGCCCCGTCCTTCCCGTGCTCGCCTACCGGCCCAACTGCATGTCCTCCGACGGCGCCGAACATCTGAGGCTGCGTCAGTCCATCACGGACAGCATGGCCCGTATCGACCCGATGCGACTGAGCCAGAGCGTGGAGCGGATCTCCGACTTCCTCATCTCCCAGTTCAGCGAGCGCGGTTCGGCCGACCTCGTCGGCGCCTACGCCAAGCAGCTCCCGCTGTTCGTGTTCAACGAACTGTTCGGCTGCACCGCCGACATCGGCGACCGTGTCTTCTTCGGCATCTCCGGCATGTTCGACGGGATCAACGCCGAGCAGGCCAGCGAGGTGCTGTTCCAGGCCGTCGGCGAGCTGATCGCCCTCAAGCGGCGCAAGCCCGGCGAGGACGTCACCTCCTGGCTGCTGAAGCACCACACCAACCTGTCCGACGAGGAGATGGTCCATCAGGTCTCCCTGCTGCTGGGTGCGGGCGCCGAGCCGCTGGTCAACCTCATCGGCAACACCCTGCACCGGCTGCTCACGGACGACCGGTACGCCCACGAGGGCGGGCTGATCGAGGAGGCGATGGACGACACGTTGTGGGAGAACCCGCCCATGACGAACTTCGCCGCCCACTACCCGGTGTCCGACATGGAGTTCGCCGGGCAGAAGCTCACCGCCGGCGACCTGATGCTGGTCAGCATCGCCGCCGCCAACACCGGCCCGACGCTGTCGGCGGCCCGCAAGGCCGGCAGCAACCGCGCGCACCTGGCCTGGAGCGCCGGCCCGCACGCCTGTCCCTCGAAGGAGCCCGCCCGCCAGATCGTCGTGTCGGCCGTCGAGAACCTCCTCAACCGGCTGGCCGACGTCGAGATCAGCGTGCCCGAGCAGAGCCTGACGTGGCGTCCGGGCGCCTTCAGCCGTGGTCTCGTCACCCTGCCCACGCGGTTCACCCCGATCAAGCCGGTGAGCCGGCCGATCCGGCAGACCACCGTCCAGGCACCGCAGCGCCCGGTCGCACCGGGCGGCCGTCAGCCCGAACAGGCGGGCGTGTGGAGCAAGTTCCTCAACTGGCTGACCAAGTAGACCACCCCGTGGCCGCGCCGGCCCCTTGAAGCACCGGCCGTACCCACGGGAAGACGATGCCCGCCCTCCGGGGCGGGCATTTCCTTGCCCTCCTTGCCCTTCCTGCGCTCCTTGCCCCGGGCGGGTCACCGGGAGGCGTACTCCTCCCGCAACTCCTGTAGATACGGCGCCACGTTGACCTGCACCGACGCCCCCTCACGCTGCCCGTACTGTCCCGCGACACCGCTCAGATAGGTCGCGATCTCCTTGCGCATCAGCTCCTCGTCCGGCAGCACCGCCTCGCCGGTCACGAGCCGAGTGATCCACCGGGCCTGCGCTTCCACCAACCGCGTGATCGAACCGACGGGGCGGACCAGACCGACGAAGAACAGCCCCGGACGATCCGGGGGGACGACCCGCTTGTACAGCTCGACGACACCCTGCGCGCCGACGGGGGAGCCGGGCTCCAGGAACGGGAAGGACATCCGGTACCCGGTGCAGTACACGATCGCGTCGGCCTGCACGGACGTGCCGTCGGCGAACAGGACCCGGTCGCCGTCGAGGGAGTCGATCGACGGCTTCGGTGTGACCGCGCCGTGGCGGATACGGCTGAGGATCTCGTCGGAGATGGTGACGGCGGAGGAGAACACCGGATGGTCCGGCTCCGGCAGCCCGTGGTCACGGAGCTTGCCGCGGGCCACCAGCAGGGCCTGTTCGATGAAACGGCGCTGCTCGGGCAGGGACATGCTGACCCACCACGCGGCGTCCGCGATCTGGTCGAGGGCCATGCCGAACAACTGCTTGGGCATGATGTGCAGTCCCCGCCGCACCGACAGGACCGTCAGCTCGGCGTGCCGGGAGAGGTCCGCGGCGATGTCCACCGCCGAGTTGCCGAGCCCCACGACGATGACGCGCTGTCCGGCGAACTCGCTGCCGTCGAGGTAGTCGAGGGAATGACGAATCGTTCCGGTGAACGTGTCCGCGCCCGGCGGCAGCGCGGGCATCGACGGCTCCGAGTTGTGCCCGGAGGCGACGACCACATGCGTGAAGCCGCGGGACGAGACGGTGCCCTCGGCATCCCGGCTGACGACCGTCCACCCGCCGTCGGCGTCCCGCCGTACGGACTCCACGGTCGTCCCCAGCTCGATACGGTCCCGGATGCCGGCCCAGTCGGCGAACGCGCGTAGATACGAGGCGATCTGATCGTGCCTCGGATAGAGCGGGTAGGACGTCGGCATCGGATAGTCCGCGTAACCGGTCAGATTCTTGGCGGTGTTGAGGTGCAGCGACAGATAGCCGGGACCGCGCTCGCCGGCCTCCGGCCGACGCCAGAGACCCCCGACGTCGCTCGCCTGCTCCAGGCAGACGAAGTCGACCCCCGCGGCCTTGAGGGCGTGTGCCGTCGCCAGACCTGACAGACCCGCACCGATCACACACAGCCGCACGAATTCCCCCACAAGTGAGATGCCATCCTTTCACGCACGGGCAAGTGACTGCCCATCCGGCGCATCCGCCACGCTTCACCCGCCCGCGACAAGGATCACAGGCGAGGGGAGGGGGAGAAGGTGTGATCAGGGGCGCAAGCGGTTACTCCCTGGTCGGTCGGCCGCCGGTCACCCGTCGGCCGACGCCCACAGACCCCGTACATGCCCGAGATGCCGTGTCATGACCTCGCGCACGGCGCGCTCGTCGCGAGCCAGGAGGGCGTCCAGGAGCTCGAGGTGCTCCTCGGCGGAGGCCAGCAGCCGTCCCGACGCGGACAGCGCGGTCAGGCCGTAGAGCCGGGCCCGGCCGCGCAGGTCCCGCACCACCTCCACCAGATGGGCGTTCCCGGCCAGGGCGAGCAGGCCCAGGTGGAAACGGGTGTCGGCCTCCACATAGGCGATGAGATCACCCGCCACCGCGGCGGCCACGATCTCCCGGGCGGCCGGGCGCAGCGCCTCCAGCGACACCGGGTCGGCGGTCGTCGCCAGCCCCGCCACCGTGGGGATCTCGATGAGCGCGCGGACGTGCGTGTACTCGTCGAGCTGCCGGTCGGAGACCTCCGTGACCCGGAACCCCTTGTTGGGCACCGCGTCCACCAGCCCCTCCTTGGCCAGATCCAGCATCGCCTCGCGCACCGGCGTCGCCGACACGCCGAAGCGGGCGGCCAGAGCCGGCGCCGAGTACACCTCGCCCGGCAGCAGCTCGCCCGCGATCAGCGCGGCCCTGAGCGCGTCCACGACCCGCTCGCGGTAGCTGCTGCGCCGGCCGCCGAGCACGGGGAGCGAGAGCGGAGACGGCACTGCGGGCGTCGGGCTGCTGCTCGGGGGCGGGGCGGCCATGGGGGATCTCCTCGGTGCGGGCTGTGCGGGCTGTGCGGGCTGTGCGGGCTGTGCGGGCTGTGCGGGCTGTGCGGGCTGTGCGGGCTGTGCAATATCACGCATCACCAGTATCTACGGCGGTGAAGTCGCCGGTGTCACAGCACGAACCCCGCCGGAAACGGGTCCGTCGGGTCCAGCAGGTACTGTGCCGTTCCGGTGATCCAGGCCCGCCCGGTGAAGCTGGGAAGAACAGCGGGACGGCCGGCCACCTCCGTCGTGCCGAGCAGCCGGCCCGTGAACCGGGTGCCGATGAACGACTCGTTCACGAACTCGGTGTGCAGGGGGAGTTCACCCCGCGCGTGCAACTGCGCCATCCGCGCGCTCGTGCCCGTACCGCAGGGGGAGCGGTCGAACCAGCCGGGATGGATGGCCATCGCGTGCCGGGAGCGGCGGGCGGTGGCGCCGGGCGCGTAGAGGTGGACGTGGTGGCAGCCGCGGATCGACGGGTCCTCCGGATGGACCGGTTCCTCCTCGGAGTTGATCGCCTCCATCAGCGACAGCCCGGCCGCGAGGATGTCGTCCTTGCGTGCCCGGTCGAAGGGGAGCCCGAACTCCTCCAGCGGCAGGATGGCGTAGAAGTTCCCGCCGTACGCCAGGTCGTACGTCACCGTCCGGCCGTCGGCCAGGGTCGCCTTGCGGTCCAGGCCGACGCAGAACGACGGCACGTTCCGCAGGGTGACCGCCGTGGCCGCGCCGTCCTGGACCGCCACCTCGGCCACGACCACCCCGGCCGGCGTGTCCAGCCGGATCGTGGTGACCGGCTCGACGACCTCGACCATGCCGGTCTCCACCAGCACGGTCGCCACCCCGATCGTGCCGTGCCCGCACATCGGCAGATAGCCGGAGACCTCGATGTAGACGACACCCCAGTCGCAGTCCGGCCGGCTCGGCGGCTGAAGGATCGCACCGCTCATGGCGGAGTGGCCGCGCGGCTCGTTCATCAGCAACTGCTTGATGTCGTCGCGGTGTTCACGGAAGTACAGCCGCCGCTCGTTCATGGTCACGCCCGGAATGGTGCCGATCCCGCCGGTCACCACCCGGGTGGGCATGCCCTCCGTGTGCGAGTCGACGGCGTGCAGGACGAGTCTGCTGCGCATGAAGTCCCCTTCTGAGCCGTGATGTTGTGACGCCGCGCCAAGCCGGACGAGACCGGCTGGACGAGACCGGCTAGGCGAGACCGGCGGCGACCGCCTTCTCGGTGGCCGCGCGGACCGCCGCCTCCTGCTCCGGCAGCAGCGCGACGCGCGGCGGACGGCACCGGCCGCCGTGCCGGCCCACCACGTCCATCGACAGTTTGATCGCCTGCACGAACTCGACGCGCGAGTCCCAGCGCAGCAGCGGATGCAACTGCCGGTACAGGGGCAGCGCGGTGGTGAGATCCCCCGCGACCGCCGACCGGTACAGCTCCACCGAGGCCCTCGGCAGCGCGTTGGGGTATCCGGCCACCCAGCCCTTCGCCCCGGCCACCGCCAGCTCCAGCAGCACGTCGTCCGCTCCGATCAACAGATCGAGCTCCGGGGCGAGTTCGGCGATCCGGTACGCGCGCCGCACATCGCCCGAGAACTCTTTCACCGCATGGATGAGTCCCTCCGCGTGCAGCCTGGCCAGCAGCTCCGGCACCAGGTCGACCTTGGTGTCGATCGGGTTGTTGTACGCCACCACCGGCAGCCCCGCCTCGGCGACCGCCGTGTAATGGGACAGCACCGCGCGCTCGTCGGCGCGGTAGGCGTTGGGCGGCAGCAGCATCACCGCCCCGCAGCCCGCCTCCCGCGCCTGTTCCGCCCAGCGCCGCGCCTCCGCCGAGCCGTACGCCGCCACGCCCGGCATCACCCGGTCCCCGCCGATCGCGGCCACCGCGGTCTCCACGACCCGGGCGCGCTCCTCGGGTGTGAGGACCTGGTACTCGCCGAGCGAGCCGTTCGGTACGACGCCGTCGCAGCCGTTCGCCACCAGCCAGGCGCAGTGCTCGGCGTAGCGGTCGAGGTCGACGGAGAGGTCGTCGCGCAGCGGGAGCGCGGTGGCGACGAGGACGCCTCGCCAGGGGCGGTGCTCGGAGGTGGTCATGGGAGCGGGCCTCTCTTCCGGACTTTCACCTACGACATGTGACATGGCACTGGGTGGGGCGGGTGGCAGTGGGTGCGGTACGGCTGAGCTACGGCTACGGCTATGGCTGCGGTACGGCTCAGCGCTCGGGCGGGGCTCGGTGCGGGCGGTTCATGCAGGGGGGCCGGGGGCGGTGCGAGCGCCTCACGGTGGCGGCGGGGGCTCGGCCAGGACGCCGAGGGGGACCGGGCGGGCCAGCAGTCTGCGGGCCGGCGTCGGAGCGCAGCCCGCCACGCCCGCCACCCCGGGTTCGCACATCCGGCCCTGGCACCAGCCCATTCCGGCCCGGGTCAGCAGCTTCACGGTGCGCAGATCGCCGGCGCCGAGCGAGGCCACGGCCGCACGGACCGCCCCGGCCGTGACCTCCTCGCACCGGCACACCACCGTCCCGTCGGTCACCTGCTTCGCCCAGTGCGCCGCGGGGGCGTAGGCGCCGTCGAGTGCGGCGAAGAAGGCACGCAGTCGGGTACGGGTGCGGGCCGCCGACGCCCAGGCGCCCGGGTCCGGGACGGCGCCCCGCAGCCGGTCCGCCGCCGAGCGTCCGGCGATGTGGCCCTCGGCCAGCGACAGGGCCGCACCGCCGATGCCCGTGGCCTCACCGGCCGCCCAGACGCCGGAGACGTCGGTGCGCTGTTCCTCGTCCACGCGCACGGTCGCCCCGTCGATCCCGCAGCCGAGCCCGTCCGCGAGATCGGTGTGAGGCAGCAGCCCATGGCTCAAGGCCAGGGCGTCGCAGGGGACACGGCGTGCGCTGCCCGGGACCGGGCGCCCCTCGGCGTCGAGCGCCGCGATCGTCACGGACTCCAGGCGCTCGGCCCCGTGCGCCTCCAGCACCGTATGACGGGTCTTCACGGACACTCCATGCCACAGGAGTTGAGCGGCGTAGCCGACGCCCTCGGCGAGCTTGTCCGGGGCTCCGGCGAAGGACCGGGCGCTGCGTCCGAAGGCCCTCGGACCGGCTGACTCGACCAGGGCGGCCACCTTCGCGCCCGCCGCCGCGAGACCGGTCGCGACGGGCAGCAGCAGCGGGCCCGTCCCGGCCACGACCACGGTACGGCCCGGCAGCACGAGTCCGCCCTTCAGCAGCGCCTGCGCGCCCCCCGCGGTCACCACACCGGGCAGCGTCCAGCCCGGGAACGGCAGGACCCTCTCGTATCCGCCGGTCGCCAGCAGCACCCCGTCGGCACGCAGTGCGACGGACTCCCGCTGCTCCGGGCCGAGCAGCGCGTGCACGGTGAAGCCGGTCGACTCCCGCTCCACGCACCACACGTGACGCTCGCTCAGGTATGTGATCCGTCCGGCGGCGATGCGGGCGTCGAGTCCGGTGCGCAGGCGCCGCCAGGCGCGCCACTGATGGTGGAGCGCCTCGGGACGGCGAGCGCCGAGGCCGCGGGCGGGCTGCCGGTAGAACTGACCGCCCGGTTCCGCGGCCGAGTCGACCAGCGTCACCCGGACGCCGCGCGTGGCCGCCGCCAGGGTCGCGGCGAGACCCGCCGGTCCCGCCCCGATCACCGCGAGCAGCGGAGCCCGTTCAGTCATCGTGGCCCGTCCCCTCCTGCGTACGGACGTCCGCGCCCGGCACGGCGGCAACCAGACAGGCCCGCTGGTTGGGGCGGCCGTCGACGGTGACCAGGCAGTCGAAGCACACGCCGATCCCGCAGAACACCCCGCGCGGCCGGCCCTCGCCCCGCGTGCCCCGCCAGGCGGTGACGCCCGCGGACCACAGCACGGCCGCGAGCGTCTGTCCCGGCAGCGCCTCGATCTCACGACCGTCGAAGGTGACGGTGAACGGTGCGCCGGGCCGCGCCCGCACCAGCCGCAGCGGGTTCAAGAGCGCTCTCCACAGCATGACTTGTACGTGCTCACGGTGCGGCCTCCTCGGTCTCGGCGAACCGCTCGGGACGGAACGGAGTCAGGTCCAGCTCCGGGTTCTCGCCGGTCAGCGCCTGCGCGAGGAGATGACCGGTACCGGTGGCGAGCCCGATGCCCGCGCCCTCGTGACCGCAGGCGTGGAACAGCCCCGGCACCCGCGGATCGGGCCCGATCGCGGGCAGATGGTCCGGCAGGTAGGGACGGAAGCCGAGATACGTGCGCATCACCCGTACGTCCGCCAGGAAGGGGAAGAGCCGGGTTGCCCCGGCGGCGAGCTCCCGTACGACCGGCAGCGAGAACGACCGGTCGAAGCCCACCCGTTCACGGCTCGCCCCGATCAACACGGGCCCGGCGGCGGTGCCCTCGACGACCGGTGAGGTCTGCAGGGAGGCGGAGTCGCTGGCGACATCGGCCACATAGTCGGCGGCGTACACCTTGTGCCGCACCCGTCGCGGCAGCGGCTCGGTGACCAGCACGAACCCACGGCGGGGACGTACGGGCAGGGCCGCCCCCGCCAGCGCCGCGATCTCACCGCCCCAGGTACCGGCCGCGTTCACCACGGCCGGCGCGAGCAGATCGCCCCGGTCGGTGCGCACCCCGCGCACGGCACCGTCGGCGCCACGCAGGACGCCCGTCACGGTCCGGCCCGTCTCCAGTCGCGCGCCGGAGATCCGCACCAGATGGGCGGCGGCCAGCGTGGGCATCACCTGGGCGTCCTGCGGATACAGGACACCGCCCGCGAGACCGGACGCCAAGTGCGGTTCCTGATCGTGGAGTTGACAGGCCTCGACGGCGACGGCCGTCACCCCGGCCGCCCGCTGGCCGACGGTCAGGTCCGTCAGGGCGGCGAGCGACTTTGCCGTGGACGCGACGACCAGTCCGCCCTTCGGCTCGTACTCCACAGCCGGGCCCAGCGTTTCGGCGAGCTCTGCCCACAACCGCAGGGACAGCAGGGCGAGTCGGAGTTCGGGACCGGGCTCCTTGTCGGAGACGAGGAGGTTTCCCTCACCCGCGCCGGTGGTGCCGCCCGCCACCGGACCGCGGTCCACCAGTACGACATCGAGCCCGGCACGGGCCGCGTACAGCGCACAGGCGGCGCCCACCATGCCGGCGCCGACGACCACCACGTCACCGCAAGGTCGCTTGGTCACCACAGTAATATGTCACATGGCTCTGAGCTGAGGAAGAAGGCCGGAACGAGGCTGATCCGCCGGAACGCCGGAACGCCGGAACGCCGGAACGCCGGAACGAAGCCGGAACGGCGGGCCGGTCGCCGTGCGCCTAAAAGGTGAGGTGGGCGGGGTGCGCGCCGGGGCATCATGGCGGTTCCGACGCCCGGGCACCTCGCAGGGCGCCCATCAACGGGGGCACCAGTGACCGTCCACCACATCCTTCTGTCCGGCGTCGTCGGCTCGACCGCCTACGGGCTCGCCCACGCGGGATCCGACGTGGACCGCCTCGGCATGTTCGCCACCCCCACCGAGGACCTGCACGGCCTGCACACACCGAAGGAGTCCCACGTCTCCACCGCGCCCGACCGCACCCTGCACGAGGCCGCCAAGTGGTGCCGGCTCGCCCTCGCCGGCAACCCGACCGTGATGGAACTCGTGTGGCTCCCGGAGGAGTTGTACGAGGTCCGCACCCCCCTCGGAGACGAACTCCGCGACATACGCACCACGCTGCTCGGCTCCCGGCGGATCCGCGACGCCTACCTCGGCTACGCCACCCAGCAGTTCCGCAAGCTGCAGAACCGTGGCGACGGCGCACCCACCGAACAGACCACGAAGCGCATCGCCAAGCACGCCCGGCACCTCAAGCGGCTGTGCACCCAGGGCTACGAGCTGTACGCCGAGGGCCGGTTGGCGATCCGCGTCGATGACCCGGAGAGCTACCACCGCTTCGGCGAACAGGTCGCCGCCGACCCCGAGGCCGCCCTCCCGCTGCTGCGCGGCTTCGAGGAGAAGTTCGACGCCACCCCGAGCGTGCTGCCCGAACAGCCCGACGAGCGCGCGGCGGAGGCCTGGCTGCGCCGGGTGCGACGGCACTTCTACACGGAGTCGACCACACCGGTGTGAGGTAAATGCCGTGCGGGGCACCCCGCCCCGCTCCTACACTCACCGCAGGCCGAGCGCCGCCCACGACCGGGCCGCGGCCCACCAGGACGAACCGGTGCCATGACGAACGAAGGGAGCACGGCCATGCGAGACCGCACCACCGCCGTCGCTCCCCGCGCACGCTACGAGGTGATCCTCGTGTCCCGGTCCGTCCGGTGTCCGCTGCGCGCCGGACACCGGATGCGCTGACGCCCGTCCGGGTACACCGCGCGCCGTCCGCTCCACCGAGCCGACGGCGCGCCCCTCACACGGCATCAGCCCATCGCGCCGCCCGTTCCCCGAGAACACCCGAAAGGCCAAGGGCCGTGCGCAACAACCTCGACCGTCGTCACCTCGCCGCCGTGCGCAACCTGGGCATCCTCGCTCACGTCGACGCCGGCAAGACCACCGTCACCGAGCGGATCCTGTATGCCACCGGGACCACGCACAAGCGCGGTGAGGTCCACGACGGCACCACCGTCACCGACTTCGACCCCCAGGAACGCGACCGCGGGATCACCATCTTCGCCGCGGCTGTCAGCTGCGACTGGAACGGCCACCGCGTCAACCTGATCGACACCCCCGGACACGTCGACTTCGCCGACGAGGTGGAACGCGCCCTGCGGGTCCTCGACGGGGCGGTGGCGGTGTTCGACGCCGTCGCCGGCGTGGAACCGCAGAGCGAGTCGGTGTGGCGGCAGGCCGACCGGCACGGCGTACCGAGGATCGCGTTCGTCAACAAGATGGACCGCGCGGGCGCCGACCTCGACACCGCCGTCGCCTCCCTCCGCGCCCGCCTCCACCCCGTCCCGCTCGTCGTTCACCTCCCCATCGGCGCCGAAGACACCTTCACCGGGGTCGTGGACCTGCTCCGCCTGCGGGCACTGACCTGGGGCGACGGCAGCGACACCGCCGTCGAAGAGGACGTACCGGAGGCGCTGCGGGAGGAGGCGCTGCGCCGGCGCCGGCTCCTGGAGGAGACGGTCGCGGAACGACACCCGGCCGCGCTGGAGGAGTTCTGCGACCGGGAGACGCTCTCCGCCGAGACCCTCACCACCGCCCTGCGGGACCTGACCCGCACGGGGGACGGGGTGGTCGTCCTGTGCGGATCGGCGTACCGCAACCGGGGGATCGAACCGCTGCTGGACGCCGTCGTCGACTATCTGCCGTCGCCGCTGGACGTGCCGGCGGTATGCGGGATCCGGGATGGTGTCGACCGTACGCACGATGTCGCCGACCGTATGCCGCACATCCCCGACCGTATCCCGCACACGGCCGACCGTATCCCGCACACGGCCGACGAGCGGCGCCCCGCCGACCCCGCCGCCCCGTTCGCCGCCCTCGCCTTCAAAGTCGCCGCCACCCCCACCGGCAGGCTCACCTACCTGCGGGTGTACTCCGGAACGATCGAGAAGGGAGACCCGGTGTGGGAGTCCGGTACGGGGCGTGTCGAGCGGATCGGCCGGATCCTGCGGGTGCAGGCCGACCGGCACGCCCAGGTGGACCGGGCGGTCGCGGGGGACATCGTGGCCGTGGTCGGGCTGAAGTCGGCCCGGCCGGGCTCGACCCTCTGCGCGCCCGGGGCCCCGCTGGTCCTGGAGCCGCCCGGGGTCGCCGACCCGGTGGTGTCGGTGGCGGTCGAGGCGTGCCGGAGCACCGACACCGACCGACTGGCCCCGGCGCTCGCCCGGCTCGCGGAGGAGGATCCTTCGCTCGTCGTGCGAACCGATCCCGAGACCGGGCAGACGGTGCTGTCGGGCATGGGTGAACTGCACCTGGAGGTGGCGGTGGAGAAGATCCGCCGTGCCCTCGGGCTGGACGTCAACGTCGGCCGCCCCAGGGTGACGTACCGGGAGACGGTGGGCCGCGGGGTGTCCGGTGTGGTGTACCGGCACGTCAAACAGGACGGCGGGGCCGGGCAGTTCGCGCACGTCGTGCTCGATGTGGAGGCGCTGGAGGGCGGGTTCGAGTTCCGGTCGTCGGTGGTCGGCGGACGGGTGCCGCAGGAGTACGTGCGGGCCGTCGAGGCCGGCTGCCGTGACGCCCTCGCCGAGGGCCCCCTCGGCGGTCACCCGGTGACGGGGCTGCGGGTCACCCTGACCGACGGCGCGACCCATGTGAAGGACTCCTCCGACACGGCCTTCCGCACGGCGGGCCGGTTCGCGCTCCGGGAGGCCCTGCGCGCCTGCGCGATGGTCCTGCTGGAACCCGTCGTCGAGGTCACGGTCACCGTGCCCGAGGACGCGGTCGGCGGGGTCCTCGGTGATCTGGCCGCCCGGCGCGGCCGGGTCACCGAGTCGGTGGTCCGCGGCGGGTCGGCGGTGGTCACCGCCACCGTCCCGCTGGCGGAGCTGTTCGGCTACGCGACCCGGCTGCGCAGCCGCACCCAGGGCCGCGGCACCTTCACGGCCCGGCCGACGGGGTACGCCCCGGCACCCGCGGCGGCGATGACGCCGTAGGTTCTGGCCGCCGCGCTCGGGGGCTCCTGTACATGGAGCCCCCGAGGGTCTCACCGGAGTCGACCGTATGCCGTATGCGATACCGCCTCAGGGATTCACACTCAGGGATACGACACCACTGTCGACGGCACGGTCGAGGTCCCCGACGTCGGCGCCCCGGAGTCGTTGATCACCGCCTCGTACTGGCCGTTGCCGCCGAGGGAGATCACCAGCAGGTCGTGGAACTTCACGCCCGGGGTGTTCGGGGCGGCGAAGCCGTGGTGCTGCACGATCGTGGGGTCGACGTTGTAGTAGCAGTAGCTGCCCAGGCCCCAGGCCTCGTGCGTGGTGACGTCGTCGCCGACCTTGTAGGCGGCGTACCCCTTGAGCGCGCCGTTCTGGACGGCGGCCTGGTTCGGGGCGTCGTAGGCCTTCTCGTTCTGGAAGAACACGGTGCGGCCACGCTCGCCGTACCACTGCACGTCGTACTTGTTGAAGTGCTCGACGAACAGTCCGGTGGCGAGCACGTCGTGGCCGTTGACGACGACGCCGTAGTCGGCGCGGTTGGTCTCCCAGCCGACGCCGTCGCCGTGGTCGGCGCGCCAGACCCAGGTGTGGTCGACGATGGTGTGCCGGTTGTTGACGACCAGGCTGGTGGTGGCCCGGCCGGCGCCCGCGCCGCCGATCCGGACGAACACGTCCTGGAGGGTGGTGGGGTTGGCGGAGTGGTCGCGTCGGGCGCCGCGCGGCCCGATCTCCAGCAGGGTGGGCGAGTTGACGGGACCGGCGTCCACCAGGAAGCCCGCGAGGCGGACCCCGTCGACGTCGGCGACCTTCAGCGCGGTGACGCCGTTGTCCGGGATGAGGGTGGCGTACCCGAGGCCCAGGACGACGGTGTCGGCGCGGTCGACCCGGATCGGCCGGTCGAGGTGGTAGATGCCCGGGGTGAGCAGCAGGTGGAGGCCCTGCGCGAGGGCCAGGTTGAGGGTCGCCGCCGGGACGCCCGGCCGGGCGACGTAGAAGCGTGACAGGGGCAGGGAGGTGCCGCGCGGGGTGCCGTTGCCCCAGCTGACCCCGCGCGCATGCGTCCGCTTGGCGGGCAGGAACACCCGGAAGGCGCCGCCGCCGTCGACGTACAGGAACGGCTTCTCGCGGGAGACGGGAGTCGTGTCGAGCGTGGTGTAGGGCGGGTCGGGGAAGCTCTGCGCGGGCGCGCCCTCGACGCCGGAGAAGACCATGTTCCAGACGCCGTTGAGCCAGCTGCCGATCGCGCTGTCCCGGGTGTACCACTGCTGCTGCGAGTAGGGTCCGATCTGGCCCTCGACGCGGCTGTCGGCGATGTAGCCACCGCTGGCCCAACCGTAGCCGGAGGGGGCGAGGTTGAGGCCCCCGTGGACGTGCATCCGGCGGAAGGGGGCCGCTTGGGCGACCGCCCACCGGTTGGTGCCGTTCGCGGGGACGAGGGCGAGGTTCTCCGCCGAACGCCAGAAGTTCTGGGTGGCGTTGCCGCCGAACCAGCCCGCGTCGACCGTCACGTCCCCGTTGATGGTGGTGTCGTCGGGGGAGAGCCCGAGGCCGGCGATGGAGGTGTAGAAGCCCAGTTGGGCGTTGAGGCCGTGGTACGTGCCGGGCTTGAACAGCAACGCGTGGCGTCCGGTGCCGAATTGGGCGGACTCCTGCTGCCGGAACACCTCGTCGAGGCGGGCCTGGATGTCCGGGGTGGACGGGTCGAAGACCTGGACGTTCGGGCCGAGATCACCCCCACCCGGCAGGAGGCGAGGGCGTGGGGCGCGCGGGGCGTGTGGAGCGGCGGCGGCCGGGGCGGCCGGCACCCCGGTGAGCGCGAGGGCGGGCGCGGCCGCGGCGGCCGCCGCGAGGACGGCTCTGCGGCCCGGGGCCGCAGGCTCCCCGGCGGACGCTGTGGGGGACGGCGCGGGGAACTGCTCGGGGGTGTGGGGCATGGGCGGCTCTCCTCGGTGGGGCGGCTCGGGCGGCTCGTGGCGAACGGCTGACACACGGGACGGAGGCTGCTGATTCAGGAAGTGAACCGCAGCGCTGTTGAGAGCGCTCTCTCGACGCTGAATGCTTCAACTGCCCGAACGCTTACGTCAAGTGGTGGCGCGTGAGTTCCCCGAGCGATGCCGCACCTCTTGACGCCTCCTTCCCGCGATGTTTAATTCACGTCATGAATTAAGGCATGGGCGCCCTCCGAACAGGAGGGCGACTTGGCGACCTTGATCCAGTACGCGCCGAGCCTGGCGCTCGACGAGATCCGGGAGGGGCGGTCGGACGAGTCGGTGATCTCCGTGAAGGAGCTCCCGCTGACCGACATCGGTGGCCGGAAGGCCATGAGCTGGACCATGGGTGCCGATGTGCTCCCGGACTGCGACGGCTCGCGCAAGAGCGGCCATCGCGTGTGGTGGCTGCCGTACAGCAAGTACCCCCTCTCCACCTATGGGAAGCCGGACGAGACCACCGGCGCGGCCGTGTACGAGCTGATCGAGGGGATCGAGGGGCTCGACAAGGCGGCCGCGAGCGGTGAGCAGGCCGACGGCCACGGCGCCCTCGCCAACTGCCAGGACGCCGCGGTGTAAGGCTCCGACCAGCTGGACCCGGGGACCGTGGACACCGGGACCGTCCGGACTGGGGGTTGTGACGCCGGAGAGGGTCCGAGGTCTGCCCGTCAGCAGTCCCGCAGCTCCGCCGACTGGTTCAGCACCTGTGCCCGGGTGGAGGTGAAGCGGGTGTACGTCTGCCCGTCCCGGGCCTCGGGACGGAAGGCCGCGACCCGGTGGCAGTTCTGGAAGGCGAGAGCCACGCCGAAATGGCGCTCCAGGCTGCCGCGGATCGCGTCGCTGGCGAGGGCGCGCAGCAGCTGGCCGCGCTCCTGCTCGGACGGCGGCGGGGTCTGGTTGTCGGTGAACTCGGCGATACCGGCGTGCAGTCGGGCGGAGAGCGACTCCACGAGGTCGTAGGCGTACGGCAGTGAGGTGCGGACGGTGTCGACGAAGTCCGCCTCGCGGATGTCACCAGCTTCGGCCTCGGCGAGGAGCTTCGGGGAGACGTCGAGAGACATGGGTGTCCTGTTTCTGTGGTGGGGGAGGGGAAACGCGGGGAAGGGAGATGTCTGCCGGGTGGTCAGATCAGGGAAGAGGGCCCGGGGACGAACTCCGGGTCCACCTGGGCCGCCAGGTCCTGGCCTGTCGCCGTGTCCGCCCAGGCGCGGGCGTTGCGCAGATGGAACTCGACGGCGTGCCGGTGGAGGGTCGGCCAGTCCTTGGGGCGGGCGTCGACCGTCTCGCGCAGGACGGTGAGCGCGTGCCGGTTGGCCTCCTCCAACTCTCCCTGGGGCGTGCCGCGTTCGGCGGAGCGGACCCAGGGGGACAGGGCCAGGTGGGTGAGGAGGTCGTCGCCCACCTGCTCCTTGAGGAACAGCAGATCGTCCTCGCCGGTCACCTTGTTGCCGACCACGGCGAGCGGGATGCCGAACTCGGCGGCGTGGTCGCGGTACTGGCGGTAGACGGAGACGCCCCTGCGGGTGGGTTCGGCCACCAGGAACGTCATGTCGAAGCGGGTGAACAGTCCGGAGGCGAAGGCGTCGGCGCCCGCGGTCATGTCGACGACGACGTACTCGCCGGGGCCGTCGACGAGATGCCCGAGGTAGAGCTCGACGGCGCCGAGCTTGGAGTGGTAGCAGGCCACCCCGAGATCGCTCTCGTCGAACGCGCCGGTGACCATCAGCGGTACACCGCCGACCTGTTGGACGTGCCGGGCGTGCAACGCGTCGTCGCCCAGCATGCGCAGCAGGCGTGAACCCCGGCCCGGCGGGGTGGTCTTGACCATCGCCTCGCGGGAGGTGATCCGCGGGTTGGTGCCGCGCAGAAGGTCCTTGATCTCACCCGTGTGCGCGGCCAGGGGCGGAGCGGCGAACGGGCCGGCGGCGGGGTCGAGTGCCTCGGCCAGGTGCTGGTTGATGTCGCCGTCGACGGCCAGTACGGGTGCGCCCGACCGTGCCAGTTCGCGGGCGAACAGGGCCGACAGGGTGGTCTTGCCGCTGCCGCCCTTGCCGACGAACGCGACGCGCATCTACCGGCCCGCCGTTTTGAAAATGAATGTCATGTGGCTAGGTTTAGGGCTCGATCGTGATCACTGTCAAGTCGGGGGAGTCGAGAGGGTGCGGCGGCATGTCGGGGTGGGGGATGATCATTGGTGCGGGCTTAATGCATATGATGTGCAAGTGCGTGACTACTGCATAAGGCCCGCGGGCCCTGACGACCTCGACGGTGCCCGCGCCGTCATGCTCGACACCGTCTACCGCGACTTCGGCACCGGATACGTCCCCCGCTGGCACGGCGACATCATCGATCCGGCCGCCGCGTATCTCGCCCCGGTCCGCCACACCCTGCTGGTGGCACTGGACGGCGTCCGCGGCGAGGCGGTGGGTACCGCCGCGCTCGACTCCCGCGGGCCCGCCCACCCGCCGAACCCGAGACAGGTCGCCGCACGCTTCCCGTCCGGTGAGAGCGCGCAGTTGCGCCGGGTGTACGTACGCCCCGAGCACCGGCGGCGCGGACTCGCCCGCCGACTCGTCACGGAACTCCTCGCCTTCGCCGCCGCCGACGGTGGATACCGCTCCGTCTATCTGCACACCGACCCGGCCGTCGAGGGAGCCGAAGGCTTCTGGCGGTCCCTGGGCAAGGTCGTGCACGACGAACGCGAGGACCCCGGCGGCGGCCAGAGGATCGTCCACTTCGAGATTCCCCTGCCCTCCCTCACCCCCTAGGTCGTCCCCCCATGCGCCCTCGCCGCCGCTCCGGCCGCTTTCGCCTCCTCACCGCGTTCCTCCTCGCCCCGCTGCTCACCGGCTGTTTCGCCCCCACCGGCGACGCCGGAGAGGCGGCCGACGGCAAGGGCGGCGCTCGGCTGCGCGTCGCCCTCGCCTTCCCGCCCACCGAGAACCTCTCCCCGTACGGCGCCGACGCCACGATCCTCAGCCGCCTCGGTGTGACCGAGGGCCTGACCGCCCTCGACGCCAACGGCGCCGCCGCACCCGCACTCGCCTCCTCCTGGCGCCGCGTGGACGACCGGACCTGGCTGTTCGCCCTGCGCGAGGCCGTCTTCCAGGACGGCACGGAGGTCACCCCTGCCGCCGTGGTCACCGCCCTCACCCGCGCAGGCCGCGCCGCGCCCGCCCCGGCCGCCCTGTCCGGCGTCACCCTCACGGCCCGGGCGCAGGGCGCGACCGGCGTACGGATCACCACGACCGCACCCGACCCCGTCCTGCCGCTGCGACTGGCCGGCCCCGGCCTCGCCGTGTTCGCCCCGAAGGCCTACGCGCACGAGGACATCGTCGATCCGGTCGGCACCGCCACCGGCCCCTTCGCCCTCACCGAGGTCTCCGGCACCACCTCCGCCACCCTCGACCGCTTCGACGACCACTGGGCGGGCCGCGCCCGGGCCTCCGGCATCGACGCCCGCTTCATCGCCGACGGCACCGCCCGCACCAACGCCCTGCGCACCGGGCAGATCGACATCGCCGAGGCGATACCCGTCTCCCAGGCCGCCGCGCTGGACGCCGACAGCCGCCGCGAGACCGCCACCACCCGCACCACGAGCCTGCTCCTCAACACGGAGTCGGGCACGTTCAAGAACCCCGCCCTGCGGGCCGCGGCCCGGGAAGCCGTCGGCACCGGCGCCCTCGCCGACGGCGTCTACGAGGGGCACGCCGACCCCGGCACCGGACTGTTCGGCCCCGCTGTCACCTGGGCCGAGGCCCAGCGGGTCGCGCCCACCGGACGCGCGAGGGCCGGGCGGCCCGACGGCGCCTCCATCACCCTCGCCACCTACGACAACCGGCCCGAACTCCCTGAGGTCGCACAGGTGTTGAAGCAGCAGTTGGAGAACGCGGGGTTCACCGTGGAGCTGGAGGTGCGCGAGTACGCGCGGCTGGAGAGCGACGCGCTCGCCGGGAGATTCGACGCCTTCGTCGGCGCCCGCAACAGCCTCCTCGACACCGGCGACCCCGTCTCCCTGCTCGGCAGCGACTTCACCTGCGACGGCGGCTACAACCTGGCGCTGCTGTGCGACAACGACGTCGACCGGGCCGTCGAGCGGGCCCGGGCGGTCGCCGACACCGGCGAACGGCAGGATGCCGCGCTGGCCGCCGAGGCCGTGATCCTCGCGACCGACGCCGTCGTGCCCCTGGTCCACCAGCGTGTCGTCACCGGGGTCGCGGACACCGTCGGCGGAGTGCTCCTCGACCCGTACGAGCGCACGCTGGTCGGCACCGGCACCGGCACCGGCACCGGCACCCGGCGCTGAGCCGCATGGGGCACAGGGTGGGCACGCTGCTGTGGCGGGCCGGACTGGCGGCGGCCCTGCTGTGCGGGATCGGGCTGCTGCCCTGGCTCTCGCACACCGACCCGGCGCTCACCGTCCTCAAGGCCCGCTCCGCCGACCGCGACCCCGACCCCGGGGCCCTGGCCGCCGTACGCTCCCAACTCAGCCTGGACGACGGCCCCTTGGTGCTTCTTGGGCGATGGCTCGGCGGGTTGTGGCGCGGGGACGCCGGACGGTCCTGGATCTCCGGCGCCGAGGTCGCCCCCGCCGTCGCCCAGTCCCTGGGCGCGTCCCTGCTGCTGATGGCGGTCTCGCTCGTCGTCGCCTGCGGCACGGCCGCCGCCGTGTGCGCCCGCACCCTGTACCTCGGCACCCGGCGCCGGCTCCACGGACGGACCCCGGGCGGCTCCCTCCCCGCCGTGCTCGCCGCGCTGCCCGAGTTCCTCACCGCGTCCGTCCTCGCCACCGTCGTCGGCGTCCACCTCGGCTGGCTGCCCGCCCTCGGCTGGTACGGCCCGCGGTGGACCGTCCTGCCCGCCCTCGCCCTCGGCCTGCCCGCCGGCGCAGTCCTCGGCCGCCTCCTCGACGACCAGCTGCCCGCCGCCTTCGCCGAACCCTGGGCTCGGGCCGCCGCCGCACGCGGACTGCCCGGCCGCACCGTCGCCCGCCACGCGCTGCGCCGCTGCCTGCCCGGACTGCTGCCCAACCTCGGGCTGTTCGCCGTGGGACTGGCCGGAGGGGCCGTCGCCGTGGAACAGATCTTCGACATCCCCGGCCTGGGCCGGACCACCCTCCAGGCCGCCCTCGCCCAGGACCTCCCGGTTCTTCAGGCCGGCACGCTCGCGCTCGTCGCGCTCGCCGCCGTCACCACGGCCGGGGCCCGCCTCGCCGTGAGGCGGCTCGTCGGCACCGCCCTGGGCGACGGGGCGCTGCATACACTTCACCGGCCATCGCATGCGGTACACCGGCGACCGCAGACAGTTGACCGGCTGCCGCATCCATTTCGCCGGTCACCGTATACATCGCCATCGCACCCATCGCACCCATCGCACCCATTGCATACATCGCAGACGCGCAGCGAGTCACTGTATGCACTGTCACTGCCAAGGCGATCGCATGCGGTCCACGGCCTGCCGTCGACCGTCCGCAGGATCCCGCCCATTGCATACAGCCTCCCTGTCGCCTACGGCCTCCTCCTCACCGTCGTCATCGCCCTCGGCCTCCCCCGCGACCCCCTCGCCGTCGACACCGCCACCCGCCTCCAACCCCCCGCCCCCACCCACCCCTTCGGCACCGACGCCCTCGGCAGGGACCTGCTCGCCCGTGTGGCCCACGGGGCCCTCGACACCCTCCTGCTCGCCTTCGCCGTCAGCGCGTCGGCCCTGGTCGCCGGTGTGCTGCTCGGGTTGCTGCCCTGGCTGTCCGGGCCGCTCGTGGACACCGTCAACGCCGTCCCGCCGGTCGCGGCCGCGCTTCTCGTCACCGCGTTGTGGGGTGGCGGGGAGGGGACTCCGGTGGCCGCGGTGGCCGTCGTGGCGTGGGCGCCGCTCGCCGCGCACACCTCCGCGCTGCTGCGGCAGGAGCGGGCCACCCTGCATCTGGCCGCCACCCGTGCTCTCGGTGCCGGGCGCTGGTACCTGCTGCGCAGGGGGGTCCTGCCCGCCGTGCTGCCGCCGGTGGTCCGGCACGCGGTGCTGCGGCTGCCGGGGATCGCCCTCGCGCTCGCCTCGCTCGGCTTCCTCGGGCTCGGCGCCCAGCCACCATCCCCCGAATGGGGGTTGCTGCTCGCCGAGAACCAGCCCTACGCCGAACGCGCCCCCTGGGCCGTGCTCGCCCCCGCCACCGCCCTCGCCCTGCTGGGAGCCCTCGCGGTCACCGCAACTGGGCGCAGGGAGCGACGAGTTCGAGACGATCGATGAACCTCCTCCGGCTCCCCCCGCTCCTCCGGCTGCTCGTCCTCACCCAACTCGCCTTCAACATCGGCTTCTTCGCGGTGCTGCCGTTCCTGTCCGAGCATCTGGGCGGGGCCGTCGGCATGGCGGGATGGCTCGTGGGCTTAGTGCTGGGCCTCAGGACCTTCAGCCAGCAAGGGCTGTTCGTGGTCGGCGGTGCCCTGGCCGACCGGTACGGGGTGCGGCCCGTCGTCCTGGCCGGCTGTGCGCTGCGGATCGCCGGGTTCGTCTGGCTCGGGTACGCCGAGCGGGCCTGGACGGTGACCGGCGCGGTCCTGCTCGTCGGGTTCGCCGCCGCGCTCTTCTCCCCGGCGGTCGAGTCGGAGGTGGCCCGGCAGGCCGTCGCCCACGAGGAGGCGGGTGGCGGTCCGCGGACCCGGGTGCTGGCCCTGTTCACGGTCGCCGGACAGGCCGGGGCGTTCGTCGGACCGCTGCTGGGCGCGCTGCTGCTGTCGGTCGACTTCCGGACCGTGTGTCTCGCCGGCGCCGCTGTCTTCGTCCTGGTGCTCGCCGCGCACGCCCTGCTGCTGCCGCAGCGCCTTCCCGGCCGGGAGCGGGTCCAAGTGCGGGGAGGGATCCGCCCGTTGCTGCGCAACCGCCGCTTCCTCGCCCTGTGCTGCGCCTACGGCGCCTACCTCCTCGCCTACCACCAGCTCTACCTCGCCCTGCCTGCCGAGGTGGAGCGCGCGGCGGGTTCGCAGGCGCCGCTGGCCTGGCTGTTCGCGCTGTCGTCACTGCTGGTGGTGACCGCCCAACTGCCCGTCACCCGCTGGGCGGGGGAGCGGATCGGCGCACGCCGTTCGGCGGCGGCCGGGCTGGCGCTGATCTCCGCCGGGTTCGCGGTGGTGGCCGCGGCGCTGCCCGCCGGGCGGACCGGGACGGCGGGGCTGCTGCCCGCCGCGGGGTTCGTCGTGCTGCTCACCCTCGGTCAGATGCTCGTCGCACCCGCGGTCCGCGCCTGGGTTCCCGACCTCGCCGAGAGAGGCCGACTCGGCCTGTACACGGGGGCGTTGTCCTCGGTCTCCGGGCTGATCGTGCTGCTCGGCAGCGCGGCCACCGGCACCCTCCTCGACACCGGGCTCCCGCCGGCCGTGCCCTGGCTGCTGCTCGCCGCGGTGCCGGCCGCCGCGATCGCCGTGCTGCCCGGCCGGGGTCGCCCGCACCGTCGTAACGACGTCGCCGACACGGCCGTACAACCGGACACGGCACGGCCGTAGACACAGCCAGGGCAGGATTCCCAGGAGACCGGCCATACGGAAGGGCCCGGACCGTCCGTGACGGTGCGGGCCCTTCCCCGTGGGGGGCGGTGGGGGGGCCAGGGGCCTGAACCCCCGGTCGGTCTAGGCGAGTTCCAGCACCCGCTGCTCCGCCGGGCGGGCCGTGCGGATCCGGGAGGTGCGGTACAGCCACAGCACGTCGCGGCCGAAGGACCACAGCAGGGTGCCGAGGGCCAGCAGCATGACGGCGACGTTGCCGGAGTGGGGGAGGAGGTCGGCGCCCGCGACCAGCAGGCAGATGCCCTGGAGGGCGGCGACGGTCTTGCGGGCCATGCTCGGCGGGAGCGGGGCGTTGAGCCAGGGGGCGACGCGGGCGGCGGCGACGAAGACGTAGCGCATCGCACCGACCAGCAGCACCCACGGGCCGAGCGCCATGGAGACGTACACGCTCAGGACGAGGATGAGGAACGCGTCGACCTCCATGTCGAAGCGCGCGCCCAGCGCGGTCGAGGTGCCGGTGCGGCGGGCGACCTTGCCGTCGACGCCGTCGAGGATCAGGGCGACGGCGGTGAGGCCGACCAGCAGGGTCACCGGCGGGGCGGACTCGAAGGAGTCGGCGACCAGGGCGGTCACCCCGCCGACGAGGGTGGCACGGCCGAGCGTGACCCGGTTGGCGGGACCGAAGGAGCGCAGCCGCGAGCGGTGCAGTGCCCGGGAGAGGACCGCCCAGGTGGCGACGGCGAAGACGAGGCCGGTGACCCAGCCCGCCGGCCCCATGCCGATCGCCGAGCCGAGCAGGGCCAGCAACAGGATCTGAACGCCCGCTCCCACAGCGGTCTCCTGCTGGACCAGCCTTGCGTCGTAAGTGTTGTTCAGGGCCACCGCACATTCCTCCGGCCAGGTGACAGAGATGATCAGTGCCGCGTACTGTGCGCGACCTGTGCACACCTCGGTACGTGCACCGGTTGCAGATCGTTCAGCAGATCGTTCAGGAGGATGCCGATGGACCGCAGCGGACGCGCGTTCTGGATCGACGCCCCGGGCCGGGGCGGGATACGGGACGTCGCCCTGCCCGAGCCCGCCGAGGGCGAGGTCGTCGTCCGTTCGCTGTACTCCGGGATCAGTCGCGGCACGGAGACCCTCGTCTTCCGCGGACAGGTGCCCGAGAGCCAGCACGCGGTCATGCGGGCGCCGTTCCAGGAGGGCGACTTCCCGGCGCCCGTGAAGTACGGCTACCTCAACGTGGGCGTGGTGGAGGAGGGCCCCGCGCGGCTCGCCGGGCGGACCGTGTTCTGTCTGTATCCGCACCAGACGCGGTACGTCGTCCCCGAGACGGCCGTCACCGTCGTACCGGAGGCCGTGCCCGCCGGACGGGCCGTGCTCGCCGGCACCGTGGAGACCGCCGTCAACGCGCTGTGGGACGCGGCGCCGCTGGTCGGGGACCGGATCGCGGTGGTCGGCGGCGGCATGGTCGGCTGCTCGGTGGCCGCGCTGCTGGCCCGCTTCCCCGGTGTGCGCGTGCAGTTGGTGGACGCCGACCCGGCGCGCGCGAAGACCGCCGAGGCGCTCGGCGTCGGCTTCGCGCTGCCCGGGGACGCGCTCGGCGGCTGCGACCTCGTCGTGCACGCCAGCGCCACCGAACCGGGCCTGACCCGGTCGCTGGAACTGCTGCGCGCCGAGGGCACCGTCCTCGAACTGAGCTGGTACGGCGACCGCAGGATCGCGCTGCCGCTCGGCGAGGCCTTCCACTCGCGCCGGCTGGTCCTCCGCAGCAGCCAGGTCGGCACCGTGTCCCCGGCCCGCGCCGACCGCAGCTACGCCGACCGGCTCGCGCTCGCCCTCGACCTGCTGACCGATCCGGCACTCGACGCGCTCGTCACGGGAGAAAGCGCGTTCGAGGAGTTGCCGGAGGTGATGCCGGGGCTGGCGTCGGGCGAGATCCCCGCGCTCTGTCACCGTGTCAGGTACCCGTCGGAGACCAGCAAGAGCGCCTGACCTGAGAAAAGAGTGAGATCGCTCTGAACAAGGGGAAGGCGAGAGCCGTACTACACGGCATCCCCCGGCGGCCAATGGCCGGGGGACCAGACGCGCCGCACCTGGAGGGTCGTCCGTTGTTCAGTGTCACCGTCCGCGATCACATCATGATCGCCCACAGCTTCCGCGGCGAGGTCTTCGGACCCGCGCAGCGCCTGCACGGAGCGACGTTCCTGGTGGACGCCACGTTCCGCCGCGAGCAGCTGGACGACGACAACATCGTCGTCGACATCGGACTGGCCACCCAGGAGCTCGGGGCCGTGGTCAGCGAGCTGAACTACCGCAACCTGGACAACGAGCCCGACTTCGCCGGGATCAACACCTCCACGGAGTTCCTCGCCAAGGTCGTCGCGGACCGGCTCGCCGAGCGCATCCACAAGGGCGCCCTCGGTGAGGGCGCCCGCGGTATCGCCTCGCTCTCCGTCACCCTGCACGAGTCGCACATCGCCTGGGCGAGTTACGAGCGTGCGCTGTGACCGAGGTGACCCTGGCGAAGGCCCCGCTCGCCTACGTGCCCGTGCAGACCGCGGCACCCAAGGCCCCCACCGCTCCGACGGCACCGACGGCTCCGACGGCCCGGAAGGCGGGTGACCTCATCCCCATGTCTCTGCGCTCCGTGCACTTCGTGATGCCGGGCGGGGTCTACGACACCGCCAACCCCAGCGGCGGCAACGCCTACGACCGGCGGGTCTGCCTGGACCTGCCCGGCTTCGGCTGGCAGGTGCACAAGCACCTGGTGAACGGCCTGTGGCCGCGTCCGGAGACCGCCGCCCGCACCGAACTGGCGCGCACTCTGGCCGAACTCCCCGACGGCACGGTCGTGCTGCTCGACGGGCTCGTCGCCTGCGGTGTCCCGGAGATCGTGGTGCCGGAGGCGGAGCGGCTGCGGCTCGCGGTCCTCGTGCACCTGCCCCTCGGCGACGAGACCGGCCTCGAACCGCTGGTGGCCGCCGAGCTCGACGCCAAGGAGCGGGCCGTGCTGCGGGCGGTGCCCGCGGTGATCGCCACCAGCGACTGGGCGGTGCGCCGCCTCGTCTCGCACCACGGCCTGGCCCCGGAGAAGGTGCACTGCGCCGCCCCCGGCGCCGACATCGCGCCCCTCGCCTCCGGTACCGACGGTGTCTCCCGGCTGCTGTGCGTGGCCGCCGTGACCCCGCGCAAGGGCCAGCACCGGCTGGTGGAGGCGCTGGCCGCGGTGACCGACCTCAGGTGGTCCTGCGTGTGCGTGGGCGGCCTGAACCAGGACCCGGAGTACGTCGCCCATCTGCGCGGTCTCATCCGCCGGTACGGCCTCGAGGACCGGCTGGAGCTGGCCGGGCCGAAGGCGGGCGCCGAACTCGACGCCGCGTACGCCTCCGCCGACCTGATGGTCCTCACCTCCTACGCCGAGACGTACGGCATGGCGGTCACCGAGGCCCTGGCCCGCGGCATCCCGGTCCTCGCGACCGACGTCGGCGGGCTGCCCGAGGCCGTCGGCCGCGCCCCCGACGGCGGGATGCCCGGCATCCTCGTCCCGCCGGAGAACCCGGCGGCCCTCGCCGCGGAACTGCGCGGCTGGTTCGGCGAGGCGGACGTGCGGCGCCGGCTGAAGGCGGCCGCGCGCAGCCGCCGGGCCGCCCTGAACGGCTGGGCGTCCACCGCCCAGAGCCTGGCCGGTGTGCTGGGCCGGCTTCCCGGCGAACCCCGGAGGGCGGCATGAGGAAGACGACGGCGAGCCCGGCGGACATGGCACGGCGTGTGGGGGCCATCCCCACCCAGCCGGGCCCGAAGGAGGCCTCCACCATGACGGACATCGCGACCGAGACCGTGACCGACACCGTGGCCCATGACGCGGCGGACGGCGTGACCGACACCGTGGCCCATGACGCGGCGGACGGCGTGACCGACACCGTGGGCCAGGACGTGACGGACAGCGCGGCCGACCCCGACGCGGTGATAGCGGGCGCGGGCCCCGTCACCCGCCCCGGCGAGCGGCCCACCGTACGGCTGCGGGAGGCCGGTCCCGAGGACCAGCCCCGGTACGCGCCCGAGTGGCTCCAGCTGCGTGAGCCCGCGGACGCGGCGGCCCGGGCGGTGGACCTGCTGGACCCGCTGCGGATCCGGCTCGCGAACCTGCCGAACGGGCTCAGCGGCGGCCTCGCCGTGCACGACCTGGGCTGCGGCACCGGCTCGATGGGCCGCTGGCTCGCGCCCCGCCTGGACGGCGGCCAGCACTGGATCCTGCACGACCGCGACCCCTACCTGCTGCACTTCGCGGCCGTCGCCTCGCCGCGCGCGGCCGCCGACGGCAGCCGGGTCACCGTCGAGACCCGGCGCGGCGACGTCGCCCGGCTCACCCCGGACGCCCTGACCGGCGCCTCCCTCGTCACCGCCTCCGCCCTCCTCGACGTCCTCACCCGCGAGGAGGTCGAGACGCTCGCCGCGGCCTGCGCGGGTGCCGGCTGCCCGGCGTTGCTGACGCTGTCCGTCGCCGGCCGGGTCGAGTTCTCCGTGCCGGACCCGCTGGACGAGGAGCTCGCCGCCGCCTTCAACGACCACCAGCGGCGCGGCGGCCTCCTGGGCCCCGACGCGGTGGGTGTCGCCTGCGAGGCGTTCGCCGACCACGGCGCCACCGTCAAGGTCCACCCGAGCCCGTGGCGGCTCGGCCCCGAGCACGCCGCGCTCACCGCTCAGTGGCTGCGGGGCTGGGTCGGCGCGGCCGTGGAGCAGCGCCCCGACCTGGCCGAACGCGCCGAGGGCTATCTCGCCGGCCGCCTCACCGCCTGCCAGGCGGGCGAGCTCAGGGTCACCGTCCACCACAGCGACCTGCTCGCCCTGGCCCGGCCGACGGGGCGCGTCTGATGAGCGCCGAGACGGTGAGCGCGCGGGCCGGGACGGCCGCGCCCGCGGTGTGGGGCGAGGGCACCCCGGTCGTACGGCGGCCGCCCCGCGCCCCGTCGGTGGCGCGTACCGGGCCCGCCGTGTCCGAGGCCCGCATCGGGGTCATCGTGACCGAGCCGCACCGCACGCCGTCGGCGTGGCGCAGGGTGTTCGCCTCGCGCGCCCTGCGCACCCACTTCGGGACCGTCGCCGGCGTCCTCATCCTCACGGTGCTGCTGTGGCGGATGGGGACCGGCGTGTTCCTGGACGGACTGCGCCGGATCGACGCGCCGACCGTGCTGGTCGCGCTCGGCATCGGCGCCGTCACCACCGTGTTCAGCGCCTGGCGGTGGGCGCTGGTGGCCCGCGGGCTGCGGATCCGGCTGCCGTTCGGCGCGGCGGTCGCGGACTACTACCGGGCGCTGTTCCTGAACGCGGCGCTGCCCGGCGGCATCCTCGGCGACGTGCACCGCGCCGTGCGGCACGGGCAGAGCGCCGGTGACGTCGGGCGCGGTGTACGGGCGGTCGTGCTGGAGCGCACGGCGGGACAGCTCGCGCTGGCCGGCGCAGGCGTAACGGTCCTGCTGGTGCTGCCGTCGCCGGTCATGGGCGAGCTGCGCAGCCTCGCCCCGCTGGTCCTGCTGGCCGGTGCGGGGGCGCTCGCCGTCGTCCTGGCCCTGCGCATGAACTCCTCCCGGCCGCGCCGGGCCGGACGCCTGGGCAAGGCGCTGGCCGAGGCGCGCGAGGGGCTGCTGTCCCGGCGCAACGGGCCCGGGGTCGCCGTGTCGTCGCTGGTCGTGCTCGCCGGGTACGTCGCGATGTTCGTCGTCGCCGCCCGGGTGGCAGGCTCCGGCGCCTCCGTGCCCGGCCTGCTGCCGATCGCGATGCTCGCCCTGCTGGCCATGGCCGTGCCGCTGAACGTCGGCGGCTGGGGCCCCCGCGAGGGCGTCACCGCCTGGGCGTTCGGCGCGGCCGGCCTCGGCGCGGACACCGGCCTGTCGGTGGCGGTGGTGTACGGCGTGCTGAGCTTCGTGGCCGCGCTGCCGGGGGCCGTCGTCCTCGTGGTGCGCTGGTACGCGTCCGTACGCGCCGACGGGACGGCGCGGGGGGCCCGCGCGGCGGGTACGGACGAGACGGCCGGGGCGAACGAGACGGCCGAGGTGAGCAAGACGGCCGGGCCGAGCGAGGCGGCCGGGGCGGGCGGGACTGCCGGGGCCGGCGAGACGGGCCGGGCGGGCGAGACCGCTGGGGTGGAGGAGACCGACGGGGCGGGCGAGACCATCGGGCTTGGTGGGACCGCCGGGGCGGCTGAGGTGTCCGGAGCTGCTGAGGTGTCCGGCGCGGGCAAGGTGCCCGGGGCGGCCGAGGCGCTCGCGACGGCCGGGATCGTTGAGGCCACTGAGGCCACTGAGGCCGCCGAGGCCTCTGAAGCCGCCGAGGTCGCCGAGGCCGGTAAGACTGCCGGCCCCGTGTCCCCGGCCGCCTACAGCGAGCCGGTGTCTCCGGCGTCGTCCCCGGTGTTCCCGAAGTCCGCCGAGACTCCCGGGTTCTCCGGGGCCGGTGACTTCTCCGGGCTCGACGGCTTCTCCGAGGCCGGCTCCGAAGTCAGCAGCGAGAAATACGCGCCGAAGGAATCCGCCAGGCTCGCCAGGAGTTCCTTCCCCTTTTCCGCGGACCCCAGGGAAGGACGGCCGATGACGCCCGAATCGGTATAGGCGGACATTCCCAGCGTGAGCAGATGGCGACGGTCGTCCGCGGTGAAATCGGCGGACTCGAAACCGGGCCGGACGAGTTCCGGATGGGCGTGCAGCAGGATCGAGGTCTCGATCTCCCCGGCGTGCATGTCGGTGAGGAGCGAGGTCACCACCCCGGACCGTTCCCGCGCCGCCTCCCAGTCCTCCGGGGCCGGGAAGAGCGCCATCCGCTCGCCGCGGGCGGAGGACTCCTGGACCGCGTTGCCCAGGACGTAGTTCCCGCCGTGTCCGTTGACCAGCACCAGGGCCTCGACGCCCGAGCGGCGCAACGACGCCGCGATGTCCCGTACCACCGCGTGAAGGGTCACGGAGGAGATGCTGACGGTCCCCGGCCAGGCCGCGTGCTCGTGCGAGCAGGCGATGGTCACCGGCGGAAGGAGGTGCACCGGGTACGCCCCGGCGATCTCCCGGGCGATGGCGCAGGCGACCAGCGTGTCGGTGGCGAGCGGCAGGTACGGACCGTGCTGTTCGAAGCTGCCGACCGGCAGGACCGCCACCTGCGTGGTGACGCCCGCGCCCCGGGAGCGGACGTCCTCGGTGGTGTCCACGGGCACCAGGCCGTACGTCGCCGCCACCGCCGTCGCCGCCGTCCTTATCTCCGAACCACTCATCTTTTCCCGGCCTTTCGTCTCCGCTTAGGAATCAGATCATGACAGAGAACATTGGCGTACTCGGCAAGAAGACCGCGCAGCGCACCGGTGTGGAACGCGTGGTGAATGCCCCCTTGCCCACCGTGTACGGGAAATTCCAGGCGGTGGGCTACCTCGACCACGACCGCGGTGACGAACAAGTCGCCCTGGTGTACGGCGAGATCGGCAGCGAGGACGTGCTGACCCGGCTGCACTCGGAGTGCCTGACCGGCGACGCGTTCGGCTCCCAGCACTGCGAGTGCGGCGATCAGCTGGAGTCGGCGCTGCGGGCCGTCGTCGCCGCGGGCAGCGGCATCGTCGTCTATCTGCGCGGCCACGAGGGCCGCGGCATCGGCCTGCTCGGCAAGCTGCGCGCGATGGCCCTCCAGGCGGAGGGGCTGGACACCGTCGAGGCGAACGTGGCGCTCGGCTTCCCGGTGGACGCCCGTGACTACAAGGTGGCCGCCGACATCCTGCGCGACCTCGGCGTACGGTCCGTGCGGCTGATGTCGAACAACCCGCGCAAGCGCGAGGCGCTCGTCGACAACGGCATCCAGGTCGCCGAGGAGGTGCCGCTGCTGATAGAGCCGTGCGAGAACAACATCACCTACCTGCGCACCAAGCGGGAGCGCATGGACCACCGGCTGCCGCACCTGGACGCGGTGGCGCACTGGTCCTGAGCGCGCTCCGGTCGGGATCCCCGCGCCGCCCCGCGGGTAGGGATCACGACGGTCAGTGCAGGTGACAGCCCCGGCCTCGGTACTCGGGCCGGGGCCGCCGCACAGTAAGGAGCCGCTCGCGTGAACACGCATGCCTCGGTCGTCGTCATCGGCGGTGGAGTGATCGGGACCAGCATCGCCTACCACCTGGCCGCCGCGGGCGTACGGGACGTCCTGCTGGTGGAGCGGGACGACCTCGCCGCCGGGTCGACCTCGAAGGCCGCCGGAGGGGTGCGCGCCCAGTTCTCCGACGAACTGAACATCCAGCTCGGGGCGCGCAGCCTGGAGGCGTTCGGGCGGTTCGGCGAGGAGTTCGGGCACGACATCGGACTGCACCGGGTCGGCTACCTCTTCCTGCTCTCCACCCCCGAGGAGGTCGCCTCCTTCGAGGCGGGCGTGCGGCTGCAGAACGCGCTCGGGGTGCCCAGCCGCATGATCGACCCGGCCGAGGCCCGCCGGCTCTCCCCGCTGATCACCACCGACGGCTTACTGGCGGCCGCGTTCTCGCCCGACGACGGGCACTGCACGCCGGAGGCCGTCGTCCAGGGGTACGCGGACGCCGCCCGCCGGTGCGGTGCGCGCATCCTGCGCCGGACCGCGGTGACCAGCATCGAGACCCGCGGCGACACCATCACCGGCGTCACCACCACCCTCGGCCCGGTCACCACCGACACGGTGATCTGCGCGGCCGGCGCCTGGTCCCGGTCGGTCGGCGCCATGGTGGGCGTGGACCTGCCGGTGCAGCCGCTGCGCCGCCAGATCGCGGTCACCGAGGCGGTGCCCGGACTTCCGCCGGACCTGCCCATGACGATCGACTTCAGCACCACCCTCTACTTCCACTCCGAGGGCCCCGGTCTGCTGGTCGGCATGTCAGACCCCGACGAGCGTCCCGGCTTCGCCACCGACACCCACGACCGCTGGATCCCCCGGCTCGCCGCCGCGCTGGAGCACCGCGCCCCCGACATCCTGGAGCTGCGCCGCACGGGCGGCTGGGCCGGCCTGTACGAGGTCACCCCGGACCACAACGCCCTGATCGGCGAGGCGCATTCGGTCTCCCGTTTTCTGTATGCGACCGGTTTCTCCGGGCACGGCTTCCTCCAGGGACCGGCCGTCGGCGAGGTCGTCCGCGACCTCTACCTGGGCCGCGTACCCTTCGTGGACGTCACCCCCCTGAGCGCCGGCCGGTTCGCGGCCGACGCCCCGCGTCCGGAGGTCAACTGCGTATGACGGCACCGACCGCCCCCCACCTGTGGCTGCGCCACGAGGCCCGCTCCACCGAACGGCGCACCCCGGTCGTCCCCGACGACGCCCGCCGCCTCGTCGAGGCCGGAGTGCGGCTGACCGTCGAGGAGTCCCCGCAGCGGATCTTCCCCGTCGAGGAGTACGAGGCGGTGGGCGCCGAAGTCGCCCCCGCGGGCTCCTGGGTGTCGGCGCCGCCGGACACGGTCGTCCTCGGTCTGAAGGAACTCCCCGACCTGCCAGCCGAATTGACGCACCACCACATCTTCTTCGGGCACGCCTACAAGCAGCAGCCCGGCGCCGCCGACCTGCTCCGCCGGTTCGCCGCTGGAGGAGGGGCGCTGCTGGACCTGGAGTACCTGGTCGACGAACAGGGCCGCAGGCTCGCCGCGTTCGGCTTCTGGGCCGGCTACCTCGGCGCCGCCCTCGCGGTGCTCCACCACCGGGGCCGGCTCACCGCACCGCTGCTCCCCACCGACCGGGAGGCACTGGACGAGAGCCTGCGCCCGCGCCCCGGCGACGCGGAGTTCACCGCCCTCGTGGTCGGCGCCCTGGGCCGCAGCGGCCGCGGCGCCCGCGCCGCCCTCGCCACGGCCGGCGTCGACCCCACCTGCTGGGACCTCGCCGAGACCCGCGACCTGGACCGCCGCGCCCTCCTGGACCACGATCTGCTCGTCAACTGCGTCCTGGCCACCACCCCGGTGCCGCCGTTCGTCCGCGAGGAGGACCTGGACGACCCGGCCCGCAGCCTGCGCACCCTCTCCGACGTCACCTGCGACGTCGGCTCCCCCCTCAACGTCCTGCCCGTCTACGACCGCACCACGGAGTGGACGGACCCCGTGCGCACCCTGCGCAAGGAACCTGCGCTGGACCTGATCGCCATCGACAACCTGCCCTCACTGCTCCCGCGCGAGTCCAGCACCGACTTCTCGGCGGCCCTGCTGCCCCAGCTCCTGGAACTCCCCGCGGGGGACGCGTGGGTACGGTGCCTGGCGCGGTTCCGGCAGGCGGGACGTGAACTCGGCGTCGAACTCGGCACCGGAGGAGGGGTGTTCGGTCATGAGTGAAGTGGTTCCCGCGAGCGGCGCCGTCCACTGGGTGGGTGCCGGACTGTCCACGGGCAGCGGGCTCGCCGACCTGTGCGCACGCACCGACGGCGTCCGCCTCTGGCACCGTACGGCGGACCGCGCGGCCGAGGCCCTGGACCGGCTGGGCCTGACCGGACGCGCCGCGCCCCGCGCCTACACGCTCGACGCGCTCACCGCCGAACTCGCCCCCGGTGACATCGTCGTATCGATGCTGCCCGCCCCGGACCACGCCCCGCTGCTCGCCGCCTGCGTCGCCCGGCGCGCCCACTTCGCGTGCTCCAGCTATGTCTCGGACGCGGTGCTGGAGCAGGTCCCGGCGGCGGAGAAGGCGGGGCTGGCCGTCCTCACCGAGGCCGGGCTCGACCCCGGCATCGACCACCTCTTCGCCCACGCCCTGGTGGCCCGCGCACGGGAGGCGATCGGCGCGGACACGGCGGCCTCGTACCGCCTCACCTCGTACTGCGGAGGCGTTCCGGCGGTCCCCAACGACTTCCGCTACCGCTTCAGCTGGGCTCCGCTCGGCGTCCTCAACGCCCTGCGCTCGCCCGCCCGTTACCTCGAGGACGGTGCCGAGACCGTCGCCGCCCGGCCCTGGGAGGCGACCCGGCCGTACGTCGTGGACGGGGAACCCTTCGAGGTGTACCCCAACCGGGACAGCGTGCCCTTCGTCGAGCAGTACGGGCTGCCGAAGGCCTGGAGAGCGGACGGGTTCGTGCGCGGCACCCTGCGCCTGGACGGCTGGCTGCACGCCTGGCAGCCGGTGTTCGAGGAGCTGAAGGCGGGCGACGACACCCGGATCGCCGCCCTGGCACGGGAGTTGGCCGACACCTATCCGACGACCGAGACCGACCGTGACCGGGTGATCCTCGAAGTCGCCCTCGAGGTATCCCCGCAGGCCGACGCGGCGGCGGAGTCAGATGCGGAGGAGGTCGGCGCGACCCGCTCGGCCTCGGGCAAGAGCGCGTCCTGGTCGGGGAGTTGTCTGCTGGACCTGGTCGGCGACGAGGCGGAGAGCGCGATGGCGCGGTGCGTCTCGCGCACGCTCGCGCTCGGCGTCCGGCAGATCCTGGCCGGCGCGCTGCCGCCGGGTCTCAACCGGGCGGCCGAGACGGCGGCCCGGTCGGTGGAGTGGCTCGATGAACTGGCCGCGGAGGGACTGGAGTTCACCTGGCGCGGGGACGGCTGACGGTCAGTCGAGCAGGGCCTCGTGCACCAGCCGCTTGAGATCGGGGTACAGCTTCAGCGACCGCCTCGGCCGCACCTGGGTCAGGAACTGCACGCTCAGGTCGTGCTCCGGATCGATCCAGAAGGTGGTCGTGGCGACCCCGCTCCAGCCGTAGGCGCCGAGGCCCGTCGGGGCCTGGGTGCGGTCCGGGTCGACGACCACGGACACGCCCAGGCCGAAGCCGACCCCGTCGTTGCCCGGTTCGTCGTGCGCCGGACGGCTGCCGAAGGCGCGCAGGTCCGCGCCGTCGGGGAGGTGGTTGCGGGTCATGAGGTCCACGGTCCCGGGGGCCAGCAGCCGCACCCCGTCGAGTTCGCCGCGGCGGCGCAGCAGCTCGCTGAAGCGGTGGATGTCGTATGCGGTCGCCACCATACCGCCGCTCCCCGACAGGAACCGGGGGCGGCCGAACAGCGGCAGGCCGGCGATCGGTTCGATGCCGCCGGCGTCGGTGTCGCCGTACAGCTCGGCGAGCCGGCCCGCCTGCTCGTCGGTGACCTGGAAGCCGGCGTCCGGCATGCCCAGCGGGCGGAGGATCCGCTCGGCGACGAACTCGTCGAGGGGCTGCCCGGACACGACCTCGATGATCCGGCCGAGGACGTTGGTGGACACCGAGTAGTTCCACTGTGTGCCCGGCTCGAACTGGAGCGGCAGCCGCGCGTATGCCTCCACGGTCTCGGCCAGGTTCGAGCCGGGCAGCACCGCCGACTCCAGCCCGGCCTCGCGGTACAGGGCGTCGACGGGGTGACAGTGGTAGAAGGCGAAGGTCAGACCCGAGGTGTGGGTCATCAGATGCCGCACCAGCAGCGGCTGCTGCACCGGGCGGGTGGTGAGGTCCGCGCCCGAGCCGCCCGCGTACACGCGCTGGCCGGCGAAGGCCGGGAGGTGGTCGGCGACCGGGTCGTCGAGCCGCAGCCGGCCCTCCTCCACCAGTATCAGGGCGGCGACGGAGGTGACCGGCTTGGTCATCGAGTAGATCCGGTACAGGGTGTCGGCCTCGACGGGCAGTCCGGCGGCGACGTCACGGTGGCCGTGCGTGGTGAGGTGCGCGACGCGGCCGCCCCGGGAGACCGCCATGAGGAAACCGGGCAGCCGTCCCTCGTCGACGTAGTGGGCGACGTGCTGGTCGAGGCGGTCGAGCGCCTTCGCGTCCAGCCCGACCTCGCTCGGGTCGACCTCTTGTCGCAGCAGTGCCATCGTTCTCCTCCGGTGCGTTCGTGCGAGGTGCGGTCCGGGTTCCCGCTCCGGTACGACCTCAGTGCTCATGGTCGCCCAGGGAACGGGCGCACGGACCGCTTTCCACGCCGTGAGCGGTGTGGGGTGTGTCGCTTCGGCCGGCCGCCGCGCCGGCGAGGGCGGGGGCAGGGACGTCGGTTCCGGCGGGCCCGGGGGCACCGGTGGGGGCGGGGCGTCCCGGCAGGGCACGGCACAGCGGGAGCGCCGCGAGGGCCGCCATGCCCAGCACGGCCAGGGGGGCCCGGTCCGGGCCGAGGCCCATCAGCACGGTCGCCGAGGCGATGCCCAGCACCGGCCCGACGTTCATCGCCGTCTGTTGGAGGCCGCCCGCCACCCCGGCCGCCTCGGCGGGAGCCTGCCGTACGACCACATGGGTGGCCGCCACCATCACGGTCCCGAACCCGGCGCCGACCAGCGCGAACCCGGCGGCGAAGGCCGTCTCGCCCGGCGCCCGGGCCAGCACCAGCAGACCGGTGCCGAGCACGGCCGTCGCCCCCGTGACCGCGGCCCGGGCGCCCACCCGGCGCAGCAGCACCGCCGACACGGGAGCCGCCGCGATCAGACACACCGCCAGCGGCAGACTGAGCAGCGCACTGTGCAGGGCGGTCAGCCCGAGGCCGTCCTGGAGGACGTAGACACAGGCGAACAGTCCGCCGTTCAGTGCCGCCGACGCGGTGACCAGCAGGGCGAGGGCGCCGGCGATCGCGGGGGAGCGGACGACGTCCGGCGGCAGCAGGGGCGCGGGCGTCCGCCGCTCGTGCCGTACGAAGGCGACCGCGGTGAGGAGCGCGGCCGGCGCGGACCAGGTCACGCCCGGCAGAGTGACGAGGGCGTGCACCAGACAGGCCGACGCCACGGCGAGCAGCAGGGCGCCCGGCAGGTCCAGCGGCGCGTCGGCCGGCGGCCGTCTCCCCTCCCGTGCGGCCAGCGCGAGCACGCCGAACAGCAGCGCGGGCACCACGTTGAGCAGGAACACCGCCCGCCAGCCGAACGAGGTGGCGAGCGCACCGCCCAGCACCGGCCCGGCCGCCGCGGCCACCCCCATGGCCGCCGTCCGCACGGCGATCGGCGTACGCAGCCGGTCCGGCGGGAACGATGCCCGCAGCATCCCCAGCGTCGCCGGTTGCAGCAGCGCCCCGAACACCCCCTGGACGACGCGCAGTCCGATCACCCAGCCCACGCCCGGCGCCATCGCGATGCCCGCCGAGGCGGCGCCGAAGCCGAGCATGCCGACCGCGAAGGTACGGCGGTGTCCGTACCGGTCGCCGAGCCGTCCGGCGAAGACCAACAGGCCCGCCACGGCGACGAGATAGCCGGTGCTCGTCCACTGCGCCAGGGTGAGGGAGGCGTGCAGGTCGTGGCGCATTGTCGGCTGGGCGACGGTGAGCACGGTGCCGTCCAGGGCGACGACCACGGCCCCCGCCACACTGCTCGCCAGCGTCAGCGGACGGTTCACCGGTCGTCCTCCGGCCCGAGGTGCGCGTCGAGCGCGGTCCGCAGAAGGGGGGTGAAGTCATCAGTTCCTGTGGCGAGTTGGAGGCTTCCCCAGCCCCACAGCTGGGCGATGCCGTGCAGATTCGCCCACAGCGCGCCCGCGACCGCCCGGGCGTCGACGTCGGGACGGGCCCGGCCCACCAGGTCCACCAGGACGCCGAACAGCGGAAGGCTGGTGTCCCGCAGCCGCAGATGCCCGCTCTCCAGCAGATCGTGACGGAACATCAGCTCATACATTCCGGCGTTGTCCAGAGCGAACTCCAGGTAGGCCTGCCCCAGTTCGGTGAGCCGGGCGCGCGGGGCCGCGTCGCCGTCGGCGAGCGTCGCCGTCACCCGGATCCCCAGCTGGGTGAAGCCGCGGCGGGCGATGGCCGACAGCAGCTCCAGATGGGTGGGGAAGTAGCGGCGCGGCGCACCGTGGGACACGCCGGCCCGGCGGGCGATCTCCCGCAGGGTCAGCGCACCGGCCCCCTCCAGGGCGACCAGATCCACGCCGACGTCGACGAGGTGCGTCCGCAGATCGGGGTCCGGCTTCTCGGATTCGCTCATAGACACTGTCTACCACTCGTCCGTAGACAGTGTCTACGCCATCGTCGGCTGCTCACGGGAGTGCGGTGACGGCGCGCGGGCGGGGGAATGCGCCCCGGTGGTGCGCCGGTTGTACGGACCATGACTCGGGACTCGACGCGACATGCCCTGCTCGCCCTGCTCTCCGAGAGCCGCGGCGGAGTACTGGTCACCCTCAAACGCGACGGCCGCCCCCAGCTGTCCAACGTCAGCCACCACTACTACCCGGACGAGGGCGTGATCCGGATCTCCGTCACCGACGACCGCGCCAAGACCCGCAACCTGCGCCGCGACCCCCGCGCCTCCTACCACGTCACCACCGCAGACCGCCGCGCCTACACCGTCGTCGAGGCCGTCGCCGACCTCGCCCCGGTCGCCGCCGACCCCTACGACGACACCGTGGAGGAACTCGTCCGCCTCTACCGCGACGTCCTCGGCGAACATCCCGACTGGGACGACTTCCGCACCGCCATGGTCCGGGACCGGCGCATGGTCGCCCGGCTCAGGGTGGAGCGGGCGTACGGGATACCCCGGCAGGCCGACGCCGTGTGACGCCGACGCCGAGAGGGGCGTACGACGGCGCGGGACGGCACATGCCCGAGCCCCCGGAGCCGTGGCGGCGTCCGGGGGCTCGGGAGTCCGGGGAGCGGGGGTGTGGGGATGCGGGGGTCCGGTCAGGCGGTCACCGTCTCCGGCTGGGAGACCTCGCGGGCGCCCCGCGCGCCGAGCTGCTCGGTCGGGATCCTCGCGGTCTCCCGGGCCGACAGCGCCGCGATCACCGGCGGCACGCACAGCGCCGCCGTGAACAGGGCGACGGAGGACCAGTCGTCCCCGCCCGGGCCGGCGATCTGCGCCGCGAAGGTGACCGCGAAACCGGCCACGGCGAAACCGATCTGGGTGCCGATCGCCATGCCCGACAGCCGCACCCGGGTCGGGAACATCTCGCCGTAGAAGGAGGGCCACACACCGTTCGCGGCGCTGTAGACCACACCGAAGGCGACGATGCCGAGGACCAGGATCAGCGGGTAGGAGCCGGTGGAGATCGCCCACAGGTACCCGAACATCGCCACCGCGCTGCCCACCGCGCCGATCAGGTACACGGGACGGCGGCCGATGCGGTCGGAGAGCGTGGCCCACGCCGGGATGGCGCCCAGCGCGACCAGGTTGGCGAGCGCGCCGACCCACAGCATCGAGGAACGGTCCATGCCGACCGCGTCGCTCGTCGCGTACGCCAGCGCCCACACGGTGAAGATGGTGCTGACCGAGGCGATCAGCGCGCCCCCGATCACCCGCAGCACATCCGCCCAGTGCTCCCGCAGCAGCACCGCCAGCGGCAGCTTCACGACCTCGCCGGTGGCCTGCTGCGCCTCGAACGCCGGGGTCTCCTCCAGCTTCCGCCGGATCACATAGCCGACCACGGCGACCGCGATGCTCATCCAGAACGGCACCCGCCAGCCCCACGACAGCAACTGGTCCTCGGGCAGCGCCGCGACCGGGATGAAGACCAGGGTGGCCAGCAGCTGCCCGCCCTGGGTGCCGCTCAGGGTGAAGCTGGTGAAGAAGCCGCGCCGGTGCGGCGGTGCGTGTTCGAGCGTCATCGAGTTGGCGCTGGCCTGCTCGCCGGCGGCGGAGATGCCCTGCAGGACGCGGCACAGGACCAGCAGGACGGGGGCGAGGGCGCCGACCTGGGCGCGGGTGGGCAGACAGCCGATCAGGAACGTCGACACGCCCATCAGGATCAGCGTGAACACCATGATCTTCTTACGGCCCAGACGGTCCCCGAAGTGCCCGAGGAAGAGCGCCCCGACCGGCCGCGCCGCGTAGGCGACACCGAAGGTGGCGAGCGACAGCAGGGTCGCGGTGGCCGGGTCCGACTCGTCGAAGAAGACCTTCGGGAAGATCAGCGCGGCCGCGCTGCCGTAGATGAAGAAGTCGTAGTACTCCAGGGCGCTGCCGATCCATGCCGCGGTGGCGGCTTTCTTCGGCTGGCCGGGGGGCGCTGCGGCGGGGACGGACACGGCGTGCTCCTTCGGGGGAACTCCAACGTACGCAGGAGTGGGACAAAAGGGGAGAAGGGCCGGATCCCTGGGGTGCGGGGCGGCTGCGCCGGGTCGAGGTCGATGACCCGGCTAATTAACCCACTGGGTAGTTAGTAGCGGATGGCCAGTGATGTTGCGCCGTTGTTTCGTCGCTGTCAATAGGTCTCGGCGAAGGGAAGCGGAAGCAGCGCGCCGGCCTGGGCGGCGGTATGCGATCTGCCGTACGCGGTCGATCGGCGACTGTCGTCCGTCGATCGCATACCGTCGACGGCCGCCCTCAGCCCTCAGCCCTCTTCCCGCTCCGCCCGCTCCGTCCGCTCCGCCGTCAAGTACGCGATCACCATGTCCCCGAGCATGGTCCGGTAGTGCTCCCGCTGCGCCGGATCCACCAGGTCGCGCCCGAACAGCGCGCCGAAGGTGTGCCGGTTGGCCACCCGGAAGAAGCAGAACGAGCTGATCATCGCGTGCAGGTCCACGGCGTCCACCTCGGCGGTGAACAGCCCGGACTCCCGGCCGGCGGCGAGGATGCGGCGGATCACGTCGAGCGCGGGGGAGCCCATCCGGCCGAGTTTCTCGGAGGCGGCGATGTGCTCGGCCTCGTGGATGTTCTCGATGCTGACCAGCCGGATGAAGTCCGGGTGCCGCTCATGGTGGTCGAAGGTCAGCTCGGCCAGGCGCCGGATCGCCGCCACCGGGTCCAGGTGCTCGACGTCGAGCCGTTGCTCGGCCTCGCGGATCACGCCGTACGCGCGCTCCAGGACGGCGGTGAACAGTTGCTCCTTGCCGCCGAAGTAGTAATAGATCATCCGCTTGGTGGTGCTGGTGCGGGCGGCGATGTCGTCGACGCGGGCCCCGGCGTAGCCGGCGCGGGCGAACTCCCGGGTCGCCACGTCCAGGATCTCGGCCTGGGTCCGGGCGGCGTCGCGCGTGCGCCCGTTGGATCGTGCCGGTTCGTCGACGCTGGTCATCGGGTTCCTTCGGGCGGTGTGGCTGCGTGCAGCGATTCTAGGAGCCGTTCCCGTCCCGCGAGGCGAGAGGGGCTTCCCCGTCGGCCTGGCGGGATGCTATGACTAACTCACCAGTTCGTACATTAGCCAGCCGCTCAGGAGGTCCTCCGTGACCAAGGACGTGACCCAGGACGTGACCAAGGACTCGTATCTCGTGGGTCTGATCGGTTCCGGTATCGGCCCGTCGCTCAGCCCGGCGCTGCACGAGCGGGAGGCCGACCGGCAGGGGCTGCGCTATCTGTACCGGCTGATCGACATCGACGTCCTCGGGGCCGCTCCGCAGGCGGTCGGCGATCTGGTGCGGGCCGCCCGTGACCTGGGCTTCGACGGGCTGAACATCACCCACCCGTGCAAGCAGCTGGTCATCGAGCACCTCGACGCGCTGTCCCCGCAGGCCGAGGCGCTCGGCGCGGTCAACACGGTCGTCTTCGAGGACGGCGGCCGGGCCGTCGGCCACAACACGGACGTCACCGGCTTCGCCGCGTCGTTCGCCCGCGGCCTGCCGGACGTCCCGCTGGAGGGGGTCGTGCAGCTGGGCGCGGGCGGCGCGGGCGCGGCCGTCGCGCACGCCACGCTCACGCTCGGCGCCGGCCGGGTCACCGTCGTGGACGCGCTGCCCGAGCGGGCCGCGCAGCTCGCCGCCGCCCTGAACCGCCACTTCGGCGAGGGCCGGGCCGCCGCGTCGGGACTCGACCGGCTGCCCGGGCTGCTCGCGCACGCCGACGGCGTCGTCCACGCCACCCCCACCGGCATGGCCGCCCACCCCGGCCTGCCCTTCCCCGCCGCACTGCTGCGACCGGGACTGTGGGTCGCCGAGGTCGTCTACCGTCCCCTGGAGACCGAGCTGCTGCGCACCGCCCGCGCCCTCGGCTGCGCCACCCTCGACGGCGGCGGCATGGCCGTCTTCCAGGCGGCGGACGCGTTCCGCCTGTTCACCGGGCGGGAACCCGACAGCGCCCGCATGCTCGCCGACATCGCCGCACTCGCCGGTGCCGTCCCCGCCCCCAAGTAGCCACGGTCTCCCCGTCCCCCGGGCGGACAAGCCGCCGCGACCCCGAAGCGACCAGAACCACGAGGTGCCCAGGTGCGTACGTCCATCGCCACCGTCTCCCTGAGCGGATCCCTCACCGAGAAGCTGACGGCCGCCGCCCGCGCCGGCTTCGACGGCGTCGAGATCTTCGAGAACGACCTGCTCGCGAGCCCCCTCACCCCCGAGGACATCCGCGCCCGCTGCGCCGACCTCGGCCTGAGCGTCGACCTCTACCAGCCGATGCGCGACGTCGAGGCCGTCCCCGAGGCCGAGTTCGCCCGCAATCTGCGCCGCGCCCGCCACAAGTTCGAGCTGATGGGCCGGCTCGGCGTGGACACCGTCCTGGTCTGCTCCAGCGTCCACTCCCTCGCCGAGGACGACGACGCCCTCGCCGCCGAGCAGCTCGCCCGGCTCGCCGACCTCGCCCAGGACTTCGGCGTCCGGGTCGCCTACGAGGCGCTCGCCTGGGGGCGGCACGTCAGCACGTACGACCACGCCTGGCGCATCGTCGACACCGCCGGCCATCCCGCGCTCGGCACGTGCCTGGACAGCTTCCACATCCTGTCCCGGGGCGCTGAGCCCAAGGACCTCAAGGGCATTGCGGACATCCCCGGCGAGAAGATCTTCTTCCTTCAGCTCGCCGACGCCCCGCTGCTCGGTATGGACGTCCTCCAGTGGAGCCGCCACCATCGCTGCTTCCCGGGGCAGGGCGGATTCGATGTGGTGGATCTCGTACGCCGTGTACTGCATACAGGATACGATGGTCCGCTCTCCCTCGAAGTCTTCAACGACGTCCTCCGCCAGGCCGAGGCCGGCCCCACCGCCGTCGACGCCCGCCGCTCCCTGCTGCTGCTCCAGGAGGAACTCGGCATCGCCGGCCTCCCCGCCCCGGCCACCCCCACCGGGATCGCCTTCGCCGAACTGGTCACCCCCGACGCGGAACCCGTCAGCGCGCTCCTCGGCTCCCTCGGCTTCGCCCGCACCGCCCGCCACCGGCGCAAGCCCGTCGAACTGTGGGAGCAGGGCCAGGCCCGGATCCTCGTCAACACCGGCCCCGCCGCCCTCCCCCACTCCCGGCTCCGCTCGCGCGTCGGGACACCCCTCGACGGCACCACCCTCACCGCGATCGGCCTGGAGTCCCCGGACCCGGCCGCCGCCGCCCGCCGCGCCGAGGCCCTCCTCGCCCCCGTGCTGCCCCGCCGCCGCGCCGCCGAGGACGCCCCGCTCGACGCAGTCGCCGCCCCCGACGGCACCGAGCTCTTCCTCTGCGCCACGAACCGCCCCGGGCTGCCCGACTGGCGCGCCGACTTCGAGAACGACCCGCACACCCCGGCACCCCCCGGCGAGCTGCGCGTCGACCATGTGGCGCTCACCCAGCCCTGGCACCAGTTCGACGAGGCCGTCCTCTTCCACCGCGGCGTCCTCGGCCTCGACGCACAGGAGAGCGTCGACGTCGCCGACCCCTACGGGCTGCTCCGCAGCCGGGCCGTGGCCAGCGCCGACGGCGCCGTCCGCTTCCCGCTCACCGTCGGCGCCGCCCCCGGCGACGACACCGCGCACGCCCGGCACATCGCCCTGGCCACCGACGACGTGGTCGCCGCCGCCCGCCGCTTCACCGCGGCCGGCGGACGTCTGCTGCCGATCCCCGCGAACTACTACGACGACCTCGCCGCCCGCTTCGAGTTCGCCGACGGTGAGCTGGAGACGTACCGGGAACTCGGCATCCTCTACGACCGGGATCCGCACGGTGTCTTCCGGCACTGCTACACCCGCACCGTGGGTCGCGTGTTCTTCGAACTCGTCCAGCGCGACGACGGCTACCGGGGCTATGGCGCCGCCAACGCGCCGGTGCGGCTGGCCGCGCAGCACACCGCCCGCTGACCCGGGCCGGCCTACTGGCGGCTGATCGTCCTGGTCACACCGGCGGCGACGGTCGTGGCCAGGATCCAGCCGGCGACGACGAGGACGTACGACAGCGTCTGGTACCCGCCCCGCGGGGCGAACGCGCCCTCCTGCCCGAACGAGATCACCGGCAGCAGCAGGTCCAGGGTGTAGAAGACGGGGTCGAAGACGGGGGCCTCGTCCGCCTTGAGCGGCGGCGGATGGTGCCCGGCGTACGCGATCGAACCGGCGGCGAGCAGCGACAGCAGCCAGACGGCGGCGCGCAGCGGACGGAAGCCGTAGCCGACGGCCGCGTCCTGGAGGTGGCCCCACAGCCGCCCGTGCCAGGGGAGCGTGGACCGGCGGCGGCGCTGCTTGGCGAGCTGGACGACCCGGGCGGCCTGGTCGTCGCCGGTCCTGCGGTATGCGGCCGTCAGTTGTTCGTATGCGTGCGGGTCGAAGCCCTGGCCGTCCCGCTCCAGCATCGGCAGCCGGTCCTCGGCGGGCACGTGCGGGGTGAGGAAGGTGTAGGTGAGGTCGAGCAGGCGCACCTGGTCCGGGAGCATCCCCGGCTCCAGGCTGAGCTGGTTGATCTCGGCCCGCCGCAGATTCAGCATGCCCTCCATCCGGGGGCCGCGGCGCAGCCAGAGCTCGCCGATCACACAGCTGCTGGCCCGCAGGGCGCCGCCGCCGGGGTTGGACAGCCGGGCGTGCAGCAGGTCCATCCGGCCGGGTATCCGGGCACCGCGCAGGTCGATCCGGCCCCGCGCGCTCAGCCGGCGACCGAGCAGGTTGGCGCCCACTTCCAGCGCGTCGGCCTCCAGCACATTGGCGCCCGGGTTGCTCAGCTCGGCGTCCTGCAGGTCGAGCGACCCGGCGACGGAGGCCCCGTCGAGCCGGATCAGGCCCTCGGCGCGCAGACCGCGGGCGCACAGGTCGTCGGCGACGGTGATCTGGTGGAGGTGGAGGGCGGGCCGGTCCGTGTCCCCGGCGGTGGCCTCGGCCTCCTCCAGGAACAGCGCGCCGGCGATCTGCGCGCCGTCCGCGCGGACCGGCCCGCCGAACCGGCAGCGGGTCAGCCGCAGACTGCCGTCGATGCGGGCCCGGGTCACCTGCAGACCGGGCATGTCCGAGTCCCGCATGCTGACGTAGCGCAGATGGGCGCCGATGAGGTCGGGCGGCTCGTCGAAGCGGCAGTGCGTGAGATGGACGACGCTGTCGACGGTGGCGTACCGCAGCTCCAGGGCACCGGTGACGCGGGCACCCCGTACCTTGAGGGCCGCTATCTCGCCCTGTTCCTGAGGGCCGTTGAGGAGCAGGGCCCGCAACACCGTGGCGCGTACGGTCCGTTCGGGTCCCCAGTCGTCGGATCCGTCGCGGAAGTCCACCTCCGCGCCGGTGGCGAAGGCCCGCCAGACACGTCGTTCGGCCGGTGTCAGATCGTCGATCTCCATCAGCCGCGACTCTGGCGGGCCCCTTGAACGGTGTCAACCGGTTACGGCCTGACGTTCCACTCCGCGATCACGGGCCACCCGTGCTCGGTGGACAGCCTGCTGTACGTTCCCGTCGCCAGCTGGAACAACCGGCCCTGCGCGGGCGGGAGTCCGAGCCGACGGGCCGTCAGCACCCGCAGGAAATGCCCGTGGGCGACGAGCACGGCGTCCCCGCCGCAGTCGGCGAGCGCCGCGTCGACCCGGGACAGCACCCGGTCGGCGCGCCGCCCGATCTCCTCGGGCGACTCACCGGGGTGACCGTCGGTGCCGGGCGGCACCCCGTCGGTCCACAGGTCCCAGGTGGGCCGGTCGCGGTGGATCTCGACGGTGGTGATGCCCTCGTACCCGCCGTAGTCCCACTCGTGCAGGTCGGGCGCGGCGACCGCCCCGCCGATGCCGGCGAGCTCGGCGGTGCGCATCGCTCGGCCGAGCGGGCTGGTCAGGGCGGTGCAGAAGGTCCGGCGGGAGAAGAACGGGGCGAGCGACTTCGCCTGGAGCTCGCCGTTCTCGGTGAGCGGCAGGTCGGTGAAGCTGGTGTGCTGTCCCGACCTGCTCCACTCCGTCTCCCCGTGGCGGACCAGCAGCAGATCCCCCACGGCCGGCTACTCCTTCGCCGACTCGACGGCGTGGCCGCCGAACTGGTTGCGCAGCGCCGCGATCATCTTCATCTGCGGCGAGTCGTCCTGGCGGGACGTGAACCGTGCGAAGAGGGAGGCGGTGATGGCGGGCAGCGGCACGGCGTGGTCGACGGCGGCCTCGACGGTCCACCGTCCCTCGCCGGAGTCCTGGGCCCAGCCCCGCAGCTTGTCGAGGTGCTCGTCCTCGTCGAGGGCGTTGACCGCGAGGTCGAGCAGCCAGGACCGGATGACGGTGCCCTCCTGCCAGGAGCGGAAGACCTCGCGCACGTCCGTGACGGAGTCGACCTTCTCCAGCAGCTCCCAGCCCTCGGCGTAGGCCTGCATCATGGCGTACTCGATGCCGTTGTGGACCATCTTCGAGAAGTGCCCGGCGCCGACCTTGCCCGCGTGGACATAGCCGTACGGGCCCTCCGGCTTGAGCGCGTCGAAGACCGGCTGCAGCCGGTCGACGTGGCTCTTGTCGCCGCCGACCATGAGGGCGTAGCCGTTCTGCAGGCCCCAGACGCCGCCGGAGACACCGGCGTCGACGAACCCGATGCCCTTGGCGCCCAGTTCGGCCGCGTGCTTCTCGTCGTCCGTCCAGCGGGAGTTGCCGCCGTCCACGACGACGTCGCCAGCCTGGAGCAGGTCGCCGAGCTCGTCGACGACGGACTGGGTGGGGGCGCCGGCCGGGACCATCACCCAGACGGTGCGCGGCGCTTGGAGCTGCTGGACGAGTTCCGCGAGGTCCTTGACATCGGAGAGTTCGGGGTTGCGGTCGTAGCCGACGACAGTGTGGCCCGCGCGGCGGATGCGCTCGCGCATGTTGCCGCCCATCTTGCCGAGACCGATGAGACCGAGCTGCATATCAGTTCACTACTTCCTGAGTTCGCGGTACGCGGCCACGAGGGCGGCGGTGGAGGGATCGAGGCCGGGGACGTCCGCGCCCTCGGTGAGGGCGGATTCGACGCGCTTGGCGAGGACCTTGCCGAGCTCCACGCCCCACTGGTCGAAGGAGTCGATGTTCCACACGGCCCCCTGCACGAACACCTTGTGCTCGTAGAGGGCGACGAGCTGGCCGAGGACCGACGGGGTCAGCTCCGCGGCGAGGATCGTGGTGGTGGGGTGGTCGCCCCGGAAGGTGCGATGCGCGACCTGTTCCTCGGGCACCCCCTCGGCCCGCACCTCGTCGGCAGTCTTGCCGAAGGCCAGCGCCTGGGTCTGGGCGAAGAAGTTCGCCATCAACAGGTCGTGCTGGGCCTTCAGTTCACCGCTCAGCTCGTCGACCGGGCGGGCGAAGCCGATGAAGTCCGCGGGGATCAGTCTGGTGCCCTGGTGGATCAACTGGTAGTAGGCGTGCTGCCCGTTGGTGCCGGGCGTGCCCCACACCACCGGCCCGGTCTGCCAGTCGACCGGCCGGCCCTCGCGGTCCACCGACTTGCCGTTGGACTCCATGTCCAGCTGCTGGAGGTAGGCGGTGAACTTCGACAGGTAGTGGCTGTAGGGCAGGACGGCGTGGGACTGGGCGTCGTGGAAGTTGCCGTACCAGATGCCCAGCAGGCCAAGGATCAGCGGGGCGTTGGACTCGGCGGGGGCGGTGCGGAAGTGTTCGTCGACGAGGTGGAAGCCGTCGAGCATCTCGCGGAAGCGGTCCGGGCCGATGGCGATCATCAGGGAGAGGCCGATGGCGGAGTCGTAGGAGTAGCGGCCGCCGACCCAGTCCCAGAACTCGAACATGTTGGCCGTGTCGATGCCGAAGTCCGCGACCTTCCCGGCGTTGGTCGACAGCGCCACGAAGTGCCGTGCGACCGCCTTCGCCTCGCCGCCGAGGCCGTCGAGGAGCCAGGTGCGGGCCGAGGTGGCGTTGGTGATCGTCTCGATCGTGGTGAACGTCTTGGACGCGATGATGAACAGCGTCTCGGCCGGGTCCAGGTCGCGGGTGGCCTCGTGCAGGTCGGCACCGTCGACGTTCGACACGAAACGGAACGTCAGGTCCCGGGCCGTGTAGGCCCGCAGCGCCTCGTACGCCATGGCCGGGCCGAGGTCGGAGCCGCCGATGCCGATGTTGACCACGTTGCGGATGCGCCGGCCGGTGTGGCCGGTCCAGGCCCCGGAGCGGACCCGGTCGGCGAAGTCGCCCATCTTCGCCAGCACGGCGTGCACGTGAGGCACGACGTTCTCGCCGTCGACCTCCACGACCGCGGCGGCCGGGGCGCGCAGCGCGGTGTGCAGGACCGAGCGGCCCTCGGTGAGGTTGACCTTCTCGCCGCGGAACATGGCGTCCCGCAGCCCGAACACGTCGGTGGCGGCGGCCAGTTCGGTCAGCAGGGCCAGCGTCTTGTCGGTGACCAGGTTCTTCGAGTAGTCGATGCGCAGGTCGCCGACGCGCACCACGTACCGTTCCGCGCGCCCGGGGTCCGCCGCGAACAGCTCACGCAGTCGCGGGGTTTGCCGCGCACGGTGGTCCGCCAGGGCGGCCCACTCGGGCCGCTCCGACAGCCGGGGTGAGTCAGACATGAGAGGGGTTCTCCTTGGTGCCCTCGCCCCTGAGGGCGATGGCGTACATCTCGTCCGCGTCGAGGCGCCTGAGCTCCTCGGCGATCAGTTCCGAGGTGGTGCGGACCTTCAGCGCGAGGGTGCGCGAGGGCTGGCCCGGCAGGGTGAGCGTGGCGAGAGGGCCCTCGGGGCGGTCGATGACGATCTCGCCGCCCGCGGTGCCCAGCCGTACGGCCGTGACGACCGGTCCGGCGGTGACGACCCGGTCGATCCGGACCCCGAGCCGTGCCTCCAGCCAGCGCGCCAGGAGTTCGGCGGCCGGGTTCTCCGCCTCGGCCTCCACCGCCCCCGACACGATCGGCACCCGGGCCTGGTCCAGGGCCGCCGCCAGCATCGAACGCCACGGCGTCAGCCGGGTCCACGCGAGGTCGGTGTCACCGGGGGCGTAGGAACGCTTCCGGGTCTCCATCGTCTGCAACGGGTTCTCGACGGCATACAGGTCGGTGATCCGGCGCTGCGCGAGCGCGCCCAGCGGGTCCTTCGCGGGGTACTCGGGCGCGTCCACCGGCCACCACACGACCACCGGCGCGTCCGGCAGCAGCAGCGGCAGGACCACCGAGTCGGCGTGGTCGGACACCTCGCCGTAGGTCCTGAGGATCACGGTCTCGCCGGTGCCGGCCTCGGAGCCGACACGGACCTCCGCGTCCAGCCGCGACTGGGTGCGCTCCCGCGGGGTGCGCGCGTGCCGCTTGATGACGACCAGGGTGCGCGAGGGGTGCTCGTGCGAGGCCTCCTCGGCCGCCTTGATCGCGTCGTAGGCGTTCTCCTCGTCCGTGACGATCACCATCGTCAGGACCATGCCCACGGCGGGTGTGCCGATGGCGCGGCGACCCTGCACCAGCGCCTTGTTGATCTTGCTTGCCGTGGTGTCCGTCAGATCGATCTTCATGGCCTGCGCCAGCTCCGTCCGTCTCGTGCGAGCATCTCGTCGGCTTCCTCGGGTCCCCAGCTGCCCGAGGGGTACTGCGCGGGCCTTCCGTGAGCCGCCCAGTACTCCTCGATCGGGTCGAGGATCTTCCAGGACTCTTCCACTTCCTGGTGGCGCGGGAAAAGGTTGGCATCGCCGAGCAGTACGTCCAGGATGAGGCGCTCGTACGCCTCCGGGCTGGACTCCGTGAAGGACTCGCCGTAGGCGAAGTCCATCGTCACGTCCCGGATCTCCATCGAGGTGCCCGGCACCTTCGACCCGAAACGGACGGTGATGCCCTCGTCGGGCTGGACCCGGATGACGATCGCGTTCTTGCCGAGCTCCTCCGTCGCGGTGGAGTCGAAGGGGGAGTGGGGCGCCGACTGGAAGACGACCGCGATCTCGGTGACCCGGCGCCCGAGCCGCTTGCCGGTGCGCAGATAGAACGGGACGCCCGCCCAGCGCCGGTTGTCGACGTTCAGCTTCACGGCGGCGTACGTGTCCGTCGTCGAGGCCGGGTCGATGCCCTCCTCCTCCAGATACCCGCGCACCCTCTCGCCGCCCTGCCAGGCGCCCGCGTACTGCGCCCGCACGGTGTGGTCCCCGAGGTCCTCGGGCAGCTTCACCGCCTTGAGCACCTTGAGCTTCTCGGTGAGCAGCGAGGACGCGTCGAAGGAGGCGGGCTCCTCCATGGCCGTCAGCGCCATCAGCTGGAGCAGGTGGTTCTGGATCACGTCACGGGCGGAGCCGATGCCGTCGTAGTAGCCCGCGCGGCCGCCGATGCCGATGTCCTCGGCCATGGTGATCTGTACGTGGTCGACGAACGACCGGTTCCAGATCGGTTCGAACATGGTGTTGGCGAACCGCAGCGCCAGGATGTTCTGGACGGTCTCCTTGCCCAGGTAGTGGTCGATGCGGAACACCTGGTCCGGTTCGAACACGTCGTGCACGACCGCGTTCAGCTCACGGGCGCTCGCCAGATTGTGTCCGAACGGCTTTTCGATGACCGCCCGTCGCCAGGATCCCTCCGGCGCCTTCGCCAGCCCGTGCTTCTTCAGCTGCTCGACGACCTTCGGGAAGAACTTCGGCGGCACCGAGAGGTAGAAGGCGAAGTTGCCGCCCGTGCCGCGCGAGGCGTCCAGCTCCTCGACGGCCGTCTTGAGCTGCTTGAACGCCGTGTCGTCGTCGAAGTCGCCCGGCACGAACCGCATGCCCTCGGCGAGCTGCTGCCAGACCTCCTCGCGGAACGGCGTCCGCGCGTGCTCACGCACCGCGTCATGCACGACCTGCGCGAAGTCCTGGTCCGCCCAGTCCCGGCGGGCGAACCCGACGAGCGAGAAGCCCGGCGGCAGCAGCCCGCGGTTGGCCAGGTCGTACACGGCCGGCATCAGCTTCTTGCGGGACAGGTCGCCCGTCACCCCGAAGATCACCAGGCCCGACGGGCCCGCGATACGGGGCAGGCGCCGGTCACGGGGGTCCCGCAGGGGGTTGTCCCACCCAGGGATGGTGCTCATTCCGCGTCAGCTCCCTTGCTCTCCAGCGACTTCGTGACCGTGTTCAGCAAGTCCTCCCACGCCGCCTCGAACTTGGCGACACCCTCATCCTCCAGACGGGTGACGACCTCGTCGTACGAGATGCCGAGTGCCGCTACGGCGGCCAGGTCGGCGCGGGCCCGGTCGTAGCCGCCGGTCACCGTGTCGCCGGTGACGGCGCCGTGGTCGGCGACGGCGGCCAGGGTGGCCTCCGGCATGGTGTTGACGGTGCCCGGCGCGACCAGATCGTCCACATACAGCGTGTCCTTGTATGCAGGATCCTTCACACCGGTGGATGCCCACAGCGGACGCTGCCGGTTCGCCCCCGCCCCGGCCAGCGCGGACCAGCGCTCACCGGCGAAGACGCCCTCGTACGCCTCGTAGGCCAGCCGTGCGTTCGCCAGCGCCGCCCGCCCCTTCAGCACGAGCGCCTCGTCCGTGCCGAGGACCGTCAGGCGCTTGTCGATCTCGGCGTCTACACGGGAGACGAAGAAGGAGGCGACGGAGTGGACGGTGGAGAGGTCCACCCCGTTGGAAAGCGCTTGCTCCAGGCCCGCCAGATAGGCGTCCATGACCTCGCGGTAGCGCTCCAGCGAGAAGATCAGCGTGACGTTGACGCTGATGCCGTGGCCGATGACCTCGGTGATCGCCGGGAGGCCGGCCTTCGTCGCCGGGATCTTGATCATCACGTTGGGACGGTCGACGAGCCAGGCGAGCTGCCTGGCCTCGGCGACGGTGGCCGCGGTGTCGTGGGCGAGGCGGGGGTCGACCTCGATCGACACGCGACCGTCGACGCCATGCGATGTTGTGTATACAGAATGCAGGATATCGGCCGCGGCCCGCACATCGGCCGTGGTCATCATCCGCACGGCCTCGTCGACCGTCACACCCCGCACCGCCAGATCGGCGAGCTGGTCCTCGTAGCCCTCGCCGGAGCCGATGGCGGCCTGGAAGATGGACGGGTTGGTGGTGACGCCGACGACGTGCCGCGTGGCGACGAGATCGGCGAGGTTGCCGGACTGGATCCGCTTGCGCGACAGGTCGTCCAGCCAGATGGAGACGCCTTCGTCGGACAGGCGCTTCAGGGCTTCCGCGGTGGGCGCGGTCGCTTCGGTCACTGTGATCATCTTCTTTCTGGCGTTCGGATCAACCACGCGCGGCAGCGAGGGATTCCCGGGCTGCGGCGGCGACGTTCTCGGGGGTGAAGCCGTACTCGGCGAACAGGGTGCCGGCGTCGGCGGAGGCGCCGAAGTGCTCGAGGGAGACGATGCCGCCGGCGTCCCCGACGTACCGGTACCAGGTGAGGCTGACCCCCGCCTCGACCGCGACCCGGGCCTTCACGGCCGGCGGCAGCACGCTCTCGCGGTACGCCCGCGGCTGCTCCTCGAACCACTCCACGGACGGCATCGACACCACCCGCGTCCCGATCCCCTCGGCCTCCAGCCGCTCCCGCGCGGCGACAGCGAGCCGCACCTCCGAGCCGGTGGCGAGGAGGATGACGTCCGGGGTCTGCGTCGACGCCTCGCGCAGGACGTAACCGCCCTTCGCCGCATCGGCGTTGAGGTCGTAGGTCGGCACGCCTTGCCGGGACAGCGCCAGTCCGTGCGGGGCGGGGCGGGTGGCGTGCCGCCGGAGGATCTCGGCCCAGGCGACGGCGGTCTCGTTGGCGTCGGCCGGACGGACCACGTTCAGGCCGGGGATCGCGCGCAGCGACGCGAGGTGCTCGACCGGCTGGTGCGTCGGGCCGTCCTCGCCGAGACCGATGGAGTCGTGCGTCCACACGTACGTCACCGGCAGCTGCATCAGCGCCGACATCCGCACGGCGTTGCGCATGTAGTCGGAGAACACGAGGAACGTGCCCCCGTAGACACGGGTGTTGCCGTGCAGCGCGATGCCGTTCATCTCCGCGGCCATCGAGAACTCGCGGATGCCGAAGTGGATCGTACGGCCGTAGGGATCGGCCCCGGGCAGCGGACTGCCCGCGGGGAGGAAGGAGGAACTCCCGTCGATCGTGGTGTTGTTGGAGCCCGCCAGGTCGGCGGAGCCGCCCCAGAGTTCGGGCAGCACCGCGCCGAGCGACTGGAGCACCCTGCCGGAGGCGGCGCGGGTGGCGACGGACGTGCCGGGCGCGAACACCGGCACTGCGTCCTCCCATCCTTCGGGGAGCTGTCCCGCCATGACCCGGTCGAACAGGGCGGCCCGCTCGGGGGTGTCGGCCCGCCACTTCGCGAGCCGCTTGTCCCAGGCGGCGTGGGTCTCGGCGCCCCGGTCGAGCGCGCCGCGGGTGTGGGCGAGGACGTCGTCGTCGACCTGGAAGGACCGCTCGGGGTCGAAGCCGAGGACGCGCTTGGTGGCGGCGACCTCCTCGGCTCCGAGCGCCGAGCCGTGGGAGGCCTCGGTGTTCTGTGCGTGCGGGGCGGGCCAGGCGATGATCGTGCGCAGGGCGACGATCGAGGGGCGGGCGGTCTCGGCCTGCGCCGCCTTCAGGGCTGTATACAGGGCGTATACGTCGATGTCGCCGTTGTCCGTGGGCTCGACGCGCTGCACGTGCCAGCCGTAGGCCTCGTACCGCTTCAGCACGTCCTCCGAGAACGCCGTCGCGGTGTCGCCCTCGATGGAGATGTGGTTGTCGTCGTAGAGGAGGACCAGATGCCCGAGCCTCTGGTGCCCGGCGAGGGAGGACGCCTCGGCGGAGACGCCCTCCTCCAGGTCGCCGTCGGAGACGATCGCCCAGACGGTGTGGTCGAACGGGGACTCGCCCGCGGGCGCCCCGGGGTCGAACAGACCGCGCTCGTAGCGGGCGGCCATCGCCATGCCGACGGCGTTCGCGACTCCTTGGCCGAGCGGGCCCGTGGTCGTCTCGACGCCCGCCGTGTGTCCGTACTCGGGGTGTCCCGGCGTCTTCGAACCCTGGGTCCGGAAGGCCTTCAGGTCCTCCAGGTCCAGCTCGTAGCCGGAGAGGAACAGCTGGGTGTAGAGCGTCAGCGAGGTGTGACCGGGGGAGAGGACGAAGCGGTCGCGGCCCGACCACTCCGGGTCCGCCGGATCGTGACGCATCACCTTCTGAAAGATCGTGTACGCGGCGGGCGCCAGGCTCATCGCGGTGCCCGGGTGGCCGTTGCCCACCCGCTGTACGGCATCCGCCGCCAAAAGGCGGGCGGTGTCGACGGCACGCCGGTCCAGTTCGGTCCACTCGAAACTGTTCGGTGTCTGCGTGCTCATCTTCAAGAAATCCTCAAGGGGAGAGGCCGAAGGGTTCTGCTGCCTTCAAACTTAAAAGTCTGACTTTTACGGGGGAAGGTCTTCCTGTGTCAGCCTGTGGTGAAAGTGGGACACCGGCGGCAGTGGCAGGGCGGCACGAGAAGGACATGGCGGACAGAAAGCCCCAAGACGGAAGCGCCGGCGACGGCATCAGAACCTTTCCCTTCCCCGTCGAGCTGAGCCTCGGCGGGGTCGGCATGCAGGTGGGCCCCATGGGCGCGGGCCGGACCTGGCACGCCGGCGACGCCCCGCTGGACCGCGTCCACCGCATCGACTTCCACGTGGTGATGCTGTTCGACGACGGCCCCGTACGCCACATGATCGACTTCGCGGAGTACGAGGCGACCGCCGGCGAACTGCTGTGGATCCGCCCGGGCCAGGTCCACCGCTTCTCGACGTCGGGCGAGTACCGCGGCACCGTCCTGACCATGCAGCCCGGCTTCCTCCCCCGCGCCACCGTCGAGGCCACCGGCCTCTACCGCTACGACCTTCCGCCCCTGCTCCGCCCGGACGCCCCGCAACTCGCCTCCCTGAGGGCCGCACTCGGCCACCTCCAACGGGAGTACGAGGACAGCGCGTCCCTGCCCGCCGCCCTGCACACCGCTGTGCTCCGGCACTCCCTCACCGCGTTCCTGCTGCGCCTCGCCCACCTCGCGACCAGCTCCGCGGAGGCCGGACGGCGCACCGAGTCGACGTTCACCCTCTTCCGGGACGCCGTGGAACGGGACTTCGCCACCCAGCACAGCGTCAGCGCCTACGCCGACGCCCTCGGCTACTCCCGCCGCACCCTCGTCCGCGCGGTCCGCGCCGCCACCGGCGAGACACCCAAGGGCTTCATCGACAAGCGGGTCGTCCTGGAGGCGAAGCGGCTGCTGGCCCACACGGAGCTGTCGATCGGGCGGGTCGGAGCGGCGGTGGGGTTCCCGGATCCGGCGAACTTCTCGAAGTTCTTCCACTTGCATACGGGGGTGACGCCGGTGGGGTTTCGGGCGGAGTTGCGGTGAGGGGGGAGGAGGTCGGCGGTCAGCGGTCAGCGGTCGACGGTCGACAACCGGCGGTCGAAGGTGGACGGTCGCCGGTCGCCGGTCGCCGGTCGCCGGTCGGCAGTGGGCGGTAGGCGGTGGACAGTCGGCGGGCGATTGTAGACAGTCTTCGGTCGGTCGGCGGGGTTGATCCCGACGACGGTATGCGGTGAGACTCCCCTCTCATGACTGACTGGTTCCTTCAGCAAGGGCACGGCGTCCGGTTCGAGTGGGGTCCCGTCGGTGCGAGGGAACTGGCCGGGGTCGTCGCCTGTCTCGTGGTGGTCGACGTCCTCTCCTTCACCACCTCGGTCACCGTCGCCGTCGAGCGCGGAACCCAGGTCTTCCCTTACGCTTGGCGGAACGCCACCGCACGCGCCTTCGCCGACGCGCGGGAGGCCGAACTCGCCGTCGGTCGCAGGGAGATGACTTCGGAGGCGCCCTGGTCGCTCTCGCCCGCCGCTCTCCGTCGGGCACCCTTCGCTCCCCGGCTGGTGCTGCCGTCGCCGAACGGTTCGGCGATCGCCGCGGCGGCCGGAGCCACGACCGTGATCGCGGGCTGTCTGCGCAACGCGACGGCAGTGGGGCGGCGGCTCGCCGCGCAGGGGTACGGGACCGAGGACCGGCCGATCGGTGTGGTCGCCTCTGGTGAGCGCTGGCCCGACGGCAGCCTGCGGCCCGCGCTGGAGGACCTGCTGGGGGCCGGTGCGATCATCGCCGAACTGCGGGCCCAGGGAGCCGGCCCCCTGTCGCCCGAGGCGTCCGCCGCGCGGGCGGCCTTCATCGGGACCCCGGACGTGGCGGACACGGTGGCCGACTGCGCCTCGGGGCGGGAGCTGATCCGGGGCGGCTTCCCGGACGACGTGGCGGTCGCGACCGAACTGGACGTGTCGGCCGCCGTGCCCGTGCTCACGGACGGCGCCTTCACCGCCGTACCGGAGGCTGGGCGCCGCTGATCCGGTGCAGACCTCACCAGGGGCGGGCATCGGGCGGTTGGACGGTACTGGGGGCAGCGGCTGCCAGGGATCCTGCGGGAGGCGATGGAGGTCGGTGCTGCCGCTGCTGCGGGGGTGAGCCGCCGACCGCGAGTCGGGACGTCTCCGGTGGGAGCGCGGCCCGGGCGGCCGGCCCGTCGCCGAGGGGCCGCCCGGATCGTAGGGGCCGCCGTGGTGACGTTTCGTCAGATCAGACGGTACGTCAGCCTCCGTTCGCGCTCGCCCGCTGCTGCCACTCGGGGAACACGGAGGTCAGGAAGGCCTCGCCGCGCGACACGCTCGCCGTGGAGTCGTTGCAGTAGAAGGAGGCAGGCCAACTCGGGTTGAACTTGAGCAGCATCACTGTGGCGTTCTGCGCGGCCACGTCCTCCGTCACGCCGAGCGCGGTGGTCATCCAGGAGAAGACCGCGCTACGGCGTTGCTGTTCGCGGATGATCGGGTCACCACCGCCCCGTACGCCACCGTCGGCGTTCAGAATGCCGACCTGCTGCATCGCCAGCCTGAACGAGACGGCCATCTGCGACCAGTTCGCCTCCCAGCCGGCGCGGTTCGCCGCGGCCTGTTGCCTGAGCTGCTCGGCCGCCTGTGGGGTGAGAGCTGCGGTGTTGCCGTGGGCCATCTGCATGCCCTGGGTGACGGTGGAGGTCAGCGACGGGTAGACGGACTCGCCGAACCGGGGGAACAGGACGTCCCAGCCGGTCTTGGCCAGGACGTGGCCGGTGCTGCCCTCGGCGGTGATGTCCACGGCTCCGACGGGGGCACCCTGGGAGAACAGGACGTAATCCGGCCGGGTGGTGCCGAACGTCACCTGGGTGCCGTAGGACATGCCCGGGGAGAGCGTGGGACCCCCGATGCTCGACAGGCGCGCCTGGGCGATCGATTCGATGGCGTAGCCGAACTCCTTGGAGATGCCTCCGCTTCTGCCGGAGGTGTGGAACTGGTTCCAGACCTCCACCCAGCGCTTGGTGTAGCCGTCGTAGTCGGCCAGGGGGCCGAGTTGCGGGGCGGTGGTGACGTAGAGGTAGGCCCACTCGACCGCGGCGTCCACGGAGTTGAAGAAGGCGTCGAAGGCCTGTGTCTCCACCGTCTGGGGCGGGCCCGGCTGGAGCTCGACCTTATGGCGCTGCACGACGGAGTCGCCGCCGGTGTGGTCGTGGCCCGCGGGGTGTGCCGAGGCGGTCTGCACGGACGGTGCCGGGCCTGCGAGGGCGCGGGCGGCGTTGGCCTCGGCCTCCCGTTCGAAGCGGTCCGACGGGTCCGACACCCGCAGTCCCGAACCGTTGTCGGTGCCGGCGACGGGCCCCTGGCGCTGCTGGATGACGTGGGTCAACTCGTGGGCGAGCGTGTGCCGGTCGGCGCCGCCCGCGCCCAGGACGATATGGCTGCCCGAGGTGTAGGCGCGGGCGCCGATCTCGGACGCGGAGGCCTGGGCGGCGGCGCCGGTGTGGATGCGTACGTCGGAGAAGTCGGCGCCCAGGCGGCTCTCCATGTCCGCCCGGGTGTCGTCGTCGAGCGGGCGGCCGCTGCCGCGCAGGACGTCGTGGACCGCGGACCGCTGTACCGCCGGGGCGGCCCCGGCGGCCCGTACGGCGTCCAGGTGACCGCAGTCGGGTCCGTGCCGGTGCTCCTGCTGCACCGGAGCCGCGAAGGCGCCCTCCCCGCTCAGCAGTTGGACGACCGCAGCGTTGCCGGCCGTGCGCTGCAGGGTGAGGATGCGCTGGGCCGGCGCACCGCTGCCCGTCGAGGTCACCGGGCTCTTGCGGGACGGGTCGTCGGGAGTTCTGCCGGGCTTCGCTGTGCGCACGAGATGCCTTCCGGGCGGGTGGGACGGTCCCTTCCTGCGTACCCTGCGGGTGCCGCACGGGGAAAGGAGCGGCGGGGCAGACCTCTTGCCCCGCCGGACAGGCGAATCGTGCGGTGCCGGGCCCCCGTTGGTGCGGGGTGGGCGGGCCCGGCGCCGGCGTGGGGCTGTGGGTCAGTGACCGAACGTGAACCAGTTGACGTTGACGAAGTCCGCCGACTGCCCGCTGGTGAAGGTGAGATACACGTCGTGCGTGCCGGTGACGGAGCTGATGTTCGCCGGGACCGTCTTCCAGGTCTGCCAGCCACCGGTGTTGGCCACCGAGAAGCTGCCGATCGGGGTGCTCGTGGCGCTGTCCAGGCGTACTTCCACCAGCCCGCTGATCCCGGAGGCCGCTCCGCTCGCCACCCGCGCGCTGAACTGGGTCGCCGCCGTGGAGCCGAAATTGACGCCCTTGTACAGCGCCCAGTCGCCGTTGGCGAGGTAGCCGATGTCCTGGCCGCCGCCGGTGTCGGTGGTGGTCTCGGTCGAGACACCGGACTGGCTGTCGTAGGACTCGGCCTGGATGGTGGAGTAGGCGTCGCGGCTGCCGGTCGTGGGCGAGGTGGTACCGCTCCCACTGCCCGCGGCCTGGAGCACCTGCACATAGTCGACGACCATCGGGTGGCCCGACTCGGTGGCGCTGTCCAGGCCGCCGCCGAGGGCGTCGGGGAAGGCGCCGCCCATCGCCACGTTCAGGATGACGAAGAAGCCGTGGTTGGTGGCGTTGGTCCAGGTGGTCGCGTCGACCTGACTGGCCGTCACCGTGTGGTAGTTGACGCCGTCGACGGAGAAGCGGATCGCCTCGGGAGAGACCGAGCGGTCCCATTCCATCGTGTAGGTGTGGAAGCCCGACTGGCAGGTGGTGTTGGGACAGGCCGTGGAGTTGCCGATGCCGGTGGTCTCGTTGCAGGGGCCGCCCGGGTTGGTGCCGCAGTGCATGGTCGCCCAGACCTTGTTGAGGCCCTGGACGTTCTCCATGATGTCCAGCTCGCCCACGCTGGGCCAGTTCTGGTAGTTGCCGCGGTACGGGGCGCCCAGCATCCAGAAGGCCGGCCAGTAGCCCTCGGCCGCGGTGCCGGTGACGTTCGGCATCTGCAGCCGCGCCTCCACGCGGAGTTTGCCTCCGGACGGAGGCTGGAAGTCGGTGCGGACCGTCTCGATGCGGCCGGAGGTCCAGTTGCCCGCGGAGTCGCGCACCGGGGTGATGCGCAGGTTGCCGCTGCCGTCGAGGGAGACGTTGGTGGTGCTGCTGGTCATCGTCTCGACCTCGCCGGTGCCCCAGTTGGCGGGGCCGCCGGGATAGGAGGTCCCGGTGCTGTACTGCCAGTTGGAGGTGTTGACGCCGGTGCCCGCGGTGCCGTTGAAGTCGTCGAGGAAGACCTGGGTCCAGCCCGAGGGGGGCGTGGGAGCGGAGGCGTTCGCGGGCAGGGTGACGGCTGTCGCCGCCGCGGCCGCCAGACCGAGGGTGCCGAGGACGGCGACGAGGGCACGTCGCCGTCTGGACATGCCGGAGGGAGCACTCATGGGGGGACCTCTCGGGTACGGAGGGGTGGGGTGCGGGTGTCACTCTGGGAGCGCACCTTGAGAGCGCTCTCAAAGTGCGCCCAATGTGCTCTCCGTCCCGAGGGTCGTCAAGACTTAAAGCGAGGAAAGTCCTTTCGCCGCAAGGAAGTTCAGGGTGTGAAGCGCACAAACGGGCTAAACCGCGCTGCCCGCCTTCCAGTCCGCCCACGACAGGTTCCAGCCGTTGAGGCCGTTGGACGCCTCGACGGTCTTGTCGCCCGAGTTCTTCACGATCACCACGTCGCCGAGCATGGAGCTCTCGTAGAACTTGTAGCCCGCGACCGAGCTGTCGCTCGCGCCCTTGGTGTCGTGCAGGCCGACGCAGCCGTGGCTGGTGTTCTGGCTGCCGAAGACGGAGGTGGAGGCCCAGTAGTTGCCGTGGACGAAGGTGCCGGAGGTGGTCAGCCGCTGGGCGTGCGGCACGTCGGAGATGTCGTACTCGTCGCCGAGGCCGACCGTCGAGGACTCCATGCGGGTCTGCTTGAACCGCTCGCTGATCACCATGATCCCGGCCCAGGTGGTGTGCTCGGCGTTGCCGCCGGAGACGGGGTAGGTGGCGTACGTCGCGCCGTCCCGCTTCACCACCATCTCCTTCGACGACAGGTCGACCGTGCTGATCTGCTCGCGGCCGATGTGGAAGGTGACATCCTTGGACTGGATACCGTAGACACCATCCTGTCCTTCGACGTCCTTCAACCGCAGACCGAGCGTGATCTTGGTGCCGGACGCCCAGTACGTCTCCGGCCGGAAGTCCAGCCGGGTGTCGCTGAACCAGTGGCCCACGATCTCCACGGCCGGCTCCGCGGTCACCGTGATCGCCTTCTGTACGGCGGCCCGGTCCTTCACGGCCTTCGTGAAGTTGATCGACACGGGCATGCCGACGCCGGAGGTCGAGTTCGCCTCGGGGGTGAAATAGCCCACGAACGTCTCGCCGGGCGACCTGGTCGTGAACGTGGCCGTCTCCGCGTCGGCGCCCTCGGCCTGCGCGGTGACCGTGTACTTCGTGCCCGAGTACGGGTTCCCCGACGACGTCCACCGGGTCTTCGCGTCGTTCAGGGAGCCCTCGAGCGTCGAGCCGTCGTTGCCCGTCACCTTCACGGACGCCAGGGTGCCGTCCGTCACCGCCACCTCGACGGGGCTGCCGAACGCGGCCTTCTTGGTGCCGTCGGCGGGGGTCACCGTGATCACCGGCGTCTTCGCCGCCGCCGAGGCCTTCGCCGCGGCCGATGCCTGGGTGCCGCCCGAGCCCTCCGAGGCGTCCGCCGACCCGGTGCTGCAGCCGGTGAGCGCGGCGGCCGGCGCGACCCCCAGAACGGCCAGGATCCCGCGCCGGGACCACCCCTCCGTCCGTTGCTCGGACCGGTTCGATATGTGCGAGACGCCCACGGCACGCCTTCCTGAGTTGTCCACCTTTGCACCGGCATCCTGCGCCCCGGACATTGGTTGATCCTTTGAATATCCATGCCGCAGGCTGAGATTTCCGTGAGGAGGGACTGGGAGGCGCGTCGTCGCCCTCACCGCCGCCCTCACCGCCGCCCGGCTCGCCGCCCCCTCGCAAAGAGCGGTGGGCTCAGTCCCGTGCCCCCTCCGGCTGCCACCCCAGCGCCCGGGAGATTCCGCGCGCGGCGACCCGTACAGCAGGGGCGAGGACCGGTACCTGGGCGTCGGCGTGGGGGACGACCACCGACACGGCGGCGACCACCGCCCCGCCCGGCCCGCGCACGGGCGCGGCCACCGACAGCGCGTCGTCGGTCACCTGACGGTTGCTCACCGCGACCCCGGTACGCCGGACTTCGGCCAGCATGCGGCGCAACCGGGCCGGATCGGTGACGGTGTGGGCGGTGTAGGACGCCAACGGACCGCTGCAGTAGGTCTCCTGAAGCGCGGTGTCGCCGTGGGCCAGGAGGACCAGGCCGACCCCGGTGACGTGCAGCGGCCAGCGGGCGCCCACCCGGATGTGGACGCCCACGGCCGAACGCCCCGAGATCCACTCGGTGTAGACGACCTCGGCGCCGTCCCGTACCGCCAACTGCACGTTCTCGTGGGTGGCTTCGTACAGGTCCTCCAGATACGGCAACGCCACCTGCCGCAGGGCCAGCCCGCGCGGCGCGAGCGCGGCGATCTCCCACAGCCGCAGCCCGACGTGGTAGAGGCCGGACGCGTCCCGCTCCAGCGCGCCCCATGCGGTCAGCGCGCCCACCAGGCGGTGGGCGGTGGTCAGGGTCAGCCCGGCGCGCCGGCCGATGTCGCTCAGGGACAGCGCCGGATGCGCGTGGTCGAACGCGGCGAGCACGGCCAGCAGCCGGTCGGGCGCGGAACGGGAGGTCACGGCGGGGCGGGCCGGCAGGGCCATGGCATCAGCTCGCCCCGTCCTCGGTGGCCCGCAGCAGCAGGGCGTGCAGCGTCTCGCGTTCGGCGGGGTCGAGCGGGCCGAGGAGTTCGTTGGTCACGCGCAGTCCGGCCTCGTCGGTGCCGCGCAGGAGGGCCCGGCCGTCCTCGGTGAGGACGACGATCCGGCTGCGCCGGTCGTCGGGGGCGGGCCGGCGTTCGGCGAAGCCCAGCTTCTCCAGGTCGTCGACCAGGCCGACGATCGCGCTCGGGTCGTAGCCGAGCCGTGCGCTGAGCTCGCGCTGGAGCGCGCCCTCGGTGGTGGCCAGGAAGCGCAGCACGGCGTAGTGGCGCAGGCGCAGCCCCGACTCCTGCAGGAAGGAGTTGAAGAGCTGACCGGAGCGCAGGCCCAGCCGGTAGAGCAGATAGCCCGTGTCCGCGTGCAGCCCCCGCATCCACGGCTCGTTCCCGTCGATGGGGGCGGCGGCGTTCACTGCGTTGTCCTGGCGGGCGATGGCGGGCTCCCTGGTCTCGGCCCCCGTACGGGCGGGCGGGGGCGGTGTGTCGTACAGATTCCAGCATGACTCACCCGTGGGTGGACAACAACTATTGACGTCAACAATTATTGCTCTTAGCTTCGATCTCGCAGTCGCACCTCCCGCCGCTCCACGTGACCCCCTCGTGGTCATGGCTCTTTCTGAAGGGACTCGCTCGTGACCAGCATCGATCTCACCGGCAAGGTCGCCGTCGTCACCGGCAGCGGCCGGGGCCTCGGCCTCGCGTACGCCCAGGCGCTCGCCGCGCACGGCGCCCGCGTGGTGATCAACGACGTCGACGAGGCCGTGGCCGAGGCGGCCGTGAAGGCGATCACGGAGGCCGGCGGCACGGCCGTCGCCGAGGTGGTCCCGGTCGGCACCACCGAGGCCGCCGAGCGGCTGGTGAACCGGGCGGTCGAGGAGTTCGGACGGCTGGACGTCCTGGTCACCAACGCGGGCATCCTGCGCGACAAGGTGCTGTGGAAGATGACCGACGACGACTTCGACGCGGTGATCACCACCCACCTCAAGGGCACCTTCACCTGCGCCCGCGCCGCCGCCGTGCGGATGCGCGAGCAGGGCGAGGGCGGCACCCTGATCCTGGTCGGCTCGCCGGCCGGCCAGCGCGGCAACTTCGGCCAGACGAACTACGCGGCCGCCAAGGCCGGCATCGCCGCCTTCGCCCGCACCTGGGCCATGGAGCTGGGCCGCGCAAACATCACCGTCAACGCGATCGTGCCGGTCGCCGCGACCGCGATGACCGAGACGATCCCCGCCTTCGCCCCGTACATCGAGGCGATGCGCGGCGGTGAGCCGCTGCCGGACTTCCTGCGCAAGGGCGAGGGCTTCGGCACGCCCGAGGACTGCGCGGCGCTCGTGCCGTTCCTCGCCTCCGAGGCCGCCCGGGGCGTCACCGGCCAGGCCATCGGCATCGGCGGCGACAAGGTGGCACTCTGGTCGCATCCGCAGGAGATCAAGGCGGCCTACGCCGACGGCGGCTGGACCCCCGAGAGCCTGGCCGCCGCCTTCCCCACCTCGGTCGGCGCCGAACTGCAGACCGTCGGTATCCCGGCGCCCAAGTTCCCGGAGGCCTGACCCATGACGACCCTCAACGTCGAGGAACTCGTCGCGATCGACGTCCACACCCATGCGGAGGTGTCCTCCCAGGGCCACTCCTCGCTCGACGACGATCTGCACGACGCGTCCTCCGCCTACTTCAAGGTGGAGGGCAAGCGCAAGCCGACCATCGAGGAGACGGCCGCGTACTACCGGGAGCGGAAGATGGCCGCCGTGATCTTCACGGTGGACGCCGAGTCCGCGACCGGCACGGCTCCCGTCCCCAACGAGGAGGTCGCCGAGGCCGCCGCCGCCAACGCCGACGTCCTCATCCCCTTCGCCTCCATCGACCCCTTCCGGGGGAAGGCGGGCGTGAAGCAGGCGCGCCGGCTGGTCGAGGAGTACGGGGTGAAGGGCTTCAAGTTCCACCCCAGCATCCAGGGCTTCTTCCCCAACGACCGCGCGGTGGCGTACGACCTGTACGAGGTCATCGAGGAGACCGGCGCCATCGCCCTCTTCCACACCGGCCAGACGGGGATCGGCGCCGGGGTGCCGGGAGGGGGCGGCATCCGCCTCAAGTACTCCAACCCGCTGCACGTCGACGACGTCGCCGCCGACTTCCCGCACCTCAAGATCATTCTGGCGCATCCGTCCTTCCCGTGGCAGGACGAGGCCCTCGCCGTGGCCACCCACAAGCCGGGCGTGCACATCGACCTGTCCGGCTGGTCGCCGAAGTACTTCCCGCCGCAGCTCGTGCAGTACGCGAACACCCTGCTGAAGGACAAGGTCCTCTTCGGCTCCGACTTCCCCGTCCTCACCCCCGACCGCTGGCTCGCCGACTTCGACAAGCTGACGATCAAGGACGAGGTGAAGCCGAAGATCCTCAAGGAGAACGCCGCCCGGCTGCTCGGGCTGACGAGACCGTAAGGGGCGTGCCAGATGCGCAACGAGGGACTGGGGTCATGGCCCGCACGCCGGGCACGCAAGACCCCGCACCGCACCGCCCTGGTCCACGGTGAACGGTCGACGGACTACGGCACACTGCATACACGCGTCACGCGGCTGGCCCACGCCCTGCGCGCCCGGGGCGTCCGCCGCGGCGACCGGGTCGCGTACCTCGGCCCGAACCACCCCTCCTACCTGGAGAGCCTGTTCGCGGCCGGCACGCTCGGCGCGGTCTTCGTCCCGCTCAACACCCGCCTCGCGGGCCCCGAGATCGCCTACCAGCTCGCCGACTCCGGCGCCAAGGCCCTCGTCTACGGCCCCTCGCACGCGGGCCTGGTCGCGGGACTGCCGGGCAGCACGGACGTACGGACGTACCTGGAGGTCGGAGCCGAGTACGAGGACGTGCTGGCCGCGGCCTCCGAGGAGCCGATCGACGAGCCCGTGGGCGCCGACGACACCTGCATCATCATGTACACCTCGGGCACGACCGGCCGGCCCAAGGGCGCCATGCTCACGCACGGCAACCTCACCTGGAACGCGATCAACGTCCTCGTCGACACCGACCTGATCGCCGACGAGCGGGCCCTGGTCTCGGCGCCGCTGTTCCACACGGCGGGTCTGAACATGCTGACGCTCCCGGTGTTCCTCAAGGGCGGCACCTGCGTCCTGGTCGAGGCCTTCGACGCCGAGGCCACCTTCGACCTGATCGAACGGCACCGGATCACCTTCATGTTCGGGGTGCCGACGATGTTCGACCAGGTGGCCCGGCACCCGCGCTGGGCCGATGCGGACCTGTCCAGCCTGCGCATCCTGACCTGCGGCGGCTCCCCGGTCCCGACCCCGCTGATCGCCGCCTACCAGGAACGCGGACTCACCTTCCTCCAGGGGTACGGCATGACCGAGGCGTCCCCCGGAACGCTGTACCTGGACGCCGAGCACGCGATCAGCAAGGCGGGCTCGGCCGGCGTCCCGCACTTCTTCAGCGACGTCCGGGTCCTCGCCCCCGACCTCACCCCGGTCGGTCCCGGCGAGACGGGCGAGGTCCTCGTCCGCGGTCCGCACGTCATGCCCGGCTACTGGGGGCTGCCCGAGGAGACCGCTGCGTCCTTCGCCGACGGCTGGTTCCGCAGCGGGGACGCGGCGAGGGTCGACGACGACGGTTATGTGTACATCGTCGACCGTATGAAGGACATGATCATCTCCGGTGGGGAGAACATCTACCCCGCCGAGATCGAGGACCTCCTCCTCTCCCACCCCGACATCGTCGAGGCCGCCGTCATCGGTGTGCGCGACGACAAGTGGGGCGAGGTGCCGCGCGCCGTGGTCGTGCTCCGCGAGGGGGCCGCACCGGACCCCGACGAGGTGCTGGCCTCCCTGGCCGGACAGCTCGCCAAGTACAAGATCCCCAAGTCGGTGGTGGTCGCGGACGAACTTCCGCGCACGGCCTCCGGGAAGCTCCTCAAAGCCCGGGTGCGCCAGCGCTTCGGCACCAACTCCTAGCCAAGGACGGCGATATGAGCATCACGGTGAACGGTCTCGACGAGCTGAAGAAGCTGGCCGGCAGCGACCTGGGCACCAGCGAGTGGATCGAGGTCACCCAGGAGCGCATCGACACGTTCGCCGATGCGACCGGCGACCACCAGTGGATCCACGTGGACCCGGAGAAGGCGGCCGCGGGCCCCTTCGGCGCCCCGATCGCCCACGGTTACCTGACCCTCTCCCTGTTCATCCCCCTGTTCACCGAGCTGCTGGACGTCCAGGGAGTGACGACGAAGGTCAACTACGGTCTGAACAAGGTGCGTTTCCCCTCGCCGGTGAAGGTCGGCTCCCGGATCCGCCTGGTCGGCAAGCTCGCCGAGGTCGAGGACGTGCCGGGGGGCGTGCAGATCACCGTCGACGGGGCGATCGAGATCGAGGGCGGGGCCAAGCCGGCGGCGGTGCTGCAGAGCCTGTCCCGCTTCTACGCGTAGGGCTCCGCCGGTGGAGCCGTAGGGCCGAGGCTGTGGGGAACTGCGGGACCGTTGTGGTTGGTCGCGCAGTTCCCCGCGCCCCTGCCGGGGCGCTCCTAGTGCACGACGTCCACGAAGACCGGGTTCGAGTAGAACCAGGTGTCGGCCCACGGGTCGCCGTCGCCCGGCTGGTGCGGGATCGGGCCGTGCGGGTCGACCGCCGCGCCCAGGTAGCCCGCGCCGTGCCGGTTGCCGTCGCTGCCGCGCAGCCGCACGTAGAAGGACTCGTCGCCGACCGTCAGCGGGATACGCAGGGTGTACGTCCCCGTGCGGCCCGACACGTCGTCCGTGTGGACGACCTTCGTGTCCGGCGCCTGCCAGGTGTCCCGGTCGGTCACCGGGCCGCGCACCGCACCCCGGATCACGTCCACGTGCGCCAACTCCGGCAGGACTCCCTGGGAGTTGGCCCGGGAGGCGGTCGTCACGGTGACGTACAGCGTGACCCTCTCGCCCTTGCGGACGCGCAGCCGGCCGCCGAGGGTGACACCCCGGCCGCCGTCGCAGTCCCGCTTCACCCGCACGTCGAGCCCGTCCAGCAGATGGCCGTGGTCGAGCCAGACCCGGCCGGCCCGCAGGCCCTCCATCACCGCGCGGTAGCCGTAGCGGGTCACACCGACGTGGGTGCGGCTGAACTCGCCGGGCCAGAAGTCGCTTCCGGGCTGCGCGGTGTCCGTGTTCACCGGGTCGGGCAGCTTGCCGGTGTTGTCGAAGTTCTGTCCGGCCGGCCAGTCGCCGTTCTTCCAGGTGTCGAAGACGGTCCGGTGGTTGTCGGAGTTGGTGGTGATCGTGAACAGCCGGCCCTCGGCCAGCATCGCGTCCCACAGACCGCCGACGGTCGCGGTCGCCCAGTCGAATCCGCCGTAGGTGAGGTAGGCGTCCGCCGGGTAGCCCGGCCACGACTGCGCGGACGGCTTGTTCTCGTACTCGCCGCGGATCGAGGTGGCACCGCGCCAGCCGGGGATGGCGGCGCCCTGGGCGCCGGGCGCGCCCTCCATGCCGATCATGATCTCGGGGGCCGCGTCACGCCAGTCGCGCATCTCGTGCGGGGCGTCGATGCCCAGCCGCAGCGGATGGTTGGCGAGGACGAGGACGTCGTCGACATAGCCCGAACGGCGCTGCTCTGCGAGCCACTTGATCGCCTTGACGGCATGGGCCTCGTTGCGGGCGGTGTCGGCGGCGCCGGCCGAACCCTCGGTGTAGCCGAGCAGCTTGCCGTCGTAGGCGAGCTCGAACTGTGTGAGCAGATCGACCTCGTGGGCGCCCGGCGCGGCGAAGACCGTGCCGTGCTCGGCGGCCGGGATGTACCACTCCAGACCCTGGAAGATCAGCCGGCGCGGGTTCTCCGCACGGGCCTTGAGGATCTCCTGGTGCTCCAGCGCGGCGCCGTAGTGGGCGTGGCCGAAGTTGGAGTGCTCGTTGAACACCATCCAGTCCAGGCCGTACCTGGCGGCGGCCCTGGCCTGCTGGGAGAACGTGTACTTGGCGTCGTGGCTGTAGACGGAGTGGACGTGGTGGTCGCCGACGAGGTACGCGAGACGGGGGTCCTGGCCGCCGAGGCCCCGGTCGGAGCGGTCGGAGGCGGCGAACGCGGGCACCGCGGCCGGGCCGAGGGCGAACGCGGCGCCGAACAGACCCGCGCGGCGCAGGAGTCCGCGGCGGGAGACGCCCTGGGCGTCGAGGGCGGTGGGGGAGACGGACGGGTCGGCCCACTCGGGGAGCTGCTGCTCGGTCATGGTGGTGTGAGTCCTCTTCGACGGCGTCAGCGGTACAGGAAGGACGTCAGTGGTTCATGAAGGACGTCAGTGGTTCATGAAGGAGGAGACGGGCAGCGCCCGTGCGACGATCCGGACGTCACCGAGGCGGCCGTGCAGGATCTGGTCGATCGTCCCGCCGTACTCGTAGCCGCCGAGCAGCCACGGCAGTCCGACGGAGGTGATGCCCACGGCCTTCGCCTTCGGGTTGCGCACGACCGGGCAGCCCTCGACGTACAGCGTGGTGTGCGTGCCGTCGTTGACGACGGCGAGGTGCCACCAGGTCTCCAACGGGGTCTCCTGGCCCCAGTTGGTGGCGATGCCCTCCTGGTTCAGCGGGCGCATCGCCCACTGCGGCTCGCGGTCGTTGGACAGGGACAGCGTGGCGAGCGGCTCGTCGGGGTCGTCGCCGGTCTTCCCCGCCGCGCCACCGGTCCCCGTCCGGCTCACCAGTCCCGACCAGGCGTGGTGCGCCGGGTCCCAGTCGGCCGGGAGCCGGTAGAACGCCTCGAGGGTGTAACCGTCCTCGAACGTAGCGGAGTTCAGCGGGGCGCCGTCGACCGTGCGCAGGTAGGCGCCCTCCAGTGGCGACTTGTAGCCGCCGAACTCCAGGCTGCCGTGGCCGGGTTGGTCCGGGTGGTGGTCCGAGGACCAGCCCAGGGTGCCGCCGCTGACGCTGACGAGGGTGAGGTCGTTGCCGCGGCCGGAGAGGTCGCGGACGGTGCCGGAGACGGCCGTACCGTCGTCGTGGCCGTCGAAGCGCCAGTAGGCGACCGTGCCGCGGACGAGGACCTTCGACGCCGGGCGTGCGGGGCGGGCCGGGACCGGGGCGAAGCCGGAGAAGCGGTCGGCGAAGTCGATGTCGACGGAGAACCGGTCGGCGTCACCGCTGAGTTCGATCTCCTGCCGCTCCAGCTCGTTGAGCCCCTTCGCGGCCCGGCCCAGGATCCACGGGGAGACGGTCTCCACGTCGATCACGTCGCGGTCGAGGTCGAAGCGGTACAGGCGGATCATTGCCGCGCCGCCGAAGTAACGGTTCTGGTAGTTCGTCAGGTGCAGATGGACGTCATGTCCCGCCGCGTTCTTGCGGGTCGCCCGTCCGGCGGGCCAGTAGTGGCCGTTGAGGGTGAGGAAGATCTGGTCGTGATCGTGGATCAGCCGGTCCCACAGCTGCTGCCCGTATGCCGACAGCGAGTCGTCCTCGACGACCAGTTCGTGCGTGGTGAGGACGACCGGTGTCGTGGGGTGGGCGGCCAGGACGTCCTTCGCCCAGGCGTACCCCTGGTCCGACAGCCGCCAGTCCAGCGCCAGCACCATCCACTCCCGTCCGGCGGCCCGGAACAGGTGGAAGGTGTTGTAGCCGTCGGGGGAAGCCCCGCCGAACGAGGACTTCCCCCGGAACCGGCGGGGCCCGAAGGTGTCCAGGTACGGGGTCGACCCGCGCTGGTCGGTCGTCGAGGACCGCACGTCGTGGTTGCCGGCCAGGACGCTGTAGCCCACCCCGCGCCGGTCGAGCAGCTCGAACGCCTCCCCGATCGCGGCGAACTCGGCGTCCGCGCCGTTCTGCGTGAGGTCGCCGAGATGGGACAGGAACACGATGTTCTCGCCCTTCTCGCCGCCGTGTTCCAGCAGGTACCGCAGGGACGCCTCGACCGGCGCCTTGTCGATGCTCGGACCGTCGAAGAGGTACTGGGTGTCGGGCATCACGGCGAGCGTGAAGCGGCGGCTCGCGGTGTCCGGGCGCCAGGCGGCCGACGTCGCCTGCGCGGTGGCCGCCTCGGCGGCCGAGGGCAGGGCGACCGTGGCCGTGGTCGCGGCGCCGAGCAGCGCCGTGGCCCGCAGGAAACCGCGCCGTCCGGCGTCGGCCTGCACGGCCTCGCGCGGTTCTTGGGCATGCGAAGTACACACGTGTGCTCCGTTGGGGAAGAGCCGGGGAAGAACTGGGGAAGAGCCGGGGAACGTCCTTGCCGTGATGGGGGGTTACAGGGTGCGCAGGGTCCAGCTCCAGCGATGGACGCCCGGCGCCACGAGGTAGGAGGGGAAGGTGTCGGGACCGCACGAGGCCGTGCCGAGGCCCCGGTGCGCCGCGTCGACATGCACCACGCAGCCCGCGCGCGGCACCAGTTCGTCGTGATGGGCGGCGGCCGTCAGATCGTCGGCGCGGTAGCGCGTGACGGAGACCTGCCGGGGCTCGTCAGGGGTGACCACGAGACCCGGCCCGTCCGGACCGGTCAGGACGAAGCGCCGTACGCCGTGCCGGCCGCCGCTCTCCTGCGGACGCAGATAGGGCGTGAACAACGCGTCGACGGCCAGGGCGTGATGGCCCACCGGGGCGCCCCCGCTGCGGTCCGGGTAGGACTCCCAGGGACCCTGCCCGAACCACTCCAGGCGGTCCAGCCCGGCGACCGTCTCGAAGACCGTCCCGACCCGTGCCACGTCGTCGAACTCCTCGGGCAGCTCGGCGAGTTCGTCCACCCGCACGCCGCCCTCGACGGGGGTCAACACCTGCCGGTGCCGGACCACGCCGGTGGTGCCCGCGTACTCCGCGAGCACGGTCACCGCGTCGCCGTCGCGCCGTACCGACACCACCTTGCGCACCAGGGCGTCCAGGCCCCAGGTCCGCCAGCGCAGCGCCATGCCGCCCAGCTCGTCGTTGTCGGTGGGCGCCCGCCACAGGGACAGCACGGGACCCGCGGTCAGCAGCGGATGGACCAGCAGCCCGTCCGTGTCGACCTCCACGGCGCCGGGGACCGGCAGGTCCTCGGCCGCGACGGCCTCCCGCAGCAGCACCTGCGGCGCGCACACCTCGGTGCCGCGCGGAGCCCACGCCAGGTCCTCGGCGGTCCTCACCCGCAGCGTCAGCCATGCCTCGCCGCCGTCCTCCGGAAGCTCCAGCGGCAGCGGGACCACCGCCGTCTCACCGGGGAGCAGCGAGGGGAGTTCGGCGGGAGCGGTCAGCGTACGGCCGTCCGCGAGCGCCAGTTCCCAGTCGCCCGCGAGCCACTGAAGGTCCCGGAAGTGCTGGTGGTTGGAGACGACCAGCCCCTCGTGCCGGAACAGCTCCAGCCTTACGGGAGCGGCGAGTTCACGGTGCTCGAACAGGACGGGCTTGGGGGTGCGGTCGGGGAAGACCACGCCGTCCGCGATGAACGCGCCGTCGTGGTCCTTCTCGCCGAAGTCACCGCCGTACGCCCAGCGGTAGCCGGGAGCGGTGACACCGTTGTCGTAGAGCCCGGCGCCGCCACGCCCGACCGGTCTTCCGTCGTTCACGGACTGAAGGATTCCGTGGTCCCAGAACTCCCAGATGAACCCGCCCTGAAGACCCGGGGTGGCCTCGATGGCGGCCCAGTGGTCGGCCAGCGTGCCGTTGCTGTTGCCCATCGCATGGGAGTACTCGCACTGGATGAGGGGCTTGGTCTGCTCCCCGGACAGCGCGTGCGCCACGCAGTCCTCCAGCGGCGCGTACATCGGGCAGGCGATGTCGGAGGCGAGGTCCGGGTCCGCCCAGCCGCGCTTGGCCGCCCCCTCGTACTGCAGCGGACGGGTCGCGTCGTGGCGGCGCACCCAGCCGGCGGCCGCGTCGTGGTTGGCGCCGTAGTCCGACTCGTTGCCCAGCGACCAGATGATCACCGAGGGGTGGTTCTTGTCCCGCAGCACCATGCGCGAGACCCGGTCCACGAACGCGTTCAGATAGCGCGGGTCGTCGGCGATCTCATGGGCGTGGTCGTGGGACTCGATGTCCGCCTCGTCGACCACGTAGAAACCGAGTTCGTCGGCGAGGTCGTACAGCGTCGGGTCGTTGGGGTAGTGCGCGGTGCGGATCGCGTTGAAGCCGAAACGCTTCAGCAGGACCAGGTCCGCGCGCATGTCGTCGTACGACACCGTCCGCCCGGTCAGCGGATGGAAGTCGTGCCGGTTCACGCCCCGGATGTAGATCCGCTCGCCGTTGACCAGCAGGTCCCGGCCGACGATCTCGACGTCCCGGAAACCGACCCGGTGCCGTGAGATGTCGGCGACGCCGCCGTCGGCGCGGTGCAGCCGCACCGTCAGTCCGTACAGCTCGGGCGTCTCGGCGGTCCAGGCGCGTACCTCGGGCACGCGCGTCTGCATGCGTGCCTCGCCGAGGAAAGCGGAGACCCGCTCGTCCTCGGCGTTGGCCCGGTCGAAGTCGGTGTCCTGCGTGAGCTCCAGCCCGTCCAGCTCGCCGCTGACGTACCAGCCCTCGGGCAGCGCCCCGCCCGTGTCCCGCACCCGGCAGTCGATGCGCAGCTCCCCGTCCCGGGAGGCGCGCACGGTGACATCGGCCAGATGCAGCGGGTCCGTCGTGTACAGCAGCACCGAACGGGTGATGCCGCCGTGCCACCAGTGGTCCTGGTCCTCGATGTGCGAGGCGTCCGACCACTTGACGACGGTCAGCCGCAGGGTGTGCCGGCCGCCGGGGCGTACGACGTCCGACAGGTCGAAGTCGGCGGCGAGGTGGGAGTCCTTGGAGATGCCGAGAGGACGCCCGTCCAGGTGCACCAGCAGCACGCTCTCGGCGGCGCCCACCTGGAGGACGACGCGGCGGCCGGCCCAGTCGGCGGGGATGTCGATCTCACGCTCGTAGACACCCGTCGGGTTGTCGTCGACCGGCGACAGTGGAGGGATTTCTGTATACGGCATACGGATGTTCAGATACTGCGGAAGGTCGACCGTCGACCGTAGCGGGTCGTCCGTGTTCTGCATGGTCCATACGCCCGGCACGGCCGCCGTCGACCAGGCACCGCCGACCGGCGCGTCCGGAGCGGACAGCAGCTGGAAACGCCAGTCGCCGTCCAGGGAGTGTGCTCCGGTGCGCCGGTCGACGGCGTTCATGGGCAGCCGCCCCCAGGAGGTCACCTCGGGGGCGGTCCAGGGGCGGAGCGTCAGCAGGGGGTCCGTCACTTGATCGCTCCCTTGGCGAGGTCGCCGATGATCTGGCGCGCGCCGACCGCGAACACGATGAGCAGGGGGATGAGCGCGAGCAGCGCGCCGGTCATGACCATTCCGTAGTCCGTCGTTCCGTGGGTTCCGTTGAGCTGGGACAGCGCGACCTGGAGGGTGACGTTGTCGGGGTTGGTGAGGGCGATGAGGGGCCAGGCGTAGTCGTTCCACTGGCCCATGAAGGTGAAGATGCCGAGGAAGGCCAGACCGGGGCGGACCACCGGCAGGGCCACGTGCCAGTACTGGCGGAGGAAGTTCGCGCCGTCGATGCGGGAGGCGTCGAGGAGTTCGTCGTGGATGGCGCTCTTCATGTACTGGCGCATCCAGAAGATGCCGAAGGCGTTGGCGGCTGCCGGCACGATCAGCGAGGTCATCGAGCCGATCCAGCCGAGCTTGGCCATGATGACGAACTGCGGGATGGCCGAGAGCTGGGCCGGCACCATGAAGATGATCATGAGCGAGGCGAACAGGAAGCGCTTGCCGGGGAAGGAGAACTTGGCGAAGACGAACGCCGCCAGCGAGTCGAAGAACAGCACCAGGAACGTCACCGAACCCGCCACCAGCAGCGAGTTGGCCATCGAGCCGTAGAAGTCGATCGCGTCGAGGAGATGGCGGAGGTTCTCCAGGAAGTGGGTGCCGGGCAGCAGCTTCGGCGGGTAGGAGAAGATCTCGCTCGACGTGTGCGTCGACATGATCACGGCCCAGTAGAACGGGAAGGCCGAGAGCAGCACACCGACGATCAGTGTCGTGTGCAGGGCGAGCGCGCGGCGCCGGGAACCCTTGATGGTTGCCATGGGGTGGGGCCTCCTAGTCTTCGCCCCGGCGCTGCACCAGACGCCAGTTGATGATCGAGAAGAGGACGACGACGAGGAAGATGCCCCACGCCACGGCGGCGCCGTAGCCGAAGTCGTTGTTGTCGAAGGTCTGCTGGAAGAAGTAGAGGACCATCGTCCGGCCGGCGTGGCCGGGGCCGCCGGAGAACGTCGAGTCGTTGGAGGTGTTCTGCAGCAGGACCTGTGGCTCGGAGAAGCTCTGCAGACCGGTGACCGTGGAGATCACGAGCACGAACAGCAGCACCGGCCGCATCATCGGCAGCGTGATCCGGACGAACGTCTGCACCGGACCGGCTCCGTCCATACGGGCGGCTTCATACAGTTCACCGGGGATCGTCTGCAGTCCGGCGAGGAAGATGATCGCGTTGTATCCCGTCCACTGCCAGGTCATCAGCGTGGCGATGGCGACCTTGATGCCCCAGGGCGTGTTCAGCCAGGCCACCTGGTCCAGCCCGACGGCCTGCAGCAGCGCGTTCACCAGGCCGAAGTTGGTGGAGAACACCGAGCCGAAGATGATCGCGATCGCGACCACCGAGGTGACGTTCGGCAGGAAGTACGCGAACCGGTAGGCGTTCTTGAACCGGACCGCCGAGTTCAGCAGCACGGCCGTCACCATCGCCAGGAAGATCATGGGGAAGGTGGCCAGCGCCCAGATGACGAGCGTGTTCCCGATCGAGCTCCAGAAGTCGCTGTCGCCCAGCAGGTACTGGTACTGCGACAGTCCGGCCCACTCCATCGGGCCGAGCCCGTCCCAGCGGTGGAAGGACAGATACAGCGAGAAGCCGACCGGGACCAGGCCGAAGCAGACGAAGAGCAGATAGAACGGCGAGATCGCCGCATACAGATGCCAGTATGCGCGCCACCCCTTGCGGGGCGGGGGAGCGGGGGCGGACTCCACGGTGACCGCGGGCTTGTCCAGCGCGGTGGCCATCAGTGGCTCACCCCCAGATGGTCGGCGATCCGCCGGCACTTGCTCATGGCGTCCTTCCAGGCCTGGTCGGGGTTCTTGCCGAGGACACCGACGTTCTTGATCTCGTCCTTGATCGGCTGGCCGAGCGCCACGTCGTAGGGGCTGTTGTAGGCGACGGCGATCTTCTGTGCGGCGGGCCCGAAGACGTCCATGGTGACCTGGCCGCCGAAGAACGCGTCGGGCTCGCGCAGCTGCTCCAGGCCGTACGAGGCGGGCGTGGACGGGAAGAGACCCGCGTCGACGTAGCCCTGCGCCTGGTTGGCCGCGTCCAGCATCCAGGTGATGATCCGGAACGCCTGCTCGGGCTCCCGGCATGCCTTGGTGATCGCGAGGAACGAACCGCCGTTGTTGGACGGTCTGACCGGCATGTCGGCCACGCGCCACCGGCCCTTGGTCTTCGGCACGCCGTTCTTGAGGTCGTTGGTCGCCCAGGAGGCGCCGAGCTGGCTCGGCAGCTTGCCGTCCTGGACGGCGGAGAGCTGGTCGGGGGTGCCGTTGACCAGGTCCGAGACGATCCCGCGCCGCTTGGCCTCGACGGCGAGCGCCCAGGCGGCGCGCACATGCTCCTGGTCGCCGATGAAGTGGCGGTCCTTGTCGACGTACCGCCTGCTGCCCTGCTGCACCGCGTTCTCGAACACGGAGTTGACGTCGGTGAGCAGATACGTGCCCGGGATCCGCTGCTTGAGCCGCTCGCCCGCCGTGAAGAACTTCTCCCAGGTGTCGAGCTCCTTCGACACGTCGTCCGGTTCGTACGGCAGCCCGGCCCTGCGGAAGACGTCGTACTGGTAGAAGTGCGCGACCGGGCCGCAGTCGATCGGGAAGCCGATCATCGAGCCGTCGTCGGCGATGCCCTGGTCCCACTTCCACGCGAGGTACCGGCTCCGGTACTGCTCCGCGCCCAGGGTGCGCAGGTCCACGAACTGGTCGGCGTTGGGCAGATAGGACGCCATGTCCTCGCCCTTGAGACCCGCGACGTCGGGGATGTGGGCCCGGCCGGCCATGGTGGTGATCAGTTTGGAACGGTAGTAGCCGCCGATCTTGATGGCCTTGAGGTCGACCGTGCCGCCGTAGCGGGCCCGGGCCTTCTCGACGACGGTGTCGCCCAGGCCGCCGTCCCAGTACCACAGGACCATGTTCCGGCCGGTCGAACCGGTCGGAACGGCACAGCCGGACGCCAGGCCGCCGAGCGCGGTCGCGGCCGTACCGGCCAGACCGGCGCGCAGCAGGCCTCTACGTGAGAGCCGCAACTGCTCCCACCGCCTTTCGGATCTGTTCGCGTCTTCACAGACGTGATGCACAACCAGGGGCAAAGCTTCGGGCAGGGAAAGAAGGGAAAGCTTCGGGGAGGGAAGGAAGAGGGGTGGTCAGGTCAGCCGGGCGGGCGGGGTGACCGGGGCGTGGCGCACCGGCGGGCCGACGTCGGCCGGGATGCGGTCGGCGAGGAAGCCGTACGCCCGTCTCAGCTCCGGGTCCGTCAGTGACCGCCACCACCGGTCGACGCCGTACCAGCCGGGCGCGGCGAGCGCCCCGCCGTGGTGCCGTACCGACAGTCCGGCGGCGAGTACGGCGAACCGCAGCCGTTCCTCCAGCGGCCAGCCGCCGAGCGAGGCGGCGACGAAGCTCGCGCCGAACACGTCGCCGGCGCCCGTCGCGTCCACGACATCGATGTCAAGGGCCGGGACGTCCGCGTACTCGCCGGTCGTCTGGTCCACCGCGAGCGCGCCGTCGCCGCCCCGGGTGACCACCGCCACCGGCACCAGTTCGGCGAGCGTGCCGAGGGCCGCGACCGCGCTGTCGGTGCGGGTGTAGGCCATCGCCTCGGTCTCGTTGGGGAGGAAGGCGTGGCACAGGGCGAGTTGCTCGAGCAACTCCGCGGACCACTGCTGGCTGGGGTCCCAGCCGACGTCGGCGTAGATCCGGGTGCCGTTCGCCGCGGCCTTGGCGAGCCAGGCCTGCGGCTCGGTCTCGATGTGCACGAGCGCGGTGCGCGCCTCGGGCGGGTCGCCCATCAGGACGTCCTGGGAGTACGGCGGCTCCTGGCCGTGGGTGACGAGCGCCCGGTCGTGGCCGTGCGCGAGGGCGACGGTGACGGGGGTGGGCCAGTTCTGCGCGACCCGGGAGCGCGAGAGGTCGACGCCCTCCTGGCCGGCGATGACCTCCTGGCAGTAGGCGCCGTAGAAGTCGTCGCCGAAGACCGTGGCCAGGGAGGTGCGCAGGCCGAAGCGGGAGGCGGCGACCGCGAGGTTGGCGATGCCGCCGGGGCCGCAGCCCATGCCGGCGGTCCAGATCTCCTCGCCCGGCGTCGGCGGTTTGCCCAGCCCCGTGAGGACGAGGTCGTAGAAGAGCAGCCCGGTCAGCAGTACGTCGGGCCGGTCGTCGTCCACGGGGGCGTCCTCTCGTCGGTGCGGGATGTCGCTGTTCGTCGGGGCGGGATGTCACGGTCGGGGAGCTCGTCAAAACTCTTCATTTCGTGACCGGAATCGTGCGACGCCAGCGGCCTCCGGTCAATACCCGAGCAGAACTGAGCATAGAAATGATTGAAGATGACGAGTAGTGTTCACGGCGTGCTGGCAGAACGACGACATCAACTCATCCTGCGGGCCCTGCGCTCCGGTGGTCCCGCGGCAGTGACGGATCTCTCCGACCAACTCGGCGTGAGCCCCGCCACCATCCGGCGTGACCTGGTCAAACTCGAGGAGGAGGGCCTGCTCACCCGGGTCCACGGCGGGGCCGTCGTCGAGGAGGGCGACCAGCCCTTCGCCGAGGTCGCCGAGGTGCGGGTGGCCGAGAAGGACGCCATCGCCGCGCACGCGGCGGCGATGGTCGCCGACGGCCAGTCCGTCCTGCTCGACATCGGCACCACCGCCTACCGCCTCGCCCGTCAGCTGCACGGCCGCCGCCTCACGGTGATCACCAGCAATCTGGTGGTCTACGAGGAGCTCGCCGACGACGAGGGCATCGAGCTGGTGCTGCTCGGCGGGATGGTCCGCCGCGAGTACCGCTCCCTGGTCGGCTTCCTCACCGAGGACAACCTGCGCCAGCTCCACGCCGACTGGCTCTTCCTCGGTACCAGTGGGGTGCGCCCGGGCGGGCAGGTGATGGACACGACCGTCGTCGAGGTGCCGGTCAAGCGGGCCATGATCAAGGCCGGTGACAAGGTCGTCCTGCTGGCCGACACGGCGAAGTTCCCGGGTACCGGGATGGCGAGGGTCTGCGGCCCCGAGGACCTGGACGTGCTGGTGACGAACGCGCCGGTCGACCCGGTGACCCGCACCTCCTTCGAGGAGGCGGGCGTCGAGGTGGTCGTGGCAGGAAAGGTGCAAGCGTGAAGCTGACGATTCTGGGCGGCGGCGGGTTCCGGGTGCCGCTCGTGTACGGGGCGCTCCTCGGTGACCGGGCGGAGGGGCGGGTGACCGAAGTCGTTCTGCACGATCTCGACGACAGTCGACTGTATGCAGTCGCCCGTGTACTGGCTGAACAGGCCGCCGGTATCCCCGACGCCCCCACCGTCACGGCCACCACCGACCTCGACGAGGCCCTGCGCGGCGCCGACTTCATCTTCTCCGCGATCCGGGTCGGGGGCCTGAAGGGGCGTGCCGACGACGAGCGGGTCGCCCTCGCCGAGGGCGTCCTCGGCCAGGAGACGGTCGGCGCCGGAGGCATCGCCTACGGTCTGCGGACGGTCCCCGTCGCCGTCGACATCGCCCGGCGGGTCGCCCGGCTGGCTCCCGACGCCTGGCTGATCAACTTCACCAACCCGGCGGGACTGGTCACCGAGGCCATGTCCCGCCACCTCGGCGACCGGGTCATCGGCATCTGCGACTCGCCGGTCGGCCTCGGCCGCCGCATCGCCCGGGTCCTCGGCGCGAACCCGCAGGACGCGTGGATCGACTACGTCGGCCTCAACCACCTCGGCTGGGTCCGCGGCCTGCGCGTCGCGGGCCGCGACGAACTGCCGCGCCTGCTCGCCGACGCCGACCTGCTCGGCTCCTTCGAGGAGGGCAAGCTGTTCGGCGTCGACTGGCTGCGCTCGCTCGGCGCCGTCCCGAACGAATACCTGCACTACTACTACTTCAACCGCGAGGCCGTCCGGGCCTACCAGCAGGCCGAGAAGACCCGCGGCGCCTTCCTGCGCGAGCAGCAGGCCCACTTCTACGAGGAGATGCGCGACCCCGGCGCGGCGGCCCTGGCCGCCTGGGACCGCACCCGCGCCGAGCGCGAGGCCACCTACATGGCGGAGAACCGGGAGACGGCCGGCGCGGGCGAGCGCGACGCCGACGACCTCTCCGGCGGCTACGAGAAGGTGGCCCTCGCCCTGATGCGGGCCATCGCCCGCGACGAGCGCACCACGCTCATCCTCAACGTGCGCAACCAGGGCACCCTGTCGGCACTCGACGCCGACGCCGTCATCGAGGTCCCCTGCCTCGTCGACGCCAACGGCGCCCACCCGGTCGCGGTCGACCCGCTGCCCGGCCACGCCACCGGTCTGGTGTGCGCGGTCAAGGCGGTCGAGCGCGAGGTGCTGGCCACCGCCGAGTCCGGCTCGTGGGCGACGGCGGTGAAGGCGTTCGCGCTGCATCCGCTGGTCGACTCCGTGAACGTCGCCCGCCGGCTCGTGGAGGGCTACACCGAGGTCCATCCGGGGCTCGCGTACCTTAGGCGCTGACAGAGAGAGAAAGCGCTTTCCGATCGCCTGCCGATCCTTCCCGAGCCCGACGGCTCTCCCCGCCCGGTTCCTACTTCCCGGTTCCCTGGAGACAACCCATGCACGACGAACGCCGCCGCATCGAGGAGCGCGTCGAGCGCGTCCACAACCAGCGCATCAAGCCCGCGATCTACGCGGCCACCGTCCCCTTCGAGGTCGAGGCCTGGCAGGCGCCGGGGGAGCCCGTCCCGTTCGAGGAGGCCGCGGGCGCCGCCTACGCGCCCTTCGCGATGGGCACCCCGTGGGGTCCGCCGTGGGGGACCACCTGGTTCCGGATGAGCGGGCAGGTGCCCGCCGAGTGGGCGGGCCGGCGGGTCGAGGCCGTCATCGACCTCGGCTTCGTCGGCGACTGGCCGGGCAACCAGGCCGAGGCCCTGGTCCACCTGACCGACGGGACCCCGCTGAAGGCGGTCAACCCGCTCAACCAGTACGTGGCCGTCGGCAACCCGGCGGCCGGCGGGGAGCGGATCGACTACCTGGTCGAGGCGGCCTCCAACCCGGACATCCTGGCGAACGACTTCGCCGAGCCGACGCTGCTCGGCGATGTACTGACGGCGGGCGACCGTCCACTGTATACATTCCGCCGCGCCGACCTCGCCGTCCTCGACGAGCAGGTCTGGCACCTCGACCTGGACCTGCAGGTGCTGCGCGAGCTGATGGTCCACCTCGGCGAGCACGAGCCCCGCCGCCACGAGATCATGCACGCCCTCGACCGCGCCATGGACGCCCTCGACCTGGACGACGTCTCCGGCAGCGCCGCCGCCGTCCGCGAGGTCCTCGCGCCCGTCCTGGCCCGGCCCGCGCACGCCAGCGCCCACACCATCTCGGGCGTCGGCCACGCGCACATCGACTCCGCCTGGCTGTGGCCGATCCGCGAGACCAAGCGCAAGACGTCCCGCACCTTCTCCAACGTGACGTCGCTGGCCGACGAGTACGAGGACTTCATCTTCGCCTGCTCGCAGGCCCAGCAGTACGAGTGGGTGCGCGACAACTACCCGCACGTGTGGGCCCGCATCCAGGAGTCGGTGAAGAAGGGCCAGTGGGCGCCGGTCGGCGGCATGTGGGTGGAGGCCGACGGCAATCTGCCCGGCGGCGAGGCCATCGCCCGCCAGCTCATCCATGGCAAGCGGTTCTTCATCGAGCACTTCGGCGTCGAGACCAAGGGCGTCTGGCTGCCGGACTCCTTCGGCTACACCGCCGCCTACCCGCAGCTGGCCAAGCTCGCCGGCAACGACTGGTTCCTCACCCAGAAGATCTCCTGGAACCAGACCAACAAGTTCCCCCACCACACCTTCTGGTGGGAGGGCATCGACGGCACCCGCATCTTCACCCACTTCCCGCCGGTCGACACCTACAACGCCCGCTTCAGCGGCGAGGAGATGGACCGCGCGGTCCGCAACTACTCGGAGAAGGGTGCCGGGACGCGCTCGCTCGCCCCGTTCGGCTGGGGCGACGGCGGTGGCGGCCCCACCCGCGAGATCATGGAGCGGGCCCGCCGCCTCGCCGACCTCGAGGGCTCGCCCAAGGTGGTCATCGAGCACCCCGACCAGTTCTTCGCCAAGGCCCGCGAGGAGTACCCGGACGCCCCCGTCTGGGTCGGTGAGCTCTACCTGGAGCTGCACCGCGCCACCTACACCTCCCAGGCCCGCACCAAGCAGGGCAACCGGCGCAGCGAGCACCGGCTGCGCGAGGCCGAGCTGTGGGCGACGACGGCCGCGCTGCACGCGCCGGGCTACGCCTACCCGTACGAGAAGCTGGACCGGCTGTGGAAGACGGTCCTGCTGCACCAGTTCCACGACATCCTGCCGGGCTCCTCGATCGCCTGGGTGCACCGTGAGGCCGAGGCGGAGTACGCGCGGGTGGCCGAGGAACTGGAGGCGCTGACGGCCGAGGCGGTCACCGCGCTCGGCGCGGGCGGCACCCGGGTGTTCAACGCCGGTCCGTACGACCGTGCCGAGGTCGTCCGTACCTCGGCGGGCGCGCCGGCCTACGTCGAGGTGCCCGGGAGCGGCAGCGCGCCGCTCGCCGGGGCCGGCGCCTCGCCGCAGCCGGTGACGGTCTCCGACGGCCGCGTGCTCGACAACGGACTGGTCCGTGTACAGGTGGCGGACGACGGCACACTGTCGTCCGTATACGACATCCGGGCGGGCCGCGAGGTCCTCGCCGGCCAGGGCAACCTGCTCCGGCTGCACACCGACCTGCCCAACTACTGGGACGCCTGGGACATCGACAAGCACTACAAGAACCGCTTCACGGACCTGCTCGACCCCGACGCGGTCACCGTCGTCGAGGACGACCCGCTGCTCGGGGCGATCCGCGTCACCCGCTCCTTCGGCAAGGGCTCGACCCTCACCCAGACGATCACCGTCCGGGCCGGCAGTCCGCGCATCGACATCGAGACCGACATCGACTGGCACGAGGCCGAGAAGATCATCAAGGCGGCCTTCCCGGTCGACGTGCGCGCCGCGCACTCCTCGGCCGAGATCCAGTTCGGTCACGTCCAGCGGCCCACGCACACCAACACCAGCTGGGAGTCGGCCCGTTTCGAGGTCTCCGGCCACCGCTGGGTGCACATCGGCGAACCCGGCTACGGCGTCGCCGTCCTCAACGACTCGACGTACGGCCACGACGTCTCCCGCACGGTCCGCGAGGACGGCGGTACGACGACCACGGTCGCCCTCAGCCTGGTGCGCGCCCCGCGCATCCCGGACCCCGAGGCGGACCAGGGCCGGCACCGGTTCACCTACTCCCTGCTGCCGGGCGCCACGATCGGCGACGCGGTCGCCGAGGGCTACGCGCTCAACCTGCCGCTGCGGGTGGCGGAGTCGGCGGGCGCGGCGGAGCCGGTCGTGAGCGTGGAGGGCGACGGCGTGACCGTCGAGGCGGTCAAGCTCGCCGACGACCGGTCGGGCGATGTGGTGGTGCGTCTGTACGAGTCGCGCGGCGGCCGGGCCCGGGGCCTTGTGCGCACCGGGTTCCCGCTGGCCGGCTTCCAGGTCACCGACCTGCTGGAGCGGCCCCGCGAGGAGGACGCGGAGGCGGCCACGGACGCCGACGGCGCCGTCGAGGTGACCCTGCGTCCCTTCCAGGTCCTCACGCTCCGGCTGCGGCGCGGCGCGTAGGGCGAAACCCCTCCGGGCGGGCACGCCCGGACCTCTGCCGGGCGGGCACGGTACTGCACCACCGTGCCCGCCCTTTCCCCGAAGTCCCCCTCTTTGCCGAGGAGTTCAGCCGTGCCCATGCAACCCTGGTTCACCGACGCCAAGTTGGGGATCTTCGTCCACTGGGGCATCTACGCCGTCGACGGCGTCCAGGAGTCCTGGTCGTTCTACGACGACATCGTCCCGCACGAGCGGTACATGTCCCAGCTCGGCCGGTTCACCGGAGCCCGCTACGACCCGAAGGCATGGGCCGACCTGTTCGCCCGGGCCGGCGCCCGGTACGCGGTGCTGACGAGCCGTCACCACGACGGTGTGGCGCTGTGGGACACGGCGTACGGCGATCTGAGTCTCGGGCGCGACTACCTCACCGGCTACGCCGACGCGCTGCGGGAGAAGGGTCTGAAGGTAGGCCTGTACTACTCCCACTCGGACTGGAACCACCCCGACTACGCCAGCACCCGCAAGCCGGGCCGCCCGCCGGAGTTGGAGGACAACCGCTACTCGGAGTGCTCGGCCGAGGACGAGGATCTTCAGGCCTGGGAGCGGTTCATCGCCTACCGGGACGGCCAGATCAGGGAGTTGGCCTCCCGCTACCGGCCCGACCTGATGTGGTTCGACGGGGAGTGGGACCGCAGCGAGGAGCAGTGGCGCATTCCCGAACTCGCGGCGCTCATCAGGTCGTACAGCCCGGACGTCGTCTTCAACGCCCGGATGCTCAGCGAGGGCGACTACGCGACTCCCGAGCAGGGCGCCCCGATCGTGCCGCCGGACGGCCCCTGGGAGCTGTGCCTGACGATCAACGACTCCTGGGGCTACCAGCACCACGACCAGCACCACAAGTCCCTGGCCCAGCTGATCCGTTACTTCACGGAGACCATCGGCGGAGGTGGCAATCTGCTGCTGGACGTCGGCCCGATGGAGGACGGCACCATCCCGCAGCCGCAGGTCGAACGGCTGGAGGGACTGGGGGACTGGATCCGCAGACACGCCGACGCCGTGTACGGGACGGTCCGCGGGCTGCCCGCCGGGCACCACTACGGCCCCAGCACCCTCTCCGCCGACGGCCGCACCCTCTACCTCACCCTGTTCGACGCCCCGCGCGCGGAGATCGGCGTCCGGGGGCTGGCGACGCCGGTGCGCCGGGTCACCGTCCTCGGCACCGGGACCGAACTCGGGCACCAGGTCGTGGGCGGGCTGCACGAGGCGGTCGGGGTGCTGTGGATCGACCCGCCGGCCGGGGCCGACCTCGACCCGTACGCCACCGTGCTCGCCGTGGAACTGGACGGTGAGCTGGAGCTCTACCGGGGCTCGGGCCGGTTCTGAGGATCACGGGCACCCGCACACCCAGCACACACCCAGGTAAGTCATATGAACAATTAAGAAAGCGGTAAGAGGGCAGGTCAGGGGCGGAATGGGGCGTTCCGTGGCCACCGCGCTTCATCTGCGGGACACCTGAACGTCGTCTTGGGCCCCTGGGATGCGGGCGCCAGGCGCAAGAGAGAGGTGTCGACGTGAGGGATACGCGCATAGCGGCGGCAGTCAAGGGGCTGAAGCGCCGCGGGAGACTCATGCGGGAGGCGGTGAGTCCGCCGCGGCGCACCCTGGACGCGATTCCCTCCCCGCGCCGGGAGCCCGCGCCCGCTGCGGCCCCGTACACCGCCCCGGCGGGCCCCCGTCTGGTGGAGTCCCCGGTCTTCGTGCTCTCCTCGGTGCGCTCGGGGTCCACCCTGCTGCGGGTGATCCTCAACAGCCACAGCCGGATCCGCGCCCCGCACGAGATGCATCTGCGCACCCTGCACGTGAAGCTGAGCCGTGACTTCACCGCCGAGGCCATGAAGGCGCTCGAACTCGACCGCACGGAACTGGAGCACATGCTCTGGGACCGGGTGCTGCACCGGGAGCTCACCCGCAGCGGCAAGGAGGTCATCGTCGACAAGACGCCGGCCAACACCCTCATCTGGCCGCGGCTGCACCGATGTTGGCCGCATGCCCGGCACATCCTGCTGCTGCGCCACCCGGGCGCGGTCGTCGCCTCCCTCACCGACCGGCGCAAGGACCCCGACCACGACGCCATCCGCGCCGAGGTGCTCGGCTACGCCGAGAGGCTGGAGGAGGCCCGGCTGGGCCTCGCCGGCGCCCTCGTGGTGAGGTACGAGGAGCTCACCGCCGAACCGGAGCGCGTCACCCGGGAGTTGTGCGCCCACCTCGGGGTGGAGTGGGAGCCCGCGATGCTGGAGTACGGCCGAGGTGACCACGGCGCGTTCCGGCCGAAGCTCGGCGACTGGTCCAGCACCATCAAGTCGGGCCGCATCCAGCCCGCCCGCACCGCCGACCCGGCCCTCGCGCTGCCGCCCCGGCTGACCGGGATCGCCCGCGCCTGGGGCTATCCGACGGGCTGAGGACAGGGCGGGAGCGGGCGGCCGCTCCCCGTGACAGCGGCCGTCCGCCCCGATCCCCCGTGCCCCCGGGCATCCCCCATGACTCCCGGGGGCTGGTGCTTCCCCGATCCCCCCGTGCACCGACGTCGAACGGTGAACCCTGAACCGCGGTGCCTCCGCGCCGGCTCACCGGGACCCTCACGTTCCCCCGTCGTCCCCGGTGAGCCCTCGCGGTTACACCCTTTAGAACCCGCACCTCGCGCCGTGATACACCCCGGGTGAAAGAAATTTCCCCGGATCCAGGAGCGGGATCCGGGGAACCGGCGCGCGGTGGGGCAGGGCGGTGCGGGGTGGCGCCCGGAAGCGGTCACCGGGCGGCGGGGGCGCGACCGCTCAGCCGGTGAAGCCCGCCGTGATGGAGGTGAACTGCCAGGTGCCCTGGCTGATGCCGGAGCAGTTGCTCACCACGCCGCCGCCGGGGCAGGACCGGTCACGGTTGACGGCCCAGTAGGCCAACCGGGCGATGTGGTGCGCGTTGGCCCAGTCCCGGATCGAAGTCCAGATCGCCGGAGTGGTGTTCTCCTGCTGGTCGGAGAGCCCGTTCATGCCGGAGATGCCGATGTGGGCGTAGGCGGTGGAGTCGTCCCAGCCGAAGGTGGACTTCAGCTTGGCCTTCAGCCCCTCGGCGGCGTTCACGGTGTTGCCGTACATGTCGGAGCCGCCGCCGAAGTCGAACGGCATGATGGTGAAGACGTCGATGTCGGCGCCGATCGACTTGGCCTGCTCGATGAGACGGTTGCCGTAGTACGTCGGACCGGTGGTCGAGGTGCCGAAGGTGACGATGGTCCTCAGCCCGGGGTTGTTGGTCTTCACGGTCTTCAGCGCGGTCAGGATCCGCGCCTGCACGGCCTCGTTCTCGAACTCGTCCGTGTTCTCTACGTCCATGTCGATCGCCTTCAGACCGTAGGCGTCGATCACCTTCTGGAGCGCGGCCGCGAGGGCGCTCGCGGAGGAGCAGTTGGCGCCGAGCTTGCTGCCCTGCCAGCCGCCGAACGACGGCACGATGTCACCGCCCGCCGCACGGACCTGGTTGATGACGCTCTGGTCGACGCCGCCCGTCAGCGGACGGGTGCTGTCCCACATCGGGTTGCAGCCGCCCCCGTCGAGCATGAACGCCATCGTGAACCACTTGATGCCGGTCGCGCTCATCACCGTGGACACGTTCGGCGGATCGCCCCAGCCCTCGTACAGATAGGGCGCCGCCTGTTTGAACGAGGTCCCGCCGCTGCCCGCGCTCGTCGTCACCGACACCGAGTTGGAGGACCCGGAGACGTTCCCGGCGGCGTCGCGCGCCCGCACGCTGAAGGTGTACGCCGTGCTCGGGGAGAGCCCGCTGACGGTGGCGGAGGTGGAGGAGACGCTCAGCACCCGCGAGGAGCCGCTGTAGACGTCGTACGCCGTGACGCCGGTGTTGTCCGAGGAGGCGCCCCAGGAGAGCGACACGCTGGAGGAGGTCTTGCCGGTGGAGGTCAGCCCGGTCGGCGCGGTGGGCGCCTGGGTGTCCGAGCCGCCGCCCCCGCCGCCCGGCCCGTCCAGGCCGATGTCGTCGGCGTAGTAGGTGCCCTGGGCGTACCAGCCGTGCACGTACACGGTCGCACTGGTCTGCGAGGCGCCGGTGGTGAAGGACACCGACAGCCGGCTGTACGCCGAAGGCGACGAGGTCCAGGTCGAGGCGCCGCCGTCGACGCCGAGGTAGACGTAACTGCCCCGCACCCAGCCGGTCAGTGCGTACGTCGTGTTCGGCTGGACGGAGACGGTCTGGCTGCACTTGGCGATGTCACTCGCACTCACCGCGCCCGCAAGGGCCCTGGAGCCGCCGTGCACGGGCGAGGAGACGACCTGGCCGAGGTTGCCGGTGCAGGACCAGGGGGAGAGGGAGCCGGATTCGAGACCGGGGTTGGTGAGGACGTTCGCGGCCTCGGCGGTGCCGGGCAGGGCGATGGCCCCGGCGAGCGCGAGGGCCGCGGAGCCCAGCAGGGCGAGAGCTCGACGCCAGGGGCGTCTGTGGGGTGTGGTGCGCACGCGATCTCCCTGAAGGTATGGGGGTGTTCGGGAGTGCAGAACTGCGAAGGGGGTGCGCAACAAAGTTGGTATGGACCAATCCGCCTGTCAAGGTGAGTGTCGGAATTGGTCCATACCGGTGAGAGAAACGTCCGTTAGAGCGGCAGCACCTCCGCCGCGCCGGCCGGTGTCACCTCGACGGCGCCGGCCGGCACGGAGACGACGGCCTCGGCCTGCGCGGGAACGGCGGGCAGCAGCGGCTCGGCGCTGTCCTCGATCCGCTGGTGCGGCAGCGACACCGCACGCAGCGGCCGCGGCCCGGACACCACCGTGTAGTCCTGTCCGAGGAACGGCGGCACGACCTCGCCCGGGTCCTCCCCGAGCGCCAACTGCACGGCGGCCCAGGGGGCGTTGACCCCGCACAGCGACAGCTGGTGCAGCCCGCCGGCGGGACGCGTGTTGACGTCCATCAGGACCGGCTCGTCGCCGAACATACGGAACTGGATGTTGGACAGGTAGTGCAGCCCGAAGCCCTCGGCGATGCGCCGGGCCGGCTCCAGCCACTGCTCCTGGAGGGTGAAGCCACGACGGCGGCCGTTCTTGCTGCGGCCGATGGCCATCCGCACCCGGTTGTCGGGGCCGGTGAGGCAGTCCACGGACACCTCCGGCTGCTCCAGACGGGGCATCACCAGCCAGTCCACGGCCTCGTCGGCCTGCTTCAGCGCCTCGACGACCATGTCCAGCTGGACGTACGGCGTCGGGAAGCCGCTGAGGTGCATGAGCGAGAAGGGGGCACGGGTGATCACCCGGAAGCCCACCCCGCCGGCGCCGGAGGCCGGCTTGAAGCAGGCCCGGTACCCCGCCTCCTCCAACTCCTCGACGGCGGTGACGAGTTCGTCGGCATTGCGGGCCCGGTACCACGGCGGCACCGGCACTCCGATCGCCCGGACGGCCTCGTACGCGACGACCTTGTCCTCGAACACCGCGACGGCCTCGGGGGTGGGCGCCAGCAGGGCCGTGCCGATCGCCTCGAAGTCGGCGCGGTGCGCCACGATCGCCGCCTGCTCCAGCCGGGGCACGAACACGTCGATGCCGCGGCGCTGGCACTGGTCCAGCGCGTACTCGACGTAGGCGGCGGGGGACAGGCCCTCCGGCTCCAGGTCGGCGGTGTCGGCGGCGGCCAGCACGGGCGAGTCCGCGTCGCCGTGCGTCGCATGGATCTCCACCGCGCGATCGCTGGGATTTCTCCGCAGCTGATCCATGAAGAACACGTTCTCCGCGTACGTGCGGTTGAGCCAGACGCGTACGCGAGAGACCATGCGAGGCCGCCTTTCAGGGGTCGCGGGCAGGGCAAAGCGAGCCCGTGCCCGGGCAGGGGGATTGGAGGGTCACCAAACCGCCCTGCTGAAGGGGCTTCCATGGCGGTGGTGTTGGGGCGATCATACGGCTTCCCAGCGGTGCCGCGTGCAACGCGCGTGTTACGGATTTTCTGATCTTGTTCACCAATGTCACCCCGTCCGGTAAGGAAGTGACCAATCGGTAACCGTGGTGTGCGTCTGCGTGACACGCATGGGGCGGCCTTGTTCCGCGCCCGCGAATGTGCTGTCGTGGTGACCTTCGTGGGTGGTGGACGGAAGGACGCGAGGTGACGTCGACGGCCGGTGGTGCCGGGCAGTTGCTGGCCATCAGCGATCTGCACATCGGCTATCCCGAGAACCGTGCCCTGGTCGAGCGGATGGCCCCGGACACGGACGAGGACTGGCTGCTGGTGGCCGGGGACGTCTCCGAGAACGTGGCCGACATCCGCTGGGCGCTGAAGACCCTCGCGGGCCGGTTCCGCAAGGTGGTCTGGGTGCCCGGCAACCACGAGCTGTGGACCCACCCCTCCGACCCCGTCACCCTGCGGGGCGTCGCCCGGTACGAGCATCTCGTGGGCCTGTGCCGGGACTTGGGCGTGGTCACCCCCGAGGACCCCTACCCGGTGTGGGAGGGCCCGGGCGGACCGGTCGTCGTGGCGCCGCTGTTCCTGTTGTACGACTACTCGTTCCTGCCGGCCGGCTGCACGACCAGGGAGGAGGGCCTCGCGTACGCGCAGGGCACCGGCATCGTCTGCAACGACGAGTACCTGCTGCACCCCGACCCCTACCCGAGCCGCGAGGCCTGGTGCCGGGCCCGGGTCGCCGAGACCGAACGCCGGCTCGCCGAACTGCCGGCCGACCTCCCGGTCGTTCCCGTCAACCACTACCCGCTGCACCGCCACCCGATGGACGTGCTGTGGCACCCGGAGTTCGCCATGTGGTGCGGCACGGAGCTGACGGCCGACTGGCACCGCCGCTTCCGGGTCGCGACCATGGTCTTCGGCCATCTGCACATCCCGCGCACCACCTGGCACGAGGGCGTCCGCTTCGAGGAGGTCTCGGTGGGCTACCCGCGCGAGTGGCGGCAGCGCGTGCAGCCGCCGGGCCGGCTGCGCCGCATCCTGCCCGCACCCGCCGAGGACACGATCCTGACGCGGCGGGAGACGCCGGCGGAGAGCGAGGACCGGTGATCGAGGACCTGCTGCCGGAGTCCGTGGTGGCCGTCGAGGCCTTCGGGGAGGAGGGCGTCCGGGAGTTCGGGGACGCGCCGCTGTACCCCGAGGAGGAGGCGCTGGTGGCGCGCGCGGTCCCCAAGCGGCGCCGCGAGTTCACCGTCGTACGCTCCTGCGCCCGGCGCGCCATGGAGAAGCTCGGGGTGCCCCCGCAGCCGGTGCTGCCCGGTGAGCGCGGCGCGCCGCAGTGGCCGGACGGCCTCACCGGCAGCATGACCCACTGCGAGGGCTACTGTGCGGCCGCCCTGGTCCGCGCCGCCGACCTGGCCGCCCTCGGCGTGGACGCCGAGCCCCACCAGGCGCTCCCGGAAGGGGTGCTGAAGGCCGTCGCCTTGCCCGCCGAGGAGGAGCGGCTCGCCCGGCTGGGCGTCCGGCGGCCGGAGGTGCACTGGGACCGGCTGCTGTTCAGCGCCAAGGAGTCCGTCTACAAGGCGTGGTTCCCCCTCACCCGAAAGTGGCTGGACTTCAGCGAGGCCGACATCGACGTCTCGGCCGGGACGGACGGGGAGGGGCGCGGCACCTTCCGCGCCCGGCTCCTGGTGCCCGGACCGGTGCTCGGCGGCCACCGGCTCGGGCACTTCGACGGCTCCTGGACGGTCCGCGGGGGGCTGGTGGCCACGGCGGTCACCGTCCACCACCGCTGAGGTCCCCGGGGACCGCAGGCCCGTCAGACCGTGGGGCACCAGCTCTGCAGCAGTCGGAAGAACTCCTCCTCGTTGCCCGCGAGTCCCGCCTCCGCCAGCGCCCGCTCCGCCTCCGCCAGGACGGCGGGCGGGACCACCGGGGGCAGCCGCCGGACGGGCGGCGGGCCGGCGGTGCCCGGCCGCGCGCCGCCGGCATCCTCGCCGAAGACGGCACGGACGGTGTGCAGCAGCCGCAGATAGGCCTGCACGGCGGTGCGCTCGCGGTCGGTCAGTACGGCAGTGGGCATCGGTCGGCTCTCCCCGTGTCGGCGTCGTCTCCGCGCCGCCGGGGCGGCGCGGACGCCGCCCCGCGACGGCGCACCCCCCAGCTTGCCGCCCACCACTGACAATCCGGTCGCACCGCCCGCCGGTTCGCCCGCTTAGCGGAGGTGAAACCTCACCGAAATCCCCCGGGAGAAACGGTCCCTACGCTGGGAGGAAGCGGTTTCGACCAGGGAGGAGGACGAGTGTTCGACGTCTCGACGCGGCGTCCGGTGCGCGCCGTGGGACCGCGCCTCGCAGGCGACCGGGAGCCGGCCCTCGAGTACCGGGTCGTGCACGGTCACCGCCGTGCCTTCCGCCGGGCCGGACAGGGCCCCGCCCTGGTCCTCGTCCATGGCATCGGAGACTCCTCGGCGACCTGGGCCGAGCTGATCCCCGGCCTCGCCCGCACCCACACCGTCATCGCCCCCGACCTCCTCGGCCACGGCGCCTCCGACAAGCCGCGTGCCGACTACTCGGTCGCCGCGTACGCCAACGGACTGCGCGACCTGCTGACCACGCTCGGCATCGAGTCGGCGACCCTCGTGGGCCACTCGCTCGGCGGGGGAGTGGCGATGCAGTTCGCCTACCAGTTCCCCGAGCGCACCGAACGGCTCGTCCTCGTCAGCGCCGGCGGAGTGGGCCGCGAGGTCAACCCCGCCCTGCGGCTGGTCTCCCTGCCCGCCGCCCATCTCGCGCTGTCCGCCCTGCGGTTGCCCGGCATGCGTCTGCAAGTCGGTCTGGTGACCGGGCTGATGAAGCTGCTCGACACCGATCTCGGTCAGGACGCACCCGACTTGCTGCGCCTCGTCGACGCGCTGCCGGACACCACCTCCCGGGACGCGTTCATCCGCACGCTGCGGGCCGTCGTCGACTGGCGCGGGCAGGTGGTGACCATGCTCGACCGCTGCTATCTGACCGCGGGGATGCCCACCATGCTGCTGTGGGGCGACCGGGACAGCGTGGTGCCGGTCCGGCACGCCCACCGCGCCCACGAGGCGATGCCGGGCAGCCGGCTGGAGATCTTCGAGGGCGCCGGGCACTTTCCGTTCCACACCGACCCGGCCCGGTTCCTCGCCCTGGTCGAGGAGTTCACCCGCACCACCGCCCCGGCCGCCTGGAGCCGCGACCACTGGCGCCGGCTCCTGCGCGAGGGCCGTCCCCGGGCCCACCCGGAGCTGTCCGAGGCGGCCGTGCGCGAGCTGCGGGAGGCGAGCCGCCGCAGCGCGACCTGACCGTCGTACGCGGAGGTCAGTTCTTCGGTCCCAGATAGCCGAGTGAGGTCTCGATACGGCCCGCCAGGTCGTCCCGGCCGCGGCCGCGCGGGGACGAACCGGCGAGCCAGGTACGGCACTTGCTGGCGAGGAGGAGACCGAAGCTCTCGGCGTCCTTCTCGTCGGAGAGGTCGAAGCGGGTGCGTGCGGCGACCTTGCGGACCGTCGCCTGGAGGTCCGCCCCGTCGGTGAGTAAACGGGCCGCGACCGAGGCGCCCTCGACGTGATGGCCGCAGTGGCCCGCGTTCATGTGCCACAGTTCGTGTCCGAGGATCACCAACTGGTGGTCGGGTGCGGTGCGTTCCTCGATGACGACGAGGTCCTGGTCGGCCATGTCGAGCCACAGCCCGCTCGCCGTGTCGGTCGGGAAGGCCGCGGTGCGGAAGTGGACGGGCCGGCCCCGGCGTCTGCTCATCCCGTCGCACAGCGCGGCGTACAGGTCGGCCGGCGCGGCGGGCGCCGGCAGGGTCAGTTCGGAGACGAGTCCGCCGCACAGGCGGCGCATTTCCCTGGCGATGCCCACTGTTCTCCCCCGGATCACGACTCGGGCCGCTTCACGCTCTCCAGGAGCATGTCCAGCCACTCCGCGACCTTGTCCCGGTGCTGGTCGGTGGGCAGCTGGGCCGCCCGCCAGGCGATCCCGCGCACGCCGTGGTCCTGGAGCAGCCGCTCCAGCGGGTCCTCGGCGGCCGCGGCCGCCTCCCGTGCGGCGAGTTTCTGCAGCAGCTCCTGCTCGGTGTGCTGCAGGGCGCCCGCGAGGGCCTCGGGGTCCTCCGCGGTCAGGAAGCCGGCGTGCACCCGGAAGAACCGCTGGATCGCGTCGCAGTGCTCCATCGTGGGACGGCGGTCGCCGTTGATGAGGGCGCCCGCCTGCTGCCGTGACATACCGGCTCCGTCGGCGATCTCCTGCTGGGTGTACTTGCGGCCGTTGGGCTTGAGCCGGGTGCGGCGCAGCAGGTCCAGGCGTTGCAGAAAGCGGGCCTGGACATCGGGCTCACCCGCCGGACGGCCGCTGAGCAGGGTCTTGACGACGGACTCGGGGACACCGGAGGCGACGGACAGCCGTCCGGTGTCGAAGACCTCCGCGTGCGGCACGCCGAGCCGGTCGGCGGTCACGGCGACACGGGCGACGACGGCCGACAGCAGCACCGTCGCCGTGGCGCCCGGAACCTCGAAGCCATCCGACACCGACAGGTCTCCTACGTCTCTCACGTCGCACTCACCGGCACAGGCCCACCGCACAGGCGATCGCCGTGAACTGCGTGGAGAGTAGCCGGTCTTTCGAACTCACATCCAGGTCTCGCCACAACTGTGGCCAATTTCAGCCGTCAACGAGGAGGGAATGCCACGATAGTGGACCCTTCATGTACCCGGGCGGTCGGCGCGGTCTCCGTGGAGGACGACGGGGCGCCGCGCCCGCTGCGCCACCCCGGCCCGCGACGGGGTGCCACCCGGTGCCGTATCGTCTGCGGGACCCCGCGCACCCTGGCGGACAGGGGGTGCGCGCGGTCGACGACGATGTCCCGGGAACCCCGCCCGGCGCCCGCGCCCCGCAGGCCCGTCGTACCGCCCTCGCCCGGCGCGCCGCGAGCCACCTCCGGGTGGTCTTTCGCCCCCGGGCCGGACCGGGCACCGTCGGCGTTCAGGTCGCCGACGGCGCCCGGTCCGGCGAGATGTGCGGCGGGGGCGCTCACCGCCCGGCCGTCACCCGGACGAGCGGCACGCTCCCGTACGGCGTCGGCGGCCCCGCCCCGGCCTCCGGCGCCCGGGTCCCCGCCAGGACGGCCGCGAAGCGCGGGCCCTTCACCGCCGACCTGGCGAGCCGCTCCGGGGCCGCCGACGCGGACGCCTGTCCGCGCGCGTTCACCGGGCAGGCGGGGCCCAGAGTGCCGACCCTGCCCGTCCCGGCCTGCACCGGCATGACCCGGCACCAGCGGGCGCCGGTGGTGAACGTGGTGGCGGCGGTGCGCCGACACGGCGACGGAGAGATGGATCTAGGCGTCCTTGGCGACCGTGTCCTGAGGAGGACCGGCGGTCGCGTCCCGGGGTTCCCCGCGTTTGGCCGCCTGGATCTGCTCGTACACACGGGTGCGCAGTTCGGCGAAGCGCGGGGCGACCCGGGTGTGCAACTGGTCGCGTTCCGCGGGGAGATCGACCTCGAGCTGCTCCCGGACGACGGTGGGGGAGGCCGACAGGACGATGACCCGCTCGCCCAGGTAGACCGCCTCGTCGATGTCATGGGTGACGAACAGGACGGTCATGCCGCGTTCCCGCCACAGACCCCGGACGAGATCCTCCAGATCGGCGCGGGTCTGGGCGTCCACGGCGGCGAACGGCTCGTCCATCAGCAGGACGCGGGGCTCGTAGGCGAGGGCCCGGGCGATCGCGACGCGCTGCTGCATACCGCCGGAGAGCTGCCACGGGTACGCCCCGGCGGCGTCCGAGAGCCCGACCGAACCCAGCGCGTCGGCCACCAGCTCCCGCCGCCGCTCCTTGGGCAACCCTTTCTGTTTCAAAGGGAGTTCGACGTTCGCACCGACTCGCATCCAGGGGAAGAGGCTGCGCCCGTACTCCTGGAACACGAACGCCATCCCGGGCGGCGGCCCGGTCACCTTCCGTCCCTCCAGCAGGACTTCACCACAGGTCGGGGCGAGCAGCCCGGCCATGCACTTCAGCAGGGTCGTCTTGCCGCAGCCCGACGGGCCGACGAGACAGACGAGTTCACCCGCCCCGACGGTGAACGTCAGGTCGCGCACCGCCTCGACCCGGCGGCCGGACCCCTCGTAGACCTTGCGCAGACCGGAGACGACAAGCGTTCCGTGCATGGACCGCCCTTTCAGGAGGGGCACGTGGGTCACGGGGACCGCCGGGTGGAGGCGCGCAGCCCGTGGTACCAGCCGAGCACCCGCCGCTCGACCGCCTGGAAGAGGACCGACAGGACGAAGCCCAGCAGGCCGAGCAGCAGGATGCCGGTCCACATGTCGGGGAGGGCGAAGCTCCGTTGGAACTGCACGATGGTGAAACCGAGCCCGTTGCTCGCGGCGAACATCTCGCTGATCACCATCAGGATGATCCCGATGGACAGCGCCTGGCGCAGGCCCGCGAAGATCTGCGGGCTCGCCGACCTGAGGACCACCGAGCGCAGCCGCGCGAGACCCGTGATGCCGTACGACCGGGCCGTCTCCGCCAGCACCGGGTCCACCGCCCGTACGCCCTCGACGGTGTTGAGCAGGATCGGCCACACACAGCCGCTCGCGATGACGACCACCTTCATGGTGTCGCCGATCCCCGCGAACAGCATGATGACCGGGACCAGGACCGGCGGCGGCACCGCCCGCAGGAATTCCAGCACCGGCTCGCACACCGCCCGCACCCACCGGTACGAGCCGATGACCGTGCCCAGCGCGACCCCGACGACGGCCGCCGTCGTGTAACCGCCGGCGAGCCGCAGCAGGCTCGGCCGGACGTCGGTGCGCAGCCGCTCGCCGGTCCACACGTCCGGGAAGGCCTTCAGGATCGTGCGCAGCGGCGGCCAGTACACGTTCGTGCTGCCGTCCGAGGCCAGCCACCACACCGTCACCAGCACGGCCGGCAGCCCCAGGGCGAACAGCAGGCGCGGCAGGGCGCGTCTCACACCGCCACCTCCCCGCGCACCGACTGGTGCCAGGCCAGCGCCCGCCGCTCCACCGCCCGGGCACCCACGTTGATCAGCAGGCCGAGGACACCGGTGACGACGATCAGCGCGTACATCTCCGGCACCGCCTGCGAGGTCTGCGCGACCGCGATCCGGGCGCCCAACCCCGGTGCTCCGATGACCAGTTCGGTGGTGATGGCGAGGATCAGCGCGACGGCCGCGGCGAGCCGGACCCCGGTCATGACGTACGGCAGCGCGGTGGGCCACAGCACATGCCGCACCCGCGCCCAGGTGCCGAGGCCGTAACAGCGGGCGGTCTCCTCGGCGACGGGGTCCACGTCCTGGACGCCGTACAGGACCTGCACGAGGACCTGCCAGAACGCGGCGTAGACGACGAGCAGCAGGACCGAGCGCAGTTCGGTGCCGTACAGCAGGACGGCCAGCGGGATCAGGGCGACGGACGGGATGGGGCGCAGGAACTCGATCGTGGAGGCCGTCGCCCGGCGCAGATACGGCACGACCGAGATCAGTACGCCCGTCGCGATGCCCGCGCCGACCGCGATCGCCAGGCCCAGTGCCCAGCCGGTGAGCGTGTCGCCGAGCGCGGTCCAGAACGCGGCGTCGGCGAGTTCGGCGCGCAGGGCCTCGGCGATGCGGCTGGTGGGCGGGAAGTAGGCCTCCTGGACCAGGCCGAGCCGCGGCACCGCCTCGCCCAGGGCGAGGAAGGCCGCGAGCCCGGCCGTGCCGAGTGCGAGGTTCGCGCCCCTCACGGCAGCAGCTTGTCCAGGTCCGGGGCCGTCTTGAACAGCTCGTCCTGCTCGCCGAGCTTCTCCAGGGCGTCGAGGGAGGCGCGGTTCGCCTCGGCGGGCCACTTCGGCAGCGTGACCTGCGCCAGCACCGACGCCGGGATCTTGGTGTACGTGGTGACGATCTCCCGTACCTCGTCGGGGTGCGCGTCGGCGTAGGCGAGGGACTCGGCCGTGGCCTCCTGGAACTTCTTCACCACCGCGGGGTTCTTCTGCGCGTACTGCGTGGAGGTGAAGTACATGGCGACGGTGAGGTTCGGCGCCACGTCCACCAGGGGGGAGGCGATCTCCACTCCGCCCTGGCTCTTGACGGTCGCGAGCGCCGGCTCGACCACCATGGCCGCGTCGATCTGCCCGCCGGCCAGCGCCGCCGGCATCTGGTCGAAGGCGAGCTCCACGAACCGCACCTTGTCCGGGTCGCCGCCCGCCTTGCGCACCGACTCGCGCACGGCGGTCTCGTTGATGTTCTTCAGGGTGTTGATGGCGACCTTCTTGCCCTCCAGGTCCTTCGCGGACTTGACCGGGCTGTCCTTCTTCACCGTGATCGCCCCGAAGTCCTCGCCCTGGACCCCGGTTGAGGCTATGCCGTTCGAAACCGCCTTCACGGGAACGTTGTTGGACTGGGCGACCATCAGAGAGGTCATGTTGCTGAAGCCGAACGTCTGCCAAAGTAACCTCTGCTGTGGGATGCTCGGCCCGTGCCACAGCAACTCGAAAGCGCCATCGCCACCGTCCAGCGGGTCGTCCGCTGCTTCATCTACGCCCGCATCAGCGAGGACCGTGAAGGCGCCCACCTCGCCACCAAACGGCAGATCGACGACTGCCAGGACCTCGCCGCCCAGCTCTCCACCCCCCTCGTCGAATACCGCGTCGTCCGCGTCTTCGAGGACAACGACCTCTCCGCCTACAGCGGCAAGCCGCGCCCCGACTACAAGGCCATGCTCGAGGCCCTCGCCCGCGACGAAGGCGACTGCGTCCTGGCCTGGCACACCGACCGTCTCCACCGCTCCCCGGTCGAGCTGGAGCAGTACATTGACGCCTGCTCACCCCGCGCGATCGAGACCCGTACCGTCAAGGCCGGCCACCTCGATCTGTCCACCGCGACCGGCCGGATGATTGCCCGGCAGCTCGGTGTCCAGGCCCGGTACGAGGTGGAGCGGATGATCGAGCGGTCGAAGCGGGCCAGGGACCAGAAGGCGTCGCACGGCGAGTACAGCGGCGGCCCGCGCCCCTTCGGGTACGAGCCCGACGGTGTGACCCCGCGGACCTTGCAATGCCCCGACTGCGGCAAGACGGGGCCCGACGGGTTCACCCTCCACCGCACCTGTGATGCCTGCGACGCCGTCGATCGGTTCAGCAGGGATCTCGCCTGCCAGGCCTGCAACGCCAAGGACACTCTGCGCGCCGCGTTCACGTGCGATGCCTGCGGCACCGGAGCCGCGTTTGAGCAGGGCTCCGAGGCCGCGCTTGTCGGGCAGGCCACCATCGGTGTACTGACCGGTATCTCCTTGCGGGCTCTCGCGAAAGACCTTGCCGAGGCCGGGGCCGTCTCGGTCCACGGCAAGGGGCAGGGGATCAACCAGCTCCGCCAGATCGTCAAGCGGCCACGTAACGCGGGTCTGATGCAGCACCGTGGGCAGGTGATTGGGCGGGCGGACTGGATGCCGCTGGTGGATGAGCCGACGTGGCGCAGTGCGCTCGCGGTCCTTGAGGACCCGGCTCGGTATACGTCGGGGACGAACGTGCGGAAGTACCTGGGGTCGGGGATCTACGAGTGCGCGGTGTGCCACGGGAAGCTCACGGGTTTCCCGCGGAAGAAGGCGCGCCGTAAGGGTGCGACGGGCCCGGCGGACGCCAAGCAGCCGGCGTACCGGTGCACGGGCAAGGGATGCATCATCCGCGACGGGGAGGCCCTCGACGAGTACGTACAGCTGTACCTGCTGAACCTGGTGCGGGACGCGGACGTGGTGCGGCTCACTGCCCATCGCGGTCCCCAGGTGGACGTGAAGGCGGTGCAGGAGAAGATGCGGGCTGCAAGGCGGCGGCTGGACGAGCTGGCCGAGTCGCTTGGCGCGGGCGAGATGGATATGCAGGAGTGGCGGGTGGCCGCGGCGCCGGCGCGGAAGCGTCTGCGGGATGCGGAGGAGGAGATGAAGGATGCGGTGAAGGGGAATCCGATCGCGGAGTTGCTGGCTGCTGAGGATCCGGTGGCGTTGTGGCGGTCTCCGGGTTTTGATCTGTCGCGGCAGCGGGCGGCGATCGACTATCTGATGCGGGTGCGGGTGGGGCGGGCGCGGCCGGGCCGTCAGCCGGATGGGTCGTACTTTGATCGAGTGTCGGTGTCGATCGAATGGAGGTAGCCGCGCCCCTCGGCACGGGACCGAGGGGCGCGGGTGGCCGGGTGTGGCACGCCTGGGGGGCGGTGCCATCCCGGCCAGCCTGGGGGTTTACTTACTCTTGACCGGGTGTCTAATGGCGGGCAAGGGGTTTCACTGATCGTCACTCGAACGTGTGTTTTACCTTCGGTAGGTCTTGCGTGAACCGCGTTGCCTTGATCTAAAAGCCTAATTCGTTAGGCAGACATCCGCTCATGATCACTCCAGCGTGGGGCGGGTGCATGACCTTCCCCACGACGACACCTGGATTACCGATCGGCGCCGCGCCATCGGCGACGCGTTACGCGCAGAACGGTCCCGCCAGCACCTCACCCAAGACCAGGTGTGGCTCGCGGCCGGCATCAGCCGCTACACGCTCCAGCGGGTCGAGAGCGGGGAGGACATGACGCTGTCCACGCTGCTGCGCATCCTGGCCGTGCTGGAGATGCCGTTCGCCGGACTGGATTGAGCGGGCCTGCCGTCGGCGCCTCGGGGGACGGGACGCACGAACGGCAGGCCCTGGCCCGACATCTGCCGCTGGTGGAAAACGGCAGACGCCCGGGAGTCAGCGGGATATCGGCGCGGTCGGCGCCGTCTGGGTCGGTGGCTTCTTGCACAGATGCGCGTGCAGCGGCGGCGTCGGGCGGGCGGCCGACCCGGAGTCCGGGACGCGGCCCTCGACGGCCTTGCCGGGGGCGATGGGCTGGTCGCAGCGGGCGCAGATCATCGGTGGAGCCCCCGGATGATGCGGTTCAGCGCCCGTCCCGTGTCGCATTCGGGGCCCGTCTGGCAGTCCGCGCACGGCTCCTCGCCCGTGGTGTGGTCGAACAGTGCGCCCAGGGCGACGGGGGTGAGGCACTGCTGGCAGGCGCGCGGGAACACCCGACGGTCATCCACTATCCGCGAGCCGAGGTCGGTGGACGTCTGCGCGGTGACGGCCTCGCCGCCGTACACGCAGACGTGGCCTTCGCTCTGCGAGTCGGAGAGGTTGGCCGGTAGGGGCAGCATGGCGAGGGCCTCATGGGTGGGCATGCCGCTGGTTACGGCTGGTTCGGTCGCCATAGCTACGCCTCCACGGTCACGGTGATCCGTCTCACGCCTTGACCGTAGGTGTGGCCAAGACTCACAACGCTCACGGATTTGTGAGTGCTGTGAGTGCTCCTACAGGCCGACCCAGGCTGCCATGTGGTTCAGCGTGTCCGGCGTGCGGCGGGCGACGTGCACCAGGCCGCGGATCGTCTCCCGCGCGCCCGGGTGGTAGCGGGTCTGCTCCGGCGCCGCGCGGCGCGCCTGCACCAGGTGGTCCAGCGCGGCATCCGTGTGGCCGGTCTCCATCTCCGTGCGGGCCTGGTCGATCAGGAAGTGCGCTCGACGTGACGTCGCTACCGACGCTGGCAGCCGGATCCGCCGTGCCTGCTTCAAGGCGTTGTCGTATTGCCGCATCTCCACCGCCGCCGACATGCGGTGCATCGCCACGTTCGCTGGCCCGAAGGACAGCCAGTGGACTTCGCTGGCATCGCCGATCCGGCGCGCGATCTTCCGGGCCTCGCCGATGTGGTCCACCACCGCGCCGAGATGCTCCGCCCGGGCGGCGATGACCGACGCCCCGAGGTGCAGTTGCCCGGCCACCGCCAACGCTTCGCGGGTCTCCTCGGCCTGGCCGACGATTCGGTGGCCGGAGGCGACGAGGCGCTGCCCGATCGTGTACTCGCCCTCCCGGAAGTAGACGAGCGCGCGCATGTACTGGCGAACCGCCCCCAGGCAGGGGTCCGAGGCGCGCTCGGCCGCCCACGCCATGCGGTCCAGGGCGACCGCGGACAAGTCGTAGTAGCCGAGCTTCACGCTGATGTCGTGTGCAGTCCGGTACGTCGAGGCAAGCGCCTGCCACAACTTTGTCGACGGCTGAGCCCACGCGGTGTGGGTCAACTCGGCGATGGCCGACGGCAGGGCCTGCGCGGCGTTCCGCAGATGCGTGGCCCGGACCGCCTGGCACAGCCGGTCCGCCTCCACGATCAGCCCCGCCGCCGGCCGGGCTTTGAGGTCTGGGTTCGCGCCAAGGTCGTACAGGTCGAGGGCCTCGCGGATCGGGCGCACCAACTCGGCGAGCCGGTCCCGTTGCAGCTCGGTCACGTAGGGCTGTCCGGTGAGGATGGTGACGTCCACGCGCAGGGCGCGGGACACGGCGGCAACGAAGTCCGCTGTGGCTGGCCTCGCCCCGCATTCGACCTGGTTGAGGAGGCTGTACGAGTAGGGAATCCGGTCGGCGAGTTGGCGTTGGGTGAGCCTGGCCAGTTTCCGTTGTTCGCGGATGCGTGCGCCGGTGTGGTCGTCTTCGGTGGAGGGCATACTGGTCTCCGTTCCTTGCAGCCACTTGGAACGTTACCCGCGCAGCAGAGCACGGGTCAGGCGTCCGCCCTCGAATCCCCTTGGGGTTCGGGGGCGGTTGCGCGGTGGGGTCACCCCACGGTGGGATGGGGATCATGACGCGGACCCTGTACCTCTTCGGCTCGGCAGCACCTCCCGTCTTCGACATTGTGCGGGTGATCGAGGATGCTCAGCGGCGCGGCTTCGACGTGTGCCTCGGCCTGACGCCGACTGCGGCCCGCTGGCTGGAGGGCAACCTGGGCGAGCTCAGCACGCTCACCGGGTATCCGGTGCGGTCGGGGTACAAGTTGCCGTGGGAGCCGGACGTGTGGCCGAAGGCCGATGTGATCGCGTTCGCGCCGGCCACCTTCAACTCGGTCAACGCGTGGGCGCTCGGACTGACCCGGGACTTCGTGATCGGGGTCGTTGCTGAGGGCGTCGGCAAGGGGATCCCGATGGTGACCATGCCGTGCGTGAACGCGGCCTACGTGCAGCACCAGCAGTTCGAGCGGAGCATCGCCGAGCTCCGGGAGATGGGCGTCGAAGTCCTCTACGGCGAAGGTGGGTTCGTGCCCAACCAGCCGGGCCAGGGGAAGCCGAAGGAGTACCCGTGGCATCTGGTCCTGGACGCGGCGGAGCGGGCGGCAAGTCGACGCAATTCGGGTGAGTGATTCGGGCCCCGGATCTCTAGACTGATGGCATGCCCCCAACCTCCTCGTTCCCTGGTTCCGTGCGTTCTGCTGCGGTGGTGAATGCGACGATCCGGGCGATCGCGGTACGGGCTGGGAGCCGGGAGTGGACGCACGCCGAGCGGGCGTTGTACCGCGAACTCGTGGATGAGTGGGTGGAGGCTCAGCGGGCGGAGGAGACGGGAGTTGCGGCGTGATCACTTTGCGGATGCCCGCCTACTGAAAACCCTTGTTGCTTCCGCGCTGTAGCGGAAGTGATGAACCCGCAGGTCAGCAGCAATTTGCGGAGATGCACAACATGGTCCGGGCAGCCGTGTGCCTCCCGTGGGGAGCCGGGAGGTACGGCGGGCCCCGCCAGGAAGAGCGCCCAGCAGGGCCCAACGAGGGGAAGCCACCCGGGGGGTGGTGACTCCCACACCCCCACCATGCACCACAATCCGGCCAGCCGGATAGATCATGGCCGAAAGTATTTCCCCGCAGGTCAGGCGTACTGCTTGCGCTGCGGATCCAGCGCCAGCGCCTGCGGCGACTTCTCCCCGCCGTCTTCGCCGGAGCCGCCGCCATCCCGACGGCACACCAGCGCGTCCGGGTCGTATGCCGGAGCCTGCAAGCTGTACCCGTCCGGACATGCCGGCCCCGCCGGGCCTTCGTTGCCGCGCGGCCCTTGCTCGCCCTGGGGGCCCGTCGCGCCGCGCTCGCCCTGCGGCCCGGTCGCACCCACTGCGCCCGGCTGCCCCGTAGCGCCCGGGGTCCCCGACACGCCGTCCGTCCCGTCCCTGCCTGGCGCACCCGACGGTCCCGATGGACCGGTCGGCCCCGGAACTCCCTGCGCCCCGGGCGGCCCCGTCACCGACGTCCCGGGCTCCCCCTTCGGACCGGCCACCGGCTTCCCGCCCAGCTCCCGCACCTGCGCCGCGAGCGCGTCCCGGTCCTCGACCGCGGTGTGCAGGTCCCGCGACAGGCCCTGCACCCACAGGGCCAGGAGTGCCAGGCACGCGATTCCGGCGAACAGGAACAGCCCGAACACGACGTCCTTGCGGCGCTGCTGCTGGCGCCAGTTCGCGTGCCCTGCGCTCATGTCCCGGCTCCCCGGCTGGTGAGGTAGAGGGTCAGCAACAGCATGATGACGGGGGCAACGAGCGCGGAGAAGGCGAGGCGCCTGTCGGCCGCCCGGCGGTCGGCGGCTTTCTGTTCAGCTTCCTGCTTCTCCCGCTTCTCCTTGTCCCGTGCCTCCTCGATCGCTTTGACCCGTTCGTTGGTCAGCCGCTCCCGCTCCAAGACTGCGGCCTGCTCGTACTGGTAGCGCTCGATGGATACCTTGCTGTCGAGCCGTCCGGCGACGTCGCGGAAGTCTTCCTTGAGGTCTTGGTGGACGGCCTCGAGGCGGCGCACGACTTCGCCGAGTGTCGGCTCATCAGGCATGCGCGGCTCCTTGCGGGCGGTGTCTCCGTTCGGAGTCTGGCAGTCGTGGCGGCATATGCCTTCCGGGATGACGGCGTGGCAGGGCATCACGCGCATACTGGTATTCAGCCGACCGGCCAAGTGAATGCGAGTTCGTCATGCAGGAGACAGCCCGGCGCCCCGGCCGTCCGAGAGATCCCCGCGTGCAGGCGCGGGACGAGGCGGTCTACCGGCTCATCGCCTCTGGGACCTGCTCGCGCAGTGAGCTCGCGGCCGCGACCGGCCTGGACCGGCCCACCATCGCCCTCAGCGTCCAGCGGCTGAAGAAGCAGGGCCGGATCCGCACCTGCGCGGTCGGCGGCGCGATCGTCTGGTCCGTCGCCGACAACACGCCCTGCCCGTAGGGGGCGTTATGGAAAGCGTCGAGTTCTTCTCTGCCGAGGACGTCGCCTGGCAGGCTGATGCGCCGTGCGCGACTGCGGACTTCGACTTCGTGCCCGACGTCGAGACCGACGAAGGGCTGACCACAGCGCAGCAGTGGTGCCGCACCTGCGACGCGCGCCCCACCTGCCTGGCCTGGGCCATGCTCCACGGCGCCGAGGGCTACTGGGGCGGCACGAGCACCTACCAGCGCAACCAGCTGCGGCGCGTGCGCACCCGGGCCAAGTGCCCGCTGTGCCAGTCCACCAGCCTCGTGTACGCCGACCCGCACGAACTCTGCCTCGCCTGCGGGGCCTCGTGGATCCGGGACGTGCGTGAGGAACCGATCGCCGCTACACCGCTACCGCAGCCCGCGGCGTAGCCTGCTGCATCTCGTACGCCCGGCCCCACGCCTCGGCCCACCGCCACGAGTTCCGGCGGAGCCGGAGCTGCTCGGCCACCGCGCGCCCCGCCTCCGACATCTCGGCCCGCAACGCCACCGACTCCCGCAGCCTCCTCAACTCCCGGTACCAGCCGCGCGCCCGGTCCGTCAGCACGCCGGCGCCCATCGCGTGCAGCCGTGCATACTCGGCCCGCGGGGACGCCACCCACGGCACGCCGGCCGCCGACATCTCGAGCGGCTTCAGCCACGACTTCGCCGCGTTGAACCGGGTGTCGGCCAGCGGGGCGATGCCGATCCCCAGCGAGGAGACCGCAGTCGGCCACTGCTCGATCGGCACGCCACCGCCGGGCGGGTCCGCTGGCAGCCCGAACGCCCGGCCCGCGCCGGTCGAGTCGCCGCGCATGACGAACTCGGCGCCCTCCTCGACGAGCCGTGCGATCGCGCCGCCGAGCGCCTCGGGGTCGTTCGGGTGGGAGTGGTAGGAGCCGGGCCAGCCGATGATGTCGGAGTCCTGGCGGGGCAGCCCGTAGTAGTGGTCGGGCAGGTAGTTGGGCAGCAGGTGCCCGCGGCCGTGCCGGGCGTACACGTCGAGCAGGGCCGGGGTGGACACGGTGACGAGGGTGGCGTCCCTGCAGGCGGCTGCGAGGTTGCGCCAGGAGTGCCGGTTCACACCGCCGGCCGCCATGCGGCGCCCCTCGTTGCCCGGGTGGTGCATGGCCCACGCCGGGTTGGAGGGGTGGATGGAAGAGAGGTCGTCGTCCACGTCGACCACCACGGCGATGCCCTTGGAGCGGAGGATGCTGACGGTCTGGGCCATGTAGGCGTGGGTGACGCGCTGCATGACGATGACGTCGATGTGCTCGTTGAGGAGGACATCGCGGACGGTGTCGCCCTCCATGACGAGCTGCATCCGGCGGCGCTCCGGTGCGACCACGGTGACGTCGTGGCCTGCGGCGGCGCAGTACTCGCCGGGCCAGGTCATGCGGAACGCTCCGCAGCCGAAGCGGTCGGCCGGGTAGACGACGACCTTCACTCGCTGTCCGCCTTCCTGGCGCGGCGCGCGGCCGGCCGTGTCTCCGGGCTCACGTCCGTCGGCGTCTTGGCCAGCGCGTCGAGCCGGTTGGTGAGGCTCTTCACCGAGGCCCACAGGCTCACGACTTCCTTCTCCAGTGCGGCCACCCGGTCCGCGTCGGCGCTGTCGGCGGGGGCGGCCGGGCTGGAGCCGAGGGCTGCGGCGACTTCCTCGCGGGCGACGGAGCGGATGCGTCCGTCGAGGGGGCTGCTCATGCGCTGGTGTCCTCTCCGGTCGAGGGCTTCCGGTTGGGCACCACCCAGGTGAGGCCGAGCGCGCCGAGCACAGAGGCGACGGCGGTGAGGCCTTCCTGCGTGGTGATCGTGTTGTCCGCCAGCGCGGTTCCCAACGATGCGGCCCCGGCGGCGAGTCCGGCGACGATCGCCTTCCAGTACTTCGACACCTTCATGGGTCAGCCCTCCTTGCCCGTCACGTCGACCGTGACCTTCACGACCGCGTCCTTGATCGCCGTCTGCACCGCCGCGACCACGGTGGCCGTGTCCACGCCCGTGCCGACGAGCTCAGCCAGCTTCGCGATCGCGGCCGTCTGCGCGGCCTCCGCCGCCGTGTTCGCCCGCACCCGCGTCTGGATGTCCCGCAGGACGCTGGCCGCCTGCCACGTCGGGTTCGTCTTGATGTCCGGCGCGTCCGTCGGCGCCGCCATTGCGTCCGTCTTCCAGACGGCGTTGTAGATGTCCTGAGCGGTCATCCCCGCCATGGGGTCCTCCTCGATGTCCGTGCCCTTAGCGAGGGCGATGAGCCGGTTGAAGTCGATGGCGCCGGGGTCGCCGTGGACGTTCTCCGGGACGTGCATGTGGCCGCACACGCCCTTGAAGGCGTTCCACTCGGCGAACGTCATGCGCTGGCCGCCGCCGCTTCCGTACGACGACGGGTACGCCGGCCAGGACTCCGGGCCGGTCAGCGGCACGCCGTGGTTCGCGTGCACCCAGGACAGGAAAGCCGCCACATCGCGCAGCGCCCAGTCCGGCGCCTCCGGCCAGTAGATGTGCGCGGTGCCGGCCGCCAGCCACTTCTTGTGGGTGGCCGGGTCGCAGGTGCCGACGAGTTCGACCTGGACGACGTTGAGGGTGTTCGTCTGCACGCCGCCCGACAGGTTGACGAGGGCCCGGCTGGAGCGGTCGATGTCGAAGTGCTGGTACCAGCGCAGTCGCTTGGCGGCGAAGTCCGGGACCGCGGTGAGGTTCGGCGCCACCGCGCCTCCGTTGTACGACGGAAGCGTGGGGCCTTCCGTGGTGTGGAGGACGGTGACGTTGACCTCCATGAGGTCGCTGTCGAAGTCGTCCTGGTACCAGGCGGTGAGGCTCGCGCCGGGGTATTTCTGTGGTCCAGTGCCAGCCATGGTCAGGCCTCCGTGGGGGTGTAGCGGCGGACGGTGAGATGGCCGTACTCCGAGTCGACCGTCACGGTGTCGCCGGAGACGGCAGCAGTGGAGTGCGCGTCAGCGCGCAGGACGACGGTGACGCGATGGCCGGCTGGCCAGTCCGCGGGGATCTGCCAGACGGTGTCGATCGCCAGCGGCATGTGGTGCCGAGGCGGGGGGACGTTGTCGCCGTCCTTCGGGGAGATCTGTGTCCAGGGCCCGGCGCTGCCGAGGCCGCTGTCGACGTCGTACACCCACAGGTGCCAGCCGATCCCGACGACGTAGCCGGTGTCGTTGGTGATCCGCGCCCAGGCGGAGACGTCGATGGTGTCTCCTGCCGCGACCGGTACGACCTGGCGGAGCATCGTCCGGGGGGTGTCCGGTGACGCGTCCACCGGCAGGGTGGTGGCGACGACCTGGTCCGTGGCTGTGAGGCTGGACAGGGAGAGCGGCGGCGTGGTGATGGACGCTGCCGGGAGGGTTCCGCAGCCGGTGAGCGCCAGCAGTACGGTGACGCAGGCTGCGCGGAGTTTCAGCACGGGGCTCCTCACAGCGGGATGACGCAGATCTCGCGGAACTGGAACGAGCCGGTTCCGCCGCCGACCCGGTACTTCATGGTGAAGGTGTTGGATCCGCCGGTCAGGCCGGTGTGCAGGCCGATGTAGGTGGACCGGTTGAACTCGCCGGTTCCGTTGGTCTCGTGCCACAGGGCGCGGCTGTCGTCGGCGGAGAAGGTCGTGGCGCCGGAGATGTCGTATCCGACGACGCCCGGCTGGGTGGCCGTGCTGTTGTTGATGCGGGCGGTGATGGCCACGAAGGCGCGGTTGCCCAGGGTCACGGTCACGGAGGGCCCAGATGATCCGGCGAGGTCGCCGTAGCTGGTGGAGGTCGTGGTGTCGGAGGTGTCCGACCTGGCGGTGGTCGGGGTGCGCTGGGCGATCGAGTTGGCGCCCGAGGTGACGATCAGTGAGCCGGTGCCGGTGGCCTTCGCCGGGGCGGTCTCGTTGAGGTTGTCGCGGACGTGCGTGTTGAACTGCGCTGCGGTGAACACCGTGTTGGCGACCGCGGTCATCGGTGCTGTCCAGGTCACGTCTACACCCCCATCGAAGGTTCGGCCTCATAGTGCCGCTGTTCCGCGCGGAGCTCTTCCGGCGTCTGCCCGTGCGGCAACGCGAGCCGGACCGCCTCATCGTGGCCGGGCGGGTACCAGTTCCTCGTGACGGGGACCGGGCGTTCCAGCAGTGCTTCCCAGATGCCGTCCGCGTCCGGCGGCCACTCGATCTCGGCGACCTGCTTGCAGCCGCCTTCGCCGCCGCAGTGGAACGTCGCCTGCCCCGGCTGCAGGCGCATGGCGTTCGCGCAGTAGCGGCGCGGGCAGTCGGCGATCCACCGCCCGTGGTTGACCCGCGCCCGCGCGAGCGTAACGATCAGATTCACCGCGCACCTCTCCTCATGTGCCGAGCTCGTTGGTGTCGAACGTCGACTGGCTGTCCCAGATCCACACGGTGGCCGGGTCGTCCGCGACGATCGGGTCGAAGTAGCCGTCGTCGAAGCCGGAGCCGGTCCGGTCGAACGTGAAGGGGTTGTCGTTGGGGGCCTCCCCCTCCTTCTCGCAGCCCAGGACCAGGGCGTGGATGGGAGGCCGGTCAGGGTTGATCCGGACGATGGTGTGGTCGAGCTGCTCGATGAAGAAGTCACTGTTGAGGCCGAGTTCGTCGTTGCGGATGGTGATCCGGTCCGACAGCGTCCGGGTGAAGATCTGCTGCAGGTGCAGTTCGTCCGCGGCCACGATCCGCATCGACACGATCGGCCGGCGGAACGCGTACTGGCCGACCACGGTCTTCGCGACGGCGTCGACGTCGTTGGCGGTGGCCAGCGGGATGTCCTGCGGGTAGGTGCGCAGTCCGTTGACGGTGATCGAGGCGGGGTCCTGCTCGCGGACCTGGACGGTGCGGGAGACGGGGACGGAGCGGGCGCGCAGCCGCATGGACAGGACGGTGGCGGTGCCGCCGGTGGAGGTGACGCGGATGATGGTGGACTGGCCGGAGGTGCGGGTCATGGTGGCGGTGATGACTCCGGCGCCGGAGTAGAGGATGTCGGGGTCGTCTCCGGTGGTGGTCGGCTCGACCGCGTCGAGGAACGGATCGGAGGCGACGGCCTTGATCTCCAGGGTCTGGCCGATGAGGACCGTGAACGGGCTCTCGGTGCTCCACACGGTGGACACGTCGACGTCCTTGACGCGTACGCCGACGTCCTGGGCGACGTCGTTGACGATGTCGCGCCAGCCGTGCTGGTACTCGAACGGGTCGGTGTACGTGTACGTCATGACACCCCCTAGGCGGCTACGGCCCAGGTGGACACGCCCGTGGACGTGTTGCTGGACATGGTGATCGACGAGGGCAGCGACGTCTGACCGGTGGCGCCGATCGCGTGCCGCAGGTTCGCGCCGGTGGTGTTCGCGTTGAACGTGGTCTGCAGCCCCGGCGAGGACGCGCCGGTGGGCGGCGTGGTGCCGACCGACAGGATGGCGACGTAGTAGTAGGCGGACGTCGTGATGGACAGCGGGGCCGTGAGCGCGGGCAGCTTGAAGCCGGTAGACGTCCAGCTGGAGGCCTGGTCCGCCGTGACCGCGAGCCGGGTCCCGGCCGCGCTGTAGAGGCCCATCAGCGACTGGCCGGCTGTGAGCGTGGATCCGGCGGTGGTGATGGTCCAGCCGAGGTTGCTGACGGTCGACCCGGCGGCGATCCACAGCTTGTGCAGGTACACCGTGCCCGAGGCGAGGATGTTGGTGGAGCTCGCGTGCTCGGAGTCGTACCCCCAGGCGACGAGCAGCTGGTCGGCCGGCTTGGAGCCCGCACGTGCCACGGACGAGGTGGTGTCCAGGGACTGCAGGGCCGTATTGAGGACGGTTCCCCAGCCGGATTGCCCGATCGTGGGCACGGTGATCATGCGGGTCCTCCTCCGTAGGCGCAGTCTCCGTAGCCGCCCTCGCCGTATCCGGCGATGTCGCAGCACTGGCTGCCGGTGGGTGTGGTGGCGAAGGTGGCCTGCGAGGTCACCGAGGTGGAGCGGAGCAGGCGGTGGTGGCGGTCGCGGAAGGTGAAGGTGCCGTCGGGTGCGACGTAGACGATGGCCGGCGGGCCTTCGGCCTGGACGGCGTCTTGCAGCGCGTCGAAGGCGGTGGTGCCCTCGGCCCACCAGTACTGGGTGAAGGACGCGCCTGAGTCGAGGTCGCGGCCGCCGGTCCATCCGGCTTCGGTGAGGATGGTGTCGATGATCTGGCCGGTGCGCAGTCCCTCGTACAGGGCGGTGGAGATCTTGATGCCCTGGAAGGAGGCGAGGCCGTCGAGGGCGGTGAAGTCGACGCTGCGGTTGGAGCGGTCGGCGTGGACGGTGAAGTCGTTCAACCGCCCGTAGAACAGCGGGTACGTCACGCCGGCGCGGGTGGCCCGGAAGCGGATCTCGCGGCCCGGCTCCAGGTCGCCGAAGAGGGCGCTGTTCGCGTTCTCCGGGGAGAACAGGCGGGTCACGTTGCACACCGAGAACCCGGCGGATCCGACGCGGCCCGGGGACAGCTGGCGGCTCTGGTCGCGGCCGTAGGAGATGGTGATGCCGCGTTCCAGGACGTCTTCGGTGACGTCGTCGTGGGCGTCGTCGAAGTCGCTGTCGGCCGCCCAGTCCACGGCGATCTGGTAGGCGGCGCCGGTCACGCACGGGGACCACGTCATGCGGCGACCCCCCGGGGCAGGCGCCCCTGCAGACGCAGCCGGTCCATGGCCCGCGTCAGCCAGTCCTCGGCCTCACGCTGCGAGCCGAGGACTCCGCGGTTCTCCAGATGGAAGTGATTGACGAACGTCGTCGACGTTGGCCTGCTACTCGCCCGGGTCAGGCCGACCATGGAGCCGATCGAGTCCGCGCCCGCGTCCGTGACCGACCCGGCAACGGTCCGGACCGTCGCCTGCACGCCGGCCTTCTCCTTCAGCAGCCCCTCGGCCAGGCCGCGCGCGGTGTTGGCGCCGATCTCCGCGAACACCCGCGACGGCGACTTGATGCCGAGCGCCTTCTTGATCGCGCCCTGGATCGACTTCGCGATGTCGAGCATCAGCGCCTCGATGCTCTTCTTCTGCGCTTTCAGCCCCGTCAGGAACCCATCCCCGGCCTTCTTCCCGGCGTCGAACAGGGCGTCCGCACCCAGGCGGCCGAGGTTCTGGCTCGCGTTCACGACGTTGGCCTGCATCTTGTTGAGCTGCTTGATGTAGGCGGGCGACTGCTTCGCCAGAGTGTCCGCGAGCTGGGCGCCCTGCTCGACGCCGAGGTCGAGGATCTGCTGGATGAGGTCCTTGCGCAGGCCGAGCTTCTTCAGCTGGCTGACGTCGGAGGTGAAGGCCTTGATGGCGATGGCGGCGTTGCCGAGGTTCTGCTTGAGGTTCCCGGCGGTGAGCGGGTCGGAGCCGAGGACGTTCTGCAGGGAGAACCCGGACGCAGTGGACGTGGCGAGGTCGGTGGCGAACTTCTGTGCCTGAGCGATCCGCGCGGACAGCTTGTCGCGCTCGTCGGCGAGGGACTGCAGCCGCTTGTTCCCGGACTGGATCAGGTTGACGAGCCGGTCGTCGACCTTGCTGCCGGTGCCCTTGAACGCCTTGACGACGGCGGCGGCCATCCGGTCGGCAGTCTGGTCGATCTTTGATTTGGTGCTGGTCAGGCCGTTGATGAAGCCCTGGCCGACGTTGCGGCCGATCTCCGCGAACACCTTCGACGGCGATGCGATCCCCAGCAGGTTCTTCGCTGCCGACACGGCGCTGCCGACGACGTCCTTCGCGGCCGCCACCAAGGCGCCGGCCATGCTGCGGATACCGCCGATCATGCCCCGGATCAGGTCCGCGCCGGCCGAAGCAAGGCGGCCGCCAAGGCCTCCGAGCGCGGCCGCGGCCCGGCCGGGCATCTCCCGCACTGCGGCCACCGCGCTGGCGACCTTCTCCCGGATCGCCGCCACCAGCGACGCGCCCGCCGACGCCGCCTGCCCCCGCAGCGCCCCGGCCAGAGCCCCCAGTGCCCCGGCCGCCCGGCCCGGCAGCCCGCGCACCCAGTTGACGGCTTCGGCGACCTTCGCCTGCAGCGTGCTCACCAGCGCGCTGCCTGCCTCGACGGCGCGCGCCACGATCCGGGAGGCGAGCCCGGCGAGGGCGCTGAACACCATGCCGGGCAGGCGGCCGAACCAGCTCACGATGCCGTTGACGAGGTCGGGGATGATGCTGTTCCCGATGAGGACGTTGTAGAGCCAGGTGAAGCGTTCGACGATGCTGCGGACGATGGAGGCGACGACGTTGTAGATGTTCGTCAGCGTGGTGGTGAAGTGGGTGGCGACGCCGCTGACCAGGGATTTAAGGGAGTTCCAGGCTGCGGTGAAATCGCCGCGCAGCAGGTTGGACACGAGCTGCAGGGTGGGGATGATCAGGTTGGTGAGGGTGGAGGCGAGCTGGCTGGCCAGGGTGTTGGCGAGCGATGCGACGAGTCCGATGATCGGCTGGAGCGCGGGGAGCAGCCCGCCGAGGAGCTGGGTCGTCAGCTGGGCCATGACAGCGATCAGCGGGGCGGCGGCGGCCAGGAGCAGGCCGGCGCTCTGGCCGAGGCTGATCAGGGCGGGGCTGACCTGGACGAGGAGGTCGCCGAAGAGCTGGATGGCGGCGATGAGCTGGTTGGCGAGGAGGTCGGCGAGGGGCTGGATGATGCCCGGGAGCTGCGCCAGGACGGGTGCGAGCGTGGCCTGCAGCACCGAGGAGACCTGGGCGACGACGGGGGCGAGGGCCTCGAAGATCCGCCGGATGGCGGCCAGCAGGGGGGTGAGTGCGGGCAGGAGCGCTGCCGCCAGTTGCCCGACGACGGGCAGGAGCGGGGCGAGGCTGGTGACGAGCGCCCCGACGGCGGCTGCCGCCTGCAGCAGGACCGGGCCGAGCGCGGTGATGATCGGTTCGAGTCCGGCGCCCAGCGCGGTGATCAGGGTCTGGGCGGGTGGTCCGAGCGCACTGAGGACGGGGGCAATTGCGGCCAGGGCCTGACCGACGAGCGGCCCGACGGTGCGGGCCAGGGTGCCCATCACCTGCGCCAGCGAGCTGATCGCGGTCTGGAAGGCCTGTGTGCCGGTGGCGTTCTTCAGCGCACCAGTGATCTGTACCAGCATGCCGATCAGGCCGCCGCCCGCGGCCTGGACGGGGGCCATGATGTTGCCGAGAGTGGAGAACACGTTCGCGGCGACGGTGCCGAGATCCTTCAGCAGACCGATCGCCGTATCCACGGCGCTCGTCAGCGCCCCGGACTCGAACGCCTTCGATAGCCTGTCGCCGATCCGTGCGGCCGCCCCGGCCGCGCCGGCCGTGAGCCGGCCGAACGCCGGAGTGCCCGCAGCGGCGAGCTGGCCGAGCGCGGTGACGACCTGACCGGGGATTGTCCGCAGGTTGGCGAGGCCCTTGTTGGCGCCGGCCATGGCGGTTCCGAGGGTGCCGCTGGTGGCGAGTTGACGAGCTGCTCCGCTCGCGCCGAGTGCCATCTTGTTCAGGGTGTCGGCGGTGGCGTTCAGGTTGGTGCGCACCAGGGGAAGCACGGTGCTGGACAGGCCCTTGAGTTCGTCGGCGAACCCGGCGAACACCCGGTTCTGGACGCCCTGCTGGAACTTCTGGAACGCGGGCTGCAGGGCGCGGATCTGCTCGGCGAAAGCGCGGGCGTTCGGGGCGAGCTTCTTCAGCGCCTCATCAAACTTCTTCGCCCCGGCCTCGGAGGTGTCGAACGCGGCGGTGACCGCGTCCTCGACGCCGACCATGCTGAGCTTGATGGCGGCCGAGGCTTGTGTGACGGCCAGCATCCCGGTGACCGCGACCGCGCCGGCGGGGGCGATGTTCTCCAGCGTGGTGACGATCCCCGCGAGCAGCGGGGCGGCGGTTCCGGCTGCCGCCCCGATGGCGCCGAGGCCGAGGCCGACGCGGCCGAGTACGCCGCCCGCGGCGGTCGCGGCGTTGGTGATGGTCCGCAGGGTGTGGCCGAAGCGGTTGCCTCGGTCGTCGGCGTTGGTGAGCGCGGTGGTGAGGGTGTTGCCGCCGGTGGCCGCGTTGGTGAGGGTGCGGTTGATGGCCGCACTCTCGGAGACGAACCGGCCGCGTACGTCCCGCATTCGGCCTTGGGCGTCGCGGGAGAACTGGTTGAGGGCGCGCAGTGCCGGATCGGTGTCGCCGTCGACCCGGATGGTTGCGTTGCCGACGAGGTCGTCACCGGCGGGAGTGCTCACGTGAGGGTCACCCCCATCGAGGCGAGGAAGGACTGGGATGCGTCCTCAGCGCCGTCCCACCACCACGGGGCCTTCGGGTCGCGCGGTTCGGGCTTGGCGTACTCGGTGCGGGGTGTGGTCCAGTCGCGCACGCCGAGCTCCCCGTCGAACCGTCGTCGGGCCCGGTCGGGGGTTTCGTTCTCTCCGACGTTGAGGCGCTGCACCATCTCGGCGTAGATCCAGTTCAGGAAGCGGTCGGCTGAAAGGTCGCCGGGATCGATGCCTGCGGCGGCGGCGCGTCCGTCGAGCTCGTGCCAGATTCCGGGCTGGGCGGCCCATCCGACGAGGGCGAGGACGGCTCGGTAGGGCGCAGGCCGTAGGCCTCCAGGAGCCAGGTGATGACGTCGGACGCCTGCTCCAGTTCGATGGGCTGCGCGAGGTCGTCGAGGCGCTTGTTGAAGCGGGCGGCCGACTCGGGGAGGAGCACCATGGCGAGGACGTCGATGAAGATGCCGAGCTGCTGGTCGACGCTCGTCTTCTCGATGTCGGAGAAGCGGGAGGCGAACCGGGCGAGCGTGTTGCCGGGCAGCGCGGCGGCGGCTTCGAACAGGTCGTCGTCGATGCGGAAGAGGAGGCGGTCGCGCTTGCGGGTGAAGTCGCGGATGGGCGCGGACTCCGTGGGTACCGGGGCGTGGGTGTGGGTGGGCTCGGTCATGGTGGGGACGGTAGGCACCACCCCGTCATGATCATTCCGGAGGTCAGAGAGCCGCCCGCAGCGCTTGGCGCAGGAAGTCGTTCGGCTTCGTACCCGGGTGCATGACCAGCCGGGCGTACACGACCTGGCCGCCGACCGTGAACCGCAGCACGCCGCCCTCCCTCCGGGGCCGGATGACGTGCGGGCGCGTCCCCCCGATCACGTACAGGGCAGCCGGATGCCGGACGTTGATGACGCCCTGGAACTCGCCGCCCGGCCCGGGGCGGATCTGCGCACGGATCGTGCTGCCCATCCGGCCCGGCGCCCGGCGGATCGCCTCCGCCTCGACCCGCCGCACCCGGCGCTCCATGTTCCGGTACACCATGCCCCCCGGCAGGCGCAGCATCCGCAGGATCCGCCCACGGTCCAGGCTGAAGCTGGTGGAGACGGTGAACACGGTCAGTTCCTGCCCAGCGCCACGTACGCGCGGAGCTCGTTGCCGACGCAGCCGCCCGCCGGTCCCTGTGAGGTCAGCGGACGCAGCATGAAGTCGGCGATCTCCCGGGCCGCGTTCATCTCGCACAGCTTCACCGACACCGCGGCCAGCATCTCGTACGCGTCGCGCAGCACCTCCTGCGCGGAGGCGGCCAGCTCGGCGGTCGACGGCGGGTTCGCCATGTCGTCGGGGTTGGGGGCGCAGCGGATCACCTGGATGACGAACTCACCCACCTCGTACGGCGCGTCGCACGCGTTACCGATGCGGCGGGCGAGCTGGTCGGGGAACGTCTCGGTGAGGAACACCTGCGCCACCGAGACGGCCAGCAGCCCGCAGTCGCAGGCGTCCCAGGCGATCGCCCCCGGCACCACGCTGTGCCGGGCCGGCTTCTCCGTCAGCTCGGCGTACACCACCTGCTCCAGCGTGGAAGCGACGGTGTACCACTTCAGCTCACCGCTGATCATCGGCATCGTCAGGTCCCCGTCCTGCGGACCTGCGGCCGGTCCACCGAGTACACGCGCGACCGCTGCCGCAGCCCATACGGGTTCCACGCCGCGACGAACATGTCCACCAGGTACAGGCCAGTGCGGCCCTGCCGGAACAGCTCCCCCACATCCGGATAGGAGATGGTCACGCCCTGCCGCACCAACTGCTGCAGCCCGGCCGGAAGCTTGCAGTCCCCGCCGTCAGCGGCCTTCGCGATCTCGCACGCGAGCTGGCCCATGGCCAGCGCCGCGCCTTCGGGGAGGGCCTCGCCGTAGGTCGCGCGGACCGACCACGTTCCGGCCTCGGTGTCTTCCTTCGACAGGTCGTTGCAGCGCGGCCAGGTCCCGCCGTCGGTGCGCACCAGCAGGCGGTGGTTGTCGACGCGGTAGGCGCCGGACGCCATCGGGGTCCCGTCGATGAGGACTTCGACGATCGAGTTCACCGGCGCCGGCAGCAGAACCTCGGACACAGTGCTGCAGGAGCAGCCGCCGTGGCAGGAGCCGCACGTGAGGTTGAACCACAGGCCGCCGATGAGGGCGGGCTGCGGGTAGGAGCGGCCGCCTTCCCACGGTGGGCCGAAGTCGTCGAAGAAGCGGCCGTCGTCGCACGAGCGGGCGCACGGCCGCAGGGTGATCTCGCAGGTCCCGAACCGCATCCCGGTGAGCGCCCACAGCGTCTCGGTCGCCATGCTGACGGCGGCGCCGGTGACGGCCGGGTTGAGGGTGGACACCTCGCAGGTCCAGGTGACGGGCCAGTCGGCGCACGGCCCGGTGGTGCCGCCGGTGCCGCTGGGGGTGCTGACGATGGGGTTGATGACGGGCACCGGGCTGCTCCTTCCTAGGCGGTGGTCTGGTCGTCGATGAGCCCGACGGTGTCGAGGGCCTGGAGGAACGAGGCCAGCGCCGCGTTGCCTGCGCGGGAGCCGGTGACGGCCTGCCGGGCGACCGGGGTGGCGCCGAGGAAGCCGAGCATCGCCTGCCCCGCGTTGGGGGCCGCGCGCATCACTTCGATGCCGTTGGCCGAGTCGGTCAGCAGGAGATCCTGGGATCCGCTGATCTGCTGCCACGCCCACCGGTCGACTCCGGCGGTGCGCCACACGTAGGCGCCGAAGTTGGCGGTGCCGCCGCGGTCGACCGCGTTGATGCCGGTGCCGCTGGAGTCGACGATCAGCTGGCCGTCGACGATGGTAAGGCTGGCCCCGGAGATGTCGACGGGACCCACGTAGTGGGCGCCCGCAAGGAACGCGGTGCCCTGCTCGATGGCGGCCACGCGGGCGAGGGCATCCTGCACCCACATGTCCAGGTTGGCGACCTGCCCGGACAGGGTGGTGACGGTTCCGGTGAGCGTGTTGACGACGACGATCGTGGCGAACTTGCCGTCGGCGTACGCCCGGTCGGCGTGCGGGTCGGCGGCGCCGGTGTGGTTGGTGATGTCCTGCTGCGTTGCCGTCTGCGCAGCCGACCCGACGGCGATCTCGAAGGCTTCGCTGTCGATGTGGACCCAGTAGCGGCCTTCCTCCGCCCAGAACTCCAGCACCCCGCCGGCCGAGGTGCTGACGGGGTTGGCGAGCGGCACGGTTCCGCCGGCGTCGGACCACAGCGTGGCGAGGGTGTTCGTGTTGTGCTGGAACACCCTCGCCGGGACGCTCGCGGCGAGCGTGCCGGTGGGGAACCAGTAGGTGTCGCTGTACTGGGCCAGCGCCATCGGTACCCCCTCCGGGCGGGTGGTGCTACGGGACCAGCGTGGTCGGGTTGCAGGCGGCCGTCGGCGGTGCGGTCGTGGTCACGTTCCACACCCAGTGCTCGTCGGTGTCGACGAACGCCCCGGACGGCAGGTAGTCGTCGCCGACGAGGGTGTCCCACGTCGAGGCGGCGCCCTGGGTCTCCGAGGTGAACTCGAAGGTGGAGCGGCCGTTCTCGATGGTGTAGTTGCCGATCTGGGTGGCGCCCACGTTCGGCCAGGCGTGGTAGATGTACCGCTGGTTCCCGGACGCGTCGCACGCCCCCGACCCGGCGACTTCCTGCCACACCTCCAGGCTGAAGCGGTTGGTGGGGTTGCCCTCGGCGACAGCGAAGCCGGTGCCCGTGGTCGGGCTGCCGGCGGTGAGTTCGCGGGCGCTGATGACGTAGGCGATCGCCGAGACGTTCATCTCGCACATCTGGATGGTGAGGCCCATCCGCTTCAGGGTGGGGTCGTCCTTCTGGTTCACGCACGGGTCACCCGACGCGGTCCGCTCGAAGAACTCCTCGCCGTCCTCATAGTCCGGCTCCATCTCCACCTGCACGAACCCGGAGCTGACGGCGACCAGCCCCGACGCTCCGGTGACCGGGACGCCGCAGGCGTTGAGGGCGATGATCCGAAGGTGCGTGCCCTTGATGGGAGTCGCGCACGTGGAAACTGTGGCCATGGGTCTTTCTCCCTATTCGGTGGGCACGCCGAGGACGATGTGCGCGGCCAGGTGGCAGCATTCGAAGCCGATGAGGTAGTTCCGCTCGGCCAGCATCTGCAGGCTGTTCGACGACCGGTTCAGCGAGTCGCGGACCTGCGAGACGAACACGTCGGACCGGTAGCCCCACGCCGCACCGGTGGCGTAGACCCACGTCGTGCCCGCGGCCGGCGCGCTGCCGTCCGGGCCGGTGCCGGTGTAGCCGCCGCCGGCCACGATCCGGTTCCCGCCCGGTGTGAACAGGCCCCCGCTGGTTTCGGTGACCAGGTTCCACGCGGCCAGCGTCGCCAGCGCCTGGCGGGGCACGTGGATGAGGCCCTGGCCGGAGTAGCAGTCGGCGAGTTCCTGCTCGAGCAGGCCGAGTGCGTGTGCCACGTCCGCGCCGGTGACGACGGGGGTGGCGACGGTTTGCAGGACGACGTCGCCGTCGAGCTGCTCGGCGTTCGCGGCCAGGTGGGGGAAGACCACGGCCTGCCCGCCCGCGGCGCCGGTCCAGAACGCCGTCTCTACCTGTTGCTGCTCCACGCGGGCGAGGGCGTCCTGCGCCGCCGTCTGCGCGTCACCAAGGCCGACGGGCGAGCAGTCGAAGCGGGCGTACACCGTGAACGGTGTCGCCCCGCGGAACTGCTGCTCGACGTTGTCGGTCTTCGCGGGCGGTTCGGGCGGCGCGCCGGTGCCGGTGACCGACAGGCACTCGTCGTAGGTGGTGTCGCCGATCGGGCAGCGCTCCGTCCAGGTGACGCCCTGCTGCCAGTGCACTCCATCGGGGCTGGGGGTCTGGAGGGAGTCCCACAGCCCGAACGGCAGGGTGGTGAACACCGTGGGCAGGTCGATGAGCTGACGCGCCATGGTTCACCACCCTTCCTCAACGGTTCGGTTCACGACGGCAGTCCGGGGTTAGACCCGGACCGTGCCGGTGAGGAGCGCCGACGTGGAGCCGTTGACGTTGAAGCCGACCGTGTACCGGCGCGACTCGTGGCCCACCTTCGCGATGAGGTGCGCCTCCTCCGACCAGGCGGCGGTGTGGTCGTTGGTCTCGTTCAGCACCGAGTCGCGGACCACGCCGAGGTCGAGGCTCATGCCCTGGCCGTGGATGAACGTGCCGGCCGCATAGATGAGGAAGTCGACCGTGGTCGGCCACGCGGTCATCTTCGTGGCGTTGCCGAACTGGCTCGCTCCGCGGACCTGCCAGTCGTTGACCCACTGCACGGCGATGTTGCGGGCGACGAAGTAGGCGTCGACCTCGCTGTTGGGGACGGCCTGCAGTTCGACGCCTGCCTTCCACGCCAGGTCGGCGCGGATGACCTCGCGGACCCAGTACGGCAGGACAACTTCGAGGACGTCGTCGATGCACATGCCGAAGCGGGCCCGGTAGTCGGTCGCGGCGAGGCCGACCGCGTTGTAGATCCGCGGGGCGGCGGCGTCGCTGGAGGCGCCTCCGGAGATGATGGTCGTGGAGGTGGAGCGGGCGAGCATGAGCGCGATGAGGCGGGCGTTGATGACGTGCGCGTGCGCGGACATCAGCAGCTGCAGGGTGTTCTGCGTGGCCTCCGGGTAGGCGTCGTCGGTGAGGTTGCCTGCGGTGAGGCAGTACCCGTACGCCTCCAGCCGCTCCTCGTCGAAGTCCGGGCAGGGGACTCGGATGCACGGCTTGGTCGGGGAGCCGGTGGCGGCGGCGATGTCGTCGGCCTCGGTCCACAGGAACGGCGTCGACGTGTTGGAGAGGGTGGCGGAGAAGCCTGCGAAGGCGGTGCCGCCGCCGAGCGCGTCGGCGAGGGACGGGCTGACGGGGAAGGAGATGCCGCCCCGGGTGACGCCGAAGGTCGGCAGGTCGATCAGCCCGTCCTCGCAGCTGATGTTGAAGAAGTCGTAGCGGATCTCGCTGGGCGCGCACCAGCCACCGCCGGCCACGAGCGCGGCCTGCTTGTCGGGGCCCGTCAGGTAGCTGATGAGGTCGCGCATCTCGCCGCGGCTGGTGCGGTTGTCGACCGTGTGGGAGAAGTCGTTGCGGATGGACGCGACGAGCTGCTCGCTGGGGGCGCCCTGGGTGATGGGCATGCTCTTGGCCTTGCGCGAGGTGACCTCGGCGAGGGAGGAGAGCGAGGGGAGTTCGCTGCCGCGGGCGACGCCGGGGATGTCCACCGAGGCGGTGACGGCGAGGCGCTGGGTGGGGACCTGCGGCGCGGGGGCGTGCGCGGCGGTCTCGGCGAGGGAGGCGGTGGCGCGCCGCGCGATCTCTTCCGGGCGGACGGTGCCGCCGCGGCGGTCGAGCATGAACGCGGAGAGGGCGGCGGTGACGCCCTGGGCGGTGGCCTGCGCGATGGCCTCGGCGTCGACGGCGGCGGCCGGAGCGGGCGGCTGCTCGCCGGTGGCGGGGGCGCCGTTGACGCGGGCCTGGAGCTGGGAGAGCTGGTCGGCGACGCGGGCCTGCTGCAGGGCGGCGGCCTGTTCGGCGCGGACCTCGCGGACGCGGAGTTCGGCGCGGATGCGGTCGAGGTCGTCGGTGAGGCGCATCGCGTAGGCGAGCGTGTCGGGGTCGACGTTGTCGATCTCGCTGACGCGGCTGAACTCGGCGACCGCGCGGGATTCGAGTTCGGCGAGGTCGGCGTCGGACGAGAGGGTGAGGTCGGGCGGGGCGCTGAACAGTTCCTCGGCTGCCACTGTGTCCTCCGTGGGCGAAGGTGGTTGTGCGCCTGGATTGTTGGCGCCCATTCAGCGCGAGGTTAGCTGAATAGCACACAGTCCGGCAAACATCAAATTATGTTCACCGGACTGCATAACTAAAGGTCAGACGCTCGGAGGGGGCGGCGGCGGAGGCGTCGGACGCCGACGCTTGTTGCAGCTGCACATACCCGTTCACCCCCTTCCGGGATGGACTCGACGGGACAGCATCCGCATCACGATCCGCACCGCGTCCCGCTCCACATCAGCCTGCGACCGGCCCCACGCCACCACCGGCTTACCCGCCGCGACCAGCGCCTGCGGCTGCCCGGACGCGACGCGGGCCCGCATCTTCGGCACCGGGAACCCCGGCACGTTGACCGCCAGCAGACCCACCAGCCTGAGCTGGCCGCCGATCCGCCGCCAGTCCCCACTGACTTGCCCGGCCGCCTGGAGCTCGTAGACCCTCAGCGGGTCCGCGCCCGGCCGCACGAACCCGGCCACCCAGATTCCGTGCTGGTCGTTGCCGACCGCCACGTCCGCGACGGCCGCGCCGGTGTTGTCGTAGTGCTCCGCCGCCGGGGTCGCCCCGTACGACAGCGGCGCATGCCCCGTCCCCACCGTGATCTGACCCACCGCCACCCTCGTGCCGTCCGCACAGACGACCTCACCAGTGCGGTAGTACGGGTGCTCGTCCTCGTGCGGCGGCTGCACGCACACACCCTCCTGCCCGATGTGGCACGACCCCCACTGCGCCGCGTGCCCGTAGATCCGACCCTCGTCCGTCACCGTGATCGGCGTCGGCAGCGACAGCTTCGGATCCGCGAACCATGCCGCCGACGGCCGCAGATCCGCAGACGCGGTCACCGCGACCAGCGACCGGAACGGCTCCGGCTCCTGCCCGGCGTCGCGAAGGTGCTTGGCCACGTGGTCGTACACCCCGCGCCGGTCGGCGTCGGGGATGTCGGAGCCGCCGCGGGCGCCATGCAGGGCGCCGATCGCCGCCGAGCACGCGGCCAGGTTCGCCGCCCCCGCGTTGCCGCCGTCGCCGATCTCGTGGTGCAGGAACTTCGCCGCGGTCTTGGGGAGTTCGCCGTCGGCGACCGCGCCGCCGTCGTACCAGGCGTACGCGGCCTTGGCCTGGTCCACGGTCAGCGGGCCGTCGAGACGCTTCTCGTTCACGGCCGCATCCCACGGGCCGTCGGTGGTGGCGGTGTCGTGGGTGCCGACCGCGCCCATCTCCTGCACCCGCAGCTGCGCGAGCTCGGCCGCGGTGACCGGCGCGCCGCCGGCCACGATGGCGCCTTCGGTGTTGAGGAGGGCGATGTAGGCCTCGGCGAACGCGGGGATGTCGACGAGGGTCGCGGCGCGGATCCGGCCCCCGTGGAAGACGGTCTTCTCGGGCTGCGCGAACAGCATCTCGAAGAGGTCGTCCTCCTCGCTGTCGCCGGTGCCGGCGTTGACGTCTTCGGGCCAGACGAACTCGACGTCGGCGTCGGAGATGGAATCGGCGTCGATGGAGACGCCGCGCAGGAACTGGCCTTCGATCTTGTCGTGGGCGCGGCGGCCGTTGTCGTCGGAGAGGTCGAGGACCCCGGCGCCCATGATCTTGTCGCCGTCGCGCCAGATCTTGTCGATGCGGCCGACGTTGACGGCCTTGGTGCGGGCTTCGCCGCCGTGGGAGTCCTCGATGTTCCATCGCAGTGGGACCGGCAGGTCGGCCCAGGACAGGGAGTCGGGGGCGAACTCGCGGCCGTCGCCTGTGACGATGCCTTCGACGGCGAGGACGCCTTCCCACGGGGCGGTCTCGCCCGCGTAGTCCATGTCCGGGGCGGCGTCGGGCGCGTCGTCGTTGGCGTCGTCGTCGCTCTCTGCGGCGGCGAGCGCGGCGAGTTGCTGGGCGGCTTCGTCTTCGGTGGCGTGGCAGCCCATGAGCTCGCCTGTGTCGTTCTGGACCACGGCGAACGGTGTGTCGGCACCGCAGTCCGGGTGCTTTTCCTCGATGCGGTACGGCACGGTGCCGCCTCCTTCTTGGGGTGTCGGCGGCATTGTGTCCGCAGACGCCGCCAAGATCATTCCGGCTTGTGCTGCCTGCGCCCCGTCCTGCGGCCACACCGTCACCAGCGTGCCCCGGCAGCGCGGGCCCCCCAGGCAGCCCGTGTAGCCGCCCGTCGGGTACGCCGTCCGCGCCTCGGTCAGCTCGGTGTACTCGGTGCCGTCGATGTCCCGGCACGGCTTGCACGAGTTCTTGTCAAGGATCTCCGTCGCCGTGTACGTGGCCGGGGGCGCGACCGCGAGGACGGCCATGCGGCCCTCGTTCTGCGCGGCCGTCATCGCCGCCCCCACCTGCTCCTCCACCGCCGCGCCCGACAGGTTCGCGAGGTGCTCGTCGACCTGTGCGGCCACCTGCTCCCCGCTCCCGGAGCCGAACAGCTGCACCGCGCGGCGGATCGCCGACTGCACCAGCCCGACACCCAGGTAGCGGGCCGTCGTCGCGGCCACCTGCCGCAGCCGGTCCCGGATCGCCGCCGCGGTCAGCGCCTCGTCGTCGAGGGACCACTCCGGCACGTCGACGCCCTGGGCCTCGGCCTCCCGCTGCTGCGCCTGTCCGGCCTGCTGGGCGTAGGCCTGCATGCGGCTGGTGAGGAGCTTCTCGGCATCTTTGGTGGAGACGGTCAGGGTGTTGAGCTGGTCGAGGTTGCCGCTGTCGACCGCGGTCTTCACGGCGGCGGTGATCTGCTCGCGCTGGGCGTCCTGGATGGAGGCCCAGTCTTCGAGGACGCCGTTGACGGCCTTGTGCCAGGCGTCGTTCATGTCGGCGAAGTCGGCGCGGGACGCGAGCTCCAGCTCGGTGGGCTGGCGGCGCAGCGGCCCGGCCGCAGCGGTCACGCCGCCGCCGAGGGGGATGTCGGTGTAGTCCCCGGCGAACGCCACCCGGACCCGGTCGAAGGTGACCGGGCCGAGACGCTCCTCCATCGGGATGATGAGGTCCAGCTCGTCCGAGTACGCGGCACAGATGTGGGGCTGCCACGGCGTGTGGGGCGGCGGCAGTTCGGGCGCGTCGGCGCTCTCGGCGAGGCCCTCCTCCAGCGCCATGCAGATCGCGCCGTGCAGCATGCCCAGCACACGAGGTGTGTCAGGGTCGTCGCCGACCGACCATACCCAGCACGGGTCTTCACCGTTGCCGTTCCAGTGCGCGGCGCCGAAGGCCTTCGCCCCCACGGGCCCGTCGGCGTAGTGGGGCAGGACATCAGCGACTGCGTCGATCACGCTCTGGCGGGCGTCGTCGCTGAAGTCCGCGCCCTTGCCGAGGTAGGACAGCGTGAGGTGAAGCTGGTCGGCAGGCTCGCCCCCCTCGATGGCGAGACGCTCGGCGTCCTCGGGCGTCGGCATCAGCGCGACCATCGCGCCGGAGGTGTGCGAGCCGTCAGCTGCGGCCGTGAGCGAACCCATTGCTACTCCGAGAGGAGACGGTGGTCAGGAAGCCGCTGGTGTCGAGCAGCGGAGCGAGCCGGCCGATGGACAGACGCCCGAACGCATCGAGGCGCGCCTCGTACGTCCCCGACGTGCCCGGCCTCGGTACCGCGCCCAGCTTCAGCGCGGCATGGGTGAACGGGCACGAGTAGGCGTGCTGCGTGCACAGCGCCGGGTGCAGCAGCTCCGGCGGGCGGCCGGTCGCGAACCGGATCGCGTGCAGGGCTCGTGCCTGCCGGGCGAGCCGCTCCGAGCGGGCTGCGGCGGCGGCTTCGCGGGCGGCGTCGGCATCTGGTGGACTGTGGTCCTCCGGCGGCGGTTCGGGCTCGGCGCCGTCCTGGGCCTGCTCGCCGGGCGGCGCGGCGGCGACGGGGGTGATCGTGACGCGCTCGCCGGTGAGTTCGGACAGGGCGGATCCGGCGCCGGACGGCAGCGTCTTGACTATGACCTTGAGGCCCTGCTCCTTCAGCTCCTCGTCGGTCGGCTTGTCGGCCTCACTGAACCCGGTCTCCCGGCGCAGCGCCGCGCCGTTGATCTCCAGCCGGTCGTACAGGGCGATCGCGTCGTCGGAGCGGTCGGGCCGCAGGCTCAGCTCCGACATGTCGTACCAGACGACCCAGCTCGCCCAGTCCTCAACACCGGACGCCTTCAGCCGGGGCTGCAGGTAGCCGGTCGTGAGGGCCTGGCAGATCAGCTCCGCCTCGGGCGCGATGTGCGTCTTGAGGGCGCCTTCCTCCAGCTGCCAGGCACCCCAGTGGTTGACGTCGCCCATCCCGAGGAGCACCTCGGCCGGCATGTTCAGCATGGTCGCGAGGCCCTTGATGGCGGACTCGCGTTTGTCGAGGATCCGTTCGTCGAGCTGCAGGGTGAAGTCGATGTGCTTGATCTTGTCGACGTGCTCGGCGGGCACCTTGATCGGGAGCGGCACCACGGCGGATGCGGTGCCCGGGTTGCTGATCGCGGTCGCGGCGATATCGATCCACTCGGCGACGAACGGGTCCGGTGCTTCGGCGAACTCCTCCTTCACCGGGAACGTCACTTCGTCCGGGAAGAGGACCACGCCGGCGCTGGCCAGCCGGGACAGGAACTGGCTGATGATGTACCGGTTGATCAGCTCCAGCTCGCGCATCTTGCCCCGCGCCGCCCGGGCCGGGGAGTCGGCCAGGTAGTGGAGCCGTTTGTGCGGGCGCCACACCCGGGTCACCAGGGAGTCGTCGCCGAGCGGGCGCCACTGGGCGCCGTTGCCGCTCGTCGTGTCGTCGATGACTTCGAAGCGGCCACGTGCGGTACGGACTTCGTTGGTGGAGCGGACCGACCAGCGCTCGACGCCGTTGACGGTCTCGCCGACGAGGTAGCCCTCGCCGGGGACCGCGAGCTGTGTGCCGAACCCTGCCATGAGCTGGGCCTGTGCGCCGACGCCTCCGCCGAGAGTGGTCATGAGGTCGACGGCGGTGCCTGCGTTGGCGCGGACGGGTTCGTCGGCGCCGGTCTCCAGCTTGGCGGCGTAGAGGCGGACGCGGGAGAGCATCGCGGACACCCACTCCACGCCGTAGCGGAACTCGCCGAGGTCGTCGTAGAAGCCCCAGGCTTCTTCCTGCCAGCCCTCGGTGTTGCCGATGATGCCGCTGCGGGGTTCCTTCACGGGCGCGGCTGCGGCGGTGACGGCGTTGGCTTCGGGTGGGGGCAGTGGTCGGGGCGCGGGTGTGCCGCGCCGGGTGAAGACGTGGTACCAGGCCACGGCGCCCTCCGAGTTGGTGAGTCGACTCGGTGGGGACGGTAGGCGCGACACCGTGAAGATCATTCCGGGTGTGGGCGAGGGCCGCCCGCAGTGCCCACCGCGGACGGCCCTCTTCCCTCACCCCGAACCACCACGGGCCCGGTCTCACACACGCCCGCGATGCTACGGGCCCGCGCGGCGCCCGCGTTCCGGGCTCACGCCCATTCCTGCGCGGCCAGCAGAGCACCCGCCGCCCACACGGCCAGCCACGTCAGCAGCGGCACCGGCAGCCCGGCCACCGCCCACGTGGCCGCCGTCACCCCAGCAGCGATCCAGCCAGACGCGCACCACGGGCACGAGACCAACTCGGCCAGCCAGAACGGCGACCACCGCTTCCGCTCCACGTACCGGTACAGACGCCCGTCGATCATGCTGACGCTTCCGAGACCGGCCACCGTGGCGGCCGAGTCCTCCTCGCCGAGGACCGGAAGCGGGTGCTTCTCCATCTCCGGCAACGTCAACGGCCGCCAGCCTCCGACCAGTCGATCCCGCGTCCACAGCACGGGAGGGAACGTGTCGGCCACGGCAAGGCGGGTCAGCCGGTACACGGCGAGCGACATCACGAGCAGCAGCAGCCAGAGATCCATGCCCGTCACCGTAGCCGCCCACCGGCGATCTGCCTTCTGGCCGCATCCCCGCCCAGCGAGCCCTGCCCACGCGGCACCGTCCCCACCAGCTTCGTATGCCAGCCGCCCCACACCATCCCGTCCAGCCGGTCAGGCGACCACCCCAACTCGGGGTACCACGTGCACAGCTGCTCCTCCAGCTCAGGGAACGTGCCCGCGTGATGCCAGCGGCCCTGCGCCGACAGTGCGGCCACAGGCTGAGCGCGGACCGCCTTGCCCTGCGTCGCGCGCACCTTCCGCACCGGGATGTCCACGCCGATCTTCTCCATCGCCGTGCGGATGACCGCCACCGCCTGATCGCCGCCATAGTTCACCTCGACGCAGATGTCGTCGGCCTCCCAGTCGATCGCGGCCCGCACCGCTCGCTCGCCCCATCCCTCCGGCGGAAGTTGGCACGAGCGGTCGTCGAGGACGAAGCCGTGCGGCTGCGGCCGGGGTGTGCCGACGGCCTGGACGGCCGGGTCCTCAGGGTCTACCTGTGGGGCTGGCAGCACGCCGGGCAGGATCAGCCCGGACTTCGCGGTCACGACGATGCCCTGCTCGCCGGCGCCTCCGGACGGGTCGACGCCGACGGTGCGGCGGATCAAGTCCGGGAGGGCGTTCAGCTGCATGCGCGACGCGGCAAGCGCGTGGCGCCGCCAGTACGCGTTGGTCACCTCGTCGAGGATGTGGCCGAGGAGTTCCTGCTCGCCGAGGTCGGTGCCGGCGTAGGCGTCTTCGAGCATCTCCCGGATGTGGGCGGGCAGGTGCGGGTTCTCGTACATGGTGGCGTGGGTGGCGACCACGCCGGGGACCTCGCCGTTCTTGAGCCGGTTGAGGAGCAGCTTCGGCTTCGGGGTGGTGGAGGCGACCCAGTGCGGGCGCGGCCCGGAGCGGAGACCGAAGCGGAGCTGGTCGAACGACTCCTGCATGTACCGCCACGCGGCGAACTCCTCCAGCCACGCCAGGCAGGTGTTGCCGCCGGCGCGGAGGCGTTCGACGTCGTCGGGGGAGCTGGCGCCGTACAGCTTGGCCTGGGAGCCGTTGGCCCACCGTACGACGGTGCCGCCCGCGGTGGTGATCGGGCCGATGGCCGTGGGGTCGTGGGCTTTGATGCCGGAGGGTCCGGAGACGCAGGCGGTGACGGCGTCGCCTTGGGTGGGGGCAATGATGCCGATCCAGTGCGGTACGGGGCCGGGCAGGCAGGGTGGTCCGGCGACGTGTCGGGCGACGTACTCGGCGCAGGCGTCGGTCTTTCCGGCGCCGCGGCCGGCGAGGAGGAGCCAGCCGTACCAGTTTCCGGGTGGGGGGATCTGGTGTGGGAGGGGTTGCCAGCGTGGGGTGAGGAGGGCGGCGAGCGCGGCGGCTGCGCGTTGCGCGACGTGGGCCCGGTCCTCGGTGGTCATGGTCGGATTGTGGCTGCTTCAGGCGCTGGTGTTCTCCGGAACGAAGTCGGAGTGCTGGCTCCTATGCTGGGAGTGCGCCAAGGCGGAGGCCTCATTGACCCGTTGGCGGCCCCGGGAAGAAGCGCGCAGGGCCGCCACTCAGCGTTGGCGAGCATCGCCACGGTTGGGGAGCCCGGAGGTGTTGCCGCCTCCGTGGTGGTGCCAGGTCCAACTCCTGCGGGGCAGGTGCACGATCTTTGCTCCGGCGGCGATGCAGCCGAGGGTGAACTGGAAGTCCTCGCCGCCGACCTGGACGTTGGGATCTCGCGCGAAGCCGATCTCTTTGGCCAGCTCGGTGCGGACGAGGATCGTGATCGTCGTCGAGTTCGGGCAGGTGGGGTCGAAGGCGCGGCCGAAGAACATGGGGAAGGGGTCGGTGCCGCCGACGACGCGGAACCAGGGGTACACGTAGTCGGCCTGCGTCTCGTTCGCGCAGGCGAGGAGCTGTGCGATGTGGTCGGGGTCCATCTCGTCGTCCGAGTCGAGGAACGCGGTCCATTCGGTGTCGACGAGGTGGAGGCCGTGGGTGCGGGTGATGGCCGCGCCCATGTGGTGGACGTCCTCGGCGAGGACGTGCTGCACGGGGACGGTCTGGGCGCGGACCGAGCGGGCGGCGCGCTCCAACATTCCGTTCGCGCGCCGCTGCTCGTGGAACGGAGTCACCACACTCACGCCCGGCTTCATGGCGCGGCCGGGTGGTCGACCTTGCCGAAGGTCTTCTGGCAGGCGCAGCCGTCGACTGGGTTCCAGGTTGGGCAGACGCTGGTGACCGCTGCGGTGTGACCGCAGGGCTCGTTCCAGAAGGTGGCGTCGCAGCCGCACTTGTCGTTGTTGTGCCAGCGGGGGACGGACCAGCGGCACAGCTCGCAGACGAGGAACGGGTTCGCGAACGAGACGAAGACGTGAGTCCTGGTGTGGGTGGTGGCCATCACCGGGGGGTCCCTCGCCAGAGGATCTCGTTGTCGCCCTGGATCAGCAGCTCCAACGTCTCCCAGTACCGGATCCCGTAGTCCGCGTTCGCCGCGAACGACCCGTCGAAGTAGTGGAACGACGGGATACACCAGAAGGAGACGTGCGTCGGGTCCGCGAAGGCGTGCCACGTCCCGGACAGCGCGTTCGGCACCCGGATCTCGAACACGCCGCCCGGGCACAGGACTCGGTGCGCCTCGTTCATCACGTCGATGCGGGGCTGCCCGGCCGGGATGTGCTCCATGACGTGGGAGGCGCGGATCCCGTCCACGCTGCCGTCCGGCGCGGGCCAGGGCACGACCTGGGCGGGGCGCTTCCAGTCGCCGACGCCGTGGGTGGGGTCGAGGTTGGTCCACCCGGCTTGGACGAGGTGACCGCCGCCGATCTCGATGTTCGTCATCACACACGCTCCGGCCAGTGCCAGGTGCCGCCGCGCTGCTGGCTGGTCTCGTTGTGCGGAACATGCTGGTCAAAGAACATGCCCGAAGGGTTGAGCACGGCGAGAGACACGCACTCCATGTGGGCATCACAGTCGGGCGCACCCGTGATGATCGCTGCGCGGCATTGCTCGGTGTACGCCTGCGTACCGTCCTCGCGGACGGGTGTCCCATGACTCACGTAGTGAACCACCCGGCCCACGCTCGGCAGTTGCTCACTCATCCGTGCCTCGCACTCCCCTCATAAGCCAGCCACGGCGTGGCCAGATGATTCCCCGGCCACGCCTGCGGGCGCAGCCCCTTCTCACGCAGCGCGAACGGCTGCGAGATCTGGTCCTGGAAGGACCACCGGTACGTCTCCGCCAGCCAGAGCCAGCCCATCTTCCGCACGGCCTCCGTGTGGCGGCGGCCGATCACGCCGGTGGCCCACAAGCCCCAGGCGGCCGGGTGCCCGGCCTGCCGGTACGACTCGGCCTGCTCCAGCACCGGCTCACCCCGGTACTTCGCCAGCCCGGCCGACTCCTTGGCCTCCTCGAACAGGCAATCCCGCCACGGATGCTGGAACTGGGCGATCGGCTCGCCGTCCGTCAGCCCAGCCGTCGCCTCGACAGCGAACCGGTCGGACACCACCCGGAACGACGCGTCCACCCACAGACTGACGGGCGCGTCCGTGTACTTCCACGGCTCGTACTTCGGGTGCTTCGCCGCCCGATTCGGATGCACGCCTGGGCGCGGCTCATACACCAGCGTCCACCCCCGCGCAGCCTCGGCGTCCGGCGGCGGACCGTCGTGGACACAGATCCACTCCACGTCCACCCCGGTCTGAGGCAGCAGCGGCTTCAGCTCGTCATACCCGTCGTAGATCGCCGTGATCAGCGCAATATCGCTCATACCGGAGACCGATACCACTCCACCGTCGCGGCCACGCGCGCCCAACTGTGCTCCGGCCGCCAGCCCAGCCGATCCCAGCCCTCCCCCTCCGCCACGATCCGGGTCGGCCGCTCGCCCTTCCGCATCGGCAGCCGCTCTACCCCGGCCCGCGACCCGGTCTGCTCGAGCACGAACTCGGCGAGCTCGTTCACCGTGACCGCCTGCCCGGTGCCGGCGTCGAAGGTGACGTCGTCCCCATGGCCGGTGGCCTCGATGAGCATGCGCGCGACGTCGTCGGTGTGGACGAGGTCCATGGTCTGCTCGCCGTCGCCCCACACCGGCAGCGGCCGTCCCTCCCACGCGGCGCGCGCGAAGGTGGGCACGATCTTCTGCGGATGCCCGGGGCCCCACTTCTGCCCGGGCCCGTACGCGTTGAACGCGCGGACGTGGGAGACGGGGATGTCGTACGCCTCGTGCCACGCGGTGGCGAGCCGGTCGGCGCACACCTTCGTCGCCGTGTACACCGAGGGGAAGACGGGCGGCATGGTGATGCCGACATAGCCGGCGCCGTGCTGCTCGCACCAGCGCAGCACCCGGAGGGTGCCGATCACGTTGGCGTGGACCGCGGCCTCCGGCGCGTCGAACAGCTCCGAGGTGCCGAGCATCCCGGCCAGGTGGATGACGACGTCGGCGCCGGACAGGTTGGTGAGGTCGCCGAGGACGTCGTTGCCGTGGGCCCGGTCGAACGACCACGCCTCATGCCCGGCCGTCTCGGCGGCGTGGATGGCGGCTTGTCCGAGGAAGCCGGACCCGCCGGTGACTGCGATCTTCACTGGTGTCTCCTGTTCACCACGGGGTCCGCCCCCACTTGTGTTGGAAGGTGGCCCGGTCGCGGCCTGCCTGCTCGGCGAGTTCGGGGCGCTCGTACATCGACCCGTTCGGGCAGCGGTGCTCCACGGCGAGTCCGGGGACGAGGAGCGCGCCGCCCTCCTGCCGGGCCCGCCAGTCGGCGTCGTCGTCGCCGTACCACCACACGAGGTCTTCGTCGAAGCGCAGCGCGTGCTCGCCGCGCAGCATGAACGCGAAGCCGGTGATGCGCTGGCGCAGGTCGATCGGCTCGGCCCGGGTGTGGAGGATCTGCTCGCGGCCGCCGTGCTGGTCCGGGTAGGCGAGGACCGCGGTCGTCGAGCGCATCGCCGTGGACAGCGCCTCCGCCCAGCCGGGAGGGACGACCACGTCGGAGTTGAGGACGGCGATGTCCCACTGCTCGGCGCCTGCCCGGTGGGCGGCGGCGTCCGCGACGGCGATCCCCACGTTCCAGAAGGTGCTGATGTTCGGTGGGTCAAGGGGGGCCGAGACGCCCCGGACTTTGCCGTGCCACGGCTCGACGTCGATGGGCGGTGTCGAGAGGTTGTCTAGGACGATGACGCGGTCGACCTGGTCCACCACGGAGTTGATGCAGTCGGCGAGGAGATCGTGCCGGTCCCGGGTCGGGATGACCGCGGCCCGGTAGAGGTCACTCATCAGCCGACTCCCGGAGTGCCGCCCGCAAGATGTCGCCGATCTCCAGGAGCGCGTGAACGATGGCAGCGTTCGTGAAGACCTGTGCCTTGGCCGAGTGCGCCAGCAGGACGTCTGCCTTGATCTCCCCGACAGGGATCGACCTGACCTCTTGGTCGGCCGCGTCGAGAGCCCGCTGTGCGTTCTGCGCCGACGGGCCGCGCTCGGACGCGCTCATGCGGCGAGCCACTGCGGGTTGTCGGCGTACCACTCCACGATGTCCGCCAGCGTCTCGTCCAACGGCCGCGGACCGGGCCAGCCGAGCGCGGCCAGCTTGCTGCCGTCCAGCGCGTACCGGTGATCGTGCCCTGGCCGCTGCGAGTGGTAGTCCACCAGCTCGTAGTTCAGCGACCGGCCGGCCGCGGCCGCCATGCGCTGGGCGACGTCGAGGTTGGTGGCTTCCTCGCCGACGATGTTGTAGCGGAGCGGGCCGTCCGGCATGGTCGGGTAGTAGGTGAGCCGCTCGTCGCCGTCGAAATACTGCGTGAGCCACAGCCAGGCGGCGGCGAAGTCGCGGGCGTCGACCCAGCAGCGGGAGCCGGAGGCGCCGTCCGGGGAGGCGTGGACGGTGAGCTTCTCCCCGCCGAAGATGGCGCGGGCGATCTTCGGGATGAACTTCTCCGCCGCCTGCGGTGACGGGGCGAGGAGGTTCATCGTGTTCGTCACGATGAGGGGGATGCCGAGGCCGCGCCAGTACGAGTAGGCGATCGCCTCCTGCGCGGCCTTGCTCGCGGCGTAGGGGTTGGAGGGGCGGATGCTGTCCCACTCGTGGTGTCGGTAGCTGGGCGCGGCGGGGCCGAAGACTTCGTCGGTGGACATCTGCAGGAACAGGCGCGGCCGCGCCTGTCGGGCGTATTCCAGCATGTTGAGCTGCAGCTCGACGTTGTTGCGGACGAACGGCACCGGGTCGGTCAGGCTGCGGTCGACGTGGGACTCGGAGGCGATGTTCCAGATGTAGTCCACGGGCCCGATGCGGTCCGCCATCAGGGGGGTGATGGGCAGCGCGAGATCGTGAGGGATGACGTCAACCCGGCGGCGTACGTCGATGTACGTGTCGAGGACGGCGTTGATGCGGGCGCCGTCGCCGTGGTGCCGGTAGGAGACGGGGCACACCACGTGCCAGTCGGTGTTGGCCAGCACGTGGGCGAGGACGGTGGAGCCGACGAACCCGGACGCCCCGGTGAGCAGGAGTCTCATGGCGGGGACGGTAGACACCCCACCGTGAAGATCATTCCGGGTAGGTGGGAGCGTCCCCGCCCGCGCCGAGGAGATGCTGCTGCGCCGCGCCGAGCGCCAGCACCCGCTGCTCATGCGGCAACTCCAGCGCGTCCAGCGCGGCAGCCAGGGCGGCGGCGACCAGCTCGCCCTCCAGATCAAGACGGCGCTCCAGCGCGACCATGACGCCGGCATCGACGGCCTGCTTCGCGGTGGTCGCTGCGATCTTCCGTTCGAGGCGGGACTGGCCGAGCCACGTCAGGACGTCCTTCGGCGGCTTGAGCGCGTCACCGCCTTCCTCGACGTGCTCCCGCATACGGTTGGCGATGATCGTGTCCGTCCACGCCGCCCGCGCGGTCGCCGTCCGCACGAGCTGGAGGAGGGCCTCGTGGGGAGTGACGCCCTGCTCGGCCGCGAGTTCTTGGGCCATGGCCCAGGCCTCCTCTACGTTCTTGTTCCTGCCGTTGTGCCAGATGCAGACGCCGAGACCAGGATGGTCGGTGCCTTGGCCGGCGCGGTGGGAGCACATGCGGCCGTTGCGGTTTCGTCTGGGGCAGCGGGCCGGGTAGGTGCTCATGGGGCCCAGTGTGGCGCGTTCCAGCGCGTTGATCTTCCGGCGGTGTGGGAAGGCCCGGCCGCGCAGAGGCGCAGACCGGGCCGCTCAGCGAGCCCCTGCGTCAGGGGCAGGTCTCGTCGAACTTGACTGCGGTGAACGTGACGGGCTGACCGTTCAACTTCGCCCCCGCCTTCGGGGTCTGGGTGCAGACCTTCCAGTTCGACTCGATCAGGATGAACCGGCTGTCACCGGATGCGTCGTCGACGGTGACCGACGTTCCGGAGTCGAGTGCGGCGCGGGCGGCCTTCACGCTCTTGCCGACGAACTCGGGCATCGTCCCGCCGGCAGCCGAGGGTGCGGCCTGGTCGGTCTTGGGGCAGGTCTCCTTCAGCTTCACGGCGCCGAAGTCGAGTTCGGTGTCCGTCGATACCGTCTTGCCGGCGGCTACGTTCTGGCTGCAGACCTTCCAGTCGCGGTCGAGGATCTGGTTGCGGGCGCGGCCGAGGCTGTCGTGGGAGGTGAGGGCGTAGAAGCCGGCGGCTTGGGCGGTGTCTTGGGCGGATTGGAGGCCCATGCCGATGAAGTTGGGGACGGCCTTCGTCTCGCTGCTCGCGTCCTTGCTGCTGTCCTTGGCGTCGCTGCTCGCGGTGGCGGTGCTGCTGCTCGTGCCGGTTCCGCTGCTGGCGGTGTTTTTGCAGGCGGTGGCGCCGCTGAGGAGGAGGATCCCAATCGTGAGCGTGGTGGTGGTTTTGCTTTTGGTCATGCTGTGCCCCCTGTTGGTGCGGGTTGTGATGCCGGGGAGCGTAGGCGCGGGTTGCCGGGTGTGTGGGGGTTGTGACTGGGCTGTGACCGGATCGGGTGTACGCGGGCGTGGGTGTGGGCCCGTCCCCTGGTTGGGGGCGGGCCCACTGCCATGTCGGGCGGTCAGCTCTCCCAGCCGCGGGCGACGTCCAACGCCCGACGGAGCGCGGCGGCGAGCGGCAGGCGCTGCTCCTCCGGGAGGACGATCCCGACGTCGACGTGCTGGCCGGCGCCGTGGTTCTCCGTGACACCCACAACCACCCCTCCGGAGGCTGCCGCGACCAGCAAGGCCCCGGAGACCAACGTGTTGTCGGCCCACCACCCTCGCTCGGTGAGCGCCTCGATCACCTTGGGCAGGTCCGTGGTCGTGACGCCAACTTCGGCAACGCCACGGCTGTCGGGGGTGGTGATGCCGAACTCGGCGAGGCCGGTAGCGTCGGGGCGCGTGATGCGGATGTTGACCTCGGCCTCACCGGCGTCGGCGCGCAAACCGGCGGGGATGACCCGGAGGGTGGTGCCGTCGGGGGTGGTGTAGTCCCACGGCTGCGGGGTGAGGTCGGCGATCACGCTGTTGAGGGCGGTGTTGAAGTCCACGGGTTCTCCTGCTCGTTGGCTGGTCAGTTGGTGGGGCGCAGGTCTGCAATCAGGACCGTCGCGTTGTCGGCGCGCGCCGACACGTGCTCGACAGCCGACGCCACGAAGTCGAGGGCGGCGGCACGCAGGTCACCGATCAGGTAGTCGGCCAGGTTCCGGCACGAGTCCTCCAACGGCTCGTACGCCCCGTCGGACGCGAGGAGCAGCCAGCAGTCCTCCGCGCCGCGCGTGACCGTCTCGATCGCCGGGTGCCCGTATCGGTCCCTTACCTCGTCGTCGGTGTCCGAGTTCCCAAGGTAGGAGGTGATGATGTTCCGGTTCCCGCCGTTGTGCGAGTCGCACGGCGGGTAGACGCGCCGCAGGTTGTGGTCGCGGGTGAGGCGCTGGACCGTACCGCGGACGAGGACGTAGGCGCGGGCGTCCCCGCACCAGGCGATGGTGAGCGGCCGGCCGGGGGCGGTGACGGCGACGATCGCCGCGGCGTCCGGGACGCTGTCGCGGGCCCATGGGTCGCTGCGCTCCGGCTCGGCGGCGTACCGCTCGTACACGGCGCGCAGGCCAGCCTCGGCGTCGCCGCGTTGGGCGGCCGCGCGAGCGAGGCGCTGCGCCGCGGTGCGCACCCAGGCGCGGACTTCGTCGGTGGAGCCGATGCCGTCGAGGAGGACGTAGGCGCGGGCCCCGGACGGGGCGGTTGCGGTGGCGGTGGCGTCGCACTGGTGGGAGCGGTCGCCGATGAGCTGGGCGGTGGCGTGGAGGCGCATGTGGTTCTCCTGGACGGTGATGGCGGAATGGGGCGGCGCGCGGAGGCTGTCAGACGGCCGGGCGGTCGAGGATCTGCGCGATCGTCTGCACCACGCCCATCTCCGCCATCTGGGCGTTGGTGGCGAGGTAGACGGTGCCGCCCTGGTCGCAGCGGAAGTGCAGGATGCCGGGGGTGCCGCCGATGGTGAGGACGTCGAGGACGAGGCCGGTCATGACGCCGACCCTGCTGTGGTTGCCGGGAGTGCGGGTGACGTGGACGCGGTGGCCGGCGGCGGGGGTGTAGGTCATGGCGGGGCTCCGATCAGGCGGCCAGCGCGTCTGCCAGCAGGGCGATGCGGGTGGTGGCGGGGCAGTCGACGGGGTAGAGGACGGTGGCGAGGTGATGAGGTCCTCGCCACCGCCGGCCGGTCAGTAGTCGCCGGGGCGGTCCGGGTGGACAGGGCACGGGCCGTAGACGCCGGGCCGACCCGGGATCTCCGGGTGGACGTGCGGCGTGCCGGAGAGGCGGCATGCCGTCTTCGGGGCCTCGTCGCAGTGCTCGACGCAGGTGCAGTCTTCGATCTCGTCCATCGGGTTGGTCTCCTTGCGGCTGCTGCTGGTGTGGGTCGTCTGGTGCAGCGGGTGGTCCGGCTGGTCCATCTCATGGCCGGTCCCCCGCTGGTGGGCGTCGAGCGCGGCGTTCGTGTCGAACGGCTCGCCGCAGGTCCAGCAGAAGCCGGGGCCGAGGTCGGTGGTCATGGTCGTTCTCCGTTCAGGCGGCGAGGCTGAGGATGTGGGCGGCGATGCGGTGCTTGCAGGGGTGGATGCCCTTGATGCCGGCGGGGCAGGAGCAGGCGGCGCGGTGGGTCTTGTAGGTCTGGCTGCCGTCGGAGGAGACGGCGAGGAAGATCTGGCCCCGGAGCGGGATGAGGCCGCCCTGCTCGATGAGCTCTTCGGCCTTGGCGACCTGGTGCGGCTTGTACTGGGCGACGATTTCGGCCTTGGCGGCTTCGCGGACCTTGCGCTGGCAGGTGGGGCCGTATCCGGTGGCGGTCGACTTGGCGGAGGTGAGGGTGCGGCCGCAGCGGAGGCAGTTGGTGTGCTGGTGGGTGGTGGTGTTCTGCATTGCTGCCCCCTTGGTGCGGTGCTCCCTTGCGATGACTCCATCATGAGGCCTACGTGTAGCCCTGTCAATAGGGCTACACGTAGCTCTTCCTGTAGGGCTACGCATCGTGCCAAGATGGAGGCATGCTGAAGGACCACACACCCGCGACCGACGCCGCCGAGACGTTCGCCCGCTACAAGGCCCACTACGAGGGCGAGCGTGCGCTCAAGCCCGAGATGCTGGAAGCCGCCGACCGCGAGCTGAAGGCCGGCGCCACTGTCGGCCAGCTCGCCGCCTGGACTGGGCTCACGCCTGAGGTGTTCCGCCGCAGGGCCCGCGCCCTGGGGGTCGAGCGGAAGAGGCCGCCGACCGTGGGCAAGCTGGCCCCGGAGCGCCCGGTGAGCAACGAGGAGACCACCACATGAGCGATGCAGCCGAGTGGGTCACCCAGCAGCTTGCCGCAGCGGGATACACGGCCCTGCCGTCCCTGCGTCCGGCGGAGTACTTCACGACGACCGGCTTCGCCGTCAAGGCCAGCAGCGCACCAGGCGCGGCCCGCGTCGAGGTGACCGCGCACTACACGGGGCAGGGCAGCTATGAGCAGTGGGGTCAGGCGCAGACTCTCGCCAACCGGCTGATGGACGTGCTGGAGCCGTTGGGCGCGGGGTTCGAGGAGATCGACGGCCGAGAACCGAACTGCGCCTTCGACGTGTGGCCGCCGAGCGCGGGTGTGGTGCGCCCGGACGAGGAGACCACGTGAGCGCTGACCTCGCCGAGATCCTGGCCCGCGAGCTGGGGGACGCGGACGTCGCGCGCGATGCACTACGCGACCGTCTCGACCGCGCCAACCGCGCCCTGATCCAAGTCCTGTACGTCGCCGAGGTGATCGAGGCGAACGGCATCAGCTGGGCAGCCGACTCGGTACGCCGCGCCGTCGCCACCGCACTCGACGAGCCCACGGCATGACGGAGGCCCCGCCCGATCCGGTGCGGGGCCTCTGCACGACGGTGGCAGCGCTAGTTCCCCAGGCTCTCCACCATCTTCAGCTTGTCGAACTTCCCGTCATCGCCCGTCCAGCCCAGACCATCGATCGCCGTGGCCATCTGCAGCGCGGTGTAGTCGTCCTCGTTGAGCGCCCCGCACGCCTCCGGCCTGCCCGTCCCGCCTTCCTTGGCCTTCTTGTCCACCGCGTCGAACGCGTTGTTGGCCACGCCCTCGTACCCGGACCGGACCATGCCCGCGAGCGCATCGTCGAGCGCGTCGACCCGTTCCTTCGCTTCGGCGACGGTCGGCTTGTCCGCAGCATCTCCGCCGACCCGCTCAGCGAGCACAGCGGCGCAGTCCCCAGCGGTGTCTCCGCCGGACGTACAGCCGACCGCAGCACCGGCGAGCAGCAGGACGGCAAGCAGGGTGGTGGTGTGGCGCATGGTCCCCCCAAGGACGTAGGTGGCCGGGATCGTAGCGCCGGCCACCGACAGGCGGGGGCGGGAATGGGCGAAGGCCCACCGAGACGGGGGAAGCCCGGTGAGCCTTCGGGGTGCCGGGCGGTCCCGGCGCGACAAGCCACCAGTGTGGCAGGCCGGCTTACAGGTTCGTGGTCGACCGTCCGAACCCACGGGTCTCGTTGCGCACGCTCGTGTACTCCTGCCGCACCGGCCCGCTGTAGTGGTGGTGATGCACGGCCGGCGCCGCCTCGACCGTCTCCTTCGCCCGCCGCACCAGCCGCGCCACGGCGAGCACGAGCGTGGTCGGCGCCGCGCACAGGACAGCGATCACGACCGGGTCGGCGTGCCCGGACGCCAGCATGATCCCGATCGTCACCGCGCCCACCGGCAACGACGCGACACCCGCGGACAGCATGAGCGTGCTGGCGTCGACAGCCCGCTGACTCATGGGCGGCCGCCCGGGCTGCGGTACCGGCGGAGCCGTGCCGACGGACGGCGGCGGGGTGCGGTCGCGGTAGGCGGTGGGCTGCTCGGCGGCGATCGCGTCCAGGGCGGCGAGGAACTGGCTGGCCTGCTCCTCGATCGCAGTGTCGGCCGTGCGCGGCTGGTACTCGGGCGGCATGACGGGGTCCCTTCAGCTCTGGTCGGGGCGGATGGCGTAGCGGCCGTACTTGGGCTGATGCACACGGGGATCGGCGCCGAGCCAGCGGCCGATCGTCGCCGCGTGCGGGACCTCAACACCAGGGTGGAGGCGCCGGATGGCGTCCTGGATCGCGGCGGGCCCGATGCCGTTCACGCCGGACTTGAGGACGATCTCGAACACGAGGGGCTTCCGCGGGTCGCCGTCGTCACCCTGCTGGACTGCAGTGCCGGCGGCGGGCGGCTGCCAGGTGACGCCTCCGCCGGCGAGGATGTCGAGGAACTGGGCGTCGAGGTTGTTGTCCCGCGAGCCGGTCTCGTTCATCGCCTCGTGCAGCCGCTGGCGGGCGGCTTCGGCCTGGTCGATGACGGCCTGCGCGTCCCCGCCCGCGGGCGCCGTGCCCCAGTCCGCGGTCACGCCGCGGCCGCGCGGAGGCGTCACCGGGCCGGGCTTCTCCTCGACCGGGGCAGGCGTAGGCACCGGACCGCCGAACAGGTGGTCGGTGTTCATCCACCGCTGCTCATACGCCTCCCCCGCGGCACGGCGGGACAGTTCGTCGAGCTCCGGGCGGCGGTCGGATGTGGCCTCGACGATGGCGCGGATCTGGTCCGGCTCCAGCCGGTAGATCTTCACCGGGTGGACCTGCCCGTCGCCGTCCCGCACGAGCGCGCAGCCGGGGTAGGGGGCGTCCTCGGCGGACACGTTGTGGTTGTAGCCGAAGAAGTAGTTGAGCTCGGCGTCGTCGGCGACTTTCAGCCCGGCCTTGAACGTGGACTGTTTGAGGATCTGCGGGTCGGAGATCACGTCCTGGGTGGCGCGCAGCCCGGATGTGGTCTCGTTGACGGCCGCGGCGCGGGCGATCTCCAGGGTCTGCACCAGATCGTCGGCGATGGCCCGCAGGGTCTCGTCACGGCGGGAACGGGTGGAAAAAATCTCGGCGCCCTCGTCGTTGAAGACGCGGATCTCCGGGACCTCGTGGTCGACGGGCAGTTTGTCGTCGTTGGCGGCGATCTCCCGGTCCTGGTAGCCGACCTTGCGGGCCTTGGCGATCCGCACGAGCATCCGCGCCATGGCGAGGGCCTTGTCCGGGGTGTCGGCCACGTAGTCGATCGGGGGTCTGCCGGGGCGTCCGGCGGCGTGCCAGGCGCGCATCCACTTCAGGGCGAGGCCACCGCCGTTGAGGTCGATGACCCAGGTGATGGAGTCGACCATCCTGCACTGGTTGGCGATCATCACGTTCATCAGGTTCGTCTTGCCGGAGCCCCGCTGGCCGACGATCAGCATCGACGCCTGCCGGCTGACCGGGCCCTCGGCCGCGCCGTCGCGGCGCACACCCACCGGGGCCGGTTCGTTGACGGTGAGCGGCGAGTAGTCGGCCGGGTAGTACACGTCCTCGACGAGGTGGTTGACGGTGGAGACGTGGATGAGGACGGCGCCGCGGTGCGCGCCGGGTTCGACTTCCACGCCGCAGCCTTCGGGGAGTCGGGCGTCGGCGGCGAGGGCGTCCTTGAAGTGGGCGACGTCTTTCCAGCGGGTGCCGCCGGGGCCGCATTCTCCGTCGAGGCTGAACCCGCCGCCGGACTCCCACTGTTCGACGCCGACGATCTGTACGACGGCGCCGGTGCAGACGCGGACGATGCGGTCTTCCCACTCGTCGGCGATCTTCTGGCGTTTCCCGTCGAGGGTGGCCCGGCGCGCTGCCGCCTCGGCTTCGACGCGCTGCTCCTCAGCCTTGCGCTCGACGTGGTGTGCCCCGGCCATTGCCGCGCCCAGGCCGAGGACACCGGCCAGCAGCGAGCCGACACCAGCCTGGGTCCACGGCCCGTTGATGATGGCCCACGAGCACCAGCCGCCCGCCCCCAGCCACCCGGCCGCCCGCAGCGCAAGCGTGGACCGGGTGACCTGACGACGGCGGCCGGCGATGTGTGTGCCTACGGCGCCGGCCGTGGCGGTGAGGGCGGCCCACTGCCACGGCATGCCGGTGACGTGACCGGCGTAGCCGACGGCGAGGGCGGCGACGCCGGTGTTGATGGGGCCGGTGACGGGGCCGTGCTTGGCGTCCCAGTCGAGCTTCACGACGTTGCTCCTGATGCTGGTCAGAGGTTGGTGGAGACGTCCCACATGCGTTCGCCCTGGACGCCCTTGCGGGGGTTGCGGAGCCGGTCGAGGTCGACCTGGTGGAGCTGCTCGAACGCGGGCGGGAGTTCGGCGGCGAGTTCGGCGGCCTTCAGCTGGAGGCCGTGGATCTGCCGCATGAGGTCGACGATCCGCGGGTCGAGGGGCTGGTGGGCGTCCGCGTTCTCCACCGTGATCTTCATGGCTTCGGCGTGAAGGCGGAGCGCTTCCTCCAGACCGGCGAAGTCGGCGCCGACTTGCAGCATCCCTTGCGGCTGGTAGTTGGCGGCGGCGCGGGCGAGTTCCATGGCGGGTGCGACGAAGTGGTGTCCTCCACCGGACATGCGGGTTCCTCCAGAAGGGGTGGCGGGGGGTGGGGTGGTGGGGCGCCGGACGCTGTCGGCGACCGCGGGTGTGGTGTCGGTGTCGGGCTGCTCGTTGTTGTGGCGGGTTTTGCGGCGGCGTTTCCAGACGGCTTTGAGGCGGTCGAGGGCGGCGTGCCGGTCGCGGCGCAGCCACGCCCATCCGGCTGCCGTGGCCGCACACAGGCCGTCCCACAGGGCGCCGGGGATGCTGCGGGCGGTCTTCTTGACGGCGGTCGCGGCGCGGGTGGCGAGCGGGCGGGCAGCGTTCCAGGCGGCTCGTGCGGCCCGCCCGGTGGCGGCTTTGAGGGCGTGGCTCTTGCCGGTCTTCTCGGCTTTCGCGGTGAGGTCTTTGGCAGCCTGCCGGATGGCTCGCCTGGCGGCTTTCGCGGCGGCCTTGTCGGATCGGGTCTTCTGCTTGCGGAGCGCCTTGTCGATGCCGCGGTTGTGGCGCAGGCTCGCGCCCCCGTGGCGGCCGGACTGGATGTGGGGGCGCCCGCTACCGGAGCCGATGCCTTTGTCGTTCGCGCCGCTACGGGGGGCGCTCAGCAAGGAGCCGCTACGGCGCCACGAGTGGCCGCTACCGGGGCGTGTAGCGCCACCGCTACCCGACCCGCTACGGCCGCTACGACGTGCCCCGCTACCGCCGCCAGCCGACCCGCTCCCGCCACCGCTACGCGTGGCGCTCCCGCTACCGCCCCCGGTGGCGCGGCCGGAACGGGCCGCCACGCTACGCCGCACCGCGGCACGCCGACGAAGCGCCGCAGCCGTAGCGCCGACCGCCACCACCGCGCCCGTGGCGGCAGCCGCTACCGGACCGCCCGCACTGTAGGCGGCCGTGGCGGTGAGCGCGGTGGCGTTGCTGGCGCCGGCCAGGACTGGGGCCATGGGCAGCCCGCGGCCGCGGCGGCGCCGCGGCTCAGGTTCGGGGAGTTCGGGGACGGGCCATTCGGCCGGCCAGGCGAGGACCGGGGACGGCCGGGGCGCGGCCTCGGCGGGCGGGTCGGGGGCCGGTGTGGGGGGTGCCTTGGCCTCGGTGGGCGGGGCTTCGGTGCGGGCCACGGGGTGGGGCTCCTTCACTGTGACTGGAGTCTGACTGCAGTCACACTCGGGGCGTGGATGGGCTGTCGGCGCTGGTCGGTGGGGGTGCGGGCGGGTACGGCTGCAGTCGCGGTTGGGGTCAGGCTGCGCGCGGTCCGGGCAGGGCGGGGTTCTCGCGGCGGACCTGCGCGCGGATCTTGCGGGCCTGCTGCTCGCTGTTCGCGAGCCCGGCATCTCCGAGGGCGGTGACGATCGCGGACTGCACGGGCTGGTGGCCGAGCTGCTGCCACAGCTGGCGGACGACGTACTGTGCGGTGCCGGGCTCGTAGCGCGGCTCGCCACCCCCGTCGGTGGCGGCCGCGGGGGCGGCGGTGCCGGTGGCGGGAGGCGTGGCGGTCTTGGCCGGCGTGGCGCTACGCGCGGGCCGCGGTGTGGCGGCTGCGGGCGCTACGGGGATTGCCGGGGTGGCGGGGCCCGCTACGGCCGGCGCGTTGGTGGCGCTACCGAGCATCCCGGCGAGCGCGGTGTTGGCGCCGTCGGTGATGCGGGTGTTCTGGACGTCGGTGAGGGCGCTACCGAGGGTGGCGTCGCCGTGGCCGAGCCGTCCCATGAGCCGCCACGCCACGAGTTCGGACACCTTGCGTACCCACTTCCAGGGGTGGCGTTCGGCGCGCGCCCGGTGGAAGGCGATCCGGCGGAGGATGGCCGCGTTGCGGCGCTGCGCTTCGACGTCAACGTCTGTCGAGTAGACGACGACGCGGCGGGCGAGGAGGCCGATTCCTTCAGCGGCACCGCACATTCCGAGAGGCGTGAGTGCGTACACGATGCGTTCGGTCAGGCTGTCGGCGACCGCAACGCCCATGGCGGAGGCGGAGAGCGGGGCGAGCCACAGGCCAACGCGGATGACGGTCGGGGAGGACTGGCCAAACATGGTGAGGACGATCATGACGAGGGCTAGGACGAGGGTGAGGCCTTCGCCGCCAGCGACCGCGCCAGCAGCGGTGGCGGCGCGGCCGAACTCGCTGACGATGTTGGTGTAGGTGCCCCATCCTCCGAATCCACCCACGGCGATCATCGGGAGGGTCGCGAGAACGAGGACAGCGATCTGTCCCCAGGTCAGCTTCTTCACGGTGACGGCTCCGTGGGTTCAGCGGCGGCGGTGGCGCCAGGCGTAGATGGCGAGGGTGGTGGTGATCAGGAACGGCCCGGTCTGGGCGGTGGCGAAGGCGAGGAACGCCAGCAGGGTGAAGCCCCAGCGCGCCAACGGCGTGTGGAAGGTGGCGATCAGTGGGGAGTGCCCGCGTGGCCGGCGGGTGGGGGTGCGTGCCATGCGGTGCTCCTGGTGGTTGGTGCCGGTCTGGCGGGTCGGGTGGGGAACCTGTGGTCCGCCAGACCGGCGGCTCAGTGGAGGGTGGTGCAGAGGGCGGCCATGGTGGTGGCGAGGCTGAGGACGGCGAGCACGGCGGCGGTACGCGGGCGGGGCCGGGTCATTGCGGGCGGCCTGCCTTCAGGACCTCGTCGACGCTGTGTCCGGCTGCGCGTGCTTCGTCGTAGCGGGTGTTCGCGGTCTGCTCGGCGGCGCGCCAGTCGGGGTTGTCGTCGCAGTTGCGGACGCCGGTCTGCTGGGCGATGTCGCGGCAGGTTTGGGCGGCTTGAGCGTAGGCGTCCAGCGCGGGGGTGGGCTGCTGGGGTTGCGGGTGGGTACCGTTGGTCACGGTCGTTTCTCCTGGTCGCTCAGGGGATTCGGCTGGCCCCGGCCGGGCTCTCACACCGACCGGGGCCGTGTTGTTGGTGCTGTTCCAGAGTGCACGTTCTGCTTTACAACGTCAAGCAGAACAGGGAGGATGTTGCCGTGCCCAAGAGCCCTGAACCAGAGGGGAGCCCGCGTTTGATGACCACCAGCGAGATCGCGGTGCAGCACGGGGTCAGCCGTCAGACGATCCACACGTATCGGCGGACCGGCATCTTCCCTGCGCCTGTCGAGGGCGAGGGCAGCACGCGGCCACGGTTCCGTGAGGACCAGGTGGCCGCGTTCTTCAAGGCGAACCCCAAGCAGCCGCGCAAGAAGCGCAGGCCCCAGCCCCAGCAGCAAGGAGATCCCATGACCGCCGCAGTCGACTCGCGTGAATGGCGGCTGACGCCGCAGACGCTCGACCAGTTCGTCCGCGCCCTCGTCGAGGAAGTCGACTACGACATCCACAAGGGCTACGAGCGCGGTGAGGAAGACGGGCTCGACCACTACCCGGAGCTGGTCGCCGAGGCTGCTGCGATGCTCGACGCGATCACCGGAGAGAGCTCCGAGGAGCCGAAGCCGGAGGGGTAGCTGCCCCGTGCAACTGCTGCGCCCCCTGCCGGTGTCCGGTAGGGGGCGCATTCGTGTGGCCGGTCAGGTGGGGCGGCTGGTCGCTTCGGTCGCTGTCGGGGCCGACGGGTCTGGCGGGAGGATCGCGTCGTGAAGCTCGACGAGCCGCTTGTCCCACCATCGCGCGACCGAGGTCCCAAGCGGCGGCGCCCCGGCCTTCACCCACCGCTCGTAGAGGGCGATGACGCGGCTGACTTCTTCCTCGGCGGAGCGGTGGAGAGCGGCGAGGACGCGAGCGGTCGTCTCAAGCTCGGTTGCTTGGGCCGCCGCCGGGGCGGAATCGGCGACGGCATTGCGGATGCCGGTGGCTGCCGCGCGGCGCAGGCTGTCGGCTTCGATGTCGGTCCCGTTGCCCGTGGTGTCGAGCCTGTCGGCATACGCGCGGACGCGGTTGAGGCCAGCCTCGGCGCGGTCGGCGCGCTGCTTCTGCTCGTTGGCGTACCGGACGGCTGACTCGCGCTGAGCAAGCGCAGCCCGCTTCTCGCTGATCTTCCGGGCGAATGCGGCCATCGTGACGTGCCCGACGCTCTGCGAGCAGAACGTGAACGCGCCGTGCTGCCGGGCCTCCCAGAAGTCGGCGATCACTTCGGTGGCAGCATCGGGCTGCGGGCAGTCCAGGCGTGAGCAGGTGATGTAGCCGCCGGAGCCGAGGAAGAGGGAGGAACCTCCGCAGGCGGGGCAGCGGCCTTGAACGAGCGGGTGCGCGGCTGCAGCCGGCGCAGTGGAGCGCGGCAGTGTCGGCTCAGTCACCGTGAGATCTCCTTGCTGAGGTCGGGGATGAGGCCGCGTCGCACGGCCTCCCGGACTGCCGCGGGCCGCTTCTCACTGCGGGGCAGCTGGTCGACACCGAGCCGCCGGTACGCCCCGGTCAGGAGCACGGACACGTACTCGCGGGTGATGTCGAGCCGCTCGGCGATCTCACGAAGGGTGGCCCCGGTCGCGGCGGCCGCGAGGGCCTGGGCCTGGCGTGGGCTGAGGACGGTACTGCGGTTCATGCCTGCTGCCTCCGGCCCCACCGCTCCTCCACCTGGTCCTCCGTGACCGGCACCTCCCGGTACGGCTTCGACGGCGGCGTCTCCCCGGTGCGCAGCGCCCACCAGCCGGCGCACACCATCGCGCCGAGCGGCAGGCCCCGAAATGCGGCGGTCGGGGTGTAGGCGCCGAACGCGGAGATGGGCAGGCCCTGGTGGCAGAAGAAGGGTTCGTCTTCCGGGAGGCGGGCGCCGTTCTCCTCCAGTTCGGGTGAGCCGGGCCGGAACGCGCAGTCGGCGCACGGGGCGCGCATCACGCCGGGCGGCCGTGGGGCCCGTTCGGCCGGGCCGCAGGGCTGGTCGGTGAGGCCGGTGCCGGTGCAGTGCATGCAGCGGTAGCGGCCTTGGCCGTCGTCGCTGGGCTCGATGCCGCCGACGCAGAACGGGCACTTCCACGATGTGATGTGCAGATCGCTTCGTTCGGGGGCCGCGGGCGTCGGGTGCTCGGCGGCGTGCTTCCGCTTGGCGGCGCTCACGACCTCGGCGTAGAACGAGGCGTCCTGGGCGGTGAAGTCTCCGGCGCCGCGGACGAGGACGGCCTCGCCGTCGACGTCGACGAGGTGGCAGGTGTCGGGCTCGTCGTGCTGCTCCTCGGCCCGGGCCCGGTGGTGCGCGCGGCGGGCGCCGGCGGCGATGGCGAGGAAGCTGGGCGCGGTGCAGGCGGTGAGGGCCGCTGTCCACCAGGCGTGGTGGACGGCGAGCCAGGCCGCGCCGGCCAGCTCGGCGAGCGCGATGGTGAGGCAGGCCGTGGCGACGGCGAGGTGGCGGGTCATAGGTAGCTCCCTACGAGGGGCACGTCGGTCATGGTGTGGATCTCCATGGAGGTGAGGCCCTGGCCTCTCAGGTCGCGGTGTCGGAGGGGGTCGTGGAGGAGTGCTGAGCCGAGTGCGCAGAGGGCGTCGTAGTCGTCCTCGTTGAGCCATGCCGGGTCGCAGCCGAGGGCGAGTTGCTCGGCGCTCATGCCGTCCACCGCCTCGTCGGAATGCTGGCCTGCTCGGCGAGACCAGCGGTGTGGGAGGCGCCCCGGGAGCCGTCCTTGATGAAGGCGAGGCAGACGTCCGCACCAAGGGCAACCATCTCGGCGTTGCGGCGGAACCCGGCCGCACGGTCGAGGACGCCGTTGACGCGCCACCGCGCGGGGTGGGCCTCCTCAATGACGCCCAGCTCGTCGTGAAGGCGGGCCCACCCCCTCGCCAGTGCGTCCGCCCCAGTGGGGCAGGCGCCGTGCACGACCACGAGACCATGCGCCGCGCCAGGGCCGATTCGTGCCTCGTGGAGGGCACCGAAGACGGCGTCAGCGTCGCGCCAGTCGCGGCTGCCGGTGACGAGGATGCGGTAGGGCTTCATGCGGCTTCCCGGTAATCGTGCTTGCGGGTGCGGTGGGCGATACGGCGGCTGGCCCGGCAGCCGCGGGCCCAGGCCGGACGGACCGTGGTGCGCCAGATGCCGCGCACGGCCCAGGCGCCGACGGCGCTCCCGGCGAGGAGGACGACGGCCGCGGCAGCGCCGAGGACGAGGATCCAGCCGAGGAGCCACCAGCCGAGGTTGACGAGGGCGTCAATGGCTTCGGCGATCAGCACGGGGCCACCTCGGTGTGCTCGGCCTCGACCGTGGTCGTGGCCGTCACCCGGATGAGCCGGTACTGGCACTTCGGGTTGGCGGTGCGCCGGGCGGCAAGGAACTCCTGTGCCTGCGGGAGCGAGAACAGGTCTGCGGTGTGGTCGCTCCACGGGCCGTCGGGCTTGTACTGGACCTGGAGCACCCAGGAGATCTCGCTGTGGAGCGGCGGCCGGGTGTCGGGCTGCTCCCCGCCAACAGGCCGCTCCAGCAGGTACCGGATACGCGCGGCCACCGGGTGCACCGCGTCCGGTCCGGCGAGCCGGCGGCCGACGTCGTCAAGGCTGGCCGCGAACTCCAGCACACGATCGATGGCGGCCTGGTCGCGTCCCGCTTGGGCGGCGAGGGCGACGTGTGCCTGCATCAGCGTGCTGTGGGCCTGGTTGGCGGAGGGCTGCTCCTCGCGGGCCAGGCCGCGGACGAAGGCGGCCACGCTGCTCCACTCCTCGGCCGCCGTGTGCTCGGTCGGGGACCAGGCGGCCTTGATGCGGCGGGCGTGTTCCTGGTCGAGGCGGTCGGCGAGCTGCTCGTACGGCGCGGCCGACGGAACGGTGGCGGCCTCGTAGGTCTCGGCGAGGACGTCCTCAGCGACGGGGTAGAACTCGCCCTTCACGCCGCGCACGATGTGCTGCCCGGTGTAGACGAGGACCCAGGTGGAGTGCAGCTTGTCGTAGACCGTGGCCGTGGCCTCGGGGTCGTCGCAGTTCTCCCGGTCGGCGTCGTCGAGGGCGTAGAAGTTGCTCGCGCCGCCGGTGAAGGCCTGGACGGCGGCTTCGTTGTTGCCGGTCCACTGGATGGTGTCGACCTCGACGGGCTTCTTGCGGCGGCGGATGACGGGTGTGGTCATGGTGCTGCTCCTGGGTGGCGTGTTGGGATGTAGGGCACGGCCGCCCCTGTCTGCCTCAGGGGCGGCCGGCCTGTGGGCCGCTGATTGGTCAGGCGGCGGTGTTGGCGAGTTCCAGCAGGACGGCGGCGTGGCAGTGGTCCGGGTCGCCGGGCTCCGGGAGCGGGCACCAGCACATGAGGTCCCGGCCCGCGAGCTGCCGCCGCGCGGCGGCGAGGAGGCCGGACTGGGTGGCGGCCCAGGCCCGGTACCAGTCGACGGCGACCCGGCGGGCTTCGGTGTCGCTGCGGCCGCCGAAGATGACGGCGTCGGTGCGGGTGTCGACGACAGCGTGGGTGTGGCCGCACTGCTTGACGGCGTAGGGGTTGCCCCAGGGGGTGCCGCGGCCGACGTACTTGGCGTCAGCCGGGGCGCGCCAGCCCTTGGTGCGGCGGCGTTGGAGGCGGCGGGGCTCGGTGTCGAGGGCGATCTGTCGGATGGTCATCACGCGTTCCTTCAGGGTTGGGCGGTACGGTTCGGGCCAGGCCCGGGCGTGATTGCTGCACGCCCGGGCTGTCAGATCAGGGAGTCCTGCACGGCCTCGGCGGCCAGCGGCGTCTCGGGCTCCTCGCAGAGCGGCGGCGGGTTGAACTCGATGCGGGCGTGCCGCCAGTTCCGCTCCCGCATCTCGGCGAAGCTCATGAGGTTGCGGTGCATCTGGCCGTTGAAGACCGCGGTGAGGGTGCCGTCGGGGTGGAGGGTGCAGTCCTGGGGCCGCAGGCCCTCCGTGTGCACGCGGATCGGGGTTGGGGTGGTGGGCAACTCGATGTGCTGCTCCGCGGCGACGGCCTCGGCGGCCGGGGCGGCGCAGTGCCGGCAGCCGCAGTGCCCGCTCACTGGATGCCCCCGGCCAGAAGGCGGCCCACGGTCGGCTCGTCGACGCACAGCTTGACGGCGATCTCGGCTGCGCCCAGCCCGTCACGGGCGAGGCTCTTGGCCATCTCGGCCCACTTGGCCGGCCGGTCGGCGGGTTGGACGTAGTCGGCGCCCAATCGGGTCGGCCACCAGTCCTCGTGACCCTCCTGGCGGCACAGGGCGCACAACGCGCCGTGGTAGGTCGCCGAGCCGCACTGACCGCACTCCGACGAGGACCGCGCCGGGGGCTCGCCGCCCCGCATCACGGTCACGCAGTCCGGGCACAGGCCCTCGGGCAGCTCGGCGTCCGGCCCGGTCTCGGTCATCTGCTCGGGGACGACGGCCATGCCCTCGCAGGCGGTGAGGGCGAGGACGCCGGGTGCGGCCTGGGGAAAGAAGATCGGGCTGGGGAAGATGTGGCGGACGTCGGGGGTGGCGTCGGCGTAGGGGCTGTGCGGGTTGGGGGCGAGCTTGGCCATGGGGTGTTCCTTTCGTGGTGGGTGGGTTGCGTGTGTAGTGATCGCTGCTGGTCAGGCGGTGTTGGGCCGCTGCGCGGCGACGAGGCGGGCGTGGGCGTGTTCGCGGAGGCTGTTCAGCTCGCGGAGGGTCTGGCAGGCGGCCCGCAGACGGGCGGTGTGCTGCTCGCGGCGGGCGTCCAGCCAGTCGAGGATGGTCCCGTAGCCGTAGTGGACGATCTGGTCGGCGGGGATGCGGAGGAGCCGTTCGGTACGGGCCGCCTCCCAGTCGTCGGCCTCGTCGTCGTCGGGCGTGGTCATGCGGGGCGCCTTTCGGTGTCCGTGGTGGGGTGTGTGGGTCGGTCGGGGTGGCTGCCGGTGTCGGGGTCGCAGGCGAGGTGTGTGGGGTATCCGCGGTCGAGTCGGTAGCCGGTGAGGGGGGTGTGGCAGACGGTGCAGAGGGGTGTGTCTGGGCTGGGCTGCCCGTCCCCCTGTCCCCCCTCTAGGGAGGGGGACATGGGGACAGGTCCGGTGGCGGCCTTGTTGGACCTGTCCCCGACCTGTCCGGGACAGGTTTGACCTGGGGTTTCTTCTGTACCTGTCCTGATCTTGGGGACAGGTTGGTCAGATTTCGGCGGGGACAGGTTTGGGGACAGGTTTTGAGGGCTGTCCTGTCCGGGTGTGTCCCGGTTTGCCGGGGCGTGGGGCTGCTGAGGGATGGTGTCAACAAGAGGCCTCTGAGAAAACTGCTGGTCAGACCTGTCCCCGACCTGTCCCCGTGACTTGCGGATCCGGGCAACGTCAGCAAGGAGGTCATTGCGGACGGAGATCTCCAGGCGCTGGCACTCGGTGCGGAGACGCTCCCGCCCGTAGGTGGCCGGGATGCCGGCGCGGTCGAGCTGGGTGGCGATCCACTCGGCGGTGCCGACGACCGTGGCTGGGTCGACGTTGTCGAGGGACTCCAGCACCACGGAGGTGACCGGCCGGCCGTCGGGCTTGTACTCGCCGTCGAGGGTGACGACCTTCAGGCCGAACTGGATGTCGCCGCCCTGCTCGTCGTCTTTCTGCTTGCCGACCTTGACGGTGACGATGGTGTTGCGGGCGTCGTCGCCCTTCTTCGACACGTGGAGCTCGGACTGCAGGGCGCCCTTGGCGGAGGAGGCGCCGCGGCCGTGTTCGCCGACGTGGCCGGTGTGGTGGATGACGAGGACGCAGGCGCCGGTCGCGCGGCGGAGGTCTTCGATCTTCTCGATGACGACGCCGACTTCGGTGTTGGAGTTCTCTTCGACGCCGACGGACACGCGGGCCTGGGTGTCGATGACGATCATCTGGGGCTGGAGGCGGCGCATCGCCTCGATGAGGGTGTCCCACTCGGGGCCCATCGCCTGGACCGGGCGCGGGAGGAAGAGGACGTTGTCCATGCGGACGCCGTAGTGCTGTTCCCAGGCGCGGACGCGCTTGCGGATACCGCGGGCGCCTTCGGCGACGAGGTAGACGACGGTGCCCTGGCGGACGTGCTGGCCGTGCCAGCGGCGGCCGGTGGCGATGTGGGCGGCGATGTCGATGACGACGAACGACTTCATGTGCCCGGACGGGCCGATGATCCGGGCGAGGCTGTCGAGGTGGAGGAGGTCGCCGAGGATGGGTTCCAGGGCGGGCATGCCGTCGAGGGCACTGGAGTCGAGGAGTTCGGCGAGGAGCGCGTCGGCGGGGTCGCCGGAACGGCCGGCGGCGCGTTCTTTCTGCCGCTGCAGGTAGTCGTCGATGAAGGTGACCGCGGCACCGGGTTCGGCGTCGGGGGCGGTCGCCTGCTGGACGATGCGGCGGCCGAGGTCGGCTTCGGCGCGGAGGTCGGCGTCCTTGCGGACGATGTGGGCGTGGTATTCGGCGTCGAGGCCGTAGTCGCCGATGCGGCTGAGGTAGCCGATGCCGCCGGCGCGGCGGAGTTCCTTGCGCTTCTCCAGTTCCAGGCGGAGCGTGAGGGGGGTGATCTCGATGCCCTCGTCGAAGAGGTGGGTGATGACGTCCCAGATCAGTTCGTGCTGCGGGAGGGCGAAGTCGGCGCGGGTGATGATGGTGCGGACGGTGGGGATGTCCTTGGGCTGATGGACGCAGCCGCCGAGGACGTACCGCTCGGCGTCGTACTGCTCGGAGCCGTGCGGGCCCGCCTCGTCGTCGTGCATGTGGCGGACGTTGGACACTGGCTCTCCTCAGAACAGGGTGGTGGGTTCGGCGGGCGGGCAGTGGTGGGTGAGCAGGTGCTGGTGGGGGCAGTCGGGTGGGTGGCGGCCGGTGGTCCAGCGGAGTCGGAGGGGTCCGTGGCGGGGGCGGGGCAGGCACCAGACGAGGTCGTTCGGTGTGCTCGCCGCCTTGGCGGCCCGGTAGGGCAGGGGCTGCTCGGCGGGTGGGAGGTCGACGGCGGCCTTGAGGGCTGCGGTGTGGCCGACCCACTGGACGAGGAGGGGCGCCCGGCACGCGGGGCAGCGCTGAGGGCGGTCACCGCCCCGCGGCCGGGCGCCCATCAGGCCGGGCTGCCGTTCATGACCGCGGTGTCGATCTGCTCGCCGATCGCTTTGACGACGTCCGCGAACGCGGTCTTCCGGATCTCGTCGGGGCGCTCCAGCTTGTAGCCGAGGCGGAGGCCGTTCTGCCCGATGCGGTGGCGCAGGCGGGCGGTGAGCCGGTAGCCCTCGGATCCCTCGAACGGGACCAGGCCGATCACGAAGGTCTCGGGGACGGTGAGCTGTCCCTTCTGGCCGGCCTTCGACTGGACGGTCTCGACGTACTGGAACTGCCGCTGCCCGCTGCTGAGTCGGCTGGCGGACTGGAAGTCGACCTTGATGGCGGCCTGGAAGGACTGGGCGATCTCCAGCATTTCGGCGGAGGACGGCTCCAGCAGCTCCGGCACGTGGTCCTCGAGGAACTCGGCGAACGCCTCCTGGTCCATCAGCTGGCCGTCCATGTGCAGCCACTGCTTCCAGGCGTTGGTCTCGCGCAGGGAGAGGTGGAGGCGGTGTCCGGCCCAGCGGGCGCCTTCGGTGGTGTGGGCGTCGAGGACGGCGGTGATGGTGAGGCGCTCGCTGTCGGCGTATACCTCGGATGCGTCGTCGTGGTGCTTGGTCCAGTAGGCGAGGAAGGATTTGGCGTCGCGGACGGTGGTGGTGCCGGTCTTGCGGGTGGGGTTGTCCTTGTACTGGTCGCCGGTGAGGTCGACCTTGTGGAGGCTGCCGTTGGGGAGGGCGAAGGCGTAGTACTTGCCGGGCTGCAGCTCGTTGGGCGGGGCGGAGGCGAGTGCGGTGTCGACGATGACCTGGGCGTTGTCGAGGTTGGTCATGGATCAGGCGTCCTTGTATTCGGTGGAGGTGTCGGCCATGCGGAATTCGGTGGTGCCGTCGGCGCTGCGGTAGACGCCGGGTGACATCTGGCGGGGGTCTTCGCGGACGGGCTGGCCGTCGTCGTTGAGGAAGTACAGGCTCTTGACGGGGGTGGGCTTGGGGGCCTTGACGGCGGATTCGACGCCGATCGGCATGGGTGCGGACTCGACGCCGTTGGCGGGCGGGTCGACGACGAGGGTGATCGTCATGGAGCCCTTCTTGCCGTGGGTGCGGACGGCGTCGAGGAGCCGGTGGAACTCGGCGGAGAGTTCTTCGTCGGTGCGGCCGTTGAGGTGGCTGGCGAGGAAGGCGGCGACGGGGGCTTGCGGCTGTTCGGTGATCTCGCCGGTCTCGTGGTTGACGGTCATCTGGTGGTGGTGCCTTTCGGGTTGTGGTCTGCGGTTGTGGTTGTGGGGTGGTGGGCCCGCCCCGGCGGGCTGGGGCGGGGCGGGCCCGGGTGGCGGCCTCGGCGTTGGGGCGCCGGGAGGGGGTGGCCGCCGGGTCAGGCCGCTTCGGGTATCTCCTGGGTGCGGCAGGTGTGGGAAGTTCGGATGTCGGCGACGAAGCGGGCGATGTCGCCGGGGCCGCGGCCGTCGGGGGTCTCGGAGGCTCCGCAGAGCAGGCAGTCGTAGCGGGCGCGGGGGAGGCGGTCCCACCGGATCTGGCCGGCCCGGTCGCCGTGCTTGATCTCGCGGCCTTCGCCGAGGTCGACGAGGAGGACGGCGTTGATCCGGCGGGTGGTCATGCCGCGTCCCGGGTGGCGGTTCTGGTGTTGCTGGTGAAGCGGCGCCGCCGACGGCGGAGCTCCACCTGGCTCATGCCGCCCCAGACGCCCCAGCGTTCTCCGGTCTTGATGGCGAAGTCGGCGCACTGCGGGCGTACGGGGCAGGCGGCACAGATGCGCTTGGCCTGCTGGACCTGGGCGGTGCTGCCCTTGCCGTTGGCGAAGAAGACGCGGGAGTCGAGTCCGGCGCAGTTCGCGAACTCGCGCCAGTCGTCGCGCGAGTCGAGGACGCCGTCGGGGTTGTCGGTGAGGTGCGTCATGCCGCTGCCTCCGCCCGGTGGAGGCTGGCGCGGAGCCGGGTCCCGATCCACGTTCCGACCTGCGGGCTGACGGCGTTGCCGTAGCCGTCGACCTGGTTTCGGGCGCTGCCCCAGACCTTGAAGGTGCCGCGGTGGTCGTTGAGGTCAGTGTCGAAACCGCAGCCTCGGCCGACCTCGTTGGCCTTCATCATCCGGAAGTAGCACTCCTCCAGCGGCAGATCCTTGAGCGAGGCCTGCCACTGGGCCATGAGGAGCGCGGTGGTGTCGTGGGCGGTGAGGGTGCCGAGCGGGTCGGTGAGCGGGTGCGGCGCGGTCCCGTGGCCGGGGCTGGTGCCGTTCTGCTTGAACCAGCCAGCCGCAGACAGAAGACCCGGGATCTGATCCGACGTGACCGTCGGCATCGCCCTGTCCGGCCCCGCGGCGAGGGTGTTCTTCCGGAACGGGATCACCCCGGAGACCACGGCGAGAGTCTCCGACCCGACCTGGGTGGGCAGCGGGGAGCCGATACCGCGCGGGACGCCCTGGAAGTTGTCCACCGCCAGCAGGACCGCCTTCTCATGGGTTGAGGTCACCGTGTCCATGGGCAGGGCGATGTTCTTGCCGTCGCCGTTGTGCCGGTGCGCCGCGAACACCGCGCCCGTGGAGAGCAGCGCGGTCTCCTGCTGGCTGGTCTGCGTCGCCAACGGCTGCCACAGAACCCGCTCCGACCCGTGCACGCCCTTCGCCGGCATGAGGACCGCGGGGAAGTCGGCGAACCGGCGGCGGCAGAGTTCCGCGCGGGTCATCGTCGACTTCGCGAGCGGTCCGACCCATCCGTCCTTGAACGTCTTGATCGGCCTGTCGCCGATGCGCGTGCCCAGGTCGGTGAGGTCGAGGGCGGCGATCGACGGGGTCATCGGCGGGATGACTTCGCGGCGGCAGGACGGGCACCGGTAGTTGTACTGCTCGCCGTAATAGACCTTGCCGGTCGGAGGGATGCCGGTCTTCCACGTCCACACGGCTTCGACGTCCTTGTCGCAGTGGTGGCAGCGCGAGATCGGCCGGTGCTCGAGGTCAGGGGCGGGCAGGGACTTGTCCCAGAACATCCAGTAGCCCCGGTTGCGGGACTGGCCAACTCCGAAGAACTGCGAGTTCAGGAACCGCACCGCGCCGTCGTAGTTCAGCAGGTCGAACTGCTTGAGCCACCACCGGTAGGTGGAGCCGTCGCCGTACTTCTTGCCTGGTACCGCCGGGCCCCACGATTGCAGCTCGGTGGTGCACTCGATGAGGATCAGGCGCGGGTGGTGCTTCGCGGCGTACTGCAGGACGCAGGTTGCGGTGGCCCGGTCCCGCTCGGACTTCGTGACCCGGGCCTCGTAGTCGGGGTCGTGGAGTTCGAACAGGGCGAGGCCCTGTTCGTAGGCCTTGACCGTGTTGGCCTGGCTGTGGCTGGTGCAACTCACGCCTGCGGCGAGGAGGTCGGCTGCGGGGAGATCGGCGGCGGAGTGGTAGTCGGATGCCTCGGGGTCTACGAGGTCGGCGATCCAGTGTTCGGCTTCCGGGTGGTTCGCCTCGTGGACGAGGGTCTTGTACTCGTCGTGGTTCGCGCACATGATCGTTTCGAATCCTGCGCGCTTGATGCCCTCGGTGAGCCCCCCGAACCCGGAGAAGCAATCGACGGCGGTGTAGCTGTCGTGGCGGAAGCGGCGCTTGTTGGCGGCTGGCCGGTGTGTGGCGGTGCGGGGCAGCTTCTTGGACGGGCGGGTGACCTTGGGCAGGGTGGGCATCAGACCGTCACCGCCGCCCGCTCCGGCCACCGGACCGAGTCCAGCGCCCGCCGGTGCGTGTCCGGGACGACCGCGAGGGGACAGCCGAGCCAGTGCAGGCCCATCGCGAGGAGGATGTAGGCGTCGGCCTCGTCGTACTTCGCCGTGCCCTCGGTGGTGATGCCGTACGTGTCGGCGACGGCCTGCCGGACGACAGCTTTCAGCGGGTCGCCCTTCAGTCGGACGCCGGTGTCCGGGTCCTTCGGGGCCGCGGTGCCGACGGCATAGATGATCCGGTGGTCGGGGTGGACGACGGCGTACGGGATGCGGCGTTTCCACAGGTCGTGCCGGACCATCCACCGCATCGCGGAGAGGGCGTCTGCGCCCTGGTTGTTCTTCGAGTAGGCGGCGCCCTCAACGACGACGAAGTCGGCGTGGCGGGTGTGGTCGGCGATGCCAGCCAGCTGCTGTTCGAAGCGGGAGTGCTGGCTGGTGCCCTTGGCCTTGACGTAGTCGGTCCAGCCTTCTCCGGCGATGCCGGTGGTGCCCATGGCGACGTCGAGGCCGATGACCTTGGGGGTGGAGTTGGTGGGCCGGGGCCCGGCCGCCGCGAGGGCGGCCGGAGCCTCGGAAGTGAGGTCGAACAAGGTGGTCACCGGGCACCTCCCGTGATGTTGCGGCAGTCGAGACACACGAGCTGCCGGGTGACGCGAGTACGGCAGTGGAGCGTGATCCGGCCCTCGGCCCGGCACAGGGCGGGCGTCCGCTCCAAGGCCTCGATCGGGCGGAGCAGCGGGCCGGTGGCGCGGTGCCGACCGGACGGGGCCGGGCGCACCCACCAGCGGGAGAGTCGGCTTGCCCCAACGAGTGCGGCGCTGAGGGCTGCAGCCCCAGCGGTGATGCGATCGCTCACGCCCCCTCACCCGCCTCGCGCTGCTCCGGGACCGGGCGCAGCGGCCACTCGGTGGGGATCACGGCCTTCGGGTCATGCTTCTCCTTCGCCTTCACCGGGTTCCGCAGCCAGGCCTGGTAGCCCTCGGCGTCCCGCCGGAACCACTCGATCTGCCGCTCGTGCAGCTCCTCGACCGTCACGTCCCTCAGCGAGTTGAAGCGGTTCGTCCGCAGCGCCAGCACCCACTCCGGGCGCTCCCGGTACGAGGTGTGCGCGATGACGCCCATCCGGAACGCGGCACGGGCGGACATCCACGCGTCGTACTCCGCGCCGTGCGCCTTCTCCTCATCCCAGGGCAGGCCGTACGTCTCGGCCGTCGTGCGCATCTGGTACGGGCCCTGCTCCTCCGAGACCCGCTTGCGGAACGGGGCGGCCTGCCGGTCCAGGACCATCGTGTCGATGACCCGCGGCAGGGGCTGGCGGACGATCCCTACGAGGCTGTCGCCGAGGTGGCGGCGGCACTCGCGGTCGAGGAGGTTGAGGTCGTAGCCGCCGATGTTGTGCCCTACGAGCGGCATCCCGGCGGCGGCGACTTCACTGATGGCCTGGGCGATCTCACCGACACCCTGCTGCGCCGGCATGCCGTGCTCGGCGGCGTACTCGTCGGTGATGCCGTGCACCGCGATCGCTCCGGGCTCCATGGGGATGCCGGGGTTGATCAGCCAGGTGCGGACGTCGGGGGTGCGGCCGACGCCGCCGAGGATGAGGGCGCAGGTGACGATGCGGGCGGTGTCGGCGTCCTTGTCGCTGGACTCGAAGTCGAGGGCGGCCATGTGCTCCAGGTGCCAGGTCACTCGGCACCCCCGGCGGCGCGCTCCTTGCCGATGCGGACGACCATCGCGCCGATCTGCTCCTCGACGCCCGCCTCGTTCGTGATGAGCGCGTCGAGCAAGTTGCCCTGCTTCAGCTCGAAATGGATCTGACGCAGCCGACCGGCGCTCGTGTTCGGGTCGCAGATCTCGTCGAGGTACGACACGGCCGAGCGGACGGAGGCCTCACCGCGGTCGATGGTGCTGCTGCCCGGGTCGGGGTCGCCGGTCGGCACCAGGCCGCCGTTCAGAAGGAGCACCCGCAGGGCGACGGACTGCGCCTTCGCGGTGCCCTTGTCACCGGAGTCCAGGGCCTCGCCCTGCGACTGCGCGACGATGACGTCCCCGCGGGGGCCGATGATGTGCCACGTGACCGTGACGGTGCACTCGCGGGTGGCCTTGCCCTTGGCGGTCTTCGTGTCCCGGTAGGTGGCGTCCACCTGGTGCGGGATGACGTTGACGCCGTGCCGCATGGTCACCGGGGCGAAGGCCTGCACGGTGGCGTCGACACCGCGGAAGCTGTACTTCGACCAGCCGTCGTCGTACTGCTCGCCCTTAGCGATGCCGCGGACGTCCTTGCGGACGCGGAGCCACGCCAGGTGAACGGGCACCATCTCGGGGTCGTCGTCGCCGGGCTCGTAGTCGGGCATCCGGCTCGGCGCGGGGAACTGGTCGACGTACTCGTCCGGCAGCCGCAGGTCGTCATGCTGCTCGTCGGTCTCGGTGCGGCCGGCGGCGGCCGCGGCCCGCTCCTGGATCGTGCTCATGCGTTGTGCTCCTCACGGACAGAGCGGGGGATGTTGAGCTGGTAGTGGGTGCGGTCCTCGACGCAGTCCGCGTAGGCGTCCGGCCAGCGCTCGGCGAGACGGTTCAGGTCCGCAGCCCGCTTGGTGCGCTCTTCGAGCGAGACGTGGAGCTTGTCGAGGACGGTGGCCGCCTCGGCTCCAGCCAGGCCAGCGAGGATGCGGGCCTTCGCGGCCTTCTTCCGCTTCTCGGCGGCGGCGTAGGCCTGGTGCGCGTCGAGGTACTCCTCAACGGCCGTCTGCGTGTCGACGTCCCGGGTGATGTCCACGACCCCGGCCCGGTCCGGATGGAGGCGGCCGTACAGGTCAAGGAGCACATCCGGGTCGGCGTCGTGCGCGAGAACCGGAGGGCGCCGCTCGGTGATCTGGGCCCAGGCCCGCTCGCCCGCAGCCCGCAGGTCGTCGACGAGCTGGGCGTGGTCACGGACGCGGATCACGTACTGGCGGTAGTCGTTCCCGCCGATCAGGACCGCGGCGTGCATGTGGTCGTAGCCGCAGGTGTCGGCCTGGTGCAGGGTCTGCACGAGGACGTCATCCGCGACACCGGCGCGGAACTGGGACGCCTTCATCTTGTCGCGGCACTTGATCTCGACGGCGCACTTCTCGGCGCCGTCGGCGAGCGGGCACTCCATGACGCGGCGGTCGAGGGTGCACATCTGCCAGGGGCGGTCGATGTTCTGGACGAGGCCGACGCGGCGGACCACGCTGCGGTTTCGGCGCGCCCATTCGCGGGCGACGGTCTCCTCGTTGAGCCGTCCCCACAGGGCGGGTTCGCTGTCGTCGGACTCCAGCGGGAGGCCGCCGGTCTTGTCGTGCCAGACAGAGAGGGCGTTGCCGTAGCGGGAGATGCCAAGGATGGCGGCGATGTCGGAGGAGCCGATGCCGGAGCGGCGGGCGGTGAGCCACGCGGCGCGGTCGGCGTCGGCGGGGAGGATGAGCCGGCCGGTGGGGGTGACCCGTCGGCCGGCGGCCGGGGCCGAAACCCCGACCGGCGCGGTCGTCGTCATCGGTTGGTACCGCCCTTCGGCGGCAGCTTCACGCCAGCGACGTCGTACCAGGCCTTGCAGTCGCGGGGCGGCAGGCCGCTGTCGCCCTCGCCATCGACGGGTGATCCCATCGCGGTAGCGGCGGCGTGGGCGAGGGTGGCGTGGACCTGCGCGGCAGCGAGGATGTTGGCCACGTCGCTGCCCTCCTGGCGTCCGTCGCGGACCTCGCGGAGCAGCTGCTCGGCGCGGGTGTAGTGCTCAGGGCCGGTCATGCGGCATCGCCCTTCGTGGTGGTAGAGAGGCTGGCCAGGGCGTCGGCCCACACGGCGTCGCCGTACGCGGCCTGATGGCGGGCGGCGATCTGGCGGGCGGCCTCCGCGTCGCAGCGGATCTCGCCGCGCTCGATCTGGCCGAGGACGCGCTCGGTGTCGGGCGACATCTGGATCCGGTCCGAGCGCAGGGACCGGCGGTCGCCGACGTACCGGGCCTCCAGGAGGGTGCCGTCGTCGGTGAGCTGGGTGCGGGTCTCGAAGGATCCGGCGGGCTCGTAGGGCCTGCCGGTGTGGGGCTTTCCGCCGGATGCGGTGCGGATGATGCGGTCGACGGTGTTGGCGGTCAGGGAGTTGCGGTACTCGGCGACGGGCAGCCAGACGCCGGGCTGCTCGCGCAGGGCGGCGGCGGTCTCGGCGTGGTCGACGCGGGTGTGGCGGCTCACGGGCGGCCGTCCTCTCCGGTGGTCGTGGGGTGGTAGGTGCGGCGGCCGTCGGTGTCCGTCTGTATGGCGTCGAGGAGGTACTGGCGGCGGGTCAGAACGTCAGCCACGGCTGCCTCCCGACTGGCGGGCGACCTCGTACCAGACGACGCCCTTCTCCTCGTGCCGGACCAGGTGGCCGGCGTCCGCGAGAGCCGCGAGGTCCCGCTGCGCCATCCCAGGGCTGACCGGGTGGTGCCCGGCCTTGCGGAGCGCGCTGACCGCGCGGCCGGACTTCCAGCGGCGGGCGGGGGCCTGGAGGATCTCGTTGAGGAGCGCGGCCTGGCGGGCGAGGATGGGGTCGCCCTTGGCCTCGTAGGCGGCGGCTTCGTCAGCGGCGTGCTGGTGGAGGAGGCGGCGGACCTCGGCGACGTTGTTGTCGTAGCGGACGACGACGCGGAGGGTGCGGACGAGGCCGCGGAGCATGGCGAGTTCGCCGTCGTACGCCTCGGGAGTGGCATCGGCCCCGGTGGGGCTGCTCTTCTCCCCGGCCTCGGTGAGGACTTCGGCGCGGTAGGCGTCGAGCGCACCGCGCACCTCGGGCTGGGAGTGCACGTTCATGTCGCCGCGCTCGGTGCGGATCATGTCCTGGAGTCGTTCGCGGGCGCTCATGCGGCAGCACCGTCCTCGCGCTGCGTCGGGATCGGCACCACGTTGCTCGGCCCCGGGGCGGCCGACAGCAGCCGCTCACCGAGCAGCCGCAGCGACTCACCACGCACCCGGATCTCGCAGCCCACGAACGCGGCGAGCTTCTCCAGCAGCAGTCGCTCCGGCTCCCAGCCGTCGTGCTCACGGGACAGGGCGCGGTCGTCGACGATGTCCTGGAACATGGCGTAGGCGTCGGGGTCGTCGGCGAGGACGCCGATCACGTAGGTGAAGTAGTCCTCGACGCCGATCGCCATGCCGTCGGGGATGGGGCGGGTGTAGATCCGCATGGGGTCGGTGATGACCGGGCGCCGGAACAGGCGGTGCAGGTACAGGCGGAGGCGGTTCATCGGGCGTTCTCCGGGGTGATGAGTGCGAGGAGCGCGGCGGCGGTGAGGAGCGCCTGCCGGGCGATGGTGTGGAGGGAGTGGCGGGCGCGGACCGCCTCGATGAGGAGGCGGTCGACGGCGCGGCCGAGGGCGGGGCGCGGGTCGAAGTAGGCGAGGTCGGCGTCCGCGAACGCGAGCCCGAATTTGACCAGGGCGATCGCGGTCAGACCGAGGGACCCGGCGGCCGCCCAGTCGGACGGCGAGGCGGGGTTCACTGCGCACCGTCCGGCGCGGGCAGGTCGTGCGGGACCCGGTACGTGTGGTGGACCGAGGCGTAGTGCTCGCCCTGCTCCTCGGCAGTCAGCGTCGGGCACCCCCACGCGTGCCGGCCGAACCGCTTCGGGCAGCCGCACGGGTGGCACGGGTCCGCGCCCGGCTCGTCCCAGGGAGCGGCCAGCGGGATCCCGAACATGGCCCGCAACTCGTCCTGGGACACGTAGTCCTCGCTGACGAGCGGCGGCCGCCGACCGGGCTGCCATTGCTGACCGGCCCGGAGTCGGGCAGCGAGGTCCTTGCGTTGGGCCTCCAGTTCGGCGACGCGCTCCTGAAGCCGCTTCAGCTCGGCTGCCGTCTCCGGCGTCATCAGCAACTGGGCCGACTCCAGCGCGAGCGCGATGCCGGCCGCCGTGCGGTTCTGCGTCAGCGCCGCCAGGATCACGCCTGCCGCGCTGTTCACGAGCTGCGTGTTCACGCGGCAACCTCCGACGCGTCCGCAGCCGCCTCCAGCACCGCGACCGCCGACTCCGTGGTCCGGCCCTCCACGTCACCCCAGTGCGCGACGTGCCCCTCCAAGTGGTGCGGCTCGTCGTTCCACGCGGGCTCGCCGTCCACCTCCAGGCGGCCGGCCAGCACCTTGACCGCGGCCTCGGACAGCTCGGTGATGCGGTGGGGGTTGTCGCCGTGTGGGGAGGTCACGCAGCGGATCGCGGCCACGATCGACAGCGGGCGCGTGGCGTGCGGTGTCGTCAGCCTGCGGTCGAAGGGGTCGGGGCAGTAGTCGCCCTGGTGGTGGCCGACGACGGCGAGCAGCCGGGCCGCCGCACGGAACACGGCCGGGATGGTCGTCGGCCGGGGCGTGGCCTGCGGGGACTGGCACAGGGGCAGAACCGTGGGGTTCTTCTGCAATGATGTGGCCATCGGTGGCCTCTCTTTCTCTGTTTGAAGGGGCGCCGGTCGGGGGTCACTCGGGCCTGGCAGTCGGAGTGGCCCTTCGGCGTTGGTGGGGTCAGGCGGCGTCGGCCTCGGAGTCCGCCGACCGCGACACGCGGACCGAGGCGAACAGGGCTCGCAGGAACTCGATCTGTTCCGGCCGCAGCCGGGCGGCGGCCTCTGCCGCACTGCGGCGCGCTTCTGCTGCTGCCGCGGGGCCGAACCGGCGTTCAGCCGCTTCGATGGAGAAGTTGCCCGCCATCAGGCCGGCACCGCCGCGATATGCGCCTCGATCGGTTCGGCGGGGGCGGGGACGGTGCGGCCGGTCGGCTTCCACAGGACGAGGAGGTCGACTCCAAGCCGTTTGGCAATTGCCAGTGCTTCGTCGTCGGTGGCGGTTTCGCGTTCGCCGGTGCGCAGGTGGCCGATCTTGCTGGGGTGGCATCCGGCTGCGTCGGCGAGTTCTCGGACGGTGACTTCGCGTCCGTCTCCGGTGCGCTCCATGAGCATGACCAGGAGGTCACAGCTCACGAGGACCATGGGGTTCTGCTGGGGGCGCACGTATCTACCTCCGTAGACGCTGTGTGCGTTTCCGTGAACAAGAACGACAGTACATGGCGGTAGACGTGCTGTCTACGCAAACGCACAGCGCACCCAGATTGAGACATCACATCAAGTAGGGATGGCGCTACCGGGGTGCTTGCGTAGACACTTTGTGCTGGGTCATGAACGGTTGCGTCGCCTGACCTGCTATTTACTCAGTGATCAATAGCCGTAACGTAGACATCAGGCGCCACTCCCGGGAGCTGAGAGGGCACAATGCACGTCATGACCGAGCAGCGAACTGACTTCACCGACCTGTTGAGGGCTCGGCGCGCCGAGCTCGGCAAGAGTCTGCGTGACATGGAAAAGCTCTGCATTGACCCCGAGAGTGGCGAGCAGGCGAAGTTCGGATGGCTCTCTAAGGTGGAGCGCGGCTTGCCCATCGATCCGCCTAGCAAGGAACGCCTGGTGGCAATCTCGATCGGCTATGGGCTTCCGATGAAGATCGTTCGGGCCGCCATGTTCCGACAGTTCTACGGCTACGACCCGGCGGCGGATTCCTCGGCGGTGTGGAGCGAGGACTTCACCACGCGGATCATCGTCGCGCGCACCGAGGAGATGACGGACGAGGAGCGGCAGCAGTATGCCGCGATCGCGGAGACCTTTGCCCGGAGGCGTGCGCAGGGTAGCGGGGGTGCGGGGAACAAGCCGGGCGAATAGTACGACTTTCCGCTACTGAGTGATTCCCTCTGGTCACACCCTGATCGGTATGACATCGTCGGTGATCCGCCTGGGGGGCGCAAACGGATCACTCCACGCGCGCGCTCGAACGCCAGAACGAGCACCGCGCGGCTGCATGTCGGGAGGGCAGTGCGATGGCGGACCAGGAGAACACCGAGTCGCGTGACGACGAGGGCGCCGGCGGGGAAGCCCCCCAGTCGGAAGAGCCCGAACCGCGGGCGGAGTTCAAGATGGAACTGGTCGACTCACTTCCCGGCGGTCGGGCCGTGATCGGCGTGGAGCAGGAAGGCGAGTTCATGTGGCTCGCCTCGAAGGAGCACATCAGCCAGCAGGCTGTGGACGAGTTCGTCGAGCAGCTGACCCGGATCGTGCATGAGGGCTGGTGGGTCCAGAACTGGCCCGGGGCGCGCTGATCCGCAGGACCATTCGAAGGCCGCAGGTCTGTGACCTGCGGCCTTAATGGTGCCTTTGAGGGATGTTGGACAAGCCGAACTGGAACTGGCCGCTGACCACGCCGGGCACGATGGCCGCGCCGCCCTGGGCGGTGGTGATCGACAGCTTCAGGCCGTGCTTCTCGTAGAACCCCTTCTTCACACCCAGGTAGACGGGTGCCACGTCCACGATCGGGATGAGGCCCAGTTTGACGGTCGTGACCCCGCCGGACGACGAACTCCCGCCGGACGAACCGGAGTCGGACGAGCCGCAGGCCGCCGTGGCGAGCAGGAAGGTGCCGGCCGCGAGACCGGCGAACAGACGACGCATGGCTCCCCCTGTGCAGAGACAACGGTGTTCCGACAGGCTGTGCGTGCACCGCACAGTAGTGCTCAACTCGCGTGCAGGGAACGTAGATCGTGCTGTCCGACGGGGTCAATGGTTTTGGCTGACGAAATTGTTGACACTTCGGGGCGTCCCTCGGGCCGGGACTCTCAGAGATCCAGGACGAGCTTCCTCCCCGCGCACCGCGACACACAGATCATCATTGTCTCGCCGGCCTCCCGCTCCTCGGCCGAGAGCACCGAGTCCCGGTGGTCCGGGGTGCCCTCCAGCACGTCCGTCTCACACGTGCCGCAGGTGCCCTCGGCGCAGGAGTACAGCACCTCGACCCCGGCGGCGCGCACGGTGTCCAGGACGGACACGCCGGGCGCGACGGTCAGCGTACGGCCGCTCTGCGCCAGCTCCACCTCGAACTCGGCGTCCTCGCCCGTCTGTTGCTCCTTGGGCTGGAACCGTTCGAGATGCAGCGCCCCGGCCGGGCAGCGTGCCTCCACCGCGTCCAGCAGCGGCCCGGGACCGCAGCAGTAGACCAGCGTCCCCCCGGACAGCCCGTCCAGCACCGACCCCAGGTCGAGCAGCCCGGTCTCGTCCTGCGGGGCGACGGTCACCCGGTCGCCGTAGCGCGCCAACTCCCCGGTGAACGCCATCGATGCGCGGCTGCGGCCGCCGTACAGCAGCGTCCACTCGGCGCCGGCCGCCTCGGCCGCCGCCACCATCGGCAGGACCGGGGTGATGCCGATGCCACCCGCGATGAAGCGGTAGCGGGGGGCCGGGCGCAGGGCGAAGTGATTGCGCGGGCCGCGCACCCGGACCTTCGCGCCCTGCCCCAACTGCTCGTGCACATACGCCGATCCGCCGCGCCCGTCGGGCTCGCGCAGTACGCCGATCCGCCAGGCGGAACGGTCCGAGGGGTCGCCGCACAGCGAGTACTGACGTTCCAGGTCCGGCCCGAGGAGGACGTCGATGTGAGCACCCGGCTCCCAGGCCGGGAGTGGCTCGCCCAGCGGGTGGCGCAGGGTGAGTGCGAGCACGCCGTCGGCAGCCCGCTCCCGTCGCTCGACGACGAGTTCGGCCTCGTACACGTCACTCATGAAGTGCTTCCTCGTGGCTCGTGTCCTGCGGGGTGGCCGAGCATCCACTCCCACATCTCGACCGGGTCCTGGGCGGAGTGCTCGGCGCCGCAGTGACAGGTGCCGTGCAGCACATCGGTGCCCGGCAGCCAGTCGATGCGGTAGATCTCGCCGGTGGGGCCGTTGCTCACAGGACCCTCTCCACCGGCTTGTCGCCCTCCTCGACCAGCCGGGCGAGGATCCGGCGGGCCGCCAGACCGCCGGTGTCGATGTTGATGCTCAGCTCCTGGTAGCCGGCCCGCTCCGAACCCAGCGTCCGCTGAAGGAGGTTGAGCGCGTCGACGTCCTGCATGACCACGGTGTGGTTGCTGCTCCGCAGGAACTCGGTGACCTCGTCGTCGTCCGTCGCCCAGTCCCGCGAGACCATCCAGAAGTCGTACACCCTGCCGTCGGACGACGGGGTGATCGCGTACGTGATCTCGGTGTGGAACCCGTTCGGGTCGCTGCCGTCGGCCTCCGGCAGCACGCCCACCGGCGCGATCCGGCTGTGCAGCAGATACAGGCAGGGGGCGTGGTACTCGATGTCCTGCCAGCGGGTGATCCGGCCCTCGATACCGGTCGAACGGGCGTAGAACGGCGGGCACTCGGCGTCGGCCATGTGCCGGCTGACCCGGACGATGCCGGCGCCCTCGTCGACCTCGGTGGTGATCGGCGTCTCGGCGACCTCGGGGGTGCCGATGTAGCCGCCGTGCAGATACGTCTCGTGCGAGAGGTCGAGCAGGTTGTCGACGAGCAGGCCGTAGTCGGCGTCGATGGGCTCCATGCCGCGCACGGTGGTCCAGCCGGGGGAGTCGAGGTGCCGGGCGCGCGGGATCGTCAGCGGGTCGGCCAGCGCCGGGTCGCCTATCCACACCCACACCAGGGCGTCCTGCTCGACGACCGGGTACGACGCCACACGGGCCGTGCGCGGGACGCGTTTCTGGCCCGGCACGTACACACAGGTGCCGCTCGTGTCGTACGTGAAGCCGTGGTAGCCGCACACCACCCGGTCGCCGTCGAGCCGGCTGGGCTTCTCGTGCAGCGGGAAGCGGCGGTGCACACAGCGGTCGGCCAGCGCGACCGGGGTCCCCTCCTCCTCCGTCCGGTAGAACACGAGGGGCTCACCGAGAACGGTCCGGCCGAGCAGCTCCTCGCGCCCGACCTCGTGGCTGTAGGCGGCGACGTACCACTGGTTCCTGGCGAAGGCGGTCGTGTGCGGCATGGATGCGGCTCCCGTCGTTGGGTGGTGGCGACATCGTCCGGAAGGGCGTCGCGGCGCCGCAACACCTCTTCCGCCTCGCGGAAGGTGCCGGGGAAACCGACCGGCCGGGGCGGGGCTCGGCTCTCGTCAGTGCCGTCGCCCGGGTGCCGGCGCACGCCACCGTGATCGCGGGCGCCGCCACCAGCAGGGGGCCGACGTCCGGTCGTGGTCGAAGGGCCGTGCCCCCGGCGTCCCCCACCCGCCTCGGCGTCCGGCGGTCGAGTCGGGCCGATCACTCAGGTCGGGTTGAGCTTCCGTACTCAGGTCCGGGGCGGCTCCGCCTTGCGAGCATCGGTGCAGCGGCGCCGTCGAGAGCGCCGGCTTCCTCCGCCGAGAGTGTCCGAGCCAGTTACGGAGATCCCGTCATGTCCCGTCGTACCGCCCTGTCCGTCGTCGCCGGTGTCGTCGTCCTCGCAGGTGCCGGGGCCTTCGCTCTCGCCTACGCCGCGGACCCGGCGCCCGCCCTGACGCACGGCACCGCCCGCTACTCGGCCCCCGACGGCGGCCGGGACGGCTCGTTCACCTTCTCCACCGAGGTCGAGGCCTCGTCCGGCGTCAAGAGCCTCAAGGTGCTGGCCTGGCCGGAGAAGTCCTCACTCGCCGCGAAGCGGCCGACCGCCGAGGAGATGCGCCGGGCGGAGTCCGCCCGCTGCACGCCCGCCGCTGCGGACACCGTGCGCTGCGTGTACACGGTCACGGTGACCGACGCCGACGCCGCCTCCTTCCCGCGCGGCTCCTGGCATGTCGCCGCGCTCGCCACCGCCGTTGACGGCACGACGACCCTGGACACCGAGGCGGTGGACTTCACCGTCGGCTGACCGGACCCCCGGGAAGCAGGCAGAGCGCCGCCGTGGCGGACGCCGCCTTCCCGGCAGTCCCTGGGCCTGGTCGTCGGCTCCCCGGGCCGCCGGGGGTCTCGGCGAGGGGGGCCGCGGCCCGCTCGGGCCGGGCAGGCGGGCGGGTACCTGGGCGGCTGGGGCTGCCAGGCCGGTTCGGAGACGGTGCCCTCGAGGGTCTCCACGCCTCGGGGCACCTGCGAGTCGGCCATGAACGCCGCCGGCTTCCCCGCTCTGTCGGCGGCGAAGGAGGCCGCGAACCGGTCCAGGTCCAGGTCCTGGTCCGGGTCCTGGACCGGGAAACGGAAAACGGCACCGCCGTCTGGAGGAGGGCTGGATTCTGCCTTGGGCGGGCGTCCACGGGCGTGGCCCCCCGGCGCCCGGGTCTGCAACGCTCGACCGGAGATCCGGCGGGCCGGGAGACACCGCCGCCGGTCTCTCGAAGACCCCTTGAGAGGGAGTTCCGCATGCCCAACTCCGCGTTGTCCGTCCCCCGCCCCTTCGGCGCCGACCCGGCGAACGAGGGCGAGGAAGCCGCCCTGGGCACCCTCCTGCGCCAGCTGGTACTGGCCGTCGGGCCGCTCAACGTGCTCCAGGCCGGCTGCCCGTACGAGTCCTGCGCCGTCCAGCTCGCGGCGGCGCTGAGCGAGAACGGGCGGGGCCGGGTGATGTGCTGCGACGCGGACACCGCGCGGTCGCAGAGAGCGGCCGCGGCGATCGAGCGGGCGGGTCTGACCCCGTACGCGCAGATGCGGGCCGGCAGTCCCGAGCGGGTGCTGCCGGCCGTGCCGGGGCCGGTCGATCTGCTGCTGCTCGGCGGCGTGCCGGAGTCGCATCTGCCGCTGCTGCGGCTGCTGGAGCCCCGCATGCTGCCGGGCGCGGTGGTCCTGGCGTACGGCGTGCGCCGGTTCGCCGCACGGTGCGCGGAGTTCCTGGCGTACGTCCGGCCGCGGGGCGGCGACTACGTGTCGCTGCCCCTGCCGTTCGGCGCCGGCGTGGAGATGGCCGTCCGCGCCTCCTGAACCGCCGGCCCGCCCGCCCACCGCACCCAGCGCGACCGAGAGGAGCGATGTGTCCAGCCCTGCCGTACCGCAGTCCCTCGCCGAGCGGCGCCCCCGTCCGGCCGGCGACCCGGTCCACGCCACCGCGTACGACGCGCCGCCGGGCAGGGACCCGGCCGCGATCACCAGCACCCTCGACCTGCTCAGACTGATCCACCACCGGGCCGCACGGCACGCCGGCCGCCGCACCGAGGAGCGCTGATGGCGCCCACAACCGTGCGGGAGGCGCTGGTCCGGTACTGCCTGCGACCCGTGCTGCGCTCGCTGATCGCCTACGGAAGCATGCACGTGGTCCCCTACTGGCACCCCGACCTCGGCCCCGCGCCCTTCGCGCCCGACGAGTCGTCCGCGGGGACCCGCGCCCCCGACGGCGGCCTGCCCTACAGAACGTCTCGAGCACCGCTCCAGAGCGGACCGGAAACCTGGCGCTGACACCCCCTCCCGATCCTCCCGAGGAGCGATGAGCGATGAGCGATGAACGACTGGTCGGCACCTGGACCACCCAACTGGACGACGACGGCAAGGCCGTTCCCGGCCTGGTCTCCTTCTCGGCCGACGGCGGGGTCGTCTCGACCCAACTGAACACCAAGAACATCGGACTGGGCACCTGGCGGTCCACCGGCCCCGGCACCTTCGAGTACGGGTTCCACATCCTCGCGGCGGACCCCGAGGGCAAGCACGTGGGCGAGGCCCATGTCCGGGTGGAGGGCGAGTTCGTCTCCGACACCCGCTGGCAGGGCTCCGGCGGCGCCAAGTTCTACGACCCGCAGGGCACCGAACTGCGCGGTCACTCGGGCTCCAAGGTGACCGCCGACAAGTTCGGCGTCGACGACTGATGCTGCGCGACCGCATCCGGGGTGAACTGGTCGAGCCGTCCGACCCCGGCTTCGCCCTGGCCAGACAGCTGCAGAACACCGAGTACGACACCGTCCAGCCGTACGCCGTCGCCTACTGCGCGACGGAGGAGGACGTGGTCGCCTGCCTCCGCCATGCGCGCGAGCACGGACTGCGGGTGCACATCCGGGGCAACGGCCACAGCATGAACGGCTGGTCGACCGGCGAAGGGCTGGTCGTCGACCTGTCCCGGATGAACCACGCCGTGGCCGACGGACCGCACGTCCGGCTCGGCGCGGGCGTCCAGTCCCTCGACGCACTGGCCGCTCTGAAACCGCAGGGCCGCCAGATCGTCACCGGCACCTTCCCCACGGTGAGCGTGGGCGGATTCCTGACCGGCGGCGGCATCGGCTGGCAGACCCGCGGCTTCGGCACGGGCAGCGACCGGATCGCCGCCGCCCGGGTGGTGCTGGCCGACGGGCGCGTCGTGCGGTGCTCCCCGACCGAGGAGCCCGACCTGTACTGGGCGCTGCGCGGCGGCGGGGGCGGCAGCTTCGGCGTGGTCACGGAGTTCGAGGTGCTTCCCGTCGACGCCCCGGCCCTGACCTCCTTCGAGACCCTCTGGGCGTACGAGGACGCGGTGGACGTCCTGACGGCCTGGCAGGAGTGGTGTGTCGGCGGGCCGGACGAGCTGGGGACCTCCCTGGTCGTGCTGCCCGGCATGTTCGGGCCCGGCGGGCGTCCCGTGGTCCGGGTGTGGGGCGTGCACCTGGGGCCGCCCGCACAGCTGGAGGCGGAACTCGACGCCCTGACCGAGCTCGCCGCGGCCAAGCCGATCAGCCGGACCGTCGGCGCCCGGGGCGCCTACTCCGACGTGATGCACGAGGCGCTCTGCGGATCCCAGACCGTGGCACAGTGCCACCGCACCGGCACCAGCGAGGAGGCACAGGGCCACCGCCACCCCTACACCCGGCAGAGCTACCGGCTGACCGGACGCGCCGCCACCCGGGCGGAGTCGGCGGCCCTGCTGGACGCCTGGGACCCGGCCCTGGACCAGGACGGCCGGGAACGCTATCTGCTGTGCATCGCGGTCGGCGGCGCCGCGAACCGGGTGCCCGCGACGGCCACGGCGTACGCGCACCGGGAGGCCCGGTTCCTGATCGGCTATCAGATGGCCTGCCGCGACCTGGCGGCGGACCCGGACGCACCCGGCCGCCTCACCGCCTGGGCCGACCGGGCGGCCGACGCCCTCGCCCCGCTGGCCTGCGGCTCCTACATCAACTTCCCCAGTTCCCGGGTGAGCGAGGACTGGGAGACGGACTTCTTCGGCGAGAACAGCGCCCGACTGAGGGAGGTCAAGCGGGCGTACGACCCGGACGACTTCTTCCGGCACGCGCAGAGCATCGGCGTCCGGCCCCCGACGACCAAGGCGGCTTCATGAAGACGGATCTGCACGACAAGGTGGTGCTCGTCACCGGCGCCTCCTCGGGCATCGGCCGCGCGACGGCCGTGACCTACGGCGCCGAACGGGCCCGGGTCGCGATCACCTACCACACCAACGAGGCAGGGGCCCGGGAGACGGCCCGGCTGGTGGCCGAGGCGGGCGGCACCCCCCTGGTGGTGCGCTACGACCTCGCCGACGAGCAGTCCGTACGGGACGCCGTCGGCCGGGTCGCCGAGGAGTGGGGCGGCCTCGACGTCCTGGTGGCCAACGCCGTGGTGTGGAGCGAGGCGATCCCACGGCCCGGCCGGCCCGTCCCGCGCTTCGAGGACGTCCCGCCCAAGCAGTGGCAGGAGGTGCTGCACACCTCCGTCGAGGCGGTCTTCCACACCGTCCAGGCCGCCCTGCCGGTCATGCGGGGACGCGACTGGGGCCGGATCGTGCTGATCGGCGCGGGCCTGGCGGACGCCGGCAAACCGGGCGCCGGCGCCTACGGCGCGGGCAAGTCCGCGCTGTTCGGCCTGATGCGCAGCCTGGCCTGGGAACTGGGGCCCGAGGGAATCCTGGTCAACATGGTGGTGCCCGGCCAGACGGCCACCGAGACGGTGCGGGCGAACGTGCCCGCCTCCTTCCTGGAGGAGAAGGGCAAGAGCCTTCCCTCCGGGCGGATGTCCGAGCCGCAGGACGTGGCCAACGCGGTGGTCTTCCTCGGCTCCGCCGCCAACGGCAACAGCAACGGCGAAACCCTCCGGGTCACGGGCGGGGCGTGACCCGTTCGCCGCCTGACGAGCCCCGCCGTTCTCGAGGGATCTTCCAAGCCCCCTCGAGAACGGCGGGGCTCAATGGCGTGCGTCGGGAAACGACTCAGGAGGCACGACATGACGGAGACCACCAGTCCACCCGCCGGGACCCAGGCGCCGGCCTATCCGATGACCAGGCGCTGCCCCTACCAGATGCCGGTGGGCTACGAGGAGTTGCGCGAGCGCGGCCCGCTCTCGAAGGTCACCCTGTACGACGGACGCCAGGTGTGGCTGGTCACCGGGAACGAGGTCGGCCGGACCCTGTTCCCCGACCCGCGGCTCTCCTCCGACGTGCTGCACCCGAACTATCCCTTCCTGGCTCCCCGTATCGCCGCCCAGACCCAGCAGCGGGCCGCACCACCGCTGGTGGGCGTGGACGATCCCGAGCACGGGCGGCAGCGGCGCATGGTGATCCCCGGCTTCGGCATCCGGCGCGTCGCGGCCCTGCGTCCCGAGATCGAGCGCATCGCCGAAGGACTCGTCGACAAGATGCTCGACCGCGGCAGCCCCGCCGAACTGCTGGCCGACTACGCGCTTCCGCTGCCCTCGGCGGCGATCTGCGCGCTGCTCGGCGTGCCGTTCGAGGACCGCGGCTACTTCGACGAGCGTTCCCGGCACGTGCTGTCCTCCTCCGGGGAGGGCGAGGCCGAGCTGGCCCGTACGGCCTTCACCGAGATCCTCGGCTATCTGCACGACCTGATCCGCAAGAAGGAGAAGCAGCCGGGCGACGGTCTGATCGACGAGCTGATCGCCCACCAGCTCGAGGACGGTTCGGTCGATCACAACGAACTCGCCATGATCTGCTCGCTGTTGCTCGTCTCCGGACACGAGACCACCGCCAACATGATCGCGCTGGGCACGGTCACCCTGCTCGAACACCCCGAGCAGCTGGCGCTCCTGAAGGCGGACGACGGTCTGCTGCCGGGCGCGGTGGAGGAGCTGATGCGCTTCACCTCGATCGGCGACGTGCTGATGCGGGTGGCGGCCGAGGACATCGAGATCGCCGGGCAGACCATCCGGGCGGGCGACGGCGTCGCCATGTCCACCATGCTGATGAACCGCGACCCGCACGCCTGGGACGACCCGGACGCCTTCGACATCCGGCGCTCCGCCGGCCGGCACGTCGCCTTCGGATACGGCATCCACCAGTGCATCGGCCAGAACCTCGCCCGGGCGGAGATGGAGATCGCCTTCCGCACCCTCTTCCGGCGCGTCCCCGGCCTGCGGGTGCCGGTGCGCGCCGACCAGCTGCCGCTCAACGCCCCGTACGTGCTGCAGGGCGTCGCCGAACTCCCGGTCGAGTGGTGAGCGAGGACCGGGGCATGAACATCACCATCGCGACGGACCGCTGCATCGGCGCCGCCCTGTGCGCGATGACCGCGCCGGAGGTGTTCACCCAGGACGACGACGGAGTGAGCCAACTGCTGCCCGACGGAGCACGGCGCGCCCGGAGCCTTCCGGTCCGGGAGGCGGCCAGGGCCTGCCCCGTCCAGGCCATCACCGTGCACGAGGACTGACCCGCCGCCGTGCGGACGGGCGGCCGGCCGGTCCCGCCGTTCGCACGGCGCCGGGGGTCGAGGCGTCCTCGACGGCGCTTCGAGAGCGGCGGGACAGGGTGGCGGCCATGGAGATTCGCAGCCTCGACGGTGACGACCCGGCGACCATCGCCGCCCTGCTCCCCGGCTTCCGGGAGACCATGAGCCTGGAACTGCCCGCGGATCCGCCGGTGACCCAGGCGTTGCTCGCGCGGCTGTTCCAGCGCCGCCACGGAACGACGCGGATCGTCCTCGCCGCCTTCGCCGACGGCGAGCCGGCGGGGGTGCTGAAACTCGGCCTGGACCTGGGCGATCCCACGGGCCCGGGACACGGCTCGCTCTGGGTGTTCCCCGGCTTCCGCCGCCGCGGCGCGGGCCGGGCCCTCGCCGCGGCCGGCCGCACGGCCCTGCGCGAGCTGGGGCGCGGCCCCCTGCTCGTGGACGCCCCCAAGGGGCAGGCGGCCGAGCGCTTCGCCGACGTCGTCGGCGCCGACCGCACCGGCGAGACCGTACGCAACCGGCTGCGGCCGGCCGGTCCCGCCCGCGCGCTGCTCGAGGCCGCGGCGGCCCGGCCGGTGCCCGGCCACCGCCTCGCGCACTGGGACGGCGCCTGCCCCGACGACCTCGTCGAGGCCTACGCCCGAGCCTGGAGCGCCCTGGACGAACGGGTCAACGGCCAGGCCCGGGTGCGCCGTCCGGCGGTCTCCGACGTACGGGCGCGTGAGGCGGAGGCCGCCCGCGCCGGTCACCGGCCCCTCGTGACGGCGGCGCTCGCCGAGGACGGCGGCGGCATCGTCGCCTACAGCACGCTCTTCGTCCGGGACAGCCCGATGGCGGACGCGGGCGAGACGCTGGTCCTGCCGGGACACCGCAGGCGGGGCCTGGGGGCGTGGGTGAAGGCGGAGCTGCTGCTGCGGGCGGTGCGCGACAACGGCCGTCTCGCGCTGGTCCAGGTCTTCAACGACGTCGACAACACCGCCGTCGTCGCGCTGAACAGGAGGCTCGGCTTCGAGGCCGACTCCCACTGGACGACGTACGCCCTCAAGGTCTGAGCGCCCGGCGGACCGCCATTCCCGCGCCGCCGCACCGACCGCGCACGACCCCGAGCCGATCCCACCTGGCGCACTTCCGAGAGGACCCCATGACCACTGTCAGCCCCGCCGGGCAGCGCGAGCGCAACGCCGAACTCGTCGGCGCCCTGTACGACGTGCTGTACCGCGAGCACCGGTTCGAGGAGGCAGGCCGGTTCCTGCACCCCGACCACATCGACCACGACCCGACGGCCGGGTCCGCCGGGGGCGGCCTCGTCGGCCACTTCAGGTCGCTGACCGGCCACTTCCCGCAGCTGCGCGCGGACATCGACCACCTGGTCGCCGACCACGACCGGGTGATGCTGTTCGTCACCTGGACCGGACGCACCCGCTCCGGCGAGGACGTCCGCCTGCACACCGCCGAGCTGTACCGCACGCACGAGGGCCGGATCGCCGAGCACTGGAACGTGACCGACCGGGACGTGCTCGACGCGCACGGCGTGGGCGGGCTGGAGGGGGACGGCGAGCAGCCGGCCGCGCCCGGGCTGCACGGCCCGCACAGCGCGGCCGAGAAGGCCAACGCCGACCTGGTGCTCGGGGCCTACCGCGAGGTCTTCAGCGAGCACAAGCTGGACCGCGCCGACGCCTACTACCACCAGGACTACCGCCACCACAACATGCGTACCGACGCGGTGCCGGACGGACTCGAGGCGTTCAAGGCGTTCTTCGCGGACAACATCGCGGCCTTCCCGGACCTGGTGACCACCGTCGACCACATCGTCGCCGCCGGGGACCGGGTGATGGTCTTCGTGACCTGGACCGGCACCCTCACCGGGGCGTGGAGCGGCGGCGGCCCCTCCGACCGCCCGCTGCGGATGCGTACCTGCGACCAGTTCCGGATCGAGCACGGCAAGGTGGCCGAGCACTGGGAGGTCGTCGACTACCTGGCGTTGCGCCGGGCCGGGCTGCCCACCCCGTGAGCCGCGCCGCCGTCCATTCCACGAGAGAGGGGTTCCGCGATGTCCGCGACGCGTTCCGGTGACGCACCCGTACTGATCGTCGGCGGCAGCCTGGTCGGTCTGTCCGCCGCCGTGTTCCTCGCCCACCACGGGGTGCGCTGCACCCTGGTGGAGCGCCACCCGAGCACCTCCGTCCACCCGAGGGCGGTCGGCTACTACCCGCGCACCGCCGAACTGCTGCGGCAGGCGGGCGTCGAGGACGCGGCCCTGCGGGAGGCCGCGGGCTTCGAGACCCACCGCACACGGGCCGGGGTGACCTCCCTGGCGGGGGAGGTGCTGTTCAGCAAGGAGGAGCTGGAGGGCGACGACGAACTCGGCGACCTGACCCCGTCCCGGCTGCTCCTGCTGCCGCAGGACCGGCTGGAGCCGCTGCTGCGCCGACGGGCCGAACAGCTGGGCGCCGATCTGCGCTTCGGCACCGAGCTCCTCTCCTTCGCGGAGGATCCGGAAGGGGTCACCGCCGTCCTCGGGGACCGCGACGGCACCAGCACCTTCCGCACCGGCCATCTGGTGGCCTGCGACGGGCCGCGCAGCACCGTCCGTGAGGCGCTCAAGGTGCCCCGTCACGGGCGTGGCGTGCTGTCGCACCATGTGAGCATCGCCTTCGCCGCGGATCTGCGCCCGGTGCTCGGCGCCCGCCGCTACAGCGTGGTCCATGTGAAGAACCCCGAGGTCACCGGCATCCTCGTGCACGACGACACGCTGACCGGTGGCACCCTCATCGTCGGCTACCGCCCCGAGGACGGCGAGAGCCTCGACGACTTCACCGACGCCCGCTGCGCCGAGCTGGTGAGCGCGGCGGTCGGCTCGCCCGGGACCGAGGTCACCGTCCGTTCCCGCTTCCCCTGGGACATGGCGGAGCAGGTCGCCGAGGGCTTCGTCCACGGGCGGGTGCTGCTGGCCGGCGACGCGGCGCACGTGATCCCGCCGACCGGCGGCTACGGCGCGAACACCGGGATCGCCGACGCGCACAACCTGGCCTGGAAACTGGCGCTGGTGGTCGGCGGGGCCGCGGGGGAGGGGCTGCTCGGGACGTACGACGCCGAGCGCCGTCCGGTGGCCGCGTACACGGCCGGACAGGGCTCCCTCCAGCTCGCGGTGCGCTCCGGCAGCGCCACCGACGAGCAGCGGGCCGCCGCCGCGGACGCGCTGACGGTCACCATGGGGCAGGCCTACCGGTCGGCCGCGGTGGTCCCGGAGCCGGGCGACGAGGCGCTTCCCGCCCCGGCCGATCCGCGGACGCTGCGCGGCGCGCCGGGCACCCGCGCGCCCTACGCGGTGCTGTCGCGGGACGGTGCTCCCCTGTCCACGCTCGACCTGTTCGGCGGCGGCTTCGTCCTGCTGGCCGGGGAGCGGGGCGGGGAGTGGCAGTCGGCGGCCGTCGGGGCCGCCGCCGAGCTGGGTGTGCAGCTCACCGCGCGGCGCGTGGTGCCGGGCCCGGGCGGCGGGGCGGGCACCCTGGCCGACCCGGACGGCCGCTGGGCCGAGCGGTACGGCGGTCTCACGGCCGAGGGCGCGGTGCTGGTACGGCCCGACGGAGTCGTCGCCTGGCGCTCGCGCGGGGCGGAACCCGCCGGCCGGGAGCGGACCGCGCTGGCGGCGGTGCTGCGCACGGTGCTCGCCCGCGGATGACGGGCCGGGCCGGGAACCGCGGCAGGACGCCCGCCGCGGCTCCCGGCCGGGGCGCCGACGCGGCTTCTGGCCGGGGGGCCGACGCGGCTTCTGGCCGGGGGGCCGACGCGGCTTCTGGTCCGGGGGGGGGAGGGGGGGCGGCTTCTGGTCTGGAGGCCGGGGCGGCTTCTGGTCCGGAGGCAGGCGTGGGCTCTTGGCCTGGGCGGCGGTGTGGGTTCTGGTCTGGAGGCCGGTTCGGATCCTGGTCCGGAGGCTGGCGTGGCCCTCGGCCCGGGCGTTGGGGTGGCCTCTGGTCCGGAGGCCGGGGCGGCGGCGTGGGTTCTGGCCTGGAGGCCGGGGCGGCTACTGGTCCGGAGGCCGGGGCGGATCCTGGGCCGGGCGCCGGGGTGGCTTCCGGCCCGGGCGGTGGGGCGCCGCCGGTCAGGACGGGTCGGGGGTCTCGTGCTGCAACTCGCCGATGGAGTCGACGTACTTGATGAGCAGCCGCGCGAACTCCAGCCGGTCCTCCTCGGGCCAGCTCTGGGTGATGCGCTCGAACGCCGAGCGCTGGTGGCTGCGGAACCGGACCAGCATCTCCTCGCCCTCCGGGGTGAGCTGGAGGATCGTCCGGCGGCCGTCGCGCTGCGAGGCGGCCCGCACGAGATAGCCGGCTCCGATGCAGTCGGTGACCATACGGCTCGCCACCGACGGGTCCACGGCCAGCCGCTCGCCGACCACGCCGACGGTGATCTCCTGCCCTTCGTGCTCCGGTCCGTCCTGGACGAGATTGAGCACCAGCGTGCGGGTCATGTCCTTGCGGGACACCTGCTGCTCGACACTCAGCGCCTGCGCGCGCCGCAGTCGCGAGAAGGCGGGGCCGACGGCATCGAGCAGTTCGGCTGCTCGCGGCTGGCTCTGGGTCGAAGTCTCCATGACCACATTCTAGGCGAGTTGATTACGGCAGACGAGCATCTGTATGCTGTCAATCCACTGCATGTAATCAAACACATATCTGTCAGCCAACACGTAATTGTCCTTCGCTCGCGGGGAGGACGTGGACACGGACGCGGAGGAACCTGCCATGACAACCCAGCCCACATCCGGGACGACCGGACCGGACGACAACGGACCCGACGAGATGGACGTGCTCATCGTCGGCGGCGGCCCCGTCGGCATGCTGCTCGCCGCGGAGCTGCGCATCTCCCGCGTCCGCGCGGTGGTGCTCGAGCGCCTGCCTGAGCGCACCCCGCACTCCAAGGCCTTCGGGCTGCACGCCCGCTCGCTGGAGTCCCTCGACCGGCGCGGCCTGGTCGAGCGGTTCCGCGACGGCGCCCGGTCCTGGAACAACGGCCACTTCGCGGGACTCGACGAATGGGTCGACTTCTCCGCCCTGGACAGCAGCCACGCCTACGCCCTGCTGTCCGAGCAGACCCGGACCGAGCGCCTGCTGGAGGAGCGCGCCGCCGAGGTGGGCGCCGAGATCCGGCGAGGCCACGAGGTGACGGCGATCCGCCAGCACGCCGACGGCGTCGAGGCCGACGTCACCGGCCCCGACGGCGCCTACACCCTGCGTGCCGGGTACGTCGTGGGATGCGACGGCGGCCGCAGCCTGGTCCGCCGGGAGGCCGGCATCGACTTCCCCGGCACCGGCGGCCGGGTCACCGCCCGCCTCGCCGACGTGAAGCTCGCCGACCGGGAGAACGCCCCGATGGGCATGGAGCGCACCGAGCGCGGCCTGCTCTTCTGCGTGCCGCTCGACGACACCTACCACCGGGTGTCCACCTTCGACTTCGCCGCCGAGCGCGAGGCCGGCGCCGAGCTCACCCTGGACGAGTTCCTCACGAGCCTGCGCGAGATCTGGGGCAGCGACCTCGGCGCCCACGACCCGCGCTGGCTGTCCGTCTTCACCGACTCCGCCTGCCAGGCCGACCGCTACCGCGAGGGCCGGATCCTCCTCGCGGGCGACGCCGCCCACACCCACTTCCCCGTGGGCGGCCAGGGCGTCAACCTCGGCCTCCAGGACGCCTTCAACCTCGGCTGGAAGCTCGCCGCCACCGTCCACGGCTGGGCGCCCGACGGGCTGCTCGACACCTACGACGCGGAGCGCCAGGCACCGGCCCGCAAGGTGCTCGCCAACACCCGCGCCCAGATCGCGCTGATGAACCCGGACCCGTACGTCACCCCGCTGCGCGAGCTCTTCACCGACCTGATGCGCAGGGACCAGGTGAACCTGTACCTCGCTGAGATGCTCAGCGGCGTCACCGTCCGCTACACGCTCGACGGCCCCGCTCACCGCATGCTGGGCGACTTCGCCCGCGATCTCGTCCTGACCACGGAGGAGGGGGAGAAGACCCTCCCCGGCTACCTGAAGCGGGGCACCGGCGTGCTGCTGGACCTGGCCGGCCGCCCGGAGATCGCCCAGACCTACGAGAAGTGGGGCGCGGGCGTCTCCTGGGCCGGGCGGGTGCGTCATGTGCGGGCGCAGTGCGCCGGCGAACCGGAGCTGGCCGGCCTGCTGGTCCGCCCCGACGGCTACGTCGCCTGGGCCGTGGACCGGGACGCCTCGGAACCGGAGGTCCGCGAGTCCCTGGCCACCGCGCTCGCCACGTGGTTCGGCACCGTCTGACCGGCCGCGCGGCGAACGGCCCCGCCCCCCATCCGATGCGAGGAGACGCGTGAGCGCACCACCCTGGTCCCGGGAACTGCTGGCGAAGAGCGACCTGATCACGCCGATGGCCATCAGAGTGGCCGCCACCCTGCGGCTGTCCGACCACATGGCGGACGGCGCGGCCACCGTCGAGGTGCTGGCCAAGGCGGCGGACGTGCATCCCGTGGCGCTGCGCCGCCTTCTCCACCATCTCGTGACGGCGGGGCTCTACCGGGTCGCGGCGGAGGGCGAGTACGAGCCGACGCCGCTCGGCGACATGCTGCGCGGCGACGTCGAGGGGTCGGGCCGTGACTGGCTCGGCCTGGACGGGCCGACCGGCCGGGGCGAACTCGCCTTCCTCCGGCTGCTCGACGCCGTCCGCGACAACCGCCCCGTCTACTCCTCCCTGCACGGCAGGGACTTCTGGGAGGACGTCGAGGCGGACCCGGCGCTCGCGGAGGCCTTCGCCGCGCGGATGGCGGCGAGCATGCGCTGGGTTCTTCCCGCGCTCCTCGCGCAGGGGGAGTGGCAGGGTGTACGGCACGTCGTCGACGTCGGCGGCGGCAGCGGGGCGCTGCTCGCGGCCGTGGTCGCCGCGACCCCCGGCGCCCGGGGGACACTCGTCGATCTCGAACGGCCCGTCGCGGCGGCGGGCCAGGAGTTCGCCTCGGCGGGGCTGGCGGACCGCTGCGAGGCGGTCGTCGGCAGCTTCTTCGACCCGCTGCCGGCCGGGGCCGACGTCCTTCTGCTGGCCAACGTCCTGCTCAACTGGCCGGACGAGCAGGCCACCGCCATCCTGCGCCGCTGCGCCGAGGCCGTCGCCGAGGGCGGCCGGGTCATGGTCGTGGAAGGCCTGCTCGACGTGCAGACCGACCAGACCGATCTCGACCTGCGGATGCTCGTCTACCTCGGCGGCCAGATGCGCACCACCGGCGAACTGGCCCGGCTCGCGGCCGGAGCGGACCTGTCACTGCGCCGCGTGGTCCCCCTGGGCCCGGTCCGCTCCCTGGCCGAGTTCACCAAGCCCTGACCTCCCCCAACCCGACCCACACCGACCCGACCCGCCCCGGCCCGATCCACCCCGACCCACACCGACCCGACCCGTCCCGGCCCGATCCACCCCGACCCGCCCCGGCCCGATCCACCCCGACCGCCGCCCGTCCGGACCGCCCGAATCGGGCCGACCGGATCGGCTGGACCGACCGGATCGCCCGGACCGGATCCGTCCGACCGGGTTGCCTGGACTGGGTGGCCCGGACCGGATCCGTCCGACCGGATCGACCGGGACGGGCGGGGTCGGGTCGAGCCTGGCCGGGCTCGACCGGGCTCGGCTCTGCCTGGGCGGTCCGGTGTGGCTCTGCTCGGTTTCGGGCCCGGTGGGCCGGCCGGGACGGGCGGTTCGTCCGGCTCGGTCGGGCGGCGGGCGGTGCGCGGGACGGCCGCGGTGCCACCGCCGCTCGGCACGGCGCCGACTCCACCGCGGTGCCGGGCCGTACGTCGTACCGAGCCCGCACACACCAGCACATCGCACACATCAGCACCCCCCACACCCGTAAGAGGAGCAAGTCCATGCGTATCGTCCGTCATCACGAGTTCGGCGCCCCGTCGGTACTGCGCGTCGAAGAGGCGGAGAAACCCTCGCCGGGGCCCGGCGAGGTACTGATCCGAGCCGAGGCGATCGGCGTCAACTTCGCCGAGTGCCAACGCCGTCAGGGCATCCCGGTCGGCGGCCCCGCCACCCTCCCCGGCTCCCCGGGCGGCGATGTGGCCGGCACCGTCGAGGCGGTAGGCGAGGGCGTGACCGGAGTGCGGACCGGGGACCGGGTGGTCACCGGCGTCGGCACCGACGGGTACGCCGAGTACGTGGTCACCCGCGCCGACTGGCTGTTCACCATCCCCGAGGGGATCGACGCCGGACAGGCCACCTCCTTGCCGATCCCCGCGCAGACCGCCTACCACGTGATCGTCACGGCCGGCCGGCTGCAGCAGGGGGAGTCGGTCCTCATCACGGCGGCGGCGGGCGGCATCGGCCACCTGCTGGTCCAGATGGCACGGGCGCTGGGCTCCGGCCAGGTGCTGGCCGCCGCGAGCGGCCAGGCCAAACTGGACTTCGCCGCCTCCCTCGGCGCCGACTTCACGGTCGACTACAGCCAGGACGGCTGGGAGGAGAAGGTGCGGGCCGCCACCGGCGGCCAGGGCGTCGACCTCGTCCTGGAAACGGTCGGCGGCGACATCCTCACCAAGAGCGTCAACCTCACCGCCCCCTTCGGCCGAACCGTGGTCTACGGCACGGCCGGCGGCGACGTTCCCGCGATCGAGGTCGGCGACATCTTCGACAACCGTGCCGTCATGGGTTTCAGCATGTGGGGCGTGATGCGCCACCGGCCCGACGCCATGGCCCGGGGCGCTCGGGAGCTGCTGGACATGGTGGCCGCCGGCACCGTCCGGCCCGTCGTGTACGCCGAGCTGCCGCTCGAGGAGGCCGCAGCCGCCCACGAGTTGATGGAGGCACGCCGCCAGCTCGGACGGGTCGTCCTCGTCCCCTGACGGGGCACGCACCTTGGCGCAATAATGTGTGGACCATCATGTAAATGTGTGACAGCATGTAAGTAGTAACCCGGACTCCTGGGCGGAGCCGCGATCCTTCGCGGCTCGACACACTTCCAAGTTGGGAGAAAACCATGCGAATCATCCGCCACTACGAGCACGGCGGCCCTTCGGTGCTGCGTGTCGAAGAGGCGGAGAAGCCGCAGCCCGGACCGGGCGAAGTGCTGATCCGCACCGAGGCCGTCGGCGTCACCTTCGCCGAGGTCCAGCGGCGCCAGGGCATCCCGATCGGCGGCCACGCCCATCTGCCCGGCGCTCCCGGCGGCGATGTCGCCGGTACGGTCGAGGCCCTCGGAGAGGGCGTCACCGACCTCGCCGTCGGCCAGCGTGTCGTCGTCGACGTGGACCACAGTGCCTACGCCGACCACGTCGTCGCCGACGCCGCGTGGGCCATCCGCATCCCCGACTCGATGGACGCCGCCGAGGCGACCCTGCTGCCGAGCCCCGCTCAGACCGCGTACCACGCGCTGAAGGAGTCCGGCCAACTCCAGCCCGGCGAGACCGTGTTGATCGACGCCGCATCCGGCGGCGTCGGCCACCTCGCGGTGCAGATCGCCAAGGCGATGGGCGCCGGCAAGGTCATCGCGACCGCCAGCACCCAGGCCAAGCTGGACTTCGTCCGGGGACTGGGCGCGGACGTCACCGTCAACTACACCGACGAGGACTGGGCCGACCAGGTCATGGCCGCCACCGACGGCCGTGGCGCGGACGTCGTCCTGGAGACGGTCGGCGGCGACATCCTCATCAAGAGCGTCGCCCTGACCGCGCAGTTCGGGCGTCTGGTCTTCTACGGGTCGGCCAGCGGCGACATCCAGTCGGTCAACCCGCTGATGCTCAGCCGGATGAAGACCATCGCCGGCTTCGCGCTCTACGCGATGCTCTACAACAGGCCCGAGGCCATCGCCGCGGGTCAGCGGGACCTGCTCGACATGATCGGCACCGGCAAGGTGCGGCCGGTCGTGCACGAGCGGCTCCCCCTCGTCGACGCCGTCAAGGCGCACGAACTGATGGAGGCACGGGCCCAGCTCGGCAAGGTCGTCCTGGTTCCCTGACCGGCCGCGCCGTTCGGCCACCCTCCCGCCGGACGTGGCCGGCCGCATCATCCCCCGCTGCGGCCGGCCACCCCACCTCCACCCGCACCACGACGTGAAGATCCCCTTTTCGGACAGCGCATGACGCCGGCCCTCACGAAGGAGCCGGTGGGACGGGGACGGAACACCACACGTAGGGGCGCGCGCCCCACGCGGGACACCTGATCCCTCACCCGAAAGGCCACTGCCATGTCATCGCCGCCGACCGAATCGCACCACCCGGGAACGGGCACCGCGCCCGACACCCGCATCAAGATCGTGATCGCCGCCTGCATGCTCACGATCTTCCTCGCGATGCTCGACGCGCAGATCATCGCCACCGCCCTGCCCCGCATCGTCGGCGACCTGGGCGACCTCGACCTGTTCGCCTGGGTGACCACGGCGTACATCATCGCCAGCAGCGTGACCACGCCGATCTACGGCAAACTCGGCGACCTGTACGGCCGTAAGAAGGTCTTCGTGGTCGCCATCGTGCTGTTCCTGGCGGGCTCCGTCGCCGCCGGTGCCGCACAGTCCATGGAGCAGCTCATCGTCTTCCGCGTCTTCCAGGGCATCGGAGCGGGCGGCCTGTTCGTCTCCGTGCTCGCCATCATCGGCGAGCTGTTCAGCCCGCGCGAGGGCGCCAAGTACTTCAACCTCTTCGGCATCGTCTTCGCCGCGGCCGCCCTCGCCGGACCGGCGGTCGGCGGACTCCTCACCGATCTCCTCAGCTGGCACTGGGTCTTCCTGATCAACCTGCCCCTCGGGCTGGTCGTCCTGGTCCTGATCGTCAGCTGCCTGCACCTGCCGCCCAAGGCGCGACGCGCACAGATCGACTATCCGGGGTTCATCTCCCTGAGCCTCGCCATCGTCGCGCTGACGCTGCTCAGCAGCTGGGGCGGGGCGAAGTACGACTGGATCTCGCCGCAGACCCTCGGACTCGGCGCGGTGGCCGTCGTCATGGGCGTGCTGTTCGTGGCCGCGGAGCGGCGGGCCGCCGAACCGGTCATCCCGCTGCACCTGTTCCGCGACTCCACCTTCAGCATCAGCGCGGCCGTCAGCTTCGCGGCGGGCGTCGTCTTCCTCGGCGCGGTCAACTTCCTCGCCCTGTACGTGCAGGTGGTCACCGGCGCCACGCCCACCATGTCCGGGGTGGTGCTGCTGCCGATGATGTTCGGACTCGTCGCCTCCTCGGTGGTGAGCGGACGCATCATCACCCAGACCGGGCGCTACAAGTGGTACCCGGTGCTGAGCATGGCCCTGGGCATCGTCGGCGCCCTGCTCTTCTCCACCATGGACGTCGACACGCCGCGGGCCGTCGTCATCGCGTACATGCTGCTGTTCGGCATCGCCGCGGGCCTCAACATGCAGGTCCTCACGATGGCCGCGCAGAACACGGCCCCGCGCGACGACATCGGCGCCGTCCACGCCACGGTCTCCTTCTCCCGCCAGCTCGGCAGCACCCTCGGCATCTCGGTGTTCGCCTCCCTCTTCTACGACCGTCTCACCGGCGAACTCGCCGACCGCGTCCCGGCCGGCGCCCTCACCGGCATCGACCCGGACGCGCTCTCCTCGCAGGAGGTCCTCGACAACCTCGCCGCGCCTGTGCGCGACGCGGTCGAGCAGGCCTATGTGGCCGCCCTCAACCCCGTCTTCCTCGCCGCGGTGCCGGTGCTGATCGTCGGCCTCGCCCTCGCCCTGCGGATGAAGAACATGCCGCTGAAGACGTGGGACCACGGGGGCCACGGCGACCACGGGGACACCGGCGGCGACGAGCAGGCCCGCGAGCACCAGCCCGCGGACCACTGACCCGCCACCCTTCCACCGGCCGCCCTTCCCGAACGCCCACGCGACCGGGAAGGGCGGCCTTCCCCCACCCCGGCCCACCCCACCCGCCCTCGGCCCCTGAGCCGACGGCGGCGCCGGGACTCGGTTCTGACGCCGGTGGCGGATGTGGGGCCGACGCCCGTTCGCGGTGGTGGACAGCCGGTCGATTCCGGGCAGTCGATCCCCGACTCCAGTCGCCGCCCGCCTGCGGCCGCCGGCCGCGGGCCCGCCGCCCCGGGAGGCGTCGGCCGCAGCGTCTCGACACGGAATGCCGGTCTCGGCCTCGGGCACGCGTCGCGTCCAGGGCACACGGGTGACTTCCCCGCCGCGACCCCGCGGTCGCGTGACGGGCCCGCGGCCGCCGTTCGCCGTGCGTCGGCGCCCTGCCCTCCGGCTTCAGACGCTCGCCACGCGCCACGCACCGCGGGCCTACGGCCGCCGTTCCCCGCGCGCGAGCCCGCTGTTCTCCGCCCGGCCCTCCGCCCAGTCCTCCGCCGGCCCTCCGCTGCCTTCCGCCGGGCGCTCGCCGCCTGGGGTCTGCCCGGGGCCCGCCTGGGGTCTGCCCGGGGTCTGCCCGGGGGTCGGGTCGGGTTCTGCCTGAGGTCCGGCCGGGGTCTGCCCGGGGCCCGCCTGGGGGTCTGCCCGAGGTCTGCCCGGGGCCCGCCTGGGACCCGCCCGGCGTCGGCCGGGGTCTGCCCGGGGGTCGGGTCGGGTTCTGCCCGAGGTCCGGCCGGGGTCTGCCCGGGGCCCGCCTGGGGGTCTGCCCGAGGTCTGCCCGGGGCCCGCCTGGGCCCGCCGGGGGTCTGCCCGGGGGTCGGGTCGGGTTCTGCCCGAGGTCCGGCCGAGGTCCGGCCGGGGCCCGCCTGGGGCCCGCCCGGCGTCTGCCGGGGTCTGCCCGAGGGTCGGGCCGGAGTCCGCCCGGGCCCGCCGGGGGTCTGCCCGGGGGTCGGGCCGGGATCCGCCCGGAGTCTGCCTGGGGTCTGCCGGGGTCTGCGGGGCCCGCCCGGAGTCTGCCCGGGGTCTGCCCGGGGTCTGCCGGGGTCCGGCCGGAGTTTGGGCGAGGGGTGGGTGGTCCGTTTGGTGGGGGCAGGCCGTCCTGTGGGCCTGTCGTCGACGGGACCGTGCGTCCGGGTCCTGGCCGGGGCGGCGGCGGGAGAACGGCGGCTTCAGGAGTGCGGGGCGGAGATCGTCGGCGTCCCGGCCCGGAGGGCTTCAGCGCTCTTCGAGCCCCGCTGGACCCGCCGAGGACATCGTCGGCAGCACCGCACCCACGCAGACGCCAAGGGCGACCAGGAGGCTTGTGTGACGACGACCGAAGACCCCACCACGACGGCAGAAGCGGTCGACCCGGGCCCGCTCATCAAACTGACCATCGCCGACTGCGCTGCCAAGGTGCTGCACAGCGCCGTGACGCTCGGTGTCTTCGCCGCGCTCGCCGAGGGCCCCCGCGACGCCGCCCACGTGTCCCGGCACACCGGCATGCACTCCCGTATGGCCCCCGACTTCCTGGACGCCCTGGCCGGGCTGGGCCTCCTGGAGCGCACGGACGGCCGCTACCGCAACTCCCTCCTGGCGCAGGCCTACCTCGTGCCGGACTCCACCTCCTACCTCGGCGGGTTCGTCGAACTCACCAACGAGACCCTGTACGGAACCTGGGGCCGGCTCACCGAGGCGCTGCGCACCGGCGAACCCCAGCACCTGGACCCCGACAAGGGCGGCTTCGTCGGGGACCGGCACCAGGACCCCGCGAAGATGAAGCGCTTCCTGGCCGGTCTCGACGCCTACAGCGACCGTATGGGCGCCGAGCTCGCCCGACGCGTCGACTGGCGCCGGCACACCTCGTTCACCGACCTCGGCGGCGCCCGCGGCAACCTCGCCGGCGTCCTCGTCCAGGCGCACCCCCATCTGCGGGCCACCTGCTTCGACCTCGAGCGCACCCGGCCGCTGTTCACCGAGCACATCTCGGGTCTGGCGCTCGGCGACCGCGTGGCCTTCGTCGGCGGCGACTTCTTCGCCGACGCGCTGCCCGCGTCGGACGTGTTCGTGCTCGGCCACATCCTGCACGGCTTCGACACCGACCGGCGGCGCACCCTCCTGCGCAGGGTCTTCGACGCGCTCAACCCGGGGGGCGCCGTCGTCGTCTACGACCGCATGATCGACGACGACCGCAGCGACCCCGAACGTCTCCTGAGCAGCCTGCACATGCGGCTGGTCAGCCCCGAGGGATCCGAGTACCGGATCGCGGACTGCCGGGACTGGCTGCGCGAGGCCGGCTTCGCCGACGGCTCCGCCGAGCCGCTGCTCGGCACCCACACCCTGGTGACGGCCCACAAGGAGGCAGCAGCATGAAGCAGGAGCAGACGCCCGTCCTCATCGTCGGCGGCGGGCTGACCGGACTCTCGGCGGCCGTCTTCCTGGCCCGGCACGGGGTGCGCGCCACGCTCGTGGAGCGGCACGCCGACACCTCCTCCCACCCCAAGGCCCGCGCGATCAACCCGCGCACCATGGAGCTGTACCGCGCGGTCGGCATGGAGGAGCGGGTACGGGCCGGACGGTCGCCCATCTCCGGCAACACCGACCTGGTGCACGTGGAGACGCTGGCGGGCCAGGAACGGGTGCGGATGCCGAACGCCTCGCCCGAGGACATCGGCCGCATCAGCCCCACCCAGTGGACGCTCATCGACCAGAACCAGCTGGAGCCGATCCTGCGGGAACGGGCGGTGGAGGCCGGCGCGGACGTCCGCTTCCACACCCGGGTCGAAGCGGTCCAGGAGGACGACGAGGGCGTCCTGGTGCGGGTCAGGGACCTGGCCTCGGACACCGAGACGGAGATCCGTGCCGCGTACGTGATCGCGGCGGACGGCAGCCGCAGCCCGCTGCGCGAGATGCTCGGCATCGGCGGCCACGGTCGCGGCACCATCACCAACCTGATCAGCTTCTTCTTCGAGGCCGACCTCGACGAGGCGCTGCGCGGGCGGAAGATCATCGCCGCGTACGTCAACAACCCCGAGGTGCGCGGCACGATCATCCCCATCGACAACGACCGGCGCTGGGTCATCAACGTGTCCTTCTTCCCGGAACGGGGGCAGAGCGCCGAGGACTTCACCGAGGAGCGCTGTGTCGCACTGGTCCGCGCGGCGGTCGGTGTCCCGGACCTGCAGCTGAAGATCGAGTCGGTGGACATGCCCGCGTGGGACATCTCCGCACGGGTGGCGGACTCCTTCGCCACCCGCCGGGTCTTCGTCGCCGGGGACGCCGCGCACGTCATGCCGCCGACCGGCGCGTTCGGTGCCAGCACCGGCATCCAGGACGCGTACAACCTGGCGTGGAAGCTGGCGCTGGTGCTGTCCGGCGCGGCCGGGCCCGGTCTGCTGGCGAGCTATGACGCGGAACGGCGTCCGGTGGCGGAGGAGACCGTACGGCAGGCGATGCTGCGGTTCGCCGTCCGCGACGGCAAGCAGTACCAGGACGTCGCCGCCGATCTGCTCAGCGAGGCGGCCATGACGTTCGGCTACCGCTACCCGTCCGGCGCGTTCACGGCCGAGGACGGCGAGCCGGGTGCGCTGGTCGAGGACCCGGAACAGCCGAGCGCCCGCCCCGGCGCCCGCGCCCCGCACCTGGTCCTGGACGGCCGTGACGGCCCGCAGTCCGTCGTCGACCTCTACGGCGACGGGTTCACGCTTCTCGTCGACGGGGCGGACGCCTGGCCGGCGGCCGTCGAGGGCGAGGCCGAGGCGCTCGGTGTCAGCCTCAAGGTGGTCCGTGTCGGCCCCGACGGGCACCTGCGGGACCCCGAGGGCGCGTTCCTGCGGCGCTACGGTGTCCGTCCCGGCGGTGCCGTGCTGGTCCGCCCCGACGGATTCGTCGCCTGGCGCACCACCGGCGAGGGCCCGGGCCCGCACGACCGCGAGGCGTCCCACTCCCTCCGCACCCTCCTGGACCGCCTGTAGCCCCGAGAACGACCGCTCCGGCTCGGGGGGAGAGAGGGGGCGGGCCGACAAGGCTCCTGAGCAGCACCGTGCCGACCGGGTCCGGCCAACGGGCCGACCGGCCCCGCCCCTTCGGCCCGGCCCGGCAACCGGACGGCCGGCCAGTCGTCCGGACGAGCGCGGTTCACCCGGTCACCGGCCCGCCCCTCCGAGACCGCCCGACGACGGCCGCACCGGGAGGGCGGGACCGCCGTTCGGCCCGACGGGGGTGGTCCGCCCCGGCGCGTTCTCACTCCCGGCCCCCGGATCTCCCGGCTGCCACAGTCGGGCCCCGGCCGCACCAGCCGTCAGGTGCGCCCGTCAGAGCGACTCGAGCCTCGGGGACGTGAGCCCCGCCCCGGCATCCCCGATGTCACGGCGCCTCAGCGCCCCAGGACCTCAGCGCCCCAAGGCCCCAGGGCCCCGACGCCCCTGCGCCTCGACGTCCCCGATGTCCCAGCGTTCCAGCGTCCCGGCACCCTTGTGCCTCCAGTGCCTCCAGTGCCCCAGCGCCCCGGTGCCCTTGCGCGCCTCGGTCCCCCTGCACCCTTGCGCCCTGAACCCCCCGCCGACCTTGCCCACGCCCCCGCCCTCGCCCCCCGATGACTCCGCGGTGTGATCCAGGAAGAGGATCACACCGCGGACGTGTGCCGGGGCGGGGTCAGGATGACCGGGCGGGGTCAGGTCCTGGGGCGGGAGAGGAGCGTGTCGAGGGCTGTCGACAGGGCCGTGGCCGGCCGGGACGGGAGGTCCCGCGCGCGCCAGGCGATGAAGCCGTCGGGGCGGATCAGCACGGCGCCGGACGCTTCGACCCCGTACCGGGAGAGGAAGGCCTCGGCCGTCCCGCGCGGTTCGTCGGCGCCGACGCGGTGGAAGGAGACGGCGGGCGCACCGCCCGCCGCCGCGCAGGCCGCCTCCCACGGCGCGCCCTCCGGCCCGGCCAGCAGCCAGAAGTCGCCGTCGAGCAGATCGTGCAGCGGCGTCTCCTTGCCCGCCCGGACCAGCGGCAGATGGGGAGCGCGGGTGCCCGGCCGCCCCGACGGGACGGTGGGGTCCTCGACGGGCGCGCCGTCGTCGGGGCCGCCCTCACCGAGTACGGCCCCCGAGCGGTACACATGGCCGAAGAGCACGGTCGTCTCGGGCCGGTGCCGGGCGGCCGCCGCCTCGTCCAGACCACTGCGCTGGAGGTAGCGGATCACGCCCTGGTCGACGGTGAACTCGGCGACCGGCGCCCGCTCGAGCTCGTAACTGTCCAGCAGTTCGGGCCCCGCGTGGCCGCGCAGCACCAGGGCGAGCTTCCACGCCAGGTTGTGCGCGTCCTGGATGCCCATGTTGCCGCCGAAGCCGCCGGTGGGCGGCATGACGTGCGCGCTGTCGCCGGCCAGCAGCACCCGGCCGGAGCGGAAGCGGTCGGCCACCCACGCGGCGATCTCCCAGCTCGTCGCCGTCTCCACCTCGACCGGCAGGTCGGCCACGCCGACCGCGTCCCGTACCAGCCGCACGCAGTCCTCGGCGGCGAACTCCCGGTGGCTGGCCCCGGGCGGCAGGCTGGGCGCCAGCACCCACCGGTCGGAGTCGTCGCCGCCCAGCTTGCCGAGCACCCCCTTGACGCGGTCGTTGCTGACGAAGCAGAGGAAGAAGGTGCGTCCCGCGACGTACGGGTCGAGATCGGCGTGGAAGATCACGTTCATCTGGCCGCCGAAGACGCCCTGCCCGTGCCGGCCGATGCCCAGCGCCTCCCGCACCGGCGCCCGTGAGCCGTCCGCGGCGACCAGATAGCGGGCGCGCACCCGGTACTCGCCCCGCCCCCCGTCCGGCCGCAGGTCGCGCAGGACGGCGGTGACCCCGTCCTCGTCCTGCTCGAACCCGGTCATCTCGGTGGCGAACCGTACGTCCGCCCCCAGCTCCTCGGCTCGCGCCCGCAGCACCGGCTCGAAGCGGTCCTGTCCGATCAGGGTCCAGCCGGTGGTCCCCACCTCGTTCGGGTCGTGCCGGAACGGCCCGTCGAAGCGGCCCAGTTCCGCGCCCGCGAGCGACTCCGCCTGGAGGATGTCCCCGTACTGGGCGTACGGGTTCTCCTGGGCGCGTACGGCGTCCTCCAGTCCGAGCGCCCGCATCAGCTCCATGGTGCGCGGGCTGGCCGCCTGGGCGCGCGGATGGGCCGATATCTCGGGGTGCCGTTCCACCAGGACCGCACGGACGCCCTGCCGGGCCAGGAACAGCGCCTGGGCCAGTCCCACCATGCTGCCGCCCACGATCAGTACCTCGGTCGTCTCTTCTGCCATTCCGGCTCCCGGGATGAGTGCGGATGTGCTCGGACACGGAGCGGCCCGATGCAACACCCCTCTCCTCGAGGTGGACTCGTGCCCCGCCCGAGCCGGGCGGTCCGGAGCCGGAATGCTCCCAGGCGGATTCGAGTGGTGTCCGAGGCCCGGCTGCGAGGTTCGAGCCGGCCGAGCCCGACGCGACGGCCCAAGGGTTCAGAGGAGGGAGCGGACATGGTGGAGGCGTTGAGTGTGCTGGTACTGCTGGGCACCGGCCTGGTGGCGGGGGTGCTGTTCGCGGTCGCGCTGAGCGTGATGCCCGCGCTGATCGCGATGACCCCCGAAAGGTATGTCGACACGCACCGGCTGCTGGGCCGGCGCTACGACCGGATCATGCCCTTCATCGTCACCGGCTCCGTCGCCATCGACGTGGGCTTCGCGGTCCGCGCCACGGGCACGGACCGGCTGCTGTTCGCGGCCGCCGCGCTGTGCATGGCCGGGGTGGCCGTGGTGTCGCAGACGCGGAACGTCCCCATGAACAGAGTCGTCAAGCGGACCCGTCCGCAGGACCTGGGGCCCGACTGGCGGGACCCGCGGCCGGCCTGGCGGGACTGGCACCTGGTGCGCACCTGCTGCGCGGTGGCCGGCTGCGCGTTGACGGCGGCCGCGGTGGTGCTGTCGTGAGCCCCGTCGTCGTACGCGATCTGCCGGACGGCGAGGAGCGCACGGCCGCCGACGCCCGTATGCGGGAGCTGCTCTCCCGGCCCGACCCCGGACCCGTGGCCGCCCGGGTCGCGCTGCTGCATTTCACGGGACGCCGCAGCGGACGGGCCTACACGGTGCCGGCCGGGGTGCACACCCTCGACGGGGAGCTGGTCGTCGCGACCGGCAGCACCTGGCGGCTGAATTTCGCGGGCGGCGCGGACGGCGCCCTGACCTGGCGCGGCGAACACCGTCCGGTCCGCTTCGAGCTGGTGACCGACGAGGCGCGGGTGGCCCGCGGCTACCTGGAGCTCTACCGGCGGTACGAGGACGCGGCGCCCCGTCGGCTGGGCATCGCGGTGCGCGGCGAGGGGACCCCCGGCCTCGCCGATTTCCGTGCCGCGGTGGCGGGGCACGGCCTGTCCCTGGTGACGGTCTCGCCCGGACCGTCCGAGGCGATCGACACGGCGAACGAGAGGACTCCACGATGAGCGGACTGGTCGGCTGGGTGGACTTCGAGCGGGATCTGGTGCCCGAGGCCCCCACGGTACGGGCCATGGCGGACACCCTGTCCCATCGCGGGCCGGACGGCTCGGGCGAGTGGATCGAGGGCCATGCGGCGCTCGCCCACCGGCGGCTCGCGCTGCTCGACCCCGAGCACGGGCAGCAGCCCGCGGTGGGCGCGGCGGACGGCGGCCGCCCGGCGGCCGTGGCCGTCCTCGACGGCGCGGTCACGAACTCCGCGGAGCTCAGGCGCGAACTGGTGGGCCGGGGACACCGGTTCACCGGTCACGGCGACGCCGAGGTCGTGGTGCGGGCGTTCCTGGAGTGGGGCGCGGACTTCCCGGCGCGGCTGGAGGGACTGTTCGCCCTCGCGGTGTGGGACGTCAGGCGCCAGGAGCTGCTCCTGGTCCGTGACCGGCTCGGGGTCAAGCCGCTGGCCTACGTCCTGACTCCCTCGGGCGTGCTGTTCGGCTCCGAGCCCAAGGCCCTGCTGGCGCACCCGGCCGTCCGGCCGGTGGTGGACGCCGACGGGCTGCGCGAGCTGTTCGCGCACAGCCGCAAGCCCGGCACGGGCGTGTTCCGCGGGATGCGCGAGGTGCTGCCGGGCCATGCGATGACCGTGCGCCGTGCGGGCACCGGACTGCGGCGCTACTGGTCGCTGCCCGCCCGGCCGCACGAGGACACGCCGGAGACCACCGTGGCCACGGTGCGCCGGCTGCTGGCCGAGGCGGTCGCCTCGCATCTGCGGGCGGACGTCCCGGTCGGGGCGATGCTCTCCGGGGGCATCGACTCCAGCGCGCTCACGGCGCTCGCCGCGCGTGCGGTGTCCGCGTCGGGCCGGGGCCGTCTGCGGTCGTTCTCGGTCAACTTCACCGGGTACGCGGAGAACTTCGAACCGCACCCCACCATGCGTGCCACCCCCGACGCGCCGTACGCGGCCCTGGCGTCCCGCCACATCGGCACCGAGCACACGGAGATCCTGCTGGACACCGCGGCGCTCGCCGACCCGCGGGCGCACGCCGCCGCCCTGCGCAGCCAGGACGCGCCGTCCCCGCTCGGCGACATGGACGTCTCGCTGCTGCTGTTCTTCCAGGCGCTGCGCTCGGCCGGAGCCACGGCCGTCCTCTCGGGAGAGACCGCCGACGAGGTGTTCAACGGCTATTTCTGGTCGTACGACCCCCGCCACAGCAACTCCACGACGTTCCCCTGGGTCTCCTTCGAGCGCGGTCACGACGCCGCCGCCGGGGGCCTCGGCTGCTCGCTGGTGGACCGGGGCCTGCGCCTCGAACTGGACTTCATGGAGTACGCCGACCAGCACTACCGCGACGCGCTGGCGGAGGTTCCCCAGGTGGCGGGGGAGGGGCCCGCGGAGCGCAGGGCGCGGGAGATCACCTATCTGGCGCTGACCCGCTGGGCGCCCACCCATCTCGACCGGGCGGACCGGATGAGCATGGCGCACGGCGTCCAGCTGCGTCCGCCGTTCTGCGACCGGGCGCTGGTGGAGTACGTGTACAACGTGCCGGCCGAGTTGAAGCGGGTGAACGGCCAGGAGAAGAGCCTGCTGCGGGCGGCGGTGGCCGATCTGCTGCCGGAGCAGGTGCTGAAGCGGCCCAAGAGCGCCTACCCGACGGTGCAGGAGGCGGCCTACGGGGAGTTCGTGCGGCGCCGCTTCGCCGAGCTGGCGAAGGACGGTACGGCGGCGGTCGCCCCGCTGCTGGACACCGAGGCGACGAGCGCGGCGCTGGACACCGCGGGAGCCCCCAGCGGCGCCTTCGCCTGGGTGGAGCGGGCCAGTATGGAGATGGTGCTCCAGCTCGACACCTGGCTGACCGAGTACGGGGTCGAGCTGCGGTGGTGAGAGCGCGCGGACGCGGGCGACACGCCCTGAGACGTGTGTCACTTGTCATCCATGTGCGAGCGGCAATATGATGCGCTTAGGTACATAGTTTGGCGGTATCCGGTCCGCGTCACGGCTCGAGACCGTCGACGCTTCAAGCGCTTTCGCGCTGAAATCCCTCGCCTCCTTTAGCTTCCCGCTGCCGTCCGTGAATTCGAAATGAAGCGCTTGCCGGGCCGGATTTCCATTCGGCCCGGCGGGACGGCGGAAGTTTTGCCCGCATTTTACGGTCGTCGCAGGTCGACCGGATTTCGCGGGGTGCATTTACCGAAAGCATTCTGGCCCAGGAAGGTGAATGGCTGGCAGACTTCCGGGGGTACCGAGCTCGACGATGGCCGCCGCTCATAACGCGGCTAAATCAGGGGGACTTAGTGATTGAGATCGGTCTGCTGGGTTCACTGCGCGTACGCAGGAACGGAGAGGACGTGACCCCGTCCGCCCCGAAGCTGCGTCGGGTGCTGGCCCTGCTGGTGCTCAATGCGAATTCGCTGGTCAGCGTGGACCAGTTGTGTGAAGAGCTGTGGGAGGACCACCCCCCGTTCAGCGCGTTGACCACCCTGCAAACCTACATATATCAGCTGCGGCGCAGACTGCTTCTGGCCACCGGACAGCAGGGTGCCCCCTTCGGTTCCCGTCCGCCGCACGGAACCCCCGCCCTGCTCACCCGGGTCAGCGGTTACGAACTCCGACTGCAGGACAAGCAGGCAGTGGACGCCTACCGGTTCGAGCGACTGGTCGAGCGTGGCAAGGCGGAGGAACGGGGAGGCGCCCGCGAGGAGGCGGCGCGCACTCTGGCGGAGGCGCTCGACGTGTGGCGGGGCCCGGCCCTGGTCGACGTCAGCGCCGGCCGCCGCCTCTCGGCCTGGTCGACGCAACTGGAAGGACGCCGCAAGAACGTTCAGGAGCAACGGTTCTCCTTGGAGCTCGAACTCGGCCGGCACCACGCCGTCCTGGACGAGCTCGCGGGGGCGTTCCGGGACCATCCGACCCACGAGGCCTTCGCCGGGCAACTGATGAAGGCCCTGCACCGGTGCGGCCGCAGGCCCGACGCGCTCGAGGTCTTCCGCACCCTGCGCGGCCATCTGGTGGACGAGCTCGGCCTGGAGCCGTCGCTCCAGCTCCAGCGGCTCCACCAAGAGGTGCTGGCGGACCGCCGCCCGCCCGCGGCGGCCGTCGCACGGTTGGCCAGGACCGGCGGGCCGACCGGTCCCGGGGTGCGGTCGAACTCGCCGGCGCCCGCCCAACTCCCCGCCGACATAGGTGACTTCGTCGGAAGGGAGGACGAACTGGCCCAGCTCGAGGCCTTCCTCGGCGGCAACCGGGCCTGCACGGGGATGCGGGTCGTGGAGGTGCACGGCCCGCCCGGCGTCGGCAAGAGCGCCTTCGCCATCCGCGCCGCGCACCGGCTGCGCCCCCGATTCCCCGACGGGCAGCTGTTCATCGACCTCTCCACGGTCGGCGACGGCGCGGAACAGCTCACCGACGTGCTGTCCGCATGCCTCAGCGCCTGCGGGATCGAACGGGAGAAGCAGCCCACGGGTCTCGACGAGCTCAGCCGGCTGTTCCGCAGCTGGACCGCGGACCGCCGGGTGCTCGTGGTGGTCGACGACGTCCTCACCGCCTCCCAGCTGCGCGCCGTCATGCCGGGCGGCGCGGGCTGCGCGGTGGTCGCCACCAACCGCTACCGGGCGCACAGCCTGTCCACCGGACGCAAGATCACCCTGCCCACCCTCTCCGCCGACGAGGCCCTCGAGCTGTACGACCGGGTCGCCGACGACAGTTCGCCGGCGCAGGACCGGGCGGCCGTGCGGGAGCTGATCCACATGTGCGAGGGGCTGCCGCTCGCGGTGCGGGCGGTGGCCGGACGGGTGGCCGCCAGGCCCTCCTGGTCGGCCGGGCGCCTCGTCGACCGGCTCCGGGGCAACCAGCAGCTGCTGCTGGAACTCCCCGCCGGAACCCAGTCGCTGATGAGCACGGTGGCCTCCAGCTACCGGCATCTGCCCAAGCCCTCCAGGGACCTGCTGCACACCCTGCTCGGGCTGAGCCGGCCACGCTGGCGCATCGGTGAGCTGCGGGCGCTGATGCGCGGGCGCGCGGGCGACATGGAGACGCTCCTGGAGTACCTGGTGGACGTCCATCTGGTGGAGGAGAGCACGCTGTCGGGCACCGACCCGGTCTACACGGTCCCGACGCTCACCCGGCAGGCGCTGCTCCAGCTGCTGCCCGACGGCGTCCACGCGGACCGTCCGGACGACGCCGTCGACCTCCCCCGGGGGAACGTGGTGCTGGTGAAGGTCGAGACCCCGCGCCGGGCCTCCTGACCCCGTCGTGGACGTCCGCCGCCTGTGCGGAGGCGGCCGAGGTCCCCGGCGCCCTGGACCGCTCCGGTCCGGTGAACGAGGCGAAAGCTCACCTTGTTCACCGGACCGGAGCGGTCTGCCGTCTCCACCCACCCTCCCGGCCGGGCCTCCACGACGGACGGCCCTCCCGGCGACCAGGACCCGCCCGCGGTCCCGTGCCGCCCCCGCCCGGCGGCACGTCCCCCGACCCACCAGAAGACCGACGCCCTCCCTCGTCCCTACCGGCACGTCCACCAATCCCCGACCCGACTCCGCTCCTCCGACCCGGCTGCGTCCTTCCGGCCTGGCTGTGCCCCTCCGGGCTGGCTGCGTCCCCGGGCTGGCTGTGCCCCTCCGGGCTGGCTGCGTCCCCGGGCTGGCTGTGCCCCTCCGGGCTGGCTCCGCGCCTCCGGGTCGGCTGCGTCCCCGGGCTGGCTCCGCCCCTCCGGCCCGGCTGCGCCTTCCGGGTCGGCTGCGTCCCTTCCGGGTCGGCTGCGCGCCTTTGGGTCGGCTGCGCCCCCCCGGGCTGGCTGCGCCCCCCCGGGCTGGCTGCGCCCCCCGAGTCGGCTGCGCCCCCCGGCCCGGCTGCGCCCGCCCGCACAACGCGACGCCCGCTCTTCGGCCACCCGACCCCGGCCACCCGACCCCGGCCATCCGCCCCCGGCGCCTCCGGGCCGACGCCTCTCGGTCCCATGGGTTCCGGGGCTCGTCGTATGACGGAATGCCCGAATGCCCGAATGCCCGAATGCCCGAATGCCGGAATGACGGAATGCCGGAATGGCGGGTTCCGACGCTCCAGGGTGGCCCCGAGAAGCGCCGAGCCGCCCCCCGCATGGCCCCTGGGGCCGGCCCGTCAGTGGTTCTCCAGGGGCCTTCGAGACGGTCTCGACCCGTGCCGAACAGGGTGAGCGCACAAGCGACAAGCCCGGGAGGACAACGTGCACCGAACGCTGATCGTGGCGAGGATGGACCTCGCCGACGCCGAGGGCGTCGCGCAGGTCTTCGCCGACTCCGACAGCACCGAACTCCCCCACCTGGTCGGGGTGTCGAGGCGGACGCTCTTCGCCTTCCACAACCTCTACTTCCACCTGGTGGAGGCGGAGCAGGACATCGCGCCGAACCTGTACAAGGCGCGCAGCCACCCCCTCTACAACGAGATCAACACCCGCCTCGGCGAGTTCATCTCGCCCTACGACCCGAACTGGCGGGAGCCGAAGGACGCGATGGCCGTGCCCTTCTACTCCTGGACCCCCCAGCAGGGCCCCACCGTCACCGCGCCGACCGCCGCGAACCTCGGCGGTGCCCGATGAGCGCCCCCACGACCCCCAAGGTGCACGTGGACACGGTCGCCGCCAACACCAAGCGCGGCGGCGACATCCGCGTCACGCTCAGCCCGAAGACGGTGGGCTGCACCTCCGGGTTCGGCGGAACCCTGCGGCTCGCGCCCGGCGAGTACGTCACCGAGCACCTCCACCCGTACTCCGAGGAGTTCCTGCACGTCGTCCAGGGACGGCTGGAGATGACCCTGGACGGCGCCCCCGTCGATCTCGGCCCGGGAGACGCGCTGCTGGTGCCCATCGGGGTGCGCCACCGCCTGGTGAACACCGGGACCGTGCCCGCGGAGGCGGTCTTCCACCTCTCGCCGCTGGCCCCGCGCCCCGAGCTCGGCCACGTCGACACGGAGCAGCCGCTCAACGCCGCGGCCGGCAACCCGGACGTCGGAGAGGCCCGATGAGCGGACCACGACGCCGAGCGGTCATCACCGGTGTGGGGGCCGTCGCCCCCGGCGGCCACGGCCGCGACGCCTACTGGGAGCTCCTCACGGCCGGGCGCACGGCCACCCGCCGGATCAGCCTGTTCGACTCCTCCGGGTTCCGCTCCCGGGTGGCCGCCGAGTGCGACTTCGACCCGCTCGCCGCGGGCCTGACGCCCCAGGAGGTCCGCCGGATGGACCGGGCCGGTCAGTTCGCGGTCGTCGCCGCCCGCGAGGCGGTCGAGGACAGCGGCCTCGACCTGCCGGGGGCCGACCCCGGCCGGGTCGGCGTGAGCATCGGCAGCGCCGTCGGCTGCACGATGGGCCTCGAGGAGGAGTACGCGGTGCTCTCCGACGCCGGCCGGCACTGGCTGGTCGACCACAGCTACGGAGTGCCGCACCTGTACGGCCACATGGTGCCCAGCACCCTCGCGGTCGAGGTGGCCCGGCAGGCGGGCGCGGAGGGACCGGTCGCGCTGATCTCCACCGGCTGCACCTCGGGCCTCGACGCCATCGGCCACGGTGTCCAGCTGATCGAGGAGGGCAGCGTCGACGCCGTCCTCGCCGGCGCGACCGACGCGCCGCTGTCACCGATCACCTCCGCCTGCTTCGACGCCATCAAGGCCACCACGGCCAACAACGACGACCCCGAGCACGCCTCGCGTCCCTTCGACGGCCGACGCGACGGCTTCGTCCTCGGTGAGGGCTCCGCCGTGCTGGTGATCGAGGAGGCCGAGTCCGCGAGGCGACGCGGCGCCCGGGTCTACGCCGAGATCCTCGGCTTCGCCGGACGCAGCAACGCCTTCCACATGACCGGACTCAAGCCCGACGGCCGGGAGATGGCGGAGGCCATCAGGGTCGCCCTCGACCGCGCCCGGACCGACCCCGGGGACATCGACTACATCAACGCGCACGGCTCCGGCACCAAGCAGAACGACCGGCACGAGACCGCCGCGTTCAAGCGCAGCCTCGGGCAGCGCGCCCACGAGGTGCCCGTCAGCTCGATCAAGTCGATGATCGGTCACTCGCTGGGCGCGATCGGCTCGCTGGAGATCGCGGCCTGCGCGCTCGCCCTGCGCCACCAGGTCGTCCCGCCCACCGCCAACCTGTCCGTCGCCGACCCCGAGTGCGACCTCGACTACGTGCCGGTGACGGCGCGTGACCACCGTATGGACCGGGTGCTCAGCGTGGGCAGCGGCTTCGGCGGCTTCCAGACGGCGATGGTGCTGGGCCTGCCCACGGAGGTGCGGTCCGGCCCCCGCCGGGGCACGACGGCCTCCCGGCCGGCCGGACCCGGCGCGCCCGCCCGGAAGAAGGCGGCATGAGCGCCTCCGGGATCCGCCCGGGGAACCCGGGCCGGGCCGTGGTCACCGGGCTGGGCGTCGTCGCGCCGACCGGCATCGGCGCGCACCGGCACTGGGAGTCGGTCCTCGCGGGCAAGAGCGGCCTCGGCCGCATCACCCGCTTCGACCCCACCGGCTACCCCGTCCGGATCGCGGGCGAGGTGCCGGGCTTCCGGGCCGACGAGCAGGTGCCCGGACGGCTGGTCCCGCAGACCGACCGCTTCACGCACTTCGCCCTGGCTGCCGCCCAGGCGGCCCTGGCCGACGCGGCGGCCGACCCCGCGACGCTGCCCGAGTACGAGATGGCGGTGGTCACCGCCGCCTCCTCCGGCGGCACCGAGTTCGGGCAGCACGAGATGGAGAACCTCTACCGGCAGGGCTCCTCCTGGGTGGGCGCCTACCAGTCGATCGCCTGGTTCTACGCGGCCACCACCGGCCAGGTCTCCATCCGGCACGGCATGCGCGGCCCCTGCGGGGTGATCTGCTGCGAGCAGGCCGGCGGCCTCGACGCCCTCGGCCAGTCCCGCCGACTGCTGAACAGCGGCTCCCGGCTGGTGCTCAGCGGCGGCACCGACGCCTCCCTCTGCCCCTACGGCCTGGTCGCCCAGCTGTCCTCGGGGAAGCTGTCCACCGAGGATGACCCGGCCCGCGCCTATCTGCCCTTCGACGCGGCGGCCTCCGGCTTCGTCCCCGGCGAGGGCGGCGCCATGCTCGTCGTGGAGAGCGCCGCGTCGGCACACGGGCGCGGTGCCCCGTCCTACGGCGAACTGCTGGGCTACGCGGCCGGCTTCGACCCGGACACACCCGAGCGGGACCGCGCCGGACGGCCTCCCGTGCTGGTGAACGTCATCCGACGGGCGCTCGCCGACGCCCGGCTGGACCCCGGCGCCGTCGACGCGGTCTTCGCGGACGCCTCCGGGGTGCCCGCCGAGGACCTCGCCGAGGCACGGGCGATCACCGAGGTCTTCGGCGCGGGCAAGGTCCCGGTGACCGCGCCGAAGACGCTCACCGGCCGCCTGTACGCGGGCGGGGCCGCACTGGACGTGGCGACCGCGCTGCTCGCCCTGCAGGCCGGCGTCGTCCCGCACACCGCGGGCCTCGGACGCACCGCCGACGGCTGCGAGATCGACCTCGTCCTCGACCGCCCGCGCCAGACCGATCCGCGCACCGCCCTGGTCCTGGCCCGCGGACACGGCGGATTCACCTCCGCGCTGGTGGTCGGCGCCGGCGACCGGCGCCCGCCCGGCGCACAGCCGCAGCACCCCTGACCGACCGGCCACCACCTCACGACGACCGAAAGGCGTGCACCATGGCAGAGTTCACCCTCGACGACATCAAACGGCTGCTGCGCGCGAGCGGGGGCGTCGACGAACAGTCGGACCTGGACGGCGAGGACTTCGCCACCACCGCGTTCGCCGACCACGGATACGACTCCCTCGCCCTGCTGGAGCTCGTCAACCGCCTCGAGCGCGAGTACGGCATCCAGATCCCCGACGGCGACCTGACGCACACCCAGACGCCCCGCGAGGTCCTCGCCTACGTCCGGGCCCGGCTGACGGAGGCCCGCGTCTGATGGCCGGGCACACCGACAACGCGATCGTCGTCGACGCCCCCATGGACCTGGTGTGGTCGATGACCAACGACGTGGCCTCCTGGCCGACGCTGTTCAGCGAGTACGCGTCCGCGGAGATCCTCGGCCGGGACGGGGACACGGTCACCTTCCGGCTCGCGCTGCACCCCGACGAGAACGGCACGGTCTGGAGCTGGGTCTCCGAGCGCACCCCGGATGCCGCCACCCGTACCGTGCGGGCCCGACGGGTGGAGACCGGGCCCTTCGCACACATGAACATCCGCTGGGAGTACGAGGAGCAGCCCGGCGGGGTGCGGATGCGCTGGATCCAGGACTTCGCGATGAAACCGGACGCCCCGGTCGACGACGCGGCGATGACCGAGCGCCTCAACCGCAACACCGCCGTCCAGATGCGGCTGATCAAGGCCAAGGTGGAGGAGGCGGCCCGGGCCGGCCGGACGCTGCTCGGCAAGCGCCTGCTGGTCACCGGCGGCAGCCGGGGCATCGGGCGCGGCATCGTGCTCGCCGCCGCCCGGGCCGGCGCCGACGTCGTCACCTGCTACCGCACGCCCGGCGAGGCCGTCGCCTCCCTGGAGCAGGAGCTGGCCCGCACCCCGGGCAAGCACCAGGTGGTGCGGGCCGACGCCGCCGATCCGGCGGAGGTGAACCGGCTGGTCGCCGAGTGCGAGGCCAGCCTCGACGGGCTGGACGCGGTGGTCAACAACGCGGGCTCCTTCCTGCCCAGGCCGTACGCGGAACTGGAGCCCGAGGAGTGGGACGCCGCGCTGCGGGGCAACCTGACCGCCGCCCACCTGGTGACCCGGCGCACCCTGCCGCTGCTCGGCGCGGGATCCAGCGTCGTCAACATCGGCTCCACGGTGGCCTTCCTCGGCATGGCGGGCGGGGTCCACTACACCGCGGTGAAGTCGGCGCTGGTCGGCATGACCCGGTCGCTGGCCCGTGAACTGGGCCCGCGGGGCATCCGCGTCAACACCGTCTCGCCCGGCCGGATCGCCACCGAGGCACTCGAGGAACAGCCCGCTGAGGCGGCCGAGCGCGAGCGCCGGATGTTCGCGTCGTTCACCGCGCTCGGCCGGCTCGGCACCGTCGACGACATCGCCCGCACGGTGCTGTTCCTGATCAGCGACCACGCCGCGTACATCACCGGCCAGAACATCCACGTCGACGGCTGCGTGTGACCCGCAGCCCAGCAACGGAAGGGACACCAGTGGAATTCGCACTGCACGGCAAGAAGCTGCTCGTCACCGGCGGAACCCGGGGCATCGGACGCGGCATCGTGCTCGCCGCCGCCCGGGCCGGCGCCGACGTCCTCACCTGCTACCGGCAGGAGAGCGAGGCGGTCGACACCCTGACCGCGGCGCTGAAGGAGACCGCGGGCGACCACCATGTGGTGCGCGCCGACGTCGGTGAGATCGCCGAGGTCGACCGGCTCGTCCAGGAGGCCGCGGACCGCTTCGGGCACCTCCACGGCGTCGTCAACAACGCGGGGGTGATCAGCCACATCCCGTTCGGCGAACTGCCCGCCGACGAGTGGTCCAGGATCATCGACACCAACCTCACCGCCGCCTACCGGATCATCCACCAGGCGCTGCCCCTCTTCGGCGCCGGCTCGTCGGTCGTCAACGTCGGCTCGCGCGGCGCCGCCGCGGGCATCCCGCTGCGTGCCCACTACACCGCCGCCAAGGCCGCGATGACGGGCCTGACCCGCTCCCTCGCCAAGGAACTCGGTCCCCGCGGAATCCGGGTGAACGTCGTCGCACCCGGCGTCATCGAGACCGAGGCCTTCGACGCCATGCCCGCCGAGCGCGCCGCCGGCCTGCGCGCCACCTACGCGCAGAAGACGGCCCTCGCCCGGCTCGGCACCGTCGACGAACTGGCCGGCCCCGTCCTCTTCCTGCTCAGCGAGCACTCCGCCTACATCACGGGCGAGACGCTCAACGTCGACGGAGGCATCTGACATGGCCGACACCGTCTTCCGCGTCATGCTCCGGATGGAGATCAAGCCCGGCATGGAGGAAGAGTTCGAGAAGGTCTGGCTGGAGGTCGGCGACTCGGTCACCGGCCACCCGGCCAACCTGGGCCAGTGGCTGTCCCGCAGCATCGACGAGAGCGGCATCTACTACATCGTCAGCGACTGGGTGAACGAGCCGCTGTTCCGCGCGTTCGAGACGGGCGAGAGCCACGTCCAGCACCGCCGCAAGCTCCACCCGTACCGCAGCGGGGGCTCCATGACGACGATGCACGTCGTCGCCGCCCTGACCGGCGCCGCCGGAGCCGCGCGGTGAGCGCGGCCCCCGTCGAAGTGGTACTGCACCACCTCAGCGACGACGTCCGGGAGGTGGAGCGCGCCTACCACGAGGCCAGCCGGCGGATGGCGGGCACGCCCGGGCTGCTCGGCAACCGGCTGCTGCACGCCGTGGGCGATCCGCGCGCGCTGGTCGTGGTGAGCCGGTGGAGCGACTGGGCGGCCTTCGAGGCCTGGGAGCGCGGCGCCGCCCACAAGGAGCAGACCGCCCCGCTCAGGCCGTTCCGCGACCTGGAGCGGGACCGGCCGTTCGAGATCTACCGGGAAGTCGCCCACTACGAAGGCGGCCACCCGGCGCCCGCCGCGGAAGGAACCCGACGATGAGCGCCCCGCGCCCCGCGGCCACGCCGCCGGTCGACCTGTTCACCCCGGCTTTCCACCAGGACCCGCACCAGGCGCTGGCCGCACTGCGCCGACAGGCCCCGGCCGTCGCCGTCATCACCCCGAACGGGCTGCGCACCTGGCTGGTCACCGGATACGAGCACGCCAGGGCACTGCTCGCCGACCCCCGCCTCAGCAAGGACATGCGGGTGGGCAAGGACCTCATCCCGCGCAACTTCGCCGACCCGGAGAAACAGCGGGCGTTCCTCGCCGAGTCGGGGGAGCGCAGCCAGTTCCCGCATGTGCTCAGCGTGCACATGCTGGACAGCGACCCGCCGGACCACACCCGGCTGCGCCGCCTGGTCGGGCGGGCGTTCACCGCCCGCCGGGTGGAGTCGCTGCGGCCGAGGATCGTCGAGCTCACCGACGAGCTCCTGGACGGCATCGCGGCCGGCGGCGAGCCGCTGGACCTGATGGAGGAACTGGCCTTTCCCGTGCCGTTCACCGTCATCTGCTGGCTGCTCGGCGTGCCGCCGGACGACCGGGCCAGGTTCCGCCGCTGGTCCAATCTGCTCGTCTCGGGAGCGGGCACCGACGAGGTGCGGGACGCCAGCGTCGAGATGATCGCCTATCTGCGGGCGCTGATCGACGCCAAGCGCGCCGAGCCCGCCGACGATCTGCTGAGCGATCTCGTCCACGCCGGCGACCAGGGCGACCAGCTGTCGGCCGACGAGCTGATCGCCATGGCGTTCCTGCTGCTGGTCGCCGGCCACGAGACGACGGTCAACCTCATCGGCAACGGAACGCTCGCGGTCCTCGGCCACCCCGAGGTGCGCAAGCAGCTCGACGCCGACCCCTCGCTGTGGCCCGCGGCCGTCGAGGAGTTCCTGCGCTACGACGGGCCCGTCACCAACGCCACCTGGCGCTTCACCACCGAGCCCGTCGAGGTCGGCCCGGTGGTCATCCCGCAGGGGGAGTTCGTGACGATCTCGCTCGCTGCGGCGGGACGCGACCCGGCGCGCTACCCCGACCCCGACCGGCTCGACATCACCCGTGCCCACAGCGCCTCGGTCGCCTTCGGCCACGGCATCCACCACTGCCTGGGCGCTCCGCTCGCCCGACTGGAGGGACAGCTCGTCCTGAGCCGTCTCTTCGCCCGCTTCCCCGGACTGCGGCTCGCCGTGGACCCCGCCGAACTGCGCTGGCGCAGCAGCCTGATGATGCGCGGCCTGGAACGCCTCCCGGTGGTCACCGGGGAACACCCGGCCTGAGCCCGCCGTACGCCGCGACACCCCCAGCCGCACGCCACCCGAGACCTCAGGAGCGAAACATGGAACGACTGGACACCGAACGCCCCAGCTGGGCGCCGCCGGAAGTGGACATCGACACCCCGAGCATCGCCCGGGTGTACGACTACTGGATCGGCGGCACCCACAACTTCCCCGTCGACCGGGAACTCGCCCACCGGGTCTCGGCGGGCAACCCCGACATCGTCGCCACCCTCCGCGCGAACCGCGCCTTCCTGCGCCGCGCGGTACGGGAGCTGTCGGCGCTCGGCATACGCCAGTTCCTGGACATCGGCTCCGGCATCCCCGCCGAGGGCAATGTGCACGACGTCGCGCTCGGCGCCCACCCGGACAGCACGGTGGTGTACGTCGACATCGATCCGGTCGCGGTCGCGCACGGCCGGGCCCTGCTCGCGGACGAGCCCCGGGCCGCCGTGTTCCAGGGAGACCTGTACAAGTCGCGGGAGATCCTGACCGCGGACGACACCCGCCGGCTCATCGACTTCGACCGGCCGGTGGCGGTGATCCTCGCGGCGGTGCTGCACTTCGTGCCGGACGCCGACGATCCGGCGGAGCTGATCCGCCAGTACACCGAGCCGCTGGTGCCGGGCAGCGCGCTGGTCGTCTCCCACGCCGGGGCGGACGAGGTGCCGCAGGCGGCCCCGGAGGCGGCCGAGCAGTACCGGGGTGCGGTCAGTCAGGTCATCTGGCGCAGCCGGGACGAGGTCGACGCGCTCTTCGAGGGCTTCGACCTCCTCCCGCCCGGGGTGCTGCGCGCCCCGCTGTGGCGCCCGGAGGCGGGGGAGCGGCCCGATCCGGAGCTGGCCATGCTGGCCGGAGTGGCGATCAAGCCGGCTGGGTGAGCCGGATGGACGCCTCGCTCACGGCGCCGTCGGCGCCGGCCGGGCCCCGCACCACGGGCCCCGGCCGGCGCCGCGGTCTCGGCACGCTGCTCGCGGTCGACCTGTGGGAGCGCTTCAGCTTCTTCGGCATGGCGGCGATCCTCGTGCTGTACCTGACCGCGTCGAAGGCCCGCGGCGGTATGGGCATGGCGCCCCAGTCGGCGGCCGCGGTCTTCGCGGCGTACATGTCGCTGAGTTTCCTGGCCGGGCTGCCCGGCGGCTGGCTCGCCGACCGGGTGCTGGGTGCTCGCCGCGCGGTGCTGCTCGGCGGGTCGCTCATCGGCTGCGGGCACCTGCTGCTGGCGGCGCCGTGGGCGGGCGCGCTGTGGCCCGGACTGCTGCTGGTCGTGGCGGGCACCGGCCTGGTCAAGCCGGCGATGGCGGCGATGGTGGCCGAGATCAGCGGTGACGGGCCCGGCCGCAGGGAGGCGGCCTTCTCCCTGTTCTACGTGTGCATCCAGGTGAGCGCGCTCGTGGCGCCCGTCGTCACGGGCCTGCTCGCGGAGCGGGTCGCCTGGCATCTCGGTTTCGCGGCGGCCGCCGCCGGGATGCTGGCCGGGCTCCTGCAGTTCGGGCTGGGGACGCGTGCGTTCGGGGACGTGGGCGTACGTCCGCCCCGTCCCGTCGGCCGGGCCGAGCGCACGGCGGTGCTGCGCCGGGTCCGCGTCGTGGCCGGCGTGGCCTTCGTGGCCGGCGCGATGACGGTCCCGTGGGCGGTGCTCGGCGTCCTGCCCGTCCACGCGGTGCTCGCCGTCCTGGGACTGGTCACGGTCGGCCTGCCGTTCGCCTACCTCCGCGCGCTGCGGCGCCTCCCGGCGGCGGGCCACCCCACCGGGGGCGCGCAGGACGTCCGGGAGGAGGGCGGCGGTGGTGGTGGGGCGCGGGCCCGGCTCGGGGCGTTCACCGCCATGATGGCGGCCTCGGCGGCCTTCTGGATGATCTTCGCCCAGGGCGGCTCGGCGCTCAGCCTCTTCGCCGACCGTCACACCGACCGCGCTCTGTTCGGCTTCGAGGTCCCGGCGAGCTGGTTCCAGTCGCTGCACCCGCTGTTCGTGCTGTCCGTCGCCCCGGTCCTCGCCCGCCTGCGGGCGGGCGCCTGGCAACGTGTCGGGGCGCCGGTGAAGTTCGCGGGCGCGCTGGCCGCCGCGGGCACGAGCTTCGTGCTGATGGCCGTGGCCGCCCGGCTGGCGGAGGACGGACCGGTCGGCCCGGGGTGGCTGATCCTGGTCTACCTGCTCTACTCCTGCGGCGAGATCGCGCTCGCCCCGGCCGGTCTGGCACTGGCCGCCGCGGTCGCCCCGCCCGGCAGCACCAGCCGTTTCCTGGCCGTGAACGGGCTGTTCGGCGCGGTGGGCGTGGTGATCGGCGGCCAGCTCTACCGCCTCACCGCGGTGCTGCCGCTGTCCGTCTACTTCTTGCTGGTGGGCCTGCTCGTCCTGACCGTCGCGGCGGCGGTCGCCCTCGGCGCGGGCCGCCTGTCCCGGCGGCTGTCCGCGGACTGACACCGCCGTCAGGGGAGATCCGGGCACTCCTCGGCGAAGCCCTGCGAGACGGGCTGCCATGCGCCGTGGTCCTGACGCACGCTCAGCCGGTCCGCTTCCGCCGCGGTCGCGATCAGCTGAGCGGTGGTCAGGGGGACGGCCGCCGCGAAGACCCGTCCGAGGTGGTGGCAGTGCACTACCGGGCGGATGTCCGGCGCGTACGGCTCACCGGCCACGGCGAAGAGATCGGGCAGCTGCCAGCCCAGCGGACCCGCCACGGCGGACAGCTGGTGCCGGCGGTGCGGGCTCGGATGGCAGCGCCACACCATCCCGTACAGCGTGCTGCGGGCCAGCCCCATGAACGGCAGTTCGCGGACACCGAAGCCGCGATTGCGGATCAGCGCGTCGAGCACGGCGGCGAGCCTGGTCTCGGCGGGGCGGCGGCCCGGCCACGCCGGCTCCACGAAGGGCGGCGGGGCGGCGGGGCGGGGCAGCGAGCGGACGAAAGCCTCCAGCGCGGCGAGCTGCGCGTGGTCGCAGTGACTGACGCGGTAGGCGAACCGCTGCATGACCTCGGCGTCGCGCTCCGGCGGAAGCAGCTCCACCGGCACCGGGTGGCCCGCGACAGCGAGAAGGTCGGCGGTCGGCAGGTCGAGTTCGGCGGCGAGTTCGACGAGCCGCTGCGGGGCGGTGTCGGTTCCGTCCACGACGAGGCTGCTCAGAAGGGTGGCCCGATCCATGGGAGCAAGGTAGCGGGCGAGTGGGAGCATCCGATGCCCTTCTCCGCCGATGGTGCACCTCCCGCTGCGATGACCTCGGCCTTCGCCGGGCTGCCGCGGTGCCATGTCGTCACTCCGGGTCGGGATCGGGCCCGCCCCGCATCCCGCGGGGCTGAGGGTCCGGACGCGTCCGGAACCGGGTCACCAGGCCACGGGCAGCTCCGACACGCCGTGGACCGCGCGGCCCTCGAACGCGTGCCGTTCCGCGGGCGGGCCCGTCAGATGCAGGCCGGGCAGACGGTCGAAGAGCATCGGCAGGGCGATCTGGAGTTCGGCGCGGGCGAGTGACTGGCCGAGGCAGTGGTGCGGGCCGTGGCCGAACGCGAGCTGGCGGCCGGCGTCCCGGGTGAGGTCGAGGGTGTCGGGGTCCTCGAAGACCGCGGGGTCCCGGTTGGCGGACTGGAGGGCGACGACCACCCCCTCGCCCGCGCGGATGGTCACCCCGCCGATCTCGACGTCCTCGACGGCGATGCGACGCAGCCCGATGTGGACGACCGTGAGGTAGCGCAGGAGTTCCTCGACCGCGCCCGGGACGAGGCCGTCGTCGGCGCGCAGGGCCGCCAACTGGTCGGGATGGCGCAGCAGGGCGACGACGCCCAGCGAGAGCATGCTCGCGGTCGTCTCGTGCCCGGCGATGAGGAGCTGGACCAGCATGCCGGCCGCCTCCGCCGTGGTGGCCTCGCCGGTGGCGACCCGCTCGACGGCGAGCTTGCTCATCAGGTCGTCGCCGGGCTCGCGCGCCTTCGTCGCCAGCAGTTCCTGGAGGTGGCCGAAGAGGGCCGCCCAGCCGGCCCGCATCGCCTCCGGTCCGGCCGAGACGGTGGCGAACGCGGCGGCATGCCGGTGGATGAACTCGCGGTCGGCGTACGGCACTCCGAGCAGCTCGCAGATGACGAGGAGCGGCAGCGGCAGCGTGAAGTGCTCCACCAGGTCGGCCGGCCGGCCCTGCTCGGCCAGGCCGTCGAGGAGTTCGCCGGTGATCCGCCGGACGGCCGGCCGCAGTTGTTCGACCCGGCGGAAGGTGAACTCGGGGATCAGCATGCGGCGCAGCCGGGTGTGGTCCGGCGGGTCCATGGCGAAGAGCTGGCCCGGGGTGGGCGGCGGGGGCGTCGGCTGGAGGCCGGGGAAGCCCGGGCGGACGTTCCGCGCGCTGAAGCGCGGGTCGCCGAGGACGGCGCGGGCGTCCTCGTGCCGGGTGACGAGCCAGGGGTGGGTGTCGCCCCACAGGGTGATCCTGGCCAGCGGCCGTTCCGTGATCCAGCGTCCGTACTCGGCGGCGGGATCGAGGAGGGGCCGGTGGTGGGGGAGGGGCGGTGGGGTGTCCGTCGCGTGCATGGTGGGGGGCTCTTCCGATGATCGGGGGGCAGGGGAGGGGGACCGGAGGGGGCGCCGGCCCGGACGGCCGACCGGGCGCTCAGCCGGTGAGGCCGGCCAGCCCGAGGAGCAGGTCCTTGACCTCGGTCGCGGCGATCCGCTCGCGCGCGGGGCCGGGCCGTGAGCACAGCAGGACGGGGCTGTCGCGCGGGTCCTCGGGGAGCCGGCCGTGACTGCCCCGGACGCCCGAGGGGTCCAGCGGGACGGTCCGGATGCGGTACCGCAGACCGGCCTTCTTGCGCGCGACCTGCCCGAGGACGCGGGCCTTGACGCCGGGGACGGTGGGGTCGTAGAGGAGTTCGGCGGGGTCGTAGCCGGGCTTGCGGTGGATCTCGACCTGGCGGGCGAAGTCCGGGGCGCGTGCGTCGTCCAGCCAGTAGTAGTACGTGAACCAGGCGTCGGACTCCGCCACCGCGACCAGTTCGCCCGAGCGTTCGTGCGCGAGTCCGTGCCGGGCCTTGCCCTCCTCGTCGAGCACCTCGTCCACCCCGTCGAGGCCGGCGACGATCCCGGCGACCTCGGCGAGGTCGGCCGGGTCGCGGACGTAGACATGCGCGATCTGGTGGTCGGCGACCGCGAAGGCGCGGGACGTCATCGGGTCGAGGTACTCCATGCCGTCCTGGGTGTGGACCTCCAGCAGTCCGGCCCGGCGCAGCGCGCGGTTGACGTCGACCGGGCGGGACGCGGGCGTGATGCCGTACTCGCTGAGGATCACGACGGTGGCGTCCTCGCGGCGGAGGTGGTCGAGGAAGGGGCGCAGCGCGTCGTCGAGACGACGGGCCTCGTGCGCGGACTGCGGTGAGCCGGGGCCGGAGCGCTGGGGCTCGTAGTCGAGGTGGGGTACGTAGACCAGGGTCAGGTCGGGCTGCTTCTCGTCGAAGATCTGGCGGGCGGCGGCGAGGATCCACTGGCTGGAGGGCAGGCTCGCGTTGGGGCCCCAGAAGGTGAACATGGGGAACGCGCCCAGCCGGTCGGTGAGTTCGTCGTGCAGGGCGGGCGGCCGGGTGTAGCAGTCGGGTTCCTTGCGGCCGTCGGAGTAGTAGATCGGGCGCGGGGTGACGGTGAAGTCCACGTCGGCGCCCATGGCGTACCACCAGCAGACGTTGGCGACCGTGTAGCCGGGCCGGGAGCGGCGGGCGGCGTCCCAGAGCTTCTCGCCGCCGACCAGGGCGTTGTGCTGGCGCCACAGCAGGACCTCGCCGAGGTCCCGGAAGTACCAGCCGTTGCCGACGACACCGTGCTCGGCGGGCGGTGCGCCGGTCAGGAGGGTGGACTGCACGGAGCAGGTCACGGCGGGCAGGACGGTGTCCAGCCGGGCCTGGAAGCCCTGTTCGGCGACGGCGGAGACGGCCGGCATGTGGCGCAGCAGGCGGGGGGTGAGGCCGACGATGTCGAGGACGACGAGTCGTGTCATGGGACGGGCTCCTTCCGGGGGCGGGCGGTGTCGGTCGTCGCGACGAGGCCGAGTTCCTCGAACCGGGTGCGGGACCAGGCCAGTTCGGCGGCGATTCCCGCGACCAGGCCCTCGCGGTCCTGCGGCCGCAGCTGTTCGGGCAGGACGGACCAGGTGTAGGTCTCCACCTCGACGTGGTCACAGACCGCCTGCGGGCCGCCGAGCAATTCCCGCAGGGCGAAGGTCAGTTCGGCGGCCGTGGTGCTCAGGGGCGGTTCGGGTGCGGCGTGCAGCGGCGCGTGGAAGTGCACCCGCCAGGGGGAGCCGGGGTCCAGGCCGCCGGCCAGGGCGTCCGGGAGGTCGTCGACGCCGCTGACGACGCCGCCCGGGGCCGTACGGGTCTGGTGCAGGAAGCGGGGTTCGGCGAACCGGGCGAGGGCCCGGCGTGCCCCGGGGTCGGCGGGGTCGTCGGCCTGGAGGGCGCTGGAGGCCTGCACCTTGACGACCGGGAGGCCGGCGTCGGCGAGCCGGCGCAGGGCCCGCGCCGGGTTCTCGAACTGCACGGCGAGATGACAGGTGTCCAGACAGACGCCGAGCCGCTCGGGGTCCAGTCCGCCGAGTTCACGGGCGGCCTGGACGGTGTTCTCCACCACGCAGCCCGGCTCCGGTTCGAAGCCGACCCGGATCGTGCGGCCCGTCTCCCGCTCCAGCTCGGCCAGTTGGGAGGCGAGCCGGTCCAGGGAGCGGCGGGCGGTGTCGCGTGCCCCGGCCGGCCAGGGCGTGCGCCAGGCCAGCGGCAGGGTGGAGACGCTGCCCCGCCGCGCGTCGTCGGGGAGCAGCCCGGCGAGGACCCGGGCGCAGTCGACGGTGTAGCGCAGCCGTGCGGGGTCGGTCCAGTCGGGCAGATAGACGTCCTTCTTGACCACCTCGCGGTGGAAACCCTCGTAGGGGAAGGCGTTGAGGGTGACGGTCTCCAGGCCGCGGGCGGTCAGCTCGGCGCGCAGCCGGCGTACGGCCCCGGGCCGGGCGGACAGCTCGGTGACCACGTCCCGCGCCAGCCACAGTCCGATGCCGAGCAGATCGGCGCCGAGGGCCTCCCGGACCGGCTCGGCGTGGGAGGCGAGCTGGCGCACCACCCCGGCCAGGTCCTCCGCCTGGTGGACGTTGCTGCAATAGGCGAGGTGGACGGTGGTGCCGTCGCCGTGTCGGAAGCGCAACCCCTGCTCACTCCCCGCCGCGCTGCACGGAGTTGCCCTCGAAGAGGGCGCCTGCGTCGGCTTCGACGTCCCCCAGGTCGAGCCGGCCGCTCTGCCCGTAGAAGGCCACCGGGTTGCGCCACATCACCTGGTCGACGGCGTCCTCGTCGAAACCGGCGGCCAGCATCGCGTCGGCGGTCTTCCGGGTCTTCAGCGGGTCGCTGCGGCCCCAGTCGGCGGCGGAGTTGACCAGCATCCGCGCGGTGCCGTGCTCCTGCAGGATCCGCACCATGCGGTCCTCGCTCATCTTGGTGTCCGGGTAGATGGAGAAGCCCATCCAGCAGCCGCTGTCGGCCACCATGCCGACGGTGAGTTCGTTGAGGTGGTCGACGAGGACGTGCTCGGGCGGGATGCCGGACTCACGGACCACGTCGAGGGTGCGGCGGGTGCCGGCGGCCTTGTCGCGGTGGGGGGTGTGCACCAGCACCGGCAGTTCGTGCTCGAGGGCGAGGGCGAGCTGCCGGGCCAGCGCCTCGTCCTCCTCGGGCGTCATGGAGTCGTAGCCGATCTCCCCGACGGCCACCACCCCGTCCTTGGCCAGATAGCGCGGCAGCACGTCGAGTACCCCGGCGCAACGCGGGTCGTTGGCCTCCTTCGGGTTGAGGGCGATCGTGCAGTGGTGCCGGATGCCGAACTGCGCGGCGCGGTACGGCTCCCAGCCGAGCAGCGCGTCGAAGTAGTCGGTGAAGCTGTCCACCGAGGTGCGCGGCTGGCCGAGCCAGAACGACGGCTCCACCACCGCCCGGACCCCGGCGGCGTACAGAGCCTCGTAGTCGTCGGTGGTGCGGGAGGTCATATGGATGTGGGGGTCGAAGATACGCATCAGACGGCTCCTGCGGGTGCGGCACCGGGGGCCGGTGCGGTGGCGGAGAAGGCGGCCAGGGCCCGGACGGCAGCGTCGCGGCGGTCGGGGGAGGAGGACCCGGTCTCGGCGGGCAGCCCGGAGGCCTGAAGCGTGCCCGGGTGGGCGCGCACGACCGGCCAGACGTCGGCCGGGACGTCCCGGCCCGCGGCGACCCGCTCATGGGCGAAGTCGGCCATCATGCGGGCGAGTTCACGGTCGGCGCGGTCCGCAAGGCCCGCGATCCGGGCGAGCGGGATGCCGCAGAAGACGCTCTTCAGCACGGCCTGCCGGTAGCCCTCGGCGTCCAGGTGGCGAGCGGCGTACGGTCCGAGGGCCGCCTCGATCAGATCGGTGTCGTTGCTCCGCAGCGCGGCCCGTACCAGGGGCAGACCCCGATCGGCGAAGGACGGGTCCGCGTCCTCCAGCAGGGCCAGGGAGCGCAGCACCGCCCGCTGCTCGGCGGAGTCGCCGTACCGGTGCAGGGCGGTGATCTCCTCGGCGAGCGCCGCGCCGCCGATCGGCAGGGCGGCGAGCAGCCGGGCGCGGGCGGCGTCCGCCACCGTCCAGCCGGCGATCAGCGGGCCGCGGCCGCAGCGCCGGCCCACGGCCGGGAACACGCCGCGTACCGCCGCCGGGTCCTCGCCCACCCGGGCGACCGCGTCGGCCAGCCAGGCCGCCGCGTCCACGGTGAGCCGCCGGTCGAGGGCGATCGGGATGCGTGGGTCCACGGCACATGCCTCCTGTGTCGGTTGCGCGTACGGCGACAGCCGTACCGGGAAAGGGTGATGACGAGATGTCAGAGCGGGGGAGGAGCGAGCAGCACGCGGTCAGTGCGGCTCGGCGGCCTTGAGGAACTCCAGTGAGCGGCGGGCGACCCGGGGGGCGTCGAGCGACGCGCCCTGGATCTCCACCGAGACGGGTCCGTGGTAGCCGGAGGCCTTCAGAGCGGCCAGGACCGGCGGGAAGTCGATCTCGCCCGTGCCGAGTTCGAGGTGCCGGTGCACCCCGCGCCGCATGTCCTCGATCTGTACGTTGACCAGGTGCGGTGCGGCCGCCGCGACACAGTCGAGCAGGGACGCCTCCTCGACGCAGTGGGCGTGGCCGATGTCGAGCGTGACACCGAACGATTCGGGATCGCCGAGCCGGTGGCGCAGCTCCAGCACCCGCTGCACGGTGTCCACGAACATGTACGGCTCGGGCTCGAACCCGAGTGCCACCCCGTGCTCGCGGGCGACCTCCAGGGCCTCCTCGCAGCCCGCGGTCAGCCGCTTCCAGGCCTCCTCCTCCGGGACGCCCTCGGGGGCCGGTCCGCTGGCCAGCTGCACGGCCGGAGCGCCCAGGTCGGCCGCGACGCGCACCGCCCGCGCGAGCAGGTCCAGGCGCCGTTCGGCGCCGGGGGCGCACATGAGGGTGGGGACGTGCCCCCGCCAGGGGTCGAGCAGATACGGCGCCCCGGTCTCCACCATGACGGCGAGTCCCAACCGGTCGAGCCTGGTGGCCAGTCGGCCGACCCGGCGCGGCAGATCCGCGGCGAAGGGGTCGAGATGCGCGTGGTCCAGGGTGAGCCCGACCGAGTCGTAGCCCAGGTCGGCGAGGACGGTCAGGACGTCGTCGAGACGGTGGTGGGCGAAGCCGTTGGTCCCGAAGCCGTAGCGCAGCCGTGCGGGCGGGGTGGGGAGGGCGCTCATGTGGGCGACACCTTCCGGGCCAGCCGGCGAGCCGTCGGATGGGCCGCGGCGAGCAGACCGGCCAGGGCCGGGGCGCCGCCGCCCGCGGTGAGCGCCGCCTGGAGGGGCATCAGCGACAGGATCCCGGCGCCGACGGCCTGCCGGACGTGTGCCGCGGACGGGTGGTGGGCCGCCCGTGCCTGCGCGCCGCCGTACGTGGCCAGATAGGCGAGTGCCCCGGCGGCGGCACCGATCCGGGCCGCCCGCCGCCCGGGTCCCGCGCGTCCGGTGCGCCGTGGCGCCCGTATCGAGGGAAGCGCCCCGGCGGCGAGGGCGGTGGCCGCGGTGCCGGCCAGGGTCGCGGCCGGGACGGAGCGGGGCGAGCCCGTCACCTCGTGGCGGCTCAGCGCCGTGACCGTGTAGGTGTGCGCGCCGACCAGCAGCGCGGCCGGGAGCGCCGCGCTCCTGCGGCCGGGCTCGGCTCCGGCCAGCACGTTGAGCGCCCGTGCCCCCGCCATCGCGGCGGGCCCGGCGGCGGTCGACTTCAGTCGCAGGTCGTACGCCCAGACCAGCCCGGTCAGCGGCACCGCCACACCGAGCGCGGCGCGACCGCCGGCCAGGGCGGCGAGACCGAGGCCGGCGGCGGTCAGCCCGCAGGCGGTGGCCAGTGCGGTGCGCCGGGTGACCCGGCCGGAGGGCAGGGGGCGTTCGGGGCGCTCCACGGCGTCCACGGTCGCGTCCGCGTAGTCGTTGAGCGCCATGCCGGCCCAGTAGAGGGCGACGGACGACGCCATCGTGGCGGCGGTACGGGGCCGGACGCGTCCGGTGCTCGCGACCGCGCCGGCGAGCACGTCACCGGGCACGCTCAGGGCGGCGGGCAGCCGGACGAGGGTCGCCAGATCGGCGAGACGGGGGGAACGCGAGATGTCGTTCGGGCCTTGCATGATCGGTCACCCTACGCCCATTGCTTTAATCTTCAGATACCTTCCCATCACCCTTTGTGTGAAGACTCTGTGTGTACGGCGGATCGAACAACACCCTTTCCCCGTAGGCGATTTGGTGTCGGCGAACCCCGGTGCCCCCGCCCTCCCCTCCGCACTCTTCTACGCTGGTGTAGTCGACCGGGGGGCGTCGATACGATGGCGGGCCGGAAAAGCGTCGGCGGCGGAAGGGAGACAGGGGCGTGACGGACGACCGGCAGGGTCCGCGGCGGCGCAGACAGGGCGAGCTGGAGGCGCTGGTGCTCTCGGTGCTGGGCGAGGCGGAGGGGCCGGTGAGCGCCGGGTGGGTGCAGGAGCGCCTCGGCGACGACCTCGCCTATACGACGGTGATCACGATCCTGACCCGGCTGCTGGCCAAGGGCGTGGTGACCCGGGAGCGGGCGGGCCGGTCCTTCGCCTGGACGCCGGCCTCGGACCAGGCGGGTCTCGCGGCGCACCGGATGCGCAGGGTGCTGGACGCGGAGAGCGACCGCGAGGCGGTGCTCGCCAGCTTCGTCACCGGTCTGGGCCCGGACGACGAGCGGCTGCTGCGGGAGCTGCTGGGCCGTTCCGACGGCGAGTGAAGGGGAAGGCCCGAACCCTATGGGGGTGTTCGTCTTTCTGCCGCTGGTGCTGCCGTTGACGGCATGGCCGGTGGCGCGCCTGGCGGAGCAGCATCTGCATCCGCGCGCGGCGACCCGGCTGCTGTCGGGGGTGGCGGTGGTGATGGCGGTGTGCAGCACGGTGTGTCTGGGGCTGGTGATGGTGGTGGGCACGGCCCAGCTGCCGGGCAATCCGCTGCCGGACGGGTGGTCGGACCCGCAGGTGCGGGCGGCGGTGCCGTACGACGAGGTGGCGGGGAAGGCGGCCATCCCCGCGCTGTTCGCGGTGCTCGTGGCCTGCGGGCGGACCCTGTGGCGGCACGGGCGGGTACGGCGCGGGGCGCATCGCGCGCTGGCGGGGCTGCCGGGTACCGAGGTGGTCGTGCTGCCCGACGGGGTGCCGTACGCCTACGCGCTGCCCGGCGGCCGGCGGGCCCGGGTGGTGGTGACCACCGGCCTGCTGGACCGCCTCGAACCGGCCGAGCGCCGGGCCCTGTTCGCCCATGAGCGCGCTCATCTGACGGCCGGGCACCACCGGTTCCTGCTGGCGGTACGGCTCGCGGCCCGTGCCAACCCGTTCCTGCGGCCGCTGTGCACCGCCGTGTCCTACACGGCGGAGCGGTGGGCCGACGAGGACGCGGCGCGGGCGGTGGGCAGCCGCCGTACCGTGGCGCGGGCGATCGGCAAGGCGGCCCTGGTCTCCCGGGGCACTCCCGTGCCCACGCTGGCGGGCTTCGCGGTGCCGGGACCGGTGCCGCGCCGGGTGGCGGCCCTGCTCGGCCCGGCCCCGACCGGGCGCAGCTGGCCCTCGGCGTTCACCGCCGTGGGCCTCGCGGCATGGGGCGCCGCCGCCGGCACGGCCGTCTCCGCGATGTCCTCGGCGAACTCGGCGGTGACCATGTTCCTGATCCTGTACGCCGCGACACCGCTTTAGGGGCTGGACCGGAGGACAGACGGTCAGGTGGTGGCGCGGCTGCGGGAAAGCCGCCGGTACACGCGGGGCGGGGGCGGGGAGGACGGTGGCGCCGACTCGGCGCGGTGGGACAGCCGGGAATACGACAGGTCAGGACGCCGCCGACGGGCCACCGGCCGCCCCCTTTGACGCCGACTGCACCACCCGACACCCACTCCCCGGCACCCGCCATCAGACACCGCTGCCCGGCACCTGCCATCCGGCATCCGCTCCCGGGTAGCCGCTGCCCGGTACTCGCCATCCGGCACCCGCTGCCCGGCAGCCGTTATCGGGCATCCGCTGCCTGGTACCTGCCATCCGGCACCCGCTCTCGGGCATCCGCTGCCTACCTGCCATCCGGCATCCGCTGCCCGGCACTCGCCATCTGGCACCCGCTGCCCGGCACCCGCCATCAGACACCGCTGCCCGGCACCTGCCATCCGGCATCCGCTCCCGGGTAGCCGCTGCCCGGCACCCGCCACCTGGCACCCGCCACCCGGCAGTCGGCACCCGACACCCGGCACCCGGTGCCGGGACCCGGTATCGCCGTCGGGCATCGCGTTCAGGCGTCAGGCGTCAGGCGTCAGGCGGCAGCCGTGCTGGGCCCCGCCGTCCCGCTCCGTATCCCGTCGCCCCGTACCCCCGTCGGTCAGAGGTCGAACTCGTGCGGCGGCAGGTCGAGGGTGAAGCAGGCCTCGCGGACGACCGCCTGCTCGGTCTTGTCGAAGTCGCCGTCGGCGCCGCCGATGACGATGCCGATCTGGATCACGGCACGGGCCTCGGCCGGCTTCTTCTTGGCCTTGGCGATCTCCTGGAGCACGCTCACCTTGCCGAAGTCGAAGTCGGCCGTCAGCTTGTTCAGGTTGTCGTCGAAACGGCGCTGAAGATCCGTGGCGTCGAAGTTCTGCAACACCTCGTTGGTGGCGATGAGCTGGGCCACGCGACGCCGCTCGGACGGATCGATGGTGCCGTCCGCGGCGGCGACCAGGGCACACATCGCCATGCTCGCGTCGCGGAAGGCGCCGCTCTTGAGGTCGTTCTTCTTCGCCACGAGCTGCGTCTGCATCGTCGACGCGGATTCCTTGATGCGGTCCCACAGGGCCATGAGAACTCCATACGATCGGTATCTACAACAACGTAGAAACTAGCGGGCGGTCGGACAAGTTCCCGCCGCGCCCGCTCAGTTCCGCGAGTTGCCGAACAGCAGGCGGTAGGCCACGAGGAGGACCAGCGAGCCGCCGACGGCCGCGCCCCAGGTGTAGAGGTCGAAGAACTGGTTCTCCACCGGGCGGTCGAGGAACCGGGAGGAGAGCCAGCCGCCGACGAACGCGCCCGCGACCCCGATGAGCGTGGTGCCGATCAGACCGCCCGGGTCGCGGCCGGGCAGCAGGACCTTGGCGATGGCTCCGGCGAACAGACCGAGGATGATCCAGCCGATGATGCCCATGTCGTCGTGTCTCCAGTCGAGTTGCCTGTGCTGAGTTGCAGGTGATGAGTTGCCTGTTTGCGCAACCTTAGAGACGGAACGCGGGGACGGGCGAGCCCGCACAGGTCACTGCGTTCGAGTCGTCGCGGTTCTGTCACTCATTCAGGACATTGCGCAAACCGCCAAGCGGACGTGGGCCTTTCGGCGGCTTCCGGTGCCGCCGCCGACGCCTACACTGGGTACCCGCACGTGCGTCGGTGGTGACGCCCAGGGGACGGGAGAGGGTTGTGGCAACCAGCGCCGGTCGCTTCGAGGACCCGTCCGCCGAGGTCCTCGACGAGGCGGCCGCCGCGTTCGGCCTGCTCGCCGCTCCGGCCCGGCTGCACCTCATGTGGGCCCTGTCCCAGGGCGAGAGCGACGTCACCCGCCTCGCCGACCGCGTCGGCGGCGCGCTCCCCGCCGTCAGCCAGCATCTGGCGAAGCTGAAGCTCGCCGGACTCGTGGGCTCGCGCCGCGAGGGCCGGCGTCAGGTGTACTACGTCGACGACCCGGACGTCGTCACCGTGGTCCGGGTGATGGTCGGCCAGCTGACCGCACGTGCCCACCGGACCACCGTTCCGGTACGACGACTGCGCGGCGCCGGCGGCTGAGGCCGGCCCGCGCCCCCGGGGTGAAATCCGTTCCGCGGGTTGCATGAGATCCCTCACCTGTGAATTCGCCCAGGATCCGGGCTGCTCAGGCCAAGGCTTTGTTAGATTGCGCAACTACGCAAGCAACCTTGATCTTGATTGCCGCCTCTACCTCTGTGCATCTGTCCGACCGTTCGTAGGAGTGGTGAATGAGCGACCCGTGGGACGGTCCGGCCGGCCAGGCCACGCGCAGCCGCACCGGCAGGGTGCCCGGGCAGCGCACGGCCGGGCACGACGAGCCGCTTCCGACGGGCGGGCGGGCCGCGGCACGGGCGGCCTCCCGCAGGCGCCCCGGCCGCGGAGCGCGCCGGGGCCGGCCGGTGCGGCGCGGCAGACGGGTGCTGCGGATCGCCGGACTGTTCCTGGCGGTGCTGGTACTGGGGACGGCCGGTGCGGGCTGGTGGTTCTACCAGCACCTGAACGGCAACATCAACAGCGTCTCGATCGACGGCAAGGGCGGCAAGGAGAAGGCCGACGCATTCGGCCGCACCCCGATCAACATCCTGGTCATGGGTTCGGACGCCCGTACCAGCAAGGCGGACTGCAAACTGGGCGGCGGCTGCTCGCAGACCGGGGTGCAGTCCGGCAACGGCAACGCGGACGTGCAGATGGTGGTCCACATAGCGGCCGACCGCTCCAACGCCACCGTGATGAGCATCCCGCGCGACACCATGACGAACGTCCCGGCCTGCAAGGACAGTGAGAGCGGTCAGTCCACGTCCGGCTACTACGGCCAGATCAACAGCGCCCTCCAGTACGGCCCGGCCTGCCAGGTGTCCACCATCCATCAGCTGACCGGCATCCCCATCGACCACTTCGTCAAGCTCGACTTCTCCGGCGTGGTCAAGATGTCCGACGCGGTCGGCGGCGTCTCCGTGTGCGTGGACGCCAATGTCTACGACACCTACTCGCATCTGAAGCTGTCCAAGGGCACCCACACCCTCAAGGGCGTCGCGGCGCTGGAGTTCGTCCGCTCGCGGCACGGCTTCGGCGACGGCAGCGACCTCGGCCGTACCGTCTCCCAGCACATCTTCCTCAGTGCGATGATCCGCAAGTTCAAGAGCGCGGGCACCCTCACCGACCCGACCGCCGTCTACAGCCTCGCCGACGCCGCCACCAAGGCGCTCACCGTGGACGACGGCCTCGGCAGCGTGAAGAAGCTGATCGGGCTGGCGGCCGACCTGAACAAGGTCCCCACCAAGCGGATGACGTTCACCACCATGCAGACGGCCCCCGATCCGGCGGACAGCGACCGGGTCGTGGTGGGCGCCGGCGCGAAGACCCTGTTCTCCACGATCGCGGGCGACCAGTCGCTCACCACCGGTTCCGGCGGGAAGTCGGCGGCCGCCTCCGCGACGGCGAAGGCGACGGCCACCGCCTCGGCGGTCCCCGCGTCCGAGGTCGCCGTGACCGTGGAGAACGGCACGACCATCACCGGCCGCGCCTCCGCCGTCGCCGGCGCCCTCACCGACGCGGGCTTCAGCTCCGGTACGACCACCGCCAACGCCCCGAGCCCGGCGGCCACCACGACCCTCACCTACGGAACCGGACAGAAGGGCGCGGCGCGGACGGCCGCGAAGACCCTCGGGCTGCCGTCCTCCCATCTGAAGCAGGGCAGCGCAACCGGACTGACCCTGGTCATCGGCAGCGACTGGCCGAGCGGCACCACCTACCCCGGCGGCACCTCCTCGCCGGCCCCCGCCGACACCAAGGCCGCCGTCTCCAACGCCCACGCCCAGACCGCCGACGAGGCCAAGACCTGTGCCGAGGTCAGCCGCTTCCGGACGGTCGCCCTGAACGGCGTCCCCATGACGCCCACCCAGGCCTACGCGGCGGCGCGCGACAAGCCCGACTCGGACGACTGACCGGGCGCCGAAGCGGTCAGGGGCGCGGGGCGGAGTCGTCCCGGTCGACGACCGTGCCCTGGACGACCCGGGGCGCGGACGGCTCCCGCGCCGGGTCGTCCTGGTCCTTCAGGGCCCTCGACTCGCTCTTGAGGATGCGGGCCGCCTTGCCCGCGGAGCGGGTCAGCTCGGGCAGCTTCCTGATCGCGAGGATCACGATGACGACCACCAGGATCAGGGCCAGCTCACTCATGCCGAACATACGGGTCTGCTCTCTCCCGAGGTCGTCTACAGTTCTGTAGAAGTATCCCCGGGAGGCGATCGTTCAACAAGCCTGCCTTCCGGCCGCGTTGGCGGAAACACCGTACGATCCGAGGAGTGTCGGCAGCAGGATGTCCGAGCAGCACCACCAGGCGACCGTCAGCGCGTCCGGGGCGGCCCGCCGGGACCTCGCGCACCGCTGCCGCACCCTCACCGAGGCCCGCTGGTTCGCGCTGACCGTCTTCGCCGTGATCCTCCTCAACGCGGCACTGCTCGGCGTGGAGACCTACTCCGGCCTGGTCGAGGAGTGGCACCGCTGGTTACGGCTCGCCGAGCACGCCTGTCTCGTCGTGTTCACCGTCGAGATCCTCGTCCGGATCGGCGCGCACGCCGACCGCCCCCGGGGCTTCCTGAAGGACCCGTGGAACCTCTTCGACCTCGCCGTGGTCCTGTGCGCCTTCCTGCCGGTCGTCCGCGAGAACACCACCGTGCTGCGCCTGCTCAGGCTCGCCCGCGTCCTGCGCACCGCCCGCTTCCTGCCCCAGCTCCGGGTCCTGCTCACCGCGGTCGCGCGCAGCCTCCCCGGCACCCTGAGCTTCCTGCTCGTCGGCGCCCTGCTGCTGTACGTGTACGCGATGATCGGCTGGGTCTTCTTCGGCCGCGCCGACCCCGGGCACTACGGCTCGATCGGCCGGTCCGTGCTCACCCTGTTCCTCCTCATGACCCTGGACGGCATCGGCGACGCCGTCCACGCGGGCCTGGAGATCTCCCGCTGGAGCCTGCTCTACTACGCCTCCTACGTGCTGCTCGCCTCCTTCGTCCTGGTCAACGTCCTCATCGGCGTCGTCATCACCTCCCTCGACGAGGCCCGGGAAGTGGAGAAGACCCAGCAGCCCCCGGCCGCGCAGGACCAGGACCGGCATCTGCTGCTCGCCCGCATCACCGCGGCCCGCGAGGCCCTCGACGCCCTCGAACGGGACGTAGCCGCGGCGGTCCCGACAGCGCCGTCCAGATCCTGCCGCCGGTAGCGGGGGCAGGGAGGGCCGGTCCGCTAGGATGCTGCGATGCGTCTGACGAAGTACGGTCACGCGTGCGTCCGCCTCGAGGCCGAGGGCCGCTCGCTCGTCATCGATCCAGGCATCTACACCGAGCCCGAGTCCCTGTCCGGGGTTGCGGCGGTGCTCGTCACCCACGAACACGACGATCACATCGATACCGACAAACTCGTGGCGGCGCGGGCCGCCAACCCCGGTATGACGGTGCACGCCCCCGCCGACGTCGCGGCCGCGCTCGGCGACTGGGCGACGCCGGTCGCGGCGGGCGACACGATCTCGGCGGGCGGCTTCACGGTGGCCGTCGTCGGCGGCCGGCACGCCGACATTTTCGACGGGCTGCCCGGCTGCGCCAACGTCGGCTACGTCGTCGACGGGGTCTACCACCCGGGTGACTCGCTGTTCGTCCCGGACGAGCCGGTCGAGACGCTGCTCGTGCCGGTCGCCGGGCCGTGGCTGCACCTCGGCCTCGCGGTGGAGTTCACGCGGGCGGTCAAGCCGGGCCGCGCGTTCGCCATCCACGACGCCACGGTGAACGAGCGCGGGTTCGAGAACGTCGACTGGTGGCTGGCGAACCACAGCGGCGCGCCCTACACGCGCCTGCTCCCCGGCGCATCGGCCGATCTCTAGAACGACCAGGCGGGCGTGAGACTCCCGCCCGGACCCGACGGGACGACCGCGGTCCGGGCGGGAGCCTCACTCAGGCACCTACGCGGTGCCGTCCAGTGCCTTGTCGATGAACGGAACCAGCCGGCCGACGATCGGCGGCTTCATGACCGAGTAGTGGTCGCCGGGGAGCCAGACCTGCGTGACCCGGTCGCCGAAGAGGGTCCGCCAACCGAGCGCGCCGTCCGGCCCGACGACGGCCGACTCCTCGTCCGTGCGGACCAGCAGCACGTCGTAGTCGCCGAACTCCGGCCGGAAGCCCAGCACGTACTCCTGGCAGGCGGCGATGTTCGACCGGTAGAGCGCGAACAGCGTCTCGAAGTGCTCGGCGCCCGCGTCCGGGGTGAGCACGTCGCGGTCCCGCATCGCCTCGGCCAGCAGCGCCTGTTGCTCCGCGACGGAGCGGCCCGCGAGGTCGGCGGCGGTCAGCGGCAGCCCGTAGTGCGCCGCGAACCGCTCGACGATCTGCCGGTCGGTCATGCCCGCGTAGTAGTCGTCGTCGGAGGTCCCCTCGACCACCGCCCTGAGCGCCTGTGTGTCCGGCGCGGCGCCGTCGATGACGACCAGCGTCCCGATCCGGTGGCCGAGGCCGCGCAGCCGTTCGGCCAGAGCGTAGGCGAAGACGGCCCCGAGGCCCCAGCCGACGATCGTGCTCGGCACCCCGTCGGCCCCGGTCCGGCGGCCGATCTCGGCGGCGTACTGCTCGACCATCTCGCGGACGTGCGGCACCGGCGCCCGCCGGCCGTCCAGCCCCACCGCTTCCAGGCCGTGGACCGGGACGTCGGCCGGCATCGCGCGCACCAGGTCGAGGTAGCCCATGACGCTCCCGCCGCCGGCGTGGACGCAGTAGACCGGCGGCCGGGTGCCCTCGGGACGCATCGGGACGAGCACCGTCGACTGCCACTCGGCCTGGGCCCGAACCGTCCGGGCGAGCCCCTCCACGGTGCCGTTCTCGAAGAGGACCGAGATCGGCAGGCGGGCGCCGAGCTTGCGGGACACGGCCGCAAGCAACTGGAGCGCCAGCAGCGAGTGCCCGCCCACGGCGAAGAAGTCGTCGGTGACGCCGAACCGGTCCGAGCCCAGCATCGCCCGCCAGATCTCGAGGATGCGCAGCTCCAGCGAGTCGCGCGGGGGCACCGCGGCCGCCGCGCGGCCCGCCGTGCTGTCCATGGCCTGCAGCTGGGCCCGGTCGACCTTGCCGTTGGCGGTGCGCGGCAGCGCGGCGACGACGGCGAACGCCTTCGGGACCATGTGCTCGGGCAGCACGGTGCGCAGGTGCCCGCTCAGCTCGTCGACCGTGGGCCCGCCCGCTTCCAGCACGACGAAGGCGGTCAGCACCTGATCCGGGCCCGCGACCGTGACGAGGCACTCGCGCACGCCCGGACGCCCGCGCAGCACCGCCTCGATCTCCTGCGATTCGACCCGGTAGCCGTTGATCTTCAGCTGGTCGTCGGTACGGCCCAGGTACTCCAGCTCGCCGCCGGGAAGGGCGCGGACCACGTCGCCTGTGCGGTACCAGCGGACCGGGCCACCACCCGGTGCGGCGGGCGCGCCGAGGAAGCGCTCCGCGGTCCGCTCCGGCTGGTTCAGATAACCGTCGGCCAGTTGGGCACCGGAGAGGAACAGCTCCCCCGGCATCCAGACCGGCACCGGCCGGCCCGTGCCGTCCCGGACCACGGCGCGGGTGCCCGGCAGCGGGGTGCCGATCGGCACGGTCCTGGCCCGCGGGTCGAGGCGCGACGCTCCGGCCGGGAAGGTGCAGACGCCGACGGTGGTCTCGGTCGGGCCGTAGTGGTTGACGACCACGCACTCCGGCGCGATCGCCGCGACCCGCTCGACCAGGTCGATCGGGCACGCCTCACCGCCGACGACCAGCAAGCGGCGCGGCAGCACCCGGGCCGGATCCTCGGCGGCGTTGAGCAGCGCGGCCAGGTGCGAGGGGACGATCTTCAGGCAGTCGATCTCGCGATCGCTCATCCAGGCCGACAGCTCGGCCGGGTCGGTGGCCGCCGACCGCGGCACGACGGACAGGCACCCGCCCGAGGCCAGAGCCGAGAAGACGGCCGTGTACCCCAGGTCGGCGGCGAGGGTCGTGATGACGGCGAACGACGATCCCGCCGCGCCGGGCAGCCGCTGCCCGACCTCGTGGACGTAGGTGGCCAGGGCACCGTGGCTGACCGCCACGCCCTTGGGCTGGCCGGTGCTGCCGGAGGTGTAGACGACGTAGGCGAGGGCGGCCGGACCGGGATCCGACCAGACCGCCGCGGGCGTTTCCTCGTCCGGCAGATCCTCGATCAGGAGGACGGATACGGCCGACTCCGCGAGCCGCCCCGCCAGCGCGGCGCTGGTGACCACGACGCCGGTCCCGGTGTCGGCGAGGGTCGCGGCGATCCGGCCCGGCGGCGTGGTGTCGTCCAGGACGGTGAAGGCCGCACCGGCCCGCCAGATGCCCAGCATCGCGCCGATGGTGAGCGCGCCCCGTGCGAGCAGGACCGGTACGACCGAGCCCGGACCGGCCCCGGCGGCCGCGAGCCGGGCGGCCAGGCGGTCGGCGAGCCGGTCCAGGTCTCCGTAGCTGAGTGTGGTGGTGGCGTCCTCGACCGCGGTGGCGCCCGCGTTCCGCGCGCGGTGCTCGGCGAAGCGTGCGGGCACGAGGCGCACCGCGCCGTCGGCCGGCGTCTCCGCCACGGCCCGGTCCGGCTGGTCCGCGCCGTCCGGCCGGACGCGCAGCGCGCCGACGTGCGCGTCGGGGGCCACAACCGCGTGGGCCAGCACGGTGCGCAGCACCGTCCCGAGCCCGGCCAGATCGGCCTCGGTGAACCGGGCCGGGTCGTAGCCGAGCGCGACCCGCGCGGCGCCGGCCCCGATCTGGTCGACGAGCAGCGTGAGACCCGCGCCCGGGTGCACGCCGTGGACGGCGACCGGCGCGAACAGCAGGTCGCCGGCCGCCCGGGGGGCGCCCAGGTCGACGTGGTCGAAGGCGATCACGTCCAGGGTGTCGCGGGTCGACCACCACGCGGCGTCGAACAGCTCCGACTCGGCCGCGGCGTGCTCGAAGGCGGCGTGGCACCGCCGCACCAGGTCGCGGAACGGCGTGTCGGCGGCGACGGCGACCTGCAGCGGCAGGAGCCGCGCCAGCGGGCCGAGTGCGTCGGCCAGCTCCGGTGCGGAGCGCCCGCCGTCCACCAGCCCGGTGAGGAGCCGGTCCGCGCCGGTGTAGCGGTGCAGCACGACCTGCCAGGCGGCGAGCAGCAGGTCGCGGAGGTCGCCCCCGGTGGCCGCGAGCCGGTCGGCGCCGTCGGGCGGGAGGACGTCCGCCAGCTCGACCACGGCGGCCGTGCCGCCGTCACCGCAGCGCACCGGCAGCTCGAAGGGCAGTCGCAGCGCGGTGGTGTCGTCGTCGACCTCGCGCAGGTAGCGCGGGTGCTCGAAACGGCCGTCCCCGACCCGCTCCCGCAGCCACTCGGCGAGGTCCGCGTACTGCAACGGATCCTCGCCCACGCCGGCACCGGCGTAGGCCCGGGCCAGCTCGTCGATCAGCACCGCCGCCCCCGCACGGTCCAGCACGGCCGCCGAGGCCCGCAGCCGCAGCACGTGCCGGTCCGGGCCGACGCGCCGCACCGCCAGCGATACCGGCGTCGACCCGACCACCGCCTCGGGGCGCCAGTCCTCGGCGGCGTCCGCCGAAGCGGCGTCCGCCCCGGCGCCGGGCACCTGCTCCGGATACGGCCGGATCACCTGGGCCGGCGCCACGTAGCCGTCCAGGATCCGCAGCTCGGTCCGCAGGATCTCGTGATGCTCGACGACGTGACGGGCCGCGCCGTACAACCGATCCAGGTCCAGCGGACCGTGCAGCTCGACCACCACGGTGACCGGGACCGCCCGCCCGCCCCGCGACTCCGCCTTCCGCCACGTCAGCTCCTGCTGCGGCGAGATCGCGAACGCGTCCACGGTGCCGGCGCTCATCGCTCGCCGCCCATCACCGACGAGGCCGGCTCGGCCATCGCCACGAGTACCTTGCGCGGTCCCGTGTACGGTTGCCGGCCGTGCGCGGTCAGCACGTTGTCGATCAGCAGCACATCGCCGTCGCTCCAGGCCTCCGCGCGGTACTCGGCGTCGAACGCCGCGTTGATCGTGGCGATCACCTCGTCCTCGATCGGCGTGCCGTCCCCGTACAGCGCGTTGCGCGGCAGATCGATCGGGTCCAGCGCTTCCAGCAGCGACCCGCGCACGTCCGCCGGCAGGCTGACCGTGTGGAAGAGGTGGGCCTGGTTGAACCAGGACCACTCGCCGGTGACCGGGTGCCGTACGACGGCCTGCGCGACCTGCTGCGTCCGCAGCCGCCGGCCCGGCAGCCAGGTGAACTCGATCCCCGAGTCCGCGCAGAACCGCTCCACCTCGGCCGGGTCCTCGGTCTCGAAGGCCTGCTGCCATGTCAGGTCCATGCCACTGCCGTAGTTGCGCACGTACATCACGCCGTGCGCCGCGAAGCGGTCCCGGACGTCCCGCGGGATCCGCTCGTACACCCGGCGGCTGTCGGCCAGCGGCGTCGCACCGCCGGTCCGGGCCGCCTTGTCGCTGAGGAACCACAGCCGCATCGGCCAGTTCGTCGCGTAGGCCAGCTCGTTGTGCATCGGGATCGACTCGCTGGCCGGGTACTCCGTGGACGTGTAGACCTGACGCATCTCGCGGGTGCGCGGCGTCGATCCGTACACATAGTTCATCGCCTCGGGCGACACGGCGAGGACGAGCCGCTCCAGGCCCTCGGCGCCGGAGATGCCGAAGCCGCGGAACAGTACCGCGCCGTGGCTGTGCAGCAGTTCCCGCAGCGGCTCGCGGCTCGCCGCCAGCCAGGCGGCCAGGTCGACGCCGGGCACGTCGGCCGTGACGGTCGCCGGAAGGCGTTCCGCGGTCGGCGGCGTGACCGTGACGGCCGGGCCGTCCACCGCGGCGACGGTGCGGCGGCGGATGTCCCGGAGTGCTGGACGTTGGTGCGCGTTGACGTTCACGATCTCCCCCGTGGTGGTCAGGCGGTGTTGAGCGGGCGCTCGGCAGCGCCCGGAACCGGATCGACGTTCGGATCGGTGGACGAATCCGTGGGCGAATCGGTGGACGAATCCGTGGACGGACGCTCGGGCTCCACGTCCGAGATCGCCCGGATCTTGCGGATCGGCGAGATGAGTGTGAGGCCGGCCGGCAGGAGCAGTGCCACGCCGAGCACGACGATCGAGGGGCGGGTGCCGATGGCCGCGCCGAGGAATCCACCGACGAGTGCGCCCAGCGGCAGCGCGCCCCAGATGATCGTGCGGATGGCCGCCGTCGTGCGGCTCATCAGGTGCTGCGGCGTGATGGTCTGCCGGATGGTGATGACGTTGACGTCGAACAGCGGGTTGCTGGCGTTCTGGAGGAAGAAGGCCGCGCCGACGACGACCGCCGCCAGCGTGGGCTCGCCGCCGGCGAAGGCGAGCACGATGCCGCCGACGGCGCTGGCCCCGGTGGCGATGCACACCGTGGGGCCGACGCCGAACCACGCGTTGATCCGTCCCATCACGGCGATGCCGAACACGCCGCCGATGGCGCCCACGAACACGACCGTGGCGATGGCCGACGCGCTCAGGTGCAGGTCACGTGACAGGAACACGAAGAACACCGCCAGCAACGCCTGGAGCAGCAGATTCCAGGTCCCGGCGATCAGGGCGATCCAGCGCAGGAACCGGGTCTTCCGGACGAACACCAGCCCGCTGAGCAGCTCCCGGCGGATGGACGCGGGTTCCGGCGACTCCTCCGGCTCGGCCCTGACCGTTCCCATCGAGTGCAGGAAGAGCGCCGAGAAGGCGAACGTCGCGGCGTTGACGGCGATGGCATAGGGGGCCGACAGGACCCGCAGGATCAGCGCGGCGACACCGGGGCCGGCGACCTGGGAGACCACGGCGCTGCTCTCCAGGAGGCGGTTGGCGTTGATCAGGTCGCGCTGGTCGACGACCGAGGTGAGGATGCTCTGGTAGGCGATGTCGAAGAACACGGTGGCCACCCCGACCACGAACACCACGACGCACATCAGGGCGATCGACAGGTGGCCGGTCCACGCGAGGATCGGGATCGTCACGATCGCCGCCGCGCGGGTCCAGTCCGCCGCGATCATCACGACGCGGTGGTTCCAGCGCTCCACGAAGACCCCGGCCGGCAGGCCGAAGAGCAGGTAGGGCGCCCGTTCGGCCGCGGCGAGCAAACCCACCTGCACCGTGCCGACGTTCAGGAGGAGGATGGCCACCAGCGGGAAGGCGACCATGCTCACCTGCGCGCCCATCTGCGAGACGGACTCCGCCGCCCACAGCTTGCGGAACTTCGCCTGACCGGGAGTGAACGGCCAGCGTTTCAGCCGTGACAGGACCAATGCCATGGGGCAACTCTCTTGCTCGATGGATGGGGGTGCTACGCCGTCAGGGGGCGGTGGCGGTGACGGACGCGTCGGCCGGGTCCTGGGCCAGCAGCCGGACGACGTCGCCGAAGCGCGGCGCGCGGTAGAGCTCGCGCAGCGGCGGCGCCTGCCCGAGACGGGCCCGCAGCTGCCCGAGGAACTCCACGGCGGCGATCGAATCCCCGCCGTCGTCGAAGAAGTCCGCGGACTCGTCCTCCGGCTCGCCGCCCAGCGCCGCCGCCCAGCTCTCCCGGACGGCGTCCGCGACGCTTCCGGAGGACTCCGGGTGCGACCGGACCTCGCTCAGCAGGGCCCGCAGTACCGCGGCGTCGACCTTGCCGCGGTCGGTCAGTGGGATCGCGGCGACCGGCGAGAACGACGCGGGGACCATGTAGTCGGGCAGCCGGGCCGCGAGATGGTCGCGCAGGTCGGCGGCGCGCGGCGGGTCCGCGGCGTCGACCGCGACCACGAACGCCGCCAGCGTCCGGCCGGCGCCGAGGTCCACCGGGAGCACCGCGGCCTCGACGAGGCCCGGATGCGTCAGCAGCGCGTTGACGACCTCGCCCGGCTCCACCCGGAACCCGCCGCGGACCTTCACCTGGTCGTCCGCCCGGCCGCGGAACTCGATCAGCCCGTCGGGCCGGACCCGGCCCAGGTCGCCGGTACGGAACCAGCGCCCCTCGGCGCCGTCGGCCGTGGTGCCGAACCGCGCCGCGGTCTCCTCCGGCCGGTCCAGGTAGCCACGTGCCGGCGCGATCCCGCTGATCAGCAGCTCGCCGATCTCCCCGTCGGGCACCGTGCGCAGGTCGGCGTCGACGGCGACGAGCCCGACCCCGCGGATGGGGCGCCCGATGGTGACCGGGCCGCCCGCGGTCAGTTCGGCGAAGCTCACCGCGACCGCGGCCTCGGTCGGCCCGTAGGTGTTGACGATCCGGAACTCCGGGTGCACGGCCGCCGCGTGCCAGGCCTCGGCCGCGTCCGGCCCGGCGGCCTCGCCACCGATGATCATCAGCCGCACCGCCGCTGGCAGCCGCACGTGCGGTACCTGCCGGAGCGCGCGGCCCAGCTGGTTCCAGACACCGGTCGGGAGGTTGACCACGGTCAGTCCCCGCTTGTCGACGAGCCGCAGGAAGTCCTCCACGTCCTCGTAGCGGAAGTCCTCGTCCCGCAGCACGAGCGTCGCGCCCGAGCCCAGCGCGGTGAACACCTCCTCGAGCGCGATGTCGAACGCGATGGAGGAGAACTGCAGCTGCCGATCGGCCGGGGCGAGCCGGTACTCGGCGATCGCGGCCTCGATGTAGTTGACGATCGCGTGCTGCTCGTTGACCACACCCTTGGGTTCACCGGTCGAGCCCGAGGTGTAGTTGAGGTACGCGGCCGGGGACGCGACGCGCGGCACCCGGTCCAGCAGCCGCTGCGGCGGGGCGTCCGGGGCGAGGAGGCCGTCCCGTACCACCACCGCCGCGGGCCTGGCGTCGGCCAGCAGGTGGTCCCGCCGGCTGCGCGGGTCGCGCTGGTCGAGCGGCAGGAACGCCGCGCCGAGCCGCCCGGCGGCGAGCATCGCCGCCACCAGCCGCGGCCCGACCGGCAGGTCGAGGCCGACGACGTGCTCCGGCCCGACGCCGGCGGCGTGCAGTTCCTCGGCGAGCGCCGTGCTGTGCCGGAGGAGCTCGGCGTAGGTCAGCCCGCCCTCGCCGTGCTCGATCGCGTACGCGTCCGGCGTGCGCCGGGCCTGTCGCTCGAACAGGTCGGACAAGGAGACGCCGGGCAAGGGGAAGCCGGACAAGGAGACGCCGGGCAAGGGGACATCGGGCGAGGGGACATCGGGCGAGGACATGCCGGACAACGAGACCTCGGTCATCGCTCGTACTCCCACTCGGTCGTCCGCTCCAGCAACTCGTCGACGGCCGCCCTGCGCTGGTCGAGCTCGGCCAGTGTGGCGGCCGCGATCCAGATGTCGTAGACGCGACCGGCCGAGCCCTGCCGCCAGTGGACCGGTGAGCCGGCCCGGGTGCGCGGGTCGGCGCCGAACACGCCGGGCACGGCGCGCACGGTCCGCGGCGACGGCAGCGCCGACACCGCCGCAGCGCCGTAGGGCGGCTGCGCGTAGTAGTGCATGGCGTGGCCGGTCGGCTCGGCGAACGCGTCCGGCAGCGGCTCCCCGACCGCCAGTGCCGTGGCCAGCCCCACCGGCTCGACGGTCCCGACCCGGGGCATGAGCCGGTACAGGCCGCCGCCGAGCCGCCCGTTGACCTCGATGACGACCGGCCCCTCGGGTCCGAGCTTGAACTCGATGTGCGTGATGCCGGCGGTGAAGTCCACCGCAGCGATCGCCGCGGCGGCGCGCTCCAGCAGGGTCCCGGTGAGCGCGCTGTGCCGGTGCACCGGGAAGACGAGGCCGGTGTCGCGGGCCGGCGGGGCGAGCGGCAGCCGCAGCGTCACGCCGATGTGCCGGACCGCGCCGCGGGCGTCGACGGCGCTCTCGACGGAGACCGAGTCCGTCAGCAACGGCCCGAACGGCGTGTCGACGCCCTCGATGTAGCGCTCGACCACGTAGGGCCGGTCCGGGGACAGCTGCGTCATCAGGTCGCGGAACTCTTCGGCGGAGTGGACGAAGGCCGTGTCCTCGCTGCCGGCGCCCTCGCGCGGCTTGACGACGGCCGGCATCGGTACCCCGGCCGGGAAGACGCCGCCCCGCAGCGGAGCCGTCGGCACGTTGCCGACGCCGCACACGTTGAGCCGTTCGCGCTGGGCGATCTTGTCGCAGCACCATTCCGCCGCTTTCTCCGACAGGCCGGGCAGCCCGTAGTGCCGGGCGAGCCCGGAGGCGAGCCGGAGGCCCTGGTCGGCGAACGTGACGACCCCGGCCGGGACCCGCCCGCCGAGCGCGCGGACGCACGCGTCGACACCGTCGGCGACGACGACCTCGCCGAGCTCCTGCAGGACCGGTACGGACGCGAGCGCGGCGGTGTCATCCGGCTCGACGACGAACGTGCAGCCGCCGTAGGGCTCTGCGGCCTGGGCGATGGCGTTGGGCGGTGCGGATCCGATGCTGAAGACGTTCACGATCATGACGAGCGTTCCCTCCCTCTTCCTGGTCCGGCCGGATGCGCGAGCGCCTTTCGCCGGACGGCGGTCGGCGCCGTGGGCCGCGCGGTGGGGATGACGGGGCGAGACGGGTCCGTGGCCAGCTCGCGCAGGACCGTGACGAACCGGTCCACCAGGTCCCGCATCGTCGCCGCGTCGAACAGGTCCGTGCTGTAGCGCAGTTCCCCGGTCAGGCCGGCATGGTCGCCGCCGGGGGACCTCGACTCCACGAGGCCCAGCCACATGTCGTACCGCGAGAAGGACAGCTCGATGCGCTCCTCGGTGCAGGACAGCCCGGGCGCCCGCAGCAGCTCGCCGTCGTCGCCCAGGATCGTCAGCATCACCTGGAACAGCGGGTGCCGGGCGAGCGACCGCGGTGGGTTGAGCGCCTCGACGAGGCGGTCGAACGGGACGTCCTGGTGCCCGAGCGCCTCCAGGTCCGCCTCCCGGACCCGGCCGAGCACGGTGCGCAGGTCCGGTCGCCCGGCGCAGTCGACCCGCAGTACGAGCGTGTTGACGAAGAACCCGACGACGTCGTCCAAGGCCGCGTCGGTGCGCCCGGCCACCGGGGCGCCGACGACGATGTCGGAACCCGCGCCCAGCCGGTGGAGCAGCGCCACGAGCCCGGCGTGGACGACCATGAAGAGGCTGGTGCCGGTCGACTGGGCCAGCGCGGCCAGCGCCGCGTGCAGTTCGGCGTCCACGGTGACGGCCACGCGGTCGCCGCGGTAGGACGGCGTCGCCGGGCGGGGCCGGGCGAACGGCAGGACGAGCTCGTCGGGCGCGCCGGCGAGCGCGGACCGCCAGTGGCGGATCTGGCTGTTGCCGAGGCCGTGCGGGTCGGCCTCGGCGCCGAGCAGCTCGCGCTGCCAGGCCGCGTAGTCCGCGTACTGCACCGGCAGCGGCGCGAACGCCGGCTCCCGTCCCTCGGTCCGGGCCGCGTAGGCCCGTGACAGGTCCTGGAACAACGGCCGCACCGAGCCGTCGTCGACCGCGATGTGGTGCATCACGACGAGCAGGACGTGCTCGTCGGGCCCCGTCGAGAACAGCCACGTCGCGATCGGCAGGGCCACGGCGAGGTCGAAGACGTGCCGCGCCGCGGCGGCCAGCTCGGCCGGCAGGTCCGCGTCCGTGACCGTCTCCCGGCGCAGCGGCACCCCCACTGCGGTGGGCTCCAGGATCCGTTGCCAGGGCACGCCGTCCACGTCGACGAAGACCGTGCGCAGGCTCTCGTGGCGGACCACGACATCGCGGAGCGCGGCGGCGAGCGCATCGGTATCGAGCGCGCCGCGGATCCGCACGGCGATCGGCACGTTGAACACGCCACCCGTCGCTTCGAACTGGTTGACGGCCCAGAGCCGGTGCTGGGCGAACGACGCCGCGACCAGCTCCGACCTGTCCCGCGGGACGAGCGCCGGGCGGGTGCTCGGCGCCGAGCCGATGGAAGCCACCAGCCCGGCGACCGTCGGCGCCCGGAACAGCGCCTTGAGCGGAAGCTCCACGCCGAACCGCGCCCGGACCGCGTTCACCAGGCGGGTGGCCAGCAGCGAGTTCCCGCCCTCGTCGAAGAAGTCGTCGTCGGGCCCGAGCTCGTCGGTGTCCAGCCCGAGGATGTCGGCGAACAGCCCGGCCACGACGCCGTGGCGCTCGTCGCTCGACGGATCGGTCGACGGACCGGTCGACGGTTCCGTCGACGGAACGGTGGTCGGGTCAACGGTTCGCAAGGCCGGCTTCCCTTCGCACGGCGTCGCGCAGCGGCCGTCGCGGGCCCTGGGGACGGTCGCCCGCGATGCTCACGCGCTCCAGCACACGGGTCTGCGGGTAGTAGTCGGAGACCGCGTAGTGCTGGGTGGACCGGTTGTCCCACAGGGCGACGGCGCCGTCGGTCCAGTGGAAGCGCACCTGGTACTCGGGGTAGTGCGCCTGGTCGCACAGGTACGCCAGCAGCTCCTCGCTCTCCGCCGCGTCCACGCCGAGAATGCGCGTGGTGTAGAAGCGGTTGACGTAGAGGATCTTCTCCCCGGTCTCCGGGTGCACCCGCACCACCGGGTGTTCGCTGACGGGGAACCTGCCCCGGCCGTCGCGTTCCCGTGCGACCTCGTCGTAGCCGTCGTAGATGGTCAGCGGGTCGTGCACGGCGCGCAGGTTGGCGATGCGCTCCTTGACGTCGTCAGGCAGGCCGTCGTGGGCCGCGACCATGTCCGCCCAGAGCGTGTCGCCACCGGCCGGGGGGACGTGCAGGGCGCGCAGGATCGAGCCGAGCGAGGGCTTCTCGTCGCCCGAGCCGTCGCTGTGCCAGACGTTCTCGGCGCCGGGTTCGCCCGGCCCCGCGGCGACGCGGGTCACCTCGGGGAAGTCGCCCTTGTCCGGCATCGGCAGGAACAGCGGGTCGCCGAAGACGCGGGCCAGCTCGACGTGGTCACGGCTGGACAGATACTGGTCGCGGAAGAAGAGCACCTTCCAGTCCCGGAAGGCCCGCCGCAGGTCGGCCCGCGCGGTCGGCGGGATGGGCGCGGCCAGCGACAGCCCCGAGATCTCGGCGCCGATGGTGGGCCCGCACGGACGGATGGCGAAGTGGTCGCTCTCGGCGATGAGGTCGCGCCGAGCGAGGACCTGCGTGCGTCCGACGGGACGCCAACCGGACTTGACCCTTTGCATGACAGAAGACCTTTCTGTGACGGTCCGGGGTGAAGGGCCGGGCGTCGACAGCGTGCCGGTGCGCCGACGGTCCACGGAGGACGTCGTCGCGCGCCCGGCCCACGCCCGCTGAGCCCGTTGATAGTCATCGGGAAATGCGGTGCGGTCGGATATACGTCAGACCGTCACAAGGCCCAGCTCAATGGCGATCAGCTCGGCAAGATTCGCCCATGCCGCACCGCTGAACATATGATCGGCATTCGCCACTTCGTGTATGGCCGACAGAATCGTGCTTTCGGAAATCCAGCCGGCAAGATCCGCGGATCCCACCTCGCGGTCATTCGTTCCGTGGAATACCGTGATCGGAATGCGCAGTCGACCGGGCACGAATTGATATCCGGAAACGGCACGGATATCGGCTTCCAGGATTTCCAGCGCCACCGCACGCATCTCGGAATCGTCCGCGAAGTCCTCGTGCAGATAGCGCTCGGCCAGGGACTCCAGGGAGCCCAGCTCCTCGGCAGCGGTCCGGGCCGCCTCGGCCGGCGGCAGTTGCGAGGCGACGACCAGGCGTGTCACCCGTGGGCCCAGGGCGCGCGCGGCCTCGTAGGCCAGCAGGGCGCCGGAACAGTGTCCGAACAGGACGATCGGCCGGTCGCCCAGCGACTCGACCTCGGCGACGATGCTGTTGACGAGGGAGTCGACGTCCTCGAAGAAGGGCTCGTCGATGCGGCTCTCCCGGCCGGGTAGCCGTACTCCGTAGACGGTCGCGGCGGTTCCGAAGACCGACGCCCATGCACGGAACGGCGCTGCGCCGGCCCCGGCCCAGGGCACGCAAACGAGAGCCAGATTGTCTGTTAATCGCGGCTTGAAGGCTATGAGCGCGCCAGAAGACGCCCTGTTGAACATGTTCATCCCCGTTTTTTCCCCGTTACTTCCCATTTTTGGTGGGCGTGGGCAGGATGGTCGCCAGGCGCCAACGGTACGGTCATCCCGCCCCGGGAGAGAACAACACAGCCGTCGATGCGTTGTCAAGGCTTCCGGTAATAGCCTGAGTGACCGCCGGACTCCGGATATTCATGATCGAGAATCAATCGGCAAGTCCGTGCTCGAAGAACGTGATGAAGACGTGGTTCTGGCTGGTCGTGGGGGTGTTTCCCGGTGTTCGGGCCGTACTCGCCGGTGGGGTTCTCGCGGGTGCGGCCCTCACTCGTTGCCGTCGGTGGGCGGGTACGAGGCCGCCCCGGTCGACGCGGTTGTTTGGGGAAGATTTTATGGCCCCGCTGCGGGGTACCGTCGCGCAGGGCCGGCCGGCTCAGCAGGGCTTGCGCCACACCCCCAGCTCCAGCTTCTTCTGCATCGACGACAGCTTCAGCCGCCGTGACTCGGCGCAGAAGCTGCTCGTGGGCTCGGCGTACTCCACGTGGAAGACCGCCTTGCCGGCCTCGATGAACGGGGTGAGCCGCGCGCACTCGCCGTACTGGGCGCACTCCTCGTTGACCGCGAAGTCGAAGTGCGGGAGGAGCTGCGGGATCTGCGGCAGGTCGTTCTTCAGGCCCACCGACATGCCGCGGTCGTGCGCCAGCCCCGCGATCATGCGGTTGTAGCGGAGCTGGTCGCGCGCGGTGAGCGGGAAGCCGGTGGTGTTGCCGTACCCCTCCAGCAGGTCCGGCTCCACCGCGTCGAAGCCCTTGTCGCGGCACATGTCGAAACGGCGCTCCATGATCGGCCGCAGCAGGGAGATCTTCCGGATGTCCAGCCAGCGCTCGCCCGCCCAGCCGTTCCGCCGGCCCAGCACCGACTTCGGGAAGGCGTCCTTGTCGGACCGGAAGTCCTCCCAGGCGCCGACGTTGACGTAACAGATGACCTTGCGTCCGTCCCGGTGCAGCCGGGCCACGTCCGCGGCCGTGTTCTCGAAGCCGTCGATGTCGTAGACCGGCACGTCCACCGACGGGTCGACCCGGCTGTTGAGCTGCCACTGCCAGGCCAGCCCCGGCCGGGGCCGCCACAGCGCCCCGGTCGAGGAGTCCGCCGTACCGGAGGCCGATCCGGAGGCCGGTGGCGCCGCGTCGTCCCCGCCCCCCGGGCCGGAGCAGCCCGCCAGCGCCAGCACGCCGGTCAGCAGGAGTGCGCGTACCGTGGGCCTCATCGTGGTGCTCCGCTCAGTGCGGGGGTCAACTCACCCCAGGGATTGGGAAGTCCGCCCGTGACGGGACCGGACACGGCCGCGCCCCGCTCGTCCGCGGTGCGCACCGCGAGCGGCACCAGCGCCTCCGGGACGCCGTACACCAGATGGCAGAGCCGCTCGGGCGCGTGCCGGGCGGTCCACGCAGGCCGGGTGAACGACGACACGTACGTGGACCAGTGGCCCTCGAAGGTCACGGTGAGGTCGGCGAGGCGGGCGTAGCCGGGCGCCGGGTGTACCCCGGGGTTGAGGACCACCGTCCCGGCGCCGGTCCGGCGCACGCTCCGCACCAGCCTGCGGCAGGCGGGCAGCGCTTCCGGGGTCGCCGTCACCTGGTCGAGGAAGCAGCCGTCGGCCGCGTACCACGCCTGGTGCCGGCGTACGTCGGCCACCACGTCGGCGCACGGACGCACCCCGTAGTCGGTGTCGACGTACCCGAGGACGCGCGTGCCCGCCTCCCGCAGGGCCCCGGCCACCGCGGCGAACGCGGGGTCGGGGCCCTCCCCGGGCCCGTTCGCGGGGTTGAGGATCACGCCGTACGTGCGCCCCGCGCCCTGGACCAGACGGTGCCAGGCGCCCGGATCGTCGGCGGGGTGCACGTACAGCGGAATCAGCAGGCTCACGGCGTGCCGTCGCCTTCCCACAGCGCGGCCAGCGCCTCGTCGAGGGTGTGCGCGGGCCGCCAGCCCAGGGCCCGCTCGGCGGCCGTGACGTCGGAGCACTGCCAGGACACCTCGCCCGAGCGGACCGACCGTCCGCCGCCCGCGCTCTCCTCGACCCGCCCCCGGAAACCGGCCTGCGAGGCCAGCCCCAGCACCAGTTCGCGCACCGGGACGGCGCGGCCCGCGCTGACGTTCAGGATCCGTGGCAGCGGACCGGGCGCCGTGACCGCGAGCTCCACCGCGTGCGCCACGTCCCGTGCGTCCACGAAGTCACGGTAGGAGGACAGATCGCCGAGCCGCAGGACCGCGTCCGGGTCCCGGCCCGCCTCCCGCAGCAGCGCGGCCAGCCGGCCCGGCAGCCCGGCGGGCGGTGCGCCGGATCCCACCGGGTTGCCGACCCGCAGCACCACCGCGTCCAGGCCGGACGCGGTCACCACCGCCGTGCCCGCCAGCTTGGTCGCGCCGTACGGACCGGCCGGGCAGGTCGGGTCGGACTCGGTGACCGGGCTGCCCGCGACGCCCGGACCGTACTCGGCGGCCGAGCCCAGATGCACCAGCCGGGCCCCCGGCGCCGCCTCCCGCAGGGCCGCGCACAGCACGGCCGGACCGCGGGCGTTGACCTCGGCGAGGGTCACGGCGTCGCCGCCGGTCGCGCCCGCGCAGTTGACCACCGCGTCGGGAGCGGCCAGGGCCAGGGTCTTGGCCAGCTCCGCCGGACGGACCGAGGCGAGATCGACCTCGTGGTCCGCGCCCGGGGAGCGGCCGGCGCCGAGCACCAGCGCGCCCGGCAGGGCCCGCAGCCGTGCGGCGACATGGGCTCCGAGATAGCCGGTGGAGCCCAGGACGAGAATGCGCATGGGGTGCTCAGGCTCCCTTGAGGAGATGGGACTTGCGGGTGGTGAACTCCGCGTTGGCGCGGTCGTAGTCGTCGGGGCGCCCGATGTCCAGCCAGTAGCCGTCGAACTCGTAGGCCTGCGGCGGGTTCTGAGCTCTGATCAGGTCGATGACCAACTCGTCGAAACCGAGCGGGAGTCCGGCGGTGTAGCCGTCCAGCGTCGAGCGGGACAGGCCGTAGACGCCCATCGAGACGCGGTAGTCCATGCTGGGCTTCTCGGTGAAGGCGACCACCTTCGAGGAGTCGGTGGTCAGCACCCCGAAGTCGATGTGCACCTTGCGGGCGTACGTGGCGATGGTCAGCGGCGCCCCCGCGTCGCGGTGCTGCCCGAGGACGTCCGCGTAGTCGAGGTCGGTCAGGACGTCGCCGTTCATCACCAGGAAGGACTCGGGCAGGTGCTCGCGCAGGGTGAGCAGCGGGCCGAGGGTGCCCAGCGGGCTCTCCTCGGTGGCGTAGTCGATCCGCAGGCCCCAGGCGGCGCCGTCGCCGACGTAGGCGCGGATGATCTCGCCGAGATGGCCGATGGCGATGGTGCAGCTGGTGAAGCCGGCCGTGGCCAGCTGGCGCAGCACGATCTCCAGGATGGCGTGCTGGTCGCCGATGGGCACCAGCGGTTTGGGCAGCGCGGTGGTGTACGGCCTCAGCCGAACGCCCTTGCCCCCGGCCAGGATCACTGCGTGCATGGGTCTCCCCCTTGGTGTACTCGGTCTTGGTGTACTCGGTGCCGGACGTGCCGGACGGTCAGATGTTGTAGATGCCGGTCTTGTAGCGGGCCAGGTTGGCCGGGTCGCGGAAGAACTCCACGGTGTGCGCGAGTCCTTCCTCCAGGGTGTGCGCGGGCTGCCAGCCGGTGGCGGCGGCGAGCCGGCTCGCGTCGGCGACCAGCCGCATCACCTCGGAGTTCGCGGGCCGCACCCGGGCGCCGTCCTCGCGGACGTCGAGCGCGGTGTCCATCACCTTGCCGATCAGCGCGACCAGGTCGCCGACGGAGATCTCCCCGCCGGTGCCGGCGTTGAAGGTGCGGCCCACCACCCGCTCGGCGGGCGCGGTGCCGACGGCCAGGAACGCCCGCGCGGTGTCCTTGACGAAGGTGAAGTCCCGGGTGGGCCGCAGATCGCCGAGGGTCAGCGTGCGTTCCCCGGCGGCCACCTGGCCGATGACGGTGGGGATGACCGCGCGCATCGACTGGCGCGGCCCGAAGGTGTTGAACGGCCGCAGCGTCACCACGGGGGTGTCGAAGCTGGCGTGGTAGCCGTCGGCCAGCCGGTCGCCGCCCGCCTTCGAAGCGGCGTACGGGGACTGGGTGTTGATCGGGTGGTCCTCGGTGATCGGCACGGTCTGCGCGGTGCCGTACGTCTCACTGGTGGAGGTGTGCACCAGCCGGGGCGTGCCGAGGGCGCGCACCGCCTCCAGCACGTTCAGCGTGCCGGTGACATTGGTGTCCACATAACTGTGCGGCGCCCGGTAGGAGTACGGGATCGCGATCAGCGCGGCCAGGTGGTAGGCCGTGTCGGCGCCTTCGAGCAGGCCGCGCACCGAGCCCGGGTCCCGGACGTCGCCCAGGACGATCTCCACCTGGTCGAGGACGTCCGGGTGCAGGGTTTCCAGCCAGCCGTACGAGGAGAACGAGTTGTACTGGGCCATGGCCCGCACCCGGTGCCCCGAGGCGACCAGCGCCTCGGTGAGATGCGAGCCGATGAATCCCTCGGCTCCGGTGACGGCGGCGAGCGGTGTGGAGGTCAACTCCGGTGTCCTTCCGATGGGTTCGGCAGAAATGGGCGTGTGGGGGCGTGGGGAGTGGTGGGAGGTCGTGCGGCCCGGGGCGCGGGGTGTTCAGGCGTGCGGCGCGGGACGGCCGAGCTGCCACAGCGCGTACGCCGTCAGACAGAGCGCGGCGCCCGCGCAGGCCGGACGGAGCGCCTCGGCGGGACCGGGCGGCAGGCCGAGGAGGGCCACCGCCCCGGCGCCCGCGGCGGCGGCGAGACAGAGGACGGCCGACGGCCAGGCGGCGCCGAACGCCTGGAGCAGCAACGCGGTCCACAGGGCGGCCGCGAGGAGCAGCAGCGCGGTCGGTGCGACACCGGTGACCAGGGCCGCCGGCACCAGAGGCAGCAGATAGGCGAGCAGACAGACGGCGAGGATGCCGGCCGAGCGCAGCAGGAACCCGGCGGGGGTCGCGGTGGCGCGCAGAGCCGCCACCGACAGTCCGCGGTAGCGGTACAGCAGCCACTCCGCGGGGCCCATGCTGACGGTCAGCACGATCACCGCGTACGGCTCCTCGCGCCCCTCCAGCAGCACCAGCACCCCGGCGGCCAGTCCGAACAGGCCGTACGGCACCGACCACAGCAGACGCGGGAGGGGCCCGGCGGGCGCGGCCGGCGCGGCGAGGGCCGTGCGCAGCGCCACGGCGGTCGCGGCCAGCGTGCCCAGCAGGGCCAGCGCCGGCAGCCCGGCCCGCAGCGCTTCGCCCGGCTCCCCCCACGGCAGGACGAGCGCCCCCGCGACCAGCGGGGAGAGCGCGGCCAGCAGCAGCCGTTCCCGCGCCAGCACCAGCAGGACACCCGCCGCCGCCAGGTACAGCGACTGCGCGGCGGCGGCCAGCAGCGCGGTCACGTTCCCGGCGAACGGGACGGCCGCCGCCGTGGCGAGGGCGGCGCCGACGGGCGCGCCCGCGAGCACCGTACGGCCCGCCTCGCGCCGCCCGGCCGCCAGACGCAGGTGGGCGCGGTGGCCGAGCCCCTGCCCCCAGGCCCAGGAGAGCAGGCCCGCGACGATCAGCGCGGGGGCGTGCTCCGCCGCGTTCCACAGCGGACGGGTGAGCAGATAGGCCAGCCCCGGCAGGGCGAACAGCACACCTCGCAGCAGACAGCGCACGGTGTCCGGGCGCCAGACGTCGGCCGCCGGGGCGGGGTCGGGGAAGGTCCGCGGGACCCGCTCGTACAGCGCGGCGGCCAGCGAGAACAGACCGGGGTGGCCGTAGCGCTCCTTGATCAGGGCGGCCGACAGGCCCTCCGCCTCCAGCAGCGCGGCCACCTCGTAGGGGTGGACGGCGGGCCCGATGCGGTCGGCGAGTTCGGCGGCCAGTTCGCTCACCGCCTCCTCGTCGAGCCCCTGCCGGGGCAGCCGGAGGGTGAGCGTGGTCTCGTCCGGGGCCCGGCGCGGTCGGTGGCGCGGCGGGCGGGTCTCGGCGAGCCGCAGCGCCAGGGTGTCCCGTTCGGGGCCGCCGGGCTCCAGGGAGATCGGCCCGCTCATCCCGCCACCGTGCCCACCGGGGTGAGCGGGGCGAGCGGTCGGGGCGGCACGGGTATCGCCGCGGGTTCCCGGGCCGGTGCGGGCAGTTCGAGGTAGAGGGAGCGGAAGGTGTCGATGGTCTGCCGCAGGGTGAACTGGTCGATCACCCGCAGCCGGGCCCCCTCGCCCATCGTGCGGCGGCGCACCGGGTCGCGCAGCAGTTCCAGGGCGGCCGAGGCCATCGACCGGGGGTCGCGGGGCGGCACCACGAGCCCCGTGTCGCCGACCGCCTCGCGCACCCCGCCCACGTCGGTGGAGACGGTGGCCCGCCCGCACGACATGGCCTCGATCAGTGTGAACGGGAAGCCCTCGCTGATGCTGGACAGCATCACGACGTTGCCGGCCGCGTAGGCGTCCCTGATGTCGTCGACCCGGCCCTCGAAGGTGACGGCGTCCGCGTGGCCCAGTTCGGCGGCGAGCGCCTCGCACCGCTCCCGGTAGGCCTCGCCGCCGCGCGGGGTGCCGCCGAACAGCCGCAGGCGGCAGCCGGGGAGTTCTGCGCGGACGAGGGCGAAGGCCCGGATCAGGGTCTCCAGGTCCTTGATCGGGTCGACCCGGCCGGCCCAGCTGAGGGTGAGGTCCCCGGGTTCGGGTCCGGCGGGCGGGAACGCGGCCGGGTCCACGCCGTTGTAGACGGTGCGGATCGACTCCGGGGCGGCGCCCCCCTCCTCCTCCCACAGCCGGTTGTAGCGGTTGCCGGGGGTGATCAGCGCGGCCCGCCGGTAGGTCTCCTCGGCCAGCAGCCGGAAGAAGCCGAGGACGACCGCCTTCACCGGCCAGCGGTAGGGCGCGGTGCGGTAGCCGAGGTAGCGCTCGCGCAGGTACACGCCGTGCTCGGTCAGCAGCAGGGGCACACCATGCCGGTCGAGTGCGGCGAGGCCTGGCAGGACGGCCACTCCGCCGCTGACCGCGTGCGCCACCCCCTTCTCGGGGGCGGGCGCGGCGAGCGGGCGCAGGGCGTGCTCCAGCAGGGCGGTCGCGGTGAGCGCGTCGTGCAGGGTCGGGCCCGCCTCGCGCACGGCGAGGCCCGGCCGGTTCCACACCGAGGTGAGGACCGCGATGGCCCGGTCGCCGCGCAGGAAGGGGCTGAGCCTCCCGTCCGCAGCGGCCCGCGCCATCGTGTACAGGGCGGGCCCGAAGCCGCCCTCGGCGCGCGGGTCGAGCAGCGCGGCGAGGAACTCCTCGTACGCGCAGGCCAGTCGGGTGCGGGCGCGGCCGCGGGGCGGGCGGCCCGCGGGCGGGTCGCCCCACAGCGGGACGGACCGCACCCGCGCGACATGGGCGGGCAGCTCCCAGGCGAGCGGCTCGCGCCCGGTGCCGGTGACGGCGATGACGTCGAAGTCGATGTCGGGCATGCCCTGGACGAGCTGGTCGCACCAGACGCTGACCCCGCCGTGACTGTGCGGGTAGGTGCCTTCGGTGAGCAGGGTGACGCGCGCCGCGCCGGAGCCCATGTGTGTCATGCGGTGAAGTCCCCTCCCCAGGGCAGGGGTGAGCAGGGCTCCCCTGGAGCCGACGTACCCCCTTGCGGGACGCCGGCTCCCCCTCCGAGGCCGGTCGTCCCCGCATCCGTCGGCGTCAACTTAGTGAGGTGTCTGTGCGGGTTTTGTGATCTTGCCGTGAAAGATGACGGAAAAGTGCTCTTGAGTCATTGGTTCGGAAGACAACCGAATGATGTTTTTTTCCGCCTGGGGTGCTTGTGGGGCCCCTCGGGTGCAAGCGCTTCATGTGCTGGTCGTGGCCACGCGCGACACGGCGGCGAACCCCGTGGGGCCTCCGGTCGAACACCAGTGGTCCATACCGCGGCGGTTGATCCGGATGAGGCCGGAATCAGGTCACCCTAAGGGAGTAGGACCCTGTGTCTTTGGCATGTCCTTGATCCGCCGCACATCTCCCGTACCGGCGACCTTCACGCGGGCGCCACCGCACCCTTCCCGGTCGTTCGATGCCCTTGGAACACTCGCTTCCCGTCACGTGAGACACGCCTTCCGCACGAGAGGTCCCTCACCCATGTCCGAGGTCAACCGGCGCCGCTTCCTCCAACTCGCGGGCGCCACCACCGCGTTCACCGCGCTCTCCGGCAGCATCGAGCGTGCCGCGGCGCTGCCCGCGAACCACCGCACGGGGTCGATCGAGGACGTCGAGCACATCGTCGTCCTGATGCAGGAGAACCGCTCCTTCGACCACTACTTCGGCACGCTGAGAGGCGTCCGCGGCTTCGGCGACCCGCGCCCGGTGACCCTCGCGAACGGCGCCTCGGTATGGCACCAGTCCGACGGCGCCAAGGACGTCCTGCCCTTCCACCCCGACGCCGACGACCTCGGCATGGCCTTCCTCCAGGACCTCCCGCACGGCTGGAACGACGGCCACGCCGCCTTCCACGGCGGCAAGTACGACGGCTGGATCGCCGCCAAGTCCGCGACGACGATGGCGTACCTGAACCGCCAGGACATCCCGTTCCACTACGCGCTCGCCGACGCCTTCACCGTCTGCGACGCCTACCACTGCTCCTTCATCGGCTCCACCGACCCCAACCGCTACTACCTGTGGACCGGTTACACGGGCAACGACGGCAAGGGCGGCGGTCCGGTCCTCGGCAACGACGAGGCGGGCTACAGCTGGACGACGTACCCGGAGCGGCTGGAGCGGGCGGGCGTCTCCTGGAAGATCTACCAGGACGTCGGCGACGGCCTCGACAAGGCGGGCGGCTGGGGCTGGATCCAGGACGCCTACCGCGGCAACTACGGCGACAACTCGCTGCTCTACTTCACCCAGTACCAGAACGCCCAGCCCGGCGACCCCCTCCACGACAAGGCCCGCACGGGCACCGACGCCCGCAAGGGCGAGGGCTTCTTCGAGCAGCTCGAGGCGGACGTCAAGGGCGGGAAGCTGCCGCAGATATCCTGGATCGTCGCCCCCGAGGCCTTCACCGAGCACCCCAACTGGCCCGCGAACTACGGCGCCTGGTACGTCTCCCAGGTCCTCGACGCCCTCACCTCGGACCCGGCGGTCTGGGCGAGGACGGCCCTGTTCCTCACCTACGACGAGAACGACGGCTTCTTCGACCACGTGGTCCCCGCGTTCCCGCCCGCCTCCGCCGCCCAGGGCCGGTCCACGGTCGACACCGGCCCGGACGTGTTCAAGGGCGACAGCGGCCATGCCGCCGGCCCCTACGGACTCGGCCAGCGCGTGCCGATGCTGGTGATCTCGCCCTGGAGCAAGGGCGGTTACGTCTGCTCCGAGACCTTCGACCACACCTCGGTCATCCGGTTCATGGAGCGCCGCTTCGGCGTCCACGAGCCGAACATCTCGCCCTGGCGGCGCACCGTCTGCGGCGACCTGACCTCCGCGTTCGACTTCGGCCGCAAGGACACCCGCCCGGTCTCCCTGCCCGGCACCGACGGCTACGAGCCGCCGGACCGCGACCGTCACCCGGACTACGTCCCCATCCCGCCCGCGCACCCCGTCCTGCCCCGGCAGGAGCGCGGCCACCGCCCGACCCGCCCGCTGAAGTACGCGCCGTTCGTGGACGGTTCGGCGCACGGCGCGGCCGGGGAGATCACGCTCACCTTCGCCTCCGGCGCCCAGGCCGGCGCCGCCTTCCTCGTCACCTCCGGCAACCGCGCCGACGGACCGTGGAGCTACACCACCGGCTCGGGCAGGACCGTCTCCGACACCTGGAACCCGGCGGCCTCCGGCGGCTCCTACGACCTGACCGTGCACGGCCCCAACGGGTTCCTGCGCACGTTCCGGGGCAAGGAGGCCGGCCTTGAGGCGATCGCCCGGCACATCGGCGACGGCCTCGAACTCACCTTCACCAACAGGACCTCCGGCACGGCCGTGCTGAGGCTCACCGACGGCTACGGCGGCCGCGCCGCCTCCGTGCGGGTGCGCCCCGGCGCCGTGGTCCGCCACCGCGTCGACCTGACGCGGAGCCGGCGCTGGTACGACGTCACCGTCACCGCCGACGGCGACCCGGACTTCGTACGGCGGTTCGCCGGTCATGTGGAGAACGGTCGCCCCGGCGTCAGCGACCCGGCGATCGTCACGGAGTAGCAAAGGTCCCGGCGCGCGGGCAAATGCGCGGTGGACACCGCATCGTGGGGTCTGGTCAGGTCCTGGTGGGCTCGGGGTAGTGTGCCCCGGTGACCACGCATTCGAACACACCTGCAGGCTGGTACCCGGATCCGCACGGTGCGGCCCAGACGCTGCGTTACTGGGACGGCACCCAGTGGACCGAGCACACGCACGCCGATCAGCAGGGCAAGCCCGCGCCGGGCATCCCGGCGCAGCAGACCGGGCCCGACCCGCGCGTCCAGCGCCAGGTGCAGCAGCAGGCCGGGGTCGCCCCGAGCGGCCCCGGCGGCGGCACGCTGTTCAGCGAGCCGGTGCTGGTGGTGAACCAGAAGGCCAAGCTCATCGAGCTGACCAACGAGTACAAGGTCATGGACCAGCAGGGCAACCAGCTCGGCTCGGTCGTCCAGGTCGGCCAGAGCGCCCTGCGCAAGATCATCCGGTTCGTCGCCAGCATCGACCAGTACCTCACCCACCGGCTGGAGATCCGCGACGCCCACGGGCAGCCGGTGCTGCTCCTCACCCGGCCGGCGAAGATATTCAAGTCCCGGGTGATCGTGACGCGTCCGGACGGACAGCAGGTCGGCGAGATCGTCCAGCAGAACGTCTTCGGGAAGATCAACTTCGCGATCAACGCGGGCGGTCAGCAGGTCGGCGCGATCAAGGCGGAGAACTGGCGGGCGTGGAACTTCGCCATCGTCGACCACGCGGGCAGCGAGGTCGCCCGGATCACCAAGACCTGGGAGGGCCTCGCCAAGACGATGTTCACCACCGCCGACAACTACGTCCTGCAGATCCACTACCAGCTGCCCGAACCGCTGCTGAGCCTGGTCGTCGCCACCGCCCTGACGGTCGACACCGCGCTCAAGCAGGACGCCCGCGGACTCGGCTGACGCCCGGTCACAGCGGCGTGAGGTGCTCCGGTCCGGTCGTGGGCCGGGGCAGCAGGGCCGGCTCGGCGGAGGCCGTCTCCGGCCTCAGCGCCAGGACGGCGGCCACCGGGTGTTCCTCGTCGTGGACCGGCAGGGGCTCCGGCGTGGCCCGCGACAGCAGCACCACGCCCCACCCGGCGAGCCCCGCGCCCGCCAGCGCGAGCAGCACCCCGGCCGGCCCGCCCTGGAGCCGTTCGCCGAGCAGGACCAGCCCGATCGTCGCCGCGGCCATGGGGTTGGCCAGCGTCACCATCGCCAGCGGGGCGCCGAGCCCGCCCCGGTAGGCCGTCTGCGACAGCAGCAGCCCGGCCGTGGCGAACGCCGCGACCAGCAGCGCCACCCCGACCACCTGCACGCTCAGCAGTGAGCCGGAGCGGTCGGTGGCCGCCACCGTCACCGTCTGGGTGAGCGCCGAGGCGACTCCGGAGACGATGCCGGAGGCGCTCGCGTGCCGCAGCCCCGGCCGGGTGCCGGGCCGGGCCAGCAGCCCGATCAGCGCCGCCGTGGCCCCCGCCACCGCGACCGCCTCGGAACCGCTGAGCGCGTTCTCCGGGGCCGGGCCCGAGGCCGTGACGAGGATCGCGCCCAGCCCGGCCAGGGTGAAGGCGGTGCCCCGCCACTCGGCCGGGGTGACCCGCCGTCCGGCGACCCGGGCGCCCATCGGCACCGCGGCCACCAGCGTCAGCGCGCCCAGCGGCTGCACCACCGTCAGCGCACCGTACTTCAGCGCCACCACGTGCAGCAGGGCCGCCGAGGCGTTCAGCCCCACCGAGGCCCACCAGGCGCCCCGGCCCAGCATGCGCATCAGACCGGCGCCGGGGGAGCGGGAGGCGAGCCGTTCCTGGGCGACGGCCGCGGCCGCGTAGGCGACGGCCGAGAACAGCGAGAGGACGACGGCGACAAGGGTGGCGTTCACCGGCCCGCCCCCACCAGGACGTGGTCCCCGGCCTTCGCCCGGACCGGCCGCGGACCGCCGCGGCCGACCGGGGTCGCCGCGCGTCCGGGTACCCGGATCACCGCGAGCGCCGCGCCGAGCAGGGCGCCCGCCACGATCGCGTCCAGCCAGTAGTGGTTCGCCGTCCCCACGATCACCAGCAGCGTCACCAAGGGGTGCAGCAGCCACAGCCAGCGCCACCGCGACCGGGTCGCCACGATCAGCCCGACCGCGACCATCAGGGCCCAGCCGAAGTGCAGTGAGGGCATCGCCGCGAACTGGTTCGACAACTGGTCCGTCTGCGGCGGTCCGTACACCGAGGGACCGTAGACCCGCGCGGTGTCGGTCAGGCCCGCCGCCGCGAGCATCCGGGGCGGGGCGAGCGGGAACGTCAGATGCAGCACCAGGGCGGCCGCGGTGACGGCGGCCAGCACCCGCCGGGCCCACACGTAGTGCGCCGGGCGCCGCAGGTAGAGCCAGACCAGGAAGGCCAGCGTGGCCGGGAAGTGCACGGTCGCGTAGTAGGTGTTCGCGACCCGGACCAGCACGTCCCCGTGCAGCAGCAGGGACTGCACCGCGCCCTCGCCGGGAAGGTGCAGCCATCGTTCGGCGTGCCACACGTCAGCGGCGTTGCGGAAGGCCTCGGCGGTGTGGCCGGTGGCCAGCTGCCGCCCCACCTTGTAGACGAGGAAGAGCCCTGCGACGAGCAGGAGCTCCCTGACTATGGGCGGCCGGGCCGGCTGAACCGGCTCCGCTGCTTCAGGCTCGGTGCGGGCATTCATCCCCCGGCCCCTTCACTGGACGGTGGTGCGTTTGATCGATCGATACGGCATCGTACCGATACGCTACTGTACCGATACGAGCGAGTACCGGTACACTTGCGTATCGATTGAGATACGACACACTGGAACGCACAGCGAGGGAAAGAGAGGCAGAGGCCATGACGTCGCAGGCCGCGGAGGGACCGGAGCCGGTCGCCGCAACGCGCCGCTCCAAGATCACGCCCGAGCGTGAGCAGGAGTTCTTCGACGCCGTCCTCGAACAGATCCGCTCCTGCGGATACGAAGCGGTCACCATGGAGGGCGTCGCCGCCACCACCCGGTGCAGCAAGTCCACGCTCTACCGGCAGTGGAAGACCAAGCCCCAGTTCGTCGTGGCCGCGCTGCGGTCCCGCAGGACCGGGCGGCTGGCCGGCATCGACACCGGCTCCCTCGCCGGCGACCTGTGCGAGGCCGCACGGGCCACGGGGCGCTGGTCGTCGCACGACAGCAAACTGCTCCAGGCCCTCGGCAACGCGGTCCACGGCGACGAGGACCTCGCGCGGGCCCTGCGCGAGGCGCTGATCGACCCGGAGATCGAGGCGCTGCGGACGATTCTGCGGCGCGGCGTCGAGCGGGGCGAGATCCCCGCCGACCACCCCGCCCTGGAGTACATCCCCGCCCAGATGTTCGGCGTCGTCCGCGCCCGGCCCGTGGTCGACGGGGAGTACGCCGACCCGGAGTACCTGGTCCGGTTCGTGGAGGCCGCCGTACTGCCCGCGCTCGGGCTCGGCAGGCCGTCACCGTAGAGACCCAGGCCGCCGTCCACGGGATGACCGGACGGTGACCTGCTCGCGCCGCACCGTGGGGACGGGGGCGGCGCGCACCCCCCGGCCGGGTGGGGTTCCCCTTGAGCGGAGGGGTGCCCCACCCGGCCGATCGTCAGGGCCTCACACGTCGGTGCCGCTGCCCGAGCCGGACGCGACCTTGATGCCCTTCGTGATCGTGTCGATGACCGACACGCTCTGGTCGGCGTCCACACCGAACCGCAGCACCACCAGCCGCTTGGCGTCCGCCGGGGCCGGGAACGCCAGCGACTCCACGTACCCGTCGGCGCCCTTGCTGGTGACCGCCTTCCAGCGCACCAGATAGCCCTTCTGCCCGGCGACGGTCACCGCCTTGGAGGCCAGCACCTGGTGCGAGGTGATCTCGCCGTAGGTGTCGCCGCCGTAGGACTGCTCCGCGTTCTCGGCGATGTCCGCCTTGGCGACCTCCTCGGCGGTGTCGCCCTTGGTGCCCAGCAGCTCGACCGGCGAGGAGTACACACCGCCCTTGGTGCAGGACTTGGAGGTGTCGCCCGGGCACTCGTAGGAGGACTCGGACGTCACCGCCGCGCCGGAGCTGCCCTCCTGGCCGTACCAGCCGCTCGGGATCGGGATGCTGATCCCGTTGAGCGCGTCCGTCACCGACCCGCTCTTGATCTTCGGCGCCTCGGAATCCTGCGGCGACGGCGAGGCCCCGCCCGAACCGCCCGAACCCCCCGAACCGCCGGAGTCCCCCGAGCCGCCGCTCGATCCGCCCGAGCCGCCGAAGGGCCCGCCCTGGCCGCCGCCCGGCCCGCCCTGGCCGCCCGGCCCCTGCGCCGTACCGCCACCGCTGCCGCCGTCGTCCTTGGACAGCGCGTACACGCCCACCCCGATGCTGGCGAGGACCGCGACCGCCGCCGCGACGGCTATGCCCGTGCGCAGTCCGCGCCGCGGGCCCGTGCCCTCCGGCGGTGCCGGGTACGCCGGATGGGCCGGGTACGCCGCGTACGCGCCGTCGGCCGGCGCCTGCGCCTGCGGACCCCATGCGGCGGCCGAGCCCGCGGGGCGGGTCTGGTCGGTCCACGCCTTGCCGTCCCACCAGCGCTCGCCGGCGGGACCGTCACTTGTCTGCCCCGGGTCGGGGTACCACCCGGGAGGAGTCACCTGCGTCATGCCCTAACCGTATGAGGCATCGGTGAAAGGCGGATGAGAGGGAGGGGAATCCGTCGTACGGCCCCGCACCCGCGAGCGCCGCCGCTGGCGTGAAACCGACGTCAAATCGGTGCGCGTCGCCCGGCGTTGACGTTCCGGGGCCCGCGCCGCAGGCCCGTCCGGCCGGGTCGGGGTCCGTCGTGTCACTCGTGGAGGCAAGACCTGCGCGGACTGTCTGCACGGCGCCGTCCGGACGGCTACGCTCGAGTTCTGTACGTCGTCCGGGCGACACTTGGGGAGGTAGCGGGATGACGGAGGCACGGCCGGCGGGGGCCGCCTCGGCTTCCCTGTGGGAGCGCGAGAAGGAGATCGCCGGCATCGCGCGGGCCGTGGACGCGCTCTGCGCCGACCGGTCCTCCTCGGGCCACCTGCTGGTGCTCCGGGGCGAGGCCGGGGTCGGGAAGACCGCGTTGCTGGCCGAGACCCGCCGTATCGCCGAGGACCGGGGCTGCGCGATCTGGTCGGCCCGCGGCGGCGAGACGCTCAGGTCCGTCCCCTTCAACGTCGTACGGCAGCTGCTCCAGCCCGCGCTGCTGTCGCTGCTGCCCGAGGAGGCCCGCGAGTACCTCGGCGACTGGTACGACATCGCGGGCCCCGCGCTCGGCATAGCCGAACCCGGCGACAGCCCCGCCGACCCGCAGCACGTGTGCGACGGACTCGTCGCCGCCGTGAGCCGGCTGGCTGGCCGCTGCTACCCGCTCGTCCTGCTGATCGACGACGCGCACTGGGCCGACCAGGAGACCCTGCGCTGGCTCGCCGCCTTCACCGAGCGCCTCGAACGCCTCTCCGTCCTGGTCGTCGTCGCCCGCCGGCCCGAGGAGGTGGGCGGCGACCGGGGCCGCCACCTCGAGGCGATCGGCGAGGCCGCCGGCCCTCGCGTCACCAGCATCACCACCCTCACCCCGGCCTCCGTCGCCGGACTGACCCGCACCACCCTCGGGGAACACGCGGACGCCGCGTTCTGCCGCGAGGTGTGGGCCGTCACCGACGGCAACCCCTACGACACCGTCGAACTCCTCGCCAAGGTCAAGGACAAGGGCCTCGAACCGACCGAGGCCTCGGCCGCGGAACTGCGGCCCCTGAACCGCGCGGCCCGCGGCGGCGGACTCGTCGACCGCCTGGAGGAACTGGGCGTCGAGGCCACCCGGTTCGCCATGGCGGCCGCCATCCTCGGCGGCGTCGGCATCTCCATCGAGGAGGCGTCCCGGCTCGCCGTCATGGGCCGCGACACCGCCGTGCGCTGCGCCGAACTGCTGCGCACCGCCCGTATCCTCACCGAACCCGACCCGGCCGCCGTACCCGCCGCCGACGGCGACCTGGAGTTCGTCCACCCGCTCATCGCCACCGCCGTCTACGACAGCATCCCCTCCAGCCTGCGCACCGCGATGCACGGCATCGCCGCCAAGATCGTCACCGAGGCGGGCAAGGGCCTCGCGGCCGCCTCCCGGCACCTCATCCAGGTCCACCCCGAGGGCGACCAGGAACTCGTCGAACAGCTGCGCGGAGCGGCCGGCGAACACCTCGCGGTCGGCGCCCCGGACGCGGCCCGCCGCTGTCTGGAGCGCGCCCTAGCCGAACCGCCCGACCCGGACGTCCACGCGCGCGTGCTGTACGACCTCGGCTGCGCCACCCTCCTCACCGCGCCCGCCCGGACCGTCGAGCACCTGCGCACCGCGCTCTCCATGCCCGGCCTGGAGGGCGACCTGCGGATCGACGCCGTCTACCGCCTCTCCCAGGCCCTGCTCCACAACAACCAGATGGAGGAGGCCGTCCGCACGGTCGAGGCGGAGGCGAACCGGCTCGCCCCGGGCCCGGCGAAGATGCGGCTCCAGGCCGTGCAGTTCATGTGGGAGTGTGTGCACGCGGGCGAGGCGGTCTCCCCGGACCGTTCCGAGCAGCTCGCCGCCCTCGCCGCGACCTGCACCGGCCGCGACAACGCCGAGCGGGCCCTGCTCATCCTGCGCGGCTTCGACGCCGTGACCCGCGGGGAGAACGCGGAGGAGGTCGTCGAGTACTGCGACCGCGCCCTGGTCAACGGCGGCCTCGCCCCGGGCCTCGGCTGGACCGACCAGGTCTGGGGCATCGAACTGCTGATGATGCTGTCCAGCTCCTACGTCTACACCGACCGGCTCGACCGCGCCGACACCTTCTTCAACGAGGCCCTGCGCACCTACGAGTCGGCCGGCTGGAGCGGCGGCCATCTCGCCCTCGCACACGCCTACCTCGGACTCGGGCTGCGCCGCCGGGGCAAGCTGAAGGAGGCGGAGGAGTCCCTCAGGAAGTCCCTCCGGCTCGCCGAGCGCGTCGGCCGCGGACTGCCCCTGTACTGGTCGGCCACCTGCAACCTGGTCGATGTGCTGCTGTGCCGCGGCCATGTCGACGAGGCGTGGGAGGTCGCCGAGGAGTGCGGCTTCGCGCCGCCCTACCCGTCCACGATCGTGCTGCCCGACCCGCGCTCGGTGCGCGGCCGGCTGCTGCTCGCCGTGGGCCGCACCGCCGAGGGGATCAACGAGCTGGAGGAGGCGGAGAAGGCGGCGGCCGTCCGCGGCCACCTCAACCCGGTGATGGTCCCCTGGGCGGTCGACCTCGCCCGGGCCCTCGCGACCGAGGATCCGGCCCGTGCGGCGCTGCTCGCCGCGGACGTCCGCCGGCGGGCGGAGCGGTTCGGCACCGACACCGCGATCGGGGAGGCGCTGCGGTGTGCTGCCGCGCTGGAGACGGGGCAGCGTGCGGTGCGGCTCGCCCATCAGGCGGTCACGTTGCTGGAGTCGTCGCCGAGTCAGTACGAGCACGCCGCCGCGCGGATCGAGTACGGGGTTCTGTCGCGGTCCGTGTCCGAGCTGAATCGCGGGCTGTCCTTGGCGCGGACCTGTGGGGCGGACGGGCTGGTGGAGCAGGCGGAGAGGGCGTTGGGGGTCGGCTGAACCCGTTTCGGGCGCGGGCGCGTTGTGGCTGGTCGCGCCCACGCGGCGGAGCCGCATGTCGACACGGCCCGCGCCCCTTCGGGGCGACGACCCGTCAGCCTTCCTCCTCCAGCACCCGCTGCGCCGCCGCGAACGCCGAGTTCGCCGCCGGGACCCCGCAGTACACGGCCGTCTGGAGCAGGACGGCCCCGATCTCCTCCGGCGTCAGCCCGTTGCGCCGCGCGGCCCGCACATGCATGGCGAGCTCGTCGTAGTGGCCGTGCGCGACCAGCGCGGTCAGCGTGATCATGCTGCGCTCCCGGCGGCTGAGCGTGGGGTCGGTCCAGATCTCGCCCCAGGCGTAGCGCGAGATGAAGTCCTGGTAGCGGGCGGTGAACGGGGACTGCCGGGCCTGCGCCCGGTCCACATGGGCGTCTCCCAGCACCTGGCGCCGTACCTCCATGCCCCGCTTGGCCCCTCCGTCGAAGTGGCCCCGCAGCGCGGTCAGTACCGCCTCGGGCCGCTCGGCGGGCGCCAGGTGCGAGACGCCCGGGATCTCCACGAGCGCCGCGTCCGGCACCGCGTCCGCGATCTCCCGCAGATGAGCGGGCGGGGTCGCCGGATCCTGGCGACCGGCGATGAGCAGGGTCGGCACGGAGATCTCCGCGAGCCGCTCCCGCAGGTCGAACGCGCCCAGCGCGTCACAGCAGGCGGCATAGCCCTCGGGGTCGGCCGTGCGATGGTCGGCGATCAGCTCCGGCACGGTGAACCCGGGGGTGAACCAGCGGGCGTCGGCGTTCTCGGCGAGCCTCTCCAGGCCCTCGCTCCGCACCTGCGCGGCCCGCTCCTGCCACGGCTTGCTGCCGTTGAAGTGGGCCGAGGAGCAGATCACCGCGAGCTTCGACACCCGCTCGGGGTGGTGCAGCGCGAGATGCAGCCCCACCGCACCGCCCAGCGACACGCCCGCGTACGCGAACCGCTCCAGGCCGAGCGCGTCGGCGAGCGTCAGCACCAGCGCGGCCAGGTCGCCGACGGTGGCCCCCGGGCCGATCAGTGAGGCGGCGGAGCCGCCGTGGCCCGGCAGGTCGTAGCGGATCACCCGGTGGGTGATCGACAGCTCGGGTGCGACCTTGTCCCACAGGGCGTACGAGGTGCCCAGCGAGGGGCCGAGCAGCAGCGCGGGCGCGGAAGCGGGGCCCTCGGCACGGTGGTTGAGCAGCTTCTCGGTCAACGTCGCTCCAGCGCACGGTCGGTGAGGGCACCGGCGGAGCCGGTGTAGCGGGCGGGGTCGGTGAGGTCGCCGAGGTCGATGTCCTTCAAGTCGGGTTCCTCGGCGAGGAGTTCGGCCAGCGGGCGGCCCTCGGTGTAGGTGCGCGGGGCGAGCGCGGTGAGCAGTTCCTTGGCCCGCGCCCGGCCGAGGACCGCCGCCAGCTCGGCGGACAGCCGCTCGGAGACGATCAGTCCGTGGGTGCGGTCCAGGTCGGCGCGCATGGCCTCCGGGTGCACCCGGAGGCCCTCGGCCAGCTCGGCCGCGTCCCGGGCGGCGCCGCCGACCAGCCGCAGCAGATCCCGCAGCGGTTCCCACTCGGCGTGCCAGGCCCCGGCCGGCCGCTCGTCCGGGGCGGTCAGCGACCCGAACAGCACGGCCGCGAGCTGCGGTGCGCGCAGGGCGGCGGCCGCGATCAGTGTCGAGCGCACCGGGTTCGCCTTGTGCGGCATGGCGGAGGATCCGCCCCCGCTGCCCTCGGCCACCTCGGCGATCTCGGTGCGGGCGAGGGTGAGGACGTCCGTGGCGACCTTGCCCAGCGCGCCCGCCGCGAAGGCGAGGGCGCCGGCGAGGTCGGCGACGGGGGTGCGCAGGGTGTGCCAGGGCAACCCCGGTTCCGCCAGGGCGAGTTCGCGTGCGTACGCGGCCACCAGCGCGGTCGCGTCCTGGGCGCCGTACGCCGTGAAGGCCGCCAGCGTCCCGGCGGCGCCGCCGAGTTGGGCGGGCAGCGAGTCCCGTACGGCGGTGATCCGGTCCCGTGCGTCCAGGACGAGGGAACGCCACCCGGCGGCCTTCAGCCCGAACGTCGTCGGTACGGCGTGCTGGGTGAGGGTCCGGCCGGGCATCACCGTGTCCCGGTGCGCGGCGGCGAGCAGGGCGAGCGCCTCCTGGGTGCGGCCGAGGTCGGCCAGCACCGGCTCCAGGGCGCGCACGGCGACCAGCATGGTCGCCGTGTCCATGATGTCCTGGCTGGTCGCGCCCCGGTGGACGTAGGGGCCGAAGGCGGCGCCGACCGCCCGGGTGAGGTCCGCGACCAGCGGGATCACCGGGTTGCCGCCGCCGCGGGCGCGCTCGGCGAGGGAGTGCGCGTCGAACGCGCCGGCCGCGGCCGCGGTGACCGCCGCTCCGGCGCCCTCGGGGGCCAGGCCTAGCCGCTCCTGGGCACGGGTCAGCGCGGCCTCCGCGTCCAGCAGCGCCCGTAGATAGGCGGCGTCGCTCGTCGCGGAGGCGGCGGGGGAGCCGGTCCACCCGGGGGAGAGCAGACCGGACTCGGGTGGGGCATCCGTCACTGGAACTCCAGGAACACCGTCTCGCCTTCGCCCTGAAGGCGGATGTCGAAACGGTAGGTGCCCAGCGGGCCGTCCGTGGCGATCAGCGTGGCCCGGCGCGCCGGGTCGAGCCGCTCCAGCAGCGGGTCGGCGGCGAGCGCGGCCTCGTCGCCCGGCAGGTAGATCCGGGTGTACAGGTGCACCAGCAGACCGCGGGCGAACACACAGACGCTGAGGTAGGGGGCGCTGTTCCCGCGCGCGCCGGGCCGCAGGGTGCGGGCGGACCAGTGGCCGTTGCTGTCGGTCTGGATGCGGCCCCAGCCGGTGAACTCCACGCCGTTGCGGCCGAGGAAGCCGCCCGTGGACGGGTCGCGCCGCATCGAGCCGTCGCTCCGCGGCACCCGGCCGTCGGGGTCGGCGCCCCACAGCTCCACGAACGCGTCCGGCAGCGGGTTGCCCTCGCCGTCGTACACGTACCCCTGGAGGGCGATGGTGTCCGGGTGGCCGAGCGGGGCGATGTCGCCGCCGCCGGGGAACGGCAGGGCATGGCCGTAGAAGGGGCCGACCGTGTGCGACGGGGTCGGGAGCACGGTCTCCGGACGGCTCGTGTCGATCTTCGTCATGGCAGGTCAGCGTCCTTCTTCGATCCAGGTGGCGTGCGGGCCGTCCAGCACGATGTCCCAGTGGTAGCCCATCGAGAACTCCGGCACCGACAGGCTGTGGTCGTACGTCGCCACCAGCCGCTGGCGGGCCGCGTCGTCCGTCACCGACTGGATGATCGGGTCGTAGGGGAACAGCGGGTCGCTCGGGAAGTACATCTGCGTCACGAGCCGCTGGGTGAACGCCGTGCCGAAGAGCGAGAAGTGGATATGGGCGGGCCGCCAGGCGTTGAGGTGCTGGCGCCAGGGGTAGGGGCCCGGCTGGACGGTGGTGAAGTGGTACCGGCCGTCGTCGTCGCTCAGGGTGCGGCCGACGCCGGTGAAGTTCGGGTCCAGCGGGGCGTCGTGCTGCTCGCGCTGGTGGGCGTAGCGGCCCGCCGAGTTGGCCTGCCAGATCTCGACGAGCTGGCCCCGGATCGGGCGCCCGTCACGGTCCAGGAGCCGTCCGGAGACGGTGATCCGCTCGCCGATCGGCTCGCCCTGGTGCTGGCGGGTCAGATCGTTGTCGATCTCGGTGATGTCGCGCTCGCCGAAGGCGGGGGAGTGCAGCTCCACCAGCTCCGGGTCCTTCGTGACGTCGATGGTGACCGGCGGCTGCTTCGGATGGCGCAGGACCGAGGAGCGGTACGGCGCGTAGTCGCGGCGCGGCTGGTGCTCCACGGGCGCGCCGTCGGCGAGGCGCTTCTCGTACGCGGCCCGTTCGGCCGCGATCTCCTGGTCGATGTCGTGCTGGGTGAGAGTCATGGCGGTTCCTGGAGGCCTAACGTTCGAGGACGAGGGCGAGGCCCTGGCCCACGCCGATGCAGAGGGTGGCGACACCGGTGCCGCCGCCCCGGCGGGCGAGCTGGTGGGCGACGGTGCCGGCGAGCCGGGCGCCCGAGGCGCCGAGGGGGTGGCCGAGGGCGATGGCGCCGCCCTGCGGGTTGAGGACCGCCGGGTCGAACTCGGGCCATTCGGCGACACAGCCCAGCACCTGGGCGGCGAAGGCCTCGTTGAGTTCGAGCACGGACAGGTCGGCGAAGGTCCGGCCGGCCTTGGCGAGGGCCCGGTTGACGGCCTCGACGGGGGCGAGCCCGAAGTAGTCCGGGTCGACGGCATGCACACCGGTCGCCGAGACCCGGGCGAGCGGCTCCCGGCCGGTGGCCTTGAGCCCCTCCTCGTCCACCAGCAGCAGGGCCGCGGCACCGTCGTTCAGCGGCGAGGCGTTGCCCGCGGTGACGGTCCCGCCCTCGGCGCGGAACGACGGCTTCAGCTTCGCCATCGCCGCCAGGGAAGCGTCCGCCCGTACGCATTCGTCGGCGCCGAAGAGGACCGGCTCACCCTTGCGCTGCGGGATCGCCACCGGCGCCAGCTCGGCGTCGAACAGCCCCTCGGCCTGCGCCTTCGCCGCCTTGTGATGCGAGGCGAGGGCGTACTCGTCCTGCTGCTCACGGCTGATCTTGTGCTTGTCGGCGATCAGTTCCGCCGACTCGCCGAGCGGGATGGTCCACTGCGGGTCCATCCGCGGGTTGACCATCCGCCAGCCGAGCGTGGTCGAGTACAGCTCGGTGTGGCCGGCGGGGAAGGCCCGGTCCGACTTGGGCAGCACGTACGGCGCCCGGGTCATCGACTCCACACCGCCGGCCACGGCGATCGAGGCGTCGCCGACCGCGATGGCGCGGGCCGCCTGGATCACCGCCTCCAGTCCGGAGGCGCACAGCCGGTTGACGGTGACACCCGGCACCGAGGTGGGCAGCCCCGCGAGCAGCGCGGCCATCCGGGCGACGTTGCGGTTCTCCTCGCCGGCGCCGTTGGCGTTGCCGAAGTACACGTCCTCGATGCGGGCCGGGTCCAGAGCGGGCGTCCGGGCGAGCAGCTCACGGACGGCGTGGGCGGCGAGGTCGTCCGGGCGCACCCCCGCGAGGCCGCCGTTGTAGCGGCCGATCGGGGTACGCACGGCGTCGACGACGTAAACCGTGTTCACAGCAGGTCCTCCGAGACGGTCAGCTTGGCGTCGGTCCGGGCGACGACGTCCTCGACGCCCACCCCGGGCGCGACCTCGGTCAGCACGAGCCCGTCCGGGGTCACGTCGATCACCCCGAGATCGGTGATGACCCGGTTCACGCACCGCCGGCCGGTGAGCGGCAGCGCGCACTCCTCGAGGATCTTCGGCGAGCCGTCCTTGGCGGTGTGGGTCATCACCACGACGACCGTGCGGGCCCCGTGGACGAGGTCCATCGCGCCGCCGATCCCGGTGATCAGCTTCCCGGGGACCGCCCAGTTGGCCAGGTCGCCCTTGGCGGACACCTGCATGGCGCCCAGCACGGCGACGTCGATGTGCCCGCCGCGGATCATCCCGAAGGACAGCGCCGAGTCGAAGAAGGACGCGCCCGGCAGGACCGTCACCGTCTCCTTGCCCGCGTTGATCAGATCGGGGTCGACGGCGTCCTCGGCCGGGTAGGGGCCGGTGCCCAGGATGCCGTTCTCCGACTCCAGGATCACCTCCACCCCCTCGGGCAGGTAGTTCGGGATCAGCGTCGGCAGCCCGATGCCCAGATTGACGTACTGCCCGTCCCGCAGCTCGCGCGCGGCCCGGGCGGCCATCTGCTCACGTGTCCAGGCCATCAGCTGCTCACCGTCCGCTGCTCGATCTTCTTGTCGGCGGCCTGCTCCGGGGTCAGCGCGACCACGCGCTGCACGAAGACGCCCGGCAGATGCACCGCGTCCGGGTCGATCTCCCCGGGCTCCACCAGTTCCTCCACCTCGGCGACCGTGATCCGCCCGGCCATCGCGGAGAGCGGGTTGAAGTTGCGGGAGGACTTGTTGAAGACCAGGTTGCCGTGGCGGTCGCCCTTGGCGGCCCGGACCAGCGCGAAGTCGGTGCGGATGCCGCGCTCCAGCACGTACGGGGTGCCGTCGAACTCGCGCACCTCCTTCGGCGGGGAGGCCAGCGCGACGCCGCCCTCACCGTCGTAGCGCCACGGCAGTCCGCCCTCGGCGACCTGGGTGCCCACCCCGGCGGGGGTGTAGAAGGCGGGGATGCCCGCGCCGCCGGCCCGCAGCCGCTCGGCGAGGGTGCCCTGCGGGATCAGCTCGACCTCCAGCTCCCCGGCCAGGTACTGACGGGCGAACTCCTTGTTGGCGCCGATGTAGGAACCGGTCACCCGGGAGATCCGCCCGGCGGCGAGCAGGACCGCGAGGCCCGACTCCATCGCCCCGCAGTTGTTGGAGACGACCGACAGACCGCTCACGCCCCGCTCGTACAGGGCCTGGATCAGGACGTTCGGCACGCCGCTCAGTCCGAAACCGCCCACCGCCAGCGACGCGCCGTCCGGCACGTCGGCCACCGCCTCCAGGGCCGTGGCGACCACCTTGTCCATCCGTTGAGCCCCATCTCTGCGAATTAATCAGCGCACTGAGTATTTCAGCGAGGTGTCCCACGCTGCCACTGGCGGGTGAAGGCGTCAAGAGCTGGGATGATGAAGTGACTCTTACGGAGACAGGCGCGGGAGCGGCGGGTATTGTTCAGTGCACCGACTGATTCGGACGGGGAGTGCACATGGCCGCGCTGGACCTCACCACCCACCCCGGGCACCTCGCCCGGCGGCTGCAGCAGGCGCACTACCTGTTGTGGAACATGATGGTCTCCGAGGAGATCACCTCCCCGCAGTTCGCCGTTCTCAACGCGCTCGTCGCCGAGCCGGGACTGGACCAGCGCACGGTGGGGGAGCGGGTCGGTCTCGACCGGTCGACCATTGCCGAGGTCATCAGCAGGCTCGGCCGCCGCGGGCTGCTCGACAAGGTCCGTGACCCCCAGGACGGCCGCCGCTCCCTGCTGCGCCTCACGGACGACGGCCTGCGCACCCACCGCAGGCTGACCGTACGCACGGCCCGTATGAACCAGGTCTTCCTCGCCCCGCTCTCCGCCGCCGAACAGGCACAGTTCTTCGACCTCATCCGCAGGGTCTCGGACGCGGCCGAGGGCCTGCGCAACCCTGCGGAACCGCTCGTACCTCAAGGCTGACCGCCTGGGCCGCGGCCTCGTTGCAGTACTAGGCCGTGTCCGGCGGGGCCTTCGCGAAGACCACCCACACCTGCCCCTCGGCGAAGTCGACCGGGTTGCCGTCGGCGGTGCTGAAGTCCGTGCCGTCCCGCGCCGTCGGCCGCTTCCAGCGCACGTCGTAGGCCCGTCCGTCGCGCAGCACCTGCGCCGTCCCCGAGCCCACCGTCTCGGTGTACGGCGTGTTGTTGCCGAGGAAGTCGTGGAACCCCGACGCGCGCATCTTCACGTACTGCACCACCACCGTGGCCGGGGCCACCCGCTGCCCGTCGGCCGTCACCGTCGGCGTGCCGTCCATGGAGACCAGCCAGCGCGCCCGGTCCGCCGACCAGGTGAAGGTGAACCGGGCCGCCGGATAGCGCACGGTGTGCGAGGCCTGCGTCCGGCCGCCGGAGGGCGCGGGGCCGTAGCGGAAGCCGGTGGTCAGCGCGGCCGCGCCCGGCGCCGAGGGCAGCAGCCGGTCCGGGCGGAGGTAGAGATTGTGCGGGGCGGCCCGGTCCGGGCCGCGGAAATAGGCCGCGGACGCGTCGCCCGGCGTCACCGCGTCCAGGGGCGCCCGGTCGATCAGCGGCAGCAGCTTGTGCTGCGCCCCGGAGAACGCCAGCAACGGCCGCCGGAACTGCCCCAGCAGCTCCAGATCGGACTCACGGGCGCTGCGCACCGGCCCCACCGCCTGCGGCAGCCTGCTGGCGTACACCGCCATCAGCCGGCTCAGCCCGCCCTCGACCTGCTCGACGTAGACGACGTCCGCGGCGTCCACCCCGGTCTGCGGGCGGGCCGCGTCCGCGTTGTCGATCTTCACGGCGAGCACCGGGCCGAGGGACGTGGCGGGCGCGCTGGTGCCGTCCGGCCGCCCCGAGGTGCTGCGCCCGTCGTCGGGCGACGGGGAGCGGGACGTCGTACAGCCGGCCGTGAGAGAGAGGGAGAGGGAGAGGGAGCAGGCGAGGGCGGCGGCGAGCAGCGCCGCGGCCGGTGTCGCCCCGACCACCGCCCTGGAGCGTCTCGCGCGTTGTGCACCCACCATCGCCACCCCGTCTCCGTCCCTCGATTGTGCGCTCGTCCGTCCGGTCGCGCCTGCGTTCGGTCCCGCCCGCGCGTGGACCGGGCCGGTGTGACGGGGCCGCCGGTCCGGGTACCCGGGGCGCAGCCGGTAACCGGGCCCCGGGCCCGCCGGGACGGACCGGACCGGCGGAGGGAGCGCGCCACCATGAAGGCAGTGACCTGGCAGGGGAAGCGGGACGTCCGGGTGGAGACCGTGCCCGACCCGGAGATCCAGGAACCCACGGACGCCGTCATCCGCATCACGTCCACCGGGCTGTGCGGCTCCGACCTGCACCTGTACGAGGTGCTCACCCCGTTCATGACCCCCGGCGACATCCTCGGCCACGAGCCGATGGGCATCGTCGAGGAGGTCGGCGCCGGGGTACCGGACCTGAAGGCCGGCGACCGGGTCGTGGTGCCGTTCCAGATCGCCTGCGGCACCTGCTGGATGTGTCTCGATTCCCTGCCGACGCAGTGCGAGACCACCCAGGTCGGCGCCGAGGGCATGGGCGCCGCCGTGTTCGGCTACACCCGGCTGTACGGCTCGGTGCCCGGCGCCCAGGCCGGGTATCTGCGCGTCCCGCAGGCCCAGTTCGGCCCGATCAAGGTCCCCGAGGGTCCGCCCGACGACCGGTTCGTGTACCTCTCCGACGTCCTGCCCAGCGCCTGGCAGGCCGTCGCCTACGCGGGCGTCCCGTCCGGCGGCAGTGTCGCGGTGCTCGGGCTCGGCCCCATCGGCGACATGGCCTGCCGGATCGCGCACCTGCGGGGCGCCGGGCGGGTGTTCGGCGTCGACCTGGTCGGCGAGCGGCTGCGCCGGGCCCGGGCGCGCGGTGTCGAGACGTACGACCTGCGCGCCTTCGACAGCGAGAAGGAACTGATCACCGCCCTCCGCGACGAGACCGACGGGCGCGGCCCCGACGCCGTGATCGACGCCGTCGGCACCGAGGCGCACGGCAGTGCGGCCGCCCGTCTGGTCCAGAACGCCGCCGCGCTGCTCCCGCGCACCCTCGGCGGCCCGCTGGCGGAACGCTTCAGCGTGGACCGGCTCGCCGCCCTGCACACCGCCATCGACCTGGTCCGGCGCGGCGGCACCCTCTCCCTGACCGGCGTCTACGGCGGCACGGCCGACCCGCTGCCCCTGGGCACCCTGTTCGACAAGCAGATCCAGATCCGCATGGGCCAGGCCAATGTGCGCCGCTGGGCCGACGACATCCTGCCGTACCTCACCGACGAGGACCCGCTCGGCGTGGACGACTTCGCCACCCACCGGCTGCCGCTGACCCAGGCCCCGCACGCGTACGAGATGTTCCAGCGCAAGCAGGACGGCGCGGTGAAGATCCTGATGACGCCGTGAGTCAGGGCGCCGCAGGGGGCGCCGGGGGCGTTCCGAGGATCTCCGCGAGGTCGTAGCGCACGGGCGCCTCCAGCTGGCCGTACGTGCAGCTCTCCGGGGTGCGGTCCGGGCGCCAGCGGCGGAAGCGGGCGGTGTGACGGAAGCGCGCCCCGTTCTCCATGTGGTCGTACGCCACCTCGGCCACCCGCTCCGGTCTCAGCGGCACCCAGGACAGGTCCTTCTTGCCCGACCAGCGGCTCGGCGCCCCCGGCAGCCGCGCCGTCTCATGCGCGGCCTCCTGCGCCCAGGCCGCCCACGGGTGCCCGGTCGCGTCCGCCATCCGCGACGGCTCCAGCTCCTCGATCAGTTCGGCCCGGCGCTTCATGGGGAACGCGGCGGACACGCCCACGTGCTGGAGGGCGCCCCGGTCGTCGTACAGGCCCAGCAGCAGCGACCCGACGACCGGCCCGCTCTTGTGCAGGCGGTAGCCGGCGACCACCACGTCGGCGGTGCGCTCGTGCTTCACCTTGAACATGGCCCGTTCGTCCTGCCGGTAGAGCAGGGTGAGCGGCTTGGCGATCACCCCGTCCAGCCCCGCGCCCTCGTACTGCTCGAACCACCGCCGGGCCACCTCGACGTCGATCGTCGCCGGCGCCAGATGCACGGGCGGCGTCACCCCCGCGAGCGCCCTCGTCAGCAGCTCCCGCCGGTCGGTCAGCGGTACGTCGAGCAGCGCGGTGTCCGCCAGGGCCAGCAGGTCGAAGGCCACGAACGAGGCCGGTGTCCGCTCGGCCAGCGTGCGCACCCTCGACTCCGCCGGATGGATGCGCTCGGTGAGCGCGTCGAAGTCCAGCCGGCCCTCCCGTGCGATCACGATCTCCCCGTCCAGCACGCACCGCTCGGGCACCCGCTCCTTCAGCGCCTCCACCAGCTCGGGAAAGTACCTGGTCAGCGGCTTCCCGGTGCGGCTGCCCAGCTCGACCTCGGCCCCGTCGCGGAACACGATCGCCCGGAACCCGTCCCACTTCGCCTCGTACTGCATCCCCGCCGGGATCGCGGCCACCGACTTGGCGAGCATCGGCTTCACGGGCGGCATCACCGGAAGATCCATGGCTTCGACTCTACGAGCCGCCCAGGACGCCCGCACGCCGCATGCCGGGGAGCTTGTCCGGTATGCACGTCCTGGGCGGTGCGCCTACCGTGGCTCGCATGGCTGATGCGCTGGAACTGGAGGCGGGCGGCCGGACCGTACGGCTGTCCAGCCCCGACAAGGTCTTCTTCCCGGAGCGCGGCTTCACCAAGCTGGACCTCGCCCGCTACTACCAGGCCGTCGCGCCCGGCATCCTGCGCGCCCTGCGCAACCGCCCCACCACCCTGGAGCGCTACCCCGACGGCGTGACCGGCGAGTCCTTCTTCCAGAAGCGGGCCCCGAAGAACATGCCCGGCTGGATCCCCACCGCCCACATCACCTTCCCCAGCGGGCGCAGCGCCGACGAGATGTGTCCCACCGAGGAGGCGGCCGTGCTCTGGGCCGCCCAGTACGGCACGCTCACCTTCCACCCCTGGCCCGTCCGCCGCGACGACGTGGACCGCCCCGACGAACTGCGCATCGACCTCGATCCGCAGCCCGGCACCGACTTCGACGACGCCGTCCGCGCCGCCCACGAACTACGGGCCGTCCTCGACGAGTTCGGCGGCCTGCGGGGCTGGCCCAAGACCTCCGGCGGCCGGGGCCTGCACGTCTTCGTGCCGATCCGGCCCGACTGGACCTTCACCCAGGTGCGGCGCGCCGCCATCGCCGTCGGCCGGGAGATGGAGCGGCGGATGCCGGACCGGGTGACGATCAAGTGGTGGAAGGAGGAGCGCGGCGAGCGCATCTTCCTCGACTACAACCAGACCGCCCGGGACCGCACCATCGCCTCCGCCTACTCCGTACGGCCCCGCCCGCACGCCCCCGTCTCGGCGCCCCTGCGCTGGGAGGAGGTCGGCGAGGCGCACCCCCGCGACTTCGACCTCGCGACGATGCCGGCCCGCTTCGCCGAACTCGGCGACGTCCACGCCGACATGGACGAGCACGCCTTCTCCCTGGAGTCCCTCCTGGAACTCGCCCGCCGCGACGAGCACGACCACGGTCTCGGCGACCTCCCGTACCCCCCGGAGTACCCGAAGATGCCGGGCGAGCCGAAGCGGGTCCAGCCGAGCCGGGCCCGCAGCGAGGACGCCCCGCCGCCCTCCCGCTCCCCCCGCCGCGAGAAGCCGCCGCCCCCACCGGAGTCGCAGGCTCCCTGACCCGGACGGGCTTCCGGGGCCCTCGCCCCTGACCCGGACGGCTCGCGGGGCTGTCGCCCCAGCCCCCGAGGGGCTCGCGGGGCGTTCCCCTTGCACCTGAGCGGTATCCGGGGGCGCCCCCCCTGACCCCGAGCGGTATCCGGGGGCGCCCCCCCTGACGATCGGTCACCGTCCCTGCGTCGGCCGGGTCGGCGTCCCGCGGCCGCCCGGCGGCGAGAGCGCTCTCACCGGCCACCTCCCGGAGCTATCCTGATCCGCACCCACCGAGGTCCGAGGAGGAGCCCCGACGTGACCGAGACCGCGCAGCGTCCCACCCTGGAGGCCGTGGCCGCGCGGGCCGGCGTGTCCAGGGCCACCGTGTCGAGGGTGGTCAACGGCGGGGACGGGGTCCGGGAGCCTCTGGTGGAGCGGGTCCGGCGGGCCGTGGAGGAACTCGGCTACGTGCCCAACCAGGCGGCCCGCTCCCTGGTGACCAGACGGCACGGGGCCGTGGCCGTCGTCATCGCCGAACCGGAGACCAGGGTCTTCGCCGACCCGTTCTTCGCGCTCCAGCTCCGCGGCATCAGCAAGCAGTTGACCGCCCAGGACAACCAGCTGGTCCTGCTGCTCACCGAGGGCCGCGACGACCACACACGGGTCGCCCGCTATCTCGCCGGCGGCCATGTCGACGGCGCCCTGGTCTTCTCCCTCCACCTCGACGACCCGCTGCCCGGCCTCATCCGGGGCGCCGGTCTGCCCACCGTGTTCGGCGGCCGCCCCGGCTGGAGCGACGGCGACGCCGGGGTGGCGTACGTGGACAGCGACAACCGGGGCGGGGCCCGCGAGGCCGTACGCCATCTCGTCGGCCTCGGCCGCACCCGGATCGCGCACCTCACCGGCCCCCTCGACCAGACCTCGGCGGCCGACCGGCTCGACGGCTACCGGGACGTCATGGGCGAGGCCGATCCCCGGCTCGTCGTGGAGAGCGACTTCACGCCCGGCGGCGGCGAGCGCGCGATGCGCGTCCTGCTGGACCGTTGCCCGGACGTCGACGCCGTGTTCGCCGCGAACGACCTCACCGCCTCCGGCGCGCTGCGGGTGCTGCGCGAGCGGGGGCGGCGGGTGCCCGAGGACGTGGCGGTGGTCGGCTTCGACGACATGCTGCCGGTCGCCGAGGCCACCGACCCGCCGCTGACGACGGTCCGTCAGGACATCGAGGAGATGGGCCGGATCATGGCCCGCCTCCTGCTGCGCCGCCTCGACCCGCGCACCCCCGAGGAGACCCCGGCCGGAGTGGTCCTGCCGACCACCCTGGTGCGCCGCGCCTCGGCCTGAGCCCGCCCACCGGCCCGGTCTCAGCCCTCCCGCTGCGCGCTTCTGATCACCGCGAAACGCGCCCCGTACGGGTCGGCCAGCCGGGCCATCCGGCCCACGCCCTCCACGTCCGCAGCCGGCATCCGGACCTGGCCGCCCCGCGCCTCCGCCTCGGCGGCCACCGCGTCCACGTCCGCGACCTCGAAGTACGGCAGCCAGTACGCCCCGTCCCGCGCCTCGGTCGGATCGTCGGCCAGCGTCACGAACCCGCCGAACATCGCGTCCTCGCCCGCACCCGGGGGGTTGACACAGGTGTACACGCCCCCGGGGAAGGCGGCCGCGGAGGTCTCCAGACCCAGCGTCGTGTAGTAGAAGGCGGCCGCCGCGGCGATGTCCGGCGTGTACAGCTCCACCCAGCACAGCGAACCCGGTTCACCGGCCAGGTCCACGCCCTTGTTCCGCCCCGGCTGCCAGAGGCCGAAGGGCACCCCCGCCGAGTCGGCGACGATCGCCATCATGCCCTGCCCCATGACGTCCATGGGGGCGAAGAGCACCCGGCCGTGGGCCCGTTCGGCGGACCGGGCGGTGGCGTCCACGTCCGACGACTGGAAATAGACCGTCCAGGCCGGGGGACCCTGCGCGGGCGTGGTCTGCATCCCGCCCGCGACGGTTCTGCCCTCCGACCGGAAGAAGCCGTAACCGCCGGCGTCCGGTCCCGCGGACTCGAAGCGCCAGCCGAACAGGGCGCCGTAGAAGGAGGTGGCGCCGTCGATGTCGGGCGTGCCGAGATCGATCCAGTTCGGAGCGCCGTCGACGAAACGGGTGGTGAGCATCTCCGCCCTCCTCGCAAGGGTCCCGTTGTCTGCACTGCCGAGTCTTGCACCGCCCACTGACAATCGCCGCCGGAGTTCCGCGCGCCGCCGTGCGCCGGGGCCGGTCACGGCGTCATCATCGGGGTGGCCGGAGGCCTGTGCCCGCCGCGTATATCCGGCGTTGATCGAACGTTTTTCGCCGCACGGCACGATCCTGGCCATGCATACCGACACGATCCCCACGTCCGACCTCGGCTGGCAGAGCCAGGCGCTGTGCGCGCAGACCGGGGCGGACTTCTTCTTCCCGGAGCCCGGCAGCTCGGTGCGCGAGGCCAAGCGCATCTGCGGCATGTGCGACATGCGCGTGGCCTGTCTCGAGTACGCCCTGGCCAACGACGAGCGCTTCGGCGTCTGGGGCGGCCTGTCCGAGAAGGAGCGCCTCCAGATCAGGCGCACGTCCTGCTGACCCGTCACCGGGCGGTGGGCCGGCAGAGGTGCCTCGGAAATCCGGGAGACCGCGTCGCGGGGGTGCGGTTAGGATCCGGGGGCGCCACCGGACATAGCGCAGAGGCGGTCGCGCCGGCTTGCCCAGCCGGATGCGCCGGTTCGCATCCGGTCGTCCGGGCGCGGCGGGGTCCCGTAGAGCAGAGGCAGACTCGCCACCTTGTCAGGGTGGATACGCCGGTTCGAATCCGGTCGGGACCGCGGTACGGCGAGCACGGGGGCGGGGACGGATGGGCGAGGAGAGCGGACGGGCGGCGGTCACCGAGCCGGTCACCGAGACGGAACTGGCCGCCTTCCACGCGCTGGTCGGCAGACTGCGCGCGCTGCCCGTCGACGATCCCGTACGGCTGCGCGCCGAGCAGGTCGCCGCGTCCTTCGCGCGCGACGGACGGCTGCGCCGCCGCAAGGCCCGCGGCGCCGAGCTGTCGGCGGCCGACGCCGCCGCGATGGCCGCCACCGCCACCGGAGCCCCGGACCGGCGCGAGGACGCACCCCTGACCGGCGCCGACACCGGTGACGGAGGCGTGTTCCTGCGGCCCCGCACCTGTTACGTCTGCAAGTCGCCGTATCGGCAGGTCGACACCTTCTACCACCGGCTCTGCCCCGGCTGCGCCGTCGACAACACCGCCCGCCGCGCCCTGAGCACCGATCTGCGCGGGCGGCGCGTCCTGCTGACCGGCGGCCGTGTGAAGATCGGCTTCCAGCTGGCGCTGATGATGCTGCGCGACGGCGCGGAGGTCCAGGTCACCTCCCGGTTCCCGCACGACACCGTGCGCCGCTTCCGGGCCGAACCGGGCAGCGATCGGTGGCTGGACCGGCTCACCGTCCTCGCCGTCGACCTGCGCGACCCGCGCCAGGTGCTGGGCCTGTGCGAGGACCTGCGCGCCGAGGGCCGCCCCCTCGACATCCTCGTCAACAACGCGGCCCAGACCGTGCGCCGCCCTGCGCGGTCGTACGCCCTGCTCGCGGCCGGCGAGGCCGACGCGCTGCCCGAGGGGGCGCGCCGGGCCCCCGGGTTCGCGCCGATGCGCATGCTCCCGGGCGGGGCCGCCCCGCTGCCGGCGGCCCTGCGCGAGGCCGACGAGGCCGGTCTGCTGCCCGACCCGTCCCCGGAGAACTCCTGGTCGGCGACGCTCGGCGCGCTCGACCCGGCCGAGGTCCTGGAGACCCAGCTCGTCAACGCCCTCGCCCCCGCCCTGCTGTGCGACCGGCTGCTGCCGCTGCTGCTCGCCTCCCCGCACCCGCGCCGGTACGTCGTCAACGTCACGGCCGTCGAGGGCCGGTTCGCCGTGCGCAACAAGATGCCGGGGCACCCGCACACCAACATGGCCAAGGCCGCCCTCAACATGCTCACCCGCACCAGCGCCGCCGAACTCGCCGCCCGGGGTGTCCACATGTGCGCGGTCGACACCGGCTGGATCACCGACGAGAACCCGGCGCCGAAGAAGGCCCGGATGGCGGGCGCCGGCTTCCGCACCCCGCTCGACACCGTCGACGGCGCGGCCCGGGTGTACGACCCGATCGTGCGCGGAGAGGCCGGTGACCCGGTATCGGGCGTGTTCCTGAAGGACTACCGGGAGGCGGAGTGGTGAACGAGGAGAACGAGGTGAACCGGCGGGCCGGGTTCGCCGGAGTGCCTCCGGTCGTCCCCCGGCCGCTCGCCGACCTCGCCCCGCTGCTCGACTGGCTGCGCGCCGGGCGGCCGGCGGGGGAGCGGCTGGACTTCACGGCCGGGACCGCGCTGCCGGACGGGCGTCCGGACCCGTGCAAGCAGGCACCGGGCGCCGAGGGCGCGGCGCCGGTCGCCGAGGCCCTGGCCGGCGGGCCCTTCCAGCGTCCACAGCGCGACGGACGACGGCACGGGGAGCGGTTCCAGGCCCGTCTGATCCGCCGGCGGGCCAGTCGGGAGGGTTCGTGCCGTCGAGCACGGCGGCACGATGCCGTACAGCGCCGACAGGGCGCACCGGTGTTCCGGTGCGCCCCTCGTCGGTGGGCCGAGCCCGGTGTCAGGCCCCGGCGCGCGCGGCCATGCGCGCCTTGCGCGCGGCCAGCTTCTCGTCGAACTTCGCCGCCTCGGAGTCCAGGCCGTTCATGAACAGGCCCAGCTCCTCCTGCGCCTTCTGCCCCTCGGGGCCGAGGCCGTCGATCTCCATGATCTTCAGGAAGCGCAGCACGGGCTGGATGACGTCGTCGTGGTGGATGCGCAGGTTGTAGACCTCGCCGATGGCCATCTGCGCGGCCCACCGCTCGAAGCCGGGCATACCGTGGCCGGGCATGCGGAAGTTCAGGACGACGTCCCGCACGGCCTGCATGGTGAGGTCGGGGGCGAGCTCGAAGGCGGCCTTCAGCAGGTTGCGGTAGAAGACCATGTGCAGGTTCTCGTCGGTCGCGATGCGCGCCAGCATGCGGTCGCAGACCGGGTCGCCGGACTGGTGACCGGTGTTGCGGTGCGAGATGCGGGTCGCGAGCTCCTGGAAGGCGACGTAGGCGACCGAGTGCAGCATGGAGTGCCGGTTGTCGGACTCGAAGCCCTCGCTCATGTGCATCATCCGGAACTGCTCCAGCTTGTCCGGGTCCACCGCGCGCGAGGCGAGCAGGTAGTCGCGCATCACGATGCCGTGCCGGCCCTCCTCCGCCGTCCAGCGGTGCACCCAGGTGCCCCAGGCGCCGTCGCGGCCGAAGAGGGTGGCGATCTCGTGGTGGTAGCTGGGGAGGTTGTCCTCGGTGAGGAGGTTCACGACGAGCGCGATCCGGCCGATCTCGGTGACCTTGGACTGGCTCTTCTCCCAGGCCTCGCCGTCCTCGAAGAAGCCGGGGAAGTTGCGGCCGTCGCTCCAGGGCACGTACTCGTGGGGCATCCAGTCCTTGGTGACCTTGAGATGCCGGTTGAGTTCCGTCTCGACCACTTCCTCGAGCGCGTACAGCAGCTTGGCGTCGGTCCAGACGGCGGGGCTGCCGAGGTGAGGGGAGGCGATCGTCACGAGGTACTCCAGGGGGACAGAAAAACGGAGCAGAACACTCCGGCGAGCGGATACCGGAACCTACGGGATCGTAGGCTACGAAACCGTAGGTTACGAAGCCGTAGGTTAAGGGTGCTGTAAAGATCGCTGATCAGCAAGGCTTCCCAAGGGATTTCGGGGGGTGCCGAACAGCCTCGGGATCCGCAGGTCCCAGGGCCGGAGAGGTGATCCGCTCACCCGGTCAGGCGTACAGTTCCCGAAGTCGCACCGAGAGGCAAGTCACACATCCTTCCAGCTTCTCGAACTCGCCGATGTCGACCGTGACGGGTTCCAGGCCGAGGTCGGCGAAGAGCTCCGCGGACCGGGGCGCGGCGGCCGACATGAGCAGCTTCGGGCCGCCGAGGAGCACCACGTGCGCGCCGGCCTCCTCGGGCACCGACAGGAACCGGGGGAACAGCGAGGGCCGGTCCACATGGGGGATGTGCCCGATCACCGTACCGTCGGGCAGCGCGGTGACCGCCGACTTCAGATGCAGCACCTTGCTCACCGGTACGGCGACCACCCGGGCCCCGAGCGGCTCGAACGCCGCCCGCACCTGCTGGAGCCCGGCGGCGTTGGTCCGTCCGCCGCGGCCGACGTAGATCGTGTCGCCGACCTTCAGCACGTCGCCGCCGTCCAGGGTGCCCGGCTCCCAGATCCAGTTCACCGAGCAGCCGAGGCGGGCCACGGCCTCCTCGACCCCGTCGGTCTCCGCGCGCCGGGACTCGGCGCCGGGGCGCGCGATCAGGGCCACGTTCCTGTACATGACCACGGTGTCCTCGACGAACACGGCGTCGGGGCAGTCGTCGGCCGGGTCGACCTCGATCGTCTCCCAGCCGTGCGCGCGCAGCGTCTCCGTGTACGCCTCCCACTGGTCGAGGGCGAGGTCGACATCGATCTTCTCGCGCTCGATGTGGGTCACCAGCCCTTCGGCGAGACGGGGGCCGGGGCGGCGGACGAGGGCTTTCCTGCTGGGCACGGACGGGTCTCCGAATCAGCGGTGGCTCGGGCCCGGCCGACGGGTCGCGCCGGAGGTCCGACCGGCGCCCCTGACACGGCGCCGGTCCGCCATCATGCAGCGCGGGCCCACCAGGACAAAACCCCTGGCGCCCGCCTGTGCCCCTCCTGAGACCGCCCCGCCTACGCCGGGTCCGTCACCTCCTCCAGGCTGCTCTCGCGCAACTCCCCGTCCAGCAGCAGCCAGCGGGTGATCCCGATCGACTCCAGGAAGGGCAGATCGTGACTGGCGACGACGAGGGCGCCCTCGTAGGACTCCAGGGCCGTGGTGAGCTGCCGCACACTCGCCATGTCGAGGTTGTTCGTCGGCTCGTCCAGGAGCAGCAGCTGCGGGGCCGGCTCGGCGAGCATCAGCGCCGCCAGGGCCGCCCGGAAACGCTCCCCGCCGGACAGGGTGCCCGCGTTCTGGTCCGCGCGGGCGCCCCGGAACAGGAACCGGGCGAGCCGGGCCCGGATCCGGTTGTTCGTGGCGGCCGGCGCGAACCGCGCCACGTTCTCGGCGACCGTCAGCGTGTCGTCGAGGACGTCCAGCCGCTGTGGCAGGAACCGCAGCGGCACGTGCGCGTGCGCCTCGCCCGCGACCGGCGCCAGCTCCCCGGCGACGGTGCGCAGCAGGGTCGTCTTGCCCGCGCCGTTGCGCCCCACGAGCGCCACGCGCTCCGGCCCGCGCAGATCGAGACCGCCCGCCACGCGCGCGCCGTAGGCGAGTTCCAGGTCCCGCAGGGTGAGGACCTCACGCCCCGGCGGGACGCCGGTGAACGGCAGCTCGACCCGGATCTCGTCGTCGTCGCGCACCGCCTCCGCGGCCTCGTCGAGCCGTTCCCTGGCCTCGGTGAGGCGCTCCTCGTGCAGGATGCGGTGCTTGCCCGCGGACTCCTGCGCCGCGCGCCTGCGCGCCCCCATGACGATCTTCGGCTCGCGTTTCTGCTCGAACATCTTCTGCCCGTAGCGCTTGCGGCGGGCGAGCTTGACCTGGGCGTCGGCCAGTTCGCGTTTCTGCCGGCGCAGATCGGCCTCCGCGACGCGCACCATGCGCTCGGCGGCCTCCTGCTCGCCGGCGAGCGCCTCCTCGTAGGCGGAGAAGGTGCCGCCGTACCAGGTGATCTCCCCGCCGCGCAGGTCGGCGATCTGGTCGACGAGCTCCAGCAGTTCCCGGTCGTGGCTGACCACGACCAGCACGCCCGGCCAGGACTCCACGGCGGCGTACAGCCGCCGGCGGGCGTGGCGGTCGAGGTTGTTGGTGGGTTCGTCGAGCAGCAGGACGTCCGGGCGGCGCAGCAGCAGCGCGGCCAGCCGCAGCAGGACGGACTCGCCGCCGGACACCTCGCCGACGGTGCGGTCCAGGCCGATGTGGCCGAGGCCCAGCTCGCCGAGGGTGGCCAGGGCGCGTTCCTCCACGTCCCAGTCGTCGCCGAGGGCCTCGAAGTGCTCCTCCGCGGCGTCGCCGGCCTCGATGGCGTGCAGGGCGGCCCGCTGTACGGCGATGCCGAGGACGTCGTCGACGCGTCGGCCGGTGTCGAGCGTGACGTTCTGCGGGAGGTGGCCGACCTCGCCGGAGACCCGCACGGAGCCCTCGGTGGGGGTGAGCAGCCCGGCGACCAGTTTCAGCAGGGTCGACTTGCCGGAGCCGTTGACGCCGACGAGCCCGGTCCGGCCGGGGCCGAAGGAGGCGTCGAGGCCGTCGAGGACGGCGGTGCCGTCGGGCCAGGAGAAGGAGAGGGACGAGCAGGCGATGGATCGTGTCAAAGGGGCCTCGCGGTGTGCGTGTGCGGTCAGGGGCATACGCGTGTCGAGACACCGGAGGGCGGCGACCACCGCGGGAACGGCGGGAGCGCGGGCATACGGAAAGCCCTGTCGCTCAAGGACGGCTCGAAGACGCCGAGGTCGCACGCAGCGCCCGCACGGGTGCGGGGCACGGTGTCTCAGGACCTCAGACGAGCAACGTCCTTCTCCAATCGGCGGCAACAGGACCGCTTCAGACGATAGGAGGGGCCGGCAGCCCGGTCAAAGGATTAAAACCGGCCGCCCGCGGTTCAGCAGGCGTCCCGCATCAGTTCCGCGAGGTCGTGGTCCAGATCGAGCTGGAGGTGCTCCAGACCGACCGGCACCAGCTCCCCGGTGGCGCCCAGGAAGCGGCGGATGTCCGACGAGTGGACGTGCACGACGGCGGTGCCCTCAGGGGCGTGGAACTCCAGCACCGTGCGGTCCCAGCCGTACGGGCGGACGCGGACGTCGCCGTGGCCCTCGGCCCGCTCCAGACCGGCGGCGAGCAGGTCACGGGCGAAGGTCCAGCAGACCTCGACGCCCTCCAGGGTCGCGGGGGCCGGGAAGGTCATCCGGACGGCGAACGGATCGCTCCGGTCGTAGTGCAGCATGGCGGGGATGCTCGGCATCCGAGGCGCGGCGGCGACCAGGCGGGCCTCAACGGGCTGCTCGATGACGGTGGACAACGCCTTGCTCCCTTGCTGACGAGGGGACGGACTTCCGGCCGGACGGGGACCGGATACAGGAAGAGACGCTGGAACCGGCCGATCCGTGCACACCGAGGGCGAGTGACCTCGGTCACCGCCTTCATGCGCCGGAGTGACACCGGAGTGACACGGAAGTGACGCACCTGTCCCGCCGTTGCGCGCAGGGCGGTCGAGGCGGCCGAGGCCCTCTGGACGCCATCGGGGCCGTGGACTAGCTTCCCGCGCCATGAGGCGCTTGGGGAAGACGCGACGCACGGTAAGGACGGTAAGAACTGCACGAAGGAGGGCGTGGGCCGCCGCGGCGGCGGTCTGCGCGGCGGCGCTGGCCACGCTGCCCGCCGCGCCGGCCCACGCGCACGGCGATCCGCACTGGGCGCCGAAGGACACCGGCAGCCCCTCGGTCCGCTTCCGCGGGCTGTCCGCGGTCGACCGGCACACCGCGTGGCTGTCCGGCACCCAGGGCACCGTGCTGCGCACCGCCGACGGCGGGGCGAGCTGGCGGAACGTCTCGCCGCCCGGCGCCGCCGACCTGCAGTTCCGTGACATCGAGGCGTTCGACGCGCGCCGCGCGGTGGTGCTGGCGATCGGCGAGGGCGAGGCCTCGCGGGTGTACCGCACCGACGACGGCGGGGCGACCTGGACGGAGTCCTTCCGCAACACCGACGCGAAGGCGTTCTACGACTGCATGACCTTCTTCGACCGCCGCCACGGCCTCGCGATGAGCGACCCGGTGGACGGGAGGTTCCGCATCCTGTCCACCGCGGACGGCGGCCGGTCCTGGACGGTGCTGCCGGACACCGGCATGCCGGCCGCCCTGGACGGCGAGGCCGGTTTCGCCGCCAGTGGCCAGTGCCTGGTCTCCGCCGGGCCGCGGGACGTGTGGCTGGCCACCGGCGGCGCGGCACGCGCGCGGGTGCTGCACTCCGCCGACCGGGGACTGACCTGGACCGCGGCCGACACCCCCGTCCCGGCGGGCGACCCCGCGCGCGGGGTGTTCGCCCTCGCCTTCCGCGACCGTCACCACGGCCTCGCCGTCGGCGGCGACTACCGCGCCGGTCAGCCCTCCCCGGACGCCGCGGCCACCACGGGCGACGCGGGCCGCAGCTGGCGCCCCGCCGCCGGCCCGCCGCCCGCCTACCGCTCCGGCGTGGCCTGGCTCCCGCACCGCCGCGCCGCCGCCCTCGCCGTCGGGCCCACCGGCACCGATCTGACCACCGACGCCGGTCGCACCTGGCGGACCGTCGACACGGGCTCCTACGACACCGTCGACTGCGCCCCCGACGGCGGCTGCTGGGCGGCGGGCGAACAAGGGCGCGCGGCACGACTGGAGAACTGACCGGCCCGGGCCGCCGGGCCGCCGGACCGGCGACCGTCGGGAAACGTGATCGCAGGCCCGCGCGGGGGAGCCGTACGCTCGTCACCACCATGACGACCGTAGACATTCCCGCGGGCTGGCCCGCGACCGAGGAGGAGGCCCGCGCCGTCCAGGACGAGCTGCGGGTCCGCGTGGTGCTCGGCGAACCGGGCCCGCCGCCCGGGACCGGCCGGGTGACGGGGGTGGACGTCGCCTACGACGACGAACGGGACGTCGTCGCGGCCGCGGCCGTCGTGCTGGACGCGGCGAGCCTCGACGTCGTCGCCGAGGCCACCGCCGTCGGCCGGATCTCCTTCCCGTACGTGCCCGGACTGCTCGCCTTCCGCGAGATCCCGACCGTGCTGGCGGCCCTGGACGCCCTGCCCGTCCCGCCCGGCCTGGTCGTCTGTGACGGCTACGGCCTCGCCCACCCGCGCCGCTTCGGCCTCGCGAGCCACCTCGGAGTCCTCACCGGCCTGCCCACGATCGGCGTCGCGAAGAACCCGTTCACCTTCACGTACGACGACCCGGACGCACCGCGCGGAGCGTCCTCGCCGCTCCTCGCGGGCGCCGAGGAGGTCGGGCGGGCCCTGCGCACCCGGCAGGGCGTCAAGCCGGTCTTCGTCTCCGTCGGCCACCGCACGACCCTGGAGAACGCCTGCGCCCACACCCTCGCCCTGACGCCGCGGTTCCGCTTGCCGGAGACGACCCGCAGGGCCGACGCGCTGTGCCGACGGGTTCTCCAGGAGGCGACGGCGGGCCCTGACGGGCGGCCGTACGGGCACCCGGTCTGAGTAGCCGGTCTGAGTATCCGTACGGATGTGGGCGCCGCCCGTCGGCGGCGAGGCTGTGCCCATGACCACGCACCGTGCCCCGAAGCCCCTCGCCGACCCCGGCCGGCCCGTCGAGCGCGCCGTCAACGCCGCGCTGATCCTCGCCGTGCTCGCGGGCCTCGGCTGGATCGTCGGCATGATCTACACGCTCGTCGAGTGGCCGATGTGAGCCGGCGCGCCGCGATGCCGGCCCGGGCCGCTCAGCGGCTCGCCGCCACCCGGAAGCGGATGCCCGCACGGATCAGCCGCTCGGTCAGCGCGTCGCCCATGGCCACCGCCGTGGTGACCTGACCCGCCGTCGGCGGCAGGTCGTCGCAGGCCAGCGCCAGCGCCCCCTCGGCGAACATCTTCGCCGTCTCGTCGTAGCCGGGGTCGCCGCCGGAGACCTCGGTGAACACCCGCCGGCCGCCGCCCTCGCCGACGAACCGGACCGAGAACCAGCTCCGGGCCCGCTTCTCCGCGTTCGGCCCCTCCCCGGGCCTGAGCCGGTCCGACAGCCAGCGCCGGGCGGGCGGCAGCTGGGCGGCCGCGACGACCGTCCCGACGGCCGCGACCCCGCCCACGGCGACCGGTAGCCGCCGCACGGCCGCGTAGTGGCGGTAGCGGAAGTCCGGGCCGTAACGTTCCAGCGCCTTCGCCGAGCGGCGCACGATCTGGGGGTCCACGGTCGGCAGCGGCAGCGCCCAGGCGCCGACCTCCGGGGCGAACCGGGGCACGCCCCTCGGCGCAGAGGCCCGGCGGCCCATCAGACGCGGCTCGTGCCGGCCCCGGTCCCGCGCGGCGGCGGCCATCCGCCTCCAGCGCGCGAACTGGCCCAGCGCGGACGCGAACGTCCCGCCCGAGAACTCCGCGTGCGCCGTCACGAAGCCGTCCACGGTCAGCGGCACGCCCTCGGGCAGCTGCCGGACGGTGAAGTACACGCCGAGGTCGTGCGGGACGGAGTCGAAGCCGACGGCGTGCACCAGCCGTGCGCCCGTCTCCCGCGCGCGGGCGTCGTGCCGGACGTACATCAGGTCCAGGAACTCCGGCTCGCCGCTGAGGTCCAGATAGTCGGCACCGGTGTCCGCGCAGGCGGCGACCAGGTCCTCGCCGTACTCCACATAGGGGCCGACGGTCGTGGCCACCACGCGCGCGTGCTCCGCGAGGGCGCGCAGCGACGCCGGGTCCGCGACGTCGGCGGTGAGCACCCCGGCCGTCGCGCCGAGCCGCTCGCGCAGCCGTTCGAGCTTCTCCCGGCTGCGGCCGGCGATCGCCCAGCGCAGATCCCCGGGCGCGTGGGCGGCGAGGTACTCGGCGGTGAGCGTCCCGACGAATCCGGTCGCGCCGAAGAGCACGATGTCGTACGGACGGTCCGTCCTCTTTAGCCTGCTCATGACACCCCTTGCCCGTTCATGACACCTCTGGTCCCGCAGCCCGCGCCGCTGTCGGTGGCTGAGGCTAGCGTGAGGAGGGCGCAGGCCGACGACGAGCCCGGAGGCAGCAGGTGGCGGTGGACCGGAACGCCCTGAAGAAGTGGGAGAAAGTACGCGCGTTCGCGCTCGGGCTGCCGGGCGCGACCGAGGAGTTCCCCTGGGGCGGGGCGGTCGCCAAGGTCAACAGGAAGGTCTTCGTCTTCCTCGGCGTCGACGACGGCAGTCACCCGCTGGGCGTCACCGTCAAGCTCAAGGACGAGACGGCCCACGCGCACGCGCTGGCCGCCCCGGGCGCCGAGCCGACCGGGTACGGCCTGGGGAAGGCGGGCTGGGTGAGCCTCCCGTTGCAGGAGAAGGGCGCCCCGCCGGCCGAGCTGCTGTGCGACTGGGTCGAGGAGAGCTACCGCACGATCGCGCCCCAGCGGCTCATAGCGGAGCTGGACGCCCGCTGAGCCGGTGCCGGCCGGGCGTGTCGCGCCTAAACTGGCTAAGCGCTTGCTCGCTCGGCTCTTGTGCCCACTGGAACACGTTCTTAACATCACGGGTGTTACATCGGTTGTGTCACAGCAAGGGGGCTGGATGACGACGGCACACACGTCCGGGCACGGCCCGCTCACCGGGGTGCGCGTGGTGGAGCTCGCCGGCATCGGCCCGGGCCCCTTCGCCGCGATGCTGCTCGCCGACCTCGGCGCCGACGTCGTCCGCGTGGACCGCCCCGGCGGCCCCTCCCTCGGCGTCGACCCGGCCCACGACGTCACCAACCGCAACAAGCGCTCGGTCCTCGTCGACCTCAAGGCACCCGACGGCCCCGCGCGCGTGCTCGACCTCGCCGCCCGCGCCGACGTGCTGATCGAGGGCAACCGGCCCGGCGTCGCCGAGCGGCTCGGCGTCGGCCCCGAGGACTGCCACGCCCGCAACCCCCGGCTGGTCTACGGCCGGATGACCGGCTGGGGCCAGGAGGGCCCCCTCGCCCACCGCGCCGGCCACGACATCGCCTACATCGCGCTGACCGGCACCCTCGGCATGATCGGCGCCCCCGACACCCCGCCGCCCGCCCCCGCCAACCTGCTCGGCGACTACGCGGGCGGCTCCCTCTACCTCGTCGTCGGCGTCCTCGCCGCGCTGCACCACGCGCGCGTGAGCGGCACCGGCCAGGTCGTCGACGCGGCGATCGTGGACGGCACCGCCCACCTCTCCACGATGATCCACGGCATGCTCGCGGCCGGCGGCTGGCGGGACCGGCGCGCCGCCAACCTCCTCGACGGCGGCTGCCCGTACTACGGCAGCTACGAGACCGCCGACGGCGGGTACATGGCGGTCGGCGCCCTGGAACCGCAGTTCTACGACGAGTTCACCCGCCTCCTCGGCCTCGGGGACTTCCGCGACGCCCGCAGGGACTGGACCCGCTGGGGCGAGCTGCGCGAGGCGGTCGCCGCCCGCTTCAAGGCCCGCACCCGCGACGAGTGGACGGCCCTGTTCGAGGGCTCCGACGCGTGTGTGGCGCCCGTGCTGTCGCTGCGCGAGGCCCCGCACCACCCGCACCTCGCCGCCCGCGGCACCTTCACCGACCACGGCGGCATCACCCAGCCGGCCCCCGCCCCCCGCTTCTCCGCCACCCCCACGGCCGTCCGCTCCGGCCCTGCGCAGCCCGGCGCCGACACCGCGCGGGTGGCCCGCGACTGGGACGTGCCGGGGCTGGCGAACGACCTGGTGAAGACCCCCGTGGACGACCTCCCGCGCCAGGGCGACTGACCCCGTTCGGCCCACCCTCCCCGAAAGGCTTGACCAGTGAGCACCGAAGCGTACGTGTACGACGCGATCCGCACCCCGCGCGGGCGCGGCAAGGCGAACGGCGCCCTGCACGGCACGAAGCCCATCGACCTCGTCGTCGGCCTCATCCACGAACTGCGGGGCCGCTTCCCGGGCCTCGACCCGGCCGCGATCGACGACATCGTCCTCGGCGTCGTCAGCCCGGTCGGCGACCAGGGCTCCGACATCGCGCGGACCGCCGCGATCGCGGCAGGGCTGCCGGACACCGTGGCCGGCGTGCAGGAGAACCGCTTCTGCGCCTCGGGCCTGGAGGCCGTCAACCTGGCCGCCGCCAAGGTCCGCTCCGGCTGGGAGGACCTGGTCCTCGCGGGCGGCGTGGAGTCGATGTCCCGGGTGCCGATGGCCTCCGACGGCGGTGCCTGGTTCAACGACCCCATGACGAACCTCGCCGTCAACTTCGTGCCGCAGGGCATCGGCGCCGACCTCATCGCCACCATCGAGGGCTTCTCGCGCCGTGACGTCGACGAGTACGCGGCCCTGTCCCAGGAGCGGGCGGCGACCGCCTGGAAGGAGGGCCGCTTCGACCGCTCCGTCGTCCCGGTCAGGGACCGCGCCGGACTCGTCGTCCTCGACCACGACGAGCACCTGCGCCCCGGCACCACCGCCGACTCCCTCGCGGCCCTCAAGCCGTCCTTCGCCGACATCGGCGAGCTCGGCGGCTTCGACGCGGTGGCGCTCCAGACGTACCACTGGGTGGAGCGCATCGACCACGTGCACCACGCGGGCAACTCCTCCGGCATCGTCGACGGCGCCTCCCTGGTCGCCATCGGCTCGAAGGAGGCCGGCGAGCGGGGCGGCCTCACCCCCCGCGCGCGGATCGTCTCCGCCGCCGTCTCCGGCTCCGAGCCGACCATCATGCTCACCGGCCCCGCCCCGGCCACCCGCAAGGCCCTCGCCAAGGCCGGGCTGACCATCGACGACATCGACCTCGTCGAGATCAACGAGGCGTTCGCCGCGGTGGTGCTGCGGTTCGTCAAGGACATGGGCCTGTCCCTGGACAAGGTCAACGTCAACGGCGGCGCCATCGCCCTCGGCCACCCCCTCGGCGCCACCGGCGCGATGATCCTCGGCTCCCTCGTCGACGAACTGGAGCGCCAGGACAAGCGCTACGGCCTCGCCACCCTCTGCGTCGGCGGCGGCATGGGCATCGCCACGATCGTCGAGCGCGTCTGACCCTCCCCAGCGGCACCCCACAGACTTCTACGGAGACCCCGTCATGACCGAGAGCACCACCATCCGCTGGGAACAGGACCGCACCGGCCTCGTCACCCTCGTCCTCGACGACCCGAACCAGTCCGCGAACACCATGAACGCGGCCTTCCGCGCCTCCCTCGCCGCGGTCACCGACCGCCTGGAGGCCGAGAAGGACACCATCCGGGGCGTCATCCTCACCTCCGCCAAGAAGACCTTCTTCGCCGGCGGCGACCTGCGCGACCTGATCCGCGTCACCCCCGAGACCGCCCAGGAGCTGTTCGACGGCGGCCTGGAGATCAAGCGCAACCTCCGCCGCATCGAGACCCTCGGCAAGCCCGTCGTCGCGGCGATGAACGGCGCGGCCCTCGGCGGCGGCTACGAACTCGCCCTCGCCTGCCACCACCGCATCGCCCTGGACGCCCCCGGCGCCAAGATCGGCTGCCCCGAGGTCACCCTCGGTCTGCTCCCCGGAGGCGGCGGCGTGGTGCGCACCGTCCGCCTGCTGGGCATCGCCGACGCCCTCCTGAAGGTCCTCCTCCAGGGCACCCAGTACGGCCCGCACAAGGCCCTGCAGAACGGTCTGATCGACGAGGTCGCCGCCACCCCCGAGGAACTCCTCGCCAAGGCCCGCGCCTTCATCGACGCCAACCCCGAGTCCCGGCAGCCCTGGGACAGGCCGGGCTACCGCATCCCCGGCGGTACCCCCGCGAACCCGAAGTTCGCCGCCAACCTGCCCGCCTTCCCCGCCACCCTGCGCAAGCAGACGGGCGGCGCCCCCTACCCGGCGCCGCGCGCCATCCTCGCCGCGGCCGTCGAGGGCTCCCAGGTCGACTTCGAGACCGCGCAGGTCATCGAGGCCCGCTACTTCGTCGAGCTCGCCGCCGGCCAGACCTCGAAGAACATGATCCAGGCGTTCTTCTTCGACCTCCAGGCCGTCAACTCCGGCGCCAACCGCCCCCAGGGCATCGAGCCCCGCAAGGTCCGCCGGGTGGCCGTCCTCGGCGCGGGCATGATGGGCGCCGGCATCGCCTACGCGTGCGCCCGCGCGGGCATCGACGTCGTCCTGAAGGACGTCACCCCGCAAGCCGCCGCCAAGGGCAGGGGCTACTCCGAGAAGCTGTGCGCCAAGGCCGTCTCCCGGGGTCGTACCACCCAGGAGAAGGCGGACGCGCTGCTCGCCCGCATCACCCCCACCGCCGACCCCGCCGACCTGGCCGGCTGCGACGCCGTCATCGAGGCCGTGTTCGAGGACACCGCCCTCAAGCACAAGGTCTTCCAGGAGATCGAGCAGGTCCTCGCCCCCGACGCGCTGCTCTGCTCCAACACCTCCACGCTCCCCATCACCGCCCTCGCCGAGGGCGTGGAGCGCCAGGAGGACTTCATCGGCCTGCACTTCTTCTCGCCCGTCGACAAGATGCCGCTCGTCGAGATCATCAAGGGCGAACGCACCGGCGACGAGGCGCTCGCACGCGCCTTCGACCTGGTCCGGCAGATCAGGAAGACGCCGATCGTCGTCAACGACTCGCGCGGCTTCTTCACCTCCCGGGTGATCGGCCACTTCATCAACGAGGGCGTCGCCATGGTCGGCGAGGGCATCGAGCCCGCCTCGATCGAGCAGGCCGCCGCCCAGGCCGGCTACCCGGCCAAGGTGCTCTCCCTGATGGACGAGCTGACGCTCACGCTCCCGCAGAAGATCCGCCGGGAGTCCCGGCGCGCCGTGGAGGAGGCGGGCGGCACCTGGACCGCCCACCCCGCCGAGGCCGTCGTGGACCGCATGGTCGACGAGTTCGGCCGCCCCGGCCGCAGCGGCGGAGCGGGCTTCTACGAGTACGCCGAGGACGGCTCCCGCGGCGCACTCTGGCCGGGCCTGCGCGAGCACTTCACGCGCGCGGGCAGCGAGATCCCCTTCCGGGACATGCAGGAACGCATGCTCTTCGCCGAGGCCCTCGACACCGTCCGGCTCGTTGAGGAGGGCGTCCTGACCTCCGTCGCCGACGCCAACATCGGCTCCCTGTTCGGCATCGGCTTCCCCGGCTGGACCGGCGGTGTGCTCCAGTACGTCAACGGCTACGACGGGGGCCTCGCCGGATTCGTGGCACGCGCGCGTGAACTCGCCGCACGCTACGGCGACCGCTTCACCCCGCCCGCCCTGCTGGTGGAGAAGGCCGAGCGGGGGGAGACCTTCACCGACGCCCGCTGACACCCCGCGCGCCGGACCCCGTGACCTCCCCAGGGCTCACGGGGTTCGCCCCGTGGGCCCCGCCGCGTAACGCTCCTCGCGCCCCGGTCCAAGAACAGCCGTAGGGACCACGGGAGGAAGGGACGCGCGTGGACGGCACAAGGCGGTCACGGTCGGACTGGCTGGACGCGCTGCGCGCCGTCGCGGCCCTCGTCGTGGTGTTCGACCACGCGTCCGCCACCTTCCTGCCGGAGTTCCGGCGGGACCTCATGCCGCACTTCAACACCAGCCGCTACGGCATCATGGTGTTCTTCCTGGTCAGCGGCTACATCATCCCCGCCTCGCTGGAACGCCGGGGCTCCGTCCGCAGCTTCTGGACCGGCCGGGTCTTCCGCCTCTACCCGCTGTGGGCGCTCGCCGTCGGCACGATCCTGGTCCTCGACCTCGCGGGGGTCACCCGGATCCGCGGCGGCCAGGGCGCCGTCGGGGTCGCCGTCGCCCACGTCACCCTGCTCCAGGAACTGCTGGGCACGCCCAACCTCCTGCTCGTCCTGTGGACACTGTCGTACGAGACGGCCTTCTACCTCTTGGTCGTCGCCCTCTTCACGGTCCGCCGGCACCGGCGGTCGGCGGCGGCCGCCGTCACCCTGGCCGTGCTCGCCGCCGTCGGCGCGCTCACGGGCGGCGGGCTGCCGGTCTCCGCCCTGTCCGGCCTGACCGGCACCGGCCCGCTGATCGCCGGCGCCGCGGCCGTCCTGGCCGTCGCCGTGTGCGGCGCGAGCGCCGGCCCGCCCGCGGTGCGCGTCGCCGGGGGAGTGCTGGGCGGCGTCCTGGCCCTCGCCCTGGTGGCGTTCGACAGCACGGTGCCGCAGTGGGAGAGCCTCGTGATCCTGGCCGTGATGTTCCTCGGCACGGCCGTCCACCGGGCCGAACACGGCAGGAGCACCTGGCGCGCCGCGGTCTGCGCGGCCGCCGTGGTGCTGCTCTGCGCGGTGGGCAGCGCCTGGTGGTACGGCGACGGCCACTACTTCACCCGGCGCGGCTGGATCACCGCGTTCCTGCTGGCCGTGCTCACCTTCGCCGCCGGCTTCGCGGCGCGCGGGCGGCGGATCCCGCGCGGGACGGCCGCGCTGGGCGTGATCAGCTACTCGGTCTACCTGCTGCATCCGGTGCTGCTCACGGCGGTCGACGCCACGATCGGCCGGCAACGGCACGACGAGCCCCTGCTCCTGGTGGCCTTCGTCGTGGTGCTGCTGCCGCTGTGCGCGCTGACGTACCGCTGGATCGAGGTGCCCGGCCAGGCGTGGGGCCGCCGGCTGACGGCCCGCCGGGTGCCGGCCGCCCCTCAGCCGCCCGGCTGCGCCTCCGACAGCCACAGCCGCAGCTCGTCTCGCAGTGAACGCTGAAACGTCGTCAGCAGGGCCTGGACGACCAGCGGACGCATCTGCGCGGTCAGCGAGCGCACGTCCTGCGCGTCCCGTTCGGCCACCGCCTCCCGCAGCAGCCCGGACAGCTCCTGCGCCGCCGCGCGCGAGTGCGCGATCAGCGTGGCGCGCGCCGCGAGGATCACCTCCTGCGACAGCGGTACGTCGAGCAGCCGCACCCCGAGCGGCAGCAGACCGGAGTCGACCCGGTACCCGCCGTCGGGCGCGGCCTCGACGACGTCCATGGCCACCAGCCGCCGCACGTCGTCCTCGGACAGCGGCCGCCCCGCCCGCCGCCGCAGCTCCTCGCCGCTCACCGGCTCGTCGGCGCCCGGCGCCCAGGACGCCACCACCGCCCGGTGCACGGCGAGGTCGTGCGCGTCGAGGCCGGGCGGCAGCTGCCCCAGGTAGCGCTCGATCGCCGCCAGGGTCATGCCCTGCCGCTGCAGCTCCTCGATCAGCTCCAGACGCGCGAGGTGCTCCGGGCCGTAGTGCCCCACCCGGCGCGGGCCGATCACGGGTGGCGGCAGCAGGCCCCTGGTGCTGTAGAAGCGGACCGTGCGGACCGTGACCCCCGCGCGTGCGGCCAGCTCGTCGACCGTGAGGGGCCGCTCGTCGGTCTCGATCGTCATGCGCAGCAGTATCGCGGTCGCGGGGGCGGCCGTGTGAGAAGTAACGCTCTGTGACCCGGGACACGGGTGATCCGGGGGTGCTCTGGGAAGCTGCTGCCCTGCGCAGCCAGGTGCCCTACGGCGGCATCCTGCTCACCTGCGCCGTCTGCGTCCTCGGCGTCGGCCTGAACTTCCTCATGCCGAGCCAGGCCTTCGAGATCGTGCTGAACGTGGCCTCCCTCGGCATCATCAGCACCTGGGTGATCATCATGATCTGCCACCTGGTGTTCGTCCGCCGCGCCCGGGCGGGCCTCGTCGAGCGGCCCTCCTTCCGCCTCCCCGGCAGCCCGGTCGCCGAACTCGTCACGATCCCCTTCCTGCTCGCCGTCCTCGGCCTCATGGGGAACGACCCCGAGGTGGGCCGCAAGACCCTCCTGCTGATCCCGGTGATCGCGGCCGCCCTGGTCGGCGGCTGGTTCGCGGTGCGGCGCCGGGTCTCCAGGACCGCCGACTCCGAACTCGCCGACCTCACGAAGTAGCAGGTCAGGGCCATTGTCAGTGCCATCGCCTACGGTGGCGTCATGTCGGAGATCACGTACATCCGGGGGGACGCCACCGTGCCGTCGGTGAAGGGCGCCAAGGTGATCGCCCACGTCTGCAACGACATCGGGGGCTGGGGCAAGGGCTTCGTCCTGGCCCTCTCCCGCCGCTGGCCGGAGCCGGAGGCGGCCTACCGCGCCTGGCACCGCGAGCGTGCCTCCAACGACTTCGGCCTGGGCGCGCTGCAGCTCGTCCCGGTCAGGCCGGACGTGTGGGTCGCCAACATGATCGGCCAGCGCGGCGTGCGCACGGGCAGCAAGGGCGTGCCCGTGCGCTACGAGGCCGTCGACGCGGCCCTGGCCCGTCTGGCCGACCGCGTCGTCGACCTCGACGCCTCCGTCCACATGCCCCGCATCGGCTGCGGTCTCGCCGGCGGCAAGTGGTCGCGGGTCGAGCCGCTCGTGACCGAGCGGCTCGTGCGGCGGGGCATAGCCGTGACGGTGTACGACCACGGCGAGGGGTAGCGCCCCTCGTTTCCGCTACGGGCGCTACTTCCGGCGTGCCGCGGTCAGGCCGATCACGCCGACGATGACGAGGGGTGCTCCCAGCAGACTCAGGAAAGGCACCCCCGCGATCAGCCCGATGCCGACGCACAGCGCGCCGACACCGGTCAGTACCCGCCACACACCCTCGTTGCCGCTCTGCCCGCCTGCCATGACCTCTCCCCTCGGTCTCCCCGACTCCTTCCCACGGTGTTACCCAGGGCCGCCCCCGCTCAGTGCCCGTGCACCCCGTTCGTGCGCACCGGGGGCGGCGCCCGCGGCGGACGCCGGGATCGCCAGCAGGACGGACGCCGCGGTAAGTGCGCCGGGCACGAGGGATCTGCGGTGCACGTGAGCTCCAAGTCGTGGGGGTGCCAGGGCTGTTCGGAGCCTCTTGAGTCTCTGTGCCCGGTCCGCGTCCACCGCCGCTCCTGTCACACGATCGCCATTCGGCCGCCATGGGCGCACCCCTCGCATGGACCTGTTCCGGCCACCGCGCCCCCGGCGTCACAGCCGGCTCACAAACGCCCTCTTCTGCACGGGTGTTGACCGAGGTACCGTCCCGCGCATGCCGACACGCACGCGCTTCACGATCTGGAGAACGCTCGCGACCGCCGCCCTCACCCTTCTGGTGGCAGGCTTCCTCACCCCGGTGACCGCCCACGGCGCCCCGCGCGAGAGCCGGCCCGTCTACTCCTACGCCCAGGCGATCCGTGAGGCCGTCTGGGTCGACACCGGCCTCGACGGCGACGGCGACGGGAGACCCGACCGGGTCGCCGTCGACATCGTCCGCCCCCGCGAACCCGCCGCCCGGGGCCGCAAGGTGCCCGTCATCATGGACGCCAGCCCCTACTACTCCTGCTGCGGCCGCGGCAACGAGAGCCAGCGCAAGACGTACGACGCGGCGGGGAACGTCGTCCAGATGCCGCTGTTCTACGACAACTACTTCGTCCCGCGCGGCTACGCCTTCGTCGGCGTCGACCTGGCCGGCACCAATCGCTCCGACGGCTGCGTGGACGTCGGCGGCCGCTCCGACATCCTCTCCGCGAAGGCCGTCGTCGACTGGCTGAACGGCCGCGCCAGGGCCTACACCACCCGTACCGGCACCACCACCGCCACCGCGGGCTGGACCAACGGCAGAACCGGGATGATCGGCAAGAGCTGGGACGGCACCATCGCCAACGGCGTCGCCGCCACCGGGGTGAAGGGACTGAGGACCATCGTCCCGATCGCCGCGATCTCCTCCTGGTACGACTACTACTTCTCCCAGGGCGCCCCCCTCTACGACTCCGGCCCCGACTGGCTCTCCGACTACGTCGACAGCCCCGACGCCCGCGCCAAGTGCGCCGACGTCCAGCGCGCACTCGTCGACGGGGCCCCGCGCACGGGCGACCGGACATCCCTGTGGACCGAGCGGGACTACGTCAAGGACGCCCGTAAGGTCCGGGCGAGCGTGTTCGTCGTCCACGGTCTGCAGGACCTCAACGTCCGCACCCGGCACTTCGGCCAGTGGTGGGACGCCCTCGCGAAGAACGGCGTCGAGCGCAAGATCTGGCTCTCCCAGACCGGCCATGTCGACCCCTTCGACTTCCGGCGCGCCGCCTGGGTCGACACCCTGCACCGCTGGTTCGACCACGAACTCCTCGGCTACGACAACGGAATCGACCGCGAGCCCATGGCCGACGTCGAACGCCACCCCGACCAGTGGGCCACCTCGAAGGTCTGGCCGCCGAGCGGCACCCGGTCCACGACGCTGCGCCCGGCCGCGGGCACCCAGCCGGGCGTCGGCACGCTCGGCCTGCGCCGGGGCACCGGCACCGAGACCCTCACCGACGACCCGCGGCTGAGCGAGACCGACTGGGCCGCGCAGATCGACACCTCCACCCCCGCCAAGGCCGGTTTCGCCACCGGGCCGCTCACCCGCGACCTGCGCCTGTCCGGCTCCTCACAGGTCACCGTCACCGCGACCCCCACCACGGCGACGGCCCACCTCAGCGCCGTCCTCGTGGACCTCGGCCCCGACACCGTCCGGGACTACGCGGCGGCCGGTGAGGGCATCACCACCCTCACCGACCGCACCTGCTGGGGCGAGAGCACGGCCGGCGACAGCGCCTGCTTCAAGGAGACCGCGGCGAAGACCGCCGACGTCGGCTTCACGGTCCTCAGCCGGGGCTGGGCCGACCTCGGCACGTACGCCGACCCCGGCAAGGGCGTCCCGCTCACCCCGGGCAGGCGGTACACGATCACCCTCGACCTGGCCGCCACCGACCATGTCGTGCCCGCGGGCCACCGGCTCGCGCTGATCGTCGCGGGCACGGACAAGGACCTCATCGATCCGCCGGTCGACCGTCCGACCCTCACCCTGGACCTGTCCCGCACCTCGGCCAGGGTGCCGTTCGTGGGGGGTGCGGCTGCGTTTGCGGCGGCCACGTCCGGGTCTGCAGGGGGTGGGCTCGACCGGGGTTCGTCGGACGGTGTGCGTGCGCCTCGCGGCGCGTATCGGATTCCGTAGGGGCTGTGGGGCGCTGTCGGCCGGCTGCGGGTTCGTCGTGGCTGGTCGCGCCCACGCGGCGGAGCCGCATATCGATACAGCCCCGCGCCCCTTCAGGGCGTCGCGGCCAAGGTTGCGGCCTCCTCAGCGCAGCCCCAGGCCACCGTCACGCCCGCGCCGCCGTGGCCGTAGTGGTGGACCAGGAGCCGGCCGTCCGGCAGGGTCGTCCGCTCCAGTCGCACCGCCGGCCGTACCGGGCGCAGGCCCACCCGGTGGTCCAGGATCCGGGCGCCGGCGACCTCGGGGCGCAGGGCCGCGCACCGCCGTACGATCGCCTCGGCCTGGGCCGGGTCCGGCTCGGGGGACCAGTCGTCGTCCTGGGCCGTGCCGCCCAGGAGCAGGCGGCCGGGCTGGGGGAAGAGATAGGCCAGGTCACCGCCCGAGGTCCCGGCGACGAGCCAGGTGTCGATGCCGGGGTTCTCGACCACGACCAGCTGCCCGCGCTGGGGGCGCACCGACAGGTCGCCGGCCAGTTCCCGCGCGCCGAGGCCCGTGCAATTGACGACGACCGGTGCCCCGGCCTCCGCCAGATCGGTCACCGTGCGCTCCTCGACCGAGCCGCCCGCCCGCCGCAGCCGCTCCCGCAGCCAGGGCAGATGCACCGCCATGTCGATCAGCGGCAGCCGTGCCCACATGGCGGCCCCGCCCGGGTACTCCCGCTCGGTGGCCCTGCGCACCCCGGCCGGCCGGCCCGCCGTCCAGCGCCGGACCTCGGCCGGGTCGACGCCGCCCATCGCGCCCTCGACCAGCCGTACCCCGGTCTCCTCGGCGCGGCCGGCCAGCTCCTCGTACACCTCCAGCGAGCGCAGCGACCACCGGCGCGCCGCCGTGAGCGGCTCGATGTGGTACGGCCACCAGAGCGCACCGGCGACCGCCGAGGTGGTCCGCTCCACCGGGTCCCGCGTCCAGAGGCGCACCCGCCGCCCGCGCTCGGCCAGGACGAGGGCCGTCGTCAGCCCGACGACCCCACCGCCGACCACCACCACGTCGTCCCGCTCGGCACTGTCCACCAGCGGACGGTAACCGAGGGGGTGGGGGCACGGCGAGGGCCGCCGGGAAACCCGTGCGCCCGCCCGGCCGCGCGACCACTAGGATCTACGACCTGTGACCGCCACCCTCGTCGTCAAGAACCTCGCCGCCGGACACGGCGACCGCTCCCTCTTCTCCGGGCTGGACCTCGTCGTCGCGCCCGGTGACGTGATCGGGCTGGTCGGTGCCAACGGTGCGGGCAAGTCCACCCTGCTGCGGCTGCTCGCCGGGCTCGGCGCGCCCGAACAGGGCGAGCTCAGGCTCTCCCCGCCCACCGCGACCGTCGGCCATCTGCCCCAGGAGCCGGAGCGGCGCCCCGGCGAGACCGTCCGGGAGTTCCTCGCCCGGCGCACCGGTGTCGCCGAGGCCCAGCGGGCCATGGACGAGGCGACCCAGGCCCTGGTGGACGGCGCCCCGGGCGCGGACGACGCGTACGCGACCAGTCTGGAGCGCTGGCTCGGGCTCGGCGGGGCCGACCTCGACGAGCGCGCCGAGGAGGTCGCCGACTCCCTCGGTCTGGGCGTCGGGCTGGACCAGCCGATGACCGCCCTGTCCGGCGGTCAGGCCGCCCGCGCGGGCCTCGCCTCCCTGCTGCTGTCCCGCTACGACGTCTTCCTCCTCGACGAGCCCACCAACGACCTCGACCTCGACGGCCTGGAGCGCCTCGAACGCTTCGTGACCGGGCTGCGCGCGGGCACCGTCGTCGTCAGCCACGACCGGGAGTTCCTCACCCGCACCGTCACCAAGGTGCTCGAACTCGACCTCGCCCAGCAGCGGATCAACCTCTACGGCGGCGGCTACGACGCCTATCTGGAGGAGCGGGAGGTGGCCCGCCGGCACGCGCGCGAGGACTTCGAGGAGTACGCCGACAAGCGGTCCGCCCTCCAGGACCGTGCACAGATGCAGCGTTCCTGGATGGACAAGGGGGTGAAGAACGCCCGCCGCAAGGCGAACAACGACAACGACAAGATCGGCCGCAAGTTCCGCAGCGAGGCCAGTGAGAAGCAGGCCGCGAAGGCCCGGCAGACCCAGCGGATGATCGAGCGCCTGGACGTCGTCGAGGAGCCCCGCAAGGAGTGGGAGCTGCGCATGGAGATCGCGACCGCCCCGCGCTCCGGGGCGGTGGTCGCCACCCTGCGGGACGCGGAGGTACGACGGGGCGACTTCGCCTTCGGCCCGGTGACCCTCCAGATCGACTGGGCCGACCGGGTCGCGGTCACCGGCGCGAACGGCGCGGGCAAGTCGACCCTGCTCGCCGCGCTCCTCGGCCGGATCCCGCTGGACGGCGGGCACGCGGCGCTCGGCTCGGGCGTCCTGGTGGGCGAGGTCGACCAGGCGCGCAAGCTGTTCCACGGCACGGAGTCCCTGCTGGACGCCTTCTGCACGGCCGTCCCCGACACCGAACCGGTCGAAGTCCGCACCCTGCTGGCCAAGTTCGGTCTGAAGTCGGACCACGTCCTGCGCCCGGCGGCCACCCTGTCACCCGGCGAACGCACCCGTGCCGCGCTCGCCCTCCTCCAGGGCCGCGGTGTCAACCTCCTCGTCCTCGACGAGCCCACGAACCACCTGGACCTCCCGGCCATCGAACAACTGGAGTCGGCCCTCGACGCCTACGAGGGCACGCTCCTCCTCGTCACCCACGACCGCCGCATGCTGGACGCGGTCCACGTCACCCGCCGCCTGGAGGTGGCGTCCGGCAAGGTGACGGAACGCTAGGCGCGGGGCCGGGGCGTGTGCGGCTTCGGTCCGGCGGGTGCGGGTGCGGGTGCGGGTGCGTGGTGGCTGGTCGCGCAGTTCCCCGCGCCCCTTTCGGGGCCTCGCCCCTGACGGGGCGGGGCCCGGGGTTTCTCAGTTGCGGCCCTTCTTCGGGTCGAGCAGGCCCGCCTTGCGCAGGGCGTCGGCCATCGCGCTGTTGGCCGGCGGCGGTGCCTGGCGGGAGGCGCCGCCTCCGCGCTGGCCGCCGTTCCCGCCGCGCCGCTCGCCCTGCTGCTGGCGCTGCTGCGGCGGGCGTCCGCCGCCCCGCTGCGGCCGGCCGCCGCCGGAGGAGCGGTCCTGGCCCTGGGGGGCCGCCTCGTCGTCCAGCCGCAGCGTGAGCGAGATCCGCTTGCGCGGGATGTCGACGTCGAGGACCTTCACCTTGACGATGTCACCCGGCTTGACCACGTCCCGCGGGTCCTTGACGAACGTCTTGGACAGCGCGGAGACATGCGCCAGCCCGTCCTGGTGGACACCGACGTCGATGAACGCGCCGAAGGCCGCCACGTTCGTCACGACGCCCTCCAGGACCATCCCGGGCGCCAGGTCGGAGATCTTCTCCACGCCCTCCTTGAAGGTGGCCGTCTTGAAGGCGGGCCGCGGGTCGCGCCCCGGCTTCTCCAGCTCCTTGAGGATGTCCCCGACGGTCGGCAGACCGAACGTGTCGTCCACGAAGTCCGCGGGCCGCAGCGAGCGCAGCACCCCCGTGTTGCCGATGAGGGAGGCCACCTCCTGGCCGGAGGTCTTCACCATGCGCCGCACCACCGGGTACGCCTCCGGGTGCACGCTGGAGGCGTCCAGCGGGTCGGAGCCGCCCCGGATCCGCAGGAAGCCCGCGCACTGCTCATAGGCCTTGGGGCCGAGCCGCGGCACCTTCTTCAGCTCCGTACGGGACGAGAACGGCCCGTTGGCGTCCCGGTGCGCCACGATGTTCTCGGCGAGCCCGGAGGTGATGCCGGACACGCGCGCGAGCAGGGGCGCCGACGCCGTGTTGACGTCCACCCCGACGCCGTTCACACAGTCCTCCACCACCGCGTCCAGCGAACGCGACAGCTTCACCTCGGACAGGTCGTGCTGGTACTGGCCCACACCGATCGACTTCGGGTCGATCTTCACCAGCTCGGCCAGCGGGTCCTGGAGCCGGCGCGCGATGGACACCGCGCCGCGCAGCGACACGTCCATGCCGGGCAGCTCCTGCGAGGCGAACGCGGAGGCCGAGTACACCGAGGCGCCCGCCTCCGACACCATCACCTTGGTGAGCTTCAGCTCCGGGTGCCGGGTGATCAGCTCACCGGCGAGCTTGTCGGTCTCGCGGGACGCCGTGCCGTTGCCGATCGCGATCAGCTCGACCGCGTGCTCCTGCGCCAGCCGCGCCAGCTTGGCGAGCGCCTCGTCCCACTTGTTGGCCGGAACGTGCGGGTAGATGACGTCCGTCGCGACGACCTTGCCGGTCGCGTCGACCACGGCCACCTTCACGCCCGTGCGGAAACCGGGGTCGAGGCCCAGCGTCGCGCGCGTGCCGGCGGGCGCCGCGAGCAGCAGGTCCCGCAGGTTCGCGGCGAACACGTTCACGGCCTCGTCCTCGGCGGCCGTGCGCAGCCGCAGCCGCAGATCGATGCCGAGGTGGACGAGGATGCGGGTCCGCCAGGCCCAGCGGACGGTGTCCGTCAGCCACTTGTCGCCCGGCCGGCCGCGCTCGGCGATGCCGAACCTCGACGCGACGATCCCCTCGTACGACGACGGGCCGGGCTGCTCGGAGGGCTCCTCCGGCTCCAGGACGAGATCGAGGACCTCCTCCTTCTCGCCCCGCAGCATCGCCAGGATCCGGTGCGAGGGCAGCTCGGTGAACGGCTCGGCGAAGTCGAAGTAGTCGGCGAACTTCGCGCCCGCCTCCTCCTTGCCGTCGCGCACCCTGGCGGCCAGCCGTCCGCGCCCCCACATCCGCTCGCGCAGCTCGCCGATCAGGTCGGCGTCCTCCGAGAACCGCTCGGTCAGGATCGCCCGCGCGCCCTCCAGCGCGGCCTGCGGATCGGCGACGCCCTTGTCGGCGTCGACGAACGCGGCCGCCGCCGCGAGCGGCTCCACGCCCGGGTCGCCGAGCAGACCCGCGGCCAGCGGCTCGAGACCGGCCTCACGCGCGATCTGCGCCTTGGTGCGCCGCTTGGGCTTGTACGGGAGGTAGACGTCCTCCAGCCGCGCCTTCGTCTCGGCGCCGCGGATCTGCGCCTCCAATGCTTCGGTGAGCTTGCCCTGCTCGCGCACCGACTCCAGGATCGCCGTCCGCCGCTCCTCCAGCTCCCGCAGATAGCGCAGCCGCTCCTCGAGCGTGCGCAGCTGCGCGTCGTCGAGCATCTCGGTCGCTTCTTTGCGGTACCGGGCGATGAAGGGCACCGTCGAGCCGCCGTCGAGCAGCTCCACGGCGGCCTTGACCTGCCGTTCCCGTACGCCGAGCTCCTCGGCGATCCTGCCTTCGATGGACCCTGCTTCGAGGGATCCCGGTGTCGTCACGAGCCCGTACCGCCTTCTCCACTGAGGTTGCGCCGCAATTGTGGCAGGTGGCACCGACATCCCGCCGCCGCCCCGACGACATCGCCCCGCATGGCAGAAAAGGTGGGGTATTCGTCATTGCCGCCGTCGGCGTGAGCCGCGAAGAATCGTGCCCATGGCGCAGCGCACCGACCGCACCGTCCGCACCGTTCTTCTCGTTCTGTTCGACGACGTCCAGAGTCTCGACGTCACCGGCCCCCTGGAGGTCTTCACGGGCGCCGAGCGCCACACCCCGGGTTCCTACCGCGTCCGCACGGCCTCCCTGGACGGTTCCCCGGTGCGCACCTCCAGCGGGCTGACGCTCGTCCCCGACGAGGCCCTCACGCGTGAGCGTGCCCCGCACACCCTCGTGGTCCCGGGCGGCCGGGGCACCCGCCGGGAGAACCCGGGGCTGACCGACTGGCTGCGCACACACGCCCCGCGCGCGGAGCGTCTGGTGTCGGTGTGCACCGGCGCGATCCCGCTCGCGGCGGCCGGGCTGCTCGACGGCCGCCGGGTGACGACCCACTGGGCCTACGGCGGCGCCCTCGCCCGCGACCATCCCGCCGTCCGGGTCGACCCCGATCCGATCTACGTCCGGGACGGCCATGTCTACACCTCGGCGGGCGTCACCTCCGGCATCGACCTCGCGCTCGCGCTGGTCGAGGAGGACCTCGGCCGGGACGCCGCGCTGGCCGTCGCCCGCCATCTGGTCGTCTTCCTGCGCCGGCCCGGCAACCAGGCCCAGTTCAGCGCGCAGCTCGCCGCCCAGACCGCACGGCGCGAGCCGCTGCGGGAGGTGCAACAGTGGATCACCGAGCACCCGGACGCCGATCTGAGCGTCGAGGCGCTGGCCGCCCGCGCCCGGCTCTCACCGCGCCACTTCGCCCGCGCCTTCCGCACCGACACCGGCACCACCCCCGGCCGCTACGTCGACCGGGTCCGTCTCGAACACGCCCGCCGGCTGCTGGAGGACACCGCCGACGGCGTCGAGGAGATCTCCCGCGCCAGCGGCTACGGCACCCCCGAGGCGATGCGGCGCGCCTTCGTCAGGGCGCTCGGCACGGCCCCCGCGGAGTACCGCCGCCGCTTCCGCCCGGCATCCCTGCCCTGAGACACCACGAAAGGAATCCCGTGCAGATCGCGATCGTCGTCTACGACCGTTTCACCGCCCTGGACGCCGTGGGCCCCTACGAGATCCTCGCCCGGACCCCGGGCGCGCAGACCGTGTTCGTGGCGCCGCGTCCCGGCCCCGTGCGCACCGACCGGGGCAGCCTCGCGGTCGTCGCCGACCGGGCGCTGGGCGACGTACCGCACCCGGATGTGCTGGTGGTCGCGGGCGGGCCCGGGCAGAGCGACCTGATGGAGGACGAGCCGCTGCTGGCGTGGCTGCGCGCCGCGGACGCCACCAGTACCTGGACGACCTCCGTGTGCACCGGCTCCCTGCTGCTGGCCGCCGCCGGGCTCCTGCGGGGCCGCCGTGCCACCTCGCACTGGCTGGCCCTGGAGCGGCTCGCGGCGTACGGCGCCGAACCGACCGGCGAACGCGTCGTCGTCGACGGCAAGTACGTCACCGCGGCCGGCGTCTCCTCCGGCATCGACATGGGGCTCGCCCTGCTCGGCCGGATCGCGGGCGACGACCACGCCCGGGCCGTACAGCTGGCCACGGAGTACGACCCGCAGCCGCCCTACGACGCCGGCGCCCCGCACAAGGCCCCCGCGCACCTCGTCGACGCGCTGCGGGCCCGCAGCCGGTTCATCCTGACGTGACGTCATGCCGTCGTGACGTCATCCCGTCGTGACGGTCATCCCGTCGTGACGGTCCAGGTGAAGCGCGGTTCCCGGCGCTCCAGGAAGGCGGCGACCCCTTCCGCGGTGTCGTCGGCGAGCCGGGCCTGCGCGGCCCAGTGGGCGTCCCGGTCCGTACGGCCGTTCGCGAACTCCTTCGCGGCCGCCTGGGTCAGCCGGGAGCGCGAGACGAGGACCCGGGTGAACTCCGCGACCCGCTCGTCGAGTGCGTCGGGCGGTGCCACCTCGTCGACCAGACCGGTGCGCAGCGCCCGCTCGGTGTCGATCAACTCACCGGAGAACAGCAGGTACTTGGCGGCGGCGGGGCCGACCAGCGCGACCAGCCGGCGGGTGGCGGAGGACGGGTAGACGATCCCGAGCTTCGCCGGGGTCACCCCGAACAGCGCACCCTCCTCGGCGAACCGCAGATCGCAGGCCGCCGCGAGCTGTGCGCCCCCGCCCACGCAGTGCCCCTTCACGGCGGCCAGCGTCGGCTTGGGGAACGCCGCGAGGGCCTCCTCCGCCCGCACGGCCAGTGTCTGTGCCTCGTCCGGCGAGCCCTGGAGCGTGGAGATGTCGGCGCCCGCGCAGAAGGTGCCGCCCGCGCCGGTCAGCACCAGCGCCCGGACCTCGGGATCGGCGGCCAGCGCCTCCAGCAGCGGCGGCAGCGCGGCCCACATCGCGGCGGTCATGGCGTTGAGCTTCGCCGGGTGGTGCAGGACGACGGTGGCGACCCCGTCGGTGACGCCGTGCAGCAGTTCGGGCTCCATGGCCCGGATGCTAACCTCCGGGCCCCGGCACCGGTCACAGCGGCCTCGGGGGACGAAACGGGCGAGGGGGTCGCCGAACCCGTACAACCCGAAGAGTGCGCGAAAGCGGCACCATCGGATCAGGATCGGTCAGGGCAGCGACCTTCTCGGGTAGCGGCGGTCGGGAATGCTCGATAATGGCTGACTTCTGGTCAGTCGGGAGGTGCGGCGCGGCTCGTTGCCAACACTCGACGTGTGGTGACAATCGAGCGCGAGGGTGGCGACCGGACGATGGACAACCACGGGCGCGGGCCCGACCCACGCCCAGAGGGCGGCGCGGACGCCCCTCTCGAGTCCCTGGCGGACCCGGGGCAGCGGCCGCTGCCCTACGAAGGCGTCTGGCGGTTCACCGCACCCGCCGTGGACGCCTCCGTCCCCCAGGCCCGGCACGCCGTGCGCGATCTGCTCCTGCGTCAGGGGGTGCCGGTCTCGGAGGACCTGGTCCAGGGGCTGCTGCTGATCGTCTCGGAGCTGGTCACCAACGCCGTCCGGCACGCGGCGCTGCTGTCGCCGACGCTCGCGGTGGAGGTGGCCGTCGGGGCCGAGTGGGTGCGGGTGGCCGTCGAGGACAACCACCCCTACCGCCCGACGGCCCTGGAGGCCGATCACGAGGAGACCAACGGTCGCGGGCTGCTCCTGGTGCGGGAGATCACCCGGGAGGCGGGCGGGGTCTGCGACGTCGAGCACACCTCCGGCGGCGGCAAGGTGATCTGGGCCGCCCTGCCGCTCAAGCCGGTACGGCTGCCCTGAGCGCCCCGCGGCTCACCAGCCGGCGGACGGTCCCGTCAGCTCCCGTACGGCGGGCCGCGCCGCGTCCAGCACGGTCATGAACCAGGCGGAGAAGGTGTCCTTCGCATGCCGCTCGGCCAGCTCGTCGGGTGTCACGAAGGCCGTGTCGCCGACCTCCTCCGGGTCCGGCGCGAGCGGTGACTGCACCATCCCGACGAAGAGGTGGTTGTACTCCTGCTCCACCAGGCCCGACGCCGGGTCCGGATGGTTGTAGCGGACCGTGCCCGCCTCCGCCATCAGCGAGGGCGACACCCCGAGCTCCTCGAACGTGCGCCGCGCGGCCGCCGCGAAGGGCGCCTCGCCCGGGTAGGGGTGGCCGCAGCAGGTGTTGGACCACACGCCGGGGGAGTGGTACTTGCCGAGCGCCCGCTGCTGGAGCAGCAGCCGGCCCCGCTCGTCGAAGAGGAACACGGAGAACGCGCGGTGCAGCCGGCCCGGCGGCTGGTGGGCCGCGAGCTTCTCCTCGGTGCCGATCGTCACACCGTCCTCGTCGACCAGTTCCAGCAAAATCGCTTCCGCGGCGCCGCTCGACGAGCTGTGCGTCGCGGTGGCAGGTGTGATCGGCATACCCATCCTTAGCATCGGTCCTCGCGTCCCCAGTCTGCCGTACGAGCCCGGTCCGCCCGGCGCTTCGCACGAACGCCGCGCCCGTCCCCCGCGGGACGACGGCGGGCCCCGCGGGTGATCTTGCCCGGGGCCCCCGGTGAGGAACCGTCCTGAACTGGTGTACGCATCACGCACATCGCCGGCTCAGTGGCAGAGCCGTGCCTCGTGCTCCGCGTGGCCGACCGGCTCCAGCTGGAAGGTGCAGTGCTCCACGTCGAAGTGGTCGCCGAGGCAGCCCTGGAGCTCGTGCAGCATCTTCTCGTGGCCGATCGCGTTCAGCACGTCCGAGCGCACCACCACGTGCGCCGACAGCACCGGCATCCCCGAGGTGATCGTCCAGGCGTGCAGATCGTGCACGTCCTCCACCCCGTCCAGCGCGACGATGTGGGCCCGCACCTCCGCCATGTCGACGTCCTTGGGCGCCGACTCCAGCAGCACGTCGAGCGTCTCGCGCAGCAGCTTCACCGTGCGCGGCACGATCATCAGACCGATCACCAGCGAGGCGATCGGGTCGGCGTACTCCCAGCCGGTGGTCAGGATCACCACGGCCGAGATCAGCACCGCGACCGAGCCCAGCGCGTCCGCCGCCACCTCCAGGAACGCCCCGCGCACGTTCAGGCTCTCCGCCTGGCCCCGCATCAGCAGCGTGAGGGAGATCATGTTCGCGACCAGACCGATGGCGCCGAACCAGATCATCAGGCCGCCCTCGGTGCCGGCCGGGGTGACGAACCGCTGCACCGCCTCGTACAGGACGTACCCGCCGACGCCGAGCAGCAGCAGACAGTTGGCGAGCGCGGCCAGGATCTCGGCGCGGGCGTACCCGAAGGTGCGGTTGGTGCTCGCGGGCCGGTTCGCGACGTGGATGGCGAGCAGGGCCATGCCCAGGCCCAGCGCGTCCGTAGCCATGTGCGCCGCGTCCGCGATCAGCGCGAGGGAGTCGGCGAGGAGCCCGCCGACGATCTCGACCACCATGACGCCGAGCGTGATCGCCAGCGCGACGCGCAGTCTGCCGCGGTACGCCGCCGCGGCCGTACCGGTGGTCGGCGCATGCGTGTGTCCGTGGCCGTGGTCGTGCCCAGCCCCCATGGAAAGCACCCTCCTGTGGTCGCCCGGGATCACAGTGAACTACGGGTGGGGGGTATCGGGCAACGCGGCACTGAACACCGTTGTCATATGCTCTGACCTGCGCAAACGAACCGCAGGTCAGAGCGCCCCAGTCGCTGCACGGCCGGTGCTCAGCCCTGGTGGAGCCGCCAGCCCCGCCAGGCCGACTCCACCATCTCGCGCACCCCGCGCCGGGCCGTCCAGCCCAGTTCCCGCGCGGCCAGCCCGGCCGAGGCGACCGCGCGCGGCGCGTCACCCGGGCGCCGGCCCTCGACCACCGCGGGCCGCGCGTCGCCGGTCACCTCGCCGATCAGTGTGACCAGCTCGCGCACCGAGACCCCCTCGCCCCGCCCGATGTTCACGGTGAGGTCGCCCCCGTCGCCGGCCGGCCGGCGGGCCGCCGCGACATGCGCCTCGGCCAGGTCGGCGACATGGATGTAGTCCCGCACGCAGGTGCCGTCCGGCGTCGGGTAGTCGTCGCCGAAGATCCGCGGGGCCTGCTCGCGGGTCAGCCGGTCGAAGACCATCGGCACGATGTTGAACACCCCGGTGTCGGCCAGCTCGGGCGCGGCGGCGCCGGCCACGTTGAAGTAGCGCAGACACGTCGTCGTGATGCCGTGCGCCCGCCCGGCCGCCCGCACCAGCCACTCCCCGGCGAGCTTGGTCTCGCCGTACGGGTTCACCGGGGCGCAGGGGGTGTCCTCCGTGATGAGGTCCACGTCGGGGTTGCCGTAGACGGCCGCGGACGAGGAGAACACGAACCGCCGCACCCCGGCCTCGGCCACCGCCTCCAGGAGCGCGGCCAGACCGCCGACGTTCTCCCGGTAGTAGCGGGTGGGCTGCGCGACCGACTCGGCGACCTGCTTGTGCGCCGCCAGGTGCACCACGCCCGTCACGGCGTGCCCGGCCAGGACCTCCTTGAGCAGGGCCGGCTCCAGCGCGGAGCCCCGCACCAGCTCGACGTCCGCCGGCAGCCGGGCCGGGAACCCGGCCGAGAGGTCGTCCAGGACGACGACGCGCTCCCCGGCGCCCGTCATGGCCCGCGCCACATGGGCCCCTATGTATCCGGCTCCGCCGGTGATCAGCCACGTCATGGCCGCCCACCCTATGCCGAGGCCCCGCGCCGCCCGCAATGTCCCCTATGTCAGACACCTGGCCCCGTGCTGCGCGCCCGGGGCCGTCGCGGTTTGTCGGGCGGGCCGCCGATCGATGATGATGATCTCGGCGAAGGCCGGTGCGAACCAGTGCCGTCCGGCCGCGTTGACCGGAGCTGAACGGCCGGTGAACGCAGCCTTCCCGGCATCCGATAGCCTCTGCCGACATGCCGCCCGCCCGGCCCCGACCGGGGCAGGCCCAGGGCGCCCCCATCGTGTACACGACCGGCGCGGACGCGTCGGGACCCAGGGAGTGAGTTCGGTTGCCGACCGCCATCCTCACCGGTCAGCCGGTCCCCGGATCGTCGCTCGAGAGCGATCTGCGCTCCCTCGGCTTCGACGTCCGGCCGGCCGCCGGCAGCGCCGACACCGCGGCGCTGCTCGCCGAGGTGCCGGCCCAGGACCGGGTCGCCGTCGTCGACGCCCGCTTCGTCGGTCATCTGCACGCCCTGCGCCTCGGCCTCACCGACCCGCGCTTCCCGCTCGCCGCGATCCCCGGCGCGCTCACCGCGCAGCCCGCCGCCCGCCCGGCCCTCACCCGCGCGCTGGCCCGCGAGAACGCCACGAGCGGCGGCACCGCACTCGCCGTGGACAGCCTCGCCGACCGGGTCGTCACCGGCCTCGACGCCGACGGCGAGGGCGTCCACCGCCCCGAGCTCGGCAGCCTGGTCGCCGAGGTCCCCGCCGACCCCCAGGCCCGCAACGAGGCACGGCAGGCCGTCGCCTCCGTCGACGACGAGGCCGTACGCCTGAAGTCGGCCGTGAAGGCCCGCGACGGCTTCTTCACCACGTACTGCATCAGCCCGTACTCCCGCTACGTCGCCCGCTGGTGCGCCCGCCGGGGCCTGACCCCCAACCAGGTCACCACCGCCTCCCTGATCACCGCGCTGATCGCGGCCGGGTGCGCGGCCACCGGCACCCGCGGCGGCTTCGTCGCGGCCGGGGTCCTGCTCATCGCGTCCTTCGTGCTGGACTGCACCGACGGCCAGCTCGCCCGCTACTCCCTGCAGTACTCCACGCTCGGCGCCTGGCTCGACGCCACCTTCGACCGGATCAAGGAGTACGCCTACTACGCCGGCCTCGCGCTGGGAGCGGCGAAGGGCGGCGACGACGTATGGGCCCTCGCGCTCGGCGCGATGATCCTCCAGACCTGCCGGCACGTCGTCGACTTCTCCTTCAACGAGGCCAACCACGACGCCACCGCCAACACCAGCCCCACCGCCGCCCTCTCCGACAAGCTCGACAGCGTCGGCTGGACGGTCTGGGTGCGGCGGATGATAGTCCTGCCCATCGGTGAACGATGGGCCATGATCGCCGTCCTGACGGCCGCCACGACCCCCCGCGTCACCTTCTACGCGCTGATCGCGGGCTGCGCCTTCGCGGCGACGTACACCACGGCCGGGCGGGTGCTGCGCTCGGTGACCCGCAAGGCCAGGCGCACCGACCGGGCCGCGCAGGCGCTCGCGGACCTGACCGACAGCGGCCCCCTCGCCCAGGGCCTGGCCCGGGTCCTGCGCGGGACGGGCGGCCACCTGGCGCCGCTCAGCGCCGCCGGGGGAGTCGTCCTGGTCGTGGCGGGTTCCTGGCTGTGGGGACCGGGCTGGTGGACCGTCCTGATGGCCGGTGCCTACGTGCTGCTGTCGGCCGAAGCCGTCTCGCGCCCCCTCAAGGGCGCCCTCGACTGGCTGGTCCCCCCGCTCTTCCGGGCCGGCGAATACCTGACCGTGCTGATCCTCGCGGCGAAGTCCGAGGTGAACGGAGCCCTTCCTGCGGCTTTCGGGCTGGTGGCCGCCGTCGCCTACCATCACTACGACACGGTGTACCGCATCCGCGGCAACGCCGGAGCGCCGCCGGCCTGGCTGGTGCGCGCCGTAGGGGGGCAGGAGGGGCGGACGCTGCTCGTCGCGGCCGGGGCCGCCCTGCTCACCGCCCCGCAGTTCGAGGTCGCGCTCACGGTCCTGGCCGTGGCCGTCGCCCTCGTGGTGCTCGTCGAGAGCATCCGCTTCTGGGTGTCCGCAGGGGCCCCCGCCGTACACGACGAAGGAGAACCCGCATGATCGGCCTCGTGCTGGCGGCCGGCGCCGGCCGGCGTCTGCGCCCCTACACCGACAGCCTGCCCAAGGCGCTGGTGCCGGTGGGGCCCGCGGGCATAGAGGGCGAGCCCACGGTTCTGGACCTGACCCTCGGCAACTTCGCCGAGATCGGGCTGACCGAGGTCGCGGTCATCGTCGGCTACCGCAAGGAGGCCGTGTACGCGCGCAAGGAGGCCCTCGAGGCGAAGTACGGCCTCAAGCTCACCCTCATCGACAACGACAAGGCCGAGGAGTGGAACAACGCCTACTCCCTGTGGTGCGGCCGTGACGCCCTCAAGGACGGCGTGATCCTCGCCAACGGCGACACCGTGCACCCGGTCTCCGTCGAGAAGACGCTGCTCGCGGCGCGCGGCGAGGGCCGGCGGATCATCCTCGCCCTGGACACCGTGAAGTCCCTCGCCGACGAGGAGATGAAGGTCGTCGTCGACCCCGAGCGGGGCATGACGAAGATCACCAAGCTGATGGACCCGGCCGAGGCCACCGGCGAGTACATCGGTGTCACGCTCATCGAGGGCGATGCCGCCCCCGAGCTGGCCGACGCGCTGAAGACCGTGTGGGAGACCGACCCGCAGCAGTTCTACGAGCACGGCTACCAGGAGCTGGTGAACCGTGGCTTCCGGATCGACGTCGCACCGATCGGCGCCGTCGACTGGGTCGAGATCGACAACCACGACGACCTCGCCCGAGGACGGGAGATCGCGTGCCAGTACTGACCCGGCTCATCCCCTCGCCGCTCGTCGTCGACATCCGTCCGGGTGCCCTCGACGACCTGGGATGCGTCCTCGCCGACGAGCGCATCTCGCACTCCGGCAGGCTCGCCGTCGCCGTCAGCGGCGGCTCGGGCGCCCGGCTGCGCGAGCGGCTCACGCCCCTGCTGCCCGGCGCCACCTGGTACGAGGTCGGCGGCGGCACCCTCGATGACGCCGTCCGGCTGGCCGGCGACATAAAGGCCGGCCACTACGACGCCGTCGTGGGCCTGGGCGGCGGCAAGATCATCGACTGCGCCAAGTTCGCCGCGGCACGGGTCGGCCTCCCCCTGGTCGCCGTCCCCACGAACCTCGCGCACGACGGGCTGTGCTCCCCGGTCGCCACCCTCGACAACGACGCCGGCCGCGGCTCCTACGGCGTGCCCAACCCGATCGCCGTCGTGATCGACCTCGACGTCATCCGCGAGGCCCCGGCGCGCTTCGTCCGGGCCGGCATCGGCGACGCGATCTCCAACATCAACTCGATCGCGGACTGGGAGCTCTCCAACCGCGTCACCGGCGAGAAGATCGACGGGCTCGCCTCGGCGATGGCCCGCCAGGCCGGTGAGGCGGTGCTGCGGCACCCGGGCGGCATCGGGGACGACGCCTTCCTCCAGGTGCTCGCGGAGGCGCTGGTCCTGACCGGCGTCGCGATGTCGATCTCGGGCGACTCACGGCCCGCCTCGGGCTCCTGCCACGAGATCAACCACGCCTTCGACCTGCTCTACCCCAGGCGCGCCGCCAGCCACGGCGAGCAGTGCGGCCTCGGCGCCGCCTTCGCCATGTACCTGCGCGGGGCCCACGAGGAGTCGGCCTGCACCGCACAGGTGCTGCGACGGCACGGACTGCCGGTGCTCCCGGAGGAGATCGGCTTCACCGTGGACGAGTTCGTCCGCGCCGTGGAGTTCGCCCCCGAGACCCGGCCCGGCCGCTACACGATCCTCGAACACCTCGACCTCAAGACCGACCAGATCAAGGACATCTACGCCGACTATGTCAAGGCCATCGGTAGCTGAACTCAGACCGGTCGTCCACCCTCCGGGGGTGAAGGACCGGCGCAGCGGTGAGCACTGGATGGGACGCCTCTACATGCGTGAGGTGTCCCTGCGGGTGGACCGCTACCTGGTGAACACCAGGGTCACGCCCAACCAGCTCACGTACCTGATGACCGTCTTCGGCGTGCTCGCGGCCCCGGCACTGCTCGTGCCGGGGATCCCGGGCGCCGTGCTCGGCGTGCTCTGCGTCCAGCTGTACCTGCTGCTGGACTGCGTGGACGGCGAGATCGCGCGCTGGAAGAAGATGTACTCGCTGAACGGGGTCTACCTCGACCGCGTCGGCGCGTACCTCACCGACGCCGCCGTGCTCGTCGGCTTCGGGCTGCGCGCCGCCGACCTGTGGGGGAGCGGCCGCATCGACTGGCTGTGGGCCTTCCTCGGCACCCTGGCCGCGCTCGGCGCGATCCTGATCAAGGCCGAGACCGACCTGGTCGGCGTCGCCCGCCACCAGGCCGGGAAGCCGCCGGTCAAGGAGGCCGCCGCCGAGATGCGCTCCTCCGGCATGGCGCTGGCCCGCCGGGCCGCCGCCGCGCTGAAGTTCCACCGGCTGATCCTCGGCATCGAGGCGTCCCTGCTGATCCTGGCCCTGGCGATAGCCGACCAGATCCGCGGCGACCTCTTCTTCACCCGCCTCGGGGTCGCCGTCCTCGCCGGTATCGCCCTGCTCCAGACCCTGCTGCACCTGGTCTCGATCCTCGCGTCGAGCAGGCTCAAGTGAGCGCCCTGAAGGTCGGGGCGGTGATCATCACCATGGGCAACCGCCCCGACGAGCTGAGGGCCCTGATCGACTCGGTCGCGGGGCAGGACGGCGACCCGGTCCAGGTCGTCGTGGTCGGCAACGGCTCGCCCGTCCCGGACGTCCCCGAGGGCGTGCGCACGATCGAGCTGCCCGAGAACCTGGGCATCCCCGGCGGCCGCAACGTCGGCATCGAGGCCTTCGGCCCGGCCGGGCGGGACGCCGACGTCCTGCTCTTCCTGGACGACGACGGCCTGCTGGCCCAGAAGGACACCGCCGAGCTGTGCCGGCGGGCCTTCACCGCCGACGCGGGGCTCGGCATCGTCAGCTTCCGCATCGCCGACCCGGACACCGGCGTCACCCAGCGCCGGCACGTCCCGCGGCTGCGGGCCTCCGACCCGATGCGCTCCTCCCGGGTCACCACCTTCCTCGGCGGCGCCAACGCCGTCCGTACGAAGGTCTTCGCAGACGTGGGTGGACTGCCGGACGAGTTCTTCTACGCCCATGAGGAGACCGACCTCGCCTGGCGGGCCCTCGACGCGGGCTGGATGATCGACTACCGGTCCGACATGGTGCTGTACCACCCCACGACCGCGCCCTCGCGGCACGCGGTCTACCACCGCATGGTGGCGCGCAACCGGGTCTGGCTGGCCCGGCGCAACCTGCCCGCCGTGCTCGTACCGGTCTATCTCGGGGTGTGGCTGCTGCTCACCCTGGCCCGGCGGCCCTCGCGGTCCGCGCTGAAGGCGTGGTTCGGCGGCTTCCGGGAAGGCTGGACCACACCGTGCGGGCCGCGCAGGCCCATGAAGTGGCGTACGGTGTGGCGGCTGACCAGACTGGGCCGCCCCCCGGTCATCTGACAAGCTCGTCCCAGAGGGCTCCCGGCCGCACCGCGAGCCCCCCGGCTCATGCCGGCCCGGTCAAGGCCGTGCATCGCGAAGACGAAAGTTTCCTACTTGTGAGTGAGACAACGCATGACGGCGGAGTCGCGGTGAGCGCGCCTCCGTCGCCCGACGAGGGCCTGACGGCCGCCCAGCTGGCCGCGAAGTACGGGTTGGCCGTGAGCGGCGCCCGGCCCCCGGTGCGGGAGTACGTCCGCCAGCTCTGGGGACGCCGGCACTTCATCCTGGCGTTCTCCCGGGCGAAGCTGACCGCGCAGTACAGCCAGGCCAAGCTCGGCCAGCTGTGGCAGGTGGCGACTCCGCTGCTGAACGCGTTCGTGTACTTCATGATCTTCGGCGTGCTGCTCAACGCCAGCCGGGGCATGTCCAAGGACGTGTACATCCCGTTCCTGGTCACGGGCGTCTTCGTGTTCACGTTCACGCAGAGCTCCGTGATGAGCGGCGTCCGGGCGATCTCCGGCAACCTCGGCCTGGTGCGCGCCCTGCACTTCCCGCGCGCCTCCCTGCCGATCTCCTTCGCGCTGCAGCAGCTCCAGCAGCTGCTGTACTCGATGCTGGTGATGTTCGTCGTCGTGATCGGCTTCGGCAGCTACCCGGACGCCTCCTGGGCGCTGATCGTGCCGGTGCTGATCCTGCAGTTCGCCTTCAACACCGGACTGGCGCTGGTGTTCGCCCGGGCCGGCGCGAAGACCCCCGACCTCGCCCAGCTCATGCCGTTCGTGATGCGGACCTGGATGTACGCCTCCGGCGTGATGTTCTCCATCCCCGTCTTCCTCGCCGACAAGCCGCAGTGGGTCGCCAACGTCCTGCAGTGGAACCCGGCCGCCATCTACATGGACCTCATGCGCTTCGCGCTCATCGAGGAGTACGGCGCCGAGAACCTCCCCGACCACGTCTGGGCCGTCGCCGGCGGCTGGGCCCTGCTGCTCGCGGTCGGCGGCTTCCTGTACTTCTGGAAGGCCGAGGAGAGGTACGGCCGTGGCTGACCTGGTACCCGGGACGCACATCCCCACCGTCATCGCCGACGACGTGCACATCGTCTACCGCGTCAACGGCGCGAAGACGGGCAAGGGCAGCGCCACCGCCGCCCTCAGCCGGATCGTCAAGCGCGGTGAGGAACGCGGGGTGCGCAAGGTGCACGCCGTACGGGGTGTCTCCTTCACCGCCTACCGCGGCGAGGCCATCGGCCTGATCGGCTCCAACGGCTCCGGCAAGTCCACCCTGCTGCGCGCCATCGCCGGTCTGCTGCCGCCGGAGAGCGGCAAGGTCTACACCGACGGCCAGCCCTCGCTGCTCGGCGTCAACGCGGCCCTGATGAACGACCTCACCGGTGAGCGCAACGTCATCCTCGGCGGCCTCGCCATGGGCATGTCCCGCGAGCAGATCAAGGAGCGCTACCAGGAGATCGTCGACTTCTCCGGCATCAACGAGAAGGGCGACTTCATCACCCTGCCGATGCGCACCTACTCCTCCGGCATGGCGGCCCGGCTGCGCTTCTCCATCGCCGCCGCCAAGGACCACGACGTCCTGATGATCGACGAGGCCCTGGCCACCGGCGACCGCAGGTTCCAGAAGCGCTCCGAGCAACGCATCCGCGAGCTGCGCAAGCACGCCGGCACGGTGTTCCTGGTCAGCCACAGCAACAAGTCGATCCGCGACACCTGCGACCGCGTCCTGTGGCTGGAACGCGGTGAACTCCGCCTGGACGGACCGACCGAAGAGGTCCTCAAGGAGTACGAGAAGTTCACGGGCAAGTAGCGCGAAGAGGCCGGGGCCCCGCCGGAACTGTCCGGTGGGGCCCCGCGTCTGCAAAGGAAGCGTCAACTCCGGGTCCGCGTAGGAATCTTGACGCCAATCGGTGTGTTGTTGTGATCTGCGGGACACCCGCGCGAACCTCGCTGCGTTGTACAACGTAAGCTGTGACAGGTCCCGAAACGCGTCAAGTGGGGCGATAATGCGCGACACCCTCGGTCGAGGCTGCCGTGCGGACAGCCGGGCGGCGTGTCCGAAATAGTGTGTCTTGGGTCGGCGGTGTAGAACGGGAGATGTGACGGCAATGGCTACGGAAACTCCCCAGCTCAACGCAGTACGTGCCGTCCCTGCCGCGGGTAGCGAACGATGACGGCGCCGGCCGTGCCCCGCACCGGCGGCTCCCCGCGCGGCACCCTCGACAAGGCCGCCGACGAGAACTTCCCGGTCGCCCCGTTCTTCCTGCCCCGCGCCTGGCGCGAGGACCTCTTGGCCGTCTACGGCTTCGCCCGCCTCGTCGACGACATCGGTGACGGCGACCTCGCCCCCGGCGGCGCCGACGCCGCCCTCCTCGGCGTTTCGGCCACCGACGCCGAGGACCGCATGCTCCTCCTCGACGCCTTCGAGACCGATCTGCACCGCGTCTTCGACAGGTCCCCCGGATCCCACGGGGAACCCCGCCACCCCCTGCTGCGCGGTCTGCTGCCCACGGTCCGCCGGCATTCCCTTGCCCCCGAGCCGTTCCTCGCCCTGATCGCCGCCAACCGCCAGGACCAGCTCGTCAAGCGCTACGAGACCTACGACGACCTGCTCGCCTACTGCGAGCTGTCCGCCAACCCCGTCGGCCGTCTCGTGCTCGCCGTCACCGGCACCTCGACCCCCGCGCGGATCCGCCGCTCCGACGCGATCTGCACCGCACTGCAGATCGTCGAACACCTCCAGGACGTGGCAGAGGACCTCGGCCGCGACCGTGTCTACCTGCCCGCCTCCGACATGAAGCGCTTTCATGTGCGCGAGGCGGATCTCGCCGCGCCCTCGGCGGGCGCCTCGGTGCGCGCCCTGGTCGCGTTCGAGGCGCAACGCGCCCGCGATCTGCTGAATGAAGGAGCCCCCCTCGTGGGTAGCGTCCACGGCAGGCTGAGGCTGCTGCTCGCGGGGTTCGTGGCGGGGGGAAGGGCGGCGGTCCACGCGATCGCCGCCGCCGAATACGACGTACTTCCCGGCCCGCCCAAGCCCGGCAAGCTCCGGTTGCTGCGCGAGGTGGGCGTGACCCTGCGAGGAGAGGGGTGATCCGGACCGTGGAGTCGTCACCGCACGTGTCCGCACCGGTACTCGCCGCCTACAGCTACTGCGAGGCCGTCACCGGACAGCAGGCCCGTAACTTCGCCTACGGGATCCGGCTGCTGCCCACACCGAAACGCCGCGCGATGTCGGCGCTGTACGCCTTCTCGCGCCGCGTCGACGACATCGGCGACGGCGCCCTGGCGGACAAGGTCAAGGCGTCCCGCCTCGAGGACACCCGGGCCCTGCTCGCCCGGGTCCGCGACGGCGAGGTCGACGAGGACGACACCGACCCCGTCGCGGTCGCCCTCGCCCACACCGCGCGCGTCTTCCCGGTCCCGCTCGGCGGCCTGGACGAACTGATCGACGGCGTCCTGATGGACGTACGTGGCGAGACCTACGAGACCTGGGACGACCTGAAGGCGTACTGCCGCTGTGTGGCGGGTGCCATCGGACGCCTCTCGCTCGGTGTGTTCGGTACGGAACCCGGGGCGCGCGGCGCCGAGCGCGCGCCGGAGTACGCCGACACGCTCGGGCTCGCGCTCCAGTTGACGAACATCCTGCGGGACGTCCGCGAGGACGCGGCGGGCGGCCGGACCTATCTGCCCGCCGACGACCTCGCCAAGTTCGGCTGCTCGGCCGGGTTCGACGGGCCGACCCCGCCGGAGGGCTCCGACTTCGCGGGACTCGTGCACTTCGAGGTGCGCCGGGCCCGGGCCCTGTTCGCCGAGGGCTACCGGCTGCTGCCCCTGCTCGACCGGCGCAGCGGCGCCTGTGTCGCCGCCATGGCGGGCATCTACCGGCGCCTCCTCGACCGCATCGAACGCGACCCCGCCGCCGTGCTGCGCGGCCGGGTCTCGCTGCCCGGCCGCGAGAAGGCCTATGTCGCCGTGCGCGGACTGTCGGGGCTGGACGCCCGGCACGTCTCCCGGCAGTCCGTCAGGAGGCATGCCTGATGGGCGCCGTGGGCGACCCCACGGGCCGGGGTGCCGCCGCCGGAGAAACCACAGGAACCGATGGAAAGCGGCACGCAACCCTCCGCTGCGGCGCGGCGTCCCTGAGTGCGACCGCCCGCCGTGCACAGTTCACCTACCACGGCAGGGCGGCAGGGGAGGGTGCACGATGAGCGAGGGACGGCAGGGCGCCGACGGACGGCACACGGTCGTCGTCGGCGGCGGGCTCGCCGGCATCACCGCCGCGCTCGCGCTCGCCGACGCGGGCGTGCGTGTCACCCTGCTGGAGGGCCGCCCCCGTCTCGGCGGTCTGGCCTTCTCCTTCCGGCGCGGCGACCTCACCGTCGACAACGGCCAGCATGTCTATCTGCGCTGCTGCACCGCCTACCGCTGGTTCCTCGAGCGCATCGGGGGCGCCGCCCTGGCACCTCTGCAAAATCGTCTCGACGTGCCCGTTGTCGATGTCGCGCGGCCCGAGGGACGACGGCTCGGCAGGCTGCGGCGCGACGCCCTGCCGGTGCCCCTGCACCTCGGGCGCAGCCTCGCCACGTATCCACATCTCTCCCTCGCCGAACGGGCCCGGGTGGGCCGGGCCGCGCTCGCGCTCAAGGGGCTCGACATCGCCGACCCGGCGCTGGACGCGCAGGACTTCGGCAGCTGGCTGACCGCGCACGGCCAGTCGGCCCGCGCCGTCGAGGCCCTGTGGGACCTGGTCGGGGTCGCCACCCTCAACGCGGTGGCGTCCGACGCCTCCCTCGCGCTCGCCGCGATGGTGTTCAAGACCGGTCTGCTGTCCGACCCCGGCGCCGCCGACATCGGCTGGGCCCACGTCCCCCTGGGCGACCTGCACGACCGGCTGGCCCGCGAGGCGCTCGACTCCGCGGGCGTGCGCACCGAGGTCCGTACCCGCGTCACCTCCGTCTCCCCCGACGGAGACGGGCGCTGGAGCGTCCGGACTCCCGGCGGGACGCTCACCGCCGACGCCGTCGTCCTCGCCGTACCGCAGGGCGAGACCCACGAGCTGCTGCCGGCCGGGGCGCTCGACGCCCCCGAACGGCTGCGGGAGATCGGCACCGCGCCCATCCTCAACGTCCATGTCGTCTACGACCGCACGGTGCTGGACGCCCCCTTCCTCGCCGCGCTCGGCACACCGGTGCAGTGGGTGTTCGACCGCACCGACGCCTCCGGGCTGCGCGAGGGCCAGTACCTCGCGCTGTCCCAGTCCGCCGCCCAGGACGAGATCGACACCCCGGTCGCCGAGCTGCGCGCGCGCTACCTCCCCGAGCTCGAACGGCTGCTGCCCCGCGCGCGCGGCGCCGGGGTCAGGGACTTCTTCGTCACCCGGGAGCGCCACGCGACGTTCGCTCCCGCCCCCGGCGTCGGGCGGCTGCGTCCCGGCGCCCGCACCGAAGCCCCCGGCCTGTACCTGGCCGGAGCGTGGACCGCCACAGGGTGGCCCGCGACCATGGAGAGTGCGGTCCGCAGCGGCGTGAACGCGGCGGACGCCGCGCTCGGCGCCCTCGGCCGGCCCCGACCCCACCGGCTCTTCGCTCTCGAGGAGGCGGCCTGATGCTCGATCAGCACGGCTCGGCACACCCCCGCACCCCCTCCGGTACCGCAACAAGAGGAGAAACTGTGCCCACTGTGCCCCCGGCCTCGCCGGCCGCTCCCAGGACCGCGGTGGACGTGACCGCGCTCCTGGAGCGCGGCCGCACCCTGGCCACTCCGGTGCTCCGGGCGGCCGTCGACCGGCTGGCGCCGCCCATGGACACGGTCGCCGCCTACCACTTCGGCTGGATCGACGCCCAGGGCAGGCCGACCGACGGCGACGGCGGCAAGGCCGTGCGTCCCGCTCTCGCGGTGCTCTCCGCCGAGGTGACCGGCGCCGCCCCCGAGACCGGGGTGCCCGGCGCGGTCGCGGTGGAGCTGGTCCACAACTTCTCGCTGCTGCACGACGACCTGATGGACGGCGACGAGCAGCGCCGGCACCGCGACACCGTCTGGAAGGTGCACGGCCCCGCCCAGGCGATCCTGGTCGGCGACGCCCTGTTCGCCCTCGCCAACGAGATCCTCCTCGAACTCGGCACCGCGGAGGCCGGTCGCGCCACCCGCCGGCTGACCACCGCCACCCGCGCCCTGATCGACGGCCAGGCCCAGGACATCTCCTACGAGCACCGCGACCGCGTCAGCGTCGAGGAGTGCCTGGAGATGGAGGGCAACAAGACCGGCGCCCTGCTGGCCTGCGCCAGCTCCATCGGCGCCGTGCTCGGCGGCGCGGACGAGCGCAGCGCCGACCGCCTGGAGAAGTACGGCTACCACCTCGGCCTGGCCTTCCAGGCCGTCGACGACCTCCTCGGCATCTGGGGCGACCCGGTCTCCACCGGCAAGCAGACCTGGAGCGACCTCAGGCAGCGCAAGAAGTCCCTGCCGGTCGTGGCGGCGCTCGCGGCGGGCGGCCCCGCCTCCGAGCGGCTCGGCGAGATCCTCGCCGCCGACGCCAAGAGCAGCGACTTCGCGACCTTCTCCGAGGAGGAGTTCGCGGCCCGCGCCGCGCTCATCGAGGAGGCCGGCGGCCGGGACTGGACCGCCGAGGAGGCCCGTCGTCAGCACACCGTCGCCCTTGAGGCCCTGAACGCCGTGGACATGCCCGAGCAGGTGCGGGACCGGTTCACGGCGCTCGCCGACTTCGTCGTCGTACGAAAGAGATGATCACTATCGGTCGAATAGTCCTCGCGTAGTCGCCGGCCGGTGCAGCGAGGCGAGATGCGTACCGGCCGACGGCGTTCCCACAGCAGCACGACTCGCACGACTGCACGAAGGGGAAGCCATGACAGCGACGACCGACGGAAGCGCCGGGGCGGCCCTGCCGCCCCGGGCGGCCGCGGCCAGCGACACCGACAGCACCATCCCCGTGGCGGCCGGGGTACAAGAAGCCGCCGCACGCGCCACGCGGCGCGCCACCGACTTCCTGCTCGCCCGCCAGGACCCCGAGGGCTGGTGGAAGGGCGACCTCGAGACCAACGTCACCATGGACGCCGAGGACCTCCTCCTCCGTCAGTTCCTGGGCATCCGCGACGAGGCCACCACCCAGGCCGCCGCCCGCTTCGTCCGGGGCGAGCAGCGCGAGGACGGCACCTGGGCCACCTTCTACGGCGGCCCGCCCGAACTCTCCGCCACCGTCGAGGCGTACGTCGCCCTGCGGCTGGCCGGCGACGCCCCCGACGCCCCGCACATGGCGAAGGCCTCGGAGTGGGTCCGCGCCCAGGGAGGCATCGCCGCCGCCCGGGTCTTCACCCGGATCTGGCTGGCCCTGTTCGGCTGGTGGAAGTGGGAGGACCTGCCCGAACTCCCGCCCGAGCTGCTGTACTTCCCCAAGTGGTTCCCGCTCAGCATCTACCACTTCGGCTGCTGGGCCCGGCAGACCATCGTCCCGCTCACCGTCGTCTCGGCGAAGCGCCCGGTGCGCCCGGCGCCCTTCCCCCTCGACGAGCTGCACACCGACCCCGACCGCCCCAACCCGCCGCAGCCGCTGGCGCCCGTGCACACCTGGGACGGACTCTTCCAGCGGCTCGACAAGGTCGTGCGCGGCTACCGCACCATCGCGGTGCGCCGGCTGCGCGGGGCCGCCATGAACTCCGCCGCCCGCTGGATCATCGAGCGGCAGGAGAACGACGGCTGCTGGGGCGGCATCCAGCCCCCGGCCGTGTACTCGGTGATCGCCCTGCATCTGCTCGGCTACGACCTCGAACACCCCGTGATGCGCGCGGGCCTGAAGTCGCTGGATCGTTACGCCGTGTGGCGCGAGGACGGCGCCCGGATGATCGAGGCCTGCCAGTCCCCGGTGTGGGACACCTGCCTCGCCACCATCGCGCTCGCCGACGCCGGTCTGCCCGCCGACCATCCCCAGCTCGTCAAGGCCGCCGACTGGATGCTCGGCGAGCAGATCGTACGGCCCGGCGACTGGTCCGAGCGCCGCCCCCAGCTCCCGCCCGGCGGCTGGGCGTTCGAGTTCCACAACGACAACTACCCGGACATCGACGACACCGCCGAGGTGGTCCTGGCGCTGCGCCGGGTGCGCCATCACGACCCCGAGCGGGTGGAGCGGGCGATCGGGCGCGGGGTGCGCTGGAACCTCGGCATGCAGTCCCGGGGCGGCGGGTGGGCCGCCTTCGACGTCGACAACACCAGCCCGTTCCCCAACCGGCTGCCGTTCTGCGACTTCGGGGAGGTCATCGACCCCCCGTCGGCCGATGTCACCGCGCATGTGGTGGAGATGCTCGCCGTGGAGGGCCTCTCCCACGACCCGCGCACCCGGCGCGGGATCCGCTGGCTGCTGGCCGAACAGGAGCCGGACGGCTCGTGGTTCGGCCGCTGGGGCGTCAACTACGTCTACGGCACGGGGTCGGTGGTGCCCGCCCTGACCGCGGCCGGACTGTCCGCCCGCCATCCCGCGATCCGCCGGGCGGTCGCCTGGCTGGAGCGGGTCCAGAACGACGACGGCGGCTGGGGCGAGGACCTGCGCTCCTACCACGACCCCGCCCGCTGGAGCGGGCGCGGCGCCTCGACGGCCTCCCAGACGGCCTGGGCGCTGATGGCCCTGCTGGCGGCGGAGGAGCGGGACTCCCGGGCCGTCGAGCGGGGCGTCGCCTGGCTGGCCCGGACCCAGCGGGAGGACGGCTCCTGGGACGAGCCCTACTTCACCGGCACCGGTTTCCCCTGGGACTTCTCCATCAACTACCACCTCTACCGGCAGGTCTTCCCGCTGACGGCGCTCGGCCGGTACGTCCACGGGGAGCCGTTCGGCAAGAAGCCCGTACAGGTGATCGACGAACCGGCTTCCTCCGAGGTCAAGGGGGGCTGAATGAACACCCAGCCCGTCCCGGCCCCGCTGCTGATCGCCTGCGCCCTCGGCATCGAGCACCTCGCCCTGCGCCTGGGCGACCGCAGCGGGGCCGGCGGGCCCGTCACCGTCCTGCGCACCGGCATGGGGCCCAGGGCCGCCGAGCGCTCCGTCACCCGGGTGCTCGCCGACCCGGTGCTCGGCGGGGCGGCCGTGCTGGCCACGGGCTTCTGCGCGGGGCTCGCCCCCGGGATGCACCCCGGCGACCTGGTCGTCGCCGAGGAGACCCGCGACCCGCGCGGCACCGTGCCGTGCGTGGGCACCGAACTGCTCGTCAAGGAACTCGTGCGCACCCTGCCCGGGCGCACCGTCCACACCGGCCCCCTCACCGGCTCCGACCACGTCGTACGCGGTCATGAACGGGCCGATCTGCTGGCGACCGGCGCGATCGCCGTCGACATGGAGTCGGCGGCCACGCTGCTGAGCGCCGTGCGCGCGGACGGACGCCCGGTTGCGGCCGTCCGGGTGGTCGTGGACGCTCCAGAACATGAACTCGTCCGTATCGGCACGGTGCGCGGTGGAATATCGGCTTTCCGTGTCCTTCGTTCCGTCCTGCCTGCATTCTTCGAATGGCACCGTAATGTGCTGCTCCCCCGGAGGTGAGCCGAATGGCCATGCCGCTGCGCCAGTCCATCAAGGTCGCTACATATCTCGCTGAACAGAAGCTCCGCAAGCGGGACAAGTTCCCCCTGATCGTGGAGCTGGAACCCCTCTTCGCCTGCAACCTGAAGTGCGAGGGCTGCGGCAAGATCCAGCACCCGGCGGGGGTGCTCAAGCAGCGCATGCCGGTCGCCCAGGCCGTCGGAGCGGTCCTGGAGTCCGGTGCGCCGATGGTGTCCATCGCAGGCGGCGAGCCCCTGATGCACCCTCACATCGACGAGATCGTGCGGCAGTTGGTGGCGAAGCGGAAGTACGTCTTCCTCTGCACCAACGCCATGCTGCTGCGCAAGAAGATGGACAAGTTCAAGCCCTCGCCGTACTTCGCCTTCGCGGTGCACATCGACGGGCTGCGCGAGCGGCACGACGAGTCGGTGGCCAAGGAGGGCGTGTTCGACGAGGCGGTGGCCGCGATCAAGGAGGCCAAGCGGCGCGGCTTCCGGGTCACCACCAACTCGACCTTCTTCAACACCGACACCCCGCAGACCATCATCGAGGTGCTGAACTTCCTCAACGACGACCTCAAGGTCGACGAGATGATGATCTCGCCCGCCTACGCCTACGAGAAGGCCCCCGACCAGGAGCACTTCCTCGGTGTGGAGCAGACCCGCGAGCTGTTCAAGAAGGCCTTCGCGGGCGGCAACCGGAGCAAGTGGCGGCTCAACCACTCCCCGCTCTTCCTGGACTTCCTGGAGGGCAAGGTCGACTTCCCGTGCACCGCGTGGGCGATCCCCAACTACTCGCTCTTCGGCTGGCAGCGCCCCTGCTACCTGATGAGCGACGGGTACGTGCCGACGTACCGCGAGCTGATCGAGAAGACCGACTGGGACAAGTACGGCCGGGGCAAGGACCCGCGCTGCGCCAACTGCATGGCGCACTGCGGCTACGAGCCCACCGCCGTCCTCGCCACCATGGGCTCGCTCAAGGAGTCGCTGCGCGCGATGCGCGAGACGGTCTCCGGGAACCGGGAGTGAGGGCGTGACCGCCGTCCCCCTGGGGGTCCCCGAGGTACCGGTCCGGCCGGTCGCCGCGCGGCGTGTGTCGCGGCGCATCCAGGTCGGGCCGGTGGAGGTCGGGGGCGGGGCCCCGGTGTCGGTGCAGTCGATGACGACGACCCGTACGTCGGACATCGGCGCGACGCTCCAGCAGATCGCCGAGCTGACCGCGTCCGGCTGCCAGATCGTCCGCGTGGCCTGCCCGACGCAGGACGACGCGGACGCCCTCGCGACGATCGCCCGCAAGTCGCAGATCCCGGTGATCGCGGACATCCACTTCCAGCCGAAGTACGTGTTCGCGGCGATCGAGGCGGGCTGTGCGGCGGTCCGGGTGAACCCGGGCAACATCAAGCAGTTCGACGACAAGGTCCGGGAGATCGCGAAGGCGGCGAAGGACCACGGCACGCCGATCCGCATCGGCGTGAACGCGGGCTCGCTGGACCGCCGCCTGCTCCAGAAGTACGGCAAGGCGACCCCCGAGGCGCTGGTCGAGTCCGCCCTCTGGGAGGCGTCCCTCTTCGAGGAGCACGACTTCCGCGACATCAAGATCTCGGTCAAGCACAACGACCCGGTCGTGATGATCGAGGCGTACCGGCAGCTCGCCGCCCGGTGCGACTACCCCCTCCACCTCGGCGTCACCGAGGCGGGCCCCGCCTTCCAGGGCACCATCAAGTCGGCCGTCGCCTTCGGCGCACTGCTCTCCGAGGGCATCGGCGACACCATCAGGGTCTCGCTGAGCGCGCCGCCCGCCGAGGAGGTCAAGGTCGGCATCCAGATCCTGGAGTCGCTGAACCTCAGGCAGCGGCGGCTGGAGATCGTCTCCTGCCCGTCCTGCGGCCGCGCCCAGGTGGACGTCTACAGGCTGGCCGACGAGGTCACGGCCGGTCTGGAGGGCATGGAGGTCCCCTTGCGGGTCGCCGTCATGGGCTGTGTGGTCAACGGCCCCGGCGAGGCCCGGGAGGCGGACCTCGGGGTCGCCTCGGGCAACGGCAAGGGCCAGATCTTCGTCAAGGGCGAGGTCGTCAAGACCGTCCCCGAGTCGAAGATCGTGGAGACCCTCATCGAGGAGGCGATGAAGATCGCCGAGCGGATGGAGCGGGACGGTGCCACGGCGGGGGAGCCGGCCGTCACCGTGAGCTGAACAGCACGGAACCGCACGGACCGAAGGGGGCCCGATCGTGACGATCCTGGAGAACATCCGGCAACCACGCGACCTGAGAGCGCTGTCCGAGCCGGAGCTCGGCGAACTGTCCGAAGAGATCAGGGACTTCCTGGTGCACGCGGTCGCCAGGACCGGCGGACACCTCGGCCCCAACCTGGGGGTGGTGGAACTCACCGTCGCGCTGCACCGCGTCTTCGAGTCGCCGGTCGACCGCATCCTGTGGGACACCGGCCACCAGAGCTATGTACACAAGCTGCTGACGGGACGTCAGGACTTCTCCAAGCTGCGCGGGAAGGGCGGCCTGTCCGGCTATCCGTCCCGGGAGGAGTCCGAGCACGACGTCATCGAGAACAGCCATGCCTCCACCGCGCTCGGCTGGGCCGACGGTCTCGCCAAGGCCCTTCAGGTACAGGGCGAGAAGGGCCATGTGGTCGCGGTGATCGGCGACGGCGCGCTGACCGGCGGCATGGCCTGGGAGGCGCTCAACAACATCGCGGCCGCCAAGGACCGGCCGCTGATCATCGTCGTCAACGACAACGAACGCTCCTACGCCCCGACCATCGGCGGGCTGGCCAACCATCTGGCGACCCTGCGCACCACCGACGGCTACGAGAAGGTCCTCGCCTGGGGGAAGGACGTCCTGCTGCGCACCCCGCTCGTCGGCGCCACCGTCTACGAGTCGCTGCACGGCGCGAAGAAGGGCTTCAAGGACGCCTTCGCCCCCCAGGGCATGTTCGAGGACCTCGGGCTGAAGTACGTCGGACCGATCGACGGGCACGACATCAAGGCCGTCGAGTCCGCGCTCCGCCGTGCCAAGCGGTTCCACGGTCCGGTACTGGTGCACTGCCTGACCGAGAAGGGCCGCGGCTATGAGCCGGCGCTCGCGCACGAGGAGGACCACTTCCACACCGTCGGCGCCATGGACCCCCTCACCTGCGCCCCGCTCACCCCCTCCGGCGGCCCGTCCTGGACGTCGGTGTTCGGCGACGAGATCGTCCGCATCGGCGAGGAGCGCGACGACGTTGTGGCGATCACGGCGGCCATGCTGCACCCGGTCGGGCTCGGCGCCTTCGCCGAGCGGTTCCCGGACCGGGTGTGGGACGTCGGCATCGCCGAGCAGCACGCCGCCGTCAGCGCGGCCGGCCTCGCCACCGGCGGGCTGCACCCGGTCGTCGCGGTCTACGCCACCTTCCTCAACCGGGCCTTCGACCAGCTCCTGATGGACGTGGCGCTGCACCGGTGCGGGGTGACGTTCGTCCTGGACCGGGCCGGGGTCACCGGCGTCGACGGGGCCTCCCACAACGGCATGTGGGACCTGTCGGTCCTCCAGGTCGTGCCGGGCCTGCGGATCGCCGCCCCGCGCGACGCCGAGCAGCTCCGCGCCCAGCTGCGGGAGGCCGTCGCGGTGGACGACGCGCCGACCCTGGTGCGCTTCCCCAAGGAGTCGGTGGGCCCCGAGATCCCGGCGGTCGACCGGGTGGGCGGCATGGACGTGCTGCACCGGGCCGAGGAGGCCGAGGTGCTGCTGGTCGCCGTGGGTGTGATGGCGCCGGTGTGCCTCCAGGCGGCCGAGCTGCTCGCGGCGCGCGGCATCCCCTGCACGGTCGTGGACCCCCGTTGGGTGAAACCCGTCGACCCGGCCCTGCCCATGCTCGCCGCCGGACACCGGCTGGTGGCGGTCGTCGAGGACAACAGCCGTGCGGCGGGCGTCGGTTCGGCGGTGGCCCTCGCCCTCGGGGACGCCGAGGTCGACGTGCCCGTACGGCGGTTCGGCATCCCCGAACAGTTCCTCGCCCACGCCAAACGCGGTGAGGTGCTCGCCGACATCGGCCTCACGCCGGTCGAGATCGCCGGGCGGATCGGCGCGAGCCTCGCGCTCGAGGAGGCAGCCGGGCCAGTGAAGGAGAAACACGTATGACCAAGGAGTTCGACCTCGGCGCGCTCCTGGCCGAGCGCGGAGCCGAGCGCTACGAGCTGCACACGAAGTACCTCAACCACCAGCTCCCGCGCATGCTGCACACCATCGGCTTCGACAAGGTCTACGAGCGGGCCGAGGGCGCCCACTTCTGGGACGCCGACGGCAACGACCACCTCGACATGCTCGCCGGGTTCGGGGTGATGGGCCTGGGCCGCCACCACCCCGTCGTCCGCAAGGCGCTGCACGACGTCCTCGACGCCTCGCTCGCCGACCTCACCCGCTTCGACTGCCAGCCGCTGCCGGGTCTGCTCGCGGAACGGCTGCTCGTCCACAGTCCGCACCTGGACCGGGTGTTCTTCGGCAACAGCGGCACCGAGGCGGTCGAGACCGCGCTGAAGTTCGCCCGCCGGGCCACCGGGAAGCCCAGAGTCCTCTACTGCGACCACGCCTTCCACGGCCTGACCACCGGCTCGCTGTCGGTCAACGGCGAGGACGGCTTCCGCGCGGGCTTCGACCCGCTGCTGCCCGACACGGCCGTACCGCTCGGCGATCTCGACGCGCTGGCGCGGGAGCTGGGGAAGGGAGATGTCGCCGCCCTGATCGTCGAGCCGATCCAGGGCAAGGGCGTGCACGAGGCCCCGCCCGGCTATCTGCGCGCCGCACAGGAGCTGCTGCACCGGCACAAGGCGCTGCTCATCGCCGACGAGGTGCAGACGGGACTCGGCCGGACCGGCGACTTCTACGCCTACCAGCACGAGGAGGGCGTCGCACCGGACCTGGTGTGCGTGGCCAAGGCGCTCTCCGGCGGATATGTGCCGGTCGGCGCGACCCTCGGCAAGGACTGGATCTTCAAGAAGGTCTACTCATCGATCGACCGCGTCCTGGTCCATTCGGCGAGCTTCGGCTCCAACGCCCAGGCGATGGCGGCCGGCCTCGCGACCCTCTCCGTCATGGAGAACGAGCAGATCGTCGCGAACGCACGCGTCATGGGCGACCGGCTGAAGTCCCGGCTCGCGGCGCTGACCGGCACCTACGAGCTGCTCGCCGACGTGCGGGGCCGGGGCCTGATGATCGGCATCGAGTTCGGCCGGCCGAAGTCGCTGAAGCTGCGCAGCCGTTGGACCATGCTCCAGACCGCCCGCAAGGGGCTCTTCGCCCAGATGGTGGTGGTCCCGCTGCTCCAGCGGCACCGGATCCTCACCCAGGTCTCCGGCGACCACCTCGAGGTGATCAAGCTGATCCCGCCGCTGGTCGTCGACGAGCGGGACGTGGACCGGTTCGTCGACGCCTTCACCGAGGTGATGGACGACGCCCACGGCGGGGGCGGGCTGATGTGGGACTTCGGCAAGACCCTGATCAAGCAGGCGGTGGCCAACCGCTGACCGGCCCCGCGCCGACCGGCGCTTTTGCCTCTGAGGCAAGAAATTTGCCCCAGAGGCAACACTCCGGCTGAATGGACGTATGAGTTCGCCCGACTCCCCGTCCGCCCCGGACGACCTGCCGGCCGTCGCACCGCAGCTGCGGTCCCTGCGCCGCAGGGCCGCCCTCACCCTGGAGGCCGCCGCCCGCGCGGCCGGGCTCTCGCCCGCCCATCTCTCCCGCCTGGAGACCGGGCAGCGCCAGCCCTCGCTGCCGATGCTGCTCGCGCTCGCCAGGGTCTACGGTACGACGGTCTCGGAGCTGCTCGGCGAGACGGTCGCCGACCGGGACGCCGTGGTCCGCGCCGCCGAGATGGAACCCACCCGGGCCGGCGGCTGGACGTACTGGCAGGCCGGTGCGTCCGGGCGCGGGATGCAGGCCCTGCGGGTCCATGTCCCGTACGGGTCGCAGGGCGACATCGTGCGGGTGCACCCGGGGGAGGAGTGGCTGCACGTCCTGACGGGCCGGCTGCGGCTGCGCCTCGGGGACACCGTGCATCTGCTCGGCCCCGGGGACAGCGCGCACTTCGACTCGCTGACCCCGCACCGCCTCGCCGCGCAGGACCCCGACGGGGTCGACCTGCTCTTCGTCCACACCCTGCTGCAGAGTCCCACGGCCGCCCTGTGCCTGGGCCCCACCCCTGGAGAGACACCATGACCGACATGGAGGAGCGGTTCCCGCGCAGCCTCTGGATCCGGCTGATCATCTACATCGCGGCGGGGCACGTCCTCGCGGCGTTCATCTGGTTCCTGTTCGAGGTGGGGGCCAACCAGTAGGGGGCCGCGACCCGTAGGGACCCGCGACCGCGGCGTCAGTCGAGCAGCCGCTCGCGCAGCCGCTCCCGGGTCTGCGGAGCCAGCTTCAGCCCCTTCTCCAGATAGGGGTCGACCCCGCCCCAGGTCTCGTCGATGGTGTCCAGCGCCGCCGCGAGGTACTCCTCCCGGGCGTCGAACAGGGGGCTGAGCAGCTCCATCACCTCGGGGGTGTACGCGGTCGCCGCCGAGCCGCCGCGCCGCACCTTGTAGCGGCGGTGCTTGGCGTTGGACTCCAGGTAGTCCGCGAGGATCGCCTCGCGCTCCACGCCGAGGGCGAGCAGCGTCACCGCGACGGACAGACCGGCGCGGTCCTTGCCGGCCGCGCAGTGCATCAGCGCCGGGACGCTGTCCTCGGCGAGCGCGTGCAGCACGCGCGAGTGCTCGGCCGTACGCCCCTTGATGATCGTGCGGTACGAGGCGATCATCCGGCCCGCGGCCTTGCCGTCGCCGAGGAGGACGCGCAGCTGCTCGATGTCGCCGTCGCGGACCATCTTCCAGAACTCCGCGCCGTCCGCCGGGTCCGACAGCGGCAGGTTCACATTGAGCACCCCCGGCAGCGCGACGTCCGGGCCCTCCAGCTTCTGGTCCGCCGCGTTGCGGAAGTCGAACACCGTGTGCAGGCCCAGCGAGGACAGGAACGCGGCGTCCTCGTCGGTCGCGTGCGCGAGATGGCCGCTGCGGAACAGCACGCCGTGCCGCACCCGCCGTCCGTCGGCGGTCGGCAGACCCCCCCACGTCCCGGAAGTTGCGGACACCTGCCAGCTCGGGCTCGGTCGACGGGATCTGCTGCGTCACGGGGGCTCCCTCCCGGGTCGGGCTCCGCCGGTGCGGCTCGGGTGACCGACGGGACCGATTCGACCATACGACATGGATTCCCCGGGCAACGGGTTGTCCACAGCCGGACGAATCCTTCGTCTCCCCAGGTGAAACGTTTGTCCACAGACGTTGCCGGGCGGGGCGCGCGCAGCTGATGATGTTGGGGCTTGATCGCACCTGTTCGAATCAGTGGGGGTTTGATGCCCGAGACCGTGAAGCCCGAGATCGCCGCGGACGGCCGTACCTGGCTCCTTTCGGGGCCGGCGAGCAGCTATGCCCTCCACCTCACCGAGGCCGACGAACTGGTGCATCTGCACTGGGGCCCGAGGATCGCGCTCGCCGACGCCGAGGCCCTCGCGGCCGTGCCCTTCCAGGGCCGCGCGTCCTTCGAGGCCGCGCTGGACGGGCGTGAGGAGTACCCGGTGGAGGGCGGCCCCCGGTTCGTCCGCCCCGCCCTGTCCGTGCGCACCGGCACCGGGCGCCGCGGCACCGAGTGGACCTTCGAGTCGTACGAGATCCAGGACCCCGACGACCCGGGCGCCGAGCTGCGGCTGCGGTTCCGGGACGGCGCCCTGGTGATCACCCTGCACTACCGGATGCGCGGCGACGTCGTGGAGCGCTGGACGGCCCTGCGCAACGACGGCGAGGAGCCGCTGGAGCTGCTGCGCGCCGACTCCGCCACCTGGACCCTGCCCGAGCGCGACGACTGGCGGCTGTCGCATCTGCACGGCCGCTGGGCCGCCGAGTCCCGGCTGGTGCAGGCCCCGCTGACCTACGGCGAGAAGATCATCGGCAGCCGGCGTGGCCACACCGGTCACCAGTACCTGCCCTGGGTCGCCCTCGACACCGACGCGACCGAGGAACGCGGCGAGGTCTACGGCTGCGCCCTCGGCTGGTCCGGTTCCTGGCGTATCGCCGTCGCCCAACTCCCGGACGCGCGCGTGCAGATCACCGGCGGCGCCGGGTACGACGACTCCGGTCTGCTGCGGCTGGCTGCGGAGGAGTCCTTCACCACGCCGCTGTTCGCCGGTCTGTGGAGCGACGCGGGCTTCGGCGGGGCCAGCCGCGCCTGGCACGCCTACCAGCGCGCCCATGTGATCCCGGACGCCGAGCGGGACCGGCCGGTGCTGTTCAACTCCTGGGAGGCCACCTTCTTCGACATCTCCGAGGAGCAGCAGGCCACCCTCGCCCGGCGGGCCGCGGCGATCGGCGTCGAGCTGTTCGTCGTCGACGACGGCTGGTTCGGCGCCCGCACCGGCGACCACGCCGGCCTCGGCGACTGGTGGCCCAACCCGGACCGCTTCCCGAAGGGCCTCAAGCCCCTCGCCGACTACGTGCACGCCCTCGACATGCAGTTCGGCATCTGGGTCGAGCCCGAGATGGTCAACCCGGACAGCGATCTGTACCGGGCGCACCCGGACTGGGTCCAGTTCCAACCGGGACGAAAGCGGACGGAGTTCCGCAATCAGCTCATGCTGAACCTGGCGCGCGAGGATGTCCAGGAGTACCTCTGGGAGCGGCTCGACGGTCTGCTGTCCAGCGCCCCCATCGACTACGTCAAGTGGGACTTCAACCGCTGCTTCACCGACGCCGGCTGGCCGGACGACCCCTACCCGCAGCGCCTGTGGGTGGACCACGTGCGCGCCCTCTACGCCCTGCTGGACCGGCTGCGGGCGGCCCACCCGGGGGTGGCCTTCGAGTCCTGCTCGGGCGGCGGCGGACGGATCGACCTCGGCATCCTGGCCCGCACCGACCAGGTGTGGACCTCCGACAACACCGACCCGCTCGACCGGCTCGACATCCAGCACGGCTTCAGCCAGATCCACCCCGCGCGCGTGATGGCCGCCTGGGTCACCGACAGCCCCAACACCCAGCTCAACGGCCGGATCAGCTCGCTGCGCTTCCGGTTCGTCAGCGCCATGGCCGGGGTGCTCGGGGTCGGCGGCGACCTCTCCGAGTGGACCGAGGAGGAGCTCGCCGAGGCCCGCCGCTGGGTGGACCTCTACAAGGAGATCCGGCCCCTCGTCCAGCGCGGCGACCAGTACCGGCTGCGCCCTCCGGCCGGCGGGCTGAGCGCCGTCCAGTACGTCCGCGGCGACGAGACCGTCGTCCTCGCCTGGCTCCAGGCCCAGCGCTACGGCGAGCCGGTCCCGGTGCTGCGCCTGCGCGGCCTGGACCCGGCGGCGTCGTACGAATGCCGCGAAACGGGCGAAGTTCACCGGGGTGCGGTGCTGTTGCACCACGGGCTGCGGACCGGGCTGCGCGGCGACCTCGATGCGACGGTTATCCGTCTGCGTCGCATCTGAGAGTTCTGTCCGAATTGAAGCCTTCGTTCCAAGTCGCTCTGGAATAAGGGATCCTGGAGGGGTATTACGTGAGCAGGGTCATATCCGTGACCCTGTGTCGCCCGTCATGTTCACGTAATCAGAGTGCTTTTCCAGGGTGTTAGCCGAAATTCCCCGTGTCTGTTGCACGGAGCGTCACTGGGAATTCGCACAGCGGATCAAGAGAAAGGCGTGAACAGGGCAACCACTGCTTGTTCCTGTGCGTCTTGGTCGCTTACGTTCCACACCAATCCGGACGGACGCCGAATCCTGCCGCCGCCCGGAATCCGCACACTCACCCGTGCACGGCAGGAGCGGGGGACCCACAGGCAGAACCGCCTGCTCCGGTCTCCGGAACAGGCTTGGGGTAAAGCCGCGACCCGTCGCGGCCGGGCATCTCCAGTCCGCACCCGACAGCTCACCTCGCAGGCGCCGGAGAGGAATTCGCCATGCCCGCGAAGGGTAAGCACCGCCGCCCGAAGACCCAGCGCTTCACCCGCTCCATCGCCGTCGCCGGAACCGGCGGGGCCGCACTCGCCCTCCCGCTCATGGGGGCCACCGGCGCCCACGCGGCCACCGCCGACTCGGTTTCCCGGTCGGCCGCCCAGGCCATTTCGACGTCGGTCGCGGAAAGCGCCGTACAGGCCGCTCCGGTGTCGCGGAAGTCCGCCGCCTCCAGTACGCGGACCTACACCGTGCGGGCCGGCGACTACCTCGCCAAGATCGCCGACGAGCAGAAGGTCAGCGGTGGCTGGCAGAAGCTGTACGCGGACAACCGTGAGGCCGTCGGCGGCAATCCGTCGCTGATCCACCCCGGCCTCGAGCTGTCGATCGGCAAGAAGGCGGCGAGCACCAAGTCGTCGTCCGGTTCGTCCGGTTCCTCCTCGTCGAAGTCGTCGCAGTCCTCGCAGTCGTCGTCCTCCGCGAAGTCCTCCGACGCGAAGTCCTCGACGTCGTCGTCCTCCTCGAACACGGCCGCCCAGGACACCGGGAGCGGCACGAGCACCTCCAGCGGCTACACCCTGCCGGTGTCCGGCGCGACCGTCGGAACGGGCTACCGCGTGGCCGGCAGCATGTGGTCCAGCGGCTACCACACCGGTGTCGACTTCGTCGTCCCGACCGGCACCTCCCTCAAGGCCATAGCCGCGGGCACGGTCGTCTCCGCCGGCTGGGGCGGCGCGTACGGCAACCAGGTCGTCATCAAGCTCAACGACGGCTACTACGCCCAGTACGCCCACCTGTCGCAGCTCTCGGTCTCGGCCGGTCAGACGGTGACCGCGGGCCAGCAGATCGGTCTCTCCGGCGCCACCGGCAATGTGACCGGCCCGCACCTGCACTTCGAGATCCGCACCACGCCGAACTACGGATCCGACGTGGACCCCGTCGCCTATCTCCGCTCCCACGGCGTCGCCGTCGGCTGACCCCCGCCGACGCCGATCGCCGATCGCGCCTGACGCGCACGCCTGACACGCAGGCGAAGGCCGGACCCGAGCCCCGGGTCCGGCCTTCACTTTGCGTGTTCATGATCGTCGTATTGCGGTCTCGTGGCATCCCTTTTCGCCCCATCGACAGCCGGGTCAGGGTGGGGACACAGTGATCCCCATGAAGGGCAAGCGCTTTCTACGAAGAACCGTCGCCGTCACCGCCGCCCAGCTGCTGGCCGGCCTCCTCTGTGCCCCCGCGGGACAGGCGGCCGACGACGGCCCCCCGCGCCGGAGCGTGGAGAACCTCGACCGCGGGCTGGTCGCCGTACCGGCCGAGGACGGGCGGAGCACCTTCCTCAGCTGGCGCCTGCTGGGGACGGAGTACGCCCGCCACGGCGACGCGATCGCCTTCGACGTGTACAAGAACGGCCGCCGGCTGAACCGCACACCGCTCCGGCGGTCGACGACCTACCGGGACACCTCGCCGGGCACGGGGACGTACACCGTGCGCGCGGTCGTCGACGGCCGGGAGCGGCGGGCCTCCTCGCCCGCCCTGGTCCTCGCCGGCGGCTACGCCGAGATCCCGCTCGCCGTCGCCGACGGCTACACCGTGCAGCACGCCTGGCCCGGCGACCTCGACGGGGACGGGCGGTACGAACTCGTCGTGAGCCGTCTCGCGCAGACCCGCGACCGGTCCGATCTGCTGGAGGCGTACAGCCTCACCGGCGAACGGCTGTGGCGGGTCGACCTCGGCCCCGGCTCCTACACCCAGGCCGGCGGGAACGGCGCGAACGACCCGGCGCCCGCCGCGATCAGCGGCTCGACGGCGATCGGCGGCTACCGCAACGACGACAACGTCACGGTCTACGACCTCGACGGCGACGGCCGGGCGGAGGTGCTGGTGCACACCGCCGCCGGGACCACCTTCGCCGACGGCTCGCAGGTCACCGCCGCCTCGCCCGCGCGGCAGTTCGTGTCGGTGATCGACGGCGCGACCGGCGCCGAGCGGACCCGGCAGCCCGTACCGGACGACTTCGTCGCCGACGGCCCCTCCGGCGGGCACTTCGGCATCGCCTACCTCGACGGCGAACACCCCAGCCTGGTCACCAAGTTGGTGACCCGCGTCGGCGCCAGACGGGGATCCTTCCGGGTGCTGTTCCAGACCTGGGACTACAACGGCACGGATCTGACCCGCCGTTGGAAGTACGTCGTGGACCCGGCGAGCGGCGCGACCAGCTTCCACCAGATCCGCACCGTGGACGTCGACCAGGACGGCAAGGACGAGATCGCCGACGGCAACTACGTCGTCGACAGCGACGGCACCCTGCGCCATGTCGTCGACGGGGCCATCCACGGCGACCGCTTCGACATCGCCGACCTCGACCCCGACCGGCCAGGCCTGGAGGGCTTCGCCATCCAGCAGTCGGAACTCGGCATCGTCTCGCACTTCCCCTGGTACTACTACGACGCCGACACCGGCGAGCGTCTGGTGACCGGTGTCCACCCGGCGAACCCCGCGAGCGACGCCGACCTCGACGTCGGCCGGGGCAACGCCGCCGACATCGACCCCGGCCACCGCGGCTACGAGTACTGGACGTCCACGGCCGACGTCACCCGCCCCGGCGCGGGAGTCTTCAACGTCCGGGACGGCAAGGTCTCCACGACCACGCCCAGCGTCAACTTCCGTATCTGGTGGGACGGTGACAAGGCGTCGGAACTGCTCGACCTCACCCACGTCGAGAAGTGGGACCCGGCGACGGAGACCAGCGCCGTCCTCTTCGACCCGGCCGGAGTCGTCTCCGGCGCCCGCAACGCGACCCCCTTCTACGGCGACCTGATCGGCGACTGGCGCGAGGAGATCCTCGCCGAGACCGCCGACCACGGCGCCCTGCGCCTGTACACCACGACCGAGCCGACCGGCACGCGGATCTACACCCTCGCCCAGAACCCCGCGTACCGCCTCGGCTGGACCGTCCGCGGCTATCTCCAGTCGACGTACACCGACTACTACCTCGGCACCGAGACCCGCCGGATCCCCCGCCCCGCCCTCACCACGACCCAAGGAGCCGACCGACGTGACGACCACGCGTAGAGCATTCGGAGCACTGGCGGCGGGCGCCGCCCTGGCGGCCCTCGGTCCGACGACGACGGCCGCCGCCCATGCCACCGGTCGGGCCACGGGGTTCCGCCACCGCCGGCCGCTCGCCCGCGACGACTTCCGGCACGGCCTCGGACAGTGGGCCGTGGAACTGGAGCGGGGCGGGAACGTCACGGCCGCGGGCGGCGTCCTGGAGGTCGACGTGCCCGCCGGGGCGACGCTCTGGTTCAAGCGGCCGCTCGAAGGGCCGTACGTCCTCGAGTACGTCGCCACGCCCGTCTCGGCGGGCGGCGTCAACGACCGTGTCTCCGACCTCGACACCTTCTGGAACGCCCTCGACGTCCGCTCCCCGGACGACCTCTTCGCCACCCCGCGCGGCGGCGCCCTCGCCGAGTACGACTACCTGAAGACGTACTACGTCGGCTACGGCGCCAACACCAACACCACCACCCGGCTGCGCCGCTACGTCGGCGAGGCGGGCGTACGGTCGCTGGTCTACGACTACACCGAGCCGCTGCTGGTGGCGAACGAGCCGCACCACGTCCGGATCGTGTCCGACGGCTCCACCCAGCGCTGGTGGAACAACGGACGGCTCGTCTTCGACTACACGGACCCGGAGCCGTACACCCGGGGGCACTTCGCGTTCCGCACCACCTGGAGCCATTTCCGCATCCGCAACTTCCGGGCGTGGTCGCTTATTCCCTGATTGACGCAGTCTTGAGGAGTGGCTTATCTCACCGCCCGTCAACCCCTGCCTACGGTCGCGTAGGTCACATTCGAAGGGGAATCATGAACCGCTGTGGCAGACGATTCGAAGAATGACAGCAGATCAGTGATCGGGTCGTACGTGGCGGTGGGGGACAGCTTCACCGAGGGCGTCGGCGACCCCGGTCCCGACGGGGCGTTCGTCGGCTGGGCCGACCGGTTCGCGGTACTCCTCGCGGACCGGCGCCCCGAGGGCGACTTCGCGTACACCAACCTGGCGGTGCGCGGGAAACTGCTCGACCAGATCATGGAGGACCAGCTGCCGCGGGCCGTCGAGCTCGCGCCGGACCTGGTCTCCTTCTGTGCGGGTGGCAACGACATCATCCGTCCCGGCACCGACCCCGACGAGGTGGCCGAGCGCTTCGAGCGCGCGATCGCCTCACTGACCGCCGTCGCCGGCACCGTCCTGGTGACCACCGGCTTCGACACCCGGGGCGTGCCCGTGCTCAAGCACCTGCGCGGGAAGATCGCCACCTACAACGGACATGTGCGGGCCGTCGCCGACCGGTACGGCTGCCCGGTGCTCGACCTGTGGTCCCTGAAGTCCGTACAGGACCGCCGGGCCTGGGACGGCGACCGGCTGCACCTGTCCCTCGAGGGGCACACGCGCGTGGCGCTGCGGGCCGGGCAGGCGCTCGGACTCCAGGTGCCGGCCGACCCCGAGCAGACGTGGCCGCCGCTGCCGCCGCGCGGGACGCTGGAGGTACGGCGCGACGACGTGCACTGGGCGCGGGAGTACCTCGTGCCGTGGATCGGACGGCGGCTGCGGGGCGAGTCGTCCGGGGACCATGTGACGGCGAAGGGCGCGTTGTCGCCGGAGGACATCAGGAACCGGATCGCCTCGGTGGTGTGAAGAGAGGTGGGGAGGGGGCGCCGGGGGGTCTCAGAGGGGCTCGTCCTCGGCGGCCGCCCGCGCCCGCTCCACCGGGGTGCCCAGCTCCCGTGCGAGCGCCTCCTCCACCCACTCCTGCGCCCTCGCCCGGGACACCGTGCCGCCGTACGACGTCAGCTGTACGGCCAGACCGTCCAGGAGGGCCGTCAGGCGCAGGGCCGTGGCGGCGGGGTCGGGGCAGGTGAACTCGCCCGCCGTCACCCCCTCGGCGATCACCTCGGCCAGCGCGGCCTTCCAGGCGCGGTCGAGGTCACGGGCGACCTCCCGCAGCGCGGGCTCGCGCAGGGACACCGCCCAGCCCTCGATCCACAGCCGCCAGCCCTTGGCCTGCCCGGTGGGCGCGTACCAGCGCACGGCGGCCCGCAGCCGGCGCAGCGCGGTCGTGCGGCGGCCGAGCAGCTTGCGCAGATGCGTCAGGTCGTCCTCGGCGGCGTGTGCGAAGGCGGCGGCGACCAGCTTCTCCTTGGTCGAGAAGTGATAGAGGACCAGCGCGTTGCTCACGCCGAGCGCCGCGGCCACGTCGGCGATCCTCACGGCCGCCACGCCCCGCGCCTCGATCTGCTCGATGGCGGCCCGCAGCAGCTCCTCACGCCGCTCGGCCACGCTCAACCGGACCCTCGCCACGCCGTCACCCTACACAGGGCCTCGCGTGGCACCGATCCGCAGAGCCCGCTCGACCTGCGCCGACGCCCTCAGCGATGGCTGCCGAACCGCTCCGTGATCACCGGCAGCCGTTCCGCCGCGACCGCGTGTGCGGCGGCCCGCGGGGTCGTCCCGTCCGCCTCGGCACGCGCCAGGACCAGCTCCGCCAGCGCGCGCATCGACCGGCGGGTGTACGCGAACGCCTCGTCCGCGTCCGCGCCGACGTCCCCGAACAGCGTCCACCACCACCAGGCGTTCGTCCCGGAGTTGACCACCACGTCCGGCAGTACCGTCACCCCGCGCGCGTGGAGCGAGGCCTCCGCCTCCGGCACGACCGGCATGTTGGCCGCCTCGGCGATCCAGCGGGCCCTGATCCGCCCCTGCTCCGAGGCGCCGATCGCGTACGACACCGCCGCCGGCACCAGCACCTCCGCCTCGGCCGACAGCCAGGCGTCACCCGGCAGTTCGCGGTCGCCGGGCCGCAGCACCGAACGGTCCACCGTGCCATGGGCGTCGCGCGCGAAGAGCAGCGCCTCCACGTCCAGCCCGTCCGGGTTGACGATCGTGCCCTTGACGTCGGCGACCGCCACGACCGTCAGCCCCGCGCGCGTGAGGAAGCGCGCCGTGGCACCGCCCATGGTGCCGAGCCCCTGGAGCGCGACCCGGGTCCCCGCGTACGGCACCCCGGCCCGGTCCAGGGCGGTGAGCACCGACTCGGCGACCCCGCAGCCGCCGACCAGCTCGTCCAGCCCGATGCCGTCCACCTCGACCGCGAAGGCGTCCGCTAGCCGCGCGCGGGCCGCCGTCTCGTCGTCGAGCAGCGGGTACACGGCCTGCACGGAGGAGACCAGCCCCGCCTCGGCGGCCGCCCGGTCCACCAGGTCCTGGCTCAGCCCCAGGTCCTCGCCGGTGGTCCAGCAGCTCTCCACGTACGGCCGTACCGCCCGCAGATAGCGGACCAGCAGGCCGTACGCCTCCGGGTCCCGGGGATCGCAGTCGATGCCGCCCTTGGCGCCGCCCAGGGGGACGTACCGCGCCTCGGGGTCGTAGTGCAGCGCCTCCTTCAGGCTCATCCCGCGCGCGAGGCCCGTCACCTCCTCCAGCGTGCAGCCCTCCCGCATCCGCAGACCGCCGCTGCACACCCCGCGCACCAGCCGGTCGACCACCAGATGGCCGCGGCGGCCGGTGACCTCGTCCGTCCAGGTGAGGGACAAATGGGGGGCGGCGGGCATGGGGACTCCTCGGACCGGGTCACTACTGAACAGTGGGTCAGTATCGGGAGGCTGGGCACGGGCTGTCAACGCGCTGTCGGAGGGGGCGACCATAATGGAATGCCTCAGCGACCCCACCTGGAGGTACCGTGTCCGGTTTCCGTTCCCTGAGCTCCGGGCTCCGCGCACTGCAGCCCGAGGGCTTCGGCGCGGACCCGAGCGGTGAGCGCATGGCGCGCATCCGCAGATCCCCCCACTTCAAGGACGGGGTCTTCCAGAACCCCGGCGGCTCCACCCGGATCCGTCCCTCGGCTTCGGCGCTGGACTTCGCCAAGGTCTACTTCGACAAGGAGCAGCGGCCCCGCCGCGCCCCCTCCGGCACGGTCCCGGTGCACCCCACGACCCTCGCCGACCTCGCCGAGCCGCCCGCCACGGGGCTCAGAGTGACCTGGATGGGCCATTCCAGCGTCCTCGCCGAGATCGACGGGCACCGGGTGCTGTTCGATCCCGTCTGGGGCGAGCGCTGCTCCCCGTTCTCCTTCGTCGGACCCAAGCGGCTGCACCCGGTTCCACTGCCGCTGGCCGCGCTGGGCCCGGTCGACGTGGTCGTCATCTCGCACGACCACTACGACCACCTGGACCTGCCTTCCATCAAGGCGCTGGCCGGCACGGACACCCTGTTCGCGGTGCCGCTCGGCGTCGGCGCCCATCTGGAGCACTGGGGCGTCTCGGCGGACCGGCTGCGCGAGCTGGACTGGCACGAGGCGACCAAGGTCGGCGGCCTCACCCTCACCGCCACCCCGGCCCGCCACTTCTGCGGCCGCGGCCTGCGCAACACCCAGCACACCCTGTGGGCCTCCTGGGTGGTCGCCGGCGAGGAGCACCGCATCTACCACAGCGGCGACACCGGCTACTTCGAGGGCTTCCGGGACATCGGCGCCGACCACGGCCCGTTCGACGTCACGATGATCCAGATCGGTGCCTACTCGGACTTCTGGCCCGACATCCACATGACGCCGGAGGAGGGCGTGCGCGCCCACCTCGACCTCCAGGGCGGCGCGCCGGGCGGTGTCCTGCTGCCGATCCACTGGGGCACCTTCAATCTCGCCACGCACGCGTGGGCGGAGCCCGGGCAGTGGACCAAGGACGCGGGCGAGGCGACCGGCCAGCCCGTCGCGACCCCGCGTCCCGGCGAGCCCTTCGAACCCGCGGGCGCGCTCCCCACGGACGCGTGGTGGACGGCGGTCTCCCGTCCGATCGCCCGACCGTGGCGCACGGCCGAGCCGGGCACGGACGCCGTCGAGTCCGGGACCCGGAACGGCGCCGCCGAGGACGGCGAGGCTCCCGAAGCGGTTCCGGCGGGCTGATCGGGAGAACGACGGGGCGCGGCGCGCGGCCAGGTCGGGATCGTGACCGCAGGGGCCCGGCGATCGGTCGGGGGAGCGCTCAGCGGTCTCTGCCGGTTGCGGCGATCCACCAGCCGGCCGAGACCAGTGCCATGCCCGCCACCCCGTTCCAGGTCACGGTTTCGCCCAGCAACAGCGCACCGACCGGAATCCCCACACAGGGCATCACGAAGGTGACGGACGATGCCCGGGCCGCCCCCCACTCCATGACCAGGCGTGTGTTCCACACATAGGCGATCCCGGTGCCCGCTCCGCCCAGGACGACCACGGCCAGCCAGGACCCGGGAGCGGGCCGGGGCAGGGGAGTGGCGAGCCAGGGCGTGGCGGCCAGCATCAGGGCGGCGCCCGCCAGCACGTAGGAGCTCGAGATCGTGGTGACCGACGCCGTGCGCAGGGCGGCGCAGTGATGCAGATAGGTGAAGCCCAGGGCGTAGCAGCAGGCGGCGGCGAGACAGGCCGCGAAGGAGACCCAGTCGTGAGGCGCGCCGACGAGCCGCCAGGGGGCGCCGATCACCGCCACGCCGGCAAAGCTGATGACCAGCCCTAAACCGCGCGGAGACGCCCCGGAGCGACTCGTCCTCGCGAGGGAGACGAGCAGCGCCGTCAGCAAGGGGGTGGTGGCGTTGAGCACGATCGCCACATGGGAGGGCACTCCCCGCTCGGCCAGGGCGTACAGCGTGAACGGCACGACGCACAGCAGCGCGGCCAGTACGTACGCGTGTCCCCACAGGCGGGGCGCGAGCAGGACGGGCTGCCCGCTGACGAGGCCCCACACGAGCAGGACGCAGGCCCCGAGGACCAGGCGGCACCACACGATCTGCACGGCGGTGAAGTCCGTGAGGGCGAAGGCGATCAGTGCGAAGGACGAGCCCCATGTCAGGGACAGCAGGGCGAACTGGGCGGGCAGACGGCGGGCTGTGCGGGGCGGGCTAGACAGGGTCGGTGTTCCAGGTGGTGAGCAGGAACTCGAGACCGCCGGTCACGGTCCCGTCGGCGAGAACGTGGCGCTGAGCCGGATGAGCCTTGGCGAGTCCCGGAAAGCGGGCGAGTACCGACAGATAGGCGGCGAGCTCGACCCGGGCGAGCGAGGCGCCCAGGCAGTAGAACGTGCCGTGCCCGAAGGCGATGTGCGGATTGGGGTGACGGCGGATGTCGAAGCGGGCCGCCCCGGGGAAGACGCGTTCGTCCCGGTTGGCCGACTGGAAGGACAGGACGATCAGGTCGCCCTCTCGGATCGACGCCTGGGGCAGGGGTATGTCGGAGTGGGCGTAGCGCGGGATCCAGCTGCCGCCGGGAACCGCCACCCGGCAGATCTCCTCCACCGCTCCGGGGATCAGGGCCGGATCGCCGGTGAGCGCGCGGAGCTGCTCGGGATGGTCGAGCAGGTACGCGGTCCCGTACACGATGCGGGTGGCCACGGTGTCGTACCCGGCGAGGAACACGTCCAGGATCGCCTCAGCCTGCTCCTCCCGGCGCAGTGCCCGCCCTTCCTGCGGCGCGAGCGCGAGGTCACCGAGGAGACCTCCGTCCGCCGCCCGGCCCGGTGGGCCGGTCCGAGCGGTGTTCAGAAGTTCGTCCACTCGCCGCCTGAGCGCACCGCGACGGGTCGCCGCCTGTTGGCTCATCCCGTGTGAGCGGGCGGCGTCGGACCAGGAGAGCAGGGCGGGTCTGAGAGCCGGCGGCAGCCCCAGCAGGTCGCAGATGACCGCGGCGGCGAACGGCTGGGCCAGCCCCGTGCGCACCTCCATCGGTGGTCCTTCGGCGAGCCGGTCGGCCACGATGCCCGCGAGGAGGCCCTCGATGTGCGGGCGGAGCCGGTCGATCCGTCTGCCGCTGAAATGGCGGGAAAGGGTGTGCCGCCAACGGGTGTGGAAGGCGAACTCGTCCGCGTGACCGCTCTGCGGTTCCATGAGGGCCGCGTCCCACAGCCGTGGAGCCCGGGCGGGGTCGGCGTGGGTCTTGCCCACCCGGGGATCGCTGCACATGCCCCGCACACCCTCGTGGCTGGTCACCAGCCACGCGCTGTCCCCCATCGACGTGGGGACACGGTCGATGCCCGGTCCGGCACGCAGTGCGGAGAACCGCGCGGGTTCCCCCAGGTGCGCGGGGCAGCGAAAGGGGAGGGCGGCATCCTCGTACGACTCCTCGGCCGTGCTCACCGGCGCCTCCCCCTGGCCGTTCCGTCAGATCGTTTCCGCCACTTGCCGTTCCCTCTGCTCACTCGCCCGTGCGGCCCTGTCGAGGATGCCCCGGGACACGGCGGGCAGGGACCCCGGATGCACGGCGAGGAAGAGGTTCGGCTCGACGAGCTCGAGTTCCATGACGACGGGCCGCCCCTGCTCGTCGTCCACGAGGTCGACCCGCGCGTAGAACAGCTGCTCTCCGCCCGGGACCACCGCCAGCGCCCGGCCGGCCACGTCGATCTCCTCCTGGATGGGGTTCCACGGCTGCAGACCCGGGTGGGCGACCTTGCGATGGTCGAACGGGACCTCCGGCGCCAGTACCGCCTGCTTCCTGATGGCGTGCAGAAAGCCTCCGCCGAAGAAGACGAGGGCACGTTCGCCGGCGGAGTCGATCGCCGTCATGTACGGCTGGACCATGGCGGTGAGGCCCTCGTCGTGCATCCGGCGGATGTGGCGTACGGCCGTCTCGTGGTCGGTCGGCTGATAGCGGGCCGCGTAGCGCGCACCCGCTCCGACGGCGGGCTTCACGACGAACTCGTGCCCGGGCAGGACGGGGTCGGCGCCCGGCGCGACGTAGTGGGTCCGGACCACCGGCACACCGGCGTCCGCCAGCCGTGAGAGGTAGTACTTGTCGGCGCTCCAGTGCACCACCGGGGGCGGATTGAGAAGGGTCGTCATCGAACTGGCCCTTTCCACCCACGCCATGTACTCCTCGGACCGCCAGGTGTAGTCCCACGTCGACCTGATCACCGCGAGATCGAAAGTGTTCCAGGCGACGTCCGGGTCGTCCCAGTTGACTGAAACCGTTTCCGCGGATTCGGTGTTCAGTGCCGCGAGAAGCATCGGCATGTCGTGATCCACGTTGATCTCCGGACGTGGTTCGGTGGTGACCAACGCGATCCTGACAACTGGCATGACCCATTCCTCACTCGGGACGACGTGTTGCGAGGGCACGTTACAGCGAGTGTTTGCCGTTCCTGGAACCGGTTTGGGGCGGAGCGTTCCCCGTGTTAATAGAGGTGCCGGAAAGGGATGGACTTCCCGAGTTCTCCGGTTCATCCTCCCGGGAGGATCTTAAGTTGACGCCCCGGCAATGTTAGAAGGAACGGGTCCTGTTGGCTATTGCTGTGACCATTTCTGGCGGAATTCAAGCCACTTCCCTTCGGTCGGTGGCATGGTCATGATTTTCCGGTCCGAGTGAGTCGCTCGGTGATCCTTCTCAGAAGATCCACGGCATTTCTCGTTTCGGGGTGATCGTCTCCGAGGGCCTGGCGATAGCGCAGGACCGTCTCTTTCTGGAGGGTCACCGCGCGGTCGAGTTCGTCCAGACGGTGCAGGATCTCGCAGAGCGCCTGGGCGGCGCGCAGACTCTGCGGATGGGCGGCGCCCAGGACCTGCCGGCACCGGGTGAGCGTCGCCTCCTGCAGGACCAGCGCCGGCTGCAGCCGCCCCAGCTCACGCAGGATCGTGGCGAAGGACACCGCCGCGCGCAGCGTGTACGGGTGGTCTTCGCCGAAGGTGTGCCGGCAGCGTTCCAGGGTGTCCTCGTCCAGGGCCTGCGCCTCAGCGTACTCGCCCAGGGCGATCAGGTCCGCTGCCAGGTGGTTCGCCGAACGCAGGGTGTCGGGATGGTCGTTTCCAAGGACCCGCCGATAGCGGGCCAGGGTGTCCTCGTGGAGCCGCTTGGCCTTGTCGTGGTGACCGAGGGCGCCGAGGTCGACCGCCAGATGGTTGGCGGAGTGCAGTGAGTGCGGGTGGTCCTCGCCGAGCACCTTGCGATAGGAGAGCAGCGTGGCTTCCTGCAGCGACCTGGCCGCGGCGTACTGGCCGAGCAGCCGTAGGTTGATGGCCGAACCGTGAGCCAGGCGGAGTGTGTCGGTGTGTTCACGGCCCAGGACCCGCCGGTAGCGCGGCAGCGCGTCGTCGTAGAGCAGCCGGGCCTCCTCGTACCGCCCCAGCTCGCGCAGGGCCCGGGCCAGACATCGGGTCACCCAGAGCACATGGACGTCGTCGGGTCCGAGATCCCGCAGCCATGCCGCGCGGAGGGCCTCGCCGAGCCGCGCTGCGGCGTCCGCGTCCCCGCGTTCGATCAGGTACCACGAGGTGTCGCAGGACAGCGCCCGTAGCCGCGGATCGGTCGGAACGGTCGGTTCCACACTGAGCAGGTGCGGGACGACGCGCGCCCAGTCCTGCCAGGTGGCCGGGTCCTCGGGATCGCCCGGGCGATTGGCGACCAGCAGGGCGCGCGCATGGCGGCGCACCCGCTCACGGGTGCGGGGCGCCAGCAGATCGCGGATCACCCCCTGGACGAGCCGGTGCAGACGGACGCCGTCGCGGTTGCTCTTCGCCAGACCGAACCGGACCGCCGTTCCGATGGCCCGGCGCAGCAGCATTTCGTCGCCCGCGACCCTCGCCAGCGGCGCCAGGACCTCGTCGTCCCCCGCGGTGATGTCGTCCACGGCCATGAGCCACCGCACCGGGATGGACTCGGGTGCGAGGAGGGCGCACACCCGGACCGCGGCCAGTCCCACTGGGTCCGCCTGGGCGAGCTGATCGAGGCTCAGTCCGATCACCGCGGCCAACGAGCGCGCGTAGTCCCCCGCCTCGCCCTCGTTCAGGAGGGCGGCGGGATGGGTGTGCAGCAGATGCAGGTAGTCCCCCACTTCCGTCGCGGTCTCGGCCAGGAAGCCGCCTGCCTGGCACAGGGCCAGCGGAAGGTAGTCCAGTTCCTCGGCGAGCGACTCCGCCTCGCTCCGGCTGAGCTCGGGGCAGTGGGTCTTGAGCAGGGCGACGGACTCGGACTCGCCCATCACCTCGACCTGCACGGTCGTCGCGACACGCTCCCAGCCGCCGGCCCGCGAGGTGATCAGCACATGCCCGGGCCCACCGGGTAACCACTCCGACACCGCGGCCCTTTCCTCGGCGTTGTCGAAGATGATCAGCCAGCGGTCCCGGCCCCGCAGATGCGACTTCGCGACAGCCGCGGCCGTCGTCGTGTCGGTGCCCTGCTCCACCAGTCCCAGTTCGACCGCGAGCGCGGCGATCTGCTCACCGACGAGCGGCGGGTCTTCGGCCGCGATCCACCAGACCAGGTCGTATCCGTCGGAATGACGGTGCGCGTACTCCACGGCGATCTGTGTCTTGCCCACTCCGCCCGGCCCGCGCAGGGTCTGGACCGTGGAGGGGCTCCCCTGGGAGAACCGTTCGCGGACGCCGCGCAGGATGATCTCCCGGCCGGTGAACTCGGGATTGCGCGGTTCGAGGTTCCAGATCGTGGGCAGCGCTCCCGCCACCCGCTCTCTGGGGGCGGGGAGTGCCGGAGGCTGCTCCGCCCTGTCGGCCCGGATGAGGATCGCGGCCTCCGCGGCGGGTGCGGATCGCGGCAGCGGTTCGCCGGCCGGGGCCGGGGGCGGCAGGGAACCGAGAGAGGAGACCAGCTGCCGCGCGTCCAGGGTGACGGCATGGTCGGCGCCGAGCGCCTTCACGCACTCGTCGACCAGATGCCCTGCGGCCGACGTCGCGTCGGCGTGACGGTCCTGGGCGATCAGCACCTCGACGATGCCGCGCCGGGCGCGCACCTCCGTGTGCACATCGGACCAGGACGACTCCCGCTGCAACTCGATCACGGTCGCGTACACCGCTTCCGCCGCCGCCCAGTGGCCCTGGCCCTGCAGCGTCGCGCCCACCGCGGTCAACGCCCGGGCGGCCTCGTCCAGGGTGCGGCCCTGGAGCCGCAGACGTGCGCGCACCTGGGACAGTTGTTCCTCAAGATCGCTGATTCTTCTTTTCGCCTGAGCGAACTGCTGCGGATGGTGAGTCTCGTGTTCCTCGGCCGGTTCATTGACCTTGTATTGAACCGCCAGTCGATTCCAGGCGTTCTCCCATGCCCGCCTCTCGTCCGGTCCGGCTCCGCACAGCTCGACGAAGGTCAGCAGAAAGGCTTTGCTCGGGAACCTCCGGCCGCGCAGCACCTCGCCCAGAGTGGTCCGGGGGAGGGACCGTCCTTTTCCCAGGGCACCGGCGGCTTTCTCGAGATCCCGGTACGAAGGGCTGTCGGCTCTCGCGCGGAGCATCCGGAGAAAACGCGCGAGCTCCTCTTTGCTGCCCGCCGACGAAGGGTCGACGCGACCCTCTGTCCCCTGATCCATTGAGCTCCCCCGACTTCAGGGCCGCTGTCCGGCGGCGTCCCAAAACGTCCTCAGGATAGGTGTCCCAAGCCAAGCCGGGACAGCGGTTGTCCCAAGTTGGTGGCCCGCCGTCCCGGGCAGGTTTTCTCCGAGCCGGGTTTCAACTGGCTTTGGCCTGATCAATGGTGGGACACCGGATGGCCTGCTGTGATGAAACGACTGGAACGTTCCGCTGGTTTGCAAGGAGGAAATCGGTGACCCAGACCTCCAGGCTCCGGTCCCGGGCTCGCATGGTGATGCGCCTCGTGCGGTCCGCTGTCGGGGGCACGGACGCCTCACAGCCCCTCCCGCCGCACGGCGACCTGGCCGTGTTCCTCGGTGCCCTCGCCGGTGCCGGGGCGGGTCTCGTCATGACGTTTCTGGGGGCCTCGCCGGTGGACGCAAGCGGCTTCGGCCTGGGCACGGCGGCGGCTGTCGTTCGGCTGCTGGCCGGGCCGGTCCGTATCGACGGGGACTCGGCGACGTCGTCGGCGGAGGACGCCGGGGGAGGGGGACGGGCGCCGTCGCGCACCCCCCTCCACGGAGTGCCTCCGCAGAGGTCCGGCGCCGACGCGCCCCGTTGCTCCGCCTGCGGCCGACGGCACGGCGACGTGGACACCGCGACGGGTGAGGACCCTTGATGGATCGTTGCGGCCGGTCCGGAAGTCGAGGCCAATGCCGATACTTAGCGTGATGTTCGGCAGGCTGCAGCTGAGGGTGGCGGGGGTCCGGAAGCGGACCCGCCGGGCCGGATGGAAGGGTGGTGACGCGAGGCGGCGAGGGTCGGGGGCGGGGAACCCCTCGGCCCTCGCTGTCCGTTCGGGACCGGCTCTGAACAGTTGTGATCGACTGCTTCACTGTCCGCGCCGGGCCTGGAGTCAGGGCCTCGGTCTCTTGTGCGAGGCTTCATACCAGAGCGGGACGTTCCCCGGGGGAGTTTGTCAACTGCCCGCCGCACATGATGCCTTGGTGACTACTGTGAGTGGCCGATGGCGTATGCCCGCCTTGCGTACCCGCGCCAGAAAACAGGCCCACGGACCCAGTACGAGGACACCGATGTCTCACCTCCGCGCACCCGTCGCACGTGCAGACCGCCGTGAGGGCGGGCGGCACGGACGCCCGGTGGCCCCCCGCACCGCCCCCGTGCCGGCCGAGACGCATCTGAGGCCCCAGCTGCTGCGGCTCGCCGTGCTGCCGCCGACCGCCGTCGCGCTCAGCGCCTGCGCGGTCGTCCTGTTCACCGTGCGCTCCACCGGCACCCGGCCCGGCCCCGTCCTGTGGGCCGTCCTGGCCGGCGCGGTGGCGGTCACCGGCGTCGGCATCCTGGTCGCGGCCGTCGCCGCCGACCGCGCCGCCCGCTCCGTGGGCGACCGCGTCGCCGCCCTGCGCCGCAGCAGCGCGCGCGGCGAGGCCGACCTGCGCGCGCTCGTCGAGTCGCTGCGCCGCGGCGAGGCCCCGGAGCGGCGCAAGTCGCGCGGCGGGCCGCCCGGCGACGCCGACGACTTCGAGCTGCTCGCCGCCGACCTCGCCCGCGCCCACTCGGGCGCCGTCACGGCCGTCGTCCAGGCCTCCCGGCTGTCCAGCCAGGCCGGCAGCGAACAGAAGCTGGAGGTCTTCGTCAACCTCGCGCGGCGGCTTCAGTCCCTCGTGCACCGCGAGATCTCGATCCTCGACGAGCTGGAGAACGAGATCGAGGACCCCGAGCTGCTCAAGGGCCTCTTCCACGTCGACCACCTCGCCACCCGCATCCGCCGCCACGCCGAGAACCTCGCCGTCCTCGGCGGGGCCGTCTCCCGGCGGCAGTGGAGCAACCCCGTGTCCATGACCGAGGTACTGCGCTCCGCCATCGCCGAGGTCGAGCAGTACTCCCGGGTCAAGCTCGTCCCGCCGATCGACGGCGAGCTGCGCGGGCACGCCGTCGCCGACGTCATCCATCTCCTGGCCGAACTCGTCGAGAACGCCACCGTGTTCTCCGCGCCGCACACCCAGGTGCTGCTGCGCGCCACCCTGTGCACCTCCGGGCTCGCCGTCGAGGTCGAGGACCGCGGCCTCGGCCTGCCCGTCGAGGAGCAGGCCCGGATGAACGCGCTGCTCGCCGACCCCGACCAGGTCAACGTCGGCCGTCTGCTGGCCGACGGCCGGATCGGCCTGTACGTCGTCTCCCAGCTCGCCCGTCGGCACGGCATCCGGGTCCGTCTCCAGTCCAACATCTACGGCGGTGTCCAGGCCGTTCTCGTGGTCCCACAGGCCCTGCTGGGAGGCGCGGCCGGGGCCGTCGTACCGGCACGGGACCCTCTCGCCCCGGACCCCGCCCCCACCCCTGCCCCCGACCACCGACAGGCGGCTGCCCCGACCACCGCCGCCCCGGCCGCGATCGCCACCCCCTCGCGCCAACTGCCCCGCCAGGGCACGGACACCGGACGCCGTCCGGCGGGGCCGGGCGCCGGGGCGGTTCCGCGGCAGGGGGAGGACACGGGCGGCTGGGAGCGACTTCCGGTGCCCCCAGGGCCACGGCACCCGGGCGGCACAGGGCGCCCTCCGGTTCCGCCACGGCAACAGAGCACGCGCGGCACGCAGCGGCTTCCGGTTCCGCCACCACCGCAGAACACCGCGGCCACGACGAGCCACCCGCTCACCGCACCGCCCCCGCAGAACACCCGTGACACCGACGGCTCCCGCGTACCGACCCGGCGCCATGGAGGCACCGGCGGGGGTGCCTCGACCACGTCCCCGCACCCGGGGTCTGTCACCGGAGCACCCCGCCCGACCGAGCCCGTGTCGCTCACCCCCACCGGAGAAGGCACGCCCAGCGTCACCGGTGTCGGTGAAGCCGCGCTCACGTCGTCGTCCGAGGCCGCGCCCGACCACGGTCGGGATTCCGGTTCCCCCGGCGGTCCCGGACCCTTGCCCGTGCGGGGGGAGCGGCACGATCGGCCCAATCCCGCCGAGGCCGTGCCCGGGATCCGGCGGGCCGACCGGCGGGTCGTGGAGGAGAACGCGGGCATCGCGCCCGTCCCGCGCTCGGGTGCCGTGCGCGGCACCATGGGCAAGCCGCGACTGCCCCGGCGCCGCGCCCAGGAGCACATCGTGCCCCAGCTGCGCGGCGGCCCGGTCCCCCGTCCGGACGCCGAGCAGCCCGCCGGGCACGACCCCGGTCTGATGGCCGCCTTCCAGCGCGGCATCGGTCTCGCCGAGGCCCAGCAGAGCCTGGAGTCGGAGGTGCTGGAGTCGGCCGTACCGCTCCCGGAGTGGGAGCCCCTGGAACGCAGTGCCTACCCGGCGCCCGGCCCCTTCGACCGGCCCCGAACACCGCCCCCGGCCGCCGCGGCCCCGGACAGGCCCACCGCCCCGCCTCACGGGTCTGCTGCCTGGACCCCGGCAACCGCCCCGGACCCGTCCGCCACCGGGATCCCGGCGAGCGCCCCGGACAGGTCCGCCGCGTCACCCCGCCAGACGGCCGCCGGGGTCCCGGCAACCGCCCCGGAGTCACCGCGCGTGGCCCCGCCCGTCGGGCCTGTCGCGTTCCCCGTGGCCGCCCCGGACGGGTCCGCCGTGTCACCCCACGGGGCGGCCGCCGGGGTCCCGGCAACCGCCCCGGAATCACCGCGCGTGGCCCCGCCCGTCGGGCCTGTCGCGTTCCCCGTGGCCGCCCCGGACGGGTCCGCCGTGTCACCCCGCCAGACGGCCGCCGGGGTCCCGGTGAGCGCCCCGGACAGGTCTGCCGTGTCACCCCACCGGACGGCCGTCCCGGAATCACCTCGCGTCGCTGCGGCCGTCCCGGTCACACCCCCCGCCGCCCCGCCCCGGATAGCCGACGTGTCCTTCGTGCACGCCTCCGGTGATCCCCGGGCGTACGGCGTGCGGGACGGGACGGCCGGGGCCGCGCAGGTCTCCGATCACGGTTCCGACCACCCCACCCCCCGGCACGACGGGAGCGCCTCCGCCGGATGAGCCGTACCCCCACCCCCAGCGCTCCCGCAGACCTTCGTACCCCAAGGAGTCGATCCACCATGGCGAGCGACGCGCCGACCGGCCAGGCATCCGATCTCGACTGGCTGATGAGCGGCCTCGTGCAGCGCGTGCCCCACACCAGCAGCGCCGTACTGCTGTCCTGCGACGGACTGGTGAAATCGGTCCACGGTCTCGACGCCGACAGCGCCGACCACATGGCCGCCCTGGCCTCCGGCCTGTACTCCCTCGGCCGCAGCGCGGGCGTCCGCTTCGGCGACGGCGGGGACGTACGCCAGGTCGTCGTCGAACTCGACGCGACGCTGCTGTTCGTCACCACCGCCGGCTCCGGGACCTGTCTCGCCGTGCTCGCCGGACGGGAGGCCGACGCCGCCGTCCTCGGCTACGAGATGGCCATGCTGGTGAAGAGCGTGCGGCCGTACCTGACGACCGCGCCCCGGCAGTACGCCGTCGATGCGTCGGTGACGGGAACTTGAGCGTGGCGGCGGCCGGCGACGGGCCCTGGCTCGACGACGCGGCCGGGCGGCTGGTGCGCCCCTTCACGGTCAGCAACGGGCGCACCGAGCCCACCGTCGCCCTCGACCTCATGTCCCAGGTGATGGCCACCGGAGCGAGACCCCTCGGCTATCTCGGCCCCGAGCACGCACAGGCCCTCGACCTGTGCCGGGCCCCGGTCCCGGTCGCCGAGGTCGCCGCCCATCTGAAGCTGCCGGCGGCGGTCACCAAGGTCCTCCTGTCGGACCTAGTCGACTGCGGGGCCCTGACCACCAAGCCCCCCGAGTTCCACCACAACCCCACCGACCGGGCCCTACTGGAGGCAGTGCTCGATGGACTACGACGACAGCTCTGAGAGCGACGGGTACGACGCGTACGACGCGCGAACGACGTACGAGCGCTACGACGAAGGCCGCGGCGACCCCTTTCCGACCGCCCTGAAGATCCTGGTCGCGGGCGGCTTCGGCGTCGGCAAGACCACCTTCGTGGGCGCCGTGAGCGAGATCGCCCCGCTCAGCACCGAGGAGCTGCTCACCACGGTCGGCGCCACGACCGACAACCTCGACGGCATCGAGAACAAGGTCGAGACGACCGTCGCCATGGACTTCGGCCGCATCAGCCTGGACCCGCGGCATGTGCTGTACCTGTTCGGCACGCCCGGACAGGAGCGGTTCTGGTTCATGTGGGACGAGCTGTCCGAGGGCGCCCTCGGCGCGGTCGTCCTCGCCGACACCCGCCGCCTCGAGGAGTGCTTCGCGGCCGTCGACTTCTTCGAGGAGCGCGGCCTGGGCTTCATCGTCGCCGTCAACGAGTTCGACGGCGCCCACCACTACGACCCCGAGGAGGTGCGCGCCGCCATCGACCTCGACCCGGACATCCCCATCGTGCGCTGCGACGCCCGGATCTCCGCCTCCGGCGTGCAGACCCTGCTCACCCTCGTCCGGCACCTCATCGCCCACGCACCGGGGGCACCCCAGCCGAGCCGCGGCGCCACCATGTGACCCCGCATCCCCTGCCATGGAGCCGCAGATGACGACCCACGCCCACCTCCCCGGCGACCCGGCCCGCCCGCCCGGAGCCCGCCCATGAACTACGACCCGCCCCGCCCGGCCGGTCGCCTGCTGCTCACCCCGCAGGACAGGGACGCCCCCGCCCGCGCCCGGAGGCTGCGCCGACTCGGCCTCGGGGAGTGGCCGGAGCCCGCCCTGGACACCTTCGCCGAGCGCCTCGCCGAGCTGACCGGCGCCGCCTACGCCATGGTCAACTTCCTGCGTGAGGAAGGGCAGTTCTTCGCCGGGCTGCACACCCCGGCGGGGGGAGAAGCGGCCCGGGGCGGAAAGCCCGAGCTCGGCCGGCGCCTGCCGCGCGAGTACGGCTACTGCCCGCATGTCGTCGTCCGGCGCAAGGCGCTGGTCCTGGAGGACGTCGCCGACTACCCGCGCTTCGCGGGCAACCCCGTCGTCGACGAGTACGGCATCCGCTCCTACCTCGGCGCCCCGCTCATCGACACGACCGGCACGGTCCTCGGCACGGTGTGCGTCGCCGACCTCGCACCCCGGCGCTGGGGCACGCCCGGCCTGGGGACCATCAAGGCGACCGCCGCCGACCTCGTCGCCCGCCTGGAGACCGGCACACCGCCGGCCTAGGGCAAGGACGCCCGGGTGCCGCGGCGCTCCAAGATCAGGGCGTGAAGGAAACCTGTTGCTCCGCTTAAGAAAAGCTCGATGGACCGGGGCCGGTGGCATGCGGCAGATTGCTGCACGAATCCCCCTCCCCGGCAGCGGGGCGCCCCGGCAGGTCCGTGCGCCCCCGGGGCCTCATCACAGGAGCCGCAGCTTGAAGGCGCTGGTCAAGGAGAAGGCGGAGCCCGGGCTGTGGCTCCGGGACGTCCCGGAGCCCGAGGCCGGCCCCGGTGACGTACTGATCAAGGTGCAGCGGACCGGCATCTGCGGCACCGATCTGCACATCCGGGCCTGGGACGGCTGGGCGCAGCAGACCATCGGCACCCCGCTGGTCCTCGGCCACGAGTTCGTCGGCGAGGTCGTCGCGACCGGCCGGGACGTCACCGACATCGCGGTCGGCGACCGGGTGAGCGGCGAGGGACACCTGGTGTGCGGCAAGTGCCGCAACTGTCTCGCCGGGCGCCGCCATCTGTGCCGGGCCACCGTCGGCCTCGGCGTCGGCCGCGACGGCGCCTTCGCGGAGTACGTCGTGCTGCCCGCGTCGAACGTCTGGGTGCACCGGGTGCCCGTGGACCTCGACGTGGCCGCGATCTTCGACCCGTTCGGCAACGCCGTGCACACCGCGCTGTCCTTCCCACTGGTCGGCGAGGACGTCCTCATCACCGGCGCCGGCCCGATCGGCCTGATGGCCGCCGCCGTCGCCCGGCACGCCGGCGCCCGCAACGTCATGGTCACCGACGTGAGCGAGGAGCGCCTGGAGCTGGCCCGCAAGATCGGCGCGAGCCTCGCCCTCGACGTCTCCCGCGCGTCCATCGCGGACGGCCAGCGCGAGCTCGGGCTGCGCGAGGGCTTCGACATCGGCCTGGAGATGTCCGGGCGCCCCGAGGCCCTGCGCGACATGATCGCCAACATGACCCACGGCGGCCGGATCGCCATGCTCGGGCTGCCGGCGCAGGAGTTCCCGGTCGACTGGGCCCGGATCGTCACCTCGATGATCACGATCAAGGGCATCTACGGCCGGGAGATGTTCGAGACCTGGTACGCGATGTCGGTCCTGCTGGAGGGCGGTCTGGACCTCGCCCCCGTGATCACCGGCCGGTACGGGTACCGCGACTTCGAGGCGGCGTTCGCCGACGCGGCGAGCGGCCGCGGCGGCAAGGTCATCCTCGACTGGACCGCGTAAGTCACCTGCATCTCTGAGGAGTTTCCCGATGTTCGACTCCGTGCGCGACGACCTGCGCACCACCCTCGACGAGATCCGCGCCGCCGGACTGCACAAGCCCGAGCGGGTGATCGGCACCCCGCAGTCGGCGACCGTCGCCGTCACCGCGGGCGGCCGTCCCGGCGAGGTCCTGAACTTCTGCGCCAACAACTACCTCGGTCTCGCCGACCACCCCGAGGTCGTCGCCGCCGCCCACGCGGCGCTGGACCGCTGGGGCTACGGCATGGCGTCCGTGCGCTTCATCTGCGGTACGCAGGAGGTGCACAAGGAGCTGGAGGCCCGGCTGTCGGCGTTCCTCGGCCAGGAGGACACGATCCTGTACTCCTCCTGCTTCGACGCCAACGGCGGGGTCTTCGAGACCCTGCTCGGCCCCGAGGACGCGGTGATCTCCGACGCCCTCAACCACGCCTCGATCATCGACGGCATCCGGCTGTCCAAGGCCCGCCGCTTCCGGTACGCCAACCGCGATCTGGAGGACCTGGAGCGGCAGCTGAAGGAGGCGTCCGGCGCGCGCCGCCGGCTCGTCGTCACCGACGGCGTCTTCTCCATGGACGGCTATGTCGCGCCGCTGCGCGAGATCTGCGACCTCGCCGAGCGCTACGACGCGATGGTCATGGTCGACGACTCCCACGCGGTCGGCTTCGTCGGCCCCGGCGGCCGTGGCACCCCCGAGCTGCACGGCGTGATGGACCGCGTCGACATCGTCACCGGCACCCTGGGCAAGGCCCTCGGCGGGGCCTCCGGCGGCTATGTCGCCGCCCGCGCGGAGATCGTCGCCCTGCTGCGCCAGCGCTCCCGCCCGTACCTGTTCTCCAACACCCTCGCCCCGGTGATCGCGGCCGCCTCCCTGAAGGTCCTCGACCTGCTGGAGTCCGCCGACGACCTGCGGGTCCGCCTCAGGGAGAACACCGCCCTGTTCCGCCGCCGGATGACCGAGGAGGGCTTCGACGTCCTCCCCGGCGACCACGCCATCGCCCCGGTGATGATCGGCGACGCCGCGAAGGCGGGCCGGATGGCCGAACTGCTGCTGGAGCGCGGGGTGTACGTGATCGGCTTCTCCTACCCGGTCGTCCCGCAGGACCAGGCCCGGATCCGGGTCCAGCTGTCGGCCGCGCACTCCACCGAGGACGTCGACCGCGCGGTGGACGCCTTCGTCGCGGCGCGCGCGGAACTGGAGGGCTGAGGAGCCCCGACATATTGCGATAATCGATCCCATGATCGAGGCGCGGCGGCTCCACATCCTCCGTGCGGTGGCCGACCACCGCACCGTGACGGCGGCTGCCGCCGCGCTGTACCTCACCCCCTCCGCCGTCTCCCAGCAGCTCGCCGCCCTGGAGCAGGAGACCGGCCACCGTCTGGTGGAGCGCGGCGCCAAGGGCGTCCGGCTCACTCCGGCCGGCGAGATCCTGCTGACCCACACCCACGCGGTCCTCGCCCAGCTGGAGCGGGCCGAGGCGGAGCTGGCCGCGTACAGCTCGGGTGAGGCCGGCACGGTCACCGTCGCCGCCTTCGCGACCGGGATCGCCCTGGTCGTGGCGCCCGCGGTGGCCCGGCTGGCCCGCAGCGCGCCCGGGATAAGGATCCGCGTCCAGGACGCCGAGGGGGACGCCAGCCTGCCGATGGTGCTGGACCGGCAGGTCGATGTCGCGGTGGCCGTCGAGTACCGGGGCGCCCCCGCCGCCGACGATCCGCGGCTCGCGCACATCCCCCTGTACGCCGAGCCCTTCGACGCGGTCGTGCCGGTCACCCACCGCCTCGCCGACGCCGAGGAGGTCCCCCTCGCGGAGCTGGCCAAGGACCCCTGGATCGGTCCCTACCCCGGCAATCCCTGCCATGACGTGGTCGTCCTGGCCTGCGAGAGCGCCGGGTTCCAGCCGCGGCTCGAACACTCCTCGGACGACTTCCGCGCGGTCGTCGCGCTCGCCTCGGCCGACGCGGGCGTGGCCCTCGTACCGCGCTCGGCCCTGCGCGGCATGGACCTCACCGGTGTCGTCGTGCGCCCGATAGACGGCGCGGCCCCGACCCGCCGCGTCTTCGCCGCCGTACGGCGCGGCGCGGAGGAGCACCCGCTGATCCTGCCGGTGCTGGACGCGCTGCGGGAGGCGGCGCGGGTGTGAGCCGCCCGTAACGCGCTCTTCTCATATCCGGGATAGATTCCCGGATATGAGACGAACCGAGGAGGCGGCGGCCACGGACGCCGTCGATGCCCGGCTGGGCGCCCGCCTGGCCGCACTGCGCGCCGAACGCGGCTGGTCCCTGGGGGACGTGGCGGAACGCAGCGGGGTGAGCCGTTCGACGCTGTCCCGCGCCGAACGGGCCGAGATCAGCCCGACGGCCTCGATGCTCAACCGTCTGTGCGCGGTGTACGGGCGGACGATGTCCCAGCTGCTCAGCGAGGTCGAGACGGAGCCCGCGCTGCTGGTGCGGGCCGCCGACCAGCAGGTCTGGCGGGACCAGGGCGCCGGCTTCGCGCGCCGGTCGGTGTCCCCGCCGCACCGCGGACTGCGCGGCGAACTCGTCGAGGGACGGCTCGCGCCGGGCGCCGACCTCTCCTACGACCGCCCGCCGGTACCCGGCCTCGAACAGCACATCTGGGTCCTGGAAGGAGCCCTGGCCCTGACCGACCAGGGCGACGAGCACCACCTCGACACGGGCGACTGCCTGCGCCTGCGGGTGTGGGGGCCGACCCGGTTCCGCTGCGTCGGCGACACCGAGGCGCGCTATGTGCTGGCGGTGGTGCTGCCGTGACGGCGACCGTGCGGCGCCTGGACGGGGCCGATCTGCTCCTCGCGGCCGAGCAGCTGGCCGCCCTGCTCGTCGACACCGTGGCCGGCGGCGCGTCGATCGGTTTCCTGGCGCCGCTGGACACCGCCGGGGCGCTCGCCTGGTGGCGGGAGCGGGCCGAGGGCGCCGACGCCGGACGCCTCGCGGTCTGGGCGGCGTACGACAGGGGGCGGGTGGTCGGCACCGTCACGCTCGCCTTCCCCGACAAACCCAACAGCCGCCACCGCGCCGAACTCGTCAAGCTCATGGTCCACCGCGACGCCCGCGGCAAGGGCCTGGGCCGCACCCTCCTCACCACCGCCGAGCGGGCCGCCCTCGCCGCCGGTGTCACCCTGCTCCACCTGGACACCGAGACCGACAGCCCCGCCGAGCACCTCTACGGCGCCGCCGGCTGGACCAGGGCGGGCGTGATCCCCGACTACGCGGCGGACCCGGCCGGCGTCCTGCGCCCCACCACCCTGTACTACAAACGCCTCACCAGCGGCTGACTGTCAGTGCCGGCGGCTACGGTGCGAAGCATGCCCGACGCCGAAGACGTACGCCGAATCGCCCTCTCCCTGCCGGACACCACGGAGAAGGTCGCCTGGAACATGCCCACGTTCCGGGTCGCGGGGAAGATGTTCGCCACGCTGCCCGAGGACGAGACCTCCCTCGCCGTGCGCTGCCCCAAGGAGGAGCGCGACGAGCTGGTCCTCGCCGAGCCCGAGAAGTTCTGGATCGCGGCCCACGAGGCACAGTTCGCCTGGGTGCGGGCCCGGCTCGCCGCCGTCGAGGACGAGGACGAGCTGCGCGACATCCTCGCCGACTCCTGGCGCCAGGCCGCCCCGCCCCGCCTCCTCGACGCCCACCCGGAGCTGGGCCTGCCCGCCGGCTGACCTGCCCCGGCCGGAAACGGGTGCGCGACCACCGACCCGAGTGCGGTATTGTTTCCCTGCACGTTCGGCCAGGGGAAACCCCAGGTCAGGCGGGCAACGGGACGTGGCGCAGCTTGGTAGCGCACTTGACTGGGGGTCAAGGGGTCGCAGGTTCAAATCCTGTCGTCCCGACAGGGCGAAGGGTCTTCGCAGGCGAGAGCCTGGGAGGCCCTTTTCGCGTTGCGCCCGCCCGCCGCGAGCCTGTGAGCAGGCCGAGGGAGCTGTGGATTCGCCCAACCCCGGTCGTTCCGCGTGAGCGCGCTGTCAGGATCAGGACCCATGATCCCGGGGTGCTGGTCGCGCGTGCTGAGGGCCGCCGTGTTCGCGGCCGTCTGCGTGCTGCTCGCCGCCCTGGGGCACGTGATGATGTCCGGGGAGGTCCTGTCCTGGTGGGCGCCGGGTGCCGGGTTCGCCGCCACGGGGGCTGCGGGATGGTGCCTGACCGGGCGGGAGCGGGGTGTGCCGGCGGTGACGGCGGTGGCGCTCGCCGCGCAGGCCGGGCTGCACTTCGCCTTCTCCCTTGCGCCGTTGGCCACCACCGGCCCCATGGGCGGGATGGAGCACATGGGGCCGACGGTGGCCATCGGCGGGACCTCGCCCTCCGGTATGACCGCCGCCCATGGGCTCGCCGCGCTGCTGTGCGGGCTCTGGCTGGCGTTCGGGGAGCGGGCCGGGTTCCGGGTGCTGCGGGCCGTGGCCGGGTGGCTGACGGCCCCGCTGCGCCGGCCGGGCGGACGCACCCTGCCGCCGCCGCCCCCGCGCGCCGGGGTGCGCGGCCGTTCGCAACGGGCGCCGCGGCCCTTCCTTCTCGTCGACGCGCTCACTTCCCGGGGGCCGCCCACGCGGACCGCCGTCCTGTGAGGACGGCCGGAACCGTACGGCACTCTCCCCTCCACCCGAGAAGGACCCATGGCGATGCCCCCTGCTCCGACGACCGCGCACGACCAGAAGACCGGCAGGAAGACCGGCAGGCACGAGAGCCCCCGCGACCACACCAAGTCCGCCCGGCACAGCACCCGCCGCCGGGCCCACAAGGACAACCCCGCCGACGAGACCACCACCGCCCTCGCGCTGGCCGCCCGGCACGGGGACGCCGGGGCCGTGGAGCAGCTGGTGCGGGCCCTGCACCGGGACGTCCTGCGCTACGTCGCCCATCTGTGCGCCGACCCGCAGGCGGTGGACGACCTGGCGCAGGACACCTTCCTGCGGGCGCTGGGCAGTCTGCACCGGTTCGAGGGACGGTGCTCGGCACGGGTGTGGCTGCTGTCGATCGCCCGCCGGGCCGTGATGGACAGCTACCGCTACGCCGCGACCCGCCCGCGCCTCGCGGACCTGCCGGACTGGCGGCCCGCCGTCGAGCTGGCGCAGCCGCGCGGGCTGCCCGGCTTCGACGACGGGATCGTCCTGCGCGAGCTGCTGCAGGCGCTGCCCGCCGACCGGCGGGAGGCGTTCGTGCTGACGCAGCTGCTGGGGCTGCCGTACGAGGAGGCGGCCCGGGTGAGCGACTGCCCGGTGGGGACGGTCCGTTCCCGGGTGGCCCGCGCCCGCGCCGCCCTCGCCGAGCAGGTCGGCCACTGAGGGTTCAGCGGAGCCGGCCGAGCTGCCGCAGCTCCTCCACCCTCAGCAGCCGCGCCAGGGCCGCGTAGACCAGGCCGATGGTGACGGTCCCCGCCGTGAGCGCCAGCGCGGTGGGGACCGTGCCGCCGCCCAGCCACTGGCCGCACACCCGGTCCGCCGCCCAGCCGCAGGCCGCCGCCAGGGCCGAGGCGCAGATCAGCCGGGTGTACGTCCGGCGCAGGGCCCCGTCGTCGAGCCGGCCGCCGACCCGCCGGCGCACCAGCCGTGCGGTGAGGGCGAGTCCGGCCAGGTAGGACACGGTGTAGGCGCCGGCCATGCCGGTCACCGCCCAGCGGACCGGCAGCAGCAGATGGCAGGCGGTGGCCAGGGCGATGTTCACTGCCGCGATCCACACCGCCAGGAAGAACGGCGTCCGGGTGTCCCCGAAGGCGTGGAAGCCGCGCAGCAGCAGATACTGCGCCGAGAACGGGATGAGGCCGAGGCCGAACGCCTGGAGCATGTGCCCGAGCGGCTGCGCGGAGGCCGCGTCGGCCGCCCCGTGCGCGAACAGCAGCGTGGCGATCCGCGGGCCGAGCGCCAGGAACAGGAACGCGGCGGGCACGACGACGACGCCGCTCACCCGCAGCCCCCGGGACAGATCGGCGCGCAGGTCCGCGATCCGGCCCTCCGCCACCGCCCGGCTCATCCTCGGCAGCAGCGCGGTCACCAGCGACACCGTGACCACCGACTGCGGCAGCATCCAGATGGTCTGCGCGTAGGTGTACGCCGTGTAGCCCGCGCCGGCGTCCGGGAGCGCCTGGTCGGCCGCGCCCGCGTAGTTGGTGACGACGGTCAGCGCGACCAGGTTCGTCAGGACGAACAGCAGTGTCCACTTGGCGGCGTGCACCCCCGAACCGAGCCCCGAGCCGCGCCAGTCGAAGCGCGGCCGGAACCGGAACCCGGCCGCCCGCGCGAACGGCACCAGCGCCAGCGCCTGCACGACGATCCCGGCGGTCGTCCCCAGGCCGAGGAGGCGCACCTGCGTGCCGGTGATGTCCTGCACCCGCCCGGGCACGGTCATCAGCCCGAGGTAGGCGCCGAACACCCCCAGCAACACGAGGTTGTTGAGGACCGGCGTCCACATCATCGCGCCGAACCTCTCGCGGGCGTTGAGGACTTGGCCGTACATGTTGAACAGCCCGTAGAAGAAGATCTGCGGGAGCAGGAACCGGGCGAAGACGACGGTGAGTTCGTACGCCTCGTGGCGGGCCGGGGTGTCGCGCAGATACACGCTGACGATCTGCGGCGCCGCCCACACCGCCAGCGCGGTCCCGACAGCCAGTACCGACACCACCAGCGTCACCAGCCGCTGCTCGTACGCGCGGCCGCCGTCCGCGTCCGCGGAGCGGGCCCGCACCAGCTGCGGCACCAGCACCGAGTTCAGCGCGCCGCCGATCAGCAGGGTGTACAGGCTGGTGGGCACGGTGTTCGCCGTGTTGTACGTCGTCGCCAGCAGACCGGTGCCGAGCGCGGCGCCCTGGAGCACCTGCCGGATCAGCCCGGTCGCCCGGGACACGACGGTGCCCAGCGCCATCAGCGCCGAGGAGCGGGCCGCCCCGCCGGAACGTTTCGCTGCCCGCTCTTGTGTCGTCGCCCCCATCGGGCCAACGTACGTCATCAAGATCCGCGAGCCCAATCCGCCTTCCGGGAAGGGCAGTTGCTAGCGCCGGCTGCGCACCCGGGCGTCCCGGGGCGGCTGGATGAACTGGAGCTCCAGGGTGAGAGGAGGGGGCGCGAGGCCCGGGCCGCCGTCCCGCGCCCACCGCAGCAGCTCCTCCGTGGAGTCGTCGTCCGAGGCGAACCCGACCCAGGTGGGCCGGCCGCCCGCCCGGCGTCCGGCGGCGGAGGGCTGCACCACGACCACGTTCGCCTGGTCGCAGGGGCCGAGGCAGTCCGTCGTACGGACCTCCAGGGCCCCGCCCGACCCGGCGGCGGCCGCCCGCAGCCGCTCCAGCTGCCCGGCGTGGTCGTGGCCGGGGTGCTTGCGGGCGTCGCCGCAGCAGCAGCCCCTGCACACCACGAGTGTGCAGGGGCGGCGCGGACCGGGCAGCGGGGCCACGGCGCTCAGGACGCCGAGAGACCGACGTGGGCCAGCGCCTGCCGCAGCAGGAACCCGTGCCCGCCCGGCATCTCGCTCTGCACCGCCGGGGAGGCCGCCTCCTGCGGGTCGAACCAGACCAGGTCCAGGGCGTCCTGACGGGGCGAGCAGTCACCGGTCACCGGCACGATGTAGGCCAGCGACACCGCGTGCTGACGGGGATCGTGGTACGGGGTGAGGCCCTGCGTCGGGAAGTACTCCGCGACCGTGAACGGCTGGAGGGAGGCCGGCAGCCGGGGCAGCGCCACCGGTCCGAGGTCCTTCTCCAGGTGCCGCAACAGGGCGTCGCGGACCCGCTCGTGGTGCAGGACCCGGCCGGACACCAGGGTCCGGCTGACGTTTCCGTCGGGTCCGATGCGCAGCAGCAGTCCGATGCTGACGACTTCGCCGCTGTCGTCGACGCGCACGGGCACGGCCTCGACGTACAGGATCGGCATGCGGGCGCGGGCCATCTCGAGCTCGTCTGCGCTCAGCCAGCCGGGCGTGGTCTCGGTCAAGTCTGACATTGCTTGATCATACTTTCAGTGTCCGTCGGGAAGCCGGTAGACCCGGCGGGCGTTGTCCGCTCCGGCCCAGCGCGCCAGGCGCAGCGCGTCGGGCAGGCTCAGTTCGTCGGCGTCCACCCGGTCCTGGAGGAGGTCTCCGAGACCGCGGCGGAACGCCAGCGCTCCGAGGGTGTAGAACTCCGACACACCGTAGGCGTCCGAGCTGTACAGCAGTTTGCGGAACGGTGTGATCTCCAACGCTTCCTCCAGCACCGTCCGTGCCCGCACCGGGCCGACGTGGTGCAGGGTCAGCCCCACGTCGAGGTACACCTGCTCGAACACGGCCGCCAGATAGGCGGCCTGCCGCTGGTAGGGCCAGCAGTGCAGGAGCAGCACGGGGATCGTTCCCGCGATCAGGTGCAGCCAGTCCGTCAGAAGCGCGGGATCCGCCCGGTGCAGCCGGATGTCGTGGTCGCCGAAGCCCGTGTGCAGTTGCAGCGGCAGGCCGAGGTCGACGGCGGTCCACAGCAGGTGCCGTACCAGGACCGGCTCGTCGAGCCGGCCGCCGCGCGCCAGCCACCGCCGGGCCGCCCGGGTGACCTCGGCGTCGGAGGGGCGGGCCGGGTCCAGGTCGAAGCCGGTGCGGTAGGCGGCCACCGACTTCACCCCGGCCACGCCCGGCCGGCGCACCGCGTCCAGCGCCGCCGCCCGGAACGCGTCGGCGTACCCGCCCGCGTCGACGCCCCGCGCGGCCACGGACTCCGCCACCGACTCCAGCCGTACGACCTCCAGCGCGGTGCCGTCGGCCGCCCGGGCCAGCGCGGCGGGCGGGGTGAGCGGGAGCGGGGCGAAACCGGTGTCGACGCAGAACACACCGGTGCGGGCCGCCGTCAGGAAGCGGCGGTTCACCTCCTCGGGGCCGAGCGCGGCGCGCCGGGCCAGATAGGCGTCGGCGGGGGCGTGCCGGTCGAGGTCGAGCAGGGGCGCGCAGTGGCGGCGCACGGCGACCCCGGCGGGGGTGTCGAAGGAGGAGACGCCGGGCCAGGGCTCGCCCTCGGTGAGCAGCGACTCGAAGCCCGGCCGGTCCAGGGCGCCGGTGGTCACCCCGTGGCAGTGGTGGTCCACCAGCTCCAGCGCGGCCAGCTCCTCGTGGACCGGTCCGGCGCCCATCTCAGTACACCCACCGGTAGGCGGCGGCCACCTGTGCGTCGTCCAGCCCGTACGTCGCGTCGATCTCTCCCTGCCGTACGGCGGTCACCGCGTTGGCGAGGACCGGCCCCAGCGCGGTCCGCAGCACCTCGTCCTGACGGAACTCCTCGACCGCCTGCGCGAGCGAGGTGGGCAGCCGCCGTACGCCCTTCGCCGCGGCCTCCTCGGCGGCCAGCCGGGCCGGGTCGCCGGTGATCTCCTCCGGGAGCGCGGCCCGCGCGGCGAGCCCGTCCAGTCCGGCGGCGATCAGACAGCCGAGCAGCAGATACGGGTTGGCGGCCAGGTCGACGGGTTTGACCTCCAGGTTCGCCTGCTCCGCCCGCCGGCCGGCCGTGCCCCGTACGACCCGCAGGGCCGACTCGCGCGTCTCCAGGCCCCAGGCGGTGAACACCCCCGCCCACTGGGACGGTTTGAGCCGCAGATAGCTGGCCGGGCTGGGCGCGGTCACCGCCGTCAGGGCGGGCAGCCGGGCGAGGACGCCCGCGGCGAAGGACTCCGCCTCGGCCGTCAGACCGTGCCGTCCCTCGCCGCCGGAGTGCAGGTTGCGGCCCTCGCGCCAGGCGGACAGATGGACGTGCCCGCCGTTGCCGACGCCCTCCGCGGCGACGGCGGGGGAGAAGGAGACCCGCAGCCCGTGCCGGCGGGCCACGGCGCGGATCGTCTGCCGGACGAGGACGCTGCGGTCGGCCGCCGCCACCGGGTCCAGCGCCCCCACCGAGATCTCGAACTGGCCCGGCGCGTACTCCGGATGGATCTGGTCGACGGTCACGCCCTGCGCCTCGCACGCCGCCAGCAGATCGGCGGTGTACTCGCCCAGCTCGACCATCCGGGTCGCGCCGTACGCCGGTCCCGTGGTCGCCGGGACGAACTCCCCGGCGGGCGCGGAGTCCAGTCCGACGGCCCACTCGATCTCGACGGCGGCCCGGAAGTCCAGGCCGTGGTCGCGGGCGGCGTCGGCGACGATCCGCCGCAGGAAGGTGCGCGAGCAGCCCGGATGCCGCTCGCCGTCCTGGGTGAGGCGGTCGACCGGCGCCCACGCCCACCCCGGCTGGGCGGCCAGCGCCACCAGCCGGTCCAGGTCCGGGAACAGCCGCAGATCGCCGTCGGGGGAGCCGAGGACGTCCGTGCTGACGATGTGGTCGTTCGCCAGGAAGGTGTCGAACACCGGGGACATCCCGACGCCCCAGGCCACCGCCGACGCCAGCCCCGTCGCCGGGACCGCCTTCACCCGGCCGACGCCCGCGGTGTCGACGTAACTCAGGACGATCCCGTGCACGCCCGCACCGGACAGCTCCCCGCTCAGCGCCGAGGCCCGTTCGACCTCTCCGGGACGCCCGCCGGGGACGGGGTCGGCAAGGGTGCTCATACGTCCTCCGCGGGCTCGTCCGTCAGGAAGTGCAGGGAGTGAGGGGAGTGCAGGAGTTCAGCGTTTCACGGCCACCGCGCCGTACTGCGGCACCGCCGCCGCCGAGTCGTCGTCGGCCCGCCAGCGCGCACAGGACACCAGGCCCGGCTCCAGCAGCTCCAGGCCCTCGAAGAACGCGGTGATCTCCGCGCCGGAGCGGGCGGTGATCGGCGGGGTGGCGTTCTCGTTCCAGAACCTCATCGCCGGGATCTGGCCCTCGCCGCCCACCTCCGCGTCGTGCGTGGGGTGGGTGAGCACCAGGTAGCTGCCGACCGGGACCTGGGCCATGACCTTGCGGACGATGTCCCGGGCCGCCTCGTAGTCCAGCACGAAGTTCAGGATGCCCAGCATCATCACCGCGACCGGCCGGTCGAAGTCGAGGGTGCCGGAGGCCCGTTCGAGGATCGCGGACGGGTCGTGGACATCGGCGTCGATGTAGTCGGTGGCGCCCTCGGAGGTGCCCGTCAGCAGGGTGCGGGCGTGCGCCAGCACGATCGGGTCGTTGTCGACGTACACGATCTTCGAGTCCGGCGCGATCCGCTGCGCTATCTCGTGCGTGTTGTCGGCCGTCGGCAGTCCCGTGCCGATGTCCAGGAACTGCCGCACCCCGCGCTCCTCGGCGAGGAACCGCACCGCCCGGCCCAGGAACCAGCGGTCCGCGCGGGCGATGTCCCGGATCAGCGGGAACATGCCGGCGACGTGCTCACCGACCCGCTGGTCGACCTCGTAGTTGTCCTTGCCGCCGATCCAGTAGTTCCACACCCGCGCGTTGTGCGCCACGCTGGTGTCCAGCCGTGCACCGCCCACGTCACCGCTCCTTCGTGCGACCATCCGTCCGGCTGTCCATTGTGCCGCCCGATGATCATCGCTGTCCCGGGATTCGCGGGGTCCCCCGGTAGGGTGACAATCCGGTCACCCCGTCGCCGCACGCGCGCCCGCAGCACAGGAAGCAGGACATGCCCTACTCGCACGCCCCCCAGCAGGCCGCCCCCGAGCTCCCGGCCCATCCCGTCGACATCCGGCTCGTCGTCACCGACATGGACGGCACGCTGCTCGACGACGACAAGCGGATCCCGGACGGGCTGTGGGACACGCTGGCGCGGCTGCGGGAGCGCGGGGTGCTGTTCAGCCCGGCGAGCGGACGCCAGTACGCCACCCTGGCGGCGGAGTTCGCCGAGGTCGCCGACGGGATGGTGTTCATAGCCGAGAACGGCACCTATGTGGTGCGCGACGGGCGGGAACTCAGCTCCGATCCGCTGGAGCCGGCCGTGACCGCGCGGATCGTGCACACCGCGCGGGGACTCGCGGCCGACGGGGTCGACCTGGGCGCCGTCGTCTGCGGGAAGCGGTCCGCGTACGTCGAGCGGGCCGACGAGGCCTTCCTGGCCGAGGTGCGCCGGTACTACGTGCGCTGCGAGCTGGTCGAGGACCTCACCGCCGTCGACGACGACGTCATCAAGGTCGCCCTGTTCGACTTCGGCGCCGCCGAGGAGAGCACCGCCCCCGGGCTCGCCCCCTTCGCGGACACCCATCAGGTCGTCGTCTCCGGCGAGCACTGGGTCGACGTCATGAACCGCACCGCCAACAAGGGCGCCGCCCTGCGCCGGCTCCAGCGCGAGCTGGGCATCACGCCCGCGCAGACCATGGTGTTCGGCGACTACCTCAACGACCTGGAGATGCTGGACGCGGCCGACTGGTCCTTCGCCATGGCCAACGCCCACCCCCGGGTCGTCGAGCACGCCCGCCACCTCGCGCCCTCCAACAACCACAACGGGGTCCTGCGCACCATCACCCGCCTCCTGCACCTCTGAGGCCCGGCCCGGCTCAGGAGCGCGGTCCGGCGTGGCCGTGCTGCCAGGCCCAGTCCTTCAGCAGGAAGCCGCAGGCGCCGCCGCGCAGCGCCCCGTACCCGTACTCGTCCAGGTCGAAGGTGGTGACCACGACCACCCGCAGCGCACCAGGCACACCTCCGGCCGCAGCTCACGGGCGCGTGCCACGGCCTCCGCGACCACCGTGATGTCCGGCTGGGCGTCCAGGACCAGGGGGATCACCGTCTCCCGGGTGCGGGCCCGGTCCAGCACCTTCAGCGGGGTGCCCGCCAGCCGCAGCAGGCCGTACACCCGGCGCCGGTCGAGGACGTTCGCCGCGGCGGTCGGTGGCCACCCGGCCGCACGCGCCCGCGTAGTCCTGCGTGTAGGGGGGCGCGGGCGGTGCCGAGGCCGGTGAGGGCGGTGGCGGTCGTGTCGAGCGCGCGGTCGTCCCCGGTGACGGGCACGATCGGGCCCGCCGTCCCGGCCGGCAGGCGGTCGTGGTCGCCTTGTGGCCGTCGACGAGGACGGTGTTGCACCGGTCGAGTCCGGTGGTCGACTCGGTGCCGGAGAGCAGAGGGGTGCCGAGAGCGTCTACGGCCACCACGGAGGAAGCGGCTCCGGCCTCGCCGTCCGGGGCCGCCCCGCGCCTCCGCCGAACGGCCGTAATCCCAGGGCCGGTTCCTCGACCGTTCGGCCGACCACCCCGTACCCTCCGGCTATGACCGAACCGGCCGTCGTCGCCCGTCTCACCCTGGACATCACCTCGGGTCTGAAGCAGGGGGACCTGGAGGACTTCTACCGGGACCTGCACCGGCACCCCGAACTCGCCTTCGCGGAGCACCGCACCGCGGCGCGGCTCGCCGGCCGGCTGCGGGCCGCCGGGTACGAGGTGACCGAGGGCGTCGCCCGCACCGGGGTGGTCGGGGTGCTCGCCAACGGCGAGGGGCCGGTGGTGTGGCTGCGCGGCGACATGGACGCGCTGCCGGTGCGGGAGGCGACCGGGCTGCCGTACGCCTCGACCGTCGACGGGGTGATGCACGCCTGCGGCCACGACCTCCACATCACCTGGCTGGCCGCCGCGGCCGAGGCCCTCGCCGCCGCCCGGGACCTCTGGTCCGGCACGCTCGTCGTGGTCGGGCAGCCCGCCGAGGAGGCGGAGGGCGGGGCGGCCGCGATGGTCGCCGACGGCGTCCACGAGCGGTTCCCGCGCCCCGACGTGCTGTTCGGGCAGCACGCGGCGCCCGGGCTCGCCGGCTTCTACCCGCACACCCCCGGACCGACCCTGGCGGCCTCCGACGACCTCGACGTCGTCGTGCACGGGGTGGGCGGGCACGGCTCACGGCCCGAGTCGACCGTCGACCCGGTGGTCACGGCGGCGTACGTCGTCACCCGGCTGCAGACGGTCGTCTCCCGGGAGGTCGCGGCGGGCGAGTCGGCGGTGCTGACGGTGGGGTCCTTCCACGCCGGGACGAAACCCAACATCATCCCGGCCGAGGCACGGCTCTCGCTGAACGTACGGACCCGCGACGACCGGGTGCGCGAGCGCGTCCTCACCGCGATCCGCCGGATCGTCGAGGGGGAGTGTGCCGCCGCGGGCTGCCCGGCGCCGCCCGAGGTCACGCTGCTGCCCGGCTATCCGAACACCGTCAACGACCCCGCCCTGGACGGCGAGATAGCCGCCGTCCACCGGCAACTCTTCGGCGAGCACACGGTGTTCGACTTCGGCGGCACGATGGGCAGCGAGGACTTCTCGCTCCTCGCGCCGCAGGGCGTGCCGTACGACTACTGGTACGTCACCTCGACCCCGGCCGCCGTCTGGGAGGCCGCGCCCGGGGAGGAGTTGAGGGAGAAGTTCGCCAACGTGCCCGGAAACCACAGCCCGTTGTTCGCGCCCGATCCCGCGGTGCTGGTGCCGGGCGTGCGGACGCTGGTGTCGGCGGCGCTGTCCCGGCTGGCCGTGAGCCCGCCTCAGTAGGCGGGCGGAGGCGCCCCTCCGTGGTCGAGGACCCCGTCCAGGAAGCCGGTCAGGTCGGCGAAGACCTCCGTCCTGTTCGTCTCGTGGAACACCTCGTGCCGGGCCCCGGCATAGACCCGTTCGGTCAGGCCGCCCCCGTGCAGCCGCTCCACGCCGGTCCGGCTGCCGGGCAGCGGGACCAGCCGGTCGGCTTCGCCGTGCAGCCACAGCACCGGGAGCGCGCCGACGGGGCCCGCCTCGGCGACGGTCTGAAGGGTCCGTACGAAGGCCTCCAGCGTCGGCCGTTTCATCGGCCCGTGCCAGACCAGGGGATCCGCCGCGTACGCCGTCCCGACCGCCGGGTCGCGGGAGAGGGCGGCGGGGCTGACGGGCACGTCGGGGATCTCCGCGTGCGCCAGCAGCCGTCCGGGCAGCTCCCAGGCGCCGATGACCGGCCCGGACAGGACGAGCGCGGCGAGACCGGTGCCGTACCGCTGGGCGTAGCGGGCGGCGATCAGACCGCCCATGGAGTGCCCGATCACGACCAGCGGCAGGTCCGGGTGGGCGGCCCGGGCGAGCTCCACGACGGCCCGCGCATCGGTGACCACGTCCTCGAAGTCCTCGATCCGCACCCGTTCGCCGTCCGACCTGCCGTGCCCCATGTGGTCGGGCGCGAACACGGCGGCGCCGTGCGCGGTCAGGACGCCGGCGAGTCCGGCGTGGCGGCCGGCGTGCTCGCCGTAGCCGTGCACGACGAGGGCGAGATAGCGTGCCGCCGGATTCGGCCACTCGTGCGCCGTGACGGCGCCCCGGGTGCCGGCCAGGACGTGCTCGGCCATGACTCCTCCAGCTGGGTCGGGTGAGGGTCTCCGGAGGATCCTCCCAGGGCCCCGCCCGGCGCCCCGGCCATCTGGCGAGACGGTTCTTACGCCGTCGTATACGTGCGCATAGCATCGGTCCCCGCATGAACACGATGAATCTGTGGCACATCACCGGCTGGGAGTTCGCCGCCCTCGCCCTCGCGGCGCTGCTGGTCGGCTTCTCCAAGACGGCGGTCAGCGGCGCCAACACGGTCAGCCTGGCGATCTTCGCGGCGGTCCTGCCGGCCCGCGCGTCGACCGGTGTCCTGCTGCCGTTGCTGATCGCGGGGGACGTCCTGGCCGTCCTCACCTACCGGCGGCACGCCCACTGGCCCACCCTGGGGCGGCTGTTCCCGGCGGTCGCGGCCGGGGTGGTCCTCGGCACCCTCTTCCTGATGTGGGCCGACGACTCGGCGGTGCGCACCTCGATCGGCGCGATCCTGCTGCTGATGGCGGCCGTCACCGTGTGGCGCCGCCGCACGGCCGAGGCGCCCGTCGACCCCGACGCGGTGGTCACCCGCGCGGGCCGCCTCAAGGCCCGCTCCTACGGCGTCCTCGGCGGCTTCACCACGATGGTCGCCAACGCGGGCGGCCCCGTGATGTCGATGTACCTGCTCTCGGCGGGCTTCCGCAAACTCGGCTTCCTCGGCACCTCCGCCTTCTTCTTCCTCATCGTCAACCTCTCGAAGGTGCCCTTCAGCGCCGGCCTCGGCCTGATCGACGGACCCTCGCTGCTCCTGGACGCCGCGCTCGCCGTGTTCGTCGTCCCCGGCGCCCTGCTCGGCAAGTGGGCCGTCCACCGCATCAACCAGCGGCTCTTCGAACAGCTCGTCATCGCGGCGACCGTCGTGGGCGGTCTGCAGCTGCTACTGCGCTAGCCCGAGCAGCCGCGGCAGGTCCGCGAAGGAGTCCACGACGTGGTCGGGGGCGCCGCTCGCCGCGCGGTGGGTCTGCGGGAGGTACTTGCCCGTCCGCACCAGCACTCCGGTGATGCCGGCGCGCTGGGCCGCGAGGACGTCCGACTCGATGTCGTCGCCCACCATCAGCGCCGTGCCGGCGTCGGCGCCCAGCCGGCGCAGTGCCGCCGCGAAGAACGCCGGCGACGGCTTCCCGGTGACCTCGGCCTCGACCCGCGCGGCCGCCTCCAGGCCGGTCACGAACGCGCCCGAGTCCAGCCGCAGCCCGGCGTCGGTACGCCAGTACAGGTTGCGGTGCATGGCCACCAGCCGCGCGCCCCGCTGGAGGTGCCCGAAGGCCCGGTCCAGCGCCGCGTACCCGAACTCGGGGCCCGCGCCGCCGACCACCACCACCTCCACGTCCTGGTCGACGAGCATGACCCCTTCCAGGTCCTCCTCGATGTCCCCGCTGTTCAGCAGCGCGCACCGGGCTCCCGGGTGGTGCTCGGCGAGGTACGAGGCGGTGACCGCCGGGGCGGTGAGGATGTCGTCGGCGGTCACCGGGAATCCGGCGTCCGCGAGCGTCCGGGCGATCGAGGCGCGGGTCCGGGAGGTGGTGTTCGTGACCAGGGCGACGCCCAGCCCCGCCTCCCGGAGCGTTCGCAGCGCCTCCACCGTGCCCGGGAGCGGCTTCCAGGAGACGGTGAGGACCCCGTCGATGTCGATCAGCACGGCGCGCACTGCATCCATACGGGGACGATAGCGCCGGGGTCAGTCACCCGGCCCGAGGATCATGCACGTGGTCGTCGCGTGGGCGATCAGCCGCCCCTGTTCGTCGACGACCCTGCCCTCGGCGGTGGCGGTGCGACGGCCCGTGTGGACGACGGTGCCCTCGGCGGTCAGGGTCTGGCCGTCCGTGCGGGCGGGCCGTATGTAGTTCACCTTGAGCTCCAGCGTGGTGTAGCCGGTGCCGGCGGGCAGGGTGGAGTGGACCGCGCAGGCCAGGGCCGAGTCCAGCATGGTCGCGGCGATGCCGCCGTGCACGGTGCCGAGCGGGTTGGCGAAGTCCGGGCGGGTGTCGAGCGAGAGCACGGCCCGCCCGTGCTCCACCTCGTCGAAGCGCATCCCGAGCAGCCGCCCGATGGACGGCCGGTCGCCGAGCTCTCCGTCCCGTACGAGACGCAGGAGTTCGAGGCCGGACAGTGCGGAGGGATCGGTGGTGGTCACGCGGGGTTGTCCTTTCGAGGGGGCTTGCTGGTGTCGCCGTACGGGAGGTGTTCAGTCGCCGAGCGGGTTCTCCCGCTCGCGCAGGGGCGTCAGCACGTGTGCGTACATGCGGGACCTGATGGTGCGCAGGGTGTCGCCCGCCTTCCGGGCCTGGGCCGCGGCGAGCCCGACGGCCGTGGTCCGTACGGCGTCCTCGTCGACCGCGTGGTCCACGATATCGGCGGCCAGCGCCTCCTGGCCGCCGTAGCGGCGGGCGGTGACCATCGCCTCGTGCGCGGCCCGCGGGGTGAGCCGGGCCTGGACGAGCGCGGACATGCCCGGCGAGAACGGGATGCCGATGTCGGCCTCGGGCAGACACCAGAAGCCGCGGTCGGCGCGCATCACCCGCAGATCGTGGGCCAGCGAGAACATCGCGCCCGCGGCGAAGGTGTGCCCCTGGAGCGCGGCCACCGTCACGACCGGCAGGGTCAGCATCCGGGCGTACAGCGCGTGCACCGCGACCACGTACTCCCGCTGCCGGTCGGCGTGGGCGAACAGCCAGTCCAGGTCGAGGCCGTTGGACCAGAACCGGCCCGTCGCGGCGGTCACCAGGGCGCGCGGGCCGTCCGCCTTCTCCACCTCGTCCAGGGCGGCGTCCACGGCGGCGAGCCAGTCGGGGTGGAAGCGGTTCTCCCCGTCCCCGAGGTCGAGGACGAAGACGTTCTCCTGCCGGTCGAGCGTGGGCATGGCGACTCCTTCGGGATGCAGGTCGGGGGCGTACCGGCAGATCCGTCTCAGGACTGCGGGCGCGCGGTCCGCAGGGCGTGGTCCAGGAGGTCGTGGATCTCGGCGGCGACCGCGTCGAGGGGTGCGGTGGTCCGCTCGGCCCGGCACATCACCACCGCCCCCTCCACGGCCGCGACGACGAACGCGGCCAGCCGTCCGCCGCGTTCCCCGGGCAGCCCGTGCCGCACCAGCAGCGCGGTCAGCGCCCGCTGCCAGCGGGCGAAGGCCGCCGCCGCGGAACGGGCCGGCTCGGGGGCGCTGTCGTCGTTCTCCACGGCCACCGCCACGACGGGACAGCCGACCCGGAAGTCACTGCGCACCAGCCGCTCCCGCCACAGCGCGAAGAACGCGTCCACGGCCCGCAGCGGATCGGGGTCGTCCACGGCGCTCTCGATCAGCCCGGCGATGAAGTCCCCGGCGAACACCACGGCCTCGTCGATCAGTTGGGCCCGACCGCCCGGAAAGTGGTGGTACACCGAGCCGCGCGGCGCCCCGCTGTGCGCGAGCACCCGGTCGATGCTCACCCCGGCGGCCCCGTGCTCGCCGAGCAGGTCGGCGGCGCCGGCGATCATCCGGCGGCGGCTGTCGGTCCTGCGCGGGCTCATGGGCGCACCTCTCCGCAGGCGCGCTGGGTACGGCCTCCTGCTACCGGTCGGTAATTATGCTCTATGGCATAGAACATGCAAGAGGCGCCGGCCGCCGATCTCCGGTCAGGGCGCGACGACGGCCGGTCGGGGCTCCGTACGGCCCCGGGGCGCCTCGTCGCCGAGGTCCTCGGCCAGCAGCCGCTTGGAGATGGTGTCCACGGCGGCGCGCAGATCGCTCGGCGCGGGGTGGCCGATGTCCCGGGCCACCCGTTCCTCCAGCCACCGGGCCCACGCCTCGGTGATCACCCCGGCCTCGCGCACCCCCGCCTCGGTCAGCGAGAGCAGCGAGCCGTCCCGGGTCACGTACCCCTCGTCGACCATGCGGTCGAACACCGGCAGCAGCACCTCCGGCGGCAGCCGGCGGCGGGCGGCGACCAGCCCCAGGCTGGTGTGGCCCACCATCCGGTTGTGCAGTTCCACCTGCATCACCGCCCAGGCGCCCGCCACGTCCAGCCGGGTGTCGGAGTCCTCGAAGATCCGGCGCGCGGTGTCCAGGCCCGCCCCTCCGATGATCTTCGCGACGGAGGCCTCCAGCACCCGCTGCGCGTTCGCGTCGTGCGGGGAGCCGAACCCCTCGCCCAGGTCGGTGGAGCCCATCCGCGCGCTGTCCCGCAGCGGGACCTGCTTGAGGAACAGGGCGACGACGAAGCCGACCGCCGCGACCGGCACCGTCCACAGGAACACCGTCCGCAGGGTGTCGGCGTACGCCTCGATGACCGGCGCGGCGACCTCGGAGGGCAGCGCGTGCACGCCCTCCGGGCTGGTCGCGGCCCGGGCGACGGTCGCCGGGTCCGGGGTGCCGCCCGCGACGGCCGCGGCGGAGGCGACGCCCTCGCGCAGGTTGGGCGTGAGGGCGTTGGTGTAGATCGTGCCGAACACGGCCGTGCCGAACGAACTGCCCAGGGTGCGGAAGAAGGTGACGCCGGAGGTGGCGGTGCCCAGGTCGGCGTAGGCCACGGTGTTCTGCACGGCGATCGTCAGCACCTGCATGGACAGGCCGATGCCGGTGCCGAGCACGCACATGGAGAGCGACTCCAGCCAGGCGCTCGTGTCCGGCCCCATCAGGGACATCAGATACAGGCCCAGGCCCATCACCAGCGAGCCGACGATCGGGAAGAGCCGGTAGCGGCCGGTCCTGCTGACCACGGTGCCGCTGAAGACCGACGCGATGAGCAGACCGCCCACCATGGGCAGCGTGCGCACCCCCGACACGGTCGCCGAGTCGCCGTCGACGTACTGGAGATAGGTCGGCAGATACGTCAGCGCGCCGAGCATCGCGAAACCCACGATGAAGCTGAGGACCGAGCAGACCGTGAAGACGGGGCTGCGGAACAGCCGCATCGGCAGCATGGGTTCCTTCGCCCGGGTCTCCACCAGGCAGAACAGGGCGAGGGCGACGGCTCCGCCCGCGAACAGGCCGATGACGACGCCCGAGTTCCAGGCGTACTCCGTGCCGCCCCAGCTGGTCGCCAGGATCAGGGCGCTCGCCCCGGCCGCGATCAGCGCGATGCCCAGGTAGTCGATCACGGGCCGGCCCGCCGAGCGCACCACGGGGATGGTGCGGGCGGCCGCGACGACGACGAGGACCGCGATCGGCACGTTGACGTAGAACGCCCAGCGCCAGGAGAGATGGTCCGTGAACAGCCCGCCCAGCAGCGGGCCGACGACGGTCGCCACCCCGAACACGGCGCCGATCGCGCCCTGGTACTTGCCGCGCTCGCGCAGCGGGATCACATCGGCGATCAGCGCCATCGCCGTCACCATCAGCCCGCCCGCGCCGACGCCCTGCACGGCCCGCCAGGCGATCAGCAGCGACATGTCGGTGGCCAGGCCGCACAGGAACGAGCCGGTGATGAAGACGATCGCCGAGACCTGGAAGACCACCTTGCGGCCGAACAGGTCGCCGAACTTGCCGACGAGGACGGTCGCCACGGTCTCGGCCAGCAGATACGCCGTGACCACCCAGGACATGTGGGTGGCCCCGCCGAGGTCCGACACGATCGTCGGCAGCGCGGTGCCCACGATCGTCTGGTCCAGCGCCGCGAGCAGCATGCCCAGCACGATCGTCACGAACACGATGTTCCGGCGGCCCGCGTCCAGCACGGGCGGCTGTGGGGCGGAGGAGGGGGCTCTGTCAGGGGCTCTGTCCTCGGCGACGGTCACGAGGTCACGATCACACCGGCGGGCCGCCCCCGCATGCCGGACGGGCCGCCCGGGCCATCGCGCCGGGCTACCGCTCGCCCGGGTTGCGGCGCAGCAGATAGGTGTCCATGATCCAGCCCTTGCGCTCGCGCGCCTCGGCCCGCACCCGCTCGATCCGGGGGCCCGCCTCGGCGAGGGGGCCGGAGACCAGGATCTCGTCCGGGGTGCCGATGTAGGCGCCCCAGTAGATGTCGATGTCCTCCCCCGCGTACCGCCGGAAGGTCTGGTGGGCGTCCAGCATCACCACCACGTCGTCCACCCCCTCCGGGAACCCCTCGGCGAGCCGCCGCCCGGTGGTGATCTGCACCGGGCGCGCCACCCGGTTCAGACCGGTGCGGTGCCGGGCGACCAGCGCCGAGACACTGCTGATGCCGGGTACGACGTCGTGCTCGAAGGCCACCGCGCCCCGCGCCAGCACCTCCTCCAGGACGCCCAGGGTGCTGTCGTAGAGCGCGGGATCGCCCCACACCAGGAACGCGCCGCTCTGGTCCTCGCCGAGCTCCCGCGCGATCAGCCGCTCGTAGATGTCCGCGCGGGCGCTGCGCCAGTCGCCGACCGCGGGGGAGTAGGCGGCCCCGCCGGCCCCGCGGTCCCGCTCCGGGTCCCGTGCCTCGACCACCCGGTACCCGCCCTCGGGCAGATGGGTCTCGAGGATGTCCCGGCGCAGCCCCGTCAGGTCGCTCTTCGCCTCGCCCTTGTCCAGGACGAAGAACACGTCCGTGGCCCGCAGGGCCCGTACGGCCTGCAGGGTGAGCTGGTCGGGGTCGCCCGCGCCGATACCGATGACATGAATCCTTCGCACGCCACCGAGTCTGCCGTACGCCACGGACGGTGACCGGACCGGGAGTCACCGCAACCGCGGCGCACACCGCCCCGCGTCCACCGACGCCTTCGTCCGCTCCACCTCGTCCGCCAGCGCACGCCCCCACCGGACGACCCCCGGGAGGTCCATCCCGTGCGTCCGCGCCGCCCCCGCGCCCGCCGCCCACTCCTCCACGGCCCCGGCGCCACGCCGCAGCAGCCGGGGACCGCCGGTGAGGTTGCCCCGGGCCGCGTGGGTCAGCCCGACCGCGAGCTGGGCGAGCCCGCGCCACAGCCCGCGTTCCGCCTCGGGGCCGGTCTTCCAGGCGTCCTCGAAGACCTCGTGCGCGTGGAACGGCTTCCCCGCGTCCAGCAGCGCCTGCGCCTCGGCGACGGTCTCCTCCGGGCCGCGCACGACCCCCTCGGGCTGCCGCGCCACCCCTTGCGCCCCGTACGGCAACGGCCGCCCCAATCCGTCCCGGGGCCGCGCGCTGCGCGCCCGCCCCTCGCCGTCCCGGTCCCTTCGGTCCATACGCCCGATTGTCGCGCGCCCGGCTCCCTTTCGGTGCGGCGCCCGTCGTGGGGTAAAGTGCTGTTCGCGCGATCACGCGGAACTCCGCGACGATGGCGCACCGGGACGTGGCGCAGCTTGGTAGCGCACTTGACTGGGGGTCAAGGGGTCGCAGGTTCAAATCCTGTCGTCCCGACTGGAGACAGTCGCAGGTCAGGGCCGGTTTCGGAGGCATCCGAAACCGGCCCTTGATTATTCTTGGGGACCAGATGGGGACCGGCGCCCTTGACCGAGGTCAGCGGGTCACGACAATCGGGCTCGGCAGCGAGCGCGGCGCGCGCAGCACGCTGAGGTGGGCGGAGAGCGCCGCCCCGGCGGCCGTGATCTTGTGTACGTCGGGGTGCAGGTAGCGCTGGGTGGTGGTCAGGGAGCCGTGGCCTGCGATGCGTCGCAGGACGTGGACCTGCACGCCTGCGTCGGCGAACCAGGTCAGTCCGGTGTGCCGGAGGTCGTGGCGGCGCAGGTGCTCGTAGCCGAGCTTGGTGACCACGTCGTCCCAGTGCGTGGCGTCGCGGAGGACGGCGGTGGAGATGCGTCCGCCGCGCGGGCCGGTGAACAGGCGGGCATCGGGATTCGAGCCGGCGGACAGGACGCGCTGGGCGACGAGGGGGCGGATCTCCTGGACGATGGGAACCTTGCGGGCCCGCTTGCCCTTGGTGCCCTTGTCGGTCAGCCCGCCGGGCGCGGGGGTGGTCTGGCGCCGCACGGTCCGGATCCACTGGCTGGTGTCGATGTCCCCGACGCGGCAGCCTGAGACCTCACCGATCCGTGCGGCTGTGCACGCGGCGACGACGACGACGTCTGCCCAGCCGCGGTACTGGTCGTGGGAGGCGGCCACGAGCGCGTCGGCCAGCGCGATGAGGGTCTCCCAGTCGGGCCGGCGCGCGTGGGTCGAGGAGTTCGTCCTCGGCCTGCTTGTAGAGCTTCTGCCAGCCGGTCACCCGGGCGGGGTTGACCTTGATGATGCCGTCGCGGACTGCCTGTTCCATGACGCGGACCAGGACGGCGATGGTGTTCTTGACCGTGGAGCGGCTGTGCTCGTCGGCGATCCAGTTCTGCACGGTGCGGTCGACGACACCATTGGTGATCATCCGTACCGCTAGGTGGCCCAGGGCGGGGACCACACGCATCCGCCACCCTGACAGGTAGGGGTCCAGCGTTTTCAACTCCAGGCCGCGCAGGGCGAGGTCCATGTTCGCTTCGCCGTATTCGGCGAGCTTCATGGTGGCCTGAGAGGGGTTCAGGCCGGCTTCTGCGGCCTCGATGATGGACTGGAGCCATTCCTGAGCGTCTTCTTCGCTGTCCTTTCCCTCGGACAGTGACTGGCGGCGTTTGCTGGTCGGATCGGTCCATCGGACGCGTGCCCGATACGGCGTGGGGCGATCGGGACGGTATTCGATGTCGGTGGAGAGCCGGACACCGACGGGAACGGTGGCCTTATCTGCCATTGCACTCCTTGGCCGGGACGGTACGTCGGTGGCACAGCCATTCCTCGACGTCGAGGGCGCTGTACATGACGACGCGTTCCGAGACCGTGACGAATGGCGGCCCCTGGGGTGGCTGGGCGGTGCGCCAGCGGCGCAGGGTTGAGGCGTCCACTCGCAGGCAGGCGGCGAGGTCGCTGGTTGAATACCAGGCGCTGGTGAGGAGTAGCGCTTGGCTATCAGGCGAGACGGCATGATGGTGAGGAGTTGCAGGGTTCGCTGTGGTCTCCTTATCGCGATGCGGTTCGCTGTTGGCAATGGTTGCTATTGGTTCATTGGGCAAGTGCGGCTATTCCCGGGGGAGTACGGAACACTAGACGGATCTACGGAAGAGTCCAGAGACGGACAGCACAGTTCGCGAACGGAGAACGCGCGGCGGATTTCCGGCAGGCGGCGGCAACATGCCTTCGGCAGTGCTTAGATCTGTGGGGTTGTGCTCGGGCGCGGACGTTGGTGTATTAATCGTCTCCGGAAACGCCGGTTTGGCTACCGGTAGTTCGTTAAATTCGGCGGTAGAGGTCAATGCCGTGTCCGGTGGTGACCGCGTCGATCAGGGCCTGGAGGTCGGGGGGCGGGTCCTTGTCCGTCCAGGCTTGCCACCACCGGTTGAGGGTGATGGCGGGGGTGAGCCAGGACCGGATGGCCCGTAAGGCCCTGGGCCAGCAGGGCTGTTGGGGCTGGTGGTGTCCGGTTGGTCCCCCTCTCTGGTCCCTCGTCGGGGCACGGGTCCGGCGCGCTGGCGTCCAGGGGCCCGGGTGGGGTGAACCACTGATCCCAGCAGAAGGAGAAGGCGCAGTTGACCAGGGTCTGGTGGCGGCGGATGGCGCGGTCGGAGCGGACTTGGAAGTCGGCCCAGCCGAGTTCGTCCTTGATCTGCTTGTAGCTCTGTTCGATCCACGGCCTCAGTCCGTAGAGGCGGACGATCTCGGTCAGGTCGGCGGGCGGGTGCGGGCTGGTGGCGTGGTGGGGTGCGTCGGGGTGGGGCAGGTTGGTGGCCAGATACCAGGTGGCCTTGTCCGGCAGGGCGGCTGGGTCGGTGGTGGCCACGACCAGGCGGCAGGGTGAGTCGGGGCCGTAGCCGCCCAGGCGGGCATCGGCTGCCCACCAGGTCTCACTGTGCCCGTCGCGGAAGTGCCGCTCCACGGGTGTCCAGTCGCCGGGACGTTTGGCATCACGCCAGGTCAGGGCATGTGCGGCCTCGATGGGAGTGTGCGGCTGGTCGGCCCGGGCCCAGGTACCGCGGTGCGGCTTGAGCGCGACCACGTAAGCCAGGCCGGCCTCGCGCAGTGCGAGATACCAGTCGTCGCTGACGGAGTAGGCGCAGTCGGCGACCACCGCCCGGCAGGAAAAGCCGGCCGCCTTCCCCCGGGCCGCGAGGGCAGCGGCCAGCTGGGGTTTCGTACGGAAAGCCGGATCGGACCGGCCACGCGCGAAGTGGTGGGCGGGGGTGTAGGGAGTCGCGTGCAGCGGGTAGTACACACGGCCGTCGGTCCACACCGTGGTCACCGTGACGATGCCGTTGTCCGTCTTACCGTACCGGCCCAGCCACTGCCGCCCCACATTCGCGGTCGCCGTGCCGTCCTTGCGGTCCCCGGAATCGTCGATCACGATCACCCCGCCCTCGTGCGGAGCCGTCGCCGGCTCCTTGCGCAGCAGTTCAAGCCGCCGGTCGTTGACCTGCTCGGCCTCCCAGGGCGACTCGGACAGGAAGAACTGCAGCCGCTGCACCCCCGGCATCCCCGCACCCGCCACCGGCTCCGCCCCTGCCAGGCAGGTGATCGTCTTGTTCCGCTCTCGAGGCGCCAGCAGCCCGGTCAGATACTCACGAAATCCTCGCCGTTGGGCCAGGCTGAAGAAGAGGTCGTCGAACTGGGCCGCGTAGTCCTCCAGCGGCCCCGGCGCAGGCGGACACGGACGGCGAGCGGTCATCTTCAGCCCCCAGCAGTGCAGTTGGCCCCTATCACCGGCCTACGACCAACTCAACCCGTCGTCAACCCACACCACCGCCGGATTTAACGAACTACCGGTATCTCACCGCGGAGGAGTCGGCCGTCCTGCGATATGCGGCCCACTTGCCGGAACGAGCAGCAGCCCTTCAGCGGGGTGGCGAAGCCGAAGCTCCCACAGACGTTGATGCTGACGAATTCGGTACGGCGGCTGTCGTCGATGTACTTGCCGAACATGCGGAGGCATACCGAAACACCCTCACCAAACTCGTGGCGGCGGCTCTCGAAGCTGCTACCTCACCAGACGAAGACGCTGGTGACGATGAGGAAGAGACCGCTTCGCCGGGAGATGTGCCCGCGTAGGAGAGTCAGCCCTGGTCGTCGAGAGCGATCCGGCGGCGCAGATGCTGACAGTGCGTCCAGGGAATAGGGGATGAGGCGGGAGCCGGTACGCTCGGGCATACCCGTGAGGTTGGCGGTGCTGAGGAGGGTGAGGCCGTCGGAGGGTAGGGCCTCGATGATCCCACCTTTAGTTTCGACGACCTTGTTTCTGCTCGGCGAAATCGCCGATGTGGGCAGTGTCGAGCCAGGGGCTTTGCGTGAAGTGATCTTGTCCGGTTTCATCCGGTGAGGCCATTGACAGGCCAGTGGCCGACGGTAGTCGCGGGCCGTTTGTCGGAGGGCGGCGCGATGTTCTTCTGGCCGTCCTGCCGGTGAAGGCCGATGGCCAGGTTGCGGTGACTGGCCATCGTGCGGGGCGGTTGAGCGGTACGGATCTTGGAGTCGTCCTCGCGGAAGGTCCGGTCACGGACGTGGTGGAGGGGGTTCTCGATCCCCCAGTGGCCCCTGATCCAGGAAGCGAGCTGGGCGCTGGTGGCCGCGCCGGGCGGCAGGCTGGTGATCAGGTAGATGCGTTCGATGGTCAGCTTGCCCGAGCCTTGGTCTCGTCTCCGGCGCACGACGTGGAGGGCCTGGCGGACGTCGGGGTAGTCGAGGTGGGCGAACGCGGCGGTCTTCAGCCGTCGGCTCTGGTCGCGGTGGTGGGCCCGGGTGCGCTCGTAGTGGTCGAGTGTGATCTCGCGCCAGGGCAGGGTGCGGACGCGGTCGAACAGGCCGGGGTGGTTCTTCTTCACGACGACGATGTAGTGAGCTCCTTGTGAGCGCAGGTAGGTGCCGTGGCCGTGCTGGGTGTGCAGGGCGTCCGCTGTGATCACGGCATGGGTGAGGTCGGCGCTGTTCAGCAGCAGGGCGAAGGAGGGGAATTCGTGCCACGGAAGACGCCCACACGCTTGCGATGCACTCCTCCGTGGAAATCGTCGACGTAGAGGAGTTCCAGGAGATCAGGCGGAGAGCTGCTGTGACCGGGTACTGGCTTCGTGACGTGTAGGGGTACGACATCCCGGAACCACGCAAGCTATCCCGGCCTCTGAGGCAGCCAACCACCACAAAGATCAATCTTGCTACTGATCACCTCGCGGATATGCGGTCGACGAGGACACTGACGCCACAGGGGAGCTGCGGGCTGAGCATCTTCGCGGCATGTAATGCGGTGCACGCAGCTGTGATCAGTAGGACAGATAAGGGGCCAAGGCTGCCGCCGTCAAGCCGCAGTTCAGGTAGCTGCCCATGGTGTGGAAGTCGATGGCAGCTATGTGCGCTTCTTGATGGCTGTCGACGTTGAATCGGTCACCCAGCCGACGCGGCACTGCAACCAAGTCTCCCGGGTCGGCGATGTTGACCCACCGGGCCAGGCCAGGGGGGCGACTGCCGCGGCCGTTTTTTGGCGCCGGGTCCAGGGATTCGAAGACGCCCCCCGGCAGCCCAAGCGGGGAGCCGAGCGTGAGCAGATATTCGATCTGGGGCAGAGGGAAGGCGTGGAGGGCCTCGTAGGCGACGATTGATCCGAGTGAGTGGGCGACGACGACCCGTGCCCCGGACGTCTGGATTGCCTTCGCCACCACCTGGCGTGCAGCTGTGCGGCGTGTCGGCGAGGAGAGGTAGCCGTACACCTCCGGCAGCAGCGCGACCGCGATCCGCGCCAGCAGATCCGCCGACGTACCGCGCCGCCGGGCGAACCAGTCGAGTGCCTGCCGGATGGGCATCGTGCCCCATGCCTGGCCCTCAGGAGGTTCTTCCGGCAGTCCCGCCGCACGCAGCCACGACATCAGGAGCTCGGTCTCGGCCGGCCCCAAGTCGTCCAGCCCGTGCGAAGCGGACTGCTTCTCCGCGTCGTTGAGCAGGTCTGCGTAGTAGGCAGCGTGGATTCGGGGCAGTGCCATGTGCCCGAGACCGGCGTCCCGGTACCCGGCGGCGAGCCGGACAGCCCAGTCGCCGGCGAGTTCTGCCGCTGCCTTATCGGCGGCAATGCCGGGGCGCCAGTTCCGCACCCCGTGCACCATGACGACGTCGTGCTGCTTCACTCCTGCTGTCCTCCTGTCCGTAGCCAGCTGAAGTATGAGACGCGGGACCCGAAGGCGGCCAAGACCCCCTTGCGGGAGACGACCACCGAGCTCAGTTCGCCGGAGACCTCGACCTGCCCGACCTGCTGAACATCGTCAAACGGCGCCCAGACACTGATGGTTCCGTCGGGGGAGGCGGACACGGCGTAGAACGACTGGCCATGCGCCATCGTATCGACGGACAGCACGTCTGAGTGGCCAGTTGGGAGGGAGAACACCTCGTGCCCGTCAAGGAGATCGCGGCCGGTGATCAGTCCCTCGGACGACACCGCAACCAGGATTGGTCTGTCGGCGTTGAGGCCCAGCGCGAGCGCGGTCTGCTCCGTGTCGTAGGCGAACGTCTGCGTCCCTGTCTCGGACTTCACCTTGACGAAGCCGTCACTGGTGGCCAGGGCGATGACACTGAGAGGGCCGACGTCGCCGACCGTGTATGCCGACAGACTGCCTACCGCGTGATACGTCCGCACCTTCTCGGGGCGGGCGGCGTCCGCGACGAGCAGGCCATCATACGGGTCCCACCCGCACAGCACGTCTCCGCCCCGGTAGCGGAACCAGGAAAGGTCCATGAGATCCGTGGGCCATGTCCAACTGCGCTGCACCGAGCCGTCGATCATGCCGACGGCTCTGCAGCTGCCCTGCCTGTCGTAGAGGACGGCAACCGGTGTGCCGTTCGTTGTGCCCGCGATGGCGAACACCGCGTCGGCGGTGCGGCCTGAGTACAGACACAGCCCATCCTCGACGTCCCAGGTGTGAAAGACGCCGTCGTTGCTTAGGCTCACCGCGAACTGCTGCCCTTGATGACCGACCAGGCCAGCAGAGATCACGTTGCAGTCGTGCCCCTCCCATGACGCGAACCGGCCTGCGGAATCGATGCGGTTGAGGACGATGGCATCGTGTCGCAGCGACTCGGCGACTGCCAGCAGCCGTGGCCCGGACGCGGACAGGACCCGCAGGGTGGTCTCCTCGGGGCAGGGGTGGGCGCGTACGGAGCCGTCACGGAGTGAGTGAATCTCAAGGCGGTTCCCACATCCGACAGCGACGTACTCGTCACCGGCCGCGTCGAAAGCAGCGACGGCCCTGCCCTGCCCCTGGCCCACGGACAGTTCCCTCGCGCTTCCGTCCTCTGCGTCCAACACTTTGACGCTGCCGAACGAACAGGCCAGGACACGCCGGGTCATTCCATCTCGGCTGGGGGCGACGGAGTGCACGACGCCTGAGTGCACTTGCTGGCTGCGGTGGTTGCTGCCGTCGGCATCCCACAGCTCGACGGTGCCCACCGAGGTGCCGGCGATCACAGCGGGTACTCCGTCGAACTCGGCGACCGCGACCGCCGTGCACTCCGGTATCTCGAGCAGAGTCTGCAGGTCCCAGTCGGCGTCCCGGCCTGCCGATCTGAGCCACATCTCTTCTAAATCCACGCTCCACAGACGGTCACCCGTCGCCGAGAACAACGTGATATCCCGTGCTGTGGCCGCGGCCACCACAAGCTTTCCGCGCAGCGTGCCAATCGCGATGGCGATCACCTCGTACAACAGCGACGCGGTCCAGGCAATGCGCCGGTCTACGCTCCACAGGGTCAACTTCCCTGTGGTGTCGCCGGTCGCCACCACAGCAGTGTTGTGGACCGAGCCCGCTGCGAGCGCAGTCGTCTCGTCACCACCTTCGATCAAGGACTGCAGTACTCCGCCGGTCTCGGTGTCCCACAGGTGCACATCACCGTCCGCATGCGCTGTCACGGCGATGGGGCCCGCATCTGTCTCGGCGAACGCGGCATCGAGTAGAACCTTGCTCCATCCAGGTTCCCGGATCCGGGAACCCCACTGCAGGGCGAGCGCGGCGGACGGCAGGTCTTGCGTATCGATGCCGCGCAGGGTGTCCAGACCGCGCACGAGCCAGTCCTCGTGCGCGGTGACCGCGTTGTTGCGCAGCCACTGCCAGCGCAAGTCGGGATCAGTGCGAGGCACCAGCGCCGAGGAAATCACCTGGGTGACCTGACGGGCGCGCAGAGATCGGGCGTATGGGGACTGGGTTTTCAGGATCGTGGGGTCGGCATGCACCAGGAAGCCGGGCGACTTGAGCAGTTCGTCGAACCGTTCCGCGGCCACGGCGTGCTGAGCGGCATGCCGCAGTACGTAGGGCAGCGCGAGATCCCAGATGCGTTCGCCATGCTCGTCCCGCCCAGGCACCGTGCCCAGCACGGCCTCAAAGACAGCGTGGTGGTCCGCAGCGGATGCGAGGTAGTCCGTGAGGCTCTGGTGGAAGAAGCGGTAGAGCCTGCGGCCGTCGGTGTCCACGGCGGAGCGGATGTAGAAGGAGATCGCCTCGATCGCGTCCTGGGTGTCGTCGAGATTGGGGGCCTCCTGCCCTGGCAGGGTGAGCGCTCCCGCCACGGCCTGAATGATCTCCAGCGGCATTCCCTGGCCCAGGCCATGCGCGAGCGCCGAGAGCACTGGACGGAGGGTGGGCCGGTCACGGGCCAGGATGCCCAGGTGTAGTTCGAGCATGCCCGGCAGGTTGTCGGGCACCCGGTGCAACGCTTCGCCCACCGTTAGGGAGGTGCCGAGTTCCGCGAGATAGTGGGCGAAGAGGGAGGTGAGAAGGAACCCGCCGCCGTGCCGCAACCGGTTGAGCTTGGGCGCCACCGCGCGGGCCAGGCCCTCGCGCACCGCAGACGTGCCCGGGCCGCTATAGGCAGGTACCTCCTCCAGCAGGTCCGTCAGGTAATCACCCAACTCCCCCTCTCGCTCCGCTTCCGGCGCCCGATCGAGGTCGATAACCTCCGACTGCGGTGAGTCCACACGGAGTTCGGGGAACTGATCCCACCAGGGGCGCACGCCGACCAGGACCTTGCACACCGGCATGCCCTGTCCGATCTGCGGAGCCCGAGCGAGGGGCAGCAAGACCGAACGGAGGAGTTCCTGGTCCAGCGACGCCTCGTCCAGAGCATCAACGATCACAATGACCGAATCACTCAACGCCAGCCGGTACAGGCGATCCAACAGCATGTCGGCACTCCAGCCTTGCGAAGGCGCAGGACCCAGCCCCAACTGGTTGGCGATCGATGTCAGGACATCGGACGGAGTCCGCTGCCGGGCGTGCACAGCCGCGAGCATCCGCTGCCGCTCGACCCGCAGATACCGGGGCACGCACGCTCTGATCGGCCCGGACACCTCCTGCAATTTCTGGTGCGCGAGGCAGGTGACGACGCCGAGCAGTGCCGACTTCCCGGACCCCGGACTGCCAGTCACCACCATCAGCGACTTCACCGGTATCTTCTGCTTCCGACTGTCCGCCTCCAACCAGTCCTTGAGCTGCTGTAGTTGCCGATGGCGTCCCGTGAAGAAGCAGCGCCGGGTGACGTCCAGCTGCAGCGGGCTGCCCGACGCCCGGGAGACGAAGTGCACGACGTCGAGCGCGGGGTCGGCGGCTGAGGCGAACTGCCACAAGCCACTTTCGACGTGCTGCCGGAAACGGCCGGCAGCAGTCTCCCGGAAGGCGGGATTCTTGAGGAGGGGCGGTACCGGGGCGTCGGCTTCGGTATGCGCCGTCCGCGTCACCCGTTGCGGCGGCTTGTCTTCGGCCTCGGTAAGACGGGCCAGTTCTCGGTCGATCTCCTGTGCGAAGGTCTCCATCGGCACATGCCGCAAGCTGGGGGAGAGGTCCAGCCAGCCTGCCTTCAGCCGCTTGAGCACAGAGACGGTGGCGCGTGAGAAACGCCCTCCGTATGCCGTGCCACTGTCGGAACTGGCGGCGATCACCCAGGCCCGCCGTCGGTTTGCCGACAGACCCTGCAGCCATTGCTGGTTCGGGACGCGGCCGGCATCACAGACGTCGAGAAGGAATAGGACCGGTGGCCCCTTTTGTGTGCTCTCTGCCTGCTTCAGCCATCTGTCTATGTCGATGGCCGTCCAGGCGGGGGAAGCGGGGTCGGTGTCACGTGCCGCCAGATACAGAGAGTGGTCGGTCGCGCCTTTGATTCCGTGTCCGGCAAAATGTACGATTAGCCCTGAACCGCTGTAGATTGAGGCCGAGTAGGCTTCGCGCCAGGCGTCTTCCAGGGGAGCGTGAGCAAGATCGAGCCGAGGGCCGCCATCGCACAGCGATACGCCCGGCTGGGCGTCTAACGCGGCCGCGATCTCATGGATGACGGGCGGAATGAAAGGCAAGGGGCTCAGCGGGGGCGGCCCAAGCGGGTTGTCTTCTGCGCGGTCCTTCGCGTCGAAGGTACTCATGCCGACAACGAGCGCTATAACCACTGAACCCTCCCCGTTCCGAAGCGGATTGTAGGGCGCAACAACGCCGGCAGTCCGGGTGTTGGGCCTCGCGCCTGCTGCCGCTGCCCCCGCTCGAGCAGATGCCACTGGGGGGCGGGGAAGCAAAGAGGGAAGCTGAAGAGGCTCCTTTCCTGGACGAGGTGCCCCCTGGCCTGCGAGGCCGCAGGGGCCGACTGTATCTGCTGTCCGCCCTACTGGCAGCGGCAGCGGTGCCGTGCTGGCCGGCGCTCGCTCCCTGGCTGCGATCGGTGAGTGGATCACGGACGCACCGCGCTGGGCTGTGAGCGCCCTCGGCTTCGCCCCGGATCCCCTGACCGGTGGTGGTCCCGCACCCGGCGACGGTGCGCCGTCTGCTCGCCCGTCAGCGCCGACCTCACCCATGCCGTGATCACAGCGGACGCCCTGCACACCCAGCACGGCCACGGCACCTACCTGCGCTCACAAGGAGCTCACTACATCGTCGTCGTGAAGAAGAACCACCCCGGCCTGTTCGACCGCGTCCGCACCCTGCCCTGGCGCGAGATCACACTCGACCACTACGAGCGCACCCGGGCCCACCACCGCGACCAGAGCCGACGGCTGAAGACCGCCGCGTTCGCCCACCTCGACTACCCCGACGTCCGCCAGGCCCTCCACGTCGTGCGCCGGAGACGAGACCAAGGCTCGGGCAAGCTGACCATCGAACGCATCTACCTGATCACCAGCCTGCCGCCCGGCGCGGCCACCAGCGCCCAGCTCGCTTCCTGGATCAGGGGCCACTGGGGGATCGAGAACCCCCTCCACCACGTCCGTGACCGGACCTTCCGCGAGGACGACTCCAAGATCCGTACCGCTCAACCGCCCCGCACGATGGCCAGTCACCGCAACCTGGCCATCGGCCTTCACCGGCAGGACGGCCAGAAGAACATCGCGCCGCCCTCCGACAAACGGCCCGCGACTACCGTCGGCCACTGGCCTGTCAATGGCCTCACCGGATGAAACCGGACAAGATCACTTCACGCAAAGCCTCTGGGTGTCGAGGTCGGGGCTATCGGAGCAAGAATTCAGAGTAAGCGCTTAGAAGGCACCTGCTCTGTCTCGGTGTCGGTAGTCGAGGGCTGCGTTCGTGCGGTGTAGAGGAGATGGGTCGCCGCTGAGCCGACGACGTCGTGGAGTTCCGCTTCAACGTTCAGTTTTCGGCGCCCCTCTCTGCCCTCTTTGGGGACCGGCTCTCGGCAGGTCTTCTGAGCGTGACGTCCTGCCGTGATCAGAAACGTCCCCGCATACGGGCGGAGGCTGGGCGCCCTCGGTCGGCTCGAACGTGCTGCCGAGTGCTCGGATGCTGTCTGTTGTATTCGTCACTTGGGCGACCCCGTCGTCGGTTATGCCTGGCGGCTATAACACGGGATCGCCAGTTGGCCAAACCGGCGGTTCTCCTGATCATTGTCTGCGTTCGTTGACGGACATTGCGATCACCTTGTTTGTGGTGGGGCATCTTCGGCGCTTCGCTGGTGAGGGGGAGAACGCCTCGTCGGTCTGGGGACCAGAACTGGGGACCAGTGCATCGTGCACGCAGTGGCCTCGCAGTGTCGGTGTTGATGAAGAGCATGCAAGTGATGAGACGGCGCGTCGTTCAAAGATTGGACGCGGCACCGTTTTGGTGCGTGGAAGGGGTTGCGGTGTTGCGGGGTTCGAGTTGTCGAGGCGAAGAGTCAGGGGGACTTGTGGGTATCGAGCTGTCGTTGGCTGACGTTCCGCTCGGGCCGTTCGAGGGTTCGTTGGTCACCGTGTATTCGGCCAGGAGTAAGGGGGCCAGTCTGCATGTGTCGGGGCGGTGCGGACAGTTGCGCACGTCCGATGTGAGGACCGCCGATGTGCCGCTGGAGAGGGCGATGTTGCGGCGGTTGTGCTCGCGGTGCGCGGCATGGGGTGCCTGGGGCCGGCCGGGTACCGGGCTGGGCATGTTCCTCGGGGCTCTCGGCGGAACCGGGCTGCTGTACCAGTTGCAGTCCTACGTGGAGCCGGACGAGGACGAACGCTGGACCGATCGCGGGGTACGGGATGCCGCCGAACTTCTTCGTAGTGAACAGGATGTCGACCCCGATGATGACGAGGCGGAGGCGGAGGCCGGCATATCTCTGCGGGAGGCACGTGAGGATGCGGAGGCGCTGCGCGGTCTGATCTTTACCCACTGGCGCGGCGCGGCACGGAGCCTGCATCGCGCACAGGCTGTCCTTGCTCACTTTCCCTGGCTAGAGGAGTGGGCGAAGCCGTCACTGACGGTCAAGACGCGGTACCTGGAGACGCTTCGGGCACAGGCGGCGCGGTTCGTGGACCCGGAGGAGCTTGTCGTGGCTGCTGCCGCAACGGCCCTCCCCACGCCCGAGCTTCCGCACGCGGATCCGGCTTTCGCGGTGCTCGGCGATAACAGCCGGGTGTCCAGGGCCCTGGTGGACCTGTGGCACCGGTGGCAGAGCGCGGCCGGGCGGCCCTGGGAAGGGCCGGGGACACGTGCGTACCTTTCGTACGAGATCGTGCGAGGTATGCGCAGCAATCGGAAGGGCTACGACGAGGCCCGAGCCGAGGCAGCGCGCCTGATCGCCTCCTGGGAGGAACAGGCCCAGGCGGCGACGCCGACCGACCGGGCGCCGGGGCGCCGGCTGACGGCGCAGATGCCGGAAGCATCCGAAGCCCTGCCACGTCATGGTGTCCGGGACTTCCTGGACGGGCTGGATACGTGGACGCTCGGGGTGCTGCTCAGGTGGACTGTCCATGCCGACTGGGGCAGCGGCATCCTCACCCTGGAAGTGCCCGATCCCATCGCCGAACGGCTGCTGAGCCCGGCGAGCAGCCTTCCGTGCAGTCCCGCCGCCGCAGCTCCGGATCTGCCTGAACACGACCGCGGTCCAGGAAGGGAGCCGGGCCTCGTTCGGCCGGGTGTCTTTGACGATACCCCCGTCTTCGACCGGCGCCCGGTGACCCTCGATCACCTCCGTGCGCTGCGCACACTCGGGCCAGGTGCCGACGAGCTTTACCTTGTCTTCTCAGCGAGCGGGGGAGCGGAAGTACTGCCTCTGGACACCGTCGAGAAGCGGCTGGCCAAGGGGTGGCTGGGCGTCCTCATAGCAGGGGCCCGCGACCTGCCCGGAAGCGTGCTCGCCCCGGAGGAGCCGGAACGCAGTCCCGAGCCGGAGGCGAGTGAGGCCCAGCTGTCCGGTCGCGGCCAGGGCGTCCACGATCCGACTTTCGGCGAAGGGCTGGGTCTTGCCGAGGGCACACGCCGGACCCTTCGCCAGACGTATGCCACCGAAGACCGGAACCTGAATCTTCGCCTGCTGGCCATGGCGCGCGGCGCCCACGACCTGCGAAGCCTGGATGCCGGACGGCCTGGCGGGCTGCCGGTGGCCGTATGGCACGGGCTGCTCGCCGAGGACCGCCTCAGCCTCGCGCCTTTCCGGCAGCCCGGCAGCGACCGTTGGCGAAGCGGCAGCGGCCTCCCTCTGGGGCCCTTGGCCGCAGTCCAGCTCTACACCACCAATGCCAACCCTCTGATCGAGGGCAAGGGCCACTCGCCGCTGTGCTGGCACGCTCACGAACGCGCGGTTGTGGCCGGCGATGACCTTCTGACGGTCGCCGACCTCATGGCGCGCACCGACTTCGACTGGTGCAGCAAGTGCGGCGGCTACGCCTTGCGCAGGCTCGGCGACACCCAACTGTCCTACTACCGTGCGGCTCACCAACTGCACGACATCAAAAAGCGACTCGACCGCGGCAACGGAATTTCCGACACCGACACCTCCACGGTGACCGCTCGCCTGGACGAACTGGCCGCCTGGCAGCCGGATGATGAAGCAGAGTGGTCCAGCAGTGATTCCTGGCAATGGCAGGACACCAACCGCGAGCTCAGGCGGAGAGTCGCGAGTCATCACACTGTGACCGGCACTGGCGAATCCGCTTCCTGACCGGGGGTGGTCCTCGGACGTGGGGTGCGGATGCCCCGTCGGACGACACGAGAGTCTCCTCCAACTGGGTCGAAATCTCGGCGAGGTTGACTTGGGGACCGGCTCTGGGGACCAGTGGCCGGTGCACGGATCTGCATCGCAGCGTCGACCGTGGTGAGGATCTCGGGAGAGAGGGGATGCGCCCGGCAAGTTGACCTCTTGACCGACGTCAGCCTTCCGGCCTCATTGTCAGGCGCTGCGACGGAGTTTTACCGCGGGATCTTGGACACGGGCCACGCGGCTGGGGCTGGGTTGGTTGAGTTGCTGGGGAAGGTGTGCCTGCTCGCGTTTGTGAATCTGGAGGAGGCCCCGGCGCTTCGTGGTGGTGATGCGCGCGACCTGCACCGGGCGCTGGCCCGCTTCTGCGCCGCGTACCGCGTTCGGCTGTCATGACGGCTTCGACGATCAGGCTCCGGACTTACAGACACCTGGTGGTCGTCGCGCAGCCGCTGCCACCTGTCCCGACGAACGGCAGCAGCCAGGTCACAGACAACTATTGGAGCAGTGTCAGGAGTGTGTCGGCGGCGGCCCGCGCAGCAGCAGGGGCGACCCGGCTGAGTGAAGCCAGCACCGATGGGCACGGGCTTATGCGCAGCGCCTCGACGAGGAGTCGCACGGCGGACGGATCATCGGGTGTGGAGTCGGCACGGCGCAGCAGTGCTTCAGCTTGCTTCTCTTGCGGGGTGTCGGTGTCTGCCGTGTTCGGCGGCGGGGCAGTAGTCGTGGGGCGCTGTTCGGATGCCGTGGTTTGCTGCGTGCTGCGGTGGTCATGCACCGCGCTGAGGCCGAGTTGCTGCCATGCCGGGTCGGCGATGGCAGCCACGAGTCGCTCCGCGCGGACGAGGTCACCGGAGCGTGCGGATTCCCAGGCAACGGCCACCAGGGCTGGCGCCTGGGCGCTATGGAGGGTGATTGCGTGAGCCGCGCGTTCAGCGGGGCCGAAGTCGCCGCGAGCCGCAGCCACCCGAGCCACGTCCGTGAGCGCGTCAGCCTGCCGGTCCGGGATTGTGATTGTCAGGGCGAGGGTGGTGGCCGGGCCTGGCTGTCCGGCCAGGGCCAGGGCACGTGCCACATCCGTGAGAGCGAGCGCTCGTTGGTCTGGGTGCTCGATGGCGCAAGCGGCGGCCTCGGCCTGCCCGAGATCGCCGATGTGGATGGCAGCAACCAGTCGCGCTTGTTCGGCATAGAGCCGGTTGTGCGGGTCGGTGATCCACGGAGTGAGACCGCTCAGCGCGGCAACCTGCCGCTGGGCCGCGACCGGATGGCCGCGATCGGCCGCCGCCATGGCGGCCGAGGCGAGTCGTTCGACCTGCGTACAGGGAATGGGGAAGACCCGTGCAGCCTCCCCGAAGATCCGGTCCGCGTCCACGGAGTCTCCCGAGGCCATGACCATGGCGGCGACATCGGCGAGCGCAGTCGAGCGCGCTGCCGGGTCCAGGACCTGGCCAGCAGCGACTTCGGCTCGTCGCACCAGCATCCCGATCCTTTCGGCATCGCCATGCTGCACAAGCGCGCAGGCCGCCGCAGTCAGCGCTGCCGCCCGCCACCCCGGGTCCGGTCTAGAGCGCACGGCGGCCTCCGCGGCCTCCAGAAGCTCCCGGGCGTGCTCCGGGGCCGTTGCCACGACGGCTGCCCTCGCCATGCTAATCCTCAGCCGTACCTGGGCATCGGGCTGGCGAACGCTGGTCACCAGAACCTCGGCGACATCGAAGGCCAGCTCGTCGAGGGCCGCTTGGACGAGTGCGGCTACCTTCGCCTCGTCGAGGGCCGGTGAGCCGGCCAACCTTTGTGCGACGGCCAGTGCCGCCGGGCGGTCGTGAGCCCGCAGATGCGCCCGGAGGAAGCCCGGCAGCAAGGTGTCTCGGGTCGTCGGGTCCGTGATCCGGCCACAAAGTTCCGTGGCCGACCCGAGGTCGTCGGCATCCAGCACGCTGGCGACAACGCGGACCAGCACATGCTTTCGGAGTTCACGATCGGCGAACGCCCGGGTCGCAGCCAAAGCCTCGTCGGCCCGGCCCAGGCGAGCCAGCAGGCTGACCGCGTCGTACAGTTTCTCGGGAGCCTTCGCCGACTTCGCCGCTCCCCGCACCACGTCGGTGGCCAGTGCAATGGCGATCTCGTCATCACCGCAGTCGGCTGCGGCCTCTGCCACAGCCAGCAACGTGTACTGTCTGGTCGTCTCCTCCTGGCAGGCACTGGCCTCGGACACGGCGCGTTCGAGGTTGCCGGTCGCTGCCATGGCCCGCAGCACGTCCGCGAACGCACGTGCGGAATGGAAGTATTGCGGCAACCGCGTCACGGCCTCCAGCGCCTCATCGAGCAGTCTTCGGGCGTGTTCGGCCCGGCCTATCTCCCAAAGGGCCACCCCGACGCTGACGAGAGCCGTTGGGTCGCCGTCGACCTCGCACAACGCGTGGGCGCTGACCTCGGCGCCGGCCGGCGCGCCCGTCGCCACGGCTGTCTTGACCAATCGGTTCAGGACCCCGGACCTGCGGTCACCGTTCAACGGGCCCAGAGCGATCCTCTCGGCACGATCCATATCGCCTTCCCGCACGGCGCTCTCGACCACGTCGGCGAGGTACCCGTACCAGGGACTGTGTTGCTGGAGCGCCTCGGCGACCGCCTCCGCCCGATCGAGGTCGCCCATGGCGAGGAACCGCCGGGCAACACGATCGGACAGATGGGCTGGTGGGAAGGCCGAAGCCAGCACAGAGTCGGACGGCGCGGAGAATTCCCGGGGCGCGACGGCTGATCCTCGTGCCCAGAGGATGGAGTTCCACAAGTTCACACGCCGTTCGGGGTCCCGAACGGCGCACGCTATGACCTCCGCCGCGTCGAACCACCTCTCCTCGGCACCGCTGACCCTTTGAGCAACCACGATCAGCGCATGGACGTCCTGCTCCAGCCCGGCGTCGTCCATCAGCCCGGCGTCGTCAGTGGTTGTGCCGCCTACAGGTGCCCACCGGGTCGGCGCGGGCAGCGCCGCGGCGGCCGGATCCTGGGGCCTGGAGCTAGTCGTCTCCATGGCGGCCGCGATCAACTGCATTGCTTCCGCGCGCTGCTCCTCGTCGCTGATCGACTGGGCCAGCGCCTCGGCACGCGCGAAGAAGCCGAGTTGAGCCCACAACATGGGCAGCTCCGCAGGAATACTGCGGTTGCGACGCACCAAGACGTCACGGTGTACCGCGACGGTCGCCATGGATGTCACATCAGGGACGTCCTGTGCCAGGATCAAGTCCTGCGCCATGGTGAGTTCCGCCATGGTCGCGCTATCGGCACCGGAGCGTGCTAGAAGCCGGTCCTGACGGACCGGATCGGTCACAAGACCGACCAGCCGTGTCACGTCGTCGCCGGTCTGCAGGAGACTCAAATACCCCTGCAGCAGGTAGTCGGGGGTGCTTTCGGGCCAGCCGCGTCGCCGATAGGCGTCGGCCCAGAGATGAAGCCGTCGGCGATAGTCCTCCAGCGCTTGCCCGCCGAGAAGGTCAACGGTTCTGTTCTGGAGTTCCTCGTGGCCGAGCACGTAGGTGTCCTCCCGCTGCCAGGTGCCCGCTCGGGTGCCGAACGTCCGTCCGGCCGTGGCGTGCAGGCGATCCTCGACCTGCCAGGCGAGCCGGTCGGTCAGCTCGGCGAGGTCCGGCACCGTCAAGCCGCCACCGGCGGTAGCGATGAATCCCAGCAGATCTCGGTCGGCCGGATCGGCAAGGAGCCGCTTGACCTCCTGCTGCGTGATAGCCCTGGTCGACGCGGCGTGGGGGGACTGGATCAGGGTCCGGACCGTCGTGGCATCGCGCAGCGGATGGTGCCCGTTCACATCGGGCGGCAGCGGCGGGTTGGGGCGGCCGGTGACGATGATGCGCATCCCGGCGACCGGCCGCTCCGGCAGCAGCGCGGCGATGCTGTGACCGTCGGTACCGCGGTCCTCGTCCAGCCCGTCGACGACGAGCACCAGCCGCTCCCCGCGCGCCCGGCACACGGCCGCAGCCTCGTTGAGCTTGGCCAGCAGATGCGCGTCACGGGTCGTCTCGGTCAGCAGCGGGGGCACCGGATGCCCAAGCAACGCAAGGGTCTGTTCCAGCACGGCTTCCGCGAAGGCAACCCGGTCGTCCTGGCGGGCGAAGCGGGCGGTGACGAAGAACGACACCACCCGGACGGCCGGAGGAGGGTGCAGAACGAACCATGACATCAAAGCCGACTTGCCGGCCCAGGCACCCGCTCGCAGCCACCGGTACGTGTCACTGTCGGGTTGCGTGCAGAACCTGGACAGCTCATCCAATTCTTCCGCGCGGCCGAGCAGTTCCGCCGGGGCGATCCGTTCCACCTGGGACTCGTACGCTGACTTGCGGGGGTCTGCGGCATGCGTCGCGGACGGCGCTGGCACGGGTTGCAGGTGTGCCGGACCATCGACCGCGCCGAGCCGCCGCCACCACGCCGCCGGATCGGGGACACCCGGCCCCCAGAGGGGCCAGTCTCGGTCCGCTTCCAACGCGGTCAGCGGCAGCACGGTGACGGTCGAGGACCCTTCGGCGAGGGCATGCTCGATGACCACACCCAGAAGCCGTTCGTCGGCGACGACAGGGCCGCCGGACATACCTGACCAGGGCGACTCCCCTGACCGGGCCGACGCAGATTGCGGACTCAGCGTTGCTGGTTCGAGGGAAACCACCATGCTCAACAGACCACGGGAGAGCTTGGACAGGGGAGCGATCACGCCGACCGCGTGGACGCTGTCCCGAGCCGGCCGTGGCTCAGAGGTCTCGGCGAACCCCGGGTAGCCGAATGCGTGGCAACGTTCGATCACCACGGGTGTCTGGCCGTCCCTCACCGCCCGTCCGAGGGTCAGCGGCGGATATCCGTCGCCTGGAAGGTCATCGACCTGCAGCAGCGCGAGGTCCGGGGCGGGGCCTTCGGGCGAACCCATGAACTCGGCGTCGACCTTGGCCGGGTAGGACCGCTTATGGGTGTCGCGGATCGTGACGCTCACCGCGTCGAAGATGACATGCGCGGCGGTGAGCACGGTCTTACCGGTCACCACGCAGCCGGATCCGTAACGGAAGCCGGCCGGACCGATGTCCGCTATCACCTCGACCAGACGCTCCGACCACGGGACACCGGTCACTGCGTCAGTCCTTCAACTCACCGCCGCCGCGGGCGACTTTGACGGGCCTGCCCTGCGCGTCCACCGGGCTCCCGAAGGTGACCGTCACCCGCTGCTCGTTGCCACGTCCGAGAGTTCCGCCACCCCCGACCTCGACGAACGGCACCTTGAACCCCGCCTTGCCATCCACGGACCGCGACGCGGTCACTGTCAGCTCGACCGTCATGGAATCGATGGGAAGTTGCACCGCTGCCCCCGCACCTGCCTCGCGGGCCGCGAGCAACTCGTCACGCAAGATACCGATCGCCTCCGCCAGACCGAAGCCTGCCACAGCTCGCTCTTCACTCACCTGTTTCGTCCTCCTCTCCGGACATTGTCCGCCGGGAAATCCCTTTGTCGTGGCGGTTCAGTCAGATCTCTCGCGGTCTCTTGTGCGGAGACCATCTGTCGGACCGCTCCGTGAAGGGTCCTGAACACGGGCGGTGGACGGCTGGCTCTGACGGTTTGAGGTGGGGTTTGGCAGCGATCACGGTCATCGTGTGCGACGGGGCGCGCTCCGGCGTCTCCTACGCACCGCTGGCGGCAGGGGTAGGGCGGCTGCACATTGTGCGGTATCGACAGCCGAGGTGGGGACATGCTCGGACACGGTGTGAGCACACAGACTACTTCGAGCAGGCCGCACGGGACGGCACGCTCTGGCGACAGAGCTATGGCTGCGAGTGGGGACCAGTTGGGGACCACACGGCGTGCGCGATGGTGCACGGGGGAGCCTTCCACACGCATCCTGCGCCCTGTTTAGTCTGCTATATCCAGAAAATACCTCCGACCCTCACTCCTGGGGGTCAAGGGGTCGCAGGTTCAAATCCTGTCGTCCCGACTTGCTGGAACAGCAGGTCAGAGGCCGTATCGGAAGCTCCGATACGGCCTTTTCGGCGTCCTGGGGTCAGGAGGGCCGGGCGGGTCAGGATTCCCGCGGGGTGGGCAGCTGGGCCCGCTCGGGGCGGGCGAGGGCCGCGGCCGCCGCGCGGCCCGGATGGGCGAGCGCGGTCGAGACGAGCGCCCCGGCGCGGGCGGCGGGATCGCCGGTGGCGGCCCGCAGGTACAGGGGGAGGGCGGCGGCCGGGTGGCCCGCGGCCAGGAGCTCGTCGGCGGTCACGGGGCGCTCCGCGACCCGGGCGAACCCGGGGGTGCGCGGGTCCGGCCAGGAACTGTCCGAGGGGACCGGGACGTAGTGCGGCGGCCGGAGGTTGCGCAGCCGCCACTCCGTGCGGTGCAGACGCGCCGCGGTGCGCGCCCGGTAGAGGAGGGCGGCGGGCACCTCCTCGCGCAGCCAGCCGGCCAGCGTCCCGGCGAGGCCGTCGACGACGGCCTCGCCGTGCGCGGTCAGCCGCTCCGACTGGGACAGCGTCCGTACGACCAGGCGGGCCTGGAGCCGGCGCAGGGCGAAGTGGTACGCGGCGGACTCCCGGGTGACCGGGTCGCTCTCCGTGTCGCGCATACGCAGCCGCCAGAAGCCGGCGACCCCGGTGAAGGCGTAGGCGCCGTGCAGGAGCCCGGTGAGATGGCGGGGGTCGCTGCGCCAGGGCGCGTAGTAGCGCTCGCCGCGGTCGTCGTCGAGGAGGGGGAAGTGGTGCAGCAGCGCGGCGAGTTTGCTGTGCTGGAACTCGTGGACCAGCGTCTCGGCCAGCCGGACGGCGTCCGGCGGCTGCGAGATGACCATGGAGGCGTAGGCGTCCCCGGTGGAGGCGGACAGCTGGGGGCGGTGCGGGTCGGCGGCACCCGTGTCCCCGGGCTGCCAGGGGACGATCGTACGGATGCGGCCCGGGTCCACGGTGCCGGCGACGCGCAGGGCCCGGGCGTCGGAGCCGGCCGGCGCGTCCCTGGTGAGGAGGGCGTGCGCCGCGGCGTACAGGGTCTGCCAGCGCGCCGCTTCCTCCGTGGACAGGGGCTGCGGGGCCACCGGCTCGTCGAGGTCCCGGTACGGGTCGAGGTCGTCGAGGGTGACGGAGCCGGGGCGCAGGATCCGCAGCGGGCGCCAGTGCGCGGCGGGCGGCGACTCCCAGGACGTACGCGGGGTGCTGCCCCGATCCGTGGTCAGGGTGAACGCGCCCTGGCCGACGGCCAGTCGGCCCACCCCGTGCGCGGGATGCCGTCCGGGTGCCGTCACGAGCCCGAGCCCCGGCAGCGACAGACTGCCCGCGCGCAGCGGCACCGGCAGCTCCGCCTCGATGCCGCAGCGCAGGGCGGCGGTGGCGGCGAGCGCGAAGAGCCGTCCGGTGTCCGTCCACAGGCCGGCCCGAGCGTCCGGGCGCGGTCGTTCCCGGTGGAGACGGCGCAGGGTGTGGGCCAGCCAGGTGCCGGTCTGCGGACTGGTGAGGAGGTCGTCGGCGATCCCGGGAGCGGTGCGGGCGGCACGTTCGAGCAGGGACCACGCGTCCGTCCAGCGGCCGATGGGCCCGGTGAGCCCGGGCCGGCGGTCGAGGGCGTCGAGGAGCTCCCTGAACAGCAGGAGCCGGCGGGTCCGCTCGCCCTTCTCCAGGAAGGTCAGCGCGGCGGGTGTGGCCCCGCCGGAGGCGAGAGCGGCGAGATCCTCGCTCGACAGAGCCAGCCGGGGGTACGACGAGTCGGCACTCATGCCTGCTCCGATCCGGGTGGTGCTCGGCTGCCGCCGCTACTCGGCGCGGCCCGGGTTCGAACCGCCCAGCGCGTTCGCACGAGGGCGCCGGACCTCGTCGAGGAGCCGCTCGGCGGGCGCGGGGAGTGCGGCGGTGCGCAGATTGTGCAGCGACACGGACGCCAGGTCGGGCAGATCCGACGACCGGTGGTCCGCAGACTCCGCGGGCGACTGGGGCACTTCGGTTATCCACCTCGACTCTGGTCCTGGACAACGTCGAGGTCCATCGCACACCGGATGTGAACGCGCCCGGCTTGCCGCGGCGGCCAGGTCACGCGTGAGGTTAACAGAAATTGAGGCTGTGTCACGGCACGTCATGGAAGCTCTCCTGACGAGCCGTCGACGATCCGCAGGGCCGCGCGCAGCGCCTCCAGACCGCCGTCCGTCCGGCTGAGATGGAGGACGATGCCGACGAGGTCCGCGCGGGACGTCCGGGACCGCGGGACATGCTCGCCGAGATGGCGGGGCAGGGCGTCCACGAGGTTCTGCCGGACGTCCGGATCCGACGCCCAGGGGCGTCCGCACAGCGCCTCCACGAGGGCGCCGACGGTGGTGCGAGCGGTGTCGTCCGGGTGGTCGCCGTCCGGGTGGTGCGTGCCGGTGGCGGGTGCCGGTCGTCCGGGCTCCGCCAGCGAGCCGAAGGAGACGTCGTGGCCGGGTTCCCGCAGCCGGGTCCAGCTGGGGGTGCCCTCGCCGTCGGCCGTACGGGCGGCGTGCTCGACGGCGTCGACGAAGGCCGGGTCGAGCGGGGTGCTCGCGTCGGCGCGCAGCCGGAGCCGGGTGAGGACGAGGCCGGAGAAGCGGCCGGTGCGCTCCGCCGGCGCGTTGGGGGTCCGGCGTCCGCGGCGGGCCGCGTGCAGATGGACCTGACGGGAGCGGTCGGCGGGGCGGGCCTGCGGCAGGGTCTCGGTCGGCGGGTCGAGGGCGAGGTTCAGCTCGTGCTCGAAGGTCGCGCAGGCATCGACGATCCAGGCCTGCTCCGGGTGCCCGGGCACGGCGGTGCCGGCGTAGTAGGCGAGGACGTCGTCCAGATCGATGTTGACCGCGTCGCGTTCCGACGCATCGGCGGTGAGCAGGCGCAGCCGGCCCCGTGGGTCGAGATAGCCGTGGCCGCCCCAGAACACCCACAGCATCCGGGAGGCGACGGCGGGCAGTTCCCGGACGAGCGTGCGGCGCAGCGCCCAGCGGTCGCAGGGCCGGTAGGGCAGGTCGGGGGCGTGGCCCGGCGCGGGGGCGAGATGGAGCCGGATGTTGCCGTCCGGCACACCCCGGTCGAGCAGCCACGCACGGAAGCGCAGGGCGTCGTCGGAGGGGCCCGGGAGGGTCCAGCGGGGCCCGAAGGCGTAGGTCTCGATCCCCACGACCAGCGCGTGGACGTCGTCGGGGGACGCGGCCGGGTCGGTCATCGTGCTCCTCGTGCCGGGGGCGGACGGATGAGCTCAGGTCAGCCGTCCGGCCACGGCCTCGTACAGCGCCGGGTTGGTCCAGTACGCGCTGTGGGAGTGGGGGAAGGGCTGTCCGCTGGCGAGCGGGACGTCGGTGGCGTGCGCCGGGAAGAGCGGCTGTGCGGCGAACGCGAGCAGATCGCGCGGATCGTGGATGTTGAGCCACGGGGGGAACGAGGGCGGCAGGGGCCGCGGGTGGGGGAGCGAGGGGAGGGCGCCGGTCTCGTAGAGGAACGGGGCCTGGGAGCCGGCGGTGACGAGGAGGGTGACCTGGGGGAGGGCGTGGGTGACGAGGGTGTCGACGGCGATGATGCCGCCGAGGCTGTGGCAGAGCAGGACGACGGGTGCGGGCTGGGCCCGGACCAGGTCGGCGAGGTGGGCGCGGTGGGCGTCGCCGCGGGCGAGGTAGCGGAGGATGTCGCCCGCCGCCGGATGGGTCGCGCGGGTGAGGGCCGCGCGGCGGCGGACGGCCGCGCGGGAGGCGAGCGGGGTCACCGCGCGCAGCAGCAGCCGGGCCGGTCCGCGCTCGGAGCCGGGCGGACGGCCGCCCAGCCGGGTGCTGAGCACGGCCACGGCCGCGTCCCGGCCGGCGGCGGTCGGGCTGAGCGGGTCCCCGGTGTCGGCGGCGTCGGCGAGCAGCAGCGCGACGAGGGCACGGGCGGTGAGTTCCGCGAGTGCGTCGGCGTCGGACGCCCGGGCCGCCGCCGTGAGTTCGGGGGCGTCCAGGAGTGCGCGCAGGGCGCTCTCGCCATGCGGGGCGGCGGTGAGCCCGAGGGCCGTGTCCAGCGCGGCGGGGTCGGCGAGGAGGCCGGTGAGACGGCCGCGGACCTCCGCGTCGGGCGGGGCCTGCTGGGGTGGCACCGGACCGGGCGGTGTGCCGCCGGCGCCCGCGAGGCGGAGCTCGGCGAACGGATCGGCGTACAGGAGTTCCCACGCGGCGGCGTCGGCCTCGGCGGCGGCGTCCGCGGGCGTGCCGGCCGGGGGGAGGCGGCCGGGGCCTGCCGGGGCGTCGGGCCGGTGACGGGTGCCCGTGCCGTCCGGGATGCTCGCGCCGTTCGCCGCCAGCGTGGCGCCGTGGTGGGAGCCCCAGTCGCAGGGGATCAGACGGGTGCGGGGTGCGGCGCGGTGCAGTCCGTCGCGGACCCGGGCGGTCAGCGCCGTCAGGGCGGGTTCGCGGACGCCGGTGCCGTGCACGAAGACGACCGTGGTCACGGGTTCCTCCTGCCGCCGCGCTGCGGCGCCGCCCGTCACAGCGGCATCGGTGAGGTGTCGCACTCGACGCGCCGCCCGTCGCGGGCCGCGAGCAGCCAGTCGTGGCCGGCGCCCACCACCCGGGCGAGGCCGTCGACGGCGGCGAGCGTGTGCGTGTGGGCCTGTTCGGGCCGGTCGAGGGCGGCCAGATCGGTGGCCAGGTTGGCCTGCAGGGCGAGGGTCACCGGATGGTCGGCTCCGCACACGGCCGTGAGCCGGGGCAGCAGGGCCTCCTGCACGGAGACGGCCTGGTCGTACGCGCCGTCCAGGTGCAGGTCGGCCGCGTGTCCCATGGCCACGGCGAGGGTGTTGGGGTGGTCGGGTCCGACGGTGGCGTGCAGCCGGGCCAGGGCCTCCTCGTCCAGGGCCCGGGCACGGTCGGTCTCGCCGAGGGCGCGATGGGTGGCGGCGAGGTTGGCCCGGGTGATCAGCGTGTACATGTGGTCGGGGCCGAGGGCCTCCGCGTAGCGGTCGGCGGTGTCCTGGCCGATCGCGCGCGAGCGGTGGAGTTCACCGCCGATACGACGGTCCACCATGACGTTGACCGCGGAGGCGAGGGTGTCGCTGTGGTCGCGCCCGCACTTCTCGACGAACAGCTGGAACACGTGCTCGCTGAGCTCCCACGCGGCGTCCAGCGCCCCGTCCCTGCGCCGGCAGACCGCGAGATTGCGCGCCGCCCGGATCGTCGCCGGGTTCTCCGAGCCGAACGCGGACCGGTAGGCGGCGTGCACGTCCTCCTGGAGCCGGCGGGCCCGCGGGTAGTCGCCGCACTCGCGGATGTCGATCGACAGCCCGTTGCGGGTGTTGAGGGTGAAGCCGTCCGCGTGTCCGTAGACCAGCTCCCACTGGCGTGCGGTCTCCTCGTCGAGCGCGCGGGCGGCCCGGAACTCGCCGCACATCCGCAGCGAGACGCCGTAACTGTGCGCCGCCTTCAGGGTGTCGGGGTCGTCGGGGCCGAACAGGGTGCGGGCCCGCTCGAAGGCCTCCTGGTCCAGGGACCGGGCGGCGGGGAAGTCGCCCCGGTAGCGATGGGCGCCGGCCATCTGCCACATCGAGTCGATGAGTTCCTCCTCCGGCACCTCCGGACGCCGCGACACGGCGAGGGCCCGTTCGTTGAGGGAGAACGCGTCCCGGTCGACGCCGATGATCCGCTGGCAGAAGGCGTACAGCTTGGCCATCTGGATGACGAGGGTGTCGGGGACGCCGGTGTCCTCGTTCCAGTGCCCCCAGGCCTGCCCGGCGAGGTCGACGGCCTGCTCGTGGTCGCCCCAGTAGTACAGGTAGTACACGAGGCTCGCGACGAGATCGCGGACCCAGCCGTCGTGGCTCGCCGCCGCCTGCGAGGACACGGCGTGCGGAAGCAGCGCCTGGTAGCCGTCCCAGTGGCCGGGGGAGGACGGGCTGCCCGCCGGTTTCGCGGCGGCGAGCAGGGCGTGCGCGGCGTGCAGCAGCCCCTCGCGCTCGGCGGGTTCGGTGGTGGTGCGCAGCACGCTCTGCATCAGCCGGTGCATCTGGATGGCGTCGCGGCGGTGGTCGACACGGATCAGGGAGAACTTGGACAGCTCGCGGATGGCGCGGGACAGCCGGATCGGGTCGCGCAGGATCGGGTCGAGCTCGCGGCTGACGCTGATGCGCCCGCCGCTGCGGAAGATGCTCAGCGGTACCGGCTCGGCGGCCAGACAGCCGCACACGCCGAGCAGCTGGTACACGCCGGGCGACTCGGTCTGGAGGTGGGCGAGGGTGATGAGCCAGGCGGCGGCGACCGAGGACGGGTAGTCGTGGACGAGCCCGCTCGTGTCGAGTTCCCTGCGGTGCCGCTCCAGCAGCGTGAGATAGCGGTCGACGGGCATGTGCGACGCCGCGTGCCAGGCGGCGGCGAGTTCGATCGCGAGCGGCAGGTCGCCGAGCGCGGCCGCGAGCCGGTCCGCCTCGTCCTCGCCCAGGGCGGGGGAGCGGCGCATCAGCAGGTCGCGGCTCTCCTCCCGGCGGAACACGTCGACGGTGAGCGAGGTCGCCACGCCCTCCCAGGCCCGGTTGCGGGAGGTGACGATGACCTTCCCGTTGCCGCTGGTCGGAATGAACGGCCGTACGCCGTCGACGTCCTCGGCGTTGTCGAAGACCAGCAGCCACCGCCCGTACCGGTCGCCGTCGCGCAGCGCCTCCAGCACCCGGGGCACGGCGGTGCCCGGCTGCGGTCCGACCGTGAGTCCCAGCGCGCGGGCGAGACCCGCGTACGAGGACAGGACCATCGACTGCTGCTCGGCCGGGATCCACCACACCACGTCGAACTCGTGCTGGTGCTGGTAGACGTACTCGATGGCGATCTGGGACTTGCCGACCCCGCCCGTGCCGTGCAGCGCGTGCGGCAGGACCGCGGCGAGTTCGCCGTGCTCCAGCTGCTCGGCGACGGTGGCGAGCATGTCGGCGCGGCCGATGAAGTGCGCGTTGCGCGGTGGCATGGGCCCCTTGATGCCCGGCGGACCGTGGCGGCCGCCGGCGGGGCGGGGCGGTTCGGGGTCCATGGCGCTGCCACCTTTCGATTCCGGTCGCCGGGACGGGGACGGGAGCGGGCCGGGGTGTTCCAGGGCCTCGCGAAGCCTGCGGGCGCGCCGGGCGTGCGGTCCGGACAGGGCCTCCAGCACGGCGAGTTCCAGCCGCAGCCAGGCGCGGTCGGTGCCGGCCGGATCGGGCAGCGGCGCCAGATCGGGGTCGGAGAGGGCCGCGCGCAGCCGTACCGCCCGCGGGTCGGGCCGGCCGGGCGGGAGCTCGGCGAGACAGGAGACGATCGCGGCGAGTTCGGAGCGGGTCCCGCCGGCCAGCAGCACCTCGCGCACCCCGTCGGCGAAGTCGACGTCGGCACCGTGGCGTCCGGGCCACTCCAGCAGCCCGCCCATGAGGATCTCCGCGAGATGGCCCGGGCCCGACGAGGGCAGCATCAGGCGCTGGACGGCCCGCACCGTGTCCAGCTCCAGCGGTACGGCGGCCAGTTGCGAGGCGAGACGGCGGGCCGTGGGTGTGGCGAGGGAGGTGAAGGCGCGCACCGCCGCCTCGGCGCTGTCCGCGCAGTACGTCAGTCCCGGCGCCGGGGGTTCCTTGGCGAGCGTGCCCGCCCGCACCACCTGGCACCGCTGCTGCGCGCCCCGGCCCCCGGCCACCAGGTCCGCCCAGCCGGCGAGGGACGCCGCCTTCAGCGACAGCACCGGGACGAGAACCTGTCCGCCCGCCTCGTCCGGCGGCGGCGCGCGCAGCGGGTCGTCGAGCTCCTCGTCCGGCACCTGCGTCAGGGTCGTGTTGGCCCGTCCGAAGCCGCTGGCCGCGAGTGTCGCGGGGAACGGGCGCAGCGCGGAGCGGTGGCGCAGATGCGTGGGCAGCAGATGGACGATCGCACACGGGCCCGCGCCGGCCAGCCGACGCAGCAGCCGGTCCGTGCCCGGCGCCGCCCACCCGTCCCCCAGTCCGTCCGTGACCAGGAGGAACGCCCGTTCCCCCCGGGGGTCGAGGAGTTCGGCCGGTGAGGCCCGGCGGCCGCCGGGCCGCAGCAGCGCGGCCGGACCGTCCGGGACCAGTGACAGCGAGACGGTGCGGACGTCCCGGAACGCGCCGGACAGCGCGGCCTGCTCGGACAGTCCGCGCGTCTCCCGTTCCCACACGCGCAGGGTGCGCCCGGCGTCCACCAGCACCACCAGATCCAGCGCCCGCTCGGGAACCGGGCGCAGCACGGGCAGCCAGGAGGCGCCGTCGAGGACCCGGTCCGCGGTGCGCTCCTCGTCCAGTTCGCGCAGATGGGCCGAGGGCCGGCGGCGGGCGAGCCGGCGCAGCGCCCGGGCCAGCGGCAGGGTGCCCGACACGGCCGGTTCCCGGCGCCGTGACTGCGGGAGGCGGGGCGGCGGCAGGGCGAGGACGACCTCGCCGCCCGGGTCGGGGCGGACATGGGGCGGTGCCTCCGAGGGGCCGCCGCCGGACCCGCGGCCGGCGCGGTCGGCACCCCGGTCCGCGGCCCCCGCCCCGGCCTGCGCGGGAGGTCTCGCACCCGCAGGCGCGGGGGGCGGCCCGTCCGGGGCGGGTTCGGCGGGAGACACGGACCCGGGCAGCGGGCGGTCCGCGGCGATCCAGAACGCGCCCAGCCAGGCGGCGTCGGCGAGTTCGGTCCACAGCACGTCGGGCGGTGCGCCGTGCTCCGTTCCCGGGCCGCCGGCGGGGCCCGGCCCCTCGGGCGCCGCGGACGGCGGGCTCGGCGCGCCGGGCGCCTGCCGCCCGGCCGCGCCCCTGCCCTCGGGGGCGTCCACTACTGCCCCTTGGACAGGTCACGCAGCAGCGTCTCGATCAGCGCCTTGCCGCGCGACCCCGCGGGGAACCCTTTCTGCGTGATCAGCTGCGCCGCGTTGAGGAGCTGGTCGACGGAGTGCGTGCCGCCGTTGCCGAGCCGTAGCGCGAAGTCCTCCACGAGTTCCACCAGTCCGTCGGGGCGGTGCCGCAGATGTCCCTCGACGATCGCCAGCAGCAGCTCCGGGCTCGGCGGCCGCATCTCCAGGGGCAGACAGCGCCGGCGGAAGGCGGCCGGGAACTCCCGCTCCCCGTTGCTGGTCATCACCACGACGGGGAACTCCGCGCATTCGACGCGCCCGCGCTGCACCACCGTGCGGCCCTGCGGATCGTCCGTGTGCACCTCGGCCTGCTGCTCACCGGTCCGCGCCAGCTCGGGAATGTCGAACGAGCCGTTCTCCAGCACGTGCAGCAGGTCGTTCGGCAGGTCGATGTCCCCCTTGTCGAGCTCGTCGACGAGCAGGATCCGCGGCCTTCGGTAGGGCAGCAGCGCGGTGCCGAGCGGGCCCAGCGTCAGGAACTCCCCGACCGACGGCCGGGGTGGGGCGCCGGGCCCCGGCCCGTTCCCGTCCGTCGCCGTGGTGTCGCCGCCGGTGCGCGCCGCGAGTTCCGCCACGGTCTGGGCGCGTCCGATCGCGTCGTAGTCGTAGAGGCCGCTGCGCAGCGTCGAACGGCTCACGATCGACCACTGGAGCACCCGGCCCAGGCCCAGTTCCCGGGCGATGAGGTAGGCCAGCGTCGACTTGCCGATTCCCGGCGGCCCGGTCACCAGGAGGGGACGGCGCAGCAGGATCGCGGCGTTCACGACGTCGATCTCGGCCTCGCCGAGCTGGGCGATGCGGTTGCTCGCGCCGAGCCGCCGGGCGGATCCGGCGTCCCACTGGTCGGGCTGCGGCAGGGGCGGTCCGCCCCGGAACTGCCGCCAGGGCGGTGCCTTGGGCAGGGGGGCGGCCTCGCCTTCGGGGGACTGCCCGGTGGCGTGGAACACCCGCCATCCGTCACCGGGGCGGGCCGGTCCGGTGGTCATCAGGGTGCCTCCTCTGCGGTCGGCGAACGCGGTGTCCGGGTGGTACCGGGCGCCGCGGGGGGTCGGTCGGACGGGGTGGGGCCGAGTCCGGGGAAGGGGCCGGGCCGGGCGCCCGGCGGGGTGCGCCCCGGCTGGCAGTCGACGATCCGGTCCGGGTCGTCCCACAGACAGGCGACATGACGGCCGAGGAACACCTCCCCGTCCGCGTCCGCCTCGGCGCGTGCCCGCATCTCCTGCACCCGGCGCGGTACACCGTGTGCGGCCCGGGTGCCGTCCAGCAGTTCCGCGAACGTCTCGCGGCTGCGCGGCTCCAGCTTGCCGCGGCGGTCCCACAGGGCCAGCCCGAACCCTTCCGCGATCGCCCGCTTCAGCGCCGTGAGCGCCCTGCTGCCCCGCTTCGGCGCGTCCAGTGCCAGGGCGGTGTACGGCGCCGAACCGTGCTGCCGGTGGGTCAGGGAGCGGGACCAGAGGTCCATCGGCACGTCGCCGTGCGTCCAGTGGTGCAGCCGGGTGCCGTGCTGGTGCAGTTCCTGCCAGCGCTGCCGCCACCGGTTGGCGATGAACGGATCGTGGGGGACCCGCCGCAGCCGGTCGAGGCTGCGCAGATGCACGCAGTACCGGGGTCCGATCGCCGCCGCCGCGGGACCGTCCGAGCCGATCTCCAGCCGGGCGACGTCATGGTTGAGCAGCAGGTACGGCAGGATGAACTCGACGAACGGCGGCAGTTCGTCCGCCGGGTCCGCCCGTGAGGCGGCCCACAGCCGTTCCCCCTCGGCCAGTGCGCGTTCCACGGCCGCGCCGAGTCCGTCCATGCGGGTCTCGGAGGCCTCCCCGGCGCGCGGCGCCCAGTGTCCCGCGAGGTCGTTGATCCAGTAGCGGACCGTCACGTCGTCGCTGCCGTCCTCGGCGGGTTCGACCATGATCAGCAGGGCCCGGGGCACCCGGGGGTCGGCCTGCCACAGCTCGCGCGCCTGCCGTCGCCGCAGCAGGGCGGGCAGACAGTCGTGGTCGCGGGCCCATCGCTGCGCCCACTCCCGGCAGTGGCGGGCCGCGGTCTTGTCCGCGAGGCCGGCCGCCACCCATTCGACGGCGACGACCGAGGGCGGTACGCGGTCGGGGGGAGCGTTGAAGTCGACGAGGGCGTCGAACAGGTCGAGCGGCGTCGAGGGGTCGCCCGGGACGGGAAAGCCGAGTTCGAAGCCGATGCTGTCGCGCAGCCGGTGCATCTCCTGCGGTCCGGTCCGCTCCAGCATCAGCAGTCGCTGGATGCGCCGGTGTTCGTCGGCGGTGAAGGGGCTGGGCAGCTGGGGGAACTCCGGGGGCGGCGGAGGCGGCGAGTGGGCCAGGCCGTTGCGGTCCGCCGTGCCGGGGGAGGGGGCGGGGCCCGGGAGCGGGACGGTCGACAGGGGGCGGTACGCGTGCGGGCCGCCCCCCGGGTCGGCCCGCGTCGTCAGGAACGGCTGCAGTCGCCGCCAGAGCGACTCCCGGCGCGGCTCGTCGTACCAGCCCACCACGGTGCACAGGGTGGACGCCCGCCCGACGGGGTCCACGCTCACATGGCGGGCCACCTCGACCCGGAACGCGGGGAGCGTTCCCTCCCACAACTCGGGGGAGAGTCCCATGTGTTCGCCGACGGTCCGACGGCAGGAGCCCTCGTCGAGGAAGCGGCAGCGCGCCAGTTCGTCGACGACCGCGCCCACGAATGCGTCCCGCTCCGCACCCGCCAGCCCGCCCGCGTCAGCCATCGGATCTCCCCCCGGACACACCAATCCGATCAGAGCAGTACGACGAAATTACCATGCGAGCTGACGCTGAGTAAGATTCGCGTCACCCGAAGCATGCGGCCGGCCTGCGCGTAAAAGCCTTGCGCTGAAGCGCACTTCAAGCTGAAGACTCCTCTTCGAGCCGGGCCGCCCACGGGCTCGGCCGACGAAGCGAGAGGAGTCGCCGTGAAGTACCGCACCCTCGGCACCGACCCCGCCACCCGGCGTGAGGTCAGTGTGCTCGCGCTCGGCGCGATGCTGTTCGGGTCGGTGACCGACGAGGGGACGTCGTTCGCGATCCTCGACCGTTACGTCGAGGCCGGCGGCAACTTCGTCGACACCTCCGACAACTACGCGTTCTGGGTCGACGGCGGGCAGGGCGGCCAGAGCGAGGAGCTGCTCGGCCGGTGGCGGCGCAGCCGGGGCGTCGGCGACGAGATCGTCTTCGCCACCAAGCTCGGCGCCCGCCCGCTCGCCCCCGGCACCGGCTACACCGACAACCCCGAGGGGCTCTCGGCGAAGGTGATCCGCGAGTCCGCCGAACGCAGCCGGGAACGCCTTGGGGTGGGGAGGCTGGATCTGCTCTACGCCCACATCGACGACCACACCGTGCCGCAGCGCGAGACGGTCGAGGCGTTCGCGGAACTCGTCGCCGAGGGCACGGTCGGTCTGCTCGGGGTGAGCAACCAGGCGATGTGGCGCGTGGAGCGGGCCCGTGCCCTCGCCGCCGCGGCCGGTCTGCCCGGCTACGAGGTGCTCCAGTACCAGCACAGTCATCTGCGCCCGCGCACCGACATCCCCGACGACCTCTTCCCGGACGGCGGCCTCGGGCACGCCGGCGCGGAACTCCTCGGCTATCTGCGGGCCGAGCCCGCGCTGACCCTGGTCGCGTACTCCCCGCTGCTCAGGGGGGCGTACACCCGGCCGGACCGGCCGCTGCCCGCGGACTACGACCACCCGGGGACCCCGGCCCGGCTCGCCGCGCTGCGGGAGGTGGCGCGCGAGACCGGGGCCACCGTGAACCAGGTCGTCCTGGCCTGGCAGTCGGGCGGCGAGCTGCCGATCGTTCCGCTGGCCGGCGCGTCCTCCCTGGCGCAACTGGAGGAGAACCTCGCCGCCATGGACCTGGAACTGACCGAGGAACAGCGGGACCGGCTGGACACCGTGCACTGATGACCGGGTAGTAACAAAGGGGGCTAACCTGAGATCATGCCGTCCACCCGCCGCACCGCCCGACAGGCCGACCTGCTGGAACGACTTGTCGCGCTGCTCACGGCGGAAGGGTTCTCCGCCCTCACCCTCGACGACCTCGCCGAGCGGCTGCGCTGCTCCAAGACCACGCTCTACCAGCTCGCCCGCAGCAAGCAGGGCCTGGTCGTCGAGGCGGTCAAGCACTACTTCCGCGGTGCGACGGAGGCCGTGGAGAAGCGGGTGGCGCAGACCGTGGACCCCTCGGACCGGGTCCGGGTGTACCTCACCACCGTGGCCGAACAGCTGCGCCCGCTCTCCCGCGCCTTCCTCGACGACGTGGCGGACTTCCCGCCCGCCCGCGAGGTGTACGAGGCCAATACGCGGATGGCCGCGGAGCGGGTCCGGCAGCTGATCGCCGAGGGGGTCTCCGGCGGTGCCTTCCGGGACGTGCACACCGCGTTCGTCGGGGAGGTCGCCGCGGCGACCATGCGCCAGATCCAGCAGGGCGAGCTGAAGACGCGCACCGGGCTGACCGACGCGGAGGCCTACGAGCAGCTCGCCTCGCTGATCGTGCACGCCGTCTCGTCCTGATCCGACTGATCCGATCCCCCGTTCCGGGGTGCTTCGGCATGCCAGCGTGCCGTACTGTGAATGATACGTTCGTACGCACTTCAGTATCATTTCCAGTACTACTCCGGGGAGGTCACCATGCCTGCCACTCGCGCCCTGCCGACCGGGGAGGCCGTGGAGCTCATCCAGCTCACGCGTACCCTCGCCGCCAAGGAGCTCGCTCCCCGGGTCGCCGACGCGGAGGCGGACGGGGCGTTCCCCAGGGACGCGTTCCGCACCCTCGGCCGCAGCGGCCTGCTCGGTCTGCCGTTCGCCGAGGAGGACGGCGGGGCGGGACAGCCGTACGAGGTCTATCTCCAGGTGCTGGAGGAGGTCGCCGCCGTCTGGTCCAGCGTCGCCGTGGGCATCTCCGTGCACGCCCTGTCCTGCTTCCCGCTCGCCCGCTTCGGCACCGCGGAGCAGCGGCGCGCATGGCTGCCGGACATGCTCGGCGGGGAACTGCTCGGCGCGTACTGCCTGTCCGAGCCGCACGCCGGCTCCGACCCGGCGGCCATGCGGACCCGCGCCGTGCGCGACGGCGACACCTATGTGCTGAACGGCGCGAAGGCCTGGACCACCCACGGCGGACACGCCGACTTCTACACGGTCATGGCCCGCACCTCCGAGGACCGCAGCCACGGCATCTCCTGCTTCCTCGTCCCGGCGGACACCCCGGGGCTCAGCGCCGACCCGCCGGAGCGCAAGATGGGGCTGACCGGTTCGGCCACCGCCACCATGCGGCTGGACGACGTCCGGGTGCCGGCCGGCCGGCTCATCGGGGAGGAGGGGCAGGGGCTGAGGATCGCGCTCGCCTCCCTCGACCACGGCCGGCTCGGCATCGCCGCCGTGGCCTGCGGGCTCGCCCAGGGCGCCCTCGACCACGCGGTGCGCTACGCCCGGGAGCGGGAGACCTTCGGCAAGCCGATCATCGAGCACCAGGGGCTGGCGTTCGTGCTGGCCGACATGGGCGCCGCGATCGAGTCGGCGCGGGCCACCACACTGTCCGCCGCGCGGCTGAAGGACCTCGGTCTGCCCTTCACACGCGAGGCGTCGATCGCCAAACTCGTGGCCACGGACAACGCCATGAAGGTGACCACGGACGCCGTGCAGGTCCTCGGGGGGTACGGCTACACCCGCGACTTCCCCGTCGAGCGCTACATGCGCGAGGCCAAGGTCATGCAGATCTTCGAAGGAACCAACCAGATCCAGCGCATGATCATCTCCCGTGCGCTGGACCGTAACGACGGCGGTGTGCTCACCGCCCTCGGCAAGGAGTGATGATGCAGCTCGCCCACACCGCCGCCCTCGTCACCGGCGGTGCCTCCGGCCTCGGCGCGGCCACCGCGAAGGCCCTCGCCGAGCGCGGCGCGCAGGTGTTCGCCCTCGACCTCAAGGACGGCGTCGACCGGGCCCCCGAGGTCGACGGCGTCACCTACGTCCCGACCGACGTCACCGACCCCGAGCAGGTCCGTGCCGCCGTCGCCGCCGCGGCGGACGCCGGGGTCCCGCTGCGCACGGTCGTCAACTGCGCCGGCATCGGCCCGTCCGCGCGGATCCTCGGCAGGAAGGGCGTCCACGACCTCGCCCTGTACGCCAAGGTGATCCAGATCAACCTGATCGGCACCTTCAACGTGCTCGCGCTCGCCTCCGAGGCCATCGCCGCCACCGAGGCCGACGAGCACGGCCAGCGCGGCGTCATCGTCAACACCGCGTCGATCGCCGCGTACGACGGCCAGATCGGCCAGGCCGCCTACTCCTCCTCCAAGGGGGGCGTCGTCGGCCTGACCCTGCCCGCCGCGCGTGACCTGGCGCAGTACGGCATCCGGGTGTGCACCATCGCCCCGGGCATCGTGGAGACGCCCATGCTGGCCACCGTCTCCGAGGAGTACCGGGCGGGCCTCGCGGCCGGGGTGCCCTTCCCGCAGCGGCTGGCGCGGCCCGAGGAGTACGCGCAGCTCGCCCTGTCGATCATCGACCACGACTACCTCAACGGAGAGATCATCCGCATGGACGGCGCCCTGCGGATGGCCCCGAAGTAGCCGCGAGCCGGCTCCTCAGCCCCTGACCAGCAGCTGGAAGTCGAACGCGTACCGGGACGCACGGTAGATGTGCGTCCCGTACTCGACCGGCCGGCCGGTGTCGTCGTACGCCGTGCGCTGCATGGTCAGCAGGGCCGCGCCCGTCTCCTCGCCGAGCAGCCCGGCCTCCTCGGCGGTGGCCGCGCGGGCGCCGACGGTCTGCCGGGCGCTGTGCAGGGTGATGCCCGTCGCGCGCATCAGGTGGTACAGGCCGGTCGCCTCCAGCCGCTCCGTGTCCAGGTCGAACAGGGCCGGGGGCAGGTAGTTGCACAGATGCGCCACCGGCTCGCCGTGCGCCGAGCGCAGCCGCTCCAGCCGGGTGACCTCGGCGCCCTCCGCGATCCCGAGGGCGGCCGCCACATCGGCGCCCGCGGGGACCCGTTCGTTGCGCAGGACGTGCGTGGTGGGTCCCTGCCCGGCCGCCTCCAGGTCGTCGTAGAGGCTGCTGAGCTCCAGCGGCCGTTTGACCTGGCTGTGCACGACCTGCGTGCCGACGCCCCGGCGGCGCACCAGCAGCCCCTTGTCGACCAGGGACTGGATCGCCTGGCGGACCGTGGGGCGGGACAGACCGAGCCGGGTCGACAGGTCGATCTCGTTGCCCAGGAGGTTGCCCGGGGCGAGCGCGCCGTGCTCGATCGCCGACTCCAGCTGCTGGGCGAGCTGGTAGTAGAGCGGTACCGGGCTGGACCGGTCGAGCGCGAAGGGCAGCCCGTCCAGGGCCGAGCCGGCCACCGCGCGGGTACGTTCACCGGTCTTCGCCATGAAGGGCACCTCCTGTGTCGGCCGCACAGCGGATCGTCCGTGCCGGTGTGCGGGGGATGATGATCGGCTCCTAGGGTGATCGGGGGTCCGGTGTCTCCAAGGTGTAGGTCCCGGTGACCTCCGCTGTCAATGGTTTGTTCTTACATTCGGACCTTGTCCTGAGATGATGTCTTAACAAAGTATTGACAGCGGGCCATACAGGGGATTTGATCCCGTCCCAGTAGTGCACGGGCCGAGTCCAGACATCGAACAGAAAACGAACACTCGCGGACCCGGCCCCCTGGCCCCACCCTGAGCAGTAGCGGGCCTTGATCCCAGAGATCCCTTCTCCCTTTCCCGGTCGTTCTCCCGTCGCACAGTGAGGTGCAGGAAAGATGGACAGCTCTTCGCCCCGTTCCCGCAGAATCGCCCCGGTCGTGGCCATGGCCGCGGCAGTGGCCCTGACCCTGGCGGGCTGCTCCAGCAGCTCCGGTGGCAAGAAGGCCGAGGAGAGCGCGGACGGCGCCTCGGCGGGCAAGGCGAGCACCCCGCAGATGACGGTGGCGCTGGTGACGCACCAGTCGCCCGGCGACACCTTCTGGGACATCGTCCGCAAGGGCGCCGAGGCCGCGGCGGCCAAGGACAACGTCAAGCTCGTCTACTCCGCGGACCCGAACGCGGGCAACCAGTCCAACCTGGTCCAGAACGCCATCGACCAGAAGGTCGACGGCATCGCCATCACCCTCGCCAAGCCCGACGCCCTCAAGGACGTCGTCGCCAAGGCGAAGGCCGCGAACATCCCCGTCGTCGGCCTCAACTCCGGTGTGAGCGAGTGGCAGAAGCTCGGTCTGATGGAGTTCTTCGGCCAGGACGAGACCGTCGCCGGTGAGGCGCTCGGCAAGCGGCTCAACGAGGAAGGCGCCAAGAAGGCCGTCTGTGTCATCCAGGAGCAGGGCAACATCGGCCTGACCCAGCGGTGCGACGGGGTGAAGAAGACCTTCTCGGGCACCACCGAGGTGCTGAACGTCAACGGCACCGACATGCCGTCGGTGAAGTCCACGATCACCGCCAAGCTCACCCAGGACAAGTCCATCGACTACGTCGTCACGCTCGGCGCCCCCTTCGCCCTGACGGCCGTCCAGTCCGCCTCCGACGCCGGCTCCAAGGCGAAGATCGCCACCTTCGACCTCAACAAGGACCTGACCGGAGCCATCAGCAAGGGCACCATCCAGTTCGCCGTCGACCAGCAGCCCTACCTCCAGGGCTACCTGGCGATCGACTCGCTGTGGCTCTACAAGAACAACGGCAACTACATGGGCGGCGGCGAGGCTCCGGTGCTGACCGGTCCGGCCTTCGTCGACAAGACCAACGTCGACAAGGTCGCCGCGTTCGCCGCGAAGGGCACCCGGTGATCAGTATGACCCACCACGCCGAGCCGGCGGTGAGCTCACCGCCGGCCCCCGGCCCGAAGGAGACGGACGGCCGGACCGCCCGACGTCCCCTTGCCCTGCGGCTGTTGGCCCGCCCCGAGGTGGGTGTCTTCCTCGGTGCCGTCGCGGTCTATGTCTTCTTCCTCATCGCGGCCCCGCCGGTGCGCGAGGCCGGCTCGATGGCCAACATCCTCTACCAGTCGTCCACCATCGGGATCATGGCGCTGCCCGTGGCCCTGCTGATGATCGGCGGCGAGTTCGACCTGTCCGCCGGCGTCGCCGTGATCACCTCGGCGCTCACCGCGAGCATGCTCGCCTACCAGCTGAGCATGAACGTCTGGGTCGGTGTGGTCGTCGCGCTCGCGGTCTCCCTCGCCATCGGCTTCCTCAACGGCTGGATGGTGGTGAAGACGGGGCTGCCCAGCTTCCTCATCACCCTCGGCACCTTCCTGATCCTCCAGGGCGCCAACCTCGCGGTGACCAAGCTGGTCACCACCAACGTGGCCACCGACGACATCAGCGACATGGAGGGCTTCGACCAGGCGAAGAAGATCTTCGCCTCGTCCTTCGACATCGGCGGTGTCGAAGTGAAGATCACGATCTTCTACTGGCTGGCCTTCGCCGCCCTCGCCACCTGGGTGCTGCTGCGCACCCGGTACGGCAACTGGATCTTCGCGGTCGGCGGCAACAAGGACAGCGCGCGGGCGGTCGGCGTGCCCGTCACGTTCACCAAGATCTCCCTGTTCATGCTGGTCGGCTTCGGCGCCTGGTTCATCGGCATGCACCAGCTCTTCACCTTCAACACCGTGCAGTCCGGCGAGGGTGTCGGCCAGGAGCTGATCTACATCTCCGCGGCCGTGATCGGCGGCTGTCTGCTGACCGGCGGCGCCGGCAGCGCGATCGGCCCGGTCTTCGGCGCCTTCATGTTCGGCATGGTGCAGCAGGGCATCGTCTACGCCGGCTGGAACCCCGACTGGTTCAAGGCATTCCTCGGCGTGATGCTGCTCGGCGCCGTCCTGATCAACTTGTGGGTCAGCCGCACGGCGACCCGGAGGTGACCCCCATGACATCCACCAACGGAACCGGCACCCACGGGGCGGTCATCGCGGACACCGCCGACCAGGCGGACGGGGCGATCGTCGCACTGCGAGGCGCGGGCAAGGCCTACGGCAACATCCGCGCCCTGCACGGCGTGGACCTGAAGGTGTACCCCGGCAAGGTGACCTGCGTCCTCGGCGACAACGGCGCCGGCAAGTCCACCCTCATCAAGATCATCTCGGGGCTGCACCAGCACACCGAGGGCGAGTTCCTCGTCGACGGCGCCCCGGTGCGCTTCACCACCCCGCGCGAGGCCCTCGACAAGGGCATCGCCACGGTCTACCAGGACCTCGCGGTGGTCCCGCTGATGCCGGTGTGGCGCAACTTCTTCCTCGGCTCCGAGATGACCAAGGGCCCCTGGCCCGTGCGCCGCCTCGACATCGAGAAGATGAAGAAGACCGCCGACGAGGAACTGCGCAACATGGGCATCGTCCTCGACGACCTGGAACAGCCCATCGGCACGCTGTCCGGCGGCCAGCGCCAGTGCGTGGCCATCGCCCGCGCCGTCTACTTCGGCGCCCGGGTGCTGATCCTGGACGAGCCCACCGCCGCCCTCGGCGTCAAGCAGTCCGGTGTGGTGCTGAAGTACATCGCCGCCGCCCGCGACCGCGGCCTCGGCGTCATCTTCATCACCCACAACCCGCACCACGCCTACATGGTCGGCGACCACTTCAGCGTGCTGCGCCTGGGCACCCTGGAACTCTCCGCCGACCGCAGCGAGGTCAGCCTCGAGGAGCTGACCAACCACATGGCCGGCGGCGCCGAACTCGCGGCCCTCAAGCACGAGTTGTCCCAGGTCCGCGGTGTCGACGTGGAGGAGCTGCCGGAAGAGGCGGACCTCACCGCCCCGGTGGCGGGCGGCGGCGAGGGGAAGTCCTGAGATGACCGCACCCCTGGACCGCATCCGGGTCGGCTCCGCCCCCGACTCCTGGGGCGTGTGGTTCCCCGACGACCCGCGGCAGGTGCCGTGGGAACGCTTCCTGGACGAGGTCTCCGAGGCGGGCTACTCCTGGATCGAACTCGGCCCGTACGGCTATCTGCCCACCGACCCGGCCCGGCTCACCGACGAGGTGGCCCGGCGGAACCTGAAGGTCTCGGCCGGCACGGTCTTCACCGGGCTGCACCGCGGGCCGTCCGTATGGGAGTCCACCTGGGAGCACGTGAGCCAGGTGGCCGCGCTCACCCAGGCGATGGGCGCCGGGCATCTCGTCGTCATCCCGTCCTTCTGGCGCGACGACAAGACCGCGGAGATCCTGGAGCCGCCGGAGCTGACGGCCGAGCAGTGGGCCCATCTCACCAAGGGCATGGAGAGGCTGGGCCACGAGGTCAAGGAGACGTACGGTCTCGACATCGTCGTCCATCCGCACGCCGACACCCACGTCGACACCGAGGAGCACGTCGAGCGCTTCCTGGACTCCACCGACGGCGAACTGGTCAACCTCTGCCTGGACACGGGGCACTACGCCTACTGCGGCGGCGACAGCGTCAAGCTGATCGAGACCTACGGCGAGCGCATCGGCTATCTGCACCTCAAGCAGGTCGACCCGGAGATCCTGGCCGCGGTGGTCCGGGACGAGGTGCCGTTCGGCCCGGCGGTGCAGCGCGGTGTGATGTGCGAACCGCCGGGCGGGGTGCCGGAGCTGGAGCCGGTGCTGGTCGCGGCCCAGAAGCTCGGTGTCGAGCTGTTCGCGATCGTCGAGCAGGACATGTACCCGTGCGAGCCGGACAAGCCGCTGCCGATCGCGGTGCGCACCCGGCAGTTCCTGCGCTCCTGCGGGGCGTGAGGAGCCTCGCGGCGACGGAAGTGACGTAGGCGACGGATGCCCCGGTGCGTTCTCACCGGGGCATCGTCGTTCCCGGAACCGGTGGCGCGTCGCCGACGTTGAAGAGGACGGAAGGTGTGCGAAGCCTTGGACGGGGAGGGTGAGATGCAGGAGGAACGGCAGGAAAGCACCGAGGAGGACCGGCGCAGGGTCCGGTTCGGGACGCTGCCCGAGCGGGTGCGCCCCGAGGACACGGTGGAGGAGCGCCCGGCCGCCCCGCGGGACCCGGCGCGCGACGCCTACGACCCGGACGACTGGCTGGTCCGCTACTGCCTGTGAGGGCGGCCCCGGTCGGGCCGTCGCCGACGCGGAGGGGCGGGCCGCTGACCGCCCCCGCCGCCTGAATCACCCGTTGGAGTGACGGCCGCCGAAGGGCGGTCCGCAAGGACACAGCCGCCGCTACGCTCCCCCGACGAGGGGGGCGCATTGCTCAAGGACATCATCATTCGCGTTGCCGCCACGGTGGCCGCGGCGTTATTCATCTACATCGTCAAGATGCTCTGGCAGAACCGGCGACACAAGCGGTTGCTTCTGCTGCTGTTCGTCCCGTGGCGGAGCACGCGGGTCTCGGTGGCCGCACTCCTGCGACTCCATGACGAGGACCGCTATGTCCTGTTCGACTCGCCCACGCGTCCGGGAGCCTTCGGCCCGCCCGGTGGAGTGATCAAGTATCACGAGACCGGCCGCGGCGAACTGGAGAAGCGGGGCTTCCGGTACGAGGAACGCAGTCAGGCGGTGATGCGGTGCGACCTACGGGGCTTCCTGCGAGCGAGGAGGGTGCCGCGGTTCGCAAGCTGGTTGCACGACGGCACCGGCCGTGAGTCGGCGACGGACTGTCTGCGCCGCGAACTCGCCGAGGAATCGGCCGAGGTGGGTCACCCCGAACTGGCTCCGCTCGCGGCCTCCGTCAACTTCACCCGCGTCCGCCGGGTGATCGACGGACCGCTGAAGGTGGCCGGGGCGCCGTACCAGCAGGTCCGCTTCCTCGAGGTGTACGACCTCGTGCTCGACCGGCCGGAAGCCGTGGAACTCAGGTCGTCGTTGCTGGCCCTGGCGGCCGATCCCGCGGACCGGCACGTCGTCGCGGTGGGCCGTGAGGGCATCGCCCTGGGCCGGGAGGGCGCGCACATGGTCCTGCCGCAGTCCGCGTTCCTGATCGGTGACAAGCGCCTCCGCGAGGACATCCAGCCGGTAGGGCGGCCGACGCCCGGACGGGCGGGAACTCCGTGAGCGAGGATCTGCCGGAGCTCCTCCACCAGCAGACGGCCGCGCTGAACTTCCCGTTCACCCCGGACCTTCTGGACCGGGTCGTGGCCTCCTGCCCGGGCCGCACGTTCCAGGAGCTGCTCGACGCCCGGACCGCGGTGAGCGCCTTGCCCGATGTCTGGAACGCTTCCTACAACCGACTCGACCCCGAGCGGGCCATCCCCGTCTGTCTCGCTGTGCGCAACGTCCTGCGACCGGGACCCGAGGTGGTCGGGACGCGTTTCGGCAGGCTGCGCTGGGACGCCACGTTCTTCCACGTGCATCTGTACCTGGCCGGGGCGTTGCAGGCGTACGCCACGGAACGGATGGCCCGGGGGCGCAGCCGTCTGGTCCGCCCCATGCTCGAGGAGGCCATCCGGTGCTGGGAGACGGTCGAGGCCGACGCGGACCGACTGCTGGCCCCCGAGAGCAAGGCCCGCCGCATCTGGCGTGGCAAGCGCGGCGTCACCCGGCTGTACCTGGCCCGCAACACCCGGCAGCCGTTCGATCTCCTGCGCAAAGCCCGTGCGGACCTGGAGTACGCCGAGGCGGAGGGAGACACCAGCCCGGGGCACTTCACGTTCCTGTTGGAGGTGCTCACCCGGCTGTCCGACGACCCGAAGGAGCTTCCCGAGCTCTGGGACGCGGCCGACGCCCTGATCGAACGGGCCGCCCTCCATGTCGTCGGCTCCTCCCGCTGGCTGGTCAACCTGGGCGAACACCGGCTCAAGAGGGCGCAGGCGCCGCACTGCCGCTCTGCCGACGGGCCCGACGTCCAGTCGGCCTCCGCGCTGTACGGGCAGCTGCGCGAGGACCTCATGCTGTCCGGCGGGGAGAACAGAGAGGCCAAGGTGGCCCTGGGCCGGGCCGCCCTGTACTACGCGAAGGTGGTGAAGCTCGCCGGCGGCTCGGACGACGAGGGCGTGATGCTCCTGCACGAGGCCAGGGACATGCTCACCAGCTGCCTCGGCGCGGACCCCGCCGACACCGGCGGCGAGGAGGAGGTCCAGGAGGTCTCCTCCGCGCGGGTCACCTGCCTGCTCGCCGAGGTCTGTCTGCGGCTGTTCTCGTTCACCCGAGCACCGGACCACCTCACGGAGGCGATCGACCGGTTCGAATCGCTCTCCGAGGACGACCAGGCCCCGGACAACCTGCACGGCCTGCTGGGCGAGGCCTACCTCTGGCGGGCCCGCACCGGCAGCGACGCGGACCTGCGCACCGCCCTCGAGTACAAGGCCCGCGCTCGTGACCTCGGTGACCCCAACCCCGGGAACTTCAGCGTGTCGGCCGCCGGCCACCATCAGCTGTGGCGGTCGACCGGTGCGCCCGAAGAACATGCCGCAGCGGTCGACCTCGCCGTCAAGGCCTGGAAGCTCGATCCCCACTGGCCCTGGCCCCTGATGCAACTCGCCGAATTCACCGCGGCACGGGCGCGGACCGCCGCACCGGCCGACGCGACGGAGGGGACGCCGAACCTCGGGGAAGAGGAGCACGCGGACCCGAAGGTGTCGGAGATCCTGCGCGCGGTCGGCGAGGGCGATCAGGCCTGGCTGTACCGGGAAGCCGCGTGGACGGCCGTCCACGCACAGCCCTTCCGCCAGGAGATCCTGGGGGGACGGTCGGACACCTTCGTACTCGACGATCCGCAGCGTCTGCTGTCGTCGACACTGGTGCTGAAGCCGACCAGCCGGGGCAAGGCCGAGGCGGAACGCGATCACCTGGCGTCTCTGCGGCGGTATCTGAAGGACACCAGGGCACCGGACTGGATGCTGTTGCCCGTGCCTCTGGCGACGGTCGAACTCCCCCGGGACTGGCCGAGCCTGCGCAAGCCCGCGCCGGACACGGCTCTGGCCTCCCGTCGCGCGGTGGGCCGCAGCCTGGCGGCGGCCATCGCGGACGCCTATGAAGGGCGGGGAGGTCACCCGCAGGCGTCGGTGTCCCGGGCGGTACGGTACCTGGCTCGCATCCACGCCTGGGCGGCGAACGAGTCGCGTGCACCAGGGCAGGACGCCGCCACGGCAACGGGGGCCTACGCAAGGGCCGCGGGCCAGCTGGCCAAGCGCGCGGGCCGGCTCGGCGTCTCGCGTCCCGACGCGCTCGGCGCGCGATGGCGCGCGGTGACGCCCGCGTCGCTTCCTCCGATTCCGGGCCGCGACGCGCACGCGGAGAACTGGCTGGTCACCGGCAACGGCAAGGTGGTCGCACTCGACCTCGAACCCCACGGTCACTTTCCCCTGCTCTACGAGGTGGTCCAGTTGCTCGAGGACCACGCCGCCCTGGACCTCAAGGAGAGCGACTGGCGGGAACGTGAGGTGTTGTGCCACCTGTATCTGGACGAGCTGGCGGCTCTCGGGCACCCGGTGACGGTCACCGACGTCGACGTGCTCCCCGCCTACCAGTCCTTCGCTCTGGTGAGGGCGGTGTTCCTGAGGGAGCACCTGTCGGAGAGCGCGGCGGCCGACTCCTCCGCGTCGACGGGTTCGCGCCGCTGGGCGCAGAGGCGGCTGGCCCACGCGCACGCCCTGATGCAGCGCTGTGAGGAGACGGCAGCCGCAGCAGGGCTGCGAAGCCTGGCGGTGGAGCTGAGGGGCTTCCTCGACGGCTGACAGCAGGTCTGCGCCCTCTTCCGTCCCGAGAGCGCAGACCTGGCTTCCCGCCCGACGTCCCGCCGGAGCGCGTCCGTCAGGAGGCGCGCACCTCCGCGATCGTCACCGGCCGGTGCTCGTGCAGCGAGAGCGTGCAGGCCTCGGCGATCCAGCCCGCCTCCAGGGCGTCCTCGATCGTGCAGGGCGAGGGCCGGGTGCCGGCGACGACCTCGGTGAACGCGGTCAGCTCGGCGCGGTAGGCCGCCGTGAAGCGGTCCATGAAGAAGTCGTGCGGGGTGCCCGCCGGGAAGGTGACCCCGGGCTCCACCGAGCGCAGCGGCAGCTTGTCCTCCAGGCCCACGGCGATGGAGTCCGTGAAGCCGTGGATCTCCATGCGGACGTCGTAACCACGGGCGTTGTGACGGGAGTTGGAGATCACGGCGATCGTTCCGTCGTCGAGGGTGAGCAGCGCGCCGGTGGTGTCGGCGTCGCCGGCCTCCTTGATGTAGTCGGCGCCCCGGTTGCCGCCCACCGCGTACACCTCGGTCACCTCACGGCCCGTCACCCAGCGGATGATGTCGAAGTCGTGGACCGAACAGTCGCGGAAGATGCCCCCGGAGGCGGCGACGTAGGCGGCCGGCGGCGGCGCCGGGTCCAGGGTGGTCGAGCGGACGGTGTGCAGCTTGCCCAGCTCACCCGACCGCACGGCGGCCCGCGCGGCGACGAACCCGGCGTCGAAGCGGCGGTTGTAGCCGATCTGGATCGGCACGTCCTTGCCCTGGACGGCCTTGAGGACCTCGACGCCCTCGCTCATGGTCTTCGCGACGGGCTTCTCGCAGAAGACGGGGATGCCCGCCTCGACACCGGCGAGGATCAGCGCGGGGTGGGCGTCGGTCGCGGCGGCGACGACGATGCCGTCCACACCGGCGGCCAGCAGGGCCTCGGGCGAGTCCACGACCTCGGCCCCGAACCGCTCGGCGGCGGCCTTGGCGGCCTCCGCGAACGGGTCGGTCACGACGAGCGACTCGACGGCGTCGAGTCCGGAGAGGGTCTCGGCGTGGAAGGCGCCGATGCGGCCGAGGCCGAGGATTCCGATGCGCATGGGGGTGCAGCTCCTTGAGATTCTTACGGGGGAGGGATGAGGTCTAGTCGAGGCCGCCGAGCACGTTCTGGTCCCAGTCGATCACCGAACCGGTGACCACGCCGGACCGATCGGACAGCAGGAACACCACGAAGTCGGCGATCTCGTCCGGCTGGCCGAGCTTGCCCATCGGCAGCCGTGCTGCGGCCTCCTCGCGCCAGTCGTCCCCGGCGCCGTGGAATGCCTTCTGCGTCGCGTCCTCGCCCTCGGTCGCCGTCCAGCCGATGTTCAGGCCGTTGATCCGGACGCGGTCGAAGCGATGGGCGTGCGCCGCGTTGCGGGTCAGACCGACCAGGCCCGCCTTGGCGGCGACGTACGGCGCGAGGAAGGCCTGTCCGCCGTGCGCCGAGGAGGTGATGATGTTGACGACCGTGCCGGGCGCCTTACGGGCCACCATGTCCGCGACCGCCGCCTGCATGGCGAAGAACGGCGCCTTCAGGTTGATCGCGATGTGCTGGTCGAACAGCTCGGGCGTGGTGTCGAGGAGCGTGCCCCGGGAGGTCAGCCCGGCCGAGTTGACCAGGCAGTCGACCCGGCCGTACGCGGCCACGGTCCGGGCCACCGAGGCCTTCGCCTGGTCGGCGTCCGCCAGGTCTGCCCGGACGAAGAGCGCCGTGCCGCCCGCCCCGGTCAGCTCGGCGACCAGGGCCTCGCCGGGCTCCGGCCGCCGCCCGGTGACCGCGACCAGGGCGCCCTCGCGGGCCGCCGCGCGCGCGATGGCCGCGCCCACGCCCTGGCTGCCGCCGTTGACGAGGACGGCCCTGTCATCGAGAAGTCCCATGTACCGCGTGTCCTTTCAGCCGATGCGCCGCTCGGCGCCCGCCCGCGGCCCGTCCCCGACGACCGCGGGGTCACCCCTCGCGCAGCCCCCGCCGGACGAGGGCCGCCTGGGAGGGCGCCCTCGGACATCGTCGTCCCTTCGATGACAATGGCGGCTCAGCACTGCCATTCTTGTCAGGACAAACCCGTCGAACAACCAGCAGGCGGCCATCAAAAACCCCTCAAGCGGACCGTCGAGCGACTACGAGGAGCCTTCCGTGGGTCATCCCTTCCCCCTCCGCGAGATCGCACGTCAGGCGGGTCTGAGCGAGGCCACCGTCGACCGGGTCCTCAACGGCCGGGGAGGGGTGCGTGAGTCCACCGCCCAGGAGGTGCGGCGGGCCATCGCCGAGCTGCACCGGCAGCGCACCCAGGTCCGGCTCGTCGGCCGGACCTTCATGGTGGACATCGTGATGCAGGCGCCCGAACGGTTCACCACCGCCGTACGGGCCGCGCTGGAGGCCGAACTGCCCTCGCTGCACCCGGCGGTGCTGCGCTCCCGCTTCCACTTCCGGGAGACCGGACCGGTCGCGGAGCAGATCGCCGTCCTCGACCGGATAGCCCGGCGCGGCTCGCAGGGCGTGATCCTCAAGGCGCCGGACGTCCCCGAGATCACGGCCGCCGTGGGCCGGCTGGTCGCCACCGGCATTCCGGTCGTCACCCTCGTCACGGACCTGCCCGCGAGCGCCCGGCTCGCCTATGTCGGCATCGACAACCGGGCCGCCGGCGCCACCGCCGCGTACCTCATGGGGCAGTGGCTGGGCGACCGCCCCGGCAATGTCCTCACCAGTCTGTCCAGCGGCTTCTTCCGCAACGAGGAGGAGCGCGAGATGGGCTTCCGCGGTGTGCTGCGGGCCCGGCACCCGGGCCGCACCCTGGTGGAGATCACCGAGGGGCAGGGCCTGGACGCCACCCAGTACGACCTCGTCCGGGCCGCCCTGGCCCGCGACCCGGAGATCCGGGCGGTGTACTCGATCGGCGGCGGGAACTTCGCCACCCTGAAGGCCTTCGCCGACGCGCGCCGCGAGTGCGCCGTGTTCGTCGCGCACGACCTCGACCACGACAACACCCGGCTGCTGCGCGACCACCGGCTGTCCGCCGTACTCCACCACGATCTGCGCCAGGACATGCGCGAGGCCTGCCACACCGTGATGCGCGCCCACGGGGCCCTGCCGCCCGCCGGGCCGGTCCTGCCGTCCGCGATCCAGGTGGTGACCCCGTACAACATGCCCCAGTCGGCGGGCGGCTGACCCGGGCCGGGGCCGGACGGGGCTCAGAGGTTGATCGCGTACGCCTTGCGCAGGGTCTCGTGGACCGTCCAGGTCGTCCGGTCGCCCGCGCGCAGGACCGCCAGGTCGCCCGGGCCGACGGTCAGGGTGGGGCCGCCCTCGATCTCGATGGTCGCCGAGCCGCTGAGCACGACGAACATCTCGTCGGCCTCGGTGTCGGTGACCACCCCCGGTGTGATCTGCCAGACGCCCCGGATCTGCCGGCCGTCCGCCGACTCCCAGACGACCTTGCCGGTCACCTCGGGCGTGCCGGAGACGATCTGCGCCGGGTCGAGCGGCTCGGGTTCCAGGGCGGCGTGGGGGATGTGCAGAGCGAAGCTGTGGGTCATGCGACGACCCTAGAGGCGGTGCGCGCCCGCCCGGTGTGGACACAGTGTGCGGTATCCGCCCGGCCGGGCGGACGGTTCGTCGTGACGGGCAAGTGACCGACAAAATTGTTGACAATCTTGTTTGGCTAGATTTAGGTTCGACAGGCACTCACTCAGGGAGGGCGCAATGCCGAACGAAGCCCGTCCGAGCACCGGGGAGCAGGCCAAGCAGCATGCGCTCGCGCAGCTGCGGCAGGCGATCCTGCACGGCGACATGGCACCGGCGCAGCGGTTGGTGGAGAACGAGCTCGCCGAGCAGTTCGGTGTGACCCGGGCCAGCATCCGCGCGGCACTCATCGATCTGGAGTCCCAGGGACTCGTCGAGCGGATCCGCAACCGCGGTTCGCGGGTGCGGGTGGTGACCGTGGACGAGGCGGTCGCCATCACCGAGTGCCGCATGGTCCTCGAAGGGCTGTGCGCGGCGAAGGCGGCCGTCGCGGCCAGCGACGAGCAGCTGATCCAGCTCACCGAGCTGGGGACGGCGATGACCAAGGCAGTCGCCGACGGCGAACCGGTCACCTACTCCGACCTCAACCACGAACTGCACGTCCGCATCCGGGAGTTCTCCGGCCAGCAGACCGCGCAGGAACTGCTGGAGCGGCTGAACGCGCAGCTGGTGCGCCACCGCTTCCAGCTGGCGCTGAGACCGGGACGGCCGCAGCAATCCCTGACCGAGCACCTGACCATGATCGAAGCGATCCGGGCCAGGGACCCGCAGGCGGCCGAGACGGCCGTCCGCGCCCACCTCAGCAGTGTGATCGAGGCGCTGCGCGACTGATCACGGCTGCGCGAGGCGGGCGCCCACCTGTCATCAAGGAGAGAACAGCATGACCCAGGCCAACGCGCCCGCCCGCCCACCCCGGTCCACCCTCGTCGTCACCGCCCATGCCGGGGACTTCGTCTGGCGTGCGGGCGGTGCCATCGCCCTGGCCGCCGCGCGCGGGGAGAACGTCACCATCGCCTGTCTGACCTTCGGCGAGCGCGGGGAGTCCGCCAAGGCCTGGCGCGAGGGCAGGAAGCTCGACGAGATCAAGGCGATCCGCCGGGACGAGGCCGAGCGGGCCGCCGCGACCCTGGGGGCCGAGGTCCGCTTCTTCGACGCCGGCGACTACCCGCTCGTCGCCTCCGCCGAGCTGACCGACCGGCTCGTCGCGCTCTACCGCGAGACCCAGCCCGACGTCGTCCTCACCCACCCGGCCGAGGACCCGTACAACGGCGACCACCCGGCCGCCCATCGGATGGCCCTGGAGGCCCGGGTCCTCGCGCAGGCCATCGGCTACCCGGGCGAGGGCGAGATCATCGGCGCCCCGCCGGTCTTCTACTTCGAGCCGCACCAGCCCGAGATGAGCGGCTTCCGCCCCGAGGTGCTGCTCGACATCACCGAGGTCTGGGAGACCAAGCGGGGGGCCATGGAGTGCCTGGGCGCGCAGCAGCACCTGTGGGACTACTACACCGACCTCGCCGTCCGCCGGGGCGTCCAGCTCAGGCGCAACGCCGGCCCCAACCTCGGTCTGGCGCACAGGACGCTGGCCGAGGCGTTCATGCGCCCCTACCCGCAGATCGCGAAGGAGCTGGCGTGAGCGGCGTGATCGTCACCAACCCGCCGAAGGCGGAGCGGAAGGACGTCGACGCGCTGGCCGCCTTCGGGGTGGCCACCGTCAGCGAGGCGATGGGGCGGGCCGGGCTGCTCGGGCCGGGCGTCCGCCCGATCCAGCAGGGCGTACGGATGGCCGGCACCGCCGTCACCGTCCTCAGCTGGCCCGGGGACAACCTCATGATCCACGCGGCCGTCGAACAGTGCGGCGAGGGCGACGTCCTGGTCGTCACCACCACCTCCCCGTCCACCGACGGCATGTTCGGCGAGCTGTTCGCGACCGCGCTCCGGCGGCGCGGGGTGCGCGGACTGGTCATCAACGCGGGCGTCCGGGACACCCAGGAGCTGCGCGAGATCGACTTCCCGGTCTGGTCGCGGGCGGTCTCCGCGCAGGGCACGGTGAAGGCCACCGGCGGCTCGGTGAACGTGCCCGTCGCGATCGACGGCCAGGTGATCCGCCCCGGCGATGTGGTCCTCGCCGACGACGACGGGGTCGTGGTCGTCCCGCGCGAGCGCGCCCGGGCCGTGGCGGAGGCGTCCGAGGCCCGCGAGGCCAAGGAGGCCCGCGCCCGCGCCGCCTTCCTCGACGGCGAACTCGGCCTGGACCGCTACGGGTTGCGGGAGACCCTGCGGCAACTCGGCGTCGAGTACCGGACGTACGAGGAGTACCCGGGGGAGTCGCGGTGACCTCCCTGCCCGAGGAGGTGCCCTGTCTGCTGATGCGGGGCGGCACCTCCAAGGGCGCCTACTTCCTCGCCGGTGACCTCCCCGCCGAACCGGCTCTGCGCGACGAGCTGTTGCTGCGCGTGATGGGCAGCCCGGACGAGCGCCAGATCGACGGCCTGGGCGGCGGGCACCCGCTCACCAGCAAGATCGCGGTGGTGTCCCGGTCCGCCCACCCGCGCGCCGACGTCGATTATCTCTTCCTGCAAGTGGCCGTGGACCGGGCCGAGGTGAGTGACCGTCAGAACTGCGGCAACATCCTGGCGGGCGTCGGCCCGTTCGCCGTGGAGCGCGGACTCGTCGCGGCGGGGGACCGGGAGACCGCCGTACGGATCCGCATGGTCAACAGCGGCGACCTCGCGACGGCGACCTTCCCGACCCCCGGTGGCCGGGTGCGCTACACCGGCGGGGCCGAGATCTCCGGCGTGCCGGGGACGGCCGCGCCGGTGGTGATCGAGTTCCCGGCGGGCGAGCGTCACCTGCTGCCCACCGGCAACGTCCGGGACGTGATCGACGGCACCCCGGTGACCTGCGTGGACAACGGCATGCCGACCGTGCTGATGCGCGCCGCGGATCTCGGCGTCACCGGCTACGAGCCGCCCCGGGACCTGGAGGAGGACCTGGCCCTCGCCGACCGGCTGCGCGCGATCCGGCTGGCGGCCGGCCGGCTGATGGGCCTCGGTGACGTATCCGACACCACCGTCCCCAAGCTCACGCTGCTCGCCCCGCCCCGCGCCGGGGGCGCGGTCACCACCCGCACCTTCATTCCCGTGCGCTGTCACCCCTCGATCGGCGTCCTCGGCGCGGCGGGCGTCGCGGCCGGGCTGCGGATCGAGGGCGGGGTGGCGGACAAGGCCGCCGTGCCGCCCGCCGACCGTGACCGGGTACGCATAGAACATCCCACGGGATTCCTCGACATCGACATCACCCTCGGCACCACCCCCGAGGGACTGCCCACCGCCCGTCGCACCGCCGTGGTCCGCACGGCCCGCAAGATCTTCGACGGCACGGTCTTCCCCACTGGAGGTCAACGATGACTCCGCCGCTCGGCGACATCGCCCACATCGGCCACGCCCAGCTCTTCACCCCGGACCTGGACGCCAGCGTCGCCTTCTTCACCGACTATCTGGGCCTCACGGTCGACGGTGAGGACGGCGGCACGGTCTACCTGCGGACCTTCGACGACTACGAGCACCACAGCCTGGTGCTCACCGCCCGCGAGCAGCCCGGCCTCGGCCGGCTCGCCCTGCGCACCTCCAGCGAGGAGGCCCTCCACCGCCGGGTCGCGGCGATCGAGGCGGCGGGCGGAACCGGCGCCTGGGCCGAGGACGAACCCGGCCTCGGCAAGCTCTACGTCACCACCGATCCCGACGGCCACGAGCACGCCCTGTACTGGGAGAGCGAGCACTACCGGGCGCCCGAGGGGCTCAGGCCCGCGCTGAAGAACCAGCCCCAGGCCAAACCCAACCGGGGCGTGGGCGTACGGCGCCTGGACCACGTCAACTTCCTCGCCGCCGACGTGCTCGCCAACGCCGAGTTCCAGCAGAACGTGCTCGGCGCCCGGCCCACCGAGCAGATCAGGCTCGACAACGGCACGATCGCGGCGCGCTGGCTGACGTACACGAACAAGTCGTACGACGTCGTCTACACCTCGGACTGGACCGGAAGCGCCGGACGGCTGCACCACATCGCGTTCGCGACGGACACCCGGGAGGACATCCTGCGCGCCGCCGACCTGGCGATCGACACGGGTGTGTTCATCGAGACGGGACCGCACAAGCACGCCATCCAGCAGACGTTCTTCCTCTACGTCTACGAGCCCGGCGGCAACCGCGTCGAGCTGTGCAACCCGCTCACCCGGCTGGTGCTGGCCCCCGACTGGCCGCTGATCACCTGGACCGAGGACGAGCGCAGGAAGGGCCAGGCCTGGGGTCTGCAGACCATCGCGTCCTTCCACACGCACGGGACACCGCCCGTCGCCTGAGCGGCCGCCGGCGTCGGCGATCCGTCGACTCCGTCGATTGTCGATGAGATTGTTGACAAAAGCGTTGACACTTTTCGGGGTGGGTCCTTAGCGTCTGAGGACCCACCCCGCTCGAGAGGGAAACAACGATGTCCTCCTCCACCCACCCGGCCGCGCGCGGCAGCAGACTGGCCCTCCTGGTCGTCGGCCTGTGCTGGCTGGCCGTCCTGTTCGACGGCCTCGACATGTTCATCTACGGCTCCGTGCTGCCGCACCTGCTGGAGACGAAGACCTTCGGCCTCACCCCGGACACGGCCGGTGACCTGGGCAGCTACGCCACCTTCGGGATGCTCGTCGGCGCCCTCACGGCGGGTACGGTCGCCGACCGGATCGGGCGCAAGAAGCTGATGGTCGGCTGCGTCGTCCTGTTCTCGCTGGCGTCCGGGGTGTGCGCGCTCGCCGGCAGCGTCGAGGTCTTCGGCCTCGGCCGGACCCTCGCGGGCGTCGGCCTCGGCGGTCTGCTGCCCACCGCGATCAGCATGGTCTCCGACTACGCCCCGCGCGGCCGCGCCGCCGTCACCATCGGCCTGCTGATGACCGCCCACCACGCCGGCGGCATCCTCTCCGCCTATGTCGCCAAGTGGCTGATCGACCCGGTCGGCTGGCGCGCGGCCTTCTGGGTCTGCGTGGCCCCGCTGCTGTTCGCCCCGGTACTGGCGAAGCTCCTGCCCGAGTCGCTGAGCTTCCTCGTCGCCAAGGGCCGTACCGAGGAGGCGACCGCGCTCGCCGCCCGCCACGACGTCGAACTGCCCGCCGCCCCGTCCGGCCGCAGGTCCGCCGCCGACCGCTTCGACGCCCTCGCCGGACTCTTCCGCGGCGGCGAGTGGATCCAGACCCTGCTGTACTGGCTGGCCTCGTTCGGCGGCCTCCTGCTGGTCTACGGCGTCGCCACCTGGCTGCCGACCCTGATGCGCGCCGAGGGCTACGCGCTCGCCAACGCCCTGACCTTCGTCGTCGTCTTCAACCTCGGCGGCATCGTGGGCATGCTGGTCGCCGGCCGCGCCGCCGACCGCTTCGGCGCCCCGCGTATCTCCGCGGTCTGGTTCGCGCTCACCGCCGCCGGTGTCTTCCTGCTCAGCGTGCACCTGTCGACCGCGATCACGATGATCGTCGTCTTCCTCACCGGTGTGTTCCTCAACAGCGCCCAGACGATGATCTACGCGACGGTGTCGATCCGCTCGGCCCCCGACAACCGCGCCACCGCCGTCGGCTGGACCTCCGGCATGGGCCGCTTCGGCGCCGTCTTCGGCCCCTGGCTCGGCGGCCAGCTGCTCGCCGCGGGCCACGGCGACTGGGGCTTCACCGCCTTCGCGCTCGCCGGTGTCTCCTCCATGGTCTTCATCGGGATCGCGGCCCTGCGCGGCGCGAAGCAGCCGCCCGTCCCCGCCGGCCAGGAGCTGGTGGGCGCGCACTGACCGACGCGCACCGGCACCCGGGGGACACCGTCACGCCGGCCCCGCACCTCGTGTGCGGTGGCCGGCGTTCGGGGTGCGGAGCGCGTCGTACGGGGTCACGCTCGTTGTATGGGTGAGCGTTGGGAGGTCCGCCGCGGAGGGCCGGCGGACGCCGCGCACCGGGTGCTGATGATCCCGGGCGGACTGTGCACGAACGAGTTCTGCGCGGACGTCATGGCCGAGCCCGCGGTGGCCGGCCTCGGGACGGTCGCGGTGACGCTGCCGGGCTTCGGCCGCACCGAGCCGCCCGAGGACGTGTCCATGGAGCACTACGCCCGGCTGATGGCGGACTTCGCCGCCGAGGCGGGCTGCGAGGCGGTGGTGGGGCACAGCCTGGGCGCCAACGTGGCGCTGGAGATGGCCGCCCTCGGCCTGTTCCGGGGGCCGCTCGTGCTGCTCTCGCCGAGCTTCTCGCGCGGGGACGAGACGAAGTCCCTGGCGGTGCTGAACGCGGTGGGCCGGGTGCCGGGGCTCGGCGCGATGGTCTGGGCGGGCATGCTCGGGCTGCTGCCCCGGGCGATGAAACGCGAACTGCCGCCGCGGCGCGCGGAGGCGCTCGCGGCGGTGATGGCCGACAACGACCCGGCGGCCTGCCGCCGGATCCTCCAGGAGTACTACGCCTACCTCGGGCGTCATCGGTCGCTGGTGCGGCGGCTGTGCGGGGCCGGCGTCCCGTCCTGGGTGGTGCGGGGCGACCACGACGAGATCGGCCTGACCGACGAGGAACGGGCCGGTCTCGAGGCCTGCCCGCACGTGCGGATGGTGACGGTCCCGGACGCGGGACACGCGGTCCTGGTGGAACAGCCCACGGCGGTCGCCGAGGTGATCGCGGAGGCGGTGAAGGCCGGGGTGCGCTGAGTGCCCTGAAGGGGCGCGGGGCGCGAACTCGGGGGTCGTCCCGCCGGAAGCCGCCGAATAGGGGGACGGCGGCTTCCGGCGGGACCGCGGTGCCCGCGCCTCTCAGGAGGCGTCGGACGCGGTGGCCCGGCGGAGATGACGGGCCATCAGGGCATAAGCGGTACGGGCCTTCTCGTCGTCGTTCGTGTCATAGCCGTGGTCGGCCCCGGCCACCTCGTGGTGCTCGACGAGGGCACCGGCCGAGCGCAGCCGCTCGGCGTAGCGGACCGCCTCGGCGCGCAGCAGGTCGTACTCGGCCGTGACCACCAGCGCCGGCGCGATGCCCCGGAGATCGGCGGTGTCCGAGGGATGCGCGGGGGAGACGAGCCGGTCGGCGCGCTCCTTGGCGTCGGGCACGTACGACGTGTCGAAGACGTCCGCCATCCAGGGCCGCAGCATCGGCCTGGCGACCGCCGCCTTCTTGTCCCGGGCGGCGGTGGCGAGGTCCAGCGGCGGATAGTGCAGCACCTGGAGGGCGATCGGCGGCCCGCCCTGCTCCAGGGCCTGGCGGGCCACGGCCGCGGCGAGACCGCCACCCGCGCTCTGCCCGCCCACGGTGAGCCGCGCACCGTCCCAGCCGTGCTCCGCGCCGTGCCCGGCCACCCAGCGCACGACCTCGTACGCCTGGGTGGTCGGCGCCGGGAACGGGTGCTGCGGCGCGACCACGTACTTCACGTTGACCACGACCACACCCGCCTCGACGGCCAGGAACCGGCACAGCGCGTCGTCCATCACCGGCATCGACATGACATAGCCGCCGCCGTGGAAGTTGACGTGGACGGGCGGCCGCGCGGCGGTCCCGGCCGGCGGCAGATACACCGTGACCGGCGCCGGGGCGACCGAGGTCGGCACGGTCGTCTCACTCGCGTCCCGCGGGTACTCGGGAAACCGGGCCAGCCAGGCGGCCGTGGAACCGGGGCCGCCGGAGCGGCGGCTCGCCAGCCTGGTGAGGCCCTGCATCGTCTTGGCGGCGCGGGTCGCCACCGCCGGTCTGGCCAGGAGGGACATGCGGGTTCCGTTCGTCGGACCGTACCGTCGATCGCCAGGATTCCTGATGATTCGATGGGCCTGAAGCTAGCACGGCGGAACCCGTCTGCCCAGCCGTCAGTCGCGTCGGGCCACGATCCGGTACGCGTTGGCCACGCCCAGCCGGTGCGCCAGCGGCCGGACGGCGAACCGGTCCAGCAGCGTGCCCGCGATCAGCGCCGGGACGCCCGCGACCAGCAGCGCCGCCCGCAGCGCCCGGCGGGGCGCACCCGGCCGTGCGGGCAGCCACGGCGCGTCCTCGCGCGGCGCCGCGTGGTCCAGCGCCAGCCAGACGGCGGCCAGCAGATCGACCGGGTCGTGCGGCTCGGCGTGCTGCTCCGCGACCACCGTGAAGCCCAGTTCGGTGAGCCGGTCCCGCAGATTGCCCACCGGCACGAGATGCAGATGCTGCGGCTGGAGCCAGGGCAGCCACCAGCGGCCGAGCAGCCGCGCGTACCGGCTCTCGGGGTCGGGGACCTCGATCAGCAGATGCCCGCCCGGCCGCACCGCCTCCCGCGCGGCCCGCAGCTCACGGTCGGGGTCGGTGCTGTGCTCCAGATAGTGGAACATGCTCACCACGTCGTAGCGGGCGGCCAGTTCGGGCGCCAGGTCCGGGAAGCTGCCCCGGTGGCCGTGCGCCACCCGGCCCTCCCGCTCGGCGAGTTCGACACCGTCGGTGAAGTCCAGCCCGTCGAACACCGTGTCCGGCAGCACCTCCCGGGCCGCCGCGCAGAAGTGCCCGTGCCCGGTGCCCACGTCCAGCCAGGCCTTCGGCGCGCGGTCGTACGGCAGCATCGACTCGGCCCGGTTCCGGTACGCCTTCGTCCGCGCCCCGAAGGTCTCCCCGAGCTTCTTCTCCCCGAGGCCGTCGTAGAAGTCCCGGTAGTAGAACTCCAGCCCCTCCGCGCTCAGCCGGGGGTTCTGGAAGACGTGCCCGCAGCCCTCGCAGCGGTCCAGGACGAACCGGCCCGGCTTGTGCTGGAGCAGGTCGGTGGTGCGCAGCCGGGTGGTGAGGGCCTCGCAGCCGCACCACGGGCAGCTGGTGCGCCGGGGCTCCAGGAAGCGCTCCACCCCGGCCGCGAGGTCGGCCTGGTAGCCGGGGCGCAGCGCGGCGATCCGCTCGCCCGGCCGCAGCTCGTCGGTCATCCGGACTCCCTTGCCAGCTTCTCGACATGGTCCGCGGCGGCCGGTGCGCCGCCCGCGGCACGGAACGCCGAACCGATCCGGTCGGCGGCCGCCCAGTACCCGGGCCCGTGCAGTACGGCGTCCAGGGCGGCGCCCAGCCGCTCCGCGGTGACCCGGCCGAAGCGCACCCGCACCCCGGCGCCCGCGTCCACGACCTGCCCGGCGACCACCGGCTGGTCGTCCCGGATGGGGGCGACGACCAGCGGGACACCGTGCCACAGCGCCTCGCACACCGTGTTGTGCCCGGCGTGGCACACCACCGCGTCCACCCCCCGCTCCAGCAGGGCGAGTTGGGGCACCGACGGCACCACCAGCACATCCTTGTCGTCCCTGCCGCCCCCGCCGTCCTCGGCGGCGCCGAGCGTGCCGCCCGGGTCGACGATCAACGCCTGCACCTGGTCGGCCCGTTCGCGCAGCGCGGTCCGGCACACGTCGAGGAAGCGCCCGCCCACGTCGGTGTTGGCGGTGCCGAGACTCACCAGGACGGTGGCCCGGCCGGCGTCCAGCCACTCCCAGGGGAAGCCGGACGCCTCGGGGCGCGCGGTGATCGAGGGACCCACCCAGCGCACGCCCTCGGCCGGGCCCGCCAGCTCCGCCGCGCTGAAGCCCAGCACGAGGTGCGGGGAGAAACGCGGGTCGGTCGTCCGCGAGGGATCGCCGAGCCGGGTGCGCAGGGCGGCCAGCCGCCCGTCGACCCACTCCCGCACCTTGGGCAGCCCGGCCAGCGGGTCGGTGAACTCCGCCGAGGTCGTCGCCGAGGTCGCCCAGGGCAGCCCCAGCCGCTCGGCGGTGAACGCCCCCGCGAACGCCTGCTGGTCGGCCACCACCACATCCGGCCGGAACTCCCGCGCGGCCGCCCGCACACCCGGCGCCATCGCCTCGGCCAGCGGCAGCAGGTACCACTCCCACAGGAACTTCAGCGCCTCGGGACCGCGCAGCTCCGCGGGCCGCTCGCCCCGGACGGCACCGGCACACCCGAACACCTGCGCCCCGGGCCCCGCGAGCCGCCCCACCAGCTCCGGGTCCGGGCACACCCACGCCACCCGGTGTCCTCGCGCGAGAAGCTCGGCGGCGACCCCCACGGCCGGGTTCACATGCCCGACCAGCGGCGGCACGACGAACAGGAACCGGCTCACCGGGCCGCCGTCCCGAGCGTCTGCGCCACCAGCGCAAGCACCTGCCCGCCCACCGTCCCCGAGGCCTCCACGAGGATCGAGTGCTCATGCCCGGGCACGATCACGGTCCGGCAGTCCGGCAGCACCCCCTCCAGCCAGGCCGCCTGCCCGGCCAGGTCGGAGTCGCCCCCGTAGAGGGCGAGCACCGGGCAGCGCACCGCCGCGATCTGTTCCTCGGTGAGCACCCGGCTGGCCGGGATGTCCCGGCCGAGCGTGGTCTCCCGCACCAGCCGCGCCGCGCTCCTGGCCAGCCGGGCCGTGTGCTGCCCCCGGTGGGCCGTGACCCAGGCGAGCGCCTCCGGCTCGTGGTGCGCGAGCCGCTCCACCACCCAGCCAAGGATCCGCTCCAGTTTCTCCGCCCAGGCGGGGGTGGCCGGCTCGGACTCGATGAGACAGACACTGCTCGCCCGCTCCGGATGACGGGCCGCGTAGCCGAACGCGACCGTGCCGCCGTAGGAGTTGCCGACCAGATGGACCGGCCCGGTCACCCCGAGCCGGTCCAGGAGCGCCTCCAGGTCGTCGATGTTGTGGTCCAGGGTGTAGCCCTCGGCGGGGCGTTCGCTGCGGCCGTGGCCGCGCAGGTCGTACATGACGACGTCGAGGCCGGCCGCCGCGAACGCGGGGGCGACGGTGAAGTAGTGGCTGGCCAGGCTGTCGGTGAGCAGACCGTGCACCAGGACGACGGTGGCGTCGGCCGGGCGGCCCCCGCCGGGACCGAGCCGCTGGACGTGCAACCGGACGGCGCCGGTGTCGACCATCGCCATGGTTCAGTTCGCCCCCGCCGCCTTCAGACTGGTCACCACGTACTCGACGAGCCGGCCGACGGTCAGCTCGATGATCTCGTCGAGCTCCATCCCCGCCAGGAACTCGGCGAAGTTGACCCGGTCGCCGTAGTGCTCCTGGAGCAGTCCCGCCAGCGTCACCAGGTCGATGCTCTCCAGCTCCAGATCGCGGTTGAACGTGGTCTCCCTGCCGATCTCCACGTCGTCGAGGCCGTACTCGTCCTCCAGGAGCCGGGCGAGCATGCCGGTGATGTCGGCGAGGACGCTCTCCTCGTCGGCGGTGACGGGGGTCATCGGTCGTACTCCTTCGGTCGGATCGGTTCCGTGGACGCGGGTTCGGGGCCCGTGGTCCAGGCGACGACGTACTGCCGGACGGGCAGGGTGGGCGGGTTGGCGGCGGGATCGCAGTGCACGGTGTAGGCGCGCTCCAGGCGGCCGGAGACGGTCAGCCGCCGGCCGTCCGGGGTCGCGTCCCGCACGGTGAAGTCCCTTGGCCGGCCGCCGAATCCGGTGCCCTCCGCCTTGGCGACGGCCTCCTTCGCCGTCCAGAAGCGGGTGAACCAGAGCGCCTCGGAGTCCTCGGTGGTCGACAACAGACTTCTCAGCAGCCGGAGTTCGTCCGGGCCCAGGGCCGCGTCGAGGGTCTCGGGTGGACGTGCCGTGACCTCCTCGACGTCGATGCCGGGGCCCGGTCCGGGGGTGTGCGGGCGGACGATCGCCACGCCCGCCTCCGCGCAGTGCGCCAGGGAGACGTCCAGCGCGGGCAGGACCCGTCCGTGCACACCGGTGACGTACGGGCGGCCCGACGCGTCGTTGTCCACCCGGAGTTCCGCCGGGAAGACCGGGCCCTCGCCCCGGTCCCACAGCCACCGCCGTACGGCGTCCTTGACGGCGATCCGGCCGAGCAGCCACTGCCGGCGGCCGCGCGGGGCGTGTGCCGCGTAGGCGTCACGCTCCCGGCCGCCGAGCGAGTTGCGCATGATCAGCTCACGGGAGGCAAGGTCCGGCCAGCGCTCGTGCAGCAGCGTCCAGCCGCCCGGCCGGGACTCCGAGAGCGTGTTGCGCTCCGGGAAGCGCTCGACGGGACGGGTCCTGGGGTCGTTGTCGAACCGGCGGTCCTGCCAGCCGTACAGCTCGGCCCAGACCGTGCCGTCGACCGTGAGCTGGACGTCCGCCTCCAGGACGGTGTCGGTGAGCGAGGTGATCCGGACCAGACACGCGACCTCGGTGCCGGGGGCGGGATGCGGCCCGTAGAACCGCATCTCCCGCATGCCGACCGGGAACACCACGGTCCGCTCGGTCCGCGTCGCCATGATCCAGTAGCCGAGGATCTGACCGACGTTGTCCAGCAGCGCGCCCGGCGCGGGCGGGGTGGTGATGATCCCGCGCACCTGCCGGTCGCCGATCGCGGTCAGCTCGGTGACGCCCTGGAACGCGGGGCCGTGGAACATCCAGCGCTCGTCGTAGAGCTGGGCCGCGGTGTGCTCGGGGACGCGTTCGGCGGCGGTGCCGGCCGGCCACGAGGCCGGGGGCGGGGACGGGTGGGAGGCGGCCAGTTCGACCGTGGCGCGGGCGCGGGGGCCGAAGGAGACGGCCATGCGGTCCGGGCCCTCCGGGACCGCCGCCACCGGTACGTCGACCGGCGGGGTGGCGGTGAGCCACTCCTCGAACCGCGCGCCGTGCACGGCGACCGGCACCGTGCCGGGGGCCGCCTCGGCCGCCGCGTCCATGATGTGCCGCACGATCGTCGTCGCCGGCACCACCGGCCACCGGTCGGCCACGTCGGGCCAGCCGGGGCGCTGCGGGAAGAAGCAGTGGTCGAGGAGGTGGGGCATGGTGTCCGGGGAGACCCGGACGGTGGTGCGGCGCGGGGCGGGGGCCGCACGGGCGGGGCGCCGGGCCGAGGGGTCCATCAGGGCCGCGGCCGTGTCCGCCGTCTCCCGCATCAGCGCGGTCAACTCGGCGGCCAGTGGGGAGTGTTCGGCGAGCGTGTCCAGGGGCGAGGGGTGGCCACCGGTTCCGGTGCGGAGCCCGGCGCGGAGCCCGGGGAGCCGGTCCGGCGGGAGCGACACGAGGGCGCCGCCCAGGTCCAGCCGAACCGGAGGCCGTCGGGCCGGCGTCCGCCGGGGAGGGTGCGTCAGCGCGGGGGCCACGTCCGCGCCCGCCGTCCACACCGCCGTGGCCACCCGGCGGAGCTGGGCCAGGCCCGTGCGGTGGGGGGAGTTGGCGGCGACGACCAGGTGGTCCTGTCCGCCGAGGGTGTCGCCGACGAGGGAGCCGAGCTGACCGGGGCCCGCCTGGACGAACACGCGGTGCCCCGCCGCGTACAGCGCCTGCGCCAACTGCCGGAAACGCACCGGTTCCAGCAGATGCCGTACGAACAACTCCCGTATCTCCGCCTCCCCTTCGGGGAAGGGAGCGGCGGTCGTCCCGGACCAGACGGGGGTGTGGGGCGCCTGGAGCCGGAACCGGTCGGCGGCCTCCTGGATCGGGCCCAGGTGGGGCTCCAGCATCGGGGTGTGGAAGCCCGACCGGAACGGCAGCACCTGGCTGAGCACACCCCGGGAGCGGAACTCCCGGACGAACTCCTCGACCGCCGCCTCCGGCCCGCACACCATGGACTGGCCGGGCGCGTTGTCATGGGAGAGGACGAGTCCCGCCCCGGCCCTGCCTTCCTCGCGCAGGGCCGCCAGCACCCGTTCGGCGGAGGCGCCGATCGCGCCGAAGGCCAGCCCGGGGACCGTCACCGAGTCGGGGTCGAAGCCCGCCATGAAGGCGTCGACCTCGTCCCCCGCGTACAGTCCGCCCGCCGCCATCGCCGTCCACTCGCCCACGCTGTGCCCGGCGACCGAGTCCGGCACGATCCCGGTGCGGCGCAGCGCGGTGTCGAGCAGCCGGCCCACGGCGACGACACCGAAGCCGTGCCGGCCGATGTCCTGCGCCTCCTCGCCGGGGAGTTCGGGGGCGGGCAGGCCGAAGTGGGCGGCGATGTCGTCGACCCGGGGTGTGAAGTCGCCCTCCAGGCCGGGGAAGAGGAACGCCAGCTTTCCGGATTCGGCACCGAGCAGTGGTCCCGGCCGGAACCAGACGTCGGTACGGCCGTGCCAGGCCCGCCCCTTGCCGACGGCGCGACGGGCCAGCGCGAGCCGCTTGGCGGTGGGGTCGACGATCCCGACCCGCGCCGGGCCCGCGCCCGGGTGCGGACGGGCGGGGTCGAGCCCGCCGGCCCGCACGGTGACGTCGTCGGCGTCCAGCAGGGCGGCGAGCCCTCCGGGGGAGTCGGCGGCGAGGAGCAGGATCTGCTCGGGTTCGGTCACCCGCGGCCGCGAGGGGGCGGCGGGCATCGCACCGCGTTCCGCCCGTGCCCCCGGTGCCTCCTCCAGGACCACGTGCGCGTTGATCCCGCCGAACCCGAAGGCGTTGACGGCGGCCCGGCGGACCGGCGCCCCTGGGCCGGTCTCCCACTCCGCCGCCTTCTCCAGGGTGCGGAAGCGCGTGCGGGCGAGGCCCGGGTGCGGATCGTCGCAGTGGAGCGTGGGCAGCAGGGTCGCGTGGTGGACCGCGAGGGCGGCCTTGACCAGACCGGCGACACCGGCCGCGGGCATGGTGTGCCCGATCATCGACTTCACCGAGCCCACAACGGCGTCCCGCTCGCCGTCGCCCGGCCCGAACACCTCGGCCAGCGTGCTCAGTTCGGCGCCGTCACCGGCGGGTGTCGCGGTCCCGTGCGCCTCCAGCAGTCCCAGCGCGCCGGGCGCCGCGGGGTCGAGCCCGGCGGCCCGCCACGCCTGTCGCACGGCCGCGGCCTGACCGCCGGGATCGGGGTTGACCAGCCCGGCCGCCCGGCCGTCGCTGGCCACCCCGGTGCCCCGGATCACGGCGTATACCCGGTCGCCGTCCCGCTCGGCGTCGGCCAGCCGCTTCAGGACGACGACCCCGGTGCCCTCCCCGATGAGGATGCCGTCGGCGTCCCGGTGGAAGGGGCGGATCCGCTGGCTCGGGGACAGGGCGCGCAGTTGGGAGAACACGCTCCACAGCGTGATGTCGTGGCAGTGGTGGACGCCCCCCGCGAGCATCAGGTCGCAGCGCCCGGAGGCCAGTTCGCCGACCGCCTGGTCCACGGCGACCAGCGAGGACGCGCAGGCCGCGTCCACCGTGTACGCCGGGCCGCGCAGATCGAGCCGGTTGGCGACCCGGGAGGCGGCGAGGTTGGGCACGAGACCGATCGCCGCTTCGGGGCTGTCCGGCCCCAGTCGCTCGGTGAACGCCTCGCGGACACGCGCGAGTTGTCCCTCGGTCAGGTCGGGCAGCAGCTCGCCCAGCGTCCGCACCAGCTGTCCCGCCGTACGCACCCGCTGGTCGAGCCGGGCCAGCGCGGGGGTGAGGTAGCCGCCCCGGCCGAGGACGACGCCGACGCGACCTCGGTCGGGGAGCCGGTCCGTGCCGCCCGCGTCGTCGAGGGCCGCGGCGGCCACGTGCAGGGCGATCAGCTGGTCGGGCTCGGTGCCGGCCACCGAGTTCGGCATGATCCCGAACCGGGTGACCTCCACCTCCGCCAGCCCGTCCACGAACCCGCCCCTGCGGGCGTAGACCCGGTCCGCGAGGGCCGGTTCGGCGGCCGTGCCGGGCCGGTAGTAGTCGGCGTCCCAGCGTCCCTCCGGCACCTCGCCGATCGCGTCCACACCGTCCCGCAGGTTCCGCCAGTAGGCGTCCAGACCGGCGGATCCGGGCAGCAGCACCGACATGCCGACGATGGCCACCGGTACTTGACGGGCCGTCAAGGGTTCTCTCCCGGCTCCCATGCCTTCTCTCCCGGCCGTCACGGGGGATGACGTCACCGGTCACCAGCCCGAAGCGGTGTGGACCACGGCCGTGACCGACGGATCGCCCCACGCCAGCTCCCGCAGCAGCGCCGCGGTCCCCTCCTCGGGGTCGATCAGCCGGATGCCGCGCCGGGCGTACTCGCGGGCCAGTTCCGCCCCGACCATTCCGCCGTGACCGGGGGCGGGCGCCCACGGGCCCCAGTGCACGGTCACCGCACGCCGTCCGGTGCGGGCGGCGAAGGCGGCGCCGAGGGTCTCCAGGGCGTCGTTGGCCGCGGCGTAGTCCACCTGGCCCCGGTTGCCGAGGACGGCGGAGATGCTGCCGAACAGCACCGTGAACGCGGGCGCGGACGGCAGTTCCTCCAGCGCCGTCAGCAGGGCGTCCGCGCCGGTCGCCTTCGTTCCGTAGACCCGCTGGAAGGACTCGGCGCTCTTCTCCGCGATCAGCCGGTCCTCGATGATCCCGGCCGCGTGCACCACGCCGTCGAGCCGGCCGTGCTCGGCGTGGATCTCCTTGACCGCCTGCACCACCGCCTCGGGCTCGCGGAAGTCGACCGACCGGTAGCGCACCCGGGCGCCGAGCGCGCCGAGTTCACCGAGGGTCGCGGTGATCTCCCGTTGGGCCAGCAGGAGTTCGGCGGCCCGGTTGATCTCCGCCGGCCTCAGCCCGCCGCGCGCGGCGAGTACGGACCGCAGTTCGGCCATGGTGCGCGCGCCGGCCGTGTCGGGGGCCTCGGGGCCGTCCGGCGCGGGCGTCCGGCCGAGCAGTTCCAGCCGGCAGCGGGCGGCTCCGGCGAGCGCGGCGGCGAACTGCGCGGTGATGCCCCGCGCCCCGCCCGTCAGCACCACCACCGAGTCCTGGTCCAGGCCGAGCGCGGCCGCCTCGGCGACCCCGTCCCCGGCCGGTCCGGCGCCGGTGCGGCCGAGCGCCCCCAGGGGCTCCTCCACCAGCTCGAAGCCGTACCGTCCGTCCTGTGCGCGCACCACCACCGGCGTCCGGTCGGCTGCCGCGGCCTCCTCGACCACGGCCCGCGCGACCGCGTCCGGCGCGGCGTCGGCCAGGTCGACGAGCCGGGCGAGCGTCTGCGGGTACTCCCGTGCCACGGTCCGGAACAGCCCGCGCAGCCCGGCCGAGCGGGCGTCCGGCGCCTCGCCGTCCAGGTGCCGTACGGCCAGCAGCCGGCCCGGACCACGCCCGAGGGCCGCCTTGAGCACGCCGAACGCGTCGGGCAGCACCGGCACGTCGTCCTCGGGCCCGGCGAGCGCGCCGAGGTACAGCACACCGTCCACCGGCCCGTCCGCCTCGGACAGCGCATGGTCCCGGGCGTGTACGACGACCTCGGCGCCGTGGGCCGCGAGGCGCGCGGCGGCCTCCGGGGCGTCCCCGAGCAGGGCCCAGCGGGTGCCGGCCAGCACGGCGGCCGGGTCGGCCGCGGCGGCGTCGAGCAGGACCGGCCGCAGCACATGCCGCCGGGGCGGCTCACCGGTGACTTCGTCGAGGTGACGGGAGGCGCTCGCGGCGGCGGGCCGGGAGGTCTCCGGGGCACCGGGCCGGGATGTCTCCGCGGCGGCCGGCCGGGACGGCTCCATCACCCCGGGCCTGGAGGGCTCACCGGTAGCGGGGCGGGACGGGTCCATCACGGCGGGCCGGGATGTCTCCGCGGCGGCCGGCCGGGACGGGTCCATCCCGCCGGGCCTGGAAGGCTCGCCGGTAGCGGGGCGGGACGGGTCCACCACGCCGGGCCAGGAAGGCTCCCCGGCGGTCGGCCGGGCAGGCTCGCCGTCCGCCGACCCCGCACCCGCACCGGCCGCTCCCGACCCCGGACCCGAGCCCGCCGATCTCGGACCCGCACCTGCCGACCCCGCACCCGTCGAGGCCGTTCCCGCACCCGCACCCGCCGGGGCCGCTCCCATCGATCCCGGGGCCGCTCCCGTCGGGGCCGGGTCGTCCAGCCGGGATCGGAGCCAGTCCGTCACCGCCGCGGCCGTCCGTGCCTTCGCCAGCTCCTCCAGTTCGGCGTCGTCCAGCGCGGTGAGGTCCGCCGCGCCCCCGGCGCCCAGGCGCTTCGCCAGCTCCCCGGCGATCTCGGCCCGCTTGATGGAGTCGATGCTGAGGTCCGCCTCCAGATCGAGGTCGGGCTCGATCATGTCGACGGGGTAGCCGGTGCGCTCGCTGATGATCTCCAGGACGACCTGCTGGACGTCGGTGTCGCCGACGGGAGCGGAGACGGGCTCCGGGACGGGCACGGTGACCGGGGCCGCCGCCGGTACCGCCGCGAGGGCGGCCATCCGGATCACCTCGGCCGGGGCCTCGGTCCGCGGTGCGAGGGGCGCCGGGAGGTGCGCTCCCGGTGTGGCACCGAAGTAGGTGAGCAGCACGTCCCGTTGGGCGGCGATCATCTCCCGGCTGGTGCGCAGGAACTCGGAGATCAGCGCGTCCCGGTCGGCGGGGGCGCCGTGCGGGGGATTCGTCGTCACTGTCGGCACGGTCCTTTCGACGGGGTCCGCGAGGCGTTGGGCGGGGGCGAGCGCGCCGGGCAGCAGCGCGCCGGAGGCGGTGCGGACCAGGTGTCCGTCCACCGTCCAGCCGGGCCGCTTCGGCGGGGAGGTGTGGACGGCGTCGACGGCGTCCCGGCCGCGCAGCAGCCCGCCGGTGCGCACCGGCAGCCCCGCCACGGCCAGCCGCGCCAGCGCGTCCAGCCAGCCGGGCAGTCCGGCGCCGGGCCGGGGCTCGCAGGCCACCGTCCGGTGCGGCCGGTCGCCGAGGATCTGCCCGACCAGCCGGGTCAGCACGGACCCCGGACCGGCCTCGACGAAGACCCGCGCCCCCGCCTCGTACATCGCCTCGATCTGCTCGGCGAAGGCGACGGGCGCCCCGATCTGCGCGGCGAGTCCGGTCCGTACGGCGTCCGGGTCGGCCGGATAGGGGGCGGCCGTGCGGTTGGCCCACACCGGGAACTCGGGGGCGTGCACCGGCCGTTCGGCGAGCACCTCGGCGAAGCGGTCACCGGCCCCGGCGACGAGCGGGCTGTGGAAGGCACAGGCGACCGGGATCCGTTTCGCCCCGAGGCCAGCCTCGCGCAGCAGCCGTACGGCGTCCGTGACCGCGTCGGTCGGGCCCGAGACCACCGTCTGCTCCGGCGAGTTGTGGTTGGCGAGGACCACCGAGTCCGGCGCCCCGGCCGCCCGCAGGGCTCGGGCCGTCTCCTCGGCGCCCGCCGCGACGGCGGCCATGGTGCCGGGTTCCGGACCGGCGCCGGCGGCGGCGTCCAGGATGGCCGCCGCCCGCTCGGCGCTCAGGTCCAGCAGGGTGTCGGGATCGAGGGCGCCGGCCGCGCACAGGGCGACCAGCTCGCCGTAGCTGTGCCCGGCGGCCATGTCCGGGCGCACCCCCGCCGCCGTGAGCACGGCGTGCGCGGCGAGCCCGGCGACACCGAGGGCGGGCTGGGCGACCCGGGTGTCGGTCAGCGCGGCCCGCTGCCGCTCCCGGGCGGCCTCGTCGAAGGCGGCCGGAGGGTACAGCGCGCCGGCGTGGGCCCGGCCGAGTTCCAGGTACGGGCGCAACTCGGGGAAGGCCAGGAAGAGTTCGCCGAGCATGCCGGGGCGCTGGCTGCCCTGGCCGGGGAAGAGGAAGGCGACCGCGCCGTCCTGCGGGTCGTGCGGGTGCAGCCCGTGCCGGGGGTCCCACTCGCCGCGCAGCGCTCGCCGGAGCTTGCCGGTGAGGTCGTCGACGTCCGTCGCCACGACCGCGATCCGCACGGGATCGCCGCTCGCGTCCGCCCGCCGGGCCGCGCTCAGCGCCAGGTCGCGCAGCCGCCACGGCCGGCCCTCGGCCTCCGCCGCGCGCAGCAGTTCCTCGACCGCCCGGTGGGCCGTGGCCTCGTCCCGTCCCCGGAACAGGAACAGTTCGGCCGGCCAGGCGTCCAGGCCCCGCACCGGCGGTGCGCCGTCCGCGTAGGCGCTCAGCACGGCGTGGAAGTTGGTGCCGCCGAACCCGAACGCGCTGACCCCGGCGAGCCGTTCACCGGCGGGCGCCGCCCACGGCCGGGCCTCGGCGTGGAAGGCGAACGGGCTGCCGTCCGCGTCCCAGGCCGCGTTGGGGGCCTCGACGTGCAGGGTCGGCGGCCGGACGCCGGTGTACAGCGCCAGCAGGGTCTTGATCAGCCCGGCCAGTCCGGCCGCGCACTTGGTGTGCCCGATCTGCGACTTCACCGAACCGAGTACACAGGACCCGGACTCGGCTCCGGCCTCGCCGAACACCTCGCCGAGGATGCGCAGTTCGGTACGGTCGCCGACCACCGTTCCGGTGCCGTGCGCCTCGACGAGTCCCACGTCGGCCGGGGAGACGCCCGCGCTGCGGTACGCCCGCTCCAGCGCCGAGCGCTGGCCCTCGGGGCGGGGGGCGGTCAGGCCGAGGGAGCGACCGTCGCTGGAGGCACCGAGGCCCTTGATGACGCCGTAGATCCGGTCGCCGTCGCGTTCGGCGTCCGCGAGCCGTTTGAGGACGACACAGGCCACGCCCTCGCCGAGTGCGATGCCGTCCGCCGAGCCGTCGAAGGCCCGGGAGCGGCCGGTGGGGGACAGGGCGTGGACGGAGGAGAACAGCACGTAGTCGTTGATGCCGTTGTGTAGGTCGGCGCCCCCGCACAGCACCACGTCGGAGGTGCCGCCGACGAGTTCCTTGCAGGCGACGTCCACCGCGGCGAGCGAGGACGCGCAGGCCGCGTCGACCGTGTAGTTGGCGCCGCCGAGGTCGAGCCGGTTGGCGATCCGCCCGGAGATGACGTTGGCGAGCATGCCGGGGAAGGAGTCCTCGGTGAGCCTGGGGAGCTGCTCCTCCAGACCGGCCGGCACCTTGCCGTAGTAGGAGGGGAGCACGGCCCGCAGGGTGGCCGCGTTCGACAGGTCGCTGCCGGCCTCGGCGCCGAACACCACCGAGGTCCGCGCACGGTCGAACTCCCGTCCGCCGTCGCCGTATCCGGCGTCCTCCAGGGCCCGCCGGGCGGCCTCCAGGGACAGCAGCTGCACCGGCTCGACGCTGCCGAGGGAGGCCGGCGGGATGCCGTAGCGCAGCGGGTCGAAGGGGATCGGCGGCAGGAAGCCGCCCCACTTCGACGGGGTGGACTCGCCGTGGTGGACGGCCGGGTCCCAGCGGTCGGCCGGGACCTCGCCGACCGCGTCGACGCCGCCGACGACGTTGGCCCAGAAGGTGGGCAGATCGGGTGCCTGCGGGAACATGCACGCCATGCCGACGACCGCGACGTCCAGCGGCGCCGGCGCCTCGGGCTCCGTCCGCCCGTCCGCCGGCACGCCCAACTCGGCGGCTCGCAGGGCGAGATGTTCGGCGGCGCCGGTCGTCACGGACGCGTGCAGTGCGGCGAGGGTCGTGGTGGCCGAGCGCAGCACGGCCACCTCCCCGGCCATGAACATCCCCTCGGCGTGCTGGCGTTGTTCGTCGACGGGGGTGAGGGTGCCCTCGCCGTCGCGGGTCACGCCCTTGCTGGCCAGGCGCAGCCGGCCCACGTTGAGGCGCTCCAGTTCCTCCCAGACCTGCCGCTCGGGCACGCCGTCCGCGCGCAGCCGCGCCTCCTGCGCGCGGAAGTCGGCGGCGAACGGGCTCGGCACGCACCGGGTGGCGTGGCCCGGCGCCGACTCCAGGAGCGTGGTGCCCTCGGCGGCCAGGACCTGGCGCTGGAACAGCGGGCGGATCGCGCCGTGTGTCACCGCCTCCTCGGTGAAGAGGTAGGCCGTCCCCATCAGCACACCGACGGCCGCCCCGCGCGCGGTCAGCGGGGCGGCCAGCGCGGCGACCATCGCGGCCGACCGCTCGTCGTGCACCCCGCCCGCGAAGAACACCTCCAGGTCCGAGCCGTCGGCATCGGCCAGGTGGTCCTCCAGCACGGCGAGTTGGGCTTCCCAGAGCGGGAAGCTGCCGCGCGGTCCCACATGCCCGCCGCACTCGGAGCCCTCGAACACGAACCGGCGCGCGCCCGCCTGGAGGAACTGCCGCAGCAGCCCCGGCGACGGCACGTGCAGGAAGGTCCGGATGCCGTCCCGCTCCAGGGCCTGCGCCTGGGACGGCCGCCCGCCCGCGATGACCGCGTGCGTCGGCCGCAGCTCCCGTACGGCCTCCAGCTGCGCGGCCCGCACCTCCTCCGGCGCGAAACCGAGCACCCCCACCCCCCAGGGCCGCCCCGCCACCGCGTCCCGGGTCGCCGCGAGCAGCTCCCGGGTCCGCGCCCCGTCCGCCAGGGCCAGCGCCAGGAACGGCAGCGCCCCCTTCGCGGCGACCGCGGCGGCGAAGGACGCCTCGTCGCTCACCCGGGTCATCGGCCCCTGCGCCACCGGCAGCCGGGTGCCTAGCGCGGCGCTCATCGGCGACTGAGCCCCCAGCGCCCGTACGGCCGTGTCGTCGCCCAGGGCCTCCAGCACCGCCTCGCGCAGGGCCCGTACCGTGCGCCGGGCGTCGCCCCAGCGCTCGGCGAAGCGGGCGGCGAGGAAACCGTCCTGGCCCACCGGGAGGAGTTCGGTGCGCGGATCGCGGGCGCCGAGCAGCGCCGCCACCGCCTCGGGCCCGGCGTCCTCGGGGACCCGGGGGGCATCGGGACCGCGTCTGCGCAGGACGCGGTGCCCGGCCAGGACGACGGTCTCCGAGCCGTCCATCGCGCGCAGCGCGGCGGCCGCCGGCCCGGGGAGCGCGGAGTCGTCGAGCAGGGCGAGCTGGCTGTCCAGGACGACACCGGCCGCCCCGCCGGCCACCGCGGCGGCGGCCGTGCGCGGCCCGATCCCGCCGCACGCCCACACCGGCAGCCCGAGATCCTGGGCCGCGAGCAGCTGCTGGAGCAGGACGAAGGTGCCGATCCCGCCGACCCGGCCGCCGCACTCGGCGCCCCGCGCGATCAGTCCGTACGCCCCGGCGCGCGCCGCTTGCCCCGCCCCCGCGCGATCGGTGACCTCCACCAGCACGCGGTGGCGGCCCGCGACCTCGGCCACGGGCCAGGGCGCGTCCGCGGCGAGCACCACGGTGTGCGGTCCGGCGTCCCCCGCGGGGAGGTCGGCGGGGGTGAGCCGACAGCCGGGTCCGACTCTCACCCCGTAGGCGCCGGGTGAGGCGCGGCGCAGCCGGGCCAGCGCCTCGCGCGCTCTTCGGTCCCCGGGCCCCAGGTCGAGCACGCCGAGGCCGCCGGCCCGGCCGACCGCCAGGGCGAGACCGGCGTCGGGCTCACCGAACGGGGTGATGCCGATGATCATGTCCTCGGAACGCGCAGCGGACGTCATGATTCTCCGAATCAACGTGAAACCGCAGGGTGGGGGGTTCAGGACAGCAAAGGCGGTGCACCGCATTCGCGCGGGCACAGGTCACCGCGGAAGGCGGGATCAAAAAGCCTGCTCGAAACGCGTAGAAAGGTAGTGCTGTTGTTACTCACCGGTCAACGATCGAACGATCGGCTGGTAACCAGCCGCAATGATTCGGTCACTCGTCGACGGACGGCCAGGATGTAGGAAATCGGATGAATTCCTTTCGGGCCCGGCCCCGTCCACTCCCCGGCCGTAATGTGGAAGCCGCGACGACCGAAAGAAAATGGGTTCCTTTGGAGCGCTTGTCCGAATCGGAATGTGCTTTTCCCGCCCTCGGCGGGCCGTGGATGACGGGTGGGGAAAATCTGTGTGTCGGGTGACGAGTGTCCGGGAAAGGTCGGGACGGGTCTTGACGTGCGGGGGGCCGCCGCCAGGACTTCGCCGCCGTCGAGTTGCTGATCCGCAGCTCCACCGCACCGCCCGCCCACCCGACTGACGCGACGTCACCAGCGGTCGCATAGAGGTGGGTTCGGCATGCGCGCCGGTCCGATCGACCGGGCGACCCTCGGTGGTCGGTGTCCTCGTCGGTCGCGTCGGCCAGGTGGGCCCTTGGTGGCCGGTGTGCTCGGCGGTCTGGTCGGGGTCTCAGTGGGCGGCCGCCTCGGTGATCTCGTCGAGCAGCCCCCAGTCGAACGCCTCCGCCGCCCCCAACGCGGTTCCGGACAGGGCGAGATACGCCGTGCGTCGCCGGCCGATCCGGGCCGGGAGGCTCGCCGTGCCGCCCGCGCCGGGGATCAGCCCCATGCCCAGCTCCGGCAGCCGGACCGTGGTGTCCGGTGCGGCCCGCACCCGGCCCGCGAACGCCGCCAGTTCGATGCCCGCGCCCACGCAGGCACCGTGCAGATGAGCGGTCACCTTCGCCGCGCAGCGCTGCAACAGCGCGGCGGGACTGCGGCCGACCCGGACCAGATGGGCGGCGGCGGGATCCCGCGACGTACCGAACTCGGCCAGGTCGCCCCCGGCGCAGAACACGGGGCCCTCGCCCCGCAGATCGACACGGGTGACCGTGGGGTCCGCGACGGCCACCTCCAGCGCCTCGCACAGGGCGTCGCGGGTGGCGGCGTCGAAGGCGTTGCGCACCCGCGGCCGGGACAGGGTGAGGGTGAGACGCCCGCCCTCGCGGCGCACCCGCACCGGCTCGGCGGCCGGGCGCGGGGTGCGCGCGGGGGCGGCGGCCAGCCAGTCGCGGAAACCGGCGCCGCCCTGCAGCGCGGAGTACGCCAGCGATTCGAGGACCAGCCGGTCGGGGGCGGGCAACGCGGCTCCCGTGCGCAGGACCTGGACGAGGGTGACGGCCGCGGCCGGCTGCCGGGTCACCTGCTCGCGCAGGAGCCCCGCGGCGGCCCGGGGGTCGGCGCAGCCCACCCAGGGGCGTGGCGGGCCGGGTTCGGCCGTCAGCAGGACGTCGAAGGCATCGCCCACCGGACGCGGCCGGTCGGCCACTCCCACCTGCACGGCCTGTCCCGGCCGGGGCGGCGGACCGCCGCCCCGGCCGCGGTCGAGGTCGATCAGGCGGAAGGGCGGCTCCATGGACCCCGCAGTGTAATCTTTCCTCACCTCTGAGGAGAAGGGTGTTCGCATGGAGAAGAACGCCACTCTTGAGGCGGGCGCACTGCCCTGGACGCGGTCCGTGGCGCCGTGCCTCGCGCCCCTCACCGAGGCGACCGACGACTTCACCTCCCGGACCGGCGTCCCCGTCGATCTCTCCGAGGCCCTCTTCCTCCGGGCCCGCCTCGCCGGGTTCGCCGCCCTCCCCGGCCGGGTCTCGGCGGGCGGCTCCTGCCGGCTCCTCGCCACCACCGACGGCTGGGCCGCCGTCAACCTGGCCCGCCCCGACGACACGGCCGCCGTGCCGGCCCTGCTGGCCCTCCTCGGAACGCCCCCCGGCACCGATCTGCCCACGGCGGCGCGAGGCGTCACGGCAGCGCAACTGGCCGACAGCGCCCAGCTGTTGGGCATCCCGGCGGCGGCACACGCCTCGGTCGGCACCGACCGGCCCCCCGTCCTCGCGACCCGCCACGGGCCACGCCGGGCACGCCCCCTCACCGGCCTCCGGGTCGTCGACCTCTCCGCCCTGTGGGCCGGTCCGCTCTGTGCCCGGCTGCTGGGACTCGCCGGAGCGCGCGTGGTGAAGGCGGAGAGCACGACCCGCCCCGACGGCGCCCGCTTCGGGCCCCCCGGCTTCTACCGGCTGCTCCACGAAGGCCACGAGAGCCGCGTGCTCGACTTCACCACCCCGGCCCTCGCCGACCTGGTCGCCGAGGCGGACATCGTGATCGAGGCGTCCCGGCCGAGGGCGCTGCGCCGGCTCGGCATCCACGCGGAACGCTTCCTCGCCGCCCGGCCCGGCCGGGTCTGGGTGAGCATCACCGGGTACGGCCGGGCGGACGACCGGGTCGCCTTCGGCGACGACGCGGCCGTGGCGGGCGGTCTCACCGGCCGGGACCGGGCCGGCCGGCCGGTCTTCCTAGGCGACGCCCTCGCCGACCCGGTCACGGGCCTGTTCGCCGCCCACGCCACCGCCCGCTCGCTGGCCGCCGGGGGCGGGGAGCTGCTGTGCGTGTCGATGACGGCGTGCGCGGCCCGTCTCGCGGGGGCCCGGGGGGCCGGCACCGGGACCGGAGCAGGTGAGGGGCCCGTTACGGCCGGGCACCGTGGGGGAGCCGGACGTCCGGCCGCGATGCCGCAGGACGCGGACCGGGACGGCGGTGCGCTCCCGTCCGGGGCGCACCCGCAAGGCGAGGCACCCGGGGCCCGGTCGTGCTGATCCGGGACGTCGAGGTGGACGGGCGGGGTCGGCTCGACGTGCGGATCCGCGCAGGCCGGATCGTCGAGCTGGGGCGAGCGCTGCCCGGGGCGGCCGACGTCGACGGGCGCGGCGGTGCGCTGCTGCCCGGGCTGCACGACCACCATGTGCACCTGGCCGCGCTCGCCGCCGAGGCGGGATCCGTGCGGGTCGGGCCCGGCGAGGTGCGCGGCCGCGAGGAGCTGGGGGCGGCCCTGCGGTCCGGCGTGCCGGGCGAGTGGGTGCGGGCCGTCGGGTACCACGAGAGCGTCGCAGGGAAGCTGGACCGCCGGGTGCTGGACGGGCTCGTCCCCGACCGGCCGGTGCGGGTCCAGCACCGCAGCGGGGCGATGTGGTTCCTCAACGGCGCCGCCCTGCGCGCCGCCGGCCTCGACGGCGACGGCCGCCTGTGGCGGGAGGACCGGCGGCTGCGGGACCTCGTCCCGCCCGTGCCGCTCGACCTCGCGGCGGTCGGACGGCGGGCCGCCCGGCTCGGCGTCACCGGCTTCACCAACGCCGACCCCCACCCCCGCGAGGGACTGGCGCGGCTGCTCTCGGTCCTCCCGCAGCGGGTCCTCGTGATGTCAGCCGAGGACATGTCAGCCGAGGACATGTCCGCCGAGGGCATGTCCGCCGGGGGCCCGGTGAAGCTGATGCTCGACGACCCGACCCTCCCGGACCCCGCCGAACTGGCCCGTGTCGTCGCCCGGTCCAGGCCCCGGCCGGTCGCCGTCCACTGCGTCACCCGGGTGCAGCTGCTGGTGACCCTGCTCGCCCTGGAGGAGGCGGGCCCGGTCGCCGGCGACCGTATCGAGCACGCCGCCGTCGTCCCGGCGGAGAGCGTCGCATGGATCCGCCGGCTCGGCGTGACCGTGGTGACCCAGCCGCACTTCCCCGTGGAACGCGCCGCCGCCTACGCCACCGACGTCCGCCCCGACGACCGCCCCCACCTGTACCGCTGCCGCACCCTGGCCGAGGCGGGCGTCCCGGTCGCCGCCGGCACGGACGCGCCGTACGGCACCCACGACCCGTGGGCGGTGATGCGGGCCGCCGTCGCACGCGACGACGGGGAAGGCATCACCCCCTCGGCCGCCCTGCGCCTCTTCCTCGGCGCACCCGGACACCCGGCCCGGCCACGCCGGTTGACCGTCGGCTTGGCCGCCGACCTGTGCCTGCTCCACGTCCCCCTGCGGGAGGCGCTCGACGCGCTCTCGGCGCGGACCGTCCGCGCCGCGTACGTCGGGGGCGAGCCGGTTCACACGCTGTAGCCGCCGTCCACCCCCAGCGCCTGACCCGTGATGAACCCGGCCCGGTCCGAGGCGAGGAAGGCCACCGCCTCCGCGATGTCCGCCGCCGCGCCGAAGCGGCGCAGCGGGATGTTGCGGCGGGTGACCGCGAGAGCGGCCTCGTCCAGCTCGCCCGACGCGATCAGCCGCGCCGCGATCCCGTCGTCGAGCATGCCGGGCGCGACACAGTTCACCCGGACCCCGTAGCGGCCCTCCTCGGCGGCCAGCGCCCGCGCCACCGCCTCCACGGCCCCCTTCACCCCCGAGGACAGCCCGTCGCGCACCGGGAAGCGGCGCGTGGCGACGGTGGTCACCGCGACGACGTTGCCCCGGCTCTCCCGGAGCACCGGCAGCGCGGGATGGACGAGGTTGAAGAACGCGACCGCGTCCGCCTCCAGCTGGGCCCGGTACTCGCCCGGCGTCACCCGGCTCAGATGCCGCATCGGCACATGCGGGCCGGCCGCGTACACCAGGGTGTGGATCCCGCCGTACGTCCGTGCGGTCCCGGTCACCGCCCGCGCCGTCGCCTCCTCGTCGGTCAGGTCGAGCCGCAGCACCTCGGCCGCCTTCACCTCCTCGGCCAGCGCCCGGGCCCCCTCCCGGTCGGACCGGTAGGTGAACGCGACCGCGCTGCCCCGGGCGGTCAGGGCCCGCACCACGGCCGCGCCGACGCCGCCGGTGCCGCCCGCGACGAACGCCACGCCGGCCCTGCCGGAGAAGTCCTCCATCAGAAGTCCTCCCTCTCACAACCCCAACGACTTGGCGATGATGACCTTCATGACCTCGCTCGTCCCGGCGTAGATCCGGGTGATCCGGGCGTCCGCGTACAGCCGGGCGATCGGATACTCCAGCATGTAGCCGTATCCGCCGAAGAGTTGAAGACAGCGGTCGACGGACCGGGCCTGCACCTCGGTGCAGAACAGCTTGACCTTCGCCGCGTCCACCCCGGACAGCCGGCCCCCGACCAGCTCCAGCACCGCCCGGTCGAGGAGCGTCTGCGCTGCCTCCAGCTCGGCTGCCACGGCCGCGAGTTCGAACTTCGTGTTCTGGAACGAGGCGACGGTCCGTCCGAACACCTCGCGCTCCTTGACGTACGCGACCGTCGTGTCCAGCGCGGCGCGCGTCTGCGCCACCGAGCCGACGGCGACCGTCATCCGTTCCTGGGGGAGGTTGTGGCCGAGGTAGGAGAAGGCGGCGCCCTCCTCGCCGAGCCGGTTGGCGACCGGCACCCGGACGGCGTCGAAGGCCAGCTCGACGGTGTCCTGCACCTTGATGCCCAGCTTGTCGAGCACCCGCCCCCGGGTGAAGCCGGGCATGCCGTCCTCGACGACCAGCAGCGTCAGTCCCGCCCGCCGGTCGCCGGGATCGGACGCCGTACGCGCCACCACGATCACCAGGTCGGCGAGCAGCCCGCCGGTGATGAACGTCTTGGCCCCGTTCAGCACGTACGCGTCCCCGTCCCGTACGGCGGTGGTCCGGATCCCGGCGAGGTCGGAGCCGGTGCCGGGCTCGGTCATCGCGACGGCGGTGAGCAGTTTCCCGGAGGCCAGCCCGGGGAACCAGCGCTGCCGCTGTCCGGCGTCGGCGTAGGCGAGGAAGTAGGGGAGGACGACGTCGAGTTGGGTGCGGACCGTGCCCAGGGTGACCAGGGCGCGGGCCGCCTCCTCCTGGAGGACGACGTTGTAGCGGTAGTCGGGCCGGCCGCCCCCGCCGTACTCCTCCGGCACCGCCATGCCCAGCAGGCCCAGCGAGCCGAGGAGTGCGAAGAACGAGCGCGGCACCCGGCCGGCCTTCTCCCACGCGGCGTAGTGCGGGACCACCTCGTTCGCCACCACGTCCCGGACCAGGGCGCGGAACGTCTCGTGGTCGTCGGTGAAGAGCGTGCGCTGCACGGACGGCTCCCGTCAGGAGGCGAGTTCGACGAGGGTGGCGTTGGCGGTGCCGCCGCCCTCGCACATGGTCTGCAGGCCGTACCGCAGGCCATGGGCCCGCATGTGGTGGATCATGCGGGTCATCAGGACGGCCCCGGAGGCGCCCAGTGGATGCCCGAGGGCGATCGCCCCGCCGAGCGGGTTCAGCCGCCGCGGGTCGGCGCCGGTCTCGGCGAGCCAGGCCAGCGGCACGGACGCGAAGGCCTCGTTCACCTCGAACACCCCGACCTCGGACAGCCCGACCCCGGCCTTCCGCAGCACCTTCCCGGTCGCCGGGACCGGCCCGGTCAGCATCAGCACCGGATCGGAGCCGGCCACCGCGCCCGCCCGGTACCGGACGAGCGGTGCCAGCCCCAACCGCCGGGCCCGGTCAGGCGTGGTGACGACCAGCGCGGCCGCGCCGTCGGAGATCTGCGAGGCGTTGCCCGCGTGGATCACCCCGTCCTGCCGGAACGAGGGCTTCAGCCGCGCCAGCGTCTCCACGCTGCTGCCCCGGCGGATCCCCTCGTCGGCGCCGACCCCCGCCACCGGCACGATCTCCTCGGTGAACGCACCCGCGTCCTGGGCGGCGGCCGCCCGTTCGTGCGAGAGCGCCGCGAACGCGTCGAGCCCTTCCCGCGTGAACCCCCACCTACGGGCGATCAGTTCGGCGGACAGCCCCTGGTGGAAGGAGAACTCGTCGTAACGGGCCAGGACTCGGGGCCCGTACGGCATCCCGCCCGCCTTGGCCGAGCCCAGCGGCACCCGGCTCATCACCTCCACCCCGCCCGCCACGACCAGCTCGTGCTGCCCCGACAGCACCGACTGGACCGCGAACTCCAGGGCCTGCTGACCCGACCCGCAGGCCCGGTTGACCGTGGTCCCGGGCACGCTCTCCGGCCAGCCCGCCGCGAGCACCGCGTACCGGCCGATGTTGCCCGACTGGTCGCCGACCTGTGAGACGCACCCCCAGATCACATCGTCGACCGTCGCGGGGTCGAGGCCGGTCCGGTCCACCAGGGCGCCCAGCACGGCGGCGGACAGATCGGCCGGATGGACCTCCGCCAGGCCCCCGCCCCGTCGGCCGACGGGTGTGCGCACCGCCGCCACGATCACCGCTTCCCGCATCACATGTCCTCCGTTCGTCCCGGTACCGCCCAGCGGCCTGTGAAGCGCGGCGCGCGTTTCTCCGCGAAGGCCGCGAACGCCTCCGGGGCGTCGGCGCAGGCGAAGTTGACCGACTGCGCCCGCGCCTCGCTGGCGAGGGCGTCCCGCAGAGTGCGGTCGGCGCCCTCGTTCAGCAGCGCCTTGGTCTGGGCGAGCGCCACCGGGGGCCCGGCCGTCAGCCGGGCGGTGACCTCGGCCACGAACGCGTCCACCTCACCCGTGTCCACCACCCAGGTGACCAGGCCGAGCGCGTGGGCCTCGGCCGCGTCGACCGTCTCCGCCAACAGGGCGAGGCGCTTGGCCTGTTGGAGGCCGACGAGCTTCGGCAGCAGCCAGGAGCCGCCCAGGTCGGGGGAGAGCCCGCGCCGGGCGAAGACCTGCGAGAACGTCGACCCCGGGGTCGCCACCACCAGATCGCAGCCGAGGGCCAGGTTCCAGCCCGCGCCCACCGCCGGACCGGTCACCTTGGCGAGCGTGGGCATCGGCAGCTCGTGCAGCAGCAGGGCGATGTCGGTCAACGTCCGCATCCGGTACAGGGGAGGGGAGGCGCTGACCTCCCTGGGCAGCTCGGCCCCGGAGCAGAACGCGCCGCCCGCCCCGGTCAGCACCAGCGCGCGTACGCCCCGGTCGCGCCCCGCCTCGGTCAGCGCGGTGCGCAGGGCCTCCCAGAGCTCCGCGTCGAGGGCGTTCCTGCGGTGCGGCCGGTTGAGGGTCAGGGTGCGCACCCCGCCCGCGTCGTGGATCAGGAGCACGCTCATGCGACCGCTCCCCGCTCCCGCAACGCGGCGATCTCCCCCTCGGACAGGCCGAGTTCGGCGAGCACGGCGTCGGTGTGCCGGCCGAGCGCCGGCACCGCGCCCATCGGCGGCTCGAAGCCGTCGATCACCGGCGGCGGCAGCAGCGCGGGCACCGGCCCCGCGGGGGTGTCGATCTCCCGCCAGCGGTCGCGGGCGGTGAGCTGCGGATGGGCGAGGACCTCGCTCGGTGTGTTGTAGCGGGCGTTGCCGATGCCCGCCGCGTCCGCCCGGTCCTGGACGTCCGCCAGGTCGAGCCGCGCGCACCAGGCGGTGATCTCGGCGTCGAGGACGGCCCGGTGCGCCACCCGCCCCGCGTTGGCGCGGAACCGCTCGTCGGCCGCGAGGTCCGGCCGGCCCAGCAGCTCGCGGGCGAGCCGTTCCCACTCGCGGTCGTTGGTCGTCCCCAGGACGACGGTCTGCCCGTCGGCCGTCGGATAGGCCCCGTACGGCGCCACCGCGGGCGAACTCATCCCGAGCGGCTGCTGCTCCACCCCCGAGTGCCGGGTGTGGGTGAGGGGGTAGCCCATCAGCTCGGCCATGGTGTCGAAGAGGCTCACCGACACCGACGCGGGCACCGCCCGCCCCCGCCCCTTGGCGTACAGCAGCGCCGTCGCCGACAGTGCCGCGTACAGCCCGCTGCACACATCGGCCACCGGCGGCCCGGGCTTCGCCGGCTGCCCCGGCCGGCCGGTGACCGCGCAGGCCCCCGACTCGGCCTGGACCAGCAGGTCGTAGGCGCGCTTGTGGGAGAGGGGGCCACCGGGGCCGTATCCGTCGATCTCGACGGCGATCAGGTCCGGGTGGCTCGCCGCCAGGTCGGCCGCGGACAGGCCGAGTTTCGCCGTGGCACCGGGGGCGAGGTTGGAGACGAGCACGTCGGCGCGGTCCAGCAGCCGGTGCATGATCCGCATCCCCGCCCGGGACTTGAGGTCCAGGGCCACCGACTCCTTGCCCCGGTTGGCCCAGACGAAGTGCGCGGCGAGACCGCCCACCACATCGTCGTAGTGCCGGGCGAAGTCGCCGCCCCGGGGGTTCTCCACCTTGACGACCCGGGCGCCGAGGTCCCCGAGCGTACGGGTGCACATGGGGGCCGACACCGCCTGTTCCAGCGCCACGACCGTGACCCCCGCGAGCGGTCCCTCCCGACCCTCCTGTCCCTCCCGCCCCATCTCAGCGGCTCCCGAACCGCTCGCGCAGCTCGTGCTTGAGCACCTTCTGGCTCGCGTTGCGCGGCAGCGCCGCCACGAACCGCACATGGCGCGGCACCTTGAAGTTGGCCATGTGCTCCCGGGCCCAGGCCACCACGTCCGCCTCGGTGACCTCCGCGCCCGCCCGGGGGACGACGAAGGCACAGCCGACCTCCCCGAGCCGCTCGTCGGGCACGCCGACCACCGCGACCTGGGCGACCGGCCCGCAACCGAGCAGGAGCTTCTCGATCTCGGCGGGGTAGGCGTTGAACCCGCCGACGATGTACATCTCCTTCTTCCGGTCGACGATCGACAGGTTGCCGTCCCGGTCGAGCCGCCCGACGTCCCCGGTGTGCAGCCAGCCCTGCGCGTCGACGGCCTCGGCGGTGGCGGCCGGGTCGCCCCAGTAGCCGCGCGTGACGTTGAAGCCGCGCACCAGGACCTCCCCGACCACGACCCCGTCCGCGCCCGCCTCGTCCCCGGCGATCCGTACCTCGACGCCGGGGATCGGGCGGCCGGTGGTGCGGGCGACGGTCTCCTCGCCGTCGCCGGGGCGGGTCGAGGTCACCAGGGCCGTCGACTCGGTGAGCCCGTACGCGCTCAGCACGATGTCGAAGCCCAGGTCCTTCTTCATCGCCCGGATCAGGGACTCCGGGATCGTCGTGCCGCCGGTCATGGACACCCGCAGCGAGGTGAGGTCGCGGGCGGCGCGGTCGGGGTGGCCGAGGAGGTCGTGGAAGATCGTGGGCGGGCCGAGGAGGACGCTCACCCGTTCCCGCTCGATGATCTCCAGCGCCCGGCCGGCGTCGAAGACCGGCAGGGGGACCACGGTCACGCCGTGCAGGAAGGACGCGAGCCAGCCCGCCTTGTAGCCGAAGCAGTGGAAGAACGGCGGGACGACCAGGAAGGTGTCCGAGGCGCGGAAGGTGTACTCCTCGGACATCCAGCCGTAGGCGCGCAGCGACTGGCCGTGGGTGAGGATCACGCCCTTGGGGTGGCCGGTGGTGCCGGAGGTGAACATCACGTCCGAGACGTCGTCCGGGCCGAGCCGGTCGATCGCCGCGTGCGCGGTGGACCCGTCGGACGCGTCCGCCGCCTCGCCGAGGGCGAGGAACCCCTCCCAGTCCAGCCCGGCCGCACCGCGCGGCCCGGGCAGCGAGACCGTGGTCGCCAGCGCCGGCAGCGCGGGGTCCGCCGCCCGCAGCGCGGCGATGTGGTCGGTGTCCAGGAAGGAGGTCGCGGCGAAGAGCGCCTTCGCCCCGGACGTGCGCAGGATGTAGGAGATCTCCCCCGCCTTGAAGCGGGTGTTGAGCGGGACGACGATCCCGCCCGCGCCCTGGATGCCGAGCGCGGCGACGATCCACTCCGCCGAGTTCGGTCCGCACAGGCCCACCCGGTCGCCCGGCCCGACGCCGAGCGCCGCGGCCGACCGGACCGACCGCAGCATCAGCTCCTCCAGGTCGGTGAAGCTCAGCCGCCGTTCGCCCTCGACGAGCGCCGGGCTGTCGCCGAACCGGCGGGCGGCCGACCGGATGACGTGCGGAATGCTCCGGAACTCCGCGTCGTACCGCCTGGGTCGGCTCATCGGTCCGCTCCGTCGGTCAGGCGCAGCACGCGCCGGGCGATGATGTTCCGCTGGATCTGCGAGGTGCCGCCGTACACGGAGGCGGCCCGGGAGTAGAGGTACTCGGCGAAGACGTCCCCGCCCGGCCCGTGCACCTCCTGCGGGAACACCTTCAACGCCGTGGCGTACAGCCGCTGTTCGGCCCGTGTCATCAGCAGTTTGTCGACGGAGGACTCCGGTCCCGCGGGCTGTCCGGCGAGCCGTTCGGCGATCCGGCGGCGGGCGTGCGCGAGCAGCACCTCGTAGTCGACGAAGCAGCGCCCGATCTCCGACAGCAGCCCGTCCGGCAGCTCGCCGTGCCGCTCGCGGGCGGCCCGCCGCAGCCGCTCGACGAGCAGCCCGTACTTCGACAGATGCCCGGTGTCCAGGGCGTTGCGTTCGTACGACACCGTCGTCATCGCCAGCGCCCAGCCGTCCCCCTCGGCCCCGATCCGCTCGGACTCCTCCAGCCGTACGTCGTCCAGGAACAGCTCGCAGAACTCGTCGTCGCCGTTGGCCGCCCGCAGCGGGCGCACGGTCACCCCGGGCCGGTCGAGGGGCAGCGCGAAGGCGGTGATGGAGGTGTGCGGGCGCGCCGTCCGGTCGGTGCGGGCCAGCAGGAGGCAGTGGTCGGAGTACTGCGCGTAGCTCGTCCAGAGCTTCTGGCCGCGCACGGTGTAGTGGCCGTCGTCGTGCCGGGCGGCGTACGTGGTCATCCCGGCGAGGTCCGAGCCGGCGCCGGGTTCGCTGAAGCCCTGGCACCACACGTCGTCACCGGCGAGCATGCGCGGCAGCAGCCGGCGGCGCTGCTCCTCGGAGGCGAATTCCAGCAGGGCGTGCGCGAGATAGCCGATGCGGGGGACACCGGGTGCGCCGCGCGCCCCCGACTCGGCGCTGACGGCCACCTGGTGAAGGGAGGTCAGGCCGCGTCCGCCGTACTCCTCGGGAACGTCGAGGCCGACCCAGCCGCCGGAGTGCAGCAGCCGGTGCCAGCGGTGCAGGAACAGCGGCAGCGGCTCGTCCGGGAGGCGCTCGGGCAGCGGGTGCCGGGCCAGCCAGCTGCGGAAGGCGGCACGCAGGCGTTCGAGGTCGGCGGGGTCGCCGAAGTCGAGGGGGTTCTCCGTCATCGCGCGCTCCCTCCGGGTTCCGCCAGGACGGGCAGCAGCTCGCCCGGGGGCGCCAGCGCGGTCGCGCCCACCAGGACCCTGCGCAGATACAGATGGGCCACGTGCTCCCAGGTCTGGGCGATGCCGCCGAACACCTGCATACCCGTGTACACCGCCTCCACCGCCGAGGTGCCGGCCTCCGCCTTCGCGACCCGGGCCGCGGTGAGCGCCCGGCCGGGCGGCTCGTGGTCCAGGCTCCAGGCGGCGTACCGGACGGCGCTCGTGCACGCCTCCACCAGGACCGTCGCGTCGGCCAGCAGATGCCGTACCGCCTGGAAGGAGCCGATCGGACGGCCGTACTGGCGGCGCGCCCGGGCGTGGTCGACGCTCATCGCGACGAACTCCCGTGCCGCGCCGACGATGTCGCTCGTCACGAGCACCAGGGCGTAGGCCTGCCAGTGCTGGAGCGCCGGTGCGGTGAGCCGGCCGACGACGGGGCCGGGCCGGGCGGCGCGTACCGTGCGCAGCAGGTCGGCCGTGGGCGCGGGTGGCCCCAACTCGGCCCGGCGGACGGTGCCTTCGGTGTCCACGCACAGGGCGCTGCCGGCGCCCTCGCAGTCCCAGGCGACCAGTGCGGCGGCGCCTGGCCGGGGGAGGCCGAGGTCGGGAGCGAGGGCGAGGGCGGGGGTGCCGTCGATCTCCCGGCCCGCCTCGCCGAGGAGCCGTACGACCTCGGGCGCCAGCAGGGTCGTGCCGAGGAAGGAGGTGGTCAGCGGGTGGCGGCCGTGCTCCTCGGCGAGCAGCGCGCACTCCTGGACGGTGGCGGCCGGTGTCGCCGTACGGCGCAGCTCGGCGAGGCCCAGCCCGTCGAGGGCCTCCTGTGCCGCCGTGCGGGCGGCGGGCTTCGCCTCGTCGGCCGAGCGGATCCGGTGCCGGGCCGCGAACGACCGCAGCAGCTCACGGACCTGGTTGAACTCCTCGGACTCCACGCTCCTCAGCCCTCCTCGGCCGTTTCGTGGGCGGCCGCCGGGCGGGCGGCCCGGGAGGCCAGTGCGTCGACGATGCGGATGTGGTCCGGGCTGGTCATCGTGGCCCGCTCCGCCAGCAGCGCGGCCTCCATGCCGCCGCGTGAGACCTGTTCGACCACCGTCGCCAGGGCCGCCTTGGTGGCGCGCAGGGCCTCGGCGGGCTGGGCGGCCAGCCGGCGGGCGAGGGCGAGCGCCTCGTCCATCAGCCGGTCGCCGGGCACCACCCGGTTGGCCAGGCCCAGTTCGACGGCGGTCGCGGCCGGGATGCGGTCCCCGGTGAACAGGTACTCCTTCACCCGCAGCAGGCTCGTCAGCAGGGGCCACAGGGTGACCCCGCCGTCGCCCGCGACCAGGCCCACGCGGACGTGCGGGTCGGCCAGATAGGCGTCCTCGGCCATCAGGACGAGGTCGCAGCCCAGGGCCAGCGAGCAGCCCAGGCCCACGGCCGGGCCGTTCACGGCCGCGATCACCGGCAGCGGAAAGCGGATCATGTCGGTCTGGATGGTGCGGTCCAGCCGCACCGACCGCTCCCGCAGCTCCGGATCGGTGTGGTGGCGGCGCAGATGGTCGAAGTCGCCGCCCGCGCTGAACGCCCGGCCCGCGCCGGTCAGGACGACCGCCCGCGCCCCGGCGTCGTCGGCCAGCTCGCGCCACACCTCGGAGAGCCTGCGGTGCAGCTCCTCGGACACGCCGTTCAGCCGGTCGGGGCGGTTCAGCGTGACGACACGGAGGTCGCCGTCGGCAGCCACGGTCAGTACGGGACTCACCTCGCTCATACCGGGATGGTATTAAAGGTCAGACCGAAGCTGTCAATGGTGTTGCGCGAATTGGAGAATCACATTCTCAAGCCAGGGGGTCGGACTGCGAGATCAGATGGACTCCCGGTCGTCCACCTCGGCCGCCGCCGCCGCGAAACCGCACACGTGCCGGGTCATCCGCCGGGCCGCCGCCGCCTCGTCGCCCGCCCGGATCGCCTCCGTGACGCGGGTGTGCGCGCGGGCGGTCAGCGCCCGGACGTCGGCGTCCAGGAACGTCTCCAGGTCCGTCGCCGCGTGGATGGACCGGGCGAGGGCGCTCATGAACCCGATGAGCAGTTCGTTGCCACCCGCCCGCGCCACCGCCGTGTGCCAGCGCACATTGGCCCGCAGGAACCGCTGGACGTCGTCCCCCGCGCCGGTCAACTCCGCGTGCGCCGCGTCGAGTTCCGCGAGATCCCGCTCGGTGCGGCGGCGGGCGGCCAGCGCGGCGCAGGCCGGCTCGATCGCCTCACGGGTCTCGTGCAGCGCCTCCAGCCGGATGCCCTGGCCCCGGATCACCAGCTGCACGGTGTGCGCCAGGGACTCCCGCCCCGGCCGCCGCACGAAGGCCCCGCCCCCGCGTCCCGGCCGGATCTCCAGCAGCCCCTCGACCTCCAGGATCCGCAGCGCCTCGCGCACGGTGGCCCGGCTCAGCCCGGTCTGCTCGACGAGCTGCCGCTCCGGGGGCAGCGCGGTCCCCTCGCCGAACTCCCCGGACAGGATCCGCTCCCGCACCTCGTCCGCGAGGACGTCCGACGCCTTCGGGACGGTGAGGGTCTCGAAGCGGGGGGTGGACTGGTCGGGGCGTGTCACGTGCGGGAGCCTCTCGTCCGAGTGCCGGTTGGGCCATTCAATAGGGCGCCCCCGGCCCCTGTCACATGACCATGCCCCCGTCCACCGGCAGCACCTGCCCGGTGACGAACGACGCCGCGTCCGACGCGAGGAACACGAAGGCCCCGGCGACCTCCTCCGGCTGCGCCCAGCGCCCCAGCGGGATCCGGGCCAGCATCTGCGGCGCGAACCTCCCGTCCGTGCGGATGGTCTCGGTCATCGGCGTGGCGGCCAGCGGGGCCAGTGCGTTGACCAGGATGTTCCGGCGTGCCAGTTCCCGCGCGAGGGACTTGGTCATCCCGATGATCCCGGCCTTGGCGGCCGCGTAGTTCACCTGGCCGAGCGTCCCGACCAGCCCCGCCGACGAGGTGACGTTGATGATCCGGCCCCGGCCGTCCCCCGCCAGATACGGCAGGGCCGCCTGGGCGCAGTGGTAGGCGCCGAGGACATGGACGTCGAGGATCCGGCGGAAGGCGTCCTCCGGCAGCTTCTCGAACATGGCGGGGGCGGTGACCCCCGCGTTGTTGACCAGGATGTGCAGGGTGCCGCCGGTGAGCGCGGCCGCGCGTTCCACCGCCGCGTCCGCCGCCGGCCGGTCCGTGACGTCCAGCGGCGCGCTGTCCGCCGTACCCCCGTCCGCGGCGATCCTCCCGGCGACGGCCGCCGCGGCCGCCCCGTCCACATCGGTCACCAGCACCGCGGCGCCCGCCCGGGCGAGCGCCTCGGCGACGGCGCGGCCGATCCCGCCCGCCGCACCGGTGACCAGCGCGGAACGCCCCGTGAGATCGAACAGTTGCGACCGGTCGGTCATCAGTAGCTCCTCGGCAGTCCCAGTGTGTGCGATCCCAGATAGTTGAGGATCATTTCCTGACTGATCGGCGCGATCCGCATCAGCCGCGCCTCACGGAAGAAGCGGGCCACGGGGTACTCCTCGGAGTAGCCCATCCCGCCGTGCGTCTGCAGCGCCCGGTCGGCGGCGGCGAAGCCGGCGTCCGCGCACAGGTACTTGGCGGTGTTCGCCTCCCGCCCGCAGGGCCGCCCCTGGTCGTACAGCCAGGTCGCCTTGCGCAGCACCAGCTCGGCCGCGTCCAGGCGGGCGAGCGCGTCGGCGAGCGGGAACTGGATGCCCTGGTTCTGGCCGATCGGCCGGCCGAAGACGACGCGCTCACGCCCGTAGCGCACCGCCCGGTCGAGGGCGACCCGGCCGATGCCGAGCGCCTCCGCCGCGATCAGCATCCGCTCCGGGTTGAGCCCGTCGAGGAGGTACCGGAAGCCCTCGCCCTCCTCGCCGACGCGGTCCTCGACCGGCACCCGCAGGTCGTCGATGAACAGTTCGTTCGAGGTGACGGCGTTGCGGCCCATCTTCGGGATGGGGCGGACGTCGATCCGGGCCCGGTCGAGGTCGGTGAGGAACAGGGTCATGCCGTCGGTGCGGCGGCCGACCTCGTCGCGGCGGGACGTCCGGGTCAGCAGCAGGATCTTCTCGGACTCCATCGCCTTGGAGATCCACACCTTGCGGCCGCTGACGACGTAGTGGTCGCCCTCCCGGCGGGCGTACGTCGTGATGCTCGTCGTGTCGAGTCCGGCGCCGGGCTCCGTCACCCCGAAGCACACGTGCAGGTCGCCGGAGGCGATGCGCGGCAGGGTGCGGCGCTTGAGCTCCTCGGACCCGTGCACCACCACCGGGTGCATGCCGAAGATCGACAGGTGGATCGCGCTGGCGGCGTTCATCCCGCCGCCGGAGCGGGCGACCTCCTCCAGCAGCAGCGTGGCCTCGGTGATGCCGAGGCCGTGGCCGCCGTACTCCTCCGGGATCGTGATGCCCAGCCAGCCGCCGCCCGCGACGGCGGCGTAGAACTCCTCGGGGAACGCGTGGTCGCGGTCCTTCTCCATCCAGTACCGGTCGTCGAAGTCCTTCAGGAGCCCGGCGACGGCCTTGCGGATCGTCGTCTGGTCCTCGGTCAGTGCGAAATCCACGGCGGGGACACCCCTCTGCCGGATACCTGCGAAGTGCGGACCATTTAAAGGTCAGACCAAAATGCCTGTCAACTCCTCCGTACGGGTCCGTGGGCGCGATGGCCGGAGTGTGGCGCGCCGCGGATCACGGGAATCCGCCCATAGTGCGCATATGACGCGTACCCGTACGGCGGTGCTGTGTGCCGCCGCCCTCCTCGCCGCCACCCTGCCGACGGCGGTCGCGACCGCCGCGCCCGACCACCACCACCGCGCCTGCGCCACCACGCAGAACCCGCAGGGCCGGGCGCGCAAGGTCCTCGACATCGTCCGCAAGGCCAAGAAGGACCTCGATCTCAAGGCCGCCCTCGTCAAGGTCACGGTCGACGGGAAGAACCTCTACACCGGCGCGGTCGGCGAGTCCATGACCGGGGTGCCGGCCACCCCCGCGATGCACTTCAGGACCGGCTCGGTCGGCATCGCCTTCATGGGCACGGTGCTGCTCCAGCTCGTCGAGGAGCACAAGGTCGGCCTCGACGAGCCGGTCTCCCGCTGGCTGCCCGGCCTGCCGCACGGTGACAGGATCACCCTGCGCATGCTCGGCGACTCCACCTCGGGGATCCACGACTACGTCCCCGACCCCGTCTTCCTGAAGAAGCTGTACGCCGACCCGTGGCGGCACTGGACCCCCAAGGAGGTCGTCGGGATCTCCCTCAGCCACCCCCTCTGGTACCGGCCCGGCACCAACTGGAGCTACTCGCACGCCAACTTCCAGCTCCTCGGCCGCGCCCTGGAGAAGATCACCGGCACCCCGCTGGACCGGCTGCTGCGCCAGCGGATCTACCGCCCGCTCGGGCTGCGCAACACCGTCGCCAACGACACGGCCGTGATCCCGGAGCCCGTCCTGCACGCCTACGACGACGAGCGCGGCACCTACGAGGAGTCCACCTACTTCAACCCGTCCTGGACCACCGCCCCCGGCGCGATCATCACGCAGGACGTCTGCGACCTGGCCCGCTCCGGGAAGGGCGTCGGCGCGGGCGAACTGCTCTCCCGCAGCTCCTTCCGCACCCAGCTGAACCCGGGCACGGTCGGCCTCGGTCACCCCACGAAGACGTGCCCGGCCACGGTCTGCCTGCCCATGACCGAGGACTTCCACTTCGGCGTCGGCGTCGTCGTCAAGAACGGCTGGGTGGTGCAGAACCCGTCCTTCTTCGGCTACGCGGCCGTGATGGCGTACGAGCCGCACCAGCGGCTGACCATCGCCGTGTCCACGACGGTGGGCCGCAACGCGCCCGGCGGCAACACCGCCCAGACGGTCACCGAGCGGATCGCCGAGCAGCTCGACCCCCGGCACCCGCTGGCCGGCTGACCGGCCGCCGCCGGCTCAGCGCCCGGCGCGCACCCCGTCCAGGGCGATGGCCAGGACGCGGTCGCGCTGGGCGCCGTCCAGGTAGGCGGTCGCGGTCACGCCCGCGACCAGCCGCAGCAGATCGCCGAAGTCCATGTCGGAGCGCGCGACCCCCGCCTCCTGGGCCCGCTCCAGCAGCGGGCCGCCCGCCGCGTACATCGACTCGCGGCAGGCCTGGAAGATCTCCGACTCGTCCTCCAGCGCCTCGCGCACCGCCCGCTTGGTGACCATGTACCCCGCGAACCGGTCGAGCCAGGCCGTCAGCGCCTCCCACGGCTCCCGGTCCGCCGACAGTTCCACCGCGGCCCGGCACAGCGCGTTGACCTCCTCCGCGTACACGCTCTCGAACAGCACGCGACGGGTCGGGAAGTTCCGGTACAGCGTGCCGATGCCCACGCCCGCGCGGCGTGCGATGTCCTCCAGGGAGGCCTCGGCGCCGTGCTCGGCGAAGGCCTCGCGCGCGGCGGCCAGCAGGGCGTCGAAGTTGCGGGCGGCGTCCTTGCGGCTGGGGCGCTGGACCACGACGATCTCGCCGACGGGGAACGGCTGGGCGGGCACGGCTGGTGCGGGCGTGTTCTCGATGCTCCAGTCGCTCATAGCGCCGGCCCTGCCGACCGTGCAGCACGCCCTGCACGCCTCGCAGACCACCGCGACCTGGGTGATGACGGCGTATCTGCTGTCCGCCTCGGTCTTCACCCCGATCCTCGGCCGCGTCGGCGACCTGATCGGCAGGAAGCGCACCCTGGTCGGCGTCCTGCTGGCCGTCCTGGCGGGCTGTCTCCTCGCCGCCCTCGCGCCGGACATCGGCGTCCTCGTCGTCGCCCGGGTGATCCAGGGCGTCGGCGGCGCGCTGTTCCCGCTCTCCTTCGGGATCATCCGGGACGAGTTCCCGGCGGTCGAGGTCCCCGGCCGGATCAGCAGTCGCCGTGCGGTATGTGCCCGAGTCGCCCAACCGGGGCGAGGGAAAGGTCGGTTGGCTCGGTGCCGTGCTGCTCTCGGGCTGGCTGGTGGCCCTGTTGCTGCCGCTGAGCCAGGCGGGCGTCTGGGGCTGGGGATCGGCCCGGGTGCTCGGCCTGTTCGCCCTCGCCGCCGCCCTGTTCGCGCTCTGGCTGACCGCCGAGGCGCGCTCCCGCACCCCGCTGATCGACCTGCGCGTCATGCGGCTGCCCGCCGTGTGGACCACCAACCTCGCCGCCCTGCTGTTCGGCGCCGGCATGTACGCGATCTGGTCCTTCCTGCCCGGCTTCGTCCAGACCCCGAGCAGCGCCGGCTACGGCTTCGGCGCGAGCGTCACCGCGGCCGGACTGCTGATGCTCCCCATGCTGGTCGCGATGTTCGTCTCCGGTGTGCTCAGCGGCCGGCTCGAACCCCGCGTCGGCGCCAAGGCCCTGCACACCACCGGCGCCGCGCTCGGCGCGCTGGCCCTCGGCTTCCTCGCCCTCTGGCACGACCGGCAGTGGCAGGTCGCCCTCGTCGCCGGGGTGTTCGGCCTCGGCATCGGTCTCGCCTTCGCCTCCATGGCCAACCTGATCGTCGGCAGCGTCCCCGCCGCCCAGACCGGCGCCGCCACCGGCATGAACGCCAACATCCGCACCATCGGCGGCTCCATCGGCGCCGCCGTGACCGGCGTCCTGGTCACCGGCCGGCTCCAGCCCTCCGGCCTGCCCTACGACTCCGGCTACACCCACGGCTTCACCCTGCTGGCGCTGCTCTGCCTGGGCGCCGCCCTCGCCGCCCTCCTGGTGCCGGTACGCCCCTCCGCCCGCCCCGCGGACCCGGCCGCCCGCCCGGTCCCGACGCCCGCACCCGTCCGCGTGCGGTAAGGTTTACCTGCGCGTTCCCGCAGCTCACCGCCGCGGCAGCGCGACGGGACGTGGCGCAGCTTGGTAGCGCACTTGACTGGGGGTCAAGGGGTCGCAGGTTCAAATCCTGTCGTCCCGACTGGAGACAGTTTGCAGGTCAGGGCCGGTTTCGGAGGCATCCGAAACCGGCCCTTGATCATTCCTGGGGACAGGCGTCACGGCTCACCGGACCGTCGAGTTCCGTCAGGTGTTCCGCGGCCGGGCGTGGGTGGCCTGGTCGACGAGGCCCTGGAGACAGGCTGACCGGTGGCGGTCCAGTACGGCGTGATCGGCGTCGTCGTGGCGTGCCGCCTGCTGGTAGTCGGCGAGAGCCTCCTGCCAGGAGCCGCGCGCCTGGTGCAGTTGTCCTCGGTGAAGGAACGCGGCGGCGTCGGTCCGGACGGCCAGGTATCGGTCGGCGTCACGGAGCGCCTCGGCCACGTTCTCCATGGCGAACAGGGTGGTGCTGCGGTTCTTCAGGGCCGCGGGATGGGACGGGTCGTGCACCAGTGCCCTGGAGAAGTCCGCCAGGGCGGTCTCCAGGTCGCCCGAGGACAGGTTCACCAGTCCCCGTATGCAGAGCAGGTCGGGGTGGCCGGGCTCGCTGCGCAACCCCGTGTCGGCATCGCACCTCGCCTCGGCCGGCCTGCCCGACCGGTAGTGCAGCGCCGCCCGGTTCAGCCTGGCGGGAACGTACTCGGGATCCAGTTCCAGCGCGCGGGTGTACTCGTTCAGCGTCTGATCGCTGTCGTGCCCGGCCGCGCAGGCCAGCCCGGCGTTGAAGTGCATCTCCGGGCTGGGCGGGCCGACTTGCATCGCCATTCGGTAGTCCGCCAGGGCGGCACGGTGGTCGCCGAGTGCGCGGTGGGTGTTGCCGCGCTCCACGTACAGGTCGGCGCTGCGCGGCTCCAGGGCGATCGCCTCGGTGTACGAGGCGACGGCGAGGTCCTCCTGTTTCAACGCCATGTGCGCTCTGGCCAGGTTCTGCAGGAGGACGGGGGCCTCGCCCCGGAAGCGCTCCGGGCACAGCCGGCGCAGGTCGGCCAGCCCCTCGTGCTCCAGGCGAATGGCCTCGTCCGTTCGCCCGGCACGGATGGCGAGCAGCGCCCGGAAGTTCTTGTCGATGAAGACGCGGTTGCCGATCTCGCCGGGACCCTGCGGCCCGCTGTCCAGGAACGCGATGGCCTGTGCCATGTGGTGTGCGGCCTTCGCCAGATCGCGCTGCTCCGGCGGGCGCAGCCTGGCCTGGATGACACCCAGGGCATAGCTGCAGACCATCCCCATGCGGGGGTCGTCGGTGGTGGACAGCCGTACGGTACAGAACGCCTCGGCCTCATCGAGATGTCCGAGCAGCATCAGCGAGTAGACCGTGGTGGAGCAGAGCGTACGTGCCGTGGCGATGTCGTCGTCCGTGGCGTACCGGGCGGCAGTGCGTGCGGTGTGCAGTGAGGCCTCGTAGAACCCGACCGCCAAGTAGTGCTCCGCCGCGGCGGTGAACGCGTGGAGAACGACGTCCGGGGATGCCGTGCTGTGCTCCAGGTGGTGCAGCACGCTGCTGAGGTCGAGCGAGCGCCGTTCGAGGGCCATCAACTCCTCGGCGCGGAGCAGGTGTTCCTCGGGAGACAGACAGGCCGCCTCGCTGTCGTGACGGGGTTCGGAGCCGTCGTTCTGGTCGTCCCGTACCACCAGGAGCAGGTCCGGGTCCGCTCGCCGGCTCAGGATGTCCAGGAATTCCTTCTGGAGCGGATCCGCCGAGGCCGTGTTGGTGAACGACAGCCTCAGGGGCGGGGCGTCGTCGAGCCCCGACCGCCAGCGCAGGACGAGACTGGCCACGCCGTGTGCCAGCCAGGTGGTGCGGTTGACCATGAACGGGATCGAGACCGGTTTCCCCAGGACGTCGGCGAGATCGGGGCAGTGGTTCAGGATGTCTGCGCGGGTGTCCGGTGCCAGGGCGACGAGGCAGTGGGCGAACTCCCGCACCAGGCCGGGGCTGTCCTGGCGGATGGCGGGCAGGAGTTGCCGCATCAGGTTGTTGCAGCCCACGTAGGGGTAACGCCCGAAGGCGTGGCAGTCGACGGCGACGGTGCGGACGGCGGGCATGGCTGTCTCCTGGGCAGAGGTGTGACGCCGGCCCCGGGCAAGGGGCCGGCATCACGCCGACGGGGTCAGATGACGCAGATCAGGCTCGGGAGGCCGGCCGAGGAGGTCTGCTCGGGGACCGCCACGGCCAGGGTGGTGGTGCTGGAGACGGACTGCTGAGTCGACGTGGCGGTCGCGGTGTACGGCGCGGTGGACGCGTCGACGGCGACAGCGGTGGCGTGGGTGGCACCACCCACGACAGCGGCGACCGAGGCTCCGATGACTCCAGCGAGGGCAGGCGACTTGACGCGGTTCATGGGGGTGTTCCTTCCAGGAGGATCGAAGATCATCGTGCGTCACGATGGTGGCGTGCGTGATCGGCTGTTTCGGCGGTCCCGGCCGTTCGACGGCTAAACACAGGGAAACCTGACGCGAGTTGTCGGGTCAGCGGGAGCGGGTGAGTACGGCGGTGGCGAGTTCCGTGCGGGAGCGTTTTCCGGTGCGGGTGAACAGCCGGGACAGCCGCTGGGCCACCGCGTCCTCGTTGAGCCGCAGGACGATCGCGATCTGACGGTTGGTCAGCTGTTCGGCGAGCAGGGTGGCCAGGAGGTGGTCGTTCTCCGCGGTGGTCTGCTTGCGGCCGGGGGCGGTGAGCCCGGCTGCGCGCATCGAGGTCCTGGTGTGGAAACGCCACAGGGTGGCGCCGGTCATGCCGAACAGTTCGTAGGCTTCGTGCAGCAGCGTGGACGGGCCCGCGCCTGTGGTGGCGGCGGCGACCAGGGTGGTCGCCGTTTCGAAAGGAAGGCCCCGCAGCCGGGCGAGGCCCACGGCCTCGCGCAGGTGCTCGCGAGCAGCGTCGGGGGCGTGCTGGGGCGGGATGTGGGCCGAGGCCAGCAGGAAGCGCAGTCGTGCCCGGTCGCTGCCCGACCGGGCGGCGCTCCGCTCCAGGTGTTGCAGGCTCGCCGCCGCCTCGGCGGGGCGTCCTGCCTCGGCCGTCACCTCGGCGAGCAGAGCCCACAACTCCGCTGCGCCGTGGACCGGGCCGTGGGCCTGCGCCGCGTCCAGCCCGCGACGCAGTGCCTTTTCGGCGCCTCCCAAGTCGCCGAGAGCCTTCCGTACCTCTGCCTCGGCGACGTCCATGGACCACCGCGGTGGCCCCTGCTCGGGGTCCGGCCTGTTCGTCGCCATGTCCAGGGCGCTGGTGAGGCGCCCTCGGGCGAGGAGGATGGCGGCGGTTCGTGAGGGAAGAACATGGCTGTCCAGCCCCGGGGTCTGGCCCTCATCGGTGGCCAGCAGGCGGCGGGCCGACTCCAGTGCCTGGTCCCACCGGCCGGTGAGGTGATGGTGGAGGAACTGGCTGAGCGCGGGCAGCATGCCGACGGTCAGCGCGCGGGAGTCCAGCAGGGATTTCGCCGCGTTCAGTTCATAGCCGACGGCCAGTTCGGCGAACATGGTGTCGGCCAGCGCGTACAGCTTGCCAGGCGGCAATAACGGCGCGTCCGGCATGGTCAGTTCGTGCCGGAAAGCCTCCGGCCTGCCGAGAGCGAGTTCCGCCGAGGCTTTGAAACACGCGGGCGACGCGCGGGCGTACGGGTCGGTGTTCCACACGGATTCCGTCCGGGAGAGCAGCTCCGCTGCTTCCTGATACCTGGCCAGGCGGCGCAGGGCCAGAGCCTGGCCGGTGACCTTGGCGAGTGCCGGCACCGGCAGTTCGTCCCACCAGTGTGCCGTCGCCTGGACGGACAACTCCCGCCAGTTTCTCTGATCTGCCGTCAATGTCACGAGCAGGCAGGCGATCTCCTGCATGGCCAGCGCGGTCAGTGACGCGCCCGGGTTGCGCAGGAGGGCCTCCGCGATGGCCCGGCCCGATGTGTAGTCGCACGCCCTGTAGGCGGCCGTGGCGCATTGCTGAAGGACGGTGTCCCGGGCGGAGTGGTCCTCGACCAGACCGGCGGTGGCCCGCAGCCACCTCTGCACCGCCCCGTCGTCGACACCGGGCTGTACCGCCCGGGCGGCGGCGGTCAGCTCGACCACCGCGCGCTCGCGGTCGATCAGGATACCCGCGTCCGCGATACGGTCCGCTCGGTAGACCAGTGCGTCGTGGGCGTCGGGCACGGCCGGTACCGTGGGGGGTACCTCTGCGGTGTGCGAGGCTTCCGCGTCTGCCCAGAGCGCCTCGACCGCCATGGCCGAAAGCCGGTTGCGTTCGATCGGGTTGAGCCGCTCCCGGAGGGTGTGTGCGGTCAGCGGGAGACGGAAGGTCCAGCCCGGTACCGCAGCGCCGTCGTGGCGGGGCAGTTCTTCGACGATGCCCGCCTCGACCAGGCCGCGGACCGCGCTGCCGGCTGCCTCGGCGGACAAACCGGCCCATGCCGCGGTCAGCCGAAGGGCCGTCCGTCCGAGTGGCCACAGAATGCTCAGTGCCGCGGCCGCCGCGCGATACGGCTCACCGAGACCGTCCACCGCCGTGACGAAGCGGTCGTCGTCCGGCAGGGCGGGCACCGGCGTCGTGGCGGCGATCGAAGCGTGACGGTCGGCGACGCGGATCCGCCCCCGCCGCGTCCAGCCGGTGAGCAGGGCGTCCACGGCTCCCGGGACGCCGCGCGTCAACTCGGTGACCCGCCGGGCCAAGGCGGTGTCGGGCTGCGCCGTCAACCACTGCGCCGCCAGCGCCGTGGTGCCCTCCGGTCCCAGCGGGGCCAGGGCCACTGTGCGGGCCCCCGCCACGCCGGCCAGCCGTTCCAGCTCGGCCGGACTGTCCCGGTTCGGTGCTCCGGCCCCCTCCGGCTGCCGGGCGGGGTACGAGGGATGGCCGACAGCGGACGTCGCGGTGCCCGCACCCCGGTCGTCCGGGCGCGGGACGATGTGCCGCACTGCCGACACCACCAGCCGCACACCGGACGCAAGCTGCGGCCAGCGGATCGCGCTCAGGACGGCCAGCGAGCCGGGGTCGGCGTGTTGGGCGTCATCGACCATGACCGCCACCCCTGCGGACCGGGCAAGAGCGGCACGCAGCGCCGCCTGCATCGCCGCCGGATCACGCTGGTCGGCGGCGGACAACGCCCGAGTGACCAGCCCCCCGGCCGGTTTGCGCGGGTGGGCTGTGGAACGGTGCTCTTCCAGCACCATGACCAGCCGAAGGGCCAGCAGCAGCGGTCGCTCACCGTCGCCGCACACACAGTCCACCGCAAGCACGGTGGTCTCCTGGGCACGCAGCTGCTTCCCGACTGCCCGGAGGAACGCGCTGCGGCCCACGCCGCGTTCACCTCGCACGAGGACCACGCGCGGCCCGTCGGGGGCTCTCAGCCAGTCGTGGATCTGTTCCCACACGCTCTCACGGCCCAACAGGCGCTCGGCGCTGCGGTCCATGACGGCGGGCGTACCCCAGCGGACCAGTCCGTTGACCCTCGGCTGCGCGACCACGGGGCAGTACATCCTTTTCTCACCGGGGGCTTCTTCCGGGCCCGGCCATTATGCGAGCACCGCCAGACGTGAACGGCCGGGGCCCCATGGACGATCTTCTGATGACGGGGACGGTTCGTCTCCGTCCGAGAGCGAGAGAGAGGGAACCGTGCGGCAACAGCGTGCGGCGGTCATCGGCAGAGAGGACGACGTCCGCGCAGTGGCGAACGTCCTGTGCGCGACCGGTGACGCGGCTCGCGTCCTGCTGGTCACCGCTGAGGCAGGGATGGGCAAGACCACCGTGCTGGAACAGGCACGGCACGCCGCGGTCCAGGACGGTGCCGCGGTGGTGCGGCTCGGCCGGCGGGACGAAGAGAGCGAAGACACCGCAGACGCGATCGTCCTCGCCGCCGGCTGCGGCCTGGTCGTTGCCGACCCCGACGGCTTTCTGCCGCCACTGTCCGCCCGAGGGGCACGACTGCGGACTGCCGCGCGGGAAGGCCGGATGAGCGGACTGTTCGCGTTCTGCGAGGTACTGGCTGCGGCAGCCCGGCAGACCCCCTTCGCGCTGGTCGTCGACGGCGTTGAACAGATGCCTCGGCGCAGCGTCGAGGCTCTGGGGCTGCTGCTGCGGGTCTTCCGTCCGCGCGGCGTCCCCGTGGTGGGGGCCGTCAGGTCGGCGCCCGCAGCCGACGGTGCTCGCGCCCAGTTGGCTGCCTCGGCCGACGAAGTCCTCGAACTGGCGCCACTGACACCGCAGGACGTCGCCATGCTCGTCGACGTCCACGTCACCAGGCGGTTCGGCCGTCCGGCCGAACCTGCTCTCGCGGAGGCCGTGTCGCAAGCCCTGGGCATGCTGGCGGGCAATCCGCGGGCCATCCTGTCGGTCCTCGACACCCTGGACGGACCGGACCTGCTGGAACTCGACGGCCTGATGTGCCTCACGCGTGCGGGGAACCGTCTGCGGCTGACCACCGAGGAAGCCTTCCGTCTGGCCTTCGGCCGGCCCCACGCGCCCCCGTACTCCGGGATCGTCGCGGCGGCGATCGTCACCGCCTGCGTGCTGGACCATGCCGACGTGCACGTCGAGGACGTGTTCCGGCTGAGGCCGTCGGACGGCGCCCGGGCTCTCGAACACACACTGGACCGACTGATCACGGACCGGATCCTGACCGCGGACCCGCAAGGCCACCTGTCGTTCGCCGTCCCGGCGCTGGCGGCGGCCTTACGGACCCTTCCCGGCGGGCGCGATGTGCAGGGGAACTCCGCGCGGTTCGTCACGTCGTTGACGGACAGGCTCGGTGCCGAGGCCACGGGCCGGGGCTACCCGAGACTGGCCGATCGCGTCGCGGCCGTCGGCTCGCGCCTGGACGACGCCCTCGCGCTGCCGCTGCTGCTGGCCGCGGCCCGCGAGGAGGCCAGGACCAACTGGCCCCGCTCGGCCCGTGCCTACGCAGCCGCACTGCGCCGGCTCGCGCCACTGGACCGGCGCACCCCTGGAGTGCTCCACGAGGCGAGCAGCTTGAGTCTGCGGCACGGCGACCACGACGGGCTTCTGGCGCTCGGCGAGCCCCTGATCGCCTGCCTCGGCGCGCAGCAGGACGTGACCACCGACCACCCTGAGGCGCTGGAGGAACCGGCCGGGCTGGGAGACGTCGCCCAGGCATGGGCGTGGGCGGCTCTTCACGAACACCGCTCACCCTGCGCCGAGACCACCGACCCCGACTCCAGAGCGCTCCACGCTCTTCCCGCCACGACCGGGCTGACGGCACTCGGCGGCCTCTACGGCATCGGCGTGCCGACGCCCTGGCCGGTGACGACCGTCCACGGTGCTCAGGGCTCCGATCCCGGGCGCCGACGCACGCCCCTGCCCTCGCCCGCCGATGTACGGCTGGTGGCCGCTGCGGTAGGCGGCCGCGTCGGGCTGCGCCGCGCGCGCCGGAGCATGCCGTGCGCCGTCATCGATCAGCGGGCCCTGGACCAGTTGAGCGGCGCCGCCGCCTACGGGGACCTGGCCGGCGCGCTCAGCGCCGTACTCGGCGACCGGTACGCAACGGCAGGGGACTGTGTCGCCGCCCTGTACCAGGGCATGGTGGGTGACTACCTGGCGGGGGACTGGGATGCCGCGCTGGCGGCTGCCCGCCGCGTGGAGGTGCGCAGCCGCACGCACAGCGCCGTGGGCGTGTCCTGCCTGGCACGGGTGCTGGCGGCGGAGATCCACTGCGCACGCGGCGACGTCGTCCGTGCCCGGGCATGGCTCGACATGGTTCCCGACACCTTCACCCATCCGCTGGCGGCGCGGGCGCGGCTGGCCGTCCGGTACGGGTCGGGCCGGGCGGAGGAGGCCTTTGAGGGGGCTTGGCACGAGGCGCGGCAGGCGCGGAAGAGCGGACTTCTCGCCGGTGTCGAGCGGGTGCTCCTGCGCATCCTGTCGCTCGCCGCCTCCGAAGACCGACCGCACATGGTCCAGCAGGCTCTGGAGGAACTGGAAACCCTGCACGAGGAGGCGGTCACACCCATGACCCACGAGGCCCTGCTCATCGGACGCGCCATCGCACTCCGCGACGCCGACAGCGCACAGACCGCGTACCGACTCCTCAGGCGCCGCCGCGACGTTCACCTGAACGTCGTCTGCGGTCTGTGTCTGACCCACCTCGCTGACGACCCCTCCTCCTGGCTGTCCGAGGCCATGCACAACGCCCACCGTCTCGGCCTGGGACGTCCCTTCCGCATGGCCGCCACCCGTGCCGCACAGCGGCGCGGCATCCCCGTCCCGAGGCTCCGCCAGACCTCCGAGGAACTGACCGAAGCCGACGTCGCCGTGGTGCGCATGGTCAGCGACGGCGCGACCAACCGGCAGATCGCCGCGGAACTCGCATGCAGCCACAAAACCGTGGAGCAGCGCCTGACACGGCTGTTCCAGCGCACCGGCTGCCGCTCCCGCGCGGAACTCGCTGCGGCCTGGCTGAACGGAATCCTCACCGGCCCCGGCGTCGCCTCCGCATCCCCTTCATCCGGCTTCGGCCCTCCGGACGATCGCTGACACAGGTTCGCCCGGGACCGGCAGGGGAGAGGCCGGCGGGGTCAGTAGCGCGCGACGACGTCCCTCAGATAGCCGCGCAGCATCACCTTCGCCTCGTCGAGCAAGGCGGTGTCGCCGTCCGCGTCCCGGCGGAACGCCTCCTGGGCGAGCGCGTCGGCCGCGAGGACGGCGGCATGGCAGGCGCGGGCGAGCGGCTCGTCGTCGCGTACGACGTCCAGCGCGAGCAGCACCCGGCGGATCCCGTCGGCCATCCGCCGCTTGTGCTCACGGTCCGCCGCCCGGGCCCGCTCGGTCAGCCCGCTGCCGAACCACAGCGCCCGGAAACCGTGCTCCGTCCGGTAGATCCCGGCGTACGCGTCGATCATCACCCCGACCGGATCCTCCCACCGCTCCACGGCCGCGGCCCGGGCCAGATCGTCCGTGACGCCCTCCAGCCGGGCCAGGTAGCCCGCCGCGAGGGCGTCGATGATCGCGCCGCGATCGGGCAGGTACTGGTAGAGCGAGCCCACGGAGACCTTCGCCCCGGCCGCCACCCGGGTCGTCGTCAGCGCCTCCACGCCCTCCTCGACCAGGATGCGCTCGGCGGCCCGCAGCAGCAGCGCCAGTCGGGCCTTGCTGCGCGCCTGACGGGGGGTACGGCGCAGGGGAGTGTCCAAGAACCGGCTCCGAACGTGAACGTGACTTTGTTTCACGTTTACGCTACCTTCGCGCCCATGACCGCCTCAAGCTCGACGCCGAGCCGGGAGCGGGCCGCCGTCGCGGACGCCTGCCGGCGCCTGGGGGCCGAGGGCCTCCTCATCGGCACGGCCGGGAACGTGAGCGTCCGCGTCGACGACCGGGTCGCCATCACCGCGACCGGAGCGGTCCTCGCCGCGCTGACCCCGGACCAGGTGACCGTGGTCGACCTCGACGGCCAGCACATCGAGGGGACCTACGAGCCGACCTCGGAACTGGAGCTGCACCTCGGCGTCTACCGCCGGTACGGCACCGGAGCGGTCGTCCACACCCATGCGCCGCACGCCACCGCCGTGTCCTGCGTGCTGGACGAACTTCCCTGCATCCACTATCAGTTGCTCGCCCTCGGCGGTACGGTCCGGGTCGCGCCGTACGCCACCTTCGGCACCCCGGAGCTCGCCGAGTCGGTGCTCACCGCCCTCGAGGGGCGCAGCGCCGCCCTGATGGCGAACCACGGCGCCGTCACCCACGCCGTCACCCTCGACCAGGCCGTCGAACACGCCCTGCTCCTCGAATGGGCCTGCGGCGTCTACCAGCGCGCGGCCTCCATGGGCACCCCCCGCTTCCTGGACGAACAGCAGCAACTCGCGGTGATCGAGGCGGCCCTCGCCCGCAACTACGGAACCACCCGTCCCATGCCACCCGCGCAAGAGGAAAACAGGGGGAGCAGATGAAGGTCTTCACGATGGGCGTGCACGTCCTGGACGTCCTGGTCCGGCCGGTCGAGGAGATACCCGAGGGGCAGGGCGCGACCCTGGTCGAGGACATCCGGATGACCGCCGCGGGAACGGCCGGCGGCACCGCCCTCACCCTCGCCAAGCTGGGCGCCGAGGTGCGCAGCGCCGGCGCGATCGGCACCGACCCGACCGGTGACATGCTGGTGCAGTTGCTGAACAGGGCCGGTATCGACACCGGGTTCCTCGTCCGCCGCACCGACACCGCGACCTCCGCCAGCGTCCTGCCCATCCGCCCCAACGGCGACCGGCCCTCGCTGCACCTGCTCGGCGCCAACATCACCTACGGCGTGGACGACGTGCCCTGGGACGCTCTCGCCGAGGCCACCCATCTGCACCTCGGCGGGCCCGAGTTGATCGGGGTGGACACCGCGACGCGGATCCTGTCGTACGCCAAGGACCACGGGGTCGTCACCTCCGTCGATCTGCTCGCTCCGGGGGTGCTCGGCAGCTTCGAGCAGATCGAGGCGGCGCTGCCCTACGTCGACCACTTCCTGCCCAACGAGGACCAGGTCCTCGGTTTCACCGGCGAGGACGATCTGCTCACCGGTGCGCGGAAGTTGCTGGCCGCCGGGGTGGGCGTCGTCGCCGTGACGCGCGGTGGCGACGGGGCGCTGGTGGTGAGCGCGGACGGGGCGGAACCGGTGCCGGCGTTCGTCGTCGACGTCGTCGACACCACCGGGTGCGGGGACGCGTTCTCCGCGGGGTATCTGCGGGGGATCGGGCTGGGGCGTACGCCGAGTGACGCGGCGGTGCTCGGCAGTGCGGCCGCCGCGCTGGTCGCGCAGGGGCTTGGCAGCGATCACGGTGACTTCGATCTGGTGGCTGCCGACGCGTTCGCCTCTTCTGCCAAGTCCCATGCGTGAGCGGGTGCGGCGCCGTCGTGGCTGGTCACGCAGTTCCCCGCGCCCCTGGAGGTCACCCGGCGTAATCATGGAACCCTCTGCCTGACTTCCGGCCCAGCAGGCCCGCTTCCACCATCCGCTGCAGCAGGGGTGGCGGGGCGTGCTGGGGGTCCTTGAAGTCCGCGTACATCGCCTCCGCGATGGCGGTGAGCGTGTCCAGGCCGATCAGGTCCGCCAGGCTCAGCGGGCCCATGGGGTGGGCGCAGCCCAGGACCATGCCCGTGTCGATGTCGTCCGCCGAGGCGTGTCCGGACTCCAGCATCCGGATCGCCGACAGGAGGTACGGCACCAGCAGGGCGTTCACCACGAAGCCGGCCCGGTCCTGGGCGCGGATCACCTTCTTGCCCAGGACCGTCGTGACGAACTCCTCCGCACGGCGCTGTGTCTGGGGACTCGTCAGGAGGGACGGCACGATCTCGACCAGCTCCAGGACCGGGACCGGGTTGAAGAAGTGGACCCCGATCACCTGGTGCGGGCGGCTGGTGGCCATGCCCAGTTTCATCACGGGCAGGGACGAGGTGTTGGAGGCGAGGATCGCGTCCTCGCGGGTGACGGTCCGGTCGAGCTCGGCGAAGAGCCCGGCCTTGACCTTCTCGTCCTCCGTCGCCGCCTCCACCACCAGGTCCCGGTCCGCCAGGGCGGTGAGGTCGGGAGTGACCCGCAGCCGGTCCAGCGCCGCGTCGCGGTCCGCGGCGGTGAGCTTTCCGCGCCGGACGCCCCGCTCCAGCGAGGCGGTGATCCGGGCGCGGCCCGCCTCGGCCGCGGCCGGGGTCACCTCGTGGACCACGACGTCCAGCCCGGCCCGGGCGCAGACCTCGGCGATGCCCGCGCCCATCAGCCCGCAGCCGACCACGCCGACCCGGGAGAGGGCACTCACCGGAACGCCGCCTGCCCCGTCAGCGCCTGCCCGATCACCAGGGTGTGCATCTCCACCGTCCCCTCGTAGGTGAGGATCGACTCCAGGTTGTTGGCGTGCCGGATGACCGGGTACTCCAGCGAGATGCCGTTGGCGCCCAGCACGGTCCGCGCGGTGCGGCAGATCTCCAGCGCCGCCCGGGTGTTGTTGAGCTTGCCGTGGCTGACCTGCTCGGGGCGCAGACCCCGGTCGTCCTTGACCCGGCCGAGGTGCAGGGCCAGCAGGATGCCCTTGTTCAGCTCCAGGGACATGTCGGTCAGCTTGGCCTGGGTGAGCTGGAAGCCGCTGATCGGCCGGCCGAACTGGACCCGGTCGCCCGCGTAGGCCAGGGCGGTCCGGAAGGCGGAGCGGGCGGCTCCCATCGCGCCCCAGGCGATGCCGTAGCGGGCCTCGCTCAGACAGGACAGGGGCCCGCGCAGGCCCCGTACGCCGGGCAGGACGGCGCTGCCGGGCAGCCGTACCCCGTCCAGGACCAGCTCGCTGGTCACCGAGGCCCGCAGCGACATCTTGTGCTTGATCGCGGGCGCCGAGAAGCCGGGCGTGTCGGTGGGGACGACGAAACCGCGGATGCCGTCCTCCGTACGCGCCCAGACCACGGCGACCTCGGCGACCGAACCGTTGGTGATCCACATCTTGCGGCCGTCGAGGACCCAGTTTTCGCCGTCCCGGCGGGCCGCGGTGCGCATGCTGCCGGGGTCGGAGCCGGAGTCGGGCTCGGTCAGGCCGAAGCAGCCGATCGCCGTGCCCGCCGCCATCCTCGGCAGCCACTCCTCCTTCTGTTCCTCGGAGCCGAAGGCGTGGATCGCGTACATCGCCAGGGAGCCCTGCACCGACACCAGGGAGCGCAGCCCCGAGTCGGTGGCCTCCAGCTCCAGACAGGCCAGGCCGTAGTCGACCGCGCTCATGCCCGCGCAGCCGTAGCCCTCCAGGTGCATGCCCAGCAGGCCCAGTTCACCGAGTTCCTTGGTCAGGCCGCGGATGTCCTCGATCCCGCCCCGCTCGAACCACTCGGCGATGTGCGGGTCGACGCGCCGCTCGCAGAAGGTGCGCACGACATCGCGTACGGCACGCTCCTCGTCGCTGAGCAGGCTGTCGAGTTCCAGGAGGTCGAGGGGGTCGGCCGGGCGGCCGGTGTGCGCTGCGTGCATCGTCGCTCTCCCGTCAGGCCTGCGGGCCGATGATGAAGTTGCTGAAACCGCCGTTGCGTACGGCGATCCCGCTGATGGCGTCGTTGACCTGGTCCAGCGGGAACACCTGGTGCTCCAGGGGGCTGAGGTCCAGCAGGCCGGCCCCGGCCATGTCGGCCATGGTCTGGCCCTCGGCGGAGGTGAACCAGGCCGAGCCGATCAGCCTCAGCTGCTGGTCCATCATGTGGTGGACGTCGATCGGCACATCGCCCGCGACGGCACCGATGTTGACGGCGACGCCGCCGCGCGCCAGCGCCCGCATGCCCGCCCGGAACGTCTCGTGCGGGGCGCCCGGGCCGAGGGCGTCGATGTAGATGTCGGCGCCGTGGCCGCCGGTCTCCGCGCGCACCCAGTCGTCGAGCGGGCCGTCGTCCAGGGAGTGCAGACGCAGCCGGCCGTCCGCCAGCCTGCCGACCCGCTCCAGCAGGGCCCGGTCCCGTCCGGTGCCGTACACATGGGTCAGGCCCATGGCGGGCGCGAGGAGGGCGGCGGCGATGCCCAGGGTGCCGCTGATGCCGTTGATCAGGATCCTCTTGCCGGGACCGGCCCCGGCCTTGCGCAGCGCCGAGTACATGGTGCCGATGTAGCCGAAGCGGGCGGCCGCCTCGAAGGACAGCGAGTCCGGCAGCTTCACCAGGCTGTACGCCGGGGCCACCGTGTACTCGGCGAGGCCGCCCTGGTACCGGTCGAGCAGATGGATCGCGGTGGGGGAGAAGCCGAAGTAGCCGGCGAAGGCGTAGCTGGCGCAGTTGATCGAGTCGCCGCCGCGGCACGAGCGGCAGGAGCCGCAGGAGCGGCCCGGGTTGACGTACACCCGGTCGCCGACCTCGAAGCCCTCGACGCCCTCGCCGATCTCCTCGATCACACCCGCCGGGTCGAGACCGAAGATCGCCGGCAGGGTGGGCAGCGGGCTCATCGGGAACCACGTGGTCCACATGTTCAGGATGTTGGCGAGGTTGGGCACGATGTTGACGGCGTGCACGGCCACCCGGACATCGCCGCGGCCGGGCTCGGGAACGGGCAGTTCCTCGATCTTCATCGGCTCGCCGACGTGGTGCATCCGCGCGGCTCGCATGGTCGCACTCATGGCGTCTCCTCGGGGTGTGAGGGCTTCAGGGGTATGGGTGGGGGAGACGGCACCTGCGGCGGTGCGGTCTCCGGTGATCGTCAGCGGTTGTCAGTCGTCCAGCAGGGTGGCGAGACGCGCCCGCTGGAGCTTTCCGGTGGCCCCGCGCGGCAGGGCGGGCACGACCTGGAGTCGGCGTGGCCACTTGTGCCGGGCGAGCCGGCCGTCGAGGTGGTCCCGGATCTCGTCCAGGGTCGGGTTCCCGGACTCGGCGACGAGGAAGGCGGTCACGACCTCGCCCCAGACCGGGTCCGGGGCACCGGACACGGCGACCTCGACGACGCCGGGGAGGTCGGCGAGGGCGTTCTCGACCTCGGCGGGGTCGATGTTCTCCCCGCCGGTGATGATGGTGTCCTTCAGCCGTCCGACGACCGACAGGCGGCCCTCGTCGTCGAACAGCCCGCGGTCCCCCGAGTGGAACCAGCCGTCGTCGTCGGTCACCGGCACCGGTCCGGCGGCGTTCCAGTACACGGCGGCCACCGAGGGGCCGCGCACCCAGATCTCGCCGGGTGTCCCGGCCGGTGCGGGCGTCCCCGTCGCGTCCACGACGGTCAGCTCGACCCGTGGGACGGGCGATCCCGCGGAGCCCGCCGGTGCGTCGGGCGCGGAGTACGTCACCCCGGCCGCGGTCTCCGTCAGACCGTAGGAGTCGACCACCCCGATCCCGCGGGCCCGGAACCGCTCGCGGGTGGCGCTCTGCGCGGGAGAGCCGCCGGAGAGGATCCAGCGCAGGGTGTCGAGGTCGCCGCTGCCGAACCGGGGGTGCCGGGCCAGCAGGGCGGACATCGCGGGGACCGCGAACGCGCAGGTCACCCGGTGGTCGCGGACCAGGTCGACGAACAGGTCCGGATCGAAGCGCGGTGCCAGCACGACCGTGCCGCGCCGCGCCCAGGTGCACTGCGGGAGCCCGCCCAGCACGGCGACATGGGCCAGCGGGGTGGACACGAGCGCGGTGTCGCTCGCCCCGAAGGGCAGCCGGGCCAGGCCGTTGACCATGCTCCAGTGGAGGTTGTCGTGGGTCAGGGCCACGCCCTTGGGCCGGCCGGAGGTGCCGGAGGTGAACGCGACGACCGCGACGTCGGACCCGGCGGGCGGGCCGAGGGAGGAGCACCCGGGGTCCTCGTCCCCGGCCGGGTGCAGGTCCTCCCAGCCCAGCCGGTGACCCGTACCCGCCGGGAAGCCCTCGTCGGCCACCACGGCCACCGGCCGGGTCTCCTCGCAGACCACCGCCAGCTCGCCGCCGGTCACCTGCGGATGCAGCGGCACGAGCACCGCGCCCGCCCGGGCCACCGCGAACAGGGTGATCAGGGCCTCGGGGCGGGCCGCCCCCTGCATCACCACCCGGTCGCCCCTGCGCACCCCGTACTTGTCGAGGCGGGCGACGGTCCGCCGGACCGCGCGCTCCAGCTCGGCGTAGGTCCAGGTGCGGTCCCCGAAGACCAGGGCGGTCCGGGAGCCGGCCTCGGCCGCCGCGGCGGTCAGATGCGCGCCGAACGTGTCCGTCATGTCCGCACCTCCGCCGCGCGTCTCGCGCGGGCGAGCGCGCCGAGGGTCGTCCCCGCCAGTTCGGCGGCGGACACCGGCGTCCCGCGTTCCAGGAGCCGGCGGGCCGCGAGATGCTCGGCGGGCCAGTCCAGGGTCTCCACCGCCACCAGGAGCCCGTCCCGGAAGGCGTACGCGGCCAGCCGCTCGGGGGAGTCCCCGGCCGCGAGGCGCACCTCGTCGGAGGGCGCCCGCAGCCCGGCGATCCGGAGCCTGACGTCCCCCTGGTCGCTCCAGAACCACGGCAGCCCGGCATACGGCTCCGGCGGCTGCCCGGCGAGCCGGCGGCCGACCAGCGCCCCCTGGTCGGTGGCGTTCTGCACCGACTCCAGCCGCACCGGTCCGGCCGCGTGCGGATGCGGAGCGCGGGCGCAGTCGCCGACGGCGGAGATCCACGGGTCGGACACCGAGCACAGCCGCTCGTCGACCAGCACCCCGTCGTCCACGGCGAGACCGGCGTCCCGGGCCAGTTCGTCGCGGGGGGCGGCGCCGATGCCGTACACGACGAGGTCGGCGGGCAGGACGCCCGCGGACGTCACGACCCGCTCCACCCGCCCCGCGCCCTCCAGGGCCCGTACGGCGGTGCCGGTGAGGACGCGGACACCGGAGCGTTCGTGGCGCTCGCGCAGCCGGGGCTCCAGCTCGGGGGAGAGCGCGCGGCCGAGCAGCCGGCCGGCGAGTTCCACGACGGTCACCCGGGCGCCGTGCGCGAGGGCCACCCGGGCCAGTTCGAGGCCGATGAAGCCGCCGCCGACGACCACCACGTCCCGGGCCGTCGCGAGCGCCGCGCCGACGGCCAGCGCGTCGTCCAGGGAGCGCACGGCGTGCACACCGGGGAGGCCGGCGCCGGGGACGGGCAGCCGGCGGTTGCGGGCGCCGGTCGCGAGGACGAGACGGGTGTACGGGACGCGGGCGCCGGAGCGGGCGAGGACCGTACGGGCGGCGGGGTCGAGGGAGACGACGGCGTCGTCCAGCCGGAGGGCGATGTCCCGCTCCCGGTAGAAGCTCTCCGGGACCAGGGAGACCTCGGGGCCGTCCGGACCGGTGTGCGCCTTCTTCGACAACGGCGGCCGCTGGTACGGCAGATGCGGCTCGGCCCCGAACAGGGTGAGGGGACCGTCGTAGCCGCAGGCGCGCAGGGTGGAGGCGACGCTGTAGCCAGCCTGCCCCCCGCCCACGATCACCACGCCCGCGCTCACACCTGCTCCTCGGGGACGTGGACGACCAGTCCGTCCAGGGCGTCGGAGAGAACCACCTGGCAGCTCAGGCGGCTGGTGGGGCGGCGTTCGGCGGCGGTGAAGTCCAGCATCTCGTCCTCGACGTCGTTCGGCGGACCCGCCGGCCCGCTCTGCGCGGGGTCGAGGTAGACGTGGCAGGTGGCGCAGGAGGCGTTGCCGCCGCACTCGGCCACGATGCCCGGCACGCCGTGGGAGACGGCCGCCTGCATGAGCACGGTCCCCGACGCGGCGGCGACCTTGTGTTCGGTTCCGTCGGGCGACCGGAAGATGACGGTGGGCATGAAGTCCTCCCGATGGGGACGGCTCAGGCTGCTTGCCAGGTGACGTTCAGCGAGGTCAGCCCGCGGAACACCCAGCCGTCCAGGCGATCGTCCGCGCCCTCGGCGAGGTGCAGACCCTTCAGACGGCTGAAGACGAGGGGCCAGGCGATGGCGCTGACCTCGTGGCGCGCGACCCACGCGCCCATGCAGAAGTGCGGACCGCCGCCGAAGGCGAGATGCGGGCGGTGCGGCCGGTCGGGGTCGAACTCCCCGGCCCGCTCGAACACCGACTCGTCCCGGTTGCCCGAGGCGATGACCAGGGCGACACGGCTGCCGGCCGGGAGGGTCACCCCGGCGATCTCGTACTCCCGGGTGAGCTGGCGCGGATACATGCCGATCGGCGAGACCCAGCGGGCGGTCTCCTCGAAGACCCGCTTCCAGGAGGCCGGGTCGGCGAGGACCCGGTCCAGCATCTCGGGGCGGTGCAGCAGCGCCCAGGCGCCGACCCCGAAGACGTCCCGCGGCTCGTTGACCCCGCCGCCGATGATCACCTTGACGTTGTTCTGGATCTCGGACAGCTCCACCGGGGCGGCCGTGTGGACCATGGAGGAGATCACCGAGCCGTCGGGCTCGCGGCGGGCCGCCTCGGCGGCCTCGGCGACCGCCTCCTCGATGGCCCGGGTGGCCCGCTCGGCGCGCAGCCAGACCCCGGGGTCGTCGGCGTAGTTGCCGTTGGCGGCCATCATCGCCCGCGACCAGTCGGAGACGTCCGCGGCGCTCGTGGTGCGCAGTCCGAGGACGAGCGCCAGGTTGGCGGCCGCGAGGGGTTCGGCGAAGTCGGCGATCAGATCGGCCTCGCCGCGGCCGGCGATCCCTTCGAGCAGGTCGTGCGCGGTCTTCTCGAAGGCGCCGGCCCACAGGTCGCGGACCTGCCGGGGACGGGTGGGCGGCTCGGCCGCGGCCCGCAGCCGGCGGTGGTCCGGATCGTCCTCGCGGAGCATGTTCGGGCCGACCGTGCGCAGCAGCAGCGAGCCCTCCTCGCGGGAGGAGAACACCTCGGGCAGCTTCTCCGCGTGGACGATGTCCTCGTGGCGGGTGAGCAGATGCCGGCCGACCGAGGGCACCCAGGCGAGCGGGGCGGCGCGGCGCAGCTCGGCGTAGGCGGGGTAGGGGTCGCGGCACAGCTCGTCGAGGTCCAGGTCGACGACCGGAGCGCCGGGCGCCGCCGTCGTCAGGGCGCTCATGCGGTGCTGCCCGCGCCGATCAGTACGAAGAACACGGTGGCGGGCTCGGTGCCGTTGTTCCGCCAGGCGTGCCGGGTGCCGTTCTGCACGATCAGGTCGCCGGGCTTCAGCGCGGCCGTCTCCCCGCCGTCGAGGTCCAGGACGATCTCGCCGCTGAGGACGACGCCGTAGTCGACGGTGGGGGTGGTGTGCATGCCGGGGTTGTCCGGCTCGAACAGCTCGGCGAGGCCCGGGGTGGCCTCCAGCTGCTCGGCGCCGGCCGCCGCCGGGTCCCAGCCCGGGTCGGCGTACACGCCGGCCGGGGGGAAGGTGACGGTCAGCGCGACCGTCTCGCCGGGCGCCGGAACATAGGACGTGAGTGACGCCGTCGGATCGTCGGACGGGGCGGCGGGTGCCGTCGTGTTCCACACCAGGGAGCGACCGAAGCCGGGGGTGTGGGTGTACTGACGGGTGAGGGGCGGCTCCCCGTCGCTGACGATGACGGGCTTGCCGCTGGAGCTGACACCGGTGACGACACGACGGACCATGATTCTCTCCCTTGAGAAACCAGCCTGTTGTTAGATGCTTGACAGTTAGATGCCTGATGAAAAAACACCTGTGACGGTGCGCCGGTCCCCCGGAGGCCGCCCACCGAGGCCGCTCACTCCGCGGGCGGTGTCTCCTGGTTGACCAGCGTACGCAGCAGATGCACCAGCTCACTGAGCTGGTCGTCGCGCAGCACGCCGGTCCAGGCCCGCTCGCGCCGGGTCTGGGCCTCGATGGCCCGGCGCAGGGTCTCGCGGCCCTCGGCGGTCAGCTCGACCGTCAGCTGGCGGCGGTCGGTCTCCACCCGCTCCCGGGTCACCAGGCCCCGGCTCTCCAGGGTCGCGAGCGCGCTGGAGATGGAGGCCCGGGTGGAGCCGGAGACCCGTCCGATGTCCTGCTGGGCGAGCGGGCCGTAGACCCACAGCGCGTTCAGGATCCGGAAGCCCGCCCAGGTCAGTCCGAGCGGCCGGTGGACGTGCTTCTCGAAGTCCTTGGTCAGGCGGGCCTCGAGCCGGGTGAGGTCGGTGACCATCTCGATCGCGTCGAGGTCCCGGGGCTCGGTGGTGCCCAGCTCGCGGTGGTGGTGGCGCAGGAGCTCCGAGAACTCCCGGGTCCGGCTGGCAGCGCCGAGGCCCGGCTCGCCCACGGTGTCCGTCACGATCTCCCGCCCTTTCCGTTGGGGCCGGCCGGCTGGGGTCAGCCGGCGACGACCGGGTTGACCATAGTGCCGACGCCGGTGACCTCGGTCCGCAGGACCTTACCCGCGGTGAGGTAGAGACGAGGAGTGCGGCGGACGCCGCAGCCGGCCGGGGTGCCCGTGAAGATCAGGTCGCCCGGCTCGAACGTCACCCGCTTCGACAGCCAGGCGATCAGCTCCGGCACGCTGAAGATGAGGTCCGAGGTCCGGCCCCGCTGTACCTCCAGGTCGTCGACCCAGCCCGCCACCTCGATGTCGTCGGGGTCGGCGAACTCGTCGAGCGTCACCAGATACGGCCCGATCGGGCTGAAGGTGTCGTACGACTTCGGCAGCGTGAACTGGTTGATCGGCTTGCGCCACTGCTCCTTGCGGTCGGAGACGTCCTGGCCGGCGGTGACACCGGCGACGTACGACCACGCCTCGGCCTCGGGGATGTTCTTGCCGGTGCGGCCCATGACGACGACCAGCTCGGCCTCGTAGTCGACCTTGTCGTACTGCGGCTCGACCACGATCGCGTCGTACGGCCCGACGACCGACGAGGCGAACTTCGCGAAGACCGACGGCTCGTCCGGGACCGGCAGATTCGACTCCTCGGCGTGCGCCCGGTAGTTCAGCGCGACCCCGATCGCCTTGTACGGCTTGGCCACCCGCCCCAGGTCACGCGGTGCGAACGGCTTCCAGGCGGACGCGTCGGCGGACTCGGCCAGCGCCCGCAGCTCGTCGTGGCGGGAGAGGTCGGCGAGCACCTCCAGGCGCGGCTCGATCGCTCCCTTGCTCGCGTCCGCGATGTCGAGGGCGAGGTCGTCGCGGACGACGACCGGGCGGCCGGCGAGGTGGGCGAGCTTCATGCGGCTTCTTCCTTCTGGTCGCGGGTCCGGGGCAGGGGCAGGGCCGGCTCGCCCTCCACCCGCACGCCGAGGGTGTTGATGACGGTGGCGATGGTCAGGTACTGGCCGACCGTGTAGAGGACGTCGATGATCTGCTCCGTGCCCAGGTGCTCGGCCAGCCGGCCCCACAGCTCGTCGTCCACGCCCTGGTGGTCCAGGAGCGAGTCGGTGGCGGTGAGCAGCACCCGGTCGAGCTCGTCCAGTCCGTCCCAGTCGCCGTGCGCGGCGGCCAGGATCGTCCCGTCGGCGAGCCCGGCCCGGCGGGCGATCCGTACGTGCTGGTCCCACTCGTAGGCGGCCCGCGCCCGGGCGGCGATCCTGAGGATCATCAGTTCCCGGGAGGGCAGCGGCAGGGTGTTCTTCCCCAGCACGTGGTTGCCGAAGACGAGGAAGCGGCGCAGGGCGTCCTCGTGGTGCGCGAGGGTCGTCCAGATCGTGTAGATCCGGCCGTCCTGATCGCGGTACGGCGCCAGCGACGCGAGCGTCTTCTCGTGCAGCTCGCTCTCGTCGACGGGCTGCAGTCGGGCCTTCTCGGGCACCTTCGCGGGCACTTCTCCCGGCATCGTCGGACCTCCTCGGCTCGATGACGTCAACGTATTCGTATGACCCTTGACCGTCAAGGGTCTGACAAATACCGTCTTCGTCATGACGATCCAGAGCCTGGGGTACGTGGGTATCGGCGCCCCCGACCCGACAGCATGGGCAAAGTACGCCCGCAACGTGATGGGCCTCGCGGTCGAGCCCGGGGACTCCGTGCCCTACCGCCTGCGCATGGACCAGCACCCGTTCCGGATGTGGCTGACCGAGGCGGAGACCGGCGGTGTGACGGTCATCGGCTGGGAGGTCCGCGACGCCCTGGCCATCGACGCGATGACCGTCCGTCTGAAGGAGGCCGGTGTCGACGTCACCGTCGGCACGGACGAGGAGTGCCAGGACCGCCAGGTGGCCCGCATGGTGCACTTCACCGGCCCGCTCGGCATCCGCACGGAACTCTTCTGCGGCCGCCGCCTCGCCCCGACCCGGTTCGTCTCGCCGCTCGGCGTCGACTTCGTGACCGGTGAACAGGGGCTGGGGCACGTGGTGATGAAGACGCCGCGCGTGCAGGAGGCCGTCGACTTCTACTGCGACGTCCTGGGCTTCCGGCTCAGCGACACCGCCGACTATCCCTGGGGCACCTTCTACTTCCTCGGCTGCAACCCGAGGCACCACAGCATCGCCTTCATCCGGTCGTACAAGAACGAGGGCACCCACCACATCCTGTGCGAGGTCACCAGTACGGAGGAGGTCGGCCGTGCCCTCGACCGCACCCGTGAGTACGACGTCAAGCTGATGGCGACACTCGGCAAGCACGCCAACGACGGGATGTTCTCGTTCTACATGACCTCACCGGCGGGCTTCGGCATCGAGATCGGGGCGGGCGGTGTGCAGGTCGACGAGAGCACCTGGGTCAGCCGTGTCCACACCGCCGACATCTGGGGCCACCACCCGGTGCCGTAAGGCACGCACCTCCCTGTGACGTTCTCGAAGAAAGCGGGCCGCTTCCCATGCTCCAGAGCCATCTGCAGGACACCTGGGTCACCCCCACCGCCGCGGACGGGTCCGCGACCGACGTGCACGACGCGGTCACCGGGGACCTGGTGTGCCGTGTCTCCTCCGCCGGCCTCGACCTGGACGGGGCGTTCGGCCACGCCCGCCGCGTCGGCGGCCCCGCGCTGCGGGCCCTGACCTTCCACCGGCGGGCCGGTCTGCTGGAGGCCGTCGCGGACGCCGTGCGCGCCCGCCGTGCGGAGCTGTACGCCCTGTCCGTCCGCGCCGGCGCCACCCTGAACGACGCCCGGTACGACGTCGACGGCGGTGTCCGCGTCCTGCGCGACTACGCCGCCCGGGCCCGCGCCGGACTCCCGGACGCACCCCATCTGGTCGAGGGTCCCGCCGAACGTCTCGCCCGTGCCGGGGACTTCCTCGGCGTCCACCTCGTCACGCCCTCCCCGGGGCTGATGCTCCAGGTCAACGCCTTCAACTTCCCTGTCTGGGCCCCGCTGGAGAAGCTCGCGCAGGCCGTCCTGGCGGGCCTGCCGAGCGTGGTGAAGCCGGCCACCCCGACGGCGTACCTCACCGAGCACCTGGTCCGGATCGTGACGGAGGCCGGCGTCCTGCCGCCCGGCGCGCTCCAGTTGGTCGTCGGCTCGGTCCGGCCGGCCCTCGACCTCCTCGGGGAGCAGGACGTCCTGTCCTTCACCGGCTCCGCCGCCACCGCCCAGACCCTGCGCGTCCACCCGGCCCTGGTGTCCCGCTCCGTCCGCCTCAACGCCGAGGCCGACTCCGTCAACGCGATCGTCCTCGCCCCCGACGTCACCCCCGGCACACCGCTGTTCGACGCGTTCGTGCGCGAGGTGGTGACCGAGATGACGGTCAAGGCGGGGCAGAAGTGCACCGCGATCCGCCGGGTCCTGGTCCCCCGCGAGCAGGAGGCCGCCGCCCTCGACGCGATCGCCGCCGAGCTGGCCGGGGTGACCGTCGGCAACCCCGCCGCCGAGGGCGTCCGGATGGGCGCGGTCGTCAGCCTCGCCCAGCGGGAGGACGTACGGCGGGCCGTGCGCCGGATCGCCGCGTCGGGGCGGTTCGTGCACGGTGACCCGGACAAGGTGCGGGTCACCGACGCCGACCCGGAGCGGGGCGCCTTCCTGGACACCCTTCTCCTCTCCGCCGACCCGGAGGCCGCCGACCCGCACGAGGTCGAGCCGTTCGGACCGGCGGCGACCGTCCTGGCGTACCGGGACACCGCGCACGCGGCGGACCTGCTGGCGCGCGGACGCGGCAGCCTCGCCGCGTCCCTGGTGAGCGACGACGTCCCGTGGACCACCGCCCTCGTCGCGGAGACGGCCGCCTGGCACGGCCGGCTGCACCTGCTCGACTCCGTCACCCTGGCGGGGACCACCGGGCACGGATCGCCGCTGCCCGCGCTGCGGCACGGCGGACCCGGCCGGGCCGGCGGCGGCTCGGAGCTGGCGGGCCTGCGGGGCGTGCTGGACCTGATGCAGCGGACCGCGGTGCAGGCGTCACCGCGGATGCTGGACGCGCTCGGAGCGTGAGACGCGGCCGGGGAGGCCGCCTGGTCGCGTGCGCGGGGCGGCCTCCCCGGCCGTGTGCGGGATCAGGCCTTGGTGCGGGACGCACCGGCCGGGGACTTGGGGGCCGTGGACCGGCTCGTCGTGCGGCGTGCGGCGGTCGCCTTCTTGGCGGGGGCCTGCGCGGCGGGCTCGGACGCGGTCGCCTCCGCCCCGGCCCCGTCCTCGGGCTCCTCCTCCGCGGGGGTGCTGGTGACCGCCCCGCCCGTGATCCCGCCCAGGCAGAACGCCCACACCTCCTCGGCGGAGATCGGTGAGGGATGCGCGCCGACCGGGGCCGCGGGGGCCCGGGCGGTGAACATCGCCGTCTGCATGATCAGGGAGGCGGTGCGGCGCGGCTTGGGGGAGACGGCCTGGCCCGCCGCCACGGCCTCCTCCACCAGCTCGGTGAAGAAGCCGAGCAGCGGCAGATGCGCGGTGGCCACCTGGTCGGGATGGCTGACCAGAAGCTGGATGGCGAAGTCGGTGAACAGCGGGGACTGGGCGCCCGCCCGCGGCTCGGAGGAGTGGTACAGCAGGTCGACCGCGATCCGCAGCCGCTCCAGCGGGTCGCGCCCGGCCGCCGAGGCCTCGCGGATCTGCGCGGCCGACCGGGACAGGGCGTCCTCGAAGAGCGCGAGCAGCAGCTCGTGCTTGCCGTCGAAGTGCTGGTAGAAGCTGCGCAGCGACTGGCGGGAACGCTCCACGACCTCCTGCACGGTGAAGTCGGTGGTGCCCTTGTCGGCGATCAGCTCCTGCGCGGCGTCCAGGAAGCGCTGGACGCGTTGCTCCGCGCGCAGCTTCGCGGCGCGCGTGGAGCGCTCGACGGCACGCTGCCGCCAGGCTGGCTCGGGTGTCTCGACCGGATCTGCGGGGACGGCACTCATGGAAGAACGGTACTCCACTCATGTGAAAAGAGAGGGCGCTCCCCCTACCGCATAGCGCTGTCTCAGAAACAAGACTCTTACTTCCCGATAGTGAGAATGTTATTCTCACTCGCGTCTGTGTGCCCAGCGTCCGCGGAGGGGGACCGGCGTGGAGTTCGAACTCGACGACGAGCAGCGGCTGCTGCGCCGCACGGTGCGTGAGACGGTCGCCAAGGTGCGCGGCCGGCCCGAGCGGGAGCAGTGGGAGACCTATCTGCGGCTGGGCTGGCTGGAGGCGCCCCCGCTGGAACTGGCGCTCGTCCTGGAGGAACTGGGCCATGCCGCCGACCCCACCCCGTTCCTGGCCACCGCCACCTGGTTCGTCCCGCTGGCCGGGCGGCTCCCCGAGGGCAGCGGCACCGCGGTCTTCGACGGCCTCGGACGGTACGTCCTCGACGCCGACCGTGCCGACGAGGTCGCCCTGCTCACCCCGGACGGCGTCGAAATCGTGCCCGGCGCCGCGCTGGCCGCCGAGCGGATCCCGGTCCTCGACCCGCGGCTGCACGTGGCCCGGGTCCGGGCGCCCGGCGAACTCGCCCCCGGCGTACCGGATCTGGCGCTCACCGGGCTCGCCGCCACCGCGGTCGGCGCCTGCCGCCGGGTCCTCGACCTCGTCCTGGCCCATGTGCGGCAGCGGGTGCAGTTCGGGCGGCCGCTCGGCTCCTTCCAGGCCGTCCAGCACAAGGCCGCCGACATGCACGTGGCGATCGAACGCGCCCGTGCCCTCACCCACTTCGCCGCCCTGACGATCGCCGAGGACGACCCCCGCCGCACCCGGGCCGCGCACATGGCCAAGGCGGCGGCGGGGGAGTGCCAGCGGCTGGTCTTCCGGCACGGCCTCCAGCTCTTCGGCGCGATGGGCTTCACCTGGGAGAACGAGCTCCAGTGCGTGCTGAAGCGGGCCCAGGCCTGCGACCTCCTCCTCGGTACCGCGTCCGCCCACCGGAAGGCGCTGCTCCCATGATGAGACTGGCGGACGACCCCCAGGTCACCGCGTTCCGCGCCGAGTTCGCCGCGTTCCTCGACGCGCACCTGCCCGCCGAGGCCGAGGCCCGGGAACGCCCCCGCTCCAGCGCCCATGTCCCCGGCTGGGCCCGGCACTGGCAGCGCACCCTGTTCGACCACGGCTGGCTGCTCCCCGGCCAGCCTCCCGAGTACGGCGGCCGGCACGCCACCCTGCCCCAACAGCTCGCCCATCTGGAGGAGTTGGCCGACCGGCGCATCTACCACAGCTTCAACCCCCAGGGCCTGGGCATCGTCGCCGCCTCGCTGCTCACGTTCGGCACCGAGGAGCAGAAGGCCCGCTGGGCGGTGCCGATCCTGCGCGCCGAGCTCACCGCCGCGCTCGGCATGAGCGAACCGGAGGCGGGCTCCGACCTCGCCTCCCTGCGCACCCGGGCGGTCCTCACGGGCGATGTCTTCGTCGTCGACGGGCAGAAGATCTGGACCTCCGGCGCCCATGACGCCGACGTCCTGCTCACCTTCGTGCGCACCGATCCCGACGCGCCGCGGCACCGGGGCATCAGCGCCCTGCTGATCCCGACCGGCACCGAGGGCGTCGTCCGCCGTCCCTTCGGCTCGATCGCCGCCGAGGACGACCTCGACTTCAACGAGGTGTTCCTCACCGGCGTCCGCGTTCCCCGCGAGCACCTCGTCGGCCCCCTGAACGAAGGCTGGCGGGTGGCGAACGGCTCCCTCGGCCATGAACGCACCCTGCTCTGGCTGTCGTACGCCGAACGCCTCGCGGACCTGGTGCGCGACGCCGCCGGTACGGGCGGCGACCAGGAGTGGTACGCCACGCTCCAGATGGACCTCCAGGCCCTGCGCCTGCTCGGCCACCGGCAGCTGGGCCCGGACCGCGACCCCGCCGAGATCTCGGTGCTGAAGCTGCTGGGTTCCGAGGCCGTCCAGAACGCCTCCCTGCACGCCCTGGAGGCGGCGGGCGCGGACGCGCTGCCGCACCCGGCGCGCACCGGCCCGCACCACCACATGAACAACGAGGACTTCGTCTCCAGCTGGTTCGAGCGCCATGCGCGCAGCTTCGCCGGCACCATCGCGGGCGGCACCAGCGAGATCCAGCGCAACATCATCGCCGAGCGCCTCCTCGGCCTGCCCCGCTGACCACCCAAGGAGCGGCATGGACCAGATCCTGTACGACGCCGAGGACGGCATCGCGACCATCGCCCTGAACCGCCCCGAAGTCGCCAACGCCCAGACCATGGCGCTCCTCGACGACCTCGACGCCGCCTTCACCCGCGCCGCCCGCGACGAGGACGTACGGGTCGTCGTCCTGCGCGCCAACGGCCGGCACTTCTCCGCCGGGCACGATCTGAAGGACCGCTGGCCGGGGCCCGGCGAGATCACCCTGGAGTGGATCTACGACGCCGAGACGCGCCGCTATCTGGAGTACTCCCTGAAGTGGCGCAACCTGCCGAAGCCCACCATCGCGGCGGTGCAGGGCAAGTGCATCGCCGCCGGGCTGATGCTGTGCTGGCCCTGCGATCTGATCGTCGCCGCCGAGAACGCCGAGTTCTCCGACCCGGTGGTGCACATGGGCATCGGCGGTGTCGAGTACCACGGCCACACCTGGGAACTGGGCCCGCGCAAGGCCAAGGAGATCCTCTTCACCGGCCGCCCGCTGACCGCCCGCGAGGCGGAACAGGTCGGCATGGTCAACAAGGTGGTGCCGCTGGACGAACTCGACACCTCCGTGCGGGACCTGGCCCACCGCATCGCCCGAATGCCCCCCTTCGGCCTGCGCCAGGCCAAGCGCGCCGTCAACCAGACCCTCGACGTCCAGGGCTTCTACGCCGCCCTCCAGTCCGTCTTCGACATCCACCAGACCGGCCACGGCAACGCCCTGAGCGTGGACGGCTTCCCGATCCTGACCCGCCTGGAGGAGATGAAGCAGCACGTCCGAGGGGGTTCATAAGCCTGCTGTGACCGCGGGCGGCGGGCCCCGCCCACCGCCCCGTCCTCAGGTCTCGTCGAAGCCGCCGTCCGGCAGGCCCTCGTCGAGTTCCAGGCCGAAGGTGTTGAACGCCATCGCCAGGGTCCCGTAGGCGCCGACGGTGAAGACGAAGTCCATGAGCTGGTGCTCGTCGAGCTCCTTCGCCAGTTCCTCGTAGACGGCGTCGGAGAGGGCGGAGGTGGCGTCGAGTTCGTCGACGGCGCGGTTGACCAGGGTCGGGGAGCCCGTACGGACTTCGGTCAACTCCTCATCCGTCAGTCCTGCCTGACGTCCGATCAGGACATGCTGGGCCCACTCGTACGCGCACCCGCGCCGCCACGCCACCCGCAGGATCGCCAGCTCGCGCGTCCTCGGCGGCAGCGAGTTGCGCAGCAGCAGATGGGTGTTGAAGGTGAGGAACGCCTTCGCGAGCCGAGGGTGGCGGACCAGGAGCCCCAGGGCGTTGGAGGGGGGCACCTTCCGGCCGCCCGTCAGCGGCTTCAGCGCCTCGGCGTCCCAGTCCTCGTACGGGACCGGTGGCAGCCTCGTCATGTGTTGCGGCCCCCGTTCACCCCGAGGATCTGGCCGGTGATGTAGCCGGCCTCCTCGCTCACCAGGAAGGAGCAGGCCGCCGCGATGTCCTCCGGGCGGCCGACGCGGCGGACCGGCGTGCGGGCGATGTGGTCCTCGACGGAGCCGCCGAGCTGCTGCCTGCGCTCGGCGGTGCGCAGCATCGGGGTGTCCACGAAGCCGGGCGGGACCGCGTTGACGGTGATGCCGCGCGGGCCGAGCTCCAGGGCCAGGGACTTGGTCAGGCCGTTCACCGCGGACTTGGCGGCGACGTAGTGCGCCATGAAGGGCTGGCCGGAGTGCGTGCTGCTGGAGGAGATGTTGACGATCCGGCCCCAGCGGCCCTCCCACATGTCCGGCAGCGCGGACTGGACGCAGTGGAAGACGCCGTTGAGGTTGATGTCGACGACCCGCTGCCAGTCGGCGAAGGTCAGATCGCCGAAGCGGGTGAAGCCGTCCTTCCCGGCCGCGTTCACCAGCACCGAGACCGGGCCGAGGCGCTCGCGGACGGCGGCCATGGCCTTGTCGACCTGCTCGCGGTCGGTGACGTCGACCGTGAAGCCGTGCCCCTCCTCGGCCGGGACGAGGTCGAGCACGGCGACCCGCAGTCCGTCGGCGGCCAGCCGCCGGGCGATGGCCCGGCCGATCCCGGAGGCGCCACCGGTCACGACCGCCGTCCTGGCCGGTCCGGCCGCGTCGGTGGCGCCGGCCGCTCCGGCCGCGTCCGCCGTGTCCCGGGCCGTCATGCGAACGCCTCTTCGCCGACGACCGTCGTCCGGTGCAGCAGCCGCTCGGAGTTCTCGTCGTAGGGCAGCGCCCGGTGCAGTATCCCGGTGTTGTCCCAGACGACGAGGTCGCCGACCGTCCAGTCGTGGGTGTAGCAGAACCGGTCCTGCGTGCTGAAGTCGAGCAGCTCGTCCAGCAGGGCGCGGCCGTCCTCGGGGTCCATGCCCACGACATGGTCGGCGGTGGTGCCCGTGACCAGCGAGCGGCGGCCGTCGTGGCGCCGCCAGACGAGGGACATCTCCTGGGCCGGCTGGGTGCGCCAGCCCGCCACCTCCTCCTCGGTCGGGTCCGGGTTCACCAGCCGCTGCGAGGCCTCGAAGCTGTGCACCACGCGCAGGCTCGCGTACCGCTCGCGGTCCTTCTCCGGCAGGTTCTCGTAGGCGGCGTAGGTGCTGGCGAACTGGGTTCCGCCGCCCACGGTGGCCACATGACGGGCCGTCAGGGTGGTCGCCTTGACGGGCACGTCGTCGGTGGTGCCGTCGAGATGCCAGGAGAAGGCGCCCTTGAGGTACTTGGCGGTGCTGCTGACCGCCGGGTCGAGGGAGATCGGGAAGATCTCCCGGCCCCTGAGCGAGACCACCTCGCCGAGCCGCCGGCTGAACGCCAGCTGCTGCGCGTCGTCCAGGTGCAGCCCGCGGACCAGCAGGACCCCCCGCCATTTCAGGGCCTCGGCGGCCCGCGTGACGAAGGCGTCGTCGAGGGGATCGGACACACCCGTGAACTCCACCCCGAGCGACGGGCTCAGGGCCTTCGAATCGATCATGGAAACACCCCTTCCATTCGCGAGAACCATATTCTCATCATGGTCGTGACGGGAAGTGGAGAGCATCAGATTCTCTTGTCCGTATCCTTGATTCGCGCAAATAGAGAATGTAGTTTCCGGACATCCGGGGTCTGACCATCGGGGCCTACCGAAGAAGGAGGCGGGATGCGGTTCAAGGACAAGGTGGCGATCGTCACCGGGGCCGGACAGGGCATCGGCGAGGGGTACGCGAAGGCGCTGGCCGCCGAGGGCGCCAGGGTCGTCGTCGCCGAACTGAACGAGGAGCAGGGGCAGCGGGTCGCCAAGGAGATCGGCGACGCCCTCTTCGTCCGGGTCGACGTCGCAGACCCGGCCTCGGCGCAGGCCCTCGCCGACACCGTCGTCGCCGAACTCGGGAGCATCGACCACCTGGTCAACAACGCCGCGATCTTCCACGGCATGCGCCGCGAGGGCATCGTCACCGTCGACTACGACTACCTCGACCGCTTCCTCAAGGTGAACCTGCTGGGCGCGCTGCACATGACCCGTGCCGTCCTGCCGCACCTGAAGGAGGGCTCGGCGATCGTCAACCAGTCGTCCACCGCCGCCTACCAGCCCACCGGGTTCTACGGGCTGGCCAAGGCCGGCATCAACCACCTCACCGTCTCCCTCGCCGCCGAGCTCGGCGGGCGCGGCATCCGCGTCAACGCGATCGCCCCCGGACCGACGGACACCGAGGCCACCCGCAGCATCGTCCCCGAGGAGTACCGGGGCGCGATGGTGCAGAACCTCGCCCTCAAGCGTCTGGGCACCCCCGCCGACCAGGCGGGCGCGGTGCTCTTCCTGCTCTCCGACGACGCGAGCTGGCTCACCGGACAGATCCTCGCGGTGGACGGCGGACAGGTGGTGCGGCTGTGAGCCCCCTCGTCGTCAAGTCACAGCTGATCGACGGCAAGCTGGTCGCGGCGGAGACCACCTTCGCCTCCCACAACCCCGCCACCGGTGAGCTGCTCGGCCATGCTCCCGACGCCACCACGGCGGACGCCGACACCGCCGTCGCCGCCGCCCGCCGTGCCTTCGACACCACCGGCTGGTCCACGGACCGGGAGCTGCGACTGCGCTGTCTGCGCCAGTTGGAACGCGCCCTCGACGAACACCGCGAACAGCTGCGCGAGTTGACCATCGCCGAGGTGGGCGCCCCGCGCCAGCTCACCCACGGCCCCCAGCTCGACGAGCCGATCGGGCTGGTCAGGTACTACGCCGACCTGCTGGAGACCTACGAGTTCACCGAGGACCTCGGCGAGATCGACTCGCGCGGCCAGCGCCACCACCGCTGGGTGGAGAAGGAGGCCGCCGGGGTCGTCGCCGCGATCCTGCCGTACAACTACCCCAACCAGCTCGCCCTCGCCAAGCTCGCCCCCGCGCTCGCGGCCGGCTGCACGGTCGTCCTCAAGGGCGCCCCGCAGAACCCGCTCATCACCCTCGCCCTCGGTGAACTCGTCGCCGAACACACCGACATACCGCCCGGTGTCGTCAACGTCCTCAGCTCCTCGCGCGCCGAGGTCGGCGAACTCCTCACCACCCACCCGGACGTGGACGCCGTCACCTTCACCGGGTCGACCCCCGTCGGCCGCCGCATCATGGCCGCCGCCGCGGACACCGTGAAGCGGGTCTTCCTCGAACTCGGCGGCAAGTCCGCGATGATCGTCTTCGAGGACGCGGACTTCGCCAGGGCGGCCATGTTCGCCGCGTTCACCATCTGCTCCCACTCCGGCCAGGGCTGCGCGCTCACCTCCCGGCTCCTCGTCCCGCGCGCCCACCACGACGAGATCGTGGCCCTCGTCGCCGCCGGCCTCGGCCGCGTCAAGGTCGGCGACCCCACCGACCCGAAGACCTCCATGGGCCCGCTCATCAGCGAGCAGCAGCGCGACAAGGTCGACGGCATGGTGCGGCGGGCGGTCGCCGACGGCGCGACCCTCGTCCGCGGCGGCCACCCCATCGACCCCGGCTGGTTCTACGAGCCCACCCTCCTCGCGCACGTCGACCCCGACAGCGAGATCGCCCAGGAGGAGGTCTTCGGACCGGTCCTCGCGGTGATCCCCTTCGACGACGAGGACGACGCCGTCCGGATCGCCAACCACTCCCGGTACGGCCTGTCCGGCGCCGTCCACAGCGCCGACGAGGACCGCGCCCTGCGCGTCGCCCGCCGTATCCGCACCGGCACCTTCTCGATCAACGGCGGCAACTACTTCGCCCCGGACGTGCCCTTCGGCGGCTACAAGCAGTCCGGCGTCGGCCGGGAGAGCGGACGGGCGGGCTTCGAGGAGTTCCTGGAGGAGAAGTCGTTCGCCCGGGTCGTCGTACCGCGGGACCCGGCGTGAGGCCCCTCGAAGGGATCCGCGTGCTGGAGGTCGCGATGTACGGCTTCGTGCCCTCCGCCGGGGCCGTGCTCGCCGACTGGGGCGCCGACGTCGTCAAGGTCGAGCACGCCGTCACCGGCGACCCGCAGCGCGGACTGCGCCGGACCGGCACCTTCGAGGTCGAGGGCGACCCCAACCCGAACGTCGCCCACGCCAACCGGGGCAAGCGCTCCCTCGGTCTCGACATGGCCACCGCGGACGGCCGCGCGGTGCTGTACGAACTGGCCGGGCGCGCCGACGTGTTCCTCACCAGCTTCATGCCCGCCTCCCGCGCCCGCCTGGCCATCGACGTCGACGACATCCGCGCGGTCAACCCGCGGATCGTCTACGCCCGGGGCAGCGCCCTCGGCCCGCGCGGACCGGAGTCCGCCAAGGGCGGCTACGACATGACCGCCTTCTGGTCCCGCGCCGGCACCGCCCGCACCCTCACCCCGCCCGGCACCGAGGGCCTGATCAGCCCGCCCGGCCCGGCCTACGGCGACACCGTCTCCGGCACCAATCTCGCGGGCGGCATCGCGGCCGCCCTGCTGTGCCGCGAGCGCACCGGCGAGGCCCCGGTGGTCGACGTGTCCCTGCTCGGCAGCGGGCTGTGGGCGCTCGGCCACTCCATCGGGCTCTCCCTCCACCTCGACCGGCCCTGGGAGGGCGTCACCCCGAGCGCCCACGGCTCCCCGACGAACCCCCTCTCCGGCCTCTACCGCACCGCCGACGACCGCTGGATCTCCTTCGTGATGCTCCAGCCCGCGAGGTTCTGGGCGAACGTCTGCCACTGCCTCGGACGCCCCGACCTCGCGGACGACCCCCGGTTCGCCACGCCCGAGTCCATCGCCGCACACACCGACGACGCGGTGAAGATCCTCCGCGAGGTGATCGCCACCCGCACCCTCACCGAGTGGTCCGAGGACCTCGCCGCCCTGGACGGCCCCTGGGCCCCGGTCCAGGACACCCTCCAGGCAGCCGCCGACGCGCAGGCGCGCGCCAACGGCTACATCGGACAGGCCGGCGAGCTCGAACTCGTCGCCAGCCCCGTCCAGTTCGACGTCGAGGACACCCGCCTCGGCCCCGCTCCCGAGTTCGCCGCGCAGACGGAGGAGATCCTCTCCGAGCTCGGCTACGACTGGGACCGCATCCTCGCGCTCAAGGCGAGCGGCGCGGTCACCTGAATCCCGCTGTTCCTCGCCCGGACGACGGCGTCCGGGCTCCCCGAGGAGGCACCTTGCGCAGGCTGCTCATCGGCTCGGTCACCGTGCTCGCGGTGCTGCTGGCCGGCTGCTCCACCAGATCCGACGACGACACGAACTCCGACGCCGGGCAGAAGGCGACGCCCGCGGCCGGGGCGTCCGCGGCCTCGGCCGACTTCGGCACGCTGAAGAACGTCTGCGGTCCCGGCACCCCCAGGTCCTCGTCCGTCCAGGGCGTCACCGACAAGAGCGTCCAGGTCGGCGTCATGTCCGACGTGGGATACACCAAGAACTCCGAATTCCCCGACGCCGCCAAGGTGTTCACCTCCTGGTGCAACGACGCCGGCGGCATCGACGGCCGCAAGATCGTCCCCGTCACCCGTGACAGCAGGCTGATGCAGGTCCGCCAAGCCGTCCTGGACGCCTGCAAGTCCGACTTCGCCCTGGTCGGCGGCGGCTCCGCACTGGACGCCCTGGGTGTGCAGGACCGCCTGAAGTGCCTGCTGCCGGCCTTCCCCGCCCAGTCCAGCCAGATCGGCGCCATCGGCTCCGACCTCCAGGTCCTCTCCGGCGGCGCCGCCCCCGGCTACTTCCAGTACGCCGGCTACTACACCTGGCTGCTGAAGGACAAGTACCCCGGCTCCGCGCGGAACGTCGGCATCATCTCCGGCGACGCCCCCGTCACCAAGGTGATGTCCGGCCAGTTCAAGGAAGCCGTCGCGGGCCTCGGCGGGAAGGTCTCCTACAACGACCTCTACCCGGCCGCCGGCGTCTCCGACTGGACCCCGTACGCCCAGTCCCTGAAGAACAAGGGCGTCAAGGGCCTCGTCTTCCTGGGGGACTTCGCGAGCCTGGCCAAGCTGGAACAGGCGCTCACCAACATCGGCTACACCCCCGACTGGATCGACGCCAACAGCAACGCGTACGGCCCCGCCTTCCTCCAGCTCGCCGGCACGGCCCTGGCGAAGCAGCACAACTACGCCGAACTCTTCGCCACCGCACCGCTGGAGAGCGCCGCCGACAACCCGGCCACCCAGCAGGTGATCGACCTGTTCAAGAAGTACGCGCCGGACAAGCAGGTCACCTACCCGGTGCTGCGCGCCTTCTCCGCCTGGCTGCTGTTCGCCACCGCCGCGAAGGACTGCGCCGAACTCACCCGCACCTGCCTGTACGACAACGCGGTCAGGCAGACGGCGTGGACCGGCGGCGGCCTCCAGGCACCCGCCGACCTGAGCAAGTCGGACGTCCCCTCGAAGTGCTACACGATCGTCGAGGCGACCGCGAAGGGCTGGCAGCTCGCCGACTTCGCACCGACCACCGGCGACTACCGCTGCGACGCCCCCACCTACAAGTACAAGGCCGACTACGGCAAGCCGGTCACGCTCGCGGACGTCGGCAAATCCCTGGCCGACGTCACCTGAGAGGGAGGTGAGCCACCGTGAAGGTACGTGTCGACCCCGAGCGCTGCCAGGGCCACACCCTGTGCTTCATGCGTGCCCCGGAGGTCTTCGAACTCAGCGAGATCGACGGGCACTCCACACCGGTCGCCGACGAGGTGCCCGAGGACCAGGAGGCGGCGGTGGTCGAGGCCGTCCGCTCCTGCCCCGAGCGAGCCATCGGCGTGTTCTGAGAGGAGGCACCCCAGATGACCGACGACGAGGCCCGCAAACAGCCCCGCGTCCACTTCGACCGGCACGCCCCCGAGTACCGCGACCGGTTCGAGGAGGAGACCCGCTCCTTCCACGAGGGCTGCCCCCTCGCCTGGTCCGACACCTACGGCGGGCACTGGGTGGCCGCGGGCAACCGCGAACTGCTCGCCTTCGCCCGCGCCCAGGAGAAGCTCTCCAACGACCACGACGTGCACGGCGAACGCCGCGGCTACCAGGGCATCAACATCCCCGCGCCGGCCCGGGGACGCGGTATCCGGGGCGGCTTCCTGGAGATGGACCCGCCCGAGCAGCGCGCCTATCGCAACGCCCTCAACCCCTACCTCTCCCCGGCGGCGATCGCCCGCTGGATCCCCTTCGTCGACGAGGTGGCCCGCGCCTGCCTCGACGAGCGGATCGAGTCCGGCCGGATCGACTTCGTCGACGACCTCGCCAACATCGTCCCCGCCGTCTTCACCCTCGCCATGATGGGCATCCCGCTGAAGAAGTGGGAGCTGTACAACGAGCCCGCCCACGCCGGTGTCTACACCCCGCCGCACTCCCCGGAGATGGCCCGGGTGGTCGAGGCGCACCGGGCCATGCTCAAGGACATCGGCGCCACCCTTCACGAGGTGCGGACGAACCCGCGCCCCGGACTCGCCGACGCCCTCGCCCGCATGCAGATCGACGGCGCGGCCCCCTCCGACGGCGAGCTCGTCGGCGCCCTCGCCCTCCTCATCGGCGGCGGCTTCGACACCACCACCGCGCTTACCGCGCACGCCCTGGAATGGCTCTCCCGACACCCGCGCGAACGGGACCGGTTGAGCCGCGAGCGGGCGACCCTGCTCGACTCGGCGACCGAGGAGTTCCTGCGCTACTTCTGCCCCGCGCCCGGCGACGGACGCACGGTCGCCGAGGACTGCGAGATCGCCGGCAAGGAGTTCCGCGAGGGCGACCGGCTCTGGCTCTCCTGGGCGATGGCCAACCGCGACCCGGCCGTCTTCCCCGACCCCGACCGGGTCGACCTCGCCCGCCCCGGCAACCGCCACACCGCCTTCGGTCTCGGCATCCACCGCTGCATCGGATCCAACGTGGCCCGTACGGTGTTCAAGCGGATGCTCCTCCACGTCCTCGACCGCGCACCGGACTTCGTGTGCGACCCCGAGGGCGCCGTCCACTACGAGACCATCGGCGTCATCCAGGGGATGCGCCACCTCCCCGCCACCTTCACCCCCGGCCCCCGCCTCGGCCCCGGTCTGGCGGAGACGTTGGAGACCCTCCAACGGGTCTGCGACGAACAGGGGTTGGCAGAGCCGGTCACCGTCCGTAAGGCGGAGGCGAAGGTCCGTTGAGCCCGCAGCACGAGCGGACCGCCCGTCCGCAGCCGGTCGTGTCCCAGGAGACCGCGTTCTTCTGGACCTCCGGCCGCGACGGGCGGCTCCGCTTCCAGGCCTGCACCGCCTGCGAGGCCCTCGTCCACCCGCCGCAGCCGGTGTGCCGGCACTGCCGCTCCCACGACCTCGTGATCCGCGAGGTCTCCGGCCGTGCCACCCTCATCGGCTTCACCGTCAACCACCGCTTCCCCTTCCCCGGCCTGCCCACCCCGTTCGCCGTCGCCCAGGTGGCCGTCGAGGAGGACCCCCGAGTCCGCCTGACCACCAACGTGGTCGACTGCGCACCGGAGGACCTGCGGATCGGCCTGCCGATGGAGGTCGTCTTCGAGCAGACGGGAGACATCTGGCTGCCCCTGTTCCGCCCGGGCGCCGACGGGCCGCCGTCCGACTCGCTCCCGACGGACGACCCGGCCCCCGAACACCTCCGCGCCCGTGTCCGCCCCCCGGCCGGCCCCCGCAGGTTCGAGGAGCGGGCCGTCATCACCGGGGCCGGCGCCTCCCGGCTGGGCCGCCGGCTGATGGTCCCGCCCCTCGAACTCACCGTGGAGGCCTGCGAGAAGGCCGTCGCCGACGCCGGGCTCGCCTTCGACGACATCGACGGCCTCTCCACCTACCCCGGCGGCGGCGCCTACGGCGGCTTCGCCGAGGGCGGGATCACCGCCCTGGAGTCCGCCCTCGGCATCCGTCCCGTCTGGCACAACGGCGCCGGCGAGACCTTCGGCCCCGGCGGCTCGGTGATCGCCGCGATGCTCGCCGTCGCGGGCGGCCTCGCCCGGCATGTGCTGTGCTTCCGTACGGTGTGGGAGGCGACGTACGCCGAACTGATCCGTCAGGGCCGCATCCGTCCGCCCCAACCGGCGTGCCCCGAGGGCTGGTTCAAGCCCTTCGGCGCGGTCTCGCCCGCGATCATGCTGGCCATGAACGCCCAGCGGCACATGCACCGCTACGGCAGCACCCGCGAGACCCTCGGCTGGATCGCCCTCAACCAGCGCGCGGGCGCCGCCCTCCACCCGGACGCCGTCTACCGCGACCCGCTCACCATGGACGACTACCTGTCCGCCCGCACCATCACCACCCCCTTCGGCCTCTACGACTGCGACGTCCCCTGCGACGGAGCCACCGCCGTCGTGGTCTCCGCCGCCGAGACCGCCCCCGACCGGCCCAGGCCCGCGATCCGGATCGAGGCCGTCGGCACCCAGATCGTCGAACGCCCCGAATGGGACCAGGCCACCCTCACCCACGAACCCCAGGTGCTCGGCCAGGCGGCCCACTTGTGGACCCGCACCGAGCTGCGCCCCGCCGACGTCGACGTGGCGCTGCTGTACGACGGCTTCACCTTCAACTGCCTGTCCTGGCTGGAGGCGCTCGGCTTCTGCGGCATCGGCGAGGCCCGGGACTTCCTGGACGGCGGCAAGAACATCGCCCGCGACGGGGTGATCCCGCTCAACCCGCACGGCGGCCAGCTCTCCCACGGCCGCACCCACGGCATGGGCCTGCTGCACGAGGCCGTGGTCCAGCTGCGCGGCGAGGGCGGCGCGCGGCAGGTGGCGGGCGCGCGGACCGCCGTGGTCTCCAGCGGCGGGCTCACCCCCGGCGGCGTACTCCTGCTCAGGACGGACGGATGACCTCACTCGGACCCGAACTCACCACCGCCGTACGGCGAGAAGTCGTCGACGTGCGCGGTGTGCCCGCCTCCGCGCTCGTCGCCGAGGCGTCCCGCCCGCAGGCGGTGATCGTCGCCCTGCACGGCGGCGCCACCACCTCCGCCTACTTCGACCACCCCGGCCACCCCCGGCTCTCCCTCCTGCGCACCGCGGCGGCCGCCGGATTCACGGTGATCGCCCTCGACCGTCCCGGCTACGGCAGTTCGGCCGGACACGAGGACCGGATACGCACCCCCGAACAGCGCACGGACCTCGCCTTCGCGGCCGTCGAGGCGCTGCTGGAGGACCGGGAGAGCGGGGTCGGTGTGTTCCTGTGGGCGCACTCGGCGGGCTGCGAGCTCACCGTGCGAATGGCGAGCGACCCGCGCGGTGCGGACCTGCTCGGCGTCGAACTCGCCGGGATGGGCCGGGTGCACCACCCCAACTCCCTGCGGGCGATGGAGGAATGGCGCCGCGATCCGACCCGCCCCCGGCCCGATCTGCGCCGGGTCCTGTGGTATCCGCCGCACGCCTATCCGCCGGACGTGCACGGCGGCCGGGGCATCGGCGCGGCCTCACCCGCCTACGAGGCCCACCGCGAGAACTGGCAGGCGGAGTTCGCGCACCTCGCCGCACGTGTGCCGGTGCCGGTGCATCTGACCGTCGCCGAGCACGAACAGGTCTGGCTGAGCGGCCCGGAGGGACTCGCCGGCCTCGCCTCGATGTTCACCGGCGCGCCGCGCGTCGTACGGCACGAACAGGCGGGAGCCGGTCACAACACCAGCGTCGGCCGCACCGCCCTCGCCTACCATCTGCACGTCCTCGCGTTCGTCGAGGAGTGCGCGCTGGGGGTCCGGGCACTGCCGGGTGTGGAGGGACGCCATGGGTGAGGCCCCGGACGCGGCCCTGCTGCTGGTGCGGGTCGTCCTCGGCGCGGTCATGGCCGCCCACGGCTGGAACCACTGGCGGGGCGGCGGCGGCATCACCGGCACGGCCGGCTGGTTCGCCGGCCTCGGACTCACCCGCCCCCGCCTCCAGGCCTGGCTGAGCGTCCTCACCGAACTCGGCGCGGGCGCCCTGCTGGTGGCGGGTTTCCTCACACCTCTGGCCTGTGCTGCGGTGCTGTCCGTGATGCTGGTCGCGGGCCTGCTCGCGCACCGCCGCAACGGCTTCTTCGTCTTCAGGGAGGGCTATGAGTACGTCCTCGTCCTCGGCGTCCTCGCCCTCGCGCTCGGTGTGTGGGGCCCGGGGAGGTACGCGCTCGACGAGGCGGCCGGCACCGCCGTCACCGGCTGGGCGGGCGCCGCGCTGACCGCCGGGGTGGGCGTCGTCGCCACCGCCGGACTGCTGGCCGTGTTCTGGCGGCCCCGGACACAGGAGGACTGAGGGATGCGCGTCGGCTTCATCGGCCTGGGCAGCCAGGGGGCGCCCATGGCCCGCAGGATCGTCGAGGCGGGCTTCGAGACCCTCCTGTGGGCCAGACGCCCCGCGACGCTCGCCGCCTTCGAGGGCACCCCCGCCCGCGCCGCCGGCTCGGCCGCCGCGCTCGGCGCCGCCGCCGACCTGGTGTGTCTGTGCGTGGTCGACGACGACGATGTGCGCGGGGTGGGCGAGCAGGTCCTCACGGGGCTGCGCCCCGGCGGCTGCCTCGTCGTGCACTCCACCGTCCACCCCGACACCTGCCGCCGGCTGGCCGAGCGGGCCGCCGCCCGGCAGGTCACGGTCCTCGACGCCCCCGTCAGCGGCGGCGGCCGGGCCGCCGAGCGGGGCACCCTGCTCGTCATGGTGGGCGGTGAGGAGAAGGCGTACGACACCTGCCGCCCGGTCTTCGCCACCTACGGCGACCCCGTCGTCCACCTCGGCCCCACCGGCTCCGGGCAGATCGCCAAGCTCCTCAACAACCTTCTGTTCACAGCCCAGTTGGGGCTGGCCGCCGACACCCTCGCGCTCGGCGACCGCCTCGGCCTGGACCGGGACGGCCTGGGCCGGATCCTCCCGCGTGGCAGTTCCGCGAGCTTCGCGCTGGAACGGGTCGTCGACGCGGGCGGCACCCTGGACCGGATCGCCGCCCACGCGGGCGCTCTGCTCGCCAAGGACGTACGCCTGCTCGGCGAGGTCGCGGGCACGGCCGGTGCGGGGCCGGCCCGGGACGCGGCCCGCACCGCCCTCGCCGCGATGGGTCTGTGAGGAACAATCCGGAGTCGGTACTGTGTGCGGGCACCCGTCCAACGGCGGAAAGGGGCGTTCCGTGGTGTCCGCACGGCGTGGGGAGATCCTCGAAGCGGCGCTGGAGGTGCTGGCCGACCGCGGGTTCAAGCACACCTCGATCGATGCCGTCGCCGAGCGCGCCGGGCTCACCCGGCAGGGCGTCCTGCACTACTTCCCCAGCAAGAAGCGGCTGTTCCTGGAGGTGCTGAACCTCCGCAACGAGTTGAACCGGGAGCATCTGGCCGACCGCAACGTGGGCGAGGACTGGGCCGGCGACTTCGCCGAGGCCGTCGCCTTCGAACAGGACCACCCCTCCCTCGCCCGGGTGCAGTGCGTGGTGCTGGCCGAGGCGGTGACCGGCCAGGAGCCGGCCCGCAGCTATGTCCGCGACCGCTGCCGCACCGTCCAGGACCATCTCGCCGGCCACCTCGCCGCCCGGTACGGGGACCGGCTGCCCAGCGGCCTGGACACCCGTACCGGCGCCACCGCGCTGTTCGCCCTGGTCGAGGGCATCCACCAGCTGTGGCTGGCCGACCAGGACGGCGAGGACCACTATCCCGAGGTCGTGCGCGAGGTGCTGTCGGTGCTGCTGGGGGACCCGGACGTCCCCGCGGTGTAGGGATAGATCCGGGTGAAGTCCGCCCCCGGCTGCGCCGCCGCGAACGCCCCCCACACGGCCTGCGTCACCCCGGCCACCGCCGCCGCGCCGCCCAGAGCCGCGGCCTCGCGCAGATAGAGCCGTACGTCCTTCGCCATCAGCGTGTTGCTGAACCCCGACGCGTACCGCCCGGTCAGCACCTCGTCCGGGAACTTGTCGGCGGTGGCCCCGCTGCGTCCGCTGGAGGCGTCGAGGACCTCCACCATCACCGCAGGATCCAGCCCCGCCGCCGTGCCGAAGGCCACCGCCTCGCTGGTCGCGGCCAGCGCGGTGGCGGACAGGAAGTTGTTGGCGAGTTTCAGCGCCTGCGCCTGGCCCGGCCGGTCGCCCACCCGGCGCCGGCGGTCACTGAGCCCCGCGAGCACCGGCTCGACCCGCGCGCAGTGCTCGTCCGTGCCCGCGTACATGACCATCAGGGTCCGGCTGCGGGCCCCGGCCGCGCCGCCCGACACCGGCGCGTCCACATAGGCCAGCCCCATCGAGGCCAGCCTGCGCGCCGCCGCGACCCCGACCGTGGAAGTGTCCACGACATGCGTGACCCGACGGTCGCGGACGCCCACGAGGTCCCGCAGCACCTCCTCGCACACCGTTCCGTCGGGCAGGCTCAGCACGGCGAGGTCGGCCGCCCGGGCCACATCCGCCGGCCCCGGCACCCAGCGGGCGCCGAGCGGGGTGCGGTCCGGTCCCGCGGCGTCGTACGCGACGACCTCGAACCCGGCCCGCACCAGGTTGGCGGCCAGCGCGCCGCCCATGTTCCCGAGTCCGACGAACCCCACGACCGGCGCGTTCACGCTCCCTCCCGCGCGGCCCGCACCTCACGGATGGCCGAGCGGGCCGCGGTCCCCGCCGGGGCGCCGCAGTACGCGGTGATCTGGTACAGCAGCTCGTTCACCTCACCGTCCGTCACCCCCGCGTTCGCCGAGGCCCGCAGATGGATCCGGAACTCGTCCATCCGGCCGTTCGCCGCCGTCATCGCCAGCACCAGCAGACTGCGGTCGCGCCTGCTGAGCGGGCCGCCGCGGGCCCATACGCCCCAGGCCATCGCGGTGAGGTAGTCCTGGTACTCGCGCGGCACCGGGTCCCCGGGCGGGGCCGTCCGGCCGCCGTCGTCGCCGATGACCTCCGCGCGCACCGCCCGTGCGGCCCGCTGCCAGTCGCCGTCGTACATCCGCTGCCTCCTCGTCAGAGCCGTGCGCTGATCGTCTTGAGCTGGGTGTACTCGTGCAGGGCGGCCAGCCCCTTCTCCCGTCCGTACCCGCTCTGCTTGTAGCCGCCGAACGGGGTCTCCACGTTCAGGGGGCCGCCGTTGACCGCCACCTGACCGGCGTCGATGCGCTCGGACAGCCGCAGTCCGCGCGCCAGGTCGCCGCTCCAGACGGCGGCCACCAGCCCGTAGTCGGTGTCGTTCGCGAGCCGCAGGGCCTCCGCCTCGTCCCGGAAGGGCAGGGTCACCAGCACCGGCCCGAACACCTCCTCACGGGCGATGCGGGCGCCCGGATCGACCCGGGGGTACACGGTGGGCCGTACATAGAGCCCGCGCGCGGCCGGCCCCTCGGTGTACGGCCCGCCGCCGGTCGCCGCCCCCGGGGTACCGGCCAGGAAGCCGAGCACCTTCGCGTACTGCGCCTCGGTGATCAACGGGCCGAAGTCCACGCCCGGTCGGAGTTTCTCCACGGCCGTGACCACCCGCCGGACCACCTCGTCGTGGACGGACTCCTCCACCAGCAACCGGGTGGTCGCCGAGCAGACCTGCCCGGAGTTGGCGGCGAGCGCCGACACGGCCGCCGCCACCGCGCCGTCCAGATCGGCGTCCGCGAAGACCAACAGCGGTGACTTGCCGCCCAGTTCGAGGGTGAGGGGGATCAGCCGCCCGGCGGCGGTCTCGGCGAGCCGCCGCCCGGTGGCCACCGACCCGGTGAAGGCGAGCCGCCGTACCCCCGGGTGCGCGGCGAGCGCGGCGCCCGCCTGCGGGCCGGTGCCGGTGACCACGTTCAGGACCCCGTCCGGCAGTCCGGCGCGGGAGGCGAGCCGGGCCAGGTGGAGGGTGGAGACGGAGGTGGACTCCGAGGGCTTGGCCACCACCGTGTTGCCCGCCGCCAGCGCCGGGGCGAGCGCCCGGCAGGCCTGGTTCAGGGGCAGGTTCCACGGGGTGATCACCCCGACGACGCCGTACGGCTCGTGGCGGGTGTACGTGTGCGTGCCCGCCCCCTGCTCGATCACCCGCCCCTGCCCGGCGGCCCGGACCACGCCGGCGTAGTAGCGGAAGTACTGCACCGAGAGGTCGGCCTCCAGGCGGAGCTGTGCCGGGACCTTGCCGGTGCACTCCCGCTCCAGCCGCATCAGCGTGGACGCGTCCTCCTCCATCGCGCCGGCGATCCGGTGCAGCACGGCCGAGCGTCCGGCGGGGGAGAGGGCGGCCCAGCCGTGCCGGGCTTGTCCGGCCGCCGCCACCGCGCGGTCCACGTCGGCGGCCGTGCCCGCGGCGATCGGGTCGCCGGGCGCGCGGGTGGCCGGGTCGAGCGTCGTCAGCCAGGTCCCGCCGGCCGGCGGCGCGTCCCGGCCGTCGATCCAGTGCTGGTGGCGCGGGGCAGCGGTCACGTGCGTCCTCCCGGGGCCGGGCGTCTTCGAGAACTCTGCCGACGATAAGCGGAAACGGTATTCTCCTCAAGAGAGATCGCTGTTATCTTGACGAGGTCAACCGACCGGAGGTTCCGTTCCATGGCGCACTTCCCGAAGCCCTCCGAGGGCAGTTGGACCGAGCACTTCGAGATCGACACCGAGCCGGTCTCCTACGCGGACTCGATCTCACCGGAGTTCTACGAACGCGAACGAGACGCGATCTTCCGCCGGACCTGGCTGAACGTCGGCCGTGTTGAGCAACTCCCGCGCAAGGGCAGCTACTTCACCAAGGAACTGGACGCTGCCCGGGCCTCCGTGGTCGTGGTGCGCGGCACGGACGGCGAGGTGCGCGCCTTCCACAACGTCTGCCGGCACCGCGGCAACAAGCTCGTCTGGGACGACTATCCGCGCGAGGAGACCAAGGGCACCTGCCGCGCCTTCACCTGCAAGTACCACGCCTGGCGCTACGACCTCGAGGGCAGGCTCACCTTCGTCCAGCAGGAGTCGGAGTTCTTCGACCTGGACAAGTCCCGCTACGGACTGCTGCCGGTGCACACCGAGGTCTGGGAGGGGTTCATCTTCGTCAACCTCGACCCCGACAACACGCAGACGCTCAGGGACTACCTCGGCAGGTTCGGCGCCGGGATCGAGGGCTACCCGTTCCACAAGCTCACCCAGGTGCACAAGTACCGCGCCGAGATCGGCAGCAACTGGAAGCTGTTCATCGACGCGTTCGCCGAGTTCTACCACGCGCCGATCCTGCACTCCGGCCAGTACGTCGCCGAAGAGGCCGCCAAGATCAAGAAGTACGGCTACGAGGCCCTGTCGTACGACATCGACGGCCCGCACAGCATGGTCTCCTCCTGGGGCGGCATCGCCCCGCCGAAGGAGCGGGCCATGGTCAAACCGGTCGAACGGGCCCTGCGCAGCGGACTGTTCGGCGCCTGGGAGGCCCCCGACATCGGCGTCACCACCGAGGAACTCCCGCCCGCGGTCAACCCGACCCGCAGCAAGGTCTGGGGGATGGACTCATTCGTCTTCTTCCCCAACTTCATGCTGCTGATCTGGCGGCCCAACTGGGTGCTCACCTACCACTACTGGCCGACCTCGTACCACACCCACGTCTTCGAGGGCACCGCCTACTTCGTCCCGCCGGAGAACGCCTTCCAGCGACTCCAGCAGGAGCTCGCGGTGGTGTCGTTCAAGGAGTACGGCCTCCAGGACGGCAACACCCTCGAAGCCACCCAGACCATGCTGGAGTCGCGCACCCTGGACAGCTTCCCGCTGTGCGACCAGGAGGTTCTGCTGCGCCATCTGCACTCCACGGCCCGCAGGTTCGTGGACGAGTACGCGAAGTGAGGGAGCACCCGGACATGGCCCACGTCTTTCCCGCCGAGTTCGCCGCACTGGAACCCTTCGCCGACTGGGCGATCCACGGCGAACGGGCCCGCTACGCCAAGCGGATCGCCTCCACCATGGAGGAGCTCCAGGCCTTCTACGACGTGGCGTTCCCGCTCCTGGAGAAGGGCGGCGCGTATCTGGAGAAGGTCCGGCTCGACGGCATCGGCGACGAGGACCGGCATCTGCTGTGGGCGTTCTGCTCACTGATCACCGTCGCCTTCCCCGTGGAGGCCTGGGGGCAGCCGCGGGTCCCCGACAGCGGTCCGTCGAGCATCGACGCCGTCGTCGAACCGGCCGTGTGATGCGACGGCCCCCCGCGCCGCCGGTCCTGCTGCGGGCCGCCCGTCTCCTCGACGTCGACAAGGGCGAACTCGTCGAACCCGGCGAGCTGCTGGTGGTCGGCGACCGGATCGCCGAGGTCGGCCGGCCGGCCCGGCTGCCCGAGGGCACGGTGGTGCGCGACCTCGGGGACGTCACCCTGCTGCCGGGCCTGATGGACATGGAGGTCAACCTCTTCCTCGGCGGCCCCGACCACCGCAGTCCCCTCATCCCGGTCCAGGAGGACCCCGCCGTACGGACCCTGCGCGCGGTCGCCAACGCCCGCCGCACCCTCCACCACGGCTTCACGACCGTACGCAACCTCGGTCTCTTCGTGCAGACCGGAGGCGTGCTCCTGGACGTGGCGCTGAAGAAGGCCGTCGACCTGGGCTGGGTCGACGGACCGCGGATCGTCCCCGCCGGCCACGCCATCGCCCCCACCGGCGGCCATCTCGACCCCACCATGTTCCAGGCGTTCGCGCCGGGCGTGCTGCCGCTGACCGTCGAGGAGGGCATCGCCGACGGTGTCGCCGAGGTCCGCAGGGCGGTCCGGTACCAGCTCAAGTACGGCGCCCGGGTGATCAAGGTGTGCGCCTCCAACGGCGTCATGTCGCACACCGGACCGGCCGGAGCCCAGCAGTACTCCGACGAGGAACTGCGCGCCATCGTCGACGAGGCGCACCGGGCCGGGGTGAAGGTCGCCGCGCACTGCATGGGCGACACCGCGATCCGGGCCGCCGTCGAGGCCGGCGTCGACTGCGTCGAGCACGGCTTCCTCGCGAGCGACGCCACCCTCGACCTGATGGCCGAACGCGGCACCTTCCTGGTCGCCACGACCTATCTCACCGAGGGCATGGACACCGCCCACGCCGACCCGGAACTGCGGGCCAAAGCCGCCGAGGTCTTCCCGCGCGCCCGCGAGTCCACCGCCCGGGCGATCCGGCACGGCGTCAAGGTCGCCCTCGGCACCGACGCCCCGGCGATCCCGCACGGCCGGGGCGCCAAGGAACTGCTCGCCCTCGCCGACCGGGGCATGCGGCCGCTCGACGCGCTGCGCGCCGCGACCGTCGTGGCGGCCGGGCTCATCGACGCCGACGACCGCGGACGGCTGCGCGAGGGACTCCTCGCGGACGTCGTCGCCGTCCCCGGCGACCCGCTCACCGACCTCTCGGTCACCGAACGGGTGTGCTTCGTCATGAAGGACGGGCGGGTGTACCGCGACGACCAGTGAGGAGAGACGGATGTACGACTACGTCGTCGTCGGCGCCGGATCGGCGGGCTGTGTGCTCGCCGACCGGCTCTCGCGCGACCCCGGGACCAGGGTGCTGCTCATCGAGGCGGGCGGCACCGGCCGGCACCCGTATCTGAGGATCCCCAAGGGTGTCGGGAAGCTCTTCGGCGACCCCGCCTTCTCCTGGCACTACCGCACCCGCCCGCTCAGGGAGGGCGGCAACCCGGAGGTGTGGGTGCGGGGCAAGGTGCTGGGCGGCTCCAGCGCCGTCAACGGCATGGTCTACAACCGGGGCACCCGCGCCGACTGGGACGCACTCGCGGAGCTCGGCGACCCCGGCTGGGGCTGGGACGAGATCCTGCCCGTGTTCCGCGCGATGGAGGACAACGCGTTCGGCGCCACCGCCACCCGGGGCGCGGGCGGTCCCCTGCATGTGTCGGGCGTGCGCGACCCGGACCCGCTGTGCGACGAACTCCTCGCCACCGGCGCCCGGTTCGGCCTGCGGACCGTCCCCGACGTCAACGAGGAGGACGGCGAGCGCATCGGGTACGCCATGGCCACCATCAAGGCCGGCCGGCGTTTCAGCGCCGCCCGCGCCTTCCTGAGCCGGGCCCGCTCCCGCCCCAACCTGACCGTCGCGCACCGCACGAGCGCCCTGCGCGTCCTGTTCGACGGCGACAAGGCCGTCGGCGTACGGGTCCGCACCGCGGAAGGGCACGAGGAGGACGTCCGGGCCCGGCGCGAGGTCGTCCTCAGCCTGGGCAGCCTCGGCACCCCCCGGCTGCTCCAGCTGTCCGGCGTCGGCCCCGCCGAGACGCTCCGGCGGGCCGACGTCGACGTCCGCCTCGACCGGCCGCACGTCGGCGCCCGGCTGCGCGAACACCGCTGCCTGGCCCTGCGGTTCCGGCTGAACGCCCCCCTCGGCGTGAACCACCTCCTCGCCACCGCCCCCGCCCAGGCCCGCACCGGCGCCGGATACCTGCTCACCCGCAAGGGCCCGCTCGCCCGGCCCGCCTACGACGTGATCGGCTTCCTGAAGACCCGCCCCGAAGCGGCCCGCCCCGACGCCGAGATCCTCCTCGCCCCCTGGTCGCTCGGCGCGCTGACGCCCGGGAAACCCGCCGGGGTGGAGCGGGAACCGGGCCTGTCCGCCTGCGCGATGGTGCTCCGGCCCACCTCCGAGGGCTCCCTCGCGATCACCTCCGCCGGCCCCGACGCCGGGCTGGACATCGACCCCGGGTACTGGCGGTCGGCGTACGACCGCGAGGTGGGCGCCGCACTCTTCCGGCGGCTGCGGGAGTTCTTCGCCACCGAGCCGATCGCCTCACGGATCCGGCGGGAGACCTTCCCCGGACCGGGGACCGGCACCGACGAGGAGATCCTCCGCAGCTCGCTCGACGGCGGGTACTGCGGGTTCCACGCGATCGGCACCTGCGCGATGGGCTCCGCCCCGGACAATGTGACCGACGGGCGGCTGAGGGTGCGGGGCGTCGACCGTCTGCGGGTCGTCGACGCCTCCGTCCTGCCCGTGATGGTGTCCGGGAACCTCAACGGGCCCGTGATGGCCCTGGCGTGGCGGGCGGCGCGGTTCATCCTGGACGAAGACTGAGGTTCCCCGACCGGCACCTGGACATCAGGTACTCCGCCGTCGCCCCCGCCTGCCGCAGCCCCAGCGCCGAGGCGTCCTCGTACACCCGCAGGTCCACCGCCACCCCCGAGTGCGCCGCCCGGGTCGCGAAGGACAGGGCGTCGTCCAGCAGGACCTCGGTGCCGGCCGCGTGCAGCTGTATCGGGGGCAGGCCGTGCAGATTGCCGTGCAGCGGGCTGAGCAGGGGAGTGGCGCGCGGGGTGGGCCCGGCGTACGCCGCCGCCCGCACCGGGAGCGACCGCGCGTCCACGGTGCGGTCGGCGGCCGCGTTCAGCAGCAGGCTCGGCGCGTCCAGGGTGAAGTCCAGGAGCGGGGAGACGAGTACCGCGCAGGTGGGCGGGGGTGCGCCCTCGTCGCGCAGCCGCAGCAGCAGACCGGCGGCCAGCGCCCCGCCGAGCCGTTTGCCGGCCACCGCGACGGCGCCGCCCCGGGACCGGCAGTGCTCCCAGGCGTCGTACACGTCCTGGAGCGCCTGCGGGAACCGGGGCCGGTAGCGGGCGCAGAGCACGGCGTACCCGGTGGTGCGCGCCAGTTCACGGGCGGTGGGCAGGGCGTCCTGCGGGGTGCCCGCGAGCCGCGGGTCCCCGTGCAGATACAGCACGGTCTGCTCCACCGGTCCGTCCGGGCGGACCTCCGGCCCGAACGGACCCTCCTCGACGCGGACTTCACTTGCCACGGGACATCACCCTCTCGGCCGCTTCCCAGTGCTCGTCGGCCACCCACAGCCGGGCGAAGGCCGCGGCGGCCTCCTCCGGCGTTCTCGTGCGGGTGGTCAGCTCCTTGATCTCTCGTGCCTGCGCGGTCGCCAGCGCGCGGGCCACCTCCCGCCAGGCGGCGGTGAATCCGGCGCGCGGCAGGACCAGGTCGACCAGGCCGAGGCGTTCGGCCTCGGCGGCGTCGAGGGTCCGGCCGGTGCCGGCCAGCAGCAGCGCCCGTCCCGGGCCCACCAGCCGGGCCAGCCGCTCGGCTCCGCCCCAGGCCGGCACGATCGCCAGCCGGGACTGGTTGAAGCCGATGCGGACGTCCTCGGCGGCGATCCGGAGGTCGGCGGCGACCGCCACCTCCGCGCCCCCGCCGAACGCGTGCCCGTTCAGGGCGGCGACGACCGGGCCGGGGAAGGCGGCGATGCGGTCGCAGACGGCGCGCATCCTGAGCGCCATCTCCGCCGCCTCCGGCTCGGTGCGCAGCCGGGCCAGCTCCTTGAGGTCGCCGCCGGACACGAACGCCTTGTCGCCGGCCCCGGTCACCGCGAGCGCACGGGCGCCCCCGGCCGCGTCCAGGGCCTTCTCCAGCTCGCCCATGGTCGTGAGGTCGACGGCGTTGCGGGCGTGCGGCCGGTCGATGGTGACGACGGCGAGCCCGTTCTCGATCTCCAGCTCGACCATGTCAGTCCTCGTACTCCACCGTCACGTCCGGCGAGGCCGGCTCCGCCTGGCAGGTGAGCACATACCCCTCGGCGACTTCGTCGGCGTCGAGGGCGTTGTTCACCCGCATCTTTGACTCCCCCGCCGTGACCCTGGCCATGCAGGTCGCGCAGTCGCCCGACTCACAGGAGAAGGGCGGGGTGAACCCGGCGCGGCGGGCACTCTGGAGCAGGGTCTCGCCCGTCCGCCGCGGCACGGAGCGCCGCTGACCTCGCAGGACGACGGTGACCGTGCCGTCGGCCGGGGGTGCGGGCGGGGCCGCCGAGCCGTTCGCCGGGGTGAAGCGCTCGACGACGATCCGCTCCCTGGGGACCCCCTGCGTGATGAGCGTCTCCTCGACCAGGGTCATGAACGGCTGCGGCCCGCACACGTAGAAGTCGGCCGAGCCGTCGCCCGCGAGGTCGCGGACCCGTCCGGCCGTGACGAGGCCGTGGCGGTCGTCGAAGTGCTGCCGCACGGTGAGCCGCCCCGGACGGCGGCCCGCCAGCTCCTCCAGCTCGGCGCGGAAGATCGCGGCCGGCGCGTCGCGGTGGGCGGTGAGCAGCCGCACGGGCCGCGCGGTCGTCGCCAGGGCGCTCTTCACCAGGGAGAACACGGGGGTGATGCCGCTGCCGCCGGCGAACGCGACCAGGGGGCGGTCACCCGCGTCGGGACGCAGACAGAACGATCCCCCGGGCCGGGTGACCTCCAGGACGTCCCCGGGCCGCAGCGCGTCGTGCATCCAGCCGGACACCAGTCCGCCCGGCACCCGTTTGACGGTCACGCACAGCTCGCCGTCGGTGTCGGGGGAGCTCGACATCGAGTAGCTGCGCAGGGTGCCGCGCAGCCGGAACGTCAGGAACTGCCCCGCCCGGTAGGGAAATCCGGCGTCGAGGGCGAACGTGCGCACATCCGGCGTCTCGTCGACGATCCGGGTGATCCGCACCGGATGGAAGCCGTGGTCGCGTGCCATGTATGGAAGTTACCTTCTCGTTGTGCGAGAGTGCAATTCTCGTGAATGCGGTTCTCCCGTGGTTCTCCCGCGGTTCTCCCGCAGCAGAGGAGGCGATCCCCTTCATGCCGACCTTCCCTTCCGGCGCCCTGCGGCCGGTCCCGCCCGAACTGGCCGCGCGCTACGAGGCCGAGGGGTGGTGGACCCGTGAGACCCTCGGCGACCTGCTGGCGAAGGGGCTGGCCGCGGCGGGGGACACCGAGTTCCGGGTCCACTCCGAGGTGCGGCCCTGGGCGGGCACGTTCGCGCAGGTCGAGCAGTTGGCCCGGCGGCTCGCCGGCGGACTCGCGGCGCGCGGCGTCGGCCCCGGTGACGTGATCGTCATGCAGCTGCCCAACTGGACCGAGGCGGCGGCCGTCTTCTGGGCCTCGGCCTTCCTCGGCGCGGTCGTCGTCCCGGTGGTCCACTTCTACGGCCCGAAGGAGGTCCGGTACATCGTCGAGGCCACCCGCCCGAAGGCCTTCTTCGCCGCCGAACGCTTCGGACGCCTCGTCTTCGACCCGGAACTGTGCGCCTGCGTGCCGGTCGTCGGTGTCGTCGGCCGGGACTTCGACGAACTGCTCGCCGACGAGCCGCTGCCCGGCACCCGCCCCGTCGACCCGGACGCCCCCGCCCTGATCGCCTTCACCTCCGGCACCACCCGCGACCCCAAGGGCGTGATCCACAGCCACCGCACCCTCGGCTTCGAGACCCGCCAGCTCGCCGCGAGCTACCCGCCCGACCGGGGCCGCCAGTTCACCGTCGCCCCCGTCGGCCACTTCATCGGCATGGTCAACGCCTTCCTCATCCCCGTGCTCGACGGCACCCCGGTCCATCTCGGCGACACCTGGAACCCCGCCCGTGCGCTGACACTGATGAAGGACGAGGGGCTGACCGTCGGCGGCGGCGCGACGTACTACATGACGAGCCTGCTCGACCACCCCGACTGCGCGCCCGAGCACCTCGCCCGGCTGCGGTACGCCGGCCTCGGCGGCGCGTCCGTCGCCTCCGCCGTGACCACCCGGCTGGAGGGTCTGGGCATCACGGTGTTCCGGGCGTACGGCTCCACCGAGCATCCCTCGGTGACCTGCACCCCGTACGACGGACCGGCCGCCAAGCGGCTGCACACCGACGGACTCCCGCTGCCCGGCGTGGAGTTGAGGCTCGACGGCGACGGCGAGATCCTCACCCGCGGTCCCGACCTCTGCCTCGGCTACACCGATCCGGCCCTGACCGCCGCCGCCTTCGACGAGGACGGCTGGTACCGCACGGGCGACATGGGCGTCGTGGATGACGACGGCTGGTTGTCGATCACCGACCGCAAGGCGGACGTCATCATCCGGGGCGGCGAGAACATCAGCGCCCTGGAGGTCGAGGAGGTCCTGCTGGGCCTGCCGGGCGTGGCGGAGGCGGTGGTCGTCGCCGCGCCCGACCCGCGGCTCGGCGAGCGGGCCGCCGCCGTGCTGCGGATGCTGCCCGGCTGGTCGGCGCCGGGCCTCGCCGAGCTGCGGCTGCACTTCGGGCGCTCCGGCATGGCCCGGCAGAAGTGGCCCGAACAGGTGCACACCGTCGTGGACTTCCCCCGCACCCCGAGCGGCAAGGTCAAGAAGTTCGCACTCCGCCACAGCATTGCCACTTCACTGGAGTGAGAATACGATTCTCGATATTGGCGAAGGAGGATCTCCCATGCCCTCTCGTGATCTCGCGTATCCGCTGTTCGACGCGGACAACCACCTCTACGAGACGCAGGAAGCGCTCACCCGGTACCTCCCGAAGGAGTACGACGGGGCGATCGAGTACGTGAACGTCCGCGGCCGCACGAAGATCGCGATCCGTGGGCAGATCAGCGAGTACATCCCGAACCCCACCTTCGACGTGGTGGCCCGCCCGGGCGCCATGGAGGAGTACTTCAAGGTCGGCAACCCCGACGGCAAGACCCGCCGGGAGATCTTCGGCGAGCCCATGCGCTCGGTCCCCGCCTTCCGTGAACCGGCCCCGCGGCTCGCCCTCATGGACGACCTCGGCATCGGCCGCAGCCTGATGTTCCCGACGCTCGCGAGCCTCATCGAGGAGCGGATGAAGGACGACCCGGAGCTGATCCACGCGGTCATCCACGCCCTCAACCAGTGGCTGCACGAGACCTGGGGCTTCGCCTACAAGGACCGGATCTTCACCGTCCCCGTCATCACGCTGCCGATCGTGGAGAAGGCGATCGACGAGCTGAACTGGGTGGTGGAGCGCGGCGCCCGCGCGATCCTGATCCGTCCCGCCCCGGTCCCCGGCTTCGGCGGCACCCGGTCCTTCGCGCTCCCGGAGTTCGACCCGTTCTGGAAGCGGGTGGTGGAGACGGGTGTCCTGGTCGCCTTCCACTCCTCCGACTCCGGCTACGCGAACTACGCAGGCGACTGGGAGGGCAACCGGCGCGAGTTCCTGCCGTTCAAGCCCAACGCGTTCCGGCAGGTCAACGAGTGGCGGCCGATCGAGGACGCGGTGTCCTCGCTGATCTGCCACGGCGCGCTCTCCCGCTTCCCCGAACTGAAGGTCGCCGTCATCGAGAACGGCGCCTCCTGGGTGCTGCCCGTCCTGGACCGGCTCGCCGACGTGTACAAGAAGATGCCGCACGAGTTCCGGGAGGACCCGGTCCAGGTCTTCAAGCGGAACATCCACATCAGCCCGTTCTGGGAGGAGGACATGGCCGCCCTCGGCGAACTCATCGGCATCGAGCGCGTCCTGTTCGGCTCCGACTACCCGCACCCCGAGGGCCTGGCCGATCCGGTCACCTACGTCGACCACCTGGTGAAGCTCACCGAGGAGGACAAGGCGAAGGTCATGGGCGGCAATCTGGCCCGCCTGATCGACGGATGAGACGGCGGGGTACGACAGTGCGATGGCCGAGCATTCCCGCGCTGGTGCGGGACGCCGCCGAGCGCTTCGGCGACGCCGAGGCCGTGGTCGACGGCGACCGGCGGCTGAGCTTCGCCGAACTGGCCGACCAGGTCCGGCGCACCGCAGGGGCGTTCGCCTCGGCGGGCGTCGGCCCCGGCGACCGGGTGGCGCTGTGGGCGCCCAACTCGGCCGAGTGGATCGTCGCCGCGTTCGGCCTGCTCACGGCCGGCGGGGTCCTCGTCCCGGTCAACACCCGCTTCCGCGACGAGGAGGCGCACGACATCGTCGTGCGCAGCGGCGCCAAGCTGCTGCTGGTGCAAGGCGGCTTCCTGGACCGGGAGTTCACCGGCCCGCCCGGCGTCCCGGTCATCGACCTGCGCACGGACGGATTCCTCGGCTCGGGAGAGCCGCTGGAGCGCGGGACCGGCCCGGACGACCTCGCGGACATCATCTTCACCTCCGGGACGACCGGCCGCCCCAAGGGCGTGATGACCACCCACGGCCAGACCTTGCGGCTCTACGCGGAGTGGTGCGACCTCGCGCAACTGCGCACCGGCGACCGCTACTTGATCGTCAACCCGTTCTTCCACATCTTCGGCTACAAGGCGGGCCTGGTCGCCTCGATGATCCGGGGCGCGACCGTGCTGCCGCTGGCCGTGTTCGACACCGACCGGGTGCTGGAGCTGGTCGAGAAGGAACGGGTCACGGTCCTGCCGGGCCCGCCGACCCTCTACCACTCCCTCCTCCGGGCGGGCGGCGGACGGGACCTGTCCTCCCTCAGGGTCGCGGTCACCGGCTCCGCCGACATCCCCGTCGAGCTGGTCCGCCGGATCACCGCCGAACTGCCGTTCCGCCATCTGATGACCGGCTACGGCCTCACCGAGGCCGGCACCGTCACCGCCTCCCGCCCCGGCGACCCCCACGAGGCCGTCGCCACCACCGTCGGCCGCCCCTGCGAGGGCTTCGAGATCCGCGTCGCCGACGACGGCGAGGTCCTCGTGCGGGGGTACGGCGTGATGCGCGGCTATCTCGACGACCCCGCCGCCACCGCCGAGGCGATCGATCCGGACGGCTGGCTGCACACCGGCGACCTCGGAGAACTCGACGCCGACGGCCGCCTCAGGATCGTCGGCCGCAAGAAGGACATGTTCGTCGTCGGCGGCTTCAACGCCTATCCGGCCGAGATCGAGGGCTTCCTGATGCGCCATCCCGCGGTCGCCCAGGCCGCCGTGATCGGCGTGCCCGACGAGCGGCTCGGCCAGGTCGGCAAGGCGTTCGTGGTGACGCGCGGACCGGTCACCGAGGCCGAGCTGATCGCCTGGGCGAAGGAGCGCATGGCCGGCTTCAAGGTGCCCCGGCGGATCGAGTTCCGCACCGGACTGCCGCTGAACGCCACCGGCAAGGTGATGAAGGACGAGCTGGCATGACCAACGACGACACCACGGCCTCCGGGATCCCGCTGAAGCCGGTCTACGGCCCCGGCGACCGGCGCGCCGAGCCGCCCGCCCCGGGCGTCTTCCCCTTCACCCGTGGCAACTACCCCACCGGCTACCGGGGCCGCACCTGGACCCTGCGCCAGTACTCCGGCTTCGGCACCCCCGAGGAGTCCAACCGCCGCTACCGCTACCTCCTCGACCAGGGCGGCACGGGACTGTCCGTCGCCCTCGACCTGCCCACCCAGTGCGGCTACGACTCCGACGACCCCGAGTACACCGACGAGGTCGGCCGGGTCGGCGTCGCCGTCGACACCCTCGCCGACGCCGAGATCCTCTTCGACACCATCCCGCTGGACCGCGTCAGCACCAGCTTCACCATCAACGGCACCGCGGCGATCCTGCTGGCCCTGTACGTGGCCGCCGCCGAGAAGCGCGGCATCCCGCGCGCGAGGCTCACCGGGACCATCCAGAACGACATCCTCAAGGAGTACGCCTCGCGCGGCACCTGGATCTGGCCGCCCGAGCCCTCGCTGCGGCTGATCGCCGACACCGTCGAGTTCTGCGCCGCCGAGGTGCCCCGCTTCAACGCGATCTCCGTCGCCGGCGCCCACTTCCGCGACGCGGGCGCCACCGCCGTCCAGGAGATGGCGTTCACGCTCGCCGACGGGGTGACGTACTGCGAGACCGTCCTCGCCCGGGGACGCCTGACCATCGACGAGTTCGCCCCGCAGATCTCCTTCTTCTTCTACACCCACGGCGAGTTCTTCGAGGAGATCGCCAAGTACCGTGCGGGCCGACGGCGTTGGGCCACCCTGGTGCGCGAGCGGTTCGGCGCGAAGACCGACAAGGCCGGCATGTTCCGCTTCGGCTGTGTCGCGGGCGGCGCCTCGCTGTACGCGCCGCAGGCCCGCAACAACACCGTCCGGGTCGCCTACGAGGCGCTCGCCTCCGTCCTCGGCGGGGTGCAGTCGATGTTCACCGCCGCCTGGGACGAGCCGTTCGCCCTGCCCAGCGAGGAGTCCGCCACGCTCGCCCTGCGCACCCAGCAGATCCTCGCCCACGAGACCGGCGTGACCAAGGTCGCCGACCCGCTGGGCGGTTCGTACTTCGTGGAGGCGCTGACCGACGCCACCGAGGAACGCATCGAGCGGGTCATGGCCGATCTGGAGGCGCACGGCGGCATGGTCCGGTGCATCGAGGACGGGTATCTGCAGGGGCTGATCGCCGACGAGGCGTGGCGGCTGCACCGGGCGGTCGACTCCGGTGAGCGGCCGGTGGTGGGGGTCAACCGGTTCACGGCCGACGAGCCGCCGCCCGATCTCGCGGCCTACGAACTGGACGCCGAGGGCCGCGAACGGCAACGGAAGCGGCTGGCCCGGGTGAAGGCGGAGCGCGGCGCGGCCGACGTCCGGGCGCGGCTGACGGAGCTGAAGCGCGCCGCCGAAGGAGACGCCAATCTGATGGGACCCCTGATCGACTGCGCCACCTCCTACTGCACGGTGGGGGAGATGGCGGGGGCCCTGCGCGAGGTGTGGGGCGAGTTCCGGCAGCCGGTGGTGTTCTGATGCCCACCCGGGTGCTGGTCGCCAAGCCCGGTCTCGACGGTCACGACCGGGGCGCCAAACTCGTCGCGCGCGGGCTGCGCGACGCCGGGTTCGAGGTCGTCTTCACCGGCATCCGGCGCCGTGTCGACGACATCGCCGCCACCGCCGTACAGGAGGACGTGGCCCTCGTCGGGCTGTCGATCCTGTCCGGGGCGCATCTGGCGCTGACCCGGCGCACGGTCGAGGCGCTGCGGGCGGCCGGCGGGGAGGACATCCCGGTCGTCGTCGGCGGGACCATCCCGGCGGGGGACGTTCCTCGGCTGCGCGCGGCCGGAGCGGCCGCCGTGTACCCGACCGGCACCCCGCTCGACGTCATCGTCGCGGACATCCGCGCCCTTACCGACCGCCCTCACGAACAGGAAGGACCGACATGCGAGTCGGAGTGATGAGCGGCCCCGAGCGGGGCGACGCCGCGCACAAGGCGGCACGGATGGTCGAGGACGCCCGCTGGGCGGAGGAGGCCGGCTTCGACACGGTGTGGGTCCCGCAGGTGCCCACGGACTTCGACGCGCTGACCGCCGTCTCCCTGATGGGCCAGGCCACTTCGCGCATCGAACTCGGTACCGCGGTCGTCCCGGTGCACGCCCAGCACCCCGTCGCCCTGGCCCGGCAGGCCCTGTCCGCGCACGCGGCGGCGGGCGGCCGGCTCGCGCTCGGGGTCGGCGCCTCGCACCACTGGATCGTGCGGGACATGCTCGGGGTGCCGTACGAGAAGCCCGCCGCGTACACCCGCGACTACCTCGATGTGCTGACCACGGCGGTGAGCGGGACGGCCTCGGTGGACGTGGAGAACGAACGCTTTCGGGTCCACAACCCGCTGACGATCGCCCCGGTCGCCCCACTCCCCGTGCTGATGGCGGCGTTGGGCCCGGTGATGCTGAGGGTCGCGGGGGAGCGGACCGACGGCACGATCCTGTGGATGGCCGACGAGCGGGCGGTCGCCGAGCATGTCGTCCCGGTCCTCTCCAAGGCGGCGGAGTCGGCGGGCCGGCCCGCCCCGCGGATCGTCGCGGGCATCCCCGTCTGCCTGTGCGCGCCCCACGAGGTGGACGCGGCCCGCGAGCGCGCCCACCGCATCCTCGGCGAGGCCGAGATCTCGCCCAACTACCAGCGGCTGCTGGAGTACGGCGACGCCCGTGACGTGGGCGACCTGTGCGCGGCGGGCGACGAGGCGGCCCTCGAGACCCGCTTGAGGCGGTTCGCGGACGCGGGGGTGACGGACCTGTCGGTCCGCCTGCTGCCGATCGGCGACGGCCGGGAGGAACTCCTCGCCTCGAAACTGCGCACCCGGGACGCGGTGGCGGCCCTCGCGGCGGCCTTCCGATGACCGGACCCCTCGCGGACCTCAGGATCCTGGAGGTCGGCCACATCCTCGCGGGCCCCTACGCCACCATGCTCCTGGCCGACCTGGGTGCACGGGTCACCAAGGTCGAGCCGCCCGGCGGGGACCTCTCCCGGCAGGTCTCGGACGCCTATTTCGCCAGCCTCAACCGGGGCAAGCGCTCGGTGCGCGTGGACCTGGCGACCGCGCGGGGCCAGGAGCACCTGCGCGACCTGGTCCGGGACGCCGACGCCCTGCTGGTCAACCTCAAGCCCTCCGCCGTCCACCGCTTCGGCCTCACCTACGAGGCGCTCGCGCCCTGGAACGAGCGGCTGGTGTGCGTGATCCTCACCGGCTGGGGCATGGACGCGGGCGACGCGCCCGCCTTCGACTACGTCGTCCAGGCCGCCACCGGCATCGCGGCCCTGACCGGCGCCCCGGACGGCCCGCCCCTGCTGCCCGGCTACTCCTCGGCGGACAACTCCGCCGGCCTCGCGGCGGCCCTGGGCCTGCTGGCGCAGGTGCACTCCGGGCGCGGTGGCCAACTGGAGGTCTCGCTGCGGGACGTGATGCTGTCCCAGCTCAACTACCATGCCGCCGCCTGGCTGAACGAGGGCCGCGCGCCCCGCCGCCTCGGCGGCGCCCACGCCTACTACGTCCCGGCCCAGCTCTTCCCCACCGCTGACGGCCACTTGGCCCTCTTCATCACCCACGACGGCTTCTGGCGCTCCTTCGCCACCGAGGCCGGCATCGAGGGCTACCCGACGATGGCCGAGCGCGCGGCCCGCCGCGAGGAGGTCGTCACCGCCGTGACGAAGGCCCTCGCCGCCGACACGGCGGCCGGCTGGGAGGCCCGGCTCCGACCGCTGCGGGTGCCCGCGGCGGCTGTACGCACCCTCCCCGAGGCCCTGGCCGCGACACCGGGCGCGGTCGTCGAGGCAGGCGGCCACCGCCTGGTGGGCAGCCCATTCGGCATCCCGGGACACACGCCGTCGTACGGCCCGCCGCCCGCGCTCGGCGAGCATGGCGATCTGACCTGACTCGCCGTGCCGGGCTCAGGGGGTTTCGGCGTGCCGCCGGGCGGTCCTACGGCATCCCGCCGTCCACCCGCAGGGTCGCCCCGCTCGTGTACGAGGACGCGTCCGACAGCAGGTAGAGCGCCGCGCCGACGATCTCGTCCGGGGCGCCGATGCGCCGCAGGGCATGGGGACGGACCCCCTCGGCGAGCTGCTCCGGGTCCTCCTGCCAGCCCCGGGTCGCCCAGGTCGCGAACGGGCCGCACATCAGGGTGTTGACCCGCACGGACGGGCCCAGGGCGTGGGCGAGGCCCTCGCTCATCGCGTTGAGACCTGCCTTCGCCGCCGCGTACGGCACGATCGCCGGGCGGGGCCGCACGGAGCCCGTGGAGCTGACGTTGACGATCGTGCCGCCGCCCGCCTCCGCCATCCGGGTGCCCGCGAGGACCGACAGCCGGAACGGGCCCTTGAGGTTGAGGTCCAGCACCGCGTCGAACATCCGCTCCGTCACGGTGGTGAGGTCGTCGTAGACCGGGGACATCCCCGCGTTGTTGACCAGCGCGTCCAGCCGGCCGAAGCGGTCGTACACCGCGTCGACCAGGCCCGGCAGTTCGTCCCAGCGGCCCACGTGGACGCCGTACGGCAGGGCCGGGCGTCCGGTCTCCTGCTCGATCTCCTCGCTCACGGCCGCGCAGACCTCGTACTTGCGGCTGGCCACCACCACGTCGGCGCCGCAGCGGGCCGCGCCGAACGCCATGGCCCGCCCGAGCCCGCGGCTGCCGCCGGTCACCAGCACGACCCGGCCGGTGAGGTCGAACAGCTCGTCCGCGTATCCCATCCCGCCGCCTCCTGGAGTGTTCTCGTGAGGGAGAGTATCGTTCTCGCTCGTGCAGAATAGCATTCTGAACATGGGTGAACGAGGGATTCAACGTGGGAGGGTGCGTCATGTGGGACTTCAGTACCGACGACGCGTTCCAGGAGAAACTCGACTGGGCCGCGCGACTCGTCCGTGAGGAGATAGAGCCGCTGGACGTGCTGTTCCCGGGTCATGCCGAGCCCTACGACCGGGGGAGCGAGGTCTTCCGTGAGGTCGTACGGCCGTTGCAGCGGCGGGTGCGCGAGCAGGGGCTGTGGGCCGCCCATCTGCCGCCCGCGCTCGGCGGGATGGGGATGGGGCAGGTGCACCTCGGCCTGCTGAACGAGATCCTCGGCCGGTCGAGCTGGGCGCCCATGTGCTTCGGCACCCAGGCCCCGGACTCCGGCAACGCGGAGATCCTCGCCCACTACGCCACCGAGGAGCAGCGCAAGGAGTACCTCGAACCGCTCCTCGACGGGCGGATCGTCTCCACCTTCGCGATGACCGAACCGACCGGCGGCGCCGACCCCGGCGGCTTCACCTGCACGGCGGTCCGCGAGGGCGACGAGTGGGTGATCGACGGCGAGAAGTGGTTCGCCTCCAACTACCCGCTCGCGGCCTTCGTCATCGCCATGGTGATCACCGACCCGGACGTGCCCGTCCACCAGGGCGCCTCGATGATCCTGATCCCGGCCGGGACGCCCGGCATGGAGATGGTGCGCGGCACCGGCATGGGCGGCGAGCCGCTCGGCGAGGGCGTGCACGGCTATCTGCGCTTCACCGGCTGCCGGGTCCCCGCCGAGAACCTCCTCGGCGAACCGGGCTCCGGCTTCCTGATCGCCCAGACCCGCCTCGGCGGCGGCCGGCTGCACCACGCGATGCGCTCCGTCGGCCAGTGCCGGAAGGCTCTGGAGATGATGACCGAGCGCGTCGCCTCCCGCCGCACCCGCGGCGGCCCCCTCGCCGACCAGCAGGCGGTGCGCCACCAACTCGCCGACACCTGGATCCAGATCGAGCAGTTCCGGCTGCAAGTCCTGCACGCCGCCTGGCACATGGACAGGGCCGCCCGCACCGGCGACCGCGCCGACGCCCGCCGCGCCCGCCTCCATGTCTCCGGCGTGAAGGTCGCCACCCCGAGGGTCCTGGTCGACGTCGCCTACCGCGCCCTCCATCTGCACGGGGCCCTCGGCGTCTCCAACGAACTGCCGCTGACCAGGATGTGGCACTCCGGACCGACGCTGGGCGTCGCCGACGGCCCCACCGAGGCCCACCAGGACGTCGTGGCCCGGCTGCTGCTCAAGGGCGCCGAACCGGCCGACGACCCGCTCTTCGGCTCCGCCCATCTGCCCACCCGGCTGGCCGCGGCCCGCGCCCGGTACGCGGACCGCCTTCCCGAGACGGCGGTGACCTGGTGACCGGCGACGACCTCACGGCAGGCCTCGAGGCCGACCTCGACCGGCTCAACGCCTGGACGGGCCTGGACGGCCTCCCCGGCGACGGACCCGTGACCGCCCTCGAACCGCTCACCGGCGGCGCCCAGAACCTCCTGTTCACCCTCCGCCGCGCCGACGGCACCGCACTCGTCCTGCGCCGCCCCGGCCGCCATCTGCGCTCCGGCGCCTCCGACGCGTTCCGTCGCGAGAGCCGCGTCCTCGCCGCCCTCGCCGGCACCGACGTACCGCACCCCCGGCTGCGGGCGAGCGTGCTCGACGACGACGTGCTCGGCGGGCCCTTCTCCGTCCTGGAGAAGATCGACGGCTTCGCCCCGCGCGGCACGCTCCCCGGCCGGTACGCGCGGGACGCCGGGTGGCGCCGTTCGCTGGCCTTCGCCCTCGTCGACGGCGCAGCGCGGCTCGCCGCCGTCGACCCGGCCCGGCACGGACTCGCCGATCTCGGCCGGCCCGAGGGCTGGCTGGAGCGCCAGACGCCCAAGTACCTGAAGATGCTGCACGGTTACCGCGACACCCCCGGCTACCGCGAGGGCGAGTCCCCCGAGGTCGACCCGGTCGCCGACTGGCTGGCCGCGCACACCCCCAAGGAGAGCGCCACCGGGATCGTCCACGGCGATCTCCAGTTCGCCAACGTCATGTTCGCCCATGACGCCCCCCGGCTCGCCGCGATCGTCGACTGGGAGATGGCCTCCCTCGGCGACCCCCTCCTCGACCTCGCCTGGATCCTCACCGCCTGGCGCGAGAAGAGCGACCCGCCCGGCAGCGACCCCCAGTTCCAGCCCTGGGACGGGGTGCCCGGCCGTGCCGAACTCGTCGCCCGCTACGGCGAGTGCACCGGCCGCGACGTCTCCGGCTTCCGCTGGTACCAGGTCCTCGCCTGCTTCCGCCTCGCCGCCCTCCTGGAGGGCAGCTACGCCCGCGCCCTCGCCGGGAGGATGAACCGCGGGCTCGGCGAGGGACTGCACGGCTACGCGGGCTGGCTGTGGGCGAAGGCGCGGCAGGAGATGGACGCCGACTGAGCCGGTCCTATTTCGGCGGGAATCTCAACGCGCCGTCCAGGCGCACCACTTCACCGTTGAGGTAGTCGTTCTCGCACAGGTGCTGGACCAGGGCCGCGTACTCCTCGGGGCGCCCCATCCGACGCGGGTGGGGCACCTGCGGCCCCCAGTACGCCTCCAGTTGCCCGCCCGCCTTGCCGTAGGCGGGGGTGAGGATCGTGCCCGGCGCCACCGAGACGACCCGGACGCCGAGCGGGGACAGATCCCGGGCGGCCACCAGGGTCATCGCGGACACCCCGCCCTTGGCCGCCGCGTAGGGAAGCTGGCCGATCTGCCCCTCGTACGCCGCGATGGAGGACGTGGTGACGACGACCCCGCGCCCGCCGTCCCCGTCGAGGGGCGCGGTGCGGGCGATGGCCGCGGCGGCCAGCCGCAGGACGTTGAACACGCCGGTCAGATAGACGTCGACCGTCGTACGGAACCCCTCCAGCGCGAGGGGTGAGCCGTCCTTGCCGACCAGCCGGCCGCCGCTCGCCGGGCCGCCGTGACAGTCCACCGCGATCCGGAACGCCCCCGCGTCCGCCGCCTCCCGCACCGCCGACGCCACCGACTCCTCGTCGGTGGCGTCGGTGCGCACGTACCGCACCCCCAGCTCGTCCTGGAGCGCCTTGCCCTTGTCGTCCGCCAGATCGGCCACCACGACCCGGGCCCCGGCCGCGTGCAGACGCCGTACCGTCGCCTCGCCGAGACCGCCCGCGCCGCCGACCACCAGGGCCGAGGAACCTTCGATCAGCACCGTCATTCCCCTCTCTTGCGAGTCGGCCTCTGAGTGTATGAGAATGGCGTTCTCATGAACATAGCCGTGATCCTGGAAATGGCCGCATCCGCGGGGGACCGGCCGGCCGTCACCGAGGGCGGCCGTTCGCTCTCCGCCGCCGGACTCCAGCGCCTCGCGCACCACGCGGCCGACCGCTTCCGTGACCGCTCCGCGGTCCTGTACCTGGGGACGAACCACCTCGCCTACCCCGTCGCCCTGTTCGGCGCGGCCCTGGCAGGCGTCCCCTTCGTCCCCCTCAACTACCGCCTCGCACCGGAGCAGCTGGACGAGCTCACCGCCCGTCACCCCGGCGCCGCCCTGCTCCGCCCGGACGACCTGGACGGCCTCCTCGCCCCGCCCGGCGACCCCGCCGCGCGGCCCGCCCCCGACGACCGCGACGCCACCGCCGTCGTCCTCTACACCAGCGGGACCACGGCCGCCCCCAAGGCGGCCCTGCTGCGCCACCGCCATCTGCTCTCCTACGTCTTCAACACGCAGGACTTCGGCTCCGCCGACCCGTCCGACGCGACCCTCGTCGCGCTCCCGCCGTACCACGTGGCCGGCCTGATGAACCTGCTCACCAACCTCTACGCGGGCCGCCGCATCGTCTACCAGGCGTCCTTCGACCCGGCCGGCTGGCTGGCGACCGTACGCCGCGAGCGCGTCACACACGCCATGCTCGTGCCGACCATGCTCGCCCGCATCAGCGCCGAACTGGGCGACGCGCCCGCCGGGACGCCGAGCCTGCGCAGCCTCGCCTACGGCGGCGCCCGCGCGCCCCGGCCGGTGGTGGAGCGGGCGCTGCGGCAGTTCCCGGACACCGGCTTCGTCAACGCCTACGGACTGACCGAGACCGCCTCCTCGGTGTGCGTGCTGGGCCCCGACGACCACTGGCGGGCCGTCGCCTCCGACGAACCGGCCGTCCGTGAGCGGCTCGGCTCGGTCGGCCGGCCGCTGCCCGGCGTCGAGGTCGAGATCCGCGACGCCGACGGCACGGTCCTGGCGCCGGGGACGACCGGGCTCGTCTTCGTCCGCGGGGAACAGATCTCCGGCGAGTACGCGGGCGCCGAGGACACCGTCACCGACGGCTGGTTCGCCACCCGCGACCGGGGGCGGCTCGACTCCGGCGGCTACCTCCACATCGAGGGCCGCGCCGACGACACCATCATCCGGGGCGGCGAGAACATCGCCCCGGCCGAGATCGAGGACGTCCTCCTCGGACACCCGGGCGTACGGGAGGCCGCCGTGCTCGGGGTGCCGGATCCGGAGTGGGGGCAGCGGCTCGTCGCCGTCCTCGTCGGAGCGGGCGACCCGGAGGCGATCCGGGCCTACGCCAAGGCACGCCTGCGCTCGGCCAGGACCCCGGACACCGTCGTCTTCCGCCCCGAACTGCCCCGCACCGCCACCGGAAAGCTGCTCCGTCGCACCCTCGTCGCCGAACTGGAGGAGGCCGCCGATGCCTGAAGCCGTGATCGTCGCCGCCCTGCGCACCCCGATCGGCACCGCGTTCAAGGGCACCCTGCGCGACACCACCGCCCACGAACTGGCCGAACGGGTGGTCGGCGCGGTGGCGGAGGGCCTCGACCCGGACCGGGTGGACGACGTCGTCCTCGCCGAGTCGCACTACGGCGGGGGAGTCGTCGCCCGCCACGCCGCCCTCACCGCCGGCCTGCCGCACGTACCGGGGCTGGCCCTGAACCGGCACTGCGCGGGCGGCCTGGCCGCCGTCCAGACCGCCGCCGCCTCGATCCGGGCCGGTATGGACCGGCTGGTGCTCGCGGGCGGGGCGCAGTCCCTGTCCACCGCGCCCCGGCTGACCTTCCGGGGCACCGAACGCTGGGTGCCGCCCTCCCACCCCGACCGCCCCGACGCGCCCCACCTGGACATGTCGATCACCGTCGGCTGGAACACGGCCGTCCGGGCCGGCATCGGCCGCGCCGAGATGGACGCCTGGGCGCTGCGCTCCCACCGCAACGCCGTCCGCGCCCTGGACGAGGGCCGCTTCAAGGACGAGACCGTGCCGCTGGACACCCCGCACGGGGTCTTCACGGCCGACGAACACCCGCGCCGCGACACCAGCGCCGAGAAGCTGGCCCGGCTGAAGCCGCTGCACCCGGAGATAGAGGGCTTCTCGATCACGGCCGGGAACGCCTCCGGGGCCAACGACGCGGCGGCGGTCCTCGCCGTGGCCGACGACCGCTCGGGCCTGCCCGCGCTCGCCACCGTCCGCGCGTGGGCCTCGGTCGCCGCCGACCCCGCGGAGACCGGACTGACCCCGGTGCGGGCCATTCCCAAGGCCCTCGCCCGGGCCGGGATGTCCGTCGCCGACGTCGGCCTCTTCGAGATCAACGAGGCCTTCGCCTCGGTCCCCGTCGCCGCGATCCACCGCCTCGGCCTCGACGCCGACACGGTCAACGTCAACGGCAGCGGCTGCTCCCTCGGCCACCCGGTCGCCGCCTCCGGCGCCCGCATGCTGGTCACCCTCGTCCACGAACTGCGCCGCCGGGGCGGCGGAGTGGGGGTGGCGTCGATGTGCGCGGGCGGGGGGATGGGCTCGGCGGTGGTGGTGGAGGTCCCCGCGCCCTGAACCGCTGCGGTTCACAGGAACCGCAGCAGCGCCTCCTGCGCGTACGACGCCACCAGGGTGCCCTCGCCGGTCAGTACGTCCCCGCGACCGAAGCAGCGGCCGTGGGCGGCGACGGGGCTGTGCTGGCGCAGGAGGAGCCAGTCGCCGAGTTCGGCCGGGCGGTGGAACCACACCGTGTGCGAGGTGACCGCCGAGACGAACGCCCGCCCGGAGTCGGTCTGGGTCACCCCGGCCACCGGCCGCAGGGCGGTGCCGATCGGGGTGAGATCCGTGGCGTACGCGAGGAGGGCCGGCGCCAGCGGCCACCGCACCTTCGGCACCTGGGTCCACAGTTCGAAGACGGGCGGCTCGGCCTTCTCGGTGTCGAGGTCGGTCGCCGCCCGTGACTCCCAGGGGAGCAGCGGGAGTCCGGCGCCGTGCTCCGGGCCGGGGAGCGCGGGCACCGGGTCGACGGTCTGCCGGTCCGGGCCCTCCTCCCACACATGCAGGCTCGCGTTGGCCACGGCGACGATCCCGTGCCCCTGGCGGGCGGTGAGCCGTGCGGCGGCGAACGTCCGGCCTTCCTGCGGGAGTTCGGCCGTGTAGCGCACCGGCTCACCGGTCCGGCCCTCCCGCAGGAACTGGGTGTGCAGGGACTTCAGGCCCTTGCCGGGGGCGGCCAGGGTGGCGGCGCGGGCGAACTGGGCGAGCAGCTGGCCGCCGAACAGGCGCCGGTACTCCAGTTGTTGGGAGCGGCCCTCGTAGACACCCGGCTCGCGCGGGGTGAGGTCGAGGCAGCCGAGCAGGTCGGGCCAGAGATCGACGGTGGTCATCCGGGGCTCCTCAGAGGTCGACCAGACGAGGTGTGCGGCCCTCGCGCAGCAGCAACGCGCCCGCCTCGCGGGTGAGTTCGCGGGCGGAGCCCAGGAGGCCGTCGAGGACGAGGGCCCGCCGGACATGGCGGTGCAGCTCGTGCTCGGCGGTGAAACCGATACCGCCCAGGGCCTGCTGGCAGTGCCGGGCGGCGGTGAGCGCGGCCCGTCCGGCGGCGGCCTTGGCCAGCAGCGAGCCGGTGTCGTCGGCCGCCGCCGTGAGCGCCGCCTGCGCGCCCTCCAGGGCGACGTACGTCTCCGCGAGCCGGTGCCGCAGCGCCTGGAAGGAGGCGAGCGGGCGACCGAACTGCTCACGGTCCAGGATGTGCCGGCGGGCGAGGGCGAGCATCGCGTGGCCGGTGCCCAGCAGCCACCAGCCCAGCGCCCGGCGCCCGGCGGCGAGGGGGAGGAGCGGTGCGTCGGGCGCGGCGCGGCGCAGGGGGAGTTCGGGGTCGAGCGGGCTGTCGTACGGCGGGCTGTCGTACGGCGGGCTGCGGTACGGCGATCCCTCCCTGAGCCAGACCAGACGGGTGCCGCCGGTGAAGGGGAGGGCCGGGGTGCCGGTGAGGGGGAGGCCGGCGGCGTGCAGGAGGACGTCGTTGAGGACCGGGGCGTGCCGGCCGGTCTCGCCGAGCAGCCGGAACAGCAGTGGGACGACCGTCTCCGGCTCCTCCAGGAGCATGTCGGGCCAGCCCAGGTCGGTGAGGTCGGCGCCCGAGGTGAGCGTCCTGCGCAGGGTGTCGCCCAGCAGGGCGCGCTCGGCCGGGTCCACGGTCACTCCTTTCCGAGGTCCAGCAGTCGGCGGGCGACGATGTTGCGCTGGATCTCGGCCGTGCCGCCGTAGATCGTCGCGGCCCGTGAGTAGAGGTACTCGGTGCGCCAGGCCGACGCGCCCAACTCCACCGCTCCCGGCAGCAGGTCGCGGGCCGTGTCGAACAGCCGTTGCTCGGCGCCGGCCAGCAGGATCTTGTCCACGGAGGTCTCCGGGCCGAGCCGGCCGCCCCCGGCCAGCCGGGCCTGGGTGGCGGCCGAGCGGCAGCGGGTGGTGTGCAGGTCGACCCAGACCGATCCGAGCGCGTCCGCGTCGGCCTCGCAGCCGTCGGCGAGCAGCCGGTCGAGACGGCTGTAGAGATGGGCGATCCGGTGCCAGAAGCAGGTGGAGCGCTCGTGCGGCAGCAGGTCCGTCGCGAGCCGCCAGCCGTCGCCGGGGGCGCCGAGCAGCCGGGACGCGGGGACCGGGACGTCGTCGAGGAACACCTCGGCGAACTCGTCCACGCCGTGCATCGTGCGCAGCGGGCGGACCGTGATCCCGGGGGAGTCCATGTCGACGAAGAACGCGCTGATCCCGGCGTGTCCGGGGCTGCCGGTGCGGGCCAGCAGGACACAGCGGGCCGCGTACTGGGCGAGGCTCGTCCACACCTTCTGCCCGGACACCCGCCAGCCCGCCCCGTCGGCCGACGGGACCGCCCGGGTGGACAGGGACGCCAGATCGCTGCCCGCGCCCGGCTCGGAGAAGCCCTGGCACCACTGCTCCCGCCCGTCCAGCAGCCGGGGCACCATCTCGGCGGCCAGCGCGGGCGGCGCGTAGTCGATCAGGGTCGGGACCAGCACCTCCACCATCGACCAGATGCCGGGCTCGGCGAGGCCCCGGGCGGCGACCTCCTCGCCGAGGACCGCGCGCAGGGCGCTCGGCCCGCCGAGCCCGCCGACCTCGGCCGGCCAGCCGTAGCGCATCCAGCCGGCCGCCCACAACGCCCGCCGCACCCGGGCGAGTTGACCGACCTGTCCGTCCAGTCCACCGTCGTCGCCGGCCGGGGACAGATCGTGGTCGTCGAGCCAGTCGCGCAGCTCGCGGCGGAAGGCGCCGAGGCCGACCGAGGGGTCGGTGGAGGGGTCGGTGGAGGGGTCGGTGAAGGGGGAGATCCTCATGACCGGGTGAAGGCGTGCGGCCGCCCGGAGTCGTGGGCGCCGCTGCGCCGGATGAAGGTCATCGCCCGGGTGCGCAGCCGCCAGCCGTCGGCGGTGCGGGCGTAGGTGTCGTCGTAGTAGCCGATCCGCATCTCGTGCCGGGCGTGCTCGACGAAGCAGAGCGGCTGGGTGCCGGTCGCCGTGTCGCCGTCCAGCTCGATCACCGGTGTCCCGACCAGGAACAGGCCCTTGGGGGCGGCGGCGGCCAGCGCGGGGAACGCGTCGAGCGGATAGGTGTCGCCGAACGCGCTGTACGTGCCGTCCGGGGTGAAGACGGCGAGCACCCGGTCCACGTCGCCGCGGGTCATCGCCACCGCGTAGCGGCCGAGGAGCTGCTCGATCTCCACCAGGTCGTCGGTGTCGCTCAAGAGACCTCCCGAGAATATGATTCTCTCAAACGAGTATCACGCTTCCATGCTCGTCGGCGCCCGTCAACGCCGCAGCTTCCCGAAGTCCCAGCTGACCACCTCGTCCGGCACCAGGCGCAGCCATCCGTGCCGCCCGTCGTACCGGAACCGCCCGCCCGCGTACTTCTCCCCGAACAGCCGCTCCGGCTCGACGAGTCCGCCGTACGGCTCGCCCGTGCGCGGCACCTCGCCGACCACCTCCGCCGGTCCGCGCAGCTCCACCCCGCGCAGTGCCGGGAAGTCGAAGCCGCCCTCGTCCACCACCACCGAGATCCGGCCCTGTTGCACCACGTCGGACCAGCGGCGGCTGCCCACCAGCGAGTTGAGCCACAGTGCCGTCCCGTCCCAGACGAACCACAGCGGGCTGATGTGCGGATGGCCGTCGGACGCCGTGACGGCGACCCGGCAGACGGGCTGGGCGCGCAGGAACGCGTCGACCTCCGCGGCGTCCATCGCGATCGCGGCGCCGCGCTTCTGTGGTCCGGCCATGGATCCTCCCTCTGCTCGACCTCTTGTCCGACCTCTGTCCGAATGGTTGATTCTCCAATAGTGAGAAGCTAGTTTCCAGTCCATGGATCAGTTCCTGGCCTTCACGGTGGTCGGCCTGAGTACCGCCGCGATCTACGCCGTGATCGGCAGCGGTCTGGTGCTCACCCACACCACGGCCGGTGTCTTCAACTTCGCCCACGGCGCGGCCGGGATGCTCGCGGCCTTCGCCTACTGGCAGCTGGCCGTCGGCTGGGCCTGGCCGGTGCCGCTCGCGCTCGCCGCCGTGCTCCTCGTCCTCGCGCCCGCCTTCGGCCTCCTCGTCGAGCGGGTGCTGATGCGCCCGGTGCAGACGCTCGGCGAGGCGGAACGCCTGGTCATGACGGTCGCGCTGCTCACCGGGTGCATCGCGCTGGCCCGCTGGGTCTGGGACCCCAACACCGCCCGTCCCCTCACCCCCTTCTTCGCCGACCGCCCCGCGCTGCGGCTCGGTCCGGCCGCCGTCACCTGGCACCAGGCCGTCACCACGGCCGTCGCCGTCGCGGTCGCCGCCGGCCTGTGGTTCCTGCTGCACCGCACCCGCGCCGGCACCGAGATGCGCGCCTGCGTCGACGACCGGGAGCTCGCCGGACTCACCGGCGCCGATCCGCTGCGGGCCGGACGACTGGCCTGGGTGCTCGGCATCCAGCTCGCCGCCGTCGGCGGCATCCTCATCGCGCCGACCGTCGCGCTCGACGCCCAGCAGCTCTCCCTGCTCATCGTCAGCGCCTACACCGCCGCCGTCTTCGGCCGGCTGCGCAGCCTGCCGCTCACCTTCCTCGGCGCGGTCGTCGTCGGCCTGCTGGAGGCCTACCTCGCCGGCTACCTCCCGCAGAACGCCTACCTCCCCGGACTGCGCCTGGCCGCCCCCGCCCTGCTGCTGCTCCTGGCCCTGCTCGCCTTCCCGCACCGCCGGCTGCGCGGCCGCGACCGGCGCCTGGTCCCCGTGCCGCTGCCCGGCCGGCGCGGCGCCCCGCTCCTCGCGGCCGCGATCCTCGGCCTGGCCCTGGTCCTGGTGACCGTCCTCGCCGAGGACTCCCTCGTCCCGTACGGCGCGGTCTTCTCCCTCGGCGTGGTCGCGCTGTCGTACGTCCCGCTCGCCGGGTTCGCCGGGCAGGTCTCCCTGTGCCAGCTCTCCATCGCCGGGATCGGCGCGGTGGTCTGGGGCCACCTCGGGGCGCACGGCGAGCTGTGGGCGCTGCCGGCCGCCGTGCTGGTCGCCGCCGCCGTCGGCGCGCTCGTCGCCGTACCGGCGCTGCGGCTGTCCGGGATCTACCTCGCCCTCGGCACCACCGCGTTCGCCGTGATCCTCGACCGCTGGATCTTCACCCTGCCCGCCTTCGACGTCCTCGGGGTGCGCATCGCCCTGTTCGACCAGGGCTCGGTCAACGTCACCGGACCCGACCTGTTCGGACTGCACCTCACCAGCCCGGCCCAGCTGCTCCTGCTGGCCGCGGTCTGCCTCGCGCTCGCCTCCCTCGGGGTCGCAGCCCTGCGCCGCGGCCGGTTCGGGCGCCGGCTGATCGCGCTGCGCGACAGCGAGGCCGCCTACGCCACCCTCGGCGGCCGGCTCCTCGGCGCCAAGGTCGCCGTCTTCGCCCTGTCCGCCGGGATCGCGGGCCTGGGCGGCGCCCTGTACGGCATGCAGCTCCAGACCGTCACCGCTGACCAGTTCAACCTCGTCGCCGGGCTGCCGATCTTCCTGGTCGCGGTCATCGCCGGACTCGGCTCGGTAGGCGCCGGCCTGTTCACCGGGGTCGCGTTCGTCGTACCGACCCAGCTGCTCGGCGAACTCGGCACCTGGGCGCAGGACCTGTCGGCCCTGCTGATCGCCCTCGCCGGCATGGGCCTGGCCCACAGCCCCAGCGGGATCATCACCCGGCTGCGCACCGAATGGGCGCCGCTCGCCCGGGACCGGCTGCTCCTGGCGGCCGCGGGCGCGGTGCTCGCCGCCTGCTGGCTGCTCGCGGCGCTGGACGCGGTGCGCGGATGGCCGGCGCTCGTCGTCGCCCTCGCGGCGGCCACGGCCCTGCGCATCCGGGCCGCGGCACGTCAACAGGAGCCGGAGGGAACGCCGTTGGAATGGCGGGGAGTACGCCGGCCCTGGCGGCCCGAGGACGGGGAGGTGCTGAGCCGTGCCACTGCTGCGGGCTGAGGAGGTGACCGTAGCCTTCGGCGGACGACGGGCCCTCGACTCCGTGTCCCTGACCGCCGAGGTCGGCCGGGTCACCGGGCTCATCGGGCCCAACGGGGCGGGCAAGAGCACCCTGTTCGACGTCGTCTCCGGGCTGCGCCGGCCCCGTACCGGACGGGTCCGGCTGGACGGCCGGGACATCACCCGCGAGGGGCCCGCCCGGCGCGCCCGGCGCGGTATGTCCCGCACCTTCCAGCACCTGGAACTCTTCGGCCGGCTCTCCGTCCGCGACAACCTCCTCGTCGCCGCCGAACTCGGCCCCGAGCGCCGGCACGCCGCACGGACCGCCGACGCCGTCCTCGGCCGGCTGGGACTGACGGCCCTCGCCGACGACCCGGCCGACGCCCTGCCCACCGGTGTCGCCCGGCTCGTCGAGGTCGGCCGCGCCCTCGTCCTGCGGCCGCGCGTCCTGCTCCTGGACGAGCCCGCCGCCGGACAGGACGCCGAGGAGACCGAACGGTTCGCCGCGCTGCTGCGCTCCCTCGCCGCCGACGGCACCGCCGTCCTCCTCGTCGAGCACGACATGAGCCTGGTGATGAGCGTCTGCGACGAGGTGTACGTCCTCGACCTCGGCCACGTCGTGGCCTGCGGCCCGCCCGCCCGGATCCAGCGCGACGAGACGGTGCTGGCGGCCTACCTGGGGGAAGCATGAGCCTGCTGGAGCTCGTCGGCGTCCGCGCCGCGTACCACGGCATCTCCGTACTGCACGGAGTGGACCTCTCGGTCGCCGCCGGACAGGTGGTCGCCCTCCTCGGCCCCAACGGGGCGGGAAAGACCACCGTGCTGAAGGTCGCCTCCGGGGTCCGTCCGCCGAGCGGCGGGCGGCTGCTGCTCGGCGGACGGGACGTCACCGGCATCCGCCCCGGCGACCTCGCCCGGGCCGGGGTCTGTCTCGTCCCCGAGGGCCGGGGCGTCTTCCCCAACCTCTCGGTCCGCGACAACCTCCTGATGATGACCTTCACCGGCCGCACCCGGGAGGAGATCGAGGAGACCGCCTACGCCCGCTTTCCCGTCCTCGGCCGGCGCCGCACCCAGCACGCGGGCACCCTCTCCGGCGGCGAGCAGCAGATGCTCGCCCTCGCCCGGGGCCTGGCCACCGATCCCGCCGTCCTGCTCCTCGACGAACTCTCCATGGGTCTCGCCCCGCTGGTCGTCGCCGAGCTGTACGAACTCGTTGCCGGGATCGCCCGGCAGGGCGTCGCGGTCCTCGTCGTCGAACAGTTCGCCACCGCCGTGCTGAAGATCGCCGACCACGCCGCCGTCCTCGTCCGCGGCCGTGTCCAGTGGCAGGGACACCCGGACAGCTCCCTGCACGCCGAGCTGTCGTCGTACTACCTGGGCAGCGCCCCATGAGGTCGCAGTGCCCGCAGTGCCCGCCATGCCCGCGGCGCCTGCCGTCCCCGCCGTCCTGCCGTGCCCGCCGTGCCAGTTGAGGAGCGCCAGATGACCACCACCTCCGTGACCTCCGTGCCGGGGCCGCCCGCCGACCGGGCGGAGCGGTTCGTCCGGGAACTCGCCGCCCTGAAGATCCCCGATCCGGCCGCCGCCCGCGCCGCCCTCTGGCTGCGCCTCGGCGGACTGCTGATGTGCGCCGGCCTGGTCCTCGGCGGGCTCGCCTTCCCGCTCGCCCACGCCACCGACTCCGCCCTCGGCCAGGGCGACGCCCTCGCCCTCGGCCTCGGCGGGGTCACCGCCGCGGTGGTCGGCGGCGCGCTCTTCCTGCGTTACTCCCTCACCGGCTTCCTGCGCTTCTGGCTGGCCCGTCAGTCCTACGACCTGGACCGGCTGGGGGAGCAGCTGACAGCCGCCGTTTCCACGCCCACCTCCACCGCCACCCCCGCCCCCGAAGGAGAACCGAGCCATGGCGACCTCCCCCGCACCGGCCCCGCGCCCCGGTGACCAGCTCGCCTCGGCGAACGGCACCACCCGGGTGATCGTCATCCGGGTCCCCGCGGACGCGGCCGGCCCCATCGAGTGCGGCGGCGCCCCGATGGTCCCGGCCGGGCAGGCGCCGGCCGCCCCGCCCGCCGCGGCGACAACCGGCACCCTCATCGGCAAGCGGTACGTCGACGCCGACGACACCCTCGAACTGCTCTGCACCGCCTCCGGTGCGGGACCCCTGACCTACGGAGGACAGCCGCTGACCGTCAAGGCGCCCAAGGCGCTGCCCGCCTCGGACTGATCCGCCTCGGACTGATCCGCCTCGGACCGATCCGTCTCACCCGCCGTACTCACCTGGTGGACGCCCCCTTGACGTCCGCCGGGGGTGGATCGACACTCGATTCGGGAATCCTAGTGAACAGGTAGGGAAACATGGGGCGCCTGCATCCGGCCACCGGCCGCACAAGCCGCACGACCTGGTCGTCGCCCCTTCTCACCTCCCGCCGTCACATCGACCTGCAGCGCGTCTGCAGCGCCATCAGCCCGACCGGCTGAGCCGGGCCCCTCCCGCGCCGGACCGAGCGGCGGTGTCCACCGGACACCGCCCCGTCCCGCGTGTGTGGACGAGGGCCGTCTCCCTTTTCGCCGTCGCATCCGCCGTGCGCACGTCCGCCCGTGCGCCCGCCCCCGGGGAGAGTCATGTCCGTCACACCGCTGGCCGCCCACCCGTCCGTCCGTCCCGCCCCCGCCTTTCGGGGCCGCATCGGCCGGGACGCGCGCAGCGGGCACTACGCCGTGCCGCGCCGCTACCGGCTCCATCTGTCCACCGCCGACCCGGACGGGCTGCGCATCGCCGTCACCCACACCCTCCTCGGCCTCGACCGGGCCTGTCCGGTGACCTTCCTGCCCGCCGTCCCCGACTGTCCCGACGGCGGTCATACGCAACTGCGCCCGCTCTACGACGCCAGCGCCCACCGCTACACCGGCCCGGCCCTCGCGCCGGTGCTCAGCGACGACTGGTCGGGCCGGATCGTCTCCACCCACGGCCCCGACATCGCCCGGGACCTCGCCCGGAGATTCGCCGGCGGCCGGGCCGTGCTGTACCCGTGCGGCGCGGAGTCGGAGATCGAGGCCGTGGAGCGGATGTGCGCCCAGGGCATCGAGCGGGCGGCCCAGTGCGCCGGGGACGCGGGCGCCGACCCGGCCGGGCGGGCCGCCGCACTCGACGCGCTGCTCGCCACCCTCGGCGTACTGGAGCAAGGGCTCAGCGTGCAGCCGTATCTGATCAGTGATCAGATCACCGCGGCGGACGTCGAGTTGTGGGTGGCGCTGGTCCGGCTGGACACCGTGCACCGGCATCACCTCGACGCCGACGCCGTGCGCCGTATCGCCGGACACCCCGCCCTGTGGGCCTACGCCCGCCGGCTGGCCGCCCACCCGGCCTTCGGTGCGCACCTCGACCTGGGCGGCATCGCCCGCCGCCACCACGCCCGTTGCCAGGGCCTGGAGGCCGCCGGAGCCGCTGTCCAGATCCTGGACTGGGCGGCCTACGCGGCGGACGGAAACGGCCTTCCCCCGCAGGTCAACCGGCCCTGAGGGAGTCCACCCCTCGGACGGCCGTTGACATTTGATCGGTCGACTGCCTTACTTGCGGGCAGAACGGTCATGAGCGTCAGCGACAAGCCCTGGCTTGCTGACCGGCAACCCTCGCTCCGCGGTGGGGTGCCCCAGGTGACGACCGGACCGGATGACGTTTCGGTAAGCGCGAGGCCCACAGGGCCGGAACAGAGATGGTGACGAGATGTACGCAGCTCCCAGGACGGCCGCACGCCGTCCCCAGGGCTGCGTACTGCCGTACGCGAACCTGTCGAACCTGTTCGCCGCCAACCGCGCCGTCGACCTGCTCCGCGTGAACAGCGCACTGTGTACCGCACCGGGCCGTGCCCGCTGTCGGGGCTGAACTCCTTCTTCTCTCCCTTCGCCCCGACTCCGCGTTCCTGACGGACACCGCCGAAGCGGTGTGCCGCCCACCGCCCCACCCCGGTTCCCTCGTACGCACCCGTGCGCCGCGCGCTGACCCCCCGCGGCTCCTCACGTCTGCGTCGGTCCGGGGTGCCCGACTCCCGCCGGAGCCCACCATGAGTGAACCCCCAGGCGCCGTGACCCTCGCCGAGGCACCCGCCGCCGACACCCCGTCAGAGAAGCTCACCGCACAGCGCGTTCAGCCGCTGCGCCGCCCGGGACGCTGGATCGCCACCGCCGTGGTGCTGGTCCTGGTGGCCCAGTTCGTGCACGGCCTGGTGTCCAACCCGTTCTACCAGTGGGACCGCTTCGGCTACTGGTTCCTGCGCCCCGTGATCCTCGACGGGCTGCTCATCACCCTCGAAGTCACCGCCTACAGCGCGGTGCTGGGCCTGCTCGGCGGCGTCCTGCTCGCCCTCGCCCGGCTCTCGAGGTCCCCGGTGCTGCGGGCCGTCAGCTGGACCTACGTCTGGGCGCTGCGCTCCATCCCGCTGATCGTCGTCCTGCTGTTCCTGTACAACTTCAGCGCCCTCTACCAGACGCTCAGCCTGGGCGTCCCCTTCGGCCCCGCGTTCTTCACCTTCGACGAGTCCCGGCTCGCCACCGACATGGTGATCGCGGTCGTCGGGCTCAGCCTCAACGAGGCCGCCTACGCCGCCGAAGTGGTCCGCGGCGGCATCCTCTCCGTCGACCAGGGCCAGCACGAGGCGGCCGCCGCCCTCGGCCTGCCCAAGGGCTACCAGTTCCGCAGGATCGTCTTCCCGCAGGCCCTGCGCTCGATCGTGCCGAACTACGTCAACCAGCTCATCGGCCTGGTCAAGGCCACCTCGCTGGTGTTCTACGTGTCGCTGCTCGACCTGTTCGGCACCGCGCAGACCATGGGCGCCACCTACCCCGGCGACATCGTGTCGCTGCTGCTGGTCGTCACCGTCTGGTACCTGATCCTGACCAGCCTCGTCTCCGTCGTCCAGTTCTACGTCGAGCGGTACTACGCCCGGGGCGCCACCCGCTCCCTGCCGCCGACGCCGTTGCAGCAGCTGCGGACCGGTCTCACCGACCTGCGGGCCCGCATCCGCCGGGAGGCCGCCGTATGACCACCGAGACCACCGAGACCACCGAGACCGTGAAGACCGACCCGGCCGCCGCCGCGGTGGTGCCCGCCGCCGTCGAGGTGCACGACGTGCACAAGTGGTACGGCGCCCACCGCGTCCTGGACGGCGTCAGCCTCACCGTCCGGCCCGGCGAGGTCACCGTGATCCTCGGCCCGTCCGGCTCCGGCAAGTCCACCCTGCTCCGGGTCATCAACCATCTGGAGAAGCCGGAGATCGGCCATGTCAGCGTCAACGGCGAACCGATCGGCGTCCGCCGGCACGGCGGCCGGCTGCGCGAGATCGGCGAACGCGCCATCCTCGCCCAGCGCAGCCGCATCGGCTTCGTCTTCCAGAACTTCAACCTCTTCCCGCACCTGACCGTGCTGGACAACGTCGCCGCCGCCCCCGTGGCGACGGGCCGGCTCGGCAAGCCCGAGGCACAGGAGTTCGCCCGCGAACTCCTCGGCCGGGTCGGCCTCGCCGACAAGGCCGGCGCCTACCCGCGCCAGCTCTCCGGCGGCCAGCAGCAGCGCGTCGCCATCGCCCGCGCCCTCGCCCTGCGCCCCGGCGTCATCCTCTTCGACGAGCCCACCTCCGCCCTCGACCCCGAACTGGTCGGCGAGGTCCTCGCCGTCATCAAGGACCTGGCGACCAGCGGCACCACCCTCGTCATCGTCACCCACGAGGTCGGCTTCGCCCGCGAGGTCGCCGACAAGGTCGTCTTCATCGACGGCGGCCGGATCGTCGAACAGGGCCCGCCCCACGAGGTCCTCGACAAGCCGCGGCACGAGCGGACCCGGGACTTCCTCAGCAAGGTCCTCTGACCGAGCCCACGACTTCCCCCCACGCACAGCAGCACTCTCTCTCCTCTCACCCAGTCACAAAGGACGGCCATGGCCACCCACTTCACCCGACGCAGCCTGATTCGCGGCATCACCGCGGCGACCGCGGTCGCCACCCTCGCCACCGGGCTCGCCGCCTGCGGTGGGGAGAGCGACGCCGCCACCACGGCCGGATCCGCCGCCTCCGGCAGCGTGACCATCGGCCGGGTCTCCAACGGCGCCGCGAAGGAGACCACCCTGAAGGTCTCCGAGGTCAAGTCGATCAGTGCCGAACTGCCCGCCGCCGTCAGGAAGAGCGGCAAACTCACCATCGGCATCGGCGCCCTCCCCTCCGGCTTCGCCCCGCTCGCCTACGTCGGCGACGACCAGAAGACCCTCACCGGCGCCGAGCCCGACCTCGGCCGCCTGGTCGCCGCGGTCCTCGGACTGAAGCCCGAGACGAAGAACTTCACCTGGGAGAACCTCTTCGTCGGCATCGACAGCGGCAAGGTCGACGCCGCCTTCTCCAACGTCACCGACACCGAGGAGCGCAAGAAGAAGTACGAGTTCGCCTCCTACCGGCGGGACAACCTCGGCTGGGAGGTGAAGAAGTCCAGCACGTGGAACTTCGACGGCAACTACGAGAACCTCGCCGGCCTCACCGTCTCCGTCGGCTCCGGCACCAACCAGGAGAAGATCCTCCTGGAGTGGAAGAAGAAGCTCGAGGCCGAGGGCAAGAAGCTCACGATCAAGTACTACCCGGACCGCAACGGCCTCTACCTGGCCCTCAGCAGCGGCAAGATCGACGCCTACTTCGGGCCCAACCCCGGCATCGCCTACAACGTCTCCCAGACCGCCGGCACCGCCAACGCCACCCGCAACGCGGGCACCTTCTCCGGCGCCGGTGAGACGCTCCAGGGCCTGATCGCCGCCACCGCCAAGAAGGACAGCGGCCTCGCCAAGCCGCTCGCCGACGCCATCAACCACCTGATCGAGAACGGGCAGTACGCCAAGTGGCTGGCCGCCTACAACCTCTCCAACGAGGCCGTCACCAAGTCCGAGATCAACCCGCCCGGCCTGCCGCTGGACAACTCCTGACACCAGGAAGGGACTCCGTCTCCGCCGGCGTGTCGATGCGCACGCCGGGAACACCCGGCGCGGCGGGGGCGTTGTGACTCATGACGGGGTGTGGACGGCGCCGCGGGGCGCCCGACAGGGGGAGGTGCCGGCCGTGACGCTCATATGCCAGGCCGTGCGCCTGCACTCCCGGCCCCACATCGACCTCCAGCGCGTGGCCGGCGCGCTCTGTTGCTCCTGACCGGTTCCCCCTCCCGCCGCACCCTCGCACGGGTGACGTGCGCCCTCGTACGGACCTCCAGGAAGGCACCCCCGTGTCCTCGAACCCCGTCTCTCCCCTCCACCTCGCCGTAGCCCTCGACGGCACCGGCTGGCACCCCGCCTCGTGGCGCGAGCCGGTCGCCCGCCCCCAGGAGCTGTTCACCGCCGGCTACTGGGCCGAACTGGTCGCCGAGGCCGAGCGCGGCCTGCTCGACTTCGTCACCCTCGAGGACGGCCTCGGCCCCCAGTCCGCCCACTTCCTCGACCCGGACGACCGCACCGACCAGGTGCGCGGCCGCCTCGACGCGGTGCTCGTCGCCTCCCGCGTCGCCCCGCTCACCCGGCACATAGGCCTGGTGCCGACGGCGGTGACCACCCACACCGAGCCGTTCCACATCTCCAAGGCGATCGCCACCCTCGACTACGTCAGCACCGGCCGCGCCGGACTGCGCGTCCAGATCACCGCCCGGCAGAGCGACGCCGACCACTTCGGCCGCCGTACGATCCCGCGCATCGACGACTACCACGGCCCGGTCGTGACGGAACTCTTCGACGAGGCCGCCGACTACGTGGAGGTGGTACGCCGCCTCTGGGACAGCTGGGAGGACGACGCCGAGATCCGGGACGTGGCCACCGGCCGCTTCATCGACCGCGACAAGCTGCACTACATCGACTTCGAGGGCCGCCGCTTCAGCGTCAAGGGCCCCTCCATCACCCCCCGCCCGCCGCAGGGCCAGCCCGTGGTCGCCGCGCTCGCCCACGCCACCGTCCCGTACCGGCTGGTGGCCCGCGCCGCGGACGTCGGCTTCGTCACCCCGCACGACACCGGCCAGGCCCGCGCCGTCGTCGCCGAGATCCGGGCCGAGCAGCAGGCCGCGGGCCGCGCCGCCGAACCCCTGCATGTCTTCGGCGACCTCGTCGTCCTCCTCGACGACGACCCCGCCGCGGCCGCCGCCCGCCGTGACCGCCTCGACACCCTCGCCGGTGAGGCGTACACCAGCGACGCCCGGATCTTCGCCGGCACCCCCGCCCAACTCGCCGACCTCCTCCAGGAGCTGGCGCAGGCCGGGCTCACCGGCTTCCGGCTGCGGCCCGCCGTCGCCGGCCACGACCTGCCCGCCATCACCCGGGGCCTGGTCCCCGAACTCCAGCGCCGGGGCGTCTTCCGCCACGCCTACGAGGCCGACACCCTGCGCGGACTGCTCGGTCTGTCCCGCCCCGCCAACCGCTACGCCGCAGCCTGAGCCGGACGGAGAGCCGACCACCATGAGCAAGCCCCTGAAGCAGATCCATCTGGCCGCCCACTTCCCCGGCGTCAACAACACCACCGTGTGGAGCGACCCGAAGGCCGGCAGCCACATCGAGTTCAGCTCCTTCGCCCACTTCGCGCGCACCGCCGAACGCGCCAGGTTCGACTTCCTCTTCCTCGCCGAGGGCCTGCGGCTGCGCGAACAGGGCGGCAGCATCTACGACCTGGACGTGGTCGGCCGCCCCGACACCTTCACCGTCCTCGCCGCGCTCGCCGCCGTCACCGACCGCCTCGGCCTGACCGGCACCATCAACTCCACCTTCAACGAGCCCTACGAGGTCGCCCGCCAGTTCGCCAGCCTCGACCACCTCTCCGCCGGCCGCGCCGCGTGGAACGTGGTCACCTCCTGGGACGCCTTCACCGGCGAGAACTTCCGGCGCGGCGGCTTCCTCCCGCAGGACGAGCGCTACTCCCGCGCCAAGGAGTTCCTCGCCACGGCCACCGAACTCTTCGACTCCTGGCAGGGCGACGAGATCGTCGCCGACCAGGTCACCGGCACCTTCCTGAGCGATGCCAAGGCCGGCGCCTTCGTCCACGAGGGCCACCACTTCGACATCCACGGCCGCTTCAACGTGCCGCGCGGCCCCCAGGGCCGCCCGGTGATCTTCCAGGCCGGCGACTCCGACGAGGGCCGCGAGTTCGCCGCGTCGAGCGCCGACGCGATCTTCAGCCGGTACGCGCAGCTCGACGCCGGCCAGGCGTTCTACGCCGACGTCAAGTCCCGCCTCGCCCAGTACGGCCGCCGCTCCGACCAGCTGCTGATCCTGCCCGCCGCCAGCTTCGTCCTCGGCGACACCGACGCCGAGGCCCAGGAGATCGCCAAGGACGTGCGCCGCCGCCAGGTCAGCGGCGCCACCGCCCTCAAGCACCTGGAGTTCGTCTGGAACCGGGACCTCTCCTCGTACGACCCCGAAGGCCCCCTCCCCGACGTCGACCCGGTGGTCGGCGAGGAGCACATCTCCCGGGGCCGCGCCCAGGTCCGCATGTACCGGGACCCGCTGGCCGTCGCCCGCGAGTGGCGTGAGCTGGCCGAGGCCCACAACTGGTCCATCCGCGACCTGGTCATCGAGACCGGCAACCGGCAGAACTTCGTCGGGACGCCCGAGACCGTCGCCCGGACCATCGACGCGTACGTCCAGGCGGACGCCGCCGACGGTTTCATCCTCGTCCCGCACATCACCCCCACCGGCCTCGACGAGTTCGCCGACAAGGTCGTCCCGCTGCTCCAGGAGAAGGGCGTCTTCCGCACCGAGTACGAGGGCACCACCCTGCGCGACCACCTCGGCCTCGCGCACCCGGACGACGAGGCGGCCGGGGAACGGGCCGCGTCGTGAAGGTCCTCGCCATCACCAGCGTGGCCTCATGATCACACCGTCCGGGCGCGGCCGGGGACGACGTCTCCCTCCCCCGAAGGAGACGTCGTCCCCGGCCCTTCCCCCGGCGCCGGACAGTGGTCTGTACGCGGTCCCGTGCCGCTCACCAGCACATGACCGCCGTCTCGCCCGAACCCCAGCCGGAGTACAGGCGGACCCGGACGAAGTAGCGGCGGCCCTTGACGAGCCGGGCCCTGATCGTGGCGTTGCGCGGGGTGCCGCCGTCGTCCCGGCCGGCGAGGAAGCGGGGTTCGCCGTCCCGTTCCTCGAAGACCACCACGACCGCGTCGCCCTCCCCGAAGGTGCCCACCGTGTACGCGCGGGTCTCCCGCGGCTCCACGGTGAAGTCGGCCTGCTCGCCGGTCCCCAGCGACAGCGCCACGGAGCGGAACGGCACCAGTGACGGCGGTCGCGGCGCGTCCGGCGGCGGGTACCAGCGCAGCACGAACTCCTTGTCCAGCGGGGAGAGCGCCCCCGGCGGGTGGACCCCGCCCCGGAACTGCTCCGGCTCCAGGATCAGCCCCGCCGCGAAGGGGTACTCCATCACGGACTGCGGATCCCACACCGAGCCGTTGACCTCGGCCGGATCCAGCTTGCGCAGGACGTTGAAGAACGTGCGGTCCCGGCTCCAGTGGTTCGGCGGACCCGCCAGATCGGCGTAGACCGCCTCGTCGTCCCAGTGGATGCCGGCGAACGGGCTCTGGTGCTCGTGCTGCATGCCGAGCGCGTGCCCGATCTCGTGCAGGGCCGTCGCCCGCTCCCCGGGAGCGGTCAGATCCCAGCCGAAGTTCATGGTCCGCTCGTTGAGCCCCGCGAACAGCGCGTCCCGGCCCACCGCCGACCAGGACCCGTCCCCCTGCTGGAAGCCGATGCGCAGTTCCGCATCCGAACGGTCCGCGACCTCGGCGAACGACACCCCGATCCCCAGCCCGGCCCACTCGCGGAAGCAGTCGCGCACCACGTCCCGCTGGTCCTCGCCGCCGACCCACGACACCCGCCGGGTGCCCCCCGCCCCCGGCACCGGGATCACCGAGGCATCGCCCTCGTCGGCGAGGAAGTGGTAGTGCAGGACCGTGCCGTTGACCCACATCCGGCGCCCGCTCAGGAGCGCGCCCAGCCGCTCGGCGGCCAGCCCCGGCGCGAAGGCGGGGACCGGCTGCTGCGCGAGCGAGCAGTAGCGGGCGGTCATGGGCACCAGCGTGCCGTGACGGCCGGGCCGGACGCCTGAGTCGGGGGCTACTCAAGTCGCCCTGTATCAGACCTGAGCATCCGGGCTCCTGATGACGTGACGACGATCGAGACGCATGCCGGGGCCCTGCGCCTGCCGTTGCCGTTCACCGGACGGGAGGAGGAGCGGGAGCTGGTGCGCCGCGCGCTGGCGGCGGGCCGGCCGGGCATCGTGCTGACGGGACCTGCGGGCTGCGGCCGCACCCGGCTGGCGGCCGAGGCGGTCCGCACCACCGACTGCGCCCGTGTCGCCGGCACCCCCGGCGCCCGGGGCACCGCCTTCGCCGCGTTCGCCCACCTGCTCCCCGAGCGCGTCACCCTCCACCGGGCCGTCCGGCTCCTGTCCGGCATCAAGCTGCTGCTGGTCGACGACGCGCATCTGCTCGACGACGCCTCCGCCGCGCTGCTGCACCAGCTCGCCGTCCGGGGCCGCACCCGGCTGCTGGTCGTCGTCACCGACGGTGTCCGCGCGCCGGACGCCGTCACCCGGCTGTGGACCGGCGAACTGCTGCCGCGGCTGGTCCTCGAGCCCCTCCCCGCCGAGGATGTCGCCCAGGTGCTCACGGCCGACGCGGGCGGCCCCCTCGCCCCCCTCACCGTCGGCCGGCTGCACCGTCTGTGCCGGGGCGATCTGCGCCTGCTGCGCGACCTCCTGGCCGCCGTACGCGACGAGGGCCTGCTCACCCCGGCGCCCGGCACCGAGGAGCCGGCCTGGCGCGGCCCGGTCCCGCTCACCCCCACCCTCCGCGAACGCGCCGCCCCCGTCCTCGCCCGCCCCTGTCCACAGGAACGCGAGACCCTCGACCGGCTCGCCTTCGCCGAACCCCTGCCGCTGCCCGCGGACGCCCTCGACCTGGGGGTCCTCGAACGCCTGGAGGCGGACGGCCTGATCGAGGCGGACGACGGCGAGCCCGCGACCGTACGCCTCGCCGACCCCCTCCACGGTCCCGTGCTGCGGGCCGCCGCCGGCCGGCTGCGCGCACGGCGCCTGACCGCCGGCCGCCGGCCCCTGGACGACGCCCTCGACGCGGAGGCGGCCGCCCTGGCCCACGGCATCGACCGCGCCGACGTCCGCGCCGGACGGGCCCCGGTGGGGGAGTGGCTGGTCGCCGAAGGGGAGACCGTCCCGCCCGGGTACGCCGCCGTCCGCGCCCGCCACGCACGCCTGCGCGGACAGCCCCACGAGGCCGCGGCCTGGGCGCGGGAGGGCCTCGCGGGCGCGCCGCAGGACGCGGTGTGCCTGCGGGAACTCGACCTGGCGGCGGCCGAGTCGGGCCGGGCGGAGGTGGTCCGCGACGGCGACCCCTACACCGCCGTACGCCTCGGCACACCGGAGGAAGCCCTCGGGCTCCTCCCGCCCGGCAGCGTCTTCGCCCGGCACGCCCGGGCCCTCGCCGACGCCGACGGTCCCGCCCTGGACCGGGTCGCCGAGGACCTGGCGGAGCGCGGGTTCCTGCTGTTCGCGGCGGAGGCGCACGCCCAGGCGGTACGGGTCCACCGCGACCCCACGGCCGCCCGCACCGCCCGCACCCGGGCCGTCGCCCTGGCCCGCCGCTGCCCGGGCGCGCACACCCCGGCCCTGTCCGGACCCGCCCTGGGCGAACTCACCGCCCGGCAACGGCAGATCGTCACCCTCGCCGCCGCCGGACTGAGCAACCGTCAGATCGCCGAGCGGCTCACCCTGTCCGTCCGTACGGTCGGCAACCACCTCTACGGCGCCTACACCCGCCTCGGCGCCGGCGACCGGGCGGCCCTGCCCTGCCTGATGGAGCAACCTGCCTAGCAGTTACGGGCGTTCACGCCGCGCCGAACGCCGTGAACGCCCACCCCGTCGCCTGGTGCAGCGCGTCCCCCGGCAGCGCGGCCCGTGCGTCGCGCAGCGCCTCCGCGAGAGAGGCGCCGTCACTGAGACCCTTGTGCAGCGCCAGCATCAGCGGCACCACCGCCGCGTCGTTCACCGGAGCGCTGCTCGCCACCACGCCCGCCGTGCCCAGCGGCAGCAACGCGGCCACCAGACCGAGGAGTTCGTCGGCGCCCACCGAGGCCAGCCGGGCGGTGTCACAGCTGGAGAGGATGATCCGGTACGGGCTGCGGGCGAGCCGCTCGAAGTCATGGACGATCAGCGGCCCGTCGGCCATCCGCAGCGCCGAGAACATCGGGCTGTCGGCACGGAAGGTGCCGTGCGCGGCGATGTGCGCCAGCGCGGCCCCGTCCAGTTCCCGCAGCACCCGGTTGCCGTGCGCGTCGGCCTGTTCCAGCACCGTCGGCCTGCCGTACCGCCCGGCCACCTCCGGCACCTCGGCGCCCCCGGTCGCCAGCCCCGGGCCGCGCACCAGGACCTGCCGGCCGCCCGGCGGCGGCTCGGTGTCCCGGGCCCGCAGCCAGGCGCTCGCCGACGGCGACACGCTCACCACCCGCTCGCGCAACGAGGGCAGCAGCGCCCACGGGACCCGGTGCAGCCGCGCCGGGGGCACCACCACCAGCGGCCCCGTGCCGAGCCGCCGAGCCGCCTCGCCCAGCAGCAGCTCCTCCAGCCGCCGCCCCGCCGTCTCGGCCAGCGGCAGCCGCGCCTCCCCGCCCGGGTGGGCCAGCCGGCGCAGCGCCGACTGCACGTACTCGGCCTCGCGCTCCGCCTCCGCCAGCAGCCCGCCGGTGAACCGTCGTACCCGCCCCCCGCCGCACAGCAGCACCTGCACCCGCCCGTCCAGTACGGCGAGTTCGACGAGGTGCCCGTCGCCGAGCCGGTCCAGGAGCCGGCCCGTGTCGAACCGGCCGCCGTTTCCCGGCGCGTGACCGCGGATGTGCAGGGTGCGGGAGCGGATCTCCCGCTCCAGCCGCCGCTGCTCCCGCTCCAGGGCGGGCACCGGACGCCCGTCCATCCGGGCCTCCTCCGCGCGCGCCGCGATCACCCGGAACGCGGTCAGCCCGCTCAGCAGCGCCGGGTCGGCGGGCGGCCGGGTCGGCGGGGTGGACAGGGCCGTGGCCCGCCAGCGCTCGCTCCACTCCAGCAGCCGGCGGGGCCCGCCCCGCTCCAGGCTCACCTGCTGGGCCAGCGCGGCCAGTTCGGCCCCCTGCGCGGTCGCCCGGGCCCGCAACTCGGAGGCGCCCAGCGTCGTCCGGTGGTCGTCGAGGACGGCGAGGCCGCGTCGGCAGGCCTCCAGCACCCCCCGGTCCGAGCCGGTGGCCCGGGCCCACAGCGCCTGGGCCGCCCAGCCCGTCATCCGCGCCAGCGGCGGCCCGCTGCGCCGGCTGCGCGCGGCGACCTCCAGATAGCGTTCGGCGTCCGCCGACCAGTCCAGGCCGAGCGCGATCCGGCCCGCCAGCAGCCAGGCCTCCGGCGCGGCCGGCGCCCCGAACGAGGACAGCCGCTCCGCCACCCTGACCGTGTCGGCGACCAGCCGTCCCGAACCGCGCCCGGCCGCCACCCGCGCGTCGATCAGGACGAGTTGGGCGTGCGCCTCCCACCAGGTGCGCCGCTGCCCGGCGAACAGCCGCACCGCCACCGCCGCCCGCGCGATCGCCGTCCCCGGATCGCCCGCCAGCCGGGCGGCCCTGGCGGCGGCCAGCAGCAGTTCCGCCTTGCGGGTGGACTGGCCGCCGATGCCGTCCAGGACCGCTATGGCCGCGTCCGCCTCGGCGAGGGCCTCCGGCGCCAGCCCGGCGGCCATCAGCACCTCGCAGCGGCGGATGTTGAGCATGAAGGTGGGGGTGCCGAGCTTGGCGTACCGCTCCCCGGCCTCGTCGAGGAGCCGCAGTGCCGCCGGGACGTCCCCGGAGCGGAACGCGGCCAGGCCCCGGCTCTCCACCGCGTCCGCCTTGTCGTGCTCCTGGCCGGTGGTGTCCCACAGCGCCTCGGCCGCCGTGAAGTCCGCCTCCGCCCGTTCCACCGACCCGAGCGCGAGGTGCACGGTGGCGCGCAGGGTCAGCGCACGCGCCGTCCAGATCACGTCGTCCGCCTGCCGCAGCACCGGGATCGCCCGCCGTACGTCCTCCAGCGCCTCCGGGTGGTGCCCGAGCACCCACCACGAGTAGGCCCGCCGGTACAGCACGCGCGCGCGGGTGTGGCCGCTCCCGCGCGCGATCCCCCGCTCGAAGGCCGTCAGGCCCTGCCGGGTGCGGCCGGCGTGCACCAGCGCCACCCCGAGCGTGGCCAGTACGTCCGCCTCGCGCTCCGCGGAGTCCGCGCGTGCCGCCAGGTCACGGGCGCGCCGCAGATGGTCCAGGGCGAGCCGCATGTCGCCCCAGTCGCGCTGCCAGATACCGATCACCTGATGCGCGACCGAGGCGCGCAACGGCGTCGGATCGGTGTCGAGCACCCCCTTCGCCCGCGACAACGCGTCGTTGGGGGCGGCGAACACCATCGGCAGCAGTTCGAGAACCGGGTCGTTTCCCGCTGTCACTCCACGGATGGTAGTGCTCCGCACGGCAGGCCACACCGGTCGGGAGCCGTATCGGCCGGTATCGGCGGGGCAGGGCGGCCGGGCAGGGCGGCGAGGCAGGGCGGGAACAGGGGGCGAGGCAGGGGGCGTACGCACACAAGTACGCCACCTCGTTCCGCAACCGCACCACCGTCCCCGCCGTCGCACCACCTGTATCAGCGGACCGCCTCGCGGATCAGACTGACGACACACCGGCCAGGGGGAGGACACGGCATGGCACCACGGCGATTCCACGAACAGTTCGACCAGATCCAGCGCGCGCTGCCCGGCGTACCGCTCGCGATGGGACCCGACGACTCCGCCGAGTTCATCTACGAGAAGGGCGTCGTGCTCGCCCGCGACGGCGAGGAGGCACGGGTCGTCGAGGACACCGTCCGCGCCCACTTCACCGCGACGGCCGGCCTGACCGCCGACGACGTCCGGCGCGCGGGACCGCGTACCAACCGCTCCGGCATCACCCGCATCCGGGTCGGCGACCCCGGCCAGGGCGACCGCACCGCCGACCACGCCGTCGCCGGCGCCGTGCGCGCCCTGCGCGAGGCGGAGGCCCGTACCGGACGCCGCCTCGTCAGCCGCAACCACGTGGTGTCGATCTCCGTCAACGCCTGCCCCGGCGACGAGCCCGTGCCCGCCCCGGCCACCGGCCTGCCCAACCCCGCCCCGTCCGACGGCCGTCACGACCCGGACTCCGCCGTAGGCGTCCTGGTGATCGACACCGGCCTGATGCACGACTACCGCTCCTACCCGCCGCTCGCCCACACCGACGGCGACCTGCAGATCCGCGAGACCGACGACGACGGCGTCCTCCAGCAGTACGTCGGCCACGGCACGTTCATCGCCGGACTGGTCGCGGCCGTCGCGCCCAACACCGACGTCACCGTGCGGAACACGCTCAACGACTGCGGCGCCATCCTCGAGGACGAGTTCGGCGAGAAGCTCTTCGACGCCGTGGAACAGGGCGGCTGGCCGGACATCCTCAGCCTCTCCGCCGGCACCTCCAACGGCCGGGTCGACGGCCTCCTCGGCCTCGACGCGTTCCTGCGGGCCCTGAGCGCACAGCGCACCCTGCTGGTCGCGGCCGCCGGCAACAACGCCAGCGCCACCCCCTTCTGGCCGGCTGCCTACGGCTCCCTGCCCGAGTACGCCGACGCCGTGCTCTCGGTCGGCGCGCTGCGCGCCGACGGCGAGTTCGGCGCCTGCTTCAGCAACCACGGCCCCTGGGTCCGGGTCTACGCCCCTGGCGAGCGTCTCACCGGCGCCCTCACCGGCTTCGCCGCACCCGTCCCGTACGTCTACCAGCACTCCACCTACGACAGCTGCCGCTACGGCTTCGGCTACGCCTGCACCTGCCGCTCCCCACGCCACACCGGTGTGCTCAGCGACGGCTCGGGCAAGCCGGACCAGGTGATGTTCGAGGGGCTCGCCTCCTGGAGCGGGACCTCTTTCGCCACCCCCCTGGTCGCCGGGCTCGTCGCCGCCCACATGACCGTGAACAAGGAGACCGATCCCCGTGCCGCCGCCCGTCAACTGCTCGAGAAGAACACCGAGTTCGCCGAGGTGCGCGGAGCGCATGTCCCGGCGCTGCGCCCGATCGGCTGGCGTCCGGCCCCGGTCGGCCCGTCCTGAGCGTGCGGGCGGGAACCCCATGAGGTCCGAAGGAGCACCCGTCACGGCGTACGATGACAGGCCGTACACGAGGGGTGGGGCCGTGGACCGTACAGATGTCGGCGCGCTCGTCCGGTCGGCCGTCGACGGTGAAACGGCGGCCTGGAAGGCGCTCGTGGAAGGGCTGAGTCCGCTGGTGTGGTCGGTGGTGCGCGCACACCGGCTCTCCGAGGCCGACGGACACGAGGTCTACCAGACCGTGTGGTTCCGCTTCGCCCAGCACCTCGGCCGGATCCGCGAACCGGAGAAGGCGGGCTCGTGGATCGCGAGCACCGCGCGCAACGAGTGCCTGAAGGTGCTCAAGAGCTTAAGGCGGCTGACACCGACCGACGATCCCCAGCTGCTCGACCGCGCCAGCGAGGCACCGACGCCCGAGCAGTCGGTCCTCGACTCGGAGGAGGCGGCCGCGCAGAGCGAGCGCGTCCGCTTCCTGTGGCAGGAGCTCGAGGCGCTCGGCGACCGCTGCCGGCAGTTGCTGCGGGTGCTGGTCTCCTCGCCGCCGCCCAGCTACCAGGAGGTGTCGACCGCGCTCGGCATCGCCGTCGGCAGCATCGGACCGATGCGCCAACGATGTCTGCGCCGTCTGCGGGCCCGACTCGACGCACGGGGAGCACTGTGAACGGCATGAGCGGCGACCTGAACGGCGACCGGAACGGCGACCTGAACGGGGACCTGAACGGCTTCGACGGCAGGGGAGACGACGGGTTCGACGACGGGTTGAACGACGGCTTCGAGGACGGTTTCGAGGACGACGAGTTCGACCTCGCGAGCCTGGAGGAGGAGCTCCGGCAGGCCGTCGCCATCCTCGATCCGGTCCCGGCGGAGCTGTGCCGGATCGCCGTCGAGGCGTACGCGCTGCACGACCTGGACGCCCGGATCGCCGAGCTGACCTTCGACTCGCTGACCGACGCGATCCCCGTCAGGGGAGCCGAGGACGTGCCGCGGATGCTGACCTTCCACAGCGGTGGGCTCACGGTCGACGTGGAGGTGTCCGAGGACGGACTGCTGGGGCAGCTGCTGCCGCCCCAGTCCGCCTCGGTCGAGGTCCTGCACGGCCCGCGCGCGGGGGCCGCGCTCACCGCCGACGCCATGGGCCGCTTCGCCTCCCCCACCCCGCCCACCGGCCCGTTCGCCCTGCGGCTGCGGACCGGCGGCGAGGTGGTCGTCACCGAGTGGATGCGGGCCTGAGCGCGGGCGGCCCTCAGGACACGGCGTCCACCAGGGCCGCGAGGGCCGAGGCCAGCCGGGGCAGTCCCGCCCCGGCCGGCCCGCCCGGCTCGCTCATGTAGGTGTCCCGCCGGATCTCCACCATCAGCGCGGACACCGCCGGTTCCCGCCCGTAGTGCTCCAGCGGGACGTACGTCCCGGCGAACGGGCTGTCCAGCCCGGTCTCCCCGACCACCGCGAACGCGGTCCGTGCGGCGGCGAGCAGCTCCGGCGGGGTGTGGAAGGCGTCCGTGCCCAGACAGACCGGCGGACGCGGCCCCGCGCCGTGCAGCTCGTACGGCAGCCGCTCCGCCGGATACGAGTGCACGTCGACCACGACGGCCCGCCCGACCGCCGCGAGCCGCTCCCGCACCGCCCGGGTCATGGCGGCGGCGTACGGCAGGAAGTACCGCTCGACCAGCGGCCCCGGGTCGTGGCCGTCGCCCCGGAGCACCTCCCCGTGCGTGGTCCGCGTGTACACGGCGCCCATCCCCACGGCCCGCATCTCCTCCCGCTCGTCCGGGAACCGCTCCGGATCGACGACCAGCCGCGACAGCCGGTTGACGAACCGCCAGGGCGTCACCTCCGCCAGCCGGGCCGCCTCCCCGGCGATCCGGTCGGTGTACGCGTCGGTGATGTGGTCCAGCTCCCGCTCCAGCGCCGCGTCCTCCAGCACGATGTCCGCCCGCACCCCGGCCGGTATCTCCCGCGCCGAGTGCGGCACATGCAGGATCACCGGCGAGCCGGCGGCTCCGGGGAGGAGCTCGAAGGAGGGCACGGCAGGGCTCATCGGGCGGCTCCCGGGGCGTTGTCAGTGGTGTGGTGCACCATCACAGCATGACGATCAGCAACCCGGACGTGACCGCGCACCCGTTTCTCGAGGGGCTCTACCGGGACCGCTACTTCCCCGACCACGTCGTGGACAAGGGGAAGGCGATCCTGCTGGCCCTGTGCGAGCGCATCGAGGCGGAGCACCCCGCCGACCTCTCCGCGCTCTACGCCCTCACCCGGGCCGCGACCGAGGCGTTCAACGCCCTGGAGGCGGAGTTCGAGGAGGCGGGCAGCGAGATCGAGACCGTGGCCCGGGAGGAGATAGCCGGCGACTTCTGGTTCGTCGCCCGGGCCTACGGCTTCACCGACGCGGACGTGGAGGAACTGATCGCCACCCGGGAGTGGTGAGTCACTGGCCCAGCATCTCCCGCACCAGCCCCGCCACCTGGTCCGTCTCGATCAGGAACCCGTCGTGGCCGTACGGCGACGCGATCACCCGGAGCCGGTCGGCGGACGGGATCAGGGCCGCCGGCTCGGCCTGCTGGGCGAGTGGATAGAGCCGGTCGGAGTCCACACCCGCCACCAGGGCGGGCGCGGTCACCCGGCCGAGGGCGGCCCGCGCCCCGCCCCGGCCCCGGCCGACGTCATGCGCGTTCATCGCCTCGGACAGCACCACATAGCTGGCCGCGTCGAACCGCCGTACCAGCTTGGCCGCGTGGTGGTCGAGATACGAGCCCACCTGGTAGCGCCCGCCCCGGAGGGGGTCCTCCCCCTCCTGGGACGCACGGCCGAAGCGGGTCCGCAGCTCCGGCTCGCTGCGGTAGGTGACATGGGCGAGCCGGCGGGCGAGGCCCAGTCCGGCGTGGGGGCCGCGACCGGTGTCGTGGTAGTCGCCGCCCTGCCAGTGCGGGTCGGCGCGCACGGCCCCGGTCTGGATCTGCGCCCAGGCGATCTGCTCCGCGCTCGCCGCCGCCGTCGTGGCGAGCAGCAGCAGGGCGCCGACCCGCTCCGGGCGGGACACGGCCCACAAATACCGCGCCCCGCCCGGGAGTTCCGGACGGGGCGCGGGGTGGGGCGGGGTGCGTCAGCTCAGGGACGCGAGCGCCTCGTTCCAGGTGGCCGACGGGCGCATGACCGCCGCCGCCTTCGCCGGGTCGGGCTGGTAGTAGCCGCCGATGTCGGCGCCCTCGCCCTGGACGGCGTTCAGTTCGTCGACGATGGTCCGCTCGGCCGCGGTGAGCGTCTCGGCGAGCGGGGCGAAGGCCTTGGCCAGGTCCGCGTCGTCGGTCTGCGCCGCCAGCTCCTGCGCCCAGTACAGCGACAGGTAGAAGTGGCTGCCGCGGTTGTCGATGCCGCCGACGCGACGGGTCGGGGACTTGTCCTCGTTGAGGAAGGTCGCCGTGGCGCGGTCGAGGGTGTCGGCGAGGACCTGGGCGCGGGCGTTGCCGGTGGACGTGGCGTACTGCTCGAAGGCCGGCACGAGCGCGAAGAACTCACCGAGGGAGTCCCAGCGCAGGTAGTTCTCCTTGACCAGCTGCTGGACGTGCTTGGGCGCGGAGCCGCCGGCGCCCGTCTCGAACAGACCGCCGCCCGCCATCAGCGGGACGACCGACAGCATCTTGGCGCTGGTGCCCAGCTCCAGGATGGGGAAGAGGTCGGTCAGGTAGTCACGCAGCACGTTGCCGGTCACCGAGATGGTGTTCTCGCCGCGGCGGATGCGCTCCACCGACAGCTTGGTGGCGTCGACCGGGGCGAGGATGCGGATGTCCAGGCCCTCGGTGTCGTGCTCCGGCAGGTAGGCGTTGATCTTGGCGATCAGGTTGGCGTCGTGCGCGCGGGTCTCGTCCAGCCAGAAGACGGCCGGGTCGCCGGTGGCGCGGGCGCGGGTGACGGCGAGCTTCACCCAGTCCTTGATCGGCGCGTCCTTGGTCTGGCAGGCGCGGAAGATGTCGCCCTCGGCGACCGGCTGCTCGATCAGGACGGTGCCGGCCTGGTCGACCAGGCGGACCGTGCCGGCGGCCTTGATCTCGAAGGTCTTGTCGTGGGAGCCGTACTCCTCGGCCTTCTGCGCCATCAGGCCGACGTTCGGGACGGAGCCCATGGTCGACGGGTCGTAGGCGCCGTGGGCGCGGCAGTCGTCGATCACGGCCTGGTAGACGCCGGAGTACGAGGAGTCCGGCAGCACCGCGAGGGTGTCGGCCTCCTGGCCGTCCGGGCCCCACATGTGGCCCGAGGTGCGGATCATGGCCGGCATCGAGGCGTCGACGATGACGTCGGACGGCACGTGCAGGTTGGTGATGCCCTTGTCGGAGTCGACCATCGCCAGGGCCGGGCCCTCGGCGAGCTCGGCGTCGAAGGAGGCCTTGATCGCGTCGCCCTCGGGGAGGGCGGCGAGGCCGCCCAGGATGCCGCCCAGACCGTTGTTCGGGGACAGCCCGGCGGCGGCGAGCGTCGCGCCGTACTGCGCGAAGGTCTTCGGGAAGAAGGCGCGCACCACGTGGCCGAAGACGATCGGGTCGGAGACCTTCATCATCGTGGCCTTCAGGTGCACCGAGAACAGCACGCCCTGGGCCTTGGCCTCGGCGATCTGCGCGGTGAGGAACTCACGCAGCGCGGCCACGTGCAGCACGGACGCGTCGACGACCTCGCCGGCGAGGACCGGTACGGACTCACGCAGAACGGTGGTGGCGCCGTCCTCGGCGACCAGCTCGATCCTGACCGAACCGGCCTCGGAGATCACCACGGACTTCTCGGTGGAGCGGAAGTCGTTCTCGCCCATCGTCGCCACGTTGGTCTGGGAGTCGGCGCTCCAGGCGCCCATGCGGTGCGGGTGGGTCTTGGCGTAGTTCTTGACCGAGGCGGGGGCGCGGCGGTCGGAGTTGCCCTCGCGCAGGACCGGGTTCACGGCGGAGCCCTTGACCTTGTCGTAGCGGGCCTGGATCTCCCGCTCCTCGTCGGTCTTCGGGTCGTCCGGGTAGTCCGGCAGCGCGTAGCCCTGGGCCTGCAGCTCGGCGACGGCGGCCTTGAGCTGGGGGATCGACGCCGAGATGTTCGGCAGCTTGATGATGTTGGCCTCGGGCGCCTTGGCCAGCTCGCCCAGCTCGCTCAGCGCGTCCGGGATGCGCTGGTCCTCGGTCAGGTACTCCGGGAACACGGCGATGATGCGCCCGGCCAGCGAGATGTCCCGCGTGGTCACGGCGACACCCGCCTGCGAGGCGTACGCCTGGACCACCGGCAGGAAGGAATACGTCGCCAGGGCCGGGGCCTCGTCAGTGTGCGTATAGATGATGGTCGAGTCAGTCACCGGGTGCTCCGCTCCACGTCTGCAACATTGCTCGACATCAAGATATCTCGTGACGCGGGCGGGCTCGACAGGGGTCCGCCGGGGCTCCGCTCACACTTTTCGGTCCGATGTCCGCCGTACGGGCAACCGATCGGTCCGATCCGGTGGTCGAGGGGGTAGAGAGTCGACCTCCTCCACCGGCCGGACCGACCATCCGGCCGCCCGAGCGAAAGCGGATCATGAGATATCGCACCAGAGTGACGGGCCCCGCCGCGGCCCTCATCGGCACCGCGGCCGTCGTCGTCGGGGGCAGCACGGCCCAGGCGGCACCCGCGGACGGCCGGACGGACGGCGCCGGGACGGCCGCCGCCCCGGCCCCCGAGACCCTCGGCGACCCGGTCTTCCCGGCCCTCGGCAACGACGGCTACCGCGTCACCTCCTACCACCTCGACCTCTCCTACGACGCCACGACCGCCCTGGTCGACGCCACGGCGACCCTGGAGATCCGCACCACCCAGTGCCTGTCCCGTCTCTCCCTGGACGCCCTCGGCCTGGACATAGCGTCCGTGAGCGTCGACGGCCGCACGGCCGAGTTCGAACAGGCGGACGAGAAGCTGCGGATCACACCGGCCCGCGCGCTCGCCGACCGCGCCCGGGCCACCGTCCGGGTGAGGTACACGGCCGACCCGCGCCGCTCGCTCCCGCACACCGCCTGGGTGCCCACCGCCGACGGGTTCGCCCTGTGCCCGCAGCCCGACTCGGCGCACACCGTGTTCCCCTGCAACGACCACCCGTCGGACAAGGCCGGCCTCACCGTCCGCATCACGGTCCCGGCCGCCCTGAAGGCCGTCGCGAGCGGCGCCCTGGTGTGCACCGAGCACCTGGCCGGCGACCGGACCGCGTACACGTACCGCTCCCGCTCGCCGATCGCCACCGAGCTGGTGCAGATCACGGTCGGCGACTACGTCGTCAAGGACCGGCAGGGACCGCACGGGCTGCCGCTGCGCGATGTCGTCCCCACCGCCCGGGCCGAGGCGCTGGAGCCCGCCCTCGCCCTCACCCCGGGCCTGGTGGAGTGGCTCGAACAGCGCCTCGGCGCGTACCCCTTCGAGACGTACGGGCTGCTGCCCTGCAACTCCGACGACCCGGCCGCCTTCGACTTCACCGGCCTGGAGACCCAGACCCTCACCCTGTACAAGCCGAACTTCCTGCTCCAGGCGGAGCCGAAGATCGGCTCGCACATGATGCACGAGCTGGTCCACTCCTACTTCGGCAACAGCGTCTCGCCGGCCACCTGGGCCGACCTCTGGCTCAACGAGGGCCACGCCGACTTCTACGGACTGCTCTACCGCTACGAGCGCGGCTGGCCGGACTCCCTGGGCCTGACCACGTTCGAGGCCCGGATGCAGAACACGTACGCGCGCGGCGACCAGTGGCGGCAGACCTCCGGTCCCGTCGCCGCGCCGAACGCGGCCAACCTCTTCGACAGCCAGCGCTACCTGGGCGGCGTCCTCGTCCTGTACGCCCTGCGGCAGCTGATCGGCGAGGACGCCTTCCACGCGGTGGAGCGGGCGTTCCTGGCCCGCTTCCGCAACTCCTCCGCGTCCACGGAGGACTACATCGCCGTCGCCTGCCAGGTCTCCGGCCAGGACGTCTCCGGATTCCTGCGGGACTGGCTGTACGGCACGAGCACCCCGAGGATGCCCGGCCACCCCGACTGGACGGTCACCCCGGTGACCCCGTCCCTCACGGCCCCGCGCAGGACGCCCGGGGCCCGTTGGCACGAGAACTCGGCGACGCTCTGAACCGGGACCCGTCCCGCGGGCCGGCCCTCGGGGGCGTGGGCCCGCGGTCGGCGCAGCTCGCCGCCGACCCGGCCCCGGGACGGGCCCCCGCCCTCTGCATCGGCCCGCCGGATCAGCCTTCCCGGCGCGCCTCGGCCGCTTCGGCCGCCTCGGCGGTGTCGGTGCCGTTGCCGGTGCGCTGCTGCGGGATGACGACAGCGCCCTGCTGGAGCGAGATGTTGCGGGCCGGGGCCGGCACCCGGATGCCCTCGTCCCGGTAGCGGCGGTGCAGCCGCTTGATGAACTCGTGCTTGATCCGGTACTGGTCGCTGAACTCGCCGACGCCCAGGATCACGGTGAAGCCGATCCGGGAGTCGCCGAAGGTGTGGAAGCGGACGGCCGGTTCATGGTCCGGGACCGCGCCGGCGATCTCCGTCATCACCTCGGCGACCACCTCCATGGTCACCCGCTCCACGTGCTCCAGATCGCTGTCGTAGGCGACGCCCACCTGCACCAGGACCGTCAACTGCTGCTCGGGCCGCATGAAGTTGGTCATGTTGGCCTTGGCCAGCTGCCCGTTGGGGATCACGATCAGGTTGTTGGACAGCGCCCGGACCGTGGTCTGACGCCAGTTGATGTCCTCGACGTACCCCTCCTCCCCGCTGCTCAGCTTGATGTAGTCACCGGGCTGGACGGTCTTCGAGGCGAGGATGTGGATGCCCGCGAAGAGGTTGGCGAGGGTGTCCTGGAGGGCCAGTGCCACGGCCAGACCACCGACGCCCAGCGCCGTGAGCATCGGGGCTATGGAGATGCCGAGGGACTGGAGCATCACCAGGAAGCCGATGGCCAGCACCAGCACGCGCGTGATGTTCACGAAGATCGTGGCGGAGCCGGCCACTCCGGAGCGGGACTGGGTCAGCGCCTGCACCAGACCGGCGATCACCCGGGCCGCCGACACCGTCACCACGAAGATCAGCAGCACCGTCAGACACTGGTTGACGGTGTGCTGGACCGCCTTCGTCAGCGGCAGCACCGCCGCCGCGGCCGCCGCGCCGCCCGCGATCGCCGCCCACGGCACCACCGTGCGCAGCGCGTCCACCATGACGTCGTCTCCGCTCCACCGGGTGCGCTTGGCGTGCTTGCCCAGCCAGCGCAGCAGGGTGCGCGACAGGAAGGCCACGAGGAGGCCGGTGGCCAGGGCGATCCCGGCGAGGACGAGGTCGTCCAGGGTCAGCGCCCGGTTCACCGGTCACCTCCGGCGTCTCGCTCCGCGGGGAGGGCGAAGACGCCCGCCGACGGCCGGATGTGAAGTCTCGTCACGTTGTCACCTGCTTGTTCACGGGATCTGCGGTCGCGCCCGCCGCGAGCGGGCACGACCGTCCATCCTGCCGTATCGGGCACGGCAGTTCGCACCCCGGGGACATCCGGCCGACGACTTCCGGGCACCCGCGTGCCCTCGCGCACCGGGCGCTCAGATCACCTTCCAGCGCACCAGCGCCCCCAGTGTCACCGCCCCCGGCAGCAGCGGCAGCCACACGGTGATGACGCGGTAGGTGAGGACGACCGCGGTGGCGAGGGCCAGCGGGCCGCCCGCCGCGACCAGGGCCACGATCAGGGCCGCCTCCACCGAGCCGATGCCGCCCGGGGTGGGCACCAGGGCCACCGCCACCGTCGCCGCGAGATAGGCCACCGCCATGTGGGCCGGCGGGACCGGCAGGCCCAACGCCTGCCCCACCGCCGCCAGTCCGGCCGCCTGGAGCACCGGGAACGCCAGGGAGCCGCCCCACAGGGCCGCCGCCCGCGCCGGGCAGCTGTGCACCGACCGGGCCTCGCCGAGCGCGGTGCGCAGGAACGAGAACACGGCCGTCCGCAGCCGCCGTACGAGAGCCAGCGCGGCCGCCGCCAGGAGCACGACCGCCCCCAGCGCGCCCAGCAGCGGACCGACCGCCCCGTGCGGCAGCAGCGAGCCGAGCCGCAGCGCGTCGGGGAAGACCAGCAGCAGCGTGGCCAGCAGACCCACCCGGGCCACGCCCTCCGCCAGCAGATACAGCGCGAGGGCCGCGGAGGAACGGGCCAGCGGCACCCCGCACACCGTCATGAAGCGCAGGTTGACCGCGCTCGCGCCCAGTCCCGTCGGCAGCAGATGGTTGGCCGCGCCCGCCGCGAACTGCGTGGCGAGCAGCCGGAGCCGGGGCAGCGGTTGCACCACCGCCCCCTGCCGGGTGACGGCCGCGGCGACCCAGGTCAGACAGGTCGCCCCGGCCGCGGCCAGCAGCCAGGGCCACTGCGCGGTGCGCAGATGGCCGAAGCCCTCGGCGAGCACCGAGCGGTGGCGCACCGCGACCACGGTGACCAGCAGGAGCGGGAGCAGACACAGGACCCGGCGCAGGGGGAGGCGCCGGGGGAGCGAGGGGAGCGGAACCGCTGTCACAGGGGGAGAGGTTTTCCGCGCGGTCCCAACGGCGGGTTGCGGAAGCGGGGACGGAGCATTACGTACGGTCATCGGGTCCTTCGGGGGTGCCTTCGTATATGAATTGACCTCAACAAAGCTCGAGGTTCTACGGTCTGTCCCATGAGCATGGACGCCGTAGCCATGACGCAGCTGTACAGCGTCATGAACTCCCAGCAGGAACGCCGCCCCTTCGACCCCGCCACACTGCGCCGCATCGGCGCGTTCGCCCGGCCGCACCGCCGCCGTATGACGCTGTTCGTGCTGCTCGGGGTGGTGACCGCGCTGCTCGCGGTCGCGACCCCCGTACTCGCCGGCCGGGTCGTCGACGCGATCGTGTCGCACGGCGACCCCGACCGGGTGGTGCGGCTCGCGCTGCTCATCGCGCTCATCGCGGTCCTGGAGGCGGCGCTCGGCATCCTGGGCAGGAGGCTGTCGGCGACGCTCGGGGAGGGACTCATTCTCGATCTGCGCACGACCGTGTTCGATCATGTGCAGAAAATGCCGGTCGCGTTCTTCACACGTACTCGTACGGGGGCGCTCGTCTCCCGACTCAACAACGATGTGATCGGCGCCCAGCGCGCGTTCAGCAACACCCTCTCCGGCGTGGTGTCCAACCTGGTCACCCTGGTGCTCACGCTCGCCGTCATGCTCACCCTGTCCTGGCAGGTCACCCTGCTGGCGCTGGCCCTGCTGCCGGTGTTCGTGATCCCGGCCCGCCGGATGGGCCGCAGGATGGCCGGCATGCAGCGCGAGGCCGCCGCCCTCAACGCGGCCATGGGCACCCGGATGACCGAGCGGTTCTCGGCGCCCGGCGCCACCCTGGTCAAACTGTTCGGACGCCCCGAGGAGGAATCGGCCGAGTTCGCCGCCCGCGCCGCCCGCGTCCGGGACATCGGCGTCCGCACCGCCACCGCCCAGTCGGTCTTCCTCACCTCCCTCACCCTCGTCTCCGCCCTGGCCCTCGCCCTCGTCTACGGCCTCGGCGGCCGGCTCGCCCTCAACGGCACCCTCGAACCGGGCGCCGTGGTCGCCCTGGCGCTCCTGCTGACCCGCCTGTACGCGCCGCTCACGGCCCTCGCCGGGGCGCGCGTGGAGGTGATGAGCGCCCTGGTCAGCTTCGAGCGGGTCTTCGAGGTGCTCGACCTGAAGCCGCTCATCGAGGAGAAACCGGACGCCCGCGAGGTCCCCGAGGGCCCGGTGTCCGTCGAGTTCGACGACGTCCGCTTCGGCTACCCCTCGGCCGACAAGGTCTCCCTCGCCTCCCTGGAGGAGGTCGCCACCCTCGACACCCGCGGCGGCGACGAGGTCCTGCACGGGGTGTCCTTCCGCGCCGAACCCGGCCAGACCGTGGCGCTCGTCGGCTCCTCCGGCGCCGGGAAGTCGACCATCGCCCAGCTCCTGCCCCGTCTGTACGACATCGACGGCGGCGCCGTCCGCATCGGCGGGGTCGACGTCCGCGACCTGGGCGCCGGCTCACTGCGGGCCACCCTCGGCATGGTCACCCAGGACGGCCACCTCTTCCACGACACCGTCCGCGCCAACCTGCTGCTCGCCCGGCCCGAGGCCACGGAGGAGGAGCTGTGGGACGCGCTGCTCCGCGCCCGCCTCGAGGACCTCGTCCGCTCCCTGCCCGACGGCCTCGACACCGTCGTCGGCGAACGCGGCTACCGGCTCTCCGGCGGCGAGCGCCAGCGCATGACCATCGCCCGGCTGCTCCTCGCCCGCCAGCAGGTCGTCGTCCTCGACGAGGCCACCGCCCACCTCGACAACACCTCCGAGGCGGCCGTCCAGGAGGCCCTCACCGAGGCGCTGGCCGACCGCACCGCCGTCGTCATCGCCCACCGCCTGTCCACCGTGCGGGCCGCCGACCTCATCCTCGTCGTCGAGGCCGGCCGGATCGTGGAACGCGGCACCCACGAGGACCTCCTCGCGGCGGACGGACGCTACGCGGAGCTCTACCGCACCCAGTTCGAGGAACCGCAGCCGGAGCCGGTCGCCTAGCACGGTGGCCGCAGGGTGGCGCCGGTTCCGTCACCCATGCAGTTCCACGGTGATGTGCGGGGACAGCGCGTCGAGGAAGTCGGGCGCGTCGAAGATCTCACCGGCGGAGGCCACACCGGCCGTCCTGGTCCGGCCCGTGAGGATACGGTCGACCGCCTCCACCGCGAGCGGCGCGGTGACGGCGTAGATGTCCCGGCCCCGGGCCACGGCGCGCCGTTCGGCGGCGCCGGAGCGCACGACGACGTCGACGAGGAAGGTCTGCGCGGAGCGCCCGTGCTCGTCGACCGCGGTGGGCGTCGGCGTGTCCGGGGACACGACACCGCCGGCCGCCTCGGTCGTCATGTAGGTGCGCACCTCGGGGATGGACAGATGGCTGGGGACGGTGACGACGTCGGCCATCGTGAACTCGCCGATGACGGCCCGGGGGCCCAGCGGATCGGGGAAGGACCACAGCAGGGTGGGCAGTTCGTCGTCGTGGTACGCCAACCGCCCCTTCGTGAACCGGACGCGGCGGCCACCACGCCGCTCCGCGGAGACCCTGCCCGCGGCGCGCGTCCCCTCCGTGGGCTCCCAGCTGTTCAGCCCGTACGCGATGTGCGCCTCGTCTGCCTCGGTCCAGTCGCCCATCGCGGCGGTGGCCAGCAGGTCGCCGAGGCCGCCGTAGAAGGCCATCGCGGGGACGATCACCGCGCCCGTGTCGCGGGCGCGGTCCGCGAAGTGCGTGAAGGTGTCGGCGTTGGCCTCGATCTCGGCCGCCACGTCGACGTAGGGGATTCCGGCGCGCAGCGCCGCTGCGATCACCGGCGCGGCCGTCGTGGCGAAGGGTCCGGCACAGTTGACGACGGCCGCCACGCCGTCCATCGCCCGGTCGAGCGAGACCGGGTCGTCGACCGCGGCGGGGCGGACGTCGAGTCCGGGGTGGTCGTCCGCCAGCGCCTTCAACCGGGCGACGTCCCGCCCGGCCAGGACCGGGACGAATCCGCGCTCCTTCAGATGTGCCACCACGAACCTGCCGGTGTGCCCGTACGCGCCGTACACCGTCACCGTCTGCCCCGTTGCCATGACCTCTCCCCGTTCTCCGGACCGATCGACTGCGTTCTCCGGACCGATCGACTGCGGCCATCCTGGCGCGCCGGAACGGCCGGCCACGAGTGTCCGGAACGACATGCCCCGTACAGTTTCGGACATGAGAGCTGTCGCACTGGCCGTCACCGACGGGATGCTGCACTTCGAACTGTCCGTGGCCCACGAGGTGTTCGGCCCCGCACCGGCCGCGGTCACCGTTCCCTGGTACGACCTCACCGTCTGCGGGCCGGGCAGGGTGTCCTTCGGCCGGTTCCACCTTGAGCCCGACCACGGCCTCGACCACCTCCGGCGCGCCGACACTGTGATCGTCCCCGGCTGGGCCGACGTCGACGTGGACCCGCCCGCCGAACTGGTCGACGCGGTGCGCGCGGCCCACGACGCGGGCGCCCGCGTGGCCTCCCTGTGCACCGGCGCGTTCGTCCTGGCCGCGGCCGGCCTGCTGGACGGAAGACGCGCCACCACCCACTGGGCGCACACCGACGTCCTGGCCGCCCGCTTCCCCGGGGCGCAGGTCGACCCGGACGTGCTCTACGTGGACAACGGCAGTGTGCTCACCTCCGCCGGCAAGGCCGCCGCGCTGGACCTGTGCCTGCACCTGGTCCGCCGCGACCACGGCTCGTCGGTCGCCAACGCCGTCGCCCGCCGTCTGGTCGTCCCACCCCACCGGTCCGGCGGCCAGGCCCAGTTCGTCACCGCCCCGGTGCCCACCCAGGACGACCATCCGCTCACCGCGCTGTTCCCCTGGATCATCGAGCGGCTCGACCAACCGCTGACCGTGGAGGACCTGGCCCGCCAGGCCCGGATGAGCTCGCGCCACCTGGGCCGCCGCTTCCGCGCGGCGACCGGCACCACACCCCTGCAGTGGCTGCTGGCCCAGCGGATCCGCCACGCCCAGGAACTGCTGGAGCAGACCGACGACACCATCGACACCATCGCGGCGGCCACCGGCATGGGCACGGCCACCACCCTGCGCCGTCACTTCAACCGCACTCTCGGCGTCCCCCCGGACGCCTACCGCCACACCTTCCGCTCACGAACCCGCTAGAGGATCCGTGTCCCCGTGCAGGGTCGACACCGCCGCCAGGAACAGATGGAGGTTGGCGATCTCCTTGACGGGGTGGTGGGACCAGCGGGCGGACCCGGCCGACCGGGTGACGAGGACCAGGCCGCCCGAGACGCGGACCTCCTCGACCTCCGGCCAGGGCAGCCGCCCCTTCCCGGGGGCGGACAGCCCGGTGCGGGAGAGCGCGAGCACCCCGAAGGGGACCGTCCTGCCCTCCTGGAGCGTCCGCAGCACCGCCGGGCCCTGCGCCGCCAGGACGGCGTCCTGCATCCAGGGGCCCCAGACGTCGGGGCCCTCGTAGAACTCGGTGATCCGGACGGACCCCTGGCCCGGGGTGCGCGCGGTGTAGACGTACCGGGTCGGCTGGGGCCGGCCGTTGACGATCAGCTGGACGATGTCCTGCCGCAGCTCCAGCGCGTCCCAGCGCAGGGCGACCGCACCGGAGCCGGACTGCGGGTCCACGACCAGCCCCTCCTCGAACAGGTGCAGCCGCTTGGCCCCCTGCCGCCCGCCGAAGCCCGGGTGCCGACGGGCCAGCCACCCGTAGTAGAGCAGCCCGGGGACCAGGAAGAACGCCGACAGCATCAGGGTGTTGAACAGATGCGCGGCGACCATCGCCCCGCTCAGCCGCCGGGGCGCGAACACGCCCCGCAGCGGGCCCAGCCGGTGGCGGGCGGCCAGCTCGGCTACCTCGGGCGTGGGGGAGGTGGGTGATGTCATGAGGACCACCCTTCGAGCCGTGACGCCCCCTGACGACCGTGGTGTTACGTACGCCGCTTACGTACCTTCCGCGGCGGCACTGTCGGTGGCATACGGCAGGATGATCAGCAGGACGGGGCGCAGGGGGCGGGGGACATGACGGCAGGAGACATGACGGCGGGGGATATGCCGACAGGGGACATGACGACAGGGGACATGACGACAGGGGACATGACGACGGGGGACATGACGACGGGGGACACGACGACGGAACGGATGCCGCTGGTCGGCCGGGACGCCGAACTCGGGCTGCTCGACCGGCTGCTGGCCGACCTGGCGGCCGACGCGGAGGGCCGCCCTGCGGTGCTGGACATCAGCGGCGAGGCCGGCATCGGCAAGAGCCGCCTCATCCACGAGCTGTGCCGGCACGCGGCCCGCGAGGGCGCCACGGTGCTGCGCGGCCGGGCCACGGAGTACGAACGGCACATCCCCTTCCAGCCGTTCACCGACGCCTTCGCCGACCTCGACCCCGCCGTCCCCGCGTCCTTCCCCGCCGCCGCCGAGGTCGCCCCGGTGCTGACCGGCGCCGCCCGCCGCGCCGATCGCTTCGGCCTGCACCGCGCCACCGCCGCCCTGCTGACCCACGCCGCCACCGCACCGCTGGTCCTGGTGCTCGACGACCTGCACTGGGCGGACCCCGCCTCCCTGGAACTCCTCGACCATCTCGTACGGCATCCCCCGCGCGCCCGGGTCCTGCTCGCCGTCGCCCGCCGGGAACGGCAGAGCCCCGCCCCGCTCACCGCGACCCTCCAGCGCGGCACCGACACCGGAGCGGTGCGCCGCACCGTCCTCGGGCCACTGGACGAGCAGGCCTGCGTCGAGCGGCTCGCCCCCGGCCTGGACCGCGAGGAGGCCGTCCGGCTCTTCGCCGCCAGCGAGGGCAACCCCCTGTATCTGCTGGCCCTGCTCCAGGCACACCGCGAGGGCGCCCCGGTCAGCCGGCTGTCCACCACCGGGCTCGGCGCGCTGCTGCTGGACGAACTGACCCCGCTCGGCGCCGGACAGCGCCGACTGGTCGAGGTGGTGGCCGCGCTCGGCGACCACGCCACCCCCGCCCTGCTCGCCCCGGTCACCGGCCGCGCCCCCACCGGCCTGGCCGCCGACCTCGCCGAGCTGACCCGCCGCGACCTGCTGCGCACCGGGCCGCACGGACGGCTGACCCTGCGCCACCCGGTGCTGCGCAGCCTCGTCCACGACGGCACCGACCCCTGGCTGCGCACCGAGACCCACCGGCTCGCCGCCGCCGCACTGGCCCGCGCCGGCGCCCCGCCCGCCGAGCGGGCCCACCACGCCGAGCGTTCCCTGTCCGGCTGGGACCCCGAGACGGCGGACGTGCTGATCCGGGCCGCCGAACAGGCCGCCGACACCGCGCCCGCGAGCTGCGCCCACTGGCTCGGCGTGGTGCTGCGGCATCTGCCGCACACCCCGGACCAGACGGCCCGCCGCCGTGAGCTGACGCTGCGCCGGGCTCGCGCCCTCGGCGCCTGCGGCGAACTCCGCGCCAGCCGCGACCTGCTGCACCAGGTGATCGCCATGCCGGACCCGGCAGGTGACGGAGCTGACGCGGGCACCGGTGAAGGCGCCGTCGAGACGGCCGGCGGATCGCGTGCCTCGGCCGTCGTGCTGTGTGCCGTGATGGAACGCCATCTGGGGCGCTACTCGGAGGCGGTGGCCCTGCTCCGCCGCGAACTGCACCGCACCGACCCGGCGCCCTCCCCCGCCGACCAGGTGGCGCTCGGCCTGGAACTGGGCTCCTCCGCCCCGCACGACACCTCGTACCCCACCGTGCGCGCCGACATGGCCCGTACCCTCGCCGTCGCCCGCTCCCTCGGCGACGAGGTCGGCGTCGCCGGCGCGCTGGCCGTCGCCGCGCTCGGCGAGGCCTACGAGGGCGAGACGGCCGACGCCGACGCGTACGCCCGCCAGGCCGCGGCACTCGTGGACTCGCTGCCGGACGACGACCTCACCGGCCTGTGCGAGCAACTCGCCCGGCTGGGCTGGGCCGAGGCGTTCCTGGAACGCTTCGCCGACGCCGAGCGGCACGCCGACCGTGGTCTGGCCATCGCCCGCCGCACCGGCCAGCTCGCCCTGCTGCCCCATCTGCTGCTGTGCAAGGCGCATGTCCACATCCAGGTCTGCCGGCCGGTGTCGGCGGTGGAACTCGCCGACGAGGCCGAGGACATCGCGCGCGGCATCGGCAGCGACGAACTCCTCGCGTTCGTCCTCGCCACCAAGGCCCACGCGGTGGTAGCCGCCTGCCCGCCCGGCGACCCGCGCCCCCTCGCGGTGGCCGAGGAGGCGGTCGCCGCGGCCGGACTGGGCGTCAACTGGTGGGCCTCCATCGCCCGTTGCATGCTCGGCTACGCGGCGCTCACGGCCGGCGACCCGGCCCGCGCCCGCGAGGCGGTGCTGCACGCGGGCGGACCGGATCTGCGCCGGCTCCAGCCCTCGATGCGCCCGCTGTTCCTGGAGATCCTGGTGACCGCCTCCCTCGCGCTGGGCGAGGCGGACGCGGCGAAGGACTGGGCGCAGCGGGCCCAGGAGGAGGCCGAGCGGCTCGATCTGCCCGTGCAGCGGGCCTCGGCCCTGCGCAGCGGCGCCCACCTCCCCCTCGGCCTCGGTGACTCCCGGGCGGCGGCGGAGCTGTTCACGGCGGCGGCCGAGGAGAGCGCCCGCAGCGGCGCGGTGTTCTGGGAGGCGTTCTCCCTGCTCCTGGGCGCCCCCCTGCTGGCGGCGGATCCGGACGGGCCACGGCGGGGGCGGGCCGCCTGGCACCGCGGGCGCAGACTCGCCGCCGCCGGGGGATCCGCGATGCTGACCGGACTCGCCGACGCGGTCGGCCCCGCCGTGACCGGGGCCGCCGACGGCCCCGAGCGGCGGCTCGCCGAACTGACCGCCCGCGAACGGGAGATCGCCGGACTGGTCGCCGAGGGACTGACCAGCCCCGCGATCGCCGACCGCCTCTGTCTGAGCCGGCGCACGGTCGAGACCCATGTCTCCCGGATCTACCGCAAGACGGGAGTGTCCTCGCGGGCCGCCCTCGCCGCGCTGATCGCGGGGCGCCCGTCGGGGGCGGCGTTCGGCGGCTGAACCACCGCGACGCTCAGGGCGTGGCGTTGGTGGTGGCGGTGGCGTCTTTGTACTGCCCGAGGAAGCGGAACGCGTCCCCGGAGGCCCGGAACAGATACATCGCGTCCAGGGTGTAGCGGGTGCTGGACGCCGTGTAGCGCAGCCGTTTGGTGATCCCCCGGTAGTCGGTCTCGCGCAACCGGCCCACCACGGCGCCCCGTTCGGCTCGGTCCGGGCCCAGCGAGGTCAGGGCGTGGGCCACGAACAGGGTCGCGTCGTAGGCCTCGGCGGCGTACGGCGGCGGGGCGGTGCCGAAGCGGGCGCGGTAGGCGGATACGAACGGCTTCGCGGCCGTCACCCGGGCCGGGTCCAGGTAGGCGGTCGCGAACACCCAGCCGTCGGCGGCGTCGCCCGCCGAACCGAGGAAGCGTGTGTCGCAGGCCCGTTCGGTGGCCAGCCGGGCACCGGAGAAGCCCGCGGAGCGCAGCGCCCGCGCCAGCCGCGCGGTCCGCGCGTACCCCCCGCCGAACACCACCGCGTCCGCGTCGGCGCCCGTCACCGCCTCGGCCAGGGCACGGAACGCGCCGTCCGTGTCGGCGTCGGCGGCCAGGGTGCGCCGGATCACCGTGCGCCCCGAGCCCAGGGCCTCGGCGACCCCCGAGCAGAGGCGCCAGCTGAAGTCGCCCTCGGCCGCGTCGTCGACCAGCACCGTCCGGCGGGCGTCGGCGGTGTGCGCGAGATACGCCACCAGGGGCGCCGCGAGCGTCGCGTCGTTGGGGCGGGTGGCGGCGTACACCCGGTAGGTGAAGGCGTCGACGTCGTCGAGGCCGACCGACACGGACACCATCGGCAGCAGGGCCTTCTGGTAGAGGGCGAGGGTGGCCTGCGCACAGGCGGCGGTGCTCGGCCCGAGCACCGCCCGGACCCGGTCGTCGGCCGCCAGCCGCCGGGCGATCTCCTGCGCCCGGCTCGCACTGCCCCGGTCGTCGTGCACCTGGAGCACCAGCTCGAAGGTGCGCCCGGTACGGGAGTTGAGCCGCTCGACGGCGAGCCGGACCCCGTTCGCCTGGGCCCGGCCGGTGGTCCGGCCGCCGCCGCTGAGATCGGCCTGGACGGCGAGCGTCAGACGCGGCAGCGCGCCGGAGCCCCCCTGGTCCGCGGTCCCGTCGGAGCGCCCGGCGGTCCACCAGGCCGCGGTACCGGCCGCCGCCAGCACCCCCGCGGCCGACCCCAGCACCAGGAACCGCCGTCGCGTCGGACTCCCCCCGGACCCCGCCGCCGTCGCCCCGCCGGCACCCTCACCCCCTGCCGTCGCCTCACCGCCACCGGTGACCGGCACCTCGGTGGCCGAGACATCGGGCAGCGCGAGCACGGCGGCCGAACGCCGGGCGATCAGCCGAGTCAGCCCCTCCGGCAACCAGGCATCCCCACGCGCCCCGCCCCCACCTCCCGGCCCGCCCCCTGCCTCGCCGGGCCCCCCTCCCGGCCCGGCCCCCTCCTGTTCGGCCCAGCCCCACAGCCCGGCTCCTCCTTCGCCGGGCTGATTTCCCGGCCCGGCGCCTTCGTGGTCGGTCCAGCCTCGCGGCCCGGCTGCTCCTTGGCCGGGTTCACTTCCCGGCCCGGCCCCTTCTTGGTCGGTCCAGCCCCGCGGTCCGGCCCCTGCTTCGTCGGCTCCTCCTCGCGGTCCGGCTGCTCCTTGGCCGGGTTCACTTCGCGGCCGGGCGCTTTCCTGGTCGGTCCAGCGCCGCGGTCCGGCCCCTGCTTCGTCGGCTCCTCCCCGCGGTCCGGCCCCCACTTCGCCCGCTCCGCCCCGCGGTCCGCCCTCCGCCAGCGCCCGTCGGATCTCCGTCACCCCGGGACGGGATCCGGGGTCCTTCTCCAGGCAGCCGCGCAAGAGCGGCAGGAGCGGTTCCGGTGCGCCGGTCAGGTCCGGTTCGTCGTGGACCGTGCGCATCAGCGACTCGGCGGCGGATCCCGGACCGAAGGGACGCTCGCCCGTCGCGGCGTACGCCAGCAGACAGCCGAGCGAGAACACATCGCTGGCCGGTCCGATCTCCCGGCCCCGGCCCCGGGCCTGCTCGGGGGAGAGGAACCCGGGCGAGCCGACCACCATGCCGCTCGCGGTGAGCGCGGTGTCCTCCGGCATCCGGGCGATCCCGAAGTCGATCATCCGGGGCCCGTCGACCGCGAGCAGCACATTGCCCGGCTTGACGTCCCGGTGCACCAGCCCCGCCCCGTGCACCGCGTCCAGCGCCTCGGCGAGCCGGGCCCCGAGGACCCGGACGGTGGCGTACGGGAGCGGCCCGCACTCCTCGACCGCATCCGCCAGCGACGGCCCCGGAACGAACGCCGTGGCCAGCCAGGGCGAGGCCGCGTCCGGGTCCGCGTCGAGCAGCGGCACCACCCAGGGGTTGACGACCCGGCCCGCCGTCTCCACCTCCCGGCGGAACCGGGCCCGGAACCCCGGGTCGTCGGCGTACCCGGCGCGGATCACTTTCAGCGCCGCGAGCGAACCGCCCGTGGAGCGGGCCAGGTACACCACGCCCATTCCGCCCGCGCCCAGTCGGCGCAATAGCCGGTAGCCCCCGATCCCGGCCGGATCGGCGCCGCGCAACGGCTCCATCGACGCCCCCTCAGGTGCTGACCTGGTACGGCGCCACGCCCTGGTAGACGAACTTGCCGCCGGTGACCTTCCACAGATAGATCCCGCTGCCGTCGACGACGAGCGCCCCGGTCGTCCTGTCGAACGCGAGGTTCCGGCTGATCCCCTCGTAGGTGGCCGCGCGCAGCGCCGTCGTCAGCCGGGCCCGGGTGCGGCGCCCGACCGCCAGCGAGCCCAGGGTCCTGAGCACCAGCTGCGCCACGTCGTACGTCTCGACGGAGTACCGCTCGGGTTCCGCGTCGAACAGCCTGCGGTGGGCGGCGGCGAACGCCTTGGCCTCGGGGGCCGTCGCGGCGTCCATCGCGGGAGCGAGGATCGCCCAGCCCTCGGCGGCGTCCCCGGCGGCGGACAGGAACCGGGCGTCCAGCACCCCCTGCGCGGCCGCCCGCGCACCCGGGAAGTCACGGCGGGTCAGCTCCCGGGCCAGCAGGGCGGCCCGGTCGTGGTAGCCGGCGAACACCACCGAGTCGGCGCCCCCGTCGAGCAGCGCGTCCAGGGTCGGCGCGAAGTCGGTCCGCAGGGCGCTCACCACCTTCGGCACGGCCGGCTGCCGGTCGTCGCGCAGGATCCGGCTCAGCGTGCTGCTGATCTCCCAGCCGTAGGTGTCCGCCGCCCGGTCGTCGACGATCCCGATCGTGCGCGACTTCGCGGTGCCCCGCAGATACGCGTTGAGGTAGAACGGCAGGATCGTGTCGGTGACCCGGGCGTGCAGGAAGGACCGGCTGCCGGACACGTCCAGCACGGTGGCGCCGGGCGACACCGCGATCAGGGGCAGCGACGCCGCGTCGTACGTCGCCAGCGAGGCCAGCGCGGTGGTGTCCGTGGTGGGACCGACCACGGCGAGGACCGTACGGTCCGCGACGAGCCGCTTGGCCACCTCGGGCGCCCGCGCCGGATCACCGCCGTCGTCGACCGTCTTCACGGCCAGCGCGAACCGTGCGTCCTTCCGGGCGTTGAACTCGTCGACCGCGACCCGCAGCCCCCGCTCCTGGGCTCGCCCGACCGCCTTCTGATCCCCGCTCAGATCGGCGTGCAGCCCGATGGTGTACAGGGGCAGGCTGTCGTCCGGCGCCGTGCCGGAGCCCGTGTCCTTGCCGCCGCCGAAGGGCGTCCCCCACACGGCCAGCGCGCCCCCGCCCGCCGCGGCCACCGCCGCCGCGCCACCGGCGAGCACCAGGAAGCGGCGCCGGCCGACACCGGGGCCCGGAGCCCCGGGCGTGTCCGGGGACGGCACGGTCGCGTCCGAGGTGTCGATCTCGGTGTCGTCGACGCCGGGCAGCGCGAGCCCCGCCGCCGAGCGTTCGGCGATGAGCCGGACCAGCGGCTCCGGCAGCCAGGCCCCGTCACCGGGCACCGCGTCCTCGGGCACCGCGTCCTCGGGAGCGGCGTCCTGAGGAGCCGAGTTCCCGGACGCCGTGCCCTCGGGCGCCGTGCTCTCGGGCGCCGAGTTCCCGGACGCCGTGCTCTCAGGCGCCGTGCTCTCGGACACCGGATGGGGCGCGGCGGACCCGTCCGTCGCCTCGGGACGCACCGCCCGCAGCGCCTCGCGCGGGTCGGGCGGCGAGGCAGGCGCGGCGGGCGCCGCGGCCGACAGGGACCGCGCCAGCGCCTCGGCGGTGGGCCGTCGCTCCGGATCCTTCTCCAGACAGCCGCCCACGACCTCGGCGATCTCCTCCGGGATCCCCTCCAGATCGGGAGCGTCGTGCGCCGTGCGGTACAGCAGCGCGTCCAGCGCACCGGTGCCGAACGGAGGGCGGCCGGTCGCCGCGTACGCCAGCACACAGCCCAGCGAGAACACATCACCCGCCGGCCCCGACTCGCGCGCGCCCCGCGCCTGTTCGGGGGAGAGGAACCCGGGCGTGCCGACCACGATCCCGGTCGAGGTGAGCGAGGTGTCCGCGGGATCCCGGGCCACCCCGAAGTCGATCAGCCGCGGCCCGTCCAGCGCCAGCAGCACATTGCCCGGCTTGACGTCCCGGTGCACCAGCCCCGCCGTGTGCAGCTCCCGCAGCGCCTCGGCGAGCCGCGCCCCCAGCGTGCGCAGCGTTCCCGCGGGCAGCGGCCCGTACGCGGCGACGGCCTCGGCGAGCGAGGGCCCCGGGACGAACACGGTCGCCAGCCAGGGCTGTTCCGCCTCCGGGTCGGCGTCCACCAGGGGCGCCACCCAGGGGCTGGTCATCCGGCGGGCGGTGTCCGCCTCGCGCCGGAACCGCTCCCGGAAGCCGGGGTCCTCGGCGTACTCGGCCTGGATCACCTTCAGCGCGACCAGGGTGCCCCCCGCCGAACGGCCCAGGTACACCACCCCCATGCCGCCCGCGCCGAGCCGGCCGAGCAGCCGGTGGCCGGCCAGGCGGGACGGGTCGGAGGTACGCAGCGGCTCCATCAGTTCCCCTTCAAGCGCAGCTGGATCCGCTCCAGCATCTTCGCCAGGGCCTCGGAGCCCACTTGGTTCAGCTCCTGCTCGGTGTTGCCCTTCGCACCCGTCACGGAGACGGCCACGACGACCGTGCCCAGCCGGGCGACCATCCACGAGTACGGCTGGGCGGCGCCGCCGTTCTCGACGTACTGGCCGGACTCCAGGACGGTGTCGTCGGCGTACTCCTGGTTGCGGGCGCCGTAGGGGATGCCGAGCGAATTGAGGCCGGTGATCCGCTCGTTGCTGCGCGGCTGCTGCTCCGGGCAGCGCAGCACCTCCTCCAAGGTGGTGGAGATCTGCTCGTCGGCGCCGAGGGCGGAGGCGTGCACGGTGGTCGCCGCCGTCACCTTGACCGCGCCCTTGCCCCCGCCGGCCGGCCGGCGGCTGTAGCGGGACGAACTGGCCAGCACCCCGTTCGGCAGCTTCTCCCGCTCCCAGCGGCAGTCCTCGTCCAGCACCGCCCAGGTGCCCGGGGTGCTCGCGGCCGGCCGCCGGGCGACGAAGCCCCGGCCCCAGTCACCGGCGGCGAGCACGACCGCGTCGGCGAGGGCCGCGCCGTCCTTCGCGGTCCGGGGGACCAGCGAGGGGTCGGCGGTGAAGAGGGCGGAGCCGGAAGGGGCCGTCGTGGCCCCGGCCGTGGCACCCGTCCCGGCGTCCGCCGACGGCGAGGCGCTCTTGCCGGCGGCCTCGCCGTCCGTCCCCTGGGCCGAGCACCCGGCCAGCAGACTCCCCGCCACCAGCAGGGTCACCCCCGTACCCCGCACGCCTCGGGTGTTGCCTCTCACTCGGTCCCCTCAACACGGCTCACAACGTTCGACACACCGAACGTAGCCGCCCCCCGGAGCAGGACACCTCCGTAGAACCACGTATCCGATTACGTATTCGCCCCGGGTTCACCCGGCCGCCCGGCCCGTCAGCAGGATGGACGATCTCCGGTGGCCCGCGCGGAGATCAGGCTCCGATACTCCTTGAGGGAGCCGATCCGAGGGAGCCGGTGCCGTACGACGGCACACGCTTCCCGTCTCCCGCTCTCCGATCCGGCGGCGCCCTCCTTCCTCCGTGGGGCCGGTCGCCCTCCCCACGACAGGAAAGGCTCCGGAATGTCACGCTTGGCGCAACCGCTGCCGCATCGAGTCCGGCGCGGCCGGGCCGCGATCGTCGCCCTCACCGCCGTCCTCGGCACCTGCCTCCTGCAGCCCGCGCCGCCCGCGGCCGCCGACGCCGGGTCGGGCACCCGGGCGGCCGGCGCGCCGACGGGCGTCGCGGTCCTGTCGCGGGGCTGGACCAGGCCCTGGGGCATCACCTTCCTGCCCGACGGGAAGCGGGCCCTGGTGACCGAGCGCTTCACGGCCGGCGTATGGCTCCAGTCGAGCGACGGCGCCAAGAAGAAGGTGGGCACCGTCCCGAACACCGTGCCGCCCTCACCGAGCGGCGGCAAGGGCGGACTGCTCGGTGTCGCCCCGTCACCGACCTGGAACGGCACCACGGACCGGGACGTCTTCTTCGTCCACACCGCCGCCTCCGAGATCCGCGTCGTGCGCATGCACTTCGACGGCAGCAGGCTGAGCGACTACAAGGTCGTCCTCGGCGGCATCACCCGGGGCGGCGACCACAACGGCGGAAAGCTCGCGTTCGGCCCCGACGGCTATCTGTACGTCAGCGTCGGCGACGCCCTCAAACGCAATCTCGCCCAGGACAAGAACTCCCTCAACGGCAAGGTCCTGCGGATCACGAGGAGCGGCGCCGCTGCACCCGGCAACCCGTTCGGCACCCGTGTCTACAGCCTCGGCCACCGCAATCCGCAGGGCCTGGCCTGGGACAGCCGCGGCCGGCTCTGGGAGACCGAGATCGGCGAGAACACCTGGGACGAGCTCAACCTCGTCGAGGCGGGCCGCAACTACGGCTGGCCCAGCTGCGAGGGATCGTGCGCCAAGGCCGGGATGACCAACCCCAAGAAGGTCTGGCACCCCGACCAGGGCGGCGTCCCGGCGCAGATCGCCGTCAAGAACGACGTCATCTACGTCACGACCCTGCTCGGCCAGCGGCTGTGGGCGCTGCCGATCGACGGCACCGGCAAGGCCGTCGGGGCCGGGAAGTCGTACTACAACGGCAGCTACGGCCGGCTGCGCGCGCTCGCCAAGGTGCCCGGCACCGACCGGCTCTGGGTCGGCACGACCGACGGCGGCGACGGCAAGGACCGCATCCTCGAAGTCACCGTCAAGTGACCCCGCGCCGCCGCCGCACCCCGTGCGGCCGCAAGCGCTGCCCGACCACCCGAGACCCCCAGGCTCCCCTCACCGAGGGGTGAACCCATCCGAACCCGCCCCTCCGAAAGGAAGGCCCGCACCATGAACGACACCACCGAGCGCGCGGAGCACCAGCCCGCGACCACGGCAGAGACGCCCGACACCACCGCCTGGCGGACCCCCGGCTACACGGTCGTCGACACCGCCCTGGAGGTCACCGCCTACTCCCTCGCGGCCCGCTAGCCCGCCGCCGTGCTGCTCCAGCTGCTCGGCACCGCGGCCGGCGGCGGCATCCCGCAGTGGAACTGCGCGTGCCCCGGATGCTCCGGGGCACGCACGCATCCCGAGCGCCGCCGCCGTCACGCCTCCCTCGCGGTCCGTACGGACGACGGCCGCTGGTACCTCGTCAACGCGACCCCCGACATCGGCGACCAGATCGAGGCCCACCCCGCGCTCCACCCCGGGCCCGGACCCCGGCAGACACCGATCGCCGGGGTCGTCCTCACCGACGCCGAACTCGACCACACCCTGGGCATCGCCCGGCTGCGCGAGGCCGACGCCCTGGAGATCCACGCCACGGCCCCGGTCCGCCGGGCCCTTCGGGACCGCCTGCGCCTCGACGAGGTCCTCGGCCCCTACACCGCCCTGACCTGGCGGGACCTCACCTGCCACGGTGCGCGCCCGCTCGGCCCGCCCGACGAGGGACTGCGGATCAGTGCCGTACCCGTCTCCGCCAAACGTCCCCGGTACGCCGCCGACGCCCCCGAGGACGAGACCTGGGTCGTGGCGCTGCGCCTCTACGAACCGGCCACCGGCCGTACGGCGGTCTACGCGCCCGCCGTCGCCGCCTGGTCCGAGGCCCTGCACCGGGTCGCCGCCGAGGCCGACTGCGTCCTCGTCGACGGCACCTTCTGGGACGACGAGGAGCCGCGCCGCACCGGCATCTCCTCCCGCACCGCCACCGGCATGGGCCATCTGCCCATCGACGGCCCGGGCGGCACCGCGGGCATCCTCGCCACGCTGTCCGCCCGCTGCTACTACACGCACCTCAACAACACGAACCCCCTTGTCGATCCGACCGCGGCGCAGCACAAGCGGCTCGCCCGACTGGGCATCGAGGTGGCCGACGACGAGTTGGTGATCGAGCTGTGACCACGACCCTGGCCCCCCGGGCCGACGCCGAGCCCTGGAGCCCCGCCGCGTTCGAGGACCGCCTGCGCGCGGTGGCCCGGGAGCGCTATCACGACCGGCACCCCTTCAACCTGCGGATGCACGAGGGCGATCTGCGCCCCGAGGAGGTGCGCGCCTGGATCACCAACCGCTTCCACTACCAGCGGCACATCCCGGTCAAGGACGCGCTGATCACCGCCAAGCTGGACGATCCGCGGCTGCGGCGGATGTGGGTGCGGCGCATCGAGGACCACGACGGCCGCGCGGACGGGGAGGGCGGCATCGAGCGCTGGCTGCGGCTGGGCGAGGCGGCCGGCCTGGACCGCCGCGCGCTGCTGACCGGCGACTGCGTCCTGCCGGGCGTACGGCTGGCGGTGGCGGGATACGTCAACTTCTGCCGGCTGCGACCGCCGCTGGAGGCCGTCGCGGCCTCGCTCACCGAGCTCACCGCACCCGATCTGATGCGGACGCGCATCGACGCCTTCGAACGCCACTACTCCTGGATCGAGCCGGAGGGCCTCGGCTACTTCCGCACCCGTGTCGACCAGGGCCGCCGCGACAGCACGGAGGCCCTCGCCCTCGTCCTGGACTGGGCCCGCACCCACGAGTCCCAGCAGCGGGCCCTGGCCGCGCTCACCTTCAAGTGCGAGGTCCTGTGGGCCCTGCTGGACGCGGTCCAACAGGAGAGCACCGGAAACCGGGACACCACCCACCCCGCACCGGACCTCCGCCCATGGCGCCCCGCCATCTGGGCCGAGCGCGCCGACCGGGCCGAGCGTGCCGCTCGCGCTGAGCGCGCCGTCCGGCCCGAGCGATCCGTTTCCGCCGAGCGGCCGGAGACGGACAGCCGGCCTTGGCGGCGCGGTGCCGTTCCGGACGGTCGGCCGGGGCAGGGGCGCGGGGCGGACGGCGACCGGGCGGCGCAGCGGGATCTGCGGCCCTGGCGGGTGCGGGGGTGACGGCGGCGGCCGTCGCCGACTGGCGTCCCGTCCTCGCGCCGGCGCTGATGCTGCGGCACGACCCGGTGCGGGGCGCCGACCTGCTGGTCCTGCCCGAACGGGTGGTCGTCCTCGAAGGCCACGCGGGCCGGATCGTCGCCCTGTGCGACGGGACCCGTACCGTGCCCGGGATCGTCGGCGAACTCGCCGCGCGCTTCCCGGGCGCCCCGGTGGCCGCCGAGGTCCCCGCCTTCCTCGACCGGCTGCGCGGGGAGGGCTGGCTCCGATGACCCCCAGCGGCCCGCCGGCCCGTCCCTGGGCCCTCCTCGCCGAACTCACCCACGCCTGCCCGCTGCACTGCCCGTACTGCTCCAACCCCCTCGAACTGGCCCGCCGCTCGGGCGAACTCGGCACCGACGAGTGGACGGACGTCCTGCGGCAGGCCGCCGCGCTGGGCGTCGTCCACACGCACCTCTCCGGCGGCGAACCCCTGCTCCGGCCCGACCTGGAGCGGATCGTCGCCGCCGCCGAGGCCGCCGGTGTCTACACCCAGCTCGTCACCAGCGGCACCGGCCTGGACGAGCCCCGGCTCACCGCGCTGCGCGCGGCGGGGCTGCGCAGCGTCCAGCTCTCGGTGCAGCACTCCGACGCCAGGGCCAACGACCGGATCGCCGGTCGCCCGTCCGCCTTCGCCGCCAAGGAGCGGGCCGCCGCCCTGGTCCGCGCGGCGGGCCTCCCGCTCGGCCTCAACGTCGTCCTGCACCGCGACAACCTCGACTCCGTCGGCGACCTCGTCGACCTGGGCGAGGCCTGGGGCGCGGACCGCGTGGAGCTGGCCAACACCCAGTTCTACGGCTGGGGCCTACTCAACCGCGCGGCGCTGCTGCCGACCCGCGACCAGCTGGCCCGCGCCCGGGAGACCGTCGAACGCCGGCGCGAGCGGCTCGCGGGCCGGATCGACCTGGTCTGGGTGGTCCCCGACTACTTCGACGGGGTGGCCAAGCCCTGCATGGGCGGCTGGGGAGCGGTCTCGCTCACCGTCACCCCCGACGGCACCGTCCTGCCCTGCCCGGCCGCCGCCTCCCTGCCCGGCCTGGACCCGCCCAACGTACGGGACCGTCCGCTCGCCTGGATCTGGGACGAATCGCCCGCCTTCACCCGCTACCGGGGCACCGACTGGCAGATGACCGGCCCCTGCGGCACCTGCCCCCGCCGCGAGGAGGACTTCGGCGGCTGCCGCTGCCAGGCCCACGCCCTGACCGGCGACCCGACCCGCACGGACCCGGCCTGCGCCCTGTCCCCGGACCACCACATCCTGAACACCCTCACGGCAACCGCGCCCACCCCATCCCCGTACATCTATCGCCGACCCGGGGCAGCCGTGCCCTGAAGGGGCGCGGGGCTGTATCGACATGCGGCTCCGCCGCGTGGGCGCGACACGCCACGACGGCGCCGCACCCGCCCCCACCCGCGGGAAACTACTCCGCGTCGGCGACCACCGACCCCACCCGCTCCGCCAACGTCGGATCCCGCCGCACCAGTACCGCGGCGTACCCGACGGACCCGATCAGCGCCGCCAGCGCCACATACGGGAACCACGAGTACGGCGCCGGCTGCCCCGGCTTGGCCAGGTAGTACAGCGGCACCAGGATCGCCAGCGCCCCGATCGCCGGCAGCACCAGATGCCGTACGGTCCGGAACTCCTGCGGCCGGTAGCGGCGGTAGTACAGCGGCAGCGCGATGTTCGAGGCGAGATAGACCAGCAGGATCAGCAGCGCGCCCAGGCTGGAGGACTCCGTGAAGAAGACCACGGGGTCCATCCGCCCGCCGTCGGGGCCGAGCAGGTGTCCGAGCCCCCAGCCGCCGATGATCAGCAGCGAGGTGACGGCGAAGGTGACGATCGCGTTGTTGGGCGTACGGCGCGTCGGGTGGACGTATCCGAAGAAGGACGGCAGCAGCCCCTCACGCCCGGCGTTGAAGATCAGCCGGGCCTGGGAGTTGATGCCGGCGATCAGCACGCCGAGGGTGGAGGTCAGCCCGCCGACGTAGGCGAGGACCGCCAGCGCCCCGAGGGTGTGGTGGGCGACGTCGATGAAGGGCAGGGGTGAGTCGCCGAGCGCCGCCGTGTCGTAGCCGAAGCCGGTGACGGTGGCGTACGAGAAGAGGATGTAGCTCACTGTCATGATCGCGACGGAGGAGAGCACCGCGCGCCCGACGTTGCGCCGCGGGTTCTCCGTCTCCTCGGCCAGCGCCGCCGAGTTCTCCCAGCCGATGAACAGGTACACCGCCAGCGGGAACCCGGCCGCGAGGCCGCTGAGGCCGTGGCGCAGATGGCCTGGCAGGAACGGGGTCGCGGACAGGCTGCCGCGGTGCTCGAAGAGCGCCGCCGCCGAGACCACGACCAGCACCAGCATCTCCACGCCGAAGAAGTAGCCGGCCCATTTGGTGGAGACCACGATCCCGCGCAGCATCAGCACCACCGACACCCCGGTCAGCAGCAGCGTCCACAGGATCCACGGCAGGTCGATGCCGGTGTAGTGGTGCAGGGTGATCTGCACGAACCCGCCGGAGATCGCGATCACCGAGGCCATCGCGATGATGTAGCCGAGCCCGGCGAGCAGCGCGGTGGTCACGGCGCTGACCGGCCCGAAGGTCTTGCCGACGAAGGTGATGAAGCTGCCCGCCGAGGGGTGCGCGCGGGAGAACTCGGCGAGGGTGTTGCCGAGCAGGGCGACCGCGACGCCCGCGGCGGCGATGGTGAGCGGGGAGGCGACGCCCGCCGTGGTGGCGAGGAAGGCGAAGCCGAAGAAGAAGCTCATGGCCGGGCCCACGTTGGCCATGGTGGCGGCGGCGATGTCCGCCATGCCGAGCACTCCGCCGCGCAGCCGCTGGGGCGGGCCGCCGGCGGGGCCCGACGTCGGCGGCGGGCCGACGGCTCCGGGGTCGGACATGGCGACTGCTCCTTCGGGGACGGTGGCGGTGCGAGGGGCGCGGCGGGCGGGGCCGGCCGTCAGCTCGGGCGGGCCCGCTGGTGTTCCTTCACGGCCTGTACGGCCGGGTCCATCGCGCCGCGGCCGAGTTCGGTGAGCAGCTCGGCGTGGCAGCGGTTGCGGGCCCTGACCACGGCCGGGTCGGGTGGGGGCAGCAGCAGGCACTGGCGGCCCAGGAGATCGGCGGCGAACTCGCGGATCCCGGCGCCGCCGAGCAGCTCGGCGAGGTCGAGGTGGAAGCGGGTCTCCAGCTCGACCAGCCGGGCCGGGTCCTCGGCCAGGTCCATCTCCGCGACCAGCGACCGCAGCCCTTCGAGGGAGCCCTCGGGGACCTCGCCCGCGCCGTGCGCCACCAGTCCGCATTCCAGCAGCAGGTGGAAGGAGTCGAGCAGAGCGGCCTCCTCGGCGTCGTGCATCAGGGCGACGACGGTGTCCCAGTCCGCGGCGACGAAGGTGCCGCCGGCCCGGCCGCGCCGCCGGTCGAGCAGACCGTCCTGGCACATCCCCTCCAGCGCGCGGCGCACGGTGATCTCACCGATGCCCAGTTCCTCGGCGAGGACGCCGGCGTCCGGCAGCCGGTCACCCGGTGCCACGGACTTCAGGCGCACCCGCAGCGCGACCCGGGAACGGACCAGGTCCGACCCCGTCTGACTCCCGCCGGAGCGCAGGCGGGTGTCCCCGCCGCCGTAGGGGCCGAACTTGCCCGCTGGATTCACCACGGCGCCACCCTAACTGCCTGCTGAGCGGGGTCACGGCGTGGTGCACGGAGGGCTCCCGGAAGTGACGGTTCCACGTTGCCTGCAAAATAGAGCAAGGTGAACACTTAAACAAGCCTTGTTCTTTTCGATCGCAGTGAACTAATTTCGCGCCTCGACAGCCCGTCCCCTCCTCCCCGGATGTCGAGATGACCACAACCCTCCCCGAAGCCCCTCCCGCAGAGCCCGGTCTCAAGGCCGGACTCAAGAACCGCCATCTGTCGATGATCGCGATCGGCGGCGTCATCGGCGCCGGTCTGTTCGTCGGCTCCGGCTCCGGCATCGCCACCGCCGGCCCCGGCATCCTGATCTCGTACGCCCTCGTCGGCGTCCTCGTCGTCCTCGTGATGCGGATGCTCGGCGAGATGGCGGCGGCCAACCCCACCTCCGGCTCCTTCTCCGCCTACGCCGACCGGGCGCTCGGCCGCTGGGCCGGGTTCACCATCGGCTGGCTCTACTGGTTCTTCTGGGTCGTCGTCCTCGCGGTGGAGGCGACCGCCGGAGCCAAGATCCTGGCCGGCTGGATCCCCGCGGTACCGCAGTGGGGCTGGGCCCTGATCGTCATGGTCGTGCTGACCGCGAGCAACCTGGCCTCGGTCAGCTCCTACGGCGAGTTCGAGTTCTGGTTCGCCGGGATCAAGGTCGTCGCCATCGCCGCGTTCATCGTGATCGGCGGCCTCGCGATCTTCGGCCTGCTGCCCGGCTCGGACCACCCGGCGTCCGGCTTCTCCAACCTCACCGCACACGGCGGCTTCCTGCCCAACGGACCAGGAGCCATCCTCACCGGCGTCCTGATGGTCGTCTTCTCCTTCATGGGCAGCGAGATCGTCACCCTGGCGGCCGGTGAGTCCGCCGACCCGCAGGGCGCGGTCACCAAGGCCACCAACAGTGTGATCTGGCGGATCGCCGTGTTCTACCTCGGCTCGATCCTCCTCGTGGTCTCCCTGCTGCGCTGGGACGACCCGGCGATCCTCAAGGACGGCTCGTACGTCGCCGCCCTCAGCTCCATCGGCATCCCGCACGCCGCCCAGATCATGAACGCGATCGTGCTGACCTCGGTGCTGTCCTGTCTCAACTCCGGTCTGTACACCGCCTCGCGCATGGCGTTCTCCCTCGGCCGCCGCAGCGACGCCCCGGCCGCCTTCGGCCGCACCACCGACCGCGGTGTGCCGCGCGCGGCCATCCTCGCCTCGGTCGTCTTCGGCTTCGTCGCGGTCGCCTTCAACTACCTCTGGCCCGACACCGTCTTCCAGTTCCTCCTCAACTCCTCCGGTGCCATCGCCCTGTTCGTCTGGCTGGTGATCTGCTTCTCCCAGCTGAAGATGCGCAGGATCATCGAGCGGGAGGCGCCCGAGAAGCTGGTCGTGCGGATGTGGCTCTACCCCTACCTCACCTGGGCCACCATCGCCCTGATCACCTTCGTCCTGCTCTACATGCTGACCGACACCGCCGACGGCGGCGGCCGTGACCAGGTCGTCCTGTCGACCCTGGTGGCCGTGGGCGTGGTGGTCGTGGCCGTGGTCCGCCAGCGCCTCGGCCGGGGCGCCGCGCACGACGCCCTGACCTCGTCCTCCAAGGTCTGACCACCCCACGTGGACCGAGGGCCGGACCCGCCTCTCCTGCGGCGGGTCCGGCCTCGTCGGCGTCCGGGCGCCGCCGGTCGGGCGAGGGGCTTGCCCTCCCGCGGACCGGTGCCGGGGACGACGGCCTGAGCGTGCGGCCCCGGGCACGTCTTCACGGAACCTTCACCAACTCCCCAAGTACTTTAGGTTTCAAGAGGCTACGCTCGCGCTCAATCCCCCCACCCAGCACAGGAGACTCGTTGTGCGAGACGGCAACGTAGTGGTGATAGGCGGCGGTTACGCGGGCGTCCGCCTGGCGAAACGGCTGGACGCGACGGCGAACGTGACGCTTGTGGACCGCAAGGAGGTCTTCTTCCATCGCATCGCCTCCCTGCGCGCCGGTGTGCGCCCCGAATGGACGGTGACCCCGTTCATCCCGTACGACCGGCTCCTGCGCCACGGCCGGGTGGTCGTGGGCAAGGCGGTCCGGATCGACCCCGTCGGGCGGGAGGTCGTCCTCGCCGCGGGCGAGCGGCTGCCGTACGACGTCCTGGTGATCGCCACCGGCGCCGACTACCCCGAACCGGCCCGTTTCAGCGGCGGGACGGCGGAGGAGGCGGCCAGGGTGTTCGGCCAGCACCAGCGGAAGATCGCCGGTGCCGAGCACGTCCTGGTCGTGGGCGGCGGGCCCTCCGGGGTCGAGCTCAGTGCCGAGATCAGGCTGGCCCGGCCCGACGCCCGGGTCACCCTCGCCCACTCGGGAGCGGAACTGCTGACCTCCACGGGCAGCGCCCGCGCCGGCCGCAAGGCCCGTGCCTGGCTGGAGTCCCACGGGGTGGAGGTGCGGCTGGACTCCTTCATGTCCCCGGGCAACGACTTCGCCACCTTCCGCGACGGCCGCGGCGCCGTCCTCGCCGCCGACCTGTCCTTCTGGGCGACCGGCACCACCCCCAACACGCTCTGGCTGCGGCTGGCCGGACACGGCGACTGGCTCAACGGCGCCGGACACGTCAAGGTCGACGACATGCTCCGGGTGGTGGGGCGGCCGGACGTGTTCGCGGTCGGTGACGTGAACGACGTGGGCGAGCTGAAGGTCGCCCCGGCCGCGCTCTCCCAGGCGGAGACCGCCGCCCACAACATCGGTGCGTATCTGCGCAGTCCGGGCCGGCACGGCAAGAGGTCGCGCTCCTACCGGGTGGTCCACCGCACCCCGCTCATCGTGCCGTTCGGTCCGTCCGACGGGGTGACCGTCCTGCCCGTGCCGGGCGGCGACACCGCGGTCCTCGGCCCCCGGCCCATCACCATGGCCAAGGCGAAGACCCTGATGACCCCGTTCATGCGGCGCCAGCTGGGCTACACGGCGGCCTGACGGCAACACCCTTTCTCGTGGGCACGCCTTGTCGCTTCGGGCTGGTCGCTTTGGGCTTGAAATTTCAAACACAGTGGGGGAGGGTGAGGGCATGCTTGAGAGTTCAAGCGTATCGAGATCTGTGAGATCCGTCCCCCCCCGTGGAGCCCCCATGTCTGCCGTCTCTGAAGCCGCCGCCGTCCGCCGAGGTCCGCTCGTCGTCGTGGGAGGGGTGATCGCCGCCGTCGTGGTGGCGTCCGTCGTGGACGCGGTGCTCGCCCTCGCCGCCCTGGCACTGGGCGCCCCGGACGACTTCCAGCCGCTCGAGCCCGGGTCCTACATCTTCCTGACCGCTGTCGGGACCGTGGCCGGCGCCATCGGCTGGGCCGTCGTCCGCAAGGTGTCCAAGGACCCCGCGGCCCTGGTCCGGTGGCTGGCTCCGACCGTCGTCGTCGTGTCCTTCGTCCCGGACTTCCTGCTCTTCGGCGCGGGCGGGGTCATCGGCGTGGTGGCGCTGCTGCTGATGCATGTCGCGGTCGCGGCGGTCGCGGTGTTCACCTACCGCAAGGTGATGCCGCTGTCCTGAGCCCGGGCCTCGTGCACGAAGGGCGGGCGGGGACCCCAGTCCCCGCCCGCCCTTGGCATGCCTGCCGCGGGGATCAGACCGGCGGGGCCACGAAGACGCCCGGGTCGACGTCGTTGAACGACTCCTTCGCGACGAACTCGTTCATCGGGTTCGCCGTGCCCCACTGGTCGGTGACCTCGGGCTGCGAGAAGTCGTACACGTGCGGGTGCCAGGTGTCCTCGTCCAGCACCTCCAGCTCCGTCGTGTACTCGACGGTGTTGCCGTGCGGGTCGAGGAAGTAGGTGAAGGTGTTGTCGCCCGCCATGTGCCTGCCCGGGCCCCAGATCTTCTGGAACCCTGCCCGCATCACCCGGCCCGACCCGCGCATGTACTCGTCGAGGCCGCGCATCTCGAAGGAGACGTGGTGCAGGGAGGTGTGCGGGCCCTTGGCCAGGGCCATGGAGTGGTGCTGGTTGCTGATCCGCATGAAGTGCATGACCTCGCCCAGGTGCGGCGAGCTCAGTGTGTCGGAGAGCCGGAAGCCGAGGTGGGTCTCGTACCACCGGCGGGTCCGGTCGAGGTCGGGGGAGTTGAGGACGACGTGGGAGAGCTTCACCGGGATCGCCTCCTTCTCCTCGATCCTTCGGTGCCGCCGGACCTCGACGTCCGCCGAGACCTCGACGGTGCGGCCGTCGACGTCGAAGAAGCGGAAGCCGTAGCCGCCGCCGGGGGTGTCGACCTTCCCCGGCTGGGATACCAACTGAACCCCGCCCGCCAGGAGTTGCTCGGCGAGGGTGTCCACGTCCGCCGCGTTCGCCGCGCTGTAGGAGACGAGGTCGAGGCGCTTCTCCTCGGACTTGCGCAGCCGGATCACGTACTGCTCGGGGCTGCCCTCGGCGGCCAGGAAGGAGATCCCGGAGTCCTCGGCGACCTTGGTCAGGCCCCAGACGCCGGCGTAGAAGTCGAGCTGCTTGTCGTAGTCGGGCACGGCCAGGTCGACGTGCCGCAGATGCGTGAGCAGGCGGTTGCCCATGGGGGGTCCTTCTCAGGAGAGGGTGAGCAGGGCGGCGGCGTTGCCGCCCCGCACCGCGTGGAAGTCGTCGTCGGGCAGACCCGCGGCGCGCAGTGCGCCGAGCGGGTCCTCGGTGCCCATGTCGAAGGGGAAGTCGGAGCCGAGCAGAACCTGCCGCGGCCCCACCGCCAGGAGCAACTGCCGCAGGACGTGCGGGTCGTGGACGAGCGAGTCGAAGTACAACTGCTCCAGGTAGCTGCTCGGTTCGCGGGCGCAGCCCCGTGCGTCGGGGCGGGCCCGCCAGGCGTGGTCGGAGCGGCCGATGTGGGTGGGCAGATAGCCGCCGCCGTGGGCCGCGATCAGCCGCAGCCGGGGATGGCGGTCCAGGACGCCGGAGAAGATCAGGTGCGACAGCGCGACGGCGTTCTCGGTGGGCTGGCCGACGGTGTTGGACAGGTACCACCGGTCCAGCCGCTCGTCGAGCGTGCAGCCGAACGGGTGCACGAAGACCAGGGCGCCGGTCTCCTCCGCACGGGTCCAGAACGGCTCCAGCCGGGGGTCGGAGAGCTCCACCTCCCGCGTCCCGCCCGGGCCGGGGGCGTGCGAGGAGATCTCCACGCCCCGCAGGCCCTGCGCCAGCGCGTGGTCGAGCAGGGCCGGTGCGAGGCCGGGGTGCTGGAGCGGGACGAGACCGAGGCCGTACAGCCGGTCGGGGGCCTTGGCACAGTGCGCGGCGGTGCCCTCGTTGGCCAAGTGGCAGAGGTGTTCGGCCAGTCGGGGTTCGGCCCAGTAGTGGTAGTGCGACGGTGAGGGGCTCACCAGCTGGATGTCCACGCCCCGCGCGTCCATCGCGGCGAGCCGTACCGCGACCTCCGTCAGCCGGGGGATCCGTTCGCCGACCATCGGGCCGTTGACGGCGAGGGCGGCCGGACCGTTGCGGCGCGCGTCGAGCGCGCGCGCCGCGGCGAGACCGGGCTGCCCGGCGACCGTCTCCTCCATCCCGGGCAGCAGCAGATGGGCGTGGACGTCGATGGTGGGCGGCGACTGGGGCTCGGTCACGGAAGTTCCTTGAGGGCGGTCAGGGTACGGCGTATCAGCCCGGGGACGTCGGCGTCGCGCCGCCCCTCCAGCAGCCACTGGGCGAGCTGGACGGAGGCGTCGACGACCATGCGCACCCGGGGCAGCCGACGGGCGTGGTAGTCCGTGAGGATCCGGTCGAGGGCCCCGGCGTCCCAGCGGTCGAGGCCGGTCAGCAGCTCGGTGAGGACCTGGACGTCCTCGAGGGACATCGCGGCGCCCTGTGCGAAGGTGGGCGGGCAGCAGTGGGCGGCGTCGCCGACCAGCACCACCCGGCCGCGGTGCCAGGGCCCCTCCACCAGCAGCCGGTCGAACCAGGTGTAGTTGACGGCCGAGGCATCGGTGAAGGCGGCCCGCAGCTCCGGCCAGGCGCCGCCGTAGTCCTCGCAGAGCGCCCGCATCTCGTCGGCGAGTCCGGCCGGGTCCAGCGCGGCCCGGTCCCGGGCCGGTTCGACGAGATACGTGTAGACCGTGTCCTCGCTGGTCGGACAGTACCCGGCGATGAAACAGCGGCCGCCGTAGATCATCTCGGTGCGGCGGACCCCGGCCGGGCGGGGCGCGGGGGCACGCCAGATGCCCATGCCGGTCGGCTCGGGCCGGTCGGGCACACCGATCATGCCGCGGGTGGCCGAGCCGAGGCCGTCGGCGCCGACCACCAGGGCGTAGCGGCGGGTCGTGCCGTCGGAGAAGGTGACGTCCACGCCCTCGTCGTCCTGGGCGAACGCGCTGGCCGTGGTGCCGAGGCGGACGTCGGCGCCCGAGGCGCCCACCAGGCCGATGAGGAGCTGCTGGAGCCGGGGCCGCTGCATCCCGATGTGGGAGGGCAGGTCGTCGCCGCCGGTGCGGAGTTCCTCGTGGGCGTGGAGCACGGTGCCGTCGGGGGCGAGGACGGCGAGGCCCTCGGCGGCGTACCCGTCCTTCTCGACGTCCGCCAGCACCCCGACCTCGCGCAGCACCCGCAGGGCGTTGCCCTGGAGGGTGATGCCGGAGCCGGCGGCGGCCTTCCAGTCCGGGCTCGCCTCGATCAGGTCGACGGCGATCCCGGCCCGGCGCAACAGCACGGTCAGGGCGTTGCCGGAGGTGCCTCCGCCGATGACGAGGACACTACGCATCAGGCTGTCAGTCATGTCGGGGATACCTCCCGGGGTTGGGCCGCGCGGCTTCGGGCGGCGGGGGTGCGCAGGCGCTGCGCTGCGCGTGGCGCAGGGAATCTGCGGGCTGTCCGTGGCTGGTCGCGCCCGCGCGGCGGGGCCGCCTCGCGATGCGGCCCCGCGCCCCTTTGCGTCGGGGCGCGGTGGTGCGTGCTACTTGACGGCGATCGGGTTGAGCGGGGAGCCCACGGCTCCGGTGATCGGAAGCGGGGCGGCGGTCAGCCAGAACTCGTGGACGCCGTCGTCGGCGCAGTCCGCGGCGAGCGCGTCGAGGTCCCACATCTCGCCGATCAGCAGACCGATGTGCGGGATGGCGACCTGGTGCAGCGGCTGGAAGGCGTGCGCGAACTCGTTCGGGCGGACCTCGAAGCCCCAGGTGTCGGTGGCGATGGCGGCGATCTCGGTGCGGTGCAGCCAGCCGGCCGAGGTGAACGACAGCCCGGGTGCCGGGCCGCCCGCGTAGTCGCCCCAGCCCTCGCGCCGCGCCCGGGCGAGCTGCCCGGTCCGTACGAGGACGAGGTCGCCGCGCCCGACGGTCACCCCGTGGGCCTCGGCGGTCGCGGTCAGATGCTCCTCGGTGACCGGGAACCCGTCGGGCAGCTCGCCGTCCGTGCCGACGACCCGGCCCACGTCGAGCAGCACCCCGCGGCCGGCGACGTACGGCGCCATGTGCTCGATGCCGGTGACGAGGTCGCCGTCGGAGGTGACGACCTTCTCGGCGGCCCGCCCGTTCCACGCCCTGCCGTGGTCGAAGATGTGTCCGAGCCCGTCCCACTGGGTGGAGCACTGGAGCGGCATCGCGATCACGTCGTCGGCGCCGCCGATGCCGTGCGGGAAGCCCTGGTTGCCGAGGGCCGCGTCGGTTCCGGTGTCCAGCATGGTGTGGACGGGGTTGGTGCGCCGGCGCCAGCCCTTCTGCGGGCCGTTCATGTCGAAGGACTGCGCCAGCGAGAAGCTGACCCCCCGGCGGACCAGGGCGGCCCCCTCGCGGCGCTTGGCCGCGTCGAGGAAGTTCAGGGTGCCGAGGACGTCGTCCTCTCCCCAGCGGCCCCAGTTGGAGCACGCCTTGGCGGCCTCGGCGATCGCGCCCTCGGGGTCGTGCCGGTCCAGGCTCATGCGGTTCCCTCCGCCCCTTCCGCGACACAGCGGGTGCGCTGGGCGCCGAGCCCGGTGATCGAGCCGTCCATGACGTCGCCGTCGCGCAGCAGCCGGCCCCAGTGGATGCCGTTGCCGGCGGGCGATCCGGTGAGCACCAGGTCGCCGGGCAGCAGCCGCGCGGTCTGCGAGATGTACGACACCAGCCGCGCCACCCCGAAGAGCATGTCCTTGGTGGACTCGTCCTGCATGACCTCGCCGTTCAGTTTCAGCGTCACCCGCAGGTCACCGGGGTCGGCGAGCGACTCGGCCGGGACGAGCCAGGGGCCCAGCGGGGTGAAGCCGGGGGCGTTCTTGCAGCGCAGCCAGTCCGTGCCGATGGCCTTCATGTCCCGGCGGAACACGGTCGCCCGGTCGGTGAGGTCGTTGGCGATCGTGTACCCGGCGATGTACTCCGGCGCCTCCTCGACGGGGACCCGGTGGGCGGGCCTGGAGATCACGGCCGCCAGTTCCAGCTCCCAGTCCGGCTGCTCGGCCCACGAGGGCAGCACCACGTCGTCGAAGGGGCCGGCGACGGTGCTGGGCAGACCGATGAAGACGTACGGCAGGTCCTCGGCGGCCCGGCGGTCCATGATCGCGGCGATCTCCGCGCGGGCCTCCTCCACCGTGCGCGGGTCGTCGGGGGAGCGATGGGCGACCTCCAGGTCGATCACGTGCTGCCGGTAGTTGGCGCCGGACTGGAAGATCTGCCGGGGCTCCAGCGGGGCGTGCACCCGCAGGCCCTCCAGGGGCCGCCAGTCCCGGGTGCCGTCGTCCGCGAGGGCGCGCAGGATGGGGAGGGTCTCCTCCCAGCGCTCCACCACGGCGCGCAGTCCGGTCGGCGCGAAGCCGAGCGCCCGGCTCAGGTCCAGGACCCGTCCCCCGGCCAGGAGACCGGGGAAGGACGGCCCGGCCGAGGTGTCCTCCTCGGTCTGCTGGACGGAGAACGTGCCGAGCGCGAACGGGCCGGCAGGTTGCGCGAGCGTTGCCATGAGATTTCCTCCTGCTGGGGTGCGGTCTACTCTGACCCCGATCGGCAGATCACGGAAATCAATCCTGTGGATCTTCCGCATCCATGGCATGGATGGCCTTTCGCTCCCTAGGTGGTGCCCCCGGTGAACCTGTCCCGACTCGATCTCAACCTGGTCCTCGCCCTGCGCGCCCTGCTGGAGGAGCGCAATGTGACCCGGGCCGGCGAGCGCATCGGGCTGAGCCAGCCCGCGATGAGCGCGGCGCTGGCGCGGCTGCGGCGCCATTTCGACGACGAACTGCTGGCCCGCACCGGCAACGCCTACGAGCTGACCCCGCTCGGGGTCGCCCTGCGGGACCGCAGCGCGACCGCGTGCGATCTGCTGGAGCGGGTGTTCGCCAGCCAGGCCGAGTTCGAACCGGCCGTGGAGAACCGGGAGTTCACCCTGCTCGCCTCGGACTACGGCGCGGCCGTGTTCGGCGCGGCGCTGGCCCGGTCCGTGCACCGGGAGGCGCCCGGGATCCGGTTCACCTTCCGCAACCCGACGCCCGATGTCGTGGAGAACACCGCGACCACGCTCAGCACCGTCGACGGGCTGCTGCTGCCGCACGGCGTCATCGACGGCTTCCCGGCCGTCGACCTCCACCAGGACCGCTGGCTCTGCCTGGTCGCCGACGACCACCCCGACGTCGGCCACGACGTCACCCTCGACCATCTGGCCCGGCTGCCCTGGGCGGTCTACCAGCGGCCCTACGACGCCCCGGTCGCCCGGCAGCTCAGCATGCTCGGCATCAGCCCCCGGGTGGAGGTCTCCGTGCAGACGTTCCAGCTGCTGCCCCACATGGTGGAGGGCACCCGCCGGGTCGCGATGATCCAGGAGCGGCTGGCCCGCAAGGCGGTCCGTGCGGCGGCGGTGCGCGTCCTGCCCTGCCCGTTCGAGGCCGTCCCGGTCCAGGAGGCCCTGTGGTGGCACCCGGTCCACGCCCAGGACGCGGCGCACATCTGGCTGCGCGAGAAGTGTGCGGAGGTGGGGGCGACGTTGGCCGAGGAGTGAGCGGTGCCCTGTGTGCCGCGCCCCTAGGGGGTTCGCCCCTGGGTCAGTTGGAGTGTTGCTGCTACCAGGGCCGCTGCCAGGCCCAGTACGCCCACCGCTCCCGCCAGGCTTCCCACCGCCGACTGCGCCGCCAGCAGGACCAGCGGGCAGACGAACTCGCCGCCGAAGAACGCCGCCGTCCACAGCCCGGTGCCACGGCCCCGGTCGGCGAAGGCCAGCCGGGACATGGCGCTGGTGAGCAGGGCGGGCAGCAGCATGCCGGTGCCCACGCAGTTGACCACCGCGCCGACGACCAGCACCGGGGCGCTCCCGGCGAGGAACATCACGCCGAAGCCGGCCGCGCAGACCGCGAACACGGCAGGCAGCATCGGCTCGGGGGAGCGCTTCAGCCGGGCGAAGGCGACCGCCCCGCCCACCGTGGCGGCGCTCGCGACCGCGGTGGCCAGCCCGATCAGCCCGGAGTTCGCCACCCCGAGGTCGTCGAGCAGGTACGACATCTCCACCGGGACGGTGTAGAAGACCATCGCGCCGAAGAACGTGAGCGTGCAGACACCCGCCAGCCGCCGCCAGGGGAAGGCATGAGCCGGTTCCCCGCTCCCGGCCGGGGCCTCCGCATCCTCACCGGTCTCCGCACGCGCCGTTCCGCCGGGCAGGGCGGAGGCCATCAGCGGGGCGAGGACCAGGCTGACGGCGTACACCCAGAACGGCACCCGCCAGCCCGCCGATCCGGCGGCCCCGCCCAGCACGAAGAACACGGTGGCCGAGGCGGAGGCGCACATGGTCTGCAGCGCGAGGTACCTCACCCGCCGCCGGCCGGTGTAGTAGTCGCCGATCAGGGTCGTGCAGCAGGTCATGATGGCGGCCTCGGTGACCCCGACCAGGGCGCGGCTGGCGATGATGCCGCCGAGCGAGTCCAGCCAGAGCGGGGCCGTGCCGAACGCGGCGTACAGGACGGTCGCCACGACCAGCAGCCGTTTGCGGCCCAGCCGGTCCACGATCACCCCGGCGAACGGCGCCAGCAGCGCCAGTGCCAGCGCCGGCACCGTCAGCGCCAGCGGCACCAGCGCCTTCGCCCCCGGGACCGAGGCGAAGTGGTCCTGCATCTTCGGCAGCACCGGGGCGATCAGCACCGCCCCGAGGATCGGCAGACAGCTGCCCGCCATCAGCAGGGTCACCCGCAGCAGATGGGCCGGGCCCGAGACGGCGACGGGGGAGGGGACGGTGTCGTCGACCGCGGCGGGGGACGGCGGCGGGGCGGAACCGGGCATGGCGACTCCAGGAACGGTGTACGGGAGCGGGCATGCCGGGGACGGGGGTGCCGGGAAGCACGGCATGCTGCGGACGGCCGCACACCGGCGGCTGGTCCGGACAGCGGCGTGCGGTAGCGACGACTATGGGCGGTCGCCCGCCCCGGCCGCCATCCTCCGCGTGATCCGAATCCCGTATCCGGCTCATCCACACCATGGATGAGCGTCCGCCGTACGCCGCCGCTCAGGCGGGCAGCAGGGCCTCGATCCGCCCGGTGACCCCGGGGGTGTCCGGCTTCACCCGGGAGCGGATCCGGTGCGCCACCGCGCCCTCGGGCGACACCAGGAACTTCTCGAAGTTCCACTCGACGTCCCCGGCCACCCCGCGCTCGTCGGGCGCGGCGGTGAGCAGCGCGTAGAGCGGATGCCGCCGTACGCCGTTGACGTCCACCTTCTCGAAGAGGGGGAAGGTGACGTCGTAGACGGTCGAGCAGAACTCCCGGATCTCCTCGGCGGTGCCCGGTTCCTGCTGACCGAACTGGTTGCAGGGGAAGCCGAGGACGGCGAAGCCGCGCGGGCCGTAACGCCGGTGCAGCTGCTCCAGCGCCGCGTACTGCGGGGTGCGCCCGCACCGCGAGGCCACGTTCACCACGAGCAGGGCCGTCCCCCGGTAGGGGCTCAGATCGCCGGGTTCCCCGGCGAGGGTGCGCACGGGGATGTCGTACAGGCTCATGTCGGTGTCCCCTGGCAGGCCTTGCGGACGGCGGCGACCACGGCGTCCACGTCGTCGTCGGTCATGGCCGCGCCCAGCGCGATGGTCACCGAGCGGCCGAGCAGCGCCTCGCTGGTCCGCAGGCGCGGCGGCCGTTCCCACTCCACGCCCCAGGGCGTGCGTCCTTCGCGCACCGCCCGGTTGGCCGTGACCGGCTGGCCCTGGTACAGCGTGTGCGCCGGGATCCCGGCGGCATCGAGGTCGGCGATGACACCGCGGGCCTCCAGGCGCGAGCCGACGAACAGGGTGAGATCGCCGGCCGAGCCCTCCTCGTCGGGGAGTCTGCGCCAGCGCACCGGCAGATCGGCGGTCCCGGCCCGCACCCGGCGCGCCACGTCCCGCAGCCGCCCGCACATCGGGAGCAGCCGGGGCAGCTGGGCGCCGAGCACGGCCGCGGTCAGTTCGGTCATGCGCAGATTGGTGCCGATGAACGGCGGGGCGTCGGCGGTGCCGCGCGTCGCGCCCTTGGCGGTGGTGAACTGGCCGCCCTGGTCCTGGTAGCGGGCCACCCGGTCGTGGACGTCGGCGTCGGACGTGGTGACCGCGCCGCCCTCGCCCGCGGTGATGTTCTTGTCGAGCTGGAAACTGAAGGCGCCCGCGTCGCCGAGACCGCCGACCGGCCGGCCCCGGTAGCGGACCCCGGCGGCCTGCGCGGCGTCCTCGACCACCCGCAGCCCGTGCCGGCGCGCGACCTCCATGATCGGATCCATGTCGGCGGCCGCGTTGTTCAGATGGACCGGCATCACCCCCCAGGTCCGCCCGGTGATCCGCTCCTCCAGCCGCGCCGGGTCCAGGGTCAGCGAGTCGTCGACCTCGGCGAAGACGGGCACGCCCCGCGCGCCGACCACCGCGCCCACACTGGCGACGAAGGTCACGGCGGGCACGATCACCTCGGCGCCCGACGGGATCCCGAGACCGATCAGCGCTGCGGTGAGCGCGGCGGTGCCGGAGGACACCGCGACCGTGTGCGCGACCCCCGCCACCTCGGAGAACGCGGTCTCGAACGCGTCGGTGCGATGCGCGAGATCCGGCCCGTAGTAGCGGAACGGGGACCGGGACCGGATCACCTCCAGGGCGGCGGCCTCCTCTTCCTCCCCCCACAGCGCGAGCGCCCGCCAGGTCCCGTACCGCATCCCGGGCCCGTCGCTCACCCGGCCTCCTCGGTCACCGCGTCCAGGTCCGTGACGCTGTGGGCGACCAGGAAGTCCTCCAGGAAGAGATAGTCGAGCTGGCTCGGCCCGAAGAACGCGAGCGCCTGCCCGGGGGTCTCCACGATCGGCTCCCCGCGGTCGTTGAAGGAGGTGTTGAGCACGACGGGCACCGAGGTGATCTCCCCGAACCGGGCCACCAGTTCATGGAAGGAGCCGTTCGCCTCCGGGGTGACCGTCTGCACCCTGGCCGTTCCGTCGACATGGGTGACGGCCGGTATCTCCCGCCGCCTGTCCTCCCGGACCGGCGCGACGATCAGCATGTACGGCGACTCGATGTCGAGCTCGAAGTAGTCGGCGGCCCGCTCGGCGAGCACGGCGGGGGCGAACGGCCGGAACGCCTCCCGGTGCTTGACCTTGCTGTTGAGGATGTCCTTCATCTCCGCACGGCGCGGATCGGCCAGGATGCTGCGGTGGCCGAGGGCCCGCGGTCCGAACTCGGAGCCTCCGGTGAACCAGCCGATGAGCGCGCCCCGCGGCAGGAGCTCGGCCGCGAGCCGGGCCGGCCGCGCCACCCGCCGGTGGGGCAGGCCCGAGGCGTCCAGCGCCGCCCGGATCTCCTCGGTGCCGTACGAACGGCCCAGGTAGGTGTGGGTCTGCGGGCGCGGCGCCGCCCCGCGGGCCTTCGGCACCCGGGGGCGGGGATGCCCGCCGAGGACATGGTGGCCGTAGTAGGCGCAGCCCACCGCGCAGCCGTTGTCGCCCGCGGCGGGCTGGGCGTGGATCTCGGTGAACGGGGTGTCCCGCAGGATCTTGCCGTTCGCCACCGAGTTGAGGGCGACCCCGCCCGCCAGACACAGCCGGGTCAGCCCCGTCTCCCGGTGCAGCCAGCGCGCGGCGTGCAGGACGGCGGTCTCCAGCAGGTCCTGCGCCGCCCAGGCGAGATCGGCGCCCCGGGCGAACCGCTCGTCGCCCTCCAACCCGTCCAGCGCGTGCTCGACGAAGTCCAGCAGCCCGCCGTCCTTCAGATGCAGGGTGTACCGGCCCTCCGGCAGCAGGTCGAGACGACGGTGGAACTCGCCGCGCCAGCGGTCGGTGCCGTAGGGCGCGAGGCCCATGGTCTTGCCGTCCTCGGTCAGGTACCAGCGGCCCTCCTCGTAGAGCGTGAAGCCGATGGCCCTGCTGACCGCCTTGTACAGGAAGCCCAGCGAGTGGTCGCTGTCGCCGGCCTGGTAGACCCGCGTGTCGCGCAGCCCGTCGGTGCTCCAGTTGGTGCCGAACACCTTGGAGATCTCGGTGATCTCCGTGCCGCTGCCCACCGACATCGTCAGCGTCTCCACGCCCTGTCCGTCGAACAGGCTGCCCGCCCCGTCGACCACCAGGATCGCGGCCTCCGGGAAGGGCGAGGGATGGAAGGCGCTGGCGGCGTGCGCCAGATGATGCCGGATCAGCGTCGTACGGCTGCGGAAGGGGAAGTAGCAGCTCGGCAGCAGAGTGTCGTCGGCGACGATCGCCTCCACCTGGCCGAGCCGGACCCCGCGCGTGGTCAGACAGTAACGCCAGCACTGGTTCGCCAGAGAATTCACATTGACCGCGTATTTGCGCCGCGTCAGCCGTTCCTCTTCAATACCGACGGCGATCTCACCGTTCTCGACGAGGCAGGCCGAGAAGTCGTGGTTGGAACCGCCCAGTCCCAGAGCGAGCATACTGCCGTCCTTACTGTCAGTTCAGGCACACTGATTTGGCGAGTACGTCGGCATAACGCTACCCCGTGCCAACCGGCCCGCCGTCAGACGCATATGAGCCATACTCCGGAAGGATCGGGGCGCGATCGTTGACCCTCTCTTCACGGCGAACCTAGACTCGCGCCATGGCCCTGAAACGTGATTATCGCGAGACGATGTTCGCGCATCGCGACGGCCAAAACCGTCTCAAGCTCCTCATGAATGACATGGTGATAGAGGAGCAGCTGTGCCAGATGAGGTGTTCCTACTGCCTCACCGAGGACTTCAATCTCCTCATGCAGGTACCGGACGCGAGACTGCGGCTGACCACCGACCGGCGCGCCGACTGGCACGAGATCCTCGACACCTATCACCGGCATGTCGACAGCCCGATCATGCGGCTGAGCGGCGGCGAGTTCTTCTGGCTGAAGGGCTCCACCGAGTTCGTCGCGGAGTGCAGCGAGAAGTACGAGGTCGTGCAGGTCATCACCAACGGCGCCTTCCTGACGCCGCATCGGCTCCAGGCCCTCGCCGAGCTGGGCAACGTCCAGCTCTGCCTGTCCCTCGACGGGCACACGCTGGAGATGAACGGCCATCGGCTGCCGCCCAAGCAGCACCGGCTCTTCGACGTCATCATGCGGCACCTGGACCACGCCGTGGAACTCGGCATCCCCATCGAGATCCAGTCGGTCCTCACCGATCTGAACGCCACCGGGCAGGCCGCGTTCGCCGAGTTCCTGGCGGAGCGTTACGGGCGCGGGGTGATGCTCTACTTCTTTCCCGTGCGCGGGGAGACCAGGACCACGCACGCACCGCCGCTCGGCGACCATTTCGCGCCGTTGCTGGAACGCTACGACGAACTGTCCGCGGTCCTTCCGCCGCGCGCGTTCGTGGAACACATCGGGAATCAACTGCGCACCGGCGTCCGCACCCTGCGCTGTTACGCAACGGCCACCATGGTCCAGCTTTTCGGCCAGGGAGACGTCTCCTGCTGCCCGTACGCCTGGCTCAAACCCATGGGAAACATCAAGGAGAATCCCGACCTCATACCCGAGCAGTTCGGAAAACATCAGCACTACGACATGTTCATGCAGCCCCGGCCCCGTTTTCCGTACTGCAAGAGCTGCACCGGGCCGATCGACGTGGTCAATCTCTATCTCTTCGGCGGAATCACCGAGGAGGAAATCGCGCGCTGCGCCCCGTACGCCGGACCACGCGCCTTGGAGCGGCTGCGGGAGCTGAAATCGGCGTTCGCACCGGTTTTCGAGCCGGCCCCTGGGGGCCGTGAGGAGACGTGATGATTTCCCTGGACGGGATGTCCGCCGACGAGATCGCGGCGGCCGGACCGCAGCGGCTTCGCACCCTTCCGCAGCACGATCTGCTCACCCTCGCCGGGGACTGGCTCGGTCAACTGGCGCCCTGGCGGGACACCGAGAGCCTCGCGGCGATCTCCACCAGCCTGTCCGCCGAGTCGGTGCTGTCCTCCCTGTTCGTCTTCGGCGACCAGGTCGCCGAGTCCGAGGCCCGCGCGGAGATCCCCGGGCCGCTGCTCGATCTGCTGCTGCGGGCCCGGGTGCTCGGCGAGGACGCCGGGAAACTGTCGGCCGACTACTGCCTGGTCCGCGGGGACGGACTGGTGCTGCTGGCCGCCTGGCGGGCGGCGGGGCGCGACACCGGGTCGTACGCGCCCTGGATCGGCACCGACTCGATGACCCTCTCCCGGCTCGTCGCTGCGCGCGGCGGGGTCCGCTCGGCCCTGGACCTCGGCTGCGGCACCGGCATCCTCGGTCTCTCCGCCGCCCGGGGCGGCGCCGAGGTCCTGTCGGTCGACGTCAACCCGGAGTGCACCGCGGCCACGACCCTCAACGCCCACCTCAACGGACTGGCCGGCCGGCTGACCGCCACCGAGGCCGACATCATGTCCCTCTCCCTCGGCTCCCGGTTCGACCTCGTCGTCTCCAACCCGCCCTGTCTGCCCCTGCGCCGCGGCTCGCTCGGCTGGCTCGCCGGCGAAGCCGGCCTGGACGGCCTCGAGTTCTTCCGGGAACTCCTGCGCCAGGTGCCCCGGCTCCTCACCGACGGCGGTGAGGCACTGCTCCAGGCGGCGGCCTACGGCGACGAACACGGCCCTTTCTTCGTCCGCGAGCTCGAGGCCGAACTGCGCCGGCTGAACCTCTCCGGCCGGCTCCTGCTGCGCCCCTCCACACCCCCGCGCTGGCCGGCCTTCGCCCCGCGCGACGCCCAGCAGCAGCTCACCGGCCCCCTCGGCGACGAGGTCCGGGCCTATGTCACCAGCATCGGCGCCACCCACTACTACGGCTTCGTCCTCTCGGCCCGCCGCACCGGCGAGGGCCTGGAAGTGGGCCGCTTCCGCTGACCCGGACCGAGCCGCCGCCGCGGCCCCGGGGCCGACCGGAGACCACTGGCGGCTCCGGCGCCGGGCCGAAAGGCACCGGTGGCCGGTTGGGCGGTGCCGGTGCCGGGCCGGGCCGGTCGGGAGGTGCCGTCGGGTGGTCGAGGGGTGGGGGTGAGTGGTGCCGTGCGGGCCGGTTGGGTCGGTCTCGGGGGCGTCGTCGGTCGGGGGGCTGCCCTTGTTTTCCGGCGCGGGGTGTCGGCGGTCGGCTGGGGGGCGGTGGGGATCGGGCGGGGGATGTCGGTGCCCGGGCCGGGAAGGCCGGGGCGTGCTCGGCCGGCCCCGGGTGGTCAGGCCGCCGGGCCGAGCCATCGCGGTCCCAGGTCGGCGCGTTCCAGGGCGGCGACCGCGTCCGTCGCCTCCAGCAGCGTCAGGCGGCTGGTGTCGACCAGGCGGATGCCGGGGACGTCGGGCACCTCCCCGTCCAGATGCCGTTCCGCCAGCCGGCCCTCGACGAACAGTTTCCCGCCCGCGTCGCCCTCGATACGGGCGGCGAGCGCGTCCGCGTCGGCCCGCAGCCCGTAGTAGACCGGGTCCGCCCCGAGCTCCCCGAACACCCGGTGGAAGCGCTCGTAGGCCCGGCCCGCGAGGACCACCCCGGTGACCACCACCACCCGCGCCCCCCACGCCCGGTACACCGGCAGGGCGGCGCGCAGGCTCGCCGCCATCAGGTCGTACAACTCCTCGCCCCCGTCCCAGGGATGGACGACGGGGTCGCAGTCCATCGCCGCGGCCGGGACGCCGTACCGCGTCACCAGCTGATGCCCCAGCCTCGTCTTGCCGACCCCGGGCGCCCCCGTGATCACCACGACGCGCATCAGGACGCGTCCTCGCGGACCGTGCCCACCAGGCGGAAGCCCAGGTGGGGGATCTTCAGGAGCTTCGCCCCGGAGTCGATGTCCAGGAACTTCTGCTTCAGTACGGAGGTCACCTTGTTCACGTCCTCCCCGCCGGTCGCCCGGCCGAGTTCCTCGCGCGAGACGATCTGGCCCGGCCGCCCGGCCAGCAGCCGCAGCAGCCCCGCCTCCGCGTCGGTCACCGGCGCCGACTTCGCGGGGGAGCTGAGCGTGCCCCTGCCGTCCAGGGTGAGCACCTGGGTGTTCTCGGGAGGTGTGACGTTCCTGAGATAGCCGAGGGTCTCCACCAGCCGTTCCCGCCGCAACGGGCTGGCCAGTGTGAAGCTGTACCCGCTCGAGACCGCCGCGAGGACCTCGGTCGCGGATATGCGGTCCAGGACGGCGACCGCGTAACCACCCCTGCGTTTCAGCTCCTCCACCGGGAGGTCGTCGGGACCGGCGGCGGCGACCCGGTGGAAGGCGACCAACTGGGCGCCCGGCGGCACCGCGTGGCCCTCCTCCGGATCGGTCACCGCCAGGGTGAGACCCACCTCGGCGCAGGCGTCCGCGAGGACCTCCAGGTCCGCCGGGGCCAGGGACTGAGCCAGTGCATACATGGGAAACCCTTCACGGAGTTCTCTGGGGAGGGCCGGTCAGCCGCGGGCCGGTCAGCCGCGCAGCCGCCAGATCCGCTCGGCGGCCGGCCCGTGCGAGCCCTCCGCCAGGCGGATGCCGTGCCGGTCGATCCGCCGGACGATGCCCCGGCGCACCTGGATGCGATAGGCGCCCAGCGCCTCGGACTTGGTGAGCGCAGCCGTCCCGTCCACCGGCCACAGCTCGGGGTGCAGCTCCCCGAGCCCCGCCTCGGCCAGCCGGGCGCCCAGCTTGCGTGCGGTCTCCTCCGCCGAGGAGAACAGCGCGTACGGCTGGTCCTCGTAGAAGACGAGCCGCGCCCCGCCGAGCCGCCCGCCGCGCGCCAGCGCCAGCACCGCCTCCCGGCAGGCGAGGTGGTCGACATGACCGCCGACGCCGAGCGGCGCGCACACCAGGCCGGCGCCCGCGAGCGCCGTGGCCAGCCGCGCGGTGACCGCGTCGAACAGCTCCGGCTCCTCGCGCGCGAAGCCGTCGGACCAGGCCGGGTCGGTGAAGAACGCCTCCCGTCGCAGCTCCCGGTCGGCGGCGTCGACGAAGCCGAGCAGCTCCACCCGGGCGCCCAGCACCCGGGCGGCGACCCTCTCCTCGGCGAGCAGCAGACGCCGGGTCAGCTCCGGGCGTACGGCGTAGTACGGGTCCTTGGTCCAGGTCTCCACGCTGAACACGTCGAGGAACCGGCCGCCGCGCCGGGCCACCGTGCCGCCCAGCGCCAGCGCGGCGTCGTCCGGGTGCGGGGACACGACGACCGGCGCCAGGGGATCCGCGGGTGCGGCCGCAGGAGCCATGAGCAGCAGTCCGAGCCGTCGCCAGCGCGCGAGGCGTTCGCGCTCCGCCGGGGTGAAGGCCGCGAGGGGGCGTCCGCCGTCGCAGCGGGAGAGCAGCGCGGCGTCGGCGTCCACCTCGTGCCCCAGGAAACACAGCCGGCCGTCGACCGTCTCGACATGCGGCAGAGTGATCGGGCACCAGGTGTCAGGAATCTCTGTCATGTATCTCCGAGCCCGGGCGGTGAGGAATGACAGCCGTAATAAGGCGGGAGCATACCGATCACCTCCACGCCCGCACAGAGCGCGTTCCAGAGCGGCAGAAAACAGGGGACCGGTGGCCGAAAGTATTCCGCCGCGTTGCTCTGATCATTTTTTCGACGGGACGCGGGGCGATAGGTTTCCGGTCATTCATTCCGCCTCGGAGACCTGATCAGCCGGCGTCCCGCACTCGGCGCCCGATGTTGCGGGAACCGTGTGTGTCACTCACTGATTTCCCACGTCAACCACCCTGCACCGGGAGGCGTTGTGTGTTGCCGCAGCACGCGCCGCCGATGGCCTTCGGCAAGGCGCCCGGCCTGGCCGAACAGGGGCGGAACGACTGGCCATGACTTCGGCCGGGTTGCCGCGGCCCCATTGCACCGGGGATCTTCTCCTGTAGCCTCGAAGGGCGATTTGGCCTGTCGGATCGATTAGAGGACGAGGCAGGGAATGGCGACGCGTGTACTACTGGTTCAGCAAGGAGTATGGGGTAATTCGGCGGTCTCCATGCCGCTGGCGATCGGCTACCTGAAGGCCTACGCCGAGGCCGACGAACGCATTCGACGGCGCATGGACATCTCCCTGAGGAACTACCCCGGCGACGCCGGTCTCAACGCCATGGCCCGCGATCTCGTACGGGACGGCTGCCCCGACATCCTCTGCTTCTCCGTCCTCGGCTGGAACTTCCGCGCCTTCGGCGCCCTCGCCGAGACCTTCAAACAGCTCAACCCGAACGGCTGGGTCGTCTTCGGCGGCAACCACGTCGCCCACCGGGGAGAGCGGGTCTTCCGGACGTTCCCGCAGGTCGACGTGGTGGTGAACGGCGAGGGGGAGCTGGTCTTCCGGGACCTGATGAACGGCTACCTGGACGGCGCCGGCCGCGACGGACTCCACGAGATCGCCGGCATCTCCTTCCAGGAGGCCGGGGGAGACCTCGTCACCACTCCCGAGCGCGAACGCATCCAGGACCTGGAGATCCTGCCCTCGCCGATCCTCACCGGAGCGGTCCCGCTCGTCGACCGGCAAGGCCGCTTCCTCTACGACTACGCCCTCATGGAGACCAACCGCGGCTGCCCGTACAAGTGCGCCTTCTGTTATTGGGGAGGCGCCACCGGACAGAAGATGCGGGCGTTCTCCCGGGAACGGCTGCGCGCGGAACTGGACGTACTCGGCCGGCGCGGTGCGGAAATCCTCATGCTCGCCGACTCCAATTTCGGACTCCTGCGGCAGGACGAGGAATTCCTCGACGATCTTCTCCGGGTGCGCCGTAAATACGGCTTCCCGAGGCGGCTGGAAACCTCCTGGGCCAAGAACAAGTCGCCCGGTTTCTACCGCATCATGGAAAAGATGAAGCAGTCCGGGATGCACAGCGCGTTCATCCTGGCCCTCCAGACCATGGACGATTCCGTGCTGGACCTGATGCGCCGCCGGAACATGAAGCTGAACGACTGGGAAAGCCTGGTCGCCTGGCTCACCGACCATGGCATCACCCCGTATCTGGAACTGATCTGGGGAGCGCCGGGCGAGACCGTCGCGTCATTCCTCGACGGCTACGACCGGGCTGCCCGGCACACCCCGTTCATCGCCGTCCACCCGCTGATGCTGCTCCCGAACACCGAATACCACGACAAGAAGGAACAGCACGGAATGGTGACCGTGCGCGGCGAGCAGGACGACTTCGACTATGTGCTCGCCCACCGCACGATGACCCTCGCGGACAACGAGCGCATGCTCCGCTTCATCTGCTGGAACCGGGTCCTGGCCCGCAGCCTGTGGCTCCACAACATCTGGGTCGCCCTGCGCGAACTCGCCGGCGTCCCCCAGTCCCGCGTCATCCTCAGCTTCTCCGACTGGATCGACAAGAGCGAGGACCCCGAGGCCCGGGAGCTGCACGCGCTGGCCCGGCCCACGAGCTCCGCCAGCGAGAACGTCGACCCCAACGTCTGGCGGCTGCTCACCAAACGGCTGCTGCGACTGTGGTGGCAGGAGGCCCTGCGCCCCGACCTGTCCGAGGAACTGCTGCCGCTCCTGGACGAGGTGTTCCGCTACGACCTGATGTGCCAGCCCGTGCGCCCCCTGCCCGACGGCTCGGGACCCGAGGAGGACCTCCCGGTCGTCACCCGGCACGGCGAACGCTGGTACCTGCGCAGCGACACGGAGTTCACCCATCCCGTTCCCCGGCTGATCGCCGCGCTGCGGCGCGGCGAGAGCGTGAGCACCCGACCCGAGCGCCACACCGCGGACTTCTACTACCGCACCGAGTTCGGCGGTGACCTCCAGCACTACTTCCGCATGGACCGCTTCCGCGGGCTGACGGAGCAGCAGCTGGAGCAGCAGTTCACCCAGGCCTGACCCAGCACCCCACCTCACGGGAGACATTGACGATGGACCGCGCCGGGCTCATACGGGACCTCCACGAGATAGCGGCGGGCATGACCAAGGGCGAGCACCGGCAGCCGCCGGGGGAGGGCGACGCCAGCCTCGTCGACCAGTACGGGTTCAGCTCCCTGGACGCCCTGGAGTACCTGCTGATCCTCGAGGAGAAGTTCGACGTCGTGTTCGAGGACGAGGACCTGACGGAGGAGACGCTCTTCTCCATCGAGGGCCTCGCCACCTACATCCTGGACCAGAGGACCGGCGAGAGCCCCTCCCTGACGTGAGCGGTGACATAGCGGTCAGTGTGGTCGTGCCGACCCGTGACCGGACGACGCGTCTGCTGCTCACGCTCACGGCCCTGGGACGGCAGACCCTGGGCCGGGAGCGGTTCGAGGTCGTCCTGGTCGACGACGCCCCGCACCCCGGCGCCGTCGCCCAGGTCCTGTCGGCGCTCCCGCCGGGGCTGCCGGTCCGCACCGCCGACACGGGCGGGCGCGGCGCCGCCCACGCCCGCAACACCGGGGCGCGGGAGGCCCGTGGGGAGCTCCTGCTGTTCCTCGACGACGACACCCTGGCCGGCCCCGGGCTGCTGGAGGCGCACCTCGCGGCCCACGCGCACACGGAGACCGCCGTGCTGCACAGCGCCGTCACCGATCTCTCCGCGTTCGCCCTGACCCCGGACCCGCACTCGCTCCGGCCGGCCCTCGTCGGCGCGCGGGGGCGCCGCATCGAGCCCGCGATGCTCCCCGGCCTCGATGCGGCCGTCCCCCTCCTCGGGCCGCGCCGCTCCTTCATCGAGCGCACCGCCCGCAAGGTGATCCGCCCGCCGGGCCACCCCGCGCTGCGCTGGCTCGTCTGCATCGGCACCGCCACCAGTGTCCGGCGCACGCTCTTCGACCGGGTGGGCGGCTTCGACGAGCACTACGGCGACCTGTGGGGCGGCGAGGACCTCGAACTGGGGCTGCGGCTCGCGGCCTCGGGCGCCGGCTTCGACCTCCTCGACCCGGTCTCGTACCACCTCCCGACCGCCCGCCGGGACACCGACGACCTCCTGCCCCGCTTCTGGCGACGCGTAGCCGCCCGGCACGGCACCCCCCGCCTGGCCGACGTGGGCACCTACCTCACCGGCCAACTCCCCCTCCCCGAACTAGCCAAACGCCTCACCCCACCGACCGTAAATCCACCGACCGCCAACCCGCCGGTCGGCTTACCGACGACCGGCGGGTTGCCGTTCGCCAGTCCTGCGGCCGGCAGTCCGTCGTTCGGTAGTCCGGGGGCCGCCAGTCCTGCGGTCGGCAGTCAGTCGTTCGGTGGTCCTGCGGTCGGCAGCCTGGCGGCCGGTAGCGCCTCGCCCGCCAGCCTGGCGGCCGGTAGATCGGTGGTCGGCAGCACGTTGACCGCCAGCCCGTCGCTCGGTAGTCCGTCGGCTGCAGCTCTGGCGGTCGGCAGTCCGGCGGCTGGTAGCTCGGCGGTCGGCAGCGCATTGACCGCCAGCCCGTTGCTCGGTAGTCCGGCGGCTGCTGTCCTGGTGGCCGGTAGCCCGTCGACCGGCAGAGCGGTCGGCAGTCCGGCGGCCGGTAGCTCGGCGGTCGGCAGTGCGTCGCCCGAAAGCCCGTCGCCCGAAAGCCTGTCGCCCGGCAGCCCGTCGCCCGGCAGCCCGTTGTCCGGCAGCCCGGCGGCTGCCGTCCCGGCGGTCGGGAGTCCGGTGGGCGGCATCCGGACGGTCGGGATTCCGTCGACCGGCAGTCCGTCCGCCGGGACGGTCGCGTCATGACCGTGGCGACGGTGAGTGCCGTGATCGTGGGGGGTACCGTGCCGTTCCCGCCGCACGACGTCCGCCCGGAGCTCGTCGTCCTCCCCGCCCGCGCCTCCCTCACCACCGCCTTCGTCGACGTGCTGGCCGCCGCGCTGGACCGCCTCCCCGCCGCCCTGCGCGACACCGCACCCGTGGTCCTGGCGGCCACCGACTACTGCGTCGCGGCCACCTCCCGGTACGTCACCCGGTGCGCGGAGGCGGAGGCCGGCGGGCGCAGACTGCGGCCGACCGAGGCCATGACGCCGGAACCGGCCCAGCTCCTCCAGGAACTGGCCGCGGCCGTCGACTGGGACGGGCGGGGCCATGTGCTGATCAGCCCGCGCGCGGCGGCCTTCCAGGCCTGGCGCTGGGCCTGGGGCACGGTCGCGGCGGGCCTGCACCGGGCGATGGTCGTCTGTGAACTCCTGCGCGATCCGCACGGCGACGGCTACCGGGTCACGGCCGTCCCCGTGACCGCCGCCGCCCCCGGCCCGCTACGGACGAAGGACACCTCGGTGGTCGTCTCCGGCACCGGCCTGGTGACCGCCTTCGGCGAGGGCGGCGAGGCCTTCTGGCGGAATCTGCTGGCCGGCAACCGGGCCCTGACCGAGCCGACCCGCTTCGACGCGTCCCGCTTCCGCGGCCGGACCGTCTGCCAGACCCCGGTCGAGCCGGCGCCCGGGCAGCCGGTACGGCGTGCGCTGCTGGACCGCGCCCGCGCCGAGGCCCTGGGCGAGGCCGGTGTCGCCGAGCTGCCGCCCCGCACCCTGCTGGTCCTCGCCGGTGTGGTCCCGCACCTCCCGCAGGTCGCCGGAGCGCCCCGGATCGAGGAGATCGCCCTGGAGCCCGACTGGGACGGCGACGGCCTCGGCATCCCCGCACGCAACGCGGTGCTGATGGCGCACGCCTGCGCGTCGGGCGCCTTCGGTGTGGCCCTGGCCCGCGAGTGGCTGCTGTGCGGGCTGGCCGACCTGGCCGTCGTCACCGGGGTGTCGTCCCTCAACACCTACGACTACGCGTGCCTCGACACCCTGCGCGCCACGAGCACGACCGTCGCCCGCCCCTTCGACGAGGACCGCTCCGGAGTCACCGTCGGGGAGGGCGCCGGGGCGATCGTGCTGGAGACCGCCGGGCGCGCCGCGGCCCGGGGACACACCCCGCAGGCGACGGTCGCCGGGATCTCCTGCCGGGTCGCGGGCCGGGGCGTGAGCCGCCTCGACGCGCACATCGGCGCGGCCTGTGTGCGCGAGGCCCTCGCCATGGCCGGGCGCACCACCGTCGACCTCGTCCACGGCCACGCCCCCGGCACCCGCCAGGGCGACGAGGCCGAACTGCTGGCCCTGGACCGGGTCGGCGCCGAGCACGAGTGGCGGGGCGTCCCGGTCAGCTCGTACAAGGGCGCCGCAGGCCATCTGCTGCACGCCTCGGTGTTCCCCGGCGTCGTCGCCGCGGTCCGGGCGCTGCGCGAGCAGGTCCTGCCGGGCACACCCGGACTGCGCAAGCCCCTCGACGCGACGCACGTCCGGGTGCTGCGCGATCCGGAGCCCGGTGACGGGACGCGCTCGGTGCTGGTGAACAACTTCGGGTTCGGCGGCAACAACGCCGCCCTGCTCCTGACAGACGACACGACCGGGCGCGGGGAGTGGAGTACGGATGGCTGACGCGGTGCTGATGACACCCCGCGAGATCCTCACCGGGTTCTCCAGTGTCAACAACCAGAACGTGCTGATCAACGATGACGAGTACCTCCGCCTGGACCCCGCGATGCGCCTCTTCTACGAGAAGGTCCGGGAGAACCTGGGTGTGGCGTGCATCGCGGGTCATCTGCGGTCGTGCGGGTATGCGGTGCGGGCGTTGAATCTGCACGGGCGCAATCCGAGTGATGCGGCGATCACGGATCTGATCCGGCGGGAGCGGCCGCGGTTCGTCGGGATCAGCATCATGTACGACCTGCACATCGTCGACGCGGTGCGGTTGTTGCGGTGTGTGCGGGAGGCGGATCCTTCGGTGTTCGTGGCGATCGGCGGGGCGTTCTGTACGTACAACGCGAAGTTGATCGCGGAGCGTATTCCGGAGGCGGACTGTGTGGCGTTCGGCGAGGGGGAGTTGACGGTCGAGGGATTGATGGAGTGTCTGGCGGCGGGGCGGGACTGGCGGGGTGTGCCGGGGCTGTGGTTCTGGCAGGACGGCCGGGTCCGCAGCAGCGGCCCGCCCAAACTCCCCGACCTCGCGAAGGAGGTGTGGCCCGCCCGTGACCTCCTGGTCCACCACCGACGGAACGGCATCCCCACCCCGGTGGCATCGACGTACACCAGTCGTGGCTGCCACGCCAAGTGCACCTTCTGCTATGTCCCGAGGGCGCCCGGGGTCACGGCGGGCAACGCCTGGCGGGTCCGCCCACCGGTCGACGTCGTCGACGAGATCGAGTATCTGCAACGGGAGTTCGGCACCCGGTTCCTGTGGTTCAACGACGACAACTTCGGCGGCGCCTTCCAGGACGGCTACAGCCATGCCGTCGGCTTCGCCGAGGAGATCCTCCGGCGTGATCTGAGGATCTCCTTCCACTGCGAGTTCCGGGTCGACACCGGTCTCGTCGACCGGGAGGCGCTGCGCACCCTGCGCCGGGCCGGCATGGCCTCCGCGCTGCTCGGCATGGAGACCGGTTCGCCGAGCATGGCCAAACGATTCCGCAAGGGGACCATGGTCGAGTACAACTTCGACGCCGCCCGGCTGTTCCGGCAGGAGGGCATCGAGCTGGAGCCCGGCTGGATCATGGTCGAGCCGGGTACGACCCTCGACGAGCTCTGGGAGAACCTCGCGTTCATCGTGGCCGCCGACATCGCCGTCAGCGAGAACCCGTTCTCCTTCGTCAGCCGCGCCATCGCCCTGCGCGGCACCGAGATGTACGACAAGATCGCCGACCCCGTGCCGCCCGAGCTCCCGGACGTCGAGGGGCCGGCCCGGGCGGTGCTGCTGGAGGCCCGCCGGGAGTACCGGATCCCGGACCGGCGGGTCGAGGACGTGTGGGCGGCCTGGAGCAGGGTCAGTGCGGAGGTCGCCGACCGCAAGGAGGAGCTGCCCTTCGTCGCCCAGCTCATCGTGGACGCCACCCGGGCCCGCAGGAAGCGCGGCGAACCGGGCCTGCGGCCGCTGCTGAGCCGGCTGCGCGGCTGGGCGGACGGCCTCGCGGAGCTGCTGGTCGCCTTCCTCAACCTCGGGCTGCTGCTCGCCGACGAGAACCCGCCCCGGCTCGCCGAGCGGCTGGAGACCGAACTGCGCGCCCTGGTCGACGCCTACGACCGGAGGGTCCTGGGCGATCCCTATCCGGTGTTCGTGGCGGAGACCAGGCGGCTGTGCGGGGAGCAGGCCATGGCCGGGTGACGCGCCCGGTTCTCGGGATGGGCACATCGACAGGAGAGAGGAGACCGGCCATGGCGGATGTGGTCCTGCTGACCCCCCGGGAGATCCCCACCGGCGCCGCGAGCCTGAACAACCAGAACGTCATGATCAACGACGAGGAGTACCTGTCCCTCGACCCCGCGATGCGCCTGTTCTACAAGCGGGTCCGGGAGAACCTGGGTGTGGCGTGCATCGCGGGTCATCTGCGGTCGTGCGGGTATGCGGTGCGGGCGTTGAATCTGCACGGGCGTAATCCGAGTGATGAGGCGATCACGGATCTGATCCGGCGGGAGCGGCCGCGGTTCGTCGGGATCAGCATCATGTACGACCTGCACATCGTCGACGCGGTGCGGTTGTTGCGGTGTGTGCGGGAGGCGGATCCTTCGGTGTTCGTGGCGATCGGCGGGGCGTTCTGTACGTACAACGCGAAGTTGATCGCGGAGCGGATCCCGGAGGCGGACTGTGTGGCGTTCGGTGAGGGGGAGCTGACGGTCGAGGGGTTGATGGAGTGTCTGGCGGCGGGGCGGGACTGGCGTGGGGTGCCGGGGTTGTGGTTCTGGCAGGACGGGCGGGTCCGCAGCAGCGGCCCGCCCAAACTCCCCGACCTGGCCAACGAACCCTGGCCCGCCCGCGACCTGCTCGTCCACCACCGCAAGAACGGGATCCCCACGCCCCGCGCGTCGACGTACACCAGTCGTGGCTGCCACGCCAAGTGCACCTTCTGCTACGCCCCCCGGCAGCCCGGAGTGGTCGACGGCCCCTGGCGGGTGCGGCCGGTGGAGGACGCCGTCGACGAGATCGAGTATCTGCAACGGGAGTTCGGCACCCGGTTCCTGTGGTTCAACGACGACAACTTCGGCGGCGCCTTCCAGGACGGCTACAGCCATGCCGTCGGCTTCGCCGAGGAGGTCCTGCGCCGCGATCTGAAGATCAACTTCCACTGCGAGTTCCGGGTCGACACCGGACTCATCGACCGGGAGGCGCTGCGCACCCTGCGCCGGGCCGGCATGGACCTGGCGCTGCTCGGCATGGAGACCGGCTCGCCCGGCATGATGAAGCGCTTCCGCAAGGGCACCACGGTCGAGTACAACTTCGACGCCGCCCGCCTGTTCAAGGAGGAGCGCATCGAGCTGGAACCCGGCTGGATCATGATCGAGCCGGGGACGACCCTCGACGAGCTCTGGGAGAACCTCAAGTTCATCGTCGCCGCCCGGGTGCACGAGAGCGAGAACCCGTTCTTCCTGATCAACCGGGCCATCGCCCTGCGCGGCACCGAGATCTACGACAAGGCCACCCGGTACGAGGAGCCCGACATCCCCGGCGTGGAGGGCGCCGCCCGGGAGGTGCTGCGGCACGCCCGCCGCGACTACCGCGTCGAGGACGAGCGCGTGGAGCACCTCTGGACGGCCTGGAGCAGGGTCTCCTCCGAGATCAACGACCGCAAGGAGAACGAGGTCCCCTTCCTCGCCCAGAGCATCGCCGACGCCGTCCGCGCCCGGCGCGGCACCGGCGCCGCCTCCCTGCGCCCCCTGCTGGGCCGGCTGCGCCACTGGGACCAGGGGCTCGCCGGGCTGCTCGTGGCCTTCCTGAACGCGGGGCTGCTGCTCGCCGACGAGAACCCGCCCGGGCTCGCCGAGCGGCTGGAGACCGAACTGCGCGCCATGATCGTCGCGTACGACCGCGAGCATCTCGGTCTGGCCTTCCCGGACTTCGTCGTCGAGACGGCGCGGGCGTGCGGCGAGCACGCCCTGGCCCAGGTGAGGGGCTGAGGCGATGACGGGCGAGCCGATCCGGTTCGCGGCGGTGGGCTGCGGCCGGGTGTTCGAGCGCTACCACCTGCCCTGCGCCGACGCCCGCGACGCGATGCGCCTGGTGGGCGTGGTGGACACGGACGCCGGACGGGCCGGGGAGCTGACGGCGGGCCGGCCGGGGGTGTGGACCGGCACCCGCGTCGACCGGCTGATCGAGGAGACCCGGCCGGACCTGATCAGCGTCTGCACCCCCAACGACGCCCACGCCGCCCCGGTGCTGGCGGCGCTGGACGCCGGCATCGCCGTGCTGTGCGAGAAACCCCTCGCCGCGACGGTCGCGGACGCGCGCCGGATCGCCGCCCACCCCGCCGCCGAGGAACTGCTGGGGGTGAACATGCCCTTCCGGTTCCATCCGCTCCTCGAGGCGTTCACCGAGGCGGTCCGGCCGGGGGCGCGGCGCGTCACGTTCACCTTCGCCACCCCCGGCAACCGGGTCTGGCGGGCCCGCACCCCCTGGTACGGCGACGCCCGCCGGGCCGGCGGCGGCGCCCTCCTGGACCTGGGGCCGCACGCCCTCGACCTGCTCACGACGGTGTTCGGCCCGGCCGAGGTCGAGGCGTGCGAGACGGACGCGCCGGAGGTCGAGGAGCGGGTCCGGCTGGACCTGTCCTTCCGGGGGCTGCCGGCGAGGGTGGACATCGACCGGGCCGCGCGCCGGCTGGAGACGTCGGTCACCGTCGCCACCGCCGACGGGGACCACGTCCTCGATCTGCGCCGGGGCGAACTGCGCCGGCCGGACGGCACGGTCGACAAGGGCGGCGACCGGCCCGAACTCGCCGCCGTCTCGGCGTACTTCGACCGGGTGACGGGCGCGCCCGGCGGCCCGCACGCCAAGGTGGGCGTCCGGGACGCCCTGGCGCTCCAGCTCCTCGTCGAGTCGGCCTACGAGCACGCCCGTCGGCCTCGGCCGAGGAAGCGGGCCACTTCGGCGCAGTAGCGCTCCGGCCGCGCGCGATGCACGTAGTGGCCCGCGTCGAGCGCCAGCAGCCGCCCCCGGGGCACCGCCGCGGCCACCTCCGCCAGCAGGGAGCGGGGCACCGGGCTGGACAGGCCTCCGCTGATCACCAGGGTGTCGGCGGTGACCTCGGGCAGCCGCCGCCACCAGCCGGGATCCGCCCGCCGCAGGCCGTCGATGACCGGGCGCACCGCGGCCCCGTCCAGCTCACCCGTGCGCAGCAGTTCGCGCAGCTCCCGGTAGAGCGAGACGACGGGCGCCCGGTCGCCGGGCGCCCGGGACCGGGCCCGCAGCTCCGCCTCCGCCGCCGTGTCGCGCGGCGGCGGAGGTGTGTCCTCGATCACCAGCCGGCCCACCCGCCAGGGCTGCCGCTGCGCGACCAGCCAGGCGACATGACCGCCCATCGAATGCCCCACCAGGTCGACGGCGTCCAGACGGTGACGGTCCAGCAGCGCCGTCACGTCCCGGTACATCAGCTCGAAGGTGTACGCGTCCGCACGGACCCTCGGGCTCAGACCGTGCCCGCGCTGGTCCGGCACGAACACCCGGCGCCCCAGGGGCCGCAGCGCGGACACCACCCGGTCCCAGCCCCGCCCGGTGTCGCCCAGCGCGTGCAGCAGCACGGTCGGCCGGCCCGCCGGATCACCGGTGATCCGGCAGGCCAGCGTCACCGCGGCGTCAGGAGCGCGCACTGGTCACGAGGTAGTCCACGATGGCCGTGACCGTCTGCTGGTGCCAGACCAGATTGGCCGGCAGCCTGCGCTCCAGCAGCCGTTCCAGCCGCCGCCTGATGACGATCGCCATCACCGAGTCCAGCCCCGTCTTCAGCAGTGAGCGGTCCGGGTCCAGCTCCGCCGGGTCCAGCTTCATCTCGCTGACGATGACGGAGACCGTCTGCTCGTGCAGCAGCTCCCGCAGCGCCTCCTCGGTGAGGTCCGCCGCCCGCGGAGGCCCGGCGGGCCCGGCCGGATCCGGGGGCGGGTCGTCGGTGAGGTCGCGCAGCAGGCCCCCGCGCCGCGCCCCGGGCGGCAGCGGCACCGGCCGCAGCACGGCCAGGGCGGCCGCCCCGGACCGGGCGGCCAGGTCCCAGGCGCCGAACGCCTCGGCCGCCGTGATGTCCCCGACGCCGTGGGCCCGCAGTTCGGCGTCCACCGCCGCGTTGTCCGCCATGCCCAGGCCCCGCCAGGACGTCCACGCCAGACTCAGACCGCCCACCGCCCCCCGGCCGTGGTCGTGGACGGCCAGGGCGTCGAGAAACGCGTTGGCGGAGGCGTACGCCGCCTGACCGGTGAGGCCCAGGAACTGGCCGCACGAGGAGAAGTGGACCAGGAAGTCCAGGGACCCCGGCGGGAACAGCCGGCGCAGGGTCAGGGCGCCACCGGCCTTCGGGCGCAGCACCGCCGCCAGCGCCGCCGGGTCCAGCCGGTCGACGAGCTGGTCGTGCAGGACCCCGGCCGCGTGCACCACCCCGCGGATCGGGGGCAGGCCCAGCGCGTCCGGCGACAGCGCGGCCGCCGCGGCCTCCGGGTCGGCCAGATCGAGGGCCACCACCCGCACGGTCACCCCGAGGGCCTCCAGCGCCCGTACGGTCCCGACCCCGCGGGCCCGGGCCGGATCCGTCACGGCGTCCCACCGCGACCGGGGCGGCAGACCACCACGCCCCGCCAGGACGAGACGGCGCGCGCCCCGCTCCACCAGCCACCGGGCGATCTCGCCCCCGAGGACGCCCAGCCCCCCGGTGACCAGGTAGGTGCCGTCCGGCCGGCACCGGGGCGGGGCGTGCTCGCCGCCCGGACCGGCCGGGACCAGCCGGTTCACGAAGGCCGCGCCGTCGCGGACCGCGACGACGTCCTCGCCCGGATTCCGGGCGATCACCCGCACCGCGGCGACCAGATCCTCCCGCGTGGGCCGCGGACCGAGATCGAGCGTGCCGCCCCACAGGCCGGGATGCTCGCCCCCGACCACCCGGCCGAGCCCCCACCGGGACGCCTGCGCCACCGCCTCCAGCCGGTCCGCCTCCCGCACACCCGTGGTCAGCGACCACAGCCGCGCCGTACCGGGCGGCCACACCCCGAGCCGCTGCGCCGCCCACGCCAGCCGCCACGCCTCCCGCACCGCGAGGTCCCCGGCCGTCAGCGGCTCCGCGCAGGGCAACACGAGGACGTCCACCGGCCCGGACACCCGTCCACGCAGCCCGTCGAGCGCGTCCGGATCCTCCACCGGCAGCCACGCGACGCCCAACTGGTCGACTGTAGTGCGCAGTTCGGCGGCCAGCGCACTGTCCGCGCCGATCGCCACCAGGGTCCGGGGGAGGGCGGGACCGCCCTGCGGGAGGGGCCGCCACTCCGTCCGGAACAGCAGCTGTCCGGGCGCGCCGGGACGGGGCTCCGCGTCCGCGCCCGCGTACCGCACCCCGGCCAGCACGGCCGCGGTCCGTCCGTCCTCCGCCGAGATCCGCACGCCCACCGTGCCCACGGCGCCGGTGACCGGTCCGTCCACGAGCGCCTCGAGCCGGGCGCGGACCGGCGGCTCGCCCGTGGTCCACACCCGCCCCACCCCGGCCACCACGCGCAGGACGGCGGGCCTCGGGAAGGCGACGGCCGCCATGGACAGCGCGGCGTCGAACAGCGGGGCCCAGGTCCGCGCCGCGGAGCCCCGTTCGTCGGCCGCGACGACATCCGCGCGCAGCCCCCCGGCCAGCCGCTCCAGCCGCTCCACGCGCCAGGGGAAGGCCATCGACGGCACCCCGACCGAGGCCAGCTCGGCGGTGATCCGGTCCGCGGCGAGCGGTGTCCCGGGTCCGCCGCCGGCCGTGGGAAGGGCCGGTGGCGCCGGCTCGTCGGACGCGGTGGCCGTGGCGTGGGTCAGCCACGGCCGCCCGTCCCCGTCGGGGTCCGGGGTACCGGCCCCGTCGGGCTCCACGGTCCTGGACAGCAGCCGTACGACACCGTCCTGGGCGACCACGTCGACGTCCCGGGCCTCGGCCAGGGTCAGCGGCAGTTCGAACGACACCCCCGACAGAGCGGGCCGGCCCGCCGCGGCCAGGAAGGTCTGGAGGACGACGGCCGCCGGGACGAGCTCCACCCCGTGGAGGGCGTGGCGGCCCGGATACGGCCGTGACGCCAGGTCGACGCGGGTGCGCCACAGGTCCAGCGGGCTGCTTCCGGCCAGTGTGCTGCGCGACCCCAGCAGGGTGCGGCGCGCGCTGTCGTGCCGGCCCCGGTCGGGCCGGCGGACCGCCGGCTCGCGCCAGTGGCGCTGCCGCCGCCAGCTCCGGGGCGGCAGGGACAGGGGCGGCCCCTCGTCCGGGGTGGCGGCGGGCCAGTCCACGGCCGCACCCGCGCAGTACAGCAGCGCCGCGTTCGTCAGCAGCTGGGCGCGCCCGCCGGCGTCCCGGCGCAGTGACCCCGCGACACAGTGCCGGTCGGCCCCGGCCGCCTCCAGGGTCTCCTGCACGGAGTGCCGGACCACGGGATGGGCCGACACCTCCAGGAAGGTCCGGAAGCCGTCCTCGGCCGCCGCGGCCACCGCCCCGGCGAACCGCACCGGGTTGCGCAGATTGGCCGCCCAGTAGGCGCCGTCGCGGGGAACCGGGTCCCGGGGATCGGCCGACGCGGTGCCGTAGACGGGCAGGCCGGGCGCGTGGACGGCGAGGTCGGCGGCGGCCTCCGCGAGCTCCTTCGCCAGCGGGTCCATCTGCGGGCTGTGGAACGCCACGTCACTGTCCACCCGGCGCACCAGCAGCGCCGGATCCGCCGCCAGTTCCCCGGCGAGCGTGTCGATCTCCGCCCTCCCGCCCGCCACCACGGTCGACGTGGGCGAGGCGAACACCGCCGGCCCCACTCCCTCGGCGCCGCCCAGCCGGGCCGCGGCCTCCTCGGCGGGCAGGCCGATCATCAGCATGCCGCCCGCACCGGCGACCCGCCGCAGCAGCACACTGCGCCGGCACACCAGCCGGGCACCGTCCCGCGGCGACAGGATCCCGGCCGTCACCGCGGCCGCGATCTCCCCCATCGAGTGGCCGAGGACCGCCGACGGCGTGAACCCGAGCGACCGCCACACGGCGACCAGGCCGAGCTGGACCGCGTAGATCATCGTCTGGGCGAGATCGACGCGGCCGACGTCCCCGTTCTCGATCAGCTCCCGGGCCGTCGCGCCGATCTCCTCGGCGAACACCGGCCCGATCCGGTCGATCGCCTCGGCGAACACGGGCTCCGTGGCCAGCAGTTCACGGCCCATGCCGGGCCACTGGGCGCCGGTGCCGGAGAACACCCACACCACCCCGTCGCCGCCCCCGCCCGTCGGCGGGCCCTCGACGACCCCGGGGGCCGACTCGCCCGCCGCGAACCGGCGCAGCCCGCCCGCCAGTTCCCCGGGACCGGCGGCGACGACGGCGACCCGGCGGTCCAGATGGCTGCGCCGCGCCCCGAGGTCCCGCGCGAGGACGCCGAGCGGCACGTCCGCGCCGGGCCCGCCCAGCCAGTCGGCGAGCCGGGCCGCGTCCTCCCGCAGGGCCGCCCCGGACCGCCCGGAGAGCGGGAACAGCCGGGACGGCGTTTCCTGTCCGGCGGGACACGGCGTGGGCGTGGGTTGCGCCTCTTGCTTGTTGGGGGGCGGCGTGGGCTGGGGGTGCGCCTTCTGCTTGTCGGGGGGTGGCGAAGGCCGGGGGTGCGCCTTCTGCTTGTCGGGGGGCGGCGCGGGCGTGGGTTGCGCCTCCTGCTTGTCGGGGGACCGCATGGGTCCGGGCTGTGCCTCCTGCCCGGCCGGGGACCGCGTCGGCCGGGCGGGTGCCTCCTCCAGGACGACGTGGGCGATCGTGCCGCCGTAGCCGAAGCTGGAGACGCCCGCCCGCCGGGGCCGCTCCCCGCGTCGCCACGGGGTGCGCTCCCTCGCCACCCGTAGCCCCGACTCCTCCCACGGGATGCGCGGGCTGGGCACGGAGAAGTGCCCGCTCGGCGGGATCTCCTCGTGCACCAGCGCGAGGATCGTCTTGATCATCCCGGCGATCCCGGAACCGGCCTCCAGATGCCCGATGTTGCCCTTCACCGACCCGATCAGACAGGGGCGGTCCGCCGGCCGGCCCGCGCCGAGGACCGCCGCGAGCGCCCCGGCCTCCAATGGGTCGCCCGCCACGGTGCCGGTACCGTGCGCCTCCACGTAGTCCACATCGGCGGGCGCGATGCCGCACCGGTCGTACGTCCTGCGCAGCAGGTCCGCCTGGGCCTCGCCGCTGGGCGCCATGATCCCGGCGGTCCGCCCGTCCTGGCTCACCCCGCTGCCCCGGATCACCGCCAGCACCCGGTCGCCCGCCCGCTCGGCGTCCGCCAGCCGCTTCAGGACGAGGACGCCCGCGCCCTCACCCCGGCCGTAGCCGTCCGCCGCGGCGTCGAAGGGCTTGCTGCGGCCGTCGGGCGAGGTGGCGCCCGCCCGGTCCAGGGTGACCGACAACCCGGGCGCGACCATGAGGTTCACCCCGGCCGCCAGCGCCAGGTCGCAGTCCCCGGACAGCAGGCTCCGGCGGGCCAGATGGACACCGACCAGCGAGGCCGAGCAGGCGGTGTCCACGGCGAGGCTCGGGCCCCGCAGATCGAGGCTGTGCGAGACACGGTTCGCGGTGGCGCACAGCGCCGCGCCGATCCCGGTCCACGCCTCGATGCCGGGGAGGTCCTCCAGCAGCCGCCGCCCGTAGTCGTCCGAGCCGACACCGACGAAGACCCCGCAGTCGCCGCCGCCGAGACCCAGCGGCGGGATCCCCGCGTCCTCCAGCGCCTCCCAGGCCAGTTCGAGCAGCAGCCGCTGCTGCGGGTCCATCAGCTCGGCCTCGCGCGGCGCGATCCCGAAGAACTCCGCGTCGAAACCGGCGATGTCGGCGAGGAAGCCGCCCCGGCTCGTGGTGGCCCGTACGACGGCCTCCTGCTCGGGCCCCGCCTGCGCGTACGGCGCCCAGCGCTCCGCTCCGTCGCCGATGCCGTCCCGTCCCTCGACGAGGAGGTCCCAGAACGCGGCGGGGGAGTCGGCGTCGCCGGGGTACCGGCAGCTCAGCCCGACGACCGCGACGGGCTCCTCGGGCCCGGCCGCCCGGGGGAGACGCGCCTGCGTCACGCGACCCTCCCCTCGGAACCCGGCGTCTCCAGCACGGTGACGACCGCGGCGGTGATCATCAGCCCGGGTCCGGCGCTCAGCAGGAGCAGATGATCGCCCGCGCCCAGATCACCGGCCTCCACATGGTGGTTGAGCTGGAGTCCCACGTCGGTGGCGCCCGCGTGCCCCACGTCGCGGAAGAAGTCGACGGCGCCCAGCGCGGCGTCCAGCCCCATCGGCCGCAGATGGCTGTCCAGGAAGTCCGCCGTGGCGGCGCCCAGATGGAGCACGCGTGACAGGTCCGCCACGGCGATCCCCGCCTCGGCCGTCACCTGCTCGACCAGCTTCGTCCCGCTCGCCCCGTACTCCTGCACGATCTCCGACGCCTTCGGGCCCAGCTCCTCGACCATCGCCTCCAGGTGCTCGTTCATGTCGAGCGGGCGCCCGGTGGTGACGGCCGGCGGGAAGATCGGCTCATGGCCCCGGTTGAGGATCTCGAAGTGCGGGAGGGAGACCGACTCCACCGAGCGCAGCGCGGCCCAGCCGGACTGCTTCGACAGCACGACCGCCGTCGCCGCGTCGGCCAGCACCGCGTCCCGGTGCGCGTACCACCGGTCGACCGACGGGGCGCCGAAGTTGTCCGCCGCGCTCACCACGGCCCCGGTGCGCGAGGGCGCGCACAGCAGGTACTGGGCGGCCACCTCCAGGGCGGCGAGGAACGCGTTGCAGCCCTGCTCCACCGTCAGCGCCGGCACCCCGGAGCCCAGGGTGGACCGCAGGATGTAGTGCGGCGCCGACCAGCCGTCGGGCCCCTGGTGGTAGGCGCAGGAGTGGACGAGGAGGTCGATGTCCTCGGGGCCGAGGCCCGAGCGGCGCACCGCCTGCCGTACGGCCGCCACCGCCATGTCCGGCGCGGAGACCCCGTCGGACACGGCGATGTTGCGCCACCCGCAGGAGTCCATCCGCTCCCTGTCGTACGCCCCGCGCCGCACCGCCTCGGCCACGCTCGCCCGGGGCGGGATGTACGCGCCGGTGCCTGCCAGGAAGAGGTTCTCTGTTCGCACGCTCACTTGTCCTAACTGTCCGGACGCCCGGGCTGCCCCGGCGGTCCGGTCCTCGGTCGGATGACCTTCCCGGTCTCGGTGGTGGGCAGGTGTGCCACGGAGGCGAAGGCATGCGGGACCCAGGAGGGCGACAGACGCTCCCGGCAGAAGCGCTCCAGCTTCTCCAGGTCGACCGTCCCGGGGGTCACCGTCGCCACGATCCGCTGCCCGAGGACCGGGTCGTCGGCGCCGGAGACGAGACAGGAGGCGACCTCCGGGAAGGCGAGCAGGACGGCCTCGATCTCCTCCGGGCCGATCTTGACGCCCGCGACGTTGATACAGGTGGACAGCCGCCCGGTGAGGACGAGCCGCCCTTCCTCCCAGCGGGCCAGGTCGCCCGTGGTGAACCCGCCCCGCAGCGGTGAGGTGTCGACGGTGTCCTGCTCGGCGTATCCGAGCATCGCCGACCGTGAGGTGACGGTGACCAGTCCCGTGCCGGCCTCGGCGTCGGGGACGGGGGAGAGGCGGACCTCCACCCCGGGCAGCGGGGCGCCCGGCCCGGCGGCGTCCGGTCGCCACGGGGCCGGAGGGGTCACGCAGACGGGCCCGGTCTCGGTGGTCCCGTAGACCTGGCCGACGTGCCCCGAGAGCCGGGTCGCGACCAGTTCGGCGGTGTGCGCGTCCAGGGCCATCCCGGCGGAGAGGAACCCCACCGCGCGCCCCTCCAGGGGCAGCGAGCGGGCGGACCGCGCGAGCAGCCGCAGCAACGGGGGCACCCCGACGAACAGCGTCACCCCGTCCTCGGCGAGCTCGCGCAGCAGCATCCGCGGCCTGTCCGGGGCGGTGCAGCGGACATGGGCGCCCGCCAGGGGCGCGGCGAGGGCGCACAGCCCGAAGCCGTACGCGTGCTGGAGCGGCACCGGGCACAACAGCCGGCTGTCCGGGCCCAGCGCGAGGGCCGCACGGTAGTTCTCCACCTCGGCGAGCAGCGCGGCGGCGGACCGCAGGGCGAGGCGCGGACGACCGGTGGTGCCCGAGGTGAGCTGGGCCGTCGCCGCCGCCTCGAAGGGGGTACGGCGCATCCGGCCGCCGTGCCCGCTCAGCCGGCGCGCCCCGCAGTCCCCGGCCGGGAGGGGGAGCGCCGACGGTGCGTCCAGGGGGGTCCACAGGAGGTCGAGCGGGCAGCGTTCGCGCAGCCGGTCCAGCTCCCACGGGGTGATCCGGCGTGAGAGCGGTACGGCGACCGCCCCGGCGGCCAGGATCGCGAACACCTCGCTGACGAACTCGGCCGCGGGCCCGCCCAGGGTTCCCACGAGGACCCCGGGACCCGCGCCCGCCGCCCGCAGGGCCCGCGCCTTGGCGTCGACCCGTTCGACCAGTTCCTCCGCACCGGTGCTGCCGGTCTCGTCGCTGATCAGCGGCGTGTCTCCGAGCCGGGCCGCCCGCTCGCGCAGCAGGGAGAGCAGTTCCGTGCGCGCGGCCGTCATCCGAGCTCGGTCAGCGCGCGGTGCAAAGCCCCTGCCGCCTTGTCGAGGACCTCGCCGGTGTGCGCGGTGCTCAGGAACCACGGTTCCAGCGCGTTGGGGTGGAAGTAGACGCCCTCGCGCTGGGCCAGGGTCTGCAGGCGGCGGTGCCGGGAGAAGTCGACGGCGTCGGCGAGGTCGCGCAGGGTGCCGTGCCGCTCGGGCGGCCTGCGCAGCAGCGCCACGCACAGCAGGGTGCCGACCCGGCTGATGTGCACCGGCCGCTTCTCGGCGGCGAACACCTCGCGCAGCGCCGCCTCCGCGTCGGCGCCGATCGCCTCCAGTTCGTCGTACAGCCCGGGCCGGGAGCGGATCTTGGTGAGCACGGCGACGACCGCGCGCAGGGCGGCGTGGTTCCCGGCGTAGACGCCGGCGTGGTGCGCCTCGTTCGTGGCGAGCAGCCGCATCGCCTCCTTGCGCCCCCCGAACGCCGCGACGGGGAAGCCGCCGCCCATCACCTTCGACAGCACGGTCAGGTCCGGTTCGACGCCGTACCGCTCCTGCGCCCCGCCGCGGGCGACCCGGAAGCCGGTGATCACCTCGTCGAAGACGAGCAGGGCCCCGCTGCGCGCGGTGAGGTCGCGCAGCAGTTCCAGGAAGCCGGGGGCCGGGGGGATCACCCCGGCGTTGGCCAGTACCGGCTCCAGGATGACGGCGGCCGTCCGGTCGCCGTCCCGGGCGAAGAACTCCCGGACGGCGTCGGCGTCGTTCCACGGCAGCTGGGCGGTGTGCGCGAGCGCCTCGGGGATCATCCCGGGCGCGCCGGGGACGACGTCCGTCGGCCGGGTGCCCGCGACCTGGAGCGTGGTCTTGCCGGCGCGCAGCACGGTCTCGCTCCAGCCGTGGTAGTGCCCCTCGAAGGTGACCACCAGGGAGCGGCCCGTGACGGTACGGGCGAGGCGCAGGACGGAGGCGACCGCCTCGGTGCCGGAATTGGCGAACCTGATCTGCTCCACGCCGGGCACCAGTTCGGCGACGAGCCCGCCGGCCTCGGCGTCCAGTGCGTGCGGCAGACCGGTCATATGACCTTGGGTGAACTGATCGGCCACGGCCTCCGCGACATCGGGGTCCGCGTAGCCGAAGAGATGGGGACCGTAGCCCATGTTGAAGTCCACGAGCTCGCTGTCCTCGACATCCCGTATCGAACAGCCGTGGGCGCGCCGTACGACGAGTGGGACGGGTACCGCCGTGGCGCGCATGCTGCTGCTGACGCCCCCGGCGATGACCTCCTTGATGCTTTTCAGGTAATCAGTATTCGTCCGACGTTCGGCGTCCATGGCACCCACTGAAAACCTCCAGCTTCGTCGGCCTGATCCGAAACCACAGAATGCCGCAGAGGTTTCGAGGCCGACAGCGGCCGTTGCCGGAATGGCCGGATCACGGGGGGTGATAGGCCAGTCTTGGGTGGCAGGATCGGACGGGTGATCAGGCCGCGTTGCGGAGGGGGAATGTGATGTCTTCTCGGGGCGTCGCCGTCGTCACGGGGGCGGGTTCCGGCCTCGGGGCGGCCGTCGCCGTACGGCTCGCCGCCACCCATGACCTGGTGCTGACCCATCTCGACCAGGACTCCGACCTGGTCAGGACCGTCGACCGGGTGACGGCGGCGGGTGCGGACGTCGTCGCCACCGTGCCCGGGGACCTCACCCGCGAGAAGACCGTGGAACGGCTCGGGGAGGTCATGGCGCGATACCGGGAAAGGCTTGACGTCCTGGTCTGCAATGCCGGCGCATACACATATGCGCCATGGCAGAAAACCACCTGGGACGAGGTCAGATCGGCCGTCGACATCAATCTCCTCGCGCATATCGCCTGCGCACGGACCGCCACCCCGCATTTGGTGGCCCGCGGGTCTGGCCGGATCGTTGCCGTTTCCACCGTGCTCACCCGGATCGGACGCGTGGAACTCGCCCCCTACATCGCCGCGAAAGGCGGTCTGGAGGCATTCGTGCGCGCCCTGTCCCGTGAACTCGGCCCGCACGGGATTACAGTGAATTCCGTGAGACCGGGGCCGATCGAACTCAGTACGGCCCAACGGTCTCATCCGGATTACCCGGCCTGGCGCGAACGGGAATTCGCCCGCCAATGCATCAAACGGCATGGGCGTCCCGAGGATGTGGCGGCGGCCGTGGCGTTCCTGGTTTCCCCGGAAGCCGGATTCATCACGGGCCAGAGCCTGACCGTCGACGGCGGCTGGGATCTCCACTGACCTGCTCGGGCAGGCCGATTGAAGGACCACTACGCGCATGGAACACCACGCACACGGCTCCTGCACCCATGTCCTGCTGGTGCGGCACGCGCAGTCGCACGCCAGCGTGAAGAAGCAGCTGGCGGGCTCCCGGAACTGCCGCGGGCTCACCGAGCGGGGCCGGGACCAGGCCGCGCGCCTCACGGCCCGGCTGGCGGCGGAACGGCTGCGGCCGCACGCCCTGCTGACCAGCCCCGTCCGCAGGGCCCGCGAGACCGCCGACATCCTCGCCGGGGGACTGCGCGTAGGGGCGCCGGACGTCGAACGGGAGGTGCGGGAACTCGACTTCGGGGCCGCCGACGGACTGTCCGTCGAGGAACACCTGCGCCGGCACGGCTCGTTCGACATGACGGCCGATCCCGACCGGCCCTTCGCGCCCGGCGGGGAGACCTGGAACCAGTTCCGGTTCCGGGCCGGCCGCGCCGCCGGCGCACTGCTGGCCCGGCACCGGGGCGGCACCGCCGTCGTGGTCTGCCACGCCGGTCTCATCGTCGCGGTGATGTCCGCACTGCTGGACAGGGTGCCGACCACGCTGTTCACCGACGCCACCCCGGCGGCGACCTCGATCAACGAGTTCGTCCACGACGGCACCCGGTGGAGACTGGGCCGCTTCGACGACGCCCGGCACCTCGACGACGCCTGACACCTCCCGGACCCACTCGCCTCAACCGTCCTGCCGGGGCCCCCGCTTGCGCTCCATCATGTGGCGGCCCAGCGCCTTCTTCCGCTTCCAGTCCCGCAGCAGCTCGGCGCTCAGGCGCGCGTCGCTGCGGGCGGCGATCCGCCCGTTCTCCCGGACCAGCTTGTGGTAGTTCTCCAGCCGCCGCAGCGGCAGGGTCCCGTCCTCGGCGGCCGCGAGCACCGCGCAGCCGGGTTCCGCCCGGTGCGAGCAGTCGTGGAAACGGCAGTCCCGGGCGAGGGCCTCGACATCGGTGAAGGCCTGGGCGAGACCTGCGTCGGCGTCCCACAGCCCCACCCCGCGCAGCCCCGGGGTGTCGATGAGGACCCCGCCGCCCGGCAGCGCCAGCAGATCACGGGTCGTGGTCGTGTGCCGCCCCTTGCCGTCCGCGTCCCGGGTGGCGTCCACCCGCTGTACATCCGTCCCGGTGAGCGCGTTGGCCAGCGTGGACTTCCCGGCACCCGACATGCCGAGCAGCGCGGCCGTGCCGCCGGAGACCAGGGCGGCGAGCAGGTCCATCCCCTGCCCCGTGGCCGCACTGACCGGCAGCACCCGCGCCCCGGGGGCCACCCGCTCGGTGTCCTCCACGAGATACGACAGCGTCGTCGCGTCGGGCACCAGATCGGCCTTGGTCAGCACCACCACCGGCTGCCCGCCGCTCTCCCACGCCAGGGACAGGAACCGCTCGACCCGCCCGAGGTCCAGCTCGTCCGCCAGCGACACGGCGATCAGCACCTGGTCGATGTTGGCGGCCAGCACCTGTCCGTCGGACCGCTGCGAGGAGACGGCCCGCACGAACGCCGTACGCCGCGGCAGCACGGCCCGTACGACACGCTGCTCCCCGTCGACCGTCACCCAGTCGCCGGTGCAGGGATGGCCCGTGGCCTCGGCGGACACCAGCGCCCCGGTACCCGCCCGCAAGGGCACCGCCCGCCCGCTCCGGTCGACGGTGACCACCTCGCACGACCCGCGATCGACCCGCACCACCCGCCCGGGGCTGAGCCCCCGCGTCCCCTCCGCGGCGAAGCCGGCCGCGACGGCGTCGCTCCAGCCGTACGGAAGGAGCGGATGCGGGGTGCCGGGGGAGGAGGTCAAGCCACCAGTGTACCGGCCAACCCGTCCCGCCCAGCCGGGACTTGCCCCTCACACCGACACGGTCCCCCCGCAGCTCCCGCAGCCGCGCGGGCTCCAGCCTCGGCTCCCGGGCGGAGGCGGCGAGCAGGGCGCGCCACAGCAGCGCCTTGCCCTGCACCCCAGCCGCATGGCCTCGCACTCCACCAGGACCGCGAGGCCGGAGCGGCGCAGCGGCCGCCCGTTGGGCGTCAGCCGCGCGGCCTTCTCCCCCGGCCATGCGCCGTACACCTGGTGGTGCCGCACCGGAATCCCGAGGTCGGCCAGGACACCGAGCAGGGACCTCCGGTCCTGGGTGATCTCCGCCGCCGGTCAGATGGTCGTTGAGGGAGACGTCCAGGACCCTGTGCCGGTTGTCTCAGCTCTTGGTGGCGGCCGCGGCGCGGGTCGGTGCGCCCAGGGCCCAGAAGAGGACGCCGAGGAGCATGAAACCGGCCAGTGGGACGGCCTCGGTCAGCAGGTACCTCCAGCGTTCGGCGTGGGTCCAGCCGTCCGGGGCGTAGGCAGAGCCGAACCAGTGGTCGCCGAGGCCGGGGGCGACGAGCTGCACGCTCGCGAACAGGACGAGCAGGGTGAGCACGGTGCTGATGGTGCGGGGGAGGGGCGCCCGGTAGGGGCGGGGGGTGTCGGGGGCCTTGCGGCGCAGGACCGCGAGGGCCGGGAAGATGCCCAGGTAGCTGACCAGGGTGGTGGAGACGGCGAGGCCGAGGACGGCGCCGAAGAGCTTGGCGGCGCTGCCGCCGGTGAGCTGGTGGGCCAGGATCAGGACGACGGTGGAGACCAGTCCGCTGAGGATGTTGACCCGTACCGGGGTGCCGAACCGGCTGGAGATGACGCCGAGGAAGCGGGGCGCCGCCCCGTCGTAGCCGGAGACGGCGAGGGCGCGGTCGGAGCCCATGACCCAGGTGACGCCGGAGGACAGCACGGTGAGGATGAACAGGATCGCGGCGAGGTCCCCGAGCACGCTGCCCGCGCCGCTGAGCGTGGCGGTGCCGTCGCCGGCCACGGAGCCGCCGTAGACGGTGAAGACCTGGCGGATCGCGTCGATGAACCCGCCGAGGCCGGTGACGGCCTTGACCGGCAGGACGAGCAGGATGCCGAGGATCGGCAGCGCGTAGAGCAGGACCGCGAGGAGGGCGCTGCGGAAGATGGCGAAGGGCACGTCCCGCTGGGCGTCCGTCATCTCCTCGCCGGCGGTGTTCGGCAGCTCGAAGCCGACGTAGTTGAACATCAGGACGGGGATCAGGCCGACGAATCCGGCGTACGTCGGGGAGAAGTCGCCGAGTCCGAAGCCGTGCAGGCCGTGGCGGACGCCGTAGAGCACGACGGTGACGGTGAACAGGCCGAGCAGGACGAACCGGCTCCAGGCGCCGATGGTGGGGATCCACTTGCCGACGTCGAAGGAGAGGATCGCGGCGAGCACGCCCACCCAGACGAACGCGAGGGTGAAGACGTAGAAGGCCGGGGTGCTCAGGTCCTTGCCGTCGTGGAAGAAGGTGGTGAAGGCGGTGACCGCGGACACCGACAGGGTGCCGCCGAGCCACACCGGATTGGTGATCCAGTACAGGAAGTTGTTGACGGCTCCGGCGAGGCGCCCGAAGGCCCGGCTGGTCCAGATGTAGGGCCCGCCCTCGTCGGGGAACGCGGCGCCCAGCTCGGCGATCAGCAGCGCGGACGGGACGAAGAACACGACGGCCAGCACGATCAGCCAGGTGAAGGCCTCGGCGCCGGAGGAGGCCACCGTGCCGATGGTGTCCACGCCGACGATGGTGCACAGGAGGAAGAAGAGGATGTCGAAGCGGCCGAAGTGCTTGCGCAGTTTCCGCCGCTCGGCCTGGGCTGCCGCCGGCATGCCGGCCGGCTCGGAGAGGATCTGGCCAGCGGCCACCGGGGCTCCTGGATGCTCGTGGTACGGGCGGGATCCGGCCAATGATGGGCCGTCGCCCCAAATGCCCACAAGTGTTCGAGCGCAAGTCTTGCCTGTTGCTTACGAAGCGAACGAGGTCCCCGCAGCCGCGTCGGCCGGGCTGCGGGGACCTGGTTCGGGTGTCGCGCGGGCCTCAGTGGCCCCCCGCGGGTGCCGGCCGCATACGCGCGGCCGTGGTGACGGGTTCCTTCCGGGGTGCCCGTTGCGGTACGAGGACCCGGCCGACGACCGTGGCGTAGAACAGACCGGAGGCCATGACCAGGGCGAAGTCCGGCGGGTACAGGGTGATCATGCGCCAGGCGGCGACACCCACCCACAGCACCGCCGTACCGCCGCTCCACACCCGGACGCCGATGCGGAAGCGCAGATTGGTGGCGCGGCCCGCGGACGCCGAGCCGGTGGGCCGCCAGGACTGGCGCCGGCCCCGGACGATGTCCCAGATGGCGAACAGATGGGCCCAGCCGTACAGCAGCCGTACGGCCCAGGCCTCGATCCGGTAGGGGCACCGGTGCCACAACGGGAAGACCAGCAGGGTGTAGACGACGCTGGGCAGCACCAGCAGCATGTAGTCGACCTGGAGTTTCTCCGGCATCGCCACCAGCAGCACGATCGGCAGCAGGGGCGCCACGAACGTGAAGACCGCCGTGTGCAGGTAGTAGAGGAAGCCGGAGAAGTAGCAGAGCCGGGTGGTGAGCCGGAGCTTGGCGCTCCAGAACTTCCTGCTGCCCAGCAGGCTCATGGACCCCGAGCACCAGCGGTACTGCTGGTGGTAGAACGCGCTGACGTTGTCGGGGCAGTTGCCGGTGGCCAGGGGGATCGGGACATAGCGCAGCTTCCAGCCCAGGCGCCCGAGGTCGAAGCCCGTGTGCACGTCCTCCGAGTGCTCGATCAGCGTCGTACCGCCGTTGGCCTCCAGGGCCGTCCGCCGGTACACCGCGCAACTGCCCACGCAGATGGCGCCGCCATGGCGCTGCCGGGACACCTGCACGGCCCGGTAGAACAGCTCCTGCACGGAACCCGCGCCGCGCTCGATCCAGGTCTGCCGCCGGGCCACGCGGAAGTACTGCGGCGACTGGACGATGCCGGTCTCCGGGTCGTGGTCCATGTACGGCAGGAGTTCCTCCAGCAGATCCGCCCGCGGGGCGAAGTCGGCGTCGAGGATGAGGACGTACTCCTCGTCGGAGATGCCGAGGCCGTAGTGCAGATTGCCCGCCTTCTTGAACCAGCCCCGGTTGGGCCTGCTCCCGTACTCGAAGCCGAACTTCTCGGCCATGGCGGCGAGTTCGGCGGAGGCGGAGTCGTCGAGCACATACGCGGTGGCCCGGCCGGGATAGCGGTCGGCGAGCCGGCGCACATGCCGCCAGGTGTTCTCCAGGACGTCGGCGGGTTCTCCGCAGACCGGGAGGAAGACGGCGACCGTCGGATAGGTCTGCGGACGCCAGTCCCGGACCAGCTCGCGGTGGGCCGTCAGGTCGAAGTCGGGGGTGAAGCCGTTCACCCGCAGCGAGGCCAGGTAGTAGAGGATGCTGAAGACCAGGCACGGCAGCAGGACGAACAGCCAGGGCGAGGACTGGATCAGCCGGAACTGGCTGTAGACGAGACAGCCCATGCTGACGATCGAGGCGCCGGTGAGCACCCAGAGACGACGTCTGGCGTAGGAGTACTTCTCCTCGTCGTCAGGGGGCTGGGGCAGCACGGTGCCGGCTTGCCGCCCGGACCGGAGTGTTATCCGCGGGATGGTCGGTCGTCGGTCGGTCTCCAGCGTCAGGTCAAAGGAATCCAGGCTCAAGGCGTGCTCCTCGAAGGTGTGCTCCTCGAAGGGGGGCGGTCACCTCCAACCGATAGCCAGGCAGGGTGTGACCTGCGCCTTCCGCTGGGCTGATTGCTGCACCGGTCGCTCGAAGGAAGGATGCGCCGGAGTGGCACCCGGCGAGGAGCGCAGCGGACCGGGGCCGTGCGGCCTCGGCGGGGCCCTGGAACACGGTCTCTGCACTCGGGTGAACCTTGACCGGGGCTCGGACGAATCGCGGTGACGGTGCATCACCTATCAGCTGTCCTATCGTCATATTTGCCTTTGGTCCCCACCCCCTCAGGAACCGGAGGCACCCATGCCCTCAACGCATTCCCGCGCCCGTCGCGTCGCCTGGACCTCGCTGGCCCTCGCGGCGGCGGTGGGCTTCCTCCCCGCGAACCCGGCGCACGCGGCCGGATCCGGAACGGCCCCCAAGGCCAAGACCCCCGTGCAGACCTACGGCAGGCTCCACGTCTGCGGCACCCAGCTGTGCGGCGAGTCCGACCAGCCGGTCCAGCTCCGCGGCATGAGCACCCACGGCACCCAGTGGTATCCGCAGTGCCTCACCGGCGCGGCGCTGGACGCCGTCGCCCAGGACTGGAAGGCGAGCGTGCTGCGGGTCTCGACGTACGCCCGGGAGGGCGCCTATCGCGCGGATCCGAAGAAATACACCGAACTGGCGAGCAGACTCGTCGACATGGCGAGCGCCCGCGGCATGTACGTCATCGTCGACTGGCACACCATCCACCCGGGCGATCCCCACGAGGACCTCGACAACGCCCGCGCGTTCTTCAAGGCGATCGCCGAGAAGCACAAGAACAAGAACAACGTGATCTACGAGATCGCCAACGAACCCCACGGGGTGAGCTGGTCGACCATCAAGGACTACGCCGCGAAGATCATGCCGGTGATCCGCTCCCGCGCCCCCGGCAGCGTCGTCCTCGTCCCGACGCGTGGCTGGTCCACGCTCGGCGCCGCCGAGGCGACCAACGAGAAGATCATCCTCGCCGACCCCGTACGCGACAAGAACGTCATGTACACGTACCACTTCTATGCGACGGCCGGGCGGGAGCAGTTCCTGAAGCTGCTCGACCGCGCCTCGGACAAGCTGCCCATCTTCGTCACCGAGTGGGCCGTCGCCTCCTGGAACGGCTGGGGCACCGACTACCCGATGGCCCAGAAGTTCGTCGACCTCATGGCCAAGAAGAAGATCAGCTGGACGAACTGGAGCCTCTCCGACAACCACAAGGACCTGTCGGTGTTCAAGAAGGGCGCCTGCAGCACGGGCAAGTTCGGCACCGCCTCGCTCTCGCCCAACGGCGTCTGGGTCCGCGACCGCGTCAGAGGCTGATCTCCTCCGCCGCGAACGGGTCCCCCGAGCCGCACCGATCCGGCTCCGGGGACCCCTGCGCGTCAGCCGTGGAAATTGATGTAGCCGTTTCCGTCCGCGTCGTTCGCGCGCTTGGTGTAGGAGTGGACGTCGGCCCGTGAGCCGTTGGGCTTCACGAGGTAGATGGTGTCCTTGTCGTTGTTCCAGATGAAATTGCAGTTCTGGCGGTAGACGACATTGCCGGCGTCGGAGTCGGTGCCCCGGCCGCCCCGCAGCTTCACCTGGTCACCCGGCTCGAGCCGGTGGCTCGCGGGGAAGGTGAACTTGTTGCCCGTGGCGTCCTTGACGACGTACCCCCGCAGATCGACCGTCGCGGTGCGGGAGTAGTTCTTGATCGTCAGGTACTCGTCCTTGGTGTTGCCGCCGGAGCAGCGGTTCGAGTCCGTGCCGGGCGCGTCGTACTGCACGCCCTTGAGCTTCAGCGCGGACGTGTACTCGGTAGCCCGGGCCGGACCGGCGGTCGACACGGCGAGCGCGCCCGCCAGGGACGCGGCGGCCAGAACATGACGCATGCGCGTGGGCATGAGGAATCCCCCCCTCAATGGTGCGATTGGAGCGCCTGGAGCATACCGAATGTGACAGAGGCGTGCGCTCTGCGTGTTCTTTCCGTGAAGAGTTCAACTCTGCAGTTGCGCATTACGCATCCACATCAGCAATACGCAACTGCATCTCCCTGGTCAAATCGACATCCGCCAACCCCTTGACGCCTGTCCGTGCGGCGGCCAGGGTGTTCCACCACAAGCAATTCAATGCGCTATGCGCAACACATTGTGTGGCCCGAACACATCTGGCAGACCATCCATCCTCGGCCGCAGCACTGGTTCCGCGGCTGAACGCCGAAAAGAGGGCGATCGTGACCCCCACGCAGACCGAGGTATCCCAGCGGCGGGGTGCGCCCGAGGATGCGGACGGCGCTCCGGTGATCTCCGTGCGCAATCTGTGGAAGGTGTTCGGGCCGAAGGCCGAGCGGGTGCCGGGTGATGAGGAGCTGTGCGGCCTGACCCGGCGTGAGCTGATGGATCGGACCGGGTGTACGGCCGCGGTGCGTGATGTGAACTTCGACGTCCGCAAGGGCGAGGTGTTCGTGGTGATGGGCTTGTCGGGTTCGGGCAAGTCGACGCTGGTGCGGTGTCTGACGCGGTTGATCGAGCCGACGTCGGGTGAGCTGGTGTTCGAGGGGCAGGACATCCGGCAGGCGGACGCGGCGCGGTTGCGGGAGTTGCGGCGGCGGAAGTTCTCGATGGTGTTCCAGCATTTCGGGCTGTTGCCGCACCGTCGGGTGGTGGACAACGTGGCGTTCGGTCTGGAGATCCGGGGGATGGGGCGGGCGGAGCGGACGCGGCGGGCGCTGGAGGTGGTGGAGCTGGTCGGTCTGGCCGGCTACGAGAACTCCTACCCCGACCAGCTCTCCGGTGGTATGCAGCAGCGGGTGGGTCTGGCGCGTGCGCTGGCGGGTGATCCGGACGTGCTGTTCTTCGACGAGCCGTTCTCGGCGCTGGATCCGCTGATCCGGCGGGACATGCAGAACGAGGTGATCCGGCTGCACCACGAGGTCGGCAAGACGATGGTGTTCATCACCCACGACCTTTCCGAGGCCCTCAAGCTGGGGGACCGGATCCTGATCATGCGGGACGGGAAGATGGTCCAGTGCGGTACGGGTGATGAGCTGGTGGGGGCGCCGGCGGACGACTATGTGCGGGAGTTCGTGAAGGACGTGCCGCGGGGTGATGTGCTGACGCTGCGGTGGATCATGCGGGCGCCGGAGGACGGGGATGCGCTGGACGGGCCGGAGCTGGGTCCGGACGTGGTGGTGCGGGAGGCGACGCGGGCGGTGCTGGCGGCGGAGAAGCCGGTGAAGGTCGTCGAGGACGGCAAGCTGCTGGGGATCGTCGGGGACGAGGAGATCCTCGCGGTCGTCGCAGGGCAGGAAGGCGGCCGGTGATGACCGTCACCATCGAGAAACCAGAGAAGACCGAGCCCGCGCAGCCGACCGCTTTGGCCAGGAGGGCGCTCAAGGTCAGCCGGCCCGTGGTGCTCGGCGCGATCCTCGTCGTCTGGCTGCTGCTCTTCGCCGTTCTGCGCGGCAGGCAGACCCTCACCCTGGCCGCGGCCGACCTGACGGGTCTGCACCGCTGGTTCAACGACGTCAACGACTCCATCGGCGCCAACCGCAACTCCAACCCGCTCTTCCTGTACTTCTTCAACGAGATCCGGCTGGTCATCGACACCCTGGTGACCTTCATCCAGGATCTGATCTCCCAGCCGTCCGACGCCCGGCCGGTCCCGCAGATCGGCTGGCTCGGGGTCGTCGGCATCGCCGGATACGTCTCCTGGGCCCTCGGCAACTGGCGGGTGGCCTTGCTGGCGGTGGCCGGGTTCACGTTCATGGGCTTGCAGGGTCTGTGGCAGGAGAGCATGGACACCCTGGCCCTGACCCTCTCCGCGGTCCTGGTCGCGCTGCTGTTCGCGATCCCGCTGGGGGTGTGGGCGGGACTGTCGGACCGCTTCAACCGGGTCGTGACACCGTTCCTGGACTTCATGCAGACGATGCCGACCTTCGTCTACCTGGCGCCCCTGACCCTGTTCTTCCTGATCGGCGGCGCTTCCGCGGCCATCGCGACGCTCATCTACGCGGCACCCCCGGCGATCCGCATCACCGCGCACGCCATCCGCTCGGTGCCCACGACGACGGTCGAGGCTGCCGACTCCCTGGGCGCCACCCGCAGACAGGCCCTGCTCAAGGTCCTGCTCCCGATGTCCAAGCGGACCGTGGTGATGGGCGTCAACCAGACCATCATGGCGGCGCTCGCCATGGTCACGATCGCGGCGCTGATCGATGCTCCGGGTCTGGGCAAGACGGTGGTCCAGGCGCTGCAGTCGCTGGATGTCGGTACGGCGTTCAACGCGGGCCTGGCGATCGTGGTGATGGCGATCGTACTGGACCGGGTCACCACCGCGGCCAGCGCGCGTGAGGAGAGCGCCCGGAACTCGAAGAACCGCTTCCTGAAGTGGCGCAAGCAGCTCCTGGGAGCCGGGGCCGCCGTGACGGCCGTACTGATCTACCTGTCGCACACCTACCTGTGGGCGGCGGAGTTCCCCGGCGAGGGCAGCACCGGGAGCGCGATCGCGAGCGCCGCCGACACCGCGACCACCTGGGCGCAGGACAACCTCTCCGGCCTGACCAACGCCTTCCGCGACGCGATCACCAACGGTCTGCTCAACCCCTTCCAGACGCTGCTGACCGATTCGCCGTGGTGGGTGGTGGCGGGGGTGCTGGTCTCGCTCGCCGTCGTGCTCGGCGGCTGGCGGGCCGGGGTGACCACGGTGGTGTGCGTGGGCCTGCTGGTCGGCACGGGCATGTGGTCGGACGCCATGACGACACTGGCCTCGACCCTCGTCGCCACCGTGCTCGTCATGGTGCTGGGCATCGTGTTCGGGGTGTGGATGGGGCGCAGCCGGATGGTGGACCGGGTGATGCGGCCGAGTCTGGACGCGGCGCAGGTCATGCCGCCGTTCGTCTATCTCGTGCCGTTCCTGGCGCTGTTCGGCGCGACCCGGTTCACGGCGATCGTCGCCGCCCTCGTGTACGCCGCGCCGGTCGCGATAAAGATCATCGCGGATGGGGTGCGGGCGGTGCCGGAGGCGACGGTGGAGGCGGCGACCTCGGCCGGGTGCAACACCTGGCAGATCATCACCAAGGTTCAACTGCCGATGTCACGCAGTGCTCTGACCCTCGCCACGAACCAGGGTCTGATCTACGTGCTGTCGATGGTTGTGGTGGGCGGCCTGGTGGGGGCGGGCGCCCTCGGCTACGACGTGGTGGCCGGTTTCTCGCAGGGCCAGTTGTACGGGAAGGGACTCGCGGCGGGTCTCGCCATCGTCCTTCTCGGCGTCATGTTCGACCGGATCACTCAGGCAGCGGCGCGGCGTACCAGCGCGTAAGGAGCAACTGACCATGGCAGGACAAGCAACACACTGGAGAGCCGGCGTGGTGGGCATGGCCCTCCTCGGCCTCACGCTCACCGCCTGCGGCGGCACGAAGGTCGGTGACAGCTCCTCGGAGGCCGGCAGCTCGGGCGGCTCCGGAAAGTGCGGCACCTTCAACCTCGCGGTCAACCCGTGGGTGGGCTACGAGGCCAACGCGGCGGTCATCGCGTACGTCGCACAGCACGAACTCGGCTGTACGGTCAACAAGAAGGACCTGAAGGAAGAGATCGCCTGGCAGGGCTTCGGGACGGGTGAGGTCGACGCCGTCGTGGAGAACTGGGGCCACGACGATCTCAAGAAGAAGTACATGACCGACCAGAAGACCGCGGTCGACGCCGGCCCCACCGGCAACGAAGGCCTGATCGGCTGGTACGTGCCGCCGTGGCTGGCGAAGGCGCACCCGGACATCACGAACTGGGAGAACCTGAACAAGTACGCGGCCAACTTCAAGACCTCGGAGTCGGGCGGCAAGGGTCAGCTCCTGGACGGTGACCCGTCGTACGTCACCAACGACGAGGCGCTGGTGAAGAACCTGAAGCTGGACTTCAAGGTGGTGTACGCGGGCAGTGAGACGGCGCTCATCCAGGCCTTCCGCAAGGCGGAGAAGGACAAGGAATGGGTGATCGGCTACTTCTACGAGCCGCAGTGGTTCCTGTCCGAGGTCCCGCTCGTCAAGGTCAGCCTGCCCAAGTACACGGACGGCTGTGACGCCGACGCCGCGAAGGTCGCCTGCGACTACCCGGTGTACAAGCTCGACAAGATCGTCAGTGCGAAGTTCGCCAAGTCCGGCAGCCCCGCCTATGACCTGGTGAAGAACTTCACCTGGGCCAACGACGACCAGAACACCGTGGCCAAGTACATAGCCGAGGACAAGATGACCCCGGAGGCGGCGGCCAAGAAGTGGGTCGACGCCAACCCGGACAAGGTCAAGGCCTGGCTGAAGTAGCCCCGGCCTCCTGAGCTCGGAAACCGGTCGGAACACGCCCGGTGGGCGGTGCGCGATCCCTGCGCACCGCCCACCGGGCTTCGCCGTGTTCGGGCCCGTTTTCCGAGGTCCCGGGACCCTTGACACCCCTCCCCGGGGCGGGCACATTGAGTTGCGCAACATGAATCGTGTTGCGCAGAGGGCAACTTGGCCGGAGGTGCGGCGATGGCGGGACCCCGAGTGGTGATCATCGGTGCGGGTGTCGTGGGTGCGGCGCTGGCGGACGAGATCTCCGCGCGTGGCTGGACCGAGGTGACGGTGGTCGACCAGGGCCCGCTGCCGGCGACCGGGGGCTCGACGTCACACGCTCCGGGTCTGGTCTTCCAGACGAACTCCTCGAAGACGATGACGGAGCTGGCCCGCTACACGGTGGAGAAGTTCTGCTCGCTGGATGTGGACGGCAAGCCGTGTTTCCTCCAGGTCGGTGGTCTGGAGGTGGCCACCACCCCTGAGCGTCTGACCGAACTGCGGCGCCGGCACGGCTGGGTGACCGCGTGGGGTGTCGAGGCCGAGCTGCTGACGGCCGAGGAGTGCGTGGAGCGGCACGGGCTGCTCGACGGGGAGAAGGTGCTGGGCGGTCTGCTGGTGCCGACGGACGGTCTGGCCAAGGCGGTCCTGGCGGTGGAGGCGCAGATCCGCAGGGCGACGGAACGCGGTGTCCGCTTCCTCGCTCGCCACGAGGTCCTCGACGTTCTCCACGCCGACGGTGAGGTCAGCGGGGTGCTGACCGACCAGGGGGAGATCCCCGCGGACATCGTGGTGTGCTGTGCGGGGATCTGGGGTCCGAAGATCGCCCGGATGGTGGGGATGAACCTGCCGCTGACCCCGCTGGCGCACCAGCTGGCCTGGACCGGCCCGATCCCGGCGCTGGCCGGACAGCAGCAGGAGGCGGTGCGTCCGATCCTGCGTCACCAGGACGCCGACCTGTACTACCGCGACCGTTTCGACGGCATCGGCATCGGCTACTACGGCCACCGCCCGATGCCGATCTCGGCCGACGACATCCTCTCCGTGGACGAGGCCGAGGCGATGCCCTCGGTGCTGAAGTTCACCGAGGAGGACTTCGAGACCGCCTGGAGCGAGACCCAGGCCCTCCTCCCCGCGACGCGGGAGGCGAAGGTCGAGGAGGGCATCAACGGCCTGTTCTCCTTCACCACCGACAACTTCCCCCTGCTGGGCGAGTCCCAGGACGTCAGGGGCTTCTGGGTCGCCGAAGCCGTCTGGGTCACCCACTCCGCGGGCGTCGGCCGCGCCATGGCGGAGTGGCTGGTGGACGGCTACTGCTCCTCGTTCGACCTGCACGAGTGCGACGTCAACCGGTTCGAGCCGCATCAGCTGTCTCCGGAGTACGTGCTGGCGCGGGACTGCCAGAACTTCGTCGAGGTCTACGACATCCTGCACCCGCTGCAGCCCTCCGGCGACCCGCGCCCGATCCGCACCAGCCCCTTCCACACCCGGCAGAAGGAGCAGGGCGCGTTCTTCCTGGAGGCCAACGGCTGGGAACGCCCGCACTGGTACGAGGCCAACGCGCCCCTGGTCGAGGGCCGCAGTATCCCGACCCCCAACGAGTGGGCGGCGCAGTTCTGGTCGCCGATCGTGGGCGCGGAGGCACAGGCCACCCGCGAGACCGTGGCGATGTACGACATGACCGCGCTGAAGCGGCTGGAGGTCAGCGGCCCGGGCGCCGGTGCGTTCCTGGAGCGGCTGACCACCAGCAAGGTCGCCAAGTCGGTCGGATCCGTCACCTACACCCTGTTCCTTGACCACGACGGCGGCATCCGCAGTGACGTCACGGTGGCCCGCCTGGGCCGTGACCTCTTCCAGATCGGCGCGAACGGCAACGTGGACCTGGACTGGCTGACCCGGCACCTGCCCGCCGACGGCACCGTCCAGGTCCGGGACATCACCGCCGGGACCTGCTGCATCGGCCTGTGGGGCCCGCTGGCCCGCAAGGTCCTGCAGCCCCTGACCGACACCGACTTCTCCAACGACGGGCTGAAGTACTTCCGTGCCCAGCGCGCCTACATCGGATCCGTCCCCGTCACCGCGATGCGCCTGTCGTACGTCGGTGAGCTCGGCTGGGAGCTGTACACCACCGCCGACCAGGGCCAGAAGCTGTGGGACACCCTGTGGGCCGCGGCCGAGCCGCTGGGCGGGATCGTCGCCGGACGCGGGGCGTTCAACAGTCTGCGGCTGGAGAAGGGCTACCGCTCCTTCGGCACCGACATGACCTACGAGCACGACCCCTACGAGGCCGGGATCGCCTTCGCGGTCAAGCTCGACAAGGGCGACTTCATCGGCCGCGAGGCGTTGGAGCGGCGCAAGGACGACGTCCGGCGCAGGCTGGCGTGTCTGACCATCGACGACCCGCACTCGGTCGTGATGGGCAAGGAACCCGTCTACGACGGCGACCGCCCGGTCGGCTATGTGACCAGCGCGGCCTACGGCTACACCGTCGGCAAGGGCATCGCCTACGCCTGGCTGCCGGCCGACCTCGCCGTCCCCGGCACCGCCCTCCACATCGGCTACTTCGACCAGCGCGTCGACGCGGTCGTCGCCGAGGAGCCCCTGTTCGACCCGTCCATGTCCCGCCTGCGCGGCTAGCGAGCAGCGTCCACTCCGAGGGAAGGAACACCGCCGGTGACCGCACAACTGCTGGACGGCAAGGCCACCGCCGCCGAGATCCGCCGCGAACTCACGGAGCGCGTGGCCAAGTTGACGGCGGCGGGCGGTCGCCCGCCCGGTCTGGGCACCGTCCTCGTCGGCGACGATCCGGGCAGCCGTGCCTACGTCGCCGGCAAGCACCGGGACTGCGCACAGGTCGGCATCGCCTCCCTCCGCCGCGACCTGCCCGCCGACGCCACCCAGCAGCAGGTCGAGGACGTCATCGACGAACTCAACGCCGACCCGGCCTGCACCGGATACATCGTCCAGCTCCCGCTCCCGGCCCACCTGGACGCCAACGCCGTGCTGGAGCGCATGGACCCGGCCAAGGACGCCGACGGACTGCACCCGGTGAACCTCGGCCGGCTCACCCTCGGGGTCGACGCACCGCTGCCCTGCACACCGCGCGGCATCGTCGAACTCCTCCGCCGTCACGACGTGCCCCTCGCCGGAGCGAGGGTGTGCGTGATCGGCCGCGGCATCACGGTGGGGCGTCCCATCGGCCTGCTGCTCACCCGCAGGTCCGAGAACGCCACCGTGACCCTGTGCCACACCGGCACCAAGGGCCTGGCCTGGCACGTCCGGGAGGCGGACATCGTCATCGCCGCCGCCGGTTCGCCCGGTCTGGTCACCAAGGACATGCTGCGCCCCGGCGCGGCCGTCCTGGACGTCGGCATCACCCGTACCGACCAGGGCCTGGTCGGTGACGTCCACCCGGACGCCGCCACCGTCGCCGGGCGGCTCGCGCCCATGCCCGGCGGGGTGGGCCCCATGACCCGGGCCATGCTGCTCGCCAACGTCGTCGAGGCCGCCGAGAAGAACGCCGGCGCGGCATGAACCCGCACGGGCTGCCACGGCCCGGCCGGACCCTGGTCATGGGCGTCGTGAACGTCACGCCCGACTCGTTCTCGGACGGCGGGCTGTCGTTCGCCCCGGAGGCGGCCGTCGCGCACGGACTGGAGCTGGTCGGGCAGGGCGCGGACATCGTGGACGTGGGCGGTGAGTCCACCCGGCCCGGCGCCGTGCGTCCGCCGGTGGCGGAGGAGCTGCGCCGGGTGCTGCCCGTGGTCCGGGAACTGGCCGCGGCGGGCGCGGTGGTCAGCGTCGACACGATGCGGGCCGAGGTCGCCGCCCGTGCGCTGGACGCGGGCGCCCGGCTGGTCAACGACGTCTCCGGCGGGCTCGCCGATCCCGCGATGCTGCCGTTGATGGCGCGGACCGGAGCGCCGTACGTCGTGATGCACTGGCGCGGACACGCCGCCGGCATGCAGGCGCACGCACGCTACGGCGATGTCGTGACCGATGTGCTCGGCGAGCTGCGCGCGAGGATCGACGCCGCGCTGGCGGCGGGCGTCGCGCCCGGGTGTCTGATCGTCGACCCCGGGCTGGGCTTCGCCAAGGAGGCCGGGCACAACTGGGAGCTGCTCGGCCGGCTGGGGGAGGTGCGCGCGCTGGGCTGTCCCGTGCTCGTGGGGGCGTCGCGCAAGTCGTTCCTGGGCGCCCTGCTGGCGGACCCGGTGACGGGGCTGCCCCGCCCGGCGGCGCAGCGGGACGCCGCGACCACGGCCGTGTCCGTGCTGGCCGCGGCGCAGGGCGTGTGGTGTCTGCGCGTGCACGATGTCGCCTCGACGCTGGACGCGGTGCGGGTGACCGCCCGTTGGGGCGCCGAGGGCGTCGGATCACCCGCGCCGACGGCGGCGCTGAGCTGAGCCGGACCGAGCGGGTGGGCCGGGCTCAGCCCAGGTGGCCCATCCGGCGGCTGATCTCCGCCGCGCCCTCGACCAGCAGCGGGGCGAGTTCATGGATGCGCGCCTCGGTGAAGCGGTAGGCGGGGCCGGAGGCGCTGAGCGCGGCGATGACCTCGCCGTCCCGGGAGCGGACCGGGGCGGCCATGGCGTGCAGCCCGATCTCGAGTTCCTCCAGCGTCATCGCGTACCCGCGGTCGAGCGCCTCGGTGAGGTTCTTCTCCAGCTTGGACTTCACCGTCAGGGTGTGCGGCGTCAGCTTGCGCAGCCCGGACGCGGTGAGGACGTCGGCGCGGGCCTGCGTGGGCAGATGGGCGAGCAGGATCTTGCCGCTCGACGTGGCGTGCAGCGGGGTGAGCTGCCCCACCCAGTTGTGCGTGCCGACGGCGCCGGGGCCGCGTACCTGGTGGAGGTTGACGGCGTAGTGCTCCTGGAGGACCGCGATGTTGACGGTCTCGCCGATCTGTTCGCTGAGCCGCTCGCACACCACCCGTCCCTGCTGGGTGATGTCGAGCCGGCCCGTCACCGCTCCGGCGAGCCGCACGAGCCCGAAACCGAGCCGGTACTTGCCGCGCTCGGCCGTCTGCTCGACCAGGCCGCGTGTCTCCAGCGCTCCGAGCAGACGGAACGCGGTCGACTTGTGGACGTCGATCTCGGCGGCGACCTCGCTGACACCGGCCTCGCCGCGCTGGGCGAGGATCTCCAGGACGCTGACGGCACGGTCGACGGACTGCACGCCGTTCACCGCACCTGTCGTTGCGCCCTCTGCCGCGTAGTTGCTCATAGCGCAACTATACGCAATGGCCGACGGGGGGCGAGGGGCCACAGTGGCCGGACATGGGGCCGATCGGACACTTGACGCGCCGACTGTTCCCCGCACCCTAGGGCCGGTCGTTCGTCAGCGGAAGACCACGGTGCACTTCCCGTTCACCAGCACACGGCTCTCGCTGTGCCACTCCACGGCGCGGGCGAGCACCCGGGCCTCGACGTCCCGGCCGATGGTGACCAGCTCGTCGGGGTCGCGGGAGTGGTCCACCCGGACGACGTCCTGTTCGATGATCGGGCCTTCGTCGAGGTCGGACGTGACGTAGTGCGCGGTGGCCCCCACGAGCTTCACCCCGCGCCGGTACGCCTGGACGTACGGCCGCGCGCCCTTGAAGCTGGGCAGGAAGGAGTGGTGGATGTTGATGGCCCGGCCGTCGAGCTGCTTGCACAGGTCGTCGGAGAGGATCTGCATGTACCGGGCCAGCACCACCAGGTCGACGTCCAGCTCGCTCACCAGCTCCAGCAGCCGCGCCTCGGCCTCGGCCTTGGTCTCCCTGGTCACCGGGATGTGGTGGAAGGGGATGCCGTAGCTCCGCGCCAGCGGCTCGAAGTCGCGGTGGTTGGAGACGATGGCCGGGATCTCGATGCGGAGCGAGCCGGTGGACCTGCGGAAGAGCAGGTCGTTGAGGCAGTGGCCGAACTTCGACACCATGATCAGGGTGCGGGTGGGGGTCGAGGCGTCGTGCAGTTGCCAGCTGATCCCGTACGCCTGCCCGACCGGGCCGAAACCGGTCCGCAGGTCCTCCAGTGAGACGCCGGGGTCCGAGACGTCGAAGTGCACCCGCATGAAGAAGCGGCCCGACGCCCGGTCGTCGAACTGCCGGCTCTCCAGGATGTTGCCGGAGCGGTTCAGCAGGAAGGTGGACACGGCGTGGACCAGGCCGGCCTGGTCGGGGCAGGACAGGGTGAGGACGAACTCGCGGCCGGGCTGCGGTCGGGGGGACATGGCCATCCTCCGTGATCGGGTGCGCAATCCATCTGGCGCGGAGGCCTCCGGCACGTATCCGTCTGGTGCGTATTGCGCAACGCTGTGGGTGATACGCAACATGCTCCAATGCCGGCGGCCCGGTGGTCAAGGGGTCAGGAACGGCGGAGGTGGCCCAGGCGGTCCGAGATCTCCTCGGCGGCCGCCCGTACCGCGGCGCAGACCGCCGGCAGCCGCTGCGCGGTCAGCCGGACGGACGGTCCCGAGGCGCTGAGCGCGGCGACCGCCTGCCCGTCGAAGGTGAAGACCGGCGCGGCCACCGCGTTCAGGCCCGGTTCGAGCTCCTCGAGGCTGTACGCGACCCCGTCCGCGCGGGCGCGCTCGAGCTGGGCGCGCAGGAGCGCGGGGTCGGTGACGGTGTGCGGGGTGTAGCTCTCCAGCGGCTCCGTGAGCCGGTCCGCGAGCGCGGGTTCGGGCAGATGGGCCAGCAGGATCTTGCCGCTGGACGTGGCGTGCAGCGGGGTCCGCCGGCCCAGCCAGTTGTGCGTGGTCAGGGCCGAGGGGCCGAGCACCTGGTTGATGTTGATCGCTGCGTCCCGGTCCAGGATCGCCAGGTTGATGGTCTCCGCGATCCGGTGCGCCAGCCGCTCGCACACCGGACGGCTCTGCTGGGAGAGGTCCAGCCGGACCGTGGCGGCACCGGCGAGACGGATCAGCCCGAGGCCGAGGCGGTACTTGCCCCGCTCCTCCGTCTGCTCGATGAGTCCGCGCATCTCCAGGGCGGTGGCGAGCCGGGACGCCGTGGACTTGTGCACCCCGAGTTCGGCGGCCATGTCCGTGACGCCCGCCTCGACGTGCCGCCCCAGGAGTTCGAGGATGGTCGCCGCCCGGTCGACCGACTGCACCGGGGACTCGGGCTGCGCCGGGGCGTCCGTACCGTCGCTCATTGCCGCTGTCGCTCCTCTGTCGTTGTTTCGTTGTTTCTCCATACAGAACAAGCATCGCAGTATGCGACACCGTCGCGGCTCGGTGAACCCCTTGACAGTGGGTGTCCGTGAGGGGACAGTTTCGGCGGACGTTGCTTATCGCGAAGATAGTTGCGAACTATGCAACAAGGAGATCGACTGTGACACACGAGGTACGCGCCGTCGTCGCCCGGAACCTGCAGTCGAGGCGGTCGGCGAGGGCGTCACCGATGTCGCGCCCGGCGACTTCGTCGTCCTCGACCGGCGTGCCGTCTGCGGCACCTGCCGCGCCTGCCGCAGAGGCAGGCCGTGGTGCTGCTTCGCCACCCGCAACGCCGCGACCCTCGTCGCCGCCGGACAGTGCACCAAGGTCAACCCCACCGCCTCCGCCGCCGCGGCGGGGCTGCTCGGCTGCGGCGGTGTGGGCATGGCCGCCATCGCCGGAGCCAAGGTGGCCGGCGCCGGCCGCATCATCGCCGTGGACGTCGACGAGCGGAAGCTGAAGCGGGCCGAGCGGTTCGGCGCCACCGACGTCGTGGACTCCTCCGGGACCGGCGCCGTCGAGGCCGTCCGCGCCCTCACCGGCGGCTTCGGCGCCGATGTCGTCGTGGACGCCGTGGGCCGCCCCGAGACCTTCGAGCAGGCCTTCTACGCCCGCGACCTGGCCGGCACCGCCGTCCTCGTCGGTGTCCCCACCCCCGGGCCGACGCTCGAACTGCCGCTGCTGGACGTGTTCGGCCGCGGCGGCGCCCTGAAGTCCTCCCGGTACGGCGACTGCCTGCCCTCCCGGGACTTCCCCACCGACCACCCCCTCGCCCTGTTCGTCCCCCCGTCGCGGGTGTCGGACCACTCCGAAGGTGACACGATGACCAGCACGAACCTGCCGCCCAGCCTGATCCCCACGCTGACCGGCGCGTACTACACCGACCCCGGGATCTTCGCCCAGGAGCAGGAACGGGTCTTCGAGGCCATGTGGTTCTGTGTGGCCCGCGCCTCCGAGCTGGACAAGCCCGGCGCGTTCCGCACGTATCAGGTCGGCCGGGAGAGCGTGCTCGTCTCCCGGGCCCGGGACAACTCGGTCAAGGCGTTCCTCAACATCTGCCGGCACCGCGGCGCCAAGCTCTGCACCGAGGAGTCCGGCGAGGTCAAGCGCGCCTTCCAGTGTCCGTACCACGCATGGACGTACGGCCTGGACGGCAAGCTCGTCGCCGCCCCGAACCTGACCTCGATGCCGGACATCGACCGGACCGAGTACGGCCTGATCAACGTCCATGTCCGCGAGTGGCTGGGCTATGTGTGGGTGTGCCTCGCCGACGAGCCGCCCTCCTTCGAGGCGGACGTGCTGGGCGCGGTCGTCGAACGCCTCGGCGACATCGCCTCCATCGAGCGCTACGACGTCGACAACCTGTCCGTCGGCAGGCGCATCACGTACGACGTGAAGGCGAACTGGAAGCTCATCATCGAGAACTTCATGGAGTGCTACCACTGCGCCACCATCCACCCCGAACTCACCGAGGTCCTCCCGGAGTTCGCGGACGGCTACGCGGCCCAGTACTACGTGGGCCACGGCGCGGAGTTCGGCGAGGAGATCCAGGGCTTCACGGTGGACGGCTCCGAGGGCCTGGACCGCATCCCCGGGGTGGCCGAGGACCAGGACCGCCGCTACTACGCGATCACCGTCAAGCCGCAGGTCTTCATCAACCTCGTCCCCGACCACGTCATCTTCCACCGCATGTACCCGGTGGCCGTCGACCGCACGATCGTCGAGTGCGACTGGCTGTACCTGCCGCACGTCGTCGAGAGCGGCAAGGACGTGGACCGCTCGGTGGAGCTGTTCCACCGGGTCAACGCGCAGGACTTCGACGCCTGCGAGCGCACCCAGCCCGGGATGAGCTCGCGGATGTACGCCAAGGGCGGGGTCCTGGTGCCCAGCGAGCACCACATCGGCGAGTTCCACACCTGGCTCCAGAACAAGCTCGACGTGGGCCCCACGCACTGACCACCCCTCCCCCCTCTTGACAACCGCAGCTTCCCGCCCGAACCATGTTGCGCATGACGGATGTCGTTGTGCCATGTGAGACAGCTTGTCTGGAGCCCGCATGAGGAGCATCACCGTCGTCGGAGCATCGCTGGCCGGGCTGAGCACGGTCCGCGCGCTCCGCACGGACGGCTACGACGGCGAGATCGTCGTCGTAGGAGAGGAGCGCCACACCCCCTACGACCGCCCTCCGCTGTCCAAGGACTTCCTCAAGGGGGACATCGACGCCGCCGCGCTCTCGCTCGGCGACGCGGAGGAATACGCGGACCTGGACGTGCAGTGGCTGCTCGGCGAGCGGGCGGTGGGCCTCGACCCCGGCGCCCGGACCGTCACCCTGGCCGGCGGACGGCATGTGCGCACCCACGGGGTCGTCATCGCCACCGGCGCCGCCGCCCGCACGCTCCCCGGCACGGACGGCCTGGCCGGCGTCCACACCCTGCGCACCCTGGACGACGCCCTGGCGCTGCGCGCCGAGCTGACGAACGGCCGGCCCCGGCTCGTCGTCATCGGCGCCGGTTTCATCGGCGCCGAAGTGGCCTCCACCGCCCGTGGACTCGGCCTGGACGTCACCGTCGTCGAGGCGCTCGGCATCCCGCTGGAGCGCCAACTGGGGCGCGAGATGGGGCTGGTGTGCTCCTCGCTCCACAGTGACCACGGGGTCCGACTGCTGTGCGGGACCGGCGTCGCGGGACTTCTCGGCGAGGGCCGGGTCACGGGCGTGCGGCTCGCCGACGGGCGGGTGCTGCCCGCCGACGTCGTCGTGGTCGGGGTCGGGGTCAGGCCCGCCACCGACTGGCTGGCCGGGTCCGGGGTGCCGGTGGACGACGGGGTGGTGTGCGACACCGGCTGCGCGACCGGTGTCCCGGATGTCGTCGCCGTCGGTGACGTCGCCCGCTGCCCGCACCCGTTCACCGGACGGCACGCCCGCATCGAGCACTGGAGCAACGCCGGCGAGCAGGCGAGGACCGCCGCCCGCACCCTGCTCACCGGGGTGTCCGCCCCCGCTCCGGCCACCGCGCCCTACTTCTGGTCCGACCAGTACGGGGTGCGCATCCAGCTCGCCGGGTACGTCGCTCCCGGCGCCGAGCCCGAGGTCGTCGAGGGCGATCTCGGCAGCCGTACCTTCACGGCCGTCTACCGGCGCGAGGGCACCCCCGTCGCCGTGCTCTCCCTCGACCAGCCCAAGTTCTTCAACCGGCTCCGCCGCACCCTCGTCCCCGCCGTCCCGGCCGCCGCCCACTGAGCCCCCACGCGAGGAAACGTCGATGACCCTGTTCCACCAGTCCCTGCACGAGCTCGACCCGGAGATCGCGGCCGCGGTCGACGCCGAGCTGCACCGCCAGCAGTCCACGCTCGAGATGATCGCGTCGGAGAACTTCGCTCCGCTCGCGGTCATGGAGGCGCAGGGCTCGGTCCTGACCAACAAGTACGCCGAGGGCTACCCGGGCCGCCGCTACTACGGCGGCTGCGAGCACGTGGACGTGGCCGAGCAGATCGCGATCGACCGGATCAAGGACCTGTTCGGCGCCGAGTACGCCAACGTCCAGCCGCACTCGGGCGCCTCCGCCAACCAGGCCGCCCTGTTCGCGCTGGCCCAGCCCGGCGACACCATCCTCGGCCTGGACCTCGCCCACGGCGGCCACCTCACCCACGGCATGAAGATCAATTTCTCGGGCAAGCAGTTCGACGTCGTGGCGTACCACGTGGACACGGAGACCGGGCTGGTCGACATGGCCGAGGTGGAGAAGCTGGCCCTGGAGCACCGCCCGAAGGTGATCATCGCGGGCTGGTCGGCGTACCCGCGGCAGCTGGACTTCGCCGAGTTCCGCCGGATCGCGGACGCGGCCGGCGCCCGTCTGTGGGTGGACATGGCCCACTTCGCCGGCCTGGTCGCCGCCGGACTGCACCCCAACCCCGTCCCGTACGCGGACGTGGTCACCTCCACCACCCACAAGACCCTCGGCGGCCCCCGCGGCGGGATCATCCTGGCGAGGAAGGAGTTCGCGAAGAAGCTGAACTCCTCCGTCTTCCCCGGCTTCCAGGGCGGCCCCCTGGAGCACGTGATCGCCGCCAAGGCGGTCTCCTTCAAGGTCGCCGCGAGCGAGGAGTTCAAGGAGCGCCAGCAGCGCACGCTCGACGGCGCCCGCATCCTCGCCGAGCGCCTGACCGCCCCGGACGCCCGCGAGGCCGGCGTCGACGTGCTCTCCGGCGGCACCGACGTGCACCTGATCCTGGTCGACCTGCGCGCCTCCGAGCTCGACGGACAGCAGGCCGAGGACCGCCTCCACGAGGTCGGCATCACGGTCAACCGCAACGCCGTCCCCAACGACCCGCGCCCGCCGATGGTCACCTCCGGCCTGCGCATCGGCACCCCGGCCCTCGCCACCCGCGGCTTCACCGCCGAGGACTTCACCGAGGTCGCCGACGTCATCGCCGAGACCCTCAAGCCGACCTACGACGCCACCGCGCTGAAGGCCCGGGTCGAGGCCCTCGCCGCCAAGCACCCGCTCTACCCCGGCCTGTAACCGACAACCTCCCACGGGGGCATGCCCGGCACCGCTCGGCATGCCCCTTCGAACTCACGGAGTATGGCGTGGCAATCAGCGTCTTCGACCTGTTCTCCATCGGCATCGGCCCGTCCAGCTCGCACACCGTCGGCCCGATGCGTGCCGCCGGGATGTTCGTCACCCGGCTGAAGCAGGAGGGCCTGCTGGCGCAGACCGCCGCGGTCCGGGCGGAGATGTTCGGTTCCCTGGGCGCCACCGGCCACGGCCACGGCACCCCCAAGGCGGTGCTGCTCGGCCTGGAGGGGTACGAGCCGCACACGGTCGATGTCGCACGGGCCGAACTGGACGTGGAGCGGATCCGCGCCACCGGGCGCATCCGCCTCCTCGGCGCGGAGATCGGCCCCGCCCACGAGATCGACTTCGACCCCGCGGCCCAGCTCGTGCTGCACCGCCGACGCTCGCTGCCCTACCACGCCAACGGCATGACCCTCTTCGCGTACGACGCCGACGGAGGGCCGCTGGCGGAGCGGACGTACTACTCGGTCGGCGGCGGTTTCGTCGTGGACGAGGACGCTGTCGGCGCCGACCGGATCAAGCCCGACGACACGCCTGTGGCCCACCCGTTCCGCACCGGCGACGAACTGCTGCGCCTCACCGCGGAGACCGGTCTGTCGATCTCCGCGCTGATGCTGGAGAACGAGAAGGCCTGGCGCACCGAGGCGGAGATCCGCGCCGGTCTGCTGGAGATCTGGCGCGTCATGCGGGCCTGTGTCGCCAAGGGCCTGGGCCGTGAGGGCATCCTCCCGGGCGGTCTGAAGGTCCGTCGCCGGGCCGCCGCCGCGGCCCGGGCGCTGCGCAGCGAGGGCGACCCGGCGGTCCGCGCGATGGAGTGGGTGACGCTCTACGCGATGGCGGTGAACGAGGAGAACGCGGCGGGCGGCCGGGTGGTCACCGCCCCGACCAACGGCGCGGCGGGCATCATCCCGGCCGTGCTGCACTACTTCCTCGACTTCGTGCCGGGCGCCGACGACGACGGCATCGTCCGCTTCCTGCTCGCCGCCGGGGCGATCGGCATGCTCTTCAAGGAGAACGCCTCCATCTCCGGTGCCGAGGTCGGCTGCCAGGGCGAGGTCGGATCCGCCTGCTCCATGGCGGCCGGCGGACTGGCCGAGGTGCTCGGCGGCAGCCCGGAGCAGGTCGAGAACGCCGCCGAGATCGGCATGGAGCACAACCTCGGCCTCACCTGCGACCCCGTGGGCGGCCTGGTCCAGATCCCGTGCATCGAGCGCAACGGCATGGCCGCGGTCAAGGCGGTCACCGCCGCGCGGATGGCCCTGCGCGGCGACGGGCGGCACCACGTCTCCCTCGACAAGGTCATCAAGACCATGAAGGAGACCGGCGCCGACATGAAGGTCAAGTACAAGGAGACCGCCCGCGGCGGCCTCGCCGTCAACGTCATCGAGTGCTGAGGCCATGGGACGGGCCGAGGAGGGGGCGACCATCGTGTACTGCGTGGGCGCCACCGAGGACGGCTCGAACACGTACAACGTGGTCGACGTGCGGCTCGCCCCCCAGCTGCCGGCGATGCTGCCCGACCGGCTGCGGGCGGCCCAGCGGGTGTTCGACCGGACCGGGGGGCTGCCCGCCGCCGGACCGTTCCCGCCGGAGGGCGACCTGCTGGACCTGCGCGAGGACGTCGGCCGGCACAACGCCGTCGACCAGCTGATCGGCCGGGCGCCGCGGTCCGGTGGACCGCCGCTGTCGCGGAGCGTGCTGCTGGTGTCCGGCCGGGCCTCCTTCGACCCGGCGCAGAAGGCGGCCATGGCGGGCATCCCGGTGCTGGCGGCGGTCTCGGCACCGTCCTCCCTCGCGGTCGACCCGGCGGCCGGGACCGGCCTGACGCTCGTCGGCTTCCTGCACGGTACGTCCATGAACGTGTACACGGGCGAGGAACGCATCGACCTGCGGGCCCGGGCCATGGCAGGGGGACGGGACACATGAGCCGGTACGGCCGTACCCCGGCCGGCGCCGCGGTCGCCCCGCCTCCGTCGTGGCCGCCCGACGTCCGGCACCGCCCCCGCCGGGTCGCCATGCTCAGCGTGCACACCTCACCGCTGCACCAGCCCGGCACCGGCGACGCCGGCGGGATGAACGTCTACATCGTGGAACTCGCCAAGCGGCTCGCCGCGCTCGGCGTCGAGGTGGAGATCTTCACCCGCACCACCTCGGCGGCGCTCCCGCCCCGGGTCGCACTCGCGCCCGGTGTCCTGGTCCGGCACGTGGACGCCGGACCCTACGAGGGGCTCGCCAAGGACGATCTGCCGGCTCAGCTCTGCGCCTTCGCGCACGGGGTGACGCAGGCCTGGGCGGGGGAGCGCCCCGGCCACTACGACCTGGTCCACTCCCACTACTGGCTCTCCGGTCACGTCGGCCGGCTCACCGCGGAGCGCTGGGGTGTCCCGCTGGTGCACGCCATGCACACCATGGCCAAGGTCAAGAACGCCGGCCTCGCCGACGGCGACACCCCCGAACCCGCGGCCCGGGTGGCCGGCGAGGCGGAGGTCGTACGGGCCGCCGACCGGCTGATCGCGAACACCGGGAAGGAAGCCGGGGAGTTGCTCCACCACTACGACGCCGACCCCGGCCGGGTCGCCGTCGTGCACCCCGGGGTCGACCTCGCGCGCTTCCGGCCCGACGCCCGCGGGGTCGACGCCGGGCGGGCCGCGGCCCGGTCCCGGCTCGGCCTTCCGCCGGACGCCCTGATCCCGCTCTTCGTGGGCCGCATCCAGCCGTTGAAGGCGCCGGACGTCCTGCTGCGCGCGGTGGCCCGGCTGTTGCAGGAGCGGCCGGACCTGCGGGAGCGGCTCGTGGTGCCGGTCGTGGGCGGCCCCAGCGGCAGCGGCCTGACCCGGCCGGAAGGCCTCCGGAAACTGGCGGCCCGGCTGGGGGTGTCGGACGTCGTGCTGTTCCGGCCGCCGGTCGGCCAGGACCGGCTGGCGGACTGGTACCGGGCGGCGTCCGTGCTGGTCATGCCGTCCCACAGCGAGTCCTTCGGCCTGGTGGCCGTCGAGGCACAGGCCTGCGGCACCCCGGTGATCGCGGCCGAGGTCGGCGGTCTGCCGGTGGCCGTGCGGGACGGGGTGAGCGGCGTCCTCGTGCCGGGGCACGATCCGGCCCACTACGCCCGGGCCCTGGCCGCCTTCGCCGACGACCCGGCCCGCTCCGCCCGGATGAGCGAGGCCGCGGTCCGCCACGCCCGGTCCTTCGACTGGGCCACGGCCGCGGCGGCCACGGCGGACGTGTACACGGCGGCCCTGCGCGGGCACCGGCTGCACCGGGTGCCGTGACGCACGTCTTCGGGCTCCACGCCTGCCGACGCGCCCTACGCGTGCCGATGGCCCCGGTCGGCGTCGAACTCGGTCCAGGCCCGCTCCCACTGGCCCCTGCGACGCACGTCCAGCCGGATCCGGGCGGCCCACCAGCCGCCCGCGACCAGGAGGCCCACGCCCGCTCCGGCGGTCGCGCCGAGGGCCGCGCCCTGGGACCTCGCCTGGGCCGGGGTGGGCGGGGTGGGACGGACGCGGCCCGTGTCGTCGAGCCACACCGTGGTGGGGGAGCCCGCCTTGCTGCCGGAGGCCACCTGGGCCTCACCCGTCACGGACGAGCCGTCGGCCCCGGTCCACCGCACGGCCGCCCGCACCCACGCGTCCGCCGTCCCGCGGAACCGTGCCGGTGTCGTGGGCGCGTCCTCGGCGAGGTGTGCGGTGGTGTGGTGCAGGCCCCGCGCCTGGTCGAGGGCGGAGCGCTCGCCGACGTCGGCCATCGTCACGCCCACCACCGGCACCGTGAGCAGCAGCGTCGCCACCGCCGCGGCGCCGAGCCATGCTTCGGCGACGTCGGAGCGCCGCCGCAGCGGGTTGCGCCGCCAGCGCCAGAACCACACCCTGCCCACGTGTTTCGGCATGTGTGCATCCTTCCGTGCGCGATGTGCCCGACCGTGACCTCTCTACGGTGACGGATCGGCGTTCGATGGTGGCAGAGGCCGAACGGGACGTACCACAGGGCCGGTCGGCCCGGTCGGCGGCCGAAGTGCCGCTGGGCGGTACGTCGTCGAACTCTGCCGGCACCGATGTCTCGTGTCATGCGTCTGCCGGCTACAGCAGGCTGCTCCAGTACGGCCAGAAGCGGGTGAGCACGAGCAGCGCGATCACCCCGTACCAGGCGGCGAGCAGCATCCCGTGCGTGTCCCGGACCACCTCCAGGACGCCCCGGCGCACGGGGACGACTCCCTGTTCCAGGCAGTGCACGGTGACGTACCAGAACAGGGCGATGGTGGCGGTCCAGACCACGGCGCAGTAGGGGCAGATCTTGTGGAGTTCGTACAGCGACTGCACGATCAGCCAGTGCGTGAACACCACCCCCAGCAGCGCTCCCGCGTCCAGCGCGAGCCACAGCCGGCGGTGCAGGCGCGCCCCGCAGAGCACGGCGGCGCCCAGGGCGGTCACGGCGGCGAAGGCGCCCAGGCCGAGCAGCATGTTGGGGAAGCCGAACACGCTGCCCTGCGCACTGGACATGACGCTGCCGCAGCTCACGACCGGGCTGATGTTGCAGGGCGGCCGGTAGGCGGGGTCGCGCAGCAGCCGCCAGTCGTCCACGGCCAGCTGGAAGGAGGCCAGCCAGCCGGCGATCCCGCTGAGGACCATCACCCATCCGGTACGGCGGCTGCCGCACACCGCGAGCGCGGGGCCGTGGCTCATGCGGCTCGTCGCGGGGCGGAGGCCGACGAGGTCCGGCCTCCGGGTGTCTGGGCCGATGCCGGTGCGGCCCGCCGCCGGTAGACCAGGTACGGCCGGACCAGATAGCCGACCGGGACGCTCCAGACATGCACCAGCCGGGTGAACGGCCAGGCCGCGAAGAGCAGACAGGCGGTCAGGGCGTGCAACTGGAACAGCAGCGGCGCCCCGGCGATCGCCTCGGGCTGCGGCTGGAGCACGAACAGCCCCCGGAACCAGACCGAGACCGTGGAGCGGTAGTCGTACCCGGGGCCGAACACATTGTGGGCGGCGGTGGCGGTGATGCCGAGCAGGACGGTGGCGGACAGCAGCGGGAAGAGCACCTTGTCGCTGCGGTCGGTGCCGAGACGGATCCGCCGGGTCAGCAGCCTGCGGGCGCACAGCATCCCCAGCCCGGTGACCATGGCGAGCCCCGCCACCGAACCCGCCCAGACGGCCGTCGTGTGGTAGGCGTGTTCGCTGATCCCGGCGGACTCGGTCCAGGACGCCGGGATCGCCAGCCCCGCCACATGCCCGGCGATCACCATGAAGGCCCCCAGATGGAACAGCGGGCTGCCCCAGCGCAGCCAGCGGTGTTCCAGGAGCTGGCTGGTGTGCGTGGTCCAGCCGAACTGGTCGTGCCGGTAGCGCCACACGTGCCCGGCGACGAACACGGCGAGGCATACGTAGGGCACGGCGACCCACAGCAGCAGATCGTTCATCGCGGGTCCTCTTCATGACTGGCCGGGGCGGTGAGGGGCGGGACGAAGGTGTCCGGCGGGGCGAACTCGCCGTTGCCGTAGGCGGGGTACGTGCCGTAGGGGTCCAGGCCGACGTCCTCGTTCGGCGGGCCCTCGGCGACGAGCAGGGCCACCGCCGCCCGGTCCGCCTCGGTCGGCGGCGGCAGCAGGGTGAGCAGCGCGGCCAGCACATGCCGGTACGGCGAGTCGGCGTCGGTCAGCGCCCGCTGGATCAGCTCCAGCCCGCGCCGGTGCTGGCGCAGGGGCGCCTCGCCGCCGCCGGGGCCGGCCAGCGCCGCGAACTCCAGCACGACCGGGAGGTGGTCGGGAAGTTCACCGCCGTCGGTGTCCCAGCCGGCGACCCGGTAGCGCTGGTTGAGGGTGAGCAGGGCCATGCCCCGGCGGCGGGTGTCGCCGTGCAGGTAGTACGTGAGGTAGAGGCTGCTCTTGCGGCGCAGGTCGAACATCTCGACGTAGTGCCGCTCCAGTGCCTCGGGCTCCTGGGCGGCGAACCAGCCGGTGAACCGGGCCAGGTGCTCCGCCGCGGGCGTGGCCGGCAGGGCCGCCACCACGGTGGTCAACTCGGTGCGGGCCGACGTCAGTTCGGCGTCCGGATACTGGAGGAGCAGCGACACGAGCCGCAGGGTCAGCGCCCGGCCCGCGGTCTCCTCGGGGGTGAGCCGGGCCGGGCGGCGCACGGCGGCCCGGACCCGGGTGCGGACCAGGGCGGGAAGGGTTGCGGGCAGCGGGCTCATCGGTGGTCTCCGGCGGTGGTGTCGCGGCGCAGGGTGGGGAGGCCGAGCATGATCTTGCGCGGCGCGGCGTCGCCCGGGGTCTCGACCGGGCAGCGGTTCTCCAGGGCGGTCAGCGCCGCCGCGTCCTCCTTGTGGGCGGCGGGGACGACGTACCGGTCGGCGTACTTGGCGACCGCGAGCAGCCGGTGCAGGTCCTCCGCCTCGCGTGCGGTCAGGCCGACGGCCTCGAGCACCGTCTCGTCCCCCGCCTCGCCGAGGGTGCGTTCCCGCATGTAGGAGCGGAGCGCCGTGAGCTTCATCAGCACACCGGCGACGACGTCCGTGTCCCCCGCGGTGAACAGTTCCGCCAGGTACTCCAGCGGGATCCGCAGCCGGGTGACGGCGGCGAAGACATGGTCGGGGTCGTCCTGGTTCCCGCCCGCCGCGTCGACGGCGTCGAGCACGGGGGACAGCGGCGGGACGTACCAGACCATCGGCAGGGTGCGGTACTCCGGGTGCAGCGGCAGCGCCACCTTGTAGCGCATGACCAGGTCGTACACGGGGGAGCGGCGGGCGGCGTCCAGCCAGTCCTCGGGGATGCCCGACTCCCGTGCGGCCGCGCGGACCCCGGGGTCGTGCGGGTCGAGGAAGACACCGCGCTGGGCGTCGAGCAGGTCGTGCTCGTCGGGGGTGGCGGCGGCCTCGCCGACACGGTCGGCGTCGTACAGGAGGAGACCGAGGTAGCGCAGCCGGCCGACGCAGGTCTCGGAGCAGACGGTGGGCTGACCGGCCTCGATGCGCGGGAAGCAGAAGGTGCACTTCTCCGCCTTGCCGGTGGCGTGGTTGACGTACACCTTCTTGTACGGGCACGCCGTCACGCACATCCGCCAGCCCCGGCAGCGGTCCTGGTCGACCAGGACGATCCCGTCCTCGACCCGCTTGTACATCGCGCCGGACGGACAGGCCGACACACAGGCCGGGTTGAGGCAGTGCTCGCACAGCCGGGGCAGATGGAAGAGGAAGGTCTGCTCGAACTCGAACTTCACCCGCTCCGCCCACGCCCCGCTGAGGTTGGGGTCCGCCCCGGCGTTCTCGGGCGCTCCGCCGAGGCCGTCCTCCCAGTTGGCGCCCCAGGTGATGGCCGTGGGCCGGCCGGTGAGGACCGAGCGGGGGCGGGCGACCGGGATGTCCTTCCCGGCGGGGGCGCTGACGAGGTTGTCGTAGTCGTAGGTGACCGGCTCGTAGTAGTCCTCGATCGACGGCAGGTCGGGGTTGGAGAACAGGGACAGCAGCCGCTTGATCCGCCCGCCGGAGCGCAGGACCAGACGCCCGCGCTTGTCGAGCATCCAGCCGCCCTTCCAGTGCTCCTGGTCCTCGTAGCGGCGCGGGTAGCCGACGCCGGGCTTGGTCTCGACGTTGTTGAACCAGGCGTACTCGACGCCGGTGCGGTTGGTCCAGGTCTGCTTGCAGGTGACCGAGCAGGTGTGGCAGCCGATGCACTTGTCGAGGTTCATCACCATCGCCACTTGAGCCATCACGCGCATGTCAGTACTCCACATCCTGCGAGCGACGGCGGATGACGGTGACCTCGTCGCGCTGGTTTCCGGTCGGGCCGTAGTAGTTGAAGGCGTAGGTGAACTGCGCATAGCCGCCCGCGAGATGGGTGGGCTTGAGCAGCAGCCGGGTGAGTGAGTTGTGGATGCCGCCGCGCCGGCCGCTGACCTCGGTCTTCGGCACGTTCACGGTGCGGTCCTGGGCGTGGTACATGTACACGGTGCCCTCGGGCATCCGGTGCGTGACCACCGCCCGGGCGGCGACGACACCGTTGCGGTTGTACGCCTCGATCCACTCGTTGTCCTGGACGCTGATCTTCTCGGCGTCGGCGGTGGACATCCAGATCGTCGGTCCGCCCCGGGACAGGTCGAGCATGTACTTGTTGTCCTGGTAGTTCGAGTGGATCGACCACTTCGAGTGCGGGGTCAGATAGCGGACGGTGACCTCCGCGCGGTCCTTGTCGTGCAGGTGTTCGTCGCCGTAGTGCCGGGGGGTGTTCAACGGGGGCCGGTAGACCGGGAGTTGCTCGCCCATTTCGGCCATCCAGTCATGCTGGACGAAGAAGTGCTGCCGGCCGGTGAGGGTGTGCCAGGGCTTCTTGTGCTCGGTGTTGATGACGAACGGCGAGTAGCGGCGTCCGCCGGTCTCCGAGCCCGACCACTCGTACGACGTGATCACCGAGCGCGGCTGGGTGCGGGTGTCGGCGAACGTGATCCGCTCCGCCTCGCGCTCGGCGGACAGCTCGACCAGACCCTCGCTGCCGGTCTGCCGCTCCAGCTCCCGGAAACCCTCGGTGGCGAGGCGGCCGTTGGTGGTGCCGGACAGCGCGAGGATCGCCTCGCACATGTCGCTCGCGGTGGCGAGCGAGGGCCGCCCGGCGGCGACGCCGTCCCGGACGGTGCCGTTGCGGTGCCGCAGGTCCTCGATCTCCTGGTCCGGGTGGACGGTGACGCCCTTGGTGGTCGTGCCCAGGGTGTCGAGCAGCGGGCCCACGGCGCGCATCTTCTGCCCGACCGCCGTGTAGTCCCGCTCGATCGTGACCAGCTTCGGCATGGTCCGCCCGGGGACCGGCTCGCACGCGCCGTCCTTCCAGTCCCGCACCACCCCGCCCGGCTGGGCGAGTTCGTCGGGGGTGTCGTGCAGCAGCGGCACCGCGAGGACGTCGGTCCGGGTGCCGAGGTGCTCGGCGGCCAGCTCGCTGAACCGGTCGGCGATCGTCAGGAAGGTGTCGTAGTCGGTGCGGGCCTGCCAGGGCGGCGCGATGGCCGGGGTGAAGGCGTGCACGAAGGGGTGCATGTCCGTGCTCGACAGGTCGTCCTTCTCGTACCAGGTCGCCGCCGGCAGGACCACGTCGGCCAGCAGACCGGTGGACGTCATCCGGAAGTCCATGCAGACCAGCAGGTCGAGCTTGCCCTCGGGGGCCTCCTCCCGCCACACCACGTCCTTCGGGCGGCCCTCGGGCGGGGTCTCCTCGGAGCGGACCGCCGCGTCGGTGCCCAGCAGATGCCGTAGGAAGTACTCGTTGCCCTTGCCGGAGGAGCCCAGCAGGTTCGCCCGCCACACCGTCAGCACGCGCGGGAAGTTGGCCGGGTCGTCGGGGTCCTCCACGGCGAACCGCAGCCGCCCCGACTTCAGTTCGTCGACGATGTGCTCGGCGACCGGACGGCCGGCCCGCGCCGCCTCGTCCGTCAGATCGAGCGGGTTGCGGTTGAAACCGGGGTGTCCTGGCGTCCAGCCCAGCCGCACCGCCTGCGCCAGACAGTCCGCGAAGCCCTTGCCCTTGAACCGTCCCTCCCCCAGCGGGGAGGCCAGCTCCTCGGGCCCGAACGCCTCGTACCGCCACTGGTCGGAGTTCAGGTACCAGTACGAGGTGCCCGCCATGTGCCGGGTGGGCCGCTGCCAGTCGAACGCGAACGACAGGTGCTGCTGGCCGGTGACCGGGCGGACCTTCTCCTGGCCGACGTAGTGCGCCCAGCCTCCGCCGTTGACGCCCTGGCAGCCGGTCATGGTGAGCAGGGCCAGGAAGGCGCGGTAGATGGTGTCGGAGTGGAACCAGTGGTTGGTGCCGGCGCCGAGCGCGATCATGGACCGGCCGTGGGTGCGCTCGGCGTTGCGGGCGAACTCCCGGGCGATCCGGGCCGCCTGCTCGGCCGGCACCGAGGTGATCGTCTCCTGCCAGGCCGGGGTGTAGGGCTCGGAGGCGTCCTCGTACGACGACGGCCAGCTGCCCGGCAGACCCGGCCGCTCCACCCCGTACTGGGCCAGCATCAGATCGAAGACGGTGGTGACGAGCCGTCCGCCGACACGCCGCACGGGCACCCCGCGCACCATGACCGAGCCGCCCTCGGTGCCGCCCTCGTCGAAGCGCGGCAGGGACACGGCCACGGACTGCTCCGCCCGGCCGAGCAGGCTCAACTCGGGCACGGTGTCGCCCAGATCGAGGTTCCAGTGGCCCGGGTCGGTCTTCGTCCAGCGGAAGCCGAGCGACCCGTTCGGCACGACCGGTTCGCCGGTGGCCGCGTCGAGGAGCACGGTCTTCGACTCGGCGTGTTCCGTCTCCTGTCCGAGATCGGCCGCGGTCAGGAACCCGGCCGGCACCAGGCCGTTCTCACCGTGCTCGCGCAGCGCCACCAGGAACGGGGCGTCGGTGAACCTGCGCAGGTAGTCCTGGAAGTACGGCACCTCGCGGTCGACGAGGAACTCGCGCAGGATCACATGCCCCATGGCCATCGCCAGCGCGCCGTCCGTGCCCGGGTGCGGGGCGAGCCATTCGTCGGCGTGCTTGACGTTGTCCGCGTAGTCGGGGCTGACCGCGACCACCTTGGTGCCGTTGTAGCGGGTCTCGGTGAGGAAGTGCGCGTCGGGCGTACGGGTCACGGGGATGTTGGACCCCCACATGATCAGATAGCCCGCGTTCCACCAGTCGGCGGCCTCCGGTACGTCCGTCTGGTCGCCGAAGACCTGCGGCGAGGCGACCGGCAGGTCGGCGTACCAGTCGTAGAAGGACAGGAGCGTGCCGCCGATCAGCGAGGTGTACCGGGCGCCGGCCGCGAAGGACGCCATCGACATCGCCGGGATCGGGGAGAAGCCGGCGACGCGGTCGGGGCCGTACGTCTTCACGGTGTGGACCTGGGCGGCGGCGACCAGCTCGGCCACCTCGTCCCAGTCGGCGCGCACCAGACCGCCCTTGCCCCGGGCGCGCTTGTAGGCGCGGGCCTTCGCCGGGTCACCGGTGATCTCGGCCCAGGCCGCCACCGGGTCGCCGAGCCGCCCCCGGGCCTCGCGCCACAGCTTCAGCAGCGCCCCGCGCACATACGGGTAGCGGACGCGGCTGGGGGAGTACGTGTACCAGGAGAACGACGCGCCGCGCGGGCAGCCCCGGGGCTCGTACTCGGGGCAGTCGGCGCCGATCGACGGGTAGTCGGTGGCCTGGTGCTCCCAGGTGATGATGCCGTCCTTGACGTACACCATCCACGAGCAGGAACCGGTGCAGTTCACCCCGTGCGTGGAGCGGACCACCTTGTCGTGTGCCCACCGGTCCCGGTAGAAGCCCTCCCAGTGCGGATCGCCCGTGCCGAACACCGCGCGGCCGTCCGCCGACACCTCGCGGCGCGTGAGCAGCCGACGGGCCGCGAGCGGCCAGCCCTCACCGGCGTGCGGCTCCCGGCGCCCTGCGTTCTGATCGTTCTCCATGGCCGGAACGCTAGGGGGCGCGCCCCCTTCCGCACCTGGGGCCGGCGGCCCCTGCCCGAAGACCTTCCGGCCCTCTCCGGCCGGCCGAGACAGGGCCCAACGGCCCTGGCGGCGGGACCCGGTCGGCCGGGTGGCCGCAGGCGGTCTTCCGTGCATGCTGGGCCCCGATCGGACCGCGGACGCCCCTGTGCACGACCGCCCTTCCGTGCCCGCCCGGACGACCGATTCCCCGTCCCCGGCCGCCCGGGCGCAGCGCACACGGCGCGTGGCGCGCGGCGCCCGGCCCGATCCCGCGTCCGGCCCTCCACCACGGCCGGACGCGGCCCCTACCCTCCGAGGCGCGACCGCCTCGACCGTTCCCGCACCAGAGGAACCAGGAAAGAAGGAAGACACGTCATGGACGGATCGCACCGCCGGACCGGCGCCCGCGTCCTGCTCACCGCGGTCGGTACGGCCCTCGCCGTCGCCGGACCGGTCATGGTGCTGCGCGGCCGCGGCGGCCGAAAGGAGATCCGAGCCGAACTGGCCGCCCAGAAGATCACCTTCCCCCGGCACGGCCTGCCCGCCGATCTCGCCGCCCACGCCGGCCGCGGCGTGGAGAGCGGCCCCGACGCTCACGCCTACGCCGAGTTCATCCAGGGCAACCTCACCCAAGCCACCGGCGGCCGCACCTACGCCGAGATCACGGCGGAGCTGCACGCCGCCGGCGGCGACGACGAGAAGCTCTCCCGACTGCGCCAGACCGCCTTCATGGGCCAGTCCCTGCGCGCCTCCCTGATGTCCGCCTACCAGGCCTGGCACCTCACGACCCTGGTCACCGGCCTGGGCGCCGCGCTGACCGGCCTCGGCGTCGCCCTGGTGGCGACGGCGAACACCCTGGCCCCGCGCACCCCGAACCGCCGCTGACGGCCCGTCCGGCCCCGGCGCCGGCCTGGCGCAGGGACCCTCGGCCCCGTGGAAGAAGCCCATCGGCCGCCGCGCCGACCACCGCCGCCGGTGGATGCTGACGGCGACCGAACCGGAGGTACCCGTGCACGACCCCATCGACCACCCTCAGGGCCGATCCCACCGCTGTCGCTCGCGGCGGGCGCCGCGCACGGTCCGGCCCGGTCACCGTCCGGCCGCCCGCCTCGTCTGCCCCGACTCCAGGGCGGCCGGACACAGCCTCAGCACGCCGGGCAGGCCCGCGCGATGAGCACCGCCGCCCATGCCGTCCGGCGTCAGCGGCACGACGCCGGGGAACGGCCGTTCATCGTCATCTGGGAGTCCACCCGCGCCTGCCCGCTGGCCTGTCTGCACTGCCGCGCCGAGGCCGTGCCCGACCGCGACCCGCGTGAGCTGGACACCGCCGCCGCCAAGGACCTGCTGCACCAGGTGGCCGCCTTCGGGCAGCCCGCCCCGCTGTTCGTGATCACCGGCGGCGACCCGTTCCAGCGACCCGACCTGACCGAACTCGTCGCGCACGGCCGGCAGGCGGGCGTCCGGGTCGCGGTGTCCCCGTCCGGTACGCCGACCCTCACCGCCGAACGGCTGCGGGAGGTGCACGCGGCGGGCGCGGTCGGGCTCTCGCTGAGCCTGGACGGTTCCACCGCCGGGATCCACGACACCTTCCGCGGGGTCCCGGGGGTGTTCCGCTGGACCCTGGACGCCTGGGACACCGCCCGCGCCCTCGGGATGAAGGTGCAGATCAATACCACGGTCGCCCGGCACAACCTGCACGACCTCCCCGATGTCGTCCGCCTGGTCGCCGAGCACGGGGCGATGCTCTGGAGCGCCTTCTTCCTGGTGCCCACGGGCCGCGGCCGCGGTCTCGGCGCGCTGACCACGGGCGAGGTGGAGGACCTCCTCAACTTCGTGTACGACATGGGCCTGACCGTGCCCGCCAAGACCACCGAGGCCCACCACTTCCGCCGGGTCGCCCTCCAGCGCCGGATCCTCGCTGCCACCGGCGACGACCACGCGGCGGTGCTCGGACTCGGCCCGCTGTACCGGGAGTTGCGCGAGCGGGCCGCCGAGCTGGGCCTGGACGCCGGGGTGCGCCGGGTGCGTCGCCCGCCGCTGGACGTCAACGCCGGCCGCGGCTTCGTCTTCGTCTCGCACACCGGCACCGTGCACCCGAGCGGTTTCCTGCCCCTCGGCGCCGGCAACGTGCGCGCGACACCGCTGACCGAGATCTACCGCACCGCGGAGCTGTTCACCGGCCTGCGCGACCCCGGCCGGCTGGGCGGCCGGTGCGGGGCGTGCGAGTTCCGCCGGGTCTGCGGCGGCTCGCGGTCGCGGGCGTACGGCGTCACCGGTGACCCGTACGCCGAGGAGCCCTGGTGCGGTTACGTCCCCGGGTCCTTCCCCCACCAGCGGGAACTGGCCGCCCTGCTGGGCGGCGGTACCGGCACCGAGCCGCCCGTCCGTCCCCGCCCGACCGCCCCGTAGGCGGCGAGGAGCACCATGTACCGCAAGAACGACGACCCGGCCGTCGGGGGCGGGCCCCCGCCCTCTCGATTCAAGGCGTCCGGCCTGCGCGGGCGGCATCTCGCCGCCCATCTCCTGGTCGCGGCCTGGGCGGTGCTCGCGCTGACGGCGGCCGCAGCCCAGCAGACTCCGGTGGCTCGCTGGCTGGCCGTCCACCTCTTCCTGCTGGGCGCCGCCACCACCGCCGTCGTGGTGTGGAGCGAACACTTCGCCGTGGCCATGCTGCACGCCCCGCAGCCCGGCCGGCGCTGGAGCGCCGCCCGGCTGGCCGGCGTCAACGCGGGCGTCGTCGGCGTCCTCACCGGCGTGTGGACCGACCGGGCCGTCCTGACCGGCGCCGGCTGCGCGCTGCTCGTCGCCGCGATCGGCGCACACCTGGTGGTCCTGGTCCGGATGGGCCGGGGCGCGCTGGGCGGACGGCTCGCCCCCCTCGCCGACTACTACCGGGCCGCCGCGGCCGCCCTGGCCGTGGGTGCGGTGCTGGGCTGGCTGCTGGCCACCGGCCGGGCCGGGCCGGGGCACCACACCGCGCTGCGGCTGGCCCATGTACACGTCACCCTCCTCGGCTGGATCGGACTGCCCGTGCTGGGCACGCTGTTCATGCTCTGGCCCACCGTGCTGGGCGTGCGCATGGCCGAGCGCACCACCCTGCTGGCGCGCCGGGTGCTGGTGCTGACCGGGGGCGGGCTGCTCATCGCCGTCGCCGGACTGGCGGCCGGCCTGCGTTCCGCCGCCGTGGCCGGTGTCGCCGCCTACACCGTGGGCGTCGCCCTCGCGGCCCACCTGTGCGCGCGGACGGTACGCCGACGGCCCGCGATCTCGGCCGCCGCCGCGTGGACGCTGGCCGCCGCGGCGGGCTGGCTGCTCGTCGGCGTGACCGTGGACCTGGTGCTGCTGGCGGCCCGGCCGCTCCCCGAACTCGCGGACGCCCTGGGCTCGTTGGTCCCGGTGCTGCTCATCGGGCTCGTCGCGCAGGTCCTCGTCGGCGCCCTCACCTACCTGCTGCCCATCGTCCTGTCCACCGGTCCGAGGGAACGGGCCGCGCTGCGGGCGGTGCTCGAACGGGGCTGGGTGCCCCGGCTCGTCGCCCTCAACATCGGCGTGGCCCTCCTCGCGCTCCCGCTGCCCGCCCCCTTCGGTACGGCGGGCATGCTGCTGGCCGGAGCGGGCGGGGTCGCGTTCCTCGCGCAGGTGGTGTGCGTCCTGGCGCGCAGCGGCCGGGGACTCCTCCGGGAGCCGGACCACGGGACCGCCACCTGGAGGAGTCCCGTCCTGTGGGGCACCGCCGCGGGCGCCGTGGTGACCGTGCTGGCCGTGCTCGTGGCGAACAGCGGCGGCGGCACGAGCGGCGGCACGAGCGGTGGGACGAGCACCGCCGCGACGGCGGGTGCGGGCGCCGGGACCTCCCGCACGGTCGCCGTCACCCTGACCGACATGCGCATCCGCCCGGCCCGGATCGAGGTCGCCGCGGGCACCGCGCTGCGGCTGAAGGTCACGAACACCGACGCCCAGCGCCACGACCTCAAGGTCGACAACGGCCCCGCCACCCCGATGCTCGCCAAGGGCGCGACCCGCGTACTCGACCTCGGCACCGTCACCGGGAACCGTGCGGCATGGTGCACCCTGCCGGGCCACCGGGCCGCCGGGATGACCCTGGACATCGTCGTGAGCGAGGACACGGCCACCGCCGGCGGCGCACACGGGGGACACACCTCGGCCGCCGACGACACCGCCCTCGACCTCTCGGCCGACTTCTCCACCGGCTGGCGGGCACGCGACGCCGCCCTGGCCCCCGCGCCCGGCGGAACGGTCCACAAGGTCGAACTGCACGCCGCCCGTACGACGGTGGAGGTGGCCCCGGGGGTGAAGCAGCAGATGTGGACCTTCGGCGGCACCGCACCCGGCCCCACCCTGCACGGCACGGTGGGCGACGTCTTCGAGGTCACCCTCGTCAACGACGACCAGGAGATGGGCCACGGCATCGACTTCCACGCCGGATCCCTCGCCCCCGACCGGCCCATGCGCACGATCCGGCCCGGCGAGCGCCTCCTCTACCGCTTCCGTGCCGAGCGGGCCGGAGCCTGGCTGTACCACTGCAGCACCGCGCCGATGCTCCAGCACCTGGGCAACGGCATGTACGGCGCAGTCGTCATCGACCCGCCGGGCCTGGCGAAGGCCGACCACTCGTACGTCCTGGTCTCCTCCGAGCTCTACCTCGGTACGCCCGGCAGCACCGCCCAGGTGGCGAAGATGCGTCAGAACACCCCGGACGCCTGGGTGTTCAACGGCGTCGCGAACCAGTACACGAAGCGGCCCCTGCAGGTGAGGGTCGGCGAGCGGGTCCGGTTCTGGGTGGTCGCGGCCGGTCCGAGCGACGGCATCGCCTTCCATGTCGTCGGGACCGTCTTCGACACCGTGTACAAGGAGGGCGCCTACCTGCTGAGGCCCGGCGACCCGGGCGGCGCCCAGGTGCTGGACCTGGCCACGGCGCAGGGCGGGTTCGTCGAGACGACGTTCCCCGAGGCCGGTCACTACGCGTTCGTCGACCACGACATGCGTCACGCCGGGGCCGGAGCGCACGGCATGGTGGAGGTGAGCGGGTAGTGGACACCGTCGGCTGGTGGTCCCTGGTGCGGTTCGCGCACGTGGCCGGCGCGGCCCTGTGGGTCGGCGGCCAGCTGGCCCTCTCCCTGGTGGTCCTGCCGCTGGCCCGCCACCTCCTCGCCCCGGAGGCCAAGGACCGCTTCACCGCCGCGGCCGGCCGCCGGTTCGGCCTGCTGACCGGGGCGGTGTTCCTGCCGGTACAGCTCGCCACCGGCTGGGCCATGGCCTGGCACCGGGGCGTCACCTGGGCCTCCCTCGCCGAACCCGGTTACGGCCGTACGCTCGCGACCAAACTCGCCCTGTTCGCGGTGGTGATGCTCGCGGCGGCCGGACACGGCATCGCCCACGCCAAGGGCCGTTCCGACCTGGCCCGCGCTCTGGCGGTCGTCTCGCTCACCGCCTCACTGGGCGTGGTCCTGCTCGCCACGGCCCTGCCCACGACCTGAGCCGGACCACTCGGCCCGCGATCGAGGCCGCACGGCCCGCGGCAGGGACCGGTCAACCCTCCTCCCGGAGCGGACGGCGGCGCAGAGTTGACGGAACGGAAGGCAACTTGGTGAAGGAGCCGTGATGCACACCCGGGAAGTCGACGCCCCGGCCGTCCAGGCCCTGCTGGCCGCGGCGGTGGCCGCGCCGTCGATCCACAACACACAGCCCTGGCGGTTCGGCCTGGACCCGGACAGCAGATCGATCCTGGTCCGCGTCGACCGGGAGCGACAGCTGCCGGCGGCCGATCCCGGGCGGCGCGCCCAGTACCTCTCCGTGGGCGCCGCCGTCCTCAACCTCAGGGTGGCCGCGGAGCACCTGGGCTGGGAGCCCGTCGTCCGGCTGTGTGCCACCGCGGACGATCCCGACCTCCTGGCCACGGTGCAGCTGACCGGCACCGCAGCGGCCGGGCAGTCGCCGGTGCGCGATCTGTACGGGGAGATCGAGCGACGCCACACCAGCCGGATGCCCTTCACCGGCCGCAGTGTGCCGGACGCGATCGTGCAGGAGATGACCGGCGCCGCCCGGGCCGAGGGCGCGCACCTGGACGTTCCCGACATCATGGCGACCCGGCGCCTGCTGCGCCTGACGGCGGCGGCGGAGTCCCGCAACGCCGTGCACCCGGCCCGCGCGTCCGAGGCGCGCACCTGGCTCACCGCCCCGGGAACGCGCACCTCCTACGGCATTCCCGTGACGGCCCTGGGGCCGCGGGACGCCTCCGGGCGGGTGCCCGTGCGCGACTTCGTCGGTGCGGTGCCCGCGCCACGGCTGCCCACCCTGCCCTTCGAACGGCACGTCCAGGTGGCCCTGCTGTGGACGTCCCACGACCGTCCGGAGGACTGGCTGCGCGCGGGACAGGCGCTCCAGCGCGTGCTGCTCACGGCGACCGCGCACGGGGTGCGGACCTCGATGCTGCACCAGGCGATGGAGTGGCCGGACCTGCGGGCGGCGACGGCCGGATCGCGGCACCGGTGCTGCCCCCAGGTGATGATCCGCTTCGGCTACGGCCCGGACGGCGCCGCCACGCCCCGCGCGTCCGCGGACTGCGCCCACGCCGACGGAGGAGGGGCCGGTCCGTCCGCCGGCGCCGACAAGCGGCAAGCGGCCGAGGAGGTCCGCGCGTAGAGTCGTTCGCGGCCGGACTGGAGCACGACTCGAACGGGCCCGCGCGCCCGGGACGGGGTGGCGCGGTGGGCACCGAAACCAACCGGACACGGGCGGCGGGCCTGGACGGTGAGCTGACGGAGGCGCTGGTGCGCAGCCGCCGGTTCTTCACCCGGGCGGAGGTCTCCGACGACCTGCGCACCCTGCACCGCTCGGGCGGCCGCCGGGCCGACGAGTTCTACCGGGACCGCTGGTCGCACGACAAGGTGGTCCGCTCCACGCACGGGGTGAACTGCACCGGCTCGTGCTCGTGGAAGGTGTACGTCAAGGACGGCATCATCACCTGGGAGGCCCAGCAGACCGACTATCCCTCGGTCGGCCCGGACCGCCCCGAGTACGAGCCGCGCGGCTGTCCGCGCGGGGCGGCGTTCTCCTGGTACACGTACTCGCCGACCCGGGTCCGCCACCCCTACGTGCGCGGCGTGCTGCTCCAGATGTACCGGGAGGCCCGGGCGCGGCTGGGCGACCCGGTGGCGGCCTGGGCCGACATCGTCTCCGACCCGGAGAAGGCGCGCCGCTACAAGCGAGCCCGCGGCAGGGGCGGCCTCGTCCGGGCGAGCTGGGACGAGGCGGTCGAGATGGTCGCCGCCGCACACGTGCACACCATCAAGGAGTACGGCCCCGACCGGCTCGCCGGTTTCTCGCCGATCCCGGCGATGTCGATGGTCTCCCACGCCGCCGGGGCCCGCTTCTACTCGCTGCTCGGCGGAGTGATGCTGTCGTTCTACGACTGGTACGCCGATCTGCCGGTCGCCTCCCCGCAGGTCTTCGGCGACCAGACCGATGTACCGGAGTCGGGGGACTGGTGGGACGCCGGCTACCTGATCATGTGGGGCTCCAATCTGCCGGTGACCCGCACCCCCGACGCCCACTGGATGGCGGAGGCCCGCTACCGGGGCCAGAAGGTCGTCGCGGTGTCACCCGACTACGCGGACAACGTGAAGTTCGCCGACGAGTGGCTCGCGGTCCAGCCCGGCACCGACGGGGCACTGGCGATGGCCATGGGGCATGTGATCCTCAAGGAGTTCTTCGTCGACCGGCGGACGCCGTACTTCACCGACTACGTCGAGCGGTACACGGACCTGCCCTTCCTGGTCACCCTCGACGAGGCCGAGGGGGAGGCCGCGGGGCAGGCCGAGGGGCAGGCCGGGGGCGAGCCGGGCACGTACACGCCGGGCAAGTTCCTGACCGCCGCCGACCTCGGCGGCGAGGCGGCCGCGGCCGAGCACGCGGAGTTCCGGACCGTGCTGCTGGACGCGGCCACCGGACGGCCCGTGGTGCCCAACGGCACGCTCGGCGACCGGTACGGCGACGCGGGCGCCGGCCGCTGGAACCTGGACCTCGGCGGCATCCGGCCCCTGCTCTCCGCCGAGGGCGGCGACGAGGCACCGGTCGCCGTCGTCCTGCCCCGCTTCGACGCCCCCGACGGCAGCGCCGGCCGGCTGCGGCGCGGCGTGCCGGTCAGACGGATCGCCGGACGCCGGGTGACCACGGTGTACGACCTGCTGCTGGCCCAGTACGGCGTGGCCCGCGAGGGTCTGCCCGGCGCGTGGCCCGCCTCGTACGACGACGCCACCGAGCCGTACACGCCCGCCTGGCAGGCCGCCGTCACGGGAGTGGAGGCCGGGAAGGCCACCCGGATCGCCCGGGAGTTCGCGGCCAACGCGGAGGAGTCCGGCGGCCGCTCGATGATCATCATGGGGGCGGGGACGAACCACTGGTTCCACTCCGACACCATCTACCGGGCGTTCCTGACGCTGACCACGCTGACCGGCTGCCAGGGCGTCAACGGCGGCGGCTGGGCGCACTACGTGGGCCAGGAGAAGGTGCGCCCCCTCACCGGGTACTCGGCGATCGCGACGGCCGCGGACTGGAACCGGCCGGCGCGGCAGATGATCCAGACGGCGTACTGGTACCTGCACAGCGACCAGTTCCGCTACGACCCCTTCTCCGCCGACACACTCGCCGCGGCCGGTGCGGGCGGCCCCTTCGCCGGGAAGTCCACGGCGGACGTGATCGCGCAGTCGGCCCGCCTGGGCTGGATGCCGTCGTACCCGACCTTCGACCGCAATCCCCTCGACCTGGCCGACGAGGCGCAGGCGGCAGGGCGTGCCGTGGGTGAGCACGTGGTGGCGGAACTCAGGGCCGGGCGGCTGGGGTTCGCGGGCGAGGACCCCGATGCCCCCGAGAACTTCCCGCGTGTCCTGACGGTGTGGCGGGCCAACCTGCTCGGCTCCTCGGCCAAGGGCGACGAGTACTTCCTGAAGCACCTGCTGGGCGCCGACTCGTCCGTGCGCGCCACGGAGGCGCCGCCCGGGGCCCGGCCGAAGGACGTGAAGTGGCGGGAGGAGGCCCCCACCGGCAAGCTCGACCTGCTGCTGACCCTGGACTTCCGGATGACCAGCACGACCGTCTTCTCCGACGTCGTCCTGCCCGCCGCGACCTGGTACGAGAAGCACGACCTGTCCAGCACCGATATGCACCCCTTCGTGCACGCCTTCAACCCGGCGATCGCCCCGCCCTGGCAGACCCGTACCGACTGGGACGCCTTCCACACCCTCGCCGGGGAGTTCAGCCGCCAGGCCGCGGAACATCTCGGCGTACGCCAGGACGTGGTGGCCGCCCCGCTGCTGCACGACACCCCGGACGAACTCGCCAACCCGCACGGCAGGGTGCGCGACTGGAGGGCGGGTGAGTGCGAACCCGTGCCCGGCCGCACGATGCCCAAGCTGGTCACCGTCGAGCGTGACTACGGTGCCGTCGCCGAGAAGATGGCCGCGCTCGGCCCGCTGCTGGACAGCCTGGGCGCCACGACCAAGGGCGTCACCTTCGAGCTGGAGCGCGAGCTGGACCACCTCCGGCACAAGAACGGCACCGTACGCGGCGGAACGGCCGACGGACGGCCGTCGATCGCCCGCGACGTGCACGCCTGCGAGGCGATCCTGGCCCTGTCGGGCACCACCAACGGCCGGCTGGCGACCCAGGGCTTCCGCACCCTGGAGGCCCGCACCGGCACCCGGCTGGCCGATCTGGCCGCCGAGCACGAGGGCAGGCGGATCACCTTCGCGGACACCCAGGCCGCGCCCGTGCCGGTCATCACCTCCCCGGAGTGGTCCGGATCGGAGACGGGCGGGCGCCGCTATGCGCCGTTCACCGTCAATGTCGAGCGCCTCAAGCCGTGGCACACCCTCACCGGGCGGCAGCACTTCTACCTCGACCACGACTGGATGGCCGCGCTGGGCGAGCAACTCCCCGTGTTCCGGCCCCCGTTGAACATGCAGGCCCTGTTCGGTGAGCCCCGGATCGGCGACATCGGCGAACTCGGGGTGACCGTGCGCTACCTCACCCCGCACAACAAGTGGTCGATCCACTCCGAGTACCAGGACAACCTGTTCATGCTCTCCCTCTCCCGGGGCGGGCCCACGATCTGGATGAGCACCCGGGACGCGGCGAAGATCGGCGTCGCGGACAACGACTGGGTCGAGGCGGTCAACCGCAACGGCGTGGTCGCCGCCCGCGCGATCGTCTCGCACCGCATGCCGGAGGGCACGGTCCACATGCACCACGCCCAGGACCGCCTGATCGACGTCCCCCGCACGGAGACGACCGGCCGCCGGGGCGGCATCCACAACTCCCTTACCCGGCTGCTGATCAAACCCAGCCATCTGATCGGCGGCTACGCGCAGTTGTCGTACGCCTTCAACTACCTCGGCCCGACCGGCAACCAGCGCGACGAGGTCACGGTGATCCGCCGCCGTACCGATCAGGAGGTGACGTACTGACATGCGTGTCATGGCCCAGATGGCGATGGTGATGAACCTCGACAAGTGCATCGGCTGCCACACCTGCTCGGTCACCTGCAAACAGGCGTGGACCAACCGCACCGGCGTCGAGTACGTGTGGTTCAACAACGTCGAGACCCGGCCCGGCCAGGGCTATCCGCGCCGCTACGAGGACCAGGAGCGGTGGCGCGGCGGCTGGGAGCTGAACAGGCGCGGCAACCTCGCGCTGAAGGCCGGAGGCCGGTTCAAGAAGCTGATCCAGATCTTCTCCAACCCGGTGCTGCCCTCTCTCGACGACTACTACGAGCCCTGGACGTACGACTACGCCACCCTGACGAACGCACCGCTCCAGGAGCACACCCCGGTCGCCCGCCCCCGGTCCCTGATCACCGGCAAGGACATGAAGATCGCCTGGTCGGCGAACTGGGACGACGACCTCGGCGGCTCGGCCGCGACCGGCGAGCAGGACGTGGTGCTGAACCAGGTCGCGGAGAAGGTGAGGCTGGAGTTCGAGCAGACCTTCATGTTCTACCTGCCGCGGATCTGCGAGCACTGCCTCAACCCGTCCTGCGCGGCCTCCTGCCCCTCCGGCGCGATCTACAAGCGCACCGAGGACGGCATCGTCCTCGTCGACCAGGACCGCTGCCGCGGCTGGCGGATGTGCGTCACGGGCTGCCCGTACAAGAAGGTCTACTTCAACCACCGCACCGGCAAGGCCGAGAAGTGCACCTTCTGCTTCCCCCGGGTCGAGGTCGGGCTCCCCACCGTCTGCTCCGAGACCTGCGTCGGCCGGCTGCGCTACATCGGCCTCGTCCTCTACGACGTCGACCGTGTCCTGGAAGCCGCCTCCACCCCGGACGACACGGACCTGTACGAGGCACAGCGGCAGGTCTTCCTCGACCCGCACGACCCCGAGGTCGTCGCCGCGGCGGAACGGGCGGACATCCCGCGGGACTGGATCGAGGCCGCCCGGCGCTCCCCGGTGCACGCCCTGATCAACACCTACAAGGTGGCCCTCCCGCTGCACCCGGAGTACCGCACCCTCCCCATGGTCTGGTACATCCCCCCGCTGTCCCCGGTGGCCGACGCCGTCCGCACCACCGGCGAGGACGCCGAGGACCACCGCAACCTCTTCGCCGCCGTCGAGGCCCTGCGCATCCCCGTCGACTACCTCGCCCGACTGTTCACCGCGGGCGATCCGGCCCCCGTGGACGCCGTGCTGCGCCGCCTGGCGGCCATGCGCTCCTACATGCGCGACATCAACCTCGGCCGCGAGCCGGACGCCGCCATCCCCGAGGCGGTCGGCATGGGCGAGGAACAGATGTACGACATGTACCGGCTCCTGGCCCTGGCCAAGTACGACGAGCGGTACGTCATCCCGCCGGCCCACGCCGAACAGGCCCACCGGCTCGAGGAACTGGCCACCGAGTGCAGCCTGGACTACGAGGGCGGCCCCGGCATGGGAGGCTCCGGCCCCTTCGGCGAGACGTCCGGCGGCGCCGCCCCTGTCGCGGTGGAGAACTTCCGGGCCCTGCGCGAGCGCCAGACCTCCGACACCCCCGCCACCCCCACCGACAAGGCCGGCCGCGTCAACCTCCTCAACTGGGACGGCAAGGGCTCCCCACCCGGCCTGTTCCCGGATAAACAGGCCGGCAGGGGCAGCGACGAGGAGGCCGGACCGAAGCCATGAGACTGAAGACCCCACGCACCGTCCGCACCGCCCCCTGGCACTCCCACGCCTGGCAGGCCCAGTCCCTGCTGCTCGCCTACCCCGACGAGCGGTTCGAACAGCGCGCGGCCCTCGCCGACCGGGTTGCCGCCGCCCTCCCGGAGCCGGTCGCCGCCCCCCTGCTCCGCTTCACCGCCCACGCCGGGCGGACGCCGACCGCCGACCTGGCCGCCGCCTACGTGGCCACCTTCGACCACCGCAAGCGCTGCTGCCTCTACCTGACGTACTACGCCCACGGCGACACCAGGAAGCGCGGCCTCGCCCTGCTGCGGCTGAAGCAGACCTACACCGCGGCCGGATGGCGCCTCGGCGACGACGAACTGCCCGACCACCTCGCCGTCGTCCTCGAGTTCGCCGGGACCGACCCGGAGGCCGGACACCGCCTGCTCACCGAGCACCGCGCCGGCCTGGAACTGCTGCGCCTGGCCCTGACCGAGGACGGCTCGCCCTGGGCCGCCGTACTGGACTCGGTCTCGGCCACGCTGCCGCCGCTCGCCGGAGACGAACACGAGGCGGTGAGACGTCTCGCCGCGCAGGGCCCGCCCGAGGAACGGGTGGGCCTCGACCCGTACGCCTCCCCGGTCCTCCTGCCCGACCCCGTCGTAGGAGGTCCCCGGTGACCGCTCCCGCGCACCCCCTCCCCCTGGCGGCCGAGGCGGGCACCGGCGGCATCCTGCTCTGGGTCGTCCTGCCCTACGTCGCCCTGGCCGTCTTCGTCCTCGGCCACGTCTGGCGCTACCGCTACGACAAGTTCGGCTGGACCACCCGGTCCTCCCAGCTCTACGAACGCCGTCTGCTGCGCATCGGCAGCCCGCTGTTCCACTTCGGCATCCTCGTCGTGCTCCTCGGCCACATCGGCGGTCTCGTCGTGCCCAAGAGCTGGACCGAGGCGGCCGGGATCAGCGCACACACGTACCACATCGGCGCGGTCGTCCTCGGCACGGTCGCGGGCGTCGCCACCCTGGGCGGACTGGCCGTCCTGATCTACCGGCGCCGCACCGTCGGCCCGGTCTTCTCCGCCACCACCCGCAACGACAAGGCCATGTACGTCTCCCTCAGCGCGACCCTCGTGCTCGGCCTGTCCGCCACGGTGGCCGCGAACGTCGTCGGCGAGGGCTACGACTACCGTGAGACCATCTCCCCTTGGTTCCGCTCCCTCTTCGCCCTCCGGCCCGACCCCGGCCTGATGACCGGTGCCCCGGTGCTGTTCCGGCTCCACGCCCTCAGCGCCCTGCTGCTCTTCGCGGCCTGGCCCTTCACCCGCCTGGTGCACATGCTCACCGCACCCCTGGGCTACCTGACCCGCCCCTACATCGTCTACCGCAGCCGCGATCCCCGCCTGGGCACCCGCCCACCACGGCGCGGCTGGGAACGCGACGGGTCGGTGTGAGTGCGCGCCGAAGCGGCGTGACACAGATCTCGGTGCCGGCGAAGTCGGCCGACATAGCCTTGGAGGACAGCCCTTGACCTGCAAGAAGCGGACAGGGAGCGCGTTCCGGGAGTCCTGCATGCAGCGCACCATGTCCAAGTCCAAGATCTAACGTTTGGGTGTTTTTGCATGGACACAGGTGGCTGGCTCCCGCTTGGGAGGTTCGCTGCGTGACTCGACAGCTCGTCCGCGGCATGGGGCCTGAGCGAGTGGGCTGTGCCGGCGCCATGGGCTTCGGCTTCGGTACCGTCGTTATTTCCGACACCGAGACCGAAGCCGACTCCACCGCGGCGGCCCTCCGCGTGACCTGCAGCGTCATGATCACCCGCGCCCGCGCCCGCGAACGGGGCCGGTTCCGGGCCGACAGGGCAGCCGGTTGCCGCGCCACCCGGGGGCTGCACGGGTAGGCCGTGATGCGCTAAGCGCCCACTGGGTGAGATGTCCGGGGGAGGGGCGGGCGGTGCCCGACCCGTACGTACGACAGGGGAGCCCGGTATCCGCCATGCCGCCGCCTCCCAGCAGCGATACTGGATGCATGGACCCGACGATCACCGCCCCCCGCGCCGAGGTGCTGCGAGACCGCTACCGCAGTCGACTGCCCGAGCGTTTGCAGGAGCTGGCCGGCCCCGTCGAGGGCAACGTGGACCTGCCGCTCCACATCGTCTGGTCCGGGCGGACGAGCTACAGCCTGGACCGTCCGAAGTCCCGCATGACGCTCTACCGGACCGTCCTCGCCGAAGGACTGCGTGAGGACCTGGCGGCCCTCCTGCACCACCGGCTGCTCACCGAGCAGTGGCCCGTGCTGCGGCGCTTGATCAGTCCCTACATCCGCGAGGTCTGGGAGGATGCCTTCCCCGAGCTGCTCCGCACCGCTCCGGCCGGCACGACCGCCGCGTGAAGCTCACTCCGCTCCACGAGCGTCTCCTCGCCGACATCCTCGACCTCGGCTCCCCTTACCCGCTGGTCCTCACCGGCGGATACGCCGTGCAGGCCCACGGCCTGGTCGAACGCTTCAGCCGTGACCTCGACGTCGCCACCGAGAACCCCGCTCCGATGCAGGAGATCGTCGCCTCACTCACGGCGGGCCTCAGCGCGCGAGGATGGCGGACCACGCACGTCCAGACCGATCCGCTGAGCGGCCGTTTCCTCGTCACTGATCCGGACACCGGCGAGGAGTGCGAGGTCGACGTCCTCAAGGAGGCGTTCTGGGCTCCGCCGGCCCAGACCCCCTATGGCCCCGTTCTTTCCCTCGACGACGTGATCGGCACCAAGGTCCGTGCCCTGGCCGACCGCGGCACCGTCCGCTCCCTCATCGACGTCCAGGCCGCCTCCCGCCACCGCTCCACCGCCGACCTCGAATCCCTGGGCCGCCGTCGCGCCCACGACGAGTTCAGTCTCGAAGACCTCAGGGACCGGCTGATCGGCGCGGACTGGTACGAGGATGAGGACTACACCGCGTACGGGCTCACCTCCCAGTAGATCGAAGAACTCAAGGCGTGGCGCTGGAGTGGGCGGAGGATCTGGGTGCGCGGATCCATGACGAGAACGCCTGAGAGGCGGTCATCGCGTCCATCCCCCCTCTACCGCCGTTGCAACGAGGGCTGCCGTGTGGCCAGCAGGTTCCCACCTGGAGCCGTCCACGGCGGGTGGCTTCCCTGCACAGCGGATGTGCAGTGCAGCCGAGCGATACCCCGCAGTGGCTCACGGCGAAACCGGGCTGCAGTAACGGTCAAAAACCGCATCCCGCTCCCACGCCCATGTCCAGTCCGGGTCCCGACGGTGGAACTCGGGCACGGTCAGCTCGAAGAATCGGTCGGAAGGCTTCCGCGACGAACGGTGAACAGGTGTTCACGGAAGGCGGTACGTCCTCTCGTCCGCTTGCGCAGAGTCTCCCTCGTCCTGCGCACGGCGAGGGCCAGGAGGAGGCAGCGGTCCTCTGGCGGCAGCGACGTATCCTTGCCTCCATGTACGGAGACCGTCTCTCCGAACAGGACGTCGAGTTTGTCCCGCCAGTCGGTCAGGGCGGACCTGATCCGTTCGGCAAGTCCGGCATCGAGCGCGGACCACGAGGACGGGACGTCCATGGGGAGCGAGGAATCGGTCAGCCGTTCATGTTCCCGCCACGCGAGCACGATCGAGTCCGCCGTGCGGACCGCTTCCACGGCGTCGAGACGGTTTAGCGAAGCCTTGGCCTTGTCGACGGAGTGAAGATAGGCAATCAGGCCGGGGGCGTTGCGCGCCCTCAGCCGGGCCTCCACGACACTCTGGGCAGACGGCTGCTCGCTGAGGTGGACGACGTGAATCCCTGACTGGACCGGGATGAAGTGATCAGTCCAGAGGTCCTTGGCCACGTTCAGGACGAGGTAGGAGCCCAGTTTCTCCAGAAGCCCGGCATGCTCTTCGAGCATGGTGAGGAAATCGGCCGAGATCCGGTCGTGCTCGGGGTCCTTGAGGTCGACCTGGTAGGCGTGGCGCTCTTCGGCGGGAAGCCGGCCCACCTTGGGTGTCTTCCAGTCCGCGTCCAGTTTCACGATGTCGGTGTCCTCGTCCGTGTGCCGGGCGAGGAGGTGCAGGGCCAGGGTGGTCGATCCGTACGACCGCGGGGCGACAATGATCAGCACGTGAGATTCTCAGAACGTAAGGAAGGAGAGCAACAGGACTAATCCAGCCATACCGATTGCGGCCACGGTGAGATCGACGGCCACCTTGATCGCCCGGAACTTTCGGCGCGCGAGGACGGTGAGAGCGGCCTCGCGTTCCGGTACCTCCGTGCAGTTCGCCAGGAGCCGCGGGACAGAGGTCGACGCGTGCCTGCTTCCGCTGCCTCCGTCACCGAACTCCTCACGCCAGACGAGCCCGTCGTCCTTCGGGAAGATGGGGTGCAGGGCCGTCAGCGCCGATACCAGGGCTGCCCCGAGCAGGATGCCCACCAGTGCCACAGCCGCACTGAGCATGCGAGAGGAGCCGACAGGTGTGGTCAGTGCCGTCCCCGCCGTGATCGCAAGTAGTGCACCGGCAACTCCGCACAGCGCTGTCGCTTTCGTATCCGCACGCTGCACCTCGACGAACATCCTGCTTTCGCCACTCGGAGGTATGCCGGTTGTTGTCGAGACGGAAAGCGGGACGTTCTGCGCTTCGGATCCTTCCACTACCTTCTCCCCTTCCGTTGCCTGCGGCTTGGAAATAGCAGTCTGGGCAGGCGAACGGAACTCAGCTGCCCACCGAGTGGTAGCGGCCGTGATCGATAGATCACAGTCGGGAGCCCGGCTTGGTTTGAAGGTCGGTCATGGCCAGGTGAATCATGGCTTCGGATCGGGTCCGGAGCGTCTCGTAGTCGCGGGCCGGACGCCTGTGGAGCATCAGTCGGCCGTAGGTCCGCTCGACCACCTGACATTCCGGGACCGGGCGAAGCCCTAGGGCGACGGGGTGGGCTGAACGATGACCGGGCTCGGTGCCGAGGGCGGCCCAGTGCTCGAGGTAGTGCCCGTTCCGAGACCGGTCTCCGAACGGGCGCTTGGTCGGCGACGTCACTCCTCACAGTGAAGCGATGTTCCTCACAATCTTCGAGTCCGACTGTCCTTGTAAAGTGAAGACCGCCCTTGACCTGCACAAAGCAGGCAGGGAGCCACCCTCCAGGAGTCCAAAGTGCTGCGCACCATGTTCAAGTCCAAGATCCACCGCGCCACCGTCACCCAGGCCGACCTGCACTACGTGGGATCGGTGACCATCGACGCCGAGCTGCTGGACGCCGCCGATCTGCTGCCCGGTGAGCTGGTCCACATCGTCGACATCACCAACGGGGCGCGGCTGGAGACGTACGTCATCGAGGGCGAGCGCGGCTCGGGGGTGGTCGGGATCAACGGGGCCGCCGCCCATCTCGTCCACCCCGGAGATCTGGTGATCATCATCAGTTACGCTCAGGTCACCGACGCCGAGGCGAGGGCGCTGGAGCCGCGGGTCGTGCACGTGGACGGCGACAACCGGATCGTGGCCCTCGGGGCCGACGCCTCGGAGCCGGTACCGGGCTCCGACCAGCGGCGCAGCCCGCAGGCGGTGTCCGTCTGAGCGACGCGTCGGCCGTACCGACCGCACGCATCGCACCGGGAGTGCCCATGAGCGACATCGAGATCCGTGACAACCGGACGGCCGGCCGTCTCGAAGCCCTCGGTGAGGGGGCCGAGGTCGTGGGTCACATCGAGTACTTCGTCCTGGAGTCGCCCGCCCGCGCCCTCGTCCCGGTGCACACCATCGTGGAGCCGGCCCACGAAGGGCAGGGCATCGCGGGCTCCCTCGCGCGCGAGCTGTACGGCATCGCCGCGCGCGAGGGCGTCCCGGTCGCGCCTCTCTGCCCGTACGTCGTGAAGTGGGCGGCCCGCCACCCGGAGGAGGCCCCGGCCGCCGACCCCGCCCTGCTGGCCGCCGCCAAGGACTGGCTGCGCGCCCATCCCGGCCGTTTCTGACCGCCGGGCGGACCCACCCGGGTGAGTGTCCGGGGCGGTGCCGGGTACGCGGGGGAGTAGTCCAGAGCCGAGCGACACGACTGGCCGGAGGACACGATGACCACCCCACCCCCCGACCCCGCCCCGCCCACGCCGACGCCGGGCCCTCCGGACCCGTACCCGACCCCGGTGCCGACCCCCGAACCCCCACCGGCCCCGCAGCCACCGCCGATGCCGGGCCCGCCCCCGGAGCCCTCTCCGTCACCGATTCCCCCGGGCCCGGAACCAGTCCCCAACCCGGAACCGGGCCCGCCGCTGACATGAGACCGGGGGCGGCCCGAAAGGGCGCGGGGAACTGCGCGACCAGCACCCCACACCCGCACTCCTGACCAGGCGCTACGCACCCACTTCGGACCGATCCCCACCCCACAACGTGTGGAACGCCCCCTCCCGGTCCACCCTCCGGTACGTGTGCGCCCCGAAGAAGTCCCGCTGCCCCTGAGTGAGCGCCGCGGGCAACCGCTCCGCCCGCAGCGCGTCGTAGTACGCCAGCGCCGCCGCGAAGCCGGGCGTGGGCACCCCCTGCCGCACCGCGGCCACCACCACCTCACGCCAGTCGTCCTGCGCGGCCCCGATCTCCGCCGCGAACGTCTCGTCCGACAGCAGACTCGGCAGATCGGCCCGCGCGTCGTACGCCGCCCGGATCCGGTCCAGGAACGCCGCCCGGATGATGCACCCGCCCCGCCAGATCGCGGAGACCGCGCCGAGGTCGATGTCCCAGCCGTACTCCTCGCTGCCCGCCGCGATCTCGTGGAAGCCCTGGGTGTACGACACGATCTTCGACGCGTACAGCGCCTGCTCCACCCGGTCCGCGAACGCCGCCGCCTCCGCCTCGCCCAGCGGGGCCGCCTTCGGCCCGGCCAGCCCGCGGGACGCGTTGCGCAGCGCCGCGTGTCCGGACAGCGAGCGGGCGAAGACCGCCTCCGCGATCCCCGACACCGGCACACCCAGGTCGAGGGCGATCTGGACCGTCCAGCGGCCCGTGCCCTTCTGCTCCGCCTCGTCCACGACCACGTCCACGAACGGCCCGCCGGTCGCCGCGTCCACGTGCGACAGCACCTCGGCCGTGATCTCGATCAGGTAGGAGTCGAGCCGGCCCCGGTTCCAGGTGCGGAAGATCTCCGCGATCTGCGCCGGCGCGTACCCGGCGACATCGCGCAGCAGCTGGTACGCCTCACCGATCAGCTGCATGTCGGCGTACTCGATGCCGTTGTGGACCATCTTCACGAAGTGCCCGGCGCCGTCCGGCCCGACGTGCGTCACACAGGGCGCGCCGTCCGCCGCCTTCGCGGAGATCTTCTCCAGCATCGGTCCGAGCGAGCCGTACGACTCCGTCGAACCGCCCGGCATGATGCTCGGCCCGTGCAGCGCGCCCTCCTCGCCGCCGGAGATGCCCGTGCCGACGAAGTGCAGGCCCTGCTCGCGCAGTTCGCGCTCCCGGCGCCGGGTGTCCGCGAAGTGCGCGTTGCCGCCGTCGATGATCATGTCGCCGGGCTCCAGGAGCGGGGCGAACTCCCGGATGACCGCGTCGGTCGGCTCCCCGGCCTTCACCATGATCACCAGTCGGCGGGGCCGCTCCAGCGCCGCCACGAAGTCCTTGGCGCTCTCCGCCGCCACGAACGTTCCCTCGTGCCCGAACTCCTCCACCAGCGCGTGGGTCCGCGCCGCCGTCCGGTTGTGCAGCGCCACCGTGTAACCGTTGCGCGCGAAGTTGCGGGCGAGATTGCGGCCCATGACCGCGAGTCCCGTCACACCGATCTGCGCTGTAGTGCTCATAGGGCAGGCTCCTAGGGGTGGTGCCGGTCTGTTTCGTCCTGGGGCCCATCCTTGCGGGTTTCCCGCTCCCCTGCGCGCACCGGGAGCGGCTGATTGCGGTCTTGTCACGGGCTGTGAACGGCCCGTACTTTTGCCCCTCCTGACGCTTGTCGAGGGGGAACTCCATGGCCGTACGCGGCCGGCACCGCCGGTACCAGCCGAACAGGATCAACCGGGCCTCACTCACGGTCACCGCGGGCGGCGCCGGTATGGCGATACCGCTCATCGGCGCCGGGGCGGCCCAGGCGGCCGACGTGGACACCTGGAACAAGGTCGCCGCCTGCGAGTCCAGCAACAACTGGCACATCAACACCGGCAACGGCTTCTACGGCGGCCTCCAGTTCACCCAGTCGACCTGGGAGGCGTACGGCGGCAAGCGGTACGCGCAGCGCGCCGACCTGGCCACCAGGGACCAGCAGATCGCCGTCGCGGAGAAGGTCCTGGAAGGCCAGGGCCCCGGGGCCTGGCCGGTGTGCTCGGTACGGGCCGGACTGGCCCGGGGCGGCGACACCCCCGACATCCACCCGAACGGCACCTCCGGCGGCACCTCCGCCAAGCAGTCCAAGTCCGCCAAGTCCGCCAAGTCGGCCAAGACGTCGCTGAAGGACGTACAGCCGCAGGCCACGCCCCAGTCCCGGGCCGGTACCGCCGAGATGTACACCGTCGTCCGCGGCGACACCCTCTCCGGCATCGCCGACACCGAGGACGTCAAGGGCGGCTGGCGGCGGCTCTACGCCGCGAACCGGAGCACGATCGGCGCCGATCCCGACCTGATCCTGCCGGGCCAGCGGCTGAGACTGAGCGCCCCGGCCGACACGAAGGCCCCCAGGACGAGCCCGAGCACGTCCAGATCCCGCACCGAGAAGGAATCCGACGCCGACGACAAGGCGAAGACCGGCCATTCCCTGGTCGCCCCCGTCGCCGCGGCCACCGGGACCCCGTACCACGCGACCGGCTCCTCCTGGTCGAAGGGCTACCACACCGGCGTCGACTTCCCCGTCCCCACCGGGACCTCCGTGAAGGCCGTCGCCGCGGGCACGGTCGTCAGCGCCGGTTGGGGCGGGTCCTTCGGCTACCAGGTGGTCATCCGGCACGCCGACGGCCGCTACACCCAGTACGCCCATCTGTCCGCGATCTCCGTGCGGGACGGGCAGTCGGTGGGCGGCGGGCAGCGCATCGGGCGCTCCGGCTCCACCGGCAACAGCACGGGCCCGCATCTGCACTTCGAGGTGCGGACGGGGCCCGGTTTCGGTTCGGACGTCGACCCGCTGGCCTACCTGCGGGCCGGCGGCGTCAGGATTTGACCCGCACCCGATGCCGGTCGACGGCCGGCATCGGGATGTACGTCGCGCTCCAGAGCGGGCTCTGGAAGAAGACCATCGGCCGGTCGGCCGGGGCCGGCGCCTCGGCGAGGTCGTCGAGGTTCCCGATGTCCTCGAGAGACTCCCCGGCCGGGACGAGAGGCTCCCCGGCCTGGACCGGTACGAGCGGCTTCTCCCACCGCTCCGCCTTCTCCTGCCGCATGCCGTCCCGCATCTCCACGGCGGCCAGCAGATCCTCCGGCAGGTCCGCCATGAGCGGCGCCGACGCGGTGTCCACGGCCGTCAGAGCGGGCCGCGCCGCCTCCTCCGGTGCGGCCACAGCCCCGGCCACAGCGGATCCTCCTTGAAGACGCTCGGTGGTCAGCAGGATGAGCCCGCCCGCCGCCACGACTGCGCAGCCCAGGGCGAGCACGGTGCCCGTCGTGCCGTACCGGAACGTCTCGCCGAACATCGTGATGCCGACCGCGGCGGCCACCACCGGGTTGACCACGGTCAGCGTGGCCAGCGGCGCCGCTAGGCCCGCGCCCCGGTAGGAGGCCTGCGACAACAGCATGCCCGCGGTGGCCAGCACGCCGATCACCGCGAGGGAGGGCACGTCGGCCGTCGAGACCCCGCCGGTCCAGTCGACCGCGACGGTCTTGGTGAAGACGGACGACATGCCGAAGGCTATGCCGGAGGCGGTCGCCAGCAGCATGCTGCGCACCGCCGGATGCCGATGCGCGGCTCGCCCGGCGACCATCAGGGCCACCACCGCGCCGGCGGTCACCACGGCCACGCTCACCCGCTGCGCGGTGCTCAGCGACTGCGCGTCCGAGGCGCCGACCAGGGAGAGCAGACCGGCCAGACCCACCGTCGCCATGATCGCGCCCCGCCAGGCCGTCGCCCCGGCCCTGCGGCCGACGAACAGCGCGGCCATCGGCAGCGCGAACACGATGGTCAGAGCCCCCAGCGGCTGCACCAGGCTCAGCGGGCCGTAAGCCAGCGCCACCACGTGCAGCAGACCGCCGAGGCCGTTCAGCACGACCGCCGCCCACCAGCCGGGGCGGCGCAGCGGCGCGTACTCCCCGTCCGGCGAGGACACCGCGACCTGCTCCTGCACGATCGCGCCGGAGGCGTACGCCACGGCGGAGACCAGCGACAGGACCACGGACAACGCGAGGGCGCTCATGAGCTGCTCCTCTGCGTGAGGCCGGGGCCCGGGACCCGGCGCGGCGAACGGTCGGCTTTCATAACCAACACGATGCCTTGTCGATCTGTTCCCGTCGTCGTACCTGAGCACTCAATGCCTCCTACTGCCGATGGAGTACGACGGGACCACCGTCCTCCCTCAGACGGGTGACGTCTGAGGGATCCCCCTGATGTCGGCTACGGCCGCCCTTGGTACTACTGCACGTCGTGGACCTCGACCCCCGGCTCGCCGCGCTGCGCCCGCTCGGCGGCTTCTTCGTCCTACGCGCGGCCGCAGCACCGCCGCGCCCGCTGCCGACCCTCGCGCAGGCCTACGCAAACCTGTCGTCGGATGTTTACGGAAATGTGCTGACTTTCCGTGTCCGGAAGGTGAGCCGGGCGCTGCGGGCCCCCGAGGAGCGGATCGGGGCCTCCGTGGCCCAGCAGGGGCTCGCGGCCCGGCTGTGGTCGGCGGCCCTCGGCTGCGCCGTCCTGTACGGCGCGCTCCCCGACCTCGATCCGCGGCTGCTGCGCTGGGACCCGGACGGCAGCGCGCCCGACGACCTCTGGCTGACCGAGGTCAGGGAGCTGCCCGGGGACGCCCCGACCCTCGCCGCCGCCGTACTGGACGGCCACCTCGCACCGCTGTCGGCGGCCCTGCGCGCCCACCACCGCGTCGCGCCCGGTCTGCTGCGGGGCAACGCCGCCTCCGCGCTGGCCGGGGCCGCCCGGCAACTGGAGCAGTGGGCGCGGGCGCACGGGCGCCCCGGGGCCGCCGCACGCGCGCGTGCCCTCACCGCCGAACTGTTCACCCACCCCCTCCTCGCGGACACCGGCGTCCGCGCCGGCACCGCCTTCCGCCGCCGCAGCTGCTGTCTCTACTACCGGGTGCCCGGCGGCGGAGTCTGCGGTGACTGTTGCTTCACACGACCCCCGCGCTCTTCCCCGCGCGCCCCGTCTGGGTGACCATGAAGGGAGCCAGCCGCTGAGAATGGGGGGTTCCGGGTGCGTGTGGGACTGCTGACCCGGGAGTACCCCCCGGACGTGTACGGCGGCGCGGGCGTCCATGTCGAGTTCCTCGCCCGGGAGTTGCACCGGCTCGTCGACCTCGACGTGCACTGCTGGGGCGAGAGCTCCCTCAGGGAGCGCGCGGAGGGCGTCCAGCGCCACCGCCCCTGGTCCGCCCTGGACGACGCCAACGACGCGCTGCGCACCTTCTCCGTGGACCTGGCCATGGCCGCCGCCCTCGAAGGCCGTGAACTCGTCCACTCCCACACCTGGTACGCCAACCTGGCCGGCCATCTCGCCAAGGAGCTGTACGGCGTCCCCCACGTGGTCACCGCGCACTCCCTGGAGCCCCTGCGCCCCTGGAAGGCCGAGCAACTCGGCGGCGGCTACGCCCTGTCGAGCTGGGCCGAGCGGACCGCGCTGGAGGCCGCCGACGCGGTGATCGCCGTATCGGCGGCGATGCGCGAGGACATCCTCACCTGCTACCCCGCGCTCACCCCGGAGCGGGTCCACGTGGTGCACAACGGCATCGACACCGGCATCTACCGCCCGGACCACGGCACCGACGCACTGGCCAGGATCGGACTGGACCCGGACCGCCCCTACGTGCTGTTCGTCGGCCGCATCACCCGCCAGAAGGGCGTGCCCCATCTCCTGCGCGCCGTACGGGACATCGACCCGGCCGCCCAGGTGGTGCTCTGCGCGGGCGCCCCCGACACCCCGGAGATCGACCGGGAGTTCCGCGACCTGTTCGCCGGACTGAGCCGCGCCCGCGACGGCGTGCACTGGATCCCGCGCATGCTCCCGCGCCCCGAGGTGATCCAACTCCTCACCCACGCGGCCGTGTTCGTCTGCCCCTCGGTCTACGAGCCGCTCGGCATCGTCAACCTGGAGGCGATGGCCTGCGGCACCCCCGTGGTCGCCTCCCGGGTCGGCGGGATACCGGAGGTCGTCGAGGACGGGGTGACCGGCCTCCTCGTACCGGTCGACGAGGAGGCCGCCGTGTTCGAGGCGGGGCTCGCCCGGGCGCTGGACACGGTCCTGGGGGATCCGGCGGCCGGACGCCGGATGGGTGAAGCCGGGCGGGTGCGCGCGGTGCACGAGTTCGGCTGGGACGCCGTGGCCCGGCGGACGGTCCGGCTGTACCAGGAGATCGTCAAACAGGCGTAGCGGGCCCCGTGGCGGGGCATCCATGGGTTCCAACCAGGGTGAGGGGAGCGGCCAATGCGTCGTGGTGGACCTTCTGTGCTCGGCATCGTGCTGGCGGGCGGCGAGGGCAAGCGCCTGATGCCCCTGACCGCCGACCGGGCCAAACCGGCCGTCACGTTCGGCGGCACGTACCGGCTCGTCGACTTCGTGCTGTCCAACCTCGTCAACGCCGACATCCTGCGCATCTGCGTGCTCACGCAGTACAAGTCGCACTCGCTGGACCGGCACATCACCACCACCTGGCGGATGTCCAGCCTGCTCGGCAACTACGTCACCCCGGTGCCCGCCCAGCAGCGGCTCGGCAAGCGCTGGTACCTGGGCAGCGCCGACGCCATCCTCCAGTCGCTGAACCTGGTCTACGACGAGCGGCCGGAGTACGTCGCCGTCTTCGGCGCCGACCACGTGTACCGCATGGACCCCCGCCAGATGCTCACCCAGCACATCGACAGCGGCGCCGGGGTCACGGTGGCCGGGATCCGGGTCCCGCGCAGCGAGTCGTCCTCCTTCGGGGTGATCACCCCCGGCTCGGACGGTCAGACGATCGAGAACTTCATGGAGAAGCCCGCCGACCCGCCCGGCCTGCGGGACGAGCCCGACACCGTGTTCGCCTCGATGGGCAACTACCTCTTCACCACCAAGGCCCTCATCGAGGCCCTCCAGCGGGACGCCGAGGAGGAGGACTCCGTGCACGACATGGGCGGCTCGATCCTGCCGCAGCTCACGCGGCGCGGCGAGGCCCAGCTGTACGACTTCAGCTCCAACCACGTCCCCGGCGAGACCAGCCGCGACCAGGGCTACTGGCGGGACGTCGGCACGCTCGACGCGTACTACGACGCCCATATGGACCTGATCGCCGAGCGCCCCGCCTTCAACCTGTACAACCGCAGCTGGCCCATCTACACCCACTCCAACCAGCTCTCCCCGGCCCGCTTCAACGCGGGCGGCATGGCCAGCGAGTCGATCATCAGTGCGGGCTGCCTGATCCGCGGCCAGGTCACCCGGTCCGTGCTGTCGCCCGGTGTCCGGGTCGACCCGGGGGCGGTCGTCCAGGGCTCGATCCTGCACGACAACGTCCACATCGGCCGGGGCGCGGTGGTGCGCGGCGCGGTCCTCGACAAGAACGTGGAGGTGCCGCCGGGCGCGACCATCGGGGTCAATCCCGAGCGCGACGGAGAGCTGTACACCGTGTCCGAGAACGGGGTCATCGGCCTCGGGAAGGGACAGCAGGTGTCATGAACTTAATCGGCTGTTAACTGTGCGTAGCCTGAACATGCTTGACCGTGATCGCCTCCAAGGGGTTGACTGCTGCCTCACCCGTCGTCGACGCGAGGCAAGCCCTTGTCTGCTGATGATCTTCTGGCACCCCTCGACCTGGCGTTCTGGAACATCGAGTCCTCCGAGCACCCGATGCACCTCGGTGCCCTCGGGGTCTTCACCGCGCAGTCGCCCACCGCGGGCGCCCACGCGGCCGATCTGCTCGCCGCGCGCGCGGCGGCCGTCCCCGGGCTGCGCATGCGCATCCGTGACGTGTGGCGGCCCTTCGATCCCGTCCTGCCCCTCGACCTGCGGCGCCCGCTCGCCATAGGCGGTGCGGTACGCGAGAGCGACCCCGACTTCGACCCCCACCGGCACGTCCGGCTGCACGCCCCCACGGCCGACTTCCAGACCGCGGCCGGACGGCTCATGGAGCGCCCCCTGGAGCGCGACCGCCCGCCCTGGGAGGCGCACGTCCTGCCGGGCGAGGACGGCCTGTCCTTCGCCGTGCTGTTCAAGTTCCACCACGCCCTCGCCGACGGACTGCGCGCCCTGACGCTCGCCGCCGCCGTCCTGGACCCCATGGACCTGCCCGCTGCCCGGCCGCGCCCCGCCGAGCCCGCCCGGGGCCTGATCCCCGATGTGCGCAGACTCCCCGGGCTGCTGCGCGGCGCCGTCTCGGACGTGGGGCGCGCCCTCGACATCGGCGCCTCCGTCGCCGTGTCGCGGCTGGGCGTACGCTCCACCCCCGCCCTCGCCGCCGCGCCCACCGGCACCCGCCGCACCGCCGGGGTGGTCCTCGACCTCGACGACGTGCACCGCGTCCGCAAGGTGGTCGGCGGCACCGTCAACGACGTCCTGATCGCCGTGGTGGCCGGCGCCCTGCGCAGCTGGCTGGACGAGCGCGGCGACGGCAGCGAGGGTGTACGCCCCCGGGCGCTGATCCCCGTCTCCAAGCGCCGCCCGCGCACCGCACACCCCCAGGGCAACCGGCTCTCCGGGTACCTGATACGGCTTCCGGTCGACGACCCCGACCCGCTCGGCCGGCTCGCCCAGGTCCGCACCGCCATGGACGCCAACAAGGACGCGGGGCCCGGCCGGGGCGCGGGCGCCGTCGCCCTGCTCGCCGACCACGTCCCGGCGCTCGGCCACCGGCTCGGCGGACCGCTGGTCAGCCAGGCCGCCCGGCTCTGGTTCGACATCCTCGTCACCAGCGTCCCGCTGCCGAGCCTCGGTCTGAAGCTCGGCGGCAACCCGGTCACCGAGGTGTTCCCGTACGCCCCGCTGGCCCGCGGCCAGTCCCTGGCGGTCGCCGTCTCGACGTACCGCGGCCGGGTCCACTACGGGCTGGTCGCCGACGGCGAGGCCGTCCCCGATCTCGACCGGTTCGCGCACGCGCTGACCACCGAGGTGGAGACACTCATCACGGCCTGCGGTTCCTGACCGGAACGGGTTTGGAGGAGAGGCCCGGCGCTCCGTAGACTTCCCCGTTCGAAAGCGGGCGCGGTCGGAGCGCCGCACTTCTCAGCAGGGAACAGCAGCGCGATGACGGTGACAGAGGACGGCTCGGCCGCCACCGAGGAGACGGTCTACGGCCCCGGCATCGACCCCGAGCGGCTGGCCGTCTGCCTCGGCGTGCTCGAGGAACTCGACAAGCTGGAGGTCGACCACCCGGACGCGATCGCCGTGCGCCGGGCCACCGCCGGTGTCTACCGCACGGTGAAGCAGCGCCGCCGCCAGGAGCGCCGGGCCTCCAAGACCGCCCATGACAAGGCGGTCACCGAGTCCACCGCGACCGGCTCCGCGCAGCGCATCGACGACGAGACCGAGGGCATCCTGCCGTCGTCCGTCACCGAGGCGGGCCGGATCGCCGGGATACTCCAGCGCCCGCGCTCCTGCTACACCTGCAAGACCCGCTACGTCGAGGTCGACTACTTCTACCACCAGCTCTGTCCGGACTGCGCCCGGCTGAACCGCGCCAAGCGGGACGCCCGCGCCGACCTCACCGGCAAGCGGGCCCTGCTCACCGGTGGCCGCGCCAAGATCGGCATGTACATCGCGCTCCGGCTGCTGCGCGACGGCGCGCACACCACGATCACCACGCGCTTCCCCAAGGACGCCATCCGCCGTTTCAAGGCCATGGACGACTCCGCCGACTGGATCCACCGGCTGGAGGTCGTCGGCATCGACCTGCGCGACCCGGCGCAGGCCGTGGCCCTCGCCGAACAGGTGTCCGATGCGGGTCCGCTGGACGTGCTGATCAACAACGCCACGCAGACCGTACGGCGCCTGCCGACCGCCTACGCCGCGCTGGTCGACGGCGAGAGCGCCCCGCTGCCCGCCGGTGAGCTGCCCGCCCACCACGTCATCGGCGCCTTCAACTCCGGCGCGGTCGACGGACTGGCCGCGCTGCCCCTCGGCACCAGCGGTCTGGACGCGCAGAAGGTCGCCGACCTCGCCCTGGTCGCGGGCAACGCCAGCGTCGCCCGGCACCTCGACGGCACCGCCATCGACGCGGGCGGGCTCGTCCCCGACGTCGTCGACAGCAACACCTGGGTGCAGACCATCGAGCAGATCTCCCCGGTGGAGCTGCTGGAGACCCAGCTGTGCAACTACACCTCGCCGTTCATCCTGATCAGCAAGCTGCGGCCGGCGATGGCCGAGGCGGCCCGGCGGGCGGCCAGCGGGCGGTCGTACGTCGTGAACGTGTCCGCCATGGAGGGTGTCTTCGGCCGGGGCTACAAGGGCGCGGGGCACCCGAACACCAACGCCGCCAAGGCCGCGATGAACATGGTCACGCGGACCAGCGCGCAGGAGATGTTCCAGACCGACGGGATCCTGATGACCTCCGTCGACACCGGGTGGATCACCGACGAGCGGCCCCACTTCGACAAGCTGCGGCTCGCCGAGGAGGGGTTCCACGCGCCGCTGGACCTGGTCGACGGGGCGGCCCGGGTCTACGACCCGGTGGTGCGGGGCGAGGCCGGTGACGACGTGTACGGGGTCTTCCTGAAGGATTATTCGCCGGGCAAGTGGTGAGTTCTTCGGGTGCGGGTTGTGGGGGGTTGCTCGCGCAGTTCCCCGCGCCCCTTCAGGTTGCGGTGCGTGCCGCCCTCACGCGGGTGCCGCCGTCCACCAGGAGATCAGTGCCCGTGATCCATTGCGCCGCATCCGAACACAGCCACAGCACCGCCTGCGCCACGTCCTCCGGTTCGCCGATGCGGCCGAGGGGGAGGTCCGCCGCGATGGCCCTCTCCTTCGGCTCCCAGACGAACCGTGCCATCTCCGTCCGTACCAGGCCGGGGGAGACCGAGTTGACCCGGACCGCCGGACCGAGTTCGCCGGCGAGCTGCTGGGTGAGGTGGAGGAGGGCGGCCTTGCTGGTGCCGTAGGCGCCGACGCCGGGGCCCACGTGGCCCGCGCCCTCCGTGCAGACGTTGATCACGGTTCCGCCGTGCTCGCGCATCCAGCCGTGCCAGGCGCACTGCGCGAGGCGCAGCGGGGCCTCGACGTTGACGGTGAAGGCCTCGCGCCACAGGGCCGGATCGGCGTCCATGAGGGGGCCGTACGGCTGGTTCGTCGCCGCGTTGTTGACCAGGACGTCCAGGCGGCCGAAGGTGCGCAGGCACAGGTCGGTGAGCGCCTCGGGGTGCCCGGGGTCCGCGACGCTCCCGGGCAGGCCCACCCCGCCCAGCTCACGGGCGGTCCGCCGGACCTCGTCGGGATCGCGGGCGCTCACGCACACCCGCGCCCCCGCCTCCGCCAGGAGCCGTGCCACCGCCCGGCCGATGCCCCGGGTGGCGCCCGTGACGACGGCGGCCCTGCCGTGCAAACCGTACGACGAGGTCATCGGCGTACGGTCTCACGGGGTGCGCTCAATCGACAGCCCCGAGACGGGAGTTGCGGGCCGCGATGAGTTCCAGGACGGTGCGCCAGTCCTCCAGGACCCCCGCGTCGACGTCGGGGGAGCGGCCGTCCTCGTCGGCCTGGTGGAGACGGGCCAGGTCGTCGTCGGTGCCGCGCCAGGGGTGCAGCCGGAGCAGATGGGCGACACGGGGGCCGAGCAGGGGGCGCACGGCCTCCGCGGTGCGCTCGGCGCGGCCGGTGGGGTCGGCGGGCCGCAGGAGGTGGCCGATGGGGTGGACCAGGCCGGTCAGCTGGAGCTCCTTGTCCGCGGGGCGGCTTCGGCGCAGCAGCGCCGCCGTCTGGAGCGCGTGGTCGTGCAGGTCGACCCCGTGAGCCGGACCGCCCGGGGACTCCGGCACGCCCCGGCACGCGTACAGCAGGTCCATCAGCTCCTCGACGCCGCGCAGCTCCATGCGTCAGTCCTCCCGCGAGACAGCCGTTCGGTACCTCAGCAGATCATGGCGTGCTTGCGACGGGGCGAACGGCACTTGAACGACGCGGCCGACCGTCGCCCGGACGGGTCCAGATACGCCGGACGGGTGAACTCGACCGGCGCGAAACCACCGAAAAGGGTTCAATTCACCTACGTGGAGCCGTAGGTGACACGCCATGGTTACCTCAAATTTTCGACGCTATCGAGCGGCACCCCGCTCATTTGGTTAGTCTGTAGCGACGGACAGCAGGACGGAGTGCCACCCACACCCACCGTCCGTCCGGGGCAAGCCGGTTCACAACGGCCAGCTCTCCTGGGAGTCACGGCACCACCGCGTAGCCATCGGCTCCAGCCCGACCCGAGGGAGCGTTAAGCGCCGGACCGCAGACTGGCCGGCACGCCCCGAGGGTGACCCGACACATAAGGAGTGCGCGGTGACACCGGAGAAGACCAATCGCGAACAACGCCCCAAGGAACGCACGGAGCGCGCCGGCCGCAGGCCCGGCGAGATCGGCAGCCTCGACGTGTGGGCGCGCTCCGCCCCGATCCGCCTGGCCGGTTACGAGGACGACCTCGCCGAGGACCACATCCTGCCCAGCGTGGACTGAGCCGCCCGGCCCTGCGCCGCTCGCGCTCAGTCGAGCGGCGCTGTCCGCGTCCAGGGGCGCAGCCCCTCCAGCTGCTCCGCGACCCGCAGCAGTTCCGCCTCGGCCCCCGGCCGCCCCACCAGCTGGACGGCGGCCGGCGCCCCCGAGGGCAGGGTGCCGAACGGCACCGCCATCGCGGGCCACCCGGTCAGGTTCCACGGCGGGGTGAGCGGCGAGTAGTTCGTGTTGACCAGCACATTGCGCAGCCAGCCCCGCTCGTGCCAGGCCTGCGACCTCGGTGAACGCCGGGCCAGTGCCGGTGTGAGCAGGACGTCGTACTCGTCGAAGAACGGCTCCAGGCGCCGGCGCAGCTCCTCCCGCGCCGAGCCGCCCCGCACCCCGTTCAGGAACCGCCGGCCGAGGGCCGCGTGCACCCGGGTGCGCCGGGTCAGCAGCCGGGGGTCCAGGGGGGCCGCGTCCACGGCCGTGCCCGCCGTCCAGTGCGCCAGCGAGGTCACCCCCAGTGACAGCGGGTAGCTCGGGTCGGCCCGCCGTACCTGATGGCCCGCCTTCATCAGCACCCCGGCCGCGTCCCGCGCCGCGTCCGCGTACGGGGCGCTCACCGTGACCCCCGCCAGCGGGCTGCGCACCGACACCGCGATCCGCAGCGCGCCGGGCTCGCCGTCCTGCCGTACGGCCCCCGTGTCGTCCGCCAGGACCGACAGCATCAGCCGGGCGTCCTCGACCGTCGTGGCCAGCGGGCCGTTCTCCGACATCCCGAACCAGTCGCCGTCGCCTATCCCCGCCGGCACCACCCCGTGCCCCGGCTTGATGGTCACCAGACCGCAGTTCGCGGCGGGTATGCGCAGGGAGCCCATGCCGTCGTTGCCGAGCGCGATCGGCACCATCCCCGCGGCCACGGCCGCCGCGCTGCCGCCGGAGGAGCCGCCCGCCGTGCGCGAGGTGTCCCAGGGGTTGCGGGCCGTGCCGTGCACGCCCTCGGTGGTGCCGAAGACACACAGCTCCGGCACGTTGGTCAGCCCCACGACCACCGCGCCGGCCTCCCTCAGCCGGGCCACGGTCACATGGTCGGCGCCGGCCGGTGTGTCCGGGGTCGCGGCCGAGCCGACCCGCGTCGACTCGCCCCGCACCGGCAGATTGTCCTTGACCGCCACCGGCACCCCGGCCAGCGGCAGTTCGGCCAGGTCGGACCGGGCGGCCACCTCGTCTGCCTCGGCGAGCGCGGCCTCCGCCCGCACCACCCGGAACGCCCCGATCCGGCCGTCCAGGCGTTCGATCCGGGCGAGGTGCTCCGCCACCACCTCCCGCGGGGTGACCCGCTTCTCCCGCACGGCTGCGGCGATCTCGACGGCGGTCCGGCCGACCCAGGTGGTCACGGCGACTCCTCGGTGCTTCTGGTGGGTACGTGGTGCTACTGGTGAGTACGTAGGGAGAAACCATGCCCGGCCGGGCGGCCCGCGTCGAGAGGCCGCCGGGGAAATCGGTCAGGAACCCACCTGCGCCCGCAGCCACTCCTCCACCTCGCCGACATGCGCGGCCGCCGCCGCGCGGGCCGCCTCCGGATCGTGCGCGGCGAGCGCGCGGTGGATCGCGGCGTGCTCGCGCCGGGTGCGCTCGAACGCGCCCTCCTCGCGGTAGCCGCGCCACACCCGGGCCCGGAACGTGCGCGAGGACAGGCCCTCCAGGATCGCCGCCATCGTCTCGTTGCCCGCGGCCCCGGCGATCGCCCGGTGGAAGGCGAGATCGTGGGCGAGGATCTCCTCCGGGTCCTCGGTGGCGTTCATCGCCGCCAAGTGCCCTTCCACCACGGCCAGTTGCGTGGGCGTGATCCGGGCGGCGGCCAGCGCGGCCGTCGTCGACTCCAGGATCCGCCGCACCTCCAGCAGCTCCACCAGACGCGGCCCGCGCGAGAGATCGGCGACCACCCCGAACGTCTCCAGCAGATCACCGGCCTGCAGCCGGGTGACGTAGATCCCGGAACCGTGCCGCGCCTCCAGCACGCCGAGGACCGTCAGCGCCCGGATCGCCTCCCGCATCGAACTGCGGGAGATGCCCAGCTGGGCCGCGAGATCGCGCTCGGTCGGCAGCCGCTGGCCCGGCTCCAGCAGCCCCTCGCCGATCATCGCCTTGATCCGCTCGATGGCGCGCTGCGTCACCGTGCCCTTAGGGGCGGTGCTCCCGCTCTGCCGCGGCTCGTCCACGTGCTCTCCTCCTCGCCGGTCCGCGCAGTCTAGCCAGGGATGTGGTCCGACCACTTGGGTCAATACCGCCCCTTGATCCCGGTCGGGGGCTGTCGCGGCGGCGAAGTGGTCTGATAAATATGCGGCTGTCGTACGAAGCACGTCAGATGAGGAGCCGGCCGATGGCCCCGCCGACCACCGCCCGCGTCACCGCGGTCGAGACCCACGACATCCGCTTCCCCACCTCGCGCGAGCTCGACGGCTCCGACGCGATGAACCCGGACCCCGACTACTCGGCCGCCTACGTCGTGCTGCGCACCGACGCCGCCGACGGCCACGAAGGGCACGGCTTCACCTTCACCATCGGCCGGGGGAACGAGGTGCAGGTCGCCGCCATCGACGCCCTGCGCGCCCACGTGGTCGGCCGGTCCGTCGACGCGCTCTGCGCCGACCCCGGCACCCTCAGCCGCGACCTGATCGGCGACAGCCAGCTGCGCTGGCTCGGCCCCGAGAAGGGCGTGATGCACATGGCGATCGGCGCGGTCGTCAACGCCGCCTGGGACCTCGCCGCCAAGCGCGCGGACAAGCCGCTGTGGCGGCTGCTCGCCGAGGCCGACCCCGCCTGGCTCGTCAGCCAGGTCGACTTCCGCTACCTCACCGACGCCCTCACCCCCGACGACGCTCTCGCCCTGCTGGTGCGCGGCAGGGAGGGCGCCGCCGGCCGCACCGCGCACCTGCTGGAGCGCGGCTACCCCGCCTACACCACCTCCGCCGGCTGGCTCGGCTACGACGACGAGAAGCTGACCCGGCTCGCCGTCGGGGCTGTCGCCGACGGCTTCCGGCAGATCAAGCTGAAGGTCGGCGCGGACCTCGCCGACGACATACGGCGCTGCCGCGCCGCCCGCGCCGCCGTCGGCCCCGGCATCCGGCTCGCGATCGACGCCAACCAGCGCTGGGACGTCGACGAGGCGATCCGCTGGACCCGCGCCCTCGCCGAGTTCGACCCGTACTGGATCGAGGAACCCACCAGCCCCGACGACATCCTGGGCCACGCCGCCGTCCGCCGGGCCGTCGCCCCGGTCAGGGTGGCCACCGGCGAACACGTCCACAACCGTGTCGTCTTCAAGCAGCTCCTCCAGGCCGGCGCCCTCGACGTCCTCCAGCTCGACGCCGCCCGCGTCGGCGGCGTCAACGAGAACCTCGCGATCCTGCTGCTCGCCGCCAGGTTCGGCGTCCCGGTCTGCCCGCACGCGGGCGGCGTCGGCCTGTGCGAACTCGTCCAGCACCTGTCGATGTTCGACTACGTCGCCCTCACCGGCACCACCGAGGACCGCGTCATCGAGTACGTCGACCATCTGCACGACCACTTCCTCGACCCCGTGGTGATGCGCGCGGGGCACTACACGGCCCCCACCGCGCCGGGGTTCTCGGCGGCCATGCGCCCCGGGTCGATCGAGCGGTACACCTACCCGGGCGGCACCTTCTGGGCCGCCGACCTCGCCGTACGGAAGGAGAACGAGGCGTGAGCGACTTCGCGGGGCTGAGTGCCCTGGTGACCGGTGGCGCGTCCGGCATCGGCCGGGCCACCGCCGCAACTCTGGCCGAGCGCGGCGCCCGGGTGGCCGTCCTCGACCTGGACCCCTCCGGCGTCGACAAGCCGATCCTCGGGTACCGCGCCGACGTCACCGACGACACCTCCGTCCGGGAGGCGGTCGCGGCGGCCGTCGCCGACCTGGGCGGTCTGGACGTCCTGGTCAACAACGCGGGCATCGGCGCCCAGGGCACCGTCGAGGACAACGACGACGCCGAATGGCACCGCGTCCTCGACGTCAACGTGATCGGCATGGTCCGGGTGGCCCGCGCCGCCCTGCCCCACCTCCGGCGGTCGCCGCACGCCGCGATCGTCAACACCTGCTCCATCGCCGCCACCGCGGGCCTGCCCCAGCGGGCGCTCTACAGCGCGACCAAGGGGGCCGTCCTCTCGCTCACCCTCGCCATGGCCGCCGACCACGTCCGCGAGGGCGTCCGGGTCAACTGCGTCAACCCCGGCACCGCCGACACCCCGTGGGTCGGCCGGCTGCTGGACGCGGCCGACGACCCGGCCGCCGAACGCGCCGCGCTGGAGGCCCGCCAGCCCACCGGCCGCCTGGTCAGCGCCGCCGAGGTCGCCGGGGCCATCGCCTATCTGGCGAGCCCCCTCTCCGGCGCCACCACCGGCACCGCGCTCGCCGTGGACGGCGGAATGCAGGGCCTGCGGCTGCGCCCGGCGGCGACCCGATGACCGGCCAGGGCCGCAGCGGCGACCCGGTGGCCGCCGTCGGCCGCAGCGGCGACCCGAGGCCCCTCCTCGGCCACAGCGCCGTCCCCGTCACCGGCCTCGGCCTCGGCGCCGCACCCCTCGCCAACCTCTTCACCGAGGTCACCGACGAACAGGCCCACGACACCGTCGCCGCCGCCTGGCGCCACGGTGTGCGCTACTTCGACACCGCACCGCACTACGGACTCGGCCTCTCCGAACGCCGCCTCGGCGCCGCCCTGCGCGAGCACCCGCGCTCGGCGTACACGGTGTCGACCAAGGTGGGCCGCCTCCTGGAGCCCCACCCGGACGGCGGCGACGACCTCGCCGACGGCTTCGCCGTGCCCGCCACCCACCGCCGCGTCTGGGACTTCAGCGCCGACGGCGTACGGCGCTCCCTGGACGCCTCCCTCGAACGCCTCGGTCTCGACCGCGTCGACGTCGTCTATCTGCACGACCCCGACGACCACGCCGAACAGGCCTTCCGCGAGGGCTACCCCGCCCTGGAGAAGCTGCGCTCCGAGGGTGTGGTCGGGGCGATCGGCGCGGGCATGAACCAGGCCGAGATGCTCACCCGGTTCGTCCGCGAGACGGACGTCGACGTGGTGCTCTGCGCGGGCCGCCACACCCTGCTCGACCAGCGTGCCGCCGCCGAACTGCTGCCGGCGGCCGTCGAACGGGGCGTGTCCGTCGTCATCGGCGGCGCCTTCAACTCCGGGCTGCTCGCCGACCCCGGCCCCTCGGCCACGTACAACTACGCACCCGCCCCGCCCGAACTGCTCGACAAGGCGCTGCGGATGAAGGCGGTGGCCGGCCGGCACGGCATCACGCTGCGCGCCGCCGCCCTGGCCTTCTGCGCCGCCCATCCGGCGGTCGCGAGCGTCCTGGTCGGCGCCCGCTCGGCGGCGGAGGCCGACGACTGCGCGGAGCAGTTCGCCACCCCGGTCCCCGACGCCTTCTGGCAGGAGCTGCGGGACACCGGACTGCTTCCGCCCGAGGAGCCGTCATGAGAATCGCCCTGCACACCAAGGTCCGCGCCGACCGGATCGACGCCTACGAGTCCGCGCACCGCGAGGTGCCCGAGGAGCTGACCGACGCGATACGGGCCGCCGGGGCCTCCTCCTGGACCATATGGCGCAGCGGCACCGACCTCTTCCACGTGCTGGAGTGCGAGGACTACGCCCGACTCCTCGCGGAGCTGGAGAAACTGCCGGTCAACGTGGCCTGGCAGGCCCGGATGGCCGAACTCCTCGACGTGGTCCACGACTACTCCGGCCGCGGCGCCGACGCCGGCCTGCCCGTCGTATGGGAGCTGCCGTGACCGTGGACGCCCACCACCACGTGTGGGACCTGTCCGTACGGGACCAGGACTGGATCGGGGCGGGCAGCCCGCTCCGCCGCGACTTCACCCTCGCGGACCTGGAACCCGCGGCCCGTGCGGCCGGGGTGGACCGTACGGTCCTCGTCCAGACGGTCACCGTGGCCGAGGAGACCCCCGAGCTCCTCGCGCTCGCCGCCACGCACCCGCTGATCGCGGCCGTCGTCGGCTGGACCGACCTCACCCGCCCGGACACCGCCGACGCACTCGCCCGGCTGCGCGGACTCCCCGGCGGCCGGTACCTCAAGGGCGTCCGCCACCAGGTCCAGGGCGAACCCGACCCCGGCTGGCTGCTGCGCCCCGACGTCCAGCGGGGCCTGGCGGCCGTGGCGGCGGCGGGCCTGGTCTACGACCTCGTCGTCCTCCCGCACCAGCTCCCCGCCTGCGCCGAGGCGGCCGCCGCCCTGCCGCAGCTCACCTTCGTCCTCGACCACCTGGGCAAACCCCCCGTCGCCTCCGGCGCCCTGGAACCCTGGGCCTGCGACGTGCGCGCCCTCGCCGCCCTCCCCAACACCGTCTGCAAGCTCTCCGGCCTGCTCACCGAGGCCGACCCCGCCCACCGGAGCACGGAGGACCTGCGCCCGTACGCCGACACCGTCCTGGACGCCTTCGGCCCGGACCGGCTGATGTTCGGCTCGGACTGGCCGGTGTGCACGCTCGCGGCCCGGTACGAGGACGTCGTCACCCTCACCGCCGGGCTGGTGAACCCCGCCGAACACGGGCAGCTCTTCGAGCGCACCGCCGTACGCGTCTACGACCTGTGAGCCGCCGCCGTCAGCCGGGTCGGTGGCAGGTACTCCCTCACGTAGGTGCGGTGCCAGCACGCGCCCGTCTCCCGCAGCTCCCGCCAGGTGGTGTACCGGTAGCGGAAGAGCCGGGCGCGGACGTACCGCGGTGGCTCGCCGGGCGGGAACGGTGAGCGGCGCAGCAGCCTCAGGGTGTCGCGGTCCTCCGCCAGCAACCGTTCCACCAGCGCGCCGAACCACGGTCCGGCGTACGCCGGGGAGAGCGCCGCGAACCACATCAGCCAGTCCAGCCGCAGATGGCAGGGGGCGAACTGGCGCGGCCAGTACCGGGGATCGCCCGGCTTGCCCTTGAACTCGTACTCCCGCCAGTCCGATTCCTCGCGCGGTACGTCGTCCCGGGTGCCCTCGACCACCACCTCGTAGCGGATCCGGCTCACGCTGCCGAACGCGCCGTACGTGTTGACCAGGTGCAGCGGATCGAAGGAGCGGTTCATCACCTGGCGGCGGGAGAGCATGTTGACCACCGGGCGGTGGCTCAGGAAGACGAGCACAGCCGCCGCCACGAGGACCACCACCTCGTACCAGAGCGGTGGGCCGGCGAGCCGCCGGTGGTCCGTGGGCAGGGAGAGCGCGGGCACGGCCAGCACCACCGTGATCCAGTTCAGCCAGGCGAAGTTCCCCGACAGGATCAGCCACAGCTGGGTCAGGATCATCAGTGCCGCGGCCGCCGTGGCCACCGGCTGCGGCGCGAACAGCAGGAACGGCACCACGAGTTGGGTGACATGGTTGGCGGCCGCCTCCACCCGGTGCAGCGGCCCCGGCAGATGATGGAAGAACCAGCTCAGCGGGCCGGGCATCGGCTGGGTCTCGTGATGGTGGTAGAGACAGGTCAGCTTCCGCCAGCAGGCGTCGCCCCGCATCTTGATCAGCCCCGCCCCGAACTCCACCCGGAACAGCAGCCAGCACACCAGGAAGAGCACCACGACCGGCGGGTCCACCTCGTCGTTGCCGAGGAACACCGCGAGGAACCCGGTCTCCAGCAGCAGCGACTCCCAGCCGAAGGAGTACCAGGTCTGGCCGACGTTCACGATCGACAGATACAGCGCCCACGGCACCAGCCACAGCAGCATCCCCGCCCACAGCGGGACCAGCCCGTCCAGCCCCGCCAGCAGTGCCGCCGCCACCGCACACCCCGTCCAGGCGCAGCCCGCGAACAGCCGGTCGGAGTAACGCCACTGGAACAGGCTGGGCGCCGCCCGGAACGGCACCCGCTCGACGTAACGGGGGACCGGCAGCATCCCGCGCTCGCCCAGCAGCGCGCGGAACTGGAGGGCCGCCGTCAGGAACGCCACCAGATACACACCGGCCAGCGCCCGCTGGAACAGCAGTCGGCTCAGCCAGTAGTCGGGTGCGGTGAACCAGTCCACGGCGGTGCGCTCCTTCGCGTTCGTTGCGACCATCGTGACGGGGCGTGATCCCTCCCTCCGTTTGCGTCACCCTCGTGAGTGAAGCAGACAATGGAGGGCGAATCATCCAGATCCTTCGGGAGGCAGAGGTGCGAGTACCCGTTGCGACCCTCACCGCCTGCGCCCTCGCGGCGGTGCTCCTCGTGGCCGGCCGCAGTGGCGCGGAGGAGAACGGCACCCCGCCGGATGCCGGGGTCGTCCTCCCGGCGACCGGGGAGCAGGACCTCTCCGGGGATCTCGGGCCCGAGACCGTCCCCGAGATCCCCGACCTGCCCGACGGCGGCGGGCTGGTTCCCGACGGACCCGACGAGTCCGACACCACCGAGCTGGTCGACGGCGTCGCCCTCGACTGAGACGCCGTACGGCCCCCGGTCGAAGAATCGGACGAATCCTGGCAAGGTGGCCCCATGGTTGATCGGGGAGCGAGCGCCCTGTCACTCCCGGACGACTGGCCCGCCCACCCGGATCCGATCCTGGCGCTCAACCGCATGGGCAGCTTCGACTGGGACCTGGACTCGGGGCAGTTCCACATGGACGCCCGGGCCCATGAGATCTTCGATCTGCGGCCCGACGAATACGACGGCGACCCCGCCTCCCTCGCCGTGCGCGTCCCGCCCGGCGAGGGCGAACGCCTGGACGAACTGGTCTCCCAGGCCATCAAGGACGGCAGCGAGAACTACGGCGCCTACTTCCGGATACGGCTGCGCGACGGCGCCCTGCGCTGGACCCACACCCAGGGCTACATCCGCCGCGACGGCACCGGCCGCCCCCGCCGGATCGTCGGCATCATCCGCGACGCCACCGACGAGCTGAGCGACCTCGCCGCCCGTGACGAGGCGGCCGCCCTCGACGACGCCCGCCGCGAGCAGACCAACGTCGTCCAGCTCACCACGGCCGCCCTCGCCCACGCCCGGACCGTGCAGGACGTCATCGACGTCCTCAAGGACACCCAGGGCCTCACCCACCTCGGCGCCACCAGCCTCGTCATGGGTCTGGTCGAGGCCGGGCGGATCCGGCTGGTCGCCGAGGGCCCCGAGGGCAGCTTCGTCCCCGGCACCCTGGTCACCCGGATCGACGAGCCGTACCCGATGAGCGAGGTGGTGCGCACGCTCACCCCGCGCTTCATCGAGTCGGCGGAGGAGTTCGCGGCCGGCTATCCCGTGCTGTGGCCGCACATCACCGACCTCAGGATCACCTCGGCGGCCTATCTCCCGCTGATCGTCCAGGCCCGCCCGATCGGCGCCATGGGCCTGCTCTACAGCAACCGCGAGGGCTTCACCCAGGAGGAGCGCAACATCCTCGTCGCCCTCGGCAGCAGCATCGCCCAGAGCCTCCAGCGTGCGATGTTCTACGAGCAGGAGAAGGACATCGCCCAGGGCCTCCAGCAGGCCATGCTGCCCCGCACCATCCCCAGCGTGCCCGGCGCCGACGTCGCCGTCCGCTACCGCGCCGCCACCATCGGCGGCACCCACGGCCGGGACATCGGCGGCGACTGGTACGACCTGATCCCCCTGCCCGGCGGCCGGGTCGGCGCCGTCATCGGCGACGTCCAGGGCCACGACACCCACGCCGCCGCCGTCATGGGCCAGCTCCGCATCGTCCTCAAGGCCTACGCCGCCGAGGGCCACACCCCGGCCACCGTCATGGCCCGCGCCTCCGTCTTCCTGCACGAACTCGACACCGACCGCTTCGCCACCTGTCTGTACGCGGAGGCCGACCTGTCCACCGGTGTCGTCCAACTGGTGCGCGCCGGGCACATCGACGCCCTGCTGCGCGCCGCCGACGGCACCTGCCGGCGCGTCCACGTCCCCGGCGGGCTGCCGCTCGGGCTGTCCGCCGAGTTCGGCAGCCTCGAGTACCCGGTCGGCACCATCGAGCTCGACCCCGGACACACCCTGCTGCTGTGCACCGACGGCCTGGTCGAACAGCCCGGCACCGACGTCGACGACGGCATGCGGGGCCTCGCCGCCCTCGTCGCCGCCGGCCCCGACGACGTCCGCAGACTCGCCGACCAGCTCATCGACGTCGCCGAGGAGCGCGGCGGGGACGACGACGTGGCGCTGCTCCTGCTGCGCCGGCGCGGACTCGACACCCCGCAGACCGGCGGACGGCTCCAGCAGCATGTCGCGCCGGGCGACCCCGAGGCCCTCACCGCCGCCCGGCACATGATCCGGGCCGCCGTGCGCGCCTGGGGCGCCCGTGACTGCGCCGACGAGATCGAACTCGTCGCCGACGAACTGATCACCAATGCCCTCATGCACACCGAGGGCGCCGCGATCGTCACCCTGCGGGTCCTCGGCGGCGGCGACCGGCGGCTGCGCGTGGAGGTCGAGGACTCCTCCAGCGCCCTGCCGCGCCGCCGCGAGGCGGGCGAGAACGGGGTCTCCGGACGCGGGCTGCTCCTGGTGGACCTGCTCACCGACGTGTGGGGCGTGGAGGCGCGCGGCGGCGGCAAGTGCGTGTGGTGCGAGTTCGTCGTGCGTGAGCGCGACTGACCTCCGTGGCACCCTGGACCCATGCCGGAACTTCCCGAGGTCGAAGCGCTGAAGGACTTCCTGACGGAGCACGTCGTCGGCCATGAGATCGTGCGCGTCCTGCCGGCCGCCGTCAGCGTCCTGAAGACGTACGACCCTCCCGTCACCGCCGTCGAGGGGCACGAGGTCACGGCCGTGCACCGGTACGGCAAGTTCCTCGACCTGGAGACGGACGCGGGCCTCCATCTCGTCACCCATCTCGCCCGGGCCGGCTGGCTGCACTGGAGGGACCGCCTCCCCGACGGCCCGCCCAAGCCCGGCAGGGGCCCGCTCGCCCTGCGGGTCGCCCTGGAGACGGGCGAGGGCTTCGACCTCACCGAGGCCGGCACCCAGAAGCGGCTCGCGGTGTACGTCGTCCACGACCCGCAGCAGATCCCCGGAGTCGCCCGACTGGGCCCCGACCCGCTCGCCGCCGGCTTCGACGAACCCCGCCTCGCCGGGCTCCTCACGGGTGAACGCCGGCAGCTCAAGGGCGCGTTGCGCGACCAGAGCCTGCTCGCGGGCGTCGGCAACGCCTACAGCGACGAGATCCTCCACGCGGCCCGGATGTCCCCGTTCAAGCTCGCCGCCTCCCTCACCCCGCCGGAGATCCACACCCTGTACGAGGCCCTGCGCACCACCCTCACCGAGGCGGTCGAGCGGTCGAGGGGGCTGGCCGCCGGGCGGCTGAAGGCCGAGAAGAAGAGCGGGCTGCGGGTCCACGGCCGTACGGGGGAGGCCTGTCCGGTGTGCGGCGACACCATCCGCGAGGTCTCCTTCAGCGACTCCTCGCTCCAGTACTGCCCCACCTGTCAGACCGGCGGCAAGCCGCTCGCCGACCGGCGGATGTCACGGCTGCTGAAGTGACACGGCTGTCGAAGTGACACCCGGGCGGCGCCAGGAACCGGCTCACCAGATGCTGTTGGTGATCGGGTACGCGATCGCCATGACCACGCCCACGACCAGCGCCGGTACGGCCAGCAGCCGCGCCGTCCAGACCACGGACGTCGTGGTGCTCGCCGTGGACGCCGGGTAGCGGCGGGGGCGGACCGTCAGGTCGCGCCCGGCGAGGGCGCACAGCAGCAGCGCCACCGCCGCCGTGACCAGCGAGACGACGAGCGCGGGGAGCATCCCCGAGTCACTGATGTGCTGTCCGAGGTCGCCCTTGACGTCGTGCAGCGCCTGGACGGCCGTCTTCGCCTTGTACACGGCCCGTGCCGCGGTGCCCACCGAGGCGACGGCCAGCACCAGTGCGACCCCGGCGAGCACCGGCGCCCGCTGTGCGGGCCGCGCCTGCTCGCGGCCCCCGGTCCCGGCCGGGGCCCGGGGCGCCGCCTCGGCCACGGGCGCCCGTCGCGGCCGGGGCGTCCGCCGGGTCGCGGGTTCCGCGGGAGCGGGCACCGGCGCGGGCTCACGGACGGGCGGGATTCCATGGACCGGCGTGGCAGCCGCGCCCGGACGGCCCGGGGCGCCCTCGGTCCCGCCCGTGCCTGTGGCCCCGCCTGTGCCTGCGGTCCCGCCTGTGCCTGCGGTCCCGCCCGTGCCTGCGGTCCCGCCCGTGCCTGCGGCCCCGCCGGCGTCCCGGCCCGCACGGTCCTCGCCCGGGATCCGTGCCGCCGTACCGCTCCGCGGCGGGGCCGGGCGCCCGGCACCACCCGCGGTTCCCGCGTCCGTCGGGGTCCCGCCCTCACCGGCGCCGTCCGAAACGGCAGGGTGCCCTCCCTCTCCGGTGTGCTCCCGCAGCCCGCCGGGCACCGCGTGGATCCCGCTCCGCCCGTCCCGCCGCGCCTCCTGCTCTTCCTCCTCGGCAGGCCCGGCAGGTGGGGTCTTCTCCAGAGGCCGTCGCAGCGCCGCAGGCGGCGGCGGTTCCGGCTCGGGGGCGGGCAGCGGGGCGGGCGCCGGTACGATCTCCGCCTCCACCTGGAGGGTCGCCTCGCCGGTGACGACGCCCTTCAGCAGCAGCTCGCCGCTCAGCCGGCCCGCCCGGGAGGTCTCGACGCTGATGTCCAGGCCCTCGGGCGACTCCTCGGCCCGTAGCCAGCCGCCCGCCTCGGCGACGGGATGGGGGGTGCAGGCGCGGGCCAGGGGCGGGCCGAGCAGCTGGACCGGCCGGTGCGGGGTCTCGGAGTCCTGCGGCACCCGGCCGAAGTCGATCCGCACCGGATCGGGCCGCGGTTCGACGTCGGCCAGTGCCTTGCGCGCCTCGTCCGAGACCACCCGGATGTCGTTCTGGACGAGTTCCTCCAGGGCATCGCACGCGCCCAGCGCCTTGGCGAGGTCGGTGCTCTCCAGCCAGGCGCGCAGTTCCGCCACCGCGCCCAGCCGGGTGTAGAAGTTGGCGGCCCCCATGGCCTTGCGCAGGGCGGGCGGCAACGGCTTGGCCACGATCCGCCGCCGTCGGCTGTGGGCGAGGTACATGTCGCCCTGCATGTCGACGGTGCGGCCCGGGGTCTGGTGCGGGCTCTGCCGCCGGACATGGTCGAAGACGTACTCGTACAGCTCGTCCAGGGACACCTCGCCGTCCGCGTCGAGGTCGGCGTCCCCGGTGGCCAGGCCCTCCACGACGGCGTGGGTGAACACGGAGGGCCGCGGGGCCGCGGTCCGGGTGAGCTGGGCGCCCTCGAAGGCGTACTCCATGGAGTTGGAGGCGGTGATCACGGCCCAGCCCCGTCCGCCGCCGAGCTTCTCCCCGGCGAACGACTCCAGCACATGGACGTCCCCCGCGGCACGGACCGAGGACGAACCCCGGGAGAACGCGCCGCCGTAGCAGCAGTCGAGGAACAGCACGGTCCGCCTGGCCCGGGTGCGGAACATGCAGTGCCGGACGAACTGCGCGGAGACCGCAGTCGCCTCCAGCAGCCGGGGTTCGGTGTCCCGGGCCGCGAAATACAGGGATCCGGATTCGCTTTTCAGGCCGTGGCACGAGAAGTGCAGCATCAGCGTGTCCTCGCGCCCGCCCTCGGAAAAGAAACGCTCGATGCCACGCCGGATGGCGTCCACCGGTTCATTTCTCAACACTTCCACATCGAAATCGCCGACCTCCGGATCGCCCAGGACTTCCGCGAGGGACACGGCGTCCTGCGCCGGTGCCCGCAATTGTCCGAGGCCCTGGTCGTCGTACCGGTCGTTGGCGATGATCAGCGCATGCCGGGTGGTGGTCATGGCTCACGCCTCGATGGGGGAGTGGCGCCTGACGAACAGGTCGAACGCCTCCGACACCTGCTCGGTCGTCGCCTCGGAGATCTCCAGCTGGTCGTCGTCCAGGGTCAGCCGCAGGCTGGGGCGGGTGCCCCGGCAGCGGCCGCGCCACTCCCGGATGGCGTTCACGACCTGGGACAGTCCGGCGGCGGAGCTGCCCAGGCTGACCAGCAGGGCTCCGATCGTGGCGATGTCCCCGGCGCGGGCGCCCGGCGGGAGCGCCTCCTCGCCGGTGACCGTGGTGACGTCGTCGACGTCGAGCTGCAGCAGTTCCTCGCGCAGAAAGCCGGTCAGTTCCGCGATGTCCTCGGCCTCCGCGCCCTCCTCGGACAGGAGGATTCGCAAAGTCTTTTCCATCGGTGGCTCCACGTGTCGACAACATTTTCTGCCGAAACGCACGCCATGGCAAATCGCGATATCACGGCGATTTATCTGCCGGGAAAGGTGGGGGAGTCATGGGAATCACATGAATCACGGGAATCGAGGGAATCGCGGGAATCCCTGTCCGGGAACGAGGTTGAATTCGATACCGAAGTGACCTGAACTCACTTCGGTACGGACTCAGTCGGCGGGCAGGGTGACCAGATGCTCGCCCTCGGCGGTGCGCAGCTCGTAGCGGGCGACCTCCCCGGGGTGGTAGGCGGTGCCGCCCTTCATGGTGTTGGGCCGGGCGTCGTGCAGCGGGACGTTCCAGCTCGTGACGGTCTGCTCGGAGCCGTCGTGGCCGACGGCGATCAGCCGGCAGTCCCGGGGGCCCGCGCCGTCCTTCACCTTGAGCTCGATGTCGCTGCCCCAGGCCTCGTCCTCGATGGTCACCTGCGCCCATACGCCCGACTTCTCGTCGGTGGCCGTGACCCGTACCGCGTCCTCGGCGTCGTCACCGCCCGCCATCATCGCGACCGCGGGGCCGGCGAGCGCGATCACCACGGAGGCCGCGAGCGCGAACATCACCCGACGGCGGGCGGCCCGGTGCCGGGTCGCCACCTCGGCGAGCAGCTTGTCCAGCATCCGCGGCCCGGGGCCGGCGAACGGGTGCACGCTGCGCGGGGTGGCGCGTCGGTAGAGCATCATCTGCCGAGCGGTGGGGCCGAACTCGGTGACCTGTGCCGCGCATTGAGGACACTCCATGAGGTGGTCCTCGAAGCGGAAGGCCTCCGCCTCGTCCAGCACGCCGAGCGCGTACGCGCCGACGTCGCGATGCCTCTCCAGGGACCTCATGCCGAAACCTCGTGCCGTTGAGTGCCAGTGGGGTTACTCCTTGCTCCCACCGGTACGGACCAGGCACATGAATCACTCAGGCGCGTACCGAATCGTGACCCAGATGTTCGGAGCGGCCGGGCTCGCGGATTGGTCGGATTCTAAAAAAGATGGATCGCGAGGTGTCCGAGGGGCAGTCCGAGCTGCCACGCGGGCGTCCAGACCTTCGGTCCCTCGTCCTCGCCGCCCCCCGGAGTGCCGCCCGGGACCGCGTTGAGATCGGGGGCGAGCAGCTCGGTCTCCTCCAGCCAGCGCCAGGCTGCCTCGGCCAGGTCGAGATCGGGCGAGGGGCCGTCCGACTGCTTCGCCTCGGCCCTCAGTTGGGACATACGTTCGTCGACCCAGTCCTGCCACGGCTGGTCGTACGCCGTGAGCGAAAGCCAGGTCTCGAGTTGGGTGACGACCCGGATGCCGGGGAGCTCGCCGTCGGTGTCGGACAGGAAGATGGTGAGCGCCAGGGCGTCGCGCCCGGCGCGGAACTCGAAGGACGTCGGCGGCATGAGATCGCCGGTCCGCAGCAGTTCGTCGGCGATGTACTCGGCGTACAACCAGGCCATGGGGACGGTGAGTTCGCCGCCGCCGGCGCCGTCCGTGCTCTGATGACCTCTGTGCTGCATCCCTTCCTGCCTTCCTCCGGTGCGTGCGCGCAGCCCGTCGCCGGGCCCCTGGAGTCCGGTGGCCGGCCCCCAGGCCGGAACACGGATAAGGACACCCGATTACTCAACCGGGGTCCTCGGCAAGGCGCTTTACGAAGGCTTGACTCAGCCGTGTGTTTCAGCCCAGGTCGGGCGCGTATCCGGGAAGCACCCGGCGCAGGGCGCGCAGCGCGTAGTACGCGCGGGACTTCACGGTACCGGCAGGGATGCCGAGGGCTTCGGCGGCCTCCGCCACACTGGCCCCCTGGAAGTACACGAGCACCAGGACTTCACGGTGTTCGGGAGTGAGTGTCTTCACGGCCTCGCGTACATCGAGGGCCGCGGCGGCCCGTTCGGCGTGATCGCCGCAGACCGGCGCGTTCTCCAGCACCGCGTCCCCGACCTCCGGGGGCCGCGCCTGCCGGGCCCGCCGTGCGTCGATCGCCAGCCGCCGGCCGACGGTGAGCAGCCAGGGCCGTACGGAGTCGAAGGCGTCGGTGCGCAGGGCCTCGGGATGCTGCCAGGCGCGGACGAGGGTCTCCTGGACGAGGTCCTCCGCGCGCTGGCGGTCGCCGTCGCAGAGCCGCAGCAGCAGCGCGAAGAGCGGCCGGCCGTGTTCCCGCTGGAGCGCGGCGAGTTCATGTTCGGCGGTCGTCTTCGTGGCGGCGAGGGCGGTTCCGGCGGTCATGGGCGTATGGCACCGCAAGGCACCGGTTCCGGACAGGGCGCGGACACGGCTCTGCGGCGGACGGTCGATCGCGTCGACGAACGGTTCGACGAACGGTCGGGGCTACGCCGATCGGGCGGCCCGTAGGGAGCGGCGGAGCGGTCCGTCCGGGGGCATGCGCTAGGAGTGAGGCGTGCGTAAATATGACAATCTATGTGAAAGGGGGTAACCCATGATCGTCGCACGCAGGCACGCGGTGGCCCTGGCCGTGACCGCCCTCCTCGCCGCCGGCGCCGCATGCCAGGCCCATGAGCGGGAGCGGCAGCAGCCCCAGCGGCCCGGACCGCCGGCCGCCTCCGCCGCCCGCGGCTTCACCCTCGTGGCCTCCGGCGACATCCTGCCGCACAGCTCGGTCATCGAACGCGCCCAGTTCGACGCGGGCGGCACCGGTTACGACTTCCGCCCCATGCTGGCGGACATCGCGCCCGTCGTCTCCCGGGCCGATCTGGCCCTGTGCCACATGGGCACCGTGTACGGCGCGAACGGCCTCTACAGCGGCGCCCCCGTCTTCAGGTCCCCGCCCGAGATCGCCCAGGGTCTCGCCGCCACCGGCTACGACGGCTGCGCCACCGCCTCCGACCACAGCCTCGACGACGGTGCCGCCGGGGTGCAGCGCACCCTGGACGCCCTCGACGGGGCCGGGGTACGGCACACGGGCACCGCCCGCTCCCAGGCCGAGGCCGGCGCGGTCCCCCTGCTGCACGCCGGCTCCGCCGAGGTCGCCCACCTCTCCTACACCTACGGCACCGACTCCCCGGTGCCCGCGGAGCAGCCCTGGAGCGTCGGCCTCGCCGACGAGCACCGCATCCTGGCCGACGCCCGGGCCGCCCGGAAGGCGGGCGCCGACGTGGTCGTCGTCTCGGTGCACGGGGGCACGGAGTGGCAGGACGCCCCGGACGACCGCCAACTCGCCCTGGCCCGCGCCCTCACCGCCTCCCGTACGGCCGGCCGCCCCGACGTCGACCTCGTCCTCGGCGCCCGCGCCCATGTCCCGCAGGCGTACGAGAAGGTCAACGGCACCTGGGTCGTGTACGGCCTGGGCGACCAGATCGCCGGTGAGACGGTCAACGGCCAGGGTGTCGGGGACCCGCGCGGCAACGAGTCCACCGTCGCCCGCTTCGCCTTCGCCCCGCCCGCGAAGCCCGGCGGCCGCTGGGAGGTGGCCAGGGCGGAGTTCCTGCCGCTGATGTTCGACGTCGACGCGGGCCGGGTGGTCGACCTCAACAAGGCGCTCGCCCAGGGCGCCGGGGTCCAGGGCGTGCGCGACCGGATCCGGGACGTCGTCCTCAGCCGGGGCGCGGCCAAGGACGGGCTGGTGATGGGGGAGTAGGGGGAGTAGGGGGCGTCGCCCGCGGCGGCGGCCGGCGTCAGTCCTCGACGTCGACGTGGTCGAAGGTCTTCAGCATCTCCCGCAGCACCCGCACACAGGTCTGCACCTCGGCCGCGGTGAGGTCCCCGCCCACCTGGCGGTTCAGCATGTGCTCGCGGCCGAGGACGAGGGTGACGAGCCGGTGGCCCTCCTCGGTGAGCCGGATCAGGGACGAGCGCTGGTGCGCGGGGTTCGGGACGCTCTCCACCCACCCCCGCTCCGCCGCGTCGTTGACCATGCGCTGGACGAACTGCCGGCTGAGCGCCATGACGCGGGCCATCTGCGGGACGGTCATGTCCCCCTTCTGGCGCAGCAGGTCCAGCACCGAGCGCACTCCCACGGACGCCCCCTCCACCGCCTCGCCCTGCTCCACCTTGCGCAGGGCGCGCCGGTAGAGCGGTCCGACGAGGTCGAAGACCTCGGTGAGGCGGTGGCCGAGTTCATCGGGCGGGAGCGGAGTGTCGTTCACGCTCCCATCATGCACGCAGGGACGACATGACAACCAGGTTGTCAAAATCTCGAGAAGATGACACCTTGGTTGTCATGACTGCTGCTGCGGAACCGAAGTACTTCACCTCCTCCGACGGCGACCTCGCCTACCACGAGGCGGGCGCCGGGGACCTCGTCGTCCTCCTCCACTCGGGATTCGTCGACCACCACGTCTACGACGCCCACATCCCCGCCCTCGCCGAGACCCACCGGGTGATCGCGGCCGACGTACGCGGCCACGGCGCCTCCGCCAACGCGACCGAGCCGTTCCGCTGGGCCGACGACGTCGCCGGACTGCTCCGCCACCTCGACGCGGGCCCCGCCGTGCTCGTCGGTGTCTCGATGGGCGGTCGCATCGTCAGCGACACCTTGCTGGAACACCCTGAACTCGTCCGGGCCGCCGTCGTCTGCGGCGCCTCGACCAGCGACTTCCAGGACTCCGACCCCTGGCACCGGGAGATCCAGACCGAGATCGCCCGCACCCTCGCGACCGGGGACCTCGAAGGCTGGCTGAAGGCCTTCCTCTCCTATGTGCCCGGCCCCCACCGCACGCTCGACGACATCGACCCGGCCATCCCGCGCCGACTGCGCGAGATGGCCGTCCGCACCCTCTCCAAGCACACGCCCGGTGAGAAGGACTGGCTCGAGCCGGTGACCGACACCTGGTCCCGCGTACCGGAGATCGACGTCCCGCTCCTCACCCTGAACGGAGCCCTCGACACCCCCGACGTGATCGCCTCGGCACAGCGGCTGGCCGACGAGGTCCGGCACGGGCGCGCCGAACTCATCGACGGCACGGGGCACTACCTGAACATGGAGAAGCCGGCGGAGTTCACCGCGGCGATCAGGACCTTCCTGAAGTCCCTCTGAGCCGCACCGCTACGGCACCACGGTGACCGGCCACCGCCCGGCCTTCACCAGCCGCACCGCGACCGATCCCACGATCCGGTGCCCGGCCTGTTCGGAGGCGCCCACCACCACCGCGTCGGCCTTCAGCTCGTCCGCGGCCCGCACCAGACCCGTGTACGGGTCGCCGTGGAAGGTGTGAAACTCCCAGCGCACGTCGAATGTCCCTCGCACCCGCTCGGCGGACTCCCGGATCTGCGCGACCAGGTCCTCGGCGATCTGCCCGGTCGTCTCCGCGACCGGCACCCCGAAGGCCGTCCCCGCCGCCATCACCGGCTGCACGTACACCACGGCGAGCAGCGCGTGCTGGCGGCGGGCCAGACCTCCCGCGTAGGCCGCGGCCCGCAGGGAGGAGTCCGAACCGTCGACCCCCACCAGGACGACCTTGGGGCCGTCCGTGCCCCGCTCGAACCGCTGCGAGGGCTCCCGCGAAGGCTGCTGCGCATGCTGTTCCGTCACGGCCCGAGGCTATCGGAAGCCACCGCAACCCCCGGCTCCGCGGGCACCCGAGGGCTTCGGGCATCGCGACGCCCCGCGACCGACCGGCGCTGCGCCGGAGGGTGGAATCGTGTGACCGGTGCGGTGCGCGGGGGGCCGGACGGGCGACTGATGACTGCATGAAGAAGGATCAGTTGTTCACCCGGCGCCGGATCCTGCTCGTCGGCGCCACCGCCGCGGCCGGGGCGGCCGGAGCCGCCGGACTGCTCGCCACGGGAGACGACGAACCGGCCGGCGACCCCGCGGGCCCCGCCGCGGGCGCCCCGGCCCGCCCCGCGATGAAGGCCTCCGCCTACCGCCTCCAGCCCCTCACCGGGTACGGCCCCCCGAGCGCCGCCCCCGACCGGGTCCCGGTGCGCAGCGAACCGCTGATGAGCCTGTCCGGGCGCGGCCGCAGCATGGTGCTGACCTTCGACGACGGCCCCGACCCCCGCTACACGCCGCAGATCCTCGACACCCTCGCCCGCTACGACGTCCGCGCGATGTTCTTCGTGTGCGGGGAGATGGCCGTCGACCACCAGGACCTGCTGGCCCGGATGGCCGACGAGGGCCATGTCGTGGGCAACCACACCTGGTCCCACCCGCTGCTCACCACACTCTCCCGCCGCCGGATCCGCTCCGAGATGACCCGCACCAGCGAGGTCATCGAGACCGGCTACGGAGAGCTCCCCCGCTGGTTCCGCGCCCCCTACGGCGCCTGGAACCGCGCCGCCTTCCAACTGGGCTCCGAACTCGGCATGGAACCCCTCGCCTGGACCGTCGACACCCTCGACTGGACCACCCCCGGCACCCGCCGCATCGTCGACCGGGTCAGGGAGGGCGCGGGCCCCGGCGTCGTGATCCTCTCGCACGACGCCGGCGGCGACCGCTCCCAGAGCGTCAAGGCCCTGCGCCGCTATCTTCCCCAGCTGCTGGACTCCGGCTACCAGATCACCGTCCCCCGGCGGCAGCACACCTGAACCGGGCCGCCCGCCCGGCCCGGGCCGCTCAGCGGACCTCGACCAGGCGGGCGAAGGCGACGACGTTCCCGTCGTACCCGTTCGCCTTCGAGAAGCCGCCCCCGCAGGTGATGACCCGCAGTTCGGGGGCGCCCTTGGAGGCGTAGACACGGTCGCCGGGGAAGTTGTTCTTCGCGAAGACCTCGATGCCGTAGATCTCGAAGACCGCCGTCCTGCCGTCCTGCCGTGTCACCTCGACGCGATTGCCCTTCTTCAGCGCGCCGAGTCCGTAGAACACGGCCGGGCCCAGCTTGTTGTCGACATGGCCGACCACGACGGCCGTGCCCTTCTCACCGGGCGACACACCCCCGGTGAACCAGCCCGCCAGATTGGGGTCCTCCGGCGGCGGCGCCCCCACCCAGCCGTCCGCGTCCAGCCCGACCGGCATCACCGGGGCGTTCACCGAGATGGCGGGGATCGTCACCCGGTCCGGCTGGGCGAACGCCAGCGCGGCCGGGGCCCGGCCGAAGGCCCCGGCCGAGGCGCGGCTGTCCGGAGCCGCCGCCGCGGCGGGCTGCGGCGGACCGATGTCGAACTCCCCCGAACCGTTGCGGATGAGCGCGAGACCGGTGAGCAGCACCAGCGCTATCACTCCCCAGGGGGCACGCTTGCGCTGCCGCTCCTCCTCTTCCGCCCGCTCGGACAGGTCGTAACCGGACATGCGGCAATCCCCTTTCGACACGGCCGTCGCCGCGTCCCTTTCGCGCATATCAGAACGCTAAGTCCGGTACCGGCAACCGGCGACGGCTCACGGGCGAACGGGTGGCGGGCGCGCCGTTCGGTGCGCCATCCGAGTCGCCGCCCGGAGGATTTTTCTGACGGTCCGTGACCTGCGGCGATGGGTGATCACGCGCTTTTCCCCCGGCGTGTCCGCTCACCAGGACGGACCATTCCCGAAATGCGGGCGCGTGCACGGCATCTGAGGGTCGTTCCGGGAGGCGTTCTCTCGCCGACAGACCGGGGACGGGACCCGGGGCGCCTTCCGCGGAGGATCACATGCGCACCACAAGTCTTCGGAGAGTCTCGACGGCCTCGGCGGTCTCGGCCGCCGCGGTCGCCGCCCTGGGCCTCGCCGCCCCCGTGGCCGTCGCGCGCGACGGCATGAACATCAGCCCCAGCAACATCGTCGTGCAGCCCAGCGTGATCGCCCGGGGCGGCCAGATCACGGTCACCGTCGACGGCTGCCCGCAGGGCGGCACCATGACCTCGGACGCCTTCGGGACCGCCACCCTCACCGCGATCAGCGGCACCAACCAGAGCGCCCGGGGCACCGCGACCATCAGCAACAACGCCCGCCCCGGCAGCTACGACCTCACCGTGACCTGCTCCGGCCGCACCCTGGTCAGCCCGCGCGCCTTCACCGTGCTCGGCGGTGTCCGCGGCGGTCTCGGCGGCAGCAGCTCCACCGGCGCCACCCCCACCGACATCGCCATCGGCGGCGGGCTGGTCGCCGCCGCGGTGGCCGGCGGCGGGCTGTTCTGGATGCGCCGCCGGGCCGAACGCCGTACCTGAACGCCGTATCCGAGGCGCGCTCACCCGCCACGGCGCACAGGGTCCCTGACGGCACCGCCCACCCGGGCGGTGCCGTCAGGCCGTGTCCGCGCCCCTGCGGCGGCGCGCGAGGTGGTACGCCATCCCGACCGAGCCCGCGATCAGCGCGGCCCCCAGTGCGATCTGCTTCAGGTCGAATCCGGCCACGGTGCCACCCTCGCCGGCCTGGACGCCGTGGGGCAGCGGGAAGGGCGTCGGAAGGGGCCCGTGACCGGCGGCGACGGTCAGCTCCTTGACAGCGCTCAGACCGCCGCAGGTGAACGTCACCCGGTACACCGCCCCGGGCCTCGCGTCCCGGTCCACCAGCGTCACCGCCGAGGAGGACCCCCGAGGGACGGTGACCGCGTCGAACACGCCCGAGGTGACCGTCACCGAGCCCTTGCAGCCGCTGACCTCCCGGTCCACCAGCAGCGTCACCTGGCCGCCCGCCGCGACGGTGGAGGGCAGCACCCGGTACCCCTCGGACATGACGTAGTGGCCGTCGTCGCTCGCGACGGCCACCGGGGCGGTGAGGGTCAGGGCGGTCATGCCCAGCAGGGCGGCCGAGGCGACGCGTATCGCGCGCATGGTGGTTCCTCCGGTCTTCGAGGAGCCGCGGCGGACCTGTTCCGCTCGTGCCGTGAATGCACCTCGATGACCGAAACGCTAGGAACGGGTGTGCGCCCGCGCGATCGCAGTAGCGCGAATGGGGCACGGATGTGGGCCGCCCAGGGGACAACCGCTCCCGCGAGTGGGGGACGGCCCCGGCGTGGCGGCCCGATCCGTCCCCCCGGCGGTGCGTCAGCCGCCGGCGTTCGGGAACAGGTGCAGGAAGGGTTCGGCGGAGGCCGCGATGCCCCGGCTGTAGGGGGCGTCGAAGTCCCAGATGAGGAAGAGCAGGAAGGCGATCAGGGCGGAGAACAGCCCGGCCAGGATCAGCTCCCGGGGCGTCCGCCTGATCTGGAGCGCGAAGACCATGCCGATGGTGATGATCCCGCCCGCCAGCAGCCCGAACCACACCACTCCGGGCATGGTCGCCCCGGTCGCGCCGGCCCGGGCGTTGCGCGCCTGGTCCGCGGCGGCCATCTGGTCCAGGACGGGCTGGTAGGCCTGTGCCTGGAAGTCGTCGGCGGGCCGGTAGTCGGTGACGTCGACCCGGACCTTGTGCAGGAGCTCGTCCCCGCGCTCGGTCACCTCGCCCTTGTCGGCCATCGTCTTCCACTCCGTGGTGACGACGTGTCCGACGTAGGCGTCGACGTCCGCCCGGATCCGGTCGCGGACCTCGGGCGGGTACACCCGCACCCGCTCCGAGATCTCGTGCAGCGCCTGGGCCTCGGCCTGGACGTGGTCCTCGGCGCCGCCCCGCGCGTCCCAGACCCCGGCGATGGCCAGGCCCAGGACGATGGCGTACACCACGCCGATCCACATCGTCATGTACTCGATGACGTCCGGGGTCTCGGACGGGTCCTCGTCCTCGGCGGCCGAGCGGTGCCGCAGAAAGGTCACGGCGACGACGACCACGCAGGCGGCCAGCATCGCGAGGGTGAGAACAAGCCATTCCGGCAAGACATGCCTCCTGGATCGGCGCTAGCGGGGCCGCAGCGCGGCGACGGCGGCCAGCGCGGGCACGGTGATGAGCAGGACGTAGGTGACCGGAGGGGTGCGCTCACCGGCCGGTCGGGGGCGTGGCTTGGAGTGGTACTCCGGGTAGGTCACGGGGGTCACCGACGGCCGCGGACGGGGCTTCGGCGGTGTCGGTTTCGGCGTCGGCCTCGGTGTGGCGGCCGGCCGGGGCGGAGGCGCCGCGGGTGCGGGCGGCGGGGGCGTCGGCGCGGGTCTCGGCCTGAGGCTCGGCTTCGGGGGCGGGGCGGGCCTGAGCGTCGGTTTCGGCGGCGGGGTGGGCTTCGGCGGCGGGGGCGGAGGCGGCGGGGGCGTCGGGACCTGGCAGGTCGTGGGCAGCACGGGCTTCGGGAACTTCGGTGCCTTCGGGAAGTCCGGTGAGTCCGGGAAGTCCGGTGACGTCGGTGGCGTCGGCCAGGCTTGGGCCCGCCCTCCCGCCACTGCCACCGCCGAGGTGCCGCCCTGGCCCGTGGAGGCGTACGCGCACGCGTCGGCCGCGGCCGTCCCGGCCGGCGCGGCCGCGAGGATCCAGGCCGCCGCCATCAGGGACAACGCCCGGGTGACGAGGGCGGATCGGGTCGGTTCGGGTCCATGCACGACCGAGATCATGCGGTCCGCCGCGTCCCCCTACGCGCCCGATGGCCCCGATTGCCCCGAACGAGGGAAGTCCGCGCCCCGAGGTTTCGCCGGTGCGGGGGCGCGCGTCCCCTTCGGGTACAGCTGTACGACCCCGGGGCCGGGCCCACGCCTGGCGCGAAGGGGCCCCCGGACCCCCCGGGGCACAGGCCTCGGAAAGATTTTTGTGCCGCGTTTGAACACAACGACCGCCGCCATGCGTACCCAGTGCCGTGCGGCGGCGCAGCAGGGCGCTGCGAACACCCTTAGGACTATCGGGGAGTTGTTGACGATGAAGACCTCCTGGCGGAGCGCCTCACTCGTGGCGAGCGCTGTGGGCGTTCTGGTGCTGACGACGGCGTGCGGTCAGGAAAGCGGCACGTCCGCGTCCAGCCAGAACGTGGGCGCGACGGCCCAGGCCGGCGGTATCGCCGGTGTTGGCAGCGGCATCGGCGGCGTCGGAGCCGGTACGGGTGCCTCGGCGAGTGCGAGCGCGACCGGCGCGGCCGGTGCCGGTGCCCAGGGCGAGGCCGCGGGCGAGCTGGCGATCAGCACCAATGCCGAACTCGGCAATATCCTGACCGACTCGAAGGGGATGACCCTCTACCGCTTCGACGCGGACACCGCCGAGCCGCCGAAGTCGAACTGTGACGGCGACTGCGCCACCACCTGGCCGCCGGTCTCCGCCGACGACGTCTCCGCGGGCGACGGCATCGACAAGTCGCTGCTCGGCGAGGTCACCCGCTCCGACGGCACCAAGCAGCTCACCGTCGACGGCTGGCCCGCGTACTACTACGCCAAGGACGCCAACGCCGGTGACACCACCGGCCAGGGCGTGGGCAACAAGTGGTTCGCGCTGGCCCCCGACGGCAAGAAGGCCAAGGCGGACTCGGCGTCGGCGTCGGCGGGTCTCTCCGTCCGCAACGACCCCAACCTCGGCAAGATCGTCGTCGACAAGAACGGCATGACGGTCTACCGCTTCATCAACGACAAGGCGTGGCCCAAGCCGGTGTCGAACTGCAACGACGCCTGCCGTGACAAGTGGCCCATCGTCGACCCGGTCGACTTCTCCCAGACCAAGGGGATCCAGGAGAAGGGCTACATGAACTTCACCCGGTCCGACGGCGACAAGCAGCAGACCATCAACTGCTTCCCGATCTACACCTTCTCCGGTGACAAGTCCCCCGGCGACATCAACGGTCAGGGCGTCGGCGGCACCTGGTACGCCGTGTCCCCGAAGGGAGAACTGGTCGGTGCGCCCAAGCAGTAGAGATCACCTCCCCAGGGCTGATCCCCGCACCTGCTGAACCAGCGCGTCCGACCACAGGTCCGCCCCCTCCACGCCGCACGGAGGGGGCGGATCGCCGTTTCCCCGTTCCTGCCGCCTATGCGTAGACTTTCGCCGCCCTTCAAGCGGCCCATCCGGCACGTGCCGCAGGCAGTGACCGGGAACGGACGGTCAATTTCCGTTTCCACTCGCCCCTTTGGCGGGCGATCAGTAGCCTCAGCTCGAACACCGGATCGCCTACGCCTTGGAGAGAGAGATGGAGCGTCCCGCCTGGGCCCCTCGGAGCATCGACATCTCGGTGCCGAGCGTCTCGCGGATCTACGACTACTTCCTCGGCGGTTCGCACAACTTCGAGGTCGACCGGGAGGCGGCCCGCAAGGCCATGGAGTTCACCCCCGGGCTGCCGAAGATCATGCAGGCCAACCGGGCGTTCATGCGGCGCGCGGTGCGCTGGGCGGCGGGCGAGGGCATCACCCAGTTCCTCGACGTCGGCTCGGGCATACCCACCTTCGGCAACGTCCACGAGGTGGCCCAGGCCGCGAGCCCCGGCGCCCGGGTCGTCTACGTCGACCACGACCCGGTGGCCGTGTCGCACAGCCAGGCCGTCCTGGAGGGCAACGGGGACGCGGGCGTGGTCGCCGCCGATCTGCGCAAGCCGCAGGAGATCCTGGGCAGTACCGAGGTGCGGAGTCTGATCGACCTGGACCGGCCGGTGGCGCTGCTGCTGGTTGCGATACTGCACTTCGTGGAGGACGCGGACGACCCGTACGCGGCGGTGGCCGAGCTGACCGAGGCGCTGGCGCCCGGCAGTGTGCTCGTCCTCACCCATGCCTCGTACGAGGGAATGCCGGTGGCCCGGGAACAGACCGAGGCGATGGTGGACGTGTACAAGGACATCCGCCTCCCGTTGATCATGCGCACGCGTGACGAGGTCGCGCGGTTCTTCGAGGGATACGACATGGTGGAACCGGGACTGGTGCCGATGCCACGCTGGCGGCCGGAGACGGACCCTCAGGACGAGGATCCGTACGCGTTCTGCGGGTTCGCCGGCGTGGGGCGTACCGCGTGACCGCCGCGCCGGACGGGCCGGAGGACAGACTGCGCCGGTTCGCGACGATCTGGAGCCGGGCCGTGTTCCCGGTGACGTCGACGTCGCTGACCCGGCCGGAGTTCGAGGAACAACTCCTCCCGTCGGCCCGGCGGTTGCGGGAGGCACTGCTGGCGAGGACCTTCGACGCGGACACCGGCAGAGCGGTCGGCGCGGCCCTCGTCGAGGCGCACTGCACCGACCCCGAGGCGCTCAGCCGCGCCCTCGACTGCGTCGACGCCTATCTGGTGCTCTACTGCGGTGAGGACGGCCCCCAGGAGGAGCTGCGCACCCGGGCCTCCCGGCTCCAGCACGCCATGGCCGCCGGGTACGCGCAGGCCCTGCGCGAGCGCACGCTCGCCGAGCAGGAGGCCATCGCCCGGGCCGCGCTCCAGGCCCAGGGCGTGGTGGCGCAGGCGCTGCACGCGAGCGAGGCCCGCTTCCGCGCGGTCTTCGAGGGCGCCGCGATAGGGATCGGCATGGCCGACCTCGACGGCAACATCCTCCAGGTCAACGGCGCGCTGCTGCGCATGTTCGGCATCTCCGAGCAGACCATGCACGGCCGTAACGTCAGGGAGTGGACGCACCCCGAGGACGCCCCGCAGACCTGGCGGCTCTACGACGAGCTCGTCCGCGGCGACCGCGAGCACTACCACCTGGAAAAGGCGTTCTACCGCCCCGACGGGACGGTCCTGTGGACCAACCTCACGGTGTCCCTGCTGCGGGACGCCGACGGCGAACCGCAGTACCAGCTGGCCCTGATGGAGGACACCACCGAGCGCCGGCTGCTCAACCTGCGGCTGCGCTACGAGGCCACCCACGACGCCCTCACGGGTCTGCCCAACCGCACGCTGTTCTTCGAACGCCTGGAGAAGGTGCTGGGCGCGGGCGAGAAGCAGGGCTTCGGGCTGTGCTACCTCGACCTGGACGGCTTCAAGACCATCAACGACAGCCTCGGTCACGCGGCCGGTGACCAGCTGCTCGTCGAGGTCGCCGACCGGCTCCAGTCCTGCGCGACCGCGCCCGGAGAGATGGTGGCCCGCCTCGGCGGCGACGAGTTCGTGGCGCTGACCACCGGCACCGAGACCCGAGGCGAGGTCGATGAACTCGCCACGCGGATCCAGAACGCCCTGGTCGCACCGGTGCGCATCGACGGCCGGGAGCTGACCGTGCGGGGCAGCATCGGCATCGTGGAGGGGCGGGCGGGGGAGCACAACGCGGCGGAGGTGCTGCGCAGCGCCGACATCACCATGTACCGGGCCAAGTCGGCGGGCGGCAACCGCTTCGAGCTCGCCGACCCGGAGGCCGACGCCCGCGCGATCACCCGCCACGGGCTCACCACCGCGCTGCCGGCCGCCCTGGAGCGCGGCGAGTTCTTCATCGAGTACCAGCCTCTGGTCCACCTCGGCGACGGCAGTGTCCGCGGCGCGGAGGCCCTCGTCCGCTGGCTGCACCCGCAGCACGGGGTGCTCGGCCCCGACCGGTTCATCCCGCTCGCCGAGCACACCGGGCTGATCGTGCCGCTCGGCCGCTGGGTCCTGGAACAGTCCGTACGGCAGGCCCGCGCCTGGCGGGAACGGGACGGGGACACCGACCCGGTGCGCATCAACGTCAACCTCTCGCCGTGCCAGCTCACCCATCCCGGGCTGGTGCAGGACACGGTCGACATCCTGGAACGCACGGGCATCGAACCACAGGCCCTGTGCCTGGAGGTCACCGAGTCCGCGCTGATCGGGGCCGACGACGACCTGCTCAAACCGCTGCGCAGGCTGGCCGAGATGGGCATCGACATCGCCCTGGACGACTTCGGCACCGGCTACTCCAACCTCGCCAACCTGCGCCGGCTGCCGGTGAGCGTGCTCAAGCTGGACCGCTCCTTCACCCAGGGCATGCAGCAGTTCCCGGCCGACCCCGTCGACCTCAAGATCGTCGAGGGCATCGTCTCGCTCGCCCACAGCCTCGACCTCGCGGTCACCGTCGAGGGCGTGGAGACCGGCGCCCAGGCCGAACAACTGCGCATACTCGGCTGCGACACCGCCCAGGGCTGGTACTACGCCCGCCCGGGCCCACCGGAACGCCTCCACGAACTGGCCCTGGCAGACGCGACGGGCTGACCCCCCGGGCACCGACCCCGACCGGGCCCGGGACACCGCCGCCGAGGCGTTCCCGTCCCCCGTCGGGGTCGCCACCCCGGACCTGGTCACCGAGGTCCGCGCCGAGCAGGGGGACTCCCCCTGAGGGACACCGTTCAGCCCGCCGCCCGTGTCCTGCGCTCGTCCGCCACCGCCACCGCCGCCCGGACCAGCGCCGCCGTCGCCGTGGAGCGGGACTGCTGGGGCCAGGCGACGGCCAGGACGGCCGGGGGCGCGTCCCGGACCGGGCGGTAGACGACACCGGGGCGGGGGTAGCGGTCGGCGACGGACGCCGGCAGCAGGGGGACGGCCTCGCCGAGGGCGACGAGCGTGAGGAGCTGCGCGAGGTCGGCGCCCCTGCCGCGGACCGCGTCGATGTACGCGTACACCGTGTCGGCGCGCAGCCCCAGGTCGGCCAGGCACAGTCCGGCCCGCCCGGCCAGCGGATGGCTCGTGGCGAGGGCGGCGATACGCGGTTCGGCGGCCAGCTCCTCCGCGTCGAGACCGACGCGGTCGTACGGCTCGTAGACCAGGGCGGCATCGGCCTCGCCCCGCCGCAGCAGCCGGGACTGCTCGTGCCAGGCGCACAGCCGGACGGAGACCGGCACCGCGGCCGGGTCGGCGGCGTACCGCGCGAGGATCGGCTCCAGCAGCCCGCCGTCGCCGTCGGCCTTCACGGCCAGCGCCAGCTCCGGCCCGGCGGCGGCCGCACGCCGGGCCCGCCGCCCGGCGGCCTCCAGCGCCTCCAGCGCGAACCGGGCCTCCGGCAGCAGGACTTCACCCGCCGGTGTCAACGTCACGCTGTGCGTGGTGCGTTCGAGGAGTACGGCCCCGAGCTCCTCCTCCAGCGCGCGGATCGCCCGCGACAGCGGCGGCGGCGAGATGCCCAACCGCTGCGCCGCGCGGGCGAAGTTGAGCTCCTCGGCGACGGCGACGAAGTAACGCAGCGGACGGGACTCCATGGCTGCCTGCTCTCCTCCTCCGTGACCCCGACGATCGGTATTGCCCTGAGGGTAACAACCGCGAGCGAAACGGACCTTCAGTTCACCGGACCGTGGCGGCAGGCTCAGGGGTGTCCCGACAAGCCTTGTTCCAGGAGCAGTTCATGATCGTGGTCACCACTCCGACCGGGCAGATCGGCCGTGAGGTCGTCGCCCGCCTCCTCGACGCCCCCGAGGCCTCCGCACCGGTCCGGGTGATCGTCCGCGACCCCGCCGTCCTCGCCCCCGAGGTGCGGGAGCGCGTGGAGGTCGTGCAGGGGTCGCACGCGGACCCGGCGGTGCTGAAGGAGGCCTGCCAGGGCGCCGACCGGGTGTTCTGGCTGGTCCCGCCGAATCCCGCGGCGGAGAGCGTCGAAGAACACTTCCGGGCCTTCACCGAGCCGCTGTGCGAGGTCATCGAGGCCCAGGGCCTGGAGCGGGTCGTGGCCGTCTCCACCCTGGGCCGCGGTGTCGCCAGGAACGCGGGGCTGATCTCCGCGGGCCTGGCCATGGACGAGGCGATCGCGGCCACGGGCGTCCACTACCGGGCCCTGTGCCCGCCCTCGCTGATGGAGAACGAGCTCCGCCAGCTGGCCTCGATCCGCGACGCGGGTGTCTTCTCCACGTCGCTCGTTCCCGACCGGGTGCTGCGCCTGTGCGCCACACGCGACATCGGTGCCGCGGCCGCCCGCCTGCTCCTCGACGGCTCCTGGACCGGGCAGGAGGACGTTCCGCTGGTCAGCCCCGACGACCTGACCCCCGAAGGCATGGCAGGCGTCCTCTCCGAGGTGCTCGACCGCCCTGTGCGCGTCGAGTTCACCACCCCCGCGCAGCTCGCGGCACGGTGGACCCGGCTCGGCGCCACCCCGGCATGGGTGAAGGGCTTCGCCGACATGGTCGACGCCCAGAACACCCAGGGCTTCTACGGCGTCGTGCAGCCCAGCACCCCCGACACCGCCCCGACCGGCTTCCGCCAGTGGTGCGAGGAGGTGTTCCGGCCGGCCGCCCTCCGGGGCTGAGCCGCAGCTCATCGCTCCAGCAGCATCCGCTGCAGCTCGCGCGCCGCCCGCGGCGGTGCCACGTCGCTGCGGTGCGCGAGGGCGATCGTCCGGTGCAGACCGGGCCGGGCGAGCGGGGTGACCCGCAGGCCCCGGCCGGACCGGGCGGCCACCATCCGGGGCACGACGGCCACCCCGAGACCGGCCCGGACGAAGCCGAGGACCGCGTCCATCTCCCCGCCCTCGACCGCGAAGTCCGGCTCGAAGCCCTCCGACCGGCAGGCGGCCACGGTCAGTTCCCGCAGGTCGTAGCCGTGCCGGAACATCACCAGGCGCTCGCCCTCCAGATCGGCGATCCTGACCGTGCGCCGCCCGTCGCCCGGTTTGGCCTCCTCGGGGGAGGACACCACCACCAGGTCCTCGCGCAGCAGCTCGACCGTGGTCAGCGCGGGGGAGGGCGTCGGCAGGGGCAGCACGACCAGGGCGAGGTCCAGGGCGCCGCGGGCGAGCTCTCGTACGAGATCGTGCGAACCGCCTTCCTCGATCAGCAGCCGGATGCCCGGATAGCGGTCGTGGAAGGCGCGCAGCACGTCCGGCAGCAGACCGGTGCACAGACTCGGAGTGGCCCCGAGCCGCACCCGCCCGCTGCGCAGCTGCACCAGCTCCTGCACCTCGTACCGCGCGGTCTCGGTGTCCGCGAGGATCCGCCGGGCCAGCGGCAGCAGCGCCTCGCCCGCGTCGGTGAGCGTGATGTTGCCGCGCGCCCGCAGGAACAGATCCGCGCCCAACTCCCGCTCCAGCGCCCTGATCTGCTGCGACAGCGAGGGCTGGGCGACATGGACCAGCTCGGCGGCCCGGGTGAAGTGCCGGGTCTCGGCCACCGCCACGAAGTACTGGAGCTGCTGGAACTGCATCCCTCCAGGATAGGCGGATCGATAGAGGATGCCTATCGGAACGAGCCGTTTCATGTCTTGGACCGATGGGGCCGAACGGCCCTAGCGTCTGGAGGCATGGCTCTGGCAACGCGGACGGACCGACGGCCGTCGATGGCGCGTACCGTGTGGGACTCCTCCGTCGGCAAGAAGACGGTGATGGCCGTCAGCGGACTGATCATGCTGCTGTACCTGGTCGTCCATATGATCGGAAACCTGAAGATCTTCTTCGGGCCGGGCGAGTTCAACCACTACGCACACTGGCTGCGCACCGTCGGCGAACCGTTCATGCACTACGAGTGGACGCTCTGGCTGATCCGCGTGGTGCTGGTCGTCGCCGTGATCGCGCACGCCACCTCCGCCTACCAGCTCAGCCGGCGTGACCTCAGGGCCCGCCCCGCCAAGTACGTGCACCGCAAGGCCCGCGCGAGCTACGCGACCCGCACCATGCGCTGGGGCGGGATCATCCTGGGGCTGTTCCTCGTCTGGCACCTCCTGGACCTGACCACCGGCACCGTGCACAGCGGCGGCTTCCAGGAGGGCCACCCGTACCAGAACGTCGTGGACACCTTCTCCACCTGGTACGGCAACGTCATCTACCTCGTCGCCATGCTCGCCCTCGGTCTGCACGTCCGGCACGGCTTCTGGAGCGCCGCCCAGACCCTGGGCGCCGGCAGCCGCACCCGCGACCGCGCCCTGAAGGCCACGGCGAACGTCCTCGCGCTGCTGCTCACGGCCGGCTTCATCGCCGTACCCGTGGGCGTCATGACCGGAGTGGTGAGCTGACCATGACCTACACCGAGTACACGATGGGCGATCCCCTCGTCGACACCGTGGCCCCCGCGGGCCCCGTCGCCGAGCGCTGGGACAAGCGCCGCTTCGAGGCCAAGCTGGTCAACCCCGCCAACCGGCGCAGGCACACGGTGATCGTCGTCGGCACCGGACTCGCCGGCGGCTCGGCCGGCGCCACGCTCGCCGAACAGGGCTACCACGTCGTCCAGTTCTGCTATCAGGACTCCCCGCGCCGCGCCCACTCGATCGCCGCCCAGGGCGGCATCAACGCGGCGAAGAACTACCGCAACGACGGGGACTCGGTCCACCGCCTGTTCTACGACACCGTCAAGGGCGGCGACTTCCGGGCGCGCGAGTCCAACGTCCACCGCCTCGCCCAGATCTCCGTCGAGATCATCGACCAGTGCGTGGCCCAGGGCGTGCCCTTCGCCCGTGAGTACGGCGGACTGCTCGACACCCGTTCCTTCGGCGGCGTCCAGGTCTCCCGGACCTTCTACGCCCGCGGCCAGACGGGCCAGCAGCTGCTGCTCGGCGCCTACCAGGCCCTCAGCAGGCAGATCGCCGCCGGGAACGTGGAGATGCATCCGCGGACCGAGATGCTCGATCTGATCGTCGTCGACGGACGGGCCCGGGGGATCGTGGCCCGGGACCTGATCACCGGCAAGATCGACACCTATTTCGCGGACGCCGTCGTCCTCGCCAGCGGCGGCTACGGCAACGTCTTCTATCTGTCGACGAACGCCATGAACTCCAACGCCACCGCGATCTGGCGGGCGCACCGGCGCGGCGCGTACTTCGCCAACCCCTGCTTCACCCAGATCCACCCCACCTGCATCCCGCGCACCGGCGACCACCAGTCCAAGCTGACGCTGATGAGCGAGTCGCTGCGCAACGACGGCCGGATCTGGGTGCCGAAGGCCAAGGGCGACATCCGCCCGGCGAACCGGATCCCCGAGGACGAGCGCGACTACTACCTGGAGCGCATCTACCCGTCCTTCGGCAACCTGGTCCCGCGTGACATCGCCTCCCGCGCCGCCAAGAACGTCTGCGACGAGGGCCGGGGCGTCGGCCCCGGCGGCCAGGGCGTCTACCTGGACTTCGCCGACGCCGTCGCGCGCATGGGCCGCAAGGCGGTCGAGGCGAAGTACGGCAACCTCTTCGACATGTACCAGCGGATCACCGACGAGGATCCGTACGAGGTGCCGATGCGGATCTACCCGGCCGTGCACTACACGATGGGCGGCCTGTGGGTCGACTACGACCTCCAGACCACGATCCCCGGCCTGTTCGCGATCGGCGAGGCCAACTTCTCCGACCACGGGGCGAACCGGCTCGGCGCGTCCGCGCTGATGCAGGGCCTGGCCGACGGCTACTTCGTCCTCCCGGCCACCGTCAACGACTACCTCGCCCGCCACCCGAAGCAGAGCGAGGTGACCGACGACCACCCGGTCGTGCAGGAGGTGCTGGCCGAGACCCAGGACCGGCTGAACCTGCTGCTGTCCGTGGACGGCGACCGCACCCCCGACTCCTTCCACCGCGAGGTGGGCGAGCTGATGTGGGAGTTCTGCGGCATGGCCCGCACCGACGCCGGACTGCGCAAGGCACTGGAGCGCATCCCGCAGATCCGCGAGGAGTTCTGGCGCCGCATCAAGGTCCCCGGCACCGGCGAGGAGTTCAACCAGTCCCTGGAGAAGGCCAACCGGGTCGTCGACTACCTGGAGCTCGCCGAGCTGATGTGCCTCGACGCCCTGCACCGCGCCGAGTCCTGCGGCGGCCACTTCCGCGAGGAGTCCCAGACCCCGGACGGCGAGGCCGCCCGCCGGGACGAGGAGTTCGCCTACGCCGCCGCCTGGGAGTTCACCGCCACCGGCGAGGCCCCCGCCCTGCACAAGGAAGACCTGGTCTTCGAGTACGTCCACCCCACCCAGCGGAGCTACGCATGAAGCTCACCCTGCGCGTCTGGCGACAGCGCACCGCCGAGGCCGACGGCGCCATGTCCACGTACGAGATGGACGGCGTCTCGCCCGACATGTCGTTCCTGGAGATGCTCGACACCCTCAACGAGGACCTCATCCTGCGTGGCGAGGACCCGGTCGCCTTCGACCACGACTGCCGCGAGGGCATCTGCGGCGCCTGCTCCCTCGTGATCAACGGCGATGCGCACGGACCCGAGCGCACCACCACCTGCCAGCTGCACATGCGGTCCTTCGCGGACGGCGACACGATCGACGTCGAGCCGTGGCGGGCGTCGGCGTTCCCGGTGATCAAGGACCTCGTGGTCGACCGGAGCGCCTTCGACCGGATCATCCAGGCCGGCGGCTACATCACTGCGCCCACCGGGGCCGCGCCCGAGGCGCACGCCACGCCGGTGCCGAAGCCCGACGCCGACTTCGCGTTCGAGCACGCGGAGTGCATCGGCTGCGGGGCGTGCGTCGCCGCGTGTCCCAACGGGGCCGCGATGCTGTTCACCTCGGCGAAGATCAACCACTTGAACGTCCTGCCCCAGGGGGCGCCCGAGCGGGAGACCCGGGTGCTGGACATGGTGGCGCGGATGGACGAGGAGGGATTCGGCGGCTGCACGCTGGCGGGGGAGTGCGCCACCGCCTGTCCGAAGGGGATTCCCCTGGTGTCCATCACCGCGATGAACAAGGAGTGGCTGCGAGCCGCGCGGAAGGGCAGGCGGTAACACCCGGAACAGCGCCGGAGCGCCTGGCATTCAACATTCCCACATCCCTGCTCCCGGCACCGGACACGTACACGCCAACCGGGGTCGGGAGAAACAGGGGGAGCGCCACCGTCCCCGATGTGGCCCGTGCCCAGGAGTGAGCCATGACCGGCGTTTCCACCCTCGACCGTCCCCAGCAGTCCACGGCACCCGTCCGCTACACCGTCACCCTGGCCCGCGACGAGGCCGACGTACGGGCCGCGCAGCGGCTGCGGCACGAGGTGTTCGCCGGTGAGATGGGCGCCCTGCTGTCCTCCCCGCAGCCGGGCCTCGACGTCGACCCGTTCGACGCCTGCTGCGACCACCTGCTGGTGCGTGACGCGGAGACCGGCCAGGTCGTCGGCACCTACCGGCTGCTGCCCCCGGAGCGCGCCTCGGTCGCCGGACGGCTCTACTCGGACGGCGAGTTCGACCTGAGCCGGCTCGACGCGATCCGGCCCGGCCTGGTCGAGGTCGGCCGCTCGTGTGTCCACCCCGACCACCGCGACGGCACGGTCATCGGCCTGATCTGGGCCGGCATCGCCCGCTACATGGTGGACCGCGGCCACGAGTGGCTGGCCGGCTGCTGCTCGGTCCCGCTCACCGACGGCGGCGCCCTCGCGGCCGCCACCTGGGACCGGGCCCGCGAGAAGCACCTGGCCCCCGAGGAGTTCCGGGTCCGCCCGCTGCTCCCGTGGACCCCGAAGGAGGCCGCCGCGGTCCCGGCCGCCCGCACCGAACTCCCCGCCCTGCTGCGCGGTTACGTCCGCCTCGGCGCCTGGGTGTGCGGCGAGCCCGCGCACGACCCGGACTTCGGCGTCGCCGACCTGTTCGTGCTGCTGTCGATGCGCCGGGTCGACTCCCGCTACCTGCGGCACTTCCTCTCCCTCGTGCCGAGCGCCTGATGAGCGTCTGGCTGCCCGGCGCGCCCTGCACCCCGCGGGCGTGCGTGGAGGGCACGGCGTCCTGGACGGCCGTACCGCGCGCCGTGCTGCGGCTCGTCACGGTGGTCGTCCTGGTGCTGGCCGGGGTCGCCCTCTCCCCGCTCGGCCGGCGGATCCCGGCGGCGGCGATACGGCGCTGGAGCCGGGCCGTCGTCCGGGCGGCCGGGGTACGGATCCGGGTGACCGGCGAGCGCGCGCCCGCCACCGGCGGACTGCTCCTGGTCGCCAACCACATCTCCTGGCTGGACATCCCGCTGCTGGCCGGGGTCCGCCCGGCCCGGATGCTCGCCAAGAAGGAGATCCGCGGGTGGCCGGTCGTGGGAGCGATGGCCGCGAACGGCTCCCTGTTCATCGACCGGGACCGGCTGCGCGCCCTGCCCGGCACGGTCGCCGCCATCGCCGGGGTGCTGCGGTCCGGGCAGGCGGTCGCGGTGTTCCCGGAGGGCAGCACCTGGTGCGGCCGCGCCCAGGGACACTTCCGGCGCGCGGTGTTCCAGGCCGCGCTCGACGCGGGGGTCCCGGTCCAGCCGGTCCGGATCCGCTACCGGGACGCCGCCGGGGCGGCCAGCACCGCGCCCGCCTACGTCGGCGACGACCCGTTGCTCGCCTCGCTGTGGCGGGTGACCTCGGCGCGCGGTCTGATCGCGGAGGTCGAGGTGCTCCCGCTGCTCGTACCGGACGGTGCCTCCGACCGCAAGGCACTCGCGGCGGCGGCCGGGGAACGGGTCCTGGCCGCGCCCCACGAGCATCGCCGCCGGTCCCCCGACGAACGCCTCTAGCCCCATCGATTCCCCGCAAGCGGGGGGCCGTCGGGCGCCCGGGATGGGATCATGGCGCGCGTCCCGACCAACTGAGGGGAGCGCGCGCGTGAGCACAAGCCCGGCCGGCCGAACGGTCCTGGTCACCGGAGGCAGCGGTTTCGTCGCGGCGCACCTGGTGCGGCAGCTCCTCGAGCGCGGCCACCGGGTGCGTACGACGGTCCGCAGTACGGCGAACCCGGCGAAGGTCGCCCCGCTGCGCGCCCTCCAGGACGCCCACCCCGGCCGGCTCGGCCTCTTCGAGGCGGACCTGCTGCGGGAGGGCTCCTTCGACGAGCCGGCGCAGGGCTGCTCGGTCGTCTTCCACGTCGCCTCGCCCTTCCTGATGCCGGAGAAGATCAAGGACGGGCAGCGGGACGTCGTCGACCCGGCCCTGCACGGCACCCGTAACGTCGTCGGGGCCGTCGACCGCACGGAGACGGTGGAACGCCTGGTGTTCACCTCCACCGTGGGCGCGATCTTCGGCGACTACGCGGACGTCGACCGCATGGACGGGCGGGTCCTGTCGGAGAAGTACGTCAACACCACCAGCACGGTGGAGAACAACCCGTACCACTACGCCAAGACGGTTGCCGAGCAGGCCGCCTGGGACGCCGAGGCCGCGCAGAGCCGCTGGCGGATGGTCTCCCTCAACCCCGGCCTGATCCTCGGCCCCTCCCTCACGCCCGCCTCCGACTCGGGCAGCCTGTTCCTCCTCGACGAGCTGTTCAAGGGGTACTTCTGCTACGGCGCCCCCGACTTCAGCTTCACCACGGTCGACGTCCGGGACGTGGCCGCCGCCCATGTGGCCGCCGCCGAACACCCGGACGCCCACGGCCGGTACATCCTCGCGGCCGAGGAGATGACCTCCTTCCACCAGATGGCGCAGCTGCTCCGCAGGCACCACCCGCGCGATCTGCGCCTGCCCCGCACCGCGCTCCCGCACTGGCCGGTCCGCATCCTCGGCCCCGCGTTCGGCCTCTCCCAGGACTACATACGCAAGCACCTGGGCATCCGCTTCCGCGTCGACAACCGCCGGAGCACCGAGGAACTGGGCCTCGTCTACCGCCCGGTTGAGGAGACCCTCGTGGACCACCACCGGTCCTGGAGCGAGCAGCGGCGCCGCTGACCCCCTACCGGTGCACGATCCCGGCGAGCCGCCGGTGGGAGTCCAGCAGCGCCGTACGGTCGTACGTGCTGGTGGTGACGAGGAGCTCCTGCGCGCCGGTCTCCTTCACCAGGGTCTCCAGCTCGTGCGCCACCTGCTCCTCGGTGCCGGCGATGTGGCCGGTCAGGCCGGACTCGTAGAAGCCGCGTTCCTTCGCGGTCATCGGGCGTGCCTCGACCGCCTCGGCGGGCGGGAGCGGCGGGAAGGTGCCGTGGGTGCGGGAATACGCCATCGACCAGGCCTCCGGGAGCAGCAGGCGCCGCGCCTCCTCGGGGCTCGCGGCCACGGCGACCGTGCCGGAGACGACGACGTACGGCTCGGACGCCCAGGGGGAGGGGCGGAACAGCGCACGGTAGGCGTCGATGCCGCGCCGCATCTTCTCGCGGTTCCCGAGGTCGCCGATCACCAGGGGCAGGCCCGCGCGGGCCGCGATCGTCGCACCCTCACCCATGGCCAGCACGAACGGCGGCACCGTCAGCCCCTCGGCCGGGTAGGCGTGCACCCGGGTCGGCGAGGTGCCCCGGAACCAGCCGAGGAGTTCCCCGAGCTGGGCGGCGAAGTCGTCGGCGTCGTCCTTGTCGCGGCCGAGCGCCCTGCGCACCCCGTCCGTGAAGCCGACGGACCGGCCCAGACCCATGTCGATCCGCCCCGGGAAGAGGGACTCCAGGACGCCGAACTGCTCGGCGACCACCAGGGGCCGGTGGTTGGGCAGCATCACCCCGCCGGTGCCGACCCGGATGGTGCGGGTCGCGCTCGCGACGGCGGCCGCGAGGACGGTGGGCGCGGAGCCCGCGACGCCGGGGACACCGTGGTGCTCCGAGACCCAGAAGCGATGGAAGCCGAGGCTCTCGGCCTCCCGCGCCAGCGCCACCGTGTCCCGCAGTGCCTGTGCCGCGGTGTGGCCCTCGCGGATCCGGGACCGGTCGAGGACGGAGAGGCGGGCGGAGGCGATCGCGGAGCTCATACCTGGTTCAACATCTGACGGCTCACGGGATTCCCGGGAAAATGCTTCCATGACCGACAGCAGCGGACGGCCGATCGCCGTGTTCGATCTGGACAACACCCTCGCCGACACGGCCCACCGCCAGCGGTTCCTGGAGCGCAGGCCGCGCGACTGGGGCGCGTTCTTCGCCGCCGCGCCCGAGGACCCGCCGATCCCGCAGGGCGTCGCGTTGGTGCGGGAGCAGGCCGAGGAGTGCGAGGTCGTCTACCTCACCGGCCGGCCGGAGCGCTGCCGGCGGGACACGCTGGCGTGGCTCGACGCCCAGGGGCTGCCCGAGGGGCGGGTGTACATGCGGCGCAACGACGACCGCAGACCCGCCCGCCGCACCAAGCTGGAGATCCTGCGCCGGCTCGCCCGGTCGCGCGAGGTGCGGATGCTGGTGGACGACGACGCGCTGGTGTGCGAGGACGCCGAACGGGCGGGATTCCGGGTCGTCCTCGCACGCTGGAGCGCGCCGTCGCCGGAACTGCGCGAGGCGCAGGAGGGGGAGGGCCGTACCTGATCGTCGATCGGGTGCGTCAGTCCGACACCCCGTCAGTCCGACACTCCGTCAGTCGGTCTCGTCCAGGCGGAAGCCGACCTTCAGGCCCACCTGCCAGTGCGCGATGTCGCCGTTCTCGAGCTGCCCGCGCACCTGGGTGACCTCGAACCAGTCCAGGTTGTGCAGGGTCTGCGAGGCGCGGCCGATGCCGTTGCGGATGGCCTGGTCGACGCCGTCCGGCGAGGTGCCGACGATCTCCGTGACCCGGTAGGTGTGGTTCGACATCGGGTGCTCCTCTCGGCCGTGTCACTCCACCGTGCCCCAACCCGCGGCACACCGCCATGCCACGCCACTCGCCACCACGCGATAAAAGCCTATTTTCCTACCCGTACAGTGATATAAGGATCATGTGAGGAATGTGATCTGCGAGTGGGGGTTCGAAGGAAACCATGCGCCGGTTCAGAATCGCGATGTCCCGGCAGGCGCCGATTCCCGTGGCGCGCCACCCCGTCCCGCGTATGCGGACCCGGGCCCGCTGGTACGGGCCGTTCTCCGTAGGTGTCGACCTGGCCGCCGCGGCCCTGCCGGTCGCCGCGACCATCGTGGAGGTCCATGAGCCCCACCCCCTGCGGCTGGCGGCCGCCGCGGCCCTGCTGTGGCCGCTCATCGGGGTGGTGAGCAAGCGCTACACCCCCGTCGCCTGGGGCGACGGAGGCGGGCTGCGCGCCGTGGCCCGGGACTGGCTGGTCCTGGTCGGCGCCCTGGCGACGCTACGGGTGGTCTGCGGACTGCAGAGCGTGCCCGCCGAGGCGTTCACCGCGCTCATCCCCGCCCTGGTGGCCACCGGTGTCTGCCAGAAGCTGATCCACCGTCATCTGCTGGCCGCCCGCCGCAACGCCCGCGCCCTGCGCCACGTCCTGGTCGTCGGCGAGGCCTCGGCCCTCGACGCCGTGGTCGGACAGCTCGCCCAGCGCACCGACCACGAGTACGTCATCGTCGGCGCCTGCCCGGTGGGCGAGGACGAGGTGACCTCGGGCGTCCCCGTGTGCGCGCAGCTGACCCGCGAGGCACCCGACACACCCGACACGGACGCCGCCGTCGTCCTCGGCGCGGCCGACGAACTCGGCGCCGACCTGGTCTTCGTGGCACCCGGCCCGCACCTGGACGGCGAGCGGATGCGCCGGTTGTCCTGGGCGCTGCACGACCGGGGCCGCTCGCTCATGGTGCTGCCCGGCATCACCGACGTGGCCCGCCGCCGGGTGCGGCTGACCTCGGCGGCCGGTCTCACCCTGCTGCACATCGCCCCGCCGCTCCAGCGCGGTGCGCACACCGTCGCCAAGACGGCGGTGGACCGCACGGGCGCCCTGCTGCTGCTCCTGCTGCTCTCGCCGCTGCTGTGCGTGCTGGCGCTGGCCGTCCGGCTCGGCTCACCGGGCCCGGTCCTCTACCGTCAGACCAGGGTCGGCCGGCACGGCATGCGGTTCGCCATGTGGAAGTTCCGCACCATGGTGGTCGACGCCGACCGGCTCAAGGGCGGGCTGGAGCAGCAGAACGAGAACGACGGACACATGTTCAAGATGCGCCGCGACCCCCGGGTCACGCCGGTCGGACGCGTCCTGCGCCGCTACTCCCTGGACGAGCTGCCCCAGCTGTTCAACATCCTCTTCGGCCACATGTCCCTGGTGGGCCCGCGCCCGCCGCTGCCCGAGGAGGTCGTCAAGTACAACGGCGTCGAGATGCGCCGGCTCAACGTCCGGCCGGGCCTGACCGGTCTGTGGCAGGTCAGCGGGCGCTCGGACCTGTCCTGGCGCGAGACGGTCGCACTCGACCTGCGCTACGTCGACAACTGGTCGCTGTCCGGCGACGTCAACGTGATGGCCCGCACCGTCCGAGCGGTCCTCAACGGCCAGGGAGCCTATTAGGCAGGGCGCCTGTCAGGCTTGTGAGGAGCGGCCCCGGGTTCCGGCCCGCGGGCCGCTTCCGCCATCCGGGCAGGTCTGCCGCCAACACGCGGCCGACGCGGGTCCTTCGTCCCCGCCGCCGTGAAGGATCGCGTCATGGTACAGACCACTTCCGTCGCGGACCCGGCGCGCCGGCCCGTCGTGGACCGCCGGCTGCGCGGCTTCACCGGAGCCGGATACGACAAGGGCCGTCCCCCGCTGGTGCAGGCCGCCTGGTACGCCGCCCAGCATCTGCTGTTCACCCAGTGGTGGTTCCCCGCCCGGTGGCGGCCGCCGCTGCTGCGCGCCTTCGGCGCCCGGGTCGGCCGGCGGGTGCTGATCCGGCGCGGGGTGCGCGTCCACTGGCCGTGGAAACTCGACGTCGGCGACGACGTCTGGATCGGCGAGGACGCCTGGATCCTCAACCTCGAACCGGTCACCATCGGCCACGACTGCTGTGTCTCGCAGAGCGCCCTGCTGTGCACCGGCAGCCACCGCCGCCGCAGCGCCACCTTCGAGTTCGACAACGGCCCCATCCGGCTGGAGCCGGGCAGCTGGGTCGCGGCCCGCGCGGTGGTGCTGCGCGGGGTCACCGTCGGCCGGGGCGCCGTGGTCGGCGCGGGCGCCGTCGCCCACCAGGACCTCGCGTCCGGCGCGGTGCTGACGACGGGCGCGGCGGCGCCCGCGAGGGGAGGGGCGGCATGAGGCTGGTCCACGTGGTCACGCTCGTCAGTGACGACGGGGCCTTCGGCGGTCCCACGAGCGTGGCGGCCGCCCAGCTCGAGGAGTGCGCCGCCCGCGGCCACGACGTCCGGCTGGTGTCGCTGTGGCGGGGCAGGGGCGCGGCGCCGGCCCCGCGGCGGGTCGGCACCGTCCCCTTCGTCTCCCGCCCGGCCCGCCGCCTCGTCCCCGGCCGGGGCTGCCTCGGCCTGATGCACCCGCTGCTGCTGTGGGACCTGTGGCGGGAGACCGGCCGCGCCGACGCCGTGCATCTGCACGCGGGCCGCGACCTCGTCTCCCTCGCCGCGCTCGCCGTGGCCCGGCTGCGGGGCAAGGACTACGTCACCCAGACCCATGGCATGGTCGAGCCCCGTACCTCTGCCGTGGCGCGGGTCTTCGACCGGCTGTTCGTGCCCCTGCTGCGCGGCGCCCGCGCCTGTCTCGTGCTCACCGAGCGGGAGCGCCGCGAACTGGGCGGGGTCCTGGGCCCGGACGGCCCCCCGCTCGTCGACCTGCCCAACGGTCTGCGGGTGTCCACCGCGCCGGACGCCGACCGGACGCGCACCGGCCACGACGTGGTCTTCCTGGCCAGACTGCACCCGCGCAAACGCCCCGAGGCGTTCGTGGAGATGGCCGCCCTGGTCCACAAGGAGTTCGACGAGGCCCGCTTCACGCTCTACGGCGCCGACGAGGGCTCGCTGCCCGCCGTACGCCGGCTGATCGAGGACCGGGGGATCGGCGACGTCGTCTCCTACGGCGGCGCGCTCGACCACGCGGCCGCCCTGGCGGCGTACCGCCGGGCCGCGGTGTACGTCCTGCCGAGCGTGCAGGAGCCGTTCCCGATGACGGTCCTGGAGGCGCTCGCCGAGGGAACCCCGGTCGTGTGCACGGACAGCAGCGGCATCGCGGCCGAACTGGCCCGCAGGGAAGCCGCGTTGGTCACCGACGGCAGCCCGCGGGCGCTGGCCGACGCGGTGGGCCGGCTGCTCGCCGACCCGGAGCTGCGGCACCGGCTCGCCGCGGCCGGCCGGCGGGCGATCGACGAGGTCTTCTCCATCCGCGCGGTCGTGGACCGGCTGGAGAAGCTGTACCGGCAAGGGTGACGGAAGCGGTTCGGCCGCCGGGTGCGGCCGAACCACCGCCCGTTCAGTGCCGCCGCGCGCGGCTCGCCGTACGGAGGATGTCCTCGAAGCGCGAGGCACAGTCCTCCAGGGCGAACTCCCGCTCGGCCAGGGCCCGGCTCTCCTTGCCCAGCGACTCGGCGCGCGCCGGGTCGGACAGGATCTCCCGCCCCCAGGAGGCGGCCTCGTCGAGCGAGGTCTCCTCCGGCGGGAACACCGCCGACCCGGCGCGGCGCAGCAGCTGCGCCGCCAGGTTGCCGGCCGGCATCAGCCCGAGCACGGGACGTCCGGCGCACAGGTACGACAGGGTCTTCGACGGCACCGAGAACTCCCCGGCGTCCGCGCCCAGCAGCACCACGAGGAGATCGCCCGAGCCCAGCACCTCGGGCAGCCGCTCGTAGGGCTGGAAGGGCAGCAGGGTCAGATCGACGCCCCGCTCGGCCGCCGCCCTGCGCAGCACCGGCACCGCCGGGCCGTCGTTGACGACGACCAGCCGCACCGGGGTGCCCCGCGCGCCCAGCCGCTCGGCCAGCCGCACCAGCAGCTCCGGGTTGTGCTTCAGGCCGAGCGTGCCCGAGTACAGCACCGTCCGCACGCCGTCCAGGCCCTGCTCGGCCGACCAGGCGTTGGCCCGGTCCACCGGCACGATCTCGTCCAGCGGCGCCCAGTTGGGGATGACGGTGACCTTGCCGGCCGTGCCCCACGCGCGGTGCACGCGCAGGAACGACTCGGCGATCACCACGACGGCCGCGGCCTGCCGCGCCGACCACTTCTCGCCGGCCCCGAACACCTTCGCGGCGACGCCCATGGACCGCGCGACCTTCTCGGCGGCGAAGCTCTTCAGCGCCTCCGCCGTCACGTCCTGGTGCCACAGCACCCACGGGACGCCCATCCGCCGCAGCACACCCGCCGCGACCACCAGCACCGGGATCGGCATGTTCGACAGCAGCGCCACGTCCGGCTTCTCCCGCCGTACCTGCCGGGCCAGTTCCAGGCCCAGCAGGGTCTCCTGGCGCAGTCGGCGGAAGTAGGCGTCCTTGCGCAGCGCGGTGCCGTCGCCGATGGTGACGAAGCGCAGCCCGGGGGTGTCCCCGGCGAGGTTGCCCTTGCCGGAGACGTAGGCCGTGCAGGTCGAGTGGACGACGTCGTGACCGCGGCGCGCCAGTTCACGGCTGAGCTGGGCCTGGAAGGGGTGGCCGCTGTAGTCGTGGACGAGGATCCTCATGGGTTCACCGCCTCCTCTGCTCGCCCGCGGCTCACTGCTGGGAGCGCTTGACCTGGTCGTAGACCCAGGCGTAGGTCGTCTCCAGACCGTCGAGCAGGGTCACCGACGGCTCCCAGCCGTGGATCTCCTGGATCAGGGTGTTGTCGGAGTTGCGGCCGCGCACCCCCTGCGGGGCGTCGAGGCGGTACGCGCGCTCGCAGCGGACACCGGCGATCTCCTCGACGAGGTCGACGAGCTGGTTGATGGTGACCAGCTCCGAGGAGCCGAGGTTGACCGGGATCCCGCTGTCGCCGTTCAGGATCATCTGGCTGCCGTGCACGCAGTCGTCGATGTACATGAACGAACGGCTCTGGAGCCCGTCGCCCCAGATCTCGATCCGGTGGTCGCCGCTGAGGACCGCCTCGGCGATCTTCCGGCACACCGCGGCCGGCGCCTTCTCCCGGCCGCCGGTCCAGGTGCCGTGCGGGCCGTACACGTTGTGGTAGCGGGCGACGCGGGTGACGAAGCCGTAGTCCTCGGCGTAGTGCCGGCACATGCGCTCGGAGAACAGCTTCTCCCAGCCGTAGCCGTCCTCGGGCTGCGCCGGGTAGGCGTCCTCCTCCTTGAGGGCGGTCAGGGCCGGGTCGGTCTGCTTGCCGGCGGCGTACACGCAGGCGGAGGAGGAGTAGAAGTAGCGTTCCACACCGGCCTCGTGGGCCGCCTGGAGCATATGGGTGCTGGTGAGCACCGACATCATGCAGGCGGCCTTGTTGTTCTCGATGAAGCCCATGCCGCCCATGTCGGCGGCCAGCATGTACACCTGGCGTGCGCCCCGGACCGCCACGCGGGCGCTGTCCAGGAGCGAGAGGTCGGCGACCGCGTTCTCGGCGTCGGGGTGGACCTGGTACCAGTCCTGGCGCGGCTTGATGTCGACGGAGCGGACGGTCAGGCCCTGGGCGAGAAGGTCGCCCACCAGGTGACCGCCGATGAATCCCCCGCCCCCGGCGACGACGACGTCTACCTGCTGGCTCATGCGCAACTCCTCTGTGAATCGGGAGATCTGATGGCCGATAAGCTATGCAGACTTGTCATGATTTGGGGTAATTGGCACGCCGAGAATTTCGCGATTTCTGCGCGCCTGGGGTGATTAGGGCGATCTAAGCGCTATATATCCTTCAGTGATGTTTCAGCCTAAATATTCGCTCGACGGAGAGGCCGGGATGCAGGACGCTCGCGTCCGCAGTGTGGCTGCGGTCTCCCTCTGGGCCGTGGCGCTGACGGTCCTGCTGCCGGGGCTGATCCTCCAGTCGCACGGCGCGCACCCGTCGGCCGCGCTCGTCCTGCAAGGCGTCGTCGTGGTGCACAGCGGCGGTGCGCTCGCCCGGGTGCTCACCGCGTCCCGGGTGCAATTCGTCGCCCTCGGCTTCTGGGTCTTCGCCTACATCTGGCTGGGGCTGGCGGGCCTGGCGATGCTCGCCGCCGACGCGTACCCCTGGCCGTACCGGACCGACGAGACCACCGCGCTCATGGCCGTGGCCCTCGTCGAACTCGGCCTCCTCGCGCACAGCGCGGGAGCGGCCCTCGCCGCCCGCCGGGAACGCGCCCGCGGGGACACCGCCCCGCCCGGACGCCTGGAACGCATCCTCGCCCGCCGTGTCGCGCCCTGGCGGCTGCTCGCCCTGTGCGCGCTCGCCCTCGGCCTCGCCGCCGTGCTCATCGCAGGCCAACCCGGCCGACTGGGCGCGTACTTCACCAGCCGGCAGGCCATCACCGAGGCCGGCGGGGAGGACGCCTCGCTGCGCTCCCTGCTCAGCTGGTCGCTGTCGGTGCCCGCGTTCTGGGCGCTGCTCGGGCTGCTCAGGGTGCCGTGCCGCCCCGGCGGCGACCGCTGGCTGCGCGCGGTGCGCTGGCTGCTGCTGCCCGTGCTGCTCGCCCTGAACGTGGTCGTCAACAACCCCATCAGCAAGCCGCGGTTCTGGGCCGGCATGGTCCTGCTGACCCTGCTCTTCTCGGTGCCCCGGCTCTGCCGGCCCCGGGCCTTCCGCGTCACCTCGGCCGCGATCCTCGCCGCACTGCTGTTCGTCTTCCCCTACAGCGACTACTTCCGCTACAGCGACCGGGAGACCCTCACCGTCGCCTCCCTCGCCGACCAGTTCACCTCCAACGGCGACTACGACGCCTTCCAGCAGATGCAGACCGGCGTCGACTACGCCCACGACCACGGGTTCTCCCCGCAGAACGTCCTCGGCCCGCCGCTGTTCATGGTGCCGCGCGCGATGTGGCCGGAGAAACCCAAGGACACCGGCATCTCCCTGGCCGAGTACGCCGGGTACGAGTTCCACAACCTCTCCGCGCCCCTGTGGATCGAGAGTTACCTGTGGGCCGGCCCCCTCGCCGTGATCCTCGTCTTCCTCCTGCTCGGCGCGTTCGGCCGGCGCGTGGACGACATCCGCCACCGGCTGCGCGAGAGCCCCGCCGCCCTCGCCGCCCTGCTCGTCCCCGCGTTCGCCTTCTACCAGATGGTCTTCCTGCGCGGCAGCCTGCTCGCCATCGCGGGTCCGCTGACCCTGCTGGTGGCCGTACCGCTGCTCATCACCACCCCCGTCGCCCGGGCATCCCGGTTCCGCTCATCGGCGATGCCGGCCGCAACCCCCCGTCACGCATCGATCCCCGGAACAGGAGGGCACCCGTGACCGGCCCCATCCATCTCGACGACCGGTACGACGAGCCGGACCAACTACGCGACCAACTGCGCCGCATCCTTCGCCACCGCGCCCTGATCGCGCTGGGCCTGGTCCTGGGACTGCTCGGCGGGCTGGCGCTGGCCGAGTACCGCGCGCACACCTACACCGCCACCGGGGAGGTCCTGGTGCGCTCCACCGCCGACCCGTTCGGCGCGGTCGGGGTCTCCGCCGACAACCAGGTCAGCATGACCACCGAGCAGCAGGTCGCCACCAGCGCCGAGGTCGCCCGCCGTGTCGCCCGCGCCCTGCGCCTGCCCGAGAGCCAGGCGAACGGGCTCGCCGCCCGGCTGCGCGTCACCAACCCGATGAAGTCCCGGGTACTGCGCTTCGAGTTCACCGCCGGCAGCCCTCGGCGCGCGGCGGAGGGCGCCAACGCCTTCGCCGAGGCCTACCTCACCGACCGCAAGAGCCGCAACGACGCCGCCGTCCGGCGCGCGACCGACGCCCTCGGCCAGCAGATCCGGGTGCTCAACCAGGATCTGGCCGAGGAGAAGCTGGGGCAGAAGGACGCCAAGACGGCCGCGCAGAGCCAGCTCTACACCCTCCAGAAGCGCGTCCTGGACATCAAGTCCCGGGACACCGACGCCGGTGACGTCGTCCGCCGGGCCAGCGCCCCGCACCTGCCGGTCGGCCCCGGTCTGCGCGTCCTGCTCGCCCTCGGCCTGGTGTGCGGCCTGCTGCTCGGCCTGGTGCTGGCCTGGCTGCGCTCCGCCCTGGACTCCCGGATCCGCTCGGTCGGCGAACTGCGCGGCGCGCTGCGCGCCCCGGTGCTCGGCATCCTGCCCGACGACGAGGACGGGCGCGACGAACTGCTGAAGGTCGGCCGCACCGGCGGCACCCGCGCGGAGGCGTTCCGCGCCCTGGCCTTCCGGCTGCGCAAGACCGACAGCCCCTCGGGGCCCGGCCAGGTGCTCGTCGTCGCCCCGCGCGACGCCGAGGCCGCCGAGGAGGTCGCCGCCAACCTGGCCGCCGCCCTCGCCGAGTACGGCGGCGAGGTCCTGCTGGTCGACGCCGACTCCGACGCCTCCAGGCTCTCGGACCGGCTGCCGCTGATGCCGTACGAGGCGCCCACCCTGGAGGAGGCGTTCCTGCCCAGCGGGAGCGTCCTCGTCGACGCCGACGTCTCCGGGCGGCTGGCCTTCCGCTCCGGCGGCGGGATCGGCGCGCACACCCGCTCGAGCCTGTCGACCGAGGCCCATCGGCTGCGGCCGGGCACCGAGTCCACCACCGTCGTCGTGACGGGGCCGTTCCTCACGCACGCCGACGCGCTCGCCGTGGCCCAGCGCGTCGACGGCGTGGTGCTGGTCGTCGGCCTCGGCGCCACCCGGCAGGACGACCTGCGCCAGGTGCAGGAACTGGTCGACTGCTCCGGCGGACGCCTCCTCGGCACGGTCCTCGACGCCGCCCGGCCCCGCCGCCTGCGGCTGCCGCGCCGCCGCCCGAAGTACCGTCCGGCCTCGCACCCCGCCGCGCCGATGGAACTTCCCGCGCAGGACGGCACCTTCTCCATCTCCCGGCGGTGACCGCTGCCGACACGACCGCTCCCACCCGCGCCGGGGCGAAGGCCCCGCGCGCGGTGGCGGCGGTCGCCCGGGGCGGGTGGTGGGGCATGGCGGGTTCCGTCGCCAACGCCGTCTTCTCCTTCCTGCTGGTCGGCCTGTTCACCCGCGCCGTCGGCGCGGACGGCTCGGGCGTGGTCTTCACCGGCGTCGCCCTGTTCACCATCCTCAGCAACACCTGCAAGCTCGGCGCCGACGCCGGGCTCATTCGTTTCGTCCCCCGGGACCTCGCCCTGCACGACGGCCGCTCGGTCCCCGACCTGCTGCGCATGGCCGTCCTGCCCGCCGCCGTGGTCTCCACCGCGGCCGCCGCGCCCCTGCTGCTGTCCTCCACCGCGGCCCGGCTGCTGCTGCCCCAACTGCCCCCGGCGGACGCCGTCTCCCTGGTACGGCTCTTCGGCGTCTTCCTGCCCGTGGCCACCGTGGGCATGGTCCTGCTCGGCGCCACCCGGGCCTACGGCACGGTCGTCCCGTTCGTCGCGGTGGAGCAGATCGGCAAGCCGGTGCTGCGGCTGCTGATCGCCCTCCCGGTCGCCTTCCTGCTGCCCAGCATGACCGCGCTGGCCTCGGCGTGGCTGCTGCCGGCGCTGGCCGGTTCCGTGGCCGCCTGGTTCACCCTGCGCCGCTGCCGGGCCGGCCGGGGGCCGACGACACCCCCGGCCGACGGCGGGTCCGTGTCCTGGCGGACGTTCTGGGGCTTCGCCGCGCCCCGCGCGGTCTCCTCCGTCTTCGACATCAGCGCCGTGTGGGTCGGCGTCATCCTGCTGTCGGCCATGGCCACCGCGGGGGAGGCCGGCGTCTACACCGCGATCGGCCGTGTCGTCACCGCGGGCACGCTCCTCCAGCTCGCCGTACGGCTCGCCGTCGCGCCGGAGGTCAGCCGGCTGCTCGCCCTCGACGAGGACACCGAGGCGCACTCCCTGCACCGCGTGTCGACCTGCTGGATCGTGCTGTTCTCCTGGCCGCTGTTCGCCCTCCTCGCGTCCTTCCCCGCGACCTTCCTGTCCGCCTTCGGGCCGGAGTTCGTCCGCGGCGCCCCCGCCCTGGTCGTGCTGTGCGCGGCCTCGGTGGTCAACGTCGCCGTCGGCAACGCCCAGACCGTGCTGCTGATGGCCGGCCGCAGCTCCTGGCATCTGGCCGTCACCGCGGTCGCGTTCACGGTGCAGCTCACCGTCGGGGTGCTCGCCGTCCCGGCCTGGGGCGTGCTCGGCGCCGCCGTGTCCTGGGGCGCGGCCATCGTCGTGGAGAACCTCGCGGCGGCGCTGCTGATCCGGTGGCGTCTCGGCTTCACCACCGTCGACCGCGGCTATGTCACCGCTCTGGGAGTCGCCCTCACGGTCTGCGTGGTGCTGGGAGCCGCCCGTACGAGGGAAGGTGACACTCCATCAGGACTCGCCGTGGCGATGGCCTTGGGAATGTGTGTATTTGCTATTAGTTTGTGGCGATATCGGACGTCGCTGAGAGTGACCGAGCTGGCCGGAGTGCTGCGCCGCCGCGCCGCATGAGGCCGGCCCCGGCCGCAGCGCCGCGGCCCACTCGGTGGGCGTCTTCCGAGCTCCGTACCACTCCCACCACTGCCACCCGGGGTTCCCTTGCACCTGAGAAAGCTCCGTTCGAAGCCGGTCACCAGGGTCGCCGTCACCGCCCTCGTGTGTTCCGCAGCCCTGCTCGACGCCTCCCTCGCCGCGGCCGCCGACAGCGGTCCGAAGACGTTCTCCGCCGATGCGCTGCCGACCTGGCAGACCGAAGGCATCGTGTGGTCGATGGCCGCCGCGAACGGCGTCGTCTACGTCGGAGGAACCTTCGAGGCGGTCCGCCCGCCGGGTGCGGCGCCGGGCCGGAAGCTGGTGGCCCGCCGCAACTTCGCCGCGTTCGACGCCGTGACCGGCAAACTCCTGCCCTGCGCCCCGGCCTTCACCGGGCACAACCACACCGTGCGGGCCATGAAGGCCTCCGCGGACGGCCGGGTGCTGTACATCGGCGGGTCCTTCGACACCGTCGGCTCAGAGAAGGCGGCCAACGTGGTCGCGCTCAACACCGCCGACTGCTCGGTGCGCAAGGAGTTCAGGCCGACCGTGTCCTCGACCGTGCGGGCCGTCGAGCCCACCGACCGGGCGATCTACCTCGGCGGTGACTTCGGCCGGGTCTCCGGCGAGACCAGGAGCCGTATCGCCGCCGTCACGCCCAAGGGCGCGCTGCTGCCCTTCAAGGCCGAACTCGACCAGCCGGTGCGCGCCCTGTCGGCCGCGCTCTCGCAGGGGCGCCTCTTCGTGGGCGGCGACTTCGAGCAGGTCAACGGGCAACGTGCCCGTTCCCTGGTCACCCTGAACCCCGTCACCGGCGCCACCGTGCTCGCCTACCCCGGCTGGTTCCCGAGCCAGTCGTCGGTGAAGACGATCGCCCAGGACAACTCCCGTTTCTTCGTGGGCGCCGAGGGCCATGGCCCGGGCATCTACGACGGCCGGATCGCGGGCCGGACCGCCACCGGCATCATGGTGTGGAACGACACCTGCCGTGGCGCCACCCAGTCCGTCCTGCCCTACAACGGGGTGCTCTACAGCGCCTCGCACGCCCACGACTGCAACGAGACGCCCGGTGGTTTCCCCGACCGGGGCGACCGCCAGCACTTCCTGGCCCAGCGGGTCGACGACCGCAGGATCCTGCACTGGTTCCCCGACACCAACGGCGGCCTCGGCGAGCAGGTCGGCCCCCGCGTCCTGGTGGCGTCACGGGGCGTCCTGTGGGCGGGCGGTGAGTTCACCGAGGTCAACGAGGCGCCCCAGCAGGGCCTCACCCGCTTCGGTGACAAGGACACCGGCGCTCCGGAGGAGCCGCCCACGCTGTCCCTGTCGGCGGCCGAGCCCGGCAAGGTCACCCTCGCCTGGCGGGCCGCCTGGGACCGCGACGACGCCGTCCTGACGTACCGCGTCTACCGCGACGGCAAGCTGGTCACGACCAAGGCCAAGTCCTCCGCCTTCTGGGACCGCCCCCGGATGACCTGGACCGACACGGTGCCGGCCGGCTCGCGCCACCAGTACGCCATCGAGGTGACGGACGGCGCCAACACCGCGGCCAGGTCCCGTTCCCTGACCGTGAACGTGCCCAAGAAGCCGGCGCAGCAGACCACGACGGCGCCGAAGCAGACGGCCCAGGACGGCGCCCAGGCCGCGCAGTCCGGCCGGACGGCCCAGCGAGGAAAGGGTGAGGCGCGATGACCCGCATCGGATTCGCCCCCGGCGTCTACGACCTGTTCCACATCGGCCACCTCAACATCCTGCGCGAGGCCCGGCGGCACTGCGACCGGCTCGTCGCGGGGGTGAGCTCCGACGAGTTGACGGCACGGCTGAAGGGCAAGGTCCCGGTCGTCCCGCTCGCCGAGCGGCTCGACATCGTCCGCAGTGTGAAGTACGTCGACGACGCCATCGTGGAGACGGAGGTCGACAAGCTCATCACCTGGAAGCGGGTCGGCTTCCACGTCATCTTCAAGGGCGACGACTGGCGCGGCACCCCCAAGTGGCTCGAGTACGAGCGGCGGTTCGGGGAGGTCGGTGTGGAGGTCGTCTACTTCCCGTACACCATGCACACCTCCAGCACCCTGCTGCGCAGCGCGCTCAGGATGCTGGCCGCCCACGAGCCGCCGTCGATCCCCTCAGCGCAGCTCCCGGAACCACTTCACCAGGAAGGCGGCCATGAACAGGACGTGTGCCAGCAGCAGCGTGGCGTACACCGCAAGGAAGACGTCCTGACTGCCCAGGAATAGGAAGGCCAGACAGGTCAGGCCGTAGTCGACGGGCAGCAGCAGGACGGCCCTGAAGGCCGGGGGCGCACCGGGCGGAACCTCGCCCGGTGTCCGCCGCTTGAGCTTCTCCGTCAGGATCCCGGCGAAGAAGATCACCACGGCCGCGAGCTGGAAGACCATCGGCGCCAGCAGCCAGAGCGGGCTCGGCAGGGCGAAGAACCGGTAGAACGACACCAGCACCACCAGGTGCAGGGTGAGGATCTTGACGCAGTCCAGCACATGGTCGAGCCACTCGCCCGACGGACTCCCCGACCGCTGTCCCCGCGCCAGCTGACCGTCCGCCGAGTCCAGGAAGAACCCCACGGCCAGGGCCGCGCCCACGCAGGCCGCCATCGACGGCGTGGGCGGCAGCAGGGCCACCGCGGCCAGCGCCGGAAAGGTGAACAGGGCGCCGAGGACGGTCAGCTGATTGGGTGTCGCCCCCGCCTGATAGGCCAGCGCGGCCAGGACCCGCCCGGCCGGGCGGTTGACGAACCGGGTGTAGAGCGAGACCCCCTTCGCGGGCTTCTGTGCCGCCGACAGATGCCGGAGAACCTCAACAAACTCGGCCATTTTCCTCCTTATTCATATCTATTCAGGCAAATTCACCGAATGGCTTACAAATCATTGGAAAGAAGGCAATTATGGCAGAGTGGGGAGGCGGGATGTCCCGTGTGAGCCGTCGGCAGCTTCTGCGTGGCGGGGTGACCCTGCTGGGCGCGACGGTCCTCACCGGCCACAGCGCGTCCGCCGCGTCGGGACCGGGAAGCGGCCCCGGCGCCGCGGTCGGCCCCGCCGGTGCGGTGCGGGCGCCGGCCTCCGCCGGTCTGCTGTCCCGGGTGATCAACGTCCGCGACCTCGGTGCGGTGGGCGACGGACTCGCCGACGACACCGCCGCGTTCGAGTACGCCTACGCCCTAGCCGCCGCCCGGGTCTCCCGGGGCATCGGCCGCACCGTGATCGAGATCCCGCCCGGCGAGTTCCTCATCACCCACCCGAACGCCCTGCTGAACGGGGCCGCGCCGCTGCGCCCGGCCAACGGGCTGCGCTTCTCCGGCGCGGGCAAGCGCATGACCACCCTGGTCTTCCGCCCGCCGGTCGGCCCCGGCTCCTATCTGTGCCGCAACGAGGACATCTGGGCCAACCTGTCCTTCGAGCGCATCCAGTTCCGCTCGGCGACCCCGGGCGCCTCCTTCTTCAGCTCCTATTCCACCGGCCAGGCGCAGGACTACCGGTTCTCGGAGTGCGAGTGGATGGGGGAGTGGGAGTACGGCATCTCGCTGGACGGCACCGACACCAACTCCGAGATGCGCTGGGAGGCGTGCCGGGTCGGCGGCGCCTACCGCAGGGCGTTCCTCTACTCGGGCGTCACCGGCCGGGGGCAACAGCCCAACGACCAGGACCAGTTCCTCAACTACTGGTTCACCGACATGAAGGTCGAGTACGACTGGGGCAACTTCCTGGAGTTCCCCTACGGGGGCTCCATCACCTGCCGGGGCGGCTCGTACATCATCACGGGCACCCGGCCGCCGAGCCAGGAGTACGGCACCACGAGCACGTTCTTCCGGTTCCCCGTCGCCCGGCACCACGACTCGGTGCAGCGCTTCCACGCCCAGGACATCCGGTTCGAGGTGCGCAATCCCGACGCGCGGGTCATCGACTGTGTGTGGAAGAGCGGCACGGTCCACTTCAGCGACTGCGACGACACCGGGCTGGCTTTCAAGGACTTCGCGCCCGAAGTGCGGCCGCACCGCTATGTCGTGGGGCCGCGGGGGCCCCTGATCCGGTACGACTCCTGCCAGTTGGTCGGCCGGCACGAATACCGAACGGACGGCGCACGCGACTCCCTGCCGACGGTCGCCCGCTATGACATGTGTCTGCTGCGCAGCCATCCGCAGGAGGAGTTCGCGGTCACCGACGGCTCCGCGAAGGCCGATTTCGTCAGCTTCGTCGACTGCCTGGCCGATGCCGGTGCCGATGCCGACGCCACCGACCCGGCGACGGCCCGCGCCCCGGAACCGGCGGGCGACGCCCCGCCGTCGGCTCCGGCTACGCAGGTGGCCCCCGGGGTGCCGACCGCCGGTCCGGCCGGGACCGCGAACCCGACGGCGGCCCCGGCGCAGACGCCTCCGCCCGCGTGAGGGCGCGAGGTCAGCGGACGGTGCTCAGCGACAGCGCGAACCGACGCGCGCCGTCCGTCCACCAGTGGGTCAGCTCAAGCCCTGCGGCGGCCAGTTCGGTTCGCACACCCTCCTCGCGGAACTTCGCCGACACCTCGGTGCGCAGGTCCTCGCCGGGAGCGAAGTCCACGGCCAGGCCCAGCGTGGGGATCTTCACGGTCTGCTCGGTGCGCGAGCGCAGCCGCATCTCGATCCACTCACTGCGCGCGTCCCACAGCGCGACGTGATCGAAGGCCCCGGGGTCGAAGTCCGCGCCCAGCTCGCGGTTGACGACGGCCAGGACGTTCTTGTTGAACTCGGCCGTCACCCCGGCCGCGTCGTCGTACGCCCGGACCAGCACCTCCTCGTCCTTGACGAGGTCCGTGCCGAGCAACAGCGTGTCGCCCGGGGACAGCAGGGCGCGCAGCGAGCCCAGGAACACCGCGCGTTCGGCCGGCAGCAGGTTGCCGATGGTGCCGCCGAGGAACGCCAGCAGACGCGGGCCCGGCGTGTCCGGCAGGGCGACCTCCTTGGTGAAGTCCGCGATGAGGGCGTGCACGTCCAATCCGGGCCGCTCGGCGATCAAGGCGTGACCCGCCTGGGTGAGCGCGCTCTCGCTGACGTCGACGGGCACGTACGTGGCCAGTCCGGTCAGCGCGTCGAGGAGATGGCGGGTCTTCTCCGAGGACCCCGACCCGAGTTCGACGAGCGTGCGGGCGCGGGCGGCACGGGCGATGTCGTCGGCGCGGTCCACGAGGATCTCGCGCTCGGCGCGCGTCGGGTAGTACTCCGACAGTTCGGTGATGCGCTCGAACAGCTCGCTGCCGCGGGCGTCGTAGAACCACTTGGGCGGCAGCGTCTTCGGGGCGGTGGTCAGGCCCCGCAGGACATCGGCCCGCAGGGCCGCGTCCGTGGCGTCCTCGGGGAGGGTGCGGGAGATCTGGAACGGACTCACGTGCGGGGCTCCTTGGGTGGTGCGGACACCGGCTCCTTGAGGGGGGTGAGGAGGACCTCGGTGCGGTTCGCGGTGAGGAGGGTGCGGTCGGGGACCTCCAGCCAGTGCGGGTCGTCGTCGTACGGTTCGGAGGCCACGACCGTGCGCCGGCCGGGGTCGGTGCGGTACCAGAGGGAGTCGCCCCAGGCGGTGGCGGTGATGGTCGCGCCGTCGGTGAGCAGCAGGTTGAGCCGGGAGCCGGGGGCCGCCGCCGCGACCTCCGAGGCGGTGTCGGCCAGGGCCTGCCCACCGGGATCGCCGGCCCGCAGCCGGGCCAGGACCAGCGCCCAGACGAACGCGGAGTCGGTCCGGGCCTCCATCGACAGCAGATCCGCCGCGGGCAGAGTGTGGGCGAGGACCGCCAGGGAGTCCGGCCAGCCCGGCACCGCCCCGTTGTGGCTGAACAGCCAGGGCCCGCCCGTGAACGGCGCCGCGGCGGCCTCCGCGTCGGCCCCGGCGAGCGTCGCGTCCCGTACGGCGGCCAGCACCGCGCCGGAGCGCACCACACGCGCCAGGTCGGCGAACGACAGGTCGGCCCAGACCGGCCCGGCACGGCGGTAGCGGGCCGGGACCGGATCGCCCTCGGCGTACCAGCCCACGCCGAAACCGTCGGCGTTGACCGTCCCGTACCGCTGCCGCCTGGGCGCCCACGACTGCCGGTACAGCCCGTGCGGGGGGTCCACCAGGATCCGGCCGAGCGGCTCCGGGGGCCCCAGACAGGCGAGATGACGGCACATCAGAGATTCCCCGAGCGGGCGGTGCGGAAGCCGGAGAAGATCTGCCGCCGGATCGGGAGGTCCCAGTTGCGGAACGTGCCCCGGCAGGCCACCGGGTCCACCGCGAACGAACCGCCGCGCAGCACCTTGTACTCGGGGCCGAAGAACACCTCCGAGTACTCCTTGTAGGGGAACGCGGTGAAGCCGGGGTAGGGGAGGAAGTCGCTCGCCGTCCACTCCCAGACGTCGCCGATCAACTGCCGTACGCCGAGCGGGGACCCGCCCTCCGGGTAGCTGCCGGCGGGCGCGGGGCGCAGATGGCGCTGGCCCAGGTTGGCGTGCTCGGGCGCGGGGTCGGCGTCGCCCCACGGGTAGCGCATCGAGCCGCCGGTCGCCGGGTCGAAACGGGCCGCCTTCTCCCACTCGGCCTCGGTGGGCAGTCGGCGCCCGGCCCAGCGGGCGTAGGCGTCGGCCTCGTACCAGCACACGTGCAGGACCGGCTCGTCGGGCGGGACGACCTCGGTGATCCCGAACCGGCGGCGCAGCCACTGCCCGGCGTCGCGGTGCCAGAACAGCGGCGCGTGGAGGCCGTGCCGGCGGATGTGCGCCCAGCCCTCCTTCGTCCACCAGCGCGGCTCGTCGTAGCCGCCGTCCTCGATGAACGCCTGGTAGGCGGCGTTGGTGACCGGGGTGGTGTCGATGTGGAAGGGGGCCACCTCGCGCCGGTGCGCGGGGCGTTCGTTGTCCAGCGCCCAGGGCTCGGCGGAGGTGCCCATGGTGAACGGGCCGCCGGGGACCAGGACTTCGGCCGGACCGGTGAACAGCGGCGCCGGCGCCGGATCGGGAGCGGTGAGGACCTGCGGGCCCAGCCGCAGCTGATGGGTGATCAGCATGGTCTCGTCGTGCTGCTGTTCGTGCTGGGCGATCATCCCGAAGGCGAACCCCGCCTCGGTGAGCCGGGTGCCGTGGAAGTCGGCCGACTCCAGCACGTCCGTCACCCGCCCGCGCACCTCCGCCGCGTAGGCGCGGGCCTCCGCGGGCGGCAGCAGCGGCAGCGAGGGGCGTTCGGCACGCGGGTGCTCGAAGGCGTCGTACAGGCCGTCGATCTCGGGGCGCATCGGCTCCCGGCCGCCCACCGTGCGCAGCAGCCAGAGCTCCTCCTGGTTGCCGATGTGCGCGAGGTCCCACACCAGCGGGGACATCAGCGGGGAGTGCTGGGCGGTGAGGTCCGGGTCCTCGACGCAGGAGGTCAGCAGGGTGGTGCGGTCCCGGGCGGTGGTCAGGGTGGTCAGCGCGCGCTCGCGGAGCGTGTCGGCGTCCGGGAGGTGCTCGGTGGTCATCGGCGCGGGTCCTTCCCGTACGCGCGGGTGTCCGTGCCGCGCAGGCTGTCCAGCTGGTCGTCGGCGGGGGTGCGGCCCTTGAGCACATAGCGGTCCCGGTACTCCGAGACGGCGTCCACGATCGCGGCGGGGGCGCCGAGCCGGGGCAGGGCGCGCAGGGCCGCGGCGAAGCAGGCCACGGCGGCCGTGTGCAGTCCGGGGTCGGCCAGGCCGTACCGGGCCGCCTCGATCCACAGCGGATTGTGCGGGGCGGGCTGCGGCAGTCCCCGCGGGGCCAGGGGCTCCACGGCGTGGCAGGCCTCCTCGGCGGCCTCCGGATCGTCGAAGAGGGCCGTCGTCACGGCGACCGGCACGATCCAGCCGTGGTCGCCGGGCTGGGCGTCGATCATGCGCAGCTCCAGATGGCCGCGCGGCCTGACCGGCGGGAACAGCGTGGTCAGGTGGTAGTCGAGGTCGGCACGGGTCGGCCGCCCGGTGCGGGTCCACTCACGGAACGTCATCCGCTCGGGCACGTCCCACGGCCCGCTGTCGCGCCGTACGCACATCACCGGCGCGTCCAGCACATGGCGGGCCCAGGCGTCACGGGGGTCGCCGTCCAGGGCCGGGGCGCCCGCGCGGCCCGCGCCGATCTCCATCCACAGCAGCTGCCGGGTGGAGCGCCAGCCGGTCGGGTCGCCGCGCAGCAGCGGGGAGTTGGCGAAGGCCGCCACCAGGACCGCGCCCAGGGTGTGCGCCAGCCACCAGCGGCGTCCGTGCCCCAGCGGGCCGGACCCCTCGTAACCGGCGTCCAGACAGACCTGTACGGAGGCCGAGGTGCACATCATGGCGCGGCCGGCCGGGCCGGTGCGGTCGAGACAGGCCTCCATGGCGTCGTAGCGCGGCTCGCGGAGGAACCGGCGGGGGGTGTGCCAGGGGTCGGTGCCGAGGCCGGTGAGGACGAGCTCGTGCTCGCGCAGGACCGCGCGGACGGCGTCCAGGTCGGCGGAGAGGGTGCCCACGCACTCGGTGAGGGAGGCGGCGGGCGGAGAGCTGAGCTCCAGCTGGCCGCCGGGCTCGACGGTGAGCGCCGACCGCAGGGGCACGCTCTCCAGCGCGGCGTAGGCCGCCGCGAGTCGTTCGGGTGTCACGGGGAGCTGCGGGGCGCGCAGCTCGTGGACGAGCCATTCGAGTTCGACGCCGACCGTCCTGGGCGGGCCGGTCTTGAAGCAGATGCCCCTGACCAGGGCCTCCACCTCGGCTTCGGAGAGGCTGTCGCGGTGCTCCGTACAGTCGGTGGGGCTGTCTGGGCTGTCGGTACAGTCGCTGACCGAATCGGACATGTCGGGATCCTCCTGAGGTTCCACCATGCCACCGGTCCGACGTCGGGGCCGCCGGACCGCCATCACATCTGTCCCACCCAAGACCCTCGATTCGAAACGCACAAGGGTGCAAAATGGTGCATAAACCTCGGTGAGCCTTTGATTCCGTGCCGATCGCGTGCTGTTACCTGGGAGTTCCCTGACTGTTCCCGGTATCGGAAAATTTCGTTGCACGGCCCGTACGCCGTCGCCCACGATGCGTGCATGAGCACGACGACGGGGGTGGCGCCATGAGCGCGCGCCTGCGCGGCATCGCCCGCGAGACCGAGGGGATCGTCGCGGCCGGGGGCTATCGCTCGCCCGGCGGCCGCGCGGTGGAGCTGACGGCGCTGATCGAGGCCGCCCGGGCCGGGACCCGGATGCTGGGACCGGAGCCGGTTCCGGTGCCCCCGGCACCCTCCGTGGTCACCTCCGTCGAGGTCACCGGCGAGAGCAGCACCGAGGCCGCCCGCCGCCTCGCGGACGCGCCGGTCGCCGTCCTCAACTTCGCCTCCGCCCGCAACCCCGGCGGCGGCTATCTGAACGGCGCCCAGGCGCAGGAGGAGGCCCTGTGCCGGGCCTCCGCGCTGTACACCTGCCTGCTCGAGGCCCCTGCGTTCTACGAGCACCACCGCGCCCGTCGCGATCCGTTCTACACCGACCGGGTCGTCCACTCGCCGGCCGTGCCCGTCTTCCGGGACGACCGGGGCCGGCTGCTGGACGAGCCGTTCACCGCCGGGTTCCTGACCTGCGCCGCGCCGAACGCGGGTGTCGTGCTGCGCACGGTGCCCGAGCGGGCGCCGGAGCTGCGGGGCGCCCTCGCGTCCCGCGCCGAGCGGGTCCTGCAGACGGCCGCCGCGCACGGCTACCGGCGGCTGGTGCTGGGCGCGTGGGGCTGCGGGGTGTTCCGCAACGACCCCGCGCAGGTGGCGGGGGCGTTCCGGGTGCTGCTCGGCCCCGGCGGCCCCTTCGAGCGGACGTTTGAACAGGTGGTGTTCGGGGTGCTGGACCGGACGCCGGGAGCTGTGGTGCGGGCCGCCTTCGAGCAGGTGTTCGAGGATGGGAGTCGTGGGGCTCAGGTCCAGCCGTAGCGCTCGTGCAGCCGCTGCCGGACGAGGTTGAAGCGGCCCCGGTCCAGTGCGCAGGCCTCGCGGCGCATGCCGTCCTCGTGGAGGCGCAGGACGCGGTCGACGTCGACCCAGGAGTCCCGTCCGGTGCGGTCCCAGGGGCCGCTGCCGATCCCGACCCACTCGCGGTCGTTGTCGTGCCGCTTGCTGGAGAGCTGGACCGCGAGGAACGTGCCGGCCGCCTCACGGGCGACGACGAGCACCGGGCGGTCCTTGCCCCGGCCGTCGTTCTCTTCGAAGGGCACCCAGGTCCAGACGATCTCACCGGGGTCCGGGTCGCCGTCGTGCGCGGGGGAGTACTCGGTGCGGACCCGGCCCACCTCGCGCGGGTCGGCCTCGGTGGTGGCGGAGGGGCCGAAGCGCCCCGGGACGTTCTCATCGGTGAAAGCGGTCACGGGGGCACCCTAATCGCAGCCCCTGCACAGCCGGATGGCACCCACCGGGTCGCCCGGAGGGGCCTGCGCCGGGTCACCCACCGGGTTGCTCCGGGGGGTGTTCGCCGGGTCGCCCACCGGGGTCGCTCTGGGGGGGTGCCGGATCGCCCACCGGCTTGTTCCGAGGGGTGTTTGCCGGGTCGCCCACCGGGTCGCCCTGGGGGTGTTTGCCGGGTCGCCCACGGGTCACCCCGAGGGGCGTTCCGCCGGGTCGCCCACTGGCTTGCTCCGAGGGGCGTTCGCCGGGTCGCCCACCGGCGTCGCTCCGGGGGGTGTTCGCCGGGTTGCCCACCGGGGTCGCTCCGGGGGGTGTTTGCCGGGTCGCCCACCGGCTTGCTCCGAGGGGTATTCGCCGGGGCACCCGTCGGGTCACCCCGATCGGCATTCGCCGGGGCACCCACGGGGTCACCCCGAGTGCGCCTGCGGAAGCGCCCCGAGTGCGCTCGCGGAAGCGCCCTCGGCGTGTCCTGAACGCACCCGTGGGGGCGACCCGAAGGCCGCCCCCACGGGCATGTCACGCGGGTCGGGTGCGGGTCACGCTCCTTCGACCGGCACCTTCTGCGACGGCGGTGCCCCGGCTCCATTCAGGGGCGAAGTCCCGGCCGGGGCCTGCCCGTTCTGGTTCATGGACGCCAGCAGCTGACGCGCGAGCCCGAGCCCGGTACCGCCCATGGTGAGGGCCTTCGCGAACACGTCGGCCATGCCGTCGGCACCGTTGAGCAGCACCATGTTGTCGACGTTGCCGAACGCGGACGCGCCCGCCTGGACGATCTCCGGCCACTTCTCCGCGAGTTGCTGGGCGACGACGGCCTCCTGGTTCTCGGCGAGGGCCGCGGCCCGCGCCTTGATGGCCTCCGCCTCCGCGAGACCCTGCGCCTTCGTCGCCGCGGCCTCCGCCAGACCGCGGGCCTGCGCGGCGGCCGCCTCGGCCTCACCGGTGGCCCGGGTCGCCGCCGCGGTGGCGGCACCCCGGGTCTTGGTGGCCTCGGCCTCGGCGCCGGCGGCGGTCTTCACCCGGGTCGCCTCGGCGGCGGCCGCGAGTTCCGTCTCCTTCGCCTTGGCCTCGGCCGCCGAGATCCGCGCGTCGCGCTCGGCCTCGGCCAGCGTGCGCTTCTCGTAGGCCGCCGCGTCCGCCGGCTTGCGGACATCGGCCTGGAGCTGCTGTTCGCGCCGGTGCGCCTCCAGTTCGGCGACCCGGGTCTCCTGGACGACGACCTCCTGCCGGGCGGCCGCCTCGGCGTGCGGGCCCGCCTGACGGGCCTTGGCCGCCGCCTTGTCCCGCTCGGCCTGGTAGCCGGCCTGGAGGATCTCGCTGTCCCGGGTGGCCTCGGCCATCCGGGCGAACGAGGCCTGCTCGGCCTCCGTGGCGAGCCGGTTCGCCTCCGCCTGCGCGATACGGGCGTCCCGCTGCACGGCCGCCGCGTGCGGCATCGCCAGGTTCTGGATGTACCCGGTCGGGTCCTCGATCTCGTGGATCTGGAGGGAGTCCACGATCAGACCGAGCTTCTCCATCTCCGTGCCGCAGGCGGCACGGGTCTGCCCCGTGAGCTTCTCCCGGTCCCGGATCATGTCCTCGACCGTCAACCCGCCCACGATGGAGCGGAGATGACCGGCGAACACGTTGTGCACCCGCTCCGACATCATCCTCTGCTGGTCGAGGAAGCGCCGGGCGGCGTTGGCGATCGACACGAAGTCGTCGCCCACCTTGAAGATGACCACGCCCCGCACCTTCAGCGGAATGCCCTGGTGCGTCACGCAGTCCACGTGCAGCTCGGTCTCGTTCAGGTCGAGCGACAGCTTGCGCACCACCTGCACGCCGGGCATCACCAGCGTGCCGCGCCCCGTGACGATGCGGAAGCCCATGCCCTCCTCCAGCCCCTCCACACGGTGCTTGGAGCCGGAGATGACGAGTGCCTCGTTGGGTTCCGCGACCCGCCACATCAACTTGAACAGACCGATCAGAACGAGAACGGCGGCGACCGCCATCCCCGCAACGACGCCGACAACCATCGGCATACGCCCCCTTTGCATGGTGCCCTTTCGGCACCGAACGAAGGGAGTGTGCGCCTGCCGGGGCCCCGGGTGAAGACGCAGACGGATCCTTGTTGCAATCTTGACGCACACATGGCCGACCCCGCTCTCACCTGCGCCTGAGCCGGCTCAACTGTCGTACGCCTCCGTGACGTAGACGGTCCTCGGCGCCAGGTACTCCACCACCATGACGACCCTGCCGCGCTCGATCCGGCCGGTGCCGTCCGCGGCGTAGGCGAGGAAGTGCTCGGCCCCGCCGCGCACCCGGACGATCACCTCGCCGACCAGCCCCGGCCCGATCGTCCCGGTGACCCGCCCCATCAGCCCGACCATCGACGCATCGTCCATGGTCACAGCGTACGGGCGGCAGGACCGCGGGTCAGCGGGTCGACGTGAAGGGCACGGTCAGACGGCCGGGGAGTCCGCCACGAGCGGCTCGGGCCAGTGCTCGTGCCAGCGCAGCTCCGCCTCCAGCTGGGCGGCGAGCGAGAGCAGCAGCGGCTCGCTGTGCGCCGGGCCGAGTAGCTGCGCGCCGACCGGCAGTCCGCCGGGCGCGAAACCGGCGGGGACGTTGACGCCGGGCCAGCCCAGCACGTTCCACGGCCAGGCGTAGGGGCAGGCGGCGATCATCGCGCGGTCGGTGGCGAACCCGCTCAGATGCAGCATGGCGCCGATGCGCGGCGGGGGAGCGGCCGTGGTCGGCGCGAGGACGACGTCGTACGAGGTGAAGAAGGAGCCGATACGGCGGTGCAGGACCGCCTCCGCGCGCCGGGCCGCCTTGAGCGGGGCGCCGCCGAGCAGCCGTCCGAGCCGTGCGGCGTCCCGGGTGCGGGGGTCGAGGAGCGCGGGGAAGGGGGCGTCGGCCACCCACTCGGCGATGCCCGCGGTAGCCCGGGGCACGAAGGTGAGCCCGATCCGCCCGTACGGCGGGTCCGCCTCCTCGACCTCGTGGCCCAGGTCGGCGAGGTGCCCGGCCAGTTCGACGACCCGCGCCCGCACCTCCGGCGTCAGCCGTGCGGGCACCGCGGTGAACGGGGGCTTCAGCGAGAGCGCGATCCGCAGCCGTCCGGGGTCGCGGCGCACGGCCGCCGAGGCGTCGATCGCGGCGGGCCGGTGCGGATCGAGGGCGTGGTTGCCGCTCGCCGCGTCGAGGAGCAGGGCGGCGTCCTGCACCGTCCGGGCGAGGGTGCCGTTGACGGTGATGCCCTGGAAGGACTCGCCGCGCGGCCAGGTGGAGACCCGGCCCCGCTGCGGCTTCACTCCGACGAGATGGGTCCAGGAGGCGGGGATACGGACCGAACCGGCCCCGTCCGACCCCAGCGCGGCCGGCACCAGGCCCGCCGCCACCGCGGCCGCCGAGCCGCCCGAGGAGCCGCCCGGGGTGTGCCCGGTGCTCCACGGGTTGCGGGTCGCGCCGAAGGCGGGGCCCTCGGTGAACGGCCACTGCCCCAGCTCACAGGTGTTGGTCTTGCCGACGACGACGGCCCCGGCCGCGCGCAGCCGCCGTACCGCCTCCCCGTCCCGGGCGACCGGCGGGTGCTCGCCCGCGCAGCCGAACGCGGTCGGCGAACCCGCCACGTCCATGTCGTCCTTGACCGCGACCGGCACCCCCAGCAGCGGCCCGCGCGCCCCGGCCGCCAGCTCCCGGTCGGCGGCGTCGGCCTCGGCGAGCGCGGCCTCGGCGCGGACGATCCGGAAGGCGTTGAGGGTGGCCTGGCTGGCCTCGATCCGGGCCAGGGTCTGTTCGACCAGCGTGCGTGAGGAGACCTCGCCCGCGGCGAGCGCCCGGGCGGTCTCGGCGAGGCCGGCGGCACGGTCGGGCGTCATACGGGGCACCTCCGGGACGACGTCGTCTGACACTACCGAACGGTAACGTCTCGGGGGCGGTTGACGGAACGGCGCGCGGGGAGCGGTGGTTGACGGGGTGTCACGCCGGTGGTCGACGGGGTGTCACGCCAGCGGTCGACTGGGTGTCACAGCGGCAACACAGGCACCACCTGTTCCTGCGCAAACCATTGACGTGTTCCTGACTCGCGCCTACCTTCTGACCGACTTTCCGAACCTTGTTCGGTATGTCGGACTACTGAGCCGTAGTGAAGAGAGCCGACCATGACCTCACCCCGCCCCGCCGCGTCCCCGTCCCGCCGAGCCCTGCTGCGCGCGATGGCCGTCCTGCCCGCCTCGGCGTTCGTCCTCGGCGAGCTGCCCGGCCTGCTGGGCACCGCCCTCGCCGCGGCCCCGGCCGCCGGCTCCGCCACCCGCTACACCATCGTGCCGTTCCTCAACAGCAACGACGGCACGGTCAACGTCTACCAGTCCGACGACGCCACCGACTTCCGGCTGGTGCAGTCCTCCGCGTACACCCCGCCGTCGAACCGCATCCGCGACGCGAGCGTGTTCAAGCACTCCGACGGCTACTACTACCTCACCTACACCACCCACACCTGGCAGGACGTCAGCACCACGATCGGCTTCGCCCGCAGCTCCGACCGGGTCACCTGGACGTTCCTCTACGACTACACGGTCCCGATCACCAACCTCTCGCGCGCCTGGGCGCCGGAGTGGTTCGTGGACAGCGACGGCAGCGTCAACGTCATCGTGTCCTGCTCGCTGACCAGCGACGAGTGGATCTTCACCCCGTATCTGCTGAAGGCCACCAACACGGCGCTGACGGCCTGGAGTTCACCGGTCGCCCTGTCCGGTATCGGCTCCAACCACATCGACACCTACATCGTGAAGGTCGGCTCGACCTACCACGCCTTCACCAAGAACGAGACGACGAAGTACATCGAGTACGCCACCGCGAGCAGCCTCGCCGGGCCCTACACGATCTCCAAGACCGGCGACTGGGCCGGCTGGGGCAGCTACCGCGAGGGCCCCTCGGTGATCCAGCTCGACAACGGCACCTGGCGGATCTTCTTCGACGGCTACGGCGACGGCAACTACTACTACAGCGACAGCACCGACTCCTTCGCCACCTGGAGCGCGCCCAAGGCCCTGCCGGCGATCTCGGGCACCGCCCGCCACTTCACCGTCATCAAGGAGACGGTGTCCGGCGGCCCGAGCATCACCAAGAACGCCACCCGCTCCTTCCAGTCCGCCAACTACACGACGCGGTACTGGCAGACGCAGTCCTCGCTGCTCAACCTCCCGGTGGTGACCAGCTCCAGCACCAGCAGCGAGAAGACGGCGTCCACCTTCACGGTCGTCGCGGGCCTCGCCGACTCGGGCGGCTACTCGTTCCGCGACTCCTCGGGCAACTACCTGCGGCACTACAACTTCCGCGCCCGCTTCGACGCCAACGACGGCACCACGACCTTCGCCAAGGACGCCACGTTCGTCGCCCGCACCGGCACGGCGAGCGGCTCGGTGCGCTTCGAGTCGTACAACTACCCGGGCTACTACCTGCGGCACTACAACTACCAGCTGAGCGTGGTGGTGTCGGACGGGACCGACCTGTTCCGGCAGGACAGCTCCTTCACCCCGGTGACGGCCTGGGCCTGAGCACCCGTCAGCCGGTGATGTCCACGCCGCAGCCGTGGGCCAGGGCGTCCAGACCGTGGTCGTAGCCCTGGCCCACCGCGCGCAGCCGCCACAGCGGGCCGCGGCGGTGGAGCGCGGCCGGCAGCCGTGGAAGACGAAGTCCTCGTCGAGGGCGACCTGCTCGTCCTCGACGACCACGAAGGCGACGACGTCGATCTCGCACACCGTCTGCGCCGCCCAGGACGCGGTGACCGTCCAACGGGCGGACGCCGCAGGCCCGTTCGGGGGCGGCAGATCGAGGACACCGCCGCGCGGCGGCCGGGTAGGTGATGCGCCGCATCCGGCGGTCGGCGTCGCCGCCCGGCGGCGGGACGACGTCGGTGACGTTCCCGGAGAGGTTGATCGCGGCGGCCCCGCCGAGTCCGACGACCCGGCCACGGGCGGCTACGGCCTCGGGACGGGTGCCACCCAGCACAGGAGCCCGCCGCCCGGCAAGCGGCCCGACGGGCCTCCCGGGGCGTCGGGGCGTCGGGGCGCAGAGTGCGCGGGTGGCAAGGGTGGCGCGGACTGCTCGGGTGGCGCCTCTTCGTTCCGGCCGGAGTTGGGGCGTTCCGGGCCGGGGGAAGCGGCGGCCCGTGGTCACCGTGGCTCGCGCAGTCCCGCGACGAGGAGGCCGACCAGACGGCGGGCGTCGTAACGGGCGTCGTGCTCCGCGCCGATGCAGAGATTGCCGGCGCCGCGCATGAGTTCGTAGGCGGTGATGCCGGAGCGGATCTCGCCGGCGGCCACGGCGGCCTCGATCAGCTCGGTGCACACGGGCATCAGCCGGTCGAGGAAATAGTGGTGCAGGCCCTCGAAGCCGGCGTCGTCGGACTGGAGCACGGCCGCGAGCCCGTGCTTGGTGACCAGGAAGTCGGTGAAGAGGTCGATCCACCGGCCCAGCGCCGTGTACGGGGTCGGGCCTGCCGCCAGCAGCGCCGGGCCCGCCTCGGCACAGGCCTCGACCTGGTGCCGGTAGACCGCGATGATCAGATCGGCCCGGGTCGGGAAGTGGCGGTAGATCGTGGCCGTGCCGACGCCCGCCTTCGCCGCGATGTCGCGGACCGGCGCCTCCACGCCCGACTCCACGAAGATCGCGGCCGCCGCGTCGAGCAGGCTCTCCTTGTTGCGCCGCGCGTCCGCCCGCTGCGGCCGCTCCGCCTGCCCCGCGCCGCCCTCGCCGTCCTTCACCGTGCGTTTCCTCCGCTCCCCGTTCGGTCAAGCGAGACGCCGTTCCGTTTGCCCATGATGGCACGGTGGCCCAAGGGGGCGCCCTAGGGGCGGGGCCAGGGGCGGCCGCCGATGGCCTCGATACCGTGGTTGAAGCGGCGCAGATAGCCCGCGAAGGCGGCGATGTCGTCCTGCGACCAGTCGTGCATCACCTGGTCCAGGATGTCGACGATCCCCTCGCGCTCCGCGTCCACCAGGCGCAGCCCCTCGTCGGTGAGCCGGAACTTGCGGGCCATCCCGCCCTCGGGGTCGGGGATGCGCTCGATCAGACCCGCCCGCATCGCCGCCGCCGTCTGCCGGTTCAGCGTGGAGGCGTCCAGACCGAAGGCGTCGCTCAGCTCCCCGATCGACATCGGCCCCTGGATCTGGATCCGGCTCAGCAGGATGTACGCGCTGCGCTCCAGGAGGCTGTTCTTGCGGCGGCCGCCCCGCTGGTTCAGGAACGTATGACGGCTGAGCAGCAGCTGCTCGTACTCGACCTCATGGGTGGGCGTCTCCATGGGGTCATCCTGGCATATGGGTGTGCACGGGCCACATCATGTGGTTGATACATACGGCATGTACGATGCACATCTTCCCGCACGTCCGTTCCCGCACGTCCGTTCCCGCACGTCCGTTCCCGCACGTCCGTTCCCGCACGTCCGTTCCTGTACGTCCGTTCCCGCACGCGCGTCCAGCGCGTCGGGTCGGCACCCCTTCACCTTCACCGAGGAGAGTCGCCCATGGGCGCCCCCGTTCCCCAGCCCACGGCCCGCTCAGGAGCCGTGATCGCCACGCTGGCCTTCGCCGGCACCACGGCGGCGATCATGCAGACGCTGGTCACGCCCCTCATCGCCGAGCTGCCCCGGATCCTGGACACCTCGTCCTCGAACGCGGCCTGGGTGATCACGGTCACGCTGCTGGTGGCGGCGGTGTGCGTCCCCGTCGTCGGCCGTCTCGGCGACCTGGTGGGCAAGCGGCGCATGCTGCTCGCCTGTTCCGTGCCGCTGGTCGTCGGCTCGGTGGTGTGCGCGTTCGCCTCCGACGTCGTGACGATGATCGTCGGGCGTGGACTCCAGGGCATGGGCATGGGCATGGTGCCGCTCGGCATCGCGCTGCTGCGGGACGTCGTACCGGCGGAGAAGCTCAGCGGTTCCATCGCGCTGGTCAGCGCCTCCATGGGCATCGGCGGCGCCATCGGACTGCCGCTGGCCGCCGCCGTGGCGCAGTACGCCGACTGGCGCGTCCTGTTCTGGGGTTCGGCGGCGCTGGCCGCCGTCGTCGCCGTCCTGATCTTCCTGCTGGTCCCCGACGTCCCCGCCGGCGCGAAGGGGCAGCGCTTCGACCTGCCCGGCGCGATCGGCCTCGGCGTCGGCCTGGTCTGTCTGCTGCTCGCGGTCTCCAAGGGCGCCGACTGGGGCTGGGCCTCGGGCACCACGCTCGCTCTGTTCGCCGCCGCCCTCGTGGTGGTGCTCGGCTGGGGATTCTGGGAGATCCGCACCACCGACCCGCTGATCGACCTGCGCACCACCGCCCGCCCCCGCGTCCTCCTCACCAACCTCGCCTCGGTCTTCATCGGCTTCGGCATGTACGCGAGCATGCTGGTGATGCCGCAGCTGCTCCAGTTCCCCGAGGCCACCGGCTACGGCCTCGGCCAGTCGATGCTCGCCGCCGGACTGTGGATGGCCCCCGGCGGTCTGATGATGATGGTCGTCTCGCCGCTCGGCGGGAAGCTCACCAACGCCCGCGGCCCGAAGTTCACCCTGATCTGCGGCGCCCTGGTCCTGGCCGTCGGCTACTTCGCCTCCATGGCCCTGATCGGCTCCGCCTGGGGCGTCATGGTCGTCACCATCATCACCAGCAGCGGCGTCGGACTCGCCTACGGCGCCATGCCCGCGCTGATCATGAGCTCGGTGCCGCTGACCGAGACCGCCGCCGCGAACGCCTTCAACACCCTGATGCGCTCGCTCGGCACCTCGATCGGCTCCGCCGTCATCGGGGTGATCCTCTCGCAGATGACCACCACCATGGGCGGCTACACCTTCGCCTCCGAGGACGGCTTCCGCACCGCGCTCCTCGTCGGCGGCGGCCTCGCCCTGGTCTCCGGCGCCATCGCCGCCGTCATCCCGGCCGCCCGCGACACGGCCGTCGGCCAGGAGAGCACGGACCCGGCCGCCGAGCCGGAGCAGCCCGCCAAGGTCTGACCCACCTCGAGGGGCGCCCGGCCACCGGGCGCCCCTTTCGTCACCCCAGGTCCAGCAGCCCCCGCCGCACCGCCTCCGACACCGCCGCCGCCCGGTTGTCCACGCCGAGCTTGCGGTAGAGGCGCACCAGATGCGTCTTGACGGTGGCCTCGCTCAGGAACAGCGCCTCGGCGATGCCCCGGTTGCTCAGCCCGTCGGCCAGCAGCCGCACCACCTCCACCTCCCGCCCGCTCAACTCCCGCTCGGGCGCCACCACTTGGCCCACCAGCTCGTCCATGACCTCCGGAGCGAGCCCCAGTGCCCCGACGGCCGCGCCGCGCACCGCCCGGAACAGCTCCTGCGGCGGCCCCGCCTTCAGCACATACCCCCGCGCCCCGGCCTCCAGCGCGCGCACCACGTCCGCCCGGCCCGAGTAACTCGTCAGCATCACCGCCGGCACCCCCGGCGCCTCGGTCGCGAGCCGGCGCACCGCCTCGATCCCGTCGACCCCGCCCCGGCCACCGAACCGCAGATCCATCAGCACCACATCGGGCCGCAGCCGCGCCGCGAGCCCCACGGCCTCCTCCCCGCTGCCCGCCTCCGCCACCACCTCGACGTCCGGCTCCCCCTCCAGCAGCGCCCGCAACCCGGCCCGTACGACGGCATGGTCGTCCGCGAGCAGCACCCGCAACGGCCCACCGCTCATCGCGCGGCCACCGGCGCCGGGCGGGCCGAGGGCGCCATGGGGACCGTGGCCCGCACACAGGTGCCGTGGCCCGGAGTGCTGCCGACGGCGAGCTCGCCGCCGCACTCGCGCAACCGGGCTCGGGCGGCCGGCAGCCCCAGCCCCCGGCCCGCAGAGGAGAGTCCGGTGATCCGCCCGGGCTCGAACCCGGCGCCGTCGTCCCGCACTTCGAGCTCCACGCGGTCCACCCCGGCCCGCAGCGTGACCTGGACGTTCACCGCGTGGGCGTGCTCCCGCACATTGGCCAGCGTGCTCTGCGCCACCCGGAACAGCGTCGCCGCGGCCTGCGCGTCGAGGCCGGCGGTCTGTACGACGGGGCGCGTGCTCTGTGCGGCGGGGCCCGTCGGCTGTGTGGCGAGGGTCGTCCCACGGGGGCCCGCCGTGTGGAATCGGACCCGCGCCGCCGCGCCCTCCGCCTCGGCCCGTGCGCACAGCAGCCGCAGCGCGCCCTCCAGGCCGGCCTCGTCCACGGCCGACGGCGTGAGGTCGCGGATGATCCGCCGGGTCTCGGCGAGCGTGGTGTGCAGCCCGTCCGCGACGGCCCGCACCCGGGTACGGGCCACGTCCTGGCGCCCGTCCCAGTCCCGCTCGGCGGCCTGCAGCAGCATCACACCACCGGAGAGCTCCTGGGCCAGGGTGTCGTGCAGATCCCGGGCGATCCTCGCCCGCTCGGCCAGCACCCCCGCCTGCCGCTGCTGTCGCGCCAGGACGTCCCGGGTGCCCCGCAACTCCTCCACCAGCCGCAGCCGTTCGGCGGCGTCCCGCTGCTGGGAGCGGTAGAGCGCGAGCGTGCCCCACACGGCCGCCACCGGGATCAGCACCACCTCCGGATCGAACGGCCCCGTACCGTAAGCCAGTTGAGCCACGAGTACGACGGTCAGCGCGCCCACCGCCACCCCGGCCGCCCGCCGCCCGAGCACGCGCAGTGCCGCGCAGGCCAGCGGGACGGCGCACCAGGTGTAGGTCGGGACGAGCGAGGGGGCGAGATGCAGCAGCAGGGCCCAGAGCCCGAGCAGCGCCGCGATCCACGCCTGCCGTCCGTACCGGCCCCAGGGCCCGGAGCGCCCGAGCCGGTCCCCGGCGGCGAGCCCGCCCGCGTAGCCGACGGCCAGCAGGGTGCTGACCGTCATCACGTCCCAGCACGGCCCGATCCCCAGCCGCGCGAATCTCACCAGCCCCGCCCCGACGACCAGGAAGAACGTCAGATGGGTGAGGTGGGACAGACCCGGCCGGCTCCCGAGGACGGCTTTCACAGCGGTACGGACGGGAGCGCGGTCGGACACGAAATCCCCTTGGACGATGATCCGTTCGAACAGGGGAGCCGAGTCTATCCGTCGGCTGTAGGGACGATGTGAGGACGCTCGGCGACCATGGTCAGGCGCCCGGGCGCAGCCCGAGGAAGCCCGGCGTCGGATCGCCCTTCACCTCGCCGAAGTACAGGGCGAAGGTCTGCTTCAGCCGCTCCACCTCGGCGCGGTCGGACATGAAGCGGGGGAAGCCGTCGAGGTGGGCGTTGGGGTACTCCCAGACCGGCTTCAGCCCGGCCGGGGGAGTGATGTCGGTGCGCACCGACCAGCCGTTGAACGCGCTCGCCTGAGTGGCCGTCGACAGCTGCCAGTTGAGGTACAGCTTCGCCGCCGTGGTGTTCGCGGCAGCCTTCAGGATCGCCGCCCGCTGGCCCCAGGCCATGAACGGCGCGCTCTCGGGCATCACCCACTTCACCGGGCCGGTGGACAGCGGCGCGCCGGAGCCGCCGACGCCGATCGCGTACTGTCCGGCGCGTACGGCGTCACCGGGGGAGTTGCTGCCGCGCGCGAACCGGACGTCCTGCGCGGCCAGTCGGGCCACGAAGTCCCAGCCGTAGTGCTTGACGTACAGCGAGTAGAGGTAGAGGACCGCGTCGTCGTCGTGCGGGAAGGAGGACGCGATCCGCCCCTTCCACCGCGCGTCGAGCAGGTCCAGCGGGGTGCGCGGCGCGTCGGCGCCGGCCGCGGCGGGGCCGTACATGAAGCTGAATCCGATCGCGGCGATCGCGACCCAGGCGCCCTGCGGGTCCTTGAACTTCTCGTGGACCCGGGAGAATCCGGCGGGCCGGTAGTGCAGCAGGCGGCCCTGGGACTTCCAGCGGACGAAGTCCTGGAGCGTCTGCAACTGGACGACGTCGGGGACGAGGGTGCCGGTGGCGAGCTGGTTGTCGATGCGGACGTCGTGGTACTTGCTGTAGTCCACGATCAGCTTCAGGTCGATGTCCGGGAAGCGCTTGAGGAAGGCGGCCTTGGTGCCGTCCTGCTGGGTCGGGGTGTCTCCGCCCGCGTACACGACGAGCTTGCCGCCCTCCGCGAGGGCGGCCTGGTACAGCTCGTCGAGCGACCGGGTCTCCTCGGCCCCGGAACCGGACCGCGCGGTGGTGGGGGTCGTGGCGGGGGTGGCGGAGACGGGGGAGGTGCCGAGGGCGCCGAGGCCGAGGGCGGCACCCGCGCCGGTCGCGAGAAGACGCCTTCTGCTGGGGGAGCTGGGCATGATGCGCAGACCTCTCTGAACTCTGAGGGGGGGGTGGGGACCGGGCGCCGCGGTCGATCCCGATTCTGCGCCGCGCGGGCGCTGCCGCGCGTCGTCCGGACGGCCCCGATGCCGGGCGTCCGGTGGAACCCCCGTTCAACCGATCGGTTGAACGACAGGAGGTGGGGCGGGGTGGCTCCAGGGAGGGCTACGACCGTGTCAGGCGCCGTGCCGTCAGCGCGAGGTGCAGCCGCAGCCGGCCCTGCGGGGTCCGCACGGGCCAGCCCAGCAGATGCTCGGCGTGGGTCAGCCGGTCCTGGAGCGTGGAGTGGTGCACGTTCGCCTCGGCGGCGGCCGCCCGCAGACTCGCCGTCGCGACGACGGCGTACAGCGTGGTGAGCAGCCAGGGTGCGTCCGCGGCGGCCGCCTCCAACGCCTGGACGTCCGGCGGCGGTTCGGCCCCCGGCAGGACGACCTCGGCCAGCAGGGCGATCCCGCCCAGCTCGTCGGCGTACACCACCCGGGGTCCGGGATCCTGCGCGGTTCCCTCGGCGGTGAATCTCAGCGCGGTGCGGGCGGCGGCCCAGGAGCGCGGCAGGTCCAGGACGGGGACGGCGGGGCCGACGCCGGTCCGCGGGCCCGCGGCCTCCGTGACCGCGGCCTCGGCGGGGACCACCCGGGGCCGTCCGGACGGTACGGCGACGGCGCGGGCGGCGGCGTGCGGGTCGAGGCCGAGCCGCCGGGCCGCGTGCAGCCGGGCCGGTTCACCGGCCGTGGCGTCCAGCACCGTCTCGACCAGGGCGGGATCGTCGAGCGGGGCCCGTCCCCGGGTGCGGTCGAGGACGAGCCGTGCCGCTCCGGCGGCCCGCTCCAGGATCACCGCGTCGACCACGCTGGGCACCGCTCCCGAGCGCTCCAGCCACAGCGCGGGCGCGCCCTCGGGCGTCAGCGCCGCGGACGGCCACTCCGGGTCCGGCGGGAGGTCCGAGTCGCGTCGGGTGCCGTCCGCCTCGACGCGTACCCGTACCCGCCGGTCGGCGTCGACCAGCCGCGCGGGCACCCCGGCGAGTACGGCGGCCCCGCGCACCAGCGCCTCCACCCCGGCGCGGGCCTCGGCCAGGCGGTCGAAGTAGGCGATGACCCGCACGGCGGCACCCGCGTCCGGGTCCAGAGCGGTCAGACGCCCGGCCAGCTCTTTCATACGGCCATCATGCGCCACGCGTGCGCCGCTGAGGAGAGCCGAGAGCCGGGGGCACGGGCGGACCGCCCGTGATCAGGATCGTGCATGCCGGTCCGATCCGTTCGCGCTGGTAGGAGGGACGGCGGGAAGGCGAAGGCCCGGACACACCCGACGGAACGCCGGCCTCCGGTCGGCCTCCCTCCGACCGGTCGGCGCCCCGCGCGTCGAGACACCGGCCCCATTTCCCCTGGGCAGGCCCGTGAGGTCCTGGCGTGGACCTATTGCGCGCCGGAGCAGACCCGCGTGCGCCGGCTTCGACCCACCCCGTCTGAAGCAAGCCGATGCGGTCCTTTGGCGGGCCTGCTCTGGGGTTCTGGCGCAAGTCCCGTCGGACCGGAGTCGGGCTACTCCGCGAGGAGTCGTCGCAGCCAGTCCACGTGGGCCGCTCGGGCCGTGCGGGACAGCGCCGCCTGGGGGGCGAAGCCGTCGAAGCCGTGGAAGCCGCCGGGCCAGACGTGCAGCTCGGCCACTCCGCCCGCCTGCCAGATCCGGGAGGCGTAGGCGACGACCTCGTCCCGGAAGGTCTCCGCGGAGCCGACGTCGAGGAAGGCCGGGGGCAGCCCGGACAGGTCCTCCGCGCGGGCCGGCGCCGCGTACGGGGAGACGTCGGGGCCGCCGCGCAGCCCGCCGAGCAGGGCGCCCCAGCCGGTCTCGTTGGCCGTGCGGTCCCACACGCCGAGGCCCGCCATCTGGTGGGAGGAGGGGGTGTCGTTGCGGTCGTCCAGCATCGGGCACATCAGCAGCTGACCGATCGGCCGTGGCCCGCCCCGGTCGCGCAGCAGCAGGGCGAGCGCCGCGCTGAGCCCGCCGCCCGCGCTGGCCCCGGCGATCACGATCCGCTCCGGGTCCGCGCCCAGCTCCTTCGCGTGCTCCGCCGTCCACAGCAGTCCGGCGTACACGTCCTCGACCGGCGCCGGGTGCGGGTTCTCGGGCGCCAGCCGGTACTCCACGGACACCACGACCAGGTCCAGTTCCCGGGCCCAGTCCAGCGCCACGTCGACGCCGACCCGGTTGGTGCCGAGGACCATGCCGCCGCCGTGCACGTGGTAGACGACCGGGCGCGGCCGGGCGGGGGCCGGTGCGGTGGGCCGGCAGATCAGCAGCGAGATCTCGGGGGCGCCCTCGGGCCCCGGCACCGTCCGGTCCTCGACCTCGAAGGCGCCGCCCGCCGTCAGATCCAGCTCGGCCAGCATCGAGATGCCCGGCCCCTGGCGGATGGCCTCGATGTCCTCGGGGGACATCCCGGGCTGGATCACCTCCTTGATCAGCTCCAGCGCGGCGGCGAGCTCGGGGTCGAACGGCGGCGGAACGGATGTCATGGCTTCTCCTCACACGAGAACGCGGCGGCTCGTGCGGACATGATTCAGCCGTCCGCCGCCGTCCGGAGCACCGCCGTCCGGCGGAACCTCCCCGCCATCCGGCGGGTGACACCCTCCACGGCCGTTCCACGGCCTTCCACGGGCCCGGCGCCTTGCGAGGTCATGACCTGTCGATCACCCTCGGCTTCATCGTGCTCGTCCTCACCGTCACGACGATCACCAGCCTGCGGGCAGCCGCGGCGACTGCGGCGGCCTAGGAGGCCGGGTCCGGGGCCGACGCCGCGCGCATCATCACGCAGTCGAACTCGATCACGCGGCCGGTGGTCGCCTCGCGGGTCACCGGGTACATGCCGGTGATGCCGAAGCCCTCCGCCTCGTACGCGGCGACGGCCTCGCCCATCGTCGGGCTGCCCTCGTACAGCCGCAGACAGGCGACCTCGGACTGCATGCCCACGAAGTCCGCGACGCGCTTGCCGGCCCCGGCGAACACCTCCAGGTCATAGCCCTGGGTGTCCATCTTCAGATACGGGACGGGGTCGGCGAGCCCCGCCAGGGCCTCGTCCATCACCTCGTCGAGGCGGCGGATGCGGATCTCCTCGGTGTCGGACTTCTTGAACCGGCTGTAGCGGCCCTTGCCGTAGTCGCTGGGCGGCAGCAGGGAGTTCATGGTCAGCCAGCTCTTGTGGATCTCCGCGGTCGTCTCCTCGCGGCCCAGTCCGCACTGGTGGACCTGCCACTCGGGGTCGTTCTCCGCGGCCTTCGCCAGCCGGGCGAACGTCTCCGAGGTCGGCTCGAAGGACACGATCCGGCCGGTGTACCCGGCCTTGCGCAGCCGCTTGGCGTACTGGCCGGTGTTGGCGCCGACGTCGAAGACGCAGTTCACGCCGTACAGCTGGAGCATGGCGGTCACATGCTGGACGCACAGGTATTCGGCAGCGGAAAGCTGGATCCTGCGCTCGTCCTGGTGCTCCGGGTCCTCTATCAGGAGCACGGCCCCGGTGTCGCCGAGCGGGACGACCCCCTTCTCGGCGACCCCCGTCCGCGCGCCGCCGCGGGTGCGCCGCAGGACCCAGGTGTCCTTGTCGACACCGGTCACGCGGTACGGGCCACCCCGCCGGGAGACGACCTTCGTGGCCGCGTCCACGTCGGTCACCTCGTAGGGGCCGCCCCGCCGGGACACCACCGCCGCACCCGGGCCGAGATCGGTCACTTGGACGCCCACGCGGGGCATCAGCTGGAGCAGTCGTCGAAAAAGGGTCTGCATCCCCCAGCCTTATCAGACCGTATGGCCGGCGGTCTGCGGGTTGAACGACTTTCGACGCGGTGGCGACGGGCGGGAAACACGGGGGACACGGCGAGGGGGCCGCGGCCGTCGTGCCGCGGCCCCCTGGTGGCGTGCCCCACGCCGGGGTTCGTCCCCGTGATCAGGCGGCGAGCTCGCCCGCGGTGCCGTGCAGCCGGGCCACGACCTCGGTCAGCTGGGCGGCGACCTCGGCGTCGTCGGACGGGTGGGTCTCGGCGAAGCGGGTCAGCGAGCCCGGGATGGAGAGCTTGACGTCCTCGAGGACCTTGCCGCCGGCGATGCCCACGGCCTTGCGGGCCTCGTCCTGCGCCCATACGCCGCCGAACTGGCCGAACGCGGTGCCGACCACGGCGACGGGCTTGCCGCCGAAGGCGCCGGCGCCGTAGGGGCGGGACAGCCAGTCGATGGCGTTCTTCAGGACGGCCGGGATCGTGCCGTTGTACTCGGGGGAGAAGAGCAGGAACGCGTCGGCGGCCTGGGCGGCCTCGCGCAGCTTCGCGGCGGCGGCCGGGACGCTGCCCTCGACGTCGAGGTCCTCGTTGTAGAAGGGGATCTCGGCCAGGCCCTCGAAGAGCTCGACCTCGGCGCCCTCGGGAGCGACCTTGACGGCCGCCTCGGCGAGCTGGCGGTTGGTCGAACCGGCGCGGAGGCTGCCGACGAGCGCGAGGATGCGGACAGACATGGGAACTCCCAAGGGGCTGAAACAGGGCGTTTAAGATCCGGACCGAGGTCCGCTTAATTTCTAGCACCTTAAACGGACCGTGGTCCAGTTTCATTCCCGGTGCTTTACGCTGAGTTCATGTCCAGCCTTCTGCCGCCCTGTCCGGAGCCCGAGGAGAAGATCGGCGAGCCCCAGCAACTGATCCAGCTGGGAACCGCCGGCGACGAGCCGTGCCTGCGCGCGGACGCGGCGCGCAACCGTGCGCGGCTGCTGGACGCCGCCGCCCGGCTGATCGCCGAGCACGGCGCCGCCGGGGTGACGATGGAGGCGGTGGCCGCGGCCGCCAACGTGGGCAAGGGCACGGTCTTCCGGCGCTTCGGCGACCGCACCGGTCTGCTGATGGCGCTGCTCGACCACGCGGAGCAGAAGATGCAGGCCGCGTTCCTCGGCGGGCCCCCGCCGCTCGGACCGGGCGCGCCGCCCGTGGAGCGGCTGCGGGCCTTCGGCATCGCCCTGCTGCGCCGCCTCGCCGACGAACTGGACCTGCAACTGGCGGCCGAGGCCGCCGCGGACCGCCGCTACGCGGTGCCCGCCCATCGCGTCCAGCACAGCCATGTGGTGCTCCTGCTGCGCCAGACGCTGCCCCACGCCGACCACGAACTCCTGGCCCACACCCTGATGGGCTACCTCAACCCGGTCCTGGTCCACCATCTGACCCGGCGGTGCGGGGTGCCGATGGCCCGGCTGGAGCACGGGTGGAGCGATCTGGTGGACCGGATCACGGCAGGCGGCTGAGCGCTCGCCGCGCGCACGCCACGACACGCCGTGACGCGCCGCGCCGTACCGGAATCCTTGTTCGGGCGTTCGTCGGAATTCGCACTGATGAGCGCAGGTGCTGGTCGGCGCTTGATCAAAACTGGGCGTCCCCCGCCCAAAACGCCGCTCACAGCTTCTGCCAAGATGCCGTACGTCATGGTGCAGATACCCAACACGCCCGCGCCGACGAAGCCGCCGGCGCCGCGCCCCGTGCCCACCAGCGCCGACGTGGCCCGCCTGGCCGGAGTCTCCCGCGCGACCGTCTCCTACGTGCTGAACAACACCAGCGCCGTACGTATCAGCGAGCCCACCCGACGCCGGGTCCACGAGGCCGCGCGGGAACTGGGGTACGTGCCGCACGCGGCCGCCCGCAGCCTGCGCGCCGGACACAGCCGGGTCGTCCTGATGCCCACGCTGCCCGTCCCGGCCGGCCCCCTCTACAGCCAGTTCGTGCACGACTTCCAGGGCGCCCTCAGCCGCCTCGACTACACCGTCGTCCAGTACGGCAGCTCCGGACTGCGCGGCGACGACGCCGCCCGGGCCTGGGCCGAACTGCGGCCGGTCGCCGTGCTCGTGCCCACCCCCGGCATCGGTCCGGAGGGCGTCGCCGTCCTCAAACGGTCCGGCGCGCGGGCCGTGGTCACCCTGAGTCCCGTGCCCGTCGAGGGCGCCCACGCGCTGCTCCTGGACCACGCCCGCGTCGGCCACAGCGCCGCCGAGCACCTGCACGCGCGGGGCAGACGCCGGATCGGTGTCGTCGTGCCCGAGGAGCCCGGCATGGAGATCTTCTCCGGACCCCGCCTCACCGGCGCCCGCGAGGCCCTGCGCGGCACCGACGCCACCGTCGTCGAGCTGCCCCTCGCCTACACCCAGAGGTCCGCCGCCGCCCTCGCCGCCCGCTGGGCCGACCTGGGCCTGGACGCCGTGTTCGCCTACAACGACGAGTACGCGATGCTGCTGATGCGGGCCCTGACGGAGGCGGGGGTGCGGATCCCCGAGGACACGGCCGTCATCGGCGCCGACGACCTGATGCTGGGCCGGCTGCTGCGGCCTACGCTGAGCACGGTGCGCATCGCGCTGCCCTCCGGCCGTGAACTCGCGGCCCTGGTCGACCGGGCGGTGCGCAACCCCGGCGCGGAGCCGGAGACACACCCCCTGTCCGGCGCGACGGTGGTGCACCGCGAGTCCAGTTGATCCATGGAGGGTGCGCCCGAGCGGAACAAGCTGTTAAATGCTCAACCAGATGGGACGTGTGCGCCCCTGAGCAGTGCGTCCCGCGGGTCACCGATCGGAGAGCCATCCATGCCGCTGCTCGACCCCCAGACCTGGCAGACCTCGCAGTCCCGCGCCCTGACCGGCCCGCGGCACACCGTCACCGAGCCCGCCACCGGGGCCTCGCTCGGCACCGTCGTACTGGCCTCCGCCGCCGATGTCGCCCCGGCCGCCGAGGCCTCCCGCGCCGCCCAGGGCGAATGGGCCCGCCTGCCGCACTTCGTCCGCGCCGGGGTGCTGCGCAAGGCCGGCGACCTGTTCGCCGCACACGCCGACGAACTGCGCGACTGGCTCGTCCGCGAGTCCGGCTCCATCCCGGGCAAGGCCGACTTCGAACTGCACGTCGCCGCCCAGGAGTGCTACGAGGCCGCCGCCCTCGCCTCCCGTCCCGCCGGCCAGGTCCTGCCCAGCGAGGCGCCCAGGCTGTCGTACACCCGGCGGATCCCGGTCGGCGTGGTCGGCGTGATCTCCCCGTTCAACGCCCCGCTGATCCTCTCCATCCGCTCCGTCGCGCCCGCCCTCGCGCTCGGCAACGGGGTCGTCCTCAAGCCCGACCCGCGCACGGCGGTCTGCGGCGGCCTCTCGCTGGCCGCCGTCTTCGCCGAGGCGGGCCTGCCCGCGGGCCTCCTCCAGGTGCTGCCCGGCGGCGCCGAGACGGGCGCCGCCCTGGTCGCCGACCCGCGCGTGCCGGTCATCTCCTTCACCGGCTCCACCGCCGCGGGCCGCGCGGTCGGCGAGGCCGCCGGACGCCACCTCAAGCGCGCCCATCTGGAACTCGGCGGGAACTCCGCCCTGATCGTGCTGGAGGACGCCGACCTCGACGCGGTGATCTCCACCGCCGCCTGGGGCTCGTTCTTCCACCAGGGCCAGATCTGCATGACCACCGGCCGCCACCTGGTCCACGCCTCGCTCTACGAGGAGTACGTCGAACGGCTCGCCGCCAAGGCCGAGTCCCTGGCCGTCGGCGACCCGCACCGCGCCCAGGTCCACCTCGGCCCGCTCATCGACCGGGGCCAGCTCACCAAGGTGCACGGCCTGGTCGAGGCCAGCACGGCCGCCGGCGCGAAACTCGCCGCGGGCGGCACCCACGAGGACCTCTTCTACCGGCCGACCGTCCTCACCGGCGTCGACGAGACGACCCCGGCCTACGCGGAGGAGGTCTTCGGCCCGGTGGCCCCCGTCCGCTCCTTCACCAGCGCCGACGAGGCCGCCGCGCTCGCCGCCCACAGCGCCTACGGCCTCTCCCTGGGCATCGTCACCCGCGACGCCGCCCGCGGCCTGGACCTCGCCGAACGCATCCCCACCGGCATCGTCCACATCAACGACCAGACGGTGAACGACGAGGCCGTTGCCCCCTTCGGAGGCGTCGCCGCCTCCGGCACCGGCGCCCGCTTCGGCGGCGAGGCCAACGTGGAGGCCTTCACCGACCTGCGCTGGACGACGGTGCGCGGCGATGTGGCGCCGTACCCGTTCTGAGGTCTACTGGTCGGCCTTGGCCTGCTGCTCCGCCACCGACTTGCGGACCTCGTCCATGTCCAGCCCCCGCGCCTGCCCGATCACGTCCGCGAGGGCGGCCTCGGGCAGCGCGCCCGGCTGGGCGAACACGGCGACACGGTCACGGACGATCATCAGCGTGGGGATCGACTGGATGCCGAACGCCGCGGCCAGCTCCGGCTGCGCCTCGGTGTCCACCTTGCCGAACACCAGGTCCGGGTTGTCCTGCGCGGCCTTCTCGTACACCGGCGCGAACTGACGGCACGGGCCGCACCAGGCCGCCCAGAAGTCGATCAGGACGAAGTCGTTGTCCGTGACCGTCTGGTCGAAGTTCTCCTTGGTGAGCTCCACGGTGCTGCTCATGACCTGCAACCTTCTTCCTGGTGTGGGCTTCCTGGTCGGCACCAACACGGCCGTGCGGGCGCGTATTCCGCGCCCCTACCCGTGTGGCCACCGGGCACACCACCCACCAGACTGACCCCATGACGGAATCGGAAACCATCGCCTACGACGTCGTGGTGCTCGGGGCCGGGCCCGTGGGGGAGAACGTGGCCGACCGCACCCGTGCGGCCGGCCTCACCACCGCGGTCGTGGAGAGCGAGCTCATCGGCGGCGAGTGCTCGTACTGGGCCTGCATGCCCAGCAAGGCCCTGCTGCGCCCGGTGATCGCCCGGGCCGACGCCCGCAGACTGCCCGGACTGCGCCAGGCCGTCCAGGGACCCCTGGACGCGGACGCCGTCTTCGCCCGCCGCAACTGGTTCACCGGCGACTGGACGGACGACGGCCAGGCCGACTGGCTCACCGGCATCGGCGCCGACCTCTACCGGGGCCACGGCAGACTGGCCGGCCCGCGCACGGTGACCGTCGGGGACCGGACGCTCACCGCCCGGCACGCCGTGGTCGTCTCCACCGGCACCCGCGCCGTCCTGCCGCCGCTGCCCGGCCTCGCCGGGGTACGGCCCTGGACCAGCCGCGAGGCCACCAGCTCCCAGACCGTGCCCGGCCGGCTCGTCGTGGTCGGCGGCGGAGTCGTCGCCACCGAGATGGCCACCGCCTACCAGGCCCTCGGCTCCCGGGTCACCGTCCTCGTCCGCGGCAAGGGCCTGCTGAACCGCATGGAGCCCTTCGCCGGCGAACTCGTCGCCGAGGCGCTCACCGAGGCCGGCGCGGACGTACGGACCGGGACCTCGGTGGAGTCGGTGACCCGCGCCGACGGCACCGTCACGGTCGTCACCGGCGCCGGGGACCGGATCGAGGCCGACGAGATCCTCTTCGCCACCGGCCGCGCCCCGCGCACCGACGACATCGGCCTCGACACCATCGGCCTGGAACCCGGCTCCTGGCTCACCGTCGACGACAGCCTGCGCGTCACCGGCACCGACTGGCTGTACGCGACCGGCGACGTCAACCACCGCGCCCTCCTCACCCACCAGGGCAAGTACCAGGCCCGGATCGCGGGCGCCGCGATCGCCGCGCGCGCCGCCGGCACCCTCCTGGACGGCGCCGACCCGTGGAGCGCCCACGCCGCGACGGCCGACCACGAGAGCGTCCCCCAGGTCGTCTTCACCGACCCGGAGGCCGCCGCGGTCGGTCTCTCGCTCGCCGAGGCCGAACAGGCCGGGTACCGGGTGCGCGCCGTCGACGTCGACATGTCCTCGGCCGCCGGGGCGGGCCTGTACGGCGAGGGCTACAAGGGCCGCGCCCGGATGGTCGTCGACCTGGAGGAGGAGATCCTGCGCGGGGTCACCTTCGTCGGCCCGGGCGTCGGCGAACTGATCCACTCCGCGACCGTCGCCGTGGTCGGCCGGGTCCCGATCGCCCGCCTCTGGCACGCGGTCCCGTCCTACCCGACCCTCAGCGAGGTGTGGCTGCGCCTGCTGGAGGCCTTCCGGGACAACTGAGCTACGGCAGCTCGAAGTTCAGGGCTCCGGCCGCCTCCGACGGGGTCGGCTGGGCCCAGCGCTCCAGCACCGTCTGGTGGGCGGACAGCGAGCGCAGCTCGGCCCGGTCGAGGTACAGGGTGCCGTCGAGGTGGTCCGTCTCGTGCTGCACGATCCGGGCGGGCCACCCGGTGAACACCTCGTCCAGCGGCCGCCCGTGCTCGTCCTCGCCGGTCAGCCGGACCCCGGCGGCCCGGGCCACCACCGCCTGGTAGCCGGGCACGCTCAGACAGCCCTCGAAGAACGCGGCACGGGCCGGACCGATCTGCTCGTACGACGGGTTGACCAGGACCCGGAACGGCAGCGGCACCCGGCCGCGGGTCACCCGCACCTCCTCCGGCACCGGCGCCGGGTCCTCGATCACCGCGATCCGCAGCCCCACGCCGACCTGCGGCGCGGCCAGCCCGACGCCGGGCGCCGCGTGCATCGTGACGCGCAACGCCTCGACGAACCGGGCCAGCAGAGCCGCGCCGAGCTGACCGTCGTAGCGCTCGGTGCCGGCGCGCAGGACCGGGTCGCCGGCCGCGACGATCGGCAACGGGCCGCCCGGGGCGAGGAGTTCCTCGACGCGGTCGGCAAGGGGCGTACGGGGACGGGGAGCTGCCATCGGGCCAGCATGACATGAGCGACGCCCATGTGACGCAGGTCACGAGAACTCGTGGGAACTCGGCCCGTGCGCGATCCGACTACTGGACCGTCCCGGCTCAACCCGTCCCCCCGATCCCGGAGTAGCCCGCCGATGTCCACCGCTCCCTCGACGTCCCCCGCTTCCGGCCCCGCTCCAGAGGGGGAACCCCCGTCGGACGAGGCCTCCGAGGCAGCCCCGGCCCCGGCGCCCAAGTCCCCCGGCCTGTGGGCCCCGTTGCGCCCCCTGGTGCTGCGTCTGCACTTCTACGCGGGTGTCCTGGTCGCGCCGTTCCTGCTGGTCGCCGCCGTCACCGGCCTCCTGTACGCGGGCTCGTTCCAGGCCGAGAAGCTCCTCTACGCGCACGAGATGACCGCGCCCGTCGGCGACACCAAGCTGCCGATATCGGAGCAGGTGGCCGCCGCCCGCAAGGCCCACCCGGAGGGCACCGTCTCGGCCGTGCGGCCCTCCCCGGCGGACGGCGCCACCACCCGCGTGATGCTCTCCGGGGTCGAGGGCGTCGACCCCGAGCACACGCTCGCCGTGTTCGTCGACCCGTACACCGCCGAGGTGCGCGGCGCGCTGGAGCAGTACGGCTCGTCGGGCGCCCTGCCGGTGCGCACCTGGATCTCCGGGCTGCACCGCAACCTCCACCTCGGCGAAACCGGCCGTCTCTACAGCGAGTTCGCCGCGAGCTGGCTCTGGGTGATCGCGGCCGGCGGTGTCGCGCTGTGGTTCTCCCGCCGTCGCGCGCTGCGCAAGGTCCGCGGCACCAGCGGCCGCCGCCGCACCCTCGGGCTGCACGGCACGGTCGGCGTCTGGGCCGCCGCGGGCTTCTTCTTCCTGTCCGCGACCGGACTGACCTGGTCCACGTACGCCGGCGCCAACATCGACGAGCTGCGCACCTCCCTCAAGCAGGCCACCCCGTCCGTCTCGGCCGCGGTGAGCGGCGGCGGCGAGCACGCCGGCCATGAGGCGGCCTCCGGCTCGGGCGGCGACGGCGAGCACGGGGTCGGCCTGGACAAGGTCCTCGCCGCTGCGCGCGCCGAGGGGCTGGGCGACCCGGTCGAGATCGTGCCGCCCGCCGACGCCTCCTCGGCGTACGTCGTCAAGCAGGTGCAGCGCAGCTGGCCCGAGAAGCAGGACGCCGTCGCGATCGATCCGGCGACCGGCGAGGTCACCGACACCGTGCGGTTCGCCGACTACCCGGTGCTCGCCAAGCTGACCCGCTGGGGCATCGACCTGCACACCGGCAGCCTCTTCGGGCTGGTCAACCAGATCGCGCTGATGCTGCTCGCGCTCGCCCTGATCCTGCTGATCGTGTGGGGCTACCGCATGTGGTGGCAGCGCGGCCGGGGCTCCGCGTTCGGCCGCCCGATCCCGCGCGGCGCCTGGGCGCAGGTCCCGCCGTACGTCCTGGTCCCGCTGATGGCGGCGGTCGCCGTGCTCGGCTACTTCGTCCCGCTCCTCGGCATCCCGCTCGCCGGGTTCCTGGTGGTGGACGTGGTCCTCGGCGAACTGGCCCACCGACGGCGGACGAAGGCGAAGGCGCAGGCCTGAGTCCGCGTACACGGGAGCGGCCCGGCGGTGGGGTCCACCGCCGGGCCGCTCCAGTGTCCTGAGCCGGACTACTCCTTTGGGAAGTCCCCGGCCAGCGCCGAGGCGATCCGCAGATGCGGGCCCGCCTCCGTGTGCCGGCCCTGCCGCTCCAGGGTGCGGCCCAGCATCAGCCGGGCGTAGTGCTCCACCGGGTCGCGCTCCACGATCAGCCGCAACTCGGTCTCGGCGCGGCGCAGTTGGGCCGAGTGGTAGTAGGCGCGGGCCAGCAGCAGCCGCGGTCCCGTCTGCTCCGGCACCTCGTCGACCAGCGGCGCCAGCACCCGCGCCGCAGCGGTGTAGTCCCGCGCGTCGAAGAACAGCCTCGCGCGCTCCCAGCGCTCGGCCGGGGTCCCGTGGGTGTAGTACGCCGACTCGTTCGCCGCGTCGTACCCCGTGCCGTATGTCATGTTCACTCGTGACCTCCTTCGGGGCCGTCAACCGGGGGTGGTGGTTGAATATTCCACTACTGCTTCGGCGGTGGGGCGGCGTCGGCGGCGCCCGGAAGCTCCATACGGCCCAGCCACCCCGTGAGCAGCGCTTCGAGGGACGCGGCCTCGGCGGGCGTCAGCAGGTCCAGCAGGCGGCGTTCGTTGTGCATGTGCTCGGTGAAGGCCCGGTCGATCAGTTCGCGGCCCGGCCCGGTGAGGGCCACGATCCGGCCGCGCTGGTCGTCGGCGGAACGGCGGCGCGTGACGAGCCCGGCCCGCTCCAGCCGGTCGATCCGCTTCGTCATCGCGCCGGTGGTGACCATGGTGTGCGCCGCGAGTTCGCCGGGCGCCCGCTCATAGGGCTCCCCGGCGCGGCGCAGCGCGCACAGCACGTCGAACTCCCCCTCGCCGAGGCCGTAGCGGCCGTAGACGAGGCACAGTTCCTCGGTGAGCCGGTCGGCCAGCCGGTGCAGCCGGCCGATCACTCCCTGGGGACTCACGTCCACGTCGGGGCGCTCGCGGCGCCAGTCGGCCTGGATGCGGGCCACGCGGTCCACGGGGTTCACGGGGTTCACGGGGTCCAGCGGTTCACCGTTCTGCTCCATGGGTCCATATTAGCTTCCCAGGAAGTTATATTGGCTTCCATGGAAGCCAATCTGCGCTGGGTGGCACTGACGGCCCTGACCGCGGTCGCGCCGGTGGCCTGGGGCGCGAACTACTTCGTCACGCACGAGTTCCTGCCCGCCGACCGTCCGCTCTGGGGAGCCGCCCTGCGGGCGCTGCCCGCCGGGCTGGTCCTGCTGGCCCTGTGCCGGCGGCGGCCGCACGGCGCGTGGTGGTGGCGTTCCGCCGTGCTCGGGCTGCTCAACATGAGCGTGTTCTTCGTCCTCGTCTACGCCGCTTCCCAGCTCCTCCCGACGAGCGTCGCCTCGACGGTCATGGCGCTGTCGCCGCTCACGATGATGCTCATCGCCTGGCCCCTGGTGTCCGAGCGGCCCCGGGCGACCCACCTGGCCGGGGCCACGATCGGACTGGTCGGGGTCTGCCTCATGCTGCTCACGGGGCCGGAGGCGGTGAGCGTGCCGGGGGTGCTCGCCTCGGCCGCCGCGCTGCTGGTGTCGTCCTTCGGTCACATCCTGGCCAAACGCTGGAGCACCGGCACGGACGTGCTCGCGTCGACGGCCTGGCAGCTCACGGCCGGCGGCCTCTTCCTGCTCCCGGCCGCCGCGGCGGTGGAGGGCGCTCCACCCGCCCCCTCCACCCCGACCCTCCTGGCTTTCGCCTACGTCTCCCTCGTCGCCACGGCCCTGGCCTTCGTCGTCTGGTTCACCGGTCTACGGCACCTGCCCGCGGGCACGGTCGGTCTGATCGGCCTGCTCAACCCGGTGACCGGCGTCGTCCTCGGCACGGCGATCGCGGGGGAGGCCCTGTCCGTCCAGCAACTGGCCGGCCTGGCCCTGGTCCTGTCGGGGGTCACCCTGGGCCGCCCCCGACGCACACCCCGGCCTTCCGGGCCGGCGCACTCGGCCCCGGGCCCGGAGCGGCAGGTGGCGAGAACGTCTCCCGTCCTCCCCGGCGTCGAGGGCGATCGGTCATGATCGGTGCATGAAGGAGATCGTGCTGATGCCGGATCCGGCGATCCCGGCAGTCGACTGCGGCGAACCACTCGTCGACGTCCGGCTCGACGGATTCCTGGCCGCCGACTTCCGCAAGGCCGCCCCCTCGGGGGGCGTTCACGCGTCTGCGTACATCCGGCCCGTGCTCGTGACGTCCCGAACACCGCATATTCCTTGCCGTAGGCCGAGTCGCGATGCGGTCGCTCTCGTCTGGGGCGGCGACTACCCGTTGGCCGCCGCGCCGTTCATCGCCGGGCCCAGGTCCGCCGGGGTGGACGTGGCGTTCGGCGGCGGGGGAAGGACGACCAGCGGCTGACCGGCGGGCGGGACGGGCGGCGTCATGTCCGTCTTGGGCAGGGTCGGCGGCTTGGTCTGGTTGAACAGGGTGGTGTCGAAGTCGACCAGACCGGTGTTCTCCATCACCGTGATGTGGTCGAGGACGGTGTCGTTGGCCTGGTCAGCCAGGGCGCGTACCAGGGAGTTCTTCGTCGTCGAGCGGACCTTCGCCACGGTGTTGAAAATGGAACCGTGCGTCATGCGCAGGATGTTGGCGAAGTCGACGTCGAACTGCTTGCCCTGGGACGCCTTCAGGGTGGTGACGAACCCCTCCTGCTGCGGGCTGGCCACGTTGGGCAGGACGACGTTCAGCATCGGCGCGATCTTGCGGCAGGTCTCGTCCAGCGCCGCGTGTCCGTCGATCAGGTGCTCGCTCGCGGTGATGACGGCCTTGCTCTGGCCCTTCTCCACCCCGATCAGTCCGACGGGGTGCTCCCAGAGACCGGCCGCCCGCACCGCCACCACGAAGGCCCGGTCGCTTTCGGTGAACGGCCCCCACTGGGTGTTGGCGATGAGCCGGTCGGACGAGGTCGACACGGTGGTCAGACCGAGCATCGACGGATATACGAGGGCGCTCACTGTCAGGGCCAGGGCGCCGCCCACGACGAGAGTGCCCACGATGTTCCGTGAGATCTGCACTGTTCCTCCTGCGCGGTCGAGGGATTGGTCGAGTCGCTCATCGCCCGGCGGGGCGGCGGTCGCAGACGAATACGTGCGTGACGTGGCTTGGGCTCACCCCGTCCCAATAAATGTTCAAGAGGGAGCAAAGAAGATCTTGACTGTGGCCGTTCGAAGGAGGGAGTGCGCGCCGCGCATCCGGCGCCGGCCGTCATCTGCCTGGGCGGATGAGGCTTTCCAGTGTCCGAGGCAGTGGATACACCCGCTCTGCGGGGAGCAGCCGCCGGGCTTGGGCGGCCTGCCCGCCTTGCGCCAACGCCGCGGCCTTGCGGACCTGCGGGGTGAGGTCGGTGAGGCCGACGATCCAGTCGTCGGTGAACGCACGGATCAGACCGCGGCCGATGCCGACCTGGATGCTGTAGTGGTTCAGTGCGGCTCCCCGCAACGAGCGTTCCGGGTCCCACTGGACATGGACCGCCGCCTGAGCGACAGCTGCCGGATCCGCGGTCGTGAGCACAGCCTGGGACAGCGCCTCCTCCCAGCCCTGCCGGGTCATCCGTACTGCGAGAACGCGCTCTTGACCGGGTTTGCGGGCCCAGTTGCTGCGATGCATGAGCCACAGGAACGAGGGCTTGATCCACGTCATCCTGTGGAAGGAGAACGGCGCGACGAAGCGGCCCGCTCGCAGCGTCGCATCGGCCAGGGCAGGCGCGTATGCCTGGTAGACCACGATCGTGTCGGCATCGTAGTCCGCGCGAACCTGGTACTGGGGTGCCATGCGCCGCACCCTGTCATCCGCTCCCCTGGCATCGCGAACGTTTTTCCCACCCCGGCCGGAGTGGATGTGCTGGTCATGGGCGCTGGTTGACGGCTGCTACGAGGACGGTCGCCTCGCGGCCGACGGGGCCACCAGCGGAGCCGGACTGCCACCAGCAGAGCTGGAATCGGCCCTCCGCGCCCTCAGGGGCGGTGCAGGGTGATGACCGAAGGGGTGTCCGGGTCCCCCTTGACGACGAAGAGTTGTGGCCGGTCGGCCGTGCCGGCCGCCTGCCAGTCGCGGAGGGCGCCGCAGCCCTGGATCGTGAGCGTGATGCGGTCCCGCGGTCCGCCGTGGGCCGGGCGGCCGGCCTCGGGCTGCGGCGCGAAGGTCCACGTCCCGGTGCCGTCGCAGGAGTCCCACGGCCCGGCGTTCTCGTCGACCAACGGCAGGTTGATGCCCTCGGCCTCGCCGTTCTCGTCCAGTCGCAGCCGGTACGCGCCACCGCCGCCGTACCAGTCCCCGACGTACTCGCTCCGGTCGAGCCGGGGCGGCTCGTAGGCGTGCCAGTGGGTCCACTGCTGGAGGCACCCGCCGACCACGGTGAGGAGCAGGGCCGCTCCGGTGACAGCGCCGATCCGGGCCGCCATCGCGCTCCACCCCAGCGACCGGTGGTGCGCGTACCAGGCCGCCGTCACCGGGAGGAGTCCGGTGCCCGCGATCCAGGCCACCGTCCACCCGACCGGGACGCGCCACACGGAGGCGGCCCACGCCGTGTGGGCCGCGGTGACCGCGGCGGCCCCGAGCGCCGCTCGCAGCGCCGCCCACGGCGGAGCCGGCATAAGCCGGGCCAGTGCCATGGCGGGCAGGGTGAACAGCAGCCAGTGCAGGTACCCGGCGAGGACCACGAGGAGGAGCACCCGGGGGAGCCAGGTGAGGGCGCCGCCGGCGAAGCCGATGCCGTGGTCGTCGCGCATGCCGGCGGTGGCGAGGAAGACCGCTCCCGCGACGACGAGCTGCGCCATGAAGGCCAGCTCCGCCCCGGTCGCCAGGTACGACCACCTCCCGCCGGGCGCCGGAACGGCGGACTGCGGACTCGGCTGCAGTGCCACTACCGGCACCCCCATCCCTGGTCATCAGCCGCGTGACGCCGTAGCCGCGCCCCCGGCCATCGCCAACCGTGAACACCCCGCGTGCCGCAGCCCGTTTCACCCGGGAGCCTCCCAGACGCTCCCACTCGGCCGCCTCGGGGGAACTACGCAAGCGCACACGTATGCGAGACGGGCCCAAGGCGCGAAGCCTACGAGCGCTGATCAGCCGGTCGGGCCGCCCGGCGCTGATATGGCCCGACTGAGCAAGGCGCAGCGCCGCTGTTGTCATGTCTCCGTGGCGACCGTTGTGTCTTCCCTGCTACGATCAGGCTCCGATTTGAACGCGTTCAAAGTGAGGATTGCGTGCCCGAGTCTGTCACGCCCGACCGAAGTGACACACCCGCCGTCGCCTTGGGGCCCACGGCGCTGATGCTCGGGATCATCTCTGCCGTGGGGGCATGGCCGGCGTTCATGTTCGCCGTGTTTCCGTGGTCGATCCTCGCCGGCGCCCTCTCCGTCACCTTCGGCGCCATGGGTATTCACTACGCCCGCCTGGGCGCAGGCCGCTTGTGGACCGCAGTGGCAGGGACCACCCTTGGGGCAACCGGACTGGCCGTTGCCATCACCTTCATCGGGGCGCTCGGCGTCTGGTGAGTGGCAGCCTCCAGTACCGCGAACGCCGCACCGAGGGACGGCGGCGAGGTCGGAGCACCGAGAATCCCGTCCCCGGCGCCGCAGGCTCAGGACCCGGCACGGTCCCGCGGCCTGAACTACGTGTTCGATTGCGTGATTTCCCTGATGGCACCGGGACATATTCCGGGAGAGAATCCTCCGAAACGCTCATTGATGCCGGCGGCAACCGTGGAAGCGGGCGGATGCGTCAGGGACTGTGAGTCCGCGCGTGAAGGAGTGAATTTTGCCTGGCAATCTCCAGACGGATCCACACGTCACCGCCGCCTTCGATACCCCCGCACCTGTCTACCGTCCTGATTCTCGACTTTGGGCGGTCCTTCGGCACTCACTGTCGATCACCCTGACGACAGCAGTCATCACCACGGCCTTCATGGTCCTCACCCTTCCGATGATGGCGGTTTTTCTCATCGACGATGACTTTGTCCTCACCGAGTACGCCGAGTCCGTTCTGTGGGCCGCCGGCATGGGGTTTATCGCAAGCCTTCTCATCTCTCCCCTTGCCTTTGGATTTGAGCGGCTGGTCATGCGTGGCGGCCGGGCATGGAAGGTGCTGGCGGTGTGCGCACCTGTAGCCTCTCCGGTCGCGGCTGTACTGCTTGTTGTCTCACTGGCCAAAATTCCGCACTCGGCCGCCGTCTCTGATGCCGTCGGTGTTGCGATCCTGTGCTTCATGAGCTTCGCCGTCTATTGGTTGTCGCTGTGGTCATTGAATGCTGTTCGCTACGGCGTTTGGCGCCTTGTCCACCGCATGAGCCGAGGCCGGCGGTTCGGCTGAGCTTTCCGCACCCACCCCCGGTGGCCGATATCGCGAGGTGCCGGAAAGGTCCCGTGAGTCACGGCCGGATGCACGCGGCCGGTGAAGACTGCGACAGAGGTGATGAGATGAGTGACCACTCTCCGTACCCCCCTTTCCCGCCAGGGTTTGGCCCGCCTCCGCCTCCTCGGCGCCGTCCTGCCGAAACAGTGCTCATAGCCGTGTCGGGGGTCCTGTTCGGTGTGGCTGCCCTGAACACCGCCGCGCTGTCCTTCCTGTTCCTCTTTCTCGGCGACGGCTGCGGGTCGCCGGACAGTCCGCCGGCCTGCAGCAGCGACTGGTGGGGGATGGTGGCGTTTCTGGGACCCGTGGCCTCGCTGGCCGCGGCCGGCGGCACCGGGTTCCTCTGCTTCACCTGGGCTCGGCGGCGGGGCTGGACACCATGGCTGGCCCTGTTGCCGGCAGTGCTGATCTACGGGACCGCGACGCACCTCGTCCACCACAGCTGGGGGTGGACATCCATGGGCGTCATCCGCACCCTTTTCTCCGATTTCATGGATGCGGTGGCGGCCAGCGGCGATCGCCCATAGCCGTCCCGGCGCGCCAGCGGCTCTACGCGCCTTGCGCCAGGGCTTCGGTGGGGAGGCGTGACGCCCGGTCGGTGATCAACCGAGGCCGGCAGCATCCGAGAGGCCGCGCCGTCAGCGGTCACTGGTTCATGGCAAGCAGAGAGACGGGCTTGAGCCTGCTGGTGCGCCCGCCCGCCTTTCCTCAGGTCAGCGCGTCCTTCCGCGTGGTTTGAGTGGTGTGGCCGGCAGCTCCGGCGCGGGCGAGTTCTGCGTGGCGGCGTAGTCCCCCGGGCCGCGGGGAGCGGACACCCGGGCGTCGGTGGTCTCCTCCGCCACGTGCGCCACGTAGAAGGGGCTGGAGAAACCGGTGTCGTTGTGGAAGTGCGTGAACACGAAGGACGCCGACTGGTGCTCGGCCGGGGCGAGAGTGAGGGCACCGACGATCACGGCTACACCGATCAGCTGCCACCACACCGATCTCGAGTTCAGCACGGTGACCAGGCGAACACCGATTGAGTCGAGCGTGCCGTACGACCAGGATGACGCCGAAGATGGCCATGGTCCATGGGCCGGTGGGGGTGATGCCCCCTTGCATCTGCGCGAACGCTTCGAGGAGATTGAGCCAGCCGGTCACCCACCCCCAGCGGGCGCGTGATCTGCATCCTGGCCGGCGGCATGAGCCTGTTCGGGTTCGGCATGAGCCACGGCGGGCCCGAGAGGGAGATCTGATGACTGGTCAGTAAAGTCGGCATTGGGTCAGCATCGGTCCAGCCAAAGCAGGCCACAGATGCCCACGAATGGGGAGCGTGGACAGCCTCGGAGGCGTGTGTTCGGCAGCATCCGAGGGTCCGAGCCGTCGGCGATCACCGGTTCACGGGAAGCAGCGAGACGGGCTGGAGCGTTCTGGAACGCAAGTCCGACTTTCCCCAGGTCACCGCGTCCTTCCCCGCGGTTTCAGGGGTGTCGCCGGCAGCTCCGGCGCGGGCAGCGGAGCCCCGTCGTAGCCCCGTACCTCCCCGAATCGTGCCCCCTTCATCCAGTCCTCGCGGGCCTGTTCGATCTCGTCCTGAGACCGTCCGACGAAGTTCCACCACATGATCAGCTCCTCCTCGAAGGGCTCGCCGCCCAGGAGCATCAGGCCCGCGTCGGAGGCGGCGCGCAGGGGGAGATCGGTGCGGCCGCAGCCGAGGTAGAGGAGGGAGCCCGGCAGGACCGGGACGCCGTCCACGTGGACCTCGCCGGACATCGACAGGACGCCGTACTCGAAGTCCGGGACGAGCGGCAGGCGTACGTCCGTGCCCTGGGCGAGGGCGAGGTCCGCGCCCACGATCGGGGTGTACGTCGTCCCGGGGGAGCGGGAGCCGTCGAGTTCGCCGAGGACGAGGGTGGCCGTGAGGCCGGGGGCGGTGACCGTGGGCAGCGCGGCGTGGTGTTCGAAGCGGGGCTCGGTGTGGCGGTGGGCGTCGGGGAGGGCCACCCAGAGCTGGGCGCCGTGGAGGAAGCGGGCGTGGGTCCGCGGGCTCTCCTCGGAGTGACTGATCGCGCGGCCCGAGGTCATGAGGCCGAGTTCGCGGGGGCGGACGGTCTGCAGGCTGCCCGTGGAGTCGCGGTGCAGCACCTCGCCCGCGTGCAGCCAGCTGACGGTCTGGAGTCCCATGTGCGGGTGCGGCGGCACCTGCATACCGGGTTCGTCGGCGATGTCGTCGGGGCCGTAGTGGTCGACGAAGGCCCAGGCGCCGATCATGCGCCGGCCCAGGTTCGGCAGCAGCCGGCGCACCTCGGTCGACTCGCCGAGCTTCACCCTGCGGGGGCTCAGCAGCTCGCGGACGGGTTCGGCGACGACGAATCCACGCCCGCCGCACACGCTCGGCACGGGCGCACGGTCAAGGTTGCTCATGCGGTCAACCTAGCGGCCGGGTCCCCGGGACGGGCCGACTCGCCGCCCGTTCTTCAGTCGTTCAGCGTCGCCGCGAGCTCCCGGCCGGCCTCGGCGATCTCGCTGTCCCGGTCCGTGAGGAGGTCCTCCAGGAGGTCGCGCTGGGCCCGGACGGCGTGGCGGGCCTCGCGTTCCCAGGCCACGTGGTTGTCGGGGTGGCGCAGCAGCTTGGGGTAGGCGGCGGCCGTGGTCTCCCACTGGCGGGCGTCGGCGATGCTCTTCAGCAGGCGCAGTATCGCCACCCGGCAGGTGACCTGCGGGAGCCGTGCGAGTTCCCAGAGGAACGGCACCGTGGCCGCGGTCGCCTGGTCCACCACGAAGCCGTACCGGCAGATACGGCGCCGCAGTTGCCCGAGGGCGCCTTCTGCGGTCTTGGCGTCGCCGCGGGCGACGGTGGTGAGCAGGGCGGGGATGCCGGCGGCGGATCCGGTGGTGTCCTGGATCTCGGGCCAGGGCACATGTCCCAGGTCCTTCAGGGGTGAGGTTCTCTTCGTGGCAGTCATGTCGTGGTGGTGCGGGTCGGCAGCATGGCCCAGACGGTCTTGCCCGCGGGGGAGCGGCGGGTCCAGCCCCAGTGCTCGGAGAGGGCTTCGACGATGTGCAGCCCGCGGCCGTGCTCCAGCAGGTCGTCGCCGGGGTGCGGGTAGAGGGGCGGGCTGTCGCTGGGGTCGGTGACGGCGCACATCAGGTGCGCGCGGCGCAGGGTGAGTCTGAGCCGTACGTCGAAGTGATCCGTCGGCAGGTGCGGCAGGCCGTGCAGGACGGCGTTGGAGGCGAGTTCGGTGACGACGGTGAGCGCGTCGTCCGTGCAGTGGTCGAGGGACCAGCCGCCGAGCGTGCGACGGGTGAAGTTCCGTGCCTCCACGCATCCCTCCCGGTCGCCCCCGAGATGCAGGCTCGAGGTTCTGAACGAGTCGAGGACGGACTCGTGGTTCCGGAACTGCGCAGGTGATGACACGGGGCATCTCCCTGAGGCGAGGTCAGGACGGGTTGCCGGAAGTGCGGTTGACGGCATGGTTATTATCCACGCTGACGATGTCCTCGTGCAATTTCACGGGAAATTGCGCGTACGAAGCGAGGAGAGTTGCCGTGTCGTCAGGAACCGGATCGATGTCGAACGGAGTGCGGGCGAGCTCGCTGGGCGTCCGCTGGATCAAGAGCAGTCACAGCAACGCGGAGGGCAACTGCGTCGAGGTCGCGGCGCTGGACGGGGGCGGCATCGCGATGCGCAACTCCCGGGACCCCGACGGCCCGGCCCTGGTCTACACGCCGGCCGAGGTGGCGGCGTTCCTGGCGGGGGCGAAGGACGGGGAGTTCGACCACCTGCTGTGAGCGTGCGCGGCGGGAGGGCGCCGTCCGACGCGGCGCGCGGTTCAATTCCCGTGCTCCATACGGTCGTAGGACGTCGGATGCGATACTGGGGTCTGTCGTCTGCCGGTCCGTGGGGAGTCACAGCATGTCTGCCGAGTCGCCTCGAGTCTCCCGCCTCGAACCGTATCTGAACCGCGCGGAGCCCGCCCCGACCTTGCTCAAAATGCTGGTCGGGGTTCAGCTCACGGGCATGCGGGAGGACGCCGGGCTCGCCCAGGACCAGGCCGCGCGTGCGGTGCGGTTCAGCCCGGCGAAGCTGTCGCGCATCGAGGCCGGCAAGGGGCGCCGCCCTCCCACGGAGGGCGACGTCCGCGCCCTGCTGGCGCTGTACGGCGCCGAGGAGCACGAGGCCGCGGTGCTGCTGGAGCTGCTGCGGCAGGCGGGGGAGCCGGGCTGGTGGCAGCGGTACGACAAACGGCTGATGCCCGAATGGTTCGATCGGCTGGTCGGACTTCAGGAGGCGGCCACCGCGATCCGTACCTTCGAGATCCAGTACGTACCGGGTCTGCTCCAGACCCCCGCGTACACCCGTGCCGTCGTGGAGCGCGGACTGCCCTCGGCCTCGCCGCGGGAGGTGGAGCGCCGGGTGGAGCTGCGGACCCGGCGCAGCGAGCTGCTGCACCGCGCCGACGCCCCGCGGGTGTGGGCGATCCTCGACGAGTCGGTGCTGCTGCGGGTGCTGGGCAGCCGCGAGGTGATGCGGGAGCAGCTCGCCCATCTCGTGTCACTGGCCCGGCTGCCCCATGTCACCGTGCAGGTCGTCCCGTTGGACGTCACGCACGCCTCGGCGCCGGCCATCCCCGTCACCTATCTGCGCTTCGGCGGCGCCGATCTGCCCGACATCGTCTATCTGGAGCAGATCAGGAGCGCCACCTTCCTGGAGGACCGGGACGAGACGGAGGAGTACCGGGTCGCCCTGGACCGGCTGGCCGACCAGGCGCTCCAGCCGCGGGAGTCGCTCAGGATGCTCGAGGAGACCATCCGGCAGCGTTACGCCTGACGGCCCGACCGGGCCGGGGCCCGGTCAGCCCAGCCGTCCCACGCCGCCGAACTCGATCCACTCCTGGGTGAGTTGGCGGGGCGCGACCTCGGTGTCGGGCCGCCAGGTGGAGACCTCCACCAGTCCGGGGTCGAGGACCTCGAGCCCCTCGAACCAGCCGGCGACGTCCTTCTGCTCCCGCACCCGGCCCCAGTGCCCCTGCGTGGCCTTGTCCATGAAGTCGGTCACGAACTCCCGGACCGCCGGGTCCTCGCTGACCAGCTGACACATCACCAGATAGCTGCCGGGGGCCAGGCGTTCGGCCACCCGGCGGACCACGGCGGACGGGCCGTCGGTCTCGCTGTCGGGGATGCAGTGGAAGACCGAGTTGAACAGCACGGCCACCGGCTGGGAGAAGTCGATCAGCCGCTCGGTGTCGGGATGGGCGAAGACGGCCTCGGTCTCGCGCATGTCGGCGTGGATCACGGTGGTGCGCTCGTTCTGCTCCAGCAGGGCGCGGCCGTGCACGAGGACCATCGGGTCGTTGTCGACGTAGACGACGCGGGCGCTCGGGTCGATCTGCTGGGCGACCTGGTGGACGTTGTCCTGGGTGGGCAGGCCCGATCCGTGGTCCAGGAACTGCCGGATGCCGTACTCCTGCGTCAGGGTGCGTACGACCCGCTGGAGGAAGCGGCGGTTGTTCAGGGCGAGGACGCGGGTGCTCGGGACGACCTTGTCGAGCTCGGCGCAGGCGGCCCGGTCGGCCGCGTAGTTGTCCTTGCCGCCGAGATAGTGGTCGTACATGCGCGCGGCTGTCGGGACCGTGGCGTCGATCTCCGTGGACAGAGGCTTCCCGGACTGCATGTCTTCTCCCCCAGCTCCCGGCCGTGGCCGCGTCGTCGCGGTCGGTAACCCATCCTAGGGAAGCGGCAATTGGCGACGCCACCCCTTGATCGACGGTTCGCCTGAAGGGGGCGTACGGAACGGGTCTTGGACTACAGGTCCAATGGCTGGACGTACGGTCCAGGCGGTGGTCTAATCGGCCCATGGACACCAGGGAAGCCGAGCGGGACGCGATCCTGCGGGCGCTCGTCCCCGTCGTGGACGGGATCGCGGCCACCTTCGGGCCGGTGTGCGAGGCCGTCCTGCACGACTACCGGCGGCCGGAGAGGTCGGTGGTCGCCGTCGCCGGATCGGTGACCGGACGGACGGTCGGCGGGGCGATGAGCGAGATCGGCCTGCGCGTCCTGGCCCGCGGCGACGACGCCCGTGACGAGCTGAACTACGTCACCCGTACCGGCACCGGCAGACGGGTGAAGTCGTCCACGATGGTGCTGCGCGACTCCACCGGCGCGGTGTTCGGCGCCCTCTGCGTCAATGTGGACATCACCGAGGTCGACCGCGCGCGGGGGCTGCTCGCCGCGCTCGCGGGCGCCGACGCGCAACCGTCGCCGACGCCGGTGACCACCTTCGGCGACGACATCGACTCCGTCGTGGACGCCCTGCTCGACGAGCATCTGCGGCGCCAGGACCAGACCTGGCCCGGCCTCGACCGGACCCGCCGCCTCGCGCTCTTCCGCGGCCTGGACGAACGGGGCGTCTTCGCCGTACGCCGAGCCGTCGAACAGGTCGCCGCCCGCCTCGGCATCTCCCGGGCCTCCGCCTACCACTACCTGGCGCAGGCGAGAGCCGCGCCCACCGACTCCTCCGAGGGAGCCCGCCCATGACCACCGCACCCCCGCCGATCACCCTCGACGACGTCCGGGACGCGGCCGTCCGGCTGAAGGGGGTCGCCCGTCGCACCCCCGTGCTGCGCTCCCGCACCCTGGACGCGGCCGTCGGCGCCGAGGTGTTCCTGAAGTGCGAGAACTTCCAGCGCGTCGGCGCCTTCAAGTTCCGCGGCGCCTACCACGCGGCCTCCCGGCTCGCCCCCGAACAGCTCGCCCGGGGCATCGCCGCCTACTCCTCCGGCAACCACGCCCAGGCCGTCGCCCTGGCCGCCCGGGAGCTGGGCACCACCGCGGTGATCGTGATGCCCGAGGACGCCCCGCGCTCCAAGCGGGCGGCCACGGAGGGCTACGGCGCCGAGATCGTGACGTACGACCGCTACACCGGCGACCGGGAGGCCGTCGCCCGGGCCCTGGCCGCCGAGCGGGGCCTCGCCCTGATCCCGCCTTACGACCATCCGCACGTCATGGCGGGCCAGGGCACCGCGGCGCTCGAACTCCTCGACGAGGTGGACGGCCTGGACGCACTCCTCGCCCCGGTCGGCGGGGGCGGACTGATCGCCGGGAGCGCCACCGCGGCGAAGGGGCTGCGGCCCGGCATCCGGATCGTCGGCGTCGAACCGGAGGCCGGGGACGACACCCGGCGGTCCCTGGAGGCCGGCCGGCGGATCGAGATCCCGGTGCCGCGCACCATCGCCGACGGCCAGGCCCTGTCCACGCCCGGTGAGCTGACCTTCTCGGTGAACCGGCGGCTCGTCGACGAGATCGCCCTCGTCTCCGACGACGAGATCCGCGCCGCGATGCGCTTCGCCTTCGAGCGTCTGAAGATCGTCGTGGAGCCGAGCGGCGCCACCCCGCTGGCCGCCCTGCTCGCGGGCCGGGCCGGCGCACCGGGCCGCCGTGTCGGGGTGATCGTCTCCGGCGGCAACATCGACACCGGCCGTTTCGCCGAGTTGTGCGCGGGCGGTGCCTGACGCCCGGTCCGCCGAATGGCGCCCCCCGGTGGCGGGGCGGACGATGGAGGTGTGGGGTGCGGCCCCCACCGGTGACGTCCCGGGCCGCCGGGGAGACCGGCCCCGGCCGTGGCGCAGCACGGCCGGAAGGAGGACGCCATGCTGGAAGTGAAGACGCTGGACAAGCCGGACGAGCGGCGCGACTTTCCCCGGGGCCACCTGGAGGCCGTCCACATGACCGGGCTGGACTTCGCCATGGCGACGTTCGAGCCCGGTTGGCGCTGGACGGAGTCGGTGGCACCGATAGCGGGCACCGAGACCTGCCAGATCCACCACAACGGGTACGTGGTCAGCGGACGGATGCACGTCACCATGGACAAGGGCGGCGAGACCGAGGTGGGCCCCGGCGACGTCTTCGTGATCTCACCCGGACACGACGCCTGGGTCGTGGGTGAAGAGCAGTGCGTGGTCTACGACTTCGCGGGGTCGATGGCCAAGGAGTACGCGAAGGCCGACTAGGGCGAACCGGGCCGCACATCCGTCGTCGGAGCAGGGGCCGGAGGGCCTGGGCGCGTTGCCCGGGTCCTCCGGCCATGTCACCGGCTCCCCGCCGTCACGGCCTTCAGTTCGGTCAGTGACTCGCGGAGCAGCTCGGCCAGTTCGCGGTGTTCGGCGGGGGCGATCCAGCGTTCGTAGCCGATCTTGAAGACGGCGATCCCGGCCTCGGCGGCGAGGGCCGCGGCGGGGTCCGGGACGCCTCGGGCGTGCAGGGCCTCCGTCACGGCGGCGGAGAGCGTGGCGAGTTTGATCAGCTCGCGTTCCAGGAGTTCCGGGTGCGAGCCGACGACGGACTGCCGCTGCCGGGCTCTCTCGCGCTCCGGGAACACCGCCGCGACCGCCGCCAGTCCCGCCGCCACGACATCGATCGGCGCCGCGGCCGGGGGCGCCTCGGCGACCGCCTTCGTGAACACCTCCCGCAGCACCTCCGAACCGCCGAACAGCACCTCGCGCTTGTCGGCGTAGTGCCGGAAGTAGGTGCGTTCGGTGAGCCCGGCCCGCCGGGCGATCTCCGCCACCGTGGTCTGTTCGTATCCGCGCTCGCCGAACAGTTCCAGCGCGGCCCGCGCCAGGCGCTCCCGAGTGTTCGGCTCCCATCTGCCCATGGCCGGATCCTACGCGATGACAGTCACTGACATCAGTGCTAGCGTCGATGACGACAGTCACTGACATCGCTCGGTGCCGCCCGACGGCATCCGACTCACTCGTGGTCTGAGGTACTCCCATGCGCATCTTCGTCACCGGCGCTTCCGGCTGGCTCGGTTCCGCCCTCGTCCCCGATCTCCTCGACGCGGGGCACGAGGTCACCGGCCTCGCCCGCTCCGACGCCTCCGCCGCCGCGCTCTCCGGCGCCGGGGCCGCGGTGGTCCGGGGCACGCTCGACGACCTCGACGTCCTCGGCACGGCCGCCGCCGCGTCGGACGGCGTGGTCCATCTCGCCTTCCAGCACGACATCGCCTTCACCGGCGACTACGCCGGCGCCGCGCGGGCCGACCGCAGGGCCGTCGACACCCTCGTCGACGCGCTGGCGGGCACCGGGCGCCCCCTGGTCGTCGCCGGCGGGTTCATGGGCTTCCCGCCGGGACGTCCCGCGACCGAGCGGGACATACCGACGGCCGACGGCTCGGCGCTGTCCGTCCGCTCCGCCACCGCCGCCGCGGTGCTGGACGCGGCCGCCCGGGGCGTGCGCTCGTCGGTGGTACGGCTGTCCCCGACCTGTCACGGCGAAGGGGACGCCGGGTTCATGGCCTCCCTCGTCGCCCTCGCCCGCGCCAAGGGCGTCTCCGGCTACCTCGGCGACGGCGCCAACCGCTGGCCCGCCGTCCACCGCCTCGACGCGGCCCGGCTGTTCCGGCTGGCGGTGGAGCACGCACCGGCGGCGAGCGTGCTGCACGGCGTCGCCGACGAGGGCGTCGAGATCCGCGCCGTGGCGGAGGTGATAGGCCGCCATCTGAACGTGCCGACGGCCCCGATCGCCCCCGCGGACGCCCCGGCCCACTTCACCTGGCTGGCCGGCCTCGTAGGCCAGGACGTTCCCGCCTCCAGCGCCCTCACCCGCGAACTCCTCGACTGGCGCCCCCTGCGGCCGGGGCTTCTGGAGGACCTGGAGAAGGGGCACTACTTCCGCGCGTGAGCCGGTGCTCCCGTGAGCCGGTGAGCGGCGTTCAGATCGGGAGCAACCGCCCTACCAGCGCGCCGAGTTGGTGTGCGTTGCGGCACTCGTGCATCGCGACCAGCCCGGCGTACTCGGGGGCGGCCGAGTCGCCCGTGCCCCACAGCGGACGGGGCTCCGGGTTCAACCAGTACAGACGGCGGGCCCGTTCGGAGATCTCCCGGAGCGCCGCCAGGTTCGGGTCGCTCATGTTCGTCCGCGCGTCCCCCAGGACGAACACCGTCGTGCGCGGGCCCACGGTGGCGCCGTACCGCTGCGCGAACTCGCCCAGCGCGACACCGTAGTCACTGCTGCCGTGATAACCCGTCAGCCGCGCCTCGGCGCGGATCCGGGCACCCAGCCCCTCGGGATCGGCCCGGCCGTGCTCGAGCAGCCCCGTGACCTCGTCGATCCGGTTGACGAAGGCGAACACCCGCACCTTGCCGAACTGGTCGTGCAGCGCCTGCACCAGCAGCATCGTGAAGTCGGAGAAGCCGGACACCGAGCCCGACACATCGCACAGCAGGACCAGTTCGGGACGGGCCGGCCGCCGACGGCGCAGCACCGGCCGCATCGGCACCCCGCCCGTGGACAGCGAGCCGCGCAGGGTGCGGCGCAGATCGATCGTGCCGCGCGTGGCGCGGCGGCGGCGCGCGGCCAGCCGGGTCGCCAGCTTCCGCGCCAACGGCTGGACGGTCCGCCGCAGTTCGGCCAGCCGGTCCCGCCCCGCGTACAGGAAGTCCACCCGGTCCGCGGTCGGCGCCACCGCGCGCCGCGCGATCTCGTCCCGCCCCCGGCGCTCCGCCACCCGGCGCCGCGCCTCCGCCGCCACCAGCCCCCGGAACTCCTCGATGCGCCGCCGGATCTCGTCCTCCAGCAGCCGCCCCGCGAACCCGGAACCACCGCCGCGCCGCCGCATCTCGTCCCGGACCCGGGCCAGCAGCGTCTGCGGGCGCAGCCGGTCGAGGGTCTGGTACGACGACCAGCCGTCCGCCCCCGGTGAACTCCCGTATCCGCCCAGCCCGTCGACCGCCTCGATCGCCAACTGGCCCAGCAGGGCGCGGTCGTCGGCGGCCAGGGCGTCGGCGAGCCGCTCGCGCAGGGAGTCCCGGTCGCCGGGCTCGCCCGCGGGCGCGCCGACGCCGTAGGGGAAGTACAGGTCGAAGACGGTGTCGAACACCCTGCGTTGGTCCGGCGTGTGCAGCAGGGTGGCGGCCAGCCCCTCGCGCAGCAGCCCCCGGTCGGCGAACCCGAGCGCGGCCACCGCCTCGGCCGCGTCCACGGTCTCGCCGGTGCCGATCCGCAGGCCGTGCGCGCGCAGCGCGGCCACGAACCCGGTCAGCCGGTCTGCGGCGCCGCCGCTCACACGGCGTCCAGGTCGAGCTTGGCCCCGGCCTTCAGGATGTCGTCCTGGTGCTTGAGGATCACGCCCAGACTGTCGCGTACGACGGTCGCGTCCAGCGTGGTGGCGCCCAGCGCGAGCAGGGTGCGCGCCCAGTCGATGGTCTCGGCCACCGACGGCGCCTTGCGCAGGTCCATCGCCCGCAGCGCGGCCACCACCCGGACCACCGACTCGGTCAGCGCCGTGTCCAGCCCGGGCACCTTCAGCCGCACGATTTGCCGCTCCAGCTCCTCGTCGGGGAAGCCGAGGTGGAGAAAGAGACAGCGGCGGCGCAGCGCCTCCGACAGCTCGCGGGTGGCGTTGGAGGTCAGGACGACGAACGGCCGGCGGCTCGCGGTGATCGTGCCCAGCTCCGGGACGGTGACCTGGAAGTCGCTGAGCACCTCCAGCAGCAGCCCCTCCACCTCGACATCGGCCTTGTCGGTCTCGTCGATCAGCAGCACCGTCGGCTCCTCGCCGCGGATCGCCGTCAGCAGCGGGCGGGGGAGCAGGAACTCCTCGCTGAAGATGTCGGTGCGGGTCTCGTCCCAGGTCTCGTCGCGGCCGGCGCTGATGCGCAGCAGCTGCTTGGCGTGGTTCCACTCGTACAGCGCGCGCGACTCGTCCACGCCCTCGTAGCACTGGAGCCGCACCAGCCGTGCCCCGGCCACCTGGGCGACGGCCTTGGCGAGTTCGGTCTTGCCGACGCCGGCCGGGCCCTCCACGAGCAGCGGCTTGCCGAGCCGGTCGGCCAGGAACACGGTCGTGGCGACCGCCGGAGAGGCCAGATAGCCGGTCTCGGCGAGACGGGCGAAGACGTCGTCGACGGACGTGAACAACGGGCCCTCCGGGGGATCGGGCGGATCGGTCGGGGACAAGCAGGTCCGCACACATATCTAAGCGCTTGTTCACCCGCCTTGTCGATGTTGTCAGTGGCGGCGGATACCTTGCGGCCATGGGTATCTACCTCGTGAGCGTGGACCCGGAGGACTGGTCGGTCCCCGGTGAGGACGGCCACGGCGATGTCGCCGCCGCCCTGGACGAGCGGCTGGCGCGGCGCGGTCTGCCGCCGTACCGGCCGGGCCGGCCGCCCCAGCCGGGCCGGTTCGCGGAGAAGACGAGCCCGCCGATGGACGGCTTCGACACGCTGTGCCGGGCGCACCTCGCCCCCGAGGAGCGGCACACCCTCCTCAGCTGGTCGTTCCTGGTCCCCTTGGCGCTGGAGGAGCCCCTCCTGCTGCCGGTGGAGAACGCCCACGACACCGAGACCCTGGTCGTCGCGGCCCCCTACGCCCTCGCCCTCGCCGAGCGGCTCGCCGCCGCCCTGCGCCTGCCGCTCGACCTGATACCGGAACCCTCCGGCCCCCACGGACTCGGCGCCTGGTTCCTGGACGGCGCCGCGCAGAAGGCCGCCGCGACCCGCCCCGGCCCCTGGGCCGAGGACCTGGACACCGCGTTCTTCACGGCGCTGTATCTGCGCGCCGCCCAGTACGCGCTGCGGTACGACTGCCCGATGACCTACTCCTGAGCGCGCTCCACCAGGAACACCGTCAGCCACTCCGCGTCCGCCGCGTGATAGCCCAGCCCCACCAGCGCCTCCGAGGCCGCCCGCATGTGCTCGGCGCCGTAGACCACGGCGATCGTGAACGGCCCGGTGCGGCTCGTGTACGCCTGGTCGAACTCGGTGAGCACCCGCACGAGCAGCCGGTCCCGGCGGCGCATCACCAGGTCGTCGAGGCCGGGCATACCGTCCGCCACGGCCTGCTCGGTGTCGCTCACCAGATCCTCGGTGGCCATGTGCCGGGCCAGATAGCGGCGGGTGCCGAACATCCGCATGCCCGCGGTCATCGCCGGTGTCAGCGTGGCGATCAGCAGGCGCTCGCGCAGCGGCAGCCGCCGGAAGCCGGACTCGAACTCCCGGCCCGACATGTCCGGGCACACCACGGGCACCCCGAGCGTCCGGTAGTCGATGTCCTGCACGACCAGCCCCAGCCGCTCGTTGTACTCCAGCTGCTCGTACGACGCGACCAGGGCCTCCGCGCCCGGGGAGCGCGTCTCCCGGCCGATGCCCTCGGCGAGCACCAGGTCGCAGCGGCGCAGCCGGTCCGTCACCTCCCGGTAGAAGGCCGGCTCCCCGAGGTGGATCATCGGGAAGAGCAGGAAGGACAGGCCCGTACCGGGTCTGGTGAACCGGATCACGGCGGAGCGCACCCCGGCCAGCCCGGTCACCTCGATGAACTGCATGGGAGCCCCCTGGGTCCGCGCACGGCACCAGGCCCATACCCGCGCGGGGCCCCGCTCAGCCGACCAGGATCACTTCGAGGGTGCGTGGACCGTGCACGCCCTCCACCCGGTCCAGTTCGATGTCGCTGGTCGCCGAGGGGCCGGAGATCCAGGTCAACGGCCGTGCGGGGTCGAGCCGTTCGAGGGCCTGCGGCACCGACGAGACGACCTGGTCCGGTACCCGCACCACGCAGATGTGGTGGTCGGGGACGAGGGTGATCCGGCGGCGGCCCTGGTCGGGGGAGCCGTCGAGCACGATCGTCCCGGTCTCGGCGATCGCCACCGCGCAGGCCGTGACCACGGAGTCGACCCGGTCCAGCTCCTCCGCGGTGCTCGCGGCGGTGTCCTCGACCCGTTCGGCCCCGGTCGCCGACAGCCATCCCGTGTCCAGCCCCGGTGGCACGACCACCGACCTCGCCCCGCGCTCGGCCAGCAACCGGCCGATGACGGACGGCAGTTCGTCTTGGGTGCAGCGGTGCACGTGCGCGCGGTAGTCGGCCAGGTTCTCCGCCAGCAGCGCCACCGTCTCCTCGACCCCACGGCCGTCTGCGTGCGTGTGCAGATAGCCGCGCTCGATCGGGGTGTCGTCCTCGGGCGCGTCGGCCAGCGCGCGCCGCACCCGCCCCAGGATCCGTTCCCTGCTGTTCACTTCGCCCCGTCCTTCCCGCCGTTCGTTCCGCCGCGGGTGCGCTGCCACCAGTCGCGGAAGGGTTCCGCCGGTACGGCCGGCAGGTCCCGGCTGCCGCTCCACGCCTTCCCCGGTCCGGGGAGCGTACGGGGGTGCAGGCGGCGGGTCCGGGAGGCGAGCCGCTGTCCGGTGCGCAGGGCTGCGGGGTGGGCGAACGCCCAGCGTGCCGCCCGCATGGCCGCCCGCTCGGCCGCGTGCCCCTTGGCGGGCTTGAGGACCACCTTGTTGCCCTCCCGGATCACCGGTCCGCCCTGGACGACCCGCTCGCGCAGATGCACCAGCACCTCGGGGATGTCGATGGCGACCGGGCACACCTCGTAACAGGCGCCGCACAGCGAGGAGGCGTACGGCAGCGAGGCGTCGATCTCGCTGCCCGTGCCCCGCAGTTGAGGGCTGAGGATGGCGCCGATCGGGCCGGGGTAGACCGAGCCGTAGGCGTGTCCGCCGGCCCGTTCGTAGACCGGGCAGACGTTGAGGCAGGCCGAGCAGCGGATGCAGCGCAGGGCCTGGCGGCCGACCTCGTCGGCGAGGGTGTCGGTGCGGCCGTTGTCGAGCAGGATGAGGTGGAAGTTCTGCGGGCCGTCGCCGTCCGTGGTGCCGGTCCAGGTCGAGGTGTAGGGGTTCATGCGCTCGGCGGTCGAGGAGCGGGGCAGGGTCTGCAGGAAGACCTCCAGGTCCCGCCAGGTCGGCACGGTCTTCTCGATGCCGACGACGGAGATCAGGGTCTCGGGCAGGGTCAGGCACATCCGCCCGTTGCCCTCGGACTCGACGACCACCAGGGTGCCGGTCTCGGCGACCATGAAGTTGGCGCCGGAGATGCCGACCCTGGCCCGCAGGAACTTCTCCCGCAGATGCAGCCGGGCCGCCTCCGCCAGCTCGGCGGGCGTGTCGGTGAGCCCCTCCGGCGCCGCGCGCCCCCACGCGCCCATCTCCCGGCGGAAGATGTCGCGGATCTCGCCCCGGTTGCGGTGGATGGCCGGGACGAGGATGTGAGAGGGCCGGTCCTTGCCCAGCTGCACGATCAGCTCGGCGAGATCGGTCTCGTAGGCGCGGATGCCCTCGGCCTCGAGGGCCTCGTTCAACCCGATCTCCTGGGTGGCCATGGACTTGACCTTCACGACCTCCGACTCGCCGGTCGCCTTCACCAGATCGGCCACGATCCGGTTGGCCTCCTCGGCGTCGGCCGCCCAGTGCACGGTCCCGCCCGCCGCCGTGACCGACTCCTCCAACTGCACGAGGTAGCGGTCGAGATGACGCAGCGTATGGTCCTTGATCCGCTTGCCGGCCTCCCGCAGCTCGGCCCAGTCGGACACCTCGGCGACGGCCTTGGCCCGCTTGCCGCGGATGGTGTGGGTGGCGTGCCGCAGATTGCCGCGCAGGGTCTTGTTCCCCACGGCCTCCCGCGCGGCCTTCGGGAAGGCGGGCATGCCCAGATACGTGCCGCTCATCGGGCCGGTTCCTCCTCCGTGCTCGCCAGGATCTCCGCGAGATGCACCGGCCGCAGACCCGACTTCAGCCGGGTCATGGTCCCGCCGATGTGCATCAGACACGAGTTGTCGGCCGCGCACAGCACCTCCGCCCCCGTCGACTCGGCGTGGCGCACCTTGTCCGCGCCCATCGCCGCCGAGACATCGGAGTTCTTCAGCGCGAACGTGCCGCCGAACCCGCAGCACTCCTCCGCGCCCGGCAGCTCCACCAGTTCCAGCCCCTTCACGGCCTGGAGCAGCCGACGGGGCCGGTCCCCGAGCCCGAGGCCGCGCAGCCCGTGACAGGTCGGGTGGTAGGTCACCGTGTGCGGGTAGTAGGCGCCGACGTCCGTCACCCCGAGCACGTCCACCAGGAACTCGGTCAGCTCGTAGGTCTTGGGCACCACCGGTGCCAGCGCCGTGGCCAGGGAGCCCCCGCGCCCTTCCGCCCGCGCCCGCTCGCCCATCCGCGGATACAGCTCCCGCACCATCGCCCCGCACGACCCGGATGGCGTCACGATCGCCTCGTACTCCCCGAAGACATCGGAGAAGTGCCGGGCGAGCGGCTCGGCCTCATGGCGGTAGCCGGTGTTGTAGTGGGCCTGGCCGCAGCAGGTCTGGGCCATCGGGAAGTCGACCTCGACACCCAGCCTGGTCAGCAGTTTCACCACGGCACGGCCGGTGTCCGGATAGAGCGTGTCGTTGACACAGGTCAGGAACAGTGCGACACGCATCGCGGCTCCTTGGGGTCGATCATCGGATGGGTGCAGGGTAGTCCGGCGGCAGAGCCCGGGGGAGGCCCCGGCTCACCGCGCGGCGAGCCGGGCCTGTGCCTCGCGCCACCGCCCGGTGTCGCCCTGCGGCTCGTAACGCGTCAGCGGCTGGGTGTGGGCGAGCAGCCGGCGCATGTCGGCCCGGTCGCCGACCAGTCGGTGCGCCCGCGCCTGCACCAGGACGTTGCCGAGCGCGGCGGCCTCCGTCGGCCCGGCCACCACCGGCAGCCCGCAGGCGTCGGCGGTCAGCTGGCACAACAGCGCGTTGCGGGTGCCGCCCCCGACGATGTGCACCACGTCGACGGGATGATCGGCGAGCCGCTGGGCGTCCTGGACCGCCCGGCGGTGGGCGAGGGCGAGCGAGTCGAGGATGCAGCGGGTGATCTCGCCGCGTGTCCCGGGCACCGGCTGCCCGGTGGCCCGGCACGCCTCGGCGATCCGCTCCGGCATCCGCCCGGGCGCGAGGAACGCGGCGTCCCCCGCGTCCACGACCGACCGCAGCACCGGCACGGCCGCCGCTTCCCGCAGCAGCACCCCCAGATCGGGGTCACCCCAGGCCCGTACGCACTCCTGGAGCAGCCAGAGGCCCATGATGTTGCGCAGGTAGCGGACCGTGCCGTCCAGCCCAAGTTCGTTGGTGAAGTTGGCGGCCCGGCTCTCCTCGGTGAGCACGGGCGCCGCCAGCTCCAGCCCGGCCAGGGACCAGGTGCCGGTGCAGATGTAGGCGAACCGCTCCCCGGTGGCGGGCACGGCTGCCACCGCGGACGCGGTGTCGTGCGAGCCGACGGCGGTCACCGGCACCGGCCCGGTCAGCCCGGTCTCCTCCAGCACCCCGGCGCGCAGCACCCCGGCCGGATCGCCCGGCTGCCGCAGCGGCGCGAACAGCTCCAGATCGATGCCGAGGCGCGCGGCGAGCTCGTACGACCAGTCGCGCGTGCGGGGATCGATGAGCTGGGTGGTGGAGGCGTTGGTGATCTCGGTGCCCTGCTCCCCGGTCAGCCAGTACGCCAGCAGGTCGGGGATGAGCAACAGCCGTTCGGCACCGGTGAGACGGTCGGCCATGAGCTGGTACAGGGTGTTGAAGGGCGCGTACTGGATGCCGGTCGCCGCGTACAGCTCCGCGGCCGGCACACCGGCCCACACCTTCTCCGCGACTCCGTCGGTGCGTGCGTCGCGGTAGTGCACCGGATTGCCGAGCAGCGCCCCGTCGCCGTCCAGGAGCCCGTAGTCCACGGCCCAGCTGTCGATCCCGACGGAGTCGACCTGCCCGGCGGCCCTCAGCCCGTCGAGCACACCGGCGTAGAGACCGAGGATGTCCCAGCGCAGGCCCTCCGGCACCCGCACCGGCCGATTGGGGAACCGGTGGGCCTCGACCAGTTCCAGGGAATCACGGCTGACCCGGCCGACCATGACGCGCCCGCTGGACGCGCCGAGGTCGACCGCGGCATACGACCGCACACCCGTCACCGGAGGAAAGCGGCCGCCACACCCGCGTCGACGGGCACGTGCAGCCCGGTGGTGTGGGTGAGCTCCCCGCCCGTCAGCGCGAACACCGCGTTCGCCACATGCTCGGGCAGCACCTCCCGCTTGAGGATGGTCCGCTGCGCGTAGAACTCGCCCAGCTTGTTCTCCTCGATCCCATAGGTCGCCGCCCGCTGGGCACCCCAACCCCCCGCGAAGATCCCCGAGCCGCGCACCACACCATCGGGGTTGACGCCGTTGACGCGGATCCCGTGCTCGCCCAGCTCAGCGGCGAGCAGCCGGACCTGGTGGGCCTGGTCGGCCTTCGTCGCGGAGTAGGCGATGTTGTTCGGCCCGGCGAACACGGCGTTCTTCGAGGCGATGTAGACGATGTCCCCGCCCAGCCCCTGAGCGATCATCACCCGGGCCGCCTCCCGCGACACCAGGAACGATCCCCGGGCCATGATGTCGTGCTGCAGGTCCCAGTCCCTGGCCGAGGTCTCCAGCAGCGGCTTGGAGATCGAGATCCCCGCGTTGTTGACCACGAGATCCACCCCGCCGAAGGCGAGCGCGGCGGCCCGGAACGCACCGGCGATCTGCTCCTCGTCCGTCACGTCGACGGTCACGGCGACCGCCTTGTCCGGCCCGCCCAGCTCCTCGGCGACGGCGGCCGCGTTCTCGGCGTTGAGGTCGGCGACGACGACACACGCCCCCTCGGCGACCAGCCGGTGCGCGATCGCCTTCCCGATCCCGCTGCCGGCGCCGGTCACCAGCGCCACCCGGGTGGCCAGCGCCTTCGGCTCCGGCATCCGCCGGAGCTTGGCCTCCTCCAGCGCCCAGTACTCGATGCGGAACTTCTCCCGCTCCTCGATCGGCGCGTACGAGGACACCGCCTCCGCACCCCGCATCACATTGATCGCGTTGACGTAGAACTCACCCGCGACCCGCGCGGTCTGCTTGTCCTTGCCGAAGGAGAACATGCCCACGCCGGGCACGAGCACGATGGCCGGGTCGGCGCCGCGCATCGCGGGGGAGCCGGCCTCGGCGTGCCGCGCGTAGTAGGCCGCGTACTCCTCCCGATAGGCGGTGTGCAGTTCCTTCAGCCGCGCGATCGCCTCCTCCAGCGGAGCGGTGGGCGGCAGGTCGAGGACGAGCGGCCGTACCTTGGTCCGCAGGAAGTGGTCCGGGCACGACGTGCCCAGCGCGGCCAGCCGGGGATGCTCCGCGCGCGCCAGGAAGTCGAGGACGACGTCGGAGTCGGAGAAGTGCCCGACCTGCGGCCGGTCCTGCGAGGCGACCGCCCGCACATACGGCGCGAGCGCCGCCGCCCGCTCCCGCCGCTCACCCTCCGGCAGTGCTTCGTACCCCTCGACGACGGGCCCGAACGGCTCGGCCTTCCCCCGCTCCTCCAGGAACGTCTCGGCGGTGCGGATGATGTGCAGCGAGTTGCGCTCGCACTCCTCCGCGCTCTCCCCCCAGGCGGTGATGCCGTGCCCGCCGAGGATCACCCCGACGGCCTGCGGGTTGGCGGCCTTGATCGCGGCGATGTCCAGCCCGAGCTGGAACCCGGGCCGCCGCCACGGCACCCACGCCACACTGTCCCCGAAGCACTCGGCGGTCAGCTTCTCCCCGTCCGCCGCACAGGCGAGCGCGATCCCGGAGTCCGGGTGCAGATGATCCACATGCGCGGCGTCGACGAGCCCGTGCATCGCGGTGTCGATGGACGGCGCCGCCCCGCCCTTGCCGTGCAGGCAGTAGTCGAACGCGGCGACCATCTCGTCCTCGCGCTCGACCCCCGGATACACCTCGACGAGCCCCCGCAGCCGGTCCAGCCGCAGCACGGCCAGCCCGCCCTCGGTGAGCGTGCCGAGGTCGCCGCCCGACCCCTTCACCCACATCAGCTCGACGTCCCCACCGGTGACGGGGTCGGTGCCGGTGCCCTTCGCGGACGCGTTGCCGCCGGCGTAGTTCGTATTACGGGGATCAGCGCCAAGCCGATGAGACCGTGCCAGGAGAGCGCCGGCTTCGGGATGGGTGGACATGGAGAATCCTTACTTTTCCAGGAAGAGGGGAGTGGGCTTCTTTTCAGGGGCGCGGGGAACTGCGCGACCAGCCACAACCGGCCCGCACCCCGCAACGGAACAGATCCAGGCAGACGCTCACGCGCCCCAGCCGGCCTGTGCTCCTCCCACCCGCTCGGCAACGATCTTCTCCGCCCACCCCGACCGCCGGTACGCAGCAATGGGGTCGCCGTCCAACCCCATCTCCTCCCGCACCTCACGAAGAAGCGGCCGCACGTCCGTGTTGTACGCATCCATCAACACGGCATTGGCTTCCAGCACATCCCCCGAAGCCTGCGCAGCAGAAAGCGTGTCCCGGTCCACCAGCAGCGCCTTCGCCGTAGCCTCCTGCACATTCATCACCGAACGGACGATCGCCGGGATCTTCGCCTCGATGTTGTGGCACTGGTCCAGCATGAACGCCACCTCGGAGGTGAACCCCCCGCCCCGCACCACCTCGTACATGATCCGGAACAGCTGGAACGGATCCGCCGCCCCCACCATCAGGTCGTCATCGGCGTAGAACCGCGAGTTGAAGTCGAACCCGCCGAGCTTGCCCTCCCGCAGCAGCGTCGCCACGATGAACTCGATGTTCGTCCCCGGCGCATGATGACCGGTGTCCACCACGACCTGCGCCTTCGGCCCCAGCTTCAGACAGTGCGCATACGCCGTACCCCAGTCCGGGACATCCGTCGAGTAGAACGCCGGCTCGAAGAACTTGTACTCCAGCAGCATCCGCTGCCCGTCCCCCAGCCGCTCGTACACCTCGGCCAGCCCCTCTGCCAGCCGGTCCTGCCGCGCCCGGATGTCGTCCTGGCCCGGATAGTTCGTCCCGTCCGCGAACCACAGCTTCAAATCCGTGGACCCCGTCGCGTCCATGATGTCGACGCACTCCAGCAGATGACCGACGGCCTTGCGCCGCACCGCCGCCTCGGGATGGCAGATGCTGCCCAGCTTGTAGTCGTCGTCCTGGAAGGTGTTGGAGTTGATCGCCCCCAGCCGCACCCCCCGCTCCTCCGCGTGCTTCGCAAGTGCGGAGTAATCCTCCACCTTGTCCCAGGGAATGTGCAGCGCCACCGTCGGCGCCACACCGGTGACCGCGTGCACCTGCGCCGCGTCCTCCAGCTTCTCCTGCGGCGTGCGTGGCACGCCCTCCTGGGCGAACACCTTGAAACGGGTCCCCGAGTTCCCGTACGCCCACGACGGCGTCTCGACGGCCTGGGTCTTCAGCGCGGCCTTCACGGCGGCGAGGTCGGTCACTTCGGGCTCCTGTGACATCGGTCCGGGACAGAGCCCGGATGAAACGATTCAGAACGGGAAGCTATGAGGCCACGAAGGCAGTGTCAACCCTTTCGACCGCGCCCCCTTTTCGTGACCGCCGCGTGACCTTCGGCTATCGAAAACTTTTCGAGACGGACCCATTGACGTGACATGCTCGCCGTGCCTAACGTCCCGGCAATCCAGTTGAAACCTTTCACGACGCCGTGACGGGCCCCCAGGGGCACCGCCGCGGACGTTCGTCGAGGAGCCACCCATGACCCACCCGTCCGACACGGGACCGGCCCCGGTGCTGGCGCTCAGGGACGTCGCCAAGTCCTTCGGCGCCGTACGCGCCCTGCGGGGCGTCTCCCTGGAGCTGTTCCCCGGCGAGGTGCACGCCCTCGCCGGGGAGAACGGCGCGGGCAAGTCGACCCTGATCAAGACCCTCGCGGGGGTGCACCGGCCGGACACCGGCCGGGTGCTGCTCGACGGCGAGCCCGTCGTCTTCCACGGTCCCGGCGACGCCCGCGACGCCGGCATCGCCGTGATCTACCAGGAACCGACGCTCTTCCCCGACCTTTCGATCGCCGAGAACATCTTCATGGGCCGCCAGCCCCGGCGCGCCCTCGGCCGGATCGACCACAAGGCCACCCACGCGGCGACCGCCGCCCTGATGACCCGGCTCGGCGTCGATCTCGACCCCGACCGCCCGGCCCGCGGACTGTCCATCGCCGACCAGCAGATCGTGGAGATCGCCAAGGCGCTCTCCTTCGACGCCCGCGTCCTGATCATGGACGAGCCGACCGCCGCCCTCACCGGCAGCGAGGTCGCCCGCCTCTTCGGAGTCGTGCGCACCCTGCGCGAACAGGGCGCCGCCGTCCTCTTCATCTCGCACCGGCTGGAGGAGATCTTCGAGATCTGCCAGCGGGTGACCACCCTGCGCGACGGCGCCTGGATCGCCAGCGAGCCCCTCGCCGGCATGACCGAGGACGACCTGGTCCGCCGTATGGTCGGCCGCGACCTCGACGAGCTCTACCCCAAGCAGGACGTCACCCCGGGCGAGGTCGCCCTGAGCGTGCGCCGGCTGACCCGCGAGGGCGTCTTCACCGACGTCTCCTTCGACGTACGGCGCGGCGAGATCGTCGGACTGGCCGGACTGGTCGGCGCCGGACGCACCGAAGTGGCCCGCGCGGTGTTCGGGATCGACCGCTGGGACGCCGGTGACGTCACCGTGGACGGAAAGGCGCTGGTCAACGGCGCTCCCTCCACCGCGATGTCCGCGGGCCTCGCCCTGGTCCCGGAGGACCGGCGCGCCCAGGGCCTGGTGATGGACATGTCCATCGAGCGCAACATCGGCCTCACGGGTCTGCGGACGACCGTGAAGGCGGGCCTGATGGACCGGGGCGCCGAGCGCAGCCGGTCCCTGGACTGGGCGGTCAAGCTCCAGGTGAAGTACGCCCGGATCGCCGACACCGTCAACACGCTCTCCGGCGGCAACCAGCAGAAGGTCGTCCTCGCCAAGTGGCTGGCCACCGCCCCCAAGGTGCTGATCGTCGACGAGCCCACCCGCGGCATCGACGTCGGCACCAAGGCCGAGGTGCACCGGCTGCTCAGCGAGCTGGCCGCCGACGGCGTCGCCGTCCTGATGATCTCCTCCGACCTGCCCGAGATCCTCGGCATGGCCGACCGCGTGCTGGTGATGCACGAGGGCCGGCTCACCGCCGAGATCCCCCGCTCCGATGCCACCGAGGAAACCGTGATGGCCGCAGCCACCGGGAGGGCCGCCGCATGACGGTCGCCACTCCTGAGCAGGCCCCCGTCGCCGAGGCGCCCCAGTCCAGTGGGACGCGACTCGTCGACCGTGTCTTCAAGATGCGCGAACTCGCCATCCTGGTCGTCTTCCTGGTGATGATCGCCGTCACCCAGGCCGGCAACAGCGAGTTCCTCTCCGAGCAGGGCATCAAGGACCTGCTGCTGAACGCGACCATCCTGGTGCTGGTCGCCACCGGCCAGTCGCTGGTGGTGATCACGAGGAACGTCGACCTCTCGGTCGGCTCCACCCTCGGCATCAGCGCCTTCGCCGCCGGCACCTATCTGCACGGCGGCGGCAACCCGGTCGTCGCGATCGTCCTGGCCGTCCTGCTCGGCGTCGGCTTCGGGCTGCTGAACGGACTGCTGGTCAGCCTCGGCCAGGTGCCCGCCCTCGTCGTCACCCTCGGCACGCTGTACATCATCCGCGGCATCGACTCCATCTGGGTCGGCTCCCGGCAGATCACCGCGGCCGACCTGCCCGGCGGCTTCGTGGACTTCGGCTCCGGCGGCCTGTCCGCCGTGCCGTACCTGGCGCTGATCGCCCTGGCGGTGCTGATCGCCACGGCGTACTACCTCAAGCACTTCGGCAGCGGCCGGGAGCTGTACGCCCTCGGCTCCAACCCGGAGGCCGCCCGCCTCGCCGGCATCCCCGTGCGCAAGCGGATCCTCGCCGCGTACACCTTCTGCGGCGGACTCGCCGGACTCGCCGGCGCGATGTACCTGGCCCGGTTCGGCAACGTCGACTCCGGGACCGGCAACGGCTACGAACTCACCGTCGTCAGCGCGGTCGTGGTCGGCGGCGTCGTCTTCACCGGCGGCTCCGGCAGCGTCTACGGCGCCGCCCTCGGCGCACTCCTGCTGACCTCCATCAACAGCGTCCTGCCCGCCCTCGGCGTCAGCTCGGTGTGGGTCCTCGCCATCAACGGCGTCCTGCTGCTGCTCGCGATCGCGGTCGACCGGATCGTGGCGCTGCGGGTGGCGACCGCCCTGAAGAAGAAGTCGGCGTCCGTCACGCCGGCCGTGGAGAAGGGGGAGACCCGTGCGTGAGTCTCTTGCCGGTCGGGTGATCCGCTGGGACACCGTGGTCAGTGCGCTGCTGATCGTCCTGCTGCTGTTCTCCTTCTCCTTCGTGGACGGCTTCGGCAACGCGCTGAACCTGTCCTTCCTCATCGGCAACACCCTGCCGATCGCGCTGGTCGCGCTGCCGATGACCCTGCTGGTCGTCTCCGGCGAGATCGACCTCTCGGTCGCCTCCACGGCCGGACTGTCCGGCGCGGTGATGGGCGCCCTGTGGAACCAGGGCATGACCATCGAGACGATCATCCCGCTCTGTCTGCTGCTCGGGGTCGTCTGCGGGCTGATCAACGGCCTGCTGGTGACCCGGCTCGGACTGCCCTCCCTCGCCGTCACCATCGGCACCCTCGCCGCCTACCGGGGCATCGCACAGATCGTGCTCGGCTCCGACGCGGTGACCGATTTCCCCTCCCAGTACCTGGACTTCGCGGCCGGACGGGTCGGGGACAGCTTCCTGCCGCAGGCCTTCCTGCCCTTCCTGGTCCTGCTCGCGATCGCCGTGGTCGTCCTGCACGCCACGCCGTTCGGACGGTCGCTGTTCGCGATCGGGGCGAGCGAGGAGGCGGCGCGGTTCGCCGGGATCCGCGTCAAGCGGCAGAAGCTGATCCTGTTCACGGTGACGGGGTTCATGGCCTCGCTCACCGGGATCTTCTGGGCGCTGCACTACGCCAGCGCTCGCTATGACAACGCGACCGGTCTCGAACTCTCCGTGGTCGCGGCGGTGTTGCTCGGCGGTATCGACTTCGACGGCGGCAAGGGCACGTTGGGCGGTGCGATCGCGGGGGTGTTCCTCCTCGGTGCGCTGCAGAACGTGATGAGCCTCGTCAACGTCTCCGCGCAGTCCCAGATCGTCGTGACCGGTGTGCTGCTGGTCGTGTCGGTGCTCGGCCCCCGGGTCGCCCGTCAGGTGTCCGTTGCTCGGGCGGCAGCTCGTTCCGCCGGTTAGGGCGCGGCGGCCGGCTGCGGGTCCGTCGTAGCTGGTCGCGCCCGCGCGGCGGGGCCGCATATCGATGCAGCCCCGCGCCCCCAAGAAGAAACCCTCACCTCACCTTTCTCACGAAGGAACCCCATGCGCAAGTCATCCCTTCGGCGTGCCTGTGCCGCCCTCGCTGTCGTCTCCTCGCTCTCCCTCGCCGCCACCGCCTGCGGCGGCACCACCAAGGAGGACGTGAAGAGCGAGGGGGCCTCGGCGGCCGCCACCGGCAAGGCCGACCCGAACGCCGCGACCAAGAAGGGGCTGACCGTCGGCTTCCTGCCGAAGCAGGTCAACAACCCGTACTTCACCACCTCCGACAAGGGCGGCGAGGCGGCCCTGAAGGAGCTGGGCTCCAGCTACAAGGAGGTCGGTCCGTCCAGCGCGACCGACACCTCGGGGCAGGTGTCGTACGTCAACACCCTGACGCAGCAGAAGGTCGACGCGATGGCCGTGTCCGCGCAGGACCCGGGCGCCCTGTGCACCGCCCTGAAGACGGCGATGAGCAACGACATCAAGGTCGTCACCTACGACTCCGACACCAACCCCGAGTGCCGCAACGCCTTCGTCTCGCAGGCCTCCGCCGAGGACCTCGGCCGCACCGAGGTGCAGCTGCTCGCCGAGCAGATCGGCTACAAGGGCGAGATCGCGATCCTGTCCGCCGCGCAGACCGCGACGAACCAGAACACCTGGATCGACTTCATGAAGGACGAACTGAAGGACGCCAAGTACAAGGACATCAAGCTGGTCAAGGTCGCGTACGGCAACGACGACGCCCAGCAGTCCTTCCAGCAGACCCAGGGCCTGCTCCAGGAGTACCCGAACCTGAAGGGGATCATCTCCCCGACCACCGTCGGCATCAAGGCCGCCGCCCAGTACCTCTCGGGCTCCAAGTACAAGGGCAAGGTCAAGCTGACCGGCCTCGGCACCCCCAACGACATGCGCAAGTACGTCAAGAACGGCACCGTCGAGGGCTTCGAGCTGTGGGACCCGGCGAAGCTCGGCGCCCTCGCCGCGCAGACGGCCGTGGCGCTGGTCTCCGGCCAGATCACCGGCAAGGAGGGCGAGACCTTCACGGCCGGCGGGACGTCGTACACCATCGGCAAGGACGGTGTGATCAGCCTCGGCAAGCCGACCGTGTTCGACGCCAAGAACATCGACCAGTTCAACTTCTGATCCCCACGCCCCAGTCCCCCCACCCACCGGGAGCGGTACCTCCGATGCAGCGCGTCTGTTTCCTGCTCAAGGTCCGTCAGGACCGTCTCGCCGACTACCGCGAACGGCATGCCGCCGTGTGGCCGGAGATGCTTCAGGCTCTCTCGGCCACCGGGTGGCACAACTACTCCCTGTTCCTCAGAGACGACGGCCTGCTCGTCGGCTACCTGGAGACCGAGGACTTCGCGGCCGCCCAGGCCGGGATGGAGGCCGCCGAGGTCAACGCCCGCTGGCAGGCCGAGATGGCACCGTTCTTCGAGTCCCTGGACGGCGCCCGGCCCGACGAGGCCATGAAGCCCCTCACCGAAGTGTTCCACCTCGCCTGACACCACCCCGTACCCTCCGCTCGTACGACAATGGAGTCCCCCGAGATGAGACGACGCACCCTGTTGGCCGGCGCCCTCGCGAGCGCCGCGGCGACCCCTCTCCTCGCCTCCGGCACCGCCCGCGCCGCCGACCCCGGTCCGTCCGTGACCAGCAAGGGCACCACCCAACTCGACGCCACCGCCGTCTTCTTCGTGTCCTACGACGGCCTGGTCAACAACAACTCGTTCCAGAAGAACGGTCTGTTGACCTACAAGGGCTACCAGTACGCCGCCTGGTACACCTCCACCGGCAACGCGGTCGTCGCCCGCCGCGTCCTCGGCGGCACCACCTGGTCCACGGTCACCCTGTCCCACGTCCTGAAGTACAGCGACTCCCACAACGTCATCTCCATGGGCGTCTCCAAGGCCGACGGCCGGCTCCACCTCAACATGGACTCCCACAGCGACGGCTTCTTCTACGTGAAGTCCGTCGCCGGACTCCTGGACAACCCGGCGTCCACGTCCTGGACCTCGTCCGTCTTCGGCGCCGTGCAGACCAGCCTCGACGGGCTCGCGCTCACCTCGCAGTTCACCTATCCGCAGTTCGTCTCCACGCCGGAGGGCAAGCTCCAGCTGAGCTACCGGGTCGGGATCTCCGGCAACGGGCGCAACGCCCTCGCCGAGTACGACGGTTCGGCCTGGACCGCGCTGGGGGAGTGGTCCAGCTCCACCGGTACCTACACCAGCTCGCACGGTTCCTCCACCGCCCGCAACATGTACCTCCACGGCATCGACTACGACGTCAACGGACGGCTGCACTCCTTCTTCACCTGGCGCGAGCAGTCCGCGGCCGTCATGTGCAGCAGCGGCGGCATCACCAACCACGACACCGGTTACGTCTACTCCGACGACCGCGGGCGGACCTGGCGCAACAACGCGGGCACCCTCGTCGGCACCACCGGCACCTCGGACACGGTGGCCGTCACCGACGCGGGACTCGTCGTCGACTCGCTCAACCCCGACCACTCCCTGATGAACCAGGAGAGCCAGACCACCGACTCCGGCGGCCTGCCGCACGCGATCATCAGCTACGTGCCCGGCCGCTTCGGCCAGTGCACCACCAACTACGTCAGCGACCGCACCGCCAACGGCCGCGCCTTCCATGTCCGCAAGAACTCCTCGGGCACCTGGCAGAAGACGGAGATCCCCGTCGTCCTCGGCTCCAGCCAGCGCACCAAGCTGATCCTGGACAAGTACGACAACGCCTACGCGATCTTCCCGTTCGGGCGGATCGCCGGCGCCTCGAAGTCCTCCGGATACACCGACTGGAGCGTGCTCTTCGACGGCAGCGGGCTGAACGCCTTCGGCGAGGTCGTGATCGACGAGTTGCGCGTCAAGTACGACAACACGCTGTCGGTCATGTACCAGGAGAAGTCGAGCGGGACCACCCCCTCGGCGCTCCACGTCATCGACTTCGCACTGCCCGCATGACAAGAACGACCAGGGGTCGGCGTGACGGTAATGTGAAGCCCGTCCCGCCGAACCCCGTTCACCTGGAGGTCCCCGCCTGATGGCCCAGCCGGTGGGAATCAAGGACGTCGCCCGTGCCGCAGGAGTCTCCGTCGGCACGGTCTCCAACGTCATCAACCGCCCGGACACCGTCGCCACGGAGACCCGGGCCCGTGTGCTGTCCGCGATAGACCGGCTGGGGTACGTCCGCAGCGAGTCCGCGCGCCAGCTGAGAGCCGGCCGGTCCCGGATCATGGGGCTGCTCGTCCTCGACATGGGCAACCCGTTCTTCGTGGACGTCGCGCGCGGCGCCGAACGGGCCGCCCGGGACGCCGGGCTCGGTGTGATGGTCTGCAACAGCGCCGAGAGCGTGGGCGAGGAGGCCGAGTACCTCTCGCTCTTCGCCGAGCAGCGGGTGCGGGGCGTGCTGCTCACCCCCGCCGACGCCACCGGCCGCAACATCGAGTCCTTCCGCCGCCACGGCATCCCGTTCGTGCTGGTCGACCGGGTCTCCGAGGGCACCACCGAATGCTCGGTGTCCGTGGACGACGTCGCGGGCGGCGCGCTCGCCGTCCGGCACCTCGTGGACGCCGGGCACCGCTCCCTCGCGTACGTCAGCGGCCCGCCCGGCTTCAACCAGGTCCGCGACCGCCGCACCGGCGCCCTGAACGCGCTCGCGGAGGCCGGTCTCGGTCCCGACTGTCTGCGCGAGCTGCCCACCGAGCGGCTCGACGTGGCCGCCGGACGCGACGCCGGCGCCCGGCTGCTCGGACTCGCCGACCGGCCCACGGCCGTGTTCTGCGCCAACGACCTGCTCGCCCTCGGCGTGCTCCAGGCCATGTACGCGGCCGGCGTCGGGGTCCCGGACGACCTCGCCATCGTCGGCTACGACGACATCGAGTTCGCCGCCGCGGCCGCCGTCCCGCTCACCTCGGTCCGCCAGCCCGCCGTCACCATGGGCGCCCTGGCCGCCGAGATGCTGCTGGAGGAGACCGAGGAGGACACCGGCAGACGGCACGAGCACCGCAGGGTCGTGCTCCAGCCCGAACTGGTGGTACGCCGCTCCAGCCTGTCCGCCCGCTGAGCGGCCGTTCAGTAGCCGCTCATGATCCCCCGGGCGCCACCGCCCGCCCGGAGATGTGCTGAACTGGGACGCGGCCCGTACACCGAGCGTCCCAGGAGACCCCTGTTGTCCCTCAGCTACCGCCAGCCCGGCGTCGTACTCACCGACCGCCGTTTCACCGTCCCCCTCGACCACACCGACCCGGCCGGGGAGACCATCGAGCTGTACGCCCGTGAGGTCGTCGCGAGCGAGAAGGCCGGCCAGGACCTGCCCTGGCTGCTCTACCTCCAGGGCGGCCCCGGGTTCGGCGCCAACCGTTTCGTCGGCAGACCGGCCTGGCTCGGCCGCGCACTGAAGGACTACCGCGTCCTCCTGCTGGACCAGCGCGGTACCGGCGCCTCCACGCCCGCCAACCGCCAGACGCTCCCGCTGCGCGGCGGCCCGGCCGCCCAGGCCGACTACCTCACGCACTTCCGCGCCGACTCGATCGTCCGCGACTGCGAGGCCGTCCGCCACGAGGTCACCGGCGGCGCCCCCTGGACCGTCCTCGGCCAGAGCTTCGGCGGCTTCTGCACGGTCAGCTATCTCTCCCTCGCCCCCGAGGGCCTGGCCGCCGCCCTGATCACCGGCGGTCTGCCCGCCCTCGACGCCCACGCCGACGACGTCTACCGCGCCGCCTACCCGCGCATGGAGCGCAAGAACGCCGCGCACTACGCCCGCTACCCGCAGGACGTCGAGCGGGTCCGCCGGATCGCCGACCACCTCCTGACGCACGAGGTCACCCTCCCCGGCGGCCACCGGCTCACGGTCGAGGCGTTCCAGACGCTCGGCATCCTGCTCGGCACCGGAGACGGCAGCCACCGACTGCACCACCTCCTCGAGGACGCCTTCGTCCCCACCCCGCACGGCCCCGAGCTGTCCGACGCCTTCCAGGAGCAGCTCCGCGGCCAGCTATCCTTCGCCGGGCACCCCCTCTACGCCCTCGTCCACGAGGCGGTCTACGGCCAGGACGCCCGCCCCACCGCCTGGTCGGCGGAGCGGGTGCGCGCCGAGTTCCCGCAGTTCGACGCCGCGAAGACACTCACCGGCGACGGACCGCTGCTGCTCACCGGCGAAACGATCCACCCCTGGATGTTCGACACCGACCCCGCCCTGCGTCCCCTGCGCGAGACCGCCGGCCTCCTCGCCGCCAGCACCGACTGGACGCCCCTGTACGACCCCGCCCGCCTCGCCGCCAACGAGGTCCCGGTGGCGGCCGCGATCTACCACGACGACCTGTACGTCGACACCGCCCACTCCCTGCGCACCGCCCGCGCGATCCGGGGCCTGCGCACCTGGGTCACCGACGAGTTCGAGCACGACGGCGTCCGGGCCGGCGGACCCCGCGTCCTGGACCGGCTGCTCGCCCTCGTCCGTGACGAAGCGTGATGTCAGTGTCACCGATTAGTCTTCGGGCATGACCGTGCCGACCATCCCTCAGCTCCAGCCCATGCCCGAGGACTGGCGACGGGCCCTGGCCGTCGTGGCGCACCCGGACGACCTGGAGTACGGCTGCTCCGCGGCCGTCGCCGCCTGGACCGACGGCGGCCGTGAGATCGCCTATGTGCTGGCGACCCGCGGCGAGGCGGGCATCGACACCATCGCGCCCGCCGAGTGCGGCCCGCTGCGGGAGCGGGAGCAGCGGGCGAGCGCGGCCGTCGTGGGCGTCACCGAGGTGGAGTTCCTCGACCACCACGACGGAGTGATCGAGTACGGGCCGGCCCTGCGCCGCGACATCGCGGCCGCGATCCGCAGACACCGCCCCGAACTGGTGATCACCCTCAACCACCGCGACACCTGGGGCGGCGTCGCCTGGAACACCCCCGACCATGTCGCGGTGGGCCGGGCCACGCTGGACGCCGCGGGGGACGCCGGCAACCGCTGGATCTTCCCCGAGCTGGCCGAGCAGGGCCTCCAGCCCTGGAACGGCGTGCGCTGGGTCGCGGTCGCCGGCTCCGCCACCCCCACCCACGCCGTGGACGCCTCGGCGGGCCTGGAGCGGGCGGTGGGCTCGCTGCTCGAACACCGCGCCTACATCGAGGCCCTCACCGACGAGGACCCCGAGACCTATGTACGCGGCTTCCTCACCGGGGTGGCGCACTCCGTGGGGGAGCGGTTCGGCGGCAGGCCGGCCGTCGCCTTCGAACTGTTCAACCGATAGAGACCGACCGGACACCGACGCCCGAGGGGGAGTGGCGCCATGACCGACACCGACGTACTCGCGCAACGCTTCGAAGAGCACCGCGCCCATCTCAAGGCCGTCGCCTACCGCATGCTCGGCTCGCTCACCGAGGCCGAGGACGCCGTGCAGGAGGCCTGGCTGAGGCTCGCCCGCAGCGACGTCGACGTGGTGCGCAACCTGGGCGGCTGGCTGACCACCGTGACCGGCCGGGTCTGTCTGGACCTGCTGCGCTCGCGCACCGCCCGCCGCGAACTGCCGATGGACGAAGGGCGCGAGGGGTACGACACCTTCGTCCCCGACCCCGTGATCGGCCCCCTCACCCGGACCGATCCCGAGCAGGAGGTGCTCCAGGCCGACGCGGTGGGCCTCGCCCTGCTGATCGTGCTGGAGACCCTGGAGCCCGACGAGCGGCTCGCGTTCGTGCTGCACGACATGTTCGCCGTGCCGTTCGACGACATCGCGCCGATCGTCGAGCGCACCCCGGCCTCGACCCGGCAGCTCGCGAGCCGGGCCCGCCGTCGGGTCCAGGGGGCCACGCCCGTGGCGGAGCCGGACCTCGGCAGGCAGCGCGAGGTGGTCTCCGCGTTCCTGGCCGCCGCCCGTGCCGGGGACTTCGAGGCGCTGGTCTCCGTCCTGCACCCCGATGTGGTGCTGCGCGCCGACTCCGGGGCGCTGGTGCGTGGCGCGGCGGCCTCCAAGATCGTGCACGGCGCGAAGACAGTGGCCGAACAGGCCATTTTCTTCCGGGAGTTCGCTCCGGCCGGGCGGCTGGCGCTGGTGGGTGGCGCGGTCGGGATCCTCAACGGTCCCGAGGGCGAGGTGCGTTCGGTCATGGGGATCACCGTCGCCGACGGCCGGATCGTCGCCCTGCACATCCTGGCCGACCCGGAGCGGGTGGCTGCCCTGGAGGTGCCGGAAGGAGTGTGAGCGCAGGTCAGTAGGGTGGAGGGCATGCACGACAAGACGGTGGACCGGGACGGACTGCGCGGCGACTGCGCGAACTGCTTCGGCCTGTGCTGTGTGGCGCTGCCCTTCGCCCGCTCGGCCGACTTCGCGCTCGACAAGCCGGCCGGGCGGCCCTGCCTCCACCTGGCGCAGGACCACCGCTGCGGCATCCACGACCGGCTGCGGCAGAAGGGATTCAGCGGCTGCACGGTCTACGACTGCTTCGGCGCCGGCCAGAAGGTCTCCCAGGTCACCTTCGGCGGGCGGGACTGGCGGGGCGCCCCGGCCGGGCACGCCCGGGAGGTGTTCGAGGTGTTCCCGGTGGTCCGCCAGCTCCACGAGCTGCTCTGGTACCTCACCGAGGCGCTCGGCCTGCCCGCCGCCCGCCCGGTCCACCCGGAGCTGCGCCGGGCCCTGGAGCGGACCGAGGCGCTCACCCGGCAGAGCCCCGGGGAGCTGGCCGCCCTGGACGTTCCGGCCCACCGCCAGGAGGTCAACGTCCTGCTGCTGAGGACCAGCGAACTGGCCCGCGCCGGTGTCCGCGGCCGCGGGAAGGACCGCCGGGGCGCCGATCTCATGGGCGCCCGCCTCAAGGGCGCCGATCTGCGCGGGGCGAATCTGCGCGGGGCCTGTCTGATCGCCGCCGACCTCACCGGCGCCGATCTGCGCGGCGCGGACCTGATCGGGGCCGACCTGCGGGACACCGACCTCACGGACGCCGACCTGACCGGCGCCTTCTTCCTCACCCAGCCCCAGGTGACCGCGGCCCGGGGCGGCGTCGGCACCCGGCTGCCGGACTCAGTCACCCGCCCGGTGCACTGGACAGCGTGACACTGAGCCGGCCCCCTCCGAAACCGCCGCGGCCCCAGCCGTCTGCGGTGCCGGCCTGCCGGGCGCGATCTCTCGCGCTGCCGGTTGGTGTGGGTCGGTCGTTTCCGGGAGGGTCTCGGCGTCGGCCGTCCGTGGTGCCGGCCTGCCGGGCGCGGTCTCTCGTGTTGTCGGTTCGGGCCTCCCGGCCCTCTCCGGGCGGGCCCCGCCCGTGCCGGTCGCCGTCGCCTCCCCGCCGCTCGGCGCCCCCGTGGCCGTACGCCGCTGCAGACCCATCCGCAGCCCCTCCGGCATCAGCGTCAGCCGCTCCGTGACCCGCAGCCGGTACGCCGGGTCGGGGCGCAGGTCGTAGCGGCGCAGCAGGAGGCCGAGGACGAGGGTGGCCTCGTGCAGGGCGAACTGGCGGCCGATGCAGGCGCGGGCGCCCGTGCCGAAGGGCTTGAAGGTGTGCGGGGCGCGTCCCCGCACGGCCGCGGCGTCGAAGCGGTCCGGGTCGAACCGCTCGGCGTCCTCGCCCCACACCTCGGGGTCCCGGTGCAGCATCGCCGTCAGGACCAGCGCCCAGGCGCCCCGCCGCATCGGATGCTCCCCGCCCAGCACCGTGTCCTCGCGGGCCTCCCGGGCGAACCCGGGCGCCGTCGGCCACAGCCGCAGCGCCTCGTCGAGGACCCGGCGCACATAGCGCAGCTTCGCCACCTGTTCGTACCCGGGCACCGCCGTGTCGCCCCACACCCGGTCCACCTCGGCCCGCGCCCGGGCGGCGATCCGCGGGTTCAGGGAGAGGTAGTGCAGCGCGAAGGAGAGCGCGCCGGAGGTGGTCTCGTGGCCCGCGACGAGGAAGGTGATGACCTGCCGCCGTACGTTCTCGTCGGACAGCCGCTCACCGGTCCCGGGGTGCGCGGTGTCGAGCATCCGGTCGAGCAGGTCCCCCTGCCCGCCGCCTCCGGCGCGCCGCTGCCGTACCAGCTCGTCGACCGTGCGGTCGAGGTAGGCGATGTCGGCCTCGTTCTGCCGGGCGGCACCCTTCAGCAGCCCCGGGAACGGCAGGGTGTTGAGGCGCTGCGCGTAGGTGAGGGTGCCCACCATCGCGCTGACGAAGGGATGCGGGCGGGTGCGCTCGAACGAGCCGAAGTCATGCCCGAACCCGGTGCGTGCGATCGTCTCCAGGGTCAGCTTGGTCATGTCGCCGGGTACGTCGACCGGGCGTCCGGCGGCGGCCTCCCGGTCCCAGTGGGCGGTGAGCCGCTCGGCGACGTCCAGCATCATCGGGTGGTAGGCCGCCATGGCCTCCCGGCTGAACCCGGGCGCCAGGACGTCGTGCGCGAGCTGCCAGTTGGGCTCGTGGTTGTACGCCGTGAACAGCGCGTCCCCGACCACCGGCCGCAGATTGGCGATGCCCAGCCCCACGTGTTTGGCGAACCGCGCCTCGTCCGCCATGTCGGCGGCCAGCTCCGCACCCCACACGAACACGAACTCCCGGCCGAACGCCTTGCGCCGGAAGATCGGGCCGAGCTGCCGGGCGTAGCGCAGGGAGTCCTGGAGGGGAGTGCGCCGGCTGGCGCCCAGGAGGTCGCCGAGCAAGGGGATCCGGTACGGCGGGTGCGGGATGCGCCGCAGCTCCGGCCAGCCCAGCTCGGCGCTGCGGAACCCCTTGGGCAGGATGTCCCCGGTCGTCGTCGACACCGTCTCCGCCATGACGCGATCTCCCTTGATCCAGCGGCAGGTTGGAACTGTTGTACGTGAGTTCAATAACGCGCCCAGTCTCGTCCCGCTGTTGAACCGGCGTCAAGTAAAGTGCGGGCATGGCCGCGAACCAGGAGGAGCGCACCCGGCGCCGACTCAGTACCGAGGAACGCAGGGAGCAGCTGCTGTCGGTGGGCGCGCGCCTGTTCTCGGAGAGTCCTTATGACGAGGTCCGGATCGAGCGGGTCGCCGGGATCGCCGGGGTCTCGCGCGGGCTGCTCTACCACTACTTCCCGACCAAGCGGGACTTCTTCGCGGCGGTCGTCGAGCGGGAGAGCGAGCGGATGCTGCGGATGACGGCGGCGGTGCCCGGCGTCCCGGTCCGCGAGCAGCTCGCCGCGGGCCTCGACACCTATCTGGAGTACGTCGAGACCCATGCGCACGGCTACCGCGCCTTCCATCGTGCCGACGCTGCCGGGGACCGGGGCGTGCGCCGGGTCTACCAGCGGGCCCTCGCGGCGCAGGAGGAGCAGATCCTGGCCGCCCTCGGCGCCGACCCGGAGTTCGGCCCGCTCTTCGAGGAACGCGCCGACGTACGGCTGGCGGTGCGCGGCTGGCTGGCGTTCATCACGGCCGTCTGCCTGGAGTGGCTGCGGGGGCCCGATCTGACGAGGGAGCAGGTCCGGGACCTGTGCGCGCGGGCGCTGCTCGGGGTCATCGCGCGCTGACGGTCCTACGACGGGCACGAAAGATCACCTGTCCGGCTTGGCGTGCGCCCCGAACTCCGATAGGTTAGGCAAGGCTTACCTAAGGAGGTTCTGGGATGGGTGACAGCCACAGCTGGACGGCGGTGCCCGGTGCGGCCGAGCGGGCCCGGTCGGTGCTGGCCGCCTCGTGGTCCTGCGCGGTGACCGCCGACGGCGGACGCGAGGAGTTCGTCGGCGCGCACACCGTCGACGAGGACGGCCGGGTGCACCTCCATGTGCCCGACGACAGCTCCCTGCTCACGGCGGCCATCTGCGCCCCCCGCGGCGAGCCCTCCGCCGTCCTGGAGTTCGCCGACGTGGCGCCCGTCCCCGTGCGCCACCGTATCCGGGGCCGGCTCTGGCTCGCCGGCTGGTTCGCCCCCGAGGACGACCATCTCGTCCTCCACGCCACCCGGGTCGTCCTGAAACAGGCCACCGGCGCCGTCGTGGTCGGTCTGGACGAGTTCGCCGAGGCCCGCCCCGACCCCCTCGCCACCGCCGAGGCCCAGTTGCTCACCCACCTCGCCGACGCCCACCCCGACGCCGTCGAGCGGCTCACCCGTCTGGTCCGGCACGAGAGCCTGCACGGTGCCGTACGGGTCCAGCCGCTCGCCGTCGACCGGCACGGACTGACCCTGCGGATCGAACGCGCCCGCGCCCACGGCGACGTACGCCTGCCCTTCCACACGCCCGCCGACGACGTCGGCCAGCTCACCGAGCGCATGCACGTCCTGCTCACCCAGGCGAGCACCGCGTCCTGCCCGCGCCCCCTACAGCGGCAGCGCACAGACGGCGACGGGTGACGCGAACGGCTCGCCCGCGAGCCGCAGTCCGCCGCTGCCGGCGTCCACCTCGAAGACACTGACCGTGCCCGAGCGCTGGTTCGCCGCGAACAGCAGACCGCCGTCCGGCGAGAGGGCGATCTGCCGGGGGAAGTCCCCGTGCACCGGGACCGTGCCGAGCAGCCGCAGCCGCGCCCCGTCCGCCTCCACCGCGTACCGGGCGAGCGTGTTGTCGCCACGGTTGGCCAGGAACGCGTGCGCCCCGTCCGGCGTGAGGGCGAACTGCGCCGGATAGCTGGGATCCGTCTTCGCCCCCGTGGACTGCGGCGCACCGATCGTCAGCCGCCCGCTGCCGGCGTCGTACGCGCAGACCGCGACCGTGTCGTCGCCCTCGTCGGCGAGATACGCGTACCGCCCGCCGGGATGGAAGGTGAGGTGGCGCGGCCCCGCGCCCGGCCGGGTGTGCGCCTGCGCGACCTCGGTGAGCGTGCCCGCGCGCTCGTCCAGGCGGTAGCTGTACACGGTGTCCGTGCCGAGGTCCACGGCCAGGACGTGCCCGCCGTCCGGCGCCGTCAGGAACTGGTGGGCGTGCGGCCCCCGCTGACCCGGCCCCGGCGCCGGACGCGTGTGCGTGACCCGGGCGGTGCGCTCGCCCAGCGCCCCCGAGGCGCCGATCGGGTGCACGGCCACACTGCCCGAGCCGTAGTCGGCGCTCAGCAGCCACCGCCCGCTCGGATGCACCGACAGATGGCAGGGGTGCGCCCCGCCCGTCGCCCGGCTCCCCAGCACCGTGCGGTCGGACAGCCGTACGGCGGTCACCGTGCCCTTCGCCCGCTCGTTCACCGCGTACAGCGTGCCGCCGTCCGGGTGGATCGCGAGGTACGACGGGTCGGGGACGCCGGTGATGGTGCCCCGGCCGGTGATCCGGCCCGAGGACGGGTCGTACGAGGCGACACCGATGCCCTTCCCGCCGCCCTCGGCGGAGGTGTAGGTACCCAGGTAGAGGGGCCGGGGACCGGACGGACTCGGTGCGGGCCCGGACGAGGAGGACCCGGACGACGAGGGCTCCGAGGACCGCGGAGCCTGCGGGGACGTCGCGGCCTCCTGGGGCTCCTGCGCCTTCCGCGCCGCCCCGGACGAGCCGTCGCCGTCACCGCCGCAGCCCGCCACGGCCGGTGCCACCGCCGCGCCGCCGAGCACCGCGACGAACCGCCGCCTGCTCCACGGGCCGCGTTCCCCTGCCGTCCCACTGTTCATTCCGCGCACCTCAGGTCGTCCCGCGCCCCCGCCGTCCCCAGCACCTTGACGCGGAACGACCCTCGAACGCAAAAGCGGAGGGCCCCGCCCCGGCTACCAGTCGCCGTCCTGCACCGGCGTCCCCGGTGCGTCCTTGAGCGGGTGCACCTGGCCGGGCGCCGGCTGCTCCCAGGGGTCCGGATCGTCACCGAGCCAGTCGCCGACCGGCTTGACCCCGGACAGGGCGTCGCCCGGAGCGAGGTCCTGCGCGCCCTCGTCGTAGTAGTCGAACCAGGGCAGCCCGGCCTTGGTGTACGCGGCACGGTCCACCGGGGACGGCGGGGGCTCCTCGCCGGTGATACGGCGCCACTCCGGGGGAGTGACCAGGTGCACGAAGACCCGCGCGCCCGGCTCCCGTGTGTAGTCCTCCACCGGGCGGGTGTCCCGGTAGACCTCCTGCCGCATCGCACCGCCCACACCCAGCCCCATCGCCGCGACGGCCCGCGCCCGCGGCGCACCGGGCGGGGCGGGGACGGCGGCGGGCATCATGGGCATCGCCGCCTGCGGGGGCATCGCCCCGGGGGCCGCGGGCACCGCGCCGTGCCCGCCCCCGACCGACTTCACGCTCCGCGTCTCCAGGGAGAGGAGCCGCTGCGCCTCCTCCCACTCCGCGTGCTTCTCCTCGTTCAGCGGGAAGGACTGGAGCTGGACCCCGCCCCACACCTCCTCGCCGGTGACCTGGCCCTCCACGGTCGCGCCCAGGCCGAGCGGCACCGCCACGAACTGGCGGACCGTGCCCTTTCCGGAGTTGATGCCGTCCAGCCAGGGCTGACGCGGCAGCGCCAGGTAGTTCTGCGGGTCGTGGGAGAGCCGGTCGCTCCACGGCTTGCCGGAGACCGCGCACACCTTGCCCGCCCCGACCTGGAGCGCGGCCGGCCGCGTGGAGCCCGCGAAGCCCAGCCACATCGCCTCGCGGAGATACATCGGCAGCAGCACGCCCCCGCGTGCCAGCCACTCGGCGGGAACGGTGTCCGGGTGGTCGGCGACCCGGCGGAGCGGGAACGTCCCCAGTCCGGGCGGCAGGTCGTGCTCGCCGCTCTCCGGCAGCCGCAGGGTCCGCATGAACCGCACGGCCACCCCGCCCGGCAGCCTCAGCGTGTCCCCGTCGATCCGTACGTTCGTGCCGCCCACAGGCGCGCTCCCTCGCATCCGGCGCCGGCCCCGTCCCGGCGCTCCCTCAGAGAGAACGCCCGCCGATCCCCGTGCGGTTCCGCCACAGCTCCTCCTGGATGCCGAGGCGCTCGCGCAGCCGGGTCAGCCGCGGCATCCGCGCCCGCTGCTCGGAGGAGACCCGGTCCAGTTCCTCCAGGAGCCGGCGCGAGCGGTGCTCGGTGTCCAGCTCGTCGATCATCCGGTTCACCTCGGTGAGCAGGGCGCCGTGCAGCTGCCACTGCCGCGCGTCGTGCTGGAGCCGCTCCAGCAGCAGCTGGGCGAGCTTGTCGCGGGTGGCCGCGGCCTGCCGCAGCTCCGCGGTGAGCCGGGCCTCGGCGGCGTCCGCGTTGAGGCTGACATGGGTGGTGACCAGCACCGCGAAGCTGACCACCGCGTCGGCGATCTCCGACAGCAGCCGCTCCACGACCTCGCCGGTCTCCTCCGGGAACAGCGGATCGGGCTCGCGCTCCTTGGCGAGGTCGGTCAGGGTGCGTGCCAGCACCCGCAGGACGACCGTGCAGATCTCCAGGGTGTCCAGACCGGTGCGCAGCACCACCCGGCGCAGCAGGCCCTCCCGGACCCGGGGATTGAGCCGCAGACTGTCCTCGGCCTGCCGCAGCGCCGCGTCCACCTCCACGATGTCGTGGTCGAGGCGGCGCGCCTCGTGCAGCCGGGCGGCCGCCTCCTCGACCGCCGGGCGGCCGGCCGCCTCCTCGCCGATCCGCAGCATGAGCTGCCGCAGCCTTCGGGCCAGTCCCTCGATCGACTCGCCGGCCTCCTCGATCCACACCGGGGGCGGCAGCAGCAGATTGACGGCGAGGCCGACGACCGCGCCGATCAGGGTCTCCACGATCCGCGCCCAGGCGGTGTCGCCGACGGTGGTCACGCCCAGCACCAGCATGGCGCTGATCGCCACCTCCGGCACGTACTCGTCGACCCGGACCAGGTTCCCGACCGCCAGCGAGGCCACGATCAGCAGCGCGAGACTCCACCAGGTCAGGCCGACGAGCTGGCTGAAGGCGATGGCGACCAGGACGCCGGCCACCACCGAGTTGACCCGCCGGACGCTGTTGGTGAGCGTGGCGAACAGGGTGACCTGGACGACCAGCAGCGCGGTCAGGGGCGCGGTGAGGGGGGCCGCCTCGGGGCTGAGTCGCAGGGCGACGACGTACGCGATCGTCGCCGCGGCCGCGGAGCGGAACGCCTGGACCACCGCCGGTTCCCGATGACGCCGCAGAAACCGGATGAACGGCTCCGCTCGCTGGCTTACCTCTCGCATTCCCGGACCAGTTCCCCTTCCCCACGGTGCTCGAACGTTTCTTCTGTACCCATCCCCGGGTTGTCCGCACCCCCAGGACGGCGGTCCGCAGGATGGTTTCCACGGGTGCCGCGGGGCGACGCTCGGTTCATGAGACTTCACACCATCCGACTCGGTATCCCCGTCGTTCTCTCCCTGCTCTGCGTCACCACGGCCTCGACCGTCACTGTCGCGGCTCCCCGGGCCCCCCGACCGGATGGTCGGCGACGCCCGGGTCGTCGGCCTCGGCGAGGCGACCCACGGCTCGCCGGCCTTCTTCGCCCTCAAGGACCGGGTGTTCCGCCATCTGGCCGAGGAGTTCCAGCGGGACCACCGGCGTCGGCGATGACATCGCCTGAACCGGCCTCGAGGTGTACGACCAGGTCACCCGGAGCCGCGCAGGCCGCCGCCTCCATGCGCTACCGCGACGCGGCGATGGCCGACAACGTGCTGTGGTGGCAGCGGCGCACCGGCACCAGGGTGCTGCTGTCCGCGCACGACACCCACCTCGGCCATGTGCCCCCCGACCCCGCCGAGCACCCGAAGGTACAGGGCGCGCTCCTGCGCGACGCCCTCGGCGCCGGACACCTGAGCTTCGGGGGCACCTTCGACCGGGGCTCGTTCAACGCCACCGGCCCCGAAGAGGTGACGCTCGACCGGGTGCCGTACCCGGGACTACGCGTACAGCTGGTCCAGGAAGGCCGACAGTCGGCTCGTCGTACGGGCGATCTGCTCGTCCAGGGTGAGGCTCTCCTCCAGCCGGCCGCCCGACTCCGGGACCTTCCTGCCGCGCACGTACAGGGAGCAGGCCAGGTCCGCGCACATGTACAGGCCGACCGAGTTGCCCTCGCGGCCGGCCGCGCCCGCCTTGCGGGCCGTCATCAGCGAGACCCCGCCACCGGGGTGGGTGGTCAGGCAGAGCGAGCACATGCTGCGGTGCGGCAGCCCGCGGCGCGAGGAAGGCAGACGCAGGGTCACGCCCACGAGTCCGCCCGGCCGCTCGGCGACCACATAGCTGCGGTCGGGCGCCCCCGGATCCCGCCAGCCCAGGAAGTCCAGCTCGGCCCAGGGGAGTTGGTCGAGGTCACGGGGCGGGGACAGCCGTTTGGCCTCTCCCTTCGAGCAGTTGACGAACGAGGTGCGGATGTCGCTTTCGGTGAGTGACCTCATGGGGAGCCTCCTGGGGTGCCGGTTCACGTGACCTAGTGTGAACCTAGTGCTTCTAGGTTTGCGCCTAGAGTAAATAGCCTCACCGAGGAGAGCCAGTGGATTTCCAGGACGTCCCTCCGTCACCGCGCGCCCGGACGGCCCTGCGGCATGTCGCCGCCCGCTCCACCGGCCCAGCCCTCGGCCCGGACCTGCGGATCACGCTGAACTTCCACCCGGACCGGGAGGCCGGCGGTCTGCCGATCCTCGCCGCGCTCGCCCGGGACGGCGTCTACCGCTCGCAGTTCGTCACCGGCACGAGCAACGGCGGCCTCACCGCCCACCCCGGCGGTGACCGGTGGCGCTGGGAGAGCCGGATCTTCGGAGGGGCGTACGACGACGCGGACCCGCGTGAGCGACCGGTGTACGGCGCGCTCGACTTCCGCCGCCAAGTCGTCGGCGCCGCCCCGAGGTTCGGCTCCTCGCACCTGCGGCTGCGCCCGGGCGCGCTCAGCCGTGCCACCTTCTGCTACCCCGACAGCGCGGCCGAGCCCGGCGACTTCGGCGTCGCCGCCGCGATGCCGCTGATCGCCCTGGCCGAGGCCGACGAGCGGGACGCCCTCAACGACTACGTCGAGGCCCATGTCCACGGGGGCGTCGATCTCGCCCGGGACGTCGAGGCACTGGTCCTGGACCCGAGCTACCGCGGCACCCCGGTCGAGGCGGCGGCCGGCGCCCTGCCCTGCCCGGTCGAGTGGCACCCCGGCTACCGCATCACCGTCGCCGAGCTGTACCGGAACGCCGAGTACCGGGGCCGCGCGTACGCCGAGCTGGGCGCCCGGATCGCCGAGGGCGCGGTGGTCGACCCGCGCGTGATCGGCGACGCGGTGCGCGCGGGTCTGGCCGCCCCGCAGGACCTCAAGATGGTCTGGCACACCCTCGCCCGCTTCGGCGCACCCCCGGGCGCGGGCACGGCCGAGACAACCGAGAACGCCCTCACCCGCCACCGGGCCGACCTCACCCGGCCCACCGCGCGGTAGCCGAAACGCCCGCATTCCGGTGCCGAAAGCGCCCTGCGCACCGGTGGTGGGAGTCCCCGGTTCGGGCGGCCATACCCGCGTCGCCAGTGCGCCCAGCGCAGAGGCGCGGGCGATCAGGCCCGTACCGTTCGCCGCTCCCCGGCGGGCGGACAGTCACCGCAGGTGGTGCGTCACGCCGTCGGAGGTGAGGCCGCGAGCGGCGCGAGGACCCGGCCCTCCGATGGGACGGCGCGGGCGGCTAGCGATCACCCGGGGCGCGCGGCGTCACCGGCGGTGCGGGAGTCTCGCCGACGGCGCACCGGCACCCGGTAGCGCGAGCGGTGCCGCAGCCGTAGCGCCTGGGTGGTCTCCCGCGGTCCCGCCCGCGCAGCCGCCCCGGCGTGGTCCCGCGCTCCCCGGCCGACGCCGGATTGGCCGACAGGACATGGCGGTACACCTCGCACACCGCGACCGGCACGGCCACGCGGTCGAAGGAGGCCAAGGAACGCCCGCCCTCAGCCGACGGGATGGGCCGCCTGCCAGGCCAGTCGGCGCGGCGCGCCCGCGCCGACCCCGGTGAGGAACTCGTCCAGCGCCAGGAACTCCTCCCAGACCGGCCGACCGCCCGCCCGCGACAGCTCCGCCACCACCAGGTCCTCCAGGTCGGCCACCCGTTTGTCCTTCCACACCTTGTCGGCCAGGCTCACCAGCAGATCCTCGACCTCGACGCCCGGCGCCTGCCAGGAGGCGTGAGTGCCCGCGAAGCGCGCCAGCCGGGGAGCCACCCCGCGCGCCAGCAGCAGCTCGCGCCCCGCCTCCTCGTGCCGGGCGCCCGGACCGGACAGCTCAGCGGGGTGCAGCACTTTGCCGATGTCGTGCGTGGCCGCGCCGAACAGCACCGCCGCCCCGTCCACGGCCAGTTCCGGCCGGTGCTTCCCGGCCCACGCCACGATCAGGGCGGCGACCTCGTGCACGGCCCGCAGATGGGCGACCAGCCGGGCTGGCGCCCCGAGGTCGCCGAGCAGCCCGGCGACGCCCGCCGGCAGAGGCCGCAGCGGCGGGTCCGACGTCTCGTCCAGGGCGATCGACAGCACGTCCGGGGTGGAGGTCATCGGTCCAGCCTAATAATCCGGGGCGGCCGACCGGACCACCGCCTGCACGCGCTTCTCTCCCCTGCACCGTTGCGGCGAAAGGCAGTTGTCTCGCCATGCCCCCACCGCATTGCACCCCCGCACTTGTCTCGCATCATGAACTAAGGGTTGGAGGAAGTCGCGCCCGGCCCGTCCCCGAGGGTATGTTGCAGATCGGGCAGGGCACGAAAGGAGCGGGCATGACGGGGCGGAACGGGCGCACGGTACGCGATCTCAGGCGGGCCAACCGCACGGCCGTCCTGCAACGGCTCTACTTCGACGGCCCCCTCAGCCGCTTCGAGCTGGGCCCGGCCACCGGCCTCAGCTCCGGCTCGATCAGCAACGTCGTCGCCGACCTGGTCGCCGACGGACTGGTCGAGGAGGCCGGCAGCGTCGACTCCGACGGCGGCCGCCCCCGCATCCTGCTGCGTGTGGCCCCCGGCAGCGGCCACATGATCGGCGTGGACGTCGGCGAGACCCGGGTGCGGATCGAGCTGTTCGATCTCACCCTCACCGAACTCGCCCGCGTGGAACACCCGTTGGAGCAGCGGCGGTACGAGGTCGAGGGCATCGTCGGCCACGTCCGGGACGGTGTCGCCGAGGTGCTCGCGACGGCCGGCCTCGCCCCCGAACGGCTCCTGGGCGTCGGCATCGGCGTCCCCGGCATCGTCGAGCACACCCCCGGGGGCGGCGCCGTCGTACACGGACAGACGATCGGCTGGGACGCCGTCCCGCTGGAGGCGCTGCTGCGCGAGGGCTCCCCCCTGCCCGACACCGTGCCGTACTTCATCGACAACGGCGCCCGGACCCTCGGCCAGGCCGAGATGTGGTTCGGCGCCGGACGCGGTGCCCGCAACGCCGTCGTGGTCCTCTTCGGCTCCGGCGTCGGCGCCAGCCTCGTCACCCCCGAGGCGGACCAGGGCCGGGCCCTCGAATGGGGCCATCTGACGGTGCGGGTCCGGGGCCGCCGCTGCCGGTGCGGCGCCCTCGGCTGTCTGGAGGCGTACGCGGGGGCCGAGGCGCTCCTCGACCGCTGGCGCGAGGCGGGCGGCCGGCCGCCCGCGGACACCGACGAGGAGAGCGCGCTCGCCGCGATGCTCGCCGCCGCCCACCCGGACGACGGCACCGAGGGCGACCCGGTGGCCCGCGCCGTCCTGGAGGAGACCGCCGAGTACGTGGGAGCGGGCCTCTCCGACCTGATCAATCTCTTCCAGCCCGAGCGCATCCTCATCGGCGGCTGGGCGGGCCTCCAGCTCGGCCCCCGTCTCCTGCCCGCCGTACGCCGCCACGCCACCGCCTATGCCCTCGGCCACCCTGCCCGCCGGGTCGGCGTCGACCTCGGCAGGCTCGGCCCCGACGCGGTCACCGTGGGCGCGGCGATCCTTCCGCTCGCGGACTTCTTCGCACACGGCGGCCGACGCCCCGCCCCGCAGCCCGATCTCCCCCGGCCGGCCTGGCACACCGCCCTGGAGGAGCGCACCCCGCACTGAGGTTTCACCGGCCGCTGCCGAGGTACCCGCCCTCGCCCCCCCAGAAGTGGAGGCACACCGTGGCCGCCCACCGCGACGAGGGTCCGGGCGAGACCGGCCCCCCTGTCCCCCGAGACCTGCCCGACCAGCAGACCCGCCCCGGCGAGGACCCGTGGGACGTCAACGCACCCGACCTGCCCGACACCGAACTCCCCGCCACCGACGAGGCCGGCACCGGCCGCCGGGGCGACCCCCGCCCGGCCGGCAGCCGCCCCGGACAGCCGACCCCCGAGGAGCCCTCCGGCTGAGCCGGAACACGGGTGCGGCGCCGCCCTCGCGGCTGCGACCATCGGCCGCATGGCTGACTGGGCGACGTACGTCGTCGTGCCCGAGGAGGGCGCACACGAGGTGTACGAGGCGCGTTTCGGGGCCGTGGGCCTCGACCACGACCTGCTGGCCGGCCCCGACGTCGTCCTGCCGGCCCTGCGCGCCCGCCCCCGGGCGGACGGGTGGCGCGAGGACTGGATGTGCGAGGCGGCGGCCCTGTTCGACCTGCGCCGCCGCGTCCTGCTCTGCTGTGCGAGCGAGGGCCCGGTCACCGAGTTCCGGCACCGCGCGGTCACCTGGCGGGCGCTCGCCCGCGCCTGGCCCGGCTGGGAGCTGCGCTGGACCTATGACGGCCCCGCCGACCTGCGCCGCCATCTCGGCCTGGACCCGGCCGCCGTACGCGAGCGCGAGCGCAAGGTGTACCCGGCCCCGTTCCTCGGCCCGGACGACGAGGAATTCCTGGAACGCGATCCGCTGGTCACCGCCGTGACGGTCGGCGACCGCCGCTGTCATCTGCTGGCGGCGATCGACGACCACCCGGTCTGCGAGGGCCCGGCCCTCCTCGACCGGCTCGCGGACGCCCACGACCACGGCCGCTGCACCGTGCCGGCCGGGGCCGGCATCCACCTCGACCCCCTGCGCCGCCGGGTCGGCTGGTGGACGATGAGCACCGTGGCGGAGGCCGGGGAGATGGGCGCGTACTGGCCCGGCTGGACGGTGGAGTGCTGGCAGGACCGCTGGGAGGAGCACGCCCGGGCGGCCCCCGGCCGACTGGTCCCGCCCCGCGTGGACCCCGCGCAGGCGCTCGCCGAGCTACGGGAGGACGCCGTGGAGCACTGGTCCCGCCGCCCCGGTTCCGCCGCCCTGTACGGCTGGATGCAGGCGGCGGTCACCGACACCGTCGCCGCCGACGTCGTACGGGCGATCCGGGACCTGTGACGACGTGCCGCATCCCGCCTTCCGCCCGCGCACCGGCACCGTCGCCCGCGGCTCAGGCGAACGCGTTCACCCCGGTCAGTTCGGCCGAGAGGTCCCACAGCCGGGACGCCTGCGCACGGTCCGTCGCCCAGGCCTTCACCCCGGTGCGCTCGCCGTTCTCCGGAGCGGGCTCGGCGATGTCGCAGTCCTCCAGATAGACGCCGCCCATGCCGTCCAGCTGCGGGGAGGTCGCCGCCCACACCTGGGTGGCCGCGCCCTGCTCCGGCGTCTTGAAACCGGGCTGCGGGATCGGGTTGCCGTCCTCGTCGATCCAGCCGTTCGCCATCATCTCCTCCCGTGGCAGATGCCGCTGGAGGGGCGTGAGGATGCCGCCCGGGTGGAGCGCGAAGGCCCGTACGCCGCGGTCCCGGGCGAGCGCGTCGAGGTGCACGGCGAACAGCACGTTCGCCGTCTTGGCCTGCCCGTACGCCTGCCACTTGTCGTAGTCCCGCCGCCAGTGGACGTCGTCCCAGCGGATGCCGGAGAAGTGGTGGCCGCGCGAGGACACGGACACCACCCGAGCCCCGCCGGGCTCGATCGCCGGCCACAGCCGGTTCACCAGGGCGAAGTGACCGAGGTGGTTCGTGGCGAACTGCGCCTCCCAGCCCGGCCCGACCCGGGTCTCCGGGCACGCCATGATCCCGGCGTTGTCGATCACCAGGTCGAGGGTGCGGCCCGAGGCGAGGAACCGGTCGGCGAAGGCGCGCACGCTGTCCAGGTCGGCGAGGTCGAGCTCGTCCACCTCGACGTTCTCGATGCCGTCGAGGTTCTCCCGGGCCGTCTGCGGGCGGCGCGCCGGGACGACGACCCGGGCGCCGGCCTTCACCAGCGCCCGGGTGGTCTCCAGACCGAGCCCGGAGTAGCCGCCCGTCACGATCGCCAGCCGTCCGTCCAGATCGATGCCCCGCAGGACGTCGTCCGCGGTGCTCGTGGCGCCGAAGCCCGAGCCGATCTTGTGCTGTGCGGTGCTGCCCATGTGGCTGTTACTGCTGTTGCTCATGTCTGAAACGCTACGAATTGGAGTGCGCTCGAAGTCAAGCGGAGACGCCGTTGCGGGACCAGTCCAGGAGCTTGTCCATCGGCCAGGTCGTCACGATCCGCTCGGCGGGCACCTCGCACTCCTCGGCCCGCGCGCAGCCGAGGATCTGCCAGTCCAGCTGGCCGGGCGCGTGCGCGTCGGTGTCGACCGAGAACAGCACCCCCGCGCCGACCGCCCGCCGCAGCAGCCGCCGGGGCGGGTCCAGCCGCTCGGGCCTGCTGTTGATCTCCACGGCCGTGCCGGACGCGGCACACGCCGCGAACACCTCGTCCGCGTCGAACTCCGACTCCGGCCGCCCCCGCCCCCGCACCAGCCGCCCCGTGCAGTGCCCGAGGATGTTCGCGTGCGGATCCCGTACGGCCTTCAGCATGCGCCGGGTCATCGCCCGCCGGTCCATCCGCAGTTTGGAGTGCACGGACACCACGACCACGTCCAGCCGGTCGAGCAGCTCGGGCTCCTGGTCCAGGGAGCCGTCCTCCAGGATGTCGCACTCGATGCCGGTCAGCAGCCGGAACGGCGCCCAGGACGCGTTCAGCTCCGCCACCACCTCCAGTTGGGCGCGCAGCCGCTCCGGCGACAGCCCCCGGGCGACCGTCAGCCGGGGCGAGTGGTCGGTCAGTACGGCCCACTCGTGGCCGAGGGCGGCCGCTGTCCGCCCCATCTCGTCGATCGGACTGCCGCCGTCCGACCAGTCGGAGTGCAGATGGCAGTCGCCGCGCAGCAGGGCCCGCAGCTCCTCCCCGGCGCCGTCGGTGAGCGGCCGCCCCACCTCGTCCTGGAGTTTCCGCAGGTAGGACGGCACCTCGCCGGCCAGTGCCTCACGCACCACCTGGGCCGTCTTCGGCCCCACGCCCTTCAGTGACTCCAGCGTGCCGGACCCGGCCCGCTCGGCCACCTCGCCCTCGGGCAGCTCGGCCAGCACCCTGGCGGCCGTACGGAACGCCTTCACGCGGTACGTCGGCGCCAGGGACCGCTCCAGCAGGAAGGCGATCCGGTCCAGGGCATCGAGCGGATCCATCGCCACCTCCTCGCTCCAGCGTCGCCCAGCGCGGCGTTTTACGCTCTATGACATGACCGAAGTCGCGAGCCCCTTTATGAACCAGCCACGGATCATGGTGCTCGGGGTGCAGCCGGGCAAGCCCCCGTTCCGGATCGTGGAGATCGACGGTGAAGTCGTCGGCTCCGCGCACACCGTCACCGACGTCCTGGAGACGGCCGCCGCGTTCGGCATCACCGTCCACGATCTCGACGACCCCAATGTCGTGCGCTGGGTGGGCGGCGACAAGTACACCTGGAGGCCGCGCCCCTAGGCCCTGTCGTCACATTCCCGCCTGCCCCGCGACGCCATGCACGCCGCGGGGCCGCCCTTCGGGCGACGGCGGGAATGTGACGACAGGGCCTAGGAGACACCTCGCCGGGGCCGGGGAGCGTGCACCGCGCGGCTCATCCGGCGTCCGAGCAACAGGTAACCGAAGAGCGCGCCCGCCGTGTTGAGGATGACGTCGTCGATGTCGAAGGCGCGCCCGGTGATGAGCGCGCCCTGCGCGAACTCCACCAACAGCATCACCGACGCCGTCAGCACCAGCACCCGCAGCACCCCGCGCGCCTTGGGCGCGAGCACCGGTACGAGAATGCCGAACGGCACCCCGAGCAGCACGTTCCCGCCGATCTGCTTGACCGCGTCCCGCAGCGCGGGCTGGTCCAGATAGGCCTGGAGCGACCGGCCCGGGTGCAGATTCGAGTGCACGAGCGCCTCGGAGGCGGGGGAGGGCTCGAGGGTCAGCCGCGCCAGCACCACGGCGAACCCCACCATGAAGGCGAAGGCGAACAGCATCGCGAGGAGCCGCAACGGGAAGGGCAGCGGACGGGGCTCGGAACGCGCCGGTGCGGTCTTCTTCTCAGGTGCCGCTCCCTTCCGAGGTGCGGCTTTCCCGGGAGCGGACTTCTTCCGGGAGGCGCCCCGCCGCCAGGGCGCCGCCTTCCTGCGGGGCGCCGCCTGATTCCCGGGTGTGGTCTTCTTCTCCGGTGTGGCTTTCTTCTCGGAGGCGGGCTTCCTGCCGAACGCGGCCTTGCGCCAGGCCGCCTTCTTCCTGGGAGCGGCCTTCGTCCCGCCGGACGCGGTCGCGTCCGGCGGCTGTTCGTGTCGGGGCGGGCGCAGGCGGAACACGGTGCGTGGGCGTGAGGCTGCACGGGCCATGCTGTCCTCCAGTCTTCAACTTACCTGCGTCGTAAAGCGGTTACCCGCTCAGGACCCGAGGATGCGCATGGCCCGTGGGAACCCCGTCCGGCAGGTCAGGACGCGTAGGTGACCTTGACCTCCTCGAAGCCGAGGGAGTGCAGCAGACCCTCCAGCATGTCGGTGGTGTTGGTCTCGGCGCGTGCGGTCAGCTCGCTGTCCTTCGCCGCCTCGCCGATGTGCTTCACGGCGAGCTTCTGCACGGCCTGCTCGCTGTTGGGGTTGTCCGAGAAGAGGTCGCCGAGGCGGTCGAGGAGACCGCGCTGCTTGGAGACCGCGTACGAGCGGTCCGGGTCGAGGGCCGGCTTGCCGAGCCGCGCGTGCGGCAGCCGGAGCGTGGCCGACGTACGGTCGCCGTCGACCGTCACATCGTCGTCGCCCACCTCGCCGAGGTCGACATAGGCGTCCACGGTGCCCGCCCCCACATACAGGGTGCGGGTGCCGCGGAGGGCGTCCGGGAGGTACTTGGCGTCCTTCTCCAGGTCCACGACGACCTGGAAGTTGCCGGAGGCGGCGTCGTAACGGCTCATGTCCTGAATGGACTTGAGCAGGGCGGGGCCCGAACGGTCCTTGGTCTCGGTGCCGAAGAACTCGCGCAGCCCGGGCAGCAGGCTGAGCCGGATCCCGGCGAACATCACGGTGAGCACGACCACGACCGCGATGAGCACCTTGGCCCAGCCGGGTATGCGCCCCTGGAGGCGCTTGACGGGAGTCGTCATGGCGACGGCCCTCCTTCCTGTCAGGACGGATTCCCGTCAAAGCCCTTGGCAGACCGCCTTGTTGACGACCTGTGACAGAAAGCGAGCCCTTGGGGCACGGTGACCCGGCCCACCGGGGTCCCCGCGATCACGCCCGCCGTCCTCACCCGCTCGGCCCATCCGGCCGACCGCGCGGCCCGGCGGGGTCCGTAGCATGAGAGATCCCGTGAGTGATCCCCTCCAGTCGGACCTGGTCGAGGAGTCCTTTCGTGCGAGACATCTCCGTGTTCAGCGGCAGCGCCCACCCCGAGCTGGCCGCCGAGGTCTGTTCCCATCTGGGCGTGCCGCTGAGCCCCACCCGGCTCAGCAGGTTCGCCAACGACTGCCTGGAGGTCCAGCTCCAGGCCAACTGCCGGGAGCGGGACGTCTTCCTGGTCCAGCCGCTGGTGAAGCCCGTGCAGGAGCACCTCGTGGAGCTGCTGCTGATGTGCGACGCGGCCCGCGGCGCCTCCGCCGGCCGGATCACCGTGGTCATGCCGCACTACTCCTACGCCCGCTCCGACAAGAAGGACGCGCCCCGGATCTCCCTGGGCGGCCGTCTGGTCGCCGATCTGATGGCGGCGGCCGGGGTCCACCGGGTCCTCGCCATGACCCTGCACTCACCCCAGGTGCACGGCTTCTTCTCGATGCCCGTGGACCATCTGCACGCCCGCCGTGAGCTGGCCGCCCACTTCCGCCGCTACGACCTGACCTCCACCACCGTCGTCTCGCCCGACCTCGGCAACGCCAAGGAGGCGGCCGCCTTCGCCCGGATGATCGGCGCCCAGGTGGCGGCCGGCGCGAAACAGCGCTACGCCGACGACCGGGTCAGCATCAACTCGGTGATCGGCGAGGTCACCGGCCGGGACGTCATCGTCCTCGACGACGAGATCGCCAAGGGCAGTACCGTCCTCGAGCTCCTCGACCGGCTGCGGGAGCTTCAGCCGCGCTCGATCCGGGTGGCGTGCACCCACGGACTGTTCGCGGCCGGCGCCCTCAAACGGCTCAGCGAGCAGCCCGACGTCCTGGAGATCGTCTGCACCAACACCGTGCCGGTGCCCGCCGAGGAGCACACCGACAAGCTGCGGATCCTGTCCATCGCCCCCGCCCTGGCCGAGGCCGTGCGCCGTATTCACAACGGTGAGTCCGTCAGCGCCCTGTTCGACGCGGCCCGCAGCGAATAGACAGGAAGGAGTGGATACGCGCATGTCGTCACCCATGTGACCAGGGAGGGCTCGCAGTGGCGAAGGCGAAGTTCGAGCGGACGAAACCGCACGTCAACATCGGCACCATCGGGCACATCGACCACGGCAAGACGACCCTCACGGCAGCCATCACCAAGGTGCTGCACGACAGGTTCCCCCAGCTCAACCCCTTCACCCCGTTCGACCAGATCGACAAGGCGCCCGAGGAGCGGCAGCGCGGCATCACCATCTCGATCGCCCATGTGGAGTACCAGACCGAGCGCCGGCACTACGCGCACGTGGACTGCCCCGGGCACGCCGACTACATCAAGAACATGATCACCGGCGCGGCCCAGATGGACGGCGCGATCCTGGTGGTCGCGGGCACGGACGGGCCGATGCCGCAGACCAAGGAGCATGTGCTGCTGGCCCGGCAGGTGGGGGTGCCGTACATCGTCGTCGCCCTCAACAAGACGGACATGGTCGACGACGAGGAGATCCTGGAGCTGGTCGAGCTGGAGGTGCGCGAACTGCTCACCGAGTACGAGTTCCCGGGCGACGAGGTGCCCGTCGTACGGATCTCCGCGCTGCGGGCCCTGGAGGGCGACCCGCGGTGGACGCAGTCGGTGCTGGATCTGCTGGACGCGGTCGACGAGGCGGTGCCGGAGCCGCAGCGGGACGTGGACCGGCCGTTCCTGATGCCGATCGAGGACGTCTTCACCATCACCGGGCGCGGCACGGTCGTCACCGGCCGCATCGAGCGCGGCACGCTGCGGGTCAACAGCGAGGTGGAGATCATCGGCATCCATCCGCAGAAGACGAGGAGCACGGTCACCGGCGTGGAGATGTTCCGCAAGCTCCTCGACGAGGGCCGGGCCGGGGAGAACGTCGGCCTGCTGCTGCGTGGCGTCAAACGGGACGAGGTGGAGCGGGGCCAGGTGGTGATCAAGCCGGGCTCGGTCACCCCGCACACCCGGTTCGAGGCGCGGGCGTACATCCTGTCCAAGGACGAGGGGGGCCGGCACACGCCGTTCTTCCAGAACTACCGCCCGCAGTTCTACTTCCGCACGACGGACGTGACGGGCGTGGTGACCCTGCCGGAGGGCACCGAGATGGTCATGCCGGGCGACAACACCACCATGCTCGTGGAGCTGATCCAGCCGATCGCGATGGAGGAGGGGCTGAAGTTCGCCATCCGGGAGGGCGGGCGGACCGTGGGGGCCGGACAGGTCACGAAGATCGTGCGGTAGGGCCCGGGAGCGCGGGTCGGCGGAGCGCGGTCATAAGGTGCCGGACGTGGCCTCGGGCTGCCCCAGGGCCGAGTCCAGCGTCGTGGCGGGCGGCAGTAACCGGTGCAGTCCGGTGGCCTTGAGGACGCGCAGGGCCAGCGGGTGGGTGCAGACGAGGTGGAGCTCGCCGTCCTGGTCGAGCACTCGGCTGCGGGCCCGGTACAGCAGGCGGAGTCCGGAGCAGTCGAAGAAGTCGATCGGCGAGAGGTCGATGACCACCCGCGGGGCGGGCCCGGCGGTCGCCTCGTCGAGCCGCGGACCGATCTCCGTCGCCGCGACGATGTCGATCTCGCCGCGGAACTCCAGCACCGTGTACCCCCGCTCCTGCCGGACGCACAGGTGTGGGGTGTCCGCGGCGGGTTCCTGCTGCACGACGACATCGCCTCCAACCCGCTCCACCGGTCGGGAGCCTTCAACGGCGGGGAAGCGCACAGCAGTTCCCCGCCCCAGCAAGGTACCCCGATAGAGTGAATTTCAGCATGTTCGATTGACATATGTCTTCGAAACTCGGGCGTGTCTCGACCGAGTTTTTTCGCGTCGTGAGCGAAGGGGTGCGAGAAGCTTACGAGAGCGCCTGCCATGCCTTGGACAGGGCTGTCCGGAACTGCTCCGTCTGGTGCGCCGTGAGCTCCCGCACCATCTGCTCCTCCAGCTCCCGCACGGGCTGCGCGCACTGCTCCAGCAGCGCCCGCGCCTCGTCGGTGAGCAGGATCAGCAGCTCGCGCCGGTTGCGCGGATTGCGCTCGCGACGGATCAGGCCGCGGTTCTCCAGGGAGCGCACCAGATCCGCGATGGACTGGGCGGTCACGAAGGAGTCCCTGGCCAGCTGGGCGGCGGACAGCCCGTCGTGCCGCTCCAGGACGGTCAGCGCCGTGTACTGCAGGGCGGTGATTCCGGACGGCTTGACGAGTTCGTCCAGCCGGGATCGCACGACGAGCTCCACCTGCTTCACCATGTAGAGCAGGGACGGGGGAGCCTTGTGGGGCGGGCGCGCGGGAGTCGCCGCCTGGGTCGTCTGGGTGCCGGCCATGAGTCCGAGCGTAGACCATTGACAGGAAACCTGTCTGTAATGAGACTGCGGACCAACAGGAATCCTGTTAGTTGAAATCTTGGCGACGATGCTGAGGAGTGGTGATGACCACCTTCGAGATCGACCCCGGTCGACTGTTCATCGGGGGACAGTGGCGCGAGGCCGCGGACGGAGCGCGGACCGAGGTGGTCGACCCGTCCCGGGGCGCGGTCGTCACCACCGTCGCGGAGGCGGGCGCCGCCGACGTGGACGCGGCGGTGCGGGCCGCCCGTGAGGCCTTCGACTCCGGCCGGTGGTCCGGGCTCAGCGGCCGGGAGCGCGGCCGGATCCTGCTGCGGGTGGCCCAGCTGATCCGAGAGGAGGCCGACGAGATCGCCCGGCTGGAGAGCCTGGACGTCGGCAAGCCGATCACCCTGGCCCACGCGGTCGACGTCACCAACGCGGCCAACGACTACGAGTACTACGCCACGCTCGCCTTCTCCCTGGAGGGCGGCAACCGCGACACCCCGATGAACGCGCTCGCTTACACCAAGCGCGGCCCGATCGGCGTCGTCGCCGCCATCACCCCCTTCAACTTCCCGCTGATCCTGGCCGGTTCGAAGCTCGCCCCGGCCCTGGCCGCGGGCAACACGGTCGTCCACAAGCCCGCCGACGAGACCCCGCTGAGCGCCCTGTACATGGCGGGACTGCTCCAGCGGGCCGGAGTGCCCGACGGTGTCGTCAACGTCGTCACCGGCACCGGCCCGATCGCCGGAGAGGCGCTGCTGCGGCACCCCGGCGTGGACAAGATCGCCTTCACCGGCTCCACCGCGATCGGCCGGCATGTCGCGGGCATCGCCGGCGAGAACCTCAAGCAGGTCACCATGGAGCTCGGCGGCAACGCCGCGCACATCGTCTTCGAGGACGCCGACCTGGAGAAGGCCGTCGGTGCGGTCATCAAGGGATTCGTCTTCAACACCGGCCAGTTCTGCATGGGCGGCCCGCGCCTGCTGGTGGCCCGCCCGGTCTACAGCACCCTGCTCAACATCCTCGGCGAGGCCGTCCCCGGTGTGCCCGTGGGCGACCCGCGCGCGGCGGAGACCGTCGTCGGACCCATGGCGGGGGAGAAGCACCTGCGCAAGGTCGAGGAGTACGTCGACCTCGCCCGCAAGGAGGGCGCCCGGATCGTCTGCGGCGGTGAGCGCCTCGACCTCGACGGCGGCTACTACTACAAGCCCACCGTCATCGCCGACCTCCCGAACGACTCCCGGGTGATCCAGGAGGAGATCTTCGGCCCGGTCCTCACCGTCCAGCCCTTCGACGACGAGGACGAGGCCGTCGCCCTCGCCAACTCCACGCCGTACGGCCTGGCTTCGGGGGTGCAGACCGGCAACCTCGCCCGCGCCCACCGGGTCGCCGACCGCCTCCAGGCCGGCATCGTCTGGGTCAACGACTGGGCCATGCTCGACCCGGCCGTCCCCTTCGGCGGCGTCAAGGACTCCGGCTTCGGCCGCGAGTACGGCCCCGAGGCGCTCGCCTCCTACACCAAGGTCAAGTCCGTCGTCGTCTCGCTCGACTGAACGCGCCGTACAGCAAAGGGAGTTCCACCGATGTCCATCACCACACGCGCGGCCGTCGTCGAGTCCGCCGGAGCGCCGTTCACCCTCTCCGAGGTCGTCCTCGCCGAGCCCGGCCCGCACGAGGCGGTGGTCCGGCTGGTGGCGGCCGGCCTGTGCCACACCGACCTGGGCGTGCAGGGCGGCGGACTGCCCTTCCCGCTGCCGGGCGTCCTCGGCCACGAGGGCGCGGGGGTCGTGGAGGCGGTCGGAGCGGCCGTCACCGGGGTGGCCCCCGGCGACCATGTCGTCCTCTCCTTCACCTCCTGCGGTGAGTGCCGCAACTGCCACGGCGGTCACCCCGCCTACTGCGCGACCTGGCTGCCGCTGAACCTCATCGGGGGCCGCCGCGCCGACGGCACCAGCACCATCAGCCGCGACGGCGAGCCGCTCGGCGGGCACTTCTTCGGTCAGTCCTCCTTCGCGGAACGGGCCCTGGTCGACGAGCGCAGCCTGGTCAAGGTCGACCCCGACGTCCCGCTGACGTCGATCGCCCCGCTGGGCTGCGGTGTGCAGACGGGTGTCGGCGCCGTCTGGAACGTCCTGCGGCCCACCGCAGGTGACACGGTCGTCGTCCTCGGCGCCGGAGCCGTGGGTCTGTCCGCCGTCATGGCCGCCGCCCTCAGCCCCGCCACCACGATCATCGCCGTCGACCGGGTCGCCGAACGCCTGGCACTCGCCAAGGAGTTGGGTGCCACCCACACCGTGGACGCCGGCGGGGCCGCGCTCGGCGAGGCCGTCGCCGAGATCACCGGCGGCCGGGGAGCCGACGGGATCGTGGAGACCACGGGCAGTACGGCCGTGCTGCGCCAGGGAGTCGACGCGCTCGCCGCCCGCGGCACCCTGGTCGTCGTGGGCGCACCGCCGTTCGGCAGCGAAGTCGCCCTGGACGTCAACGGGTTGCTCGGCGGCAAGCGGGTCGTCGGCCTCACCCTCGGCGACAGCGAGACACAGACCTTCATCCCCGCCCTGGTGGAGCTGGTCAAGGCGGGGCGGCTCCCGCTGGACCGGCTGATCGGCACCTACGCCTTCGAGGACATCGGCCAGGCGGTCCAGGACATGACCTCGGGCAAGACCATCAAGCCGGTGCTGACCTTCTGAACGACCGTCAGTCCACCGTCAGGACCAGCTTCCCGGTGGTCCGGCCGGTGTCGCCGAGCCTGTGCGCCTCGGCGGCACCGGCCAGCGGGAAGGTCCCGGCGATCGTCGCGCGGAGCTTCCCCGCCTCCACCAGTTCGGCGATCGCCCGCATCCCGGCCCGGTCGGCGTCCACCAGCATCCGCACCGCCCGCACTCCCAGCCGTTCGGCCTCCTCGTGGAACTCCGTCGAACCCACCGGCAGGATCGACACCACGGTCCCGCCCGGCCGCAGCACCCGGAGCGAGCGCACCGAGGTCTCGCCGCCCAGCGTGTCCAGGACCACGTCCACGTCCTTCACGGCCTCGGCGAAGTCGGTCTCCCGGTAGTCGATCACCTCGTCGGCGCCCAGGTCACGGAGGAAGTCGTGCTTGCCCGCGCTGGCCGTGCCGATGACGTACGCGCCGCGCGCCTTGGCGATCTGCACCGCCACATGCCCGACGCCCCCGGCGGCCGCATGGATCAACACCCGCTGCCCGGCCGCGAGTCCGGCGTTCTCCACCAGCGCCTGCCAGGCGGTCAGCGAGACCAGCGGCAGCGCGCCCGCCTGGACGTGGTCGATGCTCTCCGGCTTGTGCCACAGGGCGCGGACCGGCGCGATGACGTACTCGGCGTGCGAGCCGTGGCCCCACGGGTACGGCAGCATCCCGAAGACCTCGTCGCCGGGTGCGAACGTGGCGACCCCGACGCCGACCGCCTCGACGGCCCCGGAGACGTCCCAGCCCAGGACGAAGGGCGGCTCGCCCAGGAACCCGCCGGTGGCGCGGTGCTTCCAGTCGGTCGGGTTGACGCCGGCGGCGCGCACCCGTACCAGTACCTCGTTCGCGCGCGGCGCGGGCCGCTCCGCGTCCCTCTCCCTCAGGACCTCGGGGCCGCCGAGGACGTCCTGGCCGATGACGCGCATGGTGTTCACAGTGCTCATGGTGGACCAGCCTGCCGGGCCCCGGCCCGCCGGGAAATGGCATGAATGCCAACCTCCGATAGAATCGTGCCATGCCGCATCGCGCCAAGCCCGACCGCCACCGAGTCGTCGTCCTCGCCGTCGACGGCGTCTACCCCTTCGAACTCGGTATGCCGAGCCGGATCCTCGGCGCCGCCGACGGCCGCTACGAGGTGCTGACCTGCACGGTCGACGGCGGCCCGGTGCGGACGAACGCCGACTTCACGATCGGTGTCGAGCACGGCCCCGAGGCGCTGGCGACCGCGGACACGGTCGTGATCGCGCCCGTCGCCCCCGACCGGCTCACGGCCGGGCTGCCGCCGGGCCTGGCCGAGGCCCTGGCCCGGATCCGTCCCGACGCCCGGATCGTCTCCATCTGCACGGCCGCCTTCTTCCTCGCCGCCGCGGGACTCCTCGACGGCCGCCGGGCCACCACTCACTGGAACTGCGCGGACCACTTCCGCCGGATGTATCCGCAGGTGGACCTCGACCCGGACGTCCTCTTCGTCGACGACGACCGGGTGCTGACCTCCGCCGGCGCGGCCTCCGGCGTCGACATCTGTCTGCATCTGATCCGCAAGGACCACGGCAGCGAACTCGCCAACAAGGTGGCCCGCCGCTGCGTGGTGCCGCCGTTCCGCGACGGCGGGCAGGCGCAGTACATCGAACAGCCGGTGCCCGAGGCCGGTCCGGCGAGCACGGCGGCCACCCGGGCCTGGGCCCTCGCGCACCTGGGCGAGCCCCTCACCCTCACCGACCTCGCCGCGCACGCCCGGATGAGCCTGCGCACCTTCGCCCGCCGCTTCCAGGACGAGGTGGGCATCAGCCCCGGCCGCTGGCTGATCCAGCAGCGGGTGGCGCACGCCCGGCAGCTGCTCGAGGCCAGCGACCTCTCCGTGGACCAGATCGCCGGCCGGGTCGGCTTCGCCACCGGCGCCTCGCTGCGCCAGCACCTGCACGCGGCGATCGGGGTCTCCCCGCAGGCCTACCGCAGAACGTTCCAGGCGGCCCGCTGAACGTACCGGCCCGCCCCGGCGTCGTAGGGACACGGGATCGACCGGAGGGACGGGGGCACGCATGCGCAGAGGGCTGGCGGCGGTGACGGCGGCACTGGTGGCGGCCGTGGGCTGCGGGGCGGGGGCGGGGGAGAAGGCGGACCTGGTCGTCGAGGGAACGCCGCCGGCGACGCCGTACACCGGACGCCTGGACATCGCGACGACGACGCTCGACACGTACACCCCGCAGGCCCTGCTGGCCGAGTCCGGGGCCGCGGGCCGGGCGCTGGAGTGCGACGGCGAGATCTACGACGGCGATGGCCCCGACGGCTGGAGCAGCGGCGACGGCGGTGACACCCCGGAGGACGGGCTACGGCTCTTCTTCGACATGGTGCAGCCGCAGGTCCCGGACTCCGGCTACCGGGTGGAGCGTGAGGCGGACGGCCGGGTCCTGTACTCGTACGACGTCGGCGGCCGGACGAAGGTCGCGGTCGTGGTCGCCGAGGACCAGAAGGGCCGGCCGGGCTGGGGTCCGGAGACGAACGCCTCCTGCGACCCGGCCGAACTCCCCGCGAGCTTCACCGACTCGATCGGTCTGGAGATCTGGACCGACCGCGACGGACATCGCGTCCCGACCACCGCCGTCACCAGCCACGCGGGTGCGGAGCACTGCGGCTGGGAGAAGGCGCACTTCCTGGGGATGGGCCGGGGCGAGGACTACCGCCAGTACGTCCGCGACCCCGACGGTGTGCTCGAACCCGGCCTGCTCACCGCCCCGTACGACGGCGACGTCCGGATGCCGGCCGGCGCCCACGACACCGGATACCGCTACGGCCACCGGCGGTTGTGGCTGACGAAGGACCGTACGACGGCCTACGTCCGTACCCCCGACGGAGTCGAGGCCTGGCCGCAGGCGAAGAAGGCGGTGGCCTGCAAGTGAGGGCGGTTCAGCGGCTGGCGTGCAGGGCGACCAGCAACTGCCAGACCTGGTCGGCGATCTCACCGGGAGTGCCGCCGAGGTCGCCGTGCAGCCAGTCGGCCAGCACACCGGCGAAGGTCGCGGCGACGGCCGAGGCCACCAGCGGGGCGTCCGCCGCGCCCGCCCGCTCACGCTCCCGCAGGCTGTAGGCCCGCAGGTCCCGGTGGAGCACCCGGCCGAGCGGACCGCCGCCGCCCGGTGCGAGCAGGGTGCGGTAGAGCGGGGCATGCGGGGTGAGCGAGGCGAAGAACTCCGCCAGGGCGGCCGGCGCCCGCACCGGGTCCGGCCGCCCCTGCCAGGCGTGCAACGCCTCCACGGCCTCGCGTACGACATCCGCGCACGCGTCGACGGCGAGGGCCTCCAGGTCGGGGTAGTGGACGTAGAAGGTGGCCCGGCCGACACCGGCCCGCCGCACCAGCGCCGCCACGCCCACCTCCTCCAGCGGCCGCTCCGCGCACTCCGCCAGCAGCGCGGCCCGCAGCCGGGCCCGGGTCCGGGCCGCCCTCGGGTCCTCGGCCTCCGCCCGGATCACTGCGCGAGGAGCACGGCGGCCAGGGCGAGCGCGCCCGGCAGCGCCTGGGCGACCAGGATCCGCCGGTTGGCGGTGACCGCGCCGTACACGCCCGCGACGATCACACAGGACAGGAAGAACACCTGCGCCGCGAACCCGGTCGGGTCCCCGGCGACCAGCCCCCACACCAGGCCCGCCGCCAGGAACCCGTTGTACAGGCCCTGGTTGGCGGCCATCGGGGCGGTCCGCCGCGCCAGCTCCGCGTCGAACCCGTGGAAGCCCATCCCCGGCTTCTTCTGCCACAGGAACATCTCCATCACCAGGATGTAGAGATGCAGCAGCGCCACCAGCGCGACCAGTACACCGGCCAGAATTTCCATGATCTCCCTCTGATCTTCCGCAACTTCCTGGACAGGTGTCCACTATAACGGGACACCTGTCCAGGAAGTCCAGGGGGGTGTGCCGTGACCGTGGACACGGCGGTCTCCACGGTCTCCTCGCCCGGGGTGCGGCGGCGCGGGCCGCGGCCACACTGGAGACATGACCCCAGCACCGGCACGCACCGCGCAGCAGCGCAAGCACGACACGCTCCACCGGCTGGAACACGACGTCGACGTCTGGGTCGCCACGGCCGCCGAGGACGGCGCCGCCCCCCAGCTGGCCCCGCTCTCCTACGTCTGGGACGGCGCCGTCCTGCTGGTCGCCGCCCCGGTCACCACGCCCACCGGCCGTGCCCTGCACGACACCGGTGTGGCACGTCTCGCCGTCGGCCCGGCCGACGACGTGGTCATGATCGAGGGCCGGGCCGTCGCCGTCCCGCCCGCCGACCTTCCGGAGGAGGACGCCGAGATCTTCGCCGGCAAGACCGGCTTCGACCCCCGTGAACTGGCCGCGCCCCACCTGTACTTCCTCATCCGCCCGCAGCGGATCCGGTCCTGGCGGACCCGGGAGGAGGAGACCGGGGGGTGCGAGGTGATGCGGGACGGGGAGTGGCTGGTGGCCGGCTGAAACCGGGGTATCCGCAAGGTCCGGGACGGGAGCCGGCTCGGCGGGGTCGCGTGGGCGTCGCGGCGGAAGGCCAGCCGGGTACCGTCGGCGCTGCGGATCTCGACGCGGTGGGCGGACACCTCGGTCTCCTCAGCGTCCAGGAGCTCCTTGTAGAACTCGGCGAGTTGCTCCGGCTCGGCACAGTCGAGCACCACGACTCCCGCTTTCACCACGGCCATGTCGTCTCCTCCACGAGGTCGGGGACGGGCGGTGGTCGACGACCTGGACGAGGCCGAACACGCTGTCGTCGGCCTGGGCGGCCGCCCCCTGGACACGAAGGGCTCCGCGGGCCCACTCAAGGAACGCGGCTACGCCGACCCGGCGGGCCACTCCTTCACCCTGCGCCACACCACCCCGACCACCCCCAAACACGGCTGACCACCGCAAGCGCCTTTGCCGAACACCTCGCGACCCGGACTGATGCGGTTCCGGCGGCTTTCTCCCAGGGGCACTGCGGCTGCGGGGGGCTGTCTCCCGGGACACTGTGGCTACGGCGGCTATCCCTCGGGGCGTGCGGTTCCGGAGGCTCTCTCCCCGGGGTGCTCTCGGGGGCGTGCGGTTCGGGAGGCTTTCTCCTCGGGGTGCTCTCGGGGGCGTGCGGTTCGGGAGGCTTTCTCCTCGGGGCGCTGTGGCTGCGGCAGCTTCCCCCGGGGCACCGTGGCTCCAGCAGTCTCGGACCGGGCCGATCCGGGGCCGGTCTTTCGGACCGGGCTGTTTCAGCGCCGCCTCCTCGGCCCCGCCTCCTCAGCCCAAACGCCCTGCAGCTCCGGCGCTCTGCAGCCCAGGCCGCTCCAGCCTGCCTCCCCAGCCTCAGCCCCGGCTGCGTCGGCGGCGAGGGCTTCGGCCGAAGGGCCGGTTCAGCCCCGGCTCTTCGGCCCGTGCCGGCACCACCCCGTCCTCCGGTCCGGACAGCTTCAGGCCTGGCCAATCCGCCCGGGTAGCTTCACCCCGACCGAGCCGCCGTGCCACTTCAGTCCACCCCTCAGCCCCGGCCCTTGGGCCAGCCCCGGCCCAGTCAGCCCGGGCGGCTTCAGGCCCCGCCGCTCAGGCCCGGCCGCCCTTCTCCTTCGTCGGCCAAGTACCCGTCGAGCGTTCGATGGCCTTGGCACCCGTGCGGTCGGCCGCGCTTCGGGCCGCCGCGAGATCACCGCCCGGCTCGCCCACGGGCAGGCACGGCCGACCACCAGACGGTAGCGCCCGGCCGTCACCGGCCGGCCGCCCCGGCCGCTCATGGGACCTCCCGCATGCTCGCACCGGTCGCCCGGTCGCCGTCCCCCTGACCGATTTCCCGGGTTCCCCGATTTCCGCCGACGGCACGGTGTGATCCCGACCTGCCGGGGCAGCCGGCTCGCGTGAGCGGGACGACACCGAAGCCGAAGCCCGGCCCGGCCGCAAGGACACGGCCCTCGGCGCCGCACGCGTGGACCTGATGCCGGGCCTGGACAGCGAGCGGGTGGAGGAGGTCGCCGACCGGATCAAGCGCGCCATCGGCGACGCGATCTTCCTCGACGTCACCGACCGTCCGCCGCCCGGGGCGCGCAAGAGCCCCGCCGCGACGGGGGAGCGCGGCGGGGCCTGACTGTCGGGTGCCCGGTGCGGGCCGGTTCATGCGTGCCGGCGACAGATTTTTCTACGCGTGCGCCGCCGCCGTGCGGTCAGCGCCGTGCGGTCAGCTGCTCTGCGGCTCGGCGACGAACACGGGGATCTCCCGGTCGGTCTTCTTCTGGTAGTCGGCGTACGGCGGAAAAGCGGCGACGGCACGCTCCCACCACTGGGCCTTCTCCGCACCGCTGATCTCACGGACCGTCATGTCCTGCTTCGCGGGACCGTCCTGGAGCTCCACCTCCGGGTCGGACACGAGGTTGTGGTACCAGACCGGATGGGTGGGCGCCCCGCCCTGGGAGGCGACGAGCGCGTACCGCCCGTCGTGCTCGACCCGCATCAGCGGGGTCTTGCGGAGCTTGCCGCTGCGCGCGCCCCGGGTGGTCAGCAGGATGACCGGGAGCCCGGTCTCCCGCAGCGTGGTCCCCTCGGTGCCGCCGGAGCTCTCGTACAACTCCACCTGCTCCCGCACCCACTGGGTCGGGCTGGGCTCGTACTCGCCTTCGAGAGGCATGGCATCCGTCCCTTTCGTCACATGGTCGCTCACGACCGGCTGACCCCTTCAACACCATTGCCCCCTCGATTCATCCGCCCCCCTTACCTCGCGGGTAATCGCGCCGCCCGCACCCCGTCGGCACACTCGGAGCCATGACGAAGACCACCGGCACCCGCGCCGTGATCGAGGAGCTGCTGCGCCGTATCGGCGAGGGAGACCCGGAGCGGATCGCGGCCCTGTACGCCGACGGCGTCGACTGGCGGCTGTCCTGGCCCGAGGACGAGCACGGCCGCGCCGATACGCCCTGGATCCGGCATCGTGCCACCGGCGCCGAGGCGGCCGACCACTTCCGGGCCCTGGCCGCCCAGCACACGCCCGGGGCGGCGGACACGCGCGTGGAGCGCGTCCTCGTCGACGGCGCCGACGCGGTGGTGCTGGGCGAGATCCGGCAGACCGCCGCCCCCACCGGGCGCCCCTACCGGGCGGCCTTCGCCCTGCACCTCACCGTCCGCGACGGCCTGGTCGTCCGCCACCACGTGTACGAGGACAGCCTGGCCGTCGCCCGGGCCTTCACCCCCTGACCCCCCAGGAGGCCTACACCACCATCCCGACAGCCAGCACGATCATCACCCCGCTCGACACGAGTGCGGTCGCGAGGCGTCCGCGGTGGCCGGTCAGGGTCCGGCCGAGTAGAGCGCCGCTGCCGGCCAGCAGCAGTTGCCAGCTCGCGGACGCGGCGAAGGCGGCCAGCACGAACGTGCCCTGTTCCAGGGGGCGTACGGCGTCCGTGGCACCGGTGCCGAGCACCAGCGCGGCGAAGTAGACGACGGTGGTCGGGTTGAGCAGCGTGATGCCGAGCAGGGCGAGGTAGGCGCGGGCGGCGGTGGGCGGGGTGGGCACGGAGCGGGTGGCGAGCCGGTGGGCCCGGTACTGGCGTACGGCCGTCAGGGCGCCGCGTGCCGCGAGGGCCAGCAGCACCAGGGCCGAGGCCCAGCGCAGCGGCACCAGCACCGGCCGCAGCGCGGCGGCGAGCGCGGACCCGCCGACGGTGGCCAGGAGGGCGTAGAGCCCGTCGGCGGTGGCGACGCCGAGCGCGGCGCACGCGCCGGTGCGCAGGGAGGTGCGGGCGGTGAGGGAGACGAGGTAGGTCGCGACGGCCCCGACGGGTACGGCGATGCCGTAGCCCGCGATCAGGCCCGCGACGAGCGCGGCCGTCACCGGCGCACGGGATCGGGCCTCCGGGGACGGCCGGGCTGCTGCCGGTGCCGCGCCGGAAGGACGGCGTCGGACAGTGGCGGCAGCAGAACGGTGCATCGGGACATGGCTGGATCCTGCGACTCGCCCCCGCCCACCGGCAAGTGGATTTCCGTCCCGAGGACCTCCGTGCGGTGCAGTCCTAGACAGCTCCACCACATCGGAGGTCTTCGCCATGTTCAAGACCCGCCGGTGTCAACAACGCTCGTGATCAATACACCTAGTCCACGAGCGGCTGCGCGACGGCACCGTGGACCGCGAGGGCGCGATCGCCCTGGCCGTCATCCTGCTGGTTACCGGCCACGCGACGACCGCCACCACGTGGCGTTCGGCTTCGGCATCCACCCGTGTCTCGGCCGGAACCTGGCCCGCGCCGAGCTGGAGATCGCCCTCGGTGCCCTCGTCGCGCGCCTCCCCGGCCTGCGGCTCGCGATCCCGGCCTAGGGCGTCCGCTGGAGACCCGGCGACATCATCCGGGGGATGCTCGAACTCCCCGTGACCTGGTGAGGGTTACGGCCTTGCGCGGCGACACCCCCACCGGCGGACCCATCCGCATCGACACGGACGTCCGCATCCGAGCCGGTCAGTGCGCGCTGGCCGCACCGGGCGTCTTCACCCAGGACGACGACGGCTTCAGCACACTGCTGCCCGGCCGGGAGGACGGCGTGACCCGAGGGAGCCCCCGGGTCAGCCCTTGCCCCGCAGCAGGGCGCAGACGAAGTCCTCCTGGAGGGCGCGCATCCGCGCCAGCACGGCGGGTGTCTGGGTCTCGTTGATCTGACTGGTCACCGAGAACGTCAGCGAGCGGCGGCCGTCCGGGGTCGCGGCCATCAGCTGGGTGTAGCCGGGGAAGTTGCCCGTGTGCCCGAGCACCACACCGCAGCGCGTCCGGTACCGGAAGATGCCGAGGCCGGTGGTGTTCCGCCCCGGCCCGGCCGGCTGCGAGGCGCCGGGCCGCCACCGCCGCTGCTCCCGGACGACCTTCGGGCCGTACAGCGCGCCCCCGGCGTAGCCCCGGACGAACCGGGTCGCGTCGGCGGGCGTGGAGACGATCCCGCCGGACGCCCAGGCGCCGGAGGCGCTCAGCAGCTCGCTGACGTCCACCGGCGGCCCGGGCGGGGTGACGTCGTAGCCGTGGAGGTAGGGCACGGGCAGCCGGTAGCCCTGCGGCAAGCTCGTGTCGCGCAGCCCCAGCGGCCGGTACACCAGCGTGCGCAGCAGCTTCTCGTACGGCGTCCCGGTGGCCGCCTCCGCCATCAGCGCGATGGCGATGTTGTCGGAGTTGGAGTAGTGGTACCGGGTCCCGGGCCGGAAGAGCAGGGGCCGGCCGGCCACGTAGTCGAGCAGTCGGTGCGGATCGAAGCGGCGGTGCGGGTCGGCCTGCACCTGGGCCAGGAACACGGGGGACTCCGAGTAGTCCGGCAGTCCGCTGGTGTGGTTCAGGAGCTGGCGGAGCGTCACCTTGCCCCAGGCGGAGGGGAGTTGGGGGAGTCGTTTGCGCAGGGTGTCGTCCAGCCGCAGCCGGTGGCGGTCCACCAGGCTCAGCGCCACCGCCCCGCTGAACGCCTTGGCCGTGCTCGCGAGACGCATGTGGTCGGTCGTCCGGGGCGCCCGGCCGGTGGCGAGGTCGGCGACACCCGCCCGCACGACCCGCGTCCGCCCGTCCCGGCGTAGTACGGCGATCGCCCCCGGTGGCCCACCGGGACCGTCGACGAACGCCTCCAGCCGGCGGTGCAGCGTACGGTCGTCCGGCGTCACCGAGGCGGCACCGGCCGGGTCGGCCACGGCCGCCGGGGCCAGCGCGCCCAGGCAGACGACGAGGACGGACAGGGCCCGCGGCCGCCGGTGGAGCGGGGTGCGGTGGTCGGGTGCGGAAGGCAGCGGCATGGGGGGCTCCCGGGGGTGAACGGCCAAGAAGGCAAGCCTCCGTGCGCCCCGGGCGGATCGCCGCCCGGGTTGCTGCACACGGCCCAGCGGGCCAGGGTCGACGGCGGAACCCGATCACCGTGCGGAGGCGCCGACATGCCCGTGCTCTTCTTCGACATCGGAGCGACCCTCGCGGACGCGGCCGTCGACGCCGACGGCTCCCTGACCCTCACGCCCCGGCCGCGTGTCCTGGCCGTACTCGACACCTTCGCCGAGTTCCGCAAGGGGATCGTGTCCCACCCCGGCCCGGGCGAAGCCGCCGTCGCCCGGGCCGAGTCCGCCCTGCACACCGCGTTCCCGGGCCGCTTCCCCGACGAGGCGCTGGTGCTCTGGGGCGCGAAGGACAGCCCGGCGATCTTCGAACGGGCCGTCGCGGCCACCGCCCGCGACGGGGTCCCGGCGGTACCGGCCGACGCGTGTGTGTTCGTCGGTGAGGACGCCCGGGAGCGCGCCTTCGCCGCACGCGCGGGGCTGCGCACCGCGCCCCACCCCGTCCTCACCCTCGCCGCGGTCGAGGGGCGTCCCGTGTTCGAGGCCCGAATCGCGCTCCCGGCGGGACGCGGGCCGGCCGACCTGGAGGCGGTCGCCGGCACTACCGAGGCCGTACCGCTGCCCGGCGACGACCGGCACCTCGTACCGGCACTGGTGAGCGCGCTGGGTGCCGGGGTCCTCGAGCGCGCCGGATTCACGGTGGACCCGGGCGCTCCCCTGCCCCTCGCCTGAGGCTCACCCCATCAGCAGCCGGGCCGCCTCACGCGCCTCGGCGGCCGGTGTGGCCGCCCCGTCGATCCCGGCCGTCACCATCGCGCCCTCGGCCAGCAGGAACAGCGGTCCCGTCAGGGCGCCGGACAGCCCGGCATCGGCGACCAGCGCGCCGAGATACTCCCGCAACGCCCGCTTGTGCGCCCGTACCCGCTCCGCCACCCGCTCCGAGGTCGCGCCCAGCTCGCCGTACGCGTTGATCCAGGCGCAGCCCCGGAAGTCCGGCTCGGCGAACCACGCCTCCAGCCAGTCGAACACCGCGAGGATCCGCTCCCGGGGCTCCTCCCGCCGCGCCACGAACTCCGCGAGCCGTCCCCGCCAGCGCAGGTCCCGGCGCTCCAGATAGGCCTCCACCAGCAGTTCCTTCGCGGGGAAGAGCTGGTACAGCCGCTTGAGCGAGACCCCCGAGGCGGCCCGGACCTCGTCCATCCCCACGGACTGCACACCCCGCCCGTAGAACAGCGTCTCCGCGGCGTCGAGCGCCTGTTCGCGCGCCGTCATGCCGTCCATGGCCACCATCACCGTGCTCCCGATCCCTCTGCCGGGTCCTCCCCGTCGGCTCCGCCTTGACGGGGAGAACGCTCGTTCTCTACGTTGGCAGCGTACCGGAGAACGCTCGTTCTCCAGGTGTCGTCGCAGCCGGCCGCAGTCACACCCCCAGGAGACGCCCCATGTCCGACCCCCGACCGCCCTTCCCGCCCTTCACCCGGGAGACCGCCGCACAGAAGGTCCAGGCCGCCGAGGACGCCTGGAACACCCGCGACCCGCACCGCGTCGCGCTCGCCTACTCCGAGGACTCCGTCTGGCGCAACCGCGACACCTTCCTCACCGGCCGCGCCGCGATCGTCGACTTCCTGACCGCCAAGTGGGCCCGCGAGCGCGAGTACGCCCTGCGCAAGGACCTGTGGGCGTTCGACGGGAACCGCATCGCCGTCCGCTTCCAGTACGAGTCGCGGGACGCCGACGGCCGGTGGTGGCGGTCGTACGGCAACGAACTCTGGGAGTTCGACGCGCGCGGACTGATGACCCGCCGGGAAGCGAGCATCAACGACGTACGGATCGACGAAGGGGACCGCCGCCTCCACGGCCCGCGCCCCGACTCCGAGCGAGGGCTCTCCTTCCCGCTCGCATAGGGTGCCCGGGTGACCGCACCCGAGGAGAAGCCGCCCTTCCTCTACGTCGTCGTCTGCGCCGCCGGCGTCGCCTCGGGCGTCGGCAGGCTGATCACCGCCGCTCAGGAACGGGAGTGGCAGGTCGGGGTCATCGCCACCCCGCACGCCATGAACGGCTTCTTCGACACCGCCGCCGTCGAGGCGCAGACCGGCCGGCCGATCCGCTCCGCCTGGCGGCGCCCGGGAGACCCGCGCCCCTTCCCCGACCCGGACGCGGTCGTCGTCGCCCCGGCCACCTTCAACACGATCAACAAGTGGGCGGCGGGCATCGCCGACACCCTGGCCCTCGGCACCCTGTGCGAGGTCACCGGCCAAAGCGTCCCGGTCGGCGTCCTGCCCTGCGTCTCCGACGGCCTCGCCGCCCACCCCGCCTACCAGGACAGCCTCATACGGCTGCGCGGCATGGGCGTCCGCCTCGGACCTCCCCACCAGGGCGGGGAGTTCGGCTGGGAACGGGCGCTGGACCTGGTGGAGTGAGTCACCCGGGGGAGCGGCCCGCGCCGACGTAGGCTCCCCTCTGTGTACTCCCCACCGAGTCAGGAGCAGCATCGATGCAGTACGTGAAGCTCGGTTCGACGGGTCTGGACGTGTCGCGGATCTGTCTGGGCTGCATGACCTACGGCCTTCCCGACCGGGGCGCGCACGAGTGGACCCTCGACGCGGAGGCCGCACGTCCGCTGATCCGCCAGGCGCTGGACGCCGGCATCAACTTCTTCGACACCGCGAACGTCTACTCCGACGGCACCAGCGAGGAGATCGTCGGCCGGGCGCTGCGCGACCTCGCCCGCCGCGACGAGATCGTCCTCGCCACGAAGGTGCACGGCCGGATGCGCCCGGGCCCCAACGGCGGCGGCCTCTCCCGCAAGGCGATCCTCTCCGAACTGGACCACAGCCTGACCCGCCTCGGCACCGACCACGTCGACCTCTACCAGATCCACCGCTACGACCCGCACACCCCGGTCGAGGAGACGATGGAGGCGCTCCACGACGTGGTCAAGGCGGGCAAGGTCCGCTACATCGGGGCGAGTTCGATGTACGCCTGGCAGTTCTCCAAGATGCAGTACACCGCCGAACGACACGGCTGGACCACGTTCGTGTCCATGCAGAACCACTACAACCTCCTGTACCGCGAGGAGGAGCGCGAGATGCTGCCGCTCTGCGCCGACCGGGGCGTGGGCGTCCTGCCCTGGAGCCCTCTGGCCCGGGGCCGCCTCACCCGCGACTGGGGCACCCCCACCGAGCGCAGCGCCACGGACACCTTCGGCAGCACGCTCTACCTGGAGGGCGACCACACCATCGTCGAGGCGGTCTCCCGCATCGCCGCCACCCGCGAGGTCCCCCGCGCCCAGGTGGCCCTGTCCTGGCTCCTCCACCAGCCCCAGGTCACGGCCCCGATCATCGGCGCCTCGAAGCCCCGGCACATCGAGGACGCGGTGGCGGCGGTGGAACTGGAGCTGACCGAAAAGGAACGGCAGGAACTGGAACGCCCCTACAGCCCCCATCCCATCTCCGGCCACTGAAGGGCCACTGAAGCGCGCCCCTCACGGGCGCGGGGAACTGCGCGACCAGCCCCCACGCACCCGCACCCGCCGAACGGCTAATGCGGACCCGCCGCCGGGGCGAACTCCGTACCGCAGGGCCCGGCGCCTTCACTCTCCCGCAGTGAAACCCTCGCCCCACTCATCGACATGGTCCGGTAATACCGCCCGATCCGCTCCGCCGACCGCCCCACGTAATGCCCGATGAACGACCGCCGGAACCGATCCCCGCTCCGGTTCGGCGGAGACCCGTGCACCAGACTCCCGTTGAAGAACAGGACATCCCCCGGCGCCATGTCCACCGGCACGGGCGCCAGCCCGGCCGGCGGGGGCACATACTCCCGCGCGAACGACACCTCCGCGTCCGCCTCCTCCGGACAGAACACCTCCATCCGATGCGTACCGGGGACGACTTCCAGCCCCCCGTTCCCCCGGTCGATCTCGTCGCACGCCAGCCAGGCCGCCACACAGGTGCCCGGCTCCACCCGCAGATAGAAGTTGTCCTGGTGCAGCGCCTGCCCCCGCGCCCCCGGCGGCTTGAAGTAGAACATGCTCTGCGCGGCCAGCACCTCCTCGCCCAGCAGTGTCTCCAGCACCTCCCGCAACCGCCCGTCCAGCAGCACCCGCCGGGCGAGCGCACTGATCTCGTGCGGATGCATCACCCTCGGGAACCGGTCCAGCGGATCGTCCCCGGCGCGCGGCTCGAAGTGCCCCGGAACCGCCCGCCCCGCCGCCTGCAGCCCCGCGAACTCCGCGCGCAGGCGCTCCACTTCGTCGTGTCCGAACAGCCCCCGGACGACCGTGAAGCCGTCCTCCTCGTACTGCCGCAGCATGGGTGCCCTCCTTGATCGGTCCCCTTATCGTGAGGCGGACCCGGCCCACCGGAGGATGCCCATGCCTGCTGACGACCTGCCCGCCGCTGCCGGGCCCGGGGATCCCTCGCCGCCGCCCGGTCTGGTGGTCGCCGCCCATTTCGACGAGCGCCCGGGGTACGGGGTCGACAGGCCCGGGGGATCGGACAGCTGGCTGTTCACCTGGACGACCGCGGGGCGGGGCCGGCTGCGGCAGGGCGCGAGCGAGGTACGGGCCGGCGCCGGTGATCTGATCGCCCTCGCGCCGGGTGTCCCGCACGGCTACTCGGTCGAACCCGGCGCCCCCCACTGGCGGTTCTGGTGGGCGCACTGTCAGGCCCGCCCCTCCTGGACCCCCTGGCTGCGCCCGTACGGCACCGACGACGGCCTGTACGCCGTGACCCCCGTGCCCAGGGCCCTGCACCCGCGCGTCGAGGCCGCGTTCCGGCGACTGTACGCCGACGCCCGCCGGCCCGGGGGAGCCGAGCAGGCGCCGGACGGCTGCGGCATCGCCGTGGCACACGGCACCACCGCCCGTGAACTCGCCCTGTGCGCACTGGAGGAGGCCGTCCTGCTCACCACGGCCGCCGCCCGTGCACCCCTTGCCCCACCCGGCCTCGACGAGCGCGTCCGGCGCGTCCAGGCGCTCCTCGCCGCCGACCCCGGCGCCCCGCACACCGTCGACTCGCTCGCCGCCCTGGTCGCGCTGTCCCCCTCCCGGCTGTCCCACCTGTTCACCGAGCAGACCGGCCAGTCCCCGATGCGGGCCCTGCGCGAGGCGCGGCTGCGGCACGCCGCCCGGCTGCTGGAGGGCACCGACCTCCCCGTGGAACGCGTCGCGGCGGCCTCGGGATTCGTGAGCCCGTTCCACTTCACACGGGTGTTCCGCGCCCGATACGGCAGTCCGCCCGGCGCGTACCGGGACGGAATACGCGCCACAATGGACCCCCCGGGAAACGGCCCCTGAAAACGACGGCAAAAAGGGACACCGATACCGGGACCCTCCCTAACTCAGACAGTGCATTGACGTTTCGTCAATTCCTGGGCCCCGCACGCCGTGCACGAAACCGCGAGATCTCTTGTTCCTCCTGGTCCGGCTGTGCGAAGGTGTGGCGTGTCGGCGCACGGACAACGTTTTCTCCCCTGTGCGCGCGAGGCCCCTGTGTTCCGTCACACCCCCCACGCTTCACAAGAGCCAGCTCCTCCGCTGACCTCACAGGTGTCGAACCCTGCCTATTGCCGCATGTCCCGCTCCCCCCGGACATGCCTCCAGGAGGAATGCAGCCGTGAATGACGCAGGCCTGTCGAATTCCCCTTCGGCTCGCCGCCTCGACGTGACGGACGAACAGCTGAGCGCGGAACTGACCCAATGGACGGGGGAGGAGCCCGCACTCCATCCCGTCGGTGAGTTGCTGGACCGGCACTGGGAGGCGGTCTTCTCCTACGCGCGGCTGTGCACCGACGGCGAACGCGCGGCCGGCATGCTCACCACCGCCGCCTTCACCCGGCTGTTCGGTGCGACCCAGCACCAGGACGGACCGACCGCCGCCTGGCGCCCCCATCTCCTGGCCACCGTCCGCCGGCTCGCCGCCGAGTGGGACGCCGACGGCCGCCGCGACCTGCTCCACCCCGCCCTGCGCGTCCAGGACGCCGACGACACCCCCGTCGCCGCCCGGCTGCTCCCGCCGGCCAACCGCCGTATGATCGCCCGCGCCTTCCAGCGGCTGCCCCAGTCGGCCCGCTGCCTGCTCTGGCACTGCGAGGCCGAGGCCGAACCCCTCGCGATCCCCGCCGGACTGCTCGGCCTCGACGAGGAGGGCGCCCACGTCGAACTGCGCCGCTCCCGCGAGCGGCTGCGCGAGGAGGTCCTCCAGGTCCACCGCGAACAGGCCACCGACGACGAGTGCCACCGCTACCACCGTCTGCTGGACGTCACCTGCCGCCGCGGCGGCCTGGACGTCGACCCCGATCTGCGCGGCCACACCGAGCAGTGCCGGCACTGTGCGCACACCGCCGACCAGCTCCTCCAGTTCGAGGGACTGCTCGGCGTCGCCCTGGCCGAGGGCATCCTCGGCTGGGCGGCCGGCGCCTACCTGGAGGGCCGGGCCACCGCGGACGGCCGCGAACGGGCGGCGGCGCCCGCGCCGGAGCGGCACCCCGGCGCCACCGGCGAGGCCTTCGACGGCGAACCGGCCGCGCCCCGGACGCCCGCCGGCGCGCCGACCCTCGCGTCCGGTGCCCGGGGCGGGGCCGAGGCGCCCCGGCCTGCGGCCGGCCCCGGCTCCGGAACCGAGCTCGCCCTGCGTCCCGCGTCCCGCCGCTCGGACCGCAAGGCGGCCCGCCGGATCCGCCGCCGCAACCTCACCGCCGCCGTCCTGACGGTCAGCGGCATGGTCGTCCTCCCGCTCGTGGTGTGGGCCGCCCTCGGCACCGACGGCGGCTCCGGCTCGACCGCGGGCGAGGGCACCAAGACCCCCTCCGCGGGCACCGACACCGCCACCGACACCCCGTCCTGGATCGCCGACCAGGAGACCCAGGGCACCCTGCGCGGCCGACTGCACAACGTCGCCTCCGGGCTCTGCATCGGCGTCGCCGGCGGCAAGGCGGCCAAGGGCGCCGACACCGAGCTGGCCACCTGCTCCTCCGACGCCGGCCAGCAGTGGACGTACGAGACCGACGGACTGCTGCGCAGCGCCGCCGACCCGAACCTGTGCCTCGACTCCCACCTCGGCTACGCCGTGCGGCTCGGCGAGTGCGCGGACTCCTCCGCGGGGACCGCGAAGAACGTCCGGTACGACTTCACCCTCCAGGGCACGCTCGTCCCGCGCTCCGACCAGAACCTGGCCCTCGCCCCCGCCGCCACCGACGGCTCGGGAGCCCTGGTCCTGAAGAACCGCGCGAACGGCACCTCCCAGCGCTGGGTGATCGACACCTCGCAGCCCGACCCGCAGATGGAATTCGTCAACTGGGGCGCCGACGACACCGGGTCCGCCGGCCCGACGCCGACCGCGACCCCCCAGGCGGCCACGCCCAAGTCGGCCGACCCGGCCCCTTCGGCCACCCCGACGACGAAGAGCTCCTCGGGCACCTCCTCCTCCGGCAGCTCCTCCTCGGGCACCTCCTGCTCGTACTCCTCCTGGTACTACTGCACCTGGGGCGGCAAGGACGGCGGTTCCGGGTACGGCTACGGCGGCTCCGGCTACGGTTCCTCCGGCAACGGCAACGGCTCCGGCGGCGGGTACGGCTCCGGCAGCGGCTACTCCGGCGGCGGCCGCCGCTGACGGAGACCTCGGCGGGCTCAGACCACCTGGAGCGACACCCACAGTGCCACGACCGCCGCGCCCAGCGTGACCGGCACGGTGAGCAGCCCCAGCCGAGTGAACTCCCCGACCTCGACGTGCTCCGCCCGCTCCTGCACCACCCGCCGCCACAGCAGGGTCGCGAGCGAACCGGCGTACGTCAGGTTGGGGCCGATGTTCACCCCGAGGAGCACCGCGAGGACGGCCCCGGTCCCGGCCGGGGCCGCCAGCGGGACCAGCACCAGGACCGCCGGCAGATTGTTGATCAGATTGGCGAGCACGGCGGCCAGCGCGGCCGCGCCGAACAGCGCGATCAGCCCCGAGCCGTCCGGCAGGGCATGCCGCAGCGCGTCGGCGAGCCCGTTGTCGACGACCGCCCGGACGACGATCCCGAGCGCGAGCACGAAGGCCAGGAACCCGGGCGCCGCCGACCGCACCACGGCCACCGGCGTCACCCGCCGCCGCGCCAGCGCCCGCCCGGCCATCACCAGGGCGCCCGCGAGCGCCGCCCACGCCGGTTCGATACCGAGCGCCGAGGCCACCACGAACCCGGCCAGCGTGCACCCCACCGTGACCAGCGCGAACAGCGGCAGCTCGGGTGCCGGACCGGCCTCGGACACGGCACCGGACGGTCCGGCGGGCAGGTCGTCGGCGAAGAAGCGCCGGAAGACCGCGTACTCCAGGCTCACCGCGACCAGCCACGGCAGCGCCATCAGCGCCGCGAACCGGGTGAAGCTCAGCCCGCTCGCGGTGAACGCCAGCAGGTTCGTCAGATTCGACACCGGCAGCAGCAGCGAGGCCGTGTTGGACAGATGCGCGCAGGCATAGACATGCGGCTTCGAGCGCACCCCCATCCGGGCCGCCGTGGCGAACACCACCGGCGTCAGCAGCACCACCGTCGCATCCAGACTGAGCACGGCCGTGATGATGGAGGCCAGCACGAACACCGAGGTCAGCAGCCGCCGGGGCCGCCCCGCCGCCCGCCGGGCCATCCACGCCCCGCACGCCGTGAAGAGACCCTCGACGTCACACAGATGCGCCAGCACCAGCACCGCTGCGAGAAACCCGACGACCGGCCCCAGCCGCTCGGTCTCCGCCAGCGCGTGCCCCGGCGAGATCGCCCCCAGCCCCACGGCCACCACGGCGGCCGGAACGGCGACGAACGCCTCCGACCGCCCGGCGGGCCGCACCACGGCCCACGCGAGGGAGGCGACGAGCAGGCAGACGGACAGGGCTTCGGCAAGCGGGGCGTTCAGGACAAAACTCCGAGAGACGGTCGGACGACGGTTCAGGCCCCTTCTGCCCACCCAGGGGCGCGGGGCTGTATTGAATGTGCGGCTCCGCCGCGTGGGCGCGACCAGCCCAGGACGGCCCGCACGCGCCGTCAAACCTAACCCACCACGGCGAACGCCCTACTCCTCCTCGAAGAGCCCCAGCTCCGCCCAGATCGTCTTTCCCTCCGTCGTGTGCCGGCTCCCCCACCGCCGCGTGAGCTGCGCGACCAGCAGCAACCCCCGCCCACCCTCGTCCCACGTCTTCGCCCGCCGCAGATGCGGCGCGGTGTGACTGGTGTCGGACACCTCACAGATCAACGTCGTCGCATCGTGGATCAGCCGCAGCCGTATCGGATGGGCCCCGTACCGGATCGCGTTGGTGACCAGCTCGCTCACCACCAGCTCGGCCGTGAACGACGCCTCACTCATCTCCCAGCGCGCGAGCTGGTCGACGACCTGCTTGCGGATCGGCGCGACCAGCGCCGGATCGGCGGGGATGTCCCAGGTCGCGACCTGGGACGCGGGCAGCCCCCGGGTGCGCGCCAGCAGCAGCGCCACGTCGTCGGCGACGCCCCCGGCCGGCAGCAGGGCGTGCAGCACCCGGTCACAGGTCTCGTCCAGGGAGTCCGCGTACGCGGAGAGGGCCTCGCTGAGCAGCCGGTGACCGGCCTCCGCGTCCCGCTCGCCGGACGCGAGCAGCCCGTCCGTGTAGAACGCCAGCACGCTGCCCTCGGTCAGCTCCAGCTCCGCCGACTCGAACGGCAGCCCCCCGACGCCCAGCGGGGGACCGGCGGGCAGATCGATCCGGTGCGGCGCGCCGTCCGGCCGCAGCAGCAGCGGCGGGGGATGTCCGGCCCGGGCCAGCGTGCACCGCCGGGACACCGGGTCGTACACCGCGTACAGACAGCTCGCGCCGACCTCGCCGGGGTTGCCCTCGCCGCCGGCCTCCTCGGACAGCCGTACGACGAGATCGTCGAGGTGGGTGAGCAACTCGTCGGGGGCCAGGTCGATGTCGGCGAGGGTGCGCACGGCGGTCCGCAGCCGGCCCATCGTCGCCGAGGCCTGGATGCCCTGGCCGACCACGTCCCCGACGACCATGGCGACCCGCATCCCCGACAGCGGGATCACGTCGAACCAGTCGCCGCCCACCCCGGCGCGCGCGGCCGGCAGATAGCGGGAGGCGGCGTCGACGGCGACCGTCTCGGGCAGGGAACGCGGGAGCAGGCTGCGCTGCAGGGCGAGGGCCGTGTCGCGCTCGCGGGAGAACCGGCGGGCGTTGTCGATGCAGACGGCCGCCCGGGCGGTGATCTCCTCGGCGAGCAGCACATCGTCCGGGGTGAAGGGGTCCGGCCGCTGGTAGCGGGTGAGGACCGCGACGCCCAGGGTCGCGCCCCGGGCCCGGATCGGCACCGACATGGTGGAGTGGATGCCGAACTCGCGCACCCGCTCGCCGCGCAGGGTGTCCCAGGCCAGCCAGGCGTTCAGCTCGTCCACCGAGGCGACGATGGTGCGGCCCGCGATCAGCGAGTCGGCCTGCGGGGAGCCGGCCGGATAGCGCAGGACGTCCCCGGGCTTGGCCACGGCCATCGGGTTGCCGGCGTCGACGGAGTGGTGCGCGGCCCGGCGCAGTTCCAGCGGGGCGACGAGCCGGGTGGGCGGATCGCCACCGTCCTGGGGGTCCAGCAGATCGACGCTGACGAAGTCGGCGAGCGCGGGCACGCACACCTCGGTCAGCTCCTGAGCCGTCCGGGTGACGTCGAGGGTGCTGCCGATCCGCACGCTGGCCTCGTTGACCAGCCGCAGCCGCTCGCGGGCGAGGTAGTTCTCGGTGAAGTCGTGCGCGGCGAGGCACACGCCGCGCACCCGGCCCGCGGCGTCGGTGACCGGCTTGAACCGCGCCAGCCAGGCGTGCGCCCGTTCCTCGCCGCCGGTGCGGGTGTAGATCTGGATGTCCTCGGCCCGTCCGTTGGCGAGCACCCGGATCATGTGCGTCTCCAGTTCGGCGCTCTGCGGCCGGCCGCCGATCTCGGAGAGCCGCAGCCCTCTGATGCGTTCCTCGGGCAGACCGATCGCCGCGGCCATCGCGTCGTTGACCCGGGCCAGCCGCAGTTGCTCGTCGTAGACGGCGACGGCGCACGGCGCCTGGGCCAGCGCGGCCGTGTCCAGGGGGTCGTCGGAGGCGCGGGAGCCGTCCGGGGTGAGCGGGGTCACGACGAGCCAGGTGCCCGGGGTGTCGTGCAGGGCCGGGCGGTGGTGGGCGAGCAGCCACACCCGTACGGTCCGGCCGTCGCGGTGGCGCAGCGCCAGCGTGCCGTCCCAGCGGGGGCCGGTGGGGGCCGGAGGCCTGCCCTCCGCGAGGAGCTCGCCTGCGGGCCGGCCGAGCACCTCGGGCGACGCCCAGCCCAGCAGGGTGCGGGCGCCCTCGTTCCAGCCGACGACCGTGCCGGTGTCGTCGACGACCACCCGGGCCGTCGCGGCCTCGTCGAACGGATACTCCGGGCTCATCGTCGCCACTCCATCGCGGACACTCACAGTGAACAGGCGCGCCACATCCGTTCCAGCCTAGTCCGTTCCGCTCGTGCGCGGACGGGAACCCCCTCCGGGGGCCGCGCGGTCTCATTCCTGCCGAGGTCAAGGGTCAATTCCGGCCGAAGCGGCATGCCGGACGCGACTGTCACCCGTGGGGCGTCAGGACGCCCCCGGCCCCTTGACGGGCAGGAGGGGCTCGTCGTCAGATTCTGTTTGGTCACGATCAGTTGTCAGATCAGTTGTGAGTACTTCTGGGTCCTGAGAGGGAGAGCCGCCAGTGACAGTCACTCGCAGATCCGTCTTGATCGCCTCCGCGGCCGCCCCGGCCGCCGGAGCCCTCCCCGCCGGTCCGGCCGAGGCGGCTCCGGCGGCCGGGCACACCGCCGGCCGCCACACGGTCGCCCTGCGCGACGGCTGGCGCTTCGCGCTGGTCAACCCGGGCGGGATCACCGACCCGACCGGCGCGTACGCCGACGCGGCCACTCCCGGCCACGACGACTCGGCCTGGCGCGAGGTCGCCGTCCCGCACGACTGGAGCATCGAGCAGGGCCCCACCACCGAGCACGGCACCACCAGCGGCACCGGCTTCTTCCCGGGCGGCCTCGGCTGGTACCGCCTCGGCTTCACGCTGTCGCCCGCCCACGCGGGCAAGCGGATATCGGTCGAGTTCGACGGCGTCCACATGGACGCGTACGTCTACTGCAACGGCACCGAGGTCGGCCGCCACCCCTACGGCTACACCGGCTTCGCCTTCGATCTGACCGGGCTGCTGCACACCGACGGCACCACCGGGAACGTGATCGCGGTCAAGGTGCAGAACCGCCTCCCCAGCAGCCGCTGGTACTCCGGCAGCGGGATCTACCGCGAGGCCCGCCTGGTCGTCACGGAACCGGTGCACGTCGCCCGCCTGGGCACGTACGTCACCACCCCCGAGGTCACCGCCGAGCGCGCCCTCGTGCAGGTGGCGACCGCCGTCGAGAACGCCTCCGGCGCGGACACGGAGGTGGAGGTCGTCTCCCGGATCGTCGCGCCGAACGGCCGTACCGTCGCGCGTACGGCCTCCACGGTCACCGTGGGGGAGCGGGCCACCGAGACCCAGCGGCTCACCGTGGACCGCCCGCGGCTGTGGGACTTCGCGGCGCCCCACCGCTACACCCTGCAGACCGAGCTGAGGGTCTCCGGCCGGGTCACCGACACCTTCCGCACCCCCTTCGGGATCCGCACCTTCCGCTTCGATCCGGACGAGGGCTTCTTCCTCAACGGCAGGCACGCCAAGATCAAGGGGGTGGACCTCCACCACGACCTGGGCGCCCTCGGCGCCGCGGTGAACAAGGACGCGATCCGCCGCCAGATGACGATCATGCGGTCGATGGGGGTCAACGCCTTCCGCACCTCCCACAACCCGCCCTCGCCCGAGATGATCGAGGTCTGCGAGGAGCTGGGCATCGTGATGATGGTGGAGGCCTTCGACTGCTGGCGGACCGGCAAGACCCGCTACGACTACGGCCGGTTCTTCGACGAGTGGTGCGACAAGGACGCCGGTGAGATGGTCCTCGCCGCCCGCAACTCGCCCGCCGTGGTGCTCTGGTCCATCGGCAACGAGATCACCGACTCCACCTCCACCGCCGGACTCGCCATGGCCGACCGGATCATCGCCGCGATCAGGGCGGCCGACGGCACCCGCCCGCTGGTCATCGGCTCCGACAAGTACCGCACCCCGCCCGCCAAGGGCTCCGCCGCCGATCTGATGCTGGCCAAGCTCGACGGCCTCGGCCTCAACTACAACACCGCGAAGAGCGTGGACGCGCTGCACGCCGCCTACCCGCATCTGTTCCTCTTCGAGTCCGAGTCCTCCTCGGAGACCTCGACCCGAGGGACGTACCAGGAACCCGAGCACCTGAACACCGGCGAGAACCACACCCCCGGCAGGCGCGCCACCTCGTCCTACGACAACAACCTCGCCTCCTGGACGATGAGCGGCGAGTACGGCCACAAGAAGGACCGGGACCGCAAGTGGTTCGCCGGGCAGTTCCTGTGGTCCGGCATCGACTACATCGGTGAGCCGACCCCGTACAACGTCTTCCCGGTGAAGGCCTCCTTCTTCGGCGCGGTCGACACGGCCGGCTTCCCCAAGGACATGTACCACCTGTTCCGGAGCCAGTGGACGGACGAGCCGATGGTCCATCTGCTGCCGGCCACCTGGAACCACGAGGAGGGCGACACGGTCGAGGTGTGGGCGTACGCCAACGTCGACACCGTCGAGCTGTATCTCAACGGAACGTCGCTGGGCGTGCGGACGTTCGACACCAAGACGACCGTGGACGGCCGCGTCTACCTGGAGACCACCGAGGCCACCGGCGACGACAAGACCTTCACCACCGGCCCCTGGCCGGGCAGTTACACGAGCCCGAACGGCAGCGCGGGCACACTGCACCTGACCTGGAAAGTCGCCTATGAACCAGGGGTGTTGAAGGCGGTGGCCCGGCGCGGCGGCAGGGTCGTCGCCACCGACGTCCTGCGTACGGCCGGCGCCCCGCACGCCGTACGGCTCACCCCTGACCGCACCTCCCTCCCGGCGGACGGGCGTTCCCTCGTCTTCGTCACCGCCGACGTCGTCGACGCGCACGGGGTTCTCGTCCCGGACGCCGAGCACCTCATCTCCTTCGCGGTGAGCGGCGGTTCGCTCGCCGGACTCGACAACGGACGCCAGGAGAGCGCCGAGCCGTACCAGGCGAGCACCCGGACCGCCTTCCACGGCAAGGCGCTCGCGATCGTGCGCGCGGGAACCGAGGCGGGGCCCCTGAAGGTGACCGCCCGGGTGGAGGGGCTGCGCGAGGGCACCGCCACCGTGCGCACCACCCGGGCCCGCCGGGTGGCCGCCACGCCCGCCGCCGCGTTCGCCCCCGCCTCCCCCGAACCCGTGAACTACCCCTATGCGGACGCCAGTTACTCCGGACGGGCGGACACCCTGCCCGCCGCGATGCTGGACGGGAACCCGGCCACCGGCTGGTCGAACGCCTTCACCAAGGCGGCCACCGCGCTGCTGCCCGCCTTCGGCGGGGCCCGGCCGACGGACTGGGTCTCGGTCGACTGGGGGCGCACCCGGGACGTGGACCGGGTGGCGGTCTCCTTCACCGTGGACGCCACGCACAGCCTGCCCGCGTCGATCGAGGTCGCGGTGGGGGACGGGCGGCGGTACACGCCGGTCACCGGGGCGGCCGTGGAGTGGGCCACGGACTCGGACGCCCCGACCGTCGTCACCTTCGACGCGGTGCGCGGCTCCCGGGTGCGGCTGACGTTCACCAGTGCCGCACCCGGCACGGCCCAAGGAGCCGTGCGGATCAGCAGGTGGGAGACGTGACCGGGTCAGCGGTCCGGGCGGGGGCCGGGCGGGGGCCGGGCGGGGGAGGGCCGTCCGTTCCCGTCCGGACCGTTGACGCGGTGTCATGACTGGGACAAGCATGTCCCTGCGCCTATTTGGGAGCGCTCCCATGACGCTGACCGAGGAGCCGGACGTGACACGACGCAGAACCGCCCTGCTGTCCCTCGCGGCCCTGCTGGGCGCCGCCCTCACGGCGCTGCCCGTGCGGCAGGCCGGCGCCGACGAGGTCGAGCAGGTCAGGAACGGCGGCTTCGACACCACCGCCGACCCCTGGTGGACCAGCAACGTCACCGCCGGCCTGTCCGACGGCCGCCTGTGCGCGGACGTCCCCGGCGGCACCGCCAACCGCTGGGACTCCGCGCTCGGCCAGAACGCGATCACCCTGGTCAAGGGGTCCTCGTACCGCTTCTCCTTCGCCGCCTCCGGGGTGCCCGAGGGGCATGTGGTGCGGGCGATCGTGGGGCTCGGGGCCGCCCCGTACGACACCTGGTACGAGGCGACGCCGGTGCTGGGCGCGTCGGGCGACTCCTACACATACACCTTCACCTCGCCGGTCGACTCCACCGAGGGGCAGGTCGCCTTCCAGGTCGGGGGCAGCACCGACCCGTGGCGGTTCTGCCTGGACGACGTGTCCCTGCTCGGCGGGGTGCCCCCGGAGGTCTACGAGCCCGACACCGGGCCACGGGTGCGCGTCAACCAGGTCGCCTATCTGCCCGCCGGGCCGAAGAACGCCACCCTCGTCACCGACGCGACCGCGAAGCTGCCCTGGCAGCTGAAGAACGCCGCCGGGGCGACGGTCGCCCATGGCTGGACCGTGCCGCGTGGCCTCGACGTCTCCTCCGGGCAGCGCGTCCACTCCATCGACTTCGGCGCCTACCGGGGGCGCGGCACGGGCCTCACGCTGGTCGCCGACGGCGAGACCAGCCGCCCGTTCGACATCGGCACGACGGCCTACGAGCAGCTGCGGCTGGACGCGGTGAAGTACTACTACACCCAGCGCAGCGGCACCGCGATCCGCGACGACCTGCGCCCCGGCTACGGCAGGGCGGCCGGCCACGTCGGCGTCGCGCCCAACCAGGGCGACACCAGCGTCCCCTGCCAGCCGGGGGTCTGCGACTACCGTCTCGACGTCAGCGGCGGCTGGTACGACGCGGGCGACCACGGCAAGTACGTCGTCAACGGCGGCATAGCCACCTGGGAGCTGCTCAGCACCTACGAGCGCTCCCTGCACGCCCGCACCGGCCGGCCCTCGACACTGGGCGACGGCACCCTCGCCCTCCCCGAGAGCGGCAACAAGGTGCCGGACATCCTCGACGAGGCCCGCTGGGAGCTGGAATTCCTGCTGAAGATGCAGGTACCGGACGGACAGCCGCTCGCCGGCATGGTCCACCACAAGGTCCACGACGAGCAGTGGACCGGCCTCCCCCTGCTGCCGAGCGCCGATCCGCAGAAGCGCGAGCTGCACCCGCCGACCACCACGGCCACCCTCAACCTCGCCGCCACGGCCGCCCAGGCGGCCCGCCTCTACCGGCCCTACGACAAGGAGTTCGCGGCGCAGGCCCTCACGGCGGCCCGCAAGGCCTGGGCGGCGGCCCTCGCCCACCCCGACGTCCACGCCAGTCCCGCCGACGGCAACGGCGGCGGCACCTACGACGACGCCGACGCGACCGACGAGTTCTACTGGGCGGCCGCCGAGTTGTACCTCACCACCGGCGAGAAGCGGTTCGCCGACCACGTCCTCGGCTCCCCGGCGCACACCGCCGACATCTTCGTCCCAGGCGGCTTCGACTGGTCCCGCACGGCCGGCGCCGGCCGCCTCGACCTCGCGCTCGTGCCCAACCGGCTGCCCGGCCGGGACCAGGTCCGCCGGTCCGTGGTGCGGGGCGCCGACACCTACCTGGCCACGCTCGCCGCACAGCCGTACGGCATGCCCTACGCCCCCGACGGCAACCGCTACGACTGGGGCTCCAGCCACCAGGTGCTGAACAACGCGGTCGTCATCGCCACCGCCTACGACCTCACCGGCGCCTCGAAGTACCGCGACGGGGCCGTCCAGAGCATGGACTACGTCCTCGGCCGCAACGCGCTCAACCTCTCCTACGTCACCGGCTACGGCGAGGTCGCCTCCCATCGCCAGCACAGCCGCTGGTACGCCCACCAGCTCGACCCCGGCCTTCCCGAGCCGCCGAGGGGCACCCTCGCGGGCGGCGCGAACTCGAGCATCCAGGACCCCTACGCGCAGAGCAAACTCCAGGGGTGCGTGGGCCAGTTCTGCTACATCGACGACATCCAGTCCTGGTCCACGAACGAGACCGCGATCAACTGGAACGCGGCCCTGGCCCGGCTGGCGTCCTTCGTGGCGGACCAAGGCTAGGCATGCTGTCGGTACCGCCTGGAAACTCGCTTGACCTGGGGATATTTACGAGTAAGTACCCGGGCGGTACCGTGAGGGCATGCCAGCCCTCAATGTGGAGTTCAGCGATCGCGAGCTGGAGGACCTGCGGCAGATCGCCAAGGAACGCGGCACGTCGATGAAGGCGCTCGTGCGGGAGGCGGCCGCCGCCGACATCGCGCGGCACCGGGCGCTGCAGGAGGGCGCGGAGGCGTTCCGCCGCTTCTTCTCCGCCCACGCCGACGAGTTCGCGGCCGCGTTCCCGGACGACGAACCAGCCGTCAAGGGCGAGGGGCGGGTCGCCTGACCGATGACACCCGTCATCCACATCGATGTGCCCTGGCTGCTCCAGCGCCACGAAGAGGTCCTTCCGGACCAGCCCACCGTCAACGACTTCTCCGCCCTGGTCGCGGCCGTCGCCCGGCACCGGGTGGATCCGCCCCGGCTCGGCGTCGACTCCGACCCGGCCTGGCGGGCCGCCGCCCTGCTGCACACCCTCGCCCTGCTCAAGCCCCTGCCGTCGGCCAACGCCCGGTTCGCCTGCGCGACCGCGGTGGCCTACATGTTCGTCAGCGGCGTCGGCATCGACCCGCCCTACGGCGCGCTCGTCGACCTCGCCCGTGACCTGATCGCCGGCAAGACCGATGTGTACGGGGCGGCGGACCGGCTGCGGTCCTGGCAGATATAGCCCTGCGACATGTTTGTGGCCGCCGGCCCAGGGCGGGAGGAACAGGGCCGGCGGCCGTGGCGCGCAGGAGAGCCGCCGTCCTGCGCGGGGCCTCCGAGGAAGTGGCCGGGTCCCAGTCCACTACCGCGCGCACTTCCCGGGAAGGTGCGCGACGCCCCTGCGCGTGCGTCTGTTTCACACGGGGCGCAAGAACGGACGAAAGGCGTGCCGCGGGGCATTCGCGCGACCTTGTTGTCGACATTCTTTCAACAACGGGCAGGTTGTCGCCGCGCCTTGTTGCGCACGACTTAGTTGTGCAATGGTGAACCATCCGAGCGGGGGGTGACGGCCGGGTCCCTGTGCGACGCCTGTGGGGCGGACGCACGCTCCCCGTCGCGCCATCAGGTACGTACCAAAGGAACCGCTCAGTGCCGACCGCCCAGCCGCCTCGCCCTCCCTACCCGCCGCCCGGCGTTGGCCCCGGAGAATCCGACGAGTCCCTCGCCGCAGGGATCCGCGGCGGCACGGACAGCGAGGTCGCGCAGTCCACCGCGGTGCTGATCGCCCGGCACTGGCGGCCGGTCCACGAGTACGCGGTCATCTGCCTCGCGTCCTCCGGGAACGTCTCGAACATGCTCACCGCGGCCGCCGTCCACCAGGTCTTCGACCGGCTGAAGCTGGGCGAGCCGGGCACCGCGCTGCGGCCCCGGCTGCTGGTGACCGTACGGGACATGGCGCGGCTCTGGGCCGCCGACGAGAACATCTCCGGCGTGCTGCCCGTGCTGACCAAGCCCGCCGGGGCGCGGGGCATGCGCGCCGCGAAGTCCATGACCCCGGACAACCGGGTGCTCGCCGAACGCTCCTTCCAGAGCCTGCCCGCGGTCGCCCGCTGCGTCCTGTGGCACGTCGAGGTCGAGGCCGAGTCGATCCCGGCGGCCGCCGGACTGCTCGGCATGGACACCGAGATGGTCGCCGGCGCCTACGAACAGGCCCGGGACAAGCTCCGCGAGGGGCTGGTCCGCGCCCACCGGGACCTCGCCCCGAGCAAGGAGTGCCGCTTCTACAACCGCCTCCTCGACGTGCCCATCCGGCGCGGCGGCGAACTGCTGCCGGACGTCCGCAAGCACCTCGACGAGTGCCGCTACTGCCGGGCCGCCGCCGAGCAGCTCGGGCACTTCGAGAACGCGCTCGGTGTGCTGCTCGCCGAGGCCGTCCTCGGCTGGGGCGCCCGCCGCTACCACGACTCCCGCCCCGGGCGCGCCCAGCAGCCCGTACGGTTGAGGGGCTCCGCCCGGCACCGGGGCGGCCGGCCGCGCGGCGGCACCCTGCTCTCCCGCATTCCCTCGCCACGCCGTCGCTCCTCCGGCGCGGCGCGCTCCCCGCGCGCCCTGTTCACCGGTGTGGGGCTCGCCTCCGCCGGGCTGCTGACCAGTCTGCTGGCCGCCGGGATGTATCTGGACGACGGCGGCGCCGACCCGGCCGCCTCCACCAGCGGTGTCGTCCCGGGCACCGACACCCCGGCCGCCAGTGCCTCGCCGACCACCCCCGGCACCGTCCAACTCCCCACCGCGCCCCAGCGGACCAGGCTGCGCGACGCCGACGCCGACCTCTGCCTGGACATCCGGGGCGAGGCCGAGGCCGGCGCGGCCCTCGAACTCGCCACGTGCGGTACGGGGGCCACCCAGCAGTGGTCGTACGCCGAGGACGGCCAGCTGCGCAGCGCGGCGCAGCCCGACCTGTGCGTGGACTCGCACGCCGACGCCGGGGTGGTCATCCTCGGCGACTGCGTGGACGTAGGGGACTCCCGGGCGGACGACGTCCGCTACGACTTCACCGTCCAGGGCGAGTTGCTGCCCCGCTGGGACGACTCCCTCGCCCTGACCAGTGCCGGAACCGAGGCGGGCGCCGACGTGGTGGTGAAGGTCCGCGACCGCTCCGACGCCCAGCGCTGGCTCCCCGACACGGCCGCCGCCACGCCCGGCTCCCTCGCCGTCACCGGCACGGCCGCCCCTCCGTCGGCCCAGCCGGTGGGCCTGGAGGAGGGAACGGCCTGAGGAACGGTCACGGGGGCGGTCGGAGAGCGGCCGAGGTGGCCGTCGGAGGGTGGTCGAGGTGGTGGTCGGAGGGCAGTCGAAGCGGCTGGCTGAGGACGTCCGGGCGGGCGCGGCCTGAGGGTGGTGGGGCGGCCCTGAGGATGGTCCAGGCGGCGGTCGGAGGGTGGTTGAGGTGGCGGCCTGAGGACAGTCCAGGCGGTCGGCCTGAGAGTGGTGGTGGCGGCCTTGAGACGGTCCCGGCGGCGGCCTGAGGGTGTTCCCGGGTGCTAGATCTCGTCCTCCGCCAGGTCGGCCGGGCCCACGGTTGCCGGTGTGGCATGGCCCGACAGGGCCAGCGTGAGGTCGAACTCGGCGAGCAGACAGCGGATGACGTGCTCGACGCCGGGCTGTCCGTCCAGGCCGAGGCCGTAGACGTACGGGCGGCCCAGCAGGACCGCCTCGGCGCCCAGGGCGAGGGCCTTGAAGACGTCGTCGCCGGTGCGGATCCCGCTGTCGAACAGGACCGTCAGCCGGTCGCCGACCGCCCGTGCCACCCGGGGCAGCGCGTCGGCCGCGCCGATCGAGCCGGCCACCTGGCGGCCGCCGTGGTTGGAGACCACCACGCCGTCCATCCCGGCGTCGGCGGCCAGCCGGGCGTCGTCCGGATGCAGGATGCCCTTGAGGACGATCGGGCCGTCCCAGTGCTCCCGCAGGAACGCCAGGTCCGGCCAGGTCTTCCCGGGGTCCGCGAACAGACCGATGAAGTGCAGCACGGCCGCGTTCGGATCCTCCGCCGCCGGCTTGGCCAGGCCCGCCTGGAAGGCGGGGTCCGTGAAGTAGTTGGCGGTGCCCACGCCGTGCAGGAAGGGCAGATACGCCTGGTCCAGGTCACGCGGACGCCAGGCCAGCAGCGGGGTGTCCAGGGTGACCACGAGTACCGTGAAGCCACTCGCCTTCGCCCGGCCGAGGAAACTCCGGGTCACCTCGCGATCCTTGGACCAGTACAGCTGGAACCAGCGCTCGGCGTCCCCCATCGCCTCGGCGATCCGCTCCATGGGGGTACTGGAGGCGGAGGACAGGATGTACGGCACTCCCTGCGCGGCCGCCGCCCGGGCAGCCGCGGTCTCCGCCTCCGGGTGCATGATCGACAGCACGCCGACCGGTGCGAGGGCCAGCGGCGCGGGCAGGGCCCGGCCCAGCACCTCGACCGTCAGATCCCGCTCGTGGACGTCCCGCAGCATGCGCGGCACGATCCGGCGGCGCTCCAGCGCGGCCCGGTTGGCCCGCGCCGTGCCGCCGTCCCCCGCGCTGCCCGCCACATACCCGACCGGACCCGGCCCGAGCCGCCGCTCGGTCAGCTCCTCCAGCCGGGTCAGATCGGTGGGCAGCCGGGGGACCTGGCCCGTCATCCCGTTCAGATAGATCTCGTACTGGAAGTCCGCCCAGTGCTTCGCCATCCGTCCCTACCGCCTCTCGCCGTCGAGCCCGCGTGCACGGCGACGATACCGGCGGGTAGGGACAGGAGGGAGGAGGGCTAGCGCCCGGCGGCCGACGCGTGCAGGATCCGGGCCAGTTCGGCCGGGCGGGAGAACATCGGCCAGTGACCGGTGTTCATCTCCACCAGCTCCCAGTTCTCGTCCTTGAAGAGGTCCGCCACGGCCGGCGGCGGGGCGTCCCCGTCGAGCAGGCACTTGATGTACGTCGTGGGGAGATCGCCCGCGGAGCCCTTGAGTTCCGCCCCCTCGGTGAGGGTGGCGCCGGGGTGGGCGGTGGCCCTGGCGAGTATCCCGGCGATCTGCTCGTCGGTCAGGTCCTGGCCGGCGTAGTCCTCGGCGTCGAGCGGGAGCCAGACGCCGCCGTTCGCCTCGATCGACGCGCGGACGTGGTCGCTCGACCAGCTCGCCAGGAAGGACTCCCCGTCGAAGGGCACGTCCGCGTCCACGTACACCACCCTTCTGAGCCGGTCGCCGATCCGCTCGGCCGCCTGCCCCACCGGGATCCCCGAGTAGCTGTGCCCGACCAGCACCACGTCCCGCAGGCCGAGGCGCTCCACCTCGGCCACGACGTCCTCCACATGTGTCCGCTGCCCCGCGGGCTCCGCGGCCCGCTCGGCGAGCCCGGACAGCGTCAGGGGATGGGCCTCGTCCCCGGCGGCGCGCAACTCGGCCGCCACCTCGTCCCAGGCCCATCCACCCAGAAAGGCACCCGCCACCAGCACGAAATGAGTCATGCCCCCACGGTAGAGGCAGGGTCTGACAACGCCCCTCCGCCAACCGCCGCGCCCGGACCGGTGATCGGCGGAACCGGCACCTCCACGGTCCGGGCGAGGCGCGCGCCCTCGGGGCCGTACACCGCCCGGGGCTCGGGGAACAGCCGCAGCAGGGCCAGGTAGAGGACGGCGGCGACGGCCAGCGACAGCGGGAGGCTGATGTCGATGCCGTTCGCCAGATCGCCCAGCGGGCCGACGAACTGGCCCGGGATGTTCGTGAACAGCACACCGAGCAGGGCCGACACCCACCAGGCGGTCATACCGCGCCAGTTCCAGCCGTGCGCGAACCAGTACCGGCCGCCGCGCTGACGGCGGTTGAAGACCTGGAGGGCGTCCGGGTCGTACCAGCCGCGCCGGGTGTAGAAGCCCAGCATCATCACGACCATCCACGGCGTCGTACAGGTGATGATCATGGTGGCGAAGGTGGAGATGGACTGCACGAGGTCCAGGCCGAACCGGCCGATGAAGATGAACGCGATCGACAGCACGCCGACCAGCACGGTCGCCTGCACCCGCGACAGGCGCGGGAACACCGAGGAGAAGTCCAGCCCGGTGCCGTAGAGCGAGGTCGTGCCCGTGGACATGCCGCCGATCAGCGCCAGCAGACACACCGGCAGGAAGAACCAGCTCGGCGAGATCGCCAGCAGCCCGCCCACGAAGTCGGGGGCGGCCGGGTCGACGTACTCCGGGGCCTTGGCGGCGATGATGCTCGCGGTCGCGAGGCCGAAGACGAACGGCAGCAGCGTCGCGAGCTGGGAGAGGAACGCGGCGCCGATCACCCGGCGGCGCGGGGTGGCCGCCGGGATGTAGCGCGACCAGTCGCCCAGGAACGCGCCGAAGGACACCGGGTTGGACAGCACGATCAGCGCCGCGCCGATGAAGGAGGGCCAGAAGAGGGACTGCGTCGCCGCGTCGGCGGAGTCCGTGAAGACCCCCGCGTACGAGGCGTCGAAGTCACCGGCGAAGGCGATCGCCCCGAGCAGGAACAGCACGGTCGCCGAGGTCACCGCGACCTTGTTGACGAACAGCATGAACCGGAAGCCGTACACGCACACCGCGAGGACCAGTCCCGCGAACAGCGCGTACGCCACCCCGTAGGTGACGTTGCTCCGGGAGAGGCCGAAGAGCCGGTGCGCGCCGCCGACCAGCGCGTCGCCGGAGCTCCACACCGAGATGGAGAAGAAGGCGACCGCGGTCAGCAGGGACAGGAAGGAACCGACCACCCGGCCGTGCACACCGAGGTGCGCGGAGGAGGACACCGCGTTGTTGGTGCCGTTGACCGGGCCGAACACCGCCATCGGGCACAGGATCAGCGCTCCCGCGACCACGCCCAGGAGGGTGGCGGCGAGGCCCTGCCAGAAGGAGAGGCCGAAGAGGATCGGGAAGGCGCCGAGCACACAGGTGGAGAAGGTGTTCGCACCGCCGAAGGCGAGCCGGAACAGGTCGAACGGACTCGCCGAGCGTTCGGCGTCGGGGATGCGGTCCACACCATGGGTCTCGACCTCGGTGAGGGAGGGCGGCGCGGTGAGGGAGGTCTCGGGGGACGGCGGGGTCACGGGGGCTCCAGCAGCGGGCGGTCGACGGCGGAGCGCGGGGTGGCGCGGCGGGGAGCCGGACGCCGTCGCTGCCGCGGGGTGGGCGGCGCGGGCGGAGGCCGTCCGGGACGGGGTCTGCCGAACCTAAGCGGTGGGGCAGGACCCCGGCCAGTGGACGGATCATCCTTCTTCCTGGTCCCGGGTGGATGAATCGTCCCGAGTGGATGCGTCGTCCTGGGGGTCGGTCACCTCCCCCGTGTCGGGCCCCTGGGCCCGGACCCGCTGCACATGCTCCAGGGACTCGCGCAGCTCGGTGAGCCAGTCGTCGGTGTGCCGCTGGACCAGCCGGACGCACCAGGCGAGCGCCTCGCTGCGGCTGCGGGCCACGCCCCCGGCGATCAGCGTGTCCAGGACCTGCCGTTCGGGCTGCCGCAGCCGGGTCATCACCGGCGCCGCGACATGGGTGAACAGGGCCCGCTCCCCGTCGCACACCACGCCCCACGACACCTTGCGGCGGAACCGGTGCTCGGCGTCCCGGGCCACGGCCATCCGGGCCTCGCGCGTGCGCTCCCGGAACTCCTGGATCCGGGCCGTGACGGCGGCCTCCCGCTCGGCGGCCGGGGCGTCCCCGGCGAGCCGCGGCGCGGGCACCCGGCCGATCACGGTGATCTCCTCGCGGTCCACGACGACCTCGACGAGTTCCTCGAACAGGTCGTCGGGCAGCCGCCCGGCGAACCAGCCCCTCAGTTTGTCCCTCTGCTCCGAAGTAATCATGTAATGACGATTACTCCGCTGGTCCATGAACACAAGGGGTCGCGAAGGGGTCAGCCGAGAGCGGAAAGTGAGCAGGAGCGGAATGTTTCAGGCCGATTAACGAAGCCATCGAAACCAGCCATCTGGCCGACCGAAGAGATCATGAAGCGCTTGCTTCCGGGGTTGGAACGTTCGAATTCCGTGACTTCACGCCACTGATTCAATACGCAAGGTTACTGAAACGCATGGGGTCGATGTGAGTTTCGGCGGCGGACTCGGCAGACTCGCGGTCGCCGCGTTCGGCTCCGATCGGGTCGGCCGGCACACCCCGTAATCGAGCGGAAGGATGCACACAATGCGGAACACCGCGCGCTGGGCGGCGACCCTCGGCCTCACGGCCGCCACCGTCTGCGCACCCCTGACCGGGGCCGCGCTCGCCGCCCCGGCCGCCGCCCCCGCCTCGCTCTACGCCCCGTCCGCCCTGGTGCTGACCCTGGGCCACGGCGAGAGCGCCGCCACGGTGGGTGCCGCCCGTGCGGTCACCCTGAGCTGCGCGCCGGGGCCCTCCGGCACCCACCCCGCGGCCGCGCTCGCCTGTGCGGAGCTGCGCGCCGCCGGCGGCGACCTGGACGCCCTCGCGGGCCCGGGCGACGCCCTGTGCACCAAGCAGTACGCCCCGGTCGTCGTCACCGTCGACGGGGTGTGGCAGGGCAAGCGGGTCGCCTATGAGCGCACCTTCGCCAACGAATGTGTGAAGAACGCTGCCGGGAGCAGCCTCTTCGCCTTCTGAGACCGGGATCGCGTGGCTCCCGTGGACGCCGTGACCGGCCCGTGACGTGGGGAGTGCGGGCCAATGGACACGGGACGACCGTGATCTCGTAACCCAGGGGCCGGACGGGCGGAGTGGGGCCGCCCGCCGGTCCCTGGGGTCATTCCGTACGGCTGTCCGTGAGGCCGTCGGGCAGCGAGGCGAGCGGTGGGAAGCGCCCGAGCAGGCCCGTCGCGCGGAACAGCCGGTGCAGGGACGGCTGGTCGCAGACGACCCGCAGGCGGCCGCCGCCGCGCACCGCCCGGTCCTGGGCCCGGCACAGCACCCGCAGCCCCGAACAGTCGAAGAACTCCACCCCGCGCAGATCGACCAGGACGTCGACGGCCGTCGCGGCCGTCACCGCGTCGAGCTGGTCCGCGACGAACCCGGCCGTCGCCAGGTCTATCTCGCCCGTCAGCTCCACCACGGTGCAGGGGCCGTTGACACGAGTACGGGCGTGGGGATTGGCCGGTGGCGTCATGTCCGCTCCACCTCGGCAGGGGGCTTTCGGCGGCTCACGGGAACCGCTTTCGGAGCCGGTAGCTACCCCGTCGGGGCGCAGGGCATCCCTGCACGGCCGGGCGCAAGATCAAGTTCACTCGTCCCAGTGAATTTCCGGCATATCGCTTGTTGTCGGAGCTTCGGGGTGGTCTTCGAAGGGGTTGAGTTCGTCGGCGCGGGCCTCGGCGTCCTCTATCTCCCGCAGGACCGCCTCGAGCGCGGTCTCGGGCGGTTCGCGGTCGTCGGACATGGCCTGCTCCTCGGGTCGGGCGTCTTCGGGGCCCTTCAGTGTCGCGCGACGCGCAGCGGCACCGGCTCCGGGGGGCCCGGGGCCCCTTCGGCCAGGCCGCTGACCTGCGCCCACCAGGACGCGCCGTCCTCGATGTGCCGCAGCATGACGCCCTCGCGGATCGCCCAGGGGCAGACCGTGACCCTGCGCAGCCCGGTCAGCTTCATCGCCGTGTGCCCGACCACCGCCCCGGCCAGGCTCTGCGCGGCGCGCGGTGCGGAGATGCCGGGCAGCCGGGCGCGTTCCGCCGCCGGGAGTTCGGCCAGCCGTTCGATCGCGGTCCGCAGATCACGGCGGTGCAGGGTGCGCTCCACGAACGGACCGTGCCGGCCCGGCAGGGCCCCGCACAACCGGCCGAGCTGCTGGAAGGTGCGGGAGGTGGCCACGGCGGTGTGCGGGCCCTCCCAGCGGATCCGGGCGGCCACGTCCCTGAGCTGATGGCGGACCCTGCGCCGCAGCGCCCGGACCAGGTCCGGGGACGGCGGGTCCTGCCCGGTGAAGACGTCATGCGTCAGCCGGTTCGCCCCGAGCGGCAGCGAGGCCACGAAGTCCGGCAGCCGGCCCCGGCCGAACGCCACCTCGAACGAGCCGCCACCGATGTCCAGCAGCGCGAGCGGGCCGGACCGCCAGCCCATCCAGCGTCGGGCGCCGAGAAAGGTCAGCTCCGCCTCCAGCTCGCCCGGCATGGTGCACAGCGCGACCCCGGTCCGGGTGCGGACCGCCCGCAGCACCTCCGTCCGGTTGGGGGCGGCGCGCACCACGGCGGTGGCGAAGGCCAGCGGGCTCGCCGCACCCCACCGGTCCGCGGTCCGGGCCGCCGCGGCGACCGCGGTCACCAGCCGTTCGACGGACTCCTCCGGGACGGGCGCGCCCGGACCGACCTGTTCGGACAGCCGCAGCCGCCACTTCTCCGTGTGCACCGGGAGGGGCACCCCGCCCTCGGCGTCCGCCACCACCAGCCGTACCGTGTTCGACCCCACGTCCAGCACGCTGATTCTCATGGCCCGGCGCGTACCCAGAGGGCCGAATCCCTACGCCGGACGCGGTACGAAAGGAGCCACCGTCCCGCAGCGGACGGTGGCTCCTCGTGCTCCGGCGTTCCCCGTGCTCCGGTGTGCCCCGGTACGGATCTGCGGGACTACATGTGGACGACCGGTGCGGCGTCCGCGTCCAGCTCCGGCACCCCGCGGCGGAAGAGCGCGAACGCGATCACCGCGCCCGCCGCGAAGAGGCCCGCCGACCACCAGAAGGCGGTGGTGTAGCTCTCGATGGTCGCCTGCGCCTGGACCAGCTTGCTGGTGGCGTCCCGGCCGGCCAGGTAGTCGGTCGCGGCGCTCGCGGCGAGGGTGTTGAGCAGCGCGGTACCGATCGAACCGCCGACCTGCTGCATGGCGTTGACCGTCGCGGACGCCACCCCGGCGTCCTCCGCGGCGACCCCGCCGGTGGCCATCTGCATGGCGGGCGGCATGACCAGGCCGAGTCCGATGCCGGTGACGACCAGCTGCGGCAGCACCGCGGTCGCGTAGTCCGAGCCGACGCCGATCCCGGTCAGCCAGGCCATGCCGGCGGCGGCGATCGCGAAGCCCAGCGGGATGACCGCCTTCGGTCCCATCCGGGGCACCAGGACGGTCGTGCCGAGCTGGGCCGCCACCATCAGCGCGCCGACCATCGGCAGGAACGCCACACCGGTCTTCGTCGGGCTGAAGCCCAGGTTGAGCTGGAGGTAGTAGGTGAGGAAGAGGAACACGCCGAACATGCCGGCGCCGGAGATCAGCACGGCGAAGAAGGACGCGGCGCGGTTGCGGTCGAGCAGGATGCGCAGCGGCAGCAGCGGGTGCGCGGCGCGGGTCTGCCACCAGGCGAAGGCAGCCAGCAGCACCCCGCCGCCGATCAGGAAGCCCCAGGTCTCGGGGGAGCCCCAGTCGTGCGTCTCGGCGTTGGAGAAGCCGTAGACCAGAAAGAACAGTCCGGCGGCGACCAGGACCGTGCCGGGGACGTCGAGCTTGGAGTTCCCCGCGTCGCGGTGGTTGGTCAGCAGGACCCAGCCGCCCGCGAAGGCGAGGACGGCGATGGCCACGTTGACGTAGAGGGTCCAGCGCCAGTCCAGCGCGTCGGTCAGGACGCCGCCGAGCAGCAGGCCCACCGCGCCGCCCGCGCCGGCGATGGCGCCGTAGACGCTGAACGCCTTGGCCCGTTCCTTGGCGTCGGTGAACGTCGTGTTGAGCAGGGAGAGCGCGGCCGGGGCGAGCAGCGCGCCGAAGGCACCCTGGAGTGCGCGGGCGGTGACCAGCATCTCGAAGTTGGTGGCGGCGCCGCCCAGTGCGGAGACCGCGGCGAAGCCGACGACCCCGACGAGGAAGGCGGTCTTGCGTCCGAAGAGGTCGGCTATGCGGCCGCCGAGCAGCAGCAGCGAGGCGAAGGCCAGCGCGTAGGCGGTGACGATCCACTGCCGGTTGCCGTCGGAGAAGCCGAGGTCGGCCTGGGCCGAGGGCAGGGCGATGTTCACGATGGTGGCGTCCAGCACCACCATCAGCTGGGCCAGGGCGACGACCGCGAGGATCCACCACTTCTTGGCGGAGGCGGGCGGCGCCGGCTCGGTGCCCGTGCGGGCGCCGTCCGTCAAGGTCTTCGGGGGCATGCGGAACCACTCCAGGGAGGTCGGTGCGGTGGAGCAGGGGGAAGGGCAAAGAGCGCGTAAACGAAACGGTTTCGTACACATCGAGCCTAGACCACTCTGAGCGAAACGGCAAAGTTTCGTTAGGAGGGGTTGTGGGGCCGGCCGTAGCGTGGACCTCATGCCGGAACTTGCCGGAATCCACCAGGTGACGATCCCCGTCACCGACCTCGGCCGGGCGCGCGACTGGTACGGGCGGGTTCTCGGCCTCTCGGTCTCGCGGGAGTCCGCCGACGCCGAGGGAGTGCCGCGCGAGGTCGCCGGCCTGGTCCCGGGACTGGGAGACACCCTGCTCGCCCTGCGGGTCGCCCCGGCCGCGGTGCACGAGCGCCGGGACTTCGGCGCCGTGAGCCTCGCCGTGCGCGACCCGGCCGCCGTCGATGCCTGGGCCGCGCACCTCGACGCGCTCGGCGTCCCGCACGCCCCGGTCGTCGACGCGGCCCCGGGCCGGCTGCTGGCCTTCGCCGACCCCGACGGCATCCCCCTCCACCTCTGCAGCAGGGAGCAGCGCGGCATGGACCCCTCCGATCTCACAGGTGCCGCTGTGACCCTGGACGACGGCCGGCCCGCCGTCCGCTTCACCCGCACCTACGACCATCCGGTCGCCCGGGTCTGGCGGTTCGTCACCGACCCGGCCGAATTGGCCCACTGGTTCCCGTCCCGCGTGACGATGGACCTGCGCCCCGGCGGCACGATCCGCTTCAGCGGCGATCCGCATCTGCCGGAGTCGACCGGCCGGGTCCTCGCCGTGGACGCGCTCAGCCATCTGTCCTTCGCCTGGGGCGGCGACGAACTCCGCTTCGACCTGGAGCCGGAGGGCGACGAGCGCACCCGTCTCACCCTGACCGACGTCCTGGACCGCGCCGACGCCGCCGCACGCAACGCCGCCGGCTGGGAGGTGTGCCTGACCGCGCTGGACAGCCGCGCGACAGGCACCCCGGCGTCCTCACCCCACGAGGGCCCCCGCTCCTGGGAATCCTCCTACCGTGCCTACGTCGAGGCGGGCTTCCCCTCGGGCGCCCCGCTGCCCGACACCTCCTGACGAGCACGGGACGCCCGCCCCCGCTCTACGTCAGCTGCCGCCGTACCAGTTCGTGCAGGCGGCCGGTCGTGTCCGCGAGGAGTTCGGCGGGCGGGCCCTGTTGGGTGATTCTGCCGTTCTCCATCACCACGACCCGGTCGGCGTCCAGCACCGTCGACAGACGGTGGGCGATGACGATCCGGGTGGCGTTCAGCTTGCGGGTGCTCTCGATGACCGTGCGCTGGGTGTCGTTGTCGAGGGCGCTGGTCGCCTCGTCGAAGAAGAGGACACGGGGCCGGCGGATCAGCGCCTGGGCGATCATCAGCCGCTGGCGCTGGCCGCCGGAGACCGAGCCGCTGCCGGAGACGATGGTGTGCAGCCCCATCGGCATCCGCCGGATGTCCTCCGCGAGCCCCGCCAGCTCGGCCGCCGCCATCGCCTCCTCCGGCGTGTAGGCCCCGGTGCCGCAGATGACGTCCAGGATCGAGCCGGTGAACGGCTGGGCGTGCTGGAGCACCACCCCGCACTGCCGGCGCACCGCGGACTGATCGAGCGCGGCGAGGTCCTGACCGTCGTACAGCACCTGGCCCGAGACCGGCCTGTCGAAGCCGATGAGCAGGCGCAGCAACGTCGACTTGCCGCAGCCGCTCGGGCCCACCACCGCCACGAACTCGCCCGGCCGGACCTCGAAGGAGACGTCGTCGAGGACGAGCGGACCGTCGTCGGAGTAGCGGAAGGAGAGCCTGCGGGCCTCCAGGGCGCCGGACAGCGGGCCCGGGCGGGTGCTCGCCGTACGGACCTCCGGAGTCGCCTCCAGCACCGGGCGGATCTCCTCGAACAACGGCAGCGCCGCCACCGCCGAGACGAAGGCACCGGTCAGCGAGGTGACCGAGGTGAGCAGCATCGTCATCGACGTGTTGAAGGTGAGGAAGTCCGCCGCCGACAGCGCGCCCCGCGCCGGACCGGCCAGCAGCATGAACATCAGCAGCGAGCACAGCGGCAGATACACCGCGCCCAGCACCGTGGAGAGGTTCTTGATCCGGCCGAGGCGCTGCTGGAGCTCACGGCTGCGCGCGAACTGCTCCGCCCAGGCCGCGTACGCGTAGTTCTCGGCGGCCGCCACCCGCAGCTTCGGCAGGCCGCGCAGGGTCTGGAACGCCTGGTTGTTCAGCTTGTTGGAGAGCACCACCAGCCGCCGCTGCCAGCGCACCTGCCACAGCCCGAGCCCCAGGAACACCCCGGCGACGACGACCAGCATGCCGATCGCCGCCAGCGCCATCGGCACGCTGTACCAGAGCAGCAGCCCCAGGTTCATCGCGCCGACGGTGAGCGACTGCGCGACCGAGGGACCGAGTCCCGCCAGCAGCCGGCGGATCGCGCTGATCCCCATGGCGGCACTGGCCAGCTCACCCGTGGACCGCTCGGCGAAGAACCGCGTCGGCAGTCTCAGCAGCCGGTCCCACACCGCCGGCTGGAGGGTCGACTCGATCCGGCCCTCCAGCCGCAGGATGGTGAGGTTCTGCAACAGCGTGAACGCCGCCGCGACCACCCCGCCGACCATCACGGCCAGACACACCTGCACGATCAGCCCCGACTGCGCCTTCGGCACGTACTCGCCGAGCACCTTGCCCGTGGCGACCGGCACCAGCGCCCCGATCGCCACCGTCACCAGCCCGCTCAGCATCAGGTGCGTCAGATCGCCGCCGGTGCCCCGCATGCTGAACCGCAGCAGCCCCAGCGGGCTCGGCCTGCGGTCCGGCAGCGGACGGTAGAACATGACGGCCCGTGGCTCGAACTCCTCGGCGTTCGCCCTCTCGACCGGGGTCTCCCGTCCCGTCGACGGCTGTACGGCGACGTAACCGCCGCGCCGCCACAGCAGCGCGACCGGCGCCCCCGACAGCGTCCGCCGGCCGACCAGCGGGCCGACGTCGTCCCGCCACCAGCGCCCGTCGAGCCGTACCGCCCGGGTGCGCACCCGGGCGGCCAGCGCCACCTGCTCGACCGGGTCGAGACGGTCCTCCGCGGCCCCCGTCCGCGTCGGCTCCACGAGCGCGATCCCGGCCGCCCCGGCGACCAGCCGGCACGCGGCGAAGGTGGCGTCCGCGTCGGCGGACGTGGTGCGCCGGGCCGTCTTCGCGCCGATCGAGGCGAGCAGCGTCCGGTCGGCCCGGTCACGGACCGCCTCGCCCGCCTTGATGCCCGCGGCGGCCCGGGTCTCATGGGTGCGCTCCAGCTGCTCGATCCAGCGGTCCAGCGTGGTCAGCAGGCGGTACTGCTGGTCGACCATGCTCTGCCACACCGCCGGGTCCATCAGCAGATCGGCGGCCGCCTCCGCGCCGTACAGGGACCCGTACTGCACACTGCCCGGCGGAACCTGCATCCAGAACACGTCGTCGTCCGTCACCGACGCCGGTCTCTCCGTCGCCGTCGGCGCCTGGAAGAGGACGGACAGGCCGCGGCCGACGCCCAGGGCGAGCGCGTACTCCAGCGGGCTCGACGTCGGCGGTACGTACTGGGGGTTGCCGTACGCGTCGTAGGACCAGGTCTGGGTCCCGGCCGGCTGGTACAGCTCCCGCAGGCCGATGCGGTGCACCACGCAGTCCCGCAACGGCCGGGCCACGAGCGTGTGCTGAGGTCCGGCGACCGGGCCCAGCAGCAGCGCCCCCGCCTCCAGCCGCCCCAAGTGGTGCCAGTGGCCCTGCTGTCCGGCGTCCACCGCGAACAGGTCCAGCGCGCCGGACACGACGAGCCACAGCGCCTGCGGGCCTTCGAGGTCGAGGCGGCCGAAGCCCGTGCAGTCGATGCGCGCGCCCATCCCGCCCAGCGCGCCCAGGACGACGTCACCGTCGGACATGGCGGTCACCGCTCCCTGACCAGCGCCGCGTACGCGCCGCCGCGCGCGACGAGTTCCTCGTGCCGTCCCCGCTCCACGATCGTGCCGTGCTCGAGCACCACGATCTCGTCGCTGTCGCGGACCGTGCTCAGCCGGTGGGCGATCACCACACAGGCGCAGCCGCGCCGGCGCAGGTTGTCCATGACCACCAGCTCGGTCTCCGCGTCCAGCGCGCTGGTCACCTCGTCCAGGACCAGGACGCTGGGCCGGCGCACCAACGCCCGTGCGATCTCCAGGCGTTGCCGCTGACCGCCGGAGAAGTTGCGGCCGTCCTGCTCCACCCGGCCGGCGATGCCACCGGGCCGGCGCATCACGACGTCGTACAGCGCCGCGTCCCGCAGCGCCTCGATCACCGCCTCGTCCGGGATCGACGGGTCCCACAGCGCCACGTTGTCGCGGACCGTGCCCTCGAAGAGGAACACCTCCTGGTCGACGAAGGAGACGGAGGAGGCGAGCGCCCCGCGCGGGATGTCCTCCAGCCGCTGTCCGTCGATCCGGATCACGCCCTCCCACGGTGTGTACAGGCCCGACAGCAGCCGGGAGACCGTCGACTTCCCGCTGCCCGAGCCGCCGACCAGCGCCACCTGCCGCCCGGGGCCGACGGTCAGGTCGAAGCCCGACAGGAGGGGCTTGTCCAGCGGGCTGTAGCCGAAGGCGATGTTCTCCAGCTCGACGTGCCCCCGGAGCCGGCGCGTGGAGTCGGCGCCGGCGCGGCGGTCGTAGAGCGGGTCGGCGCGGAAGCTCTCCACGTCCTTGAGCCGGGCCACGTCGGCCGCGAAGTCCTGGATGCGGCCCGCCACACCGTTCAGCCGGGTCAGCGGGGCCGTGAAACGGGCGACCAGCGCCTGGAAGGCGACCAGCAGACCCACGGAGAGATGGCCCTCGATGGCCCGCATCCCGCCGATCCACAGGATCAGCGCGCTGTTGAGGGTGGCGAGCGTCGGCGCGACCACGCCCAGCCAGGCGCTCGGCACCCCGAGCCGCTGCTGCTCCTCCAGCGTGGTGGCGTGCTGCCCGGCCCACTTGCGGAAGTAGCCGTCCTCCCCGCCGGTCGCCTTCATCGTCTCGATCAACTGGAGCCCGGTGTAAGCGGTGTTGGTGAGCCGTGCGGTGTCCGCCCGCAGTTTCGCCGTACGCGTGGCACGCAGCCGGACGACGACCCGCATGGCGACGATGTTCAGGAGCGCCACCCCGATGCCGACGAACGTCAGCTGCGGGTCGTAGGTGTAGAGGAGGACGGCGTACAGGACGACGACGATCGCGTCCACGCCCGCCGAGGCCAGATCACGGGCCAGGGTCTCGGCGACGGCGTCGTTCGACTGGAGCCGCTGCACCAGGTCGGCCGGGCTGCGCTGGGAGAAGAAGGTCACCGGCAGCCGCAGCAGATGGCGCAGGAAGCGGGCGCTGGAGAGGGTGGAGGAGATGATACGGCCGTGGTGGAGGTTGGCCTGCTGGAGCCAGGTCAGCGCGACGGTCAGCAGGACGCAGGCGCCCATCGCCGTGAACAGCGTCTCCAGCAGCGAGGTCTGACCGCCGATCAGGAACATGTCGATGTAGGTCCGGCTCAGCGCCGGGACGGCGGCGCCGACCAGCACCAGCAGCAGACTCGCCAGCACGGCGGCCGGCAGGGTGCCCGCCGTGCCGCGCAGCCGGGCCGGCAGGGCGCCCAGCACCCCCGGCCGGCGCCCGCCCCGCTCGAACCCCTCGCCCGGCTCCAGTACCAGCACGACCCCGGTGAAGCTGCCGTCGAAGTCCTCCATCGGCACGAACCGCCGGCCCTTGCCGGGGTCGTTGACGAACACGCCGCGGCGGCCGAAGCGGCGGCCCATGCCGTCGTAGACGACGTAGTGGTTGAACTCCCAGAAGAGGATCGCGGGGGCCCGTACCTCGGCGAGGGCCGCCAGATCCATCTGCATGCCCTTGGCGGTGAGGCCGTAACCGCGCGCCGCCTTCAGCAGGTTGCCGGCCCGCGAGCCGTCGCGCGAGACCCCGCACGCGATCCGCAGCTCCTCCAGCGGGACATGCCGGCCGTAGTGGCCGAGGACCATCGCGAGGGAGGCGGCGCCGCACTCCACGGCCTCCATCTGCAGGACGGTGGGGGTGCGGACGCTCTTCGCCCCGGCCCGGGGGACCGTGCGCCGGGGCGGCGCCGCCCGTCTCCGGCTCCGGGTCTGCTCGGCGGTGGTCACGGAAGCAGCCAATCGACGGGTCGCTGGTCGGCCAGCCGGATCGCACCCGTGGCCATGGTCAGGGAACTGAGCTCGTACGGCGGCCCGTCGGCGGAGGACCACCGGTAACCGCTCTTCGTGGAGGCCGACTTGTCGAGCCGCACGAGAACCGCCACCGGACGCCCGTCCTCGGTGAACTGCTCGCCGAGCCCGCTGTCGCCGAGGAACGCGGAGATCTGCTGGGCCGACTGGGCCGTGCGGTCCACCGACTTCACATGGCCGCGCAGCACGCCGTACTCCTGGGCGGGCACGGTCTGCACGGTGAGGTCGACGGCCGCGTCCTCGGGGATCGACGCGGCGCTTCCGGCCGGCACGTACACGGTGGCGTACAGCGGGTCGTCGGCGTCGGCGACCTTCTCCACGGCGGCGACGTTCGCGCCGGTGGCGATGATCTGTCCGAGGGAGGCGGCGAGGGCGGTGATCCGGCCGGCGGCGACCGTGCGGACCACGGCCTCGCCGTCGGCCGTACGGACCTTCAGCACCGGCGAGTCGGCGGGCAGCCGCTCGCCCTCCTTCGCGAGGACGGCGGTGACCTGGCCGGCCGCCGGGCTCTGCAGGATGTAGCTGCCCTCGCCGTGGGTCAGCACGGCGGGCGCGCTCACCGTGGTGGCGACCGAGCCGGTCACCGCCCAGCCGGAGGCGGCCGCCATGACGGCGACGGTCACGGCCAGCACCAGCCGGCCCTGAGGGCGCGCGAAACGCACCGGGAGGTCGAGTTCCTCCGGTGACTGGAGCTTGGTGAGGGCCTGTTGGCGGAACTGCACGGGCGCTTCTTCCGGGTCGGGACGCCGACGAGTCCCGGAGCCGGGTGAGGGCTCCGGGACTCAGAAGGTCACACGGGGTGCGGTCAGAGACCGGCGACCAGGTTGGTGACCGGGGCGGTGTTCAGGCCGGTGACACCCTCGACGGTGCCGACGACCGTGTCGACCAGGCCGGAAACCGGGGCGACGCCGTCCACCAGGCCGGTGACGGTGCCGAGGGCGTTCACGGACAGACCGCCGGAGACGTTGTCGAGGTCCGCGTCGGAGATCTCGACGGTCTCAACCTGGGGGGTGGAGTTCATGGTGGAACTTCCCTTCATATGGATATTCACAAGGGGGGAGCGGCCCCCTCTGGGGACAGACGACGGCCGCGACCGTGGGGGCCGGACCCCCGTTTCCGGGAGGCGTCCGAGCCCTGCGGTGCGATGGATGAAAGCAGGTCCGCGGGGCGCGGTTCCAATCAATCACCGGCCTCACCTGGGAACTTGCCGCACGGGAGGGGCGAACGGTGCAGGCGCGCGCACGACTTGTCGCCGACTCCTTCACGACTCGGGCCGGATTCACCCGGGTTCGCTCGGATGAGCGGCGGGGGCCGTCACGGCGAATCCGACACTCCTGCCCCAATGACGTGAGCGGGATCCGGGAGTTGTGCAGAATCCCCGCTTCCGGTGACCCCCTTGGGTAATCGATGTGCAGATTCTCCGACGGGCGCGGACCGTGACGCTCCGCTCACCGACGGTGCGTCCCGCGGGGTGGCCGGGACTGCCGGGATCGAGACATCCGATCCGTCAGGGGACTGTGGGGCGGCTGTGCGCCTGGCGGGATTTCGATGCCCGTGTCCTGGAAGGATCCCGTCTGCTTCGACGGTGGTCGTCGCGGTTTGGGGGGTTCTCGCCCCATGGCCCGGTCAGGGCACGGTCATGGCCGATTCCGCATTGCGCAAAGGAAGTTGGCAAACGCGATTGAACGCATCCCGCGCCCCCCGCGTACTCAAGGCCAACCAGGCGCCGCTGTACGGAGCTGCCGACGACCGGCAGCCAGACCCCGTCCCCCAGGAGGTCGAGTTTTTTGAGTCACAAGCGAGTCACGAAGCGCAATGCCATCATCGCCGCCGGCGGTGTCGCGGCGCTCGGAGCGGCGGCCATCTTCCTTCCGCAGGCCAACGCCTCCCAGGACGGCTCGAACAACGCCGCCTCCGTGAAGGCCCTGAAGGCGGGCGACGCCTCGGACCTCGCCGCACAGCTCCAGGAGCTGCTCGGTGACGCCTTCGCCGGTTCGTACTACGACTCCGACGGCCAGCAGCTCGTCATCAACGTCATCAACGTCGAGGGCGACGACATCAACATCGACGGTGACAAGAACCAGGTCATCGTGCAGGCGGAGGAGGCGGGCGCCAAGGTCCGCCAGGTCGACAACAGCACGGCCGAACTCGAGGCGGCCGCGGCGACGTTGAAGAAGGATGCGACCATCCCGGGCACCGCCTGGGCCGTCGACCCCAAGACGAACAAGATCCTCGTCACCGCCGACTCCACGGTCACCGGCAACAACTGGGACCAGGTCCAGTCCACGGTCGCGAAGCTCGGCTCGGGCATGGCGACCCTCAAGAAGTCGGCCGGCACCTTCTCCACCAAGGTCTCCGGCGGCGACGCCATCTTCGCCCAGGCGGAGGGCGGCACGGTCCGCTGCTCGCTCGGTTTCAACGTCACCGCCAGCGACGGAAGCCCGGCCTTCCTGACCGCCGGTCACTGCGGCGTGGCCGCCAAGGAGTGGTCCGACTCCGAGACCGGGCAGCCGATCGCCACGGTCGACCAGGCGACCTTCCCCGGCAGTGACTTCGCACTCGTGAAGTACGACGACGCGAACACCCAGGCGCCGAGCGAGGTCAATGTCGGTCAGCAGACCGTCGCCATCTCGCAGGCCGCCGACGCGGTCGTGGGCACCCAGGTCTTCCGGATGGGCAGCACCACCGGCCTCAACGACGGCCAGGTGCTCGCCCTCGACGCCACGGTCAACTTCCAGAGCGAGACCGACCCCAACGGTGTCGACACCGTCAACGGCCTCATCCAGACCGACGTCTGTGCCGAGCCCGGCGACAGCGGCGGCCCCCTGTTCACCCAGGACGGCCAGGCGATAGGCCTGACCTCGGGCGGCAGCGGTGACTGCACCGCCGGCGGCGAGACCTTCTTCCAGCCGGTGACCACCGCCCTCGAGGCGACCGGCGCGACCCTCGGCGACGGCGGCGGTGTGGGCGCCGGTGACGCGGTCGGCGGCGACGACAACGCCGGCGCGGGTGCCGTGGACGAGAACGGTGACGGTATCGACGACAACACCGGCGAGGCCATCCAGGGCGGCGACGAGCAGGCCGGTGCCGTGGACGAGAACGGTGACGGTATCGACGACAACACCGGCGAGGCCATCCAGGGCGGCGACGACGCCGGTGCGGGTGCCGTGGACGAGAACGGCGACGGCATCGACGACAACACCGGCGAGGCCATCGACGGCAACGGAGCCGAGAACCAGAACGGCGCCGAGGAGAACAACAACGGTGTCGAGGGCGGCTCGGGCGTGAACGAGTCGCACTGACCACTGACACCTGCTGAACGGTCCGGCCCTCCGGCGGGGGCCGGACCGTTCATGTCGTCAGCTCGCCCGCAGCAACAGCAGCGCCACGTCGTCGATCCGCTCCTCCGCCGCCGCGTACGGCCCCACCAGATCGTCGGCCAGCTCCTCCAGCGGACGGTCACCGCCCTCGCCCAGCCGTCGGCCCAGCTCGGCGACCGCGTCCTCGATGTCCACCCCGGGCGACTCGATCAGCCCGTCCGTGTACAGGGCGAGCACACAGCCGGGGGCGAGCTCCACCTCCGTCGTCGGATAAGCCGCCGACCCGTCGATGCCCAGCAGCGGACCGCCCGCGAGGTCGAGCACCCGCACCTGTCCGTCCGCCCGGCGCAGCAGCGGCGGCGGATGCCCGGCCCGCGCCATCACCGCCCGCCCGCGCGCCGGGTCCAGCCGCAGATACAGACAGCTCGCGAACAGATCGGACCCCAGGTCGATCAGCAGCCGGTTGGTGCTGCGCATCACCTCCGCCGGCTCCTGCCCGACGGTCGTGTACGCCCGTACGGCCGTCCGGAGCTGCCCCATCAGCCCCGCCGCCGTCACGTTGTGGCCCTGGACGTCCCCGATCACCGCCGCCGCCAGCGGCCGGGACGGCACCAGGTCGTAGAAGTCGCCGCCGATCTCCATGCCCCGGGTGGCCGGCAGATAGCGGGCGGTCGCCCGCACCCCGGGCAGTTCCGGCAGCGTGTGGGGGAGCAGGGCCGCCTGGAGACCGTGGGCGAGCTGGTGCTTGACGTCGTACAGCAGTGCCCGGTCCAGGGCCTGCGCGATCAGCCCGGCCAGACTCGTCAGCACCGCCCGTTCGTGCGTGGAGAACTCACGCGGCCGCCCGTACGCCAGCACACAGGCGCCCACCGGACGCCCCGAGGCGATCAGCGGCAGATACGCCCACGCCTCGAAGCCGTCCGGGCTGGACCGCTTGGCCGGATAGAGCTGCTCCAGCTGCCGCCGGGACGCGAAGAACGACGGGACGCCGTGCGCCACGGCGTGCGCCCCCGGCGAGGGGGCCGACAGCGGCATCCCCTCGTACCGCTCCACCGTGTGCGGGTCGGGATAGCCGTGATGGCCCAGCACATGCAGCCGTCCCGCCCGCGCCCCGAGCAGCGCCAGCGCCTGACTGCCCACGGTCGGCGCGATCTCGTCCGCGACCAGCCCCACCACGTCCTGCACGGTCACCGTCTCGGTGAGCGCCCCCGCCAGACTCAGCGCCTGCGACATCGACACCAGCCGGGTCGGCGCGTCCCCCGGCCGGGCCGGCGAGGGCTTCGGCTCCGACACGTTCCGGGCCCGGGTGATCCGGACGCTGATCCCCGTGATGCTCGGGTACAGCCGGAACGACAGCCAGTCCTTGGGCGGCCGCAGCGCCACGAACGACACCGGCGCCTGCCCGATCAGCGCCGCCCGGTAGCGCTCCTCGTACGAGGGATCGTTGAGCCAGGGCACCGCGGCCCACAACTGCACCCCCAGCAGCCGCCGCACCGGCACCCCGAGCAGATCCGCCGCCGCCGTGTTGGCGAAGCCCACCCGGCCGCTCAGATCCAGCGAGCACAGCCCGTACGGCAGCCGGGCCACCATCCGCGCCGCCTCCACCGTGCCGAGGGTGTCCGCGGTCCCGCCGATCGACCAGGCGTCCATCAGATCGGACTCGACCCGCAGGGCGCGGTTCTCCGCCGCCGTCCGCTCCAGCCGCACCGCCAGCCGCTCACAGCCCGCGGTCAGCTCCTCGCGCTCCCGCTCGGACAGCTCCGGCGGGTGCGAACCGGGCCAGGTCACGTACACCGCCCCGTACACCCTCGACTCCGTCGCCACCGGCATCGCCGCCAGCGCGAAGGGATACGGCAGGACGACCGCGATCCGCGGGTACCGGCGGGCCATGTCCTCCTCCCCGCCGACCCACACCAGCCGCCGCTCCCGGACCGCCTCCGCCACCGGGATCGGCGCGTTCAGCCCGACCCGCTCCCAGGGCGCCGAGAAGGAGCGGGGCAGCCCCGCCGTCACCGCCATCTGGAGCACTTCCTCCTCGCCCGGCCGCAGGTACACGGCACCCGAGTGCGCGCCGACCGCGTCCATCATCGAGGTCAGCGCCAGGGACAGCAGCGGCCTGCCGACCGGCGTCCGCACGGCGGCCGCCGTCTGACCGGCCTGGATCCCGTCGGACACGGTGCCCACCTCCTCGGCCCACCGACCACCCCGGGTTCCCGCTCCAAATCTGCCCCCTACCGGGCGAGGGCGCACGGCGAACGCGCCGCGGCGGGGCGTGGACGGCCCCGCCGTGAGGAGGGGCTGCGCCCGGGTCCCATACGCGCTGTAATTGCGGACGTGGTCAGTGAGGGTGCTGCGGGGCGCGGAGCGGGACCCGTGCGCGCCGAAGTCGCCCTCAAGACGATCACGGCCGATCCCGCCGCCCCGGACCGCGCGCGGCGCGTCCTGGAACAGGCGCTCGTCTTCACCGGGGCGTCCCTCGCGGCCCTCTACGCACCCGGCGAGGACGCCGGACCGCTCCGGCTGACCGAGTCCGCCGGTGTGCCCGGGGCCCTGTACGGACTGCGCGAGAGCTATCCCGCCGACGGCCGCTCCCCGGTCGCCGACGCCCACCGCACCGGGCGGCCGGTGTGGCTCGGCCCGGACCACCTCGCCGAGGGCGCCCCGGACGTCCGGCTGGCCGCCCTGCCGGTGCCCGGCGACGGCGGACGTCTGCTGCTCGCCGTCAGCGAGCGCCCCACCGGCTTCGACGGCGACGACCGCACCTGCCTCGCCCTCGTCGCGGAAGCCCTCGCCGCGCCCGCACCCCCCGCCCCCGACACGGAGGACGAACCCGGCGCCGGCTCCTTCGGCCTCGCCATGGACACCGGTCGCGTCGAGGTCGGCGACGCGCTCCTGGAGCTGTTCGGCATGGACCGGCAGGACTTCGACGGCCGGGTGGAGACCCTCCTCGCCCGCACCGTCCCCGAGGACCTGCCCTCGCTGATGTCCGTCGTCGAGGCCGACCACATGTCGATCGGCGACCGCGAACTGGAGTTCCGGGTGCTCCGGCCCGACGGCCCGCCCCGCTGGCTGCGGCTGCGCGGCCGGCTGCTGCCCGGCGGGGAGGACCGGCCGCCCCGGCTCGTCGGCACCGTCGCCGACGCCTCCAGCCTGCGCGCCGAGGTCACCGACGTGGCCCGGGTGCAGCGCCTGGCCGCCGCCCTCGCCACCGCCGGCACCGTCCGGGACGTCAGCCAGGCCGTCGTCACCGCCCTGCGCGAGCCGCTGCGCGCCGACCGGATCGCCCTCGCCGAACTGGAGAACGACCGGCTCGTCGTCATCGTCCTCGACCCGCCCGACCCCGAGGCCTGGCCCGAGCTGTGGCGCTCGGAATGGCGCGGCGAATGGCCCGACGCACCCGTGCGCGCCATGCCCACCCTCGCCGCCGCGCTGCGCGAGGGCCGCGCCCGGATCTGGCCCGCCGGCGCCGGCGAGCTGGAACCCGCCCTCGCCGAGGTCGGCCCCGGCGGCCTCGCCGTCCTGCCGCTGCCCGCCGCCGGCCGGACATTGGGCGCCTGTCTCATCGGCTGGGACAGCCCGCACGACTTCGGCCCCGACGAACGCGCCCTGCTCACCGCCTCCGCCGGGCTCGCCGGACAGGCCCTGCTGCGCGCCCACGCCTTCGACGCCGAGCACGAACTCGTCGGCATGCTCCAGCGCCAGCTCCTCCCGCGCCGGCTGCCCGTGCTCCCCGGTGGGGTCGCCGTCGCCCGCTATCTGCCCGCCACCGCCGGGCTGGAGGTCGGCGGCGACTGGTACGACGTGATCCCGCTGCCCGACCACCATGTGGCCCTCGTCATCGGCGACGTCCAGGGCCACAGCGCCGGTGCCGCCACCCTGATGGGCCAGATGCGCACCGCGCTGCGCGCCTACGCCGCCGAGGGCCACCCGCCGGACGTGGTCGTCGCCCACTCCAACCGGCTGCTGACCGAGCTGGAGACCGACCTCTTCGCCACCTGCGCCTACGTGGACATCGACATGGAGTCCGGCACCGGCTGGTGCGTACGGGCCGGACACCCGCCACCGGTGCTGCGCCACCCGGACGGCGCAACCGAGCTGGCCGAGGGCGAGGGCGGCCCGCCGCTCGGCGTGCTCGACCGCACCGAGTTCCCGATGACCCCGCTCAGGCTGCTGCCCGGCACGGTGATCGCCCTGACCACGGACGGCCTCGTGGAGTCCGCCCAGCTCGACATCGACACCGGCCTGGCCCGGCTCGCCCAGGAGCTGTCCGCCTCCGACCCCGCGGATCTGGGTCTGGTGGCCGACGCCCTGCTCGCCGGCGCCCACCGCGCGGACGACGTGGCCCTGCTGCTGATGCGCTACGACGGCATGGCGGTCAAACCCCTGCGCGAGGGCTGGACCGTGTGGCGCGTGCCCGAGGCCGCCCGCCAGGCCCGCCGCTTCACCCGGCGCACCCTGCGCTCCTGGGGCGTGACCGGGGACGCCGTCGACACGGCCCTGCTCGTGGTCTCCGAACTCGTCACCAACGCCCTGGTGCACACCGACGGCCGGGTCCGCCTCGACCTCACCCTGGCCGGCAACCGGCTGCGGGTGGCCCTCACCGACACCTCGCCCCGCACCCCCGTCAAACCCAACCTCGGCTGGGAGGCCACCGGCGGCCGCGGCATCCTCCTCGTCGAGGCCGTCTCCGAGACCTGGGGCACGCTCCCGGTCAGCGGCGGCAAACAGGTGTGGGCCGAGCTTCCCCTGGACCGCTGACCCCTGGACCGCTGACCGTTGACGTGTCCGTGCCCCGGTACCCCGTCCGGGATGCGCTCCGGCCCGGAATGGAACATCGTCAGGGGTGAGGACCAAAGGCAGACAACCACCACGATCCAGGCATCCCGGGGTTACGGGGGCAGAGGTGAGGCGATGAAGGCTCTCGTGCTGTCCGGCGGTGCCGGTACCCGACTCCGGCCGATCACCCACACCTCGGCCAAACAGCTCGTCCCCGTGGCCAACAAGGCCGTGCTCTTCTACGGCCTGGAGGCCATCGCCGCCGCGGGCGTCACCGAGGTCGGGGTGATCGTCGGCGACACGGCCGACGAGATCCGCGCGGCCGTCGGCGACGGCTCCCGCTTCGGCCTCGCCGTCACCTACATCCCGCAGGAGCGGCCCCTCGGCCTCGCCCACGCGGTCATGGTGGCCCGCGACTACCTCGGCGACGACGACTTCGTGATGTACCTGGGCGACAACTTCATCGTCGGCGGCATCACCGACCTCGTCGACGAGTTCCGCAGGGTCCGCCCCGCCGCCCAGATCCTCCTCACCCGGGTCCCCGACCCGCGCTCCTTCGGCGTCGCCGAACTCGACGCGGACGGACAGGTCGTCGGTCTGGAGGAGAAACCCGACCGGCCCAAGAGCGACCTCGCCCTGGTCGGCGTCTACCTGTTCACCCCGGCCATCCACGCGGCCGTGCACACGATCCGGCCCTCCCGGCGCGGCGAGCTGGAGATCACCCACGCCATCCAGCGGCTGATCGACGACGGCGCCGACGTCCGCTCCACGATCATCAAGGGCTACTGGAAGGACACCGGGAACGTCGTCGACATGCTGGAGGTCAACCGGACCGTCCTGGAGGGCCTCGAACCCCGGATCGACGGCGAGGTCGACGAGGCCTCCGAGACCGTCGGCCGGGTGGTCGTCGAGGCGGGCGCCCGGATCGTCAACTCACGTGTCGTCGGCCCCGTCGTCATCGGCGCGGGCACCGAGGTCCGCGACTCCTACGTCGGCCCCTTCACCTCCGTCGCGGAGAACTGCCGGATCACCGACAGCGAGCTGGAGTTCTCCATCGTGCTGCGCGACTCCTCCATCGACGGCGTGGGCCGCATCGAGAACTCCCTGATCGGCCGGCACGTGGAAGTCACCCCGGCGCCCGGCGTGCCGAGTGCCCACCGTCTCGTCCTCGGCGACCACAGCAAGGTACAGATCCACACATGAACCTCCTCGTCACCGGAGCCGCCGGCTTCATCGGCTCCACGTACGTCCGCGGCCTCCTCGCCCGCGACACCGCCCTCGACATCACCGTCCTGGACAAGCTGACCTACGCGGGCACCCTCACCAACCTGCCGGCCGGCCACCCCCGGCTGGAGTTCGTGCAGGGCGACATCTGCGACGCCGACCTCGTCGACAAGCTGGCCGCCGACGCCGACCAGATCGTGCACTTCGCCGCCGAGTCCCACGTGGACCGCTCCATCGAGGGCGCCGGGACGTTCGTCCGCACCAATGTGCTCGGCACGCAGACCCTGCTCGACGCGGCCCTGCGGCACGGTGTCGGACCGTTCGTGCACGTCTCCACCGACGAGGTCTACGGCTCCATCGAGACCGGCTCCTGGCCCGAGGGCCACCCGCTCGGCCCCACCTCCCCGTACTCCGCGTCCAAGGCGTCCTCCGACCTGATCGCGCTCGCCTACCACCGCACCCACGGCCTGGACGTACGGGTCACCCGCTGCTCCAACAACTACGGCCCGCACCAGTTCCCCGAGAAGGTCATCCCGCTGTTCGTGACCCACCTCCTCGACGGCGAGCGGGTCCCCCTGTACGGCGACGGACGCAACGTCCGCGACTGGCTGCACGTCGAGGACCACTGCCGGGGCGTCGACCTCGTGCGCACCCAGGGCCGCCCCGGCGAGGTCTACAACATCGGCGGCGGCACCGAACTCAGCAACCGGGAGCTGACCGGGCTGCTGCTGGCGGCCTGCGACGCCGACTGGGACCGCGTCGACCACGTGCCCGACCGCAAGGGCCACGACCTGCGCTACAGCGTCGACTGGACCAAGGCCCGCACCGAACTCGGCTACCGGCCCCGGCACGACTTCACGGCCGGTCTCGCCGACACCGTCGCCTGGTACCGGGACCACCGCGACTGGTGGGAGCCGCTGAAACGGGGAGCGCGGACCGTATGAGATGGCTCGTCACCGGCGCCGCCGGACTGCTCGGCCGCGACACCGTCGCGGAACTCGCCCGGCGCGGCGAGGAGGTGACCGGCCTCGACCACGCCGGCCTGGACATCACCCGCCCGGACCAGGTGGACCGGGCCGTCGCCGCGCAGCGGCCCGACCTCGTCGTCAACTGCGCCGCCTACACCGCCGTCGACGACGCCGAGAGCGACGAGGCCCGCGCGCTGCGGATCAACGGCGACGGCCCCCGGCTGCTCGCCCGGGCCTGCGCCGCGCACGGCGCCCGGCTGATCCACGTCTCCACCGACTACGTCTTCGCCGGCGACGCCACCGTCCCCTACCCGGAGGACCACCCCCCGGCCCCGCGCACCGCCTACGGCCGCACCAAACTCGCCGGCGAGCGGGCCGTCCTCACCACCCTCCCGGCCGCCTCCGTCGTCCTGCGCACCGCCTGGCTCTACGGCGTCCACGGCCCCAGCTTCGTGCGGACCATGCTCGGTCTGGAGGCCCGCCGGGACACCCTCGACGTCGTCGACGACCAGCGCGGCCAGCCCACCTGGAGCGCCGACGTCGCCGCCCGGATCGCCGACCTGGGCCCACGCACCGGCCGTACCGCCACCGGCATCCTGCACGCCACCGCCGCAGGCGAGGCCAGCTGGTACGAGCTGACCCGCGAGATCTTCCGCCTGATCGACGCCGACCCCGACCGGGTGCGCCCCACCACCAGCGACGCCTTCCCCCGGCCCGCCCCGCGCCCCGCCTACAGCGTGCTCGGCCACGGCCGCTGGCGGGAGACCGGCCTGCGCCCCCTGCGGGACTGGCGCACCGCCCTGCACACCGCACTGCCGCTCATCCGCAAGGAGACCCAAGGAGTCCGTTCGTGAAACGCCATGAGTTCCTCCGGGAACTGCACAAGGTCACCGCCACCCGCAACTACCTGGAGATCGGCGTCAACGACGGCCGCAGCCTGCGGTTGTCCCGGGTCCCCAGCATCGCCGTCGACCCCGCGTTCAAGGTGACCTCCGAGATCCGCTGCGACGTCCATCTGGTGAAGGCCACCAGCGACGACTTCTTCGCCCGCGACAACCCCCTCCAGCACCTCAGGGGAGGCCGGCACCCATGGCGCAACCTGCGCCGCGGCCGCCCGGCCCTCGGCCACTGGCGGCGCCCCGTCCTCGACCTCTCCTTCATCGACGGCATGCACCTGTTCGAGTACGCGCTGCGCGACTTCATCAACGTCGAGCGGCACTCCGACTGGGCGAGCGTGATCGTCTTCGACGACATGCTGCCGCGCAGCGCCGACGAGGCGGCCCGCGACCGCCACACCACCGCCTGGACCGGCGACGTCTACAAACTCACCGAGATCCTCGCCCGCCACCGCCCCGACCTCGTCACGGTCCTCGTCGACACCCAGCCCACCGGCCAGCTCCTCGTCTTCGGCGCCGACCCGCGCAGCCGGGTACTGAGTCAGCGGTACGACGAGATCCTCGCCGAGTTCGACGTGCCCGACCCGCAGAAGGTCCCCGAGACGGTCCTCGACCGCGTCCGCGCGGTCCCACCGGAGACCCTCCTGCAGGCCGGCTTCTGGCGCCCCCTGACCCGGGCCCGCAACCGCCACCTGCCCCGCACCCGAGGCTGGGACGCCCTGCGCACCGCCCTGACCCAGGTATCAGTCGCCCCCTGACCACCGACGGAGTCCCCGCGCCCCCTCTGGCCAGGGGCGCGGGGATTCCGCCGGCTCTTTGGGGGCGTGGTTTTTTGGGGGCGCGGGGAACTGCGCGACCAGCCACGACGCACCCGCACCCGAACGACGGCCTCAGCGCTCCCCGCGCCCCCCACCCCGCACGACAAGCCCCAGCACCCGCCGCCACACCCACCGCACCCGCCGACCCATCCTCCGCACCCTCCCGGGCCGAGGCGCCGCCACGGCCCGCACCCCGTCCGACCCCACCCGCAGCGCCACCGCCAGCGGATGGAACCGCACCTCGGGCCCGTCCGGCGTCAGACAGAGCGCCGTGCGCCAGGTACGGCCCACGAGGTCGGTGACGGGCAGCGACGCCTCCAGCCGCCCGCCGGGCAGCAGCACCGCGGGCACGTCGTGCGAACCCGGCCCGCTCAGCCGCAGCAGCACCCCGGTGCGGACGGGCACATGCAGCCGCAGGTCCGCCCCGATCCGCTCCCCGGCGACCGTGACGTCCCCGGGCACCAGCCGGCCGAGGCCCAGCCGCCGGCCCGCGCGGCCGATGTCCAGCGCGAGACTGGTGTGCCGGTCGGTCCAGTACGGCAGCACCACGCGCCCCGCGACGACGGCGGCCGGCGGCTCCGGGCGGTCGTGACGCGGCGCCGGGCCCAGCCGCAGCTCCTTCGTCCAGCCGCCGAGCCCGACCCGTACATACGCGTCCCACAGCCCGTCGCCCGGCAGCACCGCCCGGTCCGCGGGGTCGACGGTCGCCGTCCCCCGCAGCACCAGCCGCACCCGGCTGCCGTCCCCGGCCGGGACCGTCTCCCGGACCACCTCGACCGGATGGAAGTACTGCGCGGCACTGGCCCGGTCGCGCAGCAGCAGATCAGGCCGGGCCCTGCCGAAGCGGCCGACCGTGTCCTCGCCCAGCCACCGCACCGCCTCGCCGACGTCCTTCGGCGGCCACTGCGGGGAGCCCCCGGCGGCCGGGAACGTCATCGGCCCGCCGTCGTGCGTCAGCTCCGCGGCGAACGCGATCCGCAGCACCCCGTCCTGCCAGCGGACGTCCTCCGGGTCCACGGTGAGCGCGACCCCGGACTCCCACTCGGCGAACGCGACGACATCGTCGTAACGCCCGTCCGTCACCAGTGCGGCGACCACCCGCTGGGTGGGCTGGAGCGGTGCCGCCACCCCCGGTCCGAACCGCTCGACGATCACCGCGTGGATCTCCCCGAACAGCTCCTTGCGGTAGTCCTCGGGCAGGTTCAGGAACTTCCGGCCGCGCAGCCGCTCCACCATCTCCACGCGCAGCCAGCGCCGGAAGAGCCGGTCGCGCAGCGGGCCCGGCTCGGTGTACCTCTCGACGACGTCGAGGGCCTCGCGGAGGTTCTTGAAGTACCCGGCCGGATCGAAGCGCTGGAAGCCCGCGTTCGCGTCGTCGTCCCGTCGTACGTGGTAGTAGCAGACGTAGTCGCCGAGCACCGAGACGTTGTCCGCGCGCAGATAGGCCTCGGTGACGAAGACATGGTCCTCCAGGCGCCGCCGCCCCTCCGGGAAGCGCAGCCCGGTGCGTTCCAGGAACGCGCGGCGGACCATCTTGTGCGGGGTGAGACTGTCGATCAGCGGCGCGTTCTCGACGCTCGCCTTCGGCCGGTTCACCCGGAACAGCTCCACCGGCACCCCGCGGCCCCGGCCGACCATCTTCCCCACGACCACGTCGGCGTCGTTGGCGACCCCGTACGCGTACATCCGCTCCAGGGCCTCGTCGCCGAGGTGGTCGTCGTTGTCGACGAACATGACGTACTCGCCGCGGGCGGCGTCGATGCCGACGTTGCGGGGCTTGCCCGACCAGCCGGAGTTCTCCTGGTGGATGACCCGCACCCGGGAATCCTCGGCGGCGAGCGCGTCGAGACGGGCGGGGGTGGCGTCGGTGGAGCCGTCGTCCACGAAGATCACTTCGTAGGCGTCGGGCGGCAGCGACTGCCTGAGCAGCGACGCGACACAGTCCTCGATGTAGGGACCGGGGTTGTAGACGGGGACGATGACGCTGACCTTGACCGGCATCGGGCTCCTGGCCCCCTTGGGATCTGCGCCGTAGGGCGGATGAGCGTGGCCCGATGCTAACTCCGCGGCCCCTCGGTCACCTGTCCTGTTCCCGAGCGTTCATGAGCCGTTGCCCGCCGTTGCCCGCCGGTTGCGGGGGAACGGGGCCGCAGAGCCGATTTCCGGCCTTGGTCCGGTCGGGGGAGGCGCGGCCCGGCCACGCGTAGCCTGGCCCCGTGCGACTCCTGCTGATGTCCGACACCCACCTGCCCCAACGCGCCAGGGAACTCCCCGGCCCGCTGCTCGCCGCGCTTCCGGAGGCCGATGTCGTCGTGCACGCCGGGGACTGGGTCGACGTCGCCACCCTCGATCTGCTGGAGAGCCGCAGCCGACGGCTGATCGGGGTGTACGGCAACAACGACGGCCCCGACCTGCGCGCCCGGCTGCCCGAGGTGGCCCGTGCCGAGCTGGGCGGGCTGCGCTTCGGCGTGATCCACGAGACGGGCCCGGCCCAGGGGCGCGAGGCCCGCTGCACCGCCCGCTTCCCCGAACTCGACGTCCTTGTTTTCGGCCACAGCCACATCCCCTGGGACAGCACCGCCCCCGGCGGACTGCGCCTGCTCAACCCCGGTTCCCCGACGGACCGCCGCCGTCAGCCGCACTGCACCTATCTCACCGCCACCGCGGCGGGCGGCCGGCTCACGGACGTCGTCCTGCACCGGCTGCCGCCCCGCTGAGAACCGGGCCGCGCCCGGCCGAAACGGTCGGGGGCGGCCCGGCTGCTGCGAGTCTGCTGTGCTTCACGGACCTCCTTCCCTCGCGGGGATGGATGAACGTGCCACTACCCAGCATCCGCCCGTCCCACACGCCCTGATTTGGGTTAATTGGGCATATCCTCCGGAGGGTGGCCGTGGATCGCCCCGGCCGTCCCCGTCAGCGGAGCGCCCGTGCCGCCCCAGCGCAGCGCGACGATCTCGGCGGCCACCGACACCGCGACCTCCTCGGGCGTACGGGCGCCGAGGTCGAGCCCGACCGGGGAGCGCAGCCGGGCCAGCTCCGGCTCGCCCAGCCCCGCCTCGACGAGCCGCCGCCGACGGTCGTCGTGGGTGCGCCGGCTGCCCATCGCCCCGATGTACGCGGCCGGCCGGCGCAGCGCCTCCTCCAGGAGCGGCACGTCGAACTTCGGATCGTGGGTGAGGACGCAGATCACCGTGCGTTCGTCCGTCGGGGTGCCGCGCAGATACCGGTGCGGCCAGTCCACGACCACCTCGACGCCCTCCGGGAAGCGGCTCGGGGTCGCGAACACCGGGCGCGCGTCGCACACCGTGACCCGGTAGCCGAGGAAGTCACCGATGCGGGCCACGGCCGCCGCGTAGTCGATCGCCCCGAACACCAGCATGCGCGGCGGCGGGGCGAAGGAGTGCAGGAACACCGTGACCGCGTCCTCGCGCCGCTGCCCGCGCGGCCCGTAGTGCCGCAGGCCGGTGGCGCCCAGGGCGAGCTCCCCGCGCGCGTCGGCGGTGACCGCCGCGTCCAGGCCCTCCGTGCCGAGCGAGCCCGCGGCCCGGTCCGGCCGGACCGCGAGGGCGGCGCCGAGCGCGGCCGGGCCGTCGGTCACGGTCGCCAGGGTCACCGGTTCGCCCGCGGCGACCGAGGCGGCGAGGACACCGAAGGCGGGATCCCGCGCGGGGATGACCGGCCGTACCAGCACGGTGAGCTCCCCGCCGCAGGTCAGCCCCACCGCGAACGCGTCGGCATCGCTGTACCCGAAGGTCTCCAGGCGGGCCCGCCCGCTCGCCACGACCTCCTGGGCGAGTTCGAACACCGCGCCCTCCACACAGCCCCCGGACACACTGCCCACGACCTCGTCGTCCGGCCCCACCGCCATCGCCGCCCCCGGCGCCCGCGGCGCGCTGCGGCTGACCGCGACCACGGTCGCGAGCCCGAACGGCACACCGGCGCCGTACCACCCGCTCAGCACCGGGAGAATCTCGCGCACGTCTGCACGTTAATCCGTTGCGGTCCCGCCCGCCGCTCTGGTGCACTGCGCGGGCAACGGCACCGGAAGATCAGGAGCAAGAGATGCGCACTGCGTTCATGTCCACCCCGGAAGGAACGACCCCCACTCCAAAGGACATGACACCTCGTGCATCTGCTCAACCTCGGGATCCTCGCCCACGTCGACGCCGGTAAGACCAGCCTCACCGAGCGGCTGCTGCACTCCGCCGGGATCATCGACGAGCTCGGCAGCGTCGACGACGGCAGCACCCGGACGGACACCCTCGCGCTGGAGCGGCAGCGCGGCATCACCATCAAGTCCGCCGTCGTCTCCTTCCCGGTCGGCGACGTCACCGTCAACCTCATCGACACCCCGGGCCACCCCGACTTCATCGCCGAGGTGGAGCGGGTCCTCGGCGTGCTCGACGGGGCCGTTCTCGTGGTGTCGGCCGTCGAGGGCGTGCAGGCGCAGACCAGGATCCTGCTGCGCACCCTGCGCCGGCTGCGCATCCCCACGCTCGTCTTCGTCAACAAGATCGACCGGCGTGGCGCCCGCGAGGACGGTGTGCTGCGCGAACTCACCGAGAAGCTGGCGGTGCCCGTGGTCCCGATGGGGACCGTGAGCGGGATCGGGACGCGCGAGGCCGCCTTCCACCCCGCTCTGGTGCCGCCGGACGTCCTCGCCGAGCACGACGACGAGCTGCTCGCCGCGTACGTCGACGGCACCCTCACCCCCGCGCGGATCCATGCCGCGCTCCTCGACGGGACCCGCCGCGCGGTGGTCCACCCGGTCTGGTTCGGCTCCGCCGCGACCGGCGCCGGGGCGCCCGAACTCATCGCAGGGATCAAGGAGTTGCTGCCCCGCGCGGACGGGGACCCCGACGGTCCGCTGTCCGGATCGGTGTTCAAGGTGGAGCGGGGACCGGCCGGCGAGAAGATCGCCTACGCCCGTCTGTTCTCCGGCACCCTGCACACCCGCGACCGGGTGCCGTACGGGGAGACCACGGGCAAGGTCACCGCGATCAGTGTCTTCGACCACGGCACCGACGCGTACGAGGAGACCGTCACGGCGGGCCGGATCGCCCGGCTGTGGGGACTCACGGACATCCGCGTCGGCGACAGCCTCGGCGCACCGCACCGGGAGCACGGCCGGGTGTTCGCACCCCCGACCCTGGAGTCGGTCGTCGTCCCGGACGCGGACACCGACCGGCGCTCCCTGCATCTGGCCCTCACCCAGCTGGCCGAACAGGACCCGCTGATCGCCCTGCGCCACGACGGGGTCCGCCAGGAGACCTCGGTGTCCCTGTACGGGGAGGTGCAGAAGGAGGTCGTCCAGGCGACCCTCGCCGACGACTACGGCCTCCGGGTCAGCTTCCGGGGGACGACACCGCTGTGTGTGGAACGCCCGGCCGGGAGCGGGGCCGCCGCCGAGTTCATCAAGAAGGACGCCAACCCCTTCCTCGCCACGGTGGGCCTGCGCGTCGACCCCGCCCCGCCCGGCACCGGCGTCACCTTCGGACTCGAGGTGGAGCTGGGTGCGATGCCGTACGCCTTCTTCAAGGCGGTGGAGGACACCGTCCGCGCCACCCTCGGCCAGGGCCTGCACGGCTGGCAGGTCACCGACTGCGCGGTCACCATGACCCACTGCGGCTACTGGCCCCGCCAGAGCCACGCCCACCAGGGCTTCGACAAGAGCATGTCCAGCACCGGGTACGACTTCCGGGGCCTGACCCCGCTGGTCCTGGTCGAGGCGCTGCGCCGGGCGGGCACCCGGGTGTACGAGCCCATGCACCGCTTCCGGCTGCGGGCCCCGGCGGACACACTGGGCGCGCTGCTGCCGGTGCTGGCCGCGCTGCGGGCCGTACCGCGGTCGACGGACACCGGGGGCGGCCGGTGTCTGCTGGAGGGAGCGGTGCCGGCCGCCCGGGTGCACGGACTGGAGCAGCGCATCCCAGGGCTGACCAGGGGCGAGGGGGAGTGGGAGAGCGCCTTCGACCACTACGCGCCCGTGGCCGACGGGACGGTCCCGGAGCGGCCGCGCACCGACCACAACCCGCTCGACCGGAAGGAGTACCTGCTGAACGTGACGGGCCGCACGGGCGCGTGAGGTGCGCGATGGGCGCAAGAGGTGAACAACGTTCAACCTTACTCGTGAGTCAGATGTATTGACGGTGTCCGGAAAGCGCCCGACTGTAGTGGACATGCCGAATGTCCGGGCACGTCTGCTCGCTGTTCTGGTTGTCCTCTGCGGACTCTGCGGTTTCCTCACGGCGGCGGGCACGCCCGCCGCCGCGGCCACCGTCCCCGACTCCCTCTCGTTCGACGGCACGGCGCTCACCGTGTCGAACGGCCGCTTCGTCGACGCGAACGGCCGTGAGGTGGTACTGCGTGGCTACAACGTCTCCGGTGAGACGAAACTCGCCGAGAACAAGGGTCTGCCCTTCGCCTCGGTCGCCGACGCCAGGAAGTCGGCGACGGCCCTGCGCGCCCTCGGCGGCGGCAACGCCGTGCGCTTCCTGCTCTCCTGGGCCTACGCCGAACCGGTGAAGGGCCAGGTGGACACCACCTATCTGGCCTCCGCCACCGCCCAGATGCAGGCCTTCCTCGACGCGGGCATCCGGGTCTACCCCGACTTCCATCAGGACCTGTACTCCCGCTGGCTGTTCAACTCGGGCAGCTGGTACACCGGCGACGGCGCCCCCGCGTGGGCGGTGGCGCTCGGCGGCTACCCCACCGAGTCCTGCGGCATCTGCTTCGTGTGGGGCCAGAACATCACCCAGAACAGCGCGGTGACGAAGGCCCAGTACGACTTCTGGCACAACACCTACGGCCTCCAGGACTACTTCCTGGCCACCGCCCAGAAGACCATGGCGTACATCAAGGCGAACCTCAGCACCGAGGAGTTCACCGGCGTCCTCGGCTTCGACCCGTACAACGAGCCCTACGCCGGCACCTACGACTCCGGCCAGGCCAGCCGCACCTGGGAACGCGACCTGCTGTGGCCCTTCTACGTGAAGTTCCGGGCCCGGATGGACGCGGCGGGCTGGACCGACAAGCCCGCCTTCGTCGAGCCGAACCTCTTCTGGAACGGCAACGTCAGCAAGGAGGAGGGCGGCCTGCTCGACGCCGGCACCATCGGCTCCCGGTACGTCTTCAACACCCACTTCTACGACCAGAAGGCGATCTCCGGGATCCTGATGTGGGGCAACGCCGAGGACGGCCAGTACGTGAGCGACTTCGGCACGGTCCGCGACCGCGCCTCGGCGCTCGGCACGACGGCCATCGTCAGCGAGTTCGGCCACCCGCTGAACGGCAGCACCGCCGGCAAGGCGCCGACCGTGCTCAAGGCGATGTACCAGGCCCTCGACTCACGGGTGAAGGGCGCCAACTGGTGGACCACCCCGGCCACTTCGGGACCGGTCCTGTCCGGTTCGCAGTGGCAGTGGGACATCTACAACGGGCGGCACCACGAGCTGATGAACGACAACGCCGACAAGGTGATGACCTCCGGTGACGCCTGGAACGACGAGGACCTCTCGGCCGTACGCCTGGACGACAGCGGGGTGGCGACGCTCCGTCAGGACGCCCGCCTCCTCGACCGGGTGTACCCGAGCGCCACGTCGGGCTCCACCGTCGCCTTCACCTACGAGGACCGCTCCCGCGACGGCTCCACCACGCTCACCTGGAACCCGGTCCCCAGCAGCCTGCCGAACGTGGCCTCGCTGGTCGGCTCCGGCCAGTACAGCGTGTTCGTGTGGCGCTCGAACGGCGGGACGGCGCCGACGGAACTGCATCTGCCCGCGTCCTTCCCGACCGCGTCCACCACGGTCGTCTCCGACCTGGGCACGGTGTACGGGCCGTCGGCGTACTCCTCCTCGACGAAGATCGGCGCCACCGTGGAACCGGGTGGGACGGGCAGCCGCCGACTGCTGCTCAGCACCACCGACTCCGGTGTCCTGCACTACGCGCTGGTGACCAACGGCGCGACCTCGCCGTCCGCGACCCTGCTGGCCGCGGCCCGCAGCGAACTGGCGGCGTGGGTGGCCTCGAAGATCGGATAGCCCCGGCAGCACAGGAGAAGGGGGCGGGCGCCCGGCGCCCGCCCCCTTCTCCTCGCGTGCTGCCCGTCGGATCAGCTGCCGGTGCCGGTCCAGTCGGCGGCGACATGGCCGAGCCGTACCCGCTGCGGGTGGTCGCCCACCGGGATCGACAGCACCTTCTGGCCGGTGGCGAAGTCGATCGCGGTGACCTGGTCGGCGCCGCTCTCGGAGATCACGCAGTCCTTGCCGTCGCCGCTGACCGTGGCCCAGTACGGCTTGGACGCGGTGACCAGCGGACCCTCCTGGAGGGTGCTGCGGTTGACGACCGTCGCGTAGTCGTCCATGGTGCCCGCGACGCACAGCTTGCTGCCGTCCGGGCTCATCGACAGGCCGTGGTGGCGGGAGTCGTTGACGTACGTGGTGCGGTCGTCGCTCGTCGCCGGGTTCTTCGGCAGGGTCTTGGTGCGGGTGATGCTGTCGCTGGCGAGGTCGTACTCGAAGAAGCCGTTGAAGAACGACACCTGGAAGTACAGCTTGGACTCGTCCGGCGAGAACACCGCCGGGCGCACCGCGTCGGAGTAGTCGGTGAGGCCGATCGCGTCCAGCTTCTCCCGCATGTCGATGATCTTGACCTGCTTGTAGGTGGTCGCGTCGACGACCGTGATGTGCCGGTCGCCCTTCGTCCAGTCCAGCCACGGGGCGTCGAGATCGGTGTTCACGTCACCGATCGCCATGTTGTAGATGTACTTGCCGTCCTTGGTGAAGATGTTCTCGTGCGGCTTGTCGCCGGTGGCGAACGACCCCACCTGCTTGCCCGTGTTGATGTCCAGGACGTGCACGGTGTTGGCGGTCGACGCGGAGACCGCGACCCGGGTGCCGTCGGGGGAGACGGCCATGTGGTCGGAGCGGTAACCGGACACCGGGAAGCGCCAGTTGATGGCACCGGTGGAGAGGTTGATGGAGACGACGTCGGCGAAGCTGGGGCGCGAGACGACCACGGACTTCCCGTCCGGCGTGGAGTACATGTCGTCCACGAACTGGTCGTGGCCCTCGCCGACGCCGTTGCGGATGGCCATGAAGTAGATCCACTTGATCGGGTCGGCGTTGATCTCCGCCATCCGCGCGTCCTTGTCGGGGATCACATTGATCCGGCCGACCTTCGCGAAGTCACCGGTGGACTTGATGACGTCCGCGGTGCCCTCCCAGTTGTTGCCGACGAACAGCACCTCGCGCAGTGCGGCGCCGGACGCGGCCTGGGCGGTGGTCGCGGGGGCGGTGACGGACAGGACGAGGGCGGCGGCTACGGCACAGAGGTGCCCGGGTCTGAAGGCGGCCATGAGTGCTCACTCCTCCGGAGTGGGGAAACGGGTGGGGCAGGGCTGAGCGGCTCGAAGAAGCCCGAATCTGAACACGGCTGCGTTCAGACTGTACTTACTGGAAAGTAAGGAAGGGGTGCCCTTCGCCACAAGACTCTGTGCACGACAAAATTGGCCACGGGGGAGCACGGAGCGACTCGGGAGGGTGCAGTGACGGGCAGGCTCAGGGCGCCGACCGGCCGGTACGGCGGCAAGACCGCGGTCGAGCGGCAGGCGGAGCGGCGCGGGAGATTCCTCGACGCGGCGCTGAAGCTGTTCGGGGGCGCCCCCGGTTACCGCGGGACGACGGTGGCGGCGCTCAGCGAGGCCGCGGGGCTGTCGACGCGTCAGTTCTACGAGGAGTTCCGCACCCTCGAGGACGTCCTCGCCGTGCTCCACCTTCAGGTCAACGACTGGGCGGAGGAGGCGGTCGTGGCCGCGTTCGCCGCGGCGGAGGGCCTGCCGCTGGCCGAGCGGGTCACGGCGATCTTCCGCGCCTACGCCGCCGACGTCACCTCGGACCCGAGCCGGATCCGGATCACCTTCGTCGAGATCGTGGGCGTCAGCCCCCGTCTGGAGGAGCAGCGCCTGGCCCGCCGGGCCCGCTGGATCGAGCTGATCTGCGCCGAGGCCACGGCCGCCGCCGAACGGGGCGAGGCGGCCCCCCGCGACTACCGTCTCTCGGCGACGGCCTTCATCGGCAGCGTCAACGGCCTCCTCCACGACTGGAGCGCCGGCTGGGTCGACGCCACCCTCGACGAGGTGGTCGACGAACTGGTCCGCCAACTGCTGGGGATACTGCGCCCACCGGGCTGGACCCCGGAGGATGAGCCATGCTGAAGCGTTGTGCGGCCGCACTCCTGCTTGCTCCGCTGCTGCTTGTGTCGGGGTGCAGAGGAACGCTTGCCGAGCAGTACGAGAAGGGCTACCGCTTCGGCCAAGAGGGACCTGCGGGACATCTCGGGGGTCTCACTTCGTTCGACAGAACCGACACGGCAAGGTCGGAGTGCAACGACCACGCCGACGCACAGGGAGTGAAGACTTCCCAGAAGTGGATGGACGGCTGCATCGACGGCGCTCTGGGCCGACCCGCCGATCCACCGGCGTATCGCTGATGCCGCAACAGTGAGCCTCTGCCGGTCTCCCTCACCGCAGCCGCCTCACCGCCTCCACCGCTCGTTCCGCTCCGTTCTCCGCGCGCACCTGTGCGCCCAGCTCTCCGGCCCGTTCGGCGTACCGGGGCTCGCGGGTGGCGCGGACGAGGGCCGCTGCCAGGGTCTCGGCGGTCAGGCGGCGCAGGGGGACCGTCCCGGGAGCCACCCCCGCCCTCACGAGGCGGTCGGCCCAGAAGCCCTCGTCGAACTGGACCGGGACCGGCACGGCCGGCACGCCCGCGCGGACCCCGGCCGCCGTGGTGCCCGCGCCGCAGTGGTGGACCACCGCGGCCGTCTCGGGGAAGAGCAGCGAGTGCGGCACCTCGTCGACGGTCAGGAGGTCGTCGCCGTCGGCCGCGAGACCCGCCCAGCCGCGCTGGATCACCCCGCGCAGCCCCGCCAGCCGCAGCGCCCGTACGATCTCGGCGCTCAGCCGACGGGGGTCGGGCACCGTCGCGCTGCCCAGGCCGATGAAGACCGGTGGCGGCCCCGCGTCCAGGAAGTCCCGCAGGACGGAGGGGAGTTGTCGCTCGCGGTCGTACGGCCACCAGTAGCCGGTGATGTCGAGCCCCGGGCGCCAGTCGTGGGGCCGGGGCACCAGGAGCGGGCTGAACCCGTGCAGCACCGGGGTGGAGCGCCGCTCGCGTGCGCGCGGGCCCTTGGCCGGCAGGCCCAGCCGGGCGCGGACGGCGGGCAGGACCGGGGCGAAGACCTGGTCGACCGCCCGCTCGACACCGTGCCCGGCGAGACGGTTGCCGAGGGCACCCCAGGAGCCGCCGCCGAGCATGGGCGGGGCGAACTCCCGGGTGGGCGCGATGGGCTGGAGGTGGAGACCGAGGATCGGCAGGGCGAGCCCCTCGGCGACGGTCTGCGCCAGGGGTGCGAGCGGGGCCGCCGCCAGCAGGGCGTCGGCCGACTGCGCGGCGGTCAGGAGATCGTCGGTCATCTCGCCGACCACCGCCCGCGCCAGCCGGATCGCCCGCAGCAGCTTGCCCGGCCCGCTGTCGCTGTGGTGCAGCCCCCGGCCGCGCTCCGACTCCAGTTCGGCCCGCGGGTCGACCGGGAGCGGATGGAAGCGCACCCCGGAGCCGGTCACCAGCGGCGCGAACCGCTCATGGGTGACCAGGGTGACCTCGTGGCCCGCGCGCACCAGAGCGTGCCCGAGACCGGTGAAGGGGGCGACATCGCCCCGGGAGCCCGCCGTCATGATCGCCACTCGCACGTCGGACAGTATGGCGGCGGCCGGAGCGCGGTGGGGCCAACGACCTGAAGGAGGCCTTCACTTCATTTCTGAGACCGGTCACATCACTCTTCCTGAGACCGGTCACATGACTTCTGTCGCAGCCGTTGACTTGCCCCACGGGCGGCCCTACTTTCGGGCCCGCAACCGTTCGGTTCGCCGATCCTCGTTCGAGATGTCGAATACCCTCGGAGTCGCCGCATGTATCCCCCACCGCGCTCAAGCCTTCTCAGGCGCTGCAGAACCGCAGCCGTGCGCCTCCTCGCGCTGGCGCTGACCGCGACCGCCGCCCTCCTGTTCGCGGGCCCCGCCCCCGCGCAGGCCGCGACGACCCGTCAGATCGCCGTGCCCACGGCCCCGATGGGCTGGGCGTCCTGGAACAGCTTCGCCGCGAAGATCGACTACAGCGTCATCAAGGGGCAGGTCGACGCGTTCGTCGCGGCGGGCCTGCCGGCGGCCGGGTACCAGTACGTCAACATCGACGAGGGCTGGTGGCAGGGCACCCGCGACAGCGACGGCAACATCACCGTCGACGAGTCCGAGTGGCCCGGCGGGATGAGCGCCATCGCCGACTACATCCACAGCAAGGGACTCAAGGCCGGCATCTACACGGACGCAGGCAAGGACGGCTGCGGGTACTACTACCCGACCGGTCGCCCCGCCGCGCCGGGCAGCGGCAGCGAGGGCCACTACGACCAGGACATGCTCCAGTTCTCGAAGTGGGGCTTCGACTTCGTGAAGGTCGACTGGTGCGGCGGTGACGCCGAGGGTCTCGACGCGACGACGACGTACACGGCGATCAGCGACGCGGTCGCCAAGGCCACGGCCGCCACCGGCCGTGCGCTGACCCTCTCGATCTGCAACTGGGGCTACCAGAACACCTGGAACTGGGCCCCGGGCCTCGCCCCCATGTACCGGACCAGCACCGACATCATCTACTACGGCAACTCGCCGTCGATGACGAACCTGCTCTCCAACTTCGACCAGGGCCTGCACCCGCTCGCCCAGCACACCGGCTACTACAACGACCCGGACATGCTGATGGTCGGCATGACCGGCTTCACCGCCGCCCAGAACCGCACCCATATGAACCTCTGGGCCATCTCCGGAGCCCCGCTGCTGGCCGGCAACGACCTCACCACCATGACCACCGAGACCGCGAACATCCTCAAGAACCCCGAGGTCATCGCCGTCGACCAGGACGCGCGCGGACTCCAGGGCGTCAAGGTCGCCGAGGACACCACCGGGCTCCAGGTGTACGGCAAGGTCCTCGCCGGCACCGGCAAGCGGGCCGTCGTCCTGCTCAACCGGACCTCCGCCGCCGCGAACATCACCGTCCGCTGGTCCGACCTGGGTCTGACCAGCGCCTCCGCGACCGTGCGCGACCTGTGGTCCCGGTCCGACATCGGCTCGTACAGCACGAGCTACACCCAGAGCGTCCCGGCGGGCGGCTCGGTGATGCTCACCGTCACCGGCGGCACCGAGGCCTCCGGCAGCACCTACACCGGTACGTCGAGCTTCTCGGGGGTGGTCGCGGGCGCCACCGGCACCAAGATCGTGGACGTCGCCTACACCAACACCGCCTCGACGGCCAAGACCGCGACCCTCAAGGTCAACGGCCAGGGCGCCACCACGGTCTCCTTCCCGCCGACCGGCTCCAGCCAGGGCACGATCAGCCTCCTCGTGGGCCTGTCCAAGGGGTCGGCCAACACCCTGACCTTCAGCAACGCCCCCACCCTCGCCGACATCACCGTCCGACCCCTGGCGGGTGTGAACGGCACCCAGGTCGTCGGCAAGGCGTCCAGCCGCTGCCTGGACATCTACAACAACACCATCACCAATGGCACCCAGGCCGAGATCTGGGACTGCAACGGCGGCCAGAACCAGTCCTGGACGTACACCTCCCGCAAGGAACTCGTGGTGTACGGCAACAAGTGCCTGGACGCCTACAACCTGGGCACCACCAACGGCACCAAGGTCGTCATCTGGGACTGCAACGGCCAGAACAACCAGAAGTGGAACGTCAACAGCGACGGCACGATCACCAACGTCAACGCGGGCCTGTGCCTCGACGTCAACGGTGCGGCCACCGCCAACCGCTCCGTACTGGTGCTCTGGTCGTGCAGCGGCGCCACCAACCAGAGCTGGTCGCTGAACTGACGCGGACGACACCGCCGCCGCCGGACGTCAGCGCATCCGGCGGCGCCGCACCGGCAGCGGGGGCCGGTGCCGGTGTCGGTGCGGGGGTGCGGGAGGAAGCGGACGCGGGCGGCGCGCCGCTCCCAGGACCGTCCGCAGCACGGCGACGGAGAGCTTCCGGCCCGCCGCCGACGCCGGCCCCGGCAGCGCGGAACGACGGCCGCGCGAGCGCCCCAGCCGGGCCGAGAAGGTCCAGGTCATCCGGGAGGTGACCTGGACCCCGGCGAACCTTCCTCCTACTCGTCCCATGCCTGGATCATCGTCTGGTCGACGATCTTGCCGTCCCGCAAAGTGATCATCGACTCGGCGAGGACCCGCACACCGTCCGCGTACTCGCAGGACTCGGTGAAGGCGGCACGGTCGCCCTGCACGATGCACTCGTCCACCTTGTGCGCCTTGATGTCGCGGCTGTACACGTCCTGGAGCAGCTCGCCGATCTCCGCCCTGCCGTGCAGCACCCGGGGGCTGCTGGGCTGGGTGTTGCGGTCGACGATGCGCAGCTGCGCGTCGTCCGCGTAGAGGGACAACAGATCCGAGGCGGTGGATCCCTCGATCCCCCTGCGCAGAGTGTCGGTGGAGAAGCCGGAACTTGACGCGGTGCCCATGGTGACCTCCTTGGAGGGCCGCGGACCGTGGGGAGCCGGGCCGCCGGTCCCTCTCCTTCGAGCGTCCTCCGCCCCGCGGGCCACGGCAAGCGCAGCGGCCACGGCTCCGCCTCCCGAGTGAGCCCGGCCCGCCACCCGTGTCCGGGACGGCGCCCCCCGCGTTGCTGAAGGCATGATCTCCACTCGACGCATCGCCGCAGTCGTCGCCCTCGCCGCCGGGGTCACGGGCCTCGCCGCGCCCCTGGCGAACGCGGCCGACGCCCCGTCCGACGGCCGGATCCACCCGATGGCCCTGATCGACTCGCTGGTCGCCGACGGGATGCCGGCGGGGCACCGGGCCGAGCTGCCGCCGGTCTCCCGCCAGCTCGCCGAACTGAACAACGTGCACCAGCTCGACAAGCTGAGCGAACTGCACCAGGTCACCGACCTCGCGGCCCCTGTCACCGGGCTGCTCCCCGCGATCCAGTAGCCGCAGGTTCCCCGTGGGGCCGCCGCCCGGGCCTTCCCGCCGGGCGGCGGCCCCTTCGGCATCGGCGCCCTCAGGGCCCTTCGCTCACTCGGCCGTCGCCAGGAACTGGGTCGCCGCCAGCTCGGCATAGAGCGGGTCACCCGTCACCAGCTCACGGTGCGTCCCCACCGCCCGCACCCGGCCCGCGTCCATGACGACGATCCGGTCGGCCATCGTCACCGTCGACAGCCGGTGCGCGACGACCAGCACCGTCGTCGTCCGGGCGACATCGGCCACCGTGTCCCGCAGCGCCGCCTCGTTCACCGCGTCCAGCTGCGAGGTCGCCTCGTCGAGCAGCAGCAGCCGGGGCCGGCGCAACAGGGCGCGGGCGATGGCCACCCGCTGCCGCTCCCCACCGGACAGCTTCGTCCCCCGGTGCCCCACCAGCGTCTCCAGGCCCTGCGGCAAACGGTCGGCCAGCCCGTCCAGCCGGGTCGTCTTCAGCACCCGCCGTACGGTGTCGTCGTCCGCCTCCGGATTGCCCAGCAGCAGGTTGGCGCGCAGCGAGCCCGACAGCACGGGCGCGTCCTGCTCGACGTACCCGATGGACCACCGCAGCAGCGGCAGCTCCCAGTCCCCTAGGGCGCGCCCGTCGAGGCGGACCGTGCCGGACTCGGGGTCGTAGAACCGCTCGATGAGCGAGAACACCGTGGTCTTGCCCGCGCCCGACGGGCCGACGAACGCCGTCATGCCCCGTGCCGGGACGTCGAACGTCACTCCGTGGTGGACGTACGGCAGGTCGTCGGCGTACCGGAAGCGGACGTCGGTGAAGGAGAGCGAGGCAGGTTCGGCGGCGGGGGAGGGCAGCGGGGCGGGCCGGGCCGCCGGTTCCGCGGGCAGCGCCAGCGCCTCCTGGATCCGGCCGAGGGCCGCCGCGCCCGTCTGGTACTGGGTGATCGCACCCACGACCTGCTGGATCGGCGCCATCAGATAGAAGACGTACAGCAGGAACGCCACCAGGGTGCCGACGCCGATCGCGCCCGTGGCGACCCGCGCCCCGCCCACCGCCAGCACCGTGATGAACGCGCTCTGCATCGCGAGCCCGGCCGTGTTCCCGGCCGCCGCCGCCCACTTGGCCGCCCGCACGCTCTGCCGCCAGGACTCCTCGGCCGCCGCGTGCAGCGTCTCCTCCTCCCAGGGCTCGGCGCCCGACGCCTTCACGGTGCGCAGCGCGCCCAGCACCCGCTCCAGCGAGGCCCCCATCACCCCGACCGCGTCCTGCGCCTGCCGGCTGGCCCGGTTGATCCTCGGCACGATCACCCCGAGAACCGCTCCCGCGCACAGGATCACGGCCAGGGTCACCCCCAGCAGCACCGGATCGACCAGCGCCATCATCACGACCGTCGCGGCCAGGGTGAGCCCTCCGGTGCCGAGGCCCACCAGCGAGTCGGTGGTGACCTCGCGCAGCAGGGTCGTGTCGGAGGTGATCCGGGCCATCAGGTCACCGGGCTCGCTGCGGTCCACGGCCGGGATCCGCAGCCGCAGCAGATACGAGGACAGCGCCCGCCGCGCGCCCAGTACGACGGACTCGGCGGTGCGCCGCAGTACGTACGAACCCAGGGCCCCCACCGCCGCGTTGGCGACGACCAGGCCCGTCAGGACGAGCAACGCCCCGGTGATCGCCCGGTCGTGGGACAGGTCCTCGATCAACCCCCGTGCCACGAGCGGCAGCAGCAGCCCGGTCGCCCCGGTGACCAGCGACAGCACCGCCCCCGCCAGCAGGGTCCAGCGATGGGGGCGGACATAGTCGAGCAGCAGCCGCCACGGGGGTCGTATGCCGGCTGTCTCTGCGTTGCTCACGGGGCTCCTCGGCGCGGGGTCGGGCCCCCAGGCTACGGCGGCGGGCGCCGAGCGTGCCCTTACCGCTCCGTCACGCGTAGGGTCGGACCTGGGACGGATGACCGCAGAGGAAAGGGGCAGCCCCATGCCGCAGGACGTACGCGGAGTGATCGCGCCGGGCAGGAACGAGCCGGTGCGGGTGGAGACGATCGTGATCCCGGACCCCGGCCCCGGCGAGGCGGTCGTACAGATCCAGGCCTGTGGCGTGTGCCACACCGACCTGCACTACAAGCAGGGCGGGATCAACGACGAGTTCCCCTTCCTGCTCGGCCACGAGGCGGCGGGCGTGGTGGAGTCCGTCGGCGAGGGCGTCACGGACGTCGCCCCGGGCGACTTCGTGATCCTGAACTGGCGTGCGGTGTGCGGCCAGTGCCGGGCCTGTCTGCGCGGGCGCCCCTGGTACTGCTTCGACACGCACAACGCGCAGCAGAAGATGACCCTCCTCGACGGCACCGAGCTGTCCCCGGCCCTGGGCATCGGCGCCTTCGCGGAGAAGACGCTGGTGGCGGCCGGCCAGTGCACCAAGGTCGACCCGTCGGTGTCGCCCGCGGTGGCCGGGCTGCTCGGCTGCGGGGTGATGGCGGGCATCGGCGCCGCCATCAACACCGGCAACGTGGGCCGCGGGGACACGGTCGCGGTGATCGGCTGCGGCGGCGTCGGTGACGCGGCGATCGCCGGCGCGAACCTCGCCGGTGCGGCGCGGATCATCGCCGTCGACATCGACGACCGCAAGCTGGAGACGGCGAAGAAGATGGGCGCCACCCACACGGTCAACTCCAAGGAGACCGACGCCGTCGAGGCGATCCGCGAGCTGACCGGCGGCTTCGGCGCCGACGTCGTCATCGAGGCGGTCGGCCGCCCGGAGACCTACCGGCAGGCCTTCTACGGCCGCGACCTGGCCGGCACGGTCGTCCTGGTCGGCGTCCCGACCCCGGAGATGAAGCTCGAACTCCCGCTCCTGGACGTCTTCGGCCGCGGCGGTTCCCTGAAGTCCTCCTGGTACGGCGACTGTCTGCCCTCCCGCGACTTCCCGATGCTGATCGACCTGCACCAGCAGGGCCGGCTGGACCTCGGCGCGTTCGTCACCGAGACGATCGCCCTCGACGAGGTGGAGCAGGCCTTCGAGCGGATGCACCACGGCGACGTGCTGCGCTCGGTGGTGGTGCTGTGATGGCCGCCCGGATCGAACGGCTCGTCACCTCGGGGCAGTTCAGCCTCGACGGGGGCACCTGGGACGTGGACAACAACGTCTGGATCGTCGGCGACGACCACGAGGCGATCGTCATCGACGCCGCCCATGACGCCGCCGCCATCGCCGAGGCCGTCGGCGACCGCCGGCTCACCGCCATCGTGTGCACCCACGCCCACAACGACCACGTCGGCGCGGCCCCCGCGCTCGCCGAGCTGACCGGCGCGACCATCTGGCTGCACCCGGACGACCTGCCGCTGTGGAAGCTCACCCACCCGGACCGTGAGCCCGACGCCCATCTGGCCGACGGCCAGGTCATCGAGGCCGCCGGCACCGACCTCACCGTCCTGCACACCCCCGGGCACGCGCCCGGCGCGGTCTGCCTGTACGACCCCGGACTCGGCGTCCTGTTCACCGGCGACACCCTGTTCCAGGGCGGCCCCGGCGCCACCGGCCGCTCCTACTCCCACTTCCCGACGATCATCACCTCGATCCGCGAGAAGCTGCTCTCCCTTCCGCCCGAGACCAAGGTGCTCACCGGCCACGGCGACGCCACGACCATCGGCGCGGAGGCACCCCACCTGGAGGAGTGGATCGCGCGCGGGCACTGACGCTGCCGTTGGCGGGAAACGGCGCGCGCAAGGCCGTAGGACACTCCTACGATCATCCGCATGACCACCACCGCGACCACGCTCACGATCCTGCACACCACCCGCGTCCTGCGCTGCGCCCCCGAGGGGCCGGCGCTGGACGGGGAGCGCGCCGCGCTCGATCTCATCGGCGACGCGATGGGACAGGACGCGGAACTGGTGGCGGTCCCCGCCGAGCGGTGCGGGGAGGAGTTCTTCCGGCTGCGGTCGGGGGCCGCGGGCGCGGTCGTGCAGAAGTTCGCGAACTACCGGCTGCGGCTGGCCGTCGTCGGCGACATCTCCCGGCACCTCGCCGACAGCTCCGCGCTCCGTGACTTCGTGTACGAGGCGAACCGGGGCGGGCAGCTCTGGTTCGTCGCCGACGAAGGCGAACTGGCGGAGCGGCTGCGCCCCGGCGGGTGACCGCGGGCGAACCCGCCGGAAAAGGCGACAGAAGATGTCCGGCTTCCACGCGACCCTCGAATCCACACCGGGGAACACGAGGGACACACGAGGAGGCCGGACATGGCAGGTCCGCTGGCGGGCAGGGTCGCACTGGTGGCGGGGGCGACGAGAGGCGCCGGACGGGGCGTCGCCGTCGAACTGGGCGCGGCCGGGGCCACCGTCTATGTGACGGGACGCAGCACGCGCGACCGCCGCTCCGAGTACGACCGCCCCGAGACCCTCGAGGACACCGCAGACCTGGTCACCGAGGCCGGGGGACAGGGCATCGCCGTACCCACCGACCATCTCGAACCCGACCGGGTCCGCGCGCTGATCGAGCGCGTCGACGCCGAGCAGGGCCGGCTGGACGTCCTCGTCAACGACATCTGGGGCGCCGAGCACCTCTTCGCATGGGACACCCCCGTCTGGGAGCACGACCTCGCCAAGGGCCTCAGACTGCTCCGCCTCGCCGTGGAGACCCACGCGATCACCAGCCACCACGCCCTCCCGCTCCTGCTGCGGCACCCCGGGGGCCTGGTCGTGGAGATGACCGACGGCACCGCCGAGTACAACCGCGACACCTACCGCAACAGCTTCTTCTACGACCTCGCCAAGACGTCCGTGCTGCGCATGGCGTTCTCCCTCGGCCATGAACTCGGCCCGCGCGGCGCCACCGCCGTCGCCCTCACCCCCGGCTGGATGCGCTCGGAGATCATGCTCGACGCGTTCGGCGTCACCGAGGACACCTGGCGCGACGCCCTGGCCGCCCAACCCCACTTCGCGATCTCCGAGACGCCCCGCTATGTCGGCCGGGCCGTCTCCGCCCTCGCCGCCGACCCGGACGTGGCCCGCTTCAACGGCCGGTCCCTCTCCAGCGGCGGCCTCGCCCCGGTCTACGGCTACACCGACCTCGACGGCAGCCGCCCCGACGCCTGGCGCTATCTGGTCGAGGTCCAGGACGCGGGGAAACCGGCGGACGTGACGGGCTACCGCTGACCCCTCACCCGTCCGAGACCGCCGTCATGGGCCAGCGCGCCGGATGTCCCGGCGGCAGCGCCAGGTCCTCGCGCACGGCCGTGTAGTAGCCCTCACGGCCGGCGCGCTGCCGCTCCAGCAGTCCCTGCCAGGCCTCGGGGTCCACGGTCCCCGCCCGCAGGAACGCCTCCATGTCCATCACCACCCGCACCCACACCCGGGCCCGGTCCACCACCTGCCGGCTGCCCAGCATGATCAGCGCCTCCCCGGCCGGGTCCCGCCCGTCGGTGGCCTCCGCCAGCAGCGGCTCCGCCTCCGCCAGTGCCATCGGATGCGGATGCGGGTCGTTGCCGAGGTGGGCGGCGACGCGGTACGTCAGGACCACCGACCGCTTCAACGCCTGCGCGTAGTCGGCGTACACCGACAGCAGCCGCTCCTCCCACCGCGCCGCCTGCTCCCGCCCGAACCGGGCCCGGTCGCTGCGCACGACCGCCAGATACGAACCGAGGGCACCGATCACGACCCCTATGAGAGCGGGAAGTTGCTGGATGAAACCAGACATACGTGAACGAACTCCATTTCATCGGCCGGATGTACTTCACTGATTCGTCACAGCTTGCCCCGGACCACAACCACGCACCCCGCCCACCGGTCTAGGTTGTCGAGATCGCAACCGCGCCGGAAAGAGGGCACCCATGGGGGACATACGCAGAAGAGGAGCCGTCGCGCTCGGGGTCACGGGGCTGCTCGCCCCGCTGACGCTCGTGCTGGGCGCCGCGCCGGCCCAGGCCGCCACCTGCACCACGCAGGCCGGGCCGTACCAGAAGCAGGTCGAGAAGTTCCTCGGCCGGCCCGTCGACGGCCGGCAGTCGGCCGCCGACTGCCGGGCCATCCAGGCCTTCCAGAACAAGCACGGCATCACCCCGGCCATCGGCTACGCGGGTTCCGTCACCTGGGGCGTGATGGACCTCATGAACAAGCAGAAGGCCGTGGGCGACAACCCCAACGCGGCCGGCCGGTGCCCCACCAACAAGGGCCGGATCGCCTGCGTCAACCTCACCCTCCAGCTCAGCTGGATCCAGGACGGCAGCAGGCTCGTCTACGGTCCCGTCCCGGTCCGCACGGGCCGCAACGGGTACGAGACCCGCACCGGGCTGAAGAAGATCTACTGGCGTGACATCGACCACGTGTCGAACATCTACAACGTGCCGATGCCCTACAGCCAGTTCTTCGACGGCGGTCAGGCCTTCCACTCGGTCAACCTCAGCATGTGGAACCCGCCGGGCTCCCACGGCTGCGTCAACATGACCACGACCACCGCCAAGAAGTACTGGTCGCTGCTGAAGAACGGCGACGACGTCTTCGTCTACGGTCGCAAGCCGGGCACCTGACGGCACCCGGCCACCCGCCCCCGGGCTCAGCTCTCCGGCGCGTCTCCGAAGTCCGGGATCTCCAGCCGTATCCCGCCCTGCCGTGCCGACTCGTGCGCGACGATGCCCGGCAGGGTGTAGCGGGCCGCGACCCAGGCGTTCACCGAGGGCAGGGTGCGGGTGGTGACGGCCGTCACGAAGTCGTCCACCAGGAAGTGATGGCTGCCCTCGTGCCCGTTGTGCAGCTCGTCGAACGCGCGCGGCAGCCGGGAGCGGTCGTGCACGGGCGCCGAGCCGGAGGTGAAGGCGGCCCGCAGTTCCGGCGCGATGTGCTGGAGCGACGGGTCGTCGGGGGACAGGGTGGGCTTGGGCTCAAGGAGCTCGCTGATGTCCGTGACGCCCTTCTTGTCCTGCCAGAACGCCACCGTGGCGAGCTGCTCCATGCTCGCCTCCGTGCCGAAGAAGCGGAACCGCGACTCCCGGATGTGCGAGGGATAGCCCACCCGCCGGAACTCGTTCGTACGGAACGAGCCGCCGCCCGCCACCTCGAACAGCGCGGTCGCGTTGGAGACGTCGTTCCCGAACTGGCTGACGTCCTTGTCGAAGACGCCGTCGCCGCGCCCGTCCACCACCCCGATCGCCGACACGCTCACCGCGTGCGTCTTCCAGGCGCCGAGCACCCCGCCCACCGAGTGCGTCGGGTAGAGCAGTGGCGGATAGCTGGCGGTGGCCTTCCAGTTCTCGCCGCCGCTGTACCGGTACGCCTCGTAGAACCCCAGGTCCATGTCGTGGACGTAGTCGCCCTCGGCGTAGAAGAGCCGCCCGAAGGCGCCCTCGGCGATCCGGTTGCGGGCGTGCACGGTCGCCGGGTTGTACTGGCTGGTCTCGCCCATCATGTACGTCAGTCCGGTCGCCGCGACCGCGTCGATGATCGCCGCGATCTCCTCCGTGCTGATCGCCATGGGGACGGCCGAGTAGACGTGCTTGCCGGCGTTCAGGCCCTGGACCACCAGGGGGCCGTGGGTCCAGCGCTGGGTGAAGATCGCGACGGCGTCCACCGCCGGTGACTCCAGCATCGCCTCGTAGGAGGGAAAGGTGCCGGCCAGCCCCTGCGCGGAGGCGAGCTGCTCGGCCCGCTCGGGCAGCAGATCGGTGACGTACACGTCGCCGACGCCGGGGTGGGCCTGGAACAGCGTCGCGAACTGACCGGAGAACTGACCGGCGCCGACGACGCCGAGCGAGAACGTCATGGGAGGAATGCCCTTCGTTGACTGGGATACTTACTTTCGTTGCAAAAGAATCTGGTCGTCAAGAGGGCCGATGGTGAGCCCTTCGGTCCGTTTTCTCTTACCGGAGGCGGCCTGATATTTTTGCGGTGAAAGAAAGATCGCGCCTCCGGCCCTGGGGGAGACTGACCCGCATGACCGCACGTACCGCCAGCTGGCTGCCGCTGAGCCCCCAAGAGCGCTCGGTCGCGATCGAGGTGCTCGTCCACGGGCCGCTGTCCCGCACCGACCTCGCGCACCGGCTGAACCTCTCCGCGGGCAGCCTCACCCGGCTGACCAAGCCGCTGATCCAGTCGGGCCTGCTCGTCGAGGTGGCCGAGGCGGGAGTCCCGGCGGAGGTGCGGCAGGGGCGCCCCTCGCAGCCGCTCGACGTGGTCGCGGGCTCCCGCACCTTCCTCGGCTTCAAGATCACCGAGGACATGGTGTACGGCGTCGTCACCACCCTCAGGAGCGACATCGTCGCCCGCCACGACCGCCCGCTCACCAGCCATGAGCCCGCCGAGGTGGTCGCCCTCCTCGGCGAGATGACCGAGGAGCTGACCGGCGCGCATCCCGGGATCGCCGGTATCGGCATCGGGGTCGGCGGGTACGTCCGGGACCGCGCCGTGGTCGGCGAGTCGGTCTTCCTCGGCTGGCGGGACGTGCCGCTCGCCGCGCTCGCCGAGCGGCGCACGGGTCTGCCGGTGGTCGTCGAGAACGACGTCGCCGCCCTGGTCGAGGCCGAGACCTGGTTCGGCGCCGGCCGCGGCCTGGACCGCTTCGCCGTGCTGACCATCGGCGCCGGCCTCGGCTACGGACTGGTCCTCGGCGGCCTGCGGGTCCCGTGGGCCGAGGAGGGCCGCGGGTTCGGCCGCCACTGGATCGTGAACCCCCACGGGCCGCTCACGCCCGACGGGGAACGCGGCAGCGCGGTCTCGCTGCTGACCATCCCCAGCATCCGCTACCAGGTCCAGGCCGCCACCGGCCGCGCGTGGAGTTACGAGGAGATCCTCGCCCGCGCCGCCGACGGCGAGCCCCTGCCCGCCCGGGTCGTCGAGGAGGCGGCCCGCGCCCTGGGCACCCTGGTGGCCCAGATCGCCAACTTCGCCATGCCGCAGAAGATCCTGCTGGCCGGCGAAGGGGTCGGCCTGATGGAGGTGGCCGGCGTCACGGTCGCGGAGACCGTCCGCTCCCACCGGCATCCGCTGGCCACCCCCGTCGACCTCGAGACCAAGGTGTCCGACTTCCACGACTGGGCACGCGGAGCCGCCGTTCTGGCCATCCAGGTGCTGGTGTTGGGGGCCGGGAAGGATGAACGGGCCGATGGGGGTTGACAGATGGGGGTGTACAGGGGGACGTGATCAGTAACACGGTACGAAATGCCCGAATTATCCTTACTTACTCACGCGGCCTTCACCCCGGGAGCCGTATGCTTCACACCATGTCCACCACTGTTGAAACCGTTTCCGAGCGTTCGGCTGACGAGGTCAACGAGGAGATCCGGGCCCTGTGGCTGCGGTCGGGCGGGACACTGAGTGTCGAGCAGCGCGCGGAGTACCAGCGCCTCGTCCTGGAGTGGGCCGCCGCGGCTCCGCAGCCGCTGAACGCGGTCTGAGCCTCGTAGGCCGAAGCGGGCACCCTGACCGGGTGCCCTTTTCGTTTGCCCCGCTCAGCCCCAGGTCGCCGAGTAGTAGTCGCGGTAGGCCTTGCGGTCCTGTTCGGCGCGGAAGTAGCGGGTGGCGACCAGGGCGATCAGACTGCCGCCGATGACCAGCAGACCGGGACCGATGTTGTTGGGGTCGGTGAGCCGGGCGGCGAGGGACGTCCCGCCGCCGATGCCCGTCACCGGGGTCGTCGAGCCCGGCGAGGTCGAACCCGGCGCGATCGCCGCCTGGGTGGGGGAGAGGGACGGCTGGGGGGCGCCGGACGGAGAGGTGCCGCCGCCCTGCCCGTTGCCCGCGGGGGCGGCCACGATGAGCGTCACGCCCAGCTGTGCCAGGGCCCGGGTCACCGGCTGGAAGAACGTCGTCCCGCCCGTCGTGCAGTCGCCGCTGCCGCCCGAGGTGATGCCGAGCGCGACGCCCTCCGAGAACATCGGCCCGCCGCTGTCGCCGGGTTCGGCGCACACGTTCGTCTCGATCAGACCGCTGACCGTGCCCTCCGGGTAGTTCACCGTCGCGTCGAGCCCGGTGACCTCCCCGTCCTTCAGCCCCGTGGTGCTGCCGCTGCGGAACACCCGCTGGCCCACGGCCGCGTCGCCCGTCCCCGTGATGCGCACCCCGTTGCCGTCGCCGATCGCCACGACGTCGGCGCCGTCACCGGCCTTGCCGCTCGCGTACTGCACCAGCGAGAAGTCGTTGACCGGGAAGCTCTGCTGGACGGTCTGGCCCACCTGCTGCTTCGCCGTGTTGTCGGCGAACCAGGTCGATCCGGTCGGCCCGCAGTGCCCGGCGGTGAGGATGAAGTCGTTCGTCCCGTTGGTCACATTGAACCCGGCCGAACAGCGGCCGCCCGTCGACAGGATCGGCTGGGCGCCGTTGAGCCGGGTGGTGAACTCGCCCGTGGTGCGCTCCATCCGGACGTAACTGCCGATACCCGTCGCGGTCTTCGTCAGGCTCGCCCAGTCGGCGGCCGACACGGTGCTGTCGGCCTGCACGATGACCTCGTTGGTCTTGTAGTCCGTCACCCACGCCGTGCCGGGCACCGTGGGCGCCGAACGCAGCGTCGCCGCGGCCGACTTCAGTTCGTTCATGCTGTGGTCCACGAGCTTCGGCCGGGCGCCCGCCTTGCGCACGGTGGCGGCCGACCTGTCGTCCATGACCGCCACGACCGGGCGCCCCTCGTCGTCGAGCCAGGTCCCCGCGGTGCGCGCGGTGCCGAGCTTCTTGACCAGTGCCGCACCGGGGTTGGTGACCACGGACTCCGGTGCGGTGCGCGGTGTCGCCGAGGTCGCGGGCGTCTCGGTGGCCATGGCCGCCTGGGTGACCATGGTCCCGCCCAGGAGAAGTCCGCCGACTGCCGCCAGCCGTGTCACCCGCCGGACGATCCGTCGTCGTGCGTGCCTCATGCCCAGCTCCCGAAAACCCCGGTTGTGCGGCTCCAACACCGCGGGGCGCTCCGGTCGTTGAGTGCCCTCACCCCCATACGTGCGAGGGCCCGGTCATGTTCAGCCCGGAAGTGATCACCTCGCGGAGCCGTGTCAGTGTTTTCGGCCCACTCCACCGAACATCGCGACCTCCGCCGGCTCCGGCCCGTCCGTCCCCCGCTGCTCGGGCCGCCAGCGCGAGCACGACACCACGCCCGGCTCCAGCAGCTCCAGACCGTCGAAGAAGCGCGCCACCCGCTCGGGGGTGCGCTGGGTCAGCTTCGGGGTGCCGTGCTCGTTCCAGAACTTCACGGCCTCGTCCACGTCCGGCATCGCGGGGGTGGTGACGGTGTGCGACAGCACCAGATGACTGCCCGTGGGCAGCCGGTCGAGCAGCCGCCGCACCAGGGTGTACGGATCCTCGTCGTCGCCGACGAAGATGACCACGCCGAGCAGCATCAGCGCGACCGGCTCCGCGAGGTCCAGCGTCTTCTCCGCGTGTTCCAGGATCGCCTCGGTGTGGCGCAGGTCCTCGTCGAGGTAGTCGGTGCGGCCCTCGGGCGTGCTGGTGAGCAGGGCCCGGGCGTGCGCGAGGACCAGCGGGTCGTTGTCGACGTAGACGACCCGGGCGTCCGGCGCCAGCCGCTGGGCCACCTCGTGGGTGTTGTCGGCGGTGGGCAGTCCGGTGCCGATGTCGAGGAACTGGCGGATCCCTGCCCTGGTCACCAGATGGGTCACGGCACGGCCCAGGAAGAGCCGGTCGGCGCGGGCGTACTCACCGATGTCCGGGTGTAACTCCCGGATCCGGTCGCCGGCGGCCCGGTCGACCTCGTAGTTGTCCTTGCCGCCCAGCCAGTAGTTCCAGATGCGGGCGGTGTGCGGCTGGGTGATGTCGATACGGGAGTTCTCTGGCGTGGGTGTCAGGGATGACATGGGTTCGGCTCCGACGGCAGGAGGGGCGGACGGGGAGGTGTGCGATCAACAAGTAATCTATGCAAGGGAGTTGACACCCGGGGCGGGACCAGCGGAATCCGTGGCGGGATGCCCGGATTCCATCGCCGCGGGGCCGAGCCGGGCCCAGCTGCGCGCGTCGCCCCAGACGGCCGAGGCGTCGGTGTAGGGGCGAAGGAGAGCGGCGAGCGCGGGGTCGCCACGGCCGTTCAGTTCGTCGGAGGCGATGCTGCGGGCGATCCCGGCGAGGAAGTCGGCGAGCTGCACCCGGGCGTCGTACCGGGAGACCACGAGCCGCAGCCCGGCGAGTGCGATGCCCTGCCGCCGCGCCGTGCGCTCGATCCAGGCGATCCGCTCCGGTGTGAGCATGTTCTGCCGGTCGTGGACCAGCCGGACCGGCCGCCCGCCGCGGCTCCAGTGCGCCGCCGTACGCACGACGGAAGGGAGCAGGGGATTGAGCAGGGGGACGAGCGGGGGCCCCGCGGAATCGATTCCGTCCCGATAGGCGGCCGCCCGGGGCCGCGCGGTCGCCAGCCGCCCCAGAATGTCCGCCGCGGGCGTTCCGGAATACGCCCGCAGCAATCCGTCGACCGTGCGGAAAAACCCCTCCACGGGTTCCTCGGGCCCTTCCGCGGACCGTACGCGCAGCAATCGGTTGGCCGCCGCGAGGAATTCCCGCCATTCCTCGCCCGAGAAGGTGCGGGGCCCCTCACGGAAGAGCGCGTCGGCCGCCCCGGGATCGCCGAGCAGCAGGTCCGCGGTGCGGTCCACCACGAAGTACGTCTTCTCCACCAGATGCACATGGGCGTGCCCGAAGAGCGGCCCGGACTCCGACAGCAGCCATTCCAGGACCGCCCGGTGTTTCTCCCGCAGCAGGTGGTTCGCCTTGTACTCCTCGGCGGGGGAGCGGATACGGCCGCGGATCTCCCGCACCTGCGCGGCGGCGCGTTCCTCCGTGAGGCGCACACTGGCGTGGGCGAACACATCCGTGTTGCCGCCGGTGAGATTCTCCCCGTCCGAGCCGGACTCGTCGCACGCCACTTCCAGGGATGTCCCGTTCAGCCGATCCCAGGTCACTCCACAGCCCCCTATCTTGTGCCCCATGAACAGGATCCCGCACGAAACGTCCGGTGAGCCAAACCCTTTTCGGTCCGTCAACCTCGACCTGTTGCGCCGCCGTACGAGCATGAAATGGCGCACCCATCCGGCCGACGTCCTTCCGCTGTGGGTCGCGGAGATGGACGTACCGCTCGCCGAGCCCGTCGTCCGCGCGGTCACGGACGCCCTGGCGCTCGGCGACACCGGCTATCCGGCGGGCACGGCCTACGCGCGGGCGCTGGCCCGGTTCGCCGCCGAGCACTGGGACTGGCACGGGCTCGCGGTCGAGCGGTGCGCGATCGTGCCGGACGTGATGATGGGCGTCGTCGAGATGGTCAAGCTGGTGACCGGGCCCGGCGACCGGGTCGTGGTGAACCCGCCGGTGTATCCGCCGTTCTTCCAGTTCCTCGCCCATATGGACCGCCGGATCGCCGAGGCGCCGCTCGGCGCGGACGGACGGCTCGACCTCGCCGTCCTGGAGGAGGCGTACCGGCGGGCGGTCGCGGACGGCGGGCGGGCCGCGCATCTGCTGTGCAGCCCGCACAACCCGACCGGCACCGTGCACACCGCCGAGGAGCTGACCGCCGTCGCCGCCCTCGCCGAGCGGTACGGCGTCCGGGTGGTCGCCGACGAGATCCACGCCCCGCTCACCGCCGCCGGCGTGGACTTCGTGCCGTACCTGAGCGTGCCCGGCGCGGAGTCCGGGCTGTCGCTGATGTCGGCCTCGAAGGCCTGGAACCTGGCCGGTCTCAAGGCGGCCCTGGCGGTGGCGGGCCCCGAGGCCGCCGCCGACCTGGCCCTGCTGCCCGAAGAGGTCGCCCACGGCCCGAGCCATGTCGGCGTGCTCGCCCACACCGCCGCGCTGAGCGAGGGGACGGCCTGGCTGGACGCACTGCTGACGGCCCTCGACGCACACCGGCTGCTGCTCGCGGAGCTGCTGGCCGAGCACCTCCCCGATGTCCGGTACCGGCCGGGGGAGGGCACGTATCTGGCCTGGCTGGACTGCCGCGCCCTGGGCCTGGGGGACGACCCGGCCGCGGTCTTCCTGGAGCGCGGCCGGGTGGCGCTGAGCCGCGGGCCCGACTTCGGCACCGGGGGAGCCGGGCACGTCAGGCTGAATCTCGCCACTTCGCCCGAGATCCTCACCGAGGGGGTGCGCCGGATGGCTGCCGCGCTGCGTTCACGGAGATGAACGGAGGTGCTCATGGGGATGCGCCGACGAAGTCGCCGCCCGGCCGCCGTGCCCGCCGCCGCGGGCCTCGTCCTGGAGGGACGTCTTCGACGCCGCCCTGCTGCCGACCGTGCCCTTCGCGGCGTACCCCTTCTTTTCGGGGCGCTGGTGTTCCCGCCTGCCTAGGATGCGGGGCATGGATGACAAGGCGCTCGAACGGCTGGGAGCGGGCAAGTATCTGCTGATCACCAGCTACCGGAAGAACGGCAGCGGGGTCGCGACCCCGGTGTGGGTGGTGCGCGACGGGGACACGCTGGGGGCCTGGTCGGCCGCCGACGCCTGGAAGGTGAAGCGGATCCGGGCCCGCGGTGACGTCCTCGTCGGCCCCTGCGACGTACGCGGCAATCCCACCGGCGAGCCGGTCCCGGCCACCGCCGAGATCTGCGACGCGCAGACCACCGCCCACTACCGCACCCTGCTCGCCCGCAAGTACGGGATCCTCGGGCGGCTGACGCTCCTCGGCAGCCGACTGCGGCGCGGGCAGGACGGGACCGTCGGGATCCGCATCACGCTGTGAGCACGGAAAAGGGGGGCGTGGACCGCACGGTCCACGCCCCCCTCCGCATGCCGTTCCGTTCTTCGTCCTACGGCGCGTCCACGACCGTCCCCGTCAGCGCCTGCTGGCCGGGAAGCGGGTCGCCGTTCTCGTCGGTCAGCGCCAGCCGCATCGACTCGGCGGGCTCGGCCACCTGGTCCTTCACCGTGGGCACGGTGAAGTCGACGGTGGTCGCCCCGGCCGGGATGTTCAGCCACGCCCACACGTCCGCCTGGGACAGCGGGCGCTCCGGGTCGGCGGGGCCGTCGGCGTGGTCCGCGAGCCACTGCGGGTCCACGTCCTTGGTGGACAGCTCGGTGCCCTCGGTCACCGGCAGCACCCGCACCGGCGTCCACATGTCCACGCCGGCCGCCTCGGACAGGGAGATCCGCCAGCTCAGCGAGCCGCCCTCGGTCACCCGGTCGGCGATCGGCGTGAGCGACGCCGTCGGCGCCGGGTCGTCGTTGCGCGCGATGACGCCGCCCAGGTACGAGCCGACGACGGCACCGCGGACCGCCTTGGCGACGAGGTCGTACTGCTTGTCGTAGCCGAAGCGCGTGTCGCCCTTCACCACGACCGGCACGTCGACGGGCGTCGACCCGGGCCGGACCGTGACCAGCTTGTCCACGGTCCGTCCGGTGTCCGGGTCCAGGACGGTGAAGCGGACCTTGCCGGTGCCGTGTCCGGAGACCGCGACCGGGACGTGGTAGGTGCGGGTACCGGAGTCGCCCTCGTCGACCGACAGCCGGCCGATGTCGACGCGCGGCAGCCGGGCCGCCGTGACCGACGGGGTGCCGGGAGCCCAGCCCCAGGCGTCCATCAGCCAGGCCCGCCCGGAGCGCGAACGTGGAGTCAGTTCCAGCGACTTGACGTGCTCGAGGTCGAACCCGGCGCGGGTGGCCGCGGTGAGCGGCACCCGCACCTCGCGCGCCCAGTAGGAGGAGGTCCGCTCGGTGCCGGGCAGCCCGTCGGCCTTCACCTGGCCGAGCCGGGCGCGGTGACCGGCGGAGTCGGTGAGCGACACGTCCAGCTTGGTGCCGGTGGTGTTCGGCGGCACGAAGACCCGCAGCGTCAGATTCCGGGCGCCGGACAGCGAGAGCGGCCTGGCGGGGGTGACCTTCGTCGCCCTGCCGGGCGCCGACCACTTCAGCGCGACCGCGCCGCGGCCGGCCTCCTTCTCCAAGGCCCAGGTGGCGAAGTGCGGGGAGGAGCCGTGGGCGTCCGGCCCCAGGCAGGCCTTGGCCGGAGCCGGGTCCACCGCCGCGCACAGCCTGCCGCCGGACACCTTCACCCCGGCGTCCGGCAGGAATCCACCGGTACGGCGGGCGCCGACGGCGTGGGTCAGCACCCGGGCCGGGTCGGCCGAGGGCGCGCGCCGGCCGGTGCCGTCGAGCAGCGGGCGCACCCGGTCGTCGCCGGCCACGAACAGCCGGGCGGCCGCGGCGATGTAGGTGGCGCCCGCCTTGTGCTGCTGGTCGGCGGTCAGCCGGGTGCGGGTGCCCGTGGAGCACACCGGGTCGCGGTCCGTGCTCTCCGGGTCGTCCCAGAAGTCGTCGTTCGCGGGCGCCTGGGCCTTGCCCGGGGTCCACTCCGTGTTGAAGAAGTTGTGGTTGGCGCCGACCACGTACACGGCGCTGTGCAGGGCGGCGCCCTTGCTGACGCCGCGCGTGCCGTCGGCGTACACCTCGCCCTGGAGGTCGGAGACGTCACCGTCGCAGCCGGGCAGGATCGTCGCGGAGGGGACGTCGGCGACCGGGTTCTGGCCGAAGACCGTCGGGCCGATGAGGACGGTGCCGCGGATCTTCCAGCGGACCGGGCCCCGGTAGCCGTCCTGTGCGGCGGGCGCCCGGTAGAGGCTGTCCATCGCGGCCCGGTTGACGCCCTCGCCGCCGCGCGAGTGCCCGACGAGGAGGACGCGGTTCAGGTCGGCCTTCGGCGCGTCCCGTACGACCGCCGGTGCGTCACCCGGGTGCGCGGTCCAGCCTGCCCACTTCGCGAGGTGCTGCCGCACCAGCGAGGAACGGGCCTGGGCGCCGCCGTCCTCGGCCGCCCAGTCCTGGGCGTTGATGCCGTTCGCCGAGATCGACACCGTCACATAGCCCTGCGAGGCCAGCAGTTTCTGGTCCTGGAGATAGCCCTGGTAGCTCGGGATCGCCTTCAGCCCGGTGGGGCAGGGCCAGTCGCCGGTCACGCCGTCGTCACCTCCGCCCGGCTTGTAGCAGGTGGCGTGCCGGCCGTGCAGGAACAGCGCGAGCGGCCGCTTGCCGGGGGCGCCCTTCGGCGCGACCACCACGGCCTGCATCTCGACCGGCTCGGCGAAGCCGGGCAGCTTCACCGGGTCGAGGTCGTACTCACCGGTGACCGTGCGGTACGCGCCGGGCCTGCCGGGGTCCACGGAGTTGGCCGGGAGCGCGGCCGGCGGCCGCGCGGTTGTCAGGGAGTTCTTCGACGGTGCGCCGGAGTCCGCGCCGGCCTCGTCCAGCCGGCGTCCGGCCGCGAGGACCTGGAGGTCCGTCAGCGACGCGGCCCGGTCGAACGGGAGCCGGAAGGTACGGCCGTCCTTGGCCGCCTTCGGCACACCGAGCAGTCGGCCGCCCGCGTGGAACTCCACCCGGGCGTCCCCCATGGGCACGGTCCGCTCCGCGCGCCACACCAGCTGACGGGACGCGCCCTCGCCGGTGACGCGCCATCCCGGTGGCAGTCCGCCGTCGGAAGCGGCCGACGCCGATGGACCGGACGGCTGCTGGGCCTGGGCCAGCCCGGGTGTTCCCGCCAGTGCCGCGAGTACGGCCACGGCGGTGACACCTATGCGCCGGGCATGGAACAAGGGTCCCTCCTCACACTTCGCGTGTGGGCGCCCCGTCCTTACCGGGAGCGCCTCACGCCTCGAAGGAGGCGATCAGGGACCTGTGGGTTGCCTGTGGGGATCGAATCGGCCCGCGAATGACCGGAACTGAGCCTCCGTCACCCGCACGGGAGCCGGTGGCTAGTGGTGCCAGCCCCGGTACGGCTCGTCGATCAGCTGGAACACCGGCTCGCCGCGTACCGGGTCCTTCACCGTGGAGAGCCGGACGCGGTCGCCGCTGTGGATGCCGATGAGGGGGCCCATGACCCGGCCGCGCACGACGAACCCCTCGGTCATCTCGACCAGCGACACGTTCCGCGCGGAGGGGGTGTTGCGGTGGACGACGGTGGCGTGGCGGACCGTCCCGACGCCCTCGCTGCGCTCCGTGCGCAGATCGCTGCCCTGGCACACCGGACACAGCAGCCGGTGGTACATCGAGGTGCCGCACCAGGTGCAGCGTTGGAAGAGGATCGCCTCGCCGTCGGCCCTCGCGCGGTCGAGCAGCCCCGCGGAGGAGCCGGCTGCCCGCTGAACGGCGCTTCCTGAGTAGTGGTACACGCTGGTCAACTCCCTGCCCCGGGCCGGAATCCCCCGTGCGCGGCTCACCCGTGCACGGACGTGCCCGGTCACCGTGCCACCGTGCACGGGCTCAGCGTATGGCACTCAGTGCCAGGCGTAAAGGTACTGCGTACCCACAATGTGGGGCGGATTCAGGTCCGGCCGAGCGTCGTCTCGATCTCCTGCACCACCCGCCACAGCGGCGCCCCGCGCCGCGACACCACCACGACCACGTCCTCGGGGTGTCCGTCGGCCGGGGGCGCGGGCGCCGTGCCGAACGCGGACTGCACATACCCCAGCGCATGGTCCACGGTGGCGGTCGCGTCGCCCTCGCCGTCCGAACGCAGCCAGGACCGCAGGGCGTTGTTGTGCGCGGCGACCACGGCCGAGGCGATCACATCGGCCCGCAGGCTGCTGTCGGCCCCGCCGGCGAAGCGGCCCCGCAGATACGCGGCGAGGGCGCGCTCGTAGCGCCACACCACCGACAGCTCGTACGCGCGCAGCCCCGGCACCTTCTTGGTGAGCCGGTAGCGCTGCACGGAGAAGGAGGGGTTCTCGGCGTACATCCGCAGGACGAGCCGGGCGCCGTCGCACACGCGCCGCACCGGCTCCGCGTCCGCCTCGCTCGCGGCGAGGAAGGCGGTCATGTCGGCCAGGCACCGCTCGTGGTCGGGGAAGACCACGTCCTCCTTGGAGGGGAAGTAGCGGAAGAACGACCGCCGGCCGACGCCCGCGAGGGCCACGATGTCGTCGACGGTGGTCTGCTCGTAGCCCCGCTCCAGGAACAGCCGGAAGGCCGCCGCCACCAGGGCGTCCCGCATGGGCGGCTTGGCCTCCGCCTTCTCAGTGGCGCTCATGGACGGAACGTAACATCCGAGGCCCTCCGGTGGCACTCAGTTCCCTCCGGTCGCCGCCGGACAGGGAACTGAGTACCTGGCACGGAGTGCCGGGAAAGCGGGGGCTCAGAGCCGCTCGGCCGCCTCGACGACGTTCGTCAGCAGCATCGCCCGGGTCATCGGGCCGACGCCGCCGATCGGCGGGGCGAAGGAGCCGGCGACATCGCCGACATCGGGGTGGACGTCACCGAGGACGCCCTCGACCGTGCGGGTCAGGCCCACGGACAGCACGGTCGCGCCCGGCTTGATCCAGTCCGGCCGCACCAGATGGGCCACCCCGGCGGCGGCCACCACCACATCCGCCTCCCGGGCGTGCGCGGCGGTGTCCTGGGTGGCCTCGTGGCACAGGGTCACCGTGGCGTGCTCGGTGGCGCGGGTCAGCATCAGGCCCAGCGGGCGGCCGACCGTCACACCGCAGCCGATGACGCAGAACTGCTGACCGGTGATCGCCACGTTGTTGCGGCGCAGCAGATCGATGATGCCGCGCGGGGTGCACGGCAGCGGCCCGGGGATGCCCAGCACCAGCCGGCCCAGGTTCGCCGGGTGGAGCCCGTCGGCGTCCTTGACCGGGTCGATCAGCTCCAGCACGGCGTGGGTGTCGATGTGCGCGGGCAGCGGGAGCTGCACGATGAAGCCGGTGCACGCCGGGTCGGCGTTCAACCGCAGCACCGCGGCCTCGACATCGGCCTGGGAGGCGTCGGCGGGCAGCTCCACCCGGATCGAGGCGATGCCGACCTGGGCGCAGTCCCGGTGCTTGCCGCCCACGTAGGAACGGCTGCCGGCGTCGTCGCCGACGAGGATCGTGCCCAGACCGGGGGTGATGCCGCGCTCCTTCAGCGCCTCCACGCGCAGGGAGAGTTCGTTCTTGATGTCGGCCGCGGCGGCCTTGCCGTCGAGAAGAGTTGCGGTGGTCACGGAGTGGACGAGCCCTTCGGGAGAGAAACGACGGTCCTGTCATCGTACGACCCCTGCGTCACCCTCCCCGCAGGAGCACCCACCACCCCGGCGTAACCTTTCCGCACCGCCGACCAGCCCCAGGAGCCCCCCGTGCCGTCCGCCCGCCCCCGTCTCCTCTACGTCACCGACCTGGCCTACCCGGCCCGTGGGCGGCGCTACGGCGACGAGGACGTCCGGCTCACCTCCCGGCTGCGCGCCGACTTCGACCTCGCCCTGTGCCACCCCCTGGACGCGGCGGCCCTGATGGACGGCTTCGACGCCGTGATGGTCCGCAACAGCGGGCCCGTCCTCGGCTACCAGGACGCCTACGACGCCTTCCGCGAGCGCGCGCAGCGGGACGGCGTCCGCGTCTACAACCCGCTCACCGGGCGCGCCGACATGGCCGGCAAGCAGTACCTCCTCGACCTCTGCGCCCAGGGGTACCCGGTGATCCCCACGGTCGACCGCGCCGAGGAACTGCACCGCCTTCCCGAGACCGACCGGTACGTCGTCAAGCCCAAGCTGGGCGCGGACTCGCTGGGCCTCAGGATCGTCACCGCGGACGACCTGCCCGCCCTGGCCGACGGCGCCGTCCTGGTCCAGCCGTGCGTCGACTTCGCCTACGAGGTCTCCTTCTACTTCGTCGACCACGACTTCCAGTACGCCCTGTACGCCCCCGACCCCGGCCGCCGCTGGGAGCTCCGGCCGTATGCACCCACCCCCGCCGACCTGGAGTTCGCCCGCCGTTTCATCGACTGGAACACCCTGGCGTACGGCATCCAGCGCGTCGACGCCTGCCGCGCTCCCGGCGGCGAGCTGCTCCTCGTCGAACTGGAGGACCTCAACCCCTATCTCTCCCTGGACGTCCTCGACGACGCCGGACGGGACGCGTTCGTCGCCGCGACCACGCGTTCCCTGCGCCGCTTCCTGACCGGCTGAACCCGTCCGCCCGTCCGCCCGTATCTCTCCCCGGGGACACGGAACGGAGGGAGACCAGGGTGCCGACACCGGCCGAACCCGGACAACCGCAGGAGCGCAAGGTCGTGGAGCCCATCCGGGTCCTCAGGCCCCGCAACACCGACGCCCTGGCGGACCTGTTCCGCGAGATGACCGAACTGACCAAGGAACCCGTCTCCTACGAGTCGATCCCGATGCAGGGGCTGCCGGGCGGCACCGACGAGCCGGCGACGGAGCAGCTCCCCCCGGTGGAGCACTGGACCGACACCGTCCCCGCGCCCGACGCCGACGGCCACGATCCCGCGGGACCGGCGACGGAACCGGTCGTGGGCCAGGACTGGGCGGCCGAACAGCACCCGCACGAGCCCGCCGACCCGGGCACCCACGGGCATGTGCACGGGTCCGCCGCGGTGCAGGACACCGCGCCCCAGCCCGGGTGGGGCGAGCACGTCTCGGCCATGCCCTCGACGGCTCCGGGCGGGCGCCCCGCGTACGGATCCCGCCCCTACGGACCCCCTCCGGGGCGGACCGGCACCGGCCGGCGCCCGGGCGGTGGGTACCCGGGGGCGTCCGTTCCGCGTGGTGCGCGCGGGCGCGACGACGAAGGGTCCGGCAACGGGCTGCGCCGGGCGGCCATCACGATCGGCGTGTGCGCCGCGGCGCTCGTCGGCTTCGCCGGTGCCCTCCTGGTGCCGGGCCGTGGCGGCGAGGCGGCGGCGGAGACCGTCCAGCCGCAGCCGAGCGCCACCCAGCCGGACACCTCCTCGTCGGCCGACCCCGACGGCGCCGGCACGCTGCGGGAGGGCGACAGCGGCGCCGAGGTGACCGACCTCCAGCAGCGGCTGCTGAAGATCCCCGACGTGTACCGCGACGGGGCCACCGACGGTCAGTACAACGCCACCCTCACCGAGGCCGTGGCCCGCTTCCAGCTCTGGTACGGCATCCGGGGCGACGAGGACGGCGTGTACGGCGACGACACCCGTCAGGCCCTGGAGTCACGCACCGGCGGCTGACGCCAACGGTCCGACACAGCACGCGTCAGCCTCGCGGCCGGGCGCCGGGGCGACCGCGACGCCCGGATGGCCGGGCGGCTGGGCTGCCGGGGCGCAGGGGGTGCCGGGCTGCCGGGTGCTTGGTACCCGGGCCTGTGGAACCGTAAGGCGGTCGGCCGTGATGCCCGGATGGCCGCGAGGCCGGGGCGACCGCGATGGCCGGGCCGCGGGCCGCTGGGCTGCAGGGGCGCGGAACGGACCCGCGCGGTGGCGCAGCACGCCGAGCGTGACCTCGGCCGGTTCCCGCACGGCCGCGGTGGCGGCCAGCTCCTGGAGCCGGTCCATCTCCGCGCGCTGACGTGCCACGACCCGGGTCAGGGCGGACTCGCTCGTCACGCCTTGAGCATGGCACAGGTGTGCGGCCACGATCAGGGCCTTCGCCGGCGCCGTGGCAGCAGCCGACGCCGGGGCGCTCAGCGGCCCGCGTGGGACTCGATCAGGGCCTGGGTGACACAGCGGACGCTGCGGGCGATGTGCTGGAGCTGCATGAGCTCGGCGGCGTACAGCTTGATGGTGTGCTCGATGACCGACTCGGGCATGCCCAGCCGGGGCAGGTCGGCGCGCGCGGTCTGCAGGGCGGTGCGGGCCACCCGGATCTCCTGCTGGACCTGGATCTGGGCGTGACGGCCCAGCAGCACCGGCTGACGCAGCATGAGCGGGTAGCTCGCGTACCGGGCGGGCACCAGCTCCCGCAGCCACTTCGCGGCCGAACGCTCCCAGTCGTAGCTGCCGGGGGTCTTGACCTGGCACGGCCAGTCCGGGCTGATGCGCTGCGTCGTCGTCAGAGTCATGGTCATCGCTTCCGGGTGTGCGGCGTCGGGACGGGTGGTCCGACGGGGTGGGGCGGCCCCGGTCCAGGGGATGACCGAGGCCGCCACGGGCGCTCGCGCGAGCGGCGCCCCGAGCACCCTGGGCGCCGACGTGGGTAGGGGACGACGGCTTCGGGTGCCCGTACAGGAGCCCTGAGCGGGCGGGTGCGGCCGTGAGCAGTATTTATATATACCGACGGGTTTGCAAGGCGTATGAAAACATTCATGTGCGAAGTGCCCGCAATGATCCCTCTGCCCTTTTCCGGGGGAGGGGGGTGGTCGGGGCGGCCGGGGGTGGCCGTTTCACTCGCGCAGGAAGAACTGGTGCTGCTCGGCGATCTGCTCGTACTCCTCCAGCCGCGCCTGGGTGCGCTCCGGGCCCGCGTCGGTCATGGCCTGGAGCAGCGCGGCGGCCATCACGCCGGGGGCGGCGTAGGAGTCGAACACCAGCCGGGAGCCGGTGCCGCTGGCGAAGGTGACGTCGGCCTCGTCGGCCACCGGGCCGAGGGCCAGATCGGTGATCAGCGCGACCTTCAGTCCGGCGCTGCGCGCGACCCGTACCGCCGTCAGCGTCTCCTGCGCGTGCCGGGGCATCGAGAACGCCAGCACCCAGGTCCCGCCCGCCTCCCGGGACTGCAGCAGAGCGTCGTAGGCGACGCTGCCGCCCCGGGTCACCAGCCGGACGTCGGGGTGGACCCGGCGTGCGGCGTAGGCGAAGTACTCGGCGAGCGAGGCCGAGATCCTCAGGCCCAGGATGGTCAGCGGCGTCGACTGCGACAGCGCCCGCCCGACCTCGATCACCCGGTCCGGGTCGGACAGGTCCCGCCGCAGGTTCTCCAGGTTCTCGATCTCCGCGTCGACCGCCGCCTGGAGCTCGTTGCTGCGGTTCGCCTCGTCCGGGGCGGGCCCGCCGGCCAGGGTGCCGAGCGCGATCGACTGGAGCCTCTCGCGCAGCGCGGGATAGCCGCTGAAGCCGACCGCAGCGGCGAACCGGGTCACCGAGGGCTGGCTGACCCCCACGCGGTCGGCGAGGTCGGTGATCGACAGGAACGCCGCCTCGGTGATGTGCTCGATCAGGTACTGGGCGATGCGCCGTTGTCCCGGTGACAGATGGGGCCCGTCGAAGAGGGCCCGGAGCCGGGAGGTCGGGGACACCTCCGCTTCGGGATCCGTCTTGCCCGAGGTGATCGCTGATGCCTGTGCGCGTGCCTGTTGCGGCGATGGCACCGATGCGCCTCCTTTGTCTCCCACGCAGCTCAACATAGCTCACGGAGCGTGCGGGACAGCGTGCCCGAGCCCCTGCCCGTCGCACACCCCGCCGGCCGTCACCGCTGGTAAATCGTGATCGAGTGACCGACCTCGTCCACCTCGTGGCTGGACCGGATCAGCCGGGCGAGCCGCCCCCTGGCCCGGGCCACGGCCGAGTCCGACACGGCTACCACCCCGTGCACCGAGCGCAGCGGGGCGTGCCGGGGATCGGAGGAGTGGATGCCGTACCACGAGGGCACTCCGCTGCCCTTGTAGACGAGCCAGATCCGTTCGCCCGCGTACCGTCCGCGCAGCCGGACCGCGAGCCGGCCGAGGTCCTGGCCCCAGTCCACGTTGGAGTCGTGCAGCCGCAGACGCGTCTTCGCCGGCCCGCCGAACGCCTCGTTGGAGTACGGCAGGTAATAGGGGAACGTGCGCAGCGAGCTGACGGCGACGAACGCCACCAGCGTCCAGGTCGCCACCCGCCGCCACCGCCACCGCACCGCCAGGACGCAGCCGCCGGCCACCGCCAGGAACATGGGCAGGAACACCGCGTACCGGGTACCGAAGTTGCGCGACCCGGTCATCGCCGCGGCCAGCAGGACCGCCGCGGGGACCAGGACGTACGGCGCCGCGGGCCGCAGCCGCCGTACCGCCACCAGGGCGGCCGCGCCCGCCGCCCACAGCGCGAGCATGCCGAGCGGGGTCTTCACCACCAGCGCGACCGGCAGGTAGTACCAGCGCGACCCGGAGTACACGTGCCCTAACAGGAACCCCGACCAGGTCTGGTTCTCCAGCCCGAACTGCATCTGCATGCCGTCCCGGTACGCCTCCGGCAGGGGCAGCAGCCGGACCAGCAGCCCGCGCAGCCCGTGCACCACGGGGACGTGCGTCTGCCGGGGATCCCAGCGCAGCCGGGGGTCCACCACGAGATATGTCAGCCAGACGACGGCCACGGCGGTCACCGCCACCACGGCCGCCGCGGCCGCCGCCCGGCGCACCCGCCGCGGTCCCACCGACCAGGCCGCCAGCGCCCCGCACACCGGTACGGCGGGCAGGGCGCTCATCTTCGTGGCGAGGGCGGCGCCGAGCGCGGCCCCGGCCAGCGGCAGGTACCGCCGGGCCCGTCCGGAGCGGCGGGCCCGCCACAGCAGCCAGGCCGAGGTCAGCAGGAAACCGGCCGCCGGGACGTCCAGCGTCGCCAGCGAGCCGTGCGCGATCACATCGGGGGAGAAGGCGTACAGGGCGAGCGCGGCCAGGGCCGGGACCGGCCCGGCGAGATCACGGGCGAAGGCGAACACCACGAGCCCGAACAGAAGCGTCAGGACGATCACGGGCAGACGCGCCCACAGCATCAGCCGCCAGGGGTCGTTGCCCGATTCGTAGAGCAGATGCCGGCCCGCGGCGGTCTGGCCGCCGGTGAAGTCCGGGTCCACGTGCGGGTCGGCGAGGGCCACACCGGCCGCCACGACCAGCTTGCCCAGGGGCGGGTGCTCCGGGTTGTACCGGATCCGGTGCTCGTGCAGATAGTCGGCGGCCGTGGCCACATAGACCGGCTCGTCGATGGTCGGCGTCTGCTGCACGGCCGTGGTCACCATCACCGCCGCCATCTGGGCGAGGAGGAGGCCCGCGAGCAGCGGTACGAGCCAGGCTCTGCGGCGTGCCGGGGCCGGGGGGCGCGGGCCTGCCGCCGCCGTGCCGGTGACCGGTCGCGGGACCGTGTCCGTGTGCTGGGTGTGCTTCATCGCGTGCCCCGCGGTGTCACCCGCGGGGCTTCGGCGGGAGCGGTCCGCGGTGGCCACAGGGCCACTGTGCACCGGCTCCCGCCTTCAGGGGCGTTACCGCTTCAGGAGTCGTACCGACAGACCGTCCGCCGTGTACACAGGTACGGCGCGCAGGGTGGCGGAGTTCAGCTCCACCTTGTCGAACTGGCCGCGCAGCGCGCAGGTGTCGATCACCGGGACGACGTCCCCGGCGCGGGCGGGCTGCTTGTCGTCCAGGCGCAGCGACAGCACCGAGCCCTGGCCGAGGGTGACCCGGCCCGACACGGTGAGCGCGGCGCTGTGGTCGTGGCGCAGCGGAAGCTCCAGCGTCGCGCCCTTCGACTGCGTCCAGGTGCCCCGCACCCGCACCGGCTGCTCCGCGCGGACCGTACCGCCGGTGAGCCGGACGTCGCCCTGGCCGAGCGCGTTCGCGTGCCCCGCGACGAGGGTGCCCTCCTCCACGACCGTGCCGCCGTGGTGGCGGTTGTGGCCGGTCAGGGTGAGCGTGCCGGAGCCGCGCTTGGTGAGGGAGCCGTCGCCCTCGATGTCGTTGCGCCAGGCGTCGGCCGCGTGGAAGCCGCCCTTCGCCGCGTCCAGGGTGACCGTCACGTCGGAGTCGAAGGCGCCGTAGCCGTCGGCGGCGGCGAACAGGTTCAGCCGGCCCCACTGCTCGAAGCCGTCCAGCAGCACGTACCCGGAGGGCAGCGCGGTGGTGCGCAGCACCTCGCGGCGCTGCTCGGCGGTCAGATACGGCTGGCGGGTCTCCAGCAGCACCTCGGCGCCCTTGGGCACGGTCAGGGGCTCCGTGCGGCCCTGGCGCTCCAGGACGTACGTCAGCCGCGGCTCGGCGGCCCGCCGGTTGGCGTCCCGGTCGGCGTACTTGTCGGAGGCGTCCGCGTGGGCGTAGGCGAACAGCGTGTCGGCCGTCGTGCCCGTCCTGGCGGTGAAGTAGGCGAGGGCCTGGGCGCGGGCGGCGGCCTTCAGGTCGGCGTTGGCCGGGTCGGCGAGGGTGGCCGCGGCGAGCGCGGTGGCCATGATGCGGCCGCCCATGACGTCGACCGTGGAGTGCATGCCGGACATGATCCGGGTGTGGCTGAGCTCCAGGGCGCGGGCCACCAGCTCCTGGAACCGCTCGGGCACGGCGTACGCGAACGCCAGCGCCGCCAGGTGGAAGGCGTTGGTGTGGCCGCTCGGGAAACCGCCGTCGTCGGTCGCCGAGGTGCCGCGCTGGCGCAGCAGCTGGGGGACGACGACGACCTTCGAGTCGTAGACCGGGTAGCCGAGCGCGTCGGTCGTCCCGGTGTCGACGACCTCGCTGTCCTCGTTCATGCGCCACGGCCGCGGGTACTGGAAGGCGTACTTGCCCGGGTTGCCCGAGGCGTACGGGCCGCGCACGGTGTCGACCAGCTTGGCGACCAGACCGAGGTCCGAGGTGTACGAGCCGGCGCCGAGCGCGGAACCGGCGGGCGCGCCGGCCGGCACGGCGTCGCTGATCGTCGTCGCGGGCGTGGTGTCCGGCGCGCTGGTGATCGACGTGACCGCGAGGGAACCGGCCTTGTACAGGTCGGCCAGGGTGCCCAGGCCCGCGATCATCGCGTAGCTCTGGTGCTGGCGGTCGTAGACGAACGCCTCCCGGCCCTGAGCCTCGGTGCGCGCGCCGGTGAGCGCGGCGCAGTAGCGCATGTTGGCGCGCAGGATCTCCGGCCGCAGCGGGGTGCCGGTGTTCCAGGCCGAGCCGGTCTTCCATATCTGGGCGAAGCCGCCGAGGACCCGCACCACGGCGTTGGTCTCGGGCGTGAGGTTCGTCAGGACGTTCGTCTTGTAGTCGTCGACGAACGGCAGCGGGCTCGTGGCGGCCTTGGCGTCGGCGGCGCCCAGCCAGGAGACCAGCGTCGGCGCGGCGACCAGGGCCGCCGAGCCGCCGAAGGAGACCTTCAGAAAACGCCTTCTGTTCACGGCCGAGGGGGAGTGGAGCCCGGCGGGTGACGGCATGGGTGTGCCTCTCTTGAGTTCTGCGGCCAGGGGGCCAGAGGGAAGAGATGTGATCACGTGCGGCTCGTGGGCCTGATGACGACTCCTGAGCCGGATGACGCGTACGAGCGAAGATCTACGGCCGGGCTGTGTCGCTTCCGCGAGGGCCCGGCGACCGGTACATGTCCTGCGGGTGAACGTGAGAGCGGTTTCTCGCAGGAGCGCGGTTTCTCGCGGGAGCGTCGTCTCTCACAGCAGCGCCCGCGCGAGCGCCACCGCACCCAGGACCGGCGGCCCGGTCAGCGGCCGTGCGCGCGCTCCCGGCACGGCGGCCCGCAGCGCGCGGGTGAAGGCCTCGAAGAGCGCGGGCTGGTGCAGGATCGTGCCACCCGCCACCACCACGTCGTCGACCGGGACCCCGCGGGCGGCGAGCCGGGCGACGAGCGCGGCGAGCGCCCCGCCCCCCTCGGCGATCACGGCACGGGCGAGCGCGGAGCCGGCGTCGGCGGCCGCGAAGACCACGGGGGAGTGCCGGCCCCACTCGGCGGAGGCGCTCTGCGCGCCCTCCAGCGCCGCGCCGAGCGCGGGCACCTCGGGCACGTCGAACGCGGCGACGAGACCGGCCGCGAGGGCGTCCGGCTCCTCACCGCGGTCGTGGGCGGCCCATACGGCCCGGGCCGCCTCCCGGACCAGGCCGGCGGCGCCGCCCTCGTCGCCGAGGACCGCGCCCCAGCCGCCGACCTGCACGGGGGTGCCGTCGGGCAGCAGGCCCACCGCGACCGAACCGGTGCCGGCCACCAGGCCGGCCCCCTTGTCCAGTCCCGCGGCGGGCACGAGAAGCTCGGCGTCGCCCACGATGTGCGCGGGAACGCCGAGAAGGTCCTGAACGGCGGCGCGGATCTGCGCGCACTGCCGGGGGGTCTCGCAGGCGTGCGCCCCCACGGCGAGCGCGTCGGGGCGCACGCCCGGGGGCAGCGACTCGTGGACGAGCCGGGCCAGCCAACGGGCGGCGGCCGCGGTGTCGTGCGGCCGCCAGCCGCTGCTCGGCCCGACCCGGTCGGCCACGACGTCATCACCCGCCATCGCGCGGAGATGCGTCTTGGTACCGCCCACGTCGACGCCGACCACGAGGGGGCGCGAAGGGGGAGAGTCCTGCACGGATCCTCTTTCGTCGTTGCATCGAGCTGCGACGGTGGGCGAACCGTGACCTGCGGAATTGCGTTTTTCTGGTGAACTAGGGAAGCCCCGGGACGGGCTTCTGGTGAGCACGGCAGGCGAGTACCGTGAAGTTCGTTAGGAAGTTAACTAACGAAGTACAGTGCGTCAAGAGAAGTCGCGCACTCGACCTCCGCGGACCCTCCCGGGCCGTCGCGGGGCGGGAACGCGCGCCGTCGTCGCATCCTTTCGCCGCAGTCCGCCGAACCGATCGGCCGGGTGCGCGGCCCGGTACCCGTGTGGGGGAAACTGTGGAACACGACGTGGCGGAAGCCCCCCGCCTGACCGAGAGCGCCAGCGCCGTCTTCGCCGTGCTGGCCCAGGCGAGCAGGGCCACCCGGCCGCAGCTGGCCAGCCTGGCGGGGCTCTCCAAGCCGACGGTCTCCTCCGCCGTGGCGGAACTGGAGGGGGCCCGGCTCGCCGCGCACTCCGGCACCGCCTCCAGTGGCACCGGCCGCTCCGCCGCCGTATACCGCCTCGGCCCCGTAGCCGGCGCCGTCCTGGCCGTCGACCTCGGCCCCGCGTACACCCGGGTCAGGGGCTGCGCCCTGGACGGCACCCTGCTCGCCGAGGCCACCGCCCCCCGCAAGGACGCCGCGCACGCCGTACGCGAGGCGCTCGCCGCACTGCCCGCGGGCGCGCCGCTGCGCTCCATCGTGGTCGCCGTCGGCGATGTCACCGCACGGGACCTCCAGGGCAGCGGGATGCGCCCGGCCACCGCCAAGGCCGGCCCGGTCTTCGACGCGATGGCCGTGGCCCTGCCCCAGGGCGTCCCCGTGCACCTGGAGAACAACGTCAACTGCGCCGCGCTCGCCGAGCTGCACGAGGGCGCGGCCCGCGGCCGGCACACCTTCGGCTATCTGCGGATCGGCGTCGGTATCGGTCTCGGCATCGTCGTCGGCGGCCACGTGCTGCGCGGCTCGAACGGCGCCGCCGGTGAGCTCGCCCGGCTGCCCTACCCCTGGGACGACGGCCGTGAGCCGCGCCGGGAGGCCCTGGAGGAGTACATCGGGGCCCGCTCGCTGCTGCGCCGCGCCAAGGAGGCCTGGGCGGACCGGGACGGGCCCTGCCCGCGCACCACGGACCGGCTCTTCGTGCTGGCCGGGGAGGGCCGGGCCACCGCCCGTGCCGTCGTCGACCGCCATGCCGCCGATGTGGGCCGGCTCGCCGCCGCCGTGACCGCCGTCCTCGACCCCGGCCTGATCGTGCTGGGCGGCAGCACCGGCGCGGACCCGCAGGTGCTGCCCGGTGTGCGGGCCGAGCTGGCCCGGCTGAGCTGGCCGACCGAAGTGGTCAGCAGCACGGTCGGGGATCTCGGCACGGTCGTGGGCGCCGCCCGGCTCGCGGTCAGCCGAGGAGTCCAAACCGTGACCGAGGCCGCGGGGGGGAAGGATTGACGGCCTCCGACTCGATCTGCCAATGTCCGGACAAGCGCTTTCTAAGTCGGCCGGGACGCCGACTCGGGTTGAGCATCCCGCCCGTACGTGAAGTACGGCAGCCGCACGAGGGCGTGCTTGTGCGACGACGGCCCTCATGGCCGGGGATCCCTCCCGCCAAGGCGACGCGGCCGGGCGAGGCCGCGCTCCCGGGAAGCGAAATTTCCTGCAAAATGCACCCGTGCCGCATCGATCGGCGCCGTGCTCCGTCCCCTACGACGAAAAAGGGATCGAAGATGACCACTGTGGGTGTGCGGCGCTCCCGCCGACTCGGCGGCATAGGCCGCCTGGTTCCCCTCGCTGCCGTGGCCACGGCAGGTGCCCTGATGCTCACCGCCTGCGGAGGCGGATCGGAATCGGGTGGCAACGCCAAGTCGCTGACGTTCTGGATCTCCACCGTTCCGGGGCAGGACGCGGGCTGGAAGAAGCTGGTCGCGCAGTACAAGAAGGAAGAGGGCGTCAACGTCAAGCTCGTCAACATCCCGTACGACGGGTACACGACGAAGCTGCACAACGCCGCCCAGGCGAACTCCCTGCCCGACGTGGCGGCGGTGCCGGCGCTGGACCCGATCTGGTCGAGCAAGCTGATCGACCTCAGTTCCATCGCCAACAACAAGAGCAACAACATCAACGCCAACTTCCTGGCGAAGGACTCGTCCGGGAAGGTGCTGTCCATCCCCTCGGACGTCACCGCGTCCGGCATGTTCATCAACAAGTCGCTCTTCGAGAAGGCCGGCGTCTCCTTCCCGACCTCGCCCGACAAGACCTGGACCTGGGACGAGTTCATCGCGGCGGCGAACAAGGTCCGCGAGAAGACCAAGGCCAAGTACTCCCTGACCTTCGACCAGTCGCCGTCCCGGCTCCGCGCCATGGTGTACGAGATGGGCGGCCAGTACGTCCACGCGGACTCCTCCGGCACGTTCTCGGTGGACGCGGCGACCAAGAAGGCCGTGAACACCTTCGTCGGCTGGAACGACGACAAGACCATGCCGAAGTCGGTGTGGACCAGCGGCGCCGACCCGTCGGCCATGTTCCAGAGCGGTGACGTCGTCGCCTACTGGTCCGGCGTGTGGCAGGTCGCCTCCTTCGCGGACAGCATCAAGAAGTTCGAGTGGGCGAGCGTCCCGACCCCCGCCCAGCCGGTCCAGGCCAGTGACGTCAACAGCGGCGGCATGACGGTGGGCTTCAACAACAACGCGGAGGGCGCCACCGCCGCGAAGAAGTTCCTGTCCTGGCTGTACGAGCCGGCCCACTACAAGACCCTCTGCGAGACGTCCGGCTTCCTGCCCGTCGAGAGCGGTCTGAACCCGACGTACCCCTTCAAGTCCGAGGCGGCGCAGGCGGCGTTCAAGCTGTACAACGAGGAGATCCCGCTCTACGCCCCGATCTCCGGCTACTTCAACAGCGCGCAGACGAACTGGGTGCTGAAGGGCAAGAGCCTCACCGAGGACCCGACCAAGACGGAGCTCGGCAAGGCCATCAACGGTCAGCAGTCCGCCGAGAAGGCCCTGGAGAACATCGTGGCCGGCTACAACCAGCAGGTCGGCGGCGCATCGTAGGCCACAGGGCCGGGCGGCGGTGTCCCGACACCGCCGCCCGGCCCTGGCCGCCCACGTGATGCCGGGCTCATGGCCCGAGCCCACCGCCATCCCATCCACCAGCACGGAGACAGGAAGATGACAAAACGCGCCTCGGACGTGTCCACGAGCCCGCCCAGGAGACGCAGTAAGTACACGCTTGCGCCGCTCGTCCTCATCGCGGCCAATGTCGTGCTCTTCTCGCTGTTCTTCGTCTGGCCGGCGGTGATCGGGCTCATCTACTCGTTCACGAACTACACCGGTGTGGGGGCGTTCCAGTTCATCGGACTGGACAACTACCACAACCTGTTCGGGGACTCCACGTTCTACGACGCACTGTCCCGGACGCTGCTGTACACCGTGCTCTTCGTACCGCTGAACTTCGTGGTCTCGCTGCTCGCCGCCAACCTGGTGGTGAGCAAGCACGCCAAGGGCGGCTCGGTCGCCCGCGTCATCTTCTTCATCCCCTGGCTTCTGTCGCCCATCGTCGTGGGTGTCCTGTGGCGGTGGATGTTCGGTGAGAACTTCGGACTGGTCAACTACGTCATCGAGAAGCTCGGCGGAAGCGCCGTTCCGTGGCAGTCGGACGCGGACCTCTCGTTGCTCGTGGTGGTGATGGCGGCAGCCTGGGCCTGGACGGGTTTCACGATGCTGCTGTTCATCGCGGCGATCAAGAACGTACCGGTGTCGTACTACGAGGCCGCCTCGCTCGACGGCGCCGGCCCGTGGCGCCAGTTCTTCAGCATCACGCTGCCGAGCATCGCGCCCACCTCGTTCATCGTCATCCTGCTCAACACGATCAACGCGATGAAGGAATACCCGGTGTTCGTCGCCCTCAACAACGGCGGACCCGGCACGTCGAACAACCTGCTCGTCCAGTACATCTACGAGACCGGCTTCAAACGGGGCCAGATCGGCTACGCGAGCGCCGCGTCGTTCGTGCTCATGCTCATCCTGATGGCCGTCGCGATCATCCAGCTGATCGTCAACCGGCGGGTGGAGAACCGATGACAACCACAGACATCCCACGCCCGGTCGACAAGGGCCCCGGACGGCCCGTCTCCAAGAAGCGCCCCCGTGGGGCGGCCACCGGTGGTCTCCGGCAGGCGGTGTCCGCGACGACACTGCTGTGGATCATGGCGTGCCTGTACGGGTTTCCGGTGCTGTGGTTCATCCTCAGCTCCCTCAAGCCGGCCAGCGACCTGTTCTCCTATCCGCTGACGCTGATTCCGCACAACCCCACCCTGTCGGGTTTCAAGGCGGCGTGGGACAGCGCCAACTTCTCGCAGTACTTCATCAACACGGCCATCGTGTGCGTGATCACGACGATCCTCACGGTGGGCGTCAGCTGCTGCACCGGCTACGCGCTGGCCAAGTACGACAACAAGTGGCTCAAGGTCTTCTTCGTCTGCATCCTGGCCACCACGATGCTGCCGTCCGAGGTCATGCTCGCCCCCGAGTTCCTGGTGGTCCGCAACCTCGGCCTCTACAACTCGTTCGCCGGCATCATCCTCCCGGCCGTGCTCACCGCGACCGGATGCTTCATGTTCCGCCAGTTCTTCCTGACGGTTCCCGACGAACTGGTGGAAGCCGCACGCATCGACGGCGCCCGCGAACTGTCGATCTTCCTGCGGATCATGGTGCCGCTCTCCCGGCCCATCATGCTGACCCTGGCCATCCTGTCGTTCCAGTGGCGGTGGAACGACTACATCTGGCCGCTCCTCATGCTCAACGACCCCAACAAGTTCACCGTGCAGATCGGCATCCAGAGCATCGTCGGCGCACAGAACATCAACTGGTCGGTCCTGCTCGGCGCCTCGGTCATCTCCATGATCCCGCTGATCGCCGTCTTCCTGGTCTTCCAGCGCTACGTCATGGGCGCCGACATCAACGCGGGACTGAAGGACTGACCTTGCCCACCCCGCTCGACCACGAGTTCGTCCGCGCGGTCGCCCGCGCCGCCGACCGGTCGGCCGCCCCGCTGGCGGCCGACCCGGACGAGGAACCCGAGGGTGTGACCCACCGCGTGCTGGCCCGGCGGGTGAAGACCCTGGTCGCGGCGTACCGTTCCCCGGACTCGGCCCTGCACGGCAGCGGGCGGGCCGTCGCCGCCGCGACGACCCATCTGCGCGCCCTGCGGGCCACGCAGACCGGCACCGGACTCTTCGCCGGCGGCGACAACGTGCAGTCGCCGCCGGACTCCGCGTTCACCGTCAACGACGTGTGCGACGCGCATGTCCTCGCCGCCGGCGCGGGCCCGGAGCTGCGCGATGTCACGGCCGCGCTCGCCGAGATCGCCGGCGCCGCCCTCGGCCCCCTCCTGACCGGCGGGGTGCACACCCCGAACCACCGCTGGGAGCTCTGCGCGGCACTGGCCCGGCTGCACCGGTCGTTCCCGGACGACCGGCTCCCGGCCCGCGTCGAGGAGTGGCTCGCCGAGGGCGTCGACATCGACGCGGAGGGCCTGTACTCGGAGCGCAGCGCCAACTACGCGGCCCATGTGTCCAACCCCTCGCTGCTCCTGCTCGCCGCCGTGCTCGGCCGCGCCGACCTGCTGGACGCCGTAGAACGCCATCTCGCCACCACCCTGGACCTCATCCGGCCCGACGGCACGGTGGAGACCGTCCACTCGCGACGCCAGGACCAGCACCACCCGTTCCCGCTGGCGCCCTACCTGCCGCACTACCGGCTGCTCGCGATCCGCACCGGACGGGGCGACTTCAGCCGGGCGGCACGGCTGGCGGCCGCCGACGGCATCGACGACCCCGGCCTGCTCGCCGAGACCCTCCTCACCCCGGACCTGTGCCGCGTCCTGCCGGCACCGGCCGCGGAGACCCTTCCTCGGGCCCGGTACCTCACCACCGCGCGCCTCGCCGCACACGCCTCGGCCACCGCGCACACCGTGGTGTACTGCGGCTCCGACGTGCCCGGGCACCGGCGCATCCGCTCCGGCCTCGCCTGCAACCCCACCTTCCTGCGCCTGTTCGCCGGCGACGCGGTCCTCGACGCGGTCCGCCTCTCCCGGGGATTCTTCGACCTGGGCCCGTTCCGCGCCGCCGACATGCAGGTGTCCGCCGACCACCGGTACCTGCTCACTGAGACCCTCACGGCCGCCTACTACCAGCCGCTGCCGCCGGAGAGGCGACAGGACGACGGCGCCTACCGCATGGCGGACGAGGGACGCTTCTCGGCCGCGATGGCCTTCCCGGACCGGCCCCGGGACGAGGTCGCGCACACGACCCGCGTCGAGGTGGACCTGCGGGAGGACGGCGCCGACCTGCGGATCGACATCAGCGGGCCACCGGTGCCCTGGGCCCTCGAACTGACCTTCCGGCCGGGAGGTGTGCCGCGGGGCGCCGTACCGATCGGCGACGGGCGCTGGTGCCTGACCACGGGGCCGGTGACCTACCGGGCCGGTGACGACGAGATCCGGATCGAGGCCGACGTCGAGTCGGGCGAACCGCTCGCCGGGCCCGACCGCAGCGACGTCCTGCGGTACGACCCGGGTCAGGACCACACCGTCGTGGGCGGCACCGACGCGACGACCGGGAACCGCCTCTACCTCGGCGGACTCGGCCCGCACACCCTGACCGTCGCACTGCGCGCCCACCGGCCCGCGCCCGTCGAGTGACCCCGACGCACCACGCCATGGCCACCCCCGGCATGAAGGATTGATTTCCCGTGCACCACACGTCCCCACCCGTGCACCTCACGCACCAGCGCGGCCCGCTGCACGACCTGCCGGACAGCCCCGAGGCCTACGACGCCGTCCTCGCCGACGTCGTCGAGCAGGCCCTGCGGCGCATCACGCCGGAGGGCAACCTCGAACACCCCGACTGCGCCGACGACATCGGGGACACCTCCCTCGGGATCACCTCGCTGCTGGCCCTGGCCTGGCAGCGGACCGGGGACCCGAGGCTGCCGGAGGCGGTGCGCCGCAGCCTCGCCTTCCATCTGCGCGAGCGGGTCTACCGGGACGACAACCCCGGCTACCCCAACCTCAGGGTCCGCGACTCCGGTCTGCCCTACGCCCGGTACGTCCTCGAGGCGGGCGCGCACCCCATCGGCGACTGGCCGAGCACCGCGTGGGCACTGCTCCAGGCCGTGAACCTCCTCGACTCACCGGAGAGCCTGGTCGAGGCCGGCCTGCGCGCCCAGCTGCTCGACGTGGCACGGGGCTACTGGAACTGGCTGACCGAGGCCACCTTCTTCAACCCGCAGGAGGCCGGCAACCAGGCCATCGGCTGTGTGGTCGGCGGCCTCATGCTCGCCCGCCACCTGCCCGGCGCTGAGGGGGAACGCGTCCGCTCCCGCGCGCTCGAGCTGTACGAGACGAGGATCCGCGCCCACCGGGTCGCCGACCGGGGCGCCCTGCTGCCCCCCGAGCACGGCGGCGCCTACGACAACAACTACGGCCCGATCTCGCTCTCCTTCCTCGCCCAGGCCCACCGGATCAGCGGCGAGGACGTCTTCGCCGAGGACGGCGAGGCCCTCGCCCGCTACCTCGACGCCCGGCTGACCAACGGCGGCTTCGACAACGGCGGCCCCCGCTACAGCGAGCAGCACTCCGCCTTCGAGTCCGTGCTCGGCCTGCGCTACTTCGGCGCCCGCATCGGCTCCGACCTGGGCCGCTACCGGGGCGACAGCCGCTGGGCCCGGCACGCCGTCAAGCCGGACGGCGGGGTCGACGGCCACTTCGCGTGGATGCTGGTCTGGCAGATCCAGGACACCACCCCCTGGCACCGGGAGCCGTCCACCGGGACCGCACGGCACCAGCTGCGGTCCAAAACGGTCTCCGTCGCCTTCGACGACCGGATGACCCCGGCCGTGATCGAGGCGGCCGGCACCTATCTGCTGCCCGCCGCCGTCGACCGCCAGCACGGCTTCGGACCCGTCACCGACGGCTTCCTGCTGTGCCGTCCCATGGGCGAGGTCCGGGTCCGCGACGTCCGCGCCGACGGGCTGACCGCCAAGCTGGTCACCAAGCCCGTCGTCGGCCGGGACCACGTCCTGCGCCATGTGCGCTCCCTGTACGTCACCGACGGCAGCACCCTGTGGACGACGGTCGCCGTGGAACGCCTCGACGGCAGCCCCTACCTGCTGGCCGGCCTGCCCTACGCCGAGGACGACGGCGACCGGGTCCGCCGTACGGCGCACGCGCCCGTCGCCTCGGCCGGCACCCTGCGCCTGACCCACCCCGAGGGCACGGGCCCCGACCGGTTCGACGCCCGCGCCGGGCTGACCCAGGAGCAGGCCGCCTTCGCCCTCGCGGAGGACCCGCGCGGCTACGGCAACCCCGACCAGGGCTGGGCCCACCTGGTGCGCTCCAGCGCCCTGGAGGCCGGTCCGATCGCCGACGCCCCCGACGACCTGCACGTCTTCGCGGTGCGCTACGGCACGGAGGAGCCCTCCCGCGTGTCCGTGGCGTGGACGCCGGACGGGCTGACCGTGACCACGGACGCCTTCACCGCCGTCCTCGGACCGCAGGACGCGCACGCCGAGCCGCAGCTGACGCTGCGCGCCACCGCCGGCCACTGACCGGAGCCGGGCGTCCGGGCAGCAGTCGGGGGCGGGCGAGAGCCCGCACCGGTGCTCCAGGAAGCCCAGACCGGGCCGCGACGCCGCCCGGGGCCGCACGGTCCCGGGCGAGGCGTACGTCCGCCGCCCGGGCTCAGGATCCCGGCCGTCACCGGGCCGGGCACCAGCAGATCCCGCCGCGCCCGGGCCGCGCCCCCGCGGCTAAGCCGGGCCGCCGACAGCCGGCCCGAGCAGCAGATCCGCACGGTCCCGGGTGGCCGCCACCAGCTCGGCGTTGCGCCGGTCGCTGCGCATCACCCACGCCACCGCCTCCTCGTGCCCCTTGCCGAACTCCTCGTGCCGCGCGACCAGCCGCCGTACCCGCTCCTCCTCGTCCGACTCGACGAACCACACCTCGTCCAGCCCGGCCCGCACCCGGGCCCACGCGCCCGTGCCCAGGAGGAGGTAGTTCCCCTCCGTGACGACCAGCCGGACGGCCGGCTCCACCGGCACCGCCCCCGCGATCGGCTGCTCCAGCACCCGCTCGAAACCCGGCGCGTACACGGTGTCCCCGGTCTCCTCGCGCAGCCGGCGCAGCAACGCCGCGTACCCGGCCGCGTCGAAGGTGTCCGGCGCGCCCTTGCGGTCCCGGCGGCCGAGCCGCTCCAGCTCGGCGTCGGCGAGATGGAACCCGTCCATCGGGACATGCGCCGCCCACGGCGCGCCGTCGGCGTTCAGTTCCCGCACCAGGCGCTCGGCGAGGGTCGTCTTGCCGGCACCGGGGCTGCCGGCGATCCCGAGGAGCGCGCGCGGCCGGCCGGCCCCGGCGAGGGAACGGGCCCGGCGCAGCAGATCGTCGAAAGTGAGCACACAGCAGAGTGTCGCAGTCTCCTGGAAGGAGACCCATGGAGAACGACAGGCAACGACAGGCAGGGAAAGGAGGGCGACCGTGTCCGACGACGAGACGCAGATCCGCACCCTGATCACCCGCTGGGCCGACGCCGTCCACCGCGGGGACCTCGACACCGTCCTCGCGGGCCACGCCGAGGACCTCGTCATGTACGACGTACCGGCACCGCACGAGGGCATCCGCGGCCTGGCCGCCTACCGCGCCTGCTGGCCCCCGTTCTTCGCCTGGCAGGCCCAGGGCGCCCGCTTCGACATCGACACCCTCGACGTCACCGCGGGACACGACGTCGCCTACGCGCACGCCCTGCTGCGCTGCGGAACACCGCGGGAGCTCGCGGAGAGCCCCGGCCTGCGGCTGCGCCTCACCTTCGGCCTGCGCAAGGAGCACGGCCGCTGGCTGATCGCGCACGAGCACCACTCCTTCCCCCACGACTGATCCCCACGGCTGCCGTCATACCGGCGCGGATCCCGGGGAACCGGACCCTGTATGACGACGACGCTCGGCCTCCCCGAAACCATCCAGGCCTGCCTCTTCGACCTCGACGGGGTCGTCACCCGGACAGCCGTGGTGCACGCGGCCGCCTGGAAGGAGACCTTCGACGCCTTCCTGCACGCGCGCGAGGGCGACGGATTCACCCCGTTCGACGCGGACGACTACGACGAGTACGTCGACGGCCGCCCCCGCGCGGACGGCGTACGCACCTTCCTCGCCTCCCGGGACGTCCACCTGCCCGAGGGCCGGCCCGACGACCCGCCCGACGCCCTCACCGTCCACGGCCTCGGCAACCGCAAGAACGAGATCCTCCTGGCGAGGATCCGCTCCGAGGGCGTCCAGCCCTACGACGGCACCCTCCAGTACATCGAGGCGGCCCGCGCGCGGGGACTGCGCACGGCGATCGTCTCCTCCAGCGCCAACACCCGGGACGTGCTGCGCTCGATCGGCGCCGAGCACCTCTTCGACGTACGGATCGACGGGCTCGTGGCGGCCGAACGCGATCTGCCGGGCAAGCCGCGCCCCGACACCTTCCTCGCCGCCGCCCGCGACCTCGGCGTCCCGCCGTCCCGGGCGGCCGTCTTCGAGGACGCGCTGGCCGGGATGGACGCCGGGCGGGCCGGGAACTTCGGGTACGTCGTGGGCGTTGACCGCGTCGGACAGACCGACGCGCTGTACGCGCACGGCGCCGACGTCGTCGTCAAGGACCTCAAGGACCTCACGGACCTTCAGGAGCGGGGAGGGCAGGCGTGATCACCCACCGTTCGTACACCGTGGAACCGTGGTGCGTGCGCGAGACGGAGCTCGGCCTCGATGTGCTCGCCCAGAGCGAGTCGGTCTTCGCCCTGTCCAACGGGCATGTCGGCTGGCGCGGCAACCTCGACGAGGGCGAACCGCACGGCCTGCCCGGCTCCTATCTCAACGGCGTCCACGAACTGCACCCCCTGCCCTACGCCGAGGCGGGCTACGGCTACCCGGAGTCCGGACAGACCGTCATCAACGTCACCAACGGCAAGGTCCTGCGGCTCCTCGTCGACGACGAGCCCTTCGACCTGCGCTACGGCCGCCTCGTCGCCCATGAGCGGGTGCTGGACCTGCGGCGCGGTGTCCTGGAGCGCAGCTGCGAGTGGACCTCCCCGGCCGGCACCACGGTCCGGGTGCGCTCGACCCGGCTGGTCTCCCTCGCCCAGCGGGCCGTCGCCGCCGTCGCCTACGAGGTGGAGGCCGTCGGCGGCCGCTCCCGGGTGGTGATCCAGTCCGAACTGGTCGCCAACGAGAGCCTGCCCGACCCCGACGGCGACCCACGGGCCGCCCGCGCCCTGAAGTCGCCCCTGGAGCCCGAGGAGGACGTCGCCGTCGGCAACCGGCTGCGCCTGGTGCACCGGACGCGACGCAGCGGACTGCGGGTGGCCGTCGCCGCCGACCACACCGTCACCGGACCCGGGCGGACCACGACGAGCAGCGAGAGCAACGTGGACGTGGCCCGGCTGACCGTCACCTCCGTGCTGGAGCCGGGCGAGACGCTGCGGGTGGAGAAGCTCGTCGCGCACGGCTGGTCCGGCGCCCGCTCCCGGCCCGCGATGAGCGACCAGGTCGAGGCCGCCCTCGCCGCCGCCGGACACAGCGGCTGGCAGGGCCTCCTCGACGAACAGCGGGCCTGCCTCGACGACTTCTGGGCGCGCGCCGACGTCGAGGTCGACGGCGACGAGGAGATCCAGCAGGCCGTCCGCTTCGCCCTCTTCCACGTCTTCCAGGCGGGCGCCCGCGCCGAGCAGCGCGCCATCCCCGCCAAGGGCCTGACCGGCTCCGGCTACGACGGACACGCCTTCTGGGACACCGAGACCTTCGTGCTGCCCCTGCTCACCTACACCGCGCCCGACGCCGTCGCCGAGGCGCTGCGCTGGCGGCAGAACACCCTGCCCGCCGCCCGGGAGCGCGCCGCCCAACTGGGCCTGAGGGGCGCCGCGTTCCCCTGGCGGACCATCGAGGGCTCCGAGGGCTCCGCGTACTGGCCGGCCGGCACCGCCGCCTTCCATGTCAACGCCGACATCGCCGACGCCGTCGTACGGTACGTGGCGGCCACCGGCGACCTCGGCTTCGAAGCGGACACGGGCGTCGAACTGCTGGTGGAGACCGCCCGGCTGTGGCGCTCGCTCGGCCACCACGACATCCACGGCACCTTCCACATAGACGGCGTCACCGGCCCCGACGAGTACAGCGCGGTCGCCGACGACAACACGTACACCAACCTGATGGCCCGCGCGAACCTCCTCGCGGCCGCCGACGCCGTCGAACGCCAGCCGGAGGCGGCGGCCCGGCTCGGCGTGGACGAGGAGGAGAGCGCCGCCTGGCGGGACGCGGCCGAGGCGGTGCACCTCCCCTTCAACCACGAACTCGGCGTGCACGAACAGCACGCCGGCTTCACCCGCTACCAGCGCTGGGACTTCGCCGGCACGCGCCCCGACCAGTACCCGCTCCTGCTGCACTTCCCCTACTTCGACCTCTACCGCAAGCAGGTCGTCAAACAGGCCGACCTGGTCCTCGCGATGTACACCTGCGACGGTCACTTCGACGACGAGCAGCTCGCCCGCAACTTCGCCTACTACGAGCCGCTCACCGTCCGCGACTCCTCGCTGTCGGCCTGCTGCCAGGCCGTGATCGCCGCGCAGGCCGGCCATCTGCGCCTCGCGTACGCCTACACGGCCGAGGCCGCGCTGATGGACCTGGCCGACCTGGAGCAGAACACCCGCGACGGACTGCACATGGCCTCCCTCGCCGGCACCTGGACGGCCCTGGTGGCCGGCTTCGGCGGACTGCGCCGCGACGGCACCGGCCTGCGTTTCGCCCCCCGGCTGCCCGAGCGGTTCAGCCGGCTCGCGTTCAGCGTCCAGCTGCGCGGCAGCCGGCTGCGGGTGGAGATCGGCCCCGACAAGGCGACGTACACCCTGCTCTCCGGCGGCCCCCTGACGATCCGCCACCACGGCACACCCCTCATCGTGAACGGCGAGGGCCCCGTGGTGCGCCCCGTGCCGCCCGCGCCGGTCCGCCCGGCCCCCGCCCAGCCGCCGCACCGGTCACCGAAGAGCCGGTGAGCCGTACATGTGTTTCCCGGCCGCCGGACGCAGGTAGGTAGTGGGATGTCGGCGACCGGGGCGGGCGAGGGGGAGTGGCATGGCGGCGGACCGTGGGCAAGAAGGCCGGCTGGCCGAGGAGTTCTTCACACCGGGAGGCTCGTCCTTCACCGAGTTCCTGGCGGCACACCGCCCGGGACTGCTCCCCACCCGCCCGCCGTTCCCCGACGGCGTCCGCGCCGCCCCCGACGCCTTCCCGCACGGCACCACGGTGCTCGCCCTCTCCTACCGCGACGGCGTCCTGATCGCGGGCGACCGCCGCGCCACCATGGGCCACCTCATCGCCCAGCGCGACCTGGAGAAGGTGCACCCGGCGGACGACCACACCGCCGTCGCCTTCGCCGGCACCGTCGGCCTCGCCCTGGACATGGTGAAGCTGTACCAGGTGGAGCTGACCCACTTCGAGAAGGTCGAGGGCATCCCGATGACCCTCGGCGCCAAGGCGCGCCGGCTCGCCACGATGATCCGGCAGAACCTCGGCCAGGCCATGCAGGGCCTCGCCGTCGTCCCCCTCCTCGCGGGCTACGACTTCTCCGCGCCCGAGGGCGCCAGGGGCCGTATCTTCAGCTTCGACGTGGCCGGCGGCCTCTACGAGAAGGCCCCCTTCCACGCCGAGGGCTCCGGCTCCCCGTACGCCCGGGGCGCCCTGAAGAAGCTGTTCCGTGCGGACATGTCCCGCCGGGAGGCGGCCCTCACGGCACTCCAGGCCCTCTACGACGCGGCCGACGACGACTCCGCCACCGGCGGCCCCGACATCAGCCGCCGCATCTTCCCGATCGTCTCGGTCATCACAGAGGAAGGCTTCGAACGCCTTCCCGAGGAGGAGACGGAGACCTTGAGCCGCGAAATGGTGACCCACCGAAGCGAGCGCCCCGACGGCCCTCATGCAACACCGTGACGGGTAGCGCCCCTCCAGGGGCGCGGGGAACTGCGCGACAAGCCACAACGCACCCGCACCCGACCACGCACCCTCAGGCCCGCACCACCCACTCCTTCCGCCACCGCACCAGCTGCTGCTCAGGATCCCCGGTATAGGACCACGGCGTACGCGTAGCCCGCCGCCCGAGCACCCGGAGCAACGGCGCAGCCACCTCCGCCGCGTCCGCCCAGCACGCCGCATGCGCCAGGTAATGGAAATCCCGCAGCTCACCCGGCGCCACGACCGAGTCCGGCCGCCCGGTGATCCACCGCTCCCAGGTGCGCCGTACGTCGCTCACCGCCCCGTCGTTGTTCCAGTGCTGGGCGAGCCCCACCCGGGCCGGCCGCCCCTGGGTGGTGTCGACGGCGTACCGGTACTCCTCGACCCGGGCGTACTGCACCAGCACCGGCAGCGGGCACCCCGGCGGAGCCACCCCCGCCGCGTCGCGTGCGAAGTCGTACATCAGGCCGTGCGAGCCGTGCCAGCGGGCGGAGTAGTAGTGCAGCACCTGGAGGTGGCCCTCCATGCTGTACGGGTCGCGCCGGTGCAACTCGTCCCACCAGCGGGCGAGTTCCTGCCGGCGCACCCCGGCCGGATAGAGCCGCGCCACCGAGATCAGCGAGACCCAGGGCGTGGGGTCCGACGGGTACGTCTCGGCCGCCGACAGGCACGCGAGCACCGCCGCGTCGATCCGCTGCTGGTCGATCGCCACGCCCCGGCCCGCGGAGATGGCCAGGTTGAACGCCCGGGCGGTCTCGGTGGCCGCCCGCAGCACGAGCGCGTCCGCGCTCTGCGGTTCGGCGGCCAGCCAGGTCTCCACGGTCGAACTGCCCGCGCAGACCTGCGCCAGCAGCCGCACCCGGTGACCCCGGGCGAGCCAGTCCGGTCCGGTCGTGCGCAGCAGTTCCCGCAGGCCCTGCCAGCGGCCGATGACGATGTCATGGCGTGCGGAGGAGAGGGACACGTCCCCGCAGTCGGGGTCGAACTCGGGAGTGAAGCGGTCACGCGCCATCGCTCGGGTTCCCCTCAGAAGTCGGTGGGGAGACCCTCGTAGGCGGTGGCGTGCGCGGCCGCGTGGCCGTCGGGCGCGTAGTCGGCCTCGACGGTCCGCGAGGCGTCCAGCCGGGCCGGGCGGTAGTAGTCGCTGCCCTTGCGCCAGTACCAGAGCATCGGCACCAGGCCCACGGCGAGCCCGCCGATGCCGATGGTGATCGCCGCGGGCTCCAGTTCGCCGAGCGACTCCGCGAAGATCCAGAACATGAACACCGCGCCGAACAGCGGCCACAGCCCGCCGAGCAGGAAGTCCGACGCGGACCGCAGCAGGGTCTTGCGGTAGGCCACGACCGCCGCGAGCCCGGCGAGGCCGTAGTAGATCGCGATCTGCAGGCCGATCGCCGAGATCGCGTCGGCGAGGATGTCGCCCACCGAGCCCAGCGCGTTGGAGGCCACGAACATCGCCAGCGCCACCCCGCCGACGACCGCGATCGCGATCCACGGGGTGTTCCAGGTGCGGTGCACCCGGCCCAGCGCGGAGGGCATCGTGCGGTCGCGGCCCATCGCGAACAGCGAGCGCGTGACCTGGATGAGCGTGGTCTCCAGGGTGGCGATCGTGGACAGCATCACCGCGATGATCAGCAGCTTGCCGCCCCAGCCGGGGATCAGTTCCTCGCCGAGCGCGGCCAGCACGTTGGCGCCGTTGTCCTCGATCTGCTGGGCGCTGAGGATGACGTTCACCGCGATGGTGAACACCTCGAAGAGCAGGAACACGATGCCGACGCCGATCAGGCCCGCGAGTCCGGTCGTACGGCGGCTGTTGCGGGTCTCCTCGCTGAGATTGCTGGTGACGTCCCAGCCCCAGTAGTAGAACGCGGCGACCAGCGCGCCCGAGGCGAAGCCGGAGACCCCGTCGAAGTGGCTGAAGCCGAACCAGGACCAGTCGAACGGCAGCGCGTTGTCCTGGCTGTGGAAGCAGGCGAGCAGTGCGAACAGCGCGAGGATCGCCAGTTCCACCCCCGACATGATCAGCTGGGCGCGCACGGTGAGCCGGGCCCCGCCCAGCACCACCGCCAGCATCACCACGAACCAGGCCGCGCCCACCACCGTCGACAGCGCGGTGTTGTCGGCGAGGCCCTCGTCGAAGAGGGCGAGCGTCATCGAGCCGGCCGGCAGCGAGCCCGCCACCATGAAGATCGTCGCCGAGACGACCAGCGCCCAGCCGCTGAGGAAGCCCAGGAACGGGTGGAGGGTCCGGCCCACCCAGGAGTAACTGGCTCCCGCGTTGACATCGATGCGGCCGAGCCGGCTGAACGCGAGCGCGATGCCCAGCATCGGTATCGCGCAGTACAGCAGCGCCGCCGGGCTGGCCAGGCCCACCGCGCCGACGAGGACCGCCGTCGTGGCGGCGATGGAGTACGCCGGGGCACTGCCCGCGACCGCCATCACCACCGTGTCGAAGGTGCCGAGGACGTTCGCCTGCAGCCCTCTTCCGGTGCTGTTGCTCATGCTCGTGCTGCTTTCCGTCGTGCACATGGGGGGTGTGGGTGGAGCGCCGCCGGGCACCGAAGGGTCGGCCTCGGGAAACGTCGACGGGGAAAGCCACGGCGGTTACCGTTCCGCCAAGCGTCGCGGAACGGTCACACCGAGTGTGCGAGTGATGATAGCCCCACCTCTTGAGCTTTCAAGATTGACGGGTGGGTAACGTGATTCACTCCCCGATCCGGTCCAGTTGGCGCAGCCGGTTGGTGGCGTCCAGGGCGGCGACCTTGTACGACTCCGCCAGCGTCGGGTAGTTGAACACCGCGTCCACGAGATAGTCGACCGTGCCGCCGCAGCCCATCACCGACTGCCCGATGTGGATCAGTTCCGTGGCGCCGGTCCCGAAGCAGTGCACCCCGAGGAGCGTGCGGTCCTCGGGCGAGACCAGCAGCTTCAGCATGCCGTGCGCGTCGCCGATGATCTGCCCGCGGGCCAGCTCCCGGTACCGGGCCACCCCGACCTCGAACGGCACGCTGTCCTCCGTGAGCTGGTCCTCCGTCCGCCCCACGAAGCTGATCTCCGGGATGGTGTAGATCCCGATCGGCTGGAGGTGGTGCATCCGCGCCACCGGCTCCCCGCAGGCGTGGTACGCGGCCGCCCGGCCCTGCTCCATCGAGGTCGCCGCCAGCGCCGGGAAGCCGATCACGTCCCCGACGGCGTAGATGTGCGGCACGCGCGTGCGGTAGTGCTCGTCGACCTCGATCCGGCCCCGCGGGTCGGCCGCCAACCCGGCCTTGTCCAGGTCGAGTCCGTCGGTCAGGCCCTGCCGGCCCGCCGAGTACATCACCGCGTCCGCCGGTATCTTCTTGCCGCTGGCCAGCACGGTCAGCGTGCCCCGCGGATGCCGCTCCACGGCGGCCACGGTCTCCCCGAACCGGAAGGTGACCGCGAGATCGCGCAGATGGTACTTGAGCGACTCGATGACCTCGACGTCGCACATGTCGAGCATCCCGGCCCGCTTCTCCACCACCGTGACCTTGCTGCCGAGCGCGGCGAACATGGAGGCGTACTCCATGCCGATCACCCCCGCGCCCACGATCACCATGGACCGCGGCACCCGCTCGACGGTCAGGACGTTGTCGGAGTCGAGGATGGTCCTTCCGTCGAACTCCACGCTCTCCGGCCGCGCCGGCCGGGTCCCGGTGGCGATGACGATGTGCTCGGCGCTGATCGTCCGCTCCCGGCCGCCCGCCTCGCGCAGGGCGACGGTGTGGTCGTCGACGAACCGGCCGGTGCCGGAGAACAGGGAGACGTGGTTGCGGGACAACTGGCTGCGGATGACATCGGTCTCACGGCCCACCACATGCTGGGTGCGCGCGGTGAGATCGGCGACGGTGATGTCCTCCTTCAGCCGGTAGCTCTGCCCGTACAGATCGCGCTGGGTGAGACCGGTGAGGTACAGCACCGCCTCGCGCAGGGTCTTGGAGGGGATGGTGCCGGTGTGGAGGGAGACCCCGCCGACCATGTCGGGGCGGTCGACGACGGCGACGCGGCGGCCCAGCTTGGCCGCGGCGATGGCGGCCTTCTGGCCGCCGGGACCTGATCCGATGACGAGCATGTCGAAGTCGGGCACCCTCCGCAGTGTGACAGCGAGGGGTGCCGCGGGGAAAGAGCGGAGAAGGATCTACGGCAGCAGCTTCTCGATCGCGGTCGGGCCCTCCTCGGCGAGCTTGCGCCGGGCCCATTCGAGGTTGCGCGGGGTGAGGTCGCGGCCCGTGGCCAGGACCATGTCCTCCGGCGACACCTCGCTGCCCGTGCGCGTGTGGAGCAGCCTGTCCGGGGTGACGCGGTCCGCGGTGGGCCGGGCGCCGCCCGGCTGTGAGGTCGGCATGGTGTCTGCTCCTCGCGTCCGAAGGAATGTACTAACACCATTCATCCTCCTGGCGCACCCTGCAATCCCGATCACTTCATGCCCATGACGGCCGAGATGCCGAGAAGATCGGTCGGGCGTGTAATGAGCCCATGGCACCCACCACCGCCGGGACACCGCGACGCGGGGTACTGCGCAGACTCGGCGCCTGGTGCGCCCGCCACTTCGTGATCGTCATCCTCGCCTGGCTGGTGGCCCTGGTCACCCTCCAGCTGATCGACCGCGCCGTCGGCGGTACCTACGAGGACAACTTCCAGCTCTCGGACACCCAGTCCCAGAAGGGCCTCGACGTCCTCCAGGAGCACGACCCGCAGGCCGGCGGGTACAGCGCGCAGATCGTGATGCACGACGACCAGCCGCTGAGCGCGCTGAGCTCGCAGATGTCCACCACGGTCGGCGACCTGCAGAAGCTGCCCCACGTCCTCTCGGTGCAGAACCCGCTCTCGCAGACCCCGACCAAGGTCGGCCCGGTGTCGAGCGACGGAAAGACCGGCTACATCACCGTGCGCTTCGACAAGCAGCCCAACACCCTCGGCGACGCCTACCTCGACGGCGTCGACCAGGCCGTCCAGCCGCTGCGGGCGGCCGGCGCCGACGTCGAGTACGGCGGCTCGCTCGGCGAACTGGCCCGCCCCAAGGCCAACGACTACCTCAGCGAGGCGATCGGCTTCGCGGTCGCCATCGTCGTCCTGCTGATCGGCTTCGGCAGTGTCATCGCGGCCGGACTGCCCCTCGTCACCGCGCTGATCGGCGTCGTCGGCGGACTCGCCATCCTCGGCCTGCTGGCCGCCGCGTTCACCTTCGCGACCGTCTCACCGACCCTCGCCACCATGATCGGCCTCGGTGTCGGCATCGACTACGCCCTGTTCCTGATCACCCGGCACCGGCAGAACCTGATGAACGGCGCCGATCCCGCCGAGGCCGCCGGACACGCCACCGCCACCAGCGGCCGCGCCGTCCTGGTCTCCGGCACGACCGTGATCATCGCGCTGATGGGCCTGTACGCGTCCGGGGTGTCCTTCATCGGCAAACTCGGCCTCGCGGCGGCCATCACCGTGATCTCCGCCGTCGCGGGCGCCCTCACCTTCGTACCGGCCATGCTCGGACTCGTCGGCCGCAGCATCGACCGCTGGCATGTGCGCAAACCGATCGCCGAGACGGACGCCGAACCGGGCGCCGCCCCGCACGGCACCTGGCACCGCTACGCCCAGCGCGTCGAGCGCAGACCCTGGGAGTACCTCAGCGCCGGCCTCGCCGTGATCGCGATCCTCGCCATCCCCGTCTTCTCCATCCAGCTCGGCCACATCGGCGACGGGGCCGACCCGACCTCCTTCACCGACCGGCGGGCCTACGACCTGATGACCGACGCCTTCGGCCCCGGCTCCAACGGGCCCCTGACCGTCGTCATCGACCAGACGTCCGTCCCCTCCGACAAACGCGCCGACCTCCAGTCCCAGGCGCAGAAGACCCTGAACGCCGTGCCCGACGCGGCGACCGTCACCCCGCTGACCCCCACCCAGGACGGCGACGTCCTGATCGGCACCGTCTACTCCACCCAGGCCCCGCAGGACGCCACCACCACCGACCTGGTGAACCGGCTCAAGGACACCACCCTGCCCGACGCGGTCTCCGGATACGACGCGAAGGGCTATGTCACCGGCACCACGGCCGCCCAGGTCGACTTCCGCGACATCGTCGCCAGCCGGCTCCCCCTGATCATCTGCGTGGTCGTCGGCCTCGCCTTCCTGATCATCCTCGTCGTCTTCCGCGGCCTGCTCGTCGCGGTCAAGGCCGCCGTCCTCAACGTCCTGTCCATCACCGCCTCCTACGGCGTGGTCGTCGCCGTCTTCCAGTGGGGATGGGGCGGGCCCGCGCTGGGCGTCCACGGCGACGTGCCGATCGAGAGCTATGTGCCGATGATGATGTTCGCGATCATCTTCGGCCTCAGCATGGACTACGAGATCTTCCTGCTCTCCCGCGTCCACGAGAACTGGCTGCGCACCGGCGACGCCAAGGACTCCGTCGCCCACGCCCTGGAGATCACCGCCCGGGTCATCACCTGCGCCGCCCTGATCATGGTGAGCGTGTTCGCGGCGTTCATCATCAGCGACAACATCGTCGTCAAGATGCTCGGCCTCGGCCTCGCCGTCAGCGTGCTGATCGACGCCACCGTCGTCCGGCTGCTCATGGTGCCGGCCGTGATGACGCTGCTCGGGGAGAAGGCCTGGTGGACCCCGCGCTGGCTGGACCGGATCCTGCCGCACATCGACGCCGAGGGCGACGCCGAGACCCTCACCGGTCCGGACGCCACGGGGCGAGGACGAGCATCGTGACGTCGTCGCGGACCTCGGGGGAGTGCCGTACGACGTCGGCCCAGACCCGGACGGCCGTGGTCGCCGGATCGGCCCCCGCGGTGAGGGCGGGCAGCCGCTCCGTCAGCGGATAGAACACATCGGCGGCGTCCCGCGCCTCCCACACCCCGTCCGAGGCGAGGAAGAGCCGGTCACCCGCGCACAGCGGCACCAGCAGCCCGTCCGGCCGGGGCGCGTCCGGCAGGTCCAGGCCCAGCGGCGCCCCCGGCGTGACCGCCACCTCCGTCGCCGTGCCGTCGCGCAGCAGCACCGGCGGCGGATGCCCGCACACCACGACCCGTACGGCATCCCCGCCCGGGGTGAACTCCAGCAGCACCGCCGTCGCGAACAGCTCCGCGTGCGGCACCCGGGCCGAGTCCACCGCCAGCCGCCGGTCCAGCCGGGCCGCCACCGCCTCCAGGGACGGCTGGTCCAGCACCGCCTCCCGGAACGCCCCCATCAGCGACGCCACCGTCGCGATCGCCGCCAGCCCGTGCCCCTGTACATCCCCCAGCACCGCCCGCACCCCGTGCGCGCTGTCCCGTACGTCGAAGAAGTCGCCGCCCACCAGCGTGCCGCGCTCCGCCGCCCGGTACAGGCCCGCGCAGGACACCCCGCCCACCCGCTCCGGCACCGGCGGCACCACGGCCTGCTGCGCCGCCTCGGCGATCGTGCGCTCCACGTCCAGCTGCACGTCCCGGCGGCTGCGCACGAACGCCACGAACACGCTCAGCAGGGCGACGAAACAGATCGTCAGCAGGTCCGTCTGGCCCGGATCGTCCAGCCGGAACGCCGGCACGTTCAGCATCACGACCACGGCCGCCCCCAGCACGGCGGTCGCCACCGGGCCGTACGACAGGACCGCGAGCGGCGGGATCGCGCCCAGCAGGAAGCCGATGTCCAGCGGGTCCGGGCTCACCAGCGTGGCCACGCACACCCCCGCGATCAGCGCGATCGGCAGCGCCCGCACCCAGCGCGGCGGCGGCGCGCCCCGCAGCCAGCCCCGCCGCTCCCCGTCCACTCGTGCCACACCACCACGCTCCACCCCGGCACCACCGGGCGCACGCCGGGAAAACCGGTGGACGCCCCGTCAGACGATCTTCTACGGTGTCCCTGCACGCCCGGAGACCACGGAAGGAGGCGAGCGCCGATGAAGCTCTCACACATCCCGCGCTCCCGTTCCGTGACCCCGGCGTGCCGCGTCTGACCCTCGTCCGACGCCCGGGAGCGCCTCACGTCATTCGCATCCCGGAGGAATTCCCTTGACCGATCTGGTCATCCGCGCGCTCGACGAGCGCGACGTCCATCTCTTCGACACCCTGCCCGACCCGCTGGGCAACGCCGAGGCGTTCCGCAACGCCACCTACCGTCCGCACTGGAAGCGGGTCGCCCTGCGCGACGGGCGGGTCGTCGCCCGCGCCGCCTGGTGGGGCGGGCCCGACGACAGCGAACCGGTCACCGTCGAGTGGTTCGACTTCTCCGACGGCGAGGAGGAGGCGGCCGCCGAACTCCTGCGCACCGCGCCCTGGCGGGTCGGCCTGGAACTGGTCCTGCCCGGCGGCTGGCGCGAGGACCCGGCCCTGCGGGCCGCCGCCGAGGCCCGTCACGCCGCCGCCCGCGCGGCCGGCCAGAGCCTGCTCGTGGAGCGCTTCGTCTACCGCTGGACCCCACCGTGCGGACTGCCCGAGCGCCCCGGCCGGCTCGCCTTCGCCCCCGAACCCGACGACGCGGTGTTCTTCGACGCCCTGCGCCGCATCCACTCCGCCACCCTCGACGCCCACGCCCGCAAGGCCGTCGCCGAGGGCGGCGTGGACCAGGCCGCCCAGGAGGAGCTGGACTTCTTCCGCTGGTGCCCGTCCCCGCGCGAGTGGTGGCAGGTCGCCCGCACCCCCGAGGGCGACCTGGCCGGGATCCACATCCCGGCCCACAACCCCTCCGGGCCCTGCGTCGGCTTCATCGGCGTCCTGCCCGAGCACCGCGGCCACGGCTACGCCTACGACCTGCTCGCCGAGTGCACCCACTACCTCGTCGAGCGGGGCGCGGAGTTCATCGCCGCGGCCACCGACCAGGGCAACTTCCCGATGGCGGCCCACTTCACCAAGGCGGGCTACCCCGTGGTGCGGGAGCGGGCCAACTTCACACCGAGCTGATCAGCGCGGCTCGCCGGCGCCCCGGCCCAGCAGGGCCTCGGCGTCGGCGAGGATCTCGGTGACCCGCAGCCCGAACGCGGCGTCGCACGGGTGCGCGCGCCCGTCCCGGGCCGCGGCGAGGAGTTCCCCGGCGGCCCGGGCCAGCGCGTCGGCGGCGCTGCCGGTGGGCTCCGGCAGGCGTACGACCCCGCCGTCGCCGTACAGCTCGACGGCCGCCCCCGACGCCGCGGGCGGGGCGGTCAGACTGAGCGTCACGGTGCTGGAGGCGCCGCCGGTGTGCTCCAGGACCAGGTGCACGGTGTCCCGGGGGCCGGGCGCCGCGGCGCTCACCCGGCGGACGTCGCCGAGGACCGGCAGCAGCACCGACAGGGCGTGCGGGCCCACGTCCCACAGCGCGCCCTTCTCCCGCCGCCAGGGCGTGGCGAACGGGCTGTCGCCGTCCTCGGCGAACACCGACCCCAGCCAGCGGGCGTGCCCGGTGAACCAGCCTCCGGCCTCCGTCCGCGCCGCTATCCAGTCGGCGGTCTCGCTCAGGTACCGGGAGGTGAAGAAGACCACCGAGGCGACCCCCGCCTCCTCGGCCGCCGTCACCACGGCCCGTGCTCCGGCCGCGGTGGTGGCGACGGGCTTGTCCAGCAGGAGGTGCCGGCCCGCCCGTGCGGCCCGGACCGCCAGCTCCGCCTGGACGTCCGGCGGGAGCGCCACGGCGACCGCGTCCACGTCCGCGAGGAGCGCGTCGACGTCGTCGTAGGCGCGGGTGCCGTGACGGTCCGCCAGTTCCTTGGCGGCCTCGGGGCGACGGCCCCACACCCCGGTGAGGTCGAGGTCCTCGTGGGCGGCGAGGACGGGGCCGTACACCATCCCGGCCCACGGGCCGGTACCGAGCAGACCGATGCGCATGCTGCTGAATCTCCCCTGCTGTGCGAAGCCACGCCGAACACGGGCGAGCTTCGCACATCGGTCCGGCCCGGGGACACCCCCCGGTTCAGCGCCGCGAGGGTGCGGCGGCGAAGCCCGTCAGCAAGGCGTCGGCGTGGTCCGCACCGTTCTCCAGGGAGATCTCCCGGGCCGACTGGGCGGCGCGGACGGTGGCGAAGAGGACGCCGGTCCCCTCGAAGAGGCAGCCGTACACGGCGGGGCGGGGCAGGCTGTTGTACGCCCAGGGCGCCGAGAAGTAGTACGCCCCGGTGTCGTGCAGCACGATCAGATCGCCTTCGGCGAGTTCGGGCAGCGGGTGCGCGTGCGCGACGACGTCCCCGGCGAAGCAGAGCGGCCCGGCGATGTCGTACGGCACCAGCGGACCCCGCTTGGGCGTGCCGTCGGGGCCGTACGCGGTGACCCGCAGCGGCCAGGACCGCGGCATGAACACCGTCCGGGTCGCCACCTGGGCGCCCGCGTGGGTGAGCGCGATCCGGCGGCCGCCCGCCTCCTTGACGTACTCGACGCGCGCGGCCGTGACCCCGCTCTTGGCGACCAGGGAGCGGCCGAACTCGGTCACCACCCGGTAACGGCCGTCCAGCAGGGCGGGTTCCACGGCGCGGAGCGCGGCCACGTACCCGGCGTACGTCGGTGCGACGGAGTCGTCGGCGAAGTTCACCGGCAGCCCGCCGCCCAGGTCGAGGCTGGTGACCTGACGGCGGCCGGCGCGCGCGTCGATCTCCTCGGCGAGCCCGTGCAGCGCCGCGAGCCCCTGCGCGATCAGCGGCAGCGGGCAGCCCTGGGAGCCGACGTGCGCGTGCAGCCGGGTCAGCCACGGACGTCGTACGAACGCCTCGACGACCCGCTCTCGGGCTCCCGGGTCGCGCAGGGCCACACCGAACTTGGAGTGGGCGGTCGCGGTGCTCATCGCCTCGATCGCACCGCTGCCGACCTGCGGATTGACCCGCAGCCCCAGCACGGAGGAACAGTCCTCGGGGCGCAGGGCGTCGATCCGGTCCAGCTCGCCGAGGTTGTCGGCGTTCAGCGCGACACCGAGGTCCAGCGCCTCGCGGATCTCGCCGCGGGTCTTGGCGGGGGAGTCCAGCACGATCCGCGCCGGGGCGAAGCCCGCGTCCAGCGCCAGCCGCAGCTCACCGGGGCTCGCCACCTCGCAGCCCAGGCCGGCGTCGGCGAGCAGCCGCAGCACCGGCACCAGCGGGCAGGCCTTGGCGGCGAAGGCGTGCAGCACCTCCGGCACCCCCGCGAACGCCTCCTTCAGCGTGGCGACGCTCTCCCGCACGCCTTCGACGTCGAGGAGGCCGGCCACGGGCCGGTCCTCCGCCAGCAGCCCGTCGGCGACCGCCTGCCGTACGGCGCGCGCGACCTTGTCGGTGGAGAACGACACGTCCGGGACTCCTTCCCATCGGGGGCGGGACACCTCCAGGTTCCCCCCTGGGCGGGTGGTCCATCCGGGTGTCGTCCCGTCGATTCCGTGCGCGGGGCGAGGGGCGCGCGTGACTCAGCGTGCACCACCGCGTTACGTACGGCACGAACCGCGTGGCGCGATCGTGCCCCCGGAGGGTGACGTGTGTGCCTCGTGTGCATGAATCGCCCAGGTCCGGGCACACGCAGCGCAACAACCGTAGAGAGGGGCGCTCGTGATCGTTCCGGACCCCAGGGTCGCCAGGACGTTGCTGACCCGGTACGCGACGCTGAGGATCGCTCAGGCGGAGCAGGAGCGGCCGGAGACGGCCCGTGAACTGCGTGATGTGACGTACACGCTCTGTGTGCTGATGGGCACGTCCGACGTCCGGGAGGCGGTGGCCGCGGCGGACGCCCTGCTGGACTCCCGGGCCGCGACCGGCAAGGGGTTGTCGCTCGCCGTCTGAGCGGTGACCGCGCGGCCGGGACCCGGTGGGGCCCCGGCCGCGCGGTGCTTCCTCAGGAGGCCGCCGAACCGCAGCGGTCGGCGGACCGGGCGCCCGGCCGCGGGGCCGGGCCGGCCAGCCACTCCGCGATGGTGCGCGCGATCGGCTGACCGGTGTCCACCTCCACGAAGCCGAACTGCCCCGACTGGTTGCACTCCAGGAACCACCACGTGCCGTCGGCGTCCTCCGCGAAGTCGAAGGCGCCGTAGGCCAGTTCCGCCTCGCGCAGATACGTCCGTACGGCGTCCGCGAGCCGGGGCGGGACGTCGGCGGGGCGCCACGGCGTGGTGGAGGGCGCGTAGCGCACGTCCACCACGTCCGGATCGGCGCCCCGGGCCGTGTCCTTGCGGGCGGCCAGGATCCGCTCGCCCACCGCGGTCAGCCGGATGTCCGCCCGTTTGGCTATCCGGCGTTGCAGCAGGGTCGGACCGTAGGCCACGGCCGCGAAGTCGGCGCCGGGCGGCACCCGGGTGGTGGGCACCGCACGCGGCGGGTCCTGCGGATGCGCCCCGGACACCGGTTTGACCACCAGGTCCGGGTAGCGCTCCGCGAAATCCCGCGCGGCCTGCGGGAAGGTCGTGATGAGGGTCGCGGGCACGGGCAGCCCGCTGCGCTGCGCCAGCCGCAGCTGCCACGGCTTGTGCCGGGCGCGCACGGACGCGTCCGGATGGTTCATCCAGCGCACACCGGTGCCCCGGAGCATGCCGTAGAGGGCCTGCGAGGCCTCTTCCGTGAGCCACGCGGACGGCTGGGCCGCCCGCGCCGCCGCGGCGCCCGGCCGGCGCACCCACACGGACCGCAGTCCGTCCAGGCTCACCAGCCGGCCGGCCGAGGACAGATGGCCCCGGAACGCACCGTGGACGAACTCGCCCGACAGGGCGACGGTGCTGGTCAGATCGGCCGGATCGAGCCGGACGACCGGGACGCCCGCGGCGTTCAGGTGCACGACCACCATGTCCGCCGTCACGTCCTCTTCGCAGGTCAGGATAAGCACGGTCATCTTGCGCGGCCCGTGCTCAGTCGTCGAAGTGGGTCTTGGAACCCGCGGTGGAGGTGGTGGTCCCCAGTTCTCTGAGCAGGGCGTGGTCACGAGCGGCGACTCGGCCGTCGAGGAGTACGTTCAACTGCAGTCCGGGGTCGTAGGCGTACGGAGTTGCGAACTCCAACTCCACCGCAGGGCGTGCGTAGTTGAGCGCGAACGGTTGCATGTTCTCTCCCTCGTCGGTACTGCCTCGATCAAGCGGTGCCGCTGTGCGACGTCACTCGGGCCCGCTGCGTTAGGTGCGACCTTCAGTCACTTATACGAATCGAACGGGTGGTTGGTTTCCTTACTCTCCGTGATCATCGGCGAGTCGGGGCCCCAACAGGGCGCGGAGCAGGGGAGATGTGCCGAACGTGGGGTGAAAACGTCTTCAAATACGGTCAGTTGGGGTGCCGACCGGGTCGGGAGAACGGCGCAGGGAGCGCAGGGCGAGCAGCAGGACACCGATGTCATCGAGGTAGACCGGGTCGGGCAGCAGGTCGGTCGGTAGCACGAAGTACAGGACCGCGCCCCAGAACACCCAGCGCGGGCCGGTGGGCAGTCCGGCGCGTCTGAGGTCCCGGCGGGTGCGGACCAGCCGCACCAGCACCGCGGCGGCGCACGCGAGCAGGGTCGCGGCGAGTACCGCGGCGACGACGAGGAGCGTGGTGGTCGTGTCCACGGGCCCTCCCTCCGGGTCCGTCGCGCGGTGTGCTGCCCTTGTTTCGGATTCCCCGTTTTCGGTTCCCGAATTCCCCTCTTCCGGCGGGATTACCTCGGCCGGTGGTCGGAGGCTTCCTCGGGCCCGTCGGCGTCGACGGACGCCGGGCGCAGGCCCATGGTGCTCTCCTTGAGCCGCTCCAGGGTCCTGCCCCACTGCTGGAAGGGCGAGCCGCCCTTCTTCGCCGGGGCGGGACGCTGGGGCTCGACGCCCGCCTCGGCCGCCGCCTCACGGTAGGCGGCCAGCGCCTCGTGGGCCTGCTCGGCCGCCTCCCGGTACAGGTCCCGGGACTCGGTCATCGCCTCCAGGGCCGCCTTGTACATGGCCACCAGCTCGCGTTCCCGGGCGAGTTCCTCCTCCAGGGTGAGCAGCTGCCACTTCTCCCGGAGCAGGGTGAGCGCGGCGTCGCCGCCCTCCGGCAGGGGCGCGGGCAGCGCGACGTAGCGGCGTACGGCGTCCAGCACCTCCGTGGGATGCGAGCCGTCCAGGAACACGCTGCGCACCGAGAAAACCCCGGCGTCGTAGCCGTCCGGCGCGGGGCTGCCGGGCAGCACCAGCGCCCCGCCGCGCGGCACCTCGATCCCGAAGTCCTTCAGCGCCCAGTTCACGGTCCGCAGCTGGTGCGGCGCCGCCCGGTGCTCCACCACCCGGTGGTGCAGGCCGGGGGGCAGCAGGGAGACCAGCGAACGCCGTCCCCGGTCGTCCGGCGTCATCGCCTCGTGGACGACGACGTCGACGGTCCAGGTGTCGCGCAGGGCGGACCGCAGGACGCGGCGCAGATCCTTGTCGTCGGCGGGCAGCGGGTTGATGTCGAGGAACCGCTGGCCGGTCACGGTCTCCTGGCCCCACGCGGTGTCCGTCTCCCACGGCCAGAAAAGCTCGGCGGGCGAGGGCCAGCGCAGGTCCCAGGGCTGCTCGGCCTCCGCGACCAGCGTCCACTCCTGGCCCCGGCCCGACCACTCCGACAGTTTCAGCCGGGCCCGCACGGTAATGTTGTCGGGTACCTGCCAGCGGGCCTCGAAGGCCGACTCGCCCTCGGCGGTCTCGCTGTCGGGCAGCTCCCGGAAGTCCTGGAGCCGCTCGGCGTCCTTGAGCGCCCGGAGGTGGGTGCGCAGGACCTCCGGTGCGGTGGGACCGGTGTGGCGGCCACGGCCGAGCCAGACCGTGGAGGGCGTGGTGGGCGGGGCGGTCGCGGAGATGTGCATGATCCGTTCGTGAGCCGTGGACGAGGGCGATGAGCCGAGCCCAGTATCGCGCGCCGCGGGGTGTGCTTGATCACGCGGGGCCGGGTCCCGGCCTGCTTCGAGGTGCGCCTTCCCCGCCCGGCGCGCCGTTACGCCTCGCCCCCGGACATGCGTACGGGGTGTGTGCCGGGCGCACGGGGTGGCCGCCGTTCACCAGGGTCGCCGTCCGCACACCGGTGGGCACACCGTGCCACGCCCCCGAGAATCGATCTCGGCGGCCAGGACTCGCCCGTCATCCGCGTCGGGGCGAGCCCTGGCCGCCGTGTTCCCTCGTGTTCCCTCAGCCGCCGAGGTACGCCAGTTCCGGGAAGTGCCGCTGGTAGGCGTCCAGCAGGCGCCGGGCGACGGCGTACGAGTCGATCAGCGGGTGGATGGTCAGGGCCCGCACCGCGTGGTCGCGCCCGCCGGCCGTCGCGGCGTGGATCACCGCGCGTTCGACGGCCTTGACCGAGCACACCAGCCCCGTGCCGTGGTCGGGCAGCGAGGCCCCGGCGATCGGGTGGGCGCCGTTGGCGTCGACATGGCAGGGGACCTCGATGACGGCGTCGTCGTCGAGGACGGGGATCCGTCCGCGGTTGCGCACGTTGAGGATGAGGGTCGCCCGCTCGTCCAGCGCGATGGCGCGCATCAGGGCCAGGGCGACCTGTTCGTAGCCGCCGGACTCCAGGTCGCAGGAGTCGCGCTCGCCCATGCCGACGGCCTCGCGGTTCTCGGCCATGTAGGTCGTCTCGCGCTCCAGCCGGGTGGCGTCCCAGGCGTTCCAGGCGGCGCGGGGCACGGACTGCTCCAGGGCGGGGGCCAGGGCGTCGTAGAAGCGTTGCTGCTGGGAGTGGAGGAAGGCGCCCCGGGTCTGTTCGGCGGCCCGTGCCGAGTGCACCGACTCACGGCTGAAGTAGTAGTAGTGCAGATACTCGTTGGGCAGCGCGCCGAGGGTGCGCAGCAGGTCGGCGCCGAACAGCTTGCCCTCCTCGAACGAGGTCAGCGCGGTCTCGTCGGCGAGCAGGGACGGCAGCAGATCACGGCCCTCGGCGTACAGTCCGCGCAGCCAGCCCAGGTGGTTGAGCCCGACGTAGTCGAGGCGGACACGGGCCGGGTCGACGCCGAGCGCACCGGCGACCCGGCGGCCGAGGCCCACCGGGGAGTCGCAGATCCCGATCACCCGGTCGCCGAGGTGCGCGGTCATCGCCTCGGTCACCAGACCGGCGGGGTTGGTGAAGTTGATGACCCAGGCGTCGGGCGCCAGCGCGGCGACCCGGCGGGCGATCGCGACGGCCACGGGGACCGTGCGCAGCCCGAAGGAGATGCCGCCGGCGCCGACGGTCTCCTGGCCGAGGACGCCCTCCTCCAGGGCGATGCGCTCGTCCGCGGCCCGGCCGGCCAGCCCGCCGACGCGGATGGCGGAGAAGACGAAGTCGGCCCCGGTGACCGCCTCGTCGAGGTCGGTGGTGACGGTCACGGTGGGCGGGTCGGGGTGCCCGGCCGCCTGGTCGGCGAGGACCTTGCGGATGATCGCCAGCCGGGAGGCGTCCAGGTCGTACAGGGTCACGTCGGTGACGCGTCCCGCGCCGCGGTCGCCCAGCAGCGCCCGGTAGACCAGCGGGACGCGGAAGCCCCCGCCGCCCAGGATCGTGAGTCTCATACGCCGACCACCTCGTTCATCCGTGCATCACCTTGCTCATACCTCGACCACCTCGACCCCCGACTCGCGCAGCCGTGCGCAGGTCTTCTCCTCGCCCGGCGCGTTGGTCACCACGACGTCGAGGTCCTCGGGCCCGCACACCCGGGCCATCCCGGTGCCGGGGAACTTGCCGGCGTCCGCCACCAGGACCACCTGGGCGCTGGCGGCGATCATCGCCCGCTTGACCGGCACCTCGACGGCGGTGGTGTCCAGCACCTGGCCGTCGGGGCGGACCCCGCTGGTCCCGAGGAACAGCCGGTCGGCGTGCACCTGCCGCAGGTTGTCCTCGGTGAGGAAGCCGACCAGGGAGCGGTAGTCCCGCCGGACCACCCCGCCGAGCAGGATCAGCTGGACATCCTTGTCGTCCTGGAGCTCCTCGTACACGGCCAGGTTGCTGGTGATCACGGTGAGGGACCGGCCGTGCAGATGCCGGGCCACCCGGTGGGCCGTGGTGCCGATGTCGAGCAGCACGGTCTCACCGTCCTTGACGAGGTTTGCGCACCAGGCGGCCAGGGCGTCCTTGGCCTCGACCCGGACACCGGCGACGTCGGCGAACGGATCGTCCTCGCCCACCACGGGCGCGGCGCCGCCGTAGACCCGTTTGAGCAGGCCCTCGTCCTCCAGTTGTGCGAGGTCACGGCGGATCGTGGCCTGGCTCGCCCCGACCCTCTCGGCCAGGACGGACACCGAGGTCGGCCCGTCCGCACGCAGGGAGCGAAGGATCAGCTGATGTCTTCGGTCAGGGAGCATGCGGCAGACCATACTCGTGAACTCGCCAAACTCAAGCAAAGTCGCGCATGAATGTCTCGATATTCGCTTGACCCTTGTCAAACCCGCGCACCGGGTGCACTCTCTTGCGTAATTCGGAGCCAGGCCCGGACCCCACTCCGGTCGGCCGAAGCGGATGAACGGCGTATTCCGCCGTCCCGGACGCGTCGGCACCGTCTGAGAGGACCAGGTCGTACACCCCGGGTGGCTGAAGGGTTCCACCCACGCCGATGCTCTTCAGCCACCCGGCCTCCCCGCCGCGCCCCAGCGCGGACCCCGACCCACAGGTCCTGCCGGACGCGCCAGACATGCCGAACTCGCTGAGATCTAGGAGAAGATCGTGGACCTTTCCCGCAGACGATTCCTTCAGGCCGCCGTACTGACGGCCGCCGCGGCCGGCGCCACCGCAGCGTGCGGCGGCGGCTCGGCGTCGAGCGGCAGCAAGGACAGCAAGAACCTGACCTTCTGGTACTGGGCCGGCGGGCTGAGCGACAAGGTCGTGGCGGACGCCAAGACCCACTTCTCCGACATCACCCTGAAGACCTCGGTGGTCGGCGGCGACTTCAAGACCAAGCTGCTCACCGGGCTGCGGGCCGCGCAGACCGCCCCCGACATCACCGGCATCAAGGGCGAGGACATCGCCTCCTTCCTGCCCAACGCCAACCGGTTCGTCGACCTGAACACGGTCGGCGCGAAGAAGCTGACCCCGGACTACCTGGCGTGGAAGCTGAAGCAGGCCACCACCCAGGACGGCAAGCTCATCGGCTTCCCCATCGACATCGGCCCGTGCGCCACCTTCTACCGCGAGGACCTCTTCGCCAAGGCGGGCCTGCCCACCGACCCCGCCAAGGTCTCCGCCGCGCTGTCCACCTGGGACGACTACTTCCAGGCCGGCGTCGAACTGCACAAGGCCGTGCCGAAGACCTACCTGGTCAACAACATCGGCTCGGTGTTCGGGATGGTCATCGGCCAGGGCACCCGGCGGTTCATCGACGAGGACAACAAGTTCATCGGCGACCAGGACCACATCCGCGCCGCCTGGACGACCGCCGTGAAGCCCTACAGCCTCGGCATCGACGCGAAGATCAACGACAACACCTGGAACGCCGCCATCGGCAACGGCACCCTGGGCACCGAGATCGGCGCCGCCTGGCACGCGCTGGACATCAGCAACGCCGCCCCCGGCACCAAGGGCAAGTGGCGGGTGGCGAGCCTGCCCGGCGGCGCCTCCAACCTCGGCGGCTCCTTCCTCGCCATCCCCGCGACCAGCGGAAACCCCGAGGAAGCCTTCAAGATCATCAGCTGGATCCTCAGCCCCGAGAACCAGGCCCGCGGCTTCACCGACGCCGCCCTCTTCCCGACCGCGCCGGCCGCCTACAAGCTGCCCGCGCTCACCGGCGGGGACGCCTTCTTCGGCGGCCAGAAGACCATCGAGATCTTCGGCCCGGCGGCCCAGAAGATCCCCGCGGCCTACGAGGCCCCGGCCGACGCGGCGGTCTCCGCGCCGTACTACGCCGAACTGACCAGCATCGAGGCCAAGGGCAAGGACCCGGACCAGGCCTGGAAGGACGCGGTCAGCCAGGCCAAGCAGATCGCCCAGCGGCAGGGAGTGAAGTGACATGTCGTCCAGCCCGGTAGCCGGTCCGGCACCCACCGGACCGACCTCCGGACCCGGCGCCGGCCCCCTCGGGCAGCCCGCTCCGGACCCCTCGCGCGGTCCGGGGCGGCGCGCCCCCAGGATCCGGCCGGTGTCGGCCGGGGCCCGGCCCCGGCCGGGCCGACGGGTCCTCAGGCACTGGCCGCAGTACCTCGCGATCTCGCCGTACTACCTGATCTTCTCGGTCTTCATGCTCTTCCCGGTGCTCTACACCGTGTACCTGGCGTTCCAGAAGTGGGACGGCATCGGGGAGATGCAGTTCGTCGGCTTCCAGCAGTTCCGCTTCCTGTGGGACGACCCGGTGTTCTGGATGTCCATCCGCAACACCCTGATCATCTGGGTGCTGTCGACCGTGCCGATGCTCTTCATGGCACTGGTGCTCGCGGTGCTGGTGAACTCCACCAAGCGGTTCACCGCGTTCTACCGGGTCTGTCTGTTCATCCCCAGCATCACCTCGCTGGTGGCCATCGCGATCTTCTTCGGTGCGGTCTTCAGCAACAACTTCGGCCTGATCAACGCCATCCTCAGGGGCCTGCACCTGTCGGCCGTGCCCTGGATGAGCAACGAGTGGACGATCAAGCTCGTCATCGCGACGCTGATGACCTGGCAGTGGACCGGCTACAACGCGATCATCTATCTGGCCGGCCTCCAGGCCATCCCCTCCGAGCTCTACGAGGCGGCCCGGATGGACGGCGCGGGCCCGGCGCGGATCTTCTTCTCGATCACGATCCCGCTGCTGCGGCCGATCATCCTGTTCACCGTGGTGATCTCCACGGTCACCGGACTGCAGAGCTTCACCGAACCCCAGGTGCTGTTCGGCAGCGACGCGGCCACCAACCCCAACTCCGGCGGACCGGGCCAGGCGGGTCTCACCACCCTTCTGTACTTCTACCACCAGGCCTTCGACAACAACGACTTCGGCTACGGCGCCGCGATCGTCTGGGCCTTCTTCCTGCTGATCCTGCTCATCGTCACCCTCAACTGGTGGCTGGTGCAGCGTAAGGAGCGACGGTCATGAACGGCTTGAACCGCAAGCGCCTGCGGGGCCTCGGCGTCCATGCGATCCTCATGACCGGCGTCGTCATCTCGGTGTTCCCGTTCTACTGGATCGTCGTCATGGCGACGAACACCTCGCAGGACATCTACAGTTACCCCCCGAAGCTGTGGTTCGGCGACAACCTGCTCACCAACCTGCGGCACCTGTTCGCGAAGATGGACTTCTTCGGGTCCCTGGGCAACACGATGATCGTCGCGGTCTGTACGACGGCGCTGGTGCTGTTCTTCGACTCGCTGGCCGCGTTCGCCTTCGCCAAGTACGACTTCCCCGCGAAGAAGTTCCTCTTCGGCGTGCTGCTGTCGATGTACATCCTGCCGACCCAGCTGGCGATCATCCCGCAGTACGAGATCATGGTGCAGCTGGGCTGGCTGGGCACCCTGAAGGCGCTGATCGTGCCCGCCGCGGCCAACGCCTTCGGGATCTTCTGGATGCGGCAGTACACCTCCACCAGCGTCCCCGACGAACTCCTCGACGCCGCCCGGATCGAGGGCGCCGGGTTCTTCCGCCAGTACTGGCACGTGGTGCTGCCGTGCGTCCGTCCGGCGCTGGCGTTCCTCGGCATCTACACCTTCATCGGCGCCTGGAACGACTACATCCTGCCGTTGGTGATGCTGGTCAACCCGGACAAGCTCACCCTCCAGGTGGCGCTCGCCCAGCTGTACGCCGGTCACTCCACCGACTACAGCATGGTGATGTCCGGGGTGCTGCTCTCCGTCATCCCGCTGGTGATGGTGTTCACCTTCTTCGCCCGCGGCTTCATCGCCGACGCCACCAAGGGGGCGCTGCGCTGAGGTCCGGAGTGCGCAGCGTGGACGAGGGGCCGGCCGGCTGGACGGCGGGGCAGTGGGTGCCGTCGGCGGGGGTCACCAGGGTGGTCAGGTAGGTGTCGATGGCCTCGCGCGCGCAGGGGCTCGCCCAGTAGTCGCCGTGTCCGGCGCCGTCGTAGGTGAGGAACACCGCCTCGCGGCCGATCTGACGGGCGACGCCGGCCCCCCAGGCGTGCGGGGTGGCGACGTCGTAGCGGCTGTTGGTGACCAGGATGGGCGGGGTGCCGTCGACGCGCAGTGCGTGCTGCGGATCGGCGACCTCCGCCGGCCAGCCCTGGCAGCCGGTCAGATCCGTCCACGCGAGTGTGCTGAACCGGGTGACCGGTGCGATCCGGGCGAGCCGCCGCCGGTAGTCGGCGAGCGTGGCGTACGAGGGCACGGCGAGGTCGAAGTCCTGGCAGAGCACGGGGTAGTAGGCGTACGGCGCCGGTTCGCCCTGGGCCTGCAGGGAGGGGCGCGCCCCGGCGGGGTCCGGGGTGTCCAGGTCGGCCAGGAACTCGGCGAACCGGAACCAGTCGGCGGTGCTGTACAGGAACTTGAGGGACAGGTCCTGAAGATGCTCGTCGGTGAAGACGTAGTCGCCTCCCTCGCCCAGTTCACCGGCTGCGGCGCGCCGGTACAGCGAGTCGAACAGGGCGCGGACGTCGCGGCCGTGGAGCGCGCAGGACGAGGTGCGGGCGCACCAGTCGGCGAACTGCCCGAACGTCTCCTCCATCGCGATCGCCCGGGTCTTCTGGAGGGTCCAGGCGTCCAGACTGTGGTCGATCACGGAGTCCAGGGTCATCGCGCGGACGTGCCGCGGGTAGAGCTCGGCGTACCGCTGGCCGAGGGCGGTGCCGTACGAGACGCCGTAGTAGCTGATCCGCTCCTCGCCGAGGCCCGCGCGGATCGCGTCCATGTCACGGGCGACGCTCGTGGAGTCCATGTGCCCGACGAGCGACCCGGTGCGGGCGCGGCAGTCGTCCCCGAGCGCGCCGTTCGTCCGGCGCAGGGCGGCGAAGGACGCTCCGCTGTCGGGGTAGAGCAGTGACTCCTGGGCGGTGACCAGCTCTTCGTCGCAGGTCACCGGGTTGCTGAGACCGATGCCCCGAGGGTCGAAGCCCACGATGTCGAAACGCTCCAGCAGCTCGGGCGAGAAGGAGTAGGGCGCGCCGAACGCGAACTCCACCCCGGAGCCGCCCGGGCCGCCCGGGTTGATCAGCAGCGAGCCGATCCGGTGCTCCGGGTCGGTGGCACGATGACGGACGAGCGCCAGGTCGAGGGTCTCGCCCCGCGGCCGCTCCCAGTCGACGGGGACCGTGGCGGTGGCGCACTCGAAGGCGCCCTCGCCGTACGGCGACGCACAGGGCTGCCAGGACAGGGCCCGTGGTGACGGGGCGGCGACGGACGTCCCGCCGAGCAACTGGGCGAACAGGGCGGTGGCCAGAACACCGACGGCGAGTCTGCCGCGCCGCCTCGGGCGTTCGGCGACGGAAGGGGGTAACGACACCTGTGATCCTCCGTGAATCAGGAACTCACCAACGGATCACAGCATCGCAAGGAACATGATCAGCCGTCAGAACCGTCCGGGCAGGGCCGGCGGACGCGAGGGCGAAGCCGCGGAGCCCTCAGGGCAGGACGTCGTCCGGGTCCCGGCCACCCATGTCCAGGCGGAACGGGGGATAGGCGTCCGTCATCAGGGTGACGTAGGCGGCGACCCGCAGCACCCACCGGTTGAGGCCGGTGATCAGGTCGAACAGGTCCCGCGGGTACTTCTCGGTGAAGAGCAGGACCACGGCCGCGACGAACGCCAGGAACGTCACCAGGCCGCCGTTCCACCAGCCGTATCCCCAGCCGCCGACGAAGAAGCCCAGGACGATGTAGTGCGGGATGGCCAGCAGCCACCACTTCACCAGGACCAGGCCCCGGGAGAGCCGCTCCGGGTAGACGATGTCCAGCCGGGCCGGGTAGTCGGGCTCCTCGCCCAGGCTGAACGGCGGGTAGCGGTCGGTGGCCAGCGCGTTGTACGCGTAGAAGGCGACCCGCCAGCTCCAGCGCAGCACGCCCAGATTGAAGTCGAACAGGGCACGTGGGTACTTCTCGGTGAACAGGATCGCGAAGAAGGCGATCACGCCGACCACCGTGAAGGCGATCCACAGGAAGAACAGCACGATGATGTGCGGGATCACCAGGATCCATTTGACCAGCCACAGCCAGCGCGACAGGGGCGCGTCGAGCCGTGCGGTCACCCGGACCGGGGCAGGTATCGGATGCGACATGGCTCCCGCCTCCTGAGGTCACATGTGCTCCTCCTTCCACTCTGCCCCCGATGGCCCCGCGCCGCAGGGCTGCGGGCCGCCGCCGGATCAGAGACGGATGACGATCAGGGCGGTGTCGTCGGTGGTGCCGGTCGCCGGGAGGAGATCGGCGAGGAGGGCGTCGGCGAGCTCCTCGGGGTCGTCCTTGCGGTGCCGGACCAGGGAGTCGGCCAGCCGGTCGAGACCGGTGTCGATGTCCTCCGTACGGCGCTCGACCAGCCCGTCGGTGTACAGCACGAGGGTGGCGCCCTCCACGAACGAGGTACGGGCCTGCGGACGCGCCAGGTGCTCGGGACGGGCCGCGAGCGGCGGGTCGGTGGCCTCGTCGAGGAAGCGGACCGTGCCGTCGGGGTGCAGCAGCGCCGGGGGAGGGTGCCCCGCGCTGCTGTAGGTGACGGTCCGCTCGGCCCAGTCGATGAACGTCGTCACGACCGTGGTGGACTCGGCGCCCTCGACCGAGCGGGCGTACAGACCGAGGGCCTCCAGGGCCTGGCCCGGACCGTCGGCCACCCGGCAGGCCGCGCTCAGCGCACTGCGCAGCTGCCCCATGACACAGGCCGCCGCCAGACCGTGCCCGACGACGTCACCGACCGCGACCGCGAGGTTCCCGTCCGGCAGATCGGCGAGGTCGTACCAGTCGCCGCACACGTTCAGCGCGCCGATCGCCGGCCGGTAGCGCACCGCCGCCGCGTGCTCCCCGGTCGGCCCCGGCGCGGGCAGCATGGCCGCCTGGAGGGCCAGGGCGACCTCGCGCTCATGGGCGTGCGCCCGGCGCAGCCGCTCGTTCACCTCCTGGAGCTCCCGCGCACGGGTGTACAGCTCGGCCTCCAGCACCCGGGCCCGGCTGTCGTCGCCCGGCCCGCCGAAGGCCCGGATCAGCTCGGTGACCTCCTCCACCCGGTGCACGATCAGCTCCACCTGCCCGTCGGGGCCGAGGACGGGCGCGTTGACCGGGCTCCAGAAGTGCTCCTGCCACTGACCGGGCCGGTCGGGGTCCTCGATGTCGTAGCGCAGCAGCGCCATCGTGTCCCGCTCGCCGGTGGCCACCGTGCGCAGCATCGACGTCTCGGTCTCCTGCCGGCCGGCCGCCGCCGGATCGTTGGGGTTCTCGGGGAAGACGTCGAAGATGTAGCGGCCCACCAGCTGCTCGCGGGTGCGCCCGGCCAGGCGTACGAAGTCGTCGTTGGCGTCGGCGTAGACGAGATCCGGGGTGAGCAGGGCCACCATGCCGGGCAGGGCCCGGAACACCGCCGTGTAGTCGATCTGCGGTTTCCTCATGTCCTGCCTGTCTGGTTCGCGCCGGGCGTCGGTGTGCCGTTCCACGATAGAAGTGCGGACCCGGCTCGGTCAGCCCGACGACAAGTCCCGGGACGCGGACCCGTCCGTAGGGGCTGCGGGGGCGGGGACCAGGGACGCACCGGTCACGGAGGTCTCGGCGGTTTCACCCATCCGAGTGACCGTTCGACGGCCCGCCTCCAGTTCTCGTACTCCGCCTCGCGCCGCGCCGGGTCCATGTCCGGGATCCACTGGGCCGCCCGGTGCCAGTTGCGGCGCAGCACCTCCAGATCGGGCCAGTAGCCGGCGGCCAGCCCGGCCGCGTAGGCCGCGCCGAGGGAGACCGTCTCGGCGACCATGGGCCGCACCACGGGCACGTCGAGGACGTCGGCGACGAACTGCATCAGCAGGTTGTCGGCCGTCATGCCGCCGTCCACCTTGAGCTGCTTGAGGGGCACCGAGGAGTCGGCGTTCATGGCGTCCACGACCTCCCGGGTCTGCCAGCCGGTGGCCTCCAGCACCGCCCGGGCCAGATGCCCCTTGGTGATGTACGAGGTCAGACCGACCATGACCCCCCGCGCGTCACTGCGCCAGTGCGGCGCGAACAGCCCGGAGAAGGCGGGCACGATGTAGCAGCCGCCGTTGTCCTCGACCGTGCGGGCGAGCGTCTCGATCTCCGGCGCGCTGCTGATCAGCCCCAGCCGGTCGCGGAACCACTGCACCAGTGAGCCGGTGACGGCGATGGACCCCTCCAGGGCGTAGACCGGCGGCTGCTCCCCGATCTTGTAGGCGACCGTGGAGAGCAGCCCGTGCCGGGACCGCACCAGGTCGGCGCCGGTGTTGAGCAGCAGAAAGCTGCCCGTCCCGTACGTGCATTTCGCCTCGCCCGGGGAGAAGCAGGTCTGGCCGAACAGGGCGGCCTGCTGGTCGCCGAGGGCGGCGGTGATCCGCACGCCGGGCAGCAGCGAGCGGGCGGTGCCGTAGTGCTCGGCGGAGGACCGGATCTCGGGCAGCATGGGGCGCGGCACCCCGAAGAATGCCAGCAGCTCCTCGTCCCAGGTCAGGGTGCGGATGTTCATCAGCATGGTGCGGCTGGCGTTGGTGGCGTCGGTGATGTGCAGCCCGCCGTCCGGCCCGCCGGTCATGTTCCAGATCAGCCAGCTCTCGATCGTGCCGCACAGCACCTCGCCGTTCTCGGCGCGCCGCCGCAACCCGTCCACCTGGTCGAACAGCCAGCTCAGCCGGAGCGCGGAGAAATAGGTCGACGGGGGCAGACCGCACCGCTCCAGGAAGAACTCGTCCCCGGGATCGCTCCTGAGGGCCGTGACGAGGTGTTCGGTGCGGGTGTCCTGCCAGACGATCGCCCGGCCCAGCGGGGCGCCCGTGCCGCGGTCCCAGACCACCGTGGTCTCGCGCTGGTTGGCGAGGCCGATCGCGGCGATGTCCTCGGCCCCGACCCCGGCGCCGGACAGCGTCTCGGGGACGATCCGCTGGAGGTTGCGCCAGATCTCCACGGCATCGTGCTCGACCCAGCCGGGCCGGGGGAAGTGCTGCTGGTGCTCACGCTGGGCGACCGAGGCGAGCCGTCCGTGGTGGTCGAAGAGGATGCATCGGGTGGAGTTGGTGCCCTGGTCGATGGACATCACATAGCGCTCGACCATGATCGGGTCTCCCTTCCGGCGCTTCGACCGGCTCGTCGACCGATTCTTCGCTGCGGGCTGCGGGCCGCGGTCACCAGCGGCTCGCGCCCAGATCCCTGGAGATCGCCCGTGCGGCCTCGCGCAGCAGGTTGATCAGGTGCGACCGGGGGTGACCCCGGCTGTCGCAGACCCGCTCGAGCTGGCCGGACAGCCCGATCGCCCCCACCACCAGGCCGCCGTGCCCGCGGATCGGCGCGGCGACCCCGGCCTCTCCCATGCTCATCTCCTGGACCTCGTCGGCCCAGCCCCGCTCCCGGATCTCCGCCAGCGCCCGGCTCAGCAGGCCCCGCTCGACCAGGGTGTGCCGGGTGTAGGCCTCCAGCCCGGACTCCAGGGCCGAGTCCAGGGGCGCGGTGCCGTAGGCGAGCAGGACCTTGCCGAGGGAGGAGGCGTGCAGCGGCAGCAGCGATCCCACGTCCAGGGTCTGGAAGGTGTCGTCCGGCCGGAACACATGGTGGACGACCAGGACCCTGCCCTCCAGGGGGGTGCCCAGCCGGACCGATTCCCCGCTGCGGGCGGCGAGGGCGTCGGCCCAGTTGATGGACCGCGAGCGCAGTTCGTTGACGTCGAGGTAGCTGGTGCCGAGGTGCAGCAGGGCCGCCCCGAGCTGGTACTTTCCGGTCGCGGGGTCCTGCTCCACGAAGTCCACGTGCTGGAGGGTGCGCAGGATGCCGTGGGCGGTGCCCTTCGCCAGCCCGAGCGAGGCCGCCACCTCGCCTAGCCCGAGACGACGGGGTCCGCCGGCGAGGAGCCGCAGGATCGCCGCCGCCCGTTCGATCGACTGGACCGGGCCGGTCATGAGCCGAGCCTATTACCGTGGTGAGGGGTTCGCCCCCGCTGCGCGTTCGGCAATGCCGACCGGGATTCGTTGACCCTCCTCCGCTTTGGTCCCTAACGTGCACTGAGGTCCGGCAAGAGTGCCGGTGCCCGGTATCGGCCGACAGCATTCACGACAGCACTCACCGGAGGAGAGAAGATGGCGGTACAGCTCGGCATACTGCCCCGGGAGACAGTGGAGCACGTGTGTCCGCTGCCGCCCGTCCCCGGGGCCGTCGCAGCCGTACGCCGGCGCGTGGGGGAGGTCCTCGCCGACTGGAAGGTGTCCGAGGACATCGTCGACGACTCGCTCCTCGTGGTGTCGGAGCTGCTCACCAACGCGATCGTGCACGCCCTGCCCCCGGCGGAGCTGCGACTCTCCTGGATCCGTGGCGCGGGGTCCGGCACGCTGCGGGTGGAGGTCACGGACGCGGGGCCCGCCCTGGTGCCCGGCCAGACCCGCGCGGACATCGACCCCGACGAGCACGGCCGCGGCGAGCAGATCGTGCACGCCCTCGCCGCGGCGCACGGCAAGCGGGTCCACTCCGGCGGGGTCACGCGGTGGGCGGATCTCGTCGCCGCGTGACGTGAACGGATGTCCTTGATCGCGCTTCGGCGCGCGTGATCACGGGCAGCGTGTTCCGCAGCATGTTCCATTGGAAAATGCCAAAGCGGTCCCCTTTGGCCGGTACTTTCCGTAACCTCGGTCTCACCCGTACGCTCCGGGTCGCCTCAACGGCCCTTCCCCGACCCGCACTTGAACCGCTCCTGCCGCCCCACGCGCCGAAAGGACACGGTCATGGCCGTCGAGGCCGAGGTTCTGCACGAACTGCACCGGCTGCGCACGTGCGTGCCGCAGCTGAGAGGAGCGCTGGCGGCCAGCGCCGACGGACTCGTCCTCGCCCGGGACATGCCCGACGTCGAGGCGGAGGCGCTGGCGGCGCTCACCGCGGCGGCGCTGGGCGTCGGCCGCCGGATGGCCGACCTCGCGGCGCGCGGGGAGTTCCGCGAACTGCTCGTCCGGGGCGCCGGGGGATACGTCGCGACCTACGCGGCCGGCCCGTCCGCCGTGCTCACGCTGCTCGCGGACGACCGGGTCAACGTAGGCCGGCTCCACCTCGAAGGGCGGCGCAGCGGCACCCGTATCGCCGAACTGATGACGACGGCCGCCAGCCCCGACCGCCCCCGCCTCCCCGACGAGCCGCCGCCCCCCGCCCAACCGCCCCGCACCCTGGGCTCCCTCCCCCTGCGCATCCCCCCGCAGTCCCGCTACGGCTCCTGAGCGCGGGGGCGTCCGGCTGGTACCGGGTCCTGGGCGCGGGGCGTCGAGGCGATACGGGGTGTGCGGGGGCGTCGGCTGTGGGGGTGGGTCAGCCGGTTGGGGTCCTCCGTGCGGCCGCGGTGGCGGGTGGGGTGCGGGCGGCGGGTTTCCTCGCGGTGCCGATGCGGGTCCTGGGCGCGGGGCGTCGAGGCGATACCGGGTGTGCGGGGGCGTCGGTTGTCGGGGTGGGTCAGCCGGTAGGGTCCTCCGTGCGGCCGCGGTGGCGGGTGGGGGTGCGGCGGCGGGTCGCCACCCGTTCGGGGCCGGGGCCCGGGCCCGCGGGGGCGCTGAAGCCGCCGGGGACCAGGCGGGGCGGGGCCACCGTCGGGGACGCGGGCGAGGGGGGACGGGCCTGGCCCTCCCGCTCGCCGTCCCGGGGCGGTGTCGGCGGCGGAACGGCACGGCTGATCACCCGCCCGTGCGGCATCAACGGGGCGCAGGCGGAGCACACTTCGGTGAGCGTCCACACCTGGGCGACCGCCGGGTCGTGCCGCAGCACGAGGACGACCGTGCCCGCGCAGTTGACCCGGGTGCCCTCGTGCAGCGCGCACCGCTGGCGCCGGCACCAGCAGGCGGCGTCGTGATGCACCGCCGCCGCCCTGGCGTGCGCGGCCGCGTGGGCCTCGGCGAAGCGGCGCAGCGCCGCGAGGTCCCGGGACCGCGGCGGCATCGCGCACGCCGACGAGCAGGTGACCGAGGCGGAGCGGTCCCGGTGCCCGACCACGCGGATCGTCCAGCAGCGGCCGGGCCGGCGGGCCGAGGGGGCGTCAGGGTACGTAAGAGCCAAAGCACATGTCCTTCGTGGTGATCGTGGGGGGAGGGCGACGAGTCCGGAGTGGTTCCGGCACGGCGGCCCGCCGGAAGAAGTGACCTCGTTCACAGCATGCCCGTGCCGGGGCGGACCATTCGCGCTGTGCCCCCCTTGGCGGACACACCACCGTCCGCGTCTACCCCTAAGCTCCCCTCATGAACACCGGGGAACCCGACAGACGCGTCATCGATGGCCGATTCGAGCTGCTGCACCGGCTCGGAGGCGGAGGCATGGGGTGGGTGTGGCGCGCCCGCGACCTGGCACTGCACCGCGACGTGGCCGTGAAAGAGGTACGGCCGCCGGATCCGGCGCTGGCCGAATACGACCCCGACGGCGCCCGCACCCTGCGCGAGCGCGTCCTGCGGGAAGCCCGTGCGATGGCCCGCGTCCATCACCCCAACATCGTCACCATCCACCACATCGTCGACGGCGGCGAGAACACCTATCCCTGGATCGTGATGGAGCTGGTCACCGGCGGCTCCCTCCAGGACCGGCTCCAGCAGGGCGCGTTGACCCCGGTGGAGGCCGCGCGCCTGGGGCGCGAGGTGCTGTCCGCACTGCGCGCCGCGCACGCCGTCGGCATCGAGCACCGCGATGTGAAGCCGGCCAACGTGCTGCTGCGCCCCGACGGACGGCCGGTCCTCACCGACTTCGGCATCGCCGCCCTGCGCGAGGCCACCAGCCTGACCGCGACCGGCTCCGTCATAGGCTCGCCCGACTTCATGGCACCGGAGCGCGTCAGCGGCAAGGACGGCGGCCCGTCCGCCGACCTCTGGTCGCTGGGCATGCTGCTCTACGTCGCCGTCGAGGGGCACCACCCGCTGCGCCGCGCCAGCACCCTCGCCACCCTGGCCGCCGTACTCGCCGAGGACGTGCCGCCGCCCCGGCAGGCGGGCCCGCTGACCGGTCTGCTCACCGCGCTCCTGGTGCGCGACCCGCAGGCCCGCTCGGAGGCCGCGGAGGTCGACCGGCTGCTCGCCGCCGCGACGGGGGAGGCGCCGGCGGACGCGACGCCGGGCGCCTTCGGGCCTCCGGCCGGCGACGCTCCGGTGCAGGCACCGCCCGCCGGGTTCGGCCCGGCGCCCACCGGTTACGGGCACGCGCCCTACGGCGGCCAGGCCCCCGCCTTCACCGGCGCGCCGACCTCCTATCCGATCGCCCCGCCGGCCGGCGCCCCCACCCCGGCCCCCTTCCCCGCCCCGACGCTCCCGCCCGGCGCGGTGACGGTCCCGGCCTCCGGCATCCCCCGCCGGCCGCTCCGCAGACGGGTGAACACCGTTGTTTCGGCCGCCACCGGTACGGTCCTGGCCGGTGTCCTGGTGTGGAACGTGGGCCCGTTGCTGCTGGACGGCGGCGACGACGGATCCTCCGGGTCCGGGGCCTCCGGGTCGTCCGCCTCCGCCAGTGCCTCGGCGAGCGCCCGCTCGGGCTCCGCCACGAGTTCCTCCTCCGGCGGACAGTCCGGGGAGAAGCTCGACCTGCTCACGGCGGACGGGGTCCGCACGGTCGTGAAGAAGCTGAAGGCCGCCATGGGCGGCTCGAAGGTCACCGACCTCACGATCTACCCGGAGTACGCCATCGCCGAGGCCCCGGTCGCCGGCAACGCCAAGCTCTACGACCGCTACGAGTACCGGGGCGGGGACGTGGCGGTGAAGAACGGCCCCGGCGGCACCGTGACCAGCGGCGAGACCCCGGTCGACCTGGACAGCTTCAACTGGGACGCGGTGCCCGGACTGCTCACCAAGGCAGGGAAGACCCTCAACATCAGCGACCCCACCATGCGCTACCTGGTGATCAACCCGGCGTCCACGATCTTCAACGACCCGCCGACGATGAACGTCTACCTCGTCGACGACTACGGTGGCGCCTACCTGGAGGCCGACCAGAAGGGCAACGTGATCGAGGCCCACCCGCGCGACGACGGCTGACCCGTGCGCGGGGGCCGCCGCGTCAGTGGGGGAACGCCCGGGGCTGCCGCAGGACGGGGAGTTCCTCGCGGAACTCCTCTATGCGGGTGCTGATCTGCCGCATCAGCACGGTGTCCGCGAGGCGGTCGAGATAGAGGTTGCGGCGGGCGAGACCCACGGCGTCCACGCAGAAGTACACGGACATCAGCGGATTGACGAAGAGTTCGCTGCCCCGGGTGCGCTCGGTGAAGCGCACATCGCCGAACTCGCCACGCACGGCGGCGGCGACGGAACCGTTGACGATGCTCGGATGCCCCGGCGTCGACGCCTGGGCGTGCGCCACCGCGTCCAGGTACAGGGCCCCCTCACGGCTGTCCCGGGGCAGCGAGAACGCGCCGAGGTAGGCGCCCTCGCGGTCGAGCGCGGCCAGGTTCTCCAGGACGAGCGCGTGGTTGACGCCGTGATAGGCGTCCACGCCGAAGCCCAGACAGGCCACCAGCCGGTGCTCCACCCCGTCCAGGGCGTGCACGGCGGCCAGACTGGCCATGTCCTCCTCGGGCGTGCCCAGTCCGTGCTCGTCGCCGCGCATCAGGATGTCCGTGCCGCCGTCCACGAGGACGACCGCGTCGACCCCGCCCAGATGGTCCACGAGCGCCCGGTAGGCGTCCCGCAGCGGGGCGACGCCGGTGCGCGGGAAGGCGTACACGGTGGCGGGCAGCCCCTGTCCGTCGAGCCAGCGGGCCAGGGCGTGTTCGGGGAAGTAGTCGCCGCGGGCCCTGGTGTCCGGGCGCACCGCCGCCACGTCCGGCTCCAGCCAGACCTCGTCGGGCAGGCCGTACAGCTCGGTGAAGGACAGATTGGCCAGATGGACGTCCTTGCCGGCCGACCGCAGCGCGAGCGCCAGCGGAAGGCCCGCGTACACGTCGAAACCGCCGCCCGCACCGGCGACGAGCACCCGCCGCGCATCACGCAGACGGGTGAACAGAGGAGGCTCGTGGAGGGAGAACACCCCGGGAAGTTAGCAGGCGGCGATCATGCGGCCCACCGGAATCCCGGGGTTCCCGTCCGGCCGTGCCTACGCGCCGCTCTCGCGCAGCATGTCCTCGCGCTCGACGAGCTTCACGCGCTCACGGCCCTGCGGCTCGCCCAGCGCCTTCTCGGCGGCGTCCAGCTTGTACCAGCCCTCCCAGGTGGTGAAGCGGACCGCGCGCTCGGCGAGGAACGCGTCCACCGCCTCCGGCTCCGGCGAGGACGGGGCGTGCAGCCGGCCGCCCGCGTGGTCGGCCAGCAGGTTCGCCACCGTCTCGTTGGCGTCGCCCTTGGTGTGGCCGATCAGGCCGATGGGGCCGCGCCGGATCCAGCCGGTGACGTACACCGACTGAAGGTGCGCGCCGCTCTCCTCGACGACCCGGCCGCCCTCGTCCGGGACGGTGCCCGAGTCGATGTCCCAGGGCAGCTTGGGCAGCTTCTCGGAGAGGTAGCCGACCGCGCGGTAGACCGCGGTGACGTCCCACTCCTTGAACTCGCCGGTGCCCTTGACGTTGCCGGTGCCGTCGAGGGCGGTGCGCTCGGTGCGCAGGCCGACGACCCTGCCGTCCTCGCCGAGGATCTCCGAGGGCGACTCGAAGAAGTGCAGGAACAGCTTGTGCGGGCGGTCGCCGGTGTCGCGGATCGCCCAGTTCTCCAGCGTCTTGGCGACCATGTCGGCCTGCTTGTTGCCGCGCCGGGTGGCGATCGAGCCCTCGTCGTAGTCGATGTCCTCGGGGTCGACGATGACCTCGATGTTCGGGGAGTGGTCCAGCTCCCGCAGCTCCATCGGGGAGAACTTCGCCTGCGCCGGGCCGCGGCGGCCGAAGACGTGGATCTCCAGCGCCTTGTTGGCCTTCAGACCGTCGTAGACGTTCGGCGGGATCTCCGTCGGCAGCAGCTCGTCGGCCGTCTTCGCGAGGACGCGGGCGACGTCGAGGGCGACGTTGCCGACGCCCAGCACGGCGACCTTCTCCGCCTGGAGCGGCCAGGTGCGCGGCACGTCGGGGTGACCGTCGTACCAGGAGACGAAGTCGGCGGCGCCGTAGGAGCCGTCCAGCTCGATGCCCGGTATGGACATCTCGCGGTCGGCCGTCGCGCCGGTCGAGAAGATCACCGCGTCGTAGAAGGCGCGCAGGTCGTCGAGGGAGATGTCGGTCGGGTAGTCGACGTTGCCGAACAGACGGATCTGCGGCTTGTCGAGGACCTGGTGCAGGGCGGTGATGATGCCCTTGATCCGCGGATGGTCCGGGGCCACGCCGTAGCGGATCAGTCCGAACGGGGCCGGCATCCGCTCGAAGAGGTCGATGGAGACACCGGGGTCGGCGGCCACATCGGACTTGAGCAGCGCGTCGGCGGCGTAGATCCCGGCGGGGCCGGCTCCGACGATGGCTACCCGCAGGGGGCGGGGCATGATCAGGTTCCCTTCGAGCGGTGACAGATCAACTCGGGGGAAGCCTAAACTGAGGCATACCTAAGTCGGTACGCGGGTCCGGTCTATGGACTCATAAACGTCATTTATGAGTCAGTGCTCGCGGCAACCCCGCTCACGGCAGCGGCTGTTCCGCCCAGATGACCTTGCCCGTGGGGGTGTACCGGGTGCCCCAGCGGTCGGTGAGCTGCGCCACCAGGAACAGCCCGCGGCCGCCCTCGTCGGTCATCGCCGCGTACCGCAGATGCGGCGAGGTGCTGCTGGCGTCGGACACCTCGCAGATCAGCGTGCGGTCGCGCAGCAGCCGGACCCGGACCGGCGCGATGCCGTAGCGGATCGCGTTGGTGACCAGCTCGCTCAGGATCAGCTCCGTCGTGAACGACAGCTCCTCCAGGTCCCACCCGGCCAGCTGCCGCACGACCGCCGACCGCACCTCGCCCACCGCGGCCGGATCCACCGGTACGTCCCACTCGGCCACCCGGTCCGCGCCGAGCCCCCGGGTGCGCGCCACGATCAGCGCGATGTCGTCGTTCGGACGGGCCGGCAGCAGCTCGTCCAGGACACCGCGGCAGGCCTCCTCCGGCGTGCCGTCGGCGGTGCGCTCCAGCGCCGTGCGCAGCAGCTCCAGACCGGTGTCGATGTCCCGCTGCCGGTCCTCCACCAGCCCGTCCGTGTACAGCACCAGCCGGCTGCCCTCGGCCAGCTCCAGCTCGGCCGTCTCGAACGGCAGCCCGCCCAGGCCCAGCGGCAGCCCGGCCGGCACCTCGGGGTACTCCACCCGGCCGTCGGGGTGGACCAGCGCCGGCGGCGGATGCCCGGCCCGTGCCACGATGCACCGCCGCGACACCGGGTCGTAGATCGCGTACAGACAGGTCGCCCCGGACACCGGACCATGGGCGCCGTCCGCCGCCTCGTCCTGGTCGATCCGGGTCACCAGCTCGTCCAGCAGCCCGAGCAGCTCCTCCGGCGGCAGGTCCAGCGCGGAGAAGTTGTGCACGGCCGTGCGCAGCCGCCCCATCGTGGCCGCCGCGTGCAGCCCGTGCCCCACCACGTCCCCGACGACCAGCGCCACCCGCGCCCCGGACAACGGCAGTACGTCGAACCAGTCGCCGCCCACCCCGGCCTGGGCCGGCAGATAGCGGTAGGCGATGTCCAGCGCGTTCTGCTCGGGCAGGGTGCGGGGCAGCAGACTGCGCTGGAGGGTGACCGCCATGCCGTGCTCACGGGTGAAGCGGCGCGCGTTGTCGATGGAGACCGCCGCCCGCGCCACCAGCTCCTCCGCCAGCGCCACCTCCTCCGGGTCGAACGGCTCGGGCCGCTCCGACCGCAGGAAGCTCACCACGCCCAGCACCAGCGCGCCCGCCCGCACCGGCACGGTGATCAGCGAGTGGATGCCGAACTCCACGATCTGCTCGGTCCGCTCCAGATCCTGCGCCCGCCAGCCCGGCGCCTCCGCGAGGCGTGCCTCCAGCACGGCCCGTTCGTCCGCCAGGGCCCGGGCCTGCGGCGCCGAGTCCACGAACCGGATCCGCTCGCCCACCGCGTACAGCGGCGAGCCCTTGCGGACCCCGCTCATCGCCGTGCGCCGCAGCGCGCCCCGCGCCTCCGGCTCCTCACCGGCCAGCACCGCGTCGAACAGGTCGACGGTGACGAAGTCCGCGAACCGCGGCACCGCCAGCTCGGTCAGCTCCTCCGCCGTCCTGGTGACGTCCAGGCTCGTGCCGATGCCCACCCCGGCCGCGTACAGCAGGTCCAGGCGCTCCCGGGCCGCCTCCGCCCGCCCCGACAGGGCCCGCAGCTCCGTGGAGTCACGCAGCGTGGCCACGCTGCCCTCCGGGCCGCCCGCCAGATCGGTGGGCCGCTGGTTGATCGCCAGCAGCCGGTCGCCGACCAGATGCACCTCGTCCGTGACGATCCGTCCCGACGCCAGCAGCTCGGCGGTGCCGGGGTCCAGGCCCAGGTCCAGGACCTGACGGCGCTCGGCGTCCGGCGGCAGGTCGAGCAGCCGGTGCGCCTCGTCGTTGGCGAGCAGCAGCTCGCCGTCCCCGCCGACGATGATCACCCCTTCGCGCACGGCGTGCAGCACCGCGTCGTGGTGCTCGTACATCCGGGTCATCTCGCGCGGCCCGAGACCATGGGTCTGCCGCAGCAGCCGGCGGCTGACCAGCGCGGTGCTCGCGGTGGCCAGGGCGAGCGCCACGGCGGCGCTGCCGAGGACGAGCGGCAGCTGACGGTCGGCGTTGCCGCCGACATGCCGGGTGGTGATGCCCGACGACACCAGACCCACGACCGTCCCGTCGGGAGCCTTCACCGGGACGACGGCCTGCACCAGCCGGCCGATGGTGCCGTCGACCTCCTCGACGACGGTGCCGCCGTCCAGCGCGGGCTGGATGTTCCCGACGAACTTCTTGCCGATGCGGTCCGGTTTGGGATGGGTGTAGCGGATGCCGTCGGTGTTCATCACGACGATGAAGTCCATGTCGGCTGCCTTGCGGGCGGCCTCGGCCGACGGCTGGAGCACCGCCGTCGGGTCCGGGCTGCGCAACGCCTCGACGATGCCCGGGGAGTTGGCGAAGGTCTGCGCGACGGCGAGCGAGCGGTTGCGGGCCTCCTGGGTGGTGTCGTGGCGCACCTGGAGCAGCAGTGCGACGACGGCCGCCACGACCAGCAGCAGCACGATCGCCACCTGCAGCACGAACACCTGCGCCGCGAGACTGCGCCCACCCAGCGCGGACTCCGGCGCACGCCGAACTCCCGGGCCCCGGGGACGACGGGCCGGCCGGGCACTCGGGCGCCCCAGGACACGTGCCATGTGCCATTCCTACACTGCCCGGCCCCATGAGGCGAGAGGCGTCACACAGGGTCACAGGACGGGTCGCTCACGCTCTCCCTGCGTGATCTTCGAGATGGTCCGGAGGCGGGTGGTCCGGAGACGGGTGGCCCGGAGACGGGTGGCCTGGGGGTGGGTGGTCCAGAGGTGGGTGGTCTGGAGACGAGCGGTCCGGAGGCGGGTGGTTCGGAGGCGGGTGGTTCGGAGATGTGTGGTCCGCAGGCGGGTGGTCTGGAGACGGGTGGTCCGCAGGCGGGTGGCCTGGCGACGGGTGGCCCGCAGGCGGGTGGTCTGGAGACGGGTGGTTCGGAGATGTGTGGTCCGCAGGCGGGTGGCCTGGCGACGAGCGGTCCGGAGATGGGTGATCCGTGGGCGGGTGGGGCGTACGCGGGTGCGTCGGGAGGGTGGCGAGCAGTAGCGCGATGTCGTCCGCCCGGTCCACCGCCCGCCGGGCCGAGGCGGTCAGCCGGTCGGCGACCTCCCCCAGGGAACCCCCCGCCCCGTCGCCCGACTCCGCGAGCGCCGCGCGCAGGGCCGCGATGCCCTCGTCGATGTCGCGCCCGGGCCGCTCCACCAGCCCGTCCGTGTACAGCGCCAGGATCGCGCCGGGCTCCAGCCGCAGCTCCGTCACCGGATACCGTGCGCGCGGGTCGACCCCCAGCACCACCCCGCCCGGCAGATCCACCGCCGTCGTACGGCCGTCGGGCCCGCGCAGCAGTGGCGGCAGATGGCCGGCCCGGGCCGCCCGCGCCCGGCCCGTCGCCGGGTCGAGCCGGACATAGCAGCAACTGGCGAACTGGCCGGGGTCGAGGTCGATGAGGAGGTGGTTCGTGCCGGACATGACCTCCTGCGGCGGATGGTCGCTGAGCGCGAACGCCCGCACCGCGCTGCGCAACTGCCCCATGGTGGCCGCCGCCTGCACCCCGTGCCCCTGGACGTCCCCGATGACCAGCGCGAGCCCGTCGCCCGCCTCCACCACGTCGTACCAGTCGCCGCCCACGTCCATGCCCTCGGTGCCCGGCAGATAGCGCCCCGCGGTCTCCACGCGCGCGTGCTGCGACAGCCGCCGGGGGAGCAGGGCCTGCTGGAGCCCGCGCGCGAGGGCCGCCTCCGTGTCGTAGCGCTGGGCCTTCTCCATCGCGTGGGCGATCAGCCCGGCGAGCGCGGTCAGCACGGTGCGCTCCTCCTGGCTGAAGCTGCGCGGACCGTCGAAACCGAGGATGCAGGAGCCGACCGGGCGGCCCGAGGCGATCAGCGGGAGGAAGGCGCGGGCGCCCTCCCTGGCGTCCAGGTCGATGCCCGGATAGGCGGCCGCCAGCTGTGGCATCGAGTCGAAGAACAGCGGACGGCCCGTGGTCAGCGTCTCCACGCCGGGCAGCCGGGCGTCCAGGCCCACCCCCTCGAATGCCGAGAGGAAGCCGTCGGGGAAGCCGCTCTCCCACGCCAGGTACAGATGCCGCTCCTGGAGCAGGTAGATCGCGAGCCGGCGGCCGCCGAACGCGGGGAGCAGCTCCTGCATCACCACCTCGGACACCTGGCGGGCGGTCACCGCCTCGGTCAGCGCGATCGCCAGCACGATCGGCCGGTACAGCGGCGCCGTCTGCGCGGCCGGGTCCGGTGCCGGGACCTCGGCGTCCACCGGTTCGGGGGCCGCTTCGGGCGGGACACGGGTGGCCGGGACGGCGGTGCAGGTCAGCAGGTCGGGGCCGGGGTAGACGGACATGCTCAGCCAGTCGCCCTCGAACACCCGCGGGCCGTCGGCGGGCCGCCGTACATGGAAGTGCACGGGCTCCGGCGACAGCAGGGCGCCCCGCAGATGCTCCTCGCCGGCCGGCTGGTTCAGCCAGGGCACGGCCTCCCACAGCGGCTGGCCGACCAGCTCCTCGCGGTCCACGCCCAGGAAGTGCGCGGCCCGGGCGTTGGCGTACACGACCAGCCCCAGCCGGTCGACGCAGAACACGCCCTCCGGGAGCAGATCCGCCGCGCCGTCGGCGAGGGCGCCGGCCCCCGGGTCGAGCAGGACGCCGGTGACGGACCCCGACGGCCCCTCGGCCGCCGCCCACAGCTCCAGCAGCCGCAGCCCGCCCTCCGTGGTCCGCACCTCCAGCGGCAACGGCGGCGGGCTGCCCCGCGCCGTCTCCTTGAGCAGGTCGGGAAGGCGGTGCGCGTCGGTCGGGTCGACGGCTTGGGCCAGCTCCTCCAGCGTGCCGGGGACGTCCCCCGGTGGCAGCCCGAACAGCGCCCGCGCCCGGTCGTCGACGTGGACGGTGTCGGACGCCGGGTCCCACGAGAACCGGCCGACCCGCCCCGGCGCCGGTCCCGCCGCGGGCGGCCGTACGCACACCGGTGCCTCGTCCCAGGTGACCGGCGCGCCCTCGGCCTCCAGCCGCACCAGTTCCGCCGCGAGACGGTCCGCCACCCGTGCCAGCCGCTCCTGCTCGGCCAGCACCTCCGCCGCGTCGGCGGCCGCCGCCCGCAGCACGATCAGCACGCCGAACGCCCGGCCCCGGGCCGCGACCGGGAGGTACAGCGAGCCGAACTGGAACGGCAGCCCCGCCGCGAGCTGCGGATACCGCCGCATCGCCTCCGTGGCGTTCGCCAGCACCACCGGTACGCCCGTCCGCTGGACGTCCACCACCGGGAACGGCCGGTCCACATGCACGCGCCACCAGGGCCGGAACAGCCGGCCGGGCAGCCCCGCGATCACTCCGAGCCGCAGCATCCCGGGGGCGCGCGAGCGCAGGTACACGCCTGCGGCACGCCCGTCCGCCGCCCGCAGCGCGTCGACCGCTGCCGCGGTCAGCAGCGCGGGCGACGGCCCGGACGGCCTCCGCTCGTCCCCGGCGCTCCCAGTCATCGGCCCTACCCCGTCCGTGCGCCGCCGCGTGGTCGACACAGCAAGAATGCGCCACACCTGCGGTGCTGTGCATCCGGGCGGGGGCGGCTGCCGTTGTCGACCGGGCGGGTGCCGTCCCGCCGCGCGGGGTGAGTGGTGTCGGGCTGTGCGGTGGGGTGGGTGGTGAGGCGGGCCGGGTGGTGTGGGCTGTGGACTGGATGGTGCCGGGTCGTGGCGCGCGACGGGGCGGACGCGAGCCGGGCGACATGCGGCCGTCGAGCGGGCCGGGCCCGTCGGGCGGTGCCCGGCTGTCGTGCGGGACGGGGCGGCGCGGATGGGGCGAGGCTGTCGTACGGGGCGGGGGCGAGGCCGTGAGACCGCCGAGGGATGGCGGTCGTGGTGCGGGGCGCGCCGGCCGGAGGGCGCCGGGCCCTCCGGTCCGGGGGCGAGGCAGGCTCGCCGGGCCGGGTCAGGCCGTGGTGTGCAGGGTCGTCTTCGCGAGTTCGTACGCCGGGAGCATCTCCTCGTGTTCCTCGTCGTCCAGGCCGCCGAGGTGCAGGACGACCGGGCCGTCGGGGGTGACGACGGCGAGGGCGTGGGACGTCCGGAGCGCGCCGCTGCCGGGCGTGCTGTACTCGACCTCGGTGGCGGAGAGCCCGCCCGTCTCGAAGGTGCGGTACTCCTCCCGCGCCGCTCCCTTCTCGGCGGCGACGAAGTCCTCCAGCACGGCCCGCGCGCCGGCGTCCCCCGGCTCGCCGGTCCACACCCGGAGGAAGCCGATGTTGCCCGCGGGCTTGGCGTCTATCTCGCAGGCCATGGTGACCGGCCCCTGGCGCAGGAACGCGTCGGCCAGATCCGCCAGGTCCTCGCTCACGCCCGCCAGTTCCGCCTCGGCATCGACCGCCTTCGGCTTCCAGGACTTGGCGACGTCGAAGGTGACCGGCAGCTCGCAGGCCGACCCCGCCGCACCCACACTCGCCCCGCGCCGCGCGACCTCGACGCCGGCCCGGGCGGGTTCCCCGTCCCCCGTCGAACAGCCGCCGACCAGCGCCGTCAGCAGGACCGCCAGGGTCAGCCCCTGCGGTCCGTTCCCCACCCCGTGACGCACTTCCCGGTCTCCTCCCGATGGCGGCGGTGCACTGTAACGCGCGAGGTCAGCGGTCCCGTACCGAAATACGGCCGGCGCCGTCCGGGCGCGGTCCGGCACCGGGCAAGGCCTTCGGATGACGGAGAGTGACATTCCGTCACCGTGCGGACGCGGGCAGTCGCGACCGATGGCGGAGTGATCCTGGCAGGCCCTCATCGCGTCTTCACAGGAGCGACACCGGCCGACCCGCCGGTGGCGTCCCCCTTCGGTGACGTGCGCCGATCCCGCCGCGCACCGCTGGGGGAGCTGTTCCGACCGGCCCGGACACGGACGTCCGTGCGACGAGTTTCTTGGGGGACCCCTTGGTGATCCTGCGTCCAGAGGTGGAGGGACGCCGCACCGGCCGCGCCGGGGGCGGCGAGCGGAAGCCGCGCCGCAGCCTCCCGCTGCGCGCGGCCGTGTTCGTCGGACGCACGCTGCGCGACGAGGTGTACGGCATCGTCGTCGACCCCCTCCGCCAGCTCCGCCGGCGCGGTCCCGGAGCGCTGCTGCTCGCGTTCGTGGCCTGCGGCGGCGTGATCTTCTTCCATGCCCTCGCCCAGAACCCGGCCGGTGCCACCGTCGTGCGGATCCTCGGCGGCGTCCAGGGCGACCTCCCGCTGTGGCTGGCCCTGCTGCGCACCCCCGTCTCCCTCTACGTTCCCGCCCTCGACCTGCCGGTGTGGGCCGGCATCACCCAGCTCTTCCTCGCCTTCGCCCTGGCCGAACTCGCCCTCGGCCGACTCAGGACCCTCGCCGTCGCCTACGCGGCCACCCTGGCCGGCACCCTCACCGTGCGGGTGATGATCGCGCTGGGGCCCGGCCGGTGGGGCATCGGACTGCCGCCCGAGGCGGGCCAGGTGCTCGACACCGGCCCCTCCGCCGCCGTCGTGGGCCTGTTCACCTATCTCTCGGTGGTGCGCCGCGCCCCCGTGGTGTTCTTCCTCACCGGCGGCTCGATGGTCGTCGAGTCGATCGCCAAGCCCAACCTGGCCGGCCGCGAGCACCTGATAGCCGTCGCCGCCGCCGTCGTGCTCGGTCTGTACCACGAACGAGCCCACCTCAGGCGGCTGTTCAAGGCTCCGGTGCCGCTGTCCGCCGCGGTCCCGGAGGGCCGGCCGAGGCGCTCCGCCTGAGATCTTGCTATGAATTCACGCGTCGGTTGAACACTCTCGCGCCCTGCTGCGTATGGGGCGGGGGATTTCCATGCTTAGGCCGCCGACGACGAATTCGCGTAGGAGCACTCCTTGGTACAGAACAGACGCAGACGCCCGACGGGCGGCCGGCGGGCGACCCTCGCCGCCGTCGCCCTGATCCTCGGCGGCGGCGGGCTGATGGCGGTGAACGTCTACGCCTCGGCCACCTCCAACGGCGACACGGTGGAACTGACCGGCGGAGGTTCGGTCACCATCGACTGTCCCGACGTCGGCAACAGCCTCACCACCGTCCCCGACGGCGCCCGCTCCGAGGTCGACCGTGAACTCGCCGCCCTGGACCAGCAGATAGCCGCCGCCTACCAGCAACTCCAGGACCAGGCGCAGGCGGTACGGCAGGACCAGGGCTTCGCCGACAACGCGGTGATGAACCCGCTGAAGGAGAAGCGCGGCGCGACGATCGGCCGGATCGCGGAGGCCATCGACCGCGACGGCGACCGCCCGGACGGCCTGGACGCGCTCGCCGCCTGCTCCCTGCGCATCACCGAGGAGCAGAAGCAGCAAGGCGGGCAGGGACAGCAGCAGGGTCAGGCGCAGGGGCAGGACGCAGGCCAGGGACAGGGCTCGGCTCAGGAGCCCGGTCAGAACGGCCAGGGCAACGGCGGCCAGGCGGGCAACGGTCCCGTCGCCGGGGACTACGTCGACATCAGGACCGTCCCGGCCTCCCTCCACCTCGACCCCCGCTCCGGCCCCTCCCGCGGCACCTTCGTCACCAGCTGCGGAGTGAACGAGAACGGCCTGTTCAACTCGGACAACGTCATCGTGGCCCCCGGCGTCAGCAACGGCGCCCACCACTTCCACGACTACATCGGCAACCAGTCCAACACCGCCTTCGCCTCCGACGAGGACCTGGCGAACGCCGAGACGAGCTGTGTGGACCAGGGCGACAGGTCCACGTACTACTGGCCGGTCCTGCGGCTCCAGAACGGCACCGAGGAGCAGGACGCCAAGAGCCCCGGCGGCGGCGTCGAGGGCAACGCGGGCGAGATCGTCACCCCGAAGGACGTGACGCTGACCTTCGTCGGCAACCCGGTCTCCAAGGTCACCGAGATGCCCCGGCTGCTGCGCATCATCACCGGCGACGCCAAGGCCTTCGTCAACGGTCCGGGCAACGCCAACGCCTCCTGGAGCTGCACCGGCTTCGAGGAGCGTCAGCTGAAGGACAAGTACCCGCTGTGCCCGTCGGGCAGCGACGTGGTGCGCACCTTCCGTTTCCAGAGCTGCTGGGACGGCAGCAACATCGACAGCGCCAACCACCGCACCCACGTGGCCTTCGCCGCCCCGGACGGCACCTGCCCGACCGGCTTCAAGGCCATCCCGCAGCTGGTGCAGCGCATCGTCTACGACGTGGACGCGCCGAGCCTCGCCGACGGCGGCCGTACGACGCCGCTGTTCGCCGTGGACTCCTTCCCCGAGCAGCTCCACAAGCCGGTCACGGACCACGGCGACTTCATCAACGTCTTCGACGAGGGCCTGATGAAGCAGATGGTCGACTGCATCAACGAGAGCCGGAACTGCGGCGCCGGGACGGGTGACGACGGGTCCGGCGGCAACGGCGCGGGCGGCAACGGCTCCGGCGGCGGAGCGGACAACGGCGCCGGCAACGGATCGGACGGCGGTTCCGGCGGTGGCGGGGGCAACGGCTCCGGCAGCGGTTCCGACGGCGGGGCGGACGGCGGCGGCTCGGGCGGCACCTCGGGTGACGACGGGCAGCAGCCCCCGGCCCAGTCCCAGGCCCCCGCCTCCCAGACCCCCGAGTCCCCGGCGACCGAGCCCGCCGGCACGGAGCCCCAGAAGGGGAACTCCGGCAACGGCGGCGCTGCGGCCGGCACGGACACCCGCGACGACACCAAGCCCGACGCGGACGCTCCCAAGGCGGCCACCTCCGCCCCCGCCGGCAAGCCGGCCGGCGAGGTCGGCACCGCCGCGACCGCCCCGGCCCAGGCCCAGGCCCCGGCGGACACGGGCGACGACGACACCGGTACGCCGGCCCCGGCCGACAGCGCCACCGAGGCGCCCGCCGACAACGGCGCCCAGCCCCCGGCCGACACCGGCAACGTCACCGAGCCCCAGGCCGTCTCGGGCAGCCTCGCCGAGACCGGCGGCAACCTGTGGCCCGGGGCCGCCGGCGGCCTCCTGGTGATCGCCGGGTTCGTGGTGCTCTACCGGAACATCCGCCGCACCGCCTGAGACACCGGATCACGTCTGAGACACCGGATCACGGCAGAGGGGCCCGTCGCAGCGCCGACGGGCCCCTCACCCCGTACGGGTGCTCCCACCGCCGACCCACCGCCCCGGCACCGGCCCGCGCGGTATACGTCGCTCGAGCCGCCGCGCGACGATGGGAGCACCATGGAATCCGTGGAGTACTACTACGACCTCGGCAGCCACGGCCGGCCCGTGACGACCTCCTCCCCTCAGGCCCAGCTGTGGTTCGACCGCGGGCTGGTGTGGTCGTACGCCTTCCACCACGAGGAGGCCGTGGACTGCTTCGAGGCGGCGACCCGGGCCGACCCCGACTGCGCGATGGCGTACTGGGGCATCGCCTACGCCCTCGGCCCCAACTACAACAAGCCCTGGGAGTTCTTCGACGACCGGGACCTGGAGCGGACCGTGGCCCGCACCCACGCCGCCGTGGAGCTGGCCCACGAGAAGGCCGCCGGGGCGACCCCCGTGGAGCGGGCGCTGATCGGAGCCCTGCGCGCCCGCTATCCGCAGACCCGGCCCGCCCCCGACTGCACGGTGTGGAACGAGCCGTACGCCGACGCCATGCGCGCCGTCCACGAGCTGGCCCCCGGCGATCTCGACGTCGCCGCCCTCTACGCCGACGCCCTGATGAACCTGACCCCCTGGCAGCTGTGGGACGTGCGCACCGGCCGCCCCGCCGAGGGCGCCCGCACCCGGCAGGCCCAGGAGGTGCTCGACCGGGCGCTCGCCGATCCGGCGGCGGCCGTGCACCCCGGACTGCTGCACTTCTACGTCCACCTCATGGAGATGTCGCCCACCCCCGAGGCCGCCCTGCGGGTCGCCGACCGGCTGCGCGGGCTGGTGCCCGACGCCGGGCACCTCCAGCACATGCCCTCGCACCTGGACGTGCTCTGCGGCGACTACCGGCGGGTCGTCACCGACAACAGCGCCGCGATCGCCGCCGACGCGAAGGCCCTGGCCCGGTCCGGCCCGATGAACTTCTACACGCTGTACCGGTGCCACAACCTCCACTTCAAGATCTACGGCGCGATGTTCCTCGGCCAGTGCGGGACGGCCCTGGAGACGGTGGAGCGGCTGGAGGCCACCATCCCGGAGGACCTGCTGCGGGTGGAGAGCCCGCCCATGGCCGACTGGCTGGAGGCCTTCCTCGGCATGCGGTTCCACGTCCTGATCCGCTTCGGCCGCTGGGACGACATCCTCGCCCTGCCCCTCCCCTCCGACGCCGAGCTGTACAGCTTCACCACGGCGCTGCTGCACTACGCCCGCGGGGTCGCCCTCTCCGCCACCGGCCGGGTGCCGCGGGCCGAGACGGAACGTGAGCTGTTCCGGACGGCCGCCGGGCGGGTCCAGGAGACCCGCATGCTGTTCAACAACACCTGCGCGGACATCCTCGCGATCGCCGACGCGATGCTCGACGGCGAGCTGGAGTACCGCAAGGGCCGCCACGACCTCGCCTTCGCCGCCCTCGAACGGTCGATCGCCCTCGACGACGGTCTGCCGTACGACGAGCCGTGGGGCTGGATGCAGCCCACCCGGCACGCCTATGGCGCCCTGCTCCTGGAACAGGGCCGGGTCGCGGAGGCGGAGGCCGTCTACCGCGCCGATCTCGGGCTCGACGACACCCTGCCGCGGCCCTCCCAGCACCCGGGCAACGTCTGGTCCCTGCACGGCTTCCACGAGTGCCTGGTCCGCCGGGGCAAGGACGCCGAGGCCCGGATCGTCGCCCAGCAGCTGAAGCTCGCGGCCGCGCTGGCCGACGTACCCGTCCGGGCGTCCTGCTTCTGCCGACTGGAGCCTTCCAACGACCCGGCGGTCACACCGGGTTGCTGTGCCGTGGACAATTGACCGACTGCTGTCCAGATACCTCGAGGGGACCCGGAGCATGGCGGGCGCACGGTGAACGAGACGCTTTCGAAGTGGACCGCGGGGATGGCGGGCAAGGACGCCGTCACCCGCGCACGCAGATGGGCCCGGCTCGCCCTGGTCCTCGTCCTCGGCTGCGCGGCGGTCGTGGCGGGCGGCGCCGGGTCCGGGGGCTGGGTCGTCCTGCTCATCGGCCTCGCCGGTCTCGCCGTCGCCGGGGCCGGCGTGTGGTGGATGCTCGCCCGCCGGGGCGGCGCCCGGTTCCTGGGCGGGGTGCTCGCCGTGCTCGCGCCCGTGGGCGTGCTGGTCCTGTACGCCACCTCGGGACTGTGGGTGGTCGCGGTGGGCGCCCTCGCCCTGTGGGGAGCCGCCCTGGCCTCGGCCCGTCAGTCGCTGCGCAGTCTGCGCCGCCCCAAGGGCACCCACGGCCGCCGTGTCCCGCCGCCCCGCCGGCCCGTCCTGATCATGAACGTGCGGTCGGGCGGGGGGAAGGTCGAGAAGTACGGCCTCGTGGCGCGCGCCGAGGCGCTGGGCGCCAAGGTGGTCCTGCTCGGCACCGGCGAGGGCTGGACCGACCCGGTCGCGGAGGCCCGCAAGGCCGTCGCCGAGGGCGCGGACCTGCTCGGCGTCGCGGGCGGCGACGGCACCCAGGCGCTGGTCGCGGCCGTCGCCGCCGAGCACGACGTGCCGTTCATGGTCATCGCGGCCGGTACCCGCAACCACTTCGCGATGGATCTCGGCCTGGACCGCACCGACCCCGCGCTCAGCCTCGACGCCCTCACCCACGGCGTCGAACTCCGGGTGGACCTCGGGGACGTCGACGGGCGGGCCTTCGTCAACACCGTCTCCTTCGGGGCGTACGCGGAGATCGTGCAGAACCCCGAGTACCGCGACGCCAAGACCGCCACCGCGCTGGAGCACCTGCCCGACCTGCTCCAGGGCGCCGCCGGACCGACCCTCGACGTCCGCGCCGACGACACCCTGCTGCACGCCCCGCAGGCCCTCCTGGTCAGCAACAACGCCTACGCCCGAGCCGACCCGTTCGGCGGCGGCCGCCGCCCCCGGCTGGACGCCGGCCTGCTCGGTGTGATCGGCGTCCGCGTGGAGGGCGCCGCCCAGGCCGCCGAACTCGCCCTGCTCGGCGAACGGGCCAGCGGCATCACCACGCTCACCCCCCACCGCGTGGTCGTCGAGGCCGACCGGGACCGCATCTCGGTGGCCGTCGACGGCGAGGCGCTCGAACTGCCCACCCCGGTGGTGTGCACCGTACGGCCCAGCGTGCTCAGGGTCCGGGTGCCCCGGCACCGCCCCGGCGCCGCCTACGCGCCGCCGACGGTCGACTGGCGGCGCATCGTGCGTCTGGCCCTCGGCCATCACGACCCCAAGACGATCAAGGATGCCTACGATGTCTGACCGCCTGCCGAAGCTCACCACCCCGGACCTGGTCCACGACCTCGCCACCCTGGACCAGGCGCTCTACGAGACGGTCACCATCACCCGCACCCCCACCCTCGACACCGCGCTGCGCCGGCTGTCCGCGGCCGCCGACCACTCCAAGCTGTCCTTCGCGGTCGCCGCCGGACTGGCCCTCGGCGGCGGCCGCTCGCGCCGCGCCGCCGTCCTCGGCGTGGCAGCCATCGGGGTGGCCTCGGCGACCGCGAACCTGGTCGGCAAGCGGCTGGTACGGCGCCGGCGGCCGCACCGGGCCGAGGACTCGCCGTTCCCGGACCGTCATGTGCCCATGCCGGCGTCGGCGTCCTTCCCCTCCGGGCACACCGCCTCGGCCGTCGCGTTCGCCGCCGCCGTCGGCCCGGCGCTGCCGGCGGCCGCCGTCCCGCTGGGCGTGCTCGCCTGCGCGGTCGGCTACTCCCGGGTCCACACCGGCGTGCACTACCCGGGGGACGTCATCGCCGGCGCGCTCCTCGGCACGGGCTCGGCGGCCCTGGTGCTCTCCCTCGCCGCCCGCGCGGAACGCTGATCACCGCCTGCGGACGTCCAGGACCGTGCTCCCGGGCGCGAGGCCGCCTTGGCAGCCACCTCGCCTGCCAAGTCGGCCCTTTCGCCTCGTGTGCCTTGTCCGCGGTGACCAGTTCACGCCAGGTGAGCCGGGACCGCTCCCGATACGGCCGGAATCCCATTTTTCGCTACCGTGAGTAACATGGTCCACTTTCCTTCGACGTAGGTCCTACTCGCCAGTAGGTCCGCCCCCGACCACCCGTCATCCCGTTCGGAGGACCCCCCATGCCCTCTCCTGAGGACGCCCTGCACCAGGCCCGAGCCGCCTACGAGGAGCACACCCGCACCTGCCGCCAGTGCCACGTCGACATGTCGCCCTGCGCGGTCTCCAAGCTCCTCCTGCGCGCCTACAACAACGCCCGCAGGGCTCAGGGACGCACCGGCTCCGCGCTGCGCTGACGCGGCCGTCCGCAGGTCACGCCGGGACGGTCACCGCCAGGTTCCTGATCTCGTAGCCGCCGATCTCGTCCTTGAACGACACCCGCGGTACGCCGGTCATCCGCAGCCCGTCGAGCGCGAACAGACGGCTGAGCAGGACGTCCGCCTCCAGTACGGCGACGGAGGCACCCGGACAGCGGTGGGCGCCGTCCCCGAAGGCGAGCCCGGCCGCGCCCGCGCCCAGCCCCATCGCCCGGCCGGGGCGCAGCAGCCCCGGACCGTCGCCCGCCACCGCGGGATCGGCGTTGGCCTCGTCCACGTGCACCGTGATCAGCTCACCGGCCGCCACCTGCGTCCCGCCGACCGTCAGGGGCGCGGTGGCCCGGCGGGCCAGCCGCCCGACGACCGGCTCCAGCCGCAGGATCTCCTGCAACAGCGCCAGCCGCTCCGCCTCGGCCGCCGCCCGGTAGCGCTCCAGCAGCCCCGGGTCGCCGAACAGATGCCAGGCGGCCACAGAGATGAACTCCCGTGTGGTGACCATGCCGGCCGCCGCGTACGTCAGACACTCACCGAGGATCTCGGCCTGCGAGCAGCCCTCGGCCAGCAGATGCGAGATCAGGTCGTCCCGCTCCCGGCGCCGGTGCGCGCGGATCGCGGGGCGGACGTCGGCGAGATGGATCGCCAGCCAGTTGGCGTTCCCCCGCACGGTCCAGTACAGGCCGCGCAGGCTGGTCAGCCCCGGCCGCCCGAACTCCTCGGGGAAGAACCGCTCCAGCCGCCGCTTCAGCCCCGGGCGGCTGTGCGTGAGCCCGATGATCTCCCGCACCACCTCGATCGCCATCGTGAAGCTCAGGTCGGACACCTGCGCGGTACCGGCCGCCCGCAGCGCCGCCACCTGCTCCTCGGCCACCCGGGTCATGAGCGCGCGGTAGTGCTCGTCCACCCGCCGGGGCGTGAAGAACCGGGCGGTCCGCCGCCGCTGCTCCCGGTGCTCCGGCCCGTCCTGGTAGAGCACGGGCCGACGGATGCGCCGGGGCAGTTTCTCCACCGTCTCGATCCCGAGACCCGCCTGGACGGTGTCCGTGCCGCGCAGCAGCTCACGGGCGGCCGGGTACCCGTGCACGACCCAGCTCCCGTCGGCCGCACGGCTCACCGGGCAGCCAGGCGGACCGAGCCCCCGGTCCACCTTGCGCACGCTCTCCGGTACGTCCCCCACCGGGACCCCCTCCCCTCACACGGCCATGCCAGTGTGACGGCGGCGACCGGCCGCGCGACGGCCTTCTTCCGGCCAAGCGCGCGGTGCCGGTGGGGGACCCGGGTGGGGCGGCGCGGACCCGGGGTCCGTCACCTCATGTCACGCGGGCCGTACGGCACCCCGGACCGTGCCCTCGCCGACGGCCATGATGGGCTCCTCGCGGATGGTCGCGCCGGGGCCCGGGGCGTGGATCATCATGCCGCCGTCCGTGCACAGACCGACATGGCTGAGATCGTCGTGGAAGAACACGAGGTCACCGGGGCGGAGTGCGTCGAGACCGACCCGGGTGAAGGCCTTCGCCTGGTCGATCGCGACCCGCGGCAGCGTCACTCCGGCGGCCCGCCACGCGGCCTGGGTGAGGCTGGAGCAGTCGTACGACTCCGGTCCGGTCGCGCCCGGAAGGCAGGGCCGCCCGATCTGCGCCCGAGCGAAGGCGAGCGCCTTGTCGGCCTTGCCGAGGTAGGCGGTGCCGGTGCCGGCGAAGGTGGGGCCGGCGGGGGCGGGCATGGGCGCCGGGGTCGGCATGGGGGCGGCTGCGGGCATGGGGGCCGAGGCCGGGGTGGGAGCGGTGGCCGCGAAGGCGGGGTCGGTGAGCGGGTCCATCGGCGGTGCCATGGGGGCGGGAGCGGGCACGGGGGCGGGAGCGGGCATGGGTGCGGCTGCCATGGCCGGGGCTGCCATGCCCGGCATCGCGGCGGCCGGGCCGGCAGCGGGGACCGTCATGCCCGGCATGCCCGGCATCGGTCCCGCCATGGTGGCCGCGGGAGCCGGGAAACCGGTCATGGCGGCGGCACCCACGAGTTCGGGAGCGGGGAAGCCCGGGGTGGGCGCGGGGGCGGCCGGGGCCGCTTCGGGCATGAGCGTGCCGTTCGGCGGAGTCCCGGGACCGGCCTGCGGCATCGGGGTGCCGACGGGGGGAGTGCCCATTCCCGCGTCGGGCATGGGGAAGGCGAACGAGCCGGTCATCGGGCCGGCCGGGGCCATCGGCGCACCGGCGGAGGGTACCGCCTCGGGGTACGGGAAGCTGAACGGCGGCTGCGCCACACCGAATTCGGAGGGCGGGAAGACCGCGCCGGGAGCACCGCCGGCGGGCATCGGGGTGCCCGGGGCAGGTGTGGCGGTGGCGGCGCCGGGCATGGGGAAACTGAACGAACCGCTCGCGGGGCCGTTCTGCGCCGGGACGGGCGCCGGGGCGGAGTCCGGCATGGGGAAGGTGAACGAGCCGGTTCCCGGGCCCTGTTGGGGCATCGGGGTGCCCGGGGCCGGGGTGGCGTTGCCCCCGTCCGGCATCGGGAAGGCGAACGAACCGGTGCCCGGGCCGGCCTGCGGCGCGGGAGCGCCGGGCGCCGGGGCCGGCACGGGGGCCGGAGCGTCGAAGTCCGGGAGGATGAACGTGCCGGTCGTGGGGTCGACTTCGGGCATCGGGAAGCTGAACTGGGGCTTCGACGCGCCGAATCCGGACTTCTGGAACGCGGGCGCGGGCCGGGCGCCCCGGGCCGCCGCCTTGGCGGCCCCCGGAGTCATGATCTTGGCCTCGGGCATCTGGTCCGTGCCGCCCACCACCGGCTGCGGGCCCGTGTCGGAGCTCAGGACGGCCTGCGAGGACGTGTTCTGACCCGCCCACGCGGCCGTGGCCTCGGCTCGGTACGCCTGCTGCGCCGCGGTGTCCCCGGGCCGCGCCACGGGGGTGGCCGGGGGTCTCATCTGCTGGGTCGCCAGAGGCTGGGCGGCCATGGCCTGAGGAGGAGCGGCCTGAGGGGGCGCGGCCTGAGTCGCCATGGCCTGCTGAGCCATCGGCTGGGGCGCCATGGGCTGAGGGGTCATGGGCTGAGGGGGCATGGTTTGCGGCGCCATGGGCTGCGAGGCCATGGCCTGCGCCGTCCCACCCGCCTGCGGCGCCATCGGCTGCTGCCCCACCATCGTCTGAGGCGTCATCGGCTGGGGCGCCATGGCCTGGGGCGCCATCTGCTGCGGCACCATCGGCATCGCCATCGTCGCCGCGGGCGACGGCTGGGAAGGCGGGGACTGCTGCGGCGCCGCGGGCTCCAGGGCCGCGGGGGCCGGCCGGGCCGCCGTGGGCATCGGCTGCGTGGCGGGCGGCAGCGCGGCCACGGCCCGTGCCGGGAGCTCGGGGACCTGCCGTGCGGGTGCCTCGAGTTCGAGCCGTCGGCCCGATTCCAGGGCGAGCGGCGCCGACCGCTTCTCGAACGCCTCCTCCAGCTCCTTCGGCACCCGGGGAGCGGCGGGGCCGCCGATGGGGCGGGCCGGCATCCGGTCGGCCGGGAGGGCGGCGGCCACGGTGGGACCGATGCTGCCGCGCGCCCCGTCGAACCACTTCCGGGTCATGGCGTCGGTCGACGGGTCGGACCCGCGTCCGCCGCGCGCCAGGGAGACCCCGGAGCGGCGCCCGCCGGCCTGGGCACGCGTCACGTTGTACTTCCCGGTGTCGCTCTCGGCCCGGTCGTACAGCGCGTTGACCGCCTGCTGGATCTCCGCCCGGCTCGGCTCGCCGACGTCCGTCGCCATGGAAGACGTACTCCTTCCGTGCTCCGCCGGGCCGTACCGGCCCGCGGATCCGGGCGACCCCACGGAGGGGGTGCCCCAAGCTCAATGCCCTGCCGGGCTGTTGGGCCGTCCGACCCGGCGTTCGTTCGCCGGAGTCGATCGTGCGGCCTGGGCGCAAACCTAACCAACATGTGTGACTGGTGTGAAGATTGAAGTGTTAAATGTCCGATACGTATTCGTGACCTTCGTCTCTCGCCTCTTCGCGCCGATCCGCAATGACCGGTTCACCACCGTTCATGATCGCTCACGATCGCCGCGAAGACCAGCCCCGGGCCCCGAGGGCCGACGCTCGATTCGAGCGTCGCCACGATCGAATCGAGCGTCGCCGCTTGCCGTCGCCGCGCGGGCGACCGTAGATTCATCCCATCCAGTCGCCCGATTCGACCAGGGATGTGCCATGGACCGTGCCCGAATCCGTCATCTCCTGGCCCGCGAGAGCGCGGACGCCGAGCGGCGCAACCCCCGTTCCCGGGACGCCTACGCCCGTGCCGACCATCTCTTCGGCCGGGTGCCGATGACCTGGATGAACAAGACGGCCGGCGCCTTCCCCCGGTACCTGGAGTCCGCGCGGGGGGCCCGGGTCCGGGACATCGACGGGCACGAGTACATCGACTTCTGTCTCGGCGACACCGGCGCCATGGCGGGCCACTCGCCGGCCGCCGTCGCCGACGCCGTACAGCACCGCTTCGCCACCCTCGGCGGTGCGACCGCGATGCTGCCCACCGAGGACGCCGAATGGGTCGGCGCCGAGCTGACCCGCCGCTTCGGTGTGACCCGCTGGAGCTTCGCGCTCACCGCCACCGACGCCAACCGCTGGGCGATCCGCCTCGCCCGGGCCGTCACCGGCCGACCGAAGATCCTGGTCAACAGCTACTGCTACCACGGCAGCGTCGACGAGTCCCTGATCGTGACCGGACCCGACGGCCACGGCGCGCCCCGCCCCGGCAACGTCGGCGCCCCCTGCGACGTCACCCTCACCAGCCGGGTCGCCGAGTTCAACGACCTGGACCACCTGGAGCGCGAACTCGCCCACGGCGACGTGGCCGCCGTACTGATGGAACCCGCGCTCACCAACATCGGCATCGTCCTGCCCGAGCCCGGCTATCTGGAGGGCGTGCGCGAACTGACGCGCCGGCACGGCACGCTGCTGATCAACGACGAGACGCACACCTTCTCCGCCGGACCGGGCGGCTGCACCGCCGCCTGGGGCCTGGAGCCCGATGTGCTGACCATCGGCAAGGCCATCGCGGGCGGTGTCCCGGCCGGCGCCTACGGCCTCTCCGCGGACCTCGCCGACCGGCTGCTGGGCCGCGCCGACCTGGACCTCGTCGACATGGGCGGGGTCGGCGGCACCCTCGCGGGCAACGCGCTCTCCGTCGCCGCGACCCGCGCGACCCTCGAACACGTCCTGACCGACGACGCGTTCGCCCATATGCACAAGCTGTCCGAACGCTTCGAGGCGGGCGTCCGCGCGGGCATCGAGGCCCATGGACTGCCCTGGTCGGTCAGCCGCCTCGGCGCCCGGACCGAGTACCGCTTCACCGACCCCGCGCCCCGCACCGGCACCGAGGCCGCGGCGGCCGGCGACACCGAGCTGGAGGACTTCCTGCACCTCTACCTCGCCAACCGGGGCATCCTCCTCACCCCGTTCCACAGCATGGCCCTGATGTGCCCCGACACCACCGAACAGGACGTCGACACCCACACCGGCCTGTTCGCCGCCGCCCTGGCCGAACTGGCCGGCTAGGCCCAGGGACATGGACGACATCGACCGCGCCATCCTGCGCGAACTCCAGACCGACGGACGCATCGCGTACGCCGACCTCGGCCCCCGGGTCGGGCTGTCCGCCTCCGCCGCCCGCCAGCGGCTGCAACGCCTGCTGGACTCCCGTGCCGTGCAGGTCGTCGGCGTCACCGACCCGATGGCCATGGGCGGCCAGGCCATGGCGCTCCTCGGCATCACCGTCGACGGTGATCCGCGCCCGGTCGCCGACGCGCTGGCCGCCCACCCCGAGGTGGTGTACTCGGTGCTCACCTCGGGCGGCTTCGACCTGTTCGCCGAGGTGGTCAGCCCCACCGCGAAGGACCTGCTCGACTTCGTCAACGACACCGTGCGGCCCACCGAGGGCGTCAGCGGCGTCCAGTCCTTCCCCTACTTCGCCATCCACACCCACCGGTTCCTGTGGGAGGTGGGGTGACCTGGGACGACCCGGGCGGGCCTCGGAGGACCTGCGGGAAGCAGGGCGACGACGGCGCCGTAGGGTGGCCGGTATGCGCGTTGACCTCGATCCCGAGTCCCTGGGCGCGGGAGCCTTCTACCGGCTGCTCACGGCCGTCGTAGTCCCCCGTCCGATCGCCTGGGTGTCCACCCTCGCCGCCGACGGCACGACCGCCAACCTCGCCCCGCACTCCTTCTTCACCGTCGCCTGCACCGACCCGCCGATCGTCCAGTTCACCTCCGTCGGCCGCAAGGACTCCCTGCGCAACGTCGAGGCCACGGGCGAGTTCGTCGTCAACTTCGCACCCGAGCCGCTCCTCGCGCAGATCAACGCCACCGGCACCGACTTCCCCGCCGACGAGGGCGAGTTCGACGCCGTGGGCATCGAGCGGGAGCCCTCGCTACGGGTGAAGCCGCCCCGCGTGGCCGCCTCGCCCGTGGCGCTGGAGTGCCGGCTGCACTCCACCCTCGGCATCGGCAACTCCACCCTGGTCCTCGGCCAGGTCGTGCACGCCGCCGTACGCGAGGACGTCCTCGTGGACGGTCACCCCGACGTACGGCTCTTGCGGCCCCTGTCCCGGCTGGGCCGCAACGAATGGGGCACCCTCGGCGAGGTCCACGACCTCGCCCGCATCGCCTACCGCGACCGGCCGCCCTCCTGACGTCCGCCGCCCTATGATCGGATCATGACGAGAGCGGTGGCGAGAGCGGTGACGGAGAAGGCGGGCGCGGACGGCTCCTGGCGTTCGCTGTGGTCGAAGAACTCGGCACTGTCGATCGGCTCGGTCGACTCGTTCCTCTCCATCGGCTCCGTGGGCAGCTCCCTGTCCGTCGGCTCCGTCGGCGGCTTCCTGTCCGTGGGGTCCGTCGGCTCCGCCGTCTCCGTCGCCTCCGTGGGCTCCTGGCTCAGCGCCGGCTCGGTGCTGTCCGCCCAGTCGACCGGCGCGGTGCTCGCCTGGCGCACCCGGGCCGGCGGCGGCCGCGCGATCGGCGCCGCCGCGGTCGCCCTCGCCGGAGCGGCGGTGCTCTGCGCCTGGCGGGCGAGCCGTCCGGCGAAGTGACCGCCCGGCGTCCCTGACCGGGCGGCCGGTCCCGGCTCCGTGGGATCAGCCGACCGCGCCGTGGCGCGCCCAGTCGCGTGGGGAGCGTCCGTAGGCCGCCCGGAACACCCGGCTGAAGTGGGCCGGGTCGACGAAACCCCAGCGCTGGGCCACCGCCGACACCGTGGGCGCCCCCGAGTCCCGCCGCCTCAGATCCCGGGCGCACCGCTCCAGCCGCAACCGGCGGATCAGCCGGGCCACGGTGACGCCCTCCTCCTCGAACAGCCGGTGCAGATAGCGCACGGAGATGTGGTGCGCCGCCGCGATGCTCGCCGGGGACAGCCCGGGATCCGCGAGATGCCGGTCGATGTGCTCCCGGACACGGGCGACGAGCGGATGGTGCGGGTCGGCGGGGACGGGCGCGTCGATGGCCGTCCGCTCGTCCACCAGCGTGCCGAACAGGTCCACCACACTGGCCGCCAGCCGGGTCGCGACCGCCGGGGAACAGGTCGGCAGGGACGCCGCGAGTCCGGTCAGGAAGGACACCAGCAGCGCACCGGCGCCTTCCGTGCCCGCGAGCGCGGTGCCGGTGACCCGCCGCAGATCCTCCTCCGGCAGACCGAGCGCGCGCCGGGGCATGTGCAGCACCCGCGTCGTGAACCGCCCCGGATAGTCCAGGGCGTACGGGCGTGACGTGTCGTACACGACGAGATCGCCTTCGCCCACGCGCGCGTGCCGGCCGTCCTGGAGGAGCGTGGCCGTGCCCGCCGTCTGCACCCCGACGGCCACGCAGTCCGCGTCGGCGCGGGCGATCTGCGCGGGCGTACGGCTGGCGCGCTGCGCGTCCGCCTCGACGGTGGAGATCCACAGACAGCCGAGCCGTCCGCTGGAGATCCGGCCCGAGAACGGTCCGTCCCCGCGCGGGGTGACGGTCATCGGCACCAGCGCCCTGCCCAGCGCGTCGCGCCAGTACGTCAGCCGCTCCCCCTCGGGAACGGCGTCCGTCGTCCACACCAGGCTCACCCGGTTCTCCCTTTCTGCCGTACGAGGCACGGGAGAGCGCGCAGCGGCGGCGGCCCGGTCTCCCCGCCGCCTCCAGCCAAGCAGCCGGCCGGGACCGCCTCCAGGCAGGAAACAGGCAGAAACGTCCCGCCGCGGTGGTGCGCGCACGGAACAGTCCGGTGCGCCGAGAGACAAGACACGCGGGAGCGGCGGCGGCGAGGATGGTGCCACGGCGCGGGGACCTCGCCCGCCGGTGCCGCCCTAGGGCGTGTCGAGGCGGGCGAGGGCGTCGCGGGCCGCCGTCACGCGCTGCGGGTCGGCGTCCGGGCCGAGGGAGACACAGCGCGCGAAAGCCTCCCGGGCCTCGTCCCGCCGCCCGGCCGACGCCAGGGCGTGGCCCAGATGGACGAGCTGACGGCTCTCCATGGCCGTGTTGCCGCTGCTCCGCCAGATCGCCATGGCGGCACGATGGTGCTCGACCGCCTCCGGCCAGCGCTCCAGCAGGGCGAGGCTGGACCCCGTGCCCGAGTGCATGCCGCCCCGGCCGAACTCGGCGATGTGCGGCGCCAGCCGGTCCTGGACCCGCTCCAGGAACGCCAGCGTCTCCTCGTACACCACCAGGGCCTCCTCGGGCCGCCCCGAGTCCATCAGGATCAGCGCGCGTCCGTGCCGGGCCTGGAGGCTCCCGTGCAGATCGCCCGCGGCCTCGAACAGCGTGACCGCGCGGTGCATGTGCCCGGCGGCCCGGACGTGGTCCTCCAGCCGGCGGAACGCCAGCCCCTGATAGATGTGCGCCCACGCCTCCTGGCGTACGTCCCCGGCCCGCCGCGCGGCCCCCAGCGCCTCGACGGAGCGCTCCAGGCTGTCGTGCGGGCGCCCCTCGCAGGTGAGCAACGCCCACGCGTGGTAGTTGAGATGCGTCGCCTCCAGGAGCGGATCGCCCAGCTCGCGCGCGCTGCGGGCGGCCGTGCCGAAGACCTCCGGCCAGTGCCCCCAGAAGATCCACTGGTCGGAGAACCAGTGCAGCGCCTCGGCCACCTCCACCACGGTCCGGTGCGCCCCGCCGGCCGCCGCCGCGCGCAGGGCCGCCAGCCAGCTCGCGCCCTCGGCCTGCAACCAGGCCCGGGCCCGCGCCGCGCTCGACAGATCGACCGTCCCGTCGAAGTCGCCGGGCGGCGCCCCGTGGTCCGGCTCGAACCAGCGCCCGGCCACGACCGTGGTCCCCAGCAGCCAGTCGTACAGCGCCTCACGCACGCGTACGGCGTCCGAGGCGCTCTCCTCCGCCGCCAGCCGGGTCCGCGCGTACAACCGCAGCAGGTCGTGCAGCCGGTACCGCTCCCCGTACGCCCCGAGCAGCCCGGTCTCGACCAGCTCCTCCAGGGTGTCCTCGGCGTCGAACAGCGCCTGACCCGTCAACCGGGCTGCCCCGGCGGCCCCCGTGTCCGGGCCCGGCAGCAGCGCGAGCCGCCGGAACAACCGGGCGGCCGTGGGCGTGAGCTGACGGTACGACAGGTCGAAGGCGGCGGCGACCCGCACGTCCCCGGCGGACAGCGCGTCCAGGCGCCGGTCCTCGGCGGCCAGCCGGTCGGCGAGCCGGCGCACCGTCCAGCCGGTGCGGGTGGCCAGCCAGTTGCCGGCCACCCGCAGCGCCAGCGGCAGATGTCCGCAGCGGCCGGCGACATCGGCGACGGCGTCGGGATCGGCCGCCGCCCGCCCGGCGCCGACCAGGGCGGTGAGGAACGCGGCGGCCTCCGCCGGGCTCAGTTCCCCGAGCGGCATCCGGTGCACACTGTCCAGCCCGGTCAGCATGCGCCGGCTCGTCACGACCACCATGGCCGTGCCCGCGGCCGGCAGCAGCGGCCGTACCTGGGCCTCGTCGCGCGCGTCGTCGAGGACCAGCAGACAGCGCCGCTCCGCCAGCACCCGCCGGTACAACGCCGGATGGCCCTGCGGACCGGCCTGGGCGAGCTCCCGGTCGGCCACCCGGAGCGCCTTCAGCACCCGGAGCACCAGCTCCGCGGGGCCGGGTGGCTCCTCGTCGGTGCCGCACAGATCGACCACCAACTGCCCGTCGGGGAACCGGTCGGCGAGCGCACGGGCGGCGTGCAGCGCGAGCGTCGTCTTGCCCGCGCCCGGCGGCCCGGACACCGCCACCACCACCGGCTGCGCCGTGTCCTGCCGCCCGGCCAGCTCCGTGAGCCGCGTCAACTGCGCCTCGCGGCCCACGAAGTCGTCCACACCGCGGGGGAACGCCCGGACGCCCACCGGGCTGTATCCCGGCGCGCGCCCCGTCCGGGCGGCCGCGAGCAGCCGCTCCCGCAGCGCCTCGTCCAGCCCCAACCCGTCCGCGAGTGCCGCGACCGTACGCCGCTGCGGAGCCGCCCGCCGCCCCCGCTCCAGGTCGCCGATGCCCCGCACACTGACGCCCGACGCCTCCGCCAGACCCTCGATCGTCTGCGACGCGGCCAGCCTCAACTCCCGCAGCAGCGGCCCGAACACCGCTCCCTCCCCGCTCAATCCCGTCCCTCCCGCCCCTGCCGGGCTGCCCGCACCACCGACCGTGATCGATCGGATTCTAGGAGAGCGGGGCGTTTGCGGTGCGATCCCGACCGGGATCCGGACAGCGCCGCCCAAGCGCTCCGGGCGGGACCGCCCGCTCTCGTCACCGGCCGTTGTTTCCGCAGGTCGGACGCGTTGTCAGTGGTCGCCGATAAGTTCATTGGTGTCGCGCCGCTCGGGTGCGGCGAATCCCCTGTGCTGCGCCGCCCCGGCGTGTGCAGCCGTGTGCCGCAAAGGAGATGGTGAGTTGTCGGACCGGGAGAACTGGGAAAGGGCGAGTACGGCCCGGGTGGTGCCGCCCGCCCGTCCGCGCAAGCTCGCCAAGGTCCCCTTCGTCGAACTGGCCGAGGGACGCCTGCAAGGGGTCGTCTCCAGCGGCTCGGACATCGAGCGCGTCTACGTCTCGTCGATCGCGGCCGGGACCTACGCCTTCGCGTGCAGCACCAACAACAACCGGCCCTGCGGCGGCGCGCGCGGCTCGTTCTGCAACCACATCCGCGCCCTGGTCACCGAGGCGGTCCTCCAGTACGGCGGCCCGCGCGTCGCCCGCTCCCTGCGCGTCGAGCCGACGGGCGGCGAGCCCGACGCCGCCGCCCTTGTCGCCGCGATGACCGGCACCCGCCCGCAGCAGGCGGACGGCAAGGCGGCCGCCGCCCCCGTCTTCAGCCGGTTCCTGCGCCACCTCGCCTATCTCGAACAGGCGCCGGTCACGGACCCGTTGCCGGAGATGCACTGGTTCGCCCCGACCAGGGCGGAGAGCGCGGTGACGTCCGTCTCCGAGGGGGCCGCGGACCCGGGCGGCGCGGGGGAGCGCCCGGGTGCGGGGGAGTCCACCGGGGTGCTCGGTGCCCCGGTGGACGGGCTGGAGGAGGCCCTGGCCGCGGCCGACGCCTTCGACCGGTGTCTCGTCGCCGGGCTGCTGCGGCCCCGGCCCGACCAGGCCGCCGGTCTGGCGGAGCTCGCCCGCGCCGTCGCCGGCAGCCCGCTGGCCGCGCTGGTCGCCGAGGCCGCCGAGAAGGCCGCCGCGGGAACGGCGGGCGAGGACCACCTCCTCGCCCTGGCCGCCGCCCGCTCGGCCCTCCTCGGCGCCGTCCACGACGCGCTCACCGACCGCGCGGACGCCGCCACCGGCCGCACCCGCGCCGACGGCACCCCCTCCGCGGCCGGCGACCCGCAGCAGGCCAACCTGCTCGCCGCCGCCCGGACCTGGCTCGCGGACCTCGCCCGCGCCGGCTGGCAGGGCATCGACCACGAACTCGTCGGCGGCGCCGCCCCGATCGTCTCCGCGATGCTGCCCCGGCCCGAACTGCGCCGGCTCGCCGCCCTGCTCGACGGTTTCGCCGCCGAACTCGCCGCCTCCTGCCCCGGATCCGCCCTGGAGCGGATCCCGGCCCGCCGCTGGGGCGACCTCTGGGCACGCGCCCTGCTGCTCACCCGGCCCGGAGCCCTGGACCGGCCCGCCGCCGGCACGGCCACCGGCCGGCTGCTGCCGCTCGGCATCGACCTGCACGAACACGCGACCGCCGCGCAGGCCCAGGTCCACGCCGTGTTCGAACCCGAGGACGGCACGCCGTCCCGGCTGGTGCGCGCCAGCGTCTCGGTGCCCAAGCCGGACAGCGTGGTCGCGGCCGGTGTCTGGCAGCTGCTGCGGCCGCATCTGCCCCTGCTCGCGGCCCTCGGCGAAGGCCGGGCGATGCGGCTGGACGCCATGCCCCTCACCGAGGAGGGCGACCTCCTCTGGGACGACACCCGGGTCCGCCCGGGCGAACCGGCCGACCCCTTCGCCACCGCCCGCGTCGCCCTGCCCACGGCCACCGCGGCGGCCACCGCACCGCTCGACCGGCACCCCGCGCGCCTCGCCGAACCGGTGTACCTGGAGGGCTACGCCACCCGGCAGGACGGCGACACCCTCGTCCTCACCCACGCGGGTGACGACCTCGTCGTCGACACCGACCGCATTCCGGTCGCGGGCCCGCTGACCCCCGAGGCCGTCGCGGCCTCCGGCGCCTGCATCGGTCTGCTCCGCTGGGACGGCGGCGCCTTCCGGCTCCAGCCACTGGCCGTCGAGACCACCGTGCGCCGCAAGACCGTCGCCCTCCAGGCGGGTGCCTGGGCCGGCGGCACCACCGACAGGACGGGCGTCAAGGCGGAGAAGGCCGCCACCGACGCCGTGACCGTCCTGCGGGAGCGAGCGGGAAGGCTGCTGCGCAAGTGACCGAACGGACAACCGAGGCGACGACCGCCCCGACAACTGCCCCGAGGGCGACCCCGGCCCCCGAGACGCCAGGCACCATGGCGGCGACCCCGGCCACCGAGCCGAGCGTCACCCCGGTGGCGGATCAGGCTGCCGAGGCGACAGGTGGGTTGCAGGCGTCCCCGGCCGCCGAGATGTCAGACACCGTGGCGGCCACCCCGGCCGACGAGGCGACACCCGCCCTGAGGGTGCCCGCGGCCGCCGAGACGCCAGGCACCAGGGCGGCGACCCCGGCCACCGAGCCGAGCGTCACCCCGGTGGCGGATCCGGCTGCCGAGGCGACAGGTGGGTTGCAGGCGTCCCCGGCCATGGAGGCGCACCGCGGCGTGACGGCCGCCCCGGCCGCCGAGCCGGGTGCCACCCCGGCGACGGGCCCGGCCGCCGAGTCGGAGGGTGGCCCGGCTGCCGAGACGACGGCTATCGCGGCGGGAGCCCCGGGGCCCGGGGCCGACCCGTGCGACAACCGTCGGCAGGTGCTGTACTGGCGGCTCCTCGCCCGGCTCTTCGACCCCGAGGAGCAGGCCGCCCTGGAGTCGGCGAGCCTCGCCGTCGTCGAGGACATCGGCCTCCCGCCCGCCCTGCTGGACCCGCATGCCTCCGTCGACTCGATCGTGCAGCGCCATCCGCACCTGGCGGACGAATTCGACGGGCTGATGGTGGCCGACGACAGCGACGACGAACCACGGGACGGCGCCGCGGAGGTGCGCCGCGCGGCCCTGGTGTCCAAGGTGCTGCTCAATGTGTTCGCCACCGGCAGCGGAGCCGTCAGCGCCGGGCAGCTGTCCCGGTGGCAGTCCGACGCTGGCTGGCTGGAGCGCGCCCTGGGCTGCTCACCCGGCGATCTGCGCGGCGGACGCGGCGGACGCGGCGCGGGCCGGGGCGTGAGCCCCACCGGGACCGGCGGCCACCGCGCCACCCCCGACCTCGGCAACCTCATCCCGGCGATCGGACCCGAACTGGGCGCCCTGGAGGGCGACCTCGTCCGCCGCATGAGACTGCGCGAGGTGCTCGCCGACCCCGCGCTCGCCGCCCGACTCACCCCGAGCATGTCCCTCATCGAGCAGCTCCTGCGCGACAAGAACAACCTCTCGGGTGTGGCCCTCGCCAACGCCAAGTCGCTGATCCGCCGGTTCGTCGACGAGGTCGCGGAAGTTCTGCGCACCCAGGTCGAGAAGGCCACCGTCGGCGCGATCGACCGCTCGATCCCGCCGAAGCGCGTCTTCCGCAACCTCGACCTCGACCGCACCATCTGGAAGAACCTCACCAACTACAGCCCCGAGGAGGAGCGGCTCTACGTCGACCGCCTCTACTACCGGCACACCGCCCGCAAGACGACACCCCAGCGGCTCATCGTGGTCGTCGACCAGTCGGGCTCGATGGTCGACTCGATGGTCAACTGCACCATCCTGGCGTCGATCTTCGCCGGACTGCCGAGGGTGGACGTCCACCTCGTCGCGTACGACACCCGGGCGGTCGACCTCACCCCCTGGGTGCACGACCCCTTCGAGACCCTGCTGCGCACCCAGCTCGGCGGCGGCACCGACGGCACGGTCGCGATGGCCCTGGCCCAGCCGAAGATCGCCGAGCCGCGCAACACCGTCGTGGTGTGGATCTCCGACTTCTACGAATGGCACCACCAGCCGCTGTTCGACAGCATGGCCGCCCTGCACCGCTCCGGGGTCAAGTTCATCCCCGTCGGCTCGGTGACCAGCTCCGGGCGCGGCAGCGTCAACCCCTGGTTCCGGGAGCGCTTCAAGGACCAGGGCACACCGGTGATCTCCGGCCACATCCGCAAGCTCGTCGACGAACTCAAGACGTTCCTCGCCTGATACCCCACAAACTGAGAAAGGCCCTGTGATGACCGACCTGTTGCGCGCCCCCGCCGAGATCAAGTTCGCCGAGGAACTGGACTGGCTGGAGTCGATCGACGACCACCCCAAGCCGTTCTCCTGGCGGCTGTCGCCGAAGATGATCCGGGTGTTCGTCCTGGGCTCCGAGCGCGCCGACGGCCTCGACCGGGAGATCGACCAGAAGTGGTTCGGCGACCGCAGCTTCGTCGAGCGGTCCATCGTGACCCTCGCCTCCGACCGCGGGCTGCTGCTCATCGGCGACCCCGGCACCGGCAAGAGCTGGCTCGCCGAACTGCTGTCGGCGGCCATCTGCCGCAACTCCACCCAGGTCGTGCAGGGCACGGCGGGCACCACCGAGGACCACATCAAGTACTCGTGGAACGTGTCCATGGTGATCGCCAAGGGCCAGTCGCGCGAGTCGATGATCCCCTCGCCGATCATGACCGCGATGGAGACCGGCACCATCGGCCGCTTCGAGGAACTCACCCGTTCCACCAGCGACGTCCAGGACGCGCTGATCTCGATCCTCTCCGAGAAGTACATCTCCGTCCCGGAACTGGACGGAGCCGGCGGGGAGAACATCGTCTTCGCCAAGCCCGGCTTCTCCGTCATCGCCACCGCCAACAGCCGCGACCGGGGCGTGAACGACCTGTCCTCCGCGCTCAAGCGCCGCTTCAACTTCGTCCGCATCCCGGTCGTGACGAACAAGAAGAGCGAGGCGGAGATCGTCCGCTTCCGCACCGAGGAGCTCCTGCGCCGCCACCGGATCGAACTCGACGTCCCGCCCACCCTGCTGGACGTGCTCCTGCAGAGCTTCGCCGACCTGCGCGCCTCCGCGGCCGCCGCCGGCAGCGACGACGAGAAGCTGGAGTCCGCGCTCTCCACCGCCGAGCAGATCGGTGTCCTGGAGGACGCCATCCTGCACAGCAACTTCTTCGGCGACCGCGCCCTGACCGCCCGTACCCTCGCCTCCTCGCTCGTCGGCTCCCTCGCCCGGCGCGAGCCCGAGGACCTCGCCATCCTCAACAAGTACCTGCACGGTGTCGTCGAGCCGCGCAGCAAGGAAGAGGGCGGCTCCTGGCCTGAGTTCCTCGAGGGCGGCCGCGACGCGATCGCGACCCTGTCATGAGCGGCGCGCGGACGAGTACCGGCAGCACCTTCGAGGGCCTGCGCGGCCAGCTCCACGAGGCCGCCACGGCGTTCGCCGACGGGCCCGGCGCCCTGGAGGGCATCCTGCGGGGCATCGTCGACGACGTCGAGCGCGCGGTGCGCGAGCCGCTGGAGATCTTCCCGGTCTGCCACCACTCACCCGCCTCGGCGCTCGCCATGGCCCGCCGGCTCCGCGAGAAGCAGCCGAAGGTGGTCTACCTGGAGCTGTGCGAGGACATGGCCCCCCTCCTCACCGAGCTGCGCAACTGCCGCCTCCCGGTGGCCGTCCAGGCGTTCGCGTCGGAGGTCGAGGGCTTCCCCGCCGACTGGTCCCCGCTGTCGGTCGTCGCCCCGATCACGGAGGCCTCCGCCGAGTACCAGGCCATCGCCTACGCCCTGGACACCCCCGGGGTCGAACTGGTCCTCGTCGACCGCTCCTCGGACCATGTGTTCCAGTGGGAGACCCAGGACGAACCCACTCCCTCGGACCCCGACGCCCCGGCGGCCGGCGAGGAGAGCGCCCTGCACGGCGACGCCGTCGGCGTGGAGATCGGCGACCTGCGCCCGCGCTTCGCCGAACTGGAGGAACACCTCCTGCGCCACGGCCGGGTCCGCCACTGGTCCGAGTGGTGGCACCAGTACGTCGAACTGCCCCTGGGCGACAGCGACCACGACACCTACCGCCAGGTGATGCTGCTCATCGGCAGTCTCTTCCGCCGTCTCGCCCCCGGGGAGGCGCACAAGGTCCGCGTCGACGAGGACCGCGAGCGGTACATGTGGACGCGGATGCGGGAACACCTCGCCGCCACCGGCACCGACCCCGCCGACTGCCTCTACGTCTGCGGAGCCTTCCACGCCGCGAGCCGCGTCGAGGAGTTCGGCGTGCACGGCAGCGACACCTTCACCATCGGCGCGCCCAGCGGCACCACGTGGCGGCACGGGCTGATCCCGTCCAGCCACGCCGCGATCGAGGCCCAGTTCGGGCTGGCCGCCGGCTCGGTCTCCATCGCCGCCACGGAATGGGCCAAGAACCTCAAGCGCACCCGGGTGAAGCCCTACCGGCTGGCGGGCCAGGCGGGCACCAAGCCGAAGAAGAGCCTCCCCGCGCCCACCGCCCCACCGTCCGCCGCCCCGCCCGCGCCCGCCGACAGGCTCACCGGGTTCCTGCGGCGGCCGCCCGTCCTCGACGCCCTCGACGAGGCCGAACTGCTCGGCTGGTCGGTGGAGATCGTGCGCGCCGCCCGCCGCAACGGCTACCTCGCCTCCACCGCCGACGCCATCGCCGTCTTCGAGACCTCGATCCTGCTGGCCGGCCTGCGCGACCGCGCCAAGCCGACGCCGTACGACTTCCAGGACGCGGCCGTCACCTGCATCGAGAAGGACCGGGTGCCGGGCCGGCGGGACGTGGGCCGGCTCGTCGAGATCATGATGGGCGGCGACCGTGTCGGCCAGGTCGGCTACGACGCGCTGCCGCCGCTGGCCCGGGACGTCCACGACCGGCTCGCCCCGCTGAACCTGAGGCTCCAGCAGCGCGGGGTCCAGCGGGCCCTGCTGGACATCGCCGCCCAGCCCGGACTCGCCCCCTGCTCGGACGTGCTGTGGATGCTGCGCCGGCTGCTGCCCGAGGGAGCCGCCCGCCCCATCATGGGCGACCGCAGCCTCGGCGAGCGCCCCATCCAGGAGTCCTGGGACCTCGCCCTCGGCACCCACCAGCGGTCGCTCATCGAACTCGGCTACGAGGGCGTCAGCATCGAGCAGGTCCTGGAGCAGCGGCTGCGCCGCACCGCGTACGCACCGCAGGCCACGGCCGCGACCGTCCTCGCGACGGTCGAGGACGCGATCGTGTACCTGCGCAGCCGACGGCTCGCCGACGAGCTGGGCACCCGGGCGCTGGAGGTCCTCGCGGGCGAGCGCAGCGTCGACGGCGCCCCGGAGGTGCTGGGCCGCGTCCGCCGGCTGCTGGCGTACTACCGGACCGCCGAGCCGGTCCTGCCGTCCTGGATCGAGTCCTTCGTCAAGGCCGGGTACGCGCACTACTGCACGCTGCTGCCGACCGCGTTCGCCGACGAGGACGCGACCGTCCGCCAGGTCGCCGCGATGCTGGGCTTCCTGTTCAGCATGGAGAGCCTCGCCCTCTCCCTGGGCTGCGACCGCACCCAGCTCGAACTGGCCCTGGCCCAGTCCCGTCCGGCCGAGCCCGCGCGCACCGCCCTGCTCTGGGCGGCCCAGACCCACCTGGGCACCCTGCCCAGGGCGGCGCTGCGGGAGCGCTGCGACGACCTGCTCGCCAACCCGCTGGTCGTCCCGGCCTATCCCCGCTACCTCAGCGGGTTCGTACACGCCCTCGAACCGGTCCCGGCCCTCGCGGACTTCGTCGTCGAGGCGGTGTCCAACGCCTTCGCCCGCCTCCCCGACCGGGTCCTGCTGCCCTGGCTGCCGACCCTCATCACCACCCTGCGCGCAGGCGGCACCGAACTCGCCCCGCTGATCGTCCGCGAGGCCGGCCGGATCTTCCCGGCCCGCCTGGCGGAGCTGGACACCTGGGTCCCGCCGTGGCGGCTCCCGGAGGCACCGCCCCTGGCACTGGCGTCCGCGCCCACCGGCGGCGGCGCGGCACTCCTCGCCGCCCATCCCGCGACCTGCGACGCGCTGGCCGCACTGCTGGGCTGTGAGGGCACCTGGGAGACGGCGGAACCGGGGGGCGCGCGCCTCCTGGCGCGCCACCCCGGAACCGCCCTGGCGCTCGAGGCCCTGCTGGCCGTCAGCTGACCGGCAGCGCCGCCACCAGGCGCCGGACGGCGTCCACGCCCAGCGCCGGGTTGGCGGCGGCGTGCTGCACCAGCTCCTCGTCGTCGAGCAGTTCGGCCAGCCGGGCCGCGGGAAGCCTGGGATGCCGGGCGAACACGGCCCGGACCCCGGCATCCGGATCCCGGGTCAGCCGCTCCACGACCTCCGGCGCCGTGCCGGGATCCCGGGCGGCCAGGGCCCGGACCGCCGGGTCCCCGTGGTCGGCGTACACCGCGAGGCCATCGGCCGGGAAGCGCGGCCGGGTGAGGAGGAGCTCGCGTTCCCGGCCGGTGCACTCCAGAAAGCTGCGCAGCAGCAGCTCTGCCGGGGCGTCGGGATGGTTCTGGGCCAGCAGGACCCGTACTCCCAGGTCGTCGTCGGCGCCCAGCAGGTCCACCAGGTCCGGCGGCAGCCCTCGCTCCGTCGCCGCGCGTCGGCGCAGCAGCGGATGCCCGGACAGGGCGTCCCGCCGGACGGCCTCGGGATCGCGGGGGTGAAGGCTCTCGAAGTGGGGGCCGAAGGTGAGGTCCAAGGGAACCGCGTAGTCGATGCCGGCCCGCTCCTCCTCGCTCCACGCCGGGTGGACGGACACGGCGAGCCGCACCTTCGGCTCGGGATCGACGGCGAGGGCCCGCAACTCGTCCGGCCCGAGGTCGTCCCGGCGCGCGATCTCCTCCCGCACCTCCGGATCCGGATCGGAAGCCAGCAGGACCACCACGTCGGACGGCAGTGAGGCGTTGCCCGCGATCATCGAGCGCTCCTCGGGACCCGCCGGAGCGGTGAGCACGCTGTCCACGACCGACCTGGTCAGCGGCAGGTTCATCAGGACGTGGGTCCGCGCGTGGCACGGGTGGTCCGGCAGGCTGCTCTCCACCCAGGCCGGATCCTCGTCCTGTCGATGACCTTCCGCCCTCCTGCGTACCTCGTCGTCCGGGTCCGCCAGCAGTGCGGCGCGGCGCTCGGCGGACAGCCAGGTCCACATGCCGACGCCCCAGGCGCGGACCTTGGGGTCGGGATGCGTGGGCATGGCCCGGCGCAGTTCGTTCGAGAACTGCCGGTAGATGCCTCCGCCCAGTTGCTCGTTGTCGTAGGTGCTGATCATGCGGACGACGGTCGCGTCGGGCAGCGGCCTCGGCCGAAGCGACGCGGTCGGCAGGGGGCCGTCGGCCAGCCAGGCGCGCACGATCCAGTCGGGATCGTCCACCAGCCGCGCCCGCTGAGCGGGGTCGGCATGGGCGCTGCCGGCGAAGAAGCGGCGGGTGAGGTGGTCCGGATGAGTGATCACGGCGTCGACGACGGCCTCGGGCAGAACCCGGTCCCGGCACAGTACCGTCCGGACCGCGAGCGGGCCGTCCAGGAGCAGGCGCAGCAGGATGTCCGGTGGTGTGACCGGATTGAGCGCGAGCCCGGCGAGCCGCCGGGTGGTCAGGTCGGCGCTCTCCCAGATCTCGTCGGGTGTCGGCATGGACGAGGTCCCCCCCAGGACGACGAATGGGCCCCCTGCGTGCGCAGAGGGCCCATGACCTTAACCCGTCGCTAGCGGCGGTGCGTGCCGATCGTCACGGAGCCGGGCTTCACCCCCGCCCCCGTGTCGAGGACGACCGTGCCGTCGGACTTCTTCCAGATCCTGATCGCGAAGGTGTCGGGGTTGTCGGTGGCCGTGACCCGGAAGCCGTAGCCCTTCTTGCCGCCCACCGTGCCGGAGCCCTCGACGACGGCCTTGGCGCCGCTGACGACGAGCCAGTCCAGGGCGGTGGAGCGGAACTTCACCCGGGCCGGGCCGGAGACGTAGGTGACCTGGCCGAGCGGGGTGGCGGCCTGCGGCAGGTAGCGGGCGGCGACGATGAAGAAGCTTCGGGTGCCGACGGCACCCGCGCCCACCACCGGACCGGCCGAGCGGTCGTACACGACGACCTCGCCGAGCGTACGGCTTGCCGAGGCGCCGTCGTCGTCGGTGACCGTGACCACCGGCCGGCGGATGCCCGCCGAGGTGTAGGTGTGCTCGGCGCGGCAGCCGGTCGCGGTGACCGTGCCTGCGGTCGGCCTGGTGCCGTCCTTCCAGTCGATGGCGCAGGTGTGGGTGTCGGCGGTGCCCGGGTCGGTGAAGACCGCCGTGACGGCCGTACGGCGGCCGGCCGGGACCGGGCCCGTCGGGCCGGTGGCGGAGGTGACGGCCGGGGCCGCGTTCTTCACCGTGACGACGGCCGTGTCGGTGCTGCGCCCCGCGGTCAGGGTGAGGGTGAACGTGCCGTTGTCGGCGCAGGTGACCGTGGTCCGGGCCGCCCCCGCGTCGGCGATCGTGCAGGGCGCGCCCTGTTCGAGCGTCCACTTCGGGGTGCCCGCGCCGGAGTGCGTGCCGTTCAGGGCGATCGCGTCGCCCTCCGTGCCGGTGGCGTCGGGACCGGCGTGCACCACGGCGACCGGGTCGATGCTGGTCAGGGTGGGCACGACCTTCTCGATCAGGCCGTCCGCGTCGAACTCCATCTTGTCGATGGTGGTCTCACGGTGGGTGCCGTCACCGCCGGGGATCGCGAAGCGGTGGTAGGCGATGTACCAGTCGTCCGTGCCCGGGACTTGGACGACCGAGTGGTGGCCGGTGCCCAGGATGCCCTGCGAGGCGTCCTTCTCCAGGATCACGCCCCGCTCGGTCCAGGGGCCGGTGGGGGAGGAGCCGGTGGCGTAGGCGACCCGGTAGTTCTCGTCGCGGGTGTCGTTCTCCGACCACATGAAGTAGTAGGTGCCCTTGCGCTTCACCACGAACGAGCCCTCGTTGTAGCCGCTCGGGGTGATGTCCTTGATCTGCGCGGTGTCGATCGAGGTCATGTCGGCGTTCAGCGGCGCCACGTACGCGTGGCCGTTGCCCCAGTAGAGGTACGACTGACCGTCGTCGTCGGTGAACACGGCCGGGTCGATCATCTGGCCGCTCAGCTGGCCCGCCTTCAGCAGCGGTGCGCCGAGGGCGTCCTTGAAGGGACCCGTGGGCGAGTCGGAGACCGCCACGCCGATGTTCGCGTCGGCGCAGAAGTAGAAGTAGTACTTCCCGTCCTTCTCGGCGATCGTCGGCGCCCAGGCCCTGCTGTCCGCCCAGCTCACGTCCGGGCCCAGGTCGAGGATGACACCGTGGTCCGTCCAGTGCACCAGGTCGGTCGAGGAGTACGCCTTGAACTGCGTACCGCTCCAGCCGTCGAAGCCGTCGGTCGTCGGGTACAGGTAGAAGGTGTCGCCGAAGCGGACGATGTTCGGGTCGGCGTTGAGCCCCGGCAGTACCGGGCTCTTCATCTCGAGCGCCGAGACCGTCCAGGTGCGCTTCTTGCCGTCGGAGCCGGTCACCTCGTACTTCACGGGCTTGGTGAAGTCCTGCACGCTGCCGGAGGCGGGGCTGACGGCCGCGCCGTGGGCGAGGGTGAACTCCGGGGCCAGCGCGGTGAGGTCGGTGCCCTCCTTCAAGGGCAGGGTGATGCGGCTGTCGCCGTTGTCGATGAGCGCGTCGACCTTGAGCGCCGGGTGGGTGGCGCGCGCGATGCCCGTGGTGTTGCCGCTGAGCTCCATCACCTCGGCCGCCGACAGGGCGCGGTCGTAGATCCGGAAGTCGTCGACCTCACCGCCGAAGTACGGGTCGGCCGCGTACAGGGAGCGTCCGATGTAGCCGCTGTAGTCCTTGTCGGCGTCGTACAGCTCGGACGGCTTGATGGTGACGCCGGTCGCCCGGGCCGCCTCGATGCCGTCCACGTAGAGGACCATCGTTCCGGTCGAGCCGTCCAGGGTGACGGTCACGTGCCGCCACTCGCCGGCGGTGAGCTGGGAGCCCGCCGTCAGCTTCGACTCCGCCGACCAACTCGCCTTGGTGATGGCCGAGTACAGCTTGGAGGAGCCGTTGGAGGGGCTGGCGAAGAGGTACTTGTTGCTGTCCGGACCGAGCCCGAACAGCCACTGCCAGCTGCTGCCGCCCTTCCACTTCGCGTACGTCGAGACGGTCACGCTGTCGGCGTTCTTCAGCACACCGTTCGGGATCTTCACATACGGCGAGTCGCTCGCGCCGGACATGCTGAACGAGCCGCCGCTCACGCCGGTGCCGAAGGCGGGCGTACGGACGTAGGTGCCGTGGTAGCCGTGGCCGCTGGAGTCGACGGCGATGTTGCCGGACGTCTCGTCGAAGCCGTAGTGCAGCAGCAGGTCGGCGGGCACGTCGGCGCCCTCCGCGGAGACCGTCACCTTCGCCTGCACGGGGATCGCGGCGCCGTCGGGCAGGCTGCCCGTCACCGTGAACTCACCGGGCTGCGCGTACGCCGACTCCGGGACGTCGTCCCAGGTCACGGCCACCGGCCGCTCGACCCCGTCGGAGTAGGTGGCGATCACCGTCGCGGGCAGCACCGGCGCCTCACCGGTCCGTGTCTTCACCGTGACGTCCTCGACGCCGGTGACGAGCTGGTCCGGCTGGTAGGCGGTCAGCAGTCGGTCGTACTCGGCCTGGGTGACCGGCAGGACCGTGCCGTGACGGGGCCGCGAGGGCAGGTCGTAGTCGGCGACCGGTGTCCAGGTGCCGGAGGCGAGGTCGGTGGTCTCGAAGGGGAGGTAACCGCGCCCGCCGAACTCGTCGAGGAAGGCGTACCACTTGTCCTCGGTGTTCGACTTGAACACCAGCGGGCCCTCGGCCGCGCTCATCGCGCCCTTGCCGATGCCCTCGGCGACCGCGTCCCAGGACAGGTTCAGCAGCGAGTCGCTCTTCTCCTCGAAGATGAACTTGCTGTTGGGCGTGGAGGAGGTGTTGTTGCGCTCGTCCTTCGACAGCCGGAAGTAGGTGCCGTCGTGCTGGATGACGGTGGAGTCGATGACGGAGTAGCCGCGGTCGATCCAGACCTTGGGCTCGCTGAAGGTGTAGAAGTCCCGGGTGGTGGCGTACATCATCCGGTTGTAGGTGTCGCCGGAGTGCGCCTCGTTGTCGTACAGCTTCGACGCCCAGAAGACGACGTACTCACCGAGGTCGCTGTCGTAGTACGCCTCGGGCGCCCAGGTGTTGCCGGCGCTGTCGGGGGAGACCTGCACCAGGCGCTGGTTCGTCCAGTGCACCAGGTCGGTGGACTCCCAGACCATGATGGACTTGCTGCCGGTGCGCTGGGCGGCGTCCCAGTCGCCGTTGCCGTAGATCCTGAGGTCGGTGGCGATCTGGTAGAACTTGTCGCCCTCGGGGGAGCGGATGATGAACGGGTCGCGCAGGCCCTGCTCGCCGAGCGTGGAGGTCAGGACGGGCTCGCCGTCGTTGAGCTCACGCCACTTCAGAGGGTCGTTGCCCTTGCTGAGCGCGGCGTAGAGCTGCTCGCCGTTCGCGGTGCCCTCACCGGTGAAGTAGCTGAACATGTAGCCCTTGAGGGCTTCCTTCGCGGGGAGTTCGGGGACCTTCGCGGTGAACACCCGGGTCGTCTTCGCGTCGCCCTTGGTGACCGTCGCGGTGAGCTCGACCGTGGTGGCGCCCGCGCCGTGGGCGGGGCGGTGGACCACGCCGCCGGCCGAGACGGCGTCCGGGTCGGCGGAGGACCAGGTGACGTCCGTGCCGTACCTGCCGGAGGCCGGCAGCGTGAGGTTGCCGCGGACGTCGTCGAGGTTGTGGACGGTCAGCGCCTCGGCGGCCTGCTCGGTCGCGGTCTGGTCGTCGAAGGCCGAGAGGACCGTGATGTCGAACGTCCTGGTCGCGCTGACCGTGCCCTTCTTCAGGGTCGCGGTGAGGGTGGCGTGGCCGTCGGGCCGGCCCGCGGTCGGGCGGGTCACCTTGCCGGCGTCCGTGACGAGGTCGGTGTTGTCGCTGGCCCAGGTGATGGTGGAGCCGCCGGCCGTACCGGTCTTCGGCAGCGTCAGGTCGGCGGTGACCGCGCTGGTGTCGCCCAGGTCGAGGGCCGCCTTGTCGTCCTCGACCCCCTGGGTGGCGACGGGGAGCGCGAGCTGCTCGACCTCGGATGCCGCCAGGGCGCGGTCGTACACGCGGAAGTCGCGCATGCTGCCCTTGAACAGCTTGTCGCCCGAGTAGACCGACTTGCCCACGTAGTTGGCGGTGGTCGTGCCGGAGCCGATCGCGCCCGGGGTGATGGTCACCGAGGTGTTGCGGGCGACCTCGACGCCGTCCTCGTACAGGACACCGGTGCTGCCCGTCTGGGTGTAGGTGACGTTCTTCCACACCGAGCGGGTGAGGTTGCGGGAGTCGGAGGGCTTGGTGGTCTGTTCCGTCGACCAGTTGCCGGTGGCGATCGAGGTGCGCAGGGAGTTGCCGGTGGCGAAGAGATAGCCGTTGCCGTTGCTGCCGCTGGAGTTGCCGAAGCCGTAGAGGAAGTACGGCGTGGTCTGCGTGGCGTCGAGCTTCACGTCGAAGGCGACGCTGATCGACGTCAGCCCCTTCATCACGTCGTTCGGCACCTTGACGTAGGTGTCCGAGCCGTTGAAGCCGAGCCCCTGGCCGGACCAGTCGGCGGTGCCGTTGAGGGTGCCGTCCAGGCCGTGGCCGGAGGCGTCGGGCACGGTCGTGCCGGAGGCGCCGTCGAGCTTGTACCAGAGGGCGAGTCCGTCGGTGAGGTCGTCCGCGGCCTGCGCCGGTGCGGCCGCCGCGGTGAGACCCATGAGCAGCGACACGGCGGTCACAGAGGCCAGTTGGCCCGCCCCGCGTCTCGCCCGGAAGCGGAAGCGTTTTCTCTGCGTCATAGGAGACCGCCGTTTCAGCCGTGTGACGTGATGTTGCGAGAGTGTCAAACGGTGTACAGGGTCGCGTCAAGACTTCTCGAACAATGTCCGACAGGTCGAACGAAACGTCATGGATCTCAAGCTCCGCTGTTCAGTGCTGTGTTGACGACTCCGGCGACTCCAGCCACGCGGTGAGCGCCCACCACCAGTGCAGGGCGGCGAGCGGGCCGCCGTCGCCCTCGGTGAGGGAGGCGGAGGTGATCTGGCGGAGCCGGCCGAGGCGGTAGCGGACGGTGTTGGGATGGGTGAACAAGGCCGCCGCGGTCTGGTCGAGCCGACGGCCGTTGTCCAGGAACGCCAGTGCGGTGAGCGCGAGTTGCCGGTGGAAGGCGTCCGCGGGGTCAAGCTCCACGAGCAGACGGCGACTCAACAGCGCGCCCAGGTCCGGCTGTTCGGTCAGCGCGATCCGGCCGGCGAAGTCCGTGACGTCGTACACGCCGTGCAGTGACTGCCGCCGGCCGAGGTCCAGCGCCCGCACCAAAAGCCGGTACAGGCCCGGAAGTTCGGACAGGGCGACGGCGGGCGCGACCACCACGAGCGCCTCCGGCGCGAGCTCGCCGGCCTCGGGCGGACGTGGTCCGAGACCCACGGTGCGGCCGTCGAGCGGCACGGTCACCACATGCGCCGAGCGCACCGCGTCGCCGCGCGCGGGCGCGGCGACCAGGCAGTGGTAGCGGCCCTCTGCGTCCGCCCGGACCCCGGCCCGCGCCAACTCCTCCGCGCGCGGCGCGACTTCACCGAGCAGGGCCTGGTGCAGCAGCCGGGTGCGTACGGCGCCCAGCGCGCGCGGCGGGTCGTGCTCGGCGGCCCGGTAGCCGTGGATCACCTGCCGCTCCACCGCGGCGCCGTACTCCTGCAACCGCAGCACCACGGACAGCAGGACCCGGTCCGGCACCCCCGCCGAACGGCAGCGGTCCACGACGATCTCGGCCACCCGGGCGAGCGCGGCCTGCACCCCCCGCAGCACCACCGTCATCGGCACGCCCTGCACGGCCCGGTCGGCACCCAGCAACAGGGCGGCGCTGAAGTCCTGTTCGTCGACCGGACCGGCCTGCTCGGGCGCCGTGAACCAGGGGGCCGCCGCCCGCAGCACCGCCGTCACATGCGACCGGGTCGCCTCCTCCGTCAGCCGGGACAGCTCGGGGGAGCGGCTGCGGGCCGCGCGCGCCAGTTCGCCGTACACGTCCGGGTCGTCCGCCATGCCCCGCAGCACCGCCGTGACCGGTTCCGATCCGCGCACGACCGCCATGGTCCCCTCTCCGCCCGGCCGCTGTCTCCGGGCCACAAGCAAGCGGTTGCCGCGTTGGCGCCCGCGCACTACCGCGCTGCTGTGACGACCTGGTTTCCTGTTGGGCTACCGACGGTAACAGTGAGGCCGCCTCCGGCGCACCCTTCACGCGCCACCCATGTACCGACCAAACCTTTCCCAAGCATCCCCCAAGTGCCACCCCAGTGACGCCTCCAGGAGGGCCGCTCATGGACACCCCCGAAGCCTCCGGAATCACCCGCCGCCACGCACTCACCGTGGCCGGCGGGGTCGTCGCGGGCGCGACCCTCGCCGCCCACGCCTTCCCGGCCTTCGCCGCCGAGTCGCAGGACGCCGACGCCATCGTCGTCGGCCACGGACTCGCCGGACTGGTCGCCACCGCCGAACTCGCCGCCGCCGGACGCAAGGTGCTCCTGCTCGACCAGGAACCCGAGGCGAGCATCGGCGGCCAGGCCTTCTGGTCCTTCGGCGGGCTGTTCTTCGTCAACTCCGACGAACAGCGCCTGATGGGCGTCAAGGACACCTACGACCTGGCCTGGCAGGACTGGCAGGGCACGGCCGGCTTCGACCGCGGCGTCGACGACCCCAAGGGCCAGGACTACTGGGCCTACCGCTGGGCCAAGGCGTACGTCGAGTTCGCCTCCGGGGAGAAGCGGTCCTGGCTGTCCGGGCTCGGGGTGCAGTGGTTCCCCATCGTCGGCTGGGCCGAGCGCGGCGGCGGACTCGCGACCGGACACGGCAACTCCGTGCCCCGCTTCCATGTCACCTGGGGCACCGGCCCGGCCGTGGTCGAACCCTTCGAGAAGAAGGTGCGGGCCGCGGTCGACGCGAACAAGGTCACCTTCAAGTTCCGCCACCGCGTCGACGAGATCGTCACCACCGGCGGAGTCGTCACCGGGGTGCGCGGGGCGATCCTGGAGCCCAGCAGCGCGGCCCGCGGCAAGCCCAGCTCCCGCACGGTCGTCGGCGACTTCGAACTGCGCGCCCCGGTCGTCGTCGTCACCTCCGGCGGCATCGGCGCCAACCACGACCTGGTCCGCCAGAACTGGCCCGCCCGGATGGGTACCCCGCCGAAGTACCTGGTCACCGGCGTCCCCGCGCACGTGGACGGCCGGATGCTCGCCATCACCGAGAAGGCGGGCGGCCGCATCGTCAACCCCGACCGCATGTGGCACTACACCGAGGGCCTCAGGAACTACGACCCGATCTGGCCCGGCCACGGCATCCGCATCCTGCCCGGACCCTCCTCGATGTGGTTCGACGCCACCGGCAAGCGCTTCGACAGCCCCGACATCCCGGGCTACGACACCCTGCACACCCTGCGGAGCATCACCGCCTCCGGCTACGACTACTCCTGGTTCGTCACCACCCAGAAGATCATCGCCAAGGAGTTCGCGCTCTCCGGCTCCGAACAGAACCCCGACCTCACCAACAAGAACATCTGGCAGCTGCTCACCCGCATCTGGCAGACCCCGGAGCCGATCGAGAAGTTCAAGAACAAGGGCGAGGACTTCGTCGTCGCCACCACCCTCACCGACCTCGTCGCCGGAATGAACAAGCTGACCGGCACCTCGCTGATCGACCTCGCCGACCTCAAGCGGCAGATCGAGGCCCGCGACCGCGAGATCGACAACGCGTACACCAAGGACGTCCAGGTCATGGGCATCCGCAACGCCCTCAACTACACCGGCGACAGCCTCAGCCGTACGGCGTCCATCCACCGCATCCTCGACTCCGGCGCCGGACCGCTGATCGCCGTCCGCCTCAACGTCCTCACCCGCAAGACCCTCGGCGGCCTGCAGACCGACCTCTCCGGCCGGGTCCTGGACGCCTCCGGCAACCCCGTCCCCGGTCTGTACGCGGCGGGCGAGGTCGCCGGCTTCGGCGGCGGCGGGGTGCACGGATACCGCTCCCTGGAAGGCACCTTCCTCGGCGGCTGTCTCTTCTCCGGACGCCAGGCGGGCCGGGCGGCGGCGGAGGCCACCGCGACCTGACGCGTCCGGCGGAACACCTCTCATCGAGCGAGACATGCCGGTGAGTGGCCCGGCTCACATGGTCAAAAAAGTCACTCACCGCCACCATGGGTCCCGTCACCGTCAGGCTGAAGGGGTCCAGGATGTTCCGCAAGGTGCTGGTCGCCAACCGTGGTGAGATCGCGATCCGTGCGTTCCGCGCCGGCTATGAGCTGGGCGCGCGCACGGTCGCCGTCTTCCCGCACGAGGACCGCAACTCACTGCACCGGCTGAAGGCCGACGAAGCCTACGAGATCGGCGAACCCGGGCATCCGGTGCGCGCCTACCTCTCCGTGGAGGAGATCGTCGCCGCCGCCCGCCGGGCGGGCGCCGACGCCGTCTACCCGGGCTATGGGTTCCTCTCCGAGAACCCCGAGCTGGCGCGCGCGTGCGAGGAGGCCGGCATCACGTTCGTGGGCCCCGACGCCCGCACGCTCGAACTGACCGGCAACAAGGCGAGCGCGGTCGCGGCGGCCCGGGAGGCGGGCGTCCCCGTCCTCGGCTCCTCCGCCCCCTCCAACGACGTCGACGAACTCGTCCGGGCCGCCGAGGAGATCGGCTTCCCCGTGTTCGTGAAGGCCGTCGCGGGCGGCGGCGGCCGCGGCATGCGCCGGGTCGAGGACCCCGCCGTGCTGCGCGAGTCCATCGAGGCCGCCTCCCGCGAGGCCGCCTCCGCCTTCGGCGACCCGACCGTCTTCCTGGAGAAGGCCGTCGTCGACCCCCGCCACATCGAGGTGCAGATCCTCGCCGACGGCGAGGGCAACGTGATGCACCTCTTCGAGCGCGACTGCTCCGTCCAGCGCCGCCACCAGAAGGTCATCGAGCTGGCCCCCGCGCCCAACCTCGACCCGGAACTGCGCGAGCGGATCTGCGCCGACGCCGTCCGCTTCGCCCGCCGGATCGGCTACCGCAACGCGGGCACCGTCGAGTTCCTCCTCGACCGCGACGGCAACCACGTCTTCATCGAGATGAACCCCCGCATCCAGGTCGAGCACACGGTCACCGAGGAGGTCACCGACGTCGACCTCGTCCAGGCCCAGCTGCGCATCGCCTCCGGCGAGACCCTCGCCGACCTCGGCCTCTCCCAGGAGACGGTCACCCTGCGCGGCGCCGCCCTGCAGTGCCGTATCACCACCGAGGACCCCGCCAACGGCTTCCGCCCCGACACCGGACGGATCAGCGCCTACCGCTCCCCGGGTGGCTCCGGCATCCGCCTCGACGGCGGAACCACCCACGCCGGTACGGAGATCAGCGCCCACTTCGACTCCATGCTGGTCAAGCTCACCTGCCGGGGCCGCGACCTCGAGGCCGCCATCCGGCGCGCCCGGCGTGCCGTCGCCGAGTTCCGCATCCGCGGCGTGGCCACCAACATCCCGTTCCTCCAGGCCGTCCTGGACGACGCCGACTTCCAGGCCGGGCGGGTCACCACCTCGTTCATCGAGCAGCGCCCGCACCTGCTGACCGCCCGCTCCTCCGCCGACCGCGGCACCAAGCTGCTCACCTACCTCGCCGACGTCACCGTCAACAAGCCGCACGGCGAGCGCCCCGAGCTGATCGAGCCCACTACCAAGCTGCCCCCGCTGCCCGCCGGCGAGCCGCCGGCCGGCTCCCGGCAGCGGCTGGTCCAGCTCGGCCCCGAGGGCTTCGCCCGCTGGCTGCGCGAGTCCCCGACCATCGGCGTCACCGACACCACGTTCCGCGACGCCCACCAGTCCCTGCTGGCCACCCGGGTGCGCACCAAGGACCTCCTCGCCTCCGCCCCGCTCGTCGCCCGCACCCTGCCCGACCTGCTCTCCCTGGAGTGCTGGGGCGGCGCCACCTACGACGTCGCCCTGCGCTTCCTCGCCGAGGACCCCTGGGAGCGGCTGGCCGCCCTGCGCGAGGCCGTCCCCAACATCTGCCTCCAGATGCTGCTGCGCGGCCGCAACACCGTCGGCTACACCCCGTACCCCACCGAGGTGACCGACGCCTTCGTGCAGGAGGCCGCCGCCACCGGCATCGACGTCTTCCGCATCTTCGACGCCCTCAACGACGTCGGCCAGATGCGCCCCGCCATCGACGCCGTACGCGAGACGGGCACCGCGGTCGCCGAGGTCGCCCTCTGCTACACCTCGGACCTGTCCGACCCGAACGAGCGCCTGTACACGCTGGACTACTACCTGCGGCTCGCCGAGCAGATCGTCGAGGCCGGCGCGCACGTGCTCGCCGTCAAGGACATGGCGGGCCTGCTGCGCGCCCCCGCCGCCGCCAAGCTGGTCTCGGCGCTGCGCCGCGAGTTCGACCTCCCGGTCCACCTCCACACCCACGACACCGCGGGCGGCCAGCTCGCCACCTACCTCGCCGCGATCCAGGCGGGCGCGGACGCGGTGGACGGCGCGGTGGCCTCCATGGCCGGCACGACCTCGCAGCCCTCGCTGTCGGCGATCGTCGCCGCCACCGACCACTCCGAGCGCCCCACCGGCCTCGACCTCCAGGCCGTCGGCGACCTGGAGCCGTACTGGGAGAGCGTCCGCCGCATCTACGCCCCCTTCGAGGCGGGCCTCGCCTCCCCGACGGGGCGCGTCTACCACCACGAGATCCCCGGCGGCCAGCTCTCCAATCTGCGCACCCAGGCCGTCGCGCTCGGCCTCGGCGACCGCTTCGAGGACATCGAGGCGATGTACGCCGCCGCCGACCGCATCCTCGGCCACCTGGTCAAGGTGACCCCCTCCTCCAAGGTGGTCGGCGACCTCGCCCTGCACCTGGTCGGCGCCGGCGTCTCCCCGCAGGACTTCGAGGCGGCCCCCAACCGCTACGACATCCCCGACTCCGTCATCGGCTTCCTGCGCGGCGAGCTGGGCACCCCGCCCGGCGGCTGGCCCGAGCCGTTCCGCAGCAAGGCCCTGGAGGGCCGCGCCGACGCCAAGCCGGTCAACGACCTCACCGCCGAGGACCGCGACGGCCTGGAGAAGTCCCGCCGCGCCACCCTCAACCGGCTGCTGTTCCCCGCCCCGACCCGCGAGTTCGAGGCCCACCGCCAGGCGTACGGCGACACCAGCGTCCTGGACAGCAAGGACTTCTTCTACGGTCTGCGCCCGGGCAAGGAGTACTCCGTCGACCTGGAGCCCGGCGTACGGCTGCTGATCGAGCTGCAGGCCGTCGGCGAGGCCGACGAACGCGGACTGCGCACGGTGATGTCCAGCCTCAACGGCCAGCTGCGGCCCATTCAGGTCCGCGACCGGGCGGCGGCCTCCGACATCCCGGTGACCGAGAAGGCCGACCGTGCCAACCCCGGCCATGTCGCCGCCCCGTTCGCGGGCGTGGTGACCCTCGCCGTCGCCGAGGGCGACGAGGTCGCGGCCGGTGCCACGGTGGCCACCATCGAGGCGATGAAGATGGAGGCGACGATCACCGCGCCCAAGGGCGGCCGGGTCACCCGGCTCGCCATCAACCGGATCCAGCAGGTCGAGGGCGGCGACCTGCTGGTCGTGGTCGACTGAGCGGACGGCCGCCGGTGGGGTCACTCACCGGCGGCCACGTACCGCTCCTCGTCCTCCTCCAGCTCCGGCCTGCCGGACACGTCGACCCGCACCCCGTGCGGCTCCAGCGCCTGCCGCACCCGCTCCGCCATCGCGTCCGACAGATAGTGGTGGTGCAGGTCCAGTTCCTCCAGATGCGTCAGCGGCTGACCGGTCAGCAGCGCCTCGGCCCCGGAGTCCGTGAGGGTGCCGCGGCCCAGGTGCAGAGCGGTCAGCCGGGCCACCACCGGCGCCGAGGCGACGGCGGCGGCCACCTCGTCCTGGATGTCGGCGTTCTGCAGGCCCAGCCGGCGCAGCGCGGGCAGTCCGGAGCCGTCCAGGACCGGCGCCAGGTCCTCGACGGTCGTCGTACGGCCGTACCACTCGGAGCCCAGCCAGATGTCCAGGTGCTCCAGGGCGGGCAGCTCCGAGGCCGCGAGCCCGTGCAGCACATGCGCGGGCAGCCCGCCGTTCTCGAACCGCAGGACCCGCAGCCCGTCATGGCTGATCGGCTTGAACTCCAGCCCCGCACCGTCGCCGAAACCGTCGGTCGAGCCGCGCACCGCCAGTTCCCGCAGCCGCGGATAAGCCTGGAGGATCGGGCTGACGTCACCCTGGACGATCCAGGACAGCTCCGACTCCTCGAAGGTGAGGTCGGCGAGATAGAGGGCCTGAAGGCCGGTCAGCCGGCCGGCGGCTTCGGCGAGCAGCTCCGCCGTCTCCCCGGGGTCGCAGCCGTCCAGGTCACCGCCGTAGGCGCCCCCGCCGAGGACCAGCGCGCGCACCCCCGCCGGGTCCACGGTGTCCAGGAAGCGCTGCCAGTGCTCGTCGAAGTCCTCCTCGTCGGTCCGCAGACCGCTCACCAGCTTCCAGGCGACCGTCCCGGCCTCCGGCAACGGCTGTGGCCCGGCGCCGGGCTGCGGGAAGACCTGCACGGGCAGGCCGTGCAGACGGGAGACGTGGTCGAGGGACACGACGGGATCCTTCCGAGCGCGGACGACGGCCGGCACCCGAGGTCCGGGCCTGTGGCGGCTCTTTCTACCAAGGCCCCCGGCAGGACACCGCCGACCGGTTCTGCCCCTGCGGGCAGCGGTTGTGCCCTCGCGTCCGCTGACACCGGTCCGGCGGCGGGCTACCGTCCGCCCGTGAACAACTGCACATTCCCCGCGGAGCTCTCCGCGTGAGCGAAGAGCACGCCGTCGACACCCCCGCGCGGGACACCGGGCCCGGAGCGCCGACGCAGACCCCGCCGCCCCCCTCACCCCGCCGGCGCGGTCCCGGCCCCGTCGTCTTCCTGGTCCTTCCCGGACTGCTCACCCTCTCCGCCGTCGCCGGAGGCCTGGCCCTGACCGGCGGTCTCCCCGACGACTGGACCCCGGGAGGCGGTACCCGGCAGGACGCGGTGGCCGGCGTCAACGACACCTACGGCCCCTGGCTGCGCAAGGCCGCCGACGCCTGCACCGTCGTCACACCGTCCGTCCTCGCCGCCCAGATCGACCAGCTCACCGGCTGGGACAACGCCACGGCCGGCGCCTTTGCCGGTGCCTCCGGCGGGCAGGGCATCGCGGCCTTCACCGACGCCCAGTGGCGCACCTGGGGCAAGGACGACGACGGCAACGGCACGTCCTCGCCCGGCGATCCGGCCGATGCGATCATGGCGCTCGGCCGCCAGGACTGCTCCCTCGCCCGAAAGGTCACCGACCTGAGAACCGACGGAACCGTCAACGGGGACCTGGTCGACCTCACCCTCGCCGCCTACGCCGTCGGCACGGACGCCGTGCGGAAGGCGGGACGTGTCCCCGCCGACGCGACGACCTACCTGACCGAGGTCAAGGCCCTGTTCGCGAAGTACGCCGAGTTCGACCGCGAGGACCCGAGCGGCGGCGGCGCGGCGGGCGCCCAGGCCGACGCCCTCCTCGCCCCGCCCGTCACCACCCTCACGATCACCTCTCCCTACGGCTCCCGCAAACACCCCCTCACCGGTGTCACCAAGCTCCACACCGGCGTGGACTTCGGTGCTCCCCAGGGCGCCCAGGTCTCCGCGGCCCGCGCGGGCACGGTCGTCTTCGCGGCCATGACGAAGGCCTACGGCAACCGGGTCGTCGTCGACCACGGCACCATCGAGGGCAAGCGGCTCCAGACGACGTACAGCCATCTCTCCCGGATCGACGTCACCGCGGGCCAGGCCGTGCAGACCGGCACCCCGGTCGGACGGGTCGGCTCCACCGGCCTGTCCACCGGCCCGCATCTGCACTTCGAGGTGATCTACGACGGCTACTACACCGATCCTCAGCCCTGGCTGGCGTCCACGGGCTGACGGGACGCCGGTGGGGAGCCGGCTCAGGCGGTGAGACGGCCGCCGATCGACCGGGCGACGTCGGTGTGCGCGAGGTACTCCACGATGTCGTGGGCCCGGTCGCGGGAGTTGAGGACCGCGAGGTCGACGAGGCCGTCCGCCCAGTCGTCGCCCAGGGGACAGCCGATGGCCACCGCGTCCGTCGGGCACCAGACGTTGAGCCAGTCCGCCACCCTGTCGGGCCGCTTCGGCCCGCCGACCAGCAGCCTGCTGTACACGCTGTCCAGGCCGAGCGGGCTGCCCGCCGTGGTCAGATGGACGGCGTGCACGCCCGGGGACAGCCGGGTGATGAGATCGAGGCCGACGACCGTGCCGAGGCTGTGGCAGACGAGGACCACCTCTCCCGAGTCCGGCATCGTCTCCAGCACGCAGTTCAGGACCTCGTCCCGTACGGGCCGGTCCGCGTCGAGATACGCGGCCACGTCGTGGAAGGCGACGGCGATGGCCCAGGCGTCGAGGTCGCTCCGGGCGGCCAGCCAGCCGAGCCGCCGGTGCAGGGCCCCGACGACGTCGTCGAGGGCGAGCCCTTCGGCGGCCGGCTGCTGCTCCTGCGGTACGTTCCACCTGGTGGCCGCCTCGCCGATGATCTGCTCGTACACCGCGCGGGCCGACGGCGAGGAGGGCGCGGCGGCTTCCGCCGCCATGGCGCTCGGCGCATCGATCGTGCGGGGCACCGCTTCGTGCCTGGCGAGGGACTCCATGAGCAGGTCGCCGTAGTAGGGGAACCAGATGTCCTCCGGGTCGACGGGCGCGAGCCCGGCCCGCACGAGCCCCTGGTTGAGTCCGCCCGCCCAGTCCCGGCGGAGACCCGCGGGCGGGTGGTGCTCCTGGGACCGGCCGTGGAGGAAGACCAGATGCCGGTCGCCGCCGAACGCCCCCTGCCGGGCGCGCAGGCCCGTGAGCACGAGCGGCGGCTCGGGCGTCCGCTCGGCCGCCGGAAGCGGCGCGGCGGCGGGCATCGCGGGGGAGGGGGCAGTGACAGAGCCGGCGGGAGGGGCCGCGGCCCGGGGCTTGGTCAGGCCCGACTCGGGGCCCATGCCGTCCAGCGGCGACGGCCCGTCGGCGCGCGGCAGCGCGGCCAGGTGCCGCAGGACGGAACTGATGCGGACGCCTTCGTTGGCCACCCAGTCGATGGCGTCGTCGCCGTCCCCCGGCCGCCAGACCTGACCGTCGGTGCGCAGCACCCGGCCCTGCCCGTCCGTTCTGGGCACCCCGCTGTGATGCAGCGCGACGACCTCCCACTGGTCGTTGTAGACGGGGGAACCCGAGTTGCCGGGCTCGGTGTCCGTCTTGTACTGGAGGAAGTCGTCCAGGCGCACCTGGAGTGTGTTGTCGCGTACCGCGATCTCCTTCAGCCGGCCCATCGGGTGGCCGACGACGTTGACGGGTTCGCCGATCACCAGCTTTCCCTCCTGTGCGCTCAGCCGGTTCCAGCCGAACGTCTCCCCGGGCGGCCGCCCGTCCGGGCCCGGCGGGACGAGCACCAGGGCGAAGTCGAGACGTTCGTCCGCGACGAAGAACCCGTCGGGATCGAGGGCCAGCCGCGTCGGTGCCTGCGGTGTGTTGTCGATGCTGACCTGGGCGTCGAACTCCACGAAGCACTGCCGGGCGGTGTCCGCGTCGGACAGGACGTGGTGGTTCGTCATCAGCAGACTCGGCGACACGAGGAAGCCGGTGCCGAGCGGAAGCTCCCGGCCGTTCTCCCGCACCGAGATCCGGGCCACGGTCCGGGCCGCCCGCGCGCCGCGCGGCAGGAAGCTCCAGGCCTGCAGTTCCGTGGACACCCCGAGGATGCGTTCGTACGCCGCGGTGGCGGCCAGCGGTTCGGCGCGGACGGCCTCCACCGCCAGCGCCGGGGACACCGCGTGCCGGTCGAGCAGCCGGGCCGCGCGGGCGGCGAGCGCCTGCTCGGAGTCCGGGAAGGTGACGCCGGCGTCCTGCTGCCGCTCGACGGCCCGCCGCTCCTGCGCCGCCTCGTCGTACCGGGCGGCGGCCGCCTCCGTCTGGCGCTGCCGCTCCTCGCGGGTCCGCTCAGCCGTACCCATGTCAGTCCACCGTCCTTCCAGCGATGTGCCACGGCGCGAAGGCGTTCGTCAGACCGGCCAGAGCCGTGCGCAGTTCGGGGTGGTGACGCAGCAGCACCGTGATCATGCTGTTGTCGTCGATCCAGGCCATGCCGGCCCTGGAGTACACCTCGGGCGTGTAGTACTCGGTGAAGAAGCGGTCGCTGTTCAGCCGGCGCGAGGCCATCAGGATGAAGATGCGGAACGCCGTGTCGCTGAAGGCGAAGCCGGCCGGCAGCTTCTCCGCGTACAGCCCGACCATCAGGTCGACCTTCTCGATGTCGCCGTCGTAGACCTGCTCGATCTGCCGCGCCCACTCCTTGTCGGGCGTGAGTTCCGCGAAGCCGGCGGCCGGCTTCAGGCGCAGCAGCCGCCGGAACGCGTTGTAGCGCGGGACGCCCAGTTCGCGGGAGCGCAGGATGTCGGTGGCCGCGAGGTCCTGGAGATGACCGTCCGGACGTTCGAACTCCTGCAGGAACCTGGGGAAGTTGTGCAGGGTGACCAGCCCGGGGTGCAGGGTGCCGAAGCTGTAGAGCAGATCCGCCGTTGCGGTGGTCTCCAGGACCTTCAGGGCCCCGGGCCCCGAGATGTCCCGCAGGGTGCAGTGCCGCAGCGTCCCGTCGTCGTCGGCGGAGCGCAGATGCCACTCGTCCCGGATCAGCGGATGCATGCGGTAGACCGCGACGAACTCCTCGGTGAGGGAGTACGGGACGCCGTAGTGGTCGGTCTCACCGCCCGGGATGCCGCTGATCACCTCGCTGTCGCTGATCCGGCCGAACAGCCGGTGGACCCGCTCGCCCGCGATGCCCCACCAGTTGGCGCGCAGGGCCGTCACGGTAGTGGGGTGGCCGATCACGGCCGGTGTCCACTCCACGGTGTGGATCTTGGCCAGCAGCGCGGCGTTGACCAGCCTGGCCCGCTGGAACAGCTCCTCGTCGGGCCAGGACGGGTACGCCCCGTGGAGGTGGTCGCAGATCGCGTTGTGCTCCCGGGCGAACAGGTTCTGCATCATCGCCAGACCCAGCCAGAACCCCGGCACCCGGGAGGGGTCGCGGGAGGGGTCCGAGGGGAACGGGGACTGCTCGTCGTCCCACAGGTGCACCTTGCCCTGTTCCCCGGTGCGCATCAGCCGCTGTTCGCTCTCGTTCGTGCCGTAGATCTGCGAGGCGTCCCACCAGTGCGAGGAGACGTTGACCCGGGTGTCGGGTGTCCCGGCGGGCGCCGACGGATCGCGGGTCGGGTCGTCGGGGGTCCGCATGATCCGCATGGGCTGTTCCGGCCAGGGGTCGTCGTCCCTCAGGGGCACTTCCCAGGGCCGGTCCGTGGGACTCGTGCCGTGGGAGAACCAGTCGCGGACCATGAACTGCAGCCAGGCGGCGACCAGGGAGTTGACCGACTCGGCAGGCGTCAAGGCCTCCCGGGTGAGCAGGGCGCGGCTGACCTCGCGCGGACTCGGCTCGGACAGGACGTCCTCGGGCGTGGCCGAGGCGACGCGGTCCAGCGGGATGTTCCGTCCGAAGCGGGTGCCCGCCATGCCCATCCTCGGTTCGCCGAGGTCGTTGTGGCTGCCGTCCGCGGTCCGGTTGACCCGGTGCCGTTCGGACGGGGGCGCGGGATCGGGCTGATGCACGGAGGGCACCTTGCCGGTGTCGTGGAGGTTCTTCTGCCGGAGCCTGACGCGCAGTCCGAGGAGCGTCAGCAGGCCGGGTGCCACGGGTAGTCTGTCCCAGCCGATGCGCCGGTCGACGTATTCCGCGGCACTGGTGACGATCCGCCAGGGCAGCGAGGTCCGGTATCCGGCCAGGGGGCGTCGTGGGGTGTGTCGTCTCTTGCTCATCGCGGTTCTCCAAGAACCCGGGAATGCGGTGCAGCCGGTCAGGTGACACCCCCCTCGAAAAACCCGCATTCCATTCTAGGTAAATCGCTGCTCACCTGCATCTCGGCGCTTTTCGGCGTTTCCACGGCGATGCATTCAAGTTGAATTCAACACTTCTGCGGGATCGTTGAACAGCGCCCGAACGGGCACCGGCAACCCATCCGGCCTAGTGTGGCAAGAGGGGGGATTCCTTATCGGGGTCGACAGTTGGGAGAACCGAAATGGGTAAGGTCGCCACCCACACCTTCCAGACGTATCGAGCGGTCGCCAGTTTCGAGCGGGCCAGGGAAGTCGCCAGCACGACATCGCCGTTCACCATCGAGGTCCGTTTCCTCGGCGGACTGACCAGCAATCAGCAGGACGCCTTCGCGGCGGCGGCCGACCGCTGGGCCCGGGTCATCGTCGGTGATCTGGACACCGCGGTCGTGGGATCCGACGTCATCGACGACCTGCTGATCGAGGCCGAAGGAGTGACCATCGACGGTCCCGGCCGCGTCCTGGGCATGGCCGGCCCCACCGATTTCCGCGAGGAATCGGCGCAGTTCGGAGCGTTTCTGCCGGCGAAGGGCGTCATGCGGTTCGACTCCGCCGATCTCGCCCAGATGGACGCGGAGGGCACCCTCGTCGACGTGATCACGCACGAAATGGGACACGTCCTCGGCATCGGCATCCTGTGGACGGCCTTCGGTCTCCTCAAGGGCGCCGGCACGCAGAACCCCACCTTCGTGGGCGAGCGCGCGATGGCGGAGTTCGCGGCGCTTCTCGGCGAAGAGGAACCGGTCCCCGTACCGGTCGCCAACTTCGGCGGACCCGGCACCCAGGACAGCCACTGGCGTGAGGCCGTCTTCGTCACCGAACTCATGTCGCCGTTCATCTCCGGCGCGGGCAACCCGCTGAGCCGGATGACCGCGGCGAGCCTCGGCGACCTCGGCTACCAGGTCGACCTCGAGGGCGCGGAGCCCTACAGCCTCCCGGATCTGCTCCAGATCGCCCGTGAAGGCGCTCTCGTACCGCACACCGCGCCGATCGGCGACGGCATGGTGCTCCCGGTCGTACCCACCCGCCTGCCCGCCGCGACACCCTAGTCCCTGTCGTCACATTCCCGCCTGCCCCGCGACGCCCTGCACGCACTCTCGGCGCACCGGGCCCTGACCCGAGTACGTCCAGTACGCGAGTCAGGGCCCGGCACGCCGAGGGCACGCACCTGACGCCGCGGGGCCGCCCTTCGGGCGACGGCGGGAATGTGACGACAGGGCCCAGGACGTCGCCGTCGGCGACGCCCGCTGCGCGACCGCGGAGGGTAGGCACGCTCCGCGGTCAGCGCAGGACGGCCTCCCAGGTGTCCACCGCGTAGTGCACGCCCATCCCGTGGCGGGCGTACAGCTGCGGGGCGCCCGTGGCGTTGGAGGTGTCCACGCCGAGCCCCACGGTGTCCCGGCCCCGGGCGGCGAAGGCCGCGAAGGCGTGCCGCAGCATCAGCCCGGCGAGCCCGCGCCCCCGCGCCTCGCGCAGCACTCCGAGGCTGCGGATCCACCCCATCGCCTCACGGTCGTCGCGCGCCAGCAGGAACCCGGCGTCCCCGAGCTCGTCCGTGCCGACGATCCACACCAGCGACCAGTCGAGTCCCTCGGCGTCCACATCGTGCAGCCACTGCTCGTATTCGCGCGGCTGGAAGTCGAAGTGCTCGGCGAACGTGGCCTGGTAGAGCTCGTGCACCCGCCCGCGGTCCGCCTCGGTGGCGCACGGGCGCAGCCGCACCCCGGCGGGCAGGGCCGGGGCGTGGTCCCCGTCCGGGTCCAGCGCCCGGCGCAGCACGTGATAGCGGCGTACGACGGACCAGCCGCGTTCCGTCAGCAGCGAGGTGTCCAGCGTGGGCGCGATGTTGAGGTGCAGATGCACGACGGCGCGCCCGGCGCCGTTCTCCCGGGCCCGCTCCAGCGCCCGCGCCTCCATCGCCTCCAGGACGAGCCGCCCGGCGTCCTGGCGGTCGGGCAGGACATAGTGGTCGATGTCGACGCGCTCGCCCCCCGACTCGTCCCACAGCAGCCCGTAGGCCACCAGCCGGTCGCCCGCGAAGGCGAGCCAGGAGTCGCGCTCCAGATCGGTCTCGGGATGCTTCAGATCGGCCTCGACGGTGTGCAGGTCCGTCTCGGGCCTGCCGATCTCGATCAGGTCGACGGCGTTGAGCAGTTCGGTCACGGCGGGCGCGTCGGCGAGAGCGGCGGGGCGCAGGACATAAGACATGGGGCAAGGGTCGGCAGCGGCGGGACCGGCCGCAACGTATTTTGTCCTGGCACCGAGTGCCGCCATGAGCCCTGTATGCGCCCCCGTGCGCCTGGGCAGAATCCGTTCTGCCATTGATCACACGGGGGAGTGACACGTGTCTCCCCTCGAACTACCCGGGAAGGCAGGTCGGTTGTCGTGCAGTTGCGTCTTCCCGCCTCCATATCCGACGCTCAGCGCTGTCTGGCCGAGGGGGCGGTACCGATCGGCGGGGCCACACTGGTGTGGGCCGCCTGGCAACGGGACGGCTTCCCGGAACAGGCGGTGTCACTGCGTCATGTGCCGGAGGCGAACGTCGTCGGTGCCGAGGAACTCGGCGGGGCCGTGCTGCTGCACCGCGTCGACGCCACCGTGCCCGAGGTGCTGCACCGGGCGGCCTCCGGCATCGGCACCGGCGCGGTGCGCCGGACCGCCACCGTCGGCGGCAACATCGTCGGCAGCACCCTGCGCTGTCTGCTCCCCGCGGCCCTGGTCCTGGACGCCCGCGCCACGGTCCTGGAACCCGACAGCGTGTACGACACCGATCTCACCGAGCTGGTGGCCAAGCGCCCGCTGCTGCTCGGCCTGCGCTGGCGCACCCCGCTGGTCAGCGGCTACCGCAAGGTGGAGGGCGACGCGGGCGGTCCGCCCCCGCTCGTCGTGGCCGCCGCGGTGCACGCGGACGCCGACGGCGAGGGTCCGGCAGTGCTGCGGGTGGCCGTACGCGACGGCTACGAGGTGCTCAGCGAGAGCACCCTCTTCGACACGGACGCCGACCAGGTGCTGCACGCCCTGGAACAGAGCGACCTCGCCGCCCTGCCCGCCCCGGCCCGGGGAGAGCTGCGCGAACAGGTCACGGACGTGCTGGCCCGCACGGGCGAGGTCTGAGGCCTCCTCACGTCTCCACCATCGGCCGGTACACGTCCGCCGCCAGTCCGAACGTCCAGGCGACCCCCTCCCGCGCCGTCCGCGTCGACGGTGGTACCCGCAGCCAGTACGTGCGCCGGGTGCCGTCCGGCTCCGGCGTGGAGTTGACGACCTCCACCATCACCACGGGCTCGTCGTCCGCGAGGTCGATCCGCCACAGGATGCCCGTCCCGTCCCGGTGGACGGGGCGGGCGCCGGAGTCCGCCAGATAACGGTCGTAGCCGTAGTACTCCAGCATCACGCGGCGCAGTTCGGCGTTCTCCTCGGCGCGGATCCGCTCCGGGGTGAGCGACGGCAGCTCCGCCAGGAAAGCGGCCGGCACCGGCATGCCCCGCCAGGCGTACAGGGCGAAGCCGTCGGGGTAGGCGAGCGCCGGGCCGTCGCCTTGGTCGAGCCGGCCCGCCTCGTCGCGGTGCAGGGTCACCGGCCGCTCCGACACCACCGCCACCCGCGCGAACGGCCACCACCAGCCCGCATTGCGGGACACCGTGGCCAGCCCGTCGAGCGGGCCGCCGTCGGTGGCGAACGCGGCGAGCCACGGCGCGTCGTGCTGCCCCAGCACCGCGTCCAGCAGGATCAGCCGGATCCGCGCGGCCTCCTCGCCCGTGTCCCCGCCGGCCAGCTCCTCCAGGAGCCCGGTCCGGATCCGGTCCACCAGCGCCTGGGTGGAGTCCCACAGCCGGCCCCCCGTGGCCGCCCAGTGAGCGGGCCAGCCCGCCGTGCCCAACTCCGCGTGCAGCACCTGCCGCTCCTGCGCCCAGGGGGCGCTGCGCACGGTCTCGCGCACGCTCGGACCCGTGTCCGTCATCGCCCGGATCAGCGTCACCGCCTCGCGCGGCGAACCCGCCCACACCACTCGCTCCGGCTCGGCCAGCCCGGCCTGCCGGTAGGCCCGGCGCACACCGGCCTCGGCCGCCGCCCGGTCGGCGGGACCGGTCGCCGTGGCGCACGCCCGCCACGCGGCGAGATCCTCGTCCGAGGCCACGGCCCCCACCTGCACACCCGTCGTCGTCATCGGTCCTTCCCCCACTCCCTGTTCACCCTTGTTCCGTCCTGCTCGTCCCGCCCCGGCCGACCGGTGCGGGCCCGGCCCGGGTCAGTCCGCGACGATCCGCACGGACCCCGGCACGTACTCCCGCTGCCGGATCACCCGGTACCAGCCCTTCGGCAGGGGGATCACCGCGTGCTCCTCGTGCACCACCCGGCCGCCCTGCGGCAGATGCAGCAGCAGCGGCCCGAACGGCCCCGGCTCGCGCACCAGATCACCCGGCCCCACCACGGCGTGGGCATGCCCGGTGACCTCGCCCAGCGCCAGCACCAGCCGCCCCCGCCCGTCCCGCGCCTCCCGCGGCGCCTGGGCGACATGCGACGGCACCGCCGCCGTGTCCACGGGCACGATCAGCACGTCTCCCTGCCGGTACATGGCTCTCCCCTCACCGCCGGGTGCCCTCGCACCGGCCTCATGACCACGACCGTACGGGCCACCACTGACAACGCCCGGAACCAGCCGCGGACCCCACCCCGCAACCCCGCCCCCGCCGACCGCCGTTGTCAGTGCCTGTTGGTACAACTGCGGGCATCAGGGATCGCACACGTTTTCCGCACAGGAGCAGCCGTATGTCCTACGCCACGCATCTCGTCTCGCTGTACGGGCTGCCCGCCTACTCCTTCCCGGGCCCCGACGCCCCGACCGACGGCCTGCCCGACGCCGACGGCTTCGCCTGGCGGATCACCAGCGACGTCTACGACTCCGACGAGCCGTGGACGGCGGCCTTCGACCGCTTCTGCGCCGCCGTCGACACCACCCGCGTACGGGCCCTGATCGTCGGACCCTGGCAGGAGGCGTACGACACCGATCCCACCGACGTCGTCGACGCCCTGGTCGGCGCCCGGGACCGCTTCCCCGCGCTGCGCGCCCTGTTCGTGGGCGACATGGACTCCGAGGAGTGCGAGATCTCCTGGATCAACCAGACCGACGTCACCCCGCTGCTCACGGCCTTCCCCACGCTGGAGGAGTTCGGCGTCCGAGGCGGCTCCGGCCTGGAGTTCCCGGCGGTGAGCCACAGCGCGCTGCGCGAACTCGTCATCGAGGCGGGCGGACTGTCCGCCGCAGTGGTGCGCGGGGTCGGCGCCAGCGACCTGCCCGCCCTGGAGCACCTCGACCTGTGGCTCGGCACCCCCAACTACGGTGGCGACAGCGAGGTCGCCGACCTGGAGCCGATCCTGTCCGGCGCCCGTCTGCCGCACCTGCGTCACCTGGCCCTGCGCAACAGCGAGATGCAGGACGCCGTCGCCGCGGCCGTCGCCTCCGCGCCGGTGGTCGCCCGTCTGGAGATCCTGGACCTCTCCATGGGCATCCTGACCGACGAGGGCGCCGCCGCGCTGCTCGGCGGCCAGCCGCTCACCCACCTCAAGAGGCTCGACCTGCACCACCACTACCTCACCGAGCCGCTCCAGGACCGCCTGCGCCAGACCCTGGCGGGCGTCGAACTGGACCTCGACCACGCCGACGCCGACGAGTACACGGAGGACGACGGCTCGGTCTGGCGCTATGTCGCCGTGGGCGAGTGAGTACACCCGAGTGAGCACACCCGCCCCGCCGACGCCGCGTTTCGCAGTGGTCGGCAACCCCGAGAACCGCCGCGTCGCCCTCTTCGGCGACGCGGTGCTCGCGGCCGGCCTGCCCGCCCCGCGGATCGTCCCCTGGACGGACGTCCTGCGCGACGGTGGAGCCGACTTCGCCGACGACGAGACCGTCCGCGTCGACTCCCCAGGGGAGAACACCGAGGTCGACCGGATCCTGCGGGGCGCCGGAGACCCCACCCGGGTCGAGGGCTCGGCCCGCTGGTACGCCCGGTTCACGGCCGCGGTGCGCGGCCTGCGCGGGGGCCGCCGCCTCGACGACCCGGACGACCTCGCCGTCCTGTTCGACAAACGCCGCTGCCATGCCGTCCTCGACGCCGCCGGGGTCCCCGTGCCCGCCTCGCCGACCTCGGGCCCGGGCGCGGCCGAGGTGCGCGGCTGGGACGACGTACGGGCGCTGATGCGCGAGCACCGGATGCACCGGCTGTTCGTGAAACCCGCGCACGGGTCGTCCGCCTCGGGCGTCCTCGCCGTGGAGGCGGGCGGCGGCGGCCGGATCAGGGCCACCACCTCGGTGGAGCTGGCCGCGGACGGCAGCCTGCACAACTCCCTCAAGGTGCGCCGCTACGAGAGCGAGCGGGACATCGCGGCCGTGGTCGACGCCCTCGCCCCGGACGGCCTGCATCTCGAACGCTGGCTGCCGAAGGCCTCCCAGGAAGGCCGCGCCGCCGATCTGAGGGTCGTCGTCGTGGCCGGCCGGGCCACCCACGCGGTGGTCCGCACCAGCCGCTCACCCCTGACCAATCTCCACCTCGGCGGCAGCCGGGGCGACCTCGCGGCCGTCCGCCGGTCCTTCGAGGCGGCGGGCACCCGCTGGGCCGATGTCCTCGGGGTGTGCGAGCGGGCCGCGGCCTGCTTCCCGCGCACCCTCTGCGTCGGCGTCGACCTGCTCCCGGCCGTCGGCTGGCGCAGGGCCGCCGTCGGAGAGGTCAACGCCTTCGGCGACCTGCTGCCCCGGCTGACCGGCCTGCCCGGCAGCGGCGCCGAGGGACTGGACACCTACGGCGCCCAGGTGGCCGCCGTACTGCACGACCGGCACGACCGGCACGACCGGCGCGACAGAGGAACACCCCATGCCTGAACCCGACATGCCAGTCATGTCAGAGATCATCGACATGAAGGACGTCGTCGGCAGCCACGACATGCTCCTGGTCACCCTCGACACCCTGCGGTACGACGTGGCCGTGGAACTGGCGGAGGCGGGCCGCATCCCGCACCTCGCCCGCCATCTCCCCGGCGGACGCTGGGAGGAGCGGCACGCCCCGGGCAGCTTCACCTACGCCTCCCACCAGGCGATCTTCGCGGGCTTCCTGCCGACCCCGGCGGCGCCCGGCCCGCACCCGCGGCTGTTCGCGGCGAGCTTCGCGGGCAGCGAGACCACCGCCGACGGCACCTTCGTGTACGACACCCCGGACCTGGTCTCCGGCCTGGCGAAGGCCGGTTACCACACCGTGTGCGTCGGGGGAGTGGGCTTCTTCAACAAGCAGGGGCCACTCGGCTCGGTGCTGCCCGGCCTCTTCCACGAGTCGCACTGGGCACCGGAGTTCGGCGTCACCTCACCGCACTCCTTCGAGAACCAGATCGCCTGCGCGGAACGTGTCATCGCCGAACTCCCGCCCGAACAGAGGCTGTTCCTCTTCGTCAACGTCTCCGCCCTGCACCAGCCGAACTGGTTCCACCTGCCCGGTGCCACCCGCGAGGCCGGCGACACCCGCGAGACCCACGCCGCCGCCCTGGAGTACGTCGACCGGCACATCGGCCGGCTCCTCACCGCCGCGAGCAGCAGACGCCCCTGCTTCGCGATCGTCTGCTCCGACCACGGCACCGCCTACGGCGACGACGGCTACACCGGCCACCGCCTCGGCCACCCGTCGGTGTGGACCGTCCCGTACGCCCACTTCTTCCTGGACCCGGCGGAGGCCGCCCGATGACCACCGCGACCGTGACGACCCCCTACCAGCACTACGTCTACGCCTACCCGCACAAGACGGCCTACCGGAAGCTCACGGACCGGCCGGTGCTGCGGAGCCTCTGGGCGGCCGAGCCCAAGGACGCTCTCTCGCTCTACCTGCACATACCGTTCTGCGAGGTCCGCTGCGGCTTCTGCAACCTCTTCACCCGTATCGGCGCCCCCGACGGCCTGACCGGTGCCTACCTTGACGCCCTGGAACGCCAGGCCGGCGCCGTACGGGACGCGCTGGGAGAGGACTTCCGCTTCGCCACGGCCGCCTTCGGCGGCGGCACCCCCACCTTCCTCACCGCCGCCGAGCTGGACCGGCTCTGCGACATCGCCGAGCACCGGATGGGCGCCGACCTGCGCGCGGTCCCGCTGTCCGTCGAGGCCTCGCCCGCCACCGCCACCGCCGACCGGCTCGCCGTCCTGGCCGAGCGCGGCGCCACCCGGCTCAGCCTGGGCGTCCAGAGCTTCGTCGAATCCGAGGCCCGGGCCGCCGTGCGCCCGCAGCGCCGCGCCGACGTCGAGAGCGCCCTCGCCCGCATCCGCGACGCCCGCATCCCGGTCCTCAACATCGACCTCATCTACGGCATCGACGGCCAGACCGAGCGGAGCTGGCGGCACTCGCTGGACGCCGCCCTCGCCTGGCGCCCCGAGGAGCTCTACCTCTACCCGCTCTACGTCCGCCCCCTCACCGGCCTCGACCGGCGCGCCGCGACCGGCCCCGACCCGGCCTGGGACGAGCAGCGCCTGACCCTGTACCGGGCCGGCCGCGACCACCTCCTCGCGCACGGCTACACCCAGCAGTCCATGCGGATGTTCCGCCGCGCCGACGCCCCGCCGCAGGGCGCCGACGACTACGCCTGCCAGACCGACGGCATGATCGGCCTGGGCTGCGGAGCCCGCTCCTACACCGCCCAACTGCACTACTCCTTCGACTACGCGGTCGGCATGCACGAGATCCGCGGCATCATCGACGACTACGTCACCACCACCGACTTCACGCACGCCGAGGTCGGCCACCCCATGACCCCCGACGAGTCCCGCCGCCGGCACCTGCTCCAGTCCCTGCTCCAGGCCCAGGGACTCGGGGTCGCCGACTACCGCGCCCGCTTCGGCCGCACCCCCACCGAGGACTTCGGCCCGGAACTCGCCGGGTTCGCCGACCGGGGCTGGCTGACGGAGGACTCCGGGCTCGTGCGGCTCACCGCCGAGGGCCTCGCCCACTCCGACGCCATCGGCCCCGAACTGTTCTCCCCGGCCGTGCGCGCCGCCATGGCCGCCTACGAGAGGAAGTGACGGGCCGCGATGGACCTGACCCTCCTGTACCGGGGCCCGCTCGCCTCCTGCGACTACGACTGCCCCTACTGCCCGTTCGCCAAGCGCCGCGACTCCACCGCCCAACTGCGCGCCGACCGCGCCGCGCTGGAACGGTTCGCGGCCTGGGCCGCGGACCGGACGGACGACCGGCTCTCCCTCCTCTTCACGCCCTGGGGAGAGGGCCTGGTCCGCTCCTGGTACCGGCGCGCCCTGACCGAGCTGTCCCACCTCCCGCACATCCGCCGCGTCGCCATCCAGACCAACCTCAGCTGCCGCACCGACTGGCTCGCCGACGCCGATCCGGAGACCCTGGCCCTCTGGTGCACGTACCACCCGGGCCAGACCCCCTACGACCGCTTCCTCGCCAAGTGCCGCGACCTCGCCGACCGAGGCATCCGCTTCAGCGTCGGCGTCGTCGGCCTGCCCGACCACCTCGAAGCGGCCCGCCGCCTGCGCGCCGACCTGCCCGAGCACGTCTACCTGTGGATCAACGCGGCCGAGGGTCACACCTACACCGACCCCGAGGCCGAGGACTGGACCGTCCTCGACCCGCTCTTCCCGTACAGCCGCCACCCGCACACCAGCGCCGGACTGCCCTGCCGCACCGGCGAGTCGGTGATCTCGGTCGACGGCGAGGGCACCGTCCGCCGCTGCCACTTCGTCCCCGCCGAACTCGGCAACCTCTACGACGGCACCTACCGCACCGCCCTGCGCCCCCGCGCCTGTCCCCTCGCCGTCTGCGACTGCCACATCGGCTACGTCCACCTGGAGACCCTGCCGCTGTACGACGTCTTCGCGGGCGGCGTCCTGGAACGCGTACCGGCGGCCGGGCCGTATTCCACGGGAGCTCTGACCTCGGTGATACTTCCGGCATGACGACTCCGCGAGATCCAGGGACGCCGGAAGCCAGGCCGCTCCGTGCGAGCACCCGGTGGTCCCGCCTGGAGTTCGACGGACACGCCATCACCCATACGTTGCGGGTGTGGCCCCTTCCCTGGGGGCGCACCACGCGGATGCCGCTGGAGGAGCTGCTGATCCTCGACATCCCCCGAAGACACCGCAACCGGGACAACGCGCCGCCCGAGGTCTTCACCCTCGTGCTGCACCGGGACGACGCGGGCCGAGTGCGCACCACCCACATCACGCTGGGGAGGACGGGACGTGCCCAGAGGCTCTTCCGCTGGTTCGCCAACTGTGTGAACGAGGCGCTCACCGAGCAGGCGCGGCTCGTCCTGGCCGCCCGTGACCCTTCGGTACCACACGTTCCGGCCGCCCCGGACGACCGGTACACCAGACCGCTGACACGGATGCTCCAGGACTCCCCGACCGCGCCGAGCGGCGATGGGGCGGCGACGGCCTTTCCCCGTCCGGGCGACATCCTCCTCCACGAGCTGCTCCGGGACGGCCGGCTTGTCGAGTGGTGGCGGGCTCTGCGCACGCCGCCGACGCCACTCGACTGGGCACCGCGGGCCGATGTCCTCCTGAGCTGGAGCCATGAGATGTACTACGACCATTTCCGGCCCAGCACCACCTGGGACCTGCACTTCGACAGGGCCGACTGGAGCCGGTTCCTGGGCGGAGCGAAACATCGGCTGCTCAAGGCGGCCGTCCGGCACGCCTTCGACCACCCCGACCTGGAGATCGAGGGCCGGCCGTGGGTGCTGCGTCGGCTGTGGAGATGGGCGGGCTTCGACGCCTACCTCGTCGCACGGCACGCTCATCGCCGGCTGGCGTTGAGCGAGTACGGAGGACGCCCGTGAGGACCGCCCGCCGACGCGCGGGGGCGCGTGGGCGGGCGGCTCTCGGATGCGGTGTTACGGGGTCACGTCCGTGACCCTCCAGCGCTGGTTGGAGCCGGAGTTGGGCTGCCAGGTGGTCACGGCGGCACCCTCGTTGGTGGCCTGGCCGCCGACTTCGAGGACACGGGAGGTGGCGACATTGACCAGGGTCCAGGTGCCGTCACCCGTGGTCGACATGATCCACTCCGTGGCCGGGTCCCGCTCGCCGGTGTCCGGCTCGACGACCGGCACGTTGTCGCGCACGGCGAGCCGCTTGCCCTCGGCCGGGTTGGCGAACACGTACCGCTGACGGTTGCCCTTCTTGCCGTAGCGCGCGTCGAGCTGCCACTCCTGCGCGACCGTGCCGTTGGCCGAACCGATCACCAGGTTGGTGCCGTTGGCGCCGACGGTGACCGCCTTGCCGCTCTGCACGCCGGTCAGCGTGTAGGAGTGGCCCTTGCTGAAGAGCCCCGCGTTCTTCGCGACGCCCGAGACACCCTTGACGGAGAAGGAGGTCACGGACTGGGCGGGCACGGTGTAGGTGGCCCTGCCGTCGACGACCTTCACCGGGGCCTGCTGGACGAGCTTGCCGTCGGCGCTGGTCACGGTGGGGGTGACGGTCGCGTTGCCCTTGATCGTGCGGAACTTCGACAGGTCGATGGTGACCGTGCGGGCCGCGGTGGTGCTGTTGACGTGGACCAGCGAGGCGCCCTTGCCGTCCTTCGTCACGGCCGCGGCGCTGGAGGTGTCGTCCACCTTGATCAGCTTGTCGCCGGGCTTGATGAAGTGCGTGAAGTTTCGTGCCGTGTCGAACTTGGTGTTCGTGTAGATCGGGCACGACTGGAGCGTGTCCGCGCTGGTGCAGCTGAACGGGAGCTGGATGGAGCCCCAGTTGCCGCCCTTGGCGGACTCGCCGCCCGGCTTCATGTTGTCGTAGTCCTCGACCGGCTGCCAGAACACCCAGGCCTTGGGCTCCAGTTCGCGCAGGTCGTTGACGATCTGCTGGGCGAGGCCGAGGCCCGGGCGCATGTCGGTGAAGCTCTGCCCGTCGCCCCAGTCGCCCTCGACCTCGCTCATCCACAGTGGCTTTTCCGCGGCCTTGGCGAGATCGCGCACGGTGGTGCGCTGCCCGGTGCCGTAGGTGTGGACGTTCATCTGGCCGACGGCGTCCTTGGACGCCTGCGAGTAGGAGTTCCAGTTCGTCGCGAAGATACTCGGGTTGGTCTCGTCCATCGCCGAGATGTCGGCCTTGACCTTGGCCTTCTTCAGCGCGGCCGGGAGCGCGGCGAGCACCTTCTGCTGGAGCTCGGGCCCGATGTGGGCACCTTCCTGCCGGCCGCCGACGGGTTCGCCGTCCGAGCCCAGGCGCGTGCTCCAGTAACCGGTGTTGGGCTCGTTGAACGGGTCGATCGTGTCGACCTTGATGCCCTCGGACTTCTCCAGGAGCCTGGTCGCCCCGGCGAGATACGCGGCGAAGTCGTCGACCGAGTCGGCCTTGAGCTGGTCGGTGGTGGCGTTGAATCCGCCGGAGACGTACCCGCTGACGGTCATGAACCACGGCGGGGAGTTGCTGAACGTCTCCCAGTGGTCGATGTCGTTCTTGATGCGGTTCACCCACCAGCGCTGGGTGGCGTCGGCGTCCTTGTTCCAGTCCGCCGCGTCGTCCGCGCTCCACCAGTCGGTGTCCGTCCGGGTGGTGCCCGCGGGCGCCTTCCACCAGCCCTCGACCGCGCCGCCCGCGCGCAGGTAGTCCTTGACGTCCGGCGCGTTGCCGCCGCCGATGTTGTAGCGGGCGATGTTCAGGGCGAGCCCGTCGTCGCCGAAGAGCAGCTTCGCGAGCTTCTCGCGGATCGCGGGCGGGTAGTCGCCGGTCGCGTTGGCGAACCAGACCAGGCTGGTGCCCCAGCCCTCGAACTTGTCGTGCTGGTACGACGGATCCGGCGTCACGGTGACGGCGGCGTCGGCCTGAGCCTGAGCGGGGACGCTCAGCAGGGCGGCCCCGGTGGCCAGGGCGGTCAGCGCGGCGGCCCCGAGGGACCGTCTGGTACGGCGTGCCATCAATGCTCCCAACTGCGGTGCGGTCGCTGTGGTGGGCCCCTCCCGCCGCGCGGGCAGGAGGGGATGGCCCCCGGCACGGGTCAGGCCGTGCCGGGGAGTCGTGGGGTGCTGCCTGGGGTGGTGAAGGACCTACAGGGCCTGGCGCAGTACGGCGACCGCGCGCGGCCCGAGGACCAGGGCGCCGTCCGTGCGGTCGTCGCCGACCAGCACCTCGCCCTCGAGGCCGGTCACCGGCACCGTCGCGTCGGTGCGGTTGACCAGGAAAAGGAAGCGTTCCGTCGCCCCGCGGCGGACGGTCAGCTCGACCCGGCCCCGCGCGTCCTCGGGGAGTTCGCTGCTCACCCCGGCCGGCTCCAGCAGCCGCGGCAGCAGTGAGCGCAGCCCGTCGACGCCCAGCCGGGTGGAGACGTAGGCGGCGGAACCGGCGCCCGTGGTGCGCCGGGTGATCGCGGGCCGGCCGGCGTGCACACCGGTGAGGTAGTTCGCCAGGACCTCGGTGTCGGTCTCGTCGGTGACGGTGATCCGGTCGGTCCACAGGGTGCCCGGGCCGGCGCCGTCCAGCTCGACGTCCTCCCCGGCGAGCAGCGGGCCGAACTCCTCGATGCGGATGCCGAGCAGCTCGCGCAGCGCACCCGGGTAGCCGCCGAGCCAGACGTGGTCGTTCTCGTCGACGACACCGGAGAAGTAGGTGGTGATCAGATGGCCGCCCTGTTCGGCGTACCGGGTCAGCTCCTTGGCGAGTCCGGCGGGCACGACGTGCAGCACGGGCGCGACGAGGACCTGGTGGCGGGAGAGGTCGGCGCGGGTGGTGACCAGGTCGGCGCGCACGCCCAGGGCGAGGAGCGCCGAGTACCAGTCGAGCGCCTCCTGCCGGTAGTCGAGCAGGGAGGTGGGGTGCGAGTCCTGCTCGCTCGCCCACCACGAGTCCCAGTCGTACAGGATGCCGACGGACGCGGTCTCCCGCTCCGCGCCGGCCACGGGGGCCAGCGTCCGCAGGGTGGCGCCCAGTTCGGCGACCGCGCGGAAGACGTCGCTGTCGGCGCCGGCGTGCGGGACCATCGCCGAGTGGTACTTCTCGGCGCCGGCCGCGGACTGGCGCCACTGGAAGTAGCACACCGCGTCCGCGCCGTGCGCCACGTGCAGCAGCGCGTCACGGGCCAGCTCGCCCGGCCGCTTCGCCACGTTCACGGGCTGCCAGTTCACCGCGCTGGTGGAGTGCTCCATCAGGAACCAGGGCCGCCCGGCGGCGATGCCGCTGGTCAGGTTGGCGGAGAAGGACAGCTCGTCGCGGTCCTGCGGGCCGGGGTGGACGTAGTGGTCGTTGGAGACGAAGTCGATCTCGTCGGCCCAGTCCGGGTAGTTCATGCCCTTGGTGTTGCCCATCACCATGAAGTTGGTGGTGACGGGGATGCCCGGGGTGATCTCCTTGAGGATCTCCCGCTCGGCCACGAGGTGGTCCTTCAGGGCGTCCGAGGAGAACCGCTTGAAGTCGAGCTGCTGGGTCGGGTTCGGGTGCGAGGCGGCCAGCCGGGGCGGCAGGATCTGCCCCCAGTCGGTGTAGCGCTGCGACCAGAACGCGGTGCCCCAGGCGTGGTTGAGGGCGTCGAGCGTCCCGTAGCGGGCGCGCAGCCAGACGCGGAAGGCACGGGCCGCGTCGTCGGAGTGGTCGTAGACGTTGTGGCAGCCCAGCTCGTTGGAGACGTGCCAGGCGACCAGCGCCGGGTGGTCCTTGTAGCGGTCGGCGATCGTGCGGACCAGGCGCAGGGCGTGCTCGCGGAAGACCGGCGAGGTGGGCCGCCAGTGCTGGCGGGCGCCCGGCCACAGCGTCTCGCCGTTCGCGGTCACCGGCAGGATCTCCGGGTGGGCGGTGGTCAGCCACGGGGGCGGGGAGGCGGTCGCGGTGGCCAGGTCGACGCCGATGCCGCCCGCGTGCAACAGGTCCATGACCTCGTCGAGCCAGCCGAAGTCCCAGGTGTCCGGGCCCGGCTGGATCCTCGCCCAGGAGAAGATCCCCACGGAGACGACGGTCACGCCGGCCTCCCGCATCAGCCGGACGTCCTCCTCCCACACGTCCCGGGGCCACTGCTCGGGGTTGTAGTCGGCGCCGTAGACCAGACGCGGGGCGGGGTCACCGTCCGCCCCGCGCAGCATGCGGGACTGGAGGGTGGAGATCATGGCGGTCCTTCCGAAGGGTGGTGCACGGGGGCGGCGCGGCCCGGGAGCCGCGCCGCCCGGCGTTGACGTACTGCTGCCCGAGAACTACTTCTCGATGGTGAAGCCCTGCTCCTCGCCGTACTTGACGGAGGCTTCCTGCCAGGCCTTCAGGCCGTCCGCCAGCGTGGTGGAGGAGACGTAGGCCTTGCCGACCGTGTCGTTGAAGATCGAGTTGGCGTACGGCTGGAAGGGCAGGTACGACCAGTCGTCGGCGACGTTCGCGGCCGACTCGGCGAAGATCTCGTTGGCCTTCTGGCCGCCGAAGTACGGGAACTCCTTGTTCTTGAACGCGGTGTCCTGGAGCTCCGCGACGGTCGCCGGGAAGGCGCCCTCGCTCACCCGGGTGGCCACACCGTCACCGGCGTTCGCGTACTCGACGAAGGCGTAGGCGAGTTCCTTGTTCTTGCCGAGCGCGGGCAGCGCGAGGGAGGAACCGCCGTTCTCGGAGCTGGCCTTGTCGCCCTTGGTCCAGGCCGGCATGGCGGCGGCGCGCCAGTCCCCCTTGGCGTCCGGGACACCGGTCTCGAAGTTGGCGGGCATCCAGGCGCCGGTGGCCAGGGTGGCGATGGTGCCGTCGCCGAGGCCCTTGTACCAGTCGTCGGTCCAGCCGGAGATCGGGGCGAGCAGCTTCTCGTCGATCAGCTTCTGCCAGACGGTCTCGAACTTCTTGGCGCCCGCGTCGTCGAAGTTGATCGCGACCTTGGTGCCGTCGACCTTGTAGGGGCGCGAACCGGCCTGCCACAGCATGGAGGTGGTGAAGCCCGCGTCACCGGCGTCGTTGGCGATGTACGCCTTCGGGTCGGCCTTGTGCAGCTTGCGGGCCGCGTCCAGGTACTCGTCCCAGGTGGTCGGGACGGCGATCTTGTACTTGTCGAAGACCTTCTTGTTGTAGAACAGCGCCATCGGACCGGAGTCCATCGGCAGGCCGTAGACCTTGTCGCCGTCGCTCACGGCGTTCCACGGGCCCGGGTTGTACTTGGCGGCGAGCTTGTCCGCGCCGTACGGGGCCAGGTCGCTGAGACCCTTGGTGAGGGAGTACTGGCCGAGCGCGAAGTACTCGACCTGCGCGACGTCCGGGACGCCCTTGCCGGCGGAGATGGCGTTCGACAGCGCGGTGTAGTGCTTGTCGCCGGACCGCTCGCTGACCAGGTTGATCTTGACCTTGGGGTACTTCTTCTCGAAGTCGGCGGCGACCGACTTCAGGGTGGGCTCCCAGGCCCAGACGGTGACCGAGCCACCCTTCTTCAGGGCCGACTGGATGTCCCCGGCGGAGACGGCCTTGGTGTCCGAGCTGTCGTCCGAGCTGCCGCATGCCGTGGCGCCGAGGGCGAGGGTGGAGAGGAGGGCGAGGCCGCGCAGGATGCGGCTCGATGATCTGCGCATGAGGGTGTTTCCACTTCTTCGTGGGTGGGACAGGTGAGGGTGGGGGTGGTGCCGGTAGTGCTCACATGTGGGGTTCGGGGGGCGCGGCCCGCGTCACTCCTTGACGCTTCCGGCGGCGAGGCCGGACTGCCAGTACTTCTGGAGGAACAGGAAGGCGGCGATCAGGGGAAGGATCGTCAGCAGGGAGCCCGTGATCACCAGGTTGAAGATCACGTCACCGCCGATGGTCTGTGCCTGGGAGCTCCAGGCGCTCAGACCCAGCGTCAGCGGGTACCAGTTCGGGTCCTTGAGCATGATCAGCGGGAGGAAGTAGTTGTTCCAGGTGGCGACGGTGGTGAACAGCAGCACGGTCACGATGCCGGGGGCCAGCAGCGGCAGGGCGACCTGGAAGAAGGTCCGCACCTCGCTCGCCCCGTCCATCCGGGCCGCCTCCAGCAGCTCGGTCGGGATCGCCTCGGCGGCGAACACCCACATCAGATAGAGACCGAAGGGCGACACCAGCGACGGGATGATCACGGCCCAGGGGGTGTCGGTCAGGCCCATCTTGCTGAACATCAGGAAGGTCGGCACCGCCAGCGCCGTACCCGGCACGGCCACGGCGCCGATCACCACGGCGAAGACCGCGCGCTTGCCGGGGAAGTCGAACTTCGCCAGCGCGTACCCGCCCAGCACCGCCAGCAGGGTCGCGCCGCCCGCGCCGAGCACCACGTACAGCAGGGTGTTGAGCAGCCAGCGGCCGAAGATGCCGTCGTGGTAGGTGAAGGTGTCCCGGACGTTGTCCCACAGAGCGAAGTCGTGGGCGAACCACAGCCCGTTGGACTCGGCCAGACCCGTCTGGGTCTTGGTGGAGTTGATGACCAGCCAGATCAGCGGCACCACGGTGTAGAGGACCATCAGGCCCATCAGCACCGTCAGCAGCACATTGCGCCTCGGCTTGCCCGGGGTGTGCTTCTTGCGGGGGGTCCGCAGCCTCGGGGCGGTGTTCTTCGCGGGGGAGGCGGTGACAGAGGTGCTCATCGGGTCACGCTCCCTTGCGCATGCCGCGCAGCTGGACGGCGTAGGCGACGATCATCGTGATGACGCCCATGATGATGGCCACCGTCGCGGAGTAGTTGTGCTGCTGGCCGTTGAAGGACAGCGAGTACGTGTAGAAGTTCGGCGTGTAGTCCGTGGTGATGGAGTTCAGCGCCAGGGGGCGCAGGATGCTCGGCTCGTTGAAGAGCTGGAAGCTGCCGATGATCGAGAAGATCGTGGCGATGACGATCGCGCCCCGGATCGCGGGCAGCTTGATCGAGGCGATGATCCGCCACTGGCCGGCACCGTCGATCTCCGCCGCCTCGTACAGCGAGGTCGGGATGACGCGCAGCGCCGAGTAGAAGATCAGCATGTTGTACCCGACGAACTCCCAGGTCACGATGTTGCCGATGGAGGCGAGCACCCAGCTGGGCGAGAGCAGGTCCGGCAGCGAGGTGCCGAACGCGGAGTTGATGTCGCCCACCAGGCCGTACTTGGTGCCGTACATGAAGCCCCACATCAGCGTGGCGACCACGGCGGGCACGGCGTACGGCAGGAAGATCGTGATCCGGAAGAAGCTCTTGCCGTAGAGCCGGCCGCTGTCCAGCGCCAGCGCCACCAGCAGGGCGATGCCCAGCATGATCGGCACCTGGACCACCAGGAAGAGCGCCACCCGGCCGACCGCCGCCCAGAACGCGTCGTCCTGGAGGGCCTGCGTGTAGTTGTCCAGGCCGACGAAGTGGTTGCCGCCGATGAGCTGGTCCCGGTAGAGGCTCAGATAGATCGAGTAGCCGATCGGAGCCAGGAAGACCAAGGCGAACACGGCCACGAAGGGACCTATGAAACCCCACCCCGCCCAGGAGCGTCGGTCCCGTCTCGCCGGAGGCGGTGCCTGCCGTGGCTCGGCGGCCGCCGGCGGTTGCAGCGTCGTCATGTCGTTCCTCGCTCGTGCGGTGGTGGAACCAGTGGTGGTGCGGTGATTTCTGGCCGCCCCACCAGAACCATGATGTTTACGCAAACATCGGCCACGCAAGCGTCTTGGCGGACTGTTATGTTTACGTAAACATTGGATGGCGGCATGTCTACACTGCCCTGATTACGATGGTCAAGGGTCCTTTGGGGGAGACCGTGACACCTGTGCGGACAGAGAGGCGGGGACGCCATGGAGATGGCTGAAAGAACCCCGGCGAAAACGCCGAGACAAGGCCGGGTCACCGCCTCCATGGCCGATGTGGCCCGACTGGCGGGGGTCTCGTCGCAGACCGTCTCCCGGGTCTCCAACGGTTACGCCGGTGTGAACGAGGAGACACGGCGGCAGGTGCTCGCCGCGATGAAGGAGCTGGGCTACCGGCCCAACAGCGCGGCCCGCGCGCTCAAGCGCGGGGAGTTCCGCACCATCGGCGTGATCACCTTCTCGCTGTCCTCGACGGGCAACGTGCGCACCCTGGAGGCGATCGCCAACTCGGCCGCCGCCGAGGGGTACGCCGTGACGCTGCTGCCGGTGGCCCTGCCCACCCAGGACGAGGTACGCGGCGCGTTCACCCGGCTCGAGGAGCTGGCCGTGGACGCGGTGATCGTCATCATGGAGGTGCATCTGCTGGACGCGGCGACGATCATGCTGCCGCCGTACGTCCAGGTGCTGGTCGTGGACTCCGACGCGGGCGAGCACTACACGGTCGTCGACACCGACCAGGCGGGCGGCAGCCGGACCGCCGTACGGCATCTGCTCGGTCTCGGACACGAGACGGTGTGGCATCTGGGCGGACCCGAGGACTCCTTCGCCGCGCAGCGGCGCACGGACGCGTGGCGGGCCGCGCTGACCGAGGCGGGGTGTACGGCGCCGCCGCTGATCCGGGGTGACTGGTCGGCGGAGTCGGGGTACCGGGCCGGGATCGAGCTCGCCGCGCGCGAGGACTGCACGGCGGTGTTCGTCGCCAACGACCAGATGGCGCTGGGGCTGCTGCGGGCGCTCCAGGAGCGGGGGCGGCGGGTGCCCGAGGACGTGAGTGTCATCGGGTTCGACGACATTCCCGAGGCGGGGTCCTTCATGCCGCCGCTCACCACCGTGCACCAGGATTTCGCGGAGGTGGGGCGGCTGTGCGTGCGGGCCGTCCTGCGCAAGATGCGCCATCCGGACGACGGGGCGAGGGGGACGACGCTGGTGCCGACGCGGTTGGTGGTGCGGTCGAGTACGGCTCCGCCGTCCGGGGCTCGGTAGTTTTCGGGGTGCGGGTGCGTTGTGGCTGGTCGCGCAGTTCCCCGCGCCCCTGACGGCGTCAGCGCGAGGCCGTCAGAGCCGGTTCGCCGGCTGCTCTGACCGCCGTGCGCCAGGCTGCCGTCACCGCCTGGTGGGCTGCCCTGGTGCCGCGGTCCGTTTCGGCGGGGAGGCGGATCGGGGCGCCCAGGTGGACGTGGCAGTGCGGGCGGCGGATCGGGGCCGTCAAGGTGCCCGCGAGTTGCTTGGTCGGGGAGCCGGAGGCGATGCGGCGGGCTCCGGCATGGCCGATCGGGACCACCATCGCGCCGGTTGTGCGGGCCAGACGGGCGAGGCCGGTGCGGAAGGGCTCCGGGGGAGTGGGGGCCGCGTCCCTGCGGCGGGGCAGGCCGCCCTCGCCGTAGAGGAGCACATGACGGCCGCCGGCCAGGGCCTCGGCGGCCGCGTCGAGCGCGAGGGCGGCGTGCGCGGTCCCCCGGTGGACCGGGATGTGCCCCTCGCGGCTGAGCGCCTTGCCGAGCAGCGGGATCCGCCACAGGCCCGCCGTCGCCAGCACCACCGGCTTCAGGTCGAAGCTGCGCAGCGCGGCCATCACGACCGCAGGGTCGGCCAGGGAGTCGTGGTTCGCGACGAAGATGCTCCCCTCGGGCAGCCGCATCTTGATCTCACTCGTGACGGTGAGCCGCCCGAAGAACGGGGTCAGGGCGATGACGGTGCGACTGAACACGGGCCGGCCTCTCGACGGGTGATGATCCGTTCACAGTCTCGCGGGTGGCGGGGGCCGGGCGCCTGAGTACGGATACTCAACGCGAGGGGCGGTCACGTTCCGGGCGTGGGCGCGGCCGTCGTCCGGTTCGAGGTGCCGGCCGATGACCCGGCGCGGGTGGATCCGGATCACCTCGGCGCTGAAGAAGTCGGGAGCCATGGGCGGGGCGTCCAGCGTGAGCACCTCGGCACGGCCGCGGACCTCCACGCCCCGGCCGTTGCGGTACTTCCGGCTGCGGGAGAGCGCGGGGCCGCCGATGTCGATCGTGTCGTCCTCGTTCCCGACGACGCCGACCGGGCGCACCCGGGGGCCGCCGTCCGGTCCGGTGGTCGCGAGGCGGGCCAGTGGCCGGGCGGCCGGGCAGGCGCGCTCTGCGGGAGTGAAGGCCGGTGCGGGGGTCATGGGGCCGACGCCAGGACCTCAAGTCCGGTCGAGGTCAAGGCGGAGCCGCCGCCGCTCCCGGGGGACTCGCGTCGCGGCTGATCACCGCGGCGGGGGAAGATGGAACCGCAAGCCAAATGGTCAACCGACATGGAGGAGCGGGCACATGCAGCACGAGCGAGCGGGTCGGCCGGCCGGCCCCGAGGACCTCGTCGACGTCGCCCGGCTGGTCACCGCGTACTACGCGCTGCACCCCGACCCGGCCGACCCCGCGCAGCGCGTGGCGTTCGGCACCTCGGGCCACCGCGGCTCGTCCCTGAACACCGCCTTCAACGAGGACCACATCGCCGCGACCAGCCAGGCCATCTGCGAGTACCGCGCCGCTCAGGGCACCGACGGCCCGCTCTTCGTCGGCGCCGACACCCACGCCCTGTCCGAGCCCGCGCGCGTCACCGCCCTGGAGGTGTTCGCGGCCAACGACGTCACCGTGCTCATCGACAGCGGCGACGGCTACACGCCCACTCCGGCCGTCTCGCACGCCATCCTCGCCCACAACCGCGGCCGCGCCGTTGGCCTCGCCGACGGCGTGGTCGTCACCCCCTCGCACAACCCGCCCGCCGACGGCGGCTTCAAGTACAACCCGCCGAGCGGCGGCCCCGCGGGTTCCGACGCCACCTCCTGGATCCAGGACCGGGCCAACGACATCATCGCCGCCGGTCTGAAGGACGTCCGCCGCATCCCGTACACCCGGGCGCTCGCCGCGCCCACCACCGGGCGCTACGACTTCCTCGGCACGTACGTCGCCGACCTCCCGGCGGTCCTGGACCTGGACGCGATCCGCGCGGCCGGGATCCGGATCGGCGCCGACCCGCTCGGCGGGGCCTCGGTCGCCTACTGGGGCCGGATCGCCGAGCAGCACCGGCTCGACCTGACCGTGGTCAATCCGCTCACCGACCCCACCTGGCGGTTCATGACGCTGGACTGGGACGGCAAGATCCGCATGGACTGCTCCTCGCCGTACGCGATGGCCTCGCTCATCGGCCGGCGGGACCGGTTCCGGATCGCCACCGGCAACGACGCCGACGCCGACCGGCACGGCATCGTCACCCCGGACGCGGGCCTGATGAACCCCAACCACTACCTGGCCGCCGCCATCGCCTACCTCTACGCGCACCGCGAGCAGTGGCCCGCCGATGCGGGGGTGGGCAAGACGCTGGTGTCCTCGTCGATGATCGACCGGGTCGCCGCGGACCTCGGGCGCCGGCTCGTGGAGGTGCCCGTCGGCTTCAAATGGTTCGTGGACGGGCTGGTCGACGGCTCGCTCGGCTTCGGCGGCGAGGAGTCGGCGGGCGCGTCCTTCCTGCGCCGCGACGGCTCCGTGTGGACCACCGACAAGGACGGCATCATCCTGGCGCTGCTCGCCTCCGAGATCACGGCGGTCACCGGGAAGACGCCCTCGGAGCACTACACCGGTATGACGGAGCGCTTCGGCGAGCCGGCCTACGCCCGTATCGACGCGCCCGCCACCCGCGAGGAGAAGGCGCTGCTGGCGAAGCTCTCGCCCGCGCAGGTAACCGCCGACACGCTCGCCGGTGAGGCCGTCACCGGCGTCCTCACCGAGGCCCCCGGCAACGGCGCGGCCCTCGGGGGCATCAAGGTCACCACGGCCAACGCCTGGTTCGCGGCCCGCCCCTCCGGCACCGAGGACGTCTACAAGATCTACGCCGAGTCCTTCCTGGGCGCGGAGCACCTCACCCGGGTCCAGGAGGAGGCCAGGGCGGTGGTGACGGCGGCCCTGGAGCCCTGACGGCACCGGACCGGACATGGCCAGGTGGGGGGCACCGGCACCAGCGCCCCACCTGTCGGCCGGCGCCTGGCGTGATGGTCTGACGTCTCGTCACCAGGGTGGATGCGCGGTGGAGTTGGTGTGCCGAGGTCGTCGTCGGGGCGGGGTGTGCCGCGGGTGCCGCCGGGTGCCGGGCTCCGGGCGGACGGATATGATCCTGTAAACGTAAAATGCCGGAATTGGCCCGGAGTGATCCCCGGAGTGATCGATGTCCCGCAAGCGCCCGCCGGACGAAGGCGACGAGCTGCTGGCCAGGCTCGGGTCGCTGACCGCCCAGGCACGGGAGCGTGCGGAGCTGCAGCGCTCCCGTGTCGAACTGGCGCTCGCCCTCCAGCGCGGCATGCTGCCCCGGGACCTCCCCGTGGCCCCCGGGTACCGGCTCGCGGTCCAGTACGCCCCCGCCTGCTCCGGCCTCAACGTCGGCGGCGACTGGTACGACGCCTTCACCCTGCCCGACGGGCGGATAGGCCTGTCCATCGGCGACGTCCAGGGCCACAACATCGAGGCGACCGCGTTCATGGGGCAGGTCCGGGTCGGCCTGCGGGCGCTCGCCTCCGTCACCGGTGAGCCCGGAGAGCTCCTCGCCCGCACCAACGACCTGCTGCTCTCCCTCGGCGGCGATCTCTTCGCCACCTGCACCTTCATGCGGCTCGACCCGGCCAGCGGGGTCCTGGAGAGCGCCCGGGCCGGACACATCCCCTGCGTCTGGGCCACCGCGGACGGCAAGTCCGGCACAGCCCAGGACGAGGGCGGCCCGCCGCTCGGTGTCGTCGAGGGCGTCGACTACCCCGTGACCCGCTACCGCCTCACCAAGGGCGGCTTGTTCGTCCTGCTCACGGACGGGGTCGTCGAGGGCCCCCGGCTCAGCGTCGACGAGGGCCTCGACCAGGTCGTCCGGCTCGCCGGGATCGCCGCCGTGGCCGGCATGGAGGCCGGTTCGCTCGCCGCCGCCGTGCTCAGGGGCGCCGAACGCTCCGGGCACGAGGACGACGCGGCGGTCCTGGTGGTCGGCCACGACGGACTGCCGGCGGACACCCCCGGGATGCCCGGGATGCCTCGGCTGCGGCCCTAGCTCGTGTCCGGCCCAGGGACCGGACGGCAAGGGTCTCACCTCGCCGACCGCGCCGGGACGGTGTCTGATGGCTGCTGTGCTGGGTATCCGGGACCTCGAGCTGCGCCGGACGGCGGTCTTCGCCGTCCAGACGCTCGCCGTCGCCGTCTGCTACTACGGGGCCGGGCGACTCGGACTCATCCGCCGGCTCGTCGTCGAGGGCGCCGTGTTCACCCCGATCTGGCCGCCCACCGGCGTCGCGGTCGCCTCCCTGCTGATCCTCGGTCTGCGCGCCTGGCCGGGCATCGCCCTCGGTGTCCTCCTCGTCATCCTGTCGATCACCACCCTGCGCCCCGTCGCCCTCGTCACCGTGGTGGGCAACACCGCCGCTCCGGTCTGCGCCTACCTCCTGCTGCGCAGGGTCGGCTTCCGCGCCGACCTCGCCCGATTACGCGACGGCCTCGCCCTGGTCTTCCTGGCGGCGCTCACCGCGATGCTGCTGAGCGCGAGCGTGGGCGTGGGCCTGCTGATCCTCACCGGCAAGCTCGACGCGGAGTCCTTCTGGCCGGTCTGGCTGGGCTGGTGGGTGGGGGACGCGATGGGCGTCCTGATCGTCACGCCCGTGCTGCTGCTCCTGCGGACGGCGCGCGGCCCCCTGACCCTGTCCCGCTGGAAGGAGGCCGCGGGTCTCGCGGTGATCTGCCTCGCCCTCGTCCCGCTGGCCACCCGGAGCACGGTCAGCGTGCTCTTCCTGGTCTATCCGCTGCTGATCTGGGCGGCCCTGCGCTTCCTGCTGGCCGGCAGCATGCTGTGCGCGCTGTTCACCTCCGTCATGGCGACGATCGCCGCCACCGACCGGACCGGGCCGTTCGCCCGCCTCAGCCGGGTCGAGGTGATGATCAAACTCCAGGCCTTCAACGGCACGATGGCCCTCACCGCCCTGCTGCTCTCGGCCGTGATCATGGAACAGCGCAACACCCGGCGCTCCGTGGAGCGCGCCTGCCAGGAGCTGGTGGAGGTCCTGGAACACCTCGCGGCGGGCGACCCGCCGCCCGGCCGGCCACCGAGGGACCCCGGCCGCGGAGGGTGAACCTGGCATGCTGACGCCGTGCAGAAGCCCGCCCCGGTCACACCCGACGCCCCCGGCCGCGTACGCTTCCCGCTCCTCACCCGGCAGTGGCTCGACCTGTGCTTCCTGCACTGGGCCGTCGCCCGGGGTGCCCTACCTCGGGTCCTTCTAGGAGACCAACGTCCGGCTGTACTCCGGCTGCCGTATCTCTGGTCTGTCTCTGGTCCCGGATGAGGGTGCACGCGGCCGACGGTCTCGTGACGTACACGAGCCGCCGCCGGCCCGGTCCGCGCGGTGCGTACAGCCGTGTCGTGGTGCGTCCCGGCGCGGGTCGAGGAACCGACCGGGCTGGAGCACTTCCTCACCGCCCGCTGGGGCATGCACAACGCCTTCTTCGGCGGGGCCGCCTCTCTGCCGAACCATCATCCGCGCCGCGGGGCCGCCGTCACCGTCAGGCCCGGCGGGGGCCGGTAGTCCGCACCCAGGCCCAGTCCGGTCGCCAGTTCGAGCATCAGCAGTTCGAACATCGGTTCCTGGTCCAGGATCAGCGGGTTGAAGTGGGCGAACACCTCCAGGGCCACCTGTCCGTAGAGCGAGCGCCAGCACGACAGCATGACGACCAGCGCGCCGAGCGGTATCTCCACCCCGGTGGCCGAGCGGTAGGCGGTGATCTGCCGGCGCAGCCTCGGGTCGAGATCGGCGTCGGCGATGATCGGGTAGGGGCGGGTCGCCCACAGCCGCATGTGCTCGGGCCCCCAGACGGACGCCAGCTCCTGGATCCAGTCGCCGGTCAGATCGGTCTGGGCGGAACCGGCGGCCACCGTGGGGGTGCCGAACAGCAGGGCGAACTCCTGGCGGTGGGTCAGTCCCCACCGCCGGAACACCCGGCAGGGGGCGACCAGCCGGGCCGCGAGATCGGTCTCGGGCTCCGCCTCGACGGAGTCCCGCAGCAGCGCGGTCAGCTCGGCGACGATGTCCCGGGCGGTGTGCCGGACGATGTCTCCGAGGTCGTCGAAGTGCCGGTAGAGGGCCGCCGGGGTCACCCCGACCCGGCGGGCGATCTCGGCGAGGGTCAGCGCCTCCACCCCTTGGCCGGTGATGACCGCCCGCGCCGCGGCGCGGACCTCCCGCGACATCTGCCGGCGCAGCCGCTCGCGGCGTGTGGGGGCGGAGTGCGGGTCGTCGTCCGCGTCCTCGTTCAGTCGTCCTCCTTCGGCCGGCCCGTCGCATCGGGAGCGGGATGCGACAGTACCGAGGTCGGACCGGTGACCTGCCGGGTTCCGCACAAGAGGCCCTCGGACGGGTCCGGCTGCAGGCCGTGGACGGTCAGGACGGCCACCGCGGTGACGGCGACGAAGCCGCCGGTGAGGAGCATGTCGACGTTCTTCACACCCCCACCAACGTGCGGGGGCGTCACAAAGTAATGCCCCGTTACTTTGCCGCGGGCCGTGACTCGGTGCACCGCGGCGCTCGCGGCGCGGCCCGGCGCACGCCGGTTCAGCTCCTGCGCCGCTCCGCGCCCGCCGCCAGCTCCCGCCGCAGCCGCTCCGGCTCCCAGCCCTCGGCGACCGCCTGCCAGAGGGTGTCCGCCTGGGAGGGCGGGGCCAGACCGTCGACCGGCGGGTCGAGATCGAGGTTGGTGGGGAAGGGGTAGCCCTCGGCGGTGGCGGCGACCACGCGGCGCAGCCAGTCCTCCCCGGCCCCCTCCGCCTTCCGCTCCCGCAGGACCGGGAACAGCGCGTTCGCCATCGCCGCCCGGTCGACCGTCTCCATCGCCCGGCCGAACGCGGAGGAGATCTGGAGCAGATTGGCCATCCGCCGGATGTCGGGGGAGACGTTGTGCCCGGCCGCGTGGAACAGCGCCGGGTTGAAGAAGGCCGCGTCCCCCTTCTCCAGCGGGAGCTGGACGTGGTGCGCGTCGAAGTACGCGATGAACTCGGGCAGCCGCCAGGCGAGATAGCCGGGCTCGAACTTCTGCGAGTGCGGCAGGTACAGGGTCGGACCGGACTCCACGGGCATGTCGCAGTGGGCGACCGCGCCCTGGAGGGTCAGCACCGGAGACAGCCGGTGCACATGCGCCGGGTACGCCGCCGCCCGCGCCTGGGACAGGAAGCCGAGATGGTAGTCGCGGTGCGGGCTCTGCGCGGCGCCGCCCGGGTTGACCACGTTGACCTGCGAGGTCACCTGGTAGGCGGGGCCGAGCCAGGCCTCGGCGATCAGCTCCAGCATGTCGTTGGCGTAGTAGTCGGCGAACACCTCCGGCGCCCGCAGGGCCATCTTGTCGAGGGCGTTCCACACCCGGTCGTTCGCGCCCGGCTTGGCGAAGTGGTCTCCGCGGGCCGTGCCCGAGGCCCGCTCCTCCTCGATCAGCGCCCGGAACGCCTCCGACGCCCGGTCCACCACCGCCGGGTCGGTGTACGCGCCCTTGAGGACCACGACACCCGGACCGTCCAGCAGGGTCCGCACCAGCTCGCCCTGCACCTCCCGGCGCCCCTCGGCGGTGGCCGTCAGCTCGCGCAGCCGGCCGCTGTCGTAGAGCGGGACGTCGCGCTCGATCCGCAGGGCCGAGGGGTGGTCGGCGGGGTCGGTGCGCTGCTCTACGAGCGAGCGGAACACCTCGAGATCGCAGTCCTCCTCGGTCAGCCAGGTCCGGGAGCGCACAGGGGTGGGGATCATCACGGGTCCTTTCTCAGCCCTCGCTTTTCTGCCAGTCTTCTGAGGGAGAACCCCTCATTCAAGGCTCGGCAGTACATCAAAAACACATCAGGAACCGTGGGAAATCAGGCATGCGACACCCCTATACGATCAAAGAGATCGCCCGCCAGTCCGGCCTGAGCACGGCCACGGTCGACCGGGTCCTCAACCGCCGCGGCGGTGTCCGCGAGAGCACGGTCCGCGAGGTTCGGCGGGCCGTCGAGGACCTCGACCGCCAGCAGACCCAGGTCCGCATCGGCGGCCGTACCTTCATGATCGACATCGTGATGCAGGCGCCGGAGCGGTTCTCCACCGCCGTACGCGAGGCCCTGGAGGCCGAACTGCCGTCGCTGCACCCCGCCGTGGTGCGCTCACGCTTCCACTTCCGGCAGACCGCGCCCGTCGGCGAACTGACCGGCATCCTCGACCGGATCGCCCGGCGGGGCTCGCAGGGGGTGATCCTCAAGGCGCCCGACCTGCCCGAGACCACCGCCGCCGTCGGCCGGCTCACGGCCGCCGGCATCCCCGTCGTCACCCTGGTCACCGATCTGCCGGCGAGCGCCCGCGTGGCGTACGTCGGGATCGACAACCGGGCCGCCGGGAGCACCGCCGCCTACCTCCTCGGCCAGTGGCTCGGCGACCGGCCCGGCCATGTCCTGACCACCATCAGCCGGGGCTCCTTCCGGGGCGAGGAGGAGCGCGAGATGGGCTTCCGCAGCGCGATGCGCCTCGCCCACCCCCGGCGCGCCCTGGTGGAGGTCACCGACAGCGACGGCCTCGACGCCACCCAGCGCGACCTGGTCCTCGGGGCGCTGCGCCGGGACGAGGACATCGTCGCCGTGTACTCCATGGGCGGCGGCAACCTGGCGACGCTGGCCGCCTTCGACGAACTGGGCCGCACCTGCGCGGTGTTCGTCGCCCACGACCTCGACCACGACAACACCCGGCTGCTGCGCGAGCGCCGGCTGTCCGCGGTCCTCCACCACGATCTGCGCCAGGACGTGCGACGCGCCTGCCAGACCGTGATGCGGGCGCACGGGGCACTCCCGGACGACGGGCCCGCGCTGCCCTCGGCGATCCAGGTGGTGACACCGTTCAATCTGCCCCCGGAGGTCTCCGCGCAGGCCCAGCCGTCGGGGTGAGGGATGTCGAGGATCCGGGGAAAGCGGGCCCCGGATGTCGAGGGTCCGCGTCCCAGGGTCCGTGGCTCGCCTGAAGCGGCCGGTGTCACGGACAGTGGCGGCCGTCAGCCCCACTCCAGCGCCCGGTGCCCGGGCGCCGTCAGGAAGAGTCCTCCGTGAATGTCACGACCACGGCGCACGAGCCGCGGGAACGACGGACCGCCACACTCGTCATGGCCTGCGTCGGTGTGTTCGTCGCCTATCTGCCGGTGACCACCGTCTCGGCGAGCCTGCCCGCCATCCAGCGGGCCCTGAACGCCTCGACCGCTCAGCTGTCCTGGGTCTCCGACGCGTTCGTGCTGCCGATGGCGGCCCTCATCCTCACCGCGGGCGTCTTCGGCGACGTCCATGGCCGCAAGAAGGTCTACCAGGCCGGACTCGGCCTCAGCGCCCTGGGCGCACTCGTCGCCCTGTGCGCGCAGAACGTCCAGACGCTCTGGGTCGGCCAGGCGCTCGCCGGGCTGGGCTCGGCCGCCCTGCTGCCCACCACCCTGGCCCTGATCAGCCACGCCGTCCCCGACCCGCGGGAGCGGGGCAGGTTCATCGGCCTGTGGGCCACCTCCCTGACGGCCGCGCTGGCCCTCGGCCCGGTCATCGCGGGCGCCGTCCTCGACCACGTCGACTGGCGCTGGATCCACCTCCTGCCGATCCCGGTCTCCCTCGCCGCCCTGGCCTGCGCGGCCAAGCTGCTGACCGACTCCCGCGCGCCGGGCTCCCGGCGCCTGGACTGGCCCGGCCAGCTCACCGCCGCCCTGGCGATCACCGCGTTGGTCTACGGCATCATCGAGGGCGGCGCCGGGTCCTTCACCGACGTCGAGGTGATGGTCGCCCTGTTCACCGCCGCGGTCTGCGCCGTCGCGTTCGTCCTGGTGGAACGCGCCAGTGACAGCCCCATGCTGGACCTCACCCTGTTCCGCAGCCCGGCCTTCACCGCCACCACCCTGATCGCCATGATCAGCTTCCTGGGCCTGATCGGGTTCTTCTTCGCCCTCAGCCTCTACTTCGGCATGGTCCAGCGGCTGTCCACGCTCGACGCCGCCTGGCGGCTGCTGATGGTGTCCTCGGTCCCGCTCGTGCTCGGCGCCCCCGTCGGCCGGCTCGTCCACCGGGTCCCGGCGCGGCTGCTCATCCCCGGCGGGCTGCTGGTCTCCACGGCCGCCCTGCTGACCCTGACGGACATCGACGCGCACACCTCGTTCGGCTCGCTGGCCTGGCGGCTGGCGCTGCTGGGCCTCGGCATGGCCTTCGTCATCACGCCGATGACGGCCACCGCCGTCGGCTCGGTGCCCTTCCGGCAGGCCGGCATGGCCGCCGCCGGCAACAACGCCTTCCGCCAGGTCGGCGCCGCCCTCGGCCCCGCCGTGCTCGGCGCGCTGCTCTCCGGCAAGGCGGTGGACGCCCTCCCGGGTCACCTCACCGGGGCGGGCCTGGGCGCCGGGACGGTCCAGCAGGTCATGGGGGTCGCCGAACGGGGCGGCATCGGCGCCGTCGCCGGGATCGACCTGGGCGCGGACACGCCCCGGGTCCTCGGCGCACTGTCCGAGGCCTTCCTGGACGGCCTGCATCTCTGCCTGATCGTCTCCGCCGTCCTGACCCTGCTCGCCGCCGCCGTGGGAGTGCTCCTGCTCGGCCGCGCGCAGCGTACGGCACCTCCCGCGGTCGGCGGTCCCGGCGCGGACGGCCCCGCGGCGGCTCCCTCCCTGGCGGGCGACCACGCCGGAGGCTGATCCCGGCGTATCCGGCGCACGGCGTACCGAGCGGCACGTCGGCCGGGTACCGGCGCCGCCCGCGGGGACGGGCGGCGCCGCGCGCCCGCCGGTGCCCGGGCACCGGCGGGGCCGCGAGCGGTCACGACACCCCCACTCCCGCCGCACGCCCCGGTACGAGGGTCCCGGGCACCGCCCGCCGAACGCGCCCCGTCCCGCTCAGCCGACGGCGAGACGCGCGATCGACAGGGTCGTGGTCGTCGGCGAGGCGCCGGACAGAGCGGAGCCGTAGTCCGGGGCCGCGGACACGAAGGCCCAGGCGAGGCTGCCGTCCGCCAGGGTCGTCAGATCACCGGAGACGTGCGCGTCGACGACCTCGTCGTCGGAGACCGGCTTCCCGGTGGGGTCGATGACCCGCAGATGCGTCCCGGTGAACTTGCCGGTGCAGGTGCCGTCCTTGCAGCTGGCGTTCGCGACGCTCTCCCAGGAGACCAGCAGGTTCTTGCCGTACGGGGCGATGTGGACGTTGACGTGGTCGGTGCCGGGGTCGTCGGTGAGCGTCACCGTGCTGCCGGGGGTCCCGGCGTCCTTGAGCAGGGCGACCGTCACCTGGTGGGTGTCGGTCTTCGGGGTGACGGTCCAGCCCCGGCCGCTGCTGTCCGCGCTGTTCTTCACGGCCGAGGCCGCGCCCCGGTCCGCGAAGGCGGTGGCGTACCCGCCGGTGGAGGTCTTCACCAGGTCGCCGGAGGAGCTGGGGTACGCCCCGCCGCAGTAGCCCGCCCAGCACTGCTCGCGCTGCACCACGGGGGCCTCGTCCGGTGCCGCGATCCCGGTGCTGACGAACAGTCCGGACCGCCAGTCGTCGAAGCACAGTGAGGGGAAGGCCCCCGAGTCGCCCGGGGCCAGGGCTATGCCCTCGTTGTGGCTGCACCCCCAGTCCCAGCCACCGGACTCGGTGGCCCCGGCGGCGTCGAGATAGGCGAGCTTGTCGCCGTAGTGCCCGTCGGTGAAGCCGCCCGCGCCGTGCACGACGAAGTAGGCGCCGTACTGGCTGCCGTTCCACTGGAGCGCACCGTCGAGCACCGGCGAGGTGTCGTTGCTGGCGGTCCCGGTCAGCTTCTTGCTGAAGAGCGCGGAGCCGTTCTTGTACCGGATCAGGGCGGCGGCCGTGTCGTTCCACTTGTTGGAGTCCGCGACCCTGGTCAGGAGCGCGAACCCGTCGTCGTGGGCGACCAGTCCGCCGACCTCCTCGGTGCCCGGGACCACCGTGTCGCTGCCCTCGCGGGCCAGCTTCGAGGACAGCGAGGTGACATGGACGCCGTCCGACGCCGGCCACGCCACCCGCACCGAACCGTCGGGCGCCGCCTGGGTGGCGACCCGCGTCCACTGCGGGAGCCCGTTGTAGCCGGACTCCTGGTACGGGAAGGCCGTGGGCAGGGTCACCGTGGAGACGGTGAGGCGCCCGGCGAGCGAGCTCCCGGACGCCGTGGACGCGGAGGTCGGACTCTGGGACGGGGAAGGGGAGGCCGAGGGCGACGCCGACGGGCTCGCCGAGGCGCCGGTGCCGGGCACCGCCGCCAGCTTCCACTGCTGGTTGGTGCCCCCGTTGGACTTGTACTGGACGATGCCCGCGCCCTCGGCGGTGGACTTCGCCTTGACGTCCAGCACCTTGCCGCTGTGCCGGTTGACGACCTTCAGGGCGCCGCCGGTCAGCTCCTCGATCTTCCACTGCTGGTGCGCGGCGCCCGCGTCGGCGCTCTGGTCGACGACGGCGTTGTTCGCCGTCGAGGCGCTCCTGACCTCCAGCACCTTGCCGCTGCCCCGGTTCACCAGCTCGTAGTAGCCGTCGTCGGTCGCCCGCAGCCGCCACTGCTGGTCCGCGCCGCCGTCGTCGGCGCCCTGGACGGCCTTCGCGGCGTCGGCCGTGGACGCCCCGGCGACCTCCAGCACCTTCCCGCTGCGCACCGACACCAGCCGGTAGTAGGCGTCGCCGTCGATCGTCGCGGCCTCGGACTTCGACGGGGGCGAGAGCAGCAGGTACGGCCCCAGCACGGCGGGCACGCCGATCAGCAGGCCGGTCGCCGTCCACCGCTTGCGATGGCGCCCGCCGGACCGCCGGTTGAGGTCGCTCATATGACAGATCTCCTTCGATGACACCGTGCGGACCCGGCAGAGGTCGCCGGATCCGTCTCTCAGTGGTCACCGAAGCCACAGAGGTTGCCGCGCCCGATCACATGCGAATCGAGTGCGAACTCTTTCGATACATGAATGCATCCGATACATTCGCGTATCGAACGGAGGTCCGACAGTGGCGACGGAGCAGAACGAACGGGCGACCGCCCGGGTCACCCGGCGCCGGGTGCGCACCCGGGCCAATCTGCTCGACGCCGCCTTCGCCGTGTTCGCCGCCAAGGGATTCGGGCGGGTCTCCATCGAGGAGGTCTGCGAGGCCGCCGGCTACAGCCGGGGCGCCTTCTACTCCAACTTCGCCACCCTGGACGAGCTGTTCTTCGCGCTCTACCGGGAGCGTGCCGACCTGATCGCCCACCAGGTCGCCGACGCCCTCGCCGGCGACGGCCCCGATCTCGACGTACCGGCCTCCGTGGACCGGGTCACCGAGGTGCTGCTGCTCGACCTCGACTGGCTGCTGGTGAAGACGGACTTCCTGGTGCACGCGGCACGGGACCCGGCCGTCGCGCAGACCCTCCTGGAACACCGGGCCCGGCTGCGCCGCGCGATCGCCGACCGGCTGGCCCGCGCCCGTGGTCACATCCCGCTGCCCGCCGTCCTCGGCGACGCCGACTCCGCCGCCCACGCGGTCGTGGCCGCGTACGACGGGGTCACCACCCAACTGCTGCTGGACCAGGACGTGGACGCCGCCCGCGCCTGGCTCAAGCAGCTGCTCACCGCGCTGCTGACCGACGGCAGCGCACCGGAATAGCACCTCTTCGCAGCTCCCCAGTCAGAGAAAGGCAACGGTCGCCATGGACGCGGACGTCATCGTCGTCGGAGCGGGCCTCGCGGGCCTGGTCGCGGCGCACGAACTCACCAGCAGGGGCAGGCGGGTCGCCCTGGTCGACCAGGAGAACGCCGCCAACCTCGGCGGCCAGGCGTTCTGGTCCTTCGGCGGGCTGTTCCTCGTCGACTCCCCCGAGCAGCGCCGCCTCGGCATCAAGGACTCCCTCGACCTCGCCTGGAACGACTGGCAGGGCAGCGCGCAGTTCGACCGCACCGAGGACGAGGACTCCTGGGCGGTGCGCTGGGCCCGCGCCTACGTCGAGTGGGCGGCGGGGGAGAAGCGCACCTGGCTGACCGGGCACGGGATCTCGTTCGTGCCGACCGTCGGCTGGGCCGAGCGCGGCGACCTGCGCGCCGACGGCCACGGCAACTCCGTGCCCCGCTTCCATGTCGCCTGGGGCACCGGCACCGGCGTCGTCGAGCCGTTCGCCCGCTACGCCAAGCAGGCCGCGAAGGACGGCCTGCTGACCTTCCACCACCGTCACCGCGTGGACGAGCTGGTCATGACGGACGGCGCCGCCCGCGGCGTACGCGGCACGGTCCTCGCGCCCGACGACTCCGCCCGCGGAGTCGCCTCCAACCGCGAGGCGATCGGCGCGTTCGAGCTGACCGCCCAGGCCGTCGTCGTCACCAGCGGCGGCATCGGCGCCGACCACGAGATCGTGCGCCGCTACTGGCCCGAGCGCCTGGGCACCCCGCCCACCGAGATGGTCACCGGCGTGCCCGCCTACGTCGACGGCCGCATGCTCGACATCAGCGCCGCGGCCGGCGTCCGGCTGGTCAACCGCGACCGTATGTGGCACTACACCGAGGGCATCCAGAACTGGGACCCCATCTGGCCCGGCCACGGCATCCGCATCCTGCCCGGCCCGTCCTCGATGTGGTTCGACGCGCTCGGCCGCCGGCTGCCCGACCCCTGCCTGCCGGGCTACGACACCCTCAACACCCTCAAGTACCTGCGCACCACCGAGGACATCGCGGGGTACGACCACTCCTGGTTCGTCCTCAGCCAGAAGATCGTCGAGAAGGAGTTCGCGCTCTCCGGCTCCGAGCAGAACCCCGACATCACGGCCAAGGACCGCCGGGCCGTCCTGCGCGACCGGCTGCTCGGCAAGGGCGCCCCGGCCCCCGTGCAGGCGTTCCTCGACCACGGCGCGGACTTCGTCGTCGCCGACACCCTCGACCGGCTCGTCGAGAAGATGAACGCGCTCACCGACAAGCCGCTGCTCGACGCGGACGGACTGCGCCGCCAGATCCGCGCCCGCGACCTCCAGATCGACAACGCGTACAGCAAGGACGCCCAGGTCCAGGGCATCCGCAACGCCCGCCGCTACATCGGCGACCGCCTCGGCCGGGTCGCGACCCCGCACCGCCTCCTCGACCCCGAGGCCGGCCCGCTGATCGCGGTCAAGCTGCACGTGCTCACCCGCAAGACGCTCGGCGGCATCCAGACCGACCTCGACTCCCGCGCCATCGGCGCCGACGGACAGCCCATCGAGGGCCTGTACGCGGCGGGCGAGGTGGCCGGCTTCGGCGGCGGCGGGGTCCACGGCTACAACGCCCTCGAAGGCACCTTCCTCGGCGGCTGCCTGTTCTCGGGCCGCGCGGCGGGCCGGGCGGCGGCCGGCCAGACCGGCTGAGCCGGCGTCAGCCCAGCAGCCCCAGCAGGACGGCCGCGTGACTCTCCTGCGGGGACTTCGCGGCCGTCAGCAGGGTCACCGGCCCCTCCTGGACCAACGCCCGCACATGGTCCAGGAGTTCGGCCGCCTCGGGAGCGGCCAGCTCCGCCTCGTAACGGCGGGAGAACTCCTCGTACGACGCCTCGCCCGCGTGGTACCAGCGGCGCAGCTCCGTCGAGGGGGTCATCGCCTTGGGCCACTCGTCGATCCGCGCCGCGTCCTTGGCCAGGCCGCGCGGCCACAGCCGGTCGACGAGGACACGGACGCCGTCCCCGGGCTCGGGCGGTTCGTAGACACGGCGCACACGGACAGTCATGCCGCCGAGCGTAGGGCCTGCCCACGACCGTCCCCCGACGGCGCGCGGCTTGACCTGGAGGAGGGCGAATCCGGGCGGCGCGTTGCCTAGTCTGATGGGCGTTTGATCACTCGCCACCCCCCAAGGAGCGCACGTGACCCTCTCCCGCAGACGCCCCGCCCCGCTACGGCGGGAAGCCGTCGTCGCCACCGTCCCGATCGCCGTGGCGGCCCTGCTGACGGCGGCCGGACCGGCCACCGCGGCCGGTTCGGCGGGCGCGCCCGGCGTCGGCGACCCGTACTTCCCGCTCGCCGGGAACGGCGGCTACCACGTCTCCCACTACGGTCTGACGCTCGGTTACGACCCGGGCAGCGGCCACCTCACCGGCCGGGCCGTCCTGACCGCCCGCGCCACCCAGCGCCTCAGCCGCTTCGACCTCGACCTCAAGGGCCTGAGCATCACCGGCCTGACGGTCGATCACCGCACGGCCGCCCACCGGCGCGACGGCCAGGAACTCGTCGTCACCCCCGCCCGCCCGCTCCGCAAGGGCCAGACCTTCCGCGTCACCGTCACCTACCAGGGCAAGCCCGGCCCCGTCACCGACCCCGACGGCTCCCTCGACGGCTGGATCCCCACCGACGACGGCGCCTTCGTCGCGGGGGAGCCGCAGGGCGCCATGACCTGGTTCCCCGCCAACAACCATCCCCTCGACAAGTCCGCGTACGACATCACGATCACCGTCCCCAAGGGTCGCACCGCCGTCTCCAACGGCGTCCTGCTCGGACAGCGCACCCGCAACGGGAAGACCACGTTCCGGTGGCGCCAGAAGGAACCCATGGCCGCCTACCTCGCCACCGCCACCGTGGGGAAGTTCCAGGTCAAGCAGTACACGACCCGCGACGGCGTCAAGGTGTACGACGCCGTCGACCCGCGCGAGGCCAACGCCGCCGCGCCGGTGCTGAAGAAGCTGCCGTCCGTGCTGGAGTGGGAGAGCGGGCTCTTCGGGCCCTACCCCTACCGCGCCGCCGGCTCGATCGTCGACCACGCGCCCAACGTCGGCTACGCCCTGGAGACCCAGACCCGGCCGCTGTACGACAGCGCGCCCAGCCTGGACACCCTCGTCCACGAGAGCGCCCACCAGTGGTTCGGCGACTCGGTCTCCCTGACGTCCTGGAAGGACATCTGGCTCAACGAGGGCTTCGCCACCTACGCCGAGTGGCTCTACTCCGAACAGCACGGCGGCGACAGCGCCCAGAAGAAGTTCGACGCCCTGTACGCCACCCCCGCCACCGACGGCGTCTGGGCCTTCCCGCCCGGCAACCCCGGCAGCGGCGCCAACATCTTCGGCAGCCCCGTCTACGCCCGCGGCGCCATGACCCTCCAGGCCCTGCGGGTCGCGATCGGCGACCGGGCCTTCTTCCGTGTGCTGCGTGCCTGGGCGCAGCAGCACCGTTACGGCCACGGCACCACCGCCCAGCTGGAGCGGCTCGCGGAGCGGGAGTCCGGCCAGGACCTCGGGCCGCTGTTCCAGAAGTGGCTGTACCGGCCGGGCAAGCCCAGCACCCCGTGACGGCCGGGGCGGCGCGCGTCAGGTACCGCGGCGCGCGCCGGTCCGCCGCCCCACACGCCCACGGCTTGGTCCGTGTCCCGATGTGCCGATCGGGAAGAAGAGGTCGGGGTCCTCACCGGGACGGAGGTGAAACGGACGAGACAGGGAAATCCCTCACTGCTCCCGCATGCCCCAGGGGGAGCCGTACGCCGTCAGCAGGTCGAGGAAGGGCCGGGCGGGGAACGCCTCGGGCCCGAGGACACCCGTGCCGGACCAGGCGCCGCCGGCCAGGAGTTCCAGCGCGACGACGGGGTTGACGGCCGTCTGCCAGACCACGGCCTGGCTGCCGTACTCGGCCATGGACCACTGGTTGTCGACCACGTGGTACAGGTACACCTCGCGCGGCGCGCCGTCCTTCACGCCCCGCACCCAGGTGCCGGCGCAGGTCTTGCCGTGCATGCGCTCGCCCAGTGTCGCCGGGTCGGGCAGACAGGCGGCGACCACGTCCCGGGGCGAGACCGGCACCGGGCCCGCCGCGCTCGGCACGGTCACCGGCGCGGTGCGGTCCAGCTCCAGCTTGTGCAGCGTCTTCAGGGTGTCGACGAACTCGCGGCCCAGGCCGTACTTGAAGGTGACCCGGCGGGCGTCCACCCAGCGCGGGACGAGCAGCACCTCCTCGTGCTCCACGTTGACGCACTCCACCGGGCCGATGCCCTCGGGGAAGTCGAACACCTCCGGCTCGCTGAAGGGCGCGGTGGTGAACCAGCCGCGGTCGGCCTCGTAGACCACCGGAGGGTTGAGGCACTCCTCGATGGTGGTCCAGATGTTGAAGGAGGGCGCGAAGTCGGCGCCGTCGACGGTGAGGTTCGCGCCGTCCCGGATGCCGATCTCCTCGATCTCGTCGAAGAGCTCGTCGGCGGCGTACCGCGCGAACACGTCCGACAGCCCCGGCTCCACCCCCATGCCGACCAGGGCAAGTCCGCCCCTCGCCGCCCACTCCTCGGCCTGCGCGAACTGCGCGTCGCCGAGCTTGACCCCGCACTCCTCGTAGGGCCGCTCCGGATGCGGCCGGGACAGCGACATCGCCATGTCGACATAGGTGGCCCCGGCGGTGCGCGCCGCGCCGAACAGGGGCATCACGAAGCGCGGGTCGGTGGCGTTGAGGAGCACGTCGCAGCGGTGCCGGGCGAGCAGCGCGGCGACCGCCTCCTCGTCGCCCGCGTCGACCCGCTCGGCGGTGAACCGGTCGTCGCCGTCGAGCGCGGCGACGGCGGCCGCGGCACGGGCGGGGTCGTAGTCGGCGACCACCATCGCCTCGAAGAACGGGCGCCGGGCGGCGATCCGGGTGACGGCGGTGCCGACGCCGCCGGCACCCACGAGCAGGACACGCATGACGAGAACTCCCTCGGTCGAAGAGGTGCAAGGTGTGCGAAAGGTGTGCGAAAGAAGGGGGCCCTGTCCGCGATACAACGCCTTTCCCTGCCGTAAGGTCAATGGCGTTGGCATAAGGAGGCGGCGGGGAAAGGCGGCGAGGATGCCGAAGACGGTCGTACCGGAGGAGAAGCGGAGGCGGCGCAGGCCCACCCGGAGCGGCACCGTGCTGTCCGAGCGGCTGATCGTCGAGGCCGCGCTGCGGCTGCTGCGCGAGCACGGCAGCAGTGGACTGACCGCGCGCCGTCTCGGCCTCGCCCTGGACTGCGACCCCAGCACGCTCTACCGCTACTTCCGGGGCATGGACGAGCTGACCCTGGCCATCGGTGACGCGCTGATCGGCGAGGCGCTGCGTGGCTGGGAGCCGACGGGGGAGTGGCGGGCGGACCTGCACGCGATCGGGCTGCGCATCCACGCCGCGTACGTCGCGCATCCGCAGGCGGCCCAGCTCACCGCGAGCCGGGTCACCGGCCGGGCCAACGAACTGGCCGCCGACGAGGCCGTCCTCGACGTCCTGCGCACCGCGGGCTTCCCGCTGCCGGAGACGGTCCGGGTCTACCACGCCTTCATCGACCAGACGCTGGCCTTCGCCGCCCTGGACGCGGCCTCCCTCGCCCTGCCCCGCGCCTCACAGCGCGCCGACGACGCCAAGTGGGCCTCGACCTACGCCCGCCTCCCCGCCGCCACCCACCCCCGCATCGCCGAGGCGGCCCCCCTGCTCTCCGCCCGCATGGTCACCAGCGCGTACCCGACGGCCCTGGCGATGCTCCTGGACAGCGCGGCGAACACCCTGGACCGCCTCGCCTCCTGAGGCCGGGAGGCGGGCGCGTCGGCGTCGGTGTCTCGCGGCTCGGCTCGCCGGGAAGGCGCACCCGGAGAGTGGCGCGGGTGCCCGGCGCGGTCAGCGTCTGAGCGTCCGTGCCGCCTCCTCCGCCACCGCCTCGGCGACCGCCGCCAGGGCCGGTGAGTCGAGTTTCCACTGCTGCCAGTGCAGCGGGACGTCCAGCGGGCGGTCGGGGGCCAGCGGGATCAGGCGGCCGGTGCGCAGGAGGGCGCCGGCCTGGGCCTCGGGGACCATGCCCCAGCCGAACCCGGCGGCCACCGCGGCCACGAAACCCTCCGAGGTCGGCACGGCGTGTCGTACCGGACCCGCACCCGGGGCGCCGCGCCGCAGCCCGCGGACGAACGCGTCCTGGAGGTCGTCGCTGCGGTCGAAGGTCATCACGGGGGCCCGCCCCAGGGTCTCCCCGAGGGGGCCGTCCTCGAGATGCCGGGCCACGAAGTCCGGGCTGGCGGCGGCCAGATAGCGCATCGTGCCCAGCGCCCGCACCGAACACCCGGTCACGGCCTCCGGCGAGGAGGTGACCGCGGCCATCACGAGCCCCTCGCGCAGCAGCTCCGCCGTGCGGGTCTCGTCCTCGCGATGGAGTTCGAAGCAGAGCGGCGGTTCCTGCGGCACCCGGGTCAGGGCGGGCAGGAACCAGGTCGCCAGCGAGTCCGCGTTCACCGCGACCGTCACCCGGGTCGGCTCCCCGGCCCCGCTCATGCCCAGCTCGGACCGCGTGTCGCGCTCCAGCCGGGCCAGCTGCCGGGCGAACCGTACGACGATCTCACCGGACTCCGTCGGCCGCACCGGCTTGGTGCGCAGCAGCAGGACCCGGCCCGTGCGCTGCTCCAGCGCCTTCACCCGCTGACTGACCGCCGACGGCGTCACGTGCAGGACGGCCGCCGCCGCGTCGAAGGTGCCCTCGTCGACCACGGCCAGCAGCGTCCGCACCTGCTCCAGCGGGAGGTCGGTCATCATGACGTCATCACGAGCGCTAATGGTACGTAAAAATCTTTAGCTGTACGTGCGGTGATCGCCTCCTTAGCGTGGAGGCCATGTCCACCGCACTCGCCGCCGCGGCCGCAGGCTTCGGCACCGGTCTCTCGCTCATCGTCGCCATCGGCGCCCAGAACGCCTTCGTCCTGCGGCAGGGGATCCGCCGCGACGCCGTCCTGGCCGTCGTCGGGATCTGCGCCCTGTCCGACGCCCTCCTCATCGCCCTCGGGGTGGGCGGAGTGGGCGCCCTGGTGGTGGCCTGGCCGGACGCCCTGACCGTGGTCGGCTGGGTCGGCGGCGCGTTCCTGCTCGGCTACGGGCTGCTCGCGGCCCGCCGGGTGGTCCGGCCCGGCGCGGACGCGCTGCGCGCCGACGGCGAGGCGGCCGGCTCGCGCCGCCGGGCCGTGCTCACCTGTCTGGCGCTGACCTGGCTCAACCCGCACGTCTACCTCGACACCGTCTTCCTGCTGGGCTCGATCGCCGCCGACCGCGGCCCGCTGCGCTGGACCTTCGGCCTGGGCGCCGCCTTCGCCAGCCTGTGCTGGTTCGCCGCCCTGGGCTTCGGCGCCCGGCTGCTCGGCCGCTTCCTGACCCGGCCCGCCGCCTGGCGGGTGCTGGACGGTCTGGTCGCCGCCACGATGATCACCCTCGGCGTGCTGCTCGTCACGGGCGCCTGATTCCGTAGCGCGTTCATTCCACACTCTGAGACCGCATGTCCAAAAGGGCCGCGTCACCACAGGTGCTGCTGAAATAGTGGCCCCCGACCCGAAAGATGTAACGAGCAACCAGGACGCGCGTGGACACCAGCGAGAGCAGCGGCACGGTACCCGGGGCCGGTACCGACGACGGGCCGAGTACCGACGAGACGCCCCGGCGCGGCTGGCGCCGCTGGGCGATGGACACCCGCCCCCTGCGCCGCCCCGCCTACCGCAGACTGTGGTCCTCGACCATCGTCACGGCCGTCGGCAGCCAGCTGACGGCCGTCGCCGTGCCCAAGCAGATCTACGACATCACCGGGTCCTCCGCCTGGGTCGGCTACGCCAGTCTCGCCGGGCTGGTGCCGATGGTGCTGTTCGCGCTGTGGGGCGGCGCGGTCGCCGACACCGTGGACCGGCGCAGACTGCTGCTGATCACCAACAGCGGGATCGCCGTCACCTCGGTGCTGTTCTGGCTCCAGGCCGTCGCGGGCCTGGACTCGGTGGCCGTCCTGATGGTGCTGCTCGCCGCCCAGCAGGCGTTCTTCGGCCTCAACGCGCCCGCCCGCAACGCCTCGATCGCCCGGCTGGTCCCGGCGGGGGAGCTGGCCGCCGCCAACGCCCTCGGTTCCACGGTCATGCAGACCGGACTGGTCGCGGGCCCGCTGCTCGCCGGCGCCCTGATCCCGGTGATCGGTCTGCCCGAGCTGTATCTGCTCGACGCCCTCGCCCTGACCGTCACCCTGTGGGCCGTCGTCCGGCTGCCCGCGCTGCCACCGCTCGCGACCACCGCGGCCAGGCGGGCCGGGGTGCGCGAGATCGCGGAGGGCTTCCGGTACATATCCCGGCACAAGGTCCTGCTGCTGTCCTTCCTCGCCGATGTCGTCGCCATGGTCTTCGGCATGCCCCGCGCCCTGTTCCCGCAGCTCGCCGACCGGACGTACGCCTCCTACGGCGAAGGGCTCGCGCTCGGCCTGCTGTTCGCGGCGATCCCCATCGGAGCGGTGCTGGGCGGACTGTTCTCCGGGACGTTCTCGCGGGCCCGTCGGCACGGCTGGATGGTGATCGGCGCGGTCGTCGCCTGGGGCGCCGCGATCACCGGGTTCGGGCTGAGCACCAGCCTGTGGCTCGCCGTGCTGTTCCTGGCCGCCGCCGGGGTCGCCGACATGGTCTCCATGGTCTTCCGCGGCGCGATCCTGCTCTCCGCCGCCACCGACGAGATGCGCGGCCGGATGCAGGGCGTCTTCACGGTCGTCGTCGCCGGCGGGCCGCGGCTCGCCGACGTCCTGCACGGCACCGCGGGCGCCGCCTTCGGCCCCCGCGCGGCGGTAGCGGGCGGCGGTCTGCTGGTCGTCGCCCTGATGCTGGGCCTGGCCACCGCCGTACCGGCCCTGCGCCGCTACCGCGTCTGACGGCCCCGGCGCCTGAACCACCCGACCGGTCACGTCCCGGTGGTTGTCACCTCGGACGGTCCCGTCCGGTGGTTGTTGCGCTGGTGGTCGTGTCCGGGTGGTTGTCGTGTGTGGGGATCGGGTCCGGGTGGTTGTTGCGCTCGGTGGTCGTGCCCCGGTGGTTGTCGCGTGTGACGGTCCCCTCCGGTGGCTGCCGCGTCCGATCGGTCGCGTCCCGGTGGTTGTCGCGCTTGGTGGTCGTGCCCCGGTGGTTGTCGCGTGTGAGGGTCGGGTCCGGTGGTTGTCGCGCTCGGTGGTCCCGTCCGGTGGTTGTCGCGTGTGATGGTTCCCTCCGGTGGCTGCCGCGTCCGATCGGGGCGCGTCCCGGTGGTTGTCGCCTCGGACGGTCCCGTTCCGGTGGTCGCCGTGTTCGCCCGGGGCTCCCGGGTCCCGGCGGGCTACAGCGACCGGTGCCGGTGCGTCCCGTACTGGTCCAGCAACCGGCCCCGGGTCATCTCCAGCCGGTGGGCGAGGATCTCGGCCACGATCCGCACCAGCGTCACCCCGAGCGCCGGATCCTCCTCGCACAGCTTCAGCACCGGCTGCGCCTCGAACTCGTAGGCGCGGACCGGGCTGAACGCCTCGGCGCCGAAGTCCCACTCGTACGGTGGGAACAGCCAGGACCAGCCGAGCAGATCACCGGCGCCGAGGCTCGCGACGGTGACCCGCTGCACCGAGGTCACCTGCTGGATGAGGGAGACCGCGCCGGAGCGGACCACCCAGAAACGGTCGGCCCGGCCGCCCGCCTCGAAGATCAGGGCGTCCTCCGGGAAGGAGACCTCCCGGGCCAGCTCCATCAGCCTGCGGCGCTGGGGCGGGGGAAGGGCGGTCAGCAGTTTGGTCGCTTTGGTCATGGCGCGGTGCTCCTCGCCGGGCGATCGGTCGCGGTGCTTGTCTCCACAGCCCATTTCAGCCGCTGCCGGCCCACCGGGCACCTCGGCGGAGGTGACTTTCGGCACCGGGGCAGGAAAAAGCCCTGGCTGGACGGGGGAAGCCAGCCAGGGCCGTCAAGGATGGTGTGCGAAGGAGACAGAGGCTCGACCTCGCTCACCGCCTATGGGTGAACCGTAAACCATCCGCGGAGATTTCGCGTACCCGGAAGCCGGTCACGTGACCCGTTTCACTTCGCCGGGTCAGTGCCGCACACCGGCCCGGCCCGGCGTCACGATCTCGTCCAGGATCCTGAGCACCGCCTCGTACGCCAGACCCCGCACCCGCGCCTCGCGCGCCGCGTCCGGATCGTCCCGCTCCAGCTCACCGCTCCGGGCCCGCCAGCTCCGCAGCTCCTCCCGCGCACAGGCCCTCGCGCGCTGGATGCGGCGCAGCAGCTCACCCGCGTCCACGACATCGGTCATGCCTGATATGTACCCTCCGCGGGCCGCTCCGACGACTCCCGGCGCCCCGCAGGTTTGGAGTCCGCCGGGGCGGCCAGCCGCAACGGAGAGGGGCCCGCGCAGCCCGGAGGGGAGAGCACCGGGCGCACCCCTCGGTCCGACCAACCGCACGGGAACGGCCAGGGGAGCGAAAGGATGCATGTCAACGAAACGACCGACCGTACGGACGCACTCGACGCACTCGACGCACTCGACGCACCGCGCGGACCCGATCCGGACCCGGAGCAGGGCCCCTGCCGGCCCTGCGACGTCCGCCGGGCCGTACGGCGGGCGGTGACCGGGCAGTGCGGGGGCGGCGGCCGTCCGTACGACGAGCAGGCCCTCTGCGACGCCCTGCTCGTCGCCTCGGAACTCACCACCAACGCCATCCTCCACGGCGGCGGTGTCACCGCGTACGACGTCGACCTCGACGGACCCGCCGTCCGGGTCTCCGTGAGCGACCGCAGCGACCAGCTGCCGGTGGTCGCCCCGACGCTCGACGAGCACGGGCGGACCCGCACCGGCGGCCGGGGCTGGCCGATCGTGTGCCGGCTGGCCCGTGACGTCCAGGTGTCCGGCCTGCCCTCCGGCGGCAAGCGCATCACCGCCGTGGTCCCCGTGTACTGAAAGACCTGTGCACCGGAGGACCTGTGCACCGAAAGGCCGTCCCCCGAACGGAGTTTGTTCCTCCGGCCCCAGGGCAGACGGAGGTTCGTGCTTCGGACCGGAGGCGCGCCGACGGGAGTGGTATGTCCGCTCCGGGCCGCTCCCGCGAGCCCCGGACGACGGCGGCCCTCCCGTGGTCAATCCCCGAGACGACCGTTCAGGAGCCGATCCCTCATGCTCATCGACCTGTCGACCAGCCGTTCCGCAGGATCCGCCCGCCCCACGGGGCGGACCCGGCGGCCCCATGACGACGCCCCTGACACCGCCCGCCAGTTCGCACGGCTCACCGGTCTCGCGCAGGGACCGGAACGGGACGCCGTGCGCGACGAGATCGTCACCGCCTGGCTGCCCATGGCCCACCGCATCGCCGGCCGGTTCCGCGACCGCGGCGAGGCCGTCGAGGACCTGCGGCAAGTGGCCGCGCTCGGCCTGGTGAAGGCCGTCGACCGCTTCGACCCCGAGCGCGGCGCCTTCGAGAGCTACGCCGTGCCCACCATCACCGGCGAGATCAAGCGGCACTTCCGGGACCGGATGTGGGCGCTGCGCGTCCCGCGCCGGGTCCAGGAACTGCGCAACAAGGTCCGGATCGCCCGCCGTGAGCTCACCCAGAACCCGGGCTCCCCCGAGCCCTCCGTCGCCGACCTCGCCGCCCGCACGGGCCTGACCGAGGACGAGGTCCGCGCCGGTCTGGAGGCCCTGGACAGCTTCAGCACCCTCTCCCTGGACGCCGAACTGCGCACCGACGACGAGGGCCACAGCCTCGCCGACACCCTGGGCGGCCCGGACTCCTCGTACGACACCGTCGTCGACCGCGAGTCCGCCCGGCAGGGCCTGCGCGGCCTGCCCGAACGCGAACGCGCCATCCTCTACATGCGCTTCTTCGAGGACATGACCCAGAGCCGGATAGCCGACCGGCTCGGCATCTCCCAGATGCACGTCTCCCGGCTCATCAGCCGCCGCTGCGCTTCCCGCCGGGCGAGGAGCCGGCTGGCGGCCGCAGCCGGGGCGCGGTGCTGGGCGCCGTGCCCGGCCGGACACTCGACGTGGTCGGCACCGACATGGGCAATGTGCAGACCGTCGACCGGGCCACCGGGCAGCTGCGTCGGCATGGTCTCGGCGCACACCGACCGCCCGCCGGCTGGGCTGGCACGAACGCACGGTCCTGCTGGACGCCCTGGAGTATCCGCACGCCCTGGGCCGGGGACGCGAGGTCTGACACCCGGATGCCGGGGAACCCGCAGCACATGAACGAATCCGAGTTCCCGCCGGACGCACGGCCCGTCGACATGTACCTCGGCCTTCTGCGCCTCCGCATGGAGAGCGAGGACTACCGGCTGCTGATGAGGATCGTCGGCCCGGCGTTGCGCGCCCTGGAAGAACAGCCACCGGAGACTCTCGACTTCGCCCTGGATCCGGACGACAGCGACGAGCTGCCCCAGGAGATCCGCGACGAGGCCGCCCTGGTCATCGCCACCGCCCTCACCGGCCGCCTGGACAACCAGCTCGTCGAGATCCACGTCGACGGCACCGGCCCGGTCCGGGTGGTCACCGACGCGGTCACCGCCGAGGACCCCGTCCGGCTGGCCGAGATCGCCGGCTGCATCCGGCAACGGCAGCACGACCTCGAGCAACTGCGCGGCATCGCCGCCGCGAGCGACCTGCCCGCCGACTTCTGACGGTCGCGTCATACCGGTGCCCGGGGCCCGCCGGCCGGCACCCCCAGCGGCCGTGTCACCGGCACCCCCAGCGGCCGGGCGAGCCCCAGCACGGCCTCGTCCAGCCGCTGGAGATGCCGGAGCACCCGGTCGGTGACCCGGCCGTAGCGCGGGGTGCCGATCCCGCCCGGTTTCAGCAGCGAGGCCACGCTCGGCCCGCCGACCACCTCGGCCGTGGCGGGCTCCCCGGCGACCCGGGCGGCGATCGCGCGGATGTTGTGCAGGATCCGCTGCCCGGCCCCGCGCAGCCGCGGATCCGCCGCGATCGAGGGATGCGTGGGCAGCAGCTCCGCGGTCGCGGCCAGCGACCGGGCGTGGTACGCGCAGGTCTCCAGCAGCGCGACCACGTACTGCGCGGTGTCCCGCCGGGTCCGCAGCGGGGTCACCGGATGCGTCAGCGGCTGGGTGGCCGCCCGCAGGTCCGCCAGTGCCTCGTCGAGATCCCGGGCCAGGTCCAGCAGCTCGGCCGGCGGCTCCCCGCTGAGCTGGTCCACCGCGGCCGAGGTGACATCGGCCAGCCGGTCCAGCACCGTCGTCAGCAGCTCGTTCGTCCGGCGGTCGGTGTGCACCGGCAGCACCAGCGCCGCCGCGGTCACCCCGCAGGCCGCCCCGATCGCCGTCTCCTCGATCCGCAGCACCAGCACCGACAGGCTGTAGGTGTGCAGCAGCGTGTACAGCACCCCGAGCGCCGCCGTGACGAAGAACGACGAGAGCGTGTACGACAGCGGCGCCGTGTAGAACATCGCGAACACGCACAGCAGCACCACCGCGAACGCCGTCCAGGTGTGATGCCCGACGATCCCCGCGAGCAGGATGCCCGCGACCACCCCGAGCACGGTCCCCAGCAGCCGGCGGGAGCCCTTGACCACGATCTCCCCGGTCGACGCGGTGTTGAGGAACACGATCCAGCAGGTCAGCACCGCCCAGTACCACCGGTGCGCGGACAGCAGTTCGCCCCCGACCATGGCCAGCGACGAGCCGACGGCGACCTGCACCGCTGCCCGGGTGGTCGGCCGGCGCAGCCCCGTCTCCCCGGGCTCCTCCTCCTCGGCGGCGATGGCCGCGTCCTCCGCGTCCAGCTCCTCCCGGGAGCGGGCGGTCTCGGCACTGTCCTGCGACTCGTCCTGCGGCCCGTCGAGCGCGATCCGCAGCCCCAGCACCGCCCGCGTCGCCTCGCCCAGCCCCCGGAACACGTCCTGCACGTCCGGGGACGCCGCCGGAAGGTTCTCCTCGTCCCGGTACCCGAGCAGCCGGTTGCGCACCTGCGCCATGCCCGTGCCGTCCGCCACGGGCTGCCGTACGAGCAGCCGAAGGGCCGTCAGATCCCGGCGCAGGACGTCCAGCGCCTCGTCCCGCACCGGCAGCTCACCCCCCTCCGGCAGCGGCGCCCCGGGCAGATGCATGGTCAGGGTGTCGGCCCGCTCCGCGCTGCGCGCCGTCAGCAGCAGCAGGCCCAGCCGCTCGGCGGTGATCTCCGCGTCGGCGATCCGGCGCTGCACCAGCCGGGCCACCGCCTCGTCCGAGGTGCCCTCCTCCAGCCGACCCTGGATCATCATGGCCGTCTCGTGCAGCCGCGCGGTGCCCTCCCGGGCGTGCTCCAGCGCCTTCTCCACGTCCTCGGGGCCGGCGTCCAGCAACTCCAGCTGGGCGTCGAGCAGCTGCGCCAGCCGGGCCCGGAACGCCTGCCGCAGCCGCTCCAGGACCGCCGTCGGGGTCTGTGGCACCAGCATGAACCGGGCCGTCGCGCTGCACACGAACGCGACGGCGATCACCCCGCAGAACCCGGCCAGGTCCTCGGTGGTGACGCCGACGAACAGGGCCAGGAAGTAGACCTGGAAGCCGATCAGCCCCAGCGTGGTGCCCCGGTCGCCGAACCGGCGGCCGTACACCGCGCAGAAGATGAGCACCACGAAGAAGACGTCACCGGCCACCTGACGGGTGCCGAGCAGCGCCGCCACCGACACCGAGGCGAGCGCCGTCGGCAGGCCCAGCGCCAGCGTGACCGCCTGCCGGGGCCGCTGCTTCTCCCGGATGGCGAACGTGGCCACCATCGCCGCGATGGCCCCCGCGACCAGATGCTGGACGTCCGCTCCGAGCAGCGAGAGCACGGCCAGCGTGAGCGAGATCGCGGCCACCGTGCGCAGCCCCGCCGCCAGCCGCAGCAGCCCGGGATCGGACGCGGCGACCCGGTCGCGCCACCGGGCCACCGCGCTCGTCCCCGCCGCCGTCACCCGGACCCGGGACCCGAGCCCTCGACGTGCGCCCGCACCTGCTCGGGCGTCAGATAGCTGTCCGTGTACTCGAAGTCCTTCAGCTTGGCGGGCCGGCGCGCCTGGAACCCGGTGCGGACGAAATCGTCGCCCGCGATCGCGTTCAGCGTCCAGTTCGTCAGCACCCGTGCCTTGGCCACGCCCGTGCGCAGCGCCGACCAGTGGTAGCCGCGCGCCACGGCCTGCGCGGGCAGCCCCCGCAGTTCGATGCCGAGCGGCTTGGACACCGCGTCGGTGCCGCCGAGGTCGACGACCAGACCGAGGTCCTTGTGCACGTACGGCCGTGTCGGCCGCCCGCGCAGCTTCGCCACGACGTTGTCGGCGACGACCTTGCCCTGCCGCATGGCGTGCTGCGCGGTGGGCGGGCAGACCGCGGCCTCCTCGCCCTTGGCGGCCTTCGCCTCGTCCGGCACCGCGGCCGCGTCACCGAGCGCGAACACCCCGTCCTGGCCCGGCAGGTCCAGGTGGGAGCTGACCGCGAGCCGTCCGCGCACGGTCTGTTCGCCGAGCGTGGCGATCAGCGGGCTGGCCACCACCCCGGCCGTCCAGATCAGCGTACGGGTCGGGATCACCCGTCCGTCGGTGAAGGTGACCTCCTCCGGGCCGGCCTTGGCGATGGACACGCCCAGCGAGATGTCGATGCCGCGCCGGCGCAGCACCTTCTGTGCGCCGGCGCCGAGCTTGTCGCCCAGCTCCGGCATCAACTTGGGCGCGATGTCGATGAGATGCCACTTGATCAGGGCGGGGTCGATCCGGGGATAGCGCTTGACCGCGTTGTGCGTGAGCAGTTGCAGACAGGCGGCGGTCTCGGTGCCCGCGTAGCCGCCGCCCACGACCACGAACTGGAGCCGGGAGGCCCGCTCGGCGGGGTCGTGGCTGGCGTCGGCGAGGTCGAGCTGGGAGATGACGTGGTCACGGACGTACGCGGCCTCGGCGAGCGTCTTCATGCCGAAGGCGTGCTCGGTCAGCCCCGGGATGTCGAAGGTGCGGGTCACACTGCCGGGAGCCAGCACGATGTAGTCGTACGGCTCGTTCACGATCTCGTCGGTGATGGTGCGGATGACGCAGACCTTCGCCTTCAGGTCCACGCCGATGGCGCCGCCCGGGATGATCCGGGTGCGGTACTTCTTGCTGCGCCGCAGCGACACGGCGATCGACTGGGGCGTCAGCACCCCCGAGGCGACCTGCGGCAGCAGCGGCAGATAGAGCTGGTAGGCGAACGGCGTCACCAGAGTGATCTCGGCTTCCTCGGTGGCGAGCCGGCGTTCCAGACGTCGAACGCATCCCACTCCGGCGAAGCCCGCGCCCACCACCAGGATCCTGGGTCGTGTCACGGTGTCCATCCCTTTCTGCGGCTCCAGGCGTCTGACGTCATGCGTGTGCCCTCCCGCGAGCCGTCGCACCCCATCGATCCCACCGCGCCCGGACCGGTTCCGCCAGCCGGGCGAGGCATGCAGACGAACGTTTCTGCTGAGGCTCCCGTCGTACCCCGGACAAGGGTCGTGTACGCCAGGTACCTCCGGGTAGGCCGAGGTACATGACAACTGTGGTGGCCGGAGGATACTGACGTGGAGCGCGCGGAGGGCTGCGACGCCCCGGGAGGCCCCCAGGCGGCGGCGCGGCAGCTGGCCGACGCGGTGGAGTCCCTGGTCGCCTGCTGGCTCGCGGCGGCCGAGGAGGCGGTGCCCCGGCTGCCCGCCCGGCAACTGCTCGCGCTCAGGACGGTCCGGCGCAGACCCGAGCTCAATCTGACCGCGCTCGCCGAGCACCTCGGCATCGGCGTGCCCACCGCGAGCCGGCTCTGCGACCGGATGGAGGCCGCGGGCCTGATCGAGCGGACCGTGCAGCCGCGCAACCGGCGCGAGGTCCAGCTCGTGGTCACGGCCTACGGCAGCCGGGTCCTCACCGACGTCACCGAACGCCGGGTCCACCACCTCGCGACGGTACTGGCCGACCTGACCCCCACCCAGCGCACGGCCCTGGAACAGGGCCTGTACGCCTTCAGCCACGCCTACACCACCGAGGGCTGAGCAGGGGGCGGCGCCCGGCCGCCCTGGCGTCGGTTTCGCCGGGGGCGGCGGTGCCGGGCCGCCTTGGCGTCGCGGTGACCGCTGGGGCTGGGCTGTGGTCGGCGGTGCCTGGTTGCCCCGGCGTGGCGGTTGTCGCTGAGGGTTGCGCGGCGGGGTCGGCGGCCCCGGGCTGTCGGCTTCGCCGGTGGGGGCTGAGCTGGGGGGCAAGGTTCCCGGGCTGTCCTGGCGTCGGCTTTGGCGGATTGGCGGTGTGGGGCCGGCTTGGCGTCGTGGTGGCCGCTGGGGCTGGGCTGTGGTCGGCGGTGCCTGGTTGCCCCGGCGTGGCGGTTATCGCGGTCCGTGGCGCTCGGCCGTCTCGGTGTCGAGGTGGCACAGGAGCAGGCACACGTCGTCGTCGCGTTCCGAGTCGCTCAGCATCGGGTCCAGGACGCGTTCCGCCGCGGCGGACAGATCTCCCTCCAGTTCCTCCGTGCGGAATCCGCCCAGGGTCGCCGCGAGGCGTTCGATGCCCGGGTCTATGCCCTGGGCGCGCCGCTCGACCAGCCCGTCCGTGTACAGCGCCAGCGTCGATCCGGGCGCGAGCGGGACCGTGTGGTCGGCGATCTCCTGGCGCAGCGGGATGCCGAGCATCGCCCCGGGCTTGGCGTCCAGGGTGCGCACCCGCCCGTCCGGACCGCGCAGCACCGGCGGCGGATGACCGGCGGCGGCCCAGGTCAGCGAGGGCTCCCCGGGCCGGAACCGGGCGATCACGGCGGTGGCGTACAGATCGGGCTGGAGCTGGTGGAGGAAGACGTGCAGCCGGGTCAGCAGCTGCCCGGGGCTGGCGCCGTCGACGGCGTAGGCGCGCAGCGCGGTGCGCAGCTGGCTCATCATCACGGCCGCGTGCAGCCCGTGCCCGGTGACGTCCCCGATGACGACGATCAGGCTGCCGTCCGGGCGGCGGAACGCGTCGTACCAGTCGCCGCCGATGTTCAGCCCGTATGTGGCGGGCAGATAGCGAGCCGCGAGGCGCAGACCGGGGACCCCCGGCAGTTCGGTGAGAAGGGCTCGCTGGAGCGTCTCGGCGATGTCCCGGTTGTGCTCGAAGCGGCGCGCGTTGTCCAGGGCGGTGCTCGCCCGCCGGGTCAGCTCCACCAGCATCACCGCGTCGTCGGGGTCCCAGCGCTCGCCCGGCGGGGTCAGCGTCAGCACGCCGAACGGGGCGCGCCGGGTCGCCAGCGGCACGCACAGCATCGGACGGGAGGGATCCAGCGCCGACGGCGGGTGGTCGTCCATGCCCGGCAGCCCGCCGGGGGCCGCGGCCGCGTACTGGGGCCGTCCGGTGCGGGCGGCGAGCACGGCCGCCGCCGGGTGCGCGGCCCGTTCCCCCCGGTCGTCCTCGGCGTCGAACAGCCAGAGGTCGACCGTGCGGGCGTACTCGGGGACCAGCAGCTCGGGCAGCCGGCGCACGATCTGCTCCTGGTTCAGGGACGCCGTCAGCGCGGCGCTGGCGTCCGCCAGGAACGTCAGCCGGCGGCGGGCGCTCTCCGCCTCCCGGTGGGCCGCCCGCTCCGCCGAGAACGCCTCGCGCTGCGCCCGCCCGGCGGCGTCGAGCTCCGCGTGCAGTGCCAGCACCCCCTGGTTCGTCTGGTGCAGCTCCTCGCGGTGGAAGCCGACGAGCTCCTCCTGCTCGGCGAGCCGGTCCAGGACCAGCGAGGTGTCCTCGTCGGCGCCCAGCAGGGCCTCCGCGAGCAGCGCCGGATCGTCCGCGACCTCGGTGCAGACCACCGCTTCCGACGGCTCCGGGCAGGGCGCCGCCGCCCGCCACACGGCTTCCCCGGCACCGGACAGGGGCAGCACCTCCAGCGCGAGCAGACCGTCCGCGACCTGCGCGGTCAGCCGCCAGTCGCCGCCCTTGGCCAGACACCGGCGCAGCCGTCCGCTGAGCGCCGCCGCGAGCCGGGTGCGCTCCAGGGGCGGCACGCCGGACGCGGCGGCGAGGCGGGCGGTGGCGATCCGGGCGCGCGCCGCGTCGGTGACGGTGGTGATCCGCCAGTCGTGCGTCATGGGAGGTCCGGCGGGTCGGGGGACAGGACGGCCACCGCGGTGTCGTCGCGCACCGGGCGCGCGGAACTGCCCGCGTCGCGCACGGTCACCGCGGCCGTGACGGCGGGGTCGGCGCCCGGCAGACCGGGGCCGCACGGCGGCACCCAGCGGCTGGGCAGCCCGTCGGTGTGCAGGATCAGCAGCCGGTCCGCCGCCCACGGCACCTCGGTCTCGGGCACGGTCGCGGGCCGGTGCACGCCGACGATGCCCGGCCGCGACAGCAGCGGACGCCAGGCGCCGCCCTCGTACAGCCGGGCGCCCGTGTTGCCGACGCCCGCGAACCGCAGCCGCCCGGCCCGCGGATCGAGCTGTGCCACCGCGACGGCCGCGCCCCGGGTGCCGCGCAGCGCCCCGTCGAGACACCTCAGCAGCTCGGCGGGGGAGAGCGCGGGGGACAGCCGGGCGCACCGCCGCAGCTCCTCGGCCGCCGCCGTCGAGGCGTGCGCGGCCTCGGGGCCGTGCCCGAGCCCGTCGGCCAGCATCAGGGTGAGCCGGCCGGCCGCGTGGACGCAGGTCCACAGGTCGCCGGAGTAAGCCGCGCCCGCGAACGGCACATTGATCCCGCCGACCCGTGCGCCGACGGCGGGGACCTTCGGCGGGGCGTCCAGCCGGGCCACGGCGACCGTGCCCCGGCCCGGGGAGCCGTCCAGGCCGAAGGCGTCGGCCAGTCGGCGGCAGGTGCCGAGCCCGGCGCCGAGCGAACCCGTCGTGGAGAACCCGTCCACCAGGGCGGCCGGCACGTCCGCGATGCCCGGGCCGTGGTCGACCGCGGCGATCTGGAGCGCCGGCGCCGCACCCTGCCCGGTGGGCGGCGCCACCGCCTCCACCAGCAGCTGCCCGCCGCCCGCGTGCTTGAGCAGGTTGGTGGCCAGCTCCGTCGCGATCAGGGCGGCCGCCGCGGTGCGCGACTCGTCCAGACCGGCCAGCGCGGCCGCGTCCTCGGCGGCCACCCGGGCGTCGCGCACCCGCGTCGAGTCGTGCACCGGTACGTCCCACACCCGCGCCATCAGAACCTCCCGCGCTGCCGGGGCGTCCGCGCCGTCCACGAGGTCACCGTGACGGTGGTGCCGACGCCGGGCGTGCTGTCGATGGCGAACTCGTGCACCAGCCGCCGTGCCCCGCCGAGCCCGAGCCCCAGCCCGTCGCCGGAGGTGTAGCCGTCGCTGAGGGCCCGCTCCAGGTCGGGGATGCCCGGCCCGCGGTCGCTGAACGTCAGCCGCAGCCCCTCGCGGCGGCCGTCGCCGACCCGGAGGGCCGCCACCTCGCCGCCACCGCCGTACACCAGGGTGTTGCGGGCCAGTTCGCTGGCCGCGGTGACCAGCTTGGTCTGGTCCACCAGCCCGAAACCGAGCGCGGCGGACGCCTGGCGCACATGCTGGCGGACCCGGACCAGATCGAGGTCCGAGCGGATCGGCAGCCGGGCCTCGACGCCCGCGGCGGCCGCGCTCACCTGGCGTCCCGGTGCGGGCCGCCGGACCGGGCCGCGTCCGCCCGGCCGAGCAGTTCCAGCGCCGCCTCGGCGCTCAGCGCGGTGCGCAGCCCCGGCAGGGTCAGACCGAGTTCCACCAGGGTGAGCGCGACCGCCGGCCGCATCCCGGCCACCACGGTCCGCGCGGCCAGCAGCCGGGCGTGCTCCGCGATCTCGGCCAGCACCCGGCCGAGGAAGGAGTCGACGATCTCCACCCCCGAGATGTCGATGACCACACCGGTCACCCGGCTGTCCACGATCGCCTGCGCGATGTCCTGCTGGAGCCGCGCGGCCATGCCGTCGTACAGATCGCCCTGGAGGGTGACCAGCAGGACGTCACCGAGTCTGAGCACCGGTACGGAGACCGTGCCGGGCTGCGGGAAGTCGTCGTTCACCTGGCCGTCGCACCGCCGGGCGCCGCGCGCACGATGTCCGCGCCCAGCCGGTGCAGGGCGTACCCGAGGGCGTCGGCGAGGCTCGCCCGGGTGATCACCGTGCCCAGGTCGAGGCCGAGGTGCACGATGGTCTGCGCGATCGCGGGCCGGATGCCCGAGACGACGCACTCGGCGCCCATCAGCCGGACCGCCGCCACGGTCTTCATCAGATGCTGGGCGACCAGCGAGTCCACGGTCGGCACACCGGTGATGTCGAGGATCGCGAACCGGGCCTGCTCGTTCACGACCGACTCCAGCAGCGTCTCCATCACCACCTGGCTGCGGGCGCTGTCCAGGGTCCCGATCAGCGGGACCGCGACGATCCCGTCCCACAGCCGGATGACGGGGGTCGCCACCTCCAGCAGTTGCAGCCGCTGCCGGTCGATCAGGGCCTCGCCTTCTGTCAGCGAGGTCTCCATCACCACCAGGCGCAGGGTGCCCATCAGGACGGTCAGCGCCGTGGTGCACGCCCGTACGTGGTCGGCCGACGCCTCCGGCAGCTCCGCGACGAGCAGCTCGGCGGCGGGCACCCGCAGCGCGTCCACCTCGGTCGACACCCGGGACGGGGTGAGCCCGGTGCGGGCACGCGCGGCCGCCATCCGCGACAACTGCTCGCGTACGACGATGAATCCGGGGTCTCCCGGGTCCTCCAGGCGGCCGTGCCCGGCCACCTGGGCGAGCGCGTCGACCACGACCCGCCCCGCCTCCACCGCCTCGTCCCGGGCGACGGTGAACACCGTGCGGAACAGGGGCTCGTCGGCCCACCGCTGGGCGAGCTGCTCCCGCCTCCGGCGCAGGAACGCCCCGACCTCGTTCCCGGGCGTCCCGTGCTGTGCGGCCGTCTCGTACTCCGGCAACCTGCTTCACTCCTCGTCTGGGTCGTGCCGCTGCTGGGTCAGGGGGTGCCGGACGGCGGCGCGGTGGGCCCGCCGAACCAGTCGAGGCACACCACCAGCGCGTCGTCGTCCGGCTCGGGTCTGCCGCGGTGGCCGGAGAGTTCCCGCAGGACCGCGGCCGGCACCTCCGCCGCCGGCAGCAGCGCCGCGGCGTTCACCGCCCGGGCCAGCGCCCGCTCGCCGTAGATCTCCCCGCCGGGCCCGGGCACCGCGTGCACGCCGTCGCTGACGAACAGCAGCCGGTCGCCCGGCTCCAGGGTGAACTCCTGGGCGACGTAGTCCGTCTCCTCGAACATGCCGAGCGGCAGCTGCGCCTCCAGGTCCACCGCGGTCAGCACCCGGTCGCGCAGCAGGAGCATCCGCGGCGAGCCCGCGTCGACGACCTGCGCCCGGCCCGTGGACAGCTCGATGTCCACCAGGAGCACGGACAGATGCGCCTCGCCCCGGTAGTGGGCGTGGATCGCCTGGTCCGCCAGCGCCGCCTGGTCCGCGATCGGGATGCCCGCGCGGCGGGCGTTGCGCAGCGCGTTGATGCCGAGACCGGTGAGCAGGGACGCCTCGATGCCCTCGCCCATGCCGTTGGTGACGTACACCATCAGATGGTCCGCGGACGCCGACCAGTCGAAGTTGTCGCCGTGGATCGCGTACGCGGGCTCCAGCTGGGCGCCGAGCGCGTAGGCGTCCCGGGCGCAGGACCGGGCCGGCAGCAGCTGCCACTGCATCTCCGCGGCCAGCGTCAGCCGGTCGGTGCGGCGGGCCTGGAGATAGCGGTCGGTGTCGCGTTCGGCGACCACCAGCTCATGGCCGAGCAGCCGTGCCACCTCGGCGAGTTCGGCGAGCGGGCCGGGTCCGGCCGCCTCGGCGGGCAGGGTCACGGACAGCACGCCGAGCCGGTCGCCGCGCACGGTGACGGGCAGATGCGCGCGCACCAGGCCGCCGTCGAGCCGCTCGACGTGGGGCTCCTGGGCGCCGTACGCCCGCCCGGGGGCGCCGGCGCGCACCGGCAGCGGGTCGGGCGCGGACTCGGGGACGACGCCGTACGGCGCGGGGGAGACGGGCAGCAGGACGGTCGCGCCGTAGTCGGCGAGGCACAACTCGGCCTTCTCGGCGGCGTAATGGGCGCGGAGCACCTCGCGCAGCGCCTCGGGCACCTCGTGGGCGGCCGCGGAGCGCAGGGCGCGCCCGGCGGTCACGAGCCGGTTCACGATGTCGGTCACGCCTTTCTCCGAGTGGGGCCGGGACGGTCCGCGGTGGCCGCGGTGACGCGGCGGCCGGGCGGTGTCCGGCGGGGGTGGGCTGACAGCGTCACGGAAGCCTGGGAGAGTGGCTCCGTGATGTCCCCGCCCTCGCGCTCCTCGTACTCCTCGCGTCCGCAGCCCCAGGAGGTCGCGCGGGTGACCTCGGAGGCGGCGGAGCTGCTGGAGGTGCTGTGGGGCCGTGCCTCCACGGCCCCGGTGTCCGCCTCCCAGCTGAGGGTGCTGTTCATCCTGGAGCACAACGAAGGCATCAACCTGCGGACACTCGCCGACCATCTGGGCTCGACCCCGCCGTCCACCAGCCGGCTGTGCGACCGGTTGCAGGCCGTGGGCTTCGTCGAGCGCAGGGCGGCCGCGAACAGCCGCCGCGAACTCCAGCTCTTCCTGAGCCGGCACGGGCGTGCCTTCCTCGCCGATCTGCGCGCGCGGCGCGAGAGCGCCCTGGAGGCCGTGCTGGAGCAGATGCCGGCCGCGCAGCGCGACGCGCTGCTGCGGGGTCTGGAGGCCTTCTGCGCCGCCGCGGCCGAACAGATCCACGAGCCGTCCGGCCCGGCCGACGCGGCCACGGCCTGAGCTGCGCGGGCGTCCGCCGCGGGTGGTCGTCCTCGCCCACCGGCACATCCGTGTTCCCTCCCGCGTGACTGCCCCGCACACTTTGTTGCCTCATGCTCACAGTTGTCAAATGGCAACTGTTGCCCATGGGTGCCCGCCGCACCTGCGCCTTTCCGGCGGGTGCGGTGCGGCCGCCGACTCAGGCCTGATCGAGCACGCGCCGTACGGCGGGCGCCGGGGCGATGACATGGACGCTGCCGGGCAGCACACGGGCCTCGTGGTTGGCGTGCAGGATGATGTTCATGCCGGACGAGTCCATGAACGGCACGGATGACACGACTACCTCCGAGAGCGGGAACTGCGGCCTTCTTCTTGCGCCGAGCGGCTACCCCGGAACCCGCCCCTCATGCCCCGGCACCGACCTGCCTCACCACGGCAGGAACACATGAACCTCCTTGCCCGCCCCGTCCGGGACCACGCTGACCTGTGTGCACAGCGCCTCGATCAGGTACCAGCCGATGCCGCCGCCCCCGGTGTCCGGCCGGAAGGGCCGCGGGGACGGCCGTACCGCACTGGTGTCGTGCAGGGTGACGTGCACCCCGTCGAACGTCGGCCGCAGCGCCAGCTCGAACGGCCCCGGCGCGAACCGCACGGCGTTGGACGCCAGCTCCGTGACGATCAGCACGATGTCGTGCCAGCACTCCGGCGCGGACGGCGGGGCGACCTCCGCGAGCGCGTCGAGGAACTCCTCCGCGGCCAGCCGCGCGCCCGTCACATCCCGCGGCTCGCCCGCGAACCGCATGGTCCGGGCCGGTACGGCCGTACCGGCCCGGGAGTCGTCGCCGCGCGGGTCGATCGCCATGTCGTCGGTGCGGCCCACCGCCAGCGGGGGCCGGTGTCCTCTCTCGTACGGATCTCTCTCGTCGCCACTCACAGGGTTCCCGGGTCGGTCCGTCCTACGCGCCCCGTGCGCCCTCACCCTCAGCGGAAGACGTCGTCCGCGTCGTCCCAGCTCAGGATCTCCTCCGTCGGCGTCTGCCGGGGCAGCCGGGCCCTCGCCTGGTACATCGCCTCGATCTCCGCCGCGTAGTGCTGCACGATCGAGTCGCGGCGCAGCTTCATGGACGGGGTCAGCAGCCCGTTGGTCTGGTCGAAGGGCTGGGGCAGGATCCGGAAGGCGCGGATCGACTCCGAGCGGGACACCGTGCTGTTGGCCGCGGCGACCGCCCGGGCGATCTCCTCCCGCAGCGCGTTCTCCTCGCGGGCCTCCCGGCTCTCCCCGTACAGCGTCAGGTTGCCGCGCCAGTGCGCGAGGAACTCGGGGTCCAGGGTGATCAGCGCGCCCACGCAGGGCCGGTTGTCGCCGACGACCACCGCCTGGTGCACGAGCGGATGCATCCGCAGCCGCTGCTCCAGCGCGGCCGGCGCCACGCTCTTGCCGCTGCTGGTGATGATGACGTCCTTCTTGCGCCCGGTGATGGTCAGATAGCCGTCGTTGTCCAGGAAGCCCAGGTCACCCGTGGCCAGCCAGCCGCCCCGCAGCGCGGCCCGGGTCGCGCCGTCGTCGTTGACATAGCCCTGGAACACCGACGGGCCGCGCACCAGGATCTCCCCGTCGTCCGCCACCCGGATGTCGGTGCCCGGCAGGGCCTGCCCGACCGTCCCGGACCGCTCCCGGCCCAGCGGCTGCATGGTGACCCCGCCGCTGGTCTCGGTGAGCCCGTACCCGTCGTGCACGTACACCCCGATGCCCTCGTAGAACAGCGAAAGGTCGCGGTGGAGCGGGGAGCCGCCCGAGGTGGCGCGGTGCACCCGGCCGCCCAGCGCCGCGCGCAGCCGCCGGTACACCGTCCGCTCGAACAGCGCGTGCTGGAGCCGCAGGTCGAAGCCGGGCCCCGAACCCCGGCCCAGCCGATTGCGCTCGACGGCCGCCGCGAAGTCCCGGGCCGTCTCCGCGGCCCGCTCGAACAGCGCCCCGCGGCCCGACTCCTGAGCCACCCGCAGGAAGTTCTTGTAGATCTTCTCGAACACCGACGGCACCGCGTACAGATACGTCGGCCGGAAGGACTGGAGCGCCGCCGAGAGCGACGCCGCGCCGAGATCGGGCTCGTGCCCCATCAGGATGCCCCCGCGCAGACACAGCCCCTGGATCATCAGGCCGTACACGTGCGAGAACGGCAGGAACGCGAGGACGGAGGCCTGTTCCCCGGGCGGCGCGGCGGTCTGTCCCCAGCCGGCCAGCAGGGTGTCGCAGGGGCTGGCCAGGCTGCGGTGGCTCAGCGCACAGCCGAGGGGGCGGCCCGAGGTGCCCGAGGTGTACGCGATCACCGCGGTGGAGCCGGGCAGCACGATCCGGCGCAGCGAGTCCACGGTGGTCACCGGGACGTACTCACCGCGCCGCGCGAGCTCCTCCAGCGCCCCCGTGTCGAGCTGCCAGACGTGCCGCAGCCGGGGCAGGGTCGCGCACACCGACCCCACCGTCATCACGCTCTGCTCGTCCTCGACGACCACGCCCACGCAGGCCGAGTCCCGCAGGATCCACTCCACCTGGTCCCGTGAGGAGGTCGGGTACACGGGCACCACCTCGGCGCCCACCGCCCACAGGGCGTAACTGAGGACGGTCCACTCGTACCGGGTGCGCGCCATGATCGCGACCCGGTGGCCGGGGGAGATCCCGCACGCCACGAACCCCTTGGCCAGGTCCACCACCTGGTCGCGCAGCTCGACGGCGGTCACCTCGTCCCAGCCGGCGGAGCCGGGCTCACCGCGACGGGCCAGGACGGCGAGCATCGGGGTGCGGGCGGCTGTCTCGAAAACGCTGTCGGCGAGCCCGCCGGTCAGGGGCGAAACGGCTGGGGGAGCGACAGCGAAGTCGCGCATACGCTGCTCCTGACATGTACGAAGGGTGACCCCGTCGACGAGAACTGTTATCGACGCTGGCGAATGTAGCCCAGGGGGGACCGGTTGTGGCCGGGAACCGACTAAACGATGAGCGTCGGTGACCTGGCCCGTCGCGGGCAGCCGTCGGAAACCGGCCAACCGGCCTCAGGACTGGGTCTGCCGCACGCAGGTGGTGACGACCTCGCGCAGGCTGCCCGTCCGCGCGAACACCTCCTGCTGCACCTGCGACCCGTTGCCGTTCCGCAGCAGCCCGGCGCACGCCTCCATGGCCCGCTGCAGGTCCCCGCTGTCCGTGAGCGCGTCCTCGACGTACTCCAGCAGCGACCGTACGACGGTCTCGGCGGGCGCGTTCCGCATGGTCAGGGGGTCGACCAGGTCCCCGGTCAGACCGGAGCGGGCGGCCCGCCAGTCGGCCAGCCGCAGCAGACTGACGCTGTGGTCCGCCGGCTCCTTCCCGGCCTCCCAGTCCCGGGCGGCCGTCTCCACGAGGGCCCGCGCCAGCGTCGCGACGAGGACGGCGGTGTCCGCGTGCAGACAGACATCGGCCACCCGCACCTCCACCGTCGGCCAGCGCGCCGACAGCCGGGCGTCGAAGTAGACCATCTTCTCGTCGAGGATCGTCCCCGTGGCCAGCATGTCCGCCACCCGCCGGTGGTAGCGCTCGGCCGACCCGAACAGCTCGGTCGGGCCGGCCGACGGCCAGCGCAGCCAGACCCGGCTGCGATAACTGCTGTACCCCGTCTCCCGGCCCTGCCAGAAGGGTGAGTTGGCGCTCAGCGCGGTCAGCACCGACAGCCACGGCCGGAGCCGGTCGATGACCGCGACCCCCTCCTCGTCGGAGTCGACCGAGACATGCACGTGACAGCCGCACACGATCTGCTCCCGGGTCGCGATGCGGTACTGGTCCGCCATCCACCGGTAGCGCGTCCCGATGCTCACGGAGGGGCGCACCGCCAGCGGGGAGGTGGCGAGCGCGGCGACCGCGCAGCCCGCCTCCCGCGCGTGCTTGGCCGCCTCCGCCCGGATCCGGACGATGTCCGCGCCGAGCTCCGCCATCTCCGCCTGGGGATGGGTGGCGAACTCGACCATCTGGTTGTGCAGTTCCTTCTGGAAGACGGGCTCCTCCTCCGCCACCTCGTGCCGCGCCGCGCGGGCGAGGACCGCGGCGGACAGCGCCCTGGGCTCCCCGGTCTCCGGGTCGACCAGGAGGAGCTCCTCCTCCACTCCGACGGTGCGCACGCGATGCGGCCTTTCTCTGCGCCCTGCCTGCTGACGGTGGGACTGCTGACGGCTGGGACTGACGGCTGGGACTGCTGACGGGTGGCACGCACCCGACTGCCCCTTCAGGGGTTGTCTCACACGGACGACGGCCTCAGCCACACCGTGGCCAGCGGCGGCAGCGTGAGCATCAGCTCCCCGTTCGCCGCCTTGACCGGATCGGCGTGGACGACGTCACCGCCGCCGTACCGCGCCGCGTCGGTGTTGAGGACCTCCTCCCACACGGGTGCCTCACCGGGGACGGGCAGCAGGTAGTCGTGGCGCACCACCGGCGAGAAGTTGCTCACCGCGAGCAGCGGGGTGCCGTCGGCGCCGTACCGCAGGAACGCGAAGACGTTGTCGTCGGCGGCGTCCCCGACCACCCACCGGAACCCGGCCGGGTCGGTGTCGCGCTCCCACAGCGCCGGGGTCGACCGGTACAGCGTGTTCAGATCACGCACCAGGTCCTGGACGCCCCGGTGATCGCCCGCGGACGCGTACCCGGCGTCGAGCAGCCACCACTCGGGACCGTGCGCCTCGGACCACTCGGCCCCCTGCGCGAACTCCTGCCCCATGAACAACAGCTGCTTGCCGGGATGGGCCCACATGAACCCCAGGTACGCCCGGTGGTTCGCGCGCCGCTGCCACCAGTCGCCGGGCATCTTCGACACCAGCGCCTGCTTGCCGTGCACCACCTCGTCGTGGGAGATCGGCAGCACGTAGTTCTCGCTGTAGGCGTACACCATCGAGAAGGTCATCTCGTTGTGGTGGTACTTGCGGTGCACCGGTTCCTTCGCCATGTACTGGAGCGAGTCGTGCATCCAGCCCATGTTCCACTTCAGCCCGAAGCCCAGCCCGCCGCTGTCGGTCGGCCGGGTCACCCCGCCCCAGGCGGTCGACTCCTCCGCGATCGTGACGACCCCCGGGCACCGCCGGTACACGGTGGCGTTCATCTCCTGCAGGAACGCCATCGCGGCCAGATCCTCCCGCCCGCCGTACGCATTGGGCTCCCACTGCCCGGAGTCCCGCGAGTAGTCCAGGTAGAGCATCGAGGCGACGGCGTCCACCCGCAGCCCGTCGACGTGGAACTCCTCGCACCAGTACGTGGCGTTGGCGACCAGGAAGTTGCGCACCTCGGTGCGCGCGTAGTCGAACTCGAACGTCCCCCAGTCCGGGTGCTCGGCCCGCCGCGCGTCCCCGGGCTCGTACAGCGGATCCCCGTCGAACCGGGCCAGCGCCCAGTCGTCCTTCGGGAAGTGCGCCGGCACCCAGTCCACGATCACCCCGACCCCGGCCCGGTGCAGGGCGTCCACCAGGTACTTGAAGTCGTCCGGGGTGCCGAGCCGGGCCGTCGGCGCGTAGAACCCGGTGACCTGGTAGCCCCAGGAACCGGCGAAGGGGTGCTGGGCGACCGGCATGAACTCCACATGGGTGAAGCCGAGGTCGGTCACATACACCGGGAGCACCTCGGCCAGCTGCCGGTACGTCAGCCCCGGCCGCCAGGACGGCAGATGGACCTCGTAGACCGAGAACGGCGCCCGGTGCACGGGGACGTCACCCCGGTGCGCCATCCACTCCGCGTCGCCCCACTCATGGTGCGAGGCGTGCACGACCGACGCCGTGTCCGGCGGGACCTCCGCCCGCCGCGCCATGGGGTCGGCCTTCAGGAACCGCCCGCCGTGCCGGGAGGTGATCTCGAACTTGTACCGGGCGCCCTCGCCGATGCCGGGCAGGAACAGCTCCCACACCCCGGCCGCGCCGAGCGAGCGCATCGGGAACGCGGTCCCGTCCCAGCAGCAGAAGTCGCCCGCGACCCGCACGCCCCGCGCGTTCGGCGCCCACACCGTGAACCGGGTGCCGGCCACCCCCTGGTGGGTCATCGGCTCGGCGCCCAGCGCCCGCCACAGCTCCTCGTGCCGGCCCTCCCGCACCAGATGCAGATCCAGATCACCGAGCGCGGGCAGGAACCGGTAGGGGTCCTCCACCTCGATCGGATCGCCGTCGTACGCCACCCGCAGCGTGTACGCCGGCACCTCGTCCAGCGGCAGTACGGCGGCGAAGAGGCCGTCCTCCTCCGAGGCGAGCGGGATCGCCGAACCGTCGACGACCACGCTCACGGAGTCGGCGAACGGGCGCAGGGCCCGGAACAGCACGCCCCCCGCCACCGGGTGCGCGCCCAGCAGGGCGTGCGGGTCGTGATGGGCGCCCGACAGCAGCCGGGCGCGGTCGGCGGGGTCGAGCGCGGGCGCCGCGAGCGGCCGGGGACCGGCGGCCTCGGGGGGAGCGGTGTCGCGCAGGGCCATGGGGGTCAGCCTCCTCGGACGGCGAGTCGTTCGATCGCCGCCATGGGTACGGGTAGCCAGTCGGGCCGGTTGCGGGCCTCGTACAGCACTTCGTAAACGGCGCGATCCGTCTCATAGGCACGCAGAAGGGCGTGCTTCTTCCGGGGATCCCAGCCCGCCCGGGCCGCGTAGCCCGCGCAGTACGCCTCACGGCAGCGGCGCGCCCACTCCGGCCGCCAGGGCCGCCGCTGCCGGGCGGCGTAGTCGAAGGAGCGCAGCATGCCCGCGATGTCCCGCACCGGGGAGTGGGCGAGCCGCCGCTCGGCCAGCGGCCGGGACGGCTCGCCCTCGAAGTCGATGACGAACCAGTCGCGCCCGGCCCGCAGCACCTGTCCCAGATGCAGATCGCCGTGGATGCGCTGGGCGGGCGGCCCCTGGTCGCACACCGCGAGCGCGGCGAACGCCGTGGTCAGCCCCGGGACGAACGGCCGCAACGCCGGCACGTGGTGCGCCGCCGCCTCCAGCCGCTCCGTCATCGCGGCCGCCGTCCGCCCGTCCTCGGCGTCCGGACCGGCCGGCAGGGCCGCCGCGAGCGCCAGATGCACATCGGCCGTCGCCCGGCCCAGCTCCTCGGCCTCCGAGGTGAAGTCCTCGCCCCGGGCCAGCGCCTGCAACGCCAGCGTCCAGCCGTCCGCAGCGTCGGGCAGGAACGGTTGGAGCACCCCGAGCGTGGCCTCCTGGGGGTGGGTGGTCCGGAACCAGGCCACCGGCGCGGGGACCCGCCCGCACCCCTGGCCGGCCAGCGCCACCGGCACCTCCAGGTCGGGGTTCACCCCCGGCTGGATCCGCCGGAAGATCTTCAGGATGTACGCGTCGCCGTACACCAGCGAGGTGTTGGACTGCTCGGCCTCCAGCAGCCGCGGCGCGAGCCCGGCGGGCAGCGACACCGACGGATCCGATTCGAAGCACAGCGGGCCGAGCGTGCCGGGGTGCCTCATCCGCTCCAGGAGCAGCTGCGCCGACCGGGGGTCCTGCAACGCGTCGTGCACCGTCAGCCCGGCCAGCGGGCCGTCCTCGACCCTGCCGATCAGGGCCCGGCCCAGGCGGGGCGACAGATGCTCCTGGAGACCGAGGAGCAGCTGGTAGCAGTCACCGGCCGGGGGAGTGCCCCCGGGCGTCGGCACCCCGGACTGGCCGGCGTGCACGAGCAGATGGAGACAGCCCGGGTACAGCTCCGTCATCGACAGCATGCGCAGATCGGTGAGCGGCCGGTCCTTGCCGGCGAACCAGCGCTGCCGGGGCAGCCACTCGCGCAGCAGCGCGACGAGCGGACCCCCGGAGCGGAAGGCGCTCGCGGTGCTCGGCCTGAGCGGGGCGGTCTTCGTCACGATGACCCATCCTTTCCTCGGCGTACGCTCACAGGCGTCGCGCTCACAGGCGTCGGCCGACCCGGGCCGCGGCTCGGGTGAGGCGGAACCAGTAGAAGCCGTGCCCGGCCAGCGTGAGCAGATAGGGCAGTTCACCGATGGCCGGGAAGCGCACCCCGCCGAACAGCTCGACCGGATGGCGTCCGTCGAAGCGGCGCAGGTCGAGCTCGGTGGGCTGGGCGAAACGCGAGAAGTTGTGCACGCACAGGACGAGGTCGTCCTCGAATTCGCGCAGGAACGCGAGCACGGCCGGGTTGGAGGACGGCAGCTCGGTGAAGGTGCCGAGGCCGAAGGCGGGGTTCTGCTTGCGGATCTCGATCATCCGGCGGGTCCAGTGCAGCAGCGAGGACGGATCCGCCATCGAGGCCTCGACGTTGGTGACCTGGTAGCCGTAGACGGGGTCCATGATGGTCGGCAGATAGAGCCGCCCGGGGTCGCTGGACGAGAAGCCCGCGTTGCGGTCCGGGGTCCACTGCATCGGGGTGCGGACGGCGTCGCGGTCGCCGAGCCAGATGTTGTCGCCCATGCCGATCTCGTCGCCGTAGTAGAGGATCGGCGAGCCGGGCAGCGAGAGCAGGAGAGCCGTGAACAGCTCGATCTGGTTGCGGTCGTTGTCGAGCAGGGGGGCGAGGCGGCGGCGGATGCCGATGTTGGCGCGCATCCGCGGGTCCTTGGCGTACTCCGCGTACATGTAGTCGCGCTCCTCGTCGGTGACCATCTCCAGGGTCAGCTCGTCGTGGTTGCGCAGGAAGATGCCCCACTGGCACTTGGCCGGAATGGCCGGGGTCTTCGCCAGGATCTCGGAGACGGGGTGACGGGATTCCCGGCGGACGGCCATGAAGATGCGGGGCATGACGGGGAAGTGGAACGCCATGTGGCATTCGTCGCCGCCGGAGGCGTAGTCGCCGAAGTAGTCCACCACGTCCTCGGGCCACTGGTTGGCCTCGGCGAGGATCACCGTGTCCGGATACATCGCGTCGATCTCGCGCCGCACCCGCTTGAGGAACGTGTGCGTGGCGGGCAGGTTCTCGCAGTTGGTGCCCTCCCGTGCGTACAGGTACGGCACGGCGTCCAGCCGGAACCCGTCGATGCCGAGGTCCAGCCAGAAGCGGAGGGCGGCGAGGATCTCCTCCTGGACGGCCGGGTTCTCGTAGTTGAGGTCGGGCTGGTGGGCGAAGAAGCGGTGGAAGAAGTACTGCTTGCGGACCGGGTCGAAGGTCCAGTTGGAGACCTCGGTGTCGACGAAGATGATGCGGGCGTCGGCGTACTGCTTGTCGTCGTCGGCCCACATGTAGTAGTCGCCGTAGGGCCCGTCGGGGTCCTTCCTCGACTCCTGGAACCACGGGTGCTGGTCACTCGTGTGGTTCATGACGAAGTCGATGATCACCCGCATACCGCGCTGATGGGCGTGGTCGACGAATTCCACGAAGTCGGCGAGGTCGCCGAACTCGGGGAGCACGGAGGTGTAGTCGGAGACGTCGTATCCGCCGTCGCGCAGGGGCGACTTGAAGAAGGGCGGCAGCCAGAGGCAGTCGACACCGAGCCACTGGAGATAGTCGAGCCTGGCGGTGAGCCCCTTCAGATCGCCGACGCCGTCGCCGTCGCTGTCCTGGAAGGAACGGACGAGGACCTCGTAGAAGACGGCTCGTTTGAACCAGTCGGGGTCGCGGTCCTTGGCGGGGGTGTCCTCGAACGTGTCCGGAACAGGTGAGTTGACGGTCATGGCGGTCTGGGGCCTCCGATCTGCGGTGCGGATCACCGGACGTGGAACACGTGGGCCGGGCTCGTGCCGGGGTCCAGACGCACATAGTTGTGCCGGCCCCAGGAGTAGGACTCACCCGTCAGCTCGTCGTGCACCGACAGCAACGCGTGCTCGTCCAGGCCGAGTCGGGGCAGGTCCAGCGAGACCGTGGCCTCCTGGGTGTGGTGCGGGTCGAGATTGACGACGACGATCACCGTGTCCGCCCCGGTGCGCTTGCTGTAGACGAGGACGGAGTCGTTGTCCGCGTCGTGGAAGCGCAGGTTCCTGAGGTGGTGGAGCGCCGGGTGGCTCCGCCGGATGGTGTTGAGGCGGGTGATGAGGGGGGCGAGGGTGTCGGGGGTGTCCCAGTCGCGGGCTTTGAGCTGGTATTTCTCGGAGTCGAGGTATTCCTCGCTGCCGGGGCGCAGGGGGGTGTTCTCGCAGAGTTCGTAGCCGCTGTAGATGCCCCAGGTGGGGGAGAGGGTGGCGGCGAGGACGGCGCGGACGGCGAAGGCGGGCGGGCCGCCGTGCTGGAGGTAGGCGTGCAGGATGTCGGGGGTGTTGGCGAAGAGGTTGGGCCGCATGTAGGAGGCGGCGTCCCCCGACAGTTCGGTGAGGTACTCGGTCAGTTCGGCTTTGGTGGTGCGCCAGGTGAAGTAGGTGTAGGACTGCTGGAAGCCGGTCTGGGCGAGGGTGTGCATCATCGCGGGGCGGGTGAAGGCCTCGGCGAGGAAGAGGACGTCGGGGTCGGTGCGGTTGATGTCGGCGATGACCCGTTCCCAGAAGACGACGGGTTTGGTGTGGGGGTTGTCGACGCGGAAGATCCGCACGCCGTGGGACATCCAGTGGCGCAGGACGCGCAGGGTCTCGGTGATGAGTCCGTCGAGGTCGGCGTCGAAGGCGATGGGGTAGATGTCCTGGTACTTCTTGGGGGGGTTCTCGGCGTGGGCGATGGTGCCGTCGGGGCGGTGGTGGAACCACTCGGGGTGTTTGTGCACCCAGGGGTGGTCGGGGGAGCACTGCAGGGCGAAGTCGAGGGCGGTCTCCAGGCCGAGGGCGCGGGCCTGGTCGACGAAGCGGGTGAAGTCCTCGAGGGTGCCGAGGGCGGGGTGGACGGTGTCGTGGCCGCCTTCGGGGGAGCCGATGGCCCAGGGGACGCCGACGTCGTCGGGGGTGGCGTGCAGGGTGTTGTTGCGGCCCTTGCGGTGGGTGGTGCCGATGGGGTGGATCGGGGGGAGGTAGACGACGTCGAAGCCCATCGCGGCGATGGCGGGCAGCCGGCGGGCGGCGGTGCGGAAGGTGCCGTGGGGGTTCTCGGGGGTGCCCTCGGAGCGGGGGAAGAACTCGTACCAGGCGCCGTACAGGGCGCGTTCGCGTTCCACCAGCAGGGGCAGCGGTGCGGAGGCGGTGAGCAGCTCCCGCAGCGGGTGGCGGGCCAGGACCGCGTCCACCTCCGGCGTCAACGCCGCCGCCAGCCGGGAGGCCGGCGGCAGGGAGTCGTCGCCCAGGGTCCGAGCCGCCTTGAGGACCGTCGTACGGGCCTTGCCCCTCGGTACCCCGGCCGCCGCGCGCTCGTGGAGCTCGGCGCCCTCCTCCAGCACCAGCCCCACGTCGAGGCCGGCCGGGACCTTGATCCGCGCCGTCCGCCGCCAGGTGGTGACCGGGTCGCTCCAGGCCTCGACGGTGTACGTCCAGCGGCCCGGTGCGTCCGGGGTGACCTCGGCGCCCCAGCGGTCGCTGCCCGGGGCGAGTTCACGCATCGGCGTCCACGGACCACGCCGGCCCTTGGGCCCGCGCAGGACGACATTGGCGGCCACCGCGTCATGGCCCTCCCGGAACACCGTCGCCGTCACCTGGAAGCTCTCCCCCGGGACCGCCTTGGCCGGGCGTCTGCCGCCCTCCACCGCGGGCCGCACGTCGCGGACCGGGATCCGGCCGATGACAGGGGTCGGGCTCATTCGTCTCACCTTCGTTGGGCTCATGGCCGGGCTAACGGCCGGATCGGCCGGGCGGTTCTGCGCCGGGTCATCCGTACGGCCCGCAGCCGAATCTGTCGTCATGTCGTCCGCCGGGCCCACCGCCCGGCTCCCGCTCCACCACCGGAACGGGTCCGCCGTCACGGCGTCGCCGGAGCGAGCCGGGCCACCGCCCGGCCCCCGCGCCGCGCGGCGCCGGCCGGCCGCGACCGGCCGTCCTGCTCCTGCAGGTAGACGGCGAGCGTGGTGCGCAGATACCGCTCCGCCGCGTCCGCGGCCTCGCGCGCGCAGCGCTTTCCCATGAGCACACACAAGGTGTAGCCCGAGTCCTCGAAGGTGGCCCGCACCGCGCGGTCGGCCGGGGAGGCGAGCATGACGCGCTCCCACGCCCGGTACCGCCGCAACTGCCTGGCGACCTCGGTCTTGGCCGGTAGCAGCATGACGCAGTCACCTTTCGGGCTCGATGAATGTTTCACTCATGGTGCACGCGCCGACACCCAGCGTCTTGTTGGATCTTCAACCACCCCGGAGTGCGCTCGTGTTGCACGAATGGACTAACGCCCGCACTGTGGGAGGTGACTCAGAAGCGATCAGCGCTCACCCTCCGTATATTCGGCCCGCGGGGGCCCACGGAGCGGGAGCCTCGCCGGTGAGGAGCCAACGACGATGAAGACCGCAGTTCCCTGCTACTACCACCTCGACGTGGACGTCAGTCCGGAGCGCGTCGCACAGGTCGGCCGGATCCTGGCCGCCCATCTGAGGTACTGGGACCTCGAAACCCTCGTCGCCCCCGTCTGCGGCGGCGCCGGGATGCTGTTGACGGCCATCGACGAGAACGCGACGGACAAGTCCCTCTCGATCGAGATGTGGTGGAACGGCCAGCATCTGATCACGGCCGTCGGCGGCAACGACCGTGAGCTGCGCCCGGACCAGGATCTGCGGAGCTGCCTGGAGCAGATCGCCGCGATGAGCGACGGCTGGGGCTGCTGCGCCACCGCCACCGGCAGCAAGGTCATCTGGTTCTCGCAGCGCGCCCGTTCCGGCGAGCGCGTCCCGCTGGTGCCGACCCCGCCGTCGCCCAGCCTGCGCGAGGGGCGCCCGGTGCCCCGCGCCCTCCCGGTGGCCGCGCTGGCCGCCCGTGCGGCCGGGGAACCCCGGGTCCTGGAGGCGGTTCGGTGACCTCACCGCCGTACCGGAAGGCAGGGGTGCCCGCGTGGAGCGGGCACCCCTACCCCCTGGGCGCCGACTTCGACGGCAAGGGCACCAACTTCGCGCTGTTCAGCGAGGTCGCCGAGCGCGTCGACCTGGTGCTCGTCGAGGACGACGACAGCCACCGGACCGTCCCGCTGACCGAGGTCGACGGCTTCGTCTGGCACGGACACCTGCCCGGCATCGGCCCCGGACAGCGCTACGGCTACCGGGTGCACGGCCCCTGGGACCCGGCCGGCGGACACCGCTGCAACCCGGCGAAGCTGCTCCTGGACCCCTACGCGCGCGCCGTCGACGGCCGGACCGACCACCACCCCTCCCTCTTCGAACGCGCCGGGGACGGCCCCGACCCCGCCGACAGCGCCGGGCACACCCCGCTCGGCGTGGTCACCGACCCCGCCTTCGACTGGGGCGGGGACACCTCACCCCGGCGCTCGTACGCCGACACGGTGATCTACGAGGCCCATGTCCGCGGGCTCACCCGCACCCACCCCGACGTCCCGCGCGCCCTGCGCGGCACCTACGCCGGTCTCGCCCACCCCGCGGTGACCGAGCACCTCACCTCGCTGGGCGTGACGGCGATCGAGCTGATGCCGGTCCATCAGTACGTGCAGGACGGTGTGCTCATCGACCGGGGCCTCTCCAACTACTGGGGCTACAACACCATCGGCTTCTTCGCGCCGCACCACGCCTACGCCGCGCACGGCACCCGGGGACAGCAGGTCACCGAGTTCAAGGAGATGGTGAAGGCGCTGCACGCGGCCGGCCTCGAGGTGATCCTCGACGTCGTCTACAACCACACCGCCGAGGGCAACGAGAAGGGGCCCACGCTCTCCTTCCGGGGCATCGACAACGCCTCGTACTACCGGCTGGTGGACGGCGACTGGTCGCACTACTACGACACCACCGGCACCGGCAACAGCCTGCTCATGCGCCACCCGTACGTGCTCCAGCTCATCATGGACTCGCTGCGCTACTGGGTGACCGAGATGCACGTCGACGGTTTCCGCTTCGACCTGGCGGCCACCCTGGCCCGGCAGTTCCACGAGGTGGACCGGCTGTCGGCGTTCTTCGACCTGATCCAGCAGGACCCGGTGATCAGCCGCGTCAAGCTGATCGCCGAGCCCTGGGACGTGGGCGAGGGCGGCTACCAGGTGGGCAACTTCCCGCCGCTGTGGTCGGAGTGGAACGGCAAGTACCGGGACGCCGTACGGGACTTCTGGCGGGCCGAGCCGCACTCCCTCGGCGAGTTCGCCTCCCGGCTGACCGGCTCCTCCGACCTGTACGCCCACACCAGGCGCCGCCCGCGCGCCAGCGTCAACTTCGTGACCGCGCACGACGGTTTCACCCTGCGCGACCTCGTCTCGTACAACCACAAGCACAACCAGGCCAACGGCGAGGGCGACCGCGACGGCGAGAGCCACAACCGGTCCTGGAACTGCGGGGCGGAGGGCGAGACCGACGACCCGGCCGTCCTGGAGCTGCGCGCCCGCCAGCAGCGCAACCTCCTCGCCACCCTGCTGCTCTCCCAGGGCATCCCGATGATCGGCCACGGCGACGAACTCGGCCGCACCCAGCGCGGCAACAACAACGCCTACTGCCAGGACAACCCGGTCTCCTGGATCGACTGGCGGCTCACCGAGGAACAGCGCCGGCTCACCGACTTCTGCCGCCGCCTCCTCGCCCTGCGCGCCGCCCACCCCGTGCTGCGCCGGCGCCGCTTCTTCCTGGGCGAGACCGTCACCCACGCCGGACAGCCCCTGCCCGACCTGGTGTGGCTCCAGCCGGACGCCCGCGAGATGCGTGACCGCGACTGGCTGCGCTCCGACGTGCACAGCGTCGGTGTCTTCCTCAACGGCGACGCCATCGCCGAACCCGACCCCCGGGGCCGCCCGGTGGTCGACGACTCCTTCCTCCTGCTCTTCAACAGCTACTGGGAACCGGTCCCCTTCCGCCTCCCCGGAGCGTCCTACGGCGAACGCTGGACGGTCTGCGCGGACACGGCGGAACCGGACGAGGCCCGGGACGAGACGGAGTACAAGGCGGGCGCGGCGCTGACACTGGAACCCCGCAGCCTGATCGTCCTGTCGAGACCCCCACGCCGCTCGGAATGAAGGATGGGGCGCAGCGCGCCCCATCCTTCAGGGAAGAACCACGGTTACCGCCCCCGGCGCGACGTCACCGTGAACTGCGCCCCGTCCGGATCCCGGAGAATCGCCTCCTCCTCCCTCTCCCGCAGCACACTCCCCCCATGCTTCTCCGCAGCCCGCACAGCCCCCGGAACATCGCCGACGGCAAAATGCACCTGCCAGTGCGGCCGAATGGTGGGATCCGGCGCCGCCTCCAACGCCCCCGACTCGATCCGCGCCACGACATCGCCCCCGCTGCGCAGCACGACCTCGCCGCCCTCGTACCGCACCTCGCAGCACCCGGGCCGGTCCGTGGCCCAGTCGAGGATCTCGCCGTAGAAGATCGCGGAGTCGAAGGCGTCGCGGGTGTGCAGCCGGATGAAAGAGGGGGCGGCCTGCCGCCACGCCTCCCAGTTGCCGATCAGCTTGCCCTCCCACACCCCGAAGGTCGCCCCCTCCCGGTCGGCCAGCAGCGCCGCCCGGCCCGGCGGCAGCGAGATCGGCCCCACCGCCACGGTCCCCCCGCGTTCCCGGGTCCGGGAGGCGGCGTCGTCGGCGCTGGGGACGGCGAAGTACGGCGTCCACGCCACCGCCATCTGCCACATCGCGGCGACGGCGGCGATCCCGGCCACCGGGACGTCGTCCACCAGCGCCGTACGGAAGTGGCCGCCCAGGGTGCCGCGCCGCCACCGCCAGCCGAGGACGGCCCCGTAGAACTCCTGGGTGGCCTCCAGGTCGCGGCTGGTCAGGCTCACCCAGCAGGGCGCGCCGAACACGGCGTCGGTGGAGAGGACTTCCCGCGCACCGCGGGCTGAGGACGGGTGATCGTTCATGGGGCTCGCGTTCCTGTCTCCGGGCCGACGGCCGGCGGCTCTCCTCCAGTGTCCGGCCGGACGCCGCGGCGGCGCCTGCCGAGGACGCGGTGGCACGATGGAGTGGTGGCACGAGTACCGCGCGACCCAGGCGACGAAACGGCCCGGATCCTCCAGCTCCAGCAGGAGGTCGAGCAGCTCAAGGAGGCGGTCGCCTCGCATGCCGTGGTGGACCAGGCGATCGGTGTGATCGTCGCGCTCGGACGGGTGACGCCGGACGAGGGCTGGGTGATCCTGCGGGAGGTCTCCCAGCACACCAACATCAAGCTGCGCAATGTCTCGGAGCTGATCCTCATCTGGGGGCGCAGCGGGGAGATGCCCGAGCGGATCGGGGCGGAACTGGAGACGCTGCTGGACCAGCACGGGCCGACGCAGATCCCCGGCGCGCCGCCATGGGAGTGACCGCGCCACCGGGGTCGGTAGTCACTGCGTCTGCGGCACGACCTCCTCGCGCAGCCGGGCGAAGCAACTGCTGAGCAGCCGTGAGACATGCATCTGCGAGATGCCGAGCCGCTCGGCGATCGTGTTCTGGGTCATGCCCTGGAAGAACCGCAGATAGAGGATGGTGCGTTCGCGCTCCGGAAGCGCCCGCAGACAGGGCGCCACGGCGACGCGGTCGACGACGGTGTCGTAGCCGGGGTCGGGTTCGCCGAGGGCGTCCGTGAGGGCGTAGCCGTCGGTGCCGGGCAGCTCGGCGTCCAGCGACAGCGCGGAGAAGCACTCCAGCGCCTCCATGCCGTTGTGCACCTCTTCCTCGCTGAGCTGCGCGTACGCGGCGATCTCGGCGACGGTCGGCGCCCGGCCGGGGGTCGTCTGGGCGAGTTCCTTCGTGGCGTGCCGCACCCGGTTGCGCAGGTCCTGGACCCGGCGGGGCACGTGCAGCGTCCACATGTGGTCACGGAAGTGGCGCTTGATCTCGCCGGTGATCGTGGGCACCGCGTAGGCCTCGAAGGCCCGGCCGCGGCCGGGGTCGTAATGGTCGACGGCCTTGACCAGTCCGAGGGCCGCGACCTGGTACAGGTCCTCCAGAGCCTCGCCGCGGCCGCGGAAGCGGACGGCGATCCGCTCGGCCATCGGCAGCCACAGCCGGACCAGTTCGTCCCGCAGCGCCCGGCGCTGCGGCCCGTCGGGCAGGGTGGCCAGCCGTGCGAACGACTCGGTGGTGTCCGGGGCGTCGTCGTGCGGGTGCTGCCTGGTTCTGGCGGTGGAACGCATCGCGCGTGCCTTCCCGAGAGGGGTGCCGAACGATGGAAGGGCACCGTGGAAGACGCGAGCTCGGACGGATTCGGCGATCGCCCGGGACGGCCCGCTCGGCGGGGATCCCACGGACGTGCCTCCTGTCCGAAGCACCTTCCTGCGGATGCCCGCGTAGGAGGGTTCTGAAACCGTTGGTCCTTATATATCCGTATATATCCCTGATTTCTTTTTGCCTTTCCCTGGGGGGATTTACCTCTGACTCAGAGGTAATCTCGGCGGTGTGGACGAGGAGACCTTCCCGGAAGAGCTCGCCGACGCGCTCGTCGGCATCCAGCGGCTGCTGCGGCGCCGGCTGCGCGCCGGACTGACCGTGCCCCGGCTGCGCGGCGCGGAGGTCGAACTGCTGCGGCTCGTCGAGTCCCGGCCCGGCATCGGGATCTCCGAAGCCGCCAAGGAGCTGTACCTCGCGGGAAACTCCGTCTCGACCCTGGTCAACCAGCTCGTCAGGGACGGGTACCTGGTCCGGGAGACCGATCCCGCCGACCGGCGTGCCGCCCGGCTGCTGCTCACCGAGGCCGCCGAGACGCGGCTGCGGGCCTGGAAGGCGCGCCGTGCCGCACTCGTCCACCGGCATGTCACCGGGCTCGACGCCGCCGACCGGGACGCCCTGCGCGCCGCGCTCCCGGCGCTGCGCTCGCTCGCCGTCAGTCTGCACGAGGAGGCCGAGGAATCATGACCGCCGCCGTCACCTGCACCGCGCTCGCCCACGCCTTCGGGGACACCAGGGCCGTCGACGGGCTCGACCTCACCGTCCGCGAGGGGGAGGTCTTCGGCCTGCTCGGCCCCAACGGGGCGGGCAAGACCACCGCCCTGCGCTGCATCACCACCCTGCTGCCCGTCCCGTCCGGCATGGTCGCCGTCTTCGGCCGGGACGCCGCCCGCGACCGCATGGCCGTACGACGGCTGCTCGGGTACGTCCCCCAGCAGCTGTCCGCCGACCAGAACCTCACCGGCCGGGAGAACGTCGTCCTGTTCGCCCGGGTCTTCGACGTGCCCCGCAGGGAACGCGCCGAACGCGTCGCCCAGTCGCTGGCCGCCGTCGGCCTCACGGACGCCGCCGACCGGCTGGCCGGCACCTACTCCGGCGGTATGGTCCGCCGCCTCGAACTGGCCCAGGCCCTGGTCAGCGCACCCCGGCTGCTGATCCTCGACGAGCCCACCATCGGTCTCGACCCCATCGCCCGCACCGGTGTCTGGGAGCACATCACCGCCGTACGCGAGGCCACCGGCATGACCGTCCTGGTGACCACTCACTACATGGACGAGGCCGACCAGTACTGCGACCGGGTCGGTCTGATGCACCGCGGCCGCATCCGCGCCCTCGGCACCCCGGCCGAGCTGCGCCGCGGGCTCGGCGAACGCCGCGGCCTCGCGCCCACCGACCCGCCGCCGAGCCTGGAGGACGTCTTCCGGGACGTCGCCGGCAGCGGCCTCGACGACACGTCAGGAGACTTCCGCGATGTCCGAAGCACCCGCCGCACCGCGCAGCGCGTCGGCTGACCGGGCCCGAGAGCGGGGCATCGACCTGCTGCTGCGGCCGCCCGTTCCCCGGGCCGGCTGGCGGGTGCTCCCGGCCCGGGTCGCCGCCCTGTGCGCCGTCGAACTCCAGAAGCTGAGCCACGACCGCACCGAGCTCTACACCCGGGCCGTGCAGCCCGCCCTCTGGCTGCTGATCTTCGGCCAGACCTTCAGCCGGATCCGGGCGATCCCCACCGGCGGCATCCCCTACATCGACTACCTCGCGCCCGGCATCATCGCCCAGTCCGCGATGTTCATCGCCATCTTCTACGGCATCATGATCATCTGGGAGCGGGACGCCGGCGTCCTCAGCAAACTCCTCGTCACCCCCACCCCGCGCTCGGCGCTGATCACCGGCAAGGCCTTCGCGGCCGGAGTGAAGTCGCTGATCCAGGCCGTCGTGGTGATCCTCATCGCCGCCCTGCTCGGGGTCGCCCTGACCTGGAACCCGCTGAAGCTGCTAGCGGTCGCCGGGATCGTCGTGCTCGGCTCGGCGTTCTTCTCCTGTCTGTCCATGTCCATCGCGGGCATCGTCCTCAGCCGGGACCGGCTGATGGGCATCGGCCAGGCCATCACCATGCCGCTGTTCTTCGGCTCCAGCGCTCTCTACCCGGTCGCCATCATGCCGGGCTGGCTCCAGGTGATCAGCAAGGTCAACCCGCTCAGCTACGAGGTGGACGCCCTGCGGGGTCTCCTCCTCGGCACCCCCGCGCACCTCGCGCTCGACTTCGGGGTGCTCGTCCTGGCCGCCGCGCTCGGCATCACCGCGGCCTCCGCGCTGCTCGGCCGGCTGGCCCGCTGATCTTGTCCGGGACGTGATGTGCGGCACGCCCGCGGACCGCTCCGCGACGGCCGTCGGCGGATTCTTCCTGCGCACGGCTTGATCGACGATCAAAAGGGGTGAACCCCCTGGCCACAGCGCATTCCGCTCATTTGACAGTGCGCTGAGCACACGGATAGGAAGCAGCCGATAGAAGTCGAGAGGTGGACTGTGGACGAGCCGAACGTGGTCGGGGACTGGCAGGAGTACGACGAGCAGGCCGGTCTGCGGGTCCGTGTCCACCAGCTGGAGGAGTCCGAGCCGCCGAGGGGCCGCGACGACGCGGCCGAGGGGCTGACCTATTTCCGGCTGCGGGTGACCGTGGAGAACCGTGGCACCGGACACGCCACGATCCATCTCGAGGACGGCCAGATCGACGTACGGATCGGGCCCGACGGCGAGAGCGCGTTCATCGACTGGCGCAACTCGCAGTTCATCGAGGGCTTCGACGTCTACCCGCTGCGCCGCGCGACCGCCGTCCTCTACGCCGCGGGGCCCGAGGCCGCGCTCGGCCAGGTGGACGTGCAGATCCAGCTGCGGGTCGACGACGAGTGGGCCGACCGCCGGCTGTGGACCGGCGGTATCGGTCTGCGGGACGGCGCGCTGCCGACGGGGGCGTGCCGGGACAGCCTGGCCGGCCAGGTGAGCAACTTCCTGCGGGACCAGGCCGCCGAGGAGGGCACCGCCTGAGGGTGCCCCCGGATCAGTGCGGGATGCCGTCGATGATCTCGCGGGCGCCCTGACGCAGCAGCGCCACCGCGACCGACGTGCCGAGGGTCGCCGGGTCGAGCGGGCCCGCCCACTCGTGGGCGTTGAGCCGCACCTTGCCGTCGGGCGTGAACACACAGGCCCGCAGGGACAGTTCCCCGCTGCGGTCCACCCGCGCGAACCCGGCGATCGGGCTGTTGCAGTGTCCCTGGAGGACATGCAGGAACATGCGCTCCGCCGTGGCCTCCCGGTGGGTGGCCGGATCGCCGAGCCCGCTGACGGCGTCGATCAGCCCGGTGTCGCCCTCGCGGCACTGGAGCGCGAGGATGCCCGCGCCGATCGGCGGCATCATCGTCTCCGGCGACAGCACCTCGCTGATCACGTCCGTACGGCCGATGCGCTCCAGACCGGACACCGCCAGCAGCAGCGCGTCCGCCTCGCCCGCCGCCAGCTTCTCCAGCCGCCGGTTGGCGTTGCCGCGGAACGGCACGCACTCCAGCTGCGGGTGGGTCGCGGCCAGCTGGGCGATCCGGCGCACCGAGGAGGTGCCGATGCGGGTGCCGTCCGGCAGTTCGTCGAGGGTGAGTCCGCCCGGGTGGATCAGGGCGTCGCGGATGTCGTCGCGCCTGAGGAAGGCGGCGAACACCGTGCCCTTGGGCAGCGGCCGGTCCGCCGGCACGTCCTTGACGCAGTGCACCGCCAGATCGGCCTCACCGGCCAGCAGCGCCGCGTCCACCTCCTTGGTGAACGCGCCCTTGCCCTCGACCTGGGACAGATCACCCATCCACTTGTCGCCGGTCGTCTTCACGGGGACGACCTCGGTGCGCACCCCCGGATGCAGCACGGCCAACTCGGCGCGGACACGCTCCACCTGGGCCAGCGCCATGGGGGAGTCTCGGGACACGATGCGGATCAGCTCCGGAACGGACATGCGGGACACGATAGACCCTCGTGCCCCGCACTCCGCACCGCTTCCCGGTTTCCGGCCACGCGTCACGGTGTGGACCGTGGCCGGACGGGGTAGGACGGATCGTTCGCCCGCGCCGTCACGCGCTGGGGTCGAAGGTGATCCCCGACGGCTTCGCCGACGTCAGATGGGCGGCGAAGTTGGCGTCCTTGAGGCCGAAGTTGGCGCTGCCGAAGTCGTACGCGCTCAGCTTGTCGCGCAGGCCCGACGGGTAGCCGTTCCAGCCGACCAGCGGCGGGTACTGCCAGGTGTGCTTGTCGTTCTCCGGCGGCTCGTCATTGGAGTTGCCGAGCCGGAAGCAGTGCGTGCTGATGCCGTCCTTGTGGTAGACGATCTTCGCGTGCGTGCCCTCGAAGCGGACGTCGGACACCGGGTGCACGGTGAACGAGCCGTGGTTGGACGTCGACACGTACTGGATGGCGCCGTTCTGCACCCAGACCACGACGTGCTCCCAGTCGTGCCGGTGCCCGCCGATGCTGCTGCCCGAGATGGCCTGGTCCTTCTCGAAGTACAGGCCGTACATGTACGCGCACCAGCCGTTGTTGCACTTGTAGCGCGAGTAGGTGTTGGTGTTGTCCAGGTCGGACGCGTCATGGCAGTCGCCGCTGAGCGAACCGGTCGGCTTCAGGCCGCCGTTGATGGTGCCGTCCGGGCCGATGGCGGGGGTGGAGTAGCAGCCGTCCGTGTCGTAGTCGAACGCGGGCTGGTACGTCAGTTCCGCCGCCTCGGCGTTCTGCGGCAGCGCCGCAGGGGGAGCCGCGAAGGCGACCGAGGGGACGGCGAGCACGAGGGCGGCGGCACCGGCGAGTCCGGTGAGCCACCTCCTGCTGTGGGCCTTGAACGTTGATGACGACACTGCGTCCTCCTCGGGGATCCGGGCGCAGCCGAACGGCTGGGGGGGAAGGGGGAGTTGAAGGCAGCTCAGCTTCCACGGTTTTCGCTCCCAAGCCAAGGGGTCGCAGGCGTATCAGTGGTGAAGCACAGCCCAACAGTTGGCCGTTCGGTGCCGTGTCAGGCGGAGTTGTCCGGAAGGTCGGCCGCCGACTCCTCGGCGGTGAGGTCGGTGCGCAGCCGCAGCCAGGAGGGCTGGCGCAGCAGTCCGGCCCGGGTCCGGGTGCTGTACCGGACCTCGCCGACCAGCCGGGGCGTCACCCACCGGGCACCGGGAGCCGGAGGCGCGGGGTCGAAGGGGCACACCCCGGTGGCCTCGGCCCGCAGCAGCGCGGCGAGTTCGGTGCGCTCGGCCTCGCTCCAGCCGGTGCCCACGCTGCCGACGTACCGCAGGGCGCCCGTGCCGGTCCGCTGCCCGACCAGAACCGCCCCGGGCAGCCCGGCCAGCCGTCCCTTCCCCGGCGACCAGCCGCCGACCAGCACATCGGCCGTGCGCAGGTTGCGGATCTTGATCCAGGCCCGGGAGCGCACCCCGGGCTCGTACACCGAGTCCAGCCGCTTGCAGACGAGCCCCTCCAGCCCGTGGACCCGGGTGGCCTCCAGGGCCTCGCGTCCGTGTCCGACGAGCGCGCGCGGCGTCGACCAGAACGGCCCCTCCAGTCCGAGCGACTCCAGCAGCGCCCGGCGCTCCGCGTAGGGCAGCCGCAGCAGCGGGTCCCCGCCGAGGTGCATGACGTCGAACAGCACGAGATGCACCGGCACCGCGGCCGCCCTCCGCGCCGCCCTGCCCGGCGCCCGCACCAGCCCCATCCGGGACTGCAGCAGCTGGAAGTCGGCCCGGCCCTGCGCGTCCAGCGCCAGCACCTCTCCGTCCAGTACGGCGGCCGTCGCCCCCAGCGCCGCGCCGAGCGGCCGCAGCTCCGGATAGGCCCCGGTGATGTCCTCGCCCGACCGGGCCCGCAGCCGGAGCGTCCCGTCCCCGGGGAGGTACACCACGGCCCGCTGCCCGTCCTGCTTGGTCTCGTAGGCCCAGCGCGCGTCCTGGGCGACCGGCGGCAGCCCGCCGGACGTGGCGAGCATGGGCGGGATGAGAGGGAGCGTCACGGGTGAGGTGTCGACCCCCGCGCCCCGTGGCACGCGCCCGGGGCGGCGGTTTCCCCCGGACGGCGGCTCAGTCCCCCGAACAGCCGAAGACGCCCAGGTGGCTCGGCCGGTCGCCGGTATAGAGCAGGACGTACCGGCCGGTCCAGCGCACGGCGCACTCGGCGCTCAGCGCGGGCCCGGCGTCGTACACCTCCCGGAACCGCTGCGGTGTCGGTCTGCCGCTGCCGAAGTGGTGTCTCACCCGGTCCGCGGCGAGCGGCCGCAGCGTGTTGCCGTCGTCGTCGGCGTACTCGTCCGGCGGTGCCGAGGTGCCGACGACATGCAGGATGTCGAGGATCGAGTGCGTCCCCTCCCCGCTCATGAACTCCGCGTCCGCCCAGAGCTCCTCCAGGCTCGCGTAGGTGCCGTCGGCGCCGTACTCCCGCGCGAACTCCTCGGCGTGCAGCGCCCTCAGGGACTCCTCGACGCCGCCCGTGTACGGCGTGACGTAGTCCCAGCAACTCGCGCCCATCGCGCCCCCCTTGCGATCGGTGAACCGTCCCGTGATCGCCAAGGTAGGGCAGGGCACTGACAACGGGCCCTCAGCCTGCCGCGCCCAGCGGGGGCGGGGCCTGGACCAGGCCCGTCTGGTAGGCCATGACGACGAGCTGGGCGCGGTCGCGGGCGCCGAGCTTGGTCATCGCCCGGTGGACGTGGGTGCGCACGGTGAGGGGGCTGACGAAGAGCTTCCCGGCGACCTCCTCGTTGGAGTGGCCCTCGGCCACCCGGGCCATCACCTCGCGCTCGCGGGCGGTGAGCGCGCCGAGGTCGGCCGGGACGGCGAGCCGGGCGCCCTGAGCGGGGGCGGCGAGGAAACGGGTGATCAGGGAGCGGGTGGCGAGCGGGGAGAGCAGGGACTCGCCGGCGGCGACCGTGCGGATGCCGTCGAGCAGCGCGTCGGCGGTGACGTCCTTGCCGAGGAACCCGCTCGCCCCCGCCCGCAGCGCCCCGGCGACGTACTCGTCGATCTCGAACGTCGTCAGGATGAGCACGCGCGTGTCCGACAGTGCGGGATCCGCGCAGACGGCGGCGGTCGCGGCGATCCCGTCGGTGCCGGGCATCCGGATGTCCATCAGGATCAGGTCCGGACGGAGCTCGCGGGCGAGTTCGATCGTCTCGGCGCCGTCGGTGGCCTCGGCGATCACCTCCATGTCGGCGCAGGAATCGATCAGGATCCGGAAGGTGGCCCGCAGCAGGGCCTGGTCGTCGGCGAGGAGCACGCGCAGGGTCATGGGGTCCGTTCTCGGGGCGCCGGGGTGTCGGGGTACAGGGGGAGCCGGGTGGTGACCTGGAAACCGCCTTCGGGGCGGTGCCCGGCCTGGAGCGCGCCGCCCACCGAACGGGCCCGCTCGCGCATGCCGATCAGACCGAAGCCCTGGCCGCCGCCGGTCGCCGAGGGCGCCGCGGTCCCGTCGTCGGTGACCGTGATCGTCAGCCGGTCGCGGCCGAACCTCAGCCGCACCTGCGCCGAGCGCGCCGCCGCGTGCCGGGTGACGTTGGTCAGCGCCTCCTGCACGATGCGGTACGCCGTCAGATCCACCCCGGGGGTGAGGGGCCGTACCGTGCCCTCCACGGCGACCCGCACGTCCAGCCCCGCGGCGGCGCAGGACTGCGTCAGCTCGGAGAGCCGACCGAGGCCGGGACTCGGGGCCAGCGGCGCCTCGCCCTCGTCTCCGTGGCGCAGCAGGCCCACGGTCGCCTTGAGCTCGCGCAGCGCCGAGGACATCGTCCCCGTGAGGTCGGTCAGGATCCGCTGGGCCTGGTCGGGGTGGGTGCGGGCGAGATGGGCGGCCGTGCCCGCCTGGGCGTTGGCCAGGGCCAGATGGTGGGCGACCACGTCGTGCAGCTCGCGGGCGATGCGCACCCGCTCCTCCACGACCCGGTGCCGCGCCTCCTCCTCCCGGCCGCGCTCGGCGTACTCGGCCCGCGCCTGCACGGCCTCCACATAGCGCCGCTGGAGGCGGACCAGACTGCCGGTGACCACCGGGAACAGCAGCCAGATCACGGGGCTGACGGTCTTCGTCACCCAGGGGTGCGCCACCGGGTCCAGGACCAGGGCCGCCGGGACGATCAGCGCGACGGCCGTGAGGTAGCAGCGCCTGGTCGTGCGGCGCCGGGTGGTCGCCGCCACCCGGTACAGGGCGAGCATCGTCGGCGCCAGCAGCAGCGGGGTGATCAGATGGCCGAGCGCACTGGCGCCGGCCGCACAGCACGCCGTCACGGCCGTGGTCGCGCGGGGCCTGGTGTGCTGCCACAGCAGCAGCGTCCCGCAGGCGACGGCCGCGAGGACGATCGTCGGGACCGTCGCGTCCGGCTGGTCCGCGCGGGGCATGGTGATCTCGCTGCCGAAGAGGAAGACGGCGAACAGCAGGGCGGCCGTCATCGTGTCCACGGTGCGGGCGTGCCCGCCCGCGTAGCGCTGCCAGCAGGTGAGCATCGGATTCTCCGGTCGGGCCGGTCCCGGGGCGGGCGGTCCCGTCACGGCCGACGGATCACGGGCGGTCTCCGGGCGAGCCGCTTCGGCGGCCACCCCGCCGAGCCGCCGAGCTGGGCCGACACCGGCGGTCCGGGCGGCCGTGGGGCCGCTCACCACACGCACGGCAGTTCCACGTCCACCACCGTCGGCCCGCCCACGGGGCTGGAGACCCGTACCGTCCCGTCGAGCGCGGCCACCCGGCGCCGTATCCCCAAAAGGCCCGAGCCCGCGCTCTCGTCGGCGCCCCCGCACCCCTCGTCCCGCACCCGCACGTCCAGCCCGGTCCGGGACCGGGCCAGCACCACCCCGGCCTCCTCCGACCCGCTGTACTTGGCCGCGTTGGTGAGCGCCTCCGCGATCACGAAGTACGCGGCCGCCTCCACCGCGGCGGGCGCCCGTACCTCCTCCGGGAGCCCGTCGGCGCGGACGTCCACCCGCAGCCCGCTCGCCGCCGCGAGGGCCCGTACGGCCCCCACCAGCCCCCGGTCGGTGAGGATCGGCGGGTGGATGGCGCGCACCACGTGCCGCAGTTCGGTCAGGGCCTCCTCGGCCTGGTCCTGCGCGTCGGCGAGCAGCTTGCGCGCGGCGTCGGGGTCGGCGCCGTACGCCCGCCGGGCCAGCCCGATCCGCATCGACAGGGCGACCAGGCGGGCCTGGGCGCCGTCGTGCAGGTCCCGCTCGATGCGCCGCAGCTCGGCGCCGTGCGCGGCCACCGCGTCCGCCCGGGTCGTGGTGAGGTGCTCGACCCGCCGGGTCAGCAGCGCCTGGGGCGAGGGCCGCAGCAGCGCCGCCGACCAGGCCGCCTCGACGTCGGCCAGCCGAACGATCAGCGGCAGGACGAGCGCCCGGCGGCCCAGCAGCCCGCTCCACACCCCGTCGACGACCAGCCCGAGCGGCCACAGCGGCAGCATCAGCACGGTCAGCCAGGGATAGGCGTAGTGCGCGGCCATCCAGCGCGCGTCGGTGAGGGTGCCGGGGTCGCGTACGGCCGTGCGCACCCGCACCCGCTGCCGCACCGGACCGGTGAGCGGTGTGTACGCCTCGGGGATCTCCCGGCCGGTCCAGGAGGCGGTGAGCCGTCGCTTGGCCCCGGCGATCCGGCGGACCAGCAGCACGGTCTCGGGCAGCAGCCAGATCCCGACCAGGGTCAGCGCGCCGGTCGCGGTGATCAGCAGGACGGTGACGAAGATGTACGACCCGAAGGCCATGGCGGCGGTCAGCAGCAGGTGGACCGAGGCCCGCGCCGCCTGTCGCAGGGTCGCGCGCATGAGGTGCCGTTCCTGTCGTCGAGGAGGGGTGGGGCGGGGGAGGGTGGAAGCGACGGGGTCGTGACCGCCGGGCTGGGGGAGGCCCGGCGGCCACGGTGGGGGCTCAGTCGTCCAGGGTGACGACGACCTTCTCCGCCGCGCCCGGCGTCAGCGTCAGCTCGAAGGCCCGCTCGGCCTCCGCGAACGGGACCCGGTGGCTGATCAGCTTGGCGAACCGCTCCTGGTGCTCGACCAGTTCGGGCGTCACCTCGAAGATCTCGGTCGGGTAGCCCTGGGAGGCGATCAGGGTCAGCTCGCTGCGGAGCATGCCGCCCAGGTCGATCTCGGAGCCCTTCTTGTGGACCGCCACCATCACCAGCTTCGCACCCCACTTGGCGGAGTTCACCACGGTGTTGAACACCGCGGCCACACCGGCCGCGTCGAGGAAGACGTCCGTGCCCGGCCGGGGCTGGCCGAGCGCGTTGGCGCTCTGGCCGTGCAGCTCGGTCAGCCGCGCCGCCACGTCCTCCTGCGCCGAGTCGACGACGGCGTCCGCACCCACGGCCAGTGCCTTCTCCAGCCGGGAGGGGATGACGTCGACGACCACCACATGCTCCACCCCGCGCAGCTTCAGCCAGATCGCCGCGCCCAGCCCGATGGGGCCGGCGCCGAACACGACGACCTTGTCACCGGGGCCGGCCTCGGAGCGGTTGACGGCGTGCCGGGCCACGGCCATCGGCTCGTTGAGCGAGGCCACGTCGAAGGGCACGGTGTCGGGGAAGACGGCGACGCTCCTGCCGACCTCTGCGTTCTCGATCAGCAGGAACTCGCTCATACCGCCGTACGCGCCGCCGCAGCCGATGATGCCGGTGGGGGCGTCCTGCGGGTTGACGACCACCCGGTCGCCGATGTTCAGGCCCTCCACGTCGGAGCCGAGCTCCACGATCTCACCGGCCGGCTCGTGGCCGAGCGACACCGGGACCAGCTCGCCGCCGAGATGGGCGCGGGCGGGCATACCGCCCATGTGGAGGAACGTGACATCGGTGCCGCAGATGCCGCAGGCCCGGATCCGGACCAGGGCGTCCTTGGGGCCGGGCACGGGCCGCTCGACGTCGACGACCTCGATCTTGTCGACGCCGCCGGTCCGGACGGACTTCATCGTGCTCATGGGGAGAACCTCTCTCGGGTGTCGCTTGTCGGTTATCGGTTATCGGTCATCGGCGGCGCACAACGGCGGTCACACGCCGAGGCGCCTCAGGACGGCGTCCGCCATGCCCTGTTCGCCGCGTTCGTTGGGGTGGACGGCGGCGGCCGGGGCGAGCGGTACGAGCGGCTCGACCCAGCGCACCCGCCGGTCGGCGCAGGCGTCGCGTCCGACCGAGGGCGTGTACGTGTCGACATAGCCGGCGCCCGCCTTCCCGGCCCGTTTCCGCAGCATCGTGTTGAGCTGCTGTTCCTTCTCGTGCAGATAGGTGATGTCACCGGCCGTGAGCCCCATCTCGGCGCCGCAGCCCGTGGTGCGGGACGGCAGGATCGCCGGGTAGCCGACGACGTAGACCCGGGCCTTCGGCGCGCGCCGCCGGACCTCGGCGAGCGCGTGCGCCAGTCGCTTGTCGGCCGCGGCGATCCGCTGCCCGACCTCGTCGGTGCCGCCGGAGACGTACCGGGCGCGGCAGGGCGCCGCGGCGCCGGTGCCGGCCCGGAGACCGTCGAGGGCGAAGGTGAGCACGCCCGCCTTCACACAGGTCTTCACCAGCGAGGCGAAGCCGATGTCGTTGCCGCCCATGCCGAGCGTGACCAGACCGGTGCGGCTGTCGAGGGCGGACAGCTGGGCGGGGTTGGTGCCCCGGTCCGTGGACTGCGGTCCTGTCAGGTCCGCCAGGGTCGCCCCGGTGCAGCTCATGTCGTGGAAGTCCCGGGCGGGCAGGCCGAGGCGCCGGGCCACGAGGGCCGGGTAGTTGCGGTCGGAGCGCTCGCAGCCGGCGGGGGAGCCGGTCCGGTCCGGGATCTCGGGGCCCGCGGTGTAGGAATCGCCCAGCGCGACATACGGGCCGTGGGGCGGTGGAGGGCCGGCCGGGTCGCCGTGCCGGCCCGCCACGAGCGCGGTGGTGAGCACGCCGCAGGCGAGCGCCCCGGCCAGCGCGGCGCGTACGGGGGTCTTCATACGGGTCTCCAGGGCTCCCGGGGGGTCTCCGGGGGAGGGGGCGGTCGGTCGTTGCGGGCGGATTCACGCCGGTGGTGGTGTCCCCGGGCCCGGGCCGACAGGGGGGAGTGCGTCGGTGGCCGGGCCCGGGGCGTGGGCCGCTCCCCGTCCCCACGGGTGCGGCGCCGGGGAGCCGCCTCCGCTCAAGGCGGCTCCGGTCCGGGTTGCTTGAGTTAGGCAAACACATGTGGATTACTTGAGTCAAGCAAGCGTGGAGATTTACTTGAGTTAGGCAAGCAGAAAGGTAGGGTGAGATCCATGTCCCCCTCGCCGCCCGCCGTGCCGGCCGCCTCGCCCGCGGTGGTCGAGATCGAACGGTCCCTCACGCGCGTCGCCTATCTGAGCGTCCGCGCACGTCAGCACGACCGGCTGGTCGCGATGGCGGGCGTACCGCTGGACCGGGCCGCCGTCGCGATGCTGCGCCGGATCGCCGAGCACGATCCGCTGCGCCCGGGGGAGCTGGCGCAGGTGCTCGCCGTCCAGGCCTCGCACGTGACCCGCCAGGTACAGCGGCTCCAGCAGGCCGGGTACGTCACCCGGGTCCCCGACCCGGAGGACCCCCGCGCCCGGCGGATCCGTCTCACCGCGCTCGGCGAGGACGCCGTGGCCCGGCTCGGGGAGGCCGGCGCACGCGGGATGCAGCTGGTGCTCGCCGACTGGTCACCGACCGAACTCCGCCTGCTCGCCCGCATGGTGGGCCGCATGGCGGACGTCCTCCTGACAGAGAACCCCGCCTCCACCGGGCCTGCTGTCCTCACCGGGCCTGCAGTCCTTGCCGGGCTTGCTGGTCCCACTGGGCCTGCTGGTTCCAGTGGGCTTGGTGTCCCCAGCAGGTCTGCTGTCCTCACCGGGCTTGCTGGTCCCACTGGGCCTGCTGGTTCCAGTGGGCTTGGTGTCCCCAGCGGGTCTGCTGTCCTCACCGGGCTTGCTGGTCCCACTGGGCCTGCCGGCCCCACTGGGCCTGCCGGCCCCAGCGAGCCTGCTGTCCCCGCCGGGCCTGCCTGCCCCGCCGGTCCCACTGACCTCACCGGCCCTACCGGCCTTGCCGGTCCTGTCGACCCCGCAGGGTCTGCCGGTCCCACTGGGCCTGCTGTCCCCGCCGGTCCCGTCGACTTCGCCGGGCCAGCCGGCCTTGCTGGTCCCACTGAGTTTGCCGGGCCTGCCGGTCACGCTGAGCTTGCCGGCCTTGCGGGGTCTGCCGGGCTCGCCGGTCCCGTCGACCCAGTCGGTCCTGCTGGCCTCATCAGGCCCGCCGGTGCCACCGGGCCTGCTGGCCTCACCGGACTCGCCGGTGCCACCGGGCCTGCCGGGCTCGCCGGTCCTACTGACCTCACTGGCCCTACCGGCCTTGCCGGTCCTGTCGACCTCGCAGGGTCTGCCGGTCCCACTGGGCCTGCCGGCCCTGCCGGCCCTGTCGGTCCCGTCGACCCAGTCGGGCCTGCTGGCCCCACCGGACTCGCCGGTGCCACCGGGCCTGTCGGTCTCACCGGCCCTGTTGGTCCCGTCGGTCCCGTCGGTCCCGTCGGTCCCGTTGGGTCTGTCGGTCCCGTCGGGTCCGCCGGTCTTGCTGGTCCTGTTGGTTCCGTCGGTCTTGGTGTTCGCTCGGTGGAAAGGTTTGGTTTCTGATGCGTGTGACCCGGTCGTCCCGGTGGGACGAACATCCGGCTCGTGGGCTTCTGTACTCGTCCGGTCCGGCCGAGCCCCCCGGGCCGTTATCCCGCCCGGCTCCCTCGCGTACGGTCTCGCCCATGCCTGCCGACCCGAACGCGAAACCCTCGCTCGCCCGGGGTGCCGGGCAGCATGTGCTGATCCTCGCCGGAGAACCGGACACCGCCGAACTGCTCGCCACCACCCTGGAGTTGGCCGGCTACCGGATCGGCCTCACCGACACCGCCGCCGACGCGCTGGCGCGGCTCGACACGCACCGCTTCGATCTGCTCGTCGTCGACACCACCCTCCCCGATCTGCCCGGCATCGCCCGCGCCGGCCGCCCGGTGATCGCCCACCGGCCACCCGTCCTCTACCTCACCCCGTACGACTCCCTCGGCAGCCTGCTGCCCGAACTCGGCCCGGGGGAGAAGGACTACGTCACCAAGCCGTTCCGGGTGGCGGAGGTGCTGGCCCGGATGCAGGTCCTGCTGCGCGGCACCGCCGCCCCCGGCCGCGTCGGCCACTCCCCGTGCTACGAGGACCTCGTCCTGGACGACACCCTCTGCCGGGCCCGGCGCGGCCCCCGCGCCCTCGCCCTCACCCCCGCCGAGTACCGCCTGCTCCGCCATCTCATGGTCAACGCGCACCGGGTGCTCTCGAAGGAGCAGATCAGCCGGTACGTCTGGGGCGACTTCCGCGGCGACAACGCGATCGAGCAGCTCGTCTCCCGGCTGCGGCGCAAGGTGGACCGGGACGGGCCGCCGCTGATCCATACCCGGCGGGGTTTCGGCTACTGGCTCGGGAGGGCGGAAGGGGACGGCTGACGGGGGCGGCTGACAGAGCGTCATGTTGCCATGTGATCCAGGTCACGTCAGGTTGCTGTCAGGGAACTGACCGGAAGCCGTCAGCCCCCTCTGTTTGCCTGTGCTCATCGAGGACTCGACCTCCCTCCCTTCTTTCATCCCCCACCGAGGAGAGCCATGGCCGACACCCTGACCGGCCCGGTGCCCGACGCGCCGGACGCGGTCCCCGAGTTCCCGATGCCCAGGGCGGCCGGCTGTCCCTTCGACCCGCCGCCCGCCCTCCGGGAGCTCCGGGAGCGCGCGCCGCTGACCAGGGTGCGGCTCTGGGACGGCACCGAGCCCTGGCTCGTCACCCGCTACGCCGACCAGCGGGCACTGCTGGGCGACCCCCGGGTCAGCGCGGACACCGACAGCCCCGGCTACCCGGCCAAGGCCAGCCCCGAGGGCGGTGAGGGCAAGCTCGGCTTCATCATGATGGACGACCCCGAGCACGCCCGGCTGCGCCGGATGGTGACGGCGCCGTTCGCCATCAAGAAGGTCGAGGCCATGCGTCCGGCCGTGCAGCGGATCGTGGACGACCTGCTCGACGAGCTGCTGGCCGGCCCGAACCCGGTCGACCTGGTGGAGGCGTTCGCGCTGCCGATCCCCTCGCTGGTGATCTGCGAACTGCTCGGCGTGCCCTACGCCGACCACGCCTTCTTCCAGGACAGCACCAAGACGATGGTCCACCGGGACGCGACCCCCGAGCAGCGGGGCGCGGCCGGCCGGGAGATCGCCGCCTACCTCGGCGGACTCGTCGGCAAGAGGCTCGCCGATCCGTGCGACGACCTGCTGTCGGGCATCGCCGCCCGGGTGGCGGCCGGTGAGATCGACCACCAGATGGCCACCGAGATGGCGCTGCTGCTGCTCTTCGCCGGTCACGAGACCACCGCGAACATGATCGCGCTCGGCACCCTGGCCCTGCTCCGGCACCCCGACCAGCTGGCCCTCCTGCGGGAGACCGACGACCCCAGGCTGGTCGCCTCCGCCGTCGAGGAGCTGTTGCGCTATCTCCACATCACCCACCTCGGCCGGCGCCGCGCGGTGACCGAGGACATCGAGATCGGCGGGCAGGTCATCAGGGCCGGCGAAGGCGTGATCATGGTCAACGAGATCGCCAACCGCGACCCCGAGGTCTTCACGGACCCCGACCGGCTCGACCTCACCCGGGACGCGCGCCGCCATGTCGCGTTCGGCTTCGGCGTCCACCAGTGCCTGGGCCAGCCGCTCGCCCGGATGGAGCTCCAGGTCGTCTACGGCACCCTCTACCGGCGCATCCCGACCCTGAAGCTGGCCGGCTCGTTCGACGACGTCCGCTTCAAGCACGACGCCTTCATCTACGGCGTCCACGCCCTGCCCGTGACCTGGTGACGTAGAGCGACGAACGCAGAAACGCAGGAAAGGGGAACCCCATGACCTCCCACAAGGTGGAGCTGGAAGCCGACAAGTGCGTCGCCTCGGGCCAGTGCGTGGTCGCCGCCATGCAGGTCTTCGACCAGGACGACGACGGCATCGCGATCCTGCTGGAGGAGTCGCCCGCGCCCGAGCTACTCGACGACGTCCGCGAGGCCGTCGCCGTCTGTCCGGCCGCCGCGATCCGACTGGTCGAGCGGTGAACCGCATCGTGGTCGTCGGGGCCTCGGCCGCCGGACTCGCGGCGGTCGAGACGCTCCGCCGCGAAGGGTACGACGGCGCCCTCACCCTCGTCGGCGACGAACCGCATCCGCCCTACGACCGCCCGCCGCTGTCCAAGCAGCTCCTGGCCTCCGAATGGGAGGAGGACCGCCTCGGGCTGCGCCGCCCCGAGGACCTCGCCTCCCTCGGTCTGGATCTGCGGCTCGGCACCGCCGCGCACGGCCTCGACGTGGCGGAGCGCCGGGTGCGGCTCGCCGACGGCGGTGTGCTGCCGTACGACGGACTGATCGTCGCCACCGGCGTACGGCCGCGTCGGCTGCCCGGTGAGGGGGCGCATGTGCTGCGCACCCTGGAGGACGCCCTCACCCTGCGGGAACGGCTGGAGCCGGGCCGTCGGCTGGTCGTCGTCGGCGCCGGTTTCCTCGGCGCGGAGGCGGCGGCCGTCGCCTGGCGGCTGGGCGCCCTCGTCACCCTGCTGGAACCGGCGGCGGTGCCGCTGGCCCACGCCGTCGGCGAGGACGTCGGACGCGTGCTGTCGCAGGCCCACCGCGACCGGGGCGTCGACCTGCGCTGCGGGGTGGCCGTCACCGAGGTGACCGAGGACGGCGTACGGCTCGCGGACGGCTCGGTCGTCGACGCCGACGAGGTGCTCGTCGCGGTCGGCTCGCTGCCCAACACCGACTGGCTGGCGGGCAGCGGACTGCCGCTCGGCGACGGTGTCGTGTGCGACGAGTACCTGGCGGCCGCCCGGGACGTGTACGCCGCGGGGGACGTGGCCCGCTGGTACAACCCGCTGTTCGGTAGGTCGATGAGGATCGAGCACCGCACCAACGCGGCCGAGCAGGGCATGGCCGCCGCCCGTAATCTGCTCGCCGCCCCTCAGGCCCGCAAGCCGTTCGCGCCGGTGCCGTACTTCTGGTCGGACCAGTACGACATGAAGATCCAGGCCTACGGCTTCCTGCGCGGCCACGACGAGATGGCCGTCGTCGAGGGCGACCTCGCCGAACGCCGGTTCGTGGCCGCGTACCGCACGGGCGACCGGGTGAGCGGGGCCCTCGCGGTCGGCATGCCGCCGAAGGCGATCCGCCTGTGGCGCCAGGCGATCGCCACGGGAGCGTCCTGGGGCGAGAGCGTCCGCGTCCCGGCCTAGCGGAAGCGGAAGAGGGGCCCCGGCGGGCGGTACGAGCCCGCCGGGGCCCTTACGCTTGCCCCGGCGTCATCCTTCCGGAGTACCGGAGAGTCAACGCATGCAGTAACTTACTTGAGTTACGCAACAAGATGGTAAAGTGGGTCGCATGTCCAGCGAACCGCTCCCCCTGCCCGCCGCGGCCACCCCGGAAGTGATCGAGATCGAGCGCGCGCTCACCCGGATCACCTATCTGAGCACCCGTGCCCGCCAGCACGACCGGCTGATGGCGATGGCCGGCGTCCCCCTGGACCGGGCCGCCGTGGCGCTGCTGCGCCAGGTCGCCGACTCCGAGCCGCTGCGGCCGGGGGAGCTGGCCCAGCGCCTGGGCGTGGAGGCCTCCCATGTGACCCGCACGGTGCAGCAGCTCCAGAAGGCCGGCTATGTCACCCGGGTCCCCGACCCCGACGACGGCCGGGCCCAGCGGATCCAGCTCACCGGCGCCGGTCGTGAGGCGATCGACCGGGTCCGGGACGCGGGCGCCCGCGGGATGCAGCTGGCCCTGTCCGGCTGGTCCCCCGAAGAGCTCGGCCAGCTCGCCACGCTCTTCCACCGCATGGTCGACGACTTCCTCTCCTACGCCGTCGACGAGGACACCGACCAGTCGCCCGTCACCGCCTGACCCGCTCCCGGCCGGCCGCCACGACGGCGGCCCCGCCCGGCTCCCGCGGCCCGCGCGGCAGCAGCCAGGCCACCACCGGCGGGACCAGGCCCGTGCGCAGGCTCGTGGCGTCCGCGAGCGCCCCGAGGGCCGCAGCGGTGAGCCCGCCGACGCTCACCGTCAGTCCCAGGGTGACGCCGCTCGCCGTCCCCATGGGTCGGGGCAGACAGTCCTGGCCCAGGGTCACATGCAGCGAGAACGGCACGTAGGGCCTGCTCCCGGCCGGCGTCCCCACCGCGCCGCCCGCGTAGTCAGACGAGGACCACCGAGCGGCACCGGGGAACGCACGCTCAGCCGTCTCTTCCGCCGCGTGACCTGACCGGAGCGCCATCGGCACCGGCGGGCACGGGAGTTGGGGGCGCCCGCACGGCCGTACCCCCGCCTCCGGAGTCCCCACTACCGTCCAGTAATGTCGGGTGCCAGGACTTCAGAGGAGGAACCTTGTCCCGGTCCGGACGCTCACCCCTGCTGCTGGCCGGCCTGCTGGCCACCGCGGGCGTGGCCCATTTCGCCGCCCCCCGCTCCTTCGACGCCACGATCCCGCGCGCCCTGCCGGGTTCGCCCAGGGCCTGGACGTACGGCAGCGGCGTCGCCGAGCTGGCGCTGGCGGCCGGACTCGCGCTGCCCCGGACCCGCAGGGCGGCCGCCCTGGCCAGCGCCGCGTTCTTCGTCGGCGTCTTCCCCGCCAACGTCAAGATGGCGCTGGACTGGCGCGACCGTCCCACCCCCCTCAAGGCCGCCGCGTTCGGCCGGCTGCCCCTGCAGGTGCCCCTCGTGCTGTGGGCCCGCAGCGTCGCGAACGGCACGGAAGGACGGTCATGACGAAGACGCTGGAGACCGGCGACAAGGTCGAGGACTTCTCGCTCCCCGACGAGACCGGCACGGTGCGCAGCCTCACCGAACTGCTCGCCGACGGCCCCGTCGTCCTCTTCTTCTACCCCGCCGCGCTCAGCCCCGGCTGCACCGCCGAGGCCTGCCACTTCCGCGACCTCGCCGCCGAGTTCGCCGCCGCGGGCGCCCGGCCGATCGGCATCAGCGGGGACTCCGTCGACCGCCAGCAGGAGTTCGCCGGCCGCCACACCCTCGGGATGACCCTGCTGTCCGACGGCGACGGCGAGGTGCGGGAGCTGTTCGGCGTGAAGCGGGGCGTCTCCCTGATGCCCACCAAGCGGGCCACCTTCGTCATCGCCCAGGACCGCACCGTCCTGGAGGTCGTCCGCAGCGAACTGCGCATGAACACCCACGCCGACCGCGCCCTGGACGCCCTGCGCGCCCACCGCGCCTGAGCGGCGCGCCCGCCCCGGGGCCGGCCGGCGCCCGGACCCCCGGTCCACGACCGGCCCCGCGCGGTTGATGCACCCGGGCAAAGGGACCATTCTGGACGACATGGAGCATGTCGTCGCTGCGGCGGTCGTCGATGCCCGGGGCATCGTGACGGGCTGGAGCGAGGGTGCCCGACTGCTGACGGGGCATCCGGCCGAGGAGGCCGTGGGGCGGGCGGCGGCCGACCTGCTCGCCGAGGACCTCCCGGCCGCCGCCGGAGGGGCCTGGAGCCGGCCGGTCGTCGTACGCCACCGCGACGGGCACCCCGTCACCCTCGCCGTCACCGCCTGTCCCCTGCTCGGCACCGGGGGAGAGGCCCTGGGCTGGACCCTCACCGCGGAACGCGCCGCCGCCCCGGAACCCACCCTGGCCGGGCGCGCCTTCCAGCAGGCGTCCATGTCGATGTCCGTCTTCGACCCGGGGCAGCGCTATCTGCGGCTGAACGAGGTCGCCTGCAAGGTCATGGGCGTCTCCGAGGACGTCCTGCTCGGCCGCCACTTCCCGGACACCGTGGAGGAGGCCGAACACAGCAAGGGCTTCAACTGGCACCTGCGCCAGGTCGCCGAGACCGGCCTCCCCCTGCGCTACGAGAGCTACACGGGCGCCCCGTCCCTCAACCGGGAACACGCCTGGACCACCGAGATGTGGCCGGTGCGGGACGCCGCCGGCGAGGTCACCGGGGTCGCCCTGGCCGCCTTCGACAGCAGCGACCAGTACTGGGCCCGCGCCCGCCTGGCCATGCTGAACGAGGCCGCCGCCTCCATCGGCACCACCCTCGACGTCGTCCGCACCGCCGAGGAGGTCGTCGAACTCCTCGTCCCCCGCTTTGCCGACTTCGCCAGCGTCGACCTCCTCGACTGGGTCCTCGGCGCCGACGAGCCACCGCCCGTGCCCGAGGGGGAGATCGTGCTCCGCCGGGTCGCCCACGGCTCCGGCCGGGACGGCACCCCCGAGGCCGCGGTCCACCTCGGCGGCACCGACACCCATCCGCCGTTCAGCCCGCCCGCCCGCGCGCTGCGGGAAGGCCGCGCGATCCGCAGCCAGGCCGGTGAGCCCGACTTCATGCGCTGGCTCATCGAGCGCGACACGCGCTCCCCGGAGGGCCGCCCCTACCGGCGCGGCGTCCACTCCATGATCTCGGTGCCGCTGCGCGCCCGCGGCACCACCCTCGGTGTGCTGGTCGGCATCCGGATCGCCCACCCCGACGACTACGAGGCCGACGACGCCGTCTTCGCCGAGGAGCTCGCCAGCCGGGCCGCCGTCTGCGTCGACAACGCCCGCCGCTTCGCCCGTGAACGCACCACCGCGCTCGCCCTCCAGCACAGCCTCCTGCCGCGCGGACTGCCCGGACAGGCCGCCGTCGAGGTCGCCCACCGCTATCTGCCCAGCGGTTCCACGGCCGGTATCGGCGGCGACTGGTTCGATGTGATCCCGCTCTCCGGCAGCCGGGTCGCCCTGGTCGTCGGGGACGTCGTCGGGCACGGCATCCCGTCCTCGGCCACCATGGGCCGGCTCTGCATGGCCGTGCGCACCCTCGCCGACGTGGACCTGCCGCCCGACGAACTGCTCACCCACCTCGACGACCTCGTCACCCATCTGGCGGGCTACCAGGAGGGCGCCGACGAGGTCGCGGAACTGGGCGCCACCTGCCTGTACGCCGTCTACGACCCGGTCAGCCGACGGCTCGCCCTCGCCGCCGCCGGCCATCCCGCGCCGGCCCTGCTGCTGCCGGACGGCCGCGCGGAGCTGGTCCGGATGACGCCCGGTCCCCCGCTCGGCGTCGGCGGGCTGCCGTTCGAGGCGGTCGAGCTGGAACTGCCCGAGGGCGCGGTCGTCGCCCTGTACACCGACGGCCTGATCGAGGACCGGGACCGTGACGTCGACCGCGCCACCGGTGAACTGTGCAGCGCCCTCACCGCACCGGTCGCCACCCTCGACGCCCTGTGCGACACCGTGCTCAAGGCGGTCCTGCCGGAGGAGCCCGGCGACGACGTGGCCCTGCTGCTGGCCCGCACCCGCGCCCTCGGCGCCGACCGGGTCGCCACCTGGGACGTGGACCCCGACCCCGCCCGGGTCGCCGCCACCCGGCAGGCCGCCACCGAGCAACTCGCCGCATGGGGGCTGGAGGAGACCGCCTTCGTCACCGAACTCGTCGTGAGCGAACTGGTGACCAACGCCATCCGCTACGGCGAACCCCCCATCCAGCTCCGGCTGATCCGCGACCGCAGCCTCATCTGCGAGGTCTCCGACGGCAGTTCCACCTCGCCGCACCTGCGCCGCGCCCACGCCTTCGACGAGGGCGGGCGCGGCCTGCTGCTGGTCGCACAGCTCACCCAGCGCTGGGGCAGCCGGCAGACGGACCGGGGCAAGACGATCTGGGCGGAACAGAGCCTCGAACCGCAGTGATCGCGCCGGGGCGCGGCCCGGTCGCCTGGCCCGGTCACTCGAAGGGGCAGCCCGGGTTCGGCGCGTCCTCGGAGAACGGCGCGCCGTGCGGCAGCACGTACAGGACCTCCAGCACCACCGGTGTGTCGCCGAGGTTGCGGCCTATGTGCACGTTCCCCGGCCCGGCCGGCTCCTGGACGACACTGCCCGCGGGATAGACGCCGTCGGAGGCGCACGTCGAGGCGAAGTGACTGAGCGTGCCCGCCTTCACCACGGCGTACAGCGGACCGTCGTGGTAGTGCCAGCCGGTGGCCTGGCCGGGCGGGACGGTGATCTCCCGGAGCGTGTAGTCGGTGTCCCCGACGGTCCGCTGCGCGATCAGCCGGGCCGTGACCCCGGGGCCGGCCGGTGTGGCCCGGGCGGCGGCCGGGCCCGCGAGGACGCTGCCGACGACGACCGCGCCGGCCGTCGCTGCTCGGAGTGGAATACGCATGCGCATGGCGAGAGCCCTCCTGATGGATGTTCCCGTGGGCGGCGATGACGACACATCGGGGTGAACATACGTGTGGGGGAGGGGAGTTGGGGCCGGATTCCGGATGTCGCCGCCGGTCGCCCGTCCGGGCCGGTGGAGCGCCGCCGGAGGAGGCCGCGTCGTACGCCTTCGCAAGGCAACGCCTGATGCATCACGTGCGTTGCACAACGGTTCCGGCGGAGGAACTGTGGCGCACCACCATTCCGCCGGGCCGAAGGGCGCCTCCGGCATGAGGACTGACGACGACCTCTGTCTCACTCCCGCGACCGAGCCGGCCGCGGCGATCCGGCGCCGGGAGGTGTCCCCGGTCGACGTCACCACCGCGGCCCTGGCCCGGATCGAGCGCCTCCAGCCGACGCTGAACTGCTTCGTCACCGTCGTCCCCGCACGGCGGCCGTCGCCGTCGCCGCGACCGTCCTGCTCACCGCGCTCCTGGCCCTGGTCGTCGACCACATCGACCCGCTGACCGACGCCGGCCCCAGGACCGACGCCGTCCTGCTCGTCGTCCCCGTGATCGCGTTCGCCGCCGGCGGCGCCGTCGCCGTGTACCTCAAGCGCGCCAGGCCCGACGTACGTCAAGCGCGCCAGGCCCGACGGGTACGACCGCATCGGCGGCGAGGAGGCCGGGAGGATCCAGGCAGTGCTGGTGGCCGGGCGGACCTGAACCTCAGAACTCCTCGTGGGACTCCGGATCGCCGCCCAGCCGCTCCTGGGCCCGGTCCGCGATCACGCCCATCTGCGCCGGACCGAGCGCGAAGCCGAAGACGTCCAGGTTGGCGCCCTGCCGCCCGGGATCGGCGGACTTCGGGACGGGAACCGCGCCGAGCTGGACGTGCCAGCGCAGCACGACCTGGGCGGGGGTGACCCCGAGCGCCTCCGCGACCTGGACCACCGCGGGGTCCTGGAGCAGGGCCGAGCCCCGCCCCAGCGGGCTCCAGCTCTCCGTGACGATGCCCTTCGCCGCGTGGAAGGCCCGCAGCCCGTCCTGCGGGAAGAGCGGGTGCAGCTCGATCTGGTTCACCGACGGCAGGACACCCGTCTCCTTCTCCAGGCGCTCGATGTGCTCGGGCATGAAGTTCGAGACGCCGATCGAACGGACCAGACCCTCCTCCCGCAGCCTGATCATCGCCCGCCACGAGTCGACGTACCTGCCGACCCGGGGGAGCGGCCAATGGATCAGATAGAGGTCGACGTGGTCGAGGCCGAGACGGCGGCGGGACTCCTCGAAGGAGGCCAGGGTCTCCTCGTAGCCGTGATGGCGGCCCGGGAGCTTGGTGGTGACCACGATGTCCTCGCGCGGGACCCCGCTCCGCGCCACCCCGCGCCCGACCCCCCTCTCGTTGCGGTAGTTCGCCGCCGAGTCGATCAGCCGGTAGCCCAGCCCGAGCGCCCCGGCCACCGCCTCCTCCGCCTGCGCGTCGTCCATCGGCCAGGTACCCAGACCGAGGGCCGGGAGCGCCGTACCGTCGTTGAGCGTGTGCACCGGAATGTCGATCACCGTCTGCCCTTCCCCTGGAGCGGAATGAGTCCCTCCAGCCTCACGGACGAAGGGGACACGATCAACCGGACCGGGCCGCAGGCACTGTCGCCACGGCGGCGATTCGCTGTCACGATCTTCGGCGAGGGGTGTTCACGACGATCGGAGCGGGCATGACGACGGACTTCGACAGCCAGGCGACGGACGCGGCCGGGGTCGAGGTGAAACCGGTCGCAGGGCACCTGGGCGCCGAGATCGAGGGCGTGGACCTGGCCGCCGGCCTCGACGACGCGCAGGTCGCCGCGATCCGGGCGGCCGTGCTGCGCTGGAAGGTGGTGTTCTTCCGCGGCCAGCGCCTCGACCACGCCGGGCATGTGGCCTTCGCCCGGCGCTTCGGTGAGCCGGTCGTCCTGCGCAAGCGCGGGAGCGCCTCACCGGCGGACTTCCCGGAGATCGAGACCACCGCCGACCGGCTGGAGCTGGGCGGCCGGTTCGGCATGGACCACGACGAATGGCTCCAGCGCCGGCGGCACACCCTGCTGCGCGGCTGGCACTGCGACCACGGCGCCCGGATCGACCCGCCGGCCGCGACGATCCTGCGCGCCGAGACCGTCCCGCCCTACGGCGGCGACACCACCTGGTCCAACCTGGCCGCCGCCTACGCCGGACTGTCCGCGCCCGTGCGGGAGTTCGTGGACGGGCTCAGGGCCGAACACCGCCTCGGCGTCGGCTACCAGCCCCGGCCCGGCGAGGACGCCTACGTCCGCCATCTGCTCGACCACCAGGTCGCCGCACTGCACCCGCTGGTCCGGGTCCACCCGGAGACCGGGGAGCGGATCCTGTACGTCAACGGCTACTACGTCGAGCAGATCGCCGATGTCTCCCGGGCCGAGAGCCGCGCCCTCCTCGACCTGCTGCTGGAACAGGCGGTGCGCCCCGAGTACACCGTCCGCTTCCGCTGGGAGCCGGGCAGCGTCGCCTTCTGGGACAACCGGGCCACCATCCATCTCGCCCCCGGCGACAACGCTCACCTCGGCTTCCCCCGCACCATGCACCGTGTGATGCTCGCCGGCGACATCCCGGTCGGGGTCGACGGCAAGCCCTCCGAGCCGATCACCGGCACCGAGCCGGGCCGCTGGTGAGGTCAGGCCCCGGGCTCGGCGCGGGCCACGAACGGACGCCCGTCCTCCGGGAGGAACACGAGGAACTCCCGGCTGCCATGGACCACGCGGGCCAGGCCCAGCCGCCGGTCCGCGCGCACCACGGCCTCGACGAGTGCGCCGCCCTCGACGATCCGCTCGGGGCGCGCGTGCCGCCGTACCAGCTCCGCCGCCCGCCCTTCGACCCAGAGTCCGACCCGCGCCCCCTGCTTCAGGGCCCCCAGCAGTTCCTCCCGCGGGGGTCCCGGCACCGCACCCCCGACCCGGTGGCGCAGGAGATCCTCGAGCGTGGGCTCGGGATCTCCGAGCGTCCGCGCCCGGCAGCCCGGGCAGGCCGAGTCCCGCGTCGGGTCGAACGGGCCGCGGTACACCGTGAGCCGCTCGCCGGGAATCCCGCACAGGGAGGCGCCCTTCGACAGCCCGTGGCCCGTGCCCGGCGCGTCGCTCTCCTCGCAGAGCGCGAGGAACGGCCGGCGCCCGGACCCGGGACGCCACCCGTCCGTCCGCGGACCCCGCACGGCGGTCAGCCGGCCGCCGCCGGCCGCCAGCCCAGCGCCGGGCCCAGCTTCGTCGCCGTGTCGGTGAGGATCTGCACGTAGTCCTCGTGCTCGAAGGTGAAGGGCAGCGCGAAGGCCACCTCGTCGATCTCACGGAACGCGGCGTGCGCGTGCAGCCGTTCGGCGATCTCCTCGGACGTGCCGACCAGGTCCGGCGCGAACAGCAGCCGCGCCGGACCCTGCGGGGACCGGGTGCGCGGCAGCCGCTTCGCGGCGAACTCCACGTACCTGGCGCGCTGTTCGGGCGAGGCGGAGTCGGTGGGGATGACCACGAGCCCCTGCGAGACACGGGCGGCCCCGCCGTCGGGGTGCGCGGCGCGGAAGGCCCGCACATGGGAGAGCTGGATCTCGGCGAAGTCCCGTGTGTCGTCCGGGCCTTCGGCCTTGACGACGCTGCTCGTGAGGAAGTTCATCCCGTGCTCCCCGGCCCACACGGCGGAACTCACGCTGCCGCCGCCGTACCACAGGCGCCGCCCGAGGCCGGGGGAGTGCGGCTGCACCCGGTCCGAGCTGAATTCGATGTCCGGCTGCCGCCGGGTGGCCTCGAAGCCCTCGACCCCGCTGAAGTCGCTCGCGGACTTGCCCCGCACCAGGTCCAGCAGCCGCCGCACCCGCTCGTAGCCGAAGTCCTCGGCGTCCGCCGTGTCCGGGTACAGGGCGTCCTTGACCTGGTCGTAGTGCATCGGCGGGCCGACGCTCACCCCCGGGTTGAGCCGGCCGCCGGACAGGACGTCGACCGTCGCCAGGTCTTCGGCCAGCCGCAGCGGGTTCTCCCAGCCCAGCGGGATCACCGCGGTGCCGAGCTCGATACGGCGGGTGCGCTGCGAGGCGGCCGCCAGGACGGCGACGGGGGAGGAGATGCCGTACTGGAGATGGCGGTGGCGCACCCACGCGCTGTCGAAGCCGAGCCGCTCGCCCAGCTCGATGATCTCCAGTGTGGTCTCGTGCCCCCGGCGCGGGTCGTCCCCGTCGAACAGCCCGATGGTGAGGAATCCGAGCTTGCGCAACGGGCGTGGGGTGGGCGGCACGGGATCCTCCGGCGGTCGTACGGCGGTACTCCCCGATTGTGGCAGCCGAACATTGCGGGCGTGTGATCAGACGAGCGGGATGACCACCTCGTCCTCGACCGGGGGGTTGAGTTCCTGGGCCCGGTTGCCGGTGGCCGCGTGGCAGCGCAGACGGATCGACTCCGGGGTGACGTCCAGACGCAGGAAGCACTTGAAGAACGGCGGGCTGTACGTCGCGGAGCCCGGCGAGAACAGCTGGGTGTAGATCTTGCGCACGGGCAGCCGGAAGCGCCGCCTGCGTTCCGGGCGGCTTCCGGTGCCCAGCAGGCCCGCGATCAGCCGGATCCGGCGGGTGACACGGACCTCCGGCCCGGGGGCGCGGGTGGCCGGGATGCCGAGCCGTTCGGCGACGACCGCCTGGGCCTCGGCCTCGCTGAGGGCGAAGAGGCGGCGCAGCCGCAGCCGGCGTCCGTAGAGCCTGCTGTAGAAGGCGAGGGAGTCGCCGCGCAGCGGGTAGCAGCGGAAGTCCTGCTCGCGGACCCCGGCGACCGAGACCCGGGGGATGGTGTGCGTGGCGTGCATGAAGGCCCCGCCGCCGCCCGACACGACGTACTGGAGGGTGCGGCCGTCCGGCAACGGCACCGGATAGCGCTGGTAGTTGTGGATGTCGCCGCCGATCGCGGCCACATAGCGGTGCTCCGGCGCGCGCACGATGTCGTCCACCGTCCCGCCGCCCTCGATGGGGCACGGGTGGTGCTCCCCGTCGACGTACAGCGGCGAGCCCGTGACCAGTATCTTCGGCCGGGGTCCCTGGGACACCTCGCGCAACCAGGCGCCCTGGGCCGCGTCGAGGGTGCCCAGCAGACCGGTGTCTATGCCGATGATCCGCACCGGCCCGGCGTCGATCGCCCAGTACGGCCCTGGCTGCACGGCCAGTTGGTCCGCCGCCGACCGCAACTTCCGGGCCTCGTCGAGGTGTTGTCCGTCGTGAGGGCGCGACCGGTGCCACAGCCGGGCGCGCAGCCAGGCGCGGGTGAGCGGGCGCGGCGCGGGTTCGGCGGGCAGCGGCGGGGCGTCGTCGCAGAAGACCCGCATGAAGGCGCCGAGGTCCTCGTACCAGTCGTGGTTCCCCGGTATCGCGTAGACGGGCGCGCGGTAGTCCCGGTACGGGCGGAAGAACTTGGTGCCGTAGTCGTCCGCGCTGCCGACCGGGTAGATGACGTCGCTGGCGAGGACGGTGAAGGCGGTGCCCTGACTCACCTTCAGAAACCCTGGCACGACGGCGTATTGAGGGTCGTCGCCCTCGCCCGTGTCGCCGATGACCATGAAGGAGAAGCGGTCGGGGTCGGAGCGCCGGATCACCTTGTCGGCGGGCGCCCCGGCCGCCTGCCGCTGGGCCACCCACCGGTCGCGCGTACGGCCCGTGGGGTCCCCGAACCAGGAGGCCAGCACCCCGTTGCGGGCGGCCCACAGCAACCGTGGATCGAACCAGGAGATCTTCTCGGTCCGGCCGGGCATCAGCGCGCGGTAGGCGCCGGGTTCCGCCTCGCCCCAGCCGGCGCCCGCGGCGGTATCACGTGAGGAGTCAGACACGCGGTGCACCGTAGCAATCGGGCCGCTCCGGGTTCCCGGCCGACCCTGATGTCACAAACGCGCATCCTCGACGACACCGGAACGACTCCGTGCGAGCACCTCGGGCTGCGCGCACCGCTCAGCCACCGCTCCACGACCGGCTGACCTGGCGCTTCGGGGTCTCGGCCCGCTCGTTTGGAGCGGGCCGGTTCCACTCGCCGTCGCCGAGCACCAGCAGCGGGTCGAACATCACCACCACGCCCGCGAGGACCAGGAAGATCACCGGTCCGATCAGCATCGGCAGCAGCAGCGAGGCGGGGGAGTCGCCGGCCCGGGACGAGGTCGTGCCGTGCACATGGACGCCGACCGCGGCCATCGCCGTGTAGTGCATGCCGGAGACGGCGAGGCCCATCACCAGGCTGGCGCCGAGGCTCGTCAGGAAGCCGCGGACCGTGACGGCCGCCCACAGCGCGGCGGTGGCCGCGCCGACCGCGATCAGCACCGAGAGGGCGACCAGGAGCGGGTCGTACACGAGGGTGCCGTCGAGCCGCATCGCCGCCATGCCCAGGTAGTGCATCGCGGCGACACCGAGACCGGTGACGGCGCCCGCGAGGGGCAGCGCGCCGCGGCCCGCGCCCCGGCGGCCGACGAGGGACACGCCGACGCCGACCACGGCGACCGCGATCGCGAGGCTGAGCACGGTCGGCCAGACCGCGTAGCCGATCCGGGTCTCCCGCACCCGGAAGCCGATCATCGCGATGAAGTGCATCGTCCAGATGCCGCAGCCGATCGAGGTGGCCCCCAGCACCAGCCATCCCGTCCTGAAGGAGTCCTTGTCCATCAGGGACCGCACGATGCAGCGCAGCCCCAGGGCCCCTCCCAGGCACGCCATCAGATAGGCCGCCACCGGGGTCACGATCCCGTACCGGAAGCCGTCAATCGTGCCTTCCATCGCCAACTCGCCCCCAGAGTCACGGATGTTCGTGGAGGATTGTCTACGTGTAAGAGTGGGGTGAGGGCAAGCCGATCCGGCGTGTCGCACCGGGCGGACAGGGTACGCACAGCTTGCTCACAGAAACGCCGGGGGGTGACGGTCCGCGCCGGGCCCGGCACCGAGGGATAACCCTCGAAGCATCCGGGTCGGGCTGACATGTAACCGTCAACCCTGCCATTCTCCCTCCCAACGTGCCGCACACCAGCGGCACGCCAGCCCCCACACGGTTCCACGGTCCCGCACCACTCAGCTCGTCCCGGACAGCACACCCGTCTGCCCGGTCTGTCACCGGCCGTACCCCTCGGCCGCCGCAGTAGGAGAACGAGTGAGACCCAACCCCCGCAAGCGGACCGCGGTCGGAGCGGCCCTGCTCTCCACCGCCGCCCTTCTGGCCCTCGGCGTCCAGTCGGTCCCGGCAGCCGCGAAGCCCGCAGCCCCCCACCCCACCCCCCTGCGCAGCGGCGGCCTCGCCGCCGACGTCACGCCCGCCCAGCGCACCGCGCTCATCAAGGGCGCCCAGGCGAAGACGGAGCAGACGACGGAGTCCCTGGGCCTGCCCGCCCAGACGAAGCTCATCGTCAAGGACGTCGTCAAGGACAACGACGGCACCGTGCACACGCGCTACGAGCGCACCTACGCCGGACTGCCCGTCCTCGGCGGTGACTTCGTCGTGCACACGGCCCCGGCCTCGCTGGCCGCCGGCACCGTGAGCACGACCTTCAACAACAACCGCCGCGCCATCTCGGTCAAGTCGACCAAGGCGACGTACAGCAAGGCCTCCGCCGAGACCAAGGCGCTGAAGCGGGCCGCGGCGCTCGACGCGACGGACCCTGCCACGCAGAGCGCCCGCAAGGTGATCTGGGCCGGCCAGGGCACGCCGAAGCTCGCCTGGGAGACCGTGGTCACCGGCCTCCAGGACGACGGCACGCCGAGCCGCCTGCACGTCGTCACCGACGCCCTGACCGGAGCGAAGCTCTCCGAGTTCCAGGACATCAAGACCGGTACCGGCAACAGCCAGTACAGCGGCACCGTCACCATCGGCACCACGCTGTCCGGGTCGACGTACCAGCTGTACGACACCACCCGCGGCGGCCACAAGACGTACAGCCTCAACAACGGCACGTCGGGCACCGGCACCCTGATGACCGACACCGACGACACCTGGGGCACCGGCTCCGGCTCCAACACCCAGACCGCCGGTGTAGACGCCCACTTCGGCGCCCAGGTCACCTGGGACTTCTACAAGAACACCTTCGGGCGCAGCGGCATCAAGAACGACGGCGTCGCCGCCTACTCCCGCGTCCACTACAGCTCGGCGTACGTCAACGCCTTCTGGGACGACGACTGCTTCTGCATGACCTACGGCGACGGCTCCGGCAGCACGCACGCGCTGACCTCGCTGGACGTGGCCGGCCACGAGATGAGCCACGGCGTCACCTCCAACACCGCGGGCCTGAACTACTCGGGCGAGCCGGGCGGTCTGAACGAGGCCACCTCGGACATCTTCGGCACCGGTGTCGAGTTCTACGCGGCCAACTCCTCCGACGTGGGCGACTACCTCATCGGCGAGAAGATCGACATCAACGGCGACGGCACCCCGCTGCGCTACATGGACGAGCCCGACAAGGACGGCAGCTCCGCCGACAGCTGGTACTCCGGCGTCGGCAACCTCGACGTCCACTACTCCTCGGGCCCGGCGAACCACATGTTCTACCTGCTGTCCGAGGGCAGCGGCAGCAAGACCATCAACGGCGTCACCTACAACAGCCCGACCTCCGACGGCGTCGCCGTCGCCGGTATCGGCCGGGCAGCGGCGCTCCAGGTCTGGTACAAGGCGCTGACGACGTACATGACGTCCAGCACCAACTACGCGGGCGCCCGCACCGCCGCCCTGAACGCCGCCACGGCGCTCTACGGCTCCAGCTCCACCCAGTACGCGGGGGTCGGCAACGCCTTCGCGGGCATCAACGTCGGCAGCCACATCACGGTCCCGTCGACCGGCGTGACGGTCACCAACCCGGGCAGCCAGTCGACCACCGTCGGCACCGCGGTCAGCCTGCAGATCTCGGCCAGCAGCACCAACAGCGGCACGCTGACCTACGCCGCCAGCGGTCTGCCCACCGGCCTGTCGATCAGCTCGACCGGTCTGATCTCGGGTACGCCGACCACGGCCGGCTCCTACAGCACCACCGTCACGGTGACCGACTCCACCGGCGCCACCGGCACGGCGTCCTTCACCTGGACGGTCAGCTCCTCGGGCAGCGGCTCCTGCACCTCGACCCAGCTGCTGGGCAACAACGGCTTCGAGTCCGGCAACACCACCTGGACGGCGTCGAGCGGTGTCATCACCAACTCGAGCAGCCAGGCGGCCCGTACCGGCTCCTACAAGGCGTGGCTCGACGGCTACGGCTCGACCCACACCGACACGCTGTCCCAGTCGGTGACGATCCCGAGCGGCTGCACCAACACCACGTTCACCTTCTACCTCCACGTCGACACGGCCGAGACCACCACCAGCACCCAGTACGACAAGCTGACGGTCACCGCCGGTTCGACCACCCTGGCCACGTACTCGAACCTCAACGCGGCCTCCGGGTACGTCCAGAAGTCCTTCAGCCTCGGCTCCTACGCGGGCACGACGGTGGCGCTGAAGTTCACCGGCGTCGAGGACTCCTCGCTCCAGACCAGCTTCGTCATCGACGACACCGCCGTGACGACCGGCTGATCCGCACCACCTGACCGACGTCCCGCACGCAGGCTCCCCCCGCGTGCGGGACGTCGGCGTGGTCAGGAGAGCGGGTCGAGCGTCAGATACGCCTGGCGCGGCGAGCCGTCGTGGACGAGGGACTCCTGCTGTCCCACGTCGTCGAAGGCGAAGGCGTACGCCTTGCCGTCGGCCGTCCGCGCGTGGATCGCCCGGGCGTACTGATTGGTCACCGCGTCCTGGTAGAAGTTCGCGGTACCGGTGTCCGGCTGGCTGGGGTTGACCAGGAGCGTCGACCGGTTGAAGCCCGCGCACAGGGTGCGGGAGATCGGCCCGCGCACGGCGTCGTTCGGGGCGTCGAGCAGCCTGTGGCAGCCGAACACGCTGGCCGCGTCCGGCTTCTGGAAGCGGGTGACGACCGCGCCGGAGGCGTCGGTGAAGTTCAGGACCCCGCCCGAGACCCGGCCGTGGTACCGGGTGCCGGGCTGGTCGGCGAACGGGGTCACGGTCAGGGTCGTGGTCGTGTACTTCTGCCACACACGGTTGACGTAGTCGTCCATGACGGTCGCCGGGAGCGCCCCGGTCTCCACCCCGTACAGCGGCGAGAGCGCGCGCAGGACCGTGCCGTCGGAGCGGGTCTGGACCAGGTTCGCCCAGCCGCCGGGGCGACCGCGCAGATCGTCGAGGACCCCGTGGTAGCCGCCCGCCTTGAGGTGCCCGGTGCTCACGGTGCTGCCGTCGGCGCGCTGCACGCCGACCGCGTAGGGCGCGGAGAACATGTCCACCTGGGTGCTGTTCAGCCACAGCCCGGAGTCGTTCAGGGTGTACTCCGACCAGTTGAACAGGATGTTCCGGTTGGGGTCGCCCGGGTTCTGCACGGCCGGCTGCACCAGGCCGCCGGTGGTCAGCTTGAACACGAGCTTCTGGCCGTACGAGAAGTAGATCCGGCCGGAGAACTTCGGGATCCGTACGGTGGTCGACCGCCCCGCCGCCGGACCGGGGATCGAGGCGTCCGGCGCCGGGGTGGGCGGGTTGCCGCCGGCCGGCCAGGCGTGGAAGGCGCCGTTCGCGTCCGCCCAGCCCTGCTGACCGGTCGTCAGCAGAGTGCCGAGGTTGTAGACGTGGAGGGCCTCGCCGCGGCCCGAGTCGTTGGTGATCGTGAGCGGGATCGTGTCGGGGACGGCGGCCCCGGCCGGTGGGCCGAGGGTGAGCAGCGCGCCGACGAGGGCGACCGCTCCGAACAGTGCCGTGGTGATCCTTGCGAGCACTCTCCACCTCCGTGCGGGTAGGCCTGTGGGGTTGGTCCATACCTTTTTGAGAGCGCTCTCACAGTCACGCCGAGGTGTGCCCATGTCAACGGGCGGGGAGGAGAGGGGCGCCCGTGGCGGCGCCCCCCCTCGCTCAGAAGGTCCGCTTCAGCAGATCGAGCAGCGCCGCCCAGTGCCGCTCCGCCGCCTCCTCGTCGTACGACGCGGTGTCCGCCTGGGTGAAGCCGTGCTGCGCGCCCTCGTAGACCTCGCAGGTGTGCCGTACACCGGCCGCCGTCAGGGTCTCCTCCAGCCGCTGGATCTGCTCGGGCGGCAGGGAGTGGTCGTTGTCGGCGTGCCCGAAGTACAGCTCGGCGGTGATCCGGCCGGCCACCAGGTGCGGGCTCTCCGGGGTGTCGGTGGCGAGGCGTCCGCCGTGGAAGCCCGCCGCCGCCGCGACCCGCTCGGGATGGGTGCCGGCGGTCAGCAGGGAGAGCCGCGCGCCCATGCAGTACCCGGTGAGCGCGACCGGGCCGTCCGCGACCAGCGGGCTCTCCTCCAGCCAGCGCAGATACGCGTCGGCGTCCCGTGCCGTGAGGTCGTTCGTCAGGGACTGCATGATCGGCATCAGACTGCCGAAGATCTCCGGCCGCGCGGCGGGATCGATGAACTCCGGCATCTCCACCACCGGTGCGCGGCCGTGCCGGTAGAACACGTTGGGCACGAGGACCGTGTAGCCCGCCGCCGCGAGCCGGTCGGCCATCGCCTTCAGGTGCGGGCGCAGTCCGAACGCGTCCTGGTACAGCAGCACGCCCGGCCGGGGCGTCCCGTCGCCGGGGTGGGCGAGATAGGCGTCCGCGACGCCGTCCTCGGTGGGGATGTCCACGGCTGTGCCCTGTACGGAGGTCATGGGGGTGCCTCTCTGCGTCGTGCAACGGGTGCGGCGGCACTCATCGTTGCACGCACCACCCACCTCCCGGCGAGGCCCCCCGTCCGAGCGCCGTTGCCGTTCCGTTATCGAGCGGTCCAGGCCCGGTCACAAGGCGACTGCACCCTCGTGGACCGTGATCATGTACGGCCTCCCCACAGCCCTTTCCGAGATGAGACAGGTGATCAGCATGTCCGGGTCCCCCAGCAGAGGCTTACGCGTGGCGGCGGTGATCGCCATGGCCGTCGTCCTGGCCGCGACCGGCACACCGGTCATGAGCCAGACCCTCGCGGCGGCCGCCGACGCGTCGGCCGGGCGGAGCGCGCGAACGGTGACCCTGATCACCGGTGACAAGGTGACGGTCGCCCCCGACGGTTCCGTCGCCGGGATCCAGCGGGCCGAGGGGCGGGAGAAGGCGTCCTTCCAGGTCCGCACGATCGACGGGCACACCTACGTCGTTCCCGGCGACGCCGCCCTGGCGACCGCCCGGGGCACCCTCGACCGGCGGCTGTTCGACGTGACGCAGCTGCTGGCGGACGGGTACGCCGACAAGAACGGCTCCGATCTGCCGCTCATCGTCACCTACACCGGGGGCGGGACGCCCGCCGCGAGCGCCTTCCGCCCGGCACGGGCCCGGGTGAGCAGGACGCTCGACGAGGTCAACGGCGTGGCGCTGCGGGCGGACCGGCGCGGGGGAGCCGCGTTCTGGGACACCTTCACCGACGGCGGCGACCGCGGCGAGGGCACCGCGCGGCTGGGCGGCTCACCCGCGGTGAAGAAGGTCGAGAAGGTCTGGCTGGACGGCAAGCGCAAGGTCAGCCTGGACCGGAGCGTGCCGCAGATCGGCGCGCCGGCCGCCTGGGAGGCCGGGTTCGACGGCACGGGCGTCAAGGTCGCCGTGCTGGACACCGGGGTGGACCGCACTCATCCCGACCTGGCGGGTCAGGTGATCGCGCACCGGAACTTCTCCGATCCCGCCTCCGAGGACACCGTCGACGCCAACGGCCACGGCACCCATGTGGCCTCCACCATCGCCGGTACCGGCGCCGAGTCCCAGGGGAAGTACAAGGGCGTCGCGCCGGGCGCCCGCATCCTGGACGGCAAGATCCTGAATGACCAGGGCTACGGCTGGGACTCCGACATCATCGCGGGCATGGAGTGGGCGGTCGCCGAGGACGCCGATGTCGTCAGCATGAGCCTGGGCGGCACCGACACCCTGGGCGTCGACCCGCTGGAGGAGACGGTCAACCGTCTCTCCGCCGAGTCGGACGCCCTGTTCGTCATCGCCGCGGGCAACGCGGGCTACGCCGGCGAGAGCACCGTCGGATCGCCCGGCAGCGCCGAGTCCGCGCTGACCGTCGGCGCGGTGGACAAGGACGACCAGCTCGCCGACTTCTCCAGCCGCGGCCCGCGCGTGGGCGACGGCGGGCTCAAGCCGGACCTGACCGCACCGGGTGTCGACATCACGGCCGCGGCCTCCACCACGAGCGACATCGAGGACCACTACCCCTCCGGGACGCCCGGCTACGCCACGCTGAGCGGCACCTCGATGGCCACCCCGCACGTCGCGGGCGCCGCCGCCCTCCTGGCGCAGGAGCACCCGGACTGGACCGGTGAACGGATCAAGGCGGTGCTGACCGGCTCCACCGAGCCCGGCCCGTACAGCGCCTACCAGCAGGGCACCGGCCGCACGGACGTGGCGCGCGCGATCGGGCAGACCGTCGTCGCCGAGAACGGTCCGATCAGCTTCGGCCGCCCCGCGTGGCCGCACACCGACGACCAGCCGGTGACCAAGGAGATCACCTACCGCAACCTCGGCACCGAGCCCGTCGTCCTGGACCTGTCCATGGACGCGCTCGGGGTGGACGGCAAGCCCGCCCCCGACGGCCTGTTCGCCCTCTCGGCGCGCCGGGTGACCGTCCCCGCGGGCGGTACGGCGCATGTCGCGGTCACCGCCGACACCCGCGTCGGCGGCGAGGTGTTCGGCTCCTGGGGCGGCTCGGTGACCGCGGCCTCGGCGGACGGCACGACCTCGGTGCGCACCGCCTTCGGTGTGGAGCGCGAGGCCGAGTCGTACAACCTGACCGTGAAGATGCTCGACGACGAGGGCAAGCCGTCCGGCAACGGCTACACGATGATCGACGGCCGGGACCGCGCCTACGCCGGCGACCTCGCCGAGTCGGACGGTGAGGCCACCATCCGCCTGCCCAAGGGCAGCTACGCCCTCACCGGGCTGCTCGGCGGGGCTGACGAGTCCGCCGCGGACTCGTACTTCCTGGCGCCGGCCGTGGACCTGGACAAGGACACCACGATCGTCATGGACGCCCGCGAGGCCGAGTCCGCGCGGATCACCCTGCCCGACGCCGAGGCGAAGAGCACCCACGCCCAGCTGATGCCGGGCTACACGAACACGGACGGGACGGCCCTCGACGCCATCTCCGTCTTCGCCTTCCCCGACTTCCAGAGCTTCAAGGTCGGGCAGATCGGCGACGAGACGCCGAAGGACGTGGCATACGCCCAGTACAGCGGCTTCTGGACACGTGAGGACGCCGACGGGCGCGCCGTGACCTACCGCATGGCGTGGAACCGCACGGGGTCGCTCGGCGGCTTCAGCACCGAGGTCCGGCGCGAGGACCTCGCCAAGATCGACATGACCTTCGGCTCCCCTCTTCAGGACACCGGGGTGGTCTTCGCGATGCCCTACTCGCCCGACGAGCGGATCGCGGCCGACTTCAGCACCCCCGTCTGGCGTGACCTGCCGGAGCGGAGCACCGAGTACGTCCTCGGCAACGGCGTGAAGTGGGCGTACGCCGCGCAGGGGTGGAATGCGCTGTCCTCGTTCCAGGGGCAGTTCAGGGCGTACGAGCCGGGCAGGAACTACACCAGGAGGCTCAGCATCGGTGTCTTCGGTCCGTCCCTGCCCCCGGCCCAGGGGGAACCGTCGGACCTGTATCCCGGGCTCGCGCGGCGCGGGAACACGATCAGGGCGTCCCTGCCCCTGTTCGGCGACGGCGAGGGGAACGTGGGATCCAGCGCCTACACGCTGGACGCCTCGCTCCGCGCCGACGGCGAGGAGATCCCCGTCCACGGCGACCCGCTGTACCGGGCCGAGTACACGGTCCCGGCGGGGGACCACGGGTACGCGCTGAGCCTCGACGCGACCCGGGACCCCGGGATGTACCCGGTCAGCACCCGGGTGCGGGCGCGGTGGACGTTCCGCTCGGCGGAGGTGGCCGAGGACAGCTGGACGAGGCTGCCGCTGTCCGTGGTCCGGTTCTCCCCCGAACTGTCGCCGACCAGCACCGCCAAGGCGGGGGAGCGGTTCGAGGTGCCCTTCACGGTGGAGGGCGCGGCCGACCGGCGGACCGTGAAGAAGCTGACGTTCGAGGTGTCGTACGACGACGGCGGGACCTGGGCCCCGGCGCGGACCGTGCACGGCGACCGTCTTTCGCTGAAGCACCCCGCCGAGCCGGGCACCGTCTCCCTGCGGGCCAGGCTGACCGACCGTGACGGCAACACCCTGGTCCAGACGGTGGACCGGGCCTACCTCACGGTCCGGTAGGCGGAAGACCGCACGGCGTGTCCGGGACCTGTCCGCGTCCCGGGCACGCCGTTGCCGTCGCGGGCCGTGGGCTCACTCGAACCGCGAGGCGTCCCCGGCCCCGTGCCGCACGACCACCGCCTCGCCCTCGGAGAAGTCGATGACCGTGGTCGGCTCGGTGCCGCAGTCCCCGGAGTCGACCACCCCGTCCACCACGTGGTCGAGCTGGTCCTTGATCTCCCAGCCCTGGGTCATCGGCTCGTCCTCGCCGGGCAGCAGCAGGGTGCTCGACAGCAGGGGCTCGCCGAGCTCGGCGAGCAGGGCCTGGGTGACGACGTGGTCGGGGATGCGGACGCCCACGGTCTTCTTCTTCGCGTGCTGGAGCATGCGCGGCACCTCCCTCGTCGCCGGGAGGATGAAGGTGTAGCTGCCCGGCGTCGATGCCTTGATCGCGCGGAACACGTCGTTGTCCAGCCGCACGAACTGCCCGAGCTGGGCGAAGTCCCGGCACACGAGGGTGAAGTGGTGCCGGTCGTCCAGTTTGCGGATGGACCGGATCCGGTCGATGCCGTCCTTGCTGCCCAGCCGGCAGCCCAGCGCGTAGCAGGAGTCCGTCGGGTACGCGATCAGCGCGTCCTCCCGGATCGCCTGCGCGACCTGTGCGATGGTGCGCGGCTGGGGGTTGTCGGGGTGCACGTCGTAGTACTTGGCCATTGGCCGAGCTTATCCGTGGGCCCTAATCCGCGGGCCGGCCGAGCAGATGCACCCAGCTGTCCGTGAGGAGACCCAGCGCCATCTCCGGGTCGCTCTGCCAGCCGTGCCGCATCCACTGCCGCGCCAGCCGGTCGAGCTGGGCGAGCGCCAGGAAGCCGCGCAGGCGCCGGGAGCCCGGATCGAACCGGCCGGCCCCGTCGAGAGCGGCCCGGACGTCGGCGACCAGCCCCTCGAACCGGCCCTCGACCAGCTCGCGCACCTCCGGGTCCACGGCCGCCGCCTCCTCCGCGGCCAGGACGTAGGACCGTATCCCCGGCCAGCGCCAGGCCGTGGCGGCCAGCCAGGCCCCGATGCCGTCCCGCCCGCCCTCGCGCACGACGTCGACGAGACCCTCGGTGTCCTCGGCGGTCAGCTCCGCCAGCTCGCCGCAGAGCGCCGTCATCAGGGCCGTGCGGGAGGGGAAGTACGCGTAGAAGGTCACCCGGGTGGTGCCCGCGGCCCGCGCGATGTCGTCGACCGTCGTCCCCGCGTAGCCACGCTTCCCGAACAGCTCCAGCGCCGTCGACAGCAGCAGCCGACGGGTCATCTGCTTCTGGGCGGCACGCAGCTGGGCCACGCCCCCATCGTACGGCGCAACCCCCGCGCGCCGGGACGGCGGCATCGGAGCCGGCGGCGGTGTGAGGTAACGTCCCCGACCGAAATGACTGGTCCCGGCCCCGAGCGGGCCGGGCGGGACGAGGAGAGCACGCGCATGGCCGGCCGGGACGACGGGAACCGCCACACCGAGGCGACGGACGGCACGGACTCCTCGTGGGCGCAGGAACTGCTCGACCACCTGCGCCCCGCCGCCTCCGGCGCACGGCGGGTCGTCGGCTGGCTGGCCACCACCCTCGACGCGACGGTGTCCCTCCTGGACCGCGGCGGCGAGCCGCTCGCCGGGCAGCGGATGCCGCTGGACGAGGACCTGTTCGGCGACCTCGTCTGCGGTCGCCTCGCCTCCGCCGCCTGGGAGGGCGACGGCCGCCATCTGCGGCTCGTCCGGGTCGAACTCCCCGGGCCCGGCACGGCAGGCGTCCTCGCCGTCAGCCGGACCGCCCCCTACGACCGGCGCGCCGCCGACATCCTCCGGCGCGCCGCGAGCGTCCTGGAACTGCTGCTGCGCGCCCAGCAGACCGTGGCCACCGGCGACCGCCTCGCCCGCGCCACCGCCGACCTGCGCCTGGCGATCCTGCAACTGCTCATGGTCGAGGACATCGTCGCCGCCCGCCGGGTCGCCGCCGGACTCTGGCCCGGCCTGCTCGACACCGAGACCGCGTGCGTCTACGTCGTGGAGACCAGCCCCGCCGACCGTGACCGCCTCGCCGAGGCCTGCGTCGAGGCCACCGGCGACGAGGCCCTCGTCGTCCGCTGCCCGGCCATGGACGGCCATGTCATCGTCGTCGTCCCCGACGACACCACGGCCGCCGCGCTGCGCAGGGTGTGCGACCGCACCCCCGACGCCCTGCTCGGCGGCAGCGCCCGGCAGAGCCTCGCCGGCACCGCCACCGCGTACGGGCAGGCCGTCAGCGCGCTCGCCGTCGCCCGCTTCCGCCCCGACCAGACCGCCGTCTACGCCGAGCGCACCCACCCCGAACGCCTGATGGACCCGGACATCCTGCGCTCCTGGACCACCCGGCTGCTGCGCCCGCTCGACACCCTCCCGCACCACACCCGCGCCGAGCTCCTCGCCACCACCCGCCTCGGCCTGGAGTTCACCGCCGTCAGCGCCGCGAAGGTGCTCGGCGTCAGCCGCAACACCGTCCGCGCCCGTATGGAGCGCGTCGAGAACCTCCTCGGCACCGACTTCTCCGACCTCACCGTCCGGGCCACCGTCCACCTGGCCCTCAACACCGAGGTCGCCCTGACCGAGGGCACCACGGGCCGGCCGGCCGCCCCCGCCCGGCTCGGCGACCTGCTCACCGAACCCGCCCTCGGCACCTGGGCCCGCGACCTGCTGGCCCGCCTGGACACCGACGCCCGTGACCTGCGCCGCACCCTGCGCGCCTGGATCGCCGCCGGAGGCAACGCCGAACGCGCCGCACAGCTGCTCGGCGTGCACGCGCAGACCGTGCGCGAGCACGTCCGCAGTGCCGAACCCGTCCTGGAACGCCAGCTCCTGGCCTCCGGCAGCGACCTCTACGAGGTCGTCCTCGCGCACCTCGCCACCCGCGAACTCGACCAGCCCGACCTGCGCGGGGACCGGGAATCGGGCCATCCGGACTCACCTGTGCACAAGTGAGTCCTCAACGCCCGCGAACGGGCATCGCCACGATTCACATCCCCGTCCCGCGGCACGTAGGTTCGGGGCACCGCGGGGGTGCGACCGGCACGGGGGTCTGGTCGCACCCCACGGGTGTGCTCAGCCGCGCAGCCGGACGGGGATCGCCTGCCAGCCGAACGCGATGAACGACGGCACCTGCTCCAGCTTCCCCTCGACAGCGGTCAACTCCGGGAACCGCTCGAACAGGGTGCTCAGCGCGATCGACGCCTCCATCCGGGCCAGCGGCGCCCCGATGCAGCGGTGCACCCCGATCCCGAACGACAGATGGTCCTCCGCCGCCCGCGTCGCGTCGAACACGTCCGCGTCCGGGCCGTAGTGCGCGGGGTCCAGATTCGCCGCCGCGTACGTCGTGATGATCGCGTCCCCGGCCGGGATCGTCACCTCGCCGACCTTCAGGTCGCTCACCGCGAACCGCAGCGGCAGCGAGGCGATCGACGGGTGCGCCCGCAGCGTCTCGTCGATCACCGCGTCCCAGGAGATCTCCCCGGCGCGCACCGCCGCCAGCTGCTCGGGCCGCCCCAGCAGCGCCACCACCGCGTTCCCCACCAGGTTCACGGTCGTCTCGAACCCGGCCCCGATGACCAGCAGCAGCGTGTACAGCAGCTCCTCGTCGCTGAGGCGGTCCCCGTCCTCGTCCCGCACCCGGATCAGCTCGGTCGTCATGTCGTCGCCCGGATGCTCCGACTTGTGGGCGATGAGCCCGCCCAGGACCGTGCCGATCTGCTCCTGCACGAACGCGGCGTGCTCCGGGCTCGGGTCCGAGGTGTCCATGATCGCCGCGATCAGCCGGCCGACGGCGTCCCGCATCTCCTCCGGCACCCCGAACAGCTCGCAGATGATCCGCATCGGCAGCGGATGCGCCAGCCCGGCCTTCAGGTCCACCACCTCGCCGCCCCGCTCCAGCTCGTCCAGCAGCTCGGCGGTGATCGCCTCCACCCGCTCCCGCAGGGCCTCGGTGCGCCGGTGCGTGAAGCTCGGCGCCACCAGCTTGCGCAGCCGGGTGTGGTCGGCGCCGTACGTCGACAGCATGTTGACCACACCGACCCAGCCGAGGATCCAGCCCCAGGACAGGTGCTCGCCGAGCTCCGGCCACAACCGCCAGTGCCTGCGCGGGTCCTTGCTGACCTCGGGGTCGAGGATCAGCTGTTTCAGCGTGTCGTACCCGGTGGGCGCCCAGGCGGGGATACCGCCGGGCAGCTCGACGGGCACGACGGGGCCGAGGGCACGCAGCCGGGCGCTCTCGGCGGTGATGTCGGCGCCGAGCGGGTCGAGGGCGATGCGGTCGGTCACGGTCACGAAGGCACTCCTGGCTGGTCGGAAGAGGGCGAACGGGGGCTGAAACGGACGGGCAGGGCGGTCAGCGAGCGGTGGAACGGCCCGGGCCGCCAGGACAGCCGCGCCCGGGGCAGCACCGGTTCCAGGTCCGGCAGCCACTGGGTGAGCTGCTCGATAGCCTCGGTGACGAGCAGCAGCGTGTGCTGCTTGACCGGGCAGGCGTGCGCGCCCGCGCCCCACGACAGGTGCGAGGCGTCGTTCGGATGCCGGCCCTCGGTGACCTCCTGTTCCGAGAAGTGCCCGAGCGCCCCGTACGACACCACCACCGGCACCGCGTCCCGCAGCCACACCCCGTGGAAGGAGACCGGTCTGCGCGCGTAGTAGATGCCGTAGTTGGCCAGCGGGGTCTCGTGGTGCAGCACCTCCACCACCGCGTCCAGCACCGGACGGGCGCCGCTGGTGAGGGTGGAGTAGTAGGCCGGGTTGCCGAGGATCCGGGACAGCGTGTTGGACAGCAGGTTCGCGGTCGGCTCGTAGCCGGCCCCGAGAGTGAGGAACACCTGCCAGGTGACCTCCTCGCGGGTGAGCCGGGCCGGATGGTCCAGCAGCCGGCTCGGCAGATCGTCCCCCGGCGTCCGGGCCTTGGCGTCGATCAGCTCCAGGACGTACTGCGCGTACCGGGCCTCGCCCTCGGCGGCCCGCGCGCCGCCCTCCATCATCGTGCCCAGGCTCTCGTTGAGCCGGTCGCCCTCGTGGTCCGGCAGCCCGAACAGGTCGTTGAGCACCAGCGCCAGCAGCGGTCGCGCGAAGTCCCCCACCAGATCGGCCTCGCCGCGCGGACCGATCCGGCCCGCGAGCAGCCGTACCGCCCGGTGCACCCGGCCGCGCAGATCGTGCGGCTCCACCAGGTCGAAGACATCGATCAGCGTGGTGCGGTAGCGGACGTGGGCGGCGCCGTCGGAGAACAGCGCGTTGGGCCGCCAGCGCATCATGCCGAGCACCGGCGAGTCGACCGGGACGGTCGTCTCCCAGGCCCTCGGGTCGTGCGAGAACGTCTCCTCGTCGTGCAGCACCTCCAGCGCCGCCCGCCGGTCCGTGACCACGTACGCCGGCACCCCGGGCGCCAGCTCCGCCCAGCCCACCGGACCCTGGGCGCGCAGCGCGCCGTAGTAGTGGCGCGGGTCCGCGGCGAAGCCCTCCTCCCACAGACGCACCGGCGCCGAGCGCGAGAAGTCCCGCTGGTCCGGGGGATAGGTGGTCACCGGGCCTCCACCGGGTCACGGGTGAGCAGATGGTCGACCAGCGCCAGCAACGCGTCGATCGAGGAGTTCGCGTCCCGGGCGTCGCAGGTCACCATCGGGGTGTCCGCCTCCAGGTCCAGGGCCCGGCGCAGCCGCTCCACCCCGTGGTGCCGGGGCGCGTCCGGGAACTCGTTGAACGCCACCGCGTACGGCAGTCCGCTCTCCTCGACCAGCCCCAGCACGTCGAACGAGGCGTCGATCCGGCGGCTGTCCACCAGGACCAGCGCGCCCAGCGCCCCGTAGGCGATGTCGTCCCACAGCGCCCGGAACCGCTCCTGGCCCGGCGTGCCGAACAGATACAGCACCACCCCGCCGGGCAGGCTCACCCGGCCGAAGTCGATCGCGACGGTCGTCGTCGTCTTGTCCCGCACCCCCGCCAGATCGTCCACCTGCGCGGACGCCTCGCTCAGATGCTCCTCGGTGTGCAGCGGCCGGATCTCCGAGACCGAGCCGATCAGGGTCGTCTTGCCCACCCCGAACGGCCCCGCGACCAGGATCTTCACCAGATCGCGGGCGGTGTCGGGGAGATGGACGCGCTCCGTCTCGCCGGGCGCGCTGGTCGTGCCGGAGGGTGCGCTAGTCGTGCTTGAGGGCGCGGAGGCCATCGGCCACTCTCTTCAGCAGGTCGGGGTCGAACCGCCCGGCGGGCGGGATGGGCGGCCGGGCGAGTACCAGGCGCCGGTCTTCGAGGTCGGCCGCCAGCACCCGCACCGCGGACACCGGCAGCCGCAGCAGCGCCGCCGCCTCCACCACGGCCAGCGAGCCGCCCTCCAGGGCTTCCAGCAGGGCGAGTCCGGCGGCGGGCAGTCCCTCGGGCAGTCCTTCGGGCGGGCCCTGGGGCAGCGGTTCGCCGGTGAGGGCGAGCACCGTCAGCCGCTCCATGTGCGGGCGGCTGGGCCGGGCCACGCCCCCGGTCGACAGATACGCGGGGACCAGGGGGCGGCCGGCCGGACGCCCGGTCATGTCGACGCGTTGTCGTCGGCTCCTCTGGGCGCGGCCGCCATGGCCTTCTCACCCAGTCGCGCCACCTGGGAGTGCACCCGGTGCGCCAGCAGGTCGAGGCGCGCCTCGACCCCGCCGTACGCGGCCACACAGGTGCCATGGTCGGTCGGCACGATGAGGACGTACCCGTGGTCGGACTCGATGACGATCTGCCGGACCTCCGCCCGTTCCCGGTCGGCGAAGGCGGCCGCGGCCGTCCGGCACGCCCCCTGTACGGTGCTGGTGATGGCGGCCACCCGTTCGGCCGACGGCTGCGACAGCGCGTCGGTGTACCCCGTCACGAGGCCGTCCCGGGTGAGCATGACGGCGGCCACCACGTGCGGCACCTGCAGGATCGGCTCCAGCACCCATGCGGTGTCGCCCGTGTCGCGGCTGGTCATCGGGCCGCTCCTCCTTCTGCGTGGTCGGTCTGGTCGGTCTGGTCGGTGTCGTCCCCGGCCCCCTGCCCGGTGGCCGGCTCGTCCGCGCCGGAGCGGGCCGCCGCGGTGCCGGACTGGAGCGCGCCGAGTGCGGCGGCGGCCTCCTCCGGACGGCGGGCCGGCCGGACGGCCGCGGAGTCCTCGGTCACGGCCGCGCGGGAACGGCGGCGGCGCTGGGGCAGGCCGTCGGCGTCCCGGGAGCCGTGGTGCCCGGCGGGCTCCGCGTCCTGGTTCTCCGTTCCGTACGTGTGGGAGGGGGAGTTGCGTTCAGGAGCCGTCCGGCGCGTGGTGCGCGGGGCGCTGGCCGCCGGGGGCCGCTCCTCGGGGTCGACCTTGCTGAGCAGATGGCTGTCGACGCGCAGCACCGCGCGCACCCCGCCGTAGGGGGAGGCCGAGGAGACGTCGACGCCCAGGTCGAACTGGCGGGTGAGGCGGCCGATCGCGGCCAGTCCCATGCGCGGCGGATCGCCGAGTCCGGCCAGCAGGATCGGCTCGTCGCCGGCCACCAGCCGCTGGGCGCGCTCGCGTTCGTCGCGGGTCATGCCGAGGCCCGCGTCGTCGATGGTGACGCACACCCCGTGATGGACGTGCTCCAGGCCGACCACGACGTCGGTGTCGGGGGAGGAGTGCCGCAGCGCGTTGTCGAGCAGTTCGGCGACGATGATCGCGACCGGCTCCACGGCGTGCGAGACGAGGGCGGTGCCGGGCTCCAGATGGTTGTGGACCCGCACCCGCTGGTAGCCCGCGAGCCGGGCCTGGCCGCCGGTCACCGCGTCCACGACGTGGGACTCCTCGCGGGCGAGCCCCACCCAGGCCCCGCAGACCACCGCGGTGACCTGGGCGCGGCGCAGCGACTGCTCGTTCTCGTGGTCGAGCCGGAACAGGGTCTGGGCCAGCTCCGGGTCGTCGTAGCGCTGCTGCAGCACGCGCAGGGCGTCCTGGAGGCGGTACAGGGCCGCCTGGATCTCCCGGGTGGCGCCGCGCATCCCGGCCTGCGCGGCGGCGTCGACCCGGGTGCGCTGGGCGAGCACCTCGGACTGGAGCGCGAGCAGCACGTTCTCCAGGGCGATGCCGAGCGGGGTGCCGACGGTCAACGGCTGGAGCGGGCCCGGGACATCGAGGTGCCGATGGGCCACGTGGCGGGCGGCGGCGGGCACGCGGTGCGCCGCCAGATGCTCGACCTCGGCCGTGAACGCCCGCACCGTCCCGTCGAGTTGCGTGCGCAGGGCGGCTATCTCCGCGTGGGCGCGGGCACGTTGCCGCCGGGCCCGCAGCAGGCCGCTGCCCAGGGCGAGCGCGGACAGTGTGCCGACGGCCAGACCGCCGGCCACCAGGTCCGGTAATTCGATCATCGATTCGGGTTCCAGAAGGGGTCGCATGGGGGTACTCGCAGCACAGTACACACCGTCATTGGCCGCTCTCGCACGGTTGGGCGAGACTTCACCGCGAAAGTGACCGGCTTCTGTTCGGTTCTGCGTCGAGTGCCTGAAATGCCGTTGCCCGCCAGTGAGTTGAAAACCCCGGGAGCGGCTCCGTCCTGGGCGACGCGCTAGTCTGCGCCGAGTGGGGTCAGCACGGCCAGGGTGCCGTTGGCCTGGCGCAGCGCCAGTTCCAGCATGCCGGGCGGGTGCAGGGCGCCGGTGCCGTCCGGTGGCACGAGCCACTCCAGGAACCGGGCCGGCCGGTACGGCGGGGGCACCGCGACCCAGGAGCCCCGGCGGGCGTGCCGCAGCCCCGCCCCGATCCACCGGCTGCCCGGGTCGGGCGGCAGGAAGAAGCCCACCCGGTGGGCCGCCGTGTCCACCAGGGTCGGCCCCGGCACCGGCAGCGCCGGCTGCCACAGCAGATCCAGCGTGAGCAGACCGAGCCGGTCCGGGACGCTCAGCACGTCCCAGTACCGGCCCGCCTGGAGCAGGGCGATCCCGTCGCCCTGGTCCCACTCGCGTTTGCAGACCCGAGGGTCCGTCGCGGCGGCGGAGAGCCACTCCACGCCGCGTTCCCACATCGCATCGCTCATCGTCCGGCTCCGTGTGCTGTCCCCAGGACCCGGCGATGGACCAGCGCGGCACCGGGCAAGGCCGTCGGCCGCACTGTGCCGACTCGGCATATGCATGCTGGTAGATATTTCTACCTGGCGGAAGGGGTGGCGGACCGTGGCGTTTTGGTCTGTTTCGTTCGATTCTCGCGCCGGTGTTCGGGCGGGAGTGGCGGTTCGCGTCCTGTCCTAGTGGTCGTTCTCCAGGTGCAGCTTGAGCAGGTCCACGCCGTAGTCGCCGCCGTTGGGGGTGCGCACGATGGTGTGGATGTGGTGCTGGCTGGGGTTGCGGTTCTGGGTCTCGTAGGCGATCGGGGACTGGGCGTCGTACTCGATCAGGACCACCGGACTGTGCACGCGGTAGTAGAAGGCGGAGGAGTCCTCCGTCTCACCGATCCAGTAGAAGTAGGTGTCGTCGAGGTGCTTCTCGACCTCCGTCATCTTCACCTCGGCGTGGCCGTCGTCCAGGTTGCCGACATAGACGCGGACGAGGTCGAGGAGGTGGCTCCTCTGCGCCTCGGTCCAGTCCTTCGCGGCCAGCCCCTGGTAGGCGAGCTGGGCGTTGTCCTGTCCGGCGCCGGCCTTGAAGTTGTCGCCGGCCTTGGTCTCCGAGGAGACGGCCTTCTTCCGCTGGGCGGCGGTCAGCGACCGCAGCAGCGTCAGCCCGGCCCTGGTCTCGGTCCTGAAGAGGGTGATCTTCTCGCCGTCGTAGGTGGCGGAGGTCGGCTCCGAGCCCATGAAGGTCGGGGTCATCACGACCTGGTCGCCGAGGACGAAGTAGTTGATGGCCAGGTGGTGGCCCTCGTACTGGAAGCCCCAGGGCTTGGTGGTGGACGGGGTCCCCATGAAGGTGAAGAAGTACGCGCCCTCGGTCAGGGTCTCCTTGCCGCCGCCGCTGTACTCGCCCAGGTAGCCGTTGAGTTTCATGATGTTGCGGGACTGGGTGAGCCCGTCGGCGGACAGGGCGGCGCCGAGCAGGGCGTAGCCGAGGTCGCGCTGCTTCTCGGTCAGGTCCCCCATCCGGGCGCCCTGGCGCTCGTACCCGTCGACGTTGCTCCACTTCAGCCACTCGTCGTCGTCCACGTCGAAGACGGACGCCTTGCGCTCCTTGCCGGTCAGCCCGTCCAGGAAGGCCTGCGCGGCCTGGACGACCTTGTCGGTGGAGACGTCGGTCGAGTGGACGGAGTACAGGTCGTCGACGACCTTGCCGTCCGTGGTGACCCCGACGAAGTCCGCGTACGTGACCTCACTCGCCCCGGGGCCCATGCCCCCGGCGCCGCCGCCGGGTCCTCCGGACGGCATGCCCGAGGGCATGCCGCCGCCCGGGCCGCCGTACGAGGCGGAGGCCGCCGTGCCGGAGGAGTTCGAGGAGCATCCCGTCATCGTCGCCACGGCGGCGACTCCGCCGGCGAGCAGCGCCTTGTTCATGAACCAGCGGCGGCTGCGCTCGGCTTCGGGGGTGCGGGGGCGGTGTCCGTGGTCGTGTCCGTGCATGCGGTCGAGGCTCCAGGGCCCACCTGAAGCGAACCTGAAGACGACCGCACCCCTGCCGGCGCTCCCCGTGACGACGCCCGTCACCTCCGCCGCCGCATCCACCGCCCCGTCCTCTCCGCCGTCACCCCCGCCGGCCACCGCCCTGCGGCACCGGCAGCGGCGGATCCGCCTGGCGCAGTTCGGCCAGCAGCTCGTTCTGGCCCGCCAGGAGCTCGGTGAGGATCCGGCGGGCCGCCCGCAGCAGTTCGGCCACGTCGCCGCCGGCGAGCGCGTAGCTCACCGTCGACCCCTCCCGGATCGACACCACGATCCCGGAGCGGCGCAGCACGGCCAGCTGCTGGGACAGACTGGACGGTTCGATCTCGATCTCGGTGAGCAGGTCCCGTACGGGGACGGGGCCGCCCTGCAGCAGTTCGAGGACCCGGATGCGCACTGGATGCCCGAGCATGCGGAAGAACTCGGCCTTGGCCTGATAGAGGGGGACCTGCATGGTCAATCGCTCGCTCCTGCCGCGTTCGCCGGATGGTTCCCGCCCGCGCGGCGGCCCGGCGTCGTACGCCGCCGCGCGTGGTCCTGCGTCGGGATCCCGCTCCCGATCCTCCTGGTTGGGGGCTCCGCACACCCGTGTGATGCGCTGATCTGGATGTGTCGAGATGAAGAAATCTTCAATTCGTGGGCGTGCGAAGCCGAGGACCGTGGAGGTGTCTACACCTCGATCTCGTTCTCGATGCGCTTGAGCTGGTGGCGGGCCATGGCCAGGTTGGAGCGCTCCCGGTCCAGGACGAGATAGATGAACAGCCCGCTGCCCGTACGGCCCTTGACGAGCCGGATGAGGTGGTACTGGCTGCCCAGGGTGATCAGGATGTCCTCGATCTCGCCCTTCAGGCCCAGGTGTTCCATGGTGCGCACCTTGGCCCGGATCACATCGGTGTTGCCCGCGGCGGCGACGGCCAGGTCGAGGTCCTTGCCGCCGCCCATCGTGCCCAGGGCCATCCCGCTCGTGTAGTCCACGACGGCGGCCCCCATCGCGCCCTCCACCGCGGTCATCATCTCCTTGAGAGAGATCTCCACATTCGCCATGGCGCTCCTCCTGCCGGTTGCACGGGCCCGGACTCCTCCGGCCCCGCTGGTGCATCCGAACGTACGGACCGCGTCCGCCGCGAGGGCCGTGTGCTCCGGGACTGGCCCAAGGACGTTCGAAACACGAAGATCCACGCGACTTTTTGACCGCCGGGATGTGGGAGTTGACCGGGTGCTCCTCACTTGCGGTGGGTCGGTCCAGCGGGCAGGGTTCCGTGGCGTGGCCACCCTGCTGATCGTTCATCACACCCCGTCCCCCCACTGCCAGGCGATGTTCGAGGCGGTGCTCTCGGGGGCGACCGACCCGGAGATCGAGGGCGTACGGGTCGTACGGCGGGCCGCCCTCGCCGCCACCGCGTCGGACGTCCTGGAGGCCGACGGCTATCTGCTGGGCACCCCCGCGAACCTCGGGTACATGTCGGGCGCGCTCAAGCACTTCTTCGACCAGGTCTACTACCCCTGCCTCGACAGCACCCGGAGCCGCCCCTTCGGCTATTACGTCCACGGCGGCAACGACGTCACCGGCGCCGTACGCGCCGTCGGGACCGTCACCACCGGACTGGGCTGGCGCAGCGCGGCCGACCCGGTCACCGTCACCGGGGAACCGGGCAAGGCGGACCTGCGGGCCTGCTGGGAGCTGGGCGCGACGGTGGCCGCCGGCCTGATGGAGTGAGCCGGGCTCAGTTCCAGAGCGGGTAGGTCACCACGCGCGGGAAGTGGTCCGGCCGGGCCCCGGTGTAGGTGAGGGTCATCCGGCTGTAGTGCTGCACCTGCGGGTGCTTCTTCCACGGCTTGGGATGGTCGAGCCTCACCTTCACGGCGTACGGGTGGAAGTGCCCGGCCGCGCAGTACGGAACGCAGTCGTTGACGACGTTGACCCCGCTCGCCCGTGCCGTCCGCGTGCCCCAGTGGCGCCAGTGCAGCGAGGTCAGCCGGCTGTTGCCGTCGCCGCAGGCCAGCACGAAGGCGCTCGGCCGGACCTGCGCGTGCCAGAAGCAGTCCACCAGCACCGGCGCGGCCACCTGCCGCGCCCCGGCCGACGGCGCGCCCGGCGTGGCCGAGGCGGTGCCGATCGCCGCGGTGAGTCCCAGCGCCGCACAGAGCATCACCGCTGTCCTCGTGAGGTGTCGCATGTCGGCTCCCGCCCGCCCGTCCCGGGACCGGGTGCGTCCCGGGGACTTCGGTACCGACCGTACGACGATGCGCGCAGGACGACCACTCGAACGGAGTAGCGCCGACCCGCTCGGCGCAAGCCGCCGAGGACGGGGCGGCCGAAAATCTGCGTTCACGGGGCCGAATCCCCAGTCGGGCATGGTCATTTCCGGCCGAAGTTTTGGCATTCCCATGACAAAGCTGTGCACGCGGTGCCACTCTGCTGCGGGCATTCACCGTTCCTTCACACGCACCTCACTAGGTGGATGCCCTTCCACCCCCCACCTCCTTCCACCCGCCAGTCGTGCAGCGCTCCGGACCGGCCCATCCCGTCGGTCCGCCCCCCATCGGCCCCCACCAGGGGCCGACCGTCGCACCGAAGGAGAACCCGTTGCCCCGGCGACACCATGCCACCCCCCGGCGCAGACGCGCCTCGCTCATCGCCCTCACCACCGCCGGCACCCTGCTCACCCTCGGGATGCAGACCGGCGCCGCCTCGGCGGCACCCACCGACCCCGGCCCCGGCAGGATCTCCGCCACGCCCCGGGCCGGCGCCGAACCGACCGCCCTGTCCCCGGCCCGCCGCGCCTCGCTGATCAAGAGCGCGCAGACCGCCGCCGGCTCGACGGCCAGGACACTCGGTCTCGGAAGCCAGGAGAAGCTGGTCGCCAAGGACGTCATCAAGGACGCCGACGGCACCACCCACACCCGCTACGAGCGCACCTACGGCGGACTGCCCGTCCTCGGCGGTGACCTGGTCGTGCACGACAAGAGCGGCCGCACCACCGTGACGAAGGCGAGCGGAGCCACCCTGAAGGTGTCCTCGCTGACGCCGAAGCTCTCCGCCTCGAACGCCGGCGACAAGGCCCTCGCCGCCTCGAAGAAGGCCGACGTCAAGGGCTCGAAGGCCGAGAACGCGCCCCGGCTGGTCGTCTGGGCCGGCACCGGCAAGCCCGTCCTGGCCTGGGAGACGGTCGTCGAGGGCGTCCAGAAGGACGGCACCCCGAGCGAACTCCAGGTCGTCACCGACGCCACCACGGGCAAGCAGATCCAGGCCGCGGAGAAGGTGCACACCGGAACCGGCACCGGCCAGTACGTCGGCACGGTCCCGCTCGGCACCACCCTGTCCGGATCGACGTACCAGCTCACCGACCCCGACCGCGCCGGGCACAAGACGTACGACCTCAACCAGGGGACGTCCGGCACCGGGACCCTCTTCACGGACGACAACGATGTCTGGGGCACCGGTCTGCCGTCCAACCGCCAGACCGCCGGTGTCGACGTGGCCTTCGGCGCCGCAGCCACCTGGGACTACTACAAAGAGGTTTACGGCCGCAACGGCATCCGCAACGACGGGGTCGCCGCCTACAGCCGGGCCCACTACGGCAGCTCCTACGTCAACGCGTTCTGGCAGGACAGCTGCTTCTGCATGACGTACGGCGACGGCTCGGGCAACACCCACCCGCTGACCGCCCTCGACGTGGCCGCCCACGAGATGAGCCACGGCGTCACCGCCGCCACCGCCAACCTCACCTACTCCGGTGAGTCCGGCGGCCTGAACGAGGCGACCTCGGACATCTTCGCCGCGGCCGTCGAGTTCTACGAGAACCTCCCGGCCGACCCCGGTGACTACCTGGTCGGCGAGAAGATCGACATCAACGGCAACGGCACCCCGCTGCGCTACATGGACAAGCCCTCCAAGGACGGCTCCTCCCGCGACAGCTGGAGCTCCACCCTGGGCAGCATCGACGTCCACTACTCCTCGGGCCCCGCGAACCACTTCTTCTACCTGCTCTCCGAGGGCAGCGGCGCCAAGACGATCAACGGCGTCTCCTACGACAGCCCGACCTCCGACGGCCAGGCCGTGACCGGCATCGGCATCACCAACGCCGCCGCGATCTGGTACCGGGCGCTGACGACGTACATGACCTCGTCGACGAACTACGCCGGCGCCCGCACCGCCACCCTGTCGGCCGCCGCCGACCTCTTCGGCGCCTACAGCCCGACCTACCTCGCCGTCGCCGACGCCTGGGCGGGCATCAACGTCGGCAACCGGATCGCCCTCGGCGTCAACGTCGCCCCGATCGCCGACCAGACCAGCGGCATCGGCCAGGCGGTCAGCCTCCAGGTGGACGCCTACACCACCAACTCGGGCGCCGGCCTGACCTACGAGGCGACCGGACTGCCGGACGGGCTGAGCATCAGCGCGAGCGGTCTGATCACGGGCACGCCGACCACCCTGGGCACCGGTGACGTGACCCTCAAGGTCACCGACAGCACGGGGGCGTCCGTCACGGACACCTTCAGCTGGCGGATCGCGTACATCTACGCCAACGCCACCCGGGTCGACATCCCCGACAACGGCGCCGCCGTCGAGTCCCCGGTCACCATCACCGGCCGCGACGGGAACGCCTCCGCCACCACCTCGGTCTACGTCAACATCGTCCACACCTACCGCGGGGACCTGACGGTCGACCTCGTCGGCCCGAACGGCACGGTCTACTCGCTGCTCAACCGCAGCGGCGGCTCCGCCGACAACGTCGACCAGACCTTCACCGTGAACGCCTCCGCCCAGCCGCTCAACGGCACCTGGAAGCTCCGCGTCCAGGACCGCGCGTCGATCGACGTGGGCTACATCCAGAACTGGCAGCTGACGCCCTGATCAGGGCCCTCTGATCCGGGCCCTCTGATCCGGGTCCTCTGATCCGGGTCGTCCCCTGACCTCGGGCGGCGCAGCCGAGCCGAGGCCGGGGGAACGCTCCACGACCGCCGCCGCCCGGGCCCTCCAGGTTCCGGGCGGCGGCCCGTGCCGCCGGCCCTCACCGCTGGGGAGCGGCGTCCGCCGCGAGCTGGGCCAGCGGAGTCCCGCCCGCCCACAGCAGCAGCCGGGGGCCGTCGATCAGATACGTATGGCTCTGGCGCGCGGCCCACACCTCGTCCCGATGGGTGAACGTGCCCCGGTGCACCACCAGCCGCAGCGCCGGAGCCGCCCAGCCGCGCGCCGCCGGCCGCGTCCGGCAGGAACAGGCCTCGTCCTCGTCGGGCAGCGGTTCGGCCACCGGACGGAACGCCACGTCCAGCACCCGCCCCCGGCCGTCCCGGGCGGCGAGATGCAGGGCGTCGTGGCGCGGCGGCGGCAGCACCCGCCAGCCGTCCCGCCGCAGCATCCGGGCCACCGCCGCCACCAGCGCCGGCATGTCCAGCTCCGCCAGCTCCTCCGGGGTGTAGCGACCGCCGCGCCGCCGGGAGTACGGCCGGGAGCGGCGCCGTACGGCGCCCCCGACGACCCCCAGCACCACCAGGACCGGGACACAGGCCCAGGCGCCGAACCGGCGGGAGACCAGCACCAGCCCCACGACCAGCGCGCACACGGCCAGGATCAGCAGGGCCAGCGCGGGCAGGACCTCCCGCAACCGGGGCCCGTCACGGCCCGCCGCCCGCAGCTCCCGCACCGCGCGGCGCCGCCGGTCCCGCCCCGACTCGTCCTCCGGTAATCGCTCCAGCCCGTCCGCCGTCACGGTCGCCCCCCAGCCCGTACACCCCGATGTGCGAATGAGAGCAGGGCTACCCGCCGACGCGCCCACGATGCGGAAGACGCTTCCGTGCGCCCCTGTGCGCCCCGCATTCCGACCCGGGCCCGGGAGCCGGTCCGGGGCCCTCGGCGGTGGGGCGTCGCCGGTGGGGCGTTGTCAGTGGGGCGTGCCAAGCTGCTGGTCATGGACGAGGCTGACTTCTTGCGGGGCCGGGTGTACGGCGCGGACCACGACGACGCGGGCCCCCGCCCGGACCGTGCGTACGCCGAGCTGGTGGGCGGCCCGCTCGACGGCCTGCTGCTCGACGTCACGGACCGCACCGACCACGAGCCGGGCGAGGTGGAACTCACCACGGAGATAGGCCGCTACGGCCCCGGCGGCCGGACCCTGTACGTACGGCGCCCCACCGACGCCGCCCGCTTCGACTGGCGCGGCGACACTCCCGGCGCCCCCTGAAGGGAGACCCTGTCATGACCCATGTCGCGCACCCCGAGCGCTACGACAACGGCATGCTGTACCGCCGCACCGGCCGCTCCGGACTCGACCTCCCCGTCCTGTCCCTCGGGTACTGGCACAACTTCGGTGACGACCGGCCGTTCGAGAAGCAGCGGGAGATCGCCCTGCGCGCCTTCGATCTCGGGATCACCCACCACGATCTGGCCAACAACTACGGTCCCCCCTACGGCGCGGCCGAGCTCACTTTCGGCCGCCTGATGAAGCAGGACCTCGGGCCCTACCGCGACGAACTGGTGATCTCCACCAAGGCCGGCTGGGACATGTGGCCCGGCCCCTACGGACAGGGCGGCGGCTCGCGCAAGTACCTCCTGGCCTCCCTGGACCAGTCCCTCAGCCGCATGGGCGTCGACCATGTCGACATCTTCTACTCCCACCGCCTGGACACCACCACACCCCTGGAGGAGACGATGTCGGCGCTGGCCTCCGCGGTGCGCCAGGGCAAGGCCCGCTACGTCGGCATCTCCTCCTACGACGCGGAGCGCACCCGCATCGCCGCGGGCCTGCTGCGGGAACTGGGCACGCCGCTGCTCATCCACCAGCCGTCGTACAGCATGCTCAACCGCTGGATAGAGACCGACGGCCTGCTGGACGTCACCCGGGAGGAGGGCGTCGGCGTCATCGGGTTCACGGCGCTGGCCCAAGGGATGCTGACCGGGCGTTACCTCAAGGGCGTCCCCGAGGACTCGCGCGCGGCACAGGGCACCTCGCTGGACGCGGCATGGCTCTCCGACGACATGGTCGAGCGGCTGCGCGCCCTCGACGCCGTCGCGGCGCGGCGCGGGCAGACCCTGGCCCAGATGGCCCTGGCCTGGGCGTTGCGCGACCCGAGGGTCACCTCCCTCGTCATCGGGGCCTCCCGGACCGAGCAACTCGAGCAGAACGCGGCCGCGCTGAAGAACCTTCACTTCAGCGCCGGGGAACTCGCCGAGATCGACCGGTACGCCACCGACGCGGGCGTCGACCTGTGGCAGGACGCCCGCCTCGGCAAGCTGCGCTGAGCCCGGGGCGCCCGCACACGGACGTGGCCGGAAGTGTGCTCGTTCGATCGTACGAACATGCTTGCGGTGGGGTTACTTCTCCGACCCCGACTTGATAGGAAACTTTCCTGTCAGTTTGGTATTACCGGCACGGACTCACCCCACCCCCCACTTCCCCCTGGAGTCACCGTGGTGCCCATTCCCGCCTCCCGCCGTACCTTCCTCGCCCTGACCGGTGCCCTGGCCGGGGCCCTGGCGGCCACCCCGCTGCTCGCCCCGTCCCGGGCGGGCGCCGTGACCGCGGCCGGGCTCGACGACCCGGCGAAGAAGGAGATCGCGATGAAGCTCGTGTCGAGCGCGGAGAACTCCTCGCTCGACTGGAAGGCCCAGTACAAGTACATCGAGGACATCGGCGACGGCCGTGGCTACACCGCCGGGATCATCGGCTTCTGCTCAGGCACCGGCGACATGCTCGACCTCGTGCAGCTCTACACCGACCGCAAGCCCGGCAACGTCCTCGCCAAGTACCTCCCGGCGCTCCGCTCGGTCGACGGCAGCGACTCCCACGCGGGGCTCGACCCGAACTACCCCAAGGACTGGCGCAAGGCCGCCCAGGACGCCGCCTTCCAGCAGGCGCAGAACGACGAGCGCGACCGGGTCTACTTCAACCCGGCCGTCAAACAGGGAAAGACGGACGGACTGCGGGCCCTGGGCCAGTTCGCGTACTACGACGCGATCGTGATGCACGGCGACGGCGACGACCCCACCAGCTTCCGCAACATCCGCAGGCGGGCCCTGCGCAGCGCCAAGCCGCCGGCCCAGGGCGGCAACGAGACGACGTACCTCAACGCCTTCCTCGACGCGCGCGTCTGGGCCATGAAGCAGGAGGAGGCGCACAGCGACACCAGCCGCGTCGACACCGCCCAGCGGGTCTTCCTGCGCAAGGGCAACCTCGACCTCGACCCGCCGCTGGACTGGAAGGTCTACGGCGACAGCTACCACCTCGGCTGACGGGCGCCTCCCCGTCAGATTGGCCCGGGCGGTGCGTCGACCACCTCGAACGTCGCCCGGCCGACGGTCAGCACGCCGTCGGACAACGGCGTGCACCGCACGCCGCCCTTGTCGCGCAGGGCGCGCCGTGCCCCCGGCCCGACCGTGACGTCCATCCAGGCGCACGGCCGGGCCGGCCGGTTCACGGCGAACAGCACGGGACCGGCCCCGCTGTCGAGCGCGATCGTCGAACCGACGCAGGAGTCGATGTCGATGCCCCTGAGCAGGATGTTCCGCCGGGTCTGGCGCAGCCCCGGGGAACCGTCCGGGCGCACCGGCAGACTCTCGACGGCCATGAGGGTCACCGCCGCGTCCCGGTGGGCCGGACGGCCGAAGTACCGGTCGCCGACCAGCCCCAGGCCCCGACGGACCTCCACCCGGGACACCGACTCGTCCTCGGGCCCGTCCGCCGGCCCGTCCGAGGGACGCCCCGCGAACCGGTGCGCGCCCGACACCAGCAACTCCACCACCTCGACCTCGGCCATGACCTCAGCTTAGGGCGGCGGTGGGGGAGCGGTCGGTCGCTCCCCCACCCACCCGTGACGTTGACGGCGTCACGGCGTCACGGCGTCACGGCTTCAGCGGGAGCGTCGCGCAGTTCGACGACGCCGGCTGTCCGTCGAGCCGGTCGGTCAGCCACGAGATCGCGTCGCCCTGGTCGGTGAGCAGGGGAGCGAAGTGGTTGAGCAGCGCCCGGCCCAGACCCGGCAGCACCACCGGCTTGTACGTGACGTCCACGCCCTTCGCGCACCAGGCCACGGCGAGCGCCCGCGCCTGCGCGTGCGGGACGAGGTCGTCGGCGGTGCCGGTCACCAGCCGTACCGGGGACGTCGGCTTCAGCCGGCCGATGCGCTGGTCGGCGAGGAACGCCTGGAGCTCCGGCTCCTCCTCGACGATGTCGCTGATGGAACTGCCGTCGGTGGTCCAGGAGGTGCTGCGGGCCGAGTTGTAGGCGAGCAGGGCGTCGCCCACGCACATGGTCGACAGGTCCTTCAGGGCCGCCTTGCCGGCCGCGTTGAGATGGGCCTCCGCGATCGGCTTCAGCTTGGGGTCGGACTGCACGAACCCGTTCACCGACCAGCCGAGCGCCCCCGCGAGGTCGCTGCCGTCGATGGCCCGGGTGACCGCGGCCAGGTCGGCGGGCGGGGCGCCCGTGTAGGTGCCGGCCAGGGTGATGTCGGGGGCGTACGAGGGCTGGAGTTCGGCGGCGGCCGCCGTGGCCCCGCCGCCCTGGCTGTAGCCGTACAGCGCGACCCGGGAGGCGGCCGTGAGCGACGTACCGCCAAGGGAACGGGCGGCGCGGACGGCGTCCAGGACGGCGTGCGCCTCGTCGACCCGGTTGACGTACGTGTGCAGCCGGTCCGTCGCGCCCAGCCCGGGATAGTCGGTGACCACGACGGCGACGCCGCGCGCGAGCAGCCGGTAGATCGCCAGGTTCTCGTAACCGACCGACAGGGTCTGGAGATTGACGGTGAGGGGACGCTCCAGTCCGAGGGAGGCGGCGCACTGGTCGCCCTGGCCCATGGTGCCGGGGGCCACCACGACCAGCGGACGCGCCCCGCTGCCCCGCCAGGCGGCCGTCGGCTCGATGTAGGCGCCGGTGACCGCGACGGGTCCGCCGGCGGAGTCCGTGGACTTGTACATCAGCCGGGTCGCCGCACCGGGGAGCGGGCCGTCGATGCCGGGCAGGCTCAGGGCGAGGGGGAGGGGTTCGGTGCGGACCAGGGTGCCGTCGGCCGCCGGAAGGGTGGCGGGCGGGTTGTAGAAGGTGGGGATGGTGACACCGCGCGAGACCACGGCGTCCGTGTCCGTGTCGCCGGCGGCGGTGGCCGGGACGGCCGTGGTGCCGAGGCAGGCTGCCACGGTCACGGCCGCGGCCAGCAGTCTGGTGGGGGCGGGCATGGCGGACCTCCGGGGGAGAGGGGAGGCCCGAGCCTTCCTCTGCGGCTCGGGTGGGGGACGGCACGGAGCGCCGGTCGTCCCGACCGCAGCCCCGTACCGCTCTTAGACGAACTGTCAGGACCGTACCGACCAGGGGGTAACCGCGGGTACTGGTCGGTAGGTTACGGTTCGGTAATATGACTGCGGGTGCTCGGGGGGCCACCCTCAACAGGTGCTACGACCTGTGTGGTTGACTGCTTGAATGCTGCGAGAGTCGGTCTTCCGGACGATGGACCTGCCGCCGCGCGACCGCTTCGACGCCTGGGCCCAGCGCATGGGGAGCACCCACGCTCCCATGCGGCTCAGCACCGACCGCACCGAGGACTACCGAGGCCACCAGCGGGTGATCGAGCTGGGTGAGGTCGTCGTGTGGCCGGCGACGATGGACCCCCTCACGTTCCACCGCACGGCCAAGCTCGTCCGGCAGTCCGACCCCGAGACGTACCATCTGTCGCTGCTGCTGAAGGGCGAGGGCGCGGCCGTCTGGGACCGGCGCCAGGCCGTCTACCGGATCAACGACTTCCACACCAACTCCTCGTCGCGGTCCTGGGAGGTGACCACCGGCGCCGACCCCGTCACGATCGTCGGCGTGGAGATCCCCCGCACACTGGTGGCCGTACCGGGGCATCGCGTCGACCGGATCCTGGGAGGCCTCATCTCGGGCCGCGAGGGCAGCGGCGCCCTGCTGGCCCAGTTCCTGCGCCAGCTGATCGGGGACACCGGGCCGTACCGGCCCGCCGACGCCCCTCGGCTCGGCACGGTCGTCGCCGACCTGGTCACGGTCGCCTTCGCGCACGCCGTGGACGCCGATCCGGGCCTGCCGCCGGAGACCCGCAGCCGCACGCTCGTCCTGCACGTCAAGGACCATGTCCGCCGCCACCTGGCCGACCCGGACCTCACGCCCGCCCGGATCGCCGAGGCCCACCACATCTCCCGCAGCTACCTCTACCGCCTCTTCCAGGACGAAGGCGTCGGCATCGCCGCCTACATCCGCGACCAGCGGCTCGCCGGGGCCCACCGCGACCTCGCCGACCCGGCCCTGCGCACCCTGCCGATCCACGCCGTCGCCGCCCGCTGGGGCTTCCTCCGCGCCGCCGAGTTCACCCGGGCCTTCCGCACCGCGTACGGCCTGCCGCCCAGTGAACTGCGGGAGCAGGCGCTGAGTTCGCACGAAGACGGGCGGGGGGCGCGGGCGGAGGTTTCGCCGGGCGGTGGTCCGGGCGTGGAGTTCGTGGGGCGGGATGCGGGGGTGACGACCTCACGAGGCGCCGGGCGCGCTGCGGACGGTGTGGCTTCGCGCGGCAGCGGCCAGGCCTCCGGCCTCGTGGGTTCACGCGGTGGCGGGTGAGACACCGATCCCTTGGCTGTGCGGGGCGGCGGACAGTCTTCGGGCTCGTGGCTGTGCGGGGTGGCGGACAGTCTTCGACGTCGTGACTCTGTGGGGCGGCGGACAGGTCTCCGGGCTCGTGGCTACGCGGGGCGGCGAACAGGACTCCGACCTCGGCTCTGCGCGGCGAGGGGAGCGACGCCGAGCTGGTGACCTCGCGCAGGGGTGAGTGAGACGGGGGTGTGGTGCCTTCGCGAGGCGGGGCTTCGGGAGAGGGGTGCCGACTTCCTACGGCGGCGGACCGGATGCGGGCGCGCTGAATCATCACGCGGCAGGCGGCAGGCGGGCGCGCTGCATTCTCACGGGGCCGGTCCGTGTATTTCACGGCGCGCTGGTCCGGGTAGGGGCGTGCCGCGTGTTCACGGTGCTGGTCCGGGCGCGGAGGCGCGGTGTGTTCACGGTGCTGGTCCGGGCGTGGGCGATCAGTTCGCCGCGCTCAGCAGGACCGGCCCCGGCGGGTGCGGCGGCGGGCCGGATGTGGACGCGGTGCCAACGAGCAGTGGACCGTCCGCCAACGACATACCGCCCTCACCTGTCGCATGCTGGTGATCAACCGCGGCACGGATACCCGCGGCGCCGGTGGCCGGGCCAGGACTGCGGGGGAGTCCTGGCCCGGCACCGCCATGTCGTCCCCCGGGTGATCGAGTGGTGACGGTCTGGGCGGGGGCGTACGGTCGAACGGTGGATCCGGCCCTGGACACCACCGTCCACGGTCACCTCCCTCGGGCCCGCTCCGGGCGGGCGACACGACGTCATGACCAGCGCTCCGCAGCCGACTCCCGCGACCGAGACCACCGCCCCGCAGAACGGCGGTGGCGGACACGCGATGGCGCTGCTGGTCATCGCCTCGTGCCAGTTGATGGTGGTCCTCGACATCACCATCGTGAACATCGCGCTCCCGGACATCCAGCGCGCCCTGGACTTCTCCACCACCAGCCTGTCGTGGGTCGTCAACGCCTACACGCTGACCTTCGGCGGTCTGCTGCTGCTCGGCGGCCGGGCGGGGGACATCCTCGGCAGACGGCGCGTGTTCATCGTCGGCGTGCTGCTGTTCGTCCTCGCGTCCCTGCTCGGCGGCCTCGCCCAGAACGAGGCCCAACTCCTGTCCGCGCGGGCCCTGCAGGGCGTCGGCGGAGCCATCGCCTCCCCGACCTCGCTCGCCCTGATCAGCACCACCTTCCGTGAGGGGCCCGAACGCAACCGCGCCTTCGGTGTGTTCGCGGCGGTCTCGGCCGGCGGCGGCGCGATCGGCCTGCTCGCCGGCGGCATCCTCGTCGAGTACCTGAACTGGCGCTGGGTGCTCTTCGTCAACGTCCCCATCGGCCTGCTGATCGCGCTCGCCACGCCCCGCTACATCAAGGAGTCCGAGCGCCACCCGGGCCGCTTCGACCTCGCGGGGGCCTTCACCTCCACCGTCGGCATGGTGCTGCTGGTCTACGGCTTCATCCGGGCCGGCCAGGACGGCTGGCGCGACGCCCTCACGCTCGCCTCGTTCGGCGCGGCCGTCGTCGTCCTCACCGTGTTCATCCTGATCGAGCGGCGCTCCCGGCAGCCGATCACCCCGCTGCACATGTTCGCCGACCGCAACCGGGCGGGCACGTACGGCATCATGCTCTGTCTGGCCGCCGCGATCTTCGGCATGTTCTTCTTCCTGACGCTCTTCGTCCAGAACGTGCTCGGCTTCAGCCCGCTCGCCGCCGGCTTCGCGTTCCTGCCGGTCAGCGCGGTCATCGCGGTCGGCGCCGGACTCGCGTCACGGTTCCTGCCGACGTACGGCCCCAAACCCTTCATGGTCGGCGGCGCGATCCTCGCCGCGGCCGGCCTGAGCTGGCTGACGCTCACGGACGTCGACTCCACCTACGCGGGCAGCATCCTCGGCCCCATGCTCGTCTTCAGCCTCGGTATGGGCATGGAGTTCGTGTCGCTGACCCTGATGGCACTCTCCAACGTCCCTACGCCCGAGACCGGCGCGGCCTCCGGCCTCCTCAACGCGACGCAGCAGGTGGGCGGTTCACTCGGCCTGTCCATCCTGGTCACCATGTACGGCACGGCCAGCCGCAACGAGGCGAACGACCAGATCCCCGCCTTCCTCGCCCAGGCCACCCCCGCCGAACGCCTGCGCTTCCAGCGCACCGGCCAGCTTCCCGCCCCCTGGTCCGACCACGTCCTCACCGCCGGCGTCTCGGCCGCCTTCATCATGGCCGCCATCTTCACCGCCCTCGCCGCCCTGATCGCCATCGTGGTCATCCAGGTGCGCCCCTCGGACCTGGAACGCCTCCAGGGCAGCACAGGCCCCCCGGGCCTCTGACCGGCTGCCCGGCCGGTGACGGCCCGAGGCGCCAACACCTGAGCGGGGTGTCGGGCCACGGCCGGCACCACTGGCTGAAACAGCTCCCCCCGACCAGCCTGGTGATCACGCCGGTTGAGGCGGTCTTCAAGCGCTGTTCCGCGCCTTGGCGGCCGGCGGAAGGGTCCGTCGGTAGATGGTGCCGCCGGGGGCGTACCAGCCCGACTTCTTGCGTACCGCGCGGCTCGGGTCGTGCGCGTGGGACGCCTGCAGGGCCGCGACCGCGCGTGCGTCGGAGTGGGCGAACTTGCCGACCAGTTCGGCGGCCCTGGACCGGACCTGCGGGTCGGGGTCCGAGCGCAGGTGACGGAGGGCGGGCTCGAGGACCCGGTCCGGGCCCGGAGCACAGGTGTCGCCCTTGCACCGGTCACAGGCCAGCGCGTGGAACGCGGCGATCCTGACGCGAGCGTCGGGATCGTCCGTCATGGCGACGAGTTCACCCATCGACTCGGTGTCCACCAGATGATCGAGAAGCCGGCAACAGCCCTCGCGCACGGCCGGATTCGCGTCACGCAGGCCGACGCGGATCGCGCTCACCGCGCTCTCCCCGCGGCGCAGCAGCTCGCGGTATGCCGCCACCGTGCGCTGGGGGTCGCCCAGGCACGCGACCAATGCTTCGTCGTCGGTCCTCACGAATCCGAGCATGGAATCAGTCTCGACTTGTGCGGCGAACACGGGCAAAGGGTTTTCTGGGCCCGATTCCCGCGCTGGTCATCGATGCGCGTCCTGGCGGCGCAGGATCACACGGCCCTCTTCCACCGCCGCGGCCATCGCGAAGCCGTGCACATCCGCCCGCAGGCACAGGGCCGTGTCCTGCGGGTGGACCCCGAGGTGGCCGCGCCGGACCCCGTCGGCCAGGTCGGCCGCCGCCGCGGAGGCGGCCGCGCGGCGCAGATACGGCGCCGGGTCCGCCGTATGCCCAGCGGCCAGGTCGGCGATGTACCGGGCGCAGGCGAGGTCCTCCTCGGCGCGTCCGCCGTCGCCGGTGATCATGTACGTCACCTGCCGGGGCCGTACCGCCCGCAGCGCGTCCGCGGTCGCCGCGGCCACGGTGAAGCCGGCGCACAGCAGCAGCGGTGCGTCGCGGGCGGCGAGAGCGCCGACGGTGCCGTGGGTCGTCTTCTGCACGAGGGTGCGCCCGGTCAGGTCGAGGGAGCGTATGAGGGCGGGGGAGTTGACGGTGTCGAAGCCCGGCTCGGGTGGTCCGTCCTTGAGCGTGAGCCAGTCCGTGTGACGGGACTTGAGGGCGCGGGCCTCCTCCAACGACTCGGCCAGGACGATCCGCTCCGCGCCCCGCGCGAACGCCCAGGCGGCCGCCGTGAAGGCCCGCAGCACGTCGATCACGACCACCGCCTCGGTCGTCTCGGACGGCCCGCGCCGCCCGTCCTCCCCTTCCGCCGTCCCGATGAAACGTTGCTCCATCCCGGCATCATGACCGATCCGGCACCCCGACAAGGCACATCTGCACACCTCTTGACCTCCTGTGAGAGCCCGGCATAACGTTCCGGCGTTTTGAGAAGGTGGTTGAAACGATTCAATCATCTTCATGGTGTCAACCCTGGGGAGCGTCCTGTGCCGGAGAGCGTCTCGTCGCCCGGTCCGTCCCGCCGTACCGTCCTGGCCGCCGGGCTCACGGCGGGAGCCGTAGCGGCGGTGGGGTCGGGATCCGCCGCCGCAGCGCAGGCGGGAGCGCCGGAGACCGCCCACGGCCCCGGCCCGTCCGCAGACTGGTTCGCCGCACCGGGGCGCGGTCCGCGCCCCAGGTTCCGCTGGTGGTGGCCCGACGGTCTGGTTGACGCCGACGAGATCGCCCGCGAGGTCGACGCGATCGCCGACGCCGGGTTCGGCGGAGCCGAGATCGCCGCGGTCCACCACAGCGTCAAGGACAAGTCGGTCCTGGACACCGCCCACCACGGCTGGGCGAGCCGGCCGTGGCGCGAGGGCGTCGAGGCGGCCCTGCGCCGCGCCGCCCGCCGAGGTCTCACCCTCGACCTCACGCTGGGCCCCAGCTGGCCCGTCGCCGTCCCGGGCCTCACCCCGGACGACGAGGCCGCCGCCCGCGAACTCGTCCTCGGCCAGGTGCGGTTGACCGCAGGAGCCCGCTACGAGGGACCCGTGCCCGCGCCCGGCCGCGCCCCCGCGAGCGGCGTGACCCGCCACCTGCTCCTCGCCGTGCAGGCCGCCCGGATCGAGCCCGCGTACTCCACCCGCAAGGAGACCGGCCTCGACCCCGCCAGCGTCCGCGACCTCACCGCGACCGTCACCGACACCGGCCTGACCTGGACCGCGCCGGACGACGGCGACTGGGTGCTGATCGCCTACTGGCTGCGCGGCTCGGCCCAGCAGCCCGAATCCGGCCCCCACTCCGCGCCCGCCGCCTACGTCGTCGACCACCTCAGCGCGGCCGGCACCGCCGCCGTCACCCGGTTCTGGGAGCGGGAGATCCTGACGCCCACCCTGCGCTCCCTGCTGCGGGCGGCCGGCGGAGCCTTCTTCGAGGACTCCGTGGAGCTGGAGACCGCCGGGCTGACCTGGACTCCCGCTCTGCCCGAGGCCTTCGAGAAACACACCGGACGCTCCCTGCTGCCGTATCTGCCCGCCGTGATCCTCGACGGCTCCAACCAGGTGTTCGCCTTCGAGGCGCAGCTGACCCGCCAGATCCGGCACGACTTCTGGGAGACCGTCTCCGGCCTCTTCAACCGGCACCACGTCCGCGCCCTGCGCGACTGGGCCCACTCCCTCGGCATGCAGCTGCGTGCCCAGCCCTACGGCCTCCAGACCGACGCCATCGCCTCGGCCGCGATCCTCGACATCCCCGAGGGCGAGTCCCTCGGCTTCAAGAACCTCGACGACCACCGCTGTCTGGCCGGCGGCCGGGACATGGCCGGGCACACCGTGCTGTCCTGCGAGGCGGGCGCCTACAACGGGTCGGCGTACAGCACCACGTGGGACCGGTTCCTGCGCACCATGGGCGGGGCCTACGCGGCGGGCGTCAACCAGACCGTCGTCCACGGCTTCTCCTACGCCACCGTCCCCGGGGCGAGCTGGCCCGGCTTCGCCGCCTTCAGCCCCTACAACGGCACACCCGGCTACGGCGAGTCCTGGGGACCGCGCCAGCCGACCTGGCGCCATGTGAACGACATCGCCGACTACCTCGGCCGCGTCCACACCGTCCTGCAGTCCGGCACCGCCCGCGCGGACGTCGCGATCCTCCGCCAGACCGGCTACACCGCGACCGGCATCGGCGCCTCCTGGTTCACCGCCTCCGGGATCCCGCTCGGCTGGACCCACCAGTTCCTCAGCGGTCCCCTGCTGAACCTGCCCAACGCCACCGTGCGCGGCGGCCGTCTCGCCCCCGACGGCCCCGCCTACAAGGCCCTGTTCGTCGAAGGGGACTTCTTCTACGGCTCCACCCCCACCCTCGCCCTCACCGACGCCCGCCGACTACTGACCCTCGCCCGCGCCGGACTACCCGTAGTCCTGCTGGGCGCCTTCGACCAGGCGCTCACCCCCGGAGTGCCGGACGAGGGCGAGACGGACGGGCTGCGGGAGATCCTCGCCCGCCTGCTCGCCCTGCCCACCGTCGTCCGCGTCACCGACAAGGCGGCCGTCGGCGACGCCCTCGCCGGCCTGGGCGTCACCGCCGACGTGCGCCACGCCACCGCCTCCACCCTCCTCAACGCCCACCGTGCCACCGAGGACGCCGACTTCTACTACCTCTGCAACGGCAAGCACGCGGAGACCGTCAAACCGCCCGTGGCCGCGATCGACCACGACGTCACCCTGCGCCGCACCCGGGGCCGCACGAGCGTGCCGTATCTGCTCGACCCCTGGACCGGCCGGGCCGCGCGCCTCGCCCGCTACACCGAGGACGGCGACGACATCACGCTCCGGGTCGCCCTCCAACCCGGTCAGACCGTGATCGTGGCACTCGGCCGCCCCGGCCTCTTCGGCGACCGCCACGGGAACCGCCCGCACGCCGTCGCCACCGACGCACCCGAAGTCCTGTACGCGGACGGGAGGTTGGCGATCCGTGCGGCCGCTCCCGGCACCTACACCACCCGTCTGTCCACGGGGCGTACGGTCACCACCACCGTCGCGGCCGTGCCCGACGCGGTCACCCCGGAGCGCTGGGACCTGGAGGTCGAGGACTGGTTGCCGGGAGCCGGTCCGGCACAGACCGAACGCCTGCGCCGGACCCTCGTGCTCGACACCCTGCTGCCCTGGTCGCGCATCCCCGACCTCGCCGACTCCGCGGGCATCGGCCGCTACCGTACGACGGTCACCCTGCCGGACGACTGGACGGACGCCCACGACGCCCGGCTGGAGCTCGGCCAGGTCAGCGACACCGCACAGGTCACCGTGAACGGGACACGCGCACCGGCGGTCGACCGTCTCCACCCCGTGGTGGAGGTCGGCACGCTGCTGCGCCCCGGCCGGAACCTGATCGAGGTGGAGGTCGCGACCCCGCTCGTCAACCGTCTGAGGGTGGCGCAGCCCGCCGTCTTCGGCACCGTCGCCCGCCAGGACCACGGACTGTCCGGGCCGGTGCGGCTGGTGCCGTACGTCCGCCGGGTGCTGTCCTGACCGCAGGCAGGCGTCAGCGGTCGTGCCGTCCCTGGCCGAGGCGGTGCAGGACGGCCTCGGCCATGGCGGCCTCGCCCTTGGCGTTGGGGTGGGCGGGAGCCGCCGGGGACGCGGGCCGCAGCGGTTCGATCCAGCGGTCCGCCGCGGGCTTGCACATGTCGTGCCCGACGGTCGGCCCGTAGGTGTCGACGTACTCCGCCCGGCTCCCGTAAGCCACCAGACGCAGCATCAGATTGACGCGCTTCTCGGTGTCCCGGAGGTAGGGGAAGTCCCCCGCCGCGAAGGGCACCGAGGGAGCGCAGCCGCTGCCGTCGTCGGGCAGGAGGTCCGGATAGCCGACGACGAGCACCCGCGCGTGCGGCGCCCGGCGGTGCACGTCCCGCAGCACCTGGGCCACCTTGGGCGCCGTCCGGGCGATCGTGACGCTCAACTGGTCGACCCCGGAGGCCCCGTAGTACTTCTGGCAGGGGTTGCCGGCCGGGTCCTGCGCGGCCAGCGCGGCGCAGGTCCCGATGATGGTGCCGAAACCGATGTCGTTGCCGCCGATCTGCACGGTCACCAGGTCGGTGTTGCGGCCCACCGCGTCGAGCTGGGGACCGTTGGTGCCCTGCGCCTTCCACATCTCCTCGGTCGTCGCCCCGGAGCAGCTGACGTCCTTGAAGGGCGTCGTACCGAGCCGTGCGGCGACGAGTGAGGGGTAGTTGTGGTCGGACCGGGCGCAAGGGGCGTCCACCTGCTGGGGGATGAGAGGACCGGAGGTGTACGAGTCCCCGAGGGCCACGTACGCCGTCGTCCTCCCGCCGCCCCCGCCGCCGTGTGCCGCCGCGGGCACCGCCGATGCGGCGACCAGGGCGCAACCACCCAGGACCGCAAGGAAGGTGACCCCTCGGCGACGCTGTCCGACCGAAGTCTGTCCGCGTACCTCGCGCTGCATCGCAGCTCCTCCCCCGAGCCCGTCCGGGCCGGCGCCGGCGGCCCGGACGGCCGCCGTGCTGTTCGCCGCAGTTTGTATACCGCCCGGTAGCCCGCCAGGGCCAGAGGTGGGAAGGAGTGTGTTCGCGCGTCTGTACGGGAGTCGAGGGACCGGGGCCCGCGGGTGCGGGCCGTCACGGCATCAGCCGGCCGCCGTGGTCACGCGCTGCCGGGCCGGTGCCATCGCCCAGCGGATCGTCGCGGTCGTGGCGCGGCCGAGCGGCAGCAGGCAGACGTCCTCGACCAACGGCACTCTGGGCAGCCGCAGTTGCTCGGAAGCCCAACGCGGCAGCAGCGCCACGGCATTGGCGGCGAGCACCCCGTACGGGAGCCGCGCGACAAGCGGTACGGGAGGGTGCAGCAGCAGGAAACGCGCGGCCTCCCGGGCCTGTGCGGTGACCGCCAGCTCCGGACGGTACGCCGTCAGCCGCTCCGTGAGTTCCGCTCTGCTCCGGGGCGGACCGGGGATGCCCAGCTCCAGCGCCACCCGCGCCATGTCCTCGACATAGCCGTCGCACTCGTCGTCCGACAGGGGACGTGCGCCGTAGCGCTGATGGGCGCGCAGGAAGCTGTCCGTCTCGGCGAGGTGCACCCACCCGAGCAGATGGGGATCGGAGGCGTGGTACGGCTCTCCGTTCACGGTGAGCCCCCGCACCCGCTCGTGCACCGCCCGCACCCGGGCGCACGCCTGCTCGGCGTGTTCGGCGGTGCCGTACGTCGTCGTGGCCAGAAAGGTGCTCGTGCGCTGGAGCCGGCCCCAGGGGTCGCCCCGGTACCCCGAGTGGGCGGCGACGGCGGCCATGGCGAGCGGGTGCAGCGACTGCAGGAGCAGCGCGGACAGACCGCCGATGAACATGGAGGCGTCCCCGTGCACCCGGCGGACCGGGCGCTCCGGTCCGAACCAGCGCGGTCCGGGCGTGCCGTGGATACGGGCCCGGCGGCGGGCGCCGTCCGGCCCGGCGACCCGGGTGAACAGGCCCTCGCCCAGACGCTCGCGGGGGCCGCGGCCCCCGGCTTCGGTCGGTCTCATGCGTGCCGTGACCTCCTCGTCGCCGCGGGGGCGCCCGCCGCCGCCCACCGCCCGGAACCGAGCCCTCCGCGGCCATGGCCCAAACGGTTCCAAGTGCCTATATTTCTTTCTACCTCCGCCGGGTCCGCAGATGCGAAGGGCGTCGAAGGGCGTCGTCGTGCGGCCGGGCCGCCCTGCGGAGTCGGCGAAGCGGTCGCCGGAGGTGCCGATGAACTCCCTGCCCTTCCTGAACTGGCGTGAGGCGGCGGCCTGCCGTTCCGAGGACCCCGAGCTGTTCTTCCCGATCGGTGAGGACGGCCCGTCCCGGCGGCAGATCGAGCAGGCGCGGGCGGTCTGCCGCAGCTGCCCGGTGATGCGTGCCTGCGGGACCTGGGCGGTCCGGCACGGCGAGCGGTACGGGGTCTGGGGTGCGATGACGGCCGGGGAGCGCCGAGGTCTCGGGCTGAGCCGGCCGCCGGTCGGCGGGCCGTGACCGGGTGTCGCTCGGCGGGTGCGCTCCGGAGGCGCCGTCGTCTCCTTCTCCACCTCCGTGACCCGGCCGGCCTTCCCCGGCCATGCCGCCCACGCGGCGAGCGAGGGGGCCGTGGAGGCCGTGACGATGGAGCTCGCCCGTGAGCTGCGCGGCCGGGACGTCACGGTGAACGCGGTCGCCCCCGGACCCGCCGCCACCCCGCTCTTCCTGGAGGGCAAGGACGAGGAGTCGATCGCGTGCCTCGCCGCGCAGCCCCCGCTGGAGCGCCTCGGGAACCCGGAGGACATCGCCACCACCGTGGCCTTCCTCGCCGGTCCGGGCCGCTGGATCAACGGGCAGGTCCTGTTCGCCAACGGGGGCATCGCCTGAGCGGTGGCGGCAGCCGCCGGTCGGCGTTCCCGCTGCTGGGAGCCGTTCTTCATACTGCGAGGCGCGACACGCCGCGGCCGTCACTCACACGGGTTGTCCTCGCGGCGGATCCGCCGCCCGCCCGCATTCCCTGGACCTACGCGGAGCAGCATCCGGCCATGGAGAATCCCGCATCCGACAGTCCGCCCGAGGCCACCGCGGCCCGGCGCGGACCCGCGGCCGTCTTCACCGCGGACTTCACCTCCACCAGCCAGTGGGTGGCGGGGCGTTCGTGGGCGTATCCGAACGGCGGACCGATCAATCCCGACGACAACAAACTGGACTACCTGGTCTCGGATCCCGCCTACTCCCGGTCGGGGACGTTCCGGGCCACCCGTCGCCGCGACGGGAGGTGGAACGCGGGTCTGCTCACCACGGAGGGGAGCGAGGAGGCCTTCACCGTCCAGACTGGTGACGTGCTCGAGGCACGGGTGAGACTGCCGTACGAGATGGGGGCCTGGCCCGCGATCTGGACCTGGCGGGACGGCGACCAGGAGATCGACGTCTTCGAGTACCACCCCGACAACCCCGATCTCCTGGAGTTGAGCAACCACGTCCGCGGCGGCGGTTTCTACTACCGGGACCCGGCGATCCGCCCCGGCGCCTGGATCGACCTGCGCGTCGAGTTCGGCAGACGGTCCGTCGTCTGGTGGGTCGACGGCCGGCAGGTGTTCGTCGACCGGCGGGGAGTGGGCCGCGGCTGGTACGCGTACCTGATCGTCAACCTGTCGGTGTGCGCGGGCCGGTACCACCCGCCGCCCGAACCCGGGGTCACCGAGATGTCGTACGAGGTGTCGCGCCTCGTGGTCATGCGCCCGCCTTATCTGCTGGAGGAGGACGACGACGAGCCCGAGTGCGTGGAGGGGATCGAGGGGGCCGGGGAGGTGGAGATCGACGGTGATCCGGTATGAGCCGCAGGGCCGCTAGTCCGGGGTGTCGGAGTCCAGGATGCCGCCGAGTTCCGCCACCAGCGCGGGCATCTCCCGGCGGAACGCGGCCAGGTCCAGGCCCTCGTCCGCCATGACGGCGAGCAGCGCGCGCTCCCCGACCGCGGTGACGATCACATGCCCGGCGCTGCACTGGGCGCTCATCTCGCGCAGGGTGCCGGTGGAGGCCTGGTCGGCGAGGCGGCGCCCGAGGGACAGGGTGGCCGCGGCGACCGCGGCCATGGACTCCGCGTGTGTCTTGCTGACGTCACTGGCGACCACCAGCCCGTCGACGGTGGCGAGGGTGCTTTCGGTGACACCCATCACCTTGTCCCGCAGGGAGATGAGGATGTCGTTCACGGGGTCGCTCATGTCGTCTTCTTCCTGGTGAGCGGTGCGGGCGGGGACGGGAGGGGGCGCGACGGGGGAACCGGCCGGGTCAGGCGCGGGGCCCGGAGGAGTCCGGGGAGGCCGGCTGGGGGCCGGTGCGGCGCGGCAGGCGCCGGGGGAGTCCGGTCGTCGCGGGGGCGGTCGGGGCGGCGGCGGGGGTACGGGGCGCGGTGCTCGGGCGTCCGGCGGCGCCCGGCGGGGTCGTGTACTCGACGAGCCGCAGCCCGATCAGATGCCGGAGGTCGAGCAGGACGGCGAACAGTCCGCGGCCCAGCGAGAACGCGAGGTCCCGGGGGGTCCGGCGTCCGTCGACGGCGGTCAGGAGGTCCAGGTGGCGGGGAGAGAGGCGGGCGGTGGATTCCGGCAGGCCGGCGGAGGGGGTCGGGCGGACACGGTCGCGGGCGGACCGCGCGATCGTGGCGGGCTCCTTCTCCAGCATTCCGAAGCGGCGCGTCGTCTCGGCGACCAGCCGCTCCGGCGGCACCCCGGCCCCGGCGTGCAGCACGGGGACGGGATCGCCGACCTCCCAGTCCGCCGGCCGGTTGAGGGAGAGCGCGAAGGCCGCGTCGAACAGTGCGCCCAGGCAGACGACCTCCAGCTCCCCGGCCCCGATCAGCCCGGCGGCGACCAGCTCCCGCGCCAGATGCTCGTGGGTGCTGTCGGTGGCGCGGACGGCCGTCCACGCCTCCTCCGTGAGGCGGCCGGACCTGAGCAGGATCGCCTCGGCCCCGGGGGCGCCCGGAGTCTCCATGGCGACCACCAGGCCGTCGCGGACATGCAGGGTGCCGCCGGGAGTGCCGGTGACGCAGACGGTGCAGGAGCGGCGCTGCGCGTGCAGGCCGGACAGGAGGGCGGGGAGGTTGCGTGGGGCGGGGGACTTCTCGGCGTCGTCGTCGTTCCGGCTCATGCCAGCAGTGCGTCCGCGTGCCGGGTGAGGTCCTGCAGTACCCAGGCCAGGTTGGTCCGGTCCCGGTCCACGGTCGCGCACAGCAGGACCGGATCGCGGTCCCGGGCGACGCTCAGGGTCACATGGTGGGTGCTCGGGGTGGTGACGACGATGCTCTCCAGCTCGTCGGCGCAGCCCGCCTGCCGGAGACCGCCGTCGGCGAGACCGACGAGGTCGTGGGCGTCCTGGCTCGCGCCCGTTTCCCCCAGAGAGGCGTAGGAGAGGCCCGTCACCGAGTCGACCACAGCGGCGCCGGCGATGCCGGGCGTCTGCAGAACTCGGGCGAGGGCGGTCTCGAGTAGAGCCATTGGTTGCCCCTTCGCTTGCCCTGCCGAGCACAGTACTTTATTTGCCAACTATCGCAAGACTGGCCAAAGATGCGCTTGTTCGATATCAACGTTCCCAGAAATAACACTGGCTGTCGTTGTAAGCGATCAACACCGGACGGTCTGTACGGAAATGAGGCACCAGCGTGAACATTGAGAGCACGCTCAAGGAAGCGATGAGCATCGAGGGTGCCCTGGGGGTGGCCCTCGTCGACTACGAGAGCGGGATGTCGCTCGGTGTGCTGGGCGGTGGGCCCCAGCTGGACCTGGAGCTGGCCGCGGCCGGCAACACCGAGGTCGTCCGGGCCAAGCAGCGCACGCTGAAGTCGCTCGGTCTGCAGGAGGAGATCGAGGACATCCTCATCACCCTCGGCACCCAGTACCACTTGATCAGGCCCCTGTCCCGGGCGCGCGGCGGGCTCTTCCTGTACCTCGCGCTGGACCGCGGCCGCGGCAACCTCGCCCTCGCCCGTCACCGGCTCAGGGCGCTGGAATCCGAACTCGAGATGTGAATCCGGTAACACGCGGACCCCGCACCACGGAAGTGGTACGGGGTCCGTATCCGAGCGCCGGGCAGGCCTTGCACCTGCATTTCCCCGCAGGAAGCGGGGCGTCTTTCCTTGGACCACCAACGCGTCACCGAGGAACGGCAGTTCCGCTCTTCAGCTCTGGCCTTAGCTTAGCGCATGGTTGTGGCATCGCTGCACCATGAAACCGGAGTTGAAGTCTCCGATTTGTCACGGACGGCCATCCATGGTCATCGGCAAGGGCTGAACCGGGGACAATGCGATGATGTCGCCGACACCGGTTTCGCTGCGGGGCCGTCAGACGACGTCACGGCAGCGCCGATTCACCCGCCCGATCGGTGCCGTGTCCGAAGCCGTTCCACCGCGTCGGCCCGTCCGACCGTCCACGAAAGCAGAGCCACCCGTGTTCTCCGTCTTCGACGACACGCCGATCTACCACCGCCTCGTCAGTGAACGCGGCGACATCCCCGCCCAGGTGCGCGGCGAGGCCGAACGCATCAAGCGCGACCTGGACCGCGTCATGGCCGGCGGCCCCTCGATCAGCCCCGGACTGCCCGCGCCCAGGGGCTTCTTCTCCTGACGCCCGGCGCCCGCGACCGATGCCGAAGCGTGGAGAGGGAACACCATGAGCGAGGGTGACGTGCTCACCGCGCCCCGTCCGCTGACGCTGCCCGACGGCCGGCCCGCGACGGCGGGCTGGACCCTCGACCCCGGCCTGCGCCACCTCAACCACGGATCGTTCGGCGCGGTCCCGGGAGTGGCACAGGAACGGCAGAACGCGCTGCGCGCCGAGATGGAGCGGGCCCCCGTCGTCTGGTTCCCGACGTTGCCCGCACGGCTCGCGGCGGCGCGCGCGGAGATCGCCGACCGGCTGCGCACCGACCCCGGGGGCCTGGCGCTCGTCCCCAACACCAGCGCCGGAGCCAGCGTCGTCCTCGCCGCGCTCGCCGACCGGCCCGGCGGGGACATCGTGGTCACCGACCACGGCTACGGCGCCGTCACGATGGGCGCCGAACGGCTCGCCCGCCGCTGGGGCGGCCGGGTGCGCACCGCACGGGTGCCGCTCGCCGCCGACCCCGACCAGGCGTACCGGGCCGTGCTGGCCGCGGTGGACGACGAGGTCGCGCTCATCGTCCTCGACCAGATCACCTCCGCCACCGCACGGCTGATGCCCGTCGAGCGCGTCGCCGCCGAGGCGGCACGGCGCGGCATCACCCTGCTCGTCGACGGCGCGCACGCCCCCGGCCTCCTCGCCGCGCCCCTCGCGGGACTGGACTGCGACGCCTGGGTCGGCAACCTGCACAAATGGGGCTGCGCACCGCGCGGTTCGGCCGTGCTCGTCGCCCGCGGCCCCCTGCGGGACGAGCTCCACCCCCTGATCGACTCCTGGGGCGCGGCCGAGCCCTTCCCGGACCGCTTCGACCACCAGGGCACCCTCGACGCCACCGGCGCCCTGGCCGCGCCCACGGCGCTGCGCTTCATCGACGACACCTGGGGCTGGGACACGGCCCGCCGCTACATGGACGACCTGGCGGAGTACGGCGCCCGGGTCGTCGCGGCCGCCTTCGCCCGCTCCGGAACCCCGTCCGAACCCGTCGACGTGGGCATGCCCGTCCCCGGGATGCGCCTGGTCCGCCTGCCCGGCGGCCTGGGGGCGAGCCGGATCGCGGCCGACGCGCTCCGCGACCGGGCGCCCGCCGAACTGGGCGTCGAGGCCGCGTTCACCAGCTTCGACGGCCTCGGCTACCTCCGTCTGTCGGCCCATGTCTACAACACGCCCGAGGACTACGAGCACTTCGCCGAGACCTGCGTACCGGTCGTGGAACGCTGGGCCCGCGAGCAGTCCGGCCGGCGCGGACGCCGACCCGCTACGGACAGTCGTACGTGAAGGCGGCCCGTGCCGTCCTGGCGCCCGGGGACAGCACCCGCAGCTCGGCCGTCGCCGCGTAGTGGCCCGGCCCCTGGAAGGTCCACAGCAGATGCACCCGCACCTCCCGGCGGCCCTCGGCGACCGTGGCGTGCAGGACGTCGGACTCGGTGCCGTCGTTGCGGACCCAGCGGTAGGAGAGCCGGCCCGCGTGGCCGTCGGTGCGGACGATGCCGACGACGTCCGCCGTCGCGTCGCAGCCGGTGCTGTCCCGCTCGGCCGCCGCCGAGACGCCCCGTACCGAGAGGCCGGGCGTGTCGTACTGCCGCCAGAGCAGGAACAGGACGGCGGCGACCAGCACCAGCGCGGGCAGCGCGTGCCGGCGCAGACGGCGCAGACGGCGGTGACGGCGGACGGGGGGCGCGGCGGGCACGGTCACCGTGTGCACCCCGTACGCCGACCCCGCGGTCGCGCCCGGCCGGGCGGTGACGCCCGGCCCGAAACGCAGCACGGTCCCGTCGACCCGCCCACGCGGAAAGGCCTCGCCGCCACCTGAACCGGCCCCCGCCACCGCCGTACGGTCGTCGGAGCCGGGGTCCATCAACGCCGTACCGTGCTCGGACCGGTGGTCCAGCACCGCCGTACCGTCGGCCCGGTCGTCCAGCACCGCCGTACCATCCGCGGCCCCGGGGGCCATGACGGCCGTGCGGTCGTCGGTCGCGGGGGCGATCACCGCCGTGCGGTCGTCGGCCCCGGAGGCCATGACCGCCGTACCGTCGTCGGACCGCGCGTGCACCACGGTCGTGCCGTCCTCGCCGCGTTCGACCCAGAAGCTGTCCAGGGCGGTGGCGCTGTAGTCGTCCCGCTCGTAGTCCTCGTGAGGAGTGGTCATCGGAGCTGGCACCCCCGGGTCAGGAGTTGCTGGGAGGCGCCGCCGTCCGCGGAGGCGGGGCTGGTGGAGGCCTGCACGGTCCAGTAGCAGCCGGTTCCCTGGAAGGTGTGCTCGACGGTGAGCGAGTACTGACGGGCGCCGCTGCGCCGGTACGACTCGCTGCCCTCCGCCGTCCCCGCCTGTCCGGCCACGTTGCCCGTGAACCAGGCGAGGGTGATGGTGACGGGGCCGGTGCCGTCCGCGGTGACCGTGATGGTGGTGCTGGCGGTGGTGGTGCCCGTCTGCCGGAAGGAGGACACGGTCACGTCCTTGACGGCGGTGGCGGCGGACGGGGACGGCGACGGGGACGGGCTGCTCGTCGGGCTCGCGGAGTCGCTCGGGGCGGGCGCGGTCCAGGAGGCGTCCGGTGAGGCCGACGGGTCGGTGGCGACCGCCGACGGAGACGCGGAACCGTCACCGGCCGACTCCGACGGCGAGGCGCTGGGGAGGGCGGAGGACTCGGACGCCGACGGCGAGGCCGAGGCCGAGGCCGACGCCGTCGGTGGCGGGCCGGTGTCGGACACCTGGCTGGGGCTGGTCGTGGCCAGCGCCCGGGTCTCCTGCCGGGAGGCCGCTCCCGCGCCCTGGCCGACGCCCTGGCCCAGGAGGAGCGCGACGAGCACGGCGGCCGCCGCCACGGCCGCGCCCGGCACGGTGGGCCGCCACGGGCGCAACCGCCCGCCGGAGGCGCCCCCGCCGAGCACGGTGCGTGCCTCGTCGGTGGTGGTGCTCAGACCGGATCCGGTCCGGCCCGAGGGCAGGAGGAAGAGCAGCGACGCCACCAGGGCGGCCAGCCGTCCCCGGCCGCGTTCCTCCCAGTCCTCGCCGTACTGCCCCACGGCGGCCCGCTCCAGGTCGGCCACGAACTCCGACGCGTCCGAGGGGCGTTCCGCCGCCGTCTTGGCCAGTCCCCGGCGGACCAGGGCGCGCACGGCCTCGGGCACCTCCTCCACCGGGACGGGGTCCTCGGCGTGCTGCACCGCGAGCTGGGCCATGTTGTCGCCGGCGTAGGGCTTGTGGCCGGTCAGGCACTCGAAGAACGTGGCGGTGGCCGCGTACACGTCGCCGGTGGGCGAGGCCGGCGCGCCGGTCCACTGCTCCGGCGCCATGTAGGCCGGAGTGCCGGCCACGCCCGCGCTGAGGCCCGCGTCCACCGCGATCCCGAAGTCGACGAGCTTGGACGCGCCCTCCGGGGTGACCAGGACGTTCGCCGGCTTGTAGTCGCGGTGGACCACACCGGCCCGGTGGGCGTCGGCCAGACCGAGCAGCGAGCCCTTCAGGACGGCCAGCGCCGACTCCGGCGTCAGGGGACCCTCGCGGGCGAGCAGGGCCCGCAGGGACACGCCGTCCACCAGCTCCATCACGATGGCGGCGCCCTCGGTGCCCTCCACGTACTCGTAGAAGCCGGCCACGTACGGGCTGTGCAGACCGCCGAGCAGTTCCGCCTCGGCGCGGAAACCGCGCAGGAAACCGGGTCGCGTCCGCAGCGACTCGCTGAGGTACTTCACGGCCACCGGCACACCGGTCGGCTCGTGCAGGGCGAGCACCACCCGTCCGCCGGCTCCGGAACCCAGTTCCAGGGACTCGGAGTACCCCGGTACGGCCCATGTGCTCATCGCCACCCCCTCTCCACGGCGCGCCCGCGCCTTTCCGGCCCCGGGAACCGTCGGGCCACGGCTGCTGAGACACGTTTTCGGCCACCACGGTTGCACTCCCCGCCGTCGATCGCGAGGGGGCCGAACAACATCGGACCCGTGTGCGATAGTTGGGCGCCATGTTCTCCACGGCGCTTGATGGTCCGTACCGGACGAGACGCATGGGCAGGTTCACTCCGGGGGTCTTCGTCGCCGCGGGTCTGCTGTTCTTCACCGGCTGCGAGGATGTCCTGGGTCCGCCGCCCCCGCCCCCGGACGGGCCGTCCTCCGTCACGGCCTGTGTGACGGACTCCGGCGCACTCGTCGCGGACCTGAACGACGACGGCCGCGCCGACCGGGTCGCCGATCCGACGCACCAGGGCGTCGGCCTGGCCGTCACCTTCGGGTTCGGCACGCCGTACGAGAACAGGGCCGGGCGGCGCGCCCTCGCCGATCACGCCGGGACCCACCAGAACTACGTCCGGGCCGTCGTGGCCGACTTCGACCGGGACGGCTGGAGCGATCTGGTCGTCGTCGCCGGCCGGAACCAGTACGGCGACGACCCGGTCCCCCCGAACGTCGCCGAACTGCGCTTCGGCCCCTTCTCGAACACCGGCCGCGCCCGCCGGATCCAGCAACTGGACCTCGGCCCCACCAAGGACATCGAGGTCGCCGACTTCAACCACGACCGCTACCCCGACCTCTCGGCGTACACCTACGTCGGCGACGGCGTGTACGCCTGGGAGGCCCGCCTGGGCGAGCCCGGCCGCGGACTCGGTACCGACACCCGGGAGTTCACCGTCGACGACACGGGCCAGGCGGACCCGTCGTCCTTCCCGGCCACCGGCCTGGACCTCTTCTACCCCCGCTGCTGAAGGGGTTCGGAACGGGAGCCCGCTCCCGGCCGGGACCCCCGCCCTGCGTCTTACCCCCAGTACGGACAAAGCGGCGCATCCGGGAAGGCCTTCCCGTCGCGGCGCAACAGTAATGTCACTGTCGTGTTGAAGAATGCGCGGAACAGAGATCAACTTCGCTCCAACGGGGTAGACGGTGTACAGCCGTTGTCCCTGAAAGAGGTCGCCGCCCATGCCGCCCGCCGACGCTCCGCGCCTGTCCGACTCCCCTCGCCGCAACGCCCCGCTGACCCGGGCCGAGGCGGATGTTCTGCGGATCGTCAGTGATGCGAGCCATCCCGTCTTCGTGACCGTGCATACGAATGGGCGGCACCGGTACAGCTATTGGCGGCCGCTGGACTCCGTCACCGGCAAGGGCGGCTGCTATGTGGCCCTGCCGACCGCCGAGTGCGACCAGTTGCGCGCCACGGGCCGGATAACCCTGGGCGAGCCGGTCGCCGACCGGGGCCGCACGACCTACCGGGTGCGCGCCGTACGGCCCCAGGCGGCGCCCATGCGTCTCCAGGCCCCGCCCGTGTCACCGCCGGTGCCGGCCACCGTGCCGGTGCTCGCGGCACGGCGCCGGGCCCGCGCGGCCTGACCCACGTCGGCGGGGCGCGTCGTCGGGAGAGGCGGGAAGGGTCTCCAGCCGGGGGTCGGCCGGCAGACCGGCGATCAGCTCCGGCGACCCGCCGACGCACGTGCCGGCCAGGTCCACGTCCCCGCCCACGCACCAGGCCCGGTCCTCGGGCCACCACGGATCCGGCAGCTCGGCGAGCTCGTCCACGCGGACCGGCAGAGCGCCTCACCGAGCGACCCGGAGAGCAGCACCTCGTCCCGGCCGGGAGTGGGGAACGTGGGCGCCCCGGCGAAGTCCCGGCGGCCGTACCCCTCCCACTGGCCGAACCGGCAGCCGTCCGGCGTCCGCGTGCGCCGGGCCAGGACCGGACGAGGGCCCGCGCCACGACCGGCGGGGTCGGCCCCTCGTCGGGGTGCTCGTCCCACACAGCGGGCAGACCGTACTCCGACCCGTCGGAGTGGGCGCGGTCCACGGCGACGAGCCGGTGCCACCGCGCCCCCGGCCCGACCGTCCGACCGTCCGGCCGTACGCGGCGGCCATCTGTGACCAGCGCACCGGGCGCCCGTCGAGGGACGCCGGGTGCAGGACCCGTACACGGGAGGGGAAGCCCGGCGCGGCCACCCCGGCCACCGTGCCGAAGCCGCCGCCCCGCCCCGGCGCCCGCCGGGTCAGCCGGCCGGCCCCGGCTCCCCGGTGCACACCCGCAGGCGGCCGTACCACCGGCCGGCGGGGTCCCGTTCCGCCGCTCGCAGGGGCGTTGTCAGTGGTGGCAGGCAGGATGAAGGACATGACGACACCTGGTGCAGTTGCAGTGATTGCGGACGCCGAGGCCTACGCGCGTGCGGTGCGGGACGCGGTGCGGGCGGCCGCCGCCTACTACGCGGGCGGTACGTCGACCCTGGACGACGACGCCTACGACCGTCTGGTGCGCGCCATCGCCGAGTGGGAGGCCGGGCACCCCGAGGACACGCTGCCCGACTCGCCCACCGGAAAGGTCGCCGGCGGCGCCGCCGAGGGCGACGTGCCGCACACGGTCGCGATGCTCAGCCTGGACAACGTGTTCTCGCCGCAGGACTTCACCGCGTGGACCGCCTCACTGGCCCGCCGCGTCGGCCATGACATCACCCGGTTCAGCGTGGAGCCCAAGCTCGACGGCCTCGCGATCGCCGCCCGCTACACCGAGGGCCGCCTCACCCGGCTGATCACCCGCGGCGACGGGACGGCCGGGGAGGACGTCTCGCACGCGATCGGCACCATAGAGGGCCTCCCGGACCGGCTCACCGCACCCGTCACCGTCGAGGTGCGCGGCGAAGTCCTCATGACCACCGCCCAGTTCGAGCACGCCAACGAGGTGCGCACGGCACACGGCGGACAGCCCTTCGCCAACCCCCGCAACGCCGCCGCGGGCACCCTGCGCGCCAAGGACCGCGCCTACACCGTCCCCATGACCTTCTTCGGCTACGGCCTGCTGCCCCTGCCCGCCACCGAACCGGCGCTCGCCGAGTCCCTCGCCGACGCGGCGCACAGCGACCTGATGACCCTCACCGGCTCCTACGGCGTGCACACCACCGCCACCACCGCCGTCCCCGGCACCACGGCCGCCGACGCCGACACGGTGCTGGCCCGCGTCCAGGAGATCGCCGCGCTGCGCGCCGAACTGCCCTTCGGGATCGACGGGATCGTCGTGAAGGCCGACCTGGCCGCCGACCAGCGGACCGCCGGCTCCGGCTCCCGCGCCCCGCGCTGGGCGATCGCCTACAAGCTCCCCGCCGTCGAGAAGATCACCCGCCTGCTCGCGGTCGAGTGGAACGTCGGCCGCACCGGCATCATCGCCCCGCGCGGCGTCCTCGAACCCGTCGAGATCGACGGTTCCACCATCACCTACGCCACCCTCCACAACCCGGCCGACATCACCCGCCGCGATCTGCGCCTCGGCGACCACGTCATGGTCCACCGCGCCGGTGACGTCATCCCGCGCATCGAAGCACCCGTCGCCCATCTGCGCACCGGCGACGAACAGCCCATCGCCTTCCCCGAGTCCTGCCCCCGGTGCGGCGCCGGCATCGACACCGGCGAGCAGCGCTGGCGCTGTGAGAACGGCCGCAACTGCCACCTCGTCGCCTCCCTCTCCTACGCCGCAGGGCGCGACCAGCTCGACATCGAGGGCCTCGGCCACACCCGGGTGGTGCAGCTCGTCGAGGCGGGCCTGGTCGCCGACCTCGCCGACCTGTTCACCCTCACCCGGGACCAGCTCCTCGGCCTGGAGCGGATGGGGGAGACCAGCAGCGACAACCTCCTCACCGCGCTCGGCAGGGCCAAGGAGCGCCCGCTGTCCCGGGTGCTGTGCGCCCTCGGCGTGCGCGGCACGGGCCGCTCCATGTCCCGCCGTATCGCCCGCCACTTCGCCACGATGGACGCCCTGCGCGCCGCCGACGCCGAGGCGGTCCGGCGGGTCGAGGGCATCGGCACCGAGAAGGCCCCGTCCATCGTCGCGGAACTCGCCGAACTCGCCCCGCTCATCGACAAGCTCGCCGCGGCCGGCGTCAACATGACCGAGCCCGGCGCCACACCGCCGGCCGCCGCGGACACCGGGACCGCCGCCACGGACGGCGACGGCGACGGCGACGGTGACGCCCCGGCCGCCGCCGGTCCGCTCGCGGGGATGGCGGTGGTGGTCACGGGGGCGATGACCGGCCCCCTGGAGAAGCTCAGCCGCAACGAGATGAACGAACTGGTCGAACGGGCCGGCGGCCGCGCGTCCTCCAGCGTCTCCAAGAAGACCTCGCTGGTCGTCGCGGGAGAGGGCGCCGGGTCCAAGCGGACCAAGGCCGAGAGCCTGGGCATCCGCCTCGCCACCCCGGACGAGTTCGCCGTCCTGGTCGCGGACTTCCTCGGCCTGGGGGAGTGACGGGCCCGCCGGCGAGGTGACGCGCGTGATGGTGGGCACGGCACGGACCCGGCTCGTCCTGCTGCGCGGGAACTCGGCCTCCGGGAAGTCCTCGGTCGCGGCCGGTCTGCGCGAGCGCTTCGGACGAGGGCTGGCGCTGGTCGGCCAGGACAACCTCCGCCGGATCGTCCTGCGGGAACGGGACCGGCCGGGAGCGGCGAACATCGGCCTCATCGACACCGTCGCCCGCTACGCCCTCGACGCCGGCTACCACGTCGTCCTCGAAGGCCTCCTGTACGCCGACCGGTACGGCGACATGCTCGCGCGGCTGCGCGCCGACCACCGCGGCCCCACCCACGCCTACTACCTCCATGTGCCGTGGGAGGAGACGCTCGCCCGGCACGCGACCAAGCCGATCGCGCATGAGGTCGGCGAGCACGAGCTGCGGGAGTGGTACCGGGAGCTGGACCTGCTGCCCGGCGGTGCCGAGACCGTCATCGGCGCCGAAAGCAGTCTCACCGAGACCGTCGACCGGATCATGCGCGACACCGGTCTGGACGGCGTTGCGGCCCTGGAGCCTTGAGGGCGGCGGCCGTTCAGCGCGGCGGCGCGGTCTCCAGCAGTTCACGGGCCGCCCGCAGGGCGGGTGCCTCGGTCTGCCGGGCCACCTGACGGAACGTCTCCTGGGCGGCGCGGGCCGGCCAGGCGGGCGGCAGATGGCGGGCGGGGAGCCGGGGGTCGGTGCGGATGGTCCACAGCCATTCGCTGACCAGCCGCAGCCGGGTCCCGATCGGATCCTCCCCGGAGCCGGCGCCCAGATGCGCGGTCCAGCGCTTGTCGAAGGTGACGTACCGGGCGGCGATGCTCTCCAGGTCCCAGGTGTCGCGGATCATCAGCTCGATGTCAGTGGCCTGCCCGGCCCGCGCGTGGAAGATCTTGACGTGGTCCGCGAGCCCCAGCTCGTCGACCACGGCGGACACGTCCACGTCGCCCGGGGCGATCCACAGTCCGCTGTACAGCGCACCGAACCCGGACCAGGCGAGCCGGGAGCGCAGATCGTGGCGCTGGCGCTTCCAGGAGTCGGGGAGGGAGAAGCCCAGCAGGGTCCAGGAGCCGTCCCAGTCGTCGTTGACCGCGCCCTGCCCCCAGATGCGGGTGCGGCCGTCGTGAAGGATGCGCGTGGCGTGCGGGGTCAGGCCGAAGTACATCCGCCGGCCCTCCCGCTGGCGCCGCAGCAGACCCCGGTTGACCATCCGGGTCAGGGTGGACCGTACGGCCTGCTCGCCGACCCCGACCCGGCCGAGGACGTCGATGATGCTGCCCGAGTAGACGCACAGGTCGCCCTCCTCCAGCACGTGATTGCCGAAGAAGGCGAGCATGAGCGACTGCGGGCGCGACTGCGGGGCGTCCGCGGTGTCGTCGTTCGGGATGCCGTCGTTCGGGGTGTCCGGGATGTCGTTGTCCGCCACGGGAGCAAGCGTACGACCGCCCGCGGGTCCTGCCGCGGGCGGTCGTACCAGGTCACCGGCCGTCGGCCGGGTGGGCAAGGTCGTAGGGCCGCAGATACGGGGTGGGGCGGTAGGCCGTGTAGCGGGCGGGGGTCGTGGGATCGGCCGCCGCCGCACGGGAGTTGAGCGAACCGGCGTCCGTCGCCGGCCAGCGACCGGTGGTGAGCCGGTCCTCCAGGGTGTGCAGGGCGGCGAGCTGCTCGGCGGCGCTGAAGGTGCAGTGCCCGGCGTTGTCGGTGTACGCCTGCCGCAGCAGCGCCGACGACCCGGCGGCGGTGACGGCCCGGCGCAGGGCGCTCTCGGTCTGCACCGGGACCAGGGCGTCGCCGATCGTGTGGACGGAGAGCTGCGGCTTGGTCAGCTTCCCGGTGAAGGAGCTGGTCCGGCTCATCCAGGCGACGGCGTCCGGGTCGGCGCCGACGCGCGGGGCGCGGTTGAGGGCCGCGAGGTCCTCGCGCAAGGACATCCCGGCCTCCTTGTACAGCTCGGTGACCTCCTTGCGCACGGACGACCGGGCGAGGAGCCGCGCGTAGTCGACGCCGGTGTTCCAGGACATGGTGCCGCCGGCGCGGGCCTCGGCCTCCTGCCGCCGGTTGAAGCCGGCGTTCAGCAGGCCCCTGACGGCCGTGTACTGGTTGGCCTGCTGGGTGTCCCAGTCCGTCGCCGCGGGGCGGACCTGGGTGGGCTGGTTCCAGACGGGGATGTTGTGCAGGGCGGCGGCGAGCGCGATCCGGGCCCGGCCCGCGGCGGTCGTCTGCGCGGAGTCGACCGCCGCGGTCAGCGCGGTCGCCGCGGCGGTGGCGCTCTCCTGGTCCGGGAGGTCCACGAGCGGGATGCCGGAGTCCGGGGCGAGCAGGGTCTTGAGGGCGAAGACCGGGTCGAGGGTGTTGTTCCAGTTGGCGACGCCGCCGTGGACGAGTCCGCACAGGGAGAGCGAGCCGTCGATGCGCTGCGGGGCGCGCTCGGCGATGGCGGTGGTGACGAGTCCGCCGTACGACCGTCCCCAGGCGATCGTGCGGGAGGCCGCGCCGAACCGCTCGGCGAAGACACCGAGGGTGGCGAGCTGGTCGGGGACGGCGTCGGTGACCGCCCAGCCGGTGGTGGCGTAGGACGAGCCGACCAGGGCGTAACCCTGCTGGAGGAGCAGCGCCTTGGTCGCGTCGTCGGGGGCGTCCTGGGCGGGGTTGGCCGGGCCGGCCGCGTAGCCGTGGCTGAACAGCAGGACCGTGCCGTTCCAGTCGGCGGGGACGTCCATCAGGTACGTCGCCCCGGAGGGGAGCCGGCCCTCCACCCGGGCCGGCTCGGCCGTCGCCGCCCGGGCGGTCGCCTGCGGTGCGGTCAGTAAGAGCAGGAGCGCGGCCACGGAGGCGGTGCGGGTGCGGATCGTCATGCGGTGATCTCCTGGGCGTGGGGGGCAAAGGAGCTCTCGGCGGAGTCGCCGGAGAGGGACGTACGGCTGGTCTCGCGGACGAAGCACACGGTCAGCGCGGTGACGAGCGAGCCGCCGCAGAGCAGCAGGGCGACGGGGGTGCCGCTGTGGCTGCCGGCGACCAGGCTGCCGGCGATCATGGGGGAGAAGCCGGCGCCGATCAGGGTCGCGCCCTGGTAGCCGAGGGAGGCGCCCGTGTAGCGGACCCGGGTGCCGAACATCTCGCTGAACAGGGCGCCCAGCGGCCCGTACATCGCGGACTGGGCGATGCCGTGGCCGAGGACGACGGCCAGGATCAGCAGGCCCGGCGACTTCGAGTCGACCAGCGCGAGCACGGGGAAGGCGAGTGCCGCCGAGAGAAGGGCTCCGGCGAGGACGACCGGGCGGCGGCCGATCCGGTCGGACAGCGTGGAGACGCAGGGCAGGACGACCAGGGCGACGGCGGCGGAGACCGTGAGCGCGGTCAGCACCTGCGGCCGGGCGTAGCCGATGCCGGTGGCGTAGGCGATCAGATAGCTGGTCAGCAGCGACTGGGCGGTGAAGGCGCCGATGCCGACACCGCAGGCCAGCAGCACCGGGCGCGGCCGCCGCAGGACGTCGAGGACCGGCAGCCGGGCCTCGGTGCGCCGCTGCTTCACCTCGGCGAAGAGCGGGCTCTCCACCACCCGCAGCCGGACGAACAGCCCGACGCCGAGCAGCAGCACACTGAGCAGGAACGGCACCCGCCAGCCCCAGGCGGTGAACTCGTCCTTCGGCAGGGTGACGACGAGGGCGACGACGGCGGCGGAGATCAGGGAGCCGAGCGGGGCCCCCATCTGCGTGAAGCTGGACCACAGGCCGCGCCGCCGTTCCCCGGCGTGCTCGACGACCATCAGCGTGGCGCCGCCCCACTCACCGCCGATGGCGATGCCCTGCACCACCCGCAGGGTGATCAGCAGGACGGGCGCCCAGACGCCGATGGTGTCGTACGTCGGCAGCAGACCGATGACGAAGCTGGCGCCGCCCATCAGGCCCATCGTGAGCAGCAGCATCGACTTGCGGCCGAGGCGGTCGCCGAAGTGGCCGAAGAGGATGCCGCCGAGCGGGCGGGCGACATAGCCGGCGGCGAAGGTGCCGAACGCGGCGATGGTGCCGACGGCGGGATCGGCCCCGGGGAAGAACAGTTCACCGAAGACGAGGGCGGCGACCGTGCCGTAGACGAGGAAGTCGTAGAACTCCACGGCGGTGCCGAGCAGTCCGGAGAGGGCGACCCGGCGCAACTGGCGGGTCTGTTCGGGGGAGGGGGTGCGGGTGGGGGACGGGGACATCGCGGTCTCCCTTGAGCGAGGGGAGGGACACCGTGAAGTTAGGCTCTCAGATGATGGCCGTCAATAAAGTGCACAACATCAGTCGTGGGCGTGGCCGGATCGGAGCGTCGCGAGGTGGCCGGACAGGGCGGCGGCGGTCTCGGTGAGCGGGAAACGCGCGCCGAGATGCCCGTCCGGGCGGACGACGAGACCGGTCGGGCCGTCGAGCCGGTACAGCCGGGCGAACTCCCCGCCGGTGTCCCGGTACGCGGCGACGGTCAGCGTGTCGGGGGCCACCACGGCGGCCTCGCGGGCGAGGACGGCCACGGTCGCCGGCCGGGCCGCGGCGTTCCCGCTCGCCGCCCGCAGCGGTGCCACGACGGTCTCGACGGCGTCCGCCGCCTCGTCCAGGTCGCGGGCGTGGGCCGCGTACAGGAGCACGACGAGCCCGGCGCGGCCGCGCAGGACGTCGAGCAGCCGCAGCGGGAACGCCGCCAGGGGCAGCGTCAGCCCGGTGCAGTCGGGTGCCCGGTCGCCCGGCTGGGGCGCGTCGGCGGGCCCGTACGGCCGGCCGGCGAGCGGGCCGCCCCGGTAGCCGACCAGCAGCTGGGCCTCCCGCAGCACGACCGTCCGGGGGTCGTCCGGGTCGGCCTCGAAGCCCTGTGTGGCGTGCCGCACCGTCCGTCCGACCACCTCCTCGCCCACCGGACGGCGCTCGGCGTCGTACGTCTCCAGCAGCGCGGGCCCGGCCTGCCCCCGGACCACGAGGGCGAGCTTCCAGGCCAGGTTGCAGGCGTCCTGGATCCCGGTGTTCATGCCCTGGGCGCCGGTGGGCGGATGGATGTGGGCGGCGTCGCCCGCGACGAAGACCCGCCCGGCGCCGTACCGGTCCACGATGCGATGGCTGATCCGGAACACCGAGGACCAGCGCAGCCGGGAGAGGGTGGCCGGCTTCGGGGCGAGCCGGTCGACGACGGCCTGGAGATGCGGCAGTCCGGGGGCCCGTCCGCCCTCCAGGCCGTGCGCCACCCCGTCTCCCCGGCCGGACGCCCGCGTGGACAGCTCCGGCGGCACCAGCATCGACATGCGGTACCGGCCGGCCCCCGGCAGCGGGATGCACACCAGCACATCGTCCGTGCTGCCGTCCTCGGCGCGATGGCTGGACCGCAGTCCGTACCCGTGCGGCAGATCCCAGTCCGCCTCGACGTCGCCCAGCATGTACTCCTCCGCGAAGGCGTCCCCCTCGAAGGCGAGCCCCAGCCCCTTGCGGACCGTGCTGTGCGCCCCGTCGCAGCCCACGAGATACCCCGCCCGCAGCTCCTGCTCGGCACCGGAGGCGGTCCGCAACCGGACGGTCACCCCGTCCGGGTCCTGGCCGAAGGACAGCAGCTCGGTACCGCGCTCGACGACCGTGCCGAGTTCCGCGAGGTACTCCTCCAGCAGCCGTTCGGTCGTGTACTGCGGCAGCGCGGCGAAGCCGTACGGCACCTCGGGCGGCAGCGTCGTCTCGATGCGCGCCGTCTCCCGGCCGTTGACGTGGACGAGCTGGCCGCGCAGCACGGCCGCCGACTCCAGGACCGTTCGGGCCAGGCCCATCCGGTCCCAGAGCTCCAGGGTGCGCGGCTGGATGCCGACCGCCTTCGCGTACGGCAGCCGGGCAGGGAGCCGGTCGACCAGCCGGCACCGGACACCGTGCCGGCCCAGCTCGGCGGCGGCGCTGAGCCCGACCGGGCCCGCCCCCGCGATCAGCACGTCGACGGTCGGTGTGCCCACGGGTGCCTCCAGGTGCCTGAGGGCGCTTCAGCGACCGGTCAGTCGACCGGCCAGGTGTGCACGGGGGCGTTGAGATGCATGTAGTCGATGTACTGCTGGGTCATCAGCCGCAGCGCCTCATGACGGTCCAGGTGCGCGGCCGTGCCGATGCGGTGGAACATCTCCTTCTGCCAGACCGCCCCGTTGCGGACGGTGACACAGCGCTGCTCGATGACGCCGAGCAGCGGCTCCCGCCAGGCCGCGTCCATGCCCGACAGCTCCAGTCCGCGGTGCGCCAGCGGCAGCAGCCGACGCAGGACGAGTTCCGGCACCGGCACCTCGCCCATGCCCGGCCAGTACAGCGGGGCCTCGATGCCGTGGCGGGCGGCCGTGTGCAGATTGTCCTCGGCGGCCTGGAACGACATCCGCGACCACACCGGCCGCTCCTCCTCGACCAGGGCGCGGGTGAGCCCGTAGTAGAACGCGCCGTTGGCGAGGGTGTCGGCGACGGTCGGCCCGGCCGGCAGACAGCGGTTCTCCACCCGGACGTGCGGCTCGTCGTGGGCCACCGCGTAGACCGGGCGGTTCCAGCGGTAGATGGTGCCGTTGTGCAGGGTCAGCTCGCCCAGCTCCGGGATGTCGCCCTCGTCGAGGGTCCGGGCCGGGTCCTGCTCGTCGCACAGCGGCAGCAGCGCGGGGAAGTAGCGCAGATTCTCCTCGAACAGGTCGAACACACTGGTGATCCACCGCTCCCCGAACCACACCCGGGGCCGTACGCCCTGCGCCTTGATCTCCTGCGGGCGGGTGTCGGTGGCCTGCTCGAACAGCGGGACACGGGTCTCGTGCCACAGCTCCTTGCCGAACAGGAACGGCGAGTTGGCCGCCAGCGCGACCTGGACCCCGGCGATGGCCTGGGCGGCGTTCCAGTAACCGGCGAACTCCTGCGGGGAGACCTGGAGATGGAACTGGGTACTCGTGCAGGCCGCCTCCGGGGTGATCGTGTCGGCGTAGGTGCGCAGCCGGTCGACCCCGTCCATCTCGATCCGCAGATCCTCGCCGCGCGCCGCGAACACCTGGTCGTTGAGCAGCCGGTAGCGCGCGTTCTCCGACAGGGTGTCCTCGCCGACGTCCTCCTGGCGCAGGGTGGGCAGGATGCCGATCATGATGAGCCGGGCGTCGGCTGTCCTGGCCCGCTGGTCGGCGTGGTTGAGCGCGTCCCGGATCTCGGACTCCCAGGCGTCGGGGCCGCCCTCCGTGAGCCGCCGGGGCGGCACGTTGATCTCCAGGTTGAACCGGCCCAGCTCGGTCGACCACGCCGGGTCCGCGATGGCCTCCAGCACCTCGCTGTTGCGCATCGCCGGCTCGGCCTCGTCGTCGACCAGGTTCAGCTCGATCTCCAGCCCCACCCGGGGCCGCTGCGAGACGAACCGCTCCTCGCGCAGCATCTGCGCGAGGACCTCCAGGCACTCCTGCATCTTGATCCGGTAGCGGCGACGGTCCTCGCGGGTGAAGACCAGCGCCGGGACATCACGCCCCATCGATCCTCCCGGCTGCTCCGAGGACGCCCCTCACCTCCAGAATCCCACCACCCCTCGCCGCTGACCATGCGAGCCGGCCCGAGGGGGAGCCGCCGGGGCCCTCGGGGCTTCCCCGGGCCGCTCAGGGCATGCTGCGGCGGCTCGGGGCACTCTTCTGGCCGGCTCGGCTCGCTCGGCGGCTCTGGGCTTCCTCCTTCTGGCTGCTCGGCGCCCGCTCGGCCGCTCGGGGCTTCCTTCCGGCCTCGGCCTGCTCGGCTGCTCGGGCCTGCTCGGCCGCTCGGGGTTCCCCGCGGTCGCGTTCCCGTGCTTGCCTGGAGGCATGGGAGTGGAGATCGTCTACGAGACGCACGCCACGACGACCGACAATGAGGCCGGGATCGCCACGGGGTGGCTGCCCGGGGAGCTCTCCGAGGCCGGCCGGGCGCAGGCGAGGGAGCTGGGGATGCGGCGCCGGGACGACGGGATCGACGTCGTCCTCGCCTCCGACCTGCGGCGGGCCGTGGACACCGCGCGGATCGCGTTCGAGGGGACGGCGATGCCGGTCCGGCACGACCGCCGGCTGCGGGAGTGCGACTACGGCGAGTTCAACGGCTGCCGGGTCGCCGACCTCGCGGCGCTCCGCTCCCGCCACATCGACGTGCCGTTTCCCGGCGGCCAGAGCTACCGCCAGGTCATCGAGGCGACCGAGGACCTCCTGCGCGACCTGGCCGCCGAGCGGGACGGGCAAAGGGTCCTGGTCTTCGCCCACTCGGCGAACCGGTGGGCCCTCGCGTGCCTGCTGGGCGGAGCGTCGATCGAGGACCTCGTCGACGCCCCGTTCCGGTGGCGGCCGGGCTGGGAGTACACCCTTGGGACAGGGGCGCGGACCAGGTCACGGTGAGGGTCACTCGGCGTCCGGGCGGGTGCGGAGGTGGTTCTGCGGGTCCCGCAGCAGCTCGGCGTGGTCCGGGTCGGCCAGCATGCGGCGGACCGCGGGTGCCGGCATCCGGACGACGACCGGCTCGGGCAGTGTCACGTCCTGCACGGCCGTCGACCGCTTGCCGGAGCGCACCCGGTCGGTCACCTCCGCCACCACCCGCACGTCCAGCGTGAACTGCACCAGCACCGCCTCGGACTTGGGCTTGTGCAGCGGCAGGGAACCGGACGCGTTCACGGCGGTGGCGGTGGCGCTGCCGGACCCGTCCACGGTGCCCAGGAACTGGTTCATCCGGAACTCGTCGGCGTTCAGCGTGCCCGCGCCGAACAGACCGCGCGCCGACCGGCCGTGCTCGTTGGCCTGCTGACCGTCCGCACCCGTCGGGCGGGGCGCGTCCAGCCCGCTCTGCGCCACCGTCTCGAAGGTCATCTTGTCCCCGACGCCCAGCACCCGCCCCGCGCGCAGCCTGGCGTGCAGCGAGGTGCGCAGGTCCTGCCCCGTGGCACCGGTCGCGTGCACCGGCGGAAGATCCACGCCCGCCGAGGTCAGCAGGGGCAGGGCCGCGATCAGCCACTCCGTGGACACGGCCTCGCGCAGCAGATGGAACGCCGCCTCGCCGCCGGTGCGGAACCGCGCGCTCCCGCCCGCCCGCTCGACCGCGTCGTCCACCGCCTGCCGCACCCGGGGCGTGCCCGTGAACCCGTTGACCTGCGCCTCCATGGGCAGCCGGGCCCCCGTGCGGCGCCACGGGCCGAGCCGGTCGGCGCTCCCCTCCGCCGGGTCGGCCGCGTGCCGGCCGACCTGTTGCGGCGGCACCGGCGCCAGCCGCGAGAGGGCCCGCAGGTCGGACTCCAGGACGCGGTGCGTCAGGCGCAGACCGTCCAGACGCGCCAGGGCGATCCGGCGGTTGCCCGAGAAGATCTGCAGGCTCGCCTCGATCGGCACGTGCATCCGGGCCGACCGCGCGGCCGACGCCTCGGCGACGGTCTTCACCCCGAGCTGGGCCCGCCCGACGCTCGTCGACCGGCGCGCGTCGCTCGCCGAGAGGCCGAGCCCGGCGGCCGCGCCGACGCTCTTCACCTGACCGGTGCCGCCGTCCGGCTTCCCGGAACCCGCGAGGACCGCCTCGACGCCCCGGGTGTCGCTCTCGTCGTGGGCGGCGGCCCGCTGGGCGGCGGCGGAGGTGATGTACTCCATGTCCCGGCCGTCGGACGCCGTCTCGAGGAAGCTGCCCCGCCCGGTCCTGCGGATGCCGAACACCGCCCGGTAGGGCCGCTTGCGCCCGTCGAACAGCTCGACGTCCACACCCCCGTCCATGGCGCTCGACAGCAGACCCGCCGAACCGTCCCGGTCCAGCACCCGCAGCAGCCGCTGGACATTGTCGTTGCGGTCGGTCAGCCGGGTGCGCGGCAGCAGATCGTCGGCGAGCGAGGCCCCCAGCCGGCCGCGGATCCGCTCCAGCAGCGGCACGAAGTCCGGCAGGTCCTCGATCATGCCGAAGCCGAGGGGGAGCGATTGAGCGAGGCCCGGGACGGTGACCGGCGGCAGCAGGGACGAGCCCGCCGCCGCGCCACCGGAGGTCTCCGGGGCACGGCTCTTCCCGGCGGCCTTCGCGCCGCCGTCCCGCTCCGCCGGCGAGGTGCCCGACCCGGAGGCGGCCGCGCCCCCGCGGCCCTCCTCGCCCGGCACCCTCAGCCCCGCCGCCCGCAGCTGCCGCTCGGTCAGCCACACGCCGACGGCCGCCGGCACCGTACGCCCGCCCCGTGCCACGTTGGGATCGCCGCCGGCCACCGCGACCTCGGCGACCATCCGCACCACCAGATCGCACTGGACCAGGTACAGCGGGCTCTTGCGCGAGGTGTGCGCATTGCGTTCGACGGTGCCGACCAGGGTGGACGCCGTGGTGTCGCCGCCGGCCAGGGAACGGCTGGCCGTGACCCCCTCGGCGACCCGCCAGTCGGTGCCGTTCTCGGCCCCGGTCAGGCCGCCCTGGGCCGAGACCGTGCGGCTCGTGCCCTCCTGACCCGTCACCTGGTGTCCGCCCAGGACGAAGGTCTCGGTGCCCGCCCCCGTGCCCCGGTGGACGACCCGGGGCGCGGTCAGCGCGAGGCGGGTGCCGACCGCGCCGTTCAACGCGGCCAGCCGCCGCGCGTACCGCAGGTTCTGCACCACCCAGCCCGCGGAGACGGCCTGCCGCAGCGCCGCCGTCACCGCCTGGGGAGCGAACCGCTCCTCGATCGCCAGCCGGGGGGCCAGCCCCTCCGTCTGGAGCGCCCGGTCCTCCCGCGCCTCCCGGTTGCGGGCGGCCGCCCGTGCCAGCAGCTCGAACGCCAGGTCCCGCAGCGGCTGCCCGTCCCCGACGGTCTCCACCAGCGTCCAGTCCCGCACGCCCCGTACACCCGGCTGCCGTGGGGCGAGGCCGGCCAGGTCGCCGATGCCCGCCGCCGCGAAGTCGCCCGGTGCGCCGGCCCGGCCGGCCGTGCGCGCGGCGGTCGCGGTGTCCAGCCGGCCCTTGGCCTCGCCGTCCAGGGTGAACGCGGTGGGGGTGAGCAGCCGTACGTCCTGCGCGTCGAGGGGCAGCGTCGTCAGCTCCTCGGCCTCGGGCACGTCCCTGCCCGGAGCGCCGGGCGTGAGGGAGCGGGCCGCCTTGCGCTGTCGGGTCGTCATCGTCACACCGACGTTCAGGCTCAGGGCGCCGCCGAACACGCTCGCGTCCTCCGACCCGTTGGTGAGGACATCGGTGCGCAAGGTCGGCCCCGCCTGGCCGCGCCGGGTCGTCGTACGGCCCTTCTCGCCGCGCGCCGACAGGGTGAGCGCGCCCGGGACCAGCCGGAACTGCCCCAGCGCCATCCCGCCGACACTGCGTGAACTGGCGCGCCCGCTCTGGAGGTTGCTGGTGACACCGGAGTGGCTGCGCACCAGCCAGTCCTTGATGTCGCCCAGATGGCCGCTCTCCCGGAGCGAACCGGTCACCTTCAGCTGCACGTCGTGGGTGTGCAGGCGGGACTTGCGGCGCAGCCGCACCCGGATGCCGGTCGACAGCAACTGGTCCTTGTGCACACGCAGGTTGGTCTCCGACAGGGCGGTGACCAGTTCGCGGTAGTTGCGCCGCTGGACCTCCGCCTCCTCCGCGCTCGGCTCACGCGCCTGCGCCTCCTCGCCGAAGGCGGGCAGATAGCCGACGAGCCGGGCGTCCGTGGTGAACAACTCCCGTACGGCCCGCATCATCGGCGCGGTGTCCAGCCGGCTGATCGCCACACTGGAGCCCATCGCGCCGAAGGGCAGATGCCGTACGACGTGCTCGGGGGCCTCGGCCCGCTCATCCGCTGCTCCGGCCTTGCCCTTCGGGTCTCCCTCCTCCTGCCGCCGCTCGCCCTCGGTCTCCCGCGGGAGCTGTGGCGGACGCCTGACGAACTCCCCGGCGGTCACGCCCTCCGGCAGCGGCAGCCCCAGCTCCCGGGCCTCGTCGGCGCGCAGGCTGATCCAGACCTGCAGGGCGTGCTGTGCCGTACGGCCGCCGCCGCGGGCCCGGGTGAGGGGCGACGAAGGGCCGGTGCCCTCGATCGTGAAGAGCACGGTGCCCAGATAGAGCACCTTGTCGCCGCGCACCTCCGCGCCCTGCCGGCTGGACACGGTCTGCTCGGCCACGCTGAACCGGCTCTGGCGCGCACCCACGACGGGCATCACGGTTCCCCGGACGGCCGCCGCGTTGCCCAGGACCCCGAACCCGCCCGCCGGGCCGACGCCGAAGGCGCCGCCGCGCCCCTTGCCCGCGGTGTCCGTCACCCCGTGCTGCACCTGCTGGTGGGTGCGCAGCTGGGTCTTGCCGGTGCTCCAGCCGGGGGCCAGGGCGGTGATCGTGGCGTGCATCCGGTAAGTGCCGGTGGTGGTGCCGTCCCGGCTGGTCAGGTCCTCGCCCACGATCCCGTCCCGCAGCAGCCGCGGCAGGTCCTCCAGCACGGTCGCGGTGGCCGTGGCCTCGTACAGCCGGGCCCGGCCGGGGGCGCCGGGCCAGGTCAGCGACGGGTGCAGGGCCGAGGCGACCGCGTCGAACAGCCCGCCCCCGCCCTGGTGCGGTCCGGCGGTGTCGGAGACGGCGAGCGGGGCCATGGAGTCGGCGAGCGACACCGCCCGCGCGGCGTCGGCGGCCACCGGGGCGGGGCGGGGCGCCGGCCCGGCGGCGGCCGGCACCAGGTGCTCCACCGGCACCCGCATGGTGAGCGTGCCGGGCCCGTCGAAGTGCCGGGCCTCCCGTGCGCCGTCCTTCATGATCCGCACGCGGTAGCGGACCTTGCGCGGCACCTCGACGGACCCCTTGTCGCTGCGCAGCACGCGCGGCTCCGCGATGTTCCGCTGGCTGCGGGAGTCCCGGGAGGACTGGAACGGCTGGGCGTTGACGGTCGCCGCTCCGCCGACCCAGACGCCCGGCGCCACCGGCGCCATCCCGAACGCGGTGAAGGCCGCGCCCTTCGACGCGGACGAGCCCGTGCTCTGGGCGACCGTGGCGGCGGTGTTGTGCTGCACGTCCACCTTGGTGGCGGCGTCCTCGGCGCCGGGACCCTCGGGGGAGAAGAGGGCGTGCCGGTCGTCGTCGGCGCGGGCGACGCGGACCGTGACGTCGTAGCGGTCCGCGCCGCGCGCACCGGTCACGGCGAAGGCCCGGCCGCTCCCGTAGAAGGACTCGGGCCGCCCGGCGAGTTCGGCGGCGATCTCCGCGACCACGCCGTCGCGGCGCCCGACGGTGTCGGCCAGGGTGGTGGTGACGAACGCGGCACCGGTGAGGCCGTACGCCGTGGACAGCCCGGGCGCCGTCATGTCCCGCAGATACGGCGGGAGTTCCAGGGCTCCCTCCTCGACGACGGCCGGCAGCGCCGGCATCGGGGACCGGCCGCGGGCGGTGGACGTCCCCGCCCCGCCCAGGGCCGCGACGGTCGCCGCGTTGCCCGCCGTCTGCTGCAACCCCAGCAGGGGGTTCGGGCGACCGTTCCGGCCGGCCGGGCGAGGTGCCGGAGCCGTCAGAGAGGATCGGGGGGTGCCGTGGCGGTCGTGGTCCGCCTGGAGTGGATCTCGCACGCGCGTCAGCGTAAGGACGCCCGGCGTCGCCCGAGGCCTGCGTGCCGAGTGTTCAACTGCCGTACGCCGGAGGGTCGTTCGCACCACCACCGGGAGGGCTCCCGGCGGGCGCGGGTCCCGGCCTCCCGGCTCGGGGTGCGCCCGTGCGCGGGCCGTCGCAGACTGGCCGGGTGAGCCGAACGCACCCGCGACCCGGCGAGAGCGCGCTCGGCGCCGGCCGCGCGGCCTCCCAGCCGCTGGCGCTCGCCGCCATGATGTTCGCGGTCCGCCAGGGTTGACCAGGGTGGTCCGCCTCCTCCGGGCTCGCCCGCCTGGGTTGGTCAGGGTGGTCCGTCTCCTTCGGGCTCGGGTGGCCTCGCTCACCGGGGTTGGCCAGGACGGTTCGCCCTCTTCGGGCTTGGGCGGCTTCGCCTGCCGGGGTTGGTCGGGGTGGTCCGTCTCCTCCGGGCTCGCCCGCCGGGGTTGGCCAGGACGGTTCGCCCTCTTCGGGCTTGGGCGGCTTCGCCTGCCGGGGTTGGTCGGGGTGGTCCGTCTCCTCCGGGCTCGCCCGCCGGGGTTGGCCAGGACGGTTCGCCCTCTTCGGGCTTGGGCGGCTTCGCCTGCCGGGGTTGGTCGGGGTGGTCCGTCTCCTCCGGGCTCGCCCGCCGGGGTTGGCCAGGACGGTTCGCCCTCTTCGGGCTTGGGCGGCTTCGCCTGCCGGGGCTGGTCAGAGTGGTCCGCCCTCTCCGGGCCCGGGAGCGACCTTGCCCGCCGGGGCCGGTCAGGGCGGTTTCGCCCTCTCCAGGCTTGGGCGGCCTCGCTCACCGGGGTTGGTCAGGGCGGTCCGCCCCCTCCGGGCTCGGGCGGCCTCGCCCGTCAGGGGCGGAGCGGCGCATCGCCGGCCCGGCGCCCGTCAGGCCGGCGATGCGCCGTCACCCCCGCCGGCAGCGCCCTCAGACGCCCGCCCCGTCCGTGAGCATGCGCCAGCCCGGGGCGTAGTTTCCGTGCAGGACCAGTGACGCCGCGCCGATCGCGCCCACCGTGTCGCCGATGACGCTCTGCTCGATCACCACGGGGCGGATGGAACGGGCCACCGAGGTGCGGTTGACGGCGCTGTCGATCTCCTCCAGCAGGATCGGCTCGATGCCGCGCAGCGCCTCGCCGCCGAGAACGACCCGGCCCACGTCCAGCAGGCTGGCCGCACCGCGCGTGGCCTGGGCGATCAGGCGAGCGGCGCGTCGTACGACGTCACCGGCGTCGGGGTCACCGGCGCGGGCGGCCCGGCGCAGCGCCTTCCAGTCGTCGTGGAGGGAGGCGGGGACACCGGTCACCCCGATACGGTCGGCGGCGAGGGGGCCGTACCGCCGCAGCAGGTCGTCGATGATCGCGGCCGGGCTGCAGTAGGGGCCGAGGCAATCCGTGGCGCCGCAGTGGCAGACCCGGTCGCCGGGCTCGACGGGCATATGGCCGAACTCCCCGGCGTTGCCCGAATCCCCGTGCAGGACCGTGTTGTTGAGGACGATCCCGGCGCCGATGCCGGTCCCCAGGTAGATGAACAGGAAGCTGCCGGCCCGCGCCTCGCCGCCGATCCAGCGCTCGCCTATCGCGGCGGCCGTCGCGTCGTTGTCCAGGGCGACGGGCAGACCGGTGGCCTTGGCGAACATCTCGACGAGCGGCACCCGGTCCCAGCCGGGCAGGTTCGGCGGTCTGACGACACAGCCCGTGGAGCCGTCGATCGGACCGGGCGCGGCGATGCCGAGGCCGAGCAGCCGGGCCGGGTCCACCGCGGAGCGGACGATCAGCCGCTGCACGGCGCGCGAGACCCGGTCCACGACGTCCTCGGGTACGTCCGGGGCGGTGAGCCGCAGCCGGCGGCTGACGATCACCTCGCCCGCCAGGTTCACCAGCACGATCACGGCCGAGTCGGGATCGAGATGGACGCCGACCGCGTACGCGCCGTCCGGACGGGGGGAGAGCAGCGTGCGGCGCTTGCCGCCGCTGGACGGGGCGTGCCCGGTCTCGGTGACCAGACCCGCGTCGAGCAGCTTGCGGACGACGTTCGACACGGTCTGGTTGGTCAGGCCGGTGAGCGCGGCCAGTTCGACACGGCTGACCGCGCCGCGCGTGCGGATGGCGTCCAGCACCACGGCCTGGTTGTAGCCGCCCACGCGCGGCAGATTCGTGCCGCCGAGTCTCGTCACCTGTCCATCACCTGACCCCCGACTCATGTCCACATCGCGACGCTCCCGCCATCACACCACGCCGCACGGCCGGAAGTTTACATGCCGGAAGCGTTGACTTAATCCATCCATTGGATTTAGCTGTCGCCCACCAAACCGGGTCGAACGGTCCGGACGCGCAGGGTGACGCAAGGGAGGCGCCGCCCGCACCGAGCCGGCGCGTCCGCGTCCCACGCGGCTTCCCACAGGTTTTTTCGTTCCGGAGGAAACCCCAGTGCGCTCGAAACTCGCCATCGTCACCGCCCTCACCGCCGCCACCGCCCTCACCGCGACCGCCTGCGGATCGGGCTCCTCAGGGAGCTCCGGCAAGACGGTCAAGGTCGTCTACTGGCAGAACCTCAACAGCAGCAACAAGCTCCAGGCGAACTACCTCGCCTCGATGGTCAAGGAATTCACCAAGGCCAACCCCGGCACCACCGTCAAGCTCGTCCCCGTCACCGCCTCCGAGAACGACTACTACACCAAGATCCAGCTCATGATGCGGTCCCCCTCGACCGCCCCCGACCTGGTCTACGAGGACACCGCGCTGATCAACTCCGACATCGCGGGCGGCTACCTCAAGCCCCTCGACGCCTACACCGCGAAGTGGGCCGACTGGTCGCAGTACGCCACCGCCGCCAAGGGCGCGGTCACCGGCGCCTCCGACGGCAAGGTGTACGGCGTCCCGGACAACACCGACACCCGCGGGATCTGGTACAACAAGACGCTCCTCGCCAAGGCCGGGATCTCGGTGCCCTGGCAGCCCAAGACCTGGGACGACGTCCTCGACGCCGCCAGAAAGATCAAGGCGAAGCTCTCCGGCGTCACCCCGCTGAACATCTACACCGGCACCGCGGGCGGCGAGGCCTCCTCCATGCAGGGCTTCGAGATGCTCCTGTACGGCACCCCGGCCGGCGACAAGTCCCTCTACGACGCGAGCCAGAAGAAGTGGGTCGTCGGCAGCCAGGGCTTCAAGGACGCGCTGACGTTCGTCCACACCGTCTTCAGCGAGAAGCTCGGCCCCTCCGTGGACCAGGCCCTCGGCGCCAACTTCGGCACCACCGTCGGCACCGAGCTGATCCCCGAGGGCAAGCTCGCCATCGACATCGACGGCTCCTGGATGCCCAACAACTGGGGCTCGACCAGCGCCAAGCCGTGGACCGCGTGGGAGAGCACCATGGGCACGGCGGCCATGCCGACGCAGAACGGACAGGCCCCCGGGAAGACATCGATGTCAGGCGGCTGGGCCTGGTCGATCCCCGCGAAGGCGGGCAACGCCGACCTCGCCTGGAAGTTCCTGGAGTCCATCCAGACCAAGACCAACTCGGCGAAGTGGAACGCCCTCAACGCCACCATCGCCACCCGCACCGACGTCGCCACCGACGAGATGTACCTGAAGTCCGTCCCCACCAACGAGTTCTTCACCGCCCTCGTCGCCGACACCCACTACCGGCCGGGCCTGCCCGCCTACAACCAGGTCTCCACCGCCATCCAGAAGGCCATGGAGTCCGTGACCACCGGCCAGGCCTCGGTGGACAAGGCCGCCGCCACCTACGACAGCGACGTGGCCGCCGCCGTGGGCGACGACAAGACGGTCAAGGGCACCTCGTGACCGCACTCGCCCAAGCCCCCCGCGGGACCGACGGCCACCGCCGGTCCCGCGGGGTCCCCGCGCCCGTCCGCGGCCTCCTGCGGGGCCTGCCGCTGCTGCCTGCGGTGGTCCTGCTGGTCGTCTTCCTCGCCGGCCCGATCGCCTACTGCGTGTACTACGCCTTCACCGACATGCAGCTGACCGGCGCCGCCGGCACCCACTTCACCGGCTTCGACAACTTCACCCGCGCCTTCGGCGACTCCGACTTCCTCAACTCCGTACGCCTCACCCTGGTCTTCGTGATCGGCTCCGCGGTCGTCGGACAGAACACCCTGGGACTGGCCCTGGCCGTCCTGATGGAGAAGGCGTCCAAGCCGGTCCGCTCGCTCACCAACGGCGTGGTCATCGCCGCCTGGGTGCTGCCCGAGGTCGTCGCCGGCTATCTGATGTACGCCTTCTTCTACGACCAGGGATCCCTCAACTCGCTCCTCGGCACCCTGCATCTGCCGCGGCAGAACTGGCTCTACACCGCGCCGATCCTCGCGGTCTGCCTGGCCAACGTCTGGCGCGGCACCGCCTTCTCGATGATGGTCTTCTCCGCCGCCCTCAACGACGTGCCGAAAGAACTCGTCGAGGCGGCCGAGATGGACGGCGCGGGCCCCTGGCAGCGGCTGTGGCGGGTCACCCTGCCGGTCATCCGGCGGTCGATCCTGACCAACCTGATGCTGATCACGCTGCAGACCCTCTCCGTCTTCGGCCTGATCTACACCATGACCCGCGGCGGCCCCGGCAACAAGAGCGAGACCCTCCCCGTGTTCATGTACCAACAGGCGTTCCAGAACAGCCTCATCGGCTACGGCACCGCCATCGCGCTCGTCCTGCTCGTGGTCGGCGCCCTGTTCTCCGCCGTGTACATCCGGCTGCTCCGACTGGAGGACGAGTGATGGCCGTCGCCGTCAAGACGCCCACCGGCTCCGCCCGCCGCGGCCGGTCCGCCACCCGCCCCGCGTCCCCGCGACGCCGCTCCCGCCTCGGCCGGATCGGGGTGAACCTCGTCCTGCTCGCGGTGTCGGTGACCTACGTCCTGCCCCTGCTGTGGATGGCCCTCGCCTCCGTCAGCGACCTCAACACCTTCCGGCTGAAGTGGCCCGACACCTTCACCCTCGACAACTTCGACGCGATCCTCAACGTCGACACCACCTACCGGCCGATGCTCAACAGCCTGCTGCTGTGCGGCTTCGGCACCCTGATCACGGTCGTCGTCTCGATCCTCGCGGCCTACCCGCTGTCCCGCTACCGCTCCCGGCTGCGCCGCCCGTTCCTCTACACGATCCTGTTCTCCACCGGACTGCCCATCACCGCCGTGATGATCCCGGTCTACAGCATGTTCGTCCAGGTGAACCTGATCGACTCGATGCCCGGCACGACGCTGTTCCTGGCCGCCTCCGCGCTGCCGTTCGGCATCTGGCTGATGAAGAACTTCATGGACGGCGTGCCGATCGTCCTGGAGGAGGCGGCGCGCATCGACGGCGCGAACGCGATGCAGGTGCTGTGGCGGGTCGTCCTGCCGCTGATGCGCCCCGGCGTCACCGTGGTCACCATCTTCACCTTCATCGGCATGTGGGGGAACTTCTTCGTCCCCTTCATCCTGCTGCTGTCCCCGGAGAAACTCCCCGCGTCCGTCAGCGTGTTCACCTTCCTCAGCGCCCACGACCAGACGCAGTACGGACAGCTCTCCGCCTTCTCGCTCATCTACTCGCTGCCCGTCGTCATGCTCTACCTGCTGCTCTCCCGCAAGCTCGGCGGCGGCTTCGCCCTCGGCGGCGCCCTCAAGGGATGAGCACCCCTCCCACGACCCCCCACGGAGAAGACAGCCATGCACAACGACCGTGAACTCACCGAGCAGCGACTGCGCCGGGTGCTCGACGAGCGGATACGGCCCGCCGTCCACGCCCGCTCGGTCCCGCTGCACATCGAGGTCTGGGACGTCCCCGGCGAACCCGTGCCCGTGCACGAGGGCCTGACCGCCCCCTACCGCCCCGCCCGCACGGGCGACCGATGGGGCCCGGCCTGGACGACCAGCTGGTTCAAGGTGAGCGGCACGATCCCCGCCGACTGGGCCGGACTCCCCGTCGAGGCCGTCCTCGACCTCGGCTTCGCCACCCACTCGGCCGGCTTCTCCGCCGAAGGCCTCGTCTACCGCGCCGACGGCACCGCCGTGAAGGCCCTCAACCCCCGCAACACCTGGCTGCCGGTGACCGGATCCGCCGCCGGGGGCGAGGAGTTCACGGCGTACATCGAGGCCGCCGCCAACCCGGTCGTGATGCACACCGCCCCCGGTGAACTCACCTTCGGCCCGACCTCGGTGGGCGGCCGCGCCCCCTGGCTCGGCGACCCGGCCGCCGACCCGGGAGAACCCCTGTACCGGCTGCGGCGGCTGGACCTCGCCGTCGTCGACCGGCCGGTGTACGAACTCGTCCAGGACCTCGACGTCCTCGACCAGCTCATGCGGGAACTCTCCCCCGACTCACCGCGCCGCTGGCAGCTGCTGCGCGCCGCCGAACAGGCCCTGGACGCCGTCGACCTCCAGGACATCGGCGGCAGCGCGGCCGCCGCCCGGGCCGCCCTGGCCCCCGCCCTCGCGGCCCCGGCGCACGCCAGCGCCCACCGGGTCTCCGCCGTCGGCCACGCCCACATCGACACCGCATGGCTCTGGCCGCTGCGCGAGACCGTCCGCAAGGTCGCCCGCACCGTCTCCAACGTCACCCAGCTCATGGACGACCACCCGGAGTTCAAGTTCGTCATGTCCCAGGCACAGCAGCTCGCCTGGCTCAAGGAACACCGCCCCGAGGTCTACGCCCGCGCCCAGGAGAAGGCGAAGACCGGGCAGTTCCTGCCCACCGGCAGCCTCTGGGTGGAACCCGACACCAACATCAGCGGCGGCGAGGCCCTGGTCCGCCAGTTCGTCCACGGAAAGCGCTTCTTCCTCGAGGAGTTCGGCGTCGAGACCGAGGAGATGTGGCTGCCCGACACCTTCGGCTACAACGCCGCCCTGCCGCAGCTGATGAAGCTCGCCGGGGTGCGCTGGTTCCTCACCCAGAAGATCTCCTGGAACACCACCAACAAGTTCCCGCACCACACCTTCTGGTGGGAGGGCATCGACGGCACCCGGATCTTCAGCCACTTCCCGCCCGTCGACAGCTACAACGGCGAACTCTCCGGCGCCGAAGTCGCCCACAGCGTGCGGAACTTCCAGGACAAGGCCGGCTCCAACAGCTCCCTCATCCCCTTCGGCTACGGCGACGGCGGCGGCGGCCCCACCCGCGAGATGCTCTCCCGCGCCGCCCGACTCGCCGACCTGGAGGGCTCCGCCCGCATCGCCGTCGAGGGCCCCGCCGACTTCTTCCCGCGCGCCCACGCCGAGTACGAGGCGGCCGGTGGCGCCCCCGTCTGGTCCGGCGAGCTGTACCTGGAGTTCCACCGCGGCACCCTCACCAGCCAGCTCGCCACCAAGCAGGGCAACCGGCGCAGCGAACACCTCCTGCGCGAGGCCGAGCTGTGGGCCGCGACCGCCGCCGTACGGCACGGACACCCGTATCCGTACGACGCCCTGGACCGCCTGTGGAAGACGGTCCTGCTCCACCAGTTCCACGACATCCTGCCCGGCACCTCCATCGCCTGGGTGCACCGGGAGGCCGAGGAGACCTACGCGGCCGTCGCCCGGGAACTGGAGGACCTGATCGACGCGGCCCAGGGAAGCCTCACGGACGACGGCGAGGGCACCCTGGTCTTCAACGCCGCCCCGCACGCCCGCGCCGGGGTCGCCGCCCTGGGCGCCGCGCCCCGCACCGACGACCCCGCCGCCCCCGTGCGCCCGCGCGCCACCGACGACGGCTTCGTCCTCGACAACGGGCTCGTCCGCGTCACCGTCGACACCGACGGCCTGATCACCTCCGCCCGCGACCTGACCGCCGACCGCGAGGCCCTCGCCCCCGGCGCCCGCGCCAACCTCCTCCAGCTCCACCAGGACTTCCCCAACCAGTGGGACGCCTGGGACATCGACGCCTTCTACCGCAACTCCGTACGCGACCTCACCGAGGCCGACTCGGTCACCGCCACCGACGACGGCGCCGTACACGTCGTCCGCTCGTTCGGCGCGTCCCGCGTCGAGCAGACCCTCACCCTCCCCGCCGGGTCCCGGCGCCTGCTCGTGGACACGGTCGTCGACTGGTACGAGAGCGAGAAGCTCCTCAAGGCCGCCTTCCCGCTGGACGTCCGGGCCGCGCACTCCACCGCCGAGATCCCCTTCGGCCACGTCGACCGCCCCACCCACACCAACACCAGCTGGGACGCGGCCAAGTTCGAGGTCTGCGCCCACCGCTTCCTGCACGTCGGCGAACGCGACTGGGGCGCCGCCCTCGTCAACGACTCCACCTACGGCCACGACATCACCCGTGACGTCCGCCCCGACGGCGGCACCACCACCACGGTCCGTCTCTCCCTGCTGCGCTCCGCCCGCTTCCCCGACCCCGACCAGGACCGGGGCGTCCACCGGCTGCGCTACGCCCTGCTGATCGGCGCCGACCTCGCCGACGCCGTCCGCGAGGGCTACCACCTCAACCTCCCCGAACGCACCCGGCCCGGCCGCACCCCGGTCGCCCCGCTGGTCACCGTCGACCACCCGGGCGTGGTCGTCGAGGCCGTCAAACTCGCCGACGACCGCAGCGGGGACGTCGTCGTCCGGCTCTTCGAGGCCCATGGCGTCCGCGCCCGCGCCACCCTCACCCCCGGCTTCCCCCTCGCCTCCGCCGAGACCACCGACCTGCTGGAACGCCCCCTGCCCGACCCGGCGAGCCACCAGGTCGCCGACGGCGAGGTCCGCCTCACCCTGCGCCCCTTCCAGATCCTCACCCTCCGCCTGCGCCGCTCGACCGGACCCGATGTCAGTGGTGCCTGACACACTCGGCCGTATGACCGACACCCCCACACCGCTGCACTACGCACCCAGATGGAGCGACGACGACCGCCCCGCCCCTCCGTCCACGGGGGGCGAGCGGGAGACCCTGAGCGCGGTCCTGGACTGGCACCGGGCGACCTTCGCGCTCAAGTGCTCCGGCCTGACGCAGGAACAGCTCAACGACAGGGCGGTCCCGCCGTCCGCCCTGTCCCTGCACGGGCTGGTACGGCATCTGGCAGGTGTCGAACGCTGGTGGTTCCGCATCCAGTTCGCCGGCGAGGACGTCCCCCTCCTCCACTACTCCGACGACGACCCCGACCAGGACTTCGACGCGCTGGACGGCGAGGCCACCGAGGATTTCGCCGTCTGGCGGGAGGAGTGCGAGCGCTCCCGGCGGATCACGGCGGCGGCCTCCCTGGAGGAGACCGGCATCCGCAGGAGCACCGGTGAGCCGGTCTCCCTGCGGCGGATCCTCGTCGACATGATCGCGGAGTACGCCCGGCACAACGGCCACGCGGACCTCCTGCGGGAACGCCTCGACGGAGCGACGGGCCTGTGATCACCTACGACGACTCCGGCGATGTCGCCCTCCTGATCGACACGGAGGATCCCGCGGAGGCGGAGCGGCTCACGCCGCGGCTGCTCCGGGCCGTCGAACACCGGGCGGAGCTGGAGCGAAGAGCGGTCGACGCCGTGGTGCGCGAGTTCAGCGCGGAGCCGCCCACGGCCGAGGACCTGGCGGAGGCGGCGGCCGACCTGGTCCTCGACACGATGGTGGTCGACGGGGACGGCGAGCTGATGCTGCACTTCACGGATTCCTGCGGGAAGCACCTGCTGGACGGGTACTGGCCGGCGGTCCGCTTCGACGGGGAGGACACCGTGATCGACGTGACGGTCGAAGCCTGACCCGTAGGCTGTACGGCGTGTCGTCCTCCCGCCTCCGACGCGTCGCCGTCCTCGTGCTCGAAGGCGCCAAGCCGCTCGACGTCGGCATCCCCGCCCAGGTGTTCACGACCCGCGCCAGCATGCCGTACGAGGTCCGGGTGTGCGGGGCCGAACCCGGCCTGGTCACCGGCGGCGACGGGCTGTCGTACCACGTGGCCCACGGTCTGGAGGCCCTGGAGTGGGCCGAGATCGTCTTCCTCCCCGGCTACCGCTCCCCGGACCGCGAGGACCCGCCCCCGCAGGTCGTCGACGCCCTGCGCGCCGCCCACGCCCGCGGCGCCCGGCTGGCCGCCATCTCGACCGGGGCCTTCGCGCTCGCCGCGACCGGTCTGCTCGACGACAGACGCGCCACCACCCACTGGCACTACACCCGGGCCCTCGCGGCGAAACACCCGCTCGTACGGGTCGACGAGAACGTCCTGTTCGTGGACGAGGGCAGCGTCCTCACCTCGGCCGGCGCCGCCTCGGGCATCGACCTGTGCCTGCACATCCTGCGCGGCGATCTCGGTGTCTCCGCCTCCAACCACGCCGCCCGGCGGCTGGTCGCGGCGCCCTACCGCAGCGGCGGCCAGGCCCAGTACGTACCGCGCAGTGTGCCCGAGCCGCTGGGCGAACGGTTCGCCGCCACCCGCGAATGGGCCCTGCGCCACCTCGGTGAACCCCTCACCCTCGACACCCTCGCCCGGCACGCGGCCGTCTCGGCGCGCACCCTCTCCCGCCGCTTCGTCGAGGACACCGGCTACACCCCGATGCAGTGGGTGATGCGCGCCCGTATCGACCGCGCCCGTGAACTGCTGGAACGCTCCGAGCGCGGTGTCGAGCAGATCGCCGCGGACGTCGGCCTCGGCACCGGCTCCAACCTGCGGCTGCACTTCCAGCAGATCCTCGGCACCACTCCCAGCGAGTACCGGCGCACCTTCACCCGGGGCGAATAGCGGCGCCCCTGCGCGGCCTCCCGGAGGCCTGGCGAGGTGTGGCGAGATCCTTGCGAACCATGGCGCTCACGCCGTGGCCACCGACGTCCGCCGCACGCGAGGCTGGGGGCGACTCGAAGGGACACGATTCATGACTCGCATCGCCATCAACGGATTCGGCCGCATCGGACGCAACGTGCTGCGCGCGCTGCTGGAGCGCGAGACCGACCTCGAGGTCGTCGCCGTCAACGACCTCACCGAGCCGACCGCCCTCGCGCGCCTCCTCGCCTTCGACTCGACGTCCGGCCGGCTCGGCCGGCCGGTCACCGTCGAGGACGGCGCGCTGGTCGTCGACGGCCACCGGATCCAGGTGCTCGCCGAGCGCGACCCGGCGCAGCTGCCGTGGGCCGCGCTCGAGGTCGACATCGTGCTGGAGGCGACCGGCCGCTTCACCTCCGCCAAGGCCGCCCGCGCCCACCTCGACGCGGGTGCCCGCAAGGTCCTCGTGAGCGCGCCCTCCGACGGCGCCGACGTGACCCTCGCCTACGGCGTCAACACCGACGCCTACGACGCGGATCTGCACACGATCGTCTCGAACGCCTCCTGCACGACCAACGCGCTCGCCCCGCTGGCCGCCGTGCTCGACGAGCTGGCCGGCATCGAGCACGGCTTCATGACGACGGTGCACGCCTACACCCAGGAGCAGAACCTCCAGGACGGCCCGCACCGCGACCCGCGCCGCGCCCGCGCCGCCGGCGTCAACATCGTGCCGACCACGACGGGCGCCGCCAAGGCGATCGGCCTGGTGCTGCCGAACCTCGACGGCAAGCTGTCCGGCGACTCGATCCGGGTGCCCGTCCCGGTCGGCTCGATCGTGGAGCTGAACACCACCGTGGCCCGTGACGTGACCCGCGACGAGGTCCTCGCCGCCTACCGCACGGCGGCCGAGGGCCCCCTCGCGGGCATCCTCGAGTACTCCGAGGACCCCCTGGTCTCCGCCGACATCACGGGTAACCCGGCCTCGTCGATCTTCGACTCCGAGCTCACCCGTGTCGACGGCCGCCACGTCAAGGTGGTCGCCTGGTACGACAACGAGTGGGGCTTCTCCAACCGGGTCATCGACACCCTGGGGCTGCTCGCCGCCCGCTGACCCCCCGGCCTCCCGTCCCCCTACGGCACGTCGATGCCGTGACCGTAGGGGAAGACCGGGTCCTCGGTGTCGTTGGGCACGTCCGGGCGGGACGCCTCCACGGCGGCCATCGAGCGGGGGAGCTCGAACGGCAGCCGGCCCTCGGCGCGGGCCAGGCCGAACGCCACGTCCAGCAAGGCCGCGTCGGACGCGCCGTAGTCCGCGACCAGGGCCGCCGCGCGCTCCGCGATCTCGGGGAGCACGGCGGGCCGCTCCAGATTGACGCAGACCACGGTGGGCACGGTGTCCAGGAGCCGCAGGATCTCCTTCAGCTCCTCCTCGCCGAAGGCCAGCGACCCGGCGTGGAAGAAGGACTCGAAGGCACCGGGGCGCTCCTCGTACGGGGTGCGCAGCCGCAGCACGGCGACCTCCGCGTCGGCCGGGTCCGTGACGACATTGCCGTAGGCCGCGGCCGTCTCCGAGCTCATGCCCCGGACATACAGGTCGGGGCGCCCCCGCAGGGGCAGCAGGCCGCCGTTCGTGAGGACGGTGAGCGAGCGCCGCTGGGCCGCCTCGCCCGCCGCCGTGAACTCGGCGGCACCGACGATCTCCTCGGCGCGGTCGGGGTCGACGTACGGGTTCTCGAACAGCCCCAGCACGAACTTCTCGCGCAGCAGCCGTCGTACGGAGGCGTCGATCCGTTCCTCCGGGACGCGGCCGGAGCGCACCAGCTCCACGATCACCTCGGGGCACTGCTCCCCGCCGAACTGGTCGGTGCCCGCGTCCAGCGCCTTCGCCGCGCGCTCGGCGACGCTCAGGTGCTCGACGCCCCAGGCACGGGCCTCGGCCGGCTCGCCCAGGATCTCGGCGTCGGTGAGCAGACCCCAGTCGGTGCAGATCACGCCGTCGAAGCCGAGGCGTTCGCGCAGCAGTCCGGTCAGCACGTCCTTGTTGAAGCCGAATCCCACCTCCTCCCAGTCGGTGCCGACGGGCTGCCCGTAGTACGGCATCATCTGCGAGCACCCGGCCTCGATCGCGGCCCGGAACGGGGCCAGGTGGTACGCGCGCATCCCGCCCGGGTACACCTGCTCCTTGCCGTGCGGGAAGTGCGGGTCCTCACCGTCCTTCTGCGGCCCGCCGCCGGGGAAGTGCTTGACCATCGCCGCCACGGACCGCGGGCCGAGCCGCGGCCCCTGGAGCCCTCGTACGTACGCTGCCACCAGCTCGCCGCTCAGCTCCGCGCTGGAGCCGAACGTGCCCGACTGGCGCGACCAGCGCGGCTCGGTGGCCAGGTCGATCTGCGGATGCAGCGCGACCCGGAAACCGACGGCCAGGTACTCGCGGCGGACGGTGTCCGCGAACCGCTCCACCAGCGTGGCGTCCCCGATCGCGGCCAGCCCCAGCGGTTCGGGCCAGGCCGAGAACGCCCCCGAGTTGAAGGAGGCGCCCGGGTTGTCGGTGAACGCGTGCCGGGGGTCGGTGGAGAGCGTGACCGGGATGCCGAGGCGGGTCGCCGCGGCCAGCTCCTGCATCCGGTTGGCCCAGCGGGCCATGGCGCCCGCGTCGCCCTGGCCCAGCAGGTTGAAGTGGGTCAGATGACGGCCCGTGACCAGCTCGGTCGTGCCGTACCGGAGGAACGGGCCGTCCTCGGCGAGACCGCCGTCGGGCGCCATGGTCAGCATGGTGTGGAAGAGCTGGCCCGCTTTCTCCTCCAGGGTCATCCTGGCCAGCAGGTCCTCGACACGCTCGTCGACGGGCAGGTTCGGATCGCGGTACGCGGGGGTGGTCATCGGGTTGCTTTCCTTGGTGTGGGGGCTACTTGACCGAGCGGATGAACTGGACGGCGAGCGCGCCCAGGACGGCGGCGACCGCGCCGAAGAGGAACAGCGCGCCGTAGTTCCCGCCGCCGCCGATCGCCAGGAAGACGGGGGCGACGATGGGCACGAGGGACTGCGGCAGCGCGTTGCCGATGTTCAGCACGCCCATGTCCTTCGCGGACTCCTCGGGGTTGGGCAGCACCGCGGCGGCCAGCGCCATGTCGACGGAGAGGTAGAGCCCCTCGCCGAAGCCGAAGACGACCAGGGCGGCGACGTACGTCCCGAAGCTCTGCGCGGAGGCGATCAGCGCCAGGCTGACCGCCATGACCAGGGAGGATCCCAGCACATACGGCTTGCGGCGCCCGGAGCGGTCGGAGAGCTGACCGCCGAGGAGCGAGCCGGCGGCGATCGAGACGACCATGGCGAGGGTGCCGACCAGGACCTTCCCGGTGACCGCGGTGTCGTCGTACCCGAGGCGGTCCATCAGGAAGTACACCTGGTAGCTGGTCACACAGGAGGCGCCCGTGAAGACCAGGAACCGGCCGGCGAAGTTCCAGGCGAAGTCGGGGTGCCGGCGCGGGTTCACCCAGAAGCTCCGCAGGAACTCCCGGAGGCTGTACGGCTCGAAGGCGCCGACGCGGGCCGGCCGGTCCTTGATGACGACCGCGAGGCAGCCGACGGCGGCCAGGCCGATCACCCCGGGGACCAGGAAGGCCAGGGCCATCGAGCCGCTGAACACCTGGGCGAGCACCGAGCCGCCGATCATCGCGAGCGAGGTCGTGATGCCGATGAGGCCGGAGACCCGGGCCTGCTGCTGCGGCGGGATCAGATCGGGGACGCAGGAGGTCAGGGCGGCCAGGGTGGCGTTGATGCCGAGCTGGGCGACGGCCCAGCCGGCCATCAGCACCGGCACGCTCCCGCCGAGGGCGACGACGAGCAGCCCGACGAGCCCGGCGGCCATACCGCCGACCAGCCAGGGCCGGCGGCGGCCGAAGCGGCTGGTGGTGCGGTCGGACAGGGCGCCGAAGACGGGGTTGCCGAGCATCGCGAGCAGCGCGCCGACGCTCAGCACCTGCCCGAGGGCGGCGCCCCGGTCGGCCTCCGGCACGATCTGGCTGACCCGCAGCGCGAGGGTCACCATCACCGGGGTGAGCACGGCGAGGTAGGCGCCGAACTGGGCGAGGGCGAGGGCGAGGATCAGTTGGGGGGAAGCCTTGGGGGAGGCGTCGGAAGGGGAGACGGGAGTGACGGGGGCGACGGTGTGCGCGGCGGTGTGCGCGGCGGTCGGAGCGGGTGACTCGCCGAGCGGGGCGTCGTGGCTCAGTGCCATGGCGGCTCTCCATGGGGGACGGGGGCGGCTTCTTCGCCGCACCGGCCTGATCAGGGAAGCAGCAAAACCGAGTGGGTACTAGGTTTTGATCGAGTGGCCTGAATCACTCTGCACGTGGCTTGAAAAGCGGGGCCATTGGTCCGGTAACCGCCGGTCCCGGACATGTGCCCCACATCATGAGGGAGCGGTCTGTGGGCGGGCTATGGTGACCGGCATGGAGCAGAAGGAAAGCAGCAGGGCGGGCAAAGCCGCAGGCCGCGGAACATACGCCGTCGGTGACGAGCGGCGGCTGCGCATTCTGGACGCCGCCGTCGAGCACTTCGCCCAGTGGGGTTTCCACGCCTCCTCCCTGGCCCGGATAGCCAAGGACGTGGGCATCACCCAGGGAGGTCTGCTGCACCACTTCCGCAGCAAGGAGGACCTCCTCGTCCAGGTCCTGGAACGCACCGAGCAGCACGACAAGGAGAAGTTCTTCCACGAGGACTTCTCCACGGCCACCGAGTGCTACGCCAACCTGGTCCGGCTCACCGAGTACAACGCCGCCCGGCTCGGCCGCACCCGGATGTTCAACGTCCTCGCGGCCGAGGCCGGCGACCCCGGTCACCCCGCGCACCCCTACTTCGTACGGCGCTACGCCGAACTCGTCGCCGTCATGTCGGCCTCTCTCCAACACGCCGTGGAAAGCGGAGAGTTGAAGGAGGGCACCGATGTCGTCGAGGTGGCCGAGGAGACCGCCGCGGTGATGGACGGCCTGCAACTCCAGTGGGTCCTCGACCCCCGGCGCTTCGACATGGTCAGCCGCTTCCGCGCCTACGCCGACCGGCTGCTGCGCTCGATCACGGTGCAGGCGACGGGGCTGCCGTAGCGAGGCGACCGGGCTCCGGACGATCGACACCGCCCGGCCCGTCGATCGCGGACGGCCGAAGCCGTGGTCGAGGGCAGCCAGGCGGGCCCGTGAGGCGGTGGCCAGGATCAGGTGGTCGTCGCCGGTGAACGCCCCGTGCAAGGGCAGCGCCGGGTCGAGATCATCGGCCGGCTCAGGGCCGTGAGGGTCGCGTGCAGCTCGGCGCCGGAGGCGGGCCGGGTACGTGTCGGGACACGGGTGAGCGTGTCCGGCGCCGCGCTGTCCTCGCCCGCCCGGGTCGCCACCGGGAAGTCACCGGCGGGGTGTCCAGGACGATCTCCCCGGGCCCCGAGCCGCTCGGCGAGGGCCACGGACAGGACGACGGCCGCCTGCCCGCAGAAGGCCACTCGGCCGGCGGGCAGGCGGCCGTCGTGGACGCACAGTTCTCCGACCCCCGGCTCGCCGCCCTCCACGACCTCTCCTGTCCCTGGGACGCGCGCGGGGACTTCACGTTCTACCCGCCCTTTGTGATGGCCGTGTCCTCCGTCCTGGACGTCGGATGCGGGACCGGCGCGCTGCTGCGCAGGGCACGGGAGGACGGGCAAACCGGCCGGCTCCGCGGTCTGGACCCGGCCGCGGCACCGCGCTGACCGATGCCGGCAGCTTCGTGTTCGAGACCCGCAACCCGCTCGTACGGGAGTGGGAGGACTGGCACATCAGGTACTCGGGCGAGGTGGTGGACCCCGCGGGCGCGGTGGTGCACTGCGCCCGCGAGGTCGAGACCCTGACGGACGCGGGTCTGGTCGTGGTGGAGCGGTACGGCGACTGGGGCCGCGGCCCGCTCACGGAGGCCAGCCCGGAGATCGTCACGGTCGCGCGCCGGGGGTGACCTCGGGACCGGTCGGCGGTCGACCGCCGGGCCGTCAGCGGCTGCGGATCGCTGTCGTGGCGAGGAATCCGGTCGCGGCGGCGGTGATGAGGGCGCAGACGGCGAGCAGAGTGGTACGGCGCATGGAACAGCCTTTCCCTAGCGGGTGGAGGAGGTGTCCTGTACAACGCCGGTCATGCCGGAGTCGGCTTGCCGCGACCGCGTTTGCCACCCGCATGGACGCGCCCTCCCCCTGGTGGCGCAATCGGTCCAGCCCCCTCCCGCAGGACCCCGGTGCTGCCCCGCACGATCAACCCCGGCACCGGTACCCGCACGGTCCCCGCAGGCTCCCCGTCGAGCAGCGCCACCAGCTCGCGCGCCGCCGTCCGCCCGAACTCCACGCTGTCCCGGGAGAGCGCGGACAGCCACGGCTTGACCATGCGGCACAGGGCGGAGTCCTCCCAGGACACCACCGACACATCGGCCGGTACGGCGAAGCCCAGTTCGGCCGCGGTCGCGACCCCGGCGACGGCCATCACGTCGTTGTCGTAGATCAGGGCGGTCGGGGGAGCGGCGCCGCCGAGGACCGCGCGGGTGATCGCCGCGCCCTCCGCGTCCGAGTAGTCGGTCGGCACCGACCGCACCTCCGTGAGCCCGCGACGCTCCGCCTCGGCGCGCAGGGTGCGGATCCGGCGCCGGGTGTGGGCGAGGTCGGGCAGCCCGGCGATGTGCACGATCCGCCGGTGGCCGAGTGCGTACAGCTCGTCGACCACCGACGCCATGGCCCCGGCGTCGTCCGCCCACACCGTCGACAGACCCGGATGCCGTTCGTCGGGCGCGCCGCCGATCACCACCGCGGGCAGTCCGAGTTCGTCGAGGAGGGCGGGGCGCGGGTCGTCGGTGCACGGGTCGACGACCAGGACGCCGTCCACCCGGTTCTCGGCCCACCAGCGCCGGTACACCGCGCACTCCTCGTGGACGTCCCGGGCGATCTGGAACAGCAGCCCGAGGTGGCGCTCCGCCAGCACCTCCTGGATGCCCGAGACCAGCTGGAGGAAGAACGAGTCCACGCCCAGCGTGTCCGCCGGGCGGGCGAGCACGAAGCCCACCGTGGCGGCGCCCTCGCCGGACAGGGCGCGGGCGGCGGTGCTGGGCCGCCAGCCGAGCTGTTCGGCGACGCGCCGCACCCGGTCCCGGGTCACCTCCGAGACGCCCGGACGGCCGTTGAGCGCGAAGGACACCGCGCTCTGGGAGACACCCGCGCGCTGCGCGATGTCCTTCATGGTGGGCCGGCGTGCCGGCGACCGCCTCCCTGACAAGGAGTTTCCCCCATTTCCCCGATAAACCCCCGAACGGTTTCCGGCCAGTATGCACTAATGCGGTTCAGCTCAACCATCCTAAAGCGCATAAGCAACTAAACAAATTAGCTGGGTTTGCTCCATTGACGGGCCGGTCAACTGCCGTGCAGGGTCTGCGTCGTTGGCCAACTCCACGGCAAAGGAGGCCGTTTCACCGTGCGTATTCCCCGCAGAATCCTCGCCGTCGCCACCGCCTGTGTCGTCCTGCCGCTGAGCGCCTGCGGCTCCGGAGGCGACGGCGGCGATCCCCCCGATGCCTCGGGCAAGGTCGAGGGCGACATCACCTTCCAGACCTGGAACCTGCGCGCCAACTTCACGTCCTACTTCGAGGGCGTGATCGCCGACTTCGAGAAGGAGTACCCGGGCACCCACGTGAAGTGGGTCGACCAGCCGGCCGAGGGCTACGCCGACAAGATCAGCGCGGACGCGGCCGGCGGCACCCTGCCCGACGTCGTCAACGTCTCGCCCGACCTCGTCGCCCCGCTGGCCAAGGCCGGTCTCGCCCTCGACCTCGACAAGGCCGCGGGGAAGTACCGCAAGGAGTACCTGGACGGCGCCTGGGCAAGCCACCGGATACCGGGCATGGCCGGGACGTACGCCTTCCCCTGGTACCTCAACACCGGGCCGCTCTTCTACAACAAGAGCCTCTTCACCCAGGCCGGACTCGACCCCGAGCGGCCGCCGAAGACGTACGGCGAACTCTTCGCCGACGCACTCGAGCTGGCGGAGAAGAGCGACGGCAAGGTGGCCACCCTCGCCAACGTGCCCACCGTCGAGGACTTCGGCCGCTACGGCGTCCCCCTCATGAACGACGACGGCACCGGCTTCGCCTTCAACGACCCCAAGGGTGTCGAACTCCTCACCAAGTACAAGGAGTTGTACGACGCGAAGGCGCTCGACCCGCAGGCCCTGACCGCCACCCCCGAGTCCTCCGGCAAGAAGTTCCTCACCGGTGCCGTCGCCATGAACCCGGGCAGCGCCCTCGACCTGGGCAACTTCAAGAAGCAGGCGCCGAGTCTGTACGAGAACATCGGCATCACCGACCAGATCACCAGCACCGGCCACGTCAACATGTACGTGATGGGCGTCATGGTGAACGCGCGGAGCAAGCGCACGCCCGCCGCCGTCGCCTTCGCGCACCACGTCACCGACGCCGAGCACCAGATGTCGTTCGCGAAGCAGGTCGCCATCTTCCCGAGCACCGCCGGCTCGCTGGACGACCCCTACTTCGCGAAGGAGGACGGCACCGACGAGACCCGCGTCCGGATCGCCGCCGCCAAGTCCCTCAAGAACGCGGTCAATTACACGCCCGTCCTGTTCAGCGAACAGATGAAGACCGCGCTGCGCAACGAGGTCGCCAAGGCGCTCCAGGGCAAGGAGAGCCCGAAGGAAGCCCTCGACAACGCTGTCAAGGAGTGCGACACGCTGCTGAAGCAGCAGGGCTGAGCCGGATGGCCGCCGTCCCCGCCCCCGCCGCCGTCCCCGCGCGCGTCCGCCGCCAACTGCCCACCAGCCCCTGGCTGTTCGCCGCCCCGGGGCTGCTGATCGCCGCAGCCTTCGTGCTCTACCCGTTCCTGTCCACCCTGACCAACTCCTTCACCGACCGCCGCACCCTCCTCCCCGGCGGGTTCGTGGGCCTCGCCAACTACCGCGAGATGCTCCACGACGACATGTTCTGGACCGGACTGCGCAACAGCACGCTCTACGTCCTCGGCGTCGTCCCCGCCCTCGTCGTGCTGCCGCTGCTGCTCGCGCTGCTGGTGCAGAAGAACATCCCCGGCATCACCTTCTTCCGCTCCGCGTTCTACACCCCGGTCGTCGCCTCGATCGTCGTGGTCGGACTGATCTGGGTGTGGCTGCTCGACGAACGCGGGCTGGTCAACGCGCTGCTGGAGGCCCTCGGCGCCGGGCACGTCGGCTTCCTCAGCGACCAGTGGCTGCTCCTGCTGAGCGCCATGGGGGTCACGGTGTGGAAGGGCCTCGGCTACTACATGATCATCTATCTGGCGGCGCTGGCCGGCGTACCGCGCGAACTGCACGAGGCCGCCGCCGTGGACGGCGCGGGCGCGGTGCGCCGCTTCCTGACGGTCACCGTGCCCGCCGTCCGCTCCACCATGGTCCTGGTCGCCGCGCTGTCCTCGGTCGCCGCCTTCAAGGTGTTCTCCGAGGTCTATCTGATGGCCGGACCCAGCGGCGGCCCCGCGGGCGAGGACACCACCCTCGTCATGCTGGTCCAGCGCACCGGCACCGGCCTCACCGGCCGGGTCGGCTACGCCTCCGCCCTCTCCGTCGTCGTCTTCGCCGTGACGGTCGCGCTGATGCTGCTGGTGCTGCGCGCGGACCGGAGGGACGAGGGATGAGCGTCACCGACGAGCACGGCCGCCGGGTGCGGGGCCGGGAGCTCGCCCTGCGGTACGTGCTGCTGCTCGCCGTACTCGCCCTGACCGTCGGCCCGTTCCTGTGGCAGCTGTCGACCTCGCTCAAGGGACCCACCGAGGACATCTACGGCTCGCCGCCCGGCTTCCTGCCCGAGGACCCGACCCTGCACAACTACGACCGGGTCGCCGACACCATCCCGGTGTGGGACTACGCGGTCAACTCCCTGAAGGTCGCCGGCGCCAACGTCGTCACCAACTGCGTCGGTTCGGCCCTCGCCGGCTACGCGCTCGCCCGGCTCCGCTACCGGGGACGCCGGCCGGCCACGCTCGTCTTCGTGCTCGCCATGCTGGTCCCGGTCGAGGGCATCATCATCGCCCAGTTCACCACCATGCGGGAACTCGGCCTGAACAACACCCTGATCGGCGTGGTGCTGCCCGGCTGCGTCGGCGCGGTGAACGTCCTGCTCATGCGCAACGCCTTCCTCAACCTGCCGTACGAGATCGAGGAGGCGGCCTTCGTCGACGGGGCGAACGTGTGGCAGCGGTTCCTCAGGATCGCCCTGCCCTCGGTGAAGGGCACGGTCGCCGTCGTCGCGATCTTCGCCTTCATGGGCGCCTGGGACGACTTCCTGTGGCCGCTCATCGTGCTCAGCGACCCCTCGAAGTTCACCCTCACCATCGGCCTGAACTATCTGCACGGCACCTTCGCCAACGACGAACGCCTCGTCGCCGCCGGCACCGTGATCGCCGTGGCCCCGCTCATCGCCCTGTTCGCCTGCCTCCAGCGGTACTTCTTCCGCGGGGTCGGCGAAGGCGCCGTCAAGGGCTGACCGACCCCCCGTCCCGCGAGGAGCCCGTATGCCTCCTGCCGTGCGTTTCGGCGTCAACTACACCCCGAGCGAAGGATGGTTCCACCACTGGCTGGACTTCGACCTGGACTCCGTGCGCGCCGACCTCGACTCGATCGCCGCGCTGGGCCTGGACCACATCCGTGTCTTCCCGCTCTGGCCCTACTTCCAGCCCCACCGCACCCTGATCCGGCCCCGGGCGGTGGACGACCTCGTACGGCTCGTCGACGCGGCCGGTGAACGCGGGCTCGACGTCACCGTGGACGGACTGCAGGGCCACGTGAGCAGCTTCGACTTCCTGCCGGCCTGGACCCGCACCTGGCACCGCCGCAACCTCTTCACCGACCCCGACGTGCTCGACGGCCAGGCCGCCTATCTGCGCACCCTCGCCGCCGCCCTCGCCGATCGCCCCCAGTTCCTCGGCATGACCCTCGGCAACGAGATCAACCAGTTCTCGGCCGGGCCGCACCCCGACCCGGACCGCGCGACCGAGGAGCAGATCGACGCCTGGCTGACCCGGATGCTCGCCGCCTGCGAGGAGGGCGCGCCCGGCCGGCTGCATCTGCACGCCGAGTACGACGCCACCTGGTACCAGGACGACCAGCCCTTCACTCCGGCCCAGGCCGCCCGGCACGGCGCGCTCACCGCCGTGCACTCCTGGGTCTTCAACGGCACGGCCCAGCGCCACGGGCGGACCTCCGTCCCCACCGAGCACCACGCGGCCTACCTCGTCGAACTGAGCAAGGCCTGGGCAGCGGACCCGCACCGCCCCGTCTGGCTCCAGGAGGTCGGCGCCCCCGCGCCCCTCGTCCCGGCCGAGCACGCCGCCGCCTTCACCGAGGCGACCGTGCACAACGCCCTCGACTGCCCCGACCTGTGGGGCATCACCTGGTGGTGCTCCCACGACGTGTCCCGCGAGCTCGCCGACTTCCCCGAACTCGAATACGGGCTCGGCCTGCTGACCAACGACCGCCGACCCAAGGACCTCGCCCGCGCACTCGCCCGGGCGGCGGCCGCACCGCCGTCCACCCCCGCGCCCCGCGCCACCGCGCTCGTCGTCCCCGCCGACCCGTCCGCCCGCTCCGCCTGCGCCCCCGGCGGCCCGGTCTACGACGCCTTCTTCCGGCTCACCGCCGACGGCGCCCGCCCCACCACCGTCCTCGACACGCTCGCCGACGACAAGGACCACCTCGGCGCGCGCGGCATCACCGAAGTCGTCACCCCGGACCAGGCACTCCCAGGAGGGACCCGCCCGTGAACCCCACCAGACGCACCGTCCTGCTCGCCGCCGGCGCGGCAGCGTTCCTGCCCGCCCTGCCCGCTCCCCCGGCGCGGGCCGCCACCGGGGCCACCCCGCCCTACGCCGCCTACTGGTACCCCGACTCCCTCCCCTCGGGCACCCCCGGCACCGGCATCACCTGGCGCAGTCTGAAGACCTGGACCGCGGCCGACGACACCGACCTCGCCTTCAACGCCGCGTCCGTCCCGCTCGCCCCCCGCTTCACCCCGACCCCGGCCAACACCACCGCCCGCGCGGACCAGGCCCGCATCCAGTCCCTGGTCTCCTTCGGCCCCACCTCCCTCAACCCCTCCCAGGGATCCGCCACCGCCGACCACTACGCCTTCACCCACTGGGCGTACGCCGACGAGCTGGTCTTCTGGGGCGGCTCGGCAGGCGAGGGCCTGATCCTCGCCCCGAACGCGCCGATCGTCGACGCCGCCCACCGGCACGGCGTCCCGGTCCTCGGCAATGTCTTCCTGCCGCCCGTCGCGTACGGCGGACAGCTCCAGTGGACCCGCGACCTCGTCCAGAAGGACAGCGACGGGCACTACCCGCTCGCCGCACAACTCGTCCGGGTCGCCACCGCGTACGGCTTCGACGGCTGGTTCGTCAACGCCGAGACCAGCGGCGGCAACACCGCCCTCGGCACCGCCATGCTGGGCTTCCTGACCGAGCTGAAATCCCTCGCCGCGGCGCGGGGACAGCGGGTCACCTGGTACGACGCGATGACCGTGAACGGCACGGTGAGCTGGCAGGGCGCCCTCAACTCCCAGAACCAGGCCTTCTTCCAGAGCGCCGACGACCTGTTCGTGGACTTCCGCTGGTCGAGCGCCACCCTCGCCGCCTCCGGGACCAGGGCCGACCAACTCGGCCGCAGCCGCTACGCGTTGTGGGCGGGCGTCGACGTGGAGGCGAGCGGCTCGAACAAGTCCGTCGCCTGGGACGCGATCGTGCCCACCACCCAGGCCCACATCGCCTCCCTGGGCTTCTACCGGCCGGAGTGGACCCGCAACCACCTCCCCCCGGGCGGCAGGGCCCCGGCCGACTTCCACGCGGCCGACGACCGCTTCTGGACCGGACGTTCGCTCGACCCCTCCCGCCCCGACGCCACGGATCCCTGGCGGGCGCCCGCCGTGTCGGTCGCGGACCGCTCCACGGTGACCGGCGTGCCCTTCGCCAGCACCTTCAACACCGGGCACGGACTGCGCTGGTACGAGGACGGCGAGGTCACCTCGGACGCCCCGTGGAACCACCTCGGCCTCCAGGACCGGCTCCCGTCCCGGCAGTGGGCGGTGCGCACCGCGGGGACGCGGCCGGCCGTCGCCTTCGACTTCGCCGACGCCTGGCACGGCGGCAGCAGCGTGCTGGTCACGGGCGCCCTGGACGCGCCGGTCACCGTCGACCTCTACGCGACGAGGCTCCCGCTCACCGACGCCACCGTGGTCGAGCTGACCCACCGCACCGACACCGGCGCCGTCACCGTCGAGCTGGCCGTGGCCACCGCCGAGCCGGACACCCCGGGGACGACACCGCCGTACACCTGGCTGCCGGTGGAGACGGGCGACGGCTGGCGGACCTCGACGGTACGGCTGGCCGGGCTCACCGGTACCGTGCACGCGCTCGGCGTCCGGCTCACCGCGAGCGCGGGCCCCGTGGGCTGGCGGCTCGGCGCCCTCGCCGTACGCGAGGAGGCCGGTACCCCCGCCACCCCGTCCGGCCTGCGGATCACCGCCGCCTCCGGAGGAGACCTGCGCCTCGCCTGGGACGCCTCCCCGGACGGCGTACGGCATCACACCCTGCACCGCCTCCTGCCCGACGGCACCCGTCGCTTCCTCGGCGGCACCTGCCAGACCGCCTTCTTCCTCACCGGGCTCACCCCGGAGCAGGGCGAGGCGGTCGCGTGGTTCGAACTGCGCGCCGTAGGGGAGCTGTACACAGCGTCGGCCCCCGTGACCGTCTCCCACACCTGGTAACCGTCACCCAGCCTTGGAGCACCCCGAATGCATGACGACCGCACCCTTGTCGAAGCCCGTCTGCGGCGTGTCCTCGACGAACGCATCCGGCCCGCCGTGTACCCGCGGTCCGTGCCGCTGGACGTCGCGGTGTGGCACGCCCCCGGCGAACCGGTGCCGGTCGCCGAGGGGCTCGCGGCCGGGCCCGAACCGATCGCGGTGGGGTCCCGGTGGGGTGCTCCCTGGGGCACGAGCTGGTTCCGGGTGACGGGGGTGGTGCCGCGGGCCTGGGCCGGGCGGACCGTCGAGGCGCTCCTCGACCTCGGCTTCGACGAGAACATGCCCGGCTTCCAGTGCGAGGGCCTGGTGTACCGGCCCGACGGCACCCCCGTGAAGGGGCTGAACCCGCGCAACCAGTGGGTGCGGATCGGCGCGCCGGTCGAGGGCGGCGAGGAGGTGTGCCTGCACGTCGAGGCCGCCTCCAACCCGGTCATCCTCGACTACCATCCCTTCCTGCCCACACAGTTGGGCGACAAGGAGACGGCGGGCAGCGCACCGCAGTACACCCTCGCCCGGATGGACCTGGCCGTCTTCGACGAGACGGTGTGGCAGCTGGTGCTGGACCTGGAGGTGCTCGGCGAGCTGATGGCCGAGCTGCCCGTGGAGTCGGCCCGGCGCTGGGACATCCTGCGGGCGGTGGAGCGGGCCCTGGACGCGGTCGACCTCCAGGACGTGGGCGGCACGGCCGCCGCCGCCCGGTCACGTCTGACCGGCGTCCTGTCCGCGCCCGCCGTGCCCTCCGCGCACCGCATCAGCGCCGTCGGGCATGCGCACATCGACTCGGCGTGGCTGTGGCCGCTGCGCGAGACGGTCCGCAAGGTCGCCCGCACCACCGCCAACATGACGGCGCTGCTCGACGACGAGCCCGAGTTCGTCTTCGCCATGTCGCAGGCCCAGCAGTGGGCCTGGGTGAAGGAACACCGGCCCGAAGTGTGGGCGCGGGTGAGGAAGGCGGTCACGGACGGGCGGTTCGTGCCGGCCGGCGGGATGTGGGTGGAGTCGGACACCAACATGCCCGGCTCGGAGGCGATGGCCCGTCAGTTCGTGCACGGCAAACGGTTCTTCCTCGACGAGTTCGGCATCGAGAACGACGAGGCCTGGCTGCCCGACACCTTCGGCTTCGCCGCCGGGCTGCCGCAGATCATCAGGGCGGCGGGCTCCAAGTACCTGCTCACACAGAAGATCTCGTGGTCGCGGACGAACAAGTTCCCGCACCACACCTTCCGCTGGGAGGGCATCGACGGCACCCGGATCTTCACGCACTTCCCGCCGGTCGACACCTACAACTGCTCCATGAAGGGCGCCGAGATCGCCCACGCGGCCCGCAACTTCAAGGACAAGGGCGTCGCCCGCCACTCCCTCGCCCCCACCGGCTGGGGCGACGGCGGAGGCGGCACCACCCGCGAGATGGTCGCGAAGGCCGCCCGGCTGCGCGACCTCGAAGGCTCCGCGACCGTGACCTGGGAGACCCCGGCCGCCTTCTTCGCCAAGGCAAGCGGCGAACACCCCGAACCCCCCGTCTGGGTAGGCGAGCTGTACCTCGAACTGCACCGCGCCACACTCACCAGCCAGGCCGGCACCAAGCAGGGCAACCGGCGCAGCGAACACCTCCTGCGCGAGGCCGAACTCTGGGCCGCGACGGCCGCCGTCCGCACCGGATTCCCCTACCCCCACGAGGAGTTGGACCGCATCTGGAAGACGGTCCTGCTCCACCAGTTCCATGACATCCTGCCGGGCTCCTCCATCGCCTGGGTGCACCGCGAGGCCCGCGCCACCTACGCCCGGCTGGCCGCCGAGCTGACCGCGGTCATCGATTCCGCCCAGCGGTCCCTGGCCGGCGAGGGGAGCACCCCGCTCGTCTTCAACGCGGCCCCGCACCCCCGCGACGGCGTCCCGGCCGGCGGCGCGCGCACCCCGGCCCCCCGGGGCCGCACCACCCTCACCGCCCGCCCGGACGGCGGACACCTCCTGGACAACGGGCTGCTGCGCATCGAGATCGACGCCCGGGGACTGATCGTGTCGGCCTACGACCTCGAGGCCGAGCGGGAGACCATCGCCCCCGGCCGGGCCGCGGGCCTCCTCCAACTCCACCCGGACTTCCCGAACATGTGGGACGCCTGGGACGTCGACGAGTTCTACCGCAACACCGTCACCGACCTGGTCGACGCCGAGGAGGTCACGGCGGGCGAGGACGGCGCGTCGGTGCGGATCGTCCGGACCTTCGGCGCCTCGCGCGCGGTCCAGGTGCTGTCGCTGCCACCGGGGGAGCGGCGGCTGGTGATCGACACGGAGGTGGACTGGCACGAGACGGAGAAGTTCCTCAAGCTCGCCTTCCCGCTGGACGTGCACGCCGAACGGTACGCGTCCGAGACCCAGTTCGGACACGTCCACCGGCCCACGCACACCAACACCAGCTGGGAGGCGGCCCGGTTCGAGGCCTGCAACCACCGTTTCGTGCACCTGGAGGAACCGGGCTGGGGCGTCGCCGTCGTCAACGACTCCACGTACGGCCACGATGTGACCCGCACCGTCCGCGACGAACCCGGCGCCGACGGCGGCACCACCACGACCCTGCGGGTCTCCCTGCTGCGCGCCCCGCGCTTTCCCGACCCCGAGACCGACCAGGGCGTCCACCGCTTCCGGCACGCCCTGGTGCCGGGCGCGACGATCGGCGACGCCGTGCGCGAGGGCTGGCGGATCAACCTGCCCGCCCGCACCGTCACCGGCTCCGGGGCCGTCGCCCCGCTGATCGGCGTCGACCGGGACCAGGTCGTCGTCACGGCGGTGAAACTGGCCGACGACGGCAGCGGCGATGTGATCGTCCGCTTCCACGAGGCCCACGGCGCCCGCGCCCGCGCCACGCTCACCGCCGGCTTCGGCATCTCCGACGCCACCCCCACCGACCTGCTGGAACGCCCGCTCGGCGACGCCCCGGCCCTTGATGTCGAGGGCGAGCGGATCACCGTACGGCTGCGACCGTTCCAGCTGATGACGGTCCGACTGCGGCGGGCTGCCGCGCTGACCGTGGCCTGATGCGCGCCGCGGTCGTACGGCTGCCGGGGGCGTTGGCGTTCAGGAGCGGCGTTCCAGGGACGACGTACCCGTAGGCGGCGTCGACGAGGGTGTACCGGGCGTCCGGATGGAGCTGTCTGGCGTACGCGTCGATGTCGCGGATTCAGTGGCCCGTGTTGTCGAGAGCGAGGTAGTCGGGGGTGATGCTTCCGGTGTCGCCGGTCCAGAAGACCCGGCAGCGGGAGGTGAGACGGGTGGCGGGGCCGATGTGGGCCTCGACCGTCGCGCCGTCCGGGATCCGGTCCAGGAGGTGCTCGACGCGGGTGATGCGTACGGGGATGTCGTAGGCGGCGGCCTCGGTCAGGGCGGAGAGGGGGAGCGTGGTGGTCAGGGCCAGCGCCGCCGAGGGCGAGGGCCGCGACCGTCAGGCCCAGGTCCTCCTTCGCCAGCACCAGCGGGGCCGCCCAGAGCAGCGCGCGACGCCAGCGGCGGGACAGGATGTTCTCCAGGCTGAAGGCGACCAGGGGGACGGCGAAGCAGATCTCGTGGAAGTCGAAGTCGACGGCCGGCCGTCTTGCGCGGCGGACGCCGTCGCCCACGTCGTCTCCCGGCCGCCGCAGGTCGGCGTCAACGAAATCGTCGTACGGCCCGCCGCCAGTGCCCGGTGACCACGTCCGCCCGGGGCCGAAGGACCTCGCTCAGGAGTCCCGGCCGACGGGAGCCAGGCGTTCCGTCGGGCCGCCGAACGCGAGGTGGAGGGTGCGGGAGGTGAGGAGCCAGATGCCGTCGACCCTGCGGAACGTGTCCTCGTAGTGGCCGACGTTGGCGGGCAGCCGGGGGGCGACGAAGGTTCCCTCGGTGTGCCCGTCGACGCGGTACGTCGCGAAGTAGGTGAGGGCGGAGGCGGAGTCGGGGGAGTCGACGGTGACCAGGATGTTGGTGCAGATACGGCGGGAGAGGCGGTCGGCGGGGCGGGAGCCGAAGTACGCGCGGAGCGCCTCGCGGCCCTCGACGCGCCGGGAGTCGTACGGCCATTCCCAGCTCCCGTCGGGGGTGAAGAGATCGCAGACCGTGCTCGGGTCGCCGAGGTCGAGCCGGCGGACGAACTCCAGGATCACCCGCTCGCAGGCGCGTTCGGCGAGAAGTCGCTCCGTCGGGTCGAGGTCATGAGGGGTCATCTGCCCTTCCTACCAGGCGTTCCGACCGGGTCACGACCCGTTTGGCCCGGCCGTTCGGACCCGCGATTCGGACAAGTGGCCGTGGCCGTGCGGGCTGTGACAGGGCTGTGACTGGAAAAGTGACCTGCGTCACGGCCGGGGGGTCGCGCGCACATCAAGATCATCGGGTGCGAAGAAACTTCTTACCGGCCCGTCTGACGGGCCGTCCGGTCGTCGCGGGCGCGGCGGCCATCGGTGTGGTCGCGGGCGTGCTCATCGGCTGGCCGGGTCTCGACACCGTCAACGGCTGCGGGCTCGCGGTCAATCGCTACCCGTCGGAGACGGCGAAGGACTGGGTCCGGTACGCCGACGTGGTGGTCGTGGGCCGGGCGGTCGAGGAGCGGGAGAGCGGGCGGGAGGAACTGTCGGCCGGGACCTACAGCTACGAGGTGGAGCGGACGGTCCGACTGGAGGTCCAGGACAAGCCGTTCTCCTCCACCACCCGCTCCCATCCCACCGTGGGGTCCACCCTGGACTACATCGGCCTGGGCTGGAACGTGCTGCGCTCCGACGGCAAGACCCTGATCCCCGAACTCACCGGCGACGCCCCGCGGGTCGTGCCGGACCACACCTATGTCCTCGCCCTGCGCTGGGAGGACGAGCGCTGGGTGTCCCTGGGGGAGGGGGCGGTGGTCCCGTTCGACGGGCAGTCCGTCGGCAACGGCGAGTGGTGCGGGCAGGTCGTGGACACCGACGGCTTCGCCCAGGGCGAGCGGACGGGCCGCAAGAGCGACCGCAGCCTGGAGAAGACCTTGCTCGGGAAGGGACTGCCGGCTCTGAGGACCGCCCTCGACGCGGCGGCGAAGAAGTCGTCCTGAGCGATCCGCCCGGCCGTGCCGGCCATCGCCCGCGGTCACGTGAAGGCCGGGGCGTTGCGGCTCGCCCATGCGCTGAAGGCGCGGGCCGGGCGGCCCAGGAGACGCTCCACGTCCGGGCTGACGCGCCGCAGTGCGGGGGACGGCGCGCCGAGCATGTCGAGGGTGCGTGCCACGACCGGCTCGGGCATGAACCGCGCCATCGCCGCCCTGGCCTCGTCCCGGCTCTGTTCGACGAACCGCACCGGTTCGCCCAGCGCGTCCCCGATCGCGGCGGCCTGCTGCCGGGGCGAGACGGCGGCCGGACCGGTGAGTTCATAGGCGCGGCCGGCGTGGGCGGCGTCCCGCAGGGCCGTCGCGGCGACCTCGGCGATGTCGGCCGGATCGACGACGGGCAGCGCCACATCCCCGAACGGGGCGGTCGCCACGCGCCGTTCGCGGACCTCGTCGGCCCATGACAGCGTGTTGGAGTGGAAGCCGCTCGGCCGCAGCGGCGTCCACTCCGGACCCGACCGGGTGGTCCCCCGTGCCGACACCCTGCGAGGACAGCAGCACGACCCGTCGGACGCCGCCGGCCCGCGCCGCTTCGAGGGCCGGGCCGAGATCGCCGCCCGCCGTCATGAAGTCGCCGGAGGTCAGCACGAACAGCGCCGCCGCCGCGTCGAGGGCGGGCCCGAGACTCCGCGGATCGGCCAGGTCCCCCCGCTGGGGGGGGGCTGGATTGTGACGGAGACGCTCCGCCTATCCGTCCAGCCGCAGCACCAGTCGCAGCGTGTCGGTGAGGACGGCCGTCGGGACGGACGGGTCGGCCACGCGCTGAAGACCGAGGCCGATGCCCAGGCTGAGCAGGGTCATCGCGGCCTGCTCGGGCGGCATGGCGGGCGAGGTGCCCAGTTCCTGGGCCAGCGCCTCGATCAGCAGGGCCAGCGCCTCGCGGATCGCGGTGACCCGGGCCGTGATCTCTTGTCGGAGTTCCTCGTCGTGCCGTACGCCGGTGAGGAACTCGACCTCCAGTACGGTCCAGGTCTCGGCGCCGATATGGGCCTCGCTCCAGGCGGCGAAGGCCGCCAGCCGGTCCTCGGCTCCCGGGTCGCGCATCACGGACTCCGTGAGCAGCGCGAGCTGCTCGGCCCGGATGTCGTCGAGGACGGCCAGGCACAGATGGCCCTTGCTGCGGAAATTGGAGTAGACGGCGCCCTTGGAGTAGCCGGCGGTCTCCGCGACATCGCTGAGCGAGGTCACGCCGTACCCGTCGCGCAGGAAGAGCTCCCGCGCGGTGGCGACGAGCTGCTCGCGTGTGCGCTCCTGGCTCTCGACGCGGCTGAGACGGGCCATGTCTCGCTCCCTCTCCTCGGCTCCCTCGGATCTTAGCTCCGCCGAAGGACTGCCCCCGGCTTTCGGATACCGCTAGTATCCCGATCTCCCCGGTATCCCGGAGAGCCGGTATCGCGACGATCCGGTATCGCGACGAGTCAAGAGGGCGGAGAATCCACGTGACCGCGACGGGCACACGTACGACCCCACGTACGACCCCTTCCCGAGGACTGGTGCTCGGCTGCGGCGGAACGCTCGGCGCGGCCTGGACGGTCGGCGCCCTGCACTCGCTCCAGCGGGCCCTGGGGTGGGACCCCCGGCAGGCCGAGGTGCTGGTGGGCACCTCGGCCGGCGCGGAGCTGGCCGCGCTGCTCGGCGGCGGTGTCACCGTGGAGGAACTGCTGGCGGCGCAACTCGCCGCCAAGGACGCGCGTCCGGAACTGGTCCGGCACTTCGCGGGCCCGCCCCGGGCGGTCCCACCGCGGCCCGCGTTCTTCCCCGGGTCGCCGGAACTGGCGCGCCGGGCCCTGCGGCGCACGGCTCCCACGCTGGCCGGCCTCTCCGGCCTGCTGCCTCAAGGGCGGGGCGACAGCGGGTGGTTGGCGGCCCTGGCCGACGCCGTGGCCCCCGACGGAGGCTGGGTCCCGCATCCGGCGACCTGGCTGGTGGCCACCGACTTCGACACGGGACGCCGTACCGTCTTCGGACACCCCGACACCCGGCCCACCGTGCTCCGGGACGCACTGCGCGCATCGTGGGCGGTCCCCGGCTGGTTCCCGCCCGTGCGCATCGCGGGCCGCCGGTACGCCGACGGCGGCATCCTGTCCACCGCGTCCGCCGACCTCCTCGTCCCCCTGGGCCTCGACGAGGTGTACGTCCTCGCCCCCATGAGCTCGGTCGCGCCGGGGCCGCGTCGCGGACTGGGCCGGGCCGAGGCGCTGCTGCGCCGGGTCATGACCCGCACCCTCGACGCGGAGTGCGCCGCGCTGCGGGCCGCCGGCACCGAGGTCGTCCGGATCGAGCCCACCTCCGCCGACCTGGAGGTGATGGGCGGCAACTTCATGGATCCCCGGCGACGGCTCACGGTGCTGGAGACCTCCCTGCGCACCACGCGCGCGCTCGTCCGCGACCACCTCCGTCCGGCCGCGCCCGCCGCGCCTTCCGCCCCCGCCCCCGACGCCCGCACCGGAGCCTGACATGCCGCACCCCGACCACCGCGCCGCGACGACGAACCCCCGGCCCACCACCGTCGAGGCGCTGATCATCGGCAGCGGACTGTCCGGCATCGGGGCGGCCGTCGCACTGCGCCGGTCCGGCGTACGGGACCTCGTCGTCGTGGAGAAGGCCGACGACCTGGGCGGCACGTGGCGCGACAACACCTACCCCGGGTGTGCCTGCGACGTCCCCTCCGCCCTGTACTCCTACTCCTTCGCACCGAACCCCGAGTGGACCCGGGCCTTCGCCGGCCAGCCCGAGATCCGTGCCTATCTGCGCGACACGGCGGACCGGTACGGAGTCACGCCCCTCATCCGCTTCGGCACCGAGGCCCTGCGCGCCCAATGGGACCCCCGCGAGGCCCGCTGGCGGGTCGAGACCACCCAGGGCGTCCACCTCGCGCGCTTCCTCGTCGCGGCGGCGGGGCCCTGGCACGAACCCCTGCTCCCCGACATACCCGGCCTGGCGGACTTCCCCGGTGAGGTCTTCCACTCCGCGCGCTGGCGCCACGACCACGACCTGACCGGCGCCCGGGTCGCCGTCGTCGGCAGCGGGGCGTCCGCCGTGCAGTTCGTGCCCGCCATCCAGCCGCGCGTCGACCGGCTCCACCTGTTCCAGCGCACGGCCCAGTGGGTGCTGCCCAAGCCCGACCACCCGGTGCCGACCGCCGAGCGCCGGCTGCTGCGGCGCCTCCCGGGGGCCGGGCGGGCCCTGCGGGGCGCGGAGTACGCCGCTCTGGAGGCCCTCGGTATCGGCTTCCGCCACCCTTCCCTCCTGCGCGCGGTGCAGAAGGTGGGCGCGCTCCACCTCCGGGCCGCCGTCAAGGACCCGGGGCTGCGGCGCGCCCTGACGCCCGACTACACCCTCGGCTGCAAACGGCTGCTGCTGTCGAACACGTACTATCCGGCCCTGACGCGGCCCAACGTCACCGTCCACCCCACCGCGGTCCGCTCCGTCGAGGGCAGCCGGGTGATCGGCGCGGACGGCAGTACGGCGGACGTGGACACCATCATCCTGGGCACCGGCTTCCACATCCTCGACATGCCGATCGCCGGACGCGTGTTCGACGCCGACGGCGTGAGCCTCGACGACCACTGGAAGGGCAGCCCCGACGCCTACCTGGGCACCACCGTCACGGGATTCCCCAACGCGTTCATCCTGCTCGGCCCGCACCTCGGGACCGGCCACTCCTCCGCGTACACCATCCTCGAAGCCCAACTCGCCTATCTGACGGGAGCGGTACGGCATTTCCGGGCGGCGGGCCTGACCAGCATGGACGTGCGCCCCGAAGTGCAGGCCGCCTTCGGCGCGGAGGTCCAGCAGGCCCTGCCCACCACCGTGTACAACGCGGGCGGCTGCTCGAGCTACTACCTCGACGCCAACGGCCTCAACAGCTTCAGCTGGCCCTGGTCGACGGGCCGGCTGCGCCGCAGGCTCGCACGGTTCGACCCGGAGGCGTACGACGTCTCGTAGGGCTCGCGTCGGTGGCGTCGGCCGGTGGCGGGTCGGGTCCGCCGCACGCCTGGCCGAGGTGTCACCGCGCGTGCCTTCTCCCGTACAGTCCGTAGGGCCGTCGCTCCGACCCGGGTGCGACGGCAACGGCCGACCAGGAGAAGGTACTTGGACAGCGAAGCAGGTCTGCGCCCCCGCCCGGACGTTCCCGCGACGGGGTGCCCGGTCCCGGAAGCCGATCCGGGGCTCGTCGCCCGCTGGCGCGCGGCGGGAGGTGAACTGGTCGACCTGCTCACCCAGGTGCGGGAGGAGGTCGGCGGGGTCGCCGGGGTGCGGCTCGGGCCGGGCCTCACCGTGCTCGTCACCGACCCGGACGCGGTGCAGGAGGTACTCGCCCGGCGGCCGGACCGGTACGTCAAGCGCTCGCACCGGGCCCGGCTGCTGGTCGGTGACGGTGTCCTCTCCGCCACCGGCGAGGCCTGGAAGCGGCAACGCCGGCTGCTCCAGTCCCAGTTCACCGGGACCGGGATGCGCCGCTACGAGGGGCGGATCGCCGGGGCCGCCCGGACCGCGGCGGCCCGCTGGAGCGATTACGCCCGGACGGGGGAGGCCTTCGACCTCGGGCGGGAGATGCGCCGGTTCGCCCTGGACGCCATCTGGCGCTCCCTCACCGGGTACGCCGTCGACGAGGAGACCGAGCGTGAACTGACCTCGGTCGCGGCGGTCGCGGCCGCCCTGCCGACGCTGCCCGCCGACGCCGCCCACGCCCGCGACGCCGTCGCCGCCGACCTCGCACGGATCGACGCCGTCGCCCGGCGCGCCGTCGGGACGGCCCGCGCGGGGGAGGCGGGCCCCGACGGCCCCGGCCTGCTCCAGGTCCTGCTGGACGCCGCCGCCGAGCGCCCCGAGTACACCGATCGGCTGATCCGCGACGAACTGGTCACGCTCCTCGTCGCCGGGCACGAGACCACCGCCACCACCCTCACCTGGCTCCACCTCCTCCTCGACCGGAACCCCACCGCCCGCGAGGAGACCCTCGCCGCCGGTGCCGAGGGCTCCGCGCAGCGCCGCCGGGCGATCCAGGCCCTGGTCCACGAGACGCTCCGGCTGTACCCGCCCGCCTGGATCCTGCCGCGCCACGCCGCCGAGGACGACGTCCTCGCGGGCCACGCGGTCGAGGCGGGCACCGACCTGCTCGTCTGCCCGTACCTCACCCACCGCGACCCCGCACTCTGGCCGGACCCGGAGCGCTTCGACCCCGGCCGGTTCACCACACCGGAACGCCGCCCCGCGCACCCGGGCGCCTACCTCCCGTTCGGCATCGGCCCCCGCGCCTGCCTCGGCACGCAGTTCGCACTCCGTGAATCCACGGCCCTCCTCGAACACCTCCTCCCCGCCCACGCCGTGACCTTCCATCACGCGCCCACCAGGACGTCGTACGGCATCACGGTCCGCCCCGAGGGTCCCGCCCTCGTCACCCTCGCACCGGCTGAGGTCAGTTAATTGTAAAGAACCTTGACAGTTAAATGGTCTAGTCCAACGATGGTCGCTGTTCACCCAGCGGGCCGTGTGCCGTCACGCGGCCCCGTCACGTCCCTTCACCACGGGAGCGTCAGTGAGACGACCTGGTTCTGTGCGTACGTTGCTGTCCTGTCTGAGCGCGACCTCGCTGTCCGTCGGACTCATGGCCCTCGGGGGAGGGGCCGCGCTCGCCGCGCCGGACGCGCCGCCGGCGGCCGCGAAGCCCCGGCCGGCCCAGGTGGTGGCGCCCTACTTCGAGACCTGGACCGGGGAGAGCCCGGCCGAACTCGCCGCCGCCTCCGGCAACAAGTACCTCACCCTCGCCTTCCTCCAGACCGCCGCGCCGGGCTCCTGCACCGCGTACTGGGACGGAGACAGCGGCCGGCCGATCTCGAAGGACACCTTCGGCCGTGACATCGCGCGGCTCCAGGCGCGCGGCGGCGACGCCATCCCGTCCTTCGGCGGCTGGTCCGCGGACACCACGGGCACCGAACTGGCCGACAGCTGCACCGACGTCGACGCCATCGCCGCCGTCTTCAAGAGCCTCGTCACCACCTACGGCATCACCCGCATCGACCTCGACGTCGAGGGTGACTCCATCGACAACGCCGCCGGAATCGACCGCCGCAACAAGGCGATCGCCAAGGTCCAACGCTGGGCGGAACGCACCGGCCGCAGGGTCGAGTTCTCCTACACCCTGCCGACCTCCACGACCGGTCTCGAGGCCAACGGCCTGGCCGTGCTCCGCAACGCCGTCGACAACGGCGCCCGCGTGGACGTCGTCAACCTCATGACCTTCGACTACTACGACGGCGCCACCCACGACATGGCCGCCGACACCGTGACGGCCGCCACCGGACTCCACGGCCAACTCGCCGCGCTCTACCCGAAGAAGAGCTCCACCAAGCTCTGGAACATGATCGGCGTCATCGAGATGCCGGGCATCGACGACTACGGCCCCGAGGAGACCTTCACCACCGAGAACGCCGTCACGGTGGAGAAGTGGGCCGAGGCCCGCGGCATCAACACCCTCTCCTTCTGGGCCCTCCAGCGCGACAACGGCGGCTGCGTCGGCACCGGCGGCTCCGACTCCTGCTCCGGCGTCGCCCAGGACACCTGGTACTTCAGCCACACCTTCGAGGCGCTCACCGCGCACCGCCCGCGAACGGACTGATCGCAGAAGGTTCCCCCTTCAGGCATGCGGGTTGTCGGGCCCTGCCGGGTGCGCAGGGTCCCGGCAGGTGGTGGCTAGGCCCGGATCCCGTCGCACGCGATCCGCAGATGGCGGGGTCCGCGCAGCACCGCGTTCTGACGGTACGGCGGCGGGTCCTCCAGCAGCCGTGGGTTCTCCAGCCGCCGGGCCAGCTCCGACAGGGCGAACTGGGCCTCCAGCCGGGCCAGGGGCGCGCCGAAGCAGCTGTGGATGCCGCTGCCGAGGCCGAGGTGCTGGATGTCCCGGCGGTCGGGGTCGAAGCGGTCCGGGTTCTCGAAGCGCCGGGGGTCCCGGTTGCCGGACGCCAGCACCAGCCACAGGGAGGAGCCCTTGGGAACGGTGACGCCCCGCACCTCGACATCGGCGAGGGTGACCCGCTGAGGCACCAGCTGCACCGGCGGCTCGAAACGCAGCAGTTCCTCGACGACCGGTACGGCCAGCCGGGGGTCGGCCCGCAGCCGCTGCAGCACCTCGGGGTGGCGCAGCAGGGTCAGCATGCCGTTGGTGACCAGGTTGACGGTGGTCTCGTGGCCCGCGATCAGCAGCAGCGCGGCGGTGCTGAGCAGCTCCATCGTGGTCATCGAGCCGTCCTCGCCCTGGGCCGTGGCCAGCGCGGAGAGCATGTCGTCACCGGGGTTCCTGCGGCGCTCCTCGATCAGCCCGGCCAGGTACATGCCCAACTGCATCCGCGCGTCGTGCGCGCCCTTGCCGCGCTCGGCGGGATCCGCGTCCGGGTCGGGGTCCAGGCTCGCCGCGATCGCGTCCGCCCAGGCGTGGAACCGCGCCTCGTCCTCGCGGGGGATCCCCAGCAGCCGGCAGATCACCGTCACCGGGAAGGGGTACGAGAACTGGTCCACCAGGTCGAAATGGTCCGGGTCGCCGATGCCGTCGATGAGACCGGTGACGATGTCCCGCAGTTCGCCGCGCATCCCGTCGACCCGGTGCGGGGAGTGCGGCGGTCCGAACGGACGGTTCGTCATCCGGCGCAGCCGGTCGTGCTCCGGCGGGTCGAGCCGCAGGAAGCTCGGCGGCAGCGCGCTCTCCTGCTGCTCCGGCTCGGCCAGCGGATCGTGCGCGGTCTGCGCCACGGTCCGGGAGTCGGAGCTGACCCGCGGATCGTGCAGCAGACCGAGGATCTCGTGGTAGGTGCTGACGACGTACGGCCCGTCGTCCTCGTGATAGACCGGCGTCCTGCGCAGCTCCTCGTAGATCGGGTACGGGTCGGCGCGGTGGGCGTAGTCCAGGATCCGGTGCAGCGGCGAAGTCGTCATGGTGGGTCCTCGTGGGCTCGTGGCCGTGGCGGGTCAGTGCGCGGGGGCGAACGTCATCCGGCGGTCGGCCGGCGAGTACCCGCTGAGGGTCACGGTGGGGCCGTGGGTCGGCACCGACGGGTCGGGGAAGTCCGCGTCGAGCGGCCGCCGGCCCTCCGCGCGCCGGTCGACCGTGGCGAACTCCGGCGGGAACGGCGCGGTCGTCTCGATCAGCCGCTGGTAGAACGGCAGCCAGCGGGCCTGGTCGAAGGAGACCGCGCCGATGATCCGCCCCTGGTAGCCGTACACGCCGACGAACCGGCGCTCCTCCAGCGAGCCCTGGGCGATCAGGATCTCCGTCCCCAGCGAGGGCACGCCGACCGACTTGATGTTCACCCCGAACTGCGAGGACCAGAACGCCGGCACCTCCATGTGCGGGATCCGGTCGGTGCTCTCGCTGAGCATGTTGTGGGCCGCCACCCGTGCCTGGGAGACGGCGTTGCCCCAGTGCTCCAGCGACAGGAACTGGTAGCCGAACAGCGGGTGCGGGCAGCGGGCGACGTCACCCGCCGCGAACACGTCGTCGGTGACGATCCCCCGGATGTCGAAGGCACGGCAGCCCGCGTCGCAGGCGATCCCGCGGGGCCCGGCCCCGAGCCCCGACCCGGCCAGCCACTCGGTGTTGCGGGTGGCGCCCAGCGAGACGACCACCACGTCCGTCTCCACCGTCGAGCCGTCGGAGAGCCGCGCGGCCCGCACCCGCCCCGCCGCGTCACCCTCCAGCGCGGTCACCATCACCCCGCACCGCAGATCCACGCCGTGCCGCCGCTGCAGATCGGCGGCGACCGCGCCCACCACCCCGCCGAGCGCGCCGACCAGGGGCGAGGCCCCGCGCTCGGCCACCGTGACGGCCAGACCGCGTTCCCGGCACGCGGCGGCGATCTCCGAGCCGGTGAACCCGGCACCGACGACCAGCACCCGCTTGGGCCCGGCCGCCAGCCGCCGCGCGAGCGCCACGCCGTCGTCCCGGGTCCGCAGCACGAACACACCGTCCAGCTCCGCCTCCGCCTCGCGCGGCCAGGGCCGCGCCCGCACACCGGTGGCGATCAGCAGCCGGTCGTAGGGCACCTCGTCGCCGTCGGCCAGCCGCACCCGCCGGCCCGCCATGTCCAGCCCGGTCGCGGCGACGCCGAGCCGCCACGTCGCGTCGACCTCCTTCAGCCGGGGCAGCGCGGTCCGCTCGGCGGCCGCCCGGCCGAGCAGTACCGTCTTGGACAGCGGAGGCCGGTCGTACGGCTCGTACGGCTCGTCCCCGATCATCGTCAGGGAGCCCGCGAACCCCTTCTCACGCAGGGTCTCCGCGGCCCGCAGACCCGCCAGCGAGGCACCGACCACGACGACCCGGCCCTCCCGCCGGAGCCGTTCCAGGGATCCGTCGCCGCTCACCGGTCGGACACCGCCCCGGCCGCGGCGTCGGCCGTGTCCCCGGTCTCCACCGCGTCGACGAGCACGGCCTGCACCGGGCAGGCCGCGGCGGCCTGCGCCAGCTTCTCCCGCTGCCCGTCGTCCGGCGCGGGGTCGTAGAGCAGCGCCTCGTCGCCGTGCATGGCGAACACCTCGGGGGCGAGGAACGCGCACTGCGCGTAGCCCTGGCAGCGGTTCAGATCGACGGCAATCCTCGGCACGGGATCGGTCCTCTCCTACGGCCCTGTCCAGCCCCCTGCGGACCAGCCTCGGGGACCGCGGGGCGGGCGGCGACGAGGAGCGGCCCGTTCGGGTGAGGCCGGTGGGCGCCCCGTTACGCCGAGGTGGTCCGCCGCCCCGCCGCCGAGGCGCGCCGGCCCCGCAGGATGTCCAGGCTGACGATCAGCGCCCAGGCCGGGAAGACCAGCTCCGACCAGGGCAGACTCGCCCCCACCAGCAGCAGCGTCAGACCCGCGGCGAGACCGAGGAGCACCAGCGGGCGCGGCATCACGCCGAGCCGGCGGCCGATGGTCGAGGTCGTGAGGATGAACACCGCCGCCATCCGCATCGAGTACGTGGTCAGCAGGGTGTAGGCGAAGTGGCGGCCGAAGGGGGCGTCCTGCTGGTTCTCGTCCAGCACGGTCACCGCCGCCGCGGCGCACCCGAACAAGGTGGCGACGAAGATCAGCCCGCTGCCGAGGAACACCGTGGACACGAACCGGTCCTCCGCGTCCCCGGCCTGCTCGCGCAGGGCCCCCATGAACCACAGGAACGCGATCCCGGCGTACGGCAGCAGCCCCAGCGCCGTCTGCACGCTCTTGCGCTGCGCCGCGTCGACCGTGATGTGGTGCCCGTCGGCCCCGCCGGGCAGGGCGGTCCGCAACAGGACGATCGCCACGGCCAGCAGGATCGCGAAGACGACACCGGCGATCCCGGCGGCCCGCGGTGTCCCGAGGGGCTCGCGCTTGTGCTCCATGGTCTCCCGCTCTCTCCGCAGGCCTCTTGGGTCCAGACACCCGTGATCCGGGGAGTTCCGCCACCGGGACCACCCGGGAGGGAGAGAGCGGTGGGCCGTACAGGTCACCGCGCGGGGCCGGGACCTCTCAGAGGGCGCGCTCCATGCACACCAGCCGCTCCCGGCCGTCCCACGACTCCACCACGGTGAATCCGAGCCGCTCGTACAGCGCGATCGCCCCCGTGCGCCACTGCCACACCGAGAGCCCCACCGTGCGCACGCCGCTCTCCCCGGCCTGTGCCAGTGCGGCTCCGACCAGCGCGGACGCGACCCCGCGGCCCCGCTCGGCCGGCTGCGTCCACAGCCGCTTCACCTCGCACCGCCCGGCCACGGGCCCGGTCACCACCACGCAGCCCACGGCGGCGCCCCCGCTCTCCGCGACCAGCACCACGTCCTGCCCGAACGCGCCGAGCGGATCGCGGACCTCCGCCCGGTAGCGCTCCGGCAGCTCCTCCACCCGCTCGACGCCCTCGCCCTTCTCGTCCTGTGTCCGCAGGTGGTAGGCCGCCAGCAGCCCGGAGAGCCCGCCGTCGGGAGAGAGGTCCTGCCCCGCCCAGCGGACGACGGCGATCTCGTGCTGATCAGTCATGGCGCCAGCATCACACGCCGTCCCGGGAGCGAGGAGGCCCCCCCCGGGTCACTGCGGGCGGGCCATCAGCACCGCGACGTCGTCCTGGGCGGGGTGCGGCAGCATCTGTTCGAGGACGCCGTCGCAGAGCGCGGAGAGCGTCGGCGCGGGACGGCGCAGGGCCCGGGCGAGCCGGTCCAGGCCCTGGTCGAGGTCGCTGCCGCGGGCCTCGATCAGCCCATCGGTGTACAGCACCAGCAGGCTGCCGGGCGGCAGCGGGACCTCCTCGGTCGCGAACCGCCGCCCCCCGGTGCCCAGCGGGGTGCCCGGGGACCCGTCCAGGAAGGTGATCGCGCCGTCCGGGGTCACCACGGCCGGCGGCGGATGGCCGGCCCGGGCGATCAGACAGCCGCCCGTCGCCGGGTCGTGCACGGCGTACACGCAGGTCGCCATCTGGTCCTCGCCCATGTCGGCCACCACGGCGTCCAGCGAGCGGAGCATCCGGGCCGGACGGATGCCGTGCCGGGCCAGCGAGCGCACCGCCGCGCGGAGCTGGCCCATCACCGCCGCCGCATGGATGCCGTGGCCCATCACATCGCCGATGACCAGCCCGGTCCGGTGGTCCGGCAGCGCGATCACGTCGTACCAGTCACCGCCCACGTCGTGCTCACTGGCGGGCAGGTACCGTCCGGTGAGATCGAGCCCGGGCACGTCCGGCAGCGCGCTGTTCGTCAGGCTGCGCTGCAGCGTGAGGGCCGCCGCCCGCTGCCGGGTGTACATCAGCGCGTTGTCGATGTTCAGTGCGGCGCGCGCGGCCAGTTCGTCGATGAGCACGCAGTCCTGCTCGTCGAAGGGCTCACGGCTGCGCAGCCGGGTCACCACGATCGCGCCCAGTGCCTTGCCCCGGGCCACCAGCGGGACCAGCCGCGCCGAGCCCAGACTCATCAGGTAGGCGCGCAGTTCGTCGGCGCGGGGGTCGGTGACCAGGGCCCGGACGTCCGACCGGTACAGGTTGGTGGGGCGGCCCTCGGTGATGACCCGCTCGTACAGGGAACCCTGCTCCAGCCGGGACGTCAGGCCCGGGCGGAGTTTCGCGCGGGGCGCGGCGGGGTCGGCGAACAGGGCGGCCATGCGCCGGACCACCCCGTGCACGGCGTCGGTGGGCTCGTCGGGCGCCATCACCTCCTCCAGGAGCTGTACGTCGGCGGAGTCCGCGAGCTGCGGCACCAGCATCCGGACGATCTCCTCGGACGTCTGCCGCAGGTCCAGGGTGGTGCCGACCCTGGTGCCGGCCTCCGCGAGGAGCGCGAAGCGGCGCCGGGCGCGTTCCGCGTCGCGCTCGGCCTGCTGGCTCTCGGTGATGTCGATGAGGGACGCGATCAGCCCCAGCGTGCGGCCCGCGCCGTCGAGCAGCGGGGCGTACGAGCACGACCAGGTCCGCTCCCGGTGAGGGTCGGCCGAGGTGCGCCCGCTGCGGCGGACGTCGACGACGGCCGTGCCCCGGTCCAGCACCTCCTGCATCGTCGACTCCAGGGCCAGCGCGTTGACCCCGGGCACGACCTCGGTGAGCCGCTTGCCCACGTGCTCGGCGGGCGAGACCCCGTTCATCCGGGCGAGCGCGTCGTTGACCCGCAGGAAGCGCAGATCGGTGCCGAGCGTGGCCAGACCGATCGGCGACTGGCTGAACAGGCTCTCCAGGGCCGCCAGCGAGTCCCGCATCCGCAGGACCTGGGAGGTCTCCACGGCGATCAGCATCGCCCCGGCCCGCCCGTCCGGGCCGGCGGCCGGGACGATCCACATCTCCATCGTGACCTGATGCCCGTCGCGGTGCCGCACGGACAGGGTCCCGACGACCGTCTCCCCGCTGTGCACGCGGTACGTCAGCTCATCGGCCAGCTCACGGTTGCCCTCGGGCACCAGCAGCGCCGACGCGGGCCGCTCGAGCACGTCCTCGGCCCGGTACCCCAGCAGATCCTGGGCCGCGAGCGACCACTCCACGATCCGGCCGTCCGCGTCCTCCCGCCACAGCGCGATCGGCAGCAGCTCGCGCAGCACGCCCGCGTACCCGACCGCCTCCAACGGCTGTTCCGGCACCTGGCCCGTCCTCTGGGGAGCATCCACCGTATGACCTCACCCTGGGCGACATTTCATACGAAAACACCATATCCGGAACCGTGGCGACCGCCGTGTCCGGCGGCACCGGTGCCCGGCGCCGGGCCCGCCGCGCCGAGCGCTCCCGGTCAGGGCCGTTCGACCCTAGCCAGGCCCGCGGGCCCTGACTTCACTGATCGCGAGGACCGAACGGAAGGAGCGGTGGATGATCGCGGTGGTGGGCCACGCCGACGTGACCCCGGAGAGCCTCGGGCTGATCGAGGCCGCACTGGTGGCTCGGCTGGAGGGGGAGCCCGACGGCGACCCGGGAGTGGTGCGCGCCGGGGGAGGCGCCCCGGTGGCCTTCGCACGGGCGCTGCGGGTGGCGGGGCGGGACCTGGTCGTGGTGATCCCCACCAGCGGCATGGTGCCCGCGCTGCTGCCGGAGCGGGACCGGGTGCCGACGGGGGAGCTGCTGCTGCTCGCCCGGGAGGTACGGCTGCTGACGTACGACCCCGGCGACCGCGACGCGTGCGTCGGCGCCGACGAGGAGATCATCGCGGGCTGCCGGCGGCTGGTGGCCGTGTGGGACGGCTCGCCCTCCAACGGCCGGGACGCCACCGCGCATCTGGTGGCCTACGCCCGCGCCCGCGGCGTCGAGGTCGAGGTGCTCTGGCCGGCGGGCGCGAGCCGCACCACCCTGCGTGTGGCACCGGGGCGCGGGTGACGGCCGGGCCCTGATCCGGGACCCGATGCGGGCCGTACCCGCTGACGGGCCCTGCCCCGATCCGGAACGGGCGGGACCATCGGACCCCCGGGTCCGGGACCACCCGGGGCCGTTGGACCCTATCGGCGCCTCCCTCCCCTGCGGTGATCTTGGGTCGGCAGGAAGCCGAGCCGTCAGGCGACCAAGGGGAGGACACACACCGGTGGACGAGGCACGTACGGAACTGGTGGAGAGAGCGCCGGCGAGCGCCGCGGCGGCGCCGGACCGGCCCTCCTGGGTGGAGTGGCTGACGACCACCGACCACAAGAGGATCGGCACGCTGTATCTGGTCAGCGCGTTCGTGTTCTTCATCGTCGGCGGTGTCCTGGCGCTGCTGATGCGGGCCGAACTGGCCCGGCCGGGACTCCAGTTGATGTCGAACGAGCAGTTCAACCAGGCGTTCACGATGCACGGCTCGATCATGCTGCTGATGTTCGCGATGCCGCTGTTCACCGGGTTCGCCAACTGGATCATGCCGCTCCAGATCGGCGCCCCGGACGTCGCCTTCCCCCGCCTGAACATGCTGGCCTTCTGGCTCTTCCTGTTCGGTTCGTCGATCGCGGCCTTCGGCTTCCTCACCCCGGGCGGAGCCGCGTCCTTCGGCTGGTTCCTCTACGCGCCGCTGTCGGACTCCGTGCACTCGCCGGGCCTCGGCGCCGACCTGTGGATCATGGGCGTGGCGCTGTCCGGGTTCGGCTCGATCGCGGGCGCCGTCAACTTCATCACCACGATCATCTGTATGCGCGCCCCCGGCATGACCATGTTCCGCATGCCGATCTTCACCTGGAACGTGCTGCTGACCGGCGTCCTGGTGCTGATCGTGTTCCCCGTGCTCGCGGCGGCCCTGTTCGCGCTGGAGTGCGACCGCAAGTTCGGCAGCCATGTCTTCGACGCGGCGAACGGCGGCGCCCTGCTCTGGCAGCACCTGTTCTGGTTCTTCGGCCATCCCGAGGTCTACATCCTGGCGCTGCCGTTCTTCGGGATCGTCTCCGAGGTGATCCCCGTCTTCAGCCGCAAGCCGATGTTCGGCTACATGGGGCTGGTCGCCGCGACCATCGCCATCGCGGGCCTGTCGGTGACCGTGTGGGCCCACCACATGTACGTCACCGGCGGGGTGCTGCTGCCCTTCTTCTCCTTCATGACGTTCCTCATCGCCGTCCCGACCGGCGTGAAGTTCTTCAACTGGATCGGCACCATGTGGAAGGGCTCGCTGTCCTTCGAGACACCGATGCTGTGGACCACGGGCTTCCTCGTCACCTTCGTCTTCGGCGGCCTCACCGGCGTGATCCTCGCGTCACCCCCGATGGACTTCCACCTCTCCGACTCGTACTTCGTCGTCGCCCACTTCCACTACACCGTCTTCGGCACGGTCGTGTACGCGATGTTCGCCGGCTTCCACTTCTGGTGGCCCAAGTTCACCGGCAAGATGCTCGACGAACGCCTCGGCAAGATCACCTTCTGGACGCTCACGGCCGGCTTCCACCTCACCTTCCTGATCCAGCACTGGCTCGGCGCGGAGGGCATGCCCCGCCGGTACGCCGACTATCTGGCCGCCGACGGCTTCACCGCCCTCAACACCCTGTCCACCCTCGGGGCGTTCCTGCTCGGTCTGTCGATCCTGCCGTTCTTCTACAACGTCTGGAAGACCGCCAAGTACGGCAAGCCGGTCACCGCGGACGACCCCTGGGGCTACGGCCGCTCCCTGGAGTGGGCCACCTCCTGCCCGCCGCCCCGCCACAACTTCACCGTCCTGCCGCGCATCCGCAGCGAGTCGCCCGCCTTCGATCTGCACCACCCGGAGATCGCCGCGCTCGAGGCGGAGGTCTAGGCAGTGGTCCAGCCCGTCGCCGCTCTCGGCGCCGCGATGGTGACCGTGTCCGGCTGTGTCTGGTACCTGCCGGCCCTCGTCGACCTGCGGGCCGGAGCCGACCGCCCCGACTCCCGCCGCACCGCCGCGGCCGCCTGTCTGAGCGGCTGGAGCACCACCGGGATCATCGCCCTGCTGCTGTTCCTGGCGGAGGCCTGGTGGGCGCCCGTCGCGGCGGCGGTCACCGGAGCGGCCGTCACGGCGGTCCTGCGGGGCCGTGCGGTCGTCCAGCGGCGGCGCGAGGCACGGCAGACCGCGCTCGACTGGGCGGAGCTGCGCGCGGACCCGCGTCCCGCAGGCCCCGGCCGGGGCCGGCAGGTCGTCGCGGTGCTCCTCGCCTGCGGGCTGTTCACCGCGGCGACCACGGCGGCGCTGATGGCGGCCATGGCGGGGGAGGGCGGCGCATCCTGGCCGACGCTCGCCGTGGCGCCGGCCGGGATCGTCGCCCTGTCGGTCGCCCTCGCGGTCGCGTACGCGGGACCGGCCCGCCGCCGGGACGGGACGGGCGGCTAGCGGAGGCCGTAGAAGCGCAGGGGCGAGTTCGGTGCGAAGCCGATGCGGGGGTAGACGGGTGCACCGGCCGCGGTCGCGTGCAGGGTGGCCCGGGTCAGCCCGGTGGCCCGGGCGCCTTCGAACAGGGCCTTGCGGGTCACGGCCTCGCCGTAGCCCCGGCGTTCCCACCGCGGGTCCGTGGCGACCAGGACGACGAACAGCCGGCCGTCGGCCTCGACGGTCGCGGCGCAGGTCACCGGGGCCGCGTCCCGCAGACCGAGCCAGGCCTGCACCTCCCGTTTCCAGAGCGTGGAGCCGGCCAGTCCGTCGCGCCCGTCGGCCAGGGGGAAGCCGTAGGCCCGCGAGTTGAGGTCGGCGTAGGCGCACAGCTGTTCGTTGGTGCTCACGCGGACGAACGTGAGCTCGGGGTGGGCGGGTTCGGGGAGCGGGAGCAGGTCCCCGGCCATGCCGGTGCCGGGGAAGGCGTAGGCGAGGCCCGCCCGTTCGGCCGCCTCCGGGAGAACAGCGCGTGCCTCGTCGTCGAGGAGGTTCTCGAAGACCCACAGGAAACCGGGGTGCCGCTTCGCCCGCATGATGTCCGCGGCCTCCGCCAGGCGCCGTCGCGCCAGGCCCGCGTCCGCCCCCACCTCGGTGAGCGTGACGCAGTTCCAGAAGGCGAAGCGGCAGTCGGCCCAGCGGACGGCGATCCCCGGCAGGTCCCTGACGTCCGCTCCGGCGTCACGGTCGAGGACCATGGCCCGCCAGACGGTGGCGAGTTGCTCCATCGACTCGACCGAGTCGGCGAGATCCGTACGAGGGGTCACCCTGGCTCCTTCGATCGTCGTTCGTTCAGTCGGCCGTCACGAACCGCAGCCGGCGGCGGGCGCGGGGCGGGGTGGTGCGGCGGGCGCGGAGCTCCAGGAGGACCGCCGCGATCACGATCAGGCCCCAGGCGACCGAGAACACCCCGGTCTGGCCCTCGTCGTCGAAGGCCAGCCAGCCGACCCCGGTACCGCCCAGGGTCAGCGCGCAGGCCGCCGCGAGCGGTGAGGGGCTGCGGGGGAGCAGGGCGCGGACCAGACAGAGCACGGCGAGGGCGAGCAGCGGCGCGGCGAAGACCTCGACGCGGTCGATGCCGTCGAAGGACGCGCTGTAGTACTCGCTGCTGTAGGAGTCGTAGGAGTAGAGCGAGCCGTACCCGGAGGAGTAGTCGGCGTCCTGGTTCACCCCGCCCGCCGTGACGCTCGCGACGGCCAGGGCCCCGGCGCCCCACCACAGGCAGGTCGAGGTGAGCGGGAACCAGCGGAACAGGGCGAGTCCGAGCACGGCGGTTGCCGCCCACACGCCGATCAGCGGTTCGAGGGAGTCGTCGTACAGATCCTGGTAGCCGAGGGTGACGACACCGGAGGCGACGAGGCCCAGCAGGGCGACGAGCCGTCCGGCGCCGAAGGAGAAGCGGCGCACGGGGGACGAGGTGCCGTCGGAGGCGTCCGGGGCGGGCGGCTCACCCGGTGGCGGGCCGAACGGCCTCGGCGGCGTGGGCGCGGTCCGGGTCTCCTGCTCGGCCAGCGTCGTGTGCCCCGGTCCCGCCGGGGGATCGGGGGCCGTGCGGGCGGGCGGGACGGTGGGGGCGGGCGGCGCGGTCGGTGCGAGCGGGGCCGAGGCGGCGGGGTGCCGGGCCGGCGCCGTCACCGGCGCGCTCAGCGAGGCGAGGGTCTCGGCCAGCGCCTCCCGGAGCTCCGCCGCGCTGCCGAGCCGCTCCTCGCGGTCCTTCGCCAGGGTCCGCAGCACGAGCGCGTCGACGGCGGCCGGGATCTGCGGGCGCAGCCGCGACGGGACGAGCGGCTCCTGGCTGATGTGCTGGTGCATCACCGCGAACGGGGAGTCGCCGACGAACGGCGGGCGTCCGGTCAGCAGTTCGTAGAGCAGGCAGCCGGTGGAGTACTGGTCGGAGCGGCCGTCCACCGCCCGCCCCGTGAGCTGTTCGGGCGAGAGATAGGCGGGGGTGCCGACCGTCATGCCCGTGGCGGTGAGGCGGGTGGTGGTCTCCGCGACGACCTTGGCGATCCCGAAGTCCAGGACCTTGATGTCGCCCCCGGACGTCAGCATGACGTTGGAGGGCTTGATGTCCCGGTGGATGAGGCCCTGGCCATGGCTGTGGGCGAGGGCGTCGGCGACGTCCCTGCCGACGGCCAGGGCCCGTTCGACCGTGAACGGCCCCTCGATGAGCGCGTCGGTCAGCGTGCGCCCCTCGATGAACTCCATGACCAGGAACGGCGTCGTCTCGCCGTCCGTGGTGTCCTCGCCGACGTCGTGCAGCACGGCGACGTTGCGGTGGTTGAGCGAGGCGACCGTGCGCGCCTCCCGGCGGAACCGGACGCGGAACTCCTCGTGGCGGGTGAGGTCCGGCGGCAGGACCTTGACCGCCACCGTACGGCCGAGCTCCCGGTCCGTGGCGCGCCAGACCTCCCCCATGCCACCGCGCCCCACGGCCTCGACCAGTTCGTATCTCTCCGCGAGCACCCGGATGACTCTGCCCCCCTGACGGCATGCGGCAGCCCGGTGTCGTGCCGGCTGCCGTGGATTCGCCCGCCACCATACTGGCGAAAATCCGCCTTGGGGACATTCATGGACTTACCGCACAAATGTGCGTATGGGGATCAGTTCAGCGTGGGCACCGCCCCGCCCTCGACGCACTCCCACTCGACCCCGGGCAGACCCGTGAGCCAGCGGTCGGCGACGCTCGCGAGCCGCTCACCGGCACGCGGTGCGGTGCGCCCCAGCCCGATCGCGTACCGCGCGGCCGCCGGCTCGGCGAGCAGCGTCCGCGGCCAGGCGTGGGCCTCCGCCACGCCCGACTCCTCCAGCGCCGCGAGCAGCGCCCGCATCCGCCCCCGTACCCGCCCGTTCAGCTCGTCGAAGTCCTCCGGGCGACGGGCCCGGACCGTCACCACCGCCCAGGACGCGTGGCGCCGGTGCAGGGGCGGCGGGGACAGCAGCACCGGCCGGGGATCCGTCCCGGACCCGGCCGCGGTCTCCACGACGTCCCAGGCCCGGTACAACTCCTGGCTCAGCAGATCCCGCATCCCGGCCCCGACCTGCCCGGTGCAGGAGCGCACGGGCGCGCCGGGGGTCAGCACCGTCAGGGCGGCGCCGCCCCCGGCCCCCGGGTCCTGCCCGCTGAGGACGACGGGCTTCCGCCAGTCCCACGCGGCCCAGGTGCCGAAGAACCGCCGCAGCAGCGCGCCCTCGTCCGTGCCGACCGGCGCCTCCCGGACCGTACGGGCCGCGAGCACCGCCCACGCCACCCCGGGCAGCCCGCCGAACGGTGCGGAGTCCAGCCCGCGCGCCCGCGCCCACGCCTTCACGACGCGCGCCAGCGACGCGAACCCCGGCCCACCGTCCACGCTCACCGCCGCCAGGATCGCGTCGGCGTCGGACACCGCGCTCAGCGCGACCGCCGCGGCCTCGCCCAGCTCGGCCCGGCGCGCCACCGCGTCCTCGGGCGGCACCGGCCCCGCGCCCACGACCACCAGGTCCACGTCGAGCCCTTCGGCATGCCACCGCAGCCCCGGCACCCGCGCGCCGACGACCTCACGCAGCCGCACCGCGTCCGGCAGGGCCGCCGCGACCCGTTCCCGTACGGCCGTGAGGTCGACCGTCCCCGGCAGCACGGCCACCACGTCGAGGTCGGCGCCCGCGAGCGCGCAACCCATGCGCCGGGACCCGGCCACCTCGACCGCGCCCTCGGGGAACGCGTCCGTCAGGCGCCGTACGACGAGCTCGGCCGCCGCCCCGTCCGCGTCGGGCAGGACGTCCTGCCCGGCGGCGGGTCCGGCCCAGTCCGCCCAGTCCCGGTCGGGGCGGCCGACGGCGGGTTCGGGCAGCCGGCGCACCTCGCCGGTGCCGAGGGCGACCGTGGCCCGCGGCCGCATCGGTTCGTCTCCGCGCCGGGAGAGCAGGACCAGTTCTCCGACCCGCACGGTCATGGGGGAGAGCCGGGCCGCGCAGTCGACCTCGACCGCGTGCGGATCAGCGGTCCGGCCGAGGCTCAGATGCGGGGTGAAGCCCTCCTGGTGCCCCCGGCAGCGCGGGAAGCGCCGTACGAGGGCCTGCCACAGCTCCGCCCACGGCGTCTCGCCGGCCGCGGCGGGGTCCAGCCACACCGTGGCCCCGTGCCGGTGCCCGAAGGTGTGCAGCCCGTCGAGCCGGGCCGTGAACGCCTGGACCTGTGCGGCGGCCGTGGCGAGCAGCGGCGCCGCCCGCTCGAACTCCGCCTCGGGGACGAAGCCGAACAGCACGTTGACATGCGGCGGCCAGCGCCGGATCTGCACATCGTGGTCCCGGCGCACGTCCTGGATCGCGGGCCACAGCTCACGCGGCGGAATCCAGGCGAGCGCCGTACGGGGCGTCGGGGCGAGGTCGAGCACGTCGACGGGCGCCCCGGTGCCGCAGTACAGCTCGGCGGCGACCCCGTAGTGGTCGGAGACGTACAGCCCCTGCGGGGTGGGCGTGTCGCCGAGCAGCGCGGCGCCGGTCACGCGCGGGCCGTCGGCGGCGCGGACGAAGACCCGGTCGAGACGGGAGGCCCGGCCGCTGAGCGAGGAGACGGCGGCCAGCGGGTTCACACCGGGGTCGAAGGTGGGGGAGTCGTCGCCCGGTCCGTGGGCCTCGGTCCAGGCGTCGAGCATCCCGAGGGTGCGCGCCGGGCCCGGCCCGCCGTCGTTGAAGTCGCCGACCAGGACCAGACCGCCCGGCACACCCGACAGACCCTCGGCGAGCCGGGTCAGTTCGACGGCGCGCCGGTCCGGTCCGTCCTCGGAGTGGTCGCTGGTCAGATGGGTGGCGGCCACGGTCAGCGGTCCCGACGCGGTGTCCACGACGAGCGCGGTGACGGCCTTGTGATGCCCGAGGACGTGCACGGCCCCCTCCCGCACGGGCAGCCGGCTGAGCAGGAACAGCCCGCAGTCGTCGACGTCCTTGCCGTAGGGGTCGCCGGCGAGGGTGTAACCCGCCCGTGTCCACTCCGCGTCCAGCAGCATGGTCAGCAGCTCCGCCTCGACCTCCTGGAGGGCGATGACGTCCGCGTCGGAGCCCGCCAGCGCCTCGAGCAGCAGCGGGCGGCGCCGGGCGGTGTCGATGCGGTGGCTGTCGTAGCGGTCCCAGAGCGTGTTCCAGGTCAGGATCCCCACCCGGTCGCGCCCCGCGTCCGGCACCGAGGGCACCGGCGGCGGGGACGGCGGCGCGGGCCGCCATCGTCCGGCCGCCGCGTCCCAGGCATGCGGGGTGCGCGCGGTGAAGAAGGGCGCCCGCAGCAGCCGCGCCTCGCGCACCCGGCCCGCACCGGACGCGTCGACGCGGTCCACCCCGGTGGCGCGGTCCCACACCAGCTCGCCGTCCGCCTCCACGAACAGCACCCGGTGCCAGGGGATCTCGCCGCCCGGCACGAACGCCGGCAGCGGTACCCGCTTCGGCGCGGCATGGCGCTGGTTGATGCCGAGCACGAACCGCGCGGGGTCGAACCGCGGATCCCAGCGGACCCGGTGGTAGATCTCCTCGCTGGTACGCATCAGGCGTCCTCCCCCTCCAGTGTGCCGTCACGGTCCTGCACGGTCCCGTCCGCGCCGACGTACCAGGTCCGGTGCGCCTGGCCGGGGTACGGCGGCACGAACCGGCGCAGCTGCCCCGCCAGCACGTCGGCCGGCACCGGATGCGCACGCCCTGCGTTGCGGCGTACGAGCTCGTCCTCGGCCGTGACCAGCACGGCATGGGTGACCAGCGCGTCGCGGCGGCGGGCCACGGCGTGCACCAGGGACCGCTGGTGCGGGTTGAGCGAGGTGGCGTCCCAGACCACCACCCGGCCCGCGCCGGCCGAGAGCGCCCGCTCCAGCCGGTCCAGGCCCTCCCGCAGCACCTCCCCGTTGGCCTTCTGGTCCGCCCGCGCGCCGCGCGCCTCCCGCAGACCGTCCAGCGAGACGTACGCCGAGACGCCCTCCAGCCGCGCCGCGAAGGCGCTCTTCCCGCTCCCGGACGGCCCCACGAGCTGCACCAGCCGGGGCGACTCCCCGCCCCGCCACCGCCAGGTCGCCGCGACGGCCTCCGCCACCGTGCGGACCCGCCCCCGCGCGTACGCCTCCCGTGTCTCCGCCCAGCAGCGGTCCGCCGCCGCGCCGCCGATCCCGTCGCGCTCCAGCGCCTCGCGCAGCCCGGCCCGCAGCGCGCCGAGCGGCGCCTCGCCGAACAGCGCGGCCTCCTGCGCGTGCAGCGCGGACCACTCCACCTGTTCGCGCGCCTCGTCGTCCCCGGCGACCGCCCCCGCGAGGGCGTGCAGCACCCCGAGATCGGCCGCGAACGACATCCGCACGAGCCCCGCCCGCCGCTCCCCGTCCGGGTAGGGCCGGTGCAGCCCGCCGTGCAGCCCCACCAGATCGGCGACCCGCCGCGCGAGCGGCATCCCCAGCGCCCCGGCGGCCCCGCTCAGCAGCCTCGCCCGCGGTGTGCGGTGCAGCAGCGCGGCGAGCACCCCGGCGAGCCGGGCGTCCCCGCCACGACCGAGCCCGTCCAGCCGGGCGGCCACCTCCGCGGCGGCGACCGCGTCGAAAGCGGGGACGGCGCCGGCGCGGGGCGCTGCATCGAGGCCGGGGGCCGCACCCAGGTCGGCGTGCCCGCCGGAGCCGGGGGCCGCACCGGGCCCGGCGTGCGCGTCGGCGCCCGTCTTCGCGTCGGGGCCGGCCGGGCCGAGACACGCGGCCAGCGCCTCCGCGTCCGGTGCCGCACCGGACCGTACGGCCCACAGCGGTGCCGTGGGGCCGAGTCCGTTCGCCGTCACCGCCGTGTGCATCCAGTGCGTGTCCGTCGTGACGTGCCCGGAGCGGACCCACTTGGCGACCCGCCCGGCGAACTCCGCCCGTGCGAAGCCCTCCACCGTCCGTACGACGAAGCCCTCCTGCCGCCCCGTCTCCACCCGCAGCCGCCGCAGCGCCCGTTCGTCGAACACCCCGCGCCACAGCACCGGCGGCACCGGCACCCCCAGCCCGCGCAGGAACCGCACGGTCTCGTCCCAGCCCAGGCACCGGTCGCGGGCGTCCCAGACGGAGAAGCCGTAGAAGTAGCCGTCCAGGGTGTCGTACGGCAGGGAGTGGCGGGCGTACAGGTTCTCGCCGCACACCCGCCAGCCCGCCGGTATCCGCGCCGCCATGCGCCCCTGGAGCGCCTTGACCCACGCCCGTGACGGATGGTGCGCGGAATCCACGGACCGCGCGTGCAGTCCGTCCGCGTACAGGGTGGTGTTCTCCCCGTCGAGCTTCTCGGTGACGACGACCTCCCGCCCGGCGAACCCCTCGAGGCCGGCGGCCCGCACATCGTCGGCGGAGACACCGGGTGACCAGGGCAGATGGGGTGTCCGGGGGTAGGCGGTGCGCATGGCGGCCACTATAGGAGCGCGGGAAACGGGGGCTCCAACGGTTTACGGGACGGTGCGTGGGACAGGGGTGTTGAAGGAGGAAACCGATCGGTTTACGATGGTGCCCGACAGCCCGGAAACCGATCGGTTTCCTCCTTCCCTGGAGACACTCATGACTGCCATCAAGAACTCCGTCGTCCTCGTCACCGGCGGCAGCCGAGGCGTGGGCAAGGCCCTGGTCGAGGAGCTGTACGCGCGCGGCGCCGCCAAGGTGTACGCCACCGCCCGCGACCCGCGCACGGTCACCCACCCCGACGCCGTGCCGCTCGCCCTGGAGGTCACCGACGCGGACTCGGTCGCCTCGGCCGCCGCACAGGCGCAGGACGTCACCGTCCTGATCAACAACGCGGGCGCGTCCACCGGCGCCCGCTTCCTGACGTCCCCGCTCGACGACATCCGCCGCGAATTCGAGATCAACTTCTACGGTCCGCTCCTGCTCACCCGCGCCTTCGTCCCCGTCGTCGAGGCCAACGGCGGCGGCCATGTCCTCAACGTCCACTCCGTCCTGTCCTGGCTCGCCGACGGCAGTACCTACAGCGCCACCAAGGCCGCCGTCTGGGCGCAGACCAACGCCCTGCGACTGGAGCTGCACCCGCGCGGCATCGGTGTCACCGGACTCCACATGGGCTATGTGGACACCGATCTGACGGCCGGCCTGGACGTCCCCAAGTCGAGCCCGCGCGACATCGCGGTGGCCGCCCTCGACGGCGTCGAGAGCGGGGCCCACGAGGTCCTGGCCGACGACATCACCCGCTGGGTGAAGGGCGCGCTGTCGGGAGACGTGGCGTCGCTCTACGCCCAGCTCGCCCCGTGAGCCGCCCCGGTTCCGGGCCGGCGCTCCCCGGAGCTAGCCTCTCCCCATGACCATGGACGCGAAGCCCGGTTCCCGTGAGCGCCTGCTGGACGCGGCGGCCGCGCTCGCCTACACCGAGGGTGTCGGGATCGGTGTGGAGGCGCTGTGCCGCACCGCGGGGGTGTCCAAACGGTCGATGTACCAGCTCTTCGAGAGCAAGGACGCGCTGCTGGCGGCGAGCCTGGAGCGGCGGGCCGCCGCCTACGCCGCCCGGCTGCTGCCCGAGGGCGAGGGCGAGGGCGCCGGGACACCGCGCGAGCGGATCCTGCACGTCTTCGCGGAGCTGACGGCCCAGTCGGAGGCGCCGGAGTTCCGGGGCTGCCCGTATCTCGCGGTGCAGATGGAGCTCAAGGACCCGGAGCATCCGGCGAGCCGCGTGGCCCGGAGGATCAAGCAGGGCCTCACCGACTTCTTCCGCACCGAGGCCGTCCGCGGCGGCGCGCGCGACCCGGAGCTGCTGGCGCGTCAGCTCATCCTGCTCTTCGACGGGGCGAGCGCCCGGGCCGGCGTCGAGGCCGACACCCTGTCCGACCTGATCACACCGACCGTCGTCACCCTGCTGGACGCCGCGGACGTCGCATGAGGGCGGCCCCGGTCCCCCTCGTCGCAGGTGCGGGCGCGGCGCGGATGGGGCGCGGTGGTGCTGGAGTCCGACACCTCGCACAGGAGTCGGCGGTCGCGCAGCAGCCGTAGCCGGATGGGTGGTTCGGCGACGAACGACACCATCACACACGATGCCGACGCCCGTGGTCGAGAGCATGCCCCGGCGCTCCTCGCCGTCCACCCGCTGTCCTCCCGCCCTCACCGCCGGGCGCCGGCGGCGGTGCTGGAGGCGTTCGGGACGTTCCGGGGCGCACGCTCTCCTCGGCCGCGTCGTGGGTCTCAGTGGCCCACCGGGCGTCGGGGCAGGGGGGACGAGTACACGACGCTGGTCGTGACAGAGCCCAGGGTGCCGATGCGGCCGGTGGTTTCCTCCAGGTGGCGCATGGAGCGGGCCGCGACCTTGATGACGAAACAGTCGTCTCCGGTCACGTGGTGGGCCTCCAGGATCTCCGGCATCGCCTCGACCAGGTCGTGGAAGGGCTTGTAGTTGCCGTTCGGGTAGCGCAGCCGTACGAACGCCAGGATCGTGAGGCCGACCTTCTCCGGGTCCACGACGGCCGCGTAGCCGCTGATGATCCCCGCCTCCTCCAGCCGGCGCACCCGCTCGGTGACCGCGCTGGGCGACATCGAGACGGCCCGTGCGAGGTCGGCGAAGCTGGCCCGGCCGTCGCGCTGGAGGACATCGAGGATGCGCCAGTCGACGGCGTCGGGGGTGAACGGGGAAAGCGCGGTCATGGCGGAGAAGTAGCACGGAATCCCCGGCCGGGGCAATCAAACGCCGTGGACCCGCCGCGCTCACCCCAGCCCGAACAGGCGCGCCCCGTTGTCGTGGCAGACCCCCCGCAGCCATGCGTCGCCGAGCCCCAGACGCTCCAGCGCCTCCAGCTGACGGACGTACGGATAGGGGATGTTGGGGAAGTCGCTGCCGAGGAGGACGCGGTCGGCGAGGTCGGCGAGCCGGGGCAGGGCGACCGGGGGGAACGGGGCGAAGCGGTCCGCGAAGTCGGTGAAGGCCATCGTGGTGTCCAGCCTGACCTCCGGGTACCGCTCCGCGAGGGTCAGGAAGTCCTCGTACTCGGGCATCCCCATGTGCGCGACGATCAGCCGCAGGCGGGGGTGCCGGGCGAGGACCCGCTCCACCCGCTCGGGCCCGGTGTACTTGCCCGGTGCCGGACCCGAACCGCAGTGGATCACGATGGGGACCCCGGCCTCGGCGAGCAGTCCCCAGGCGGGGTCGAGGAGGTCGTCCGCCGGGTCGTACGCCCCCACCTGGACGTGGGCCTTGAACACGCGCGCGCCCGACTCGATCGCCTCCCTGACGTACGACTCGACGCCCGGCTCGGGGAACAGGGTCGAGGTGTGCAGACAGCCGGGGGTGCGCCGGGCGAAGTCGGCGGCCCAGCCGTTCAGCCACCGTGCCATCTCGCCCTTGTGCGGGTAGACCATCGACGTGAAGGCGCGGACGCCGAAGTCCCGGAGCACGGCGAGGCGTTCGGCCTCCTCCGCGCGGTAGGTGATGGGCCACTCGACGCCACCGGTCAGCGGGCCGAGCGCGTCGAAGTAGTCCCAGACCTTGCGCAGCACGTTCTCGGGCATGAAATGGACATGCACGTCGACGAGTCCGGGCAGCCCGAGCCGCTCCTGGAACCGCCGTACCGCGACCGCCTCGCCCGCCCAGTCGTGTGTGTCCGTCATACGTCCCTCTCGCAGTCGCCGGAGTCGCCGGAGTTCTCGGTGTCGTCGGCGTCAGGGGCGCGCCTGCGCCGGGGAGCCGCTCGGCCGGCCTCGCGCACCGCCGCGTCGAGCAGCGGGCCGAGTTCCCGGGACACGGTCGTCAGGGCCCGCATGTCCTGTTCCGCCCGGGCCATGATGATCGCGCCCTCCAGAGCGCTGATCATGAGCGTGGCGAGCGAGCCGGACCGCTCCCGGGGTACGCCCATACCGGTCAGCGCCTCCGTCAGCGGCGCGGTCCAGGCGGCGAAGGCGACGGCCGTGGCCTCCCTCGTGGACGCGGTGGCCTCGGCGCAGTCCACCGTGGCGGCGGCCAGCGAACAGCCCCCGGCGAAGCCGGCGGACTCGTACTCGTCCGTCCACTGGCGCACCAACGCGGCGAACAGGGCGCCCGGAGTGGGCTCCGGCAGTGCGGCCAGGAGCCGGGCGACGCGCCTGCCCGCGTACCGTCCCGCCCAGCCCACGGCCTCGTTGACGAGCTGTTCCTTGCCGCCGGGGAAGTAGTGCTGGAGCGAGCCGCGCGGTGCCCCGGCATGGGCGGCGACCTCGCGCATCCCGGTGGCGGCGACCCCGCCGCGCCGCAGCAGCTGGGCCGCGCTGATCACCATCCGCTCGCGCGGACCAGGCTCGGACCCGGCCATCCCTGACCCCCGTCCTTCGCTCGGCGGTGCGGAACCCGTACGGAACCATCCTATGACCATCGTCATAGGCGACGCCGTCGTCATGGTCGCTGGCCCGGACAACCACCCCGTCCGCCAAGGAGGTTGACGGGATCCGGACTCGGAACCTCCGTTCCTATCCCCTAGAGTGCCCTCAGCTCGGGGGCGGGCAGGAGGCAGGGCGCGTCCGCGTGGAGTCGAGAGAGGGCAACCATGCAGGACACACACGGCGATCCGGTCCCGGGCCGCCACAGAAGGCCCAGCCGGCGCAGGTTCCTGTGGCTGGCCACGGCCGGCGCCGGTGCCGTCGGCACGGCCGGGATCGGCTGGTCCGCGTTCGGCGACGAGACCCCGCCGCGGGTGTACTCCTCCCAGCAGGACATCGACGCCCGCGAGAGCGCCGTCACCGCCGTGCTGGCGGCCGCGGATCCGGCGGCGGTCGCGGCCTGGATCACCGGCACGGGCACCGCCCCGGACACGATCCCGACGGAGCTGGACACCCAGGTCAACGCCCTGGCGGACGCCGCCGCGGCCGGTACCGGCACCGACCGGGCCTCGGTCCTCGTCTCCCGGGTGCGTTCCGCCGCCACCCAGCGGACCATATGGGACCGCAAGTACGACTTCCTGCGCACCGGTTCGGGCGGCGCCGGCACCTTCGGCGTCATCACCGACGAGACCCGCGCCACGTACCCCACCGAGCTGGGCACGGACCCGCAGTGGGACCCCGACAAGGAGTCCCACCGCACGGTCTGGGCGTCGCTGACCCCGGACGAGCGCCAGATCGAGATACTCCGCACCTCGACCGCGCCGGGTGTCTCACGCCACCACCTCGGCTCCGACGCCGACTTCTTCGACACCACGCCGCAGAACTGGACGGACGGCGGCCCGCAGACCGCCCACTACGCCTGGCTGCGCGCGAACGCCTCCCGCCACGGCTTCCTCCAGACGTACACGGCCGCGTCGGCCCAGGACTCCCCGGCGATCAGCCAGGAGCGCTGGCACTGGTCGTACGCCCCGGTCGCGGAGGCGGTCCTGGGCTTCGTCCGGGCCAATGACGACCTGATCGGCGGCGCGCTGGACCGGCTGTGGAGCTACGACCCCGCGCGGTTCACCTACATCCGGGCGAACTGGCGCAGCTACATGTTCCACGTCAACGAGCAGGCCTACTTCGGCTGAGCACGGCCGGGGCCGCAGACGCCCCGCGGTGGCCGGCACCCGCTCGCGGGTCTTCCCGTCGTCCCCGCGCACGGTCCGGTCTCCTCCTCAAGGCTGATCCGCGGCGGACCCGCGAGTACGCCATGGCCCGCGCCTAACACGCCGACCGGCACCGGGAGGAGGAGGCGCGGCGTCGGGTGATGCAGGAACGCATGCGCATCGCCCGGGAACTGCACGACGTGGTCGCCCACCACCTCACCCTCGCCGACGCCCAGGCCGGCACCGCCGCCCACCTCGCCCGGCACGACCCGGACAAGGCCCACCGTCACCATCGAGGGTCCGGCCCGTGACCTCACACCGGTCCTCGATCTGACGGCGTACCGGATCGTCCAGGAGGCGCTGACCAACGTCGCGAAGCACGCCGCGCCCCGCACCGCACGGGTCCGGCCCGCCTTCACCTCCCGGTCGCTGACGCTGACCGTCACCCACCCCACCGCCGCCGGCCGTACGCCGGAACCGCCCGGTGCCGGCCACCGCCCCGACGGGGGCTTCGAGGTCTTCTGCACCCTGCCGCTCGACAGCCCCGACGAAAGCCGCGCCCCATGACCATCCGTGTCCTGCTCACCGACGACCAGGCTCTGCTGCGGGCCACGTTCCGTATCCTCATCGACTCGGTCGAGGACATGGCCGTGGTCGCGGAGGCGGCCGACGGACAGGAGGCCCTCGATCTGGCCGACATCCACCGGCCCGATGTGATCCTCATGGACCTGAACGTCGCCAAGGCGCTGCGCGCGGGAGCGAGCGGATTCCTCGGCAAGGGCGTCAGCCCGGAGGTGCTGCTGGCCGGCATCCGCACGGTCGCCGCCGGTGACGCCCTGCTGTCCCCGGCCGCCACCCGGTCCCTGATCACCCGCTTCCTGGCCACACCCGAGGCCCCCGAGTACGGCGACCTCCCCGCGGCCGTCCGCGCGCTCACCGAGCGCGAACGCGAGGTCATGGCGCTCGCCGCGCACGGCAGGTCCGACGCCGAGATCGCGGGCGAACTGGTCCTCAGCCCGCTGACCGTCCGCAGCCACATCCAGCGGGCCATGACCGAACTCGACGCCCGTGACCGCGCCCAGCTCGTCGTGATGGCGTACCGGAGCGGGCTGGTGAAGCCGGGTCCCGACGGCTGACCCGAGGGCGTGGACGCCCCCAGGTGTCACCAGCCGGTCCTCAGCAGATGGTTGAGGAGGAGCGCGAGCACGGCCTGGGCGGTGAGCCAGGCACGGGGACGGGGCAGGAACGCGCACGAGGGGAGAAGCCACATCGCGAAGGGAAGCCAGATGCGTTCCGTCTCCGCCTTGCTCATGCCGGAGAGGTCGGCGACCAGCAGGGAGAACAGGGCGGCGGTCACCAGGAGGGCGAGGCGGACGCTGTCGCGGTCCGCGGAGTGCCGCCCCAGCAGGACGGCCCCCGACCGCAGCAGGCCCGCCGCCGTGGCCAGACCCGTGATCAGGACCGTGCAGGCCGGATTGGCCCACACCCAGTACGCGTACGGCCGTACGCCGCCCGCGCCCTGCCGGTACCGGGTGACCAGCAGCCGGTACGCCTCCCACCAGTCGAACCCGGCGAGCGTGAACACCGCCGGGACGACGGCCGCTCCGGCGAACAGCGCGACCAGCAGCACCGGCCGCCTCCGCACACCGCGCCGCCCGAGCCACAGCACGGCCGCGGCGATCGGTGCGACGAGTGTCAGACCGTACGAGAGATAGCAGGTCAGGCCGGACAGGAGCCCGGCCGCCCCGGCCGCCACGGCGGAACCCCTGGTGACGGCCAGCGCGAGCAGGGCCACCGTCCAGGCCGCCACCGCCGCGAAGTACGCGTCCGCCGACGTGCCCATCCACACCGCCGCCGGCGCCAGCACCAGGAAGGGGGCCGCGCGTCGGGCCAGGTGCTCACCGGCCAGGCTGCGCACGGCGACCAGTACCGCCACGCACGCCGTCGCACCGACGGTGATGCACCAGATCCCGGCCCAGCCGCCGCCCCGCAGCCCGATCCGGTCGAGCAGGACGAAGGTGAGAGTGGCCGCCGGGGGGTGGCCGGCGACATGGGCGGGCCAGTTGTCGGGGGAGTGGAGCAGGATGTGGTGGGTGAAGTCCCGCAGGGTGCCGGGGATGTCGTGGAAGCGGTCGATGACCTGGAGGTATTCGTAGCGGGTGGTGAGGCGCACGGCGATGCCGCGCTGCCAGCCGTCGATCAGCGCCAGGGAGAACGTCCACGCCAGGGCCGTGCCCCAGGCCGCCGGGAGCAGGGCCCGCCAGGGGAGACGGGCCGCGAGGGCCGGTCCGTACGCCACGGCGGCGACCGCGACGATCACGGCCGCCGGGGTGCCCGGGCCGACGTGCGGTCCCCAGGAGGCCAGCAGCGGAGGCCAGTTGACGAACAACGTGTGACGGGTGTCCTGGAGATGGCGGCCGACCAGCACCGCCGCCGTCACCAGCAGGGCTGCGGCTGAGGCGGCGTACAGGTCGCGGCGCGGGTCTCGGGCCCGGCCGGGGCGCGGGGTGCGGGGTCCGGCGGGACGCAGGGTGCGGTTCACACCGGCACGCTAGGCCGACCGGCGGGGAACGGGCCGCGGTCCGGGCCGGACGTCAGCGTTTCGTCACAGGTCGTGGAGCCGTTCCGAGGGGTGGCCGGGCCTACGGTCGGCTCATGCAAGACGATCCACCGCTCCCTTCCTCCCCCTTCTCCCCTTTCTCCCCCCGTTTCTGGCGCAGTCCCCTGCGCGGGACCTGGTTCACGTCCGTGCTGGGCCTCGTCCTGCTCGTCGGCGTCACCGTGCTCTTCGTGACGGGCCTGCTCTCCTATGCCGCGTACAACCCGGACCTGTCGCCGGTGAACGACAAGACCCCGGACAAGGGGATCCTCGGCTTCTACCTCTTCGACTGGCCGACCGGGCCGCCCTGGCTGTACCGGCTCACCCAGGGGGTCCACGTCACCCTCGGCATCACCCTGATCCCCGTCCTGCTGGCCAAGCTGTGGTCGGTGGTACCGAGGCTGTTCGCGCTGCCGCCGGCCCGTTCGCTCACCCACGCCCTGGAGCGGATCTCCCTGCTGCTGCTGGTCGGCGGGGGGCCCTTCGAGTTCGTGACGGGAGTCCTGAACGTCCAGCTCGACTATGTCTTCCCGGGCTCCTTCTATCCGCTGCACTTCTACGGCGCGTGGGTGTTCTTCGCCGCCTTCGTGGCCCACGCGCTGCTGAAGACGCCCAGGGCGCTGCGCAGTCTGCGGCGCCCGCGGGAGGGGAAGCAGGAGGAGCAGGACGACCTGGTGTCCCCGGACCCCGCCGAGCCGACGGTCTCCCGGCGGGGTGCCCTGTGGTTCGTCGGGGGCGGCTCACTGCTGCTGTTCCTGACGACGGTCGGGCAGAGCTTCGACGGGCTGCGCCGCACCGCCCTCCTCGCGCCGCACGGCGGGGCCGACCCCGGCTCCGGCCCGAACGGCTTCCAGATCAACAAGACCGCCGCGTACGCCGGGATCGACCCGGCGGAGACGACCGAGGACGCCTGGCGGCTCGTCGTCGTCGGACGCGCCGGCACGGTCCGCCTCAGCCGGGCCCGGCTCGCCGGACTCCCGTTGCACAGCTCGGCGCTGCCCATCGCCTGTGTCGAAGGCTGGTCGACGTCCGACCAGTGGTGGCGCGGAGTGCGGCTGCGCGACCTCGCCGCACTCGTCGGCTACGAGGACGACCCCCCGGACCTGCTCGTCGAGTCCCTCCAGCGGCACGGCGCCTTCCGCCGCGCCGCCCTGAGCGCCGACCAGGTCGGCGACCCGCGCTCCCTGCTCGCCCTGTACGTCAACGGCGAGGACCTGTCCCCCGACCACGGCCATCCGGCGCGGATCATCGTGCCCGCCGCGCCCGGTGTCCTGAACACCAAATGGGTGGCCCGGCTGACGTTCGGAGACCTGTGATGCGCCTGCCGCGGATCCCTGTCGGAAGTCCCCTGCACCTCCTGCTGCTGGTCTGCTCGTTCGCGCTCGCCGCCTATGCCGGCGTACGACTCTTCGAGGACGACTGGTTCGGTGTGGCCCTGTGGATCGTGGGTGCCGCGCTGCTGCACGATCTCGTCCTGCTCCCGCTGTACGCGGCGGCGGACCGGGCGGTCGCGGGACGGCTCGGGGCGCGGACGATGTACGTCCGGGTCCCGGCCGCCCTCTCCGGTCTGCTGCTCCTCGTGTGGTTCCCGCTGATCGCCGGCCGGGTGGACCGGCGCTACCGGTCGGCCACCGGACTGTCGCCGGACGGCTTCCTCGCCCGCTGGCTGCTGATCACCGCCGCCCTCTTCGCCGGCTCGGCCCTGCTGCTGGCGCTGCGGCTGCGCAGGGCGAGGAAGCGGCGCCCCCCGGCCGACCACTGATCCGCCGGCACCCAGCCCCGCGCGCACCGCAGCAGGGCCGGGGTGCCGAGCCGTGCCCAGAGGAAGGGAGCGCCCACGGCGGCGCGGGCGTCGGCGAGACGGACCCGCACGCGTTCGTCGACGTCCACCGGCGCGGTCTCGGCGATCAGCAGCCCGCCGGGCGCGAGCAGGGCGGCCACCCGCGCGAGGAGCGCGGGCGGATCGCCGCCGATGCCCACGTTGCCGTCCATCAGCAGGACCGTGTTCCACCGGCCCTCCGCCGGCAGCGGATCGAAGACCGAGCGGCGCAGCGCCGGGCCGCCGAGACGGGCGGTGCGTTCGACGGCGGCCCGGCTGACGTCGACGCCGAGGACGGTCCGCCCCCGGGCGGCGAGCTCGGCGACCAGCCGTCCCGGTCCGCAGCCGACGTCCAGCACGGAGCCCTCGCACCGGTCCAGTACGTCGCGGTCGACCGCGTCGGCCCGCCCGCACCAGCGTTCGACGTCCAGCGGCAGCAGCCGGCCGTCGGCGCGGCGCAGGAACAACGGGCCGCGCCCGGCGTGCAGCGCGGCGTCGTAGGGGTCGGCGGCGGACCATGGGGGCACGGTGGTGCTCATCGGCGGCTCGCGGCCGGCGCCAGACGGGCCAGTCGCCGTGCGAACCGTCCGTGCGGGGCCAGAGCGGCGACCGCGTGGGCGTCGGCGGCGGTGTCGACGTCCCGCAGACACGGCAGATCGCGCACCCGCAGTCCGGCCGCGACGAGCCGCTCCCGTTGCACGGCCCCGGTCACCGGCGTCGACATGGGCACACCCCGCAGCAGGCGGGGATCGGGCTCGGCGAGCCCCAGCGCCCAGAAGCCGCCGTCCTCGGCCAGCCCGAAGCAGGCGTCACCGTCCGCGAAGTCCACGGTGAGCAGTTCCGGGGTCACCTGCGGGGTGTCCATGCCGATGAGCAGCGCCGGGCCCGCGCAGCGCGCGAACGCCTCCGCCAGCCGCTCGTCGAGACCGCCCGGGCACTGCGGGACGACGTCGAAGCCGGACGGCAGCCAGGCACCGGGGGCGCCGTCGAGGACCAGGACCCGTCGCGACACGGGCGCCGCGGCCACGGCGCGCAGGGTGTCGGCCAGCGCCGCCTCCGCCAGCTGCGCCGCCTCCTCGGGCGTGAACGGCGGGGTCAGCCGGGTCTTCACCCGCCCGGCCCGGGGTTCCTTGGCGATGACGAGCAGGGTGGTCACCGTGCGCCCCCCTCACCCATGGGTGCTTCCTGGAGAACGCGGCTCATGTCCCGTACGGCCTGCCAGGTGCCCCGCCAGGTGCCCGTCACCTTGGAGGCGCCGGTGCGGGGCAGATACGGCACATCGTGCTCGCTGATGCGCCAGCCCGCGTCGGAGGCCCGCACCACCATCTGGAGCGGATACCCGCTGCGCCGGTCGGTCAGGCCGAGGGCGAGCAGCGGCTCCCGGCGGGCCGCCCGCAGCGGACCGAGGTCGTGCAGCCGCAGACCGGTGCGGCGGCGCAGCAGCCGGGCCAGCGCCAGATTGCCCGCACGGGCGTGCGCGGGCCAGGCGGTACGGCCGTGCGGCCGGCGCCGTCCGAGCACCAGGTCGGCGTCGCCCGCGCGGATCTCCTCGACGAAGGGCACGAGCAGCCCGGGATCCAGGGAGGCGTCGCAGTCGCAGAAGCACACGACGGGGGCGCGGGCGGCGCTCAGCCCGGCGTGGCAGGCCGCGCCGAAGCCGCGGCGCGGCTCGTGCACGACGGTCGCGCCGAGGGCGCGGGCGATGTCCGCGGAGCCGTCGGCGGAGCCGTTGTCGACCACGAGGGCCCGCCAGCCGGCGGGGATGCGTGCGAGGACCCAGGGCAGTGCCTGGGCCTCGTCGAGGCAGGGCAGCACGACGTCGACGTCGGGAGGTGGGGAAAGGGTCACGGCTTTCACCCTACGAACGCGAATGCCGCATATCGGTCTTCGGGTCCTTACGAAACGCGGACGGCGCGGCCCCACGGGCCCTCGCGGTCCGCCCGGGCGCGGGGGCGGTGGGAGGCTGGAGGCATGCAGCAGCCAGACAGCACCGCAGGCTCCGCCCGGGTCCTGGTCGTCGACGACGACCCGACGGTCGCGGAGATCGTCGCCGGCTACCTGGACCGGGCCGGTTACGTCGTCGACCGTGCCGACGACGGCCCGACGGCCCTCACCGCGGCCGCCGCGCACCGGCCCGACCTCGTGGTCCTCGACCTGATGCTGCCCGGCATGGACGGCCTGGAGGTGTGCCGCCGCATGCGCGGCCACGGACCCGTGCCGGTCATCATGCTCACGGCGCGCGGCGACGAGGAGGACCGCATCCTCGGCCTGGAGGTCGGCGCCGACGACTACGTCACCAAGCCGTTCAGCCCCCGGGAACTGGTCCTGCGGGTCGAGTCCGTCCTGCGCCGCTCCCGTCCCGGCGCGGGCACCCGTCCCCTGCGCGCGGCCGGCCTCGCCGTCGATCCCGCCGCACGCCGTGCCACCCGTGACGGCACCGAACTCTCCCTGACGCTCCGCGAGTTCGATCTGCTCTCGTTCCTTCTGCGGCACCCCGGGCGGGCCTTCAGCCGGGAGGACCTGATGCGTGAGGTGTGGGGCTGGGACTTCGGCGACCTGTCCACCGTCACCGTCCACGTCCGCAGACTGCGCGGCAAGATCGAGGACGACCCGGCCCGGCCCCGCCTGATCCAGACCGTGTGGGGCGTGGGCTACCGCTTCGCAACGGGCGGTGAGTGACCATGGGGGACACCGTCCTGATCGCCCTCTACGCCTTCGCGGGCGCCGCCGTCACCGGCCTCGCCGGAGCCGCCGTGCTGCGGCCGATCCGCCGCCGTTCGCTGACCGCCTCGCTCGCCGTGGTCGCGGCGGTCGGGGTCGTCGCGATGCTCGCGGGCACGCTCGCCGTCGCCTGGGCGATGTTCCTCTCCGCGCACGACCTGACCGTGGTGACCACGGTCGTCGCCATGGCGGCCGTGGTCTCCCTGGCCACGGCGCTGCTGCTCGGACGCTGGGTCGTCGCCCGCAGCCGCGAACTCGCCGTGGCGGCACGCTCGTTCGGCGACGGCGGGGACTTCGCCCCGCCCGTCGGCCCCACGACCGCCGAACTGGACGGTCTCAGCCGCGAGTTGGCGGCCACCAGTGCGCGGCTCGCCGAATCCCGGGAGCGGGAACGGGCGCTGGAGACCTCGCGGCGTGAACTCGTCGCCTGGATCTCGCACGACCTGCGCACCCCGCTGGCCGGTCTGCGCGCCATGGCGGAGGCCCTGGAGGACGGTGTCGCCGCCGATCCCGACCGCTACCTCCGGCAGATGCGCACCGAGGTCGAACGCCTCGACGGCATGGTCGGCGATCTCTTCGAGCTCTCCCGGATCCACGCGGGAACCCTGCCGCTCGCGCCCACCCGTATGTCGTCGTACGACCTCGTCGGCGACGCGCTCGCGGGAGCGGACCCGCTGGCCCGGGAGCACGGCGTACGGCTGGTCGGAGGCCGTATCGAGCCGGTGCCGGTGGAGGTGGACGGCAAGGAGATGAGCCGGGTGCTGGGCAACCTGCTGGTCAACGCGATCCGCCGGACCCCGGCCGACGGCACGGTCGCGGTCGCCGCGGAGCGTGCCCCGGGCGGCGTGGTGCTGTCGGTGACGGACGGCTGCGGCGGCATCCCCGAGGCGGACCTGCCCCGCGTCTTCGACACCGGCTGGCGCGGCACGCACGCCCGGACGCCCCCGGCCGGGGCGGGCCTGGGCCTCGCCATCGTCCGGGGGATCGTGGAGGCGCACCAGGGCCGGGCCACGGTGTGCAACATCCCCGGGGGCTGCCGCTTCGAGGTGGTGCTGCCCGCCGCAGCTCCATGAACGCGGGCAGCACCACCGGCCCTCATGCCTCCCGCGTCCCGGCCCGCGCGAACTCCGCCATGCCGTCCTCGAAGGCGACCTCCGGCTTCCATCCCAGCTCGGCCCGCAGCCGTGAGGAGTCCGCGGTGATGTGCCGTACGTCCCCGAGCCGGTACTCGCCGGTGACGACCGGGTCGGGCCCACCGCACGCGGCGGCCAGCGCCCGGGCCATCTCCCCGACGGTGTGCGGCTCGCCGCTGCCGGTGTTGTACGCGGTCAACGCCCCGGGTGCGGACCCGGCCTCCAGCGCGACGGCGTTGGCCGCCGCGACGTCACGCACATGGACGAAGTCGCGCCGCTGCCGCCCGTCCTCGAAGACCCGGGGGGCCTCGCCCCGGGCGAGCGCGGAGCGGAAGAAGGAGGCCACACCGGCGTACGGGGTGTCGCGGGGCATCCGGGGTCCGTACACGTTGTGGTAGCGCAGCGACACCGCAGACCCGCCCGTCGACCGGGCCCAGGCGGCGGCCAGGTGCTCCTGAGCGAGCTTGGTCGCGGCGTACACGTTGCGCGGATCGGCCGGGGCGTCCTCGCCGACCAGGCCGGGGGAGAGGGCGTCCCCGCACAGCGGGCAGGCGGGCTCGAACCGGGCGGCGTCGAGGTCGGCGACCGCCCGTGGCCCCGGCCGTACGAGCCCGTGGCCGCGGCACTCGTACCGCCCCTCGCCGTACACCACCATCGACCCCGCCAGGACGAGGTTCCGCACCCCGGCCTCGGCCATGGCGGCGAGCAGCACGGCCGTGCCCAGGTCGTTGCGCGAGACGTACTCCGCCGCGTCGGCGACCCCGTCGCCGAGCCCGACCATCGCCGCCTGATGGCACACCGCGTCGACCCCGGCGAGGGCCCGGGCCACGGCGGCGGGTGCGCGGACGTCGGCACCGGGGTCCCGCCGGACGTCGAACACCACCGGCTCGTGCCCCCGCTCCCGCAGCGCGTCGACGACATGGGACCCGATGAACCCGGCACCGCCGGTGACCAGTACTCGCATACGGCCACGCTAGGACCGCCCGCCCGCGCGGGGCCGTGACCCGCCGGGTACGTCACCACTCCGTAAGACGCGCGGCGGCGCGTCGGACCGGGACAAAGCGGGCGTGGCGCGAGACGCTGCCCACCATGGACGCATCCCCTTCCACGCCCTCGTACCGTTACGACGACCTGACCGCCCTCTACGTCAACTGCACCCTCAAGCCGTCCCCGCAGCGCAGTCACACCCAGGGCCTGATCGACAGGAGCCGGGCCGTCATGGACGCCGCGGGCGTGACCACGGACCTGGTACGGGCCGTGGACCACGACATCGCGACGGGCGTCTACCCGGACATGACCGAACACGGCGCCGCCACCGACGTCTGGCCGGCGCTGTACGAGAAGGTGATGGCCGCCGACATCCTCGTGATCTGCGGTCCGATCTGGCTGGGCGACAACAGCTCGGTCACCAAGCGGGTGATCGAGCGACTCTACGCCTGCTCCTCCCTGCTCAACTCCCAGGGGCAGTACGCCTACTACGGCCGGGTCGGCGGATGTCTGATCACGGGCAACGAGGACGGCGTGAAGCACTGCGCGATGAACGTCCTCTACAGCCTCCAGCACCTCGGCTACACGATCCCCCCGCAGGCGGACGCCGGCTGGATCGGTGCGGCCGGTCCCGGTCCGTCGTACCTCGACCCGGGCTCGGGCGGCCCGGAGAACGACTTCACCAACCGCAACACCTCCTTCATGACCTGGAACCTCATGCACCTCGCCGCCCTGCTCAAACGCTCCGGGGGTGTTCCCGCCCACGGCAACCAGCGCTCGGAGTGGGACGCGGGCTGCCGTCCGGGCGCGGACAACCCCGAACACCGCTGATCCGTCGCGCGGTTCCGAGCGGTTCAGCTCAGCGTCAGCCGCATGAGCGTCAGATCGAGCCGGCGGCCGAACTTGAGGCCGACCTCCCGCAGGGTGCCGGCGTCCTGGAAGCCGAACCGCTCGTGCAGCCGGACGGACGCGGTGTTCCCCGTCTCGATGGCGGCGATCATGACGTGATGGCCGGCCTCGCGCGCCGCGGCGACCAGCGCGTCGAGCAGCGCCGAACCGATGCCGAGTCCGTGCCGGCCCTCGCGGACGTAGACCGAGTCCTCGACGGTCTCGCGGTAGCCGTCGAGCTCCCGCCACGGCCCGTAGACGGCGTACCCGGCGACCTCGCCGTCCACCTCGGCCACGAACGCCGAGCCGCGCTCCCGATGGGCGGCCAGCCAGGCGACCCCCTCGGCGGGGGACTGCGGGGTGTCCGTCCACAGCGCCGTCGACGTCTCGACCGCGTGGTTGCGGATCGCGCGGACCGCCTCGGCGTCGCCCGGCCGGGCCCGCCGGACGGTCACCGCCGTCGCGTTTCTCTCGTCCATGCTTCTCTCGTATATTGGATTCATGTCCAACATAGTAGATCCCCTGGTGCGGCAGATCGCCACCCGCGTCCGCACCGAACGGGAACGCCGCGGCTGGACCCTGGCCCGGCTCGCCGACGCCTCCGGTGTCTCCCAGGCCATGATCAGCAGGATCGAGCGCGGCGAGAGCAGCCCCACCGCCGTCGTCCTCGGCAAGCTGTCGGCCGCGTTCCAGCTCAGCGTCGCCTCCCTGCTCGCCCTCGCCGAAGCCGCGCAGGAGGACACGGGAGAGGGAGTGGGGGCGGGCGTACGCCGGGGCGCCGAGGCACCCGAGTGGCGGGACCCCGGCACCGGCTACCGGAGGCGCCAGATCACCGGCCCGCACTTCCCCGCCGAGGTCGCCGAGATCCGGCTGCCCGCCGGCGCCCATGTGCCGTATCCGGCCGCCGCCTTCGCCTTCGTACGGCAGATCGTGTGGGTCCTCGACGGACATCTGACCTTCCACGACGGCGACACCGTCCATGAGCTCGACGCCGGCGACACCATCGAACTCGGCGAGCCCAGCGAGCGCGCCTTCGCCAACACCACCGACACCGAGTGCCGCTACGCCGTCGTCCTCACCCGCGGCACCCGGCCATGACCCGCCCCCTGCCCCCGGGCGGCACCCTCCTCCTCGCCACCACCGCCGGTACGGCCCTCGCCAACAACTACGCCCTCCAGCCCGCCCTCTCCACGGTCGCCGCCGACCTGGACGTCCCCGCCTCCGTGATCGGCCTCGTCCCGACCGCCGCGCTCGCCGGCTGCATGACCGGCTTCGCCCTCCTGCTCCCGCTCGCCGACCGCCTCGCCCCCCACCGCCTGGTCGCCGCCCACCTCACCACGCTGGCCGCCGCCCTCACCGTCGCCGCGACCGCCTCCGGACCGGCCGTGCTGCTGACCGCCTACCTGCTCATCGGCGCGGCCGCCAGTGTCGCCGCCCAGGCCGGCAGCATCGCCGGCCGGCACGCCCCGCCCGGCCGCCGCGCGCGGGGCGTCGCCACGGTCGCCGCCGGGATGTCGGCGGGCATCCTGCTCAGCCGGCTCGCCGGCGGCGCCCTCACGGACCTGCTCGGCTGGCGGCGCATGCTGCTCGTGTTCGCCGCCCTCGCCCTGCTCTGCGCGCTCGCCGCCGCCACGCTCCTGCCCCGCGAGCGCCCGCACTCCCCGCACGGCTACCGCGCCACCCTCGCCGCGCTCCCTCCGCTGCTGCGCGCGTTCCCGCCCCTGCGCCGCGCCGTGCTCGCCGGCGGACTCTGGTACTTCGCCTTCAACCTCGTCTGGGTCGCCCTCGCGCTCGCCCTGGCCGCACCACCCCACTCCCTGGAACCGACCGCGATCGGCCTGTACAGCCTCACCGGACTGCTCGGCCTCGCCGCCCTCCCGCTCACCGGACGCCTCGCCGACCGCCGCGGCCCGGCCACCGTGATCGGCCTCGGCATGCTCGCCGCCGCGACCGGAACGGCCGTCCTGGCCACCGGCCTGGACACCCCGCCGGCCGTCGCCCTCGGCCTCGCCCTCTTCGACGCCGGCTGCTTCGCCGCCCAGGCCGCCAACACCAGCCGCGTCATCGCCCTCGACCCCCACCGCTCCGGCAGCCTCTCCAGCGTCTACCTCGTGCTGTACTTCACCACCGGCGCCCTCGGCAGCGCCCTCGCCGCGCCCCTGCTCGACACCCTCGGCTGGCGGGGCACCGCCCTCACCGCCTGCGCGGCCCTGTCCCTCGCCGCCCTGCCCGGAACCGCCGCCCCCGCACGGCCGGCTCCTCCTGCCGCGCGGAGCGGCACCGTCGGGGCGGAAATACGGATGCCGGACGGCCCGGCCCCCTCGTAGCCTCGCCCCATGCGCGACGACCGCCCGACCCTCCTGAACGTCATCGACGTCGAAGCCACCTGCTGGGACGGACAACCCCCGCCGGGCTCGGTGAACGAGATCATCGAGATCGGCCTCACGGTCGTCGACCTCCGGGCCCGGCGCAGGCTGTCCCGCCACGGCATCATGGTCCGTCCCACCCGGTCGACCGTCAGCCCCTTCTGCACCGAACTGACCGGTCTGACGCAGGCGGACGTGGCGCACGGCATGACCTTCGCCGAGGCGTGCCGCCTCCTCGTCGAGGAGTACGCGGCGGCGGAGCGGCCCTGGGCGAGCTGGGGCGACTACGACCGCCGGCAGTTCGCCCGCCAGAGCCTGGCCGACCGGGTGGCATACCCCTTCGGGTATCCCGTCGAGCGCGGCCACACCAACGCCAAGGCGGTCTTCACCACCGCCCACGGTCTGCGCAGGAAGCCCGGCATGAGCCAGGCCCTCAGGATCGCCGGGCTGCCCCTCGAAGGGCGCCATCACCGCGGCGAGGACGACGCCTGGAACATCGCGGCACTCGTCCTGGACCTGCTGGACCGCGGGGCCTGGCCGGCCTCCGGTCCGGCGGGCGGTTGACGGCGGACGGGTCGGACTTCCCTGCGGGTGTCACGTGCGGCGCCCGTCGACGCCGTCAGCACGCCCAGCCCGGCGATCCACCGGATGCCCGGCCAGGGAGGGTCACGCCCGGGTGCCGGTGTGCAGGACCGCGAACACGCCGCGGGCCCGGGTCTCGTCCGGGAGCCGCCAGCAGCCGGTGATCCGGCCTACCGCTCCCCGCGCGGCGACGGACGGGCCGTCCGGGGCGGGCTCGAGGACGCGGTGCAGACGCAGGGTCGTGCCGTGCGGCGAGGTGAGCGCGGTGCCCTCCCCGTCGTCGGCGGCGGTGAAGTCCGTGGGGAGGGGGCCCTCACCGGTGCGGGACGCGACGACCTCCCGGTCGGGGGTGTCGCTGACGTTCTGGTCCTGGGCCTGCGCGCGCCCCTCGATCAGGGCCGCCAACTGCCCTACCAGCACGGGGTCGTGGCAGCCGTCGTAGGCCCATCGCCGTCCCAGCACCCCGTGTTCCATCGTGCCGACGAGGGCGTGTTCCGCTCCTTCGAGCGGGGCGCCGCGATAGGTGAGCGGCAGCAGGTAGGCGATCGGAGCAGCGGCCGAGGTGTCCGTGACCACCATGAACTCGATCCCGACCTCGCCCTGCGGATCGTCCAGCCGGAAGCCGCCGGTCTTCGTCAGCCGAGGTTCGCCCGCGCCCCCTCGGTACCAGGGGCGGGAGGGCAGCCAGGCGGTGAGCAGTTCCAGCTTGGTCGGAGCGAGGACGGTGCGATGGATGACGGCCATGCAGGGGTTCTCTTCCTTCGGGCGAGTACGGGTGAACCCTCACACCTTCGCATCGGGGCGGCGCGGCGGCAGCGGAAATTCCGTGGGGCGCCAGCGCCGTTCCCCGGCGGGCACGCGGCGGGGGCGGATGCCGCCGACCAGGCCGAGGATCAGGACGACGATGCCCAGCCATACCGACGGGCTGGGCGTGCCGCCGCCGGAGACCGTGCCGACGACCGCCGCGGCGAGCGGGGCGATGCCGGTGAGCAGTCCGGCCCGGCCGGAACCCACGGCGCGGACCGTCGAGTACCACAGGACGAAGGCGACCGCCGTCACCATCAGCGCGAGATAGCCGACGGCCGCCCACTGGACGCCGGACAACTCCCCGACCGCGGACGGCCCTTCCGTCGCCGCGCCGAGCACCGCCAGCATCACGGCCGCCAGCCACATCGTGTGCACCGACACCCCCCACGGGGAATGCCGCCGCAGCACCGGTACGGCGAGCAGGGTGAACGCGGCCTCGCAGCCCAGCGCCAGCGCCGCCCACGCCACCCCGACGGCATCGGTGCGACCCGTACCCTCCACCAGCACCGCGCCCGCCATCACGACGGGCGCCGCCAGCAGCACCTGACGGCTCGGCCCGCGCCGCTCCAGCACCGGGCCCAGCACCCCGAGGACCAGCGGTACGCACGCGACCGCGACGGCGATCACCGCGGGCTCGGCATGGGCGACGCCCCGCACCACGGCCACGTTGAACAGCACCAGACCGCTCACCGCGATCCCCGCCAGCCACAGCCACTCCCGTCCCCGCGGCCGGAGCAGCCGGGCGCCGGCGACCCGCGCCATGAGCAGGAGGATCGCGGTCGCGGCCGTGTACCGGACGGCCTGGGTGGTGAACAGCGGGGCGTCCACGAGCGTGCGCGAGACGGTGACGCTGCTGCCGACCAGCGTCATCCCGACCATGCCGGGGACGAGCCGGGCCAACGAGGCGGACGAAGGCGTGGAAGGTGCGGAAGGTGTGTCCATGGCGTCCACGGTGCCCGCACAATGGACGCCATGGACAGGTCCAAGAAGTCACCGGTGAAGGGGTCCAAAACGGCGGACGCGTCGGCGGTGGGCGGAGCGGTCGGCTCGGACTTTCTCCAGCTGGACATCGGGCAGGCGCCGCCCGGCGGACGGATCGCCTGGCTCGCGGAGCAGCTGCGGTCCGCCGTCGCCGACGGCCGGCTGCCCGTCGGGGCGCGGCTGCCTGCCAGCCGGGTCCTCGCGGAGGAGCTGCACGTCACCCGGGGCGTGGTCACCGAGGCCTACCGCCGGCTCGCCGAGTCCGGACAGATCGTCGGCCGCGGCCGACTCGGCACGGTGGTCGTGGCGGCCCCCGCCACACCCCGCAGCCCCGCCCAGGGCCCGCCTGGATCTGCCGGGGGTGTGCCCGGCCCCGGCGGGGGCGCGCTCGGCCTCACCGGCGCGTTCGGCCCCGCTGGCGGCGTGCCTGGATCCGTCGGGGGCGTGTCTGGCCCCACTGGCGCGTTCGGCCCCGCCGACGGCGCGTTCGGCCCCGCTGGCGGTGTGCCCGGCCCCGGTGGCGTGCCCGGATCTGCCGGTGGCATGCCTGGCCCCGGCGGCGCGCTCGGCCCCACCGGCGCGTTCGGTCCCGCCGGCGGCGTGCCTGGATCCGTCGGGGGCGTGCCCGGCCCTGGCGGGGGCATGCCCGGTCCCACCGGCGGCGCGCTCGGTCCCGTCGGCGGTTCGACCGGCCCGAGCCGTGGCATGACCGGATCCGCCCCCGCACCCGTGTCGCGCGTCCGGGTGCCGTCCCTGCCCGTTCCCGGGCCCGCGGTCTTCCGCTCGGCAGACCGGGAGGGCGTCGTCGACGCCCTGCGCGCCACGCCCTGCCGTATCGACCTCTCCCCGGGCGTCCCCGACCTCGCCGCCTTCCCCCGCAGCGCCTGGCTGCGGGCGGAGCGAGCCGTCCTGGCGGGGGTCGGCCCGGCCGACTTCGGCTACGGCGACCCCCGGGGCGCCCCCGCCCTGCGCCGGGCGGTCGTCGGCTGGCTGGCCCGCAACCGCGGCATCCGCGCCGACCCGGACGAGGTCGTGGTGGTCGCCGGAGTGGCGCAGGCCCTCGGCCTGCTCGGGCGGCTCCTGTGGGAGGAGGGAATCCGCCGTATCGCCGTCGAGGACCCCGGGTCGCTCGGGGCGCGCCAGCAGCTCGAGTACGGCGGCCACTCCCTGGCGCCCGTCCCCGTGGACGCGGGCGGCCTCGACGTGGGCGCGCTGCGCGCCGACGGCGCCCGGGCGGTGCTGCTGACCCCGGCCCACCAGTTCCCCACCGGTGTCGTCCTCGACGGCGAGCGCCGCCGTGCCCTGCTGGGCTGGGCGGCCGACGGCGGAGTGGTGATCGAGGACGACTACGACGCCGAGCACCGCTACGACCGGCCACCGGTCCCGGCGCTGCGCTCCCTGCTGCCCGAAGGGGTCTGCTACGCGGGCAGCGTCTCCAAACTGCTCGCGCCCGCGCTCCGCGTCGGCTGGCTGCTCGTCCCGCCGGACCGGCTGGACGCGGTCGTGACCGCCAAACGGTACGCCGACCTGGGCAACGGCATCCTCACCCAGCTGGTCCTCGCCCGGCTGATGGACTCGGGCGACCTGGAACGGCATCTGCGCCATGTCCGGCGCCGCCACCGCCGCCGCCGGGACGTGATGCTGCGGGCCGTCGAGGAGCATCTGCCCGGTGCGCGGGTGCACGGGGCCGCCGCCGGGCTGCACCTCATGGTCACCTTCGACGAGGACGGCCCGCGCGACGTCGACCTGGCCGCGGCCGCCCTGGAACGGGGCGTCAAGGCACACCCCCTGTCCTGGCACCGTATCGCTCCCGGCCCGCCCGGCCTGGTCCTCGGCTACGCGGCGGGCTCCGCCCACGAGATCGAGGAGGGCGTCGCCGTACTCGGTACGGCCCTGCGGAGCCTCCCACCGGCCACCTGAGGAACCGTCTGCCCACCACCGTTTGCCCACGACCACCTGGCAACCGGGGTGATCCGGCCTGCCGGGCAGAATGGCCGCATGACCCTTCGCTGCGCCGTGCTCGACGACTACCAGGACGCCGCCCTCACCCGGGCGGACTGGAGCGTCCTCGACGGCAAGGTCGATGTGCGTGTCCTCCACGAGTACATCGCCGACCGTGACGTACTCGCCGCCGAGCTGGCCGACTGCGAGATCGTCGTGATCATGCGGGAGCGCACCCCGTTCGGCGCCGATCTCCTGCGCCGCCTGCCCAGGCTGCGTCTGCTGGTGACAACGGGCCTGCGCAACGCCTCCGTCGACCTCGCCGCGGCGGCGGCACAGGGGGTGACGGTCTGCGGCACGGCGAGCAGCCCGACCCCGCCGGTGGAGCTGACCTGGGCGCTCCTGCTCGGCCTGGCCCGGCACCTCACCACCGAGAACCGGGCCCTGCGCGAGGGCGGCCCCTGGCAGTCCACCGTCGGCCAGGACCTCTCCGGCCGGACCCTGGGCCTGCTCGGCCTCGGCAAGATCGGCACCCGGGTCGCCCGCGTCGCCACCGCCTTCGACATGCGGGTCCTGGCCTGGAGCCAGCACCTCACCGCCGAGCGCGCGGCCGAAGCGGGAGCCCAACTCGCCTCGAGCAAGGAGGACTTGCTGAGCCGCAGCGACTTCGTGTCCCTCCACCTCGTCCTGTCCGACCGCACCCGCGGCCTGCTCGGCGAACCCGAACTGCGCGCCATGCGCCCCCACGCCCACCTCATCAACACCTCCCGCGCCGCCCTCGTCGACCGCACGGCCCTCCTGCGCGCCCTGCGCGAGGGCTGGATCGCCGGAGCGGGCCTCGACGTCTTCGACACCGAACCACTCCCCGCCGACGACCCCCTGCGCACCCTGCCCACCGTCCTCGCCACACCGCACCTGGGATACGTCAGCGAACGGAACTACCGCACCTTCTACACCCAGGCCGTGGAGGACATCGCCGCCTTCCTGGCGGGCAGCCCGGTGCGGCAGCTGACGGCCGGCTGAGTTCTCGTCACGCTCGGATCGTCCGGGCCGGATACGGTCCAGCCGGTGATCTCCGCGACCTTCGGCGCGCCGACCTGGTGGATGAGCCGGCGCGCGTACGGCGCCACCGACTCGAAGTAGCGGCGCTGGGCCTCGGCGTAGATCGTGCCGAACACCAGTGCTCTCGGGCACCGCGGACGCGGACGTACGGGGCGTGGGGGCCGGGCATGGCGAAGGGCTCCGAACAGGTCGTGGGCCGAGCGAGGGGCAAACCCTGACATATTACGTACGGCGGTTGCTCAGAACCAGTGCAGACAGTGCGGCGGACGCTCGGCCCGGAAGAGGGCGTCGGCGAGCGGGGCCGCGTCGGCGTGGTGGGCCCGGATGTGGCCGGCGCGGACGAGTGTGCTCGGGGTGGTGCCGCCGAGGTAGACCGAGCCCAGGTCCCGCACGTCCAGGGAGAGGTCGGGCTCCCGGTCCGTCGGGACGCAGTCGGCCTTGCCGTCCCGGACGGTCAGCAGATGACGGCCGTGCTCGCCGAGGAACGGGTCGTCGACGTCGAGGACGAGCTCGCCGTCCGTGAACCAGCCGCGCGCGGCCAGCGCGCGGGGCACGTCCAGCAGCCGTACCCAGAGCCAGTCCATCGTGCCGCCCACCTGCCCGGCGCGGAAGTCCGCCAGCTGCCAGCACAGGGGATGCCCCGGCGGGACGTGCTTGAACACGACCTGGCCGACCAGGTCGTGTCCGAGGACGAACCGGGCCAGGGCCGTGAACACCGCGTCGTCGCCGGCGATGGTCTCGTCGACCGTCAGGGTGTCGGACTCGCCGATCGCATAGCTGGCGTATCCGTCCGGGACACCGTCGGCGTCCCGGTGGACGGCGATGTAGCGCTGGGCCGGAGAGACCGGGGGCTGCCCCGCGCCCCGGTCCCACCAGCGGTGCGGCCGGGACAGCGCGCCGGGCTGCGCGCGGCGGTAGCGGTCGTAGACCTCCTCCAGGATCGCGCCGCACTCGGCACGCCGCAGCACCTCGATCGTGCCGGTGTCCGGACCGGCCGTCCCGCCCGCCCGGGGCAGGGCGAAGGCGCCCCGGTGGCGCGGCACCGTCAGCTGGTGCGTGTAGGTCGCCGGTCCGTAGCCGAACCTGCCGTAGATGGAGGCCTCGGAGGCCAGCAGCACGGACAGGAACTCCCCGCGGTCCCGCGGCTCGGCGAGCAGATGCCGCATCATCGCCGTGAGCACACCCTGGCGTCGATGCGAGGGCAGGACCCCGACCATGCTCACCCCGCCGACCGGGACGGGGATCGCACCGGGCAGGGTGAGCTCGAAGGAGTACGCTCCGGCCGTCCCGACGGGCCTCCCGTCCGCCGCCGTCGCGAGGACACCGCGGTCCATCTCGACCGCCGACCACCACACGCCCCGGCCCTCGTCCGGCGTCTCCGGAAAGCGTCCGAACGCCGCATGGAGCGTGTCGACGTAGACCCCCAGGTCCTGCTCGCTCGTGGAACGGATCTCCATCGCCGCCGCTGCCTCCCCGTCACTCACACCCGCACCACCCGACGTGGCACCCGCCACCATGCGGCCCCACCCCACAACCAGGTCAAGCGAATTACCCCCGGGGGAGCACGGCCGGCCGAGGCCGATCGGGAGGTCACGCCCACGTCGCCCAGAGCCTGGACCAGCGCCGGCGAACCCGACACCCCGACCTCGGCCGCGACGCGACCGGCCACCTCGCCCTCGGCATCCCCTACTGCCTCGGCGCGCCCCTCGCCAGGCTGTAGACCGAGACCGAGACCGCGCTCCTCGATGCGGGCCCGCGGCCTGCGCGCGCTGCCCGTGTGCTTCTGGCGACGGGCCGGCTCAGGCCTCCACGGACGGGGCCGAACCGGGGAGGGGGCGGCCTGCGGATTTCGTGGTGAACCAGACCGCCACGCCGCCCACGACGGCCGCGGCCATCATGTCGTACGCGGGCATCATCATGTCTCCGGTCGCGCCGATCAGAGCCGTCACCACCAGTGGGGTGGTGCCGCCGAAGAGGGAGACGGAGACGTTGAAGCCGAGCGACAGCGATCCGTAGCGGACGTTCGTCGGGAACAGCGCCGGCAGCGTGGCCGGCATCGCCGCGGTGAAGCAGACCAGCGGCAGGCCCAGCGCGCCCATGCCCAGCGCGATCGCGAGCAGGCCGCCTCGGCCCACCCGGTCGCCGAGCGGCCCGAAGACCATCCCGCCGAGCGGGCGTACCAGGAAGGCCGCGGCGAACGCGCCGAAGATGGAGAGAAGCTGGGCGGTCGGATTTCCGGAAGGGAAGAAGACCTTTCCCGGAGTGACCGCGATATAGCTGTAGACGCCGAAGTCGAACCATTCCATCGCGTTCCCCGGTGCGGCGGCCTTCACGGCGCGTTTCACGAGTGCGGGAGGCAACGGCGCCGCTCACGGGCCGGACGCCCCCTGCCGGGAGCTGCCGCGGCGCAGTGTGTTGTGAGCTGTTTCGCTTCGCGGGAACGTGTCACGCGAACCCGGAACCGTATCCGCGTGACCGAGGCGGAGTGACCGGATATCGGTGACTTTATGGCCCGTGGCGGAAGACGGAGGATCTCGTCCAGAAAGACTCGTCCCGAGTAAAGGACACCTCTTCCATGGGCTCTCGAAATTCCCCTTCCCGTGTGCAGAATGCATACGACGTCGTCGAGGAACTGCGCGCCTGGACGGTGTCCGGGATTCCCGCGGAGTTCCCCTACACCCCGCTGCTCACCCATCTGCGCTCGGTCGGCAAGCACTTCCTCGACCCCGCGCTCCTGCGCCTGCTGGACGGGATACGAGGTGCGCTCCCCGCCTCCGAGGGCCCCGACGGACCCTCCTTCCTGCACCGGTTCCTCGACGTCGTCCTCGACAAGCACGACGACCGCTACGACTACGCCAGCTACACCGCCCTGTCCCTGCTGACCCGGCCCGCCCCGGCCGACCGGCGCGCGGCGCTCCGCTCACGCGACGAGGTGCTGCTGCTCCTGCTCGCCGACCTCCTGCGCTTCGAGCGACGGTCGGCGACGGACACCCCGGACGCGCCGCTCGGGATGCCCCCCTCGCCCGAACTGGTCGCCAAGCGCGCCCGGTTGGCCGTACGGGTGATGGAACCCGCCGCCCTGCGCACGCTGCCGCCGGGCCCGGCCGTCGACCCCGCGGCCGTCGCCGCGGTCCCCGGCCGCACCCCCGCCGGCCCGCTCGCGGCGGAGATCCTGCGCACCGCCGGTCCCGAGGAGGCACGGGTACTGGCGGCCAGCGCGCAGCCGGTCTACGTCCTCCACGACGAGTACCTGTTCCTGCGCACCCTCCAGTCGTTCGAGACGACGTTCACGTTCATGTCGTCCGCCCTGGCCGCGGCGGTACGGCGGCTCGACGGCGACCGGCCCCGGGAGGCCGCCGCACTCGTCGGCGCCGTCGCCGACATCCTCAAGGAGTCCCTGCCGCTGTTCTCGCTGCTGGCGACCATGCGGCCGGAGGCCTTCCAGACGTTCCGGGTGTTCACCGAGGGCGCGAGCGCCATCCAGTCCGCCGGCTACAAGACCTTCGAGTCCCTGTGCTCCACACCCAGCCGCGCCCGGCTCGCCTCCTCCGCCTACACCTCCGTGCCGCAGGTGCACGCCTGGGTGACGGACGGACAGGCCACCGTCGAGGACACCTGGCACGGGCTGATCTCCGCGCACCGGCTGGACCCCGCGGACGACGCGGCGCTCCGCGCGGTGGCCGACCGGCTGGAATCGGTCCACCAGCGGTGGAAGCAGACCCATTACCGCCTGGCCGTACGGATGATCGGCGAGCGTTCCGGCACCGGATACACCCAGGGCGTGCCCTATCTCGCGGCGGTCCTCGACAACCGGCTGTTCCCGGCCCGGGACCGGCACGGCGCCCTCGTCTGAACCGGCCCCCACGCACACCCGCCCGGAGGCGTTCACAGCGATGAGCAGACCAGCACAGCCCGGCAGGCCCGGAGCGGCCCGCCGGACCATGAACCCCGCGGAGAGCAACCGCCTCTTCGTGTACGAGTACGACCGGGGCAGCAACTACGAGGAGGACACCCGGCTCACCGCCGCGCTGTCGGCGCTGCTGCCCGAGGACGAACTGGTCCACCCGGACCAGCGGCTGTTCCAGACGGTCCATCTGATCACCGAGTACGCGTGGTGCGAGATGCACTACGAGATGCGGCGCGCGGCCCGGGGGCTGGGCGGGCGCGACTACCTGCTCGCCGCCCAGCTGCTGGAGCGCGCGGCCGCGACGGGGGACGTCGCGGTCCGGGCCCTGTGCGTGCTGCTGGACTTCCTCCCGCAGGAGAGCCTGCTGCGGATGCGCGAGACGTTCCCGGAGAACACCACCGGTCTCGACTCGCCCGGCGCCCGCAATCTGCGCCGTGCGGCCGCCGCGCTGTGGCAGGAGACGGAGGCCGCCCTCGCCCGTGAGGGGATCGGCATGCGGGACGTCGTCAGGGCGCAGGGCCGCGCCGCGTCCCCGGCCCGCGAGGACCGGGCCCCCGACCTCGCCCTCGTACGGCAGGCGCTGCTCAGGCTCGACGGGGCGGTCGCCGCGTGGAAGCACCACCATCTGCGGCTGGTGTGGTCCCAACTCGGCGGCCACCCCGAAACGGCCCCCGCCCGACCCGCCACCCCCACTGCCGCGCCGACTTCCAGCCCCACCACCGCCTCGGCCGTTGGCTCCGCTGCCGCGCCGGGCGCCAGCCTTGCCGCCGCCCCGGCCGTTGGCTCCGCTGCCGCGCCGGGCGCCAGCCCTGCCGTCGGCTCGGCTCCCGGCTCTGCTGCCGTGCCGGGCGCCAGCCCTGCGGCTGGCTCGGCCGTCGGCTCCGCTGCCGTGCCGGGCGCCAGCCCTACTGCTGGCTCGGCTCCCGGCTCCGCTGCTGCCCCCAGCCCTGCCGCCGCCTCGGCCCTCGGCTCTGCTGCCGTGCCGGGCGTCAGCCCTGCCGCTGGCTCGGCCGTCGGCTCCATCGGTGGGCTTTGCACCGGCCTCTCCGCCGACCCGGTCGGCGGTCCATCCGATGGTCGTGCCGTCGACCCGGCTGTCGACCCCTCCCTCGGTCGGGGCGCCCGTGACGACCTGCCCAAGAGTTTGCGCGGTCAGTCCACCGCGGGCGTCCGTGCCATGGCCGAGCGGAGCCTCTTCCCGCGGCTGTGGGACTCCGTGGACGACACCTACCGGGCGCTGGTGCCCGACGAGCAGACCCCGCCCGCCTGAGCGGACGAGCGCCGATCCCCCGCGGGACACGGCCGGGACGAGAAACGGAAGGACATGACTGCCGTGACGGCGACCGAATCCGAGACACGCGGCACCGGCGAGCTCACCGCCCTGGTGCGCCAGGCCTGGGCCGATGCGCTCGGGCACGACGAATTCACCGACGAGGACCACTTCTTCCAGGTCGGCGGCCACTCCCTGGGCGCCCTGCACGTGGTCAGGGACCTGGGCGCGGAACTGGACCGGAGGATCCCCGTACGCACCTTCTTCCGCAACCCCACGGTGCGCGGGCTGGCCGAGACGCTGGCGGCCGACGCATGAGCGGCCGCACGGCCGGGCTGCCGGTCTCGGCCGCCCAGACGGAGATCTGGCTCGCCGACCGCAGCGAGCCGGAGTCGGGCCGCTACAACGTACCGCTGGCCCTGGAGTTCCTCGGCGACCTCGACGTGAGCGCCCTGCGGTCGGCCCTCGCCGGCCTGCTCGTCCGACGGCCCGAGCTGGCCGGCCGCTTCGACACCGACGACGGGGAACTCCGGTTCCACCCGGAGCCGACGGCACCGCTTCCCCTGAGCGTCGTACGGCAATCCGGCTCGTGCCGCTCCGAAGCCGCGCGGGAGGAGGCGGTCCGGGCGGCGCAGCGCCCCCTGGACCTCACCGGCGCGCCCCTGCTGCGGGCCGAGGCACTGCTCCACGACGACGGCGCCCTGCTCGTTCTGACGGTGCATCACATCGTCGCCGACGGACGTACCTTGGACGTCCTCGCGGACGACGTGCTCGCCGCCTACCGTGCCCACGCGGCCGGCACCGGCACCGGCACCGGCACCGCGGCCGGCGTAGCGGCCACGGCAGCCGTGGCGTCCGGTCCCGCCGAGCACACACCGCCCGCCCACTGGCGTGACCTCCTCGCCGACGACCCCGTCACCCTCGGCCCGCTGCCCGACCTGGTCCGGTCCGAGCAGCGGCTGCGGGGCACGGCCGGCTGGGTCAAGCGCACCCTGTCCCCGGCGCGCCTCACCGCCGTACGGGAGGCCGCGGTCCGTCACTCCGTCTCCCCGGCTGTCGTGCTGCTGGCCGCCTGGAGCCTGCTGCTGCACGCCTGGTCCGGCGAGGCGGACGGTGTCCTGGGCATGCCCTTCGCGGGCCGTGACGCGCCGGGCGCCGAGGACGCGGTGGGCCTGTTCACCCGGGTGCTCCCGGTCCGCAGCCGCATGGCCGCCGACGACGAGTTCGCCACGTACGCACAGCGGTTGGGCGAACAGGTCCTGGACTCCATGGAGGCGCTCGCCACCGAAGGCCCCCCGCCCCCGGCGACGACTCCGCCGTACCGCGCGGTGTTCCTGCACCAGCCGCACACCGGCGGCACCCGGGAAGTGCCCGGCGCCACCGTACGGGTGGTGCACCTGGACACCGCCTCGGCCAAGTACGACCTCGCCCTGGCCGCGCTGGAGCACCCCGACCGACTGGAACTGCGCATCGACTACGACGCCGGCCTGTACACCGAGACCTCCGCCGCGTTGATGGCCGGTCAGCTCGACCGGCTGCTGTCGGCCGCCGGGCGCCCGGGCGCCCGCTGCGGGGAACTGCTCGCCGCGCTCGCCGGATCACCGGAAGGCGACGCCCGGGTCCCGGACACCGAGGACGGCGCCCCGCGCACCGGGGTGCCCGAACTGGTCCTGCGGGAGGCCCACCGCGCGCCCGACGCCGTCGCCGTCGTGCACGGCGAGGACACCCTCACCTACCGTGCCCTCACCGAGAACGCGGCCCGCGCCGCGCACTGGCTCCGCTCCGAGGCCGGCGTCCGGGAGGGGGACCTCGTCGCGCTGCTGCTGCGGCCCGGTACGCACACCATCACCGCGATGCTGGCCGTCGCCCTGGCAGGAGCCGCCTACCTGCCGCTCGACCCCGACCACCCCGACGCCCGGCTGCGGCTGGTCCTGGACGACGCCCGCCCCCGGCTGCTCATCGCCGAGACCGCGGACACGGCAGCGGCGCCGGACGGTCCGCCCGTCCGCACCCCGCAGGACATCGCCCGCGCGGCCGCCGCCCTGCCCGCCACGCCGCCCGCCGTCGACATCCGGCCGGAGAGCGTGTTCAACGTCCTCTACACCTCGGGTTCCACCGGCCGTCCCAAGGGTGTCCTGCTGCACCACGGCGGCGTGGCGCGGCTGATGCACCGGCCCGACTTCCTGCCGCTCGGACCCGACGACACCGTCTCCCACCTCTCCCCGCTGAACTTCGACGGCGCGACCTACGAGATCTGGGGCGCCCTCACGCACGGCGCCCGGCTGGCCGTCCTCGACAAGGAACTCGTCCTCGACCCGCCCGCCCTGCGCACCGCCCTGCGCGACCTGGGCGTGACGACCCTGCTGGTCACCACCCCGCTGCTCAACCGCCTGATCGAGGACGCGCCCGACCTCCTCCAGACCCTGCGCCGGGTGTACTTCGGCGGCGAACTGGTCTCCGTGCCGCATCTGCGCAAGGCGCTGCGCTGGGCCCGCCCCGGCACCCTGCTGCACAGCTACGGCCCCACCGAGAACTCCTTCACCTCCACCTGGCACCCCGTCGAGGAGGTGCCCGAGGCCGCCCGCACCCTGTCCATCGGCTCCCCGGTCCCCGGCACCCGCGCCCACGTCGTCTTCGAGGACACCCTCGTCCCCGCACCGCCGTACATGCCCGGCGAACTCGTCCTCGGCGGCAGCGGCGTCGCCCTCGGCTACCTCGGCGACCCCGCCCGCACCGCCGAGCGGTTCTGGGCCGACCCGTTCGGCGAAGAGCCGGGCGCCCGGCTCTACCGCACCGGCGACCGGGTGCGGTGGACCGCCGACGGCAGGCTGGAGTTCATCGGGCGGGCCGACAACCAGATCAAGATCCGCAGCCAGCGGGTCGAGCTGGGCGAGGTCGAGTCCGCGCTGCGCGCCCACCCCGACGTCACCGCGGCCTTCGTCACCAGCCGCCGCAACGCGCGGGACGAGAAGGAGATCGTCGGCTACGCGGTGCTCGCCCGCCCGGGCGCCCGGCCGGAGGTCCTGAGTCACCTGCGGGCGAGCCTGCCCGGGTACGCCGTCCCCTCCCACCTGATCGTCCTCGACGCGCTCCCGCTCACCCCCAACGGCAAGATCGACCGCCGCCGGCTGCCCGGCCCCGAGGACACCCCGGCGCCGGCCCGGCCCGAGCCCCGCGCCGGCGGCGCCCCCGCGCCGGGCCCCGGCGACACCGTCCACGCCGCATGGCGGGAGGTGCTGGGCGAGCGGGAGTTCGGCCCCGACGACAACTTCTTCGACGTCGGCGGGCACTCGCTCCTCCTGGTCCGGCTCCAGGCGGCACTGCGCCGCACCACCGGGACCCGGCCCTCCATCGCCGATCTGCTGCGCCACACCACCGTCCGGTCGCAGACCCGGCTGCTCGGCGGCGAGGGAAGCGACAGCGCACGCCCGGCCGCCCCCCGCCGCACCGGCTTCGCCGTGCCGAGCGGGGCGGACGAGGACGCCATCGCCGTCATCGGCATGGGCGCGCGGTTCGCCGGCGCCGCCGACCTGGCCGCCTTCTGGGACAACCTGCGGACCGGACGGGACTGCTTCACCGAGGGGCCCGGACCGCTCCTCACCGAACTGCCCGACGGGCAGCGGCGGGTGGCGCGCTGGGGCATGGCCGCCGAGGGCGCACGCTACGACGCCGACCTCCTCGGCTTCGGCGAGGACGACCTGCGCCACGGCGACCCCCAGCAGGGGCTGCTGCACGAGGTCCTGTGGTCGGCCGTGGAGGACGCCTCCCTGCGGCTGTCCGACATCGCCTCCCGCACCAGCCTCTACGCCGGCTGCCCCAAGGTCCTCGACACCGACCCCGAGGCCCGGGTGGACGACGTCGTCAACGCCGACCCCACCTTCGTCGCCTCCCGCTTCGCCTATCTGCACGACCTGTGGGGCGAGGCCCTGCTGCTCGACACCGCCTGCTCCACCGGTCTGTACGCGGTCCACCTCGCCTGCCGCAGCCTGCTCACCGGCAGCAGCGACTACGCCCTCGCCGGCGCGGTCTCCCTCGACCCGGCCTCCGACGGCAGCTACCGCTACCGTCCGGGGTTCCTCTACGCCGACGACGGCATGTGCCGACCCTTCGACCGGCGCGCCTCCGGGACCGTGGGCGGCTTCGGCGCCGGAGCGGTGCTGCTGCGCCGCCTCGCCGACGCCGAGCGCGACGGGGATCCGGTGTACGCGGTGATCCGGGGGAGCGCGGTCAACAACGACGGCAGGGCACGCATCGGCTACTCGGCCCCCGGGGTCGAGGGCCAGTCGCGGGTCATCCGGGACGCCCTGACGGCCGCCGGGGTCAGCGGCGCCGACATCGGGTTCGTCGAGGCCCACGGCACCGGGACCCGGCTCGGCGACGCCATCGAGATCACGGCCCTGGCCGACGCCCTGGGCCAGCCGGGCCCGCCGGTCGCCGTCGGCTCGGTGAAGGCCTCGATCGGGCACTGCAACACCGCCGCCGGTATCGCCGGATTCATCAAGGCGGTGCTCGCCGTCCACCACGGCCACCTGCCCGCCACCCCCAACGTCACCGAGCCCATCGACGAACTCGCCCCGGACGGACGGCTGTCCCTGCTGAGCGAGGGCCGCGCCTGGACCGGACCGGCCGACCGGCCGCGCACCGCCGGTGTCAGCGCCTTCGGGGTGGGCGGCACCAACGCCCACGTGGTGGTGCAGCAGCACCGGGCCGCGTCGGCGGCGGCCTTCCTCCCGCAACCGGAAAGGGTGTGACCCACGGTGAACCTTCCCCCGACCCCGACAGAACCCCTCCGTGTGCTGGCCCTGTCCGCCCGGGACCCCGAGTCCCTGGCCGAGGCGCGCCGCCGGCTGGCCGCATGGCTGGAGAGCACACCGGACGCCGACCTCGACGACGTGGCCCTGACCCTGTGGACCGGCCGGGAACGCTTCCCGTGCCGGGACGCCGTCACCGCGGCCTCCGTGGCCGAGGCCGTCGCCGCCCTCCCCACGAACGCCACCACGTCCCCCTCGCCCGTGCGGGCCCCGGGTGACGGACCCGTCCTGCTGCTCGACGGCACCGCGCCGGCCCCGATACCCGTCCTGCCCGAGGTGGCCGACGCCCTGCGGCTCGCCCGGGAACACGCCGACTGCGCGGACGCCCGTACGGTCGCCGCCCTCCACGGCCTGGTGAGCTGGCTGCGCGCCCGCGGCGTCACCCCGCGCGCGGTGCTCGGAACGGGCCCAGGCGCCCTCGCCGCCGCCGCGGCACGCGGCGACCTCCCCCTGGCCGACGCACTCCTCGCCGCGGCGACGGACACCCCGACCACCGACGACCACCTCCCGAAGGAGAACCACACCGGCACCCCGGCCGTCGGGACCGGCACCCCGGCCGTCGGGACCGGCACCTCGGCCGCCCAGATCGGCACCCCGGTCGTCGGGACCGGCACCTCGGCCGTCCAGATCGGCACGCCGGTCGTCCGCATCGGCCCACCCAGCCCGGACTCGGCCTACATGCTCGCTTCCGACCCGCTGGATGCGCTGGCCTTGGACCGGGCGGATGCGCTCGCTCTCGCCCCTGCCGACGGCGTGTCTGCCGCATCCGACCCGGGCGTCACCGGCGCGCTCGCCCTTGACCCGGTCGACAGTGCTTCGCCCGCGCGGCTGATCGCCGCGCTCTGGCGGCAGGGCTACGACGTCGACACCTCGCTCGGTCGCCCCGGGCGCAGGGTCCGGCTGCCCGGGTATCCGTTCCGGCGCCGTGAACCCGGCGGACCGGCCCCGGCCGACGCGTCGGTGACGCGCGCGCTCACGCCGTACGAGCAGCGCTGGCTCTTCTACGACCTGGTCCGGCACGGCTCCTCCGGGGACCACAACGCGGCCGTCGCGGCCGTCGTCCCCGGACCGCCCCCGGCACCGGACGCCCTGAGCGCCGCCTTCCGCGAACTCCAGCGCCGGCACCCGGCCCTGCGCACCGTCTTCGGGGAGCCGGGCGGACGCTGGCGGGCCCGCACCCTGCCCACCCCGCAGGCCCGGCCGGCCCACCTCGCCCCCGACCCGGACGGCGGGCCGGAAGCCCTGCGGGTGGCGGTCCTCGACGAGGCACGACAGCCGCTGCGGCTGCGCGACTCGCCCCTGGTGCGCTGCTGTCTGCGCGCCGGGCCAGCCCACTGGGCGCTGGCGCTCGCCGTCTACGAACCCCTCACCGCCGCCCTCGACCTCCGGCGGCTCCTCGGCGAACTCCTCGGCCTGGCCCAGGCCGACGCCGCGCCGCGACCCTCCTTCGCCCGACACGGAACGGAATCACGATGACGCTCCTCCACACCCCGCCGCACACGCTGCCCGCCGACTGGTACGGCGCCGCTCCCGCCCCCATCGGCGTCGACCAGGCCTTCAACGGCTATGTCGCCGCCACCGTCGTGCACACCCTCGACCGGCTCGGCGTCTGGGACCGGCTGGCCGCCGAACCCCGTCTGGACATCGCCGACTTCGTGCGATCCGGCGGGCCCGCCGTCCGTGACCGTGTCGTCCGCGAGGTGCTGCGCGCCGCCGCCGTCTGCGGCTGGCTGCGGCTGGAGGACGGCGGCGACACGGCCGTCCTCACCGACGCCGGACGCGAGACGCTCAGGATGCGCGGCTACTTCACCTGGGCCGTCGGCGGCTACAGCGACCTCTTCTCCGGCGCCGCCCGACTGGCCACCGGCGAGGCCACCTTCGGCGAGACCCTGCTGCGTGACGAGGCGATGGTCGCCCTCGGGTCCGGCCAGAACGACCGCTCCTTCATGTCCACCACCCTCGACGAGGTCCTGGACGGCATCGACTTCCGCACCCTCGCCGACCTCGGCAGCGGTATCTCCGCCCGGGTCAGCCGGGTCGTCGGCGCCCGCCCCGGCACCCGCGGCCTCGGCCTGGACATCAGCGGCCCCGCCACCGAACTCGGCCACCGCACCATCGCCGAGGCCGGTCTGGAGGGCCGGGTCCGGGCCATCCGCGCCGACGTGCTCGACGTGTGCCACCGCGAGGCCCACCGCGACGCCATCGCCGAGGTGGACACCGTGATGAGCTTCTTCCTGCTGCACGACCTGCTCGCCGACCCGGAGACCCGCCCCCACCTGTTCACCCGGCTGCGCGAGGCGTTCCCGGCCGCCCGGACCTTCGTCCTCGCCGACACCATGCTCCGCCCCGACGCCGAGGGCTCCGCCACCCTGCCGGTGTTCTCCCTCGGCTACGAACTCGCCCACGCGCTCATGGGCGTACCGCTGCACACCAAGGAGACGTACGAGGACCTGTTCACGGCCGCCGGTCTGCACCCGGTCCGCACGGTCCCGTTCGGCACCCCGCACTCGTGGCTGTACGTCCTGGAGGCGCGGTGAGCGCCCACCCCCTCGCGGTCCTGCGGGAGTTCACCCCGCGCACCCGGGCCGTGCTGGCCGTCAACGCGGTCAACTCCTTCGGCGGCGGCCTGGTCCTGCCGTTCCTGTGGATCTACCTGGACCAGGTCCGGGGCCTCGCGTCCTGGATCCCCGCCGCCACCCTCGCCGTGCAGGCCGCCACCTCCGTCGTCGGCGGCCTCGCCTGGGGCGCGGTCCTGGACCGCCTCGCGCCCCGTACCGTCGTCGGCCTGGTGATGTGCGTCGCGGGCCTGGGCACCGGCCTGTACGCCTTCGTCACCTCGGCGCCCACCGCGCTCACCGCCGCCGTGGTGTACGGGCTCGGCATCAGCGGGGTGGGCACCGTCCTGCGCTATCTGTACGCCGGTGCCGCCACGGCCCGGGAGCGCGGGCTCGCCTTCTCCGCCGACTACGCCGTGTTCAACGCGATGACCGGGCTCGGCGTGCTGGTGGGCGGTCTGGTCGCCGCCTCCGGACCGGGGTCCCGCGCGGACCGTTTCGCGGCGCTCTACGTCGCCGACGGCCTCACCTTCCTGGCCGCCGGCGCCGCCCTCCTCCTGCTGCTCCCGCGCATCGGGCGCGACGCCGACGGCGAGCCGTCGGAGCGGGCGCCGGTCGGCTACCGCGAGGTGCTGGGACACCGGGCCCTCGCGGTCCTCCTCGGCACGGTCGCCCTGTGCTCGCTGGTGTCGTACGGGCAGCTCAGGTCGGGACTGCCCGGCTATCTCACGGCCGGCGGCGCGGTCGGCCCGGAGGGACTGTCCGGCACCTTCGCCGTGAACATCGTCGTCGCCGTCCTCACCCAGGTCGTCCTCGGCGAGCGGGTGCAGCGGGTGCGCCGCAGCACCGTGCTGTCCCTCACCGGCGTCCTGTGGGCGGCCGCCTGGTCCCTCGTCCTGGTCGCGGGACGCCAGCACGGCACCCCCGCCACCGTCACCGCCATGGCCGGAGTGCTGCTGCTGTCCGTGGGGGAGGCCCTGGTGTTCCCCGTGGTCACCGGGCTGCTCAACGACCTCGCCGACGAACATGCCCGGGGCCGGGTCAACGCCATGCTGTCCGTCGCCGTCTCCACCGGCTCGGTGGCCGGTCCGCTCCTTGCCGGAGCCACCCTGCCGCTCGCCGACGGCCTCCCGCTCGTCCTCGCCCTCGTCGCCGCCTGCGCCGCCGTGGCCCTCGTGGGACCGGCCCTGCGCCGCGCCCTGCCGGCCGCCGCCGACCTGCCCGACCCGGCACCGGAGACCGACGAGCCCGCCCCCGTCACCGCCGCCAGCGGCTCCTAGGAGAGGAACCCGTCATGCAGCACTGGCCGCTGAGCGGCATCACCGTGCGCACCCCGCTCGTCGAGCTGCGCTGCCCCACCCCGCAGGACCTCGACGCGCTCGCCGCGCTGGGCGCCGAGGGCGTGCACGCCCCCGGGTTCATGCCCTTCTTCTCCCAGTGGACCGACGGCGACCCGGCCACCGTCGCCCGCCGGGTCCTCCAGCGGCACTGGAAGGCCATGGCCGACTGGACTCCCGAGGACTGGACGCTCTACCTGGTCGTCGTGCACGACGGCGAGGTGGTCGGCTCCCAGTCCCTGGGCGCACGGGACTTCGCCGTGACCCGCGAGGTGCTCCTGACCTCCTGGCTGGGCCTGCGCCACCAGGGCCTCGGCCTCGGCGGCCACGCGCGCGCCGCCGTGCTCGAACTGGCCTTCGCCGGACTGGGAGCCCAGGACGCCTTCTCCGTCGTACGGCGCGAGAACACGGCCTCGCAGGCCGTGTGCCGCAAGTTCGGCTTCACCCACGACGGCACCCAGATCAACGCCGTCCGCGGACAGCGCGCCGTCAGCGACCGCTACCGGCTGCGCCGCGCGGACTGGGAGGCGGCCCGCGCCGTCCCCGCCGGGATCGGCGGACTGGAACCGGCGCTCGGCATGTTCGGAGCCCAACCGGCGACGGGCTCACCCGCGCCGACCGCGCTCGCCGCCACCCTTTCCGGCGTGCGGTACGCGCCGGACCCCGACCACGCCGACGCCTGAGGAAAACGGTCATGCCACGCCCCGTCATCGCCGTCGTCTACGACTTCGGCTCCGTCGCCCCCGCGGACGTCGTGGACCGTCTCGCACCGCTCGGCGACGTCGTCCTCGCCGTGTGCCGCTCGGCCCACACCGGGCAACTCGCCCCGCTGCTGGCCGACCTGGCGCCGGTGGTGCCGGTCGACGACGACCTCGAAGAGGCCGCCGCGCGCCTTGGGGAACACCGCCCCGACGCCCTGCTCACCTTCAGCGAGCGCCGGCTCGGGACGACCGCCGACCTGGCCGCGCGGCTCGGACTGCCGTACCACGACACCGCCACCGTACGACTCCTGACGGACAAGTACGCACAGCGGCTCAGGCTCCGCGAGCGGGGCGTGGACCCGGTGCGGACCCGGCTGCTGCGCACCCCGGACGACTGGGCGCCCGCGCTCGCCGCGGTGGGCCTGCCCGCCGTCCTGAAGCCGGCCCGCGGCGAGGGCAGCCGCAGCACCCACCTGGTGCGGGACGCCGACACCGGCGCCGCGCTCGCCGCCGACCTGCTGACCGGCCCGGACCGGGAGACGGCCCTCGTCCTGGAGGAGTATCTGGCAGGCGTCGACCGCACCCCGTTCGGTGACCACGTCTCCGTGGAGAGCGCGGTGGCGGACGGCCGGGTCACACACTGGGCGGTCACCGGCAAGTTCCCGCTCGCCCCGCCGTTCCGCGAGGTCGGCCACTACTGGCCGGCGCCGCTCGCCGACGCCGAACGGACGGCGGTGCTCGACCTGGCGGGCCGCGCGGTCGAGGCGCTCGGCCTGCGCACCGGCATCACCCACACCGAGATCAAACTGACCGCCCAGGGGCCCCGGTTGATCGAGGTCAACGGCAGGCTGGGCGGCTTCCAGAGCGGTCTGGGCCGCCTGGCGGGCGGGCTGGACCCGGTGGCACTGGCGGGGCAACTCGCCCTGGGCGGAGCCGCCCCCGCGACCTGGGCGCCCCAGGAACGGGTGGTGTACGCCCGTGCGGTGCCCACCCCCGCCGAGGGCGGAACGCTCACCGGCGTGCACGGGGTCGCCGACGCGCTCGCCCTGCCCGGCCTCGACGGCTACGAGACCCGGGTGCGGCCCGGCACCCGCGTACAACCCGGCGTCGGAACAGGTGAGTTGGCCGTGCTCTGGGGCACGGCCGACGACCACGCCGCGATGGTCGCCGTACTCGACCGGGCCCTCGACGCCCTCACCTACACCTTCGCCGACGGCCGCACCCTGCGCGCCCGCGACCTGGCCGCTCCGGCCCCGTCCGCCCCGGCCGTCCCGCTCGCCCGATGAACGCTCCCTCCCCCGACCGACGAAAGGCCTCCGCATGACCACCGAGACGCCGACTCCCGCCTCCCGTCGGGCGGTTGCCGAGATCCGCACGGACATCCCGCAGTTCCTGCCGGTGGCCGGACACCACGAACCGGCGCCCTTCTACCTCACCGCCGACATGTTCGGCGGCGTCCCCGTCGAACTGGCCGGCGGCCCCATCGACCACCTGGTCGGCAGACCGGTCGCCGATCCGCACCGGCACGAGGTCGACGAGATCTACTTCCTGGTCTCGCCCCACCCCGGCGGCGCCCGTATCGAGGTCCTCGTCGACGGCGACCGGCACGAGCTGACCTCGCCCGCCCTGCTGCGCGTCCCCGCCGGGGCCGAGCACCGCTTCCTCACCCTGGAGGCGGAGCCCGGCAGTTACTGCTTCGGCCTGCTCCTCGGCGGTGCGCGGTGACCGCCCCCGCCGTCCCGCGCACCCGGGCCGGGGCGCCCGTCCGCCTCCACCTCAGCGAGAGCCCGTACGGCCCGAGCCCGCACGCCCTGCGCGCCGCCCACGCGGCCGTCGACGACACCGGGACCTACCCCGACCCCGCCCGCACCGCCCCCGCACAGGCCATCGCCGAGCTCCTGGGCGTCCGGCCGGACCGGATCGCCGTCGCCAACGGCAGTGACGAACTGGTCCTGCTCACCGCGCTGTGCCTGGGCGATCCGCAACGCCCCGGCGTCACCACCGCGGGCACCTTCCCCGGCTACCGGATCTGCCTGGAGAACGTCCGCCGCGGCTGCCGCGAGGTCCCCATGAACGACCTCGACGCCCTCGCCGACGCCTTCGACGAGGCGGGTGTGGTGTACGTGTGCAACCCGCACAACCCGACCGGGGGCGCCCTCGACCGCGCCGCGTTCGACCTGCTGGCCGAGCGGGCGGCCGCCACCGGCACGCCCCTGGTGGTGGACGAGGCCTATCTGGACTTCGCCCCGCCCGGCACCCCCCAGGTCCTCGACCACCTCGGCACCGGCGCCCCGGTGCTGGCCCTGCGCACCTTCTCCAAGGCGCACGGACTGGCCGGGCTGCGCATCGGCTACGCCGTGGGCAGCGCCGACCTCGTGGCCCGGCTGCGGGAGACGCAGGGCAGCATGCCGTTCAGCGTCAACCGGGCCGCCCAGGCCGCCGCCGTGGCCGCGCTCGCCGACCGCGGCCACCTGGAGCGGGTACGGCAGGACAACGCCGCGGCCCGTGAACGGTTCCGGGCCGAGCTGGCCGCCCGGGGACGCCGGGCACTGCCGTCGGTGACCAACTTCCTCGCCGTACCGGTGCCCGACTCCGCACGGGCCGAACGGCTGCTGGAACGCGACCACGGCATCCTCGTCCGCGACGCCGGCCGCTTCGGCCTCGACGGGCATCTGCGCGTCTCCGTCGGCGCGCCCGCCGACCTCGCCCGCCTCCTCGACGCCCTCGACGTCGTCGCCCCGGTCGCCCCCGGCGCTCTCGTCGACGGGCCGCCCGTCCACCCCGGCACCGGCTGACCGGGCCTCCACCCGGACCCGATCCACCGGCGGCGCACGGCCCCGGCCGTCCGCCCCGCTCCACGACCCCACCCGCCGCCCACGGCCGGGAGAAACCGAGGCACCCCGTGAGAACCGCACCCCCGCCGGCCGCGCCCCCCACCCGGGAGACGGCCGGCGCGCTCGCCCAGCCGTACGGCTACCGACGACACGAGGCCGTCGAGCCCGACTGGCGGCGCTTCCCGGCCTGGCGGCACGTCACCCCCGCCGAGTGGCGCGATCCGCAATGGCAGCGCGCCCACTGCGTCAAGGGCGTACGGCAGTTGCGCGAGGTGGCCGGGACCGGTCTCGACGACGCGTTCTACGAGGACCTCGAGGCCGACCAGAAGCAGTTCGCGACCATGCCGATCCTGCTCACTCCGCACGTCCTCAACACCATCGGCCCCCTGTCCGTCCCGGACACCACCGCCTGGTACGCCGACCCCGTCCGCCGCTACATGCTGCCCGTCGCCAGCGACCGCCACCCCCGCTGGCCCAGTCACCCGCTCGCCTCCCGGGACTCCCTGCACGAGGCCGAGATGTGGGTCGTCGAGGGCCTCACCCACCGCTATCCGACCAAGGTGCTCGCCGAACTCGTCACCACCTGCCCGCAGTACTGCGGCCACTGCACCCGCATGGACCTGGTCGGCACCTCCACCCCGCAGATCGACAAATACCGGTTCGTGCTGCGCCCGGCGGACCGCCTCGACCGGATGATCGCCTATCTGCGCGCCACCCCGACCGTGCGGGACGTCGTCGTCTCCGGCGGCGATGTCGCCAACGTGCCCTGGCCCAGGCTGCGTTCCTTCGTCGACCGGCTCCTGGACTTGGACAGCGTCCGGGACATCCGGCTCGCCAGCAAGGGCCTCGTCGGGCTGCCCCAGCACTGGCTCGCCCCGGACGTCCTCGACGGGATGGCCCAGCTCGCCGCCAAGGCGTCCGCGCGCGGCGTCGGCCTCGCGCTGCACACCCACGCCAACACCGCCCAGCAGGTCACCCCGCTGGTCGCCGAGGCCTCCCGCGCGCTGCTCGCCGCCGGCCTGCGCGACGTACGCAACCAGGGCGTCCTGCTGCACGGCGTCAACCACACACCCGAGGCCCTGCTCGACCTGTGCTTCGCCCTGCTCGACAGCGCCCAGATCATGCCGTACTACTTCTACCTCTGCGACATCGTGCCCGGCGCCGAGCACTGGCGGCTGCCGCTGGCCGAGGCCCAGCGCCTCCAGCACGCCGTCATGGGCTATCTGCCCGGCTTCGCCACCCCCCGGCTGGTCTGCGACGTGCCCTACGTCGGCAAGCGCTGGGTGCACCAGGCCGACGCCTACGACCGTGAACTGGGCGTCTCCGACTGGTCGAAGAACTATCTGACCTCCGTCGAGCACGACGACCCCGAGGCGCTGCGCCGCACCCACCACTACTACGACCCCCTGCACACCCTGCCCCCCGCCGGACAGGCGCACTGGGCCCGGTGGCGGTCGGAGGAGGCCCGGTGAACGCCGGTGCAGGGAAGCAGAGTTCGCCGCTGGGACTGCACCGGGTGCTCGCCCCCGCCGGGGTGCTGCCGCAGGCCGCCGACCGGCTCGACCCCGACTCCCCGCTGCGCGAGGACGAGCTGCGCATCGACGTGGAGTACCTCAACCTCGACGCCGCGTCCTACCGGCAGCTCCACGAGGAGCACGGCGGGGACGGGGACGCGATACGGGACGCGGTGTGCCGGATCGTGCGCGAGCGCGGCAAGATGCACAACCCGGTCACCGGCTCCGGCGGCATGCTGATCGGCACGGTCGCCGAGGCCGGGCCACGCACCCCGCTCGGGCTCAAGGCCGGCGACCGGGTGGCGAGCCTGGTCTCCCTCACCCTGACCCCGCTGACCCTGACCGACGGGCTGCGGGACTGGGACGGGCTGGGGGAGCGCGTCCCGGCCCGCGGGCACGCCGTCCTCTTCGGTCGGTCGGTCGCCGCGGCCCTGCCCGCCGACCTGCCCGACGAGCTGTCCCTCGCGGTCCTCGACGTGTGCGGCGCGCCCGCGCTGACGGCCCGTACCGTCGCCGAGTACACCGCCCGCTTTGGCACCGCGCCCTCGGTGGCCGTGCTCGGCGCGGCCGGCAAGTCGGGCAGCCTGGCGCTGGCGGCCGCCCGCCGCGCGGGTGCCGGACGGCTGGTGGGCGTCGTGCCCGACCACGCCGAGGAGGCCGCGCTCACCGCGTCCGGGCTGGCCGGCACGGTCCTGCGGGCCGACGCCCGCGACGCGGTCGCGCTGAGCGAGCGGCTCGACGGCTGCGGCGGACCCGTCGACATCACCGTGGTCTGCACCGACGTACCCGGCTGCGAGCACGCGGCGGTCCTGGCGACCCGCGACGGCGGCACCGTCGTCTTCTTCTCCATGGCCACCTCCTTCCCCGCGGCCGCGCTCGGCGCCGAGGGGCTGCGCGCCGACGTCACCCTCCTCATCGGCAACGGCTACCAGCCCGGTCACGCCGAACAGGCCCTGGACCTGGTGCGCACCGAGCCGGGGGTGCGGGAGCTGTTCGAGCGCCGCCGCGCACCGGCCCGCGCCGCCGCCCGGCCGCGTGCCACCAGCACCGGCAAGCTCGGCCTCGACCCCCACCTGGTGCGCCGCGCCCGGGAGTTGGCCGTACGCGCGGGGCGGCCGGTGGTGGACCTGGCGCGCTCCCACACCACCGTGGCCGTCGAGCGGGCCGCGCTGCGGCTGGCCGGGCTCTCCGGCGCCGACGCCGAGGGCATCCCCTGGGCCAACCGGCTGGTGGACGCCGTACGCGACCAGGTCGGCCTGGAACACGGGGTGGCGCTGCCGGTCTGGCACGCGCTGCGCACCGGACCGAGCCGCGACCTCACCGACCTCGCCGCCCGCGCCACCGCCCGGGACGTCTCCTTCCGGCTCCCCGAGGGCGCCGCCGCCGAGCACGCCGTGCGCGACGCCCGCCGCGCGATGGCCGGGGGCCTCGCGGTCATCGACGGCCGACGGCGCGAACGCGAGCGTCTGATCGGGGAGTGGGGCGAGCCGCGCGGACCGCTCGTCTACCTGATCGTGGCCACCGGCGACATCCACGAGGACGTCCGCCAGGCCGTCGCCGCGGCCCGCGGCGGGGCCGACGTCATCGCCGTCATCCGCTCCACCGGCCAGTCGCTGCTCGACTACGTCCCCCACGGCGCCACCCGCGAGGGCTACGCCGGCACCTACGCCACCCAGGAGAACTTCCGCCTGATGCGCGCCGCCCTCGACGAGGTGTCGGCGGGGCTCGGCCGCTACGTCCGCCTGACCAACTACGCCTCCGGGCTGTGCATGCCGGAGATCGCCGTCCTGGCCGGACTGGAACGGCTCGACATGATGCTCAACGACTCGATGTACGGCATCCTCTTCCGCGACATCAACCCGCTGCGCACCTTCGTCGACCAGCGGTTCTCGCGCCAGCTGCACGCCCGCGCCGGCATCGTCATCAACACGGGCGAGGACAACTACCTCACCACCGCCGACGCGATGCAGGCCGCCCACACGGTCACCGCCAGCCAGCTGCTGAACGAGTACTTCGGCAAGGAGGCCGGACTCACCGACGCCCAGCTCGGCCTCGGACACGCCTTCGAGATCGATCCCGACCTGCCCGACTCCTTCCGGATGGAGCTGGCCCACGCCCTGCTCGCCCGCGAACTGTTCCCCGACGCCCCGCTCAAGTGGATGCCGCCGACCCGCCACATGACCGGCGACGTCTTCCGCGGCTATCTGCTCAACGGCTTCTTCAACCTGGCCGGGGCGCTGACCCGGCAGAACATCCTGCTCGTCGGCATGATGACCGAGGCCGTCGTCACCCCCTTCCTCTCCGACCGCGACCTCGCGCTCCAGAACGTCCGCTACGTCATGGACGCCGCAGGCGCCCTGGAGGAGGACTTCCGGCCCGCCCCCGGCGGAGTCATCGCCCGCCGCGCCGACACGGTGCTGCGCGAGGCCGTCGGCCTGCTCGAGGAGCTGGACGGGCGCGGCCTGCTGGACGCCATCGCCGCGGGCACCTTCGGCGGGATGCGCCGGCCCGCCGACGGCGGCCGGGGCCGGGACGGGGTGGCCGAACGCGCCCCCGGCTACCGCAACCCCGCCATCGAACTGCTGGAGGGGTCCCCGGACCCCGGCCCGGAAGGAGAAGACCGGCCATGAACACCCCCGCAGGGCCGCCGCCCGCGGTCCGTCCCTACGGCGACACCACCGACGACGGCATGGTGCAGCTGTCGTTCACCCTCCCCCTGCCGCACGGCCCCCTCGCCGAGGCGGCCGCCCTCCGACTGGCCCGCCTCATGGGCATGGAACGCCCGCTGCTCGTCCACGCCCGGCCGGTGGGGGAGGAGTTCGCCTTCTTCGTCGTCTACGGCGCGGTCGTGCACCGGGTGGACCTGGACACCGTGGACGTCGTGGAACGGGAGTACCCGCTGCTGTCCGCCCAGGAGGTCGACGAGCACCTCCACGAGGGCCTGGGCCGCGCACTCGTCGTGGTCGGCGCGTGCATCGGCACGGACGCCCACACCGTCGGCATCGACGCCATCCTCAACATCAAGGGCTTCGCCGGGCAGAAGGGCCTCGAGTACTACCACTCCATGCGGGTGGTCAACCTCGGCGCCCAGGTCGCGGTGACCGACCTGGTGCGGCGGGCGGTGAGCGAGCGCGCCGACGCCGTCCTGGTCTCCCAGGCCGTCACCCAGCGCGACGCGCATCTGACCAATGTGCGCGAACTCAGCGCGGAACTCGACGCGGCGTTCACCGGGCGCCGCCGGCCCCTGCTCGTGGTGGGCGGACCGCGCTTCGACCCGGCCATGGCCGCCGAACTGGGCGCCGACCGGGTCTTCGGACGCGGGACCACCCCCGACGACGTGGCCAGCTACCTCGCCCACGCCCTGGCCGGCCGGCGGACCGCCGCTGCCGCCGCTGACGACAGGAGCGCCGTATGAGCTCCCCGCAGCCGCCCGCCGCGGACCGCCTCGACGCCCGGTTCCGCGCGGTCGCCGCCCGCGAGCCGGACCGTACGGCCGTCACCGACGCCTCGGGCCCGGTCACCTACCGCGAGCTCGCCGAACTGGCCGACGCCGTCACCCGCGCCCTGCACGGCCGGGTCGCCCCCGGTCAACCGGTCGCCCTGCGCGCCGGGCGGACCCGGTACGCGCTCGCCGGACTCCTGGGCATCCTGGGCGCCGGAGCCTCGTATCTGCCGGTCGACCCCGGGTATCCGCAGGAGCGGCAACGTTATCTGCTCGACGACTCGGGAACCCGCCTGGTCCTCACCGACGGGCCCCCGGCGCCGGGGGAGGGCGTGCTCGCCGAACCGGGACCGCTGGTCCTCGCCTCGCGCCCCGCCGGACCCGCCGCCCCCGTCCTCCCGCCGGACACCGCCTACACGATCTACACCTCCGGCTCGACGGGCGCGCCCAAGGGCTGTGTCGTCGGGCACGCCCAGGTGCTTGCGCTGCTGGACGCCGCGATCCCGCTGTTCGGCGTCGGCGCCGACGACGTGTGGACGCTGTTCCACTCCTGGAGCTTCGACTTCAGCGTCTGGGAGATCTGGGGCGCCCTGCTGTACGGCGGCCGGGCGGTGGTCGTCGACAGGGAGACCGCCGCCGACCCCGACGCCTTCGCCGCCCTGCTGGCGTCCGAAGAGGTCACCGTCCTCAACCAGGTGCCCTCCGCCTTCGGCAACCTCGTCACCGAGGCGGCCGCCGGCGGGGTGCGACTGCCGGCCCTGCGCCATGTCGTCCTGGGCGGGGAGGCCCTCGTGCCCGACGACATCCGCCGCTGGTGGGACGCGGGCACGGCACCCGGCGCGACCGTCACCAACATGTACGGCATCACGGAGACCACCGTGCACGTCACCCACTGCACGCTCACCCCGGAGGTGCTGCGCGAGGCCGGTCCCGGACGGACCCCGATCGGCCGCCCGTTGAGCCACCTGACCGTGGAACTACGCGACGAAAAAGGCGAGTTGGTGGCACCCGGGCAGCCCGGTGAGCTGTGGGTCGGCGGGGCGGGCGTCAGCCACGGCTACCTCGGCCGCCCCGCCCTCACCGCCGAACGGTTCCCCGGGGGCCGCTACCGCAGCGGTGACTGGGCCGTCGCCGACGCCGACGGCCGGCTGTCCTACGCGGGCCGGATGGACTGCCAGGTCAAGCTGCGCGGGTTCCGCATCGAACTCGGCGAGATAGACGCGGAGTTGCGCGCCCTGCCCGGTGTCGACGGCGCCGCCTGCCTCGTCGACGACAGCGGTCGTACGCCGGTGCTCGCGGCCTACCTGGTCGCCGACCGTGACGTACTGCCACCACACCTGGTGCGCGAGCGGCTCGCCGGGCGCCTTCCCGCGCACCTGCTCCCGCAGCGGCTGCACTATCTCGACCGGCTGCCGCTCACCCCGCACGGCAAGCTGGACCGCGCGGCCCTGACCCACGCACAGCGAGGCGGTGACCACCGTGCCGGTTGAGTTCATCGGGATGATCGGGACCAAGGACTCCGAGGGCGGCCCGGGCGGGCCCGCCGTCGACCCGGAGTTCACCCGGCGGTTCGCCCGGGTGCACGAGGAGGCCGGGTTCGACCGGGTCCTGATCGGCCACAGCTCCAGCTCTCCCGACGGCGCCCAGGTCGCCGCCTACGTGGCCGCGCACACCGAGCGCCTCGGGCTGCTGCTGGCCCACCGGCCGGGCATTCTCGCCCCCACCGCCGCCGCGCGGTCCTTCGCCACCCTCGACCACCTCAGTGGCGGGCGGCTCGCCGTCCATGTCATCTCCGGCGGGAACGACGCCGAACAGCGCCGCGACGGCGACCATCTGGCCAAGGACGACCGCTACGCCCGGACCGACGAGTTCCTCGACGTGGTCAAGCGGGCCTGGAGCGAACCGGAGGGGTTCGGGCACGAGGGCCGCTTCTACCGGTTCGACGACTTCCGCTCCGAGGTACGCCCGCTGCAACACCCCCGGATCCCGCTGTACTTCGGGGGGTCCTCGGCCGCCGCCCACCGGGTCGGCGGCAAGCACGCCGACGTGTTCGCGCTCTGGGGCGAGCCGCTGGCCCAGGCCGCCGAGCAGATCGCGGCCGTACGGGCCGCCGCGCACGCGGCCGGACGCACCGCGCCGCCCCGGATCAGCGTGTCGTTCCGGCCGATCCTGGGCCGGACCGAGGAGGAGGCGTGGGAGCGGGCGCACGGGATCCTCGACGCCATCCGGCGGCGCGGCACGGCGGGTTCCTTCTTCGACCGGACCCGCCCGCCGCTGCCCCTCGGACCCTCGGCGCGCCCCGAGAACACCGGCTCGCGGCGGCTGCTGGAGGCCGCGGCGCGCGGCGAACGCCACGACCGGGCCCTGTGGACCGCGCCCGCGGCGGCCACCGGGGCGGCCGGCAACTCCACCGCGCTGGTGGGGACCCCGGAGACGGTGGCCCTGGCCCTGCTGGACTACCTGGACGTCGGCGTGACGACGTTCCTGCTGCGCGGCTACCAACCCCTGCGGGACGCCGCGGAGTTCGGCCGGACGCTGCTGCCGCTGGTACGGCAGGAGGCCGAGCGGCGCGAGCGGGCCGGGGCGGCCGTCGGCTGAGCGGCTCACGCCCCGAGGGGCACGGCACGACGGCGGAGGGCGCCGGCGGGATCGTCCGCCGGCGCCCTCCGCCGTCCTGGGGAAGCAGCGCTACGCCTGGGCCAGGCCGAGGTCGAGGCGCCGGGAGACCTGGAGTGCCAGCACCATCAGATGCGCCCGGTTGCTGACTCCCGCCTTTCCCCGGATTCTGCGCAGATAGGTGTCCACGGTGTGCGGACTGAGATTCATTCTGCGCGCGATGGAGGAATACGTGTGGCCCTCGGCGAGATAGCCGAGTACTTCGAGCTCACGGTCGCTGAGTTGCTTCACGATTTCGACGGTGAACGGACTCACGGATGTGCCTTTCTTGGTGAAGACGAGGGCCTCGCGGCCGGGCCTTCGCCGGCTCGACGGTCAGGACTGCCGGGCGTGTCGCGCGCGCCGCCGCGCCGGACTCCGGCGGGGCGGGTTATGGTGCGCCGTGATCGGGGGACGACACGGTGGGGGTGCGAGCCGAGTGGTGACCTTCTGCCCGATCCCGTCACGCCGTTCCCGGGGCTCGTCGAGCCGTGTGCGGACCGGCTCAGCTGCCCGAGCTGCCCCAGCCGCTGTCCCCGTCGGTGACGATGCCGGCCGCTTCGGTGATCACGTCGCCCGCGTACCGACCGCCCCAGCCGCTGTCGTCGTCGGTCTCCGCCGTGCCGGCGAGCACGGAATGCGTGACCGTTCCGGGCACGGGCGCCGACAGGGTGTGGGTCGCTCCCATAAGCGTGCCGAATGCGAGGCACGCGAGGACGGACGCTGCGGCGGCGGTGGCACGGAAGGATTTCATCTGGGGCACTCCTGGTTCTGAATTCTTGAACGGAACCGGTAGTTCCGTGTATTCGATCTCCGGTGCCTCAAGACTTCCGTCCCGACGGGGTCATGGCCAGCGATCGAGGTGCTCACCAAGCTGCCCCGCAGCAAAACGAACAGGGGATGTAATGGTTATACCTGAACAGAACCGGGCAATCGACCCGCCTGTACGGCTCAGTGACAGGGAGGTGGCCCTCTACCGATGGGTGGCGGCGAACGGACGCATGGACCCGGAGCGCGCCGGCCGTGAACTCGGCCTCGGCTGCGAGGAGGCGGAGGCCGCCGTCGTCTCGCTGACCGGACTCGGCCTGCTCAAAGCCGACTTAGACGACCCGGCGCGGCTGCGCCCGGTCGACCCGGACCTCGTGGCCGCCGTGGTGACCATCTCCATGGAGTCCGCGATCCGCACCCAGCAGACCGAACTGCACCGCATCCGCGACCAGTTCGCCGATCTGCGCGGCCACTACCGGGACAGCCTCAGCCGCGGGTCCGTCGATCTGGAGGTGATCCCGGGGGTGGAGGAGGTACGCGCCGCCCTGAACCGGGCCGCCGAGGAGTGCGCCGAGGAGATGCTCACCAGCCAGCCCGGCGGGAACCGGGTGCCGGCCGTCCTCCAGGAGGCACTGGCCCGCGACACCGCGATGCTCTCCCGCGGGGTGCGGATGCGCACGCTCTACCATCACACCGCACGCTTCAACGGACCCAGCCAGGCCTATGTCGCCACCGTGTCCGCCCTCGGCGCCGAATACCGCACCGCGCACGAGCTGTTCGGCCGGCTGATCGTCTTCGACCGCAAGGTCGCCTTCATCCCCGAACGCGGCGGCACCTGGGGCGCGGTGGTGATCCGGGAACCCTCGGTCGTCCACTACCTGTGCGAGGTGTTCGAGCAGGCGTGGACACAGGCCGCGCCGTTCTCCGACGCCGCCGCCGACGGCCTGGAACTCGTCGCCAAGGACATCCACCGGACGATCGTGCGGCTGCTCGCGGCCGGCCTCAAGGACGAGAGCATCGCCCGCCGGATCGGCATGTCCCTGCGCACCGCGAGAAAGCACATCGCGGACATCATGGAGACCCTCGGCGCCGAGAGCCGCTTCCAGGCGGGGGTCCTCGCGGCACAGCAGGGCCTCCTCGACGACACCCCGGAGGCCGCCGACGGTTCGGTACCGTGATCCCGGGACTCCCGCAACTCCCTCCATGTGCAGCAGAGTTCCTGCAAACCGCAGGTGCGGGCCGGGGCCCCGGCACCGCTCGCCCTGCGGTCATGTGGCGGAACAACAGGAGACCTGCCCTTCCCGGGACGTCCCGTGCACCACGTACGGGCCGTCCGCGCGTGAACCACGGCACGCGGGACGTTGCGGGTGCGATGCGGAGCGGAGCGGGACGTGGACTACGAAGGAGACGAGGGAGACCGGGGCCAGGGCACATCCGGTCTGGAGCTCTTCGTCAGGGATCTGGCCCTGTGCCTGTCGGTGCACCGCGACCGGGGGCCGGCCCTGGTGTGGCCGGACGGCGTCGACGCCGTGCTGGTCGACGCCGTGCCGATGGGGGACAGCGGCCCGCGGCGCGACCGCGCGGACCCGGAACGGGAGCCGGACCCGGGCGGCGGGACCGCCGGGACGGCCGCCCTCACCTCCGGCCTCGGTGAACTGCTGGCCTGCCGGGTCGGGAGCTCGTATCTGACCCTCGACCCCGGCGCCCACAGCGGTGGCAACACCGCCGCCACCGACCTCGTGCTGCTGCCCGTGCGCGGCAGCTGCGGCGGCCGCGTCGAACCCGCGCCGCCCGGACGCGCCCGCGCCGTGCTGGACCGTCCCCTGGAACTGCGCCTGCGGGTCGGCGAAGCCCTCTACGTACCGAGCGGTTTCGGCTACGAACTGAACGAGGCGCACTCGCCGTGCACGCTGCTCGTCCTCGCGCTGCACCCGCCGGTCTGGTGAGCCCGCGTCACCGCTCGGGCCGGGTCTGCCGCCGCGCGAAGTGGATCAGGGGCTCCGCGCCCTCGTCCGTCGCCGTGTGCACCACCTGGCCGACGACCAGCGTGTGGTCCCCCAGGGACACGTACCGCGTGGCACGGCACACCATCCCGGCCACCGCCCCGTCGAGCAGGGGAGCGCCGTACGCGCCGCCATGGCCGACCCCGTCGAAGCGCCGGTCCGCCGGCAGCTCCGCGAACCGGGCGGCCAGCGCGCGCAGCCGGTACGGCAGCACGCTCACCCCGAAGCGGCCCGCGGCCCGGACGTGCCGGAGCGTTCCGCTGTCCGAGGCCAGCGACACGAGGAGCGTCGGCGGCCGGTCGGTCAGGGAGAGGACCGCGGTGGCCGTGCAGCCGACCGGGTCCGCCCCGTCGTAGGCGGTCACCACGGTGACACTGCGGGCGAAGCGGGTCATCGCCGCGCGGAACGCGTCCGGCGGGACCGTGCCGGAGCCGCCCGGGGGAGCGACGGCGTCCTGGGAGGTCGCTGTCATGTGTCGGGTCCTGCCTTTCCGGGCGTGGGGTCGGTCGCGGGTACGGCACCACCACCGGCCCGCCCGGCCGGGCGGGCCGCGGTCGGACGGGAGGCGGCGGAGGGGAGCGGCGGGCAGAGCCGTGACTAGGCCGGGACGGAGGCGCGGGCGGCCGTACCGAACTCGGCGGTCGTCGCCCCCGCCGTCTCACCGCCGTCGACGACCAGCTCCTGGCCGGTCAGGAAGGCGGCCTCGGGCGAGGCCAGATAGTGGAAGGCGGCCGCGATCTCCTCGGGCGAGGCGTGCCGGCCGGCCGGGATCCGGGCGTTGACGCCGGCCAGCATCTCGTCGGTGTACTCGGCGAGCTGCATGGGGGTCAGCACCGCCCCGGGGCTCACACACGCCACGCGGATACGGGGGCTCAGCTCCAGGGCGAAGGTCTGGGTGAGGGCGATGATGCCGGCCTTGGTGGCGTTGTAGTCGGCGTAGTACGGGTAACCGCGGCGGCCGTTGACGGACGCCGTGGCCAGCAGCACCCCGCCGTCCCCGTCGGCCATCAGACGGGCGGCGGCGCGCCACATGCCCAGCGTGCCGAGGAGGTTCACGTCGACCACGCGGCGCGCGACCTCCTCGGTGAGGTCGAGGACACCGTGGCGGACACTGATGCCGGCGTTGGCGATGACGACGTCCAGGGAGTGGTCCCGGTGCACCCGGGCCAGGGCGTCCTCGACGGCCTGCCAGTCCGCGACGTCGCAGCGGACCCACGAGACCGGGCCGCGCGGCTCCTGCAACGGCTCGGCGACGTCCAGGCTGACCACGCGGTCGCCCGCGCGCGCGAAGCGCTCGACGGTGGCCAGGCCGATACCGCTGGAGCCACCGGACACGACGATGGTGCGCATGATGTGCGGTCCCTTTCCTTGTGGGGAGTGTGCGGAGGGCGGTCAGAAGAGGACCCGTGCGGCGCCGGGCGACGCGTGCGGGGTCGTCTTGCGCAGATCACGGCTGACGATCATGCGCTTGAGCCAGCGGTCCCTGCCGTCGTGCGCGGCCCGGAACGGCCTGCGGCCGTGTACGGCGACGTAGTTGTCCACCACCGCCAGGCTGCCCTGCTCCACGACCACGTCGAGCTGGACCCGCTCCAGCTCCTCCATGAGCTCGTCCAGGGCCCGCTGGGCGGCCCCGTCCCGGCCGGCGCACGTCATGAACGGATAGTCGACGCGCAGATAGGGGCGCTCCCGGTCGCCGGACAGGACCGGCACGGGCTCGGGGGCGGACTGCATCCGCAGCATGCCGGCCAGCGCCGGGTGATCGGGGTGGCGCTCCTGGAGCTGACGTACGTGCTCGTCGTCGGGGCGGATCAGGAAGCGCGGCGTGCGGAGCAGATCCGCGGTCTCGTCACTGATCTTGACGTCGCGCACGGACGCCACGATGGTCGGCACCTGCTCGTCGTTGCGCATCCCGAACAGCAGCAGATAGTCGCAGCGGCCCGGGTGGAAGCCGTCCTCGGTGTGGAACTCCAGCAGGCACTCGCTGCCGTGGCCGCTCTGCCGCAGCTCGTCGCCGCGGATGGGCAGCAGGTTCTGCACGACCCGGCCCAGCTGGAGGGTGGAGAAGGTGAAGGGGTCGCCGAGGGCCGTACCCACCATCGCCAGGAACAGCTCCTGGTCCCCGGGCGGGCCGTCGGCGGGTACGTCCGCCCAGTGCGCCGGGGTGGCCCCCACGGCCGCGTCGTCGACCGGGAAGCCGTGGATCACCAGGGCGGCGGCGGGCTCGGTGCGACGGAAGTGCTCCAGGAAGCCGCGCAGTCGTGGCGGGAGGTGGACCGCGGCGTCCCAGTGACGGTCGTAGAACGCGGGCTGTGCCGGGGTGGGGGAGGAGCCGCGGAGGCCGGCGAGCGCCTCCTGGATCTGCTCGGTCTCAGCGGCGGACAGGACGTATTCGAGGGGAAGAGCGTGGTACATGGGGTGACCTGCCGGTTTCTGAAGAGAAGGAGATCGGGGGTGAGGAGGGTGAGACGGGTGGGCGCAGGAGGACGGGGACCAGGGAGGCGGCGGCGCAGAGCAGGCACAGGACGCCGCTGAACCGGAAGGCCTCGCCCGCGCCGCCCTGGGCGAGCAGCGCCCCGCCCAGCGCCGTGCCCAGTCCGCTGCCGAGGGCGTCCGCCGTGCCGAGGAGGCCGAAGGCCCTCGCCGTACGGCCGGGTCCGGCGTCCCGGGCGATCTGCGCGGAGATCAGCGGCAGGGCGACGGCCAGGAGGATCCCCTCGGTCAGGGACAGTGCGATCGCCGCGGCCACCGAGCCGACCAGGGGGTACAGACAGGCGCAGCAGCCGATGACCAGTGCCGCGCAGCGGATCAGGACGGGCCGGGACACCCGGGGCAGGACGGCACCGGCCCGGGGCGACAGGACGAGCGCGGGCAGCGCCAGACAGGCCGCCGACCAGGCGACCACCGCGTCCCGGGCCCCCAGCCCGCGGAGGTACACCGCCCAGACCACGGAGTAGCCGCCGTAGAGCGCGGTGACACCGAACAACAGCACGAGCAGCGGCCACAGCGTGACCGGGAGCGGCGGCCGGGGCCCGGACATCGACTCCGCGGGCACCCCGACGTGGACCGACCCCACCGTCCCGCCCGCGGGGCCTGTCGACTCCGGCTGCGGCTTGGCGTGGGCGGGTCGCACTGCGTCGTGCACGAGCCTCGACGGCTTCGATCGCACCCCCTCGCGCGCGAGGCTCGCCGACTCCGGCTGTGACCTGGTGTGGGCCAGTCGCACCCGCTCGTGCGCGGGGCTCGGCGGCTGCGGTCGCTGCCTGGTGTGGGCTGGTGGAACGCCCTCGTGCGCGGGGCTCTGCACCTGCGGTCGCGGTCTGGTGTGGGCTGGTGGCACCTGCTCGTGCGCGGGGCTCGGCGGCTGCGGCTGTGACCTGGTCATGGCCGGTCGCACGGCTTCGCCGGTGCGGTCCGCCGTGCCTGCTGCCGCGGTTGCGGTGAGGGCGACCGCGGTGGCCGCCCACGCCGCCCATGTGCTCCCGTGCAGGAGTACGGCCCCCGCGCCCAGCGGACCGACCAGCGCGCCCAGCATCTGCGCGGCCGTCAGCCGGCCGTAGGCCCGCTCCAGTTGGTCCGCACACGGTGCCCGGCCGGCGGGGTCGTGCGCGGCCAGGGTGGCGCGCAGTCCCGTGGTGGTCAGCGCCGCCCCCGCCATCAGCAGGAAGTCGGCGGCGGCCAGGCTCCACCACGGGGTGAGAGTGGCGAACGCCAGACAGCCGGCGCTCTGCACCCCCGTGCCGAGCAGGGTCATCCGGGTGGTGCGGCAGCGGTGCCCCCAGCGGCCCGCGGCGAGCTGGGCCAGCGCCCCGCCGGCCGCGGCGGCGGCCATCACCAGCCCGATCGCGCCCTCGGCGACGCCCCGGTCGAGGAGGATGAGCGCCTCCGCCGAGAACAGACCGAGCTGGCTCGCACGGGCGAGGAAGGCGACGGCCGCCACCGCGAGGGGCGTGCTCACCGCGCCCGTACGGCGTCGGCGTCCATCGCCCGGACCAGGCTCGCGGGACGGATGTCCGTCCAGTGCTCGCCGATGTAGTCCAGGCAGTCCTGACGCGAGCCCTCCGGCCGGGCCACCGCCCAGCCCGCCGGCACCTCGGCGAACGAGGGCCACAGGGAGTGCTGGTTCTCGTCGTTGACGAGGACCAGGAAAGTGCCGTCGGGGTTGTCGAACGGGCTGCTCATGTCGGGTTCCTCCAGGGTGTCGGGGCATGGGTGTGGTGGGAGGTGAGGGGGACGGGGGCCTGGCTGCGGTGGGGCCGTCAGCCGAGGCGTCCCGCCAGCCCTCGCGGCGTCGGCCGGTCGAAGACCGCGCGGACCGGGAGCCGTGGGTCGAGGCCGAGGGCGCGGATCCGGCCCGCGAGCCGCAGCGCGCGCGGCGAGTCGCCGCCGAGGGCGAAGAAGTCGTCGTCGGGGCCGACGTGTTCGAGCCCCAGGACCTCCGCGAACACCGCGCGTACGGTGTCCACGGGACCCTCCGCCGGGGACGGCATCGCGGGGAACCCGGTGAGTACCTCGCGGAGCCTCGCGGCGGTGCGCTCGGCGGTGTCGTGGTCGAACAGGTCGGGCCGGTAGCGCAGTTGGAGGTGCAGCCGGTCGCCGGGGACGCCCATGAGGGTCATCGGGTAGTGGTAGGCGTCCCGGCCCTCGAGACCGGACAGCCGTACGCCTCCGGCGCGCACCTCGGCGGTGTCCGCCGGGTAGTTCTCGAAGACGGTCGAGGTGTCGAAGAGCGGGGTGCCGCCGGCCAGCGCGTGGACGCGGGGCAGTCCGAGGTGGTGGTGCGGGGTGAGGGCGGACTGCTCGTCCTGGACGCGCGCGAGGAGGCCGTCCAGCGGTTCGCCGTCCACCAGCCGCACCCGCACCGGCACGGTGTTGATGAACAGCCCGACCCCGTGTTCCACCCCCGCCAGCTCCGGCGGCCGCAGGGACACGGTCGCGCCGAAGACCACGTCGCGCCGCCCCGTCGCCTCGGCCAGGACGAGCGCCCAGGCCGTCTGCATCAGGGTGTTGGGCGTGACCCCGTGGGTCCGGGCCAGCGCGTCGAGCGCGGTGGTCTGCGCCTCGGTCAGCTCCGTCACCACCCGCTCCGGCAGCAACGGCGTGCCGCCGCGCGCGGCCCCCGGGGCCAGCAGGGTCGGCCCGTCGAGCCCGTCCAGAGCGTCCCGCCAGGCCTTCTCCGCGGCGTCCCGGTCCTGCCCGGCCTGCCAGGCCAGATGCTCGCGCACGCCGGCCGCGGGCAACGGCCCGGGCAGCTGCCCGGCGCCGTGCTCCCGGGCCTCGTACAGGGCGAACAGATCGCGCAGCAGCACCGGCAGGGACCAGCCGTCCAGCAGGAGATGATGGACCGTCAGGATCAGGGTGTGGCGCTCCTCCGTCTCCCGCAGGAGGGTGAAGCGGGCGAGCGACGGCCCGGAGAGGGAGAAGCGGTGGGCCAGGTCCGAGGCGAGGATCTCCGCCCGCTCCGTCTCCCCCTCGGACGGGGCCAGTTCGTGCTCCGTCCAGAGCGGTTCCACGTCGCGCAGCACGAGTTGCAGCGGAGTGCCCGAGGCGAGCGTGCCGAAGGCGGTGCGCAGCGGGGCGTGCCGGCGGACCAGGTCGCGGCAGGCGGCGCGCAGGGCGGCGCGGTCGAGGGGGCCGTCCAGGGAGAGTGCCAGCTGCACGTGGTAGACGTCCGCCCTCTCCTCGTCGTACAGCGCATGGAACAACAGCCCTTCCTGCAACGGGGAGAGGGGCAGGACGTCGGTCAACGTGTGCCCGGCCCACCGCGCTTCGAGCGTCTCCAGCTCGTCCTGCCCGATCCGCTCACCGGCGACGGCCACCACCGCGAGGTCGGACGGGGTCAGACCGCCCCCGCCGCCCAAGGCGTGGGCGACGAGCGCGCGCAGCACCCGGAACCAGGTCTCGGCGAGCTGACGTACGCGCGCCTCGTCGAGCAGCGTGCCGGGCCAGGACCAGTTGGCCACCAGACGGGGGCCGTCGGGGCCGTCCTCGGTGACGGCGTTCAGATCGACGGCGTGCGGCAGCGGCATCCCGGCGTCGGCCGGGGAGACGAGGGCGTCCCCCTCGTCGGCCGCCTCCCAGTCGGCGGCGCGGCCCGCGGCGAAGCGGCCCAGGTAGTTGAAGCCGATCTGCGGGGTGCGGCCGGAGGCGAGCAGCGGGCCGGTGTCGCGGTTGAGATGGCGCAGGAGTCCGTAGCCGATGCCCCGGTCCGGTACCGCCCGCAACTGTTCCTTGACGGTCTTCACGGCCCGCCCGAGCGCGGCCCCGCCGGACCGGACGTCGTCCCAGTCCGTGACCGCCGCGTCCAGGCGCACGGGGTACAGGGCGGTGAACCAGCCCACCGTGCGGGAGAGGTCGAGCCCGGGGGCGAGCTCCTCCTGCCGGCCGTGGCCCTCCAGGTCGACGAGGACGCCACCCCCTCGCTCCGCTCCGCGCCAGTGCGCGACGGCCAGGGCGAGGGCCGTCAGCAGGATGTCGTCGACCCCGGCGTGGAACGCCTCGGGCACCGTTGTCAGCAGCGCGGCCGTCTCCGGGACGGGCAGGGTGAGGGTGAGGTCCTCGCGGGTGGCGTAGACATCGAGGGCCGGATCGAGCGGCCGGTCGGTCAGCAAGGGGTCGTCGGCGGCCGACACCGCCTGCCACAGGGGCAGTTCCGCCGTGCGCGCCGGGGAGTGGGCGGCCTCGGTGAGCCGGTGCGACCAGGTGCGCAGGGAGGTCGGCACCGGATCCAGCGCGGCGTGGACGTCCTGTCCGGCAGCCGCCGCCCGCCAGGCCGCCGCGAGATCGGGCAGCAGGATCCGCCAGGACACGCCGTCCACCGCGAGGTGATGCACCATCAGCAGCAGCCGCCCCGGCTCCGTCTCGCCCCGGTCGAGCCAGACGGCCCGCAGGAGCCGGCCGGCCCGGGGGTCGAGGTCGCGCCGCGCCGCCGCGGCGAGGTCCGCCAGTGCCGCGCGCGGACCGTGGTGCCGGATGAGGCAGTCGGCGGCGCCTACCGAGCCCCGCGCCGTCACCTCCAGAGCCCACCCGGCGCCACCGTCGTCACCGAGACGCAGCCGCAGTGCGTCGTGCCGGTCCAGGACGGCCTGGAGCGCCGCGACCAGATCCTCCTCGCGCAGCCCGGCCGGGACCCGCACCAGCTGGGACTGGTGGAACCCGGCCACCGGGCCGCCCTGTGCGCGCAGCCAGTGGGCGATGGGGGTGAGCGGCACGGGCCCGGTGCCCGCGTCCTCGGGCTCGGCGACGGGCACGGCGTCCACCGGTGCGGCCACCGCGGCGAGCGCGGCCACCGTGCGGTGCCGGAACACGTCGCGCGGGGTGAGGGCGAGTCCGGCCCGGCGGGCCGCGGTGACGAGCTGGATGGACAGGATGGAGTCGCCGCCGAGTGCGAAGAATCCGTCGTCAGGACCGACGCCCGGCACCCCGAGCACCTCCACGAAGAGCGCGCAGAGGGTCTCCTCCACCGGGCCCCGCGCGGCCCGTCCGCCGGCGGCGGTGAACGCCGGCGCGGGCAGCGCCCTGCGGTCGAGCTTCCCGCTGAGCGACAGGGGAAGCTCCGCCAGCGGTACGAACGCCTGCGGGACCATGTACTCCGGCAGACCGTCGGCGCAGTGGGCGCGCAGCTCCTCGGCGTCGCACTCCGCCGCACGGTCCGGGTCCGCCGGGACGACGTACGCGATCAGGCGCTTGACGCCGGGCCCGTCCTCGCGGACGACGACCGCCGCGGTGCCGACGGAGGGGTGAGCGGCCAGAACGGACTCGATCTCCCCGAGTTCGATGCGGAAGCCGCGCAGCTTGACCTGGTCGTCCGCCCGCCCCAGGTAGAGCAGTTCGCCCTCCTCGGTCCAGCGCACGATGTCACCGGTGCGGTACATACGCGATCCGGGCGGGCCGAACGGGTCGGCGACGAACCGCTCGGCGGTCAGCGCCTGCCGCCCGTGGTACCCGTGGGCCAGCTGGACCCCCGAGAGGTACAGCTCGCCGGGGGCCCCCGGGCGGACGGGCTGCAGTCCCGCGTCGAGGACGTGGACGCCGGTGTTGTCGACCGGGCGGCCGATCGGCACCGAGGCGGTCGACAGGCCGCGCGTGCTGCGCCGGTGGGTGACGTCGACGGAGGCCTCGGTGGGGCCGTACAGGTTGTGGAGCGCGGTGCCGGCGGCGTCGAACAGGTCGTGGAAGCGGTCGGCGAGCGCGGTGGGGAGCGCCTCACCGCTGCAGATGACCCGGCGCAGGCCGGTGCACCGGGCGGCCCCCGGAGTGCGCAGGAAGGACTCCAGCATGGACGGCACGAAGTGCAGCGTCGTCACGCCCTCGCGCCGGATCAGCTCCGCCAGGTACGCGGGATCCTTGTGCCCCTCCGGCCGGGCCACGACCAGTGCGGCGCCGGTGATCAGCGGCCAGAAGAACTCCCACACCGACACGTCGAAGCTCGACGGGGTCTTCTGCAGCACCCGGTCCGCCGGGGTGAGTTCGTACGCGGACTGCATCCACAGCAGGCGGTTGACGATGCCCCGGTGGGGGACGAGCACCCCCTTGGGGCGGCCGGTCGAACCGGAGGTGTAGATCATGTAGGCGGGCGCGAGCGGATCCACGCCCGGCAGCTCCCCGCCGCCCGCCACCGGCTCCTCGGCCAGCCGTCCGTACAGCTCCGGGGTCACCACGAGCGCGGGGGACGCGTCGTCGAGCATGTACCGCACCCGGTCCGGCGGATAGTCGGGGTCCACCGGCAGATACGCGGCCCCCGCCTTGTGCACGGCGTACAGCGTCACCAGCAGGTCCGCCGAACGCGGCAGGGCGACGGCGACGACCCGGCCCGGCCCGGCGCCCCGCGCCACCAGGGCGGGCGCCAACCGCGTGGCCCGGGCGTCGAGTTCGGCGTACGTCAGGGTCGTGCCCTCGAAGACGACGGCCGGGGCGCAGGGCGTGCGTGCGGCCTGTGCGGCGAACAGCTCGGGCAGCGTGGTCGCCGGATGCGCGACGGCCGGCCCGGTCCCGGCGGCCAGGAGCGCCGCCCGGTCCTCCGTGTCCAGCGCGCCGACGCCGCCGCAGGGCAGCGCCGGGGTGGCGGCCAGGGCGCCCAGGATCCGTGTCAGAGTGCGGGCCAGCCCGTGCGCCGCCGCCGGGTCCACTACCCCGGGCTGATGGCTGAGGTCGAGGCGCAGCCGCCGGCCGGGGACGGCCACCAGGCTGAGCGGGTAGTGCATGGTGCCCGTCGTGGCCGTGTCCTCCAGGAGCGCGACGCGCACCCCGCCGAACGTCCGGTCCAGCGACTCCTCGTCGAAGGGGGCGTTCTCGAAGACGACCGCCGTGTCGAACAGGTCGCCCAGTCCGGCCGTGCGCTGGATGTCGGCGAGACCGAGATGATGGTGCGGGAGCAGCCCGGCCTGCTCCTCCTGGAGGCGCTCCACCAGGGCGCCGAGCGATTCGGCCGGGTCCAGCCGCACCCTGACCGGCACGGTGTTGATGAACAGGCCCACCGTCTCCTCCACACCCGGCAGTTCCGCCGGCCGGCCCGAGACGGTCGCCCCGAACACCACGTCCTGCCGGCCGGTCGCACGGGCCAGCAGCAGCGCCCAGGCCGCCTGCACCAGCGTGTTGACCGTGACACCGCGGGAGCGGGCGCAGCGGGTCAGTTCGGCGGTCAGCGACTCCGTGAGCCGGGTGACCACCCGCCGCGGGAACCCGGACGCCGCGCCGCCCGTACCGGCGGGCCCCAGCAGCGTGGGTTCCTCCAGGCCGTCGAGAGCCGCGCGCCACGCCGTCCGCGCGCCCTCCCGGTCCTGTGCGGCGAGCCAGGCGAGATGCCGGCGGAAGGACGGCGCCGGTGCCATTCCGTCGGCGCCGCCGCCACGGTCGTACAGCTCGAACAGATCCCGCAGGACCAGCGGCAGCGACCAGCCGTCCAGCAGGATGTGGTGGTTGGTCAGGAGCAGGACGTGCCGCTCGGTGTCCATGCGCAGCAGCCGGAACCGCAGGAGCGGCGGGGCGGAGAGGGTGAAGCGGCGCTCCCGGTCCTCGGCGGTGATCCGGTCGAGCGCGGCGGACCGCTCCGCCTCCGGCAGCGGGCTCAGGTCGTCCTCCGCCCACGGCGCCTCCACCGTGCGCGGCACGATCTGCACCGCCCGCCCCGTCCCGCGCTGGAGGAACCCGGCCCGCAGGGCCAGATGGCGTGCGGGCAGGGCCGCGCAGGCCTTCCGCAGCGCGTCCCGGTCGAGGGGGCCGGTCAGCTCCAGCGAGGTCTGGACGGTGTACACATCGCTGCCCTCACCGTCGTACAGGGCGTGGAAGAGCATGCCCTCCTGGAGGGGGGTCGGCGGCAGGATGTCGAGGTCCGGGCGGTTCCCGGGGGCGGACCGGGGCGCGGCGTGCGGCGTCGCGTTCACTGGGCGGACTCCCATGCGGCCATCAGTTCGGCCAGTTCGTCGTCGGGCAGGGCGATCGGGGGCGGTTCGGCTTCCTCGGCCCAGGCGGGTGGCTCGGCCGCCAGGTCCTGGGCGATCACCGCGAGCGCGGCGGGCGTGCGGTGGGTGAAGACGTCCCGGGCGGTGAGGACCAGCCCCGCCCCGCGGGCCCGTGCGACCAGCCGGACCGAGAGGATGGAGTCGCCGCCGAGGGCGAAGAACGCGTCGTCGGGACCGACCGAGGCCAGGCCGAGGACCTCGCCGAAGAGGGCGCAGAGCAGTTCCTCACGGGGCGTGGCCGGGGCGCGTCCGGCGGCGTCGGCCGGGACGGCGGGGGCGGGCAGCGCACGCCGGTCGATCTTGCCGTTGCGGGTCAGGGGCAGGGACGGCAGTGGCACGAACGCGGCCGGCACCTGGTAGTCGGCGAGCAACGGGGCCAGATGGGCGCGCAGTTCGGCCTCAGCCGGCGCCTCGCCGCCCGGCGGTGGCACCACGTAGGCGGTGAGCCGCTTGACGCCGGGACTGTCCTCGCGCGCCACGACACAGCACTGGGCGACCCCGGGGTGCCGGGCCAGGGCGGCCTCGATCCCGCCCGGCTCGACCCGGAAACCGCGGATCTTGAGCTGGTCGTCCGCGCGGCCGAGGAAGACCAGTTCGCCCCGGTCGTTCCAGCGCACCAGGTCACCGGTGCGGTACATGCGCCCGCCCGGCGCCCCGAACGGGTCGGCGACGAAACGCTCGGCGGTCGCCTCCGGTCGGTCCAGATAGCCGCGGGCCAGCCCGGCGCCGGCCAGGTGCAGCTCACCCGCCACGCCCGGCGGTACGGGCCGCAGCGCACCGTCGAGGACATAGGCGCGGATGCCGTCCATCGGCCGCCCGATGGGCACCGTGGCCGGTATCGCGTCCCCGGCCCGCATCCGGTGGCGCGCGGCGAACACGGTGGTCTCCGTGGGCCCGTAGCCGTCGACGACGACCAGCCCCGGGTGCGCGGCCAGCACCGCGCGCACGGCGTGTCCGGGCACCACGTCACCGCCCGCCCACACTTCCCGCAGCCCCGCGAAACCACCCGGGGACTCCTCGGCCAGCAGCCGGAACAGCCCGGCCGTCAGCCACAGCGCGGTCACACCGTGTTCGGCGACCAGCCGCTCCAGGGCCGCCCCGTCCAGCTGTCCGGGCGGCGCGAGCACGATCCGGCCGCCGGAGAGCAGCGGCACCCACATCTCGTACGTCGCCGCGTCGAAGGCCTGGGTGGAGTGCTGGAGCACCGACCGGTGGGCCTCGCCGCCGAACGCGCCGTCCCCGGTCAGGTCCAGCACCGCCCGGTGGGTGACACCGACCGCCTTGGGCTCACCGGTCGAGCCCGAGGTGAACAGGACGTACGCGAGCCGGTCCGCACGGACCCCGGGGAGCGGGCCGGTGGTGGCGGGCACCTCGGGTGCCGGCCCGTCCACGACGAGGAGCTGCCCGGGGGCGAGTTCCCGCGCCAGGTCCCGCGAGGCGAGGTCGGTGAGCAGGACGCGGGCCCCCGTGCCGCTCGTCATCGCGCGCAGCCGGTCGGCGGGGGAGCGGGCGTCGAGCGGCATGTACGCGCCGCCCGCCTTCAGGACCGCCAGCAGTGAGACGACCAGCTCCGGGGAGCGCTCCTGGAGGACCGCCACACGCTCCTCGGGCCGCACCCCGAGGGCGAGCAGCCGGTGGGCCAACGCCTCGGAGCGGGCGTCGAGTTCGGCGTAGGTGAGGGTGCCCGTGTCACCGGTGACCGCGACGGCGCCGGGCGTGCGCGCCGCCTGCTCGGCGAACCGCCGGTGGATCGCGGAGTCCGACGGCGGCGCGACGGAGGCGTTCCACGCGTGCAGCACGTGCTCGCGCTCCTCGGCCGAGAGCAGGTCCACGGCGGCGAGCGGCGCGTGCGGCGCGGTGGTGAACGCCACCAGGAACCGGGCCGTGCGCGCGAGGACCGCCTGTGCGGTCGTCCGGTCGACCAGGTCGGGCCGGTACGCGAGCCGCAGGCCGAGCCGCTCGCCCGGCTCGGCGATCAGTGTGAGGGGATAGTGGGTGGCCCCGTAACTGTCGGTGGCGCGCACGGTCAGCCCGGCCGACTCCCGGACGGCCCCGGTGGCCCCGGAGTCCCCGGAGTGGTTCTCGAAGACCGTGGAGGTGTCGAAGAGCCGGTCCGCCCCGGTGGTCCGGCCGATGTCGGCGAGGCCGAGGTGGTGGTGCGGGGAGAGGGCGGCCTGCTCGTCCTGGACCCGGGCGAGGAGCCGCTCCAGCGGTTCGCCCGCGTCGAGCCGCACCCGCACCGGCACCGTGTTGATCAGCAGCCCGGCCAGCCGCTCGACACCGGGCAGTTCGGCCGGGCGCAGGGAGACCGTGGTACCGAAGACGACGTCGTCACGGCCGGTGAGCTGGGCGAGCGTCACCGCCCACGCGGCCTGGACGACGGTGTTGGCCGTGAGGGAGCGGGCGCGCGCCGTCGCGGTCAGCGCCGCCGTGCGCGCGGGATCGAGGGCGACCCGGACCTGCTCCGCCAGGACGGGCGCCCGGCGGTCCTGATCGGCGTCGGGCACCGCGAGCGTCGGCTCCTCGACGCCCTCCAGAGTCGCGGCCCACGCCTTCTCGGCCGCCCGCCCGTCCTGTACGGCGAGCCACTCGGCGTAGTCGCGCAGACCGAGCGGTGCCGCTGCGCCCCCCTCACCGCCGCCGTACGTGTCGAGGAGGTCGTCCAGGACCAGGCCGAGCGAGGCGCCGTCGAGGACGATGTGATGGCCGGTGAGCACGAACAGATGCCGTTCGTCCGCCAGCCGCATGAGCAGGAAGCGCACGAGGGGCGCGCGGGCCATGTCGAACGGCCGGGCGCGGTCGGCGGCCAGCTCCCGGGCGATCCGCTCCCTCTGACCGTCCTGACCGTCCTGACCGTCCTGACCGTCCTGGCCGTCCTGGCCGTGACCGTCCGTCGGCAGTCCCGTCAGGTCCAGCTCCGTCCACGGCACCTCGCGCGCCCCGGTGATCACCTGGAAGGCCCGGCCGGACGAGGAGTGCGTGAAGGCCGCGCGAAGCGACTCGTGCCGGGCGAGGAGCGCGTCGCAGGCGGCCCGCAGCCGGTCCGGGCGCAGCGGGCCGGTCAGTTCGTACGCGGTCTGCGCGATGTACGGGTCGATGCCCGCCGCGCCCGCCCTGCCCGCAGCCCCCGCCGTGCCCGCCGTGCCCGCCGTGCCCTCGTAGTGTGCGTGGAACAGCATCCCCTCCTGGAGCGGGGTGAGCGGGAGGACGGCGGTGTGCCCGGGGTGGGAGACGGCGAGGGCGGCGCGCTCGGCGTCGTCCGGTCCGGGCAGCGGGCGGACGGGCCGCTCCCCGCCCTCCTCGGGCTGCCGGCGTGCCACCTCGGCGAGCCCGGCGACGGTCTTGTGCAGGAACACGTCCCGGGGCGCGACGACGATCGACGCCTCCCGGGCCCGCGCGGCCAGCCGCACGGCCAGCGGGGAGTCGCCGCCGAGGGCGAAGAAGCTGTCGTCGATACCGACCCGGTCCACGCCGAGGAGTTCGGCGTACAGGGCGCACAGCGTCCGCTCGACGGGGGTGCGGGGCGCACGGCTGTCGGCGGCGGCGGTGATCTCCGGGGCGGGCAGGGCGTCCCGGTCGAGCTTCCCGTTGTGGGTCAGGGGCAGGGCGTCCAGGGCGGCGAAACCGGCCGGGACCATGTACTCGGGGAGGGAGGCGGCCAGGTACTCCCGCAGCGCTCCGGCGTCCGGCAGGGCGGCACCGGGGACCGTCACGACGTAGGCGACGAGCCGTCGTACCCCCGACCGGTCCTCGCGCACCACGACGGCGCACTGGGCGACCGCCGGATGGCCGGCCAGGACGGACTCGATCTCCCCGGGCTCGATGCGGAATCCGCGCAGCTTCACCTGGGTGTCGGCCCGGCCGACGTAGACGAGGAGACCGTCCGCGCCCCGCCGGACGAGGTCTCCGGTGCGGTACATGCGCGCGCCGGGAGCGCCGAACGGATCGGCGACGAACCGTTCCGCGGTGAGCGCGCCCCGGCCGAGATAGCCGCGGGCCAGTCCGGCGCCGGACAGGAAGAGCTCACCGACGGCCCCGTCCGCCACGGGCCGCAGGGCGCCGTCCAGCACCCGGGCCGCCAGGTTGTCGACGGGGCGGCCGATCGCGGGGGCGGCCGCGGCGCGCAGATCGCAGTACATCGAGTCGACCGTGCACTCCGTCGGTCCGTACACGTTGCGGGCGGTCAGGCCCGGGGTGGCGCGGAGTTCGGCCCACAGGTCGTCCGGGACGGCCTCGCCGCCGAGCACGAGCACCCGGGGCCGGCGCCCGCCCTCCAGCAGCCCGGCGTTCAGCAGCTGGCGGGCGTGGGTGGGTGTGGTGTCCAGCACGTCGACGGCGTGCCGGTCGGCGTACGCGGCGAGCGCACCCGCGTCCCGGCGGGTCGCGTCGTCCACGACGTGCAGTTCGTGCCCGGCGACCAGCCACAGCAGCGCCGTCCAGGACGCGTCGAACACGAACGCGTTGGTCAGCGCCACCCGGAGGCGCTCCACCCCGGCCTCCGCCACCGCGGGCTCGATGAGGACGCGCCGGTGGTGCTCGTACAGGTTGCCCAGACTGCGGTGCTCGACGGCGACGCCCTTGGGCCGGCCGGTGGAGCCGGAGGTGTGGATGACGTACGCGAGGTGCCCGGGGCGCAGCGGCCGGGTGCGGTCGGCGTCCGTGGGGTCGGACACCGGAAGTCCGGGCAGCCCGAGACCGGCGTCCTCCAGCAGCAGCACCGGAGTGTCCTCGTCCCGGGGCAGCGTCCCGGCCGACGCGGCGGTGGTCAGGATCAGCGCCGGGGCGGTCTCGGCGAGGATCTGCCGGGTCCGCTCGGCCGGGTGCTCCGGGTCCAGCGGTACATAGGCGGCGCCCGCCTTGAGGACGCCGAGCAGGGCGACGACCGTGTCCGCGCCGCGCGGGAGGGCCAGGGCCACGCACCGCTCGGGTCCGGCGCCGAGGCCGGCCAGCAGATGGGCCAGCTGGTTGGCGGACGCGTTGAGCTCGCGGAAGGTGAGAGCGCGGCCGGGCGAGACGAGGGCGCGGGCCTCGGGGGTCCGGGCTGCCTGGGCGGCGAACAGATCGGCGACCGTGGCGGAGGCGACCGGGCGGGGCGGCTCTCCGCCGCCGGAGCGGGCCGCCTCGGTCTCCGGGCCGGTCAGCGTGTCCAGCCGGCCGAGCGGGAGAGAGGGGTCAGCCGAGGCCAGCTCGGTGAGGAAGGAGAGGAAACGCTCCTGGATCCGGGCCAGTTCGTCCGCCTCGTAGAGGGCGGGGTTGGCGTCGAACGAGAACTGGAGCCCGTTGCCGTCGGAGCGCTCGTACACGGCGATCGAGAGGTCGCCGACCGGCCCGTTCGACATGTTGTGCACGGTGATCGGATGCCCGGCGAACGTGACGTCGAAATCGAAGGACATGATGTTCACCATGGGGCCGAAAAGATGCCGCCCCTCGTCCAGCAGCCGCAGATCGCGACGGAGATCCCCGTACGGATAGCGCTGGTGCCGGAGCAGATTCCTGAGTTCCCCCGCGGCTTTCCGTAACACGTCCCCGACCGTCATCTCCGGGGAAAGGCCGACACGCAGGGGGAGTTCGTTGGAGACCATTCCCGGAACGTTCCGCGCCAGGGCCCCCTGGCGCGCGGAGACGGGAATGCCGACGGTGATGTCCCGCAGTCCCGTGACCCGGTGCAGATACGCGGCGACCGCCGCGACGACGACGGCCGACCAGGAGGTCCGGGCGGCGCGGGCGGTCGTCCGCAGACGGTCCAGCACCTCGGGGGACAGCCGCGTGACGTGCCGCAGGAAGGTGTCCGAGGGCGGGGCGGCGCGCCCGGAGGCGGCGAACGTGGCGATCTCGTCGGGACGGTCGGCGAACCGCTCGGTCCAGTGCGCCCGGTCCTTGCCGTACTGCTCGGAACCCCGGTAGGCGCTCTCGCCCTCCAGCAGCGCGGCGTACGGCGCGAAGGCGCCCTCGTCGGCTGGCTCACCGGCGGCCAGCGCGGTGTAGACGCGGGCCACGCGCCCGGTGACGGCCGCCGCTCCGAACGCGTCCACGAGGACGTGGTGGTAGCGCTGGTGCCAGAAGTACCGGTCCTCGGCCAGCTTGATCAGCGCGTACGCGTACAGCTCCCCCTCGCCCAGGTCCACGGGCCGGGCCAGGTCCGCGGCGATGTACGCGCGCGCCGCGCCCTCCGGATCCTCCTCCCCGGACAGATCGAGCCGGACCAGCGGGGGGCCGGGCGGACCGCCGCGCACGTGCCGCGGGCCGTCGAGCACCTGCTGGCGTCCGTCGAGCACCTGAGGGCGTCCGTCGAGCACCTGCCGGGGGCCGTCGCGCTCCTCCACCGGCCGGATGCGCAACGCCCCGGCCTCCTCGACCACTTGCTCCAGGGCGGCCTCGAACAGGTCCCCGTCGACCGGTCCGTGGATTTCCACGAATTCGCCGACGTTGTACACGGGAGAATTCCGATTCAGCTGGTGCGCGAACCAGACCCCGCTCTGGGCTGCCGTCAACGGCAGCGAAGTGTGCTGGGCAGCAGACATGACTCCACCTCGGTCGGAGCTACGGCGGTCGGGACACCGCGAAATACCGTGAACATGCCGCGTCGCCTATGTCGTTGCGCAGGGAGCGGACGCGTTACCGATGATTTCTCCGACGCGTTTTCCGCTCAAGTCACGGGATGGCGTTACCGAGGTGGGGTGAGCTGATTGGATCAGGTCGGTGTGCGGATGCGCGGGAAGGGGCCGGGCAGACGCAGAGCTGCACGGTGTCGGCGCTGCCCACTTCCAGTGTCGTCGGCTGCGCGGGGTTCCCACCGACGGTCCCCTGCCGCCGGACGCGGACCACGCGGCAACTGTCCGCACGCCGGCCTGTGTCGGGCGATAATGATCCTTGGTTGGCCGTGCTACTGGGGGGTCTTGTGAGTCCGAGCCCGCGCGAGGTGTTTCTCCGGCTTGTTCACGGAGTCGCCGACGGGAACTTGAACGAGTTGCCTGACCTGTATGGCGAGGTCACCGATGTCCGGCACCCGATGGCGACGCCGGAGTCCGAGCCGTTGACGAGTCGGAGTGCCCTCCGGGAGCACTTCACCGTGCCGCCGGAAGTACGGGAGTCCCTGCCGAGAAGGAGGGTCGTCGATGTCGTCGTTCACGAGACCGCCGATCCTGAAGTGATCGTCGCCGAGTTCGGTTACGAGTTCACGCTTCCGGACGATTCCACGGCCAAGGTGCCCTGCGTCTTCGTCATGCGGGTGCGGGACGGCCGGATCGTCGAGTCACGCGACTACATCGACCCGATCCGTACGTACACGGCACGCGGGGACCTCGAACGCCTCATCGCGTCGTTGCGCAAGGACGATTCCGCAAGCCCCTGAGGCAACAAGGCGGCCTGGGGCCACAGGACCGGGTGACCCTCGACCGTGCCGCCTAGACGGTGCCGGGGAGGCCCAGGCGGTCGGTGATCGTGGTGAGGGCCGCGCCCAGCGGGAGCGCGACACGGGTGAGGGCGTGGCGGTCGCCCCGGGTCGCGTCGCGGTTGACGATCAGCACCGGTTTCCCCGCCCGCGCGGCCTCACGGACGAACCGGAGCCCGGACATCACCGTCAACGAGGACCCGAGGACCAGCAGCGAGGTCGCCTCCCGGACCAGCCCGCGGCAGTGCTCGACCCGTGCCGGCGGCACGGTTTCGCCGAAGAACACCACGTCGGGCTTGAGGACACCGCCGCACGCCGCGCACGGCACCACACGGAAGTCCCCGACCTGCTCGTCGGTGAGGTCGGCGTCACCGTCCGGATTGAGGCCCGCCGCCACCGGCGCGAAGTCCGCGTTGGCCTCCGCCAGCCGCCGGGCGAGTTCCCGGCGCGCGCTGAAGGCGCCGCAGGACAGACAGACGACCCGGGCCAGGCTGCCGTGGAGTTCGACGACGTCCTCGCTGCCGGCGCCCTGGTGCAGCCCGTCGACGTTCTGGGTGATCACACCCGCGAGCAGCCCGGCCCGCCCGAACGCGGCCACGGCCCGGTGCCCGGCGTTGGGCCGCGCCCGGCCGAAGGCGCGCCAGCCGAGGTGGCTGCGCGCCCAGTACCGGCGCCGCGCCTGCGCCTCGGCGGTGAAGTCCTGGTAGGTCATCGGCGTGTGCCGGCTGAGACTGCCGCCCTCGCCCCGGTAGTCGGGGATGCCCGACTCCGTGGAGATGCCCGCCCCGCTGAGCACCAGCACCCCGCCGCCGCTCAGGGCGTCGACGACCGGCTCCAGATCCGTGGTGCCCGGCGGCAGGCCCTCGGTGGGCGTCCAGCTCAGGGTGGGGCGTATCCGCATGCCGCAAGGGTACGAAAGGCGCCCCACCGCTTGAGAAGACCGGCGGGCGGGCCGACAGTGAGAGACATGAGCCGCCACCGACGCCCCTCGCGCAGAGCGCCGTGGATCGTGGGTGCGGCAGCCGTCCTCACCGCCGGTGGCCTGGGCGTCTGGGCGCTGACGGCCTCGGACGACGGCACTTCCCGGCCGTCGCCCAGCGCCTCGTCGGGCCTGTCCCTGCCCACGCTCACCCCACCCTCGCTCACCGCGTCGCCCTCACGGACGGCCTCCCCGCGGACCTCGAGCACGTCACGTCCGGTCCCCACGCATCCGTCGAGCTCCCGACCACCGGTGGCCACGACGCACCCCGGCGGCCACGCGGTGTCGTCGCCGACGCCCCGGCGGACGGCACCGGAACCGACGCCGTCACGCACGCCCGTACGGTCGCCGGTGCAGACCGCGACCGTGGTGCCCCGCCTGACGCCGACCGTCTCCGCACCGTCCTCCACCCCCGCTCCGACACCGCCCTCCACGGTCCCGAGCAGCTCGGCGCCGACGACCGTCTGGTTCACGTCGCCGCTGGCCGAGGCCGCCGCACAGCGCATGGCGGCCTCGGGGACGGTCGGCGACCCGGCGTGCTCGCTGTCGGCGCGGGGCGACCCCGACCCCCGGCTCGTGCCGCAGGCCGGCCGCATCGGCGTCGGCACCTCCGACGGCTACTGGTGCCTGATCTGGTAGATCCCCACCGGTATGTGGCGAAGGCCACATTGGGCAGGGCTCGATCTTGGAATGCGCAGGCCCGCGCCGCTGCTGCACCTTGGTGGGCCTCCCCTGCCCCGGGGGGCGCACCGGGCAATGGCGGCCGGCGCGACTGGCCACCGGAGCAGGGCGACGTCGGTCCCCGCCCGCTCCGCCGCATCCGGATCGTCGCCCCCGAAAGGTACTTCCGCTCCATGCCCCTGGCACTGCTGTCCCTCGCCGTCGTCGCGTTCGGCATCGGTACGACCGAATTCGCCACGATGGGACTGCTTCCCCAGATCGCCGACGGCATCGGCGTCTCCGTCCCACAAGCCGGCAACGTCGTCTCCGCCTACGCGCTCGGCGTCGTCGTCGGCGCACCCGTCCTCACCGGCATCGGCGCGCGCATCCCCCACAAGCGGCTGCTGCTCCTGCTCTCCGGGCTGTTCGTGATCGGCAACGTCGCGTCCGCCCTCGCCCCCACCTTCGGCTGGCTGTTCGCCGCCCGCTTCCTGGCGGGCCTGCCGCACGGCGCCCTGTTCGGCGTGGGTGCCGTCGTGGCCTCCCGGCTGGTCGCCCCCGAGCGGGCCGGACGCGCCGTCTCGCGGATGTTCCTGGGCCTCACCGTCGCCAACATCGTCGGTGTCCCGGCCGGTACCGCGCTGGGCCAGCAGTTCGGCTGGCGCTACGCCTACTGCGCGGTCGCCGTCATCGGCCTGATCGCCCTCGCCGCGCTCGCCGCCTTCGTCCCCCACCAGCCGCGCGGCTCCCAGGCGGGCATCCGGCACGAACTGCGGGCGATGGGGAACAAGCAGGTCGCCATCGGACTCGCCACCGCCGTCGTCGGATTCGGCGGCTTCTTCGCCGTCTACAGCTACCTGGTGCCGATCCTTACGCACCTGACGGGCTTCTCCGACTCCTCGACCACCCTGGTCCTCGCGCTCTACGGCGCCGGCATGACACTGGGCACCCTGATCGCCGGACCGCTGACCGACCGCGCCCTGCGCCCGACGCTGTACGGCGGACTCGCCCTGCTCGGCGCGACGCTCGTGGCGTTCTACTTCACGGTCCACAGCACCGTCCCCGCCCTGCTGACGCTCGTCGTCATGGGCGCGATGGGCGCCCTCGTCACCACGCCCGTGCAGATGCTGCTCATGGCCAAGGCGAAGGACGCCCCGACCATGGCGGCGGCCTCCAACCACTCCGCCTTCAACCTGGCCAACGCGGGCGGCGCCTGGCTCGGTGGCCTCGCCATCTCGGCCGGCTGGGGCTGGGCCTCGCCCGCCCTGGTCGGCGCGGGCCTCGCCGCCGCGGGCCTCGGCCTCGCCTTCACCGGCGGCCTCCTGGACCGCGGCAGCGGGAACTCCGAGGTGGTCACGTCGTCGGGCACGAAGGCCCCGGCGGAGACCGGCCGGGTCACGGCGCGCTAGCAGTCCGAGGCGTGGTGCCCAGGGGCCGATGAGTTCGGGCGGCGCACGGGGTCTGCCCTGGTATGACGCGCATCATCGCCGACATCTCGGTCTCCCTCGACGGCTTCGTCACCGGACCCGACCCCGGCCCCGACAACGGCCTGGGCACCGGTGGCGAGGCCCTCCACACCTGGGCGTTCTCCGACGACCCCGACGACCGTCGGATCCTGCGCGAGGGCACCGCCCGCTCCGGCGCGGTCGTCCTCGGCCGCCGGCTCTTCGACCAGGTCGACGGCCCGGGCGGCTGGGACGACACGACCGGCTACGGCGCCGGTGAGGTCGGCAGGCCCGCCTTCGTCGTCGTGACCGGCTCACCCCCGGAGTCGGTCCGGCTCACCGACCTCGACTGGACGTTCGTCACCACCGGACTGCGCGACGCCGTCACGGCCGCCCGCGAGCACGCCGAGACGGCGGCGTCGCGCAGCGGCAAGGACCTCGACGTCGTCCTGATGGGAGGCGGCGCCACGATCGGCTCGGCGTTCGAAGCCGGGCTGGTCGACACCCTGAGCCTCCACCTCGCACCCGTCGTGCTGGGCGGGGGCATCCCCCTGTTCACCGGCGGCACCCCCCGCACGCTGGTGCGGCGGAGCGTGACCCCGACATCGACGGCGACGCACCTGACGTACGACTGCCGCACCTGACGTACGACTGCCGCGCATGACCGGCGGGCCCGGCGGGCGGACCGGCCGGTCCGGCGGCGCACGGGGACTTCTTCCACCAGTGCGACCACCATGGGGCGGCCCCGTGGGCGACGCTCCGCCGAACCGACGCGACACGTCCTGCCGCGGCCGGCGCGGTCACCGCGCGGGTGCCGTGCGGCCCACCGTGCTGGTCCTCCCGGTCCGCAGGACGTGCAGGGCCAGCGCGGCGCAGCACCCGGTGCCCACTACCCCCGCCGCGCAGACGACCGTGCTGACCGGCCACAGCTCGGCCGCCGCACCCGCCAGGGCCATGCCCACGCCCTGGATCGTCATCAGTCCCGCCGTCTGCGCGGTCATGGCCCGTCCGCGCAGTTCCGCCGGGACGGCCTGGACGAACCACTGATCCAGACCCAGCGTGTACGCCCCCGCGGCCCCCGCCAGCGCCAGGGCGGGCAGGACCCAGCCGAGCCCCGGCAGCAGCGGTACGGCCAGGAACGGCAGCAGTCCGCCGGCCGCCAGGGGCAGGGTGATCCGGGAACGGGCCGCGGGCGACAGCAGCGAGCCGGCGGCCAACTCGCCCACGATGGTCCCGACCGGCAGCGCGCACATGAGCAGACCGACACCGACCGTACCGACGCCGATCTCGTCCGCGTACGCGGCGGCCAGCGCCTCCGGAGCCACGACGAACAGGGGCGGCCCCCACATCAGCAGTATGACGGCCCGGGTCCGCCGGTCCTTGAGGACCTGACGAGTACCGGACAGAGAGCTGCGGACGAGCGCCCCGCCCCGGGCGCGCGCGGGCCGGCGGCGCGTCCCGAGGCGCAGCAGCAGCGCCGAGCTCGCGAACGTGCACACGGTCACCACCAGGGCGCCCCGGGGGGACACGACGGTGAGCAGCACACCACCCAGGCCGAACCCGATGAGCAGCGCGCTCTGCGACACGATCCGCAGCAGCGACCGGCCGAGCACGAACAGGTCCCCGTCGCCGAGGATGTCGGCGAGGGTCGCGGTGCGGGTGCCGGTGAAGACCGGCGCCGTGACGGCGATGGCGCAGCGCAGGACCAGCAGGACGGCGACCGGGGTGCCGGGCAGCGCCATGGCGCCCGCGCACGCCGCGCACAGCAGGTCGCAGAGGACCAGGACCCGGCGCGGGGGGTATTGGTCGGCCACCGCGGACAGCAGCGTGCCGCCCACGAGGTACGGCAGGAATCCGAGGGCGAAGACCAGCGAGCTGAGCAACGGCGAGCCGGTCAGCCCGTACACCAGTACGGTCAGCGCGACCTCGCTGACGACGACGCCGAGCAGCGAGAGGGAGTGCGCGGCGAAGACGGCACGGAATTCCGCCACCGCGAAGACGCGTCGATAACCGGGATGCATGGGAGGCAGCCTGCTGGAGTCGTGGCCGGCGCCGTAGAGTTTCGGTGTCAGGCGAATCTTCCTCGACCCGCTGGAGGGCTCCCTTTGCCGCTGCACCTGCGTCTCGGCGAGGACGACCTCCTGCGGTGCCGCTTCGCCGTGTCACCGCTGTGGGAGACCCAGGAAGCCGTCCGCACCCTGAACCGGCCCGACCGGCACGGTTTCCACGGGCCGTGGCTGCGGCGCATCCAGGAGGACGCGCGCGGACTGGACCTGGCCCCGCTGTGGCTGTTGATGCCCAGGTACGGGCACTCCCCGGACTGGCTCAGCCCGCAGCCGCCCGGCCCGGCGGCGGCGTTCCACGAGGAGATCGCGCTCGTCCGGGAGGCGGACCGGCGGGTCGCCCACCATGACACCGCACGCTCCCTGGCGGACACCCCGGGCGCCGCCGGCTCCCGGCTCGGCAGGGCCCTGCTTCGCGACATGAAACACACGATCACCTGGCTGGCCGACCTGCTGGAGGAGGCCTGGCACGTCCTGGTCGAACCGTACTGGCCACGGCTGCGGGCCCTGCTGGAGGCGGACGTCGCCTTCCACTCACGGCGCCTGGCCGAGACGGGCCTGGGCGGGCTGTTGCCCCAGCTCGACCCGCGGATCGGTTGGCGGGCGGGAACGCTGACGGTGAACGCGCGGGGCGAGCACGAGCGCGACCTCGACGGCCGGGGCCTGGTCCTGATGCCCAGTGTGTTCTCGTGGCCGGACGTGGTGGGCGGCTTCGAACCGCCCTGGCAGCCGATGCTGGTCTATCCGGCCCGGGGCATCGGAGGCCTGTGGGCCGAGCCCTGCGCCGACGCCCCCGACACCCTGGTACGGCTCCTCGGGCGCGGCCGTGCCGCCGTGCTCGGCGCCCTGGGTGAGCCCGCGGGCACGACCACCCTGTCGCGCCGGCTGGGCCTCGCGCCGTCCTCGGTCTCCGCCCACCTCGCGGTCCTGCGCGACGCGGGCCTGCTCACCTCCCGCCGCTACGGCCACGAGGTCCTGTACGAACAGACCCCCCTGGGCATCGCCCTCGCCGCGGGCGGCGCTCCGGCGTGACGGCGATGCTCCGTCCGGGCTGCACGGCGGGGCCGCCCGGGATCGGAGCCTGCACGCGCGAGACGATCCGGCTGCCGGTCCCGGGCGACGGCCGGGCGCGAAGAACCTCCGTACATCCACCGAGAACCGACCCGACCGGAGCCCGCGCGGACGGGTGGCAGCTGCCCGCACGACAGGGACGACGAGCGCCTGGTGGCCGCGGGGCCGGGCGGGCGAGGACCGGTCGGCCGGGGTGTGGATCGGCCGGGGTGAGGATCGGCTGGGCGTGGGTTCGCCGAGGGCCGAGCCGGCCGGAAACCGTGCGGGCGGGTGGCAGCTGCCCGCACGACAGGGACGACGAGCGCCTGGTGGCCGCGGGGCCGGACAGGGCGAGGCCCGGTCGGCCGGGGTGTGGATCGGCCGGGGTGTGGATCGGCTGGGCGTGGGTTCGCCGAGGGCCGGTCGGCCGGGGTGTGGATCGGTTGGGTGCGGGTTCACCGAGGCCCGGTCGGCCGGGGTGCGGATCGGTTGGGGTGTGGATCCGGCTGGGTGTGGGTTCGCCGTGGGCCGAGGCGGCCGGAAATGGTGTGGGTGGGTGGCAGGTGCCCGTATGACGGGGACGCCGAGGGCCGAGCCGGTGTCGGTTCAGGCACGGTGACGTCGGCGCGCGCACCCGGCGGCCGCCAGCAGGCCCGCCAGGGTGAGGCCGGTGCCGATGCCGACGTCCCGGCCGGAGGGGCCGGCGGTGGCCGTGCCGCCGACGCCGCCCTGGACACCGCGGCTCGGGAGCGGAGAGGAGCTGTCCGGCGCCGTTGTGGGACGGCTCGTGGCGGGTGCGAGGGTGGCCGGTGACCTGCGGGGAAGCGCCTCGCAGGCGATGCCGTCGTCCGGGCCCTGGTCCTCGTCCAGCCGGTTGGGGTCGCTCCGGTCCTGGTCGAAGACGGCCTGGGCGTCCTCCTGGAAGGTGAAGTCACGGCAGTCGAGGTCCTGCGCGTGCGCGACTCCGGCAAGCGGCGCGACGGTCATGATCGCGGCGACTGCGCCCGCGGCGATGGCGCGGCGTGGCATGGGCGTCTCCTCCCGGCCGGGGGCGGCCGTCGCTTCGACGCTACGCAGCGACCGGCACCGCCGCCCGCGGTGAGCGGCCGTCCGGGTGCCCCTCCCGGCATCGTCCGGCACCGCGGTCCGCGCCGTCCTCGCCGAAGAGGTTCCTGTGGAGGTGGGCCGAAGCTATTGAGAGTGATCGAAACTCTCGTATAGTGACGCCCGGTTGATCAGTGACTACAACTTTCTGTGCATAATTTGCCCCCGAGGATGACACTAAGGCCGCTTTCCGTGCGGCCGCCCAAGGACCCTGAGCGATGACCGCGCCCGCACCCTCCGACGCCCGATCCAGCCTTCGTTCGCTGCTTCCCCTGCCCTTGCTGACCGCGGCCCTGGCCGCACTCGCCGTCGCCTGGGCGGTCACGTCCGTCCCCATGTCGGCGCGGGTGACCGTGGGTTGGGGCGGCGCGATCGGCGGGGTCCTGCTCTGCGCCGCCGTCACCGTCGCCGTGACGGCGCGGCGGTCCGCACGAGCCGCTCGTGCCGTGCTGCGCACGACAACGGCCGACATCGAGCGGGTCACCCGCGAGCGCGACCTCCAGGCCGAGCAGTGGCGCCGTGAGCACCAACGGCACACCGACGCCGCCGCCCACGAACGAGCCCGGCTCGCCGAGGAGTTCACCCGCGAGCGCGCCGTACGCGCCAAGGAGACGGAGGTCGAACGGGCCCGGCTCGCCGCGGAGGTGCGCAGCCTCACCCAGCAACTCGCCCGCTCCGCGGCCGAACGCGACACCGCCGTCGCCGCCACCGCCAACGCAGCCGCCCGGATGCAGGCCCTGGCCACCGGCACCCTGGCCGACCTGCGCGCCATGGAGGAACGGCACAGCGACGAGGACGTCCTCGCCGACCTGCTGCACCTGGACCACCGCACCGCGCAGGCCGGCCGCCTCGCCGACTCCGTCGCCGTGCTCACCGGGGCACGTTCGGGGCGCCGTTGGGCCCGCCCCATCTCCATGGAGTCCATCCTGCGCGGCGCGATGGGCCGGATCAGCGGCTACCAGCGCATCCGCCTGCACTCCGTCAGCGACGTCGCGGTGGCCGGCCACGCGGCCGAGGGCGTGATGCACGCGCTCGCCGAACTGCTCGACAACGCCGCCAACTTCTCGCCCCCCAACGCCGAAGTCCACGTCTACGTCGAGGAGGTGCCCGCCGGCGCCATCGTCTCGGTGGAGGACAGCGGGCTCGTCATGAGCGACGTCCAGCTCCGCCGCGCCGAACAGGCCGTCACCGGCGACATCACCGGACTCGGCGGACTCACCGGCACCCGGCTCGGCCTGGCCGTCGTAGGACGCCTCTCGCGCAAGCACGGCATGAAGGTCTCCTTCCGGCCCTCCGCCCGGGGCGGCACCGGGGTGCTCATGCTCGTCCCCCAGGACATCCTCACCACCGCGCCGTCTCCGGTACGGCTCCCCGCGGACCCGCGCCCGCACAGCGCCCCCGCCCGCACCGCCGGCCCGGACCGCGACACCCCCGCACCCGCCGACGCCACGCCGTGCGAGGAGGAGGCCCGGCCGCACGAGGAGTCCGGCGTCACCCCGCCGACGGGCGGCGGTCTGCCCAAGCGCCGGCGCGGACACACCCTGGCCGCCGCCGAGAACGCCCGGGCCGCCCAGGGCACCCCGCGCCCCACCGCCGCACCCGAGGACATCCGCACCCGCGCCAGCCGCTTCGGCGCCTTCCGCCAGGCGGTCCGCGCGACCGACCCGTCGGAGCGCACCGGCGGCCACCGCCTGCCCTCGGCCGACCCGGCGCACCGCACCGGCGGCGCCCGGCTGCCCTCGGCCGACCCGGACGAGCACACCGGCGGCCACCCGCTGCCCCCCGCCGGCGGCGACCCGCACACCGCGCCGTCCTCCGGCACCAAAACGGCCCCCGACAGATCCACCCCCTCGCACCCGGAAGGCGACACCACCTCATGACCGGCACGACGACCGCCGACGAGAAGCTCACCTGGCTCATCGAAGGGCTCCTGGAGCGCACCCCCGGCGCCCGGCACGCCCTCGTGCTCTCCCGTGACGGGCTGAAGCTGTGCCGCACCCCGGAACTGACCGTCGACCAGGCCGACCAGCTCGCCGCCATCGCCGCCGGTATCCAGTCCCTGTCGCACGGCGCCTCGGTCGAGTTCGGTGACGGAAGCGGCGGTGTGCGCTCCTCGATGACCGAGTTCTACGGCGGCACGCTGTTCATCGTCGAGGCCGGCGAGGGCGCGCACCTGGCCGTCGTCACCGACGAGGAGGCCGAACCCGGTCTCGTCGGGCACAACATGAGCGAGCTGGTGGAACAGCTCGGCGAGCATCTGACGGCCCCGCCCCGCAGCGCATGAGGCGGCCCGGCAGGGACGACGCCCCCGACCGGCTGTACACCCTCACCCAGGGACGCAGCCGGTCCGGGCCCGACAGCCCCTTCGACCTGGTGACGCTCGTGGTGGCCGAGAGCGACGCCGCCCCCGGCATGCAGTCCGAGCACGCGGCGATCCTCGCCCTCACCAAGGCACCCACCGCCGTGGTGGAGGTCGCCGCCGACCTGGGGCTGCCCGTGAGCATCACCAAGATCCTGCTGTCCGACCTGCTCGCCGCGGGCAAGGTCAGCGCCCGCCACCCCCGCATCTCGGTCCTTCCCGACCCCGACATCCTGGAGCAGGTGCTCGTTGGACTCCGCAACCTCTGAGGCACGCATCCCGCTGGGTGCCTCCGCCGACAACGGTCTGAAGATCGTCGTCGTGGGCGGCTTCGGTGTCGGAAAGACCACCATGGTCCGCTCGGTCAGCGAGATCCGTCCCCTCAACACCGAGGAGACGATGACCCGCGCGGGCGAGACCGTCGACGACGTCACCGAGATCCGCGGGAAGACCGCGACCACCGTCGCCTTCGACTTCGGCCGGATCACCCTCGACGCGCGCAACGTGCTCTACCTCTTCGGCGCACCCGGCCAGGAACGCTTCTGGTTCCTGTGGGACCGGCTCTTCTCCGGCACCCTCGGCGCGGTCGTCCTGCTCGACACCCGCCGTATCGACGACTCCTGGTACGCCATCGACCGGCTGGAGCGGCACGGTACGCCGTTCATCGTCGCCTGCAACGACTTCGGCGGCCCCCGCCACTCGCACGACGACCTCCGCGAGGCCCTCGACCTCGACCCGCGGGTGCCCCTGGTCGACTGCGACGCCCGCTCCCGCGAGTCCAGCAAGCAGGTCCTCATCACGCTCGTCCAGCACATCCAGAGCCGGTACGCCGGTACGACGGCCCCAACCGCCGCCTCACCACGGGAGTTCGCGTGAGCACCGACGCCGTTCCGCTCAGCGGTCCCCGCTTCCAGAGCGAACCCGCCCGGCTCTACCGGGAGATGCGCGCCGAGCACGGAGCCGTCACCCCCGTCCTGCTGGACGGCGACGTCCCGGCCTGGCTCGTCCTCGGCTACCGCGAACTGCACCAGGTCACCGGCGACCCCGTGCTGTTCAGCCGCGACTCCGACCTGTGGAACCAGTGGGACACCATCCCCGGCGACTGGCCCCTGCTGCCCATGATCGGCCGCAAACAGCCGTCCATCCTCTACACGGTCGGCGAGCGCCACCGCGAACGCGCCGCCATGATCAGCAACGCGCTCGAGGCCAGCGACCCCGCCCAACTGCGCCGCCACGCCGAGCGGTTCGCCGACGAGCTGATCGACGCGGTCTGCGCCAAGGGGACCGCCGACATCGTCGGCCAGTACGCCATGCTGCTGCCCGTCCGCGTCCTGGCACGGCTGTACGGCTTCCCCGACGAGGAAGGCCCGGGTCTGGTCACCGCGCTCAACGACATGATCGACGGCCGCGAGCGCGCCCTCGCCGGGCAGAGCCATCTCGCCACCTCCATGGGCGAGTTGCTCGCCGCCCGCCGGGCCGCGCCCGCCGACGACGTGGTCTCCCGGATGCTGGCCGACCCCAGCGGCTTCACCGACGAGGAGATCGCCCAGGACCTGATGGTGATGATGGCGGCCGGGCACCAGCCCACCGCCGACTGGATCGGCAACTCGCTGCGGCTGATGCTCACCGACGACCGGTTCGCCGCCTCCCTCTTCGGCGGACGCAACAGCGTCGCGGAAGCGATGAACGAGGTGCTCTGGGAGGACACGCCCACCCAGAACGTCGCCGGCCGCTGGGCGTCCCGCGACACCCACCTCGGCGGACAGCACATCCGGGCCGGGGACCTGCTCCTCCTCGGCCTCCAGGCGGCCAACTCCGACCCCCAGGTGCGTCCCGTCGGCGGCGACCTCACCGGCGGCAACAACGCGCACTTCTCCTTCGGCCACGGCGAGCACCGCTGCCCGTTCCCCGCCCAGGAGATCGCCGAGGTGATCGCCCGGACCGCCCTGGAGGTCGTCCTCGACCGACTGCCCGACATCGACCTCGACGTCCCCGCCGAGTCCCTGACGCGCCGCCCCTCACCCTGGCTGCGCGGGCTGACGGAACTGCCCGTGCGGTTCACCCCCACCCCTGCCCTGGGAGGCAACTGATCATGACGTCCGGCACCGAAGAGCTGCGGATCGCCCTGGATCCGTTCGTCACCGACCTGGACGGTGAGAGCGCCAGGCTGCGCGCGGCCGGACCGCTGGCCGCGGTCGAACTGCCCGGGGGAGTGCCCGTGTGGGCCGTGACCCGGCACGCCGAGGCCAAGGCGCTGCTGACGGACCCGCGCCTGGTCAAGGACATCGAGGTGTGGGGCGCCTGGCGGCGCGGCGAGATCCCGCCGGACTGGCCCCTGATCGGCCTGGTCAACCCCGGCCGCTCGATGCTGACCGTGGACGGCGCCGACCACCGCAGGATGCGCGGCCTCGTCGCCCAGGCCCTCACCCCGCGCCGGGTGGAGACCCTGCGCGAGCGGATCACCGAGCTCACCGAGCGGCTCCTCGACGCCCTGCCCGCCGACGCCGATGTCGTCGACCTCAAGGCGGAGTTCGCCTACCCCCTGCCGATGTACGTCGTCGCCGACCTCATGGGCATCGAGGAGAGCCGGCTGCCGCGGCTGAAGGAGCTGTTCGAGAAGTTCTTCTCGACCCAGACCCCGCCCGAGGAGGTCGTCGCCACCCTCGTCGAACTGGCGGGGATCATGGCCGAGACGGTCGCCGCGAAGAAGGCCGCCCCCGGCGACGACCTGACCAGCGCGCTCATCCAGGCCTCGGACGACGGCGACCGCCTCACCGACGAGGAGATCGTCTCCACCCTCCAGCTCATGGTCGCCGCCGGTCACGAGACCACGATCTCCCTCATCGTCAACGCCGTGGTCAACCTCTCCACCCACCCCGACCAGCGGGCCCTCGTCCTGTCGGACAAGGCGGAGTGGTCGGCGGTGGTCGAGGAGACGCTGCGCTGGTCCACCCCGACCTCGCACGTCCTGATCCGGTTCGCGACCGAGGACGTGCAGGTCGGCGACCGCGTCCTCCCGGCGGGCGACGCGCTGATCATCTCCTACGGCGCGATAGGCCGCGACGAGGAGGCGCACGGCCCCACCGCCGGTGACTTCGACATCACCCGTGAGACCCGCACCCGCCACATCTCCTTCGGCCACGGCCCGCACGTCTGCCCCGGCGCGGCCCTGTCCCGTCTGGAGGCGGACGTCGCCCTGCCCGCGCTCTACGCCCGCTTCCCCGGCCTGGACCTCGCGGTACCGCCGTCGGACCTGCGCAACAAGCCCGTGGTGACCCAGAACGACCTCTTCGAACTCCCGGTCCGCCTCACGCCGGCCTCCGACTGACCCGACATCAACACCCCTCCCACCGACCGACACCGCCTCCACGGCATCGACGGCCGGCGGGAGGCGGTGGGCTCGGGGAAAGGAACCGAGGGGGCCGCGGCGACGGCCTCGGCGTACGAACGGTTGACCGTTCCCCCCTCCTGCGGAGGCGGCCTGTCGAGTCGCCCGGATATTGGTTTGCCGTCGACCGATCCGGCCGGATAAGAAGCTCACATGCTTAGAGGCAGCAAGGTCGGGCTCAGGGCCCGGCACGAGGAGGACATCCCGATCCTGCGGGCCGAGCTCTACAACGACGTGGTCAACGCCTCGCGGGCCGAGGGCGGGCCGTGGCGGCCCCTCAAGCCCGACACGAAGGACCCGCGGCTCGTCGTGGACGACACGGCGCAGGGAACCGTCCCGTTCTCCGTGGTGGAGCTGGAGGGCGGCACGCTGGTCGGCACGGCGACACTGTGGGGCATCGACAACCACAACCGGGTCGCGCACGTCGGACTGGGACTGCTGCCGTCCTCCCGCGGCCAGGGCTACGGCACCGACGTGGTCGCGGTGCTGTGCCACTACGGTTTCGTCGTGCGCGGTCTGCACCGCCTCCAGATCGAGACGCTCGCGGACAACGCCCCCATGCTGCGCTCCGCCGAGCGCAACGGCTTCGTCCGCGAGGGCGTGCTGCGCTCCTCGGCCTGGGTGATGGGCGAGTTCCTGGACGAGGTCCTGCTCGGGCTCCTCGCCCAGGACTGGAAGCCCGACCCCCGGGACTAGTCCAGGCGTCGGCGCCGGGTTGGAGTACCTGGGGAAGTCAAGCAGCTCGAACGGCAGCTCGGCTGCGAGCTGCTGCACCGCACCCAGCGGTCGGTCGCCCTCAGCCCCGCCGGAGCGGTGTTCCTGGACCACTGCCGGACGCTGATCCGGTACGCGGAGGAGGCGGAGGCCGCCGTCCGGCAGGCCGCCACCGGGCGCGACGGACGACTGGGCGTCGGCGCCGTCGCCACGGCCCTCTCCTGGCCCCTGCGGCTTGTGCGGGAGGAGTTCCACCGGGCGGTGCCGGACGTCGAGATCCGCACCCACGAGGCCGCCGCGGGACTCCTCGACCGCTCGCCCGACCGGGCGATCGTCCGCCGGACCGCCCCGGTGCGCGGCACCACGGCGACCTCGCGCCTCGCCGACCGCCCCGCTGGATCCGGCGGACCTGGCGGGCAGTACCTGGGTCTGGCTCCACTGCCGTATCTCCGCGCCGCGGCGGCCGCCGCGCACCCCGGCGTCCGCTTCAGAGCCCTCCGGAACGCGACCGCGACGATCGGGCTCAGCGCCATGACCCGGACCCGTCCCGGCGAGCCGACCGAACGGCTCACGACCATCGATCAACGGCCCCTGACGCGGGGGGTGGTTCCTGCCGGCGGGCAGGGGTCGCCCGCTCTTCTTGCGCCACCAGCGTCCGCGCGAGGGGAATCCGCGACAGGGTGAGGACTCCGGCGACGATCAGCGCGACCCCGCACAGCTGGGGCAGCAGCCACCACCCGGAGCGGACGGCCTCCTCGTACAGGGTGATGCCGAGGACGAGGCTCACCGCCGCGTCGCCGAGCGTGAGCGCGGGTTGCGACGCGACCAGGGGGCCGGCCTGCATCGCGTTCTCCAGCAGGAACAGCGCGCAGACACCGGTGGCGGCGAACGCGTACGTCTCCCAGGCGGAGAGGAAGGCCACGAGCCCCTGTTCGTCGAGGATGTGGGTGGAGGACTTCATCAGCGCCGCGGTCACGGCGTAGCCGATGGCCGTCGCCGCCCCCAGACAGGCCGCCCGGGCACGGCCCTCCGGGCGCCGCACGGCCGCGAGCGCCAGGACGACGACCGTCCCCGAGCAGACGGCGAGCGCGGGGATCCAGCGGTCCGGCGGCACATGGGTGCGGTTGCCGCTGGGGGACGCGGCCGTGAGGGCGATCGCGAGTCCGGCCACCACCGTGGCCACGGCGAGCCAGCCCCTGCCGGGCAGATGCCGGTGCAGCAGGACGGACGCGGCGACGAGGGTGAGCGGCAGCTCCAGCACGAACAGGGGCTGCACGATCGTCAGCGGCCCCGTCGCCAGCGCCACCGCCTGGCAGACCGCTGCGGTGATCACCGCGAGCATCCCCGCCAGCCAGACGGGCCGGCGCAGCAGGTCGAGCATCAGGCCGGCCCGGAACCCCGGGGAGCGCGGCACGGTCAGCGCCGCCTTGCGCTGGAGCACCGTCGCGACCGCGTTGCTCAGGGCCGCGCAGATCGCGAGGAGGACGGGGAGCGCGGTGCGCAGTACGGCCACCTCCGGAATCGGCGGGCAGGGGGCGTCGGCTGTGCCGGTCCTGTCATGGTCGCCCGGACGGGACGCGAGCGCGATCGCAGCCCGCGGGCGCCGGCTCCGGCGGGGCGGGGCGAACCGTGAGACAGTCGTAGGAGGCGCCGGAGCCGGCGCTGCTCGGGTGTACGCGTCCGGGCGCCTGCCACCGCCCGGGACCGTACGCGCACGGCACTGGAGCGGAGGCATCCGTCATGTCCGAGTCGAGTGAGGCGGCGCAGGCCGACCGGGCGCTGAAGGCGAAGCATCGCGCCATGTGGGCGCTGGGCGACTACGCCCTCGTCGCCACGGACGTCATCCCGGACCTGGGTCCCGTGCTCGTCCGGGAGAGCGGCGTCCGGCCGGGGACCCGGGTGCTCGACATCGCGGCCGGCTCGGGGAACGCCGCCATCCCCGCCGCCCTCGAAGGGGCCGACGTCGTGGCCGTGGACCTGACCCCGGAACTGCTGGATGCCGGACGTCACCTCGCCGCCGAGCGCGGAGCCGAGCTGGAATGGCGCGCGGCGGACGCCGAGGAACTGCCCTTCCCGGACTCGGACTTCGACACCGTGGTGTCGTGCGTCGGGGTCATGTTCGCCCCCCACCACCAGCGGGCGGCGGACGAAATGGTGCGGGTGTGCCGCCCCGGCGGCACGATCGGCCTGGCCAACTGGACCCCGGAGGGGTTCGTCGGGCAGATGTTCACCGCCATGCGCCCCTTCGCGCCCCCGCCGCCGCCCGGAGCACAGCCGGCACCGCTGTGGGGCGACGAGAGCCATGTGCGGGCCCTGCTCGGCGACCGGGTGACCGGCGTCGACGCCCGTCGCCGGATGCTCCGCGTCGACCGGTTCTCCCGGCCGGAGGAGTTCCGGGAGTTCTTCAAGAACTGCTACGGCCCGACCGTCGCGGTCTACGGCGCGGTCGCCGACGACCCCGACAAGGTCACCGCCCTGGACACGGCCCTCACGGAGCTGGCCGCCCGGCACCTCGCGGACGGTGCCATGGAGTGGGAGTACCTGCTGGTCACCGCCGACCGGAACCCCGGCTGATCCGAGGGAGACCGCCCTGGTGGTTGCCCTTGGCGAGAGAGCCGAAGACGAACCGGCGACCTCTCGCTCGTCGCCGGAGTCCACGGCCTGCGGACCCGCTCGGCCGGCCGGGCGATCGTGGCGTTGCCCGCAGCCGGCTGAAGGAGTCCGTCACACTGCCGGTGCGCCCGACGGGCCGGGTCGGGCGCGGCGGTTTTCTGGGAGGAGCGGCTGCCGTCAGCCGTCGCCGGGGTGGCGGGGGAGCGCGCGGTGGGCGTACCAGGCCGCGCGGGCCTCGGCGCGGGTTCCGGCCGGGTTCCGGCGGTGCCAGGCGCTGGTGAACCGGTTGTACTCGAACTGCTCCTCGATCTCGCGGGGCCGGGCCGCGTCCGGGCGGGTCGCGTGCCAGTGGGCGACCGCGTCGGCCAGGGTCCGCCCGGGGTTGCGGGCGATGAAGTCCCGCATGAAGGCGTCGAAGTGGAAGCCGGGGCCGATCGCTGCGAGGAAGTACCTCCGCAGGACCTGGCCGCACCGCTGGCCGTCCGGGATCACGGTGGCGCCGTCGACGGGCTCGGCCAGCTGCGCTCCGGCCGGGCGGCGGCGGGCCGGGGCGGCCGGCGGCGGCAGGCCGTCCAGCGCCGCGGCGAGCCGGGCGGTGAGGGCCGCTTTGCCGCCGTGGCGCGTGACGCCCATCGTGCGGGCGAGGCCGGTGAGTTCGTCCAGGGTCCAGTACCAGCGCAGCAGCTCGGCGCCGGTGAGGCCGGCCGTCAACGGTGGCCTGGGCTCGGCGGCTGTCGCACTGGTGTTCTGGTTCTGGTCCATGGCCGCCATTCTGCCGGGTCGGGGGTCGGGTCCGGGGGCCGGGTCAGGGGCCGGGGCCTCACCCGGGTGTGCCGCGGTCCGGGCGGAGGGCGTCCAGGAGGAGCGGGTCGGGCAGGTCGGCGGCGGGGTGCATGCGCAGCAGGGTGTGGACGACTCCGGCGAGGCCCGCCATCAGGCTGGGGGAGAAGGCCTCGCGGGCCAGACCGCCGGTGGGGCCGCGCTGTTCGAGGCTGGTGAGGATCTCCCCGTCGAGGGGAGCGGTGCGGTCGGGTTCGAGGGCGGTGAGGAGCTCCCAGAGACCGAGGTCGCCGTGACACAGGGTGTGGCTCCAGCCGAAGCCCTCGGCGGCGCAGGCCCGGGCGGCGCGTCGGGCCATGTCGAGGCGGGCGGGATCGCCGGTGCGCCGGTGGAGGTCGAGCATGGCGATGCCGATGCCCGCGCTGCCGTGGCACCAGCTCGTGAAGAAGTCCTCCTCGGCGCCGACCCGGGCGTCGAGCCAGTTGCCCGCGCCGGGCTGCCAGAGGGATTCCTGGTAGGCGAAGGCCTGTTCGGCGAGGCGGCTCCAGCCGTTCCGTTCGTCGGCCGTGCCCGCGTCGCCCAGGGAGAGACGGGCCAGGGCCCAGCCGATGCCGGTGGCGCCGTGGGCGAAGCCGCCGATGCCCTGCGGGTTGAGCCGGGTGGTCCAGCGGGCGCCGGCCGTGTCGTGCACGGCCAGTCCGCTCAGTCGGCGCCCGATCCGGGCCGCGGCGGCCGCCCACCGGTCCTCCCCGGTCGCGGCGGCCAGGTCGAGCAGCGGGACCACGGCGCCCGCGGCGCCGTTGAGCAGGTCGACCTCGACGTCGTTCGCCACGAGCGGGCCCTCGGCGAGGGGGAGCGCGCGCAGCGCGGCCCTCCTCAGCAGCCAGGCATCGCCCAGGACGCGGTGCAGCGCCAGCCACGTCCACACCTGGGACGCGGCGCCGCTGAACGCGCCCGCCGACGGCGGTACGGCCGTCAGGTCCTCGGTGCCGACCAGGACCCGCAACGCTCCGTCGAAGGTGTCGGCGACGCCCGGCACCTCGTCCGCCCGCCCGGCCCGTACCTCGGCCAGGTACTCGGCGAGGGCCAGCGCGACCCCGCCCTGCCCCGTGTAGAGATCGGCGGGCAGCACCCTGATGGACCATCCGGCGGGCGTGAACACGGGGCTGATCCAGGTGACCGTGCCGTCCGGGCCGCGCACGGCCCCGTCGCACAGCCGCCGTACCATCCGCGCGGCCAGGTCACGACGGCGCCGCTCCCGGTCCCGGGCGTGCGGACGACGGGCGGCGGACCGCACCCGGCCGGGCAGCGACCGTTCGTTGAGGTAGGCGCCGACCAGGGCGTCCTGGATCACCGACTCCTCCAACGGCAGATCGGCCGTCCGCCAGTCCCGCACCGTCGCCTCGACCGCCGCGGAGTCCACCGTGAAGGTGCACATCGGGACGTCGCCGACCAGGAGGTCCGAGATCTCCCCCTCGATGGCCACCCGGTCGGTGGGCGCTCCGGGCAGCACCTCGGCGTTGCGGCGCAGGATGTCCCGGGCCCGTTCGACGGCCGCCAGCTCGTCGTGCAGCGACGCCGGGTGCCACAGCATCCGGCCGATGTCCACGTAGGCCTGTGTGGGCCGCAGGATCCGCCGTGCCCGGGCGCCCTCGAAGCGGCGCAGCAGCCGGTGCGGATCCGTGCCCGGGCGCCGCAGGTGCGCGGTCATCTCGCGGAATCCGGTGAGGATCCGGTCCCAGTACGCGCTCAGCACCGGGGCGGGACTGGGGTGGTTGCCCGCGGTGGGCACGGCCACCAGGCCGACCTCGAAGCGGGCGGCGCCGGTGCCGCCCTGCGCGATCACCGGATGCGGGATCAGCGGCTGCTGGCCGGGCAGCGCCCCGATCCCGGAGATGTCGACCCCGCCCAGCGCGAACCCGGTGCCGCGCACGGGCAGCAGTCCGGTGCGCAGCACCGTGCGGCGGATCGCCGCGGCCGCCACGTCGACGGCGTCGCCGCGTCCGCTGGGCGGGAACGGCGCGGGGGCGTCGAAGAGGGTCTCGGCGTCGACGACGACCGGCACCGGACCGGCCGCGATCATGTTCTCGGCGTGCATGTCGGTGCCGCCGGTCAGCCGCAGGACGGCCAGCCAGTGACCGACGTTGCGGTAGAAGACGGCGAGTTCGGTGTCGTCGGCGCAGTAGCGGTGGCGGACGAACTCGGCCCAGCCGTAGCCCTCGCGGGCCAGGGTGCGCGGCACGCGGATGCGCTCGTGCGGCGCGGGGGCGTCGGCGAGGTCCGTGAACAGCTCCTCCAGCAGGCCGCCCAAGGCCACGTCGATCCGGGACGACCGGGGCTTGTACATGACGCTCGTGTCGTCGAAGTCGACCCGGCTGACGGTCAGTCCGCCCCGGTGGGTGTCGCCCGCCCCGAACGTCACGGTCCGCAGCCGTCCCGGGTCCGTGCCGCACAGCGGGCGCAGCGACTCCCGGTCCGCGGCGAACCGTTCGGCGAAGCCGGCCGTCGCGCCCACCGAGAGCCGCGCGACCGACGCGATCCGCCGGCCCACGACGGGATACCGGCCGGCCAGCCGCTCCAGATAGCCGTCCTGGGCGGCCAGTTCGATGAACGCGGCCCAGGCCGCCGTGTCGGACGCACCGGTTGCGGCCGTCACGCCGCCTGCCGCACCGTCCGCCGCGATGCGCAGCGCGTGGAGTTCGATGAGGAACAGCCGCGCCAGCTTCGCGTGCAGGGACCTGAGCAGCGCGGTGTGACCGGCCTCCAGCACCACGTCCCGTTCCTCGGCGCCGAGGGCGTCGACGTCCCTCAGCCGCCTGGCGAGCTCGTCCCGCCACGGGCGGGCCAGGACGCGTACGGGGCGGGCGAACCACTCCGTCTCGTCCCTGTCTCCCGGTAGCGGCTCCACCGGCTGCACCGGAGCAGATCCGTTCACCCTCCACCGTCCCTGTTCCACCCGAGGTGTGTGCCCGTCCGGCGATGCGCCCGCGAGGGGCGAGGGGAGCCGCACGGTCCCCCCGCTCCCGTCGTGCCTCAGAGGATCAGCAGCACCAGCTGCCCTGCGACCCGCTCGGGCTGGAACAGAAGCCGTAGAGGGAGTCGCTCGGGTCGGTGAGCGCGGCTTCGGCGGCGGCGCCACCGACGTAGAGCGGACCAGCGGGGTTGACCTGCCCGTACGCGCTCTCGGCACCCGACAGCCAGGCGTCGAGCACGGCGGTGTGAACACTGATCTGTGGCATCAGCGGCCTCCGGAGACGGAAATTCGGGACGGATTGCCCAGCCCTGAGTATCGCGGCGATCGAACATCCGTCAGACGGCTAATCCGGCCACAGTCGGGCGGGGCGGACGGGGCTCCGTACCGCCCCCGGGACGCACGTGGTGTCGGTCGGCTGTCTGTCGGCGGGGTTCGGCACGGTTCCTGGTGCTGGAGCAGGAGCCCAGGCCGCACTCCCCGTGGCGGACGCTCCCGCTCGGCCTCGGTCGAGGCGTTCCACCGCCGGGGGATGCCGGTGGAAGTGCTGACGGCCTCCGGTCGGCCACTTCGCCGGCCCGCCGCCCGACCCGGCCCGGGTCGATGTCGCCGCCCTGCCGTTCCGGCTCCCCGGCCCGGCGACGGAAGGGATGATGACGAGCCTCGACGCGGTCGAGACGGTGCTGTCCGCATGTACCGCTCGCGGACGCCGAGCCGGGCACACCTTGAGGCGGTGCTGCGCCGGGTGTCCGCACCGATGTGACCCTGGGCGAGGTCCACCTCGTCTCGACCTACACCGACCGGCGATGCCGACGACGACGTACCGTCAGGGCCGCGTCCCGCGCGCGGGTGACGCCGACCACATCCACTCTTCCCCTCGGCGGGCAGGGTGAACCTGGGCCGGAAACTCGCGGCGACCCTGAGCGGGGACGCGCCCGGCGGCCCTGAAGCCGGACCCGCACGGCCGCGCGGCGCGCGCGCTGGTCCGCGACCTGATCGGGACCCGCGACGGAACGACCTACGCCGCCGGGAAACTGTCCGGATCGTCGGTCCGCCACGACTCGGCGACGACCATCCGCTCGTCGGCCGCACCGCCCCGGAACTCCGTCGGGAGGACGGCACCCGCCTCGGCGACCTGCTGCGTGAAGGATGTGGCGTCGCCCTCGACTTCACCTCCGACGGCCGGCTGCGCGACGCGGCGCAGGGCTGGGGCGAGCGGATCCGGTACGCGGCCGGGGCGGCGCGGAACGCCCTGGGACCGGGTGCCGTGCCGATCCGCCCCGACGGAATCGTCGCCTGGGCGGGCAAGGCCGGGGGCGACGTCGACCGGGACGCGTTCGAGCGGGCCGTCGGGCGCTGGTTCGGCAGTCCGGAGGACTGAGCGGCGCCGCCGGTCCGCTCCGGCCCCAGCGCAATGAGCAAGCGCTTAGTAGCATGGGGCCGGACGGACGGCGGACCACGGAGGGAAGGGCACAGCGTGTCGGAAGCAGAGGCCTTCTACGAGCGGGAGAGCCAGGACCGGTTCCTTCCCACCCCTTCCACCCGAGGGCCGTGGGACGCCGGCTCCCAGCACGCCGGCCCGCCCGCCGCGCTGCTCGGGCTGGCCGTCGAGCAGCGGCCCGGGGGCCGGCCGGACCTGCGGGTCGCCCGGCTCACGTACGAGATCATGCGCCCGGTCCCGATCCGGCCGCTGACCGTGGCCGTACGGGTCCTGCGTTCGGGGCGCAGCACCGAACTGGTGGAGGCCGTCCTCACGCCCGACGGCGGCGCGGACGTGATGCGGGTGACGGCGCTGCTCCTGAAGACGGTGCCGCACTCGGTCCCCGAGGTGTCGCCCGGCCCTCAGGTGCCCGGCCCGGCGAGCGCACCCGCGAAGCCGTTCTTCCCCGTCCCGTGGGACCGCGGCTACCACACCGGCATGGAGGTGCGCTTCGCGGCCGGTTCCTTCCTGGAGCCCGGCCCGGCGAAGGCGTGGATGCGCATGCGGGTGCCGCTGGTCGCGGGGGAGGAGATCACACCGCTCAGCAGGGTGCTGATCGCCGCCGACTCGGGCAACGGCGTCAGCGCCGAGCTGGACTTCCACCGGTACGTCTTCATCAACACCGACCTCACCGTCGGCGTGCACCGCCATCCCGAGGGCGAGTGGGTCTGCCTGGACGCCCGGACGATGGTCGACGCCTCCGGCATCGGCCTCGCCGAGTCGGCCCTCCACGACGAGAAGGGCCCCCTCGGCCGCAGCACCCAGAGCCTGTACGTGGCGCCGCGCGGCTGAGCGGCGGGGTGGCGCCCGTCCCGGACCGCGCCACGGCCGCGCTACTCCACCCACCGCACCGCGTCGTCGAGCGGCCGGCGCGCCGCCCGGCGGGCGGGTGTGCTGGTGGCCCGGCCGGTGCGCAGGACCGCCAGGATCTCGTCGTCCCCGGCCGGCCCGGCGTGCCGGGCGAGGGCGGGTCCGGGGCTGCCGAACTCGCCCCACAGCGGCTGGGCGGCGTACCCGGCCTCGGTCAGGGCGAGCCAGACGTGCATCAGGGCCACCCCCGCCCGGAGGCGGTCCGCGACCGTGCGGCGGGGGCCCCGCAGCACGAGTACGGCCCCGCAGTCCCGCAGCCTCCGCGCCCGCTCGCGGGCCGCCAGCACGGCCAGGGGGCGGAGCGCCGACCGGAGGGGTCCTCCCGTCCCCGGCAGGGCACGGAGCAGGTACGCGGGTGAGGCGCCACCGCCCAGCAGGTCGCGGGGGTCGCCGAAGGAGCGGCGGCCCGTCTCGGTGCGTGCGCGGTCCTGGAGCCAGGTCCACCACTCGGTGTCGTCCGCGGGGCGCGTGGACAGGGAGGCGTCGAGCTCGGTCCGGGCGAGCCGGCCGAGGGCGGCGGAGCCGGAGAGCGTCTCCAGGGCGATGTCCCGCTCGGCGCAGAGGAGTTCGACGCGCTGGGCGGTGGTGCCGTCGAGGGGGGTGCGGAGCAGGCGGTCGCGGTGGGTGGCGCGCAGGCCCAGGGCCCCCTGCCGGGGGAGGACGTCCTCGCGCAGCCGGTCGCAGTGGAAGCGGCCGGCGAACGAGGGCATCGCCTCCGACCCGGCCGGGTGGGCCTCCCAGTCGCCGTGCGCGAGGTAGGTCATCGCCCCCAGCGCGCAGCCGAGGCCCTCGGCCCAGCCCAGCGGATCGGGCGCGGCGGCGGGCCAGCGCGCCGGGTCCGGAGCCAGCCGTACGGTCCGGTCGTCGAGGAGCTCGAACCGCCAGGGCTGGGTGTTGTACGCGGACGGGGCGCGCCGGGCGCCGTCCAGCACCGTGGTGAGCCGCTCGGGCAGGGGGCGTACGCCGGTGGCTGTAGCCGTGGCCGGGGCCCTGCGCGGGCCGCCCCGGCGTGCCGCGCGGACCGCCCGCAGGGTGCGGGCGAGTTCCAGCGGCATCCGGGCGCGGTGGGCGAGCGCGGCCGGGCGGGACATCACCGCGGCGTGCACGTCCACGGTGACGATGTGCCGGGTCCTGCGGTTCATCAGCAGGTCCAGCACGGTTCTGGTGGTCAGGGTCGCGAGGCCCAGCACGCAGTAGCCGATCTGCGGCCAGGTCCCGCCGTTGGCGAACCGGTCCGCCTGGATGGGCAGGTAGTCGCTCGGCACCTGGGTCCTGCCGGTCCACCGCATCGATTCCCACAGGCGGTTCTCCCGGTGGGCCTCGGCGCTCGCCCTGCCGTAGAAGGGCACCGGCCGGCGCCGGTAGTCGAAGACGTACAGGGTCGGCTTGCCCCCGAAGTCCATGCCCGCCACGACCGGTATGCCGCGCCGCGCGGCCCGTTCGTGCAACTGGTACTTGACCCAGGCCGACATCGAGGGGTCGACGCCGTCGAAGACGACATGGGCGCCGTCCAGTGCCTCGTCGAGGTTCTCCAGGGTGAGCCCCTCCGGGTAGGCGGTCACCTCGGCCGCCGGGTTGATCGCCCGCACCCGGTCGGCCAGCACCAGCGGCTTCGACCGGCCCACGTCGGCCAGTGCGCAGGCCTGCCGGTTGAGGTTCGAGACGTCGAAGACGTCCGGGTCGGCCAGCCGGAAGCGCAGCACGCCCAGCCGCGCCAACGGCTCGACCACGGCACCGCCCCCGCCGCAGCCGGCCACCAGCACGGTCGCCGCACGTAACGCGGCCTGCTCCCGCTCGCTGACGATCTCCTGGTTGCGGCTCACCGCTTCGGTCCCGGCGGTCACCACGCGGACGTCCGCCGGACCCTGGCCGGGGCGGCCCGGGATGTGTTCTGGGCTCACGCGTCCTCCTCTCCTCTGCGGTCAGGCGGGGTTCTTCGTCCGGTGCTGGGCCGGTACGAGCCCGGGGCTCGCCGGAGCGCCCGGGCCGGCGGTGGACGCGCCGACCGGGAAGCGGGTCACGCACCGGGGTCTGACCTGGGGCGGCCAGCAGTGGTGGACGAAGAGGTTCAGGGCGTAGGCGCGGGCGACCAGGGCGCTGCGGTTGGGCGCCTTCAACTTCCGCATCATCACGCTGATGTGGTACTCGACGCCGTGGCTGCTCAGCCCGAGCCGGGACGCCAGCTGCTGGGTCGACAGCCCGGCGGCCACGCCCTCCAGGATGCGGGCGGGCACCGCGGTGAGCGGGGTGGGCCCCGGGGCCAGGAGCAACGGGGTGCCGGGCGCGCCGTCCGGGACCACGAGGGCGATCAGGGTGCAGCCGGTGTGCGGGGCGGAGGTCAGCGCGATGCCCGTGACCAGGCAGTCGGTCTCCGCGCCGTGTGCGTCGACCAGGGTCATGGGGACGCTGAACTCGCTGCGCCGGCCCCTGAGGAGCTCGTCGAAGTGCTCCCGCAGGCTCACGTCCGCGCTCGGCCGGAGGTAGCGGGGGAGGTACTCCCCCTTCAGCTCGCCCGAGGTGAGACCGAGGTGTCCGCAGAACGCGTCGTTCACCTCCAGGATGCGCAGCCCGGCGTCGAGTTGGACGGTGCCCAGGGCCGGGGTGGCGGTCGGGGGAAGCTCCGGTCCTTCGTCGACGGTCGTGACGGTCACGGGATGGGACGGGGGCGACGCGGACAAGGTGGTACCTCTTTCGGGGGTGGCCGGAAGGGATACCGGTGCGCCGCATCCGAATCGGTGACCGTGAGAGGCGGTCCCGTGGAAGGACGCCCTTGTCCATTCCGCCGTAGTCGAACGGTGTGCGCGGAGCGCCGCCGAGGCGCCCCGGGAGGGTGACAGCGCTTTCAGGAAGGCAACAGGTGGTGGCCGGTCGGCAGCCGGAATTCACGGGTGGGTGTGCGGGGGGTGAGGGAATGACGCGTCACGCCACTCGTTCGTGTGGTCGCTGTCAGTTTGCCTCCCAGGAACGGTAGTTGGTCAAGACCGTCTCGTCCGTGTGTGCAGCGACACGTACCGCTGGGGATGTCGACCCGTGCTCCGTTTCGGGTGATTTGCGGGTGCGGACTAAGGGATCTCGTAGTCGACCTTCGATACTTGAGGGTTGTAGAGTCGCAGCGTTCTTCCGAGCCTCCGAACGCGAAACAGGAGACTGTATGGTGAACATAGAGAGTTCCATCAAGCGGATCCTCGTCGACGACTTATTCGTTGCCGTTCCGCCGTCCCGGATAGACCCTGACGACGGCCTCCGGGACATCCTCGGACTCGATTCCCTGGGATTCACCGAACTCCGTACCCAGTGCGAGTACGAATTCGGTGTGACGATCGCGGACGAGGACTTCGTACCCGAACACTTCTCCTCGGTCCGCACCCTGACCGAGTTGGTCGTCCGCCTTCAGGCGTCGTCACCGGCGGGCGGGGTGAGCGGCGGATGACGGCCCCGCCGCAGGACGGCACCCGTACCCCGCGGACCATGGGGTTCACGGAGCTCAAGGGCTGGCTGCGGCACCGCCACCCCATGGTCTACCTCGACCGCGTCCTCGACTACGAACCCGGCGCGTACCTGCGGAGCCTCATGGCGGTCTCGGGGCAGACGGACGCCATATCCGGACACTTCCCCGAGCGTGCCGTCTTTCCGGCCAGCCATATGATGCAGGCCATCGCCCAGTCCGCGATCATCCTCGCCCAACTGTCCACCACCCCGCTCGCCGACGACGAAATCACCCTGATCGGTTCCGTCAAGGCGCGGTTTACCAAAGTAGTCGTCCCCGGCGACACGGTGGTGTTCACCACCACCTGTGAGAAGCTCCGCGGTGATTTCCTCATGTTCGCCTGCCGGGCGGAAGTGTCCGGCACCACGGTCGCCATGACCAAGGGCACATTGGCCCGTACCAAAGTCGCCGATCTGGGCGAGCAACTGTGGTGAGCGACGGGTCCGCGGTCTGGATCACGGGAATGGCGTGGTCGACCGCTCTCGGCTCGTCCGTGGAGGGCGTATGGGAATCGCTTCTCGCCGATGTCTCCGGAATCTCGGACGTCCCTTCCCCTTTCCCACTGCGAAGCACCCGCGCCGCCGTCCTGCCCGACATCGCCATGGACCGGCCCGCCGGCCGACGCCAGCACGAATTGACACGTGCCACGCTCTTACGGGCCCTCCAGGACGCGGCGATCGACCCCGACGACCCGCGGATCCTGCCCGTTCTCGGGACCAGCTACGGACCCCATCTCGAACGGTCCGCCGTCACCTCTCTCTCCCGCTGGTCCACCGACGCCGCACGGGCCGCCGGCTGCGCGCGGGAACCCGTGACCGTCACCACCGCCTGCTCCGCCGGTTCCGACGCGCTCCTGACCGGTCTCGCCCTCCTGCGGGCGGGCACCGCGGAGATCTGCGTCTGCGGCGGCGCCGATGTCCTCACCCCGGGAAAACGCCTCGGCCACTCGCGGCTCGGCACCATGAGCCCCCACGACCTGCGCGCCTTCGACACCGGCCACGACGGGACCCTGCTCGGCGAGGGCGCCGCGTTCCTCGTCCTGGAGACCGAGGAGGGCGCCCGCGCCAGAGGGGCCCGCCCCCGTGGCGTGCTCGCCGGCGCCGCCTCGTCGAACGACGCCGCCAGCGCCGTCGCCCCCGACCCCTCCGGCAAGAACGTCGTCCTGGCCGTCCGGCGCGCCCTGTACACCGCCGGCCTCGACCCCGGTGACATCGCCGTCGTCAACGCGCACGGCTCCGGAACACCGGTCAACGACGAGGTGGAGGCCCGCGCCTACGCCCGGGTCTTCGCCCAGGTACCGCGCCCGCCCGTGGTGTTCGCGACGAAGGGGGCGTTCGGGCACACCCTCGGCGCGACCGGCGCCATCGAGGCGATCGCCGTCCTCCAAGCCCTCGACACCAGGGCCGCGCCCCCCGTCCACGCCCTGCGCGACCCGCTGCCGCAGCTCACCCTCCCGATCCCCGCCGCGCACCCCCTGAAGGTCGAACCGGGAGCGGGCATCAGCGTGACCCTCGGCTTCGGCGGCTTCAACACCTGTCTCGTCCTCCAGGGACCCGGGAGCACGGCCGTATGAGCGCATCCGCACCCCACGCCCTCGACGTCCTCGGCGAAGGCGTGGCGACCGCCCCCGACCTGTCGGACGCACGGACCCCGCGCCGGACGTCCGTCTACGCGGACCCCGTCTCCTGGCTCGTCCTCGAAGCGGTGGAACGCGCCGTCGAGGCGTACGGCGGCGACCTCCGGGCGGCCCGCGACGGCGTGGGGCACATCGTCGTCAGCGACCACTGCACCGCGCACACCATGCGGGAACTCGCCGCGACCATCCCGGCGGGCCGTATCTCACCGCTGCGGTTCTCCGGGGCCAACCCGGGATCCGTGTGCGGTCTTTCCGCCCAGCTCCTCGGCTTCGGCGGGCCCAGTCTCACCCTGTCCATGCCGCCCGAGAAGGGCCTGCCACCGGCCATGGCCGTCGCCCGCGTCTGGCTCGCCCAGGGCACGGCCACCCATGTGCTCGTCACGACCCACCGCGCGGACGCCTCCGGGCACCGCGTCACCAGCACGATCCTCCGGGAGACCCAGCGGGAAGGCTGAAGTGAAGACCATTGGCACCATCGAGCCGAGCGCCGTACGGGACTTCCTCCAGGAACTCGTCCAGGCCGACCGGCCCCCGGCGCCCGCCCCCCGGTTCGACACCGTCGCGGACGACCTCGCACAGTTCGGACTCACGGCCGGCCGACCCGTCCTGGTGGCCCTGCCGAACGGGCGGGACTTCGTTACCGTCGTGTTCGCCCTGCTCGCCCAGGGAGCGGTCCCGGTGCTGCTCCCGCCGTCCGCCCCGCCGTCGAGGATCGAGCGGATGGCCCGGGCACTCGGCGCAGACGCCCTCCTCGCACCGCGCGTCCCGCCCGGATCCCGCCACGGCGAACCACCCCTCACCGTCGGCGGAACGGTCCAGCTGGCGTTCCTGCACGGGGTGCCGGCCCGCCGGTACCGGCCCGGCGAGATCGTCCTGCTCACCTCGGGCACCTCCGGCGTGTTCAGCGGCTGTCTGCACCGCGTCGAGTCCCTCCTGCTCAACGCGAGCCGCCACGCGCACGCCATCGGCCAGACCGCCGCCGACCGCGTCCTGATCAACCTGCCCCTGCACTACTCCTACGCCTTCGTCGCCCAACTCCTCGCCACCCTGGTCTCGGGCGGCCGGGCGGTCGTCACGGGACCCCCGTTCACCCCCACCCACTACGCACGCACCCTCCAGGACCACCGGATCACCGTCTCGTCACTGACCCCCGCGCTGACCGCGGCCTGGCTCGGGACCGGCCGCCCGCTCCCCGCGCCCCTGCGCGCGCTCACCGTCGGCGGTGACCTGCTCGACGCCGCGTCCGTGGCGGACGTACGGGACCGGAACCCGGACCTGGAGCTCTACCTCACCTACGGGCTCACCGAGGCCGGCCCCCGGGTCGCCACCCTGGCCGCCCACCGCGAACCGCCCCACCGGCACACCTCCGTCGGCCTTCCCCTCCCCGGTGTCGACGTACGACTGCGCCCCGCGCACCCCGGCGACGCCGTCGGCGAGCTGATCGTGCAGACCGACACCGGGATGCTCCGCCGCGTCGGCCACCACGACGAGCCGCCACCCCCCACCGACGGCACCAGGACCTCCCTCGCCACCGGCGACCTCTTCCGCCAGGACGACGACGGCTACCTCCACTTCCACAGCCGCCGCCCGACCTATGTGATCAGCCGGGGCGAGAAGGTCAGCCTGCGGTCGGTCTGCGCCGTCGCGGAGACGGTCCCCGGCGTCCTGGGAGCCGAGGCCTGGCCGCACCGGAACGACGCGGGAGACACCGTCTTCACCCTCGACGTCTACTGCGCCGACGCCTCGGCCGACGAACGGGAGATCCGTCGCCGGCTCGCCGAGGTCCTGCTCCGCAGCGAGCAGCCGGCCCGACTGCTGGTCCATCCGGCAGCACAGCTCGGCTGGCGCAAGTCCGTTGCCAAGTAGCGAGGTTGACCATGGAACAGCTCAGCCCACCCCTGGTGGTCTCCGCGGACTCCCCGGACACGCTCGCCGCGGCGGCCGACCGGCTGCGCGAGCAGATCGGGACCACTCCGGACGAAGCGCTGCGGGACCTCGGCCACCGCCTCCTGACGACCGGTCACGGCCCGCGACGCGCCGCCGTCCTCGCCCCCGACCGGGCCTCGCTCCTGACCGGACTCACCGCCCTCGCCCAGGGCCGCCCCGCCCGGCATGTGCTGACCGGAACCGCCGACCTCGCCCGCCGCCCCGTCCTGGTCTTCCCCGGCCAGGGCGCCGACCGCCCCGGCACGGCGCGGGAACTGCTCACCTGCGCACCCGAGTTCGGCGACCGTCTGCGCGGCTACGGGCGCGCCCTGAGCCCGCACCTCGACGGCTGGGACCCCGCCACCGCACTCGCCGAAGGAGCGGAACTCACCCGCCTGGCCACCCTCCAGCCCGTCCAGTTCGCCCTCTCCTCGGCCCTCGCGGACACCTGGCGCGCCCACGGCCTGCGGGAGAGCGCGGTCGTCGGCCACTCCGTCGGCGAGATCGCCGCCGCCCATGCCGCCGGCGCCCTGGACACGGACGCCGCCGCCCGGCTCCTCGTCCTGTACGGCACCGCGCTCACCCGGATCGAGGGCCGGGGCGCGATGGCCTCCGTCGCCGCACCCGCCGACCGCGTCCGCCCCCTGCTCGACCGATGGGCCGGCCGGCTGGACGTCGCCGCCGTCAACAGCGCCCGCAACGTGACCGTCGGCGGAGACGCGGAGGCCGTGACGGAACTCCTCGCCGCACTGGCGCAGGACGGCGTCTGGGCCTGGCGCGTGCCCGGCATCGACGTCGCGGGACACTCGGCCCACACCGAGATCCTGCGCGACCTCATGCTCGAACACGCCCCGCACGCCCCACCCGGGGCCCCGCACCGCGCCGCCTTCTACTCCACCGCCACCGGCACCCGCCTGCACGGCCCCGACCTCACCCCCGGCCACTGGTACCGGTCCCTGCGCGGCACCGTCCTCTTCGAACAGGCCGTACGCGCCCTCATCGCCGACGGCCACCGGCTCTTCATCGAGGTGAGCGGCCACCCCACGCTGACCACGGCCATCGGCGAGACCCTGCGCGCGGCCGGCGTGAGCGGCGCGGCCATCCCCACGCTGGACCACCGCAGGAGCGACCGCGCGAGCCTCCTCCAGGCCCTCACCCACGCGTTCGTCAACGGAGTGCCGGTCACCTGGGAGACGACGTACGAACGGCTCGTGCCCCGGCCGCGTATCACGGTGGCGCGTCACGGCCCGCAGGAGACGCCCCTCGACACCTCCGCGCTGCGCGCCGTCACGCCCGCCCGGCAGCGCGACACCCTCGCCGACCTGGTCGCCGGAGCCACCGGCCGGGTGCTCGGCCGCCCCGTCACCACGCCCGCCCTGACCTTCCTGGAGACCGGCCTCACCTCCCTGGGCGTCGTCGAACTCGCCGCCGCGCTCTCCGCGGCCACCGGCCTCGACCTCCCGCCCACCCTCGTCTTCGACCACCCCACACCGCTCGCGCTCGCCGAACACCTGCGCCGGGAACTCGGCCTCGTGTCACCGGCCGACGAGCCGACCGCCGCCGCGGGCACCACGGACGCGGGCGCCACGGACGCGGACGAGCCGATCGCGATCGTCGGCATCGGCTGCCGCTTCCCGGGCGGGGTGACCGACGCGGACTCCCTGTGGGACCTGGTGCTGAGCGGCCGCGACGCCGTCGGCGGCTTCCCCGCCGACCGGGGCTGGGACACCGACGGCCTGTACGACCCCACGCCCGGCGAACTCGGCAGGATCTCCTCTCCGAACGGCGGGTTCCTCTATGACGCGGCCGGCTTCGACGCGGGCTTCTTCGGGCTCTCGCCCCGAGAGGCGACCGCGATGGAGCCGCAGCAGCGCCTGCTGCTCGAAGTGTGCTGGGAGGCCGTCGAACACGCCGGCATCGACCCGGAGACCCTGCGCTCCACCGCCACCGGCGTGTTCGCCGGTCTCATCTCCCAGGAGTACGGACCCCGTCTCCACCAGGCCTCCGACGACGTGGCCGGCCATGCGTTCCTCGGCACCGCCGCCTGCGTGGCCTCCGGCCGGATCGCCTACGCGCTCGGCCTGGAAGGCCCGGCGATCACCCTGGACACCGCCTGCTCCTCGTCCCTCGTGGCCGTCCACCAGGCCTGCCGGGCCCTGCGCGCCGGTGACTGCACACTCGCCCTGGCGGGCGGCGCCACCGTGATGGCCGGACCCGGCGTCCTCGTGGAGTTCTCCCGGCAGCGCGTCCTCGCCCCCGACGGCCGCTGCAAGGCGTTCGCCGCGACCGCGGACGGCATCGGACTCGCCGAAGGCGTCGGCATGGTGCTGCTGGAACGCCTGTCGGACGCCCGCGCGGCCGGACACCAGGTGCTCGCGGTGATCCGGGGCAGCGCCGTCAACCAGGACGGCGCCTCCAACGGCCTGTCCGCGCCCAGCGGTTCCGCCCAGCGACGCGTCATCCGCCACGCCCTCGCCCAGGCCCGGCTGACCCCGGCGGACGTCGACGCGATCGAGGCCCACGGCACCGGAACCCGCCTCGGCGACCCGATCGAGGCGCACGCGCTCCTCGACACCTACGGACAGCGGCCCGCCGACGCCCCCGCCTGGCTGGGCTCGGTCAAGTCCAACCTCGGCCACACCCAGGCCGCCGCGGGCGTGGCGGGCCTGATCAAGATGGTGATGGCCCTCCGGCACGGACTGCTCCCGCGCAGCCTCCACATCGACGCGCCCTCCCCGCACGTGAACTGGTCGGCCGGCGCCCTGCGGCTCCTCACCGAACAGCGCGCGTGGCCGGACACCGACGGCCGCCCCCGTCGGGCCGCCGTGTCCTCCTTCGGGGTCTCCGGCACCAACAGCCACCTCGTCCTCGAACAGGCGCCCCCGCTCGCCGGGCCCGCCCCCACGGATCCCACGGGCGACCTGCTGTGGCCGCTCTCGGCGAAGACCCCGACGGCCCTGCGCGCCCAGGCGGACCGGCTCCGCCGGCACGTCGGCCACCACCCCGGCGCCGACCCCGCCGCCGTGGGCCACGCCCTCGCCACCACCCGCAGCCGGTTCCCCCACCGAGCCGTGGTCCACGGCCGGACCCGCGCCGAACTCCTCGACGGACTGGGCGCGCTGACCCGGGGACGGGACCACCCGAACCTGACCCGGGGCACGGTGGGACCCGTCGGCCGCGGAAAACTGGTGTTCGTCTTCCCCGGCCAGGGCTCCCAGTGGCCCGGCATGGGCATGGAGCTGTACGACGCCCATCCCGCCTACCGGGACGCCCTCGACCGCGCCGACGACGCGCTGCGCCCGTACACCGGCCGGTCGGTCGTCGACGTCCTGCGCGGCGCCCCCGGCACACCCGCTCTGGACCGCGTGGACGTCGTCCAGCCCGCGCTGTTCGCGGTGATGACCTCCCTCGCCCGCCTGTGGCAGTCCTACGGCATCCAGCCCGACGCCGTGGTCGGGCACTCCCAGGGGGAGATCGCCGCGGCCCACATCGCCGGCGCCCTCACCCTGCCCGACGCGGCGAAGCTCGTCGCCCTGCGCGCCCAGGCCCTCGTGGAGCTGTCCGGCACCGGCGCCATGGCCACCGTCGGCCTCCCCGCCGACCGGACCCGGGAACTCCTCGTCCCCCACGAGGGCCGGATCGGGGTCGCGGCCGTCAACAGCCCCGCCGCCACGGTCGTCGCCGGCGACACCGCCGACGTCCTCGCCCTGCTGCGGCGCTGTGAGGCCGACGGCGTACGGGCCCGCCGGATCGAGGTCGACTACGCCAGCCACTCCGCGCACATCGACCGCCTCCGCGAGGACCTCCTCACCCGCCTCGCGGACCTCGCGCCCCGGCCCACCACCGTCGCCTTCCACAGCACGGTCGACGGCCACCTCCAGGACACCCCGCGCGACGGCACCACGCTGGACGCCGCGTACTGGTACGACAACCTGCGCCGCCCCGTACGGCTCACCGACACCCTCCGTCTGCTCGCCGGGCAGTCCCACCGCGCCTTCCTGGAATGCAGCCCGCACCCCGTGCTGGTGCCGCCGATCGAGGAGACCCTCGACACCGACGCGCTCGTCACCGGCACCCTGCACCGCGCCAAGCCGCAGCACGCCGCCTTCACCGCGGCCCGGGCACGCCTGCACACCCACGGCCACGACCTCCACCGGCCGGACGGGCCCGCCGCCCACCCGGTCGCCCTGCCCACCTACCCCTTCGAACACCGCCGCCACTGGCTCACCGCGCCGACACCGGCGGACGTCACGGCCGCCGGACAGCGCGGCACCCGTCACCCCCTGCTCGGGGCGGCCATCGACCTCCCCGACGACGAGGGACTCCTCCTGACCGGACGGATCGGCCTCCAGACCCACCCCTGGCTCGGCGACCACGCCGCCGCCGGTGTCGTCCTCCTCCCCGGCACCGCCTACCTCGACCTCGCCCTGCACGCGGCCCACCTCACCGACTGCCGCCACATCGCCGAACTGACCCTGCACACCCCTCTGGTCCTGCCCGAGCAGCACGCCATGGACCTGCAGCTGCGCGTCGGCCCGCCCGACGCCGACGGCCACCGCCCCCTCACCCTCCACGCCCGCCCCCACACCCCCGACGACACGGACCCGCCCTCCTGGACCCTGCACGCCACGGCCCGCCTGACCCAGGACGCCCCCGTCCGGCCACACCCGACCGCCCCGCCGCCCGAGGACGCGGAACCCGTCGACCTGACCGCCCTGCGGACGCGCCTCGCCGAAGCGGGCTACGACTACGGACCGGCCTTCACCGGACTGCGCTCCGCCCGGCGCCACGGCGACCACGTCCACACCGAGGCCCAGCTGCCGGAGGAACTGGCGGCCACCGGCCACGTCCTGCACCCGGCGCTGCTCGACACGGCCCTGCACCCCATCGCCCTGCCCGACGCCGACGGCCCCGCCGGACCCCGGCTGCCCTTCACGTTCAGCGGCATCACCCACACCGGGACGCCCACCACCCGGCTCCGCGTCCACCTGCACCGCACCGGCCCCGACACCGTCGCCCTGGACGCCACCGACGACACCGGTGCACCCGTCCTCACCATCGACGCCCTCACCCTGCGCGCCACCACCGGCGACCGGCTCCGCGGCCTCACCCCGAGCGGACCCGAGCACGACCTCCTGCACCTCGCCTGGAGCCCCGCGGACCCGACGGCCGGCATCCCGGGGGACTGGGCGGTGCTCGGCTCCGACCCCCTCGCCGACGGGACACCCCGGTACGCCGATCTGTCCGACCTGACCGCGGCCCTCGCCTCGGGCACCCCACCGCCCGCGCTCGTCGTCTGGGCGCCCCCGGTCCCCGAACCGGAGAACGCCGACGTCCCCGCCGCCGCCCGCGCCCTCTGCGTGGAGGTCCTCGACCTCCTGCGGACCTGGCTCGCCGACGAACGCCTGGAGCGCACCGTGCTGGCGGTCGTCACCCGCCACGCCGTCGTCACCGGTCCGCAGGACCCGCCCGGCCTCGCCCACGGTCCCGCCCGGGGCCTGCTGCACAGCGCCCAGAACGAGAACCCGGGCCGGATCGTCCTCGTCGACACCGACGGCCACCCCGACAGCACGGCCGCCCTGGGCGCCGTACTCGCCGCCGGACATCCACAGTCGGCCCTACGGGACGGACAGCCGCTCCTGCCGCACCTCGCCCGGACGTCCACGGCCGAGCTGCTCACCCCGCCCGCCAGCACCGCCCCGTGGCGGCTGGACACCACGGGCGGCGGCGGACTCGACGACCTCGCCCTGCTGCCCGCCCCGGAGGCCGAAGCCCCCCTGGCACCCGGCCAGATCCGCATCGCGGTACGTGCCGCGGGCGTCAACTTCTACGACACCGCCGCCGCCCTCGGGCTCATCGCCGTCCAGCACGACTCCGGGGCCGAGGCCGCCGGCGTCGTCACCGAGACCGGGCCCGGCGTCGACGGGTTCGCCGTGGGGGACCGCGTGGCGGCCCTCACCGAGAAGGCCTTCGGGCCGCTCGTCGTCGCCGACCGGCGCATGACGGCCCGCATCCCCGGCACCTGGTCCTTCGCCGAGGCCGCGAGCGTGCCCGTGGCCCACGTCACCGCCTACCACGCCCTCGTCGACCTCGCCGGCATCCGGCCCGGCGAGACCGTCCTGATCCACGCCGCCGCCGGGGGAGTGGGCCAGGCCGCCACCCGACTGGCCCGTCACCTCGGCGCGATCCCCTACGCCACCGCCCACCCCGACAAGTGGGACACCCTGCGCGGTCTCGGCTACGACGACGAGCACCTCGCCAGCTCCCGCACCCTCGACTTCGCCGAACGCTTCCGCACCGCCACCGGCGGACGCGGGGTCGACGTCGTCCTCAACGCCCTGGCCGGCCCGTTCACCGACGCCTCCCTCGGCCTCGTGGCCCCCGGAGGCCGTTTCATCGAACTCGGCAAGACCGACATCCGGGACCCCGCGGAGCTGGCCGCCACCCACCCCGGCCTCACCTACCGCGCGTTCGACCGGCGCGACAGCGCGAGCCCCGAGCGCACCGAGGAGATCCTCACCGCACTGCGCCGGCTCTTCGACACCGGTGAGCTGACCCCGCTGCCGGTCACCTCCTACGGCATCCGGCACGCCACCGACGCCTTCCGGCTGATGCAGCGGGCCCGCCACACCGGAAAGATCGTCCTCACCCTGCCCCGCCCCCTGGACCCCGCCGGCACCGTCCTGATCACCGGCGGTACCGGCACCCTCGGCGGACTCCTCGCCCACCACCTCGTCACCGCACACGGCGTGCGCCGTCTGCTCCTCGCCAGTCGCCGAGGAGCGGACGCCGAGGGGGCCGAGCGCCTGCGCGCCGACCTGGAGCGCGCCGGTGCCACCGTCACCGTCGCCGCCTGCGACACCGCCGACCCGGAAGCGCTCCGGCGCCTCCTCGGCTCCGTACCGTCCGCACACCCCCTGACCGGTGTCTTCCACACCGCGGGCGTCCTCGCGGACGGTACCGTCGCCCGGCTGACGCACTCCGACCTCGCCACGGTGTTCGCACCGAAGGTCGACGCCGCCTGGCACCTCCACGAACAGACCCGGCCCCTCGACCTCGCCGCGTTCGTCCTGTACTCGTCGACCGCGGGCACCCTCGGCAACCCCGGCCAGGGCAACTACGCGGCCGCCAACGCCTTCCTCGACGCCCTCGCCCACCACCGCCATCGCCAGGGACTGCCCGCCACCTCCCTCGCCTGGGGCTGGTGGCAACCCGTCACCGGCCTCACCGGCGCGCTCACCGGCACCGACCACACCCGGATCGCCCGCACCGGCCTCGCCCCCCTCACCGCCGCCCACGGGCACGCCCTCCTCGACGCCGCCCTGCGCCTGCCGCACCCGGCCCTCACGGCCGCCCCCCTGGACCGGCGGACCCTGCGAAGCAACGGCGAACGCGGCACCCTGCACCCCCTGCTGCGCCGCCTGACCACCGCGACGCCGGTCCGCCGACCCGCACCCGGTCCGGCCCCCGACCTGCGGCGGGACCTGGCCGCACTCGCCCCCCAGGCCCGGCTGCGCCACCTGCACACCCTGATCACCGACCACGCCGTCGGCGTCCTCGGCCTCGACCGCTCGACGCCCCTGTCCCCCGACCAGCCGTTCAGGGCCGCCGGATTCGACTCCCTCACCGCCCTGGAACTCCGCAACCGGCTGGCCTCCGCCACCGGACTGCGCCTGCCCGCCACCCTCACCTACGACCATCCGACCCCGGCGGCCCTCGCCGGCCACCTCGACGAGCGGCTCTTCCCGCCCGGCGAAGCCGAAGCCGAAGCCGACGCCGACGCCGCACCCGCCTCTGAACCCCCCGCAGGCGACGACATCCGCATCCAGGAAGCCGGCCTCGACGAACTCGTCGCGATCGCCCTGTCCGGGGAGGCCTCATGACGACCCGTACGGAGCCGACCGTGCCCGACCCGTCCGCGCAGACGCAGATCACCGAGGCCCTGCGGCGCAGCCTCCTGGCCAACGAGCGGCTCAAGCGGCGCAACCGGGAACTGCTCGACGCCGCCCGGGAGCCCGTCGCCGTGGTCGCCATGGCCTGCCGGCTGCCCGGCGGGGTGCGGACGCCCGAACAGCTGTGGCGACTCGTCGCCGACGGGACGGACGCGGTCGGCGCGTTCCCCGCCGACCGGGGCTGGGACCCCGACACGCTGTCCGGCCCGGGCGACCGACGCACCTGGTACGGCGGGTTCCTGGAGGACGCGGCCGGGTTCGACGCCGCCTTCTTCGGGATCTCCGACCGGGAGGCGCTGGCCACGGACCCGCAGCAGCGGCTGCTGCTGGAGACCGCGTGGGAGGCCCTGGAACGGGCCGGTGTCGTCCCGTCGGCGCTACGGGACACCCCGACCGGCGTCTTCGTCGGCACCACCCACCAGGACTACCTGCCACCCCTCGACCGGCACGTCCCCGGCCTGGCGGGCTACCGCCTCCAGGGCAGCCTGACCAGCGTCGCCTCCGGCCGGATCGCCTACACCCTCGGCCTGAACGGACCCGCCGTCACCGTCGACACCGCGTGCTCCTCGTCCCTGACCGCCGTCCACCTCGCCGTCCGCGCCCTGCGCTCCGGCGAATGCTCCCTCGCCCTGGCCGGCGGCGCGACCGTCATGGCCACCCCCGAGGTGTTCGTCGAGTTCAGCCGCCAGGGAGGCCTGGCCCCCGACGGACGGTGCAAGGCGTTCGGCGAGGGCGCCGACGGCACCGGCTTCTCCGAGGGCGTGGGCCTGTTGCTGCTGGAACGGCTGTCCGACGCCCACGCCCAGGGACACCCCGTGCTCGCCGTCATCCGGGGCAGCGCCCTCAACCAGGACGGCGCGAGCAACGGCCTCACCGCACCGAACGGCCCCGCCCAGGAACGGGTCGTCCGCCTCGCCCTGGCCGACGCCGGACTCACCCCGGCCGAGGTGGACGCCGTCGAGGCCCACGGCACCGGCACCGCCCTCGGCGACCCCGTCGAGGCCAACGCCCTGCTGCGCGCCTACGGCCGCAACCGCCCCGCCGACCGCCCCCTGTGGCTGGGTTCGCTGAAGTCCAACATCGGCCACGCCCAGGCGGCCGCGGGCGTCGCCGGGGTCATCAAGACGGTCATGGCCCTGCACCACGGCGAACTCCCCGGCACCCTGCACGCCGACGTCCCCTCCTCCCGTGTGGACTGGTCCTCGGGCGCGGTCCGGCTGCTCACCGCCCTCCGCCCTTGGCCGCGGACCGGCCGCCCCCGCCGGGCCGGGGTGTCCTCCTTCGGCATCTCCGGCACCAACGCCCACCTGATCCTCGAACAGGCCCCGCCCCGCGACCCCTTGCCCGACACCGCGCCCCCGCCCCCGGCGCTGCCCGCCCCCGGACTCCTGTGGCCGCTCTCCGCCGTGTCGCCCGCGGGCCTGCGCGCCCAGGCCGCACAACTCGCCGGGTTCGTCAGAGACGCGCCGGACACCGACCTCGCCGCCGTCGGCCACTCCCTGGCCACGACCAGGGCACACCTCGACCACCGGGCCGTCGTCACCGCCGGGGACCGCGCCGGGCTGCTCACCGCCCTCGACGCCCTCGCCGACGACGACCGCACCGCCACCGGCCTCACCGTCGGGGTCCGGGGGCCGGGCGGGACCGCCTTCCTGTTCTCCGGCCAGGGCTCCCAGTGGCCGGGCATGGGCCGCGGCCTGTACACACACTCCCCGGTGTTCGCCGAGGCCCTAGACGCGACCTGCGCCCACCTCGACCCCCACCTGCCGAGTCCGCTGAGGGAGGTGATGTTCGCCGGCCCGGACACCGAAGCGGCGCGACTGCTGGATCGTACGGACTTCACCCAGGCCGCCCTCTTCGCGCTCGAAGTCGCCCTCCACCGCACCGTCGAGCACCTGGGGCTGCGGGCCGACCATCTGGCGGGCCACTCCGTCGGCGAGATCTCGGCCGCCCACGCCGCCGGGGTCATGTCCCTCGCCGACGCGGCCGCGCTCGTCGTCGCGCGCGGCCGGCTCATGCGGTCGCTGCCCGCCACGGGCGCGATGATCGCCGTCGCGGCGGGCGAGGAAGAGGTCCTGGCCACCCTGTCCGGCCATGAGTACCTGGCGGGCGTCGCCGCGGTCAACGGGCCGTCCGCCACCGTGATCTCCGGTGACGACGACACCGTGACCCGGATCGCCGCCCACTGGCGGGAGCGAGGGCGCGTCGTCCGCCGGCTGCGTGTCGGTCACGCCTTCCACTCACCGCACCTCGACCCCGTGCTCGACGACCTCCGTGCGGTGGCGGCCGGCCTGGACCTGCGCCCCCCGGCCCTGCCCGTCGTCTCCACCCTCACCGGCGCTGTCCTCACCGCCGAACAGGCCTGCTCGCCGGAGTACTGGGCCCGCCACGCGCGCGGCACCGTACGCTTCGCCGACGCCGTCGGCCGGCTCCGGGCCCTGGGCACCACCACCTTCCTGGAGATCGGGCCGGACGCCGTACTCACCGCACTGGGCCAGTCCGGCGCCGGCGGGCCCGACGTCGTCTGGACGCCGACCCTGCGCAAGGGCCGGGACGAACCCCGGGTCCTCACCGCCGCCCTGGCCCGGCTCCACGTCCGGGGCGCCGCCCTCGACTGGAGCCGGATCCTGCCGTACGCCGACCGCGTCGACCTGCCCACCTACCCCTTCCAGCGCCGCCGCCACTGGCTGCGCACCCCGCCCCGGGAGCGCGCCGCCGGGGGCGGTCTGACCCCCCTCGACCACCCGTTCCTCGCCGCCGCCGTCGACCTCGCCGACGGGCAGGGCGTCCTGTTCACCGGCGCCCTGTCGAGCCGGGAGCACCCCTGGCTGCGCGACCACATGGTCGGCGGCACCGCCACGGCGGCCGGCGCCGTGACCGCCGAACTGCTGCTGCACGCGGGGACCCGTCTCGACTGCGGCCGCCTCGACGACCTCCAGCTGCACACCCCCCTGCCCCTGCCCGAGGACTCCGCCGTCGACATCCAGCTGCGGGTCGGCCCGGCCACACCCGACGGACGGCGCCCCGCCGACCTCTCCTTCCGCCTGCCGACGGGCGACCGCCTGCCCGGGGACGGTCGGCTGTCTGTGGGCGGCGGTCTGTCGGGGGACGGTCGGTTGTCTTTGGGCGGCGGTTTGTCTGTGGGTGGTGGTCTGCCCGGGGATGACGGCCTGCCGACGGTCGGCGGTCTGCCCACGGGTGACCGTCTGCCCGGAGCCGGCGCTCTGCCCGTAGTCGGCCGTACCGGCTGGACGCGGCACGCCACCGCCACGCTCGCCCCGAGCGAGCCGACCGCCACGCTCGCTCCGAGCGAGCCCACCGCCGCCGACCGGCCCGGCCCGGGGGCCTGGCCTCCCGTCGGTGCCGAACCCGTCGATCTCGACGCGCTGTACCGGCGCCTCGTCGAGCAGGGCATCACCCTCGGGCCCGCGTTCCGCCGGATCACGGCCGCCTGGCGGCACGGCACCGACGTCCACCTGGAGGCGAGCCTGCCACCGGAGGACACCGAGGCCCGGGCGGCGTACGCCCTGCACCCCACGCTCCTGGACGCGGGCCTCCAGGCCACGCTGATCGACGCGGCGACGGAGCGCACGGGGGAGCGGCGGCCCCGCATGCTGTTCTCCCTCTCCGGTCTGACCGTCCATGCCGGTGCCACCGCCGTACGCGCCCATCTGTCCCCCACGACCCCCGCGCTCCGGCTGACCGACCCGACCGGCCGGCCCGTCGCCGAGGTCGAGTCGGTGCGGCTTCGGCGCTCCGGCCACCGGGTACGGCCGTACCGGCTGAGCTGGCGCGAACTGTCCCCGCCGTCCGCCGCGTCCGCGGGCCCGGTCTGCTGGATCGTGCCGGACGGCGACCCACCCCCGCAGGGGCCCGGCGACCGGGTGGTCGCCGACCTCGGCGCCGCCTCCTTCGACCCGGTGGTCCTCGTGTGCCCGGAGAACCCCGACGGGGTGCTGCCGGCCGTCCGGACCTGGCTCGCCGACGAACGGACGCGCGACCGCCGCCTGGTGGTGCTCACCCGGGGCGCGGTGGCCGCGGCCGACGGGGACCCGGTCGACGGCCTCGCTCAGGCGCCGGTGTGGGGGCTGCTGCGGACGGCCCAGGTCGAGCATCCGGGCCGGTTCACCCTGGTGGACATCGACGACTCATGGGCGGGACTGTCCGCGGCGCTCGCCACCGACGAGCCCCAACTCGCCCTGCGCCAGGGGCGTCCGTTCGCCCCGCGGCTCACCGAGGCCGACCCCGGCGGGACGCTCACCCCGCCCGACGACGGGAGAGCTTGGCGGGTCACCGTCCCCGAGCGGGCGGTCGGCAGCCTCGACGACCTGGTGACCGAACCCTGCCCCGACGCCGAGGAGCCTCTCGGACCGGGACAGGTACGGGTCTCCGTCCGCGCGGTCGGAGTCAACTTCCGCGATGTGCTGATCACACTGGGCCGGTATCCCGAGCCGGGACGGATCGGCGGCGAGATCGCCGGCGTGGTGGTCGGGACGGGCCCGGGCGTGACGGGCCTGGAGCCCGGGGACCGGGTGGCGGGCATGGCCTGGGGCGGGGCCATGGGCCCCCTGGCGGTCGTCGACCGGCGCCATCTGTTGCGCGTCCCGGCGGACTGGACGTTCGCGCAGGCCGCCACGGTCCCGGCCGCCTTCCTCACCGCCTGGCAGAGCCTCGTCGACACCGCCGGCCTCCAGGCGGGCGAGACGGTCCTGGTGCACGCCGCGGCCGGCGGCGTCGGCATGGCCGCCGTGCAGATCGCCCGCCATCTCGGTGCCGAGGTCCACGCCACGGCCCACCCCGCCAAGCACACCGCCCTGCGCACGCTGGGCCTCGACGACGCCCGGATCGCGTCCTCCCGGGACCCCGGATTCGAGCAGAGGTTCCGCGCGGCGACGGACGGCCGGGGGATCGACGTGGTCCTGCACAGCCTCGGCGGTGAACTCACCGACGCCTCCCTGCGGCTGCTCGCCCCCGGCGGACGACTCGTCGACCTCGGCAGGACCGACCCGCGCGATCCCCGGCGCACCGCCTCGGACCAGCCGGGCACGCGCTACCTGCCGTACACACTCTGCGACGACCCCGAGCGCGTCGCCGCGACCTTCGCCCGCCTCGCCGAGCTGTTCGACAAGGGGGCGCTGAGCCCGCTGCCCGTCACCGCCCTGGACATCCGGCGGGCTCCCCGAGCGCTGCGCCTCCTGCGGGACGCCGCCCACACGGGCAAGGTCGTCCTCACGGTGCCCCGCCCCCTCGACCCCGAGGGCACCGTCCTCGTCACCGGCGGCACCGGCGCCCTGGGCGCCCTCGCCGCACGGCACCTCGTCACCGCACACGGCGTCCGGCACCTGCTGCTCGTCAGCCGACGCGGGCCCGAAGCGCCCGGTGCCGCCGACCTCACGGACGAGCTCACCGGCCTCGGCGCGCACGTCACCGTCGTCTCCTGCGACGTCGCCGACCCCGTGGCCCTCGCCGCCCTGCTGCCCGTCGACCGGCCCCTCACCGCCGTCGTCCACACCGCGGGCACCGTGGACCCCGCCGACGTCCGCGACCTGACACCCGGACAACTCGACACCGTCCTCGCGCCCAAGGCCCGGGCGGCCTGGCATCTGCACCGCCTCACCCGGCACCTGGACCTCGCCGCCTTCGTCCTGTACTCCTCGTCGGTGGGCGTCCTGGGCCTCGCCGGGCAGGCCGGCTACGCCGCCGCCAACACCTTCCTCGACGCCCTCGCCCAGCACCGCCACAGCCAGGGGCTCCCCGGTACCGCCCTGTCCTGGGGCATGTGGGAGGCGAGGTCCGGACTGGCCGAGCGGCTCGGCGGCACCGAGGGGATCCGGCAGGTGATGGGGGCCGGACTCGTGCCGATCCCCGTGGACGAAGGGCTGGCCCACCTGGACGCCGCCCTCGGCACGGGCCCCGACAGCCACCTCCCGCTGCTCGTCCCGGCCCGGCTGGACCTCGACGCGCTGCGCGCCCAGGGCCTCGCGACGCTGCTGTCGGAGCTGGGCACGCCCGCTTCGGCGGCGCGACCGGCGGGAGAGCCCCCGACCCGGCGCCTCGACCGGCTGTCCGGAGCCGACCTGGACCGACACCTCCTCGACCTCGTCACCCGGCACGCCGGAGCCGTCCTCAGCCATCCCGACCCCTCGGCCATCGCCGCCGACACGGGTTTCAGGTCGCTGGGTTTCGACTCCGTGACCTCCGTGGAGATCGGCAACCGCCTCGCCGCCGCGACCGGACTGCGTCTGCCGGCGACCACCGTCTTCGACCACCCGACCCCCGCGGCGCTCGCGGCCCACCTCAGGGACCTCCTTGCCGCGGCGGACACCCCCGTCCCCGCGGAGCGCACACCGGCCGGTCCCGGCGGCTTCGCCGCGCTGCTGCGGCAGGCCGTCGCCGAGGACCGGACCGGCGAGGGCGTCGCCGTGCTGGCGGCGGCCGCGCGCCTGCGGCCCTCGTTCACCGACCCCGGCCCCGACGAGGTGCCCACGGCGACCTGGCTGCGCCGCGAGGGACTGCGCCCCGCGCTGATCTGCGTGGACTCGTTCATCCCCGCCGCCGCGCACCTCACCTACCAGCGGCTGGCCGCCGCGCTCGACGGACGGTGCGACGTGGCCGCCGTACACCTGCCCGGGTACGGCGAGGGGGAGCCGCTGCCCGAGACCGCCGACGCGGTCGCCGAGGCCGTGGCCACCGCCGTGCGGACCTGCGCGCAGGGAGAACCGTTCACCCTGCTCGGCTTCTCCACCGGCGGTCTGGCCGCCCATGCCGCGGCACGGCGGCTGGAGGACCGGGGCGTGCGCCCCGAGGCCGTGGTGCTCGTCGACAGCCTGCCGCCCGGCGCCCTCACCCGGGCCGCGGCGACCGACATCCTGCGCGAGTGGGCCACGGCACCGGGCGCGTTCTGGTCCCACGACGACACCGGACTGACCGCCATGGGCCGCTACCTCGACCTGTTCGGCAACCACTGGACCCCCACCGCCCTGACCGCCCCCGTCCTCCTCGTCCAGGCCGCCGACCAGGTGCCCTCCGCGCCCGCCGACGGCTGGGCCCGGCACTGGCCCGGGCTGACCGCCCACGCCACCACACCCGGCAGCCACTTCGGGCTCCTCACCGAGCACGTCACCGAGACCGCGCACACCCTCACCACCCTGCTCGCCGCCCACGGCACGGCGGCCTCGTCCCGCTGAGCGCCCCCCTCTTTTTCCGCCCCTGGGCCACCGTCCCGCCCACGGCGTCCCGACCGGAGGTACCCATGTCGATCTTCTCGGACTTCCAGCAGACCGCCCTGCGCCGACCCGACGCGCCGGCCCTGGTCACGCTCGACGACGCGATCTCGTACGGCACCGTCCTCGCCCTCGCCGAGCGGGTCACCGGCGGACTGCTCGCGGCGGGCCTGCGCACCGGGGACCGGGTCGCCGTCCATCTCACCAACCGGTACGAGCTGGTCGGCGTGTACTACGCCTGTCTGCGCACCGGCGCCGTGATCGTGCCGCTGAGCCACAAGCTGTCCGCCGTCGAGGTGGAGCAGCTGATCGCGGACAGCGCGCCGCGGTTCTACGTCGGCGAGGCCGAGGTGCACGAACCCTGCGCGCACGTGACCGAGAAGAGCGGCACGGTCGAGCGGGCGTGGATCCTGGACTCCCCGGGGACGGCCACCACCTCCGCCTGGGAGGACCTCCTGGCAGACGTACCGGACGTACCGGACGCACCGGCCGACGCGGCCGGTCCCGACGACCTCGCCGCCATCTTCTACACCTCGGGCACCACCGGCCTGCCGAAGAGCCTCGTCCTCTCCCAGGCGACCCTCGGCGCCGGGCTGGACCTGACCTGGGCCCAGGGCGTCGGGCACGCCGACGCCACCTACTACATGATCAACCTGATCAACCCCTGGGGCATCCTCGTCCTGCTCACCTCCCTGCGCGCCGGCCGCCCGCTGGCCCTGACCCCGGTGAACACCCCGGACGTCGTCCTGCGCATGCTGCGCACCCACCGCTTCGGCTGGATCGGCGGCGCACCCACCAGCTTCCGCGCCCTGCTCGCCGAGGCCCGCGCCACCGCCGGACCGGCGCCCGACCTGACCGGGACCCGGTGTGTCGCGGGCGGCGACGCCTGCCCGGCCGAGCTCAGCCGGGACTTCGCCGAGAGGTTCGGAGCCCACCTCACGGGCGTGTACGGCATGACCGAGACGGCGGCGCCGGTGATCGAGCAGCCGAGGATCGACGCCGTGGGCGAGGCGTCCATCGGCTGGCCGCTGCCCGGTGTCGAGGTCAGGGTCGACGCGGCGCCCGGGGAGGCGGGAGAGCTGCTGCTGCGCACCCCGTCCCGGCCCGTCGGGACGTGGAACGGGGCCGGGGTGGACCGCTTCGACCGCACCGAGTGGCTCGCCAGCGGGGACGTGGTGCGGCAACGGGACGACGGCTGCCTGCTGTTCGTCGGGCGCAAGAAGGACCTCATCATGGTGGAGGGCTATCCGATCGCCCCGCTGGAGATCGAACAGGCCCTCGCCGCGCACCCCGACGTCGCCGCCGCCCTCGTCTTCGGCGTGCCCGACGAGAGCACCGGTGAACGGGCGATCGCCCTGGTGGAGCCCGAGCCGGGACGGCAGGTCGACGAGCGCGGGCTGCTGGCGCATCTGTCCGGCCGCATCGGGACGTACAAGCACCCCGGCGAGATCCAGGTCGTCGACGCACTGCCGGTCCTGCCCAGCGGGAAACTCGGCCGGCAGCGGCTCGCGGCCGCGTACACGGCCTCGCGCGCACCCCGCGGCGAGGTGTCGTGAAGTTCGGTCTGGTCATGTTCCCCACCCGGGACGCCATCGCGCCCGGCGAGCTCGGCGCCCTCCTCGAGGACCGCGGTTTCGAGTCCCTGTTCGTGCCCGAGCACACCCACCTCCCGTCCGTCACCCCCGAGGGCGACGACATCGCGCACCTCGCACCCGAGTTCGGGCGGGGCATGGACCCCTTCGTCGTCCTGGGAGCCGTCGCTCAGGCGACCACCACGCTCCAACTCGGCACCGGCGTCCTGCTCGTTCCGCAACGCGATCCGCTCGTCACCGCGAAGGCGGTGGCCTCCGTGGACGTCCTCTCCGGCGGCCGGATGAACCTCGGCGTGGGCGCGGGCTGGATCAAGCAGGAGCTGCGCAACCACGGCGTCCGTCCCGCCGACCGCTGGCAGGTGCTGCGCGAGCGCGTCGAGGCCATGCGGCGGATCTGGACCCATGACATCGCCTCCTACCAGGGCGACTTCGTCCACTTCGAGCACATCACCTCCTGGCCCAAGCCCGTCCGGGCCCCGCACCCGCCGGTCCTCGTCGCCGGCAACGGCCCCCGGGCCACCGAACGCGTCCTCGCCTACGGCGACGCGTGGATCCCCATGGCGCGTCCCGGAGTCCTCGACCGGATCGCCGAGTTCAAGAAGACGGCCCGCAGACCCGGCGGCGACGAGCCGCTGCCCGTCACCCTCTTCGGCGGCGACCTGCGCGACGTCGACGCCTACGAAGCGGCGGGCGTCGACCGCGTCCTGTTCTGGGCCAGACCCGTCGACGCCGCCCGCACCACCCGGACCGTCGACCGGATCGCCCTCCGCCTGGGCGACCGCCTCCCCTGAAGGAACACCCCGCACAGCGCCGTGAAAGGCGGTCAGCACATGCCACCTCCGACCACCGAACCGGTGGTGCTCGGCCCCGACTTCGTCCGGGACCCGCACTCCGTGTACGCCCTGCTCCGCGAGGAGGGCCCCGTCGTCCGGGCCGTCCTGCCCACCGGACTGAAGGTCTGGATCGTCACCCGCTACGACGAGGGCCGCGCCCTCCTCGCGGACCCCCGGCTCAGCAAGAACATGGCCGACGCCGCGCAACTCTTCGAGCGCCACCAGACCGACATGAGCCGCCAGCGCGACTACGGCCACGCCATCCAGCAATCCATGATCAACATGGATCCGCCGGACCACACCCGGCTGCGCGCCCTGGTCGCCAAGGCCTTCACCACCCGCCGGGTGAGCGCGCTGCGTCCGCGCATCGAGAGCATCGCCGACGACCTCCTCGACGCCCTCGCCGACCGCGCGGAGTTCGACGTCGTGACCGAGTTCGCGGCCCCCCTGGTCAGCACGGTCATCTCGGAACTGCTGGGCGTGCCGGAGGAGAGCCGGGCCGAGTTCCGCGCCACCTCCGCCGTCCTCACCTTCGACGCCGACCGGGAGGCCGTGACCAGGGCGTCGAACGCGCTGTTCACCCTGGTGAGCGAGATCGTGGCGGCCAAGCGCGCCGACCCCGCCGACGACCTGCTCAGTTCTCTCATCCTGGCGCACGACGGCGAGGACCGGCTGACCCACGAGGAGGTCGTCTCGCTCGCCGTCGTGCTGTTCGTCGGCGGCTTCGACACCACGGTGAACCTCATCGGCAACGGCACCCTCGCCCTGCTGGACCACCCGGACCAGCAGGCCGCGCTACGGGCCGACCCCTCCCTCCTGCCGCACGCGGTCGAGGAGTTCCTGCGCTACGACAGCTCGGCCAACATCAGCCACTTCCGGCGCACCACCGAGCCGGTCCCGGTCGGCGAAGTGACCATCCCGGCGGGCGAGTTCGTCTTCGTCGGCCTCACCTCCGCCAACCGGGACGCGACCCGCTTCCCCGAGCCGGACCGGCTCGACGTCACCCGCGCCGCCACCGGACACCTCGCCTTCGGCCACGGCGTCCACCACTGCGTGGGCGCACCGCTCGCCAGGGCCGAGGGCGAGATCGCGTTCGGACGCCTCCTCGCGCACTTCCCCCACCTGGCCCCGGCCTTCGAGCCCGGCGACCTGACATGGCGGCCCAGCATGCTCCACCGCGGCGTACGGAGCCTGCCGGTCCGCACGAAGGCCTGACCACGGCTTCCTCCCCCCAGAGCCACACCCGCAGCCCCACCCCGAACCACACCCGCACCCGCATGTCCGTACACCCTCGAAGGGAACTCCCTTGACCGCTCTCGTCACGTTCGACATCCCGGAGACCATCACCGGGACACCCGAGGACATCCGCCTGGGACAGCGGATGATCGAAGCATGGCAGCGCGACGGCATCTACCAGGTCGCCATCCCCGCCGCGCAGCGCGGCGTGGTCGCCGACGCCTACACGGCGAGCCGGCGGTTCTTCTCCCTGCCGCTCGCCGACAAGTCCCGGCACCTCAGCGACCTCAGCTACAGCGGATACGTCGCCTCCGGCGAGGAGGTGACCGACGGCGTCCAGGACGGCTCGGAGATCTTCACCGTCACCAAGGACGTGTCCCTCGACGACGCCCGGGTCGCCGAGAACTGGCCCTGCCACGGCCCCGTCCCCTGGCCGGACGAGCAGTACCGGGACGCGGTCAACGCCTACATGGAACAGTCCGGGGACCTCGGCGAGCGGATCCTCCGGCTCACCGCGCTCGGACTCGGCCAGGACATCGAGGCGTTCACCCGGCTGACCGACGACGGCTGGCACCACATGCGCGTCCTGCGCTTCCCCGCGGCGTCCGCCGGTACCGACCGCGGCATCGGCGCCCACACCGACTACGGTCTGCTGGTCATCGCCACCCAGGACGAGGCCGGACAGGCCCTGTACATCCGGCCCCCGATCGAGGGCGAGCGCCGCAACCGCAACTGGCTGCCCGAGGAGAGCGCCGCGGGCGTCTACGAGGACGACGACCTCTGGACCTACGTCCCGCCGGTGCCGCACACCTTCACCGTGTTCCCCGGCGACCTCTTCCAGTTCCTCACCGGCGGAACCCTGCTCTCCACACCCCACAAGGTGAAACTCGCCGACCGGGAGCGCTACGCCTTCGCCTACTTCCACGAGCCCAGCTTCCAGGCCGCGGCCCGCCCGCTCGACAGCACCGACGACTCCGAGTTCCTGCACTACGGCAGCCACTTCACCTCCATGTTCCTGCGCTGCTACCCGGACCGGGTGACGACGCGGCGGATCCACGCGGAGGACCGGCTGTCCGTCCTGGAGAAACTGAGGGAGGAGGCGGCCGGCACGTCCTGACCCCGCTCGGGCGAAGCCCCGCGCCTTGCGGCCGTCCGGGCCGCGAGGCGCACCCCGACTCGCCGGGCGGTGGGCGACGCTATCCTTATAGTCAACAATGCACCTAGGTGCTCAGTTGCATAGTCGGTTGCATGGGGAGAGCGGGTCCATGACGAACAGTGCGTACCTGCGCTACGTCGCCCTGGGGGACAGCCAGACCGAGGGGGTCGGCGACGGCGACGACGCCCATGGCCTGCGCGGCTGGGCCGACCGGCTCGCCGAGCACGTCGCCCGCCACAGCCCCGGTGTGCACTACGCCAACCTCGCCGTGCGCGGCCGCAGGGCCGACGAGGTGCGTGCCGAACAGCTGGCCCCCGCGCTGGCGCTGCGGCCGGACCTCGTCACCGTGGTCGCCGGGGTCAACGACGTGCTGCGCCCGGGCTTCGACGCCGACGAGGTGGCCGGTCACCTGGAGGCGATGTTCGCCGCGCTCACCGCGCAGGGCGCCACGGTCGCGACGCTGACGTTCCCCGACGTCGGACGCATGACACCGCTCGCCCGCCCGCTCGGCCCCCGGGTCCTGGCGCTCAACGAGCGCATCAGGGCGGCCGCCGGGCGCCACGGCGTGGTGGTGGCCGAGACGGCCGCGCACCCCGTCGTGACCGACCCGCGCCTGTGGAGCGCCGACCGGCTGCACGCGAGCCCGCTCGGGCACGCCCGTATCGCCGCCGCCGTCGCCCACGCGCTCGCCCTCCCCGGCAGCGACGCCGACTGGACCCGGCCGCTGCCGGCGGCCGAGGCGCGCGCCACCGTCCTGCGGTCCGTCGCCACCGAGCTACGCTGGGCCGGCACCTTCCTCGGCCCCTGGATCGCCCGTCGTCTGCGCGGCCGTTCCTCCGGCGACGGCCGCCGGGCCAAACGCCCCGCGCTGCTCCCGGTGACCGAGCCCTTCCGTACCTGACCCGGTAAAATGGGCTGTTCACGGTCCCTGCACAGGAGTTCTTCGACCATCGTTCACGGGATGTCCGCCCCGTGGGGGACATCCGGTTCGGTCCGGTCCGGGACCGTCGGGGCGTCCTGTCTTCCGCGACCCTTGGACGGACATCGTGACCGCATCACGCACCCGCCGCCGGCCCCGTGTTCTCGCCCTTCTCCTCGTCGCCGGATCGGCCCTCGCCGGAGCGCCGACCGCAGCCCCGGCCCACGCCGCCCCGGCCGACGACATCCGGATCAACGAAGTGGTCACCACCGGGAGCGTCGAGGACTCGATCGAGCTGTACAACAAGGGCACCGCCACGGTCGACCTCTCGGGCTGGATCCTCAAGGACGACCAGGACAGCTCGTCGTACAAGATCGCTTCGGGGACCACCCTGGCCGCGGGCGCGTTCCGTGCCTTCGACGTGCACGCCAAGTTCGGGCTGGGGTCGGCCGACAAGGCACGCCTGTACCCGGCGGACGGTACGACCCTCGTCGACAGCTTCTCCTGGAGTCAGCACTCCGACCCCTCCTGGTCGCGCTGCCCCGACGGCACCGGCGCGTTCAAGGCGGCCCGGTCGACCCTGGGCGCCGCCAACGACTGCGGCGGCACGGGCGGAGGCACCCCGGTGGCCTGGCCCGGCGGCAGCTCCGTGACGACCGCCGACGCCTCCGACGTCTTCGGCCAGGACCTCAGCGGTCTCGCCCAGGAAGGCGGCGTGATGTGGGGCGCCCAGAACAGCGGCAAGCTGTGGCGCCTGGTGCGCGACGGCTCCGGCGGCTGGACCCCCGACACCGGCAGCGGGTGGACCTCCGGCAAGACGCTGCGCTTCCCCGGCGGCTCGGGCAGCCCCGACAGCGAGGGCGTCACCGTCACCGGCGGCGGATCCGCGGCCGGTGTCTTCGTGGCCAGCGAGCGCAACGGCGACGTCTCCGGAACCAGCCGGCTGTCCGTCCTGAAGTACGACGTCTCCGGCACGGGTACCACGCTGACCGCCGCGAAGGAGTGGAACCTCACCTCCGACCTGCCGTCCGTCGGCTCCAACCTCGGTTTCGAGGCCGTCACCTGGGTCCCCGACGCCTACCTGACCGGCGCCGCCTTCAAGGACGCCTCGACCGGCACCGCCTACGACCCGGCACACTACGGCGCCCACAGCGGGGGCGTGTTCTTCACCGGCGTCGAAGGCACCGGAACGATCTACGGCTATGTCCTCGAGGACTCCGGCGCCTTCACCCGCGTCACGTCCCTCGCCAGCGGGATGGCCGGCGTCATGGAGCTCCAGTGGGAGCCGCAGGCCACCCGTCTGTGGGCCGTCTGCGACGACACGTGCCACGGGCAGCACCGCACCTTCCGGGTCGACGCCTCCGGAGGCTTCACCACCACCGGCGTCCACGACCGTCCCACCGGCATGCCCGACTACAACAACGAGGGCTTCACGCCGGCCGGGGCCGACGAGTGCGTCGCCGGCACCAAGCCCGTCTACTGGTCCGACGACACCAACGACGGCGGCCACGCCCTGCGCAAGGGCACCGTCACCTGCTGAGGCCCTCGCCTGCTGACGCCCGCACCGCACCTCACGCCGGGAAGCGTGCCGTGGCCAGGACGCTCCCGTCCGGGCCCACCAGACGGGCGCCGGTCACGGTCGTCGGATCGACCGGGGCCGGTGCCCCCCAGTACCCGTAACCGTCCTTGAGCGGGAACGAACCCACGGGGACCGTCGACCCGTCGGCGCGGACCAGCAGACACCGCACCGGGCCCCGGTCCGTCCCGGGGAGCTCGACGGACATGTACACCCAGCTCCGGTCACCGCCGTGAGCGAAGATCCGCCCCACCTCATGGCCGCCCGACACCAGGGCGGCCTCCCGCAGTCCCACGTCCGTCCGCTGGGAGACCGACGCCGGCGCGCCTTCGACCACCGTGCCGACCGCCCAGCCGCCGAAACCGCAGGCCACGGTCGCGGCCACCACGGCCGCCGCCAGCCGCAGCCGGTGCCTGCGGGGCTTCGGCACGGGGGCCGCGCCCAGCGCCCGTACGACCCGGCTCTCGAAACCGACCGGCGGCTCGGCGGCCGGTAGCAGGGCGAGCAGACCGTCGCCGACCGCCGTCAGCCGTTCGACGTGCTCCCGGCAGTCCGGGCACCGGTCCAGATGGGCGACCGCCTCGGCCCGCTCGCGTGCCGGCAGGACCCCGAGCGCCAGCTCGGCGCCCTGCTCCCGCAGCCGCTCGCACTCCATGCCGCTCACCGCTTCTCCTCCGTCTCGAGAAGGGCGCGCACCTTGCGCGTGCCGGTCCGGATCCGCGTCTTCGCCGTGCCCAGCGGAATGTGCTCGGCGTCGGCGACCTCCCAGGCCGTCATCCCGTAGATCCCGGCCATCACCAGGGCTCTCGCCTGCTCCCGGGGCAGCTCCGCGACCGCCCGCCGGACCCGCTCCGCGTTGTCGTCGGCCACCGCCCGCCGCTCGGGCGTCTCGGTCACGGTGTCGAGCAGTGCGTCCAGGTCCTCCGGCGCGACGGGCTTCGCCCGCCGGGCCCGTACCGCGTCGATCGCCAGGTTGTGCGCGATGGTCGTCAGCCAGGCCCGTACGGAGCCCCGCCGGGGGTCGTACACCTGTGCGTGCCGCCAGGCCCGCTCGAAGGTCTGCTGGGCGACGTCCTCGGCGAGCTGGGCGTCTCCCAGAACGGCGAGGGCCACGCCGTAGACCGTGCTCTGGAAACGGCGCACGAACGCCACGGCGAGCTCGGGATCGCCCGTCGTCAGACCGGTGAGCAGTGCCTCGTCAGGCACCCGCCCGAAGGAAAGGCCCATGCGCCACATACCAGGAATACGTTCCGGCGCCCGTAAGGGATTGCGCTCACAGCCATTCTCCCTCGCGGCGATTCTCCCTCGCGGCCATTCTCCCTCGGGCGATCCGCAATCCCTCCGCCCGCCGCGTCCGTACCCCTTGCAGGGGGACGATCCGGAGGACCGACACATGACCATCCCGCACACCCGTCACCGCGTACTCCTCGGCGTGGCCGCCGGCGGCCTGACGGCCCTGCTCGCCGCCTGCGGAGGCGGCGGCAGCAACAGCGGCAGCGGCTCCGGGGCCACCACGGCCCCGGCCCCGTCGAAGCCCGCGGCCTCGGGGACCCAGGTCACGGCGAAGCTGACCGACTTCCACATCCAGCTCTCGACGCAGACGTTCCAGGCCGGCCGGTACACCTTCACCGCGCAGAACATGGGCCACCACGAACACGCCCTGGAGCTCGAGGGCCCCGGCGGCGAGAGCCGCAGCAAGACGCTGGATCCCGGCCAGTCCACGACCCTCACGGTCACGCTGAAGCCCGGCTCGTACCAGGTGTACTGCCCGGTCGACGGACACAAGGACCTCGGTATGAAGACACACATCACGGTCGGCGGAACCCCGGCGTCGACCAGCGACACCAACACCTCCACGAGCAATGGCTACTGAGCGCACGGCCACGACGCTCGTCCTGCGGCTGGCCGGCGCGGGACTGACGGCGGCGATGGCCGCGATCCATCTGCGCCTGTGGGCCGAGGGCTACCGGGACCTCGTCACCATCGGGCCGCTCTTCCTGCTCAACGGCGTCGTCGGGATCCTGCTCGCCGTGGCGCTGCTGGTCACCCCCGTGCGAGGGCTGGCCCCGGTGGCCGCGGTCACCGCCCTCTTCACGGCCGGCACCCTGGGCGCCCTGGTGCTCAGCCTCACCACGGGTCTGTTCGGTTTCGTCGAGTCGACCGACGCGGAACTGGTCCGGCCGACCCTGTACGTCGAGGCGGCGGGAGTGGCCGTCCTGACCGTCCTGGCCGTCGTGGCGGTGACCGCCCGCCGCCGCCCCCACCGTCGCCACCACCACCGCGTACGCGCCCGTGCGGGCCGCGGCGGCAGCGACGACCGGACGGCGACGCTGCGCCGCTGAACCACGGGACCGCCGGTCCGCGGGCCGCCGCCGGGATCGGGCCCGGCAGCCGGTGCAACCGAGCCAAACCCCCTTTCTCCGGGACCAGTTGACCTGCAGATTCGTTTCACCGGCCGGTCGTCCGGGCAGGTGTCGGGCAACGTGGTCCCGGGCATGGGCGCGGGAGGGGGACACGGCGGTGCCTGACCTGGTGCGGACGGCTGGCGGACGGCGGTTGCGCGTGGAGATCTCGGGGGATCCCCGCGGAAGACCGGTGTTCCTGTTGCACGGCATGCCCGGCAGCCGGGTCGGCCCCCGGCCCCGGGCCATGTTCCTCTACCAGCGCGGGGCCCGCCTCATCAGCTTCGACCGGCCCGGATACGGCGGCTCGGACCGCAGACCGGGACGGCGCGTCGTGGACGTCGTCGAGGACGTCACCGCCGTCGCCGACGCCCTGGGGCTCGGACGTTTCGCGGTGGCCGGCCGGTCCGGCGGGGCCCCGCACGCCCTCGCCTGCGCCGCGATCCTGTCCGCACGGGTGACCCGGGCCGCCGCCCTCGTCGGGCTGGCGCCGAGGGACGCCGAAGGGCTCGACTGGTTCGCGGGCATGACACCGTTCAACGTCAGGGACTTCCGTACGGCGTTCACCGACCCGGAGCGGTACGCCGCCGGCATCATCCCGCGCTCGGACGCCATCCGCAGCAACCCGGCGCGACTGCTGGAGGAACTGCGCTCCGACCTGACCGACGAGGACCGGCTGATCGTCTCCGAGAACAGCATCCGCTCGATGCTGCTGCGCAACTACCACGAGGCGCTGCGCACCTCACCGTACGGCTGGATCGACGACGCGCTCGCGCTGACCAGCCCGTGGGGCTTCGACCCCGCGCACATCGGTGTGCCGGTGCTGCTGTGGCACGGCGCGAAGGACGTGTTCTCGCCCCCCTCCCACTTCTCCTGGCTGGCCGAGCGCATTCCACGGGCCGAAGCCGTCCTGGAGCCGAAGGCGGCCCATTTCGCGTCCCTGCGGGCCCTCCCGGACGTCCTGGACTGGCTGCTGCAGGACACGCCGGGCGACTGAGGCCGTCCGGTGAGGCCGTCCGCGCGCCTCACACCGCCAGCGGCTCCAGATCCCGGTACACCCGCCGTTCGAGGGCCACGAAGTGCGTGATGCCGTTGTTCTCGCCGAGCTGGCGCAGCTGGCGCTCCAGTTCCGTCACGGCCTCCCCGCGGCGGGCCCGGGCCTCCTCGGCGCGACCGAGGGCGGCGAGGGTGAGGGCGCTGTTGTGGACGACGGCCAGGGTCTCCGGGTGCTGGGCGCCGAGGATGCCGCGCAGGGCGTCCACCGCGCGTTTCTCCAGCTTCCAGGCGTCCTCCGGCCGGTCCGTCCCGGCCAGCACGATGGCGTAGTTGGCGGAACAGAACTGGGTGTGCGGGTGGTGGTCGCCGAGCACGTCCGTCATCCGCTCGATCGTTTTGCGGAACACGGCCTCGGCCTGCTCCATGTCCCCGCAACCCCAGTGGAAGATGGCCAGGTTGTTCATCGCGGCCTGGGTGTACGGGTGCGCCTCGCCGGGAACCTTCACGTACTCGGCGAGCACCCGCTGGGCCACCTCGCGCGCCTCCTGGCGGTCACCGGCCGCGAACAGGTCGGCGGCGAGGTTGAGTTCACAGGCCAAGGAGTCCGGGGTGGGCGCGGCGTACTGCTGGCGGTAGTGCTCCAGGGTCGCGGACGTCAGCCGCAGCGCGTCCTCGAAGAGGCCGGCCCGGCGCAGGGAGACCGCGAGCGACTTGGCGCACCGCAGGGTGCCGGGGAAGTCCTTGCCCAGGATCCGCTTGTGCTGCTGGTACGCCTTCGAGAGCACGGTCACCGACTCGGCGTAGCGGCCCACCTCGCGCAGATCGCGGCCGAGACTGTCGGCCGACGCCAGGGTGTAGGGGTGGTCGGGGCCGAGGACCTCGGTGCGGCGGTCGTAGGTCTGCTGGTCGAGCTGCCGGGCGTCGCCGTAGTTGCCGACCATGCGCAGGGCCAGCGCGAGGTTGTTGGCGGCGTTCAGCGTGCGGGGGTGGGACTCGTGGAAGATCTGGCTGAAGCCTTCGTGCGCCTCCTTCGCCAGTTCCACCGCCCTGGTGTACTCGCCGAGGGCGGCGAGATCGCTGGCGAGGCTGGAGGTGGTGACGTAGGTGTGCGGGTGCGTGGTGCCCAGCACGCGTCGCTGGCGGCCGCGCAGCTCCTCGTCTATCTCCTGCGCCTCCACGTAACGCCCCTGCGACCGCAGGATGTTGGCGAGCTGGCACCGCAGGTAGAGGTACTGCACGTCGTCCTCGCCCAGGATCGGCTTCCAGTGGGCGAGAAGGTCTTCGGCGAGCTGTTGGGCGCGCGGGAACTCGCCGCGCTTCCACAGATAGCGGACCCGGTCGATGAGCAGCCGGCGTGGGTCCGCCTCTCTGCAGTTGCGGATGTCGGAGGCGGCCAGATGCGGCCAGATGACGCCGAAGCGCGGCCAGGACGCGGGGTCGTCGATGGGTTCGTCGCCGTCCGGCCGGGTGCCCGCGAGGACCGTGTGGACCATGTGCCGGGCGGTGCGCCGGTCCTCCTCCGACATCTGCGAGCGGATCACGGCCTGCACCAGCCGGTGCACCTGGATGGAGCTGGAGACCTGGTCGACCTTGGCGAGCGCGAGCTGGCCGATCTCCCGGATGACCCGGCCGAGCAGCAGACTCTCCTGGAGGGCGGGATCGTACGGCTTCAGGGCGTCGATCATCTCCTTGCTGTAGAGCAGCTGCGAGGAGATCGGCTCGGGCGCGAGGAAGGCGCACAGCTGGAGCAGCCGCACGGAGGCGGGGGATCGTTCCTTCAGGCGTTCTATGGAGATGTTCCAGGTCGCCGCGACCGTCTCCGGGTAGTCGGAGGCCTGGTTGAGGGCGAGGACCGCCGCCGTCTGCTCGGTGAGCCGGCGCAGGTACTCGGCGATCGGGGTGGCGGTCTCGGCGAGCCAGGCCGCCGCCTGTTCCACGGCCAGCGGCAGGTCGCCCAGCGCGGTGGCCACCTGGTCGGCCTCGTCGGCGGTCAGGCCCGGCGCGCGCCGGGAGAGGTGCTCCACGCTCTCGCGGCGCAGGAAGACGTCGACCGCGAGTGTCGCCCCCTGCTGGGACCACGACTGGTTGCGGGACGTGACGAGGATGTGCCCGCTGCTGCCGGTGGGGAAGTAGCCGGTGAGCTCCTCGGGCGCGTCGGCGTTGTCGAACACCAGGATCCAGCGCTCCGTCGGGATCCCGCGCGAGAGCATGTGCACGGTCTCCTGGCTGGCCAGGGCCATGTCCTCACCGCCGGGCGCGCCGATGAGAGCGCCGAGTTCGGCGAGGGAGGCGACCACGTCGTCGACGTGCTCCGCGGAGACCCACCACACCAGGTCGTAGTCCGCCATGAACCGGTGGACGTACTCCAGCGCGATCTGTGTCTTGCCGACGCCGCCGAGCCCGAACAGGGCCTGCGGCTGCGGCAGCACGACCGACATGCCGCCCCGCAACTGGTCGCGCACCTGTTCGAGTATCTGCCCGCGCCCGGTGAAGGTGGTGTTGCGCTGCGGCACGTTCCAGACCTTGGGCGTCTGCCCGGGGAACCGGGGCGCGGCCGGCCCGCCGTCCGGCAGCTGTCCCGGCAGCTCCAGCGCGTCGAGGAGGACGGCGGCGCAGCCCGTCTCGTCGAGTCCCTGGAGATCGACCGGGCCGCCCCGGTCCAGGTACGCCTCCGGCAGCCGGACCTCGTCGACCCGTACGGGCACCAGCGCGCCCGGGGTCGTCTCGGCGGACATGAGGGCGGCGAGGACGGTCTCGGCGTGGCGGGAGCGCTGGAGGGCGTTGGACAGCAGGACGAGGGTGCGGGTCGCGGGCTCGACCCGGTCGAGGGGGCCGCCGGACAGGTTGTGCAGGGTGACGTTGCACCCGGCCCGCCGGAGCAGCGACTCGACCCAGTCCGCCCACATCCGGTTCTCCGCCGCGTACGCCACGACCATCTCGGCCGCCACGGCCGGCGGACGGCGCCGGATGAACGTGTCCCGGCACCGCAGCCGCACCGACTCCGGTATCGGCGGCAGCCCGTTGACCTCGCCGTCGGAGACCACCGAGGTCAGCCGCTCGAAGGCGGACAGCAGTGACTTGGGGTCGCCGGTCTCGTCGCCGAAGGTGGCGAGCGTCTCCTCGTAGGCGTAGTAGGGGCGGTAGGGAATCTCCACGCTGCCCCAGTAGGCGGTGGCCTCCTCGGCGCTCAGCTGCTCGCCGTTCGGCCCCTTGGGCAGCCCCATGAACTTCAGCCGGGCCAGGGCGCGGCCGGCGTCGACCTTGTCCTTCTCGCCCTCGTCGATGCGCATGGGCACGGGCAGCACCCGGATCCGCCGCTTGCGGTGCTCGTCCCCGACGCTGTGCGCGACCTCGGCGGCGCCGTCCAGGGACTGGTCGCTGAGCGTGAAGCAGTCCACCAGCATGTCCGGCATCTGCAGGGTGCAGATGTCCGCCGTGTCCGACAGCCCCGTGCGCGAGTCGATCAGGACGTAGTCGTACGACCGCTTCATGCTGTCGCGCAGAGCCTCGAGGAAGGCGCCGCCGCCCAGACGGTCGTAGAAGTTGTCCCACTCCAGGGAGGAGGCCGTCGCCGAGTAGGCGCGGAACTGACGGCCCGCGGAGAGGAAGTCCAGCGAGCCTCCGTCCTGGAAGTTCAGGCCCAGTCGCTCGGGGGTGAGCGAGACGGCGTGCTGCTCGACGTCCGCGTACTCCAGATGCCAGGCCCCGCTGCGGTGGGCGCCGTCCGTGGCGGCCCAGGCGTAGTCCTGGAGGATGTTGATGACGCCCGTGGTCGCCGTGAGCGCGTTGGGGTCGAGGAACGGGTGGAAGAAGCGGTGCAGGCCCGGCGCCTCGAGGTCCCAGTCGACGGCGAGGACGCGCTTGCCGTTCGCGGCGAGGATCCATGCCGTGTTGGCCAGCGCCATGGTCCGTCCGGTGCCACCCTTGTACGAGTAGAAGGTGATGATGCGTCCGTCCCTGGCGGCCGTCATGCCTCTCCTTGGTGGTCGTCTCCCGTATCGGGGCCGGGCGGGTCCGTCAGTCGGAGCCTGGGCACGTGCGGGGCCTGCGGCAGCCGGGCCTCGGCGTGCTTGAGGTACTGCCGGGTGGTGTGCGCCACCACGGCGGGCAGGACGCCCGTGAACGCGTTCAGTGTGGGTACGCCGTTGACGGCGATCCGGCTGTCGCCGCGTCGCGCCCGCTCCAGGATCGTCGGCATCGACCGCTCCAGTTCGTCGGCCAGCCGCTGCCCCTCCTCGCTGCGGCACTGCAGATCGGCCCGGTTGCGGGGGACGATCGCGCTCACCCAGGGACGGGCGGCCGCGTCGAAGGTCTTCAGCCGGTGCCGGCGCTCCTCGTCGGTGAGTGCCCACTGGTCGACGATCAGGATCCCGGGCCGTGCGGTCTGCGGGTCGGGTGCGGCGGACTCGGCCGCCGCGGGGTCGCCGGTGTCCTCGTCGTCGAAGTCGGCTACGGTCACGCGGTAGTCCAGGGAGCGGATGAGGTCCTCGGCGAGCGCGGACAGCGGCCGGGTGGACTCCGAGTGGTACGGGTTCCAGCTCAGTGCGTCGTCGCCGTACGGATGCCGGTCGCGATAGTCGGGCACGGTGTCGCGGGTGGGGGCGGCGACGGTGAGATGGATGTGCCGGGGACCCGAGCCGCGCGGTTTGAAGGCGCTGGGGGTCGCCTCGTAGTCGCGGGGGCGGCTGACGGGCAGCTGTGACTCGCGGGCGACCCGCACGATGCGCTCCGCGAGGCCCAGCACGGTCTCCTCGTACTCGTCGCGGAACCGGTTGAGCTTGATCAGCCCGTAGATCCCGTTGGTCGCGTAGCGGCTGCCGACGCCCGCGTTGTCCAGGTGGATATGGCGGACGGAGTCGGGGAGTTCGGAGAACTCGACCCGGGTCCACAGGGCGGGCACGATGGCCGACACACTGCCCGTGCCGGTGCTCTTGGCGTGCAGCATCCGCTCGGTGAAGGCGAACCACTCCCGTCCGCACATCTCGCTCGTGAAGTAGCGCGGGGAGAAGAGCGGCACGAAGACCCGGCAGGTGGCGAGGTTCTCGCTCAGCTTCTCGGGCCAGCCCTCCCCGGAGCGCATCTCCCGGTCCATGAATCCGACGGCGGAGCCGGCCGGCAGATCGGTGAGCGCCATGATGTGGCTGCACAGGTCCTTGTACAGCACGCGCACCCAGTGGTCCGGATCACCGCTGTCGGGACCCCACGGCGGAGTGTGGGCGTACGACAGGAAGAAATGAGGCCGGTTGTCCGGCACCCGATCGTGCAGCCGTTCAGCTATGTCCACACGTCCCCCCGCCCGCCGACAAGCCGCTGGACCGCCCCCGCCGACGGCGCCTTGAACCGGAACCAACAATGTGCCTGAACGACGCCCGGACGGTTCATCGTTTTCAGGCCAAAGCCTTGCGATATCTGGTCATGTGCTCTTTGGCGTGGCCGACGGCGTCCCGCATTCCGCAGAGGACGACGGCTTGCGACGCCCATTCCCCCTGGCGCAGAAAGGCGCGGGGGAGCCGTGCGCCGATCTCGCCGAAGTCGCCGTCGTCCAGGGTGACATCACGGTAGGAGACCCAGTTCCCCTGCTTCCGCACCACGCACCGGTAGGTGCGTTTGGGCGGTCGCGGCCGCATCAGGTATTCGGCGTGGTGGAACGCGCTGCACACCTCGAACCCGACCCGCAGCAGCAGGATCTGGGCGTCGGCGGCGTACAGCCGGGCCATCGGCGAGAGTCTGCCGAGGTGGCTGCGCAGCGGATGGCGGCGCAGCACCGTGCCCGCCCGTGGCCCGAGTCCGGCGAGTGAGGTCTGGGGGTGCGTGCTGCGCACGGCGCCCGGCGTGGTCCGCACGCACTCGGCGAGCGCCCCCATCGTCGGGCACGCGGTGCGGTCCGGGTCGAACGCCCGCATCGACGCGCGGAACTCGGCCGCCTCCGTCTCGCTCCGGCCCGCCACGGCCTGCCGGTACGCCCGTGAGGTGTCGGAGTTCTCCGGGGTGAAGGCCGGCACGATCAGCGTTCCCTCGGGGGAGAGGGTCTCCAGCAGCGCGTCCCGCACCGATGCCGGGGCCATGCCGGTGCCGCTCAGCGAGGCGTGCACCATCAGGAGCCCACCCTGTCGGATGCCCAACGAGGAAAGCAGAGCGACCAGTTGCTCCTTCCTCGCCGCCTCGGTCGGTAACGGGTCACAGGGGTCAGTCACGGTGCCCCGCCCACCGGGACCACATCCGGGCCACCAGCACCGCGCCGGTGGCGGTCAGTTCGCGCTCCGGCAGCAGGGTGAGGGCGGTGAGCGCCCGCGCCGCCTCGTCGTACGCCTGACGGCCCAGCCCCTCGTCCGCCTGGTCCAGCAGCGAACCCGCAGTGCTGCCCAGGCGGTGCAGATCGGCCGTCGCGCGCAGGGCGGTGAGTCTCGCCCGGCGTCCGATGCGCGGCAACTCGCGGGCGAATTCCTTGGGTTGCACATCGACGGCCACACCGAGTGCTCCGAACCCGTGCTCGCCGAGCTGGAGACCGCTGCCCGCCTCCAGCGGGGTGAGCACGGTGGGATGGAACGCCTCCGGGTCCCCGCCGTGGTCCGGGGCCTCCTTCTCCAGGATCCCGTACGCCCGTCTCAGCCGGTCGGAGAACTCCTCGTCCGCCAACGGCGGTGCCACGGCCGCCGGATGGCAGTCGCGGTAGGGGTCGGCGTCGTCGACGAGCGGGCCGTCGGGTTCCCACAGCCGCACCAGCGGGCGCCAGCGGGACGGAGCGTCGGGCGCGTCGAGCCGTACCCGCGTCCCCTCCGGATCCCTCTCGCCGCGCACCCGGAAGCCCCTCGCCGCCACGCTGACCTCGATCCGGCCGGGGGCGTCCAGCCGGAAGGTGCCCAGGGTGGGCAGATGCAGACGGCCGCCGGGATGGTCCCACGCCAGAGTGGCACGCACCCCCGCCCGCACCGCGGCCGCGGTGGCCAGCGACATGAAACGCGCGGGATCGGCGCGCCCCTGGAGCGACCGCTGGAGGCCGGTCCGCACATAGGGGTGCCCGAGGACCTCGTCCAGGTACGGGGCGGTGTCCGGGTCGCCGTCCAGGGCCACCATCAGGCGCCAGGCGTCTGGCCAACCCGGTTCGGGCGTCAGCTGCTCCTGGACGCGGCGCAACAGGATCGCGTCCAACTCCCGGTTCGCGGCGTGCAGTTCGGGGGTGCTGAGGACGGCCCGGGAGAACGAGGCGTCGGTCACCCGATCGGCGATGCCCTCCACCAGGGAGCGGAGATCCGCACAGAAGACACTGGGGTTGTCGAAGCCGCGCCCGGAACTGTAGCGGTGCCCGTACAGCCCGCCGCCGCAACTGCGCACGACGGGACAGCGGCGGCAAGTGTCACTGAGCCCGTCCAGGCCCGACTGGCGGGCCAGCAAGCCGGGATGCTCGGCGAACTCCGCGAATCCGTGCCGGAAGACGTCGTATCCCGTCTCGGGAGCCCCCGCGTAGGCCGTCTTGAGCCAGTCGGCCTGTTCGAAGGTGCCGTCCGTCTCGATCACGGCGAGATCGCTGGGCGCGAGTCCGAGCGCCTCGGTCAGACTGGGGCCGCCGCGCAGGGTGCTGAGCACCGAGTCGAAGGTGCGCACCGGCATCGGCCGGCCCTGCTGCTCCCAGCGGTCGAAGATCGCGAGCAGCCAGTCGGCGTAAGGGGTTTCGGTCCCCGCGGGGTGGGGCGGAGGGCTGTCCCAGGTGGAGTGGGGCAGGAGGTAGTCGATCCGGGGCGCCCGCAGCGCGGTGAGCGCGTCGTGCACCGCGACGGGGTCGTTGGCCACGTCGACCGTGCAGAGCACTCCGCTGAACAGATGACGGTACTCGGGCTCCTGGAGCAGCCGGATCCCGCGCACCACACGGTCGTAACTGCTGCGGCCCCGGCGGTCGAGCCGGTGACGGTCGTTCGACGACCGGTCCCCGTCCAGCGACACACTGACCCGGACGCCGAATTCCCTGCAGACGTCGAGGTGCCGTCGGTTGAGTGTCACGGCGTTGGTGTGCATCCGCAGGTCGACCGTGGTGTGGGGGGAGAGGACGCGGGTGAGTTCCGCGCAGATGTCCCGCAGCCGGGCCGGGCCGACCAGCAGGGGTTCGCCGCCGTGGAGGATCACCGACACGGATTCCAGGGACCGTGAGGCGGCGTACTCGGCCAGCCTGTCGGCGACGGAACGGACCGTCTCCGGGCGGATGAACGTCGGGCGGGACCGCCAGCTCTGGTCGGCGTGCTGATACACGTAACAGTGGTCGCAGAGCAGATCACATCTGCTGTGGATCTTGAGGACCAGCTGTCTCAGAGGTGGATGGTCCGGGGCCTGACTCGTCACTGGAGGAGTGTGGCACGCTGCCCACCCGACGACACGTCAAACCTCACAAACGCAGGGCGCATTGACGCACTGTCGGACCACTGGCGTGGGTACGCGCGGCGAGAGGGATCCGCCGGGCGCACCCCGGTCCGTGTGGCGTTCCGGCGTCCGCGCCCGGATCTCAGGAGGCCGAGTTGAAGGTGATCGGCCGGCCCGAGCGGCGGTCGGGGACGTCCGTCACACGGCCCGCGGTGCGTGCGGCGGCGGCCGCGAACGGGTCGATGTCCGTCAGACGAGTGCGGCGAGCGGCCGAGACGGGGGTCTGGGAGGGGCGCCTCATGGGCGTCACGTCGAGGATCATGGCGGTTGCGTCGCTCCGGTTCGGATCGATGGGACCAGCGGTGTTGTCCCGATAGTGCGGACCCTACAACAGGAATGTCGGGCCATCGTGTCGTGCGGGGACTGGTTCGGCCGGTCCATCCATTCGTACCCTGGCTTTCAGGGGGCGCGCGGAAGAAGTCGGGGGCGCGCAGCGATCTGGAGGGCGCCATGGCGGCCGGTACGACTCCTGCGCCGAGCACGATGCTGAAGGACCAGGACCTGCCACCGTTGTTCCGGCAGAGTGATCAATGGGCGTTACGTCATCAGAGTGATTCGTTCAAAGGGGTCCGCACCCATTTGGTCGTGCTGCTCCTGGCCACCGCGGCCGCCATGCTGGTCGAACAGGCCTCCGGCCGTCTGATGGCGGCGGGCGCCGCCGTCCTGTACGGCCTGACGATCCTCCTCGGGGTGCGCACCTCGCGCCGCCGTTCCCGTGCCCACTGGCAGGCGCACCGGGCGGTCGCCGAGCTGGTCAAGACGCTCGCCTGGCAGTACATGGTGCACGGCGGCCCGTTCCGCTCCGGGGTCGCCGACCCGGACGGCCTGTTCGCCGCGCGCCTCGAGGAGCGACTGCGCGAGCTGCGCAAGTGCGGTTGGGAGGACTGCCGGGAAGAGGCCCGGGAGTTCGGCAAGGGGCAGATCACTAAGGAGATGCGCGCGGTGCGGGCCAAGTCGTACACGGCACGCCGGGACATCTATCTGCGTGACCGGCTGCTGGAGCAGGCGGTCTGGTACAAGAACCGGGCCTCGCGCTCCCATCGCGCCGCCGCCCGCTGGTCGGCCTTCACCGCCGCCCTGACCCTGTTCGCCCTGGCGGCCGCGCTGCTGCGCACCACGGGGCTGTTCGGCGGCGCGGATCTGGCGGGACTGCTCAGCGCGGCCGCCGCGGCGGGTGTGGCCTGGCAGGAGGTACGGCGGCACGGGCCGCTGACGCACGCTCACTCCCTCATCGAACAGGACCTCGAAGCGGCCCGGGTCGCCATGTCCAGCACGGTGACCGAGGCGGGCTGGGCCGACGCCGTGGGGGAGGCGGAGCGTCTGATGTCGCCGGCCCACACGGAGTGGCTGGTGCGCTTCGGCGGCTGAGCGCCGGGCCGCGCGGGGTCAGTCCCTGAGCACTCCCGGCTGCCACAGCACCGTCACCGGCACCCCGAGGCGCCGCGCGTGGGCGACCACGTCACCGGTGCCACCCGGGCCGCGGGCCGGCCGGCCGTCCCAGACGGCGACCAGGTGGTCGACATGCTCCACGACCCATCGGCCGGCCGCGACGTAGGCCTGCTCGTGCGTGGGCTGCAGGGGCAGATCGATCCGGGTCGTACACGACCCGAGGATCCTGCGGTACGTCGACCGCGCCTCCGCGTCGCCCAGGTGCGTCTCGTAGTCCATGCCCGGGATCACCGCCGTCACCGGGACGCCCGATTCCAGGGCGATGTCGGCGAACAGCTGATCGGCGCCGGCGGCAAGGCTGCTGACGGCCTCCCAGGCGACGTCCTTGCGGCTGAACCGCCGCCGCAGGGCGCAGCGGACGTACGGCAGGACGGCGGCGGGGATCGAGCGATGTCCGGTCACGCCGACACGGAGCACCGCGAGACGGGGGACCGCGGGCGCCCGGTCGAGGGATTCGGTGGTGTCGATCGTCACGGAAGCCCCCCTGCGGTCACCGACGGCAAGTTCACACTAACTCAGAGCTATGGAGGGGCACAGGGGGCGCATCGGTTCACGGCGTCGGACCTCTTCACGTCCATGACATGTCCCTGTAGCTTGCTCGATGCAAAAACTTGCAGCAATTTGCCGGTTCATATTTCAGGGCGCCCCCTTCGTCCCGCTGGCTCGCTGGGAGACACACCATGAGACGCACGTTTTCACCTTCGCGAGGCAGGCGAGCCCGTCCGGCCCGGCCCGCGCTCGCTCTCGCCGCCGCCACGGCAACGGTGTTCGGCCTGCTCATGGCCCAACACACGCCCCGCCCCACCCCCCTGCGGACAGCCGCTGCCGCCTCGAACACGGCGACCGTCTTCTACTACACGAAGACAAAGAACTGGGCTTCCACGTACCTGCACTACGCTCCCGACGGCGGCTCCTGGACCACCGTGCCCGGTGTGCAGATGGAGGCCGCCTGCACGGACTGGGTGAAGAAGACCGTCGACCTCGGCTCGGCCACCGCTCTGCAGGCCACCTTCAACAACGGCAGCGGCACCTGGGACAACAACGGCGGCAGCAACTACGCGCTCGGCACCGGCACCCTGACGGTGAAGGACGGAGTGATCGCCCACAGCGACCCCTGCGCCGGCTCCGGCGGCGGATCCGGCAACCAGGCCACCGTCTACTACTCGACCGCCACCTCCGGCTGGACCACGGCCAACATCCACTACGCGCCCGCGGGCGGCACCTGGACCACCGTCCCCGGCCTCGGCATGGAGGCCGCCTGCACCGGCTGGTGGAAGAAGACCCTCGACCTCGGCACCGCCACCTCGCTCAAGGCCGCCTTCAACAACGGCAACGGCGTGTGGGACAACAACAACAGCGCCGACTACACGATCACCACCGGCACCACCACGGTGAAGGACCGCACCGTCACCGCCGCGGCCACGGACCCCTGCGCGACGGAGGCGCCGGACACCGAGGCGCCGACCATGCCCACCGGGGTCGCCGCGAGCGCCACCCACACCTCCGTGGTGGTGAGCTGGAACGCGGCCACCGACAACAAGGGCGTGACGAAGTACCAGGTCACCCGCACCGGCGGAACCAAGGGCGCGGTCGTCACGGACGTGGGCTCCACCGTCCTGTCCGACACCGGGCTGGAGGAGAAGACCACCTACTCGTACACGGTGAAGGCCGTGGACGCGGCCGGGAACACCTCCGCCGCCTCCGCCGCCGCCACGGCCACCACCGGGGAGAAGGCCCCGGAACCGGCCCCCGGCACCCCGCTCGCCACCGACCCGCGCAAGGACCCGATCTACTTCGTCCTCACCGCCCGCTTCCACGACGGCGACACCTCCAACGACCGCGGCGGCAGCCAGCACGTCAAGTCCGGCAACGCGGCCAACGACGACCCCATGTTCCGCGGCGACTTCAAGGGACTGGTCGGCAAACTCGACTACATCAAGGCCCTCGGCTTCTCCGCGGTCTGGATCACCCCGGTCGTCCTCAACCGCTCGGACTACGACTACCACGGCTACCACGGCTACGACTTCTACAAGGTCGACCCCCGCCTGGAGTCGGCCGGAGCGTCCTACCAGGACCTGATCAACGCGGCCCACGCCAAGGGCATGAAGATCTACCAGGACGTCGTGTACAACCACAGCTCCCGCTGGGGCGCCAAGGGCCTGTTCACCCCGACCGTCTACGGCGTCCGCGACTCCCAGTGGAGCTGGTACTACGACGAGAAGAACGACGACTTCACCTACGACGGCCTGAGCGTGGAGCCCAAGTCCGGCAAGTCGTACTACAACGGCGACCTGTGGTCGACCGCCGAGCCCACCGGCAACACCTGCCTCAACTGGGGCAAGCCCACCGGAGGCAAGAGCGCCGAGGGCTACACCCTCTACAACTGCCAGTGGCCCAGCCCCACGTCGGGCATGTTCCCGAAGACGTACTACCACCAGTGCTGGATCGGCAACTGGGAGGGCGAGGACTCGCGCTCCTGCTGGCTGCACGAGGACCTCGCCGACTTCAACACCGAGTCGACGCCCGTGCAGAACTACCTCATCGGCGCCTACGACAAGTACATCGACATGGGCGTCGACGGCTTCCGTGTCGACACGGCCGTCCACGTTCCGCGCGTCACCTGGAACCGCCGCTTCCTGCCCGCCATCTACGACCGGGTCACCCAGCGGTTCGGCACCACGGCCGCACAGAACTTCTTCGTGTTCGGCGAGGTCGGCGCCTTCGTCAACGACAAGTGGAACCGCGGCTCGGTCAACCACTCGGCCCAGTTCTACACCTGGAAGGAACGCAAGGAATACAGCGCCGACGACGCGACGGCGGCCCTCGAGCAGTACACCTACGAGGAACAGCTCGGCACCGGCAACCAGCCGACGTCCACCAACGCCTTCCTCGACGGCAACACGTACCACACGCCGGACCGCAGCCGGTTCTCCGGCATGAACATCATCGACATGCGCATGCACATGAACTTCAGCGACGCGCAGAACGCCTACAACAACGGCAAGGACTCCGACGACAGCGTCAACGACGCCACCTACAACGTCGTCTACGTCGACAGCCACGACTACGGCCCGAACAAGTCGAGCACCCGCTACAGCGGCGGCACCGACGCCTGGGCCGAGAACATGTCCCTGATGTGGACCTTCCGCGGCATCCCCACCCTGTACTACGGGTCGGAGATCGAGTTCCAGAAGGGCAAGCAGATCGACTGCGGCCCGACCTGCCCGCTGGCGGGCACAGGACGCGCGTACTACGGCGACCACCTCGCCGGCTCCGTCACCGCGTCCGAGTTCGGCAAGGCCGACTCCGCGAGTGGCGAGGTCGCCACCACCCTGGCCCAGCCCCTCGTCAAGCACCTCCAGCGGCTCAACCAGATCCGCCGGGCCGTCCCCGCCCTCCAGACGGGGCAGTACTCCACCGCAGGTATCAGCGGCCAGATGGCGTTCAAGCGCCGCTACACCGGCGGCGGCACGGACAGCTTCGCCCTGGTCACCGTCACGGGCGACGCCACCTTCACCGGCATCCCCAACGGCACCTACACCGACGCCGTCACCGGCGACACGAAGACCGTCTCGGGCGGATCCCTGTCCGTCGCGGCACCCGGCAAGGGCAACCTCCGGGTGTACGTCCTGAACGGCCCCGGCAAGATCGGAGCCGACGGCCCCTACCTGAGGTGACCAACTCGAACCGCAGACATCCCTGAACCCTCCGGTCTCAGGGATGTCCCAGGGGGAACCCCCAGTGCCTTTCGGGGGATTACCGGACTGTGCCGGCCCGCAGACCGCCCTAGCGTTGATCACATGCCAGCCTCAACCTCTCGACGACGCCCCAGGACCCTCGCTGTGTGCGCGGTGCTGCTCGCCGCCACGGCCGTCGCGCCCGCCGCCACGGCCACGGCAGCCACCGCCGCCCCGGACCCGCTCGCCCGCTTCCACACCCAGCACCTCGACTGGCACACCTGCTCCCTCGGCCCCGACGACGAGACCGGCCAGGCGCTGGACGCCGCCGGCGCGGACTGCGCCGACGTCACCGTGCCGCTGGACTACACCGATCCCGGCGGCCGCACGATCACCGTCGCCGTCTCCCGCCGGAAGGCGAGCGACACGGCCCACCACTTGGGCCCGCTGTTCCTCAACGACGGCGGACCGGGCGGCCCCAGCCTCCACATGCCGCTGACGACGGCCGAGCCCATGGGCGAGGTCGCCGCCCGCTACGACCTCATCGGCATGGACCCGCGCTTCGTCGGCCGCAGCACCCCGCTCGACTGCGGCTGGACCGTGGGCTCGGCCTTCCTCCGCTCGGCCGGGTCCGACCGCGCGGCGTACCGGGAGGAGGTCACCGTCGCCCGTGACCTGGCCGAGCGCTGCGAGCGCACCCAGGGCGATGTGCTGCCGTACGTCACCACCCGCAACACCGCCCGCGACATGGACGTCATCCGCGCCGCCCTCGGTGCGGACACGCTTTCCTACCTCGGCTACTCCTACGGCAGTTACCTCGGCGAGGTCTACACCCAGCTCTTCCCCGGCCGCACCGACCGCGTGGTGCTCGACGGGGTCAGTCCCCCCGAGCGCTACAACCAGACCCTGCTGCGCGGCGCCGAGGGGGCCAACGAGGCGGCCCTGCGCGCCTGGGCCTCCTGGGCCGCCGCACGGCACACCACCTACGGGCTGGGCGCCACGCGCGACGAGGTCCTCGCGACCGTCCGCCACATCCTCGACGCCGCCGCGCAGGAGCCGCTGCGGATGGGGGACACCTACCTGCTGGACGAGCACGTGCTCCCCGCCTTCTTCATAGGCGGCCTCGGCAGCGATCTCGACGAGCGGCGCGCCGACCTGGCCGGGACCGTCCGCCTCCTGGCCCGCGCCGCCGACCGGGAGCCGGTCGAGCCGCCCCAAGGACTGGCCCGGCAGCTGGAGTTCCTGCTGACCTCGGCGGGCTCGGCGTCCTCCAGCCAGATGACGGCGATCCTCTGCGGCGACGTGGCCGAGCGGCGCGGCGTCGGCAGCTACTGGCGTGCGGTCGAGACGTCACGCGAGCGGTTCCCGCTCGCCGGCCCGCTGGCGAACGACATCACCCCCTGCGAGTTCTGGGACCCGCCCGCCGAGGCACCGACCGCGCTCGACAACGACGTCCCGGCCCTGCTCCTCGCCGCGACCGGCGACCCCCGCACCGTCTACTCCGGCGCCCGGGCCATGCGCGAACGCTGGCCGAGCTCCCGGCTCCTGACCGTCGAACACGCCCGCCAGCACGGCCTCTACGGCGAGTACGGCAACGCCTGCGTCGACGACCAGGTCAACACCTACCTCCGCACGGGCCGACTCCCCGCGCAGGACCCGACCTGTCCTACGGCTCCTCGGTGATGCTGGTGGCGATACCGTCGGTGATCTTCACTGTCGCGGACAGGGTGCCCGCCTTCGCGGCCTTCTCCAGCTGTGCCTCGGTGCACTCCTCGGCGGCCTGTCCGTCGGCGTCGCCGCACATCCCGCCGACACCCCAGATCTCGGTGTCCTCCGCCAACCAGAACTGCTGCTGGGTGTCCTTCACATCCGACACGGTGTACTTGCCGGGCGCCAGATACGACACCGTTCCCAGCCAGGTTCCGCTCACGCCCTCGGACGAGCCGCTCCCGCCGCTGCTCGAACCGCCCGACGAGGAGGAGGAGCCGCCGGTGGACGAGGAACCGGTGGACGAACCGCCGGTGGACGAGCCGCCGGTGGAGGAGCCGCCGGTGGAGGAGGAGCCCGAACTCTCGGCCGGACGCTCCGTGACGGTCACGGCCACCCCGTCCTTCAGCACCACATCCGCCGGCACCGCACCGCTCTTCGTGACCTTCTCGAGGTCCGCCTCGGTGCACTCCTCGGCGGCCTGTCCGTCGGCGTCGCCGCAGATCTCGCCCGCACCCCAGATCTTGGTGTCCTCCGCCACCCAGAACTGCTGTGCCTTGCCGTCGGTGGTGACCGTGTACTTGCCGGCCGCCACATAGCCGACCGTGCCGTCCGTGAACGTGCCGCTCACCCCGCCCTTGCCCGCGGCGGCCTGTGCCGTCGCCGCGCTGTCGCCCTCGGCGGTGTCGTCGTTCTGGCAGGCCGTCATCAACAGCGTTCCCGCCACGGCGGCAGCGGCGATCAGAACCGAACGGGAACGCAATGAGGTCATGACGAAACAGCCCCTTCAGAGGCAGTGGAATGGGAATGGGCCAGCGGCACGTGAGCCGCTGTGGATCAACTATGCCCCACCCCGGAACCCCCTCGGCAACACTCTCCTTGCGCTTCGACAACGCGGCGACAGCGCCCGGACATCTCGACATCGCCGCAGCACAAGCCAGTTGTCACCGGGTCGGACCGTGCCGACCGGCACCCTTGCCCGGGCGAGCGGCGACCTGTGCCCTCCGGCCCCGGCAGTGATGCCCTCCGGGGCCCGGCGTCCGACGGCACGCAGGACCGAACTCTCACGGTCCCGTTCTTCGCGATATGGACAAAGACAGGTGGAATGCGAAGTAGATTGCGATGAAAGCATCTTGACCCCGGTCTGGTGCATCAGGCAGGTTTCAGACACCGGACGTCATCCACGGGTTTCCTGCGAAAGATGCGTGCTATGGGCGCCTACCTGTGTCCTCCTGTCGTGGTGCAAGGCGAACATGTCGTGAGGACCGGCCAGATCCTGGCGGAGGTGCGGGACCGGCACCCGCAGGCGCCGTGGCTGCCGAGGATGGACGGGATCGCCGCGAGTACGGGGATCACCTCACGGGGGTGGATGCTGCCGCTGGAGTCCGCCTCCGCACCCGGCGCTGGAAAGGGCCTGCGGACTCCCGGCGCGGATGCGGCGCGTGCGGCGCTGAGCCGGGGCGGGTTCGCAGACGAGGAGGTGAACCGCGCGATCGCCACGCTGGAGGCGATACCCGCGCCGCAGACCGTCCAGGAGCGCACCGCGCCGGCCTGGGCGGCCGTGCAGTCGTACGGGGAACGCGCGGCGCGCGGGGCTCTTGGCGTCGCCGGACTGGACGCCGCCGACGTCGACTGTCTGATCACCAGTCACTCCACCACCCCGGCCCTCCCGGGGCTCGACCTGTCCCTGCTCAACCGCCTTCCCCTGCGGAGCGACGTACTGCTGCTCCCGGCCACCCAGTGGGCCTGTATCGCCGGCACCCGCTCGCTCGCGCTGGCGGCCGATCTGGTCGCGACGGACCCCGACCGCGTGGTGCTGGTCGTGATAGCGGAGGCGCTGAGCACCACGTACCAGCCCGCGGACGACACCCTGGAATCGCTGATCGTGCGGCTGCTGTTCGCGGACACCGCCGTCGCCGTGGTGGTCACGGGGCGCCCCGGACCGGAGTCGGTCCTCAGACTGGACGCGGTCTGGCACCACACCCTCCCCGGCACCATGGACCTGCACCGGCTGGAGACCCGGGCCGACGGCACGCACTTCGTCATGGACCGTCGTGGACCGCGTGCCGTACAGGAGACGGTCGCCGCGATGTGGACGTGGTTGCGGGTACGCCATCAGGACGACGGGCCGCCCTGGCATCCCGACCTGTTGCTCGCGCATCCCGGCGGGACGAGGGTGCTGGAGTACATGGAACAGACGATGCCCGACGGATGGCCGACGGGCCTGCTCGCCTACAGCCGGGACAGCTACACCACGGGAAACCGCGGCGGCGCCGCCGTGCTCGACATCCTGTGCCGGGCCCACGAGGCCGGCCAGAAGTCGGGCAGCCGCACCGTGCTGTACGCGGCCGCACCCGGACTGACCGCCACGGCCGTGGAGGGGGAGTGGCTGTGAGCGGGGCCTGCCCTCCCCAGGCCGTGTCCGCGACCTAGGGCCCTTCTGATGGATCTCCGCGGCGTCGCGACGCCCGGCACGCACTCTCGCCGCACCGGACAAAAGCCCTAGTAGCTCCGCTACGAGGGCTTCCGCCCGGCACTCCCCCAGCCTTCGGCCGGGGGGACCCCCAGAGCACGCACCGAACGCCGCTCCTACTCCCACGGAGATCCATCAGAAGGGCCCTAGGTCTCCAGTTCCGCCCAGACCGCTTTGCCGGTCTCGGTCCATCGCACCCCCCAGCGGGTGGTCAGCTTGTGGACGACGTGGAGTCCCCGTCCCCGGTCGTCGAGCGGCCTGCCGCGGTGCAGGCGGGGCCGGCCGTTGCCGCGGTCGCCGATCTCGCAGGTCAGCCGGCTCCCGGCCCGCACCAGCCGCACGGTGACGGGCCCGGTGCCGAACCGGACGGCGTTGGTGACCAGTTCGCTGACCACCAGCAGCGCGCTGTCCCGGGGCTGGCCGCCGATGTGCCAGCGCCGCAGGACGGCGGAGGCCAGGGCGCGGGCGCGGGCGGCGGTGTCGTCGTGGGCGGGCAGGCGCCAGGTGGCGGTGTCCCGGCCGCGGCGGCCGGCCATCCGCGCGAGCAGCAGGGTCACGTCGTCGCGCAGGGGCTCCTGCGGGGCCAGCCGGGCGACCACGCGCCGCGCGGCCCGCTGGAGATCGTCCCAGGGATGCACCTCGCGCACCACGTCCGTCAGCCGGCCGATGCCGTCGTCGATCGAGGTGGACGGATCCTCCACCAGGCCGTCGGTGTAGAGGACGAGGAGCGAGCCGGGCGGCGCGGCGAACTCGTGCACGTCGAACGGCTCCCGTACGGCGAACTCGGCTCCCAGCGCCGGGTGCGGTTGCGCGGCGACGGTCTTGGCGGACCCGTCGGGGTGGACGAGGACCGGGGGGAGGTGACCGGCGTTGGCCATCACCACCCGGTGGTCGACGGGATCGTAGACCGCGATGCAGCACGTCGAGCCCAGTGCGCTGTAGCCGGCCGCGAGGCCCGCGTCCGTGTCGTCCAGCAGGGTGACCGTCTCGTCCAGCCGCTCCAGCACCTCCCCGGGGCCCAGTCCCGCCGACAGCAGCGCGCGGGCCTCCATGCTGAGCTGGCCCATGGCCGCCGCGGCACCCAGGCCGTGCCCCACGACGTCACCGACCACCAGCGCGGTCCGGTCGCCGGGCAGCGGAAAGCTGTTCACCCAGTCCCCGCCGACGCCCGCGCTGTCGGGAGTGGTGGGCTCGTAGACACTGGCGACCTCGATGGTCTCGCTGCCGACCCGCGGCAGCAGGCGGCGTTGCAACGCCAGGACCTGTGCGTGCTCCCGCTGATGCTGGCGGGCCAGGTCCACATGGCGGGCGGTCTTGGCCACGAGTTCCTGGAGGTCCAGCAGCTCACCCTCGCGGAAGGGGCGCTCCGGCCGGCGCCAGACCTCCGTCACGCCCAGCACGATCGGGCCCGGTGCGCCGTGCGGCCCTTCCACGATGAGCGGAATGCAGGCGACACTCACCGGCTGGTCGCCGGGCACCAGGGCACGCACCAGCTGGCGCTCGCCGAGCGCCCGCTCGATCGCCTCGCGGTCACGGACGACGATGGCCTGCGGCACGTCGTCCCGCATGACCGCGCCGGCCAGCAGACGGCTCGCCTCCTGGGGAAGGTTGTCCCCGGGCGTGAGGTACCCCTCGGGCCAGGCCCGGTCCGGCACCAGGGCGGCCCGCCGCAGCCGGATGCGGTCCTGTGCCTGCTCGGTGACCGCCTCGCCCGTCCACACGGCGTAGTCGAGGTCGACGGCGGCCACGTCGCCCCAGGCCAGCAGGGACTGGGCCAGGGACTGCGCGGTCTCCCCGATGTCGAGGGACGTCCCGATCGCGGCGGCGGAGGCGTACAGGTGCAGCCGCTTGGCCATGGCGATCAGCGAGACGGTCAGACCCTTCTGCGGTGTCGCGGCCGGCAGGATGCTCATCGACACCACCAGCTCCGACCCGTCGCTCCGCCGCAGTCGCTGGACCCGGGCCACGTGCGCCTCCCCGGTGTCGAGGACCCTCTGCAGGCGACGGGTCACCGTCGGTACGTCCCCGGGAGGCAGCAGATCGGCGAAGGAGTCCCCCGGTGCGACCGACACCCCGGCGAAAGGGGCGGCGTCCACATTGCAGCTGGTGATCCTCAGATCCTGGTCGAGGTTGACCGCCCCGAGGATCTGTTCCCGGTCGTCGGGCTCCGCGCCGGCACCCAGGGGCGGACGCATGTCATCCTCGCCCGGTGCAGGGGCGGGATCCGCGGACGCCTTCGCTCCGGCCCTCGGGATGTAATCCGCCAGGGCCCCGCTGACCATGTCGAACGGCGAGGCCGAGGAAGAGGACGAAGTGGCGTTCATGCGTCTCACGCAGCTCGCTGACTCCGGCACACGCCGGACGATGTTTCCCGGGGTGGTGCGGCCCAGCCCCGAGATCCTTCACCGCACCTCTCATGAGTAACACAAACAGCGTCTCCACCGAATAGGTAAAAATTAGCATAAAACGATAATTCTTCCGGGGGTGTGCGGGGGCTACGTCGGGGCAGGGAGCCTTCGGCCCAGGCGGGCGAGTGGGGAGAGGGCCATCAGCACCGGCGACAGCAGCATGCCCGCGGCTGCCACCAGGAGGCTGGTGCGCGTCCCCCATGCCCCCGAGAGAAAGCCGCCGAGGAGCGAGCCGAGCGGGGTCAGCCCCATGCCGACGAAGGTGACCGTGGCGGCCACCCGGCCTTGCATCCCGTCCGGCGTGACGGTCTGCCGGACGGCCATGACCGTGACGTTCACCAGCTGGCCGAAGGTCCCGAAGACGAAGTTGACCGAGCAGAGCGCGATGACCGTCGCCGCGGAGGAGCCGTGCAGCGCGGGCACGCACAGGAACGCGCCGTCGCCGAGTGCCGCCGCGGAGACGAGCACGGGGCCATGTCCGAAGCGGCTCGGCAGACGGGCGGCCAGCAGCGAACCCAGGAGCGCGCCCGGCCCCGTCGCCGCGAGGGCCAGCCCGACGGCGGTGCCCGAGAGGTGCAGGTCCCGCGGCAGGAACAGCAGATAGACGGTCATCACGGCGGCGAAGGAGAACTGGAAGGCGGCGGACGCGAGGCATACCGTCCGAAGGGAGGGGTCGCCGGCGACGAAGCGCAGGCCCGCGTGGATCCGCCGCCAGACCGGGGGAGCGCCCTCAGCGCGTTCCGGGTGGTGAGGGCGGTGAGGGCGTTCCGAGTGCGCCGGGACGGACTCGCGGCGGCCGATCCGTCGTATCGTCAGGAACGACAGCGCGAAGAACAGCGCGCTGGACGCGGCGGCGATCGGCGCCGACACCACGGACACCAACGCGCCGCCGAGAGCGGGACCGCCGATCTGCGCCGCGGACCGACTGCCCTCGAGCGCGCTGTTGCCCGGCACCAGCTGATCGCGTCTCACCAGCCGTACCAAGGACGCCTGATAGGCCACGTCGAAGAACACGGACAGGGTCCCGACGGCGAACGCGACCACGAGCAGCACCGGCAGGACGAGCCCGCCCAGGAGTCCGGCCGCGGCGGCGGCGCCCAGCGCCAGGGCCCGGCCGGCGTCCGTCAGCACCATCACCGTACGGGTCCGCCATCTGTCCACCCACGCGCCGACGAAGAGCGACAGCAACAGGATCGGCGCCTGCCCCACCGCGCGCAGGGCGCCCAGCTGGCCGGCGCCGGCGTCCAGCGTCAGGACGGCGACGAGCGGCAGAACCACCAGGCTGGTGTGTTCGCCGAGCTGGGAGGCCGTCTGGCCCACCCACAGCCTGCGGAAGTCACGGTCCCGCCACAGGCTCGACGCAACGGCATGGCTTCGCTTCTCGTGAGTCACCGTCACATGCCGGGCGAAGGCCGGTCAGGCCGGTCCCGGTCGGCCGTCGCCTCGCGGATCACCGTCAGCAGGGCCCGGAACCGCTCGCGGTCCTGCGGGGTGAGACCGGCCGTCGCCTCCGCGAGCGCCAGGCGGTCCACCTCCTCCGCCTCCCGATGGCACCGCAGACCGTCGTCGGTCAGCCGGAGGAGAAAGGCCCGGCGGTCGTCGGGATGACGGACGCGCTCGACCAGACCGTCCCGTTCCAGGCTGTCGACGATGCTGGTCGTGGTGCGCGCCGCCACGCCCGTCATCTCGCTCAGGTCCCGCATCCGCAGCGGCCGCTCGGCGCGCGCGAGCATCCGCAGGGCCCGCAGCCGCGCGACCGAGGCGCCGCCGGTCCGCAGGCGGTTCTCCACGAACCGGCGCAGCTGCTGTGTCGTCTCGTAGAGCTCGTCGACCAGGACGTCGCTGCTGCCCTGCACTGCCATGTGTCGCTCCCCGTCGCGCGTTCCACCGGAAACCCGATTCTATGAGCAGCGACATAGTGAGTATGCTCAGTATGTGCTGCTGTCCCCGCGTCGCTCCCGCACGCCTCTCCGTTCCTTCCGTCCCGGCCAGCGCCTCGTCGTGCCCGTGATGTGTGTCAGCGTGACCTTCATCGCGATCGTCGACGGGGCGATCACCACCGTGGCCCTTCCCTCCATCGCCCGGCAGTTCGGGCTGACCACGGCAGCCCTCGACGGGGTGGTCGTGGTCTACCCGGTGTGTCTGGCCATGACGATCCCCGCCTCCGCGTGGCTCGTCGAACGCTTCGGCGGCAAGCGCGTCCTGCTCACCGCGCTCACCGTCTTCCTCGGCTCGTCCCTGCTGTGCGGCACGGCCGCCGACCTCGCCCAGCTCGTGGCCTTCCGCGCGGTGCAGGGGCTGTCCGCCGGTGTGCTCTTCCCGGCCTCCGCCGCCCTGCTCTTCGCCACCTTCAACGCCTCCGACCAGGTGCGGATCTCCCGCTACATGATCATCCCGCAGCAGATGGCCCCGGCCGCGGCCCCCGTTCTGGGCGGCGTCCTCGTCGACCACCTGTCCTGGCGGTGGGTCTTCTACGTCAACGTGCCGGTGGGCCTGCCCGTCGTCGCGTTCGGCCTGCTGTTCCTGACCGAGCACCGCGGCCGGCCGCCCGGCCGGTTCGACCTGCCCGGTCTGCTGCTGAGCGCCGCCGGACTGGGCGCCGCGATGTTCGGGATCTCCGAGGGCCCCGGCCGCGGCTGGACGTCCGTCCCCGTGATCGCGTCCCTGGTTCTCGGCGCGATCCTGCTCGCCGCCACCGCCGTCCACCAACTGCGCGTGACCGAACCGCTCCTGAAACTCCGCCTCTTCGCGGACCGGCTCTTCCGCGACACCAATCTGATCAACCTGGTCGGCCTGGTCCCGATCCTCGGCGCCATGTACCTCGGCCCGCTCTTCCTCCAGCAGGCCCAGGGCCGCACCGCGCTGGAGTCCGGCACCAGCACCTTCCCCGAGGCGTTCGGTGTCCTGCTGACCGTCCAGGTCGCCGGGATCCTCTACGCGAGGGTGGGCCCGCGGATCATCGTCGGCTGCGGGCTGGCCGGCGTCAGCGTGGTGCTCCTGCTCTTCGCCACCTGCGACGAGGACACCAGCCTGTGGACCTTCCGGGCCTACATGTTCCTGCTGGGCATCGCCATGGGCGGGGTCTTCATGCCCACGACGGTGGCCTCGCTCACGAACGTCGACCGACAGGACCTGGCCCAGGCGTCCACGCTCAACACCGTGGTACGGCAGACCGGAGGAGCACTGGCGCCGGTCGCGGTGACCACCGCCCTCGTCCTCGGCACCCCCGCGGCAGCCGTCGCCGATCCGCCCGTCACCTCCTACCAGTACACCTACCTCGCCCTGGCCGCCGTCGCGGCGGCGACCGCGGCCTTCGCCTTCACCCTCCCCGACGCCCGCGCCCGCGCAGCCGCCGGCAGCACGGCCGCGGCGTCCCGCCCGGCGGCGACCGCGGCGCACCACGAGAACGCCTGCTGACCACCGCACGGCACCGGCACGGAACACCGTCCGGCCGGGACGCCGCCTGTGGTACGTTCGGCGCCGCCATGCACCACCGCGAGTTCGAGGAGGTGAGACCCATCAACGCTGTGACAGGCCGGGACTCCCTCCTCCGCATGGTCCGGGGAGCGCCCGCACAAGGCATCCCGAAAGGCGTGAGACGCAGATGCGCTTCACCTCCCGGACGTCGTCGGACGGCGTCACCGAGCAGTTCTTCACCCTCCACGAGATCCCCGGCGTTCTGTGGACGCCGGAGGACGCCTCCGGTACCCGGCCCCTGATTCTGCTGGGCCACGGCGGCCGCCAGCACAAGACGGCCCCCGGCAACGTGGCCCGCGCCCGCCGCTACGCCGCCGCGGGTTTCGCGGTCGTCGCGATCGACGCGCCCCACCACGGCGACCGGCCCCAGGGCGAGGAGTTCGGCCGGATCGCGGCCGGCATGCGGGCCGGTATGGCCGCCGGTGAGGACCCGGGCGCGCTGGTCGCCCGCATGCACAGCCATCTGGCCGCTCAGGCCGTCGCGGACTGGCGGGCGGTCCTCGCCGCGGTCCAGCGCCTCGACCGGGTCGGCGCCGGCCCGGTGGGCTACTGCGGTCTGTCGATGGGCTGCGGGCTCGGCATTCCGCTCATCGTCGCCGAGCCCCGGATCCGCGCCGCGGTGCTGGGCCTGCTCGGTGTGCGGGGGCTGGCCGAGGACGCCGCGCGGATCACTGTGCCGGTGCAGTTCGTGGCCCAGTGGGACGACCAGCTGGTTCCCCGGGACCAGAGCCTGGCGCTGTTCGACGCGCTGGCCTCCTCAGAGAAGACGCTGCACGCCAACCCCGGCAGGCACGGGGATGTGCCGTCGTTCGAAGTGGACGGCTCACTGAGGTTCTTCACCCGGCATCTGAACTGACACCGGGGCACATCCCCAGGCACACCGGCCGGGTCCGTGTGTGACCCGGCCGGCACGCCCGCGCTCACCGGTCGGCCGGGGAAGACCGGCCGACTCCGCTCACTGCTGGGTCAGGGTGACCTCGTCGCAGTAGCCGTCACCGGTGCCGGAGGAGAGGTGGCAGTAGACGCGGGCGGTGGTCACGCCCGAGCCGGTGGTGAAGGTCGTCGACACCTTGGAGTAGGTACTCAGGGTGGTCGAGGCGCTGGTGGTGGCGGAGCCGTTGTAGAGCTTGGCCTCCAGCGCGGTGGTACTGCCGGCGGTCTGACTCTCCAGCGCGCCGGTCAGCCGGTAGGTCGTGTTCGGCGTGAGGTTGTAGACGATCTGCCACAGATTGCTGCCGCTCAGGGACGAGTTCGCCAGCCCGGCGGCGTTGCCGTTGGACGCCGTGCTCGTGAGCGAGTAGTCCCCGTTGCGCCAGGGCACCGTGTGGCCGGACTCGAAGTTGCCGTTGACCACGTAGTTCTTGACCGGGGTGACGGCGAGGTCGTCGCAGTAGCCGTATCCGGTGCCCGAGCTCTTGTAGCAGTACAGCCGCGCGGTGCCGGCGGTCGCGCCGGTGGTGAAGTCCGCGGAGACATACGTCCACGAGGTGCCGCCGGCGCTGGCCGTCGTCTCGATGCCGCCGGCGTTCTTGACGCCGACGTTCATGACCTCGCCGGAGACATCGGACTTGACCCAGCCCGAGACGCGGTACGTCGTCCGGGGCGCGACCGGCACGCTCTGCTCGACCGAGGCGGGCGACGAGGAGATCCGGGCCGCGTAGGTTCCGGAGTGGGCGCCGGAGCTCACCACCGAGACGGTGTTCCACTTGCTCCAGGCCGTGAGCGAGCCCTTCTCGAAGCCGAGGTTCTCGTTCGCGAGGCAGGTCGCGTCGGAGGGCGAGCTGTACTGGTCGGCGCCGATGTCGGGGGCGCAGGTCGAGGGCACGGTCGAACCCCAGTAGTCCTGGCCGCCGTTGTCGGGGACGACGACTCCCGCGCCGATGGCCGGGGAGGACGACGAGCCGATCTGGTAGCCCGTGACGCTGCCGATGCCCGTGCCACCGCTGCCCGGCGAGCTCAGCAGCGGGTCCGCCGTGATCTTCCCGGGGTCGGACGGCTCGCTGGCGGGGTGGTTGCCGTAGAAGAGGTTGTTGCGCCAGGCGAAGTTCGAGGCGGGCTGGCCGGTCGTGTAGACGTAGCCGCCGCTGCCCAGGTTGTAGAAGATGTTGTTGGCGAGCGTCAGGTCGTTCCAGGCGCCCGTGACCTCCAGGACGTTCGCGGTGGAGCCGGACGGGATGTAGACGGTGTTGTTGTAGAACTTGGAGTCCTGCGAGCCGTCCATGGTGATGGCGCGGAGGAGGTCGTTCTCGCTGACGTTGTAGCGGACCACCCCGTTGCTGCTGAGGCGCATCCCCCCGCCGCAGCCGCAGAAGAGGATGAATCCTCCGGCGTTGTCGTGGCTGTAGTTGTACTGGACGATCGTGCCGTCCTGGCCGTAGTCGACGTCGAAGCCCTGGCCGTCGGAGTTGCCGGAGTTCTTCTGCGTCCCGTACGCCTCGTTGTACTGGATGACGGTGCCGTCGGAGTCCCAGGCCCAGATGCCGGCGTTCGCCGTGTTGCCCTTGGCCGCGTTGTAGACCACGTTGTGCTGGATGACCGCGTTCTGCGACATCTGCACCACGATGCCGTCGCCGTCCGTGTCGTGGACGGTGTTGTTCTGGACGACGACGCCGGTCCACGGGGTCCAGGCCGGGTTGTTGCAGTTGACGGACGGCCTGCACAGCCAGGTGCTCGACATGTTGATGCCGCTGCGGGCGACGTTGGCCACCGTGTTGCCGTCGATCACGACGTCGTTGAAGGCGCTGGCCGTGGTGGTGCCGAGCACCGCGAAGAGGATGCCGGCGCTGCCGTCGACCTCCTTCGACTGGTTTCCGTTCACGTCATGGACGTTCAGGTTGCTGACCTTGTAGTGGGTCCCGGTTCCGTAGTTCTCCAGGACCACGTAGACACCGCGCCGCGCGTTCGCCCCCTTCACGGCGCCCGTGTTCGTCACCTCCAGGTTGGAGATCTCCCAGTACTGCTGGTTGTACAGGTAGACCGCGTCCGTGCCGCCGCCCCCGGCGATGATCGGCAGCGCGCCGGTGCCGTAGGCGTCGATGGATATCGAGCCGCCCGCGGCGCTGCCGGAGCCCAGCGGGTGCAGGGTGCCGGAGCAGGTCGTCCCCCGCTTGAGCAGGATCTGGTCCCCGGGTGAGAAGGTCGTCGCGTTCGGGCCCGCCAGCGAGTTCCACGGTGAGGCGGAGGTGCCGGTCCCGTTGGTCGCCGCCGAGCAGTCCACGTAGTAGGCCGTGCCCGCCGCGTAGGCCGGCGCGGCCGACGTCAGCGCCACGGCGCCGCAGGCGACCAGCATGGTGACGACCACGCCGGTGACCCACCGACGGATCTCTCTGAGATGTCTCATGGTGTCTCTTTCCGTACAGCACTGTCGGAAGGGGTGGAGGGGTTCGCCGTGACCTTGCGGAGCTCGGCGACGATCGCCTGCGTGGGAGCGGCGCGGTTCTGCCAGGTGGCAGCCACGTGTCCGGCGGCGTCGATCAGTTGGGTGTGCAGCTGTCCGTCCTCGGACAGCGGTGCCCCGGCGGAGGCCGAGTCCGCGGCGACCACCAGGGCGGCCGGGATCGTCCAGTTCGCCGCGAAGTTGCGCAGTGCGGCGTCCGTCGTGTGCCCGTCCGAGTCGGTGATGAGCACCCGGACCTGGGGATACTGCAGTGCGACGCTCTTGAGCGAGGGGATCTGGCTGCGCGCCTGTGCCGCGTCGACGTCGCCCTGGTCGTCGATGGGAAGGGCGGACACGACGGTCGGACCCGAGACGGAGATCCGGTCGCCGTCGAGGAGGGTCACACCGGAGTCGGCCGCCGACTTGGCATGGCAGGCGGTGACCAGCAAGAGGGCGGCGGCGAACGGGATCGCCCTCAGGGGACGCGACCAGGTCCTGCCGGTTCCGGTATGCGCTGACAGAAGCATCTTTGCTCCGATCCGTCCATGGTGTTCCGGGCGCGACGGCCCTCAGGAGCACGTGCGCGTCTGCCGGGCGGCTCGCGCATCCGGCGGTGGTGGGAGGTGGCCGTACGGCGGCGGTGGCCGAGTACCACGTCGGGGCGTCCGGCAGGAGGCAGGTCCGGCGACAGCGACCTGCGGTTGCGCGAGCCGCTCCGGCCGCTGTTCCCGCGGGTCCGCACGCTCATGGGGCCGTGCGCCTCGTCAGGTGTCCCGATCTGTTCGATCGACCCTCCGGCCGGACCGGGGTCTCCGTCCCGCCGGGGTGTCCTTCGGCCCCGCGGTCGTGCCGTGGCGCCGGTGTCACGGGTGCTACCAGGGGGCCAGCGAGCCGTCGGCGTTGCGGAACACGGGGGTCCGCCAGTGGTGTCCGCGTTCGGCGGCGGCGCGTACGGCGTCCTCGTCGATCGTGATGCCGAGTCCCGGGCCGGTGGGGCGTTCGATGAAGCCGTCGCGGACCGTGAAGGGTTCGGTGTCGGCGAGGTAGCCGAGCAGTCCGCTGCTGTCGCCGTATCCGATGCCCAGCGACTGCTCCTGGATGAGGAAGTTGGGGATGGCGAAGTCGAGTTGGAGGCTGGCGGCGAGCGCGATCGGGCCGAGGGGGCAGTGCGGTGCGATCAGGACGTCGTACGTCTCCGCCATCGACGCGATGCGCCGGGTCTCGGAGATTCCGCCGGCGTGGCTGATGTCGGGCTGTGCCACGGCGATACCGTCCGCCATCACGGACCGGAAGTCCCAGCGGGAGAAGAGCCGTTCTCCGGTGGCGACGGGGATCGACGTGGCGCGTACGACGGCTCCGAGATCGCGGGAGAACTCGGGCAGGACCGGTTCCTCCACGAACATCGGCAGCAGGGGCTCCAGCAGCGGCAGTACGCGCCGGGACATCGCGCCGCTGAAACGGCCGTGGAAGTCCAGTGCCAGGTCCCGGTGCGGACCGATGGCCTCCCGTACGGCGGTCACTCCCTGCACGATGGCGTCGATCGCCGCCGGTGTGGCGAGCGGTTCCAGCTGGCCGCAGGGGTTCAACTTGACCGCGGTCATTCCCTTGGCGATCTGGGCGGCCGCCGATTCGGCCAGCTCCTGGGGGTTCTCGCCGCCCACCCAGCCGTAGATGCGCACCCGGTCCCGGACATGACCGCCGAGGAGCTGGTGGACCGGGACGCCGTGGGTCTTGCCCGCGATGTCCCACAGGGCCTGGTCGATACCGGCCAGCGCGCTGTTGAGTACGACGCCTCCGCGGTAGAACCCGCCCTTGGCGAGGGTCTGCCAGTGTTCCTCGATGCGCGCGGGGTCCTGGCCCAGGAGGTGGTCGAAGGCCTCCTCCACCGCTTTGGCCGTCGTGCGTGCCCTGCCCTCGACGATGGGTTCCCCCCAGCCCGATATGCCCTCGTCGGTGTCGATGCGCAGGAAGAGCCAGCGCGGTTCGACGAAGAAGAGCTCGTAGCCAGTGATCTTCATTGCGGGGACCTCCGGGTCCGGTGCGCGGCCTGGGGCAGGCCGCAGCGGCGTGCGGGTGTGCGGGTATGTGGATGGGCCGCGTGTCTGAGGCGGGCGTGCGGCGGTCGCGGTCCCGGCGGGGCGTCCTGGCGGCGAGGCTCGCGGGGCAGACCGGGATGAAGGGGGTGAAGGGGGTGAGAGGGTGAAGGGGGTGAAGCGCGGGGCGCAGGGGCGACGAGGGCGCTACTCCTGGGAGTTGATACTTCGGCCGCCGTCCACGAGGAGGTTCTGACCGGTGATGAAGGCGGCGTCGTCGGACGCGAAGAAGGCCACGGCGGCGGCGATGTCCTCCGGGGTGCCGAGCCTGCCGACGGGGGTGCGGGAGGCGGTGAGGGTCTTGTAGTCCTCGGGGGTGTCGGCCCACAGAGCGGTGAGGACGGAACCCGGCAGGACGGCGTTGAACCTGATCTCGCCGCCGTACTCGACGGCGAGCTGGCGCACCAGAGCGCCGATCCCGCCCTTGGCCGCGGCGTAGGCGGGGTTGCCCGGGAAACCGAGGGCGGCGTGGATGGACGAGGTGATCACGACCGCTCCGTGGGCGGCCCTGAGCAGGGGGACCGTGGCGCGTACGCCGTAGAACACCGAGTCCAGGGAGAGCCGCAGTTGGCCGTGCCAGGAGGCGTCGTCCAGTTCGTGGACCGCCCCCGGGAGGTTCTGCCCGGCGTTGAGGTGCAGCATGTCGAGCCGGCCGGCCCGCTCCGTGGTCTCGGCGACCACGGCGGCCCATTCGCCGGGTGCGGTGACGTCGAGACGGCGGCCATGGGCCCGGCCGCCCTCGGCGCGGATCTCCTCGGCCACCCGGTGGGCGGCCCCGTCGTCGATGTCGGTGACGACCACGGCGGCTCCTTCCGCGGCCAGACGGTGGGCGGTGGCCTCGCCGATACCGGAGCCGGCGGCGGTGAGCAGGGCCGTACGGCCCGTGAAGCGTGCGGGTGGTGATGCCGTCATGGGGTTTCTCCGGGGCCGGCGGTGGAGCCGCGCAGCATCAGGCGTGGCTCGGTGGGGACGAGGACGTCACCTGTGGTCCGGCCCTCGATGGCGGCCACCAGGGCGTCGACGGCGGCGGTGCCCAGCTCGTACAGGGGCATGGCGACGGTGGTCAACGGGGGGCTGAGGTGGTCGGCGACGGGCATGTCGTCGTTGCCGACCACGGAGATGTCCTCGGGAATCCGCAGTCCGAGACTGCGGATCGCGCCCATCGCGCCTATCGCCTGCGCGAGTGAACTGGTGTAGAGAGCGGTGACCGGCTGACGCCCGCCACCCGGTGCGGGCCGCAGGAGCTCCAGCGCCGCAAAGGCGCCGCCCTCCTCGGTGAAGTCCCCGGACGCGACCGGGGCGGCCGTGAAGCCCAGTTCCTCGGCGCGCCGCAGGAACGCCCGCTCACGGGTGTCACTGGGCGTGATGCCGGGTGGGCCCGCGATGTGCCCGACCGCGCGATGGCCGAGGCTGTGCAGGTGGTCGAGGGCGGTGACGCTGGAACGGGCCACGTCCATGGTGACGTTGCGGTCCGATCCCTCGACCGAGCGGTTGACGAAGACGTGCGGGACGCGGCTGCGGCGGAGTACGTCGAGCAGGGGATGACCGGGGCGGGCCGATGCGATCAGCAGTCCGTCGACGCGGCCCTCGCGTACCAGGTCGTCGAAGGACTCGTCGGCCTCCTGGCCTTCGAAGTCCTCGGCCAGCAGGGAGAGGTAGCCCAGTTCCCGGGCCCGCTGGTAGGCGCCGCGGGCGATGGTGACGTACGTGGGGTTGGCGAGGGCGGGCACCAGGAGCGCGAGGGCATGGGTACTCGCACCCGCCAGCGCCCGGGCTCCGGAGTGGGGGCGGTAGCCCAGCGCTTCGGCGGCCTCGTGGACACGCTGTCGGGTCTCGGGGCGTACGGACAGGTCCTCCCTGCCGTTGAGCACCTTGGACACGGTGGCCTTGGAGACCCCGGCCCGCTCCGCGACGTCCACCAGTTTGGCCCTGACGGGCTGCTCCGGCACGTGGGACTCCTCTCGGCTCCGCGCCTCGACCGCTCGTCCAGCAGTGGCGCGTTCTGTCCTCTTGACACCTTCTGGCGACGCAACCTAACGTTCGCCGAAGTTTCAGTCAACCGGTTTCCTCGGACGGAAATAAGCGATACGTCCGGGCAGAGCCAGCGAAGCCGGTCACTTCACCAGCAGGCCGAGTCGGCCGAAAGCCGACGATGGCCGAGGTGTGCACGGAGTGCTCCGAGAGGGGGCGCCGGGGACGCGGTCACCGCCGCAACCATGGTGCCGCCGGACCGTGCTGAGCCCGAACGCGGACGGGCTCGCGGTCCGGACCGGGGCTCTCCCGCCCGTCCGTACCGCCGTACCGCCCTTCCGTACCGCCCTTCCGTACCGCCCTCACGTACCGCCCGTCCGTACCGACGAGGCCGGGCCATCGCGCGGCGGCCCGTTTCGTTCCCCGCGGGCCCGCCCTCCCCTTTCCGGACCCACCGTCTCCCCGCGGGATCACCCCGCCCTGTCCACACGTGCCGAACGACCTGCACGAAAGGCCCATGACCATGCCCAAGTTCACGACGACGTCCCTCGACCGACGCCGTTTCCTCGCCGTCTCCGCCGGCGCCGCGCTCGGCGCGAGCGCGCTGTCCGCCTGTGCCACCTCGGTCAGCGGCGGCTCCAGCGGCGGGAAGGGTTCCACGTCGACCCTCACCATCATGTCGGCGGACAACGAGATGGACGCGAAGACCATCAAGGCCGCCGAGAAGGCGCTGGGCGTGAAGATCACCTTCCTCAGCTCCGACGACACCAAGCTCAACGCCATGCTGGCCGCCAAGAACCCGCCGGACGTCGTACGCGGCCTGGGCGCGATGGAGACCCCGTACTTCGCGGCCCGCGGGCTCATGACCGACCTGGATCCGTACTTCGCCAAGAGCACGGTGCTCCAGGTCTCCGACCTCGACCCGGTCAACGACCTCTGGTGCTTCGACGGCAAGAAGCAGGGCGCGGGCCCGCGCTACGGCATGGCGAAGGACTACTCGCAGGACCAGATGTTCTGGTATCGCACCGACCTCTTCGACGCCGCCAAGCTCGACCACCCCAGCGCCACCGAGCCGCTCTCCTACGACGCGTGGCTCGACCTCGGCGAGCAGCTGGTCAAGCGCCGTCTGGGCAAGGTCAAGGTGTACGGCCTGAACGCCACCGGGCTCAACAACTTCTCCCAGCTGATGGGTGCCACCGCCTCGGCCGGCGGCAGCCTGTTCGCCGAGGACCTCGCCTCGGTCGACTTCTCCTCACCCGAGGCGCTCAAGGCGCTGAAGTGGCTGATGGCGTACACCAAGGCCGACATCGGCCCCAACGTGACCAACCCCAACCCGGACGGCTGGGACGGCCCCACCTACCTGGCGGGCCGCATGGCGATGGCCTGTGACGGCTACTGGTTCGGCGGACAGATCTCGACCGACGCCAAGGTCGCCGAGGTCTCCCGCTTCGCGCCCGCGCCCCAGATGGGCGCCCAGCGTGTCAGCCCCTGTTTCGGTGCCACCGGCTACTGGATCCCCAAGAACGCCAAGAACAAGGACGCCGCCTGGAAGTTCTTCGAGTGGTACTTCGGCGGTCAGCCCGCCAAGGACCGCGCCGGCAGCGGCTGGGGCATCCCCACGCTGCAGTCGCTGCGCTCGCTGATGCCGCAGGGCAACGCCTTCCAGAAGCAGGCGTTCGAGACCCAGCAGAGCGAACTCGACCATTTCTCCGTTCTCACCTTCAGCCCCTACGTCCAGCTGGCCGCCCTGGAAGCGGTGATCACGCAGGTGCTGCCGCAGGCGGTCAAGTCCGGCACCTCCGCGGGCAAGGTGGCCGACCAGTTCAACTCCCTCATGAACGCCAAGATCGCCAACGGCAAGAAGGTTCTGGGATGAGCAGCACCGGTCAGCTCGCCGGTCCCGCCGCCCCGTCGCCCGCCCACGCCGCCCCCGGGGCGGCGGGCCGCGCGACCGGCGGACGGGCCGGCCGGCCCCACTCGCTGCGCACCCGCCGGGTCGCCGCCTTCTATCTGTTCACCACACCCTGGGTGCTGGGCTTCCTGACGCTGACGGCGTTCCCCCTCGGGTACGCGCTGTGGCTGAGCTTCACCAACTCCGACGGGCTCTCCCCCCATCCCCGCTTCGTCGGCCTGGACAACTACCGGGAGATCCTCACCGACCAGCAGACACTGGACTCCCTCGCGCGTACCGGGCTGTTCGCCCTGCTCACGGTTCCCCTGACGATCGCGGCGGGACTCCTCCTCGCCGTTCTGGTGAACCAGCCGATCCGGGCCCGCGGCCTGTTCCGCACGCTGCTGTACCTGCCGGCCGTGATGCCGCCGGTGGGCGCCGGCCTCACCTTCAAGCTGATCTTCGACCGTGACTCGGGGGCGGCCAACGGACTGCTGGACCTCCTCGGCGTCAACGGCGTGTCCTGGCTGACGGACCCCAACGCCCGCTGGGTGCTGATCGTGCTGACGACCTGGGGGGTCGGCAACATCATGATCATCTCGCTGGCGGGACTCCAGGACATCCCGCGGGAAGTGCACGAGGCGGCGAGGATCGACGGGGCCGGCGCCTGGCAGTCCTTCACCCGGATCACCGTGCCCCTGCTCTCCCCGGTGCTGTTCTTCCAGGTCGTCACCGGGATCATCGCCGCGCTGCAGAGCTTCGCGCCGCTGTTCATCTCGCTCGACGCCAGCCCCCAGGGCATGGCGTCCGTCCCCCAGCACAACTACCTGTTCATGATCCACGTCCTCACCGAGTATTTCGCGGACGGCCGTTACGGCTACGCCTCGGCGCTTCTGTGGGTGCTCTTCGCCCTCATCATGCTCCTCACCTTCCTCGTCTTCAGGCTGAGCCGGGGAGTGGTCTTCTACTCCGTGGAGCCCGAAGGCGCCAAGAACTCGCCCCGCACCCTGGGAGGCAAGTGATGGTGCTCTCCCGGCGCAGCGCGCTCTACATGCTCCTGGTCGCCGTCGTCGTTCTCTTCCTCAGCCCGTTCGGCTGGCTCCTGATCACCGCGCTCAAGGCGCCGGCGGAGCTCTCGGCGATCCCCATCCACTGGTGGCCGCACGAGCCGAGCCTGGGCAACTTCAAACAGGCCCTGGATCTCTGGCCCTTCCTGGCCTACGCCCGCAACTCCCTGACGCTGTCGGTGACCTACGCGCTGCTGGTGACACTGGCCTCGGCGTGGGCGGGGTACGGCTTCGCCCGGCTGGAAGCGCCGGGCAAGCGGGTGATCTTCGGTGTGCTGCTGTCCACGATGATGCTGCCGCAGATCATCACCCTCGTCCCCACGTATCTGCTGTTCGCCAAGGTCAACCTGCTGAACACCTACGTGCCGTGGGTGCTCTGGGGGCTGTGCGGGGCGCCCTATCTGATCTTCCTGTTCCGCCAGTTCTTCACCAACCTGCCGAAGGAACTGGAGGAGGCGGCGATCGTCGACGGCTGCGGGCAGATCCGTGTCTTCTGGAGGATCTTCCTGCCGCAGTCCTGGCCCGTCATCGCCACCAGCCTGATCCTGTCGTTCAGTTGGACGTGGGGCGACTGGATCGCACCCGCCCTGCTGCTGGACGACGACCACACCACCCTCGCGGTCAGGCTCGCCAAGGGCTACATGACCCAGCACGGCGATCCGCTGAACAACCTCGTGGCGGCGGGCACCGTGATGTACATCGTGCCCGTACTGGTGCTCTTCCTGATCCTGCAGCGCGGCTTCGTCGCAGGTGTCTCCACCTCCGGCCTCAAGTGACCGGAGCACGCGGACCGGCCGGATGGCGTCCGGACCCGGCGGGCAGCCTCCCTTCCGCATCGTTCGTCCCCGACCAAGGAGTGATCGTGCTTCCCCACCGCCACACGACCGCCGGAGTTCCGGCCGGAAGGGCGGCGTCATGACGGACCGCCCCGCCCTGACCCCGCAACTGGCCCGCACCAGGGTCATGGCCATTCTCCGGTCGGCCGACGCCTCCGGTCTGCCCGCGGCGGCCCGGGCACTCGCGGCCGGTGGCGTCACCTGTCTGGAGATCACCCTCACCACCGAGGGCGCGCTGGACGCGATCGCCGCCGTCCGGGACGATCTCGGCCCCGACGTGGCCGTCGGCGCGGGAAGCGTGGTCACCACCGCACAGGCTCGGGACGCGCTCGCCGCCGGAGCCGAGTTCCTGGTGGCCCCCGTTGTGGACACGGACGTCGTACGTGCCACCGCGGCAGGTGGCACCCCCTGCTACCCGGGCGCCTGGACCCCGACCGAGGTGTCGACCGCCTGGCACGCGGGCGCCGCCGCGGTGAAGCTCTTCCCCGCCTCCACCGGTGGCACCGCCCATCTGCGGCAGTTGCTCGCCCCGCTGCCACAGGTGCCGCTGATGGCCGTCGGTGGAGTCGACATCACCCGGGCAGCGGACTACATCGGCGCCGGAGCCGTGGCGGTGGGCATCGGCTCACCCCTGCTGGGCGGCGCGGACCGTGATCCGACCCGGGAATCCCTGGACGCCCTCACCGAACGGGCCCGTACGCTGCTGGAGGCCGTCCGGCCCGGCACGCCCGCCAGGAGGGCCGGCCGGTGAACGGCCCGGAGCGCGGACGCTATCTCGTGACCGTGGGCGAGGTCCTCGCCGTCCTGGCGGCACCGGATCCGGGTCCCCTCGCCCTGGGCACCCGGATGCGCCTCGGGCTTGCCGGAGCGGAGTCGAACGTCGCGGTCGGCGTCAGCCGGCTCGGTGGATCCGCCGTCTGGATCGGACGGGTCGGCGACGACGAACTCGGTGAACTCACCCTGCGTGAACTGCGGGCCGAAGGCGTGACCGCCCTCGCCGCCCGGGACCCGGCGCCCACCTCCTTCCTGCTGAGGGAGCGGCGCACCGCCACGCACGGCCGCACCCGTTACTACCGCACGAACACCGCCGGTTCGCGGCTGACCGCACAGGACATCCCCGAGGACGTCGTCGCAAAGGCGGCGGCGCTGCACATCACCGGCATCACACCGGCTCTCGGGGCCGGCCCGGCGGCCGCCGTGCGCAGGGCCGTGGACATCGCCGCCGCCGCGGGCGTGCGGATCTCCCTGGACATCAACTTCCGCTCCCTGCTGTGGAGCGAGGAGGAGGCCCGGCAGACCCTGCTGCCCTTGCTGGGCATGAGCGACCTGGTGTTCGCGGGAGTGCACGAGGCCCGGCTGATGGTCCCCGGCAGCAGCCACGACCCGGCGGAACTCGCCCAGCGCATCTGCGACCTGGGGCCCGGCGGAGCCGTGATCAAACTCGGCGCCGACGGAGCGTTCGCCCTGCTGGAAGGGGAGACCTACCGGCAACCGGCCGTCCCCGTCCAGGTGCACGACCCGGTCGGCGCGGGCGACGCGTTCGCCGCCGGGTACCTGGCCGAACTCCTCGCGGGCGAACCACCGACCCGACGACTCGCCACGGCCGCCCTGCTCGGCGCCTTCGCGGTGAGCACCACCGGCGACTGGGAGGGACTGCCCCGGCGTGAGGAACTGACGCTGCTGGACCACCACGACGACGTGGTCCGCTGAGCCCGCCGATCCCCACCACCCGTCCCACCGAAGGACCCTCATGCCCGGCCGTACCCACCCCCACGACGTCCACGTCCTCACCGGCTCGTACACCCCCGACACCGGTGGCTCCGGAGTCGGGCTCGCGCTCCTGCGTCTGGACCCCTCCTCCGGGGCGCTGACGGAGCAACCCCGGCTGTCGCCGCTGCCCGTGAGCGGGGCCTCCTTCCTCGCGGCGCACCCTTCCCGGGACCTGGTCTACAGCACGACCGAGCAGGAGACCGGAGCCGTCAGTGCCGTCGCCGTCCACCGCGGCCGCGCCCCGGCCCGGCTGGGACCCGCGGTCGGCACCGGCGGCGCCAACCCCTGCCATCTCACGGTCCATCGGGACGGGAACTGGCTGCTGACCGCCAACTACGGCAGTGACACGGCACCCGGCAGCGTGGCCGTTCACCGGCTCGACGCGGACGGGAGCGTCGGCGAACTGACCGACGTCGTCGTCCACGAGGGGTCCGGCCCGGTCACCGGACGACAGGACGGCAGCCACGCCCACCAGGTGCTCCTCGACCCGGCGGGGCGGTTCGTCCTGGCCACCGACCTGGGCGCGGACAAGGTGTTCGTCTACCGCCTCGACACCGCCGCGGGAACCCTGGACCAGGTGGCCGTCAACACGATGCGTGCGGGATCGGGTCCCCGCCATCTGGCCTTCGCGCCCGGCGGCGATCTGGTGTGGAGCGCGGACGAGCTGTCCTCGACCGTCACATGCCACCGATACGACACCGCCACGGGCACGCTGACCGAGCTTTCCACCACCCCCGCCACCACGGCCCGGGACCTCGCCAACCTGCCCGGTGGCATCATCGCCTCTGCGTGCGGGAGGTTCGTCTGGGTGACCAACCGTGGAGCCGACACCGTCGCCGCGTTCCGGGTCACCGGCTCCGCCCTCCAGCCGATCGGCGAAGTCCCCAGCGCGGGCGCCTGGCCACGCGGCCTGGCCATGGCCGGCGGCCACCTCCTCGTGGCCAACCAGCACGGTGGGACCCTCGTCGCGCTGCGCGTCCTCGACACCGGAGCGCTGGAACAGGCCGGCCCGGCGGTCGTCACCCCGTCGGTCGTCTGCGCGCTCGGCCTCTGACGCCCGCCCTCCCGCCCTCCCTCTCTCCCTTCCTCTCTCTCGCGTCGAGCAGCAGTCCCCGTAGCCAAGTAGCCACTGAAAGGCAGACATGTCAGTCCAACCCCGCCCGGTCGCTCGCATCGCCCTCGACTCGGCCTTCGGTATCGGTCCGGTGCATCCCCGTATGTTCGGATCGTTCGTCGAACATCTCGGCCGCTGCGTCTACACCGGCCTCCACGAACCCGGCCATCCGTCGGCCGACGCCTCCGGCCTGCGGCAGGACGTCCTGGCGCTGGTCCGGGAGCTGGGCGTCACCACGGTCCGTTACCCGGGCGGCAACTTCGTCTCCGGCTATCGCTGGGAGGACTCCGTGGGGCCGCGCGAGGAGCGGCCGACCCGCCTCGACCTGGCCTGGAAGACCACCGAGACCAACGAGTTCGGCCTCAGCGAGTTCATGACCTTCTGCGGCGAGACCGGAATCGAGCCCATGATGGCCGTCAACCTCGGCACCCGCGGAGTGGAGGACGCCGTGCGGCTGCTGGAGTACGCCAACCATCCGGGCGGCACCGAACTGTCGGACCTCCGCGCCCGACACGGCGACAAGGAACCGTACGGCATCCGGATGTGGTGCCTGGGCAACGAGATGGACGGCCTCTGGCAGATCGGCCACAAGACGGCGGAGGAGTACGGCAGGCTCGCCGCCGTGACCGCCCGCGCCCTGCGCATGGTCGATCCCGGTCTCGAACTGGTCGTCTGCGGCAGTTCCAGTTCCGGCATGGAGACGTTCGCGGCATGGGAGGCGACCGTTCTGGAGGCCACCTACGACGAGGTCGACCACATCTCACTGCACGCCTACTACGAGGAGATCGACGGCGACCGCGACTCGTTCCTGGCCTCCGGCGTCGACCTGGAGCATTTCATCGAGGCCATCGTGGCCACCTGCGATCACGTCGGGGCACGCCTGAAGTCGAGGAAGCGGATCAACCTCTCCTTCGACGAGTGGAACGTCTGGTACCAGAAGCGGCCCAACCCGCACCCGGTCCAGGACTGGCAGACGGCGCCACGCCTGCTGGAAGACGTCTACACCGTCACCGACGCGGTGGTCTTCGGCTCCCTGCTCATTGCCCTGCTGCGGCACGCCGACCGGGTCACGGCCGCTTCGCTCGCCCAACTCGTCAACGTGATCGCGCCGATCATGACCGAGCCGGGCGGCCCGGCCTGGCGCCAGACCACGTTCTTCCCCTTCGCCCAGGCGTCCCGGTACGGACGGGGGCGAGTACTGCGCGTCGAGGTGGACAGCCCCACGTACACCACGTCCCGATTCGGCGAGGTGCCGCTGCTGCACGCCACCGCCGTCATCGACGACGAGACCGGCGATGTCACCGTCTTCGCCGTCAACCGTGACCGGACGGGGGCCCTGCCGCTGGAAATCGACCTGCGTGGCGTCGGGGCCGTGGCCCTGGCAGAACACCTGGTCCTGGCCGACGCCGACCCGGAGGCCACCAACACGGCGGACCGGCCTGACCGCGTCACCCCCCACACCGCCACCGGCACCACCGTCACCGGCGGAGTCCTGCGCGCCGCACTCGAGCCCCTCTCCTGGAACATGATCCGCCTGACGCGTGCCCAGGGCTCACCGCCCGTGGACCGTTGATGCCGGCGTCCCCGCGCTGAGCGAGCCCGAACCGGGCGGGGGCGTACCCGGCCCGGGACGCTCCAGCGGCAGGCCCGGCCTGTGCGGCAAGGTTTGCGCAAGGTCGATGGTTCAGCGTGGCGTCACCAAGCACGGACGGTCGCGTCCCGGGTGGTCGCCACCGGTCAGGGAAGGCAAGAACATGCACGTGAAAGAGCTGATGGCCCAGCGGTTCGGCACCGGGCGGGTCCGGTCGGTCATCGTCGTCGGCGCGCTCGGCGCCGCCGCCGTCCTGGGGGCGGCACCGAGCGCGCAGGCGGGCACGGGCTGCACGCTCGGCCTGTGCTCGACGACGGTGAACGACAGCGCCTACGGGGTCACGGCCGTCTTCAACTGGTGCCGGGGCGGCGACAGCACGGGCGACTCCACGGCCACCGAGCCGAAGTGCGCGTCCGACGGGGTGAGTCAGAAGACCATGAACCTCACGGCGCGAGGCGGCCACACGCCGTACAGCCAGGACTGGGACGCCTTCCGTGTGGACGCCGGCTGGTGCTACAAGGTCAAGTTCGTCCGCACCGGGCAGTCCGACTTCACGCGCACCTATGACCGGCGGGGCAAGGCGGCGCTCTGGGTGAAGGTCGGGGACAACGCGGACGCGCACGTCCTCGACCAGGGAACCGCCTCCTGCCCCTGAGCGGCCGTCAACCGGCATGACCATGGAAGGGGATGCACAGTGACACACAGAACGCAGAGGCTGGCCGTGGTAGCCGTATCGGCCGCCACCGCCCTCGTCGGCTTCTGGGCCGTTCCCGCCCAGGCGCTGACGTACACCCTGAGCACCACCGGAGCCGCAGGCACGGTCACCTATGTCGGGAACGGCGACTGGTCGCTCCACGCCCATGACCCGCTCACCGACGGGCACTGCGCACGCTTCCAGGTGAAGGACACGGACGACACCAGTTGGCGGTGGTACGGCGACATGGTCTGTACCTCCAGCGATCAGTACGTGACGGGAGCCCGCTCGCTGTGGTCCGTCCGTATCTGCCGGACGGGGATCGGGAACTGCTCGGCCGCCGTCAAGCTCTGAACCGAACACTCGATGAAATGACCGGACGGCCAAGGGCGTTGGTCACTTCATGACTGAGCGACCAGCGCCCCGCGCCCTGTCCGACGAAGCCCTCTCCGACCTGCTCGGCCGACAGCGGTTCGGCACGCTCGCCTCCGTCAGGCGCAGCGGCCATCCCCATCTCACCACCATGGTGTACAGCTGGGACGCCGAAGCCCGCATCGCGCGGTTCTCGACGACGGCTGACCGGGTCAAAGTGGGGCACCTGCGACGCAATCCTCGTGCGGCGCTGCATGTGCCGGGCGGTGATGTGTGGTCGTTCGCCGTCGCGGAAGGCGAGGCCGAGGTCTCCGAGCGCACGACGGTTCCCGGCGACGCGGTCGGACGAGAACTGCTCGGGATGATCCCGCGGTCCGCCAGGCCGAGGCCCGAGGACGAAGCCGCGTTCCTGGAGCAGCTGGTCGCCGAGCGCAGGGTGGTCGTACGGCTGAAGGTGGACCGGCTGTACGGCACGGCGCTCGACATCGACGGATAGGAGACGGTGACGCCTGCCGAGGCCGCCGACGCGTTCATGGCCGCGTCGGCGGTCCGGTGGGGGGAACGGCCTGAAGCGGCGCCCGTTCGAGGGTGGCCGCGATGTCCGCCTGTGCCACGGCGTCGATCAGCGCCTGCCCGATGACGGAGACCGGCTCACGGGCCGGCAGGACCAGGCCGATGCGCTCGGTGCGCAGGGGGTGGATCAGCGGCACGGCGTGCATGCCCGCGGGGACGCCGAAGACATGGAGCCAGGCGTGCGGCACGATACTGGCCCACTGACCCGTTCCGACCTGCGCGAAGAGAGCGGCGATCGAGTCGGTCTCGATCCGGGGCGTCACGGACACGCCCACGGTCTCGAACACCGCGTCGAGGACCTGCCGGCCCTGCATCATCGGGTGCAGCAGGCACAGCGGGTACCCGGCCGCTTCCGCCCAGGAGATCCTGGCGGGCTGGGAGTCGGGCGTGGACCGCTGCGTCAGCAGCACATAGCGCTCCTGGTAGAGCGGTACGAAGGTGAAGTCGTGCGTGGCCACGGAACTGTGGTAGGTCACGGCGGCGTCGAGTTCGTACGCCCGGAGCCGGTGGACGATGTCCTCGGCCCGGAGGTCGGCGAAGACCTGGACGGTGGCCAGCGGGTTCGCGGCGCAGAACGGCTGGGTCAGCAGGGCCACCGCGGTGGAGGCGGTCGGCACGGTGCCGATGCGCAGCCGCCCGCTCAGCCCCGCGCGCAGGGCCTGGATCTCGCCGTGCATGGCGTCGCGGTCGGCGAGGATGCGCTGCGCCCACAGGACGACCCGCTCACCCTCGGGCGTGAGGCCGTCGAACCGGCGCCCGCGCTGGACCAGCGGGATACCGAGCTCGTCCTCCAGCTTGCGGATGCCCTCGGACAGGGTCGGCTGGGAGACGAAGCAGGCCTGGGCCGCCTTCGCGAAGTGGCGGGCCCGGGCGAGGGCGACGAGGTACTCGAGTTGGCGCAGCAGCACGCCTCACATGATCCCCCCTTCCCGGCCGTGCGGCGCGGGGCACGCTGCGCTGATCGGTGCGGCCTGTCAGCCGATCGGAACTTCCGCTTTGACCTGCCCCGGCGCACGGGCGCAGAGTGTGCCGCGAACGGTGGGCGGGGTGGACCGCGCCCGTGCGGGTCCGAGGACGCGCGGGTCGCCCCGCTCCTGGCCGGATGCGCCGGACGCCGGTGAGCACCCCCGCCGCCCTGGACGGAGAGGGCGTGGTGTGCGATGCGGGACTTCGACGAACCGGACGAGGCCGAACTGTCGGTGTCGGCTCCCCAGACCTGGGCGACCGGCGCTCCCGCGGTCGTGCACGCGCTGCGGTACGCCCTCGGCCAGACCTCTCCGAAGCGCACCGCGCTGACGCTGCTCGGCATCAACCAGGCCAAGGGCTTCGACTGCCCGGGCTGCGCCTGGCCGGAGCCCGCGCCGGGCAAGCGGCACCGCAACGAGTACTGCGAGAACGGTGCCAAGCACATCGCAGACGAGGCCACCTCCCGGCGGGTGACCGCCGACTTCTTCCGGCAGCACTCCGTCGACGAGCTGAGCCGCAGGTCCGACCACTGGCTCAACCAGCAGGGCCGGCTGACCGAGCCGATGGTCCTGCGCGAGGGCGCGACCCACTACGAGCCGATCGGCTGGGACGAGGCCCTGGACCTGCTCGCCGAGGAGCTGCGCGCACTGGACCACCCGGACGAGGCCCTCTTCTACACCTCCGGGCGGCTGGCGAACGAGCCGGCCTTCCTGCTCCAGCTCTTCGCGCGGGCCTTCGGCACCAACAACCTGCCGGACTGCTCCAACATGTGCCACGAGTCCAGCGGCTCGGCCCTGGGGGAGACCCTGGGCATCGGCAAGGGCAGCGTCGGCCTCGACGACCTCTACGACTGCGACCTGGTCTTCGTCGTAGGACAGAACCCCGGTACCAACCACCCGCGCATGCTGTCCGCGCTGGAGGAGACCAAGCGCCGCGGCGGCCGTGTCGTCGCCGTCAACCCGCTGCCCGAGGCCGGACTGCTGCGCTTCAAGCACCCGCAGAAGGCGCGCGGGATCATCGGCCGCGGCACGGACATCGCCGACCAGTTCCTGCAGATACGGCCCGGAGGCGACCTCGCCCTGTTCCAGGCCCTGAACCTGCTCCTGCTCGAGGCGGAGGACAAGGAGCCCGGCACGGTCCTGGACCGTGACTTCATCGAGGCGCACACCACCGGATACGACACCTTCGCCGAGCACATCCGCCAGACGTCCTGGGACGCGGTCCTGGAGGCCACCGGTCTGACCCGGGACGAGATCGAGCAGGTCCATGAGCGGGTGCTGGCCAGCCGCAGCGTCATCGTCTGCTGGGCGATGGGGCTGACCCAGCACAAGCACGGCGTGCCGACCATCCGTGAGGTCGTGAACTTCCTGCTCCTGCGCGGCAACATCGGCCGGCCCGGGGCGGGTGTCTGCCCCGTGCGCGGGCACAGCAACGTCCAGGGCGACCGCACCATGGGCATCTGGGAGCGCATGCCGCAGCCGTTCCTGGACCGGCTGGGACGGGAGTTCCGCTTCACCGCGCCCACCAGGCACGGACTGGACTCCGTCGACTCCATCCGGGCCATGCTCGACGGACGGGCCAAGCTGTTCGTCGGCGTCGCCGGCAATTTCGTCCGGGCGTCGCCCGACAGCGACGCCACCGAGCGCGCCCTGCGCTCCTGCCGTCTGACCGCGCACATCTCGACGAAGCTCAACCGCTCCCACGCCGTGTGCGGACGCACCGCCCTGATCCTGCCCACGCTCGGCCGCAGCGACCGCGACGTCCAGGCCGGCGGCGAGCAGTTCATGACGGTCGAGGACTCCATGAGCGAGGTCCACGCGACCCGCGGCCGCCTCGCCCCCGCGTCCCCGCACCTGCTGAGCGAGGTGTCCATCATCAGCCGCCTGGCCCGCAAGACGCTGGAAGCCGGAGCGGACCCGGAAGCCGACATCCCCTGGGCGGACTTCGAAGCCGACTACGACCTCGTCCGCGACCGTATCGCCCGGGTCGTCGACGGCTTCGAGGACTTCAACGAGCGGGTACGGCGCCCGGGAGGCTTCCGCCTGCCCAACCCGGTCAACGAGAAGGTGTTCCGCACCCCCGGCGGGAAGGCCGTCTTCACCGCCAACGACTTCACGATGCTCCGAGCGCCCGAAGGCCACCTGGTCCTGCAGACCCTGCGCTCGCACGACCAGTGGAACACGATTCCCTACGCGATGGACGACCGCTACCGGGGCATCAAGGGCGGCCGGCGCGTGGTCCTGGTCAACCGCGCCGACCTGACGGACCTCGGCCTCGACGACGGCAGCCTCGTCGACCTCGTCAGCATCTGGACCGACGGCTCGGAACGCCGCGCCGACGGCTTCCGCGTCATCCCCTACCCGACCCCCCGGGGATCGGCCGCCGCCTACTACCCCGAGACCAACGTCCTGGTCCCCCTCGACAGCGTCGCCGACATCAGCAACACCCCCACGTCGAAGAGCGTGATCGTCCGCCTCGAGCCCGCACGGGAGCGGTGACACCGCAAGGAACTGCTCCGGCACCAACCACCCTGAATCGGCCCTCTGTTGACGTGGCGGCTCCCCCCGTACGCTGGATTCGTCGCGATCCGGGGGAGCGGGCGGGGGCTGCACGTGGACGCACAGATCATCGGTCTGCGGATCACATCCGCCGTGGTGGGCCCGGTGGTACGGCGCCTGCTGGCACCGGCGGCCCACCCGGGCGCCGAGTTCGCGGACCGGCCCGTCCGCATCCGCCGACTGCTGTCCTTCACCGGTGACCGGCGCACACTCGACGAGACCGACCTGCTGAGGCTCGCCGACGAACTGGTGCGCAGGGCGTCCCGGGCGGCGGGTCCGCACGACGTCGCGATCGCCGACGAGGAACGCAATGCCGTCGTGACCGCGCTGTCCCGCACCCTGCATGCCCTCGGGGACCTGGACATGGACGACGTCCAGGCCGTCCGACTGGGCCCCGACGCCCTCGCGGCAGCGCTGATCGACAGCACCGGACCCCAGGCCCTCCAGCACCTCTCGGAGGACGCACGGTATTTCCACCACCAGTTGCTGAGGACGTCCTGTCTCCACATCCTGCACTTCTTCAGCCGGCGTCCCGGCTTCGCCGCCCGCACCCAGGTGGAACACAGCCGTATGCTCGCCGATCTGATCGACAGGGTGGATCTGCTCGTCGAGCGAGTCCCCGGCGATCTGCGCAACGACGCCTCCTTCGAGGCCCGGTACGCCGAGTACATGGTGCGCCGCCACCAGGAAGTGACCATCTACGGCGTCGACGTGGGCAGCGGTTCGCGAGCCTGGCCGCTCGACACCGCGTATCTGAGCCTGGAGGCCGTACGCCCCGAGTACGAGGCGCTGACCTGGGGCGCGGGAGGAGCCGGCATCGACGCCCTTCCCCGCGCGGTCGAGGAGGCGCTCTCCGGCCATGAGAGGGTCCTGCTGCGCGGGGCCGCGGGCTCCGGGAAGACCACGCTCGTCCAGTGGCTGGCCGTGACCACGGCACGGCAACAGCAGCTCCCCGCGTTGCTCGCCCACCTCCTCGGCCGGGTGCCCTTCGTCCTGCCGCTGCGCACCCTGACCCGCAATGGCGCCGAACTCCCCATGCCCGCCGAGTTCCTGTCCCGGGTGAGCTGCCCGCTCACCGCGCCGAGCGGCTGGGCCGACCGCGTCCTACAATCGGGCCGCGGTCTCCTGCTCGTCGACGGCATCGACGAGGTGCCCGAGCCCGAGCGGGCCCGGGCGCGCGGCTGGCTGACCGAACTGACCGCCGCCTACCCGGGAAACCTGTGGCTGGTCACCTCGCGCCCCTCCGCCGTCCGGGCGGACTGGCTCGCGCACGAGGGATTCACCGAGTTCGCCCTCACCCCCATGCGACCCATCGACATCGCGTTGTTCGTGCGCCGCTGGCACGCCTCGGTGGGCGCCGACCCGGACCAGGCGGAGTCCCTCATCGGCTCCATCCGGATGCAGGGTGACCTCCAACGCCTCGCCACCAACCCCCTGATGTGCGGACTGATCTGCGCGCTCTACGACGAACGCCGAGGATTCCTGCCCCGGGGCCGCAAGGGACTCTACGAAGCGGCCCTGTCGATGCTCCTGGAGCGCCGGGACCGGGAACGCAACGTCTACGGCAACGGCGGACTGGAACTGGGCGAGGAGACCGCCGTCGAGCTGCTCCAGCATCTCGCCTACTGGCTGATCCGCAACGGGCGCTCGGAGATGGCCCGCAAGGACGCGGTCGAGCAGATCAGACGGATCCTCCCGACCATGCCCGGGGTGGCCGCCGTCGGCGGCGCGGAGGACATCATGCGTCATCTGCTCGTCCGGTCGGGGGTGCTGCGTGAACCCGCCGACGGCGTCGTCGACTTCCTGCACCGCACCTTCCAGGACTTCCTGGGCGCCGGCGCGATCGTGGTCGAGCGCGACTTCGGGCTGCTCATCAGCCAGGCCCACCGCGACCAGTGGGAGGACGTCCTGCGGATGGCGGTGGCACACGCACGCCCCGCGGAACGGGCCGAGATCTTCATCCAGCTCGCGGACCGCGCCGACCTCGCCTCCGACCCGCTGCGCGCGCGGCTGCGGCTGCTGGCCCTGGCCTGTCTGGAGCACGCGCCCAAACTGGATCCCCTCGTACGGGAACGGGTCCAGTCCGACGCGGCCGGGCTGCTGCCACCCCGCTCCCTGCTGGAGGCGACACTCCTGGCCGAGGCGGGCCCCCTCGTCCTCGAACTCCTCCCCGACCCGTCCGGGCTCAAGGAGTACGAGGCCACCGCGACCGTCCACACGGCCTGCCGCATCGGCGGTGACGCGGCGCTGCCTCTGCTGCGTACCTTCGCGCGCAACGGATTCCCCGCGACGGACCGGCAACTGCTCGAGAACTGGGACCAGTTCGACACCACCGTGTACGGGGAGGAAGTGATCCGGCCCATCATCAGCCGGGAGCACACCATGCCCGTCGTCATCAGGTCGTCGAAGGAGCTGGAGAAGTTCGCCGCACTGGGGGGCTGCCCGCGCGTCACCCTGCAGGGCGACTTCTCCGAGGAGGAGATCACCACCACCCTGCCGGGCCTCGGGCTGCGGGAACTCCGGATCACCTCCAACCGCCACCTGCGGTCGGCGGACTTCCTGGCGGGGTTTCCCGAAGTGACCGTACTGGCCCTGGAGAACTGTCCCCGGGTGCAGGACCTCGGGCCGCTGTCGCGGCTGCCGCTGGCCTCCCTGACCCTCCAGGAACTGCCCCGACTGAAGAGCCTCGCGGCGCTCGACGCCTGTACCGCGCTGCACACCCTGGCCCTGGGGCCGGGGGTCCTCTGGCCCGGCTACGCGCAGCTCCCGCGCGCGGCGGAGCTGCGCCAGCTGCGCGTGGGTCCCACGGCCTCCACCCTGCCGAAGCTGACCCGGTTCAAGGCGCTGCACTTCCTCTCGCTGGAATGGATACAGGCGCCTTTCACCTCCTCCGCGTGGTCCCAGGTGAACTCGGCACCGGCCCTGCGCGAACTGGCCATCTCCTACCCGCAGTTGAGGGTGCTGCTCAGCAGCGGGGCCCGGCTCAGGCACATCGAGCGGCTCACGGTGATGCCGTCCGGCCAGGGCGACCGGGAGACACTGACCGGCATCAGGAACTGCCTTCCCGCCCTCGAACACCTCACCCTGCACAGCCCCGCGTTCGTCAGCCTCAGGCCCCTGGGGGAGCAGCCCCATCTGCGCCAGGTCGTCATCACGGACCCGGGCCACGTCGACAACACCTTCTTCATGCGCGCCAAACTGACCATCCACCCTCCGCCCCGCCGGACCGAATTCCTCTGAGCGAAGGTCTTCAGGGAAGGCCGAACCGGTGGCGCGGGGCCGACCAGTCGGCTGCCGGGGCCACGGCGCGTTCCACGTCCTCCGCCAGGAGCAGTCGCCGCGCCACCAGGTCCTCGGCCGCGGCCCTGATCCTGGCGACGTAGTCGTCCGCGTCGCGGTAGCCCTCCCGGACGCTCGGGCGCGGGTCCCCGGTGCGCGCGTTCGTCCTCCGGGGCGGCGAAGGGGAACGTGGAGCCGCTGAACTCGTGCAGGGCGCCGTGGCCCTGCCCGGGCGCCCTGGTGTTCCAGCCGGTGTAGGTGAAAAAAAGGGGAGGGCTACTTCGACACGTGGTTCGACGACGAGGCCGCCGTGCACGTGAAGATCGTCCACTGTCCACCGCGGGCCACCGAGGGCGCCGACCAGGGCGTCGGCGCGCACAAGGACTACGGCTCTCTCACCCTGCTCCAGCAGGACGAGGTCGGCGGGCTCCAGGTGCAGCGCGAGGACGGCGCGTGGATCGACGCGGTGCCCCTGCCGGACGCGTTCGTGTGCAACATCGGCGAGATGCTCCTCCCCTTCTTCCTCGGCCCGCGCCTCGACGCGGTCGTCGTACCGCTGCCTCTCCCACCGCCCTACCTGCTGCGCCCCCCCCAGTCGGCGAACGTGTGCTCCAGGAGGGTGCGGGTGCCTCCGTACGCCGGACTGCCCTCCAGCCCGTGGCGGGCGCGGGCCAAGCCCTGTCTGCCCCGCGGCGCCGGGGCGGTCCTCGTCTTCGCACTCGCGGGCGGTCTGGAAGCGGGCCGCCGGTTCGTGGAAGGGGACCGTCTGTTCAGCCATGTCGCGAACATCGGCGACGTACGCAGTGTCGTCATCCATCCCGCCTCCACCGCGGAAGGCGTCGACGATCTGCTCACCGAACTCGAAACAGCCTGCGAGGCGTCTGAGCCCGCGCTCCGGGTGCCGGCCGGGTCCGCGGTCCGGTGCGCGGGCCGAAAGGCCGGCACGGATGAGGCAAGGCCGGTCCGTGCGCGCCACCATCGAAGAGAGGGGCACGGAGTGCTGCGTACCGGGGCCGCCGTTCGGTGACCCGAGATCGTCCGGAGGCGGATGTGACAGTGAACCGGCTGGGCCTGGTGGTGCACGGTGGACGTCCCGAGGCCGTGGCGGCGGCCGGGCTGGTCCGCGCCTGGTGCGCGGAGCACGCCGTGGGGTGCACGGACATCGACGTGTGGCACGACGGCGGGCGGCGCAGCGCCCGCGAGGAGGTCGAGGCGGGCGGCGACCCCGACCTCGTGGTGACCCTGGGCGGCGACGGCACCTTCCTGCGCGGCGCACGGCTGGCCGCCGAGAACGGCTCCCTGCTCCTGGGGGTCGATCTGGGCCGGGTGGGCTTTCTGACGGAGGTGTCGGCCGCCGCGGTGCGCTCGGCGCTGGACGCGGTGCGCGAGGACCGGTTCGGGATCGACAGCCGCATGCTGCTCGCCCTGCGCGCCTCGCGCCGGCTGGAGGTGCCGGCGGACATGGAATCCCTCATCGCGTACGGCAGGGGGCCGCTCCTGCCACCCCCGCAGGTACGGCCGGACTGCGAGGTCGACCGGGACTGGGGCATCCCGCTGGACGTCACCGCGCTCAACGACGTCGTCCTGGAGAAGCTGGTCCGGGACCGGCAGGTGTCGGTCGGGGTCTACGTCTCCGGCCGGCTGCTGGCCTCCTACTCGGCCGACGCGCTGCTCGTCGCCACACCGACCGGGTCGACGGCCTACAGCTTCGCCGCGGGCGGGCCCGTCGTGTCGCCCCGCGCGGAGGCCCTCGTGTTCACGCCGGTCGCCCCGCACATGGCCTTCGACCGGTCGGTCGTCACCGCCCCCGACGAGCCGGTCGGGCTGCGTCTCCTGGAACGGTCGGGGCCGGCCGCGGTCAGCATCGACGGCCAGCTGCGGGGCGTGCTCGACCCGGGGGACTGGATCGGCGTGTACGCCGCCCCGCGCCGCCTGCGTGCCGTCCGGCTGGGCCCGATGGACTTCTACGGCCGCCTGCGTGAGCGGATGAACCTGACCGACGCCCCGGCCGCGATCGCCGACGGTTCCCCCGCACCGCTGTGGTCGGTGACGACGCCCCCACCCGGGGACCTCGCCCATCTGTCCCTGCTGACCGCCCCGGCGTCCCCCGCGACCGGAGAGGGCGACCGCACCTGATCCGATCGGGCACAGGATGTCGGGTCGGGGAGGCAGCCCGCTTCCTAGTGTGGTGATCGAGAAGAGGGAAGGGGACCGGACGTGCTGGAGCGTCTCAACCAGGCCATGGAGGACATCGAGGGCCGCCTCGACCAGCAGGTCGACGTGACCGAACTGGCGCGCGTCGCGGCCACCTCGGAGTACCACCTGCGCCGGATGTTCTCCGCGCTCGCGGGGATGCCGCTGTCGGAGTACGTACGGCGTCGCCGGCTCACCGTCGCGGGCGCCGAGGTGCTCGCGGGCCGGGAGTCCCTGCTGGAGATCGCGGTGCGCTACGGCTACGGCTCGGGCGAGGCGTTCGCCCGGGCGTTCCGGGCCGTGCACGGCGTGGGACCGGGTGAGGCACGGCGCACCGGCGCCGCGCTCGTCTCCCAGCCGCGGTTGTCCTTCCGCCTCACCGTCGAAGGGAGCAGCAGCATGCGATATCGCGTGGTCGACAGGCCGGACTTCACCGTCGTGGGGCCCAGGGCCCGGGTGCCTCTGGTGCACAGCGGACCGAACCAGGCCATCATCGACTTCGTCCGGGGGATCGGCCGGCAGCGGCTGGAACAGCTGGAGCAGCTGTCGGACCAGGAGCCGCGGGGCATCGTCGCGGTCTGCGACGACCTGGATCCCAGCCGTGCCGAAGGCACCGAGCTGGACTACTACCAAGGGGTGATCACGTCCGCCGCCGCCCCCGAGGGCGCCGTGACCCTCGCCGTCCCGGCCGGCACCTGGGCTGTCTTCACCACTTCGGGACCGGCTCCCCAGGCCGTCCAGGAGCTGTGGCGGGACGTGTTCACCCAGTGGTTCCCGTCCAACCCGTACCGCAGCCGGCCCGGTCCGGAGATCCTGCGCACGCGGCTGTCCCCGGACGGGACGGAGGCGGACGCCGAGCTGTGGCTCCCGGTGGAGCGGACCCAGAGCTGACGACGGCGTCATCAAGCGCCGACTCCTGTTTCAGAACACGCGGCCCACGTCCTGACGGACGATCGTGGCCGTGCTGTGCTCGGCCGGGGCCGCGATGGTCATGGACGGATTGCAGGCGCCGGTGGAACCGGGGATCCGGGCATGGTGAACGCGGCGCTTCGGATCGCCGTCGAGGACCGGGCGCTGCGCTCCGAGGAACCCCGGGGGAGGCCCTGACGGGGGAAGAGCCGGACGGCGCCCCGCTCGCCGCCTATTGCCCAACTTGAGCAATATGCTGCCCGGGTGGGTGATCCGCGGCGCGCACCAGGGTGCCCGGGAGGGGGTCAGGGAGAGGGAGCGATCGCCGCCTCGGCCGCGCTCTTGATCCGCCGGCCGAACGCGTCGGCGTCCTTGCGGGCCGCGGCCAGCGCCAGGCCGACGAGGAGCTTGCCCAGCCCGTGGCCCTCCAGGATGTTGTAGATCCGCACCCGTGTACCGCCGCCCGGCAGCGACTCCAGGTCGTAGCCGCCCTCGCTCGCCGTCACGCTGTTCTTCGAGACCTCGGCCCAGCGCAGCCGAACAGGGGCTTCGAGGGCGGTGATGCGGAACTCGCGGGCGGTCTTCATCCCGGCGTCCTTGACGGTGCTCCGGAAGATCGTGCCCACGGAGGTCGGGGCGTCCGGGGTCCGGTCGATCCTGAGCACCCGGGGGCTGAACTGGGGGTCGTTGCGCCCGTCGGCAAGGTAGGCGAACACCTCCGCGATGGGCCGGTCCACCTCGACCGTCGCCTCGAACTGTCCTGACATGGGCACTCCTCGTCGCTCGGGCACGTGCGAAGGAACGCTGGGACCAGACCGCGCCGCCGGTGCTGTCTCGGCGGCACTGCGACCCTACGGGAGCGGCGGCCGTTCTGCGCGGCGTACGCCAGCATTGTCATGCGCAGCGCCAAGGCCGGCGTCAAGGCCGGCGCCAAGGCCGGCACCAAGGCCGGCACCGGGACGAGTGCCCAAGATCAGTGCCGAGATCGCGAGAGGCCGGGTGGCACGCCGATCCCCTGACCGCCATGGCGCGACTAGTCTGGAGATCTCCGACCGACGCCGGAGCCGGGCCCGAGAGGAGCAGAGGGCATGACCGCCAGGGCTGATCCGGGGGCGGACACGGACGCCCTGGATGCCACGTTCGCGGAAACGGTGCGCCGGACGGGAGCGTCCATCGGTGCCCTGTACCTGCTCGCACCGGAAGAACCGCTGCTGAACCTGGAGGCGGTGTGCGGCGCCCCGGTCGAGTTCGCCGCACCCTGGGCGAGAGTCCCGCTCGCCTCCCCGGCCCCCGTGGCCGACGCCGCGCGTGAGGAACGGATGGTGTGGATCGGCAGCCAGGAGGAGATGGCCCGCTCCTACCCCCGCACCGCGATGGTCCTGCCCTATCCACTGGCGCTGGCGGCCGCGCCGGTCACCGGCGTGCGGCGGTGGGGGACCCTGCTGCTGATGTGGCCGGCCACGCGCCCCTCCCACATGACCCCGCGCGAGCGGGGCAACATCCTGTCCAGCTGCGGCCGTCTGGCCCGGCTGCTGGAGGAGGCCGCCGAGCGGCCGGGGTCCGCCCACCGCGAGCGACCACGGGCCGTTCCCGTCGGCACGGGCCACCGGTCCGTACCCGCGGCGCTGGCCGTCGTCGACTTCGTCGCGCGTCTGCCGGGCGGCAGCTGCGCCCTGGACCTCGAGGGGCGCTTCACCTACGTCAGCCCCGGTGCCGGCGAGCTCCTGGGCCGCGCGGCGGCCCACCTGCTGGGCACGCTGCCCTGGCAGTCCCTGCGCTGGCTCGACGCCACCCTCTACGAGGACCGCTACCGTGCCGCGGTGATCAGCCGCGAGCCCGTCTCGTTCACCGCCTGCCGCCCGCCGGACCACTGGCTCGACTTCCACCTCTACCCGGACGACAGCGGCATCAGCGCCCGCATCCTTCCCCGCGGCGCCCATGAGCCGTCCGCACCGGCGGCCGACCGGACCGGCCCGGCCGACGCATCGGCCCGCGCCGGCCGGCTGTACCAGCTCACGCACCTCGCCGCCGCGCTGACCGAGGTCGTCGGCGTCCAGGACGTCGTCGACCTGGTGGCCGACCAGATCATGCCCGCCTTCGGCGCCCAGGGTCTCGTCCTGTCCACCGCCGACGCGGGCCGACTGCGGATCACCGGCCACCGCGGCTACGCCTCCGACACCATCGCCCGACTGGACGGCCTCCCGCTCGACACCGCCTTCACCCCGGCCGGGCAGACCCTCGCCACCGGCATCCCCACGTTCTTCGCCGACGCCGAGGAGATGCGGCACGACTATCCCGAGGCCCCGTCGGTCAGCGGCAAACACGCCTGGGCCTTCCTGCCCCTGATCATCTCCGGCCGACCGGTCGGCATCTGCGTCCTGTCGTACGACAGCCCCCACACCTTCACCGCCGAGGAACGCGCCGTCCTGACCTCCCTCGCCGGGCTCATCGCCCAGGCCCTCGACCGCGCCCGTCTGTACGACACCAAGCACGAACTCGCCCACGGCCTCCAGCAGGCACTGCTCCCGCGCAGCCTCCCCGCGATCGACGGCCTGCGGGTCGCCGCCCGCTACCTGCCCGCCACCCGCGGCATGGACATCGGCGGGGACTTCTACGACCTGATCCGCCTCGGCGACACCACGGCGGCCGCCGTCATCGGCGACGTCCAGGGCCACAACGTCGCCGCGGCCGCCCTGATGGGGCAGGTACGCACCGCCGTCCACGCCCACGCGACCCTCGGCACACCCCCCGACCAGGTACTGCACCGCACCAACCGGCTCCTCACCGATCTCGACCCGGACCTGTTCACCAGTTGCCTCTACACCCACCTCGACCTCACCCGCCGTCGCGTCACCCTCGCCAGCGCCGGCCACCCGCCACCGATCCTCCGCCTCCCCGACGGCGGCACCCGGCCCCTGGACGTCCCGCCCGGCCCGCTCCTCGGCGTCGACCCGGACGCCGTCTTCCCGGTGACGGAGATTCCGCTCACCGAGGGGATGCTGCTGGCCCTCTACACCGACGGACTCGTCGAAGTACCGGGCGCCGACCCGGAGGACTCGATCAACCGCCTCGCCCACCACCTCGCCGAAGCCGACGACCAGGATCTCCACCTGCTCGTCGACACCGTGCTGAGCGCCTCCGGCACCACCGGACAACGCCTCGACGACATCGCCGTGCTCGTCCTTCAGGAGACCTGCCGGGACGGACCGGGCGGCGCGGAGCCGGTGACCGGCGTATGAGCCGGAGTCCCCCCTTCAGCGACGACAGGCCTGCGGACCCGACGAGGTCGCACGCGGCAGGGCGGCCCCACCTCGCCCGGCACGAGTCCTGGAGCTGACCGGGGCGGGCACCGTCCTGGACATCCGCCCCACGGCCGAGGACGCACTCGCCTCATTCGCACGACCGGGGCCGTGCCGTCGCGAACGGCATCCCCACCCCTCCGACCGCCGGGCCAAGCGACCGACCCTCACCCCCGAGGGCGCCGAGCGCCGGGAGAGTCGGCCGGAACTCCTCCCAATTTCGTTGGTCTCACGGAGTGCGGAACCCGCGGAAGGCCACCTGGGTGCGGTTTTCGAAGCCGAGCCGTTCGTAGAGTGCGATCGCCGAGGTGTTCGCGTCGGCCACGTGCAGGAACGGGCGCTCGTTCCGGGACAGGACGCGTGCGGTGAGTGCGTGCACCAGGCGGAGAGCCTGGCCTTGCCCGCGTGCCTCGGGGGCTGTGCAGGCTTCTCGGACCGGAACGGGTCGGGCGCCGCCGAGAACGTCGCGACGTCCGGCAGGAAAGGCACGGCCCGACCGAGACGGCGGCCGAGTCCCGCATGATGGCCGCGCAGCGACTCGCCCACCGGGTCGCCGAGTACGGAGGTGTCCCCGCTCGTCATCGTATTGAGCCTTTCCCAGGTGAACGGATCGCTATCGAGGAACGGTTTCCTGTTGAGTGACGCAGTCATAACCTATGTCAATGGCTCATGCCTCATCGGCGTACGGGGCAAGAGCCGCGACGAAGTCCTCCAAGTCCGCGGCGAGCGGAGTGCCGTTGTCCCAGACGGCCTCGTAGGAGATCTCGACAGGAGCCCCGTCCCGGACGAGGGGGCGGCTGCCGCCGTGTTCGGGTGTGGTCTTGGACCGGGGCAGGAGCGCGGCGCCCACGCCCATCCGTGCCCACTCGTCCAGCACACGGTAGTTGGAGGCTGCCCCGGGATAGGTGCGCAGGGCCAGGTCGTGGCTGCGGAAGAGCTCGGTGGTGAAGGTGGTCAGTCCGCAGCTGTCCGGTACGAGGATGTAGGCGGCGTCGGCCGCGGCGTGCAGTTCCACCGGGCTCTCGGTCCGGGAGCCCGCGGGGTCGATGACGACGACGGGCTCGCGGCCGATGACACGATGCCGGAACTCGGGCATGGCCTGCACGGCGGGCACGAGCAGGATGTCCAGCTCGCCCGCTCGCAGGTCGTCACGGAGATGGGTGAGATCCGCCTCGCGCAGGACGAGGTCGCGCGGGCGGTCCAGGCTGCGGGCGGCTTCGAAGGCACGGGCGACGAGGTCGGCGCCGATCAGCGGTGAGACCCCCATACGGATCGTGTCGGCCGCCGGATGCGTCAGCCGCCAGGCCTCGGCCAGCACCGAGTCGAGGGCGTCGAGGGCCCGGTCGATCATGGGCAGGAGGCGTGCGCCGTCCGGGGTCGGCGTCACCCCGCGCGGCGAGCGTTCGAACAGCGTCACGCCGAGTTCCCGCTCCAGGCGTGCGATGCCGTTGGACAGGGCCGGCTGGGTGACGCCGTACGCCCGGGCGGCGGCGCTGAACGACTTCGTCGTGGAGACGGCCCGGGCGTAACGCAGCCCCTCGATGTTCATGCTGCTCCCCTCCTGGCTATAACTTCCCTTTATAGCCTCATTCTCCGTGATCCTCTACCGCGATCCACGGGGACGCCTTACGGTTCGGACGAAGCCGTACACGCGGTATTGCGTGGCTGTTCCGCGCCCCTTTTCCTTTCGTGGAGATTCTCGTGACCCAGGATGCTCGTTGTGTTCACCGGGCCGCGCAGATGACGGAGCCCGGGGCAGCCGTACGGGTCGTCCACGTGCGGGAGCGGCCGCCCGGAGCCGGCGAGGTGCGTATCGACGTGGAGGCCACCGGCATGTGGGCACTGCCCGGCCTGCCGGGTCGGGGATGTCGTCCACTGCCCGGAGCGGAAGGTCCCGGGGCTGTCGTATCCCGGCGGCTGGTCGAGCACCCTTACGCTTCCCGCCACCACGCTCGCCGGCTGCGCGGGCGTCACCACCTTCAACGCCCTGCGGCATTCCGGCGCCGGGCCCGGAGATCTGGTCGCCGTCCTCGGGATCGGTGGACTGGGGCATCTGGCGGTGCAGTTCGCCGCGGCGATGGGGTTCGAGACGGTGGCGATCGGCCGGGGCGAGCAGAAAGGGAAGCTCGCCGAGGAACTGGGCGCGCGGCACTACATCGACGCCGAGCGACAGGAGCCCGGAGCCGCGCTGCGGAAGTTGGGCGGGGCGCGGCTGATCCTGTCCACGGCTTCCAGCAGCAAGCCGCTCGTGGAGCTGGTGGACGGGCTCGCCCCGCAGGGGCGGCTCACCGTCGTCGGCTTCGACGGATCTCCGGTGCAACTTCCCCCGGCCAAGCTGGTGATGGGGGCTCGCAGCGTCACCGGTCATCTGACCGGCAGCCCCGCCGACACCGAACAGGCCATGCGCTTCGCCGTCGCCACCGGCGTCCGCCCGCGGGTGCAGACCGTCCCGCTGGAGGAGGCACAGCAGGCGCTCGACACCCAGCAGGACGGCAAGGCCCGCTTCCGGATGGTCCTCACCACCGGTGTCTGACCGCCGTTGCAGAGCAGAGAAGCAGCGCAGAGAAAGGGAGCCGTACATGCTCCAGCAGGACGGCCACGACGTGGTCGTGATCGGTGCCGGGATCGCCGGCCTGGCCGTGACCGCCGCTCTGGCGGCTGCCGGGCGCGACACCGTCTGCCTGGAGGCGCGGGACCGCTGCGGCGGGCGCCTGCTCAGCGTCGCGGCCCCGCCAGGGGCGCTCGACCTGGGGGCCACCTGGTTCTGGGACGGCGAGCGACGGGTCGCGGAGCTCGCCGCCAGGCTCGGCATCGACACCTTCGAGCAGCATCTCGCAGGCGACACGCTCGTGCAGGACGTCACCGGCGTACGGCGGCTGCCCGGCAACCTGGTCGATGCCCCCGCGCGTCGCTTCGCGCCCGGAGCCGACAGCCTGGCGCGCGCTCTCGCGGCCGAGCTACCGGCGGACGTCCTGCGGCTCGACACCCCGGTCACCGCGATCCACCGCCGCGCCACCGGCGGGCTCGACGTCCGTACGCCGGGCACGGTGCTGCATGCCGAGCACGTCGTGCTTGCCGTACCACCCGCGCTCGCCCTCGCACACATCGCGTTCGATCCGGAACTGCCCCCGGACCTGGCCCGCCTCGCTCGGGCAACTCCGGTATGGATGGGCGCCGTTGCCAAGGTCGTCGCCCACTACTCCACCGCCTTCTGGCGTGGCGAAGGGCTCGCCGGGGCGGCGTTCAGCAGAACCGGCCCGTTGCAGGAGCTGCACGACATGTCGGGGCCCGACGGGCGGCCCGCGGCGCTGTTCGGCTTCGCCCCGGCCCAGGCCGTCGGCCCCGGCTTCGAGCAGGCGGTGACCGCCCAGCTCACACAGCTCTTCGGCGGCGCCGCCGCGGAATCCGAGTCGCTCCATGTCCAGGACTGGAGCAGCGAGCCGTGGACCGCGCCGCCCGCCGTGCATCGCCTCGCCGACCACACCCTGTTCGGACACCCCCGCTACCAGCGGCCCGCGCTGGACGGCAGGCTGCACTGGGCCACGACCGAGACGGCCGACCAGTACGCCGGGCACATCGAGGGCGCGCTCGCCGCCGCCGAGCGAGCGGCGTACGCCGTTCTGTCCACACCCCCTGCCCGCACGGCCGCTCCCACTCCGTGACAACGGCACCCCTGACCGCAGAAGAGGCGACACCATGCACGAGATCGAAGCACTGCTGCGCGAGTACGACCGCGCCCGCGCCTACACCGACGACCTGTGGAAGGACCTCACCCCGGACGAGGTGACCTGGCGCCCGCACGAGAACTCCAGCGCCATCGGCTGGCATCTCGGCCACCAGGCCCACGTCGCCCACTTCATGATCCGCAACCTGACCGCGGCCGAGCCCAGCCCCGACCCGGACCTGGACGCCCTGATGGACTCGGCGAACCCCGAGCAGTTCCGGGGAGCCCTGCCCACCGTCCGGCGACTCACCGACTTCCGTACCACCGTCGCCGAACGCGTCCACGCCCGCATGGGCGACATCGCCGCCGGCCGGGTCGGCGCCCCCGCACAACTCACCATCGTCGCGACCCACTTGCTCACGGCGCTCATCAACCACGAGTACCAGCACGACCAGTGGATCGGCGAGGTGCGCCGCAACGATCTCGGGCACGCGCTGCCGCCGGACCCGGACTGCCCACACGTCCAGCGCGTCGACGGCTACCTCGTCGTCGACGGGCTGTAGCAGGCCGTCGACGAACCCCGGTCGGCCTCTGGCCCCTCACCACCAGCCCGGCGCTGCCGTCCCCCGTCGGCCTCGGCCGCCTCAGCGGAAGGAAGAAGTCCTCGTGACGAGTACCGCCTCAGACACCCCGGCTGATACGTCCCCCCGGTCCGAGGCACAACGTCGAGTCCTCGTGGTCCTGGTCAGCAGCCAGATCCTGAGCGGGGCCGGGCTCGCCGCCGGTATCACGGTCGGTGCCCTGCTCGCCCAGGACATGCTCGGCTCCAGCGACCTCGCCGGCCTGCCCAGCGCCCTGTTCACGGCCGGCTCCGCCCTCGCCGCCGTCACCATCGGCCGTATCTCCCAGGCCCGGGGCCGCCGACCGGGCCTGGCCGCGGGATATCTGACCGGCGCCGTCGGCAGCGCCGCCGTCATCGCCGCCGCCGTCGCCGGCAACCCCGTCCTGCTCTTCGTCGCCCTGTTCGTCTACGGCGCCGGTACGGCCACCAACCTCCAGGCCCGGTACGCCGGAGCCGACCTCGCCGCCCCCGCCCACCGCGCCCGCGCCGTCTCCACCGTCCTGGTCGCCACCACCCTCGGCGGCGTCGTCGGCCCCAACCTCGCCGCCCCGATGGGAGATCTCGCGGACGCTCTAGGCATCCCCACCCTGGCCGGGCCGTTCCTCCTCGCCGGCGTCGCCTATGCGCTGGCCGCCCTCGTCCTCGCCGTCTGGCTGCGCCCCGACCCCCTGCTGCTCGCCCGCGCCCTCGACCTGCGGCAGCCGCCGGAGGCCGCCGTCGCGACGGCGGTGCGCACCCGTGGTCCGGGGCTGATGCCGGGTGCGTTGACGATGATCCTCACGCAGCTCGTCATGACCGCCGTGATGACGATGACGCCCGTACACATGCATGACCATGGTCACGGCACCGCCGCCTCCGGCCTCGTCATCGCCCTCCACGTCGGCGCGATGTATGTGCCCTCACCGCTCACCGGCTGGCTCGTCGACCGATACGGTCCCACGCTCGTCGCCGCCGCCTCCGGACTCACCCTCCTCGCCGCCGGCATCACCGCCGCCGCGGCGCCCGCGGACTCCGTCACCCTGCTCACCCTCGCGCTCGCCCTGCTCGGGCTGGGCTGGAACCTCGGCCTCGTCTCCGGCACAGCGATGATCACGGACGCCGTGCCGCTGGCCACCCGCGCCAGGACCCAGGGCCTGGTCGACGTCTCCATCGCCATCGCCGGCGCCACCGGCGGCCTGAGCTCCGGTCTCGTCGTCGCCACCGCCGGGTACCCGGTCCTCGCCCTCACCGGCGGCATCCTCGCCGTCGCCGTCCTTCCCGCGATCGCCGTCACCGCGAGCCGCCGATGAACCGGCCCGCGAGGAAAGTCCCTGCCTGCGCGAGTACGTCGACTGCACACCACCGCGCGGCGAGTTGCCGCTGGATCGCCTCGTCGACCGTGGAGCGCGGGCAGCCCAGGTTCACGCGCATGTAGCCGTGGCCCTCGATCCCGAATTTCTGGCCCTTGTCCAGCCACAGGCGCGCGTAGAGGGAGTCGGCCGGGAGCACCCGCACCTTCGACGTGGCGCTGTTGACCGCCTGCGCGAAGTGCGTGTGGTTGCCCCGCAGGTAGGCGAGCTGCTCTTCGAGCCAGGGCTCACCGTGGGTGTAGGCGGCCTCGGCCGCGACCATCCCCAGCACCTTGACCAGGGGGAACGGATTGCGTTCGTACCGTCGGGCCAGTTCCGCCCTCAGCCCGGGATCGGGGACGAAGAGATGCGCGCTCTGCAGTCCCGGGAGGTTGAAGGTCTTGCTCGCAGCCGTGCAGGTGATGCTGTTCCTTCGCCGACAATCAGGGGCGCCGGGAATGGTGGAGATCCTGGTGGTGCCTGACGGAGACGGGCCGGCGCTTGTTCGAGGCGCGGTGTCGTGAAGATCGGTGGGGTGACGCTCACGCTCGCGAGGTTCCGCGTCATCGCTTCAGATCAGCCTTCTCAGAGCAGGCTGAGCTCTTCTCGGGCCCCCGCCACCCAGCGCAGGACACCGTGGGACATGGTCCTTTCGGCCAGATCTGCCGCCTCCTCGAGCAGTGCCCCCGCGTCGTTCCGTCGGTCTTGCTGCGCGGCGAGATGGGCCAGCCCGATCAGGTTTGCCGCGACCCCGGGCAGGAATCCCAGTTCCCGGCGCAGACGCGTGGACTCCTCAAGGTGTGCACGGGCCTCGTCGAGGCGCCCAGCCATGTGGGCGACGAAGCCGAGGTGCCGCATGGCATAGGAGATGGTCAGCCGGTCATTGGCCCGGGTGGCGAGGTCGAGGGCGCGTTGGAAGCACGGTAGGGCGGCTTCGTTGTCGTCGCGTACCACCTGGTGGAAGGTGCCAATCCAGAACACCGCTTCGCCCTCGCCCTGGGCGTCACCGCGCCGGCCGTAGAGTGCCGCAGCACGCTCGAACAGTTCCAACTCCTGCTTGTCTTCTATCCGCTCCTCCAGAAAGCGGGCATGGATCAGTCGGCCGCGGGCCAGCGCAAGATCCGCCTCGACCTCATCAAGGCCCAGATGGGCGGTCGCCAACGCAGTGGAATCGCCACCGAAGACGGCACGTTCGTATAGGAGTTGGGCCTGCATGATGTGCTCGTCCACAGTCATTTGGTGATCGTAACCAACCAACCACCACATCCTCAGTGGTCTTGCCGATCCTGAACCACTTCACGGCCCGTTCACCGTCCCGGCGGGGTCTGTGTAGCGAGCGGTGGAACTCGGTCGGTTTCGTTCAGCGGCGTCCGGCGGTGAGCGGCCGTCGAAGGTGATGTCGAAGGCTTGGAGCGCGGCCTTCCGGCCCATGGTCCAGCGATTGCGTCCGGTGCCGGGCGGGTCCAGGCTCAGAAATGGGATCCCGATGACACGAGCACTCAAGAAGAAGTACGCCGACCTGCGCCAGCACTGCGCAGACCTCGAACAACGACTCCAGGTCCATGCCACCGCGAGGCCGGCCGCGGCCAGGAGGCGGGACGGCGGCTCGGACTGTGACGTGTCCGAACGCGGCCGGAGAGGAGACGTGGGTCACATCTCCCCGTGTCACAGGGAGGGGGGCTGTCTCGTCTCGGGGGGTGAAGACACCGACGAGCACGGAGGAGCACACGATGGACGCGCGACTCGACTACTTCGCCAGCACCACCGCCGGCAAGGCCCTCAAGTACTTCATGTCGGCAGGCCGGGAGCTCAAGGGATCACCGCTGTCGGCCGCCACGCAGGAACTCGTGGCACTGCGGGTGAGCCAGATCAACGGCTGTGCCGTCTGCCTCGACATGCACACCAAGGAGGCTGCCGCCGCGGGCGAGACCTCGGTGCGGCTGAACCTGGTCTCGGTGTGGCGGGAGGCCACGGTCTTCACCGAGGCCGAGCGTGCCGCGCTGGAGCTGGCGGAGCAGGGGACCCGGGTTGCGGACGCGGCCGACGGCGTCAGCGACGAGGTGTGGGCACGGGCCGCCGAGCACCACGACGAGGAGCAGCTCACCGCGCTGGTCATCCTGATCTCGTTCATGAACTCGGTGAACCGGCTGAACGTCATCACCCGGCAGCCGGCGGGGGACTACGAGGTCGGGCAGTTCCACTGAACCGCCGCCGGCCTGGCGGGCGGTCACGGTGCGCGAGCGTCGTCGACCCCGCCCACGCATCAGATGATCTTCGAAGGATGTCTCGTCGGCGCCGATCCGGCCGGACACACGGACTGCAGGAGGGAGGCGGCGTGGGCAAGGTCGAGGAGTTCGAGGAGCTGCGGCCTCTGCTGTTCTCGATCGCGTACCGGATTCTGGGCAGCGTGGGCGAGGCGGAGGACGCGGTGCAGGAGACATGGCTGCGCTTCGACTCCTCGCCGACAAGGCCCGTGTCGGTCAAGGCGTTCCTGTCGGCCACAGTGACTCGTATCGCCATCGACGTATTGCGTTCGGCCCGGGTACGGCGGGAGGAGTACGTCGGACCGTGGCTGCCCGAGCCTCTGCTGAGAGATCCGTACGAGGACCCGGCACGCGCGGCGGAGCTGGCCGACTCGGTGTCGATGGCAGCGCTGCTGCTCCTGGAGCGGCTCAGCCCGCTGGAGCGGTCGGTGTTCGTGCTACGGGAGGTGTTCGCCTTCGGCTTCGACGAGATCGCCTCGACGGTGGGGCGCTCGGAGGCGGCATGCCGTCAGTTACTGGTACGAGCGCGTCGCCACATGAGCGAGGGGCGGCCCCGGTTCGAGGCAGACCACCAGGAGCGACAGGAACTGGCGAAGCGGTTCTTCGAGGCACTGTCGCAGGGGGACGTGGACGGCCTGCCGAGACTGCTGTCCGCCGATGTCCAGCTCGTCGGGGACGGCGGCGGCAAGGCCCCGCAGCTGGCCAGGGCCGTCATCGGCGCCGAGAACGTGGCCAGGCTGCTCGCCACCGTCCACCCGCTGATGGCCCGGGTCGACGTCACGTTCGAGCCGCACGAGGTCAACGGCCAGCCCGGCGCCGTTTTTCGCGACCGGGAGGGCAAGGTCCTCCATATCCTCGCCCTCGACGTGCTCGACGGGCAGATCCAGACCATCCGCTCGGTCATCAACCCCGACAAGCTCGGCCACCTCGGGCCGGTCGCCGACGCCTGGGCCGTCGACCGGGAGGTGAAGCAGACCCGCAAGCGGACGCGGTGACCTCAGGACCAGCCCGACAGCACAGGACCGGCCTTCGGAGACGGGGCGTGGGCCCGGACACGGACATAGACGGTGACTCGGGCCCCGTTGACACGGGTTGTTCCGTCCTCACGGAAGTAGCGCCGCAGGGTGCTCGTTTTCGCTTTCTCCTGCGGGGTGGACGGCGAGTATGTGCCCACCGCGCGGACCGCGACGATCCGGTCGAATTCCAGTATGCGTGCCGCTATGTCCCGGGCGGGAAGCTCGACACCCGCAAGTGTGTTGGACGAGACCGGGTCCTGTGCCAGGGCGAGATCTGTCAGGGAACGGGTGTCCTCGGGGTTGGCCGCGGTCAGGATCCGGTGCTGGCCGGCGAGATAGAGCAGTCCGTCGCCCGGACGGCCTTCCTCGCGTACGGCGGCGCCGATGGCGGTGACGTCGTTGCTCCGGCTTTGGGGCGTCCTCAGTGAAAGGCTCGGCTGGACGAGCGCGGTCAGGACGGCAACCGCCGCGATCCACGCGTTGCGGGAAGACCGCTGCCGCCTGAGGAAGCAATCGATCCAGGCACCCAGCAGCAAGGCGATTCCGATATTGCTGTAGAGCACGTACCGGTCGACGAAAAGAGGCTTGACCAGTGAGGCGACCAGCAGCAGAAGGCCCGGCAGCACAAGGATCGGCACAGCCAGCGCGGAGAGCCGTACGGGCCCCCTCACCCCCAGGGGCACTCGGGCACACAGCACACCCACGACCGCCACGACCAGGAAATAACGAAGCCGCACCGGTCCGCCGATCCAGGCCACCTGCGCCGACTGCCCCGCACTGCGGATTGCCAGCGGCAACAGCCCGGCCACAACGCCCGCGGCAGTCACGCTCCACGCCCTCAGCACCGGTCCCGGAACACGGGAGACGACCAGTGTGACGCCGTGTGCGACCAGGACGAGGACCGCGAACTCATGGAGCAGACAGGCCGGCAGCATGGTGGAGCCATAGACCGCCCACCGCCACCGGGCGCGACGCGGGACGCTGACCACGAGCGCATAGGTGGCCCAGGTGACCAGGGCACAGACCATGGCATACGAGCGGCCTTCCTGCGCGTACTTCTGTACCTGGGGAAGGAGCGGAAACACCAGCCCGGCCAGCAGCCCGGCACGGGGTCCCGCCAGGCGTAGCGCCAGAAGCCCGACTCCGCTCGCCGCCACGGACATGGCCAGCACGGACGGCAGCCGCAACGTCAGCAGCCCTCCGCCGAAGAGACCGAAGAGCTCATGCATCACGGCGTAGTAAAGGGCATGGACCAGATCGACGTGCCGGGTGGTGGTGAGCCATATCTGCGAAAGATCGCGGTGCGCGAGCTGATAGGTGACGGACTCGTCTCCCCACATGGTGTTCTCCCTGCGGATACCCCAGAGCCCGAGAGCGACGGTCAGCGCCAAGGGCGCGACGACGACCACCGTTCCGGCCGGGCTCGGCGATGGTCGGCGGGCGGGTACGGGAGGAGAAACCGTCCTGGCCACGACAGGGGCACGTTCATCAACGGACATCGGCGACAGGGCCTTTCAGCAGCGGCGAAAACACTCCGCCAGCGTGGCCGGACCTCGTTGACCGGATGCTGATCCAACCTGACCGGCCGATCAGGAAGGCCGGCCGGCGCTGTGCGAGGCTGCACCGCATGCGCATCCTGGTGGTCGAAGACGAGGTGGACCTTGCCCACACCCTGCACACCGGTCTGACCGCCGAGGGCTACAGCGTCGACCTCGCCCATGACGGCCGACAGGGACTGTGGATGGCCCGGACCGGCGAATACGCCCTTGTCGTACTGGACTTGATGCTGCCCGGACTCAACGGCTACAAGGTCTGCGCCCAGTTGCGCCGGGAGGGCAACGCGACCCCCATCCTGGTGCTCACCGCCAAGGACGGGGACTGGGACCAGGCGGAGGCCCTGGACACGGGGGCCGACGACTACCTGGCCAAGCCCTTCTCCTACCTGGTCCTCGTCGCACGGCTGCGGGCCCTGGTCAGACGAGCCGCCGCGGTCGCCCCGCCCGTCCTCGCCGTGGGCGACCTCTCGTTGGACGTGGCCGGCCGGGTCTGCCGCCGGGCCGGGACCCGGGTGGACCTCACACCCCGGGAGTTCGCCGTGCTGGAGCTGCTGGCCCGCCGGGCGGGCCAGGCGGTCTCCAAATCGGATCTGCTCTATCACGCGTGGCCCGACGAAGCCCTGGACCCCAACCTCGTGGAGGCGCGCGTCAGCGCCCTCCGCAAGAAGGTGGACGCCGCGTTCCACCGGCAGTCCCTGCAGACCGTACGGGGTACCGGCTACCGACTGGTGGACGACCGTGAACGCGACTGAACCGCGACGCCGCTGGTGGCCGCGTTCGGTACGAGCCCGCGCGGCCCTGGCCGCCGCCTCGGCCGCCGCCGTCATCCTGGCCGGCATCGGCTGGTGGGTACACGGCGACGTCTACCGCGAGGGCACGCGGATCGCCGAAAACCAAGCCGAGATGCAGCTGCGGGCTCTTGCCGATCAGCTGAACGAGGGTGTGGTCCCCGTTCGCAGAAGCGCCGTGCTGCCGTACGAGGTCGTCGCGACCGGCCGGCGCTCCGCTGTCGCCTACGGCGGAGGCATGGAGGACTTCGATCCCGGCACCCGCCATGTGCTGCCCGCCCCATCGGAGGCCAGGGAGCCCGGGAGCCTGACGATCCTTCCCCTCCGCATACCGGACCGCCGCGACGACGACTCCACGGACAGATTCGACATGGCCGGCAGGACCTACACGGTCATGTTCACCGATATCGGCGCCGACGAACTCAGCAGCGACCAAGCCGCCGCTCTGGGCGTCGCCGCCGACGCCGAGCTGCGGGTCTACGTGGTGCTGCTCCCGCACACAGCCGAGGCGATCACCAGGACCATCGACCGCCTGCTGCTGCGCGCCGGGCTCGTCAGCCTCGTACTGATCGCCGCCGTCGCCTACTTCGCCGTCCGCATCGCGCTGCGCCCGGTCGAAGCCATCCGCGTCGTCACCGCCTCGGTCACCGCGAGCGACCCCCGCGAACGTGTCACCGTCCCCGCCACGGGACACGAGATCACCGCCCTGGCCACCACCCTCAACGCCACCCTCCAACGCCTCGAGAACGCCGCCGCCCAGCAACGCCGCTTCGTCGCGGACGCTGCCCACGAACTACGCAGCCCTCTCACCACACTGCTGGCCAGCCTGGAAGTCGCGCTCGCCTACCCGGAACGCACCGACTGGCCCGCCGCGGCCACCACCGCCGCACGACAGACCCGCCGCCTGCACGCCCTCGCCGAAGACCTGCTGCTCCTCGCCCGCCTCGACACCCGCACCCCCGTGGCCGGCCCCGAAACCGTCGACCTGACAGCGCTCGCCTCCCGGCTGACCGAGCAACACCCCGTCACCGAAGGACCGTTGACCCTCACCTGCGACAGCACCGCCCCCGCACACGCACACGGAAGCGCCGACGCATACGAACGGCTGCTGCGCAACCTCATCGACAACGCCGCCCGCCACGCCGCACACCGCATCCAGATCACCATCCGAAACCAGGATGACTGGATCGTCCTCACGGTGCACGACGACGGACCGGGCGTGCCCACCGAGGACGCCGAGCGCATCTTCGAACGCTTCGTCCGACTCGACGACGCCCGCTCCCGCGACCACGGCGGCACCGGCCTGGGCCTCGCCATCGCCCGCGACCTGGCCCACCGCCACCGAGGCACCCTCACCCTTACCCCCCGGACCCTGGGAGCATGCTTCCAGCTACGCCTCCCCAGAGCCCCCACCCCAGCCGAGAAATGACGCGCTGCACCACGGCAGCCCTGCGGAACCGGAAGACCATCGGACGACGGCCGTGTCCGGGGCGAGCGGCCGGGCGTCGAACCCGGGGCCGACGGGGCGTCCTCGAGGCCGTCCGACTTCTGCTTCCTGCTGGATGACGGCCCTCCTGCGGAACGCGGCGGCGGCGTTCGTGGCGGCTCCCCGGCCGATCACGGGCCGCGTCCGCCATGGACAGCGGCCACGGGGTGGTGACGGAGTGCCCGGCGCCCGGCCGGATGCGGGGGGTCCCACCGTCGTGTTCTCCGTGGACGCCATCGACGACGAGGTTGAACAGGAAGAGGAGTCACGGAACGGGCCGCGAGGACAGCGGCGCCGACCTGAGCAGGCGCAGACGACGGCCGTGACCGCTCCGCCGAGGAGGAGGCCACCAGGGCGAAGCCCACGGCGGTGCCGGTGGCCGTGAACCACGGCACGCCGCGGAATCCTCAGTCGTCCAGGAGCCAGCCCGACAGGGCCGGGTACGTGCCGGTTGTCCTGTCCTGGTGCCGCCCGACGCCCCAACTTCCCCTGCGGTTCCGTCAGTCGACCGTGTCGACCAACACAATCGATCGACATTGTCGACTGACAATGTCGATCGTATGGTTGCAGCAAGCGACCGCCTGCGTGAAACGAAAGGCAAGCTCATGACTCACGCGACCCTGCGCGGAACCGAACCGATCCCCCAGCGTCCCGCCCTGCCTCTGGTCGGCCACGCGTTCGATATCCCCAGTGGCGCCGACGGCCTGCTCCATGTGATGAAGGAGGCCAGGGAACTGGGGCCGCTGTTCAAGATCCGCATCTTCGGCAACGAGATCAACTTCGCCTCGGGCCTCGAACTGGTCACCGAGCTGGCGGACGAGAGCCGCTTCCGCAAGAACGTGCACAACGACCTCGTGATCCTCCGGGAGATCGGCGGTGACGGTCTCTTCACCGCTTTCGCTCACGAGCCCAACTGGCGCAAGGCGCACGACGTCCTGATGCCGGCGTTCTCCCTGGGCGCGATGCGCGGCTACCACACGACGATGCTGAAGGTCGCCGGGGAGCTCATCGGGAAATGGGACCGGGCGGTCGGCAAGGAGCCCGTGGACGTCGCCGCCGACATGACGCGGCTGACCTTCGACACGATCGGCCTGTGCGGCTTCGGTTACGACTTCGAGTCGTTCGCCCGGGAGGAGACGCACCCCTTCGTCACCGCTCTGTCCCGGGCGCTCGGTTTCGCCCAGGCCAAGGGAGAGTCCATCCCCGGCATGGAACTGTTCAAGCGCAAGCAGGCCGAGCAGTTCCGTGGTGACGTCGCCCTGATGAAGGATCTGGTCGACGACGTGATCCGGCAACGGCGGGCGTCCGGCGACCGGAGCACCGATGATCTGCTCGGCCGGATGCTCCACACCCACGACGCGGTGTCGGGCGAGCCCCTGGACGATGTCAACATCCGCTACCAGGCGATCACGTTCCTCATCGCCGGCCATGAGACCACCAGCGGTGCGCTGTCCTTCGCCCTCATTTACCTGACCAAGCACCCCGAGATCCTGGCCCGGGCCCAGGCCGAGGTCGATGCGCTGTGGGGAGACGAGGACATCCCGGAGCCGGAGTACGGGGACGTCGGCAAGCTGACGTACATCCGCCGAGTGCTCAATGAGAGCCTGCGGCTGTGGCCGACGGCACCCGCCTATGCCGTGGAGCCGCTGGAGGACACGGTCATCGGCGGGAAGTACGCGGTGCGCAAGGGCGAGTCGATCCAGGTGCTCATTCCCCAGCTGCACCGGGACCCCGCCTGGGGCGAGAACGTCGAACTGTTCGACCCCGACCGGTTCCTGCCCGAGCGCGAGGAGGAGCGCCCGGTCCATCTGTTCAAGCCGTTCGGCAACGGCGAACGCGCCTGCATCGGACGCCAGTTCGCACTGCACGAGGCCACGCTCGTTCTCGCGCTGGTGATCCACCGGTACCGCCTGATCGACCACACCAACTACCAGCTGAAGATCAAGCAGTCGCTCACCATCAAGCCCGACGAGTTCACCCTGAACCTCGCCCGGCGCACCAGCGGCGAGCGGCGCCTGCCCCCCGCCGCCGCGAGCGGCGCCCCCACTGCCGAGGGGCGGCCCATCGCCCGGCGCGCCACGGGAACCACGCTGGCTCTGCTGCACGGCTCCAACCTGGGAACCTGCGCGGGCATCACACGTGATCTGGCGACCGACGGTGACGAGCGGGGCTTCCACGCCTCCGTCGCCCAGCTCGACGACGCCGTGGACAGGCTCACGGCCGTTGACGGCCCCGTCGTGATCGTGGCCGCCTCGTACAACGGCAGGCCCACCGACGACGCCGCCCGGTTCGTCGCGGGCTGGACGGGCTGCCGCCGGGTTCACTCGACGGCGTCCGGTACGCCGTACTCGGCGTCGGCGACCGCAACTGGGCCGCCACCTACCAGCGCGTCCCCACACTCATCGACGAACGGCTGAGCGCGGCCGGAGCCACGGCCCTGCTGGAGCGCGGCGCCGCCGACGCCTCCGGCGACTTCGCCGGCACGGTGGACCGGTGGACCGGCGACTTGTGGACCGCCCTGCTGGCGCGGTACGGGACCGTTGGCGAGGCGAGCGCGGTGGAGCCGGACGCCGAGCAGGAGCAGGGCCTGTACGAACTGCGGGACACCGCCGACTCGGTCACGGGCGAACTCGCCGCGCGGCACGGCGTGCAGCCCATGGAGGTGCTCGACACGTACGAGATGGTCGACACGAGCCATGAGCTCGGCCGTTCCAAGCGCTTCCTCCGACTGCGGCTGCCCGAGGGCGTCTCCTACCGCACCGGCGACCACCTGGCCGTCCTTCCCCGCAACCCGGAGATCCTCGTGCAGCGGGTGGCCGACCGCTTCGCCCTCGATCTGGACCGCACCGTCCGCCTGCGGGCCCGTCGCCGCAGCCGGACCGTCCTGCCTGTCGACCGCCCGCTCACCCTGCGCCGTCTGTTGACCGACTTCGTCGAACTGCAGGACCCCGTGACCCAGGAGCAGGTCGCCGTGCTCGCCGAGCACACCGCCTGCCCGCCCGAGCGGCGTCCCTTGGCCGAACTCGCCACGACCGACTCCGAGTCCTTCCGTGCGCAGGTGGCCGCCACCGGATGCAGCGTCCTGGACCTCCTGGAACGCCACCGAGCGTGCGAGCTTCCGTTCGAGCGCTTCCTCGAACTGCTGCCGGTGCTGCGCCCGCGCCACTACTCGATCTCCTCGTCCGCCGAGGCCGCGCCCGGCGAGGTGGATCTGATGGTGTCACTGCTCGCCGCGCCCCACCGCTGCGGAGACGGCACCTTCCGTGGCATCGCCTCGCACCACCTGCAGACCGTGAGAACCGGGGACACGGTCCAGGCCAGGGTGCTGCCCTGCAGTGAGGACTTCAGGCTGCCCCGGGATCCGTCCGTACCGGTGATCCTGGTCAGCGCGGGCACCGGACTGGCACCCTTCCGCGGTGCGGTCCTGGACCGCCACCACACCCGCTCCACGGCCAAGCTGCTGTGCTACTTCGGCTGCGACCACCCGGACGTCGACTTCCTGCACCGAGCGGAGTTCGGGGCGGCCGAAGCTGCCGGTGCCGTCAGCATGCGGCCCACCTTCGCCTACGCCCCCGTGGACGGCGCCCGCTACGTCCAGGACCGCATCGCGCGGGAGAGCGACGAGGTCTGGACGGTCCTGGAAGCCGGCGGACGCGTCCACGTCTGCGGTGACGGCCGCCGCATGGCCCCTGCGGTGCGGGAGGCCTTCATGGCGATCTACCGAGGGCACACGGGCGCCGGGGACGAGGAGGCCGCGGCCTGGCTGGGTGCCCTGATCGAGTCCGGCTACTACGTCGAGGACGTCTGGGCCGGCTGAGATCCCCCGTGCGGTGGCAAGCGGCCACCGTGCTCAACCGGTCGATCGACGGGCCCCGGACGTCCACCACCTCCGTGGCCCGTCGCCTCCGCATCTCTCCCGATCCCCTCAATTCGTGAGGTTCTCATGCTTGTTGCACGTCCGACGCCCTGCCGGAGGCCGGCTGTCGCCTCCGACTCCGCGCAGAGGCGCGGCCTGTGAACGCCCGCAGCGGCTCCGCGCTGACCTTCGCCGTGGGCGTGGCCCTGGTCGCGGGCGTGACCCTGGGAAACGGTGGCGCGAACGTGATGCCCGTCTTCGTCGACGACTTCGCCTCACGCTTCGCACTGTCGGATTCCGGCGCTGGACTCGTGGCCGCCACCCAGCTGATGGCCACGGCGGTCGTGACGCTGCTGCTGGCCCAGCGGGCCGCGCGTCCGGGCCGCGTGCGGATGACCCGACTCGGGCTGGCCCTCGCGGGAGTCGGCTTCCTGGCGGCGACGGTCGCCACCGACATCGTGACGCTGGTCCTGGCCAACCTGGTGCTCGGAGCCGGGCTCGGCGCGGTCTACGCGGCGGCCACCGCGGCGCTGGCCGCCACCGACGACGCGGACAAGGCGTCCGCGGTCACCGTCTCCGGCACGGTCGGCGTGACCGCACTGCTGATCATGGCCGTTCCCGAGGCCAACCACGGCCTGGGGGAGGGCACCGGGTTCCTGCTCATGGCGTTGTGCTGCCTGCTCGCCTGGCCGCTGGTGCGCAGGCTTCCCGACGGTCCCGCACCTGCGGTCAGCGGTGCCGTGGAGAAGGGGGTGACGGCCCCGGCGAAGCCATCGCCGGCCCTGCTTTCGGGGACCGCGCTCTTGTGGGCCGTCACACAAGGCGCTTGGTCCTATGCCTCGGTTCTGGGCCGCCAGCACACCGGTCTGTCGCACTCGGCCGTGTCGGCCGTCCTCGCGGTGTCCAGCGTCGTGGCGCTGGCCGGTGCCGTGCTGGGGCCCGTCGCCGGACGACGCTTCGGGCGCATGCCGTCGATGGCGGCCTTCGTCACGGCGCAAGCCCTCGCGATGGCCCTCCTGATCCTCACCCACGATCCCGTGCTGTTCGTCGTGGCGGCCGTCGTCTGGCAGACCTGCCAACTCGCCGTCCTGGTGCAGATGCTCGCCGCCGCGGCCCTCATCGACCCGACCGGCCGCCTGGTGGCCTCCCTCAGCGGTGCCGGAGCACTGGGCACCGGCATCGGCCCGCTGGCCGTCGGCGCCATTCTCGACGGCGCCGGGGCCGGCGTGCTGAGCCCGATACTGGCGCTGGGCACCTTCGTTGCCTCGCTGCCCCTGCTGAGGATGACGGTGGCCGAGACCGCGGCCTCCGACGAGCGCCGACCGGCGCCCTCGTCCGTGGTCTGAAGGCCCGAGCCCGCCCCCCCCCGTGCACCGGTCCGCCGTCCCCCCCCGATCCCAGGGACGCCGGGCGCTTCGGCGACTGGCGGTCGTCGCTGTGGCGATGGCTCGGCCGACCGGGAAGACGGAGCGGAAGGAGTGGGTTCTGTTCGTCACGTGAAGTAATATTCACGAACGGGTCGGCGTGAGTCTCCGGGTACCGCTGGGCCATGCCGACCGGGCTCGTTCCCCTGTGCCCAAAGGCCTTGTGTCGGTGGGTTGTTGAGGAGTCGCACATGACCAGAGAAGAACTGCCGGAAGTCCGTACCGTGTGCGGTACGGTGCGCGGGCGGGGTGAGGACGGGCTCTCCGTCTTCCGCGGCATTCCCTTCGCGCAGCCGCCCGTCGGAGAGCTGCGCTTCGCGGCCCCGCGGCCGACGGTCCGCTGGGACGGGGTTCGGGAGGCGTTCGCGTTCGGCCCGCCCGTCCCGCAGGAACCCCTGGGCCCGGGACCGGACCCGGCGTCGGCCGGGCCGGAGGGCGACGATTGGTTGACGGTGAATGTGTGGACACCGGCTCCGGATCCGGCCGCCGGCCTCCCGGTCATGGTGTGGATCTACGGTGGCGCCTACAAGTTCGGCTCCGCCGACGATCCGGCCTACGACGGCTCCCGTCTGGCTCGTGATGGCCAGGTGGTGCTCGTCACCCTCAACTACCGTGTCGGCCTGGAGGGTTTCGCCCGCATCGAGGGCGCCCCGGCCAATCGTGGTCTGCTGGATCAGGTGGCCGCACTGGCGTGGGTCCGTGACAACATCGCGGCCTTCGGCGGAGACCCGGACCAGGTCACCGTCTTCGGTGAGTCGGCGGGCGCGGGCTCCATTGCCGCGCTCATGGCCATGCCCAGCGCACGGGGCCTCTTCCGGCGGGCCGTCGCACAGAGTGTTCCAGGTACGTACTTCTCCGACGCGCTGGCCCAGGACATCGCCGAAGGCCTCGCCGGCGAACTCGGACTGCGGCCCACCGTGGCCGACCTCTCCGGTGTGGACCCACGCAAGCTGCCCGGGGCGGGGGCGGCGCTGGGCGCCCGGATGCGTCAGTACGCCGACCGCTGGGGGCCGGTCGCACACACGCCGACGCCGTACTCGCCCGTCGTTGACGGAGAGGTGCTGCCCACGGCGCCCTGGGAGGCCCTCAGAGCCGGGGGCGCGCATGATGTGGAGCTGGTCGTTGGGCACAACCGGGACGAGTACCGCCTGTTCCTCATGCTCGGCGGGTTGCTGGGGCGGGTGGACGAGAACCTGGCGTCCGAGGCCCTGGCCCTCTTCGGACCGGGAACGGACCCCGAGCGGGACTACCGCGCCGCTTTCCCCGACGCCACGGCCGAGTACCTTTTCGAGCTTGTCCAGTCCGACTGGCTCTTCCGGATGCCCTCGCTGCACCTGGCCCAGGCACACGTGGCCGGCGGCGGTCGGGCCCACTTCTACGACCTGACCTGGTCCGCTCCGGCGGGTGGTGGCGCGCTGGGCGCCTGCCACGGGCTCGACGTGCCGCTCACCTTCGGCGTGTACGGCGGGCTCGGCGCCCTGCTGGTGGGGCCGGAGCCCTCACCGGAGATCGAGGCGCTTTCCCGCCGGTTCCGCACCGCTTGGACCTCCTTCGCCGCCACTGGCGACCCGGGCTGGCCGGCCTACGACCCTGAGCAGCGACTCGTGCGGCTCATGGACACGGAGCCGGCTGTCGCCATGTACCCGGAGGACGCTTCCCGCCGCCTCTGGAAGGATCACACCTTCGGTGCGCTGGGACTGCGGACGAGCTGACTGGGGCAGTGGCCCGACCAGGGATCTGAGCCGTCAGTCCCCGGCAGCTCGCGCCTTCGACGGTGGTAGTGCCCTCAAAGTGGTCCTGGTGGGCGGATCCGGACGTCGGATCCGCTCACCAGGCGCGTTCGAAACGATCGCCGGCATGACGACTGAGGAGGCGGGCGATCGCGCCCTCTGTCGGGACCCGCAAGGTCATCTGGTCGGCACGGGCACGAGTTCCAGTCGGCCACCCGCGAGGGCCACGACGGCTGAGACGAGGGCCTGGAGGCAGGTGAGTTCGGCTTCCTCGTCGGGCAGGGAGAGGTGCTGCACCGACAGGCCGTCGAAGCCGGCGAGGAAGAACCGGGCCAGGGTCTCCGCCGGCTGCGCCAGTCGGTGTCCCGCGCGTTCGGCGGCCTGGGTCACCAGCCTCGTCGTCGCGGTCGTCACCTCGCCGTAGTGGCTCTTCAAAGCCTCTTCCAGGCGCGGTGTCCGGAGGGCGAACATGGACAGCTCTGTGAGTAGTTGGTGGCTGGTCGGCTGCTCGCGCAGGGTTTGCCACAGGGCCGCGGCGAGTGCCGCTACCGTCTCCTCGAAACCGGCGTCCGCGGGCGCGGCCCGCTCGACCTGTGCGATCAGGTCATGGGTGAGCTGCTCCATGACGGCCCGGTACAGGTCCTCCTTGGTGCCGAAGGTGTAGTGCACCGTGGCCTGGGCCACGCCCAGCTCGGCGGCGATGGCGCGGGTGCTTCCGGCGGCGACGCCCTCTCTGGTCATGAGGTCGATGGCGGCCTTGATCAGCTGAGGGCGGCGCTCCGCCGCGGACACGTGAGCCATCCGTGCATCATACCGACTCAGTCCCCTGAGACAGTCATCCGACCAAGTCGGATGGATCGGTCGCCGACGCCCGTACTCGTCGCCGTCCGGACCCAGACGCGTTGACCTGGTAACCCTGCGGTCCAGGGGCCCGCTCAGGTGCCGGCGCGCAGCCTGCCGGGCGACATCGCACACGGTCAGATCAGGGCGGCGCGGCAGCTGTTCGACCCGCCCCCCGGCGCACTCCGTCGACGGTGGAGCAGGGTGAACCCGCTTAAGATTGACGGGAGTTGTGAATGCCGAGCAGAATTCGGTCTACTTCGCCGCGTTCGACGCGGGCGAAGTGACGCGACCGGTCTGTTCGCGCACGCCTTCTGACGATTCCCCCGCGTGCGCCCGTCGTTCGCATCGTGCCACCTCCCACACCTTCTTTTCCTTAAGGGCTCACCTTGTCGCGTTCGCAACGTCTCAGAACCCTGCCCGCGCTCGCCGTCACCGCTGCCACGGCCCTCCCTCTGCTCGCGGCCGGCTCGGCAAGTGCCACACCGGCCGGCGGCTGCCAGTCCGCCACCGTGCAGTACCGCATCGTCGGCGCCGACGGAAACGTCGTCGGTGCGGACTGGACCTCACAGGGCGGGCTCTACCTCTGGAAGACCGCCCCCGGCACCGTCGAGGTCCGCCTCGCTCCCGGTCAGACCGTAGGGGAGGGCTGCACATACCCCGTCTCCCTCGCCGAGTACACCACCGAAGGTCCCGACTGGTACACCTCGGGTCGTCAGGCCCTGGTCGACAAGGCCACGGTCTACCTCACCGCCGCCGATGTCGCCGGCTCGGGCGACGCCAAGCGCACCTGGCAGAAGCTGTCCGTGAAGTCCCCCGACTGCTACGGCCAGATCGACCTGTACGGCGACGACGTCACCTACGACGGCGGAACCGGCGCAGGGCATGGTCCCGCACCCTACGAGCCCGACGGGGTCGTCACGCCGTACCACCTGATAGCGGCCTGGAACGGCGGGGAGAAGGCCTGCACGCCCGACTCACCCACCCCGACCCCGTCGCAGCCGACGCCGACCACGCCGGCCACACCCACGACCCCCGCGGACGACACGCCCCCGGCCGAGTCGACACCTCCCGCCACCCCGACCGCGCCCAAGCCCTCCTCGACACCTCCCACGACTCCGGACGTTCCCCCGCTGACGTCGACCCCGCCGGCCACCCCCACGCCGTCACCGAGCGAGAGCAAGCCGCCGCTCGCCGAGACGGGTTCCAGCGCACCGGTCGGACTGATCGCGGGGGCGGCGGCCCTGGTGGTCGCGGCCGGCGCCGGTGCGATGTTCCTGGCCGGGCGCACCCGGCGCTCCTGACGCGGGAGTGAGGCGTCGCGTCACGACGTGACGCGACCGGACGGCTCCGCTCCCGGGCGGAGCCGTCCTCGGCTCCCGCTACGCGGACCACGCCTGGTCGTCCGTCCTGGACCATTGACCGACATCTCTTGGGCCGCGTGCCCGACCACCGCTATCCTGACGGGCGAACGTGCAGGTGGAGAGAGGAGAGCGCGTGCCCCGCATGGCGGCCACAGACCGGAGGGCCGAGCTCCTCGAAGCGGCGATCCGGGTCATGACGCGGGACGGTGTGGCCAAGGCCACCACCCGCGCGATCGTGAACGAGGCAGGTATGCCTCTCGGGGTGTTCCACTACTGCTTCGACTCCCGGGAACAGCTGCTCGAACTCGTCACGAAGACCCTCACCGAGCGGTATGTGGCAGAGGTCCGCGGAGTCTTCGCCCCGCACAAGGACATCCGCGAGAGTGTCCTCGACAGCCTGCACGCGTTCTGGAAGGGCTTCGAGGCCAATCCCCGTGAGCACCAGATCAGCTATGAGCTCACGCAGTACGCGCTGCGCAGTCCGGACTTCGAGAACGTGGCCAGGCGGCAGTACGAGATCTTCCTCGGCGCCCACGCCTCCCTGCTGGAACTCGCCGCCGAGAACGCCGGGATCGAGTGGACGGTGCCTGTCCCGGTGCTCGCGCGGTATGTGCAGTCCACGGTCGACGGCCTCAACATGACCTGGCTCGTCGACCGCAACAGCGACGACAGCCGGGCCGTCCTCGAACTGCTCGCCGACCACCTCCTCCAGCACACCCGGCCCCGGGAGACCTGAGCCGGGCGGAGCGGAGCACCTCATACGGCGGGGACGGAACCGCCCGGCTCGGACCACACGTCGGGCGCAACGACACCGAGCGACCGGCCGCGCGGGTCCAGGACCCGGCCGAGGAGTTTGTCGTGGCGCAGGGTCATCGCGCGGTCGGTGACGACGAGGCGGGGATGGACGTCACAGAGCCGGGTCTCCAGACGGAGCACGTCGTTCACGGAGTGCAGGGCCGCTTGGACGACGAGGTTGTACCGACCCGTGACGGCGGCGCAGTTGCGGACTTCGGGCAGCCGGACGAGAGCGTGCCCGATGACGGACAGCTCATGGACAGGGGCCGTGGCCCAGAACGTGACCGCGACGGGCCATCCGCCCAGGGGACGGGCGAAGTCGCACCGGAAGCGGATCAGACCGAGCCGGGTGAGGCGGTCGAGCCGCCGCCTGACGGTGAAGGCGGTCGTACCGAGCGCCTCCGCCAGGGACTGGAAGGACGCGCGGCCTTCGTGGTACAGCAGGCTCAGCAGGACGCGGTCGCGCGAGGTGATCTCCTCGCTGCCGGTGCGCCGGCCGCTGTCCTCTCCACCGGTCGGTGTGACAAGCCGTGAGCGCTGTTCGGGGTCCAGGACGTCGATCTGCCACCGGCCGCCCTCGGTGAACATGTGCGTGACGATCCTCGTGCCCACGGCGGCGATGCCCGGCACGGCCGAGAGGACGTCCAGGGTGTAGTGGGCCATCGCGGCGACATCGGCGGTCGCCACGGTCGCGAGGAGCCGGTGGGTGTCGGCGGACCGCTCGATGGTGACCGCGTGCGGGTGGCCCCGCAGCGTGCCGGCCACGGCGTCGGCCGTCCCGGCGGCGCAGTCGATCTCGACGAAGGCGACACAGAGGTGCTGCAGGAGCATGGGGCCGGGGGAGACCGCGACCCAGGTCTCGCCCCGGTCCGTGAGCCGGTGGAAGCGGCGCGCCACCGTGACGGCGTCCACGCCGAGGGTACGGCCCAGCTCGGTCCAGGAGGCGCGAGGGCGTAGCTGCAGGGCGTGGACGAGTGCGAGATCCTCTTCACTCAGCACAAGCACTCCGTCTCCGGATCCTGCATCAAGAACCGCCTCGCACGATGAATCCTGCACCTGGACGCTCCATACGGCACAGTGTCGCACTCTGGACGCCCGCAATACCCCTGCGTGTGGCGCAGCTGAGCGATGGGTGTCCGTCATGGCGTTCGCCGACTACCAGAACGAGATCTACCTCAACGGCCTGGGCGGTGTACTGCCCTCGTTCCCGATGGACTTCGCGGAACTGGAGGCCGCAGCACAAGCCGCTCTGCCGTCGTCGGTGTGGTCCTACGTCGCCGGTGGTGCCGGGGACGAGCACACCCAGCGAGCCAATGTCACCGCTTTCTCCCACTGGGGGCTCATCCCTCGTATGTTCGTCGGTGCCGCACAGCGTGACCTGAGCGTCGGCCTGTTCGGCATGACGCTGCCGTCACCGGTGTTTCTCGCCCCGGTCGGAGTGATCGGTCTGTGCGCCCAGGACGGGCACGGCGACCTGGCCACGGCGCGGGCCGCCGCCCGCACCGGGGTGCCCATGGTCGCCTCGACCCTGTCCGTCGACCCGCTGGAGGACGTCGTCACCGAGCTCGATGACACCCCGGGCTTCTTCCAGCTCTACACACCCACTGACCGGGCACTCGCCGAAAGCCTCGTCCACCGTGCCGAACGCGCCGGCTACCAGGGCATCGTCGTCACCCTCGACACCTGGATCACCGGCTGGCGCCCGCGTGACCTGGCCCTGTCCAACTTCCCGCAACTGCGCGGTCACTGTCTGGCCAACTACTTCACCGACCCCGTCTTCCGGGCGGCGCTGCCCCGCCCGCCGGAGGACGATCCGCAGGCCGCGGTCCTCCACTGGACCCAGGTCTTCGGCAACCCGCTCACCTGGCAGGATCTGGACTGGTTGCGCTCACTGACCGACCTGCCGCTGATCGTGAAGGGCATCTGCCATCCCGAGGACGCCCGGCGCGCCCGGGACGGGGGAGTGGACGCGATCTACTGCTCCAATCACGGGGGACGGCAGGCCAACGGCGGCCTTCCCGCCCTCACCGCGCTGCCCGCCGTCGTCGAGGCCGCCGACGGGCTGCCCGTCCTCTTCGACTCCGGCGTCCGTAGCGGCGCGGACATCGTCAAGGCCCTTGCCCTGGGCGCGACGGCGGTCGGTATCGGCCGCCCCTACGCCTATGGCTGCGCGCTGGGCGGCGCGGAGGGCATCGTGCACGTCCTGCGCGCCCTGCTCGCCGAGGCCGATCTGATCATGGCGGTCGACGGGTACCCGTGCGTCGACGACCTGGTTCCCGGGGCGCTTCAAGCCGTGTAGGCAGTGCAGGCCCTCGGACAGCCGCCTCTCCATGTACCCACCGTCGCTCTCCGAGCGAAGAACGAGGTGGGCGGTGAGGCTCTCGCGCTCCCGCCACCCGTGGGCTACTCCGTCGCGTATCGGGTCAGTCGAGGGTCCACTTCTGGTTGGTCTGGCCGTTGCAGGTCCACAGGACCAGCTTGGTGCCGTTGGCGGTCGCCGCGCTCGAGGCGTCCAGGCACAGGCCCGAGAGGTCGTTGGTGACGGTGCCGTCGGAGTGCACGGTCCACTTCTGGTTGGTGCCCGCCGAGCAGGGCCAGATGATGACCTTGGTGCCGTTGCCCGTGCCGTTGCCGTCCGCGTCCAGGCACTTGTTGCCGTAGACGACGAGTTCACCGCGCGAGGTGTGGGTGAAGGTCTGGTTCCGGCCGCCGGAGCAGTCCCAGAGCTGTGCCTGTGTGGCGTCGGTGATGGTGTTCTTGTCGATGTCCACGCAGCGGCTGGAGGCAGCGCCGACGAGCGCGGTGCCGTCGGTGCCCGGGATGTCCTGGACGCGGATGGCGTCTATGTCCGGAGGTGTGCGTCCGGAGACGGACGCGAAGCGCACCGTGTTGGACCCCTTCGCGAGGTGGGCGAGGACGGACACGGTCCGGTAGGAGGTCGCCGAGCCGGTCGGCGGGAAGGAGACGAGGGAGGCGTACTGGCCGCCCGCCTGGATGGTCGCCTGACGGGCGGTGTCACCGCCGTTGGCGTAGGTGATGTCGACCAGTTCGGTGCCCGCGGAGGCGGTGGTGACACCGGTGAAGGCGGGCAGGGCGGCGCCGGTGGTGTCCTCGTACGTGGAGCCGGAGGTCTCGGTGCCTGAGACCGTGAGGAGGACGGCGTCGTTCGCGGGCACCGTGGTGGTGTAACCGGTGGCGAAGGCCCCTGCGTCGGAGCCCGCCCAGACGTCGCGTACGGAGGCCGAGGCCGAGGTCAGGCCGAGGTCGGCCCAGTGGACGGTCATGGAGGCCGCGGAACTCGTGCGGTTCAGCAACAGGACAGCGCGCCGGCCGGTACCCGAGAGCACCTTGCCGTAGACCTGCAGGTTGCGGGTGTCCTCGGCCACCTTGACGCCCTGCAGCCCGCGCGGGTCCTGATCGATGGCGATCATCTCGCGATTGCTGAGGATGTCGCGGGTGGTGGTGCTCATGGTGGCCAGGTCGTTCCCCGCCAGCAGCGGGGCCCCGGAGATCGCCCACAGGCCCATGTGCAGCCGGTTCTGCGCGGCGCTGAGGCCGCTCATGCCGGTCATCAGCATGTCGGGGTCGTTGTAGTACCCGGTGTGCTGGGCGGCCGGGTGCAGACCACGGTCGAAGTTGGTGAGCATCATGGCCGTGGTCGGGGTCTGCCCCCACAGGATGACGTCGGTGCTGGTGCGCCACAGATCGCCGTAGCCGGTCGCCCAGTTCCACGGCAGCCCGCTGCCCCACTCACAGAAGGACAGGACGAGGCCGCGGCCGGTGACGTCCGACGCGGCCCGGTTGGCGGCGGCGATCGCCTTGTACGCCGCCTCCTGGTCGAGGCCCTCCACGCGGCCCCCGCACCAGTCGATCTTGACGTAGTCGAAGCCCCACCGCTGGAAGGTCTCCAGGTCCTGCTGGTAATGGCCCTCCATACCGGTGTTCGGGGCGGCGGGACGGGTGGTGGGGTAGTAGTAGCCGCACCCGTTCCTGCCGGCGTCGGTGTAGATGCCGGCCTTCAGGCCCTTGCTGTGGATGTAGTCGGCGACCGCCTTCATCCCGTCCGGCCAGAGCGTGGCATCGACGGCGATGGTGCCGTCGGCGTCGCGGTCGCCCTGCCACCAGCCGTCGTCCAGGTTGACGTACCGGTAGCCGGCGGCGGCCATGCCGGAGGAGACGAGGGCGTCGGTCTGCTGCTCGATGACGTCCGAGTCGATGCTGCTGGCGAAGCTGTTCCAGGACGCCCAGCCCATCGGGGGCGGGGTCACTTCGGCCTGGGTCGTGCTGACGGCGACCGGCTCGGTGGCCGGCGATGCCGCGGGTGCCTGCGGGGCGAGGGCGGTGAGGCCCGCCGTCGCGAGCCCGAGGGCCAGGGCGTGGGTGACGGCCCGCCAAGCCCATGTTCGTGCGAATCTGTGTGACATGCGGCTCCCGTGGAGATGAAGGAAACACATTCCAACGAAATGGAGCGCATCACAGCAGCTTGATGTGCGCGCGTCAAGGTGCTCGGTGTGTCACGGCAGGAGTGACCGCATGCGACCGCTCTATCGGTAGGCCAGTTTGCGCAGAACCAGCGAGGACAGAGGTGTGGGCAGCGCGCGCAGGACACGGACCAGGGCCGCCGTGGGCCAGGGGAAGTACGCCTGCGCCGGCTCCTTCTCCAAGGCCCGTACGACATGCCGGGCTCCGCGCTCCTGGCTGATCTGGAACGGCTTGGGCAGCCCGTCATCGCTGATGCGCTCCGTGGCCACGAACCCCGGATGGATGCTGGTGAACCGGATTCCCCTGGGACCCAGTTCGACGCGGGCGGCGTCCAGGAGGGTGCGTGCGGCGGCCTTGGCCGCCGAGTACGGGCCCTGGCGGGGGATGCCCATGAGTCCGGCGAGGGAGTTCGTGTGGGCGATCAGTCCGCCGTCGTGCTGCCGGAGCATCTGCTCGGTCAGCGGAACGAGGTAGTTGACGACGACGTCGTAGTTCAACGCCATGATGCGCGAGACGTCGGTGACGGAGACCTGGTCCATGGTCATGTCCGGTCCGTCGCCGGCGTTGAGCAGCGCGATGTCGACGGACCCGAACTCCGCGGCGGCGGCCGCCACCACGTCGGCCGCCGCCTGCGGGTCGAGGGCGTCGGCGGCGATGTCCAGACACCTGCTGCCCGCGGCCCGTACCTGCCCCGCGATCCTGGCCAGTTCGGGGGCGCGCCGGGCCGTGATGACCAGCCGGTTCCCGCCGGGGGCGAGTTGGCGCGCCACTTCCGCACCGATGCCCGAGGACGCGCCGACGATCAGGATCGTGCGGTCGGTGATCCTTGCCATGGTGATCCGTTTCTCGATGGGCGGCCGCTGTCGCGGACCCCGTGGGGGAGTTGGCTCCGGTGCGGAAGTCGCCGTCAGGACGGTAGTGCGTACGCCTCGATCCGCGAACCGTTGAGCTCCCGTGCGCGCGGCGGGTCGTCGGTCGGCACGGTCGCCGCGTACAGGGTGTCGCCCTTCGGGCCCGCGACCAGGCAGCTGAGCGTGCGCTGGCTGGTCGCGACCCGTTCCAGGATCCTGCCGCCGGGGCCGACCCGGACGCATTCGCCGCGCAGCGCGTTGGCGACCCAGGCCGTGCCGTCCTTGCCGGGTGCGATGCCGTCGGGGGCGATGGGGCTGCTGGAGCGGTCGGCGATGACCTGGTGATCCAGCAGAGCGGACACGCGACGGGTGATGCCGCCGACCAGTCCTGGATGGGTCACCGCCTTCCACAGCCAGGGCTCGATCAAGGGGGCCCACGGCCGCGCCTGGCCCAGCTGCCCGTCCGCCAGAACCGGCAGCGCCACGAGTCTCATCGCCAGCGTCTCGGCGACGAGCATGGTCCGGCCTTCGTCGATGGGGAAGAGGCCGTTGGCGAAGGCCAGCGGCTCGCTCACACCGATGAGTCCGCCCTCGGGGGAGAAGCAGGCGATCGGAGCCCGGGGAGGACCGGGCGGCGCGTAGAGCATGGAGTTGGGATGCCGTTCGAGGAAGGCGTGATAGTCGAACCCGAAGTTGCCCACGTAGGCGCGGCCCTCCTGGTCGACGAACATGTCGTTGACGGGGCCCTTGGCGATGTCCCGCAGGTCCGCGTGCACGACCAGCGAGCCGTCGGGCTCCAGCCGGTACACGCACAGGCCTTCCATCGAGACGACCAGCATGCGTCCGTCGGGCAGGAATCCGATCCCGCCGGCACGGCCGGGGACGTCGACGACCTTCTCGGGCCTGCCCCGGGTGTCCCAGCGGTGGACCGTGCCGTGGGCCATGTCGCAGAACCACAGGGCGTCGTCGTGCCAGCGCAACGACTCCAGAACACCGAACCCGTCCAGAACGACGGTGGCCTTCGGCTTCACTGCTGCCTCCCAAAGGTGATCACGACCGGGCGTCGGTTGCCGATACGGTCGCCCACCGTCCGGAGTAAGTCAAGTGTCCAAGACGATCGTCCTGGACGCGGTGTTAGCCTGAGGACCGATTCGATCCGGAGGAGCGGCAGCCCAATGGCCCGTATGACGCTGAGGGAACGGCGGGAAGAGCTCATCGCGGCGGCGATGCGGGTGGCGACCCGGGAGGGTGTCGCCAAGGCGACGACCCGCTCCATCGTCCGCGAGGCAGGCATGCCCCTCGGTGTCTTCCACTACTGTTTCGATTCGCGTGAGGATCTTCTCGAAGAGGTGATCACGCGGGTCACGGACGATTTCGTGGCCGCCTCACGGCAGGCGTGTGCCGGGGAGTCGGAGCTGCGTGCAGCCGTCGAGAAGAGCCTGCACACCTTCTGGGAGGGCGTGCAGGCCGGCCCCGGCGAGCAGCTGGCCGGTTACGAACTGGCCCACTACGCCCTGCGCCAGGCGGGGATGGAGAAGTTGGCGCGCCGCCAGTACCGGCACTGTCTGGACGTCCATGAGGAGCTCATGACGGACATCGCCGAGAAGACCGGCGTCCGGTGGACCGTCGCGGTTCCGGTCCTCGCCCGGTACCTGAACTCGGTGCTGGACGGGCTCACGATGTGCTGGCTGATCGACCGCGACACCGAGACGAGCCGCGAGGTCCTGAGCCTCACCGGCAGGCATCTGGAGACCCTCGCCGTGAGCCGTGCGGACACGCTGCCGACCTGAACCGGAGCGGTGGCAGGGAGCGTTCCGGCCGGCCGGGCCGCCGCGCCCGCCCGGCCGGCGTCCCCCCGGCCCATGTGTCAGTCGAACAGATCGGGCTCCTGCTGGGTGATCTGGTCCCACAGCGGGCGGAACTGGAACCAGCCCGGCAGCGGACCGGAGGTCTGGTCCCGCACCGTCCGTGCCGTGTCGGGGTCGATCAGCTTGGGCGTACCCGCGGCCATGGCCAGCAACTGGGCCTGGCAGGAGCGTTCCATGGTGACGAAGTACCAGGCGGCCTCGGCCACGGAGGCCCCGACGGTGAGCAGCCCGTGGTTCTGGAGGACGACCGCCTTGCCCGTCCCCAGGGCCGCACCGATCCGGCGGCCCTCCTCGGTGTCGTTCACGACGCCGCGGTAGTCGGTGTACAGCCCGTGGTCCTCGTAGAAGGCGCAGGCGTCCTGCGTGATCGGGTCCAGCGGGATGCCGAGGGCGGAGAACGCCTTGCCGTGCAGCGAGTGGGTGTGCGCGGCCGCCACCACGTCGGGGCGGGCCCGGTGGACCTCGGAGTGGATGCAGAACGCCGCCTTGTTGACCGGTCGCCCGCCCTCCAGGAGGGTGCCGTCGTGATCGACGAGGATGAGGTCGCAGACCCGGATCTGGCCGAAGGACATCCCGAAGGGGTTGACCCAGAAGGCCGAGGGGCGTTCGGGGTCGCGTGCGGTGATGTGTCCCGCGACGCCCTCGGAGAAACCGAAGCGGGCGAACAGCCGGAAGGCGGCGGCGAGTTCCTGCTTGCGGATCAGACGCTCCTCCTCGACCGACGGGTTCTGCGGCGGCATCGGGAGGGTGACGCCTTCGGGCATGGGGCCGACCGACTCGTGCTGTACAGGGGTGTCGGTGCTCAGGGGCATGAGTTCATTGCCTCTCGGTTGGGTGCGGGTGTCCGACGGGAGCCGTTCATTTCTTCGTGACGGCTTTCGCGGAGGACTTGGTGAAAGGCGACCGACTGCCGTACAGCGCGGTCACCAGACGCAGGATGAGGCGGTAGGCAGCGGGGTCGAACGGCAGCATGTGGGGGTCGCGGCGCAGCGGGAACCGGTTCACCGAGACCGCGCGGAGCCGGGTGTACTTGCGCAGTCCCTCGGCGCCGTGCCGGACGCCGAGTCCGGACTCCTTCCAGCCGCCCATGGGGAGCCCGAACGCCATGTAGTTGGACTGGACGTCGTTGACGGTGACGCAGCCGACCTGCAGCCGCTCGGCGAGCCGTCGGGCCCGGGCGGTGTCCTTGCCGACGATCGTGGCCTGCAGGCCGTAGGGGCTGTCGTTGGCCAGGCGTACCGCCTCCTCGGCGTCGGCCACCTTCATCACCGGCAGCGTGGGGCCGAAGGTCTCCTCGCGCATGCACGCCATGGAGTGGTCGACGTCGACGAGGAGCGTGGGCTCGAAGAACCGGCCGGGCCCGGCGCCGACGTGCCCTCCGACCAGCACCCGGGCGCCGCGCTGGACGGCGTCCTTGACGTGGTCCGTCACGACGTCCATCTGCGGCGGGAAGGTCAGTGCGCCCACGTCGGCGCTGCCCGGCCCGTCCGGCCTGGCCTGGGTGACCTCGGCGAAGCGCTCGCGCAGCCGGGCGACGAACCTGTCGTACACGGGGGCCTCGACGTAGCACCGCTCGACCGAGGTGCACATCTGGCCGCCGTTGACGAGGGCACCGTGCAGGGCGACGCTGACGGCCCGCTCGATGTCGGCGTCCGCGAGGACGATCAGGGCGTCCTTGCCGCCGAGTTCGAGGGAGCAGGGGACGAGACGCTCACCGGCCCGCGCCGCGACGGCCCGCCCGGTCCTGGTCGAGCCGGTGAACATCACGAAGTCGACGGTGTCCACGACGGCCCGTCCGGTGGCGCCGGCGCCCGTGACGACCTGGAACACGTCCTCGGGCCAGCCGCACTCGCGGGTCATCCGCTCCATGAGCAGGGCACTCAGCGGCGTGCACTCGGAGGGCTTGAGCACGACCGCGTTCCCGGCGGCGAGCGCGGGAATGGCGTCGCCGAAGGAGTTGATCAGAGGGTTGTTCCAGGGGCCGATGACGCCGACCACGCCGAGCGGCACCCGCTGCGTGTACATACGGCGGCCGAAGACGAGCGGGGACAGGGAGCGCACCCGGGTCTCGGCGAGCAGCCGCGGGGCGTGTCTGGCCCAGTGGGCGAAGGCGCCGACGCAGTAGACGACCTCGATGACGGCGTCCTCCTCCGCCTTGCCGTTCTCGGCGACGATCGAGGCCACGATGTCCTGCCGGTGGGCCAGCATCCAGTGCCGGGCACGCGCGAACAGCCGTGAGCGGGCATCGGCGGTCAGGCGCGCCCAGCCGGGCTGTGCCCGCCTCGCGCGCTCCACGGCCGCAGCGACCTGGTCCGCGGAGGTGTCCGCGACGTGGTCGATCACTTCCCCTGTGGCGGGGTTGTCCACGGCGATACCCGCGCCCGATGCGGCACCGGTGTCACTGACGGTTGGGGAATCGGTCACGGAAACTCCTGCGAGGCGTTGACTTCGGTCCGAACAGAGTGAGACGGTCACCCGTACAAGTCAAGTGTCTAGGACGCTTGTCCAACTTCTCTCCCCTCTGGCGGACGACGCCACGACTCATGCTGGGAGTGGTCCGTGATGAAACGGAAAGCGAAGATTGTCATCGGTGGTCTCGGGGTCCCCGAGTCCCTGCGCTGGCACCGGGGCGCCCTGTGGTTCTCCGATCTCGGGCATGGCACGGTGCACCGGTGGGACGGGGCCGGGCGGCTGGACACCGTCTGTGAGGTGCCCGGACGGGCCGGCGGTCTCGGCTGGCTCCCGGACGGGCGGCTGCTCGTCGTGTCCATGGACGGGGGATGCGTCTACCGGCTCGAACCGGACGGTGAACTGGTCGAGCACGCGGACCTGCGGAAGATCGCCGGCGGCCCGGTCAACGACATGCTGGTCGACACCCAGGGGCGCGCCTATGTCGGCAACTTCGGGTTCGACTACTACACGTTCGACCGCGAGAACCCGAACTCGATGCTCTACGAGCCGCCCGGCCCGCCGCGGGCGCCCATCGCCGTCTTCGGTCCGGACGGGGAGCTGCTCGGTCTGTCGGAACCGCTGATGTTCCCCAACGGACTGCTGCTGACCCCGGACGGCTCGACCCTGATCGCCGCCGAGACGCTCGGTCTGCGCCTCGCCGCGCTCCCGGTCCGGGCTGACGGCACGCTCGACGCGCCGCGTCCCTGGGGCTCGCTGGTCTCGCCGCTGCTGTGGCGGCTGGTCAACGACGGGGGAGTCCTCGGCCGGGTCGTCCGGAAGGTCTCCGCCGTGCTGGACCACCCCGAACTGGCCAAGCGCTCCGCCTCGCCGATCGCCCCGGACGGACTCGCCTGGGACGGTGACGGCCGGACCGTCTGGGTCGCCAACGCGCTGCGCGGCGAGTGTGTCCGGGTCGAGGAGGGCGGACGGATCCTCGACCGCGTCGCCACCAGCCAGCACACGCTGAGCTGCCTGGTGGCCGGTGACGACGGTCGCACCCTGTTCGCGGCGACCGTTCCGACCGACGACCCCGTGCACGCCGCCGAGCTCAGTGACGGGCACATCGAGGTGTTCCGGCTCTGAATCACCGCGTTTCGGCTGTGAGCCGGAAGGTAAAGGTCGAGTTTCGGCCACTCCTGAACGATTGACTTGGACTAGTGACCAAGAGAAAGTCTGAGGCCATGAGCAAGCAACCCCCGCACGATCGCGTCGTCCTCGTGACCGGCGCGGCGGCCGGTATCGGAGCCGCGATCGCCGAGGCCGCGGTCGGCGCCGGCCACCGTGTGCTGCTGACCGACGTCGACGAGGCGGCCGCACGGGCCACCGCCACCCGCCTCGGTGGACGGGCCGCGGCCTTCCGCCTCGACATCCGGGATCCGGAGGGCTGGACCAAGGCGTTCGACGCGGCCGAGGCGGAATTCGGACCCGTCGACATCCTGGTCAACAACGCCGGCGTCATCACCACCGGCAACACCCGGGACCTGAGCCTGGAGCAGCACCGCGCCATGGTCGAGGTCAACCTGATCGGCACCATGACCGGCGTCCACACGGCCATCCCCAGGATGACCGAGCGGGGCAGCGGCCACATCGTCACGATCTGCAGCATGAGCTCGTTCCTGGCACTGCCGGGATACGCCACCTACGGCGGCACCAAGCACGGGCTGAGGGCCTTCCACCACGCCGTCGCGCTCGAGGAACGACACGGCCCGCTGGACTTCACGATCGTCCACCCCGCGGCCACCCGTACCCGGATGCTCGACCAGGAGCTCAACGACCCGACCGCGATCACCGCGTTCGCCGAGAAGTCGGTCACGCCCGCCGAGGTCGCGAAGGCCGTCGTGGAGACGTTCCGCACCAAGCCGACCGAAGTGGTCTTCCCACCCCTCGCCGGCCGCGTCCAGCAGATCGCGGGTGCGGTCCCGCAGCTCATCCGCCTGCTCGTGCCCACCATCGAGGCCAAGGGGCGGCGCGAGCGCGACCGCCTCCTGCGCACCGGCCGCACCCGGTTGTCGGACCCGTCCGGAGGCTCGTGATGACGATCGAGGAAAGCCGTACGAGTACCTCCACGACATCCGTGCCCGACCAGGTGCGGGCCGCCGTCAGCGGGCTGAGCGAGGTCCGGATGACCCGTCTCGCCCAGGCCACCGAGCACCTGGAACCGCCCTTCGCCGTGGTCGATCTGGACGCCTTCGACCTCAACGCCGCCGACCTGGCCCGCCGTACGAACGGCCAGGCCACCGTCCGCCTGGCCAGCAAGTCCGTGCGCAGCCGCGACCTGATCCGGCGCGCGGCCGAACGGCCGCGCTACCAGGGCATCCTCGCCTTCACCCTGCCCGAGGCCCTGTGGCTGGCCGAAGAGCACGACGACGTGGTCATCGGCTACCCGACCACCGACCGGGAAGCGCTGCGGAGGCTCGCCGCGGACGACCGAGCCGCCGAGCGCGTCACTCTGATGGTCGACTCGGTCGGCCACCTGGACTTCGTCGACGAGGCCGTCGGCCCGAAGCGCCCCGACCTCAGGGTGTGCATCGACCTGGACGCGGCGCTCGAACTGTTCGGCGGGCGCGTCCACCTGGGCCCGTACCGCTCTCCCGTGCACACCCCGCGGCAGGCCGCGGACCTGGCCCGCGCCATCACCGAGCGGCCCGGCTTCCGGCTCGTGGGCGTGATGTCGTACGAGGGCCAGATCGCCGGCCTCGGGGACAACCCCCTCGGCTCCCCGGTCCAGGGGATCCTGCGGCGGGCCATGCAGCGCCTGTCGGCCCGCGAACTCGCCGAACGGCGGGCCGCCGCCATCGCCGCCGTCGAGGCCGTCGCACCACTGGAGTTCGTCAACGGTGGCGGAACCGGCTCCGTCGAGCAGACCTCCGCCGAGCACGTCATCACCGAGATCGGTGCGGGGTCGGGGCTCTACGGCCCCGGGCTGTTCGACCACTACCGCCGCTTCCGGCCCCGCCCCGCCGCCTTCTTCGTCATGCCCGTCGTACGCCGCCCCACGGCGAGGATCGCCACTCTGCTCGGCGGCGGCTGGGTCGCCTCCGGCCCGGTGGGCACCGACCGGCTGCCGACCCTCAGCTGGCCCGAGGGTCTGAAGCTGACCCCGCTCGAAGGGGCCGGAGAGGTCCAGACCCCCGTACTGGGCGGGGCCGCGCACGCCATGCGGCTCGGCGACCACGTGTGGCTGCGGCACGCCAAGGCGGGCGAACTGTGCGAACGCGTCAACACTCTGCATCTGGTGTCCGGCTCCGAGATCGTCGGCCGGGCGCCCACCTACCGGGGCGAGGGACACGCGTTCCTCTGAATCCCCGCCGTGCCACCCCCCACTCGCCCTTCTGGCCGAACCCACCTCCCGGAGGCCCGATGTCCGCCGAGTTCACACCTCCCGCGCCCGTGGTCGCGGCAGCGCCCGTGGGTGCTGTCACGCGGGGACCCGGCAAGCCCGTGTCCCCGCGCTGGACAGCCGTGTACAGCCTGGTCTGGCTCGGCTACTGGATGGCCAACCTCGTTCCCCTGCAGCTGCTGATCCCGCAGCAGCTGCAGGAGATCGACCCGGCCGGCAAGATCACCGACTACGCCGTCGTCAACGGCGTCTCGGGCTTCGTCGCTCTGCTCGCGCTCCCGGTCGCCGGCGCGCTGTGCGACCGTTCCCGCAGCCGCTTCGGCCGGCGCAGGGCCTGGCTCGGCGGCGGCGCCCTCGTGTTCGCGGCCGGTCTGGTGGCCACGGGCCTGCAGAACACCGTGGTGGGAGTGACCGTGGTGTGGTCGGCGACCATGCTGGGCCTCGGTGCCGCGACGGCCGGGCTCACCGCGGTGATCGCCGACCGGGTGCCCGAGCGGCAGCGCGGCATGATCTCCAGCGCCATCTACGGGCCGCAGGCCCTCGGCGTGGTGGTCGGTATCGCCACCGTGTCGGTGTTCAGCCTCTCGGCCGCGAAGGGCTACGTCGTCATGGCGGTGCTGCTCGTGGTGTGCGCTCTGCCGTTCCTGCTCTCGTACCGGGACGTCTCGCACGAGACGGAGCCGGCGCTGTCGTTGCGCGCGGTGTTCGCGTCCATGGCCGACTCGCTCAGGAACCGCGAGTTCGCCTGGGCCTTCGGCGGGCGCCTCCTGGTCAACATGGCCAATTCACTCGGCACCTGTTACACCCTCTATTTCCTCGCGGACTCCCTCAAGGTCGAGGACCCGGAAGGCAGCCTGCTGCTGGCCACGATCGCCTACCTGCTCGCCGGGCTCGTGGCCACCTACACCGCGGGCGCGCTCTCCGACCGTCTGGGCAGACGCCGGATCTTCGTGGCCTTCGCCGCCTTCCTCCAGGCCCTCGCCGGCTTCCTCGTCGCCGCCTTTCCCAGCATGTCCCACGAGATCGTCGCGTCCGCGCTGATGGGCGGCGGTTTCGGTGCCTACATGGCGGTCGACCAAGCGCTGATCACCCAGGTCCTGCCCGATGCCGAGAGCCGGGCGAAGGACCTCGGGATCATGAACATCGGCGCGATCGTCCCGCCGGCCCTCGCCCCGCTCATCGCCAGCGTGATCATCACCTCGGGACTGGGGTATCCGGGCCTCTTCACCACCGTCGGCATCGGCGCGGCCGTCGGCGCGGTGCTCACCTACCGGGTGCGCTCGGTGCGGTGAGGCCTCCACCGGACCACGCGGGCGGGGCTGGGGAGACAGTGACGGGGGCGGCGCGATCGGCACGCGCTCGGCGGGACCCGCAGCTCCGAGCGGAGCAGGAGCAGGGGCGGTACGCCCCCCCACGTACGTCAGATCAACGAGATGGTCGATACCTTGCGTGAGCAGGACGGGCGGGGCTGGATGCCGTACGTCGCGCCCTGGCACGGGGGAGCGGAGCCTTGCGTCCTGTCCGTTCCGCGGGACCCCGGCCCCAAGACCTAGGAAGGCGCCGGCTCCGGATTCCTGTGTGTGGCAACGACGATCCGACGGCGGAGCTTCAAGCCCAGATCCTCGAGGAGGCCGGGATGGCGCCGGGTGACGTCACACCTGGAATGCCTACCCCTGGTACATCAACCGCTGTCTGGAGGTGGTCAGCACCTACCACCCCGGTCGGCAGGCTCTCTTCGTGCGAGACCCGGAGGAACGCGCCAGCCCGCGCGCAGCACCGTATCGACGCCTGTCAGAGGGTCGGCGTTGTAGACGAAGGTGCCGACGTCGAGGCCGGCCGATTCCTCGCGGATCCGCTCGATGACGGCCGGGTCGAGCAGGTCGCCCGCGAGGGTGCGTACCTGGACGCCGTGCCTGTGCGACCCGGTCGGCAGTGGCCCGCAACGGACCCGGCTTGGGGGCCACGAGGAGCAGATGGACGCCCGACTTGCCGAGCCGGTCGGCGAGTTCCGCACCCACTCCTCACTTCGGCACCGGGGTGGTGCGAGGTGCGGTACGGCGAAGGCTGCGCCCCCTGCGACGAGCGGAGGAGGCGGAGCCGAGTGGTGCGGGGACCGGTTCTGATCACACAGGCGTGCGGCTGAGGTCCATGAGCCGCTCCAGGAACTCTTCCGGCAGCGGGACCGGCAGGAAGCCGAGGAACTGGCGCATCGGCATGGACTCGACCATGCGCATCGCGTCCTGGTTCTCCGCCGCGGCGGCGGCCTGCTCCTCGGTCATGCCGGCCATCATCGCCTCGGTCAGGGCGGGGCCTGCCGCGGGGTGGCCGAACCACTCGCCGACGGTGGAGTCCAGCGTGAGCGGCTTGGCCAGCTGGTCACCGGCGAGTTCCAGGGGGACGGAGGCGACGACGTCGTGGGCGTTGTCGCCCAGTTCCACCTGGTACCGGCCCGCCGCCACGGTCCAGTCGTCACGAGTGATGTCCCAGAAGGCGAAGGCCCGCCGGTCGAGTTCGATCACGACGTCCGTGCTCTCGCCGGGGCCGAGGGCCACCTTGGCGAAGCCGCGCAGTTCCCGGGCGGGGCTGCTGACGGGGCGCTGGGGCGCCGCGACGTAGATCTGGACGACGTGCTTGCCGAAGCGGTCACCCGTGTTGGTGATCTTGACCGTGACCCGCGCCGTGTCCGGGCCGGTGGCGGTGATCCCGAAGTCGCCGTGTTCGAAAGTGGTGTAGCTCAGACCGTGGCCGAACGGGTAGCGGACGGGGACGTCGGCGCTCTCGTAATAGCGGTAGCCGACCATCACGCCCTCGCCATACCGGACGTGCCCCTGCTCGCCGGGGAAGTTGAGGTAGGACGGGGTGTCCTGGAGCCGGAACGGGATGGTCTCGGCGAGGCGGCCGGAGGGGTTGACCCGGCCGGTGAGCACGTCGGCGATCGCACCGCCGCCGGCCTGGCCGGGCAGCCATGCCTCCACGATCGCGTCCACCTCGTCGTGCCAGCTTTCCAGGCTCACGACGCCGCCGTTGAGCAGGACGACGACGGTTCGGCGGGCCGCCCGTGCCACCGTATGGATCAACTCGACCTGATCGTCCGGCAGCTGGAGGTGTTCGCGGTCGAAGCCCTCGGACTCGTCGGCCTCACGCAGGCCGACGACGAGGACGGCGGTGTCGGCCTGCGCCGCGACGGCGACGGCCTTCGCACGCAGCTGTGCCGTGTCGGCTTGCCCGGTAATGTCGTAGCCCGGCGCGAAGTCCACATGGGCGTCCGGGAGCTGGGCGCGCAGCTGTCGCAGCGGGCTGTCGACGCAGGTGGCGTTGACGTGCGAACTGCCGCCGCCCTGGTACCGCAGGGTCTCGGCGAACTCGCCGATGACGGCGACCCGGCCGGTGGGCGCGAGTGGCAGCGTCCGCTCCTGGTTCCTGAGCAGGACGAGGCAGTCGGCGGCGACCTCGCGGGCGAGCCGGTGCTGGGCCTCCTGGTCGACCTCCACCGGGCCGGGCTCGGCCCGTACCCGTCCGGCCAGCGCCCGCAGTCGTGCCACGGCGGTGTCCACCACCGACGCGTCCAGCCGGCCCGCGCGCACCGCCGCGGCCACCTCGGCGTCGGTGCCGCCGCCGTTGCCGGGCATCTCCAGGTCGGTCCCGGCGAGCAGTGCGGCGACGCGGTCGCCGACGGCGCCCCAGTCGGAGACGACCAGGCCCTCGAAGCCCCATTCCTCCCGCAGCACCTGGGTGAGCAGCCAGCGGCTCTCCGACGCGTACACGCCGTTGACCTTGTTGTAGGAGCACATCACCGTGGCCGGCCGGGCCTCGGTGACGATGCGCTCGAAGGCCGGCAGGTAGATCTCGCGCAGGGTGCGCTCGTCGACGTCGGCGCTGACGCGCATCCGGTCGGTCTCCTGGTTGTTGGCCGCGAAGTGCTTGACCGAGGAGCCGACGCCGGAGCTCTGCACACCCTGCACGTGGGCGGCCCCGAGGACACCGCTCAGGAGCGGATCCTCCGAGAAGTACTCGAAGTTGCGGCCGCACAGCGGGGACCGCTTGATGTTCACGCCCGGCCCCAGCAGCACGTCCACTCCGAGCGAGCGGGCCTCGCGGCCCAGGGACTCGCCGAGGCGGCGCAGGAGAGCGGGGTCCCAGCTGGAGGCGAGGGCTGCGGCGGGCGGGAAGCAGGTGGCGGGCTCGCTGGCGTGGATGCCGAGGTGGTCCGACTCGGCCCGTTGACGGCGGACGCCGTGCGGGCCGTCGGAGAGCACCAGGGAAGGGATGCCCGCCTCGTCGTGGGCCTCGGTGGACCACAGGTCACGGCCGGAGAGCAGTGAGGTCTTCTCGTCGAGGCCGGGGGAGGCGTCGGCGGGGCGGTGGGTCATGGTGGGGGTTCCTCGGGGTTCCTCGGGATTGCCGGGTGTGCCGGGCATGCGGGACGGGACAGGTGCGAAGGGCGTGGGTGGCGGGCGCGGGAGGTGGCTGCCGGGCCGTTTCCTGAGGCACGGAGCGGGCGGATTCGACGGAGCCTGGATCGGGCAGCCGCCAGGCGCTGCCATGAGGCTGGGGCTCGGTGGATTCGACGGCCCGGGATCGGGCTGCCGTCGAACCCCGTGGTGAGGGTCGGGCTCAGCGGACACCGCGGATCCGCCGCACCGTCAGCCCGCCCGCCACGGCGACACCCGCCGCCGTCAGGAAGAGAAGCGTGTAGTTGTGGCCGCCGCCGATCGCCAACAGGCCCGGCGCGACGAGCGGGGCGACCGACTGGGGCAAGGCACTGGCGATGCCGAAGACGCTCATGTACTTGGCGCCCTCGGTCTCCTTGTTCGGGATGACGTCGGTGACCAGGGCGATGTCGACCGCGCCGAACACGCCCGCGCCCAGCAGGATGATCTGCGACCCGACGAACACCTGGACGAACGACGACGCGGTGGCGACGAGGCAGAACCCGACGGCGAACGCCGAGGCGGCGGCGTAGATGAACGGCTTGCGGCGGCGCAGTCGGTCCGAGTGGATCCCGCTGGCGACCGCGCCGACGGAGGTCATGATCAGTCCGACGCCGCCGGTGAGGGCGAGCAGTCCGGTGACCTTGTCCAGCTCGTAGCCCAGGTGGTCCGTGAGGAAGTAGAGCTGGTACGTCGACAGGAACATCAGGGAGAGCTGGATCAGGAAGCGTCCGGCCCAGGTCCAGCCGAGGTCGGGGTGGCGGCGCGGGTTGGAGGTGAGGCCGCGCAGCATGGCGATGACGCCCTGGCCCGTGCGTTCCTCGGGCCGGATGGCCCGGTCGGGCAGGAAGAGGACGACGGGCAGCAGCGCCAGGCAGGCGACGCCGGCCGGGAGGAGGAGCAGCAGCAGGCCCGATCCCTTGAGCGGGTTCGCGAGCTGGAAGCCGATGACGCCGGCGATCTGGGCGGTGAAGCCGAGCAGGCCGGAGACCTTGCCGCGCTGCTGCTCGGGGACCTGGTCGGGCAGGATCGCCTGCAGGGCCGTCATGATCGCGCTGAGCCCCAGCTGGCTGACGACGAATCCCGCCATGACCCCCGTGACCGTGGAGGCCAGGCCGGTCGCGGCGGCCCCCGCGAGCAGCACGGGCATGCCCGCCAGGATCCACGGCTTGCGCCGGCCGAGGCGGGCGCTGGTGTTGTCGCTGAGAACACCGAAGACCAGTCCGGAGACGATGCTCGCGAGGGTGCCGAAGCCGACCACGAGGCCGAGGCTGGCGGTCTTCCCGTCCGGGTCGACGCTCTGCAGCCGCAGCGCGAGCGACACCAGGAGCGGGGTCATCACCGCGAGGTAGACGCCCAGGTAGGCGATCACGTACAGGGTGATGAAGCGGCGGTCGACCGGGGTCGGCTCGTCCGCCGGCGGCGCTGGCGCCTCGACAGGCAGGGGCAGTTCGGCTGCGGGGTGGGACATTCTCTCGGCCTCCGGCCGTCCGGGCACGTCAGTGTGCGGTGCGTGGTGAGGGCTGCGCCTGCGGCGGAGCGCTCGTCACTGGTGGGTGCCGCCGTCGATGCGGATCTCGGTTCCGGTGATGAAGGCGCCGTCGTCGGAGACGAGCATCGCGACCACGCCGGCGACGGTGTCGGGCGCGCCGAAGCCCTCGCCGATGGCCGGGGTGAGCTTGCCGAAGAGGTTCCAGTCGGTGTCCTCGGGCACCAGCGAGAAGATGTTCTCGGTGATGCCGCTGGAGATGCTGCCCGGGTTGATGTTCACCGCGCGCAGGCCCTGCTTGCCGTACTCCTGGGCGATGGCGTGCGTGAAGGAGAGGATGCCGCCCTTGCTCGCCGAGTACGCGGCCATGAAGGGGTGGGCGAACTGGGCGGAGGTGGAGCTGAAGTTGACCACCACGCCCTTACCGGTCTCCAGCAGGGCGGGCAGTGCGGCCCGGGTGACCAGGAACGTGCCGGTGAGGTTCACGGCGATGACGCGGTTCCACAGGTCGAGGGAGCATGCGTGGGTGTGCGCGCCACGCAGCATGCCCGCGACGTTGACCAGGGCGTCGAGGCCACCGAGCCCGGTGACGGCGTCCGCGACGACCGTGTTCACGGCGGTCTCGTCGGAGACGTCCAGGACGGCGGTGTTCAGCCTGTCCCCGGCCCCGGTCTCGGCGGCGAGGGCCGCGGTCCGCGCCAGTCCGTCCTCGGCCACGTCGGTGGCGACGACTCGGGCGCCCTCGGAGAGGAGTCGCAGGGTCGTCGCGCGACCGATGCCGGAGGCGGCACCGGTGACGAATATGCGTCGGTTGTCCAGGCGTTCCATTGAGTTACCTCTGTGGGTCTTCGTGAGGGAAGCGACGGCTCTTGGGGGACCGGCGTGGCGGGCGCACGGGAGTGCGAGGCCGGACGGGGCGTCGTACATGTCGGGAAGCGGCTCTGTGCACGCCAGGTCGCGCACGCTTCGCCGGTCGACTGTACGGCCAAAATGCGAATGCCGCTAGCTTTTCGCGGCGCAATGTCAGCGGACTTCATCGGAGTCCGCGGGTACGGCGAGAGGACCGCGCGGCGGGCCGCACGGTCTGTGGACGGGCCAAGGGTGGGCGGGACGAGGGGCGCGCAGGATCAGGCGGGGTCGCCGAGCGCCGCCTCGGGCGAGTCGCCGTCACGCGTGACGGCCGTGCCGAGGCACATCAGGTTGAACGCCTCGACGGTCTCCGCCATGTCGACGCTCGGATCCAGCAGCCACTGCAACTGGAGCCCGTCCGAGAGGGCGAGGAGCATCCGTGCCATGTGATCGGGCCGGACGTCCGTACGGACCTCGTCGCGCTCCTGTGCCTTGCGCAGCCCGTCCTCGATGCGCCCGGTCAGCTCGGCGTACCGCTGGGTGAAGAACGCGTGGGCGGGATGCTCCGGATCCGACGCGGCCGCGGACAAGGTGACGAACAGGTCCACCAGGCCGCGCTGCCGGGCGTTGTGGGCCGCGGTCCTCGCGACCGCCTCACCCGGCGTCGTCACGTCCGCGGTCGCCTCGACGTCGAGGGCGTCGCGCTCGGCGAGCACGGCCAGCAGGAGTTCCTCGCGGGAGTCGAAGTAGTGCAGTACGCCCGCCTGTGACATGCCCACGCGGTCGGCGATCTCCTTGAGGGACGCGCCGCGTTCGCCGTGCTCGCTGAAGACCTCCAGGGCCGCGCGCAGGATCTGCTTCCGGCGTTCGAGGCCCTTGCGGTAGGGGCCCCGTGGCTTGCGTGGTGTCGTCACGCTCCGACGGTACTTCACGACCGGCCTCTCTCGGCCGGTGGGGCGTCGGCTGTGATCATGACGACCGGGTCACGGCGGTTGTGGGCCGTGTGCCGGGCCGCCGCGCGGCGGCCCGGAAGCCGCACGGTCCGGGCGGGGTCACGCCCCGCCTCGGTCCGGGTGCTGCGGGCGCGGGTCGGCGCCGGGCGCCGGGGCCTGTCGTTTGGGTCATGCCGCGCGTCGCGGGGTTGTGGCACGCACCCCCCCCCGGAGGGGGACCCCCAGCGGCGTTGTCGTCGGTCGACGACTCCTCCACGCCCGGCTGCGCTCGCGCGCGAGGGACCCCCGTCGCGTCGCCGCCCTCCTCCGCCGTGCAGCCGCACGCACCACACCCCGACCAGGTCGGCCGAGAGGCGACGCCGGCCCGGCCGGCCCGATCCACACGACAGGCCCTGGAAAGGCGGACGGGAGCGCGGCGGGAGCCGGGCGGAGGTCGGCCCGGCGGCGACGGCCGGTGTCAGGGTACGGGCGTCGCCGCCGGTGATCAGTGTCTCCCCGGCCCTGGGGCAGCACGTTCCGGCGCCGCGTGAAGCCCGCTTCGGCAGCGGGGTGCGAACGGGTCATGCCTGTCCTTCCCTCATCGCGAGGACGGGAGAGATGACCGGGACCGCCGTGGCGGGGCAGTGGTCGCACGGCGGTCCCGGATCCTGTGGCGGCGGTCAGGAGGCGGTCAGGGCCTCGCCCGCCTCGACCTCCTGGGCCCGCCGTAGCTTGGGCACCAGCAGCACGGAGAGCGCTCCGACGCCGGCCAGGACGGCGGCGAGGAGCATGGCGTTCTTGTAACCGGCGTCGAGGTAGAAGCGGGTGCCCTGGACGACGTTGCTGTCCTTGGCGAGCACGACGTACGCGAGCTGGGTGATCACGGTCGTGATCACACCCTGGATCATGCCCTGGAGCCCGTTGGCGGTGATCTGCTCCTGCGGCGTGACGGCCTCGATGATCAGGACCGGCACGGACGAGACCATCAGACCCATGGCGAGCGCGGAGATGACGCCCAGCAGGATGAGCTGCATGTTGGTGTAGTGCCAGGAGCGCTGCAGCAGGAATCCGACGGTGGCGAGCACGGCACCGGCGGCCAGCGGAACGCGGGCGTCGAGTTTGCGCAGGGCGACACCGCTGCCGAAGCCGACGATCAGGATGATGAGACTCGCGGGGATGCCGATGACGGCGACGTGCGTGGCGGTCATGCCGAGACCGTCGGAGACGGTGGGGATCTTGGGGTAGAGCATCAGCAGCTGTCCGATGATGCCCGTGCCGTAGATGGCCGAGGCCACCAGCGCCGTGGCGAGGAAGGTGCTCCAGACCGCGCGGCGGCCCAGCATGCCCAGGTTGAACAAGGGGTGGGCGACCTTCAGGTCGGTGATCACGTAGACCGCCACGGCCGCGGCGCCGCCGACCATGAACGCGAGTGTCCCGCGGTCGGTCCAGCCCCACTCGCCGCCCTTGCCGATGCCGTAGGTGAGGGCGGCGAGGCCGCCTCCCAGCAGCGCGCCACCGAGCCAGTTCACGGAGGTGCGCGGTGCGCGGTACGGGGTCTCCGGGACGACCGTGAGCAGGAGCAGCAGTCCGATGGCCGTGGCGGCGCTGAGAGCCCACAGCACACCGCGGAAACCGAAGCTGTCGAGCACCCAGCCGGTGAGGAAGGGGCCGCCGAGCGCCACGAAGGCGATGCCGCTGCCGATGAAACCGCTGGCCGCGCCCACCTGCTTGGGCGGGAACAGCTCCCGGACGCCGGAGTAGGCGAGCACCGCGATCGGTCCGTAGAAGCCGGCGATGCCTCGGCCGACCAGGAGCATGCCGTAGCTGGTGGCGAGCGCCGCGATCACATCTCCCACGAGTCCCAGCAGGGTGATGGCGATCATCATGTTGCGCTTGCCGTAGAAGTCGGCGAGTTTGACCACGAACGGCGTGATCACCGTGGCGACCAGCGCGTTGACGAGGATGAACCACCCGATCTCCGTGGTGCGGAAGTGCTGGGCGACGGACGCCTGCGCGTTGCCGCCGAGCATGCCGGCCAGGGACAGGAGCTGGGTCGGCCACATCAGGGCGATGGCGATCAGCGCCAGGCGGGCGCCCATGCCGGATCCGCCGGCTTCGTCGGCCCGGGCCGGGGCGGTCGCGGGCGGCGGGGACGGTGTGGTGGAAGAAGACACGGCGATGTGACCTCTCGTAGCAGGGGAGGGAGGACCACGCGGCTCGGCGGTCCGGGCAAGGGATGGCCGTATACGGGCGCGGGGCGCCCGCAGCAGCGGCCGGAAGGGACGGGAGCGGTGTGTCGTGGCGAACGGAGCTCCCGCTGGGGACGGGCGGTGGGGGAGCGCCCTGATCCGAACGGATTGGAACCTTTCAATTCCGTGGCGGCCATCGTGGGTATCGCCATCCGGGGTGTCAACCCCCGAGTCGCGGTTGAATGCGCGGCGTGTGGGGCGGATTCCGGAAGAGTGATCCTTGGAGCTGTCGGGTGCCTGAACTGGTCGGATCAAGGTGTGTACGGGAAGTTCACCCGCCGGAAACCTAGCGCCGTTCGGGATTCATGGCTAGGGTTTCGGCCAGAGAATCTCGGCCCCGCGTATGTGAATCGATTCAAGACGATGCATGACTGCTGATCCGGGATGGACAGGCACACACCCGTGCCCGGCGTGATAAGTGAGGACGCTTCGTGAGCCAGGAAACCCGTACCCAGCCGGGCACCGTGACGGATGTCAGGTTCGAGCACGTGCGTGACGCACTGGGCATCGGAACAGGCCGCCCCCGGCTGTCGTGGACGACGCTCACCGACGCCCGTGACTGGTTCCAGACGGCGTACGAGATCGAGCTGACCACCGACGGCACCACCGTCGTCGCGGTCGACTCGGCCGACTCCGTCCTCGTGCCCTGGCCGTTCGAGCCCCTCGGCTCCCGCGGCCGGGCGACCGTCCGGGTGCGCGTGACCGGCTCCGACGGCGAGGCCTCGCCGTGGAGCGAACCGGCCACCGTGGAGACGGGTCTGCTCTCCGTCGGCGACTGGTCGGCCTCCTTCGTCACCCCCGACTGGGACGAGGACGCGCAGGCCGAGCAGCCCTCCCCGCTGCTGCGCCATGAGTTCGACCTGCGCGGCACGGTCCGTTCGGCGCGCCTGTACGCCACGGCCCTCGGTGTGTACGAGGCGGAGATCAACGGCGTCCGCGTCGGGGACGACGTGCTCGCGCCCGGCTGGACGGCGTACGACAAGCGCCTGCGGTACCAGACGTTCGACGTCACCGCCCTGCTCCACCCCGGCCGCAACGCCCTCGGTGCGGTGCTCGGTGACGGCTGGTTCCGTGGCCGTATCGGCTTCGACGGCAAGACCCGGGCCATCTACGGCGACCGGCTGGCGCTCCTGGCCCAACTGGAGGTGGAGTACGAGGACGGCACGACCGAGCGGGTGGCGACCGACGGATCCTGGCGAGCCGCCACCGGCCCGATCGTCTCCTCCGGCCTCTACGACGGCGAGACCTACGACGCCCGCCTGGAGCGCTCCGGCTGGACGGAACCCGGCCACGACGAGTCCGGGTGGCGCGCCGTGCGCGTCCTGAACCGAGACCTGAGCACCCTCGTGGCCCCGGACGGACCGCCGGTGCGCCGTATCGAGGTGATCGCGCCGGTCGCCGTGACGACCTCCCCGTCGGGCAGGACGGTCGTCGACTTCGGGCAGAACCTCGTCGGCCGGCTGCGGCTGACCGTGTCCGGCGAGGCCGGCCGCCGCATCACCCTGCGGCACGCCGAGGTCCTGGAGGACGGGGAACTGTGCACCCGGCCGCTGCGCACCGCCGCCGCGACCGACACCTATACCCTGCGCGGCGACGGCACCGAGATGTTCGAGCCCCGCTTCACCTTCCACGGCTTCCGCTACGCCGAGATCACCGGCCAGCCCGACGGCTTCGACCCGGCGGCCGCCGTACGCGCCGTCGTCCTGCACTCCGACCTGACCCGAACCGGCCACTTCGCCAGCTCCGACGAACTCGTCGACCGCCTCCACGAGAACGTCGTGTGGGGCATGCGCGGCAACTTCCTCGACGTCCCCACCGACTGCCCCCAGCGCGACGAGCGCCTCGGCTGGACCGGTGACATCCAGGTCTTCTCACCCACCGCCTCCTACCTCTACGACAGCGCCGGCTTCCTCGGCTCCTGGCTGGCCGACCTCGCGGCCGAGCAGGGCGAGAACGGCGTCGTCCCCTTCGTCGTGCCGAAGGTCATCCCCGGCGCCGACACCCCGACCGCGGCCTGGGGCGATGCGGCCACGGTCGTGCCGTGGGTGCTGTATGAGCGTTATGGCGACACCGGGATCCTCACCACGCAGTACGACTCGATGCGCGCCTGGGTGGACCACATGGCCTCACTCGCGGGTGAGGACCTGCTGTGGGACAGCGGGTTCCAGTTCGGCGACTGGCTCGACCCGACCGCTCCTCCCGGCCGCCCGGAGGCCGCCGCGACCCCCGGCGAACTGGTCGCCACCGCCTACTTCTTCCGCTCCGCCGACATCGTCGCCCGCACGGCGGGACTCCTGGGCCGGACCGAGGACGCCGAGCGCTACCGGACCCTGGCCGACCAGGTCCGAGCCGCCTTCCGGGCGGAGTACGTCACCCACGCGGGCCGCATGATGTCCGACGCGCCGACCGCCTACGCCCTCGCCCTCTGCTTCGACCTGCTGGACACGGACGCCCAGCGCGAGCGGGCCGGTAACCGGCTCGCCCAGCTGGTCCGAGGCAACGGACACAGGATCGCCACCGGTTTCGTCGGCACCCCGCTGATCTGCGACGCCCTGACCCGCAGCGGGCACGTCGAGACGGCGTACCGGCTGCTGCTCCAGCAGGAGTGCCCGTCCTGGCTCTACCCGGTCACCATGGGCGCGACCACCGTCTGGGAGCGCTGGGACAGTCTGTTGCCCGACGGCACGGTCAACCCCAGCGGCATGACCTCCTTCAACCACTACGCGCTCGGCGCGGTCGCCGACTGGCTGCACCGCACGGTCGCCGGCCTCGCCCCTGCCGCACCCGGCTACCGCCGACTGCGCATCGCACCGCGTCCCGGCGGCGGCCTCACCCGGGCCGAGGCCCGCCTGCACACGCCCTACGGTGACGCGGAGGTCTCCTGGTCCCTGTCCGGCACCGACCTGACGGTCACGGCCCTCGTCCCGCCGAACACCGTTGCCGAGGTGGCCCTCCCCGGCGACGGCGACACCGTCGAGGTGGGCTCGGGCCGCCACACCTGGGCGGTCCCGTTCGGCACCGACCTCGCCGAACAGGCGCCGCTGTCGGTGGACATGACCGTGGACGAGGTGCTGTGCCGGGAGGACGCCGCCCGCGCCTTCAAGGACCTGCTCATCGCCTACGTCCCGGAGGCCGCGGCGTTCATCGAGAGCGGTTCCGGAGCCCCGACGGGCATGCCCGTCCGGGCCATCGCCGGAATGCTGCCCAACGGCGAGGACTTCCTGACCGACCTGGAGGAGAAGTTCGCGGCGCTGGACGGCCGCGTCTGACGGACCGATCGGCAGGCCGTTCCGCTGCCGGCGTCCCGAGAGGTCACCGGCAGCGCGTGGACCGCCCGGAAAGGGGTGCGCCCGGAGTGACGGGCCGCCACGACACCCCGTCGCAGGAGTGGCGGCTACGCGTGCCCGTCCCGACCTGCTGGACGCGCCGTCGCGTCGTGGGCTCGCAGGACGACGTCCACCCGCGTCCCCCGGCCCGGAACGCTGTCGAGGCGGATCCGGCCATGGTGCAGATCCGTGATCGCGGCGACGATGGCCAGGCCGAGTCCGCTGCCCCCGCTGCCCCGGCTGCGGCCCTTGTCGGCGCGGTAGAAGCGGTCGAAGACATGGGCGAGGGACTCTCTCGGGATGCCCGGACCCGAGTCCTCCACCCGCAGCAGCGCCTCGTCGCGCGATGTGCCCAGCCGCACCCGGCAGGGCGTGTCCGCCGGGGTGTGCATGCGGACGTTGCCCAGCAGGTTGCCGAGCAGGCTCCGGAGCTGGGCCTCGTCGCCGAGGACGGTCACGTCCGGCTCGATGTGTGCTTCGAGGGGGCGTGACGGCTCCACGGCCACCGCGTCGCGGCAGCAGTCGCGGACGAGCCGGCTCATGTCCACCGGCTCCAGTTCCGCCTCGTCCTGGGCGTCGAACCGGGCGAGCATGAGCAGGGACTCGACCATCCCTGTCATACGGTGGATCTCCGAGAGCATGCGCGCTACCGCCTCGTCCACCGCAGCCCGGTCCGGCAGGGCCCCGCTCTGGTACAACTCGGCGTACCCGCGCAGGGATTGAAGGGGCGTGCGCAGTTCGTGCGAGGCGTCGGCCACGAATCGGCGCATCCGGTCCTCGGACTGCTCCCTGGCGGCGAGCGCGGCCTGGATCTGCTCGAGCATGCCGTTCAACGCCTCGGCGAGTCGCCCGACTTCGGTCCTGGGAGCCGCGGCGGCCTCGGTCAGTCGCTGCGCGAAGTCACCGGCCGCGACGACGTCGGCCGTGTCCGCGGCCCGCTCCAACGGGCGCAGCTCCCGCCGTACGACCGTGGTGCTCACCAGGGCCACCCCGGCCAGCCCGGCCAGTTCCACGAGCACGATCACGGCAGGATCGCCGCTGACGATCCAGGCCAGCGCCGTGGCGGCCATGGCGGCCGCGCAGAGCGCGGTGACGACCACGCTCAGACGCGTGCGCAGGGGCGACTGGCGCAGCCGGCTCAGCATCCCGGCTCCCGGATGACATAGCCGACACCTCGCTGGGTGTGGATGAGGGGAGGCCCGAGCGCGTCGAGCTTGCGGCGCAGATAGCTGATGTACGTCGCGACCACGGTGTCGTCGCCATTGAAGTCGTACGACCAGACGTGGTCCAGGAGTTGGGCCCGTGGCACGACCCGTCCGCTGTGCAGCATCAGGTAGCGCAGCAGCCGGAACTCGGTGGGGGAGAGGTCGACCGGTGTGCCCGCGCGCCGCACGGAGCGGGCGGCCGTGTCGAGTTCGAGGTCGGCGATCCGCAGGACCGCGGCTTCGTGCTCCGGCCGGCGCGTGCGACGCAGTACCGCACCTGTCCGGGCGGCCACCTCCTCGAGACCGAAGGGTTTGGTGACGTAGTCGTCGCCGCCCGCGGTGAGCGCCTTGACCAGGTCCTCGCGGGCGTCGCGGGCGGTGAGGAAGACGACGGCGTGCGGGAGGCCGTCCGCGCGCAGCCGCCGCATCACCTCGATGCCGTCCCCGTCCGGCAGCATGATGTCCAGCAGGATCAGTTCGGGCAGGAAGTCGCGGGCCTCGGTCAGGGCCTCCTGCGCCGTGCCCGCGGTACGGACCTCGTAGCCGATGAACCGCAGGAAACGGCCGACCGTGTCCAGGATCGCCGGCTCGTCGTCCACCAGCAACAACCGCCCGAGCGACTGTTGTGCAGGTGCCGTGCCTGCGGCGATCCGGTCCGGCATACGCGACGTCCTGTTCCTCCGGGCGGCCGATCCGCGCCCTCCTGTGGTGCTCAATCGATCATCTCCGACCCGTGCGGTCCGTTCCATGGGAGTTGTGTGTGAACAACGGCCCTGCGAGGCCGGATCGAGCGAGGGGGAGCCGAGGACTTCCTACGGTGGATCACCCAGGCCTCGTCGGCAGGCGCACGCCGCCGACCGGGGCACTGCTGGCATCCCCGTCCCCGGCCATCGGGAGTCTTCGCGTGTCCACCCTGCTCTACCGCCTGGGCCGTTTCGCCTACCGGCGGAAATGGTCCGTCATCGGCGCCTGGTCCGTCCTGCTGCTCACGGCGGTCGCGGCGGCTCTCGGCCTGATGAAGCCCTTCACCCCGTCGACGACCATCCCCGGCACCGAGGCCCAGCGCACGCTCGACGTCGTACGGGCCGAGTTCCCCACCGACGAGTCGCATCTCACCGGCAGGATCGTCCTCCGCGCCCCGGGCGGCGAAACCCTCACCACCGGGGACGCGGCCCGCGTCGTGCGCCGGACGGTGAGCGGGGCGGCGGACCTTCCGGGCGTACGGTCGGCCACGGCGCCCGCCGCAGCGGCCGGGACCGTCTCGGCAGACGGCCGTACGGGCATCGTCGCGCTCACCTTCACCACCGACAAGGACGGCACCCTTTCCGGGGCCACGGAGCGGGGCGTCGAGGAGCTGACCGCCGACGCCCGTGGCGCGGGGCTGACCGCCGAGGCCGGCGGTGACGCCTTCTCCAAGGTCGAGGTCGAGGTGATGGGTCCCGGAGAGGCCGTGGGCGTGCTGATCGCCCTGGGCGTCCTGGTCTTCGTCTTCCGGTCCCTGCGCGCCGCGGTCGTGCCCGTCGCCACCGCACTCGTCGGGGTCGCCGTGGGCGTCCTCGGTCTGCTGAGCCTGACCAGCGTGGTCACGATGGACAGCACCTCGGTGATCCTCGCCGTCATGCTGGGCTTGGCGGTCGGCATCGACTACGCCCTGTTCATCGTCTCCCGGCACCAGACCCAGGTCAGGGCGGGCATGGACCCCGAGGAGTCGGCGGGCCTCGCGACCGGCACCGCCGGCGGAGCGGTCGTCTTCGCGGGCGCCACCGTCGTGATCGCGCTCGCCGCGCTCTCCGTGGTGAACATCCCCTTCCTCACGGTCATGGGACTGGGGGCCGCCGCGACGGTCGTCGTCTCGGTGCTGATCGCGGTCACGCTGCTGCCCGCCGTGCTCGGCCTGATGGGACGCACCGTCGTCACCAGTACGGTTCCGGTGCTGCGCCGATCCTCCGAACGCGCGGCCCGGCGCGCGGCCGACCCGGACCGCCGGCCGGACGCGGGCCTGCGCTGGGCGTCCATGGTGGCCCGCCGCCGCTGGACCGTCCTCGCCGTCTCCCTGCTGGGCCTGGGAATCCTGGCCGTCCCGGCGGCGGACCTGCAGCTCGGCCTCGGCGGTACGCAGGACCCCGACACCTCCGCGGCGCGGGCGCAGAAGCTCGTGGACGACGGGTTCGGCCCCGGCTACAGCGGCACCCTGGTCGTCCTGGTGCAGGGAGAGAAGTCCGCGGTCGTCCCGGCCGCCGAGCGGATGGCCGCTGTGGTGAAGGACCTGCCCGGCGTGGCCTCCGTGTCCCCGGCGGTCCACGCCGAGTCCGGTACGGCGGCGCTGCTCAGCGTCACCCCCTCCAGTGGCCCGGAGACCGAGGCGACCAAGCGGGTGCTGGCCGAGATCCGCCACACGCGCGGCTCCGTGGAGGAGAGCACCGGCACCGAGATCGACGTCACCGGCACCACCGCCGTCAACATCGACGTGGCGAACAAGCTCTCCGCCGCCCTGCCCGTCTACTGCCTGCTGGTGATGGGCCTGGCCCTGGTCCTGCTGATCGTGGTGTTCCGCGCCCTCGCCGTACCGCTGAAGGCCGCCCTGGGTTTCCTGCTGTCCCTCGGCGCCTCGCTGGGCGCGCTGGTGGCGGTCTTCCAGTGGGGCTGGCTCTCCGGCCCGCTCGGCATCAAGGACACCGGTCCCGTCCTCAGCTTCCTGCCGATGCTGCTGGTGGGCATCCTCTTCGGCCTCGCCATGGACTACGAGGTGTTCCTGGTCTCCCGGATGCGGGAGGAGTACGCGCACGGTACGCCGCCGCCCGAGGCGATGATCCGCGGGTTCGGGCACGGCGCGAAGGTGGTGACCGCCGCCGCGTTGATCATGATCGCGGTCTTCGGCTCCTTCGTCTTCGCCGACATGCAGGTCATCAAGGGCATGGGCTTCGCACTCGGCATCGGAGTGCTGCTGGACGCCTTCGTGGTCCGGATGACGCTCGTACCCGCCGTCATGGCGGTCCTGGGCCGTGGGGCGTGGTGGCTGCCCCGCTTCCTCCAACGGGCCCTGCCGGACATGGACATCGAGGGTGAAAGGTTGGCGAGCCGGCTGGCATCGGCGTCTGTCCCGGACCAGCGGCGGCCGCACCCGGCCGCACCCGAACAGGCAGCCGCCGCGACGGCCGGTTCGGGGAACGGACGGTCCTGAACGGACACCGATCGGCGTGCCGTCCCCGCCGGGAGGCGACGGCACGCTGTTCCAGGAGCACTCCACAGTGAAAACCTATCAATGTTTGGGATTGAGGTTACGATCCTGAGGTCGGGAAGCCCGATCCGTGCCGCCGGTCCCTGGCCCGGCACGGATCCCGCCGCTTCCCCCGGCCGCCGACGAGAGCCCGCGGGGCCGCAGTGACCGTCGAAGGATGACCCCGTGCCGGGGTCGGCAAGGAGCCGCAGCCATGCCCAGTGCCACGTATGCCCTGATGGAAGGGTGGTTCCAGGAGGCGGCCCGCACCCGTGGCCCCGTCGACCTCGCCGCGGAGCGCGCGGAGGCGGCGCGCTACGCCGACATGTTCCAGCCGATCCCCGGAGTCCATGCCGAGCCCGTCGACGGACTCGGGAGCGGTTCCTGGCTCATGACACCGCAGGGCGCCCGCGACGACATGGTGATCCTCTACGTCCACGGTGGGGGGTTCAGGACCGGATCGGCCGCCGGCACGCGGGGCCTCGGGGCGTATCTGGCGCTCGCGACGCGGGCCCGTGTGCTCCTTCCCGAGTACCGCCTGGCTCCCGAGAACCCCTTCCCCGCAGGGCTCGACGACTGCCTGGCCGCCTTCGACGTCGCCGCCGGTCTGGCGCCGAAGGTCGTCGTGGCCGGTGAGTCCGCGGGGGCCAACCTCGCCCTCGCCGTGCTCCTGAGCCGTGCCCGGGAGGAACAGCCGGCGCTGCTGGCTGGTGTGCTCTACTCCGGTGTCTTCGACCTGCGGCCGGAACGCTTCTCCACGGGCAGTTGGCGGGGGCACGACAGCACCGACCTCCTCCTGCCGGAGGAACTCGGCCGCGTCATGCACGACGACTACCTCGCCGGGCACCCCGCCGACGACCCGCTGGCCAGCCCGGTCGTCGCCGACCTAGGGAGCCTGCCGCCCCTCTTCCTCCAGGTCTCCAGCGCCGAACGCCTGCTCGACGACTCGATGGCCCTGGCGGACCGGGCGGCCCGCGCCGGCGTGCACGTCGAACTGGAGGTCTGGCCGCGCATGTTCCACGCCTGGCACGTGGCCGCCGGCTTCCTCCCCGAGGCCACGGAGGCGGTCGCCCGCAGCGGCGCCTTCATCGGCCGCGTCGCCGACGGGAGGATTGTGGACGGCGCGGCGTTGCTGGGTGGTCCCGAGAGTGTGGCCGAGGTGACGAACGGCTGAGGGGTGTGGGCCGGCGGGGCATCCCATGTGTCGTCACTCCGGGGTGCTCCGGCGTAGTCCTGCCTTGGACGGGGGCGGCGCAGATGTGCTTTCGGACCAGGACACCAGGTCCAGCCGTGTGCGCACGTCGCGTCCGCTCGACCTCGTGGCCCAGCCACGGTTCAGCGCGCCTCCGGCGTATTCGGTAGGCCCGCTTCCCGTTCCTGAGGAGCGCGACGCCCACGCAGCGAGGCCGAACCGAAGGCGGAGGAGCGGGGGAATCCCGCGCGCCGTGCCCTCCAGCGCAGGGCGTGGGGCGGTCCTTCAGCGGGCGATCATGCCCGGAGCGGTGGGAAGCGCGCCCGCAGGCCGGCGGGTGCGAGGCGGCCGACGAACCGCGGGAGCACGGACGAGGCGTTCGACGACTCGATGGTGAAGCGTTGCGCGATCCGCGAGGTGGCGAGCGTGAGCTGCCGTATGGCCAGGGCCGAACCCAGGCAGACCCGTGGCCCGGCGCCGAACGGAAGGTAGGCCGAGCCGGGTGCGGATCGCCCGTTCGACCACCGGCTGGGGTCGAACTCGTCCGGCCGCTGCCACCACCGGGGATCCCGGTGGATCAGGTAGGCGTTGAGCAGTACATCGTCACCGGGGCTCACCGACCACTCACCCAAGGCGGTCGTCGTACGGGCGGTGCGCGTCATCAACCACGCGGGCGGATACAGGCGGAGTGTTTCCCGGACCACGGCCTCGGCCAGCGGGAGTGCCGACGGGAGCTGCGCCGACGGCAGCGGGGCGTCGGCGTCCGCCGCCCCGTTCGCCTCGTCACGGAGGTCACCGACGAGCAGGGGGCGGCGGGCGAGTTCCCACACCACGGAGGTGAGCGCGGCGGCGGGCACACCATGGCCGCCCATGAGGATGCTGTGGAGCGTCGACGTCACGGTGTCGTCGGGCATGTCCGGATCGGCGTCGAGCAGCATCCCGAGCAGGTCGCTGCGGGGCTCCGCGGTGTTCGAGGCGCGCCGTTGCCGGACGATCCCGGTCAGCCCGTCGGTCAGGCGCCGGTAGGACCGGAAGAAGTGGCGGTGACGGGGGATCGGCAGCCATGCGGGGAACTCGTAGGACGAGTCCGTGAACGGCTGGGTGGCGCGGATGATGTCGTGGAGCAGGCCGGGGACGTCGGCGGCGTCCGTGCCGAAGCAGTGGTCGGCGATCGCCCGGGAGCTGAACGCCCGCAGGGTGGTGAGCACGTCGACCTCGTGGTCGGCGCAGCCGGCCATGACCGCGTCGAGGATCTCGACGGTCCGGTTGTCGGATGCGGCCACCGCCGAGCGGTTGAGCCCCGGCCACGCGGTGCGGCGCGCGGACATCCATGCGCTGGCCTGCGCGGTGGCCTGATCGAGATCCCGCCGCATGTCGAACGGCGCGAGCTCGGTCACGAAGTCCCGGCCGGTGCGGGTGAGTACCTGGTGGGTGATGTCCGGGTCGATCACGAACACCGTTTGTTCGTCGAAGGAGAAGACGTCACCGTATTCGCGGTGGCACCGACGCAGGAACCCGATCCGGTCGGACTCGTACGCGTGCGTATTGCCCGTCAGCAGGCGCCCGCGCGGGCCCGGCGGCCGTCCGAGCCCTTCGCGGCGTGCCATCGGGCCTCCCCCCAAGAAGATCGCAGGACCCCTCGGACGGGACCCTGCGATCGGCGTGTGCCCCTGTGTCGGGCTACCGGAGCTGGTAGGGCCAGTACGGGTAGCGTCCGCTGACCCGTTTCCTGCCGACCAGGAGAGCTACCAGGCGTCGTGTCCGTTTCATGAACACCCCATTGCCATCTGGGCGAATATTTGTCCGATCGTGCCACGGCCTCTCACGGGCGAGCAATATGTCGACTTGAGGACAAATCGCAAGGGCCGAAAACCACCTGAGCTCCGGAGGAGAGGAAGCGCGGGCTCGAATGCGGAGGCCGCCGTGTTCGGTGGTAGCCGGGGATGATTGTCTGGTCCCGGCCATCGCACCCCGACCCGGCTCGGCCGGCAGGAGGACCCGTCATGAGCAGCGCCCAGGTCTACGAGTACAAGGTCGTCACGTTCCGGGAGTCGCTGATCGGCGACGCCTTGGACAGCGACAAGCTGGAGAAGGTCCTGAACAAGCACGCCGAGGACGGCTGGGGCCTCAAGGCCATCACCTCCGCCGACGTCAAGGGCCGTATAGGACCCGGTGCCGTCGAGGGCCTCCTGCTGACCTTCGAACGCCCGCGCGGCTGACCGCACCCGACCCTTGCACCGCCAGGGGGGCGGCAGGTCCCACGGAGAGGACCTGCCGCAGCTCCTGGAGACGGGCTCACCTGGTCCGTCCGGCTGCGAGCCGAGGACGCCGCGACCGCGGTGTCGTACGACTTCGTGAAGAGCGAAGGGCCGTGGGGCGTGTGACGGCGGCAGTGCGTGGCGGCTGCGCGAAGAGTGCGGTCGGCCCGGCGGGCCGGGCTCCACGGCTGGCGTCTCCGCGCCGGGCGCGCTGTGCGATCGCGGCGGGATAATCTCCGTTCGGAGCGATCGCTGTTTGCATACGCAGCGCGCTTCTTAATAAAACCTTGTATGCGCCACATGCCGTCACCGCAATGCTTTGTCTGGTTCGACGGCGGCGTCGCACCACTCCTCGGAGACACTTTCCAGCCAGCTATGCCAGGGGTACTTGCCGTCGGGCACGGGTGCCGGTTTCCATGGAGTGGTGATCAACAAGTTCTGCGTTCGGCAGGCGTACGGCCCGGTCGGGGCCATGGATGCAAGGGAGGGGCAGTCCGTTGCGCTGCCGGGGGACTGACCCTGTGCACGCTCGATGTCGTGGGAATCTGCGTCCGCCTCATCCAGCGTCGACAATGTACGCCGTCGGAATTCGCGCCCTATTCTTCCTGCCTTCCCGGACCTGATCCGGCGCGGTTTCCTGTGTCCCATGGGAGATTCATGGAGATCAAAGTTCTTGGACGCTTACAGGTCACGGTGAGTGGCCGTTCGGTCGTGCCCGGGGATCCGGAGTCCCGCAGGATCCTGGCCCTGCTGGCGCTGCGCGCCGACCAGGTCGTGCCGACGTGTCTCATGGCGCGGGAACTGTGGGCCGATGGCTCACCGCCCGGCGGCGACTCCCGGATCGTCGCGCACATCGCCTCCCTGCGGCGGCGTCTGACCGAGGCGATCCAGGCGTCGGACGCGTTCGGCGGGGGCCGGGCGACCGGCGCCGACCTGTTGGTCTCCACCCCCACCGGCTATCGGCTGGACAGCTCGGGCGGAGTGCTGGACGCCCGGGAGTTCGAACGGCACATCGGCGCCGGATACCGGGCGATGGCCGCCGGGGACGCGGCGCGGGCCGCCGAACGGCTCGGCCTCGCCCTCTCCCTGTGGGGCGAGGACGACGCACTGGGGGATCCTGATCTGGGCCCCGTGCTGAGGGGGCACGCCCGTCGGCTGCACGAGGCCAGGATGACGGCCGTCGAGCAGTGGGCCGCGATCGAACTCCAGCTGGGTCACCACCGGGAGCGCCTGGACGCCCTCGCCGAACTGGCCGAGCGGCACACCACCCACCAAGGACTGCACCGTCACTACATGACGGCCCTGGCGCGCTGCGGGCGGACCGCCGACGCGCTGCGGGTCTACGAGCGGCTCGGCAGCACACTGCGCCGTGAGGGCGGCGCCGGCCTCTCCCCGGACGTGCGCCGGCTGCGGGACCGTATCGTGCTCCACGCCCCGGGACCCGACGGCCGGCCCGGGGCGCCCATGGCACTGCCACCGTCCTTCGCCGGATGACCCCCGCAGCAGGACCGGCAGCGGTTCCGGTGGTTGCTCCGACACCCGATCCGGGACCCGATCCGGGACCCGCTCCGGCCGCCGTTGCGGCGCCGGTTCGGGACCCGTCCGCGGAGTCAACCCCGGGCTCACCCCCGGAGCGTGGCCCCCGACGACCCCGACGACCCCGACGGCCCCGAGGGTCCCGTTGTTTCGGGCGACGCCGTGAACTCCCGGGCGCCGTGCAGCCACGCGACCCTGTCGTAGAGGTCCTCGGTCGTCAGGGCGCGCAGCATCGCGTTGCGTTCCTCGGCGGCCGTGCCCGCGGGGTGGTACAGCCGGGTGCCCATCTCACGGGCCACGAGCTGGGTACGGCCCGCGCGCTCACGCCGCTCGCGGCCGAACCGTTCGAGAAGGGCCGGCAGGTCGTCCGCCGCGCGATCCGTCAGCAGATCGCCGAGGACAACGGCGTCCTCCAGCGCCTGACAGGCCCCCTGAGCGGCGTACTGCAGCATCGGATGGGCGGCGTCGCCCAGCAGGACGACCCGGCCGTCCGCCCAGAGGTCCACCGGATCACGGTCGCACAGCACCCACTCGCGCCAGCCCTCACCGAGCCCGAGAAGCGTCAACGGCGTTCCGGCCAGGTCCGGGAACCGTCCGAGGACGTGGTCGCGGGCCGCCGGACGGCCCGCCACCGGCACCCGGGCGCCGTCGTCCCGGGTCACCGCCAGGTTCAGGTACTCGCCGCCCCCGATGATGTAGTGGACGAAGTGCCACCTGGGCCCCGCCCAGAGTGTCACGGCGTTCCAGCGCAGCTCCTCGGGCACCTTGCCGATCGGGATCACCGACCGGTGGATGGTGTGCCCGGAGACCCTCGGATCACCGTCGCCGAGCAACTGCCGCCGGACCGCCGACCGGATCCCGTCCGCGCCGACCAGGGCGTCCGCCCGCAGCGTCCTGCCGTCCGCCGTGCGGACCCGGACCTCCCGCTCGTCCTGCTCGTAGCGTTCCACGGTCGTGGCGGGCAGGAGCTCGACGCCCTCGGACGCCTGGCAGGCCGTCAGCAGCGGCTGGAACAGATCGGCCCGGTGGACGACGGCGTACGGATTCCCGAACCGCGCGCGATACGCGGCCGTCAGCGGCATCGCGACGACCTGCTCGCCCGTCGTGCCATCCATGAACCGCAGTTCGTCCACGAAGACGGCACGGTCGCGCACCGCCTGCCCCACCCCCAGCCGGTCCAGGGCGTGAAAGGCGTTCGGGCCCAGCTGAAGGCCCGCGCCGATCTCCGCGAAGACCTCACCGCGTTCGAGAACCGTCACACCGTGGCCGCGCCGGGCCAGGGACAGAGCGCAGGCGAGCCCGCCGATACCGCCGCCCGCGACCAGAATCCGAGCCATTGTCTCCCCTGTCCTCTCGCTCCGCGTACCGCGCCGCACCCCGGCCGTCCCCCGTGCGGGCGGCGCACGTCCAGGGCCGATCCAGCCATGCCGCGCGGTCGGCGGGCAACGCCGGACCCGTCACTTCGTCACACCGCACCGGACTTGGTCATCTCGCCACCGCGGCCGCCCGCGTCGAGGAAGGCGAACCTGAAGCGGGCACCCGCCGCCCCGACCGTGTCCCGACAACTGTCCGAAGTCCGCTGACCGTTCGAGGTCACCGATCGTCCCGTTCACCCGTGCCCGCGGCTGCCGCACCGGTGACCGGCTGGGGGTGGAAACCGTGTCGGATGCGTCGCCCGCTGACACCTACGCGCTGCGAGTCCTGAAACTGCTGGCCCGAGAGGCGCCGGCGGCCGAGATCGAGGCGGTCCTCGACGAGGCCCGGGCCGGCGGGGACCACCCCGAACCACTGCGCCGGGCCGAGCAGGCCACCCGTCTCGGCCTGACCGTGCAGACCCTCTTCGACCGCCGGCACAGACGCGAGGCGGACCTCGCCGCCCTCGTCGACACCGCCCGCGACCTGTCGTACCCCCATGACCTCGACAGCCTGCTCCGGGTGATCATCCGCCAGGCCCGGCGGCTGCTCGGCTTCGACCTGGCCTACATCGGCCTGCTCGACGAGAACGACGGCAGCTGGCGCATCCGTACCTCCGAGGGGGAGACCACCGCCCTGGGCATCGGGCTGCAGGTCGAGCCCGGATACGGCTTCGGGGACGCGCTCACCACCCGCAACGCGGCGTTCTGGACCTCCGACTACCTCAGGGACGGCCGCATCCGGCACAGCGACCACATCGACGCCGTGGTGCGGGCCGAGGGACAGCGGGCCATCCTCGCCGTCCCGCTGCACCGCGGCGGCGCCCCCTTCGGCGCGCTGTACGGCTCCGACCGCACGGTGCGCCACTTCACCCCGAACGAGGTCGGACTGATGCGCACCCTGGCCGACCTGGCGGCCGTCGCCATCGACAAGTCGAGGGTCCTGGAACAGGTCAGGGCCGACGTCAACGACCTCGAGGACGACTCCTACCGCGCCCAGCTGTCCCTGACCCGGATGCGCGGCCTGGTCGACACCCAGAGCAGACTGCTCGGGCTGGTGCTGGGCGGCAGCGATCTCGCGGCCGTCACCGGGGCCGCGGGCCACGCGCTCGACGGCACCCTCGTGGTCCGCGACCCCTCCGGCCGGACCCTGACCGCGACCGGAGAGATCCCCGGCCTGGACGATCCCGCCCTCGCCGAGGCGGTGCTGGACGCCCATGCCCGCCGGGTGGCAGTGGAGCTCGGCGACGGCGTCTGGATCATCCCGCTCGACGCGGGCGGCGAGGACATCGGCGCGCTGATCGTCCGCCCGGCCGGACAACTGACGCCGGAGGACGAGCAGTTGCTCCAGTCCGTCGCCCAGGCCGTGACGATCACCCTGCTGCTCCAGCGCAGTGCGGTCGTCGCCGAAGGGCCCGTACGGGACGAACTGCTCGAGGACCTGCTGGCCGACCCGCCCAGCCGCTCCCGCCGCCAGCTCACCGACCGCGCGGACCGCCTCGGCATCGACCTCGGGGCCTCCCACGTCCTGGTCGTGGCCCGCCCGGAGGCGGGCGAGCAGGGCCGGGCGGCGGTCTGGGCCTCCTCCCACGCCCACCGGGCGAACGGCCTGAAATGCGTGCGCTCCGGATGCGTGGTGCTGCTGCTGCCGGGGGCCGACGCGGCCGAGGCCGCCCGCCGGGTGTCGGCGGAGCTGTCCCCGCTGCTCGGCCATCCCGTCTCCGTCGCGGGTGCCGGGCCGGGGCGCGGCGCGGCCGACGCCGGCCGGCTGTACCGTGAGGCGCTGCGCATCCTCGACGCCCTGACCCTGCTGCGCGGCAAGGGCGCCACCGTGGTCGGGTCCGACCTCGGCTTCCTCGGACTGCTGCTGTCCGACGACCACGACGTCGACGGCTTCATCCACTCCGTGATCGGCCCGGTCCTCGCGTACGACGGTGAACGCGCCACCGCACTCGCCAAGACCCTCCAGGCCTACTTCGACGCCGACCGCAGCCCCACGTACGCCGCCGAGGTGCTGCACGTCCACCCCAACACGGTCTCGCGCCGCCTGGAGCGGATCACCGAACTCCTCGGCCCCGACTGGCAGAAGCCCCAGCAGGCGCTGGAGGTCCAACTGGCGCTGAAACTCCAGCGCACCCGCCAGGTACTGGAGGCCCGCCGCTCCCACCGCCCGCACGCCCGCGACTAGGTTCTGTCTCTTTGGTCAGCGTCGGGTCCGGATGAGGATGCCCGCGAGGTGGAGTGCGGCCTGGTAGGCGACCGCGAGCTTGTTGGTTCGTGTGTACGGATCGTCAGGCGCCGCCGCCCCGCTCCGCGCCCCACCGGGTGTCCGGGCGCATCACCTCCGTGAGCAGGGAGCCGACGATGCCCGGTCCGTCCTGGGTCAGGACCGACTCCGCGTGGAACTGCATCGACGCGAACCGCTCACCCCGTAGCGCGTGCACCTCGTGGGTCGCGGGATCGCGGCTGACCGTGACCGTGCCGAACACCGGGTGATCCAGCGCCTCCCGCTCGGAGCGCGCGGCGAACGTGTTGTAGAAGCCGACCCGCGCCCGTCGGCCGAACAGGTCGATCTCGCGCTGCACACCCTGGTTGGGGACGTGCCGGGCCACCAGGTCCAGGCCGAGCAGGGAGCCCAGCACCTGGTGGCTCAGGCAGACCGCGAGGAACGGCCGCCGCTCGTCGAGCAGTTGGGTGACCGCCGTCCGCAGGTGGCTGATCTTCGGGTGCCGAGTGTCCCGGGGATCGCCCGGACCGGGGCCCATGACGACGACGTCGTGGTCGTCGACGTCGTATCTCTCGTCGAAGCGGCATACCGTCACCCGCAGCCCCAGGAAGCTCAGTTGATGGGCGATCATCGCGGTGAAGGTGTCCTCGGCGTCCACGACCAGCACCCGCCGCCCCGACAGCCCGGCCGGCTCCTCGACCCCGGCGCCGTGACCGCCCGTTCCGTCCAGCCAGAAGCCGGAGATGCCCTCGTTGCGGGCCGCCAGCGCCGTGCACACGTCCGGGTGGGCGGCGAACCGGCTGGGCGCCTGCTCGCCGAACGCCGCCAGCAGCGCGGAGGACTTGGCACGGGTCTCGCGCACCTCGGACTCCGGGTCGGAGTGCCGTACGAGAGTCGCCCCGACCCCGATGCTCAGCCGTCCGTCCGCCGAGATGTCCGCGGTGCGGATCAGGATCGACGAGTCCATGCTGCGCGCCCCGGAGGCGTCCCGGCCGATCAGCGCGGCGACCCCGCTGTAGTAGCCGCGTCCGGCGGGCTCATGGCGGCTGATCACCTTCGCGGCGCTCTCCAGCGGTGAGCCGGTCACCGTCGGCGCGAACAGCGTCTCGCGCAGGATGTCCCGGACGTCACGGCCGGTCGTGCCCTCGATGAAGTACTCGGTGTGCGCGAGGTGGGCCATCTCCTTGAGGTAGGGCCCGACGACCCGGCCGCCCGAGGGGCAGATCCTCGCCATCATCTTCAGTTCCTCGTCGAGGACCATGTACAGCTCGTCGGCCTCCTTGCGATCGGCGAGGAAGGACAGCACCCCGTCCAGGGTCGGCCCGCTCGCCGGATACCGGTAGGTGCCGCTGATCGGGTTCATCACCGCCCGGCCCTCGTCCAGACTGATGTGCCGCTCCGGCGTGGCCCCTACGAGGACGCGCTCACCCGTCTGGATCAGGAAGGTCCAGTAGGCGCCGGCCTCGCGCTCCAGCAGCCGGCGGAACACCGACAGCGCGGCGCGCGGGGTGAAGCCGGGCAGCTGTGCGGTGAAGGCGCGCTTGATGACGAAGTTCGCGCCCTCGCCGCTGCCGATCTCCTCGGCGATCACCCGGCGCACCAGTTCCGCGTACTCCTCGTCGGACACGTCGAAGCGGGCGTCGTCCACCTTCACCGGCTCGTCCGGCAGCCGGGCGAGCACCCCGGCGACCGGCAGCGACTGCTGGGCGAGCACCCGCATCGCGACCAGCGGCGCGCCGTCGTCGTGCGCGGCGAACCCGCGCTCCGTGATCTGGCGGTACGGCACGAGCGCGAGGACCTCGTGGCCGCCCCCCGGCGCCGCGGTGGCGGGCAGCGGCAGATCGGCGAGCGTCGCGCACGGGGCGGCGTCGGTGAGCAGCACCTCCAGTACGTCCCGGCCGGTGCTCTCGGGCCGGTGCACCAGGGCGAAGGCGGGCGCCGAGCCGTCCAGGACCTGGGCCAGCAGGTCCGGTGCGCCGGCCACCGGTGCCGTGGGTCGCGCCGTCATCGGCGTGCCTCCTCGCTCGTGTCGTTGCGTGTCTCGTCGTGCGTCCCGCCCAGCTCGTCGAGGAGGGTCTTCGTGACGGCCACCCGCGCACAGCGCTCGGCCGCGTACGTGAGGGCCAGCCGGTGGTGTTCGGCGGTGAAGTCGGCCACGGCGTCCGCGGCGACGAAGGGCCGGATGTCGTGCGTGAAGGCGTCCACCGCGGTCATCAGCACGCCGACATGGGCGTACACCCCGCAGACGATCAACTGGTCGCGTCCGTGTTCCCGCATCCGTCCGAGCAGATCGGTCCGGGCGAAGGCGCTGTAGCGCCACTTGGTGAACTCCCAGTCCCCGGCGGCCGGTTCCAGGCCGGCGACGACCCGGCGGTGCTCGGGCGTGGTCCGCATGCCCGGACCCCAGAAGTCCGCCAGCAGACCGCGCTCCTCGGGCGTCATCCCGCCGGGCTGCGCGGTGTACGCCACCGGCACGCCCAGTTCCCTGCACCGCTCGGCCAGCAGCGCCGCGTTGCGCACGACCGCGTCCGCGAGGGCGCGGGGGAAAGGGGCGAGGAAGTACTCCTGCATGTCGTGCACGAGCAGCACGGCACGGCGGGGATCAGGGCTCCAGCCGACCGCCGCCGGGGGCAGTTCACCTGGTGCGGGAAGGTCGTAGGGGGCGATGGACGGTATGCCGGGCATACGCGGGACGGTCCTTTCCGGTGGGGAGACGGGGAGGTCAGACGCCGAGCGTGGCGCCGCCGTCGACGGTGAGGCTGTGCATCGTGATGTGACCGGCCTCGTCCGACAGCAGGAACGCGACGGCGCGGGCGACGTCCTCGGGCCGCGCGACCTTGCCCAGCGGGATCCCGACCCGGTACGCCCCCGGATCGCCGGAGACGGACGCGGCGACCGCGCCGCGGTCCGCGTGCATGCCGTGCAGCATCGGGGTGTCCGTGGAACCGGGGGCGACGACGTTGCAGCGGATGTTGTGCCGGGCCACCTCCAGGCCGAGGCACTTGGTGAAGGCCGCCGTCGCCGCCTTCGACGCGGCGTACGCGGCCATCTCCGCACGGGCGGTGCCGGCCGCGTTGGACGCGACGGTGACGACGGCCCCACGGCCGCGCGGAACCATACGGTTGACGACGGCCCGCGAGGCGAAGAAGGCGCCGTCGGTGTTGACGGCGAACGTCGCGGACCAGTCCTGGTCGCTCAGGTCCCGGGCCTCGGACAGCCGGAGCACCCCGGCGGCGTTCACCAGGTGGTCGAGCGGGCCCAGTTCACGCTCCACGGTGTCCACCAGCGTCTCGACCTCGCGGCTGGAGGTGACGTCCGCCGGGAAGGCCCGCACCGGCAGTCCGTCCGCCACCAGCGCGCCGACGAGACCGGTCAGCCGGTCGGCGTCGAGGTCCACTGCGGCGACCAGCACACCGCGCCCGGCGAGCAGCCGGACGACCGCCTCGCCGATTCCGCCTGCTGCCCCGGTGACCAGGGCGATGGTGCCTTTCACGCTACTGCCTCCCAGTTCCGCTCCGTCAGGTGTTCTCTCCGGTGCCCTGCCGTGCTCCGCCGTGCTCCGTGCCTTGCCTGGGGCCGTGCTTGGGGCCTTGCCTTTCCCGGGGCGTCAGCCGCGCCAGGCGGAGACGACCTCGACGGCCTGCCGCGGATTGAGGCGCGGGTCGCAGAACGTGAGGTACTTGTCGCCCAGGCGGTCGAGACGGGACGCGTCACGGACGCACTCCGTGACCGGCTCCGGCGTGGTCTCCAGATGGAGTCCGGCCGCGGTGCCGCCGTTCGCGGTGACCGCGCCCTGGAAGTCCTCGACCTCACGGACGACCGTCTCGACGTACCGCGTCTTGAGCCCCTCCGGACCGGTGACGGTGTTGCCGTGCATCGGGTCGCACAGCCACAGCACGGGGTGCCCGGCGCCGCTGACGGCCCGGACCAGCGCGGGCAGGCGCCGTGCCGCGTTCGCCGCGCCCATCCGGGAGATCAGGGTGAGGCGTCCGGGGCGGCGCGTGGCGTCGAGGCGCGCGCACAGCGCCAGCAGCTCCTCCGCGGTCGTACGCGGTCCGATCTTGACGGCGACCGGGTTGGCGATCGCGGCGAGCAGCGCGATGTGTGCGCCGTCCGGCTGCCGGGTGCGCTCGCCGACCCACGGCCAGTGCGTCGAGGCGAGCAGCAGGGATCCGTCGGACTCCGTTCTGAGCAGGGGGAGTTCGTAGTCCAGCAGGAGCGCCTCGTGGCTGGTCCACACGGGTCCGTCGAGGGCCCGCCGTGGCGAGGGGGCGTGCCAGCCGAGGAGGCGCAGGGTGTCGCTCGCCGCCCGGTAGCCGTCCAGCAGCCGGCGCGGGTCGGGGCGGCGCAGCTCCGGGTCCGGCTCCGGGCGGTTGACCATGTGCCCCCGGTAGACGGGCAGTTCGACGCCGCCCACGGTCTCCGTTGGCCGGGACCGGGGTTTGCCGTACTGGCCGGCGATCCGGCCCACGCGCAGCACGGGCTTGGCCGTGGACCGGGTGAGAGTCCCGGCGAGGACGTCGAGCAGGGCGGCCTTGCGGGCCACGTCGTCGGCCGTGGCCTCGGCCGGATCCTCGGCGCAGTCGCCCGTCTGGAGGACGAGCAGTCTTCCGGCGGCGGCGTCCTCCAGGAGCGTCAGCAGCCGTTGTACGGCGTTCGCGTCGACGAGTGCGGGCATCCGGCCGAGATCGCTGTGGGCCGAGGCCAGTGCGGGGTCGTCCTGCCAGTCCGGCTGCTGCAGGGCGGGCAGGGATCGGAGGCAGGACACTGTGTCGATCATGAGAGTCCCTGTGGGGGAGGCACCGGGACGAGGACCCGGTGGACGGATGAGGCGACGGGCGGGGCTCGGTGGCCGAGGGGGGAGGACATGCCGGGCCGACGGGGGCGTACGTCACGGGGGAGTGGGGGCGTACGGCCGCGGCCGTCGGGATCCTGGAGGGGCGTGCCTGATCGACTGCGACTATCGGGGCGGGACAGGCTCCGTGCAACGGCACGCCCGGTAATTCGTCAGGTGGCGACGGCGTATCGCGGCGACGACGACCGGCGGGCAGCGCGGACGCCGGGGGCGGGGGCGGTGGGGGGTGTCGGTGACGCGGTCAGGGTGGGTGGTGGGTACCGAAGCCGGTGGGGGAGGGCGGGCGGCGGATTCCCCGAGCCGTCGGGGGTGGTGGGGGTGGACTCCTGAGCCGTCGGGGGTGGTGGAGGTGGACACCCGAGTCGTCCGGGGACGGTGGGGACGGGCACCCGAGTCGTCCGGGGACGGTCGGGGCGGGCACCCGAGTCGTCCGGGGACGGTGGGCGGTGGACACCGAACGTGTCGGGGGACGGTGGGCGGGGCACCGTCCGTTCGTCAGGCGGACAGCGGCGGCCGTTCCCGGGGCGGCGCCGCGGGCTCGTCGGCGAGACCCGTCAGCAGGGCCGCCGTGTGGGCCACGGACGCCAGCGTGGCGTGCCGGTGCCAGCCCCGGAACGAGCGGCCCTCGAAGTCCCGCAGGCCCACGCGCTCCCCGACCGTGGAGGCGTCGTGGCGGACACGCCGGGCCGGTTTCGTCAGACGTAGCAGCCGGCCGGCGGGCGCGGCCAGATCCGTCAGCCACATCCGGGCCGGCGGCTGCCCCGGATCCGCCCACTCGCCGAGCAGATACAGCGGCCGCCGCTCGCCCCCGGCGGGAGCGCCGCCCGTCGCCACCCTGATCGACACGGCCGACGAGGTCCGCCGTACCCCGCTTGCGGGGTCGTCCCAGTCCACCGTGCGGCGCAACCCCCGTACGGACATCAGGATCTGTTCCGCCGACAGCGGGCCGGACCCGTACCCGGGCATCGACGCGTCGGCCACCAGCAGCCGGGTGCCCGGCGTGGTGCGCGCCACCACCGGCAGCCCCAGCCGGGCGAACCGGTCCAGCACCAAGGGGTCCGCCCAGCGCCCGGGGACGTCCAGGATCACGGGTCGGCGGGTCAGGTTCGGGTTGCGCAGGGTCTGCGCGAGCGTCACGAGCGCGCTCTCCTCGACCGTCTCGGCGCAGGCGCTCTCCGGGACCTCGGCCCGTCGGCGCAGCACCGCGTCCCGCTCCCACTCCTCCGGGAGCAGCAGCCGCCAGTCGACCGGGGCGCTCATGCGCGGCGACGCGAACCACACGCCGAGGGCGTACTGGCCGTGCAGCATCTGACCCAGCTGGGGGACGAACCGCCGCCCCACGCCCACCGAGTGCCGGCCCGACTTGGGGATGGCCATCGTCTGCACCACCCACGCCACGGGAGCGGCGATCCGTTCCAGATGCGTGGCGAGGGCGGCGCGCATCGGCCGCCAGTCCCAGGTGGACCCGGCGACGAAATGGTGCAGGCTCTGCACCGCCGGGGCCCCGCCCGCCCGCTGCGCGATGTTGCGGACCGACTTGCGGCCCGGCGTGGTGAGCAGGCCCCGCACGTACTGCTCGCCGCGCTGCCGCTGGTCCCTGCGCGGTAAGGACAGGAACATCAGCGAGCACAGCTCACCGACGACGTCCTCGCCCGCCGACGCGTGCCACGCGCTCTCGACGCCGGGGCCGTACCCCCTGCGCCCGGCGGCCGTGCCGCGGTCCTGCGGGAGGGATGACAGTTCGAGTGGATTCACCGCGACCTCGCCTCGGAGTCGGGCAGTCCCGTGCGGACCGCCCTTTCACCGTCGCCTCCGCGCGGCCCGGTCCGCGAGGTGCACCGGTCACCTTGATCGCCGGGATGGTGGTTGCGCGGCCACCACACCCGCCCGGACGGGTCCCGCCGATGCGGTCGCGGGCCCGTGGCCTCGCCCGGTCGCGCGGCCGTCGCCACCTGACGAAGTGATCGACGGCGCGTTGCCGCGCACCCGGTCCGCGGCCAGGCTCGTGCCCTGCGGCCGTCCGCGGCGCGGCCACGGCCCTCACCGACACCCACTGCACCGAGGACCGACGAGAGGGGACCAACCATGTGCGGCCTTGCCGGATGGCTGAGTTACGAGCGTGACCTGAGCACGCTGACGAGCGTCGCCGAGGACATGAACACCACCCTGGAGTGCCGTGGCCCGGACTCCCACGGAGTGTGGGCCTCCCCGCGGGCCCTGCTCGCCCACCGCCGGCTCGCCGTGATCGACCTGGAGGGCGGCCGCCAGCCCATGACCGCCGCCGCGCCGGACGCCCCGGTGATCACCTACACCGGGGAGACGTACAACTACCGGGAGCTGCGTGACGAACTGCGCTCCCTGGGACACGAGTTCCGCACCGAGTCCGACACGGAGGTGGTGCTGCACGCCTATCTGGAGTGGGGCGCCGGCTTCGCCGAACGGCTCACCGGAATCTACGCGTTGGCCGTCTGGGACCCGCGTACCGAGGAACTGCTCCTGGTGCGCGACCGGATGGGCGTCAAGCCGCTCTACTACTGGCCGACCCCGGACGGTGTCCTGTTCGGCTCCGAGCCCAAGGCGATCCTCGCCCATCCCGACACCGAGGCCGTCGTCGACGCCGAGGGGCTGCGGGAGATCTTCGGCATCGTCAAGACACCCGGTCACGCCGTCTTCCGCGGGATGTACGAGGTCAGGCCCGGCACGCTCATCCGGTTCAGCCGCTCGGGCCGGGAGGAGACCCGCTACTGGCGGCTGATCGCCCGGCCGCACACCGACGACCTCGACACGACGATCCGCCGCGTCCGGTCGCTGCTGGAGGACATCGTCGCCGAACAGCTCGTCGCCGACGTCACGGTCGGGACCCTGCTCTCCGGCGGACTTGATTCCAGCGCCGTCACCGCCCTGGCCGCCCGCGCGCTGGCCGAGGGGGCGGACGGCGGCACGGTCGGCGGTACGGTCGGCAGCACGGACGGCGGTACGGTCGGCAGCGCGGGCGTCAGTGAGGTCGGCGACGGGAGCCCGCGCGTGCTCGCCTTCTCCGTGGACTTCAAGGGACACGGGGAGCGCTTCCGGTCGAACGTCCAGTGGAGCGACCCGGACACGCCGTTCGCGATCGAGGTCGCCCGGCACGTCGGCGCGGAGCACGTCGTGGTCGAGCTGGACAACGCCGACGTGCTCGACCAGGACGTGCGCGACCGCGTCCTGCGCGCCCAGGACCTGCCGGTCTCCACGGGCGACATGGAGTACTCGCTGCTGGTGCTCTGCCGGGCGCTGAAGGAGCGGATGACCGTCGCGCTGTCGGGGGAGGCCGCCGACGAACTCTTCGGCGGATACACCTGGTTCCACGACCCGCAGGCGGTGGAGGCCGGGACCTTCCCCTGGCACCACCCGTTCGAGAAGGCCGGCGGCATCGGAGCCCTGCGCACGATCGGCCTGTGGGGCCGCCTCGGGCTGACCGAGTACGTCAAGCGGCGCTATGCCGAGGCGCTCGAGGAGGTGCCGAGGCTCGCCGGCGACGACCGCCGGGAGGAGCGGATGCGCGAGCTGACGTACCTCAACCTCACCCGCTGGGAGAACTTCCTCCTCGACCGCAAGGACCGGATCTCGATGGCGACCGCGCTCGAGGTGCGGGTGCCGTTCACCGACCACCGGCTCGTCGAGTACGTCTACAACACGCCCTGGGCGATGAAGAGTTTCGACGGCCGGGAGAAGAGCCTGCTGCGGGCCGCCATGCGCGGGGTGCTGCCCGACTCGGTCCTCGACCGCAAGAAGAACCCCTACCCGTCCACCCAGGACGCCGCCTACGAGGAAGCGGTGCGCGAGCGGGTGCGGGCCGCCGTCGCCGAGGACGACGCACCGGTGCTGAAGCTCGCCTCGCGCGAGGAGATCGGGCGGCTGCTCGACGCGCCCGCGGGCACGTACGCGATGGGCGGGCCGTGGAGCGCGCGGGCGGTCCTGGAGCGGCTCGTCGAGTTCAACGCCTGGGTGCGCCTCCATGCCGTCCGCGTCGACCTCTGAGCCCGGCCCCGCACCGGTTCTCGTCGTCTGGTCGGACATCGGCTGCCCCTGGGCGTCGCTGGCCCTGCACACCCTGCGCGAGACGGCCCGCGGCGCCGGGACCCGGCTGCTGATCGACCACCGGGCCTTCCCGCTGGAGCTGTTCAACGGAGAGCCGACACCCAAACGGATCGTCGACGCGGAGACCGTGGTCATCGGCGCGGCCCGGCCGGAGCTGGGCTGGCGCCTGTGGTCGGCCCCGGAGTCGGCCTATCCCTCGACGATGCTGCCGGCCCTGGAGGCCGTCCAGGCGGCGAAGGACCCGCGGATCGGTGGCCTGCGCGGCAGCGACGAACTGGACGCGGCGCTGCGGCACGCCTTCTACGCCGGGAGCCGCTGTGTCGCGGTGCACGCGGAGATCCTCGCCGTCGCACGGACCTGCCCCCACGTCGACGCGACGGCGCTGGAGGACGCGCTGGCCAGTGGCGCGGGCCGGTCGGCGGTCTACGCCCACTGGCGGGCCGCCCGGGCCGGCGGCGTCCAGGGCAGCCCGCACCTGTTCGCCCCGGACGGCTGGGCGGCACACAACCCCGGCGTCGCGTTCGACTGGACGGCGGACCCGTCGGAGGGCGGCCTGCCCCGGATCGTGCGGTGGCACCCCACGTGGGCGGCCGAGCTGCTGGTGCGGCTGACCGGTTCGTGAGCGGAGGGGCGGGGCAGGGGGGGCGATCAGCCGTACGGCCCTCAGGTCTGCCGGGGGCATCAGGTTCCGGACCTGGACGCGCCGCGCCGCTCCCTCAGGGCCTTGGCGAGGGAGCGCAGGGCGGGCGCGGCGTCGTTGAGCGCCGTGCGCTCGTCGCTCGTCAGCAGGGCGAGGGAATCGGCGAAGATCTCCGCCCACGCCTCCTCGATCATCGCCATGCCCTGCACGGCTCCCAGGGTCGGATGCAGGCGTACGGCGCGACGGTCGCGCGGATCGGGTTCGCGGCGCAGGAGACCCTGGGCGACGAGACCCCGTACGGTCGTGCTCGCGTTGCTGGCGTGCAGGCCGAGTTCCTGGGCGACGGCGCCGACGCCGACGCCGGGCGAGTCGAGCACCTGGCGCAGGACTTCGAGGTCGGACGGCGGCAGCGGAGTCAGTCCGGCCTCCTCGACGCCCTGCAGACGCAGGACGCGCCCGAGTGCGTACAGGGCCGGAGCCAGCTGCCGCGCGTCGCGCAGCAGGGTTTCGTCGCGCGCCGGGTCGCGTGACGGGTCACGCGCCGGGTGACCCGCCGGGCCGCCCGTCGGGCCGGTCGCTGGGTCGGTTGCCTTCATGGAGCGACAGTAGCAATGAATATAGCTATATAACTATAGTGAACCCTTTCCCGCCCGCTCTCTTCGCCACCCGTCCAGGAGTGTGACATGCCCGCGTCATTACCCGGCCCGGAGCCGCTCGCCGCCGACTCACCCGCCAGGTCGCTCACCGCGACCCTCGCCCTGCTGTCGTTCGTGGTGCCGCTCGCCACCGACATGTACCTCCCGGCGTTTCCCCGGATGGCCGAGGAACTCGGCACGGACGCCTCCGGGATCCAACTCACCCTCACCTCCTTCCTGTTCGGCATGGCGGCCGGTCAGCTGGTGCTCGGACCGCTCTCCGACCGGTACGGTCGACGCACCCCGATGCTGGCCGGCGCCGCCGTGTGCACGCTGGCCACCGCTCTGTGCGCGCTGGCCCCGAACCTCCCCGCGCTGATCGTGCTCCGCTTCGTCATGGGCTTCGCCGGCGCGGCCGGTGTCGTGGTCGGACGCGCCGTGATCTCCGACGTGGCCTCCGGAGCCGCCGCGGCCCGGCTCTTCGGTGTGCTCGTGGCGCTCGGCGGCATCGCGCCCATCGTCGCCCCGCTCGCGGGCGCCGTCGTCGTCAATGGCGCCGGAGGATGGCGCGGCGTGTTCTGGGCCCTGGCCGGCGCCTCGCTGCTGATGTGCGCCGCCGTCGTCCTGTTCGTCCCCGAGAGCCTGCCCGGGGAACGCCGCCGCGACAGCGGCACGGCGTCCACCCTCCGCGCCGCCCGGTCCGTCCTCACCGACCGCGCCTACGTCGGCTACACCCTCACCTTCGCCTTCGGCTGCGGCGCGCTGTTCTGCTACATCGCCGGGTCGCCGTTCCTGCTCCAGAACGTCCTCGGCTTCAGCACCGGCGAGGCGTCCGTCGCCTTCTCCGTCGGCGCCCTGACCGCCACGGTCTCCAGCACCGTCAACACCCGCCTGGTCGGCCGGCACAGTCCCGTCCTGCTGCTGCGGGTCGGCCTGGCGACCATGCTGGTCGCGACCTCGGCCGCCCTGCTGGTCACCCTCACCGGGCACCTGGGCCGCGGGTCGGCGCTCACGCTGATCGGCGTCGCCTTCCTCGGCCTCGGCCAGTTCTTCGGCACGGCCACCGCCCTCGCCATCGCACGGGTGCCGTACGCCGCGGGGACCGGCTCGGCGGTGCTCGGCACCCTCCAGAGCGTCTTCGGCGCGGTCGTGGCACCCCTCGTCGGACTGGGCGGCAAGCACACCGCCCTGCCGCTCTTCACGGGCATGGCGGGCTGTTCCCTGATCGCCGTCCTGTGCCTGCTCCTGACCCGCGACAGCACGCCACCGACCGCCCACGCCGACCGCGCCGACGGGGCCGCCCACGCCGACCGCGCCGACGGGGCCGCCCACGCCGACCGCGCCGACGGGGCCGCCCACGCCGACCGCGCCGACGGGGCCGATGGGGCCGACCGCGCCGACGGGGCCGCCCACGCCGACCGCGCCGACGGGGCCGATGGGGCCGACCGCGCCGACCGCGCCGACGCGCCGACCGAGGCACCGGAGGAGCGCGCCGACGTAGCGCCCTGACCGACCTGGCGAGCCGGCCCGGGACCGAGTTGGCGAGCCGACCTCGGGACCGACCCGGCAAGCAGCTCCTGGACCGACCCGGCAAGCAGCTCCTGGACCGAGCTGGCGAGCTGCGCCTGGACCGAGTCGGCGAGCCGCCCCAACGCCCACTCGGCGAGCCCGCCCTGGGACTCACTCGGCGAGCTGGCCTGGACCCACCCGACCCGTCGACCTGACACACTCCGGGCCACCTGACCAGGTCACCCGGTGGGCTTTGACCGGCGGGAGCGCCCCGGCGCAGCATCGGCGCCGTAGCCGCATGTCCGCCAGGAGCCGCGAAGCGCCGGCCCGGCGACGCCCTTCGGGCCGCGGCACCCGTCGACCTCGATCGAAAGGCAGCCCGTGTCCAAGGACCCGCTCCTCGTCGTCAGCGACGAAGTACGCACCGCCCTCGACGAACAGCGTCCCGTGGTGGCGCTGGAGTCCTCGCTCATCGTCAACGGCCCCGCCTACCCGGCCAACGCCGAACTCGGCCTGGAGATAGAGAAGGCGGTCCGGGACACGGGTGCGGTCCCCGCCACGATCGGCATCGCCGACGGCCGCTTCGTCGTGGGCATGGACGCCGACCTGGTCGACCGCTTCGCCGTCGGCAAGGGCATCCCCAAGGTCAGCGCGCGCGACCTCGGCCCGGTCCTGGCCCGGGGCGGCCTCGGCGCGACGACCGTCGCCGGTACGATCGTTCCGGCCGCCCGGGCGGGGATACCGGTCTTCTCCACGGCCGGCATCGGCGGCGTCCACCGGCGGGCCCAGGAGACCTTGGACATCTCCGCCGACCTGCTGCAGTTCACCCGGACCCGGATCGCCGTCGTCTGCGCCGGCGCGAAGTCCATCCTCGACCTCGGCCTGACCGCCGAGTACCTCGAGACCGCCGGCGTCCCCGTCCTCGGCTACGGCACCGACCGCCTCCCCGCCTTCTACGTCCGTGAGTCCGACGTCCCGGTGAACCGCGTCGACGACCTGCGCGTCGCCGCCCGCGCCACCCGACTGCACTGGGAGGTCAACGGCGACCGGACCGTGCTGCTGACGGCCCCCATCGACGAGGCCGACGCCCTCGACGGCGACGAGATCGAGCGGGCCATCGGCGCCGCGCTGGACGAGGCCGACCGGGCGGGCGTGCGGGGCAACGCCATCAGCCCCTTCCTGATGCGGGCCCTGACCCAGGTGACCGCCGGCCGCAGCGCCGCCGCGACCCGAGCGGTCCTGCTGTCCACCGCCCGGGTCGCGGGCGAGTTCGCGGTCGCCTTCAGCGCCGTACGGACGGAGGCCTGACATGAGCGCACAGCGGGCAGACGCCTGGCGGGGCGTCGTCTTCGACCTCGACGGAACGCTCGCCGACACCCCCGGCGCGATCGTCTCGCTCACCCTCAAAGTTCTGGCGGACCTCGGCCGGACCCCCGACGAGGCCGCCGTGCGGGCCACCGTCGGCAAGCCCCTGGATCACAACTTCTCCCAGCTCCTGGACCTCCCGGTCGACCACCCCGAGGTGGAAGGAGCCATGGCCGCCTACCGGCGCGCCTTCGCCGGGCATCTGGCGGAGCAGCGCGAACGCATGCTCTACCCGGGCGTCGCCGACGGCCTCGCCCGGCTCCACGACTCCGGTCACCTCCTCGCCGTCGCGACCTCCAAGACCCATGCGGCGGCCCTCAACGTCCTGCGCGGCACGGGCATCCTCGACCGGTTCACCTGTGTGGCGGGCCATGACTCGGTCACCCGCGGCAAGCCCGCGCCCGACATGGCCCTGTACGTCGCCGGAGAGCTGGGCCTCCCCGTCGCCGACTGCGTCGTCGTCGGCGACGCGACCGGAGACATCGCGATGGCCTCCGCCGCCGGCATGGCGTCCCTCGGCGTCTCCTATGGCGTGGCCACGACGACGGAACTCCGCGCGTCGGGGGCCGCGCTGGTCGCCGAATCCTTCGAGGAGGTGGTGACGGCCGTAACCCGGGGCAGAACCGTCTGATCCGGCCTCCCGCCGCCGCCGGCAGCCCCGCTGGGCGCTGCCGGCACCGGCGACGGGCCCCGCGGGCGTCCGTCCCTCGACCGTTCGCGGTGTCAGTCCCTCAGCAGGCGGGTGGGATCCACCCGGGAGCGGACTCCCAGCCGGGTGGAGGCATTGCGCGGGTGGTAGTCGACCGTGGTGGAGCTGCTGCGGGGCGAGGAGCGCGACCGCGCCGGTCTGCGGGCTGTCCCCGGTCGTCCCGCCCGCCGCGCGGAGCTCGTCGCGGGCGCGGTCCGCCCAGACCGCGGCACCGCATCGCTCGAAGCCCACGGCCCCGTCCCGCAACGGCGTCCTCGCCTCCACGGTCCGTCGCCGACGGCGCGGCCACATGCCGTACGTGAGCAGGGTGCGGGCATGCTCGAACGGCCCGTCCACCGTCTCGTGCAGAGCGAGTGCCTCCTGGCGGAGCGCCTCGCGGCGGTCGGGGTGCGCGACCAGGGCCCGGCACCGCCGGGTCTGCGCCCATGGCGGCCCACAGGGGCGTACAGACCGATGATGTCGGCCACGCGGTCGTCGCGTTCGGCGAGCAGGGCGGCCTCGACATGACAGGGCACCGCCAGTACCCCCGGGCCGAAGGGGGCCCGCCGGGGTCCGGACCGCACGAGGAGCGAGAGCCGGGCCGCCGCGTTCTCGACGTTCCCGTGACCGAGGTCGGCCCGCGCCTGCGCCCCCCGGCGAGCGTCCCGACTGGGCCAGTCCGTGGGGGTGCGCCGTGCCGAGCGCGGTCCGCGTGTGCGCGGTCAACGTGGCCAGGCCGCCCGAGATGGGGACGACCATGGCGAGGATCGCCGAGAGGCGCGCGGTGAGGTCGCGCGGACCGGGCGCCGCAGTGGGCCTGATGGTGGCGCCCCGCCCGCGGCTCCGCGCAGGCGAGATGCTCCAGGGCGCACGCCATGAGCGGTCCTCCCGCACCTGACCCCGGGACGAAGTGACGCACCGACAGCAGCCCAGCACCGGCAGCAGGAGGGCGTGCGCGCGGAAAGCCACGGGCTCGCCGACCACCGGACCGGCCTCTATGGCACTTGTGTCCGTACTGGAGTCATAGGAGCCGGCGCCGGAACCCGTGTCGTCCAGCACCCGCAGATACAGTTCCCGATCGCCCGCAGACCAGGAGGCGGAGGCGACACTCACCCGAGCGGCCCTGGCCAGGGCAGGATTCCGACGGTCCAGCACGGCGGTCGAGAGGGCTTCCTACGTTCGTGCTGTGTCCTTGCCGCCGGCTCCTGTCGGCGGACGCGGGACACCCGAACCGCCGCACGTGAAAGAGGGCCCCCATGCCCGCCTCCCGCACCTGGCGTCGCGGAGCGCGAGACCCCCGGCCTGGGCATCGTGGGGACGCCATTGGTCAGCTCCATCAAGAGCAAGCTGCCCGGAAGATCGGTCGACTCCCACGCCGTCGACTACGCCGCCAACGCCTCGCAGACCAGCGCGGGACCGGGCGCCACCGCCATGACGAACCACGTCACGTCCGTCGTCGCCGACTGCCCCGACATCGTCTTCGCGCTCGGCGGCTACTCGCAGGGCGACGGCGTCACCGACCTGGCGCCGGGCATACCCACCGCTCTCGCTCCCCGGATCGAGGCCGTCGTCGTCTTGCCTGGGGTTTCTCCCTTGTTGGGGTGCTCGGCCAGCTTGTGACGTAACTTCGGAATCCCTGAAGCGTCCTCGTTTCGTCCGACCATTCTGCGGGCTGGTCGAAGTCGAGGAGGCTCATGCTGACGGCGCTGGTGGTGGTGAAGGACCTCAGCAGGGTTCTGGAGAACTCACAGGATGTCGCGCTGGGCGGCGAAACTGGCCCGCCAGGTCGGCCACTCGGGCTGCCAACCCCGGCTTCGGGCAAGCGCGTTGAGAGCGCCGCGCTCCCCCTTCAGCCGGCCCGCCACCGCGCCGGGTGCGGGCACGCCGAGGGCTTTGGCCAGGGCCGGAACCCAGTCGTGGGCGGGGGCGGGCTCGTCGTCCACGATGTTGACCGGTCCGCCTGGCCAGTCGAGCGCGGCCAGTGCGGCGCCTGCCGCGAGCGCAGCAAGACCGCTGTCTCCAACTCGGCTGCCGTCTCCTCCAAGGCCCGGACGGCGGCCACCATCCGGGCTCGGGGTTGAGCGGCCGTGCGGTCGAGCGGTACCACCTCCTCGGCCGGGCCTTCGCTCGGCGCGTACGCCCAGGAAATCGACTGTGCGACGATCCGGCCGACCCCAGCCGCTTTCGCGGCCTCCACCAGGTTCCGGGTGCCCTCGCGGCGTATTCGGCCGTTGGCGGCCCCGTCCGCGTCGAGCGCATCCGCCTGGAATCCCGTCGCCCCGAGGCTTCTGATCCGCTCGATCCCGGCCAGGGTCCGTGAGGTCCCGGTGACCTCGTGCCCAGCCGCAACCAGCATCGGGACGGGCAGACTGCCGACAGCGCCGGTGGCGCCGGCGACGACGACACGCAATCGTGGACGGCGGGTCTCCTGCGACAGGATCTCGGAAAACCCGTCCTGTCCGTTCATTCGGTGGATTCGCGGACGGAGTAAGGAGTGAGCGTTTTCACGGTCACCTCGATGCCCGGACATCGCTGTTCCCAGCGGGCGATCAGGGGTTGCAGCCTCCCTGTTTCGATCAGGTCGTTGCGTCCGTGGTAGCCGAGCAGCCGGTCGGTGACCAAGAGCAGTTTCGCGGTGCCGAAGCTGCCATCGGACGACAACCGCCAGGTCATCCGGATCTGCCGGACTGCGGCCGGGTCGAGGTGGACGACGCGTCCGTTGACCAGGCCGAGGTGAAGTTCATCGTCAGCGTGGACGTCGAGGACGCGGTGCCGGTCCCAGATCCAGAGTGCGATGCCGGCCGGGACCGCCACGGCAACGCCGACGACAAGGATCCATCCCAGGTCGTGCAGACCACGATCCGGGTCGGCCGACGCCTTGGTCATCGGCCATCCGTAAACCCCGACCAGCAGGACCCCGAACAGGGTGAGCCACCGGCGCAGCGAATAGCGCCTGCGGTCTCTGGCGGTCCACAGCACGTCCCGCTCGGTGCCCATCGGACCATCGTCACCGACAGGTTCCCGGAACGCCAGGTGCCTGCATCCGTGAGGCTGTACGACGACTGCGGCATCAAGGAGGAGGGCGATCCTGCCCACGATCGGGGTTCTTCCTCCTTTGTGTGCTCTGCTGGCTTGTGACGTAACTTCGGGATTCCTGAAGCGTTCTCTTCTCGTCCGACCGATTCACAGTCGGGCCGAAGGTGAGGAGGCTCGGGTTGGCGGCGCTGGCAGTCGTACGAGACCTGCGTGAGCACTGGGCGCCCGCGTCGGCGGAGGAGCTGGAGCAGTTCGAGACCGACGTGCTCAGATCAGATCAGGTCCTGGTTCGGCCGGCCGCTGTGGGGCATGGAGCCCGCTGACGCGGACGTGTACTTCGGGAAGGTGCTGCGGCACTCGCCCAGCGGCACACGGCTGGGCCGGTCGCAGGCGCTGAGTACGTACTTCGTGTTCCTGGAGCTGCGGCACAAGGTCGAGATCCACCGGATGACGGGCCGGGTGGTCGAGTGCCCGATCGATGAGATGAACCGGCCGCGCGGGGCCAAGGACGCTCAGTTGCGGATCCCGCCGAGTGAGCCGGAGATCGGCACGCTGTTCACGGGCTGGGGCGGCGAGCTGGCCACCTGCCGCAAGTTCGCCCCGACCGCCCGGAACTACACCGCCGCGAAGCTGATGTCCCAGGTCGGGCTGCGGGTGAGCGAGGCATGTGGCCTCGACCTGGACGACATCAAGTGGGACCTGGGCTGCTTTGGCGAACTTCACGTCCGCCACGGCAAGGGGGCCCGCGCGAGCGGATGGTTCCGCTGATCAACGGTGCCGACCGGACACTGCGGTGGTTCATCGAAGACGTGTGGGGCCAGTTCGACGACGATCGCACTCGCCCTGGTGCCCCGCTGTTCCCCTCCGAGCGCGAGAACACCGACGGCTCCGCCCGCCGGGTCGGCGACGACGCCCTGCGCAACGGGCTCGAGAACGCGGTCGCAGCTCATCTGCCGAGTTGGACGGACAGGTTGACACCGCACGTCCTGCGGCATTTCTGCGCGTCCCAACTCTACGGAAACGGACTGGACTTGCTCGCGAGCAGCTTGGCAATCGAGGTGATCGAGCGTCCGGGGTCGGGCCGAAGGTCGTGGGCGGCGAAGGCGTGGAAGACGAGTCGGCCGCCGGGGGGTGTCGAGGTTCTCGTGCAGCGAGGTGAAGCCGATGTCGCGCTCTGCCGTTCGAGCTTCTGCCCGCCGGTCGACACCCGCGCGTACCCGATCCTCCCGCTCGGTGATCTTCAGAACATGAAGGCTTGTTGAAGGGTTGTCGGTCTCCGAGGGTCCTTCGCCGATTGTTTTCCTATGGGTCTTAGGTTAAAACTAATAACCCTAGGAAAGGAGTGTGTGGCGCCGAGCCGGCGGACGAGGTCGGGGTCGATCGGCTGACTATGTCTCAGGGCGTGGCGGCGCGCTGTTGGCAGCAGACTGGCTGCGAACGCGCCGGGTCCGCGACGTGCGGTCGAGCTGATGTACGGCATGCCGCGCAGCACGTTCCACGGGTTCGTTGCTCTGGAGGCGGCAGGCGGCCTCGCGCACTCGACGCCCTGCACACCCTGCTGGAGCACTGGCCCTCGTCCGAAGAAGGAGACCAAGGATGACCGAGCCGACCGTCGGGACCTTGCGTGTGAACGGCGCGACCCTGCACTACGAGGTGCGCGGCCATGGCCCGCTCCTGCTTCTGATTCCAGGAGGAACGGGCGGCGCGGCCTCCCTGGCCACAGTGGCCGCCGACCTGGCCGATACGTACACGGTGGTGACCTATGACCCACGAGGAATGTCCCGGAGCGTGCTGGACGATCCCGAGGCCGAGCAGAGGGTGGAGGAGCACGCCGAGGACGCGTTCCGGCTGCTCGATGTGCTGTCACCCGATGAGCCCGGCCGGGTGTTCGGCGCCAGTTCGGGGGCGATCGTCGCCCTGCATCTGCTCACCACCCACCCGGAACGCGTGGACCGTGTCATCGTGCACGAACCGCCGGTAGTGGAGGTTCTCCCGGACGCAGCCGTGCACCGCGCACTCCTCGCGCGTGTACAGGACACATTCCGCAGCCAGGGGCTGATGCCGGCGATGGCTGTGTTCGCGGCAGGCATGGAGAAGGACGGTGACACCACCGAGCCCGCTGTCGAGCTCCCGCCGCAGGCAGCGAAACGGGCCGAGCAGACCATGGGCGACCTGCCGTACTTCGTCGGACGCATCGTGCCGAGCTTCATGTCCTACGCCCCCGACATCCACCGCCTCAAGGCCCTGTCGGACCGGCTCGTGCTGGCCTGCGGGCAGGACTCGCGCGGCGAGCTTCCGTACCGTCCGGCCGCCTTCCTGGCCGAGCGTCTCGGCATGGAACTCCTGCACTTTCCCGGTGGGCACATCGGTCTGACCACACACCCCACCGAGTTCGGCGAACTCCTTCGCAAGGCACTGCACGCCTAGAGACACGAACCGGGTCGTCCTGGGCCGGGGCTGGAGCGTCAGTCCCCGTCATCGGCGTCCTCGACGGAGTCCGGATCTCGCAGGGGTCGCAGGCCCTGGCCGGGACCGCCATCCCGGATGGTGAACCGGTACCGGCCCAGGAAGTCGACGTGCCGGTCCTTGAGCGGGAAGAGCCGGGCAACGTCCACAGCACGACGGCGTTGAGGACCAGGCCGAGGGTGGCGAGCTGGTCCTCCTGGCCCTCGCAGTACGCCTGGCGGATCCGCCCGCGCCCGCCATGGCAAATCGCGCGGGCGAGCCGGTGGCGAGAAGTGATGTGCGACCCGGCGACCCGGAGCACGTCCGGCCAGTGCGTGGCGATGCGCCTCAGGTTGCCCTTGTTGTGGGCAAGGAGGGTGTTCAGGGTGAACAGGCTGTCGTGCGGGGTACCGCGCACGACCATCGCAGCGATCCCCGCGACCTGGTCATCGACGGTGTTGAGCCAGGTCAGGCCCCGCTCGCGCGCAGGTTTTTCTGGTCTCGTGGGACAGCCGCGAGCGGGTCAGCGCCTTGTCGGTGACGTCGACGACCGGGGTCAGGCCGATGTTGCAGTGCGATACCGGTCCGACGCCCGGCGGGCCGGGCTGATTGGCCGGTTCGCCATCAGCACCGCGAACAGGTCCAGCGTGTCGTCGGCCGCCTGCGCCTCCAGCTGACGCACCACCGCCGTCAGTAGGGTGGTCTGCCGCAGCTCCGGTGCCCGCTCTATCGTCCGCGCCTTGCTCAGCTGCCCGTACCGGGCCAGTGTGTTCAGCCGGTTCACCGGCACCGAGGACGGGTGCACCCGCCCCAGCCCGAACGCGGAGATCTCCTCGCCCCGCTCCATCGCCCGCACCATCGCGGCGCCCGTCGACTTCACCGGCGGCGTGCGCAGCCGCTCCAGCTCCGAGACCCCCTTGCCCTCGGGGACGACCAGCAGCGTCTTCAGCGCCGGTGCGAGCTCTTGGCCGACACGGTGCGCGGCCCGCGCGCCACGGGCTGGTACAAGCACCGCTCGGTCGTCGTGCGGGCCTCCGACACCTGCCGGGCCAGCACCAAGCCCCCCGGCAGCAGCACCCGGTGGCGGCGCAACCACATCACCGCGTGATGGAACAGCGCCACCGGCCCCTCGGCATGCGTCCGCGCCCGCCCGTACGGGAAACTTCGGAACGCGCCGCTCCGGGTACCGCTTCACACGACGTGTCCTCGATGCCGAGTGGTACGGCCAGGTACTTCACGACGTCCCACGGCACGGCCAGCGGGTCATCCCCGAGGAACCGGCCGATCCAGCGGACCGTCCAGATCTGCACCGCCATGCCCAGCCGGTACCCGTCCGAACGGCGTAGCGCGATCAGATCACGGTCCGCGTCGTCCAGGAAGAAGGAGCGCTCCGGCTCCGCACGCGTCGGCACCTCGGCGAGGGCGCCGTACGCCTCGGCCTGTGTGCTCGCCGACCATGATCAATCTCAGCGGCGCTTCCTGTACCGCAACTGGTCACGCTCGTCTACGGCAACCCGCCGCGCCTGTACGGCAAGACCATCACCACCGTCAGCAGCCTCTACGGCAGCGTGCCGCAGGGCGCCCAGTTCGCAGCCGACCGCACCAACGCCGCCTGACCGGCCGACGCGACGGTCTCCCTCTTCCTCCGTCGCCCACCGGAGGTCCTGCCTGCCCCCATGGTCACCCTCCGCCGCCGGTGACGAGCGGGGCTGGGACGATGCCCCCGTGAACTACTTCCTGTCTGCCGGCCTCGGTCCTGATCATGACCGGAGACATGTCCCGGAACCCCGGCCGGCCGAGCCCGGGCAGTGGCCGAAACTGGAGGCCGCGCTCGCTCTGGTCAACCGAGACCTGATGGCGACCCTGCCCGGTCAGGAGCCGCTGATCCTGATGGTGGACCCGCCTCGGCAGCCCTCGACCCCGAGCGGAATCGCCGGCGGACAGGTCTATGTGGCGATGTCCGACGGCCGCTGGCACGGCAATCCGGTGAACGCGTGCGACCTGGACGAGGGCGACCCGCCGGAGCCGCACGACGCGGCGACGGTCCTGACCGTGGTCGCGGATGCGGCGCAGTCGACCGTGATGGAGTTGCTCTGGCAGGCCTGGCCGGTCTGCCAGGAACACAAAACCGGAATGCACCCTCGTCCCGCCGGGACCACTGACGACCGGTACGAGGCCGGACCGGACGCGGCCGGCCCACCGGTGTGGTGGTGCAGGGGCCGCGACGGCACGAGCCACGACGTTTCCCCGGTGGGCGAGCTGGCCGCCACCCTGCCCGGCAAGCAGCGGCGCGCACTGCGGCACAGCGAGCGCAAACGGGACGCCCGTCCGTAGCCGCGTGGCGGGCACATGGCCGCCGAAGCCCCGCCGAGGTCCCGGCGGAGGCTCACCGGGACGGTGCCGATCGTGCAGCAGAGCGACCTGCCACGATCAACGGCGTTGCGACCTGGTGCCGGGCGGCGGCACACGTCGCGCACCGGCGTCCGGCCGCGCGCTGGTAAAATGGGGGAACGCTTCGACACCGCCGGGGCCCGTACCGAGGGGTACGGGCCCCGGCGCGTTCCGGAGACCCGACCAGAAAGGCTCCCCATGGACGCGAAGCAGCCGGACCCCGTGCTCGCCCCCCGCCCCGATGATTCCCCGCAGGGGACCGAGCCCCGTACGGACGCCTCGGCCCCGCGGAAGGCGTCCCCGGGCCTGCCGCCGACCACGTCCTTCGACGCTCTCGGACTGCCCCCGGTGCTGGTGGAGACGATGAGCGGCCTGGGGGTGACGGAGCCCTTCCCGATCCAGGCGGCCACCCTGCCCAACGCGCTCGCGGGCCACGACGTCCTCGGGCGGGCACGGACCGGCTCCGGCAAGACGCTGGCGTTCGGCCTGGCCCTGCTCGTGCGGACCTCGGGGCGGCGCGCGGAGTCGAAGCGGCCGCTCGCTCTGGTGCTCGTACCGACCCGGGAACTCGCCCAGCAGGTGAGCGACGCGCTGGCGCCGTACGCGCAGGCGCTGAAGGTACGCCTCACGACCGCGGTGGGCGGGCTCTCCATCAACCGGCAGCAGGCGGCGCTGCGGGCGGGCGCCGAGGTCGTCGTCGCCACGCCGGGACGACTGACCGATCTCGTGTCCCGCCGCGACTGCCACCTCAACCACGTACGGATCACCGTGCTGGACGAGGCCGACCAGATGTGCGACCTGGGGTTCCTGCCGCAGGTCTCGGACATCCTGGACCAGGTCCCCTCCGACGGGCAGCGGTTGCTGTTCTCGGCCACGCTCGACCGCGACGTCGAGCAGTTGGTGCGGGGCTACCTGCACGAGCCGGTCACCGTGTCGGTCGACCGGGCGGCGGGCTCGGTCGCCACGATGGAGCACCACGTGCTGAACATCCATGCCGCCGACAAGTACGCGACCGCCACCGAGATCGCCGCACGGGACGGCCGGGTCCTGATGTTCCTGGACACCAAGGCCGGTGTGGACCAGTTCACCCGTCATCTGCGGGCCAGCGGAGTCCGCGCCGCCGCCCTGCACAGCGGAAAGTCCCAGCCCCAGCGCACGCATGCGCTCGCCCAGTTCAAGGAGGGCGGGATCACCGTCCTCGTGGCCACCAACGTCGCCGCGCGGGGCATTCACATCGACGCGCTCGACCTGGTCGTCAACGTCGACCCGCCGGCCGATGCCAAGGACTACCTGCACCGAGGCGGTCGCACGGCACGCGCCGGGGAGTCCGGGAGGGTCGTCACCCTGGTCACGCCCAACCAGCGGCGCGAGGTGAACCGGATGATGTCCGAGGCCGGGATCCGGCCCATGGTCACGCAGGTGCGCTCCGGTGAGGAGCGGCTGACCGCCATCACCGGCGCGAAGCGCCCGCCGACCGGGACCAAGCCCGGCGGCGGCAACGCCCCCTTCCGCGGCCTCGGCACGCGCCCGGGCCGCGCCAAGGAGTCCCGCAAAGCGGCCGAGGCCCGCAGGACCGCGGAGGCTCGCGCGGCGGCACGGGTCCGCAAGGGCCGCTGACGCCGAACCGGCGGCGCCTCGCCTCCCCTTCACCTCCCCTTGCCCGATGACCCGGACTCATCGGCGGCCGCGGAGCCGCCGTACCAGCTCCCGGGCCTGAGCGCGGCGGCGTGGGTCGGCCGCGGACCGGCGTACCTGTTCGATCGTGCGCCGCCCCTGTGGGCTCCTCACGAATGCCTTGATGCGTGCGACGACTCCGGCCACATGACCCCCTCCGCCTGGATGATCCGTTCTTCTGAGACACCGTCGTCCTCTCGACTACCCGGTGAGCGATGGTCCATCCCGACCCCCGGTTGGCCGGAAATCGTTTGTGTCTGCGACAGTCACCGCGAACTGCCGCCCACCAGACAGGAACGTCATGGCCACCTCCAAGAAGTCGAACCGGCACAGACCCGGCACCCTTCTCCGTACGACCGTGATCAGTGCCCTTGCCGCCGTCCTCACGGTGGTGCTCACGGCCTGCAACGGAGATGGGACCTCGACGGCAGCCCCCGCCGGCGGGATGACCACGAAGGCAGAGTCGACCGGCGGCGCGCAGACCGCTTCCCCGTCGGCCGGCGCCAAGCCCGCGGACCAGTCCACGACGGGCACCGGCAGCGCCGGTTCGCCGGATTCCGCGGCTCCTCAGCCCGCCCCCTCGGCCCCCGTACCGGCCGGCCCGCTCGCCTCCGCCAGTACGGACGATGACGACGGTTGCGACCACAAGATGCCCATCTCACCCGACGAGGTGGCCGTCTACCGTTACACCCCCGAAGGGGGCTCCCTGAGTCTCATCGTCAAGTACGGCAACTGGGGCTGCGCCCCCGCGGACTCCGACGGCGCGCCGTTCGAGACGGTGGGCAAGGAAACGTACATGGCCATGGACCAGGCGGCGTACGTCACCGTCACCACCCCCATCGTGGAGAGCACCGAGAACCAGCACATCGGCGTCCAGGAGTTCCTGGACTGGCTGGAAGCCAACCCGAACAGCGGACTGGTGTTCACGTACCACCTGGGCGCAGACGGGGCGATCGACCGTCTGGACGAGGAGTTCACTCCCTGAGAGACCACGCCGTGGTCCGTGCCCTACGGCCAGGTGCTCGCCGCCCGGAGGCGGACGTTCAGGGCGTCCGGGGCGGCGAACCTCCGTTCAGGAGGTCGAGTCCCAGCAGACTGGGGTTGTGCAGTGCTGTGTTGCCGAGCCGGACGGTGGTGACGAGCCCCGCATCCCGCAGGACGGTGGCGTGTTCGCTGGCGCTGGAAGGGGCCAGGCCGGCGAAGGCCGCGAGCTCGCGCGTCGAGCAGCCGGGGTGCTCGGCGATGGTGGTGAGGACGACGGCTCGTGTACGCCCGAGCAGGGCGGCGAGGGGAGCGGAGCCTGTGGTGCGCGCTTCCCTGGGCGCGAAGGTCGTGAACCGGCGTAGCGGCTGGTCATGGCGGGCGGGGTAGGTGATGGCGGGCTGGGGCTCGGCGTCGTAGTGGATGACGGGTGACGCGAGCATCAGTGAGGGCACGAGCAGCAGGCCTCGGCCCTCCAGACGGAGGTCGTACTCGTTGGTGTCCCCCGGCGTGGGAATTTCCAGCACCGGAGCATTCCAGCGCATCCGTCGCGGATTGGCCTGGCTCAGCAGGTGCTCCACACCGCCGTGCAGCATCTGCCGCATACGCACCGATCGGTCGGCTGCGAGGACGTCGGTCATCTCCGCCCAGTACGGGGCGAGAAGAACGTCATGGAGAGCGGCGAGACCGTCGCACAGCTCGCCGAGGAAGGCGGGGTCGGTGAGGCGGTGTGTCAGAGGCGGGACCGCCCCGGCCCTGTTGTGGGGGAGGATCGTGTCCAGCGCTGTGCGAATCTCACGGGCGGGTGTGGCCCGTACCTGTTCGATGAGTTCCGCGGGTGAGCCGGTCCGCGGCGCACCGATGAACGTCGGTGACCAGCCGACGCGCGGAATGAAGCCGAGGGCCAGCCGGGCCGCGGCAGGCAGTTGTCCGAACGCATGCCGGCGCCAGGCGCTCAGGCGGGCCGACGGCCTGCGCTCTTGCAGGGCCCGCGCGGCCTGCTTCAGCTCCAAGAGGGGCATCGGCGCTTCAGCCACCCGTGTGCGGGCCAGGTCCTCGGCCGTGAAGTGGATACGAAAGACCATGGTGCCCCCCGGCAGGGTGACGCGCGGTGCTGATGATCCTGCCGTTGTGCCGTTGTTCGGGCCAGACCGAATCAGGTCGTGGCTCCCGCGACGGCAAGCCAATCTGGACGTGGCCGGACGGCCGTGACACACAGGGGAAGCCGCGGCCGTCCGGCATCGACGCGGCGCCGTCCGCGAAGCGGTACGGAGTAGTTCCCCGGGGGCGCCGCCTCCAGCCCTCCGCCCACGCCACGTCGCCCACTTCGACGACGACGGCGATCGGCTCTTCTGACGCGACCTTCGACGCGGCCCCGCCCGTCGTCAGAGACCGGCCACCTTGGCGCTCGCCGACAGCTCGTAGACCAGGGTGACCGTGCGCCGGCTGCCCGGCGCGAGCGTCAGCTTCCAGTGGGCGACGCCGTCGGGGTCGAGCAGATCGGGCGCGGGGGAGCAGGCCTCCTCGCGCAGACGCACCTGCACCGCCGAGACCTCCGAGACCGGGATCCGCTCGCGCAGGACGACCACCCGGTCGTCCCCCTCGCCCGGGGCGGAGAACCGGGACACATGGAGCCGGACGGTCCGGGTCAGCACGGTCCGCTGGGTGAGCGCGGCGGTGTCACGGGACTCCTCGGTGTCCCGGACGACCCGCAGGTCGTCCCGGCTGCCGTAGGCGAGTTCGACGGAAGCACCGGGGGCCGTGAACTCCAGCGTCCCGCGGCCGGTGAACCCGCCGCCCCGCAGGAGGTCGACGGGGCCGGCGAGCAGGGCGTGGCCGGCCAGGTTGTCGAACCGCACCACCTGGGTGACCAGCGGAGACAGCTCGGGCGCGCAGCCGTACTCGCTGCTCGCGGTGGTGGTGAAGACGGAGAGCGGTATGCGGTGGGCGCGGCCGTCGGCGGGCACGGAGACCGGCGCGGGGGAGCGCAGCACCCGTACCTCGCCGCCGTCGTCCACACCGGGCAGACCGAGCACCGGAGCCGGGCCGAGGTCCGCGATCTCCTCCTCCCGCAGCTCCACGTCGATGCTGCGGCGTTCGGCGGCCGGCCGGTCCTGCAGGACCAGCCGGTCCTCGTCGAGCCGCGGCGGTTCGGTGGCCAGCGCCGAGCGCGCCGTCGACAGCGTCAGCCGTACGCCGGACCAGTCCTCGCCGGTGCGCTGCCAGACCATCGCCTCGGTCTCCACCGTGACGGCGTCGCCGTCGAGCACGGCCCGGTAGGCGGGCCGCCACAGCGCGCAGGGGGTGAGGTGGGTCAGGCGCAGTGCGGCCGGTCCGGCGGTCGCGGCCTCGACGGTGAGCTCGATGTGGCCGGTCAGCTCGGCCGGTTCGTCCTCGGCGAGGTCCAGGGCCCGTCGCGCGGCGTCGAGTTCCGCGGCGAGGGCGGCCAGCCGGGCCTCCGCGGCACGCAACTGCTCGCCGCAGGAGTCGCGTTCGGCGTCCACCCGGTCCAGTTCGCTGCTCCAGCGGGGCTCTTCGTCCTCTCCGGTGCCCGCGCCCTCACCGATCTCCCGCAGCAGGTCGGCCGCGAGCCGGCCGAGCGTGTCGAGACGGGTCCACAGCCGGTCGCGGCGCTGCTCCAGGGCGAGCCGCTCGTCCTCGAGCCGGGCCGTGTGGTGGCGCAGGGCGGAGTCGTCGTCGGTGGGGCGCGGACCGCGCGGCTGCCAGGCGCGGACGATCCGCACGTCGAGCACGGTCGCCGGGTGGTCGGTGGTCAGCTCGGCCTGGAGGGTGCGGTCGACGGCCAGTGCGCTGATCGGCCCGAGGCGCAGTCGCTGGACGCCTGCCGCCAGGTCCAGGACGGTCGTGCGCTCCACGTGGGCGCGGTCCTCCAGGCAGGTGACGGCGGTGACGGGGAGGGGGATCGGCTGCGGTGCCGTGGGCATGGGGTGGGTCAGCTCCTGCGGTTGCCGCCGGCCAGGGACTTGCCGGAGGGGATGCGGATCTCGTAGCCGCCCTCGAGGGCGGTGGTGCCGCCGGCGGGCAGTTCCACCCGCCACAGGCGGGTGCCGGGCGCGTGGTGGTCCGGTCCGGTGCCGTCGCGGGGGGCCGTCCAGTCGGCGCGCTCCTCGACGCGGACGTCCGTGTCCGAGGTGACCGGGACCCGTTCACGGACCTCGACGGTGACCGGCCTGGCGAGCCGGTTGGCCAGTTCGACGTGGACGCGGTGGTCGAGCACGGTGGTCTGGTTGCGTATCCCCGCGGTCGACTCGCGCAGGTTCGTACGGCGGGTGACCCGGACGCCCTCGGCCGGACCGAGCCCCACCCTGCACACCCCGCCGGGGGCGAGCGTGGGCAGCGCGGCGGTCACCAGGAAGTCGTCCCCGACCGTGACCTCGACCGGACCGGCCAGCAGTGCCTGGTCGGTCGCGTTCGACACGATGAGCGTCGCGTAGACGGTCTGCTCCACGGACGGCACGCAGAGGTGCTCGACGCGCAGGCCGACCGGTATCTCACCGACGGTGACGGTGTGCCAGGCGCCGTCCGAGGGGATGTCGGCGCGGGCCACCGCGTCGAAGCGGTGATCGAAGGAGCCGGCCGACTCACGGGGCCGCACACAGCGGCCCGGCAGCGGCAGCGCGGCCACCGCGTCGGCGCGCCGACGGTACTCGGCGGCCACCGGGTCGAAGGGAGCGTCGGGAAACAGCAGGCCTCGGCGGCCGCTCTGCTCGTCCGGCCCGCACAGGACGAGAGCGGTGTAGTCGAGTTCGGCGCCACCGGGCTGCGGCGGGCCAGCCGCCGGGGACGGCCGCACCGGCGCGGCCTTGCCCAGCGGCGCGGCGGGCCCCACGGGCGCCGCACCGCCTCCGGGCGCCGAGGGGGGCAGGGCGCGGGAAGCCTGGGCGACGGGGGAGGGGGAGGGGGAGGGCGGAGCCAGGCCGGCGGGGACCGCGGCCGACCTGCCACCGGCACGCGGCCGGTTTCCCGCCGCCGGCGGGACGGGGGGCACGAAGCGGTCCAGGTCGCCGCCCAGGACCTCCGGCTCCGGGTATACGCCGCCGGGCGGGAAAGCGGGGGCTGGAACAGGTCCCGGAACAGATCCTGGAACAGATCCCGGAGCGGGCACACCGTACCCCGGCGGTGCCGTGGGGACGGGTGCGCCGTAGCTCTCCGGATGTGGCGGAGGCGGCGGAGGCGGGAGGGGACCGGCGGCCCCGACACTCACGGGCCCGGTGGTCGGCCCGGGACGGCGGCCTGCCGCCTCGTACCCGGCGAACAGATCGGCCAGACCCGCCGGGGGCTCGCGCCAGCCCGAGGGTTCGGGCCCGGGCTGCAAGCGCCCGATCCGGATCGAGCGGAGCCTGGGCAGATCGGTACGGCGGCGCAGGTCGGCGGTGGCCAGTGCGATCCGCACACCGGTCCAGTCCTCACCGGTGCGCTGGGCGACGGAGGCGCGCAGCACCATACGGCCGCTGTCCTCGTCCTGACGGTGGGTGAGCCGGTAGGCAGGCACCCATACAGCGCCCGGCACCCCGTATTCCAGCTCCACCTCCACCTCCACCCCGCCCGCGGCCGCCCCGCCACCGTCGAGCGTCAGGACCGCGGAGACGGTGGTCTCCACGTGCGCCGCCGGTGCGTCGGTGGAGGCGCGGGCGAGCCGGTCCTCGGCGAGGGAGAGCTCGTGCTCGGCACGGCGAAGTGACTCCCCCTGTTCGACGAGGCGGGCGTGCGACGCGGTGAGCCGCGCATCGACGAAGTCCGCCAGCCGAAGCCAGGCGTCGACCGGGGTACGGCGGTGCGGATCGTCCTTCCCGCGGGTCGGCGGAACCGGGCGCAACGCCCCGACCTCCGCGATCAGACCGAGCTGACGGTCACGGCGCCCCCGTGCCGCCGCGCACTCCTCCCGCAGCCGCTCCACCTCACGCCGCAGTCCTTCGGGTGCCTCGGCGGCGAGCGGTTCGGCCGCTACCTCAACCCGGGCCTCGCTCACGCGCACCCCGGACCCGCCCAGGACACGAGCCCGCAGCGACCCCCCGTCCAGCGACCGCGGAAGTCCCGTCACCCGCACCCGGCCGTCCGGCGGTACGACACCCCGGGCCAGCCGACGGCACACCGCGCCCTGCGCGTACACCACGACCGAATCGAGACTCGACTCCCACCCCTGTGCCGTCTCCGACGCCGCCATCCGCTCCCCCGGGCTGTGCCTGTGCTGTACGCACCCTACGCCCGGCCGGCCGGCCGTCCTTGGCCGAACCCCGGGTCGGCGCACCTTCTGGTCGAGGTCGGTGGTGTGGCTGGTCGACGAGGACTCGTGCCGCCGGACCAGGACCAGCAGTGGCTCGCGGGCTTCAACGGCGCGCCGCCGCACGTCATGAGGGGCTACGGGCCACCTCCTGCGCGTGCTGCCGCGCGTGGTCGCGCCGGGGCAGCAGGAGCGGGCTGGTGAGGATGAGCAGTCCCGCCGCCGCGAGGGCGGTGCGCGGGCTGGTGACGTCGGCGAGCAGTCCGGCGAGCGCGGTGAGGACGGCGATGGACGCCTGCTGGCCGATCGACCAGGCCGACAGGGTGCGGGCGAGGAGATGCCTGGGGGTGTGTTCGAGCCGGTAGGTGGCGAGCACCGGGGTGTACAGGCTCATGCTGACGATGATCGCCAGCTCGATGGCCATCACGGTGACGAGGCCGACGACGCCGGGACGGACGAAGGCCAGGCCGATCAGCCAGACGGCGCGCAGGGTGCCAACGGTCCGGAAGACCGCGTGGCGGCCGTAGCGGGCCACGACACGGCGGGCCAGCCGGGAGCCGATGAGTCCGCCGAGGCAGGGTGCGGCGAAGGCGAGGCCGTACTGCCAGGGCGGGAACCCGAGTTGGCGCAGGAGGAGCACGGCCAGCAGCGGCTCGGTGGCCATGATCAGACCGGAGACGAGCAGGTTGTTGAGGTAGAGCGCCCGCAGGCCGGGATGGCGCATGATGTGTCGCCAGCCGTCCAGCATGGCACCCGCGCCGGCCGGCCCTTTCCCGGTGGGGTGCGGCGCGTCCTCCCGGCCGCGGATCGCGGTGATGCTCAGCGCGGAGAGCAGATGGCTGAGCGCGTCGGCCACCACGGTGGCGACCGGCCCGAACAGAGCGATCGCCGCCCCGCCCAGCGGTGGCCCGACCGCGATGGAGCTCCAGTTCGTGGACTCGAACCGGGCGTTGGCGACGAGGAGATCGTCCGGCCGGACGAGGGCCTTGAGGTAGGCGCCGCCGGCCGCGTTGAAGGCGATCTTGGCTGCGGCGACCAGAGCCGAGATCACGAGCAGCTGGACGAAACCGAGCCGGCCGAAGGCGTAGGCGAGGGGGATCGTCGCCATGGCCGCGAACCGGATCAGGTCCATCGTGATCATCACGGGGCGCTTGCGCCGGAACTCCACCCACGGCGCGAGCGGCACCGCGATCAGCGCGCCCACCGCAGGCCCCACCGCCGACAGCGCCGACACCTCGGCGGGACTGGCGTGCAACGCCAGCACGGCGATCAGCGGCAGCGCGCCGAACCCCAGCCCGGACCCGTAGGCACTCACCGCATAGGCCGCCCACAGCCACCCGAACCGCCGACCCAGGGGTCTCCTGCGCACCATGTTCAGCACTCCCGCCCGAACAAACCGACGTTGACCCGGAGGAGCTAAGCGAGCACCACAACAGCAGGTCAAACAACCATTCCGCCGACCATCCACAACCATGAGTTGTTCACTAGGGTGGATCGCCGTGGACCTCGAAGCAGTACGTACCTTCGTCGCCGTCGCGGAAGCGGGCCAGTTCCAGAAGGCCGCCGCCGACCTGTCGATCACCCAGCAGGCCGTGTCCAAACGCATCGCCGCACTGGAGCGCGGCCTCGGCGTGCGGTTGTTCACCCGCGCTCCACGCGGCGCCGAGCTCACGATCGACGGGCAGGCGTTCCTGCCCCACGCGCGCGAGCTGCTCCGCGTCACCGAGCGCGCGGTCGCGTCCGTACGCCCCGGCCGCCGTCCGCTGCGCGTCGACGTGATCGCTTCGCGCGGCGCGGCGGCGGGCCTGATGCGCGACTTCCACCGCGTGCATCCCGAGATCGAGCTCGACGTGGTGATGCTGTTCGAGATCGAGACGGCCGTCGCCGCCATCCGCTCCGGCACCATCGACGCGTCGTTCCGCGCCGTCGCCGTGCCCGGCCGTCCTCTCCCCGAGGACATCGCGTGCCTCCGGGTGCTCGACGAGCCGCTCCAGCTCCTCACCGGCCCCGCCCACGCGCTGGCGAGCGCCCCGTCGGTGACCCTCGCCCAGCTCGTCGGTCACCGGATCTGGATGCCCGGCATCGTGCCCGGCACCGAATGGGGCGCCTTCTACGACGACCTCGTCGCCGAGTTCGGCCTCACCATCGAGGCGACCGGCCCCAACTTCGGCTCCGACGCGCTCCTCGACACCATCGCCGACACCCCGGCCCTGGCCACCTTCATGGGCGAGCACACCCGCCTCATCTGGCCTGCCGGCCACGGCCTGCGCCGCATCCCGGTGACCGACCCGACCCCCGTCTACCCGCACTCGCTCCTCTGGCACCGAGACAACCCCCACCCGGCGCTGGCCACCCTCCGAGCCCACCTCACCACCACGACGGCCGCCCGTGACGCCGTCGCGACCTGGAAACCGGGCTGGGTGATTCCACGCTGAACGGCTCGCTCGCGTCGTCGGGGCAGCGGGGCCTCACGGCGCCGAGTCCGAGTGCGTGGTGCCCTCCGGCGAAGGCGGCAGAAGGAGTACGGCGATGAGTCCTGCGATGAGTCCTGCGATGAGTCCTGCGATGACGAGTGCGGCGCCGGTCAGGGCGAGGCCCGTAAAACCGGCAAGGTGAAGGACGAGTCCGCCGGCGGCTGAACCGCCCGCGATGCCGCCGTTGAAAACGGAGGTGTTGGCCGCTGCGGCGATCTCGGTGGCGGGATGGGCTTGCCGGGACACGTTGACCTGGGCGGCGGTACTGAAGACGTTGAAGGCTGCCACCCAGATCAAGGCGGTGACCCGGATCAGGACGGGTCTGGTCATCGCCACGGGGATGACGATGAGACTGATGGCCAGCAGGGCCGCGGACGCCGTCGCAGTATGCCGGGGGTGTCGGTCGGCGGCTGTGCCGCCGGCGATGGTGCCGACTGTCCCGGAAGGAAACCGTGTAGTGGCCTGCGGTGACAACGGCATTGCCGGCGAAAGTGACCAGCAGCCGCGCCTCGGCCAACCCGTTGAGTTGGCTCGAGAGACCGACAGTCGGCTCCGGTACGGGTTCTGGCACCAGGCGGACGGCTGCCGTCAGGACACCCAAGGTCAGCTTGGCCAGAGCGCCGTAGACGGCACGCCAGCCGAACACACCTCCCAGCAGAGTGCTCGCGGGAACCCCGACGACGGCGGAAACGGTGATCCCTTCGAAGACGACGGCCACGGCACGTCCTCGCCGCGCAGGTCTGGTCAGCGCCGTGGCCAGGTTCAGCGCCGTCACCGCATACACTGCCGCAGCGCTGCGGGTGAGCGCCCTGGCCGCCAACAGCGCAGAGAAGCAGGTTGCTACAGCGGTGACGCCGTTCCCGACAGCCAGCGCCACCAGCAGGGCGACGGCGACGGCGTACACGGAGACGAGCGTGCCTCCCGCACCGGTGGAAACCTTCAGGTCGGCGCCGATGGCGGCCAGCAGCCCCGCGACGCCGAGTGGCGTCGGGGCGCCGATCTCGGCGTACGACGGCAAGTGCCGAGGCCGACCAGCCGACTTGGACGACGAACTCCCCGCAGCGAGCATCGAGTTGCAGTAGGACGCCGCCGACGGCTCCTGTTACACGGCGTGGAAGGTCGTTGATACCTGTGGGATTCAGCAGGCGAGGGCGTCTGGAAGCTCGTCGAGAGAGTTGATGACGCGGATGCCGTCGTTGGTGACGGCTCTGGAGCCGGTGCTCGCCCGGTCGAGCCACACCGCGTGCAGCCCGGCGTCGTGGGCCCCCACGGCGTCGAGCGTGTACTTGTCCCCGACGTAGGCCACTTCGTGCGGGGGCAGGCCGAGGGACGTACAGCCCGCGAGGAAGATGCTCGCTGACGGCTTGGCGGCGCCGTGCTGCTCGGAGCAGATGAGCACATCACCGAAGTAGCGCAGCAGGTCGATGGCGTGGAGCTTGTCGCGCTGGTGGTCGACGGACGAGTTGGAGACGATCCCGAGGCGGTAGTCCGGCGCCAGTCTCCTCAGGACAGGCTCTGCATCGGGAAACCCCGCCCAGGCGGCGTTGCGGTGCGCTTCGTAACGGGCGAACCAGGAGGAGGCCTCGTGGTCCGGCATGGCGGAGGTGTCCCGCCCGACATGGGAGAGGAATCGGCGTGTGCGTTCGATCCGCATTTCGGAGAAGGTGAGCTCGCCGCCGAGGAAGCGTGCGTACTGTACTTCCATGATCTTCCGCCAGAACGCGAGCGCCGTGGCGGGGTCGGGAAACCGATCGAGCAGCCGCTGCTCCCGCAGGTGGGCGAGCACGCCTACTTCTTCCGAGGTCGAGTAGTCGAACAGGGTGTCGTCCACGTCGAAAAGCACACCCTGGATCGGCATGAGAACGTCCCCTTGGCCCTGATGGAATCCGCTTCCGGCACGGGTGAGCATCCCACGAGTGCGGTGAGGCTGGGCGCTTCTTTCCCCGCAGGGGGTGGCGCAGCGGTGCGAGCACGGCGGCGGCCGGACCCCAAAGCCGATGCTTGTACGGCTGGACCACTCACCTGTCGTTGTCGACCCACACTGCTGCTCTCGTAGTAGTCCTTGTTGCAGACGGACCAGTCCCACAGATCGCCGTTGTCGTTGAAACCCTCGCCCTGTCGATAGAGGATCCACGATCCGGACGCGTGCCTGAGGCGTTTGCTCCACTGGTGAGCAACAGTCCTCGGGTTCCGTGTTCCTCCGCAGCTCCCTGGCACCGCTGAGAGTGCCTGGACCTGGGCCAGTTACCTCGTTCGGGTGACTGCTGGCCGCTCTGACCCAACTTCGTCCGTAGTGCGTAAGCCGCATCCCTGTCGAGATTCCTTCAGCCTGGGTGAAGTCGAGGAGGCGTGGGTTGGCTCTGGCCGTAGTCGCGCGAGCCTCGGCCGGTCTGGTCGACAGCACGATTCGCAACGACACCAACCACCTGGAGCTGATCCGGAACTGGTTCGGCCGTCCGCTGTGGGAGTGGAGCCGTCTGACGCCGACGCCGACGCCGACGTCCACTTCGGCAAGGTGCTCCGCAACGCCAAGCCCTCCACCCGGACCGGTCGGGCGGGCCCGCTGGCGGTGTTCTTCCAGTTCCTTGAGCTGCGGCACAAGGTCGAGCTGCACAATCTCACCGGCCGTGTGGTCGAGTGCCCGCTTGGATGAGATGAACCGGCCGCGGGCCTCCGTGGAACCGCAGCTGCGGATCCCGCCCAGCGAAGCGGAGATCGAGGCGCTGTTCGCCGGATGGCGCGAGGAGCTGGTGACCTGCCGCAAGTTCGGTCCGGCCGCCCGCAACTACGCGGTGGCCCGGCTGGCGGCGGACGTGGGACTGCGGATCAACGAGGCACGGATGCTCGACCTGGCGACGTCCGGTGGCAGCTGGGCCGGTTCGGCAAGCTCAACGTCCGGCACGGCAAGGGCTCCCGGAGGCGTGGGCCGAAGCCGCGGCTGGTGCCGCTGATCAACGGCGCCGACCGCAACCTGCGGTGGTTCATCGAGGACGTGTGGGGCCACTTCGACGCCGACCACACCCGGCCCGGTGCCCCGCTGTTCCCTTCCGAGCGCAAGAACGGGGACGGCTCCTGCTCGCGGGCGACCGCCGACGTCTTCCGCCGGTCGCTGGCCGATGCCGCCGCCCAGCACCTGCCCACCTGGGCCGGGAAGCTTACCGCCAACCCCACCACCCGCCTGAAAACCGAAGACATCCAGTGCAGCTTGCTGCCGATGACCGACGCCGAGGTCCTCGCCGTCCAGCGGGTCGCCGTCACGCCGGCGCAACGGCTGACCGTCGCCCTGGCCGCCGTCCACGCCACCCGCGCTACGGCCATCCGACGCCTCACGTTGGACGACCTCGACCTGCCCAACCGCCGGATCCCCATCGCCGGACACGCCCAACGGCTTGGCGAACTGCCTCATCAGACCCTGCTGGCCTGGCTCGCCCAGCGTCGCATCACCATTACCTGCACGAAGAACTGACCGTCGGCGCTGACCCGTTGCACCTCACCCTGGTCTTCAACCTTTCCCATACCGCCGCGAGCAGCTACGCGACCATCGCCCAGAACCTGCTCGACGACCAGACGGGAGTCCACCGAGATGCGGTCGGAAGGGAGATCGGGCGCTCCTGACGGCTGCCCGCAAAGGGATCCCCGACCGAACGATGCTGGCGGAGCAGACAGAAGAGACCGGCACGGCTGCTGTCGAGGAGCTGCCGTTAAACCAGTGGCGTCCCCGTGGACGAACCTCATAGCTTGTGCACTCGTGACTGATGCTCCGAGGATGCGCCCGAATCCACACGACCTCGGCCGGGTGTTCAACGAGGTGCCGGAGCTCTACGACCGGGTCCGGCCGGGATACCCCGACGAGCTGTTCGCGGACCTTGTCGCCGACACCGGCATGGACGACAAGTCGTCGGTCCTTGAGGTGGGCTGCGGTACCGGTCAGGCGACGCGCTCCCTGGCAGCGCTTGGATGCTCAGTGACCGCCATCGAGCCGGGCCTGGAAATGGCTGCACTCGCTCGCGACCGGATCAGCTCCTTCCGTAACGTCGCAGTCGAGACGTCGACGTTCGAGGAGTGGGACGACCGCGGCCGACGCTTCGATGCTCTCGTGGCCGCGTCGTCGTGGCACTGGGTCGACCTGTCGATCGGCTGGCAGCGAGCGCACGACGTGCTCTGTCCCGGGGGCTGGATGGCGCTGCTCGGCCACGTCGTTGTCCGCCGGCCGGGAGAGCCGGAGGTGTACGCCGAGACCGCCGATCTCCACGAGCGGTTCTGCCCCGGGAACCCCGACTGGGGTCATCCTCCCCTGGAGGACGACGTGCGCACCACCGACGAGGGCTGGGGCCTGGTCGACGATCCTGGCGGATTGTTCGGCCCAACGATCGTGCGCTGGTACCCAACCGTTCAGTGGTTCAACGGGGACGGCTTTGCCGATCACCTTCGCTCGTTGTCGCTATACCGGAGGCTCGACCGCGACGTCCGCGAGCCCCTGCTCGACGCAATCGCCGAGCGCATCCGCACGCGGATGGGCGACCGGGCATCACGCCGTTACCTGAGCGTCCTCCGTGTCGGACAGCGCGCCGAGTGAGGACGGTGGTGAGGGCCCTGCCGAATCAGCGGCAACGGACCCACCGCACTTTCGTGCCTGCCTGCCGACAACGCCGCGCGTTCCCGGTGAAAGCATCTCCGTCACGCTGAACCCACGGCCGACACAGAGGCAAGAACCGCGTCACCAGCCGCAAACGGGCGTCTCGTGCGATCGTTCGTCGAGCCGTGCATGACGGACCTGGGATTCACCGCCGCACTCAGGGCCTGAGCCGGTTCTCTTGCACGTCGAAGCAGACCAGCCCCATCAAGTCTGCAAGGTTGGCCGCGTAGGCCGAGGCTTCCTCGGCCATGCTCCAGCCCATTCCGAAGTAGATGAGTGGACCACCTGCGCCGTCGATCATCGGTCCGACCGACCAAGGCGAAGTCCCTTCGCTGTCCTCGGTGATGTCGCACCACGGCTCAAGAAGCGCGGCGACGTAGGCCGAGATGCGCTCGGACGGAGGCTCCTGCGTCTCGCTGTCGAGGCAGCGGTCGTACAGGTCGTTGAAGATCCGGCCGGCGATCTTGTCATTCGCCGGCCGTTCGCCTTCCCAGACAGCCAGGTCGTAGCTCATGCCTGGAGGTTTTCACACCGCGCTGACAGACGTCCGGGTCAGCCCACAGCGCTTGCAGTGGCCAAAGGATGATGCCGAAGACCACGACTGCCAATACGCCGGCCCCGGCCAGCGCAACCGTCAGCGGCTGCGCGAGAGTCAGGTACTGGTGGACGACGTACGCCAGACCGCTGACGACGAGGTACCCGGATCCGGGAGTGTGCAAGGGCCCCACTTGGTGCGAGCCGCTGTGGCGCCGGCGGTGCCGTTTCTGATCCGGATCGGGACCGACCCGCGGGCCAGTCACCGTGGTGGGGCGCTGGCGGTGACGGCGGAAGCGGCGCGCATGCGGCACCAGGGTGTGTGCACGCGTGCCGACATGTTGCGGTTGCGCGGTGTTGACGCATGGTTCTTCGAGCCCACTGGCTATGTGCAGAGCTGGTCGGTGCAGGCTGCCAACGACGCGATCGCCGGGGACAGCCCTCTTCTCCTGCCTCTGCTGGCCGACCCCGACCCCGAAGTGCGCATCGCAGCCGCCTACGCGCCGGCGGCCTCCTCCGCTCGCGCGCAGCACATCCTCTCCGCGTTCCACGCCCGCCTGCCCGCCGAGCACGACCCGGCCGTACGCGCGCGGGCCTGGTGCTGGCGATGGCGCAACTGGCCCGGGCACCGGGATCCGCGGACTGTGGTGTGGACGACTGCGCCCCCCCGGGACAACCCGGCTGATGGCGCCGCTGCCGTGGATGCGTGCAGCCGGGACCGCCCGCGGCGACGGCCTGCTCCGTTGCCTGCGCGCCATGCTCCACCCCGACACGCCTGACGCCGAAGACCGCTGGGGGCGACCCGTGGGCCTGACCGCGCCCAGGGTGGTGGCCTCCTCCTGACGCACTGTCACTCCTGAATCCGTTCCGGACGCGCCGCAGACCTGTTCAGGTGCGGCCGGTCCCGCTCGGTGACCGCGGAGACCGGGCCGGCGGCGCGGAGCACCGTGTCGAGGACGCGGTCCGGTTCGGCGGCGTAACAGTGGGCGAACCACGCCATGTTGGCCTCGACCACCGCCCAGCCGCCGTCGGCGAGCCGACCGATGTCCAGGCACACCGCGCTGGGCAGGCTCGCGGTCGTGGCATGGAGGACCGCGCGGGCGAAGGCACGGCTTTCGTCGTCCAGCGGCGCCGGGTCGAGCCTTCCGTGGACGGCGTAGCGGCTTCCGGTGACGGCCACGCCGTCGAGGACGAACAGCCGGTACTCGGCGGTGAACTCCACCACCCCGCTCACCAGGACCGGCGTGGAGCCGTCGAGCGCGCCGGGCAGGCTGGTCCCGTCCTCGTGGACAGCTGCGGGCAGCACGTCGATCTTGGCCGAGGGCGGCTTCACGAAGGCCCGCTCCCGCAGCGCCCGGGCCTCGGCGAGGGTGGTCAACCGTACACGGCGCCGCAGGAGGAGGCGCGGTACGTGTGTCAGCCAGTCGTCGGCCGGTTCGAGCAGCCCGATGCCCAGCGGACCGGCGAGTCGTGCGGCCACGCGGGGGCCTCCGTACCAGTGCACCCGGCGTCCTTCGGCAGCCGTCGCCCGGTCGGTCACGTCGTAGCCGCGCCAGGCCGCTGCCCGGGCGAGGAGTTCGGCGGTCGAGGTGCGGGGCGCGGGCAGGAGGAGGACGGGCGGGGTACGGGCTTCCATCCCGGCGACTCCATCGGACTGAGCTACGGACCAAGCAAGATCGCAGGAATCGTACGTGTCTGGAACGCGTGCCCGGAAGGCCACCAGAACCCGAGAGTGATTCCGTCCCTGCCGACCGGCGGATTCGGCACCGGCGTCACCCCGGGTAGCAGAGCTGTTCGAGACGTGCTCATCCCCGGGAAGCCGGTGCTCTGTGCCGTGTGAGCTGTCAGAATGGCGGCGCCGTCACGACAGGGGAGCAGGCGGCGGAGGGGGCGAGGTGCCTGCCGTGGAACGGACGGTGCGATGAAGCCGCTGCGGGACAGTGATCCGCGCACACTGGGGCCCTACCGGCTCCTGGGCCGGCTGGGACTCGGCGGGATGGGCCAGGTGTTCCTGGCCCGTGCGCAGGACGGCCGGTTCGTCGCCGTCAAGCTGATCCACCCGCACCTTGCCGAGGAGCCGGAGTTCCGGCGCAGGTTCCGGCGCGAGGTCGCCGCCGCGCGCCGGGTGTCCGGGGCCGGTACCGCGTCCGTGGTCGCCTCCGACACCGAGGCCGACACCCCTTGGTTCGCCACGGAGTTCGTGCCCGGTCCGTCACTCCAGCAGGTGGTGGACGAGTGGGGTCGGCCTCTGCCGACCGCGTCGGTGTGGCATCTGGCGCGTGGGCTCGCGGCGACCCTGGGGGTCATCCATGGCGCCGGCGTCCTGCACCGGGACCTCAAACCGTCCAATGTGCTCATCACCCTGGACGGCCCCCGGGTCATCGACTTCGGCATCGCCCGGGCCGTCGACTCCAGCGTGGCCACCCGCACGGGTGCCGTCATCGGATCGCCCGGGTTCATGTCTCCCGAACAGGCGCGAGGGGAACGGCTCGGCGAGGCGAGCGACGTGTTCGGCCTCGGCGCGCTGCTGGCCTACGCCGCGACCGGCCGCGGCCCCTTCGACGGGGAGGACGACGCGCCGCACGCGGTCCTCATCAGGGTGATCTCCCAGCCGCCCCGGCTCGACGGCGTCGACGGCACACTGCGCACCCTGATGGAGCGCTGTATGGCCGCGGACCCCGAGGACCGGCCCTCTCCGGCCGAGATCGAGGCCGAGGCGATCCGTGCGGTGGGGGCAGAACTCCCCGACGACGGCTGGCTTCCGCCGGAACTCACCACCCGGCTGGGCCAGGAGGCGGTACGGCTGCTCGCACTGGAAGGCCCGGTCCCCACCCAGGTCGACGGGGCCGCCCCTGCCCTGCACCACGCGCCCACCTCGACCTCCGCCCGTGTGCCCGGCCCCACCCCGGCGACGCCACCGGCACCGGCCTACGCACCCGTGACGCCGGTGTTCATCTCGCCCACGTCCACGTCCGCGCCCACACCCACGGGCCGCCGCACCCTGGCACCGCTGCTTGCCGCGCTGGGGGTCGTCCTCGTCGGGGGGATCGCCCTGTCCGTCGTGCTGATGACGCGTGACGACGGCGACGACGAGGCCGGCAGCCCGGGCGGGACGGCGACGACGGCACCGTACGGCGCCGCGACCGGCTCCACGGCCCAGCCGGCAGCATCGCCCATCCCCTCCGGCTCGCCGTCCCCTGCTGATCCCGCCCCTGCTTCCGAGGAGACTGGACGGATCACGTCGGCGCCGCCCTCGCCGCAGCAGTTCGACTTCACCGGGACATGGCGGGGGATCGTGAACCAAGGGGACGGGGCCAGTGTCTACGACGTTCAGATCGAGTACACGGGGGAGCACGGGGCGAGCGCGTCGCCAAGGCCGACTACCCGACGCTGGGCTGCGGCGGGTACTGGACGCTGCGGAGTCGTACGTCCGACCGTGTGAACGTCGTGGAGCACCTCACCTACGGCGCCGGAAAGTGCCTGGACGACGTCGACATCTCCCTGACCCGGCTTCACGACGACACCGCCCGGTACCACTTCGACGACGCAGGGTCAGGCGAGGGCGAACTGGCGCGCGACTGAGTGCGCGCGGTGCGCTGTGCGGTCAGCAGGGTTGCTCACCTTCGGCGGCCGCCTCGGCCCACGCCGAGAGGAAGGGCTCCGTCAGATGGGGCGTCGCCACGTGCAGCGTGGTGCCGGTTCCGTGGCCGAGCATGCGCTCCCTCGAGTGCCTGGCCGCCTCCGGGTCGGCCTCGTGCGCGTAGGCGAGCTCGGGGTGGAGCAGCTGGAGCGCGTGCACCAGGAGGTCGCCGGTGACGAGCGCCAGCTCGCCTCCGTCGGCGACCAGCACGCTCTGGTGTCCGGGCGTATGACCGGGCGTGGCGACCACGCGCCCGGCGCGCAGCGGGGTGTCCCCGTCGAGGAGCCGGAGCCGGCCGGCGGCCGTGAGCGGGTCGGTGAGGGTCTCGCGAAGCTGTGGGTTGAGCGCGTCGAGGGCGTCGAACTCGGCCTGCTGGAGCAGGTATTCGGCGTTCGGGAAATAGGGGCGGCGGCTGCCGGTCGAGGCGTTGCCGTCCACCGGGCCCTCCGATGAGGGCACGGCCGTCTCGGTCACGACCGCCCACCCGACGTGGTCGGTGTGCAGATGGGTGAGCACCACGGTGTCGACCTCCGCCGGGTCGATGCCCGCGGCGGCCAGCGACTCGGGGAGCGCACCGGGCACGGGCGCCCACGAGCCGGCCGGGCTGTCCGCCGGACCGATCCCGGCGTCCACGACGGTGAGGCCCTTGTCGCCGCGGATCGCGTACGCGCGGAACTGGAGCCGCCAGCGGCCCTCGGCGTCGACCGCCCCCGGGTCGTAGCGGTCGACCTCGGCCCACTGGGCGGCCGTGGCCTCCGGGAAGGCCTCGGCGCGCGGGGAGAAGAACGGCCCCTCGCCGTCGGCGAGAGCGATGATCTCGGTCGAGCCGATCCGGAGGCGGGGAACGCTGAGGGACATGGACGCGATCCTGTCATACCGTCGAGGAGGTCCCTCGGATGAACAGTCGGCAGTGCTGGGGTTGTTGCTACCCCTCTCGGTGGGTCACGTGACCAGCCCCGCGTTGCGCAGTGCGTCGTAGCCCTCCGGATAGTTCGTGCTGATGTGGGTCAGGATCTCGGCGTCCGAGACGGTGATCTGCTGGTGGGCGGCGCACTCCTGGAGCCAGACGATTCCGGGCTGGACGCTCAGACTCCTGAAGCTGCTCCTGCCGTCGCTGCCCTGGAACCCGTACTTCTTGTGGTTGCCGGTGAGCCACTGGATGACCGCGGCGGTGTCCTTGGGAAGCGGTTCGAGTGCGGTGACGCCAGGTATTTGAGCCCTGTCCGCGATCGTGGTGGCCACCGCGGACGCGCTGGAGTCGCCGGCGAGCACTCCGGCCTTGTAGAGCGCCAGGCAGGCCCTCATGTACTCCTGGCGGCGTGCCGCGTTCACGTTGCCCGTGACGTTGTCGGCCGCGTTCCGGGCGTGGTCGAGGAGGGAGGGGGAGGCCTGGAGGATGTCCTGGCGCATGACGTTCATGGTGACCTCGAACCGCCCGCGTTCCACCCAGTAGTTCGCGAAGATCATGGGGTCGTTCGTGATGGCGGGGCTGCCGTCGCTCTGCCACTTGGCCGAGTTCGCCTCAACTGTCTGTGCGGTCACCTGCGGATAGGCGATCTCGGCCACGTACGGTTTGGTCTGCCAACCGGAGCCGTCCTTCTGGAAGATGTGGCCCAGGCTCCTCGCGGAGGTGATGTCGTACCAGGCGACCTCGCTCCCGTTGAGCCGGAGGACGACATCGGGTCGGGTGTTGCCATGGGTGACCTGCATGGCGACGGAGAACGCGAGACCGGACGCCGGACCGGTCCAGGACTTCCGTTCGGTGAGGAACACCTTGGTGGCGAGGGACTCGATGGCGTAGCCGGCCATGGCGGGGACCAGCGCGGCTATCTCCAGCTTCTTCGCCGAGGCGGCCTGGAGGTATTCCTGCCACTGCTCCGCCCATCGGCCCAGATATCCGTCCGTACGCGCGAGATTGGCGTCGGTCGGATTCTGGGTGGCCTGGAGCCAGGCGATCTGGACGGCGGCGTCGAGTTTCTCGCCGAAGCTCACCAGATCCTTCCCGACCTCCTCGCTGGGGACCTGGCCGGACGTCGGGTAGGGGTGGATGGAGCGCTGGACGGACGTCGGATCGCCGCCGGTCCGTTCGGCCGGGCCCTGCGTCGCCCGGCCGGGCACCGGTCCGCTCAGGGCCCTGGTGGCGTTGGCCTCCGCCTCCCGCTCGAAGCGGTCCGACGGATCCGAGACGCGTAGTCCCGACCCGTTGTCCGTGCCGGCGACCGGACCCTGCCGCTGCTGGATGACGTGGGTCAGCTCATGGGCGAGGGTGTGCCGGTCGGCGCCGCCCGCGCCGATGACGACGTGGTTGCCGGAGGTGTAGGCACGGGCGCCGATCTCAGTGGCGGAGGCGCGGGCCGCCTCGTCGGTGTGGATCCGTACGTCGGAGAAGTCGGTGCTGAGGCGGGCTTCCATCTCGGTGCGGGTGGCGTCGTCGAGGGGGCTGCCGGGCGTGCGCAGGACGTCGTCGACGGTGGAGCGCTGGACGGGGTGCTCGGTCTGCTGGTGGTGGCAGCCGGGGCCGTGCCGGTGCCGTTGCGGTTCCCGGGTTCCTGGGTGTCCGGCCTGGCGGAGCAGCTGGACTACTGCCGCGTTGCCGATGGTGTTCTGCAAGGTGAGGAGACCTGGAGGCGTCGGGCTCACGGCCTGGCGTTGGCGGGCAGCCACTTTGCCCTCCCGTACCTCGGCGGACCTGGCCCGATCTTCGGTGTGCATACGACCTCTTCCTCGGCGAGCGGACGACTTCCTCTGCATATCCACGGCGCGGGTGTTCGGACCATGGACGCGAGGGCAGAGCAAGGGGGCAATGTGCGTGGGTCGTACGGGCGCGTGACCATGGCACGCCAGACCATCGGACCGAATCGCACCGACCCGGCGGACGACCAACTCGGAGTGTTGCGGCGGCCACCGCCCACCCGGCCTCGCGGACAGGGTCCTGTCTGATCATCACCGAACTGGTGACGAATGGCGTACGGCACGCTGCTGTCGTATCGCCTCATGCCCTCGTGACCCTGGCCGGCTCAGGGCGTGTGGGAGACGTTGGCCGCTGTGCCGGTGTCGTTCCCCTGGTGGGGAGCTTGAGCGTGGTCACGGCGCCCGCCTCGCGGCTGGCTCCGCCTTCGGGGGCCGGGATGGTGGTGCTGGGCGGGTCGGCGATCGTGACGGCTAGTCGGTGCCTCCCGCGGACGCCGGTGAGAGCGGGATGGACGAGATCACCTCCGCTGCGTTCGTCGTGCAGCCGCCCATCTGCGCGTGCTCACCGCGGCCAGGGGAAAATTGCGGACCTTGAGGGCATCTACGGTTCCGATCGGCACGGTGGCTGGGTGTTGAGCCGGGCAGTGATGCCATCCGGCGTGCCGCGGTGATCTGCGCCGCGGCACGCTCAGGGTGGGCGGGCCGTGCTTGCGTGTGGTCGGCCGGCTCGATGCCGCGATACGGCCACAGGTCCGACCCGCAGATGCACAGAGGCATCGATGCAGGTCCGAGCCGTATCCGAGGTCACGATCCAGGGGGCCGGTGGCGCCTGCGTGTCCAAGAGACCTCCTCTTCCAGGGGCGGAAAAGGTCGGGCTTATCGGGGGTACAAGGTCGACCTCCCTCCATCGTGGTACGCCATTACCCTCCCGATCTCCACCCTTGAGGCGCACTCCCTGACCATCTGCACCGCCCAGCCCGGCACCCCCGACGCGGACCGGCTCCAGCTCCTGGCCAGCTGGGCCGCCACCGGCACCCGGCACCGGAACAACACCGGCGGCCGCGCCCCGTCCCCGTGACCTCAGGCACTCCGGATCAGTCCGCCTCGGGGGCGCCCGGGTCCGCAATGGACCACAGACAGACCCCGGCCGGGGCCGCCGAGGGCGATGGCGAATGGTGGGTTGTGATCCCCGGCAGGCTGGGCCGTCCTTGGCCGCGCGGTACGGTGCCACGTCCGCGCGGAGCCGATGCATCGCGGAGGGGGAATCACGCGGCGCGTGGCATGCTCGTTACCCGTTACCCGTTACCGCCCGGCCGGACTGGAGGCGATGTGACTCAAGCGGACGATCCTGACACCGCTGCGGGAATTCCCGAGTTGATCCGTGTCGAGGACCCCTGGCCTCCCGATGAGCCCGGACTCGCCCTGCAGCTTCGTGTCTGGCGCACGGCCCCCGGCCGGCTCGCCGTCATGTTCGCCGACTACGCCATGGCCAATGACCGACTTGCGCCGCTGATGCACAAGGTGCTGGCCGAATACCCCGGCGAATCGATCACCTTCTACTACGACGAAGTCACCAACCCGGTCTCCCAGGGCTATTACGCGACCCTGACGCTGACGGACGACGGTCGGCTCAGCGAGACCGTGTTCGAGGGTGCCGCAACGTGGGACCTGCACCACATCCTGGGGCCCACACTCAAAGAGACCAGCCGCCCCGACGACGACCGGCCGCTGTGGGGCGGCCCGTAGGGCAGACGCATCGTTCGCATCCGAGTGCACCCGAGCCGGGCACCCCGAAGACCGGCGCCACCGCCCCCGCCTGCGTCAACGCCGACATCCTCCGCGGCGCTTGCCCGAGCTCGCGCCGGCGCTCCGAGCTGCCGGTCACGTCGCCGTGGCTGTGCGAGCGCCGGGGCCTGGACGACCGGGCGATCCTTGCTCGGAGTCGATACTCTGTCCTTGGGGAACCCGCAGCGGGGCGGTCCCGAGGATCGCCGCGACCGCCGGACCGCCCGACCGCAGCACGTCCGCGACGAAACGTCCTCGCCCGACCCCGAGCGTGCGCAGTGCCCGCCCGTGGTCGGCGGCTACGACCAGAGCCGCGCCGAGGAGCATCACCCGCCAGCCTGCCAGCACCGGCCGCCGGGCCGCGCGCGGCAGCTCCGCGACCGACGCGCGCAACCGCGCGCAGTGGAACGGCACATGCCGCTCCTCGTCTGCGAGGATGCGGTCGGCGACCTCGGACGTCAGCGGATCGTCGGTCCCGTCACGCAGCGCCCGGTAGTAGCGCAGGGCCACCACCTCCGCGACCATCAGGAGCAGCAGCTCCGGCACCAGCCCCGGCACGCGACGCAGTCGCGCGAATGCCGTGTCGCTCCAGTGCCCGGCCTGCGTCCTCGCCCCGCCCGCCTCGAGCAGCCGAGCGAGGAGCCGCGCGTGGTTCTTCTCCTCGGCGACGAACAACCGCAGCGCCGCCGAGTACTCCGGATCACCTGCCGCGTCCGCCTTGGCGAACAGGGCCGAGCTGTCGCCGTCCTCGCCGGCCTGGAATCGCCGCACGCTCGCCCGCACCGCCGGGGGCAGTGCGGCACCCGACTCCCAGCGAGGATCGGGCGCGGCCGCGCGGCGGTCCCGTTCGGCCTCGAAGTGACGCGCCCATTCCGCGAATCCCGATGCACTCATGCCGCTTCCCCGTCCCCCGCCCCCGCCTGGTCGGGGCGGGGTCTCCTCGGTCGTGAGGACGCGGCCGGGCGTGGCGCAGTTCCGTCCCGGACCGGCCGCCCGAGGCGGTGGGTCCGGCACGGCCCGGGAGCTGTGGTGGTGCCTACCGACGCCGCGCGGCGACCTGGGTACTCTCCACCCAGTGGAGGTACCAGCGTGCGAATCCGACGGGCGTCCGTGGCGTCCCCATGGGGCTGAACTCGCCGTCCCCCGGGCGGTCGTCCGCCCACATTCCGCCATGCTCCGGTCCCGTCAGGACGAGCCAGTGGCAGTAGCCGCAGCCCTCGTGACTGAGCTTCAACGCACCGCGCGTGACCCGGTCGAAGAGTTCGTCACCCGCTGTCATCCAGGCGCTGTATGCCGCGTAGGACGCCTCTTCGCCGTCGAGGTCGGACGGCAGGGGCCTCTGGTCCTCGTGCTCGGCCAGCATGCGCCATCGTTCCTCCGTCGTCAGAAACGGAAGCCTCAGGTAGTCGTGCCGCATGGGGTGGTCCACATTGGTCCACAGCCATCCCGCGTCCGTCCGGCGCAGGATGCTGAGCCCGTAGCCCGGCCCCGCCCCGCCGGCCCCGACCTCGAGAAGGAAGCTTCGGTATTCCGCCGGGAGCGAGACACCCCACTGGGCCTCCGCTTCGGCGACCTCCGACTCCGACAGCGGATCCGCGAACCGGAAATGATGACCCGATCCTCCGGACAAGTCCCAGGCCCCGAAGACCTGCTGTGCCTCATCCACCCGGGCCAAGGCTTCCACCCGCTCGCGGACCCCACTCCAGATCGTTGCCCCCATGAACCGAACTGTAGGCCAGAGCAACAGCGTTCTCACCCGTTGAAGGCGTTCCGGTTGCGTAGCTGTTCCCCGGCCGCCTCGGGAGTGTACGGCTCGGTCCGATGCGCCGGGTCCAGACGGGCGTGACGCGCCCGCGCCTGACGGACCGCCTGCTCTCCGCGCTCCGTCAGCACGGGCAGCCGCAGAGCGGCGGGCTTGTCGTCGGCCGGAGTGGCCAGTGCCCAGGCTGCCACGACCATCGCGATCGCGGTCCACCCCGCCACCAGTCCGTAGCGCCAGTGCAGGAACAGGAAATGGACACTCCTCTGCCCCGCAAGTACCCCTCTACGAACAGGCTTTGGGCAATCGGATGCGTGACGCTGCGCGGGGCCACGGCGGCGGGGTTGGGTGAGTGGGCGAGGATCCGGATCTGCCGCTCCGTGTCCGGCGCGTCGGGCGCCGGTCTTCTCCGACGACCGGCCGAGCGCTGCGGAGTCGGCTTCCCGTCATGCGTCAGCCTTCGCGTGGACCCTGCCGTCGGGCGCCCCGGCTCCCGCCACGAGGGCCGTACGGCCCAGGACGTAACCAGCCCACGCCAACCAAACGATCACCCCGAGAGTGTCAGGGACATGCTCCGGCAACGACATGAGACAGGCACCGCGCCTCGTCGCAGTCCGGGCGGAAGGCGACGCGGGCGAGAACATCCGCGTCGACGGCGACACTGTCAAGATCGGGGCCTGGGCGGCCAAGGCCCGCATGCAAGACCGCAGCGGGCAGCCGGACGCCGACACGCCGGTGGTAACGGCTGTTACCATGCCGCTATGGCGAAGACACAGCTGGGCGCACGCGTGGACGAAGACGTCGCGGAACTCGCGAAGAAACGAGCCGCCGACCTCGGACTGAGCATCGGCGACTACCTCGCCCGGCTCGTACAGGATGACGCCAGCGGCATGCGCGCCCGCGCGGTCGAGGCAGCCGCCCGCTTTCTGGCCGAACACCAGAGCGTCTTCGACGATGCCGAGGACGCCCAGCGGGCACCACGGGGAGCGCGCGCGGCCTGATGGATCTGAACATCGACGTGCCCTGGATCCTGCGGGTCGCCGAGGCGGCCGGAGCGAACGATCCGGCACCAGACGACTACGGCGTTCCCATCGCGGCGGTGGCCCGCCACCGGGCCGAGCTGCTCGAGCAGCCTGTTTACGACGGCCCCTACGCCAAGGCCGCCGCCCTGGTGCACACGCTGGGCCGGTGCCGCTGGCTGGAGCGCTCCAACCTCGCCGTCGCCGCAGCCACCGGCGTGATGTACCTCGAGGCCGCCGGAATCACGGTCAAACCCACCCGCGAGGACGCCATCGCCCTCAAGGACCTGCTGGTGGACCCGGCCTGCACCGCCGGGAAGATCGCCGTCCTGCTGCGGACCTGGGCCACCACCACCTGAAGCGGCCTCACGGCGGCACGACACCAACCACCGGGAGAGGAAGCGCAGATGGGGGCGGGCTCGGTGCTCGGCGGCATGGGGCGGGTGGCGGCCGGGGTGGGCCGGTTGCTGTGGCAGGTGATGACAGCGCCGACCACGGGTACGGAGGACGACGCCCGGGACGAGATCGGCAGGCTCGCGGAGAAGATCGAAGACGAGGTACCGGAGGAGCTGCGGGACCGGGCGTGGGGTCTGGTCCTGGACGCGCTGCAGGGGGTACCCCGGGAGATCGAGCAGTTGGTGGAAGAACACCAGAGGCCGGACGGCGAGGAGCCGCCGGCCGAGCAGTGATCCCGGAATGCGAAGAACCCGTCCCCCGACCTTGCTGCGATCAGCGGGTTGAGGCCCTGCGCATGATGGCGTCCCGGTCGGTGCCGAGCAGGAACGGCAGCAGTTGCCTCAGTGCGCTCGCGAACGCCCGCACCCTGACCTCCGTCAGACGCGCGTTCTCTGCGTTCTCCGGAAGATGATTCGACGGCCCGAGCCCGCACTCGGCGTAGAGTCTCCCCACTTCAGCCCGGTGGCGTGCGCGTAAGGGTTCCCCCGTCGTTTTCACGAACGCCGACACCGCAACCTCGCCGTTCCACATGTAGTGGTGGACAACGATCTTCAGACCGTGACCGGTGTACTCAAGACCCCCTTCGATGTCGGACGGTATGGCGAACCCCGCCTCGGTCAGGAAGCTCAGAGCGTCCCGCCCCACCCGACGGACCACTTCCTCCCCTGTCACCCGTTTTCCCATCCCGCCACCATCCACCGGAACCGCGGATATCGCCAGAGCTCGCTGAAGTAGTTGTAGCCGTCGAAGCGGCGTGAGGTGCCGTGCATCCAGAGCCGCGCTCGAAGCCGATGGCCTTCGAGGACCGCTCGCCGATGGAGCGGCCCTCCAGCGGATGCCTGGCCCAGGCCACCGCGCGCGGCGGCGTAGCGGAGGGAGCCGATGACGTCGCGGTACTCGGTGAGGCTGATCGTGCAGATGCCCCCGTTGCCGTGGCCGCTCATGCCGTGATTGCGCAGGTCGTAGGTGAGGGCGAGAAGTGGTTGTGGATGACCGGCCGGTTCGAGTCCGCCGGGATGAACCACCCTTCGAGGGCGACGCCGTCCATCGACGGGAACGTCACGTCCTCGTAGGTCAGGCCCGGCTCGGAGGGGCGGCGCAGCAGCGGAGCGCGCCGGCCGTCGGTGGGTGGACGTACGCCTGGGGGTCTCCTGGCGGTGTACTCGCGCCCGGCCGCCTTCCAGCGGGCACGCCGATGAGCATGCGGCGCCGCCGGGCGAGCGCCCAGGGAGAGAATCAGCCCCTGTTCGCTGTTCCTGCTTCTGGTAGGGGGCAGGCTCGGGCACCTGCGACCACGGCCGTGCCCGCACCCCGTGCCCGCACCCTCGAAGGCCGCTTGAGTACGCCGAGCCCCTCTCCGACCGACGCCCCGGCGGATCCCATGACCCTGAGCACCCGGACCGGCCTTGCCCGCGCCGCCCCGACCGCCCCGCGCGGCATCCGGATCAACGCCGTCTGCCCCGGCACGATCGACACCCCGTGGTGCGCGACATGATCGACAGGGGTGATCGGCGTCGCCCTGCCCGTCGACGGCGGCTACGTCGCCCGATGACGGGACGGGAGCCGCCGTCACAGAACAGTCGACGGCTCCCACCGCGGCTTCCGGCGTCGGCCTCCAGGTCGTGGCCGCACGGCGCGACCACGTCAGATCACGCGAAGACGACGTCCGAGACGGACACGAAGAACTCGCCGGTCATCTGCTGCTCCTCGTCGACGTGGTCGCAGCGCTCATCCGGATCGCCGGTGGTGCGGACGCCGCCGTGCCCGCCCCAGATGTTCACGATCGCGTGGCGGCCCGTCTTGCGTCCGGCCAGCGCTGCCGTGGTCCAAGCCTGTTCGGGGCTGCGGCCGTGGAGGACCACCATGAAAGGGGTCGGCTCCAGATCGGCCCAGGACAAGGGGGCCGAGGCGTTCCAGCCGTCCCTGGTGACGAAGAACTGGTACGTCCACGTCGGTCCGACGTGGTTGGCAGTGTGCTCGTAGGTGAAAGTGAGCTCCTGGGCACCTGCGTCGAGGGTCGCGGTGGGCCAGTCGCCCACGAGGTCCAGGCCGGCGAAGCGGGGGTTGCCCGCGGAGGCCACCTTGCCGTCGTCGTCGCCGGTGCTGAACTTCCGGTACTCCAGGTAGTGGCCGTGCCGGTTCCACGGGTAGTCCGCGCACATCCGCTCCTTGCCGGGGACGACTTCCGCCCACCAAGCGTCCGGGGCGCAGGCCGCACGCACCTGGTCGCAGAAGGTGGTCGTGCAGGCGTGACCGCCGCCGCCCTGCGCGGTCTTGAGGGTCAGAAGGGATCGTCCCGGCGGTTCGGCCATGTTGCCGTGCCTCGGCTGCGCGGTGTCCCCGGTGCGGTTGTCGGGCACCGCGACGGGGATCGGCTGGTACGGGTCGTCGGCCCGGCCGGGCACGCTGCACTCCTCGGAGAACGGGCTCCAGCTTCCGTCATCACGCCGGGCCCGGATCTTGACCTGGTAGGAGTCGGCCGGGTCGGATCCCAGGGTGACCCAGTGGTTGGCGGCGAGTTTCCAGCCGCCCCACCAGTCGGGCCAGTCCAGATGGACGGTCTGGGCCAGGCGGCCGTCGAGCCACACCTCGTACGCGTGCGGGTAGGGGGCCCGGCCGTCGTCCCAGTCCGGCGGGGTGGTGTCGCCGCCGGAGTTGCCTCCGGTGGTCCACCGCAGGGAGATGCCGTGGAGGATCTCGGCGCCGTCCGTCCGGTAGGTCGTGGCGGCCATGAGGTCCTTGGGGTCGTAGTAGTCGCCGTTGACGGGAGTGCTGTGGTGGGGGGTCACCCGGAATCACCTCGGTCGTTGAGGGCAGCGGAAAGCTGGCAGAGGACGGGGGGTGCTCTCCAGTCCCTCACCCCCGGCTTCCTGAAGCCACTTGGATTCGCCCAGACGGGTGACGTCTCGGTCCCGCCGTTCAGCAGAGGCTGCTCGACCAGCCCAGACCAGCCCAGAGCAGCCCAGAGCAGCCCAGGGCAGACCCGTATGGACCAGGATCAGCTCGGTCGTGTGTAGCCGCCGGTCGCCGTGAACGTGGCGGCGCCGAGGGAGAGCACCGGGGCGAGCACGAAGGCGGCGGTCGCGACGGTCGCGAGGGCGACCACGGGCCACCGGGCCTTCGGCGTCCCTCCGGGGGCGGGGTCTTCGTCCGGCGGCGGCCTTTCGGAACAGGCCATCGCCACGACCACCGTCAAGCGGCGTCCACCACGACGTCCAGCGGCCAGGCCTCCTTGCCCGTGGACGCCGCCGTCGACGCCGAGCTCGAGCGGGTCGCTGAAGGTCCCCGGGTGCCGTCGCGGGGGACGATCAGTCGAGGCAGAACTCGTTGCCCTCGATGTCCTGCATCACGATGCACGACTCGTTGTCGTCGTCGGCGAGCAGTGTTCGCACGTGTACCGCGCCGAGGTCGACCAGTCGTGCGCATTCGGCCTCCAGGGTGGCGAGGCGCTCTTCCCCCACGAGTCCGGTGCCCGCCCGTACGTCGAGGTGGACGCGATTCTTGACGATCTTCCCTTCGGGAACGCGTTGGAAGAGCAGGCGCGGGCCGGCGCCGGAGGGATCGCTGCACGCGAAATAGGTGACCTGATCCTCGGGCGGCAGCGAACGATGGTGGTCCTCCCAGGTGGCGAACCCCTCGGGGACGGGCGGTACGACGTACCCCAGCACCTCGCACCAGAACGCGGCGAGGCGTGCGGGCTCCGCGCAGTCGAAGGTGACCTGGAACTGCTTGATCGATGACATCGGCGCACCATAACAGAGGGGCACTGGCGCTCATCTTCCGCTCTGCGTCGGCATGTTGCGGGAGAACGGCCACCCGCAGCGCGCGGCGGAGGGCCCGGTGCGGACACCGGGCGGCGCGGTCACGACCGAGGTGGTCGCAGGGCGCCGGCGATGACGGTGGTCACCATCGTGTGGACGGCGGCGGTCTGCCGTGGGGCGCTCGCCCGGTCGGCGAACAGCAGGCGCCCGGACCAGCCAGACGCACCAACTCCCGCTCGGCGGTGAGACAGACGGCGATCATGGCGGTGCCCTGCACGGCCAGTGGGATGCCGATCAAACCGGCCTCGCGCAGGCACTGCCTGACCCGTCATGCGTCGGGGTCCGACCCGATGGCGCGGCCCTGGTCGGCGCGCGGGGAGGGAGGACCCTCGGGGCCGTACCCGAGGCGGATCACCATCTGCGCGTGGGTGTGACGGGCGTCCGTCGACGAGGTGAGCTGTCCGCGCAGGTCGGGCCATTCCAGTGCCTGGTGCAGGAGGGATGCCCGGATGCCGTGAGCGGTGGCGAGCAGCAGGACCCGTTGGAGTGCCTGCCCCGCTCGCAACCAGTCCGCTCTGCGATCGTGCGGGGTCGAGAGCACGGCGATGGCGGGCCGTTTCTCGAAGACGCGGGCGGGCAGGCTGTCCGGCGTCCGGTGCGCGCCGAAGTCGCGCAGGGGGACGATGTCCCGGAAGTCCTGCGGACCGATCGCCTCCGGCGGCACGCCGAGACCGCTGCCGTCCCAGGCCCGCACCCAACGGCGGCTCTCCGCGGCTCGGTCGTGATCTGTGACGTTCCGGTGCTCCGCCTCGCGGGTGAGTCGGAGAAGGCGGTCGGCAACCAAGAGGGAGGAAGGGGTCAGGATGGCTCCTTCGGCCTGGGCCGCCTCGGTGAACTCCGCCAGTGCCGCCATGGGCAGCGGGCGTTCGGAGAACGGGAAACGGCTGCTGTGCCGGCGCCAGACGGCGTCGTACAGACCGGGAAAGGAACCCCGGGCGCTGCCACCCAGTCGTACCGTGGCGAGCAGGTCGGGCCGGTCGGGGTGGGGCAGCAGCCGGGTCACCGGCTCCCACCCGAAGTGAGTGATCGCCACCCTGAGGTTGAACACCGCGCAGCCCGCCGAGAGGAGAAGGGCGCGGCCGGCCGGGTCGGTGTGGGGCAGCCCCCGGCCGGTGTTCGCATGGATCCGCAGGGTGGGTGACTCCGCGTCGAGCCGGAAACGCCAGGGCTGGGTGTTGTGGATCGAGGGGGCCGCCACCGCGGCGGAGACCATCGTCTCCAGGGTCTGGACGTCGAGGACGACGGAGGACATCGGGGCCTCATCCCCTCACTCTGCTGAAAGGCGACGCCGGTGTCGGCGGTCGTTTCAGCGTGCCGCGCGAGGTGCCGGCGGGGCAGGGTCCGTCCGGCCCGTCGTGCGGTACCGATGGGCCCCTCCTTCATGCGGATCCTTCCTGTGGGCCCTTCCTGTGGGCCCTTCATGTGGTGCGGGGGTTCGCCGGATCCGGCTGCTCCAGGTGGGAGGCGAGGACCGCGGCCTGGACCCGGCGTTGCACGCCGAGCTTGGCCAGGAGGCGGGAGATGTGGTTCTTGACGGTCTTCTCCGAGAGGTACAGCTTCTTGCCGATCTCGCGGTTGGTCAGTCCGTCGCCGATCAGGGCCAGGATGTCCCTCTCCCGCGGCGACAGGCTCGCCAGCTCGGACGGCACGGCGGGCGTGGTGTGCGTCGGTTCGGCACGCAGTGAGCGCATCAGGCGCGCCGTGGTCGCGGGGTCCAGCATCGACTGGCCCGAGGCCACCGTGCGGACGGCCGAGACGAGGTCGGATCCCTTGATCTGCTTGAGGACGTACCCGGAGGCGCCGGCCATGATCGCGTCGAGCAGGGCGTCCTCGTCGTCGAACGAGGTCAGCATCAGACAGGCCAGCTCCGGCATCCGGCTGCGCAGCTCACGGCAGACGGAGATGCCGTCGCCGTCCGGCAGCCGTACGTCGAGGACGGCGACATCGGGGCGTACGGCGGGGCCGCGCGCCAGCGCGTGGTCGACGGTGCCGGCATCGCCTACGACGCAGATGTCGGGCTCGGCGTCGAGCAGATCGGCCAGACCACGACGGACGACCTCGTGGTCGTCCAGCAGGAACACCCGGACCGGGTTCTGTTCGGTGAAGGTGCGTGGCTCCGGCATGGTGACCCCTCGTTCCCCGGCGGCGGACAGACCGTCAGCTGTCCATGACGCCGATCATCACGCGTGGAGAACGCAGGGACCAGGGCCGACCGGCCCCCCACACGGGGAGGCGGAAGTCCCGGCCGCCCCACGGACGTCGGTGGGTGATCGCGCCGTTCGGTACCGGACAGGGCGAGTTGGGCTGCACGGACCTGTCGTATCGGGACCTTCGGCGCCACCGCGGGCCCCGGGTGGCCGCTGCCGCGATCCTGCGTGGCGCAGAAGCATCGTTCGCGGTTCGGCTCATCCGCAGCGACATGCACAAGGAGCACAGAAATGCCCAGGACTTCAGCTACTGGTGACCGGGCGGCGCCCGAGCCGAAGGCGGCGCTCGGTCTTCCGGCCGCGTCCGCGCTCGTGATCGGGACCATCATCGGCACCGGCATCTTCGCCCTGCCGTCCGCCCTCGCCCCGTACGGGCCGGTCGCGTTGGTCGCCTTCGTCGTGGTGACCCTGGGCGCGCTGGCGCTCGCGCTCACCTTCGGAGCGTTGTCGAAGCGGGTGCCTGCGAGCGGCGGGCCGTACGTCTACGCCCGGGAGGCCTTCGGCGAGTTCGCCGGATTCCTGAACGCATGGTCGTACTGGATCACCGCGTGGGCCGGGAACGCGGCGATCGCCGTGGCGTGGGTCGGGTACGTCGAGGTGTTCGTGAACACGGGGCACAAGACGTGGATCTCGATGAGCCTGGCGCTCGGTGGGCTCTGGGCGGCGGCCGCGATCAATCTCAGCGGTGTCCGCAACATCGGCGCGTTCCAGGTGGTCACCACCGTGCTGAAGTTCGTGCCGCTGATCTTCATGGCGACGGTCGGGCTGTTGTTCATCGACCCGGACAACTTCGGTGAATTCAACTCCAGCGGGCAGTCGGCGCTCGGCGCGATCTCCGCCGCCGCGGCCATCGCCCTGTTCAGCTACCTCGGGCTGGAGGCCGCATCGGTGGTCGCCGGCCGAGTGCGCGAGCCGGAGCGCAATGTGCCGCGTGCCACCGTCTACGGCACGCTGCTGTGCGCCGTCATCTACATCCTGGGCACGCTCGCGGTCTTCGGCACCGTCTCGCACGGGGCGCTGGGCGACACCGTCGCACCGTTCACCGACGCCGCGAACAACATCTTCGGCGGTACCTGGGCAGGAGACGTCGTGGCGGTCGCCGCGATCATCTCGGGCATCGGCGCCCTCAACGGCTGGACGATGCTGTGCTCCGAGATGCCCTACGCCGCCGCCCGCGACGGACTCTTCCCCGACGCCTTCGCGAAGCTGCGCGGTGAGAGCGGCGTCCCGGCCTTCGGCGTCATCGCGTCCACCGTGCTGGCCTCGCTGATCACCGTGTTCAGCTACACCCGCTTCGAGGACGTCTTCACGAAGATCGTGCTGCTGAGCGTGCTCACCGCGGTGATCCCGTATCTCTTCTCCGCCGCCGCCCAGCTGTACTGGCTGCTGGTGCGCGGCCGGGAGACCCTCAGCCCGCGGCGCCTGGCCCGCGACGTCACCGTCGCCGCCCTGGCACTGGCCTTCTCCTACTGGTCGATCCAGGGCAGCGGCTACCAGACCGTCTACTACGGGCTGTTCGTGCTGCTGCTCGGGGTGCCGGTCTATGTGTGGCTGAAGCGGGGGCAGGGCCGGTACGGCGACGAGGCGGCCGCGGCCATTCCCGTTACGCGTGAGGCGCGGGCCCCCGAGACACCGGCACCGCCGAAGCGGCTCTCCCGCGGGCCGGGCGCCAACCGCGTCCGCGGCCCCCGCAAGCGCGACGCCCACCGCCACCAGGACTGACCCCCCTCACCATGGAGGAAACGCCATGAGCACGTTTCACGTCGACTCCGAGGCCGGCCGCCTGCGCCAGGTGATCCTGCACCGTCCCGGCATCGAACTCTCCCGCCTCACCCCGCGCAATGTCGACGCGCTCCTCTTCGACGACATCCTGTGGGCCAAGCGCGCCCGCGAGGAACACGACGCCTTCGCCCAGGTGCTGCGCGACCACGGCACCCGCGTGCACTACTTCGCGGACCTGCTCGCCCAGTCCCTCGACGGCGACGAGGCCCGTGACTGGCTGCTCGACCGGGTGATCACGCCCGCCACCGTCGGACCGGCGCTCATCGACCCGGTGCGCGAACTGTGCGCCGAACTCGACGGCGAGACCCTCGCCGGACACCTCATCGGCGGACTCCTCAAGAGCGACCTGCCGCTCGCCACCGCGCACAGCCTGGTCTGGAACGCGCTGGACGCGGACGACTTCGCCCTCGCCCCCCTGCCCAACCACCTCTTCCCACGCGACAACTCCTGCTGGGTGTACGACCGCCTGTCGGTCAACCCGATGGCGAAGACCGCCCGGCGGCGTGAGAGCCTGCACGCCGAGGCCATCTACCGCTTCCACCCGATGTTCGCCGGCATCGCCCCCGCACCGCTCCTCGACGGCTCCGTGGGCACCCTCGAAGGCGGGGACGTCCACGTCCTGGGCAACGGCGCCGTCATGGTCGGCATGGGGGAGCGCACCACCGCGCAGGCCGTGGAGAACCTGGCCGCCCGGCTGTTCGCCGAGGGCACGGCACAGCGGCTCGTCGCCGTCCAACTCCCGGCGGCGCGGGCCTACATGCACCTTGACACCGTGCTGACCATGCTCGACCGCGACACCTTCGTCATCTATCCGGGCCTGGCCGACTCCCTGCGCTCCTGGACGCTCACGCCCAGCGGCTCCCGCGAGTGCGGCTTCGACGTCGCCCCGAACTCCGACCTGGGCACCGCCCTCGCCGAGGCCCTCGACCTCGACAAGGTCCGGATGCTCTCCGCCCCGCAGGACATCCGCAACGCCGAGCGCGAGCAGTGGGACGACGGCAGCAACTTCCTCGCCCTCGCCCCCGGTGTGGTCGTCGGCTACGAGCGCAACGTCACCACCAACACCTACCTGCGCAAGCAGGGCATCGAGATCGTCACCATCGCCGGCGCCGAACTCGGCCGCGGACGCGGCGGACCGCGCTGCATGAGCTGCCCCGTCGAACGCGACCCGGTCGCCTGAACACCCAGGGGGAACCACCATGACCATCGACCTGCGCGGCCGCTCCTACCTGAGCGAACTCGACTTCACGGCCGCCGAGATCCACCATCTCCTCGACCTGGCCGCCACCCTCAAGGCCGCCAAGCGCGCCGGCACCGAGCAGCCCGGGCTCACCGGCCGGAACCTCGCGCTGATCTTCGAGAAGACCTCCACCCGCACCCGCTGCGCCTTCGAGGTCGCGGCCGCGGACCAGGGCGCCGCCACCACCTACCTGGGCCCCGGTGACACCCATATCGGCGCGAAGGAGTCCATCGCCGACACCGCCCGTGTGCTCGGTCGTATGTTCGACGCCATCGAGTACCGCGGCTCCGCCCAGTCCCTCGTCGCCGCACTCGCCGCCCACTCCGGCGTCCCCGTCTACAACGGGCTCACCGACACCGCGCACCCCACCCAGAGTCTGTGCGATGTCCTCACCATGCAGGAGCACAGTCCCAAGCCCCTGTCCGACATCGCCTACTGCTACCTCGGCGACGCCCGCAACAACGTCGGCAACTCGCTGCTGTCGATGGGCGCCCTGCTGGGCATGGACGTGCGCATCGCCGCCCCCGCCCGGCTGTGGCCCGACCCCGCCCTGGTCACCACCTGCCGCGAGGTGGCGGAGCGGAGCGGCGCCCGGATCGTCCTCACCGAGGACGTGGAGACCGCCGTACGAGGTGTCGACTTCCTGCACACCGACGTCTGGGTGTCCATGGGCGAGGCCGCCGACACCTGGCGGGAGCGGATCGAGCTGCTGTTGCCGTACCAGGTCAACGACAAGACGCTCGCCGTCACCGGTAACCCGGACGTGAAGTTCATGCACTGCCTGCCGGCCCTGCACGACCGCCGCACGCGCCTCGGCCAGGACCTCTTCGACCGCTACGGCCTGGACGGGCTCGAAGTCACCGACGACGTCTTCTCCTCACCCGCGTCGATCGTCTTCGACCAGGCCGAGAACCGGCTGCACACCATCAAGGCCCTGCTCGTTGCCACTCTGGAGGACTGAAGCCATGCGTATCGTCGTCGCCCTCGGCGGCAACGCCCTGCTGCACCGTGGTGAACGCCCCGACGCCGCCGTACAGCAGGCGAACATCGACCGGGTGGCCACCGCGCTGGCTGCCCTGGCCCACGAGCACGAGGTCGTCCTCACCCATGGCAACGGCCCCCAGATCGGCCTGCTCGCCATGGAGAGCGCCGCCGACCCGGCCCTCAGCGCCCCCTACCCGCTGCATCTGCTCGGCGCCCAGACCCAGGGCATGATCGGCTCCTTGCTGGCCTGCACGCTGCACGACGCCCTCCCGGGCCGCCCCATCGCCACCCTCGTCACCCACACCCTCGTACGGGCCGACGACCCGGCGTTCGCCCGGCCCACCAAGTTCGTCGGCCAGGTCTACCCGCGGGAGGTGGCCGGCGCCCTCGCCCGCAAGCGCGGCTGGCACATCGCGCAGGACACCACCGGCTGGCGCCGCGTCGTCCCCTCCCCGGCACCCGAACGCATCCTGGAGACCGGCACCGTCCACGAACTGCTGAACAGCGGCACCCTCGTGATCTGCGCGGGCGGCGGAGGCGTACCCGTCACGGCGGACGCCGACACCGGCGCGCTGACCGGCGTCGAGGCCGTCATCGACAAGGACCTCACCGCCGCCCTGCTCGCCGAGGACCTCAAGGCCGACTTCCTGCTCATCCTCACCGACGTCCCGTGCGTCTATGAGGACTACGGGACCCCCGACCAGCAGCCCGTTCTCGACGCCACCCCCGCCGAGCTGCGCCGCACGGGTTTCCCCGAGGGCTCGATGGGGCCGAAGGCCGAGGCCGCGGCCCGGTTCGTGGAGCGCACCGGTGGGCTTGCCGCGATCGGGGCGCTGGACGCGGCGTACGAGATCGTGCACGGCCGCTCGGGCACCCTGATCCGCCCGGACCTCACGGCCGGCTGACGGCCCGGCCGTGGGACGCCCGAGCGCAGCCCACCCGACGAACGGCCGGGACCGGCACGGGGTGGCCGCCTCCGCCCTGCCGGGCGCGAAGCCGCCGTACGAGGAGACACGCGGCGTCGCCCGGGTGCTCAACGCCCGGCGCGGTGAGGTAGGCGGCGGCGCAGGCCGCCCTCAGCACGCCGGGCGCGCGGCCCCGAGTCCACGACCGCCCTCATGACGGCCACCGTGGTCACGGCCGGGCCGCTCTGCCCGGTCGCCCGCGCGGCCGGCCGGGCCGCCTCGCGGACCTGCTGTCCCGCCTCACGGGCCCGGAGTGCGGCACCCGGCCCAACGGCCTCTGACACCAAGGCCGTTCGGCCCCGTGGCCGCGGACCTTCGGCATCCGGCGCCCACCGGCGCGCGCGGCCAGAGTGAGTGGTGTCAGGCACCGACCCGACCGCCCCCGAAGGGAACCACGACCATGGCCGTGCACGAGCACCCTCACCGGAGCTCCGGCTTCCACCTGCCGTCGTTCCGCAGGAACCGGAGCGCCTCCGCATCCGAGCCGGCCGTGTCGGCGGATGCCGGCACGCACACCGCGCGGGCCTACGCCTTCGCCGCCCTGCGCCTGCTCACCGGGTTCGTCTTCCTGTGGGCCTTCCTCGACAAGACCTTCGGCCTCGGCTACGCCACCCCCTCCGGCAAGGGCTGGATCGACGGCGGCTCGCCGACGAAGGGCTTCCTCGGCTCCGTCGCCGCCGGACCGATGGAGTCCACCTTCCACTCCTGGGCCGGCGACCCCTGGGCGAACTGGCTGTTCATGCTCGGTCTGCTCGGCATCGGACTCGCCCTCGTCGCCGGGGTCGCCCTGCGGCTCGCCGCCGTCGCCGGCACCGTGATGATGGCGCTGATGTGGATCGCCGAATGGCCGCCCGCCAAGCACCTCTCCGACGGCTCGGCGAGCATGTCGACCAACCCGTTCGCCGACTACCACCTGGTCTACGCCCTCGCCCTGATCGTCCTGGCCGCTGCCGCCGCCGGCGACACCCTGGGCGCGGGCCGGCTCTGGGCCAAGCTGCCCTTCGTCCGCGACCACAGCTGGCTGCGCTGAGTACCGACGGCGCGGTGGGCCCGTCACCCGGCCCACCGCGCCGAGCCGTGCAGGGGGGCGGTCGGCCCCGATCCGGGACCTGTGGCCCCTGCACGGGCAACCACCCGAAGACGACTCTGGAATCGGATACCTCGCCCCAGGAGGTGGAGATCATGCTCCGCAGCATCACCGTAGGTCTCGACGGCTCGCAGGAGAGCCGCGCCGCCGCAGAATGGGCGGCCCGTGAGGCCGAGTTGCGCGACCTGCCCCTGAAACTCGTCCACGTGTGGGAGCCGGTACCCGAGCCCATGGCTCAGGCGCCTCACCTCGGAGCCGAGACCCAGCAGCACTGGACCGAGCGCATTCCCCGGGAAGCCGCCCAGGGCATCGGTCTGCGCCACCCCGGCGTCGAGGTGATCCGTGAGCAGATCGCTGGCCATCCGCACGACACCCTCGCGGAGGCGGCGAAGGGCGCCGAGCTGATGGTCCTGGGATCCCGCGGTTTCAGCGGCATCGGCGGGTTCATGGTCGGCTCGGTCGGCCTGTCCGTCGTGGCGCACGCGGACCGCCCGGTGGTGCTGGTCCGCGCGCTGGAGGCGGCTGCCGACGAGCATGAGCCGGACCCGGCGGGCATGCCCTCCGCCACGACCCCGTTCCTGCCCGTGCTGCTCGGCCTCGACATCGAGCACCCGGACGAGACGCTGATCGAGTTCGCCTTCGACGCCGCCAAGCGCCGCGCGACGTCCCTGAAGGTCGTCCATGGCTGGAACCCGCCGCCCTACTACGCGTACAGCGCGCCCGCCAACCCCGCGCTGCACGAAGGACTGGCTCTCGCTGACGCCGAGGCCCTGGCCAAGGTGCTGCGGCCCTGGCGGGAGAAGTACCCGGACGTGGACGTCGTCGAGGTGTCCCGCTTCGGCAGCCCGGCCGTCCACGTCGTGGAAGCCTCTCGCGACGCCTCTCTCGTCGTCGTGGGCCGGCGCATCCGCCGCAGCCCGTTCGGCGCCCACATCGGACACGTCACGCACGCCGTCCTGCACCACTCCACCGCCCCCGTCGCCGTCGTCCCCCACGGCTGACCCACCACCCCCACCACCACCCGCACCACCACCCCCTTGCACGAGGAGAGAGAACCATGAAGGCAGCGGTCGTACGAGCGTTCGGCGAGCCCCTGGTCATCGAGGAGCGCCCCGACCCGGAGCCCGGCCCCGGCCAGGTCCGCGTTCGTCTGGAGGCGTCCGGCCTGTGCCACACCGACATCCACGCGGCGCACGGCGACTGGCCGGTCAAGCCGAACCCGCCGTTCGTCCCCGGCCACGAGGGCGTCGGCCTGGTGGAGGCGCTCGGCGAGGGCGTCACTCATCTGTCCGTCGGGCAGCGGGTCGCCGTCCCCTGGCTCGGCAAGGCGTGCGGGCGGTGCGAGCACTGCCTGTCCGGCTGGGAGACGCTGTGCGAGCAGCAGGTCAACACCGGCTACGGCTGCGACGGCGGCTACGCCGAGAAGATGCTGGCGTGGGCCGACTTCGCGCAGCCCGTGCCCGACGGGATCACCGCCCTGGAAGCCGCGCCGCTGACCTGCGCGGGCGTCACGACGTACAAGGCGCTCAAGGTCGCCGACGTCAGGCCCGCCCAGCTCGTCGCGATCTCCGGCATCGGCGGCCTCGGGCATCTCGCCGTGCAGTACGCGAAGATCGCCGGTGCCACGGTCGCCGCGATCGACGTCACCGACGACAAGCTCCGCCTGGCCGCCGAACTCGGTGCGGACATCGTCATCGACGCCCGCAAGGAGAACGTCGGCGAGGTACTCAAGCAGCACGGCGGCGCCCATGCGGCGATCGCGCTCGCGGTCAACGACGCGGCCTTCGAAGCCGTCAACGCAGGCCTGCGGCGCGGCGGCAAGCTGGTCATGGTGGCCCTGCCCGCGCACGGCACGGTCCGGGTCCCCGTCTTCGACACCGTCCTGAACGGAACCTCGGTGATCGGCTCCATCGTCGGCACCCGGCAGGACCTCGCCGAGGTCTTCCAGCTGCACGCGGCCGGCCGCACCAAGGTCATCTACGAGGCCCGCCCGCTCGCCTCCGTCAACGACTCCATCGACGAGGTGCTGCGCGGTGAGGTCAAGGCCCGGATCGTCTTCGACCTCGGCGCGGGACGGTGACCACGATGGTCCTCCCGATCGTCGTCGGCGTCGACGGCTCCGAACCCAGCCTGCGGGCCGTCGACTGGGCGGCCGACGAGGCCGCCCTGCACGGGCTCCCGCTGCGGCTGGTGTACGCCTCCCTCTGGGAGCGGTACGAGGGCTCGTCCCTCGCGGACGACTTCGGCAAGCCGTCCGGGCAGGTCACGGCCGCGGACATCGTGAGCACCGCCGCAGAGCGGGCCCGCCTGCGCCGACCCGACGTGCGGGTCTCCACCGACGTACTGCCGGAGGAGCCCGAGTACGCGCTCGTCCACGAGGGGCACACCGCCTCCGCGCTCGTGCTCGGCACCCGCGGCCGCAGCGGCTTCGTGGAGATGCTCCTCGGCTCGGTCAGCCTGGCCGTCGCCGCGCACGCGGACTGCCCCGTGATCGTGCTGCGCGGCAGCCACGACAACCAGGTCCGGGCAGGCGCGCGCGGCCGGGTCGTGGTGGGCATCGGCGAGAAGGGCACGGACTCCGCCGCCCTGCGTTTCGCCGCCGAGGAGGCGAGGCTGCGCCATGCGACGCTGGACGCCGTACGGGCCTGGCGGTGCCCCGCGCACGAGACCACCGACCACCCTCTGCTCGCCGGTGAACCCGCGCGGCTGCACGAGCAGCACGCCATGGACGTTCTGGACAAGGCGCTCAAGGAGGCACCGGCGGATGTGGTCCTGCGCCGACGTACGGTGGAGGGTCCCACCCGCAGGGTCCTGCTGGACGCCTCGCACGAGGCGGACCTGCTGGTGGTCGGTGCCCGGCGCAACCAGGGACACCTCGGGCTCCAGCTGGGGCGCGTCGCCCACGGGGTACTGCACCATTCCGCCTGCGCCGTCGCGGTCGTACCCGAGGCCGTCGATTCCGCTGTGTCCGCGCCCCGGTCCTGACGGCCCTGGCGGCGGACGACTGACGGCTGGACAGCCCATCGGCCGGCACTGTGCTCCGCCGGATGACCGAAGGACCCGAAGCAATGGAGGAGACCTGCGATGACGGACGACCGGCTCGACCGGCCCCCGGTCCACGCCCTGCTCGCGGACGGCACCACCGTGTGCATCCGGCCGGTGCTGCCGGGGGACCACGGGCAACTGCAGGGGCTCTACGAGGAGATGTCGCCCGAGAACCTGCGCCTGCGCTTCTTCGCGCCGAGCCGGCGGTCGGCCGCCCAGGCCGCCGACCGTGCCTGCGCGCCGGCCCGCCCGGGCTACCGGGCGCTGCTGGCCGAGGTGGACGGACGGGTGATCGGTCTCGCCGAGTACGACACCGGCGCGGAGAAGGACGGTGAGGAGAAGGACGGTGAGGAGAAGGACGGCGCGGAGATCTCCATCGCCGTCGCCGACGGCCTGCACCACCGCGGTGTGGGCACCCTTCTCGTCGAGCACCTGGTCTCGGCGGCGCGAGGGGCGGGCATCACCACGTTCACCGCCGACGCGCTCAGCGAGAACCACGAGGTGCTCCGGCTCTTCTCCGATCTCGGCCTGCGCACCTCCCGCCGTTTCGAGGGGCCGGAGGTGCGGTGCACCATCCACCTCGACCAGGACGACACCTACCTGTCGGCCGTGGAGGCCCGGGGCCGGGCCGCAGACGTGGCCAGCCTGCTGCCCCTGCTGCGGCCGTCCGCCGTCGCCGTGGTCGGGGCGGGACGTACCCCCGGATCGGTCGGCCGGGCCGTCCTGCACCATCTGCACACCGGCGGCTACACCGGGCGCCTGTTCGCCGTGAACCCGAAGGTCACCTCCCTGCTCGGCGTGCCGTGCCACCCCTCGGTGGCGGCGCTGCCGAAGACACCCGACCTGGTGGTCGTGGCCGTGCCCGCCGGCGCGGTACCGGCGGTCGCCGAGGAGTGCGGCCGGGCCGGGGTCCGCGCCCTCGTCGTCGTCACCGCCGGCCTCGACCACCAGCAGGCACAGTCCCTGCTGGCCGCCTGCCGCGCCTACGGCATGCGCCTGGTCGGCCCCAACTGCCTCGGCGTCTCCCACACGGAAGCCGGCCTGAGCCTGGACGCGACCTTCGCGGCCGAGCACCCCCGCCCCGGCACGGCCGGTGTCGCCGTGCAGTCCGGAGGCGTGGGCATCGCGCTGCTCGACGGCCTGTCCCGGCTGGGCATCGGCGTGTCGTCCTTCGTCTCGCTCGGCGACAAGTACGACGTCAGCGGCAACGACATGCTCCAGTGGTGGGAGAGCGACGGCCGCACCGAACTGGCCCTGCTGCACCTGGAGTCCTTCGGCAACCCGCGCGCCTTCTCCCGCACCGCCCGGCGGGTGACCCGCCGCATCCCGGTGCTGACCGTCGACGCAGGCCGTACCGAGGCGGGGCGCAAGGCCGCGGCCTCCCACACCGCGGCCGCCGCCACCCGCACCATGACCCGTGGCGCGCTGTTCACCCAGGCCGGCATCACGGCGACCCGGTCGGTGGGCGAACTCCTCGAAACCGCGGCCCTGTTGCACTCCCAGCCCCTGCCGGCAGGCAGCCGCGTCGCGATCGTGACCAACGCGGGCGGGGCCGGAGTACTCACCGCCGACGCGTGCGCGGAGGCGGGGCTGGCCCTTCCCCCGCTCACCCCCGCGACGACCGACGAACTGCTCGGTGTGCTGCCGGACGGCGCCGCCGTCGGCAACCCCGTCGACGCCACCGCCGCGGTCTCCGAGGAGCAGCTCACCGCCTGCGTCGACCGCCTCACCCGGTACCCCGGCATCGACGCCGTGATCGTGGCCCTCGTGCCCACGGCGGTCGCCGCGGCCACCGGTGACGACCTGGTGCGGGCCGTCACCGCGGCCCCCGGGCGACGGGCGCGGCCCGTGGTCGCCGTACGCCTGGAGCAGGACCAGTCGGTGCGGCTGCTGCCCGCCGACGGCGGCGGCACGATCCCCTCCTACGCCGAGCCCCGGGCGGCGGCCCGCGCGCTGGCCCACGCCGCCGGACGCGCCGCCTGGCTCGCCCGGCCCGCCGGCGCCGTCCCCGCACTCGACGACATCGAGCCCGATCGGGCCCGCACGGTCGTCGAGGACCACCTGGCGCGGGAGCCCGACGGGGGCTGGCTGGACCCGCGCACCTGCGCCGACCTGCTCGCCTGTTACGGCGTCCCGCAGATCCCGTGGGCCTGGGCCGAGAGCGAGGACGAGGCCGTCCTCGCCGCCGACCGGCTGCGGGGCTTCGACGGCCGCGTGGTGATGAAGGCCCACTGGCCCGGGCTCCTGCACAAGTCCCAGGAGCGCGCCGTCCACCTCGACCTGCGCGGAGACGCGCAGGTCCGGGCCGCCTTCCGCGACCTGGAGACCCGTTTCGCGGGCCTCATGACCGGAGTGGTCCTGCAGCCCCTCGCCGCCCGCGGCACCGAACTCCTCGCGGGCGTCGTCCAGGACGAGGTCTTCGGCCCGCTCGTGCTGTTCGGGCTCGGCGGTACCGCGACCGAGGTCCTCGCCGACCACGCGGCCCGCCTCGCCCCGCTCACCGACCGCGACGTCCACGAACTGATCACCTCGCCGCGGTGTGCCCCGCTGCTGCTGGGCGCGAACGGAAACACCCCCGTCGACCTCGGGGAACTGGAACAGCTGCTCCTGCGGCTGTCCCGGATGGCGGCCGACCTGCCGCAGCTCGCCGAGGCCGACTTCAACCCGGTCCTGGCGACACCGGGCGGCGTCACCGTGCTCGACGCACGGATACGTCTGGCGCCGCGTCGCCCCCAGGACCCCTATCTGCGCAGACTGCGCTGAGGAGGAACGGCCATGAGGCACGACAAGGTCGGCTCCGTGATGACCACGGACGTCGTACGCGCCGAGTACGGCACACCGTTCAAGGAGGTCGCCCGGCTGCTCGCGACGCACCGGATCAGCGGACTGCCGGTCGTGGACGAGGACGACAAGGTCATCGGTGTCCTGTCCGAGACGGACCTGATGATGCACCAGGCGACCGCTCCCGACCCCTGCGAGCCGAAGCACCGCACGAGGCTCGCCGAGCTGACGCCCGGCGCCAGGCGTCAGGCCGCCAAGGGCCAGGCCCGCACCGCGGGCCGGCTGATGACGGCACCGCCCGTGACCGTGCACGCCGACGACACCATCGTCCAGGCCGCCCGCATCATGGCCCAGAAGCACGTGGAACGGCTCCCCGTGCTCGACGAGGAGGACCGGATCGTCGGGATCGTCACCCGACGCGACCTCCTGCAGGTCTTCCTGCGGCCCGACGCCGAGATCCGCAACGAGGTGATCGAGGAGGTCCTGGAACGCGCGCTGTGGCTGCCGCCGCGCAGGGTCGAGGTCTCCGTGACGGAGGGGGTCGTCACGCTCACGGGGCACATGGAACGCAAGAGCGAGACCGAGATCGCCGTGGCCATGACCCGCCGGATCGACGGCGTGGTCGACGTGGTCGCCCACCTCACCCACCGACTGGACGACGCCCACCTGCGCACCGGGCAACAGGCAGAGGCACAGGCAGTGCACGGCGTGGCCGACGACTGGCTGCGCCGGCTCTGAGACCGTTCAACCCGTCTTGTGGCCCCACCGTGGTCCCACCTGATCCCATTCCCTGCCCCACTCGTCGACGCGGCGCCGGTCGAGCCGCCACCGTGCGAGCGCCCCGCCACCGAACACCGGACCGGCAAGGCCGGCGGCGGCCGCGGTGCCCAGGAATCCCGCTTCGATCGTCGCCTCGGTGGAACTCGGTGGCGCGGCGGCGAGACGGCCCTGGCGGTCCTGCCAGACCGTGACCTCGGATCCTGCCTTGAGGCCGGTGTCCACCAGGGTCCGGCCCGTGCGGGTCGCGCCGTCGGGTGCCGTCCAGCGCACCGTGGCCATCCGGCGGTCGGAGGCGCCACCGACCGCGAGGGCGGTGCGCGGGACGTCGCTCAGGAGCACGGCACGGACGGACTGCCGTTCGGCCCGCTGCCGTGCGAACACCTCGTCCGCGGCATGGGCGGTCACGAGTCCGGCGACGGAGCCGCCCACGGCGAAGACCGTCCACACGGCCAGCACGATCCAGGCCTCGACGATGTCGTCGCGTCGTCGCAGCGGGTTGCGGCGCCACCGCCACAACCACTTCCTCGCGTATCGGGCACCGAGCATCGGTCAGCACCTCCTCGTCGTCGTGGTGACACCTCCGAAGGTGACAGTCGAGGCAGGGCAGCGGCAGGGGCCGCCCGGGCCCCCGCCCAGGCCGTTCGCCCCCTGCCGTGGGCAAGGCGCGGCGCCCATGCTCGTGGAACAGCGTCAGTTGTCCGACGCCTCCGTACGAGGAGGGCATCATGGAGAGCACAACGTTCGGTGCCGCGCTCCTGGAGACCTGTGTCGCCGCCGCAGTCGCGGCGCCCTCGATCCACAACACCCAGCCATGGCGCTTCGGGGTGGACTCCGAGACCGCGACGTTCGAGGTGCGTGCAGATACCGGCAGGGGCATGCGGCACGTGGATCCCTCGGGCCGGGCCCTGCTCCTGTCCGTTGGTGCTTGCGTGTTCAACCTCCGGGTCGCGCTGGCCCACTTCGGTTGGTCACCTGTCACCCGTCTGCTGCCCAGCCCCGACGACCCCGACCTGCTCGCCACCGTGCGTCCCTCGGGGCTCACCGCCGGGAAGGGCGAGGAGCGGAACGCGGATCTCTACGAGGCGATCTGGCGCAGACACAGCAGTCGTTTCCCCTTCGCGCGCAGGCCGCTCCCCGCGGCCGTGCGGGAAGAACTCGGAGCGGCGGCCCAAGCGGAAGGCGCATCGCTGCGCTTCTTTGAAGGGGTGGACGTGACCCGTGTGCTGCGGCTGACCGCCGAGGCCGAACGACGCAACCGCCTGGACGCGCGCCGGGCGGCCGAGGGCCGACGCTGGGTGCACCGGGACCTGGAACCGGCGCCCGACACAGGTATGCCGAGAACCGCGCTGGGATCACAGGACGCCTGGGAGAGGCTCCCGTTGCGCGACTTCACCGCACAGCGGCATCCCGAACAGCTCCTCGCACGGCCCTTCGAGGTGAACCCGGTCATCGCCCTGCTCACCACCGAGCACGATCGCCGAGTCGACTGGCTGCGCGCCGGACAGGCCCTCGAACACGTCTGGCTCGTCGCGACGGCGCACGGGCTGCGCGCGTCTTTGATGCATCAGGCAGTCGAATGGGCGGACCTCCGTGACGCGCTGGCCGCCGCCCCCGGCGGCACCGCGCATCCGCACGTGCTCATACGCCTCGGATACGGCCCGCAGGGACCCGCCACCCCACGCCGGCGCAGTCGGGGTGCAGGGAAGGGCCGTCCGCCGGGGTGTGGGGCCTGACGGCCCAAGCGAAGCGGATGAGAACCGGACAAGCTGGATGTGCAGGACAGTCTCCGCACTCGAAAAGGACGGGGAGGAGCGTCATGAAAGGCTTCGTTTTCCACGGTCCCGGGCAGTCCGCCTGGGAAGAGGTCCCGGATCCGGCCGTCAAGGAACCCACCGACGCGATCGTGCGGGTCGACGCCGTCACGATCTGCGGCACGGATCTGCACATCCTCAAGGGCGACGTCCCCGAGGTGCGGCCGGGCACGGTCCTCGGCCACGAGGCCGTCGGTGAGATCGTGGAGGTCGGCAGCGACGTGCGGACCGTGCGTCCGGGCGACCGGGTGCTGGTGTCCTGCATCAGCTCCTGCGGCCGCTGCCGCTTCTGCCGCGAGGGCATGTACGGCCAGTGCCGCGGCGGCGGAGGCTGGATCCTCGGTCATCTGATCGACGGCACCCAGGCCGAGTACGTCCGCGTCCCCTACGCCGACCTGTCCGTGCACGCACTGCCCGGAGCGGTGGAGAGCAAGGACGCCGTGCTGCTGGCGGACATCTTCCCGACGTCGTACGAGGTCGGCGTCCTCAACGGACACGTGCGGCCCGGCGACACCGTCGCCGTCGTCGGCGCGGGACCCATCGGCCTCGCGGCGATCGCCACGGCACGTCTGTTCTCGCCCGAGCGGATCGTCGCCGTCGACCTGGCCGCGTCCCGGCTCGAGGCCGCCAAGCGACTGGGCGCCGACGCGGTGGCCGACGCCGCCGAGGACCCCGGGCAGCTGATCGCCGACCTCACCGACGGGCTCGGCGCGGACGTGGTCATCGAAGCGGTCGGGGTGCCGGAGAGCTTCGAACTGTGCACGCGCATGGTCCGCCCCGGCGGCCATGTGGCCAACATCGGCGTCCACGGCAGGCCCGCCACCCTCCACCTCGAAGACCTGTGGATCAAGAACGTGACCATCACCACCGGCCTGGTGGACACCCACTCCACCCCCACCCTGCTGCGCATGGCCGCCGCCGGCCGGCTGCCCACAGCGCAGCTGGTCACCCACACCTTCCCCCTCGACCGGATGGAGGAGGCGTACGACGTCTTCTCCCGGGCCGGCGACACCGGAGCCCTCAAGGTGGTACTGGGCGGCCAGCCGCACGACGAGGTCGCCGTCCCGGCCGCGTGACGGGCCATGGCCGAACAGGCCCAGGTGAACGTGACCGGGGGCGCGCCCCCGGGCGACCTGGACCGCCGCATCGCGGGTTGAGCAGGGACTCAGAGACGAGAAGGCAGATGGACGCCAACGACGGATTCCGCGAACTCGACCGGCAGGAGTGCCTGCGCCTGCTGGCCGGTGTGCCTGTGGGGCGCATCGTGTACACCCGGCAGGCGTTGCCCGCCGTGCTGCCGGTCAACTTCTGCCTGGACCACGACGACGCGGTGCTGGTGCGCACCTCGGTCTCCTCCGAACTCGTGAGCGCGATCGACGGAGCACTGGTCGCCTTCGAGGCCGACGAGGTCGACGCCGCCGCCCACTCCGGCTGGAGCGTCGTGGTCATGGGGTCGGCGACCCTCGTGAGGGACCCCGCCGAGCACGCGCGGCTGCTGCGGGCCGGGCCGCGTTCCTGGGCGCCGGCACCGCAGGAGGTCTTCGTGCGCATCGATCCCGAGCTGATCACCGGACGCGATCTCGTCGGCGGACGCACCCTGTACGGGGTGGACCTTCCCTCCTGATCGCCATGCCATCACACGATCCGAACGGCCCTTGGAACAAGGACCGTTCGGCGAAGGGGCGGGTACGGCCATGACATCGCGTCACATCGTCGTCGGAGTGGACGGCTCCCTCACGTCCGTAAGGGCGCTGGACCGGGCCGCGGCCGAGGCCGTCCGGCGCGGCAGCGCGCTGCGTGTGCTGTACGCGGTTCCCGACCGCGACGAGGCCGCACCGGTCCTGGGCTACGCCGTGTCACGCGCACACGCGCGGCATCCGGACCTGCCCGTGGAGAGTGTCGCGGCGGAGGGCGGTGCGGTGCGTGCGTTGACGCGCGAGAGCGCGGACGCGGACCTCATCGTCGTGGGAACACGCGGCCTGGGCGCGTTGACGGGCCCGGCGTTCGGTTCGGTGAGTCTGAGGCTGGCCGCGCTCGCGCAAGGACCGCTCCTGGTCGTCCGTGGGGACCACGCGGCTGACGACGGCCGGGACGTGCTGCTCGGCCTGGCGGACGACACGGACGAGCAGGCGGCGACGTACGCCTTCCAGGAGGCCGAGCGACGCGGTGCGCGGCTCCGTGTCGTGCACTGCCCGGGTCGTCGGCACATCACCCCCGAATTCCCCTCCCCGGTGCCGGCACGCAGTCCGGGCCGGGAACGGCCGGCCATGGAGGCCCGTGCGGAGGAGGCCGTACCGCGCCACGCCCTCGCCCGGCTGCAGGACCGGCACCCCGACGTCACGGTGGAAACGCTCACGGTGCGCGGCGCTCCCGCGGTCGAACTGCCGGCCGCGACCAAGGAGGCCGCCGTCGTCGTCATCGGCGCCCACCGCCGGACGAGCGCGCTCGGGCGGCGCCTGGGTCCCGTCGCCCACACACTGGTGCGACGGGCACACTGCCCGGTGGTCGTCGTCCCCCACGGATGACCGGCCCGCTCCACGTGATCACGCACCTTCCTGGAAAGGGGCTCGCTCATGGCGCGTACCGTCACCGTCGGTCTGGACGGCTCGGACGAAAGCCTGGCCGCGTCGCAATGGGCCGCGCGTGAGGCCGCGCTGTGCGGGATTCGGCTCCGCGTCGTGCATGTGGGGGAGCAACAACCCCACGACTACGTGCCGTTCGGCGGCGAACCGATTCCGCCGCCGGGGGTGGACCGGTCGGCCCGGCTGCTGATCGAGGCGAGGGCCCGGCTCGCCCACCGCCACCCCGGCGTACAGGTGAGCGCCGAGCAGATTCCCGGCCAACCGGTGCCGACCCTGGTCGCCCTCACGAGGCAGGCCGAGCTCCTGGTGCTCGGGTCGCGAGGCCTCGGCAGGGTCGCGGGCGTTCTCCTCGGCTCCGTGGCCCTGGCGGTCGTGGCCAGGGCCGAGGGACCGGTCGTCCTGGTCCGTGGAGTGGGGAGCGCGGGAGAGGAGTGCCGTCCGGGCGTCTTCGACAAGTCCGCCGACGCGACGCCGAACCGTGATGTGGTGCTCGGACTTGACCTGCGTGGCCCCGACGACCGTGTCCTCGCATACGCGTTCGCCGCCGCAGCCAGGCGGGCCGCAAGGCTGCGTGTGGTCCACGGCGGCGAACCTGCGGCCGACGCGAGGGAGGGGCCGGCCGAGGTGCTCCGTCCCTGGCGGGACAAGTTCCCGGGCGTCGAGGTGACCGGAGAAGCCGTGACCGGGGATGCGGGCGCACACCTGGTGGACGTCTCGCGTCATGCCTCGCTGGTCGTCCTGGGACGCCGCAAACGCGAGGGCGTGCTCGGCCCGCACATCGGCCCGGTGACACACACCGTCCTGCAACACGCGGCCGCGCCGGTCGCCGTGGTCCCGCACGGCTGACGCCGTTCAGGCCGACGGTGACGGACCGTCGACTGCGAGGCGGACCCCGGTGACCGGGTCGGGGCTGATGCGGACGGCATGGTCCTTCATGTGCGCGACCCGACGCCCATGACCGTGCCGCCGAGCATCTGCACGAGACGCCGGTAGGAGTCCCAGGCCGAGCACGGACGCGTCGTTGAGGGCTCGGTCCGATGCGCTGTCGCATCCCGCAGCCGACCACTACCGTGGCGCATGATCGGACCGGTGGGTGTCCGCGCGTTGAGGGGAACCTGGAGGAATACCGGTGGGAAGCCCCGAGGAGGCCCGCGTCCGGCTGCCTCAGCTGCGGCTGGACGAGCTGCTGGAGGAGCTGCAGGCGCGCCTGGACGCGGCTCGCGGCACGCGCGACCGGGTACACAGCCTGCTGGAGGCGGTGCTGTCGGTCGGCCGGGAGCTGGACCTCGAGCAGGCCCTGCACAGCATCGTGGAGGCCGCCGCCGTACTGGTCGACGCGGAGTACGCGGCGCTCGGCGTGATCGGCCCGGACGGCAGGAGGCTGTCCGCGTTCCACACGGTCGGGGTCAGCGAGGAGCAGATCGCCCGGATCGGCCCGTATCCGGAGGGGCACGGCATCCTGGGGGAGCTGATCCGTCATCCCGAGCCGCTGCGGCTGGCGAGGATCTCCGAGCACGCGGCCTCGCACGGCTTCCCGGCGCACCACCCGCCGATGAACACCTTCCTCGGCGTCCCGATCCGGGTGCGCGACCAGGTCTTCGGCAACCTGTACCTGACCGAGAAGCGGGGCGGCGCCCGGTTCGACTAGGAGGACGTCGCGGTCACGCTCACCCTGGCCGTGGCGGCCGGAGTCGCGATCGACAACGCGCGTCTGTACGAGGAGTCCCGGCTGCGGGAGCGCTGGCTGCGGGCGAACGCGGACATCACCCACAACCTGATGTCCGGCGGTGACCGCACCGAGGTCCTCTCGCTGATCGCCGAGCGGGCCCGCGAGATCACCGGAGCCGCCCTGGCGGCGGTCGCGCTGCCCATGGAGGACACCGGGACCCTCGCCGTGGAGATCGCCGTGGGCATGGACGCCGAGGCGCACCGGGGCCTCGTCCTGCCGATGGACAGCAGCCTGATGGGGCTGGCCTTCTCCGCCGCCGCCCCGGTCTCCACCGCGGACGTCGGCCATGACAGGCGGATCACCCTGGATCCACCGCGGTTCGGCGGGCTCGGCCCTGCCGTGGCCGTACCCATCGGCGCGGGCGAGGCGGGTCCGCAAGGCGTGGTCCTGCTGGCGCGGCAGGCCGGTCAGCCGGTGTTCTCGGTGGCCGAGACCGAGCCCCTGAAGGCCTTCGCCGCGCAGGCCGCCGTCGCGATGGAGCTGGCGCAGCGCCGCCAGGACGCCGAGGAGGTCGCGGTGCTCCAGGACCGCGACCGGATCGCCCGGGACCTGCACGACCTGGCGATCCAGCGGCTCTTCGCCACCGGCATGACCCTGCAGAGCGCCGGCCGCTTCATCGAGCACGAAGAGGCCTCCGCGCGCGTGGTGCGCGCCGTCGACGACCTCGACGAGACCATCAAGATCATCAGGTCGACGATCTTCGGCCTGCGCGCCCGGGAGGGCGTGGGGGAGGCCGGCCTGCGGGCGCGTGCCGTACGAGTGGTCGGCGAGGCGGCGCCGATCCTCGGCTTCGCCCCCAGTGTGCGCATGGAGGGCTTGCTGGACACCGATGTGGCGAAGGAGATCGCCGACCATGTGGTGGCGGTGCTCTCCGAGGCGCTGACCAACATCGCCCGCCACGCCCGGGCGGACCGGGCCGAGGTGCTCCTGGCCACGGACGGCCGGGAGGTGCGGCTGTCGGTTGGCGACAACGGCGTGGGAATCCCGGAGAGCGGCCGCCGCAGCGGACTGCGCAACATGGCCGAACGCGCCGAGCAGTTGGGTGGCCGTCTGGAGCTGGGGAAGCCCGAGGGCGGCGGCACCAGGCTGGTGTGGCGGGTGCCGGCGCAGAAGCGGTAGGGCCCCGGCGGGGTCGGAGGTCGGGTCCTTCCCGCCATCTTCAGCACACCACCAAGGACCGTACGGCCACCAGGGCCGACCGGCCCCTCGGACAAGGGTCGTTCCGGACCTCCGTACGGTTCCCTCGGCTCATGCGCCCGGCCGTGTCACGGAGTTTGCTGGTAGCAAGGAGAACGACCCCGACGAGGGAGGGCGAGCACAGTGGGTACCAGCCTCACACCGGAGTTCTGGGAGCGGTTCGCGGTACTGCTCGTGTTGGCGGCGGGCCTGACATGTGTCCTCGCCGCGGCCTTCGACGGTCTTGCCGTCCGGCTGTTGAGCCGTCGGACGCCCAGGACGCTGCCGCAGGCACCGCAGGCACCGCAGGCACCGCAGGCACCGCAGGCACCGCATCGGCCGGTTCGGAAGGAGCACCGCGCGTCGGTGCACTCATGACGTACCGGGCAGCCGTCGCTTCCGTGGGCCGGGGACCAAGTCCCCGGCCCACGCCGACACACCGACGGGCACACGGCACCGCGTCCTACGGGGTGCCGATCGGGCCGGTGAGATGACAGCGGACGTCGACGATTCCCTCGACGGCCCGCGCCAGACGTTCGGCCACCGGTATCAGCTCTGCTCCGTCCACCCATCCCGTGAGCGTCACGACGCCCTCGCGGACCTCGACCCGGATGTGGTCGGCGGGCAGGGGGAGCAGTCGGTCGACGACCTCACGCCGTACCTCCTCGGTGAGGTCCTCGTCGTCCCGCAGGAACACCTTGAGCAGATCCGAGCGGCTGACGACGCCCTCGAGCCTGCCCTCGGCGTCGATGACGGGCAGCCGCTTGACCTCGCGCCTGGCCATGATGCGGGCCGCCTCGGCCAGGGTGGTGGTGCCGTGCACGGTGACCGCCGGGCTGCTCATCAGTTCCTCGGCGGTCAGCGCGCCGGCTTTCGCCAGGTCGGACAGACGCCGGCGCTGGGTGAACCGGTCCGGATCATCGTCCCGGAACTCCTCCTTGGGCAGCAGGTCGGCTTCCGAGACGACCCCGATCACCCGCCCCTCGCCTTCGAGCACGGGCAGCGCGCTGACCTTCCACCGTTCCATGAGCCGGACGATCTCCTTGAACGGAGCGTCGCGGCCGACGGCGACGACGGCGCGTGTCATCACGTCGCTCACGACGTGCGGACCGGTTTCCATGATCTCCTCCTCGGAGCGCTACAGGAGGAGGGCATACCGACGGTGACGATCACTTCCGGAACTCCCGGTGGTCGTCGTCCTTGCCGAAGTAGTGCCGCTCCTCGACGAACTCCCGCTCACCGGGACGCAGGACCGCTCCCGGCGTCGACAGGAAGGCGATGAGCCCCAGGACGCCGACGGCCATCAGTGCGAAGCCGACGACGAACGAGCTGTAGCCGAACACCAGACAGGCGCCCAGCACGGTGGCGACGATCAGAAGGAGGGGGATCATGGCCGCTGTCCTTTCTTGCGCGCTCCCCGTTCAGAGCTTGCGCAGCCAGTCGTCGGCGACGCCGTGCACGGCCAGGCCGGTGGGCTGGGGGAGCTTGTCGTCGATGCGGTAGGAAAGGTGGTCGACGACGTCCACGACGCCGTCCAGCCGCCGTGTCATACCGACCGCGATCGGTATCTCGCTGCGCCGCTCCAGCTGACCGGTGAGCGTGACCACGCCGTTCCGCACGGCCGCCTCGACGGTGTACGGGGCCAGCCACAGTGTGTTGACGAAAACCCCCTGCTGCACGTCCCGCCGGATCTCGTCGTCGGTGCGCAGGAAGACCTGGAGCAGGTCCCGGCGCGTGACGATGCCGACGAGCACGCCCGCCCCGTCCACCACGGGCAGCCGCTCGACGCGGTGCGCCGTCATGAGCCGGGCGGCCTCGGCGACCGTGGCGTCGGCGCGCACGGTGACGGCGGGCTTCGACATCACCCCGCCGGCCGTCGTGGCACGGCTCCTGGCGCCGGCGCGCCGGGCGCGGGCACTGAACAGACGCCGACAGCGCGCCCGGACGCCGGCGGTCTCCGGCTCGTGCGCCTGACGCAGCACGAGGTCGGTCCCGGAGATCACACCGACGACCTTGCGATCCTCGTCGATCACCGGGAGCCCGCTGATGCGGTGCTCCTCGAGCAGGCGCACCACTTCCTTGAACGGCGTGTCGCACCGTGCGGTGACGACATCGCCGACCATGAGAGCGCCTGTCCTCGTGGGCTTCATGGCCGAGCCTCGCTTTCGTGGGTGGCGGTGGTCACGACCCCCTTTCAGGGGCCTCGACTTCAGCTTCCCGCCACGGGTGCGCGGACCACATGGGCCGGACGTCCCCGCCGAGGGCCGACCCGTCCCTCGTACGGCCCGCCCGCCGGTGCGACCGTGAAAGTGGACCCCTGCGCTGCACGGAAGGCGGTGGGAACGATGACGCTTCCCCTGGTGTCGGGCGTCGACGGATCCGATGCGAGTCTGTCGGCGGTCGACTGGGCGGTGGACGAGGCCGCCCGGCACGGAATCCCCCTGCGTCTGGTGCACGCCTCGCGCTGGGAGCGCTATGAACGAGCCGTTCCGACCGGCAGCCTCAGCCGTCCGTCCGAGCGTGTGCTCGTCGAGAACCTCGTCGCCTCCGCGGCCGAACGCGCCGGGCGGCGCAACCCCGAGGTGAAGATCATCACCGACATCGTCCCCGACGACGCCGTCGACGCCCTCCTGAGCGAGAGCGACAACGCCTTCGCCCTGGTGACGGGCTCGCGAGGCCGCGGTGCGCTGAAAGGCCTGCTCCTCGGCTCCGTCGGCCTGGCCGTCGCGGCCCGCGCGCACTGCCCGGTGATCGTGGTCCGGGGCGACAAGGCGGCCCTGGCCGGCTCCCACGAGCGGATCCTGCTGGGTGCGGGCGAACCCGTGACCGGCGCCGAGGCCGTACGCTTCGCCTTCCGCGAGGCCGAGGCACGGGGCTGCACCCTGGACGTCGTACGGGCATGGCGCTTCCCCGCGCACGCGAGCGCCGGCGATCCCGCGCTCGCGAACGAACCGGTGCGTCGGTACGAGGAGCAGGCCTCGGCCCTGCTCGACACGCTGCTGTGGGACGCCATGGCAGACCATCCCGGTGTCCGGGTGCGGCGGGTCACGGCCGAGGGGCCGGCCCACAGCGTCCTCGTACGCCGCTCGGCAGCCGCCGACCTGGTGGTCGTGGGGGCCCGCCGCAGGTACGGCCACCTCGGGCTCCAGCTGGGCCGGGTGAGCCACACCCTGCTCCACCACGCGGACTGCCCGGTGGCGGTCGTGCCGCAGACGGCGTGAACGTCGTACGTGCCCTTCGACTCCGGCGCCGACTACCTCTATGCCGCGGGGGTGCCTGTCGGCGCGGCCTCCGCGTCGGGGCATGCCGGGTGCACAGGGGCCGTACGGCCCGCGGAGGGGACCGGGCAGCCTCTGCCCCCGCCCGGGGCCGCGGAGTGACGCTGGTACCGGATGACAGACCGAGCGTGGGAGGTGCCGAGATGCTGCGACCCGTTGTCGCCGGAGTCGACGGATCCGCCGAGAGCCTGGCCGCTGCCGCATGGGCGGCTCGCGAGGCCGAGCGGCGGGACAAGCCGCTCCACCTGGTGCACGCCTGGGACTGGCACCCCCGCCGGCAGGAACGCGAGATCGCCAGTGCCGCCCAGCGGCATCTCGCCCGGCGTTCCCTGCGGCAGGCGGAGGAGCACGTCCGTGCCGAGTGCCCCGAAGTCCGTCTCACCGAGGAGCAGAGGGAAGGCCCGGCCGTCGCCGCCCTGCTGAAGGCCGCGGACGAGGCGGAGCTGATGGTCCTGGGCTCCCGCGGACTGAGCGGCTTCACCGGATTCCTCGTGGGATCCGTCGCCCTCGGCGTGGTCGCGAAGGCGACGTGTCCCGTCGTCCTCGTCCGGAAGGACGAGGAGGCGGCCGACGAACACCTGCCGGCCGGCGACGGAAGCGCCTCGACGGACACCGGTTACGAGGACGTCGTGCTCGCCGTCGACCTGGCCGAGGCCTGCGACGAGGTCATCGAGTTCGCCTTCGAGGCTGCCCGGCTTCGGCACGCCCGGTTGCGCGCCGTGCACGCCTGGCAGGCGTCCGGCCCCGTCTCCCTCGGATCCGGCGACATCGGACTGGTCAAGGACACCTGGCAGGGCGAGGAGTGGTTGGGCTTCCTCAAGGCCGTGCTCCAGGTGTGGCGCGACAAGTACCCCGACGTGGAGGTCCTGGCGACGGTCGTGGACGAGAAGCCGTCCACCGCGCTCGTGCGGGCCGCGACCGGAGCGAGCCTCCTCGTCGTCGGCCACCGCCTCGCCGAACGTCCCGTCGGCCCCCGCACCGGACCCGTCACCCATGCCGCGGTCCACCACGTCGGCTGCCCCGTGGCCGTCGTCCCTCATTTCTAGTCGTCCCCCGCTTCTGGAGGAGGTGAGGGTCATGACGAGGCCGGTCGTGGCCGCTCCGGACGGTTCGAAGGAGAGCCTGGCCGCGGCCGACCGGGCGGCCGGGGAGGCCCTTCGTCGCGGACCGCCGCTCCGTCCGGTGCACACCTGGGAGGGCCCCGGCGCCCTTCCCGACGGTTCGGGAGCGGCCTCGGGGGAGACCCGCCTTCACGCCTGGCACCAGGCCCCGACCCGCCCGTCGGGGACCCGGGCCGGAGAAAGGGTGTTCCCGATGATGTCCGACGTCCGCGCAGACCCCTGCCACGCATCCACCTACCTGGTCCGAGCCGCCGTCACCGCTCCGTCTCCGTACAACACGCAGCCCTGGACCTTCGTCGCCGAGGGCGGGGACAGGGGCATCGAAGTGCATGCGGACGGGGCCCGGAGGCTTCCTCTCGCAGACCCTGTCGGCCGGGAACTGGTCATCAGTTGCGGAGCTGCCCTCTTCAACGTCCGGCTGGCCGTCCGCCATCTGGGCTTTGCCCCGGTCGTCGCGTACTTCCCGCGCCCGGCGGACCCGGCGTTCCTGGCCCGGGTGGCGTGGGGCGCCTACCGGCGTCCCTCACCCGAGGACGAGCGCCTGTTCGGTGCCCTTCGGCGCCGCCACACGGTGTGCGGGCCGTTCCTGGCGGAGCCGTTGCCCCGGTCACTGGCCGACGAACTGCGTGATCACGCACACCGCGCGGGCGCCACGCTGGACTTCGTCACCGACCGGGCGGGCCGACGGCACCTGGCCGAGCTGGTCCGGCTCGCCGAGGACGCGCACAGGTCCCGTCCGGAGTACGCCGCCGAGCAGAGACGGTGGACACGATGGCCCGGCGAGCCGCGGTACGACGGGATCCCCGTCGACACCGACGGGACACACCCGGATGTCACGATCTTTTCCGGACGCGACTACGTCGGCCTCACCCGGATGTTCCCCACGCCTCCGCAGCGATGGCCCTCGCGAACCGGACCGGTCGCGATCCTCAGCACGGACCGTGACGACCCCGCGGCCTGGCTGCGGGCAGGTGAGGCCCTCCAGCGGGTCCTGCTCGAAGCGGCGGACCACGGGGTCATGGCGGCCTTCCACACGCAGCCGCTGGAAGTGCCGTCCCTGAGGGTGAGGATCCGGCAGACACTCAGCGGCGGGGCCTTCCCGCAGATGATCTTCCGCCTCGGGTATCCGCCGTGTGTACGGCCGCTGCCCCGGCGCCCGGTCGCCGAGGTCCTCAGGACGGCCGACGGCGAGCCGACCTGAGTCGCGCGCCCCCGTCTCGGTCATGCGGCCGACGGCGACGGTGCTCCGAGCGTGGTGCAGCACCGCGTGGGCCACCGGCCCGAGTTTCCCTGTCCGGCGGGACGGACGGCGACGGCGTCCCACCACGGTGAGCCGACCCGCGGGTTGCGGCGGCCGGCAGGGCGTGTGCGGCCGATCCCTTGACCACCTGCTCCGCGACGGGGACGTACGGGAATCTCCGGTGCCACCTGGCAACGGTGTCGGTGGGCCGGGTGCGTTCCATCGGTTCCATCGACTCGCTGCGGCCGCCGCCGTGTTGGTCCCGACAGCGGGACCGCCGGCTCGGACGGTGACCGTCGGGCACCGGACCAGGCCCGGCACCAGGGGCAGCCGCCTGCGGGCCGCCTCGTCGGCGACCCACCACACGGCCGTCATCCAGAAAGCCCCGAGCCCCGAGCCTCCGGCCACAGGGCCGGACGGTGTGCTTCGGGGACCGAGCGGCCCCTGCCGGAGCGCTCCGCGCGAGGGGACCGTGGAGTCAGGAGGCAGGACAGGGCCGCCGGACCCGTCGGGACCGGCAGCACAAGGCTGTCCGCCGTCGCGCCGGGGAGCACCACCGCTCCGGTTCCGAGGTGCTCGAGGGAAGGGGGAGCTGTCATGAGCGGCCCTGTACTGGTGGGAGTGGACGGCTCGGCAACGGGCTTGGCCGCGGTGGAGGCGGCCGCGCGGGAGGCCGAACGGCTGGGGGTGGGGCTCCGACTGGCGCACGCCTGCGAGTGGCCGGCGGCCCAGGTACCGCCGGGAGTGCCCCCGTGGGATCCGGACGGCACCGGGGCGCGAGGCCCGGCGAACGGCGCGCTCGCGGAGGCCGAGCGCCGGGCCCGCAGCGCGGCGCCCGGTGTGCGGGTCACGTACACGGTCCTCATGGGTGAGCCGGCGGCGGTGCTGGAGACCGAGTCCCACCGCGCGTCGCTCACCGTCGTCGGCAGCCGCCCCATGAGCCGGTCCCGCGGCGGACGACGCGGCTCGGTGGCCGCCCGGCTCGCCGCCCACGGAGGTTCTCCGGTACTGATGGTCCGGGGCGGGCCGGACCCGGCCGGTCCCGTCGTCCTGGCCTGCGACGACGGTCACGTCGGTCGGCAGGCAGCGGAGTTCGCCTTCGCCGAGGCATCGGCCCGCGCAACGGACTTAGTGGTGCTGAACGGGTTCGCGACGCGGAACGGACGGCCCCAGGACCGGCCCGACGACTCATGGGCCGCGCTGCGGGAGAAGTACGGAGACGTCTCCGTACGCCGTCCCCGAGTCCGGGGCGGGACCCGCCGAGCGGTCATCGAAGCGAGCGCGCACGCGCAGCTCGTCGTGATCGGAACGCGGCGCCTGGGCGGATGGACCGCCGCCCGGCCCGTCACGGTCAGCCGAGTGGCCCTGCGGCACTCCGGTTGCCCTGTCGCGGTGATCCAGGAAGAGGGACGGGACCGGTGGACGCGTACCGGCTGGCCGAACCGGCCCGGCGCCCGGAGTGGCTGAAGTTCCCGGACCGGTTCCGCGACTGGCTCATCGGCATCCTGCTGGTCGCCGCCGTGGTGGCCGCCGCCATGAGCGACATCAAGGACGCACGTCCCTGACCCGCGGCCGTGCCGAGAGGATCGTCACGGGCACCGGTATGAGCACCGAACCGGGCGCGATCGCCGTCGAGTTGCGCTCCGGGACCGAGTCGTCCAGTCCTTGCCGCGCTGATCACCGACCCGGCCCGGGACGACGTCATGGCGCTGGGCACGGCGGGGCTGCTCGCCCTTTCCCGTGAGAGCGTCGGCACGGAGACGGCACAGACGATGGCGTTCACCACCTTCGTACTGTTCCAGCTGTTCAACGCGCTCAACGCCCGCGCGGACGACGGCACCGTGCCGTTGGACGCGGCGCAGTGGGCGGCGTGCCTCGCCACGGCGTCCTCCGGGTGAGCCGGGGCCCACGGACCCCCCGAACAGGGGCCGTTCGGCCCCTGCGACCGCTCCGGCGTACAGGTGAGGCTGGTGCGACCGGTTCGGGACGAACGTTCGCGGGAGGTGCCATGGACGCTGTGCGCGGACTCGTGGCCGACTCCTGGCGGCGCTGCCAGGCGTGCGGTGTACATCCCGACGGCAGCCGTCCGCCACCGCTGCGATGGGCGTCCGAAGGACTGAACGCCCATCGCGGGTCCCATCCGCTCGCCGCCGTGCTTCCCCTGTTCCGGGAAGTGCTGGGCTCCGGCGCCGCCGACGACGGGCATGTGTTCGCGGTCGGGGACGCGGACGGCACCCTGCTCTGGGTCGAGGGCGACGCCGGGGCCATGAGACGGGCCGAGCGTATGCGCTTCGTAGAGGGAGCCGTCTGGTCGGAGCGACAGGCCGGCACCAACGCTCCGGGTACGGCACTGGAGTTGGGCCGCCCGGTGCAGATCGTGACGGGTGAGCACTTCAGCGCCGCCGTGCACGGCTGGTCCTGCGCCGCAGCCCCGGTGCGCGATCCCGTCACGGGCAACGTGCTCGGCGTGGTCGACCTGTCCGGCGGCGCCACCATCGCCACACCGCCGGCCCTGGCCGCGGTACGTGCCGCCGCGCTGGCGGCCGAGGCACAGCTGGCACGGATGCCGTCCGTGCCACTCCTCGGACCGGACAGCCACGGTACGTCGACCCCCCACGGGCTCCGCCTGTGGGCGCTGGGCAGGGACGGCGCCCTGCTGGAGCGCGCGGGCCGGGTGCGCCGCCTCAGCCCGCGGCACAGCGAGATCGTGCTGGTGCTGGCCCTGGCGGGCCGGGGCGTCACGGGCGACCGGCTCGCCGTGGACCTCTCGGAACGTGAGCTGCCCGCCTCCACACTGCGCGCCGAAATGACCCGTCTGCGCGCCGTGCTGGGACCGGACCTGCTCGGCTCCCGTCCGTACGCGCTGCTGTGCCCCGTGCGGACCGACGTCGACGAGGTGTCCCGGCTGCTGGCCGAGGGCCGGGTCGGCGAGGCGCTGGCCCGCTACCCCGGCCCGCTGCTGCCGCGTTCGGAGGCACCGGCCGTCGTGGCGCACCGCCGTTGCCTGGAACAGCAGTTGCGCGGCGCCGTCCTCGGCAGCGGTGACGCCGGGCTGCTGCGCCGCTGGGTCATGGCGGACTGGGGCTCCGAAGACCTCGGTGCCTGGGCCGCCCTGGCCCGGATCCTGCCGGCCGGCTCGCCGCAGCACGCGGCGGCTGCCGCGCGGGCCCGCGCGCTGAACCTGGAGACGGCCGTGTTCCCCCAGGTCCGGCGGCATGCAGCGGTGTTGCAGCGTTCCCCCTCCTAGCGTTCCGAGTATCACCCCGATCGTCGTGATCGGACGTCATCCGAGAGGAGACGGCCATGAGGTACGAGCCTCCGGGCGCGCCGGGCAGTCCCGTCGACGTCGCGCCCCGCTACGAGAACTTCATCGGCGGCAAGTGGCAGGCGCCCACCACCGGCCAGTACACGCCCAACCTGAGCCCCGCCACCGCCAAGCCCATCTGCGAGATCCCGAAGTCCGGGGCCGAGGACATCGAACACGCCCTGGACGCCGCGCACGCCGCCAAGGACAAGTGGGGCGAGGCCTCCACGGCCCAACGGGCCGCGGTCCTCAACCGGATGGCCGACGCCATCGACGCCCACCGCGAGGAACTCGCCGTCGCCGAGAGCTGGGAGAACGGCAAGCCGGTCCGCGAGACGCTGGCCGCCGACATCCCCCTCGCCGCCGACCACTTCCGCTACTTCGCCGCCGCGATCCGCGCGCAGCAGAGCGAGATCACCGAGATCGACAAGGAGACCATCGCCTACCACTTCCACGAGCCGCTCGGCGTGGTCGGGCAGATCATCCCGTTCAACTTCCCGCTGCTGATGGCCGCGTGGAAGCTCGCCCCGGCGCTCGCCGCCGGCAACGCCACGGTGATCAAGCCCGCCTCCCCGACCCCGTGGTCGATCCTGAAGCTGATGGAGGTCGTCGGCGACATCGTGCCGCCCGGAGTCCTCAACGTCGTCAACGGCCCCGGCGCCGAGATCGGCAAGGCGCTCGCCACCAACAAGCGCATCGCCAAGGTCGCCTTCACCGGCGAGACCACCACGGGCCGCCTGATCATGCAGTACGCGTCCCAGAACATCATCCCCGTCACCCTGGAGCTGGGCGGCAAGTCGCCGAACATCTTCTTCAACGACGTGGCCGCGGCCGACGACGACTTCCTGAACAAGGCCGTCGAGGGACTCGTCCTGTACGCGTTCAACAAGGGCGAGGTCTGCACCTGCCCCTCGCGCGCCCTCATCCAGGAGGACATCTACGAGGAGTTCATGGGCCGCTGCCTGGAGCGCATCCGCGCCATCCGGCAGGGCGACCCGCTGGACACCGCGACCATGATCGGCCCCCAGGTGTCGAAGCAGCAGGTCGAGAAGATCGCCTCGTACGTCGACATCGGCGTCAAGGAGGGCGCCGAACTGCTGATCGGCGGCCACCGGCCCACGCTCGACGGGGAGTTCGCGAACGGCTTCTTCTACGAGCCGACCGTCCTCAAGGGCCACAACAGGATGAGGGTCTTCCAGGAGGAGATCTTCGGCCCCGTCCTCGCGGTCACCACCTTCAAGGACGAAGCCGAGGCCCTCGCGATCGCCAACGACTCGCTGTACGGCCTCGGGGCCGGCGTGTGGACCCGCGACGGCGCCCTCGCGTACCGCATGGGCCGCGCCGTCAAGGCCGGCCGGGTCTGGACGAACTGCTACCACCAGTACCCCGCCGGTGCCGCGTTCGGCGGCTACAAGGTCTCCGGCATCGGCCGCGAGAACCACCAGATGATGCTCGAGCACTACAGCCAGACCAAGAACCTCCTGGTCAGCTACGGCACCAAGCCGCTCGGGCTGTTCTAGGAAGGAGCGGGACGACATGTCCGTGGGTTCGGCGAGTGTCGAGAACGGCACCGCGGGACACGTCACCGCCACCCGGGCGGCCCGCCGGGCCATCGAGGACCTGCGCGCCGCCCGGGGCAGGCCGGTGATGTTCGTCCAGTCCGGGGGATGCTGCGACGGCAGCGACCCGATGTGCTTCCCCGGCGGCGAATTCGCCCTGGGAGACGGCGACATGCTCGTCGGCGTGGTGCAGGGATGCACCTTCCACATGAACGCCGACCACTACGAGGCCCTCGGCCGCCCCCTCTTCGTCCTCGACGTCGAACCGGGCACCCCGGGCGGCTTCTCCCTCCCGGCCGGGGACGGACTGCGCTTCGTCACCCGGATCAAGGCGCCCCAGCACCACACCAGTTGAGGAGCACGTCATGAAGGCCGCAGTGGTCACCGCATTCGGCAAGGCCCTGGAGATCCAGGACCTGCCCGTCCCCGAGACCGGCCCCGGACAGGTACTCGTCCGCATGGAGGCCTCCGGGCTCTGCCACACCGACATCCACGCCGCCCACGGCGACTGGCCGGTCAGGCCGCAACCGCCGTTCATCCCCGGCCACGAGGGCATCGGGCGCGTCGAGGCCGTCGGCACCGGCGTCTCGGAGGACCTCCTCGGCAAGCGGGTCGCCGTCCCCTGGCTCGGCTCGTCCTGCGGCACCTGCCGCCACTGCGTCTCCGGCTGGGAGACCCTCTGTGAGTCGCAGGTCAACTCCGGCTACTCCGTGGACGGCTGCTACGCCGAGTACGCGGTCGCGAACGCGGGCGCGGTCGTCCGGGTCCCCGACGCCGTGTCGTCCTTCGACGCGGCACCCCTGACCTGCGCCGGCGTCACCACGTACAAGGCGATCAAGGTCGCGCACGTGGTGCCGGCCGAGCGGGTCGCCGTCTTCGGCATCGGCGGACTCGGCCACCTCGCGGTGCAGTACGCACGCCTCGTCGGCGGCCTGGTCACGGCCGTCGACCTCGAACCGGACAAGCTCGGTCTGGCCCACCGGCTCGGCGCCGACGTACTCGTCAACGCCCGCACCCACGACCCGGTCGAGGAGATCAGGAAGACCGGCGGAGCGGACGTGGCGGTCGTGCTCGCCGCCGCACCCAAGGCCTTCGAGCAGGCGTACCGGTCGCTCAACCGCGGCGGACGCCTGGTCATGGTCGCCCTGCCCGCGGACAACGCGGCGGTCAGCGTGCCGATCTTCGAGACCGTGCTCGGCGGGATCTCCGTCATCGGCTCGATCGTCGGCACCCGGCAGGACCTGACCGAGGTGTTCGCGCTGCACGCGGCCGGACGCACCCAGGTCGTCGCCGAGCCCCGGCGCCTGGAGGACGTCAACGAGTGCTTCGACGAGGTCCTCGGCGGACGGGCCGAGGCCCGGCTCGTCTTCGAGTTCTGAGAGGCCCGGAGGTTCCGGGGGATCCGGAACCTCCGAGAGATCCGTGGCCCGGCACCCACCGGGCCACGGAGAGAGGCAGCACACCATGACCACCGTCACCGTAGGTGCCGTACGGGAGCGGGCACCCGGCGAACGCCGCGTCGCCCTCGTCCCCGAAGCCGTCACCCTCCTGCGCCGGGCCGGACTCGACGTCCTGGTCGAGACCGGGGCCGGCTCCGGAGCCTGGTTCACGGACGCGGACTACACCGCCGCGGGCGCGACCGTCGTACCCCTGGCAGAGCTGTACGCCCGGGCCGACGCCGTCCTGTGCGTGGCGGCACCCGATCCGGAGACGGCAGGGGCACTGCGCGCCGGACAGACCCTCATCGGTCTGCTCGAACCCCTGCGCCACCCCGCGCTGGTCCAGGAACTGACCGCACGCGGAGTGCGCACGGTGAGCCTCGACCTGCTGCCGCGCACCCTCAGCCGCGCCCAGTCCATGGACGCGCTGACCTCCCAGGCCAACATCGCCGGGTACAAGGCGGCCCTGCTCGCCGCCGACTCCTACGACCGCTTCTTCCCGATGCTGACCACCGCGGCGGGCACCATGCGCCCGGCGCAGGTCCTGGTCCTCGGCGCCGGAGTCGCGGGACTGCAGGCCATCGCCACGGCCCGCCGTCTCGGCGCCGTCGTCTCGGCGTACGACGTACGCCCCGCGTCACGAGGGGAGGTGGAGTCCCTCGGTGCCCGCTTCCTCGACGTCCCGCGCCCGCCGGAGGAGGCACCGGGCACCGAACAGGGAGGCTACGCACGGGAGCTGACGTCGGACGAGCAGCAGGCCCAGCGCGAGGCGCTCGACGCGCACATCGCCCGCTCCGACATCGTCATCACGACCGCCCAGGTCCCCGGACGCAAGCCACCCCTGCTGGTGACCGCCACCGTCCTGGAGCGGATGCAGCCCGGCTCGGTCGTCGTCGACCTCGCAGCGAGCGAACTCGGCGGCAACGTCGAGAACTCCGAACCCGACAAGACCGCCGTCCTCGACAACGGGGTCACCGTCATCGGCGCCGGACGCCTGCCGTCCGCGATGGCCACCGCCGCTTCCACGGCCTATGCCCGCAACCTCGTCGCCCTGCTGCGCCACCTGGTGCGGGACGGCGAACTCGTCCTCGACCCGGCCGACGAGATCACGGGCGCCCTCATGGGAGGTGAAACGTCATGAACGACCTCGACCTCCTCACCGCGATCACCGTGTTCGTGCTGAGCGTGCTGGTCGGCATCGAGGTCATCAGCAAGGTCCCCGCGACCCTGCACACCCCGTTGATGTCCGGATCCAACTCGGTGCACGGCATCGTCGTCGTCGGCGCCATGCTGATCGCCGCGGAGTCCCACACCTGGCTCGGCTACGCCCTGGCCTTCGTGGCCATGGTCTTCGGCGCGATGAACGTCGTCGGCGGGTACGTCGTCACGGACCGGATGCTGGAGATGTTCAAGGCCAAGCCCCAGAACAACGACAAGAACGACAAGGCGGAGGTGTGACCGCCATGGACACCGTCTCCAACGCCGTCCACTACGCCTTCCTCGCCGCGGCCGCCTGCTTCGTGCTCGGCCTGCACCTGATGAACCACCCGCGCACCGCGCGCCGCGGCAACACCCTCTCCGCCGCCGCCATGGCCGTTGCGATCGCCGCCACGGTGTGGCTGGTCGCCGACGAGAGCCACATCACCGGCACCGGCTGGCTCGTGCTCGCCTCGGGCGGTCTCGTCGGTGGAGCACTCGGCCTGGCGGCCGCCCGCCAGGTGCGGATGACCGCCATGCCCCAACTGGTCAGCCTCTTCAACGCCGTCGGCGGCGGCGCGGCCGCACTCATCGCCGTGAACGACCTGCTCCAGGCCGACGACGCGGCGGCGGCCGGCGCCAGGGTCTCCGTGCCGGGCGCGCTGGACATAGTCATCGGCGCGGTCACCTTCTCCGGGTCGCTGATCGCGGCCGGCAAGCTGCAGGGAACGGTCTCCGGAGCACCGGTCGTCTTCCCCGGGGCACGGCTGCTGAACGTGCTGCTGCCGGCCTCCTTCGTCGCCGGCACGGTCTGGCTGGTGCTGGCACCGGACTCCCGTACCGCGCTGTACGGGCTGACCGCCGTGGCCCTGCTGTTCGGCGTGACGATGGTGCTGCCCATCGGCGGCGCCGACATGCCGGTCGTCATCGCCCTGCTGAACGCCTTCACCGGATCCGCGGTCGCCATGGCCGGCTTCGTGCTGAACGAGACCGCCCTGATCATCGCGGGCATGCTCGTCAGCGCCTCGGGCGGCATCCTCACCAAGCTGATGGCCGACGCCATGAACCGCTCCATCGCCAACATCGTCATCGGAGGCTTCGGCACCGGCGCACCGGCGACGACCGGCGGGGGCGGCGCCCCGGCCCAGGTGCGGTCGGTCTCCGCGGACGACGTGGCGATCCAGCTGGCGTACGCGAGCAAGGTCGTCTTCGTCCCCGGCTACGGCCTCGCCGCCGCCCAGGCCCAGCACGAACTCGGCGACCTCGCCAAGCTCCTCACCGCCCACGGCATCGACGTCAGCTACGCCGTCCACCCCGTCGCGGGCCGCATGCCCGGCCACATGAACGTGCTCCTGGCGGAGGCCAACGTGCCCTACACCCAACTGAAGGAGATGGACGAGGCCAACCCGCAGTTCCCCCAGGCGGACGTCGCCCTCGTCATCGGCGCCAACGACGTCACCAACCCGATCGCCCGCCGACCAGGCAACGCGATCTCCGGCATGCCGATCCTCGACGTCGACAGGGCGAAGAGCGTCGTCGTCATCAAACGGTCCATGGGCCACGGCTACGCGGGCATCGACAACGAGTTGTACACCGACCCGAAGACCGGGATGTTCTTCACCGACGCGAAGAAGGGACTGAGTGAACTGAAAGCGGCCGTGGGTGAGTTCGTCGGCTGAGTTCCGTGGCACCGGTGATCCCCCGCCTTCTCCGGCGGGGGATCACCCCTGCGTGCAAGTCAGCCGACGGTGTCCCGCAGGCGTCGTTCCGTCGTGGCGGAGAAGAGATGGAACCCGCCAGGTCGAACAGTGACACGCACCTGCTCCCCCTTGGCGTACCGCCCCCTTTCCGGGGCCCGGACGACGACGTCCACGCTCTCCGGACCCACCTTGGCGGTGGTGTGGAGGTAGGTGACGGCACCGGTGTCCTCGACCGCCTCCACCACGAGGTCCAGGGCCGGCGTCTCCAGGTCCTCGGACGACAGGAAGACGAACTGCTCCGGCCGTACGCCGAGCAGGATCCCGGCCGCGCCCTCCTCGGACACCGCCTGCCGCACCACCGGACGCAGCGGTACGACAAGACCGCCCAGCTCGGCGCCCTCTCCGGTGAGAGGCGCTCGGAACAGGTTCATCGAGGGGGAGCCGATGAAGCCGCCGACGAAGGCGTTGGCCGGGCTCCGGAACACCTCCCTGGGCGTCCCCACCTGCTGGAGCACCCCGTCCTTGACGACGGCCATCCGGTCGCCCATCGTCATCGCCTCGACCTGGTCGTGCGTGACGTACACGGTGGTGGTGCCCAGCCGCCGCTGCAACGAGGCGATCTGCGTCCGGGTCTGTGTGCGCAGCTTGGCGTCCAGGTTGGACAGGGGCTCGTCCATCAGGAACACGCGCGGTTCGCGGACGATGGCGCGTCCCATCGCGACCCTCTGGCGCTGTCCCCCGGAAAGGGACTTCGGCTTGCGTTCCAGGAGGTCGCCGAGGTCCAGGACGTCTGCCGCCTCGGTGACACGACGCCGGACGTCCTCCTTGGGCATCCTGGCGATCTTCAGGGCGAAGCCCATGTTGTCCGCCGTCGTCATGTGCGGGTACAGGGCGTAGTTCTGGAACACCATCGCGATGTCCCGGTCCTTGGGTGGCAGGTGGGTGACGTCCCGGTCACCGATGCGGATGGTGCCCGAGTCGACGTCCTCCAGCCCGGCGAGCATGCGCAGGATCGTGGACTTGCCGCATCCGGACGGGCCCACCAGGACCATGAACTCACCGTCCGCGATCTCCAGGTCGAGCGTGTCGACGGCCGGGCGCTCCATTCCCGGAAAACGCCTCGTGGCCTTGTCGAAGGTGACGGACGCCATGACCTTACCCCTCTCTGTCCGGCCCCGGCGGTGCCTTGTACGACGGCGAGCGGCACGCACGGGGCACGGCGCCTTGCCCGGAGCCGCGCCTTCAGCCTCCCGGCCCGCAGTGGTGCGGCGGCAGGCACTCAACGGCCCTGTCCGAGGGGCGGCGAGCCCAGCGGCGGAGGGCCGCACAGCCCACCGAGGAGGACTTCCGGCCCGTTCCCAGCCGGTCGGCGTGATCTCGAGGGCTCACTCAGCACCGCGAGCTGAGGCGCGTTCTCGAACGCGGCGGCCTCGCGGCCGGTCTCAGACCGCGCCCGTGCCGGTGAGCTGCGGCTCGACGTCCACGACACCCTCCACGGCGCGCACGAGGCGTACGGCGATCGGGACGAGCGCGGTGTCGCGTACGTGTCCGCGCAGGGTGACGACTCCCTCCTGCACGGTGACGTCGATGGAGTGGCCGGCGGTCGGATACAGGGAGGACACCACCGTGCGGCGGACCTCGTCGGCTATCTCGTCGTCCGGCCGCAGGAAGACCTTCAGCAGATCGGCGCGGCTGACGATGCCCTGGAGCATGCCGATGTCGTCGACCACGGGCAGCCGCTTGACATGCCGGACGGCCATGATCCTGGCGGCCTGGGCCAGAGTGGCGTCCGCGTGGACGGTGACGGCGGGTGTGCTCATGAGCTCCTCCGCCCTGGTCGCACCGGCCTTGGCGACATCGGCCAGGCGCTCTCGCTGCTGGGAGAGGTTCTGCTCACCTTCGTGGAACTCCTCCTTGGGCAGCAGATCGGCCTCCGACACGACGCCGATGACGCGTCCCTCTCCCTCCAGCACGGGCATGGCGCTGACCTTCCACTGCTCCATGGTCCGCACGATGTCCTTGAACGGCGCGTCACGTCCCACGGCCACGACCGTCTGGGTCATCACATCGCTCACGTTGTACGGAGTCCCGGTCATGTCCGGCCACCTCCCTCTCGCTCCAGTCGTTCGTACTCCGGCTCATGTGGCCGGTCCGGCGCTGCGGAAGCGGTGTCGTCCACCTGATGGCGCAGCTCCGCGGAGACGTCGACCACACCGTCCACGCCCTGGCACAGGCGCACGAGGACCGGGACGAGCGACTTGCGCTCGACGGTGCCCTTCAGTGACACCCGCCCGTCGACGACCCGCACGGTGACCGCGCCGGGCGTGATGCCGAGCGTGCGCAGGAGCACCTCTCCCGAGATCTCCTCCCGGACGGCGCTGTCGCCCCGCAGGAAGACACGCAGCAGGTCGGCCCTGCTGACCAGCCCGACCAGCCGGTCCGCCTCGTCGACCACCGGCAGCCGTTTGACGTGGTGGCGCTCCATGACCTGGGCGGCCTCCACCGCCGACCACTGCGGGCGGGCCGTCACGGCCGGGCTGTTCATCAGCTTCTCGGCGGACGTGGCCTCCGCCTTCGCCCGGTCGGCGGGCCCGGGACGCAGGACCGGCAGCAGACCTGCCGGATCGAGTCGGGCGGCCTCCTTGCGCAGCAGGTCCGCTTCGGAGACCACGCCCACGGCGTGTTCCTCGTCGTCCACGACGGGTACGGCGGTGATGCCGTGTTCGGCGAGCAGCTTGGCGATCTCCTTGAAGCCGGTGTCCCGGCGCACCTTGACGACCGGTGTGGTCATGAGGTCGCTCACCGTCCGGTGCCACATGGCTCCCGCCTCCTCGTGTCGCGTGCGTTCCTCCCTCCACTCTCCGCCCCGCACACGTGAGCCGCATGGGCCGGACGGCCCGGACGGCACCCGACGCCCCCCGGGGAAGCCGTGGCGTGCGGCACCCGGCGGAAGGGGTGAGGCTGAACAGAGAAGAGAAGGCCGCCGACCGGGCGGACCGGCGGGCGCTGCCGAGGGCGCCGCCCGGCGGGAATGCCGCCGTGTGCTGTCCGAGACGGTCGCGGGCCGCACCGCGACGCACCCGGGGGTGCAACCGCAGTGGGAACCCGCGGGCGTCACCGTCCCGGTGTGAGGGCCGGACGGCCCCGCCCTCCGCCCCGGACGGCCCTGGTTGACTCCGGGCGGTCCGGCACACGATCGGAGGGCGCCGTCGCTCGAACGGCGAGACGGCGGGAGCGCCGCCGACCCCCGGGAGCCGATGATGGAAGCCTCACGCAAGGTCCGCCATGTCGCCCGTACGGCGACCCGATCACCGTACGGACCCGCCTGATGCGTACGAGCGCGGCCCCGCCGGCCGTCGGCACGCGGACCACGACGGAGCCCGGTACCGGCCCGCCGCCACGGGTACGGCAACTCGCCGCCGCCGATGTCTTCTCCGCCCTGGACACCACACGGCGTGGCCTCGCGCCGGCGCAGGCGGGGCAGCGGCTGGAACGGTACGGGCCCAACGAACTGCCGCGGACGCGACGCCGTGCCGCCTGGCGGGACCTGGCGGCCCAGTTCACGGACCTCTTCGCGGTGGTCCTGCTGGTCGCCTCGGCGATCACCTTCCTGGCGTACGGACTTCAGCAACCGCGTGAGGCCGGCACCCTGCAACTGGCGGTGGCCATCCTGGCCGTCGTCGTGCTGAACGCGGCCATCGGATTCGCGCAGGAGTACTCGGCGGAGCGCACGGCACAGGCCCTGGCGGCGATGGTGCCGCACGCCTGCCGGGTGCTGCGCGGCGGGGAACGGCTGGAGGTGCCCGCCCGGGAGCTGGTGCCGGGGGACGTGGTGGTGCTGGAGGCCGGGGACGCCGTGCCGGCGGACTGCCGACTGGTCGAGGCGCATGAACTGGCGGTCGACAACGCGTCGTTGACCGGGGAGAGCAACGCCGTGGGCCGCACCGCCGAACCGGTGGCGCCCGGGCCCGCGCTGGAGGCCCGTAACTGCGTCTTCATGGGGACCGACGTCGTCGCCGGATCCGGGCGTGCCGTGGTCCTCGCCACGGGCGCGTCCACCGAGTTCGGGCGGATCTACCGGCTGGCCGCCGCCGCGCCGCGGCAGAAGACCCCGCTGCAGGTCCAAGTGGCCGTCATGGCACGCCGGGTGGCGGGGGCGGCCCTGGCGACCGGGGCCCTGATGTTCGTCGTACGGCTTCCCACCGGCGAGTCCGTCGTGCCGTCGTTCGTGTTCGCGCTGGGGGTGATGGTGGCGCTGGTGCCGGAAGGGCTGCCCGCCACCCTGTCGGTGTCCCTGGCGATCGGCGTACGGCGGATGGCGCGGCGTCAGGCCCTGATCAAGCAGTTGCTGGCGGTGGAGGCGCTCGGCTCGACCACCGTGGTGTGCACCGACAAGACCGGGACGCTCACCCAGGCGGAGATGACCGTCACCCGGGTGTGGGCGAACGGCGTGCACCACGACGTGACGGGTGTGGGCTACACCCCGCGCGGCGAGGTCGCCGACGCGGCGCCGGTGCGCGAGCTGCTCAGGGTGGCGGGCCTGTGCTGCGACGCCCGGCTGGTGCCGCCCGCGAGCCCTCAGGAGCACTGGAGGGTGCTCGGCGACACGACCGAGGGCGCCCTGCTGGTCGTGGCGGCCAAGGCCGGTCTGGACCTGGACGCGGCGGCCGCCGCGACTCCCCGGGTGACGGAGTTCCCCTTCGACTCCGACCGCAAGCTGATGACCACGGTCCACCGGACCGCGACGGGCCACCAGGCATGCGTCAAGGGAGCCCCCGTGGAGCTGCTCACGCGCTGCACCGACGCGGAGCGGGACGGACGGCGGGAGCCGCTGACCGGGCGGGACCGGGCGGCGGTCGTCGCGGCGGCCGACGAGCTGGCCTCCCAGGGGCTGCGGGTGCTGGCCGTCGCACGGCGGGAGGTCGACGGGCCCCGGACCGACCAGCAGGAGGCGGAGTCCGGTCTGACCCTCCTCGGCCTGGTCGGCATGCTGGACCCCCCGCGCCCCGAGGTCACCGACGCGGTCGCCGCCTGCCGCCGGGCCGGCATCCGGATCGTCATGGTCACCGGGGACCACCCGCTCACCGGGGAGGCCGTGGCCCGCCGGGTGGGGATCGTGCTGCGGCCCGATCCCGTCGTGGTGACGGGTGCCCGGCTCGACGCCATGGACAACGACGACCTCGACGCGCTCCTCGCCGAACCGTCCGAACTGCTGCTGTGCAGGGTCAGCCCGGAGCACAAGATGCGGGTGGTCACCGCGTTCCAGCGGCGCGGCGAGGTGGTGGCGGTCACCGGGGACGGCGCGAACGACGCTCCCGCCCTCAAACACGCCGACATCGGCGTGGCGATGGGGGCCGGCGGCACCGACGTGGCCCGCGAGGCGGCCGCGATGGTCCTGCTGGACGACTCCTTCGCCTCCATCGCGGCGGCGGTACGGCTCGGCCGCGCCGTCTACCAGAACATCCGCAAGTTCCTCGTCTACCTCTTCAGCCACAACATCGGGGAACTGGTCCCCATCCTGGCGGCCACCTTCGCGGGATTCCCGCTGGTGCCCATCACCGCGGTGCAGATCCTCGCCATCGACCTCGGCTCCGACGTACTGCCGGCCCTGGCACTGGGCGCCGAGCCACCCGAACCCGACGTCATGGACCGCCCCCCGCGCTCCCGCCGGGAGCGGCTGTTCTCGGCCGCCGTGATGGGACGGATCCTGTTCCTCGGCGGCATCCAGGCGGTCTGCGTCACCGCCGTCTTCTTCTGGCACATCGTCGCCTCGGGCATCCCGTTCGACGACTTCACCAAGGACACGCCCGTCTACCGGGAGGCGATCACCATGGTCCAGGCGGGGATCGTGCTCAGCCAGTTCTTCAACGCGCTCGCCGTGCGCACCGACCGGCAGAGCATCCTGAAGGTGGGCCTGCTGTCCAATCCGGCCCTGCTGGCGGCGGGCGGCTTCGGCCTCGCCCTCATGGCCGCGATCAGCTACCTGCCCCCGCTGCAGGCCGTGTTCGGCACCGCCCCGCTCGACGCCGCCGACTGGGCCGTCCTGGCCGCACTCGGCACCCTGCCCCTGCTCGCGGACGAGACCCGCAAGGCGTGGCTGCGCCGACGCGACGCACGCCGGAAAGGAGCCCCACGGTGAAAGTGATCGTCGTCGGCTGCGGACGGGTGGGCGCCGGCCTCGCCGGTCTGCTCGCCGCGGAAGGGCACGACGTCGAGGTCGTCGACCGGCGCCCCCAGGCCGCCCGGCGGCTGCCCGACAGCCCCCGCATCCGCTTCCACGAGGGCAACGGCTTCAGCCGCGCCGTCCTGGGGTCCGCCGGGATCGAGCACGCGGACGCCTTCGTCGCCGTCACCTCCGGCGACAACAGCAACATCGTCAGCGCGCGTACGGCCAAGGACGTCTACCGGGTCCCGGTCGTCCTCGCCCGCATATACGACCCACGGCGCGCCGACATCTACCGCGACCTCGGCATCCCCACCATCGCCAGCGTCCGCTGGACCGTGCACCAGCTCCACCGGATGCTGCTGCACCGCCACCTCAGTCCCGAACTCAGTTTCGGCAACGGCGAGACCCTGCTCGTCCGCTCGGAGGTGCCCGCCTACCTGGTAGGCAGGCGGCTGACCGAGTTCGACGTCGACGGCGAGATCCGTGTCGTCGAGGTCACCCGCGGGGGCCGCTCCCTCATCCCCGCGCACGGCACACCCGCGCAGGCGGACGACCTGGTCACCTTCGCCGTCGCCGCCACCGCGCTCGGCAGACTGCGCGGCTTCCTCGACAAGGAGCTGGGAACGTGAACGTGCTCATCGCCGGCGCGGGACGGCTCGGCACCCAGATCGCCCGGGTGCTCTGCGCCGCCCGCAACGAGGTCACCCTCATCGACACCGACGACGACCGGCTGGCCGCACTGGAAGGCCGCGTCCCGGTGCGGCTGGTGGCGGGCGACGCCTGCGAACCGGCCCTCCTGGAACACTGCGGCGCCCTGACCGCCGACCTCGTCATCGCCACCACCGGCGACGACGAGGACAACCTCGTGATCAGCCTCCTCGCCAAACGGCAGTTCTCGGTGCCCCGGGTCGCCGCCCGCGTCAACGACGCCGACAACGCCTGGCTGTTCGACGAACGCTGGGGCGTCGACGTCGCCGTCCCCTCCGCCACCCCGCTGATCTCCCTCATCGAGGAGGCCACCGGCGCCACCGACACCGTCGCCCTGCTGCGGCTCAGCAAGGCGGGCGTCGAGGTCATCGAAACGGCCATCACGGAGCGGTCCAGGGCGCGGGGCCGGGCCCTGGGCGACATCGCGCTGCCCGAGGGCACGGTCGTCGCCACCATCGTCCGCGACGGACAGCCGACCGCGCCGGACCCGGCGGAGCGGCTGCGCCCCGGCGACGAACTCCTCCTCGTCTCCCACACGGCGACCGAGCAGGAGATCCACGCCGCCTTCCAGTGAGGGCGCCGCCCGTCCCGGGCTTCGGAGGTGCGTGCGGGCGATCAGGATCGGTAGGCGACCAGTGCCATCATGCCCGCCTCACCGTGGTAGGCGTTGTGGCAGTGGAGCATCCACTGTCCCGGATTGTCGGCGTCGAAGAACACGGACACCGTCTGCTGCGGCAGGACGATCGTGGTGTCCTTGCGTGGCCCGCCGCTGCCGAGCTGGTAGGTGTGGCCGTGCAGGTGCATCGGGTGCCACATGGCGGTGGTGTTGACGAAGTCGAGCCGGACCCGCTGCCCCTGTTCCACGGTGATCGGATGCGCGGTCGGGTCGCTCATGTCGAACCGCCGACCGTTGATGGCCCAGTCGTACATCATCATGCCGCCGGTCAGTTCGACGCGGTGGACCCGGTCGGCCTTCTTCGACGCCAGTCGGACGTCGTCCGCCGCGTTCAGCTGCGATGCGGCCAAGAGCTTGCCGTCCAGTTCGGCCGGACGGACGGACGCCCCGGGGACGCTGCCGGAGCCGGTGCGGATGACGGCCATGCCGGTGGTGTTCTTTCCCTCGGCCAGCGCCACCAGGGGGAAGACGCCGTCGTCCAGGGTGACCAGGACGTCGTAGCGTTCGCCCATGCCGATCAGCAGGGCGTCGACCTGCTGGTGCCGGACGGGGAAGCCGTCGGTATGGGTGAGGGTGAGTTCGTGGCCGCCGAGGGCGACGCGGTAGGCGGTGTCGCTGCCGGCGTTGATCAGGCGCAGCCGGACGCGCTTGCCGGGCTTGCTGCGGAAGACCGCGGGGTCGGCCGGAACGCGTCCGTTGACCAGGTGATACGGGTACTTGACGTCACCGGCGTCGCCCCCGAGCAGTGGGCTCCGAGCGCCCATCAGCATGAGCTCCGTGCCCGCGTCGCCTGAACCGGAGGCCGCGGTGGAAGGGGCGCTGGTCGTACCGCCCATGCCGCCCATACCCTCCATATCGCCCATGCCGCTCATGTCCATGCCGCCCATGCCCTGGCGCAGCTCGGCGAAGACGTCGTCCGGGGTCCCGGCGACGCCGTCGAGCCAGTCGTCGAGGACGACCACCCACTCCTCGTCGTACGACAGGGGCTCCCTGGGGTCCTCCACGATCAACGGCGCGTACAGGCCCCGGTCGAGCTGGACGCCGGTGTGCGGGTGGAAGAAGTAGGTGCCGGGCGTGTCCGCGGTGAACCGGTAGGTGAAGTTGTGTCCCGCCCGCACGGCCGTCTGGGTGGCCGGCGGTGCGCCGTCCATGTCGTTGCGCAGGGCGATGCCGTGCCAGTGGAGGGAGGTGGCGGTCTGGTCCGGCAGCTGGTTGGAGAGCGTGGCGGCCAGGGTGTCGCCGGCCGGGACGCGCAGTTCCCTGCCCGGGACCCGCCCGTCGAAGGCCCAGGTCCGGGCCGTGATCCCGGCACCCAGGCCGACCGTTGCCCGTGCTGCGGTCAGGGTCAGTTCGTGGGTCCTGCCGGACCTGGTGCGCTTCTTGTCGGCGGCGGCGACGGCCGACCCGGAGGGGCTGATCAGGGCAGGCGTGCTGCTGGAGCCGCTGCAGGCGGTGAGCGCGCCCGCGCCCGCGGCGCCGAGTCCGGCCAGCAGGACGGAGCGGCGGTTCATGCTGTTCACAGGGGTGTCCCTTGTCTCGATGTCGCTGGTGTTCGACGCGCGTGCGGACGGCTTCGTGCACGCGTGGGTGCGCGAAGCCGCGGGCGCGGCCTACAGCAGCAATCGAGAGAGAACGCAGAGGTCCGGTGGCGCCCGGCCCGTGGTGCCCGGGACGTCCCGGCCGCCGGCTGTTCCGGGGAAGGCCGGAGCGCCGCAGGCGGACGGCTGGTGGGGCGGCACGAGTTTCATGCTGTCTACGCCGATTCCGGCACAGTGCTGCGTCACCGTGCCGGAGCACGCCCCGGCGTCGTCGTGGATCGCGGCCGCGCCTGTGGCGAGCGACGGCATGGCGTGCCCGCTCGTGTGGACGGACAGGGACGGCCCGGCTGTGTGGCCCATGCCCGCCATGGCCCGGGCGGGCAGCACATGTGTGACGGCGCCGGCCGTTTCGTGATGCACGAGCACCGCGAGAGCGGCCACCAACGCGACGACGACAGCGCGTGTCCACCGCAGCGCGGCGCCGCGAGCGCCGTGAGGCCGGTGGTTGGCTGTCGTCATGGCTTCCGTCCGTGCTGACGTGAAACGGTGATCGCCATCAATATACCCGGGAGGGGTAAGGGGGCGACTGGGGCGGAGGGCGGGGTCGGTGACGCAGACACGCGTGCGGCCTGTCGTGGGCGCCGACGGCTGACCCGACGTGGCGCTGGACGCGGGTGGGCCGTGTGTCCGGTGGAGAACATCACCGGCGCGATGAGTGCCAACTGCAGCCGGTGGTTCGGCATCCAGCCGGGCACCCGGTCGGCGCCGAACAGTTCGTGTGCCATCACCGCGAACAGCACGGGGGCAGGCAGGCCAGCCCCGGCCCTCGGCACGCCACCGTCCAGCCGGACGGCACCGGCGCGGCGCGGTCCGAGGAGGTACCGGCCGAGCGCCGCGATCAGCACGGCCGAGGCCAGGACGACGACTTCGAGGGCACCCATGGGCGGCTCGCCTCCCTTGTCCGTTCCCTCCCCAGCCTGTCCGGGGAGCACCCCTGCCTGGTAGGGGCGCAATGGCCCACCGGTCCTGGACCGTCCGGCCCCAGACCACCACCACGGGCAGCGGGGACGATGCAGGTGAAGGCAGAGGCCGCCGGATACCCCTCCGCGTCCGGCCACGGAACGAGGCTGAGGCAGGTGAGTGGCGATGATGTTCTGGTACGACCATGGCGTGAGCGGCTGGGGCTGGTTCGCGATGTCGGCAGGCATGATCCTTTTCTGGGCGCTGATCATCACAGTCGCCCTGCTGGTCTTCCGCACGCTCAACCGGCCCCAGGAGCGCACCCACACCCCGACCGCACCCTCGGCCGAGGACATCCTCCGCGAGCGGCTGGCCCGCGGTGAGATCGACGAGGACGACTACCGGCGCCGCCTGAACGCACTGCATGCCGGGCCGCTCACCAAACCCTGAGACCCACGGGCCGCACAAGCACGAGTGCGGCCGGTGCCGGCTCACGGGGCGAGGGAGAAGTAGTTCTCCTCCTCCTGCGTGAAGTGCAGCCGCAGGACGGTGTTGAGGCCGTAGAGGCAGGAACGCGGGTCGTCGAGTTGTCCGGGGGCCAGACCGCCGTCGGCGCGGGCCAGTTGGAGGTGGGTGGCGATGCGCCGCGAGAGGCGTTCGACGAGCAGACGGTGGGTCTCCTCCACGGCGGTGAGCGCCGCGGGCCCGGGGGAGTCGGAGAGGCGATCGGCCGCGTCGCGTACGGCGTCCAGGACGTCCTGAAGGTCGTGGTGCTCGTCGGCGAACCGGTGGATGAGCGCTTCGGCGGCGGGGGTGACGGCGGGCCGTGCGGCCTGGTCGACGCGCAGGGCGCGCAGGGCGTTGAGGATGACGGCGACGTCGACGAGGCGGTCGACGCGGTCGGTGGTCAGGACGATGTCGGCGGCCTCGGAGGAGGCGGTGGAGCCGCGTGCGCCCATGGCGACACCGACGTCGGCGGCGGCCAGGGCAGGGGCTTGACGCCGTCGCCGACCATCACGGTGACCGCCGGATCGGTCTTCTTCTCTCCTTCCATCCCCTCGCGGCGCCCGGGCCGTCCGGAAGGGGACGTCCGGACCTGCTGTGGGGCCGGACGGACCGCAGGGGAACTCCTCAGAGGAAGCTGAGAGGTTCCTGTGCCAGGCTGACGCGCCCGATCGACACGGAAGACCCCGACGCACTGGAGGATTTCACCGATGAGCCTGGTCAACGGCCTGCCCGCACACATACTGCTCGTGCATTTCGTCGTGGTCCTCGTTCCCCTGACCGCGCTGGCACTCGTGGTCGGTGTGATCTGGCCCAGGGCGGCGCGGCGCATGGGTGTCGTCCTGCCGCTGCTCGCCCTGGTCACGCTCGTGAGCGTGCCGCTCGCCACGCAGGCAGGCGAATGGCTGGAGCGCCATGTCGACGGCAACGCGCTGGTGAGGCGGCATGCCGAACTCGGCGACGGCCTGTTCCCGTGGGCCGGGGGCCTGTTCGTCCTGGCGGTCGTCGTCTGGTGGGTGGCCGGCCGCGCCGGAGCGTCCGGCTCCACTGGCTCGCGCGGCATCCGGTGGTCCGCCGCGCCGGTGCGGGTCGCGGCGGCGGTGCTGTCGCTGGTGGTGGCCGGGGGAGCAGTCGTGGACGTCTACCGCATCGGCGACTCGGGGGCGAAGGCCGCGTGGCACGACGGGTTCTCCAAGACGGCGTCGGGCGACGGGGACGACTGACATCCGGTCGCCGGCACGGTTCGGCGGCAGATGGCGTGGTGCGGGTGGCGGTCGGCCGGCCCGCCACCCTCACGCGCCGTCGGTGTGCAGGGCCAGGCGGGGGCAGGCGGCGACGGCCCGTCGGGTGTGGGCGCGCAGCCGGTCGGGGACGATCCCGTCCCTGAGGACGGGGTAGCCCCATTCGTCGAGGTCGATCAGCTCGGGGAGCAGTTCAGCGCACAGCCCCTGGCCGGTGCAGGCGATGCGGTCGATGCGCAGGGTCCGGGTCGGGGTCATCGCCAGGTCTCCGGGGGTGTGGCGGGCGGTACGGGGATCCGCGGCGGTCGGTGGGCCGCGGGGCAGGTTCCGTGGGTGAGGTGGTGGTCGACGTCGTCGGCGAAGACACGCAGGGCGGAGGCGGCCAGGCGGGCGGCGCCGTCGGGATGACGGCAGGCGCCCCGGTCCGGCAGCAGACCCGTCCGGCGACGCAGACGGGACAGCAGCTCCGGGTGGGCCTGTCCGGCGGCCAGCGCGGCGAAGTCCTCGGCCACCGCGGGCAATCCGTAACGGCAGGGGCCGCACTGTCGGGCGCCGTGGGCGGCCAGGAAGGCGAGCATCCGGGCCGTTTCCGTCAGCCCGCAGGCCGGGTCGGGAAACGCGACGAGCACGCCCGCGCCGGGTGCGGCGCCCAGCGCGGCCAGCTCGCGGCGGGCGAGGGGCGTGGGCGCCTTCTCTGCCGGGATCCAGGTGCCGCCGAAGCCGCCGAGCAGGACGGCCCGCAGCGGTTCCGTGGTGCCTCCGGCACGGTCGAGCACGGTGGTGAGCGGCGTGCCGAGCGCCGCTTCCAGGACGCCTGGCGCGGCCACCGCCCCGGAGACGGTGACCAGCGTGGTGCCGGGTTCCTCCGGGGTGCCGGCCTGCCGGAACCAGTCGGGTCCGTGACGGGCGATGAGGGCGAGGTGGGCGAGGGTCTCGGCGTTGTGGACGAGGGTGGGGCGGCGGGCGACACCGCGTTCGTGGCTGCGCGGCGGGCTGCCCTGCGGGCGCGCCGGGCCCCCGTTGAGCCAGCGCACCAGCGACGTCGACTCGCTGGAGACGTAACCGTGCGGCAGGGCGTGCAGACGTATCCGTACGGGGTCGAGGCGCGTGCGTCGTCGCTCCTCCAGGGCGCCGCCCAGCTGACGGTGCTGGGCGGCGCGGGTACGGGGCAGACACACGTGGACGGTGTCGGCCCCGAGTTCGGCCGCCACCAGGACCGCGCCGTCGAGGACCAGGTGAGGGGCGACGGCGAGCAGGAACTGGTCCTTGCGGCCGGCGGGTTCGCTCTCCATGGCGTTGACGACGACCACGGCCGGCCCCCGGCCGTCCGCCACGCCCCGCAGCTTCCGGGCTGCCGGAAAGCCGGCGCCGCCGCGCCCGGTGAGTCCGGCCGCCTCGACGGTGTCCACCAGCGGCCTCGACATGTACCTGGTGAGGGGAGGCGGCCCGTGGCGTCGCAGGTGATCGGCCAGGGCGGCCGGTCGCCCGGTGGCCCGCCATCCCGCCAGCAGCCGCGCGGTGGGGTCGTCCGGCGGCGGTGTGCGGTGGTGAGGCGCGAGAGGCGCCACAGGCGAAAAGGTCATCGTCCACCCCCGAGCAGCAGCGTCGTGGCGGCGGCGCGCTGGGACCAGCCGGGCTGGAGCGGCCCGCCGGCCAGGAAGCCGGCCAGCAGCACTGGTACGGCGGCCGCGCCGACGGCGGCCACGAGGCGCCCGGCCACCCGTCCCGGACCGGCCTTCGCCAGGCGCCACCACACGGCGGCGACGACCGAGGCCAGGCATACGGCGTAGAGCCACAACTGGAGGGGGAGACGGGTGTCGGTGCCGGTACCGGCACCGTGGAAGAGGGCGAGCGGCCAGGCGGCATAGGCCAGCCAGTGCACGGCTTTCCAGCGGCGCACCCCCAGCCGGAGCCTCAGCGCGCTGGTGACCAGCACCGCGAGCAGCAGATCGGCCGCGAACGTGCCCAGCCCGAGCCAGAGCGGACGGTACGACGCGCCGAACGGGACCACGGCCACCGCCCACCCCAGGTGCACGAACGGATCGAGCACCGCCGTCACGATGTGCGCGGCGAGGAACACCAAGGTGAGCAGGGACAGGTTGCGGTGCAGCAGCCCGATCTCGAACCGGCCGATCCGTCGCGGTGCGGACCGCCCGCCGGAGGCGATCCCGAGCACCACGGTCGCGGTGAGCAGGACCAGCGCGAGGGTGCCGCCGGCGCGGCTGGCGTACCACAGGGGGCTGCCGGTCAGGGCGAGGGTCGTCATCGCGGACCTCCGGGGTCGGGCGCCGGTGAGTCGGGCGGCCAGCCGCCGAGGCGTACGACGGTGCCGTCGAGGCCGACCAGACGGGCGGGCAGGCCGGTGGAGCGCAGCCGGCGCACGGCCCGCCCGCCGAGCACGACCGCCGCCGTACTGGCCGTGTTGGCGTCCACGCAGGTGGCGGCGGCGACGGTGACCGTGCGCCACCCGGGCGCGGCCGGTTCCCCGGTGACCGGGTCGACGATGTGGTGCAGGGTGCGTCCGCCGCGCCGCCAGGTACGCACCCGGATGCCGGAGGTCGCCAGGCCCCCGCCGGTCACGGCCACGGCGGGGCCCGGCTCCGTCACGGGCTGCGCGTGGTCGTCGGCGAGGGCGATCCGCCAGCCGCCCTCCGGCGACGGTCCGGCCATGGCCAGGTCGCCGCCGAGACCGACCAGGACCCCGCAGCCGGTTGCCGCGGCGGCCTGTCGGGCGGCACGGTCGGCGGTGCGGGCCTTGGCGGTGGCGCCCAGGTCGAGGCGCGTGTGCGGGGGCAGACACAGCTGCCGGGTGCGCGCGTCCCATCTGACGCTTCGCCAACCGGGCGCGGGCCGGGCGACGGGCACGGGACGGACGTCGTCGGGGCGTACGGAGGCGAACGTACGGTCGTAACCGAGCGCGATCACCGCGCTGCCCACGGTCGGGTCCACGGCGCCGTCGGTGATCCGGGCGGCCCGTAGGGCGACCTGGAGCGCGTCGGCGAAGTATGCGCTCACGGTCGTCGGGACCCCCGCGCTCAGGTTGACGCGGGTGAGTTCGGAGTCCGGCCGGAAGCGGCTGCACGTCAGGTCGACGGCCAGGAGCTCGGCGCGCAGGACCTCTTCCGCGGCGGGCAGGGCGCCCGGCTCGGTGACGAGCAGGGTGGCGGTGGTGCCCAGGGCGGGGAAGACGGCCCGGGCGGGGGAGGGGGCCGGTGTCTGCGCGGTCATGACGCCCCCGTCGTCGTGTGCGGCTGCTGCTGTGTGGGAGCCGGGGGCCGGGCGGGAGGCTGCGGCGTCGGCCGGGCGGCGGGGGCCGCGCCCTCGTCCTCGTCGTCCTCATGAGCGTCGCCCCGCTCGTTCCCTCCCGTTGCCGGGGCGGAGGAGGACGTCGCGGGGTTCTGCACCGAGGGTGTGGCGGCCGGGGCGGGAGAGGCCGCGCCTCCTGGCAGCAGGTGCGTGTAGAGGCTGCCCAGCGCCGCCGCGCCGGCCACGGCGGTGACGGCGATCCACCGGGTCAGACGGCGGCTGCGGCGCAGGCCGCGCTCGCGCGCGAGCGGGGAACCGGTCGGCGGGGGCATCGGCGGGAAGCCGTCGGGGGAGGATGCCATGGCGGGGCTCCTGGAGGGTCAGCGGCCGGATCGGCCGCGTACACCTCAAGGCTGTGCTCACGGTTCTGGGGAACCCGCTCACGTCTTCTTCGGATCCGGTAAAGATCTCGGTCCGTCGGCCCGGTCCGGTCCGCGTTCCGGCCACAGCGGCAGCTGCAGTACGACGGTCAGCCCGCCACCGGGGGTGTCCTCCAGCCGCACCGTGCCACCGTTGGCGGTGACCAGGCGGTGGACGATGGCGAGCCCCAGCCCGGTGCCCCCGGCCTCGGGGTTGCCGAACCGGCGGAAGGCGACCGCCTTCGCCTCGGCCGTCATCCCGGGACCGTCGTCCCGCACGCGCACCCGCGCGGTGGACCCGGCCGCACGGCGGTCGAGGCCGATGCTCCCGCCGGACGGCACGGCGTCCACGGCGTTGGCGATCAGGTTGTCGAGGATCTGCTCCAGGTGCCCCGCCCCCAGTGCGACGGTCGGCGCCGCACCGTCGGACCCGGCGGCCAGCCGGAGCCCGCGCTCCTCGGCGACGGGCGTCCAGGCGGCCACCCGTTCGGCCACCACCTCGTCGACCCGTACGGCGGTCGGGCGGGGTGTGGTCTGCTCGGCGCGCGCGACCGCCAGCAGCCCGTCGACCAGCCGGGACAGCCGGGAGATCTCCTCCTGGGCGGCGGCGAGATCGGCGGCGGTGGCGTCGTCGGCGCCCGCCGCCAGGACGTCGAGGCGCAGCCGCAGCGCGGCCAGCGGGGTGCGCAGCTGATGGGACACGTCCGCGATCACGGCCCGGTGGCCGTGGACCAGGGCTTCGGTGCGAGCCGCCATGGTGTTGAAGGTGGCGGCGAGTCGGCGTACCTCCGGCGGACCGGATCCCACGTCGGCCCGCTCGTCGAGGGCGCCCTCGCCCAGCCGCCGGGCGGACGCGTCGAGCGTCGACAGGGGCCGGCTCACCCAGCGGGCGAGGCGCACGGACAGCAGGACGGACGCGGTCAGCCCCACAGCGCCGATCGCGGCGGACCATCCCCAGATCGCGGCGGTACGGGCGTCGAGCGGAGCCGCGGAACGGGCCAGGACGACCGCCCCGGCGGGCCGGCGCACATCACCGGCCGGTTCGGCGGCCAGCAGGCGCCCCTCGCTCTCGGGGGGTTCCGGCTCGCGTCCGCTCAGTACGTCCGCGACCAACTCCTCCGCCTCCTCACCCTGCGCCGCCTCGCACGGCGTACCGGCCACCAGGCGCGCCGAGGAGTCGTACACGGCGGCGCAGTCCCCCGTCCGGGCCGCGTCGGCCAGCTCCTTGTTCAGGGTGGTGGCCGGTTTGCCGTCGGAGAGGTGCTCCTCGGCCGCCGCGGCGATCACCCTCGTGGCCGCACGCTGGCTGTCGCGGTAGGCGACCCGCTCACGCGCCGTCAGCGACACCGCCAGCGGCACCACCGCCAGCACCAGCAGCACAGACGTCAGGACCACCAGCGTCCAGGCGATCCGGCGGGTCACGACTACTCCGCGGGTGCCGGTACCGACCCGAGCCGGAACCCGTGCCCGTAGACCGTCTCGATCAGCCCCGGCACGCCGAGCTTGCGGCGCAACGCCGCGATGTGCACGTCCAGCACCTTCGTCGGCCCGTACCAGTGGGCGTCCCAGGCGCGCTCCAGGATCTGCTGCCGCGTCACCACCCGGCCCGGATCGGCGGCCAGGCACTCCAGGATGCCGAACTCCTTCGGCGTCAGCGCCACCGCGCGCCCGCCCACCGACACCTGCCGGGTGCGCAGGTCGAGGGCCAGCGGCCCGTGCCGCACGGTCTCCGGCCCCGCCGGCCGCCGCCGACGCAGCACCGCCCGGATCCTCGCCAGCAGTTCGGCCAGCCCGAACGGTTTGACCAGGTAGTCGTCGGCCCCCTCGTCCAGGGCCACCACCCGGTCCGCCTCCTCGCCCCGCGCCGTCACCGCGATGATCGCGGCGTCCGACCGGGCCCGCAGCCTCCGGCAGACCTCGACACCGTCGATGTCCGGCAGCCCCAGATCCAGCAGGACGACGTCGGGGGAGGCGGCCGCGAGGGCGGCACCGCCGCTGCGGACGTCCTCGACCGCGTAGCCGGCCTGTCGCAGCCCGCGTACCAGGGACTCCGCGATACCCCGGTCGTCCTCCACGACCAGCACCCGCGTCTCCTCGGCCGCGCCGGTGGCCTCGGCGGTCATCCGGGTCACCCGCCCGAGCGGGCGAGAACGAAGTCGGCGCTGCCGGACAGCGTGGTGAGATGGGGTGCGTCCTCGTCGTCGATGCGGACGCCGGACCGTTCGCTGAGGACCTCGACGAAACTCAGGAAATCGAGCGAGTCCATCTCCAGCACGTCCCGGAACGCGTCGTCGGGCCCCAGGGCGGCGAGATCCGCGCCCGGGACGACACGGGCGATCGACTCCCTGACCATGTCGAGTGCTTCGGTGCGGTTCATGTTCACAGCTGCTCCGGGTTCTGCAGGAGGCGGGTGACGGCCGTGAGGTAGCGGGCGCCGACGGCGCCGTCCGTCGCCCGGTGGTCGGCGGAGAGGGTCGCGGTGACCACGGGACGTACGCCGAGCAGGCCGTCGATGGCCCATGGCCGGTCGACGACGCGGCCGAAGCCGACCAGGGCCACCTGCGGCGGGTAGATCACGCCGAGGACGCTCTCGACCCCCTGGTCACCGAGATGGGTGACCGTGAGCGTGGCGTCGGACACCTCGGAGCCGCGCAGCCTGCCCGTCCGCGCCCGGGTGACCACATCCTTCAGGGCGGCCATCAACCGGGGGAGCGTGAGCGTGTCCGCGTCGCGCAGCGTGGGAGCGACGAGCCCTCCGCCGCGCAGGGACACGGCCACCCCGAGATGTACCCCTTCACCGGCCGTGAAGCGGTCGTCGGTCCAGGAACCGTTGAGTTCGGGGACCTCCCGCGCGGCAAGTGCCGCCGCCTTGAGCAGCAGGGCCGCCGGCAGGAGTCGTTCGCCGACCGGGGCGCGCCGGTTGTGTTCGCGCAGCCAGGTCATCGAGGCGGCCAGGTCGACGGTGGTGGAGAGGTAGTAGTGGGGAATGTCCCGGTTGGCGCGGCTCATCAGACCGGCGATCGCCCGTCGCATGGCCGCCGCCCGGTCGTCGGACGGCGGCGCGCCGGCGCGGCGTTCGGCAGGAGGACGCACGGCCGCGTGCGGGGGTGCGGCAGCCGGTGTGGCCGGACCGGGCGCGGCCTGCCGCACATCCGCCGCACGGACGGTGGAATCCCTGCCCGTCCCCGGCACCGTGGCCAGGTCGACGCCGAGTTCCGTGGCGAGCCGCCGGGCGAGCGGGGTGGCCCGTGCGCGCCGGGGCCGGGCGGTGGACCGGGCCGCTGCCGCCTTCTCGACGTCGGTGCGGGTGACGCGTCCTCCCGGTCCGGTGCCGCGCAGTGTCTGCAGATCGACGCCACTGTGCTCCGCGAGGTGCCGGACCAGGGGTCCCGCTGCGACGCGGCCGGGCTGCAGGACCGTGGTGGGTGCGGCGGCCGGGAGCGGAGGTGCGGGCCCGGGCCCGCCCTTCTTCCCTGTGGGGACCGCCGTCCCGATCACCGCGAGCGGCGTGCCCACCGGTACCGTCGCGCCCGGCTCGACCAGCAGCTCCGCCATGGTCCCGGTCTCGAAGCACTCCACCTCGATCGTCGACTTCGCGGTCTCGACGACCGCGACCGGATCACCCCTGCGGACGGGGTCACCCGGCTGCACCAGCCATTCCAGCAGGGTGCCCTCGTCCATGTCGGCGCCGAGGGACGGCATGGTGAACTCGGCCATGGTCAGTCCACCGCCCGGTGCGCCGCCGCGACGATGTCGGCACTCTGCGGAAGGGCGGCCTCCTCCAGCTGCCGGGCGTACGGCATCGGGACCTCGGCGCTGCACACCCGCTCGACGGGAGCGTCCAGTTCGTAGAACACGTCCTCCGCGATCCGGGCGGACACCTCGGCGGCCAGGCTCCCCGTCCGCCATGCCTCGTCGACGACCACGGCACGGTGGGTACGGGCCACGGAGGCGGTGACGGTCGCGACGTCGAGGGGACGGAGGGTGCGCAGGTCGATCACCTCGGCACTGACGCCCTCGGCGGCCAGCTCGTCCGCCGCCGTGAGCGCCTTGGACAGCGAACCCCCGTAGGTGATCAGGGAGATGTCGGTGCCGGGGCGGCGGATCACCGCGTGGTCCAGGTCCACGGGGCCGGCGGACGCCGGGAGTTCGCCGGAGACGTTGTAGAGGCTGCCGTGTTCGAAGACCAGTACCGGGTCGGGGTCGGCGAGTGCGGGGGCCAGCATGTGGCGGGCGTCCTCGAGGGTGGCGGGGGTGAGGACGCGGATGCCGGGGATGTGCGCGTACCAGCCCTCCAGGCTGTGCGAGTGCTGCGCGGCGAGCTGCCGTCCGGCGCCCGTGGTCATGCGGATGACCAGCGGTACGGCAAGCTGACCGCCCGACATGTGCAGCAGGGTGGCGGCGTTGTTGAGGATCTGGTCGAGGGCGAGCAGGCTGAAGTTGACCGTCATGATCTCGACGATCGGCCGCATCCCCGCCAGGGCCGCGCCGATCCCGGCGCCCACGAACGCCGACTCCGACAGCGGGGCGTCGCGGACGCGGTCGGGGCCGAACTCCTCCAGCAGTCCGAGGCTGACGCCGAAGCAGCCGCCGTAGCGGCCCACGTCCTCACCCATGAGGAAGACCCGGTCGTCCGAGCGCAGCGCGTCCCGCAGCGCCTCGCGCAGGGCCTCCCGGTACGTCGTCGCAGGGGCAGGCGCAGTCGTCGTCGCGGTTACGGCGCCCATGGTCAGGTCACCTCCGCCGGTGCGCTGGTGACATGCCGGAGCAGGTTCTCCACCGGCTCTTCCGGCGCCTGCCCGGCCGCCTCGACGGCGTGGTCGATCTCGGCCTTGGTCCGCCGCTCGATCCGGGCGACGTCCTTGTCGACCGGCGCGCCGCTCTCGCGCATGCGGTCCATGAGCAGGGTGATCGGGTCGCGGGACTTCCAGCGCTCGATCTCCGCCTTGTCGCGGTAGCGGTCGGGGTCGTACATCGAGTGGGCGCGGAAGCGATAGGTGCGCAGTTCCAGGAAGTGCGGGCCGGTGCCGGTCCGGATGCCCTCGACGGCCCGCCGGGCGGCCAGTTCCACGGCCTCGACGTCCATGCCGTCCACGGCCCAGGCGACCATGCCGTAGGAGGTGGCGCGCATCGCCAGGTCGGTCTGCGCCTGGTGCCGCTCCAGAGCCGTGCCCATGGCATAGAGATTGTTCTCGCAGACGAACAGCAGGGGGAGGTTCCACAGGGCCGCGAGGTTCGCCGTCTCGTGGAACTCGCCCTCGGCGAAGGCCCCGTCGCCGAAGAAGCAGCAGGTGACCCGGTTCTGGCCGCGCAGACGGTCGGCGAGCGCCAGGCCGGCGGCCAGGGGGAGCCCGCCGGCGACGATGGCGTTGCCGCCGTAGAAGCGCCGCCCCGCGTCGAACAGGTGCATGGACCCGCCCCGGCCGCCGCTGCAGCCGGTCGTCCTGCCGTACATCTCGGCCATGACGGCCTCGGCGGTGATGCCGCGCGCCAGGGCGTGGCCGTGCTCCCGATAGGTGGCCACGACGGCGTCCTCGGGCGTCAGCGCCTCGTTGACGCCGACGGCGACGGCCTCCTCGCCGATGTAGAGGTGGACGAAGCCGCGGATCTTCGTGGCGCTGTACAGCTCGACGCACCGCTCCTCGAAGCGCCGGATGCGCAGCATCGCCTCCAGCAGGTCGCGGCGGTGCCCGGTGTCCGCACCGGGCCCGGGCACGGCCTTCGCGGCCTTCGCCGTCTTCCTGGCGGCTTTCCGGGGCGTCGGGGACTCACGGGTACGGCTGGGGCGGGTCAGGCTCATGCGGATCCCTCCAACGTGGACAGGTCGCCGGTGGGCAGGCCGAGTTCACGTGCGCGCAGCAGCCGGCGCATCACCTTGCCGCTGCGGGTCCTCGGCAGGTCCTGGTCGAACGCGATCTCCCGGGGAGCGACGGCGGGACCCAGCTTGCGGCGGCCGAAGCCGAGCAGCTCCCGTTCCAGGTCAGGTGTCGGCTCCACCCCCGGGCGCAGGGACACGAACGCCTTGACGACGTTCCCGGCGACCGGGTCCGGCCGCCCGATCACCCCCGCCTCGGCCACCAGCGGGTGTTCCATCAGCGCGCTCTCCACCTCGAACGGGCCGATGAGATGCCCCGCCGACTTGATCACGTCGTCGGCGCGCCCCACGAACCAGTACCAGCCGTCGGCGTCCCGGCGCACCAGATCGCCGGTCAGGTACCAGCCGTCGGCGAACGCCGCGTCGTAGCGCTCCTCGTCGTGCAGATAGCCGCGGAACATCGACGGCCAGCCCGGCCGCAGCGCCAGCTCGCCCTCCACGCCAGGGGTGCCCACCTCCGTCACCCTGCCGTCGACGACCAGGGCGCGGCCGTCCTCGCCCCGCTCCAGCACGGTCGCCTCGACGCCCGGCAGCGGCCGCCCCATCGAGCCCGGCCGGATCTCGCAGGCCGCGAAGTTCGCGATCATGATGCTGCCGGTCTCCGTCTGCCACCAGTTGTCGTGCACGGGCAGGCCCAGCACATCCCGGCCCCAGACGACGGCCTCCGGGTTGAGGGGCTCGCCGACGGAGGCGATGAAGCGCAGGGCCGAGAGGTCGTGCGAGCGCGGCAGGTCGTACGGGCCCTGGCGCGGTGTGGCGCGCATCAGCAGGCGCAGGGCCGTCGGTGCGGTGTACCAGACCGTGACCCGCTGTTCGCCGAGGATCCGGTACCAGCGCCGCGCGTCGTAGTCGCCCTCGTCGACGACCACCGTCACGCCGTGGACGAGCGGGGCGATGACGCCGTACGACATGCCGGTGACCCAGCCGGGGTCGGCGGTGCACCAGTACACGTCCTCGGGACGCAGGTCGAGCGCGTGGGCGGCGGTGGCGTAGTGGGCGACGACCGCCTCGTGGACGTGGACCGCGCCCTTGGGGGTTCCGGTGGTGCCGCTGGTGAAGTGCAGCAGGGCCATGTCGTCGGGGGACGTCGGCGCAATGGTGGAGGTGTCGGGGGCAAAGGACATCAGGCCGTCGAAGGACGCGGTGCCGGGCAGCTCCGCGGCCCCGGGGCCGACGATCAGGACGTGTTCCAGGCCGGGCAGCGCCGCCCGGCGCTCGGCCACCTTGCGCCGGTAGAGGGCTGCGGTGGTGACCAGGACCCGCGCGTCGCCGAGACGCAGCCGCTGCTCGACCGGGTCGGGGCCGAACGCGGAGAAGAGCGGACACAGGACACCGGTGTTCTTCAGCGTGCCCAGCACCGTCGTGTACAGCTCGGGGCAGCGGCCGAGCAGGGTGAACACCCGGTCCCCGCGGCCGACGCCGAGCGACCTCAGGACGTTCGCGAAGCGGGCGGTACGACGGGCCAGTTCGGCGTACGTCACCGTGGAGACGGAGTCGTCCCGGGCCACGCACCTCAGCGCGGCCTTGTCCCCGGCTCCCGCAGCCACGTGCCGGTCGACCGCCTCGTGGGCCATGTTGAGGCCGCCGCCGGGAAGCCCGGCCAGCTCGCTGCGCGCCTGCGACCACGCGAAGGCCGAGCGGGTCAGCTCGTAGTCGCCGAGACGCGGCGGCACCGCGGGGTCGGTGTCCTTGAGGATGGTTTCCCAGTGCATCGGTGCTCCTCCCGGCACTGCCCCGCCCTCCAGCGTCGCCGAGCCGGGCCGCGACTGCACTTCGACGGTCGCACTCACGGCCTCCTGGAGCCGGGGGCCGCCCGCTTCTTGCGGGCCCGAATCGCACGGTGCGCGGCTCCGCTCCGCTTCTCCGTGTCCCCTTGTGGCCCCCGGCTCATCTCCATGACACCGCTGTGCGCCGCCGGTGTGCAGGGCCGAAAGGCCCCGCCGGCTCGGCCGGCCAGCCCCTGCCTGCTGCGCCGGTCGGCCGGTCGTCGGCGGTGCGGCCCGGACGCGGTGTCACGCGCCGTGGCCGCCCGACCTGTGTCGCGGTGGCTCGCGGGCGGTGCGACGGTATTCACAGGGGGTCTCTCAGCAGCCGTACGGGAAGGAAGGCGGTGGCGGCGATGGAACTCCCGCTGGTCGTGGGCGTCGACGGATCGGACTCCAGCCTGCTGGCGGTCGACTGGGCGGTGGACGAGGCGGCACGGCACGGACTGCCGCTGCGGCTGGTCCACGCCTTCCGGTGGGAGCGTTACGAGCGGACCCTGCCGTCGTTCACCACCGGCCGCGGCGCCGGGGAGGTGATGGCGCAGAACATCGTCGCCTCCTGCGCGCAACGCGCCGGACTCCGGAACCCGGAGGTGAAGGTGTCCGAGGAGGTACTGCCCGACGACGCCGTGTCCGCCCTGCTGCGCACGGCGCCCGACGCGTTCGCCCTGGTCGTGGGGGAACGCGGGCGGGGCGAGGTGTCCGGACTGCTCCTGGGATCGGTCAGCCTGTCCGTGGCGGCGCGCGCGGCGTGCCCCGTCGTCGTGGTCCGGGGCGCGCAGCCCAACGTGCGGGGATCCCTCGGCAGGATCGTGGTCGGCGTCGGCGACACGGCCGAGCACACCGGCGCCGTACGGTTCGCGGCCCGCGAGGCACAGGCACGCGGCTGCGCACTGACCGCCGTACGGGCATGGCGCCGCCCGGCACACGAGCACGGGGACCGCCTTCCCGCCGCGGACGACGCCACCGAGGCGCTCGACGAGCGGGCCTCCACCGAACTGCAGGACGCACTGAGCGAAGCCGTACGGGAACACCCCGGCCTCTCCGTCCACCGCCACACCGTCGAGGGCCCGGCCCACCGCGTCCTGCTCGACGCGGCGGCCGACGCCGACCTGGTCGTCGTCGGAGCCCAGCGCAGGCACGGCCACTTCGGCCTGCAACTCGGCAGGGCCGCCCACAGCCTGCTGCACCACTCCGCCTGTCCGGTCGCCGTCGTCCCCGAGCGGGTCTGAGGGCCACCGCGTGGCCCGGTCCTGCCGGGCCGGGAGGAGTGCGCGGATGGAGGAGTGGACGTGGGAGTGGCAGGGGTACGACCCCGCGGGCGAGCGGCTGCGTGAAGCGCTGTGCACGCTCGGGAACGGCTACTTCGCCACCCGTGGGGCGGTGCCCGAGTGCCGGGCGGGGCTGGTGCACTGCCCGGGGACCTACGTGGCCGGGTGCTACAACCGCCTGGAGTCGACGGTGGCGGGACGGCAGGTGGTCAACGAGGACCTGGTCAACCTCCCGAACTGGCTCCTCCTGCGGTTCCGTGCACGCCGCGCCGGGGGAGCGTGGGGCAGCTGGTTCACCCCGGACACACACCCCCTCCTGGACCACCGGCACACCCTCGACCTGCGCCGCGCCACGCTCACCCGCACCGTCCGCCACCGGGTGGGCGGCGCCGGTGTGCTCGCCGTGGAACAGACCCGTCTGGTCCACATGGGCGATCCCCACCTGGCCGCGCTGCGGACCGTCTTCACGGCCGAGGACTGGTCGGGCGAGATCGAGGTCGAGTCCGGTCTCGACGGCGAGGTCATCAACGGCAACGTGCACCGGTACCGTGCTCTCGAACACCGCCAGCTGTCCGGTGTGCGCACCGGGGTCCTGGAGCCCGGCACGATCTGGCTGACCTGCCGGACCAGCACCTCCGGCATCCGGATCGCCACGGCGGCCCGTACCGCCGTCACCGGCTCCGCCCCGGTCACGTCCGTACTCCACCCGGCCCGCCGCCGTGCCGTCCACCGGCTGGTCCTCGCGCTCACCCCCGGCCGGCCGGTCGCCGTGGAGAAGACCGTGGCCCTGCACACCTCACGCGACACGGCGATCGGCGATCCGCTCGGCGCGGCGGTCGACCGGGCGGTCACCGCGCCGGAGTTCGCGGACCTGCTGGACGCGCACAGCGCCGCGTGGGAGCGGCTGTGGCGGCGCGCGGAGATCCACGTGCCCGGCCGGGCGGGCCGGGTCCTGCGGCTCCACCTCTTCCACCTCCTGCAGACCCTCTCCCCGCACACCGCGGACCTGGACGTGGGCGTCCCGGCCCGCGGACTGCACGGCGAGGCGTACCGCGGGCATGTCTTCTGGGACGAGCTGTTCGTGCTGCCGTACCTCAACCTGCACTTCCCGGAGGTCTCCCGGGCGCTGCTCGACTACCGGTACCGGCGTCTGCCGCGGGCCTGCCGGGCGGCCGCCGAAGCGGGCCGGGCCGGGGCGATGTACCCGTGGCAGAGCGGCAGCGACGGCCGTGAGGAGAGCCAGCAGTGGCACCTCAACCCGTCCTCGGGACGCTGGCTGGCGGACCACTCCCGGCTCCAGCACCACGTGGGCTCGGCGATCGTCTACAACATCTGGCGGTACTGCGAGGCCACCGGCGACACGGAGTACCTGCACACCAAGGGCGCCGAGATGCTCCTGCAGATCGCCCGGTTCTGGGCGGGCCTCGCGGCCTACGACCCGGGCACGGGCCGCTACCGCATCCGGGGCGTGGTCGGCCCCGACGAGTACCACGACGCCTACCCGGGCGCCGCCCGGCCGGGACTGGACGACAACGCCTACACGAACGTCACGGCCGCCTGGGTCCTCGCCCGCGCCCTGGACCTCCTGCGACGGCTGCCCGCGTGGCGCCGGGAGGAACTGGGCGACCGGGTCCGGCTGGACGCCGAGGAACCCACCCGCTGGGACGAGGTCTCCCGGCGGTTGCTGGTCCCGTTCCACGAGGAGGTCATCAGCCAGTTCGCGGGGTACGGCGATCTCGCCGAGCTGGACTGGGACGCCTACCGGGCCCGGTACGGCAGCATCAGGCGGCTGGACCGGATCCTGGAGGCCGAGGGCGACACGGTCAACCGCTACCGGGCGTCCAAGCAGGCCGACGTCCTCATGCTCGGCCACCTGTTCTCGCCCGCCGAGCTCGGGCGGCTCTTCGCGCGTCTCGGCTACGACGTGGACGACGAGGTCTGGCGCCGTACGGTCGACCACTACCTGCGGCGCACCAGCCACGGCTCCACCCTCAGCGGACTCGTCCACGGTCTGGTGCTCGCCAGGGCCCGACGGGCCGAGGCGTGGCAGTACGTCCAGGAGGCTCTGGAGTCCGACGTGGCCGACCTCCAGGGCGGTACGACCGGCGAAGGCATCCATCTCGGGGCGATGGCCGGAACCCTCGACCTCGTCCAGCGGGGCCTGACCGGCCTGGAGACCCGGGAGGACGCCCTCCGGTTCGATCCGGTCCCCCTCCCGCCGCTGTCCGAGTACGGGTTCTCGCTGCGCTACCGCGGGCACTGGGGGGTGAGCGTACGGCGTCGGAGCGGACTGCTGGAGATCGGTGTGCCGGACTCGGAGGAGTCGCCCCTGCGCGTCCTGCTGCCCGACCGGGCCGTGACCGTCGCGCCCGGGGAGACCTGCACGCTCGTGGTGCCGACGAGCTGAGGATCACGTCGCCGTCTCGGCGCCTGCCCCCGGAGCGGCCGCCTCGTTCCCCGCACCGGACACACGTACCGCGGTGACCTTGTACTCGGGGCAGGAGGTCACGGTGTCCGTGTGGCCGGAGGTGAGGCGGTTCACGCCGCTCGCGGGGAAGTGGAAGGAGCTGAACACCTGGCCGGGCGGGGTCTGTTCGCCGATCCGGGCGATGAGCCGGGCCCGGCCGTGCCGGCTCTCCACGGTGACCTGTGCGCCGTTGCGTACGTCGTACCGGGCGGCGTCGTCGGGGTGGAGGTCGAGGAAGTCGACGGGATCGAGGGCGAGGTTGCCGCCGCGGCGGGTCATGCTCCCGGAGTTGTAGTGCGCCCAGCGCCGGCCGGTGACCAGGAGCAGCGGGTAGTCGTCGTCGGGTTGCTCACCGGGTGGGAGGTAGGGGGCGGCGGAGAGGTGGGCGCGCCCGTCCGGTGTGGCGAAGCGCTCCTCGTACAGCTTGGCCTGCCCTGGGCGGTCCGGGTAGGGGCACGGCCACGGCACGGCGCCCTCCCGGTCCAGCCGTTCATGGGAGAGACCCGCGAAGACGCGCGCGACGCGTCCGCATTCGGCGAGGGCGTCGGCCGGACGGGGGCAGCCCAGGTCGGCGCCCATCGCCGCGGCGAGGGCGTGGACGATGGCGAAGTCGCTCCGTGCCTCACCCGGCGCGGGCACGGCGGGGCGGACCCGCTGGAACCTGCGGTCGAAGTTGACGAAGGTGCCGTCCTTCTCCAGCCAGGACGCGGCCGGCAGGACGACATCGGCCTGACGGGCGGTCTCGGACAGGAAGAGCTCGTTGCACACCACGAGCGGGCACGCCCGGAGGGCTTCGGTCACCCGGCTGCTGTCGGGGTCGGTCGCGCAGACGTCCTCGCCGATGACCCACAGCGCCCGCAGATCCCCGGCCCGCGCGGCGGCGAACATGTCCGGGATCCGCAGGCCCGGGCGGTCCGGGAGCCGTACGCCCCACACCGCTTCGGCCCGGGACCTCGCGACGGGGTCGGTCACCTTCCCGTAGCCGGGCAGCAGGTCGGGCAGCGCGCCCATGTCCGAGGCGCCCTGGACGTTGTTCTGGCCGCGCAGCGGATTGACGCCGTACCCGCGGTCGGTGCCGACGGCGCCGCGCAGGATCGCCAGGTTGGCCAGGGAGCGCACGCCGTCGGTGCCGTGCAGGTGCTCGGTGACGCCGAGGCCGTGGACGATGGCCGGCCGTTCGGCCCCGCCGTACAGCCGCGCGGCGGCGACCAGGTCCGACGCGGGCACCCCGGTGATCTCCGCGACCCGCTCGGGCGGGTAGTCGTCCAGCAGCCCGGTGAGTTCCGGCAGCCCGGTGGCCCGTTCGCGCAGGAACTCCTCGTCGGCCAGCCCTTCGGAGAGCAGGAGGTGGGCGAGCCCGTGGAAGAGCGCCACGTTGGTGCCGGGGCGGGGCCGCAGATGCACGTCGGCGTGCAGGGCGAGGCCCACGGCGCGGGGGTCGGCGACGATCAGCCCGGTGCCGCGCAGCACGCGCTGGAGCAGACGTGCGCCGACCACCGGGTGGGCCTCGACCGGGTTGGCGCCGACCACCAGCAGGCAGTCGGCCCGTTCCACGTCGTCGAAGCTGTCCGTGCCGCCGGAGAGCCCGAAGGAGGCGGTCAGGCCGGCAGCGGACGGGGAGTGGCACAGGCGGGAGCAGTTGTCGACGTTGTTCGTGCCGATGACGGCCCGCATGAACTTCTGGACGAGGTAGTTCTCCTCGTTGGTGGCGCGGGCCGAGGAGACCGTCGCCACGGCGTCCGCGTCGCCGTCCGCGACGGCCGCGCGCAGCCCTCGCGCGACATGCCCGAGTGCCTCGTCCCAGGTCACCGGCTCCAGGCGGTCCTCGCGCCGCAGCAGGGGCCGGGTGAGGCGTTCGGGAGAGGTGAGATATCCGTGGGCGAAGCGTCCCTTGACACAGGCGTGCCCCCGGTTGACGGGGCCGTCCCGGGCGGGGAGGACCGCCGTGACCTCACCGTCGGAGGCGACGACGTCCAGGGCACAGCCGACACCGCAGTATCCGCAGGTCGTACGCGTCCCGGCCGGCCGGTGGGCGGAGGTGAGCCCGCGCCCTGGTCCCGGCTCGGTGAGCGCGCCGGTGGGACAGGTGTCCACGCATCCGCCGCAGGCCACGCAGTCCGACTCGGCCCATGGCCCACCGGTTCCGGGAGCGACCACGGTGTCGGCGCCCCGGCCGGTCAGGGTCAGCGCGAAGGTCCCCTGCACCTCGGCGCACATGCGCACACACCGTCCGCAGGCGATGCAGAGGTCCCGGTCCAGATGGACGTACGGGTGGGAGTCGTCCGTACCCCGGCCTCCGGCAGCCCGGGCCGTGTCGGGGCCGATGCCCGACGAGCGGCAGACCTCGGCCAGTTCGCTGGGACTGTCGTCGGCGAGGGCACGCGGCGGCAGGGCGGAGGCGATGAGCTCCACCGCGTCCCGGCGCAGCTGCCGGAGATCGCCGTCGGCGGCTTCGACACGCGCCCCCGACACGGCCGGGGTCACGCAGGCCGCCACGACCGCCCCGTCGGCCCGCACGAGACACGTACGGCACGACCCGGCCGGTCCGAACCGGTCGTCGGAGCAGAGCGAGGGCAGCTCGACACCGGCCGCCCGTACCGCCGCGAGCAGTGAGGCTCCCCCGGGAACGGTGACGCTCGTACCGTCGACCTCGACCTCGACCTCGGCCGCGACTTCGGGCTCGACTTCGCTTCCGGTCATGACTCCCACCCCGGCAGTCGCTCTCCGTAGGCGTGGGCGAGGCTGCGCACCGCGGCGGGGATGCGCCGCCCGAAGGCGCACAGGCTCGCCTCGGCGAGTACGCGCGCGAGCCGCTCCCATGCGGGGCCGGGCGGGAGGCCGGCGGACGCCAGCTCCAGACCGCGACGCGAGCCCACCCTGCAGGGGGAACAGGCACCGCAGCTCTCCGCCGCCGCGAACTGCCAGACGTGTCGCAGCACTTCCTGTGGGGGCACCCGCCGGTCGAAGGCGACCAGCCCGGCATGGCCGAGCGCCGCGCCACGGGACGCAAGGCCCGCGGTGGTCAGCGGCACGTCCATCGCGCCGGGGCCGAGGAACCCGCCCAACGGGCCGCCGACCTGCAACGCGACGAGCTCGCTGCCGTCCTTCAGACCGCCGCCCAGCTCGGTGACGATACGCGGCAGCGGGGTGCCCAGCTCGACCTCGTACGCCCCAGGCCGGGCGAACCGCTCCGACAGACAGACCAGCTTCGTCCCGCTCTCGTCGGCTGCGCCGCGCCGGGCGTAGTTCGCCCCGCCACGCGCGATGATCCACGGGACGGAGGCGAGGGTCTCGACGTTGTTCACCACCGTGGGGGCGCCCCACAGACCGCGCCGGGTGGGATAGGGCGGACGTGGCCGGGCACAGCCCCGGTCCCCCTCCAGGCTCGCGATCAGCGCGGTCTCCTCGCCCGCCACGTAGGATCCGGCGCCCGCCACCACCTCGACGTCGAGCCTCGTGTCCGTCGCGTGCACGGACCGGCCGAAGTGCCCGTCGGCGTAGGCCCGCGCCACCGCCTCCCGCATCCGCGCCAGCGCCAGCGGGTACTCCGAACGCACCAGGATCACACCCCGGCGGGCCCCGCACGCGAAGCACGCCAGGGCCACGCCCTCCAGCACCCGCTCCGGCTCCGCCTCCATCAGCAGCCGGTCGGCGTACGAGCCGGGATCCCCCTCGTCCCCGTTGGCCACCACGACGGTCCCGGGAGTCCGGTCGGCCGCCTCCCACTTCGAGGCCACCCGGAATCCCGCGCCACCACGGCCCCGTAGCCCGGAGGCGGCCACCTCCCGCCGCACCTCGTCCGGGGTGCCGGCCGTGACCACCTGCGGCCAGAGCCGCCAAGGGGGCTCCCCGGCGACCACCCCGCCCAGCAGGACGGGATCACCGGTGACGTCGGCTGCCGGGATCGCCGGCGCCCGCGGGGGCACACGTCCGCAGAGCTGCTCGGCCAGTGTCGCGCCGGCGTGGGGTGTGTCACCGTCGAGCGCGGCGGGACCCGCGTAGCAGTACCCCAGACAGCGGACGGCCTGCAGTGAGGTCCCGCCGTCCGGTGAGGCGGTGCCCGCGGTGACGCCCAACGCGTGCTCCACGTCGGCCAGGTGCTGTCCGGCCTGCGCGGCGAAGCACGCCGTCCCCGCACAGACGCGGACGTGACGGCGGCCGTGCGCGGTGGCGAGGTCCGCGTAGTACCGGGCCGGTCCGAGCGCGGCGGCAGCGGGCAGGCCCACCTCCGCGGCGACGGCCGGAGCCCAGGCCTCGGGGCTGTCCGCCGTTGCCGCCCTGGCCTGTGCGAGCGACTCGATCAGTCGGCCTCCCGGCCGGCCGCGCCGGTCGGCCAGGGCCCGAAACGCGTCGAAACGGTCCGTGGGGCCCACGGCAGTCATGACCTCATCGTGGAGCCGGAGGCCGGGGACCGCAATCGGGGCAACGGGCTGCTTCCCCGGCCCCGGCACGGTCGGCACGGCGGGAGACCGCCGAGCAGAACCAGCGGACGACGTACGGCCCGAAGCGGACCCCGCAACGCCGTGATCGGCCGGGACCACTGCTGCGGAAGCCCGAAGGCCACCGGCTCCGGTCGCACTCGGTGCGGCCGCAATGGTGTCCCGGGCAGCCCCGCGGGTGCGCCGGTGGCACACGTACGACCGGGTACGGCGGGTGCTTGCGGAGTTGGACCAAGGATGGCCGGCCGCCAGGTGTGCCGGGGTGCGGCGTCGGACCGCCGTGGCCGCGGCGCGGGATGCCGGGGTTCAGCGCCGGGCTGCCACGGCTGCCGCGGCTGCGTCCAGGATGCGGTGCAGGACGGGGACCGGGATCGCCGGGTTGGTGACCGCCGCGCATGCCGTGTCGCGGTCGTGCAGCAGCCCGGCCAGGACGCGGGCCGGCAGCCGCGGACTGCGCACCGCGGTGGCGCGGACGGAAGCGTCCGGGTCGTTCAGCAGCCGCACCGCGTCGGCCGGTGACAGCCGGGAGTCCGCAGCCGCGCGGCGGCGCACCTCGGCCTCGGGATCCCGCGCCAGGCGTGCGACGTCGGCCGGTGTCGACTCCGGATCGTCCAGGGCCAGGCGGCGCATCCGCCCGCTGGGGTCGGCGGCGTGGCGCAGCAGGCCCGTACGGGGGAAGTTGGGGTGGCTGCGGGGTCGGTCGGGGTGACTGAAGCTGCCGTCCCACCAGCGCCAGACCTCCAGCAGCACGTCGGCCGGCGCGTCCTCGCACGATTCGGCGAGGAACAGCCGGACCACCCGGTCCCCGTCCCGCGCCAGGCGCGCCACGACATCGGGCGGCAGGTGCCGGGCCCGGGCCACACTGCGGCGGACCAGCGGGTGGGACGACGCGGCGAGTCGGCGCATCGCGTCGGCGTCGCCGTGCAGGTCCTTGACCCAGGGCAGGGTGCGCGACATCGACGTCGGGTCGAAGTCGTGGCGCACGGCGGCACGTTGCTCCTCGGTGAGATCGGGGCGCAGCGCCACCGCGGAGCGGATGTCGTCCTGCGGGTCCTCCGCCAGCACCGCGACGCCGTGCGCGCCCAGGCCCGGGTTGGCGGCCAGCGCCCGACGTACCTCCGCGTCCCCGTCCCGGACCAGCTCCGCCTCCAGCCCGGGTGCGAGGCGGCACCGTTCGAGTGCCCGCCGCGGGTCGGGCAAGGAGGCGAGAACGTCGCGCGGCATGGGTACGACGGTGTGGTGGGCGAGCAGCGCGGCCGTGCGCACCGCGTGGTCGGTGTCGGCCAGCAGCCGCTTCCGCAACGGCGCAGCGAGGTCCGTCCACCGGGCACAGGCCGCCGCCCGCACCCGGGCATCGGCGTCGGCCGCGAGGCCAGGGAGGTGCCGTGCGGGAAGCCCCCGGAGTTCCGCGGCTCGCGCACGGGACGGGCCGGTGAGGAGGTCGTCGTACACGTCCTCGGGGACTTCGGCGCCCCAGGCGCAGGCGTGCTCCACCCAGAACACACGTCGGTCCGGCGACGGCTCGGCGCGGACCAGACGCACCCACTGATCGGACGTGAGTTTGGGCCGGAAGGTGTCGGCGGGCCTTGACCGGACCCGCGGATCGGGGTGCGCCATGGCGGCGTCGAGGACAGCGGGCCGGTCGCAGCCGTGCAGGAAGCCTTCCTCCACATCGAGCAGCCGGATCAACAATGCGTCCGTCGCCGCCGGATTGGACCCGATGCCCTCCGCCCAGTGCAGAGGCCAGGCAGGTCGGCCGGGCACCGTCGCCCACACCTCGGCGCACTCGACCTCCGTCTCGCGCCCGGCGGCTTCGGCGGCCTCCTCCAGCCGCTCCGGCAGTCGGTCGAGGGCCGTCACCCGCGACCCGCCCGCACCGGGTATCTCCGCCAGCAGCACCTGCCCGTCGAGGGAGAGCGCCAAGAACCCGGGGGTGCCGGTCAACTCCGGTACGCCGCTCCCGGCGTACCGGACCCGGGTCCACCAGGAGTCGTTGCCGCCGATCCGGTGCCTGAGGACGGCCACCAGGAACTCGCCGCCTCCCTCGCGAAGACGGCGCCACCACACGGCGTCGAGCGCTTCCCGGGACACGCCGTCCGGCGCCGCGATCCCCCGCGCGATCCGCCAGCCGGCCTCCGGCGGGAACAGACCGCCCGGGCGTACCTCCCCGACGACCGTGAATCCGGCCCGTGCGAGTAGTTCGTGAAGTTCCTCTCGGCGTTGCACGCGATCATGATCCCCGTCGGCTCACGGTGGGACAAGGCCCTCAGCCCAGCCCCAACTACCGCTCACCCGGGGTGGTACTGGAGCGAAGTCAGCTGAAATGGGATCGCGGTGTCCAAGCGGTTGTGACAGGCTGCGGACCAGCAGACCCGTGTCCGAGCTCGCTCATGACAGGAGCGTGAGATGGCTACACCGCCGCGCCTGATCCCGTTGCTGGAGCAGTTCGACTTCGCGTACAAGCGCCTCGCCGACCGCATGGCGGGTCCGGTCATGGACAGCGGCAACGGCACGGACGTCGAGGTCGGTCGCCTGACCGATGACGAGTACCTCTGGGAGCCGGTGCCCGACTGCTGGTCCGTCCGACGGCGCTCGGACGGACCGGGAGCAGGTGCGACCGTGCTGGTCGGCGCGGGCGGCTGGGGACGCGACGCGGCGCCGGCCCCACACCCCGCGCCGCCGCCCTTCACCACCATCGCGTGGCGCCTGAGCCACCTCAGCGAAATGCTGGCCCTCCGGGCAGAGCACACCATCGGCGGCCGCGCCCTGACCCGGGACGACCTCCACGTCAGCGGAGACGCCGCTGGGGCGATCGCCGCCTTCGCCTCCGGCGCCACGGCCTGGCGGAAGGCGCTGCTCAGCGCCGACGACACCGCGCTCGACACGATCGGATACAGCGCATACCCATACGGCAGCGACCCGGATGATCCCTTCATGGAGACCGTCTGGTGGGTCAACCAGGAACTGCTGCACCACGGAGCCGAGATCGCCCTGATGCGCGACCTGTACCGCGCGCGACAGCTCTGACGCACCTCAGCGCGAGCCATCGCGGCTGTCCGGTCGCCGACCAACTCCGTTCCGAGCCGCACACGTTGCGCGATCAGCACACCTTCAACGAGGACGCGGCTGGTCTTTCCCACGGCCACTCCGGTCCCCCAGGGCTGGCTGAGCGTGGTGCTCAGTTCATCGCTGCCCGAGGCCTCGGCGGTCGAGATGGTCGATCAACGCGGCCTCCTTGCGGAGCAGCCGGTCGCGATCGTCGGCAGGAAGCGACGCGAGAGCGTCGACCAGGACCCGCTCGCGAGGAACGTGAACCATGTTGCCCGAGTAGATCCGGCACCCGGAGCACCACGCCAGCCCGACGCAGCGCTCGTAACTGGAGGACTCGGGCGGATGGAAGCGGTATGGGTAGGAACGGACAGGTTCCCGGCACGCAACGCAGATCCAGCGTTCCTCGTCGAAGACGGACCAGCCGATGCCCCTCTTGCGCCAGGCCGTGCGTCCTGCCGACGCTCTTCAAGTCGTCACGGCCATCATTCTGCCTCGGGGCGGCCGACCTGCAGGACATCGGCGACCACGGCGTCCGGCTCCCCCCGTGGAGCCCGTCACGGTCGGGAGCTTCGGCCCCGCCCGGGCGTGGACCGGGAGCCAGGCCCCAGCGCAGCCGGACACCGGGCTGCCCGGATCCCGTGTCGTACGGTCTGATGTCGCGGCCGCCCACCGTCCGCAACGGATCTCACCCAGCCCGGCGGTACCGCCGGTACGGCCGGAAGGTGTGAACCGACACCGGGATCAGGCCGCGACGAGTTCCTGCTCGCGGTCCGGCGTCCCGACCTTGGGCTTCTTGTTCGGCAGCGAGAGGCGGAAGACCTTGTGCCACGCGGAGAACACCTGCTTGGGCAGCGGCCCGGTGACGTACTCCAGCTCGTACTTCTCGAACAGCGCGCGCACCTTCACCGCGACCTCGGCGTACCGGTTGCTCGGCAGGTCCGGGAAGAGGTGGTGCTCGATCTGGTGGGAGAGGTTGCCGGTCATGAAGTGCATGGCCTTGCTGCCGCTGATGTTCGCCGAGCCCATCATCTGGCGCAGGTACCACTGGCCGCGCGTCTCGCCCTTGATCGACCGGCGCTCGAAGACCTGCACGCCCTCGGGGAAGTGACCGCACATGATCACCGAGTGGGACCAGATGTTGCGGACCACGTTCGCGGTGAACGTGGCGGCGAGCGTGGTGAGGAACGACGGGCCCGACAGCAGCGGGTGGATCACGTAGTCCTTGAGCACCTGCTTGCGGATCTTGCGGCCCACGGCCTTGGCCCGCGCGCGGAACTCCGGGTTCTTGCGGCGGCGCTTGCGCAGGTTCTTGCCGAGCTCCAGGTCGTACGCGGCGATGCCGTATTCGAAGAAGCAGGCGTTGATGAAGTTCCACAGCGGCTGGCCGAGGTGGAACGGGTGCCACTTCTGGTCCTCGTCGACGCGCATGATGCCGTAGCCGAGGTCGTTGTCCTTGCCGATCACGTTGGTGTACGTGTGGTGCAGCTCGTTGTGCGAGTGCTTCCACTGCTCGGACGGCGAGGCGTGATCCCACTCCCAGGTGGTGGAGTGGATCTTCGGGTCCCGCATCCAGTCCCACTGGCCGTGCAGGATGTTGTGGCCGATCTCCATGTTGTCCATGATCTTCGCCACGGACAGACCGGCGGTGCCGAGCAGCCACGCGGGCGGGAAGAACGAGAACAGCAGCACGCCCCTGCTGACCAGCTCGAGCTTGCGCTGCGCCGAGATGACCTTGCGGATGTAGGCGGCGTCCTGCTCGCCGCGGGAGGCGATCACCTCGTCGCGGATCGCGTCCAGCTCGCGGCCGAGCTCCTCGATCTGCTCCGCGGTGAGGTGGGCGGTGGGGTCGATGGCGGTCAAGGTGGTCCTACCGTTCGATGTCGCAGGGGCCCGCCGCGGCGGACACGCAGGTCTGGATGAGGACGCCCGGCTCGGCCTCGGTGATCTCGCCGGTGCGCAGGTCGCGGACGGCGCCCGCCTTGAGCGGCGTGACGCAGCCGAAGCAGATGCCCATACGGCACCCGGAGGGCATGAGCACGCCGGCCTCCTCGCCGATGTTCAGCAGCGGCGTGGCGCCGTCCGCGTCGACCCTCTTGCCGGTGGCGCTGAACGTGACCTCGCCGCCCTCTCCGGCGACGACGACGCCGGGGCGGAAGCGTTCGGTGTGCAGGCGCTCCGGGACGCCGTGCTCACCCCAGTGCTCTTCGGCGGCGTCGAGCAGGCCCGCGGGCCCACAGGCCCAGGTCTCGCGCTCGGCCCAGTCGGGCACGAGTGCGTCGAGACGGGCGATGTCGAGCATGCCGTCCGTGTCGGTGTGCACCTCGGTGAGCCGCAGCTTCTTGTCCGCGACCAGGGCGTGCAGTTCGTCGCGGAAGATCACGTCTTGCGGCCGTGGCGCGCAGTGGACCATGACGACGTCGTCGAACTCGGTGTCGCGCAGCATGCCCATCACCGGCGTGATGCCGCTGCCGGCCGTCAGGTAGAGCACCTTGGCGGGCTTGGCCTGCGGCAGCACGAAGTCACCGGTCGCCTGGTCGAGCTGGATCAGCGTGCCCGGTTCCACCCTGCGGACCAGGTGGTTGCTGACCTTGCCGTCCGGGATCGCCTTCACGGTGATCGTGACGCGGCCGTCCTGGCGGTTCGTCGGCGAGGTGAGGGAGTAGGCACGCCACAGGCGCACCCCGTCGACATCGACCCCGATCCGCACGTACTGACCGGCCGTGTGGCCGCGCCAGCCCCGTCCCGGCCTGATCACGACGGTCGCGGCGTCACCCGTCTCGGCGTGCACGGCCTCGATGCGCCCCCGCAGGTCGGCGCCCGCACGCAGCGGGCTGACCAGGTCGAGGTAGTCCGACGGCAGCAGCGGCGTCGTGACCATCTCCAGCAGTTTCCACGCCCTGCTGCCGAGGGCTGTACTCGTCATGACTCCAGCTTGCTGCGCCTCAGGGCGTAAAGTCCTGACCGCAGGATGTGAATCTGGTCGGTTGAATTGTGCGCAGGGAACAAAAACGTGAGCCATGCAATCCGGAGGGCCAGCGAACTGGCCCTGGATGAGACGACGGTCACCGCACTTCGGGCCGCGCTGAGGACCACCGCCGACGAGGTGGTCGAGGCGATCATCGACGAGGTCCCTCCCTACGCCAACGCCCTGTCGGGCCACATGGGCGCCACCATCCGCCGAGCCGTCCGCACCGCCCTGGGGCACTACCTGGACCTCGCGAGCGGGAACGCCACAAGCGGCGACGCCGGTGACGCAGCTTACGAGCTGGGCCGCGGCGAGGTGCGCGACGGCCGTTCGATGGACGCCCTGCTCAGCGCCTACCGCGTCGGCGCCCGCGTGGCCTGGCGATGCCTGGCAGCGGGTGCCGTACCCGCAGGTCTGCCCGCCGCCGAGGTCGCCAAGTTCGCCGAGCTGACCTTCGCCTACATCGACGAGCTCTCCGCCGCGAGCGCCGCGGGCCACGCCGACGAACTGGCCGCCCGGGGCAGGGCCCACGAGCGCCATCTGGAACACCTGGCCCGCGACCTCCTCGCCGGCGCCAGCCCGGACGTGCTGCTGGCCTCTGTTCAACGGGCCGGGTGGCAGGCTCCGGTTTCGCTGACCGCGGTCCTGCTGCCCGCCGCCCAGGCCCGGCCCGCCTACCGCACGCTCGACCCGAGCACCCTCGTCCTCGACGATCTGCCGGACGCCACCGGTGTGCTGCTCGTCCCCGATGCCGACCGGTCACATCTCCTGCGGCAGCTGACCGACCGCACCGCCGTGGTCGGCCCGGCCCGGCCATGGACGCGTGCGTCCGCCTCGTACGCACGAGCCGTACGCGCGCGCTCCCTGTCCTCCGATATTCGCGACACCGAGGACCATCTGCCCGAGCTGGTGCTGAGCGCCGACGTGGACGCGTTCGCGGACCTGCGTGCCCGAGCCCTCGCACCGTTGCGGACCTTGCCCGAAGCGACCGCTCGGCGGCTGGAGGAGACGTTGCGGGAGTGGCTGCTGCACCAGGGCAGACGGGACGAGGTGGCGGCGGCGTTGTTCGTCCATCCCCAGACCGTCCGGTACCGGATGTCGCAGCTGCGCGAGCTGTTTCCGGATCTCGCATCGCCACACCGGGTCCTTGAACTGACGCTGGCGGTCGGTCTCCGGGACGGCTGACGCGTACGTCGACCGTGCGCGAGCGCGGCGGGAAGATCTCGGGCGGGGACACGCCGCGCAACCTCACCCCGATGGAATCGAGGCCGCCTCGTACGAGTTGGGGGGCGGCCGGTGGGGGAGAAGGGCAACCCGGCCCGTGGCGCGGGCCGCACGGGCGCCTCCCCCCTGCTCGCCGCACGACCGGATGTTCGGCGGGTTCGCCGTGTCGTGCCACTGGTCGGCACGCTCGACCGCCACCCCGCGCCTTCCGTGCCGCGTCTCATGCCAGCCGCGGCGGAACCGGGGGAGTGGGACAGGTGTTCCTTGGACAGGGGAGAGCCTGGTGACGAGGTCGCCGTGCGGGCCGACCACGGCGGTGAGGAAGCGACGGATCTCGTGAGCTTCTCCCGCGTGATCCCCCGGCTCGGTACAGAACCGGTAGCCCTCCTTCTTCGTCCGGATCAGGGGCGGCCGGCCCCGTTCGGCGATGATGTCGCGCAGGCAGGCCAGGTCAGAACAGGCTGTTGTCGTGCGGGAGATCGGCCGGGAAGGGCATGACGACGTCCCAGTGTTCGACGATCTTCCCGTCGGCGACGCGGAAGAGGTCGTAGAACGCGACAGGCAGGGAGAAGGTCCCCTCGGACACCGTCAGGACGAAGTCGCCCTCGGCGATGACCTTGTGCACCATTGCGTAGTGGAGCCGCTTGCCCTGCCCGGCCCACTTCGCCGCCGCGGCGGCGAACCCCTCGATGCCGTCGGCGGCCTCGGGGTTGTGCTGCCGGTAGGTCTCCTCGGAGACGTAGTCGGTCATGGCGGAACGATCACCGCCGACGAGGACCTTCTCGGTGAACTCCGTGACCAGGACGCGGTTGGCCTCGGTCCGGTCGAGGTCGGTGGGCTCGGTGGGTCCGTCGGTCTGGGAGCGGCCCGATACGGTCTCCTGGACCCACGGGGTCAGAGCGTCCCAGTGCTCGGTGATCATGCCGTCCGCGTCGAAGCGGAAGATGTCGAAGGCGACCAGCGGGACCGGGCCGGCGCCGTGGTAGATGCCGTGCAGGGCCACCAGATCGCCGTCCGCGATCACCCGGACGACCTCGTGGTGGAAGGTTTTCGGCAACCCTGCCACCAGTTGGCGCAGCGGCTCCCGCCCGTCACCAGCGGTGGAGCTGTGCTGCTTGTAGTCGACGGAGACCCAGCGGTCGACGGCGGACGGATCCTTGTCGGCGAGAAGTTCGGCCGCGGCCTTCAGGATGGTGCTCTTGATATCGCTCATGGTGCTCTCCTCTGGCAGGGCCGCGCGGGCGTCGGCTTCGGCCGGGGCGCCTCGGCGACGGTGTGGGTTTCGGCTACCGGTGCGAGGTGTTCCGGGCTGACGAGCGCACGGCCGTACCGGCGTCGCTCTCGTCGGCCGACGGGTCTGCCGGGTCTGCCGGGGATCCCGGCGAAGGAGACCGTGTCCTCGTGGCGGGCGGCGGTCCGCCGCCCGGGGAGGGGGGCGGCGGACCGGGATGTGGGCGGCCGGTTCGGTGACGGCCGCGTCGTCACATGTGGACGACGGGTGCGGCGTCGGGGTTGTGGACGGGGGCGCCGCGTCGGTAGAGGAGGACGCTGATGACGACGCCGACGGCGAAGAAGGCGGCGGACCACCAGTAGGCGGTGGAGTAGCCCTCCAGGCTCGCGTGGGCGAGGACCAGGGGGTCCTTGGGGTTCTTGCCGTCGATGTAGGTGGTGACGGCGCTGGTGGCCAGGGTGTTGAGGAGGGCGGTGCCCAGGGAGCCGCCGACCTGCTGCATGGTGTTGACGGTGGCGGAGGCGACGCCGGCGTCCTCGGTGCGTACGCCGTCGGTGGCGAGCGACATGGCGGGGGCCATGACGAGGCCGAAGCCGAGGCCGGCAACGATCAGCGGGGGCAGGATGTTGGCGGTGTATCCGCTGGTGAGGTCGAGGTCGGTGAGCCAGACCATGGCGGCGGCGGAGATGCCCATGCCCAGTGGGACCACCGGCTTGGGGCCGAAGCGGGGGATGAGGACCGTGGAGGACAGGGTGGAGGTGAGCATGAGCCCGGCGATCATCGGCAGGAAGGCGAGGCCGGTCTTGACGGGGGTGTAGCCGAGGTTCTGCTGGAGGTAGTAGGTGAGGAAGAGGAAGACCCCGAACATTCCGGCGCCGATGATCAGGACCGAGAGGAAGGAGGCTCCGCGGTTGCGGTCGAGCAGGACGCGCAGCGGGAGCAGGGGGTGCGCGGCCTTGGTCTGCCATACGGTGAACGCGGCGAGCAGGACGGCGCCGGCGATGAGGAAGCCGAAGGTCTGCGGGGAGCTCCAGTCATGGGTCTCGGCGTTGGAGAAGCCGTAGACGAGGCAGAACAGACCGCTGCCGACCAGGAGGGCGCCGGGGACGTCGATGGTGACGTTCCTGTCACGGGTGGCGCGCTGGAGGAGAAGGGCGCCGCCGACGAAGGCGACCGCGGCGAAGGCGACGTTGACGTAGAGCGTCCAGCGCCAGTCCAGGTACTCGGTCAGGACGCCGCCGAGGAGGAGGCCGATGGCACCGCCGGCGCCGGCGATGGCGCCGTAGACGCCGAAGGCCTTGCCGCGCTCCTTGGGGTCGGTGAAGGTCACCGTGAGCAGGGAGAGGGCGGCGGGGGCCAGCAGGGCGCCGAAGAGACCCTGGACGGCGCGGGCGCCGACGAGCATGTCGAAGTTCTGCGCGGCGCCGCCGATGGCGGAGGCTCCGGCGAAGCCGACGAGGCCGACGAGGAAGGTGATCTTGCGGCCGAAGAGGTCGGCGAGGCGACCGCCGAGCAGGAGGAGGCTGCCGAAGGCGAGGGCGTATGCGGTGACGATCCACTGCCGGTCGCCGTCGGAGAAGCCCAGGTCCTTCTGGGCGGAGGGCAGGGCGATGTTCACGATGGTGGCGTCCAGCACCACCATGAGCTGGGCCACGCCGATGACGGCCAGGATCCACCAGCGATGACGCGGCGCACCATCGGTGGTCGGGGGAGAGCCGGCCCCCTCGGGGGCGACTGTGTCGGCAGAGGTGTGGGACATGACGAATCTCCAGACAAGGGGTGCATCACGGGTGGTGCGGTGATGTCGGCGGGACGGCTGCGGCGTCGGAGCTCGTCACGCGCTCAGGTGCGGTGGCCGCGGCCGGTGGGCTCGCGGGAGGTGTCAGGCCGCCAGGGAACCTTCGCCGTGCGCTGTCGCAGGAGCCCGGTGGGCCGCGGCGCGCGGTACGACCGCCGCGATCAGTTCGGGCCCGGGGCCCTCGATCGCGCGGCGCCGTGCCTCTCCGGCCGACGCGGCGGAGAAGGTCTGCCAGTACCGCGCCTGACGGTTGATCCTGCCGATCAGCGGCATCAGGTCGGTCGCGGCAGGGGCGGGGATGCCCAGCCGTTCCGCCGCGTCCACACCGAGTGCTTCGCGGAGCACGCGCTGGATGACCGCGCGCACCTGGTCCTCGTCCATGACCGCGCCCGGCGCACCGGCCATCGCGCGGGCCTGGGCGTCGACCATGGCGAGGGTCAGCGCCCGTGAGTTCTCGTCGGGCGCGGCCGTCGTGGAGTCGAGCAGGTCCTGCACCCGGCGGGCCTCGGTGTGGCTCGTCACGCCCCGGGTCAGGCTCTCGTCGATCCCCAGGAGCTGGGCGACGTAGGACCAGTACTGGTACAGGTGCTGCTCCTCCTCGGAGCTGATGTCGATCCCGACGGCCGCCAGCGCCCGGTAGGAGACCAGGGTGAAACCGAGCCAGACGCGGGCCATGTCGGCCTGGGTCATCGGCGGCCCGGCAGGTGTCGTCGCGTCGCCGTGCGCGCGGGCGGCGACGCGGGTCCGCGCCCACAGCAGCCGCATCCGGACGGTGGCCGTCTGACCGGGGGCGCCGTACAGCAGTCCGCCCGGGCGCAGGGTCTGGCGGGCCCAGGCGCCGGCCTCCGCGAGGAGGCGCGTGGCCACGACGGCGAGCTCGCCGGTGCCGGCGAGGGTGTGCGCCACGGACGGGGACGCGAAGGCGTGGGCGAGCGCGCAGGGGACCGAGCACAGCTGGAACCACATGGGTGGTACGGACTGGCTGACGATGTCTCCCCGGTGGAGCATCAGAGGGTCGATGCGGGGCGGCTCCAACTGCCTCAGCAGCGCGGTCATGACTTCGGTGGGCGGTACGTCGGGATCGACCGGCCCCTGTCGGGGGCTCTGACGGGCACGGGCGGGGAGGCCCAGCTCGGTCACGACGGCGTCGGCCAGTGGGTCCCCTGCCGTCGCCACGGACAGGAGCCTCGGGGCTGCGGTCATCTCGCTCTCGCTTTCCGGATGCTTGCGGAACTGTCCAGGTCAGGGAGGGGCGCAGGGGCCGACTGTGCTGTCGGTCGGGCACCATAGAAACCCTGACACCCGTCAGATTAGCTTGAATCTGACGGGTGTCAAGTATGCTGGGTCCGAGTACCCGACCCGTTCGGGCCGTCGGTACCGCCGCAGAGAACGCGCTCCTCGGGCGGAGTGCGGTGACAGGCCGGCGCCGAGGCACTCGCGGAACGGACCGCACGCAGCCGAGATCGGACAGCAATGGAGGCACAGGTGAGAGCAGGAGCCGCATCCTTCAGACGGCCGGGGCGCCCCGGGGCGGACAACCCGGCGGTACCGCAGGGCGTGAGCGTCCTTCAGCGGGGGCTCGAAGCCTTCGCGGAACTGGGCTACGAGCATGCGTCGGCGCGGGAACTGGCCCGCCGCCTCGGCGTGAGCCACAACTTCATCAATGACCGGTACGGCTCCAAGGCGGCGTTCTGGCGCGCGGTCCTGGATCATGCCCTGGGGGAGAGCGTCCCGCAGCCACCGCGGCTCAGGGAGCCGGTCGACGAGGCGGAACGACTGCGGCAGGTCATCGCGGGCTTCTACCGGGCCGCCGTGGACACGCCGTTGGTCGGGCGGATCTTCGTCGACGAGTTCTCCCAGGACACCGAGCGGCTGGACTATCTCTACGAGCGTTACATCGTCCCGATGCTGCAGACCATGCTGCCCAGCGTCGAGCGGCTCGTCGCCGCCGGGCGCATGGCGCCCATACCGATGCACGTGCTGTTCTTCGCCGTCGTCCCACCGGTCTCGGGGATGGTGGACGGGCCGTTGGTGCGGCGCTTGGGCAGAGCCGGGCCCGCCTCACCGCAACAGCTCGCCGCCACGGCGGACAGCCTCGCCGAACTCGTGGTGAACGGACTCCTCGCGACTGGGCAGAGCCGCCCGCGAGACTGAATTCGACCTCGGGGGCGACCGGAGTGCGCCGATCCGAACCAGCGCGCTCCGGTCACGGAAGGAGCCGGCGTGGAGCGGGCGGTGTGCGGTGCGCAGAGGCGTCAGACCCGGGGGCGGGGCGATCGGACCGGCCCCCGGCCACCCGTCGGCGAGTGGCGCCGTCGCCGACGGCAGGACGGGCGACGCGGCGGCGGTTCCCGTTTCCGCGGTGGCGTTCGTGTCGGGCACCGGGTGCTCGGGCGTCGTCTCCCGCCGGCACGGCCCGGTGTATCTCTACGGGGTTGTCCTACGGCGTGGGCGTCTGGTTCGTTGTCCACCAGGACGCGATCCGGGCACGGGACCCGAAGCCGAGCTTGGCCAGGATGTTCTCGACATGGCCGTGGACCGTGCGCGGTGAGCGTCCGAGGGCCGAGGCGATCTGCTGGTTGGTCATGCCCTCGGCAACCAGCGCGGCCACCTCCCGCTCGCGGCGGGTCAGCGGGTGCGGGGCGGGTGCCGTGGCGGCGGGCGTGGACCGGGTGCGCAGGGCGTAGGCGATGGCCTCGTCCGGGCGGCGATGGCCGCAGCCCTCCGTGAGGACCTTCTCGTACCCGGCCGAGCCCAGGGCCCGTACGATCTCCTCCTCGCACCGGACGTGCTGTTGGATCATGTGGGGGCCGAACGTCGACAGGGGGGTGCCGATGTCCCGCCACAGGCCGCGCGCGACACCCAGCAGCCGACCCGCCTCCGCGTGGTCGCCGCCCGCGGCGGTGGCCCAGGCGAGCTCCTCCAGCATCAGGGCGACCCTGAGGTAGTCGTTGAAGCCCTGCTCCTTCGCCAGCGCGGTGCGGAACAGTGTGACGGCCTTCTCGTGGTCGCCGCGTACCCAGGCGTCGTAGCCGAGGGTCCACAGCGCGTGCGCGTGGGCCAGCAGCTCACCGTGCGCCTCGGCGAGCGCGACCGCCTGCCCGCAGGTCTCGGTGGTGAGCGGATCCCCGAGGTGGGACTGGGCGGTGGCCAGCTGGATCAGTGCGTACACCGCCCCGATCTCCTCGCCCGTCTCCTTGTGGGCGATCGCCGCCTCCTCCAGCAGGGTCACGGCCTCCACCAGACGGCCGCCGAACAACGCGAGGGTGCCGCGCAGGCTCAGGACATGGGCGGACACCCGCCGGTCCGCCAGCCGCTCGCCCAGTTCCCCCGCCTCCTCCAGCCACTGGTGCGCCACGGTGTGATCGCCCTGCAGCACCGCCACCCACGCGCCGACCCACAGAGCCCTCGCACGGGCGGGACCGGGCTCGGGCACGCCGGCCAGCGCCTGTTCCAGCAGGCGGCGTCCCTCGCCGAGGAACCCGCCCTCGCACCAGTGGAAGCGCAGTGCCACGGCCAGCGCCAGGGTGGCCCGCGGGTCGCCGCCCCACTCCAGCGCCGCCCGCAGATCGGCGTGCTCGGCGTGCAGCCGGGCCAAGCTCTCCCGCTGGCCCGGGCCGTACCACCCGTCGGCGATGCGCTCGGCCAAGGACAGGTAGAAAGCGTGGTGCCGCCGTAGGATCCGCTGCTCCTCGCCGGACTCCGCGAGCCGCTCACGGCCGTAGCCGCGGATGGTCTCCAGCAGGCGGTAGCGCGGCAGGCCTTCGCGTCCGGTGGGCACGACGACGGACTGGGCGACGAGTTGGTCGAGGAGGTCGAGCACCTCGTCACGGCCGAGACCGTCGTCCGAACAGACGTCCTCCGCCGCCTCCAGGCTGAAGTCGCCGGCGAATACCGACAGGCGGTTCCACAGCAGTCGCTCGGCGGGAGTGCACAGCTCGTGGCTCCAGTCGATCAGTGCGCGCAGCGTCCGCTGGCGCGGGCGGGCCGCCCGGCTTCCGTTCGCGAGCAGCCCGAAGCGGTCCCGCAGCCGGTTCACCGCTTCGTCGACGGTCAGGGCGCGCAGCCGGGAGGCGGCCAGTTCGATGGCCAGCGGCAGTCCCTCGAGACCGGCGCACAACCTCAGGACCTGGGCCCGGTTGTCGTCGGTGATCCGGAACCGCGGGCACACGGCCGTGGTCCGGTCCCGCAGCAGTTCCATCGAGTCCTGCGGTCCCAAGGGCGGGACGGTGAAGATGCGCTCGCCGAAGATTCCCAGCGTCCGGCGGCTGGTCGTCAGCAGACGGAGCCCGGGGGAAGCCGACAGGAGTGCCTGGGCCAGTTCGGCACAGGCGTCGACGAGGTGCTCGCAGTTGTCCAGCACGATCAGTGGGGAACGGTGGGTCAGGAAGGCGGCCAGCTGCTCGACCACCGGCCGGGTGCCGAGATCCGGCAGTCGCAGAGCGGCGGCCACCGCGTTCGCCGTCGCCGACGGGTCGCGTACGGGGGCCAGATCCACCAGCCACAACCCGTCGGTGAATTCCGTCGCGGACGCCGCGGCCACCTCCAGCGCCAGCCGTGTCTTGCCCACACCGCCCATGCCGGTGAGCGTCAGCAGCCGTGTCGTCCCCAGAAGATCACGCACTGTGGTGAGGTCGGGGCCTCTTCCCACGAAGCTGGTGAGAGCGTCGGGCAGATTGCCGGTGTCCCGCATCTGGGTGGTCACGTCGCTTCCAGCCTCCCCGCGGCTCGCAGGCGTTCCGGAACAGGCGAGGTCCGTACATGTCGCGCAAAGGACACTTCGCCGCTTGTGCCGCTGAACAGTACCCAGGCGTCATCGGCCGGACCGCGGGGTGTGATCGAACTCTCAAGCGGGTGTCATGACATGGTGTGGCTGAACTCGTCCAGGGTGAGCGCGCGGCGGGGCGCGGGCACCTGTATCGCCCCAGGAAGGCCACGTGGGTGCTGCCGGAGTGGGCCTGGAGACTGCGCCGCTCCATGGTCTGCCAGTCGGGGGTGTCGATCCGGTCCGGCCCGGCCGGAGCCTTGTCCGAGTGGTCGGCCTCGGCGGCCCGTGTCGCTGCGGACGCCTTGCGCCGGTAGCCCGGCAGGCCGAAGAACGCCGCGGTGAAACCGCTGACGAGGCCGCTCACGGCAGTACGGCCCTCACCGCCCCGCCAACCAGCCCCGGCTGCAGCGCGACATACGCGGCGGACGGCTGCTTGCGGGCGGGGACGGTGACGTCGGGGCCGGTCAACGTCGGCTCCCTCTCTTGGCGCGCCGAGGGCGTGGCAGGCCGGATCCGGCGCGGTACGCGGCCGGTGGACAGCGATTCGCCTGGGAGTGTGTCGTCATTGACTCCACTTTCCGGGGGTGCGCGCGGCCAGGCGACGCGAGAGGAGATCGGGGCTGGGCGGGGACGGCGGCGCCATCGGCGGCGGGGCGCTGAACTGGTCCCCGGGCCTGCCGGGCCACCAGCCGTTCGACGGCTTCGGCGGCGCCGCGGGGGACAGCGTGCGACGTGCGACGGTCAGCAGGCTCCCGGGGACTGCCTGGACCAGATCGGCGAGCCTGTTCGTCACGGCGTCGAGCAGCCCGCCGCAGGATGGGCTGTGCGTGGCGCGGGACTGCGCTCGCGCACCGCGGCGGCGGCCGTCTCGGCCTGGCGAGGCTGATGCTCGGGGACGCGGCGGAGCTTCCCGTACCGGGGAGTTGGAGGCGACGGGTCAGGTGTCCAGCGTCGAGGTGTCGATCACGAAGCGATACCGCACGTCGGAGGAGAGGACGCGCTCGTACGCGTCGTTGATCTTCTCGGCCGCGATCACCTCCACTTCCGCACCGATGCCGTGCTCGCCGCAGAAGTCGAGCATCTCCTGGGTCCCGCGAATGCCGCCGAACAGCGAGCCGGCGAAGGAACGCCCCCTCATGAGCAGGGAGAAGACATTCAGCGACAGTGGCTCACCGGGGACGCCGACGTTGACCATCGTGCCGTTCACGGCCAGCAGGCCGAAGTAGGCGTCCAGGCTGAGCTTCGCGCTGACCGTATTGATGATCAGATCGAAGGTGCCCGCCAGTTGCCCGAAGGTGGCCGTGTCGCCGGTGGCGTGGTAGTGGTCGGCGCCCAGGCGCAAACCGTCGTCCAGCTTCTTCAGCGACTGCGACAGGACGGTGACCTCCGCCCCCATCGCGTGGGCGATCTTGACGGCCAGGTGACCGAGGCCGCCCAGACCCACGATCGCGACCTTCGCACCGGGACCGGCGCCGAAGCGGCGCAGCGGTGCGTACGTGGTGATGCCGGCGCACAGCAGCGGGGCCGCCGCCTCGAGGGCGAGGCTCTCGGGGACACGCACCACGAAGTCCTCGTCGACGACGATGTGGGTGGAGTAGCCACCCTGGGTGAGGGTGCCGTCCCTGTCGATCGCGCCGTAGGTCGTGGTGTGCCAGTTCAGGCAGTACTGCTCCTCGCCCTTCCGGCACGGCTCACATTCGCGGCAGGAGTTGACCATGCATCCGACGCCGACGCGGTCACCGGTGGTGTACTTGGTCACCTCGGCGCCGACGCCGGTGACGATGCCGGCGATCTCATGACCGGGGACGACCGGATAGGTGGCCGGGCGGCCCTCGCTGCGGGCGTGGTTGATGTCGGAGTGGCAGATGCCGGCGTACTTGATCTCGATGAGCACATCGTGCGGGCCGACGTCGCGACGCTCGATGGTGGTGGGGGTGAGTGGTGCGGTCGCGGACGTGGCGGCGTACGCGTTGACGGTGAACACATCGTCTCCAGAGGTGCTGGTTTGCCTGGATGATGAGGGCCGCACGGTGGTCGTCCGTCGGGGAGACGGACGGCCTTCCTGCTGCGGCCCGAAACGCCGTGGGCCGGGTCAGGCGGCCGGGGCGGACTCGGTGACGTTGCGCGCGTAGGCCGTGCCGCCCGGCACGAGGAACTCCATCAGCTCGGGCGTCGGGGCACCGCTCGCGTTCTCCGCCAGCGCGGCGGCGGTCGCCTCCGGGGTGAACGTCTGCCAGCGCCTCATCTGGCCGTTCATCAAACTGATGACGGGCAACAGATGCGCTACGGCCGACCCGGGGAGTCCCAGATGATCGGCGTGCTCGTCGCCGAACGTACGCCGCAGCAGAGCATGGATGAGGTCGCGGTAGTGCTCCTTGTCCATCAGCGCGTCCGGCCGGACGGTGAGGCTCTCGGACTGCGCCTCGATCATCGCGGCCGTCAGGGCCCGTGCGTTGTCGTCGGGCGGCGCCGTCGTCGAGTCCAGGAGGTCCAGCAGGCGGGCGCCGTCCTCGTCGTCCTTGACGTCGGCGTAGAAGAACGGGTCCAGGCCGAGCAGGTAGGCGAGGTAGGACCAGTACGCGTAGCGCTGTTGCTGCTCCTCGAGGGTGAAGTCGATGCCGACGGCCGAGAAGGCGCGCGAGGGGGTGAGAGTGAAGTCGAGCCAGGTGCGGGCCACGTCGACCTGACCGATGGGCATCCCCCAGACAGCTTGGTCCCAGCCGTGTTGGAGAGCCGTCGCGCGCACCCTGGCGTGCAGCAGGCGGACCTGGGCGGTGGCGATGTAGCCCGGTGCCCCTCGGTGCAGCCCGCCGGGCTGGGAGGCGGACATCGTCCACAGGCCGGTTTCGATCAGGCGGCGCGGGGCCGTCTTCGTCAGCTGTCCGGTCTGTACCAGCAGCCGTGCGATCGCCGGGGAGGAGTACGTGTGCGTCAGCGCACTCGTGATCATGGCGATCTCGAACCACATCGGAGGCACGGAGTGCGTCACCACCTCACCCTGGTCGAGCATGGCCGGATCGACCCAGGCCGGCACGGCCTCCACCTGCTCGAGGAAGGCCTTGATGCCCTTGGGCGGCTCCTCGCTCAGCTGCGAGAGACCCACCTGGAGCCCCGAGTTGAGGATGCGGCGTCCCTCCTTCCCCAGTCCGTCGAGCTCGGCGATCACGGCGTCCGCCAGGGGGTCCCCCATCATGGCCATCACGGCCATGTTTTCGGCTTTCGCGCCGTGGCGGACCCGGGCCTCGTCGAGATTGACCACCCGCTCCGGGACAGCGCCGGCATTGCTCTTCGACATGCTTCATCAGCTCCTCGAATGTGGGGGTTTCGCCGCGAGTCGCCGGCCTCGACGAGGTCGACCGAGGGCGGGCGGCGTTAAATCCGACAGCTGTCAGTTTAATGGTGCGGTGACCCATGTCAACCCGGCGATCACTGCCCGGGCGTCGCGGCCCGAGTACGGTCCTTATGTCTTCTGAACAGGTACGATCCCCGGGATCACCGAGATGGTCGACTGTCGTGTCCCCCGGCGGCCGGTCGGCCGTACCAGGAGGGAGCGGACACGTGGCAGCCAAGCCGAGCACCACTCGACGCCCGGGGCGCCCCAGTGGCGACACCGCCGCGCTACCGGAGGAGGGGGACATTCTGCTCCGAGGCCTGGAAGCGTTCGCGGAGCTGGGCTACGACCGTGCGTCCGCTCGTGAGCTCGCCCGTCGCCTCGGAGTCAGCCACACGTTCATCAACGACAGGTACGGATCCAAGGCGGCCTTCTGGCGGGCGGTGGTGGACGCCGCGCTCGGCGCGCAGCTGAAGCACGTGGCGCCGATGGATTCCGGTGCCGGCGACGAAGAGGTGATGCGGCAGTTCATCACGGACTTCTATCGGACCAGCATCGACGAACCGAACCTGGCCCGGTTGATGGCGGACGAGTCCTCGCGGGACACGGAACGGCTGGACTATCTCTACCAGCGCTACATCGAGCCGGCGCTGACGGCCCTCAGGCCCAAGGTCGACAGCTTGACGGCGTCCGGCCGTATGACCCGAGTGCCGGAGGACGTCCTGTTCTTCGCCATCATCGGTCCCATCTCGGGCCTGGTCAGTGACCCTCTCGCCCGCCGTCTGGGCCATCGGTCCGAGCCGATGACGGCGGAGGAGCGCGTGGACAGGGCCCAGGTCCTGGCCGACCTGGTGGTCGACGGCCTCCTGGGCCGGAAAGACTGAGTCCGGCGTTAGGCCGTTCCCGAGCACCCCCCCCCGCAGCCCGACGTCCAACGGGCCCACCACAGGCACCGCGGACGCCCCTAGGCCGGCCCCTGGCAGTTCCGAGCCGTGGCCACGCGGCATGACAAGCTTAGAGCGACCGGCAAGAGGTGTCGGCGAGGTCTGCTCGAACCCCTCTGGGACCAGTTCGCCGCACTTCTACCCACACGGCCGGAGTTCGCCGCGGGGCACCCGCTCGGCTGCCACCGCCGCAGAATCCCCGACCGGACCGTGTTCGAACACGTGGTGCTCGCGCTGGTCCACGGCTCGGGTTACGAGCGCCTGTCCAGTCCCGGATGCTCCGACCGCACCATCCGCCGACGGCTCAAAGAGTGGGCCGCGCAAGGCATTTCCGAGGCCGTCCACGCCATCGCGCTCCAGGCGTACGACCGCATGATCGGCCTGGAGCTGTCCGAGATATCCGTCGACGGCTGCATCACCAAGGCCCCGTGCGGCGGCGAGTGCGCAGGCCGGTCCCCGGTCGACCGCGGGAAGCAGGGACTGAAGCGCGCGCTCGCCTCCGACGCGTGCGGCGTCCCGATCGGCCTGGTCGCCGCAGGGGCCAACCGCCACGACTCGCCTCTCCTCGGCCCGACCCTCGAGGCGGCCATCGGACAGGTGGAATCCTTGCCCGAGGATGTGAACGTCAACCTCGACCGGGGCTACGACAACAACAAGTCCCGTACTCTGCTCCGGGAGTTGGGTTTCACCGGTGAGATCGCCCGCAAGGGTGTACCCGCTCCGGTCCAGGCCGGTAAGCGGTGGACCGTGGAACGGACGCACTCGTGGATGAACGGCTACGGCAAGCTCCGGCGCTGCACCGAGAGGAACGGTGCGGTCGTCGAGTTCGACCTCCACCTCGCCGCGACTCTCGTCACGCTCCGCATGCTCATCCGACGCTCGACGAGCCGCTACCGCTGGGACGGCCGCCCCACCACCCGGCGCCTCAAGTGATCCATCTGCCGGTCGGTCCTAATCGAGTGCGAGAGTCCCGGTCCGGGTGATACAAGGTCCGCGTGACTGATCATCTCTACTTCCCCACCCTGCTGCGGATGATTGACGAGCGTTCCGCCGCGTTCCGCGCCGCCGTCGCCGAGTCCCCCAGCCTCGATGCCGACGTCCCGTCCTGCCCGGGCTGGACGCTGTACGACCTGGCGAACCACCTCAGTGAGGGGGACCGCTTCTGGGCCTACATCGTGCTGAACACCGCGCCGGGCGACGAGCGGCCGAGCAAGGACGGCCTGGCGGCGCCCAGGGAGCGCGAGGCCCTCATCACCTGGCTGGCCGACTCGACGGAGCAGCTGCTCACTGCTCTGCGCGAGGCCGGCCCGGACCGGGGCTGCTGGGCCTGGTGGGAGCCGCTGGCCTCGCCGCACACGGTGGCCGCCGTGGCCCGCCGCCGCGTCCCGGAATCGCTGATCCACACCTACGACGCCCGGCTGGCCTCCGGTACCCCGCAGGAGCTGCCGACGACCGAGGCGGTCGACGCCATCGAGGAGTTCCTCGCCACCGTCTGCACCGGCACCGTCCCGTGGCCGGGCGAGCCCGCCACCATGGACTACCACGCAGCCGAGGCCGGCTCCTGGCGCCAGACAGTGGACGCCGCCGGTTCCCGCTTCACCCGCCTCACCGCGGCGGAGGCCGCCGAGAGCAAGCCCACCGCCGCCATCTACGGCACGGCAAGCGAGATGGCCCTGCTCATGTACATGCGCATCCCGGCCGGCTTGCTGCGGATCGAGGGCGACGCCGACCTGCTCCAGCAGCTGCAGGACTGGGGCTGAGGCCGACCGGCAGATGGATCACTTGAGGCGTCGGGTGGTGGGGCGGCCGTCCCAGCGGTAGCGGCTCGTCGAGCGTCGGATGAGCATGCGGAGCCTGACGAGAGTGGCGGCGAGGTAGAGGTGCAAGTCCACGACGCATAGCCGGAGCCGTGGACCAGCGCGAGCACGATGTACTCGAAGACGGTCCGGTCTGGAACCCGTCGCCGGTGGCAACCCAGCGGATGGCTCTCGGCGTATCCGGTCCGCACCGCAGCAGAGCGGCGAAGTGGTCCCACAGGGGTTCCGAAAGGCATGCTGGGACCGCAGGCACGAGCCCTCCGGGTGATCACCGAGCGTCAGGAACTCCATGAGCGCGCTTGGGGTGTTCAGGTTCGGGGGTGTGGTCCTTGAGCGCCGTCTCCCGGATGAACAACGTCAGTACGAGGCCGAGCAGCGCGGCGGGGGCTGTGAACAGGAAGAGGTCCGCGATGCCGTCGCCGTAGGCACTCTTGACCACGGTGCGCAACGGCTCGCCGAGTGTGGACACGTCCGGAACGGCGCCTTGGGGGTCCGACGCCCCGGCCGGTGCGCCGATCCTGGCAAGCCCGTCGGAGAGATAGCGCGTCACACGGCTCGCGAGGAGCGCGCCGAGAGCCGAGACGCCGACCGTGCCGCCGAGCGAGCGACTGAACGCCACCAGAGAGCTCGTGGCGCCGAGGTCGGTGCCGTCGGTCCGGTTCTGTGCCGCGAGCACCAGGTTCTGCATGCTCATGCCGAGGCCGAGGCCGGTGAGCGCCATGGCGGCCGCGACGTGGGTGTACGGGGTGTCGTACCGGAGGCGGGCCAGCAAGGCCAGGCCGGCGACCAGCAGGACACCGCCCGACACCAGCCATGCCTTCCAGCGTCCGGTACGGGTGATGAGACGGCCGGACACGGTGGAGGCCAGGAAGAGGCCGGCGATCATCGGGATGGTCATGAGTCCGGCCCTGGTCGCGGAGTTGCCGCGGGCGAGCTGGAAGTACTGGCTGAGGTAGACGGTGGCGGCGAACATGGCGGCTCCGACAAGGAGCGATACGGAGCTGGCCAGAGCGATGGTGCGGTCGCGGAAGAGCCGGAGCGGGATCACCGGATCGGCGGCCTTCCTCTCGTTCAGGACGAACAGGCCTGCCAGGACGACGGATCCGCCGGTCATGGTGTAGGTCTGCCACGAGTTCCAGGCGAACGAGTCCCCGGCCAAGGTGACCCACACCAGCAGCAGGCTCACCGTGGCGGTGACGAGAGCGGCACCCGGCCAGTCCACCTTCCTGCCGCCCGCACCCACGGGCAGGCGCAGGGTCCGCTGCAACACGGCCAGGGCGAGCACGGCGAACGGCACACCCACGTAGAAGCACCAGCGCCAGCCGAGCCAGGACGTGTCGGTGACGACGCCGCCGATGAGCGGACCGGCAACCGTGGCCACGGCGAACACCGCGCCGAGGTAGCCGTTGTAGCGACCCCTCTCGCGCGGCGGGATCATCGAGGCGAGGACGATCTGGGAGAGCGCGACCATGCCGCCGGTGCCGATGCCCTGGATGGCGCGCATGGCGATGAGGAGCCCTGTGCCGTGGGAGAACCCGGCGAGGACGGACCCGGTCACGAAGATCAGCAGAGCCGTCTGGATCAGAAGCTTCTTGTCGTAGAGGTCGGCGAGCTTGCCCCACAACGGAGTGGAGGCCGTCATCGCAAGCAGGGTCGAGGTGACGACCCAGGTGTAGGAGGACTGGGTTCCGCCGAGGTCCGAGACGATGTGCGGGAGGGCGTTGGAGACGATCGTTGAGGACAAAATTGCCACGAACATGCCAAGCAGAAGTCCTGACAGGGCCTGCATGATCTGACGCTGCGTCATGGCCGGCCCGGCGGACACGGACTGCGGGGCGTGTGGTTCGTCGACGGTGCTCATGTGCGCTCTCAAGGTCGTGGGGGTGCGGGCCGGGTCGCCGCGGCGGAGGCGCACGGCGACCCGGACCCACAGATGATCAGTGGCTGTTCATGACCCCGAGGGAGTCGAGCATCGCGAGGAAGTCCGTGGTGTCCCAGTGCTCGACGATCACGCCGTCCTCGAAGCGGAAGGTGTCGGCAGTGGTGAAGTCGACGGCCCGTCCGGTTGCCGGAAGGGGGCCCAGATCGCCCAGGTGGTAGCCGTCCCAGCGGCTGCGGGTGATGACCCGGTCCCGCTCGGCCACGATCTGTACCTGGTACGCCCGGCCCTTCTGGAACACCTTGCGGAAGCCGACGAACTCCTCGTTGAAGTGGGAGGCGCCGTCGGGGGCGCGGCCGGTGTTCTGGATGTAGGCGTCGGCCAGGCCGTAGGCGTCCTCGGCGTTGCCGGTGGCCACGACCCCCTCGTACATGGCGCGCACCTGGGACTTGTGCCACTCGGGCCTGGTGGTCTGACGGTTCACGCCAACGCCGAAGGGCGAGCCGGGCTTCTCCTCGAAGAGTGGGATGCTCGGGGGGATCAGTCCGCACTCGGCAAGGATGCGGTAGCCGTCCTCGACCTCCCAGTGCTCGACCAGGCGGCCGGCCCGATGACGGAAGAAGTGGTGGTTGCCGATGCGGAAGCTCTTGCCGGTGGGTTCGTGCCCGGCATACGGCCCCTCGTGGGTGCCGGAGACGTAGGTGCGCAGGGCGAGCAGGTCGCCCTCCACCACCACTCCGACGTTCTCGTGGATCTCGTAGGCCAGGTCCGGGAAGGCGGCGCGCAGAGCGATCAGCCGGTTCTTCTCGCCGTTGCGGCCAGTGGTTCCGGTACGCCGATGGCTCTCGTAGGTCGGGGCGAGCACGCGGTCGATGTCGTCGTCGGTGCCTTCGTTGAGAGCCTTGAAGTACTCACGGACGAGGAGGTCGGCCTGTTGGTTCTCCCAGGTGAGGTGGAAGCCGTCGAGGCTGGTGGCGGGGATGAGACTCATGGTGGTGCGGCCTTTCTTGCCGAGTCGCGTTCTTCGAGCCCCCCGTGGCGCGGTCGGTCAGAGGACGCCCATCATGTGGGCGATCTTCTGATCGGCTTCCTGGTCGGACAGGGAATCGACGAGGTCGAGGATCTTCTGGTCCGCGGGGTCGGTGAGCACCCGCGTGGGCGGGTTCGGGTCGGTCAGCAGGTCGGCGATCTGGGCGGCCACGTCCTTCGGGTCGACGCCGCCATCGGCCGCTTCGAGGTCGGCCTTGGCGAAGCGCCGCAGTGACTCGCCGTAGAGGGCCTCCTGCTCGGCCGTGAGGCTGTCGATGAGGGCCTGCTGGTTCCGGGCGGCCTTGGGCAGCGCGTTCGTACGCATCTTTCCGGCGCGGACGATGGTGATCGGGATGGACCAGGGCAGGAGTTCGCGGCGCAGCAGGTCCATCAGGCCCTCCATGGCGAACTTGGAGCCGGCCAGGATGCCCTTGTAAGGCAGAGCGACATGGCCGGTGAGTGAGCCGATTTCGACGATGCGACCGCGGCCGCGGCGCAGGGCCGGCAGCAGCGCCTTGATGCTGGCCACATGCCCGAAGACGTTCACGTCGAACTGCCGGCGGATCCCCTCCATGGAGACGATCTCCATCGGACCGGGGACGAGGATGCCCGCGTTGCTGATCAGAGCGAACAGACCCTGATCGCCGACCTGCTCCTCGACGACGCGCGCCATCGCCTCGACCTGGGCGTCATCGGTGATGTCCATGATGACCGGGGTGACTTTGCCGCCGGTGGCCGTGGAGAGGTCTTCGGACTCGGCCTCGCCGAGTGTGGTCCCGAAGACGTGATAGCCCTGCTCTGCCAGCAGGATCGCGGTGGCCCTGCCCAGGCCTTCGGAAGCTCCGGTGACGACGACGGTTGGGGGGTTGCCGGTCATGAATATCCTCCTCGGAGGTGACAAACCGGTACTTTTCTAAAAACGCTCAATCACACAATCATATGTGAAATGCAGGGTTGTCAAGTGGATCGCAGGGGTGATGATCAGTGCCGGTTGCCTTGAGGTGCCGGACGGACGCGCGCTCCCACCGTGCGCAGCGAGATGGCCACGTAGCGATCGGCGATCTCCTCCGGGGTGAGCGGCCCCTCGACGTGGTACCAACCGGTCACGGCCTGGCACATGCCGAGGAGCGCCCGGCTGGTGTCCGGTGCGCGATCCACCTCGAAGAGGCCCTGGGTCACGCCCTCCTCGACGATCTGGAGAAGGAGTTCTTCCAGTTCCTTGCGCAGGGCGGCGTACTTCTTGCGGTTGGCGGGCTCCAGGTAGCGCAGTTCGGAGTCGAGGCCGGCCGTGGACGCCCGATGCGTCATGTGGAGCACGATGCACTCGACGACGTTGGCGAACCGTTCCAGGACTCGCCCCTCGGCTTCCGCGTCGGCCAGGCGGGCTCGCTGGAGCACCTCGCTCATGGCGCTTTCCAAAAGCGCCACGAGTAGCCCCTGCTTGTTGTCGAAGCGGTAGTAGATCATCGGAAGGCTGACTTCGGCACGGCGGGCGACGTCCCGGACCGTGGTGCCGTGGTACCCGTGCTCGCGGAACTGCTCGAGTGCCGCCGCCAGGATGGGGTGCAGGTCGAGCGGCGCGAACGTGCGCCATTCGTCGATTGGCATGTCCATGTCCGAAGTGTTGCTCGCACCGGGCTTCATGGTCATGAGTCTAGCGAACGTTAGATTTCAGCCCGGTTCGGCGGGCGGCGACTTGACCTTTCGCTAAATCACAGTAACTTAGGTGATTAAGTGATCGGCGGTGCTCGGTGACCTCACCCGTGTAGCGCACGCCCGGTCAAGGATTCCCACACCTCCTTGGAGGTCAGGCATGACAACCCAAGCCACGGCGGACGAACGCATGGCTCTCATCGAACGGTCGCTGCACGTCGGAGACCCGGTGGCCGACGCCGTCATCGCGGAGATGGACACCCTGGGCGCAGCCGCTCGACACCTCTTCAACGAGGGTCTGCGGAACGGGCTCGCGTCGTTGGAAGACGCGCCACCGGCGATCGCCGACCTGTTGCGGGAAGTCGAGGCGGTCCCCGACTGGGTGGATGCCGGGAAACTGGCCGAGGGCGAGACCGGGTACCTGTCCGTCGAGCCGCAGTGGACGCAGATCGCGCTGGCGCTCGGCTCGCTGCTGCCCGAGTACAGCACTCCCCGCATCGCCGGCGTGCTCGCGGGCACAGGACGCCTGGTCACCATCACCCAGCGCAGGCTCCAGGAGACGGGCAAGTGGCTCAACGGCGTCGCCCTGCCCGGCGGACTGCTCCCGGGCGGCCCCGGCTACCTGGACACCGTGCAGGTGCGGCTGATGCACGCCCGCGTGCGGGCGACCCAGACGAAGCACGGCTACGACACCGAGGCCCTCGGCACGCCCATCAACCAGGTCGACCTGGTGCGCACCTGGCTCGACTTCACGTACAGCCCGCTCCGGGCACTGCAGACGCTGGGCATCACCTTCACCGACGAGGAGCTGGCCGGCCTCTACGGCTACTGGCAGTACGTGGCCCATCTCCTCGGTGTCGACCCCGCCCTCTACCGGAGCATCAACGACCACCAGCAGGCCGGGGAGTGGTATGCCGCGATCGACGCGATCAGCGGCGAGCCGGACGAGAACTCCGTCGCGCTCACCTCGGCGACGATCGAGGTGCTGACCGCGATGCTGTCGCAGATGACGTTCAAGACGCCGCTGCCCCTGACCGCGGACCTCGTGGCGGCTTTCGCCCGCCGCATCCTGGGGGATGAGCTGTGTGACCGGCTGGGCGTGGGTCGGTCCGAACTCGGTCCGCTCGTCGACCTGTTCGCGCAGGGCAACCGGCAGAGCCGACGCTGGCAGCGGCTGTCCGCCGACGCCTGGCAGCAGGCCCTGAAGGAGAACATCGAGGTCAGGCGCTTCCTCGTGAGCCTCACCGAGGGCGCCACCGTGTACGAACAGAACGTGGCCGCCTGAGCCGCAGGACAAGGACCCCCCCATGAATGAGAGCATCACCAGCCAACTGCTGCCCGTGGACGACTCGTTCGGCATCCCGGTGTCGGCGGCGAGCGTCGACCGGGCCGCCGACGCGTTGAGCGCGAACGGCTTCACCGTACGGATCGTGGAAACGGCCGCGGACGCGCGTCGTCTCGTGAACGAGATCCTGCCGACCGACAGGACTGTCTTCACCTCGACCAGCGAGACACTGCGCCTCTCCGGCATCACCGAGGACATCGATGGATCAGGACGGTTCCTCAGCGTCCGGGCCGGCCAGGCGGACTGGGACCTCCGCGCGCGCTACGACGAGGTCCGCCGGACACGATCGGCGCCCGACGTCGTCGTGGGCAGCGTGCACGCCGTCACCGAGGACGGCCGCCTCGTCACCGCGTCCGCCAGCGGCAGCCAGCTCGCCCCCTACGCCTCAGGTGCCGCGAGCGCCGTCTGGGTCGTGGGGGCACAGAAGATCGTCCCCGATCTGGAGACGGCTCTGCGCCGGATCGAGAGCTACTCGTACCCCAAGGAGGACGCGAGGGCTCAGCAGGCCTATGGCCAGCGCAGCACGGTCGCCAAGATCCTGATCACCAGCAGGGAAGTCATGCCCGGTCGCGGCACGGTCGTCCTCGTACGCGAACCCATCGGATTCTGACCCCCTCCCGCGTCTCAGTACCTCTCCCCAGCACTTTCCCGGAGTTCAGTCATGTTCATCATCGTCGTGATAGTCGCCACCCTGCTGGCCCTGGCCTTCCTGGCCGCAGGTGTACCCAAGGTCGCAGGTCAGGCCAAAGCCCTTGCGCAGGCGAACCACCTTCGTGTCCCGCACGGCGTCAACCGCGCCATCGGGGCCCTCGAGGTCCTGGGCGCCCTGGGCGTCGTCGTCGGCCTGTGGTCGGCCTGGCTGGGCGTGGCGGCCGGCATCGGCCTGGCCCTGCTGATGGTCGGCGCCGTGGGCGCGCATGTCCGTGCCAAGGATCCGGGCAGGGCGATCGCCCCGGCCACGGTGTTCGGCCTGATCGCCGTGGTGTACGTCGTTCTTCGGGCGGCGACTGCCTGACGAGGCCGGTACGCCGGGGAGACGTACCGCAGTTCGAGTGGCCGTCGGCAAGGCAGGCGGCCACTCCTTTCCACCCGCGGAGGAGCGATGGACCATCTGGAATGGGTGCGCCGGCACTATGCCGAGTCGGCGGTGGCGCTGGATCCCGACGCCTTTGTCGAAGGACTCGGCGCAGACGTCCGCATGAGCCGCGGAGCGGCGGTCATCGTGGGGCGGGAGGAGATCAGGAAAGCCGTCGAGGCGATGCGGACCGGCGGCCTTCTCTCCATCCGGCATGACATCCGCGGCCTGTGGGAGCCCGAACCCGGTGTCGTGATCGCCGAGGCGACCGTCACCTACCGGTACGGGAGCGAGGTGACCGCCGCCGCTCCGGTGGTGAGCGTCTTCCGCTGGCGGGGGGACGAGGTCGTGGACCTTCGTGTGTACATGGACAGCGCGCGAGGGCCCCGGCGGGTCTCCTAGAGGGACTCCGGCCCGGAGGCGCGGGACAGGGTCTGCTCGGCCCAGACCGTCTTGCCGCGTGTGGTGTGGCGAGTGCCCCAGTGGTCGGTGAGCTGGGCCACCAGAAGGAGTCCGCGGCCGCCCTCGTCGAACGTACGGGCGCGCCGAAGATGAGGTGACGTGTTGCCCGCGTCCGTGACCTCGCAGATCAGGGCACGATCGCGGATGAGGCGGAGCCGGATGGGTTCCTCGCCGTACCGGATGGCGTTGGTGACCAGCTCGCTGACCACGAGCTCCGTGACGAAGGCGTACTCCTCCAAATCCCACTCCACCAGCCGCTCCACGGCCTGTTGGCGAGCGGTGGCCACGACGGCCGTATCGCAGCGCAGATCCCAGGTGGCGACATGGGAGCTGTCCAGGGCGCGGGTCCGTGCGATGAGCAGAGCGACGTCGTCCGGATGGACCAGGACAGGTGGGGGATGACCGGCTCGGGCGACCGTGCATCGACGTACGACGGGATCGTAGACCGCGTACAAACAGGTGGCACCGATGTCGCCGGCGGGCTGCGAACGGGCCTCCAGTCCCCGCTCCTGGGCGCGGTCTAGGCGCAGCACGAGATCGTCCAGATGGGTGAGCAGTTCGTCGGGCGGCGGATCGACGTCGGCGAGGGTACGCACCGCCGTACGCATCCGGCCCATGGTCGCCGAGGCGTGGAGACCGTGGCCCACGACGTCCCCGACGACCAACGCGACCCGGGCGCCCTACAGGGAGATCACGTCGAACCAGTCGCCACCGACGCCGGCCTCCGAACCCAAGGGCGGGAGGTCTCCTCTCACGGGTGTAACGGCGCGCGTCGTCGACACAGACAGCGGCCCGAGCCGTGATGTCCTCCGCCAGCAGCAGATCGTCGTCGTCGAAGGACTCGGCCAGAGGAGTCTCCCGCGCGCGGATGCTCGGCTCGTCCGTCTCGTAACGGGCTGAGCGTCCCTCGGTCAGAGCCGCCGCCAGCGGCGAGGACTCCGGGAACGCGCTCAGGTTGCCGGGCCGGTTGGGTACTGCGATGGGCTGGGGACCGGCCTCGGGTCGTGCCGACACGGTGGATCGCGCGAGACAGGCAGATGAGCGAACGGTCGCCACGCAGCGGCTATGGCTGGACACCGCGTGCCGCCGGGCGTGCCTGACTGGTGCGGCCGGGCCCTTGTGGAAAGGCGTGCCGAGCGTGGGGCATGCCGGGGCTTGGGTGGGGCCCCGCGTCGGCCGGGGCCGCAGCGGCGTTTCCCACCATGGTCCCCCCTTCCGGCCGCGACTGGCGTGCAGGAGTTGGCTCGGCGGCTGGCACCACTGGTACGGACGGCGATCGAAGATGGGTACATTGCGGCCCGGCCGTTGGCGCGGCTCCCGGTGCCGGAGGTTTTCGCGGCGGGGGTGGCGGCGCAGGTGCCTGTGGGACGCTCGGCCAGAAGCCCATGGGGAGGAGATGCGGGACGAGCGTCCGGTGCGGCTGGAGGAAGCCGCGGACGCGCCCTTCGAGAACGGCAGGATGGCGCGGGCCATCCCCAGCCACCGGGACCAACTGGGTGGCGAAGTGCTGTGACTTCGCCGACTACGAAAGCGTGCTGGAGTCGAAGTGGCTGACGCTGCTGGGCTTCGACCCGCAAGTGACCGCATGCGTCACGCAGCCCTTGCAGTTCGACGCGATCGACGCCCGCGGAGCCTGGCAGCACACACCGGACGTCTTCGCACGCCGCCAACACCACCTTCCCGCCGCCCGGACATCCGCTCGACCGGGAGCCGTGAGGTACGTCTGCAGCGGTGCTGCGCGCCGGCTGTGACAGTGACGGCGTATCCGGGCGGGCGACCTCGCCCGAGGGGGCCGCCGTCGTCAGGTGAGGAAGGGCGGGTAGTGGCCGGGCACCTCGTCGATCGTGATCCACTGCAGGGTCGTGAACTCCTCGATGACGGCCGTGCCCCCGAAGCGCCCCCACCCGCTGGCCTTCACTCCACCGAACGGTGCCTGCGCCTCGTCCTGGGTGGTGGGCCCGTTGACGTGGCACATGCCGACCTCGAGGCGCGCTGCCACCCGCAGAGCGCGTGAGATGTCGTTGCTGAAGACCGCCGACGACAGCCCGTACTCGGTGTCGTTCGCCACGGTGACGGCCTCGTCCTCGTCCGCGACGCGGATGATCACGGTGACGGGGCCGAAGGTCTCCTCGTAGTAGATGTCCATGCCGGGGGTTACCCGGTCCAGTACGGTCGCGGGGATCACCGCGCCGTCACGGCCGCCGCCTGTCACCAGTACCGCGCCGGCCGCCACCGCGTCGTCCACCAGTTTCTCGACCCGGACCGCCGACTGCTCGTTCACGAGGCAGCTCAGCAGGTTCTCCGGGCTCTTCGGGTCACCGGCCTTCATGGCTTTCGCGTGACGCGTCAGCTTCTCGAGGAACGCGTCGGCGACACTGTCCACGATCACGACGCGCTCCGTGGACATACACGCCTGCCCCTGGGCTATGAACGCCCCCAGAGCCGTGGCACGTGCGGCGTCGTCGAGATCGGCGTCGTCCAGGACGATGAGCGGGGCCTTGCCGCCGAGTTCGAGGAGGGCACGCTTGAAGTTGCGGGCCGCGGCCTCTCCGATCTGGCGGCCCACGCGCGACGAACCCGTGAAGTTGACATGGCGGACGGCCGGGTGCTCGATGAGCGCGTTGGTGACGTCCGCGCCGTCCTCGGACTTGTGGTGCACCACGTTGAGAACGCCTTCGGGGAGCCCGGCTTCCCGGAACACCGCCGTCAGCAGGGCGTGCGTACGCGGGGACTGCTCGGACGCCTTGAACACCACGGTGTTGCCGAACGCCAGTGGGTAGGCGATGGACCGCGCCCCGAGGAGCACCGGAGCGTTCCACGGAGCGATGGCCAGACAGACGCCCACCGGCTTGCGGATGGTCATGGACATCTGCCCGGGGTTGTTCGTGGGAATGGTCTGACCGGTCGCCAGAGTCGTCATCGAGGCCGCCTCACGGAGCATGCCGACCCCGAGCTGGCTGTTGAACGCCGCGAGGAACGGCGTCGCACCCATCTCGTCGGCCATCGCCTCCGCCAGCTCACCGGCCCGTGCCGCCAGCAGATCGGCGGCACGCAGCAGCACTTCACGCCGATGGGCCGGGGTCGTCGCCGCCCAGCCGGGAAGGGCGGCAGCCGCGGCGTCCGCGGCGCGCCGCGCGTCCTTGACACCCCCGGCGGAGACACGGGTCACGACCTTGCCGGTGTAGGGGTTCACACGCTCGAACACCTCACCCGACTCGGCGTCGACGAGTTCGCCGGCGATCTCCAACCGCACGTCCACATCCTGGGGAACTGGCATGGCCGCCCTCCTCGTTCAATCAGTTGATCTTTGTGTCTGTGAAATGGTCAAAGGTTGGAACGGTGGTCAGGAGCGCGGTCGGTCAGGCCGGCTTCGGGCTGGGTGACGTCGCCACCGGGCTCGCTCCCTCGACCCAGCGGTGGCCCCAGTGGCTGCCCACCGCGTCTTCGAAGAACAGGTTCTTGTCCCAGACCGGCTCGCCGTCGTTGAACCCGTACTCGATCTGGAAGCCGCCGGGAGTGGTCACATAGAACGAGACCATCGCGTCGTTGACGTGCTTGCCGAGTCCGCGCGCCAGCACACCGGCGGTGATCGCCCGGTCGAGCGCCTCGCCGACGTCGTCGAGGCAGCCGACCTGCAGACCGATGTGCGCGCATCCGGACGGAACGGCGATGTTCGCCAGTGCCAGACTGTGCTGGCGCTCGTTGCACCTCAGGAAGCGGGCCTGCGGCGGAGGCCCGGCGGGCGCGGGGAAGATACGCGAGTTGGCGGTCCGGAAGCCGGCGATGTCGCGCCAGAAGGTGAGCGTCTCGTCGTACCGCTCGGCAGCCGACAGGACGACGTGCCCCAGCCCTTCCTCGTCGGTCACGAACCGGCTCACCCCGGTCGGTGACACGAAGCGGGTCGCGTCGGCCTTGGGCCCCGACGCTATCTCGTGCCTGGCGCCGCTCGGGTCGCGGAAGGCGAACATGCTCACGACCTGACGGGCGGCCAGTTCCTCCTCGGTGGCGTCGGTGATGTCGATGCCGGCCGCCTGCAGTTGCTTGCGCGCCGCGGCGAAGTCCTCCTCCGCCGCGGTCGCCCAGCCGGACGCCAGGTATCCGTCGCGGTCCGCGGGAACGACGAGGATGCGTGCGGCGACATGGTCCATCCTCAGGCGCAGTGTGCCGTCGGCACCGTCGACGCCCATGAGTCCGAGCACGTCGCACGCAAGGCGCCGCCACTGTTCGACGTCGGTCGCCTCGACGACGACGTAGGCGAGCTGGGCGAGTTTCACTTGTCCTCCTCCGGAGTGTGGAAGCCGACGATCAGCTGGTCGAACTCGCGCGGACGCTCCAGCTGCAGCCAGTGACCGCACTCGCCGAGGGCGTGCAGTCGGCTGTGGGGAACGGTGTCGAAGAGGCGGAGGCTGGTTTCCACAGGGACGATGCGGTCCTCCCGGCCGTGCACCAGCTGCACCTGGTGGGGCAGCGACCGCAGGGCCTCCAGATCGACCTGGTGGACCTTGCCCGTGGCGAGCATCGCGAGGTGGGAGCGCCGCACCTCGGGCCGGTTCGCCAGCTCGAAGCGGTCCCGCGCCAGGGCGTCGACGTCACCGAACGCCGTCGGGTCGAACAGGAACTCACGCATGAGCGAACCCAGCGACTCGGCGGTGGGATCGTCGTAGAACGACATCAGCTTGAACAGACCCGGGGTGGGCTCGAAGGGCACGCCGCCGGTTCCCATCAGCGTCAGCCGGTCGATCCGGTCGCCGTGCGCCAGCGCCATCTCCATGGCCAGCATGCCGCCCATCGAGTTGCCGACCACACTGACCCGGTCCAGGCCCAGGTGGTCCAGCAGCTCGAACAGCGCCTCCACCCGGGCCTTGGTGAAGGCCGTCATGCCGTGCGGGGCGGGGTCCGGATGCGCACTCAGACCGAAGCCGAGGACATCGGGCGCGACGCAGTCGAAACGGTCCCCGAGGCGTTCCAGCGCTCCCTTCCAGTTGGACAGCGCGGTCACCCCGGGGCCGGAGCCGTGCAGGAAGAGCAGGACGGGCCCCCGCCCGGCTCCGGACCGGTGATACCGGGTGTTTCCGCTGGGGAGGACGGCATCGTGTGTCTCGTACGCGACTGTGGGCCGCTGAGAGGTGTTCATGGCAGGACCTGCCTTTCGGTTGTCACGCGGCGGTCGTCGCGGTCGCCCTGGTCGCGGCCGGGAGGTGCTCTTCCAGGAATCCGAGCACCGCGGTGTCGTGCTCGGCGAAGCGTTCGTACTGAGCCCTGAGCCCGATGACGGCGCAGTGGTACGCGGCGGCCAGGGCGCGGCCTGCCGGGCGAAGCCGAGGGCGAAGCCGTCTGTGGGGCCGCCGCCCAGGTTGGCCCGCGACCTCCCGCAGAGCGGCGTTCAGGGCCGGATCGCCGTACGGCGTGGCGCGCACCTCTCCTGATGCCGTATCTCGGCCGGGACATCGCCGTCGTCGGGCCAAAGACCCATCGGCGTCGCGAGGACCAGCGCCGCGACCTGTTCGGGGCGGTCCAGGGCGTGCAGCGCGGCGACCCGGCCGCCGAGGGACTGGCCTTCGACCGCGTACCGCTCCCAGCCGAGGAAGCCGAAGACCTCCTCGTTCTGTTCCAGGCAGTACGCCGGCACTGCCCATGCGCAGGACGCAACTCGGTCCAGATGCTCATGAAGACTCCTTTTCCGAGCGCCGACATCGCGGGCAGTGGACTGTTCGAAGGTGGCCAGAGGCTCTTGCGCAGGGCCGCAAGCGATTCCTGTCGGCCCTGAGGTTTGTTACATTCACGAAAACTGCGGGCGACGGCTAAACGGTGGCACCGTTCGCCTGGCATGTGAAATTTATCGTTCGTATGCAGGCATGGCTGAGGCCCATGTCGGTGGCAATGTGACTGGGAGGTTGTGTTGACTCAGCTGAGAAGTCTCGATCTGAATCTGCTGTTTCCGCTCCAGGCTTTGCTGGAAGAACGCCATGTGACGCGTGCAGGCGTACGCGTCGGACTGAGCCAGCCGGCGATGAGCGTCGCTCTCGCCAGGCTGCGGCGTTTTTTCGGGGACGACATCCTGGTGCGAGTGGGCAATCATCACGAGCTCACGCCCGCCGCGGTCGAGATGCAGGACCGGGTCACCGAGGCGGCCTCGGCCGTGCAGCGCGCGTTCGCGGCCGGGTCCTCGGGCGACCTCGCCGGTCAGCGGCGCACCTTCCGCATCTGGGCGACCGACAACAGTCTCGTGCTGGCTCCCGCGCTGCTCGCGCGACTGGCGGAGCGCTCGCCGGGCGCGGAGGTCAGGTTCGTCGACATGAACCTCGCGAGGGACGACGCGGATCTGGCGCTGCGTACCACGGACGGGACCCTGGCGCCTCGCGGCATCATCTCGGGGTTCCCGTCACAGCCGGTCTACGAGGACGTCTGGTGCTGCGTCGCCAGCCGGGATCACCTGCCGGGCGGCGAGCTGACGCTGGAAACTCTCAAGTCCCGCCCCATGGTCGAGGCCTTCGGCGACCAGATCGTCATGTCCCCGCCGAGGCGGGCGCTCGCCGAGCTGGGCGTGGAGCCGAGGGTCGTCTGCGTGGTGGAGGGCTTCATGTCACTGCCCCCTCTCGTGGTCGGCACGGATCGTCTGGCGTTCATGCCCCGGCGGCTGGCCACGCTGTTCCGGGACGAACGGCTGGCCATCCGGCCCTGTCCGCTTCCCATGCCGCCCCTCACCGAGATGTTCTGGTGGCATCCCACGCGAAAGGCCGACCCCGCCCACCAGCTGTTGCGCCGGGTGCTCGCCGAGGTCGCGCTGGAGCTGGCCCCCGAAGCGGCGGCCGGCCGGGAGACGCGGCTATGAATTTCGTTCATGCGAGGCATCGACGTAATTTGTTTTTCTCGCGGATCCTCCGGCACGTAGAGTACCAGGGAATCTAGGCGCTTCATTTCGCCGAGCGGGATCGAACGGTTGCTTCTCTCGCCCTCTCCCGCGCTGTCTCATTTCTGCATTCCGTGTATCGATCACCGGTTGGACGGCCGGTGATTCGTCCTCGCTGAAGGCGGTCCGTATGACAACCACTCCTGACCGGACGACTCCTGCTCCGGTTTTCCCCGACACGATCATCTACCGGGGCTATTTCGCTCCGTCTCGCGTCGAAGGCGACGTATACGACCTGGAGGTCCAGGGTGAGATCCCCCGCGACCTGGACGGGGCGTTCGTACGCAACGGCGCAGACCCCCAGTACCCGCCGAGCCACCCGCTCGACAGCGCGCTCAACGGCGACGGCATCGTGAGCACTATCCGGATCAAGGACGGCCACGCGGACCTGCGTACCCGGTACGTGCACACCCCGAAGTTCCTCGCCGAGCGCAAGGCCCGGCGCTCCCTCTTCGGTGCCTACCGGAACGAGCACACCAGCGACCCCTCGGTCGCGGGCGTCCCGGACACCAACGCCAACACCTCCGTCGTCTGGCACGCCGGCCGGCTCTTGGCACTCAAGGAGTCCGGGCTGCCGTACGAACTCGACCCCCACACGCTGGAGACGAAGGGCGTCTGGGACTTCGACGGCCAGCTCACCGGGAAGACCTTCACGGCCCATCCCAAGATCGACCCCGTTACCGGGCAGATGATCGCTTTCTCGTACAACTTCAGCGGTCCGCCCGACAAGCTGATGAAGCTCTTCGAGATCGACGCCAAGGGAGTGCTCACCCGGACCGAGACGTTCGAGGCCCCCTACTCCTCGTTCGTCCACGACTGGATCGTCACCCGTGACCACCTCGTCTTCACCTTCTCGCCGATGATCGCCATCGCCGAACGGCTGAAGACCGAGCCGCAGTACTTCATGTGGGACCCCCGGGAGCGTTCGCACATCGCGGTCATTCCGCGGGACGAGGGGGTCGCCGGGATCAAGTGGTTCGGGATGGGCGACGTCCACATGGAGACCCACAGCATCAACGGGTGGTCCGAGGGCGACAACCTGATCCTCGAACACTTCGTCGCCGGCAGCGGTTGGTTCTCCCAGTTCCCCAAGACGGCCACCGGAGAGACCTACCCGGACGCCCCGCCCTTCCTCAAGCACTGGGTCCTGGACCTGAAGCAGGGCAGCGACAGTCCGGTCATGGAGGGCGGCAACCAGTTCACCTCCACTCAACTGTGGGACTTCCCGGGTGACTTCCCCCGCATCGACCCCCGGGCCGCGATGGACAAGCACCGCCACACCTGGCTCGGTACGTTCAACCCCCAGCTGGGCCCGATGGTCGAGTTCGGCCCGATGGGCCCACCGTTCAACAGCATCGCCCACCTGGACCGGGAGACCGGGAAGGTGGACAGCTACTACCCCGGTCCCAACGCGTCGCCCGAGGAGTCGGCGTTCGTTCCCAAGAGCGAGGACGCCGCGGAGGGCGAAGGCTACCTCCTCGCCCTTGTCGGCCGCCGCGACCCGATGAGCTGCGAGATCGTCGTTCTGGACGCTCAGGATCTCGCGGCGGGGCCGATGGCGACCCTCAAGGTTCCCTTCCGCCTGCGCTCGGGTGCCCACGTCACATGGATCCCCGGGGACGAACTCGATCCCAGCTGACTTCCCGGCGCGCGATCGACTCGGCGGCGGGGGACACGGGGCACGTTCCCCTTGGTGTCATCGTTCCCGGAGCATGCCCGGATGGCGAGGATGATGCGGGCATCCCGGCATCCGGGCCCGGGCGAAGGTGCTCGCCACGACGGGCGAACGTCAAGCAAAACCGTCCCGGCCGAGGCTTTCGGGGTAGGCTTCGCCTCGGGCCGGGCGAGCCTGGTATGGAGCCGCACCCTTCCTTCCTCGACGCGGTGTTCCGGCCGGACGGTGAGAACAGGCTGTGAATGGAGAGGCTTGGAGGGTTCACGCTTCGACCTGCGACGGTTCGATCTGAACCTGCTCGTGGTCCTCGATGTTCTGCTCACCGAGCGCCATGTCACGCGCGCGGGCCAGCAGCTGCACCTGACGCAGTCCGCCACCAGTGCCGCGCTGCGCCGGCTACGACGGGCGTTCGGTGATCCGCTGCTGGTGGCGCACGGACGCACGCTGCAGCTGACGCCGCTTGCCCAGAGTCTGGTCCGGCCCGTGCGCGAGGTACTGGGCGATATCCAGGGCTTGATCGGTGAGCCTGACCTGCCGGACTTCGGACTGCGTGATCGCACCTTCGTCATCCAGGCCAGCGAGTACGTGGGCGTGGTGCTGCTGCGTCCGCTGCTGGAGGTCCTCGACGAGCGGGCACCTGGAGTGACCCTGCGCATCGAGGCGCTGGACGACAACTACGAGGACCGCCTTCAGCACGACGACATCGACCTGGTGATCGTCCCGATGCACACGGCGCTCGCGCATCGGTTCCGGCAGTTCCCGCATGAAGGGCTCTTCACGGACGAGATGGTCGTCGCCGTATGGAAGGACCATCCGAGCGTCGGTGACCGGATCACGAAGGAGGACCTGCGAGACCTTCCGCACCTGCAGTACGCCGTCCGCAGGGACCCCCACGTGGGTTCCCTGATCGCCGGCGAGCTCGCCGCCCATGATGTCCCGTACACCGTGCGGGCCACCACCTCCAGCTACGCCCTGCTGCCGCTCCTGCTCCAGGAGACGCGGATGATCGCGTTCCTGCCTCGGATGCTCGCCGAGGCACTGCAGGGTTCGGCGGAACTGCGGATTCTGCCCTCGCCGGTACCGATTCCCGCGCCCGTCATGACGATGTACTGGCATCCGGACCGGCAGCACGGCGATCCCGCGCACGCCTGGCTACGTCGGCAGATCAGCACGCTTGGTGTCGGCTTCGGGCAAGAGCCCGCCGACCAGCCGTGAGGGACCTGCTGCGCGGCTGGCCGCCGGCGGGACATCCTCGGCCCAGCTGGTGAGAACGTCACCCCGGACGGTGTGGCGCAGCAGATCACGGCGCTCTTCCTGACCACCCGCGGTGTGGACGACCGGCGGATTCCGGTGTGGAGCACGTGAACCCGGACGCCCCGCACAGCGCCCGCACAATGCAACGGACTTCATCGCGGACCGGGTGGCCGAGACGTTCGGTTCGCCGACCGGACCGGCCGGACGACCGCGTGTCCTTCGACGGAAAGAGACTGAAATGATCAAGTTCACGACCGTCGTGCGTCGCCGTCCTGACATGACGCACAGCGAGTACGCCGAATATTTCCGGGACGTGCACGGGGGGCTCGCCTCAGCCAACAAGGTCGTGGTGCGCAAGTACGTCCAGAACCATGTCTTCGACAGCGCGTACGGTGCCGCCGGGGACGGCGGCTACCAGGTGACGGTGCCCCGTGACTCCGTGGCCGAGCTGTACTTCGATGACTTCGAGGCCATCATGCGGAACATGGCCGACCCGTACTCCCGGGACGTCGTGGCCGCGGACGGGGTCAACTTCAACGACCTGTCCTCGGCGATCGGGATGCTGGTGGAGGAGCATCGGCCGACGGTGCCGAACCCCGGTGAGGGCGCGGTGAAGGTGCTGATGTTCCTCAAGGCGGCGGAGGGGCTGCGGCCTCAGGAGTTCCAGGAGCGCTGGCTCCAGGCGCACGAGAACGTGGCCGCCGATGCCTCCGGTCCGGCCGGGCGGTTGCGGGCCTGCACATGGAACCCCGCTGTCGCCCTTGACGGCCTGCCTCCCGCCTTCGGTTCGGATCAGCCCTCGTACGAGGGCTTCGCCGCGCTGTGGTTCGAGGAGGCCGACGCGGTGTCCGCGTTCCGGGCGTACCAGAAGGCGTTGACCGAGCACGCGGAGAAGCTCGGTCCGTTCCACCAGCCGTCGCTGTCCTTCTTCTTGCTCAGCCGGGAGATCGTCGTCTTCGACGACCTGGACACCGGCGCCACGGGGAAGTAGGCGACACGCTCCGGTCGTACGCGCGGTCGGCAGGCGGCACGGTCCCGTGACAGCGGGCTGCCGTCGCCGCCAGCCGCCAGTACCCCGGCGCGATCTGGGGCGCGGTACTGCTCAGTCGGCGGCGCGGGGCGTCAGACTGATGATCGGAAGTTCCCGGTCGGTTTTCGCCTGGTACTCGGTGAAACGCGGTGCAGCGGTGGTGATCTGCTGCCATGCCCGTTCCCGCTCGGCTCCGTGAAGTTGTTCGGCGACGACATCCACCTTGCGGTGGCCTATCTCCACCTGCACCTCATCGGGGTGGGCGGCGAGGTTGTAGTACCAGGCCGGGCTCTTCGCGGCCCCGTTCGCCGAGGCCACGATCAACCAGCTGTCGTCGCCGCCGGGAAACCAGCCGACAGGGGTCGACCGAGGCTCGCCGCTCTTGCGGCCGACGGCCGTCAGGACAAGGACGTTCATGCCCATCAGCTTGCCGGCGCCGTTACGTCGGAGGCGCCGCAGGATCCACTTGTTGAGCCACTTGAATACCCGGCCGGGCTGGCGGGACCCACGGGTGCCCGTATGTGCGTCGAAGCCGTTCATAAGAACTCCTGGAGACGAAAGTAACTTCCGGCGACGCCGCGAGGGCACGCGCCCCTGCCTCGGTGGACCACGGTCCCGCGAAGCGGACCCTGCCGGAAGCGGCCTCGTCAGGAGTCATGCGCGCGCGAACCGCCTTCAGCAGCTAGGAGCCACCGGCCGTCCCCAGCCAATGGTGCAGGACGCCGACGTGCTGGAACGCGTCGTCGCGGGAACGCGGAAACGGCCGTTCGGTTGTATGGAGCGAACCGAACGCCCTTGATTTCCCACAGAATAGGGATGTGACGGCCTCGCCGGAAACAAATCCTGGAAATGGCATTCATGAATGAGATTCATGAATGCCCGCTGTTGCCGCGGCGGTGCGGCGCCGGACAGGCGCCGGCCCGGATCGACGCCGCCCCTGCCGGGCAGGGGCGGAAGGCCGGCATCAGCGAGCGCTATGCCGTCATCAGCAGTTGTCTCTTCCGGCGTACTTACGCCCGTGTGACGCTGTGGACATAAGGAGTTCCCCAGTTCGTTACAAGCCACTGTTGGGGCAGTTCATGGACATGTGGTCCTGGCTGCCGCAGTGAGAAGCGGAGGATGATATGCCCGCTGTCGAGAACGTGCTGATCGTGGGCGGAGGATCCGCTGGAAACGCCCTCGCGATCCTGCTCCGCCGTGGCGGAGTGACGGTCGAGCTGGTCGACGCCGACCCGGAGTGGGGTGCGCTCGGCTCCGGGATCACGCTCTGCGGCAACTTCCTGCGTGTGCTCGACCAGCTCGGTGTGTATGAGCAGGCGCGCGCACAGTTCGTTCCCTTCCCTCCGGAGATGGACATATTCAAGACCGGGGGGCCGGACTACCCGGGTGTCGCCGGGATGTCCAGGCGGGCGCTGCAGGGCGTTCTCCGCGATGCGGTGCTGGAGTCCGGGGCCACGGTTCGCCTCGGCGTCCGGCCGACCGCGTTGAAGGAGGTCGGGGATCACGTCGAGGTGTCGTTCGACGACGGAAGCAAGGGTGAGTTCGACCTGGTGGTCGGCGCCGACGGCGTCGCGTCTGCCGTGCGTGGCCTCGTCGGCATCGACGTCCATCCGCAGCGCCTCGGCCTGTCGATCTGGCGCGTCTACGTGCCGCGTCCGGCCGGCCAGATGCTCGAGGGCGGGCACGGGGATCCCTACCCGGTCTACGGTGTGAATCCTGTCAGCGAGAATCACATGTACGCCTACGTCGTGGAGCCGGCTCGCGACGCGGACGAGGTTCGTGCGCTGGACCCGGTCGCCGAGGTCAAGCGACTCGGCCAGGCTCTCAAGGACCCGTTCCGGGCGGCCTTCGACAGCGTCACCAGAGCGGACCAGGTCGACTGGCGGCCCTTCCACGCACTGGATCTCGGCGAGGACTGCTTCCGGGGCCGGACGGTCCTGATCGGGGACGCGGCGCATGTCTGTCCCCCGACCCTGGCACAGGGCGCGGCCATGGCTGTCGAGGATGCCGCGGTTCTCGCCGAATTCCTTCTGGGCACCGACAAGCTCGACGAGGACCTGCTGGCCGAGTACGCCGCGCGCCGCGCCCCCCGGGTGTCCGCGGTGGTCCAGACCTCCGTGGATGTGTGTGAGTCCGCCCTCGACCCCGCGAGCGACACCGCCGCCCTCTGGTTCGAACGCAACCTGCAGCTCACCCCCATGCTGGCCGAGCTTCCCTGACCAGCGGGCGCCCCGTCGGCACCTGCCGGAGAGGAGCGCCCATGCCCCCGCATCACGCGGTGTTCGGGCGCGCGGGGTCGACGAATCCAGGTCCGGAACCCTCGCCGCAGAGAACACCTCGGTCCGGGACCGCGCCTTCTCCCGCCGGGCCTGATGTGTGAGCCCATGCGGGCCCGAACTCCCGTGGACGATACGAACAAGGGAACTGATCACGATGTTCGAGTATTTCCCCGGCAACTACGTCTGGAGCATGCCGGTCGTGGGCGCCTTGACCCACGGTGCGACGATCGCCGAAGTCGACGAGGCCTGCGCGCCGATCCGCGGTGCGGCGACTCTGGGTTCCGATGTGGGCACCGGCGATTTCCTCAAGTCGTGGACCAAGGTGGCCGACCGGCTGCACGGACTCGCGCTCGAGGACATCGAAAAGGGGCGGTTGCTCTCGGCGAGCGCCAAGCTGGGACGCGCGTCGAACTATCTCCTGCTCGCGGAGCGGATGCAGTCCGGGCACGGGGAGGAGCGCCTGGCGGTCTACCGGCGCGCGCTCGAGCTCCAGCACCAGGCCATCGAGATGGGGGACGATCCGATCGAGATCGTCGAGGTGCCCTACGGTGACTCGACGCTGCCGGCCTACTTCCACCGGGCCAAGAGCGTCGACGGCCGGCCGGCCCCGTGCATCGTGCAGCTGAACGGTTTCGACTCGTTCAAGGAGTCGATGATCGCCTCGGGGTTCCCCGCGCAGCTCGCCCGGCGGGGCGTGTCCACGCTGATGGTCGACCAGCCGGGAACCGGTGGCGCGCTGCGCCTGAACGGGCTGACGGCCATCGTCGACAGCGAGCGGTACGGTGCCGCATGCCTCGATTACCTGGCGGGGCGCGACGACGTCGACCAGGACCGGATCGGCGTGCTGGGCTGGTCGCTGGGCGGATACTTCGCCCCGCGCGCCGCGGCCTTCGAACAGCGCTTCGCTCTCTGCGTGGCCTGGGGAGCGAACCACGACTGGGGTGCCGTGCAGCGCCGACGGCTGGCCAGCCAGGGCGAGAACCCCGTGCCGCACTACTGGAACCACGCGTTCTGGGTCTGGGGGCAGCCCAACCTGGAGGAGTTCAGCAAGCTGTTCGACCAGATCAACCTCGACGGCGTCGTCGAGAAGATCACCGTCCCCTTCCTCATCACGCACGGTGTCAATGACCGCCAGATCCCGGTCGAGTACGCGCACCAGTCCTACGACCAGGCGGTCAACAGCCCCAAGCGCGAGCTCCGGATCTTCACCGAGCGCGAGGGAGGCGTCGAGCACGCTCATATCGAGGACACGTCCGCTGCCATTTCCTTCATTGCCGACTGGATCAGCGAGACCTTCGACGAACTGCACGACAAGGCCGCGGCGCGCGGTGGATCCGGGAGCGAGCGGGTCGGCTGATGGCGGTCGTACGGGTCGAGGTTGGCGAGCCCGAGGGACGCCGACGCTGGACCGTCCGGGGCGCCGGCCGAATCCTGGCCGCCTTCTCCGACGGCGAGCAGGTCGTGCTCGTCGACGGGAGGTGCCCGCACGCCGGCGCCCCCATGGGCGATGGCTGGCTGCAGGACGGCCAGGTCGTGTGCCCCTGGCACCGCTATCGGTTCAGCCCCAGCGACGGGACCTGTCTCAGCAACTCCCAGTACACGTTGGTGACTTACCCGACGTACGTCGTCGACGGCCGTCGGCTGGCCGACGTACACAGCAACCCCCTGGGCGAGGGGAGCTACCCCGAGCCGAAACCGCTGAGGACTCCGCCGACCGACGGTCGGGGCGGCGACGACGACAGGAGATGACCGATGACCGATCCCGCTCCGGTACTTGCTTTCGGTACCGTTCAGCCGCGGGGCTCCTACCCGCGCGTATGCGCCAAGGTCGGTCCGACGATCTACGATGTGTCGGGCGAAGGCGCGGAGTTCCGGTCTCCTACTCTCAACGCGTTCATAGGTCTCGGCCCGTCCGTGTGGCGGACGGTCATCGAAGACGTGCGGCGGGGCGCGTACCCGTCCATCGTCGGTGACGAGCTGCTGGCTCTCGACGTTGGTGACTTCACCGACTTCAGCTCGTCACGGGCACACGTGGAGCTGATAGGACAGCTGTCCGGGTCCGGAGGCGCGCCGGCCAACTTCGACTATCACCCGGTGGCCTACAACGGCCGGAGCAGCACCATCGTGGCCAGCGGCACCGACATCATGCGCCCGCGGCTTCAGCAGTTTCCCCAGGGCGACGGTCCACCGGCCTATGTCCCGGACCCGGCACTGGACCTCGAGATGGAACTGGCGATGGTCGTCGGTGTCCCGACCCGGCGCGGCGAGCCGGTCGGCGCGGCCGACGCGATGGACCACATCTTCGGCGTCACGCTGCTCAACGACTGGACCGCCCGGGCCGGCGCGATATGGGAGGCCAGGCCGCTCGGCCCGCTGCTGTGCAAGTCGTTCGCCACGACGCTCGGCAACTGGATCGTGCCCATGTCGGAGCTCACCGGGCGGATCTGTCACCTTCCCGAAGAGGGCCCGCCCTCGTTGCCTCATCTCGCCGGCCCCCGGGTATCGCTGGACTTCACCGTGGAGCTGGTCATCAACGGGACGTGCGTGGCACGAAGCAGCCCGCGTCACCTGACCTGGGGGCTCAACCAACTGGTCGCCCATCTGACCTCGAACGGGCTCAATCTCCGTGTCGGCGATGTCATCGCCACCGGCACCATCTCCGGATTCGAACCCGATCAGAGGGTGTGCCTGGCCGAACTGAGCATGGCCGGGAAGGAGACATGGTCACTCGCGAACGGCGAGGAGCGCACCTGGCTCCTCGACGGTGACGTGGTCACCCTTTCCGCGCCCGAACTCGACCTCCTCGTGGAGGGCCGCATCGTGCCGCCCTCGCGCGAGACCACCAGGAAGGAAGCAGCATGAGCAACCCCTTGCGCCCCTCGACCGTCCGGGACGGCATCACCTGGAATCCCCACGACACGCGCGGCGCCATCGCCGAAGCGGCCGAGAAGTACCGCAACTGGGGCCGGTGGGGCGAGGACGACGTGCGGGGCACCGTCAACTTCATCGACGCCGACAAGCGACGCCAGGCGGCCGGCCTCGTGCAGCGTGGAGTGTCCTTCAGCCTGGCGATCGAGTTCGGGCCCGACGGGCCGCAGGACGGGCGTTATGGGCGTACGAACCCGATCCTGGCGGTCCGGTCCATGGACACGGCCGACGCCGGTGACGTCGAGTTCCCGCCGCACGGCTTCGGCGGCGTCGACGACATGATCGTCATGCCTCTTCAGTGCGCCACCCAGTGGGACTCCCTGGGCCACTGCTTCGACCGGGGGCACGCCTGGAACGGACGCGTCGCCTCCGAGGTCGCCTCGGTGCAGGGCGACCGCCTCACCGGCATCCACAAGATGGCGGAGCCCATCGTCTCCCGCGGGGTGCTGCTCGACGCGGGCCGCGTGCTCGGCACGGACGGTGAACTGCCCGACGGGTTCGCCATCACCTCCGAACACCTCGAACGGATCATCGAGGCGCAGGGCGCCACGTCGGCAGTCGGCCGGGGCGACATCCTCCTGGTGCGGACCGGCCGGCTGAGCCGTGCGCGCCGCGAGGGCTGGGGAACCTACTCGGCGGGGGACTCGCCGGGGCTGTCCTTCGAAACGGCCGGCTGGTTGCACGCCACGGAGGTCGCCGCCGTGGCGACGGACACCTGGGGCATGGAGGTCCGGCCCAACGAGTTCTTCCACTCCTTCCAGCCGCTGCACCAGGTCCTGATCCCGAACGTCGGCATGACGATCGGTGAGATCTTCGATCTGGACGCGCTCGCGGCCGACTGCGCCGAGGACGGCGTCTACGAGTTCTTCCTCAGCGCGGCACCCATCCCCTTCGTCGGCGCCGCCGGAGCACCGGTGAACCCGATCGCGGTCAAGTAGGCGAACGGCCGATGACGATCTGGACTGACCTGTGGGGCTCGCGTGTGGACACCGTCACGGGGGCCTACACGACGCGTGTCCTGCAGATGGGAACGGGCCCGGGGCTGCTCCTGCTGCACGGCCAGGGAGGTTCCCTGGAGAACTTCAGGCACAACATCCCCGCATACGCGCGAGAGCACCACGTGGTCGCGATCGATCTGCTGTGGCACGGTGGCTCGGGTACCCCGCCCGTCGACCGGGAGCTGCTGCCCACCTTCCTCGCGCAGGTCGAGGAGATCGTCGAGCGCATGGGCTGGGACCACTACAGCATCGAGGGCCAGTCACTCGGTGGGTGGGTCGCCGCCCTGCACGCCCTCAGGCATCCCGAGCGAGTGGACGCCCTCGTGCTCACCACTCCCATGGGGCTGTCCCCGACCGGGGAGGGCCTCACGGAGGAGCTGCGGCAACGGGTGCTGGCAGGGCAGCTGGCGGCACTCGGCGATGTCAGCACCGCCGGCATCCGCGCGCGCCTGGAGATGCTGTTCCACGACACCGGCGCTGTGGACGACGAGATCATCGAGGTCCGGCGCGGCATCTACGAGCGCCCGGAGGTCAACGCCGCGCTGCGCCAGGTCGCCCGCAACTATCTTGGCAGCGACGCGTGCGACCCGTTCCTGCTCGGGCCCGACGAGCTGGCCGCACTCGACGTCCCGACCCTTGTCTACTGGGGCAGCGCGAACGTCGGTGGAGACGAAGCAGGTCGCGCCCTCGCGGCCGGCATCAAGGGCGCGCAATACCACTGCGCCCAGGTCGGGCACTGGGCGCAGTACGAACAGGCCGACGAACACAACTCTGTCGTGCTCGCGTTCCTGCGGCAGCAGTTGCTCCTCGCGCGCGGCGCGACGCGCACCGATCCGACAGGCGAAGGGGTCGATCAGCGATGACCAATGACACCACTCGGACAGACGTCTCCTACGACACCTTCGACGTCTCACTCCCCAGCGGCAATTCCCGCTACTACCGCAAGGGCAAAGGGCTCGACAGGACCATCGTGTTCCTGCACGGATCGGGCCCCGGCGTCACGGCCACCTCCAACTGGGAGGGTGCCATCGAGCGGCTGGGTGACCGCTTCGACTGCATCGCGCCGGACGTGCTGGGCTTCGGGCACAGCGCCCATCCCGACCCCGCGCCGCACGGCATGGAGGCCTTCACCCGGGCGCGCGTCGACGCCTTGTTCGAGCTGCTCGACGAACTCGGCCTCGAACAGGTCGACCTCGTCGGGAACTCGATGGGCGGGCTGATCGCCCTGGAGATGGCGGTGGCCCAGCCGAAGCGGATTCGGCGCGTCACCCTGATGGGCAGCGGAGGAGTGGCCTTCCCGCCGGGACCGGACCTGCTGAAGCTGGTCACGTTCTACGACGACCCGACCGCCGAAGCGCTCAGCTCACTCATGCGGTGCTTCCTCTTCGATCCGTCCGCCTTCGGCGATCTCGACGCCCTGGCGAGGGACCGCATCGAACTCGCCGCCTCGCCGGAGGTCCGGCGCTCCCACCTGGCCACCTTCTCGGCCGGAGGGTATGCCGTCGACCCGGATGCTCTGACCTCGCTTCCGCATCCCGTGCAGCTGATTCACGGCCAGGCCGACCGCATCGTCCCGCTGGAGATCAGCCTGCGGTTGCTGGAGGCGATCCCCGACAGCCGGCTCCACGTGCTCGGCCGATGCGGCCACTGGTCCCAGCTGGAGAAGCCGGGCGAATTCGACGAGCTCATCAAGACGTTTCACGGAAAGGCCGAAGAATGACCATCGGGATCGCGGAACTCGGCTATGTGGTGGTCGGCGCGAGCGACGTCGACGCCTGGCGGGTTCTGGCGCAGGACGTGCTCGGGATGATGGCCGTCGACGGACCGGACTCGACGCTGAGGCTCAAGATGGACCAGCGTGCCGCCCGGATCGTGATCGAACCGGCGGACGAGGGCCGCTTCGCCGCGGCCGGATGGGTGACGACGAGCGAGGCCGATTTCGGGGCGGCACGCAAACGCCTGGAAGCCGGCGGCATCGAGGTCGTGCAAGGTACGTCGGCGCAACTGGCCGCCCGCGAGGTCCTCGACATGTTCAGTTTCCGCGACCCCTCGGGAGCGGTGCACGAGATCTCCTGCGGACCGATCGTCGACTCCACCCGTTTCGTGTCGCCCACCGGCGTGAGCCGGTTCGTCACGGACGACGACGGCCTCGGCCACGTCGTGCTGCCGACCGGGGACCGGCTGGCGGAGACCGTCTCGTTCTGGTCCGAGGTCGGAGGCTTCCGCACGGCCAACTCCCGGACCATCGCGTCGCCGGGGGGAGCCGCGGGCAAGGCCCGGTTCCTCAGCTGCAACGGGCGGCAGCACAGCCTCGCTCTGGCCGGTGTCGCGATGCCGGCCGGCTGTCTGCACATCGGCATCGAAGTCGGCTCGCTCGACGACGTCGGTTTCGCCCTGGACCGCGCCCACGCGCACGGTGTGCTTGTCCGTGGCCTGGGCAAGCACGTCAACGACGCGATGGTCTCCTTCTACGTCACCACACCGAGCGGCTTCCAGATCGAGTACGGCTTCAGCGACGGCGCCCCGGAATGGTCCACGTCGGTGTTCTTCGAAGATCCCCTCGGCAGCCATTGGGGGCACCGGTGGGTCGAGGGTGCGGGTCCCGTGGGCCGGAAGGACTGATCCGGGCGCGGGCATCGCCGAATGTACGGCTTTCCAGTCGACAACCAGGTGGCGGTGGGCATCGCGCCGCGCCACCGGGTGGGAGGAACTATGACCAGCGAGAGTGTGTCACGCCCCATGGCGGCCCCGGCCCCCGGGAGTCCGGCGGGCGGAGAACTGCTGAACCGCCGACGCATGCCCACGGTTTTCGGACCGCTTCCCGGCCCACGGAACGTCCCGTCGGACGTCGACCCGACCGACTACGTCGAGCGGACCACCGTATTCACCTTTACCGCAGAAGTTCGGCGGCATGATCTGGAGAGGTTCCTGCCGCCGTCGGCGATCTTGCGGGAGGCGATTCTGAAAATTGATGTCGTCCGGTTGGAGAATCTGCACTGGCTGGCGGGGCGGGGTTACAACATCGTGGCCGTGAGCTATCCCGTCAGCGTACCGACAGCGACCGGCGTGCGGCTCGGCGATTTCGTCGCCGTGTTGTGGGAAAGCAGGTGTGAGCCGATCCTCACCGGCCGGGACGAGCTCGGACACCCAAAGCTGCCCGCCGACATCACCGTTCCCGCGCACGACAGCCAACCGACGCGGGCGACGGCCTCTTGGGACGGGACGCCGTTCTTCTCGGCCGAATGGACCGACATCCGCACCGCCGAAAGCGGCGACGGCCCACCCTCGGCACCCCCGGCCCCTGTGTTCACACACCGGTATCTGCCCCGTGTCGGTTCGTTGGAGGAGGCCGACATCAGCTACCTCACCTACGACCACCGACGCCCACCCGAGGGCCATCCGGTACCTCAGGTCCGCTACCGGGGCGTGGCCGACGGAAGCTTCGAGTTCAAACCAGCGAGCTGGCAGCAGATCCCCTTCCAGTATCCGGTGATCAATGCTCTGGCCGGCATCGAACCCCTCGCCTTCCGTCCGGTGACCGTGACCGTCGCGGAGGGCCTGTTCCCCGTCGCGGGCGGCGTCCCGCTGGACGGTCCGGGACTGGGCTAGCGCGTGTCTCTTCGATGGGTTGGTCAGTTGATCGGATGTGCCTGTCCGATTAGTGATCACCGATGCGATGCGGGACCGGATCGAGCCGCTGATGTCGGCGGATCCGGTCCGCGGGCGGCGATGGGCCGACCACCGGCGCACTCTTGAGGCCATCGCGTGGAAGTACCGCACCAACTCGCCCTGGCGGGACGTTCCCGACGAGCTCGGCTCGTTCCGGACCGCTCACAAGAGGTTGATCAGATGGGCCGTCGACGGCAGGTGGGAGATGGTCCTCGCCGCCGTCCTGGCGGCGGCGGACGCCGTCGGACGACGACATCGACTGCACGGTGTGGACTCCACAGTCGTCCGGGCCCACCAGCACGCTGCCGGAGCACTCAAAGGGGCAGTCCACTTCCGTGAGCCCGCCGATCATGCGCTCGGACGCTCCCGCGGAGGGCTGAGCACCAAGGTCCACCTGGCGTCAGACGGCTGCGCACGGCCCCTCGCCTTCACCGTCACCGCAGGCCAGGCAGGTGATGCACCCGCCTTCGAGACGTGATGTCCCGCATCCGCGTGCCCCGAAGCGGGCCGGGCAGGCCGAGGACCCGACCTCTCGTTGCCCTGGCCGACCGCGCGTACTCCTCCCGCGTCATCCGCAGCCACCTGCGACGCCGGGGCATCCGTGCCGTCATCCCGCAGCCGTCCGCCCGGCTTCGACGCGGAGGCCTACAAGCAGCGGAACACCGTCGAACGGTGCATCAACCACCTCCAACAGTGGCGCGGCCCGGTCACACGAACCGACAAGTTCGCGATCGCCTACCAGGCCGCACTCCACCTCGCGGGCATCCTCATCCGGACCCGACGCCGACCAAGGAGACAGAACCTTGGGGACACTTTGCCGACCGATGACGCAAAGGGCCCGCCCGCGGGCCCTTTCGCATGCGTGAGCAGTGCGGGGCCTACTGGCCGAATCACTCGACGCGCTGCATCACGTCGCGGCAGAAGGCGCCGATGCCGGCCGGGTCGTCGATGACCTGGTTGGGCTTGACGCAGAAGAGCCCGAAGCCCTGCTCCAGCTGCTCGGGTATCGAGGACAGGGCCTGGCCGAGGTCGGCGGGGGAGTGGTCGTCCGGGAAGACCGGACGGGTGCCGCCGATCATCTCCAGCTCGGCGATGTCGCGCCCGGCCGCGGCCATGGCGTCCTTGAGGGTCTGGAGTTCCTGGTCCGTGGGCCGCCCGAGCGGGTGGAAGCCGTGCCCGTGCTGGACGAGGCGGCGCAGCACCGGGCCGTGCAGCGTCTCGCCACCGAACCAGAGCCGGGGCCCGTCGGGGCGGTGCGCCTTGGGCTCGAAGTAGACGTCCTTGAAGCCGTAGTACTCGCTCTCGTGGCTGACCGGGCCGGAGTCGGGGTTCCACAGTTTCGCCCAGACCGCGAGGTGCTCGTCCAGCAGCTTGCCGCGCCTGGCGAACGGCACGCCGAGCGCGTTGTACTCGTCGCGGCTCCAGCTGACCGTGGGCTGCACCATGAGGCGGCCCTCGCTGAGCAGGTCCAGGGTGCCCAGCTCCCGGGCCAGCAGCAGCGGATGGCGCAGCGGGGCGAGCACGGCGGCGGCCAGCCGCAGCCGCTCGGTGACGGCGGCGATGGAGGCCAGGATCAGCAGCGAGTTGGGCCAGGGGGTGTACGGGTCCTGGTTGCCCGGCAGCGCCCAGTCGCGGGGGTTGCCCATGATGCCGCCCGCCCCGGCGTCGGGGCCGAGCACGATGTGCTCGCTGATCATGACGGAGTCGAACCCCGCGTCCTCGGCCTCGCGTGCCCAGCGGACGACGGCCGGAAGATCGGCGCGGTCCCCGGTCAGGGTCCAGTTCTCGCTGAGGACGAGCAGCATGCGGGGTGTGGCGGTCATGGAGCCCTGCCGTCTTCGCCTGGATACTGTTTGGACTCAAACACAATTCTCGTCCTCGTCCCGCGCAACCCTCTGGTGCCGAATTGCCGCAGGCCGTTGCGCACGCCCGGCCGGCGTGTGGGGTGACAGATGCGAGGGGAGCCATGGTGACGGCCGACGCCGGGGGATCGCGGCGGGTGACGTACCGGACGCCACCGGCGCTGCTCGGCCCGCACTCCTCCGGCGCCAACGGGACGGTGCTCACGGTTGACGGCGGCACAACCGCCGTGGACCGTGAGCACCGTCCCGTTCGAGGTGGCCGAACCGACTACTTCGCAGGGCTTTCGAAGTGATGCTTGTGCTCCCGGAACCAGCCGTATACCGAAAGAGGCTTCCGGCCGAGAATCCGCTCCGCGCAGTCGCTGACGGACAGGAAGGCCGCACCGCCGGCTTCGAACTCGAAGTAGCTCATCATGGCGCGCATGCCGGCCGCCGGATCAGCCCAACGCCCTTCGAACATAGGGGCCAGCAGTTCCTGGTAGGCCTCCTGCGAGGTGTCCACCTCGAGCTTGACCTTGAGGACGTCCGACAGCATGGCCGCGGCCTCGTACGTGTCAATGACGTCTTGACCGTTGGTGATCGAGTACAGCTGATGGATCTGACGCTCGTCGGGCGAGAGCAGCAGTTCGGCTGCGACCTCTCCCGCGTCCCGGGAGTCGATGTGCGGTATCAGCCGGTTCGGGTAGACGAATTTCCGCTGCTCACGTACCAGGCGAGCCTGCTGCAAGTAGTTGTCCGTGAAGGTGGACGCCACGTTGAGATAGGTGACCGGGAGTTTGGCCGCGTCGAGAACCCTCCTGGCCACGAAGTGCTTGGCGGCCCCGAAGTGCGCGATGTCGTCAGGGAAGTCCGTCTCGGTACTGCCCGGAGCGAATCCGACAAGACGCACGATGTGTGTGGCCGTGCCCGCGTCGAGGACCGCGTTCACGAGATTCTTCATACCGGCTTCTTCGTCGAAGACGGAGGGCGTGACGACGAATATGCCCTCCATTCCCTCGACGGCCGATTTGAGGGTCTGTGGATCGTTGTAGTCCGCCCGGACGCACGTCGCTCCGGGGAACTCCTCGCTCAGGGACCGCACGCCGGCGTCAGTGGTGCTCGCGAGTCGCAGGCCTATGCCGGGAGCCTTGTACTGCAGGTGCCGAACGAGGGCTCGTCCGACTCGCTTGGCCGCACCGAAGACCAGCACGGTGCGTGGGACTTGCTTCTTCTTGCCGATCTCAGACATTTCATCCCTCCGAAGATCTTCGTAGAAAGCGATCAGACCGAGGAAACCGCGTCTCGGGTGGCCTGCTGCCCGAACGCTCCGTATTCGGGCAGCGCGCCGGGACCGCGAATGAGCGGTCCGCGGCAGCCGTCCACGCGGCGAGTGAGTCCGCGGTGCCCCCGCCCCTGCCGCGCCTGGTCGATCGTCGCGCCGCCGTTCGGAGCGGCGACGACGGTGAGGTTCCATGCGCAGTTGCCCGGGAAGTACTCGTCCATGTCTGGATCCTCAAGTCCGGTCGCGCGATGGAGAGGTGGAGGCGGACTCGCAGGATCAGACCGGGGGCGCGACGAAGACCGGGTCGGGGAGATCCTCGGGGGCCCTGGCGATCATGTCCTCGATGGAGTTGGCCGTGCCCCACTGGTCCTGCACGTTCGGCTCGGTGAAGTCGTAGACGTGCGGGTGCCAGGCGTCCTCGTCGAGCAGTTCCAGTTCGGTGGTGTACTCCATGACGTTGGCGCTGGGGTCGATGAAGTAGCTGAAGGTGTTGTCCCCGCCGAGGTGGCGTCCGGGCCCCCACTGGAGTTCCACGCCCGCCCGCTTCAGACGGCCCGTTCCGCGCAGGTACTCGTCGATGCCGCGCATCTCGAAGGAGACGTGGTGCAGTGAGGCGTGCCGGCCGCGGGCGATGGCGAAGCTGTGGTGCTGGGGGTTGCAGCGCATGAACCACATCCCCTTGCCGACGGTCGGGTGGGTGAGGATGTCGGAGACGGCGAAGTCCAGGTGCTGCTCGTAGAACGCGACCAGGACCTCCGGGGCGGGCGAGTTCATGACGGCGTGCGACAGCCGCACGGGGATGGACTCCTTCTCCTCCACCTTGCGGTGCACACGGGGCGCCACGTCCGAGGAGACCTCGACGACCCGGCCGTCCGGGTCGAAGAACCGGAACCCATAGCCCCCACCGGGGGTGTTGAGCTTGCCCGGCTCGGTGATCAGCTTCACCTCCGCCAGGGTGAGCCGGGCGGCGACCGCGTCGACGTCGGCGGCGGTGGCCGCGCCGAACGCGACCAGGTCGACGCGCTTGCGCTCGTCCTTCCGCAGCCGGACGACGTACTGCTCGGGCGAGCCTACGGCCGCCAGGAACGCGATACCGGTGTCGTCTGCGACCTTCTCCAGGCCCCACAGGTCCTGGTAGAAGGCCAGTTGCTTGGTGTAGTCCGGCACAGCCAGATCGACGTGCCGGAGATGGGTGATCAGACGGTCGGGCACAGTGGAACTCCGATTCTCGTGGCGGGATCAGGCTGGCTGGGAACGAAGGGGGACGAGGCGAACGCGGGGTGCGAAGGCGTCGAACAGGTTCTGGCCCGACGTGTTGTGGCCGGTGTCCACGTCACGGACGTCGCCGTCGCCGAAGGCGTCGGTGGCCTTCTGGCCGGCCTCTTCCGGTTCGTCCGGTCCGTCCACTCCGATGCCGTTCACCGGCGCCGTCGGCGGCCCGCCCGCACCGAACTCGATCGACAGGGGCAACGGCGTGCCGAGGGGCGGTGAAGCGGGACACGGCATCGCTGTCCTCCTCGGGTTCGATCGGTGGGCGAGGACGGCACGGACCCGTCGTCTGACGGTCGCCTGTTCGTGTCCGGGAGGTCACCGATGCGTTTCCGTCGGCCTGCTGCCACTCTGACGTCCGGTAGCGGTGCTGACCAGCGGATCGTTCGTATGGACACATCGGTGGTGTCAATGACATGCAGGTCAGGCTGCTGATGCGCCCTTGCCCGCGGTCTCGGCGAGTGATTCCGGCGGCGTGGAACGGCCGCCGTACTGCACGCATGGCGAGTTCACGGGCCCGCGTGACGAATCCGGCGGGTCCGCCGTCGTACTGGTTGATGTACCGGATCACTCCGCCCGCGGCACGCCCTTGTCGAAGCGGCGTACGGCATCGAGCCGTCCTTCGTCAGCCGGACGTTCCTTTTCCCGCCCGCGCAGGGAAGGTCACCGTTGCTGAGTGACCTCCCGAGGCGGCATCGACTGCTCCGCCGTCACCGGCACGGGCTCGGCCAGCTCAGCCGCCGCGGCTGTGATCATTTCGCGCAGCCACTTGTGCTCACGATCGTCCTGACGGGCTTTGTGCCACCAGAACGTCTCGATCAGCGGGGGAACGTGGAAGGGGCAGTCGAGCACGGCCAGGTCCGGATGGCTGCCCAGCTCGGCCATACGGCGAGGCATGAACGCGAGACGACTGCTACCGGACACCAGCGACGGCAAGGACATGAATCCTTCGACGACGCTCACGATGTTCAGATCCCGGCCCAGGATGGACAGTTCACGGCGGGGCGGGCTCATGGCCTGCTGGGTCCGGTAGGTGGCGACCCACGGACGGCGCGCGAGTTCGTCCACGGTGAACATCAATCCCGGCGGCGCGTGTTCCCTGCTGGCGATGAAGCACCAGTTGTCCGTGAAGACCGGCAACGACGGCAGGTCCCCGATGAAGCCCCGCGGCGCGAGCACGCCGTCCGCCGTGCGCAACGCGAACTCGGGTTCCTCCGCGCCCAGGTTGATGTCGAGGAAGCAGATTCTCGTGTTCGGCGACTTCTCCGCCAGCAGGCGAAGCAGCGGTTTCGCAAGCACGAGACTGATGTCGGTGGCCCAGATGCGGAATTCCCGGTCCATATTGCGCTGATCAGTGTTCGGGTCTACCGCCATCAGGCGGTCTATCGCATCCACGGCCACCGCGACGCGATCCAGCAGTGCCATCCCGCCGGGGGTGAGCTCATATTTGCCGCCCACGCGGACCAGCAATTCATCTTCGAAAATTCGACGCAGGCGCGCCAGCGCATCGCTCATCGCAGGCTGCCCCAGACCTACCCGAATGCCGGCACGGGTTACGTGGCGCTCCTCCAGGAGCGCACGCAGCGAGCGGAGCAGGTTTGCGTCAATGTTTTGCAGGCGCATCCGACCAACCTTGTGTTGCGTGTCACGACCGCCATCAGCGATCGCGATGCCGTCATCAGCAATCAGCTCTTCCCGCTCTGGGCAGCCCGGGTCATGCTTACCGAACGTCAACTCTTCGGGAAGGGTGTGGCTTGTAATGGTGACAATCAGTGTAGTCGGCCGGTCGGCAGATGCCTCCGCGTCGGCGAAGGGCGAGGACGCCGCAAAGGGACGACAGCCGGATCAGGGCCCGGCTCTCTCCAGCCGTCAGACGTCCCCGTCGTGGGCCGTGGTCCGATGACCACGACGACGTCTGCCGCATTGGCGCCCGCGGAACTGGCCGCAATCGCCGGCTTGGTCGATCAGCGGGCGGTCGACGAGGTGCTGCACCGTCTGATCCGGTGCGTTCAGGGAGCCGACCTGTCCGAGGCCGAGGACGTGTTGGCTCCGTCCGTGAGCCTGGACCCCTACGGGGACGACGTCTCGGCATGGGTTGAGGCCTTCGGGGGCGACGGCGCCACGGTGTCCGTGATGCTGGGCCGCGAGCTGAGTTTTCAGGCGACTGGGGAAGACGCGCGCGAGGTGGTGCTGCCCTACCAGGTCAGCCGGGTGGTCGACTCGCCCTCCCCGGCGACTCGGCTGTGGGGCGGGACCTGGAGCCTGCGGCTGACGCGCGGTGGCCCGGTGGGATGGCAGCTCGCCTCGCTGTCGCAGACCCGGGACTGGGAGTTGGGTGACGCGCAGCCCGTGGCCGGGGTGGGTGTCAGTGCGCATGACTGGATCCAGATCCAGACGCTGTACGCCCGCTACGCCGCCAGTGTCGATTCCGGCGATGTGGAGGCGTTCGCCGCGCTCTTCGCCCCGGACGCCGTCTTCCATGTGCCCGACGGTGTGACGACCGTGACGAATCTGCGTGCGATGGCGGCGGGTATGGCCGCCGACCGGGCAGCTCGCGACAGCCAGAGCCGTCACTGGACCCACCACCTCGTCTTCACGCCGGCCGGTGAGGGGACCGATGGAGGAGAGGCCAAGGACGACCGGCTGGTCGTCCGTGGCTTCGCCGGGGTCGACGGCTCCGTCGGCGGGCAGTATGTGACGCTGGCGTCCGGCCGGACCACCGACGAACTCGTTCGGGACCAGAACGGGCAGTGGCTCTTCGCGTCGCGCCGACCGGAGCCCGACCTCCCGCTCTTCTGACCGCCCGCTCCGTCCGGTGCCGGATCGGCCGTAAGCCCGGCCCGACGGAATCCGTCGGGAACTCGTGGCCGGCTGGTCAACGAAACGAACATCGAAAGATTTCGAGGTGTCATCGTGGTAGACGAGAATGACCACCCCAATGTGTCGACGCTGCGGACCATCTACGGCAGCCTCTCCTCCTCTGTCGCCGAATTCGTAGCCGATGATGTCGTGCTGCACATCCCGGTCCGTGATCCGGACGGAAACCGGATCCAGATCAGAGGCAAAGAGAAGGTGCTGGAATACGAAGCCGCCTCGATCAAAATCGCCGCAGACATCCTGGATATTTCGGTCGAGCACATATATGCGAACGATTTCTTCGGCGTCGCGTTCGGGAAAATGATGATCGGCGATGACCTGGCGACACCGTTCTGTGGATTGTGGCGGTTCGCGGACGGCAAGATAACGGAGCACTGGGAGAATCCGTACGATGCCGATGCCCTTATGGCCCGGCTTTCCTCCTGACAAACCCTTGAGGCGAAGCCCGTAGACACGGGCGGCCGCGTCGAGCGACGGGGCGGCACTGCCCGGCACGGCACCGTGCCGCCCCTTCCGCGCAGTTCCGGACCCCACACAGACGTTGCCCATGCTCCAAGGAGTTGCCATGTATCTCACCCAGAGCGTCCACCGGGCCGTCCAGGAGGGGCCTGGCAAGCCCTCCACCGTCTTCGGGGAGCGGGTGCGGACAGCAGCCGAATCGGCGGAACGCATCGCCCGTCTGGCCGGCGCCCTGCGGGAGCTGGGTCTCCGTGTGGGGGACCGGGTGGCCATGCTCGCCCTGAACTCCGACCGCTACCACGAGTACTTCTTCGCGTCCTGGTGGACGGGCGCGGCTGTGGTGCCGGTGAACATCCGGTGGGCCGCGTCGGAGATCCTCTACTCCCTGGAGGACTCGGGAGCGCGGGTTCTGCTGGTCGATGACGCGTTCGTGTCCGTCGTGCCGGAGCTGCGCAAAGCCCTCGACACGGTCGTGTACTGCGGGGACGGCCCGGTGCCGGAGGGGATGCTCGGCTTCGAGGACCTCATCGGGGCGACCGAACCGGTGGCGGACCTGCGGCTCGGCGGGGACACGCTGGCCGCCGTCCTCTACACCGGCGGAACGACCGGCTTCCCCAAGGGGGTCATGCTCACCCACGCCAACCTCCTCACCTCCGCGCTGGGCAGCCAGGCGTACGCGGGTCTGACCTCGGCCGGTGGACGCACGCTGCACTGCGCGCCCCTGTTCCACGTGGCCGCCCTGTGCGTCTGGCTGATGCAGAACGTCATGGGCGGCACGCATGTGATCCTCCCGGTGTTCGACCCCGTCGCCGTACTGAAGGCCGTCGAGACACACAAGGTGATGTCGATGCTGCTGGTACCGACGATGGTGCAGGCGGTGGTCGACCATCCCTCGCTGGACGACTACGACCTGTCCAGCTGTCGCCGCATCCTCTACGGCGCATCCCCGATCTCCGAGGCCGTGCTCAAGCGCGCCATGAGGGTCTTCGCGGACGCCTCCTTCGTGCAGGCGTACGGCATGACCGAGGTGGCTCCCGTCGCCACCCTGCTCACCGCGGAAGACCACGCCGAGGGCCGACGACTGCGTTCGGCGGGCCGGCCGGCCCCGCACTGCGAGATCCGTATCGGTGCGCCGGACGGGACCGAAGTGCCGCGCGGCTCGGTCGGCGAGATCCTCGTCAGGGGCGGTCATGTCATGCCCGGTTACTGGAACAGACCCGAGGAGAGCGCCGAGGCCCTTCGCGACGGCTGGATGCATACCGGGGACGGCGCCTACATGGACGAGGACGGCTATGTCTTCATCGTCGACCGGATCAAGGACATGATCGTCTCCGGTGGCGAGAACGTCTACTCGGCCGAGGTGGAGAACGTCGTCGCCCGGCACCCCGGTGTCGCCTCCTGCGCGGTCATCGGCGTCCCCGATGACGCGTGGGGCGAACGGGTGCACGCCGTCGTGGTCCTCAAGCCCGGCTCCACCGCCACCGCCGAGGACATCCGTGAGCATGCCAAAGCCGCGATCGCCGGCTACAAGGCGCCCCGCAGCGTCGAGTTCGTCGAGGCGCTGCCCCTCTCGGCCGCGGGCAAGGTCCTCAAGCGGGACCTGCGCGAACCGTACTGGAAAGGTATGGACCGCGCTGTCAAGTAGCGCCGACGGGCATGCCCCCGGCCGAGGCAGGCCGCATCCGCGAAGTGCCTGCCGCGGCCGGACTCATCCGCACGGGTGTCGACCCGCCGCCGTGCTCACGGGAGCTGCCGGGCGGACAGGGCGGGAAGGACCACCGCATCGATGTAGGAGATGAGGAAGGTCTGCGTGGGCGCCCGCTTCTCGATGAGTGATCTGGAGACGAACGCTCCGACGATCATGTGCATGATGTAGTCGAGAGCCTCGTTGTCGGCGCGGATCTCACCCCTGTCGACCGCCCGTTGCAGCACGCATCGGAACTCCGCCGTCTCCGGGTCGATCAGATGCTCCCGGAGGGCGTCCAGGAGGTCGGGATGGGAGTGGACCGCCATGGCCAGACCCCGCATCAGCGCGGAGTTCTGCTCGATTTCGGCGTCATTCTGACGCAAGGTGAGGGCATGGAGGTCACCCTTGAGGGATCCGGTGTCTATTTCGCCGATATCCGTGCCGCCCGGTTTCTTGTGGCGCACCGCCTTCGCGACCAGCTCCGCCTTGCCACCCCACAGGCGGTAGAGGGTCGCCTTGCTGGACTTCGTGCGCGCTGCCACGCTGCCCATGGTGAGGGCGTCGTAGCCGACCTCCCGGAGCAGGTCGAGCACGGCCTCGTACAGCTCGGCGATACGGCCGGGCGAAATCCGACTGCGACGCGCCGTTGCGATCTCAGTCATCTGCTTCGTCTCCTCGATATCAGTTACTACGGCACGTTGTGGGCCAGCACGGTTGCCATGAGTCCGCGCAGCTCGGCGGCTTCGTCGGGGCGGCCCAGGACGAGTCTGGTCAGGGCGATGTCGTTGGCGACGGCGAAGGAGGCGTGGACCCGGATGAGGGCTTCCTTCCTGGGCAGTCGCGGCCGGGCGGCGGTAAGCAGGTCCGCCCAGTGCTCGGTGTATGCCCTCTGGAAGCGGCGCAGTTGTGCGGCGGCGGCCTTGGGAAGGTTGTGGCCTTCGCTGAAGTAGGTCGCCACGAAGTCGCGATAGTCGGTGACGGTGTCGACGTACGAGCCGATGAGAAGGTCCAGGGTCTGGCGCGGTGACTGGTCCGTCGTGCGGGCGTGGTCGGCGGTCTGGCGCAGCCGTTCACCGATCCGGTTGGCGATGGCCTGGAGCAGTTCGGCCTTGCCGGTGAAGTGGCTGTAGATGCTGGGCCCGGTGATACCCGTGGCGGCCCCGATGTCCTCCATGGTCACCGCGCGGTAGCCGCGGTCGCGGAACAGCTGTGCCGCGACCGTGATGAGCTGTTCATGGCGGGTGTTCAGCGATCCGGGCTCCGCGTAAGACTGTCTGTCCGCTTCTCCCGGGGCCGCGGATCTCGGCTCGGTGGTCAGCACGTTCATGGCGATCGCGGCCAGCAACTGTTCCGTCGCGGGCTGGGGCAGGCGGACCCGGTGGTCGGAGATGCTGCCCAGCACGCTGGCCGCAGCCCAGGTCAGGAGTTCGGCGTCGCCGGTCGGTAGGTCCGGTCGTACCCGGTGCAGTTCACCGACGACGAGATGCGCGGCCCGGCCCATCGTGGCGGCGATGACCCCTCGTTGCGGGCCGTCGAGATGGCGTCGTTCACGGCGCCACAGGGCGGCGATCTCGGGTCGGCCGGTCATGGCGGCGGCCAGGTCCTCGTAGACCTGCGTGAGGCGCTGTGCCGGGTCGGCGCCGGAAGGCACGGGGGGTGCTCCGGGGCCGAGTCGTGTGGTGACCGGGGCCAGGATCTGTTCCAGGCCGGTGCGCAGAATGTGATCGAGGAGGGCCTGCTTGCCGGGGAAGTGCCGGTACATCGCGGGGCCGCTGATCCCCGCGGCGGCGGCGATGTCGTTCACCGACACGTTGTGGAAGCCGTACCGCGCGAAGAGTTCCGCGGCGATCAGGGCGAGCTGTTCACGCCGGGCCCGTGCCGGACGGCGGCTGGTGGTGTGCGCCTGCCCGGTCACTGATCACCCGTCCAGGGAAGGAAGTCGGGCAGGCCCTCGGACACCCGGGCCGGGAACTTGGGCGGCCGCCTCTCCAGGAACGAGGCGACGCCTTCCGCGGCGTCGGGCCTGTGCACGAGATCGGCCACCAGTCGGGTCTCCAGGTCGTGGGCGAGCTGCGGTGAGTCGAAGGGCGACATACGGTAGATCATCTGCCGGGTGATGGCGACCGCCACGGGAGACGTGTGCGTGATGATCTCGCCGGCCAGGCCGTACGCGGCGTCCAGCAGCGCCTGCGGTTCGTGGACGCTGTGCACGAGCCCGGCCTCCAGTGCCTCCTGGGCCTGGACGAGCCGGCCGGTCATCATCCAGTCCAGCGCCTTGGGCAGGCCCACGAGGCGAGGCAGGAACCAGGTGGAACCGCCCTCGGCCACGATCCCCCGCCGGACGAACGGGAAGGCGATCTTCACCGTGGTCGCGGCCAGCCGGAAGTCGGCGGCCAGCGGTACGGTCGCGCCCGCACCCACCGCGGCTCCGTGGAGTGCGGCGATGACCGGCTTGTTCATGGCGAAGATCCGTGACGACACCCAGCCTGCCGGCTCCAGTTCGAGCGGCGGCAGATCGTTCTGTCCCGGCTCGGTGACCTCGAAGCCGCCGCCGGACAGATCCGCGCCGACACAGAAGTCGCGGCCGGCTCCGGTGAGTACCACCGCGCGCACGTCGTCGTCCGCGTCCGCGCGGTCGAAGGCGTGCCGCAGCTCCTGGGCCATCTGCACCGTGTAGCCGTTGCGCGCCCCGGGGCGATCGAGCGTGATGGTCGCCACACCTTCGGACGCCACGTACGTCACCTGCCGGTATACGCCCACATCACCCTCCTAAGTTAATGATTGATAGGTGCGATTATGTGGTTGCAGTGCGTTGACAGCAAGGGTTCTGTCGCACATGGTTAATCGCCATTAGGTCACATCGCTGTGGAGGTGACGGATGGGCGTGACACGGCACCGGTCCCCTTGGGAGACCGAAGAGCTGGTGGCCGTGCGGGATCTGGCTCGCACCTTCTTCGTGAAGGAGGCCGCTCCGCTGGAGGAGAAGTTCGCGGAACAGGGCCATCCGGATCCGGAGCTGTGGCGGCGCGCGGGCGAGCTGGGCCTGCTGTGCACATCGATCCCCGAGGAGTACTGCGGGGGAGGCGGCACCATCGCGCACGACCTGGTCGTGTACGACGAGCAACTGCGCGCCGGCGCCGGGGCGATGGCCATCAGCGTGCACTCCGGGATCGTCGCCCACTACATCAACGCCTACGGCACCGAGGAGCAGAAGCGACGGTGGCTGCCGAGAATGGCGAGCGGCGAGCTGATCGGGGCGGTCGCGATGTCCGAGCCCGGTGCGGGCTCGGACCTGCAGAACATCGTCACCCGCGCGCGACGCGACGGCGACGAGTACGTCATCAGCGGGGCCAAGACCTTCATCACCAACGGGCGGAACGCCGGGCTCGTGGTCGTCGTCGCGAAGACCGATCCCGCCCTGCGTGCCAAGGGCATCTCGCTCGTCGTCGCCGAGGTCGACGACGGCACTCCGGGTTTCCGCCGCGGCAAGGTCCTGCACAAGGTCGGCCAGCACAGCACGGACACCGCCGAACTGTTCTTCGACGAGGTGCGGGTGCCCGCCGCCAACCTGCTGGGACCCGAAGAAGGCCGCGGGTTCGCCCAGCTGATGGACCAGCTGCCCCAGGAGCGGCTCATCATCGCCTCTCTCGGACTGACCTGGATGGAGGCAGCGCTCGCCATGACGGTCGAGTACGTCACGGAGAGGCAGGCGTTCGGCGGGCCGCTGATGGCACTCCAGAACACCCGGTTCGAACTGGCGGAGTGCGCCACCGTCGCCCGCGTCTGCCGGGTCTTCCTGGACGACTGCGTCGCGCGCCATCTGCGCGGCGAACTCGACGCGGTCACGGCGTCGATGGCCAAGTACTGGATCACCGACCGCCAGACCGAGGTCGTGGACCGCTGCGTGCAACTGCACGGCGGCTACGGCTACATGCTCGAGTACCCGATCGGCAGGATCTTCGCCGACGGCCGGGTCCAGCGCATCTACGGCGGCGCGAACGAGGTCATGAAGGAACTCATCGCCCGCTCGCTCTGAGCCGCCGGCGACGGGTCACCGGAAGACGGGTCACCAGAGAGGAACAACCCCCATGAGCACAGAAGCGTTCGTCTACGACGCCGTCCGCACCCCCCGAGGCCGAGGCAAGCGGAACGGCTCACTGCACGGTGTCAAACCCATCTCCCTGGTCGTGGGCCTGATCGACGAGATCAGGCGCCGCCACCCCGCCCTCGACCCGAGCCTGATCGACGACGTCGTCCTCGGCGTCGTCACACCCGTCGGCGACCAGGGCTCCGACATCGCCAAGACGGCCGCCCTCGCCGCCGGCCTGCCCGAGACGACCGCCGGAGTGCAGCTCAACCGGTTCTGCGCATCGGGCCTGGAAGCCGTCAACATCGCGGCACAGAAGGTGCGGTCGGGCTTCGAGGACCTGGTGCTGGCAGGAGGTGTCGAGTCGATGTCCCGGGTCCCGATGTCCTCCGACGGCGGTGCCTGGATGATGGACCCGGAGACGTCGTACGAGTCCTACTTCATCCCGCAGGGGATCGGCGCCGACCTGATAGCGACCGTCGAGGGCTACTCGCGTGAGGACGTCGACTGTTACGCGCTGCTGTCGCAGGAGCGAGCGGCGAAGGCGCAGGCGGGGGGACGGTTCGCCAGGTCCGTCGTACCGGTGGAGGACCGCAACGGCCTGACGGTCCTCGACCACGACGAGTTCATCCGGCCGGACACCACTCTCGACGGACTGGGGGCGCTGAGGCCGTCGTTCGCGGCGCTCGGTGACGCGGCCGGCTTCGACGCCGTGGCACTGCAGAAGTACCACTGGGTCGAGAAGATCGACCATGTGCACACGCCGGGCAACTCCTCCGGCATCGTGGACGGCGCCTCCCTCGTGGCCATCGGCAGCGAGCGGGCCGGCCGGGAGGCCGGGCTGACTCCGCGCGCCCGCATCGTGTCCACCGCGGTGTCCGGCGCCGACTCGACGATCATGCTGACCGGCCCGGCCCCGGCCACCCGCAAGGCCCTGGCCAAGGCCGGTCTGGACATCGGCGACATCGACCTGGTGGAGATCAACGAGGCGTTCGCCGCCGTGGTCCTGCGCTTCATGAAGGACATGGACCTCCCGCTGGAGAAGGTGAACGTCAACGGCGGTGCCATCGCCATGGGCCATCCGCTCGGCGCGACCGGCGCGATGATCCTCGGCACCGTGATCGACGAGCTGGAACGGCGCGACCTGCGCTACGGCCTGTGCACCCTCTGCGTCGGCGGCGGGATGGGCATCGCCACCGTCGTCGAGCGCCTGTGACCCCCTCGCGTCCCACCCAAACGAGAGACACCGCCATGAACGAGCAGGACTTCATCCGCTGGGAGCACGGCGCGGACGGCGTAGTCGTCCTCACCATGGACGCCCGGGGCCGCTCCACCAACGCCATGAGCATCGCGTTCGTCGACGCACTCGCCGCAGTGCTGGACCGGCTGGAGGCCGAGCGGGACACCATCACCGGTGTCATCGTCACCTCGGCCAAGACGACCTTCCTCGTCGGCGGAGACCTGGAACAACTCATCGCGACCGAGGCGGACGCCGCCGCCGGGGCGATGGCCAACGTGACCCGGATCAAGAGCCTGCTGCGCCGCCTGGAGACCCTGGGCAGGCCCGTCGTCGCGGCGATCAACGGCGCCGCGCTCGGCGGCGGCCTGGAACTCGCCCTGTCCTGCCACCACCGCATCGCCCTCGACACCAGGGACTCCCGGTTCGGCCTGCCCGAGGTCACCCTCGGCCTGCTGCCCGGCGCGGGCGGCGTCGTGCGCGCCGTACGCCTGCTCGGCTTCACCGACGCACTGGTCAAGCTGCTGTTGAGGGGGCAGCGGTACACCCCCGCCGACGCACTCGGCTTGGGCCTCGTCCACGAGGTCGTCGACACCGCGGAGGAGATGACGGCGCGGGCCCGGGCCTGGATCGCCGAGCACCCCGAGGCCGTCCAGCCCTGGGACGTCAAGGGATACAGGATCCCTGGCGGCACTCCGGCCACACCGGCGTTCGCCGCCAGCCTCCCGGCGCTCCCCGCCACCCTGCGCAAGCAGTTGGGCGGCGCCCACTACCCCGCGCCGCGCAACATCCTTGCCGCCGCGGTCGAGGGCGCCCAGGTCGACATCGACACCGCGTTCACCATCGAGGGCCGCTACTTCGTCGAGCTCGTCACCGGGCAGATCGCCAAGAACATGACCCAGGCGTTCTTCTTCGACATGAAACACATCAACAGCGGCGGCAACCGGCCGCCCGGCTTCGACACCTGGAGGGCCACCAGGGTGGCGGTGCTCGGCGCCGGAATGATGGGCGCGGCCATCGCCTACGTCTGCGCCCGCGCCGGTCTGGAGGTGGTCCTCAAGGACGTCTCCGCCGAGGCCGCCGAGAAGGGCCGGGGATACTCGGCGAAGCTGCTGGACAAGGCCGTCGCCCAGGGCAGGACCACCCGGGAGCGCGCCGACGGGACGCTCGCCCGGATCACACCCACGGCGGATGCCGAGGACCTGCGCGGCTGCGACCTCGTCATCGAGGCGGTCTTCGAGAGCCCCGAACTCAAACAGAAGGTGTTCCAGGAGATCGAGGACGTGGTGGCACCCGGTGCCCTGCTCGGCTCCAACACCTCCACGCTGCCCATCACCGGGCTGGCACAGGCGGTGCGGGACCAGGAGAACTTCATCGGCCTGCACTTCTTCTCCCCGGTCGACAAGATGCCGCTCCTGGAGATCGTCGTCGGCCGGAAGACCTCCGACGCCGCGCTGGCCAAGGCCGTGGACCTCGCCCGCCAGATCGGCAAGACCCCGATCGTCGTCAACGACAGCCGCGGGTTCTTCACCAGCCGGGTGATCGGCAGGTTCCTCGACGAGGCGGTGGCCATGGTCGGCGAGGGCCTGAATCCCGCCTCCGTCGAACAGGCCGCCCGCCAGGCCGGCTACCCCGCTCCCGCACTTCAGCTGATGGACGAACTGACCCTCACCCTGCCGCGCCGGATCCGCGAGGAGACCAAGGCCGCGACGCTGACCGGGGGCGGGGAATGGCGGACCCATGGCTCCGAGGCCGTCGTCGACCGCATGATCGACGAGTTCGGCCGGGAAGGACGCTCCTCCGGCGCCGGGTTCTACGCGTACACCGACGGCAAGCGCACCGGCCTGTGGCCGGGGCTGTCCGAGCATTTCGCCCGCCCTGGCCACGAGATCCCCTTCCGGGACATGCAGGAACGCATGCTGTTCGCGGAATCCCTCGACACCGTCCGCTGCTTCGACGAGGGCGTGCTGCGCTCCGTGCCCGAGGCCAATGTCGGCTCCCTGCTCGGCATCGGGTTCCCGGGCTGGACGGGCGGAGTGATCCAGTACATCAACCAGTACGACGGCGGACTCGCCGGATTCGTCGCACGCGCCCGGCAACTCGCCGAGCGGTACGGCGACCGCTTCACGCCGCCGGCCTCGCTCGTAGAGACGGCGGACCAGGGCGCGTCTCTGGTCTGACCTGTATGCCGGCTTCAGCCGGGTGGCCGACTCCGCCGTCGTGACCCGGCGGCGGAGCCCGCCGTGGACGTTGCGGGCCGTCCGCCACCGGGTCAGGCCGTCGGCTCGCGGGCCGCCGCGAGGTCGAGGGCCACGTCGGTGATCATGTCCTCCTGGCCGCCGACCATCTTGCGTCGGCCGACCTCGACCAGAATGCTGCGGGTGTCGAGGCCGTGGAGCGCGGCGGCGTTCTCCGCGTGGCGCAGGAAGCTGGAGTAGACGCCCGCGTGGCCGAGGCTGAGGGTCTCGCGGTCGACCCGGACCTCGCGGTCCTGCAGTGGTCGTACGAGATCGTCGGCGGCGTCCATCAGGGGGAACCGGTCGCAGCCGTGCTCCCAGCCCATCAGGTCGGCGACCGCGATGAACGCTTCCAGAATCGGCCACGGCGGAGGTCTGGCGCATACCAGCCAGTCCCGCGCTGTCGGGAGAAGTGCGGGTACGGGCGCGCTCCATCGCGTTCCATCTGTGCGGTGACTACATCCGCGAGCCCCGGGGACCACTACCGAGGACCGGTCAAGCACACCGAGAGCGGTTGACTGAGGTTCATCGCCTCATACGCAGAGGCCGCCGCCTTCACCGGGCTGGAATTCATTGGCGTCGGCAACCCGCAACAGCCCACAGAGATGGGTTCAACGCCGTACGCACCGTCGCACCGCGGTCGGCGGTAGATCGAGCTGAAGGCGGCAGGCCTCCCCGACCGTCGGTGTGTACACGACGGGCAGCACCTCTTCGAGGTGCCCGGTGAGCAGACGGTAGAAGAGGACCTCGTTGGTGTCCTGGAGCTGGCGCAGGTAGATGTGCCGGTTGAGGGTTTCCACGGCGGGCGGCAGCAGACCGTCCAGGCCGAGAGCGGCACGTTCGCGCGGGCTGAACGCCGTCCCCTTGTTGAGGAGGCCGGCGCCGTGGAGTGCGGGCGCCGGGGAAGAGGGCACCGCCCGTGCGGTGAAGGGGGAGCCGCGGTCGGGCCGGGCGTTCGGATGAACTCGGTGAGGACGTCATCCGGGCGTCAGCGCTTCCTGAACAGCGCCCCGGCTCCGTCGGCGACCGTTTCCAGGCCGAGCGTGCGCAGTACCTTCCACGACGTGGCCGCGGCCGCCGTGACGACGGGCAGACCGAGGCGCTTCTCGGCGGCCGGGATGGCGGGAAGGGACGGCATCTGGACGCAGGCGGAGAGCACGACGGCGTCCACGCCGCGGGTGTCGAGTCCGGCCGCGATCTCAGGCAGCCGGGACGGGTCGAGGCGGCCGACGGCCAGGTTGTCGTCGACCTCCAGGCTGATGGAGTCCTGGACCTCGACGCCCTCGGACTCGATGTAGTCGGCCACCAGGGCGGTGAGCGGCTTCATGTAGGGGGTGACGATGGACACCTTCCGTGCGCCCAGATGGTGCAGCCCCTCCACCAGCGCTCCCGCGCTGGAGAGTACGTCCACCGCGCAGCCGTGGTCGGCGGCGGTGCGGGTGAGGTCGGCCTCGATGCCCCGGTGCACGCCGTTGCCCTGGGACATGATCGCGACCAGGCACGCGTAGGCCATCACCTCGACCTGTGCGTCGGCGAGTTCCACGGTCGCACGGCCGGCGTCGGCGTTCATGGCGGCCAGCTCGCTCTTCTCCACGGTCTTCATCCGCATACGACTGGCGTGAAAGGTGAACTGGTCACCCGTCAGCGCACTCTGCCGACGGAGGATCTCCGGGATCTCGGTCTCCATCGTGGTGTTGGAACTCGGCACCAGAAGGCCGATCCGATGACTGGACATGGTTTTCCTTAGGACTGATCAGAGAGGGAGGTGGAGCGCGGACAGGAGCAGGTGGTCCAGCAGGGGCCACACGGACTCCGGGTTCTGGAGGTGCGGGCAATGGCCCGCACCGGCCAGCACCGTCGCCTCGGGGTACAGCTTCACGAGGTCGGACGGCGGGGACAGGGGATCCCGCTCGCCGGCGGCCAGCACGATCTCCTGGGCCCGGCACGCGGCGATCAGCCCCGGGAGGTCGGGCGCGCCGACCGAGAGGGAAGCGGGATCCGCCACGGCTTCCCACTGGTCACCGTCACCGATCACGAGAGCGTCGCACAGCGCGGAGTCCGGGTCGATCACGTCGACCATGGCGGTGACCGTGAGAACGTGCCGCACGGCGTCGCCCCGGGAAGCGAAGACGCGGGCCGGCGCCGCCGCGACCGCCGCCACCAGCGCTTTCTCGTGAGCGGACCAGAACGGTCTGACACTCATCGCGCACACGGTGGAGACCTTGAGGCCGAACCAGCCGCTGGCGAGCGTCAGCGCCACCGCGCCGCCGAGCGAGTGTCCCAGGACATGGACCGGCGTGCCCGGTGTCGTCTGCGCGGCCACCACGTCCGCGACCCGGGTCGCGAGCCGGCCGTGACTGTAGTGGGCCAGACGGGGGGAGCGGCCGTGCCCGGGCAGGTCGGGGACGAGCCAACCTCCCGGCCAGCGGTCATCCAGGATCCGTTCGAAGTCGTGCCAGACATTGCCGTCGGCCAGCGCGCCGTGCAGCAGCACCAGCACAGGACCGTCGGGTCTGCCTCCGCGGCGCACGTGCAGCCCGCTCGCGGAACCGGCCCGGTCCGACAACGAGGTGGGGGACGACATGGTGGTGCCTCCTACGAGCGCGGTGCCTGTGCGAGGTAGTCGAAGACCGGCTTTGCGGGGGCCAGGCACAGATCGGTGAGGATGTGGCTGGCCGAGACCACCTTGACGACCGGCAGGTCCGCGAGCGGCGCGAGCACGTGCTGGAAGAGCTGGAGACGCGCGGGGCCGCTCCAGGACTCCTTGACGGTGATGTCCGTGATCTGGGTGCGGACCAGATCCGCGACCCGCGGCTTGAAGTCGTAGCCGGGCACGATCTTCACCATGTACGTCGGCACGGTGATCTGCCGCAGAGCCTCGTCCGGATCGAGCCGCCGGTGTTTGTAGCCCATGGTCGCCGTGGCCACGCGCAGCGTCCCGAAGTCGAGGGTGCCCACGAGTGTGCCGTGGTCGACGAGGAGGCGGGGCGTGCCCAGCACCTTGGGATAGGCGGACAGTTCGCGGCCACCCGCGGTGGCGGGGAAGTTGTCGAGGTACATGGCGTGCAGGTACTCACCCTGCTCACCCTCGAACTCCACCGGAATCGCGATGCCGGCCTCGGTGTAGGGGCCGAAGCCCCCGACGTCGCCCATGTGCATGATCTCGAAGCGCACGAGAGGCTCGCCGACCGTCAGCGGCTCGGGTACGACGGCGCGCAGGGCCTCGGGATCGGTGCGGTAGACGATGTTGAGGTACTCGCGATCGATGAACCGGGTACCGGACGGCGTGGGGTAGGCGGGTGCGGTCAGCGGGGTGTTCAGGCTGCGGACGACCTGGTCGGCATGCATGAGTCGGGCTCCGATCAGGCGTTGCGCCAGGTGGTGAGATAGTCCGCGTTCTCGGTGGCCAGGGCGGCCTCGCCGAGGTCGAGCGGGCGGAAGGTGTCGATCATGACGGCGCGCAGGTTCTTGATCTCGACGCGGCCGGCGTTGTAGGCCTCGGTGGACCTCTCCAGCTCGTTCGTGTGCGGTCCGTGGATGAAGCCCGCGGGGTGCCAGGTGATCGCGCCCGTCTCGATGCCGTTCCCGGAACGGGAGCCGCCGGCCGCCTCCACGTAGAACATCAGCTCGTCGGAGTCGACGTTGGCGTGGTTGTACGGCACGATCACCGCGTCCGGGTGGTACTCGACCTTGTGCGGCACGAACGAGCAGATCACGAAGCCCGGCGCCTCGAAGGTCTGGAAGGTGGGCGGCGGCTGGTGGATCCGGCCGATGATCGGTTCGTAGTCGTCCATGCTGAACGCGTACGGGTAGAGGTGTCCGTCCCAGCCGACGACGTCGAAGGGGTGGTGGGCGTAGGTGTAGCGCGTGCCTCCGGCCCGGTGGCGCACGTACACGTCGACGTCGGTCAGTTCGGCTTCGTCGCCCTCGACCACGAACGGCTCGGAGGGGCCTCGCAGATCCCGCTCGCAGTACGGGGAGTGCTCCAGGAACTGGCCCCGGGCGGACAGGTAGCGCTTCGGCGGACGGATGCCGCCGGTCGACTCCGCGATCAACAGCCGTACGGGCTCGTCGCCGGTCGGGACCCAGCGGTGCGTGGCCGAGGTCGGCATGATGACGAAGTCACGCGGGCCGACCTCCAGCACGCCGAAGACGGTCTCGACGCGCGCGGTGCCGGATTCGACGAAGTACATCTCGTCGCCCATGGCGTTGCGGTAGAGCGGGCTGGGCCGGTCGGCGGCGACGTAGCTGACCCGCACGTCCTGGTTGCTCGCGAGCAGCCGGCGGCCCGTCACGGCGTCACCGCCCTCGTCCACCTTGTGCGTGAGGACCAGACGCGGTGTGAGGGGGTGGTTGGGCGTGGTGTCCTGACCAGGGATGTCCCAGGTGCCGACGGCGACGACATCGGTCGGCGCGTGGGTGTGGTACAGGAGGGCGGAATCGGACGAGAAGCCCTCGGTGCCCATCAGCTCCTCGCGGTACAGCCCGCCGTCGGGCCTGCGGAACTGGACATGGCGCTTGTGGGGCACCTGCCCCACGGAACGGTAGTACGGCATTTCTGCCTCCAGGGGTGGACTGCGGTGATGCTCGTGGTTCGGGGCGTCGCTCTCAGGACGCGTCGACGCGCTCGCCGAGCCACTTGGTGACGATCTCTCCGGCCTTCTCGCGCGGGTTGTAGTCGACCGGCGCGTTGGGCAGCAGGAAGAGGTAGTGGTGGGCGTGGGGGAGGGCGGTGAACGTCTTGTCGGCCACCGGGACGCGGGAGAGGATCTCCTCCTGCTCCTCCGGGTAGGCGTCGGTGTCGCCCATCGGCGCGACGACGAGGGTCGGCACATCGAGGTGTTCGGCGGCGTGGGTCCACTCGGCTCGCGCCGACAGGCCGCTCCACGTTGACAGCCAGGCGCGAGCGGTGAGGATCCGGCCCAGCGCGTTGGGCCCGTAGGAGCCGCGCAGCGGATGTCCGCCGGAGAAGATGCTGCCGGGGACGCGGTGGTTGGGGTGGATGCTCGGATCGGTGTGCGCCGGGTTCGCGACCGTGCCGTAGACGCTCAGGAAGGGCGACATCAGAGCCCTGCGCGCCGTGGGTGAGCCAAGGTTCTCCCGGTCGACGGCCTGTCGCGCCTCCTCGTAGTCGGCGATGAGGGTCCGGGCGATGACGTCCAGGCGCCGGGCGCGGGCCCGCTGCCCCGCGCGGTACTCGGCGAGCCAGTCGCGGTCGTACTTGCTCGGCTCCGGGAACGGCTGGTAGCCGTTGGCGGGGTTGAACATGTCCAGCGCCGGGTCGATCGCCGTCGGGTTCGACTCGTCCACGACGGCCGGGTCGAGCATGTTCAGCATGATGATGCCCTCACCGGCGTGCGGTGCGAGAGCGACGTAGAAGTCGGCCGGCGGCATGTCCTCCTCGGCGAACCGGGTCGGCGTGCCGTGCGGACCGTGCGTGTGCCGCTCCGCGGGAGGGAGGGACGCCTGCCACTGGTAGTACGACAGCAGCGAGGTTCCCCCGCTGCTCCCGATGAGTACGACGTTCTCGAAGCCACGCTCCTTGAGCATCCGGATACCCGCCGCGGTGTCCCGGACGACTTCCTCGTGGACCATGTCGCTGTCGTTGTTCAGCGCCCGGCTGGTCTGCCCCCACACCGCGTATCCCGCTTCCAGGAGGTACGGGCTCAGATACTGCCGTGACTGGTTCTCCCGCGGGTGCATGAACACCGCGACCGTCTTGGACTGCGGCCCTGGCGGCAGGTGCAGCAGCCCGAAGGAGAACGCCCCGTCGGAGGCCGTGATGTCGATGAACTCCCGCTGTGTGCCTACCGGGAGCTGATCCATCCGGTAGGCGTTGACGCTGCCTCGGGCGCGGCGCTCGGGGGTGACGAACAGCTCCGGGAGCGGCGCGTCGGGAAGTCGGTACCTGCTCTGCGTGGTCATGCCGGGTCCTCACAAGGGCGACAGAAAGATGCCGTAAAACTATGAATCACATATTCATATGGGAAAGATGGAATGTCAAGCAGGGGTCGGTCATAATGGCTGTAGACCCGCAGTTCTTGATCAGGAGAGGCCGTGTACATGCCGAACGAGTCCGGTGCCGCCGGGCCCCCGAGTCCCGCGACGGACGACGGTGACGTCCTGAACCCCGACGTCCCGATGCAGCAGCAGATCTACCGGCAGCTACGCGCAGAGATCCTCGACGGTCTGTGGGTGGGGCGGACCGACTTCCCCGGTGAGCGCGAGCTGGCCGAGCGGTTCAAGGTCAGCGTGGTGACAGCCCGGACGCCCCTGGAGCGCCTGGGTGAGGAGGGCCTGGTCGAGCGCGGCCGGGGCAAGCGCCCCCGGGCCACCTACATTCCGCCGAGTCCCGGCGACGACGACGCCCTTCCGGTCTTCTACCCGGAAGAGGAGTCGTCCGAGTACGGCTACGAGCTCCTCCAGGTCGGCGTCGACGTCGCTCCCGCCGAGGCGTGCCGCGTCTTCGGGCTCCCGCCGGGCAGCAAGCTGTGGCAGTGCGTCCGGCTCCGCGTCTATCAGGGCCTGCCCCACGTCGTCTCGCACAACGTCCAGCTGCCCGAACTCGGCGAGCGCCACAGCGTCGAGGATCTGAACGCCAAGCCGATGATGTCGATCCTGAGTGCGGAGGGCGTCGACGTCACGACGATCCGCAGACGGCTGCATGCCGGCACGGCGCCGCCCATCGTCTCCCGTCATCTGGGCCTGTATCTCGACACGCCGGTGTCCGTGTGCGTGCTGACCCTGCTGGACGAGAACGGCGCCCCCGTCGAATGGATAAGGGCGTACGTCGACCCGAAACTGCCGGTGCGCGAGGAGGTCCGCGACGTCCACAAGGGGTACTGGACGCTCCCCCATCCCGAGAAGGGCTGAACGGCGCGGGATGCCACGGCACACCTGCGGGCGGCGCCCGGGACGGGGGAGGTGTCCCGGGCGCCGCCCGCGGTGTCGTTCCGGGTCAGGCCGGCAGGTAGACCGACTGCCACTCCAGGTAGGACCCCAGCCCCTCCGGGCCCAGCTCACGGCCCAGGCCGCTGGCGCGCCGGCCGCCGAACGGGGAGTTGAAGTCGAGTCGGTACCCGTTCACGCCGATGCTGCCGGTGCGCACCCGGCGGGCGATGGCCGCGCCACGGTCCACGTCGGTGGTCCACACCGTGCCGCCGAGGCCGTACTCGGAGTCGTTGGCGAGCGCCACGGCCTCGTCGTCGGAGTCGTAGGGGGTGACGACGAGGACGGGGCCGAAGATCTCCTCGCGGAAGATGGTCATGTCGGGCCGGACGTCGGCGAACACCGTCGGCTCGACGTACCAGCCGCGGTCGAGGCCCGCCGGGCGCCCGCCGCCTGCCGTGAGCCGGGCTCCCTCGGAGCGGCCGGACGCGATGTACCCCTCGATACGCTCCCGCTGGGCCGCTGAGACCACGGGCCCCACAGCGGTCGTCGGGTCGAGAGGGTCGCCGACCCGCAGTCCGGAGGCCATGGCGGAGACGGCGTCGACCACCTCGGCGTAGCGGCCGGCCGGAGCGAGCAGGCGGGTGCTGCCGTAGCAGGTCTGGCCGTTGTTGAAGAACGAAACGCCGGGGAGCGCCGTGATGGTGGCATCGAGGTCGGCGTCGTCGAGGACGATCGCGGCCGACTTCCCGCCCAGCTCCAGGGTGACCGGACGCAGCAGCCGCCCGCAGACCTCGGCGATCGACCGGCCGGCCGGGGTGGAGCCCGTGAAGGCGACCTTGTCGACGCCGGGGTGTGCGACGAGGGACTCACCCGCCTCGAGCGCGCCGGGCACGATGTTCAGCACACCGGGCGGCAGACCGGCCTCGGCGGCGGCCTCGGCCAGGACGTAGGAGTCCAGTGAGGTCTCCAGCGCGGGCTTGAGGACGATCGCGCAGCCCGCCGCGAGCGCGGGCGCAACCTTCATGATCGCGAGCGTCTGCGGGTAGTTCCACGGCACGATGGCCCCGACGACCCCGACCGGTTCCCGTCGCACGAGGGTCGTCGTCCCGACGAAGGAAGGGCGCCGTTCCTCCCACTCGAAGGTGCGGACGAGGCCGGCGTAGTACCGGAGGATCGCTGCCGTGGCGTGCCCGTTGGCCTGCGGGGACATGGCGATCGGCATGCCGTTCTCGCGGGAGACCAGCCGGCCGAGCCGGTCGGCGCGCGCCTGGATGGCCTCGGCGAACCGCTCCATCGCGTCGGCGCGCTCTGCTGGGCCGGCGGCGGGCCAGGGGGCGCCCGGGGCGTCCAGGGCGCGGCGGGCGGCGGTCACCGCGGCGTCGATGTCCTTGGCGCCCGCGACCGGCACACGTCCGATCGGCTCCTCGGTGGATGCGCCGATGACGGTGTAGATCTCCGAGCCGAGCGACTGCTGCCGGTCGCCGTCGATGTAGAAGGAGGTGTGCTCCGTGAAGCTGTCCATGTACCTGTTCCCTGCGTGGGGTCCAGGGCGTGTCCGGTCACGTCACGAGGGGCCGGACGCGCCCCGTAAACGACTATTCATATGTGAATATAAGTGCTGTGCTCGGTCGTGTCAGCGCCGAGGCGGGTCTTGTCACCGAGGGGCCATCCGAATCGCTCCGTCGAGACGGATGACCTCGCCGTTCAGCATCGGGTTCTCGGCGATGTGCTGGACCAGCGCGGCGTACTCGGCGGGGCGGCCGAGCCGGCTGGGGTGAGGAACCTGGGCGCCGAGGGAGGCTTTTGCGTCCTCGGGCAGTCCGGCGAGCATCGGTGTCTCGAACAGCCCCGGGGCGATGGTCATGACGCGAATGCGGTGGCCCGCCAGGTCCCGGGCGACAGGCAGGGTGAGGCCGACCACGCCGCCCTTGGAGGCGGAGTACGCGGCCTGCCCGATCTGGCCGTCGTACGCGGCCACGGACGCGGTGTTGACGATCACGCCGCGTTCCTCGCCGCCCTCGACCGGCTCCTGCGCCGCCATCCGCTCGGCCGCCAGCCGGATCACATTGAAGGTGCCGACCAGGTTGATCTGGATCGTCCGGGCGAAGTCGGCCAGCGGGAAGGGGCCCTTCCTGCTGAGCGTCCGGGTGGCAGTGCCGATGCCGGCGCAGTTGACCGCGATCCTCAGGTCGCCGAGCCCCGCGGCGGCGTCGAGTGCGGCTCGCACGTCGGCCTCGCTGGTGACGTCGGTGGGCGCGAACACCGCCCGGTCCTCGCCGAGCTCGGCGGCCACCGCTTCGCCGTCGGAGGAGGGAAGGTCGGCCAGGACCACCGACGCTCCGGCGCCGAGCAGCCGCCGGGCGGTGGCGAGGCCGAGACCGGATGCCCCGCCGGTGATCAGGGCGACGCAGCCTGCGATATGCATACCGGTGTTCTCCTCGTCGAGATGACGCACTGTCAGATTCGTTCGATGATCGTGGCGTTGGCCATGCCGCCGCCCTCGCACATGGTCTGCAGGCCGTAGCGGCCCCCGGTGGCCTCCAGGTGGTTGACCAGGGTGGCGAGCAGCCGGGTGCCGGAGGCGCCGAGCGGATGACCGAGCGCGATCGCGCCGCCGCGCGGATTGAGGCGCTCGGGGTCGGCCTCGAACGCGCGCTGCCACAACAGCGGCACCGGGGCGAAGGCCTCGTTGACCTCGTAGGCGTCGATGGCGTCGAGGGAGAGGCCGCAGCGGTCGAGGACCTTGCGGGTGGCCGGGACGACTCCGTCGAGCATCAGCAGCGGGTCGGAGCCGGATACCGCGAAGGAGTGGTAGCGGGCGCGGGGGCGCAGACCGAGCCGTTCGGCGGTGGCGGCACTCATGATCAGAGCAGCGGAGGCGCCGTCGGTGAGGGGGGAGGAATTGCCGGGCGTGATCCGCCAGTCGATCTCGGGGAATCGTGCGGCTCCGGGGGCACCGGTGAAGGCCGGTCCGAGTCCGGCCAGGCTCCCGACGGTGGTCGTCGCCCGGACGGTCTCGTCCACGGTGTGGCCGTCGACGGGGACGATCTCGTTGGCGAATCCGCCGGCCTCGGTGGTGGCCCAGGCGCGCTGATGGGAGCGGGCGGCGAAGGCATCGAGTTCATCGCGTTCCAGCTTCCAGCGCACGGAGAGCAGCTCGGCCGAGAGGCCCTGGGACATCAGTCCCTCCGGGTAACGACGGTGCAGCGCCTCGCCCGAGGTGTCGGCGCCCACCGCGCTGGAGCCCATCGGCACCCGGCTCATCGACTCCACGCCGCAGGCGATCACGATGTCGTATGCCCCCGCGATCACTCCCTGGGCGGCGAAGTGGCCGGCCTGCTGACTTGAGCCGCACTGCCGGTCGACGGTGGTCGCGGGCACCGACTCGGGGAAGCCGGCCGCCAGCAGTGCGGTGCGGGTGATGTTGAAGGCCTGTTCGCCGACCTGGGAGACACAGCCGCCGATCACGTCGTCGACTTGGGCGGGGTCGAGTCCGTTGCGCTCGACGAGGGCGGTGAGCACGGTGGCCAGGAGGTCGACGGGGTGGTGGCTGGACAGGGCGCCGCCGGGCTTGCCCTTGCCGGACGCGGTCCGCACCACGTCGACGATCACTGCGTCGTTCATGCTGGGCATCTGAGGTCCTTCACTGCTGGAGTCGTTTGATCGGCTGGTGGTGAACAGAGGTCGTCAGCGCCCGGTCCACTGCGGTGCACGCTTCTCCGCGAAGGCGTGTGGTCCCTCCTTCGCGTCGTCGCTCGCCAGGATCTGCCGGAAGACGAGGTCGTTCTCGTCCCAGGCGTCGCCTTCGGCGCGGTTCTCGCCCCAGGACATGACGCGCTTGATCGCCTGCAGGGACAGGGGTGCGCCGGTCGCCACCCGCTCGGCCAGCTCCAGAGCGACATCGACCGACTTGCCCGCGGGGGCGATCCGGTTGAACAGGCCCCACCGGGCCGCCGTGGCGGCGTCCAGCGGGGCGCCGGTCAGGGCGATCTCCCGGGCGATGTTGCGCGGTACCCGCTCCTGGAGCCGCAGCACCCCTCCCGCTGCGGGAAACAGTCCGTGGTGCACTTCGGGCATGCCGAAGACGGCGTTCTCGTCGGCGACCACCAGATCGCACGCCAGGACGATCTCGGCGCCACCGCCCAGCGCCGGACCGTTGACCGCGGCGATGAGCGGCTTGCCGACCTGATGCCGGACGATGCCCCCGAAGCCCCACTCGGGGTGCGACGGGTCCGTCACCTCGCGGCCGGCCGCGGCCTCCTTGAGGTCCATTCCCGCGCAGAAGGCGCGCCCGGCACCGGTCAGCACGCCGACCCGCAGCTCCGGATCGGAGGCGAACTCCTCCAGGGCCGCGCCCAGAGCCGCGGACAACTGCGCATTCACGGCGTTGAGAGCCTGCGGGCGGTTGAGCGTGATCAGGGCGATGTCGCCGCGCCGTTCCAGCATGGTGTCGGCTCCTTGGTTCAAGGTCACGGATCTACTTAACGTACGTTAGGAACCTAGGGTCGGGATGTCGAACGCGTCAAGCGCGGAACGGGTCTCGCGGTCGCATTAAATGGGGCAATCCTCTCTCTGTATGCGAAAAGGGTCCGGCGATCCCTCTCGGGGAGTGTTGACCTCCGTCGGGTCGACTCTTAGTGTCATAGCGAACGTTAAGTAATCGCCACCCCCAGAGCCGCGAGGACCGCATGGCGATCGATTTCACCCTTGAGCCCGAACTCGAAGAGCTGAGAGACCGCACGGCCGAGTTCGTCCGGGCCACCGTGCTCCCCGCCGAGGCGGAGATGTTCAGCGGGCCGGGCACACCCGATGACTCGCTGCGGCGCGCGCTGCACTGCGCGGCGCCCGACGAGGGCAACATGCTGCTGCTGGAGAGGGTCGCCGACGCCGCGCAGCGCGACCGCTTCCTGAAGCCACTCGCCGCCGGGGACGTGCGATCGTGCTTCGCGATGACCGAGCCCGCACCCGGGGCAGGCTCGGACCCGTCCCAGTTGACCACCACCGCCCACCGGACCGCCGGGGGATGGGTGCTTGAGGGACGCAAGTGGTTCATCACCGGGGCCGATGGGGCTGCCTTCGCCATCGTCATGGCGCGGACCGGAACCGACGCGGATCCTGCGGCGACCATGTTCCTCGTACCGTCGGACACCCCCGGCTTCAGCATCGTCCGGCACATACCGAGCCTCGACCAGGGCTTCACCGGCGGACACGGTGAGATCGCACTGGACGGCTGCGAGGTCGGTGACGACGCCGTTCTCGGCGAGGCCGGGAAGGGTTTCGCCTACGCGCAGGTGAGACTGGCCCCTGCCCGGCTCACCCACTGCATGCGCTGGCTGGGCCTGGCCCGCCGGGCCCACGACCTCGCCCTCGGTTACGCGGCCGAGCGCACCGCCTTCGGCAGCAGGCTCGGAGAACTCGGCATGGTGCAGCAGCAGTTGGCGGACAACGAGATCGATCTCGCCGCCTCCCGGGCCCTGATCCGTGAGGCCGCGTGGGTTCTCGACCAGGGAGCCGAGGGCGACCGGCGCCGTTCCGGGAAGCACGAGTCCTCCGTCGCCAAGACGTTCACCGCCGAAGCCGTCGGCCGGATCATCGACCGTGCCGTACAGGTGTGCGGCGCCCTCGGCATCTCCGGGGACCTGCCCCTGTCCGCGTATCTGCGCGAAGTACGGCCCTTCCGCATCTACGACGGTCCGTCCGAGACCCACCGCTGGTCGATCGCCCGCCGCGCACTCAGAGCCGCCGTCACGAAGGAGCCGAACCGATGAAGAGCACCATGATGGACCGGGACCTCCAGGTCAGCGATCTGCTGCGGCACGGACAGCGGGTACACGCAGACAGCCGGGTGGTGCGCTGCACGCAGGACGGCGGAGGGTCCTGGACCTTCGCCGAGACCGCCGGGCGGGCGGAGCGGCTCGCGGCGGCGCTGACCCGGCTGGGTGTCGAGCGAGACGACCGTGTCGCGACCCTGTGCTGGAACACGCCGGAGCATATGGCTGCCTACCTCGCGGTGCCGTCCATGGGCGCAGTCCTGCACACCCTGAACCTGCGGCTCCACCCCGACCAGCTCGGCTACATCGTCGAGCACGCCGCGGACCGGGTGCTCGTCGTCGACGCGACGCTGCTCGGCCTGCTCGGCCGGATACGCGACCGTCTCGCCACCGTGCGCCACGTCATCGTCATCGGCGAGGGAGCGCCCCTCGACCTGCCCGACCACACCAAAGTCCACGACTGGGACACGCTGCTCGACGCCGAGGCGCCCGGTTTCATCTGGCCCGACGTCGACGAACGCTCCGCGGCCGCCCTGTGCTACACCACCGGCACCACCGGCGACCCGAAGGGCGTGGCGTACAGCCACCGCTCGATCCTGCTCCACACCCTGGGCATCTCCAGCGGAAACGCCGCGGCCATGTCCGACCGGGACCGGATCCTGCCGATCGTGCCGATGTTCCACGCCAACGCCTGGGGCTGGCCGTACGCCGGCTGGCTGGCCGGCGCCGACATCATCATGAACGGCCGCCACCTCGACGTCCCCGACCTCGCCCGCATCATCGACGAGGAACGGCCCACCGGGGTCGCTGCCGTCCCCGTCCTCTGGAACGGTCTGCTGCACCACGGCCGACAGCACACGCTGAACCTCTCCTCCGTCCGGCTCGCAGGCTGCGGCGGCTCCAGCCCCTCGCGGGCCCTCGTCGCCGAGTTCAAGGAGCGCTACGGCATTCAGCTGGCCCAAGGCTGGGGGATGACCGAGACGAGTCCGCTGGCCAGCTGGTCCGCGCCGCCACGCGGCACGGCGCCGGAGGAGGACGTCGACTGGCTGGTCAAGAGCGGCCGGGTGATGCCCCTGGTGGAGGTCCGCGTCATGGGCATGGACGGCGGTGAGCAGCCCTGGGACGGAGAGTCGGTCGGCGAACTCCAGCTGCGCGGACCGTGGGTGACCGGTTCCTATCTGCACACCGAGAACACCGCGGAGAAGTTCGACGACGGCTGGCTGCGAACCGGCGACCTCGGCACGGTCGGGCCCGGTGGCTGGATCGTCGTACGCGACCGCCTCAAGGACGGCATCAAGAGCGGCGGCGAGTGGATCTCCACCGTCGAACTGGAGAACGCCATCGCCGAGCACCCGGCCGTCGTCGAGGCCACCGTGGTCGGCGTCCCCGACCCCAAGTGGGACGAGCGCCCCCTGGCCTGTGTCGCACTCGCCGAGGGCGCCGGCCTCTCCGCCGCCGAACTGCGGGACTTCCTCAAGGGGCGGGTCGCCAACTGGTGGATCCCCGAGCGCTGGACGTTCCTGGCAGCCATCCCGAAGACCAGCGTCGGCAAGTACGACAAGCGCGCCGTCCGCCGGCTGTACCGGGACGGCGAGATATCCATCGAGATCGGCGGCAAGGACACATGAACCGCGACGGAACCACAGCCCCGGACGCGGCTGGACGTGGCCCCCTGGCCGGCCTGCGCGTACTGGAGATCGCCAGCATGGCCCCGGGCCCCTTCGCCTGCACTGTCCTGGCCGACCTGGGCGCGGAAGTGCTCCGCGTCGACCGCGCCGCAGAGGTCGATCCGGACAGCCGCGGTTCCACGGACCCGCTCGCCCGGGGCCGCCGCTCGCTCGCCGTCGATCTCAAGGCGCCCGACGGCGCCGCGCTCGTCAGGCGACTCGCCGTCCGGGCCGATGTGCTCGTGGAGGGCTTCAGGCCCGGAGTCGCCGAGCGCCTGGGCATCGGTCCCGAGGACTGCCATGCCGTCAACCCCCGTCTGGTGTACGGGCGGATGACCGGCTGGGGACAGAGCGGTCCGCTCGCCTCGCGCGCCGGGCACGACATCACCTACTTGGCCGTCTCCGGCGCCCTCGGTCTGATCGGTCCGCCCGACCGACCCCCGGTGCCGCCGGTCAACCTGGTCGGGGACTTCGGTGGCGGTGGCATGCTCCTGGCCCTCGGGATCCTGGCCGCCCTGCTCGAACGGGAACGCTCGGGCCTGGGACAGGTCGTCGATGCCGCCATGGTCGACGGCGCCGCTCTGCTCACCACCGCCCTGCACGGACTGCGGGCCACGGGGGACTGGCCGGGGGACCGGGGCGAGAACCTGCTCGACGGGGGAGCACCCTTCTACACCACGTACGAGACCGCCGACGGCCGATACATGGCGGTCGGACCTCTGGAGGAGCGGTTCTACGCCGAACTCCTCACCGGTCTGGGGCTGGCGGACGACCCGGACCTGCCCGCACAGCACGACCGCGAACGCTGGCCCGAGCTACGGCAGCGCCTGGCCGCCGTGTTCAAGGAGCGCACCCGGGACGAGTGGACCGCCCTCTTCGAACCGACCGACGCCTGCGTGGCCCCCGTGCTGAGCCCCTGGGAAGCACACCACCACCCGCACAACGCGGCACGCTCGGTCTTCACCGAGACGGCCGGTGTACGACAGCCCGCGCCCGCGCCCCGCTTCGACCGCACCCCGGGCGCCGTCCAGGGACCCCCGCCGGTTGTCGGCCGGGACACGAGGACCGCTCTGGCCGACTGGGGGGTCGAGACGCCCGAGGCCGAGCGGCTGCTCGCCGCGACGGTCGTCGTCCAGCACCCGCACACAGGAGAGAACCGATGAGACTTGGCCTGAGCATGGGTCACTGGGGCCGAGAGGGAGGCGCCGAACCGCTGGCGCTCGCCCTGGAGGCCGAGCGCCTCGGCTATGACGTCGTCTGGGCCGCCGAGGCCTATGGATCCGACGCGGTCACGGTGCTGTCCTGGCTCGCGGGCCGGACCAGCCGGATCGGTCTCGGCTCGGCGGTGATGCAGATCCCGGCCCGCACTCCGGCGATGACCGGCATGACAGCGGCAACCCTGGACGCCCTGTCGGACGGCCGCTTCCATCTCGGCCTGGGGGTGTCCGGGCCGCAGGTGTCGGCAGGCTGGCACGGAGTCGAGTTCGGCAGGCCGCTGGTCCGCACCCGTGAGTACATCGACGTCGTTCGGACCGTCGTACGACGCGAACTCGTCCGCCATGACGGCGAGCACTACCCCCTGCCCCTGCCGGGGCCGGACGGTCGTCCGGGCAAGCCGCTGCGGCTGATCATCCATCCCGTGCGCGAGGAGATCCCCGTCTATCTGGCGGCCGTCGGACCGCGCAACATCCGCCTCGCGGGCGAGATCGCGGACGGCTGGCTCGCTCTCTTCCACGCCCCGTCCCATGCGGACGAGAACCTCGCGCACCTCCGGGCCGGACGTGGCGGACGCGGGCTGGCAGGCTTCGACGTCGTGGCGAGTGTGCCCGTGTCGGTCGGGGACGACCTGGAGACCTGCGCCGACCGGGTCCGCGCCTACACGGCGCTCTACGTCGGCGGCATGGGCAGCCGCGAGAAGAACTTCTACAACGCCCAGGCCCGTGCACTCGGTTACGAGAAGGAGGCGCACGCCGTTCAGGACCTCTACCTTGCGGGCCAGGCCGAAGCCGCCGCCGGCGAGGTGCCGTTCGGGCTGATCGACGAGACCAGCCTGCTCGGACCGGTCGACCGGATCGCCGACCGGCTCGGCGCCTTCGCCGCCGGCGGCGTCACCACCCTGTCCGTCATCCCCCATGGCGACACCTACGAGGAGAAGGCCGCCTGTCTGGCCGCCGTCGCCGAGGCCCTGCACCGCGCGGACATCTGAGGAGAGCAAGACAGTGGAGCGCACACTCTACGACCAGGACCACGAGGACTTCCGTGACGTCGTACGGGAGTTCGTCGCGCGGGAGGTCGTCCCGCACCAGGATCGATGGGACGCCGATCACCTCATCGGCCGGGGCGTGTGGACGGCCGCGGGGAAGCAGGGTCTGCTCGGGCTCGCCGCGCCCGAGGAGTACGGCGGAGGGGGAGAGGAGGACTTCCGCTACCGCAGCGTGATGATGGAGGAGTTCGCCAGGGTGGGTGCGGCGTCCCTCGGCTCGGGATTCAGCGTCCAGGACGACATCGTGCTGCCGTACCTCCTGGACCTCGGCAGCGAGGAACAGAAGCGGCGCTGGGTGCCCGGCGTCTGCACGGGCGAGACCATCACCGCCATCGCCATGACCGAGCCCGGCGCCGGCAGCGACCTCCAGGGCATCCGCACCACTGCCGTCCGCGACGGTGACGACTGGGTGCTCGATGGCGCCAAGACCTTCATCACCAGCGGCATCCTGTCCGATCTGGTCATCGTGCTGGCCCGCACGGACCCCGCTGCCGGGGCACGCGGCATGAGTCTGTTCGTCGTCGAACGCGGCATGCCCGGCTTCACCCGCGGCCGTCAGCTCGACAAGATCGGCCTGCAGGCACAGGACACCGCCGAGCTGTTCTTCGACTCCGTCCGTGTCCCGCAGACCAACCTTCTGGGCACTGAGGGGCGGGGCTTCATGCACCTCATGGAGCGGCTGCCGCGCGAGCGCATGGCCATAGCAGTGACGGCCCAGTGCGTCACCGAGACCGTGCTGGAACAGACCCTGGCGTACTGCACCGAGCGCACCGCGTTCGGTCGCCCGGTGGCGGACTTCCAGCACAGCCGCTTCCTCTTGGCCGAGCTGACCACCCAGGCCGACATCACGCGCGTCTACCTCGACCGGGCGATCGAGGCACTCAACGAAGGCACCCTCACCGCCGTCGACGCGGCCAAGGCGAAGTGGTGGGCCACCGAGCTCCAGACGAGGACGGTGGATCGCTGCCTCCAACTCCACGGCGGCTACGGCTATATGAAGGAGTACCCCGTCGCGCGCGCTTTCCTCGACTCGCGCATCCAGACCGTCTACGGCGGAACCACCGAGATCATGAAGGAGATCATCGGCCGCGATCTGGCCACGGGGGCGGAGACCGGGCGATGACGCGAAGCCCCGACCTTCAGCGCATCGGACGCCTCGACACGGTGGAGGCCACGCCATGACGATCCACTCGGCCCCCGTCACCGACACGGCCGATCCGCCGGGCCTCCGACCGGGGGCTCTGAGCCGCTGGTTCGACGCGAACGTTCCGGGCCGCCAAGGACCGCCGGCAGCGACGGTGCTGCACGGAGGCCGATCCCATCTCGCCTGCCTCGCTCACCCCCTCGGGGCACGACGTCGGGCGCGAATTCCGGGTGAGGTCCGCCCTCCGTGACAGGGGGCTGGCCGTGCCGGACACCGTCGCCCACCGCACGGACCCGACGGTGACGGGTGCGCCGTTCAACTCTCGGCGACCCACTCGCCGACCTCGGCACCTTTCTGGCCTACCGCGGCCCCGCCGTCGATGCGTTGCTGGAATCGCCGGCCAGGACATCACGTTGTGTACGCCCGCCACCTGCGGGGCGTCACGGTCGGACTGGCTGAGAAGGGCGGGCCGTTCCACCAGCGCTCGTGCTCCTTCGCGGAGCCGACGGCGTGACTGGCCATCTCACGGACGCCGACGTACGAGCGATGTCCGGCTGGCGGGAGGCGGTCGCCGGCACCCACCAGCGAAGGGCGCGAGTGTCCCGTGTCCGATCCCGGTGTTCGACGTGCTCCGTACCGAACGGACCGGTTCCGCGAGTTCTTCATCGGCCACAATCCGGCCTGATCACACGCCCGCCCGGGCGTGCCAGCAACCCCGTCGGCACCCGCATCGCGCCTGGCTGGGGCGATCCACAGCCTGGATGAACGTCATCGGAGACTCCGTTGACGAGGGGACTAGGCACAGCGGAAACGCTGCCCCATAGTCGTCCCAGTCGCCCGGCGCCTGCCGCTCCGGGCGCCTTCCCCTCGGTGCAGCGAAGCCCCGACGTGGCACGCCTACGGCGGCGGCACGGTCGCGCACCTCGACCCTGCCGTTCTGGAGGTTCCGCATGCCCGGATTCGTTTCACCGCCCTCCTCCCCGTCCCCGGACGACGTGGCCGCCAGACCCGGCGGCGGTGCCGAGGGCCGGGGGCCGCTGCTGGTGTTCCTGCTGATGGCGGGTAGCTGTCTGCCGATACTCGGCGCGGTCCTCCTCGCCCCGGTGCTGCCGAAGATGCAGGACCATTTCGAGGACGTGGCGGGCGCCAAGGCCCTGGTCCCCATCGTCCTGTCGGCCCCGGCGTTCGCCCTCGCCCTGCTGGCCCCCTTCGCGGGCGTCATCATCGACCGGCTGGGACGCAAGCGGCTGCTGGTCGTCGGCGCCGTCCTGTACTCCGTGTTCGGCACCGCACCGCTGTGGCTGGACTCGCTCGGCGCCATCGTGGCGAGCCGCGCCCTGGTCGGCGTCTGCGAGGCCGCCATCATGACCTGCTGCACCACCCTGATCGGCGACTACTACACGGGCCGCACCCGGGACCGCTACCTGGCCCTGCAGACCGTCTGCGGCACCGCCTCCGCGACCGCGTTCTTCGTGATCGGCGGCGCGATGGGCTCGGCCGGCTGGCGCGCCCCGTTCTGGCTGTACGCCGTCGGCCTGCTGCTGGCTCCCGCGATGGCCGCGTTCCTGCCCCGGCCCACCCCGAAGGACGCCTCCGTCGCCCACGAGGTGGCCGCGGACGAACCGCGCCCCTTCCCCTGGCGGAAGATGGCCGGCATCTGCGCGCTGTCGGTCTTCGGCGGCATCGTCTTCTACACGGTCCCGGTGGAGACGGCGTACCTCCTGGACGACCTGGGCGTCGAGTCCAGCGGCGTCATCGGCCTGGCGACCGCTCTGGCCAGTGCGGCGACCGTCGCCGGGTGTCTGGTCTTCACCCGGCTGACCGGCCGTCCGGAGCAGCGGCTGCCCGTGGTCCTCGCCCTGTGCGCGACCGGGTTCGTGGTGATGGCGCTGGCCGGCACGCCCGTGGTCCTGATCGTCGGAGCGGTCCTCAACTGCGTCGGCACCGGTCTGCTGCTGCCCTCACTGCTGACCTCGGGAATGAACCGGCTCGACTACGCCGACCGCGGTCGCGGCACCGGCCTGTGGACGGCGGCGTTCTTCCTCGGCCAGTTCCTCTGCCCGCTCGTGCTGATCGCGGCCGGTTCCGCGGTCGGCGGCCTCGCCACGGCCGTCGGCGTCCTCGCCCTGGTCACCGCGGTGGTGGCCGCCGGCCTCTGGCTCGCCACGCGCGGCACCGCGCAGGTGGCGGAGTCCCCACAGGTATGACCGGCTTACCGCACCCGCGGGCGGACGGACCGCGAGGCCCGCCCGCCGCACGGGCTGTCACCGCCTTTCCCACCCCTGTCATATGCATGCCTATGAGGAGACCGCTGTGGCGACGTTCCGATTCGACACCCGAATGACGCAGGACCCCGACCAGGTCTGGGCCGTCCTCACCGACGTGACCAGGATCCCGGAGTGGTTCCCGGCCGTGCAGGAGGCTCACTTCGACGGGGAGTACCGCCATCTGCGTACGTCCGAAGGGCAGTTGAAGTCCCGCATCGTGACCAAGGACGACGCACTGCGGCGCTTTCAGTACCGCTTCGTCGAAGGTCTGCCCCTGCCCGTCGAGTTCCACCTGGGCACCCTCGACGTACTCCCTGACGGCGACGGTTCGCGGGTGATCTACAGCCAGGAGATCCTGCCCGAGGGGCTCGCGCCCATCGTCGAGCGCGCCGTCGGTGCGGGGATCGAGGGCATCGCCGCGTACTTCGCCGCTCACTGAGCCGCGGTCGGAAGCACCGGCGCAACGGCCACCGCGAAGGGACCCTGACCATCCAGGGCGGCGACTTGGGACGCGCGATCCCCAAGCTCCGCGCCGACACCTTCCCGTCAACGACCCGGTCAAAGCCCTTGGTTCGTACCCCGGCACCTCCAGGGGCGAGGTCTCCCGGATCTGCGGTGACCTCGGCGACAGGCCTCGCCGCCTTCCGCGACCGGGCCCTGAGGCCGCCCAGGGCCGTCCTTGCGCAGGCCGCGACCGGTGATTCCTGCTTCGCACGCACGGCGGAACCCGGATCCAAGACCGGACGAAAGCCCCGTCGACCGGGGCGGGCGGGACGTGCTGCAAACACCACCTGATCACCGACACCACGGGCATCCCGCTCGCCGCCACCCTGACCGGCGGCAACCGCAACCGCGGCCGGCCCCGCCGCCTGGACATGGTGCTGGGCGAACTGATCATTGCTCAGGGTCCGTTCGCGGTCGCCGTTGCGTCGGCGGTGCTCCCGGGCGGCACCGCCGGCCCGACCGCCACGGCAGTAGCATCCCCACCGCCCCGTCCGTCGGCTTCTCGCAGAAGGACGGCACCCTCCTTGGCGACATCGGCCTCCTCGGAGTCATCTCTGGTCCCCGCTCTTCCGCCGGCCGCTGTGCCGCGGGGCCGGGCCGACACTCGACGGGATGACGCCGCTGCGGGAAGGCGCTCGGCAAGGGCTTGGTCATGCGCCCGGTGGCCCCGCGGGAGGCCACCCGCCGGGCCGCCGGGAAAACTGCCGGGGGCCACCGCGCTCGGCTCGCGCCGGGCGAGAAACCGAACTGGAATTATGGACAGGGTTTGTTGTTGTCCGTTGTCCAGTGCCAAGTGCCCGTTGAGGGATCTCTGCCGTGGATCCCCAATGAGTGCTCATTGCGGGGGCAGCGGTGGTGGTGCCTATGTCGTGGCGCAGAAGACCGCACGCAGTGCAGGCCACACTGAGCGCTCATTGGCCCTGGTGGGGATCGGCCGCATCGGCTGTCATCGATCTTGAGGTTCAAAGACGGGTTCTCACGCCTTCCGTGTCACGCGGCACCGAGCCGGTTGATCTCCGGGCTGTACAGCACCGAAGGGCCAGTGCCCTTGAGACTCACAACAGCGATCATCGCGCGTCCCAGATGCTCGGTGGTGGTCATGTGCCTGGGGGCCAGTCGGTGCAATACGGGATAGAGCCACGATGTGAGCCGGTACGCCAGGCGATAGGAGGCTGTCCTGGAGACGGCGCCGTGGCGCGGCTGGATGTAGCCGGGCCGGAACATGTAGGCGTGGAAGGGCATCGCCAACAGCTCGTTCTCCGTTCGGCCCTTGACCCGCGCCCACATGGAACGGCCCGACTCGGTGCTGTCGGTCCCCTCCCCCGACACATAGGTGAAGGTCAGCGCGGGGTTGTTCGCGCTCACGGCTCGGGCGGCGGCCAGCGTGTAGTCGTGCGTAATCCGGGTGTACTCCTCCTCGTCGCGGCCGGACGAAGAGATGCCCAGGCAGAAGAAGCAGGCGTCCAGCCCCTCCAACTCACCCTGGATCGCGGTGAAGTCGCCGAAGTCCGTGTGCACGACCTCCCGGACTTTCGGGTCTTCGACGTTCAGAGGCGTGCGTACGACGAGCAGGACCTGGTCGACGCTCTGCTCCAGGAGGCAGGCGCGCAGCACGCCCTGCCCCACCATTCCGGACGCTCCGAAGACGGCCACGCGCATGGTTGCTCCCAGTGGGGTGAGGCGGCGGTCAGGGCGCCGTACGGGCGAGGGTGCCGGTGATGAGGGTGGCCACCATCTCCTGCAGGGAGGAGGTGAAGTCCATGCGTAGCGCAGCCAGGGACGGGTCCGTGTCGTAGGCGGCGAGCATGCCGGGGGAGGGCCGGGCGTGGGTCCAGACGGCGCCGGCCACCATGTAGACCTGCGCGCTGAGCTGCTCCGCCCCGTCGCCCAGTTCGGGCAGGTACTGTCGCGCCAGATCGGCCAGCGCGACGACATTGCCGATGGCCGCCTTCTTGTACCGGGCGGCGACCTCCGCGGACACGTTGTGCTCCAGGACGCCGGCCTGCGCGCTGAGCAGGTCGCACAGCACCCGGTGCTCCGCAAGGGAGTGGGTGAACACGGCCGCGAACGCGTCGCCACGCCGGCCCACCGGGTGGCCGGGGTCGATTCCGGCAGCGAGCCGGTCGGGCAGTTCGGCCGTCCACTGTTTCCACGCGCTGTCCAGCAGCTCCAGCAGGATGGCCTCGCGCGATTCGAAGTAGCGCAGAACGTTGGATTTGGCCAGGCCGACGCGTCGGCTCAGCTCGTTGAGGCTGACCTCGGCGACCGGCATCTCGTCGAGCATCGCGGCCGTGGTGTCCAGGATCGCCTGCCGGCGGATCTCCCGCTGCTCATCGCTGCGAGCACGTTGAAAGGTTGTCATGACCTCATTCTACAGACCGTCGGTCTGTTGACATCGGACCGCCGGTCTTTTATGTTTTATCTCAAGAGACCGCCGGTCCGTTAAGGGGTCGGGGTGGTACGTGCGTAAGCGATTCCCAGAGGAGATCCACATCATGAGCAGCAACAAGAGCGACAAGAAGGTTGCAGTCATCACCGGCGGTGCGACGGGCATCGGCAAGGAGACCGCGCGGCTGCTGGTCGCGGACGGCGTGCATGTCGTCCTGAGCGGGCGGCGTGCGGACGTGGGTGCGCGGGCGGTCGAGGAGCTGACCAAGGACGGCGGCAGTGCCTCGTTCGTGGTGGCGGACATGGACTCGCCGGAGAGCATCAAGGCCCTGTTCGACTCGGTCCTGGCCGACTACGGCCGCCTGGACCACGCGGTCAACAACGCCGGTCTGGCCAACGAGACCGCCGCGATCGCCGACGCCGACCCGGTGAAGTTCCAGGAGATGCTGTCCACGAACGTGATGGGCCTGTTCCTGTGCCTGCAGCGCGAGATCCAGGAGATGCTCGCCGGCGGCCACGGGGGCACCATCGTCAACCTGGCCTCCATCGCCGGCCTCAACGGCATCCCGTGGAGCGGCCCGTACGCGGCCACCAAGCACGCGGTCGTCGGCCTGACCAAGACCGCGGGCCTGGAGTACTCCTCCCAGGGCGTTCGCGTGAACGCGGTCGCCCCCGGCGCGATCAAGACCGACATCATCGCCAACTCCATCTCGCTCGGTCAGTACGACGAGGACACCATCACCGCGATGCATCCGATGGGCCGCATGGGCCTGCCCCAGGAGATCGCCGCGGGCATCCGCTGGCTCCTGTCCGAAGAGTCCTCCTTCGTCGCCGGCACGATCCTCAACATCGACGGCGGCTTCCAGGCCAAGTAACCCCCACGCATGCGCCACCCGCATGCCAGCCACCCCAACCGCGGGACAAGGCAAGGCCCGTCGCGGACACCCACCGCGACGGGCCCGACCAGCAAACTCACACAAACCGCACCAACAGACCTTCGGCCACCGGCACCAGCCCGATCGGTTGTCGCAACGATGGGGTCGTCCGGCCCGGATCGGTTCGGCGGTCTGTCCACCTGTCCCCGCTCGAAGTGGGTCGGCGGCGGCTTCGCCGCCATGCGCTGGAACGCGTCCGGCATGTCGCATGGCGGCCCATGAGTAAGTCCGTGTCCGCAGTGCACCACAAGGCACTCGCTGCGGTGCGGTCCCCGGCTTCGCCCATCCGAAGAACTGGCGCCCCGGCAAGGTCCGCACGAATCCGAGGTGGGCGACCGCGCTGGTGCGGGCACTGCTGGTACTGATGAACCGGGAAGTCGCCCGCTGACAGACGATCTTGTCAATGGACTACCGCCCCGGACCTGCCCGAGCCTCCCGACGCCTACGCACACCAGGTCCACTGACGTGCAGTTTTCACGATGCACACCACTCAATGTGGATGGGCTGATCTGACGGCGAGTTCACATCGTATGCGCGGGCGCGTTGCAGTTGTCAGTGGCGGATCAGGCCGGTGCGTTTGACGGTCGCCAGCAACGGGGTGGTGTCGATGGCGGTGACTCCGGCGAGGGGGCCGACGGTGTCGGTGAGGAAGGTGTACAGGGCGTCGAGGTTCGCGGCGGCGACAGCGACGACCAGGTTGGCGGGGCCGGTGGTGGCGGCGCAGAACCGGACGTGCGGGTGGGTGCTCAGCGTGTGCGCGGTCTCCTGCAGTGCGCCAGGCTGTACGGCGATCCACAGCAACGCCTCGGTCTGCGCGCCGAGCAGTGCGAGATCGAGTTCGGTGGCCAGGCGCAGCACCTGGCCGTTGACGAGAGCTTCGATGCGTCGGCGGGCGGTGAGCGCGGTGGTGCCGGCGCGGCGGGCCAGGTCCGTGTAGGTGGCCCGGCCGTCCTCGGTCAGCCCTGCGATCAGCGCGCTGTCGACGTCGAGAGGCGTGTAGGACGGTTCCGGGTACGCGGGCTCGGGGACGAGGTCGGCCAGTTCTCGGGGTGTGAGGAGACCGGCGGTCCAGCGGAACGCTGTGGGGAAGACGCGGAGCAGGGCGTGTGCGGTCCAGGTGCCGACGGCGTCGGTGGCGGGCAGGTCGCGCAGCAGCAGGTTGTTGCGTGCTTCCTGTCCCTCCAGGAAGAAGATCGTGGAGATCTCGTCGCCGCCCCCGAGGATGTCGACCCAGACGGTGTCGCTGCGGCGGGCCAGCGCCTGGGCGACCTGACGGATCTTGTTGGGGCGGCAGCGGATGCGCAGGGCGACGGGGATCAGGTGTGGGAAGCGTGCCGGGTTGCGTACGACGGTCGCGCGCAGGGTGCCGTCGGCGTAGAGGAGGGCCACACGGCGTACGACGGTCCGCTCGGAGAGGCCCAGACAGCGGGCCGCCTCACGCCAGGAGGCACGCGGCGAGGCGACCAGCGCTGCCGCGATTCGCCGATCGATCTCATCGAGCACCTGTCTCATGATCTGCATGATAGGCCGAACATCTGGCGTGTTTTCTGCTCGCAAACCTTCTGATTGGCAGTGATTCTTCGCGTTCTGCCTACAACGGTCTCGTCACCGAACGATCCGTTCGGATCCGGCACCCGCGAGATGAGGGAGAAGACGATGACTGATCACGGAGCCGACCTGCTGATCCGCGCCGACGCGGTGCACACCCTGGTGCCCGGTCAGGCTGTGCAGCGGGCCCTGGCCGTGCGCGGCGACCGTATCGTCGCCGTCTCAGCCGACCCCCACGGCCTTGACCACCTGGTGAGCGAGGCAACGACGGTGCACGACCTGCCCGGCGCGACCGTGCTGCCCGCGTTCGACGACACCCACACCCACTTGATCTTCGCGGCGCTCGGTGCCCACGACGTCCCCGTCCACCGGGCCCGGAACATCCCCGAGTTCCTTGACCTGATCCGGCAGCGGGCCGCCGTCACCCCCGAGGGCGAGTGGATCCGCACCACCACCAACTGGCAGGAACTCAACCTGGCCGAGCGCCGCATGCCCACCGCGGCCGAACTCGACACGGCCACCGACCGGCACCCGGTCCTGGTCAAGCGCGGCGGCCACAACGACATCGTCAACACCTACGCGCTGCGGCTGGCGGGCATCACCGAGGACACCCCCGTACCGCCGGGTGGCACCATCGGCCGCGGCGCCGACGGCCGACTGGACGGCCGGCTGATCGACAACGCCCTGCACCTGGTGGAGCATCTGGTCCCCGCCCCGGACCGGACCGAGCGCATCGACGGCCTGCGCCTGGCCAGCCGCGACTACGCCGCCACGGGCATCGGGACCGTGCGCGACTGCGCGGTCACCCCCGAGGACTACGCGGTGCTCCTGGCCGCCCGTGAGGCGGGAGCACTCAGCACCCGGGTGCGGGCGCTGATCTCGGCGCTCGGACTGACCAGCGCCGCCCAGGTGGAGGACCTGCTCGACGTCATGGAGGAGTGGCGTGACACCTCCGACCCGTGGCTGCGGGTATGGGGGGTGAAGTTCGGCCTCGACGGCGGCCTGGAGGCCGGGGCGACCGAGGAGCCGTACGCACGCGACCACGCCTTCTCCGGGATGCTGATCTGGGAGCCGGACGCGCTGGTCGAGGCGGTCGATGCGGTGGTCCGGCGCGGGTGGCGGGTCGGCACCCACGCCTACGGCGACCGCGCGGTGCGCACTCTCCTGGATGTCTACGAGCGCGTCCTCGCCCACAACCCCGGTCTGCCCGCCGGCACGCTGGTCATGGAGCACGGCGGCCTGGCCGGACCCGAACAGCAGGCCCGCGCCGTCGCGTTGGGCATCCCCGTCACCATTCAGCAGCCGCTGCTGCACGACACCGCCGAGGTCGAGGAGGGCTTCTGGGGCCCGGAACGCGTCGCCCGCCTCTTCCCCGCCCGCGGCTGGATCGACCTGGGCGCCCAGGTGAGCGCCGGATCCGACTTCCCCGTCGGCCAGTTCGGGGCCATGCGCTCGGTGTGGGGCATGACCACCCGGCAGACTGTCATCGGCGTCAAGGGCCCCGAACACGCCATCACCTACGACGAGGCCCTCACCCTGCACACCGCGGGCGCCGCCCGGCTGACCGGCGAGGAGCATCTGCGCGGCACTCTCACCCCCGGTCGCCTCGCCGACTTCACCGTCTGGGACCAGGACCCGGCGCACTGCCCGAGCGACACCCTGCGCGACCTGAACCCCACCCACACCTTCGTCGGCGGCCTCCAGGTCACACCCGCCACCCGGTGAACACGCCCCCTCCTCACGACAGGGCCAGTCGATCCACTTTGTGGCGACTGGCCCTGTCGCCACCGTGCCGGCACCGCTGGGATGGTCCTGCTTCCGCCAAGGGGGCTGGATGCGAAACCCGCCGCAGCTACCGAGAGGTGCCGATGACCATGCCGCGTACCCGTTCGTTCGTGCAGGTCGACGTGTTCTCCACGAGCCCCTACTCCGGCAACCCGGTTGCGGTCGTTCTGGACGGGACGGACCTGACCGGGGAGGAGATGCAGCGGCTGGCGCGGTGGACGAATCTGTCCGAGACCACGTTCGTCCTGCCTCCCACCGTCCCGGAGGCGGACTACCGGCTGCGGATCTTCACCCCGGGAGGCGAGCTGCCGTTCGCCGGGCACCCCACCCTCGGCTCCGCCCGCGCCTGGCTGGACGGCGGCGGCACACCGCGCGTCGCCGACCGCATCGTGCAGGAATGCGCGGCGGGCCTGGTCACCGTGCGCCGCGGCGAGGACACGCTGTCCTTCGCAGCGCCTCCCCGTGTGCATGAGGGTGCGCTGGACGACACGTATCTGGATCGGATCGTGGCCGCGTTCGGCATCACACGGGAGCGGGTCGTGGCTCATCAGTGGGTCGACAACGGTCCCGGCTGGGCCGTGATCCAGCTGGCCACGGCCGAGGAGGTCCTCGCCCTGGAACCCGACCTCTCCCTCGTCCCGGACGCGATGGTCGGCGCGATCGGCGCCTACCCCGCGGGGGCCGAGTACGCCTTCGAGTTGCGCACGTTCGCCCCGGGCGCGGGTGTGCCGGAGGATCCCGCGTGCGGCAGCATGAACGCCGGTGTCGGGCAGTGGCTCACCTCCACCGGCGCCGCGCCCTCCCACTACCGGGTCTCCCAGGGTGCGAGGCTGGGACGGGCCGCGCGCATCGAGGTCGCCGCCGATGCGGACGGCACTGTCTGGGTCAGCGGCGCCGCCGTCATCCGTATCCGCGGTGCCATCACTCTCTGACCACCCGTCACGGGGCGGGGTCGGGAGAGAGCGTCTTCATGGTGACGTAGCTGGTCACTGTGGCCACCCCGGGCAGGGCCGCCAGCTGGTTGGCGTGGAAGTCCTCGTAAGCGGGCAGGCCGGCCACCTCGACCTGGAGGAGATAGTCGAAGTTGCCGGTGATGTGGTGGCAGGCGACCACCTCGGGCAACTGGGTGATCCCGCGCTCGAACGCGATCACGTCCGCGCGGGTGTGCCGCATCAGCCGGACTCCGGCGAAGACCCGCAGGCCGCGGCCGACCGCGGCGGGATCGACCAGCGCCCGGTAGCCGCGAATGACCCCGGCCTCCTCCAGTTGCCGCACGCGCCGCAGGCACGGCGACGGCGACAGCCCGACCCGGGCGGCCAGCTCGTTGTTGCTGATCCGGCCGTTCTGTTCGAGCACGGCCAGGATCGACCGGTCCACCTCATCCATGGCAGCAGATTATTGCGCTGATGGCTTGAGTACCACAATCCCATGTCTTCTCTCCGCGCAACATGCTGCCAAAGTTGCCTTGATCGGCCCACATCGGGGCGATGGTCGGCAACGCTTCATGGTGTCGTACCGACGTCCACGGAGGGCAGCCATGCCGGGCAGCAGCACCATCACCGTCCACGCCGACCGCGAGATCCACCCCAGCCGCGCCGTGGCACCGCCCATCTACCAGACGGCGGCGTTCTCGGCGGAGGACGGCGAGACGTTCGCGCGGGGCGCCGTCGAACCGCGGGGCAAGGACTTCTACACCCGCTTCGGCAACCCCAACCACGCCCAGGCCGCGGCCGTCGTCGCCGAACTGGAGGGCACCGAGGCCGCGATGGTCACCGCGTCCGGGATGGCCGCGCTCACCACCGCCGTGCTGGCCCTGGTGTCCGCCGGCGACCACGTCATCGGGCAGAAGTCCACCTACGGCGGCACGGGCTCGGTGCTCATGAACCTGCTGCCGCGCCTGGGAGTGTCCACCACCCAGGTGGACCAGACCGACCCGGAGGCGTTCGCCAAGGCCCTGACCCCCCAGACCCGCCTGATCCTGGTGGAGTCCCCGAGCAATCCGCTGCTGCAGATCACCGACCTGCGCGCCGTCGCGGAGCTGGCCCGCGCACACGACGTGCTGACCTTGGCGGACAACACCTTCGCCACCCCGCTGAACTCGCGTCCGGCGGACTTCGGTATCGACCTGGTCTGGCACAGCGCGACCAAGTACCTCAACGGCCACTCCGACGTCTCCGCCGGAGTGATCGCCGGACCGGCCGAACTCCTGGACCGGATCTGGGACGTCGGCCTGCTCACCGGCGCCACCCTCGGCCCGATCGATGCGTGGCTGCTGCTGCGCGGCATGCGCACCCTGCCGCTGCGGGTTCCCCGGCACAACGCCAACGGCCTCGCCCTCGCCGAGGCGCTGAGTGAGCATCCGGCCGTGGCGAAGGTGCACTATCCGGGCCTTGCGACCCACCCGCAGCACACGCTGGCGGCCCGTCAGATGAGCGGTTTCGGCGGGGCCCTCGGCATCGAGTTCACCGGCGGTTTCGAGGCGGCCGATGCCTTCCTCGGGAAGCTGCGCTACTTCCTGCGGTCGGCCAGCCTCGGCGGGGTGGAATCGCTGGCCGTGCACCCGGCGTCCATGTGGCGCGGGATGCTCAGCGAGGACCAGATAGCCGAGTCGGTCCCGCTGGGCCTGGTCCGGCTGGCCGCAGGCACGGAGGACACCGCCGACCTGGTCGCCGACGTGCTCGCCGCCGCCGACGCCGTACACACACCGTCGGCGAACGCCTGAACTACCGCGAGAGCGCCGGTCGCGCGCCGCGGCGCCCCCCTCCACCGTGCACACACGTGACCGGCGCGAGTTTCGTCCCGCCCAGCCCCCCCTGAGAGTCCAGCAGCTCAACGAAGAGGTGCACCTCCATGTCTCACCCGCACAACCCTCGCCGCGCCGGCCCCAAGCCCGCCCACGACACCGCCGCCGACGCGCCCCGCAGCGGCACCCCGCTCTCCCGCGGGCTCAAGCAGCGTCATCTGTCGATGATCGCCCTCGGCGGTGTCATCGGCGCGGGCCTGTTCGTCGGCTCCGGCGCCGGTATCGCGGCGGCCGGTCCCTCGATCGTCGTCGCCTACGCCCTCTCCGGCGTGCTCGTCATGCTCGTGATGCGCATGCTCGGCGAGATGTCGGCCGCCAACCCCGCCTCCGGATCGTTCTCGGTGCACGCCGAGCGGGCCATCGGGCCCTGGGCGGGCTTCACCGCCGGCTGGATGTTCTGGACGCTACTGTGCGTGGGCGTCGCCGCCGAGGCGATCGGCGCCGCGTCCATCATGACCGGCTGGTTCCCGCAGACCTCGTCCTGGATGTGGGTCCTGCTGTTCATGACTGCCTTCTGCGGCACGAACCTCGCGGCGGTGGGCAACTTCGGCGAGTTCGAGTTCTGGTTCGCGGCCCTGAAGGTCGCCGCGATCTCCCTCTTCCTGGCGCTCGGCGGCCTCGCCATCCTTGGCATCCTGCCGGGCACGGACGCCCCGGGCGCCGCCAACCTCACCGGGGACGGCGGCTTCCTGCCCCACGGCATCAACGGCCTGGTCATCGGCCTGCTCACCTCGGTCTTCGCCTACGGCGGCCTGGAGACGGTCACCATCGCCGCCGCCGAGTCCGAACACCCGGTACGGGGCGTCGCCACCGCCGTACGCACCGCGATGTGGCGCATCGCCGTCTTCTACGTCGGCTCGATGCTGGTCATCGTCACACTGATCCCCTGGAGCGACCCCGCCGTCACCGCCGACGGCCCCTACGTGGCGGTCCTGGACCACCTCGACATCCCCGCCGCCGGCCAACTCATGAAGGTGATCGTGCTGATCGCCCTGCTGTCGGCGATGAACGCCAACATCTACGGCTCCTCCCGCATGGCGTACTCCCTGACCTCCCGCGGACAGGGCCCGAAAGCCCTCGGCAAGGTTTCCGGAGGAGTGCCGCGCCGCGCGGTGATCGCCTCGTCCGGCTTCGGCTTCCTCGCGGTCCTGCTCAGCTACTGGTGGCCGCAGACCGTCTTCGCCTGGCTGCTCAACACGGTCGGCGCGGCCGTGCTGGTGGTATGGGGCTTCATCGCCGCCGCCCAGCTGCGCATGCGCCGACGGCTGGAGCGCGAGGCGCCCGGGAAGCTGGTCGCGAAGATGTGGGCGTTCCCGGTCCTGACCTGGGTGGCGCTGGCCGGAGTAGGGGCGATCCTGGCCCTCATGGCCCGTCAGGCGGAGACCCGCGTGCAGCTGTACTCCACCGGCGGCCTGGCGCTCGCCCTCTCCCTCATCGGCTACCTGCGGCAGAAGAACCCGACCGCCCGCGGCTGAACCGGCCCGCCTGCCACCGATCTGCGGACCCCGCGAGCAGAGCCCGCCCCGGTCACCACCACACCACCTTGAACCATCCCCATCCCTCATCCCTCCCATCCCAAGGCGTCTGCGAAGGAGTTCACCCGATGAAGACCCTGCTCACCGGCGGCACCGTGGTCACCATGGACCCGGCCCTCGGCGACCTCACCCGCGGCGACGTGCTCATCGAAGACGGTGTGATCGTCGCAGTGGCCGAACGCATCGACACGCCGGACGCCGCCGAGGTGATCGACTCGACCGACCGAATCGTCATGCCCGGCTTCGTCGACAACCACCGCCACACCTGGCAGACCGCATTCCGGGGCGTCGGCGCGGACTGGACCTTCCCCCAGTGGGCGGCGGCCATGCACGGCACGCTCAAACCCCACTACCAGCCCGAGGACGTCTACGCGGGCACCCTCCTCGGCCGCCTGGAGGCCCTGCACTCCGGCGTCACCACCATGCTCGACTGGTACCACGTCGCCCAGACCCCCGAGCACGAGGACGCCGCCGTCGCCGCGCTGCGGGACGCACCGGGACGGTCGATCTTCTGCCTCGGCGCCGGATGGGGCACCTCCGACCCCGTCGGCGCCGCCGTCCGCCGGGTCCGCTCCGACCTGCTCGGGGACGGCCCGGTCACCATGGCGCTCGGACTGCGCGGCCCCGAGGCCACCGACATGGACACCGTCGCCTGGGAACTGGAGCTGGCCGCCGAACTCGGCCTGCGCACCAGCCTGCACGTGGACCTCGTCGGCGGGGCCGTCGCCGATCTGCGCAAGCACGGCCTGCTGCGGGACACCACCACGTTCGTGCACGGCAACGGGCTCAGCGACGAAGAACTGCGGATGCTCGCCGACGCGGGCAGCTCGCTGTCGATCAGCCCGGACGTCGAACTGAAGATGGGCTTCGGCTGGCCGATGACCGGCCGGACGCTGGCCGCCGGCCTGCGCCCGACCCTCTCCGTCGACGACGTCCCCTCGGCCGGCGGCGACATATTCTCCACCATGCGCACCGCCTTCGCCGTGCAGCGCGGCCTCAACGGCGGCCTGCGCTCCCGCGACCTGCTGGCCTTCACCACCATCGACGCCGCCGCCTCCTGCGGACTCGACGCACAAACCGGCAGCCTCACACCCGGCAAGGACGCCGACATCATCCTCCTGCGCACCGACGACCTGACCGTCTTCCCGGTCACCGACCCCGCCGCCACCATCGTCAGCGCCGGCCACCCCGGCCTGGTCGACACTGTCCTCGCCGCCGGCCACGTGGTCAAACGCGACGGCGTACTGGTGGACGTGGACCTGGCGGCGCTGCGGACCCGGCTGCTCGCATCACGCAACCGGATCGCGGCCGCCGCCGGCATCCCGCTCGACGGCACATGGCGCCCAGGTCTGGCATCGACGTAACTGTCCTTCGTCCGGTACGTCGAGCACCTCCCGACGGTCGCAGCTCAGGACGGTGATTTCGGTATGGTCCGGCTCCGGGAGGGCAGGGGCACAACGGTGGCGCCGCTTCGCAGGGCGTCGTTTTCGAGGGTCAGCTGGCGGATGGCCTCCTCATACAGGGCGAGGGTACGGCGCAGGTCGGTGTTCTCCCGACGCAGACGGGACAGGTTGTCGTCTGCGCGCGTGCCGGGGGCGGGGGACGCGGTGGTGGCCTGGTGTGGTGCGGGCTGGGGGATGCCGGGCCGGAAGTGTGTGTCGATCAGGTCGGCGTAGTGCCGGTGGAAGGTGGCGTGCGGGATGCCGAGGAGCCGCTCGATCGCGGTCACGGTGGGGCGCCGTCCGCGAGTGGCGGCCTCCGCCAGGACGGTGTCGATGGCAGCTTTGACGGTGTCGGCATCGGGCAGGGCACGTTTCACTCGGCAGCCTGCGGGGTGTGGCGGGTGAGGAACGCGGCTGTGGCGTGGTGCTGTTCCTCAAGACGGTGGTGGACGTAGGGGGCGAGGCGGTCGCGGTCGGCCAGGGCGTCTTCGAGCCGGGCGAGGTGATCGGCCATCGCCTGCCGGTTGGCGGAGGTGAGGGCGGTGTTGCGGCAGGCCAGCGGCTGGCAGTCAGCCATGACGGGCTGATCGGCGGCACCTGCGGAAGTGCGGCACAGGGCACGGTCGGGGTTGTAGACGCAGGTGATGAAGGTGCCTGGGTACAGGCGGGTGTCGTGACGGGCCAGGATGCGGCGCAGGCGGGCTTCGTCGGTGACGACCTGGCCGTCGAAGACGGTCTGGCGGGCGAGCTCGGCCAGCCGGGCTTCGGCCTCCGCGCCAGCTGGTCCGGTCAGAGCCGGCCGGTCATCGTCGGCGCCCAACTCGGCGAGGAATTGGCCGCGGGCGAAGGCTTCTTCGGCCTCGACCTCGTCGCGGAAGCCGGAGTCGCTGGTGCCGGCGTAGCCCTCGAACATCTGGATGCGCTGGTGGCGGTACTGCAGGGCGCCGGCAATGGTGCCGCCGGGACGGCGCGCGATGAACCAGGCCAGGGTGCGGCGAAACTTGCGGGTCGTCAGGTGCGCCAGGCGCCCTCCGGCTTCGGGGATCGAATCCGTGCGCGCGTGGACAGCACAGTAGGTGTTGATCCACTTGGCCAGGGCGGTGATGTCCTTGATGGTGGTGGCGCTGGTCCGCACGCGTCCGGCGATGTGGTGGCGCTGGTGGTTGGCCGACTTGAGGGGGTGCGCGAACAGGTAGGGCTCGTCGGCTGGCTGGCAGCGTTCGAGGACGGCGACGGCCCGGGCGACGGGGGCGGTGACGATCCAGGTGGCGGCTGCGCCGTGGACGCCTTCGCCCTTGAAGGCCAGTCCGTGCAGGCGGTGGCGGTAGATCCGGCCGTCGGCGTCCCGTTGCGAGCTCACGCAGCCGCGGCGCAGGTGTTTGATCTCGGAGTCGCGCAGGCCGGAGAGGTAGGCGATGACGATCCAGCAGGACACCTGCAGCAGCCGCTCGTACTGGCCGACGTCGTAGTACGAGATCCTCTCCAGTCGGCGCTGCCCGTCCAGATGGGCCTGGACGGGGTGCTGGAGTGGGGAGTCGGTGTCCACGCCGAGGTCGCGGGCCGCCTCCTCGATCAGCCGACGGGGCTGGACCTTGTCGTACCGGCACCGCGGATGACCGGCGAGCCGTGCGAGATGGGTGAAGTTCGCGAGCTCCTCCCCGCCGCGCCGCCCGGTCGCCTGATGGGCGGGTGCCGCGGGCAGCGGCTGTCCATGTCGGCGGAAGTCGTCCAGGACGGTCTCAAGGGCCGCCAGCGGATCGGGGGAAACAGGCGCGCGGGCGTCGATGCTGTCGCGTTCGGCCCGGGCCGCGAGTACGTCGTCAGCGAAGTCGTCCACCCAGCGCAGCGCCCAGCTCAGCAAAGGGCCCATGACGTGCTCGGGGATACGGTCGGTGACGTTCTCGTCGTACCGGCGCGGGTCAGCCCGCGCCCATGCCTGCCACAGGGAGCGCCGCAGCGGGTCCTGCCCGAGAGGGTCGGCGAGGCGCGAGCGGTAGGCCCACAGCATCCGAACGGCACGGCGGCGGCGGTACACCACGCTGATCGACAGCCGTAGTCCCGTCAGGTCGCGATGGTAGGCGTCCAGGTCCTCGCCGGCCAGCTCGGTCAGCGTGAGCCCGCGGCCCTGCGCCCACGTCAGGAAGTGGCGTACGCACGTGTAGTAGGCGCGGATGCTGGAGATCGTGATCGGCGCTTCGCCGGGCGGGGTGTCCTCGATCAGCAGGGCGTAGAACAGCAGTTTGGCGGTATCCCGGTGCGCGGGCGGAACGAGGGCGAAGTCGAGGCGGAGCGGCTTGCGGTCCGCGCGCAGCCACGCCGGCGTCAGCGTCCACACGTCGTCGCCGTACCTGGAGGTTTCCTCCAGCCGGGTCTCGGAGCGCAGCGGGCGCGTGGCCAGAACCAGGGCGTCCGCGGACACGGCGGCCCGGGGTGCGGGCTCTTGGGCCGCGTGTGTCATGACCACTGGGTCGGCCCTTCCAGGAGGTCGAGCATCAGATGGGGCAGGGTCTCCTGGGCGGCAGCGCGCTGTGCGGGGTTGAAGCGGGGCAGGATGTCGCGGGTGAGGATCTGCCAGGTCGCCCCGTACCGGGCCGTCCACTGGGCGACGTCCCTCCGCTGGAGGTAGTCGTGCAGGGCTTCGGCCAGCGCGAGCAGGGCGGGCAGATGCCGCTCCAGCACGAGGGCGTTGGGGCAGCCGAAGCAGGCCAGGAACGACTGCTGGCAGCGCCCTCCGTCCGGTGAGTGCTCGATGTCCGTGCACGCGCAGGCCAGCGTGTCGAGGTCGCCCGAGGCCGCTTGCTCGCGCACCTGATCCGGCACGGCGGCGAGCGATCCGCCACCGAGGCGGACGACGACCGCGCGGGCGCTCTCCTCGGCGTCGGTGATCGCCTCCGTGAGCACATCGGCCGCCCACTCGGCGATGAACGGGTCATCTCGCAGGTAGTGGGTGAAGGAAGGTGTCCGCCGTGTTCGTCACCCGCGCGGACGGCAGATGCCCGCCGACCTGCTTCGCCGTCCGCACCTCCACGGTCTTCTTGATGCGCGTCACCATCATCTGCAGCGGCTTGCCGTCGCCGCCGAGCAGGCCGTGGCGCTCGGCCCACGCCCCGAGCTTCAGCTTGCGGGCCAGCTCGGCATCGAACGGACCGATGTGCCCGCCGGTGGCGGCGTTGCGGACGCTGCCGCGGCCGTTGCCCGCCCAAATCGACCACACCGAGCCGGTCCCGGAAAGCGCCCGGCTGCGGCCCATCATCCTGTGCAGCAGCAGGTAGAAGCCGCCCATCGTGCGCAGCTCCCGCTCCGTATCGACGCTCCAGTGCACCGTCGTACGGGAGTTGGCCTTGCCCCGGCGGCGCTTGGTCAGCGTGACCGCCACGGCCCGTTCCTCTAGCACCCGGTGCTCGGCGGGCAGTTCCTTGAGCGTCTCCGGGTTGCGCCCGCTCAGCCCGGCCGCGTAGATGAGCAGCGGGGCAAGGTCGGGGTCGACGACGAACAACTTCCGGGCCTGCGCATAGCAGGCCGCGGGACACTCGCCCACCGGCAGCCCCCGGTAGTCCACCTGGACTCGGCCCGCCGCCGCCATCGCCTCCAGCCGCGCCCCCTGCTCCCGCTCGTCGGCCGACAGGTCCTCGGCGTGGTCGAGGAAGCGCCGCAGGAGGTGCTCGCCCGCCGCGATCCGGTCGCGGATGGCCGCCACGTCCGAGCGGGCGGCGGCCATGATGGCCTGGAACTCGCGATCGGAGTATCCCGGCCGGACGGACTGCTGGGCATCCACGCCGTGCCCAGGCCGCCCGGCGTAGTCCGCCACGGCGCCGTTCAGCCGGTCCTGGCCGGGCAGGGCGCGCACGATCCGCAGCAGGTCTTGGAGGTTGCGGCGGGCGGACTTCTCCCCGCACGTCTGCCGCTGGGCCATCAGGTACCGATCCAGGTGACGCACCCGCAGCTCCTCCACCCGTCGCGGCGGGATCTCAAGCTGGTCCAGGAGCAGCAGGAATCGCCTGATGGTCTGCCACTGGCTGCTCGCCGCCCGCTGCGTGCGGCGCCCGCCGCCGGGCCCGATCCGTACCCCCAGCGCGTGTGCAAAGTCCCGGTGCATCCCGGCAAGCGGCAACCGATCGAACCGGAACACGCGCTCGCGGCCGTCCTCGCCGGTGAATCGCACCATCGGCGCCCCGCCGTCCTCGGGTAACTCCACCGCCGGGGGCGGTTCATAGAAGCCTTCGGGCACGGCCGCCGCACGGCCACGGCCCGCGCGCGGCCACGGCCGGCTCACGCGGCCACCGCCGACCGCTCCAGCCAGCCCTCCTCGCTGAAGCCCACCGGCTCCCACGCCCCCTCCGGCACCAGCTCCAGTCGGGTGCGCATCTCCAGCTCCTGCAAAGTGTGCAGGTAGAGCGCCGTGGTCGTCACCGATCGGTGACCGAGCCTGATCCGCACCCAGTTCAGCGGATCACCGAACACCCGCTGATACGTCAGCCGCTGCCGCTCGTTCATCTCGCCCAGCGCCTGCAGATGCCCACGCCACAACAGCTCCAGGGTGATCACCGCATACGAATGCCGCAGCATGTGCGGCGTCGCCCCGACATCCACGCCCCGGGCACGGCACCGTGCGTTGGCGTCGGCGAAGACCTGCTTCCACCCGGACATCGTCATCGGCCGACCCCACTGGTTCAGCCACACCATCGCTGGCTCCCACCCACCATCCGCCGTCGCCACCAGCAGCTGGCGCCGCTCCTCCGCGTCCAGGCGGGCCACCGGTACCCACCGGCCACCCATCCGCACCCGGGGCACGGACGGGTCCTCCACCAGCAGCGACCGGCGCGCCGGGCGGCAGAAGCCGCGTGCACGGCCGTAGTCGAGCATCTCGGCCGGGTCCCACTCCATGTAGTCGCGCACGTCCCGCAGCACCGACACCGGCCAGTACACCGCCCGCCCCGATCTTCCCTTGGAGATCGCGTGCGGCAGCACCGCCCGCGCGTTGACGATCCCGGACGCCGAAGGCGGCAGCTCCGGCAGCTCGAACACCGTCAGCGCCGAGTGCTCGCACGACCTCAGCCCCGTGCGGACCATCGAGTCCGCGTACGCCGCGTTCCGCGCCGCCCACCTCCCGCGAAAACCGCGCCTCGGCATCTCCTTCGCGTCGAAGCCGCACAACCCGACATTGCGCCACAGCCGGTACGACCTCGGCGGCAGCCATTTCACCTCCCGCCGCGACCCCGCGTGCGACGACTCGGCCGGAACCTGCCGCACCATGCCGCCGCCCACCCCTCCCCGCCAAGGCGACCAGACCGCAGCCGTGCGCTGGCGAATGGGATTGGCCCTAACGAGGTCCTGCTCGATCGCCCACAGGTAGAACTGGTTCACCGTGGACACCTCCCGGTCCCAGCTGGTGTCCTCCAGACGAGGTCCAAGCTCGTCGCGACGACGCCACCACTCGTACGCCGTCCGGTCGTCGACGCTCGCATGACGCCAGTCGCGCCGGCCTCGTGCGAACCACAGGACGTCGAAGTACGTACGCAGATCCCGGGCATGGGCGGCCTGGGTGTTCCACGGTGACGACCCGAGCCACACCGAGAAGTACCGGTTCAGCGCCACGTCGTACCCACCCGCCGGACTGATCAGGAACGGCTGCCCCTCAGGCACACCCAGATCGTCAAGCCCTTGATCGAGTCCGGCGAACACACCGCTGAACTCCCGCATGAACGGGGTCTCTTCGCGTGGCCACGCCGGGTCTCGACGAGTGAAATGCACCCGCCAACCCGTGATCGACATGACGGTGGACGATAGCGCGTGGACAGCTCAACAGCGCATAACCGAAGGCGGATGGCGACCGTGGCCTGTGTCTTCGACACCCGTCCGGCACCCAGCCGCCCGCGAGCACGAACGCCTCTCCAGTACACAATTCCTTTGAGACGATCGGACAACATCCCTAGGGTGCGGACGTGACCATCGAGCTGCCCTTTCGTCCGCTCCCCATCGACCAGCAAGACGTTCACTACGCCTACGGGCCCGATTCGGACATACAGCCGGGTGTCCCCGCCGGCTCGACCGTGGAGTTCGACTGGTGCGGGAGCACGATCTACCCCGGCACCACGAGGCGGTACTGGGTTCATGTGCCCGCGCGATACGACCCCTCCGAACCCGCGTCGCTGATGGTGTTCCAGGACGGATGGTGGTACCTGGACCCGGACGGACAGGTCCGCGGCGCCATCGTGTTGGACAACCTCATCCACCGCGGCGAGATCCCGGTCACCATCGGCGTCTTCGTCGACCCCGGCGTCCTCAAGAACACCGAACAACCGAAGAACCGCAACGCCGAGTACGACGCCTTCGACGACCGCTACGTCACCTTTCTCCTGACTGAGATCATCCCCCAGGTCACACGGCGCTACTCGATCGCCGAGGACCCCGGCCAATGGGGCATCTGCGGTGGCAGCAGCGGCGGCAACTGCGCCTTCACGGCTGCGTGGATGCGCCCGGACAAGTTCCGGCGAGTCATCTGTTACCTCTCCAGCTTCACTCAGATGCCGAACGGAAACCCGTACCCTGCCCTGATCCCCGACGCCCCCCGCAAACCGCTGCGCATCTTCATGCAAGCAGGCCACCGCGACCTCAACTGGAACGGGCCCGAAAGGAACTGGCTCGCCGGCAATCTGCGTGTGGCAGCCGCTCTCGCGGAAGCAGGCTACGACTTCCGTCTCGTCCTCGGCGACGGCGGCCACAGCCCCAACCACGGCGGAGTCCTGCTCCCCGATGCGCTCCGCTGGCTGTGGCGCTCAGCCACGACCTGACGAAACCCGCCCGAACGACTACTCCATCCGAGCTGCACCCAAACCGTTTGAGTACGTCGGCGCGGGCGGTGCGCAGGCCGGCCCGCTACTGGCCGCAAACCGACATACGACGCAGGGACCTCCCGCCCACCACGGTGACGCTTGGTGGGCGGACACGAGGACCGGCCCCGGCAGGGGAGGCGGTCCCCACGTCCATGAGCCCGCGCCCGCTGCTCCCGGCGTAGGACGACTCTCTGTCAGCCCATGGGACGGGTCCACGCCCGGCCCGCCCTTCGCGGTCAGGCGGGGTTGCGGCCGACGAAGAACTCGCGGAACGGGTCCATGCTGGGCTGCAGCCCGGCGTCGACGAGTCCCTTGCGGAGCGCGGCCATCTGCGTGTCGTGGATGCGCATGGTGGGCTGACGGAGCGGGCCGCCGTTGTACCCCTGGAGCCATCCCTGGAACTTCCATGCCTGGCGGTTGATGAAGGCGCCGCCGTGCAGTGAGGACATCAGAGCGGACTTGGTCTTGCGTGCGGGGTGGAGCTGCCAGTAGAGGTCGGTGGCCTCGTCGAACTTGCCGTCGCGCAGCAGACCGAACACGCGGGGGATCATGGGGCCGTAGTACTCGTGGTCGCTGGTGGCCGAGAACTGGATGGGCATGAGCTGCGACAGCGTGATCAGTTCGCCCTCGATGGGCATGGAGATGACGACCTCGTCACCGAAGTGCCGCTGGCATTCGATGACGCTCTGGAGGCCGGGGAAGCCGCCCTCGGCCTTGATGGCGGCGAGGTTGGGGATGTCGTCGACGAGCCTGCGGATCAGGCGGACCGGGATGTCGGAGGGGTGGATGCGGGAGCCGAAGCCCCACAGGTACATCGGGAAGATCATGACGGCCAGGTTCGTCGCGTCGCAGACGGCCTTGGTGTAGTCGTAGATCTCCTGCTCGGTCTCGGGGTAGAAGTTCGGCGGGTAGGACAGCAGCACCAGTTCGGCGCCGGCCTCCTCGGCGCCGCGTACGGCTTCGATGTTCTGTTCCAGGTTGCTGAAGCTGGCGTGGTGGACGAGGACGAGCCGCTCGCCGGCCTCGTCGTGGATGATGCGGAGGAAGTCCAGGTACTCGGGCAGGGTGATGGAGACCTCGGAGACGCCGAGGGTGCCGGTGAAGCCGTGCTCGATCGCGAGACGGGTGTCGTGCCGGATCGCCTGCTCGTTGATGGACTTCAGGTCGCCGGTGAAGGAGGGGATCGTGCAGTTGACGACCCCTACGAGGTTCTCGCGGGCCCATTCACGGGCCTCGTTGCGCTGGTAACGGGCCATGACGGTCATTCCTTACGTGGAGTTGGGTGAGGTCACCGGGCTCCGGCGCCTTCCCAGGCGAGGTATTTGGGTTCGAGGTATTCGGCGATGCCGTAGACGGAGCCCTCGCGGCCGAGGCCGGACTGCTTGACCCCGCCGAACGGTGCGACCTCGTTGGAGATCAGGCCGGTGTTGACACCGACCATGCCCGCCTCCAGGGCCGCGCCGACCCGCCAGATGCGTGCGGCGTCGCGCGTGTACAGGTAGGCGGCGAGGCCGAACTCGGTGTCGTTGGCCAGCCGGACCGCCTCCGCCTCGTCGGTGAACCGCTGCAGCGGCGTCACCGGTCCGAAGGTCTCCTCTTGTGTGACGGCCATCTGAGAGGTGACGCCCGCCAGGACCGTCGGCCGGTAGAACAGCCCGCCTCGTGCATGCCGGGCCCCGCCGCACAGGACGGTGGCGCCCTTGGCGCGGGCGTCGGCCACGTGGCGCTCCACCTTGGCCACCGCGTCCTCGTCGATCAGCGGGCCCTGCTGGACCCCCTCGTCGAAGCCGTCGCCGACGACCAGGCGGGCGACGCGCTCGGTCAGCCGGGCGGCGAAGGCGTCGTAGACACCGTCCTGGACGTAGACGCGGTTGGCGCTGATGCACGCCTGGCCGGTGTTGCGGTACTTCGTAGCGATCAGTCCCTCGACCGCGGCGTCCACATCGGCGTCGTCGAACACCAGGAACGGGGCGTTTCCGCCCAGTTCCATCGAGGTGTTCTTGACCGTGGCCGCCGACTGCTCCAGCAGCAGGCGGCCGACCTCGGTGGAGCCCGTGAAACTCACCTTGCGCACCAGCGGGTTGCCGGTCAGTTCGGGGCCGATCTCGCGGGGATCACCGACGACGACGTTGAACACGCCGTCCGGAACGCCGGCACGCTCGGCCAGTTCGGCCAGCGCGAGCGCGGTGAGCGGGGTCTGTTCGGCGGGCTTGAGGACCATGGTGCAGCCCGCCGCCAGCGCGGGACCGGCCTTGCGGGTGATCATCGCGGCCGGGAAGTTCCACGGTGTGATCGCCGCGCACACCCCGACGGGCTCCCGCAGGACGACGATCCGCCGGGACGCCTCGGGGGCGGCCATGACGTCACCGCGGACCCGCTTGGCCTCCTCGGCGAACCACTCCAGGAACGAGGCCGCGTAGGCGACCTCGCCGACCGCTTCGGCGTACGGCTTGCCCTCCTCCAGCACGATCAGCCGGGCCAGGTCCTCGGCGTGCTCCGTCACCAGATCGAACCAGCGGCGCAGGATCCGCGCGCGGTCCTTGCCCGCCCGTGCCCGCCAGCCGGGCAGCGCCCGGTGCGCCGCCGCGATCGCCGCAGCGGTCTGGGCGCCGCTCAACCTGGGCAGCTTGGCGAGCTCCTCCCCACTCGACGGGTCACGAACGGTGAAGGCGCCGCGGTCCCCGCTACCGACCCAGGTGCCGTCGACGTATGCCGCGGTCCTCAGCAGCGCCGTGTCGTGCAACTCTCCGCGCATCGTGGGTCTCCCGGAAGTCACTTGGTGACCGGTTCGATGGTGACCGGCAGCTCCGTGCCGATCTGCGACGCGGCGGCCCGGCGCACGCACATGTGGGCGACGGCGAGGTCCTGGAGCGCGGCGCCGACCGACTTGTAGAGCACGATCGCGTCCGGGGACGGCCGGGCGGGCACCCGGCCGGCCGCCACGTCGGCCAGGGGGACCAGCCGGTCGGCGAAGTCGACCCCCGCCTCCTTCGCGGCGATCATGTCCCCGGTCTCATGGGTGACCTCGTCGACCATGTCGGCGACGATCAGGTCCGCGCGGGCGATCGCGTCGGCGTCCAGTTCCCGCTGCTCGGGCAGGGTGGAACCGATCGACACGACCGTCATCCCCGGTTCGAGCCAGGCCCCGCGCAAGGTGGGCCGCTCCTCGCGCGCCCGGGCCGCGCACACCACCAGGTCCGCGCCGGCGACCGCGTCCGCAGCGTTGTCCGCGGCCGTCAGCGGCAGCCCCAGGTCGGCGAGGTGCTTCAGGAACCGCGTACGGCTGTCGGGGCTGGGGCTGAACACCGTGACCTCGGCCAAGTCGCGTACGGCCGCCAGCGCGCGGACATGGTGCTGCGCCTCGAACCCGGATCCGATCACCGCGACCCGCAACGGCCGGTCGGGGGCGACGAGATCCACCGCCAGCGCCGAGGTCGCCGCCGTACGGAAGCCGGTGATCGCGTTGCCGTCCAGCAGCGCCAGCAGGTCCCCGGTCCTGTGGTCGAACAACTGGATGAGATAGGAGCCGCGCCGGCTGGCGGAGGCGGCGATCATCTTGCCGCCCATCACCCCCTGCGCGGGCAGGATCCCGGTCAGCGTCCGCAGCCAGGCGCCCCCGCCGCGGGCCATCGTGCGCGGTGGCAGGTTCGCCTCCTCGACGGGGGCGGCGTAGCTGTCGCGCAGGGCGCCGACCGCGGAGAGCCAGTCGAAGACCGCCCTGACGTCGGTGTCGGTGAGAAATGTGGTCACCACTGCTCTCCCGTCATGCGCCGGTGGTGTGTCCGGGCCGCTCGTCGAAGATGACGATCTCCCGGCTGAGCAGGAAGAAGGAGAGCGACGGCCGGTGGAACGGACCCTGCTTCTGCGCCCGCTCGGTCAGTGCCTCGCGGTACGCGCGGAACGCGGTGAGCGCGTCCGCCTCGTCGAACCACAGGGCGGAGTAGGCCTCGTAGGAGGGCTGCTCCGAATCGCCGAACAACGCGCCCATGCCGTCCGTGGGCAGAGCCGTGTTCCACTCGTGGCCGCGCAGCAGCCTGCCCGGCCCGGAGGCGTCGGCGACGACCTCCTCGTGCGCCTGCCGCCAGCGCTCCTGGAACTCCTGCGGACCCACGCCCTCGGCCGCCTTGAGGAACAGCAGCACCTTCACCCCGTCCGACCCCGGGTCCGGTGCGTCCAGGTGCCGCTGCTCGACGAGCAGGCTGAGCGCCGAGGGGAAGTCGTTGAAGTTGACCCCGTCGGCCATCACCACTTCGCGGCTGTAGGGGTCCGCGAGGTTCCGCTTCATGGCGTCGGCGTTCTCGAACCACAGCTCGGTCACGGAGTCGCGGGGCAGGAGCAGCTGGTAGCCGGGGTCCCCGGTGGCGCCGTAGGCGCTGTCGAAGACATGGTTCTGGATGTACGTGGCCACCGTGCTGTTCTTGTTGACGGCGAGCGAGCCGTGCACGTCGCGGACGTAGGCGCTGTACTCGCTGTGGGTCATGTCGGGGCGGCGGCGGATCGCGCCCACAAGCTTGATCATGGTTCTCTCTTCTCGTTGGAGGGGGTGGCTCAGGCCGGGCGTGTCGGGGAGGCGAACGTCTCGGCGACCCAGTCGGCGATGAAGTCGGTGGCGTTGTGGGGGCCGTCGAGGTGGACGTGTTCCACGCCGCCCTCACGCGCGGTGAAGATCCTCAGCTCGCGCTTGGGGCTGCCCACGGCCTGGTCGTGGCTGCGGTGGGCGTACTCGACGGGGATCTGCCGGTCGCCCACGCCGTGGGTGACGAGGAAGGGGACGGTGATCCGCTCGACCACGCCGTCGAGGGTGACGTCCTCGACGGCCTTCATGAACTCGGAGAGATCGCTGTGGCCCCACACCCACATGACGTGGTTCCAGTAGTGCGGCACCGGGCGCTCGCCCTCGCGGTCCAGGCGCCGGCGCTGCATCTCGCCCCAGTCGTGGTTGGCGCCCCAGGCGACGCACAGTTTGAGGCGCTTCTCGAACGCGGCGGCGCGCGGCGCGTAGTAGCCGCCCAGGGACCAGCCGACGATGCCGATCCGGTCCGCGTCGACGTCCCCGCGTCTCTCGAGGTGGTCGACGCAGGCGCCGGCCCACTTCTCCGTCTCGACGACGGCCGGCAGAGCGTTGAGCCGGAGTGCTCCTCCGGTGCCGGGCTGGTCGACCATGAGGGTCGCGACACCCCGGCGGGCGAGTTCCTGCGGGAACCCGGAGGTGAGCATGGACTCCTTGAAGCTGTCCAGGCCGTTGACCTGGATCACGCACGGCGCGGGCGAGCCGTCCGCCGTGCGGGCCGGATGGTAGTAGGCGGGAAGGGTCGAGTCGCCGTACGGGATGTCGACGATCTCGATGCCCTCGCCGCCGAGCGTGATGGCCCGGTGGTGCAGTCGCACCGCCTGCCGGTAGACCGCCAGTCGGCCGGGCGAGCCCGGGGCCTGCATGCGTTCGGCGAGCAGGAGGTAGGTGCCGGCCCGCCGGTACTTGGCCGCAGCGCTGAAGTGCCTGCCGTCCTCCTCGTCCTGTTCGGCGAGGCCGATGAGGGTGTCGGCCACCTCGGTCCAGGCCTTCAGGAAGTCCTCGGTGCCCCCGTCCTCGCCGCGCCGCGCTGCCTCCAGCAGTGGGCGGCAGGCGCGGTCCACCTCGCCGATCGTGCCGCCGCCGTTCAGTACGGCGACGACGGCGAGACTCCAGGTGTAGTTGTCCGGAAAGTACTCGTACATGTCTTCGTCCCTGGGTGCCGGGATGTCGGGTGGGAACGCGGGCGCCGGGTCACACCGGTGGTGCGGCGAAGAGGACGTCGGGCTCGCTGGGGGGCGTGTTGGCCATCGCCTCGTCGCCGGAGTTGGACGTGCCCCACTGGTCCTGCACCATCGGGTCGGTGAAGTCGTAGACGTGCGGGTGCCAGGTGTCCTCGTCGAGGACCTCCAGCTCGGTGGTGTACTCCATGACGTTGGCGCTCGGGTCGACGAAGTAGCTGAAGGTGTTGTCGCCGGCCATGTGGCGGCCCGGCCCGAACATCAGCGGCACACCCGCCCTCTTGAGCCGGCCGGTGCCGCGCATGTGCTCGTCGATGCCGCGCATCTCGAAGGAGACATGGTTCAGGTTGGCGTGCGGGCCGCGGCAGACGGCGAAGCTGTGGTGGAGGTCGTTGCACCGCATGAACCACATGGCGTTCCCCACCTTCGGCAGGGCGAGGATGTCGGAGAGACTGAACTCCAGGTGCTTCTCGTAGAACGCGAGCAGGGGCTCGGGCTCGGGCGAGTTGACGACCACGTGCGACAGCCGCACCGGGATCGACTCCTTCTCCTCCACCTTGCGGTAGGCGCGGGGCGCCACGTCCGAGGAGACCTCGACGACCCTGCCGTCCGGGTCGAAGAACCGGAAACCGTAGCCGCCGCCGGGGGTGTTGAGCTTCCCCGGCTCGCTGATCAGCTTCACGTCGGCGAGCGTCAGACGGGCGGCGAGCGCGTCGACATCGCTCTCCGTGGCGGCGCCGAAGGAGATCAGGTCGATGCGCTTGTGCTGGGACTCACGCAGCCGGACGACGTACTGCTCGGGCGAGCCGGCGGCGGCCAGGAACGCGATGCCGCTGTCGTCGGCCACCTTCTCCAGACCCCACAGGTCCTGGTAGAACGCCAGCTGCTTGGCGTAGTCCGGTACGGCGAGGCCGACATGGCGAAGGTGGGTGATCAGACGGTCGGGCATGGCCGACTCCTTTGTCGTGTGTCGGGCAGGTGGATGAGGGGCGGCTCAGGCCGGCTGGGAGAGCAGGGGGACGACGCGGCCCATGATCGAGAAGGCGTCGGCGGCGCGCGCGGGGTCGGGGTCCCGGACGACGTCGCAGAGTTCGACCGAACTCTTCACGACGGTCCGCGCCCGCTCGAAGCGACGGGCCATGAAGTCGTCGAAGAGGTCCTGGTCCACCTTGTCGCGGCTGACCAGCAGTTCCGTGAGGACGAGTGCGTCCTCCAGGCCCATGGCGGCACCCTGGGCGAGGGTGGGCGGACAGGCGTGCACCGCGTCGCCGACCAGGATCGTCCGGCCCCGGTTCCACGGGGCGTCGACCAGCAGGTACTCCAGGGCCCGGTAGTCGAGCTGCGTCGCGTCGGTCACCGACGCGCGGATCTCGGGCCAGAAGCCGTCGAGCCGTTCGGTGAGCCGGCGGAATTCGGCCACCTGGTCGAGTTTTTGCAGCTCGGAACGGTCCCGGGCGTCCTCGACGATCGTGGCGTACAGGTGGGTGGGGCTGACCAGGTTGTAGCCGTAGATGTAGTGGGGCGCGCCGTGCTGGAGGTGGAAGTGCTCCAGCCCCTCCGGGCGCCGGGTGTAGGCCCGCCAGATCGCCAGCCCGGTGGGACGCGGCTGGTCCGGGATGCCGATCATGGCCCGCGTCGAGGAGTGGATGCCGTCCGCGCCCACCACCAGGTCGTACCCACCCGTCGTGCCGTCGCTGAAGGTGACCGTGACCTGGTCACCGGTCTCCTCCAGCTTCTCGACCGTGACGCCCAGCCGGACCCGTGCGCCCGATCGCCGGACGGCGCCGGTGAGGATGGTCTGCAGGGTGGGCCGGTACATTCCACAGACTCCCGGAAGGTCCGGCCCGCCGACCTTGAACCGGTCCATGTGCTCGGGTGCGGGCACGATGTTGGCGCTGATCTCGTCCCAGAGGCCGAGTTCGCGCAGGACGCGCAGGGCGTTGCCCTGCAACGTGATCCCGGAGCCGAGGGCGCTCCACTGGGGGGAGACCTCGACCAGGTCGACGTCGATGGCCGACCGGCGCAGCAGAACGGTGAGGGCGTTGCCGACGGTTCCACCGCCGACCACGAGGACGTTTCTTACGCTCGGCATGTCGCCTCCTGACGAAGAGCGGGGCTCTCGCGCCCCGATGGAGCGGCTCAGGCCAGCACACTGATGTCGTAGCCGTCGGCGTAGCCGGTGGTCTCGATCAGCGTGGCGCCGGCGGTTCCGAGGACAGGCAGGTCCCGGAGCGGGTTGACGATGTGGAAGAGGGTCGGCAGCTGCTCGAACGTGGCGCCCAGGAACTCCACGGCGCCCTCGCCCGTCCGTGCTTCCACGACCTTGATCTCGGGTGCGCCGGAGAGATCCGTGCAGGTGACATCCTCGATGTCGGCCTCGCCCCGGCGGGCGGGGGACGGCACGTACCGCACATGCAGACCGGGACGCGGCGCGGGCGGTGGCCCGTCCGAGGCGGGTGGGTCGAGGGGGCCGGCCGAGATCCGGGCGAAGACGAAGCCGTCCCAGGCCGCCGTCACGGAGAGCGTGTTGCCCGTCGGGCCCGTTTCCAGGTCGCTGACGTCGGCGTAGATCTTGTTGAATCCGAGTTCCTCGCGCCCCGAGACGACCGGGTCGGCGAGGCTTTCCCAGGTGACCAGTTCCAGGTCTCCGGCCAGCGTCCGAGTGCCGTGGTGGACAGCGGGCACGCTGACCGACAGGACGTTGTAGCCGCGGCCCGCCAGCCAGGGCAGATCCCTCAACTCGGCCGCGGTGACCGTGAAATGGTCGCCGTCGAGCGTGAACTGCTGGGGCAGCAGGGCGGCGAGGCGTTCCGGGTCGGACGGCACCCGCAGCGACAGCATGATCGTGCGCCCTCGGCCGGGATCGTTCCAGCGCCCGCCGTCGGGCCGTTGCCGCGGTCCGGGCTGGGGGCCGAACGCGGTGGGCATACGGAACAGCGCCTTGGCGGGTCGCTCAACTGTGGTCATGGCGGGCCTACTTGACGGCGAGGGGGTTGACGGGGGCACCGGCGGCGCCGGTGAACGGGATGGGGCCGGCGGCGAGCAGGAACTCGTACACCCCGTCCTCGGCGCAGTCGGCGGCCAGCGTGTCGAGGTCCCAGATCTCCCCGATGGGCATGCCGATGTGGGGGATGACGACCTGGTGGAGGGGCTGGAAGGACCGGTCGAACTCGTTGGGTCTGACCTCGAATCCCCAGGTGTCGGTGGCGATCGCGGCGATCTCGGTGTCGTGCAGCCAGCCCGCTGTGGTGAACGACAGCCCCGGCGCGGGTCCGCCGGCGTAGGTCCCCCAGCCCTCGCGGCGGCACCGCGCCAACTGGCCGGTGCGGACCAGGACGATGTCCCCGCGGCCGACCCCGGAGGTGGCCCCTTGCCGGGCGATCGTCGCCGCCAGGTGCTCGGACGTGATCGCGAAGCTGTCCGGCAGTTCACCGTCCTTCCCGAGGGCCCGGCCCACGTCCAGCAGGACACCGCGGCCGACCAGCGGCGCAGCCAGGGTCTCGATGCCGGTGACCGAGTCCCCCTGGAGGCTCGCCACCTCGGCCGCGTCGCGGCCGTTCCAGGCCCGGCCGCGGTCGAAGACGTGCCCGAGTGAGTCCCACTGGGTGGCGCACTGGAGGGGCATCACCACCATGTCGTCGACACCGCCGAAACCGTGCGGTGGGAAGGGAACGTCGTCGCCGGCGTCCTCGACGCGCAGGTCGCGCACCGTGTACAGCGGGTTGATCCGGCCCCCGGCACCGGTCTGCGGCCCGTCCGGGCCGAACTCGATCGACAGGGAGAAGGAGGTGCCGCGGCGGACCAGCGACGCGGCGCGGACGCGGGCGTCGGGGTCGATGAAGTTCACCGTGCCCCGGACATCGTCCTCCCCCCACCGGCCCCAGTTGGAGAAGCGATCGGCCGCGGCGGTGATCGCCTCGCGCGGCTTGGCGGGGTCGAAGAGGGTAGGCGGACGCGGCATGGGTGACCTCCTCATGCGGGGCCAGCAGCCGGACGCGGCGGCTCACAACTGGCTGCGGCTTCAGGAAATTTCCGGGAAATCACCAGAGGATTTCCTGCGGACTTCCTTCACTGTGGCAGTCAGGGATTCGATAGGGCCAACGGATGTTTCGTATGCCCTCATCGGTGTGACCGATAGCCCTCGTGGGTCATTCGGCCAGCGTCTGCGCGACGCTCCGCACGAGCTGCCTGAACCACATGTGGCCGGTGTCCCGGGCGTGCGTGGGGTGCCACCAGAAGGCCTCGGTCAGGGGGTCCGCCGAGAAGGGGAGGCGGGCGACGCCCAGCCCCTCGTACCGGGCGAAGAGGGCCGCGAGGCGGCCGGGCAGTACGGCGATCCGGTCGGTGTGTGCCACCAGCAGCGGCAGGCCGAGGAAGTCTTCGACGACCACCTCGACGCGGGGTTCCACTCCGAGCGACCCGAGATGCCGCATGGCCGGGTTCCGGGCCTGCGGCTGGTCGCCCGCGACGACCCATGGACGTTCCGCCAGGTCCGCCAGGGTCAGGGGCTGGTCTTCCTCGTCCCGGTCCGTGGCCCGGATGCACACCCATTCGTCGTGATAGAGGTCCATCACGGGATAGCCGGTGAAGAATCCGCGCGGTGCCAGCAGGCCGTCCGCGGCGCGCAGTGCCGGCTCCGTCTCCCCGATCGACACGAGCTCGCGTACCTTCACGCGTACGCCCGGGGCCACCTCGCGCAGCTGGTTCGTCAGCGGTCTGACGAAGACGCCGAGTCCGTTGCTGGTGGCGATGACGGTGAAGGTGCGGTCGCTCGTCGCCGGGTCGAAGTCACTGCGCACCCGGAAGATCCGCTCGACGCTGTCCACGCTCTCGGCGACCCTCTCGCGCAGGATCAGGCCCAGCGGGGTCAGCTCGTACAGGTTGCCCTGGCGCAGGAGCAGTTCGTCGGCGAAGTGGCGGCGCAGCTTCGCCAGGGCGTCGCTCATGGCGGGCTGGCTGAGACCGATCTTCTGCCCGGCCCGCGTCACATGCCGCTCGTCGAGCAGGGCCTGCAAGGCGATGAGCAGGTTCAGGTCGAGGCTGTGCAACCGCATCCGGTCCTCCTTCCGCGGAACCCCGGGCGGTCAGCCGACCGCCGGCCGGGCTTCGTCCCATCGCGGGCGCGGGACGCGAACGCCTCGACGAGCTTCGTGACCTCGGCTCCGCCCATGGCCTCGGCGATCACGCGGGCCTCCTCGCGGCCCGTCCGCACCCGGGTGAACTGCTCGAGCACATGAGCCGCCGGGTCCGTCCCAGGGCGGGCGCGGGTGCGGCCGCGAGCCGATCTGCGAGCGCTACGGCACTGGCGTCGACGGACGTGCCGTCGACGACCTCGGGGACGAGGCCCCACTGCCTGGCTTCCTCGGCGAGCCCCCGGCGGGTCAGGGCGAGTTCGAGGGCGCGCTGCTGCCGTATCGCCGGGGTCAGGAGGTAGGACACCGCACAGTCGGGCGTCAACCTGACGTCCGCGTACGCCGACACGAACTTCGTCGGGGCACCGGGCACGACCACGTCGCAGCTCAGCAAGGGCGCCCGCCCGCACCCGCGGCGGCTCCCCGGACCCCGGCCGCGACGGGTCCGGGCAGCCCGGCCGGCCGCTGGAACAGGTCATCGAGCGTCCTGGCCGGCTCTGCCACGTAGGCCACCCGGTCGGGCGGCGCCGCCATCGTGGCCATGTCTCCCCTCGCGCGGAAGCGTTGGCACTCACCCAGGACGACGACGGCGCGCACACAGGAGCCGGCCGCCCGGGCGACGGCCTCGCCGAGGGCGGGGTCGGCGGGTCGACGGCGTTGGCCCGGTCCGGTCTGGCGGGGACGATCCTGACCAGGCCTTTGTCAGAGGTGCAGCGAACGAGATCCGTCATACGAAGTTCCTTTCCCGGGGCGCCCGTTCGTGGGAGTCGGACACGGCGGAAGAGCGCCGCCAGGGCCTGTCCGCCGCCGATGCGCATCGTGACCACGCCCGGTCCGAGGTCGCGCGGGACCAGGTCCCTGGCCACGCGCAGCGTGAGGATCGCCCCGGTGACGCCGAGCGGGTGGCCCGACGCGATGGCTCCGCCGTGTTCGTCGTCGCCTGCGCACCCCAGGGCCTGTGCGGCGCTCTCCTCGCACCCGCCGCGCTGTCACTGCCGACCACGGCCTTCACCGACGCCAAGGAACGCGCCAAGGCCTTCGGCGTCTGCGGCGCCATCACCGGGGCCGACGGCGCCGTCGGCCCCGGTGATGGGCGGCGCGTTGACCAAACACCTCGACTGGCGCTGGACCCACTGCATCGACCTCGCCTTCGCCGACGCCTCCATCGGCGGCGTGATCCCGCTCCAGCGCGCCGTCCACGACAAGACCGCCTGGATCGACATCCTCGGGCTTCCTGCCCGCCGCCTGGCACCGTATGGCGGAGCAGGGCCGCCCACCCCCTGCTGCCCCCGCGCATCGTGCCCGACCGCGACCGCGGCGCCTGCTTCATCCCGTGCGGGGCGGGCCGGCACGTCGGCGGAGCGCTCAGTCGCGACGGGCGGAAAGGGGCAGGACGCGCAGGTACGTGGGGACGGCGACGGCTGCGACGGCCAGGTGCATCACCATGAGGGCCACGGCTCCGCCCCAGCTGGCGCCGGGCTGGGTCTGGGCCATGCCGACGAGCACGTCCGGCACAAGGCTGACCAGCAGGACGACGGGGACGAGAACGCGCAGCAGTCGCCCGGGACCGGTGGAGCGGGCCCGGACCACGGCCCAGCCCGCCGCGCCGGCCATGATGCCGATGAGGGTGAGGGCGGCGTAGGTGGGCAGTTCGAGCGGCTGGAAGTCGTCCGAGGCGCCGGCGGCATGGGCGATCGCTGCGACGGCGGCGTCGAGCGCGGTGGCGACGACCGCCGCCGCCACGAGACCCCCGGCAATCAGTGCGCGACCGGGTCGAGCGGAACGGGTGGCGGTGAGTTCGCCGGTCATGGTGATCTCCTGGCTGTGGTGTCGACGCACAGGGCGCCGAAGGGGCGTTTCACTTAAAGCTTGAAGTCAGAATCTAATCATTGCAAGTTCAAGAATCTACTGATCCCGCACCCTGATCGCTTCAAGCGTGAAGTGAAAGGGATAGGTTCGGGGTATGACGAACGCTTCGGAACCCGACCGGCCGCAATGGCTCAACGTCGAGGAGCGCCAGGCCTGGGCCGCCCTGGCCAGCGTCCTCGTGCGTCTCAACAGCGCCCTCGACGCCCAGCTCCGCCGGGACGCCGACCTCGGACACTTCGAGTACGGAGTGCTCGCGGCCCTTTCGGAGGCGCCCGATCGAACGCTGCGGATGAGCGAGCTGGCCATACTCGCCGAGGGGTCGCTGTCCCGTCTGTCCCAGGTCGCCGCCCGGCTCGAACGCAAGCACTGGATTCGCCGCACACCAGACCCGCAGGACGGCCGCTACACCCTCGCGGTCCTCACCGAGGAGGGCTACGACAAGATCGTCGCGACCGCCCCCGGGCACGTCGCAGAAGTGCGGCGGCTGGTCTTCGACCCGCTGACCAAGGCACAGGTCCGGCAGCTTGCCGACATCGGTCAGCGCATCGTCCGCGCGATCGACCCGCCGGAGCGAAGCCTGGGGAACCCGCGTGGCGATGGGTCCCGGCCTTAGGCCCAGAGCCACACGGGCCGAGGACGAGCTGTCCGCCGGTCACCCCTGGGCAGGGGCGCAACCGGCTCCGAGGAAGTCGAGAACGACACGGTTGTGTTCGTCGGGGCGCTCGTACTGCGCCCAGTGGCCGACCTCGGCGCAGTGGTAGCGGGCACCGGGGATCGCGTCGGCGAGCCGACGGCCCGCCAGGTCGCCTCCGGGATTGCCGGTCCCCCAGTAGAGAAGGGCCGGCGTGGTCAGGCGGCCCAGGTCCGCGGGGCCCAGCCGGAAGCGGTCGGTGCCCTCGCCGCCCAGATAGGCGTGGGCCACCGCCCGCAGTGCCTTGTTCACGGCGGGATCGCCGTAGAACTCGCGCCGCAGCTGAACGATCTCCTCGTCGAGACCGCTGCCGGGGTCCGCGAACAGCAGTGCCATCCGGGCCCGGACCGCGTCCGTGGTGAGTTCGTCGAGCGCCGCGAGCTGTGCCGCCAGGGCGCGTCGGCGTACAGCGGCGTCGGGCGGGCCGGAGTCCGCGTCGAGGCCCATCGGGGTGGTCAGGACGAGCGAGGTGACCTGCCGGGGGCGGGCCAGCGCGTGCAGGGCGGCGATCCACCCGCCCAGGGACTGCCCCTCCACGGCGTAGTCGTCCCAGCCCAGGAAGCCGACGACTTCGGCGACCTGCGCCAGCCACGTCGGCAGCAGCTCCGGGTCGACCTCGGGTGTTCCGGACCGTCCGTGCCAGAGCAGGTCGAGTGCGGCGACGTGGAAGTGCCGGGCGTAGGCGGGGATGTTGTGCCGGAAGTTCTCCAGCGAGCCGCCCTGGCCGTGCAGCAGGAGGAGCCGGGGCCCCCGTCCCGCCTGCACGACCCGGGTGGTGTACGTGCCCCGGACCAGGTCCTCGCGGTGGTCCGGCAGGTCCTTCCACAGGGCCCCGGTCATGAGGTGACCGGGTTGGCGTCGCCGATCCACGCGTGCCCCCAGTAGCTGCCCACGGTGTCGACGAAGTACGACCTCTCCGGCCAGGTCGGCGGGTGGTCGCAGTAGCCGTACTCGATCTGGAAGCCGCCCGGTGTGGTCAGGTAGCAGGAGAGCATCCCGTCGTTGATGTGCCTGCCCAGGGTCCTGGCGAGCACGCCCCGTCCGGCGGCCCGGTCGAGGGCCCGGCCCACCTCGTCGATGGTCCCCACCTCCAGCGCGATGTGGATGCAGCCGGACGGTGCCCGCACCTCGCCCAGGGCCAGGCTGTGCTGTCGTTCGTTGCAGTGGAAGAAGCGGACCCGGGCGGGGTCGGCTCCCTGGCGGGGGAACAGCCGGGCGTTGGCGCGGCCCAGGCCGATCACGTCGGTGAAGAACGCGACCGTGGCGTCGTACCGGTCACCGGTGGGCAGGACGACGTGGCCCATGCCCGTCTCGCCGGTGACGAACGCGGGGACACCGACCGGTGAGACGAAGCGCCGGCCGTCCACTGCCGGGCCGCACGAGATCTCGTGCGTGTTCCCCGCCGGGTCGCGGAAGCTGACCATACGCTCGACCTGGCGGATCCGCAGTTCCCCGGCCGTCGCGTCGGCCGTCTCGATTCCGGCGTCGCGCAGTGCCTTGAGGGCTTCGTCGTAGTCCCGCTCGTCGAAGGTTCCCCAGCCGGTGGCGATCAGCCGGTCGGTGGTGTCGGGCAGCACGTGGAGGCGGGCCACGCGTTCGTCCAGCTTCAGTCGGAGCGTGCCGTCGGGGCCGTCCACGGGCATCGCGCCGAGCACCTCCGCACCGAAGGAACGCCACGCCTCGACATCGGTCGCGCCGATGACGACGTAACTGAGTTCGGACAGGTTCATCGGGCTCGTCCCCTCTCCGGCTCGGGCACCGCGCTCACAGGCCCTTCCTGCCGTGGAAGCCGGTGATCAGCCAGTCGAACTCGGCGGGCTTCTCCAGCTGCAGCCAGTGGCCGCACTCGCCGAGGACGTGCAGATGGGCGTGCGGCAGCAGGGACAGCAGCCGCTGACTGACCTCGACCGGGATGATGCGGTCCTCCCGGCCGTGGATCACCATCACCGGATGGTCGAGCGAGGCGAGGCGTTCCTGGTCGACGGCGTGGATGCCGCCCGAGAAGGTCGCCAGGTGGGAGCGGCGCACCTCGGGCCGGGTCGCGAGGTCCAGCCGGCGCCGGCTGAGCTCGTCGAGGTCACCGAAGGCGACCGGGTCGTACAGGAAGCACCGCATCAGGTCGGCGAGGGCCTCGGCGGTCGGATCGTCGTAGAAGGTGATGAGACGGGCGAGATCCGGGCCGGGGGTGAAGGGGATGCCGCCGGTGCCCATGAGGGTGATGCGGTCGACGCGTTCGGGGTGCAGGAGGGCCATCTCCATGGCGATCATGCCGCCCATCGAGTTGCCGACCACGTCGACCTTGTCCAGCCCGAGGGCGTCGAGCAGGCCGAACAGGGTGCGCACCCGCAGCTCGGTGAAGGCGGTCATGTCCGGCGGCGCCGGATCCGGATGCGTGCTGTGCCCGAAGCCCAGCAGGTCCGGGGCCACGCAGTCGAAGTGCGCGCCCAGCCGTTCCAGCGCGCCCTCCCAGTTCGACAGCGCGGTGACCCCCGGCCCGGAGCCGTGGAGGAACAGCACGGTCCTGGGCCTGCCCTCTCCGGCGCGGTTGACACGTACGACGTGATCTCCGACGGTCACGTCCTTGACGGAATAACTCGACATGCGTGAGTCCTCTGTGATGACGATGCCCGACGCCCTTGGTGACCCGGGGCGTCGGGCGCGGCTCGTTCTCTGTGCAGGCGCTCAGAAGGGGTAGTGCGGCAGCTCCGAGCGGACCGTGACCCACTGCGTCTCGGTGAAGGCCTCCAGGTTGGCCTGCGTGCCGCCGTGCCGGCTGCCGGTGCCGGAGTCCCCCACACCGCCGAAGGGGGCGACCGTCTCGTCGTTGATGGTCTGGTCGTTGATGTGGACCATGCCGCTGGGGACGCGGTCGGCGATCGCCAGCGCCTTCCCGAGGTCGGGAGTCAGGATGCCCAGGGAGAGCCCGTAATCGGTGCCCCGGGCCAGTTCCACCGCCTCGTCGACGGTCTCGAAGGTGGTGACCGGCGCGACCGGGCCGAAGATCTCCTGCTGGTAGGCGGGCGACTCGACGGGGACGTCGGCGAGCACGGTCGGACGGTAGAACAGCCCGTCGTAGGTCCCGCCGGTGACCAGCCGGGCACCGGCGGCCACCGAGTCCTCGACGAGGCCGTGCACGGCATCGCGCTGCCGTGCGTCGATGAGCGGCCCGAGGTGCACCTGGCCCGCCGCCGGATCGCCGACATGGAGCTTCTCGGCCCGCGCGGCCAGCCGGGACGTGTACTCCTCGGCGATGGAGGCATGGACGAGGTGGCGGGAGCTGGCCATGCAGGCCTGCCCCTGGTGCAGGAAGGACCCGAAGGCGCCCACGGAGGTCGCCGCGTCGACGTCCACGTCGTCCAGGACGATCAGCGCGGAGTTCCCGCCGAGTTCCAGGTGCGCCCGCTTCAGGTGCCGGCCGGCCAGTTCGCCGATGATCCGTCCCGCGCGCGTCGATCCGGTGAAGGCGATGACCCGGGTGCGCGGCTCGGTCACCACGGCCTCGCCGATGTCCGCGCCGCCGGGCAGTACCGACAGCACGCCCTCCGGGACGCCCGCCTCCGCGAAGATCCGGGCCAGCACGGCCCCGCCGACGACCGCCGTGCGCGGGTCGGGCTTCACCAGGACGGCGTTGCCCAGGGCGAGCGCCGGCGCGATGGCCCGCAGCGCCAGCAGCAGCGGCCCGTTGAACGGCGCGATGACTCCGACCACGCCCACCGGAACCCGGCGGGCCAGGCTCAGCCGGGGCTGCGCCGAGCGCAGCACCTCGCCGTAGGGGGCCGAGGCCAGCGCCGCCGCCTCGTAGCACTCCTGGACGGCGACGTGCAGATGGAAGGCCGCCGTCGCCGGGGCGGCCCCGGTCTCGGCCGCCACCCACTTCTGTATCTCCTCGGCGTGCTCCTCGAACAGCGCGCCCGCCCGCCGCAGCACCGCGGCCCGCGCCTCGAACGGCAGCGCGGCCCAGTCCGGTTGGGCCCGCTCGGCGAGGTCGGCCGCCTCGGTCACGTCCGCCACCGACGCCGCCCCGACCTCACCGAGCCGTTCACCGGTGGACGGGGAGACCACGGGTATGACACCCGCCCCGCCCTTTCTCCAGGTGCCGACGAACACCTGGGACTGCCATGTGTGGCCTTCCAGCAACATCTGGTTCCCGCCTTTCCAGAAAACGTTCGGTCGTGCCGCGTCCCGTCACCACACGGCGCCTTGGCGGCTCGCTCGGCACGGACGGGACGCGGCGATGAGTCATACCTGCTTGGGCGGATCAGAGGGCGTCGAGATCGGCGCCCGGGATCCAGGTGCCGTGGGCGCCGTAGCGGAGCCGGAAGGGCAGCTTGATGGTGGCGAGCGGTCCCGCGCCGACGTCCTGGGCGTCCAGCACGACGACCTCGGTGCGCAGTCCCTCGCGGCGGCCCACCAGCGCGATGAGATAGCCCTCGCCCTCGTCGGCGTCGTCGTTCTTGCGGACGAACACGCTCTCCTCGGGGGCCGCGTTCTCCCCGGGGTAGTAGTACGACGCCACCCCGGTCGAGGCGTCGAGGTGGGCGATGCTGTTGAACGGCGGGCCCACCGGGCCGAGGATGGCGCGCGGGCCGAGGGTGGGGTTGAACGAGCTGAACCAGCTGTGCCGGTGCTCGCTCATCACGGCCCGCGGGTCGACGCGCGGGAAGTCACCGGGGAACTGCGACAGTTGGGTGGAGGTGAACTGGCTGGCGCCGGTCGTGACCGGGCTGTCGCTGCCCTTCTTCATGTCCATGACCCAGCGCTGCAGCAGCGGCGGTTCCTCTTTGAGGACCTCACCGGTCGCAGTCTTGGGGAACTGCGAGAACCATCCGCTGGCCTGGACGAAGTGCTCGATGGTGACCGTGTCGCCGTTGGACCAGCCGTTGACCGTGTGTCCCTCCATCAGAGCCGCGTCCACCCGGAACCAGCGAATCCCCGCGACCCCTTCCTCACGCGGGATGACGGCGATGTGCGAGCGCTCCCGCGGGTCCCACATGAAGTACTGCGGCTCGGTCTTCAGCCGCTCGGCGTCGGCGATGAACGGACCGAAGGTGAAGACCAGATGGTCCTGCGTGACCACCCAGTCGTGCACGAACGACGCGTAGGGCGCGAGGAACTTCTCGGTGCGCGTGAGCACGCCCTTGGCGTCGATCTCGAACAGCACGATCTCGTCGTCGGGCAGCCCGCTGGGGAAGTACGAGAATGCGATCAGCTGGCCCGTACGGGGGTCGATCTTGGGGTGCGCCGTGAAGGTCTTCCCGGGAATCTGCCCGTTGAAGTCCCAGATCCCCCGGGTCTCCAGGGTGTGCGGATCGAGCTCGTACGGCAGTCCCGACTCCTTCAGAGCCAGCAGCTTGCCCGCGTGCCAGACGACGGAGGTGTTGGCGTTGGCGTCCGGGACACCTGCGACCGACGGGTCGTTGGTGTACGGGTTGCGGTAGGCACCGAACAGCGAGCGCCGCGCGGCCCGTTCGGCGAGGAACTTCTCGGTGCGCACGAACCGGGTCTGCAGATCCGCGTGGCCGTCCTTGATCCGGACCTTGTGGATGATGCCGTCACCGTTGAGGATCACGTCCACGGGATGGCTCGGCGGGTACTGGCCGTCGGCGGCGGCGCGCAGGAACGCGCCGTCCAGCTCGCGGGGGATGTCGCCCTCGACCTCCAGGTCGTAGACCTCGGCCTCGATCCTGGAGGGGGCGAAGTAGTCCTGGTAGACGAGAGTGTCGGGAAAACGTACCGGGGCAGTGTCCCGGTCAGGAGTGGTCGTCACGATAGACCGCCTTCAGCAGCAGCGGATCACCGGCCGTCCCGCCGGTGTGAGAACAGGGAAATTGCCTGGAGTGCGTCAGGCAGGGGCAGGGCGGCCGGGCGAACGGTCCCATTCGTTCGTGTCCGGCGAGCTCACCTGCCTCGGCTTCCCGGCCACTGTAGGGACGGATGGATGCGGAGGGAAACGCACTCCGTCAATGACGCCGATGCACAGGATCGATGTCGGTGCGCGGGGCAGGGACCGTCGCGAGGTTCGTCGGAGCCCTACGCGCGCGCGTCACGACGCGTCGCCGGGCTCCCGCGCGTACGCGGCGGCCAGGCTGTGGATCTGGCGGCGCAGCCACAGATGCGCCGGGTCGCCGTGGTCGCGCTCCGGAGGCCAGTACATGGTCTCGACCAGCGATGTCAGGGGCACCGGAGAGGGCAGGAACCGCAACTGCGCCGGGGTACGCATGGCCTCGGCGAGCAGCCGCGGCAGGAAGGTGACCATTCTGGTGCGCTGGAGCAGGAACGGCAGCAGGGTGAAGCTGGGTGTGGTCGCCTGCACGGTGTGCTCGACGTCGTGGGCTGCGAGTTCCCGGGGAAGCAGGGAATTGGCGTGTTCGGGGCCGGATACCGCGTGCTGGAGGTGCGGCAGCCGGCTCAGGTCGTCCACGGTGATCCGGTCAGCCACGTCCGGGTGCTTGTCCCACACCGCGACGACCAACTCGTCGGTGAACAGTGCCTCATGCGGAAACCGTTGCAACCGGTGCGCCACCACGGTGTGCCGCGGAGCGAACACGAGGTCGATGTCGTCGCGGCGCAGCCGGTCACTGCTGGTCTCGTCCAACGGCTCGATCCGCAGACGCACCCCGGGCGCACGCTCGCCCAGCACCTCGATCAACGGATGCAGCAGCAACAGCGCCACGTACTCGCTGGCCTGGACGACGAACGTACGGTCCCGCAGCCCGTCGTCCGGCAGCGTCGCCTCGCCGAGCATCCTGTCGACGTCCCGGAGCATCGCCCGCACCGGCACGGCGAGGCTCGCCCCGAGCGGCGTGGGCTGCATCTCGCTTCCGTGCCGCACCAGCAGCGGGTCGTCGAAGGCCCGCCGCAGCCGGCGCAGCGCGGCGCTCGTCGCGGACTGGGTGAGGTGGAGGCGTTGGCCCGCACGTGTGACGTGCCGTTCGGTGAGCAGGGCGTCGAGGACGACGAGCAGGTTCAGATCGAACTGCCGCAGATCGACATGTGGATCCGTCATGCCGCGCCCTTCACCTCGCCTGTGAGATGACCGCAAGCCTAGTCGTGGCGCTCTGGTGGTGGTCGTTGCCGGTGGTCATGTGGCGTCACTCGGGCGGCGAGTCCGAGTTCGGGCCCGGTGGGGGGGCGGGGGGCCGCTCCCGGGGTGCTGCCCCGGCTGGGCACCCCCGGCTGGGCACCCCGGGCCGGGCACCCCCGGCAGGCCCGAGCGGACCCGGACGATCAACCGGAAGCCTGGCTCCGGCTGTGGGCCGAGGGGCGCCCGCCCGCGGCCTGGACCGCCGACGCGACACCGGGCGGACGGCGGTCCCGTGGACGGAGCGGATCGACGGCGGTCTGGCGGTCGGAGCGGATCGACCCCAAGGGGTGGCTCGGCGCGTGCGCCGGATGGGTGGGATCGGAGACCGGATCGACCCGGACCGTCGATCGCGGACGCGGTCGACCGCGGATGCGGTCGAGCGCCGGTCGAGCGGCCTCACTTTCCTTCCCGTAGGGCTCGTGACAGCCCCAGCGCCGCCGTTCGCACGGCCGGAGCCAGCTGGGCAGGGCGGAAACGGGCCAGGGGAACCGCCAGCGAGATGGCCGCGACCGCGACTCCGCCGCCGTCGAAGACCGGGGCGGCGATGCAGGCCACGTCGACGGTCGCTTCCTGCTCCTCGTAGGCGAGCCCGGATGCCTGCGCCTGCTCGATGACCGTGCGCAGGCGCAGCGGGTCGCTGATCGAATGGGGCGTGAGCCGTCGCAGCGGAGCGGCCAGGACCTCCTCGACCAGCTCCGCCTCCGAGAAGGCGAGCAGCGCCTTGCCGACCCCGGTACAGGTCAGGGGCAGTCGGCCGCCGATCCGGGACGGCAGCTGTACCGCCCCGTGTCCGTGGATGCGCTCGACGTAGACCACCTCGTGGCCTTCGCGGACCCCCAGGTGCACGGTTTCGTGGGTCGCTTCGTACAGGTCCTGGAGGTACGGCAGGGCCGTCTCCCGCAGGCTGCTGCGCCGGGGAACGAGAGACCCCAGTTCGAAGAGTCTGCCGCCGAGCCGGTAAAGGTCGCCGTCGCGCTCCAGGAGCCGGAGCCGGACCAGGTCACCCGTGAGGCGGAACGCCGTGGTCTTGGTCAGGCCGGCCTGCCTGGCCAGCTCGGTCAGCCGAAGTGCGCCGCCGCCCGGTGCGAAGCAGTCCAGAAGGGCCACCGCCTTCTCCAGCATGTTTCCCGCAGACGTGTTCCGTGACATGGAACAGACTTTGCCACGCGGGATCGCGGCGACCTATACCGGATCACACGGGCGCCCTCCGGGGCCGCTGCCCGCCCATCCGTTCCGAGGAGCCACATGTCCGCCTCCCCTCCTCCGCCGCCCGCGGCCGTTCGCGCCGCGGAGACCCTCGCCGAGGCCGAGCGCACCGGAATCCCGTGTCCACCCGTGCGCAAGTTCTTCGCCTCCGACGACCTCGACGCCGCCTACGCCGCACAGCGGATCAACACCGAACACGCGCTCGCCGCGGGGCGCCGGGTCGTCGGTCGCAAGATCGGACTGACCTCCCCGGCCGTGCAGGCCCAACTCGGCGTGGGCCAACCGGACTTCGGTGTCCTGTTCGCCGACATGGCCGTGCCCGACGACGGTGAGGTGCCGGCCGGGCGGCTGCTCCAGCCGAAGGTCGAGGCCGAGGTCGCCCTCGTCCTCGGCGGCGACCTGACGCACCGCGACTGCACGGTCGCGGACGTCCTGCGCGCGACCGACTTCGCGCTGCCGGCCCTGGAGATCGTCGACAGCCGGGTCGAGGGCTGGGACATCTCCATCACCGACACCATCGCCGACAACGCCTCCAGCGGTCTGTTCGTCCTCGGCGGCCCGGTGCGCCCACTGGCCGGCCTGGACCTGCGCGGCGTGACGATGTCCCTGAGCCGAGGCGGGACGCGGGTCTCCACTGGCTCCGGCGCCGACTGCCTGGGCAGTCCGCTGAACGCCGCGGTCTGGCTGGCGTCCACCCTGGCCGCCATGGGCGACCCCCTGCGTGCCGGGGACATCGTCCTGACGGGCGCGCTCGGCCCGATGGCACCCGCCGCACCCGGCGACACCTTCCGGGCCGACATCACCGGACTGGGTTCGGTCTCGGTCCGCTTCACCCCCGCCACCGCACCGGAAGGGGCCTGAGCATGACGACCGGGAACCGCACCAAGGTCGCCGTCATCGGCTCCGGCAACATCGGCACCGACCTCATGATCAAGGTGCTCAGGCTGTCGGACACCCTGGAGATGACCGCCATGGCGGGCATCGACCCCGACTCCGACGGACTGGCCCGTGCCCGCCGTCTGAAGGTGGCCACCACCCACGAGGGAATCGACGGCCTGGTGAAGCTGGACGAGTTCGCCGAGGTGGACATCGTCTTCGACGCCACCTCCGCGGGCGCGCACCGCCGTCACGACCAGGTCCTGCGCGAGCACGGGCGCACGGTCGTCGACCTCACCCCCGCCGCGCTCGGGCCCTTCGTCGTACCGCCCGTGAACCTGGAGGAGCACCTCGACGCGACCAACGTCAACATGGTCACGTGCGGCGGGCAGGCCACCATCCCGGTCGTCGCCGCCGTGGGGGCCGTCACACCCGTCCACTACGGCGAGATCGTCGCCTCCATCGCCTCCCGCTCGGCCGGCCCGGGCACCCGCGCGAACATCGACGAGTTCACCGAGACCACGTCCTCGGCCATCGAGAAGGTCGGCGGCGCCGCCCGCGGCAAGGCGATCATCATCCTCAACCCGGCCGAACCGCCGCTGATCATGCGGGACACCGTGCACTGCCTGGTCTCCGACTGCGACACCGGCGCGATCACCCGCTCGGTCGAGGAGATGACCGAGCGGGTCCGCACCTACGTCCCGGGCTACCGGCTCAAGCAGGACGTCCAGTACCAGCCGGTCGCCGACGACGACCCGCTGCGCCGCCTGCTGCCCGCCGGGGAGCGCACCCGGCCCGCCCTGCGCGTCTCGGTGTTCCTCGAGGTGGAGGGGGCCGCCCACTACCTGCCCGCGTACGCCGGGAACCTCGACATCATGACCTCCGCCGCCCTGCGCACCGGCGAGCGGATGGCCGCCCTCGCGATCCCCCAGGGAGCCCGGCGATGACCACCACCGTCCAGCCGCTGTACGTCCAGGACGTCACCCTGCGGGACGGCATGCACGCCGTCCGGCACCGCTACACGATCGAGCAGGCCCGCGCCATCGCCGCCGCCCTCGACGCGGCCGGCGTGGCCGCCATCGAGATCGCCCACGGCGACGGGCTGGCCGGCTCCAGCGTCAACTACGGCATCGGAGCCCACACCGACTGGGAGTGGATCGAGGCCGTCACCGGCGCCACCCGCCACGCGGTGCCCACCACGCTGCTGCTGCCGGGCATCGGCACGATCCACGAGCTCAAACAGGCCCACTCCCTCGGTATCCGTTCGGTGCGCATCGCCACCCACTGCACCGAGGCCGACATCTCCGCCCAGCACATCGCCGCCGCACGTGAACTCGGCATGGACGTCGCGGGGTTCCTGATGATGTCGCACATGGCGGAGCCCGCCGAACTCGCCCGCCAGGCGGGGCTCATGGAGTCCTACGGCGCCCGCTGCGTCTACGTCACCGACTCCGGCGGCCGCCTCACCATGGACGGGGTGCGCGACCGCATCCGCGCCTACCGCGACGTCCTCGACCCGGAGACGGAACTGGGCATCCACGCCCACCACAACCTGGCCCTGGGAGTCGCCAACACCGTGGTCGCGGTCGAGGAGGGCGTCACCCGCGTCGACGCCTCCCTCGCCGGTCAGGGTGCGGGCGCGGGCAACTGCCCCCTGGAAGCGTTCATCGCGGTGGCCGACCTGATGGGCTGGGAGCACGGCTGCGACCTGTTCCCCCTGATGGACGCCGCCGACGATCTCGTACGACCACTGCAGGACCGTGAGGTCCGGGTCGACCGCGAAACCCTCAGCCTCGGCTACGCGGGCGTCTACTCCAGCTTCCTGCGCCACGCGGAGAGCGCCGCCGCGCTCCACGGCCTCGACACCCGCAGCATTCTGGTCGAGGTCGGCCGACGCAAGATGGTCGGCGGCCAGGAGGACATGATCACCGACGTGGCCCTCGACCTCGCGGCGGCCCGCGAGCCGACGGCCTGACCTCAGTGGAGGAGCGCCCGGACCGGCCGGGGGCGTCCGTCACCGGCCCCACCGAGGCGACTTGGGTTCCCGCCCGTGGGGAGGGGAACTCCGACCAGTGCCCCTGACGTTCGAATTTCCTGGGTGACGACCGCGGTGTCGTGGGCCGAGCCCGTGCGACACCTTCCAGCGCGGGCCGCAGCGCGTTTCCTGCACGGCCTCGGAGTCGGACAGCACGTTCGGGCTCTGCGCACCACCGTCGCGGCCGGAACCCGCAGCGGCACCGAGGGGCGCCCGATGGACGAGGGAGACAAGTCCGCGAGCATCGCCCCGGGCGGACAGCGCTCGCGATGCTCGCCAGGCACACGAACGCGCTCCCTGCCGGGAGCCGGCCGGGGCCGGAGACATTCCGGCGCGCGGGTCGTCGGTGATGGGGACGAGATCGTTCTGCGCGGTGGTTTCTCGGAAAGTCCGTGAGTGGCTGATCCGGCCGCTCGCACACGGGCCGTCCTGCGGTGACGGAGCCGGCGTTCACAGCGGGACATCCCGCAGCCAGGGCTCCCGGTGCTCGAAGGCGATGGGGGAGAGGCGGCCACCGTGGTCGCGGTCGCCGAGCCGGCGGGTATGGCGGTCGGCGGTACATGTCGACGGCTCGTCGAAGAGGAGGGTCCCCTCCTGGAGGTCATGGAGGCAGCGGAGGCGGCGATGGCTCGGCCGGTTCGAGGATCGCTGGAGTGAGCCGGTCGACACCCTCGGCCTGCCCGTGATGATCACGGTTTCCGCCGGAGACGCCCGTGATGAGATCACGGCCAGGTACCTGCTCTGGTGTCTGCGGCTTGCCCACCCGCAGATCACTCACGTGACGAGCGGTCGATCGGCTGGATCATGAACGCCCGCCGCAATGTGAGGGAGGGATTCATCACCCTCATGACCCGGCTTGCCCCGCACCGGCAGTTGCACGGAGAAGACCAGGCCTCCTGACTGATCACATGGCGGGGAACACCGTGTCAGGCCTATAACCCGTTGACGGGCGTGCCGCCCGTCCCGACGATCAGGCGCATGTCTGCCACCTTGGTGCCTCTGCGCCACCGCCCGTTCCGTCACCTCATCATCGGTACGACGGTGAACGTGCTCGGCAACGGGGTGGCGCCGATCGCCTTGGCCTTCGCCGTGCTCGACGCCACTGGCTCGGTCGGCTCGCTCGGGTTGGTGGTCGGCGCCCACTCCCTCACCGGCATCGTCTTCCTGCTGTACGGCGGGGTGCTGGCGGACCGGCTGCCGCGCGGTCCGCTGCTGGTCGGCAGCAGCGTGGTCAGTGCCGCGAGCCAGGCGATGACCGCCGTCCTGGTCCTCACCCACAACGCCGCCATCCCTCTGCTCATGGCGCTTGCCGCGGTCAATGGGGCGTCAAGTTCTTGCTACCAGCCCGCCGCCCAGGCCCTGCTGCCCCAGACCGTGCCGGCCGAGTCCCGCCGCGCCGCTCTCGCGCTCTCCCGGATCGGGGGCAGCAGCGCGATGATCGCGGGCGCCTCGCTGGGCGGCGTACTGGTTGCCGCGGTCGGCTCAGGTTGGGGCCTGGCTGTTGACGCGTTCAGTTTCGCGCTCGCCGCCGCCTTCTTCGCGCTGGTCCGCATCCAGGTTGCGCCGCCCGCGCCCAGCCCCGGCGTGGTGCATGAACTGCGCGTCGGTTGGCAGGAGTTCACCTCACGCACCTGGGTGTGGGTGATCGTGGTGGCTTTCTGCTTCCTCAACGCCGGCCTGACCGCCTCGTTCACCGTCCTCGGCCCGGCCGTCGCCGACACCACCGGGATCGGCCGCACCGGCTGGGGTCTGGCCGTCGCCGCGTCCTCGCTCGGCGCGGTTGCCGGCGGCGTACTGTCGCTGAGATGGCGGCCCCGGCGCGCGATCCTGGTCGGCTGCACGCTGATGGGCCTGACGGCGATGACCCCGCTGCTGCTCGCGCTCGCCCCGTACACCTGGGCGCTGGTCGTGGCCAACTTCGTGGCGGGCGTGGCTGTCGAGCAGGCCGGCGTCGCCTGGTACTCGACCCTCAACGAGCAGATACCCGAGGACCGCCTTGCCCGCGTCTACGCCTATGACGACCTCGGCTCCTACCTCGCGCTCCCGCTCGCCCAGTTCGCCGCCGGACCCGCCGTACTCCTCCTCGGTCTCCACGCCACCCTCTACGTGGCCGCCGCGCTCATCCTCCTCGCCACCCTCGCCATGGTCGCCACCCCCTCCATCCGCATGCTGGCCCCGAAGACCGCAGAACCGCTGCCCATCTCGGAAGGTCCGGCACCTGGCTGAGCCACTCGTTCCTGACGCGCAAGTAGACAGGGACAGGTGACGGTTCGAGGATGCGCCGGTTGAGGGGTTGTTTGGTGGTTTCTTCGGCGGCGCACGGGAGATGGTGTTTCTCTCATGATGTCGGCATCGGCCGCGAGTCCGCGACAGCGGTGTTGCAGTGTTCCCGTCTTTACGTCCTTTTTTCATTCGGGTCTGTCCGTTCCCTCGTTGCGGGTGGGGCCGGCTGTTTGCCGATGTCTGCCGGTCGGTGTTCGCAGGCCAGGGAGAACGCAGGCCCGACAGGTAGGCGGGACATCGGTCGTATGCACAGGCGTGCGGGTTTCTTCGGCCCGGGTTGTCCAGTGGGCGGGTGCCGCGTTCGAGCCGTACCGGCTGGACGGGCCGTCTGAGAGCCCGTCCGGCACCGTCGGGTGCCGTGGTGGGTGAGGGCTGTCCGTGCGGGGCGCGCGGGCGGTTCTAGACGGCGTACGGGACGCCGTGGTCGAGTACCTCGATCTGGCTGCCCTTGGGGCCGAGTCCGCGGAGCAGTTGGAGGTGGAGTTCCTGGTGGGCCGGGGCGAGTCCGGCCTGGTGGATCGGGATTGCCAGCTCGGGCTTGACGGATCGCAGGTAGTCGATGGCCTCGCCGATCTTCATCCACGGCCCGCCGATGGGCAGCAGCAGCACCTTCACGGGTCCGGGCGGCGGGAGGAAGGCGTCGCCCGGGTGGAACACGCCGTCGACCAGGTAGCCGGTGTTGGCCATGCCAGGGAGGTCGGGGTGGATGACGGCGTGCTCGCCGGCCACCGCGTCGACGCCGTCGGGTACCGAGCCGAACCGGACGGCGGGGTTGGCGGTGAGGAGTTCGGGGAGGCGGTCGGGGTCGTGGTGGTCGGGATGGTCGTGGGTGACCAGCACCGCGTCCAGGTTGCGCAGGGTCTCGAAGCCGGTGGACAGGGTGCCGGGGTCGAGCAGCACTTCCTGGTCTGTGGAGAGCAGGACGCAGGCGTGGCCGAAATGGGTGATCTTCATCGGTTCCTCGTCGGTGCGGCGAAGGTTCATGGGGCGTGCGGGAGGGGGTCCTCAAGGGCGGCGATGCGGTGGATCAGCCGTAGGACTCGTCGGGGGCCACTTCGATGTCGAGCACGAGCGGTTCGGACCGCTGTGCCAGGGACGGCAGGATCTCGTCCAGGGCCGCCGTCAGCTCTTCGTGGGTCGTGATCCGCCGGGCCGGGCAGCCCAGGCCGCGGGCGATGTCGCAGATGCGGACCTCGGTGAAGGAGGGCCAGGGTGCCTTGCCCCGCCCCGACTTCTCGGCGAGCCGGTCCATGATGGCGTACCCGCCGTTGGCCAGGACGAGGAAGAGCGTGCCGACCTGGTAGTGGGTGGCGCTCCACAGGCCCTGGATCGCGTAGAGCGACGAGCCGTCGCCGAGGACGGCGACCACGGGCCGGTGCGGTGCGCCCATCTTGAGACCGATGGCCGCGGGTAGCCCGAAACCGAGCCCGCCCGCAGCGGCGCTGACGAATCCGAGGGGAGCGCGGGCCGGCACCCGGCGGTGGAGTTCGGGGCGGCTGGACGGGGACTCCTCGACGAGGACGGTGTCGGGTGGCAGATGCTGGGCGAGCAGGTCGAACACATGGGCGGGGCGCAGCGGGCCGCCCGGTTCCGGCAGAGGCGCAGCCTGTGGGGAGGGCCGCCCGGACCGTGTTCCCTCGCGCGGGCGGACCCGCTGGGCGATCCGGTGGCAGACGGCGGCCGGGTCGGCGATGAGCGCCACGTCGGCCACGCTGTGGTGGGCTTCGTCCGCGTACGGGGTCACCTGGAGGACCGTCATGCCGTCCGGGACGAGTTCGCCGGGCTCGCGTGGGTACTGCCGCAGGACCGGCGCACCGACCACGAGGAGGACGTCGTGCCCGGCCAGCGCGGCGCGCACGCCGGACCGGCCCGCCGGGAGATGGCCCGCGAACGACGGGTGGTCCTGCGGGAATCCGGCGCGCGAACCGAAGGGCTCCTGCCACACCGGTGCCCCCAGACGCTCGGCCAGCTCCACCAGAGCCGCCCAGGACGCGTCGTCGTCGGTGCCTGCGCCCGCGACGATCACGGGGGAGCGGGCCAGGTCGAGGAGTGAGGTGAGGTCGTCGGCGGCGTCCGTCCCCGCCGGGGCCGGCCTGTGGACGACGGGCGGGGCCGCGCCGCGGATCGGGTCGGCCTGCTGTTGCCAGTCGTCCATGGGGACCACGACGATCGCCGGGCCCGCCCCGGCCATCGCTTCGTGGTGGGCGCGGGTGACGGCGGCCGGCACGTCCTGGGGCCGGGCCGGGTGGTTCGTCCATACCGGATACTCGCCCAGCAGCCCCTCCAGCCGGCCCGCGAGGAACGGGTCGTAGGCGAGATGGCGCCGGTCCTGCTGGCCGACGACGACCACGAGCGGCACGCGGTTGGTGCGCGCGGTGGCCAGCGCGCCCGCGGCGTTGGCCAGGCCCGCGGTGGTGTGGAGGTTGACGAACGCGGGGCGGCCGTGGGCCATCGCCCATCCGGTGGCCATGCCGACGACGGAGCCCTCGTGCAGGGCGAGGCGGAAGTCGAGGTCGTCGGGCAGGCCGGTCAGGAAGTCGATCTCCGTCGACCCCGGGTTGGCGAAGATGGTGGTCAGCTGGAACCGACGCAGTACTCCGAAGACGGCGTCACGGACAGTGGGCATGCGGGTTTCCGATCTGTTCGCGTCTGTTCTGGATGCCGGGGGTCAGATCGGGTAGTGCCGCTCGCCGGACTGGACGGTGACCCAGCGCAGTTCCGTGAACTCCTCCAGCGCGGCCCGGGAACCGAACCGTCCCCAGCCGCTGGCGCCGACACCGCCGAAGGGCATCTGCGGTTCGTCGTGCACGGTCGGGCCGTTGATGTGGCAGAGCGGAGCGAGCCTGGGCGCAAAGCCCGCCACGCCGGCCGCCAACTGACGTGCTCAGTCACAAAGCAGGTGCTGGGCCTACGGCCGGCTTGAGGTCAGTAGTCGAGGTCGAGGTAGTCGATGTCGTTGAGGGTGACGTCGGAGAGTCCCATGGCGCGGGCTCCGCCGTCCTGGAAGTAGATCTCTTTGAATCCCTCGGCGATGATCTGGCGCATCTGCTGGTCACCGGCGCCTGTGTCGCGGGCGTCGAAGAGGCGCTGGGCGTATTGCGGGGGGAGGTGGACGGTGAGGCGGCGCAAGCGTCCGTCGTCTGTGGTGCCGATCGGTGCGGTGTACCCGAACCGCGCCCTGGTCTCCACCGTGATCCCGCCGCTGCGGGCGGCTTGTTGCTGCCGGCGTTTGCGGACCCGGGGCTGCCATCGCTGCCGTACGGCGGCGTCGATCCGTTCGGCGATGGCCCGGGGCGGGTGCTTGCGTTCACCCTTGCGGTAGCGCTCCACCGACCGCTGGCTGACGCCGATCTCCTCGGCGACGGCCCGGGTCGTCTTGAGCTGCTTGATCAGGTAGCCGATCTGGCTTTTGAGCGTCCTGGGCGGCTGGCGGGTGAAGCTCTCCTGGCCGGCCCGCTCGATGGCGTCCTCGATCTCTGCCACGGCTCAGCCCTCCTCGGCGGTGGGGTCTTGGCCGCCCGTGTCGGCCGGCGGGAACCAGGTCTTGTGCGTCGGGCCGGTGTCGGGCACTGGCCTACTCTCCTTCGTCCAGGACGGCGTCGCCGCCCTTGATGTGACGGGCGGGGTTGTAGCCCTGTTCCATCACGTCGACCGCCCACAGCATGGTCTGGACGCCTTCCAGCTTGGCCAGGCCCGGCGTGGGCCCGAGGCGGAACCCGCCGGGCTGCGGCTTGCCGGACGCGGCGTACGGCAGGAAATCCAGCGGCGAGGCGCCCGGGCTGGGGTAGACGACGCAGTCGGAAAGCACGGCGAGCGGGTACAGGCCCGTCAACTTCACCATGGTGGTGAGCTTGCGGTGCATGTTGACCCGTGCCTTGGAGATGACGGCGGCACGGACATCCGGACGCCAGGTGGGGCGCTGCAGGGCCGGCCACCGCTCGCCCTCCTTGTAGCGCTTGCCCTGGGGGCGCTCGCGGAGTTTGCCGACGCCGCCCTTGACGGTGGCCTTGATGGCGGCGAGGACGGCCGCCATCGCGGGGTCGACGTCCTTGTGCCGCTCCATCGCGGCGAGGAACTCCACGTCCGTGAGGTCCTTGGTGACGCCGAGGTCGGCGAGAGTGTCGGCGTAGGCGTTTTTCAGACGGTCGTGCCACGGGTCCAGGTACGCGCCGGTCTCCCGGCGCAGATACCCCTCCAGCGGAGCGACGTTGTGGCCGAGCTCCTGGGCGTAGGCGACGGTGTGCGTCTGGTACCAGGCAGGTCCCGTCGGCCGCGAGCCGTCCGGCGTGAACGGCGAGGGCAGGCGCGGGTCCAGCCCGATGCGGGACAGGTCGACCAGCCAGCAACCGGGGATCTTCGGGTTGAACGCCGGGGCGCGAAAGTGGTCGGGCGCGCTGAGGCCGACGACCAGGCGGGCCGCGGCGGCGAGGAAGGCGGTGTTCAGGTCGAGGCCGACCGCGTACGGCAGCATGCACTCCTCATCTGTCAGCAGGCTGACGTCGCGCACCCACTGGTACGCCTCCTCGTTCAGGAACCCGCCGCTCCAGCCGCTGTCGATGACGACGGGGTGCTCGGGCGTGGCCTCCGGCGGCGCCGGGTCCATCGGGTCCGTCCCCAGCGAGCCGGGGTTGTGGCCGGGCACCCAGTTTCCGCTCGCTTCGTCGCGTACCGCGCGGGTGGGCGGGCGCAGCGCCGTCATCAGCTCCAGTCCGCAGACGGCCGTCGACCCGCGCGGGGGGATGACGCGGGTGGCGTACACCCCCAGGACGCGGGCGACGTCGGCCGGTTCCATCTCCGCCACGCCGGGCCAGGACCGCTCATCGAGGGCGTCCCACGACAGGATCGCCAGCTGCACGCACTGCCGCCGCGCCCCCTGCGCGTTGCGGTAGATCCTTACCCACGGGCCGAACCCGCGCTGGGTGAGCCGCCACTTCGCCTCCACCACCTGCTTGACCACCGGATGATCCTCCGGCAGCCGCAGAGAACGGCGCTGCTCGTGACCTTCCAGGTGTTCCGGGAGTCCGAGTTTCACGGCGGCCGCGGCGGTGAGGACGATCAGCGGGTCGCTGTCCTTGCCGTTGCGGTGCAGACGCGGCGCGCCCAGACCGGCCTCGCGCAGCGTCCACTCCACCAGCTCCACCACGGTGGCCGCCGGGCAGTCCAGCACGATCCCGTCGATGCCGTAAGCGGAGCCGTCACCGTCCAGCACGGCGAGCGGCCCGTGAGGGAAACCCGGGTCCAGCGCGGGCTTGGCCGCCTTCTTCACCGTTGGGCGACGCGACGCTGCGGCGGGCCGGGGGGCGGCGGGATGCGGTGCTTGCGCAGCCGCAACGTGGGGTGTCTGCGGGGCGTCCGCCGTCGCGGACGCGGCCGGCCCGCCAGAGTCCGCCGGCACCGCCGCGCCAGCGGCACCATGGGCCGGGTACTTCGCGGCCCACCCGTTCAGCAGCCGCTGGTAGGCATCCAGCCGCGGCGACTTCGGCTCGCTGCGGCCGTTCTCCCAGTTCTTCACCGACTGGGTCGTCGTCTTCAGCGCTGTGGCCAGGCGGGCCTGGGTGATGCCGGCGGCCTCACGCAGCCGGGCACGCTCCGCCGGAGGCGGCAGATGCGGCTCCTCGTTCAACAGAGCATCGACGGACGCGAACAGCTCTTCCTCAGATGCCACCCCTGCACCTCCACTCCGAAAGATCCGGAAACGTAACCACGAACTTATCCCATTCCTTAACCCGCTGACGGAGCGTGTTCGGCGCGCCTGGTGATCTTCGGGGTGGTTGCGGGTGCAGGGCCAGTGCTGGCTTCTGGGCGTACGCACCGCTTGCCCGCCCCGGGCCGGGCAGGCCCGCTTGTTGAGGCCGGCGACTGGGCGCGCTGCCCCGCAAGGTGTGCGCAGAAGACGAACGGCGCCACCACGCCCAGGCCCTGGACACGTGCCTGGCTCATCCGGATGACTGCCTGAGAGGTTGCGGACGAAGTCCGTCTTCTCCCCTTCGGCACCCTGGCCGCCCGCCCGGATGCTGCAGTGGTCCACCCGCTCCGGGACCTTGCCTCCAGGCACCGCCACCGCCCCTGCCCAGAGCAGGCGCTCCCGTGACGCAGCGCAGGAACGCGGAGATGTCAGTGCCTGCTTCTAGGATCCACCGGATACACACCGGTTCACGGAGGTTCCCCGCATGCCCATCACCGCGCCCGACTACTCCCGGTACTTCACCGACGGGACCTCCTTCGCTTGCGGACGCGACCTGACCGGAACGCTGTCCGTGGTGCGCGTGGGCGAACTCACCCTGCATTCGGGCCAGGTGGTGGCGTGCGACCCGTTCGTGTACCTGGGCAGCGGGGACGTACCACCCTTCACGGTCGCGGTGGAGCCCGGCCGTTACGCCGTGGACGCTGCCGTCGCCACGCTGGTTCGTCCAGGCGCGGAGTCGGGGCCCCACCCGCACACTCGCGTCGCGGCCGCCCGGCTGGTGATACGTGACGTGGAGGTGGCCGGGTGGGAGCTTGCGCTGCTGCCCGGACAGGATCCGGCGGAACTGGGTGACGAGCAGTACTTCGGCTACGGCGTGGACGCGGGTACCGGCTGCTTCTACGACGCCTCGGCCGAGAACGCTTTTCCGGGGACGGAGGACGAGGAAGGGGCGGTGTGGGCGGCCATGGAGTCTGCCGGGCACGGACCCGACGTCTTCATGGCCCAAGGCGAGGGCGGCCACAACCTCGCCGGGTTCACGTCCGGGTGGGGCGACGGCGCATATCCGACCTGGATCGGCCGCGCGGCGGACGGCAGCGTCGCCTGCTTCCTCACCGACTTCTTCGTCATACCCCACTCGGCCGAGGCCGACGCGCTGGCTTCGTAGCCCGCGGGGGCGGCGAAGGCCCGCGCCGCACGGCGGGTCCGCCGGTCGAACACGGCGGTCATACCGGAGTGCTCTTTCCAGCGCACCCGAACTGTGGCGCCTGGCAGCCGGGACAGAGGGCGAGGGATGACCGGCTGCACGTCCAAAGCGTCGCGGCTGCCCCACGCCGAGGTGAACCGCACCTCCTCGAAGGGGTGCCCGGGGCCGCGGTGAGGCGCCCGCCGACCTTCCGGGGCGCCTCCGGGCGCAGCCGGCCCGCCTTGCCCGAGGCGGCCGAGGACGAGTTGAGGGGCGGGTCAGGGTGCCGGGGACGGCGCCGATGATCGCTGCCCCCAGGCTCCGGCCCGCTCTGCCTGCGGGCCGCCCGCCGCCCGCTCAGGTGGTGGTGGGGGGCGACGGCGGCCTCCCTGGTGAGGCGCCTTCGTAGCCGGTCGCAGGTTCCCCCGAGCCCGAGTCCCTCGGAGTCCTGCGTGCGTTCCTGGCGATCGAGATTGACAGTCGAAGCCGGATGAGCGCGACACCAGCGCGTGCAGGTGTGCGCGGAAGGGGGGTGTCCGGCTCCTGCCGGGCTCGTGCGTGGGCGGACACGAACGCGTCCACCGCGTCCCGCGCCGGGCGCCGCCTGCGAGCCGTCCGCGGCGATGCCCAAGATCGGCTCGACATCATGATCGCAATGCCGGCCCCCGCGCCGCTACGGCCCTGGCCTACGCCGAGCCGCACCTGCTCATATCCACGCCCAGTGTCACCCGCTGGACCCAAGAGCACGACGGAGAGACGCCGCAGCGTGCACTCGCCCGTCACCACGCTTTGAACAGCAGTGAACAACCAGGCCACAAACGTGTGGGGGACCTCGCCGTTCGGCCGGAGCGTCCTCAGGGAGGCGCACGGTGAGCCGGGCACCGGCCCCAGGCCGTTCGCGGCCTTCCCGGACGCCTCCGGCATGGCGGCCCCGGCCGCGGCGTTCACCGCCGCCGAGGCCCCTGTGCCCTCCGCCGCGCAGCGGTCCGGCCCTGGCCGACCGCAGCCCGCCTCGTCCGCGGCCGCGGACAGGGAGCTGCCGTCGGCGCACAGCGTGCCGACGCGGGCGTTGCCCGGCCCTGCGTCAGAAGGTCAGGTTCCAGGCGTCGATCCTGCCTGTGTCGGAGGCGGCGTTGTCGTTGACGCGCAGCTTCCAGGTGCCGTTCGCGACCTCCGAGGAGGCGTCCACGGTGTACGTCTGGGCGATGTTGTCGGCGCTGCCGCCGGTGTGGTTGTGCAGCGTGTAGACGGTGCCGTCCGGCGCCACCAGGTCGACCTTCAGGTCACCGATGTAGGTGTGCTTGATGTCCACACCCACCTTGAGGGTGGCCGGGGCGTTGCCGGTCACGCCGGTCACGGCGATCGGGCTCTCCACGGTCGCGTTGTCGTTGACGGCGAAGTCCGCGAGGTTCTCGAAGTACGTGCCGGGCGGCGGGGTGGTCCCGACGGCCTTGAGGGCGTCGACCTGTCCTTCGCCGAAGAACGAGTTGCTGGCCGTCGTGCCCGTGCAGCGGCTGTCCGAGGGGCAGGCGATGTCGTTGGCCTGCTCGGCCAGCCTGGCGCGGAGCTGCGCCGGGGTGATGCCCGGGTCGGCGCTGGCGATGAGTGCCGCCACGCCGACCACGTGCGGGGTGGCCATCGAGGTGCCGCTCTTGCTGCCGTAGCCCCCGCCGGGGACGGTGGAGTACACGCTGCTGCCCGGCGCCGCGACGTCGATGACGCCCTGCCCGTAGTTGGAGAACGAGGCCTTGGTGACGCCCGTGCCGTTGGCCGCGACCGTGACCACGCCCGGCAGCTCGGTCGGGATGTCGAGGCAGGCGTTGGTGATGGTGCGGGTGACCGGCGTCGAGTCGTTCGGGCTCGCGGAGTCGGTCGTCTTGTGGGCGAGGTCGTAGTTCTCGTTGCCCGCCGCGGCGACCTGGAGGGAGCCCTTGCCCTCGGCGTACTCCTGGGCGCGCCTGACGCCCTCGATGATGGCGGCCTGGTCGATGTTGTCCGGGCAGTTGAACTGCCACGGGTCCGTGTAATAGCTGTTGTTGGTGACCTTGAAGCCGTGGTCACCGGCCCAGACGAAGCCGCAGATGGTGTTCTCGGCGAAGAAGAAGGAGTTGCCCGGCTCGGCGACCCGGACCGCGGCGATCCTCACCCCGGGGGCCACGCCGACGACGCCCTTGCCGTTCTTGGCCGCGGCGATGGTGCCCGCCACGTGGGTGCCGTGCGTGTCGACGTCCCGCCAGGCGCCGGCACGGGTGTCGGGCTTGCCGTAGGCGCAGGAGACCGAGTCGGCCGCGTCGAAGTTGGGCGCCAGGTCCTGGTGCTGGTCGTCCACACCGGTGTCCAGGATGCCGACCGTGACGGAGGCGGAGCCCGGGTTCACGGCCCAGGCCTGGTCGGCCTTGATCTGGCTCATGTCGGCCCGGACCGGTTCTCCGGCCGGGGTCGAGGCCTGGGCCGGGTTGGCCGGGAGCGCCGGGTCGTAGGCGTCGGCCGGGACGTCCGAGGTGCGCGTGGCGCCGACCTGCTGCACGCCGGCGACACCGCGCATGGCGGCGGCGAATCCGCTGGACGCCGAGTGGGCGACGATCACGCCGATGGCGTCGAAGTCCGAGAAGACGGTGCCGCCGTTGGCCGCGATCGCCGAGCGGACCGCAGAGCTGTCACCGGGGGCGGTGATCACGAGGTAGGCACGCGTGCCGGCCACCCAGGCCGCACTCTGGGATGCCGGCACGGCGGCCAGAGCGTGGGCCTTGGCGGCCGGCGCGGTGGAGGGGACGACGGGGAGCGTGCCCGCGAGGGCGCCCGGGGCGCCGAACGCGAGGGCGGCACCGAGCGTGGTCGCCAGCACCAGCGCGCGTCTGGGTCGGCCGGATATGGGGGGTATCAATGCGTCCTCCGGAGACGGCCCGGCCGCGCCGAGGGCACCGGCCGCGCCGTACGAAACGAATGGTCGATGCAAGATGTCAGGTACATGCCCTTGTACGGAAGTACCTTTCCGCGCAGGGACGTCATAGAGGCATGGCTGAAAAGAGACGCACCCCGGGCATCGAGAGGTCGAGACCTCTCAGGAGCCCGGCGACGCCGACCGCGCCCTGGCATACGCCGCCGACCAGGCGCCGGCCGTGCTGCCCGCACCGGAGCCGGACCCGACCCGAGGCGCTCCCCGGCCATCGCCGCCTCGAGGCCGTTCTGCACGAAGGGCCTGCGGCCCGCATCCACATCACCTACGACGGACCCACCACCGCCACCGATCCCCTCGCCCCCGCCGCCCGAGAGCAGTACACCACCGTCGTCCCCGCCCGGATCAGCGCCGGCACCTGGCCGCAGCCCGCACCGAGCGGACCCGCCCCGAACTCCCCGCCGACGCCGATGAGGTGACCGCGCCCAACATCCACGGAACCTACCTGCCCGCGCTCAAGACCCACCTGCCGTTCGGCCGGCCCGAGCACTCGACCAGCAACCAGCACGACCGGCGCGGGGCCGGCTTCCACCGCGGCACCAGCGCCCCGGCGGAAGCCGCCGCGGACTGCCCGACCGTAGCGAGCCCCAGCTTCCGGGCGTGTCGGGTCGGAGGGATGTCGTCCCGCTGCTTGTCCCCCTTTTCCTCACGGGAGCCTCATACACAAGTCGTGCCGGCGGGGGAGAACACCACCCGGCCGGTGCGTTGCTGCAAGCAGGGCCGATCCGAAAACTCGTACATCCTTTGGGGCGCGGCGGCGGTCGGCGCGGCGTCGGCTCCGAGGCCGCACTCCAAATGACTCAGAGCCGACATCAAACATTTTGTCGGCCCAGCCGACGCCAACTAGAGCCAGCCACATCAGGTGCAGGTCAGGACTGACGCCCAGGGCGGGCCTCCGAGCGCCGAGCGGCTCAGAGGGTACGCAGCGTGGCCTCAACCGCCTCCACGATGCCGTTATGGGCTGCCGGCTCCACCCGATGGGCTCTGCCTACGGGGACCGGGGCCTGCTCCGCGATGCGGTCCAGCACCCGCAGGAAGTTCTTGTCGGCGGTGACAAACACGTCGCAGTCCGGCAGGTAGGAGGCGTGTTGGACGTCAATGGAGTTGCCGTCGGTCACCTTCATGTCCATCTGTACGGTGTCCGCCGCCCACCGGAGCCAGGCGCGTGGCATGTACGCGGATTCCACCTCATACAGCCAAAACCGGTTGAACGCCTCCCGGGAGTCACACATAGCGCGTAGGTCTACCCGGGCGCCGACCCAGTCGGCGTAAGTAGTCTCCTCCTGCGTGAGCACAGATCGACGGCTCCTCGCGAAGGCATGCCAGTACACCTCCTGGCTGTACGGCCGCCATGCCGCGACCCATTCGTCAGATGGCCACCCTGCCCGCTGTTCGATCGGGGTCTCCTCACCCGGGGCCAGCGTGATGCGGGAGAGGCCGCGGAGATCGAAGCCGGCCTCGCGCCAACGCCCCCGCTGTTCCTTCTGGTTATCCACGACAAAGCGCACCGTGCGCGCGGTCCGACGGGCCGGTTCCGCGTCGCGCAATCAGTCGTGGTGCTCCACCGCCTCCCGCCAGAACATCTTGGTCCAGTACGTACGCCATGTCGCCTCACGTCCGGTGTCGGGCACTGCCCGCATCCACTCCGGGTGCAAACGGCGCACTTCGGAGATGACCTCGGCACCCTCCCGGTCGGCCTCGCTGCACAGCCGTTCGTCCGTCGCGGTCGTGATGGCCTCGATGATGGCCGCCCGCATGTCCGAGTGCGGATGCTGCAGCACCTCCAGCAGGACGCTCGGCGCGGTTACCACGCGATGCCGAGGAAACGAGCGACCGTCCTGAACCGGTCCCCGGCCCTCGCATCCCCCACATAGGACCAGATGTTGTTGTCGAGCATGATCCTCACGCTGCCGTTCCCCCTCGAATGCCCTACGCACTCGCCCATTCCAGACCGAGGTTGGCGAGTGTGGCGAGTTTGTCGGTGGTGAGCTTCGCACGGCGTCCCTTCTGGTTCATGATCCAGACTCCGAGCTTGACCTGGGTGCCGTCTTCCAGCCGCTCTGTGTGGCCTCTGGGGACGGTCACGGAGCCTTCGCGGGCCTTGTACTGCGCTAGGGCTGCAACGCCCCGTTCGAAGGCTCCCACGGGTGTCGTGGACGGCTTCGTGGGCACTTCCGGCTCCTGGGCGAGCGGTGTGATGCCGAGCTGCTCCAGGCGTTCGCGCTGCCCGTCCATCAGCCCCTGCCAGACGGCGGGCTGACGGTTTTTCGTGAGCCATCGTCCGATGTCCATTCCGTGGCAAGTCACGCCGGGCAGGACCTCCGCTCGGCCCTCTTCGTCGCGCACGAGCTCGCGTAGTGCGGCGTAGTGGCGTTGCCAGTCCGCTGGCCATGCCGGGTTCCAGTCCTCGTCCACGGCTTCCAGCGCCGTCTTCCATTCGGGGTGGCCGTCCAGCGCACCAGGACGCCGCAAATTCGCAAGCCACATCCCCAATGGTCTATCCAGCGCGGTCGCAGTGCGGGGGGCGCAGAGCGTCCAGTGCTGGTCGTAGTACGTCCTGGCCGCTTCCAAGTTTTCCTGGAAGCGTTCGTCGGCCGGTGACCAGACCATGCCGAGTTGTTCGAGCCGCCTCGCGCGTTGGCCGGTCATCTGCCCGGCTGCGTAGGCGCGTCGTTGTTCCGCGACCCATTGTCCAAGCGGTGTCGCGCCCTCGCGGTGTCCGTAGGGCACGCGGGCGCTCCCCTCGCGCTCGACGTACGTCTTCAGCTTCGCCCAGCCGCGGGCCCAGTCCTGGCGTTCGGTGTCGATGACGTTGAAGGAAACCCAGTCCGCGACCATCATGGGATCCCTGGGGGCGGCGAAACGGAGCAACAAGCGGGATTCTTCTTCGCCGTCTTCTGGCGCGACACCGATGTTCACGGACGGCTGCGCGACGTCCTTCTGCGGCTCCTGGGGGATGGCGAGCAGTTCCACGGCCTCTTCATCGTGGGCCCGCAGACCTTCCAGGACTTTCACCAGGGGCCGGTAAGAGCCGGAGGTGAACATGTCCTCGGGCTGCTCTCCGGGCTGGAGGAAGACGGGCACGATCAGGGAGGCGAGCTTGCCTTGTCCGGGCTTCTGCCGGAGTGCCCGGCCGATGGCCTGGACGATGTCGTGCGGCGCGCCCTTCGGGTCCAACAGGGCGACTGAATCCACGCTTCGAATATCGACGCCCTCGCCCAGGACACGACAGTTCGAGAGCACGGCCCGCTGCGCCGTGGTCCCGAACGAACCCAGGACCTCTCGCCGGCGTTCGGGGACGTGCTCACCGCACAGCCAGTCCGCCCAGATGCGCTTCGGGTAGGTCTCGGGCCGGTCGGCGTGCAGCTTGGCCGCGACCCGCTCCAGGCCCTCCGCGTACGCCTGCGCCTCGATAGTCCGGTGGTGGAAGGTGATGCACGTCGACAGGTCGTGCTGCGCCATCGTGTGCAGCAACGCGGCCTGGAGGGCTCCGAGGCGCTGCCCGCGGACCTCTTCGGTGTGCCGTTCCTCGCCCATCAGCCGCTCGGGCGTGACGACCGGGTCCTGGAGCTCCAGGACGATGATCTGGAACCGCGCCAACAGGCCCCGGGAGATAGCAGAGGCGAGCGAGAGCTTGTAGAGGACGGGCCCGAAGACCTTCTCGTCATCCATGCTCGCCGCCATCTCCCTCGGCAGCGGGTCACGCCCCCCCTCGGCAACCTCGCGGTTCAGCCGCTCCTCCCAGATCCGCGGCGTCGCCGTCAGGTACAGCCGCCGGTACGCCGGGATGACGGTCTGGTCATGGATGTCCGCCCACGCCTTACCCATCGCCCCACTTGTCCTGTGGGCCTCATCAATTACCGCGAGGTCTACCGGGTCCAACTTCTGGCCGTAGACGCCCTCTGACAAATCCGTTAGTGATCACTAGGTGAGTGATGCGCTGACCTGTGGATCTAGTGATCGGTGCAGGATTTCTCTATCGCTGCGTGGTTCAGGTGGATTGGTCTGTGCTGGTCAGGGGCTGGCGGGTCGTGCCTGAGAGGCGGCGGCAGGGCCAGCGCGTGGCCTTGGTCGTCGAGGCGATCCGCCGCCTGTCTGGGGGCTGTTACGCGGTAGCGGTGTTTCCCGGAATGGGTGAGTACCCCGAAGACTGTGAGCAGGTCACCGAGGCCTATCGGCTCCAGGCGAAGGAGGAGATCGCCGCACTGTGGGAGAGCATCGGCTTCCAACTGTTCCGCCGCGGGGTATGGCTCCTGGACACCGCCCTGCGCCGACCGGAGAACTCATGCAGGCCCGCCGCGCTCAACTGCGCGCGCTCGGCACGGCCTTCCAGTAGTCCGGGTCCGTCTGAGAGCGGCTCGGCGGACACCACGGCTGACGCAGACGGCCCGGGTCGTGCCGGGGAGGCCGTGTACGATCCGGCTTTTCCTGCGGGCGCTGGTCTGGTTCGGGCAAGCCGTGACCGCAGCGAACGGCTCCCGCCCCCGAAGTTCGACGAACTGCCGTATGTACGCACCGTGGCGGCCGACTGAGGCGGATC